>CAXXFQ010000035.1:0-10941 GCA_963674475.2 Thermoguttaceae bacterium | reverse complement strand
AAATTGGGCTCCGACGTTCTCCAATCCGCTGGAGGACGTGACGATGTCTTATACGGAGGACACGCGGACGATCGACCTGGGCATCACCGACGCCGACGGAGACGACTTTACCTCGTCGGTCACCGCGTACGAAACGAATCTGGTGGCGGAGGAGGCGTTCGCCTTCAAACAAGGCAAAAACCTCCAGGAAGCGTGGGCCGGTTTCGGCCACAACCACCGGGGCCACGGCGAGAAGTACTTCCAGGACGTAGATTCGGGCCGCTGGTACGCGATTCTTTCCAATGGGGAAGTGCATAACTGGCCCGGCGGATTCGACGCCGACTCTCTATTGACGACGTTGGATTCGAGCTACTGGGCGAATCCGTACAAGCTCTTCAGCGCGAAAGCACCCAGCCGGACGCCTCTGGACGCGTCGCAAGTGACGTTGTCAATCGAGGACGGTTCGTTAACGATCGATCCGGCGGCCGGCTACGTAGGCGACTTTTTGGTGGTGGTAACCGCCGACGACGGCCTCGTCACGACAACCGAACAGTTCTCCGTGAATGTGACGAATTCGGCTCCAACGTTTTCCGAACCGCTGGAGGACGTGACGATGTCGCCTTCGGAGGACGCGAGGACGATCGACCTGGGCATCACCGATGCCGACGGAGACGTCTTGGCCGTGTCGGTCACCGCCTACGAAACGAATCTGGTGGCGGAGGAGGCATTCGCGTTCAAGCAAGGCAAAAACCTCCAGGAAGCGTGGGCCGGTTTCGGCCACAACCACCGCGGCCACGACGAGAAGTACTTCCAGGACGTGGATACGGGCCGCTGGTACGCGATTCTCCCCAACGGGGAAGTGCACAACTGGCCTGGAGGGTTTGACGCCGACTCTCTATTGGCGACATTGGATTCGAGTTACTGGGCGAATCCGTACAAGCTCTTCAGCGCGAACGCACCGAGCCGGACGCCCTTGGACGCGTCACGAGTGGCGTTGTCCGTGTCGGACGGTCGCTTAACGATCGATCCGGCGGCCGGCTACGAGGGCGGTTTCCTGGTCGTAGTGACGGCTGACGACGGCGTCTCCGCGGTAACCGAACAGTTCTCCGTGAACGTGACAAATTCGGCTCCGACGTTCTCCGAACCGCTGGAGGACGTGACGATGGCGCTTTCGGAAGACGCGCGGACGGTCGACCTGGGCGTGACCGATCCCGACGGAGACGCTTTGGCCGTGTCGGTCACCGCCTACGAAACGAATCTGGCGGCGGAGGAGGCGTTCGCCTTCAAGCAAGGCAAAAACCTCCAGGAAGCGTGGGTCGGTTTCGGCTACAACCACCGGGGCCACGACGAGAAGTACTTCCAGGACGTGGATACGGGCCGCTGGTATGCGATTCTCCCCAACGGGGAAGTACACTGCTGGCCCGGAGGGTTTGACGCCGATTCTCTATTGGCGACGTTGGATTCGAGCTACTGGTCGAATCCGTACAAGCTCTTCAGCGCGAACGCGCCGAGCCGGACGCTCCTGGACGCATCGCAAGTGGCGTTGTCCGTGTCGGACGGCCGCCTGACGATCGACCCGGCGGCCGACTACGACGGCGGCTTCTTGGTGGTGGTGCATGCGACGGACGGCATGGCCGACACAAGCGATTCGTTTGCCGTGTACCGGCAGGGCGCCGCGCCCGCCGGGACGATCTCGGACGAACGGAGTATCGCGGCAGACGATTTATTCCAATCAGAAGCCGAATGGCTCGCAGCCGCCGCATTTCCAGAGCATATACTGGACGCTTTGACGGAGACACGAGCCGCACGGACGACCGAAATCGGCCGACGCGCTATGGCCTTCGAGTTGCTCTAGAGGAAGGGAAATGAAATCGCGCGTTAACCGCGCGGAGTCGAGATCAGCCGCGGTTCTTCTTGATCACCTGCAGAATCGCGTTGCGATCATCGTTATTCCAACGGGTGCCTTCCTCGACGTCAATCCCTTGCCATCGGGACGGACGATGCGACGGTCGTCGGTGCCATGCCAAACCGGCCCAGGCGGCACCGAGAATCGCCCAAACGGCCAAGCTAACCGGTTCCGGCATGCGGAGGCGTCGAGGAGAGTACGCCTCTTCACGCGGCGAATCCGTTTCGAGGGAAAGGGTGCCCGTTTCTAGGATCGAATCCGTATTTCCTGTGTAGCTCTCATCGGTAATAAAGAGCCCCCGGTGTGACGGGGGTTCATGATTAGATTGTAAGGTCGAGCCGACCGGCAAACTGTTGGTCCAGTCTAGCGATTCCCGCTCGATACGGCCCTCGTTCGCTCTATCGAACGCATCAAGATCGGACACTGATGCGAATATCGGTTCGTTCAGAAGAGCGTCGTCTTCTCCCTGGATGTCGATCCAGCCACCGGAAACGCTACCAACGGCGAACAGTAAGGAGAAAAGAGAAATATGGAAAATTCTCATTTTTTCACTCTTTGTCAGGTCGAAACCCTCGAATATCACGCGCGATTACGCAGCGATGAAAAGCTAAAAATACCCTAAAAATGGGTGAAACACTGTTGGTCTATAAGCCGGCGATCCGTCAGACGGAAATCCCCGGTATCTACCTACTCATAAAAGCAATAGGCCGCCCGGCACGTTTTCTTGTGAGCGAATACGGAATTACACGGGGTTTTCTTTGTTTCCCCGCAGTTCTGGCCCGTTTGCGACGCGGCGTCAAGCGATCTCTTCCGTGAAATCATCCGCAATCCCCTTATTCCTCCTATTTTGCCTGCCGTCGTCTCTCCTGAACGACGATAGACGTTGTGTCCGACGAAACAAGGATGGCCGCGAAACGTACAATGAACATGATGCCCGACGTAGTCGGGCGGCCACCAGCGATGACGCCACGGTTTCTTGTACCTGGCTTCTCCAGTCAGTTGTCCTGATGAACTAACAAACTTGAATGATCCTATAAGTGGAGCGATCCCGACGATGCAATTCCGAACAGCGAGACGATTTCACCGGAAGGCCTTTGTGTTTCCCCTTTTTGGTGCCCTCCTGGCAAGCCTGATAATCGGGCCGCCCCTTGCTAGAGGGGATGATTCACGGTCAGGAGAAGCCACGACGACAAGAACAAAAGGCGAGGAATCCGAAATGAATCGCGCGTACACGCGTCTCGAACATCTGCCGCACGACGTGACCCTGGCGACGTTGTCCAACGGCCTGACCGTCATCGTGCAGGAAAATCGGATTGCTCCGGTCGCAACGGTTCGCTGTTTTGTGAAGAACACCGGCAGCGCGTTCGAGGGGGAATACCTCGGCATGGGGATAAGCCACCTCGTCGAGCATCTCGTTTCCGGCGGCTCCACGGCGAATCGGACCGAAAAAGAGATTGAGAAACTGGTCGATTCCTTCGGCGGCGCGTCCAACGCCTATACGAGTGCCAGTCTGACCAACTATTACATCGACTGTCCGTCTCGCAATGTGATGACCTGTATCGACCTGATCGCCGATCAAATGCAGAACGCGGCGTTCAAACAAGAGGAGTTCGACCGCGAATACAAGGTCGTTCAGCGAGAGTTGGCCGACGGCGAGACAAACCGGCGGCGCGTGCGTTGGAACATGCTGTCCCAAACCGTCTATTTGGAAAACCCGGTCCGCAACCCGGTGATCGGGTATCTCGACGTCCTCCAGACGGCTACTCGAGACACGGCCGTTGCCTTCTACCGCGAGCGTTACGTTCCGAACAATCAGGTGTTCGTGGTCATCGGCGACATCGATACTCAAGCGGTTCTGGACCGAATCGCCGCACAATACGCCAAAACACCGCGAAGCGAAGAAACATATCTGCCGCTGGTCAAAGAGCCTCCGCAGATGACGCCGCGCGACGCGGTTCGCGAGATGGAGGGAACGACCTACGACGTCGCCCTCTGCTGGCCCACGGTGGAGCTTTCCCATCCCGACTTGTATGCGCTGGACGTTGCCTCTTACATCATGACGGAAGGGGACAGCTCCCGGCTCGTGCGTCAATTGAAGTACGAAGACCAGACGGTCCTTTCCGTCTCTTCGGCCAGCTATACGCCTTCCTTCGTCAACGGCTGGTTCGGCGTATTCTTCGTCGCCCAACCCCAGACGTGGCAGAAGGCGGAGGCGGATGCGCTCGACGCCATGTATCGGCTGCGCGAGGAACTCGTCGCCCCGGACGAATTGGCCAAGGCCAAGAAGCAGAAGGCCGCGGAGATCGTCTTCGGCCAGCAAACCGTGCAACAGGCGGCCGAGAGCCTCGGCCGCAGCTACCTGACTACCGGTGATCCCCTCTACGACCACAAGTACGCCGAGAACATCCAGAAGGTGACCGCCGAGCAGGTCCGCGACGCGGCTCGCCGCTATTTCGATCCCCAGCAGCTCAGCCGCATTCTGATTGTGCCTCCCGGCGGGACGCCCGAAGTCGCCGAGTCGGAGAAGAAGATTGCGACCGGAGACGTCCAGTCGTTCACCCTCCCCAATGGGTTGCGCGTCCTCGTGAAGCAACATTCGAATTTGCCGCTGGTCAACATCCAGGCCACGGTCCTCGGAGGAAACCTCGTCGACACGCCCGAAAACGCCGGTCGCTCGTCGCTCGTCGCCGCGATGCTCGACAAGGGAATCGAAGGCATGTCCGCCCAACAGATCGCAGGCTACTTCGACTCCATTGGCGGGAGCTTCGGGCAGATCTCCGGTCGTAACACGCTCATCGCAAGCGCCACGACCCTGTCCGACGATTTCCCGAAAGCGGCCGAACTCTTCGCCGCGTGCGTCCATTCGCCGACCTTTCCCGACGAAGAGTTCGCCAAGGTCAAGAATCTCGCCCTCGGAGCCATTCTCCGCCGGAAGAACAACGCCCAGGACGAAGCGCTCGAACTCTTTTTCCAGACGCTTCCGGACACCACTCCGTACCACGTTCTCAAGGGAGGAACGACTGAATCGGTCTCGAAACTGACGGTCGACGACCTGAGGGCGTACCACCGGCATTACTTCGTTCCGAACAACATGATCGTGACCGTCTTCGGCGACGTCGATCCGCAAGAAGCGGCCGAGATTGTCAAAAAGGGATTCGGACACCTCAAGCCAAATCCCGAATTCAAGCCGCCGTCGTTCGACCGCGCAAACGCGATTGTAAAGACCGAGGTGCGTCACAAGAAGATCGGAAAGCCCACGGCCATGGTCGTCATGGGGTACCCGGCCGTGAGCATTCTCGATGAGAAGGAACAGGCCGCGTTCACCGTCCTCGATGCCATCCTGTCGGGTTACGGCGGCTACCCGGGTGGATGGCTCCATAACGAACTCCGCGGCCAGGGCCTCGTTTACTACGTCCACGCATTCAACCTGACGGGACCCGCCCCCGGCTATTTCACGGTCCTGTCGCAAACGCGGCCGGACAAGGTGGACGAGGTCGTCGAGCGGATCCAGTCGAATATCGCGAAGATCAAGGCGGGCGACGTCACGGAAGAAGAATTCGACACCGCGATCAAGATGATCCTTGCCATGCATGCCCAGGAGAATACGACAATCGGCCAACAAGCCCAACAGGCGTCACTCGACGAACTGTACGGCTTGGGATACGACTACGACAAGTCCTTCGACGCCAGGATCCAAGCGGTGACCCTCGACGATGTGGTCGGCGTGGCGAAGAAGTATCTCAATAATCACGTCTTGGTGACGACTTCTCCGGACGAGAAATAGGGGCCGAGTAAACCGTTGTCGTCAGGTTGAGGAATAGCGCGGAAGATGCGCCCCTGCACCGGGATGCGACGGTACTGCGCAATCGAACGGTATGCCGGCCGAGCCGGCCTCGCAACACACTCGGGACTGCCGACGGCGCCCACCAGCAGACGCCGGGCAGGTCATCTCTTGGAAACGCCGAGGACCCCGACGCATCGGTTTTGACGCGTCGGCGGTCCTCGTTGCGTTACCACTCATGGGGGCCACTCAGGCCGCGTACCCCCCTGCATGGGGGAATGGAGGCCTATACACTCGCAACTCCGGCGACGGGGAAAATCTTCTGGGGCGGTCTCTCCACCTACTTGACGACACCGCAAAAACTTTGTATTAACACAGTAATACAAAGCCCGCGGCCTGAAGAAGGCATTCCCTCCGAGCCGGTTCGTGCATATCCACATTTCCTCCAGCGACGGCGTTCCGATCTATTTGCAGATCGTCAACCAACTGAAGTACCTCGTTGCTTCCGGCAGGTTGTCGGCCGGCGAAGAACTCCCTTCGATCCGTGCGCTGGCGGAGCAGTTGGTGGTCAATCCGAACACGGTCGCGAGGGCGTACCGTGAACTGGAAACCGCTGGAGTGGTCGTCAAACACCGCACGGCCGGAACCTACGTCTCCGACCGCGGCTCGCCGTTGGATTCCCGGGAGCGGCACCGAATCCTCACCTCGCGGGTCGATGCGCTCTTGGCCGAGGCTCGGCAGTTGGATATTTCCGTCGACGAGGTAGTGGAACTCGTCCGCCGCCGCGAGACGAATTTGGAACCCGTCGACAGGAAGGAGTGGAGTCATGATGGACGATAGTAAGTCGAACGGCGAGTCGGTCGTCGAATTCGAGTCGGTCACCAGACGCTTCGGTGCGGCGCTTGCACTCAACGACGTCAGTCTCCGCGTTCCGAAGGGGGCTGTCTTCGGCCTGGTCGGCGTCAACGGGGCGGGCAAGACGACGCTGCTGAAACACGTGCTCGGGTTATTGAAAGCGCAAACCGGCCGCGTTCGCGTGTTCGGGTGTGACCCGGTGGCCGATCCGGTCGGCGTCTTGTCGCGAATCGGCTATCTCTCGCATGAGAACGACCTGCCGGAATGGATGCGCGTCGACGAATTGCTTCAATACAATCGTGCCTTTTATCCCACTTGGGACGACGCCTACGCGGAAGAACTCCGTGGGACGTTCGAGTTGAATCCGGGCAAGAAGATCAAGCAACTCTCCAGAGGACAGCGCGCGCGGGCCGGGCTGCTCATCGCTTTGGCCCACCGCCCCGAGATATTGCTGCTGGACGAGCCGTCGACGGGACTCGACCCGATTGCGCGGCGCGATATCTTGACGGCCGTCATTCGCACCGTATGCGAGGAGGGGCGAACCGTCCTCTTTTCCTCGCATCTGCTGGATGAAGTGGAACGTGTTTCCGATCACGTCGCCATGATCGACGAGGGACGCATCGTCCTGTGCGACACGCTGGACCGGATCAAGGATTCATTTCATTGCCTCACCGTCCGATTCGACGCCCCGCAAGTTTCGACACCCGTCTTGGCCGGGGCCCTCGGCTGGAAAGGGTCGGGGCACGAATGGACGGCCGTCTGCAATGGGCGGCTCGACGCGTTGCAGGCTGCGGCCGCCGGGGCCGGTGCGCAAATCGTCGATCGGCACATTCCTTCCCTCGACGAGATATTCGTCGCCCGAGTGGGAAGGGAGTGCCTCGTCACGGAAGAGGAAACCGGGAGAGAATAGCCATGCTTTCGCGAAGTAACGCCGTACTTTGGGAACTCTGGACGCGGCAGCGATGGATGTTGATCGGCGGAAGCGTCTGGCTGATCGCCGTATGGGGGCTCTGCCATGCGGTCGCGGACGGCGTCTTTCTTGGCGTGACCTTTCCCATGCACGAACACGGCCTCCTCCTGATCCGCTTGCTTGGCGCCGCACCCCTCCTCTACGGATTGTTGCCCCTGTTCGCCTACGGTTGCGACGGAGACATCGGCGGCGTGGAATCGGCCTTTCCCTCGTATACGTTCACTCAGCCGCTGACGACCGCGGTCCTGGTCTCCCGGCCGATGTTCCTGGGTACGTCGGCCGGGGCGCTTACCTGGCTGGCGGCGGCGGGAATCCTCTTTCGGCCTCACGGGCTGGAAGTCGCTCTGTGGTGGCCGGCGGCCCTGGTCGCGAGTTGCCTGACGTGGATTCAGGCACTTTCTTGGCGGCCGTTCGGGCTGCCGGGACTTCGGATATTCACGGCCGCCGCGGCGATTGCCGTCTTGGTCGCGTTCTCCTCGCTCCGATGGATGGCGGATTTTCACGAAGGCTTCGTTGCATCGCTGCTTCTCGCCACAATCGTACCGGCCTACGCCGTCGCCGTCCGCGGGGTTGCCAGGGCACGGCGGGGCGATCAGCCGGACCTGAAATGGATGATCGCGTGGATTGGAACCCTCGCCGACCGATTTGCGCTGCGAGGAACCCGCCTCTCCTCGCCGTCCCGCGCTCAGACCTGGTACGAATGGCGACGTTTTGGATTGGGGCTTCCGCTCATGGTCGCCCTGATGAGCCTCTTCCTGGCGATTTTGATTCCCTTCAGCCGCCACAACCCGCGGCTTGGGCCCGGCTCGCCGCTTCGCACCCCGTTCCTGTTGCTCGCGGTTCCGCTCTTTGCGGGGATTGCCGGCAGCGGCAACTGGGGGAATTGCGGGAAGCGGGGAACGGCCCAGGCGATCCCTCCGTTCCTGGCGACGCGGCCGATGCGTTGCAGCGAGTTCGTTTGGGCCAAGATGAAGGCCGCTGCACTCAGCGTGGGTGCCGGATGGGGAATCGTCCTGTGTGTCATCGCGGCGATGTTCCTCTTGACGAACTCGTGGGGTGATTCCGTCCGCTGGTGGAATACGATCACGGAGGGCCTTTCATCGGCCCAGCAGGTGGCTGTCGTTGTCCTGGCCGCGATCCTGCTGCCGGCGATCACTTGGAAATCAATCATCTCCGGGCTCTTCATCGGGCTGACCGGCCGGAACTGGGTGATGGTCGGCGGCGTCTGCGGGATGAACATCATCCTGTTTGGGGCTTTCCTCGGCGGGTGCCGGCTTTCTGAGTACCCGCATTCCCGGGAAATCCTTCGCCTTGCCGCCCCGCTAGTACTGGCGCTCCTGGCGGCGGTCAAGTTGCTCCTGGGAGTATGGCTGGTACGCCGGAACGTCCGCTTCGGCCTGATCGAACCACGTTTGATGAGGTGGCTTGCGGTGAGTTGGACGGCTATAGCAGCCGCTCTGTTCGGCGTATTCTGCCGCCTGATTCCCAGCGGTCTCGTCCCGCCGTATCTGATTCTCACCGGCGTGATTCTGGTTCTACCTTTGGTGCGGATTGCCCTCGCGCCGCTGGCGTTGGAGTGGAACCGGTGCCGCTGAGGGGGTATCGGATTTCAGAGGCACCGGGTACAATGGGGTTTGAGACACGCTCATATATGGAAGGGAGATCGCATGTCTAGCAAGATCACATGTCCTCGCTGCGGTTTGGTGATGGATTCGGTCGAAGAGCAGCCGAAAGAGGGGGCCTCATGCACGCGGTGTGGCCGGCCTATTGCGAGTTTGCCGGGAGGGACGGATGCCGCTTCCTGCGACAAATCATGCGCCGCGCCGGGATGCGGGTATTGGGCGTCGCTGGCCGGCGTCCTTTTGTTCGTTGTGTTGGTGGTCGCTCTCGTTTTACCGGCAATTACGGCTAAGCATTCGATATCCCCGGAAAGCGCGTGCAGATTCAATCTACACATGCTCGGCTTGGCACTTCAGAACTACCACGACGAGTACGGGCGTTTCCCTCCGCCCTATACCGTGGACAAGGACGGCAATCGGCTGCACAGTTGGCGGACGTTGATCCTGCCCTACGTCGAGGAACGGGCGATGTACGAGCGCATTCAACTCGACGAACCATGGAACAGCGCGCACAACCGGCAGTTCGCGTCCACGGCTATGAATGCCTTTCGTTGTCCGAAACGTCGGGCATCAAACATCGAAGAAAACCTGTGGACCGATTACGTCATGATCACCGGGCCGGGGACCGTGGGCGAGGGACCGGACGGCGTCCGTCTGAGCGATATCACCGACGGGCCGGAGAACACGATGCTTCTGGCCGAGGTCGTCAATACCGAGATCAACCGGATGGAACCCCGGGATTACGATATTGAAACGATGCCGCACACGTTCGTCCAACCGTCAACGAAAGAGGATAGGCGGCCCGGCTTGGGCAGTCATCATATATCGCGCGTCGCCGTTCTTATGGCGGACGGCACGGTGAAACGACTCGACTACGACACGGACGCCGCAACACTCGAAGCGTTAATGACCATCGCCGGTGGCGAGCCGAATCCGTCCCCATAGTCGCCTTTCGCTCCGCGAAAGCAGCGAGAAAAGTCGCCTTTCGCTCCGCGAAAGCAGCCGTTTTGAATGGATTCCAAAGAAGGCTTCCCCGAGGAAACTCCGACGGAGCATGCGGAATGGATGTCTGATATAGTGGGAGCGAAGCCACTTTCGCGGAGCGAAAGGCGACGTTGATGCGCAGCTTTCGCTCCGCGAAAGGCGACTATCTACTCCCACTCAATCGGTTTCATCCGCCACGCCTGCAGCCGCGCGAGCCGCACGGGGCCCTTTTCGACGTGCAGTTGAAACGCGTCCTGGCCTTTAGGCGGATGGACCCGTAGGCTCATTGCCTCACGGCCGTCGGCGTAGATTTCCACCACCGAGCGGTCCACGAGAACTCGCATCGTGAACGATTCGTTCTTGCCGGAGGAGTCATCGCGTGGTACGACGCCCACCTTGTCGCCGCAACGCAGTTCGCCAGTTGCCATGTCGAAGGTTATTGACAGGGCTCCTCCCAAGACATCGACACTGAGTCGTCCTTCGGAAGACCGTTCAAACTCCATCACGACATCCAACTCGGCCCCTCGGCAAACGTCGAGTTTTTCTCCGCTCTCAAGCACTCGCCCGTCGCCGATATCCGCAAGCCGCTCGCCGCGAAGCGTATCGATCTCCCGGACCGGTTGCACCCGCAACCGCTTGTCCGGGCCGAGTTCCAGCCTTCTCGGCAAAGTCAACATGCCGTCCCAGGGCGAACCGGGCCTGCCGCCTCCCATCAGCCAGCCCCAGAGGATGCGGCGTCCCTTGTCGTCGAGGAGGCTGTTCGGGGCGTAGAACTGCGTCGGTCCGCCGAAATCGAGTGAGTACCAAGGGCCGGCGGTGAAGCGGCGACCGTCGTATTTGCCAACCG
>CAXXFQ010000034.1:0-11142 GCA_963674475.2 Thermoguttaceae bacterium | reverse complement strand
TTTAAAGTTGATGTGATCCTCTCCAGCATGTTAGCCGGAACCATCTTGGCGAACTGGGATTCGCTGGACAGTGAAGAAATATTTCACGCGGTCAAACGGTTTGTCCCGCCGCTGTATATCCTTTTTTTCGTCTTGGTAGGCGCGCGCCTTGATATCTCGATGGTCTTTGCTTCGGGCGGCACTGTAGTTCTCTTGGCCCTTTTGTTGGGCCGTTCCTGCGGCAAGGTCATGGGGAGTTACTTGGGCGGAATCATCGGTGATTCCCCGGCCCTGGTTAAACGTTATGTCGGTTTGGGTTTATTTCCTCAAGCCGGAGTAGCCATTGGCATGGCCATATCGATTGGTCACAATTTAAGCCATATGGGCCCTGAGATTGAAGTCTATGGACATATGATTATTAACATGGCGGTTGCCTCAACGTTTATCTTTTTGATTGTAGGTCCCCCTTGCGTTAAACTGGCCGTAGAAAAAGCCGGTGAAGCTGGCCGCGACGTGAACGATCAAGATATTATAGAGCAATATAAAGTCGAGGATGTCCTGGATAATAGCGTCCCGGTTATTAAAGAGGATTATCCCCTCGATGCCCTGGTGGATCTGGTCAAAGACAGTGATTCCGATCATTTTTGTGTGGTGGACAGCAAAGGGCAACTGTTTGGGAGCATATCGGTGGGTGATTTGCGAAGTGTTTTACTTGAACAGGAACTGGATCTTAGTATGCTTATCTTAGCCAAGGATATTGCCGTCCCCGCCACCCGTTCGATCAAGAAAGATCAACCGTTGCAGGAAGCTATTGATATATTCAGGCGGAAAAATGTTGATTTTTTGCCTGTGGTGAAAGATGATGCTTCCAAGGAATTGGTGGGCATGATTCATTACCGCTCCATTATGTCGGCGATCCAGAAAGAAGTGTTGCTCCGCAGAGGGAGTGTTTGATATTTCTTTATGGACGGGTTTCTTGGTGATTTGTTAAGGGATGAGTCTTATGAGTCCATGTTCGAATATATCTTGCCAACGAGACGTCAAGCCATTTTTGAGTCCCCTTCAGCCTGTCTTGTCACCCATGCGCGATCATAAAAGGATGCGCCGCGATCCTTCTTGCCCTCGCCCGCCGCAACCCCGGCCTTTATTCCGAACATCCATAAAACGGAAAGGCGGCGGGGGTTTCAAGTTATTTTTGTGTTTTGCCTTGATTTTTTCCTGTATCGGTTGCGATGTGATTTATCGATTGCTTGATAAGGAAGGGGCTGAGGAAAAGGATTTGATCGGCGAAGTCGTTCCTTACGAAAAGAATCCCACGGTGCAAGAAATTCAAACTTTATTAAAAATATACGGTTACGATCCTGGTAAAATTGACGGAATCCTTGGACTGCGGACCCGGAACGCATTGGAGCGCTTTCAGAAAGATAACCAGTTGAAGGTTACCCGTTTTGCCGATGATGAAACCTGGAAAAAATTGCGCGTATTCAAAGATAATCAGTTGGTCGTCAACGGTAAATTAAACGTTGTTTTTCTTCAGCAGCTACTCACCTTAGCCGGATATAATCCCGGTCCGGTCGATGGCAAAATGGGGAAAAAGACCGTGCAAGCCATCAAGGATTTCCAAAAAGACAATGGGCTCAAAGTGGACGGCAAGGTTGGTTATAAGACGTTGAGCGCGTTAAGCCCTTATGTCCCTACCGCACAAAACGCTGAGTAGAATAATATTTTTTTGAGAAAGACTTGCTTAATGGACGTTATGTACATATAATAAAAAATTGTTAGTCACCGGGCTCCCGTTCCACAAATAAAGATGAAGTGAGGCAGGCATAAATTCAAAGCTCCTCCTCTGAAGTCTCAAATAATATAAATACTAATTTTATAAATGAAACTAAAACCAAATAATCTGTCTTTTCAAGGAGTCGTTTTTGACCTGGATGGGGTCGTCACGAAGACGGCGGTGGTCCATGCGGCCGCTTGGAAGGTCATGTTTGATGAATATCTCCAGATGCTGGCCCAACGGGACCGGCGTCCTTTCCAAGAATTTACTTACGAAATAGACTACTTGACCTATGTCGACGGGAAACCACGCTACAAAGGTGTGCAAAGTTTTCTGGAATCCCGCGATATCCACATCGATTATGGTGATCCTGAGGATGCCCCGGAAAGAGAATCGATTTGCGGATTAGGCAACCGAAAAAACGTCAAGTTTCGGGAGGTCTCCTGCAAAGGGACGGAGTCGATGTCTATGCCTCAACTGTAAAGATCATCCGGACGTTGAAGTCAACCGGGATTCATGTTGGGGTGGCTTCTTCGAGTAAAAATTGTTTATATATTTTGCAATCCGCAAAACTCGAGGAGTTGTTTGAGACCAGGGTCGACGGGGTGGTTTCTGCCGAGCTCGGCCTCAACGGAAAACCGGAGGGGGATATCTTTGTTCAAGCAGCCCGTAATATGGGCGTCTCGCCAAAAGCCTCAATTGTGGTTGAAGATGCAGTTTCTGGTGTACAGGCCGGTGTGAATGGTGGGTTTGGCCTGGTGATCGGTGTCGCCAGAGAGGATAATGAAGATGATTTACGGAGCAACGGAGCCGATATCGTGATTCCTGATTTCGCTGATTATACGGTCGAGCATCTCAATCAGTGGTTCATCCAAATCAATAAAAAGATGATGTAGCTGTTCACCAAGGTGATTTCGTTCATGAAGACCTGGAAGCTAACCCACAATAAATTCAATCCAGAAGAAGAGAGTCTGAGGGAAGCCCTCTACACGTTGGGTAATGGTTACTTTGGGACTCGGGGCGCAGGGGAAGAGGTTGTGTCCTCAAAGGTGCATTATCCGGGGACCTATATCGCGGGCGTGTACAATACCTTGCCGACGGAAATAGCCAAACGCACGATATATAACGAAGATTTTGTCAACTGCCCTAACTGGCTTATGCTGTATTTCCGGATTGATGACGATCCATGGATCAACCGGGATAAGGCTAAGATTTTGTGCTGGAAGATTGAACTGAATCTGCGCAGAGGCATATTGTCCCGGCGGGTTCGCTGGCAGGATAAGAAAGGACGGATCACACTGGTTGAATCGCACCGGATCGTCAGCATGGCCCACCCTCACTGCGGGGGATTGCGTTTTTCGATCACGCCGGAAAATTATAACGGCTTGCTCACAGTCAGGAGCGGTATCGACGGATTAATCATCAATGCCGGGGTAGACCGTTACAAAAAACTGAGCTCAAAACATTTGGAACCGTATTCCCTGGGTTCTTTTGGCAAAGACGGCGTCTACTTGGAGATGCAAACTAACCAGTCTAAGATCCAGATCACGGAGGCCCTGCGCACATTGGTCTACCAGGGGCATAAGCGGATAAACCCGGACATGAAAATCATTACCCACGGCCGGCAGCGCATCATTCAGGAGTTTTCATTCAAAGTCAGCAAGACTAAAAAGTACAGCGTTGAAAAATTGATCAGCATCTATACCTCCCGCGACCACGGCGTCGTGGATAGCTGCGCCCTGGCCCAGGAGACGATCAATCAAATGGAGAGTTTTGACGGGATGTACCAGCCGCATCAGGCCAAATGGCGGGCCATTTGGAAAAGGTTTGACATAGAAGTCGACGGGGATGATTTTGTTCAGCTTGTCTTGCGCCTGCACGCCTTTCACCTGATCCAGTCTGCCTCCATCTATAACGAGGATATCGATGCCGGGATGCCGGCTCGCGGGCTGCACGGTGAGGCTTACCGCGGACACGTTTTCTGGGATGAGCTGTATGTTTTTCCTTTCTACAACCTGCATGCCCCGGAGATTACCCGGGCCTTGCTCATGTATCGCTACCGTCGTCTGGTCGCGGCCAAGGAATACGCCCAGCAACACGGTTACCGGGGAGCCATGTATCCTTGGCAGAGCGCCTCGCGCGGGGATGAGACGACCCAGGTCATCCATTTAAATCCGATGTCGAATGAATGGGGCCCAGATTACAGTTCGCTGCAGAGACATGTGTCAATCGCCGTGGCGCATAATATCTGGAGCTATTTTATAACGACCGGTGACCGGGACTTCCTGGACCGCTACGGAGCGGAAATGCTGTTGGAAATCGCGCACTTCTGGTCGAGTTTGGCGACCTACGACGATAAACGGCGCCGTTTTGTGATCAAGGGCGTCATGGGTCCGGATGAGTTTCATGAGAAATATTCAAACAGCGATTCCGGCGGATTGAATAATAATGCCTACACAAATGTCCTGGCTGTCTGGGTGATTGAAAAGGCCTTGCACATCCTGGATGACCTGCTGATTGAAGTAGACCGCAATGCCCTCATGCTTAAAACAGAAATTTCGGAAGAAGAGGTTGAACGCTGGCGCAGCATTATTCATAAAATGTATGTTCCGATGAGCCGCAACGGGATCATCCACCAGTTCGAGGGGTATATGAAACTGAAAGAGCTGGACTGGGATGAATACCGGCGCAAATATGATAATATTCACCGTGTTGACCGCATCCTGAAGGCAGAAGGGCTCTCGCCGGACGATTACAAAGTCGCTAAACAAGCCGATGTCGTGATGATATTCTATGTTTTGAATTATAATGAGATTAAAGAAATATTTAAGCGTTTAGGCTATGCCTTCAGCAAAGAAATTATGAATAAAAATTTTGATTACTATTCCCAACGGACGTCACACGGTTCAACATTGAGTAAGGTGGTGCATGCCTATGTCGCCGATATCCTCGGGCGCCGGCAACAGAGCATGGAGTATCTGATCCAGTCTTTGGAAAGTGATATCTACGACACCCAGGGCGGCACGACGCAGGAAGGGATCCACGCGGGCGTGATGGCCAGCTCGCTTAGTTTATTCTTGCATAATTTCGCCGGACTGCGGATCCTGGACGACCGCATCTGTCTCGAGCCGAACCTGCCCAAACAATGGCAGCGCATAAAATTTCACGTCCGTTTCAAGAACATCTGGTTCCACATCGAGATAACGAGGCGCGAGATCAAGATCATTGCCGATCCGTTAAAGGAAGTCTCCCTGCAGCCCATGACGGAAATACCGATTGAAGTAAAGAAGAAGATGTATCACTTAATACCTAGACGGCCCCAGATCTTTTCACTATAATGAAAACTAGCCATTAGGCTTAATGGCGTTTGCTGACAGTTTCCTTTTCGCGTAACTGTCTCTTTTTTTTACCTTTTTATAACGAAGGCCAGGCCATGCTTAAAAAACATTTTAGAAATATTTTTCTGTCTTCCATTCGGCAAGACACGGGCAAGACGACGATCTCGCTCGGTTTGTATCAAGCTTTTAAAGAAAAGAAAATCAAGACCGCCTTTATCAAACCCGTCGGCCAAAAATATGTCAACGTGGGGAATGTCAAGATCGATAAGGATTCCTATTTGATCGGGGAAGTGTTCCATTGCGAAAAAAGATTCAAAGAGATGAGCCCGGTCACGATCGCCCGGGGGTTCACGAAAAAATATATCGAACATCCGGATAAAGACATGTTCGTCAAAAAGATCGTTGATTCTTATCGAAAATTGAGCCGCGGGAAAGAGGTTATGATCGTTGAGGGCACCGGTCACGCCGGGGTCGGTTCGGTGATTGACGTTTCCAACGCGGATGTCGCCGAATTATTGCAGTCTAAAGTGATCATTGTCAGCGAAGGCGGCGTCGGCAAGAGCATCGATGAGATTATGCTGAACAAGGCCTTATTTGACCTGAAAAATGTCGAAGTGATCGGGGTGATTATTAACAAAGTTATCCAGGAAAAATACGCGGAGATTAAAAAGATATTGCAAAAAGGCCTGAAGAACAAGGGCCTGCGTCTTTTCGGAGTTTTACCCGCCAAACAGCTTTTAAGCGATCCGACCGTGGCCCAGATACAATCCGCGCTCGGCCTGGACTTGTTATGCGGGAAGGAGAACCTCAACCGTCGCATCAAAGACGCCTTTGTCGCGGCCATGGAGCCGCGCCATATGATTCACCATTTAAATAAAGGCACCCTGGTATTGACCTCCGGAGACCGCGTCGACAATATTCTTTTAGCCGTCAGTTCGCACCTGACGCGCGGGAAGGGGGATAAGATCTCCGGGATCATTCTGACCGGGGGCTTACGGCCCAGCCTGGAAATCATGGAATTGCTCGAAATGAGTCAGATCCCGATCTTGCTGACAGATAAAGACACTTACGACGTTGCCGCTGAGTTGGAGAATTTAACCTGTAAAATTCAGAAAACCGATAAGGAAAAAATTCATGAAGCCGCCCGGCTCGTCAAAGAATATGTGGATGTTGAAGCTATCCTCAATTTAGTTTGATACTAAAGGAAGACAGATTGAATCCAGAAGTTTATATTGTCGATGGTTTACGCACCCCGATCGGAGGCCGGCATAAAACACTGCGTGATTTTAATGCCGTCCAACTCGCCGCCCATCTTTTAACAGGCTTGACCCAACGGATTTCCTTCGATCCCCAACTGATCGATGAAGTCGTCATCGGTAACGTGGTCAGCGCTGGAACCGGCCAGAATTTGGCACGCCAGGCCGCGCACATGGCCAAATTGCCCCAGCATATTCCGGCTTACACCGTCAATTATGTCTGCGGATCCGGCTTATTGGCTTTATCTTTAGGGATCCGCTCGATCCAGGCCGGCCAAGCGCATTATATGTTGGTCGGCGGAACGGAGAGCGTGAGCCACAGTCCTTTGTTCGCCACAGAGGACCCGGCTGAGCAGAAGGACAGCGCCTTTTGGGATGGTTTATATTGTCAGATGACCCAAAAGTCTATGGGGGAATTAGTGGAAGGATTATGCCGCCGGCACCGGATCACCCGGCTACAACAAGAAAAGTTTGCCTTAAGCAGCCATCAAAAGGCCGTGGCTGCCCGCCGGGATTTTTTCTCTGAAGAGATTTACCCTTTGCGTCACCCGCAAAAAGGCCGGCTCACGCTGGATGATAAGCCCCGGGCCAATCTGACCTTAGCCCGGCTCAAATCCTTACCCCCGGTTTTTAAGAAAAATGGGCGGGTCACCGCGGCCACGGCCTGTTCGCCGGCTGACGGAGCCGCTTTATTAGCCGTCGGTTCTTCCTCCTTCATCAAAAAACATAAAATAAAACCCAAGGCAAGAATCTTGAGTTTCTTCACCACCATGGTCGACCCGAAAGTATCCTTTGAATCCGATGTCGCCGCCATCCAGGCTTGTTTGAAAAAGTGTGATTTAGGATTAAAAGATATTGATCTGTTTGAGATTACAGAGGCCTTCGCCGCCCAGGTCCTGTTGACCAAACAGACCTTAGATCTTCCGGAAGAACGGTTAAATCTGTTCGGCGGGGATATCGCCCTCGGTCATCCCTTAGGGGCCGCCGGAACACGCGTCTTAGTCACCTTGGTCCATGGGTTAAAGACGAAACAACTTTCCAAAGGCCTGGCCTGCATTTCCTTTGGGGGCGGGGGTGTTATCGCGCTTATCATCGAATCTGTATCCTGACGGCAGGAGCCCTCATCGCATCAAATCTGTAAAACCTGAAAAAACAGTGTGTATAGATTGAACAAGGCAATATATTCTCATCCCGGATCAATTAGGCTTTCTTTAAAGCAGGCTTAAAAACGTTTGAAAATAAAAAGGTTTGTTTTCTCAAAATAATCATTATGATCCTCGAGCTTTCCCCCTGGCCAGGCTTCTGCCGGGCGTTTAAGACCTTAAAAAAAAATCTATTTATACATAAAATTATTTCATAAGCCTTATATAATATGACTATAAATATAACAAACGATAAAAAGTCCAATAGATGTCTTCATACTCATATAAATACTCTAGAAATCCGCAGAATATCTTCACTCGGTATGTATCTTCTGTAGTCCTTTCGGTTGTCATGCTGTTGATGACCCTTTTTTTCTTCCTTCCCGCAGCCAGAGCGGCTAATATCACCTGGGACAATTCCGATGGAGATGGTTTATGGAATAATGGGAACAACTGGTCCGGGGGAAGTGTCCCGGGCAGCAGCGATATCGCCATCTTCAACGGCACGGAAACCAGCAGTTGTACGGCCGATGCCGCCGTGGATGTCTCGGGTTTCCAGATGAATAGCGGCTACACCGGGACCTTTGACCTTAATGGCCGGACCATGACAGTGGGCAATGATGATTTTATTCAGGCTGATGGAACGTTTAGCGGGAGCACCCAAACCATCGATATCAATGGTGATTTCACCCTTAGCGGCGGATCTTTTACAAGTACATCCGGCACGCTCTCGATTCAGGATAATTTCACGATTTCCGGTACGGGCAGCTTCAGCCATAATAACGGGTCGGTTCAGTTTGAATTCAATACGACCGGAGATCAGATCTCAGCTAACGGCGCTACTTTTTATGATGTGACTTTTGATAATGCCATGACGGCCATGTTCGGGGACCCGCAGGTCACGCTCGAAGATGATTTCACGGTAGCCCATGACCTGATCTTTGATAAAAGCGGCGGCGGATTCTCCTGGTTTTCCATCCTGCCCACCGGGACGCGCACGATTACCTTAAACGGTGATCTCACGATCAACGGGGCAGCGACGTCCTCTATAATTGATATCGGTAATTCTAATTTGACCATCGATATGGCCGGAGGCAATACCCAGGCAATAACCCAGAATTGGACGGGCGGCTATTTAAAATCAGGCATTAACATTAATAAAACGTCGAACTCGGTCGAGCTAGGTTCAGATGTTATCTTTGAGGGGCCGGTGACGATTACGGCCGGCGACACCTTGGATCTCACGAATAATGATTATAACCCAACATTTTTAACCACTTTTACGAATTCGGGCACATTTCAAGTCCGCGGGGCCACCGTGCGCTTTTCAGCGGAGAACGACGAGATCATCACGACCGGCGGCGTCACTTTTAATGATTTGGAGATTGTCCTGGACGGAGGCTCGTCCATTGTTTTGGCCGACGGGTTTACGGTCAACGGTGATTTGGATGTTGATAATGAAAGCGGGACCGGGACGGTTGACGTTGACGCCTCGGCCGCGATCACGATCAACGTCGCCGGCGCTTTTGATTTTAACCCGAGCGGTAATTCGACCCGCATGGACGATACAGATATTACCTTGGTCTTAAACGGGACTGGTGCGCAAACCATCAGCCATCCTTCAGGAGAACTTGGCATACCCATCAAGGTGAACAAAACGAGCGGCACGGTCACGCAGTCCGGCCCGATTACTATTACCGGCTCAGGGTCTTTAACTATTGAAGAGGGGAGTTATGATCTGAACGGAGAAAACCTCAGCGCTGCGGGAGGCGTTACGGTTGAAAATGGCGGGATTTTATATCTCGACGGGGATGAAACCGTGACAGCCCCGAGCCTGCAGACCGGAGCCACCGTCATCTTTCAGGGAGGTTCCGGCCCGTATGATTTAAAGAACTGGACCTATGATGATTTGACGATCAACAGCAATGGCGTCACTTTCCGGACCGTTAGCAATTTGGATGTTGATGGAGAGTTCACCTTGACCGCGGGTATCTTGGACATGGATACTAATGATAATAATGTTAACATTGCCGGGAATATCACAATCGGGGCGAATGGATCCGCAACCCCGGGGACAGGGACGGTAACTTTCGACGGAGATTTGACATACACGGATAATTCAACCGGTTTTAATTTCGGGAATGTCACGATCGGGTCTTCGCCGGATACAATCAACTTGGCCTCGGATTTTACAGCCGATTCCCTGACTATCAGCGCCGGAGATTATTTTTATACCAACGGGTATGACCTTGATATCAGCGGGGATATCACAGTTAACGGGACGCTTGATTGTACAGATGATGTCGAAGTAGACGAAACCCAAATCAATTTGGGCGGTTCTTTGACCATCAACTCAGGGGCGACTTTCACCCAGGACCAATCGACGGTGACCTTTGACGGATCAAGCGGGACCGTAGATATCGTTACCGACGGGTCCTATGCCTTATACAATCTGGTCATTGATGACGGCGGGACAGCTTTGACAGTGGAAATAGAAGACAATCTGGATATAGACGGTTCCTTAACGATTACCGGCGGGACATTGGACACGAAGAGCGGCGAGAACAACAGCCTGAATATCGGCGGATCATTGACGAATAACGATACCTTCACGGTGCGCAACAGTCTGGTGACGTTTGACGCGAACAGCGGGACGGTGGACATTTTATCCGGTGGCAGCACGTTTTATGATTTGGTCTTTAATGACGGGGGCGGCGGGGCGACGTTTGAATTGGAAGACGCGCTGGACGTGGAAGCGAGCTTGACGATCACGGGCGGGACCCTGGATGCCAAGAGCGGAGAGAACAACGCGATCACGCTCAGCGGGACCTGGACCAACAATGACACCTTTGAGCCCCGAAACGGCCAAGTGACGTTTGACGCGAACAGCGGGACGGTGGACATATTATCCAACGGCAATGCGTTTTACGATGTGATCATCAATGACGGGGGCGGCGGGGCGACGTATGAGCTGGAAGACGCGTTTGACGCGGACGGGTCATTGACCATCACGGGCGGGACATTGGATACAAAGAACGGGGAAAACAACTCGGTGAATATCGGCGGGTCATTGATAAATAACGATACCTTCACGGTCCGCAACAGTCTGGTGACGTTTGACGCGAACAGCGGGACGGTGGACATATTATCCAACGGCAGCACGTTTTATGATGTAGTCTTTAATGACGGGGGCGGCGGGGCCACGTTTGAGCTGGAAGACGCGCTGGACGTGGACGCGAATTTGACGATCACGGGCGGGACGTTAGACACCAAGGCGGCGGAGAGCAATACAGTTACGGTCGGCGGGAATTGGAGTAACAACGATACCTTTAGCGCCAATAACAGCACGGTGACGTTTGACGCGAACAGCGGGACGGTGGACATATTATCCAACGGCAGCGCGTTTTACGATGTGATCATCAATGACGGGGGCGGCGGGGCGACGTTTGAATTGGAAGACGCCTTTGACGCGGACGGGTCATTGACCATCACGGGCGGGACATTGGATACAAAGAACGGGGAAAACAATACGGTGAATATCGGCGGGTCATTGATAAATAATGATATCTTCACGGTGCGCAACAGTCTGGTGATGTTTGACGCGAACAGCGGGACAGTGGACATTTTATCCGGTGGCAGCACATTTTATG
>CAXXFQ010000033.1:0-867886 GCA_963674475.2 Thermoguttaceae bacterium | reverse complement strand
CGTTTCGACTTCCCGGAACCGGACCGGGACGTCGACGACTTACTTTCCTTGGGGTCTCTTGTAGACATGAGTCATCTCCTGAGGAGACGGGACGGGGGTCCGGACGGACCGAGATGATGAGGATCAAAGCCCTTGTGGGAAAAGGAAACAAGGAGGGAAAAGGAGGGAAAACAAGGACAACGCAACTCGGCTTGCCGAGTTGCTGAGGCGATCTGTTGGGAAATCCGGTCGGCTTGGCCGCGCAAAACGCCGCGCGGCAATCTCTTGAACCGGCTCCCTTTTCGCCTCAGTCGTTCTCCAGGCAGGTGCGCCACAGGCGCTCCACCTGGTTTTGAACATAATCGAGGGAGCCCGAATTATCAATAACTTCATCGGCACGCTCTCTCTTGGAATTCACGCTAAACTGCGCAGCTTCCCTATCCGTAAAATCCATTTCACTCCACCCGCGGCTTAAGGCGCGAGCCAAGCGCGTAGGGCGGGGGGCGTCGACGAAAACCACGAGGTCGCACACACGATCCCATTTCGCCTCAAAAAGGAGGGCGGCGTCAAGGACCGCAATTCGACAACCCGCTGCCGCCGCCTGCTCGGCCTCCGCGCCGAGCAACCGGGCGATCCGCGGATGCGTCAACCGTTCCAAAAATGCGCGCTCGTCTGGGCCGTGGACCGGGTCGAACACACGTTTGGCCACTTCAGGCCGACGGACCTTTCCGTCCGACGTAACGACGGTGTCCCCCCAACGGTCGCGGATTGCCTCGACAACGTCAGGGGCTTCCAGCGCGGCGTGTCCCGCGCGATCCGCGTCCAGGCATACGGCTCCTAAATCCTCAAACGCCTTCGCGACCACGGTTTTTCCGGAGGCAATCCCGCCAGTCAACCCGATAATACGCATTCCGTGAGGAAACGGGCGCTCATTTCCAGGGTATACTGCGTCCATCTCCCCGTCAGGGCTCCAACCAGGGCGCCACATCCGCCCAATTGGGGCCGATCTTGACGTCTACCTTCAGGGGAACATCCAGTTGCGCGGCTCGGGACATTTCGTCGACCACGAGACTTGCCAGGGAATCCGCCTCCGAGGAAGGGGTTTCGAAGATGAGTTCGTCGTGAATTTGCAAAAGGAGAAGCCCCGGCACCCGATCACGCCGCATCCGCCGATACACGGCGATCATTGCTTGTTTGATCAGATCGGCCGCCGAACCTTGAATTACCGTGTTGATCGCGGTCCGTTCCGCGAAATTCTTCTGGCCGACGATTCGCTCGCGGATCCCGCGGATAAACCGCCGACGACCCAGAATAGTCTTAACATACCCATTTTGGCGACAATCCGCCAGTACCCCATCCAAAAATCGCGAAATTCCGGGATATTCTTCAAAATACCCCTCAATAAACACCCCGGCCTCGCTCTTGTCGATCCCGAGTTGCTTCGCCAGCCCGAACGCGCTTTGGCCGTAGATAATCCCGAAATTCACCGCTTTTGCCGCTCGCCGCATATCCGAAGTGACCTCTTCGATGGACACTCCGTGTCACCTGCGCCGCCACCCGGGCGTGAATGTCTTCGTCCCGGGCAAATGCCGCCAAGAGGTGTTCGTCCTGGGAGCAATGGGCCAGCATCCGCAGTTCAATCTGCGAGTAGTCGGCCGCGACGAAGACCCTGTCCTTCTCGCGTGGAATGAAGGCGGAGCGGATTTCGCGACTTTCCTCCGAGCGGACCGGGATGTTCTGCAGGTTGGGGTCGCTGGAACTAAGCCGACCCGTCGCCGCAACGACCTGATTAAACGAGGCATGAACACGCCCCGTCTTCGGACAGATCATCTCGGGGATGGCGTCGACGTAGGTGTTTTTCAGTTTCGCGTATCGCCGGTACTCCAGAATCTTCGCCGGGAATGCACGTGTTGGGGGGCGAGTTCCTCCAGGACCGCGGCGTCGGTGCTTGGGCCGGTCTTTCCCTTCTTGATCACCGGAAGGCCCAGTTCCTCGAAGAGAATCTCTTGGAGTTGCTTAGGGGAACCGATATTGAAAGGCCTGCCGGCGGTTTCGTAGATTTCCCCCTCGACCTTGTCCATCCGCTCTTGATAGCGCTTGCTCAACTCGGCGAGTTGCTCCCGGTCAACCGTGACCCCGTTGAATTCCATCTCGACCAACGTCTCGATCAGCGGCATTTCCAGATCGGTGAACAGATCCAGAAGTGAAGACGCCTCCATCTGCGACTTCACGATCGGCCGGATCAGGAACGGGATGATTGCGTCCTCGGCCGCGTAGTCGACGATTTTGTCGAGCGGAACCGTGTCCATCGACTTCTGATTCTTGCCCTTGCCGATCAGCTCGTCGATCTTGATCGTCTCGTGATGCAGGAACCGTTCGCTCAGGCTGTCCAGCCCGTGGCTGCGTCCGCCCGGATCGAGCAGGTAGTCGGCGACCATCGTGTCGAACAACGGACCGGCCAGTTCGACGCCGGCACCACGGAGGACGATCATGTCGTATTTCAGATTCTGACCAATCTTCTCGATCTTGGGGCTTTCGAGAACCGGTCGGAGGCGGCCAATGACCTCCTTTTCGTCGAGCGCCTTTTCGCCCTCGGGAGAACGAATCGGAATGTACCACGCCTCGTTCTTCTTTCCAGGCCAGCGAAATCCCGACCAATTCCGCCCAGCGTGGCCAGAGCGAGGTCGTTTCCGTGTCGATTGAGAAACGCTCTTGTTTCTTCAGTTCGCCGACAATCTCGTCGAGTTTCTCAAGCGAGTCGACCAGCCGGTAAGTGACGTTGAATTCCGGCGGCGGCGTCGCTTCAACGGGCTCTTCGCCCCCTTCAGCCTGTTCGAACTTGTCGAGGTCCCTGCGGAGGCTGCGGAAACCGAGTTCGTCGAAAACGGCGGAGATCGGTCCCCTTGTCGAACGGCGTGACGCGGCCCTGGTTCCAGTCAATGACGACCGGCGTATTGCGGTCGAGCCGGACGAGGTCGCGGCTGAGCATCGCCTGCTCGCGACCCTCCATGAGGTTCTGCTTGCGTTTCTTTCCGGAAATCTCGCTCGCGTGGTCGAGGACCGACTCGAGCGTTTCGTACTTCTGGAGCAGTTCCTTCGCGATCTTCGGCCCGATCAGCGGCACGCCCGGCACGTTGTCGACGGAGTCGCCGACCAGCGATTGGAAATCGACGACCTGATCGGGGCGGATTCCCCAGTCCTCCATGAGGGCGTCGGCGTCATAGATCACCTTATCTTTTTTCCGCATATTAACCACTTTGACGCGGTCGGTGATGAGTTGGCGGCAATCCTTATCGGCGGTGACCAGGAAGCCCTTCCCCCCCCGTTGATCCACGATTTCGGCAATGGTCGCCAGGACGTCGTCCGCCTCGTACCCTTCCGCCCCGATCGCCGGAATGCCCATCGTTTGCAGCAATTGCCGAATCATCGGAATCTGGGGCACCAGATCCTCATGCATCGGCGGCCGCTGGATTTTGTACTCCTCATACAGATCATGCCGAAACGTCTTGCCGGGCATGTCGAATGCGCAGAAGAGGTAGTCCGGATTGTAGGCAGTGAGGATCGAGAATATATCCCGGGTGAAGCCAAAAACGGCCCCCACCGGCTCCCCACGAGGACTGGTCATCTCGGGGAGGGCGTGGAAGACCTGATGAATGAGCGAATGGGCGTCAATCACCCAAACCGACTTCCCCTGAAAGTCCTCCGGCGGATCGGAACCGAGGGCCGGATCGCTCGGGATAGGAGCCAGATCAAGCTGTTGTGCCCCAGCCGCCGCCGGCTTCGCCG
Organism: Thermoguttaceae bacterium; assembly: GCA_963674475.2. Lineage (GTDB taxonomy): Bacteria > Planctomycetota > Planctomycetia > Pirellulales > Thermoguttaceae > CAXXFQ01. The sequence goes on along the minus strand of CAXXFQ010000033.1, from coordinate 864,121 downwards.
TTTCGCCCTGCGCGGACGCCTCGGGCTTCTCCTCCTTGTCGAACAAAAAGCCTTGCTCGGGGGCGTGACTCATAATTCTTGTCTCTTTTTCTGAAAAATCCGGTCCGTGGACGAAGGGGAGAAACAGGGTGACGCCGTCATATTATAGGGGAATGCCGGAAAACGCCTACGGGGATTGGCGGGTGGTGCTGTCCATCGTCAAATGCCACGAAGGGGGCCAACATTCCGGCCCGGGGCAGGGCGCGGGGCCGCCCTGGATCAATAGACGATTATCTAATATCGGGCGCCGTCAAACTCATTGCGTTCCCCTTCGAATTGGCCCGTTGGCATGGTATAATGAGAGTTATGATGTCATTTGGAAAAGGACTGACGCTGAAAGACGCTTGTCCGTGGCTGCAGGATGATGCGCGGCGGCATGAGCAGATTTTGGATGTCATTGAACGTGATAGCGTCATCGAGGGGCTGCCGCCGTTGCAGGAAGCGACCAGGCAACGGATTCTGCGGCAGTTGGAGGCTATTTCTGCGCCTCTGCTAACGCCTGCTGAATGATCTTGGTTATCGGGGCATAGTCTCGTTTGAAGGCCCTTTTCGCTGCCTCTATATATTGCTCTTTCCCCGCTTCGCTACTGTCGTATTTCAACAAGGGTCTGCCGGTTTGCGATGACAAGAGGTTGGTGGCCAGTTTGATCGTTCGGGCATTGCCTTCCCGGAAGGGGTGGAGTACCAGGAATTCGCCCTGGATCTCGCCGATAGCACGGCAGAAGGTCTCTTCGTCCTTGATTTGCCCGGCAGGGTACTTGGCAAGGACTTCTTTCTCGAACGTTTCCATGTTGGACACCAGAAAGTCGGGGGGAGGCCACGTAACGCCCGGCTGTTTGATCCAGACTGTCCGCCATCGACCGGCCCAATTGTAGAGCCGGCCGAAGATGCGATCATGGATGTGCAACAGAAGGTTGCATGTGATCGGGGTATCGATCCGGACCTCGTTGAGCAAGGCTTCGTATGCCTGAGCCAGGGCCTCCTCTTCCTCGACCTGGAGTGTCCGAAGATCCGTGATTCCCTTTTTGTTGACCAGCACGGTTTCGGCCTCGTCAACATACTGGGCCTCCACGTTTCCGGAGACATCGTATCGGTCGGTACGTTTTCTCGGCTTTTTTTCCATGGCTATTCTGTTGGGAGAACGCGACTCCACCTGCCACGTTGCCTTCCAGGAGAGGACTTGAGGCCATCGCGTCGAAGGTCTGGTGAGACACGGCCTCGGGACGGTTGGGAAGCCTTCCGGTCAATAACATTGTACTGAGTTCATCCCCCACGAAACACCCCCTCACCATCACTCTGGGCAATCCGACGGCCCGCGTGATTGGGGGGCGGAAATCCGAGAGGGAGCCTCTACGTGATGGGGCCTTCAAGTAGGTCCTTCTAATAGCCCTCCGAACCGACGCCCGGTAGGAAACTACCAAGGAAGAAGAGAAGACAGGATTAACAGGATCTACAGGATTAGGAAACGGTTGCCGTCCACTCCGAGCTTCATCTCCCACAAATCCCGTCCCTACCCCTTTCGGCCAGGGATAAACGTCGTCAAAATGAACTCCCCGAGACGGATCAAAGGGGTCGGGAATCGTTTCCCGACAGGACGGGAGCGACGCGGAAATCGGAGGAAAGGCCATGAAACGCAAGAAGTTCGAAGTCCGGTCGTTCTGGAACGCCGGTATATTCCGGTGCGATCGGCCTTGGGCGGCGATTTCGATCAACACGACCGACGACGGCTTCGCCGATCTGTCTACGACCAACCGCCGAGGCCTCCTGCGGCTTGCGTTTGCAGATACGGACGATCCAAACCGAGACGATGCCTTTACTCCGGCTCTTGCACGAGAATTGCTCGATTTTGTGGACCGTATGTGGGACGAGGTGGAAGTGTTTCTAATCCACTGCGAAGCGGGACTGTCACGATCACCGGGAGTCGCCGCTGCACTGGCCGAAATCTATTACAACGACGAGAGCTTGTGGCTTGCGTATAGTTTCCCCAACCAACTGGTTTATCGGCTTTTGCTTGAGGCGGACTCAGACATGAAGAGAACCGCATTCCGGCGACGAGTGCCGACGATAATCAAAACCGTACGAAGCGCTCGCTCAAACGCCCAGTGTGAACGATCGGGATCTTCGCTCCGGCTGAGCGACCGCCGTCAAGACCCCCGCGTGCCATTCTGACGTCTTCGTCAATTTGGCCATACTCTCTCTTCTATCGGCAAAGCAACGAAGGCGTTACGGAGTCGCCGGCACTTCATCCAGCGAATAATACTTCTGCTCCACCTTCCCATCGCGCACCCGAACCAAGCCGCATCCCCGGCGGGTCGCTTGCCCAGGGGCATGCAGACGGCGGAGGTGGTGACGTAGTCGACGCCGCCGTGCGCCGCCTTGGCGTTGCGGTGGTAGTGGCCGGAGAAAACGGCGGCGACGTTGTGCTTGGAGAACAGGTCCAGGTAGAGTCGGCGTGGTTTCGGGGGCAGGCTGAAGTAGGTGGTCGGCTCGTCGTCGGATTTCAATATAATCGACTGGTGCGTGAAGATGACGATTGTTTTGCCAAGACGGCTTGCCTCGGCGAGTTGCTCCTTTAGCCAGGCCAATTGTCGGCCGGCCTCTCCGCTCGTCTGGTCATCGCTCCGCATGATTTGCGTATTAAGAACGATGAACCGGCAGTCCCCAACATCGAATGCGTAGAAGTCCTTCCCAAACGTCTCTCGGTACCACTTCAGACTGGCCGGATCGGCCGTCACGTCGTGGTTGCCGGAAACGAGATAGAGCGGAATCCCGGAATCGAGCTTCTTCGTGATCCGCTTGAACGCGTCGACCTCTTCCGGCTTCTTCCCCTGGTTCTGCACCAAGTCGCCGGTGATAACGACGAAATCCGGCTTCAAGCGGTTGGCATGGTCGATCGCCCGGGTGAAAAGCGTTTCCTCGTCGTCAAGTCCTTTGTCGACCGTGCGTTTCCCGCCGAACACGCCGAATAATTGCGGGTCGGTCATCTGAATGAAGAAGACCGAGTTGTCCGGTTTGTCGGGGGGAGCGGCGAATAGAGATGCCGCCACAAAAGACGTACATACGAGGAATCCGAGGGAGGCGATTACAGACGGTCGGGTAGCGATTCGGGGAAACATTCGATTTCCTTGTTGGAACGGATTTAAGGGGTCGGGAGTCGTTTCTCCACGAGCTGCCGTTGGGTGGGACAGACCAGCATTCTAAACGATACGGCGGGCCGCGACAAGCATGAGCGCTGATGGGAATAAACGGGCCTTCTTCTGTTTGCAGCCGCACCATCTTCCTTGCATCCCCGCAACCGACCCCTTAGAATCGGAAGAAGATTGCAGGTCCGTCCTACCCGTCGAAACATCGAAACCAGGTCCCATGAAATCCACCATCCCCGCCGCCTTCGCCGTCCTTTTCTTCGCCGCAACGGCCCTCCCCGCCCTCGCCTCCGAAGAAACGCCCCCCAAGCCCAACATCATCCTCATCTTCTGCGACAATCTCGGCTACGGCGACATCGGGTGTTTCGGCTCTACGCTCCACCGCACGCCCCATATCGACCGCCTCTGCGAAGAGGGACGCAAGTTCACCGACTTCTATGCCGTCAGCGGCGTTTGCACGCCGTCCCGGGCGGGGCTGATGACCGGGTGTTATCCGCGGCGGGTGAATTTACACGTCGACAAGAAGGGCGGGGCCGTGTTGCGACCGGTGAGTCCCAAGGGGTTGCATCCGGATGAAATCACGATGGCGGAGGTGCTTAAGAAGGCCGGTTATTCGACGGCGATTGTCGGAAAATGGCATCTGGGCGACCAGCCCTGTTTCCTGCCGACACGGCAGGGGTTCGACTATTGGTTGGGCATTCCCTACAGCGACGACATGACGCCGAGAAAAAGCCACCCCGAGTGGCCGCCGCTTCCACTGATGGAGAACCAGACGGTCATCGATGCCCCGGTTGATCGAACCACACTGACCGAGCGGTATACGGAGAAGGTGATCGAGTGGATCGAGGCGCACAAGGACGGACCCTTTTTCGTCTACCTGCCGCACGCCACGCCGGGCAGTACGCGGACGCCGTACGTCGCCGAGCGATTCCAGGGAAAATCGAAGAACGGTCTGTGGGGCGATTCGGTCGAGGAACTCGATTGGTCGACCGGCGAGATAATGGCGGCGCTCAAGCGACTCGGCATCGACGAGAACACGCTCGTCGTCTGGACGTCCGATAACGGGGCGCCGCGGCGCAATCCGCCGCAAGGCAGTAACGAACCCCTGAAGGGCTGGGGCTACAGCACGTCGGAAGGCGGAATGCGAGTGCCGTGTATCGTCCGCTGGCCGGGCCACGTTCCAGCCGGGACCGTCTGCCGCGAACCGTGCCTGACGATCGACCTCCTCCCCACGTTCGCTGAACTCGCTGGCACCCACGCCCCGGCAGATCGGATTATCGACGGCCGCGACATCCGGCCGCTTGTGTTCGACGAATCGGCAGCAAAATCCCCGCACGACGCGATCTACTACTATCATCAGGAGCAATTGCAGGCCGTCCGAAGCGGGCCGTGGAAGTTGTATCTGCCGCTTGAGAAAAAGCAGGAACTTGGAAGGGTCGTGGCGAAATCGAACGCTCCGCGGCTTTTCAACTTGGACGATGACCTCCAAGAACGGAACAACCTGGCCGAGAAACACCCGGACGTCGTCAAACGCCTGACCACTCTCGCCGAGCGTGCCCGGGAAGACCTGGGCGACACCGGCCGGCCCGGCAAGAACCAGCGTCCGGCGGGTTGGATTGAGAACCCGACCGCGCGGGTTCAAGAGGGGTCCTAAGCAGGGTGTTCCCCTATTGGATAGAGAAAACGGCAGCCTAAGGTTCTGTCTGGCCTGCCAAAGAAGCCAGAACTTGGGCAGACTGGCGATACAGGGAGGTTTTCAACTGGCCACTTCCCGCCTGCAGGTCCCGGTTCCAGCGTCTGGGTAAGAACGCTCGAAAACAGGGGCGGAATCTGCCGATAGCAACTATGGGGAGCGCCGGCCGACGGACGCCGGCACCGAGCTAAGGTATGGTAGCCGCGGCGATCGGTTCGTCGCGTCCGTGCAACCAGGTAAAGAGGAATATCGGATATGAAACGCCCGTGGTCGCGCAACAGTTGTATTCTCGGCTTGACCCTGCTGGCGGCCCTCACCGCCGGGCTCACCCCCGCGCACGGGGGACTGACGGGCCTCTGTCAACTGATTGCCGGCTTCGACGGCCCGCCGATGAGCTACTACTCCGGGTACGGCCCTTGGGGCACCGGTTCCGTTTACGTTTGGGGGCCTCCGGATTACGGCCTGGCAAGATATCGCTCAAACGTGCTGTCTCAATACGGACTCAATCGTGAGTTCCAGAGGAACGAGGTCCTCAACGATCGGTTGTGGGAGGAATCCCAGAGGGCGATTGATTCGGCAGACCGGCAATCTCGGAATTACCAGCAGGAGTGGATGCATCGGATGGGCGCGACGCCGCCGGGGTGGGCCGTCCGCCCGGTGCCGCAAACGCGGCTGGAACGTCGAGGCCCGATTCAACCGTTGATTCTCGGAAAAGTCGACTGGAAAGACGGGCAAATCGAATGGCCGAACCTGCTGTCGCTGACACGGTTTGCCGAGCAAACGAAAGAAATCGACGACGATTTCCGGAAATTCAGCAAATCCAGCTTAGCAGCAACCGCGGATCGCAACCGGTTGCTCGAGTCAATCAGCTCACTACGCGAGGAGTTCAAGGGAATCGGCGGACAGGTCGGCGCCCACGAATATCTCATCTCGCTTCGATTTCTGAATCGACTTGAGGATCAGGTCCAGTCCCGGCAGCCGCAAAACTAGCGTTTCTTGGAAGGGCGCGCCCTCTGAATCGCCTCGCGGATATTCGCGACGGTATAGCCGCCGCGGAGCACGAACGGACGCATCGGGTCGTTTGCCGGAAAGACGGCGAGGACCGGAACTTGTTTCGCCCCCAGCTTCTCGAGCATCTCGGTCACCTCGGGAGGGCGGTGGGTCCAGTCGGCGGTCAAAGTCACGACTTTGTTGCGATCGAGCGTTTCGTCGACCGCGTCCGTGTAGAGCACCGTTGCCTCGAGCGTTTTGCAGACGAGGCACCAATCCGCGGTGAAATCGACCATCACCGTCTTGCCCTCGCCGATCGCGGTCTTGAACTTATCGAGCGTGAACGGCTTCCACCGCTCCGACTGTCCTTCAAGCCGATCCTGCATCACGCCGGCCAACCCAGGGAAGGCGAATGGTTTGCCCAAAGCGGCCAACGTGGTTTTCGTGCCAGGAAACATCAAGACCCAGACAACGGCGGCGAAGAGGGCCGCCTGAATCCAGGCTTTGGCACGGGCGCCGCCGGCCGCGGTGATTGGAACCCGGTTTGATCCACCAACAGGCAGCCCAGAGTCCGAACAAAAAGCCGACGGTCGGGACCATGTAATACCATCTGAGAATGGTCAGCAGGTAGACCACCGTGCCCAGAAGGACGAATCCCATGATCTGCTTGAACGTCTCCATCCAGGCCCCCGGCTTGGGGATGAACGCCATGAGTCGCGGAAAGGCGCCGATAATCAGGTAGGGAAGCGCCATGCCAAGTCCGACGGCGGTGAAGATCAGATAAACCTCTGTTGCCGGCCGCGCAACCGCGAACGCCAGCGCGGTTCCGAGAAACGGGGCCGTGCAGGGAGTCGCCAGGATGGTCGTTATTACGCCCTTGACGAAGGCCCCGAAGGCGCCCTCCTTATCGCCCATCTCGGCCATGTGGCCGCTGCCGACGAATCCGGGGATCGGCAGTTCCCACACCCCGAGAAAACTCAGACCCATAACGAAAACGATCGCCGCCAGCGCGATATTGAATTCCGCGTAGGTGAATAGTTCCCCCCAACCGAACCCGAGAAACGCCGCCAACGAAGCAAGAATCCAGAAGACGCTGAGGAGTCCCAGCGAATACCAAGCGTTGAGCATAAACGCTTTGTGTGCGTGGTGGCCGGACTGCTCGACGAAAGAGAGCAATTTCAGGCCGATCACCGGAAGCACGCACGGCATCAGGTTCAGGAGAAGGCCTCCCAGGAACGCAATCAGGATAATCCACGGCAGATCTCCGGAATCCGCCTCGCCCGTATCGGAATCCAACGTCCTCGGCTGGAAGTCCAATTCTCCTACAAATCGTTTCGTCTGGACATCCGCCGGCTCCTTCTCGACAGGCTCCTCGGCAGAAATTGCCTTCGGGGAGGGAAGTGTCGTGACGCCGTCGCCCGGCGATTCGGCCCTTGGCGGTGGGGGAACCGCGTTCGTGCCACCCGACACGGCCTGCCGCGGCTTCGCGCTGAACGGATAACCGGTTGGCGGCAGGCAGTACTCTTTCGTGCAGGCCTGCGCCGTCAACTTGCCGCGTATTACGAGAGCCGTCGGATCGACTCCCGCCTGAAATTCAATCGGAGCCGACCACGTGATCGTACCGTGCTGTTTGAACAGATCGGCTTCGAAAACATCGGAGTACTCTTTCTTCGGCGGTTTGTCCGGCCGGAACCGGCCCACTTTGAAATCGGCCGACGGATCGATCGCAATGGTGGTCGGAATCGGCCCCTCTCCCTTCGGCTGATCGATACCGTAGACGTAGTGGTCCCCCTCCGTCTTCATCCGGACATACAGCATGCACGAGCCGCCCGCCGAATCGACCGTAAACCAGGAATCGACGGTCAGGGCGGGTGAATCCTCCGAATCCCCGCCCAGAGGATTCAAATTGAGATCGAATTGGGCAAAACCACGGCCCGCCGCCAATCCCAAAACAAAGACGGTATATATGAAAACACGGCGAAAGGAGGGGATATACTTCATTCTTGCGTTAGAAACGACGAAGGCGAATTGGACTAAGGATCGTCGATAAGGTTATACGGGCAACCGACGGCCGAAGCAACGTCAGAAGCGACCGGTTGACAAAAACGGGGGCCTAGACTAGAAAAAAGAGCTTCGTTTTTCAAACAATCCTACGTAGACCGAGGGAAACAGAATGCCCATTAGCGAGCGGAAGAAAGAAATCAAGCGGCGACGTCACCGTAAAAAGAAGTATGCCCTGATCGAGAAGAAGGTCGAGAAGGCAAATCCGACAGAAAAAATGGAAATCGCCACCAAACTGAGGAGCCTGACCCCCGGGGCAGAGGAACTCATTGCGCGGATGAAGCTAGAAGAGGAATAGGCTAACTCCACGAAATAGAACGAATTTTCACCTGACATCCCCTTTAACGAGGGGGCGGAGACTAGTATGGAATCGCTTGACGTCCGCGAGACGTTTTTTACCGGAACTACGGAAGCCGGAATCTATCGCATCTCAAAGCTCGAAGACCTCGGGCTGTGTCGCATCGACTCACTGCCCTACTCGATTCGCGTCTTGCTCGAATCGGTTTTGAGAAACTGCGACGGATTCGAGGTAACCGAAGAGGACGTCAAGAAAGTCGCCGCATGGTCCCCCGAGGCTGGAGCCCCAACCGAAATTCCGTTCAAGCCGGCCCGCGTCATCTTGCAGGACTTCACCGGCGTACCGGCCGTGGTCGACCTGGCGGCGATGCGGAGCGCAATGCAACGTCTCGGCGGCGATCCGAAGAAGATCAATCCACTCATTCCGGTCGATCTGATTATCGACCACTCGGTGCAGGTCGACGACTTCGGTCGGCCCGATTCGCTCGAGAAGAACGTGGAATTGGAATTCGAACGGAACCACGAACGGTACAAGCTGCTCAACTGGGCACAGAAGGCGTTCGACGATTTCCGAGCGGTTCCACCGTCGGTCGGCATTATCCATCAGGTCAACCTGGAATACCTGGCCAAGTGCGTGTTCCTTCGCGAAGACGGCCGAGGGCCGGTAGCCATTCCCGACTCGCTGGTGGGAACGGACAGCCACACGGTGATGATCAACGGCCTGGGCGTCGTCGGCTGGGGCGTCGGCGGAATCGAAGCGGAGGCCGTCATGCTTGGCCGGCCTCTCTATATGTTGCTGCCGGAAGTGGTCGGGGTGGAGTTCACCGGAGAACTCTCGCCGCAAGTGAACGCGACCGATCTGGTTCTCCGCGTCGTTGAGATGCTCCGCGCTGAAGGCGTCGTCGGCAAGTTCGTCGAATACTTCGGCCCCGGCGTGACCACGATGAGCCTGGCCGATCGGGCCACGATTGCGAATATGGGGCCGGAGTACGGTGCCACGATGGGATTCTTCCCCGTCGACGTCCGGACGCTGGCCTATTTGCAAGAGACCGGCCGAACGGCGGAGGAAGTGGAACTGGTCGAGCGATATACCAAGGAGCAGTGCCTGTTCCGCACTCCCGAGTCGCCGACCCCGACCTACACCAAGGTTCTCACGCTCGACTTGAGCACCGTCGAGCCGAGTCTTGCCGGCCCGAAACGTCCCCCAGGATCGGATCGCCCTTTCGAACATGAAACGTGCGTTCGGCGAGACGCTCCGCGCTCCGGTGGAGAAGCGGGGCTTCGCCCTGGACGACTCGGCGATCGAGAAGACCGCGAAGGTCGACGAATCACACGAGATCGGCCACGGCGCCGTCGTTATCGCCTCGATCACCAGTTGCACCAACACGAGCAACCCCAGCGTCATGCTGGCGGCGGGACTTCTGGCCAAGCACGCGTGCGAAAAGGGACTTTCCGTCGATCCGCACGTCAAGACGAGCCTGGCGCCGGGATCGCGCGTCGTTCCCGATTACCTAAAGGCCGCGGGGGTCTACGAGCCGCTTTGCGAACTGGGCTTCGCGAACGTCGGCTACGGCTGCATGACGTGCATCGGCAACAGCGGCCCGCTGCCGGAGCCGGTGGCTTCGGCGGTTCAGGAGGGAGACCTGGTCGCGGCGGCCGTCCTCAGCGGCAACCGCAATTTCGAAGGACGCGTCAATCCGATGGTCAAGGCGAACTATCTGGCCAGCCCGCCGTTGGTAGTCGCCTACGCATTGGCAGGTTCGGTCGATTTCGATTTCGACAACGACCCGCTCGGCAAGGACGGCGAAGGAAACGACGTCTTCCTCCACGACATTTGGCCGAGTGACGCCGAGATCAAGGCAGCCGAGGCCGAGGCGATCCAGCCGGAGATGTTTCAGCAGCAATACGCGGACGTCTTTGCGGCGAATCCGCGCTGGAACGCTATCCAAACCGAGGCGAGCGAAATCTTCGACTGGGACAAAAGCAGCACCTATATTCAGGAACCGCCATTCTTGATCGACATGACTCGCGAACCGACGCCGATCGAGCCGATCGAGGGCGCGCGGGTTTTGGCCGCTTTGGGAGACTCGGTAACGACCGACCATATCTCTCCGGCCGGCGCGATCGCCCCGGAATCTCCCGCCGGACGTTACCTGCAAGAGCACGGCATTGCCCCCAAGGACTTCAACAGTTACGGCTCGCGACGCGGAAACGACCGCGTCATGACCCGGGGGACGTTCGCCAACATCCGGATTCGCAACCAACTGGCCCCCGGCACCGAAGGCGGCGTCACGCGACATCTGCCCGACGGTTGAAACGATGGCTATCTACGATGCGGCGATGAAATACCGGGAGGAAGGCGTTTCCGCTGATCGTCCTCGCCGGGACCGAATACGGCACCGGCAGCAGCCGCGACTGGGCCGCGAAGGGAACGCAGTTGCTGGGCGTTCGCGCCGTAATCGCCGGAAGCTTCGAGAGAATCCATCGCAGCAATCTCGTCGGCATGGGCGTACTGCCCCTGCAACTGGCGGAAGGCAAGTCGTGGCAAGAACTGGGCCTCACGGGAGAGGAGACTTACACCGTCGAGGGATTGGACGAGTCGCTCAAGCCGGCCGGCCGCCTGACGGTTCGCGCGACGGACGCCTCCGGAAGCGAGACGGCATTTGAAGTCACGGTGCGGATCGATACCCCGGTCGAACTGGAGTATTACTGGCACGGCGGAATTCTGCCGGCCGTACTCCGCCGGATGAACTCGTAGAGGCGTCGACCATGCGCCGCCCCGATTCCTTGCCCAGTTGGGACTCCCTTATCGAAACGACCTTCGTTCGCGGGGTGTCCCATCTGGAGACCGTCGACTCGACGAACGACGAAGCGCGGCGTCGATTGGCCGAGGGAACGAACCCGCCCTTTCTTGTCGTCTCCGATCGCCAGACACACGGGCGCGGACGCCGAGTGAATCGCTGGTGGACCGGCGAGGGAAGCCTCGCAATGACGCTTTGCGTTGGGGCCGATTCCCTGGGAGCATTGGCTCGCAAGACGCCCCTTCTCTCCCTGGCTACCGCCCTTTCCGTCGCCGAAGCGGCCTCCGGGGTACTCCTTCACCGAGAAGCAACCGTCCACTGGCCGAACGACGTCTATGTGGGTGAGCGCAAACTGGCCGGCATTCTGATCGAGTCGACTTCAGACGCGTATTTGATCGGGATCGGCGTCAACACAAACAACGAAGCCGCCGCGGCGCCGCCGGAGTTGGCCTCGCGCGTGACCACCCTTCGCGACCTGCTCGGCGGACCGGTCGACACTGCCTCGGTCGCGCGGGACGTTCTCCGGCGGTTCGAGGACAATCTGCGGCACGGGTCGGATTCGATCGGCCTTCTGACGGCGGAGGTCAATCGGCGGTGCGGACAGAAGGGCCGGAATCTGGTCGTTCGCCGCGGCGACGAGACGATTGCCGGCACCTTCGCGGAGATTTCCCTTGACGGAGATCTGGTCTTGGGAACTCCCCAGGGGCATCGGGCGGTCGGCTTTGGTACGGTAATCTCTTTTCGATAGGAATCGTCCGAAGATCGGCGAGTTTCCGGGAGGTGGAGCCTTGAGGCCTCGCGCACGGCAACCTATACTTGCCGTTTGTTTGAAATCGAGTGGAAGGAACCAGGAGACGCGCGATGGCCACGGATGAACGAGTAGATACCCCCCATGCGAAGTCGGGCACGCGGGCGAGGCCGTCCGTCCGCTCCGAAATACTCGATCGCCAGCCGCCTCAGAACGAGGACGCCGAGAAGGCGCTGTTGGGCAGTCTGCTCCTCGACCCGATGATCTGTGACGACGTGGTATCGATCGTACGGAGCGAGGATTTCTACTCCGACGCGCACCAGCGGCTCTACAAGCATATTATCGAAATGCGGGCGGAGGGGAAGCAGATTGACGCGACGCTGCTGGTGGAACACCTCGCGGCCTCGGGCGAATTGGAGGCGGTGGGGGACGTCGCCTATCTGGGCGAAATTGCGCACGCCGTGCCGGTCGCCTCCCACGCCGAGCACTACGCAAAAATCGTCAAGGGCAAATCCACGCAACGGCACCTCATTCACGCCTGCACGGAGATCATTCACGAGGCGTGGGACCCGGTTCACGAGCCTCGTGCCTTGCTCAATCGCGCGGAGGAAAAAATCTTCGCGATCAACGACGAACAAGGGCAAGATCGCGTCAATAGCATGCACGACGTGATGGTCAACACGTTCAACTACATCGACGCGCGGATGGAAAACCAGGACGGCGACCTGGGCATCGGAACCGGACTGCACGATTTGGACGATATGACCAGCGGCGGGATGCATCCGGCGGAACTGGTAATCCTCGCCGCGCGCCCCAGTATGGGAAAGACGGCCCTGGCGACGAACATCGCCGAGCATGTGGCAACCGAAGGCCGCCACACGACGTTGTTCGTCAGCCTCGAAATGGCAAACCTCGAGCTGGCCCAGCGAATGCTGTGCGGACGTGGAAGAATCGACGGCCAGAAGCTGCGAAAGAACTTCCTCTCCACCGACGATTACGACCGGTTGCAGGGCGCGGCGGCCGAACTGGGAGACGCCCCCCTTTACATCGACGACACCCCCAGCCGGAACATCAACGAAATCGCGGCGGTGGCCAGACGCCTGAAGCGCCAGACCGAGAATCTCGGCCTCATCGTAATCGACTACCTGCAGCTCATTGAACCGGACGACCCCCGCGACCCGCGTCAGGAACAGGTCTCCAAGATCGCGCGGCGTCTGAAGGGAATGGCACGTGAACTGGAAGTTCCCATCCTGTGCCTCGCCCAGTTAAACCGCCAGGCGGAGGCGAGCAAGGATAACATTCCAAAGTTGAGCCACCTGCGAGAATCGGGAGCCATCGAGCAGGACGCCGACGTCGTGATGTTCATTCACCGTGAAGAATACTACCATACGCCGGATGAAGTGGAACAGAAAGGGCTCGGCGGAAAAGCCGAGATCATTATCGCCAAGCAACGAAACGGCCCCACCGGCCACATCCAGGTCGCATGGCTCCGCAACTACATGAAATTCGAGAACCTCTCCTCCAAACACGATGAATTCGCGCAGTTCGAGGATTGAGGAGTCACGAACCAATAACTGTCGTATTCGTCAGGGAACGGGGTGCGATAAACAAGACAGTCATTAATTTCGCGGTCCTAAACGAAATCTCAAACGAAGATGACGCGGCGGAAAAAACACGACAAGGCGCCCAGACGCGCGGGCAAGACGACGCCGGCACCGTCCGCGCCGTCCAAGAAACCCCGCTACGACCGCATCCGCCCCTGGCTGCTCGGCGCGGCGACGGCCCTATTCGTGGCGCGTCCGCTGTTCGCGAGCGAAATGGCGGTCGGGGGAGACGGAATCGGCGTCGTCATCGCGTGGGTCCTCCTCGGCGCGGTCGGATTTTTCGAAGCGCGCCGCCGCGACGGGCCCGTATTTCGCTGGACCCGCGCAGACCTTTTCCTGGCCGCGTTTCTGGCTTGGACCGCCGTCAGCGGCTTGTACTGGGCGGCGCACGCGCATGCGCGTCCGGCCGTGAATATGATCTGGCAATGGATCGGCCTGGGATTCGGCTTCTTCCTCATTCGCCAGTTCCTCGCCTCCGCGCGCGAGAAGCGGGCCCTCGTCGGCGTCATGATCGCCCTGGCGGTCGGATTATCCTGTTACGGGCTGTATCAGGTTCGGTTCGAACTGCCGCAAACGCGCGCCAAGTACGAGGCAAATCCGGACAAGACGCTCCGCGACGCCGGCCTCTGGTTTCCGCCCGGCTCTCCCGGTCGTCAACTGTATGAGAATCGCCTGCAAGACCCGTCGCCGCTGGGAACGTTTGCGCTAACCAACTCCTTAGCCGGCTTTCTCGCGCCGTGGTTGATCGTATTGCTTGGCGTCACCCTCGGGATGTCGACGCGGAGCGAATTCGGCCGCCGGTGGTGGAGGCCGGCGATTTGCCTGGTGCCAATCGCCGTCTGCCTTTGGTTAACGCACAGCCGGACCGGCGTGGGCGCCGTGCTCATCGGAATCGGTCTACTCATACTCTATGCGCTGCGAGAAAGGATCTCGCGGAAGCATGTCTTCATCGCGGCGGCCATCGTGGCAGTCGGCGCCGCGGGAATTCTCGGCGTGGCCGCGGTGAGGACGCGGATCCTCGACGGCGCCGTCAAATCGTTCGGCTATCGCCTCGAGTACTGGTATTCGAGCGGTCTACTCATTTCCGACGCCCCCCTCCTCGGCTGCGGCCCCGGCGGCTTTCAATCGGCGTACACACGCTACAAGCTGCCCCAGGCGAGCGAGGAAGTGGCGGACCCGCACAACTTTCTGATCGAAGTCGCGGCGACGACCGGCATTCCCGGCCTGCTCCTTTTCGCGGGGTTGCTCGTCAGTAGTGTGCGGCAAGCGTGGAAGGAGCCGTCTGAAACGCCGGCCCAAGCGGCCGACTCGGAACGGTGGCCGACGGCGGTCTATTTCGGTGCGTTCGCAGGCGCCGTCCTGGCCCTCCCCCTCGGGTTGATGTGCTATGCGCCGCCAGGCTGGGCGTCCCTGGCGGTGGCCGTTCCATTTGGAGCCGTCGCTTTGTGGCTGCTGACGCCGTGGGTAGCAAAGGGTGAATGCACCGCACGGTTGCTGTTATTGGGTGCCTTTGTACTCATGATCAATCTACTGGCGGCCGGCGGAATCGGATTCCCCGGCGTGGCCGGTTCGCTTTGGCTCCTTCTGGGTGCGGCGATCTGGTCGGCCGACGGATCCCGTGAACTCTCGCGCACCGGCGCGACCGTCGGTTTCGGCCTGTGTTGCCTGCTGGTCGTCGCATGCTACCTCTCGGCATACAAACCGAACTTGGAACGCCGGATGCACCTCGCCCGGGCAATGGAGGCGCCGCCGGTCGAGGCGGTCAACCATCTCCGCAAAGCGGCCGAGGCCGATCCGCTTTCCGCCGAGCCGTGGCGGAAGCTGGCGTTTCTCCACCCCGACGGCGTATCCGAGGAAGCCGTCCAAATCGCGATTGAGAAAGACCCGCTCGGCGCGTCGTTCATTGCCGAGGCCGGAAAACAGTACCTTGCCGGCGGTACGAAGGACGGCACCGAGAAGGCCGCCCGAGCGTTCGAGCGGGCGATTGAACTCTACCCCAACAACGCCACCTACCATGGGCGTCTTGCGGAAGCGTACGCCCGTCTGGGTCGCGACGACGACGCGATCCGCGAAGCAAAGGCGGCGTTTCGCCTGGACGAACTCACCCCGCACCAGGACAAAAAGCTACAGGCCCCCTTACGCAAGCGTCTGCTGGAGCTGGTCAACTGACGCACGGCCCCCTTTGTCGCGCCATGTCTCGCCGATTCACATGCTTAAAATCCCCGAAGTACAACAATTCAAAACGGCCGGAAACGTTCGCGTCTATAGCATCCCCGCAAGAGTGATGTCCGATCTGACCGGGCGGGCCTATTTGATCCTCGGCGGCGAGACGCCCACGCTGATCGACACCGGCGGAACGGTCGAGGACTCCCTCCGCGACATCTTCGACGGTCTGAATACGGTTCGGACCGAATTCGGCGAATCGTTCACGCTACCCGACATCCGCCGCATCCTGATCACCCACGCCCATATCGACCACATCGGCGGGCTTCCGGAGCTTCTTCGACTCACCAAGGCGGAGGTGGGAATCCATCCGCTCGATCGCCCCCGCCTGACACACCCGGAGGAGGAAGTCGCACTGGCCCATTTTCGTACGGCCCGGTTCCTCGTCGAGGCAGGGGTAGAGCCGGAGCACGCTCGGACGCTCCTGCGCGAGCACGTCCTGCCGCGGCTGTCTCGGACACGCGTGGACGTTTCGCTCGACCTGAATGACGGCGACAGGATCGACGGAATCGAATGTCTCCACACCCCGGGCCACTCCTCCGGCCACCTCTGCTTCGCCGTCGGGGATCTGCTCCTCACCGGCGATCACATCCTCGGCAGAACCGTCCCCCAACAGTGGCCTCAAACCGTGCGTCCCTTCCTGGGAATCGGCAACTACCACGCCTCGCTCCGCCGCGTCGCAAACCGGGAGGACCTCCGCCGCGGCCTGGGCGGACACGAACAGCCGATCCCGGACCTCCCCCATCGCATCGAACAAATCCTAGCCGCCCAGAACCGCCGCACCGAACGCGTCGCCGAGTTATTCGAGAAGGCCGCCGCCCCCCTAACCATCGCCTCGGCCGCCGCCGAATTGTATCCCCGCTGGCAGGGCTATTATGAAACGGTCGCCGTCCACGACATCGGGGCGCGGATCGAGCATCTGCTGACGCTGGGAAGGGTGAGGATCGTAAATTTGCCGGGCGACGTTACGGAGCTAGGCGCCGACGGAGCCCCTGCAGGCGGGTTTCTGTATGAGGCTTCGTAGCCGCGTCTCTCCGAGACGGGCGATGTGTGTCGAAGAACGAGGAACCTCCGCAATTCGGGTGGATTGTGGATTGGAATGGAGAATCGTAAAACACATCCAATCTCGAAAGGCGGTGGCACGTCGTGAGAGCCTCCGGCGATGGGCGTGGTGAATTACATGTGCATCGTCCGGCCCCCCGATTCGTGCCGTGCTCCAATGGATCGGAAGATCGCCGTCGGAAATTCCAGCGGGGGGATCATGCCACCGCGAGGATGAATCACGGCCAACCGCGTCTCTTATACGCAAACCCGGAATCCCCCGGCCTCGCCTTTCTTTCTCTCCATCTTGCAATTTCTGCACCGGCCCGTTAGACTTAGGAAAATGGTCACGATCAGAACTGACGCCCCGGGCCAGCTCGGCAGGTTCGATCACTCCCGTTTCAGAAAGGTTCGCTCGATGACAGTCTCTTTCCTCAATCACTCCCCACTCACCGAAAACCGCTCCCACCGCCTCCGCTTCGAGCCGCTCGAAGACCGGCGAATGCTCAGCGTGGGCGGGCTGGACGACGCCTCCAACCAGGCCGTCGAGGTATTTCACGCCCAGGATGCTCTGTTCGCGGAAAACGCCGGGCAGTGGCAGAATGAAGACGCCTACTTCGGCTACAACAAAGGCGGAACGCAGATTTATTTCACGGGAGAGTCGATTGAATTTGGCCTCTCAAGGCGCGAGCTGAAGGACGGGGTCGACCCAGCGGCGATCGAAGGGGATTGGTTCAGTTTGCCCGAAGAGTGCGCAGCACAGACCGTGCCTGTCCCCCTCTCCCCGGAACTAGGCCTTCCCGATCCCACGGAAGAAGACTTCTACGAAACCACCTCGACCCACTTCTCCCTCAACTTCGACGGCGCCCAACCGACCGTCCCCACCGGCGCCGACCAGGCCGAGACGGTCTTCAACTACCACCTCGGGCCGCAGGAGGACTGGGTCGACGGCGTGGCGACCTACAAAACGATCATCTACGACGACCTCTACGCCGGCATCGACCTGCACACGTTCAGCCGTCACGGCGAGATGAAGTATGAATTCCACGTCGCCCCGGGAGCGAATTACTCGGAAATCCAACTGCGTTACGACGACATTGAGGGACTTTCCGTTCGCGAGGATGGAAGCCTGGAGATCGAGACGGTATTGGGAGAGATCGTCGACGAGGGACTGTACATCTACCAGACGATCGGCGGCGAGCAAGTCGAAGTCGCCGGCGAATTCACGCTCGTCGATACTGATACCTACACCTTCACCGTCACCGGCAACTACGACCCGAGTGTCGAACTGGTGATTGATCCGGAAGTCGACTGGGGCACCTACCTTGGCGGCACCCGTGACGACTACGCGAACGGCGTCGCCACGGACGCCTCGGGGAACGTCTATGTGGCTGGAAAGACCGATTCCAGCGGCTGGATATCCGGCGGCTGGGACATCTCGCGTGGGGGGATCCAGGACGGATTCGTCGTCAAGCTATCCCCCACCGGTTCCCACCTTTGGAGCACCTATCTCGGCGGCGAGAGCTACGACCGGGCCGACGGCGTCGCGACGGACGCCTCGGGGAACATCTACGTGGCGGGACTGACCTATTCCAGCGGCTGGGTATCCGGCGGCTGGGACGCAATACATGGAGGGTCCGACGACGGGTTCATCGCCAAACTCTCCCCCGATGGCTCCCACCTTTGGAGTTCCTACCTCGGCGGCACGAGTACCGACATCGCCGAGAGCGTCGCCACGGACGCAACGGGGAACGTCTATGTGACGGGAGAGACCTACTCCAACGGCTGGGTATCCGACGGCTGGGACACATCGCTTGACGGACGCGGCGACGGTTTTGTCGTCAAACTCTCTCCCACCGGCTCCCACCTTTGGAGCAGCTACCTCGGCGGCGCGAGTATCGAGCGCGCCGAACTCGCCGATGGCGTCGCGACGGACGCCTCGGGGAACGTCTATGTGGCGGGAGAAACCTATTCCAGCGGTTGGGTATCCGGCGGCTGGGACACATCGCTTGGAGGGCCCTACGACGGGTTTGTCGTCAAACTCTCCCCCGCCGGTTCCCACCTTTGGAGTTCTTACCTCGGCGGCGCGGATTACGAATGCGTCTACGGCGTCACCACTGACACCTCGGGGAACGTCTGCCTTGCGGGGGTTACCAAATCCAGCGGCTGGGTATCCGGGGGCTGGGACACCTCGCTTGACGGCTCCGACGACGGGTTCGTCGTCAAACTCTCCCCCGCCGGTTCCCATCTTTGGAGTTCCTACCTCGGCGGAGCCAACCTCGACGGCGCCCGAGGCGTCGCCACGGACGCCTCGGAGAACATCTATGTGGCGGGCGAGACCAGTTCCGGCGGTTGGATATCCGGCGGCTGGGATACATCACTTGGAGGACCCTACGACGGGTTCATCGTCAAACTCTCCCCCGCCGGTTCCCACCATTGGAGTTCCTACTTCGGCGGCGCGGATTCCGACGGCGCCGCAGACATCGCCACGAACGGCTCGGGGAACGTCTATGTGGCGGGAGGGACCTTTTCCAGCGGCTGGATATCCGGCGACTGGGATACGTCGCTTGACGGTATCCGCGACGGCTTCGTCGTGAAGATCCGCGAATCGGTTCCAGGTGACCTCAACGGCGACGGACAAGTTGATAGCGCCGACCTCGACATCGTCCGCGCTAACTGGGGCCAAGCCGTCCCCGCCGGCAGCCTTATCGACGGTGACCCCAGCGGCGACGGGTTTGTCGGCAGCGCGGATTTGGACATCGTTCGCGCAAATTGGCAAGCGTGGGTGTCCGCCGCTGCACTGGAGATGTCGCAAGATCCCGCCTCCGATTCTACCCCAACCCCCTACGGTCCCCACCGCGCCGCGATCTCCGACGCCGCCCTCGCCGCGTTGCCTGATTCTCCCACTCGGCGCGGCCTTTCCGACACTGACCTGGCCGCCCTCGCCGAGGCGGCGTGGTTAAGGGAGGTGAAAGCGTTGCAGGGCAGGGGGGGGCGGAGGGGAACGGTTTCGAGCAAGTTGCGTGAGATGGCGTTTTGGGAAGGATGAAGGATGAGGGATGAACGCTCGCGCGGTCCACGGCGTCTTTGTTCGCTTCTCACTTCCTAGGGGTCACGCTGTTGCGGTCGGGTCTCCTGACCCGATCGCGCCCGGGGGAATTGGAAGACCTTCGGTCGCGGGGGTGGAGCGGGCGGGAGGCCGCCCCACAACAGGAGTTCCAAACCGCCAACATATGGAACGGTTAGAATGCGAGTCTCGGAGAGACTCGCCTACGTGACCACGCCCATCGCCGGAGGCTCTGGGTCGGCCATCCGGCGGGGCGTGGCCTCTCCTACGCGGCCCGTCTGCGGTTCGGTTGCACCGGAACGGGCTCGACATCCGTCCCCGCGGTGTTTACGACAACATCCCGATGGAACCCCATCGCAAAATAGAGTATCAGTCCGGTAAAGTAGACGATCAGCCCGGAGGCGATCACATCACTGGGAAAATGGCCGCCTTGAGCGACCCGGGTGACACTCATGAGTCCGCCGTAGAGCAGGCCCAGGGCAAAGAATGCGTGGGCGGCGCGGCGGTTTCTGCGGAGGAGGACGAAGCCGGGGGCCATCAGGAAGAAGCCCATGGCGGCGTGGCCGCTGGGGAAGGATTTGCTGTCATTGCATGGCCCCATGAGGCCGACGGCGACGAAATCGCGATCGCCGCCGAAATCGGCGACCTGGATCGGTCTGGGGCGGCCCCAGTTGGGTTTCAGGACGGCATTGACTAGAATGCCGGGGCCGAGAATCAGAAGGACGGCCAAATACAGGCCTTCCTTGCGAAACGGCCGGGTCGGTTGCCAGAGGTTCCCGAAGAGGGCAACCACGAGCCCGCCGATTCCGATCGCCAGGCTGGGGAGGCAGCCGAAGCAGTAAAGGGAACGAAACGGCTCCATCTTGAAACAGGGCCAAGACGTCGTATCCGCGTCATAGAACAACCGCGACAGAGCCAAATCCGCCTCCGTCAAATGGAAGCCGATCGCCGCCGCGAAGCCTAGCAGCAGAGGAACGTAAACGGTCGGTTTTGAGGTCCTGCACAGACCCGTCCATATCCCGGCGCGGACCCTCCGCGCGGGACGCAAAAACTCCAATTGCACGCGCAATCCCCCCTGGATGCGACACAACTGCACGACACCTTTGCGACGTCGTCGTATGGATTTTGATTACGTCTTACGACTTCGGCCGATTCCGCCGGAATCGCGGCACACGACAAACACAAGCAGCGCCGCTTCTCGAAAGAGACTCCGATCAGGCAAACTCGGCCGATAATCCTTAGTATCGGACGGCCGACGGAGCGGATTTGATTGAGAGTTCGCGAGATGGACGCTTTTCCCGGGACTCAGTAGCGAATCACGCCGCGGAGTAGCCAGAACCCGGGAATAACGATGCCGACATTGGCCATCCAGAAAGCCACCGGAGGCAGCGTGCCGGAGGTCGTCAGGTCTTCCTGAAACATCAGGAGGGGATAGTAGAGAACCAGAATCGGCAGAAAACAGACGAAAAACCCGGCCAAAAAACTATCGAAACGCCACCGCATGGCGACCGGTGCGCCAATGAAGGCGAAACACAGGCAGCTAAACCCGTTCGCCCAGCGACGCTGGAGTTCGGTCCGAAGGCGATCGATCTTCCAATTCGTCCACTCCAGGCGCGACTGCAACTTCTCTCGCTCCGGATCGCCCTCACCCAAGGGACGAATGTCGGCGGCAAGCCGCTCGGCTTCGCCCCTGAGCCGCTTGACGTGAATCGGAATGGCCGGACTGGAAAGCCAATCCCGATGGCACCTCTCACCCTGCTGCTCGAACGGAATAAAGTGCTCCATCTGGTCCGGGTCGTAGAAATCGACGGATCGACGCCCCTCCACCTCGAGCTTCCCTTGCTCACACTGAATAAGAAGGCCGCCACGTTCGGGGTCGGAAATAAGGCGGGCCTTCGCCGCGGTAAACGTCATCGAAGGACCGCCTCCCTTGGGAAGGATCGTGATCGCGGGGCGAACCAAGGTCCGGCCCTCGACATGACTGACGGCAATGGAGAATTGAGAGGACTTGAACGAACGGTTCTTCTTCAGCGTGCCGTACGCGATTCGATCGATCGACCGAGTGACAACCTCCTGAACCTTCGGACGGCACCACGTCGCGGCCAACTCATAGAACGAGGTCGTGACGACACTGAGAATAAGCCCAATAACAAGGACCGGCATCAGCACCTTGACCGGGCTAATACCGGCGGCCTTCAGCGCCGTAATCTCATTGGCACCGGCCATGCGATTAAAAACCGTCGTGACCGCAAGCAAAAATGCGATAGGAATCGTGATTCCCAGCATCTCCGGCATCATGTACGGGAGCGTCTCCGCAATGACTTCCGGCGGCAACCCTCGATTCAACCCTTCCTTGACCCCCATCCCGAGCGTTGTCATCAACGTCAACCCGGCCAGCGCAGCCAGAAAGACCTTCATCAGTTCGGCGATGAGATAGCGTTCAAAGAGGAACATGGCGGGTCGGGGAGGTGAGTAGTCTTTCTTGGCGGGCAGTCTCAATACGGCAAAATCCAAGACCCCGTCTCCAAGATCGGCTAATCGTCGTGAATCCGTTAACCGGAACAGTCGTTTTTTCCGGCCTACTCCAAATCTCCAGAGCCAATGGAGTGACCAGTGTACCCGACGAGGGCATACGGCGAAAACACCCGCCTGATGAACTACCCCCACTTGCAAGGGTAAAGCCAGCAACCCCACCCTTTACCTGAGGGGATACTATCGAGCTTTGGGACCGGCGGAAAAATTCTGCCCACATGCCGAATATTCGTTGCAATTCGCTCGGTCTTCTGGTAATTTGGACCGTTATGGCCGCTTTACGAAAGAAAGTTGGAAAAATCGTCGCCCTGGCGGAGCAAATCGAGGCGGATATCCGCACTCGTGAACTCACGCCTGGCGACCGCTATCTGAGCACCGTCGATACGGCGCGAATGCTCCGCGTGGACACGACGGACGTCAACAAGGCACTCCAGCTTCTCGTTAAGCGGGGGGTACTAATACGCCGCCAGAGGGTAGGGGCCGTCATCGCCGACAGCTTCAACAACCCCGACGAACGACGGTTCGGAGCGATTCATTTCCTGATGTCGGATCGGGCGATTCGGTCGGAGGGCCTGTTTGACTCTGACATGGTCATGGGACTTCAATCGGCCGTTCCTGGAACAAAACTCCTTTTTGACGCCGTTTCTCGAAACGACGAAGAAGACGCGATCCAAGAGATCATCTCGGCGGCTCTTCGCCTTCCGAAACCGGAAGGCTTTGTCCTCGTGAATTCGACGCTCACGATGCAACGTGCGTTTGCCGCCTCGGAACTCCCCAGCGTCGTCCTCGGCCATCTCTATCCGTCCGTCGACGGAATCCCCTTCGTCGACCGCGATCAACGAAAAGTGGGGGCCCTGCTCGCCGGCCATCTGATCGATCGGGGCCATCGCAACGTGATCTATCTGGCGCGGCAGCGTTTCCTCCCGGGAGATCACGTCGCATTCGACGCCGTTTGCGAAGCCCTGGCCGAGGCGGGACTGCCGCTTTCCGCACTGACGCTGCGATGCCTGCCGCACGACCGGGAAGTGATCGCGGAAGAACTGACCGGAGTGCTCGGTCGATTCGACACGCCGCCGGCAATTCTCGCCAGGACGGCCGTCCTGGCGGAAGCGGCAATCGACGCGGTTGCATCGGCCGGCCTGACGCCACACCAGGACGTGACGATCGTCGCCGCCGACTTCTTCCGCTCGCCCAAGGAGTCACCGGCATTTCCGGTAATTCGACCCACCTTGGGGCTCCAAGAACAGGGGGCCGTTATCGGCCAATTACTGCGAAGACAACTCAATCACGGCAAGAAAGAGGAACAGACGGCTCCGCGTTGCGTTTTGGCGGACGTGGAGTTGGTCGTCCCGGACCAGGAAGCCGTCCATATTGAACAGGATGGAGAAAATGAGACTTAACCGCACAAGCAAGGGCTTTACACTGGTAGAACTGCTGGTCGTGATCGCGATCATCGGGATCCCCGGGTGTAACACCGGCCCGGAGATGATCCCCATTTCCGGATCCGTCACTTTCCAGGGAAAGCCGATTCCTCTCGGCAAGATCACGCTCCGTGCGATCGAAGGCACGCGGGCGCCGGCGGTCGGCGGCACCATCAAAGATGGGAAATACACAATCGACACGCGCGGCGGCGCGCCTCCCGGAACGTATCGCGTGCTGATCGAGGCGGTCGCGAAGGTCGGCGAAGCGCAGGTTGACATCCCCGGCGCTTCCACCGATCAATTGGTCCAGTACATCCCCGAGAAATACAACAAGAACAGTGAACTGAAACTCGTCGTCGAGCCGGGAACCGGGCCGATGGAGAAGAACTTTGAGTTGGCCAGATAGCCCCACAACGGGAACGCGTCGGATGTTCGCCGTCGCCTCGACGGAAACACGCGGTCCCGTCCCACGAAGTCAGTTTTTGCAGTTGGCTATTTTCGAGCCGTTTTTTCACGAAAGGAGAATTCACCATGAAGAAATCAGTCATCCTCGGCCTCGCCGCGATCTGCGTCGCCGCGACGACGGCAAACGCCGGATACTGGGAAACCCCGACATTCCCAGATCAGGACACTCCGGCATGGGGGCTCACCGGGGACCCCGCAAATGCCACCGTCACACAAGACGGATTCGTCCGCGTGGAGATCGGCAATCCGGCCGATTATCACACCTACGCACTGCTCGGGCAGACGGCAATTGACGCCGGGGCCGGCTTCGAATCCGCGACCAGCGTCGCGTGGCGATGCCGCGTGGAAGACGCGTCGCCTTTCGTCGATTGGACGACCTCGTTCGCCGCGTACGCTCCTTCGCCCGCGGTTGCCGACAAGTCGGACCTGTACGTCGTCCGGATGCGCACGGACGGTATCGGGGCGGGCTGGCCGGCCGTTGACATGCTCTGGTACGAACTGGACATGACGCAGTGGCACAATTTTCAGATGAACATCGACCCGGCGTCGCAGAGCGCGGAACTGCTGGTGGACGGCGTTTCTTTCGGCAGCTTCCCGGTTCTCAAGGACACGGTTTCCCTAAACCCCTATCAAGGAATTCGCTTCAGCGACCAGGGAAAACAGAGCGCTGGCGTGGCGGACTGGGCCTATGTCGGCTGGGGCGCCGACGGCCAGGTTCCGACCGGGACGTATCCCGACGCCACGGGTACGACAGTCGTTCCTTATACGCCGGCACCGGTGATCGAAGGGGATTTCACAACCGTGACGCTCCCGGTCGACCAGCTCAACAGCAACCGGCAGGCGTCCCATCCGGCCTACGCCAACTTCCCGGCCGGCGAACTGGAATACTACGGCGTTCCATTTTCGGTTCCGACGGAAGGGAATAACCTGTGGGATTCCCGCTACGATGCAACGGGCGCCGCGGTCGCCGACCACGCGACGAACACCATTATCGTCGACGTGAACGAGTACGGCGTCACCGACGTCTACACGCTGATCAACACCTACGTTGGCAAGACCTCGGGAGACCCGGTCGTGAAGCTCACCTTCGAGGCGACCGACGGAACGACCTACGAAAAAGAGCTTGCCGGGAACCAAGACATCCGCGATTACAGCTATCCCGGGTTTACGACGACGCTCGATATACGATATGCGGTGAACGCATGGACCGAAGAGGGAACGGGCCGCCGTCTCGACATGCAGATGATCGAACTCCCCGCCGAATTCGCCACGAAAACCCTGGCCACCATTACACTTGACGACTGGGGAAGCATGACCGCCGGCGAAGAGCCGGACAACTGGCGTCAGCGAAGCTGCCTCTACGGCATAACCGTCAGTACGGCCGGAGGCGGCCCCGCGCCGTTCGAAGGCGATCTCAACGGCGACGGCCTGGTCGGTAGCGCCGACCTGGATATCGTCCGCGGAAATTGGGGCCAAAGCGTTACCGGTGCCGAAAACGGCGACCCCAGCGGCGACGGAACCGTCGGCAGCGCAGACCTGGATATCGTCCGCGCTAATTGGGGCAATACGGCCCCGAGCGCCGTTCCGGAACCTGGCGCGATCGTGCTGCTGCTCCTCGGAATCGGCCTGGCCGTGCTACGGCGTCGCTAGCGCAGACGTCCCGCTTACATTTGCGCCGCGGGTGTCTCACCCGCGGCACATTTCCCCTGGGTGCCACTGGCTGCTTGCCAGCCAGTGCAACACTCGGCCGGATCCCGTCCCTACACCTGCCTCGAAGGACCGATAAATTCGGTTCCAGGCCACCTAATCAATCTCCCCGCACCTACCGCACACTAACTCCTCCGAATCCCACCAAGATATGCCCCGCACCGCATCCTTCTTCCTGATCGTCTCCACTCTCCTCGCCTCGCTCGCAAACCTCGCCGCTGCGCGCGACACCGTCGTTCTCAACGACGCCGCCGTTTTCTTCCCCCAAACGGCCCTTTCGGTCCAGCCGTCCCAAACCGCATGGAGAAAGGTTGACGATCCCAAATCCCCCTCCGGTTGGCGACTGGAAGCCGACCATTCGGTCGTCGCACCGGATATCGAGTTCCCCTTGAACGTCGAGGGAATCTACGACGTCTACGTCGGCGTTTATATGCCGAACTCCCTCACCAGCGGCGTCCACGTTCGTGCCGACAACGAGCCGTACTTCCACTTTGTCAAGGGCTGGTGCGATGGGAAATACCCCGCCTACCATGAGACGCTCTATCAGACCATGGACTGCACCGGACGGAAACTCGTCTTTCGCCAGGCGAATGCGGTCTGCGCATACATTACCCACGTAAAACTCGTTCCACGCAAGTCGATCCCCGAACTTCCGCCGGCGACGAAGGAAACGCTCGGATTGAGTTGCACATTCCACGACTACTATTTCTACGGCCAGCGGCAGGGTGACGTTACCTCCGAGGCGATCGTCAAATCACACGAACTCTATGGCCTGACCGAACTCGTGTTCTGTTGCGGGCGGAGCGTCTTGACGTACGAAACCAAGATCGGAACCCCGCACAAGCCGGAAACAAAGCGGCCGCGAACCGGCCTTCTGGCGAAATGTGGCCGAGAGCAACGGCCGCTCGGCAAGGCGATCGCCGCGGCGAAAGCCCGGGGGATCAAGCTTTCGGGACGCCTCTCGATGAATTGCCACTATCACGGCAGCTACGAAAACGCCCTGACGAGCCGGTTCGTCTTGGACAATCCCCACATGCACGCGAAGCGCAAGAACGGCTCGGTCGACAACCACCGCATGTGCTACGGCTACCCGGAAGTCCGCGCCGAACGCGTGGCGATTTTGCGGGAAATGGTCGAACTCGGTTGCGACCATCTCTTCCTCGACTGCCGCCGCTATATGCCGATGACCCAATGGGGCGATCCGCTGGTCGAGAGCTTCCAGAAGAAATACGGTGTCGACCCGAAGACGCTGGAAGAAGATAACGAACTCTGGCAAAACTGGCTGCGGCACCGTGCCGGGTTTTTCACGACGGTCCTCCGCGACCTGAAGAAGACGTTGAAAGACATGGGCCGCGAGGACGTCACCGTCACCATCCGCGTCTATGCCGTTCCCATCGCGAAGACCTTGGAACAAGGCGCGGAGATCGACGTATTCATCAAGGAAGCACTCATCGACCGGATCGTGCTGGGAGAGAAAGACAGCCGCGACGTCGCGGAAGAGTACCTCGATCTCGTTCAGGGGACCGGCGTAAAAGTCCTCGGTTGCATGAACGTTCACGGCGCCGCGATGGCCGGTCCGGAACACCACACCAGCGGCGTCTGGCCCGGCGCGATGTATCACACGCCCGATATCGCCAAAATCGCCGAAGCCACCGACGCCCTGTACGAGATGGGAGTCGACGGAATGGCCTTCTACGAAACGGACGAGGGTTGCCGCTATCCGCGCCTGCGCGAGTTGTTCATCGCCTGCCGGAATCCGCAAGCGCTCAAGGAATACCGTCGAAAACTGGATCGCGAGGCAGCGGAACGTCTGGCGGCGGAATTCGGCAACGTCACGTTCAGACACGCCGTGACGCCTGAAATCACCGCCTCGGTCGGGCCGATTGACGCGAAACCGCAATACGCCGTCGAGAAGGCGATCGACGGCGATCCGAACACGCACTACATCTCCGCTCGCGGGTGTTGCCGCCCCGGCGGCCCCGGATGCACGGTCACGCTCGCTTTCGACGAACCGACCACAATTGACCGACTGGCGATTCTCTCGCGTGACTACCACGGATCGCATTTGGCGCCGCGGAAACTGGTCGTCAAGTACGACTCACGCCGGGACGTGGAAACCGGTCGAAGGCTCACCGTTTTCAAACGACGATTATCGGATCAAGCTAACGTTTCCGCCAGTCGAGACCAAACGGCTGCGAATCCATATGGAGGACGTGCCCGGCGGGTCGAAAAACGTCGATATCGCGGAGTTGACGTGGGAATGACTTACTCTCGTTTCCCCCCCACAAAGACCACGTCCGACACCTCCATCGTGCATTTCGAATGAGGTGACGTCATGCCGACCGTCAGCGCCTGGACCTTCTCCGGATCGAGCTTGCCGTTCGGGTCGGGCTGGTGCGATCCGCTGATTCCGAAGGTGGAATAGGGGATGACCGCCGTGTGCCACTCTCCGTCCGAGGGGAGGATGCCGGACTGGGAGATGTAGCCGACCTTGTCTCGTTCTTCCCACAGGAAAAGCCGGACGTTCGTCTTCTGGAGACATCGAATGCGGACGACCAGCGTATCGTACGGCGCGCCGTCGAACTCCTCCGGCATCGGCGTGTTCGGGAACGTCCACCCGCCGCGTCCGCCGAAATCGGTCACGAGCCGCCAATGGCCGTCCTCCGTCGGCTCCATTTGATTGGTTGTCCCCTTGGAGGAGCAGAACCGCCACTTCACGCGGTCGTCAGCGGGGAGACGATATTGCTTCGCATACCGGGCCAGAACCGTTTTCAATGGAACGTCGCCGTGAAAATCGACGCTTAAGGGGAGAATCTTCCCACAATCGGCCCCCTTCGCGGTCACCACCGCAGCGACCCGGTCCTCTTTATCGAACGCATGGGAAACATTCGCCGTCCAGGTCACATCCGCGTGGCCGGCGGCCGGAATATCGACCGTTTTCGAGCCCGGCGGGTCAAACGCGCCAAGTTCATTTGAACAAGCGGGTGTCAATTCGACGGACCGGGCGGAATTCCCCAGATTGAACACGCGGACAGTAAAGGGGACTGTCGGCGTCACGTCCGGCTTCACGTGGTAGCCCCTCGCACCGAATGCCGTCTTCTCACCGTATTGGTAACGCAGCACGATGGGAGACGGAGCGTTCACTTCGGAAGGCGTTTCCGCATTCGCCGTCTTCCAAAGCGCCATCGCCGGGGTGTCGGCAATAAGATGCTTCGCAATTTCCTCTGGCTTCACGGTCAGATACAAGATCCCGTCACGGAGCGGGAACCGTCCCTCGGCGTCCGGTTCCAGGGCTCGGCCGTCAATACCGTGGGCCGCGACGACAGGGCAGGGGGGCTTCACCGAATTCTCGCCACCGCACTGATCGCGGTACAGCACGACCACGGCGTCTTTTTCGCCGTGAAACACGCGCGCCCGGGCAATCGCCTCGTCGTCAACGCGGCAGTCGCCCGCATAATCCCGGTCGGAAAGATGCCGCACGGCAAAGACATACGCCGCCATCGACCGCAAGGGGGTAAATCCTCTCCCCATCATGGCGAAGTTGTTCTCCCGTTCCTCGTAGTAGGGGTAAACGAACGGGAAATACCGCTCGATCCCACAAGATCGGGCCTCAATCGCCTTCATGGTGACGTCCAGGGCACTGTTCGCGTCGGGCCCCATGTCGGGGCGTCCCTTTCCTTCCGGCCAGGGGCGGCCGCATTCGGTGATCCACAGCGGTTTCGCCGGGTGGTCGTACCGCTTCAGCCAATCGCGATAGAGGGTAACGAGCCGCTCCATGTCCTTTGCCTTGGCGTACGTATGGAAGCTGACCACCTCGACGACGTCGAGCATTCCGTTTTCCGCCGAGCAATTCAAGTAGTCCTGATTGGACATGGCGTACGATCCGCCGAGAATGGGCCGCTTGAAGCCCGCCTCGCGGAGTGCAAAGGCCGACGCCTTGATCGTCGCAATATACTGATCCGCCGGCAGATTCGCGCCGAAGAAGATGTCCGGTTCGTTCCATACTTCGAGCGCACCCCACGTCGGGCTCCAACGCCGCGAGAATGCGCCCAGCGCCGGCACGAGCTTCGCCAAATCATCGGGGGTAACACCGTTCGATCCGGCCCGGCCATTCGGGCGCATCGTGAAACAATTCCAGAACCTCCACACCGGCCGACTGGTAGTCCTTGCGCAGCGTCTCGTAGTTCTTGTCCGCCTGCCAATCGTATTTCCCCTCACCGGGGACTCACGCTACGCATCCGCAACCGTTCGCGACTCATCGGAATTCCGGAACGTTTCAGAATACGGATCAGGTCGCGTCGAAGGTCGTCCCCGTCCACCAGCCAGGAGAGGGCCGAGTCGATTGAAAAAAACGGATCGTAGGGTTCCTTCGCCGCCGGCTGGACCACCAACCCAAATCTGGCATCCGTGCCGACGAATTCGAGTTCGTAGTATCCGGCCGGAAGGGAAATGGAGACGGTCGCAAGTCCCTCTTTCACCGCAACCGGGACCCGAGCCCGTTCGCCGGCCCAGTAATCGACAATTCGAATCTCTTTCACTTTGGCCGCTTCGGCCTCGTCGACTCGCCATTTCAGTTCGGAAGGCGTCTCGGGCGAAATGAAGAACTGGGTACGATTAATTGGGATCGGAGCCGCACTAGCCGTCGAGACGGCAGAGACAAGCGACAACGCGACGAGTAACCCAAAAGGGACTGTTTTGCTCATGGAGGTAGCCTTCAGGAAGGGGGGTAATGCATCGGGGGGCCAAGCCAACCCGATTAGACGGGATTCGCATCCGGTTGTCAAGGAGCCTAAGAGTCCGTTGAAAAACAGGCGTTGGCGGTTTGAAACGAGGGCGTAATCGACCGCAATTGGCTTTTTCAACAGGCCGCTAAACGGCCGATCCGCGTTGTCTTGATTGGGAGATTGCGGTATGTTGATGCCGTTTTGCGTCTCCATCGAGCCGTTCCCCTTCGTCGCGAAATGCCGTTTTTGTTGAATTTTGTCTATCTACTGCTCCTCCTGGCCGCCACCCCATGGCTGCTCTGGACGTCCTTTCGCAAAGGCAAATACCGCGAAGGATTCGCCGAGAAGTTCTTCGGCCGCGTGCCGATGCGCAAATCCGACCGGAAATGTGCCTGGTTCCACGCCGTCAGTGTGGGCGAAGTGACTCTTCTGCCGCACCTGGTGCAAGAGTTCCGAAAGCAGCGGCCCGATTGGGATTGCGCGATCTCCACAACCACACAGACCGGGATGGCCCTGGCGAAGAAACGGTTTCCCGACTCCCCGGTCTTCTACTGCCCTTTGGATTTCTCCTGGGCGGTCCGCACGGCACTCAGGCGAATTCGCCCCGATCTGTTGGTCCTCGCCGAATTGGAACTCTGGCCGAATCTGATCACGTTGTCCGGCCGGGCCGGCGCCGAAGTTTGTATCGTAAACGGGCGGTTGAGTCCCGGCAGTTTTCGCGGATATAAGCGAATTCGTTTCCTTGCCGCCTGGCTTCTCCGAAAGGTTCGGCTGATCGCGGTCCAGGACGAGACGTACGCGGAGCGTTTCAGGTATCTGGGAGGGCCGCCGGAGCGCGTCGTCATGACCGGATCGATGAAATTCGACGGCGCGGTGACGGACCGGGAGAACCCGGCGACGCGCGACTTGCGAAGACTGGCGGGGATCGGCGAGAACGACACCGTCTTCCTGGCCGGAAGTACGCAGGAGGGGGAGGAATCGGCCGCGCTGGCTGCCTACGCGAACCTCCACGAGGCGCATCCCGACTTGCGGCTGATCCTCGTTCCGCGGCATCCGGAGCGGTTCGACGCCGTCGCAAGGCTGCTGGAAGAATCCCCGTTCGCCTGGTCGCGGCGGAGCGGCCTTTCGGAAACGAAACCGGCCGAGCGAATTCTTCTCGTCGATACGGTCGGCGAGTTGGGGGCCTGGTGGGGGACGGCACGGGTGGCGTTCGTGGGGGGGAGCTTCGGCAAACGTAACGGACAAAACATGATCGAGCCGGCCGCCTACGGCGCCGCGGTCTCCTTCGGCCCCAACACGCGGAATTTCCGTGATATTGTCGACACGATGCTGCGGCACGACGCGGCCATCGTGGTCGCGGACGCAGCAGAGTTGGAACAGTTCGTGCAGCGGTGTTTGGAGGAACCGGCGTTTGCGGACGAACTGGGTCATCGGGCACAACAGCTCGTCCGGGAGCAGAGCGGGGCGCTCGCGCGGACGGTGGAGTTATTGAACGGTCTCGTGTGTTAGAATTGGGCGGCGTTTTGCGTGGTACACCTTGTTTGTAGTGACGGCCGTAAGGCGTTTCTTCCTGTTTGTAGGTATCTGCAAGGCGTTTCTTCCGACGTTCACGATGAATACCGACACCGCAAATACGCGTGAGTGAACCCCGGCACGCACTGGCTGGCAAGCAGCCAGTGGCACCCGATTGAATCCCGGCCGGCAAGCAGCCAGTGGTACCCGCCGTGAACCACCCACCCTACATTTTTGCAACATCAAAACCATGAATGGACCAATGGACATCATCCAACAAATCGATTCCGGCCAAAGCCTCTCCATGGACGCCATGGCCGGGGCGATCGACCAGATCATGCAAGGTCGGTGGTCCGAGGAGGATATCGAACGGCTCCTCGTCGGCCTGCATCAAAAGGGGGAAACGGTCGAGGAAATCGCCGGAGCCCGCCGCCGCGATGCGACGCCATATGACGCCGATCCGGACGTCTCGAAAGAACGTGATGGACGTCGTCGGGACCGGCGGGGACGCCTCCGGGACGTTTCAACATCAGCACGGCCGCCTCCATCGTCACGGCTGCCCGCGGGGAGTTCCGATCGCCAAGCATGGAAACCGGCGTTTTCACGAGCACGACCGGTTCGGCCGACGTGCTTGCGGAACTGGGCGTGAATATCGAGGCGGACGTCGCATGCGTCGAGACATGTATCGACGAGTTGGGACTCTGCTTCTGCTTCGCGCCGCTGATGCACCAGGCGATGCGGCATGTGGGCCCGGTTCGCAAACGGCTTTCGCATCCGACCATTTTCAATATCCTGGGCCCGTTGGCCAACCCGGCGGAGGCACCGCTGGTCCTGTTGGGAGTAGGACGCGATTCACTCCGGCCGGGTCATGGCCGAGGCGCTGAGTCTGCTGGGGATCCACCGCGCGGTTGTCGTGCATGGAACGGACCGGCTCGACGAGGTCTCCTTGAGCGCGCCGACGAACGTTACCATCGTCACGCCGGACGAGTCTTATGAATTCCAGTGGACACCAGCCGATTTCGGCTTCGAACCGATTGATCGCACGGCACTGCTCGTGAACAACGCGGAGGAGAGCGCGGCGAAGATCCGAGCGATCCTCGCGAACACACCGGGGCCGCCGAGGGATATCGTAGTGACAAACGCCGCCGCCGCTTTGTGGACGGCCGGAAGAGCCGAATACCCTCTGGACGCCGCGAACCTTGCCGCGGAGGCCATCGCCTCCGGAGCGGCCGCCGATCTGCTCGCCCGGTTGTCTGAGAAAACGAACGCCGCGAAGGGTTCCGCATGAGTTATTGGGAAGGAAAGACGGTCCTGGTGACCGGCGGAACCAGCGGCATCGGACGAGTCATCGCGGAAACATTCGGCCGCGCCGGCGCCAGACTGGGCGTTTGTCGGATTGGAACCGGAGATCACCGACGAGGCCGTCCGCGCCATGCGCGAAGAGGGGCTCGATGTGTGGGGCAGGGCAGGGGACGTCACGCGGCAAGAAGACGTCGATGCGCTCTTCGCCGAAGCGCTCGACCGGTTCGGCGGGCTGGATGTGCTGGTCAACTGCGCCGGCCGGACCGATCGGGGGAAGGTCCTCGACACGACCCCGGAAGACTTCGAAAGCCTTTTGACGCTCAACTTCCTCGCCACCGTCCGCTGCACCCGTGCCGCCCGCGGAGCATTTGATCCAGCGCCGGGGGCACATCGTCAACATGGGATCGCTGGCCGCGAAATCGGCCCGCTCGGTGGGTAGGCGCGTATCCGGTCTCGAAATTCGCCGTCGCCGCCTATTCACAGCAACTGCGTCTGGAATTGGAGCCGGAAGGACTGCACATTCTGCTCGTCTGCCCCGGGCCGATCGCGCGGAGCGACGAGCGGCTGTATCCCATCGAAAACCGTGACGGCATCCCCGAAAGCGCCTTGCGACCGGGGGCGGGGGTGAAGACGAAAAAGATCCCGCCGGAAACGCTGGCTCGCAAGATTCTCACCGCCTGCGAAAAACGACGGCCGGAATTGGTCGTTCCCGGCAAGGCGAAGATTCTCTTTGCCCTGAGCCAGATTTGGCCCGGGCTGGGGGATTGGATCGTGCGGCGGAAAACGTAGTGCTTTGTCAACACTAAATCCGGGGGTTGGCGATGTGTGGCGAAGTGTCGCAATTGTCCGAGTAAATCCGAAACGCCAACCCAAAGATTTAAGTCTGACGAAGCAGTAGTGTTGTGGTCGGCGTCTACTCGCCGTCCGGAATGATATTTCCATCGTCCCGGTCCGCCAGATCGTAAAGAATTTGGATGTCCGTATCGTCCTGCAGGAATCGGGCCGAGCCGTCCGCCAAGAGGACTTGCGCACCGCCGGGATGGGCCGATTGGATCGGGCGGTTGGGTCCGCAGTTCCCCGAGACCCCCATGGCATCCATCGATCTCTCGTTGATCCGATGCACGACGCATGACGTATTGAAGGCCCGTTCCCAACCGTCGTTGCCGGGTCCCATGGGAAATCCGTGGAAGCAGTCGCTCCGGCAGTCGGCCTTGTTCCCGTTGGAATCAATACACCATCCGGACTGTTCGCCGACCATTAAGGTGTTCGTGGTTCCGTCGGAGATGTCGCGTATTGCGACATTCTCCAACATGATGAGCGTGCCGTGGGTAGAAATCTCGCCCCACGACGCATTCCCGCCGCGGTACACCGGGTTGGAGGGGTCGTGGGCTCCGGCGATACCGGTGTAGGTCGCCGACATGCACTTCGCGTTGTTGTGCTCCGCATTATCGAGCACGAACTTGGGTAGCGTACTCGAAGGGCAATACATGAAGGGAAAGAACTTGTCGCGGAGGATGCCGCGATTGTGGACGTTGCCGCCGTAGCTGTCGCCACCGACCCAGCCGGTGCATCCGTTCGAGCTTTTCTCCCCCTTGTCGTCGAACATTTCGTGGATCGCCTCTTGCTCGATGAACTGCATAATACGAATCCACCAGGAGTGGCCGTAGCTGCCACTGGGGGAATGTAGTCCACCGGGGGGAAGGGAGCCAGCCGCGCTCTCATAGTTCAGCAGGGCGGTACCCACGTTTCGAAGGTTGTTCGCACACTGCGTTCGCCGGGCCGCCTCGCGTGCCGCCTGCACGGCCGGCAACAACAACGCAATCAAGATACCGATGATGGCAATCACCACCAGGAGTTCGACCAACGTAAAACCACGACGCACCATCGCCGAGTCTCCCTAAATAGACAAACACAATCGCTTGAAAATGAACCAGTAACACCGTTTACTGTAACCGACTTGGCCGGTTTGTGCAAGTCGTTTTTGGGGATTTTGAGGATTCGCGGCTTGCATGGCGATTTCAGGTCCGCAGCGCCGCGGCCTACGCCGTTTCGTGCTCGCGCCGCTCTCTGATCAACTCGAACCGGGCTTGCTGGAGGCGTTCGATTCGGCGGATGGCGGCGAGGGCGATGCAAGCGCAAAGGCAGAAGTAGGGGAAAACCACAAGGCCGGGAAAGACAGCTCGCCCCTCGGCGCTGGCCAAGTTCTCGATTGCCATGTATACACTCCCATAAAGATATAGGCCGAGGAAGCTCGCCGCCATCCACGTCACGATCAGCCAAGGACCGGTCCGTTCTCGAGCTTTCCAGTCGTCCAATGTCTTCGGATCACTGCGTCGCTGTAGTCGCAAGAGAGCAAAGGTCACCAGGACGGATCCAATCGGCGGCGGGAAGAACCACCAGACGAGATTCAACATCACGCCGAATTTCATGTCCGTATTGCTCTAGCGCTCGCAGATTCCAGAACATTCTCACGTGCCAGGCGATGATCGTTGCGGTCGTGGCGAGGATCAAGGCAAGCCAGCATCGGGGCACGATCGCTATCTGAAGCCATCCAAACACTTCCGAAAGCTGCAGCCAGGCCGCCGGGATATGATCCACCGATCCAACACGTGCCAGTTCGCTGTATCGCCACTCGTCCAAAAGGTAATCCGCGATGGTCACGAGTATCGTGACGGCCGACAGCACCCAAACGCTCTTCAATAGCCGGCCCACCAATACGGAGGCCACTCCGCGGGACACAAACGTCGCGGGACCCTCGCTCCCCTCAATTGACGCCGTCGCCGGTGCCGCGTACGGGTTCGGAACCTCTGGTGAAGCGTTTGACGTCATCTTTCTGCCCCTTTCATAGGCGACTCTACCGGAATGCGGGTGCGATTATCTCCGCGGCCGTTTCACCGTCCTCAACACCTCCTCCACCGACACCGGCTTCCCCCCGTGTCGCTTGCTCTCCTCCGCGGCCTCCATAAAAGCAAAGATGGCAATGGTCTCTTCCGGAGTGACCGGCGGCTTCTTCGTCTTGAAGAACTTCGCGATTTGGCCGACCAGCGGACGATAGTCGTAATAGGCGTTGTGGTAGACGATTCTCTCTTTCCCGAAGACCGTCACACCCAGCCCCGTCTTGTGCGTGTGTTCGCGAATGCCGCGGAACGTCCCGACCCGGCCGTCCTTCCAGATGCCGGTGACCGTCTCCGTGTAGGGCGTTTGCGCGGCGGTGACCGTTTTGCAGCCCGGGCCCATGATGGTGTGCAGCAGTTCCACGCCGTGGCAGCCGTACCAGAAGAGGTCGGGGTGGTGCGGTGCCGCGCGGCACTGGCCGTAGGCGTCGCAGCCGAGGACGGGTCCGATTTCTTCATTCTTCGTCAGTTCGATATACCCCGGCGTGAAGCGGCTGGAAGAACTGCCGAAGCAAGGGGCGCCGTGCTTCTTGGCGCACTCGAAGATCGCTACGACGTCCGCCAGCGACGCGGCAAACGGCTTATCGACGAAGACCGGCTTGCCGGCTTTCAAGGCGAGCGCCGCCTGCCTCAGATGCGGACGGCCGTCGACACTCATCACCATGACCGCGTCCGACTTCTCCACGAGGGCCTCCGCGGAATAAACGATCTCCACCCCCATCTCGCGGAGTTGCTTCGTGAAGCCCTCGACGCGATTGCGGCTCAGCGGAAAATCGTCGCTGCCGCCGGGAAAGCCAAATGCCACGCGGACGCCGCGGCTCTCTTCCGGAGCGTCCGGCGCATTCATGATCTTGGTGTAGGCGATGACGTGCGACGTGTCGAGCCCAATCATGCCCACGCGGATGGGACCGTCCCCGGCAAAGGCAACGGTGGAAAACAGTATCGCAAACAGGCCGCAACACGCAAGCGTGTAGTGTTTCACGATCGCTCCTCCTTTCGAGATGGTCCCGGTCGTAGGGCGCATGCGCATGCACTACACGTGCATACCCTAATCCCTAGTGCTTTGTCAGACTTAAATCTTGGGGTTGGCCTTTCGGATTCAGTCGGCGATTGCGGCGTTTCGCCGGGTCGCCAACCCCAAATATTAGCGTTGACAAAGCACTAGTCCCTAAACCCTAATCCCTCCGTCAAGCGTTACTCCTCCGTCACCACCCGGAACCCCACGTTGTACACCGGCTGCCAGGCCTGATACTTCAGGCGGAAGCCGCTTCGGGCCCGTTTGGGCCGGTCACGCCAGGAACCGCCCCGGACGACTTTCGGCGTGTTGGGATTGCCGGCGTTCCGGCCATCGGCGGCGACGTAGGGATAGGGTCGGTAGTCGGAAGCCGTCCATTCCGCGACGCTGCCGTGCATGTCCTTCAGACCCCACGGGTTGGCTTCGTAGTTGCCGACGTCCCCGGCGTACATCCGGCCGTCGTTGAAGCCGCGGGCCATCGGGATGAAGGCCATCCAATCGGGGTGGTTCTTGATCGGTTGCGGATCGATTCCGGCGACGACGAACAGACGCAGGCTCTCGTCGGCCAGGTCGGCCTTCTTTGTGAAATCATCACCGACCTGTCCCCACCACATGGGCGTCTCGGAACCGGCCCGGCAGGCCCATTCCCATTCCGCCTCGGTCGGCAGGCGGAACTTCCGGCCGGTCTTGTCGCTAAGCCAGCGGCAGAATTCATTCGCCCGTTTCCAAGTAATGCGGATCACCGGTTGGTTCGGCGCGTTGGCGACGTAGCCGGGGCGAGTGTGGTCCTTACTCTGCTGGTCGATGTAACGGCTGTCGTGCGCCGGGTCGAACTCAGCATACATCGCGTTGGTCACTTCCGTGGTCATCATCCAGAAGGGCCGGTCGATCGATACCGCGCACCGGGGCAATTCGTCCCGGTCTCCTCCGGCGTCGCCCATGACGAACGCGCCGGCGGGGATGGGAACGAGCGTCATCTTGACGCCTTCGTTCAGCTCGATCGTCTTCGGTTCGCCTTGCTGCATCCCCTTCGCCGTCTCGGCGGAGAAAGGCCAGCCGGCCACCGGGGGCGCGGAGTAATCGGGCTCGGGCAGTTTCTCCGGCTTGATGAACTCCGGCTTCGGCGGCAGGGGCCGCTTCGCGTCGTCTTCCGGATGGTATTCGATGCCGGCGTACTTCAGCAGGTTCTCGCTGTATTCCGAGGCGATGTGGTGGATCGGCCGCTGGAGCCGATGTCCCATGCCGCCGGCCTCGACAATATCCGTCCACGTCGCGAAGTAGGGCACGTTCATGTCGATCCACAGATTGAGCAAATGCCGCGACTTGTCGTCGAGTTGGACGTTATGATGGCCCTTCTCCAGCATCTGAACGAGTTCGCTCGTGGACGAGTGATACTCCATCGGGCGGAACATGTGGTAGTCGCTTTCGGGACCCGGGCGCCGCGTGTAGCCGTGCAAGGCGTGGTACGCATTCGAGAAGCCGCGGGGGCCCTGGGCGGTATCCGCGAAATTGGGACGCCCTTCCTTCTCGCCGTTGTGACAGCCGACGCAGTACTTGTGGAGGATCGGTTGAATCTCGTGTTCGAATCCGACCAGACGCGGTTTGCCGTAGGGAGGGGTCAGCCGGGCCGGTCTGCCTTGGCCGGCGATGGTCAACTTCGACGGAGGCGTCGTGTTCTGTTTCTCGTGACATCCGACGCACGACACCCGCTCCCCCGGCTGGCCGACGAACCAGGAACGCATCAGTTGCAGTGACGCGCCGTTCTTGTCGACCGGCTGAATCGCCACCGGCGTGTTGGCCGGAATCTTGAACAGGGCCGAACCGTCTTTTTCAACGGGGACTTCCCCCAGCAGCTTCTTGCAGTCCCACGAACTCTCCATGCCGATCATGTGGTGTCCGCCGATGAGGCGATAACCAAAGCTGTAGGTGAACAGGCGAAGCCCTTTGACCGTGCCACGTGGGACGTCCCTGAGTCCGTCACCCATGTAGACGTCGGTCAAATAGACCGTCGCGTCCTTTTTCGCAAGATCGATATGCGACGAGATGATCGGCGGTTTCTCCCGCGGGGCCAGTGGAACCGGCTCGTACAGCCCGTACGACGCCTCTTCGTGCAACAGCAGCATGTTGTCGAAGACGTCGACGAGGTAGATTCCCCGCTTACTTTGCGGCGTCGGCTGCATCGAGACGAGGAAATACTTGTCGCTCAAGGGCCAGGGGTGGAGAAACTTGGGCCAGGAGTTGGCGACGAGTTGGTCGACGATGGGGCCCTCTACTTCCTTTCCATATCCTGGAATTCGCTGGATGGCGCCGACGTCCTCTTGTCGTCCCTTAGCCGGATCGAAGACGCAGAGTTCGCCGATCCGAGCCACACCGTGGTGGCCCGAGACGACCCCGACGAATTTGCTCGGGTGGCCGGGGCACGCCTTGGCAAAGAAGCAACTGTTCGGCCAGAACGAATTGCTGCCGTAATGCTCCATCTGCCGCGTTCCGTCCGGGTTCATGCTGAACATGAGCCGCGTGAAGTAATGCGGCGTATCGGTATATTCCCACCGGAGATACATGATGCGGCCGTTATTAAGGACCGTCGGACACCAGTCCTGATCCTGCTCAAACGTCAGTTGCCGCACATTATTGCGATCAGCCTCCATACGATAGAGATTGGCGACCTGGTTCGAACCGCCGACGCAAGGAACGCCCAGCATGGTCGCGGTCGAACTGAAAATGATTCCGTCGTCCGGCGTGTAGATCGCTTCGGCGTTGTCGACGTCGTGGCCCATATCCGGAGTGACCTGAGCCATCTCCTTCGTCGCCATGTCGACCTCGAAGATCTGCCATTCGTTCTCCGGCCCAAGCGAGGTAACCAGCATCCGGTCGGCGGCCCAGTGGAGGCACATGTCGCCGATGAACGTGTCCGTCTTCGGCTTGAGGAACGTCTCCGCCTTTCCGCCCGGCTTCGGGGGAGAAAGCGTGGCGATTTCGTTACCGTAGCCCCCCTTGCCTCGAGAGCAACTGCTGATCCAGTTGTTCATTAGGCCGCCGTTTTTGGCCCGGCGGAAAAGGAGGGTCTCGAAGTTCATCAGCGGGTTGCTCAGCAGGGCGTCGCGGCGAAGCGCCTCGTAATCGGCGAGGAATTGTCCGAGTTTCTCATGCGAGGCCAGGTCGCCCCCGGCAATCGCCTTGCGGAGGGTCTCTCGCTGTTTTTCCAACTCTCCAATGCGGGCGAGAAACTTTTCCCCGTTCGGATACTCCTTTCCGAAGGTCTTTGTCAGGTCGGCAACCGCCAGACGCAACGATTCGAAGTTGACCGGGGCGAGACGTTCCTCCGCCGTCAGCAGCGAGGCCGCCTGTTCAAACAAGCCCAGCCATTTCGGATCGCCGGCCGCCGTATTGCCGGAAACGAGCGCGTCGTACTTCGGCTTCAGCACGGCTCCTTTTTCGCCCAGTTGTCCCAAGACGTTCCCCAGCACGTTCTTTTCGAGATCGTTGGAACGGGTTGCCGAGAACCAGTTATTGGACTGCAAGTCGACAAACCGTCGCAGCCAGCCGGTCTGAACGGGAAAATCGGCCGCGACCTTGTTCCACGCGCCGATGACTTGTTGATCCAGAACGGGATTCGACGAAAACGCAAAACCGTGTCCGCCGGTCCGGTTGTAGATCTTCATGAGCAATTCGTTCTTGCCCGGCTTCAGTTGCAGCGTCGCCCGGTCTTGATTGAGGGCCGGTCCGCGCGGGACGTCCCTGGCGAGAATCTGCTTTCCGTTCAAGAAGACGGCCAACCCGTCGTCGCTCCCGAACCCGACCGGGACAGCCGCCGCATTCTTGGAATGGATCTCCCGATAGAGATACGTGGACCCGCCGTCCTTCCCGGGAATCATGTGGACCTTGCCGTCGGCCAGGCCGGCCTGCATCGTCCACTTCGGCTTGCCGTTTTTCCTCTTTGCGGCCAGATCGACACCCTTCTCGGGGAAGAGCGCGTCGCCGAATCCCTTCGATTTCAGCCAGCCGGT
This sequence comes from Thermoguttaceae bacterium, assembly GCA_963674475.2. Taxonomy (GTDB): domain Bacteria; phylum Planctomycetota; class Planctomycetia; order Pirellulales; family Thermoguttaceae; genus CAXXFQ01. The sequence continues at coordinate 822,835 of CAXXFQ010000033.1, read as the reverse complement.
CGTGTACCAGGGGCCGAAGCGGACCTCAGTCGGCTTGACCGTCCCCGCTTTCTCGCCGGCGACAAAGGCGGCCCGCGTGGCGGCAACCGTGTCGGCAAACGAGGCCTTCTTCGCGTAGAACTCTCCTGCAAACGCGGGCGAGGCAAAAACGAGACCGATCAAGACGAGGGCGAGAACTCCGTTGAGGTGTCGCATGAGAATCATCCAGGAGGGAAAAATCGGGAAGGAAAAACGAGTATCGGTAGTCGGCCCCGGGGAAGTGTGTACAAAAACGGGTGGCACTGGCTGATTGCCAGCCAGTGCCTTGAACCCATGGCTTTAACCAGGCGGCAACAGTCGGCCGCTAGACGTTCTGCATCAACTCGATCGGCGCGCCGTCGTGAATAATGAACGCGCATCGCAGGCCCGGCATGGGCTCAAACGGCTCAATGAGGATGTCCTTGCCCTCAATCTCGGCATTCAGGTCCTCGACCATAAAGGCAACGTGGGGCGTCGTCTTCAGCAGTTCCGGCATCGGGCTGCCTTCCTCGAAGCCGAGCCATTCCACCTTGAACGGCGATTTCTCGGCGTCCGTGATGTGCAGTTTGGCGTCATCGAGGTAGGTATCAAAGTCCTTTTTGTCGGAGGTGGGAATTCCCACATGATGGAATTGCATCTTGCGTTCTCCAAAAAACGTGTGTTCAGAATGCGACCGTCGGATTGGTAAAGCGAAGGCCGTCATTGGAGTGGTACGAGGCGTACTCGCTGACGATGGCGCCTTCCGGGCCGCCCATCATGAAGTGCGGCGCTTCGATCCGGTTGAGCGCGGCGAAATCGCCGAGTCCCAGCAAGGCCTGGCACTTGGTCGTGATGTGGCCGTCCTGGCTCTTGGGCAGGTCGAAGGCGCACTTGACCTTCTCGTCCCCTTCGCCGAAGTTGAAGATCGAACCGTGACGAACGTGCCACGCCTCGTGCTTCGCCGGCTTGCCTTCGGCCGGAACGTGGGCATGCTCCACAATCATCTGGCCCGGCAACAGGTAGATCTCGTGGGCGAAATAGCCGTGTTCCTTATCGTTGACCCAGAAGATGCCGCCCATGCCGACCCGGGCGAAGTCTTTCTGTTTGAAGTCGGCAACCCAGAAATTGGCATTCTCCTTCAGAGAATCGCCGAGGGAGTACCCGTGGTACTCGAACAACTCGTAGAACGCCTTCTTGCCGGCTTCCGCGTCGAACTCGCCGTTCTTGTAGAACTCTTCGTTCGTGAACTTGCGAAGACCGCTCTTCTTGCTAGCGCCCATAGCGCTACCGCACGGGGCCGCGGCCAGAAGACCGGCAGCGCCGACACCCAACATTTGACGTCGATTCATGGGGTTATCCTTTTCAGGGGGAATGCGTTGTGGCGGGCGTTTTTCCCGCCAGGTATGGTTGTGAATAGTGAGATTGCTATATTTGCCTGACGCAAAAGAAACTCATTTCTCGTTCTTGAGCGTCTGGTACATCTCGTACGCCTTCTCGGGCTTCTCGCCGTCGTGGACGACCGCGCGAATCGCCTTGAGCATCGAGACGGGGCACTCCGCCTGGAAGACGTTGCGTCCCATATCGACCCCGGCAGCGCCTTGGTCGATCGCCATATAGGCCATCTTCAGCGCGTCCGGTTCGGGAAGTTTCTTCCCACCGGCGATAACAATCGGCACCGGAACCGAGGCCGTTACCTTTTCGAACCCTTCGGCACAGAAATAGGTCTTGATGACGTGCGCGCCGTTTTCGGCACACACGCGGCTGGCCATGCTGAGGTAGCGCGCGTCGCGAACCAACTCCTTGCCGACCGCCGTAACGCCGAGCGTGGGAATACCGTAGCGCATCCCAAGGTCGATCGTCTCGGTCAGGTTGCGAATCGTCAAACCTTCGAACTTCTTGTCGCCGATCGCAACCATCACCGCCAGCAAGGAAGCGTTCAGTCGCACCGCTTCCTCAATATCCATAATACACTCATTGTTCAAATCGTTCAAAATAGTAGAACCGGCAGAATAGCGCAGAGAGACCGGTTTGTTGAACGTCGGTGGCACGACCGAGCGCAAAACGCCCCGCGTACACATGATGCAGTCGGCGTATTCCAGCAGGGGAACGATCGTCAAATCGATCCGCTCTAGTCCCGTAGTGGGGCCCATAATATAGCCGTGGTCGAAGGCGAGCATGACCGTCTTGCCCGATTTAGGGCTGAAAACCCTCGACAGCCGGTCCTGCATACCCCAATCCAGGTGGCAAGACCCTTTGAGGAAATAGCCTTCCGTCTTTTGAGGGGTATCCAATCCGTACTGTTTGCCTTCACTCACGCTGTCAGCGTCCGGCATATCTGGTCCTTTCGTCTTTTCTGATTTCGTCGTGCATTTTTCGGTCCCAACTTGGGATGGGACCATAACTTATACCCCGTTGGGATTAGTCTGGTCAGGCTTCCGCGAAGGCGGCGAAGATGAGCGAGAAGCTCCGCGCGCCGGCGTCCATGTGGCCCTTGGTCCGTTCGCCCAGATTCCGGGCACGGCCGAACTTGGCCGTCATCTGCCGGGTCGCTTCGGCACCGCTCGCGGCGGCTTCGGCGGCGGCGGAGAAGAGGACCGGAATATCCACTTTCCCGTCCATCGCCTCGACGGCCGGGAGGATGGCGTCCATCATCGTCTTATCGCCGATCTGGGCCTTACTGTATTTCTGAAGTCCCGCAACCCCGGCATGGAACATCGCGGCGACCTGGGCCGCATCGAGTTCTTCCGAGTCGACCGCATCGCCCATTCCCATGAAGAACGACCCAATCAGGGGGCCGGCCGAACCGACGCCGACCGACATCACGGCCATGCCGACGTTGGTGAGCATGTCCTTAAACGACGCATCACCCTGCGCCGCCGTATCGGCCGCCTCGATGACGCGCTTGATCGACGTCCCATGGTCGCCGTCGCCGGTGGCGGCGTCGAGCTTGTTGAGTTCCTCAAGGTTCTCTTCGATCTTCTTCTTCGCGGCGGAGATTTTGGCGGCGAAGTCGGATTTTGTCAGGCTGTTTGACATGAGTGTTTTCTAGGGTATTCGTTCGAGGGAAATCCGGCACTGGCTGACAAGCAGCCAGTGCCACCCTTTCGCCGGCTTATTGCGTCACCCAATACGGTGCGTTGCTCGGGGCCTGGAGATATCCCAGCAGTTCGTCGTCGACCTTGCCGAGGAACATCTGGAATCCGGCCGCTTCCTGCACGGTGAGCATCTCCTCGCACCGGCTGATCGCCACCTTGACACCCATTTCCTCGAGCACTTTGTACGCCTTGCGGAAGACGATGAACATCTCCATCAGCGTCGTGGCGCCGGAACCGTTGACGATGAGCATTGCTTGATCACCGCTCTTGACGTCGATCGCGGCCGCCAGCTTCTTCACCATCGTCTCGGCCGTCTCGTCGGCGGTCATAATCTTCTGCGGGCCGGTGCCGCCCCCTTCGCCGTGCTGGCCCATGCCGATTTCCATCATGTCGTCCGGCAGGCTGGAAATGTACTCACCCGACTGCGGCGCGGTCGCCGTCTTCATCGTCACGGCGAGAGTCGCCATTTGGTTATTGAACCGCTCGGCGATCTCTAGAACTTCGTCCAAGCTCTTGCCGGCGTCGGCCGCGGCACCGGCGATCTTCGCCAACGGGATGCATCCACCCAGCCCGCGTCGGTCTTCGATCGGAGCCGCCGTCCCCGGCGCAATGTCTTCGTGGGTCAGAATGCTTTTGACCTTGATTCCCTCACGCTCCGCCAAATCGAGCGCCATGTTTCCGTTGAGGACATCCCCCTGGTGATTGAGGATGATGAGCAGAATTCCGGCGTCCCGATTCAGCAGCTTCAACGCCTCGAGCACCTTCGGCCCGGGAGGCGCCGCAAAGATATCGCCGACGACGCTGGCGTCCAGGAGTCCGTCTCCGACATACCCACTCAGAGCCGGTTCATGCCCCGCTCCACCGAGAGTAACGACGGCAACCTTGCTCTCGTCCTTGGGATTCGCCCGCATGACAATCTTGTCATTGACCAATTTCACCTTGTCGGGATAGGCGAGGCAGTACCCTTCAAGTAACTCGGGAGTCAGATCATTGGGGTCGTTAAGGAATTTTTTCATAACCATAGCAAAAATCCTGCTTCCTGCGAAAGGGGTTGGTGGATCGGCTTGAAGGACGTTCCATGAAATGTGGGTATGAAGAACGCTCATTCTAGCGGAGAGCGGGGCAGGGGGGAAGGGCCGGAGATCATTGCGATCCGTGCCCGGGCTGCTGACAACCCCGGAAATTGGGCAAGTAGGAATTCGGGGTCCCGCGGAGATGATTGCGCGGCCAGGTGATCTCCACGGCACACGACCCGAACGGCTACGCACGGGCATTCATGCCGGTTTCCCGGCAGAGCCGGTAAATGGGCCTGTCCCTTCAGTGCAGGTAACCCGGCTTCTCTTGAACCGGTCCCTTCAGGGGCCACGTCCTCTACAGCCCCGGGATGCGACGCCCATAAATGGGCGTCGTTTGTAGAAAATGGAATGAGGTTTGGAGCCGCTCCCGAACCCGAGATGAATCTCGGGCCTATTACCGGCTGCGCCGGCGAAGCGGTCTGAAGACCGCCGAAACTGGTGGCAATCCAAGAGTAGGCCGGATCGTTGATCCGGCTCTTCATGCGCGGCCGCCCGATGGTCCGTTGACGGAGACACCCGAACGGTCGGCCAGACGTTGAGCGAACATGAACCGCTGGTTCTTCGAGAAGTCGTCGACGCGATCCAGTATTCAGTTTGCCCACTCGTGCCGTTTTACCAGCACGACCGGTGCGTCTGTCCGCTCATCCCGACGATTTCGCAATGCTCGGTTTCAAAAAATATCGCGAGCGTCCTCGCCGGGCTCGGGCGCAATAGGAAAAGGGTAAAAGGGAAAAAGGACAAAGGTTAAGCGTGCCTACGTCCACGCCTCAGCAACGTCGTCAAGGCGATTCCTGCCAACAAACCAAGGCAACCGGGCTCGGGAATGCTTGCAACGCGGAACCCTATGCCGTAGTGGCCGTTCTCGTACGTGGGGTAGCCGTTGTAGCGGTAGGAGGCGTGCAAGTAGTTGGAGTAGTTGCCCCAATTGCCGCCCCGCAAACCAGGCGACGAACCGGCGATGAGGGTTTCATTCCACTCCCACAGGTTACCACCCTGGTCGAACGTCCCGTAGGGGCTTTCCGAGTTCTCGAACTCGCCCACTTCCGTTGTGTAGTACGGGCTGCCGATGGTGTAATCGTTATTACTAGGAATCCAGAAATTCGCATTGTTGCCCGGGTCGGGGTCGATCAGGTCGTTGCTCGGCTCCGTGTCGCTGCTGGTGGGATAGTCGAAGTAGTTCCCGGTCGCGCCGTCGTTCTTGTGGTACGCCGCCTTGTACCATTCATCCTCCGTGGGGATGAACCACGCCGTCTTCCCGAGGGTTTGCGCGGCCGTCGCGTGGTCCAGGATGTCCGTAACGGTAGTGGCGCCGCCGAACGTGTAGACGCCCGACTCCGTGTCGCCGGTCGTCAGCCAGTTGCTGAAGCGGGCCGCGTCGTACCACGAAACATAGTTCACCGGCCGGTCCGCCCGGTCCGCCGCCACCGAGTAGGTGTAGGCACCGGACGTGCCCGATCGCTCGATTTTGCAGCCGTAGTCGTGCGACCACATGGACGTGTTGTACAACCCGTACGGATCGCTCGCCGCCACGGCGTTGAGGAACTCCACGTACTGGGCGTTGGTCACCTCGTACGTGCCGATGTTGTAGTTATAACCCACGTCGCCGTAGCCGGTGTTATCCGCTGCGTTCCCCGGGTTGCCCACAGGCACGGTATCCATGGTAATCGCATACGCAGTCGTCGCGGCAAGGACCGCGGCCGCAAGGAAAAACACCCGATTCAATCTACACCAAGTCATCATGTTGCTCCAAAGGGAAAGGGATTAAACGGAAGCACCGTCCGAGAAACGGTAAGGAAACTCTGTACTCGCGAACCGCTATTATGATCCCTACAACCGAACCGATCAACCCTTAGGGGTGACCCCACCCCCCCCTCAAGAATTTGGTAAAAAGTGGCGGTGTACCCCGCTGTGCAGGGCGCCATCTATCGCTTTCCTACCCATTAGGAGGGGTCATGGCCGGAGGCGCCCGGCGGGGACTGGCAAATCGGCCTGGGCCAAATAGGAAACGACTCCTACGACGATTCATGCCCCCGTCTTCTGCGAGATACCGGGAAGAAGAACCACCACGGAGAGCCCAGAGGACACAGAGCGAATAGGAGTGTGGTGGAAAGGGCTCTATGGACACGGCTGGCTGGTACCCCGCGCCGTTCTTCCTTCTTCTCCGTGGTCTCCGTGTCCTCCGTGGTAGTCCTTTTCGCCCCGCTTTTGCCCCGGATTGCCCCGCCGATTGTCCCGCCCGGGCCATTGCCGTCATCGGTCCCGTCGACTAACCTGAAATGGACCCCGCCCGGACCATCAGGAAAACACGTTTCGCGCCATGCAGAATAAACGCCAGTCGCCGCCCCTCTTCGGATGCGTCGCGTTCGCGTTTGCGGCGATGATCGCCTCGACCTCCGCCGCCGAACCCACCAACTGGATATCCCCCTCCCAGTGCCCCGGTGAGGACGACACGGCCCGGATCCAGCACGCCCTCGACCACCACGATCGGGTCTACCTCGACCGCGACTACAAGGTGACCTCCGTCGCGATCCACCGGATCGGGCAACACGTCGAGTTCCGCGGCCACCGGCTCGTCGGCATCGCGCCCGACGCGGAAGCCTGTCTATTCATCCGCGGGCGGAAGCTAACGCTACGCGACGTCAACGTGTGCGCAAACTACGGCTACGCGGCGGCCATCCGCTGGCACAGCATCCAGCGGCGGAAACCGGCCCAGTACAACCGCGTGTTCGGAATGCACGTCAGTAAAGCCAAGGTCGGACTACTGTACGGCGGTTTCGACAACCCGCTTGATTCGCCCCAATCGGAGAATGCAATTTTCGGCTTAACGTTCCGAAGCGTCGAACGGTGCATCGTCGTCAATCAGCCGAACGGTTTTCTCTACATCGTCAACTCCGTGATCGACTGCAATGCAAATGAATGGAAGCAGGAACGCAAGGACGAATTCGACGACGAGGCCGCACGGGCGATGGTATTGGACCAGGGTCACGTCGAGATTTCCAATAGCGAGCTTCTGAAAACGAGTACGCAGAAAGGGCACATGATCGAAGTGGGCAACTCGGGGACACTGAAATTGTCCAACTGCCATTTCGAATCCGGCGCCGCCGCGTTTCTTCTCAGAGGACGACTCTGGGCCTCGAACCTCTCGGGGAGGATCAATAGCGACAGCCAACCCCTCCTCGACATCCCGGCCGACGCGAAGGGCCGCCTGGCCTCCTTCGCCAACCTGGAACTCCGCCGCGAAATCGCTACCTCGCGCTATTCCGGCATGCCCGTCGTGAAGTCCCACGCGGAGACCGACTACCGGGTACTCATGAATGCGTGCGTCTTTCATGGATGGAAGCCGGGAAGGGTGGTTTCCGGCGGCGCGAAGGTCACCCGACGGCAAGCGTTGTTTCAATTCTTGGAGGCGGATAATAGGCCGGACGAGGATTTCGTGGAGTAAGAACAAAACGCAGCCGCAGGCCATAACCATGCAACACCAATTCCAAATCGCCCTCTTCCAATTCCTGGAAGAACTCGGTATCAACAACAACCGCCCTTGGTTCCAGGAGAACAAGGCCCGGTATGAGCGGGACGTGCTGGAGCCGAGCCTCGGCTTCATTCGCGCATTCGGACCACGGCTCGCGAAGATTTCCTCGTTCTTCACGGCCGACGACCGGCGAACCGGCGGGTCGCTGATGCGAGTGTATCGGGATACCCGGTTCAGTAAGAACAAGACGCCGTACAAAACAAACGTCGGCATTCAACTCCGCCACGAACTGGGCCGCGACGTCCACGCCCCGGGTTTCTACGTCCACATCGCCCCGGAGGAGTGCTTCCTCGGTGTCGGCGTTTGGCGGCCGGACGCGAAGGCACTGCGAGCCATTCGCGAGGCCATCGTCGACCGCCCCGACGTCTGGCGGCGTGCCGTCCGGGGCAAACGGTTTCGCGAAACGTTCGAACTGGCCGGCGAGAGCTTGAAACGCCCGCCGCGTGACTTCCCGGCGGATCACCCGCTGATTGAGGATCTCAAGCGGAAGGATTTCATCGCCATTCGCGAGATTGCGGTCGACGAGGTGCTCGACCCGGGATTTCTCGACGACGTAGCAAAGACATTCACCGCGGGAAAGCCGTTTATGCGGTTTTTGTGCGAGGGTGTGGGGGTGGGGTTTTGAATCGCGCCGCGACGGTTTATATCCGCGGCCCGCCGAGGAAATCGCAGGGCGACTTCCTCGACGAACCGCAAGTCAACGCGGTAGCATTCCGGAAGGCAGTTACGACTTCCGGCGGCGCCAAACCGCGAAGGCGGCGCCCAATGCTACTAGGAGGAGGATGCTCGGTTCCGGCACCAGCGTGCCGCGGATCGTCAAGTCGTCATAGGTCGCGTCCAGCACCCAGCCCATGTTGCGATGGGAGGGTGTAATGCTTGCACCGACGGCGGTGAAGCCCGAGAGAAGCCGTTCCCGGCCGCCCCAAGTGCCCCAGTCACGCACTGAGAGCATCTCGGTCTCTTGGCCGTCATCAAAGATCAGCCGCGCCGTCAGGTCCGTATATTCGATGCCCTCCGTCGTCCGGCCGTCCGTCACGTCGAATTCCACGCGAAACGGGCCCTCCACCTGGAAATCGGCGCCCATCAGCTTCGCCACCTCGTTCTGGTCGACGACCTTCTTCAGGCTCAAGTGGACGATCGAGTCGTCGTACTCGTTCGGCCACACGTAGCACTCGTACCAGTCGGCGCCTGCCTCGTACCACCTACCCGTTGCCCGGGCGGTAAAAAAATGTATCCCTCCCAGGGAACCTCCGTCCGCGTTGCAGATCGCCGAGATGTGCGTATCCGTCGTGAACTGATCGGGAAGCGTCAGATTCGGAGAGACGCTTGCGCCACAATACGCTGGATACTGGTCGAAAATGCGAAGATGGCCGTCCGCGACCTCACAGGTTGGATGCGAGTAGGATTCGGAGTGGAATTGAGTCACCGTGAGCACGTCCGGCAGCACGTCGTCGTTGAAGTCAAAATGGTAGTCCAGTTCCACGGCACTCGCCAAGGGAATCGTATTCGCGAAGGTGGCAAGAGCAATCGCGGTCAAGAATACCGAGAGGTTCCAGTGTGCGGTTTTCATCGTTAAGCTCCTTCACAGGCAAAAAGATAGTTCGAAGAAAGATTGTGGCGGAGAAGTAGGGAGGTGCTTCTCACGACGTTCCGTTTTCATGCTCTTCGTCCGCGGAAACGGAACAATGCCGCAGCGCCGAGAACGAGGAGAAGGGCCACCGCCGGTTCCGGGACGACGGTACCGCGAATCGTCACGTCATCGATTGTGGCATCGAGTATCCAGCCGGCGTCGCGGTGAGAGTCGTACAGGCTCGCACCGAACCTTGCCTGGCCGGAAACCAGCGGGTCGTAGCCTCCCCAGCCAAAGTTCCAGGAGTCAACGAGGTGAAGCGTTCTGGACTTCTCGCCGTCGTCGTAGGTGACCCGCCCTTTGAGATAAGTATAGGGGGTTCCGGTGGGGTCGACGGCATCCGTGACGTCGAATTCAAGCGCGCAGGGTCCCTCCATGAAAAGGTGCTCGGTAATGGCGTAGACTTCCACAATATTGTCGATGATCTTGGCGATCATCAGGCGGACGTCGGTCGTGTCGGTCGTGTTTCCCGGCCACAAAAGGCAACAATAGTAATCGGTCGTCGGATCGCCGGACGGGGCGGAAGCGCGCGCAGTCAGGAACGGAGAATTCCCTTCGAACACGGCCGAGAGGTGCGTATCCGTCAGGGATTCACTGGGAGAGAAATCGACGCCGGATTGTGCCGGAATCGTATCGAAGACCCGGAGTTGACCGTCCGTAACCTCGAAACTGGGAGTGGCGGCTGGTTCGGATTGGGAAGCATGCGCGGCGAGAACATCCGGGAGCGCTCCATCGTTGAAATCGAAATGGTAGAATATCTCTTCGGCCCTCGCGAAGCTGGCGTCACATGGAAACCATGCGATGACGAGCAGTACGAAGCAGACAAGCGGGCAAGAGGAATAGGCCTTCATTATCACTCTCCTGAAACAGGGGAAACACGTGTTAAGAGGTTACGAAACGGTTCGAGGAACGAGTGAACACGGAGCCTGACTACATTGAATCACCGGTCGGCGTGGTTCGCGTGCGGCGACTCCTTCCAGCGAGGAGTGCAATGGAGACACCGATCCCAAGCAACACCAATACCGACGGTTCCGGCACGACGTTGTAGTCGTAGTATTCGCCGGGAACCATCACGACGTAATCACCCGGGATGGGCACGTCGTCCACCGCCAGTGCCGTGTCATACGTAAAACGATTGGATTGGGCATGATTTAGTTCTTGGATATGGCCTGGAATCGTCAGATCCGGCTGGACGCGATTGATTGCGTTGCGAACTCCGACCGTGGGATGCTGATAGCCGCTCTCATTCATCCACACGTTGATCAGTAGGATATCCGTCGGAACGTCGTCAGGGACGAAATTCGACTGTTGCGTATCGCCGGTATGCATCACGGTGAGCCCCTCCGGCGTGGTCACGTGGTAAATATTGTTGATGATGCCGCCGTGTAGGCCAAAGTAAGATTGGACTTTCAATCCTCCGATCATCGCCTGATTTCCCGGCGGCAGTGTCTCGGTCGTCACAAGTTCTCCGCCTAATTCGGCAACCTGATAACTGTAGGGGCTGATGTGATCGTTGTGAAAGTGCGAGATGAACGCAACGTCGATCTCTTCGATAACCGAGGTCGGTATGGTGGTGCCATACGTAATCAGGTCAAACGCGAATGTCGTACTCGGGGTCTTCACGATATACGCGTGATTGTACATTTTCCAGATGCGTGCGCCGCTCGGCACCGGCTGGGCGATTTCGTCAGCTAGTCCTTCCATCATGTCGCGCGAGAACGCGAGATATTCGTCCTTGAACGGCGTGGGCGCGAGCGGCAGCATGAGGTAGGCGTCCAATTGCCGGATGGCGTCCTCGCGGAGTACCGGGTCGCCCGTCGTCGGCGGATTGGCGTGGAGCGTGTCTCGGATGCCTTCGAAGGTCATGAACTCGCCAAATACCGCTGTCGGAGCAACGGCACACAATACAACGCCCACTAGCGCGTTCCATGAGACGCATCGGGGAAAAAGGACACTGAAGCCCGGGCGTCTTCGCGCAATTACGCCTCTTGTAGACGTCTTCGTGCGACGCGCCGCCGGCACGATGGACGAGTGGCACATGTGTGTTGTCATCGGATGTCTCCTTTCGAAACACGGGGAATGAGATGGAAAAATACCCGATCCACGGCAGACGTATGGTGCGTCCGCTAGAAACGGATGGACGCCCGCCCAGCGACGGCGAACACGCGGATCGCCGCCCGGCGGAGACTCTTTCAGAGAACCTTTCGAAACGAACTGCCGGTTCGCTCTCGAACCGGGAAAGCATCGCTATCTGCTATTATCTTGCCGTATCCCTCGGCGGGCCCCAGACTCTGGTTCCGTCGCGTGCCGCCGACGCCAATTTTCGGCCGTCGGGACTCCATCGGAGGCATTTCACGCAGTATTCGTGGCCGCGTAGTGTCATCAACCGGGCGCCGGAGTCGGCATCCCATATCTTCACGGTGCAGTCGTCGCCTCCCGTGGCAATTCTCCGGCCGTTTGGACTCCAGGCAATACACTCGACGGTGGCAACGTGCGCGTACGTGGACATCACCTCGCGGCCCGAAGCCATGTCCCCAAACAATCAACCATCCGTGAGAAGTTCCCGAAGCGAGCCGGTCTCCGTCGGGGCTCCAAGCGATCACGCATTCACCGTCCGGTTCCCATTTCAAACCGCCGGTTCGGAATCCTCGAAGTACGCGCCAAGTAAGCGTGTCCCAGATTCTGATTTCGCCGTCATACGCATATGATGCCAACGACCGACCGTCGGGGCTCCATGCGACGGAACCGACCGCCTCCGTATGGCCGCGCAGGCAGGCGACTTGTGTGTCCTTGGCGACGTTCCATATCTTGACCGTCTTGTCGCTTCCGACAGTTGCCAACCACCGTCCGTCGCGGCTCCAAGCAACCCCGCGCGCGTCACCTTTGTGCGCGGTAACACTGAACAACTCGCGTTTCGTCGGTATCTCCCAGACCTTGACTCTACCGCCACGGCCTGTATACGCAAGCCGGCGTCCCTCGGGGCTCCAGTCGCTCGATTTCGTTCCGCCAAAGTATTTGTCGTGAATTGGCGGCAACACGGCCCGCCACGACGTCGTGTCGTAGATATCGATCCTCCCGTCCTTGTCGGGCGAACGGACGTCGATCGATCCCAATTCCTGCCCACCGGTGGCCAAGAATGCGCCGTCCGGACTCCAGGTGGCAGTACTTCGTCCCTTTAGTAATATACACTCCTGATTGCTCTCAGAATTCCACACTTTGATCACCCCCTTAGCATCGCCGGTCGCCAATAGCTTTCCATCAGGATTCCACGCCACGCTCTTGACGCGAGACGAATGGCCTCGAAGTACACCCAATTCCTGTCCGGTTGACGCATTCCACAGCTTCACCTTCCCGTCGTCACTGGCCGTGGCAAGCCGATTTCCGTCGGATCGCCAAATAACACGATTCACTGCTCCATCGTGGGCTTGGATGTGAAGCATCTCAACGCCGTTGCGCGCGTTCCATACTATGAGTGAGCCTCCCCCCGCTGCGCTAACGAATCGCGATCCGTCCGGACAACAAGCAATGGAACGGATTCCATGCACGGCGGGACGGAGATCGGCTAGTAGGCACTTGCCCGTACCGACGTCAAAGGTCTTGGCGCGTCCGGGCCAGCGCTCTCCCGATATCACGATATCCTGCGAGACCGCGATAGGTCCGCCGCAAAGGTCACCGCTCCACCGACTCAGGACATTGCCGTCGGAGGCATCCCGGATGACAATTTGGTTTTTGGAATGAACGGTGAGAATACGGGTGCCATCTTCGCTTAAAACAGCCCACGAGACACGCTTGTCACCAAGAAACCCCAACGACTTTCCCGAATCCGCGTCCCATATCCGAACCGGCTCCCCACCGCTCCACGAATAAATGCGATCACCGTCGGGGCTCCACCCGACCCACTGCGCCTCATGGTCCTCACCGATGAGTGTGAGAATCTCCTTCCTTGTCGCGACATCCCACACCCGAACCGTTGTATCCGAACTGGCCGTCGCCAGCCGCTTCCCATCCGGACTGAAAGCCACCCAGTTCACACTCCTCCGATGGCCCTCCAGCGTCGCGACATCCTTATGACAGAGAGACTTCAAGTAGTACCATTCCCAACCGCGCAAATCGGGCGTGCCGTCACGGGGGACGTGATGCTCCAGCATTTCCAGGACGTTCGCGATATTCCCCTCTTTCCATTCCTCGTGGGCAAGTAGCATCTCCGCCCGGTACAGATTCGATTCGGCCGTCTCCCGAAGTCTGGTCTGCTTAGCGGCCACCGTTTGGGCGTGAGTTTTTTGATACCACAATTGCGCTATCAGGAGACCCATCACCACCACGAGGAACGTTACGGCCGTCGTCAAGAGTCGCCGGTTCCGCCAAGTCCATTTCGAAATTCGCGACCCGACGGACGGAGGACGCGCGAGGATTGGGCGATCTTCCTCGAACCGCCGCAGGTCCTCCGCCATTTGCTGCGCCGTTTCGTAACGGTCCCCCGCGTTCTTCGACGTCGCCTTGAGCACGATCGTCTCCAGGTCCCGCGGAATATGAGGATCGAGTTTGCGCGGTGCGGGCGGTTCCTCGAATGAAATCTGGTGAATGATCTCGCCCGTCTCCTCTCCATCGTGCATGGGGCGTAAGGTCAATAGCTCGTACAGGGTTGCGCCGAGGGAGTACACGTCCGTCCGATGATCCACGACAACCCGGTTGGCCAGCACCTGCTCCGGGCTCATGTATCGCAACGTTCCGATCAGTTCGCCGGTGCCGGTCAGGTCCTTGTTTCCCTCCATCCGCGCCAGTCCGAAATCGGTCACCCAGATGTTCGCTTCAGCGTCGACGAGCAAATTCGAAGGCTTGACATCGCGATGAATGATGCCCTGTTCGTGCGCGTACTGTAACGCTTCCGCCACCTGAACGCCGAAGCATGCGACCGCGCGAAAACGGGCCGCGTGATGCCGCCGGCTCGTCGTCAGCTCCGCGGCGTCCGCGCCTCGCACGGTCTCGGCATGCTCCGGTTGCTCGTCGAGCAAGGATTGGGTTTCCGGGTTGCGCGGCGGTTCCACCCCCGTATCCGGATCCTCCGACGCGGGGGCCGGGGCTTCCTTTCCCTCGGCATCCCCCGCAATCGGTTCCCTCAATTCCGTGATCACGTCCGCAATAGTACGTCCGTGAATAAGCCGCATCGCGTAATAGTAAACCCCCCGGTCCGTTCCCACGGAATAGACCGGCACGATATTCGCATGTTCCAACGTCGCGGCGGCCCGGGCTTCGTTTTGGAACCGCTTGAGCTGCCGCTCGTCCAACACGGCGGCGAAGGGCAGAACTTTCAGCGCGACGGTTCGATCCAGTGAAATCTGCTTCGCTTCATAAACAACGCCCATGCCGCCTCTTCCGATTTCTCGCAGGATGCGGAAATCTCCCAGTACCCGCTTCTCGGGGGCCGCCTCGCCACCAAGTACAGAATCCGCCTCCTCGCCGCGGACTCTCTGCGGTTGATCCATCGTTCGTCTGTGCCTCGGACGGGCGTTGACCAGTTAGCTGCGTGCATCTCGGCAACCTGGGAAGCGTCTTCGTCCTCCATGAAGCGGCCCGCGCGGAGCGTGCGCATTTAACAGGGCCTCAACCTCGCCGCGAAGTGCCAACGTCGACGCCGCAGGCGTTTTCGACAATAGGAAGCTCGGTCGTTATCCGACTCGATATCAATCGCGACCGGTAAAGATGGATTCGGCTGCTTGAGGATCGCCCATGCCAGGCTCCCTTGCGGTTTTCGGCCCCAAACATCAATGCGTTTTTTTTCGCCCCCCAAGGGATCACAAAAAAAGAAACAAGTTGCGGTATGGCCATGCCGGCTATCGGTCAGACAGCGCATTGTAAAGCCACGCGCGTGCGTAACTCCAACGACGCTTTGCGGTTGCGGTCGAAATCCCCATCAGTTCCGCCGCCTCGGCGAGAGTGCAGCCGGCGTAGTACCGCAGCCGAATCAACTTCCGCCTTTTCGGGGTGATCCATCGCAGGAATATATCGAGCGCCTCGTCCATGGCCAAAAAGCGACTCCGGACGTGCCTCGGTAGCCGGAAAGATATTTTCGAAATCGACCCGGCACCGATCCCCCCCATGTTTGGGGCGACTTTTCTCTCCCGTGCCCGATCAATCAAGATACGCCGCATGGCCTCCGCGGCGGCGGCGAAGAAGTGAGCACGGGAATTCCACGCCGGGACTGAGTTCGCCGTCCACCAGACGTACGTACGCCTCCATGCACCAGCGCGGTCGCCTGGAGCGTCTGCCCCGGCTTCTCTCGCCCCCCAGTTTGTGTGCCGCCAGCTTTCGCAACTCGTCATACACCAGTGGCAAGAGCTGCTCGGTGGCGACGGCTTCGCCCGCACCGATCCGGCGAAAAACACGGCTGACGTCACCCATCGTGTTACCTCCTTACGGTATACAGCTTCTCTCGATTTCTAGCGAGCACACACCGAAAGGGGTAGGCCCCGGAAATGCGAACGGCCTTGACGTCGGGCAAGGATGGCGGTTTTTGCAGCGTTGTCACTCAGACTTCGCAGCATTCGGAAGCTGCCCCGGGATTTCTCACATTTCACAACCCGTTTATTGACAAGACATTGCGCCCAAATACGCACCGTCAGCGCCTGCAAAACCGACCGAAGCATTGACTTTGTCAGATATATCTGCTAAAGTAGCCGGCCATGGAACACCACCACGCCCTCGGAGGTTGGTCATGGAACGTACGAACAAATCGAGCCGCCTGGAGCCGACGGAACACATTCGGCCCGGCTTCACATTGGTGGAACTCCTCGTCGTCATCGCGATCATCGGCATCCTCCCAAACGGCGATTACGTGGCGTCACATTCCTTCTTTGGCCCTGGGACGAACAAGAACCGAATCGACGTCTTCTCCTCAAACGACCGCGGCCAGACCTGGTCGCGACTGACGACGCTGACGGGCCAATGGTGGTCGAACTTGTTCGTCTTCAGGGGCGACCTGTACATTATGGGAACGAGCCAACTTTGGGGGCATGTCGTCATCCGCCGTTCGAAAGACGGGGGCAAGACGTGGACGACCCCCAGGCACAAGGACAACGGCGTGTTGCTCTGCGACGCCCGATATCATACGGCCCCGGTTCCCGTCCTCATTCACAAGGGCCGCATCTGGCGGGCGATGGAGGTGGAACGGGACTACCCGCGAAGCGCCGACGTACATCCGTATCGTTCATTCGTGATGTCGGCACCGGTCGACGCCGATTTACTCAAGGCCGAGAACTGGACCACCACCAATTATCTGAAATTCGACCTCGCCCGGGTCGGAAAGAAACCGGGGCAGGCCTTTCGAAGTCGCACTAAGATGGACCCGCCGCTGGGCGTGACCGAGAACGCCGCCGCCAATCAATGAACTGAGACAAAATAGTAATATGGCCACCACCTCCCGAGACGCCCTGGACTGGATCACCCGCTATATCCGCGACCACAAGTTGCGTATCGGCGACGCCATGCCCACGGAAATCGACGTGACCGATCGCCTGGAGATCGGCCGCTCGTCGGTTCGCGAGGCGTTCGCCGTTCTGCGGGCGTTCGGTATTTGCCGCTCGAAGCCCGGCGTGGGACAGATTTTGATCGCCGACTCGCGGCAACTCGACCTGATGTCGCTCTTCGCCCACGACCGCTTCTCGCTGGACGACTATCAGGCTTTTCGGCAACTGCGGAACTTCATCGAACTGGGTTCGGCCGAACTGATCGCCCGGCGGGCCACGCCGGAGCAGGTCCGAGAGATGCGCGAATTGGTCGACGAGATTGCCTTGGGCGGAGATTCCTCGTTGACCCCCGCTCGAATTCGAGGTTCGTTTCCACGAGTTGTTAGCGGTTATGTCCGGAAACCGATTTTGCGTCGCGCTGAGCGTCTTGTACCGACCCATGTTCGAGTACCACACGAATCACCGCTTGACCGCGGAGGACAAGAACATCATGCCGCCGGAAGTCGTCGACAACCACGAAAGAATCGTCGCCGCGTTGGAAAAAGACAATCTGGAGGAACTCGTTCTGGCGCTCAAAGGCGAATGGACCGAAGCGATGTACTTCAACGATCGCCCCAGCGAAACAACGGAGAAAGACGCGTCATGACAATGTCCGCCACACAGCGGTTGTACACGGCCCTTTCCGGAGGTAAGCCGGATCGCGTCCCCACGCTACCGAAGATCTGGGTCGATCTGGCCGCGGCGCTGACCGGGACAAGCCTCCGCAACGTGATCGAAGACCCTGCCACGGCGATGCGAATCGTCGTAGAAGCCGCCATGGGGGTCGAGGCGGACGCGGCGAGGCTATTCATGTTTCCAAAACGTTCCACCCGAATGGTCGACGACGTTCTCGTGGAAGTGGACGCCTCGGGAGAAATACTCGGTCCGATCGATCTTCAAGGCGGCCTGGCGACGCAGCTTTCCGATCCGAAGCGATTCCGGCTCGAACGATCCGTATCGGATTGCTTTCTTGACGAACTGGTCCAGCCACCGACCGTTGGTTTGAGAGCATGGCCGACGTCGATCGGATTCGCCGTGCCCGATAAGACGTTCTTTCTACGAAGCACACGGACTTTTGGCGAATTGCAGCGGTCCATGATCGCTCTGGCCGGAGACCGCCTCGCCCCAACCGGCAACTGCGGCAGCGCGACGCTCGCCTTCACAGTCCTGCTCCGTCAAATGAACAACGCCCTCCTCGACCTTCTCGAACAGCCGGAACTGGTTCACGCGATGATGGAAAAGGGGGCCGCGATTGCAATCGAAAAGGGCAAATTCCACATCGACTGCGGGCTGGCGCTGCTCCGGCTAAACGACTCCCGTCGCCAACATGTCGGTCATTTCTCCCAAGATGTGGCGTGATTTCATCTTCCCGCACATGAAGACGGTCTGCACGGAACTGCATCGGTACAACCCGGACGTACGCGTTTACTGCCACATCTGCGGAAACGTCTTGCCGATCATGGAAGACCTCGTAGAGACCGGCCTGGACTGCATCGGCCCGCTCGATCCGCTCGGCGGGTTTTCCTGTGCCGCCGCCCGGGCGGCGGTCGGCGATGGTATCGCCCTAGATGGGAGGCGTCAATACGCTCTCGTTCGTTGATTCCACGCCGGAGGAATTGATGGAAGAGGCGAAATGCTGCATCGACGCGGCGGGAGGAAACGGAGGATTTGTACTGGGCTCCGGGTGCGCCCTGCCGCGAACCAGTCGCCGGGAAAACCTCCTGGCACTGAGACCGAGCGGCGAAGGAATACGGGAAATACGCGAACGACAACTGAGCAAATGAACGTCACGTTTCGACCACTCGACATGGCCGCGTTGCTGCTATACCTGCTTGGAATGGCGGCCGTGGGGCTGTATTTTGCGCGGCGGAACAAGACGACCGAGGAATATTTCGTCGGCAGCCGCGGTTTCCCCGGGCTGGGCGTTGGGGCTCTCCATGCTGGGGTCCAGTGTCAGTTCGGTCACGTTTCTGGCCTTTCCGGCGGCCGCCTTCGTGCTCGATTGGCGACAGTTGGTCTCGAACTTGACGCTACCGCTGGTGGCAATCCCGGCCATTCTGATTTTCATTCCGCTGTTCCGGCGAGGGCGGATCACCTCCGCATTTGAGTACCTTGGAAACCGATTCGGACCGGTTGTCCGGATGTACGGAACGCTGACGTTCATTCTGTACAGCCTCATTTGGATCGCAAAGGTTCTCTTCTTGATGTCGATTCCAGTGAGTATTCTGACCGGAGCCCCAATCTGGCTGGTCATCATTGCCGTGGGCGTCTTCATCGCGTTCTACACGATCGCCGGCGGAATTGACGCCGTGATCTGGACCGACGTGGTTCAGGCTGTGGTCCTTTGGGGCGGCGGCGCCTTGTGTATCGCCTGTATTCTGCTGCAAATCCCGGGCGGCTTCGGACAAATTATCGACGTCGCTTCGGCGCACGACAAGTTCAGCCTCGGCCCCATGGGGTGGGACCCTGGAGAGCGGACCTTCTGGACAGTCTCTCTACTGGGCGTCTTCACCTGGCTTCGGGTCTATGCGAGCGATCAGACCATCATTCAGCGTTATGTGGCCGCCAGTTCCACCCGCGAAGCCCGCAAGGCGGCCATTCTGTATTCCGTCGTAGCCGTCCCAACCTGGACGTTCTTTTTCTTCATTGGAACGGCGTTATTCGTCTATTATCAACTGAATCCCGATCCAACGGTTCCCGGACTGGAAGCGGATCAGGTGTTGCCCTATTTCATTCTGACCAAGGTCCCGGCCGGCCTGGCAGGACTGGTAATCGCCGGCGTTTTGGCCGCTTCGATGTCGAGCCTCGATTCGTCGCTCAACGCGATTGCCACGCTGGTCATCGTCGACGTGATGAAGCCGTGCCTGGCGAAGGGTAAAAGCGACGCCTACTATCTGAGGGCTGCCCGGTGGATCGCCGTCATCGCCGCGTGTGTGATGATCGGCGGTGCGATCGGGTTTCATCATATCGACAAGGAAAGTGTCAACGATCTGAGTTGGACGATCGCCTCCGTTCTGGCGGGTTGCCTGGTCGGACTTTTCATGACCGGGTTCTTCACGCGTCGGGTGGACGAAAGGTCGGCACTGATTGCCCTCGTCGCCGCGCTGGCACTCAACCTGTACCTGGGCCTGGCCGCACTCGGTGTCCTGCCGGAAAGCTGGACGCCGCGTCTGCATTCCTACTGGGTCGGCATCCTCGTGAACGTCTGTTTCGTCGCACTTGCTTACCTGGTCAGCCTCGTCCGAGGGTGCAGGCGTGCCGAATTGAAGGGGCTGACCGCATGGTCTATGCCGAGAGAAGAGACATAGGCTTGCGAAATGGAGCACTTCAGCCAATAATGAACACGTTTGGGAGAAATCACTTATGAAAATCTACGGCGCCGGCTCGTTGGACGATGTCCGGCAATGCACGGCAATGGGCGCGACCGGTATCCTGACAAATCCGCAAGGGTTCGATCAGTATTACGAAGGCCGCATGACGCTTAAGGAAATCACCGAAGCGTTGCTGGAAGCAAGCGATCTCCCCCTGTTCATCCAAGTTCATGGAGAGAGCGCCGAGGCGATCGTCGAGCGCGCGCAGCAACTCCACGCTCTGGCGGACCGGGTTGGATTCAAGATCATCGCCGACCCCAAGGGCTTCGAGGCGATCGAACGATTGCAGTCGGAAGGGATCCAGTGTATCGCCACGTGCCTGTTCACATTGCCTCAGGCGGCGGTGGCCGCGGCGGTCGGTGCGTTCGGGATCTGCCCGTTCGTCGGCCGCGCCCGCGAGGC
Source organism: Thermoguttaceae bacterium (assembly GCA_963674475.2). Lineage (GTDB taxonomy): Bacteria > Planctomycetota > Planctomycetia > Pirellulales > Thermoguttaceae > CAXXFQ01. The sequence goes on along the minus strand of CAXXFQ010000033.1, from coordinate 802,233 downwards.
GGGGATCGACGCGTCCGAGTTGCTTGGGGCGATTCGCGCCGCGTACGATCGGCTGCAACAATCTCCGGAGATCATCGCCGTCAGTCTGAAGACGGTGGCCGACGTCGACGCGGCTCTGCGTGCCGGCGCCGACGCGGTCGGAATGCGCTGGCCCCTCTTCGAACGGATGATGTGCCATCCACTGAGCGAAAAGGCGGAGTTGCTGTTTGCGAAGAATTGGGCCCGCGTGAAGGGAGAAGACGTCGGATACCTCCGGCGCGGACTGGACATGGAAGGGCTCGCGGAATAGATGATGATGACTCCTCTCGGAAGAAAATACCGGGGCGTTTGGCCGGTACTCGTGACTCCGTTTAACCAACGAGGAGGCGTGGATCTCGGATGCTATCGCGCGCTCGTCGACTGGTACATCGAAAACGGCGTCGCCGGCCTGTTCGCCTCCTGCCTCTCCAGCGAGATGTTCGATCTCGATGAGGCGGAACGACTGGCCTTGGTTCGAGCGACCGTGGAACAGGCGAAATCGCGCGTTCCGGTTGCCGCGACCGGCAGCCTCGGTTCGAACATGCAAGACCATGTCCGGCTTAGCCAGGCCCAAGCCGACTTGGGGGTCGATGCGGTCATACTGACCCCACCGGCATTCTCTCAAAGCGAGACAGATCTCGAAGCGTATTTCCTCGGTATGGCGGAAGAGGTCGACGCGGATCTGGGCCTGTATGAATGTCCGTACCCGGTCAAGCGGCTCCTCTCGTCGGAACTGGTAGCGCGGTTGGCCAAGACCGGACGGTTCGGCCCGTTCAAGGAGACCAGTTGCAATCTACCGGACATCGAGGCCAAGGTTCGGGCGGCGGAAGGAACCCCACTGTCGATCATGCAGGCGAATTGCGCCCTCATGGTGGAGGCGGGCCGCCTCGGCGCCGGCGGCTTCATCGGGCTGATTACGAACGTGGCGCCGCGTCTGGCGGTGACCGTCTGGGAGCGGGTCCACCAGCCGGAAGAGGTCGCCCCATTGCATGACCTGCTCTGCCTTCTGGAGCCGCTCATTCTGCGGGACCATCCCGCGGCCACCAAAGCCCTGCTCGCGCTGCAAGGATTTCCGATCCTGCCGCGATGCCGCCGCGGCGCGAAACGTGCGTTCACCACGGCGGACAGACTAGTTCTAGAGGGGGGATGGAGAGCATTCGAACGGATTCTCGCAGAAGGAGAGACCGTTCCGGGGGTGAAATGAGGACCACGCTTGCACCCTGTCGAATGAGAGTGCCACAACTCTTTTATTGAAACACACTTGCATTCACGCCGCTCCAGCGGCAATCTCAGGCGAATCTGAAAAGGCGTCAGAATCTTGGAAGAATTTTCGGGTTACAGTATTGACAAAAAGCCTGTATACAAGGAATATACAGGCTGTCCACATGATTCCGTTCGGTCTATAGGAGTGTCTCGTGAGTACTGGGACTCTGAAGCAACAGGCCTACGATCGCATTCGTCAGAAACTGGTGCGAGGCGAGCTTCTTCCGGGAACGCAAGTCTCTGAACCGGGACTGGCGAAGCAACTCGGAATGAGCCGTACACCGGTCCGTGAGGCGATGCAGCAACTTGGGGTTGAAGGGGTCTTCGAGAAGATTCCCCGCCTGGGCACGGTCGTTCGAACGCCGACCCGGCAGGAACTGATCGAGATCTATGAGATTCGGGAGGCGTTGGAGAGTTTCGCCGCCGGTTCCGCCGTCGAGCGAATCTCCCCGGCGGACCTGGAGTTGCTGGAGAAGATCTGCCGCGAAATATACTTGCTCGCGGACCGTTTGCGGAGAAGCGGCAAACGGGCCTTCGACGAGGAGATGCAGCAGCGGTTCTTGTCGCTGGACATGGCGTTCCACGCCGTGCTCATCCACGCCGCCGGCAACCAACGGATGAAGAAAGTCTTGGAGGACTCGCGAATTCTTTCGCGCGTATTCGGATATCGACGACGGGAGCACACTTTGTCGGTCGTGGCGACCGCCTACAAGTGGCACCGCCGGATTCTCCGCGCGGTGAAGAAGCGAGATGCCGTCACCGCAACCCGGCTGATGGCCATCCATATCCGCATGAGCCGGGAGGCGCTCCTGGAAGCGTTCGACGCGCCCCAGAGTACCGGCTACGAACACCCGCCTGAGCTTCGGGATCTACTATCGGATCTCGATGACTCAGAACAGCGCAACTGGCGGCGTGATACACCCGAGTAGCCGTACTCATTTTTGTTCAGAGGGAAACTAATCGTTTTGTGTTTTGAGAGGAGGATTTCTATGTCCAAGAAAGTTCAACTGTCCTTTGCGGCCCTAACGGCCGTATCCATTCTGGCACTCGCATCAGGCGCTTTCGCGAGCAATCTGATCGTCAACGGCGACTTCGAAAACACGGTCGGCTGGGGTGCCCCCGGCTCGTTCAATTGTCCGGACGGCTGGTATAGTTCGGGAACCAGTTTGAAAAATCCGGCGACGATTCAAGAGGGAGCCGCCGCTATCGGAGGAAGCGGCACGTCCGCCTATATGGAAGCGTTCAAGACGACAACCACGTCCGAACGTCGCCAGATGGGACAGGCGTTCTCCATCACGCCGACCGGCGCGGAATGGAATATCGCGTTTGACATCGCCATGGATTACCCCGGCGCATATCCCGGCCGAGGCATGCAGTTGATACTGAATCCTACCTCGGGAAGCCGCATGATGTTCCGCATCGCGGAGTCGCTCGACGGCACGACCGGGGCACTGGAGTTCTACCGTGGGAACCAAGGGAGTTGGACTCCGCTTCCCGGTCTTGAATCGTGCTTGACGCTCAGCAACGACCTCGCGAATTCGCCCTTGGCGAACAATATCGCGTTTACCGGCCATTTCGACTCGGCGACTCCCACATACGATATCACGGTGACGAACGCGTCCGGTTCCGTCTACACGGCCACGGGAATTAACTGGTACGAGAGCGGCGCCGCACCTTCCGAGGGAAGCGGTCTCGCGTATTTCACGTTGCCTACGTTCAACTCTTCGACCGGCAACTACGTCGTCGATAACTTCGAGGCGATCGTCGACTCGCAAAATATCATGCAGAACGGCGATTTCGAAGACACGACCGGCTGGGGCGACGCCGGAACACCGGACGTTCCCTTCGGTTGGGCGATCGCTCCGGATATGAGGAAAAACGCCGCGGGAATCCAGTCCGGCGCCACGGCCGTCGGAGGAAGCGGCACGTCCGCATTCCTTCCCGGCCACGCAACCAGCAAGGAATGGGATAGACGCCAGATCATCCAGACGCTGGAAACCCCGTCCGAGCCGGAATGGGCCTTCGACATGGACTTCGCTTCCACCAATACCGGCGATCCGGCGGTTCGCAGCTTGAATTTCTACGTCCTCGATGAAAGCGGAACCCGGATGCTCTTCCGGATCGTCGGCGACAGCGCAGATAACCGGGGCGATTTCCAGATCTACCGCGGCGCCGCGAACGGCGGTTGGACCACGATTCCCGGCCTCGAAGATGCCGTCCTGTTCTGCGACGACGTAACGACCGATCCCGGAGTGCATCACTTGACCGTCAGTGGCCACTTCGAGGGCGAGTCGCCCTCGTGGGACTGCAGCATCACGGATCCGCAAGGGACAACCCTGTCGGTCACCGGTATGGACTGGTTTGAATCCGCCGCAGCCAACTACGTGGATGAAGGCCTCTCTGAAATCTGCTTCAGCACGCTCGACGCCGAAGGCGACGTGCTGATCGACAACCTCATGATTCCGGGGCCCAGCGAAGCGATCGCCGGCGACCTCAACGGCGACGGCGAGGTCAACAGTGGGGACCTGGATATGGTCCGCGGGAACTGGGGAACAACCGTCGAGCCCGGCACGAACGGTGACGCCGACGGCGACGGGTTCGTCGGCAGCGCCGATTTGGATATCGTCCGCGGAAACTGGGGAGCCGGCGCCAACCCGGCGAGCGTTCCCGAACCCGCGTGCTGGATGCTGCTACTCGGACTCTGTGCCACTCTTCTGTCACGGAGATCGAGGAGCTAGCCCGAGCGGCAACGTCGTAGGAGAGACGATAGCAGCCCGGGCGATCCACCGGGCTGCTATTTGCCCATCGGATGTTCCATTACGGAGGACACACAATGACACGTCACCACAAGCGGGGCTTCACGCTGGTAGAGCTTCTTGTCGTCATTGCCATCATCGGCATCCTGATCGCCCTGCTGCTGCCGGCCGTGCAAGCGGCGCGCGAGGCGGCGCGGCGGATGCAATGCAGCAACAACATGAAGCAATTGGGCCTGGCGGCGCACAACTACATGTCGGCCCACGGCCATTTTCCGCCCGGGGCCTATTGGCTGCACGAGAACATCGGCGCCCCCGGCGGCCTGTTGGTCGTGCTGCTGCCGTATATCGAGAGCGGCGCCCTGCTCGACAATTTCAGTTTTGCACGGGCCGCGGTGAAATATCCCAACGTCGAGATTGCCGAACAACACATTCCCACCTATCGGTGCCCCAGCGAGAGCGGCGAGAACGAATTCGACGAGCTGTTCACGGCGGCCGGCGGCCGTTTTGTCAATTCGAACTACGTCGGCGTGATGGGCGCCGAAGAAACCGTCAGTGGTGCCCATTTCGAAGAAGGGCATTGCGGCCGGTATTATATCGACGGCGTTTTCTATCCGAATAGCGAGGTCAAGGCCCGCGACATCAGTGACGGCCTTGCCAATACGTTGGCCTTCGGTGAGCGGACGTATCAACTTCGCGCTTGGGCTTCCGGCGCCTATCACTACGGAGATACGACGTCCCACGTTTGCGTCTACTCCGCCAAGAATGTGCGATGGCCGATCAACTCAGACTCCAGCATGCTTTACTTCCGCGATAAGGGCCCCCCGTTCACGTGCGTCTTCAACGATCTCTATTTCGGAAGCCGCCACCCGGGCGGAGCCCAATTCTGTTTCGCCGACGGGAGCGTCCATTTCGTCAACGAGACGATTGATTTCGATACCTATCAGGATATGGCGATTCGCAACGACGGCAACGTGTTGGACAAGGACTACGAATGAACGTGCGACATTTATCCTTGTTAGAGGGACGGCGTGCGGCGCAATTCCACCTGTTGCTGGTCGCGTTGGCGGCACTTTGTGCCGGTTGCGGACCTTCCGGTCCGACGACCTACCCGGTTACCGGCACGGTCTCGTACCGCGGAACCCCGTTACCCACCGGCGTGATTATGCTACGCCCGGCGCAAGGCCCGGCGGCGTCCGCCGACATCGGGCCGGACGGTAAATTCGAGGTCGAACTCGTTGCCGGGGAGCATGCGGTTCAAGTCGTCGCGTTGAGACTGTCCGAGGCGGCGAAGAAGGACTTCTCCCAATTGGCGAACGCCCCGTCGTATATCCCGAAGAAGTACAATTCCTTCGAGACGTCCGGGGTTACCGTAACAATTGAGCCGAATCGAACCGACCCCGTCACCGTTGACCTTCAGTAGGCCGGACCGCGATCCGGCACACGCATGACAACACGACACCGACACACGACGCCGATCCGCAAACTTGCCGGGATAGCACTCCTATTCCTGCTCGTCGCGCCGCTGTACGCCCAGAGTCCCGTCCGCCCCCTCGCGGACGACTACGTCGTCGTTTACGAATCCCCGAACCCGAAGAACATCTTCTGCTACACGCCGGGCCTGGCCGTCTGTCCCGGCGGGCGTCTCGTCGCCACGCTGGACCTCGGCGGTGGCGGCGTTCCGAAGTTGCCCGGCCCCAAATTCGTTCGGACCCCATCGAAAGCCCATTGGCAGGGCAAGGTATTCACCTCCGACGACGGCGGGAAGACATGGACGCATCGCAAAGACTACGGCGCATTGCATGCACGCCCCTTCGTTGCCGGCAAGAGCCTCTATGTCCTCGGCCAGGCACACGACCTGGTCATCATGCGTTCGGACGATTGGGGTAAAACGTGGACCGACCCGGCTTTCCTCACCGAGGGCGGGCGCTGGCATCAGTCGGCGTGCAGCGTCATCTATGCAAACTGCTGCGTCTACCTCGTGATGGAACGCTACAGCGGCAAGAAGGGGAAACCCTGGGCGGCCGGAATTATCCCGGTCCTGATGCGCGGACGCCTGGATGCCGATCTGACGAAAAGGGAGAACTGGACGTTCGCTTCGGAACTGCCGTTTTATGAAGCGGCAGACGACGCGGTGCTCGATTACTTCGGCGTCCCGTTCTTCAAGGTCGGCGCCGTCGCGCCGGGACGCGGCAACGCGCCGGTCGGATGGCTGGAGACCAACGTGGTCCAGGTCCACGACCCGGACCATTACTGGTACGACCCTGACGGAAAGACGTTTCACCTCTTCATGCGTGCCCATACCGGCGGGACGGGCTACGCCGCCATGGCAAAGGTGGTCCAAAAGAACGACGGGTCGATGGAAACCATGCTTGAGAAAACCCCCGCCGGAAAGAAGCAACTCTTCCTGCCGATGCCCGGTGGTCAAATGCGGTTCCATATCGTCTACGACGAGAAAACAAAGCTCTACTGGCTGCTCAGTAGCCAGGCGACCGATAGCATGACCAGAGCCGAGCGATTGCCGCCCGAGCGGTTCGGCCTCCCGAACAACGAACGGCATCGCCTCCAATTGCACTTTTCGAAAAACCTCGTCGACTGGTGCTTCGCCGGCATGGTGGCCGTTGGGAAGACGCCGCGTCAGTCGCGGCACTACGCGAGCATGGAGATCGACGGAGACGACCTGATCGTCCTCTCCCGTTCCGGAAATGAGAAGGCCGTCTGTGCCCATAACGGGAACGTCATCACCTTCCACCGAATCGCAAACTTCCGCCGGTTAGTGTATTGAACATGCCTCATTCCATGGACGCATCTCCGGCAACCGTCTACGGCTTCGGCAGCGCCGCGATCGATTTTCGCATTCGCACGGCCGACCTGGGAGCGGACTATACGGAAAAGCTGCTCTCCCGGGAGACTGACGTTCTGGGCGGCGGCTCAGCGGCGAACTGCCTCGTCCAGATCGCCCGACTCGGCGGCAAGGCCTCGTGGCTGGGGAAGCTCGGAACGGACTGGATCGGCGATCGGATTCTCTCCGACCTGGCCGCCGAAGGCGTCGACTGCAATCTGGTTCATCGTGACCCGCACCACTGTTCTCCCTTCAATGTGGCAGTCTATGCGGGCTCGAACCGGCGCCGTGTAGGCGGGTACCTTCTTCCGAACAGCCTCGCGGAAGTCCAAGCGGAAGACTGCCAGGGTTGGCTGGAAGCGATGAATCCGGACGATTGGCTCCTGGTCGAAGTGGGCGAAATTCCGATTTCCGCGGTCCTGGACCTGGCAAGGGGTGCCTTTCGGCGCGGCGCCCGCGTCGCGGTCGACGTCGATCTCGATCCGCTTGCCCAGGAGATCGCCTCGCGCGACGAAATCGAAAAACTGTTTGCCGCGGCTGATCTGCTGGCACCCAACGCAACGGCAATCAAGACGCTGTTCGGCCCGGCCGCCCCGCGAGAGCAGGCGGCCTTCCTGGCAGGCGAGTTCGACGCGGCGGTCGTCGTCACGGCGGGCGCCGAGGGAGCGTATTATTGCGAAAAGGCGGGCGACGTCCGCCACCATCCGCCGATTCCGGTCGAAGCGGTCGATACGGTCGGCGCGGGCGACGCCTTTCACGGCGGCCTTCTTTTCGAACTGGCCCGAGGCGCGACGATACACAAGGCCGTCGCGACGGCGGCCGCGTGCGGTGCCGCCGCCTGTCGCGCCGCCGGCGCGAGAACCGGCATGCCTACCCAAGAGACACTCCCCAAGCACTGACGACGATTTTCCGGCCGCCGATCTCCCGCGGCGGCGGCCTTTTGAGATATGAGAGGACTACATCGATTGACTACCGCGTCGAAGAAGAGTTATTCCGGAATCTGGCCCGCCCTGGTCACCCCTTTCGATGAACGTGGAAACATCGATTTTGGTTGCTACCGCGAACTGATCGAATGGTACGCGACGCAAGGCGTCGGCGGGCTGTTTGCCGTCTGTCTTTCGAGCGAAATGCATGCGCTAACCGCGTCCGAACGGTTCGCCTTGATCGACGCGACGGTTGACACATCCGCCGGTCGCTTGCCGGTGGCCGCTTCAATCAGCCAGGGGGAGAGTTTTCAGGCCGACCTGGCGACGGCGCGCGAGATGTTCCAGCGGGGCGCCGACGCGGTCGTATTGACGCCGCCCGCCTTTAGTGAATCGGACGAGGCGATGGGCGGCTATTTCCTCGAATTCGCCGAGGCGGTCGACGGTCGCTTGGGGCTTTACGAATGCCCGATTCCGAAGAAGCGGCTGCTCCCGCTTCCTCTGGTCGAACGTCTGGCTCGAACCGGCAGATTTCACCTCTTCAAGGAGACGAGTTGCCGATTGGAAACGATCGCGGCAAAGGTGGAGGCCACGAGAGATTCCCCACTGGCAATTCTGCAGGCCGATGCGGGCCTGCTCGTAAAGGCCGGCCGCGCGGGAGCCGACGGGAGCATCAATGTTGTGGCCAATGTGGTTCCCCGTCTGGCCGCCACGCTCTGGAATCGTCTTCGCGACGGAGAGGACGTTCAAGCAATGTACGACGCATTGTGCCTCGCCGAGTCCCTCCGGATGCCGGGGCGGCCCCTAGGCGTGAAATACCTGCTCCGCCTGGCGGGATTCCCGATTACGCTCAAGATGCGGGCGCCGGCGCCCGTGCTGGGCGATGCCGACTGCAGGCGAATTGACGCCGGCTGGCGGGCCCTATCGCGCGAAATCGACCGGCTCCTCTCGGAACGTCAAAACGCGGGCGTGGCGGAAGCGGCGAGATAGGCGGTGCGGTTCATTGGATTAACCGCGATTCAATCCCCGCGATCTCGCGGTTCGCGAATTCGTCCGTGAACAGCCAATCTTGATAGAGTTGTTCGATCTGCCGTAGGTACCAGTCGACCGACGACTTCGTTAGCGTCCCTTTGACGTTCTTTCGGCCGGTCCTCGTCCTTGATCGGCGGGCGGATACGATCGGCCGGCGGCTTGTACGACGGATTGTAGACCAGGAGCGGCAGATCATCCGCCGGCAACAGGTGGCGCCAGAGGAACGCCTGCATTCGGTCCTCCGCCGGAACGGCGTCGTGGACGATCTGTCGGTCGCCGGCTTTCGCGGTCCCGACGACGGTGACGTTCACGGGTTTCTCCATTTCCACCAGGGTAGTTTTTACCGCCAGCCCCGCCGTCTCCTTCTTCGCGGGTATCGTGGCACCGGACGAGGCGAGCCCCTCCGGCAGGCCCTTGAAGTTCAGTTTGATCGGACCGTCGAATCCGTCCTTACGAATAACGTAGACGGTGACGGCGGTGGAGTTCTTGCTCCGCAGAATAATCCTGGACGGAACGACTCGCAACTCAAAATCGGGCCGAGGGCGGCTGATTCGCAGGCGGTAGGCGTAGGCCTTGCCGGCGTGTCGACGGGTATCGCCAATGTGAACGTAGTACTTCCCGTCGGCGGGAAGCTTCGCCATAACGTAGGAATCGGCATGGTCGGTGTTCAAGTCCCGACGCCGCGTCGTAATGATCGTCGTTCAGGGCGATAATATTACCTTTCGCGTCGGTGACCTTGACGAAGGAATCGTAAGGCGAACCGAGCCGCCGCGCGTGGACTTCCGCGACGATCGTTTCGCCCCCTTTGCCGTCCACTTCGAAGACGTCCCAGTCCCCGGGACGGTCCGCCCGGCCGTTGACGATGACCGGAAGGATTACTTTCTGAGCGTGGGACGGATCGTCGTTGGAATCCTTGGTGGATTCCTTGCTGGATTCCTTCTCCAAGCACTCCGGCAGCGTATCGAGCGCGAACGGCACGTAGTTGGAAACGCGTGTCCCGTTGGTAGCGGCAATGAGGTAACGTCCCGGTTTTGCATCTTTGGGGGGCGGCGCGAGCGTGGTCTTTTCGAGATTCCAGCCGTTCGTTTCAATCTTGACCGGCTCGCCCACGCGGGCGCCCAGCGGGAAGATGCTCGTTACAAAGGGCAGCTCACCGATCGTGATCCGGTAGGTAAAGCTCTCGCGGCCGCGGTATAAGGGCCTCATTGATACTGAGGACGTATTCGCCGTCCTTGGGAACCTCATAGTAGAGCACCGGATCGGGATGGAAGAAGAAATCGTCGTTATAGGCCAATTCATTGCCCTTGGCATCACGGAGCCGCAATACGGCCTGAAACCAACCGGGCACGCCGTCGGCCACGTAGGGCACCAAATCCCGAGCCTTGGCGGAAATCACCAGACGCTGTCTCTTCTTGGCGGGAAAGCGGTACCGGTTCACTTCGCCGGCGGCGATCTGGCCGTTCATTGTGCATGGCAGCGTGATGCGGACCTCGTCTTCTTCCGGGGGCCGTTTGCGCTGCGCGAGGCTTTCCTTCCCAAGCACTTGCTTCTTACCGGTCTTCATCGGCTTTCGGGCGACCTCGGGGACCTGACCCACGTAGAAGGGGAGCGCATTCGAGATACCGCTCTTCGTAATCACCCGGATTTCCCGCCTGCCCGGTTTCGCATCGGGGGCGACGGTCACTTCGGCGAAGACGAGTTCGCAGTGGGCACGGACCGCCGGGGTGCGTTCATCCTCCGCGAATATCCGTTCGATCCGTTCGATCAGCTTCTCCTTGGCTATCTCCTCCTGCGATTTAGGGGCGTCCTTCTTCCCCTTTTTTCCCTTCTTTTTGCCCGCTTTCGCGTCCTTCGGCTTCTCCAGTTTTGCGTTACAACTGCTACAGACGGTCGCAAAAGGCGGATTGAGAAGGCCGCACGTTGGGCAGACAATCCCCTCCACTTCCGGCGGCTTGACGCTCTGAGGAAATTCGTAGAAGGCCATTTTGGCGACCATCATGTCGCCGACCTTCGCGTCCTTCTTCTTCAATTCCCGCAGTTGCTTTCTCAGCAAGCCCAGTTCCTGGTTGTTCATGACCCGGTAGTAGTCAACCAGCCGGACGGAGACTCCTTCTCCCGTCACCACCACGTCGGACACGTTCCTGAGGGCCTGGCCGCCCAACCGAATGGCGAACGTGTCCCCTTGTTGTCCGCCGGCGGGATAGACGTAGCCGATATACTGCCGCTGCGCCACGGCCGAGGAGGCCGAGGCCATAATCACCGCCAGGGCGAAAATCGGAAGACTCTTGCTGCTGCTCATTCTCTTTCTCAGTTCAGTACGCCTTTGGGCATCCGCCAAAACAATCGCAACCACTCTGCGACGCTCACATGATTTCTTCCAGAAGCCCCGCCGACCTCATCCCTTCCTTCTCCGCATCCAGGACGCGGGCGTCAAATCCCAAGGGGTGCGGCAGTTTGGCATTCGCGTCGATTCCGGCCAGAAGGTAGAACGTCCCCAGCAGGTCCGCCGGGTAGACCGGCCGCTCCTTGACTTTTTCACCTTTCTCATCCGACGCGCCGAGGATGCGTCCCCCCTTGAAACCGCCGCCTGCGACCAGGACCGTAAAGACGGACCCGAAATGATGCCGGCCGCCGTTCCAGGGCGGTTCCCAGGAAATCTTGGGCGTTCTACCGAACTCACCGGTACACCACACGAGGGTGCTGTCGAGCAGCCCTTTTTCGCTCAGATCCGCAAGGAGTGTCGCCAGGCCTTGGTCTAACTGAGGGCACTGTCGCTTCATCGTCGGGAAGTGGTTCGCGTGGGTGTCCCATCCACCGGGAAAACTGATCGTCACGTACGGTACGCCGGCTTGGACCATTCGTCGGGCCGCCAGGCACTCTTGCCCGAACGTATTCCGGCCGTAGCGATCCCGAATTGCCGCCGGTTCGTTGTTGAGGTTGAATACTTCCTTTCCGCTGCCGAGAATCAACCCGTAGGCCTTCTGTTTGGCCGCCTCGGCTTCGGCCATCTCCGGGACGTCGGCCAGGCCGTAACCTAAGAGATTGATCTTATCGACCAACTCGCGGCGCGCCCTCTGTCGCTGGTCGTCGATTCCCTTGTTGACGATTCCCTGGACCTCGAACCGGTCCGCGTTCGGATTCCCGCCGGTGGCAAACGGCTTGTACGCGGGGCCGAGAAACCCCTCCTCGGAGAATCGTCCCGCCGCTTTGAGCATGACGATATACGGCGGAAGGAGCCCTTTGTACTGCTGCTTCTTGAAGTAGGTGAAGATAGCGCCGACGCTGGGGTAGGCCAGCCGCCCGCCCGGCTTGTGGCCCGTCTGCATGAGGTAGGCGGCCGTTTCGTGGCCGTTGATACCGTGGGTCATGCTGCGGATCAGAGAATACTTGTCGGCCTGTTTCGCCAGGTACGGGAACAGTGCGCCGAGTTGAATTCCCTTCACGTTGGTCGGAATGAACTTGTCGAATTGACCCAGGTAGTTGTAACCGGTGCCCGGCTTCGGGTCCCAGGCGTCGTTGTGCGACATCCCGCCCCAAAGGAAGATTTGAATGACCGATTTGATCTTGCCCTTCTTTTCGGCCTTGGCCTTGGCCGCGGCGTCGCGGGCGGCCTTCAACTCAGCGGTCTTGGCGTCCACCGTCTTCGCGTCGGCCGCGAAGACACATGAAGGCAAACTGCCGGCCGCGACCGCACCGGCCGCCCCCAGCGCGCCGCGACGGATCGCCTCGCGTCGAGAGACGCGGTTCTTGTGCGCATTCCCGTTGCCCGCATTCTGGTTCATACTCATGAGTTCAGTCCTTTTCTGCTTTCATTTCGACCGTCATGTCAGGAAACCAAGTGTTTCGAGTCGTACAAGCAATTTGTATGCCGTCAATGCCGTAGAAGAAACTCGGGGCTGTTGATCAACGCCCAAGCCAAATCGATCCAGACGTCACGGCCTTTTGCCACCTTGGCCTTCGCGTGCGCCTCCGCGGCCTGGATATCCGCGTCCGTCGGCAGCCGCGAGAGGATTGCCAGGTAGAGCCGCTCGGCGATTTTGCTCGTGCCGCCGCCGGAGACCATCGCTCTGAGCTTCGGTCCGTTTTGCAGTTTGCCCTGCATCGTGGCCGAATTCAGCATATACAGCCACTGCGACGAGGCCAGCTCGTTGACGCGCTCGTTTTCCATCCCGGTGGCTCGCGCGGAACGCCCGAACAACGTCAAAAAGGGGCTGCTGATACTGCCGTCGGCCACCTCCACGGCGACCATGTCTTTTGGGATATAGGTAAACGGCTCGGGAACTGCGCTCGTGTAGAGGTCGGTACTTCCGGTGATTTCATTCACCATGTCGTTGAGTACCTCGGCTTCCACCCGCCGCAAACGATAGCTGGCGAAGTTAGCGGCCGCCTCGGGCTTGTCCGATTTCGGCAACGAGGAGAACTGGTACACGGTCGAGGTGAAGATCAGCCGCTTCAAGTGTTTCAGGTCGTGGCCGTTGGAAGCCAACTCCTTCTCCAAATAGGCCAGGAGTTCCGGGTTGCTCGGCGGATTGTCTTCGCGAATATCGTCCGCTTCGTGGATGATACCGCGTCCCATGGCCCAGGCCCACGTCCGGTTGACAATTGCTTTGGCAAAATAGGGATTCTCGGGACGAATCAGCCAGTCGGCGAACGCCTCGCGGGGGTCGCGATCAGGCGGAACGCTCGTCTTGGCGCCGTCGGGGAAGACGGCGGCCAGCGGTCCGTTCGGCGCGATCGGCTTGGCCAGCGTCTGCGGAATCTGATTGGTCGCGGTAACGCCCTTGGCCACGTCGGGTATTCCCGGGGCGATACTGCCGGGCACGGCCGTCGACTTGAGGGGATCCCAGAAGATGATTTCCTCTTTCCATTCGCTGGTAGGCTTGTAGCCGACTTGCGAGAAGAAGGCCGCCATGCCGGCGCGGCGGTCTTCCGGCCACACATGGGTTCGCGTTCCCATGAACGCAAGTCCGACGGCGGCGGCGATGCCTTCCGGCGTCTTGTTCTGGATGGCACGGTAGAAGTTCACCGGGCCGACCCGGAAATTGCTGCCGCTGGAGGTGAGCAGTTCCCGGACAAACCGGTCGTACGGTTTGTTCTGGGCGATGGATTCCCATACCCAGCGATGATAGGCTTGTGCCGCGTTCGGCCACACTTTGACGGGGAACTCCGCCTTGATCCGCAGGATATCGCTCCATTTCATGGCCCAGTAGTCGAAATGGTCCGGGTCTTCCAGGAGGCGGTCGATGAGGGCGACGCGTTTTTTCGGATCCTTGCTTTGAATGAACGCCTTCGCCTCGTCCGCGCTGGGCAATTTCCCCGTCAAATCCAAGAACGCGCGGCGGATAAAGACCGCGTCGGAGCAGAGGGCCGGTTTAACGCCGAGCGTCTTCAGCTTCGCGAAGACAATTTCGTCAATCCGGTTCGCCGGCTTCGGCGGATCGGGGCTTTCCATGAGTTTCGCGATTCGCCCGGCGGCGATCAAGCGATAGAGTTGACCTTTCGCCTGTTGCACCAGGGCCTGCTTTTCGTCGGCGACTTTCCGGGCGGCCGAATAGGCATCTCTCGCCTTTTGAGCCTCTACCTTCAGCGGCGCGGCCGCGGCTTCCGCCTGTTTGGCGGCTTCTTCGTCCGCGACGTGCGTCTGTTTGGCGGCGGCGATCTGTTTCTTGAGATTGGCGAGGCCCGTTTCGGCGGATTTTTTCCGTGCTTCGGCTCGTTGCAGGGCGTCCGCGGCGGATCGCGCCTTGATCGTTGCCTGTTCGAGCGCTTTCTGTTTCGGGGTGAGAGCCGTTTTGGCCGTGTTCGCCTCCTTTCGTTTGGCGGCGGCGTCCGACGCGGCCGCTTTGGCGGCGGCGTCGAGTTCGAGGAGTCCGCCTGCCGCCTCTTGCGCCGCCTTCGCGGCGGCTTGAGCACCGGCTAGGCGTTTCTTCGCGTCCGCCAGGGCTCCATCGGCCGATTTCTTTTTCGCTTCGGATGCGGCCAGTTCCTTCGCGGCGTTTGCTGCGGCTGCCTCGGCCGCTTTCACCCCTTGCTCCGCTTTCGCCCGAGTTGCTTTGACATGGGCCGCTTTGGCGGTGTCGTCTTTTGGATCACCGACCTCGGTGAGTTGCTTCTTGGCTTTTTCCAGAGCCGCGTCGGCCGATTTCTTCCGGTTCTGAACCTCGGTCAGCCCCTTCGTCGCGGCGGCCGCCTGAGCCTGTGCCTGCTTTCTAGCCTTCCTCGCCTGAGCCACCGCAGCTTCGGCGGCGGCGGACGCTTTCCGCCTGGCGGCCGCTTCCGCCGCCGCCTTCTTCTTATCCTGGGCCGATTTCTCGGCGGTCGAGGCGGCTTGTTCAGCGGCCTGGGACGCCTTGACGGCCGCGGCCACTTGCTTCCGAACGGCTGCCAGCGCCGCGTCAAGCAGTTCCTTTTCGTCCTCGGCCTGGAAAACCTTGTCTTCCGCCTCTTCGGCCGAGGCGGCGTCGGCGGACTCCTTCCGCTTCTTCGCTTCGGCCAGTTTCTTGGCGGCGGCCTCAACTTGCTTGCGGAGCTTCTCCTCGCCCTGCCGCGCACGGGCCAGTGCGGCACCGGCGGCGCGTGCCCCTCTGCGGACGGCGGCGGCCTGGGCCTCGGCTCTTTTCGCTTCATTTGCGGGCTTATTGGCCGCGTCGGATGCGGCTTTCGCCTTGGCCTCCGCCTCCTTCGCCGCTTTCTCGGCCGCGGCGTAAGCCTTTTGGAGTGGTTCGGCGGCGGCTTTGGCTTCGGTCAAAGCCTTGTCGGCAAGCGGCTTGGCTTTCGTCGCGTCTTCCAGAGTCTTGACGGCCGCGGGGACGGCGTCCTCCGCACTCTTCAGCTCCTTGACGCCCGGCTCACCGGCCAATTCCTTCGCTCGATTGGCCTTTTGCCGCTTCGCCGTGGCGTCCTTGTTCGCCTTGGCGTACGCCGCGTCGGCTTTCTGCATCGCCGCTCTCAGCGGAACCGCGGCCGCTTCCGCTTCCGCGGCGGTCTTCTTGGCCGCTTCATACGCGGCCTTGGCCTTGACTTCGGCATCCGCCTCCGCCGCGACCGACATCGGACCCGAAAATGCAATTGCCGCAAACACCGCCAGGGCAAGTTCAATCGTTCTTGTTTTCATTACGAGTTGCCTTGAATATGGACTGAACTGGAAATAGGCAAAGGCCGCGCGAGGGAAACACGTTATCTTCTCGAATACCGTCGCACAACGATGTGTCCGCCGCCGGGAACCAGCCAGACTTCCACGGGGTTTATCACCCGGACGCGCGCAACCCGCCGCTCGCGGGAGCGTCCCGACACAGTTTTCTCTTGACGTGAGGGCGGAGAAATACTCGCGCAAAGGGTAGTTGATCCAGGCAGGAAAAAACGGATCTCGGCGGGGGGGGGACACGGGCCGACTCCTCGCAAAGGCGTCGGTAACCTACTTCGCGACCGCTTCAGGCTCGGTGCTGGACGACCAAGTCTCCCAAACGGCCTAACTCCGAGTCTAACAAAGATGAAGGGCGTTTTGAAGGTTTTCCTGCCGAGCCTCGGGGAGAAATCCCAAATTCCTGGAAATTGCCCCTATTGGATGTCGGAGAGAGGTTGCAGCGATCGACGTCCCCTTACCACGATCCTGCCTGGCGGCCCGGTTCCGCATACGCGATAAGTCTCAATATCACAGTGCCTTACGGCGATGTCGTGGAACACACCCCGGGGATTCGGCGTTTGGGAGTCCAATTTCTGTCATTTCCCCCAACGGAAGCCGGCCGTCCCTCTCGCACTCCCTCCATGGAGGGAGTGTGTCCGCGTGGATTAATCATCTTCCGAAGAGCAGACCCCTCTCACTCAGAATCCCGCGATCCGCGTCTTTCTACTCGACCTGCTTTCCCGCGAAGGATCGAGCGAACATCCCGCCCCGACCCGCGTGCGAGAAAAAAACTCTCAGAAACCCGAACCTTCCGCCGGCCGGAGACGTCCAATCGGCAAAGACACAAACACGACGGCCCGACACCGGGCCAAGTTCGTTCATCATAACCCAAATCCACAAGCAGGAATTTGATGACCCGACTCGATCTAACACGAATTCCGAACGCCGCAGCCTAACCGCGCGGCGGCCGCGCAATCCGCGGCGAAAAAGCGGGGTCGCGTCCCGCCGGCGTTCCTGGCCGCTCGACTGCCGATTCGGACTACATGACAGTTAATCACCCACGTCCGGACCACGCCTTCGTCGAACGGCCGATTTTGAAACAACTCTGAAGGCCCGACTGCCCGTCGGGAATCCATACGACGGTTTTTAGAACGCGTATAGAAATAACTTCCCGAATTCCTGTGGGCGATCCCGACTATCACTCCGCTGCGCTGCGTGAAAATCGGGATGAGCCCACCACCTGATTTACGGACAAGTCCTAAGGTAGCGATGCCGGGCGACCGGCTAGTGAATGGTGCCGGAGTCTCCTTGAGACGAAGGGGCCGGTCAACGGTCAGCACACGGCTGATACGGACGGCCGTAAACACATTGCTCTCGACAGCCCTTCGTTGGGCCTTCGTCGTCTAGAAAACATGACCGACTGCCGATTCGGAGTACATGATTTGAAATCCGGAGGCTGTGGGTTCGAGTCCCACCGGCGCGAATGCAATATCCCGAAGCGCCGTAGCTCAATGGTAGAGCACCGTAAAGACTCTGATTCATCACTTCGTCGGTCACTTTTTGAGAGCGCGTAGGGTGATTCCGGACGGAGTCCGGGTTTACCAACGCGGAAGCGAAGTGAGAAGTGAAAGGCATTGAGAAGAAAGGCAGAAGTCAGGAGTCAGAAGACAGAAGGGGACGCGCTCGCGCGATTCTCTACATCGACACTCCTGCCTGCTGACTTCTGCCTTCTGCCTCTCAATCTTCAATCCCCAGTCCCCTTTCTCCGCTGAATGGAGGCTAAGATGGCCAACCAAACCCTGTTTTCCAGCATCAAGAGCCGATTGACCCGCGCGAATTCGCGTAACGAAGCCGGCGGCCGCGCGTATAAGTTCGCACCGAAGCATGCCCTGGCGCAGATGGCGGCCACGGGGTGTTTCGGGGGCGTCTTCTACGCGAACGCCCAGAGCCAACTCGACGAAATGCGACGGCTTATCGATCAGGTCGACGACGATGTCTTCCTGGCCAAGTTGGCGGTCTACGCCCGGGAGCGGGCCTACATGAAGGACATGCCGGCGGCCCTGTTGATCGCCCTGTCAGCGCGGAACACCGAGCTGATGCACCGCGTGTTTGACCGGGTCGTCGACAACGGTCGCGTCCTGCGAACCGCCTTCCAGATGATCCGCTCCGGCCAGTTCGGCCGTACGAGCCTGTCGTCCAGTTTGCAGCGGGCGTTCCAGCGTTGGCTGAACGAAGCCTCCGTCGGCAAGCTGCTCTCGGCGTCAATCGGTCACGATCCGAGCCTCCGCGACGTTTTGCGGCTGGCCCGGCCGACACCGAAGGACAACGCGCGGCGTGCCCTGTTCGGATGGCTGACCGGCAAGGAGACTGAGAAGTGGGCCCCGGCGGTCGAGTCCGACCTCCCGGCCCGGGTTCAAGCCCTCGTCGAATACCGCAATGCGAACTCCGCCGAGGAGCAGGCCCGGATCCTCCGCGATTTCTCCGTCCGGTGGGACCTGTTGGCCGACGCGGCCAAGGGACCGGTTGTCTGGAAGGCAATCGCGCGGCACATGGGTCCGCAGGCGTTGCGGATGAACCTGAACACGCTTCTGCGTCACGAGGTTCTCGGCAACGGCCGGCCCGACCGCGAGATGGTCGACTTTGTTGCCGGCCGGATCGCGGACGCCGAGGAAATCCGCCGTTCGCGGCAGTTCCCGTACCAGTTCCTGGCGGCGTACCTCAACGCGAATGCGGAGGTCCCGCAGAAGATCAAGGCGGCCTTGCACCAGGCGGCCGAAATCGCCTGCGGCAACGTCCCGGAGTTGCCGGGTCCGGTCGTTATCGGCCTGGATACGTCCGGTTCGATGCATTCGTCCGTCAGCGGTTGGCGCGGACACGGCGCGACGAGCAAGATGCGGTGCGTCGATGCGGCGGCCCTGTTCGCCGCGGCCGTCCTCCGCCGCAACCCGGACAGCGTCGTCATCCCGTTCGACACGCGGGCGTACAACGCTCGGATCGATCCGACCGACTCGATTTTGAGCCTGTCGGAACGGCTGGCGAAGTACGGTGGAGGCGGAACCGACTGCTCGATCCCGCTTTCCGAGGCGAACACCCGGTATCACAAGCGGCGTTTCGCCGGATGTGTACTCGTCAGCGACAACCAGAGCTGGGTCGACAAGCGGCATCCGTACGGCTACGGCGCCCACGGCGCGACCGGCGTACTGACCGAATGGCAGGCGTTCGTGAAGAACCAACTCCGCCTGGGCGGCCACGAGGTCGCCGCTCCGAAGCTGGTCTGTATCGACATCCAGCCGTACGGAACGACGCAAGCTCCCGACCGCGCCGACATCCTGAACGTCGGCGGCTTCAGCGACGCCGTCTTCGGCGTGGTGGCCGCCTTCCTCGAAGGCGACGCCGGCCGCTTTGTCAAGGAAGTCGAAGCGGTGGAATTGTAAACCGAAGCGGTCTTTGGCCGCTCTCACCTTACTCGACCCCGGAGTTGGGCGCTTGCCCGGCTCCGGGGTTATTTGCGGAGGCAGAAGGCAGAAGTCGGCAGGCAGAAGAGAACGCGCTCGCGCGATTCTCTATACCGACACTTCTGCCTTCTGCCTCCTGACTTCTGCCTGGCAATCCCCTGTCCTTACTTCTTCGCGTCCTCGTCATTCGGCACGTAACTGGGGAGATTCGTGAGGCAGATCACGTCCAAGAACGGGCCCTGCTTCGGGACGGCGTCGCGGACCCAGAATCGGATGGTCGTTTCGCCTTCCCGTAAGTTCAGAACCGGGCCCGGTTGCCAGAGCCATTTCTTCCAGATCTTCTGATTCCCGAAGATGCGTTTCTCGTGCGGCGATCCAGGCAGACTGGTGAAGAACGAATTGCTCGCCTCGTCGCGGCACCAGATTCTGGCCCAAATCCGATACAGGCCGGCCTGGGGGACCTTGATTTTGTAGTCGATATGGCATTTCTCCCACGCTTCGAACGTTCCGTCGACGGTGGGGACCACGCAATCGGCAATCGCCCCTTCCGGCGCCGTTTTCGTCTCGCTCGTCTTGACGAAATGGCCGCTGTGAGATTTGAAGGCGGAGGCGGGGATGAACCGGGTCAGCTTCTTCGTCTTCTTCGACGTCGATTCACCGATCATCTTCCGCACGGCGTCCGGCTTCATCCCCGAAAAGACGAGATACATACGTCGTCCCACGTCGACCACGCAATCGCCGTTCTTGCCGCTTTTCAGTTCCTGCTTCGTGCCGAACGGGCGCATCGCGATGACTTTCTCCTTCGGAAGCGGCAGTCGCAGGTCGGTCGACCCCGCCTTGGCCCAGGCGAGCACGTAGGTGTCGTCCGGCCGCGACTCCCGGGTGAACCAATACGCCGTGAGCGTGTCGAAGAGCACGTTGGGAATCTCGTGGATTTCGACCAGTTCGTACTCACCCTTTTCATTGCGGAAGAGGTGATGCTCCTGGTCCGGCGTCAACAGCTTCTTCCGGGCGGCGTCGCTTAAGCCCGGTTCATTCCGGACGTTGTTGAAAATATGGTGTTCGCAGGCGTCACAATCGCGGTAGCATTCGGGTCCGAGCGTCCGCAGCATCTTCCGGTGGGCGTCGGTCAGTTTCTTTTCGGCGCGGATGTCCTCCCATATCTTGATTACGTCAAGGCAATCCTCCCAACGCGGGTTGGCCTTGATCGTCGCCAGGGACGGAATAAGGTAGCAGCAGGGGACAATCCCACGCCGCCGCCCGGCTGGTGACGTACTCCAGCGTGTCCGGCGTGTACTCGAATCCGTAGAGCCAGCCAAAGGCGCAGCGCGAGAAATCGGTCGCGCGGAGCGGTGCCGTCCGGGCGAGGACCTTCTGGCAGAAGCTCTTGTAGACCTTTGCGCCGACCGCGTCGTAGGCGTTGCTTCGCGGGTTCATGTGCCAACTGAAGTGCCCGTTAACGGCCGCCTCGCAGAGGGCCGGGGCGGGGTCGATCAGCCGGAACATTCGCAGTTGGGCATTCGGCACATGGTGCCACAGCGGATACGGCACGTCTTCGGCGCCGTCGAAATAGATCATGTCGAACGGCCCGCCTGAAGCGTTGATCTCGGCGAAACGGCGAGCCGTCTCGTCCTGGATATCGTTGTCCTGGGCGTAGCGGATGAAGAGGGGCCAAGAATCGACGTCCAACAGGTCCATCTTCGCTTTCGCGTCCTGCACCGCCGCGGTTGTTCCCAAATGTCCCCGTTCGCAACCGGTGAACGTAAACGGCGGTTCGGTCGTGTAGTCTTTGTACGCGACCAGTTCATCGCCCAACTTCAGAATGCTGCGTCCGGCGGCCTTGATACATCCTTTGGGGTTCTCATTGACGGCGATCGAATCCTGCTTTTCGTCGATATCTTTCGCCAACGTGAAATGCCGCACTTTACCAAGACGGTCGTCGGGAACCGGCGCGACGTAGGCGTCCTGTTTCGTCGCTTTGCAGTAGTGCAAATGCAGTCCCGATTTCAACCCGGCGGCATGAATCTTGTCGACCACCGCCTTCAGGTCGGCCAAGCCGTTCGGATAGCGGTCATTCCACGCGTAATGCCCGGGGGCCGCTGGAGAACGCATTCCAGTTGATCTTGAGAATCCGGAAGGCCGCCCCGCTTGGTTTACCATCGGCTGAAGGTCGTCACCGTTCGGTTGCCGAATCTGTTGGAACGCAGCCAAGATATTCCCATTCTGATCGACCACTTCATCAAAGAATTCGCGTCACGACACGACAAAAAGATCAAGGGGATGTCCCCCGCCGCGCGACGAAAGCTGTTGGCTTACGACTGGCCGGGAAATGTCCGACAGTTGCGCAACATGGTCGAGAGCATGGTCGTGGTCGACTACGACGGGCTGTTGGACACGGACGACTTGCCGGAAGAGTTGGCCGATTCGTTCGACGCGGACGAACCGTCGAATCCGGCGGCATCACTGGCCTCGTTGGTCGGCAAATCGCTCGAGGAGATTGAGCAACTTTTCATTACGGAAACGCTCCGTCTGACCGGCGGCAATCGGGAAGAGGCGGCCAAGATGTTGGGAATCGGGCAGCGAACGCTTTACAGAAAGATCAAAGCTTACGAGCTTTGAAAACAAGAAAAGAGAAAAGAAAGAAAGAGGGATTGCAAAGCAATCCCGGTCCAAAAAGTTTTTGAAGGGGGAGTATGAGGGGGAGCAATTTTCAAAATGCCCCCCTCATTCAAAAAAACAGGCGACGGCAACGCCGTCGCTCCTTTTACACCGGCGTTTCCACGCCGCTGATTACACCCGCTCCCGGCGGGTCGCTGGTATTGGTCCTTCTTTTATCATCAAGGGATTGCAAACCAATCCCTCTTTTTCATTCTACGCTTTACCCTACCCGTGAGGAAACTGACGACAATATTCATACAGCGACATCACCGTCGCCGTCGCCGCATTGTGACTGTAGGGCAAGCCATAGACCGGGATCTCGACCGTCTCATCCATCATTTCGAGCACCGCTTCGTCAATCCCGTGCCGTTCGTTACCGATGACCAGCGCCGTTTTGTACGGGAAGCGGTACTCAAAAATCGAGTGTGAGTTACCGGTCTGCTCCAGCCCAACCAACCGGTAGCCGTCCTCGCGAAGCCGCTTCAACACCGGCGGTAGCGTCCGTCGGACCTCGATCTGAAGCCCCTCGGACGAATCGCGTGCGATCTTGTCGATCAACTTGGCTGTCCCGCAACAGATCATCCGCGTCACGCCACAACAACCGGCGGCCCGCGCGATCCGCGATAGGTTGATGTTACTGCGCATCGGCGGACAAGCAATCACCAACCCGCGCGGGCGTCTGAGTTCGGTCGGCGGTTTATGACGAACTTGGATCGGCATCCGTCGCTCTGTTTCCTCAAGCTTAGACCATCGAAGCAATCGCTTGGAGGATCAGATCAGGACAACAAACGGCCTTGCGTCCCAATTCTTTCACCACCGTCGACGCGCCGCCGCCGGTGACAAACAATTCGGGAGTGACCAGTTTGTTTTGTCGAGTCATCTCTTTGATCACGCGATCCACCGCGCCGATCATTCCCCACAACAGGCCGCTTCGCATCGCCTCGAACGTCGAATGGCCGACCGTCGGGATCGAGGTGCCATCGAGAAGCTCTTCGGCCGAAAGCAGCGGCAACCGATCGGTGAACTCGTGCATCGCTTGGGCCGACATCCCCAGCCCGGGCAAGATGGTCCCGCCCCGAAAAACCCCGTCGCGCGAAACCAAATCGATCGTCACGGCCGAGCCAAGATCAATAATGATCGCCGGACGGCCTTTTCGACGCAGTTGATCCGCGGCCAGGGCGTCGAGAAGCCGATCTATCCCGATTTCACTGCGGGGCATCGACTCGTCAGATTCGATCGGAAGATCGTCGACGGCAAGGAAATGGAAACGGTCCTGAGGGCGTAATTGACCGACCGTTTTCCGTAAGGCCGCCTGATGCTCCCGGTTGACCGAACCGATCGTCCACCAGCAAGGCGACTTGCCCAGTTTTTTAACCCACGCCTGAAATGGCTGGTCGGAAAGCGTCTCGGCGTCCATCGAAAAGGTACGCCGGATCTTCGGCAAACCGTCTTCGGTCGACGGGCTTGCCATACCAACTTTGATACGCGAATTACCGATATCAACAACAACTTGGGAACCCATAACTATTCGTTTTCACTCCAAATTACTTGTTCGTAAAACAAACGTGACCAGCCCCAAGTGCACATCATTCTATTACTGGTTATTTCGCCTTCTCCTTCTCCATTCGAGCCCGCTCCAGTGCCGACAAATCGTTCTCTGGCGTCGATTCCGGTTGAGGATAATCAACCTCGACAGGAAGATCAACCACACGAAGATGGTCCAACTCGATATCATAACGTCCGCAATCCGGTCCTTCGAAAACGACCAACGCACGACCGTTTTGGTTGATCGTCACCACACGACCTACTTTCCCGCGAAAACGGGCCAACTCAGGGACGGCCGGGTCGACACGTACTTCCTGGTCGGCATATTCCTCACCTAATTTTTCGATTCGATCAAAAGACAAACTCATGCAAAAAAAATCTCCGTCAGGTATGGATTCAAGAGGAAGCAAAAATCCAAAACCAAACTTTCCAAAAACGTCTTTTTTACTTTTCGTCCCAAGCGTTCAAACGCCGGACACTCTGGAAAAAACTGGCCGTGATCGCTTCGAACACCGCTTGATTTCCCTTAAAATCCCGATCTTCGTCCTGATAGAAGACGACATAAGTGCCCCGATCGCCCATGGCAGACCGAACACACACCGTATTAGTTAAGTCGAGGTAATAAAACCGTGCCTCGCCGCCGGCAACCGTATTCTCGCCGATCTGCTCTTCGGTCCGCTCGACTTCCGCATTTTCATATTCTTGCTGGATCGCCTCAAGGGCCGCGGTGACCATTTCCTTTGGATCGACCGGGTCTTCGTGGATTGAAAGAGTCCAAAACCCCCCACTGGAACCAAATACCGTAACCGCTTGGCATCCGTCGGTGGACGTTTCTTCCTGGAGTTCCCAGTTCTCCGGATATTCGAACCGGATTCCCCATCTCGCAAATTCTTTTGGCATGACAGTCGTTTTACTTACTTTTTCCCAAAAAAACAACCTCGATCAGTCCGGCTCGAGGAACGACCACTCTCCAATACTTATAATAGCCCAAGCGCACGGTCAATTCGGCTTAAGCACCGTTTTTTCCCGAGAATCGCCATCGTGTCGAACATTCCCAGCCCAACCGACTTGCCGGTCACGGCGACCCGAAGGGCATGGATGATCTGTCCGATCTTGATATCTTCCTCTTCGACAAACGCATGAAGAAGCGGATCGAGCGATTCGACATCGAAGGTTTCCATATCGGCCAACCGGTCACGAAATTTCTTTACCAGCCCGGCAGCGTCTTCCGGTTTGCGAAGCCGTTTTTTAAACGTCTTTTCATCATAGGGCAACTGTTCGTCGGCAGTGAAGAAATCGGCATAGTCGAGGATATCCCCGGCCAGTTTGATCCGATCACCGGCCGCTTCGAGGATCGCACGGACCGCCTGCTCCCCTTCCGCTTCGAGGGGCAACTCGACCAATCCGGCCTTCTGCAAAAACGGCAAAACCATCTGGACTTTCTTCTCCAGCGACAACTCTAGCATATGTCTGGTCTGGAACGCCTCGAGTTTTTTCGGATCGAAGCTGGCGGCCGACTTGGTCACCCGATCGAGCGAAAAATGGTCGACCAATTCGCTTACTCGGAAATGGTCGGTCTTATCGTCCAGCGACCAGCCCAACAGGGCCAAGTAGTTGATCACCGCCTCGGGCAAGAAGCCGATCTCGCGATAAAAATCGACGATCACCGGATTGAACTCGTCCGCCTCGGCCTTCAGCCCGATCGCCTCGGCAATCCGACCTCCGTGGTTGACCAGCCCGGCAAAATCGCGGTTTTTCAGGTATTTATTCAGTTTCCGCTTACTCAGTTTGTTTTTACTGCCCGGCTCGGCGACAAACGGCAAGTGGGCATATTGGGGCAATGGATAGCCCAACCCTTGGGCGATAAAAATCTGTCGCGGCGTGTTCGACAGATGCTCTTCGGCCCGGATGACGTGGCTGATTTCCATCGCGTGATCGTCGACCACACAGGCCAAATGGTAAAGGCACGACCCGTCGGCCCGTTGGATAACGTGGTCCTGTTCGCGAGCCCACTCGAATTCAACCTGACCGCGGATCAGATCGTCAACGACCAGCTTTCCCTCGCGCGGCATCTTCAACCGGACAATCGCCTGACGGCCTTCCGCCTCGAACGCTTTTTGCTGCTCGGGCGTTTCGGCCATGAACCGACGGCTGTAGACGAAATCGCGTTTCTCGGCTTGCGCCGCTTGCCGCTCGGCCTGGATCTCCTCGGTCGTCGCGTAATCCCGATAGGCCGCTCCACTGGCCAGCAGTTTCTCGACCGCCGCCTGGTAAAGGTCACTCCGCTGCGATTGATAATACGGACCAAACGGACCGTCGACCTCGGGCCCTTCGTCCCAATCAATTCCAAGCCACTTAAACCCTTCCAAAATGGGCTGAAGCGCCGCCTCGACGTTCCGCGCCTGGTCGGTATCTTCGATCCGAAGAATAAACTTTCCGCCCTGTTTCCGAGCAAAAAGCCAATTAAAAAGGGCCGTCCGGACCCCGCCAATATGCAAATACCCCGTCGGCGACGGAGCGAATCGAGTACGTATCGTCATATTTTTTAATATTTTAACAGAAAAAACGAGAAAAATCAGCTCGCGCGACACAAGCCGGGCAGAGAATCGCTCAAGTATAGCCTTTTTCCACAAATATCGCTAGCGGGCCCAAAATGGCGGTATTCGTAGTTTACCACGATTGAAAGGAAAAGGAAAATCGAGTATAAAGAAAAGAGGAATTACTGGAAAGCTTTGGAATCAATTAGGTTCGAAGCAGGAAGATGAAAAAAGGTCTGGGCAAGAGGCATTCAACGATCGCCAAAAAAGAACCAACAAGGACGATTCAAAATGGATCAAAAAAAAATCAAGGAAAGCTTACGGCAAATCAGCTACGATGTCCGTGAAGAACTTCAGAAGATGGTATGCGCAAATAATGATAGTCCTAAAAAAATTCTCCGATCGACTCCGCGAATCTTATTTCCAAAATACAACAACACTAAAATTAAAGATAAAACTAGAGTAAGTGAACAGGAAGCAAGAATTTTATTTTGCGATATTTTACAAAACAGTGACAAATATAAAGACTGGTTTTTTTCTATTGAAACCCCAACAAAAAACAAATATCAGCAAAGTGGAGGTAACCCCAGTTCAGCGAGAAGCGATCTTAGTTTATATACCTATAAAGATAAAGAGTTTAAGCAGGTCGTTAATGTGGAGATTAAAGCACACAATGCAGCTCCGCTCCAGATTTGCAAGGATATTGAAAAGCTCGTCAAAGAGCAAAAGGAAAATAAAAATAAGGATCATGTACAACATGGATACTGGTTCCATATTTTGAAAAACTCAAATTCAAATACAATAGAAAAAATACGAGAAAAGCTGAAGTCTTCATTTCTGAAATGTGAAAATGTCTTACATAAATCTTGTCGCAAAGAGGAGAAAGTTGCCTATTGCAAGAATTGCGAAAAAAATGGAAAAAATTTGCGGTCCAGCAAATTTAATATAACTTTTTTTATATGCGTTTGGAAAACAGAAGAAATTTGGTATAATGAGCTTAAGTGGAATGGAAAAGGATCTGAAGCTGAGTACGAGAAAAAAATCACAACCTTTTTTTCTGGGGAAGGCAAATCCCTCGAAAATTTAAGTAGGGCTGGGTTATAGCATGCCTTTCGAATCAGGGCGTCAACGGTAGATAATACTTGGGATTTTTTAATCGCAAGTTTGCCCATAGTTTTAACAGAGAGAACGTTGCCCCGGCTTTCAAGCCTGATAGAAAAAGGTGCGACGGCTTTGCCGTCGCCTGTTTTTTTAAATTAGGGGAAACATTTTGAAAATGGTTTCCCCTAAGACCCCTTCAAAAACTTTTTGGAGCGCGATTGCTGTGCAATCGCTCTGGCGCATGTTTTTTCTTTTTTCTTGTATTTTTTTAGCTTCTGCTCTGTTTTTTCAACTTCCGCCTTAACGCCTTTTTTTCCTGCTTCGTCAACTTCCGGCCGAGTTGATTCTCCGTCTTCGATTCCGCCGATCGCATCCCGGCCGAAAACGCGTCGGTCGGCGCTTTGACCCCTCGACGCGGCTTGTGCACGCGAACGTTTTGCCCAAATAGAATCGCCTCTTCGGCCGCTAGCTCGTCTTCGTCATATTCGATCTCGTCGTACACTTCCGCTTCATACTCGTCTTCATACAACTCGCCGTCGCCCCAATCGGTCATGTCGTCATACGTTTCACGAACGGGAGCCGACTTCTTTCTCTTCTTCCGCTTTTTTGGTTTTTTCTTCTTTTCCGACAAACGGCCTTCCGCGTCCAACAAGACAAACCGGGCATGAAGTACCATCGCCGTCAGCAACAGAAGATCGCCCAACATCTCGGCCCCTTCCTCGACCATCACGGCCAACCGGACTTGGTCGATCGGTATGACCTTCAGATGAACCACGACGGCGGCAACAAAGCAAAGGCCGGTGCCAAGCAAGCAGGCGGTCGACAACCGACACGTTCGCATGTCCAGCGCCAGTCGAATGCCGATCGGGACCAGCAGGAAGAAATAAGGGATGACCCACCAAAATGAACCGTCTCCTCCGGCGGCCGGAAGGTAGGTCCCGGTCAATAGCCCCATAATTTCTTTGAACCCTTGGTGCAAACTGGCCGCTTCGTCGACACTCAGAATAAACCAGCACAGGGCGGCCCAAAGCCAGACCCGATAATAGCCCTGATAGTCGTCTTTTTTATGGCGTCGGACCTGATGGACCAGGACGGCCACCAACGCGGCGGCCAACAACAGCCCCGAAGAATACCAAGAGCAAAGACTGCCCGATTGGTCCAAATCCAACGCGACAATCGAAACCTTTCCGGCCGCCGCGGTCAATTTGGGTAAAAAGGCGTAGCCCGCCTCCAGCGCGACCAGTCCGGCAAGTCCCAGCAGGAAAAAAAGCCCGATCACCGATAAACGGCGCGGGATCAGATCGGTCGGGCGTCGTTGGTCGTCGAGAAAGGTGGCATCGCCGTAGTTTTTGGACCGGCCGTATCGAGGTCGCCCGGCGCGATTGGACCGGGATGACGAAGTATAAGCCTGATTCGCCCGATCGGCCAAAAGGCGTCGACGACGAGTTTCTCGTGAATCGTGTGGGAAAGACATGAGGCAAACCCTATTTCAAGGGGGATAGTTCAGACGGCGAATTTTAACGGGATACGATCGACAGCGAAAGAGGAAAAGGCGCGCCATCGTCCCTCAAACGGATCAGGAGGCCCGTCGCCACGGCGGTTCCGTCCGGTCATGGCGGGGTACTAAATCAGGCCGCTCCAACAGTTCGACCACCCGTTGGGCCACATGGCGAGCCGCTTCCGGTCGACCTTGATTCTTCATTAAATAGGAAAGTCGCTCCCGACGCAGTGGGTCGGCGACCAAGTTTTCAATCTCACGTGCCAAGTCGAACTCAAGCCGGTCGCCCGAGTCGCGTTGGTCGACCAGCACGGCCCCGGCGCTTCGGGCAAAGTACTCGGCGTTGCGTCGCTGGTGGTTGTCGGCCGCAAACGGATAGGGCAACAAGACGGCCGGGACGCCGAAGCTGGCCAACTCGGCCAACGTCGAGCCGCCCGCGCGACAGACGATCAGGTCGGTTTGACGTAAAATCGGCCCCATCTCCAAAAACGATTCCACACGGGCCGATAGCCCCAGCTTGGCGTAGAGCGATTCGGTCGACGGTCGATCCGAGGGGCCCGTTTGATGGACCAGCTTCCAACCGGCCAACCGGTCTCGAATCCGATACAAGGCCTTCGGCACCGTTTCATTGAGTGCGCGGGCCCCGCCACTTCCGCCGAGAATCAATAATATCCGTTCGGCACGGGGCAACTCGTCCGGTCGTGCTTCGAAAAGCGCCTGTCGAACGGGCGTCCCGGTTCGCAAAACGGGCGTTCGACTTGCCAGGAAATGTCGGGTCTCCTCAAACGCGGTGCCTACCAGATCGGCGTGTCTCGAAAGCAAACGGGTCACTCGGCCGGGGATCGCGTTCTGTTCCAGTAAAACCAATTTCCGTCGGAGCGAAACGGCCGCCCGCGCCGTCGGAAACGCGACATAGCCACCCAGTCCGATGACCAGGTCGACGTGCTCTTTTTTTAAGAAGCGTCGGGCCGCACGGTATCCGGAGAGATTTTTCCAACAAAAGGCCGGAAGATCACGCAGCTTTTGTGGTGAAGGGGCCGACGAGACGCAAAAATAGTCGAACCCGGCCCGATCGACCTGCTCTTGTTCGAACGGTTTTCCGCAGCCGACAAAGGTCAAACGGATCTGTGGCCACCGGTCGCGCAACGCTTGGGCCACGGCGATTCCGGGAAACAAGTGTCCGCCGGTTCCGCCACCAGCCAAGACGAGATGAGGCCGTCGACCGATCATCGAATCACCTCCGTTTCGGGAATTCGGGCTAGCTCGCTGCCGACCGGTTGGGCCGTTTCAGTCGCGATGGTTTCCGAGAAGGGTACCGAAAGGGCCGTTGATTTCGATTGTATAATCGCTTGTCCCAACCAAACGATTCCCAACAAAGCGCACGCGGCCGAGGCGAGCCAAAACCGTCGAACGATCTTTCGCTCGGACCAACCGAGAAATTGAAAATGATGATGCAGCGGGGCACACCGAAAGACCCGACGTCCGCGCAGACGACACGAGCCGATCTGGAGAATCACACTGAGCGTCTCGACGACAAAAACGCCGCCGACCACCAGAAGCAACAATTCTTGCCGAATCGCCAACGCAACCAGTCCCAAAAGTCCGCCCAACGGCAACGAGCCGGTATCGCCCATAAAGACGCGTGCCGGATGACGATTGAACCACAAGAAACCCAGCACCGCGCCTCCCAGGGCCGAGGCCAAGAGGCCCGCTTCGGCGGCGGTCGGCAGGGGCTCGATTCCCAGTCGGGCGGCCCAGGTCGAATCGCCCAACGCCAAGGCGATCAGCCCGATCGCGCCGGTGGTCCAGACCAGGCAGCCCCCGGCCAGGCCGTCGAGCCCGTCGGTCAGGTTCACACTGTTGGACGCCCCAACCAGCACCAGTGTCGCCCAAGGGATAAATGCCGGACCCAACGGCATTCGCCAATCGAACCCGGGAACGGTCAACGCGACCGAACCGAGGGTGGTTTGGAGATAGCCGTAAAGCATCCATGCCGTCACGAAGGCAATTGCCGTTTGGCCCCAAAACTTCACGCGGCGCGAAAGGCCGTTTCGCTTTCCAAAAAGTTTGGTCACATCGTCCAGTGCGCCGAGCCCGGTTAGGCCGAGCGTCAAAAAGAGGCCGATTTGTACCAGCCGGTTTGAAATCCCGACCCCAATCACGACCGCGATCAAAAGACTGGCGACGACAAAAAGGCCGCCCATGGTCGGGGTCGCCTTTTTGTGGCGATGGAGTCGTCGCACTTCGTCGGAACCACTTCGAATGGGTTCGCCCAGCCGTCGCCCGACGGATCGGACCCAGATGGCCCCTAAAACCAAGGACAACAACATCGCCACACTGCCGACCAGCCCGGCGCGTACCACGAGCGAATCTCCGGCAAAGGAAATAGGCAACGCGTTCACAAGCGAGTCCAAAAGGGCGGAGAACATGGTCGGTTGGGCTGGTATGATTCCGTTAAAAATCAAATAGATAGAGAAAGGCAAATTTGAAACAGCGGAGGATAGTCGAAGTCCGCTGTGAAGGCAATGTCGATCGGTTGCGAATGCCACCCTTGAGAAGAAATTTACCCTATTCGAAGCGGCCCGATAAAAAACCAAAAAGAGGGGAACGTTTTTTAGAAACGGGGGCCTTTTCAATCAAAATGAAAAGAGAGAAACCCCATCCACTAGAATTACAGAGACAAGATGGAACTCTTGAGGAACTACTAGCGACCAACGGGAGCGGGTTTGGTCCTCGGTGCGGAAGCACCGGAGAAAAAGCCATCCACACGATTTAGAGAGACGAGGATGAAATCTTGAGGAACTACTAGCGACCAACGGGAGCGGGTTTGGTCCTCGGTGCGGAAGCACCGGTATAAAAAGATGTCCCGTCGAGAAGCGCTTGTCTTGGAAGCGATTGACCCAGAAACCGCAACCGACAAACTAAAATGCTTCGACCCAGGAGGGAGGGTATGTTCGAGTTCCCGCAAACTCGTGACATCCGACGGGACATCCGTGCTGTTTTGCTATAGGGCATTTCAAAACTACCTACCAGGCTTCTTACGGCCGAAAAATCGAGACGCGAAATAGGTTTTTGAAACCGGCTCTAAAAGGTTCGAAACGGGTTGTTTCGTTCGGGAGTATTTTAATACGTGATTAGGCACTCCACCGCAAGGGGAATTTCTCCAAAGAGTCGAGAATTTGTTCCATTTTCATAAATCGGGCCCCTTTGACCAGGACGACATCGCCGGGCCGGACGGCCTGACTCAGGTAGGGAATCGCTTCGAGCGGCGAGTGGCACGGGATACTTCGACCACGGGGGATTCCGGCAGCGCGTGCCCCGTCGACCATCTGGCGGGCATACTGGCCGCAGGCGATCAGCATGTCGGCTCCGCAAAGGGTCGCCACCTGGTTACCGAGTTGGTAGTGGAGTTTTTCGGCTTCATCGCCCAGCTCGGCCATATCGCCCAAGACGACCACCCGTCGTCCTTCGGCCGGGATTTCACCCAACAGTTCGAGCGCGGCCCGCATGGCCATCGGGCTGGCGTTGTAGGCGTCGTTGATGACCGTCGCGCCGTGCAGGTCGGAAACCTGACATCGCATCGAAGGTGACTGGAATTTCGCAAGTGCCGCGGCAATCCCGGGCAAGTCGAGTCCGAAATTCAAGCCGACGGCAATCGCCAACAGGGCCGAACCGACATGATGTCGTCCCCAGACGGGAATTCGAAACGGGTAACCGTTGACCAAAAAACGCAGTTCGCCGGGCCGCGTGACAATCCGCTGGGCCATCAGGCTTCCGGGCCCTTCGACATTGACCCAGGTGATCGGAGCGCCCGAACGACGGGCCGCCTGTCGAGTCACCTTCGAATCGATCAGAAACGCGCGTCCCGATTTGGGCAACGCGGCCAACAGTTCGCTCTTGGCTTGGGCGATTATTTCACGACTGCCGAAACGTCCCAAATGGGCGTCGCCGATCGCCGTGATCAGGCCGATTTCCGGTCGGACCAGCCGGGCCAGTTGGTCGATCTCGCCGAGACTGCTGGCGCCGAGTTCCAAGACGGCGTAATCCTGCTGCGGCTCCAGCGCCAACATACTCAGTGGGACGCCGAAATGGTTATTGTAGTTTCGCGGACTGGCGATCCCTTTCAGGCGAAAACCGAGGACCGTATGGATCATTTGACGAGTCGTCGTTTTGCCGACGCTTCCGGAGACGGCGATCATCTTGCCGCCGAATTGGTCCCGTTTCCATGCGGCCCAATCCCAAAGGGCTTTGGTGGTATCGTCAACGACCAGTGCCCAACATCCGGCGGGCGGTTCGATCGGTCGATGGGTCACAACCCCTTTGGCCCCGCGTCGAAAGGCTTCTTCGACAAAATCGGCCCCGTCGAATCGATCCCCTTTCAAGGCCCAGAAAACGACCCCACGCACCACGCGATGACTATCGGTCACGACCGGTCCCAACGGGTTGTTGGCCGTAGGCAGATACTCGGGGAACGGCTGTCCCGCGATCGCCTTTTTCAAGTCATGAAATGTCGGTTGTGACATGGAATTTTTTCCATCGTTTTGATTTGAACCGTATGGCTTTCTACAAGCCATCCCAAAAATCCATTTCGATCTGCAAGCGGTCTTTTTTTCCGTCTGACTTCGTCATGAAAACCCTTTGGTGAATCGCCCTGGGATGACTTCTACTTAGATCTCGCTGGGCAAGTTGGTGTAAAGCCATTCGGTGGCGACCTCATAGTCGTCCAGCTCGATCCGGTCGTCGCCGACGACCTGGAACGCCTCGTGCCCTTTCCCGGCCAGCAAGACACAATCGCCCGGCTCGGCCATGGCTAGTGCCTCGTGAATCGCCTCGGTCCGGTCGGCCAAAACCTTCGCACCGGCCGGCGCTTCGAGCCCTTCGAGGATATCGCCAATGATCGCCTGCGGATCTTCGCTTCGCGGGTTGTCACTGGTGATGATCAACCGGTCGGCACCCGCTTCGGCCTCGCGACCGAGAAGTGGCCGTTTTTCCCAATCGCGATCTCCTCCCGCACCGAAGACGCAAATCAACCGCCCGTCGATCACTTCGCGGAGCGACTGAAGCGTTCCGGCCAGGGCGTCCGGCGTATGGGCGAAGTCGACGAACACGGAAAACGGCTGG
This sequence comes from Thermoguttaceae bacterium, assembly GCA_963674475.2. Taxonomy (GTDB): domain Bacteria; phylum Planctomycetota; class Planctomycetia; order Pirellulales; family Thermoguttaceae; genus CAXXFQ01. Next base: position 768,364 of record CAXXFQ010000033.1, on the reverse strand, counting down.
CCGCACTCGATCCGTTGCAGACGACCGGGGACGTACTCGACCGATTCGAGACTGCGAACCACGTTGACCAGCGGCAGTCCGGCAGCCAACCCGACCGCGGCCGACGCGAGACAGTTGGAAACGTGATGACGTCCGATCATCCGAGTTCGAACCGGCACGGTGTCGCTTCCGGCGAAAAGCAAAAAGGTCTGTTCGCTCACGTGGCGATCGATAATTGACGCTTGCAGTTCGGCCGCCGCGTCGATCCCGACCGTCAGGGCCGGTCCGTCGATCAGGTCCAAATACTCCGAAGAAACCGGGTCGTCCGCGTTGATCACGGCAACCCCTTCCGGCTTGAGATAGTCGAGCGCCTTCGATTTGGTCTGACGATATTGGTCGATCGTTTGATGATAATCGAGATGGTCCCGTTGGACGTTGGTCACACACAGGGCGTCCAGCTCGACCCCGGCCAGTCGGTACTGGTCCAACGCGTGACTGGAAAGTTCGACCACGGCGTGGGTACACTCGTTTTCGGCCATCCGGGCGAAATACCGCGCGGCAACCTCGGCCGGGGGGGTCGTCCAAGGGGCATCGTCGCACTCCTTGCCGTCGTAGTAGCCCAACGTGCCGAGCATGCCGACCCGATAGCCGTTTTGGGCCAACATCCGCCCGATCAGACAGGCGGTCGTCGTCTTGCCGTTGGTCCCGGTAATGCCGATCACCTTGAGCGCTTGCGTCGGGTTGCCGGCCAATGCCTGAGATAACCGTCCAAACGCCTCGTGGACGTTCGGCACGACACAGACCGGAACGTTCAACTCGGGCAACGGGCAATGGCTCAACACGCCGATCGCTCCGTCGCGCACGGCGTCGGCGGCGAACTGGGCCCCGTCCAAATGGGCGCCCGGCAAGGCGGCAAAAAGGTCCCCAGACCGCAGCCGTCGCGAATCGCATACGCACCGTTGGACCGAGATATCCTCCGCCCCGATGAACCGCGCCAAGGGCAGCAAACGGCGTAAACTGACCCGGCAATTTGAGTCGGGACAAACTTGTTTCACAGTTGGCCTCCATGCCGAAATATCGATACCGACTTTTTACAAGTCGTTATTCTTCAATAAGTTAAGATCTCAGAAAAATTCAACCCATGGTAAGAATTCTGTATAAACCCCCTCAATAGCGGGGAATCGAGACCTCCTGTCTCGTCCCTGACGGGTTTTGCCGCACGGGCGGGGCAATTGTCTTGATTTTGGCCCCGCTGTCAAGACGGAAATCCGACGAACGCTTCGTAGGTCAGGATTTATCCTTACGCCCGGCGATATCGATTCGCCACGGAACCGTCCCAGTGGATCGAGGCAGAATGAACCTTGAACTTCGTTTCTTCAATAGAAGATTTCCGACCCAGTAGCAAAAGAAACAGGGAGCAACCCCTTTTCAGTGGGCGATCTCCCTTTTTCGTCGCTATTTTTTGAAATGGGCGACCACTGCGGCGGCTCCGACCAATAAGGAAGAAACAATCACGATCATCGCCCCGGCGGGCAGGTCGGTCACCTTGCAGACCAGGAATCCGCCGACACCACTGGCGACGCCCAACAGGGTCGACACGGTCAGGATTCGTCCGAACCCTTTGACCAAAAGAAACGCGGCCGCCGCCGGGTTGGTGATCAGGCTGTAGATCATCAGCCCGCCGACCGTGCGGAAATGGACTGTGATCGCCGTGCTGATGAGAATCAAAAGCATCGTCCAGATAAACGTCGTGCGTATTCCGGCCGCGGTTGCCAAGGTGCGAGAAAAGAGGATCGCCCGAAGCTCTTTGAAGAACAAGAGGACGAAAACGATTTGCGCCAACAGGATCGCTCCCATCAATGCGCAGTCGCTCCAACGGCAGGCCAACACGCTCCCCCAGAGCAGGTCGAGCACCTCGACTTTCGTCTTCCCGTAAAGGTCGAAAAGACCCAGTCCCAAGAAGGCCAGCCCCATCGTCAGCGAAAAAAGCATCCCGAGCAACACGTTCGAATCGACCCGAATCGTCTCGGGCGTCAGCAGCCCCAACAACAGTGCCGTCACCGTCGCCCCGCCCAGCGCCGGGACCATCATCCACGAGCCGCCCAGTCCGAACAGTTCGCCGAAGACCGCCCCGGCCAGCGCCGCATGGGCCACGCAGACGCCCAAAAACGGAATCCGCATCCCGACAATGAACGTCCCCAGCATCCCGGTCGACGCCCCGGCCAGCGCCCCGGCACAGATCACCGGTCCCCAAAGTGCCCAATCAAACATCGTCGCCTCCTCCCCGATTTCCCGAAGCGACGCCGACCGCACCCGGCACGACAAAACGCCGTCGGCCCCGCTCGATCAGCTCAAAGTTCGGCCCGTAAAGCGACGCGACCCGCTCGGCGGTCAAGACCGATTCGGGCGCGGCGTCGGCGATCGGTTGGCCGTTCTCCAAGAGTAAAATTCTCCGGCACGATGGCGGGATTACCTCCAACTCGTGACAGACCAACAGCAGGGTCAAACCGGGCGAGGCGTCCAATAAAGTTTCGAGCGTCCCGACAAACTGCTCGCGTGAATTCAGATCGAGGTTCGCCGTCGGTTCGTCCAAAAGCAGAAGTTCGGGGTCGTGGACCATCGCCGCGGCGAGAAGCGTTTTGCGTTGTTCGCCGCCCGAGAGTCGACCAAACGGCCGATCGGCCAAACCGTCGAGTCCCAGCCGGTCGATCCACCGGTCGATCGCCCGATAATCTTCGATCCCCAGTGGCCGAAACCAACCGGCCCGCCCGGTGCGCCCGGTCGCGATCACCTCACGGACCGTCAGCGGAACTTCTGGATTTTGACCAAACGTCTGCGGCATGTACCCGATCCGCTGCCGCAACTCGCTCAAGGCTTTTCCGCGAAGCCGCGCGACCGGTTTTCCCAAGAGATCGAATCGCCGGGCCTGAAATTTCAACAAACCGATCGCACAGTGCAGCAGCGTGCTTTTACCTGCCCCATTGCGCCCCAGCAGCGTAACGACCTCCCCGGCGCGAATCTGAAGTCGCGGCAGGGACAACGTCACACGCCGCCCACGTCGGACCTCAAACTGATCGATATCGAACACGGTCCCCACTTACTTGCTCCCTTCCGCGTCGAGCAGTCGGGTAACATTTTCGAGGACCATCTGATCAAATGGGGCGTCCGCTTCCGGATCAGGAAAATTTTCAAACACGATGACCGTTGCTCCCAGTCGGTCGGCCAGTCGGTCGGCCAAACGGCGTCCCTCCGGTCGATTGGCAATGATCCACCGGGCTTTTTCCGCCTCGGCCGCCTTGACCGCCGTGTCCAAATCGCTCGGCCGTTGGCCGCCCGGACCGCCGAACGTTCCGACTACCTCAAGCCCCAGCGCGCGACAGAAATCTTCCTGACGTCGACTGGTCACCACCGGCCGTCCTTTCCAGCCGCCCTCCGAAAGATGTTGGTCGACCGTTTCGTCCAGTCGAGCCAATCGTTGGTCGATCAGTTCCAATCGGGTCGCGATCGCTTCACCCGTCGCCAGCTTCGCTTCGACCAGCGCCGCACCGATCTGACGACACGCCTCCCGATAGGTCGCCGGCTCGACCAGACCGCCGGAAAGAGTCACGGCGACGATCGTCCGTTTGTGAGTATCCGACGCCGATTCGAGCCGCTTCTCGATCGCCTGCTGGAAATCAAACCGCAAGACAAGCCGACTCTCGCGAGCCTGCTCGATTTGGCTGGGACGAATATCGAAATGGCCCGGACAGGCACCCGGCCCGACCAGCGAGACCACGTCAACCGAATCGTCGACCAGCTCCCGCGCCGCCACCTCAAGATAGGGGCTCGTCGCGACAATCTGGGTTTTCAATGCCGAAGAGGCCTCGACCGGTTTGCCTTTTCCGCAACCAGCCAAAAGCGAAAAAAAACCGATCCCGACCACCAGCCAGCCAAAAACCAAAAAGCGGTTTTTTCCCGTGGAAGCAATCTTTAGATCAGAATGGCCGTGGCCATCGATCGGGTCCGCATCGAATCGCCTAAGAAACGCCGCTTGCACGGGAGTACTCTCTGGGAGAAATGGGTATTACGAATTAAAACTCCATAATACCATCTTAGCGGCCCGTGTGCTAGGCGGTGACGGTTGGCAAGAAGAAAAAAACGGAACGGCGGCTCTAACCCGACGCTCCGTTTCTTGAATTCTCGAAAAAAATTGAGGTTTACTCTTTTTCTTCTTTCGTTTCGGTCTCTTCCGCAGCCTCTTCGGCTTTTACTTCGGGGGCCGCTTCGGCCGAAGTTTCCGGCTCGTACCAATCGCCTCGAAGCCAATCGGCCAACATCTCGATTTCGTGATTGGTCATCAGGTTCTTCGACTCGTCGTCGGTCGTCGCGTAGGCGGGCATCCGGTCGTTTTCTTCGCCATAGAACCGTTTGGCCGCCGGGTTGGCGATGATACCAATCGTCCACTCACGCGAAGCGTAGCCGGTCAAATCGGGGCCCGTGCCGAGTTCCCCTTCGTCGCCCACCTTATGGCAGTCGACGCACCCTTCGACAAGTAATTCCATTCCCTCCTCGATCCGCTCGGCATCGGCCTCATCCAGGGCCGCCTGCGATTTGAGCTTCGCCAGGGCCGACAGGGCGATCAAGGTCGTGTCGCGATCTTCCTCGTCGTCCTCGTCGAGATCGGTGTAAATCTCGTCGACAAAATCGACCATTTGACCCTTTTTGAACTTGGTCGCGCCGTAGTAGTCGTCGCTCTTGATTTTTTCGAGGTCCAACCAACCGGCGACCCACTTCCGCGTGCCGTAACCGAACAGGTTCGGCGCCGAAACGGTTTCAGCCTTGATGTCTTGGTCGGTCCCGCCGACAAAATCGTGGCAGGTCGCACAGTGTTTTTTAAACAGCAGCGGCCCTTGCGTCTTCGGATCGTTCTTCAACAGCGCGATCGCCCCTTCGACCGGGATACCGTCGTTGGCCCGGATCAGTTCGATGACCCGCTCGGCTTGTACTTCTCCCGTTTTGACCGCCGAGAGATACTCCGCGTTCTCCGCGTCGTGGGCCAACACGTCATGGGTCAACCAGAAGTTACCCGCCAAAAGAAAGACGGTCAAAAACAGATTGAAAACGTATCCGAACTTGCATCGACCGGTAAACGGCATGATCGCAAACAACAGGATCACGCTGGTCGGGATGACGAAGATCGGCAAGAATTTCAGGTTGCCGGGGAACAGGTTCGAGAACCCGTAGAGCCCCATGAAGGCCCACTCGGGGCGGGCAGCCGCATAGAAATCGGTCGGATCGGCCGGTGCGCCCAGCTCGACCCCTCGAGCGTCGCCGGTCACGCCGTGCGACAGGGCCAGGCCAAAGACGACCGCCAAGAGGACCACGCAGATCAACCCGTTGGCCAAAACATGGCACGGCCAGTAGTAACTGGTCTCGACGGCGGTCTGTTTGTCCGTTTCGCGTGCCCGGTGGTTCGACCAGAGCAACAGGGCCAACAAGCCTCCGAACGCCCCGGCCAAGACAAAGATATGCAAAGCCAAGAACCGCGTTATCGTCAAACTTCCGTAGGACGGGCCGCCGATGGCCAGTTTATTCAGATAGCCGCCCACGTAGGGCAAAAGCATGAGAAAATTGGTTCGAACGGCCGTGGACGATTGGCTGTTTTGGTCCCAGGCCAAAAGGTCGCCGGTCAACAACAGTCCGAGTGTTACCAGCCCCATGCCAAGGACCGACCAGAAGACAAACTCACGTGGCGCCTTGTACGCCCCTCGGACGATCAGTCCGACCATATAGATTCCGATCACCACCAGCACGCTCTGGGCACAGTAGTGGTGCACGGCTCGCAAAAGCCATCCGGCCTGGATCTCGTACTGGAGAAAATAAACACTCTCCCACGCCGTCTGCGAGCTGGCGCTGTAGTACATGAAAAGAAAAAAGCCGGTGATAATCTGAAACACAAAGGCGAAAGTCAGCGCGGCGGCCAAAGTTCGACCGAGACAGGGCCGACCGGGAATCGTCAGTCCGAAAAACCACTGACACCCCTTGCGAACTCCCAGCCGATCGTCAAGCCAATTGATAAAACTGAACATCTTCTTATTCTTATTTATTCTGGTATTTTTTATTGGAAAGGTGCGACGCCCCAACGAAAACGGGTCCCTCTGATTTCTTTTGAGGGATGAAGATCGTTCGATTAGGTCTCGACAATCTTTTTCGTCGTGCCGACGACGTACTTTTCGAACTTGACCCAGACCTCGCCGTTGCGGATCTCGACCTGGGGCAGTTGGTCCATATTTCGCGGGCTCGGGGAATTTTCGCCGATCCGGTCCCCTTCAATGGTCCAGTAGGCCGCGTGGCAGGGGCAGAAGAATTCGTTCTTTTCCGCATGGAAATCGATCAAACACCCGGCATGGGGACAGACGTCCGAAAAGGCGACCACTTGGTCTTTGCCGGTCCGACGTAAAAACAGCTTGCCGATCGGCTGATCGGGATGAATCGTCCAGGCGTCTTTGCGGTCGGAAATGACCGGGAACTTTCGCGGCGTCCCGTCTTCGGGCAGCACGTCCAACGAAGCGACTCGGAACATTTGACCGGCCTCGCCCTTTTGACGCAGCGGATTCAGCGCCGAGCAGATACCCAAAAGCGCCGGTACCGCAAAGGCGAACAGGCCCACGACGCAGGCGATGATCTGTCCAAAAAAGCTTCGGCGGGGCGCGGGCGGAACCGGGCCGGTCACTCGGGTTGAGTGCGCTTGGACGGAATTTGTTTTTTTGTCTTCTGATTCATTCGGGGCAGAGCCACCACAACAGCAAGCGGGTTTAGAATCGTTTTCCATGGCGTCTTTATCGGAAGGAAGGTTGGAAGAACCGGCTCGCTCGTTGCAAGCCATTCTCAAGTGATATTGCGGGAAAGTGCATTGCGTAATGCGTCATTATCGCATAGCGTCACGAACGGCGTCAAGGAGCCGCTCTCGGGCCGTTTCGAGCGGACCATCCAGCATCGCCCCGGCGGCCGCCTTGTGGCCTCCTCCGCCGAACAGGGCGGCGACTTCCGCACAGTTCATTTTGTTTCGACTGCGAAGGCTGACCTTGTAGGTGCCATTGATCTGCTCGACCAGAATGACCGCCCCTTCGGTCCCGGCGACGGCCAGGGTATCGTTGATAATATCTTCGGTATCGGTCGGCCGCGCGCCGGTCTCTTCGATATCGGCCCGACGCACCCAGGTGTAGATGAGTCGACCGTCCAGATCGGTTTCGGTCCGGGCCAAGACCCGCCCGATCAGTTGCAAACGGGGCAGTGTTTCTTTTTCGTAAAGGTCGCGATAGATTTCCGGTGGCGAAGCGCCGGCGTCGACCAGCCGTCCGACGAGTCGATAGGTATCGCTCGTGACCGAGGGAAAACGCATCCAGCCGGTGTCGGTCGCGATGGCGGCAAACAAAGCCGTGGCCATCTTCGGCGTCAAATCGACACCCAACGCGTCGGCCGCCTCGGCAACCAAAGTACCGGTCGCTTCGGCCTTGTCATTTTTAAAGTATTCCGCGCCGATGTCGTCGCTGATGGCGTGATGGTCGACCACGATCTTCGGAATCGTCGTTTTTTTGAGGAACGTTTCGAGATGGGCCAACTGGGCCCAGGCCGAGGTGTCCAGGACGAGGATCGCGTCGGCCCGATCGAGTTCGGCCGGATCGAGATGGACGCCCACCTGCTGAAACCGGCCTTCGGAATCGAGCCAGTTGAGGTTCGGCGGCATCTGATAGCCGACGGCGATCGTTACCTGTTTTCCGAGCGTCTCGAGAATATCGGCCATCGCCAACGTACTGCCGACCGCGTCGCAATCGGGCCGAACATGGGTCGTCAGAACGAATCGCTGGTGCGACTCGACCAGTTCGACAAAACGGGCCCAGTCAATCGAGGAATCGGTCGGCAAGGAAGAGCGATCAAGGGTACTCACAACAAACCATCTTTCTTTGGCGGAAAAAATAAACAAAACCCTGCCAAAATACCATTACCAGGCGCCCCGGCAGGAATATCTTTTTTATGTCGGCAATCGGACGACGCGGTCCTGACGTCAATCCGGCTGGGAAACGATTCGGCGCGTGTCGGCGATGTCGCGATGCATCTGTTCGATCAATTGGTCGCTCGATTCAAACCGTTTAATCTCTCGCAGCTTGTCGTAAAAGTCAACCTCAAGGACCTCACCGTAAAGGTCGCCGTCAAAATCGATCAAGTGGGCCTCGAAACGCCGATGGGCCACGTCAAACGTCGGGCAGGCCCCCAAATTGATGGCACAGGGCCATTTTTTCGACGCGTCGCCGGCGTCACCCGACTTCCAGGGGATCCACGCCTCGCCGGCGTACGTCCCTTCGTTCGGCAATATGGTATCGATTTCCAGGAGATTGGCCGTCGGGAAGCCGAGCGTCCGCCCTCGCTTGTGACCGACGACGACCGTACCCCGAATACGATGGGGTCGCCCCAGAAGCCGATTGGCCTCGGCGATTTTTCCTTCCACCAAGAATTGGCGAATCCGCGTGCTGGAGACCATGTGGCCGTCCACCTTGACCGGCTCGACAATCTGAAGCCCGATCCCCGCCTCGGTCGTCCACTCGCACAACGCGCCGATATCGCCAAACCGCTCGCGGCCGAAATGGAAATTGGCCCCTTCGACCATGGCGACCGCTCCGAGCCGCTGTCGGATCACCTTCTCGAAAAAGGACTGGGCGTCCATATCGAGGAACTCCTGATCGGTCGGGAAGGCGACCACGCCGTCGACCCCCAGCTCCAAGAGCAGTTCGGCCTTCCGCTCCAACCAGGTCAGCGCGGGCGGAACCTGATCGGGCCGCAGGATATGGGCCGGATGAGGATCGAACGTAAAAACGACCGCCGGTCGCGACTCTCGTCGGGCCGTAGCTACCAGCGACTCGACCAGTTGCCGATGGCCCAGGTGGACCCCGTCAAAATTGCCGATCATCACCACGCCGTGGCGAAGGTTTTCGGGTAAATCATCAAGATGGCGAAAAAGCCTCGAAGGTTTCATGCACTTGGGCGCTTGTGGTCTCAAGTTATTGACGTTTATACAGCTAATGAACCGAGGCCAGCCAACGGGAGGCCGGAATAGGTTGACTGGCCGGGGGTATTTTGAAGCAAACACCAATAAAGGGAAAACTTACATTATGCCATTTGAGGCGACGTTGCGCCTAGCGGCCTGTTGAAAAAGACCGTGATGGGCTTTTTTACGGGCTGCAAGGCTCAAGATTCCTTCGGCGTGAAATTCGCCTCGGTCGCCCCGAGCAGCCCCTCCTGGAAGTGGATCGGCCGATACCCGTTTTCGGTCACCCAGCGAAGCGCGGTATCGAACCGCTCGGCCGTGTCGGGCTGATGGTTTCTGTAAAACGGCCAGAAATATTGCTCGTGCGTCAAAAAGTCGACAATTTCGGACCGGTTTGGATTTTTCACCAACGGGGCCAGCGTCGGGACGATTTTTTCTGGCGAGTACGAGTTGATGACGATGTCGGTTTTCGAAAAAATCAGCCCGGTTTTGAAATCGACCAGTGCGTCATACCGGTCAACCAGTGCCGAGCGGGCCGGGTCGACACAGCAATTGATATCCCACTGACCGGCCCCTTTTTTTAAGAAATAGCCGCTGAGTACCTTCGAGCCACGGTCGGCCAACGCCTGCCAGGCCGACGGGTCGACCATCGTCCAGTGGATGACTGTCGGCGGTGTATAAGTCGCCTCGCCCGCAAAACGGATCACCTGTTCGGCCACCCGGTCGACATCCGCGCCGAGTCGCTCGGGCGTTGTTTTCTGATACGGCCGATTCGGGAACTCTTTATCGGCATGAAAGGCCAACTTGAGCCAATCGGCATTGGCTTCCCACTCGCTTTTGTACCGGTCGGGAAACTGACTCAAATTGAACTCGGCCCCGTAACAGGTCTTATAAAACATGTTCAGGACGAACCGAGTCCCGTACTCCTGGTGGAACTTTTGGAGCATCGCCAAATACGGGCATTCGAACAGCGACCGATACCGTTTGTCGGCAATGTCGCGGGCGAAGAAGATGTTGTCGTCGATCACGATGCGATAGCGGGGAAAACTGTAACGATCCCACAAGACCCGCGCGGCCGCCTCGTTTTTTTCACTTCCCTGTCCAGCTACGGCGACGATCCGATTCTCTTTCTCTCGCAAGACGATTTTGGCCGTGAACCCGGCCCCTTCTCGCTTGGCCGGAACCCCATTGACCGAAACCGGCCATCCGGCAGGCGCTTCGCCGTGGACGGTAATTTCCAAACCGCCGTCGACCGCCCGGCCGTGGCGCCGATCGAGGATACGCCCCTCGGCCGGATCGGTAATCAGGACATTTGAGCCGGTTTCGGCCATCAACTGTTTCGAGCCAATCATCGCCCCGGCCATTCCGGCCGCAGTCGTTTGAAGAAATTCACGTCGCCGCATTGGTAGGTCCTTTCCAGGTCGGAAGTCCTCAATTTCCTAAGAGCTTGGGAGGCGGGGAAGCGATTGGCTGAGGAAGGCAAATCGCAAAACGGGTAAGGGGCCGAACTCGTCGTTTTCGCCGGGCCCGGCCACATCCTCTCATTATAGGGAAACGGCACGGGAGGAAAATTGGAAAAAATCGGAAAAACCCGGTTCAAACCGTTGCAATCGGAAGAAAAGCTGATAGACTTTCGAATGTGCGGGATAACTGCCCATAATTGATTAAAAAATTGAATAAATTGTGGGGATCAAGCCCCAAAACGATTAAAACGGTCTTAAACTTTAAATAACCCTACGGCCACACGAGTTCGCCCACTTCGATCCGCTCCCGCCGCAGGGACTAACCTTTGATCACAAAAAAAGACCCAAGGCCCTACGGCAAAACATGATCGAGGCACTCGAATTCCTGACCGGTGAGTTCAAGCGAGTTCTCGACGATCGGTATCGACTCTCCATTCCCACCGAATTGGGAGAGATGCTGACCGCCGATTCGCCTCGGTGCATGCTCACCAAGGAACGCGTCGGGTGCCTCGGACTTTGGAACGCCGAAGTCTGGGAAGCCAAACTGAAAGCCGAAGTCGACCTCGTCAAAGGAAAACTGGCCGCCGGAAAACTCCAAGATCAGGTCAGCCAACTCCAACTGCTCGGACGACTCCTTTCCACACGACAGACCACCGTTAACCTCGCCGGACGCGGACGTCTGTCCCTCCCCGAAGGGTTTCGAGAATTCCTCGGCGTCGAGCCGGGCGGGGATGTCATGGTCGTCGGGGCCGGAGTCAGTATCGAAATTTGGAGCCCGTCGGCTTGGCTGGAATATGTCGAAAACCGGATGCCCAAGTTCCGGGAATTGCTGAGCCAACTTTCAGGCTAGGCCCTAAAAAATCGACCTAAATACTTCGTAAGAAAACAAAAAAGAAGCCGCCCTGAAAAATGATTTCAGAACGGCTCGAACAAACCTCCAGACCATGCCCGGTCTCGAACGTTATTTGGTTATTATCGTCGGAGTGTGTCGCCCAACAGGAATGCAAGTTACCTGGGGGTGTCGAAAGAAAGATGAAAATCAATCGTTCGAGGCCCACACCCTTCGAGGCCGGGCATGGTTTTTTTTCTTGGTGCTTCCGGCGGCTAGGAGCCGCGGCCGGACCGGCGTTTCCACGCCAAATTCTAAACCCGCTCCCGTTGGGCGGGCAGGGCCCGCGGCCGGACCGGCGTTTCCACGCCGTGGATTAAACCCGCTCCCGTTGGTCGCTGGTATCTATTGAAGAGAAATTCCTTTTCTCTGTGGGCACAGTGGACGGTTTTTTCTCTGGACTCTTCTTTGGCCGAAGTGTAATTGCTCTCTATTGCCATAACGCCTGAGCGGACTGGACCATGAACAAAGTCCTGCCTCCACGACCTTGAAAGGGTCTCCTGCCTTACTCCGGCAATTTCCAGTAAACAACGTCGCCATCAGCCAGTTTTCCGGCGATCTCTTTACTAAACTGCTTCATGTGCTCGGTCGCCGAATGGGCGTCCAGCGCCGCTTTACTTTCCCATTGCTCATAAAAAAGGCAATCGCCCTTTTGCTTCTCGTTGACCTGCAAGATATACGTAATGCATCCGTCCTCTTTCCGGGTCGGGGCGACCATCGCCTTACAGGCTGCTTCGACGGCCGCTTCTTCACCCGCCTGGGCCGTCAATCGGGCCGTAATAATCACGCCCCCTTCCGGAAGCGCTTTCCGAGTGGGGATATCATCACACCCCGACGCCGTCGCGCCCAAAAACGGAATCCCTGCCACGGCCGCCGATCCGGCCAACCAACTTCGTCGATTGATCTTTTTCATGATAAAAACCCCTTGTATTTTTTTAAAAAAACCTCTCCATAATATCGGCAATATCGCCTGACTCCCTGGAGGGGGATAAATGAACACCTCCAGGGAAAAATTAGCCGCCCTACTAAAAAAGCGGTTCAACTTTGCGCGACCGATAAAAATTACCGTAAAATATCTTAAAAAAATCCCCAAAGGAGCTGTTTAACACCCCCTTAATTTGACTAAAAACTTGACAATGATCGGTTTCTATTACTTATACTGTTTTTATAGGCATTTCACCCCAATCAAATCCCTTTCCAGAGGGGCTGAAGGGATTGACGGTCCCGAGGCCGTTTGCTAGACTCTCGTAAATTCGATTTTGGCCCCCAAAATTGCCTCCTTTGAAAATGGCATGAATTATTTTTTAATGGGGAATGAAAACGGCCCGTCGGCATAAAAGCCACTTTGAGAAAGGCTGGATTCGCCCGGTTTTTGACTTGTTTACCGCCCGCCGAAGGTTTTCCCAAGGGCACTAAAGCGGTAAATATTCGCAAGAATCAGGGCATGTCCCGACCGACACGGAGGTCTTTTGATTCGAAAGGATGCGACTGGACAATGTGTGATCCGGTTCCTCGACGCCGATTATTCGGTCCCGCGATGAAAGTCGCCCGACCGGTTCGCGGCATCCTCTTCGGCTTGGAAGAAGTTCTCCTGGACACAACTTCCTGGCAACGATGGCTGGTTCAGTTATTGCGTAATTTCGGTTTTTCAGTGCGGTACGACCGATTCGGGGATCTCTGGAAATCGGACGATTTCCAAGAGGTTCAATGCGGTCGTCGGAAACCGGAAGAGGCAACCTACGATTTCCTTTTGAAGATTGGGCTATCGGCCAACCAGGCGACCGAAATCGAGCTAGCCTGTCGCGCCAAACGGCGACAAGCGGCGGAAGACACCCGGCCGTGTCCCGGAGTGCGAAACACGTTGACCAAACTCCACGATCTGGGGTTGGTTCTCGGCGTGTTAAGCGATTCGGAACATTCGGGGACTCTGCTATGGGAGCGGTTTGAACGGTATAAGCTGGCTTCGTGCCTTTCGTCCGTGGTCTCTTCACGCGATGTCGGAAGAACCAAGCCGAACGCGGAAGGGTATCTTCGCGTATTGAAAGAGATGCAAACTTCCCCGCACGAAACGGCCTTTGTCGGGCATCACCCCGACGAACTTCGAGGCGCGGCCGGGCTTGGAATGACAACGATCGCCATCGGACCGTGTCCTTGGTCGGCCGACGTGTCTTTCCAACTGGAACGATTCGAAGAACTGATCGACTGGATTTTGTCGCCAACGGATTACGCCGACGCCGGTTGAGCAATGAAGAAAATCGAGTAGGAAACGAGAGATTTCGATCGTGAACTATCACGTTTATTCCCAAAGTCGACTGATCCCGCAAAAATCCGATCCACTTCGGCACGACGTGCTGTTAAACGAAGGCGGCGGAGAAACGGGAATCCCCGCTTGGATCACTTCGTTGGACGAGCTGATCGACGGGGATTACGCGTGGCTCGAAGCGGAGGCGGAAGCGATCGTCGATCTTTTGGGAGAACGGCCGGTCGTCGGGGATGAAGACCGTCGTTCGATCGTCGCCCGGATTACGCCGGCCTATCTCAATGCCCGGACGCTGCGTGCGTATGTCGTGAAACTTCTCAAGCCGATTGTCTATTTCACCGAGGTTCAACCCCTTCGCCCGGGCGAGGAAATCGTCCTGCACGTCCAGGCCGATCGGGACGAAACGCTGGTCGATCTGTTTACCGAATTGACCCAAACGTTCGAGGCGACTTTGCGTGTCGAACGTCACGAAAACGAAAAAAGCCCAGAAAAAACGACCGCCCCTCACTCGAAACGACTGCGGCGTTGGGCGGGAAAAATGGCCTCCGTGGTCGAGCCCCGTTTTCTCAATTGCCCCAACGGACGACGCGTTTTGCTTTGTGGCGATGTCCGGATGCTCGACCCGGTTTGTGCGGAGCTGTTGGATCGGGGCACCCGGCTTTGGTGGCTGAACGATGAGTTTTCGCCCAAAACCTGGCTCAAGTGGCGTCACGCGGGGGTCGGCCAGTTGAACTGCAACAGTCGGCTGGGACGTCGCAATCGGTTGGCCGGCAGTTTGCCCGATTGTCTGGCATTTCGGGAAGTGAATCTGACTCCCGCGTTGAGTCGGCAACTGGTCCAGAAAATGCAGCGGCACGGCCGACGACAAACCCGGATGGTCGAACAAATCGCTCGCCATTTCCGACGGATTCGGCCGGATGCGATCGTATTGAGCGAGAACCGCTCGCCGTTTGCCCGTGCGGTGATCGCGGTCGCGCGGCGCTATCGGGCCAAGTCGTTTGTGCTCCAAAATCAAGCGCCAATCGGCCGATTCGACTTTGCCCCGTTGACCGCCGATCGGTTGTTGGCTTGGGGCGCTTCGTCCGTGGAGCAATTGATCGAATGGGGAATCCCTGCCTCCCGGATCGAAGCAACCGGCTCTCCACGGCATGACCCGGTCCTGTCACGTTGGAAGCGGGATTTGGAAACGGTCATCTACCAACGGGTTTCCAATACCGACTCGGCGACGACCCAAGCATTGGAAAGTTTGCTCAACAACTCGCTTGAGGAGAACCGATCGAAAAAAACGATTGCCCGTTCGTCGGACCGTTTGAAGTCGGGGAAAAAATCTCACAAACAGTTGCTGGTGTTGGCGGCCCCTTCCGGTGAAAACGGCAGGGAGGAAATCGCCAACTCGTTGTCGCAAACGGCCTATGCCCGCATGCTCAAGAGTGCCTTTGAAGCGTTGGCCAAAAACCGGTCGATTCGAGTGACGGTGAAGTTGTCCGGCGCTTCGCGACACGACCTCATTCTTGAAAAGGCCCTTTCAGAGTCGGCGCTCTCGGCCAAAGTGATCCGGCGTGAGGGAAGTCTCGAAAAACGATGCGCCGAGGCGGAGGGAGTCTTGAGTTTTTCATACCACGACGGGATCGAAGCGACCCTTTATGGCACGCCGGTGATTCAAGTTCTCACTTCCACGGCCGACAAAGAAGCGGCTCGACAGCGGTGGGGATTCGCGGCGACGGTCGACACGGAGTCGACGTTGGAAACGGCATTGGACCGTCTCTTTAAACAGACTGCGGCCCCGTCGTTGGCGGCTCCGTCGTTGGCAGGCCCGATCATGAATTTTGGCGGTTGGGAAGAGACGGCCGCTTCCCGAGTTGCCGATTTAATCTTGGATGTCAGGCCGGACCAGACCGGGGAAGACGTTCAGGAATCTACGATCACCCAGACGGTCGCCTAACAGCCCGTTTAAAAAGCCATCCGGGCCTTTCCCAACCTCGACAATAGCGGCAACAAGTGACCGCCAGTCTCGCATGGACGGCGGTTTTCTGGTCATGCAAAAGGTGGTATAGTTCTGCAAACGCAGACATAAAAGTGGCTTGGATTCCCCCCCCTTCTCAATAAGCCACCAGGAAGCCGTTTCCCCCCAAAGACGGAAACCGCTCTAAAACCAGGGGGGCTGTTGTGCTATAATTGGGCTGTTGGCCCCGGGACCAATTTGCCCTTTTTTGATCTTCCGCCCACCCCCAACTCATTGGTAATCCATGTCCGCCCAGCTCAATGTCTATGCCCTTCCCAAACTGGCTGCGCCCAAAGAACTGGCCGACGGAACGGTTGTCGTCTTGGATGTCCTACGGGCAACGACCACGATCATTCACGCACTCGAGGCCGGAGCGAGGGACGTTTATCCTTGTGAGACAATCGAAGAAACGCAAGCGATGGCCCACCAGTTTGACCGGCGTGACTGCGTTCTTGGCGGCGAGCGAGGCGGGGTTCGTATCGAAGGGTTCGACTTGGCCAATTCGCCCGAAGAGTACACGCCCGAGCTCCTCAGTGGCAAAACAGTCCTGTTCACCACGACAAACGGCACCCAGGCAATGGCCCGATGTCGGCATGCGTCGACGGTCCTTTTGGGCGCGTTCGTGAATGTCTCGGCAGTAGTCGATCGCCTGGTCGGTCAACCGCGCATCCACCTGGTCTGCTCCGGCACGGACGGCCAGATGACCGAGGAGGACATCCTGGTCGCGGGAATGATCGTCAACCGGCTCGAGCAAAAGGGCGGGATTATTTACGATCAAAACGCCCAGGCGATCACGGCCTGCGAAACGTGGAAAGCGGCCTTCCCGTTGCCGATTTCTCTGGGGGCCGAACCGCTGCCGGAGAAGCGTCTGGCAGAAAAGCTGGAGACCTGTCTGGGCGGTCGGAATCTGGTCGAGCTTGGCCTGCGAGCCGATATCTTGGCCGCTTCCCGGATCGACGAATTCTCCTCGGTTGCCGAACTCGACCCGGAATCGATGCGAATCACTCTCGCACGAAGTTGACGATTGGCTTCTATCGATTTTTTGAAAAACAATGACGGCGTCGTGCGTGTTTTGAAATTCTTTCTTTGCTAGAAAAAGTGTTTGAGCCATGTTGCGTGTTTTGGTTCTTTGTGAGCATCCGACGGTCCTCGGCGGCGAACGGTCCTGGTTGGCCACGGTCGACGCGGTTCGCGCAGCGGGCATTTCGATCACGGTGGCCGCGCCGAGCAAAGGCCCCTTGGCCGAGGTCTGCCGCCAAGCCGAGATGGATCTGATTCCGTTCGACTCGCTCGATGAGCAAGGGCGGCGACTGGATCAGACCCAACGGCGCGAATTGCTCGAAACGTCGATCCGTCGATTTCGTCCCGGGCTGGTTCACGCCAACAGTCTTTCGATGGGCCGGCTGGTCGGTCCGGTCGCCCGTTCGCTAGGCATCCCGAGTATCGCCCATCTACGCGACATCATTCGCCTAAGCGCCCGCGCGATGGCCGATCTGAACGAAAACGGGCGTCTCTTGGCCGTTTCCAAAGCGACCGCCGACTATCATGTGGCCGGGGGACTCGATCCGGAAAAAACGTTCGTTCTTTACAACGGGGTCGATCTCAAACAATTTCAACCGCGCGCGTCAACCGGTTTTTTGCACCGCGAGTTGGGCCTTTCGCCCGAGGCACGACTGGTCGGAACGGTCGGCCAGATTGGCCTGCGCAAAGGACATGACGTCTTGCTCGACGCGGCGGTCGAAGTCTGTCGAAAAAACGAAGGCGTTCACTTCGCGCTGGTCGGCCAACGCTGGTCGACCAAGGAGGAGTCACGCCGGTTTGAAGCGGCGCTTCGAGAAAAGGCGGCCGAAACCGGCGGTCGGTTTCACTTTTTGGGCGTTCGCGAGGATGTCGCAAAGTTGATGAACGAGTGGACCCTGTTGGCCCATCCGGCACGTCAGGAACCGTTGGGCCGGGTCTTGCTCGAGGCGGCCGCGTCGGGACTGCCGGTCGTTGCAACCGACGTCGGCGGCACGGCCGAAATCTTTCCGCCCGAGACCGAGTCGGCCCGGCTCATTCCGCCCGACGATCCGACAGCGCTGGCCCGGGCGATCGAAACGGTTCTGGAAAACCCGGACGAACAAGCCCGACTCGCGCGCGCAGCGCGACAACAGGCCGAAACCCAGTTCGACGCGCGCCGTTCGTCGGCCGGACTGATCGACCATTATCGACAAGCGGCCCAGCGTTAACAACCAACCGAAAAAGGTTTCTTTTCCATCCTCTTGTGGAGTTAACCGACGGTTACTTTATATCATGCAGGGTGAAATATTGAGAATCAGCGTTATCTTGTGTTCAATGGTGATTCGTCATCGCCCCCCCTTTGCACAGGGGATTGTCCTCCACAGGTCATGCTTTTCCCGCGGCGAATTAATTCGATAGTTGCCTTATTTTTGTCAGCCGGGGAAACTTGTGATAAAATGAAGGGAATACGATCTTGGGCCTTTTTGGGGAAGAAGATTTTTTGCGTAACTTTTCGTAAAAAACCGAGAGAGACGGTTGCCCCATGCAGATCCGGGAACGATTTTTTACTGAATCGCGGGCTGCCTTGCAAAAACGAATGGTGAACTAGAAAAAACGTCATGTCGCAGGTCTATCGATGTCCCGGATGTGGGAAACTGGTCGTGTCCGGCGGGGAACCGGTTTTACCTGTGCCTGCCGCCAAGGTCGAATTCCTCTGCCCTCATTGCGACGGCATTTTTCCCCTCAACGCTTTTGCCGACGCGGGCATTCCTCGGCTGATTCCGCTCCGGCCGAAATCCGCAAGCCGACCGAGCGTGTCTGTCTCGAAGGTGACGTCGGAGGAAGCCTCCTTCGAGACGATCGAGGTGCCTGCGGCCGAAAAACGGGCAACGGCGGCAAATCGACGTCCAACTCCCTCCACGGCGACATCCGTTCCGACCGGCAGCGCCTCCTTGGATGACGCTTCGAGGCCCACGTTCTCCTTCGGCACGCGTCTTTCGGCCGAAGAGGAACGGCTTGCACGAGAATCGGCCGCGTCGGCCCTTTCGCGTCTGGAGCAACATCGACGCGGTCCCCGACTGGTAAAGCAAATCCTTGCGCTGGGGCTCGGCGGTCTTCTCTTGGTCGCCGTCGGATATGTGACGCTCAATTATTTTTGGGGTGTTGATGTCGATTGGATCGGCATCACCACGGCCAGGAACGGATATTCGATTCTAGAGACTGGCATAAATGGGTAAATGGCCGCAAAGTCCGCGCAATCGTTAAACCTTAACATTCTTTCGGCCGATCTATTCTCATAGGAAGCTTCCTGTTGGGTGAGAGATGCGCTACTTGAAGTGATTTGCTCACAACCACTTAAGATAGGAAAGCGGTTTCCTGACAGACGACGCCCGGGTTTTTGATCGAAAACGGGCCGATTCCCCCCCAGAATTCCTTTGGAAGGAGCCTTTTCGTGGAAATTCGACAACGATCTGAATCGCCCTCTCCCCCCGTTCGGCCCAAAACCTCTTCCGTTTCGGTCCCCTCGGCCGCGGTGATGGGAGCGGTGTTTGGGATGGTTTTTGGATTGGCCGGAGGCCTTTTGGGCGGATGGTGGTTTTCCCCCTCGACCGGCGGGACGGTTCATTGCGACCAACTCGTTGCAAAGACGGTCCGGGCCGAAAAAATCGTCGGCAAGGATATCGTGGCCGAAACCGATCAAGAGGGGGTCGCTTGTCGGATGATCAACGGGAGCTTGTTGGCCTCGAAAGTAGTCGCCGGGGCTCATATTAAAGGAAACTTCGTGACCGGGCGTTCGGTGATCGCCAGTCTGAATCCGACCGATCCGGTCGAAAATCAGAAGATCGCCGTCGAGATGGCGGCCGTTCCGCAGGTTGGCGGGACGATGATCGTCCGCAATAAGGCCGGTTTGAACGTTCCCGGCCAAGGACCGGTCAAGGAAGGTTACGCGATGTTCTTCGGCTATTCGGACCAAGGTACCCCGCTGATCTACGCTCACGATATCGCTCGGGGCGCCAAGGGAATCCGACCGATTGTCTACAGCAAACCGAAAGCGACGCCCAAGAAATCACAGGCGACCGCCACAGAACCGACCGATCCCGCGCAACGAGAGTCGCTGTCGCAAAATCATGCCGTGGCTCCAACCACCACGGTTCACGACCCGGCAGTACGCCCGACCTCCTATTCCACGCCAAACCGTCCCTATACAAACGGGACGACAAACGCTCAGACCAAATGGAACCAAAATCGGTAATTTTGAGCGTTTTCAAGTAACGGGTAAGCTGCGGAAACAGGATTGCTAGAGCGTGTTTCAATGAAATGTCGCGTTACACCGGCCGTCGGAGAGTTCCTACTGGCTGCTGTAAGTCAAAATTTTGGAAGCTATTTCAGATTTTCTATTTCCCTTAAGGCCGCAAGGAAACCGCTGTCCTTACGTGAAATACGCTATAACCAACTTGCAGGCGTCGAGAGCACGACGATAAAAGACACCTATTCCTTTCAAAAACATCTAGATTGAATCGGCAAAAACGATTATGATTCCAGGCAATCTATTTCCTCTTTTGTGTTATCTCAAAGAGAAAAAAGATTAAGCTCATTGGTGTCATTACACCGGGGGAGGCCATCTGGGGGGCCTCCCTTTTTCTATAAGCTACGGTTGTTTCACGCTTTATGAGCTTTTGGCAACGGCATTCCAGAATCGCTGGGGGCCCCACTCGCTTCCCCTCGTCCCGTCGCACTTCAATCTTCCCCCCGTCCGGCTCCTCTAGCGAAATCGGACAGAAATCTTATAATGAAGAAACGGTTTTCTTGCCGTGCGAGGCTTTTCCTTTTGAGGAAAGCCTACTGTTCCTGCCGTCATCATCCCCTTTTGTCGCGGATTGTGACACCCCCAGCCTGAACCCCCCACACTGAATACGAAAGGTCCCCTCATGAAAGTACCAACGTGGAAACGTTTCGGATGGCTTCTTAGTTTGCTTGGGGTCGTTTGTCTTGCGACTGTTTCTTTCGCCCAAGCCGAGCAACCGAAACAAGCCGACTCCAAGACGGTCCGTTTTACCAAGAAATGCCTGGCCATTTCGCCCAACGAAGGGTGTGACGTCGGTGACGTCAACCAGGACGGCGTGCTGGATATCGTGGCCGGGCCGAACTGGTTTGCCGGACCGGACTACATTCCACGGCCCCTTCGGGATGTGGGCGAGTTTGCGAACGTTTACTACCACAATAACGGCGAATTCCTTCTCGACGTCAACGGCGACGGACGACTTGACGTCGTTTCTGGCGACTGGATGGACCCGGAGGTCTACTGGTACGAGAATCCGGGCAAGGTAGGCCTCGAAAAGGGCGTGAAGTGGAAGCAGCACCTTTTAAGCAAGGGCCGTGGCCAAAACGAGATATACGACCTGCACGATTTCGACGGCGACGGCGTCCCGGAACTTTTTGTCAGTTGCTGGGACAAAGAGGCTCCCCAGGTCGTTTGGAAATTCGCGAAGACGGCCGCAGGGGAACCGACCCTAGAGCGGATCGAACTCGGGCCCAAGGGGGGGCACGGATTCGGATTCGGCGATATCAACGGCGACGGTCGTGAAGATATCATCACCGAGGCCGGCTGGTACGAGCGGCCCGAAGGGGATCCGTTGACCCAGCCGTGGAAGCTTCGTGAAGAAACCGCCCTGCCGCATCCGAGTTGCCCGATTTTGGTTCTCGACGTCAACCGTGACGGGCGAAACGACCTGATTTGGGGCAAAGCGCACGGCTACGGCCTCCACTGGTGGGAGCAAGGGCCGCCGAAAGCCGACGGTTCGACCACTTGGCATGAACACCTGATCGACGACTCCTGGTCACAGCCGCACACGATGGTCTGGGCCGATATCGACGGGGACGGCGCGGCGGAGCTGATCACCGGCAAGCGGGTCCGCGGCCACTGCGGTGGCGATCCGGGCGGAAAAGAACCGGCCGTCTTGTTCTATTATGAATGGGATCAAAAGGCCGGGAAATTCCACCGGCACACGATCGCCGGGGAAGGGGAGAATATCGGCACCGGGATGCAGATCCGCGTGGTCGACCTCAACGCCGACGGCCGGTTGGACATCGCGGTGCCGGGCAAATCGGGAACCTATGTTTTGATCAACGAGGGAGTCGAGGAGGGGAAATAGCCCTTACTTATTCTGCCTATTTTGACATGAAAGAGGGTCCGGCTCTAGATTCGGGCCCTCTTTTTTTTATGGGAAAAAGCGTGTGGTTTTCTGAAAAAATGTCCCTTCAGTTCGCCTCGTCAGTCGGCGGGGAATATGGTAGGATGACCCGATTAGCGTATTTTTTGAGCGCATTGCGAATAAGTGAAGCGTGTCCAAGAAGAGAAATTGAAAAGGCCCAAAATGGCTATTGACCGTTATTCCGTCTGTCCGTGTGGCTCCGGCAAAAAGTTGAAATTCTGTTGTTCCGACCTGGCGGGCGAACTGGACCAGCTGGAACAGATGATCAAAGGGGAACAGTTTTCGGCCGCCCTGACCCAGGTCGAAAATTTCCAGAAGAAACATCCCAATCGGGAATGCCTTTTGGCCGCCCAGACCCAACTGCTCCGTGTCCTTGGACGTCGGGAAGAAGCGGCCCGCGTGGTCAAGCAGTTTTGCGACGCGTTTCCGAACAACCCGATCGCGCTGGCCGAGTCGACTATCCAAATGGTCATGGAAGGCAAGACGCTCGACGCGGTTCCCGAGGTGCATCGGGCGATCGGCGCTTGCGAAACGGTATTCTATAGTCAGATTTACGAGTCGATGGCCATTCTTTCCGAAGCGCTGGGACGCAACGGCCAATACCGGGTCGCCCGCGCTTTGTTGCAGTTCATGGGCGCGGTGTCTGAAGGGGATTCCCGGCCAATGGAAATGCTTTCGGCGATGTACCAGAGTCGGACTTGGCCCCTTTTGACCAAAGACGATCCCGCACTGGTCGAAGGTCCTGAAGAGGTCGAGTGGGCCAAAACGTTCACGACGACCATGGACTCGATCAAACGGGGCCGGTGGCTGGACGGGGAAAAACAACTGACCGAGTTGGCCGAAAAAGTCGATCACCCGGCCCTTTGGCGCAACTTGGCAATCGTACGTAACTGGCTGGGCGACCGGGCGTCGACCGCGGAGGCTTGGCACCGCGTGGCAGAAACCGCCGAAGGGGAAGATGCGGTCGAAGCCGAAGCGATCGCGATGCTCGAAAGCGACGACCCGCTGGGCGATCAATTCGATTCCCTTCTGGCAACTTTTACCATCAAAGACGCCGATGAACTGGTTGCCGCGCTGTCGATGTCGAAGCAGGCGGTTCAGGTTCCTACGCCGCGCGAGCCGGCCCATGAAAACGACGTTCCGCCGAAGGCCGTTTTTTGGGTCCTCGATCGTCCCCGACTCGAAAAGGCTGAAGGGACCACCGGCGAAACAATGCCGAGGATTCTCGGTCAGGCCCGGCTCTTTGGCCGTCAAACGGATCGCGAGGCCCGATTGGAAATGCTGGGCGTCTCGCCGAAAAATGTCGGTTCGCTCCAAGAGTTTTTCGACGATTTGGCTGCCGACCAGTTCGAAGGAGATCCGGAAACAAAGGTTTTGGTTCAGGTCTCGGCCAGTCGCGACCTGTTCGATTGCCCCTGGTTCCCGCCCCAAGACATGAAGCCCGATCAAATGAAAGAGATCGATCGGGAACATTTCGAAAACGCGCTGTTGGAGGCCTGGCCCGAAGAACCGTTGGGGATACTCGCCGGGAAGACGCCTGCCGAGGCGGCCGACGATCCGGCGCTGCGTCGCAAAGTGGCCGCCGCAATCCTCGTCATGCAGTCCTGGTCCGAAATGGCCGGTCGCCAGTTCGACTACAATCGGCTTCGCAGTAAACTCAACCTGCCCACGGCCGATCCGATCGATCCGGAAGGGGTCGACGTCATGAATTTCCCCCCGGTCCGTTTGACTCGACTCGAGGCGGAAAAAATGTCGGACGAAACGCTCCGAACCGCCTTTCATCGGGCGGTCTTAGTGATGGCCCACGAGGCGATCCGACGCTTCGGCGAGACGCTTTTGTCCCGGCCGTCGATCGAGGAGAACGACCGTCAGTTCATTCTGATTACCTTAGTCCGGTTCGATTCAACCGAGAAAGCGTTTGATTGGATCGAAGAGGGCCGCAATGGGGTCGCCGAAAAGGGGGGCTCCGACGTCCAGTGGGACCTGATCGAATTGAAAAAACGACTCGAACAGGGACATAGGGATGAGGTCTTGAAGGTGGTACGCCATCTCGAAACCAACCACCATCGCGAACCGGGGGTCAACGAAACAATGGTCCGGATGCTCATGCAAGCCGGGGTCATTTCGCCACAGGCAGCGGGAGCCGGACCCGCGCCGGGGGGAGAAGCTGCCGACCTGGGAGCGGTTGCCGAGACGGGAGCAGGTCCCCAAGAGGCGGCCTCGACCGGGAGTGGATTATGGACGCCCGACGGAAGCGACGCCTCGGCTTCGACCGGGAAGGAAAAGCCGAAACTCTGGACGCCCGACATGGAGTAAAGGTCCAGCACTCCATTAAGATGGCGAATATACACAATTAACGCAAGTCATTGGTAGTATATATAAGCCAATACGGCTCCTCGAAGGGCATTGAATCGTGGACCGATTCCGGATACACTGAACTCTCCTGACAGTTGGTTGGTCCTGATTGATGACCACACGTGAGTGTCGGAAAGTTGATTGATTTGTCGTTGCCCTGGTTCACTACTTCTTGCGGAACAGGCGTCGGTGATGACGAAAGGGAGTTTCGTTGCACTTAGGTGGGGTCATACGTGTCCCCCGTTGGAGTAAAATCTCATGCGAATTGCGGTCGGAAGCGACCACCGAGGCACCGGACTGCGGTCGATGATTGTCAACCGTCTACGTGCGTTGGGGCAAGAGGTAATTGATGAAGGACCCGAAGGCGAGGAGGTCGTCGACTATCCGGATATCGCCGCGTCGGTCGCGAAAAAAGTTTCCCTCGGCGAGGTCGAACGGGGAATCCTTATTTGCGGAACCGGGGTCGGAATGGCAATCGTCGCCAACAAGTTTCCCGGAGTTCGCGCGGCGCCGTGTCATGATTTCGTGACGGCCGAATTGAGTCGCCGCCACAACGACCTTAACGTCCTGTGTCTCTCCGGCGACATGTTGGGCGAACGGCTGGTCGACCGGCTCCTAGAGATCTGGGTCAATACCGAGTTCGAGGGAGGGCGTCACCAGCGACGGGTGGAAAAAGTGGCTCACCTCGAACAAGAGGCCAAACGTCTGCTCAACTCGGAAAATCAAGATTAGGTTGGTCTTTTTCGTCTTTTGAGTACCTTTCGCTTCGGTGTGGCGGGGAGCCCCCCCCATTGCGACCGATAGGGAAATGGAAAAATTAAACTCCATTCCGCTACCGGCACTCAGACAAACAGGCGATCTCTCCCGGTGGTTCGAGTGGCGCTGCACTTATATGAAAACCGCGCTGGCGTAGGCAGGCCAATCGCCGACCATCTTCGATCTTTTGGTGGCCGTTTTGCGATCTCGGTTCAGATTGAATGACGGCGCAGGGGACGGTTGATTCCCTTGTGGGCTGTCATCCTGCGTTGCGTTCGCTTTGTGTTGCGTTTTTTCGGAGTCTTTCTATTGGTTAGGCCAAGTGATTCTTGGCAATTTTTGTCCCCTCGCTTCCTTCAAACCAACTCTAGGCTGCATGCGGTTTAGCTACCAAAACGTCTGTCTTGAATCGATCGCCCACACGTTACCCGAGGAGGTCGTCACCTCCGAAGCGATCGAAAGCCGTCTTGAACCTCTTTATTCCCGCTTGAAGCTGCCCGAAGGTCGCCTGGAATTGATGAGTGGTATCCGGGAACGCCGTTTTTGGGAACCCGGCGCGACGATCGGACAAAAGAGTGTCCTTTCGTGCGAGAAGGCGATCGAGCAAGCCGGGATCGATCGGAGTCGAATTGGCGCCTTGGTCCACGGATCGGTCTGTCGCGACTTTCTCGAGCCGGCGACCGCGGCCGGGGTTCACCACCGGTTGAACCTACCCCACGATTGTCTTCTCTACGACCTGTCGAACGCTTGTCTTGGCCTGCTGAATGGACTGGTCCAGGTGGCCAACATGATCGAACTGGGCCAGATCGAGGCCGGGCTGGTCGTCGGCACCGAAAGTTCTCGGTCCCTGGTCGAGATGACGATCAAACAGCTCAATGAAGACCAGACGCTGACACGAAAAACGGTCAAAGGGGCGGTCGCCTCGTTGACAATCGGTTCGGGGAGCGCGGCTTTTTTGCTCACGCGGCGTGAAATAAGCCAAACCGGAAATCGACTGGTGGGCGGCGTCGCGCGGGCGGCTACCGAGCATTGCCATTTGTGCGAATCGGACGGCTTACAAACGATCATGGAAACCGACTCTGAACGGCTTTTGCATGAGGGAATCGCCGCGGCCAAGGCGGCTTTCGATGAGTTTCTCTCGGGGCTCGATTGGCAGCGAAACGATTTGAACCGAATCTTTTGCCATCAGGTCGGCCGGGCCCACCGAAAGATGTTGCTCGACCGGCTTCAACTTGATCCGGAACTCGACTACGCGACTTTGCCGTGGCTTGGCAACACCGGCTCGGTCGCGCTGCCGATGACCGCGTCGGTCGGGGTCGAAAACGGCCAGGTCGCCGCCGGGGATCGGGTCGCCTTTTTGGGAATCGGTTCGGGGATCAACGTCCTGATGCTGGGACTGGAGTGGGGAAACGCCTGAGTTTTCCGCCAAACTTTTCTTGGAACCTTGAAAAAAACATGAAAATTCGTCCCCTGTTATACCAGTCATGAACGCGATTTGCTTGGTAATCGACCGGCTCCACCACGGCTACTTGGGAGCCTACGGAAACGGCTGGATCGAGACCCCGTCGATCGACCGTTTGGCGTGCGAGGCGTTTACGTTCGACCAGATGCAAATCGAAACGCCCGACCTGGGGCTTGGGATGCGGGCCGTTTGGCAAGGAATTCATCCGCGATCGAATCCCACGTCGCTCCCTCGCTCATTGGCCGATCGACTCAAAGCGGCCGACGTTATCACATCTCTGATCACCGATTCGCAAGCGATCGCCGGTGACCCGCTTGCCGAAACGTTTGGGGAATTGGTCGAGCTGCCATCGCCGGAAAAACTCTTGACCGCCGATTCGGCCGACGAGACCCATTTGGCCGGTTGTTTTTCCCGATTACTCGATCTCCTCGACACGCAAGAGGGGCCGTTTTTGGTTTGGAGCCATCTTTCGGGGATGAACGCCGGCTGGGACGCTCCGTACGATTTTCGCGCGCGGTACATGGAAGAAGGGGATCCGGAGCCGGGCCAGTTTGTCGAGCCGCCCCATTTCGAGCTTGACGAAGGGTTCGATCCCGATCTGCTTCTGAACGTTTCGCAGGCCTATGCCGGACAGGTGACGTTGTTGGATCTTTGCGTCGGCGCCATGTTGGAGTATCTTGAGGAAAGCGGCCTGGCCGAAAACACCATGCTGGTCTTGCTCTCGCCACGCGGACTGGCCTTGGGGGAACATCGGCACGTCGGCCTGGAAAAGAACTCGCTGTTTGGCGAATTGACTCACGTCCCGGCGATGGTCCGGTTGCCCGACGCCACGGGCGCCGCCGAACGTACGCAAGCGCTGGCCACGCCGCGCGATCTTCACGCGACCTTGCTTGATTGGTTCGGACTTGAAACGAACCAATCGCCCACGACCGGTAGTCAAAACCTCTTGCCGCTGATTCGTGGCGAAGTTGAAACGGTACGCGACCGGCTGTTGGTTGTCGGTAACGAACCGGAGACGGCCGTTCGAACCCCGGCGTGGTATTTGCGTCAAAACCGCGAGGGGACGAATCTTTACGTCAAGCCGGACGATCGCTGGGAAGTCAACGACGTGATCGATCGATGTTCAGAGGAGGTTCGACGTCTCCGTGCGGTTTCGGACGAATATCTCGACGCCGTTGAAAACGAAAATCAAAACGGGAACGAATTAACCCCATTGGACCCGATCTTGATCGAAGGCCCGGAGTAGATCGACGACGCTTGAAATACTTCGATGCCCGATAGTCAAAAAGAAAAACCCTCTTCGGAGCAGTACTGATGTCTCATGAAAAATCCTCTTCCGATGCCCCGCGTCCCGAATCGACCAAACCCGAAAGCGTGAAAACGGATCCGCGAATCGAGTTCTTCGACCGCATCGCCGCCGTTTGGGATCACGAGGAACAAGATCCGTTGGATACGGTCCGACGGATGAACGAAGTGAGGGACCGGCTCGAGCTGAAACCGGGGATGGATCTTTTGGAGGTCGGCTGTGGCACAGGCCAGTTGACCGGTTGGCTCGTCGAGCAAGTCGCGCCGGGTAAGGTCATGGCGATCGATTTTTCGGCCAAAATGCTCGAAAAGGTGGAAGGGAAAAAGATCGAAGCCGATTTCCGCCAGATCGACGTCTGTGAGCCGAACCTTTCCGCCCAGTTGGACGACACGCGGTTCGACGTGGTCCTTTGTTTCCACAGTTTCCCCCACTTCCGCGATCAGGTCGGCGCGCTTCAGAATTTAATCAGCCTGCTCAAGCCGGGCGGTCGTTTGATGGTCATGCACCTGAAGTCGCCCGAGCAAATCAACGACTATCACCGCCAGGTCGACGGGATCGTCTCGATCGACCTGATGCCGGAAGAACAGGCCGATTGGCAGACGCTTTTGGCCCAGGTCGGCTTGGTCGAAACCGACTGGATCAAGCAGGACGATCTTTTCTTGTTAGTCGCCCAGCGGCGCGGATCCTGAATTTTTATAAAAAAATTTCTCGCTTTTTCGTTCCGAAGCGAACCTATTCCCGATCCGTCCCGATCTTGACATTTTTCGAAAGTATTTTGGTCGAGACCGCTTTGCAAGGGAAACCGACGAAATAATCAGCACTTTTCACGGCATGGGGTATATCAAAGAGCGCCCCCCTCTTTTCCGTCGAAGAGATAAATAAACCGACAAGACGCGTATATTTTACGTGACAAGCCGTCGGGGTTACATTAGAATGTGGGAAGATTGTGTTTTTTTCTGCCCGCATTCCCCCCCGCACCCCCGACGGTAACAGGATCGATGAAGAGGCCCCGCAGATCAACCCGACGTGGTTTCGCCTGGCGCCGATGGCTTTTGGTGCTTGCGATTCTGACAGGATTTCTGGCCCTGGGCTGGTTTCTTTTCTCGAAAATCGATTGGACCGAGGAAACGGCCGGTCCGTTGATGCATCAGGTCCAACGGGCCGACTTTCTCCACGAGATCACCGAGAAGGGGGAGATCGAAAGCTCGAAAAACGTCGAAATCCGTTGCGAGGTCAAAGGGGGGTATAATCTCACCATCAATTGGCTTATTCCGGAAGGGACTTATGTCAAGCCGGGAGACCTTTTGGTTCGGTTGGATTCGTCGGAATACGAAAACAAGGTGACCCAGAAAGAAATCGAATTCAACACGAGTAAAGCGGCCGAGGTCAAAACGCGGCTGGAACTCGAATCGGCCAAAATCGCCAAGCGGGAATACGAAGAAGGGTTGTTTGTTCTGGAAGAGATGAAGATCGAGGGAAAGCTCTTCACCGCCCGTGATGCGCGTCGCCAGGCCGAACAAAAACTTCGCTACAGCGAAGAACTGGTGAAAAAGGGGTACGTCACCGATCTCCGCGTCGAAACCGATCGAATCGCGGTCGAAAAGGCGGATTTGGAATTCAAATCGGCCGAGTTGGAAAGGACCGTTTTAAGAGAATTCACTCGCCAGAAAAAACTCAATGAGCTAAACAGCGCCATCGGCACGGCGGAAGCGGCTCACGACTCAGCGAAAGCTAAATTTAAGCTTAACGAAGAGAAGTTGGCCGAAGTCAAAACCCAGGTGGAAAAGTGCGTGATCAAGTCGAAGGCGGCCGGACAAGTGGTTTACAAACAGCCACCTCCTTGGCGCAACGAGTCCATGGAAGAAGGGGCCAAAGTCCGCGAAGGACAAACCATCCTCAAGCTGCCCGATCCGAAAAAAATGAGGGTCACGGCCAAGGTCAATGAGGCCAAAGTGACCCTGCTTCGGCCGGAGCTGGCGGTAATCATACGTTTGGACGCCATGCCTGATGTGAAGCTGGTCGGAGCGGTCGAAAAGATCGATGAATATCCCGTCTCCAAATGGTGGGTTGAAACTAGTGT
Source organism: Thermoguttaceae bacterium (assembly GCA_963674475.2). GTDB lineage: Bacteria > Planctomycetota > Planctomycetia > Pirellulales > Thermoguttaceae > CAXXFQ01. The sequence goes on along the minus strand of CAXXFQ010000033.1, from coordinate 738,578 downwards.
CAAAGAATATAAAACCTTCATTCGAATTGAAGAAAACTCAGTCGAACTCAAACCGGGCTTGACCGCCGAAGTGCGGATTCAAGTCGAATTTCACCCCGAGGTCCTCCAGGTCCCCGTGCAAGCAATCTTCGAGCACGGCGACAAGCATTATGCGATTCTCCGAGACGGGAAAAGAAATTGGAAAGCACGCGAGGTCGAAATCGGGGGGACCAACGATAAAGCGGTCGTGATCAAAAAGGGGCTTGAAGAAGGGGAAGAAGTCGTCCTCGGCGCGTTTGCCTATCGCGATAAGGTCGAACTCCCCAACCTTTCGACGAAGAAAAAAGAAGATCAGGAATCAAAAACGGCGATTGCCGAGACCTCGACCGATTTCTTTAAAAAGTGGGACAAAAACGAAGACGGTCGGATTACCAAAGAAGAATTGCCCAAAACGATGAGTCAGATGCTTCCGAAGATCGATCGCAATGACGATGAATCGATTGACCAGAAGGAATGGGACGAATTCGAAAAGAAACGGAAGGCCGGCCAATCACAAATGGGCTCGAAGGACTCAAAGAAAGCCCTACCTAATAAGAAAAGATCCAAAAAGGACGAATCCAAAAAGGACGAATCCAAAAAGGACGAATCCAAAAAGGACGAATCCAAAAAGGACGAATCCAAAAAGGACGAATCCAAAAAGGACGAATCCAAAAAGGACGAATCCAAAAAGGACGAATCCAAAAAGGACGAATCCAAAAAGGACGAATCCAAAAAGGACGAATCCAAAAAGGACGAATCCAAAAAGGACGAATCCAAAAAGGACGAATCCAAAAAGGACGAATCCAAAAAGGACGAATCCAAAAAGGACGAATCCAAAAAGGACGAATCCAAAAAGGACGAATCCAAAAAGGACGAATCCAAAAAGGACGAATCCAAAAAGGACGAATCCAAAAAGGACGAATCCAAAAAGGACGAATCCAAAAAGGACGAATCCAAAAAGGACGAATCCAAAAAGGACGAATCCAAAAAGGACGAATCCAAAAAGGACGAATCCAAAAAGGACGAATCCAAAAAGGACGAATCCAAAAAGGACGAATCCAAAAAGGACGAATCCAAAAAGGACGAATCCAAAAAGGACGAATCCAAAAAGGACGAATCCAAAAAGGACGAATCCAAAAAGGACGAATCCAAAAAGGACGAATCCAAAAAGGACGAATCCAAAAAGGACGAATCCAAAAAGGACGAATCCAAAAAGGACGAATCCAAAAAGGACGAATCCAAAAAGGACGACAGCGTGAAAAGCGATGAGAAAAACAAGGATGGCGAGCTGCCCAGCGAAGGAGAAAAAACATCTTGATTCCGGCCGTTCGCATTGAAAATCTGACGAAACATTACCACCTGGACGGCGAGACGGTTCGTGCGCTCGACTCGGTCAGCTTTGACGTACCACGGGGGGATTTTGTCTCGATCATGGGTGCTTCCGGCTCGGGGAAAAGCACGATGTTGAATCTGTTGGGATGTCTCGACCGGCCGACTTCCGGGAGGCTCTTTCTGGGAGACGAAGACGTGACCCAGTTGGACGACGACCGATTGAGCGAAATTCGAGCCTCTCGGATTGGTTTTGTTTTTCAATCGTACAATCTGATCCCCCAGCTGACGGTCTTGGAAAATATCGAAGTCCCGCTTTACTACCAAGGCCGTGCCAATGGAAAGTCGCATAACCGGTGTCGAGAGCTTGCCGCCTTGGTCGGGCTATCGGACCGTTTGAATCATCGCCCAACCCAGCTCTCCGGCGGTCAGCAGCAACGGGTCGCCATCGCGCGCAGCCTGGTGAACGACCCCGATTTCATCCTGGCCGACGAACCGACCGGCAACCTGGACTCGGCGACAACGGACGAGATCCTGTCGCTTTTAAAGGATCTCAATCGTCAAGGGAAAACGATCGTCATGGTGACGCACGAGCCTGAAGTCGGGGAACAAACCGCCCGGATCGTTCGACTTCGTGACGGACGGCTCGAATCGGACCAGCGCCTTATCTCCTTGGAAGAGAAACAAGCCTCCTAAGCAGAGTTTTTTCTTTTACGTAACAAACTTTCCTTTCCGGACATTCGCATGTTGCTACGCGGACTGAAAATCTGGCAGATGGGCATCAAAAGCCTGTTGTTGCACCCGATGCGATCGGCCCTGACGGTGTTGGGGATTTTTGTCGGCGTGGCGAGCGTGATTTGGCTTTTGGCGATCGGCGAGGGGATCAGCCTTTCGGCGCAAAAACAGATCGAGCAACTTGGTGCCGATAACGTGATCGTTCGGACCGTCAAACCGCCCGATAAGAATGCCTCTAAAGACCAAAAAATTATCGCTTATGGCATCACCCGAGCCGATTTCGAGCTGCTGGAAGAAACGATTCCGACCATTGTGCGCATCGTTCCGATTCGAGAGATCTCACGCCGTTTTTCTTACCACGGTCGGTTCCTCGGCGGTCGGTTGGTCGGTTGCACCCCCAAATATTACGAAATTAACCATCTCGAAATCGATCGGGGTCGTTTTTTGACCGATTCGGATCTTTTTGAGAAAAAAAATCTTTGCGTCCTGGCGGCAGGAACAGCAGCCGAACTTTTCTCGTTCGAAAATCCGATCGGCAAGGCAGTGCGAGTCGATAATCAATATTACGTCGTGATCGGAGTGACGAAACATCGCAATCCGTCGGCAGGGATCGGTGGATCGTTTTCTGGACAGGACTTCAACAACGACGTCTACATCCCGATTAGCACGTTGTGGAATCGGATCGGCGATTTCATCAGTTCCAATTCAGGTGATTTTCCTCCCAAAGGGGATATCGTCGAGCTGAGTCAAATCACCATTCAGGTCGACCAGGTCGATCATGTGGTCGAGACTTCGACGCTGGTCAAGGACATGCTGGCCCGGCACCATAAAAAGGACGATTTCGCCGTCACGATTCCGTTGGAGCTGTTGGAGCAGGCCCGCACGACGCGAATGATGTTCATCCTGTTTATGGGGCTGATCGCGGCAATTTCGCTTCTGGTTGGCGGGATCGGGATCATGAACATCATGTTGGCCACTGTGACCGAGCGGACGCGGGAGATCGGCATCCGTCGCGCGCTGGGGGCGAAACGACGGGATATCATTCGGCAATTTCTGATCGAGACCGTCTCGCTCTCGGTTTTGGGCGGGCTGACCGGCATTTTGGGCGGGCTCACCTGTCGGCCGGTGACGGCGTTTGCTCGTTATCTTTTGAATCGGGCGATTCCCGAGGTGGTCGAACAGCTGCCGGAGCTGATCCAATCGGTCGAGCCGATCATCGTTCCCGAATCGATCCCGTTGGCCTTTGGTATTTCGGTAACGATCGGGGTCCTTTTCGGAATTTATCCGGCGATGCGAGCCGCCGCGATGGACCCGATCGAAGCACTGAGGCATGAATAGCAGAATACAAATAATGAGCGATTGCAAAGCAATCGCGCTCCAAAAAGTTTTTGGGGGAGAGTTTGAGAGGGGACAATTTTCAAAATGTCCCCTCTCATTCCAGAAATGCCGGGGCCGGCGCAGCCGTCACACCTTTCTCCCCGAAATGGCAATTAACGCCCCAGATTTCAGACTCCAAACCAAAAAAAGGAGCGGCAACCCCTAGAGGTCGGCGCTCCTTTTATAATGGTTTGTTTGAAATCTTCTTATTTCGAGGCAACTCGAATTCGGGCCCGGGCGTGACTGACCAAGCGGTCCCGGTGCGACATCCTCTCGGGCGTGTGGGCGGGCAACTGCCGGGCCGCTTTGAGATCGTTCCGGGCAGCCTCCACGTCAACCTGGTCGGCCGGAAGTGCCCGCGGAGTCAAAACCGTTACCGTATTGTCGAGCACTTCAACAAATCCGCCTTCGACGTAATACCGTTCGGTCTTATCGCCAAGCGTGATTCGCATCGGCCCGCTACCCATCCGACCCAAAAGGGGCGAATGGCCCGCGCCTATCCCGATCTCGCCGTCGAAAAGGGTCAACGCAACGAAATCGGCCTCGCCTTCACGCAAGGTCCTTTCGGGAGTCACGACGATACACTGAAGTTTGGACATAATCGGGTTCGTTTTCGAAAATCGATTGGGTCGCCATCGAAGGCGGACCGGTTATTTGGCCGCCTTTTCCATTTTCTCGGCTTGCTCGGCCGCCTGCTCGATCGAGCCGACGTACATGAACGCCTGCTCGGGCAGATGGTCCCACTTGCCGTCGGCGATCTCTTCGAAGCTGCGAATCGTATCTTCCAGCGGCGTGATTTCGCCCGCCTTGCCGGTGAAGACTTCGGCAACCAAAAACGGCTGCGAGAGGAACCGCTCCATACGACGGGCCCGATGGACCACGAGCTTGTCCTCTTCGCTCAGCTCGTCAACGCCGAGAATCGCGATGATGTCTTGCAGTTCACGGTACCGTTGCAGCGTGACCTGAACCCGACGAGCGATATCGTAATGACGCTGTCCGACATACTGCGGATCGAGCACCCGGCTGGAAGAGGCCAGCGGGTCGACCGCCGGATAGATCCCCTTTTCCGAAATGGCCCGTTCGAGATAAATGAACGCGTCAAGCTGGCTGAACGCCGCCGCCGGAGCCGGATCGGTCGGGTCGTCGGCCGGAACGTAGACCGCTTGCACCGAGGTGATCGCTCCCTTGTCGGTCGAGGTGATCCGCTCTTGCAACGCGCCCATTTCGGTGGCCAACGTCGGTTGATACCCGACCGCCGAAGGCATTCGTCCCAGAAGGGCGGACACTTCACTACCGGCCTGGGAAAAACGGAAGATGTTGTCGACGAACAGCAAGACGTCCGAACCGGTCGAATCGCGAAAGTATTCGGCCATCGTCAACGCCGAGAGCGCGACGCGAAGACGGGCACCCGGCGGCTCGTTCATTTGACCGAAGACCATGCAGGTTTGTTCCAAGACGCTGCGACCGGTTTGACCGATCTTGGTGTCTTGCATTTCCAACCAGAGGTCGTTCCCTTCACGGGTCCGTTCACCAACACCGGCGAAAACGGAATACCCGCCGTGAGCCGACGCGATACGGGCGATCAGCTCGGTCAAGATGACCGTCTTGCCCAAACCGGCACCCCCGAAGAGCCCCGCTTTCCCACCGCGGACGAACGGGGTCAACAGGTCGATGACCTTGATGCCCGTTTCGAAAATTTCGGTCTTGGTCGAAAGTTCGGTCAACTCGGGAGGATCGCGGTGGATCGGCAAACGTTCTTTGGCGTCGACCGGACCGCGACCGTCCACCGGATCGCCGGTCAAGTTAAAAACTCGCCCAAGCGTTGCTTCGCCGACCGGAACCGTGACCGGAGCGCCCGTGTCGAGGCAGTCCATCCCGCGGACCATGCCGTCGGTACTTCCCAGGGCCACGCAGCGGACACGACCGCCGCCCAGGTGTTGTTGGACTTCCCCGGTCAGGTCCAGCTTGATCCCTTTGTGTTCCGAGACAATCTTCACGGCGTTGTAAATCGCCGGAAGCGAATCCTCGGGGAACTCGGCGTCAAACGTGGAGCCGATCACTTGGGTGACTTTTCCGAGATTGTTTTTCGTGGAATCGGGTGTCGACATGGTATCGATTTATACGGGTTAAAAGGAGGAAAAACGACGGACAAACCGTCGCCCATTATTCATGATCTATTAGCTCAGAGCATCGGCTCCGCTGATGATTTCCAGAAGCTCGCCGGTAATCTGTCCCTGACGGGCCCGGTTGTATTCCATCGACAGGCTGCCGATCATCGAATCGGCGTTTTCGGTCGCCGCCTTCATCGCCATCATCCGAGCGATCTGTTCGCTGACGCCCGCGTCGAGAAAACATTTGAACAGCTTGACCTTGAAACTGACCGGCACCACCTCGTCCAAAATACTTCGGGCCGAGGGTAAAAACTCATACTGCGGCAGCTCGACCTCTTCCACATCGGCGGACGGCTCTTCTTGAAGTCCCCCAAGCGGGAGCAACGTCTCGACCACCGGGTGTTGTTGGGCCAGCGTTTCGAACTTCACGTAGGCAACGTCCAACCGATCGATCTTGCCGTTTTGAAAATCGGCCAAAAATCGGTCGGCCAACTGTTCCACTTCCTCGAACGTCGGTCGATCTTCGAAATGGGTATACGTCAGGTTCGGCTGAATGCCACGGAAGCGAAAACTCGAAATGCCGCGTTTGCCCGAAACTTCGAGTTCGACGTTCGGCACTGAATCCTTGAGTTCTTTGAAACGTCGGTTTCCCATCCGGATCACGCCGCCGTTGTAGCCGCCGCACATCCCGCGATTGGCCGAAAGGACCAAAAGGACGGCGTTTTCGACCTTGTCCCGATGCTGCAAAAGCGGATGGGCCAACTCGGTTCCGCTGGCGGCCAGATCACGGACCAATTTGGTGATCCGATCGGTGTAGGCGCTCACCGCGATCGCCCGATCCATGGCCCGCTTGAAACGGGCGGTCGAGATCAACTCCATCGTCCGCGTGATCTTCCGAATCCCGCGAATCGATTTGCGACGTCGGTCTAATACTCGGGCTTTAGCCATGGCAATTGCAAACTATCGGAAAAACCAAAAAAGGAATAGGGTCAAAACGTTTTCAACAAGGGCCAACTCAAAAGGCCACTTGGCCGGATACTACTGGCCACTCGAAGCGAGGAACTGCTCGTTGAACGCTCCGGTCATCTCGGTCAGCTTCTCGGCAATCTCGTCAGTCATCTGACCTTCGTCATTCAATTGCTGCCAGAGATCTTGGTACTTGGCGTGGACGAACTCCAGGAATGCCTTTTCCCAACGCTGAACCTCTTCGACCGGAATTTTGTCCAACAGACCTCTGGTCCCGGCGAAAATGACCATGATCTGGTCGGCCACCGACATCGGCACATAAACGCCCTGTTTCAAAAGTTCGATCATCCGGTAACCGCGATCCAATCGCGATTGGGTCGCCGCGTCGAGATCGGTACCCAACTGGGCAAACGCTTCGAGTTCACGAAAGGACGCCAAGTCAAGTCGCAACCCGCCGGCCACCTTTTTCATCCCCGGTACCTGGGCCGAACCGCCGACCCGGGAGACCGAAATACCGACGTTCATCGCCGGGCGTTGGCCCTTGAAAAACAGGTCGGGTTGCAGGTAAATCTGGCCGTCGGTAATCGAAATCACGTTTGTCGGAATGTAGGCTGAAACCTCCCCTTCGAGCGTCTCGACAATGGGAAGCGCGGTCATCGAACCGGCGCCCAGCTCGTCGGACAGCTTGGCCGCCCGTTCCAACAATCGGCTGTGGCAATAGAAAACGTCGCCCGGATAGGCCTCACGTCCCGGAGGACGACGCATCAAAAGCGAAAGCTGCCGATAGGCTTGGGCCTGTTTGGTCAGGTCGTCGTAGACGATCAAGGCATGCTCACCATTGAACATGAAATGCTCGGCCATCGCACAACCGGTATAAGGAGCAATGTATTGTAACGGAGCCGGGTCACTGGCGCTCGCAATGATGACGGTCGTGTATTCCATCGCGCCGTGCTTGCGAAGAACTTCGATCAAACCGGCCACGGTCGATTCTTTCTGACCGATCGCGACGTAGAAGCACTTGACGCCCGTATTCTTCTGATTCAGGATCGTGTCGATGCCGATCGCCGTCTTGCCCGTCTTTCGGTCACCGATGATCAATTCACGCTGACCGCGTCCGATCGGCGTCATCGCGTCGATCGCCTTGATTCCGGTTTGCAGCGGCTCTTTGACCGGCTGACGTTCGGCCACACCAACGGCCAGGACTTCGACATCACGGCTTTCGGTAGTCGCGATCGGGCCCTTTCCGTCCAGCGGGTTACCCAACGGGTCGATCACCCGGCCCAACACGGCGTCACCGGCCGGCACGCTCAACAATTTGCCCGTGCTGCGAACCTCGTCGCCCTCGTTGATTTTCAAGAAATCGCCGAGGATGATCACCCCGACTGAATTCTCTTCGAGGTTGAACGCCAAGCCGTTGATACCGTCGGAAAATTCGACCATTTCCCCGGCCATCACGCCGGAAAGGCCATAAACGCGTGCAATCCCGTCACCCACTTCCAAAACGCGCCCGACTTCGCGGACGTCGATTTGGGACTGATACTGTTCAATCTCAGTCTGAATAACGGAAGCGATCTCGTCGGCTTTGAATTTCATGGACGCTCCTGTCAATCATTTGCTTACGCACATTTTTCAATTCGGTGGCAATCGACCCGTCGTAGATCGTATCACCCACACGCACCACGGCTCCCCCGATCAATTCAGGGTCGACGTTGCAAGTCAGCACCGGCTCTCCGCCGATCAACGCTTTGAGACGGTCGCCAATCTTTTTCGCTTCCGCACGGTCCACGGCAACCGCAGTGGTCAACCGCACGGGCACGCAGCCCCGAAGCTGATCGTAAAGCAGTCGCGTTTGACGATGGATCGCCCGCAGACAATCCAACCGATCGTGCTTCGAAATCACCTTGAGGAAGTTGAGGAAAACCGAGGGAACTCGAGGTCCGAGAACCCGATCGAGAATCTCATCCTTCTCCTCGTGTGAAACGAGCCCGGAAGCCAAAAGCTCCTCGAAACGAGGGTACTTATCCAAAAGATCTTCGACCATCGAGTCGAACGTCTCCAGCAGCGAATCGGTCGCCCCAGCCGTTTCAGCGGCACCCAAAAACGCCTCGGCGTAGACGGCCCCGATCGGGTCACGTCCCACGTCCGGCGTCATCTCGGCCACGGCTCGGGCATCTTGCGAGAGTTTGTCTTCGGTCATCTCGAATCCTTACACACTGCACAAAGCGTTACGTCTGGCACCAGTGATTTCTTTCTCACTCGGGCTTTTTCTGGACAAATCCGTCGACCGCCTGGTCAACCAGTGTCGCGTGATCGTCCCGTTTGAGTTCCGACCGCACGATCTTGCCTGCCAAACCGACCGCCAAATCCGCACTTCGGGTCGCCAGCTCTCCCAACGCATTGGCCGTGGCCGAATCGATTTCAGCCAACGCCTGCTTCTGTCGTTCGACCGCTTCCTCTTGGGCCGCCTCGACGATCTTCCGACCGTTGGCGTCCGCGTCCCGACGGGCCTGATCGAGCATTCCTCGAACCTCGCCGCCGGCAGCGTCGAGCTTCGCTTGATACTCGCCCAAGATTTCTCGGGCCGTCTCATTGGACTCTTTCGCCTGCGCGATCTCATTGGCGATTCGCTGTTCGCGTCGATCGAGCCCTTCAACAATCGGGCCCCACGCGAACTTCTTCAAAATCACCAGAAGAAACAAGAAGACGACGGCCGTCCAAATGGCCAAATCCTTCTTGAACTCCAGCGGATTGGCGTTCGCTTCGCCATGGGAGTCACCGTGAGCGACTCCTTCTTCATGGATCGCTTCTTCGGCCAATTCACGCGCTTCCGCACCGGCCGTCTGCTCCTCCTGGCCAAGTTCTTCCACCGACACCGCGGCCGAATCATCGGCAGCCGAATCATCAGCGGCAAAACTATCGACACTCAAGCCAAAGAGCAAAAACGCCACGACCAACACGGTCATCGGTACGGACCACCATCGAGCCAACATGATCGGATCGCCTTCCAGGTCAAAAAAACAACAACACCAAACACGCTTCTTCGACGAGAGAACCCTCCAAGATCGACCTTTTCCTACCGAAGGCCAACCTCCGTTCTCACCGAAAATAAATAACTAGGACAGCATACAGATAATCAGCGCGAAGAAGGTTACCCCTTCGATCAACGCCGCGGAAATAATCATCGCCGTTTGAATAGGACCGGCGACTTCCGGTTGACGGGCCATGCTCTCGACGGCACACGCCCCGATACGACCGATACCAAGCCCGGCTCCGAGGATGACCAATCCGGCACCGATCGCGGCACCCGCGAGCACCGAAATCCCACCCGAGGCAGATTGAACTGCGGCTGCTTCCGGAGCAGCACCATCAGCAGCAAATGCCGGGACGGCCAGCAACATCATTACCACGCACAGGGCAGCGAGTTTGAACAACTTGCTCACTTCTACAGTCTCCTTGGAAAAAAACCTAAATTCGTTCGACACGTCAACACGAGAAAACCATCGCTCTAGAGTTCAAGGCACCCTAGTGTTCGTGGATCGCCATCCCGATAAACAGTGCCGAGAGAAATGCAAATACATACGCCTGCAAAAAGGCGACAAACAATTCCAATAAATTCAAGGCCGTCGCACCAAACAAGCTCGTTATCGTCACTCCCGACCACAGGGCGACGTTCTCTTCGGCGGTCGCCGCAATGAAGCTGAGGATCACCGCCAAAACGAGGTGACCGGCAAACATATTGGCCAACAGACGAACGGACAACACGAAATGTTTAATGCCAAGCCCGATAACTTCAATCACAAAAACCATCGGCTTAATGAAGATCGCCATCACAAACGGCAGTTCCATATGCGGAACCTGATTCTTCCAAAAGCCGACAAAACCGAACCGACGCGACCCGGAAACCAAAACCATCCCAAACGTCGCCAATGCCAGAACGGCCGTCACACTCCACGCCCCGGTCGGCGAACCGGCCCAGGGAATCATGCCCATTAAATTGCAAAAGAGGACGAAAAAGAAAACCGTCCAAATAAACGGCAAAAAGCGGTCACCCTCCTTCGTACCGATCGCCGGACGAACCACTTCGTCTCGCAGGAACACGAGAAACACTTCCAGGAAATTCCACCAGCGTCCCTTGGGCGACTCGCCCGTCTTGATCTTGCGTGCGATCGGAACAAATATCAGAAGCAACAACGCGGCCGCCACCAGTTCCAAAACCATATACTTGGTGATCAGAAAGCCGGTACCGGTTGCGCTGTCATAAAACGGTTGAGGAATCTCAATCGTCGTATGGCCGGGCAAATGGAACGCCGTCGCATCTTTAACGTGCGACAGAATTTCACCCATGTCTGACGCCATAACTGATATACCTATTCTCAGTGCCGCAATCGTCGGCAACCAATGTCCTCGCGTCGAAATTCACCGGATACCGCTACCCAGAGAACGCCGCCCGCCTGAATCAGTTCCGATTCTCTTTGCGGCTATTGAATAAAAATAAATTCAAGCCAATTGCCAAGCCAAGAGAAGGCTTGCTTTTTTGGAGGGCCGTAAAAGGGGCTATTATAACAGCAAAGTCTAGGTCATAGAAAGGGGGACAAGCAAATTCACTCCCCTTTTTCAAGTCGTTTTTTCACGAGTTAGGTCCGTTTTTACCATCTTCCGTGGGGTCCCGAAACGCTTCTTCAGTGTCACTTTTCGGCGTACCCAAAACGGTTTTCGCCGGAAGAATCAGCAAAACAGTTACCGCCAAAAGCAATTCCAGAAAAACGATCAAATACCCGCCAAACGCGAGTTGAACCGAACGTTCCGCTTTCATGCGAACGGCCAAGAACGCGCCCATCGGCCCGCCGATTTGGACCAGCATCGCAAGCAGCATTCCTGGTAACCATTGATCGTGACGCCGAAACGGCTCAACCGCCACAAGCGACAAAGAAAAACTCAGCCAGCAAACCAGATTCGCCCCCAATCCCCAGCGCAGCGAATCGGCCCCTTTGATCCCATACCCGATCGACAATACGACCGCCAGCAGGACCACATTGACCAGCGTCAACACGGCCAACCGAAACAGTAGACCTCGAGATCGGAGTTGAACAAAATAACGCATGGCGTCCTATTGAAAAATGGGCCCAGAGAATCCAGAGGACAATGCAAGGCTATTGCACTTCACCCTGCCCAAAAACCATTTGCCCGCTCAAAATCGTTCCTATGACCTCAAACGAATCCGGGTCGTCCGGATTGACCGGCTCCTTCATTCGAAACAAGACCAGATCGGCCAGATCGGCCGGTTCCAATCCGCCCGGCTCGACCTCGACCAACGCCGCCGGATTGAAGACGGCCATCCGGATCGCGTCGGCCAGACTCACCTCGGCGTACCGCGTCGCCACCGCCACACACCACCCAAGTGTCCGCGACGCCCCGGCCAACAGCTCGCGTTGCCCGGCAACAACCAACTTGCCCGACGGCAAAATCTCCAGCGCGCAAAGCTCGCTCTCATACCGACCCGGCGGCAAACCGGTCAGCCCCGAAATATCGCTTACCAAAACGGTCCGCTCAATGGTTTTGGCCCGAACGAAAGTCTTGACCACTTCCGGCGGCAGATGATGGCCGTCGGTAATAATTCCCGCCGTCAAACGGTCGTCGGCCAGCTGCGACCAGATATAGTTGTGATGCCGGTGGATCATCGCGTGGGCCCCGTTACCCAGATGGGTACTCATCCGCGCCCCCGCGTCGACCGCCGCACGAATTTGTTCCGGAGTCGCCGCCGTATGCCCGATCGAAACCACCACGCCCGAGTCGGCCGCCCGTCGAATGAATTCCGGCGTCTGGTCGTATTCCGGCGAAACGGTGACGATTCGAATCCGTCCCCCGGCCGCCTCTTGCAATGCTTGAAACTTGTCCCAACTGGGCGGACAAACGTATGCAAGCGGATGCGCCCCGCGCGGGCCGTCTTCCGCCGACACAAACGGCCCCTCAAGATGGATTCCCGGAAAACGGTGCGCCACACCCGCGTCCTGCCGACAAGCCGCGTCGATCGTTTTCACCGCGTGCAACAAGACCGCTTGCTCGTTCGTCGTCACCGTCGGCAACGTTCGCGTCACCCCAAACGTGTCCATCTTTCGCGCGATCTTCTCCACCTTTTGGACCGTCAAGTCGGGCGAGCTGAACTCCTGTCCCCCATAGCCGTTGACCTGCAAATCAATCAGCGCCGGGGCGATCCAAGGCCACTGCTGCGTATCCCGATCCGCCGTGACCGGCTCGACCCGCGCAACGCGATCCGCTTCCAAAAAAATCTCAACCGGCTCGCCCGTGGCATAATGACGCCCGAGAAGTTTTTCCACCGATTTACCCGCGGCCTCTTGCTGTGGCATGAGCGATCGTTTTTTCCTCAGAAAGGTTTTGCAAAAAATTGACATAAAAAAAGAGGGCCGCCGAAAGCAAACCCCCTTTGCGATTTAGGAGCAACGTTTTTTAAACAGCCGAATCCTAATCGCCGTCCATCCCGTCAATGTAATCACGCAGCCGCTTGAGCTCGTCGGTCACATGCCGAAACTTCAGCATGTTATCCACCCGTTTGAGCAATTCGACTTTATTGATCGGCTTGCTCAAAAAGTCGTCGCACCCGGCACGAACCGATCGCTCGATATCGCCCAACTCGTTCAGCGCCGTCACCATCAGGATCATGACCCCCTGCGTCGCCGGATCGCTTTTGACCTTTTCGCAAACCTCAAACCCGCTGAGCTTCGGCATCATGATGTCCAACAGAATCAGGTCCGGCTCAAACTCCTTGACCTTGTCAAGCGTATCCTGACCGTCGACGGCAAAAGCCATCTCGCAATCGTAATCACACAAAAAGGCTTCCAACAACTCGGTGTTGGTCGGGTTGTCGTCGGCGATCAAAATCTTATTCGTGGCCATGAAAGCGTCCGTTCTTAACAAGGAACTCGGGTCAAAACGCGGTTGGCAAATTTGCCTTTACGGTAACCTCTGTAAACCGAAGGTTTACTCCACCAGAGAATGAAAAAGTGTCCTTTTACTCGACAAAACAAGGGCCTTCACTTTTCCATTCTCGTAAGCTACCTCGTTTCCCGCAGGTAGCCTTTACGAAAAACGCGGACTTACTGCGGCACGGAAAAGTTTTCGCACAGTTCGGCCACCTCGGCGCGGGTCTTTTCGACCAGCTTTTCATCCTTCGGCGATCGAAGCACCTCCAGAATCCAACCGCCGATCTTCCGCATCTCTTCGGTCCCCATCCCACGAGTCGAAAGCGCGGGCGTGCCGATCCGGATACCCGACGGGTCCATCGGCTTCCGCTTGTCGAACGGGATCATATTCTTGTTGACCGTAATCCCGCAGCAATCCAGGACCGATTCGGCCTCGCTACCGGTCGTGCCAAGCGGGGTGACGTCGACCAACAGAAGGTGGTTGTCCGTTCCGCCACTGACCAACTCGGCCCCACCGGCCAAAAGCACCTCGGCCAACACCTGGGCGTTGTCGAGAACCTGCTGGGCATACTGCTTGAATTCCGGCTTCAGCGCCTCGCCGAAACAGACCGCCTTTCCGGCGATGACGTGCATCAACGGTCCGCCCTGCATCCCGGGGAAGACGGCCCGGTCGACCATCCGCGCTTCGTCGGCCTTACAAAGGATCATCCCACCGCGCGGACCTCGCAAGGTCTTGTGTGTCGTGGTCGTGACGAAATCGGCGACCGGCACCGGATCGTCGTGCAGCCCGGCCGCGACCAGCCCGGCATAGTGAGCCATGTCGACCATCAACTTCGCGCCGACTTCCTTCGCGATCTCGGCAAACTTACCGTGCGGAATTTCCCGCGGATAGGCGCTGGCCCCCGCGACAATCATCTTCGGCTTGTGTTCACGAGCCAACGAGGCAACCTGATCGAAATCGATCCGATGGTCCTTCTCGTCGACCCCGTAGCTGATGAAGTTGTAATACTTGCCCGAAAGGTTGAGCTTCATCCCGTGGGTCAGGTGTCCGCCGTGGGCCAAGTTCAACCCGAGGACCGTGTCGCCCACTTTCAATTCGGCCAGATAGACCGACGAGTTGGCCTGGGCCCCACTGTGGGGCTGAACATTGGCATGCTCGGCCCCGAAAAGTTCCTTCGCCCGGTCGCGAGCCAAATCTTCGACGATATCAACGCAATGGCAACCGCCGTAGTATCGCTTGCCCGGATACCCTTCGGCATATTTGTTCGTCAAAACGCTGCCAACCGCCTCGATCACGGCCAGGCTCGTATAGTTTTCGCTGGCGATCATTTCCAGGCCGGTACGTTGACGTTCTTTTTCCTTTTCAACGGCGGCCCAAACGTCGGGATCTTGTGATTGGAGATAGCTCATCGGCGGTTCCTATTTATTGAATGGATGAGTAAATTTTTTTTCGCAGTCCGTCCTCTCGAATCGAGAGGAAACCACGGGAAAAAGGAAAAAGGGGGTCTCGAAAAACCTGATCGACTCGCCCCAGCCCCTTTCCCTGTTCAAAAACTAGCATTTTCGGGCATGATCTTCGTTTCGTCAACGCTTTTTGACCTTTTCAGGACGAATTTCGACCGTGATCGTTCCCCGATTATCGAATAGTTCGGCCGGGGAGTCGTTGACCTTCAGAAAAAGCGTCCCCGACTCCGGGGGGGAAATCACCCCCGACAACCCGATCGGGATCGGCTTGAGGAGCGTTTCACCCTTCTTTTGAGGGATGCCATCCGGCACCACGGCGGCCAACAGTTTTCCAAGCGGGACACCCTTATAATATCGGATCGAGACACCGCCCGGCTCCGCAACCCATTCGGGGGGTCCTGCGGCGATCTGAAATCGACCAGTAGCGCCTACTTGGTAGGAATTACCCCCCTGAAGGGCTATCCCACTATTCTGCCAGCCCTGATCGGCCCAAATTTCGACCTTCCGGACCTTTTCCCCCTCTATCGGTCTGCCAGGTGTCAAATCTAACCCGGTTTGTTCAAGATCGTGGCCATATTCCATCGTCCCGACCAGGACTCGCCACTCGGCCGCTAAACGGTCCCAATCGTCAGCAAAAAGGGCCCGAAAACGCTGGTTGAACGTCGGATCGAGGACGTGTTCGTGCAAAGTTCGAAATCGCTCCCGATAGTCGGGCGACCGTTCGAGCAAGGTCGCAAACGCCCAAGCCCAACCGTAGGAACGGTTTACGGCAAAATCTTCCGGCCGAATCGCGAGAATTTCCTCAGCCGTTTTGAATTGACCTTCCGACTCGGCATCCTGAATCATCTTGACCCGCCCCCACATTGGCGTCTCGCTGCGGTCTCTGGGGAAATAATTGACTGCCAGCCGGCCCTTCCCCCCCTCTTTCGAATTACCGCCATCCCATCGATGGGTGGAAAGCAGCTCGGCCATCCCTTCCATGTACCACGGCGGGCCACAACCGCCCAGACGCCGATTCATGAAGGCGTGGACCCCCTCGTGCAGGACCAGATGACGCAGGTAATACTCGCTCGGCTGATCGTAGGCCCAAAAAGTGTCGTTGAGGCAGTAGGCGTGCGGAAAATCGGGCACCCCGTCGGGCAAAAGGCCCAGTTTCTCAAACGTCGGGCGGGAACGCCGGTCTTTCATTAAAACGCCCAACAGCTTTTTCGGCCCTTTTTCCGGTTCGAGACCAAAATACTCGTTCCACTGCGGCCACGCCTGGTCGAACAGCTCCGGCAACGCGTCGACCGTCGGATTGGAGGGAATATTGGTATAGATCGTCACCCGGTCCCCTTCCAACCGTCGAATCCCGGCCGCTTCCGTCTGAGCCAAATCGGGCGTTGGCTGGGCGAACCCCTCCACAGGTCCCCCCGGCGCGTCGACCGAGCCTTGCAGCAACTCGGCGAGCGAACGCCGGTTGACTGTTTTTTCTGTAGGGCGATCCGAGGGACGGGACGATTCGAGCGAAGCCGGAGCGGCGCGATCGGTTTGGGTCGATCGGGTCTTTTTTTGATTCGCAACCGACTCGGATACCGAAACTCGATTTTCTCGCTTGGGGGGCGAAACAGTCGGTTTCTTGGTCAAGCGACCCGAAACGGGCGATTTTTGACTTTCCGGCGTTTCCAACGAGGCACCGGAATCACAACCGAGGACCGACAAAATCACCGAAAGACCGGCAATAATCCCGACATGGAAAAAGGGACGACGAAAACCGACCAAAACGTTCCTGCGATCCTGCATAAAGAGCGAGCCCAAAACGGTTTTTGCTTTTTGAATGGTATTGGGAACGGAAATAACGCTTCTCAATAAATAAGGATAGCACCTCCGGTCGTTTGGCTCCAGTCGGTACGGCGTGGGTTTTCGCCTCTTGAGACGCGGAGGAATTTCTTTTCCGAGAACCGCCTTTTTTCTCAAACCCAGGACCGGTTGCATGCCGACACCGGATGAGTACAATAAAGTTCTTATTACCAAGTCCAACTTACCGGTTAGCGCTGCCGCCTGCTTACCCTTCGGGAAAACAGGCTCCTTTCGTGCGAAGGGAACGCGATTTCAAGTTGGAATACGTATTACGGCACAATTGATCGCGTCGGGAGCGCCCTTCTCATGGGAGAGCAAAACCCCGCGCAGCTCGGTCGGCATCCGTAGCGGCACTGACGGCCAGATACAAGAGCACTCCACGGGCTCGGACCTGAAATACCAGGTCGCCCGCCGGGGTGTTTTTCTTTGGACTAAAGCCAAGGACCGAGCCTTCGTTTTTGCTATTCTGCGAAAAACCACGCTCGGTTTAAGTCTCTTCCAAAGAACCAAAAAGGCCCCTTCGATGCTATCCAAGGGGGAAACGCCGGATATCGCAACCCGATACCGGCGTTCAAAGGGAGCAGCGGTTTTTAGTCCTGAGCGAGGAAATAGGTTTTATCCACTGTGTAAAAGCATCCGTGCAAAAGCACCAAAGAAAAACCGTCCACTCGATTTTCAGAGACAAGGAAAAAATCTTTTAAAAGTACCAGCGACCAACGGAAGCGGTTTTATAAAACGGTGCGGGAGCACCGGTCCGGCCGCGGCCCCAGGCCGCCGGGAGGGTGTGAACCCTATCTAAGGCATAAGGGAGAAAAAAATGGCAGAGACGAAAGCGGAAAGTTTGACCCCACGTGAGGTCCCCTTGGTCGAGACGAAGTACCGACGGATCGCCACGCCGATCCCGGTCCCGGAATCGATCCCGGTTTTGGAACAGTTGAGAACTTTTGAACCGCGTTCGATGAGTGGTCAGCCGCCGATCGTTTGGGACCGGGCCGAGGGCTACCAGGTGTTCGACCGCTGGGGAAACCGTTGGTTGGACTGGTCCAGTGGGGTTTTGGTGACCAACGCAGGCCATAACCATCCGCGGATCGCGAAGGCAATGACCGACCAGATCGAGCACGGGTTGGTACACAACTATTGCTTTCCGTCGAGCCAGCGGGCCGAGTTGACCAAGCGGTTGGCCGAGGTCGCGCCGGAAGGGCTTGATAAGGTCTTTTTATTGACGACCGGTTCGGAAGCAACCGAGTGCGCGATCAAGTTGGCCCGGACCCATGGGGAAAAAATCGGCGGAGACTCGAAGATCACGGTCGTCACGTTCGACAACGCGTTCCACGGCCGGACGCTCGGCGCGCAGATGGCCGGGGGGATTCCGGCGCTGAAGTCGTGGGTGGTAAACTTGGATCAAAACATGGTCCAGGTCCCGTTCCCCGACGGTTTTCGCGGGGGCGACGACACGAGTTTCGACGTCTTTTTGAACACACTGGCAGCGAAGGGAGTCGAGCCCGGTTCGGTCGCCGGGGTGATGACCGAGACGTATCAAGGGGGCAATTCGAGCTTCGCGCCGCCGGAGTATGTCGAGCGTCTGCGGAACTGGTGCGACGAAAACCAGATCGTTTTGATCATGGACGAGGTCCAAGCCGGATTCGGTCGAACGGGCAAATTCTGGGGCTTCGAGCATTACGGAATCACGCCCGATCTGATCTGCTGCGGGAAGGGAATTTCCAGCGGGATGCCGTTATCGGCGGTGATTGGTCGCAACGAGATCATGGACCTGTATCCTCCCGGTTCGATGACCTCGACCCACACGGGCAACCCGGTCTGCGCGGCGGCGGCAATCGCCAGCCTGGACGTGATCGCCGACGAGAAGCTGGTCGAAAACGCCGAGAAAATGGGCGAGATCTTGCAGGACGAACTGCGTCGGATCGCCGCAGGGTATCAGGACCGAATCGGCGCGGTCCACGGCAAGGGCCTGGTCGCGGCGCTACACATGGTCAAGCCGGGCGGGGTCGAGCCGGACGCGGAGATGGCCGGAAAAATCGTCTGGCGCTGTATCGAAAAGGGCCTGTTGATGTTCGCGCCGGTCGGTTACGCGGGCGCGTCGGTGAAAATCTCGCCGCCGCTGATGATCACCGAAGAACCGTTGCGTGAGAGTCTCGACGTTCTCGAAGAAACCTTGGCGGAGGTGCTTGCATGAAAAACGAATCGAAAATCGACGTCGTCATTGTCGGCGGGGGGATGATCACGCACGATCAGATTCTGCCGTCGATCTACCACATGCAACGTCGCGGGGAAGTCGGAACGATCCGGATCTGCGCGCTCAATGCCGGGCCGCTTCGCGCGTTGGCCGAAGAGCCATCGTTCGCCGAGGCGTTCCCCGGCCAGTCGTTCGAGGCGTACCCGGCCTTGGAGACGCCGGACGAGGAGCTTCATCCGGAAATCTACCAAGAGGTGATCGACGCGCTGCCCCCGCGCAACTTGGTGGTCGTCGCGGTGCCGGACCATCTGCACAACACGGTGGTCCGCTACGCCTTGGAGAAAGGCCAACACGTCTTGACGGTCAAGCCGCTGGTGTTGAAATACGACGAGGCGGTCGCGATCGAGAAGTTGGCGCTGGAAAAAGGGCTTTACGTGGGGGTCGAGTACCACAAGCGGTTTGACCGCCGTTCGCTCGAAGCGCGGCGTCAGTACCGGGCCGATCGCTTGGGCGAATTCAAGTGTGGTGAAGCCAAACTGATCGAGCCGTACTACTATCGGTACTCGAATTTTCAGAACTGGTTCACCAAGGAAAACACCGACCCGTTCACCTACATCGGCTGCCATTATGTCGATTTGGTTTACTTCATCACGGGGCTCAAACCGGTCGAAGTTTCGGTACGCGGCATCGAAGGAACTTTTCCCAACGGAAACGTCGGCTATATGTGGTCGCACGGCCATGTCGTGTGGGAAAACGGGGCGGTCCTCGGCGTGCTCAACGGCCTGGGCTATCCGGACGAAGGGGCCGGGACGAACGACCAGGGGATAACCCTGTACGGCGAAGGGCCGGATTGTGGGACGATCGTCAAGCACAACGACCAGTTCCGCGGGTGCAGCTACGGCTACACCGACAAGACGGCCGGCGCGGCGTTCCGTTACATCAACCCGGACTATTTCCGTCTGGTCCCTTGGCAAGGCGACGGGCTCAAGCCGGTCGGCTACGGCTACGATTCGGTCGAAGCGAACGTCCTGGCGGCGATCGAGGTGAACCGAGGCGGTGACGATCTTCAAGGTCGACGCGAGTTGATCGAAGAGATCGACGAAAAGGGGATCCTCGCGACCCCGGCCAACAGCGCGATCAACGAGCTGGTCACCGAAGCGGTCCGTCTTTCGATCCTCAATGAAGGCCGCGCGGCGGTCATCGAGTGGGGAGAGAGCCCGAGTGTGAAACTGAAATAACCCGACACAAAGGGCTGAAAATTTATCAAAAGGAGTGGCGTCCCGCGGAGGTCGTCGCTCCTTTTTTTGCCGCCCTCGATATTCAAAACGGTTTATGGGTTTCCCCCACGCCATGCGGCCACCTTGGGGGTTCAAATCTTCCGCACCGGTATGGTAGAATACCGGGTATGATATCTTGGTCCCTTTCAGGTTTTTGATGAGGGGTTGAGACGGTTCCCCACCTAGAGAGCATTTCAAAACTACCTGCCAGGCCTCCCACGGCCGATAAATCGTGACGTGAAATACGGTTTCAAAACCGGTTCCAATCACCTTGCTCGCAAAAAGAACGGACTTATTTACGATGAGAGTTTGCATCAGACGTTGTCGATTCAGTCTAGTTTCAGCCGTGATGGTTTCCTTGCTTGCCGGATCGGCTTTGGCCGAGCGTCCGTTGACTATCACGCCAAACGAATTCGAGGGAACCGATTCCCAGCGGATCAACCAAGCGATCCAGGCTGCCGCCGGCAAGGGGCTGACCGTTGTCATCCCGAAGCTCAATCAAAAGCCGGGCGCCACGAGCGAGACTTGGTTGCTCGACTCGGCGATTCTGGTACGAGACAATACAACGCTTGAGTTGAACCACTGTCATATCAAGCTGTCTGACCGGTGCCGGGATAATATAATCCGAAGCGCCAACTGCGGGATGGGAATCACCGACATCAAGCCGATGAAGCATGTCCATATCTATGGCGTTGGCAACGTGTTGCTCGAAGGGGCCGACCACCCACGCGCCACGGGCGACAGTGCCAAAACGCTCGGAAAACATTCCTTCGGGACCGATGCGGGCGTGGAAGGCAAAAGCCAAACCGGCGATTGGCGAAATATCGGAATACTCTTTGCCAAGGTCGAAAACTTTTCGATTAAGAATCTTCATCTCAAAGACTCGCACAGTTGGGCAATCTCGCTTGAGCGAAGCGGACCAGGGCGAATCGAAGAGATCCGATTTACCTCTCATGGTTTTAAAATGATCGATGGTAAGCGAAAGGCAATACATAACCAGGATGGCCTCGATCTCCGGCAGGGATGCCACGATATTATTGTCGAAGGGATCACTGGGGAAACCGGTGACGACCTGGTTGCGGTGACCAACATCACGGTCAAAAGATATCTGACCCCGGGAACCGACACGACGATGATGGTAAGTGGGGCAACGTTTCGTAAGACGGTTGCCGAGGATATCCGAAATATCTTCATCAGAAATGTCGCCGGCTTCGGGGGCGGGGATCATATTGTCCGATTTCTGAATGCCAGCGGCTTGAAGATTTATAATGTTGTGCTTGACGGCGTTATCGACAAATCGACACCCGACCGACGATGCGCGGCGACTATAAAAATTGGCGATGCCAACCCGGCTTGGGGAGGAGTAACCCCAGTGGGCGATACCAGCCGATTCGCGATAAGCAACATTATCGGTAACTCGAAAAACACGATATTGATCGCCGGTTCGCTGACCGATTCGTCTCTCTCAAACATCATCAGCAATTCCGAAAACGGCGAGCCAATCACCTATCGATCGGGTAAAGAGCATGTTGAAAATGTAAAAATTTCCAACCTGATCCAATCGAAAAAAGAGATTCCTTCCCGGTAAAAAAACTGCCCGGCGTGGCTCTGTAGAAAACGGAACGTTTTTGGAGATTTTTCGTAGTACGGAATATCATGAGTACTACGAGTAAATCTCCGAAGGCGGTTTTGCCCGCGAATGCGTCCCCTTCTGGCCCAAAGCGAAACCGCTTCGGATCGCGATGTACTCGGCCGTCGCCGGTCGGGTCGAATTGGAGAAGGAATCCGGTTGCCCCTTTTTCACTTCACCGGCAAGTCGGTCCACAAAAAATGCTTCACGCCGGTGAAGATGATCTGGGACGCCAAGGCGGTGAGGATCAAGGCGGTGATCTTCGTCAGGATCAAAAGAAGCTGTCGGCCCAGGAGCTTTTCGATCCATTCGGCCAAGAGCAAGAAACCCAACATGGTCACCCCGGCGAAAAACAGGGCGGCCGACGCCTGGGACCGGGCGCCCCAACCGGTGATTTCCGTCCCCCAAACCATCAACGCACCGATCGTGCCGGGACCGACGATCATGGGCAGGGCAAGCGGTACCACGGCGAAATCGTCTTTCGTATGCGCGGCAGAGTCCGACGGAGCCGCGCGACGATTCATCCCCAAGACCATCATGATCGACGTGATAAACAGCGTGCTCCCGGCCCCGATCTGAAACGCCGGCAACGTGATCCCCAGCATCGTGAACAACGGTCGACCGAAAAAGAAAAAGACGAAGATAAAGACCAGAATCGCCGACGCACAACGCACGGCCGCCCACCGACGGTCCTTGTGGCTCAGACCGCTGGACATCTCCAGGAACATCGACACCCCGAAAAACGGCGTCAGAAGAAAGCACATCTGGATGTAGGTGTTGAAGAAAAATTCCATCGGTTGCCAGGTGTTTTAAGAAGAAATTGGGCGTATGCCTGAAGAACGGTTAACCCAGATTCCTAGAATCCGGAATGGAGGGCGTAAGATGCTGTTTGTAAACGAGCGGTCAAGTTAATCAAAAGTAAATATATGGAGCTTCGGCTTCGCCTCCGCCAGTGTTTATTAAATGAAAGGGGACATTTTGAAAATTGTCCCCTCTCAAACTCTCCCCTCAAAAACTTTTTGGACCGGGATTGCTGCGCAATCCCTCTGATGTGTTTTCTTTTTTCACTTGTTTTTTGGCCCGCTTAAGTGGATCGCCAAAACGGCCAGATCGGTCGGGGTGATCCCGCTGACCCGTCCGGCTTGGGCAATGTCGGTCGGGCGGACTTGCGACAGTTTTTCACGCGCCTCCATCCGCAGATGGCTGATCTGATGGTAGTCGATCCCTTCAGGAATTCGTCGATCGGCCAAGCGACGTTGACGAGCGATCTCAACCTCTTGCCGGGCGATATAGCCGGCGTATTTAATGTCGTAGGTCACCTGGCGAGCCACCTCAGCGGAAAACGAACCCAACTCGGGCAACCGCTGGACGACGTTTTCCCAGGTCGTTTCCGGACGCCTGAGCCACTTGGCCATCGTCCCGCCGTCGGGGAAACCGGTCGATTCAAGCCGCCCGATCGCCGCAACGATTTGCCCCTCTTTGGCCATCACCTTTTCATAGCGGGTCTCGTCGACCAGGCCCCGTTCAAAGGCCGTCGGGGTCAGACGTCGGTCGGCGTTATCCTGACGCAGACGCAGCCGGTATTCGGCCCGGCTGGTGAACATCCGGTACGGCTCGTCGACACTTCGGGTGATCAGGTCGTCGATCATGACGCCGAGGTACGCCTCGTCGCGACGCAGCACGAGCGGTTCTTTTCCTTGCAAGGCGAAGACCGCGTTGGCGGCGGCCAGAAGCCCTTGCCCGGCCGCCTCTTCGTAGCCGGTGGTCCCGTTTATCTGACCGGCCAGGTAGAGTCCGGCGACCGGCTTGGTTTCGAGCGTCGCGGTCAACTGGTCGGGCGGGACGTAGTCGTATTCGATCGCATAGCCATACCGAAGAATCTCGGCCCGCTCGAGCCCCTCGATCAAATGGACCATCTCGTCCTGCACGTCGCGCGGCAGACTGGTCGAGAGCCCGTTGAGATAATACTCGTGCGTGTTTCGTCCTTCCGGCTCCAGGAACAACTGATGGCGATCCTTCTCGGCGAAACGGATGATCTTCGTCTCGATCGACGGGCAGTAGCGAGGGCCGGTCGAGACAATCTGACCGGTGTAAAGCGGAGCCCGATCGAACGCCTGGCGGATGACCTCGTGGACCTTCGGGTTCGTGTAGGTGATATGGCAGGGCATCTGCTTGATGTCGAGCGAATCGTTCAAAAACGAAAACGGCTCGGGGTCTTCGTCGCCCGGTTGCAGTTCGATGCGGTCGAAGTCGATCGTCCGGCCGTTGAGCCGCGCGGGGGTCCCCGTCTTGAACCGTCCGAGTTGCAGGCCCAGCTCGGCCATCGACCGGCTAAGCCCCTCGATCGGCGCTTCGCCCGCGCGGCCGCCGGGGATCTGCATATCGCCATAATGAAGCAGCCCACAAAGAAACGTCCCGGTGGTCAGGATCACGGCGCGGGCCCGGTACTCGATCCCGCCGAGGACCGTTACCCCCGTGACACGCGGCCGGTCTGGCCCGGGTTCGCTCAATAACCCGACGACCGTCTCTTGTCGGACGAGAAGGTTCGGCTGCGACTCGCAGATCTTTTTGACTTCTTCGTGGTAGGCCAGTTTATCAGCCTGGGCGCGTGGGCCGTGCATGGCCGGGCCCTTGCGCCGGTTGAGCATCCGGAACTGGATCCCGGTCCGATCGATCGCCAGCCCCATCGCCCCGCCCAGCGCGTCGACTTCGCGGACGATCTGGCCCTTGGCCACGCCGCCGATCGCCGGGTTACAGCTCATCTGAGCGATCGTGTCGAGATTGGTGGTCAAAAGCGCGGTGTTCGCGCCAAGTCGCGCAGCGGCCAGGGCGGCTTCGACCCCGGCATGACCGGCACCGACAACAAGGATATCGAAATCGTAAGCGTTAATCATAAAAAAACAAAAAAAGAGGGATTGCAAAGCAATCCCGGTCCAAAAAGTTTTTGAAGGGGTTTTAGGGGAAACAATTTTCAAAATGTTTCCCCTAATCAAAAAAATACAGGTGACGGCAACGCCGTCACACCTTTTTCTTTCTCATTCAGGCCAAAACTATCTCACCGCCCAAGAAGAACCGATTTCCCCAATTATACGCACGCCACCCCGGCCGACCTCCCCCGGGCCGTGTATCCGCCCGATTTTACCGACTCTGGAGCCCGAAAATCCGCATAACCGTCTCAAAAATCGCCCGGTCGGAGATCACATGATTGGGAAACAAGCCCGGATCGGAGCAAATGGCGACCGTCTCTTGCGACTCGTCGTGGACCGGCGCGCCGTGGGAGCCGCGGACCAGTGTCGCGTCGAGCGGGATCGAACGGGTCGCCGGGTCGACGAACAGTTCGACCGGATCGTAGCCCGGCTTGCGGTGGATGTCGACCGTCCGGGCAAACGGCGGCGCGAAGGCGTCGTCAAGCCACCAGTAATAGGCCTGCCAACTGTTGGGCGAGGAGACCAGGACGACCTGACCGGATCGGGCGTGGTCGAGGCCGTATTTGGCCAACTGGGGCCCGACCAACACCTCGTCAATCCCCGGTGCGCCGGTAAAGTACCCGGCGATCTGCTGGAGGATCGCCTGGCTGGCGTCCTGGACGTAGATGTGTGAGAACTGATGGTCGACCATCGCGAACGCGCGGCTTTTTTCGAGGTCGAGATACTCGGCCCCGTCGCGTGATTCCACTTGAAGCAGCCCGGCGCCGCGGAGAATCCGGTTCGGGTAAAGCACATGGTCGACCGGCGTCATGGCGTATTCCCCGGCGACCAACCAGAGCGGTTTTTCGCCATAGGCGGCCGTGATCCCTTCGGCCAGCCGTCCGAGCTGGGCGTCAAGCTCGTCGACCGCCGTGTCCACTTCCGGGCTGTCGGGGCCGAACTTCTGGGGAGCGTAATCCAGATGGGGCAAATAAATATAAAGAAACGACGGATGATAGGTCTCGGCGGCGTAAACGGCCGAATCGACGATCCAGGCCGACGCGGTGACGTTGGCCAACGGCCCCCAGTAATGTTTCAGCGGAAAATGTCCCAAGCGGTCCCGGAGCGTGCCGTAAAGTTCGGTCGGCCGGGTATAGCACCAGAGCGATTCGGAGCCGTCCGGATTATGGATCGGGGCGGGGGTGCAGACGTACTCGGCCTCGGAACCTTTACTGTGCAACGGGAACCAGGTGGCCGATTCGAGCGTCTCGTCGTGCTGGTTCAAGAGGTCCCAAATCTGGGGCGACTCGATAAACGAGTTCGGCGCGGTCCACATCTCGACCTGCTTCCGGTCGGACCAATAGACCCCGTTTCCGATGACGCCGTGTTTTCGTGAGTCCTGACCGGTCGTCATCGCCGCCTGGACCGGACAGGTGACGCAGGGAAAGCTGGGAACCAGATTGGCGATTTCTCCTCCGGCGGTCATCTCATAAAGCTGCTTCATGCGCGGGACGTCTTTTTCACGCAAGGCGGGGATCGACAGGAGAATAACGGGACGTCGTTTGGAAGGGTTCATCATCGAAATCCAGGTTCATTTTCAGCACGGGGCACAGATTTACCTAAGAAACCTGTATCCTAGTCCGACATCCGGATACCGGTCAAGGGGACGGATCGGCAATCACGCACACGTGAGGGGAGAGGAAGAAGGCCGCCTTCGACTAGGAGTCGAGACGCGACACGCGCGGCCGAACGGTTTTGGCCGGTTCGTGCTCGATCATTTCCAGGTCGTGGCGATAGAAACGGACCGTCTCGGACGGATTCAAATGGAAGATAATCCGCCCGTCGGTCTCCCAGCGGGTCCCGTCGTGACGGAAAATGGCCGTGGCGACCTGCAACCGACCGTGCAGGGAAAAGGTGTCGGCCCGCGAGGCAAACCGATTCCGCGGCAACGGGGCTTGCGACGTCGGGTCTGGGTTTGCCGGGCCGGATTCGGCTTGTCGTCGGATCGTCACCGTCACCAACGAGGAAAGCTCGCCGGTGTAGCGATTTCGGACGTAGGCCACATCGTCGTCGAAGTCGAACCGATCGGAGCAAGAAATCCCGTTTTGACCCTGCTCGTTTTTGACCTGTTCATCGGCCAGTTGGACCAATTTGGCCTCCAGCCGTTCACGTTGCCAATGAAAGTCGCGACGAAGCTGATCGAGCGGGGGGAAACAACGCAAACGGCGCACCCAGATCCAACCAAAGAAACCGGTCGACAAACCGATCGCGATAATTCCGGCGAGCATGGCTTCTTCGAGCGTCGTCATGAGCGTCCACCCTCACTTGTTTTCTCGGAGAAAAGGAGATAAAAAGGCCGCATGTCAATGCCGCGGATGAATTCGGGAAAAAAGAACCTTTCCGATGACCTACTTTCTGTTCTAATGGAAAGCACCGTGGGGTTCAACCATTTTTTTGGCGAAGCGGAGATTTCAGCCGATTTAGCGGTGGCATTTCCCGTTTTGAAGCGATCCGGAGAAAAAGCGAAACGGCGCGGGCGGAGGGAAAAATAGGACTTCTCCGGCCTGCAACAGCCGATAAAACGAACGAGGTCCCCCCGGCGAGAGACGGGTCGCGTGAGCCGACTCGAAAACCCCGCCCGACAGGGGGGTAATTCGTCCCCGCAGGAAAAAACGCCGGTTAAAAAAAGAAGGAAGCGTATCATGGCCATTCTCGGGGCACACATGTCGATCGCCGGCGGACACGACCGAGCGGTCCATCGAGCGGCGGAAGCCGGATGTGATTGTCTCCAATTTTTTTCCAAATCGAATAATCAGTGGCGAGCCAAAGCTATTACGGAGAAAGAGGCCGATCGGTTCAAAGCGGCCTTGGAAGAAGAGAAGATCACTCACCCGATCATTCACGATTCCTACCTCATCAATCTGGCCAGTCCGGACGACGCGCTTTGGAAAAAATCGACCGACGCGTTTATTGAAGAGCTGCGCCGGGCCGAGCTGTTGGGCGTCCCCTACGTCGTGACCCATCCGGGTTCTTTTACGACCAGCAACGAAACGGCCGGTATCAAGCGGATCGCCCAGGCGTTGGACGAAGTGCATCGTCAAACCCCGAACGTCGAGGCCCAGTGCCTGTTGGAGACGACCGCCGGACAGGGGACCAACCTCGGTTGGCGTTTCGAACAGATCGCCGCGATTTTGGAAAAGGTCGAAAACCCCGACCGCCTCGGCGTCTGCTTCGACACGTGCCACGTTTTCGCGGCCGGGTACCCGATGGGAACCGAAAAAGAGTACAAGGCGACGTTCCGGGAGTTCGACCAGGTGATCGGGGTCAAGCTTTTGCGAGCCTTTCACCTGAACGACAGCCTGCGAGACTTCGGCTCACGCAAAGACCGCCACGAACATATCGGGCATGGTAAAATGGGACGGGAGCCGTTTCGCTTTATATTGAATGATCGACGTTTCAAAAAAATCCCGATGTACCTGGAAACCCCCAAAGAGGACGAAGCGGGACGGAATATGGATCAAATCAATTTGAAAACATTACGTGGACTGATTGAAAAGTAGTAAACGGGATTGGCGTGAAACCAACTACCTCCGATCGAAAGAAACCAAACTCCGGCGCGGCGAATTGGATTTTTACTCGTGGGTCGAAGCGGATGAGTCTTACCTATTTCAAACGATACCAGATGGAGATCGACCTGTTCCAGGGCGACTTGGATCGGTTCGAACTGTGCGAAGGGTATCGGTTTTTGCCGTGGGACGACCCGTTATTGGAGGCCCACGCTCGCGTCAAATACCAAAGTTTCAACGGGGAACTGGACGCGAACGTGTTTCCGTGCTTTAGAGAACCCAAGGGGTGCTTGCGTCTGATGCGGAGTATTGTCCAGCGCAGCGTCTTCCTGCCCGAGGCAACTTGGTTGGTAGTTTACGATGGAGCCGAAGGCAACTGCCCGATTCCGGCCAGCCCGATACCGGTTGGAACCGTTCAAGGGATCGACGGCGGCAACGGTTCCGGGACGATCCAGAATTTGGGTATCGTGCCCGAACATCGAGGCGTCGGAATCGGGACGGCCCTGTTGTTCAAAGCCCTGGCCGGGTTCCGCGAAGTGGGCCTCGACCGGGCAACCCTGGAAGTGACGGCCGAAAATCGTGCGGCGGTCCGATTGTATCGACGGCTCGGTTTTCGAAAAACCAAAGTGGTGTATAAATCGATCGAGATCGTCGACGCCTAACCGTCTGTCGCAAGAAAAGAAATCCTCGTTTTCCCATGGTTTTATTGAGAGCTGCGTTGCCATTGAACCTTCCCACGTACGTAAATCCAGTAAATCCACCTGTACCAGGCGCATTTGCGGCTGCATGAAGAGCATTGACCATGCGGATATCAATGAAAACCGATTCAAAATGGCCCGTTTTTGATTTCCCTGCTCCCAACGAAAACGCACCGAAGAAGGAGATGGCGTGAGCGAAACGATCCATACGTGTCAACTGCCCGGCGGAATGGTTTTGGTGGCCGAAGAGATGCCCTGGCTGCGGTCGGCCGCCTTTACTTTTTTGGTCCCGGCCGGTTCGGTCTTTGAGCCGAAGGAACGGGCCGGTTTGGCCGGATTCACTTGCGAAATGATGCTTCGCGGCGCGGGGGACCGGGACAATCGACAATTGATCCTCGACCTCGACACGCTGGGCGTCGACCGGTCCGAATCGGTCGGTCCGACCCACATCGGCTTCAGCGGCGTCGCGCTGGCCGAACGGTTGCCCGACGTCTTGTCGATCTACGCCGACCTGCTGCGCCGTCCTCAATTGCCCGAGGAACAGCTCGAAGCGGGTCGCCAAATCATGCTTCAAGAGTTGTCCGCCGTCGAAGACGAGCCGGCCCAAAAATCGATACTCGAATTGCGACGGACCTTTTTCGCCGATCCATGGGGACGTCCGCATCAGGGAAACGAGCCGGGCATCCTGGCCGTCACGTCGGACGAGATCCGCCGATTTTGGCAAAACCATTATAGTCCCAAAGGCACGATCCTCGGCGTGGCCGGGCGGTTCGACTGGCCCACGCTTCGGGAAGAAGTCCAGCGGCTCTTCGCCGATTGGACGCCGATGGAAACGGACCTTCCGGCCGAAGTGGTTTCGCCCTCTTCGGTTCGTCACATTCCGTTCGAGTCGGGTCAAACCCACGTGACCGTCGGATTCGAAACAGTGCCCTACCGCGACGAAAATTATTTCGAGGCCTGGGGCGCGACCGGCGTGCTCGGCGGGGGGATGAGTTCCCGACTGGCAACCGAGGTCCGCGAACACCGGGGCCTCTGCTATACGGTCTACGCCTATTCCTACACGCTTCGCGACAAAGCGGGCGTCCTCTGCTACAGCGGCACCAGCGCCGACCGGGCCAACGAGACATTGGAAGTCATGGTAGATCAATTGCGACGCTTGCGCGAGGGGGTCGAAACGGAAGAGCTCGACCGGCTCAAGTCGCGGATCAAAAGCGCGCTGGTCATGCAGCAGGAATCGAGTTCGTCGCGCAGCTCGTCGATCGCGCGGGACTGGTATCACTTGGGACGCGTCCGCTCGATGGACGAAGTCTCGGAGCGTCTCGATCGGCTTTCGGCCGCGTCGATCAACGCCTATTTGGAATCGCATCCCCCCGGCGACTTCACCGTCGTAACGCTGGGCCCACGAGAACTGGAGGTATCGCTTGGAGTTTCTGAATCATAAACTGGACAACGGGCTCGAAGTGATCGCCGAGTGCAACGACCGGGCCTATTCGGCGGCGATCGGTTTTTTCGTCAAGACCGGTTCGCGAGACGAGACCGAGCCGTTGGCCGGGGTGAGTCATTTCTTGGAACACATGGCATTCAAGGGAACCGCCGGCCGAACGGTCGACCAGGTCAACCGGGAATTCGACGCGATGGGGGCCCATTACAACGCCTGCACGAGCGAAGAACAAACGGTCTACTACGCGGCCGTCTTGCCCGAATGCATCGACCGGGTCGTCGAACTTTGGACCGATCTGTTGCGTCCCTCGTTGCGTGAGGAAGATTTCGAGACCGAAAAACAGGTAATCCTCGAGGAGATTTTTCTCTATCGAGACATGCCCCCTTTCGGCGCCGACGATCGATGCAAGGAGCTTTACTTCGGCGACCATCCGTTGGGCAAAAGCGTCTTGGGAACGGTCGATAGCATCACCCAAATGGACGCCGCCGCGATGCGCGACTATTTCGGGCAAAAGTACGGCGCCAATCGGATTGTCCTGGTGGCGTGCGGGAACGTCGACTTCGATCATCTGCTCGAAACGGCCCAGCGCCGCTGCGGCGATTGGACCCCCGGCGACGACCGGATCTCGGGACAAGTTTTTAAGCCGAACCAGCAGTTTTTGGCGATGCCCAAAGAATCGGCGACCCAGCAGTACACGATGCAACTGGCGCCGGGGCCGAAGGTTGACGACCCGTTGCGTTACGCCGCCAAAGTGCTGGCCACGATCCTCGGCGACGAGACGGGTAGCCGGATGTATTGGGAATTCATCGATTCGGGCCGCGCCGAGCATATCTCGTTCGGACACGGCGAATACGACGACACGGCCACGTTTTCCACTTACCTCGGCTGCGACCCCGAATTGGCCGACGACAACCTCCAGCGTCTGGACGAGTTGTTCCGCAAAGCGCGAAACGAGGGGGTAACCAAGGCCGAACTCGATCAGGCCAAAAGCAAGATTCTTTCGCGAGTCGTTCTCGGAGCGGAACGGCCTCGGGATCGTCTGTTCGGACTGGGCAACGAGTGGATCTTGCGTCACAAATACGAGAGTATCGAAGACGATCTTCGCGAAGTCCGCGCGATCACGTTGGACCAGGTCAACCGCGTGCTGGCCGACTACCCTTTGACCCAAAACACGACCGTGACGATCGGGCCGGTAACCGATTGGTCCTACCGATCTTAAAAGAAATACAAGGGCCAAAACTTGTCGAAAAAAAATTCACCATCGCCGCCGCCTCCGAGCGACCGAACCAAAACGGGCCCTCCTTACGTCGATGGACGTTCGCCGCACGACGATGGACGTTCGCCGATGGCCCGCGCGATGGGGTTGGCCACTCAGGTGACAAACATCGGTCTGATGATGGCCCTTCCCGGCCTGGGCGGCTACTGGCTGGATGGCCGCATGGGGACCGGCCCACTCTGGTTGATCCTCGGCGTCTTTTTGGGCGTCGGGACCGGGGTCTACTCCTTGGTAAAGTTGACGAAACAGTTGGAAGCGGCCAATAAGAAAAAGAAGCAAGAAAGCGACATCACGAAATAATCCCGCCTCCTCCTTCTTCGTTCTCCCATTACTTCAGTCGAAGTTGGTGCGACTGAATTCGGTACTGCCCGTTTTCGGCACACCAATGGACGGCCAAAAGCTCCTCATCCGAAAGCCGCACCAGGCTCGGCTGGCCGAACTGCAACGCGGCGAACTGACGGGCCATGCTTTCCGACGTGTCCTGCGCGGTGGCGCCGCCCCAGATGCAAACCTCGTCGAGCGTCTTCCAGCGATCGCCGGACAGATCGACCAGTCGAACCCATAGGCCGGGAGTGGCGTCGGCCCGATGGCAATGGATCGACATATACCGGTTGCCGTCGAGGTGGATCATATTGGACGCTTGGGCAGTAACACCGGTATCGATCGGTTCGGACCAGCTCAGACCTTCGTCGTGGGAAATGGCGATCCTATTGGGCAGATGGGTTTCGTCACTGGTACGAAAGGCCCACCACAAGGCAATCACCTCGCCCGAGGGCCCGCGGCACAAACGGGTTTCCCAGGGGGGAATATCGCCCGTCGACGACTCGCAATAGCGTGACCGTTTCTCCCAGGTGTGCCCGCCGTCGGTGCTGGCAAGCAATTGACCATAATGGCCGGTCTTCTCCATATGAAACGGAGGGCCTGCCGCCAGCAAAGTTCCGGAATCGGTCAAAAGGCAAGGGCCCGAGAGTTCCAAAGCGGCTTCGGATTCGATGTCGACCCGCTCGGGCAACGACCAGGTTTTTCCCTCGTCCTCGGAAAAAACGACCACGTTGTATCCAGGCAGGATTTCGCCCGTTTCCGAATCGGCAATCCGCTGTTCGGGATCGCGACGAACGAACCCATATCCGATGGCCGCCAGCGTTCCGTCGGGAAGCAGCGTCGGCTTATAGCAATCGGACAACTGGTATCCCAGCCCCATCGAATCCTGATCGTAAAGCGGCCCTTCGAAATTCCAGGTCTGCCCGTTGTCGGTCGAACGGCTGACGTAGGTCCGGCAGTTGGCCGCCTCGAACGCCTCGCCGACGACAAACAGGGCCACCAGATCGCCGCCGGGCAACCGGGCCACTCCGGGAAAGGCCGCCTGGCGACTCCGGACGGCCGGGTTGGGATTGGTGTAGAGAGTAATTTCCGCAATTTTCTCAACAAACGGCATGGAGGGTACCTTCGTCGCGAATACCGAGAGTGGATTGGATTGAAAAAAACATCTATCGACCTGCCCGAAAGTGCTGAAGCAGCTTTACCTGCTCATAGGCGGCGTGGCCGGGACAAGCGATCAAGGTCGCAAGAACCACCACGGTACCGAGAATCGCGGCGGCCAGCCAGATCGGACGCTGCTTTTGGTTAAAGAGGGCCTGTCCGTAGACGAAGCCAAAAAACCAGCCCGCCCCGTGCGCGATATTGGCCACGTTAAAAATCCCGGCCCAGGTCAGGGCGAGGCAGATAAAGAACCAGGCGATCAAAAGCGAAACGACCTGATCGTCGCAATAGTATTGCAACTCCGGTCGGAACTTCCGCCCAACCTGCATGATCCCGAACAGGCCGTAGACCACGCCGGAGAAACCGACCAACATGACCGGCTTTTCAAGCGAATAACTGCCAATGACGTATTGCGGCATCATCGACATATAGCCGAGCAAGACGACCAGCCCCAAAAATTTGGCCGACCCGAACCGGGGCTCCAACGCCGCGCCGAAAAACAGCAACCAATAAGTGTTAAACGCCGCGTGCAAAATGCCGCCGTGCATCAGCGAACTGGTAAACGGCCGCCACGGCTGACCGTCCCAGACGTAGGCCAACAGGCCGAAATAATTATTGTAGTAGTTCACCCGCGCCTCGGGGCGAATCGTACAGACCACCTCGATCGCAACGATCACGCCCGCCAAAACGAGTGTCGCCGGGGTACGTCGGAAGTCCATCTGAGGCAGCGCGATCATATTTTCGTGTCTTCTTTAGTTCAAATAACGCTTCGTGAACAGACCGGCGGCAACACCAGAGAATCGGTACCTTAATCGATAAATGAGTCGGCCCGCATGGAACCTTCCACTTCGATAATCCGAAACCGCAATCCGTTGATCGGGGCGCCGCCGTTGTGGAATTTTACCCCGTCGTACTCGTAGTCGACCATTTCCAAATGGGTATGGCCGAAGTAGACGTTTTTCACCCCCGTCGCCGGCCCTTCGCCGATCTGATTTAAATAGGCCAAAATCCGACGCGCGGCGGTCTTTTTCCGTCGCGAGAGATGGACGACCGGCATGTGAAGTCGTCGCGAGACGGCCCAATCGTAAAGCTGGTTGGCGACCAGGCCCCGTGCCCGATGGAACCGGTTGCTTTCGCGCCGATGGATCAATCGCTGGACCCCGGCGCGCCGGTCGATCACGTCGCCATGGAGAAACAAGTTCCCGTTTGATCGGAAATAATACGGATACCAATGAAAGTTATCCAGCCGCGACTCGAGTTGCTTCAGATGAAAAACCAGCTCGGGATGATGGTCGTGGTTGCCGAGAATGAAGCGGAAAACACACTCCGGACACTCGTGGGCCAACTCACGAATCCAAGCCGACGCCCGGACGGCCGTCTCCTCGATCGTCGCCGCCTGACTCCATCGGAAATCGAAGATGTCGCCGCCAAAGACGAACGCCCCGGCCCGACTCGCCTTGTCGCGGATTTGAAGTCGAAAACGCTCTTCCTGCGAGCGACTCGAAAACAGGTGTAAATCGGAAACGAAATAGGTTTTTTTCAACGGTTTCTCTCGTTTCACCCGCTTCAAAAAAAGAAAAATTCTCTTCGCTAGACCGACGCTTCTTGATCTTCTTTTCTGGCTCGTTGAATATACTGATCAAGGATGATCGGAACTTGATCGGCCGTCACCTGAGCGTGAATCTTGTCGTTGACCATCATCACCGGCGCCAGCCCACAGGTGCCCAGACATCGGGTCCCCTCGAGCGTGAACATCCCGTCGGCACTGGTTTCGCCGAAGGTGATCCCCAACTCGTCGCTGAGCTTCGCCGCAATCTGGTCGGCCCCCTTGACGTAGCAAGCCGTCCCCAGACAAACACTGATCACGTATTTCCCACGAGGCGTGAGCCGGAAGAAGTGGTAAAAACTGGCCGCACCCGAAACCTTGGCGGTCGGAACCCGCAACAACTGGCCCACCGCGTCAAGATGTTCGGAACTCAAATAGCCGAACTTCGCCTGCACCTTGTGCAAAACGGCAATCAGCCTTCCGGCCGGTTTGGGATCGTCGTGACAGCTCTTGATGTACGCGACAATATCCTCACCGAGCGCTTCCTCGCTCTGTTTTTTTACTTCATTCCAATTGTCGAACGTCTTGCTCATCGAATGCCTCGGGGCAGTCTGGATTGATAGGAGGTATGTAAAAGCTCGTGCGCTTTCGGGCTGCCCGGGCTGTCGAGGAAGCTGTCGTACAACTCGCTTATGGCCGGGTTCTCGTACGATTTGCGGAGCTTCTTTTCCTTGTCGATTTGGTACAAGGCCGAGGCCCGCAACCGCAACAGTTCGGGATCGAGAATTTCGGTCCCCTCGGGCGGATACGGTTGGCCACCGCCGCCGATGCACCCGCCCGGGCAGGCCATCACCTCGATGACATGGAAATCGCCCTCGCCCCGCTGGACCATATCCAAAAGGACCTTGGCGTTACTCAAACCGTTGGCCACGCCGACGTGAATGTTTTGGGCCCCGATCGCCACGTAGGTATCACGCAGACCTTCGACGGCGCGGACCTCGGTGAATTCGATTCGCCCGACCGGTTTGTCGGTCACCAATTCGGCCGCCGCGCGGAGGGTCGCTTCCATCACCCCGCCGGTCGAGCCGAAGATGTCGCCCGCTCCACTGGAAACTCCCAGCGGCGCGTCAAACTCGCCCTCCGGCAACGTGGCCAACGAGACGCCGTAACACTTGATCATCCAGATCAGCTCCCGCGTCGTCAAAACCGCGTCGGTATAAGGGTGTCCGTTTTCGTCGGCATGTTCAGGACGAGCCGCTTCGTACTTTTTCGCCACGCACGGCATCACGGCGACCATATAGATCTTTTCCGGGTCGACGCCGAGCTTTTGGGCATAGTAAGTCTTCGACAAAACCGACATCATGCTCATCGGCGAACGACAGCTCGACGCCCGCGGGATCAGGTCCGGATAGAACCGTTCCATGAAACTGATCCAACCGGGCGAACAGCTGGTAATCATCGGCAGGTTGCCGTCGTCCAACCGGGTCAAAAATTCGTGCGCCTCTTCGACAATCGTCAGGTCGGCGCCGAAGTTGGTGTCGAACACCGAGTCGAACCCCAACCGACGAAGCGCGGTGATCATCCGGCCGGTCGCCGGGGTGCCGGGCTTCATCCCGAATCCTTCGCCAATCGCCGCGCGAATCGACGGGGCCGTCTGCACGACGACGTGCATTTCCGGATCGGCCAACGCCCGCCAAACCTGGTCCGTCGCCGATTTTTCCACCAGCGCGGCCGTCGGACAGACGTTGATGCACTGGCCGCATTGAATACAGACCGACTCGTCCATATTGCAAAGATGGGCCGGGCCGACGATCGTATTGAAACCGCGTCCGTGCTGACTTAAATTGGTGACCCCTTGAATTTCCTCACAGACCCGGACACACCGGCCGCAAAGGATACATTTTTCCGGGTTCCGGATGACCGAGTCGCTGGAATCCTCGATCGGAAAACTTTTTCGCTCTCCCTCGAACAGCCGCGTACGGACGCCGTGCGAATAGGCCAAGTCTTGCAACTCGCAATTCCCGTCCCGATCGCAGGTCTGACAATCTTTCGGATGGTTGTCCAGTAACAGTTCGATGATATCGCGTCGCGCTTCACGAATCTCGGGCGAGTTCGTTTCGACCTCCATCCCCTCGGCTACCGCCGTACAGCACGAGGGCACGTAGGAACTGAGCCCTTTGACGGCAACGATGCAAACCCGACAGGAACCGGCCACGCTGAGGTCCGGATGGTAGCACAACCGGGGAATCTGGACACCCAACTGGGCGGCCGCCTGCATGATTGTCGTCCCCGGGTCGACCGTGACCTGGGTGCTGTCAATCGTGAGAGTTACCTGATTCTCTTTCATCTGTTTTCCGAAAAGTTGGGTCCGAAAAGAGGGGGAGGGACGGTTCGCCACAGGGGGGCAATTTTCCCTCCCACGCAACGGGAACCACAAGAGGGGTCCAAGAGCCGATCGACGCTCGATTTTCTTTATCTAGGCAAGGATACCACAACGGATGAGGATCGGCTATTCCCCTAAGCGATTCTTACGGTTTCGCCCAAAAAGGGGGTGACGCAAACAGGATTAACTGTATCAATCGTAACACTTAAGCAAGCTGCCTAGGGAATTGCCAAAAACGAACAACGTCGCAAAAAACGTCTAAACGTCATTCCTTTCGCCAGGAGGGCGTTTCAAAACCTGCTTTGGAGACGAAAGCGAAGATTTTTGTCTTGCTGACAAGGAACCAAATCGCAGGCATATCCGTAGATATGGCGAGATTTTGTGACAAAGTCCAGCAGGCAAAAAGATCGCTTGTAGTCCAAATTGAGGTTTTAAAATGTCCTCTGGGCATTCCCTGACTCCCTCCTTCCAAATGGGGGTTAGAAACGTTAAGATGATTTGATATTCGAGGAGAGATACAGAGATACTCGGGTTATACGCGTTCTAAAGTGAAACCGCACGTTCACCCGTGTGAAAATTGCATGTTTTCTCAAGAGGGTGAACACGCGCGCCTGAAACGGAGTTTCACACGAGAAATCGGCATAAAAAACTTGGCGCATGACCTGTAAAGAAGGGCCGATCGTCGGCCTTACACTCCATCCAAACGAAGAAGAAAAGACATGGCCACGTCTTCCTCGACGAGTATCGAACCTTATCTGACCAAACCGATTATCCCGTATCTGGCTCAAGGGATGAACGATATCGTTCCGGACCTCCAGCACGCCAGTCTGCTGATGCTCCAGCCAAACGAACTGTTGGATTTGGAACCACTGATCGAGCCGCTTTCGACTCCCGATCTGGCCCATCTGCCCGTCTTGTTGCACCTCGACCTGGTCCGGGGCCTTTCGCGGGATGACGCGGCCCTGAGATATATAGCCTCATTGAAGCGGTTTTGCGGCGTCATCACGGTCCAACACCATCTGGTCTCGGCGGCCCACCGCTTGGGGTTGAGTTGCGTCGTTCGGCTTTTTCTCCAAGACCGTCGCGGTGTGGAACGAGGACGGACCGTGATCGAAAAATCGCGGCCCGACGCGGTCGAGCTCCTTCCGGCCGTCGCGGCCCCGTTTGTCCGCGAGACGTTCGACTCGCTGCCGTTTCCGCGGATTGCCGGGGGATTGGTTCGGGACGAAGACACGCTCCAAACCGTGTTGGAAAGCGGGTGTCGGGCGATCAGTTCGACCAGTCACGAGCTTTGGGCGCTCAATCGGAAGTATTAACTCAACCCAGACAGTTCGCTTCAGCCCTTCCGAAAACGAATCGTTCCACTCTCGCGCACAATAACCGCGCATAAAAAAACCGCCGCATTCCCGTTAACCGAGAAAGCGGCGGCGTTGTGGAAAACCTCTCGCCGATTGCGACCAGACGTGTCGCTGCGAGAAGAGCGGGGGTTCGGCGTGCAATTCGCACTAGCCTTTGATGAACCCTGGCCCACGCCATTAATTGGCACCTCTGTCGGAATGAACTAGCGAGAGGCTTTTTCCTTCTTATTTACTATTCCTTATCGGTCAGGACTTGTCAAATTCTTTGCAGTCACCCGAACGAATTTTAGTATCTATTTAGCCGTCTGCAGAAAGGGGCTTACGATCGGAAGGCAGGCTGGCGTGCCAAGTTGGTAAATCTATAAGGCATTTGTGTCCCAAGGGTATTTTTTCCCCCTCGTTCGATTTGCCTACCTACCGATCTTCTCGATTGCTGCACTTGACTAAAAGGTTTCCGAATTCCGGGGATTTTATGGATCAAGTCGGTTCAGGGCAAGACGAAAAAACGCGAAAGCGAAACACCCTACTTTAAGTACTTTCGGCGTCTTTCCTTCCGTCTCCGGACAACCCTTCTCCTGAAAACCGTTTGATACCGGATACTTTTCATTCTACACACGAGGCCAATAATGAAAAGGAAAAAACTGACCACCCCCCATCCGACGCCGACGTAGGTTGTCCCCGCGGGTTGAACCGCCTCGGTTCCCCAAGTACGATGGAAAGGAAGTATTCTGCGTGTTGACTCCCCCCTGGTTCTTCAACGATTTGAAAGACGACACCCGCCGCCGTGCTTACCCTCACTCGACTGGCCCTTCGCGGTCTGACTGAAATCGCTCCCCGCACGGCGTGGAAGGCCGGGCACCTTTGGGCGTGGAAGGGGATCGGCGCGATGCGGGCCTTTCGACGTCGAAGGGATCGGGGCGAACTATTCCCGCCATTTTTGTTTCTCGCGCTGACCGACGCGTGCAACTTGCGTTGTCGCGGATGTTGGGTCGGCTCCGAAGGAAACGTTCGACAACTTTCCGACGGCCAGATCGACCAGATTATCGAAACGGGCAAACGCCACGGCTCCTATTACGTGACCCTCTTGGGCGGTGAGCCGTTCTTGCACGAGTCGCTTTTCGAAATCATCGAGCGCCACCCGGACTGTTACTTTCAGATCATCACCAACGGAATGTTTCTCGATGAAAACACCGTCGACCGGATCGCCCGGCTGGGCAACGTAACGCCGCTGGTGAGCATCGATGGCAACGAGGTGCAAAACGACGCGCGTCGGGGCGAAGGGGTTTTTCGCGAGGCGATGGCCGGATTGGCGAGGCTCAAGCGGCGCAAGATCCTCTTCGGCGTCGCGACGACCGTCACGGGGGCCAACCTCGACGAGGTGTTGACCGACGACTACGTCCGCCAGTTCATCCGCGCCGGGGCGATGTACCTTTGGTATTACGGCTTCCGACCGGTCGGCGCCGACCCGGCACCCGAGCTGTGTATTTCCAAAGACCAAATGCTCCAGTTTCGACGACGGCTGATCGAACTCCGACACCGTCATCCGATCATCCTGATCGATACCTACTGGAACGCTTCGGGCGAGGCGGTCTGTCCGGCGGCGGCCGGGATGGGTTTTCATATCGGTCCGGCCGGTCACGTCGAGCCGTGTCCCCCTTTGACCTTCGCCTGCGAGACGATCGACGACAACCAAGGCGATCTTTTCCAGACAATCAACGAAAGCCGGTTTCTTCGCAATTTTCAGGACTTTGTCAACCAACGAACCCGCGGTTGCGTTATCCTCGAACGGCCGGACGAGCTAGTCGACTTCTTCCGCGAACACGGGGCCATCGACAGCAGCGGTCGAAACGCCTACGCCGAACTGGCCGCCTCGTGCCGCCGAACAAGCCACCATCTCCCGGGGGAAGAAATCCCCGAACAAATGTGGTTCTATCGCTTTTTGAAACGACAACTCTTCTTCGGCATGGGCGGTTACGGATAACGTCGGCGGAATCCCCCCCGGACGGCACCTTCTCGCGGCTCCTTCTATAGACATAGACACTGTCGTTCGACGTTTCGCTCTCGAAAACTTTCGGCTACAATGATCCCCGCGGGCGGAGAAACGGTTCTTTTGCTTTCCCCGATTCTTGTCGCTCGCCGCGTGTCGTCCCTTTTTGTCTTTTTCTCTTGCCACAAAAAAGCGGATCTCGAACGTGCCGACTCCCTGCTGCAATGCGTCCGATCCAAAAAACTTTTTGCCGAAGCGGGCCCATCTTTTGGGCGTCGCGGGAAGCGGGATGCGTGGCATGGCTCGGGCCCTTTTGGATTCCGGTTGGACGCTGACCGGGTCGGACCAAAACCCGCTCGGCGCCGACGACCTCGTTCGAGACGGACTCGGTTTTCAACAAGAGAACCGCTCGAAAGATCTTCCCCCCAACCTCGAGCTGTTGATCTACAGCGACGCCGTCCGGCCGGACCATCCGCAACTACGCGAAGCGGCCCAGCGCGGAATTGCCAGTTACTCCTACTTCGAGATGATCGCCCGTTTGATGCGTGAAAAACGGGGGCTGGCCGTCGCCGGGACCCACGGAAAATCGACCACCACGGCGATCGCCACCCATCTTCTGACCGAGGCCGGAGCCGACCCGACCGTCTTTTGCGGGGCCTGGCCGGTCGGTCAAACCGCAGGCGGACGTGGCGGAGCAGGCCCGATCCTCTTGGCCGAGGCGTCGGAATACCGGGACCATTTTCTTGACCTGCCGGTCCGTCAGGCGGTGTTGACTGGCGTGGAACTTGACCATTTCGACTATTTTCACTCCCTTGCCCAGCTTGAAGCATCGTTCGCCCGATTCGTCCAAAAAATCCCGAAAGACGGGCTCCTGTTGGCGCGGGCCGACGATCCGATCTGCCAGCGCCTCGCCCGATCGGCCAGATGCCGGGTCGAAACTTTTGCGATGGTCTCGGCCCCGGGTCAAAAAACGCCCCCCCACTGGCGGGGAAATGACTCTCCTGATTGGATCGGACGCCCTCTTGAAACCGGAACGGTTTGCCGTCGATGGGAAATCGTCCGGCGAGGGACCCCGCTAGTTGAGGTTCAGCTCCCCCTCCTTGGCGAACATAACCGGCTTAATGCCTTGGCGGCAGCCGCTTTGGCCTGGCATCAGGATGTCGAACCG
Organism: Thermoguttaceae bacterium; assembly: GCA_963674475.2. GTDB lineage: Bacteria > Planctomycetota > Planctomycetia > Pirellulales > Thermoguttaceae > CAXXFQ01. The sequence continues at coordinate 696,892 of CAXXFQ010000033.1, read as the reverse complement.
GGCACAATAGGACGGGCCCTGTCGACCGTGCCCGGTTTGGCTCGTCGTCAGGAGTGGATTGGCCGTTGGCGTGGAACGGTCGAGCTTTACGACGACTATGCCCACCACCCGACCGAGGTGCGGGCGACCCTCTCGGCCCTCCGGCAAGCGTTTCCTGATCGACGGATCTGCTGCGTTTTTCAACCGCACCAGGTCTCGCGGACGGCAAAACTTTTAAATCCTTTTGCGCGGGAATTAGGGCGGGCCGACCGGGTTTGGATTGCCGATATCTATCGAGCAAGGGAAGGTCAACCTCACCCCGACGACGTGACGGCCGCCGATCTGGCCGAGGCGGTCCGAGGCTACGGCGTGGTGGTCGGTCGAGAACACCGGCTCGCCCAAATTGCCGAATCGCTAATCGAACAACTGAAACCAAACGATATCCTTATTACCGTTGGCGCGGGAGATATTCGAAGGATTTATGATGAGTATTTTGAAGGATTTTCCCAATTCCGTGCGGCCGGATGAGCCGCTGGCGATGCACACGTGGTTCCAACTGGGTGGCAAGGCCGAATTTTTCGCCGAACCGGCCAATGAAGAGGAACTGATCGCCCTGGTCCGGCGTGCCCGAGATGAAAATCTCCCGATCCACCTCCTCGGACGCGGCTCGAATATCCTGGTCCGCGACGAAGGGGTCCGTGGTCTGGTCATCACGCTCTCTTCGCCCGTCTTTCGACAAATCGAGATCGAAGACAACCTGGTCACCGCCGGGGCGGGTATCCGACTTGGCCGAGTCGTCACGACCGCCGTTCACGCCGGGCTTGCCGGAATTGAAGAGTTGGTCGCGATTCCCGGGACGTTCGGCGGCGCGCTGCACGGCAACGCCGGGACCCACGGCAGCGATATCGGCCAATGGACCACCAAAGTGACCATTCTGACCGAGATGGGCGAACTGGTCACGCGAACCCGCGAAGAACTCGTTTTTGGATACCGAGAAAGTTCTTTGAAAGACGATCTGGCCATCCTCAACGCCCAGTTGGAACTCCATGAGGACGACCCGCAACTACTTTCCAAACGGATGCAAAAGCAGTGGATCATCCGCAAGGCAAAGCAGCCGATGGGCCATCAGTGCGCCGGATGCGTCTTCCGCAACCCTACGGGAATGCACGCCGGTGAGTTGATCGACCAAGCGGGACTCAAAGGAACGCGGATCGGCGGCGCGGTCGTCAGCCACCGTCACGCCAATTTTATCATCGCCGAACCGGAATCGACCGCGCAGGACGTCTTGCGTCTGATCGATTTCGTCCGGGAGCAGGTCAACCAGCGTATGGGGGTCGAGTTGGAGCTGGAGCTGGATATTTGGTAAGGCTACCTGCGGAAAACAAGGAAGTAGCTTACGAGAATGAAAAAGTGAAGACCCTTATTTTCTCGAATAAAAGGCCACTTTTCCATTCTCTTGAGGAGTAAACCTTCGGTTTACCGAGGTTACCGCAAGCCGGTCCTCTCGATAAAATAGCAAACCGTGACAGGCAAGAGGCAGGCACCTTGGACGCATCGCAAATCATGTGGCAATCGGATTCCCCTCGGGGAAAAACCCTTCGGGTGGCCGTCTTGGCCGGCGGCGATTCGGCCGAACGGGAAGTGAGTCTCGAAAGTGGTCGGCAAGTGGTCGGCGCGTTGACCGAAGCCGGATACGGGGTGACTCAGGTCGATCCGTCGGAAACGTCGTTGGATTGCCTTCAAGAGCGATTCGACCTCTGTTTTTTGGCCCTGCACGGCGGGGACGGGGAAAACGGACAAATCCAGGCCACGCTAGAAAATCGAAAGATACCCTACACCGGCAGCCCGCCGGTCGCCTCGGCCCGTGCAATGCGGAAATCGATCGCCAAGGCCTGTTTTCGAAAGGACGGCGTCCGGACCCCCGATTGGTCTCTGGTCGAATCGCGTGACTCGGACGAGAAAATCCTCGAAAAGGCCCACTCGATCGGGTTCCCGCTGGTCGTCAAGCCGGACGACCAAGGGTCGAGCCTCGGCGTCGGCATCGCGGAGACCCCTGAAAGCCTATTCCAGCGGATCGCCGCGGCGCGTCGTTTCGGCGGCCCGATCCTCTTGGAACGGTGGATTGCCGGACGCGAATGGACCGTTTCGGTCATGGGACGCCGCGCGCTGGCCCCCCTGGAGATTGTCGGTGCCGGTCCGGTCTTCGATTTCAACGCAAAATATCGTCCTGGCCAAATCGAGTATCACTTTGGGGCCGACCAATTGCCGATAGAAAAAGAAAGACTCCAGCAGATCGCCATCGCGGCGGCAAAGTCCCTACAAACGAGGGGTGTCGTCCGAGTCGATCTCATCGCCGATGAGGAATTTCAAGCGTCGGTATTAGAGGTCAACACTCTTCCGGGAATGACCCGGACCAGCTTGACCCCCCAAGCGGCTGCTCACGAAGGGATCGAAATGCCGACGCTTTGCGACTGGATGCTTCAAGACGGATGGAACCGGGCCGAAAAGGCCGACGTCATAAACCGTGTCGGTTAATTGGAATAGATGGCCAAAAAGAAGCAAAAAAACACGGCTTTCTTGAGCCTGTTGAAAAAAGGAATCTCCTTCCTCTGGGGACCGGGTCGAACCGCTGCGCTGGCGGTGGTTCTGATCGCCGGATTCGTCGGCGCGGCGATGTACGGTTGGAGCCAGGTGCGCGGGCGGGTCTTATCCTCTTCCGAATATCAAGTCACGGTCGAGAACCTTCACATCACCCCACCGCCGAAGTGGATTCACAGTGATATCCGCGCGACCGCCTTCCGCGATTTGAACCTCGACGGCCCCCTTTCGGTCATGGCGCCGGATGCGACCAAACGGGTGGCCGACGCGTTTTCGGTCCATCCCTGGGTCGCGCGAATCAAAAAGGTATCCAAACATTATCCGGCGGCGTTTCAGATCGACCTGGAATATCGACGACCGGTTTGCATGGTCGAATCCTCGGGCGGCCGTGGACTCCGACCGGTCGACGTCGAGGGGGTCACTTTGCCGCATGCTGATTTCTCCGTTCGCGAGGCGCTTCGGTACCCACGTCTGGTCGGCATCGACACGGTTCCGATCGGACCGGTAGGAACCTCGTGGCGCGATGACCGGGTTCTCGGTGCCGCGCGAATCGCCACCGCCTTCGGCGACGATTGGCAGCGGTTGAAACTCGAGCGAATCGAGGTGGGCGAAATGATTCGAAACGGCTTTAACGCCGAGCCGACCTACCTGATCTACACGAAAGGGGAAACCAAGATCGTCTGGGGATGCGCTCCGGGATCGAAAGCGCAAGACGAAACCCCTGCCGGCGACAAAATCAAACAGCTCAAAAAATTCGTCGCCAAACATGGATCGCTCGAGAAGGTACCGGCGTTGGATGTCCGTCACCCAGGGGCGGTCGAGATCGTCGATCGGACCGCGGCAAAAGTCGACGAGAAGCAACTTCAGTAAACGCCCGTCAGCTAGCGCCTGTTGGCTTAGCCCAGTTCGTTCAGACGAATTTGGGCCAGCTTCGCGGCGAGTGTTCGAAGTTTTTTGACCGAGATCGGCATATCGATCACCACACGGCGATCCGACGTCCAGGCGTGTCGACGCCACTCTTTTTGCGGTTCATCCAAAAGCAACGCGGCGGGGATAATCGAAGTTGCCCCGTTTTCTCCCAGGCGGTTGAACATCTTCAGCGCCGGCGCGCCGAACCCTTGGGAATTAACCAAAACACAATGGGCGGCGGTCGGATCCTTGGACAACCGATCGAACGCCCGATCGGGATGGCTGACCACAAGCACGCGGAAACCCGTTTTTTGCAGCGCCTTGCGGAAAACGTCCTGCATCTGCGGTTGCCCTTCGACAATGAGTACCGACGCAAGCGGAGCCGGTTTTGATTTATCGGAAACCGCCGGTTTTCGCTGGGCGTCGGCCGCCGAAAGATCGTCCCCTTCTTCCAGTCGTCGCGCGGCCATCCGCAGTTCGGTCAACATCTGGCCGGGCGTCTGGTACCGGCGATCCGGATTCATCGCCATCGCCTTGTTGACGATCAGACAAACCGAGTGCGGCAATTCGGGCATCCGTTCGGCGATCGGGATCACCTCTTGGAACCGGGTCTTTGACAAACGGACCGTCCGATCACGGGTCTCTTTGAGTGCCGGATGGCCGGTGAGCATGTGATAAAAAATGCAGCCGAGAAAATAGATATCGCTCCGCGGATCGTCCCGTTTGGCGCCCGAAGCTCGCTCCAACGCGGCATAGTCGATCGTTCGCCCGGCGACCACATCCGCATCCGGGTTGTCGGCCGCCGACTCATCGAGTCCGGCCAATCCGAAGTCGACCACCTTGGCCTGTCCCGAGCTGGAAACCAAGACGTTGCTCGCTTTCAGGTCACGATGGATCAAGGACCGATCGTGGGCGTACTTCATTCCGGACACAATATCGACCATCAGTCGAATTGACTCTTTCGGCTCGATTCGCTTTCGAATCTTGATGAACTTTCGAAGGTCACGCCCCTCGATAAACTCCATGACGAAGTAATGCGTCTTCTTCTTGGAGTAGACGTCGTAGATCGGAACGATATTGTCTTGACGCAGCGTGCGCCCGATCATTCCTTCGCGAACGAAGAGCCGATACTGGTCCGCCTGATCACTGAAGCGGTTTCGCAAGACCTTCAGTGCGACCACGTCGCCGGTCTCACGGTGCATCGCTCGAAAAACACGGGCGAACGTCCCGGCCCCGACATGATAGAGGACCTTGTAGTCGCCATAGAAGTAGCCGCTCTTTTCCCCTTTTTTGATCCGATCGATCTGATAGTTAGTCAGATACTCACGTCGCAAGAGAATTTGGATCACCTCGTCCAGCTCGACTATCCGCGACCCAATATCGCTTCGGACCTGTTGCATCTGCCGATCGTCGATCAGCCCCAGGTCGTAGGCGCGTTGGATGAGTTGGTCGGGGGTAAGACGACGTGCCATCTAATACAAACTCCACGTACGTTTATCGAGAAAGGGCCATCCGGGGTAAGTCGTGGGGGACAAGAGAAAGAAGGCTCAGCGCTGGGGAAGCCATGTCGACCCGAAGCCATGTCGGCCCGCGGAAAAACGGGGCCTGTCTCGATAGATTACCCACTAAAGCGGAGATTCGTTAACCTGAAGGCGCAAATCTCCCCCGGAGTAGAAAAAATCAAGCCTGTGCCATCTTCTCTTGGGGATCGCCCGAGCATTCAAGCCACGGAAAACCCCTAAATTATCTATCCTATTCGACAATCGGTCAAATCGCAATGGACCGCCATCAAATTTCAGCGGCGCCGTGTGACCCGGCCTCAAAACTCAGCCCCAAAACTCGGCCACTGACCGCCAACTTCACCAGCCCATAAGGGGGGGTAATACATCCGAAAATCTGAGTTTATTTTGTTCGCACAGGAACGATTTCGATACGCTTCGCCCCTCTTGCGATGATGTTTTCTTCGGCAAAAAAGGGAAAGATTTCCTGTAAATCTTTCTCTATATTGGACTTATGCCGTTCCAAGTTTGGTATCAACCTTGAAAACTAACGAAGAAAACGGCTGCACTAGGCGTCCAATTGGCGTCGGTAGTCGTCCCGTTCGCGTCGGGTCGCTTCGAGATCGAACATCAAGTATTTCATGTCGAGGCGAAGTTGACTCAAGGCGTCCTGGACCAGATGCAGAATCCGACGTCGACGATGGCTAGTTTCGATGACCTGGGCGACGATCGGTTCGATCTTTCCGCGATGCTCCTCGGGAAGCGCCCGAACGGCGTCGATCAATTCGAGCATTTCCTTGGGCATGTCGTCTTGCTGGGTGACTTGGTTTTTTTCGAATTGGCTCATGATGTCCTCCCTTTTTCGGATGTGTTTTACGATGAACTGATAGATGCAGCTTCCGTGCCGAAAAAAATGAGCCGGTCAAAAAAACACCTAAGTCCTTTCCGTAAAAGGATTTTAAAAAAATCGAATTCTCGTTGGCCAAAACCGACCGATGAGAAAAAACAACAATTGGGCTGGAACAAACCCTCAAATCTTGTTAGAAGCAACCTTTACGTCAAAAACAACCGATTCGGTGAGATGTTCACAATTCGCCACCTTCCACCCCGTCTGCCTCCGGTCAGGAAGGATCCTCGGTCCACGTGGCAGATCGCGACCTCTTCAGTTTGCCTATGAACCGCCTTTTTCTCATTCCGAGAATCCTCCTTACCCTGACCCTTTTGGGTTTAGGTCCGATCGCCCTCGCGCAGGCCCCGCTTCCAACAGTATCCCAGGACGCTTGGCGAGAAAGCGGCAGCACCCAAAACCATCTCCCGCCCGTCTCCGGCTGGAACGCCTCGGCCCAATCGCCTGGCGCCACCCTCGGCGGCACTGCCCTTTCCGGGGGGGTCTGGTCCAATCCGTTTGAAACGCCGCAGACCAGCTGGAAGTCGGCCGGCGCGGACGCCCGATATCAAATTACCCGTCAAGAACGAACCAACGCGGAAAAACATTCCGGCAATCATTCGGAACAGATCACGCTGGCCGCTCAAGGGGGAACCTTCGTCTACGTCGCCCACGACGTGGGACATCCTCGGGTCATCTCCGAACTGAAGGCCCAGGTCTGGGTCAAATCGAATCGCTCCGGTCTACAACTTCTAGCCAAAGTGATTCTTCCCCGAGTACGAGACCCGCGGACCGGGCGCCCGGTCGTCACCCTGGTTCCGGGAAACAGCTACAACCGACCTGGCCAGTGGCAACCGTTGGTCGTGGAAGACCTGCCGAATGCGGTCAAGCGAAACGCGCGAACTTTACGGCTGCAGCTCCGCAATGAGGTCGACACCCGTGAGGCCTACGTCGAGCAGGTTTATCTGAACCTTTTCGGCGGACCGGGAACCACGCAGGTCTGGATCGACGATCTCCAACTGGTCGGTCATGTCGAACTTCCGTTGGTCCAAACCGGGCCGAACGACCCTCGACTCCGAACGCCCCACGCCTCGGTAGCCGGACAAGCACCGGGGACGCCCCCTTCGACCGCAACGGCCAAACCGGGCAACTGGTCAGCTTCCGCCGCCTCGGCGCCAAAATCGTCCGAGCCGAACCGAACCGATCGTCCCCCGCGCAAAGTGGAACTCATCGGGCCGGTGCTTCAAATCGACAAGCGACCGGTGTTGGTCCGCGCGATCCGCTATCAGGGCGAACCACTGTCGTTTTTAAAAAAGCTGGGCTTTAACGCCGTTTGGCTCGATCAAGTGCCAAGCCGCGACCTGCTTGTCGCCATTCGAGAAAGCGGCTTGAACGTCATCTGTCCGCCGCCCGAAGCGATCCGAACCGCCCCCGAATCGACCGTCAAAGGACCGCATATCCTTCCCTCGCCGAAGATCGGTCCGGAATACGAGCCGGTCATCGCGTGGAATCTGGGCTGGGGATTAGGGGAAGCGGACGTCGAAACGACTCGCCAGTACTCGCAAAAGATCCGACGCGCCGATCTCCAAAGCAATCGTCCGCTGATCTGCCAGCCAACCGACCAGCTGCGGGAATTGAGCTGTCACGTCGATCTTTTAATGATCGATCAGGCGCCGCTTTGCTCAAGTATTGAATTGAGCGACTATGGCACTTGGCTTCGAAGTCGGAAACAGCTTGCCCGCCCCGGCAAACAGATTTGGGCCACCGTTCAGACCGAAACAAATCTCGGAATCCTCCAACAGTGGTCGACGATGGGCCGCGGCTTGGGATCTCCGCCGCCGGAGTTAGAATACGATCAAATCCGCTTGGCCGCGTTGACGGCAATCACCTCGTGCGGACGGGGTCTCCTTTTTGAATCGCGCAATCCGCTTACCGCCGACGATCCCCAAACCCTTTCCCGCGTGCGGAGCCTTGAACTGGTCAATCGGGAGCTGGAGCTCATCGAGCCGTTCGTCGCCGCAGGAAACGAAGTCGACACGGTCGAAAGCAGCCACCCGGAAGTGGCCGGAGCGTTGTTTTCTTATCACCGTTGTCGGATGCTCGTACCGATTTGGAGCGGCCCCGGCGCTCAATACGTTCCCGGCGGAACCAAAGGGGACCAACTTTCGTTTGTCGTTCCCGGCATCCCCGAATCGAACCGTGCCTACGAACTGGTCCCCGGCGCGCTGCGAACCGTGCGGCTGCGCAGTCGGGTCACCGGCGGCATCCAAGTCACGCTGTCCGACTTTTCTTTGAGCACGCTGATCGTCTTTACCGAAGATCCACAAACGCTCGTCTCCCTTCGACACCTGGCGCAAAAATCCGGGCCGCGGATGGCCAAACTGCTTCATGAAGCGGCCGGGGAGCGAATTGCTCGAGCCCGTCGACTCGACGAGCGACTCCGCTCGCGTCCGAAAGACGAATGGGACGCCGCCGAAAACCTCGTCTTGGCCCAAAAGGAACTCCAACGTTGCGACGGGGCCGTCGCGGCAAAAGATTATCCAAAAGTCTGCCTCTACGCGCAACGTTCGATGCGGGCAATCCGTTTGTTGGAAAGGTCCAACTGGACGAAGGCGATCGCGTCGGCTCCTTCGCCTGTCTCCAGCCCGGCTACCGTCGGATTCGCCACGCTACCCTGGCACTGGTCGTTGATCGACCATTCTCGCCATTGGGCGCTCGGTCAAAACTTGGTCGCCGGCGGTGACTTCGACACGATCCAAACCGCGATGACCGGAGGCTGGCAACATTTCTGGCACGAAACCCGGCGAGTCCAAAGTCGGGTCGACATCTTGCCCGAAGCGTCGCGAAGTGGTCCGGCCGGTCTCCGTCTGGCCGCCCTTTGGACCGATCCCTCGATTCCCCCCACGCCGATCGAAACGCCACCGGTCTGGGTAACCAGTCCACCGATCCACGTCGAAATGGGAACCTTGGTGCGCATCCACGGCTGGGTCCATATCCCGACCCCTCTGACCGGAAGCGTCGACGGCCTGATGATCTTCGATTCGATGACCGGCATGGCACTGGCCGAGCGAATCGGCGAGACGACCGACTGGCAATCGTTCACCCTGTATCGTATCGCTCCGAAGTCGGACACGTTGACGGTCACCTTTGCCCTGTCGGGACTGGGCGAGGTCTGGCTCGACGACGTGACGATCCAACCGCTTGGCCCCGCGATCCCGACCAGGCCGCCCTCCCCTGCCCCAGGCGTCGGCAACCAATCCTCGATGCCACCGCCGACCGCGACGCGTCCGATGGCTCCGATACGTTCTCGATAGACTTAACCAGTGCGCCGCTGGAGCGCCATTCTACCTTTCCTGCGAATTTTAGGTTTATCGAAAACCGGCAATATTGCATCGTCTCTCACTTCGCCTCTGCTTTGCTCTCTCCTGAACCCCTCCCTTGCAAGGCAATGAATTGGCAGTTGTAGATTTCATCGCCCGGTTTGCTTATAATGACGATTTACCCCCGCTTACCTGCCGAGGTATCACCCATGCCTCGTTTACCGACTTCCACAAGAGGTATTCTCGATGTTATCGTTGTCCCCTTGGATTCGCTTTCCCGTGTACGCCCTGCTTGTTTGGAGTGCCTCCACGATGACGCTTCTTTCACCTGCTGACGCCGACGAACCGGCCTCGAACTCTTGTAGCACGACACCCAAGCCTGAAGCTCAAACGGCTCCCCCGGCTGTCAAAGCACCGTCTCCACTGGACGACGAGCGTTTCGCGTTCAAAACGTTCACCGACCCGGCGCTGGGCCGACTGCCGTACCGACTCCGGCTGCCGTCGAACTTCGATTCGAAAAAAGGTCCGTACCCGCTGTTGATCTTCCTCCACGGGGCGGGCGAACGGGGTACCGACAATCGGGCCCAACTGGTCCATGGCAAACCGTTGATGGAACAAGCGGCCGACCGGTACGGCTGCCTCGTCGTGGCGCCACAATGTCCGCCGGAAAAACTCTGGGCCGGACACCACTGGAGCGACGAAAACCTCTCACTGACCGCGCAACCGTCTGGGCCGATGCGACTGCTCATGAAATTAATCGACCAGATGGAAACCGATTATCCGATCGACTCGGACCGGGTTTATATCATGGGGCTGTCGATGGGCGGTTTCGGCACGTGGGACGCGATCCAGCGTTATCCCGAGCGGTTCGCCGCCGCCGCGCCGATCTGTGGCGGTGGAGACCCGGCCCTGGTCGAGCGAATCAAAAACACTCCCATCTGGGCCTTCCACGGCGAAATCGATTCGGTCGTCCCGGTCAGCCGGTCCCGACGCATGGTCGACGGCTTGAAAAAGCTTGGCGGTAAAATCCGTTATAGCGAGTACCCCGGCGTCTATCACGGCTCGTGGAACAACGCGTTCGCCGAGCCGGAACTGTTGGATTGGATGACCGGCCAAAAACGGGCCTCTGACCAATAAAACCCCCCGGAAAATCTGCTCGTCAAAACCCTTTTCCCACTCGTTTTGCCCGGGATGGGGGATCGCCTTAGGGGCCCGTTTTGGGTATATTGGAGTTTCACGTTGGCCTGAAACGATAGGCAAGAAAATCGGGGAGGGGAAGTCCGTCTGCGCCCCCTGCCCTTTTCTGGCCCTCTCGATCGAAGGAACTCCTCATGGCTCGTATCCATAAACTGTCCCAAAGTATGATCAACAAGATCGCCGCCGGCGAGGTGATCGAACGTCCGTCGAGTGTCGTCAAAGAGCTGATGGAGAACGCCGTCGACTCCGGCGCGACGAAAATCCACGCCTCGATCATCAAGGGCGGCGCCGAGCGAATTCGAATCGTCGACGACGGGTGCGGCATCCACGAAGAGGAACTCCCACTGGCCCTGACCGCGCACGCGACCAGCAAGATCCTCGAGGCCGACGACCTGTTTCGGATCGGCACACTCGGGTTTCGCGGGGAAGCGCTGGCCTCCATCGCCGAGGTGTCGCGGATGAACGTTCGCAGCCGGACGGCCGAGGCGGAAAGCGGGGCGCAACTCGAAGTGGTCGGCGGAAAATTCTCCCCGGTCTCGCCCCACGGCGGCCCCGTCGGAACGACGATCGAGGTCGACAATCTTTTTTACAACATGCCGGTCCGACGCAAAGGGCTCCGGGCGACGGCGACCGAGTTCGGCCACATCAAGGAGGCGTTCACCCGAATCGCCTTGGCAATGCCCCAGTTGGATTTTTCGCTCTCCCACAACGAGCGTCAGGTCGTCGAATTGACCGGCGCCAACACCCTCTTGGAGCGAATCGCGAAACTCTTCGGACGCGAACTGGCCGAAAACCTCATCCGGATCGAAAGCACCGTCGACGAGGTGCAAATTACCGGCTTCGTCGGTCATCCGAGCCAACACCGGTCCCATCAGCGGATGCAATACTTCTTCCTCAACGGGCGACACATCCGTGACAAGTCGTTGCACCACGCCCTGCGGGAAGCGTACCGCGGGCTACTGCTTTCCGGACGGCACCCGGTCTGTTTTTTGAATCTGGCGATGCCGCCCGAAGCGGTCGACGTGAACGTCCATCCGACCAAGGTCGAGGTCCGCTTCCACGACACCCAGGCCCTTTACGGACAGCTTTTGTCGACGTTGCGAACCAAATTCCTCGCAACCGATCTTCATGCACGTATCCGTACGGAAGACGATTCGGCCAATTCGGACGACGGACCGGTTTCCGCCTATGGCGAATCGAAAACCTCACGGCTCCGACGCGAACTGGTCGAATGGGCCCACGACAAGGCGTCCGATTGGGGCCTGCCCGACGTCGGCGAAAAATCGGAAGGCCCAGACGATTGCCCTTCAAGCGACCACTCGTACGGTTCGTCTCCTCGCCACGAATCGGATCAACCCTATTCCCCCGGCTCCCCTTCACCCCGCATGGCTCGATTCGGGTCGTCCGGTCCCTCGACCGGTTTCCAACCGGCCGGTTTTCAACCGTTTGTCGCGGGCGACACAAACAACGCGGGCGAGATGGGCGAAACCAACGACCAAGAGGAAACGGCGCCGACCGAGCCGTCGATGGTCAACACCGATTCGCTTCGAGCGGTTCAGATTCACGATCGCTATCTGGTAACCGAAAGCGACGACGGCCTGATCATCGTCGACCAGCACGCCCTGCACGAGCGGATTTTGTACGAGCACCTCAAGGAACGGATCGCCCGCCAGGAGATCGACGTCCAAAAACTGTTGGTCCCCGAACCGGTCGACCTGACCCCGGCCGAAGCGGCCGCCGCGATTGAAAACCAAGAATTGTTGGCCCAACTCGGGATGCATTTGGAGCCGTTCGGTGGAGACACGATCCTTGTAACCGGTTACCCGGCGATGCTGGCCAACATTGCCCCGGCCGAGATTTTACAGGAATTGCTCAACACCCTTTTGGACGAAGACCGAGAACCAAACCGTCAGGAGATGATCGACGAGATGCTCCACTCGATCGCCTGCAAAGCGGCCATCAAAGCGGGCGACCGTCTCGCTCCGGAAGAAATCACGGCCCTTCTTAAGCAGCGTCACCTGGTCGAGGATGCCCACCATTGCCCCCACGGCCGACCGGCCGTCTTGGTGTTCAGCCGCAAAGAACTCGACAAACAATTCAAACGACTTTAGCAGCTTGTTTCACCTATAGCCGCTTGTTGAAAACCTATCTTTATCGGAACCAACAAAACAACCGTAACCACTTTTTTTAGAAAACAAAAAACGATGATTTGCGTTTGTATCGGAAGAAGTCGCCATCGCCACATGATGGCCGAACATAAACACCTGGTCGAAGAGGGCGCCCAACTGGTCGAGCTACGTCTGGACTACGTCCGCGGCCCGATCAATTTCAAGCGGATCCTCAAAGACCGCCCCTGCCCGATCATCGCGACTTGCCGTCGGGAATGCGACGGCGGACGTTTCACCGGCACCGAAGAGGAACGTCAGATGATCCTCCGCACGGCGATCGTCGAAGGGGTCGACTACATCGACCTGGAAGAAGACATCGCCGGTTCAATTCCCCGATTCGGGAAAACGAAACGTCTGATCAGTTACCATAACTTCCGCAAGACGCCCGACGATGTCGAAGCGATCTACGCGAAGATGACCGAACTGGACCCCGACGTCATCAAAGTCTGTACGATGGCCAACCATCCCCAGGACAACCTGCGGGTCTTGAAGTTGATCAAAGCGGGCAAGATCCCGACAATCGGCATCTGCATGGGCGACATGGGAATGCCCTCACGCATTCTCGCCGGAAAATTCGGCGCGCCGTTCACCTATGCAACCTTCCATCAAGAACGAACCCTCTCGCCCGGTCAGTTGAGTTTCAACGAGATGGTTAACTTGTACCACTATGACCAAATTAACGAAGCGACGGAAGTTTTCGGGGTGATTGCCGATCCGATCGGACACAGTCTCAGCCCGCTGATCCACAACCGGGCGTTCGTCGAGCGGAAAATGAATCGGGTCTACCTCCCTTTCCGCGTTCCGCGCGACCAGGTCGGCTCATTCTTCGACGAAGCGGCCGAACTGGATATCCGCGGTTTGAGCGTCACGATTCCCCATAAGGAAACGGTGCTCAGCCTGTTGGACGAAGCGGACGACTTGGTCAAAGGGATCGGCGCGTGCAACACGGTCGTCTTCAAGGATGGAAAGCGTGTGGGTTACAACACCGACTGCTCGGCCGCCATCACCAGTATCGAAACGGTCCTCGGTCAAGGTGCCAAACTCGACGGAAAAACCGCACTGATCATGGGCGCCGGCGGCGTCGGACGTGCGATGGCCTACGGGCTCTTGAAAAGGGGAGCTACGGTCGTCGTCTCGGATGGGAAAGACGACGTAGCCAAACGGTTGGCCTCCGACCTGAAATGCAAGATGGTCCTTTGGAAGGAACGACACGACGTCCCGGCCGACATCTTGATCAACGGAACCCCGGTTGGAATGCATCCGAACGTCGACCAAACGCCGTTTGACAAGAAAAAACTCCGACGGGGAATGGTCATCTTCGACGCCGTCTATAACCCGGAATCGACCCTCTTCATCAAAAACGCCCGCGAAAAAGGATGCAACGTCGTCACCGGAGTCGAAATGTTTGTCCGGCAGGCGGCTCACCAGTTCAAGCTTTTCACCGGCGAAGACGCGCCGGAAGAGCTGATGCGAGAAACGATCCGCCGTTCGATCTCGGCGGTGAAATACTAGAAGCCCTCCCAAAATTCCGTTTCGATCTGCAAGCGGGTCTTTTTACGCCTGACTTCGTCACAAAAACCTCGGCGAATCGTTAATCCAACAAAACAAAAGGGCGACCGTCCCGTGAGACGCTCGCCCTTATTTTTTTGTCAGTAGGAAGACGTCAAGCCACCTGCGGCCGCAAGGTCGACGCCGCTTCGATGGCGGCAAAATTCTCGACGATGCCCGAAACTCGCATACCGAATTCCCGGAGTCGGTCGCGTGATTCTATCAGATGGCGACGCGAACTGTCGCGCACGTTATGAACGATGATCGCCGTGTCGAGAAACTCCGAAATAAGAGACAGGGCAGCCTCCCCTTCCAGATCGGGAACGCCGATATCGACCAACACCAGATCGTAATGACGGCGTACCACCTCCATGGAAACCCGAATATCGAGCGTCGGGGCAGTCAGAAGCCCTAATGAACCGGCAATCGAATCGTTACAAAGGGGCAAAAGGGTCATCCGGTCCTCGATCGATTCGATCAGCACCTCGGCCATAGGCTGTTGGCCTTGAGCGACCGATTCCCAACCGAACTCCGGCTCCAAGCCGAGCTGATCGGCCAACTGCGGCTTGGCCAGATTCGCGTCCATCAACACGACTCGTTGGCCCTGCTCCGCGAGACATCGGGCCAGCGTCAAAAGCAAGGTCGTGGTTCCGGCCTTGCTACTCGAGCCTGCCAACCCAACAACCTTTCCACGCGCGGCTTCGACGTGCGACTCCGACGTGAACAAAGGAGTCGAATCCTTTTCGACGAGACGTTCGGCCAATTCGCTCAACCGCTCACGAGCGACCGGCGACATATGAGTACACAGCTTCGGCCAAACGAAACTGTCAACCTGCAACATCGGACGAAAAGCGACTTGGCCCTTTTCCGGTGTTTCAGCTTCGGTTTCGATCGAATCGGACGAAGAAACCGACGACTCGACTTCAACCTCCGGCGATTCTTGGGGGAGTCGATCTTTCTCGCTGGAAAGCGAATCCGAAAACGTCGACCATTTCGAGATCAACGATTCGCTCTCGGTAGAGATATCGACCGACGCCGATCGAATCGCATCGACCAAGCTGCCGATTTCCTCCTCGCCCGTCATCGGCGGCTCGAGACCACTGGAAACGTGGTCGGCCTTCGGAGTGTCAATGTCAAACACCTTACTAACCTGAAGTCGGGGCACCATCGCCGCCGTCAGGCTCGTTGAATCCAACTGGACCGGCTCCGTGGTCATCTCAATCTTGTGGTTCGTCGGGTTCGCCAGACCGGGACGAGGTTTGTCTGAAAACATATCAGGGTTCATCCTTGTTTTCTCCACCAACGAAATTACTGAATCACACTCGGATAGCCGGCAGACGGATACGCCGCCCTTTGCGCCGGCACGGTCCCCTGAGGCGAATAGCCGGACGTCGGCAACGGAGTACGATTCGTTGCATTGCTTTGACCTTGGGGCGGTACGGCCGCAGGTGCCGAATAAATCGGACGAGCGGAAGCATTGGAACCAGGGTAAGGCTGATAAGCGGGCCTTGGGACAGGCGTTTGCCCCGGCGTCACAGGACGATAATTCGGGGCCTGAACGGGAACCGCCTGAACATTCGAAGGACGATTGGCGACTCGAGGATAGTACGGCGAGGAATTATTCGTTCCCTGATATCCCGAAAAACCCGCTCTGGAAGAAGGTTTATAAGGCTGGCGGTTTGGCATAGGCACCGAAACCGGACCGGACGAACGGACTTGATTCCGATCGGTTGAGTAAGCCGGGGTCGCAACCGATCCCGACTGTTCGGACAAGAAGGCCTTGATCTTCTCGTCCGAAAAAGCATTTCTCGAACCATTCGCTTGCTGCGACGGGGCGGGACTCCAAGAAGGGGCCGCCCCTGTCGTTGGAGTGGAAGCGGGAACCGGAGCCTTGCTTCCCGTCGACGCACCTTGGTCGGAATACACTACGGAAGTCACACTCTCTTCAGAGGGCACACTTTCTTCAGAACCGGTCTGGCCGGTCATCCATGAAGGAAAATCGGCATCGGTTTTGACCGGCGTTTCCTTTTCGACCAACGAGTTCTCTTGAAAAGGGGCGGCTTCGGCATCAACCGTGGAAAAATCGGGCGGAAGAGAATCGACCACTTCGAGATTTTCCATTGCGTCCGGCGACGGAGAAGAAGCCGTCATCCGGCCGAGAACAAAACCTCCCAAACTGGACAAGATCACCGTCAGTCCCAGCGACGCCACGAAGTAATATCGAAACATCAAACGATCGAAACGGCCCGAACTTCTCTTGGAAGACCGCTTGGTTTTTCGCTCTTTTGAAGGCGTACTGGAAAAATGTGCCGTCTCAACCGGAGCAGCCGGCGGATCGAGACGATAGCAAGGGCCAGCCAAATCGGGAACCCGAACCAACACCTCCGATTCGTCCCCTGCTTGAATCTGGTCCGAGTCGACCGACTCCGGCGCGCAAGCTTGCGACTCGCAAGAAGAAGACGCCTCCTGTGGAGCGACGTGGCCTACTTCCTGCGGCAATTGATTTTGGTTGTTTTCGTGATCTTCCATGAAATGCCACCTACTTATTAGGGGCCTCTTTTTTTGTTCTGCTCCCCTTGGCAAAAAAATTTTCAGCCAAGTTTTTCAGAGCAACCAGTTCGGCCGACATGCGTGCCCCCCTTAGCGAGGGCTTCTCATTAATCCAAATTTGCCGATTTGGCATTTTCAGAGCAGGCCTTGTAGAAACTTATCGGTTCGGGTCACTCCGAACTTAAGGAATATTCCACCTTTACCGAAATGGCTAAATAGACAAGATAGGCAGTCTTAATGAAAAACCATCATTTCCTCGCCAGCTTGAATAAATGTTAAGCTGCGGCAAGTAGCGAATATAGCGAATAATTTAATTATAAGGACTTGAGGTAAACCAATAAATTACAAGATAGATAAAAAGGGCTGATAAAACAGCTCTTCCGAGATAAAAGTCTTGCGAACTTTAGGCGGCTTGGATAGCATGAATGAAATACATGGAGATTAAGTCCTCCTGGACCGCTCATCTCCATTACATCTACCCTCCCCTTAAAAGCTGGGCTTTATCATGTCAAAACGATTGCGTTTTTTAACCTCGTTGCTAACGGCCATCGCGATGATGTTTTTTCTGCTCCCTAACCTCGCGCAAGGCGGGTTGGTTTTGGGTGCACAAGACACCCCGTTGCCCTACTCCGTTGAGGGAGATTCCGACGAGGGCGTCACGGACGAAGGCAATACGGACGAGGGCGATACCGACGAAGGCAACACGGACGAAGGCGATACCGACGAGGGTGACACGGACGAGGGCGATGGAGAGGACACCGAGGACCCATTATTAACCTCCTCAATCTCCGGAAGGATTTTTATCGACTCGAACGGGAACGGCCTCTTTGACGACTACGACTGGGCCATCGGTGGGGCAAAAATCGCATTGGAGGCATTCCATCCCTTATGGGGACCAGACCCAATTGAAATCATCCTTGAAACCGAGACAGATGGAACCTATTGTTTTGACGATCTTACTGGTATGCGTTTCACTCTCACTAACTTGAATTGGGACCACTATCTATCAGGCGAAACCATGGTTGGTACAGGCTTTGATGAAGACGGAACCAATGCGGGCAATGGCGTCATCGAAGACATTAAAGTCAACTCCCCGGCTAACGGCACCGACTACAACTTTGCGATGTCGTATTTCAAGGCAAAGTACGTTTCGAAGAACGAGTTCATTCAGGTCGTCCCCGAACCGGCAACCTGGTGTGGTCTGTTGTCGCTTTTGGGAACCTTTTTCTGGATGCGACGCCGCCGGTAAAACGCATTACCTCCGATTTCCCTCTTGTAGACCATGAAAAAAGAGCGGGCCGAAAATTCCGGTCCGCTCTTTTTGGTTTCTTGGTCGAATCAATCCAATCGTTTCAGTAAGCACCTCGCTGCGAGAGAACGCTCCAAGGAGTTCGCCCCAGAAGCCTCAAATCGGTCGAAAGGTTTTGATGATGGACGTACCACAGATCCATCCGCACCCAATCGTTAAACCCGATTTCCGATCGTCCGCTGACTTGCCACAGGCAGGTCAGTCCCGGCTTCACACTCAAACGACGCCGCTGCCACGGTTCGTACTTGACGACCTCTTCCGGGATCGGCGGACGCGGCCCAACCAGCGACATCTGTCCGGCTAGGACGTTAAACAACTGGGGCGTTTCGTCCAGGCTCGTCTTTCGCAAAAAGCGGCCAATTCGCGTGATCCGATGGTCGACATGGTTCTTGAAGATCGGGCCGTCTTTTTCATTTTCGACTTCGCCGCGTCGAGTTTCCGCATCGAGGACCATCGTCCGGAACTTGTACATGGTGAATTCTTTCCCCCCTTCGCCGACACGAGTTTGGCGAAAGAGGCCATTGCCGCGTGTGGTGATCGTCAGAAAGACAAAAACCACGAGCATCAGAGGACTCAAGGCCAAAAGGATCAAACCGGCGCCGACGATATCAATGGTCCGCTTGACGATTTGATAACCGGGCGAACGGTTCCCCTCCTTACGAATCGAAAGATCGACCACGGTCGACGAGGAGAGAAAGTCGGCCAATGGATAAAAGGGGGAGAGCTCCTCCTCCCCTGTCGATTCAACGCTCGGGGGATCGAGCAAAATCGAGGATGCTTTGGTGGTTTGACTCATGGTTGCCTCTGCTTCTTGCTTTCCCAAATGCGATTTTTTGCGAGGGAAGCAAAAGGCAAACCATGGACCAAATTAGAAAAGAAAAGTACCCTGAAGACGCAACCGCTTATGAGTAAAGCGGTTAGAGAAAGCAGCCCAAACCCTTCCTAGAAAAAAGATCGATTCCTTTTCGCAACAGGAGAGAGCAAAACCCCCCACCGTGTTGCGATTGAGAAACACGCTACTTAGGGGCGATTTTCAGTTAACGGTAGCGTCATACCGGCGTGAGGGTAAGTTCCCCTGGTTGCTGTAAGTCAAGCGTTGGACAGCCTTTGAAATTTTCCACTTCACTCCCCAGCTGTGCATGGAACCCGCAACACTTTAAGTGAAATACACACACGCTATAAGAGAGGAAACCGGCCGATCAGTCGCTTGCCGAACGAATACCGACGACCCGATCCGACTCGATCCGCTCGGCTGTCGCTTGGACGAACGTCCCGATCTCCGCCGAGCAACCGGGCAATTCAACCGGAACATACCGCTCCGACGTCCCAAAGACTTGTCCCGGTCGCGCGGAATCGATCGATTCGATCAGCACCCGCATCGGCCGCCCGACAATCGACTCGAAATAGGCCTGACGTGCCCGCCGCACCACACGAGCCAACTCGGCCGCCCGCGCTCGAAGCACGTCGCCATGAATCATCTGATCGCGCATCAACGCTGCTTCCGTCCCTTCACGCGGGCTGAAGCGAAAGATATGCACCTTCGAAAAACGGGCCTCTTCGACCGCGCGGCAGGTATCCTGAAAATCGGCCTCCGTCTCGCCGGGAAAGCCGACGATCAGATCGGTCGTCAGCGCCGGAAGATCGAGCGAGTCGTGCAACAAAGCGCAACGATCCAAAAATTCCTGTCGGGTATACGGACGACGCATTCGCTTCAAGACCGCGTCGGAGCCGCTTTGCATCGAAAGGTGCAGATGGGGACAAACTTTGTCCGGAAACTGGACCATCAACCGGACCAGTTCGGGCGTCGCCTCGTCGGCCTCGATGCTGGAAATCCGAATTCGAAAATCCCCATCCAACTCGGCCAATCGTTCGACGAGCCGGGCGAGATTCGGTCGCTGGCCGTTTTTCTCTTTCGGCAAATCGACCCCATAATGGCCCAGATGAATCCCGGTCAGAACGATCTCGCGATACCCGGAATCTCGAAGTCGGGCGACCTCTTCCAAAACGGCCTGCTCGGGTCGACTCACTAAAACCGAGCGGACTTTCGGAATAATACAATAGGCACAGACCCTTCGGCATCCGTCCTGTACTTTGACGAACACTCGGCTATGACCATCAAACCGATCGATCCCCGCCGGCGGCCGTTCGACGCCCAATCGCTTCAACAGCGCGGGCAAGTCACGCTTATCGGTCAACACCTCGGTCACCTGTGGCAAGGCGGCGGCCCGCTGGGGACATCGGGTCGCGAAACAGCCCATGACGACGATCCGCGCGTCGGGGTTTTCTTTGGCCAGCTTTCGAATCCGCTGCCGACTCTTTCGATCGCTCTCGGCCGTCACCGTACACGTATTGACCACGCACAAGTCGGCCGGTTCGTTCCCTTGTGGTGCTCGATAGCCGATTTGCGCAAGCGCCTGTCGGACATATTCGGTTTCGTATTGGTTGACTTTGCAGCCAAGCGTTGCAGTTTTGAGAATTGGCATCAAAGAAAAAAGAAATGAAAAGAAGAAAAAACAGAAGGAAACAAAAAGAGGGATTGCAAAGCAATCCCGGCGACCAGGGGCCGCAACCGGACCGGCGTTACCACGCCACAGACTAAACCCGCTCCCGTTGGTCGCTAGTATTGGTACCAGCGACCAACGGGAGCGGAAAAATTTCAATGGTGCGGAAGCACCAAGAAAAAAGTTTTTGAAGGGGAGTTTGAGGGGAAACCATTTTCAAAATGTTTCCCCTCATTAAAAAACACAGGTGACGGCAACGCCGTCACACCTCTTCCCTCCCCCTTCAACATTAAAAAAACACCCCCTACCCTACTCCCCAACCGCCGCCTCGAGGGTGGCGAACATCGACCCGAGACAGCCTTCGATAAGTCGATCTTTCCCGTAGGCGTGGATCTGATCCCGCTTCAATTCGGCATGCTCACGCGTCGTCGTGATAACAACCGCTCGTCCTTTGGCATCAACCTCTTGAGCGATCTGAAACCCTTTTTCGACCTGATACCCGAACAGCTCGGTCAACATCAGGATGACATATTCGTACGAATGCTCCTCGTCGTTCCAAAGGATCACATGGTAGGGCGGCTGTCGACGCGATTTCTTTTCATCGTCCGTTTTAGCTTGAGGGCAAGCGACCGAGGTCTGATTTTCCGACATAAAAACGCTCTCAAGGAAATTAAAAAACGGACAACAATCGAGGTGAAATTTTCCGAAGAAAATCTTCCAAATGGACGGAAGTAGAACCCGCGAAAATAATTTTCCCCTTTATAACGAGTCGACCGAGACCGGCCAAGAGCATTCTCTTTCGCCCCATCCCCCCCTTCAACTCCAGAAAAAAGATCGTTCTATTCTACCAGCGAAAGGCCCGGAAAACCAGTTCTTTTTCGACTTCTCCAACTTGGCGGTAATGAAAAACGCATCCGTCCGCAACGGTTATCGATTGGAAGATTCTTTTTCCAACTCAAAAGAGACACTCCCGGCGCGAAACCAGAGCCGGGCCCCCTCGTACCGGTCAATCGGCACCCAGCGTCGGTTGGTAAATTCTCGACGTGGATCAACCGACTCCGGCAGGATCGCGTAGCGCGCGCCGGTCGCTTCCATCACCGCGTCGCAATTCGTCTCGGCCAAGAGTCGATGATGGTCGGCCGTCATCGTCGAGCCGTAAACATTGACGATTGCCAATCGATACGGGAGGTGATGTTTCGGGTAAAGCGTCGCCCGGTCCCAACAAATCGATTCGGCAATCCGATCGGCCGAAGCGGTCTCGCCAAAGTGTTCCGGCAGAAAGCCGGGCTCTCGAAAGATTCTGATCGGTTCGACGAGCCCGCGCCGGGCCGCGTCATCTCGAATCGCCAGCGCAAAACGCGAAGGGGTTTTCCATATCGGCTGCGGCGCGGTGGTGATCAACACCCGACCGGCCACCGCCAGATCGACCGCCGTAAGAACCACCATCCCCAAGAGCCACTTCTGCCGATTGGAGGCTGAAGCCCCCTTTTTCAAACCGATCAAAAGCCCCAGGCCAAGCAAACCGACGAGAGCCGTTTGGGCAAAGCTCTCGATCAAATCGCGCCACGCTCCGGCCGCGTCAAACGGTCCGAAAAGCACATTGGACCCGATCTCGCTCGTCCCGCGCTCCCACCAGCTCCGACCAAACCCCAAAACCAAAAACCCAACCAGACTCAGACCAATGAGGATTCCCAAAACGGCCTGAATCCGTCGTGTCCGACGAGCGCCTTTTTCTCGAAACACTCGTTCCGCCCCATAGGCCGACAAAAGGGCCAACGTGGCCGACGCGATCACGAGCCACTTGGCCGGATAGCGAAAGTACAGATACCCCGGCAGAAAAACCGTCATCAGCCAATACGGACTGCCGACCGGCGCTCCGAAAAGCCAACGGTTCGCGTCGACACCAAGCCAGATTCCGACCTGCCGGATCGCCCACCCGAGGCCGTACCAACCGAACGCGGCAAGGATTGAAAAAACCAGCCCCCACGAGAGCCAAACGGCAATCGACCGTCCGCGACGAAAACGAATCACCCCGAGTGCAAAGACCAGCGGGATAAGCCCCATATAGACCGACGGCGTCCAGATCCGCCCTTGCGGCCCGAAGGCATTCAACCAGCGCCGGTGTGTCGGATACATTTTTCCAGAAAAACCGGGCCAGGCAAACTCGGCCAACTGCCACGGCCCGAAGCTGTAGCGATAGACCAGCCGGTGATGGCCGTCCGGCGGAAAACGTCGGCACAAAAGCCCGTCTAAAACCGGCTCGGTTGGATCTTCTCCCGACGCTCGCGCGAGACGGACCGTCTGCGGAATCTCATAAATCGAACGGGCCGTTTGGTGCTCGGCCCGATGTGAGCCGGCCGTCTGCCGACTGGCGGGAATCACCTGCACGGCCGCGACAGCAAACGCAACCAATCCGGCCACGGCAAAAAGGGAAGTCAACTTCGGCCGTCGAAAAAACGCCCGATCTTTCTCCCGGTCCTTGAGATCTCCCGGACCGAATCGTTTCGCCTTTTTTCGCGCCCGCCACACAAGCAAAAAGGCCAGCCCGACCGCCATCAGAATCAGGTTATAAGCGGTCTGCGGATCGCCGCCAAGGATCATCATTGCCACAACCAGACCGAACCCGATCGCATAACGCCACTGACGTCGATGCCTACAAAACATCCGACCGGCTGCCAAAAATCCCCACGGCAACCAGGCTCCGCCGACCAAATAGATCGGGTTGGTATGCTGCATCAACAGATAGCCGCCGAACGTGTACGAAAGGGTCCCGAGCATCGCGCTGCAAGGGCCGCAACCCAAAAGCGAACGGGCCGCCCGATAAAGGCCCGTCGCCGCGAGCAAAAAATGTCCCAACAGATAAAGCTTAAACGCCCACGGATACCCGATCGGCAGCCAAAAGACCAACTTGCCCGGATAGAACCACGCGCAGGCCGGATCGGCGATCGGCCGCGCGCCAAGATTTTCATACGGATGAAATGTCGGCAACCCGCCTTCCGTCCAAGCCGTGTGCAGAAACTCATAGAGCGGGTAGTAATAATGGCCCACGTCCCGAAAGGCAAACTGGTGATCCTGAAACAGGACGTCGGCAAAAAGCCAAGTGAACAGCGTCAAGAAAACGAGCACGACCGCCCAAAACATTCTCGGTTGTCTGATGGGGTCTCGCATCGTTCTTGAAAAAGATTTCCTTTGATGAGCCATAAACGAAGCGGCGTCAATTGCTTCTTATTCGTTTAGAAATCTTGGTACTCCAACCGCTCAAACGAGCCTCAACGATTCCGGCAATGTCGGTGTCGCTCCGGCTTGGGTGCAGACATACCCGGCCACGCGGGCCGCATGCCGAAAGACTCGATCCGGCTCGATCCGGGCCAACAACCCGGCGGCAATCGCCGCGGTAAACGAGTCGCCCGCGCCGACCGTGTCGACCACCTTGACCGCTTCCCCTTCGTAACGCTCGATCGCCCCTTCGCCGTGCTCGATCACACTACCCGGCCCGATCCGAATCGCCCCTTCGGCGCCACAGGTCAAAACGACCATTTCCAGATCGAACTTGTCGCACAAGTCCAAAGCGGTCTCTTCAAGCGACCTCGGCTTTCCATTATTCAAACCCAACAGCCTCGCCACCACCGGCAGTTCCTCGTCGTTGATCTTCAGGATCCGCGCCAAGGCCAACCCGTCACGAACCGTGACCGCGTCGAAATAATGTTGTCTTAAGTTGATGTCG
Organism: Thermoguttaceae bacterium; assembly: GCA_963674475.2. Lineage (GTDB taxonomy): Bacteria > Planctomycetota > Planctomycetia > Pirellulales > Thermoguttaceae > CAXXFQ01. The sequence continues at coordinate 672,704 of CAXXFQ010000033.1, read as the reverse complement.
AAAATTCGAAGGCAATCCTCCGGCGTCGCTCGCAAAAAAGACAGGATCGTCTCGCGCGAGATACCGCATCGTTGGGCCAGCGACCCGTAACAGACCGCGTCGGTCTTCTTCGCCAGTTCCAAAAGTGCGTCGGAAAGGCCGATCGCGTCCCAGGCGACCCCTTCGTGGATCACATACGTCGGAACTCCTTTTTCGTCCAACTCGACCGAAACGGTACCGGTCGGAGAGCCGCTCTCGACGGACACATAGTCGCGTGGAATCCCGAGCGCATCGAGCTGTTCAAAAATCTCCTGCCCCAGCGCATCGTCGCCAACCGCGCTGACAACATAGGCGTCGGCGCCGAACTGTTTGGCATGGTAGGCGAAATTGGCCGGGGCGCCCCCCAACTGTTTTCCTTCGGGCAGCAGGTCCCAAAGGATCTCTCCCAACCCGACCACCACCGGGGACGAACCGTCTGCGGACGAAACGTCCGAGGACGAAGCGAAAAGATTCAAGGCAAATTCCTCGTGAAGGAGAAAAAATCGCAAATCAAAAACAGCCCTTTATTGTAATCTTCCTCGACAAAAAGACCACGGGGGGACCTTGAATGGGTTGATTCAAGCCGTAGCGACAGATATCCTTATAAGAAGATGGTTCGAGGGCATTTCAAAACCTCAATTTGGGCTGTAAGCGATTTTTTTGTCCGCTGGAGGGCGTCACAAAATCTCGCCATATCGCCCAATATGCCTGCGATTTTGCTCCTTGCCAGCAAACAAAAATCCTTGCTTTCGCAACCAAAGCAGGTTTTGAAACGCCCTCTAAGTATCTTTCCCTCCCGATTTCCTTCTGCCGAAAAAGGTCTATCCCCATGCCCGCCCGATTTTGCACCAAATGGCAATTTTGCCTCGGACTATTCTGCTCACTTGCCCTCCTGTCCATCTCGGCCGAGGCGGCCAAGTTTGCCCCTAATTACGACGAGGCAAAAGTCCCCGAATACACCCTGCCCGATCCGTTGATCGACAGCCACGGCAAACCGGTCACCGACGCCAAGACCTGGACCGATGTCCGACGGCCCGAGATCCTCGCCCTCTTCGAAAAAGAGATCTACGGCAAGGCGCCCGGACGCCCCGAGGCGCTTTGGTTCGAAACGGCCCTGGTCGACCCCGACGCGCTCGACGGCCGCGCGGTCCGCAAAGAGGTCGTCGTCCATTTCACCAAAGAAGCCAATGGCCCGTCGATGCGGCTGATGCTCTACCTGCCCAAAAACGCGAAGGGGCCCGTGCCCGCCTTCTTGGCCTTGAACTTCTTCGGGAACCACTCGATCCATCCCGATCCGAAAATCACCCTTTCCGACCGATGGATGCGATCCAATAAAAAGAAGGGGATCAAAAACCACCGAGCGACCGAGGCCAGTCGGGGCACCTCGCAATCGCGCTGGCCCGTCGAAAAAATCCTGGATCGCGGCTATGCCCTGGCTACCGTCTATTACGGCGACATCGATCCCGACTTCAACGACGGTTTTCAAAACGGCATCCACCCGCACTTCTACCGCGAAGGACAAACCCGCCCCGACCCGAACCAGTGGGGTTCGATCAGCGCGTGGGCCTGGGGCTTGAGCCGGGCAATGGATTATCTCGAAACCGAAACTGGCGTCGACGCGCGGCGGGTCGCCGTCATGGGCCATTCCCGCTTGGGCAAGACGTCGCTTTGGGCAGGGGCAACCGATGAGCGGTTCGCCCTGGTCATCTCGAACGACTCCGGGTGCGGCGGCGCCGCCTTGAGCCGACGAAAATTCGGCGAAACCTACGGCTTCATGAAGGATGTGATCGGCTACTGGTTCTGCGAGAACTGGAAAAAGTACGCCGACCGCGAAGACGAAATGCCCGTCGACCAGCACATGCTCATCGCCCTGATGGCGCCGCGACCGGTTTACGTCGCCAGCGCGGTCGAAGATCGTTGGGCCGACCCGAAGGGTGAATTCCTCTCGACCTTGCACGCCTCGGGAGTCTACGAACTTTTCGGACTCAAGGGCGTGTCGGCCGACACGATGCCCGAAGTCGACCAACCAGCCGACCAAGGGACGATCGGCTACCACGTCCGCCAAGGGAGACACAACGTCACCGACTTCGACTGGGACCAATACCTAAACTTCTTTGACAAGCTTTACCACACAGAGGGATTGCGAAGCAATCCTGGTCCAAAAAGTTTTTGAAGGGGAGCTTGAGGGGAAACTATTTTCAAAATGTTTCCCCTCGTTAAAACAAAACAGGCGACGGCAAAGCCGTCGCTCCTTTTTTCGCATAACAACCTTGAAGGATATCATGAAACATCCCGCCTCGAATCGATCATGGTGGTTCGCTCTGGCCGTTTTCACTTTGACGATGACCGTCTCTTTCTGTTTCCTGATTCCGCCAGCCCAAGCGGCCAACGCCACCCTGCCTGCCGGGGAGAAAAAACTCGGGAAGACCGGGCGTCAACTGGTCGGAATCTCGTCGATCTGTTATGGCCCTCGCCTTTCGCTGGAAACGGCCGAGAAATTCATTGATCAGGCAGCGTTGGACCAACCCGATCTGATCTTGATGACCGAGGGCGTTATGCAAAACTCGCCCCGCTCGGCCAGTCGGGAAGAAAAGGATGCCAAATCGGATCTGCTGCCCGAAGGGGGCCCGATCACGAAACTTCTCTCGCGCAAGGCGAAACAATATCACACCTACCTCATGGCGTCCTATTGGCGAAAAGATCCCCATGGAAAAGGGCGTCACAACAGCGCTGTCCTCTTCGACCGCGAAGGAAACGTGGTCGGCCATTACGACAAGCTGTTTCCGACCGTCGGCGAAATTGACGGCGGAGTCATTCCCGGAACCGAAGCGACCGTTTTCGACACCGATTTCGGTCGAATCGCGGCGGCAATCTGTTTCGACCTGAACTTCGAAGAACTTTTTATTGAGTACAAAAAACAGAATGTCGAACTGCTCTGCTTCCTGTCGATGTTTCGCGGCGGACGAATGGTTCCGGCGATCGCGATGCAAAATCGAATGTTTATTGCCAGCTCGGTGCCCCATGAAAACGGGGTCGTCTACGATCCGTTAGGCCGAAAGCTGAACGAATCGAGCCATTACCAACGGATCATCTTCACGCGAATCAACCTCGATTCGAAAGTCGTCCACATCGACTTCAACATCAAAAAAATTCCGGCACTTAAGAAGAAATACGGCCCGTACGTTCAGATCGAAGCGGCCAGTCCGGAAGGGATTTATCTCATTTCGTCGCTGCATCCGGAGAAGACGGTGGAAGATTTTATCGAGGAGTTCGACCTGGAAACGCTCGATGAGTATTTGGACCGATCCCGAGCCCGGCGCCGCGAGAAGCTTCAAGAAGTCCGTTCGCAAGAAAAGTAGCCGACGCAAAAATCGAGAACGGCTCACGCGGCATGACTGTTGGTTTTCGACCAGGATTTGGTCGAAGAAGATTCAACCGTTTCGGCCGTCTTCGCTTCTGGCAAAACCGGCTCGTCCTCGATCGGCCCACGCTGGTACCACAAGAGCCAGGCGATCAACAAAACCACGCCGAAAGGCAAAATGGCCGGTGCGGCGGCAAAGGTCGGCTTCAGAGCCCGTTCCACCCCACCGGTACCCAAAGCGAAAAGGGTTATCCACGCCATCGTGGCCCAGGTCCGTCCCTGCCGTCGAGAAAAGGCTTCCAAAACAATCCACCCGGCGACCGGAGCGAGAATCAGGTAGGTAAGCCGCTCGGAACTGGGCCCGAAAAGCAAAATCCAACCGGCCCACATTGCAAGCGTGTTCGCCAGATAATACTTGGTTCGTTCGCTTCGTCGGGCCTGATAAAGGGTCCATCCCAAAACGGCAACCGCCGTCGTGAGGCGTAACGTCCACATCAGGGTCATATTCGGCCGACCGAACGGTTCCATCAAAGTCCAGGCATCGCGAAATCCGGCCCAACGAACCCCCGACGTTGCCGAAAGCGCCGTGTACCATTGACAGTAATGGTCAACAACAATCGCAAGCGGCCGCGTCGCGAAAGGAATCAAGGCCAAGGCGGCAAAAGTGGCCGCAAAACGGCCGATCAGTTGTTTCGGCCAGCGAGCGGCCAAGAGCATCACCAGGGCAATCGGCCAAAGTTTCAGAAAGACCGGCCCCATCAAAAGCCACGCGGCCGACCACCATCGCTTTCGAGCCACCGCCGCCAGTCCGAAAAACACCAACGCCATTAAAAGCGTGTTCGATTGGCCCGACCAGATCCCTCGAATCGAACCGAGCCCGATCAGCGCCAGCCACAGGGCTTCTTTCTTGATCGACCAGGTGCCCGGCAATACTTCCCGCACCAAAACATGGGCTCCGCAAAGATAAAGCCCGATATTGAAGAGGTTCCAGAAAATCCCGCCAAGCCAGTGGGGAAAGCACGAAAACGGGGTCATGAACAGGGCAAACGCCGGACTATACCGAAACAAATCCGTTCCGTGATAGGCGATGTAAAGCGGCATATCGGCCCACCAATGACGGGCCCCTTCGGCAAAAACCGGGTAGACCGAATGGTCAAACGGTTGGACAATCGACTTCACGCATACCGCGACCGCCAGAACAATCCAGATGCGCAACGCAAAGCCCATCCAAACCATTCCCGATTCGATGTCACAACGACGCAACAGGAAAAAGGTTGACCAAAAACGCGACATTCCCAAACCTGGGGGTTTATCGTTTTACTCACACTCCCCGTAAGGTCTGTAATTTACATATTTTTATCAAGCGGAGAAAGGTGGATTTCAGGTAAAATATCTGTTCTTTAATCACAAATTTGCCTCAGAACGCCCGCCTATACCGCCCAGGCTGCCTTAATTACTTTTTTACCTAATTTTTCACCCTTTACCGAAGCGGCGGCACGTCTCGGCAAATCCGGGTTCCCTTTTTGCTTAACTTATCCTAAGCTTGAGTGAGAACTTCCACCGTCGAAATATCACCTTTGGTCTTTTGACAAACACGGCCCCTACTTCTCGGCCGATTTCGTTCCCCTCCCTTTAAAAGCGGATCTATTTTTCCATGCCGAAACTAGAATCGTACCTGACCGAAAACGCGGAACGTTTTGAAAAAGAACTTTGCCAATGGCTGAAGATTCCCAGTGTCAGCGCCGACTCGCGTTACGTCGACGAGGTTCGTCGCAGCGCCAAATGGCTGGTTGATCAGTTCGATCGGCTTGGCTTTTCGAGTGATTTGATCGCTACCGAAGGCCACCCGCTTGTCTATGCCGAAAGGCTCGAAGCGCCCGACGCGCCGACCGTTTTGGTCTATGGCCATTACGACGTGCAACCGGTCGATCCGCTCGACGCCTGGACCACGCCGCCGTTCGAACCGACGATCCGCGACGGCAAACTTTTTGCTCGCGGCGCCTCGGACGACAAGGGACAACTGTTCACCCATCTCAAAGGGGTCGAAGCGCTCCTTCAGACCGAGGGGCACTTGCCGGTCAACATCAAGTTTTTGATCGAAGGAGAAGAGGAATCCGAAGGAAACGCAATCGACGAATATCTCGAAGAGAACGGGGATGACTTAGCCTGCGACTGTCTGGTCGTCAGCGATTCAAGCCAATTCGGCCCCGGCCAACCGGCCATCACCTGCGGCTTGCGAGGAATCATTTACGGCGAACTGACACTTGAGGGACCCAACCGGGATCTTCACTCCGGCGCGTTCGGCGGCACGTTGACCAATCCGGCCATCGCGTTGTGTGAGATGCTGGCCACGTTGCGTGATGAAAAACGGCGAATTACCATCCCCGGTTTCTACGACGACGTGGAAACGCTTTCCGAAAAAGAAAACCGACAGCTTGACGAATTGCCCTTCGACGAAACCCATTACGCCGAAGAGTTGGGTGTCTCGGTCCTGGACGGCGAAACAGGGTATACGACCCTCGGGCGCCGCTGGGTTCGTCCGACCTTCGACATCTGCGGTTTGACGGCCGGTTATCAAGGCGAGGGGAACAAGACGATCATCCCCGCGCGGGCCAGCGCGAAGATCAGCTTTCGACTGGTTCCGAACCAGGACCCGCAAAAAATCATCGCGGCGTTAAGCGATCAGCTTCAAGCGATTTGCCCTCCCGGCATTCGGATGACCTTTTCGGCCGGAGTCGGATCCCCGGGGATGCGGGTTTCGCCCGAGAGTCCGTGGATCGAAGCGGCCGCCGAGGCGATCCGGCGGGCGTTCGACGTTCGACCGGTTTTCATGCGAGAAGGCGGTTCGATCCCGATCGTCGCCCAATTATCCGAAAAGCTCAAGGCCGCCCCCCTGCTTTTGGGTTGGGGGCAAGACGATGACAATATCCACAGCCCTAACGAAAAATTTTCACTGGCCGACTTTCATCGAGCGATTCGAGCCAGTGCCTACCTTTGGCACGAGCTGGCCAAAGTCAAAGCCTAGAGGGCATTTCAAAACCTCAATTTGGACTACAAGCGATCTTTTTGCCTGCTGAGCTTCGTCACAAAATCTCGCCATATCTACGGACATGCCTGCGATTTGGTTCCTTGCGTGAACAAAAATTCGCTCGTCCTCAAGACTGAAAGCAATTTTGAAACACCTTCTAAGAAACTTAAAAAAGCCGTTTGCAAGGAAGCAAAAATCGCGATGAGCCGACACGCTTTACTCTTGATCTTGACCTCCATTTTGATGATCGGGCTTCCGGTTCCGGCAGTCGCCCAAACTGATCTGGCCCAGACACCCGAATCGATCGCGCCTGAAGGAAAAATCGATCTGCCGACCTCGACCGATCGATCAGTCCGCCGAGGCTGGGCCGTCGCGATGCTGCGGCGTTTCGATCGGGCCGATCAGATTATCTCGGATCGGGTTTCTTCCCGGTATCGTCACGACCAGAACGAGAAGTTGCTGACCGCGTTTGTCGACGAGCGGCCCGGTTTCAAGCAATCGGTCGAACGGTTCTTGGACCAAGTCGTGTTGGCCGAAACCGAAGCGATCAGCCGTTTGAGTCGGGCGTATCGGCTTGCCGTTTATCAAACGTTTCGCCGCGACAGAAAAACCTATCGAGAACGCCTGCAAGCCTGGGCCATCGCCCGGTTGGCCTGGCAAGAGTCCGGCGCCAAGGCCGACGAGCTCGACCTGCTTCTCGAATGGCTCCTGACGGCTGGGGAAAATTCACGCCCTGCGACGCTTGCTCCTCTTCCGGCGATCCCCCGATTTGGTTCGCCCCGGCCGGTCGAAAAGTTTTCGTCCCCGGTCAAAAAGATTCCATCCTCGGTCGAAAAGCTTTCATCCCCAATTAAAAAAAACCCCTCGGTGAAAGAACCATCACTGGCCCCTTCGGAAACAACCGAGAAGGCGGTTCCACCGGCCGCCCCTCCAGTTCGCCCTGCCCCCCCTGCCCCGCTGCCGACTACACTGCCGACTGAACTGCCGACCCCGCTGCCCCCTTCGTCACCCCTGCAGCCCGAATCGGCTCCAACCGATTCCATGCCGGAAACGACCCTTCCCAAAGCAACGCCTAAAAAGGAAAAACAACCGCCAAGCGAAGAACCGCCGGGCAAAGCGACGCTAGAAGGAGTTCGAACCCCCAAACCGGCGCCGCGTGAAACGCCGAAATTGGCTCGAAAGAAAGCGGCCCCTTCGGAAAAAAAACGGCCTGAATCGTCTCGAACTGCTTCGCCTAGCGCCCGAGAAAAAAAGGCTCCGCAAGAGAAAAAACCGCTGGCCCCCGCTCCGGTAAAAGATCCGGTTCCCCGGCATGAGGTAAAAAAAGAAGTCGCCAAACCGGCGCCGCCCTCTTCGAAAAAACCGGCTACGAAGACCACGACCAGGTTTACGACCAAGTCGAAAAAAACCAAGCCCGAAGACGAACCGGCGCCGCAAGTGGTGATCAACCTTCAGGAACTGGCCACCCAGATCGAAGGTTACCACCTGGGACTAAAGCACCTCTCCGACGCGATCCGACAGGCTTCGCCCGACGACGCAACGGCACTGGATCGGATCGTCAAACGATACGCCCGGCTCAAACAGCAGAAGGACGATTTCCAACTGTTTCTCAATCTGCTCGATCCGAGTGAATGCCAAGCGATCGGTCAACCGAAATCGCTCGATTCAGTCACGGCCGAGATCGCCGAGGTGCTTTTGGAAGCGCGAGCAAAATGCATCGAGTCCGACACGAAGGAAAACTCCCCCAAGCAGCAAGGTAAAATGGACCAATTGGACCGGCTCTCAAGAACGTTTCGCAAGCTTCGAGGAATCGATCCGAAAGAAAACGAAAAAAAAGCCGCTCCGAAATAACGGCCTCTTTCTCTCCGTTTTCGTCAGCTATTTTTTTTGAACAACTCAGACAAAAACGCTCCGGTGAACGAGTCCCCGTTGCGCGCGACGGTCTCCGGCGTCCCCTTGGCCACCAAGCGCCCCCCCTCGTCAGCCGCGCCGGGCCCGAGGTCGATCAGATAGTCGGCCGCTTGGATCATCTGAAGATTATGCTCGACGACGATCAGCGAGTGGCCGACCGACAGAAGCGTATCGAAACAGTCCAGCAATTGCACGATATCGGAAAAGTGCAATCCGGTCGTCGGCTCGTCCAAAATAAACAGACAGCGGCCCCGCTTGGCGGTCGACATGTAAGCGGCCAGCTTCAGTCGCTGCGCCTCGCCACCGCTTAACGTATTGGCCGGTTGCCCCAACCGCACATAGTCCAACCCGACGTCGATCAGCCGCTTCAAGCGAGCCTGGACTTTCGTCCGACCGCGGAAGAAAGTAAACGCCTCGCGAACGGTCATCTCCAACACGTCGGCGATATGGCGGCCCCGGTATTTGACGTCGAGAATCTCCTTGCGGAACCGGGTTCCCTTGCACTCGTTGCACTTCATGTAGACGTCGGCCAGAAACTGCATGTCGATCGCGATATGCCCTTCCCCTTGGCAGACCGGACACCGGCCTCCGTCGACGTTGAAGCTGAAATGACCGGCCGTGTACCCGCGGGTTTTCGCGTCGATCGTCGAAGCAAAAACGTTCCGAATCTCGTCGAAAATTTTCAGGTAGGTCACCGGGTTGCTTCGCGGGGAACGACCGATCGGGCTTTGATCGACCATGATGACCTCGTCGATCTGACCGTCGCCATAAATATCGTCGAAATCGTACGGCTTAGACGTCTCTTTGCGCAATCGTCGACAAAGGGCCGGGTACAACGTCCCTTCGACCAGCGTGCTCTTCCCCGAACCGCTGACTCCGGTAACCAGACACATGACGCCCAGTGGAAACTCGACGGTCAAATTATCGAGATTGTTCCCCCGCGCCCCGGCCAAACGAATCCAACCGTGGTCGGTCGCCCGTCGTCGGCTCGCGAAAAAGGCGCCGCGCCGCCCGGCCAGATAGTCGCCGGTGAGGCTTTCCGACTCCTCCTCTTCCATCTCTTCGGGCGTCCCTTGAAAAACAATCTGACCTCCCTGCTCTCCCGCGCCGGGACCGATCTCGACCACCTCGTCCGCCTCGCGGATGATCACCTCTTCGTGTTCGACGACCACAACGGTGTTCTGCCGTTCAGTCAGGCCGCGGATCGCTCGGATTAGCTGCCCGATATCGCGCGGATGCAGTCCGATCGACGGTTCGTCGAGCACGTAGAGCATATTGACCAGATTCGACCCCAGCGCCGAGGTCAACGCGACCCGTCGCGCTTCGCCACCCGAAAGGGTCCGCAACGTCCGGTCCAACGCCAAATAACCGAGCCCCACCCGTTCCAAGTAGCCAAGCCGCGCCTCGACCTGCTCGAGAATCGACCGGGCAATCTCCAGTTCGAACTCCGAAAGTTTTGTTTTGAGATTCCGGCAAAACGCCAGCGCGTCTCGCACCTCCATCGCGCTGAGTTCGGCGATATTCTTCCCGCCGATTTTGAAGGCCAACGCCTCCTCGCGAAGCCGGGCCCCCTGGCAACTCGGACAAAGCCGATAACTGCGCCAACGACTCAAAAAGACGCGAACGTGCATCTTGTATTTTTGTCGAGAAAGCCAGTTAAAAAACCCATCCAACCCGCCAAACGACCGTTCGGGAATGCCTTCGCGAATCAGCCGCACGCATCGCTCGTCGAGTTCTCCAAACGGAACGTCGATCGGGATCTGACAGTCGTCGGCCAAGGCGAGCAAGGTTTCGAGCTCCCCGGAATAGGCGGGCGAATTCCACGGCGCGATCGCCCCGTCACGGATCGACTTTTTCGGGTCCGGCACGACCAGATCCAGGTCGATGTCCATGACGTTGCCAAAACCCTCGCACTCGGGACAGGCCCCCAGCGGACTATTGAAGCTAAATAGTCGCGGCTCCGGATCGGGATATTCAATCTCGCAGGTCTCGCACATCAGCCGGGTACTGAAGGTCACCCGACGCCAGTCCGACCCGTCAATCGAAACGACTTGCCCCGGCCAGTGAGACCGATCCGAGGAGGCGGCCTGCAAGGGGCCTTCTTCGACAAACAGACAGGCCCGACGGCCCCCTTCCCCAAAAGCCGTTTCGAACGAATCGCGAATCCGTGTTTCGGCCGCCGCACCCGACTTCAGCCGGTCGACCACGACATACCCGCTCCGCCCCAGTTCGCTCTCCTCCGGCAGCGACTCGTCCAAACGAATCAGCCGGTCACCCCAGACGGCCCGAACGAAACCCTTTTCGTACAGTTTGGTCAACCAGGCGCGAACCTCGTCCCCGTTTTCCACCTCGACGGGGAACGCGATCAGATAACGAATCCCTTCCGGCAGCGCGACGGCCCAGTCGGCCGCGCTTTGGGGCGTGTCTTGACGGACCTCATGCCCACACCGATGACAGGCCAGGTGCCCGATTTTGGCGTAAAGCAACCGGAGATAGTCGGCCGTCTCGGTCGCCGTGCCGACGGTCGCGCGGCTCGAACGGCTGGCCCCTTTACTCGTGACCGCTACGGCTGGCGGAATCCCGTCGATCCGATCGCATTCGGGCCGCTCCAGCCGGTCGAGAAACTGGCGTGTGTAGGCCGAGAAACTCTCGATATAGCGGCGCTGCCCTTCGGCGTAAAGGGTATCCAACGCCAAACTACTCTTCCCACTGCCGCTGACGCCGCAGAAGACGATCAGCTTTCGATGAGGAAGGTCCAGGTCGATCGCGTCGAGATTATGAACCTCCACGCCTCGTAGCGAAATATATTTGGTTCCACCCATCAGTCGTTCTGTTTATGGTCGTGCTTTTGCTTCGGATATGGATAGACTATTTCCCTGATTGGATAAGCCTTTATTCTACCATACCTCGGCCGCTTCGACCACTTGGCAACCTGTTTTTTTCACAGGCTGCCAAGTAAAGCAAAACACTTTACTCCCAAACAAAACTTTTGCCAATTCGTCGAGAACAGACTGCCAGGAGAAACAGGATGTTTCCCACCTAATCGGCGATTTAAAAAATGGCTGATTAGGCGAGGCTTGCGGCCACTTGTTGTCGCAACCCGCCGAGGTTAAAAAAACCCCGGATGGACTTTTTCAACGGGGCTGTTAGCCGCTGAAGTACACGTAGGCGGAAAGAATTCCAGCCAAGACGGCCAGTGTCGTTGTCACGTCGACCCAGTTCCAGCTTCGACGGGTCTCGATCTTGTCTTCGTCCGAGAGCGTCGCAAAAGTCAATCCTTGGAGCTTCTCTTCGGTCGGGGTCGCGGTGAGCCAACTGACTCCCACTATCACGACGATCGACACCAGGAAGATGAACAGACTGTAGTACTGGAAGTAGACGTTATTGACGAACCAGAGAAACGATCCTTCGGTGTAGCCGTTTTCGAAACCGGCCATTCCCAATTGGACCGGCGTATCAATGACCAAACGAAAAAGCCCCAGAAGGAACCCGATCCCCATCGTGGCGATGCACCCTTTGGCGTTGAGCCGTTTGAAAAAGATCCCGAAGAAAAAGACCACGAAGATCGGCGGTGCCAGGTAGGACGAAATTCCTTGCAAATAGTCGTACAACCCGTGCGCGCCCTGAATAACCGGGATCCAAGCCAAACCGATCACCACCATCACGGCGGTGGCCAAACGGCCGACCCAAACCAGTTGTTTCTGGGGCGCATTGGGGCGGAATTTTTGATAGAGGTCCATCGTCAACAGGGTCGACGAGGCATTGAACACCCCGGCCAGCGAACTCATCAACGCCGAAAGCAGTCCGGCAACCACAATCCCCCGCACGCCAACCGGCAAGACATGTTTGACCATCAACGGGAATGCAGCCTGACACTGCTCGGTAACCGGCACTTGACCTTCACCAAGCAAATGGGCGAATTCGGCTACCTTGCCGCTCTTGGCCAACGCGAAGCAGATCATTCCGGGAATAATAAAGATGAACACGGGCAAAAGCTTCAACATCGCGGCAAAGATCGTTCCGCGACGAGCCTCACGCGCGTTCGGCGCGCCCAACGTTCGCTGGACAATATACTGATCGGTACACCAGTACCAAAGCCCGGCGATCGGTGCACAGAAAAGCATGCCGACCCACGGGTAGTTGCCGTTGAAATACCAGGCGATCCGTCCCGGCTCGATCACCGGGGCCCAGGTCCCTTCCATCCCTTCAGGAATGAGCGGTTTCCAAAGGTTGAACATTTCGGCCCCACAGATCTCTCGCAACTGGCTCCAACCGCCCAACTCGATCAGTCCGAAAATCGCGACCAAAATCGACCCGAACACCAAGACGACCGACTGGAGCGCTTCGGTATAGGCGACCGCTCGCAGACCGCCGAGGATCGTATAGGCCCCGGTCAGGACGATAACCAGAATCGAGCCAATCCAAAAACTGTCGAGCACATGCCCGGCGATCTCCAAACGCAACTCGGGCAGCAACGTCCCGAACACGACCCCGCCGGCAAAAATGCCCACCGCGATCTTCGTCAGAACGTAGGCGATCAACGAGATGACCGAGAGGATATACCGGGCCGTGGGCGAATAACGACGTTCGAGAAACTCGGGCATCGTAAAGACCTTGGACCGCGTATAGAACGGGACCATGATCCAGCCCAAGACCAGCAGGCACCAGGCGTGCAACTCGAAGTGAGCCAGCGCCACCCCGTTGGTACAACCCGAACCGGCCAAGCCGACCAGGTGTTCCGAGCCGATATTCGACGCAAAGATCGAGGCCCCGATAATGAACCAGCCAAGATTGCGTCCGGCCAGAAAATAGTCGTCCGCCGAGTCTTTATTCTGCTTGATAACCCACCAAGCCAACCCGAAAAGAACGCCGAAATAGCACGCGACGATTCCCCAATCCAACGGCTGCATACGATTCTCCCAATTCCTTTAGGTGGGCTTCCGAAAATTCATTTTCAAGACAATCGCGTCGAGAAGAAGAGGCTCCGAAAGTCTCCTCGCATTTCCAGATGTTTTTCCATGGACCAAACCATTTAACCAGTGTGGCAAAACAGTCGTAAAAGTCAAGCCGCCAAAGCCAGATCGTCGAATCAAAAAATCGCGGCGACTTATTCGTCAACTTCCTCGGAATTCGAGCCGCCTTTAAAAAACTTTCGGCCCAGATTCGCCTGATAGGCGGTCCAAGATGTCTCAACGTTTCCGTCGTCTTGGAGCAACCGGCCGATCGACGCCATTTTCGAGTCGAGGTTGTCCAGATAATGCAACGCCATCGCTTCTAGCGTCATCGGAAGTTTGGGGCTGCCAAACTCGTATTCGCCGTGATGACTGACGATCATATGCTTCAACAACACGGCCGTCTCGTGCGAAATCGGCTCCCCGGCCAGTTTTTCCGCCTCGACCAACTTCGCTTCCAGAAGCCGAACGCCCATGACCAGATGGCCGACCAACTGACCTTCGTCGGTATAGGCGAACCCGTGGTCGTAGGTCAGTTCCTCGGTTTTGCTGATGTCGTGCAAAAACGCCCCCATCAATAACATATTCCGATCCAACTCGGGATAGAGCGGCGCGATCCGAACAACCAAATCCATCAAATTGAGCGTATGCTGCAACAGCCCGCCGTGATAGGCGTGGTGGTTTTTCACGCCGGCCGGTGCGCGAGAAAATTTCGCCATAAAGGTCTCGTCCAACAAAAAACACTCGACCAGATTGCGCAACTCGAAGTTCTCGATTCCGCGAAGCATTTCTCCCAACCGTAAGACCATCTTGTCGATGTCACCGATTGAGAGGAGTTGAAAATCGTCTTCGTTGACCTCGGCCGCCGAAACTTTTCGAATCTTGGTCAAGATCATCTGGATCGAACCTTGGAAAAGCTGGGTCGACCCTTCGGCCTGGAGATAATCGCCATCGTCAAATGAGTTGAAAATCTCCTCCGACGCGTTCCACATCCGCGCGCTGACCGCCCCGGTCCGATCGGCCAATTCGACCTGAAGATAAAGGTTTCCGTTACGGTTGGGACGGAGCTGTTTATCGAAAACACGAAAGACTTGGTCGACCGACTGCTGGGCCCCAAGTTGATTGACAAAACGGCGAGCCATTCGAGATCCTCATGAAACGCAGGAAGAAAAACGAGATAATAAGATACCGAAAGAAAAGCGGCAAAAGTCGCAAACCAATTAGTGTATCTGATCGCAAAACGGCCCACAAGGAGCCCATTTTTTCCAAAAGCGGCGGTCAAACCGTTTCGACGAACCGCCCTCCTCCATGCGGAGGGTACCTGCAAACGTTTTTCTTATCAGAAAAGCTTTTTTTACAAGAGGACCGGGAGGAAAAAGGACGAAAAAGGACTTGTCGCCTCCCACGGAATCGTCTATACTCAGACCTTTGGAGGCACCCCCCTGACATTAGGGGGAAAGCAAGTTCCAAAACCCAACTCGGGGCGTGGCGCAGCCTGGATAGCGCGTCTGACTGGGGGTCAGAAGGTCGAAGGTTCAAATCCTTTCGCCCCGACTTTTTTAAACCATTACGCAATAAAGACTTAGGAAGCCTAACAAGGCCGTTTAAAGCGGATTTTCACTCCTCAAAAAAGTGTAGTACTACACCTTTCTCAAAGAAAGGTTATACTGCACCTATCGAGAAAGGAAAGTCCGTTATGACAAAAAGAACCCGTCTTCCTAAGTACTGTCTACACAAAGGAACTGGTCAGGCCTATTCACGGGTCAAAGGTCAGTTTGTCTATCACGGCGACTACGACACTGAAGCAAGTAGGGAAAACTACGACAAGTTTGTCGCCGAATTCCTTACGGCCGGTCGAAAACTACCCCGAAAAGAGGGGTTAGGTTTTGCTGACGTCTCTATCAACTCTCTGTGCTTAGGCTATCTAAAACATGCTGAATCCTATGGCTACTCCCACAAGGAGCTAGAGGCCTACAAGGTCGCAGTACGTCGCTTTCGGAAGGTCTACGGCCGAACCCTAGTCGAAAACTTCGGCCCTCTCAATCTCAAAGCCTTCCAGCAATCACTTGTTGAAGCGGAGTGTTCCCGCATGTACGTCAACAAGACGGTAGAGCGTATCGTGAGAATCTTTAAGTGGGGGACCGCCGAAGAGTTGGTCCCGTCTGGGATCTATGAAGCCTTGAAGGCTGTCGAGGGACTGAAAAAAGGCCGGACAACCGCCCATGACTATGATCCGGTAAAGCCCGTTTCGACTATCAACATAAAAAAGACGGTAAAGCATCTCCAAAGAATCCCTTCCGATATGGTGTGGTTTCAGAGATACACGGGTTGCCGATCGGGGGAAATGGTCATTATGCGACCGTGTGACATTGACCAAAGTGGGGATGTCTGGATTTATTCGCCATCGACCCACAAGACCGAACACCACGGGAAGAGCCGGTCAGTCTACATAGGCCCGAAGGCCCAAGCGGTTTTACTTCCCTATCTTGAGGATCGAAGCCCCGAATCTTACATTTTCAGTCCAAAGGAGGCCGCTGAAGAACGTTCTAAGACCTTGCGAGAGGCCCGGCGGTCCAAGATTACCCCTAGCCAAAAGGAACGTGAGAAGCAGGCTAAACGGCGGGGTAGAAATAACCTTGGGGACCGATACACCCCCGATTCGTTTCGGCGGGCGATCACCCGGGCTTGCAAAATGGCCGGGGTCGATGAATGGAGCCCACACCAATTAAGGCACAGTGCCGCTACAGAGTTTAGAAAGAAATTTGGGTTAGAAGCTAGCCAAGTTTTGCTTGGTCATTCGTCCGCAAATATCACTGAAATATACGCCGAAACCGATAAAGACCGGGCCGTCAGTGCAATCAAGGAGGCTGGATAATGTCAGAAAAAGACCAAGAAATAATTAAACAGGACCCTTATGAGTTTTTTACCAGTGTCGCGTGGAGGCTCGTATATCCTATTCGAGACTGGGAAAATGGAACCGGCTACAAACAAAAAGGGATACCATTAACCGAAGAAGGTAAAGAAATAATCGAGAGGGCAATTAATGCCCCCCTCAATATCAAAAAAATTATACCTTTCCTGATTCAGAAATGTAATATACCTGAAAGCAGTTTAATCAAATTGGAATGGGTTGATATTGTCGAAGCCTGTCGAGTTTTCCTGTCAAAGGAGAAGACCGAAAATCCCACACCCACCAAAACCACCCAAAGAAAAAACCCTTATGAAAAAAAGGGGGTCAATGGGCGGATGCTTGAAGAAATAACAAAAGACCAATCTTGTCACGGTTGGACGTGTACCCAATGGGCCAAGTATTTAGATTGTTCTAAACCATCCGTAACCGCTACGACCACCTGGAAGGACTTAGCCAAAATCCGGGAGACCCAAAAAGCCGAAAAGGCCTTGGATCGACACCGGAGGTAATAGCTTAACTAAACTCCCCCTTGCTTAACTAACTGAAATTTTTTTGACCCTGCAAAGTAAGTACTTTGTGGGGTTTTTTTAATGAATTTCCACTTTTAAGCCTAACTAACTCAGGTATTTGTAGAAGGGTGCAAAAACGTTGTATCCAAAGACAAAACACAACATTGAGGAGTAAAAGTTATGGCAATCAGCATGAAAGAAACACTTGTAAGCTTACGTGACGTACCTAACCATTTGCCTGCTGATCCGGAAGGCGAACGAATCGATGAATCGTCGGTCTACCGATGGGCCCGGATTGGTGTCAACGGGCGAAAACTGGAAACGCTCCGCTTCGGCCGGAGACTTTTCACAAGCGTAGAAGCCCTAGAACGATTCGGCACCCCCGAGCCTGATGAAGACGAACTACAGGCCGAAGCAATGGAAAAAGCCAACCAGGAACTATTGGCCGCTGAAGCTGAGTTAGAGAAGATGGGGGCATAAACATGGCACAAACTTCTCACAAAAACAAAGACCGCAAACGTGGCGAACACTACGAGGATTGGAAAAGTAAAAGCCCTTACGAGGGCATTCTACAGGTAGCAAGAGAAAAAAATTGTATCGAAGAGAAAAAATCACCATTTCAAATTTTTACGATGCAAGAAATTATGAGTGGTGATTACAAGTCTATATACTTTTGTAATGGTGTAATAGCAAAAGATCAACCAACCATTATCGGGGGGCCATTCAAAAACTTTAAGTCTACCATTGGTTGGGAACTTGGAGTCTGTTTGGCTACAGGGAAACAATTCCTTAATCATTTTGACGTACCGAAACCGGTCAAGGTTTGTTTCTTTTCAGGGGAAGGTGGGCTTAGTGTAATCCAAGACTTACTTCGACGGATTGGCGAAGCTAAAGAGATCGACATAAGCACAATCGAGAATTTGATTTTGTGTGACCGGTTGCCCCGAATTGACAACGAAGAGCAGTTAATTGAACTGGGGAAACTTTTTGACCAGTATAAACCGGTTGTCGCTTTTTTCGACCCAACTTATATGGCGATGGGTGGGGCTGAAACATCAAACGTGTTTTCAATGGGTGAGCGGTTGAACAAACTAACCGAGCTTTGCAAGGAAAAGGGGGTAACCCCGGTGTTGCTTCATCACCTACGCGAAGGTAGGACTAATCATTATGCACCGGCTACACTAAATGAATTGTCCCAGGCAGGTTTCGCTGAATGGGCCGGACAATGGATCTTGCTATCGCGACGGGAACGATACGACCCGGACGATCCGACACACCGACTTTGGGTCAGCTTTGGCGGTCGAACTGGTCACGGGTCGGCTTGGGCTTTAGATGTTTACGAAGGAACGAACGAAAACGAAGGGGGCCGGATATGGGACACTAAGCTAAAACGGCAAGACGAAATTCAAGCCGAGAAGACTCGTAAAAAAGCCGAGAAGCAAGAGGAAAAATTACGAGAAGAACAAGCCGAGTTTAATACCCTTTGCGAAAAGGTTTTGGAATTTATAAAAAAACATCCGGGAGGTGTTACTAAACAGAACGTCAAAGACAGAAACTGCTGTCCGGCCAGGCAAGTAAATGCGATTATTGCTAGCCTAGAGGAAAAAGGGGCTATTGAGCAGTGCAAAGTTGTTGTCCCGACCGGAACGGCAACTCGTAAAACATCCGGTTACAAAGCGGTGTCCAGTAATAGTAAAAAACCTTTTGACCTTAACCCGGGTAACCCGTGACATTAACCCGGTACGCTTGTTTGTGTTGGGTTACCTTAACATAACACATTACACCCCCCCTTATTTATAAGGGGGGTGTTGTGTTGGGTTAGGTATAAGTTAAGTTTGTTATTAAAGAAAAAAATTATGTATGTATTGGGTTATGAAGCGGTTTTAAATAACATACCGGCACCCGGCAACGGTTGCCACCCGTACTTATTGAGGATTGCCAATAAGGGAATTGAAACCGGTCATGATGGAGAACGGATTTTCGACGATATCCGGCAAGGAATCCCCGCCGGTCAACGTGATGTACCCGACCGCGAAATATGGGACGCGATCGAAAAAGCTGAAAATGAAAATGAAGTTAAAAATAAAACCGGCAAAGTTACTAGACGAAAATTATACCTCCCTCCAGAACGCCCTACACTCAAACCTGACGACTTTCGAGATATTATTATGGGTTCAGGGTCGAATAATGAAGCAAGCCTTATAGAATCGTCCCCTACGCATTTGAACGACAACCCTAAAGACGATGCGATTTTATTGATTAAAAGTTTATATAAACCTAACGACTATTTATTTTTAGGGGACATTTTTGATAAAGGGGTGATGAAAGCGAGACAATGGGCAAAGCAAATTAAATATCTTAGATCTAAACCACCACATATAATCCCGAATGTCTTAACGGGGGATGAGCATAAACTTTCTAACGGCAAGTTATCAAAGCGGTGTGATGCGGCGGTTAAGAAGTTCCGTTTCGCACTGGTCGAGTTTGACAACATGAACCGGTCTGACCAGTTGTTGTTCTGGTCCGGTTGGATTCAGACCCCCAAGCTCCCAAAAGTAGCCTGCCTAATCGACAGCGGCAATAAATCAATTCACGCTTGGCTTGAAGTCAAACAGCCCGACCGCGAAGCATGGGATCGAGAGATTAAAGAAAATCTATTTGAAAAATGCCTCATCCCGCTTGGTGTTGATCCGGCTACCCGAAACCCAAGCCGACTTTCACGACTACCCGGACATAAACGAGATAATAAATGGCAACGCCTGCTTTATCTAAATGTCGTAGCCCGGGACTAAAAAAGGTTAATAAGATCAGTCTAAAAACGAACCGCGTTAAATCCTTACCTATAGTTCCTCTTCTAATCCTCTTCTTTCAGAAATACACCATATCCCATTAAACCTGCTTAGAATATGCCTAAGACGCTCTTCCGGTTTTTCTGCACATCTTACCACCCAGTGCAATCTGTCTATTAGCAACGATTCTAGTGCCTTTTTTTAAGTAATATATAATATTTATATATAACTATATACTTTATATCTGCAACCCTTTTTATTTCAACTATTTAAGTAAAATAGTCTACACCTTTTTTTATTGCCTTTATAGAGATTTGACCTTAAACCAGTTTTTCCAAATTCTTCATCCGTTTTTTTTGAGAAGTAAATAATTCCTTCACTTAGGGCAATTACTCCGAGGGCAATATTAGGAAATCCAAAAAAGAAAAACAGTTAATATTAAACCCATCTTTTTTTATCAAAAGAAAACCAGCACGATGTCAGGATGGATTCAACGCCACAAAAAGGAATTCGAATAATGGAAAACCGAGAAGAAATCCAATAAGTAGTGAAAAGAGAAGATGCAAAGGAACTCGACCAGATGGCACCCGATGTAAAAAACCAGCACTCGACGGGGAAATATATTGCCATGCCCATCACCCCAGAAGGGAATAAAGTCCGCCTGTCGCAATCGTGCACGGTAGCCCTTACGTTCCGGTAATGGTGAACTTGGTTCCAAACTCCTTCCTACCAGCTAAAAAGCTACTCTTCAATTTGCGCAACTTTTCGGACCATTATTGGAACATCATCAACCGTAGCAAGCGCCGCTCACGCGAAGAGCAGGAACGTTGACTGGTGATCTGCCGGGCGTGTGAGTTTTACAACGCGAAACGTCGAGCCTGCTCGAAGTGCGGGTGCTGCGTCGGCACGTGGCGCTCGAGGTGGCTTAACAAACTGGCCTGGGCTTCGGAGGATTGCCCGGAGGGGTTGTGGTGATTGGGTTACGCTACATGGAGCTGGGGGAAATTGTCCCGAAGGAAGGCAATCCCCTCAGAGTCGTCGTCGACGGCAATTTCAAGTCGATCGCGAATAAACTGCAGGCGAATCTTGGCATCGTGAAGAATCTGAGACCAGGTTTTTATCCACACCTTATGGTGCTTACTGGAGGTGATTAACCCGTAGGGGCGATCACTCTGCTCCATTTTTGGCTGCACACTACTTGCGACACGGTCACTCACGGCAATGAAAGTCCAGTGTGTTCTTTCTTTGTCAAAGTAGCGATTTTCCATTATTTTCGCGGCATACCTCTCCGTCTGACTTAATTCCCCATGCGATATACTGACGGTCGGCCTTTTAAGTTCAATCACTAAATTTTCAAATTCATTCTGTTGTCCCCGCAGATATTGCCGCCATAAAACAAGGTCCGGAATGTCATTGAGCTCGCTAATTTCCTCATTGGGAATTTGGTTCTCAATGTCCTCAACTCCAAGTATCGATTGATGCGACTTCAGGACCTTCTTCAAATTGACATCATCTGCCCCGAGATGGTATTCGTCGCCGAAAATCCAAAGCTGATCAGCCAGTATTCGGTGGAGCTGTTTTCGTTCGAGAATATACTCCCTTCGCCCCTTGTCGTGCAAAATTTGCTCTAAACCATTAATAAAAGCCAATCGGTCATTCACCACCTTTGTTGCCTCTATGATTGCCCCAAGGCTAGTCTTGTCCAGCAAGGAAGCGAAATCAGCCTGCTGTTCCTCTGACAACTTCAAGACTTCGCAGAGGATGGTATTTAAATCGGAGGGGCTGGACTCAAGGGCTGCGCGAAGAAGGCGGTATGTAAAGCGTTGGGAATCTTTGTCAACTTTCTTGAGCTTTGGCAAATGCCTGTGAATTTTCACAGCAAAAGCGTTAAAAAACCGCCGCTCCATGGCCTCGACGTTGTCGATCGGCTCACCTTGATAGGGGTAGAGGTCCTTCTCTTTGATTTCCTGCACGATGGCCTCTGCTTTTTCAGCTTGACGCCCCCGAAGGTACTTACGAAGGGCTTTCTGGGCCGCTTTTTTTAAGGCCCGAAAGGTTGGGTCCAGATCAAACAAGCACCCAGACTCATGGAGCGAGCGGACTGCATCGCTGATGATATACGCGCTGAACCTAATATCTCCTCTACCAACGCCAGGTGGAATATCTTCCAACGCTATCCCACTTTCATCGCAGAAATACATTCGCGGTTTTGCGGGACCCTTCCACTCAATGATGCGAAGGCACGATATATCTTTGTCTTCTGGGCACCCTGAGAGGCTAATCTCCTCATCCCGGTCGATTGCCGCCCTCAAGTCAAGAGAGGTCCCATTGTAAGTGATAGTGGTGTCTTCTTGCCCGAGGAGGTAGGGAGCCAAGCGTTCTGCGAGAAACTTGCGACTGTCGTCATGCGCGAGGTCGTTTACGGCACCGTAAGTGTCCGAGATTGTAACAGTGACCCCCGCCGGGCCGTCACACGGACCACTGTCGCTGATTGCCACACTGTTAAGGTTATTGCGATTTACGGCTACCTCAAATTTTCGGTATTCACCATCATCCTGAAAGCGACTCTGCCACTTAATCGAGTTACCAATAGCAAGAGCCTTGAACCTCCCCTTCCCCTCCTTTCCATGGTAAGGTCGCTGCAAGTCAGGGCTGCGCCTCATCTCTTTTTTTCTTGAACCGCCTATTCCGCTAAAGGACCTTTCAGCCTCCCCTTCAGGGACGCCATGGCCGTTGTCAGAGATATGTATCTCCTCAATGAGGCCAGAACCATTCTGCTTAAGCAAGACATTAATCTCAGTCGCTTCTGCGTCCAAGGCGTTCCAAATCAATTCTTCGATTGCAGCAATCGGCTCGCCCCTAATGAAATCTTCAATTGCGTCCTGCTGAATCTCTACAGAGACATTCCTACTCATTTCTATAGCCCCTCTTAGGTTTTTTTTATACTGCCAATCTCAAGTCGCCACCGGCTTCCCCTCCCCCCACAGCCCCGCCCCTCAGGACGTGCATTGGCTTCAAGTTGATCGAGGATTGGATCTTGCTGAAGTAGCGATAGTGTCAAGCAAACCCGAGCATCACCATTCGGGCGCTGAGGTCCTTGGAGCCGCCCAGGATCGTACCGATCGTCCGCCCGCACTTGTCTCGCTCCTTGACGTACACGTACACCACACGCCCATCCACAGCCACCTCGAGCGCCGCCTTGGCCTCTCGCTCAAAAGGCTGGTCCATTTCTGGAGCATCAATCCCCTCAAGCCGGACTCGGACCTGCTTGTCATCCACTACCACGATCACCGTATCTCCGTCTATCACCCGCTCGACCTTGCAGGTCAACACATTGGCGGCCTGACTGGTGACCGAGTAAAAAAGGAATAAAAGGCAAAAGACAGTCCGCATGACAATTCTCAAGTACTTACCTGAATTTACCGTCCTTTGTATATTATTTTGAAATAATGTCAATCGGTTGCAGGGTATTTGGTTGGGAGTCAGCTAGAATAAAAATGAGGGAAAACACCTAATTTGGCCCTTAATGGTGGGTATTCTTAAACGCCGTTCTCTTGACAGGTAGGTGTGAATTGGGAATGATAAAAGACCTTATAGGAAAGGTTTTTAGAAAGCAGCGGTTCAAAGCAGGCATTCCATTCGAGGCCAGACTGGTTTTGGTGCTGCCAAAAAAGGTGTGGCGAAGGATAAGGGGTTAAAATGGAAATTGGGATCATTGTTTCACTGGCTTTGTTTTTTTACCAGCAAAGGAAGTCGAATAGCCAGCAACAGACAAGCGACAATGTCACCGAATACTTGGATAAGTTGCGGCGAATGGAATACGGTGATCTTGTTGCGGAGATTCGAGAAAACTCTAAAGCGATCTCCGATTTAATCCATTCAGAGTTCAGTGCCTTACAGAAGTTGTCCCAAGAGATTGAAGGACAGCTTGAAGACAATCACCAAGACCTTCTTGAAAAACTGGATCGACTCAAAGTCGAACTTCACCTTGATGTGCTATCCGAATTGCCTTTCCACTTCCGCTTTCCCAAGGGGATTGAACTCGTGGGGCGAGAAGATGATCTATCGGCACTTCGAAAGATGGAAGGGGATATCGTCCTCTCTGGCCAACCGGGTTCTGGCAAAACGTTCCTGCTGTATCATTTCGCCGGGGAAGTTGGTGGGAAATTTGTGGTTTCATCCGATCCGGACAGGGTGGTGAAAGCTCTTCCCCTTTCTTGCCCGGATCTGCTTATCGTGGATGACGCAGCCGATCAAGAGCCCCTTATTAGGCGTCTATTGCATTTCCGTAAAGAATCGAAGCTCTCGTTTCGAATCATCGCGGTTTGCTGGCCCTTTGAAGTGGACGGTTTGAAGGAATTCATGCGGGTTCCAGAGAGTAGATGTTATTCACTTTCCCTACTATCCGGCGAGAATATTGTCGACATCGTCCGAAGTCAAATTCAAAAAGCCGGTAAATCTCCAAATCCGATCTTATTACGAGAAATTAATGAGCAGGCTTTTGGGCGTCCTGGTTTAGCAATTCGACTCACCGAGCTGATTCTTGAGGACGGGATTGACACGTTGCTTGATGGTCGTGCCCATTTCGAAATGATTAGCCGAGCTTTTCGTCGACTTCCCGAGGATGACCTTCGTCCCATCTTGGCCGGTTTTTCTGTCGGTGGTAAGCACGGGGTGAATAAAAAGGGGGTGTCTAAGGTCCTAGGTATTCCAGAGGCCAGGATAGTCAATACCTTGCGTCATCTGGCAACAGGAGGAATTCTTCATGAAGTCGATAGTAATCGTCTGGCTACCATTCCGGCAGGATTTCGTCACATCTTACTCAAGGAGGTTTTTTTCACCGGGGACGCACACGATCTAGAAGAGCATTATTGGGGTATTATTGATTCTCCTGACAGTGGTATTGAATGGCACGAGTCCTCCCTAGAAACACTTTTGGGGGCTATAGGGATGGGGGCGAGGTTGAAACAAGGCATTCATGATATTTTAGATTTAATAGAATCAAAAGTTCCTTGTTTAAACCACGACCGTTTGTTTCAGAGAGCGGCTTACTTAGGGGAAGATTGGTCCACTGCGGTCATGGACAGATACCCCAACTCTTCTGATGCATGGGCCGATCCAGGTCTTCATTACCTGCCAAGAAAAACCATTCCACGCTTATTGGGTTCAGGAAAAGAAAAGAAAGTCGAACTGATAAAAAGTTGGATTAACAATGCGCTTCGAGAAAAGAACGACCCGGTCGATCGCCAAAGGATTCTACTTGAAGAAACTCTGAGATGGGGAAAAACTAACCCGCAATCTAAGAGCGTTTGGCACGCCTTTCGAGTAGCTCTTTCTCTGAGTTATTCTGTTTGCGAAAGTGAACCAGGCAACGAGAGTAGTTTTACCGTTACCCCCTTCCAAGTCACAATTCATAATGCTCATGACATTGCATCCTTTTGGTCGTACATTGTTGATTTTGCATGGCAACATCCACCAACGGATTGGAAGTATCTTCAAAAGGCATTGTACGAGTGGCTCTACCCTCTCTGTACAGGCGTTACACTTAATCCGAAGCTTAGGGCCTTTACTGAAGCGAAGGCTGTTGAGGTTGCCAATGAGCTTTTCAAGATTCCTGGTGTTCCACAAAATGGGCTAGCGGCCTGGATGATTAAAACGACTAGAGGAAAGGATTTAGATTTGGGTAACTTGCGGGCTGATCCAGAATTTCTGGTCATTTACCCAATCGATACAGAAAAATCCAGCGACGATAATGGAAGGCGTCTTGTTGAAGCAGCAGAGGAGCTGGGGCATTCGTGGGCACAAAAAAAACCGGCAGAAATCCTGGAGCGAACACGACGCTTTGCTGCGGAACAAAATAAGTTCAAATTTCCTGTTCTTCCCTTCTGGGGTAGGGTAGGCCGCATCCTGGCGAGAAATGTTGGTTATCTTGCTGAATGGATTGAACCCTCTTTCGCTGAGCCAGTTCCCGCTGAATTCTTCGAAGCCTTGTTGTTGAAAGCAAAGGAAGATACCCACGCTTGCTACGTCGACTGGCTTTCCAGGGCTTTGTCCGTCGAGAGTTATCGTTACTCGGCGATTAGCTTGATTCTTCCGGATGACCATTTGCCGGAGTCGGTCTTCAGAGATACTTTGGAATATCTTAATGACTATAAAAAACTTATTGGGGCTTTGACGCTTCAAGGTATGATCCCTTTGAAATGGATAAGGATTATAAAAGACCATTCTACTCCACGAATCCTTCGGAGAATGGCATTCACCGACCTCTCTTCTGAATCTCAAACAATACTGAAAGCGGACCGCAATCTCTGGTTATCGATTTTCCAAAAGGGAATGGCTGCCCCCTTGGATTTAGATGACGATGAGCATCTTAATTTTGAAAAAATCCTCATCGAATTCCCGGAAATGGCCTACGAACTTGCGGAAGCAATACTTCAGCCGAAGAAGACTTTTTATTCCATCGGCAATTGTATTGAAGTAGCATTCCAGCAGGTGAGTAGATCTCTTAGTCAAGAAGAGCGAATCAGACTTTTACCATTCCTCAAAAATCTTCGTATGCTAGATGCAATTCCTGCTATTCTTATTGGTGAGGACTCCGAGGTGTACAAGGCCTTGCTGGCTAAGGAAGAGCTCCAGTTTTTCCATCTTGCGCCCCTAGGTGGTAGTCCCTCTACTGAGGCATGGCAGGAAAAGGCTCTTATTGCTCTAGGGCATGGAAAGAGCCCACGTGAAATTGCTTGCCGTTTTGAAGTGTGGACTTTTCGCCATCTAGAAGAAGGGCCTTTAGAGATATATCGTACTCGAATAGAGGAATTTGATGCTTTGATTGAATCGGAAAACGAGCAACTTCAAGAAATTGGCCGGCATGGAAAAGAATATTGGACTGCAAGATCCCTTCAGGAGCAAGCTGAAGATAGCCTCAATTGAGGTGGCGGAAAGCAGAATAAGCATGGCTATCTAGAAAAAAATTTGTGTCTGTAAACAGCGCTGCACTTTTCGACCGGTGTTTACACCAAAAGCTTTCCGAAAAGAAAAGCAGCCACTTACAAGATTAAAAAAACTGCTTAAAATGGTCGCTCTTAAGGGTGTTCTATAGAGGTTCTCATCGTACTTATACCTTCTACCTTATTACCTTCTACCTTATTACCTTCTACCTTATTACCTTCTACTTTAATTAGTCGCCATCTCTTTGAGATTGGTGACAATTTGTTCCTTTTCTGGGAGAATGACAGTACAGAAAAGATGACATTTCCAGAGTCCACCACCACAAACCCAGCAATGCCACTTCGCTTCGCTCTGTGCATTGCCAGGTAAAAGGAAATGCCACCCTAGGCACACTCTCTCGCTTTGCTCGATCGCTAGGTGCCAGTATAAGTATCGGAAGTCCCAATCCTTGTTTGAAACTTCCTAAATTAGCTCCTAACGAGAGATGCTATTTCCGAGTGATTCCCTTCCGGTCGCCCTTACTGGTGGTTACGCACCAATCTAGACCGATTTGCAGTGATCTACTGAGAATTACTAGATCGGAAAGTTAATGAATCTGAAAAAAACGCTAGCAGCTCATGCTCTAAAGCCGTCTTCAATGTCCCGCTCTCTGTGGAATTTGCAAACCATCTTCCGGTCTTGCTCGGCATTTACTTCCAGATTGGATTTATTTTCCATTCCGCAGTCAATCCCATTAGCTCATTAGCGTTTTTTAGCACAGAGGGGGATTGCTCAAGTTTTTTTTCTACCCGTAATTTCCATTGTTGCATGTAGCCTGTAACGGCTGGGCAGTGCTTCGCGATGTGAGAAAGGATAAGTAAAGTGGAAAATAGACGATGATTGTCGGGCAAGTAAGGCGGCATCCAATGGCATCCGTGAGGGAGTTTAGGCTTGATAGACCAGATGCGATCCCATAGTCGTGAATGATGTGCACACAAATTTCGGACATATACCAAATGGTGTGTCCAGGAAGCAAAAACCTTTGGCTGAAGTCTATACTGATGTGCAAGAGCTTTTTGGTCTTCTTTGTGCATATATTTGCACATTTGCGACATTGCACCAAATGACATTATCTCGTTTATAACCCAAATCGGTAGATTAGGGAACTCGCAATAATTTTCTTTGAAATGCTTGGCGAACAGTTCGTTAGAACGGTCAGCTTCTTTTTGCAGTCTTCCCATCCATGCTTGATAACGATGGAATTTAGAAATAAAATTCCTTGGCTCGGTATGACCAAACGGGCCGTGCTTCTGGCCAAAGTGATGAGCGACAGAAGATCGGAAGTCCAGCTCAACGATTTCTAACGCTTCCGTAACAAGATCTCGCAAGTCGCAATCGAAGTTGTAAGCTACCTGTACATCCTCAAAGGTAATACCAGGAAGAAATTGGTGGCGGGAAGACTCAAATGCCAGGCAAAATCCGCTGAAACGGTAATAGCCAATGTGACGCAGAAAATCGATAGCCGCATCCGTATTAGCAATTATCATGCCTCGCGATTGCAAGAGCTGGATTTGTTCTTGGTGCGATTTCCAAGTTTTTTTGTATGAGTTGGAAGACGACATCGGAGGGTGAGCTTCCAGCCTTCTTAGCTTAGCGCATAAAAAAACCTGCCCTTGATGCGCGTCACCCAAGCGGGAGAGAGGCGCGGCAGGTATGTTATTAAATTTATACTTCCAAATAACTTTGAAGTCAAATGCATAATCGGGCCATCTCTCCTAAAAACTTAAGTTTTTTGTAACTGCTGGCCCCCCTCCCTTTCGGTAGAGTGGGTCGCTGTTTAGAGAGTGGGGGCAAAGATTAAATATCTTCAACACCCCCTAAGCCTCTTTCTTTCAATGGGTTAACTGAATTTTTGCTCGTCGTTGGTACCAGTAAAAGGTAAATCACCACTTAATATTATCTTTTTTAAAATTCTCTTTGGAATATTGGATTTCGCATTTTTAATAGTTTCTTGAACTTCACCCCCCCATTAGCAGTAATTCTACATACAACCACCTAACTTCACCTAATATCTACAAAATCGCCCCTATAAGGCTCCTAAAAGGCAAGAGGGGTGTAATGAGGAAAGTCCCCAGAAAAGACTAACTAGTAGTTGGATTTAAAAAAAATCTCCCTCTCTACAATCTGGCAATAAGGATTCACCACTCCCAATTCCAGAATTCACTAAACCCCATTAAATGGGATCTCTCCACATACTGGCCAGATGATGGGTTTTAATCCTCGCCCTGCGTCCCATCATCCGGTTATTTCGAAATTGTCCTCTAATGGGCTCGAATGATTCGTGGATAAGTTTCGGGGTAGGTTATTTGAGCTTGTTAGGGGTAGTTTTAGGGGGTATTAGAAAAGAGCAGTCTGTTGACGTTGTCTAGCATTTCCGCCCCAAGATTCTTGTCTGGACAAAACAGCACCCACTACACACTACTACACCTTTTTTGTGAAAATGGGTGCTTTTTGACTTCACCCATTTACATTGAACACCAAAGTCTGTAGGATCGTTTTATCCTAGAAAATAAGGGGTGAAACCGTTATTTGTAGTGGTAAAATGAAGTATCCCCCAAATGAGCTTTTCCAGACTGGGGGTCAGAAGGTCGAAGGTTCAAATCCTTTCGCCCCGACTTAACTAACCCGTTGTAAGCAAAGAACTTACAGCGGGTTTTCTTTTTGCGCCGACACTTCATCCATTTCCTGCCTCCATTCAGTCCTGACGCCAAGCCTCGACGACCTGCTTGATCCTCTTGGGCTTGTTTTTGCTCTCCCGCAATTACTCATACTCCGCATAAGCGGCTGCCATGAGCTTTTCTTGTTCCGACTCCTCCTTATCAGACTTTTTCACGTTCGATTGACGCTGTTGCAGGTCCATGGCCAACGTGGTCAAAAGGCTTTCGTTCAAGGTAGAATTAGCTGGAAGCGGTTCTTGGGAAACCGGTTCGGGCAGCTCCACTCGACTGGCGAAGAAATCATGCGAGACCTTGATTCCTCGCTCTGCGGGACGTTGAACCGGGCCGTAAGTGATTTCGGGTGGAGTGGTGTTTTTCGAAGTTAAAAATGGAAGGAGAGCCGCTTGTTGCATCCTGCTTGAAATGGGAACGGTGGCTTCAATTGGACTTCCCAAGGGGGGCGTGGGACTCAGGGCTTTGAGGTAGTTTTGTCGAAATGCCATTAGATCGGCTTCATCAATATTGCTGTTGGCATCAATGTCAAAGCGGGAATCGAAACCGATGTCGGTGCTGGTTTTTTGATAGGTTTTGCGGAAGCGGAAGAGGTCGGCGAAATCGACATCCCGGTCGCCGTCACTATCGCCAAAGAAACTGTGGAATTCGAACGTGTAATCGGCAGTCATCGGGGTGCCGGACGGGGCGACGATGTCATCGGCAGCAATGGTCGCCGTATAATTTCCGTCAGGCAGCCGCCCACCTGGCAAATGAGAAAAGCTCCACGTGGCGGTAGTGGATAACGGGTCGAAAACCATATCCAAGTTCCACGGCATGATCGTTTCACCAGTGGAATGATTTTCCAAAACCAAATCAGTCATACTTATAGAAGCCCATACACTGTCACTAAACGTTAGTGTAATGGATAAAATGGTTGAGCGTTGCGAGGAACCGTCGCCAAGAACACGGCTTTCGACGGTTGGTGACGGATCGGGTAAGACGGTCAGTGTGGTAGAGACCGGATTGGACCAAGAGCCATCGTCATCTTGGACTCGGAAGGAAATGGTGTGCTCGCCCACGGAAAGGTTGTCGGATGAAATCTGAAAATCTTCGCTCGACCCAAGCTGGCCATTGACATCAGACGTCCATTCCCAGCCGACCACATTCCCGTCGGAGTCGGTGCCGGTACCATTGAAGTCGATCGCATCGCCAGGCAGTTGGGCCGGGTTGGGCGAAATGCTGTCGATTGAAGCCGTGGGCGAAAGGTTCGGTACGGTAATCGTAAACGTTCCCAGCGGTCCTGCGGGCACGAATTTGCCCGAGGTGTCGCTGACTTGATCGGCGACCATCGAGATCTGATACGTTCCGTTGTTGTTTTTGGTCCACTCTTGGCCGGATGAAGTGACGCGATATGTCGCTGTTCGCGGCGTGCCGTCGGAGTTGTCGTCAATGCTGACCAATGTGGCGTATTGGCTATAGCCGCCCGGCCCAGTGACCAGAAAATCGCCAGTCCCAATGGTACCGGTCGAGATAGCGACATCATCCGAATAGGTTGCAGTGAAAGTGACGTCACTTGCCCCGACTGCCACAGACATGACCTCAAGCGAAGTAATCTCCGGGGCAGCATTGGTCGGTTCGTCGTCCTGATTGAGCACTGATAAATCGGTTAAATTTAAACCATTATATATGCCATCCGCGCTCGTTGCCGGATCCGTTATGATCGAATAGAATGCGTTGCCGTCGACAGCCGAATCGTCCACCCCAGTGACGGTTACCGTTTGCGGCTGGCCCCAGTTTGTCGGAGTAAAAATCAGACTCGTGGGCGAGACGATTCCTTCCGTGTCGTCACTCGAGCTTAGGCCGATACTGACGTTAGCCGTCGGTTGACTCGTCAAAGCAACCGTAAAGAAGTCCGATCCACCGGTCTCGGTGGTAATCAGCGTGACCGCTGGAGCGGGTGTTGGATTGATCGCGAATCCGGCAACGTCGTTGTCCATTACGTAGAGTAACTTTTCTGCAGTGACCGTTGTAGTGTCGGTGTAACGCGCAAGAAAGCCATTTGTGGAATAATAACTCCCCTCGCCCCCCAAGACCACATTTCCGTTCGATTCGATTGCCACGCCCCTGGCTTGCATGCCTAACGAGAAGGCAAAGTCGCTCATATCGAGAGTTCCGTCGGTGTGGTAGCGAGCCAGTCCAGCTTTTTGCTCGGCTGTTGCGGTCCCTACAACAACAATCTCTCCGTTTGGTTGGATTGCCACTCCTATTGCCTGATCGTCACCGCCGAAATCGGTAATCACGGTTCCGTCTGAACCGAAAGATGTATCCAAGGTGCCATTGAGATTGTATCTTGCGAGAGCGAAATCGTATTCAGGGTAGGATCCGTCGGGAATCACAGAACCGACGACGACAATCTTTCCGTCCGATTGAATAGCGATATCCTTTGCCCCCTCATGGGTTCCAGATATGTCAGTAATAACTTTGCCACCATAGCCAAAGGACGAATCCAAGGTGCCGGTGGAAGTATATCGGGTAAGGACGAAATGCGAGATGGAGTTTCCGGCTGATGATTGACCGGCTAAAAGGATTTTGCCATCCTCTTGAAGGGCAATCCCATAAGCACAGTCAATAAGCCCTACACCAGCAATAAACCCTACACTAGTTTGAACCCAACCGCCTTGGCCGAAGCTGGTATCAAGAGAGCCGTCTGTGTTGTATCGAGCCACGGCCAGATCGCCGTCTATATTGCCGCCCGCGAGGATTTTTCCATCAGGCTGAATTGCAATATCATTGTACGAACTTGAAAAATCAGCAACAACTTTACCGTCACCGCCAAACGAGGTATCAAGTGTCCCGTCGGAATTATAGCGGACGATGAGAGAGTTGAAACTTGTTCCGTGATGCTGGTATCCCGCCACTACGATCTTGCCATCATCCTGAATAACTACGGCATTCGGAATTTCTTTATCGCCGGTAACGTCGGTGTTTACGACTCCTCCTGAACCAAAGCCGCCATCCAGAGTACCGTCAGTGTTATAACGATGTATACGAAAATCGAAAGTATTGCTACTGATGCAAGTGTAATAAAAAGATGCGGTGACTATTTTGCCATCCGGCAGCAACGCGATATCGTTTACAATACTATCAGTCTTAATTTTTCCGTCGCCGCTGAAATCTCGGTCACGAACAAGTGGCCCACCGCTTAGTTGCGAGGAAGCAGTGATTTTTAACATTCTCGTCCCATCAACAACAGCATCATCCTCCGCGTCAATGTCGAACGTGGCGGATGCTTGCCCGGCCGGGATGGTGACCGAACTCGGAACGGTCGCTTCCGTCGTGTCGCTACTGGTGAGGTTGACTACCAGTGGGTCGGTCGTGTCTGAATTGCGCGTCACGATGGCCGTCATCGTGCCCGGGCCATCGCCCTCGGATATGGTTGAAGAGGTAGTAGACAAAGATAACACACTTAACATTCGCCGGTCTTCGAGCGGTTCAAGCCGCAGCCGATGATGACGATTGGCCAGATCGCAGCCGGGGATCGCGGGAAACAGTGCTTTATTCTGACGGCGAGATTTTCGAGACTTCGAGTGTTTCTTGGAAAAAAACATGGTTATGGGATCCTTATTTCAAAGGGAAACTGTTTTTTTGATCGCTTTAGAACCAAAATTTCATCAGAACTGCTTCGTAAAAAAACAAGGAGAGTACCGCCAGAAACAGAAGCAATGCCGACGGCTCAGCCACGACCAGAACGGTCGCGGTGCCAAAAAAGCAAATCGAAATCAAGCGTCTGCCCTGTAAAATCAACGAAATCGGCTTGTGTCGATTCGGGATGGTATTTGTCGAGGGCAAACGTAAATTCGCCCTGGTTAGTCGTCGTCAATGTGATGGTCGCCACAAGCGAACCGGTATACGGTTCCCATTGACCAAAAGCGACCGTCATTTTGGCTTGGGCGTCCGAACACCCCAAGCTCAAAATGGTCAGTGCAATCCAAAACGTCGTCCGGAAATTCATCGGATATCCCCCACGCCTTGATGAAAAAAGAGCGAAGTTGGCGTAGTCCATACCAAACTCGCTGGAAATCGCTTGCGTAAGAACGTGCCAGGTTGGCACAGAGGCAAGAGAATGCGGTTTTTATCGCAATTGAGAAAAACAAATCGCCCACCCCAGGAGCCAAGTCCACTCAGCAAGAAAATTTGCAAGGACCCAATTGATTGCGATTATAGAATATTTAATGAGGCGAAGTCAATCAAACAAGAAGAAATTCATATAGCCCGATTTAGGGAGAAAACCGTCGATATTTACCCCAGTCGGGTTTGTTTGGGCAGATATCATGAAGTGCTCCCCAAAAACTGGTCCATCTGATAGGAGAGTCTTTGGTTTTTTTTGACAAGGAGACTTTCGATGCAGAAGAATCGTGTGGGAACACCTTACGCCAACGTCGAGGCGCACGACAACCTCACCCCGTTGGTACGATCCGTTGGCGGGTCGTTTTTTGTCGTCTTTTTTACGCCATTAATCTCAGCGGTGTGACCCCGTCGACGGTCTCTTCGACCAGCGAGACCATACTCTCGTGGCAGGTCAAAAACAGTACCTGGACCTCCTCGGGCAACTCGGCCAAAACGCGGACGGTGCGGCGGATTCGATCGTCGTCGAAATTGACCAAGACGTCATCCATTACCACCGGCAACGGTTCGCCCCGCTGGCGGTAATGGAGGAGCGAAGCCAGTCGGATCGCCAGATAAAGTTGCTCGCGCGTGCCGGTACTCAACTGCTCAGGCCGTTTCGTCGTCCCATCGGCCTGCTCGACCAGAATCGTCTCTTGCTTATCCAACAAACGGGACACTCGAGGATAACGGCCGTCGGTCATTGTGGCAAAGAGCCGTTGGGTCTCTTGGAGCAAGGCCGGTTGGTGCTCGCGTTGGAACCGCTCGATCTCTTCGGCCAAGAGGGTCTGAGCCAAAACCAAAGGGGCATACCGGTCGACCGCCTCCTGAAGCTCGGCTCGGCGGCTCTCCAATTGAAGCGATACGGCGGTGGTCCGACTTTCTTGGTCGAGCTGCTTAAGTTCATTTTCAAGCAACGTCCGCGTTTTATTCGCCTCATCGTATTGCGTCTCGGCCTCGTGACACGCCTCCTCGGCCTCGACCAACTTTCGCCGAAGCTCGTCGATCTCCAATGAGGCCAATTCGCCCAAAAACGACTCGAAATCGATCCCGACAGCCAGATGGCCTAACGTTTTCTCAAGCTGGCAGATCGCCTCTGAGTGGGTCGCGCGCCGCTCGGCCAGTTCGGCCAGTTCGAGGTACGCTTCGTCCGTCTCGACACCCGCTTCGGCGAGCAGCGTGTTCCGTTGTTCTTGAAACTCCTGATGACGCGACTTGGCCGTATTAAACCGTTCTTCACTACGCCGCTTTTGGCTCGAAAAAGTTTCCTGATCGCAAGCCGCCTGCCGGGCCTTTTCGACACGACGCTCCAACTCACTCAGGCCGTCTTCGGCCGGTAACCGTGCAAGCTCCCCGTCGACTTTTTGACAAAGGGTTTCGACCTCGCTTTCAAACGTTCCCAACTCCCGGCTCATTTCCGCAAGCTTCTCGTCCAAAGCGGCCGCTTCCCGCGAATCACGTCGCACCTCGTCCAACCCGGCCAGGATTTTCAGCGCGATCGATGGCGTTTCCTCCCACGGTAATCCGAGCGGCTCAAGCAGGCTCCGCCAATCGGTTTTCCAATTTTTCGCCTCGGTACCGTTCGCTTGAAGCTTCCGGTCGATCTTCTCGATCTCTTCCTCGAGCGCGACCAAATCCTTTTCGGCCTGGTCTCGGACTGTCTCGACCTCACGGGCCCGATCGATTCGGTCGTGCAAAATATCCCAGAGCGTTTCCGTATCATCCGTTTCGGAGTCCGAAAGCAAGACCGACAAACGATCTTGGAATTCCTCCATACGAGCCAACTGGCCGGTTCGATTTCCCTCAAGCTCAGCCTGCCGTCGCAGTTGCTCTTGATAGCCGTCCCAATTTTCGCGCCACCCGCGCATCTCCGCGGGCAAACCGGGCGTCATCTTGACCGGGCCCCACGCGTCCAACCATTCGGTCTGGAGCCGGTCACACTGCGTTTGAAATTTTTCCACCTGAGTTTCGGCCCGGTCCCGGCGCAACCGTTTCCCGTCGATCGATTTGACCAACTGCTCTTGGCGGGCCACCTGGTCGGCCAGCTCCAGTCGTCGGTCGGCCGCCCGGTCGGCTTGCTGCGTCAATTGTTCAAAAGCGTGAGCCGCCTGGGTCCAAAACGAGTCCTCTTCCCGACTCGAAGTCGAATTCTGAAAATCGGCCAACCCTTCAAGCCAGCTTTTTACCGCTTCCGTTTCGACCGGTTCCCCTTCCAGACGCCGACGCAGCAGGGCCCAACCGGCATCGCGAGCCCGACGCATTTCCTCAAGCGCCGCGCGATCGACCCGCTTTTCCGAAATCTTCCACTCCACCAGCCGGGCCTCGTCGGCGGTCAATTCTTCCTCGATCTCCTCCCGACGGGCAAGAGCTTTTTTCAATAAGGTTTCCGCCTCGTTAAGTTTGGTCGTGAAATCGTCAATTACCTCCGCCGAGGGCAACCGTTTTTCGTCCACGTCGTCAAGCGACTCCAGCCCGAAACGGGTCAACCGATCCTCCAGAATTTCGATTTCACGACGACCTTCCTCCCGTTGCCGATCCAACTGGGCGACCGCTTCCCGAATGGCCTCGAATTCCCCCCGTTTTTTGATCAATCGGTCCATTTCCGAAAGCGTCTCGACCGGTTTGAGTTCGTCAAGCCGTGCCGTCAACGTTTTTCGACGCCGGTCCCGATCAGTCCGAACTTCTTCCGATCGATCCGCGTTGCGCTCAAGTTGCTCAAACCGATCGGCCAACTGTTGAATCTTTTCGCAAGTTGCCAAATCGATCGTCTGCGTATCAAGCCGCTCAAGACTAAAACCGGGCAAAAGCTCGACCAAACTCGTCTCGGCTTGCCGTCGTTTCTCTTTAGACTTTTGATCGGCCAACGGGATCTCTTGGCGAAAGAGTCGCATCCGTTCGAGATCCTGAACCCGCTTGCGAACCGGCCCTTCGAGTTCCACCAGTTCGGGACTCAAGTCGAGCCCTTTCAACTGGGCTTGGGTCTCGTCCAAGTCACCCTTGGTTTCGTCGAGTACCTTTTGCGTTGCGGCCAATTGTTTCAAAAGATGCTCGTAGGTCTCTTTGGCCTTCGGGCGCAACGACTCGACCACCGGCAAACCGTCCAACTGCTTCTGGTGTACTTGTCGCTGATTCCACGGCTCCCAGGCCGCCTTGAGCCGTTTGAGATGGTCGTAACTCGCACGACATGCCTCTCGCCGGTCGCGCCGCTCGACCAACTTCGATTCGGCCGCCTCGACGGCATCACGCTGCTTTTGATAGTCGGCCGGAAGGAGAGCGATCTGGTTCAACTCTTTTTCCGTCTTCTTGATTTCATCCAAGAGGAAATTGATCTTCGGCTTCTTCCCGGTTGGCTTGAATAAATCGGTCGTTTCTTTTTCCAGCGCAGTCCGAACCGTTTGGAAATGGCCCAATCGTCCCAGACTGCTGCCGTAAAGGGTTTCGTCAAGCCCCGCGTCTTTGAGGCCCTTCTCGCCGGCAGACAGCTCGGCCAGAGAAAACCCGAAAAGCTGCGAGTAAAGTTCTCCCGTCGCAACGCCCAAATATTCCTTGAAGCGGCTTTCCTCCACACGTTCACCCGTCGATTCCAGTTGACCGGCAAAGGTATCTTTGTTGCCTTTTCTTCGCCGAAATCGGATTGCCGTCCCATCGCCCATCTCGACCAGCGCACGGGCCGCGACCGATCCGGCATGAGAGGCAAACGCGTAGGGCGTTCTTGGCGGAAAACCAAACAGGGTTTCGCGAATCAGCTGCAACAGCGTCGACTTGCCCGCCTCATTGGGGCCATAAATCAGCTGAAACCCGCGTCTGTCGAACGTAAACGATCGGTCGGAGAAGAGGCCGTAATGCTCGATCTTGAGTTCTCGAAATTTCATGCGTCCTCCAACCATCGTGAAAGCAGAATTCGCTGCGAGTCGCCCAGCCAACCGCGAAGCAGCTTGGGATCGAACAGGTCGACCCCCGCTTTTTTTAACGCGGCGGCCCCCTTCTTTTCAAGGGTTCCCAATCCCTCGGCCAAGGCAAAAAGATCATCCTCTCGTCCCGGCGAACCCAAGTCGTCGATACGACGTAGCAATTGCCCCAAAAGATCCTCACTCTGCCGAAGCTCGTCGAGATCGATCGGTGGCGCGGTACGAAACTGGATTTTTTCGACCCAGAGTTGGCTACGCCGTTCGTTGGCCGCGTCACGAATCCGAATCCGCGCGTCCTCTCGCCCGGATGGCTCGACCCATTTTCGATGGGCCCGGCAACGGCCCCGAATCGCAATGCGCACGGCACAAAACCGATCGTCGCCCGATTCGATCAATCGATCCATCCGATCCTCGACCTCGGTCAACAGGTCCTCTTCGTCGGCCTCGTGTCCCAGCTCGATTTCCATTCGATTCCATCGAAGCACGTCGGTCGGGTAAAACTCGACCGTTTGGACCGTTTGGCCATCGACCTCGACCAGATAGATCCCTTTCTCGCCCGATTCGTTGATATGGCGCCCTTGGGTATTGCCCGCGAAAACGACGTGCGGCGACTCGGCCACCACCGCTTTTTTATGGATATGGCCGAGGGCCCAATAGTCGTAACCACGCGTCGAAAGAGTCTCGACCGTCGTCGGGGCGTACGAATCGTGGGCGTCGCTTCCCTGAAGACTCGTGTGCAACAACCCGATATTGAACCAGCCGTCGACCGCCTCGGGGTAATAACCGACCTGATCGTCGAGCACCTCGCGCCGCGGAAAACTCCACCCGTGGATCGCCGTTTCCAGATCGTCCAGACGGACGGTATGGGGCCGATCGCTGGAGAATTCGGTCACATTGTCGCTCCAACGCAATGCGGAACCGATTCGATTGGCCGCGTCGTGATTGCCCCGAATCAAGAAGACTCGAATCCCTTCCCGCGCCAGACGTCGAAACGCCTCGTTGGTGCGCAACCCCGTGCGCATGTCGCGCCAATCGCCATCGAACAGGTCCCCGGCAATCAGGACAAAATCGACCCGCTGGTCGATCGCCAGCCGGACCAGGTTGCCAAGCGCGTCGAAAGTCGCGTTACGGATTCGCTCGACCGGCGCCCCCTCATAGGCTTCTAACCCCAAAAGGGGGCTGTCGACATGAAGATCGGCGGCATGAATAAATTTCATGGTTTTTAAAATGGGGTAAAAAATAGGATAAATAGGCAATGCACGCAAAAAACGGCAAGGCCACACCGTTTTTTCCGGTCTACTCCGTCCGCTCAAGCGAGACCCCTATTGTAACGGATCCCGATTTTACTTATAGAGTCTTGTCGGGTGAACCGTTTTCTTTTGGTAATAGAATAAATCGGATTCGATAGGCTTGGTACCCTTGGGCGATTTTTTCCCCATAGATCGTGCCAAGTTCCGCACGAAGCGCGTCGGCCGTTTCGAAACCGTCGGGCCAGGCGTCCTCGTCGGTCGATCAAGCAGAGCGTCTTTTCTGCAAAATGATTGGATTGCGTCAATCGGAATAATTTGGTAAAGAGTACCATCAAGTCGTCTCTTCGTTGCTCAAAGGCTATTTATGACTTTTCCTGTAACCTCTCGAAAAAACAAGGAGATACCCAGCCTTCCCTCGGTTTCGGTGGTCATTCCTGCCTACAATGCGGCCGATTCTCTCGCCAGAGCGGTTCAAAGCGTCCTGGAACAGACCTGTCGGCCAAAGGAAATCGTGGTGGTCGACGACGGTTCGACCGACGAAACGGCGGAAGTCGCCAAAGCTTTTCCCCAAGTTCACTATATTCGACAAGAAAACGCCGGAGTAGCCGCCGCGCGAAACCGGGGAATTCGAGAGGTTTCGAGTGAATGGTTGGCCTTTTTGGATGCAGACGACCAATGGTACCCCCGTCGTCTTGAGGCATCGTTCGAAGTCTTAATGGCCAAGCCGGAACTCCACTGGTGCGGAGGAGTTTATCACGAAATCGATTTGAGTCGACAAATCCGAGTGCAGGGAAAAAACACGCGAGCAGAAAAACTCTTTCGCGAGGGACTTTTTTTTGAGAATTTTTATCAGGCCGCGGTGACAGGCGTCTCTTTTAGCACCTGTGCCATGACATTGAGGACCGAGACGGTTCGGGAAATCGGTGGATTCGATGAAAGCCGCAAATTGGGAGAAGATCTAAAACTGTGGTACGAGATGGCCGACCGACATCCCCAAGTTGGCTACGTCATGGAACCAATGTTTCAGTATCTCCGACGCTCCAATTCCTTAACGAAATCACAAAAAGACCATTCCGAAAAATTTTTCTCCCATTTACTCCACGATACGGTCGAGTCTTACGCCGAAGCGGCAAAAATCGACTGCTACCGGGCTCAATACTTCAGAAAAAAAACGTTTGCTTGTCTCAAGCACGCCGCAAAGCATCGACAAAAAAAGATCATCCAAGATTTAATAACACAGCGAAAAACCTGGCTACCTCGGCCCATGAGACTGGGAGCTTATTTTTTTACTTTTCTCTGCTAAACCTTCATATTCTAAAATAAAAACTTGGTTCGTTTACGCGAGCCTCGAACTAAAGTCATGCCGGCACGCTTATTCGGAGCGGCTAATCGCCGCCGTATTTTTTTATTTGATTTCAGATATCAAGGAAATCGCTTACCCGAATTGTACTAACAGAAGAACCTAAAGTTTTCGTCTGAAGGCGAGGGTTTTAGACCCATCGTTGGGACAATCAAATTAACTTTTCCCATTTGAAAATTATGAAACCGATTGCTATTCATGACGGCGATTGCTGGACGTCACTCTGGCTTGAATATTGTCGTGAAAAACAAATCCCTCACAAAGTGGTTTGTGGTTACGATTCCGATATTCTTGAGCAGATCCAAGAAACCTCGGGTTTTTTGTGGCACATCAATCATTGGTATCCGGTTGACATGCTTATGGGACGTCACGTCCTTAATGCGGCGGAAGCGATGGGACTGAAGGTGTACCCCAATTTTTCTACCAATTGGCATTTTGACGATAAAGTCGCGCAGAAATATCTCTTCGAAGCCACCAGCGCTCCGGCGGTAAAAAGTTGGGTCTTTTATAATAAAAAAGAGGCTCTCGATTTCGCCAAGCAGTGCGAGCTACCAATCGTGGCTAAATTGCGACGTGGGGCCGGGTCGTATAATGTCCGCCTTCTGAAAACCCGTTCGGAAGTTCGACATTATATACGTCGAATGTTTGGCAAAGGTTTTTCCTCGGCTCCCTCGTTGTTTGCCGATGCGAAGAACAAGCTGGCAGTGGCCGCTTCGAATGGAGGCATTTCGGGGATTTGGCAACGCCTCAAAAAAGCGCCCCGTTTTTACAAGGTTATGTTTGCTGCGAAAAAAGGGCTATTTCGTGAAAAGGGGTACGTCTATTTCCAGGAATTTATACCTGAGAATTCGTTTGATGTGCGGGTTTCGGTCATTGGTAACCGTGCTTGGGCCTACAAACGACTTTGCCGAAAAGGAGATTTTCGTGCTTCCGGTAGCGGCATGATCGATTACGATGTTTCGAATGTGCCCCTGAAGGTGATCGAAGCGAGTTTCGAAACAGCCAACAAAATGAACACCCAAAGTATCTGTTTCGATTGGATTCTCTGTCCCGACAATGAATATCGGTTCGTCGAGGTCAGTTTTGGCTTCGTGGACGTCCTCGTCCATCGGGTACCGGGCTACTGGGATCGTTCTTTGGGCTGGCATGAAGGAAACTTTCACCCTTCCTGGTGTGTTTTAGAAGATTTCCTTCAAAAAAAAGATGGCAATCACTCCCTACAAAAAAGTTTGTGAAATCTAACTCAGGTCAAACAGCTGAGAACACCTGTCGGTAGGTAAAAGCAAGTAAGAATTAGCGGCCTGTTCTTTATCGAGCTGCTGGATTTTTTTCGCAACGTCAATAACGTCTCGCTTAGCTTTGAGGGAAAATCTCTGGGCTAGCCCCCAAGGCCCTCTTTTCATGACTTGGGGGTACTTCACTACGGTCCCTCTCCTAAAGACGTATGGAAGAGATCTCCTTCCCCCCTTATCTTAGACATAACGCCATTCCACCTATACTTCCCAGCCTTCCCTTTCTGCCATTCTCAGCCGACTCACAGGAAGAATTGAGGTTGTCTTGTCGACGGTTTAGGGGTATGAAATCAGGGATAAATTTTGACCAAAAACGATCTAGGCTTATCGGGATCGATCCTACCACGATTATGAGTAATTACGTGATTCGAGACGAAGTCGCATTAGAGACAAATCAAGACGCTCCCTTGGTACTGAGTCCTCCCGAAATTATCCTGGGAATATGTTCAGTCCTTTTTGGGGGAATGCTTTTTTCCGTTGGCCTCAAACTACCGGGACTGACACTCATCGGGATAGTCGCGACACTGCTGATTGTGATGCGGCCGGAATGGGGAGTGGTGGCCGTTTTCTCGATCCAAACTTGGGACCAAATCTTCAACCCTGCTGGTGAAACCGGACTGGCTTTTATTTCTTTAGGCCGTGTTTTAATGTGCTTCGTGATTTTCGTCTACTTTATTCGAATCTTTCCACGAGAACGTTTTCAACTCGAACGTGTAAGAAGTAATTTGTGGGTTTGTTTTTTCTTGATCCTTTGGTCAGGAGTCACTATTTTATGGTCTTTCGATCCCCATGCCGGATTCATCTCAGTCTTGAAACTATCGATCCAAATTGCCTTCGTCTATGTTGCCCTGGCCATGATCGGCCATTCCG
Organism: Thermoguttaceae bacterium; assembly: GCA_963674475.2. Taxonomy (GTDB): domain Bacteria; phylum Planctomycetota; class Planctomycetia; order Pirellulales; family Thermoguttaceae; genus CAXXFQ01. The sequence goes on along the minus strand of CAXXFQ010000033.1, from coordinate 630,746 downwards.
AAGCGCGTTTTCGTCAGCTTCTCTTTTGGACCATCATCGGTGTCGGAACGGCATGTATTTTCGCGCTGTTCTTTGGAGGGGATGTGATCCGGGGTGAAATAGATCAACGTCTCAAGCTCCAAGGGGTCGGGGTAAACAGTTTCGCCATCAATATCGGTTTCGCCATTATTGTCGGAATCGGATACCTGATTGACGGGAAAAAACGCTTCGCCAAAATATTGGCGATCGTTTGTATCCTCTTTTGCATTTTAACCTGTTTTCGAACCGGGACCAGATCGGTTTTTATTGGATTGCCCTTCGCTCTTTTCTTCGGAGTCGTTTTTGCTTATCGACAAAAACTATCCCGACTGATCCTCGCCCTTACGGTGATTGGCCTGCTCGGGTTGATCGGATACGAACTTGGAGCCAGTATCGGAGTGGTGGGAACGCGAACCTGGGACCGTCTCCTCACCAGCACGGATTCGAACACCTACATGAAAGATGAACGGCTCAATATTTGGAGCAACGGATTCTACTACTTCAAAAACCACCCCTTTGGATCGGGCATCGGAGGTGAGGAATATGCCTTCGACCAAATTGCCACCGTTGCCAACGGAGAGGCCCACAACACCTATTTGTCGATGCTTTTTGAAACGAGTGTTCCCGGTTTTCTTTTGCTGGTCGGTTTTGTGGGTATGACCGGAAAACAGTTACTGTCTTGCCGTTGTGCCAATCTCCAGTTCCTCGGAATTTCCGTTTGGGTCTACGTCTTTCTTCAATCGATGAAGGGAACTATTCTCGATGTACGCATTTTCTGGTTGCCGATTGCCGTGACACTCCTATGTCTCGAAGTGGATCGTCATGTTTCAAAAGGGTTATCAAAACAAAACACTCAGGACATGGAAGCGTACCCAGTAAACAAAATTAGCCGAAGGAGTGCCTGATGTCCGATCGGTTTTCGGAAAAAACATTGGCTTTCCTTGGTGGAACCTCGGTTTCGCGACAAAGTGGAAAAATGATGGCTCCGTTTGCGGTTGGCAAAGTGATCAACGCCTTTGCCGAGAAGGTCGATCGGGTTCTCTTGTGCGTCCCTGAAAGTCCTTCCAAAGAAGTAGATGTTGATGATTTGCCCTTGGTCGAAAACGTCGATTTTTTTCCGATGCCCGCCTTCCGATCGGCGAAAGAGACCCTTTCGTGGCGAATCAACTCCAAAGCAAAACAGGCCTATCGAGCAGCGATAGCCGAAGCCGACTTGGTTTTTTCGCGTGGTCTTTTTATGCCATCGGTTCGATCGATGCATTCTTTTTGTGCTCAGGGAAAAAAACCGATTTGTTACTGGGTCGTCGGGAATCCAACCCAACTACTCAGATCACATCGACGTGAAGGATTCCTTAAGGACAGTCTAGGGATCGGGTTTAGCCTTTGGTGGGAAAGCCAACTGCGCCGAGGCCGACGCCTGGCCGACGGGTTCTTGCTTTGCAACGGGCAGGAATTGGCCGATCGATTTGCTTCGCCACGAACCTACGCGACCATTTCGGCCACCCACGAACTCGACGATATTCAAGAACGTGAGGACACTTGTCAGGGAGATCGAATCCGAATCGCAACGGTCTGCTACATTCGTCCGGAAAAGGGAATCGAGTATCTTCTGGAGGCGGTCAAGCAGGTCCGCTGCAAAAAACCGTGGGAGCTCATCTTGGTTGGAAGCCGAGATCGGTACCCGGACTACCAGGCGAAGCTCGACCGATTGGTCGACCGGTTTGACATCAAGGATCGAATCCATTGGGCCGGTCACGCGTCGATAGACGGGGTCTGGGAACAGCTCCGCGCGGCCGATCTGTTTGTCTTGCCAACCCTTTCAGAAGGGACCCCACGGGTTCTGGTCGAGGCTCGCGCTTCAAGTGTCCCGGTGATTGCCAGCCGCGTGGGTGGAATCCCGACCTCGGTTCGAGATGGTCATGACGGGCTGTTGGTCCCGCCAAAAGACCCGGTAGCCTTGGCCGGGGCGATCGAGCGGATTTTGGAAGTTGGCCCTTTACGAAGAAATTTGATTCAAAACGGCCTCGAAATGGCCCGGAATAATACGGTAAACCATTTTACCGACCAAGTTTTGAACCTTTTTACTCAGAATTGACAAAGGGTGAGTAATCCTGCTTTTTTGATTTTCTCAAAATCCATTGCCTTTTACGGATCGCGAACCTCGCAATCACCCTACTTACAGTCATTCCGTAGCTTGAGTTTCTGACTTTTCTGTCAGCCGCAAAACGAAGTGACGTTAAAAATAAAAAACGGTCAAACAACCATTCATTAAGTGTGTTTTTACTTTTCCCATGAAAATTTGGCTCATTAACACTCCGGAAGCTACCCCCGTCGACAAAGGCAATGTTCGCTTACGTCATAACGGTGTTCTTGCCAGAACCTTGGTAGAGCGAGGCCACGAAGTTTTATGGTGGAGTGCGGATTTCTTTCATGCTTTAAAACGATTTCGATTTGGAAAAGATACAACGGTTGATTATCAAGATCGCTATCGTATCCGGTTTCTTCATGGGCCTGGATATCGGAAGAACAAGTCTTTTGCTCGACTCTGGGACCATCGTTGCGTAGCCAAGAGGTTTCTCCGTAAAGCAAAGGAAGAAGCCAAGCCCAACCTGATCGTATGCACCTTTCCGACAATTGATTTTAGCCACACAGCAATTCAGTATGCACAAGTGAATAAGGTCCCTTCCGTTTTGTATATCGAGGACTTGTGGCCCGACGTCTTTGAAGAAGCGGCTCCCCGTTGGATGCGACCGGCCGTTCGAACCGGTTTTTGGCCTTACCGGCGAATGGTTCAAAAGGCATGCCGTGGTGCGACGGCGATTGCCGGAAACGCGCCGGCCTTTGTCCAGTGGGGACTCGAAAAAGCCGGACGCCGGGCAACCAAGTGGGATCGGGATTTCCCCTTTGGTTATCAAGAGCCAGACTTTTCCGAGACGGCCGTGGAAGAGACCGACGCGTTTTGGAAAACCAAAGGACTCGACCCGCAAGACCCTCGACCGATCGTCTGCTTTTTCGGAACGATCGGTCATCAGTTCGACTTCGAAACCGTTTTGACGGCCGCCCGACGTGTGATGCAAAAACGAGACTTCTTGTTGGTCCTTTGCGGTGACGGAGACCGACGCGAGGAATTTATTGAAGCGAATCGGGAAGAGCCACGAATCGTTTTTCCCGGCTGGGTCGGTGCCAAGCCGATTTGGCGGTTGATGCAAAGAAGCAGTTTGGCGTTGGCTCCTTATAACGAGAACGAAAATTTTCGCAACAATTTAACCAACAAACCGATTGAGTATTTGGCCGGAAGCTTGCCAATCCTTTTTAGTATCGACGATGGTTATTTGGCCGACTTGCTTCAAAAACACCAGTGCGGGCTAACCTACGGCGGCGACGCGACCCGATTGGCCCACGCGATCGAAACCCTCTTGGACCAACCCGAGCGACGCGACGCGATGGCCCATAAGGCAAGAGCCCTTTTTGAGTCACGTTTTGAAGCCTCCCGGGTTTACGGAGCAATTGTCGACCACTTGGAAGCGATCGTCGAAAATCAGGGTTCTTCCAAGGAAGGATAAAAATAAATGGAAAACGCGATAGGCAATCCGCAGCTTTTTTACATGGCCGAAGCGGCCGATCTGGACGTCCCTCTTGAAACATCCGGTTCCGAAAACGGGCTTACGTGCGAATTGTGGCGGCCATCTAGTTTTCGAATGCGGCCCAAGGGATTTGCGATGGTCCCGTTCGCCGTCTGGTGGTGGTTCCATCAGTTTCGCTTGTTTCGCAACCGCGACTATAGCATCTTGGTCTTCCGCCAAGGAGACAAGGTGGTTCACCGGACGTGTGTTTTTCCCGGATATTTCCGTTTTCCTTTCATGGCGAAGAATGATCTCCAGATCGGCGACACCTGGACCGACCCGGCCGCCCGAGGGCAAGGACTGGCGACCAAGGCGATTGGTGAAGTCCTTCGACGAACGTCCGCGCCGAGGTACTGGTATCTGGTCGACCAGGAAAACGCCCCTTCGATTCGGGTGATTGAAAAAAGCGGGTTCCAAAACTTGGGAACCGGGGTCCGGACCAAGCGTTGGGGTCTGCGAGTGCTGGGCGCCTACCGTCTCCAGGGCGAGAGCTCATAAAAACAACCTTCTCTTTCGGGAAAATTGACCGGAAATCCCCCCTTGTGGTCTGTGCGACAGATTGATCTTTCCCTGTTTGGGCAGATTGGCCATAATGTGAAACCGATTTTTTTGTCATTTGACCTTTGACGATCTCCTATTTCCTCGGACGAGTCCGACGGGAGATCGTGGTTCCTTATTCATAAAAAGGTGCGTGGAGATGGTAAAACGTCTTTTCGACTTGACGGTTGCGTCGTTTGGCCTGTTGGCAACATCCCCTTTGTTGCTGTTTATCTCGGCTTGGGTCAAAATCGATTCGAAAGGGCCCGTGTTCTATCGAGCGCCCCGTGGCGGACGTGGCGGCAAACCGTTTTTGATTTTCAAGTTTCGTTCGATGGTCACCGATGCCGACCAGATCGGGGGACCGACCACCTCGGGGGATGATCCGCGGGTGACGCGAAGCGGGCGATTCATTCGGGCGCTGAAGTTGGACGAAATTTCCCAGCTGATCAACGTCGTCCGAGGGGAAATGAGTCTCGTCGGACCGCGGCCTGAAATTGTCGAAAAGGTCAAGCTGTACAACGAAGAAGAAAAGCAGACGCTGGCCCTACGCCCGGGAATTACCGATTGGGCTTCGATCTGGAACTCCGACGAAGGGGGTGTTCTGGAAGGGGCTCCCGATCCGGATGCGGTCTACGAAGAGGTCCTTCGTCCGACCAAGATGAAGCTCCAACTGTACTATTGTCAAACGCGTTCGTTCTTCGGCGATCTGAAGATCATCTTCTCGACCTTGCTTCGCATCGCAAAAAAGGATTGGACGCCACAGGAATTGCACGACTATCCCCGGTTCGACCAGTTACGTGCCGAAGCGATTCAGGTAATCGAGCGGCAAAAGGCCGAGCTTTCTTCCCAAGAGGCGGCGGCCTAGCCTCTTCTCACTTTACGAAAAAAATCCCCCATAAAATATGATTTCGTCGCTTTTGCGATCCAGTAAAATCCCCGGGTAAGGAGACCCATTGATGGTGACAAAGAGAAATGTCCCTTTTTTTGTTTATCCAGACGTTTTTTGTGACGACCAAGAAAAGATTCTCGAAATTGTCGCCGATGTCGGCCAACGCGGTGCGTTCATCATGCAAAAAGATCTCGAACAGTTCGAGAAAAACCTGGCCGCTTATCTTGGGGTGAAGCATATCATCGGCGTGGCCAACGCGACCGACGCGTTGTACATGATCTGCCGGGCCAGCGGCCTCGGGCCGGGCGATGAGGTGATTTTCTGCTCCCATACGATGGTCGCGACCGCCGCGGGAATCCATTACTCCGGCGCGACGCCGGTGCCCGTTGACGCCGGATGGGACCATCTGATCGATCCGGAATCGGTCGAACGGGCGATCACACCCAAGACCAAGGCGATCATGCCGACCCAACTCAACGGCCGGTGCGCCGACATGGACGCCCTGCGAGACATCTGCGATCGGCACGGCCTCTTCCTTTTGGAAGATTCGGCCCAGGCGATGGGCGCCCGTTATAACGGAGAGGTGGCCGGAAGTTTTGGACGCGGAGGGGTCATCAGTTTTTATCCGGCCAAGACGCTTGGATGTCTGGGCGACGGCGGCTGCATCGTGACCAACGATGACGAGATCTATGAAAAATGCTCGCTCTATCGCGATCATGGTCGCATCGAAACGTTGGAGGTGGTTTGTTGGTGCCTCAATTCCCGTTTAGACAATCTTCAGGCGGCCATTCTGGACTACAAGTTGACGAAATACGATCAGGCGATCGCCCGGCGTCGTGAGGTGGCGTCGCGCTATCAAGACCGGTTGGGCGACTTGAACGAAGTCATTTTACCGCCGGCACCGGGGAACGAGGCAGACCGATTCGATATCTTCCAAAACTATGAAATTCAGGCAAACAACCGGGACTCGCTTCGAAATTACCTTGGTGAAAATGGGGTTGGAACGCTGCTGCCTTGGGGTGGAAAAGGGGTCCACGAATTCAAGGATCTCGGCTTCACTCAATCGCTTCCGAAAACCGAAACCCTTTTCACCCGGATGCTGATGCTGCCGATGAACACCTCGATGACCGACGAGGACACCGATTACGTTTGTGAAACGGTTTGTTCGTTTTACGGAAAATAATCCATACCGGGACAAAAAACTCTTTTCTCAAACGGGAGAAAACCAAAAAGCCATGTCGGAAACGCAAGAAACCGTTCGCTCGCTAGCCAAGCGAATCCGTCTGCATGCGACGCGGATGATCCACACGGCCAAAAGCTCTCATCTGGGGAGCAATCTGTCGATGGCCGAGTTGATGGCCGTTTTGTACAAGCGGATCTTGAACGTCTCGCCCGAAACAATCGACGACCCCGACCGAGATCGTTTGATCTTGAGCAAGGGACACGCGGCGGCCGGGTATTACGCCGTCTTGGCCGAATGCGGGTTCTTTCCACTGGAGTGGCTCGACGATTTTTACGTCGATGGCGCACGGTTGGCAGGACATGCGACCCGCGGGATTCCGGGGATCGAGGTCTCCTCCGGCGCGCTGGGACACGGCTTGGCGATGGGGGCCGGGATGGCGTTGGCCGGGAAGCGGGACGAGGCACCGTATCGGGTTTTCGCCCTGTTGAGCGACGGCGAGTGCGACGAGGGATCGACCTGGGAAGCGGCCATGTTGGCGGCCCACCACGGTCTGGATAACCTTGTCGCGATCATCGACTACAACAAGATCCAAGCGCTGGGACACACTCGCGACGTGGTCGATCTGGAACCGTTTGCCGACAAGTGGACCGCCTTCGGTTGGGCTGTTCGGGAGATCAACGGGCACAATCTTGAGGAGATCGAAACGACGTTGAGTTCGGTCCCGTTTGAGACCGGGCGACCGTCGTGCGTCATTGCCCACACGGTCAAGGGGAAAGGGGTCAGCTTCATGGAAGACGAGCTCCTTTGGCACTATCGCAACCCGCAAGGGGAAGAGTACGAACGGGCACTTGCCGAATTGGAGGGCCAAGCATGAGAACCGCCTTTATCGAAGCGTTGACCGAGCGAGCAGCCGAGGACCCGCGTGTCATGTTGTTGGTGGCCGATTTGGGTTTCGGCGTCGTGACCGATTTCGCGCGACGTTTCCCGAAACAGTTTCTCAACGTCGGGGTCGCCGAACAGAACCTGGCGGGGGTCGCGACCGGACTGGCCTTGTCGGGCAAGATCGTCTTCACCTATTCGATCGCCAATTTTCCGATCCTCCGTTGTCTCGAACAACTGCGCAACGACGTCTGTTATCACAAGGCGAACGTGACGTCAGTCTCGGTCGGCGGCGGATTTTCGTACGGGGCGCTCGGGATGACCCATCACGGGACCGAGGACCTGGCCATCTTGCGGTCGTTGCCGAGAATGAAGGTGATCGCGCCGGGCGATCCGCTCGAAGCCAAGGCGGCCACCCACGCGGCGTCGGAGGGAATCGGACCGGTCTATCTCCGATTGGGACGAGCCGGCGAACCGACCGTTCATTCCGGACCGATCGATTGGCAGCTGGGCCGGGCGATCACGGTTCGCGAAGGCACCGACATGACGATCATCTCGACCGGCGCAATGTTGCAAACCGCCTGTCAAACGGCCGACCTTTTGGCCCCTCAGGGAATCGCCGCTCGGGTGATCAGCATGCACACGATCAAACCGCTTGACGAAGTGGCGATTTTGAAAGCGGCCCAAGAGACCGGCCACGTCGTCACGCTCGAAGAGCACAGTTGTCTCGGCGGACTGGGCGGCGCGGTGGCCGAGGTCTTGGCCGAAGCGTCGTTGCCGAACGTCCGATTTCGCCGGTTTGGCATCCCGTCGGAATTCACCAAACAGGTCGGAAGCCAAGAGTACCTTCGCGAGGTTCATGGACTTACGCCCGGCGCCTTGGCCGAGGCGATGGTGATGAAGAAGATCGCCTAATCGAAAAAAAGACGGGCGATTTTTGCGCAGACGAGACGACTCACTCGTCCTCATGACATCGCTTTTCCTGACGCTCGAGATGTTTCAGAAGGCACTCCAAGAGCGATTTTTTGCTGAACGGTTTGGTCAGATAGTCGTTGCAACCGGCTTGGAGGCATTTTTGCCTTTCGTGTTTCATCGAGTGGGCCGTAAACGCGATAATCGCTCCTTCAAAGCCTCCTTCACGAAGTTGACTGGCGGCTGCGTATCCGTCGAGAACCGGCATTTGCATGTCGAGAAGAATCAAATCGAACGGCCCCGCCTTGGGATCTTCAAAAACGCGATAAAGGGCCAGTTTGCCGTTTTCGACAATCTCTAATTGAATCACCGTTTTTTTGAGGAAGTGGGAAACCAGCCGCTGATTGTCGAGGCCGTCTTCGGCGAGCAAGACGCGAGCACCTGCATATTTTTCGAGCTCTTCAGTTAAGTCAGCCGGGGTTTTTTCCCGTAGTTCGGGAGAAATAGCTTCCTTTTCAACCGCCGTCTCCAATGGCAAATGGACGGTAAAAATGGAACCCTGATCCGGTCGACCGACCGCGAAAAGATCGCCCTCCAACAGTTGCGCATACCTCCGACTGATCGCCAGACCAAGGCCCGTCCCGTGGTATTTTCGATTCGACGCGTCGTCGGCTTGCTGGAAAGGCATGAAGATGTTTTCAAGTTGCTCAGTCGGGATCCCGACACCTTGATCTTTGACGTCGATCGCCAAAATCGTCTTTCCGCCCGGATCGATTTCACGTCGCGCATGGACCTCAATTTGACCGACCTCAGAAAATTTGATGGAGTTTCCTACGAGGTTGGTCAAAATCTGACGCAACAAAACCGGGTCGGTATGTATCGCATGGGGCAAACCCTCGTCGACGCGCGATTCCAAAGCCAGTCCCTTTTCGACCGCGCTGACTCGAAGCCGAGAAAGAATCTCCGTCAACAGGGCCCGGATGTCGCAGGCCTTCTTTTCGACCAAAACCCGCCCCAATTCGACGCGAGACAAATCGAGGATGGTGTTGATGATAGTCAAGAGATGTTTCCCGTTTCCCCTGATCGCCTGCAACGCCTCGTTTTGCTCATCGTGGTTGAGTTCTTTCGTTTTGAGCAACTCGGCGTAACCGAGGATCGCCGTCATTGGCGTGCGAATTTCGTGGCTCATTTTCGCTAAAAAATCGCTCTTGGCCCGATTGGCCTTTTCGGCCGCCTCTTTGGCCCGCTTCAAGTCGTGTTCCATTCCCCTCAGACGCGTCACATCGTGAAACACTTCCACGAACCCGACATGTTCCCCCGAACGATTTTCCATCAACGCGGCCCGGGCCGAGTACTCGATGTCGGGCTGTTCGCGAAAACGGACCAAGTTCCCCTCGGCTTTGGGGCTTTCCATTTGGGCCAACGTGACCGTGCACGCATCGGTATCACATACATTGGCTTCAATAAAACGGCAGCTTACCCCCGGCTTAAGCGACGAGGAAACATTTTTGGCTGCTTTATTGAGGAAAATAATTATCTTTTCGTTATTGATTGCAATCACCGGGCTGGGAATCGCGTCGAGAAGGCTTTCGTAGAAAAAGACCCGGTCTTCGTAAACCGCTTTGACATTTGTTTTGGTATCGTTGATCGCTTTGCCCATACGCCCCAATTCGTCGTTGCTGGTGATCGAACAGCGCGTTTCGTAATCCTGATCGGCAAGCGACTCAATGGCGTCGACGCACTCGTTCATACGACGGATCATCAGCCGATCCAGTAGTAGATACAAAAGCCCCATCAGCATCAAAAAAGAGGAAACCATTCCGCCAATGAAAACGGTCGAAAAGATCGCCGCGTTTCGCCTTGAAGCTGCCAACGGAACGGACGCGTTGACCGACCCGAGAAGAATGTCTCGATTCGTCTCGGCGCCAATTCCTTCCACCGTCGAAATGTGGCATTCGGCGCATCCGGGATTGACGCTGGACCGCATGGCATACGCAATGCTGGCGTGATCCTGGTCGACTTGCCGGAACACCTCGGCTCCGCCCATGAGGGCTTCGGCCGCCTTTTTTTCAAAAGGGGTTCGAACTTTGGTATTTTCGCCGAGAGAAGGGAAACCGTAATATTTTTCGCCTCCGGTCAATTGGACATGCGGTTTGTCCGGACCAAAATCGGTGATGATCGCCTCGTCCATGGCAAAAATGAACTCGTTCCACCGATCCAGAATCTCTTTTTTGGCAACCGGGTCTTTTGCCGCTTGAAAATCGTGATGGAACTTCTCGGTGGAGACCAAAAAAAGTTGCAAAGAACGCTCGGCCAGCGAGGCGGCCTTTTTCATATTCACTTCGATCCCCTTGTCCATCACATACGTATGTACGATAAGCGTGACGGTTCCAGCCCAAAAGAGTGCCAGCACCGCCAAGACTAGGAGGATCTTTTGGCGGATTCCAAGCGAAGAAATCCAAGCACGGACAAGACGGAACCTTTTCGGCATTTCCGGCATGACCTCTTCCTTGCTCCACGGCCCAATATGGAAAACGACCGATCAAGCCCGAAGGGAAGCGAAAACGGATCGGAAAAAATCAGTTCGTTATATTCATACAAGAATACCTTAGCTGAAAAGGGGCGTGTCGAAGCACGGTAGGAATCGGTTGACCTTGCCGCCGACCATCGCTAAGCATTTCAATAGCATAGACTTACATGAACGATTCCACGTCAGGGTACTTTCCCCTCCCCCGCTTGCCTAGAAAGCGACTATTCGACAAAACGGCTCCCGCACTCCCTTTTCCCCTTCAATTAGGCAAGCCAATCAAAAACGTCCGACGAGCCGATTTGTTTTCGATAGGCTCTTGGGGAAAGACCAAAACGGGCAGCAAAATGTTTGGCAAAACGTGAACCGTCTTGATAACCGACCCGACGGGCAATTCGACCGATCGGTTGGTCGGTCGTCACCAACAGCTCCATCGCCTTACGCATCCGCATCTCGCGCAGGTATTCGGTGAAACTGGTCCCGTACGCTTGTCGAAAAAGTCGGGCCAGATGCCCGGGACTGGTTCGGGCCACATAGCGAGCCAGAAAATCCAGCCGCAACAATTCGTTTAGGTGAAAAAGCATATAGGTCCGGACCCGCTCCAACGGCTCACCCGGCAACGACGGATCGTCGGTCAAGTCGGCCAACCGGTACCAGATCGCGTTCAAATGCGATTCGGAAGCCTCTTCGGCCGCCGTCGGATTCCCTTCACAGATCGTGTCAACCAACGCCCGGTGCGCTTCGAACAGAACGTTCAGATCGGGCCAGCAGCGACCGATCGATTCATCGTGAAAGGCCCGCTGTTTCCCCGCCACGGCGTTCCAGGTTGCTTCCAGACCCTCGACTTCGGCTAAACGAACGACGGCCAAATGAAGATTCCAATCGGCCCGGATGAACATATCTTCTTCGTCGGCCGCGGCGGCCCGTTGCATCTGCGAGAAGGCGTGAAGCAGTTTTTTCGTCTCGGCCCCGGCAGCTACCCGTAGCGCCGCATAACGGGCCGCAAAACTTTCGACCACCGACCGCAACTCGGTCACCGATCGCATGGGAGTCAGATGGGCAAGGGAGTCGGACATGGGGACCGTTTTCCGAAAGATATGAAAAATAATAGGTCAAATCGCGCGCCGTTTTAGGCCTGGTTTGACCAGAGGCCCGATTCGGTTGTGAATCGCTTAGCTCTATTTTATAATGAATTCTCCGAGGAGGAAACCCGTTTATGTTCTCTCGATCTGAATGTGTCGAATCGAATCTCTTTCAAAAGGGGATTCAATCGAGAGCCTCTTTCGGTAAACGGCCCAATCCATATCGAGATATTTTCCTTATTGAGCCTCGCATAAGTAGTGATCCGAGGGCACCCAGCGAGGGGCCCGGTATTTCCAGAGGTTTCCTGAAGTCAGGGGACCACTACTTTTGCGAATATCAATAAAAGCACGTCATGCCCCTCTGAAAAGGATTCCTATTCCCCATGAAGAAAAGAATTATCGCGATCCTCCTTTTTGCCTTCCTCTCGGATATTTTGACAACTCTCGGCCTGCAGGCTGCGCAGGAAGACCGTTACCCGCTTTGGGATGCGAACATCCCGATGCCCCAAAGTGCCGAAATCCCGCTTTTGGAAAACGTGACGTTCAAAACGCTCTTCTGTCCGAAGCAGGAGAAAAGCGATTACCGCTGGCTCCACGGTGTGACGATCGTCCACCACGGCGACCGTTGGCTGGTAACCTGGGGACACAACAAAGGGTCCGAGAACACGATCACCGAGGTGGTCCGGGGTCGGTGGAGCGACGACGATTTCCAAACCCTTTCCCCGGTCGAGATGATCGCGCCGGGAACGACAAAGGAAGCGGCCAGCCACGGGATCACCTGCTCGCGCGACGGAACGCTTTGGGGATTCTTTCCCCGTTTTCGGGCCAACTATACCGACATTCACACCGAGGCGATGACGTTCAATGAAAAAACCGGCGGTTGGGAGTCGAACGGTTTTGTCTGGGGCGAACAATTTTGGCCGATGGCCGATCCGCTCCGCATGGACAACGGCAACTGGATCGTCGCCGGGTTCCAGATCAACGGGACCTATCGCAAGGGACACCATCCGCCGGCCGTGGCGATCAGTCACGGAGACGACTGGACCCGATGGGAGATCGTCACGATAAAACAACCCTATAAGGAAACACTTTGGTGTGAATCGGGCATTCTGGTTTCCGGGTCGCGCGTCATGTGCATCGCGCGGGGGCTCGATCCGTGGGCCTACGTCTCGACCAGCGACGATTATGGCCGAAGCTGGACACCGCTTAAACGATCGAACCTGCCGATGGCCCCGTCGAAACCGTATACCGGCACACTCAGCACGGGCCACCGCTATCTCATCTGCACGACGACGGCCGACACGAAAAAACGCCGTTGCCCGTTGACCATCGCGATTGCCGAACCCGACAGTGAACGTTTCAGCAAGGTCTTCCGGATTCGTGACGCCGTCCGCGCGGGCGAAGATCCGAAGCGGAAGGCCAACCTTTCGTACCCCTACGCCGTCGAGCGGGACGGAAAGCTGTACGTCGTCTATTCCTGTCGGCGTCCCCGGCACATGGCCGAGTTGGCGATCATTCCACTCGAGAGCCTGGGAGTGAAAAAGTAAGGAAAAGCGCCTTCCGAATTTTTTGGTATCGAAAGAGGCTCTTGGCAGCCTGTTGAAAAACGGGTTATCATGGAAAACGGGTGGCAACGGGCAGTTTTAAGTAGGAAGTAGGATTTACTTCTCATCCTGTTCGCGGATCGCGCCGATGATCTGATCGAGGTCGTTGGCCACGGCGATCGGCCGGTTGGCGAACTCGGTCGTCTTGACGCCCCGGCTGCCGAGGACCTTTTCGAACACGTCTTTATCCGGTCCATGGTAGGCGACCGTCGCGTTGGGGTCTTTGAGTTGGTGGCCGGTCAGGATGCAGACGACCCGCTCGCTCGGGGCGATGATTCCCTCTTCTCGCAAGAGCCGGGCCCCCGCGACACTGGCCGCACTGGCCGGTTCGCACCCCATGCCGCCGGCGCCGACTTGGGCCTTGGCGTCGAGGATCTCCTGGTCGCTGACGTGACGGACCACGCCGTCGGTCCATTCGAGTGCTCGGAAACATTTGATCAGGTTGACCGGCCGGTTGATTTCGATCGCACTGGCCAAGGTCGAGGCGCGTCGCCCTTCTTCGTCCATCTTGCGACAGTACTCGTCGATCACCGGCATGTTCGGCCGTCCGCCGTTCCAGGTCACGCCGTGCTCTTCTTTGAGTTCGTAAAGGGTCCGGGCACCGGTCGCGTTGATCACGGCCAAGCGGGGAATCCGGTCGATCAGCCCCAGTTGATGCAGCTCGTAAAACGCCTTGCCGAAGGCGCTGGAGTTGCCCAAATTTCCGCCGGGGACGACGATCCAATCGGGCACTTCCCATCGGAGCGCTTCGAGGATCCGGAACATGATCGTTTTTTGGCCTTCCAACCGGAAAGGGTTGACGCTGTTGACCAGATAGATTCCCAGTTCACGCGAGGTCTCTTGGACGCGGGCCATCGCGTCGTCGAAGTCGCCGTCGATCTGAATGGTCAGCGCGCCGTAGTCCAACGCTTGAGAAAGTTTTCCGAAGGCGATCTTGCCCGACCCGATAAAGATGACCGCTTTCATCCGACGGGTGACCGAACAGTACAAGGCCAACGACGCGCTCGTGTTGCCGGTCGACGCGCAGGCGGCCCGCTCGGCCCCGACCAACCCGGCATGGGTAAACGCGGCGGCCATCCCGTTGTCTTTAAAACTGCCCGACGGGTTCATCCCTTCGTACTGCAAAAAAAGGTTGCCCGACTGAACGCCCACATAACGGGCGACCCCTTCGGAGTTGTGCAACAGCGTCTGCCCTTCGCCGACGGTCACACACTTTTCCAGCGGCGCAAACGGCAACAGCTCGTGAAACCGCCAGATGCCGCTGAAACGTTGCGGGATGTTGCGTTCGGTCCAATGCCGTTCGATCTCCTTAAGACTTTTGGGCGGAGCCAACCGGTCCCAATCGTAGGCCACATCGAGCAAGTTGCCGCATTTTGGACAGGCGGTCAAAACCTCATCGGTCGAAAAGGTGGCTTGACAGTCGGGCATAATGCACCGCTGAAAAACGGCGTCTTGAGCGTGAGCGTTCATCATCGAAATCGGACCCATTTAGGAAAAAGAAACGAATTCGTTATTGTTTTTCAAAGCGGTTTTCACTTAAGCGGAAGCTTTCCCACGGTCGAGGGAATGTTTCCATGATCGACACAACGACAACGGCTGTAACCACTTAAGCGATTTCCATCCTGGCTTGAACCGGGAGAACCCGCAACACTTACCTGAAAGGCAATCTAAAAGGTTTAGTAAAAAGAGGACCCGGCCCAATCGGATAACGAGGAGGCGATTTCGTCCGAGCCCGATTTGCCAAGTCGTTTTTTCACTTTCGACATTCGCAGTCAAAACCTTGTATTATAACGGCCCAGATTGCCTGTGTCGCGACTTTCCGAGGTGATTTTTTGCGGAAGGAACCGGTTTCGTCACCGAACTGATCGCGAAATCCGCATTTTGACCTTCCGGTTTCAACCCTCCGGAATAGGGATCAAACCCCTCTGTTTAGCGGGTTCCTTTTCTCGCAATGAGGGTCTCTTTTCAAAAAAATCCAACCGAGAGGGGCAAAAAATGACCTTTTCTTCAAACCGATTCCTCTTCCGACCCGTAACGAATTGACAACCCCAATCGCCATGGATAAAATGAGAATTCTCCACTAAGCTGAATTGGGGCTATTTGTGGGGATCCATTCATCCAGAGAGAGACAATCTGATGAAGCCCGAAGATCTGAAAAAATTCAAAGAGAAGTTAATCCTTCTTCGTAGTCGGTTGCGAGGCGATGTCAATACAATGGCAGATGCCGCGTTAAAAAAGTCTCGAACCGAGTCCTGCGGCGATCTGTCGAGCATGCCGATCCATATGGCGGACATCGGAAGTGATAACTTCGAGCAAGAG
This sequence comes from Thermoguttaceae bacterium, assembly GCA_963674475.2. GTDB lineage: Bacteria > Planctomycetota > Planctomycetia > Pirellulales > Thermoguttaceae > CAXXFQ01. The sequence goes on along the minus strand of CAXXFQ010000033.1, from coordinate 615,170 downwards.
TTTACGCTCAGCCTGATGCAGAGCGAAGAAGGTACGCTCGATAAAATCGAAGTCGCCTTGGAGCGGATTGAGGAAGCATCGTACGGCAAGTGCGAGGAATGCGGAGCGCGAATTCCCAAAACGCGACTCAATGCGATTCCTTACGCAACGATGTGCGTGAAGTGTGCTTCCGAATTCGAACGGGGGTAATTCACCCATCATGACCGCCAAGGAAGACGGACTGCCGAAGAAGGATCAAATCGAACCGGCACAAGAGCGGGCTGAAACGCGGACGGAACAACGGGACACGATAGCGTGGAACCGGTATTTCGTCTTCTTTTCGATCACCGTGATTGGCTGTTTGGCCGACCTGGGTACGAAAAGCTGGATTTTTCGTGAGCTGGGGATGCCGGGCGGCCGAACGTGGTGGATTTGGGACCGGGTCGTTGGCTTCCAAACCAGCCTGAACGAAGGGGCCCTGTTCGGCGTTGGGCAAGGTCAGGTCAGCTGGTTTGCCGGGATGTCGGTTCTTGCGCTTGTGGCGGTCCTTTTCTGGCTTTTCTTCTTAAAGGCGGCCCGCGCCTGGATTCTTACCATTGCCCTAAGTCTTGTCTCAGCAGGAATCTTGGGCAATCTCTACGATCGAATCGGCCTGCCTGGACTTGAGTGGAACTACGCCAACAGCCTCCACGTTATCGGCGAACCGGTTTTTGCGGTTCGGGACTGGATTCTGGTGATGATCGGCAACTGGCCCTGGCCAACGTTCAATTTAGCCGATAGTTTTCTAGTCTGCGGCGCCATTCTGTTGGCATGGCAGGCCTGGCGAGCAGATCAAACGGGCGAAAAAAACTCTAATCAGTAGGGTTATGCTTCTTTTAGGCGAAATCGGCTTTTTGCCGATTCTGGCTCGAGTGGCCATTCTTTAGTACTATGCGACACGCCCTCTGAAGAACTATTTATTTTTCGCCGCCAAATTTTTTTAAAAAAAACGCGTCTTTTCCCACAAGATCGCCGGGCCTTCGGAAACTATCTGGTCGTAAGGCGAATCTCACAGACCCTTGCAAAACCTCGACCGGCTTTTCCGAAACGATTTTTCTTCTCAAGAGAACAACGCTTTCGGGCCTCCCCAACCGGTCGACCGAAAAGGAGGCCCGAAGCTTTTTATTGGGCTTCGTATCAGGAGTGACCCGGCTTTCGAGAGGCTGCCAGAAATCAGGGGACACTTCTTTTGCGAACACGAATAAGGATCATCGACGTGGGACGACCAACTGGAACCAAGGAAATCTCCTCGGCCTCAACTACCTGGGAAAACTCCTTTACCTCAGAAGCAACGCACGACACCAGTCTGGTCGAAACCTATTTGCAAGACGTGGGACGGATCCCGCTTTTGTCGCGTGAAGAAGAGCTGTCGATGACCCGGAAACTGCGTTCGGCACGCGACGCGTTTCGAAGCGAGATTTTGAGTAACGATCATCTCCTGGGAAAAATACTCGATCGTTTTTCAGAAATCCTCGAAGGAAAAGCGCGTCTCGACCGAATTGTGGACGTCGCGATCGGCAATGTCGCCGAGAAAGAGCGGATCCGCAAACGGCTGGAAGCCAATTTACCCACGCTCCGCCATCTGGTCGAACTGAATCGACGCGATTTCGATCAACTGATCGATCGACCCCGAGTTCAGTTCGACCGGTCGGCGGCCCGACGTCGGATGGTCCTTCGTCGAAAAAAAGCGGTTCGTCTGGTCGAAGAGATCGGTCCTCGCATGGAAGTAGTCGAGGAACTCTTAAACACCCTTCTCCCGATTTTCGAAAGGATGCAACAGCTCGAAGACGAACTGATCGACCTCAATAAAAATCATCCCGACGACGGGCGAACCGTTCGGCGTCGTCGAGAATTACGTCGCTTGATGCGAGAGGTCCTCGAAAGCCCGTCGACCCTAGGGCGTCGAATCTCGCGGGCACGCCATCAGCAACGTCGCTATTTAAATACACGGCAGGAGTTGACGTCGGCCAACCTACGGCTGGTCGTCTCGATCGCCAAACGATATCGAAACTATTCGAACCTGGGCTTCCTCGATCTGGTTCAAGAGGGAAATACGGGGCTGCTCTGGGCGGCCGATAAATTTGACCCCGAACGCGGATTCAAGTTCGCGACCTACGCGACCTGGTGGATTCGCCAAGCGATCACCCGTTCGATTACAAACCAATCACGGATCATCCGGCTTCCGGCCCATATGCTTCAGCGAATCAGCAAGGCGCAGGAAGTCCGTTATCAGTTATTGCATGAGTTCGGACGGGAACCGTTGGCCGAAGAGACGGCCCGCGGACTGGGTCTGTCGGCGACGAAGACCCGCGACGCGCTTGGTTTGACCGCCCCGCTTCGTTCGCTTGACGAGGTGGTCGACGACAACGAACGGACCCGGTTGGGCGACGCGATCGAAGACCATCGGACCTATCATCCGCAGGCCGAAGCGAATCATGATCGGCTTCAAAAAGAGGTGGCCGACGCGCTCGAAACCCTTTCGGAACGGGAGCGAACCTTGATTCAGATGCGTTTCGGTTTCGTCGGCGACTCGGCCCAATCGCTGACCAGTGTCGGCCGTCAATTCCAAATCACTCGGGAACGAGTCCGCCAGATCGAAGCCAACGCGTTGCGCAAACTCCAGCAACCCGGCGGCACCAATCGACTGCGGTTGATCGCCCAAAAGATGGAAAGCTGGTCCGACTCGGCTTCGGTCGAAGAGTGCGAATCGTTGGTCGCCGTGTAAGAAAAGAGTAACCGAAAAAACGAAGCCTCGGCTTGGAAAGCTTTCCGAACCGAGGCTTTTTTCGTTCTTGGGCGAGACCGGTAAAGGTCCGACACGTCGGCCTTTAAGGAGAGACGGCAACCGGCTCGGCCACACGGCGTTTTTTCACCTCCGGTTTAAGCGTCGACGACATCACCTTAAACAGGTCGGTGTTGTCGACGTAAGGAAGCTTTCGGAAACGGTCGATGCCCTCTAAGAAAAAGGCGACTTCCCGCCCCAATGGCCCAAGGTAAACTACCGTCCTCGATCGAGGTTGATTGCTTCGACCGAATTGAGACTTTATAATGACCGTTGGATCGCTGCTTTACTTTGAAAAACCGTCGTCTTGGTTTTTTGACCTTTCGTTCCTCTTTTTCACTCCCTACTTCCCCCAAGGAATCACTCCGATGTCCAGACACCGTTTTTTCTCGCATCGAAAACTTTTTCCAAAAAAACCTTTGACCGTATTCCTGGTCCTTGCTTTCGGGCTCCTGACGCTCCTTTCCACGGCCACGGCGGCCGACCAGTGGTACAAAGGCCACACCCATATGCACTCGTTTTGGAGCGACGGCAACACGTTCCCTGAATTGGCTATCGACTGGTACCGACAACACGGCTATCAGTTCGTCTGCCCCAGCGACCACAATGTGCTTCAGCAAGGAGAACGTTGGTACGCGGCCCGGCATAAGGCACGTCCGGTCACCCCGGCGATTCTCGAGTTGGCCCAGGCCCGATTCGGCACCGATTGGGTCGAAACACGCGGTGAAGGCGATCAGCTCGAGGTGCGGCTAAAAACGCACAAAGAGTTAAAAAATCGTTTTGATGAACCGGGAAAATTTCTGCTGATTCAAGCCGAAGAGATTACCGGCAACTGGCCCGAGCCGGCGGCTGCGCCTAACAAAAAACCTCGAAGAAGACAGGTCCATGTCAACGCGATCAATTTGGTCGAACCGATCCAGCCGCAAAAAGGAAAAACGCTGGTCGACACGATCCGAAACGACCTGATCGCAGTCCAGGCCCAAGCGAAGAAGCACGGTCGGAGGATTTTGGCCCATTTGAACCATCCGAGCTATCTCAATTACGATATCGATGCTCACACAATGGCGGCCGTTGAAGAATTGCAATTCTTCGAGATCTGCAACAATGCTTTCTGTTGCAACTCGGCCGGCGACGCCAAGAACCCCAGCTGCGAGCGGATCTGGGACGTCACCAATACGCTCCGCCTGGCCAAAGGGTGGAATCCCATTTACGGCACCGCCTCGGACGACACCCATCACTATAACGAGTGGGGTCCATCAAAAGCGAACCCGGGCCTCGGTTGGATCGTCGTCCGCGCGCCGGAACTCGAGACCGACGCGATCCTCGACGCGATGCTCCGTGGGGACTTCTACGCCTCGACCGGCGTGACGCTCAAAAAACTCGAGTACGATCCCAAGCAAAAAACCCTTTCGGTCGCCGTTGATCCGATCCCCGGTGTCAAGTACCGGATTGAATTCATCGGCAGCAAGAAGGGCGTTTCACTCGACGCGCACGGGGAACCAAAACGATACAGCCCGAAGATGGGAGAGGTTTTTGCGTCTCACGAGGCGACCGAAGCGATCTATCGGCTCAAGGGAGATGAAATGTTCGTTCGGGCAACGGTCCGTTCCGATCGACAGCTCGACTGCCCACCCAAAACGGGCGTGAAAACCCACACCGCCTGGACCCAACCGGTCGGCTGGGAAAAACAATAGAGTCGCAAAACCTTTCCTCAAAGAAAAAGGGACGGCGGACATTGCGTCGTCTCTTTTTTTGCGCCACACCGTCGTCGCTTGAAAAAACGGAGACCGTCTCGAGAAAAATCTACTCGCCCGGTTGGTCGACGTCGTTCTCGCTCTGCGAAGCTTCGGCCAACCGGCTTTCGTCGAGCGTTTCGAGACTCCCGTCCGATTCGGACAAAGCGGCCCGCGAGCGAGATTGGCTTTCCTCGGCGAGAATCGGCTGGGGCGGTTGGCTCAGGTCGGTCGTCTTGGTGTAGTCGACTCGGAAACTCAGCGGACCAATCGAAAACGGTTCGCCCGGCTCGACGGCCGCCTCTTGAATGCGAACCCCTTTGACGAACGTGCCGTTGGTCGACCCCAAGTCGCGAAGTACCAAAAAACCGTCCTTCTCGACCATCTCACAATGCTGTCGGCTGATCATCGGGTGCGCAACGGTCACGTCGGCACGACGGCTTCGACCGATCGTACTAGGTAAAGAGCAGGAGGCGGCCCGCTTGAGGGCCTTGTTTCCAAGGAGGACCAACTTGGCGCGCATGGGGGTGTATCCGTTGGCGCGAGGTATATTAAGGAAGGACTAAGGGTAGGCAAAATGGGAGGATAGGGCAATCCTTTCCAAAAGTTCAGATTACCCATTTTTCGACTTGACGTCAACCGGTTTCGTGAGCTTTTTTGCTCCGTCTCTCTTTTGCTCGGTTTTTTACGCGTCACACTCAAAAAAGAGGCCCGAAAAATCGGAGATTACCCTCGGAGGAACTATACCTAACGGTAAATCTCTTTCCGATCGCCCATCGGCCGTTCTTCGCCCCACGGCGGGAAAAAACCTTGCGGCCAATTTGAACACACGTTACAATCCGCCTCGCCCCAAAAGAAAAACCCTCGGGTCGCGGCCAAATGCTGCGGGAATGGGACGACCGATTCTTGCCAAACGATTTGGAAAGCAATTCAATCGGGACAAGAAGCCCCGAGGGGTATACCGTCTGGAAATTATCAACTTCGTTTTCCGGCAGGCCTTCATGAAAAACTGGGAATGGATTCTTTTCGGTATCGCCGCGTTGGTAGCCGTCCGCAGCCTGACGAAGCTGATGCACGCGCAAGCAGCCCAGCTGGTCGAAACGCTCTCGAATCAAATGGACCACGAACTGCAACAACGCCAACTGGCGACCAAAAAACAAAAGGAAATAGCCCGCTTCCAAAAAACCCGTGAACGGTTTGAAAAACAACAGGGCTCGTCGCCAAAGGGCTCACAAAAAGCGTAAGCGACTGCCAAAAGACGGCAAAGCTTCCGTCGGGTAAATTCCAGCCATATCACACCGGGCGGCAATCTTTCGTTCCCTTTTTTCTTTCATTCCCTTTTTTTGGCCCTGCCACGAAACCCCTCATCGAAGTCCGGCGTAGAGGGGGAGCTTCTCTACTTCGTGTAATACAGGACCAGCCGACGGGGCAACTCTTTTGAGGTCGCTTTCATAACGATCGACTCCTGGAATTCCACGGGCGAGAGGAGAAGGTAACGCCAAGCCATGCCGCCCTTCGAACCGCTCAGACAACTTCGGAAATCGGTTCCGCCCTGTCCGAGAAATCGATTCAGATTCTCCGACGCCCAACCGTCGGCCTGGTGACCATCGACCGTCAAGTCGGCAATCCCAAAATGGGGTCCCGCGGCGCCGGTTTCCATAATCAGTCCGACCCAGCGTCCGGCCCCCTCGTGCGAAAAGAGCCGATCGTCGACTGATCCGGCCGGGAGCAGTTTTCCGCGAAGGCGAGGACGCGCGGTAATCGCTTCTCGATTCGCGTCGGTTGCCTGCTCGACCGACAGTTCGATCCCGACCTTTTCGATCGGCCCGGTTCCCGTGTTCTTGATCGAAACGGTAATCCCGCGGCCAAACGGCATCGCCAACAGATTGGCTTTCCCTCCCTTTTGCACCATGAGATAGTTATCAAAACTTTTCCCGCCGACCAACCCAGGAAACCAGAATTTCGCCGGGGCCGAAAGGGCCGGTTCCGATTCGCCGTCGACCGTCGCTTCGATCCAAAGGGCTTCGGAATTCACGTCCCCGCCGATCAGTTTGACCCATCGGACCAAACCGGCGCCGTCGACGTGGGCCAGCGGAACCGTTTGACCGGGCTCGATCGTCTGCGGCTTGGAACGCACCCGCAGCGCCGGGTCATGTTCCCGGTGTACGCCCCATCGCGTGACGTAGCTGCGATAGTAAACCGGCGCGAGCCAGCCGCGGGGAATGCCCGATTGGTCCTTCGAGACAAACGTCTCGGTCGGCTCTCCTTGGGGGTCGGTCCGCGTCACGTAGTCGATCCGATAGTCGGCCTTTTTCGCACCACGAAGCACGACACGGAGCGATTTTTCGTAACCTAGCGCGGTCAGAATCGGCATCTGATCTTCGTTGAGTTTCGGGATCACCTCTCGGAGTTCGCCGGGACGACAAGTCAGCCGAGGCTTTTCTTCTCCGTCGAAGTAAAAGGCCAATTGGCCCTCGTCCCCTTCGAATGAAAAACGGACCAGCGCCCCGGGACCGGTCAGGTCGGCCAACCGAAGGTCGCCCGGTTCGGCCTGCTCGATTTTTTTCGAGACGGTCCCGCTTGTAAAACCGTCGTTTTGACTGAGCGCTTCGGAATTCAACAGCCGGTTGGTCAAACGACTGGCGGTGGTCATCGGACACGGACGATTCCAAACGGCAAGCCCTCGGCCCTCCGGCATCGGACGAAGACGAACGTTCCGAAAACGGACCCATTGCCAATGATCTTGAAAACCGATCCACCCTTTCAGGTTGCGATGTTTGTATTCCGGGTGATGCGACGTGTTGAACTGCTGCACCAGACGGCCGTTGACCCAAGCCGAAACCATTGGCCCGTCGGCCTTGATGAGGACTCGGTTCCATGTCTCCTGTTGGGCCCGATCGGCGCGGACCAAAGGCGGGACGTTGCCGTAGAGGCTCATGATCGAATGCAGATCGATCTCCTCGGCAAGCGGCTTGTCAAGAATCTGGATTTCCATCCCGTCGCCCGACGGCCAACCATCGTGCGGCACCCGAATCGCCACGCCCGAATTGCCCCCCTTTTCGATCTGGCATTCCAGCGAAAGGACGAAGTTGCCGTATTCCTTTTTGGAACGAATAAACCCGTGCGACTTGGGCGTCAGAATCAACTGCCCGTCTTCAACCCGCCAGTCCTTCAGATCCTGATCGCGGGCCGACCACCAGTCACGGCTCAGATCCTCGCCGGTAAATAACGGTTTGCCCAACGGCTCACTCCCACGCAAGTCGGCAATCGTACCGCTTCCCGCGCGCAACGCCAGGCCGAGTCCGAACCGACGTCGCGTGTCGAGTCGTACCGAATAGAGCCGAAAGCCGTCGACCCAAACGGTCATCCGTCCGGCGCGGCGTCGAACGGTCAGGCTGTGCTTGGCCCACGCGGGCAACCGACCCAACCGAACCCCACGAGCCAAGAGGCGATCGCCGTCGAACAATCGTCCGCAACCGGTCCCCTCGCAGAGCAACAGCTCGAGTCCATTTGCGTCGGGCACTTCCGAAAACGGACGCTCCAAACGCCGCCGTCGGCAACCGTCCAAGAGCAACTCCACTGTCCCTCGTCGGCCGTGAACCCGGAAAGCAATGGGGTCGACTTGGAAGTCCCGCTCAGTTCTCGGTCGTCGGAAATTGACCAACCTCGGGGCGAGGGGTCCGCGTAATTCCAACCGGCCAACGAGCCGGGGCAAAAAAGGTCGACTTGCCCGGATTCCGCACACCAGGCCCAGTTATCCGTCTCGCAGTTTTGGCAACAAGAGTTTTTCGACCGGCCGCTCGCTTCGATCGGGCCCGCGGACAGAAAAACGAGGAAACACCAAACAACACCGAAAAACAAGGCAGTCTGGCGACAGGAAAGACGAAGGAAAGACGTTTTTTTCATGGGAGGCATCTTCAAAGGGTCGATCTCGCCGTAGGGAAGATCAGTTCATACCTGGCGAGAGAATCGGTGGGTGAAAAACGAGGGTGCTGATCTTTTTATTCGAGGAAAAAATACCGACAAATAATCAAACACCGGCGGACGAACCGGCGAAAAAAATCGAAAGGGCCTTTTTGCCCCCGAGCGTTTTTGTAGCGCCGGTCGAAAAAAAATCCTCGAACGTGTTACAGTTCCAAATATTCTTCGACCGCGTCGCGCAACAAGGAAACCTCGGGCTCGACACCGGTCCATAGTTTGACGTTCATGACGGCTTGACGGCATAAAACCTCGACTCCGTCGATCGTTGCCGCGCCGCGTGTCTCCGCTTCACGAAGCAAGTGCGTGTGCGGCGGGTCGACCGTCAAGTCGACCACCAGCGGAACGTCGGCCAAACGTTCCCAGTCCAGCGGAATCGCCGCGTTATATTCTCCTTCTTCCATCGACGTGGTATGGATGACGACCTGGGTCCCTTCGGGAATCCGATAATCGTCGTTCCAGGGCTCGACCACCACGGCCATCGGAGCGTACTCGGCCAGTTGCTCGGCCAACGCACGAGTTTTCGATTCCGACTGACCGACCAGGACCAGTTCGCCGATGCCGTGGGCGGCCAACTCGACCGAGATGGCCCGTGCCATTGGTCCGGCGCCCAAAAGGACCACCTTGCTCGAGGCCAAATCAAACTCGACCCCTTCGGTCTCGGCCCGTTCTCGGATCAACTCGACGACCGCTTTGCCTTCGGTATTTTCGCCGAAGAGCCCTTCGTCGTCCCGAAGCAAGATATTGACACTTCCGATCCGCCGGGCCGATTCGGACAGTCGCTCCAGCAACGGAATGACCGCCTCTTTATGAGGCTCGGCCAGGTTCCCTCCGGCGAACCCCAACGCACGGATCCCACGAACCGCGTCGTCCAGATCGTCCGGCGCAACCTCGAGGGTCAAATACCGCCAATCGAGATCCATCTCGTCGAACGCCTTCTCCGTGATGAATTGGGACGGGTTGGCCTCGATAGGAAATCCCAATAGGGCGAGAATCGGTTGTAAGGAAGGACTGGACACGACCGCAACCACTCCACGTTGAGGACCAGGTTTGCCCCGATCGATCCTTTCAAGGAAAAATCGTTCGGAAAAAACCTTCTTTTTATTTTGACCGGGAATCACCCGACCAAAACGCCATTTTGCCCAAAAAACATCCCGGGCGAACCATAGCCATTATTTTGATCCAGAAACGGCAATGACGCAACACCTTGAGAGGACTTTACTTCCCGATTCCGCCCGAAGAAACCGCCCTTTGAATAAAAAAAGGCCCTTCGCCCTCTTCTGGAGGACGAAAGGACCCTGAGGAAATCGTTTTTCGGAAAACGGGCCATTCGGCAAAATCTTTCGCTTCACTGGCTCCTACCGTCGTGCGTTCGACGGCGGAGGAAAGAAACTGCCGGTGTTCATGAAGGTCGCCGGAGCGTGAGGTGTGGCTTGGACCGGAAGATTCCCGGGACGCTGGCGGATGATCTCCGAGCGATCCCCAATCCCACCGGTCTGAGCCGGCCTTTGCGTTTGGGCTTGCAGCCCGCGGATATTCTGATTGACTCTCCGGTTTTGCTGCTTTTGTTGCAAGCGTGGCTGTACCGTCTCGTAATAGGTATTCGTTCCGCGAGAAAGATCAACCGGGTTTCCAAGATTTTCGTAAACGCTGCTGGGGTCAGGCGTTTTGTAGTCCGAAAACGGCTTCTTGCCCTGCAAAGGACCGGATTGAAAAGGGCTTGATTGTATAGGCACTTGCGGCGACACCGCGGCCGGTTGCGAAAAGCGAGGGTCGGTCCCGGGAAATTGATACGGATCGGGCATCGGGGTAGGCACCGGCGGAGGGGTGGTCAATCCGGCACTGCCCGGTTGGGCCATCGGGACACTTCCCCCTTGCATGGTGCCGGCCGCTTGCCCCGCCGGATAGGCAGGATAACCGGCGGCGGGGGCCCCATATCCGCCTTGTTGTTGACCCGGATACCCGGGCGCGGCACCTGGTACGGCACCATAACCGGTCGGAGGCGTGGGCATCCCTGGATAGGCGGCCGCCCCGGCCGGAGGTTGCGGCATCTGCTGATAACCGGGAGTTCCGGGAGCATAACCGGGAGGAACCGGCATCTGCTGTTGCGGTGCCCCGGGAACCATGGAAGGAACCCCTTGCGGCGCGGCCGCTTTTGGAGGAGTCGGAAGGGCCGGTTGCGGCATCGGTTCCTGTGGAACGGCTTGCTCGTAAGCTTCTTCTTCAAGTTGTCTTTGTTGTTGGGCCCGAGCCGCTTTCTTTTTATTTTCTTCTTCGTCGGTCAAACCGGTGGCTGCCACCGCGACGGCAAGGAACTGCCCGATCAGCAAAATCGTTAGCCCTGCCACGAAGCCTCGACGCAAGAATCGACTCGGTCGACACTTGTTCGATTTGATCCGGTTTGGTCTCATCGTTTCCACTCCTGCTCGTTCGTCCTTCTGGGCGACTTCTAAACCGCGTTTGCCAACAAGAGGACTATTCCCTTAAGGCCGTAGCCGTCTCTCGTGACATAGAACCGTTTCTTCATGGTACCCGAAAAATCGTTGTCGTAGGGGAAAGCGTGACAAATTCCCAATTTCATTATAAGAAACCGTCGTGTCACGGGCCAACTTCACCCCAACCTAGAGGGCCTCGAAATAGCTCACACCCAAAGGGGGGCTGCTAAATTTTCAGCCCGGGAAACCCCAAACCGTGCGAGGTAGCCCGAGCCGAAATGACTCTCATCAACGCTTTTCTCGAAAACAACTTAGACGATTAGTAGGTCGTCCGTCGGTAACCGATCAACTGGGTACTTCGCGTTGTCGAGGCAATAAGCGAGGTAAAGCCCAACGCTCCTTGCAGCGGTCCGATCAGCTTGCCGACAAACGAGGTCGTCGCGATCGCACAGTCTTCGGCGATAAACAACCGGTCGCCCGGCAAAATCTGGTAGTTCGTCGCCGTCTGGGCCCCCATGGCGATGGCGTTCCATTCGATCGGCAAAATTTGCTCGCAACCGGAATTAGCCGGTGCCGGACGAGCGATCCAGATTTTTTTACTGGAGACCTGGGAAAGGCCGTTAATTTGACTGACCGCGTCCAAGACCGTTTCGTTTCCGGTGATCGGCAGTCGAACCACCGAATCCCCTTGCCCGGCCCCTTGCGTGATCACGTAATACGTTTTGCTGTTATAGGCGAGGATATCGAGCGAAACTTCGGGCGAATCGAGGAACGTTTTCAAGTGGTTTTCCACAGCCATCTTCGCTTCGACGAGCGTCTTGCCCGCCAGATGCACTTGGCCATATTTCCGCAAGTTGACCGTGCCGTCCGGAGCGATCAGGTATTGACCGGTAATCGGCTGAAGTCCCGATGCGCGGCCCAACTGGACCGAAACGGCCGGATTGGCAAGCATTTCATACAGCTTCCGCGAAATCGCATTCTTTGCTTCGTCCACCGTCATGCCGACCACACGAACGGTCCCGTAAGAAGCGCCCAAGTCGACCGTCCCTTCCGCCTCGACCATGTAGTAGCCATTGATCGGCTGATCAATGAGCGGATCCAAGGCGTTGACTTGCAACACGTCGTAGGCTTCGAGTCGATAAGGCGGCAACGGAACCAGCTTCAACACCTCGATCTGAATGACGTCCGGCGGCTCAAGTCGATAGATCGGCAACGATTGCATCGACATCTCCCGAGGCGGTTCCAGTTCAGGCGGGACGGGAACGAGCGTTTGGGGATCTCGAAAATCGATCGCTTGACAGCCGAACATCATCGCCAGAACCACAAGAAGGGTCCACTGGAAAAATTTGCTTTTGGGGGGTCGCATAAGCCGAGCTCCGACAGGTCGAGAGGGGCAAAAAGGATCTTATACCGGTTTCAATCACGACTAGTGTCTTTCTTGCGGCTTTTCACTCCCCGGCCAAAAAAGGGCCAAAAGAGCGAAAACGGAGATCTAGCCCGCAAGAAGCCTATATCCGTTAACACCAGAATAATCGTCAAAGTTTAACAGCAGCTTGAGTCTGTCTCGAAATTCCTTGCTTTTTCTCCTTCTTTTATAGCCATTTACTGAAACCACCCACCGCTTTTCGAAAAACACCCCCCTGGAAGGGCTATCCGCATAAGCTATTGCAATGGTGCAAGTTAAGGCTAATAAATTAACGAGAGCTATTGCCACCCCCCCACTAGTGCCGTTATCCAAGCCGACGTCAGCTCTCGTAGCGGCAAGATTGTTGGTGTGACAAAAGAGGATTCACGACAGCAGACCCCCCCCCTCTTTTGAGCTAAAAGCAGTAATGGCATGGGGAAAATAAGAAAGCCTTGTCGGTTACGTAGAATAAATCGCCTAAAACGGTAACCATTTGGCATAGACGACAGACGTCGAGGAGGATAGACTTAGGGCTGGTACTGGTTAGGACAGGTTGTATCAATTGTTTTAACCATAGCGGTTTTACGCCCTCTATCCGGGTGCGTTTTGCCGGATGTGCACTTTGCAAAAACAACGGACTGCTTCTTTTGGCCCTAGGATCGCAGGAAGCCGTTTTCCCGGGGACACCCTATCAATCTGGGTCCTCAGGAATCGGGCTTTGCCATCATTCCCCCTGGTTGGTTCAAAAAGCGTTAAATAATGAAAACATCTTTCTTTGCCCGTCGCAGTCTTACCATTTTGATGATCCTGATGTTCTCGTTGCCCTTTATCTGGATGGGCACCCGACGAGCGCTGAAGAGCAATCGAAACGACGTCAAGACCTGGTTACCCGACGGCTTTCAGGAAACCGAAGACCACACCTGGTTCGAAACCCACTTTCCGTTCGAGCAGTTCATTCTGGCCAGTTGGGAAGGTTGCACGCTGGACGATCCGCGGCTGGAACTGCTGGCCCGGAAGTTGGACCCGCCGGCCGAAGGGGAAGAACCGACGAAGGATTCCCAATATTACGGCACCGTGCTTACCGGACGCCGGTTGCTCGACGAGTTGATGGCCCGCTATCCGGATCTCAGTCGTGAGGAGGCGCTCGAACGGCTCGAAGGATCGATTATCGGGCCGGATCATAATAAGACCTGTATGATCGTCACGCTCAACGACTCGTACCACGGCGTGGAACTCAAATACGTTGTCAACCGGGTCCGCGAACTGGCGAGTACCGAGTGCGGTATTGCGCCCGAATCGATCCATTTGGGAGGGCCCCCGGTCGACAACGCGGCGATCGACTACGAAGGAAAACGGACCCTCATCCGGTTGGCCGGTTGGTCGGCCATCATTGGACTGGGGATTTCGTGGATCTGTTTTCGCAGTTTCCGTTTGACCTATTTCATTTTCGTCTGCGCGATCCTTTCAGCCGGGCTCGGTTTGGCGATCGTCTTTTTCTCCGGCGGAATTGTCGACGCCATTTTGCTTTCGATGCCGTCGTTGGTCTACGTACTGGCAATGTCCAGCTCGATCCATATTATCAATTACTATCATGACGCGATCAAGGAAGGCGGACTTGAGCTGGCCACCGAGCGGGCGATCCAACATGCCTGGAAGCCGTGTACGCTGGCGGCGTTAACTACCGCGATCGGCCTGGCTTCGCTCTGCAACAGTTCACTCATCCCGATCCGAAATTTCGGACTTTACTCCGCCTTGGGCGTCATGGCGACCCTGCTATTGACTTTCCTGGTTCTACCGGCCAGTTTGCAAATTTGGCCATCGCGAAAAACGGCAGCCGAAGCGGCCGAATTCCGCTCCCACCCGGAAGCCCACCAACGTCCGGAAGGAATTTTGCGATTTTGGGTCCCCATCGCCCGTTTTGTCATCAATAAAAACCCGTGGATCACCGTCGGCGCCGTGGCGATCATGATCTTTTTCGCCGTCGGGGTTGGGCAAATCACTACGACGATCAAGTTGATGAAGCTCTTCGCTCCCGGCGCGCAGATCCTGACCGACTACGCCTGGTTGGAAAACCAGATCGGGGCCCTGGTCCCCATGGAAGTCGTCCTTCGATTTGACGAGAAAAAATGTGACCTGCTCTTCGCCCAGCGGATGCGCATGGCACGCGACGTCGAACGGGCAATGGAGCAACTCGACGAGGTCGGTGGGGCCCTTTCGGCCGCGTCGATGGCGCCGAATTTAGGCAAAAGCAAAGTCCATTACAATGTGGCCGACTCGACGCTGAGTAAACGGCTTGAAAAACATCGGGAAGAATTCCGCGACTTCGTGACGATTGACGAGGAAGCGGGCGAAGAAATCTGGCGCGTCAGCGCGCGGGTTGAAGCGCTGAGTGACTTGGACTACGGCAAGTTCGTTGCCAATATCAAACATAAAGTCGAACCGGTGTTAAAGGCTTATCGCAAGGCGGGGGTCGAAGGGCTCGATGTAACCTACACCGGGCTGGTCCCGTTGGTCTACAAAGCCCAACAAGAGCTCCTCGACGGGCTCTACAAAAGTCTGCAGATGGCGTTTGTCCTGATCGCCTTTGTCATGATGATTGTCCTGCGAAGTCCCTGGGCCGGCGGCCTGTCAATGATCCCGAACCTGTTCCCCGTCGTGGTCATTTTCGGCTTCATGGGATGGGCCGGGATTCTGGTCGATGTCGGAACGATGATGACCGCCAGCGTCGCGCTCGGGGTCGCGGTCGACGATACGATCCACTTCCTGACCTGGTTTAAAGCCGGACTCAATCAAGGATACGACCGCCGGGGGGCCGTCATGCTGGCCTACGAACGGTGTGCCACGGCGATGACCCAAACGACCCTGATCGCCGGGCTGGGGCTTTCGGTCTTCATGCTCAGTACGTTTACTCCAACCCAACGTTTCGGGGTATTGATGTTGGCCCTCTTGGCCGCGGCGTTGGTCGGCGACTTGATCTTTTTGCCCGCGATGCTCTGTGGACCGTTGGGCCGATTCTTCGACAAGCACAAGGGGACCAAAATCCACCGGTTCCTCAATCCGAATTTCGAAGCAGCGACCATCAACGAAAACACTCCCGCCGAGATGGCGACCGTTCCGTCGCATCGACACGACCTGCGAAATTCGCATCAATCGCACCTCGATCGATTCGATGAAAGAACCTAACATTCCGTTGAAAAAGTCCATCCGGGTCTTTTTCAACCTCGGCGGGTTGCGGCAACAAGTGACCGCAAGCCTCGCATGGAAAGCGATTTTTCGGATCGTTTTCCATGAGGGAAACTTCCTGTTTCCCCTAACAGTCCGTTTTTCAACAGGCTGCTAACGCCCCGCTAAAAAAACCGCGTGGGGAACTGGCCGTTTTTTTCGATTGTTTGAATGCCATAAAAAAAGAGCGACTCCTGTTGTCGCTCTTTTTTTATGGGAATACCCTGCCGACGAAAACGCATGGCATTTGGAAGGAAACGCCCATCAATAATGGGGCGGCCGCTCCTCTTCCGGGCTGCGTGGACCGGTCTCGACTGCCGCTCGAACCGCGTCTATCCGCAGCGTCATTCGTGTCAGCGCCGCTTCGAGCCGTTCGAGCCGTGTCTGTTGTTCGGTAACCACCTGGTTCAACTGTTCCACGGTCCGTTGCTCGTGCATGAATTGTTCTTCCAACGCGACGAGCCGGTTACGAAGTTGGCCGACTTCCGAATCGGGGGCAGGGATCGAGCTTTCCGTTGGTTTGTTTTGCATGGAACCGGAACTGGTTATGGATTTTTGAATAAAAAAAGACAACGAAAAGAACGTCTTCCCGCCGTCTTGCTTGGGTCATTATACCGTTTTCACACCGTTTCTGGAACCGCATACGGCTGGCGATAGGAACACCCTTAGACCAACCGAAAATGGGCCAAACGCCTTTTGGTATGGCAAAATCGAAACGAAGCGCGAGGGTAACGCTCGTTACCGGTTCAATCGTCTTTTTCCTCTTATTCAAAATGAGGGTAAAATAGGGTTAGTTCGTAAAATGATCCCTTTTTTCGGATTATTCGGCTTAATTTAACCCATCGAGCGTCCCTTGACCGGCCGATGCTATTTCTATCCTTTTCTTTTGCCTACTCCAACCGGTACACCGTTTCAGACGGGCTGTCGTCGACAAATTTCAAAAATTTCCCTCGGAAAGAGGTACCGACTCGGGGAAGACGGGCCGGTCGAGGGGAACCATAAGCTATATATTAGAAAGCGATTACTGCTTTTGCCTTCGAGACGATAACGCCGATCCAAGAGAGATGACTTATGTGTGGAATAGTTGGTTATATCGGGAAATCGGAAGCGATCGATTTTCTTTTGACCGGATTGCGACGTCTGGAATACCGCGGCTACGATAGCGCGGGGGTGGCGTCGATCACGCCGGGCGGGATCTTGGCGGTGGCCAAAAGTGTCGGACGGATCCAGGAGCTCGAAGACCGGGTCAAAGAGACGTCGGTCCCGGGGCCTATCGGAATCGGCCATACCCGTTGGGCGACTCACGGGGCGGCGACCCTGGCCAACGCCCACCCGCATCTCGGCGGTGAAGGCAATGTGGCGGTGGTCCACAACGGAGTGATCGAGAATTTTAGTGCGCTGCGCACCCAGTTGGAAAGTGAAGGGTACCGGTTCGAGTCGGAGACCGATACCGAGGTGATCGCCCATCTGATCGACCGGAGTATGAAACATCGGATCGACCCGTCCGACCCTCGCGCGGCGCGGGACGAGGGTTTTCGGATTCTGGCCGAGGCGGTCCGCGACGCCCTTTTGCAACTACGCGGCACCTTTGGCCTGGCCATCCTGTTCCGCAATTATCCGGACGTCATCATCGCCGCCCGACGCGGCAGCCCGCTGATTGTCGGCGTGGGGCAAGGCGAGCATTTCATCGCCAGTGACACCTCGCCGTTGGCCGGGCGGACCGACAAGATCGTCTATCTTCACGACCATGAAATGGCAATCGTCACGGCCGAGTCGCTTCGTGTGATTCATCGCGACGAAGGAACGGTCAACCACAGCGTCCAGGTGTTGGAACTGGAGTCGAACGAGGTCGAAACCGCCGGGTACGAACATTACATGCTCAAGGAGATCTTCGAGCAGCCCGAGACGATCTCCAATGCGATGCGTGGCCGTTTGGACTTCGACGCGGCGACGGCCAAGCTGGGCGGGCTCAACCTCACGCCCGGCCAGTTGCACCACGTCAAGCGGATCCTCATGACCGCCTGCGGGACGAGTTGGCACGCGGCGTTGGTGGCCCGTTATCAGATCGAGGCGCTGGCCCGGGTCCCGGTCAGTGTCGAGTACGCCAGTGAACTGCGCTACCGCAATCCGCCGCTGGAGCGCAACACGCTGTTGTTTGCCCTCACCCAAAGCGGCGAAACGGCCGACACGCTGGCCGCCCTGCGCGAGATCCAGCGCAAAGGGTACCCGGCCCTGTCGATCTGTAACGTCGTCGGCAGCACGATCGCCAACGAGGCCGACGGCGGGATCTACCTGCACGCCGGGCCGGAAATCGGCGTCGCCTCGACCAAGGCGTTCACCTCGCAGTGCGTCGCGACGGGATTGTTGGCCCTTTATTTCGGACGCCTGCACCATTTGAGCTACGAAGCGGGACAGCGGATCATCGAGCAGTTCCAAGCATTGCCGGATCAGGCTCGCCGGGTGCTGGAGACGAATTATCACGTTCGCGAGATCGCCCAGAAATACGCCCATTGCAGCACCTTCCTTTACCTGGGTCGGCTCTACAACTTCCCGACGGCGCTTGAGGGGGCGTTGAAGCTCAAGGAGATCAGCTACATCCACGCCGAAGGGTACCCGGCCGCCGAGATGAAGCACGGCCCGATCGCCCTGGTCGACGAGAACACGCCGAGCGTCTTCCTGATGCCGCAGGGGCCCGTTTACGAAAAGGTGATGGCCAACATGCAAGAGATCAAGGCCCGCGGCGGCCCGATCATCGCGGTCGTCGGCGAGGGGGACACCGAAGCGGCCAAGCTGGCCGACGACGTGATCGAGATCCCCGACGTCGAAGATTTCCTGCAGCCGATCATCAGCACCATCCCGCTACAGCTATTGGCCTACCACATCGCCGTCGCCCGCGGTTGCGATGTCGACAAGCCAAGAAACCTGGCCAAAAGCGTCACGGTGGAATAAGCGCCAGCGCGGATTCAACCCACCATTGTCTTTCACGATTAAACCAAACCCGCTCCCCGCCGCGCAAAAAAACGCGTTCCGAGGCGCGGGTTTTTGCTTGTGCCAAAACCGGTTAGAAAAAAGTCGGCTTCACCAGTTTTTCCTTGGCAAGCTGAGTGTGAAACCCCCGACGTGTTTTTCTTTTTTGCCAAGCCCAGGGGATCGGAACTATTTTTCCCCAACAGGGGTGGTTGTTTGGGGGGGGAATTTGCTTAAAATCACGCACGGTGAATTTTCGAGAGGGGGGCGACTCTTGGCTGGTGCCTGTAGGTGGGCCCGTACGGGGGGGTGACTGATGGCGGATTGGACGCCTTGCGCCCCTGTTTTGCAGGAAAAGGATCGATTTATGAAAGATGAGACGGAACCGTTTGGGGTGGTTCCCGCCGGGTGGACGCGACGTCATCTGTTGGGGCTCGAAGAGCTTTCGGCCGAGGAGATCACGACTATTTTGGACGTGGCTCAGCAGTTTCGCGACGCGACTCGGAAAGAACGGAAGATCCCGCTTCTGGCCGGGAAAACGTGCGTCAACCTGTTCTTCGAGAACTCGACGCGGACCCGGACCAGTTTCTCGCTGGCCGTCCGACGGCTGGGGGCCGACTTGATCGACTTTTCCGCCTCGACCAGCAGCCTGTCCAAGGGCGAAACGTTCATCGACACGGCCAAAAATCTTGAGGCGATGGGGATCGACGCGATGGTCGTTCGACATCGGACGCCCGGCTCGCCGCAGCTTCTGGCCCAGAACATCGACGCCGCCATTCTCAACGCCGGGGACGGGCCGCACGAACATCCGACGCAAGGGCTGCTCGACATCCTGACCATTCGACAGCGTCGCGGTACGATTGAAGGGCTGACCGTCGCGATGATCGGTGATATCGCCCACAGCCGGACCGCCCGGTCAAATATCTGGGGATTGAAAAAACTGGGCGCCCGGGTCATCGTCTGCGGCCCGTCGACGCTGGTTTCACCCCGCTGGGAAGAGTTGGGGGTCGAGTATTCTTACAGCCTCGACGACATCTTGCCCGAGGTCGACGTCTTGAACCTGCTGCGGATCCAGTTCGAGCGGCAGACGACCCGGCCGTTCCCGTCGGTCCGCGAATATGCCCACTTGTACGGGATGAATCGGGAGCGACTGGCACGGGCCAAGGACGACCTGCTGGTCCTGGCGCCCGGGCCGATCAACCGGGGCGTCGAAGTCACGCCCGACGTGGCCGACGGTCCTCATTCGGCCATCCTCGACCAGGTGACCAACGGTTTGGCCGTCCGGATGGCCGCGATCTGGCTCTTGATCGGTAAGCGAGAAGGAGAAAGTGCATGAGAATTTTGATCCAAAACGGACGCGTCATCGACCCGGCCAACCAGATCGATCGAACGGCCGACCTGCTGATCGACGACGGTCAGATTGTCGGACTCGACGTTCCCGAACGCGACCATGTTGCCGAAACGATCGACGCGAGCGGCAAGATCGTCGCGCCGGGGTTGATCGACATGCACGTTCATCTTCGCGAGCCGGGCCGGGAAGAAGACGAAACGATCGAAACGGGGACCGCCGCCGCGCTGGCCGGAGGGTTTACGTCGATCGCGTGCGTGCCAAACACCGAACCGCCGGCCGACACACAAGCGGCTGTCGAATTTGTGCGAGAACGGGCCGAACGGGCCGACAACTGCAACGTTTTCGTCATCGCTTGCGTCAGTCAGAACCGCGAAGGAAAAGAGCTGGCGGAAATCGGACAACTGGTCGAGGCCGGGGCGGTCGCCTTCAGTGACGATGGCTCGCCGGTGGCCAACGACGAACTGATGCGTCGGGCGTTGGAATACTGCCTGATGTTCGACAAGCCGATTCTCAGCCACGCCGAGGTGCCCGAACTGACCCAAGGCGGCGTCATGCACGACGGGCGGACGGCACTGGTACTCGGACTGGGCGGGATTCCCGCGGCGGCCGAGGACGTCATGACCGCGCGCGATATCGCGCTGGCCGAAGCGACCGGCGGGCGGCTACACATGATGCACGTCTCGACCGGCAATAGCGTCGACGCCGTGCGACGGGCCAAAGCGCGGGGCCTGCGTGTCACGGCCGAGGTGACGCCACATCATTTCTCATTGACGGCCAAGGCGTTGCGTTCTTTCGATTCGAACTTCAAAATGAGCCCGCCGCTGAGAGGGCAGGGACACGTGACCGGTTGCATCGACGGACTGATCGACGGGACGATCGATTGCATCGCCACCGACCACGCGCCGCACGCCAAAGAAAAGAAGATGCAAGAGCTCGACCGGGCCCCGTTCGGCATCATCGGGCTGGAGACCTCGCTGGGGCTGGTCGTTACGAAGCTGATTGAGCCGGGCCATCTTTCCTGGAGTGCGGCACTCGAAAAAATGACGATCAACCCGGCTCGCGTTTTGGGAATCGACAAGGGGACCCTCTCGCCCGGCGCCGACGCCGACATAACGATCCTCGACCCGAAGGTTCAGTGGACCGTTGATCCGAATGAATTCCGCTCCAAAAGCGTCAACAGCCCGTTTCTCGGATGGCAGCTCACCGGCCGAGCCGACACGGTGATCGTCGGCGGGCAGATTAAATTCAGACGATAAAAACCAAGGGAAAATCGCTCGTTCCAACAATAGAAGAAAGGACGAACTTCTTTCTTAAACACTAGCGACCAACGGGAGCGGGTTTAATCGTCGGCGTGGTAACGCCGGTCCGGCTGCGGCCCCTGGCCGCCGGGATTGCTTCGCAATCCCTCTTTTTTTAGTTCTTTGTTTTTTTATCGGTTTATCGTTCCTCTTTCGCCGCTCGTCCTGTTTACCACTCGTTTCCGGAGACGTAGGCCACCGGTCGCATGGCTCCGGCGCCGATGACCGCGTCGTTGCGATGGAGCCCGGCGGTGACCTGCCCGGCGTCGTTAACGAACAGGTCGTCGTTCAAGCCTTCCGGAATCGAGTTTTGTAAGAAACGGACGTGACCGTCTTCGAACAGGACGTTTTGGCCTTCTTGTCCATGGTGGGAACTAAACCGCTTTCCGTCTTCGTGCGATTCCGGCGCGTCGGAAACCAGCGCGAAGTGGGCGCGTCGCTGGTTGCGAGTTGGACGGTACGACCCGTTTTCCATGTGACCGAACGAATAGCCGTAACTGCCGCCCATCCGCTCTTGGATTTGTCGCAGTTGCTCGGCCGAATCGATCCGGCGAATCTCGTCCGGCATCGGAATCGAAAACGAGGAGGCCTTGTCGGCCAGCGACGAACCGGGACAAACCACCAGGTTCGGCTCCGGCAAATACTGTTCGGAAGCCAAAATCGGGGCATAAATCGACGCCGCAGCCAATTTCCCCCGCTGGGGCACTTCCGGAAAACAGCCATCGTGCTGCAAGCTGTACGCGGTCAACGATTCGCCCAACTGACGAAGGTTCTCTTGGCAGGCAATCATACGGGCTTGAACCCGGCTGCCGTGGATGGCGGGAAACAACAACGTGAAACCGGCAATCAGGATACCGATCCCGACGGCCACGTCTTGGGGGCGAAACCGGCTTGGTCCGACCATCGTCGTTCGATCTTGATGCATCGGACTGACTGACAGGCGTTTTTGCCGGGACACCGGCTTCGGATCAAGGCCGATCGGTTCGCGAAGGGGCGGTTCGGTCAGCGGCGTCGGCTTGGCTTTTTGCTGATAATCGGTGATGAAATCGCAGGTCCGGGCCGCCAGGGAGGGCGGAGGGGAGGATTCCTGCCACGTGGCGTCCAGCGGAGTCAAGTCGCGGCTCAGCTGCGCCAACGCTTCACGGATCGAGGCGTCTTCGGCCAATCGTCGTTCGATAGCTTCCTGCCGCTGAGGCTCCAAGGCATCCAACAGATACCCGAGGAGTTCTTCGCGAGTGGCGTCGTTGATCATCTTTGTTTTCTTTTTTTAATTGAGTGGACTCGACAGAATCTCGTTGAGCTTTCGGATGGCGGAGTGCATTCGACTTTTGACGGTTCCTTCCGGCACGTCAAGTACTTCGGCCGCTTCCCGATACTTCAACCCTTGGTAGTAGACCAACACAACCGTTTGGCGGATCGCCTCGGGCAGCCGATTCAAGGCCGCTTCGACCTGCTGGCGTTGCTCCTGGGAGTGGAGCCGTTCAAACGGTTCCGGCTCGACGCCCGGGACGAGGTCCATCAGCGACGGCATCTCGTCGGACTGGCCGTTCCCGTTGGGCCGGTTCAGGCTGACCATCTTGTGTCGGCGATTCTTCCGGATCAGGTCGATCGCCTGGTTGGTGGCCACCGTGTAAAGCCAGGGGCGAAGTTTGCGGTGGGGTTGGAAGTAGCCGCATTTCAGATGAACGTGCAAAAAGGTCAACTGGAATGCGTCTTCGGCCGCCTCGGCATCGCCCAGGTAACGCCGCAGGTAGTTGTAAAGCTCCCGTTCGTAACGTCGGACCAGTTCTTCGAACGTCGCTCGGTTCCCCGTTTGGGTGTATTCGCCAAGCAGCTGTTCGTCGGTGTAGTCGACGTAGGTTTCTCGGGAAGTCAGGACCGCACGGGTTGGTTCCATGGTCGTGTACATTGTCTCTTACGTTCCTTCTGATCGGAGGGTTCGCCGTCGAGTCGGGCCGATCGAATTTTTTTGCCGAAAAGCGGGTTTCCCCGTTTCAACACCCCCAAGGTCGATCGGCCGTGGGGCGAGCACTCATCTATTTTTCCATTCTACCAATAACGGACCAAATTGGGGGCTAAAAGGTTGCCCGTTTCTTTTCAAAAAAGGGAGCGTCTCTTCCTTTGCAGACGGGACGAGAGAGTGCAATGACCGTGCCATTGGGCCGCGGAAACGAAATTTTCCGCTGAAAAGGGACGCTTTGAGTGATCGCAAGCCGTTTCAATGAATGGAGTTAATACTTTTTGAATAACGCACGAAAAAGGAAAAACGAGCGATTTTACCACGGACGGAGAAGTGAGTAATTCTTACCAACGCTTACACGATCATGGATTTGAAATTTTTTCATTGCCAATAAAAAGAGGGGGAGGCGTCTGATCCGCTTTGGTCGCACATACCTTAAAGACAGGGAGAATAGGCAGCTTAGAGAATTAAGTGCATCCCAGGAAAGGACTTAAACACAGGTACAATTTCTTTCTCTCTCATGGCAGGCAGGGAATACGACCATTTCGTGAAAGGCTTCTATATATGTAATAATGAATCGAAAAAATAGGTTAAAGAGAGGGGGCCTTGAAATGAGAGAATTTCTTATGGTATCCACTAGCAATATTCGTATCGCTTATGATATAATGCGGCTTATTCTTACGGGTTTCCCCTTGAATAGAGGCGTTTGCCGACTGAGAAGACTCACGTTTGGATGAGATTAAGGCCAAACCCGCATCGACTTTCCCAAGTTCAGCGGGTCCACCCGTATTTTTCGGTTTGTTTTTTTAATTAAGAAGGTGCAGCGAGACTAGCAATGGTGTCGCAAAGGGTAAGGGAAAAAAGTCATGTCGAAGCAATTTGTTGATTCCGTTATGGAAGGGGTCGTCGCGCGTAACCCGGGCGAGGTCGAATTCCATCAGGCAGTTCGTGAAGTGGCCGACTCGGTGGCGGTTGTCATGGACAAACACCCCGAGTATGCCAAGATGAAGGTCTTGGATCGGATGGTCGAGCCGGAACGTCAGATCATGTTCCGCGTCCCCTGGGTCGACGATCAGGGCACGGTCCAAATTAACCGCGGCTTCCGCGTTGAATTCAACAGTGCGATTGGCCCTTACAAGGGCGGTCTCCGATTCCACCCGTCGGTTTACCTGGGAATCGTCAAGTTTTTGGGCTTCGAGCAGGTCTTCAAGAACGCCTTGACCACCACGCCGATCGGCGGCGGTAAGGGCGGTAGCGATTTCGATCCCAAGGGCAAGAGCGACATGGAAGTCATGCGTTTCTGTCAGAGCTTCATGGGCGAACTGTACCGTCATATCGGCGCCGACACCGACATCCCGGCCGGCGACATCGGCGTGGGTGGCCGCGAGATCGGCTACATGTTCGGTCAGTACAAGAAGATCACCAATAAGTTCACCGGCGTCTTGACCGGAAAGGGGCTCGATTTTGGCGGTTCGTTGGCCCGAACGGAAGCGACCGGTTACGGCTTGGTCTACTACGTCACCCGAATCCTTCAAGATTTGGGCAAGGACTGGAAAGGCCAGAATGTCGTCATCTCGGGTTCGGGTAATGTGGCGATCTACGCGACGCAGAAGTGCCAAGAGTTCGGTGCCAATGTGATCGCCTTGTCCGACAGTAGCGGCTACATCGTCGACGAAGAGGGCATCAAGCTCGACACCGTCCGACGGATCAAGGAAGTCGAACGCGGCCGAATCAGCGAGTACGTCGACGCCCATCCGAATGCGACCTTCACCGAAGGTTGGCAGGGCATCTGGACCGTCCCGTGTGCGGTGGCGCTTCCCTGTGCGACGCAAAACGAAATCGACGCCGAATCGGCCAAATCGTTGATCGCCGGTGGCTGTGTCGCGGTCGGCGAAGGGGCCAACATGCCCACGACGCCCGAAGCGATGCAGATCTTCCAAGACAGCAGTGTCATCCTCGGGCCGGCCAAAGCGGCCAACGCCGGTGGAGTGGCCACGAGTGCCTTGGAAATGTGCCAAAACTCGATGCGTCTAAACTGGCCCTTCGACGAAGTCGACTCCCGGTTGAAGACGATCATGAACAGCATCTACGATCAGAGTGCCGGTGCGGCTGAAGAGTTCGGCATGAAGGGCAACCTGGTTGCCGGAGCGAACATCGCCGGTTTCATGAAGGTCGCCAATGCGATGATCGCGCAGGGCATCGTCTAATCGATTTTTTATCGAAGACGACGAGGCTCATTTTGAGACTCAATTCCCCAGCGTCCGTCTTTTGCAAAGAAGGCGGACGCTTTTTTTGCGCAGAAGGTGCTCTTGCCAGAGAAAATCTCGATTGAAAAAAGCGGGAGCAGAGAAACAGCAATGGGCAAGCAGCACGACGAGGTCGGAAACCAAGGTCGAAGAGACCGACTATTGCCCATCGGCGCGCCAATGGTACGCCTTTTCGAGGATCTGCTGGACGACGCCAAGGAGCTGACGCCGAGTGACCGGTTTCGACAACACCGAGTCGGCGTGGGCCTCGTTGGCCTCACGGACAATCGTCTCGTCGAGCCGAGCCGACATCAGGATGCACGGGAGCGGCCCCTTCGACTGGCGGACCCGACGGAGCGTTTCCAGGCCGGTCAGCCGGGGCATGTGCATATCAAGCAGAACGAGGTGGATTTCTCGTTTTTGGACAATTTCCAGCGCTTCAGCCCCATCCTCCGCCAAGAGGGTCTCGACCCCCAGCGGTTCAAAGACGATCTGGAGCGTTTCGCGGAACGCTTGATCGTCGTCGGTAATGAGTAATGATGGCGCTTGGATCATCGGTGTCGAGTAAATGTTTTTTCGTTTCAGAATTGGCAATCAAGGCTGCCTGTCCGCAAGTATACGCAATTTTTGTGCCGCAAGCGGGGCAAATGGCAGTCCACCCCCCGTCGAGGTGCCACTTGCCCTGTTAATCGTTATTGTACGCGATTTTTCGTTCCAATTCGATATCGAATCCGGATAAAAGGCCCCCGTTCGAGCGGCTCGGACTGCCAGATCGGCAGATCGTCGTCCGTCTCGAATAAATGGGGCAAAGGGGCGAATTGGACTTTCGAAACCGCCTCGAAAGGGGCTATAATCCCGTTTCCGATATGGCCCCTTGATTGGCCTGGTAGGATTGGTTAGGGAGCCTGTTGAAAAACTGGCTGCTAGGGGAAACGGGAGGTTTCCCACCTAATCGGCAATTGAAAAAATCGCTGATTAGGCGAGGCTTGCGGCCACTTGTTGTCGCAATTGCCGAGTTTGAAAAAGACCCGGATGGACTTTTTCAACGGGCTGTTAGGGACCGTTTGGCTCCCCGCGGATGTCGACGTCGACATTCCTCTGCACATTTGTGCTCAACGATTTTTCGTCTAAGGATGTCCTATGGAAAAAGAACTCGTCGACCGAGCTCAATGGATACAAAAACGTCTCGTTCAGCTACGAGACTCTCTTTGACTACGCTAGTCGAAAAGCGGACGCGGACGCGATAGAGCAAGAGATGGCCGCACCGGACTTTTGGGGCAATCAGGAGAAGGCCCAAGTGAAAGTCGCCAAGCTCAAATCGCTCAAAGGGGTACTCAAACCGCTCGACGAAGTGGCTAGTGGGATCGGCGATGTCGAGGCAATGATCGAAATGGCCGAGGAAGATCCCGGTTTTGCCGAGGAGCTACCACAGGAAATCGACCGGCTCGAAAACCGGCTCGACGCGCTCGAAACCAAGGCCCTGCTGAACGGCCCGCTCGATTCCAACGACGCGATTCTCTCGATCAATGCCCGCGATGGCGGTACCGATGCGAACGATTGGGCCGATATGCTTCTGCGGATGTATATTGCGTGGGCCCAGAAAAACGATTTCAAAGTCGAGTTGCTCGACCGCCAAGATAACGAGGAGGCGGGGATCAACAACGCGACGATCGCCATTCGCGGCCCGATGGCCTACGGCTATCTCAAAGGGGAATCGGGGATGCATCGGCTCGTACGGATCAGTCCGTTCAACTCCGAAGGGAAGCGGCAAACCAGTTTTGCCGCGGTCGACGTGACACCCGAGGTCGACGACGCGATCGAG
Source organism: Thermoguttaceae bacterium (assembly GCA_963674475.2). GTDB lineage: Bacteria > Planctomycetota > Planctomycetia > Pirellulales > Thermoguttaceae > CAXXFQ01. The sequence goes on along the minus strand of CAXXFQ010000033.1, from coordinate 587,953 downwards.
ATCGAACTGCGCGACGAGGATATCCGCGAAGATATATTTCGCGCAAGCGGCGCCGGTGGTCAGCATGTCAACAAAACCTCCAGCGCGATTCGGTTGACCCACTTGCCGACCAACATTGTGGTCCAATGCCAGAACGAGCGAAGTCAGCACAAGAATCGGGCGACGGCGCTGAAAATGCTCCGTGCGCAACTGGCCCGCGCCGAGGAAATGAAGCGTGAAGCCGAGGCGGCCGCCCGGTACAGCGAGATGCCCAAAGTCGGGTTCGGTTCTCAGATTCGAAACTACTTTCTCCATCCGGACCAACGGGTCAAGGACGCGCGAACCGGCCATCTCGTGGGCAATTTCAGCAGCGTCATGGACGGGAATATCCAGTCGTTCCTGGACGCCTTTCTCCGATGGCGCTCCGGCAAAGACACCTAAACGGATAAGCCAAAACAAAAAAGAGCGGTAGTTCAAACTATCGCTCTTTTTTTATTGTCGTTTCTTCATGAATTCTGGACTAAGCCAGAGATGCGGGCTGTGTGGCGGGGATGTCGGAGTCGTTTGCCACCCCGGGAACACCGTTTGCAGAGGCGACCGGCAACTTCAACGTGAACGCGGTTCCTCGGCCGACGGTGCTGTCGACTCGAATCCGACCGCGATGGGCCTCGATGATATTCTTGCACATCGACAAACCGAGGCCGGTTCCCCCTTTGCCGCTGGCGTCGGGGCCCTTTTTGGTCGTATAGAACGAGTCGAAGATATGCGGCAACTTGTCGGCCGGGATGCCGGAGCCGAAGTCGCGGACCACAAGCTCGACTACCTGCTCTTCCGTGTTGTGTTGGAGCTTGATCAGCAGACGACCGCCGTTGGGCATCGCTTGACGGGCGTTGATCAGAAGGTTCAGCAAGACCTGTTGGATCTGGTTTCCGATCGCGCGGGCCTGGGGGACCGGTTGGAACTGTTTTTCGACCCGGATCCGATACTTGCTCATCTCCCGTTCCAGGAGGACCATCGTGTCTTCGATCAGTTGGACCAGGTCGGTCGGCTCGAATTCGGTACTCCGGTTCCGAGCGACCCCCAAAACGCCGTTGGTGATTTTGGCTGCCCGATTGCTGGCTGCGAAGATCTTGTCGAACGCCTTGTCACGGGTCGCCGCATCCCGGTGCCGCATCCCCAGCTTGGCGTAGTTGATGATCGTCATCAGGATATTGTTAAACTCATGGGTCGTCGTGCTGACCAATTCGCCAAGCGCGGTCAGCCGTTGCGCCTGGATGAGCTGCTGCTCGAGGAGTTCGATCTGCTGCTTGAGTTCTCGATTCTGCGATTGAAGATCACGATCGTCCACCGGGTTTCCCCCTTGGTCTGCTTCTCGAAAAAGGTTTTTGCGTACTTCCCGTCCCTGTCACGCCGCGTCGGTTATACGAGGAACCGACAGGGGCTTGCCGTCAAAGTCGCCACAGCTTTACCAGGAAGCCCAGGCGACCAAAGCTGGGTTGAACCTCCTCTTTTTTCTGAACAGCTTATCTTAACTCTAATCCAGAAAAGAAGTTATGGCTTATTACCCCTATCGTCGAAACAACCCCATCGACTACAACTCAAGCCGCGTACAATCGGCAAAATCGGCAAATCGACCCTTCCTGAACGGGCGGTCCTCCCTTTTTTTGAGTCTTCGAGCGGCCCTTCGGCTGAAGCAAAGAGGGGGGTGGGGAAATGGTCGAACGGCCCCGATTGTGGTATACAGAGGAGATCGCCAGGCTGGTGGGGAAAATCAGTTTGGCCCATTTTATCAAACCCTCAATAAGTAAATATTTCAGTTATGCGATTAGGGATTTTCGGCGGCTCGTTCGATCCGGTCCATTACGGTCACCTTTGGTTGGCCGAAACGGTCCGAGAGCGTTGCCAATTGGACCAGGTTCTGTTCATCCCGGCGGGGATCCCTCCCCATAAACAAGAGAAAAAGCTGACCCCCGCGATCGTCCGGTTCGAGATGCTCCAACTGGCGATCGCCGGGAACGAAAGATTCGCGATCGACCGGTTTGAAATCGACCGCAACGAGGTCAGCTACACGGTCCAGACGTTGCGATCTCTTCAAAAGCGGTATCGCTCGGCGACGTTGTTTCTGCTGGTCGGCGCCGATATGCTGGCCGACCTGCCCCGGTGGCGCGAGGCGGCGAACGTCTGTGAAATGGCCATCCCGGTCGCCGTTCGCCGTTTGGGCGAACCGAAACCGGATTACGCGCCCCTGGCCGAGTTGGTCTCGCCCGAGCGGCTCCAAGAGTTCGAGCGACATCAGGTCGAAATGCCCGGAATCGAGCTGAGCAGTTCCCGCATCCGTCGGTTGGCCCACGACGGCTGGAGCATCCGTTATCAGGTCCCGGCCGCCGTCGAACAGTACATTAAGTCGAACAAGTTGTACGAAGATTAATTTTTCGAAGAGAACGACTTTCTGCAAAACAGATCCCCGTCGACTTACAATCCGCCCCTTTCAAACCGATTCAATTTTTGCCAATGGACCACCAGCCGAGCCTTTTTGACGACCTGCCGACCCCCTGGGAAGAGGACGATCAGTCCGAACGGCTGGTGGCGACGGTCGTTTTTACCGAGGGGCTCGACGGCCGGTTCGATTACGAGGTGCCCGAGCGGCTGATCGATCTGGTCGAGCCGGGCCGTCGGTTGAAGGTCCCGCTTGGGCGGGGCAACCGGCCGGTGGTGGCCTACTGCGTCGAGTTGGAACGGAAGAAGGTCGGCGGGCGAAAACTCAAAACGGTCTTGGAGGTGGTCGACCCGCGGAATCTGCTTTCGGCCGAGATGCTTCGCTTGACACAGTGGATTGCCGAGCAATATTTATGCCCCCAGGGACAGGTTCTCGAAACGGTCGTCCCGGCCGGGGTTCGAGGTCAGGCGGGAACCCGGAAGACGGTCGTCTTGAGCCTCGCCCCGAAATATATCGACAAGCTCGATGAGCTGAAACTGCCTGCCAAACAGGCCGAAGTCGCCCGATTTTTGTCCCGGTCGCCCCAAACCGTTGCCGCCGTCATGGTTGGCCAAAAGGGTCGGCTGCACGCAGGGCCCGATCACGGCGCTGCGGCGCAAGGGGATTCTCGTCGGGCATGAGGACCGGGTTGAAACGATCCGGCGGGGCGAAGAGGTCCCGTTTCAGCGGGATACGCCCCATACGCTTAACCCATCGCAGCAAAAGGCGCTCGACGCGATTCTCGACGTGATTCACCAGCGCAAGAGCGAGACTCTTTTGATCCACGGCGTCACCGGAAGCGGCAAGACGGAAGTGTACATGCGGGCGATTCGCGAGGTGATCGAGTTCGGCCGACAGGCGATCGTCTTGGTTCCTGAAATCAGTCTGACGCCGCAGACCGTCTCCCGTTTTCGAAGCCGGTTCGATTCGGTCGCCGTGTTGCACAGTCATTTGACCGACGCCGAGCGCCACTGGCACTGGCAGCGTATCGCCGACGGAGCGGTCCAGGTGGTCGTCGGCGCCCGTAGCGCGATCTTCGCCCCGACGCCCCGCTTGGGACTGATCGTGTTGGACGAGGAGCACGAGTCGACGTTCAAGCAGGAAACGGCCCCGCGGTACCATGCGCGCGATGTGGCGTTGGCCCGGGCGCGGCAGGCGGCGGCACCGTTGGTCCTGGGTTCCGCCACGCCATCGTTGGAAAGCTGGTATCGGGCCAAGAAGGGGGAATATCGGCTGATCGACATGCCCCATCGGGTCGAAAACCGTCCGATGCCGGTGGTCGGAACGATCGACCTGAGGCTTCAGGTCCATCAGCGGCATTCGCGCGGCGTGATTAGCCAGCCGTTGCACGCGGCGATCAGCGAGTCGATCCGCGGCGATGGGCAGGTGATTTTGCTGTTGAACCGACGGGGCTACTCGACCCATATCCAGTGCCCCTCGTGCGGCCATGTGGTCAAATGTCCCGACTGCGATATCGCGTTGACCCATCATCGGACCGAGCAGCTGGCCCTTTGTCATTATTGCGACTACTCCGTCACCGCGCCGGACGTCTGTCCGGAGTGTCGTTTTGAAGGGATTCGTTACAACGGGACCGGGACCCAACGGTTGGAGGCCGAGGTCCGAGCCCGTTTCCCCGGCGTAGCGTGTCTTCGGATGGACACCGACACGATGCGGGCCCGCGGCAGCCACCAAAAGGCGCTCGACGCGTTTCGCAAGGGCAAGGTGCAAATCCTGTTGGGAACCCAGATGATTGCCAAGGGGCTGGACTTTCCGAATGTGACGCTGGTCGGCGTGATCAATGCCGACACGGCGTTGCACCTGCCCGACTTCCGCGCGGCGGAACGGACGTTTCACCTGGTGACCCAAGTGGCCGGGCGGACCGGGCGTGGTGATCGGGGCGGTCGAGTCCTGATTCAGACGCACAGTCCCGAGCATCCGGCGATCCAGGCGGCCGTGCGTCACGATTTTCGGGCGTTTGCGGCCGGGGAGCTTCCGATCCGCGAGATGTTGGGCTATCCGCCCGCCGCGGCGATGATCCGGATCGTCATCCGAGGCCCGTCGGAGGGGGCGACCGAGCGTTTTGCCCAAATGATGGCCGAACGGTTTCAAACCGCTTTTGAAGCGGCCGACTCGGAAAAAAGTGCCGCGAAGACCCGCGTCCTCGGCCCGGCCCCGGCCCCGTTTGCCAAATTACGCGGCAAGTACCGTTTTCATATGCAGTTACACGGTGGCGACCGCGATTTGCTTCGGGAGATCACCCGGCAGATCATGGCCGAGGTGAAGACGCCCGACGAGATCCAATGGATTGCCGATGTCGACCCGCTGGACATGCTTTAAAGCGGCCTTCACCTCCTTGTGGCAAGGACTTGCGACCGAGCGAAAACGGGATGCGGCCCTTTGGAACGGTCCCTTTTGTCGGGGGATGAAAAGGGGAAACACGTTCACGAGGCGAGAAACCCGCCTTTGCCCGGCCTGGGGGTTTTCGTACAATGAGAGAATGGGCTTCTGGTTGAATGACGGCTTGTTTTTTGCTTTCTTCCTGATTTACCCTGTTTATCATCGGGTTCTTCGGTGATGCTTGGATTTCCTGGCCGTCTCGAAAGGTTCGGCTCCGCCTCTGATTCCAAAACGGTTCCGATTCCCCTCAACAGACTGATCGCTTTTTTCCATGTCGTACCGCTCTCTCAAACATGTCATCGGTGAAACGAGCCTCGAGCGCAAGTGCCGCTTTCTGTTCGGCGTCTGTCTGTTGGTTCTGATCGCGGGCAGTTTTTGGTGGTACGGCGCCCGGACCGGCAAGCTGGTACTCAAACAAAACCCGCGGATCGGCCCGCTGATCGTCAGCCAAGCGTTGGTGGAAGTTCACAATGAGGTTTTCAACAGCGAGTACTCCGGCTATACCGACGTGCTGGTGGACACCAACAATAACTTGAAGAATCTCGATTTCAAGTGGCGTCGACTCATTCCGGAACGGCCCAATTCCGCCCAGCCGGTGGCCGAGAAGTTTGGCCCGCAAGACGAATTCGAGGCGAATCTCTTGGCCGAGTTCCAAGCGGCCCAACCGCCCAAAGAAGGGGAAACCGACCGCGAGGACTATCGAGAGCGCTATATCGAGGAAAATAACTTCTACCAATATTACCAACCGATCTGGGCAACCGCCTCCTGCTTGACGAGCTGTCATGTTCCGCCGGAAACCGGCGACAGTTTGGTCAGTAATCCGACCTTAAGCAGTGCCTTTGGATCGTCCTCGGCCAATGCGGAAGGGGAACTCATGGCGGTCATTGTCGTGACGATTCCCAATAAAAAAATCCAGACGACGATGAATAAAAATCGGGCGATTCTTATTTCGATCGCGATTATCACCGTCTTTTTGGCGATGGTCGCCGCCTATGTGATCGTTCGATATGTCATTGCCAAGCCGTTAAAACACTTGCGTGATGTCAGCGAAGCGGTCAGTCACGGCAACACGGCGATCCGGGCCGAAATCCACACGGGCGACGAGTTCGAGAGTTTGGCAATCGCCTTCAATCAAATGTTGCAACACATGGTCAGCGCGCACGAGGAGCTGCGCCACGTGAACGCCGACCTGGATGGGAAGGTGGACGAACTGGCCCAGGCGAACATGCAACTTTATGAGACAAACCGGATCAAGAGCGACTTTTTGGCCACGATGAGCCACGAGCTGCGGACCCCCTTGAATAGTATCTTGGGTTTTAGCGACGTTTTGGTCTCGATCGACTCGCTCGACGAAAAGCAAAAACGCTACGTTTCGAACATTCAGAAGTCGGGTCGGATGCTTCTGGAAATGATCAACAGCATTCTCGACTTGGCCAAGATTGAAAGCGGTCGGGCCGAAGTCAAGTTGAGCGAATTTTCGATCGACCAGATCATCGGGGCGCAGTGCGATATGGCGCGTCCGCTGACGGAAAAGAAAAATATCGATCTGGAAATCGAGATACAACCCGGCCTGCCTTCCATGCGTCAGGACCAGCCGCGGGTTCAACAGGTCATTAACAACCTGCTTTCCAACGCCATCAAGTTCACTCCCGAAGGGGGACGGATTACCGTCAGCGCGTCGAAAACCGAAGACGAGAAGTTGATTCTTAAAGTCGTCGATACGGGGGTCGGAATCGCCAAAGAGGACCTGGAGACGATCTTCCAAAAATTCCGCCAAGGAGGAAGTTCGTTACCCCACGGCGACGCGATGACCCGAGAACATTCCGGCACCGGCTTGGGACTTTCGATTGTTCGGGAAATCTGTAATCTGCTCGGCGGCGAGGTCACGGCCGAGAGTCGGCTTGGCAAGGGAAGCACGTTTACGGCCCGATTGCCCTGGCGACTGGAAGAGCAGCCGCGACTCGACTCGCCCGTTTCAACCGATCTGGGTCAGTTTTCGAAACTGAGAAAAGATTACAAAAAGGTCGAAGCGACCGATAAAGTCGGATAAGGCTCGATCCGGGAAAAAGTACCGTCCGACTCTTTTCGGCAAGTAAAGCTTCCGGGACAAAAAGTCGAAATGGAAGGCCTGTAAGCAATTCGTATGCTTACCCTTAGGGCTGCCGAGCAATTTCTCGCTTGTGCATAAAAAAGATCGGCCATGGTAAAGTCGCCCTGATGGGGGACCATCTTAGACCGGCTTGTCCTCCCTTTTTTCGCTTCCATTGTCTGTCGCTTTTCCCTTTCGCTTGCGCCGGCCGGAGTGTGACCTAGATTTGGATAATGGGGGCGTGACGATCTTCATAAATCCATCTCCCACCTGAGGCTCTAGTCGTACAGAGCGAGGCTTTTTCCCGATTTTTCCTCCTTGGGACATCGAGTTACCAATCCGGTTGGAGGATCGCTAATGGCTTTCATTTCAGAGAGAGAAAGATCATTTCTGTTAGGGATTTTGCTATCACTCTGCGTCACCGCCCTTTTTTCCACGATCGGCCCTTCTCAGGAAACCGTAGTTTCACCCAAAAAAACCTCTTTTCCGCATATCCTCTACCTCAACTCATACCACCAGGGATTCTACTGGTCGGATGAGATTCTCCGCGGCCTCAAAGAGCAGATCGAACGGGCCCCCTTTCCGATCCTGCTCCAGGTCGAATTTCTCGATACGAAACGATATCCCAAGCAGGCCATCGACGCTTGGTGGAAGTCTTTTCGAGAAGCGAAATATCCAAAGAAAAAGTACGACTTGGTAATCGTTTCCGACGACAACGCCTATCAATTCCTCCTGAAGCATCAGAAGGAATGGTTCCCCGGCATCCCGATTCTTTTTTGTGGCGTGAACGATTTCAATCCGGCCCAACTGGAAGGACGGCCCGAAATTACCGGAATCGTTCAATCGCCCGATCTGAAAGCGAACCTGGCCCTGGGCCCGCGATTCCATCCGTCGATGAAAAAAGTCGCCATCATCACCGACAATACGACCACGGGGATCGATTATCGAAACGAGTTCGAAAAACTTTTTCCCAACCGCTGGGGGCTCGAACCAATCTGGCTGGACGGACGCGAATTGACCTTGAATGAACTCGTCGAAAAAGTGAAAAAGTTACCCGAAGATTCGTTTGTCCTTTATGCCGAATGGTTTGTGGATAAAACAGGAACCGCCTTTCTGCGAAGGGACACGATTCGAGCCCTTGCTTCTGCCTCACGGGTGCCGATCTATTCGATGGATGAACGACCGATTGGTCTTGGCGCGATCGGCGGCAAGGTGGAAGAAGGATATCCGCTGGGGCTGGAAATCGGCCGAATCGGCATCGAGATTCTCCAAGGGGCCCCCGTCGACCGATTTCCCGTCCACACTGGCGGAGTGAGTCATTATCTTTTTGACTATCACCAACTTCGACGCTGGGGCATTTCGGAGCAAGCGCTGCCCGCCGGAAGCCGGATCGTGAACTTGCCTGAAAGTTTTTATTTTCATTATCGGAATGAAATTTGGATCGGAACCTTTTTCTTCTGTCTGCTTCAGTCATTTTTCATCATTGCCATTCTCCTCGGCAATCGAAGACGTCGACGGATACAAGCGGCGTTAAAAAAGACGAAAGATCGATATCGGCACATCTTCGAAAACAGCCCGTTGGGGATCTGGCGGGTCCAGAACAACCAAATTCGAGATATCAACCTCGAAGGGGCCAAGATGTTCGGAGCCGACTCAATCGAGGACGCGTTGCGAGAAGCGCCCCGTTTTTCCAAGTTTTTCTGCTCGACGGAAGATTATTGCCGTTTTGTTCGTCAATTCTATTTGAACGGTCTGGTTTTTGATTTCAAAGTGCTTGCAAGAAGCCATAAAAGAGAGCCTTTTTGGTGTTCCCTCTTTGTCCGGTACGTCGAAAGCCCGGAAGGGACCTATGCCGAAGTCTGCTCGATCGATATCGACCAGCAGGAAAAATTTCTTCGCCGGTTCGAGAAACTCAACGATTTACGCGCCGAAGTGGTTTCGACAACCCGGTTTGAAAAGAAGCTGGAAAAAATCGTCCAGACAGCCGTCGATCTCCTCGGGATGGACCAAGCCTCTGTTTGGCTGATGCGTCAAGGAGAGTCGTGTCGGCTGCAGTGCTTTTTCCATCCGGAAGAGCCGGATAATCGGCTCTGCAATGGGGAACTGAATCGGATCACGTCGTTCGAGGTGACACGAATCGAGGGGGCGTCCCATCAAGAGACCCTCGCCAAGCCGGAACCAATTTTACGCTCCCCTTGTCGCATCGGTTGCTTCAATTACGACGCCGGGGCCAATCGGCTTGTCTCACTAATCGGCGAGGCCCCCTCAATTCCCTTCGAATATCTCAAGCTGGTCGAAGCGTTCAACGAAGAATGCCTCTTCATCGAGGATCTTGGCGTCGACGGCCGAATCGCCGATCGGCAATGGGTCGAACAAAACAAGTTCGTCTCGTTTGCCGCTTTCCAAATTTTGGACCAGAACCAAAAAAAGGCCGGCGCGATCACCGTTTTTTCGAAAAAGCGATTACAAAAACAGACGCTTTTACTCTTGCATACCTTGACCGAAATCTGCTCTCATGTGGTCATCGGCGACTATGCCAAGAGCGAACTGATTCAAGCTCGCGAAAGAGCCGAAGAGGCCAATCGGTCGAAAAGTCTCTTTTTGGCCAACATGAGTCATGAAATACGAACGCCGTTGACTTCGATTATCGGTTTTGCCGATCTGATGGAAGGTTCCGCCGACCCTGACGAACAAAAGGAGGCGCTCGCGACGATCCGCCGCAACGGTCGCCACTTGTTGGAATTGATCAACGAAATTCTCGACCTTTCGCGAATCGAGGCGGATCGACTGGAATTGGAGATCGTCGACTTCGATCCGCGTGAACTGGTCCATGACGTCTTCTCCACCATTTCGGTTCGAGCCGAATCGAAAGGGCTGCGCATCGCCTATGAAATCGACAACCGGGTTCCCAAATCGATTCAAAACGACCCAACCCGAGTACGACAAATTCTGTACAACCTTCTCGGAAACGCCATTAAGTTTACCGAAAAAGGAACCGTTTCACTTCGACTCGAACCGGCCGCAAAAGAAGCAGAACCGGCCATTCAAAACTTGATTTTCGAGGTCCGTGATACGGGGATCGGGATATCGTCCAAGCAATTGGAGCGACTTTTCGCGCCCTTTACGCAAGCGGATATGACGACCACTCGACGATTCGGAGGGACCGGCCTCGGTTTGACCATTAGTCGAAAACTGGCCCGTCTGATGGGCGGCGATATCACGCTCGAAAGCACCGTTGGCGAGGGTTCCGTGTTTCGGCTTTTGCTTCCGGTGAAGGCCACCACGGCCGAAGAAGCGATTGAGCCGGAAGTCGAAACGCGCCCGACCCCTTCGGCTGCTCCTCCGCCAAAAAAGATCAAGGAGCGGTCTTTTTCCGAATACATTCAAACCCAGATCCTCAAGGGAGCCCATATCCTTTTGGCCGAAGACGGGCTCGACAACCAACGGCTGATCCGCTTATTGCTCGAGAAAGTAGGGGCCCGGGTCACCCTGGTTGAAAACGGCAAAGACGCCTTCGACCAAGCGATGAAAGCCTACCGTGAACAAAAACCGTTCGACGTCATTTTAATGGACATGCAGATGCCGATCATGGACGGCTATACGTCTACCGAAAGATTACGCCAAGCCGACTACCCGCACCCGATCATCGCCTTGACGGCCAGCGTCTTGAAAAAGGAATTCCAACGAAGCTTCGAAGCCGGCTGCAACGGTTTTCTCGCCAAACCGATCATTCCTCCCAAGCTGATCGCCACCGTGGCCGAATATGTCCGTGCCCGCTCGACCTCCTCGGACGACGAACCACGCTCTTGATTTTTCTACTTCTTAAAAAGTCTAACGATGTTTCTTTTTGGAGCGTTTCTTCCCTCGTCCTTTTTCTCCCTTCAGCTTCCCCTTCTTCGATCGGCCTTTCCCCTTTAGTAAAGCCCCGTCGGGTCGTTCTCGTTTTTTCCGACTCCCGGCCAGGCGAAAAATCGCCTTGCGATCGGCCAAATCGACCCGACCGACTGCCACGCGTATCGAATCGCCCAACTGGAACGAGTTCCCCTTGCCGTGCCCTTCCAATGAATGGGCCCGTCGGCTGTAGCGATAATGGTCGGCCGGCAGCAAGTCGACCGGCAAAAAACCTTCGGCCGGAATCTCGATCCCCTGGACAAAAAGCCCGTCCCGGTTAACGCCGGTCACGACGGCGTCCATCTCCTTGCCGATGCGTCCTTCGAGCCAACCGAGCAGTTTCAATTTGGTCAATTCCCGCTCGGCCGCGTCGGCCTGCCGTTCCCGATCGCTGCAATGCTCGCCCATCGCGGTCAATTGCCCCTGGTCGATCGGCGTTTTCTTTCCTCGAATCAACCGGTCCAAAAGCCGATGGACCAACAGATCAGGATACCGGCGGATCGGCGAAGTAAAGTGGCAATAGTAGTCGGCCGCCAGCGCATAGTGGCCTTCCTCCTTCGGATCGTAAACGGCCCGTTGCATCGTCCTCAGCACGGCGAAGTGGATCGCCTGCTGTTCCTGACGCCCGGCCGCCCGATCCAAAAGCTCCTGAAGTTCGAACCGGTTTTCCAAATTGTCGACCGCGAACCCCAGTTCCCCGGCAAATCGGGTCAGGTGGAAAATTTTTCGCGGCGAAGGGGCCGGATGGATCCGACGCAGAAAGTCGATCTCGTCGTCGGACAACCGGGTGGCCACCGCCTCGTTCGCCGTCAGCATGAACGTCTCGATCAGCCGGTGACTTTCGGTCTGTTCCACCCGATGGGCGCCGCAAACATAGCCCTTCTCGTCGAGATCGATTTTGATGTCCGGCATCGCCAATTCGAGCATTCCCCGGTCGGACCAACGCTGCCGCAGGAGCGTAGCCAACTCACGCATCCGCTCAAGCAGCGCGACCACTTCCGGCTCCCAACTCGACGCGACCTCCGATGGTTCTTCGAAAAACGCATCGACCTCCTCATAGGCCAGACGTCGATCGCTTCGAATTACCGTCGAGTGGAAATCGACCGCCACAAATTGGCCTTCGGGGGTGAGTTCGAGAAAAACGGTCTTCGCGTACCGGTTCCGCCCCGGTTGCAAACTGGCCAGGCCGTTGGAGATCAATTCGGGAAGCATCGGAAGAACCCGGTCGGGCAAATAGACGCTCGTTCCCCGCTCATACGCCTCGCGGTCCAGAGCCGAGTCGGGCTGAACAAAGTGCGAGACATCCGCGATATGGACCCCCAGTCGCCAGTGGTCCCGCTCGATCCGTTCAACCGAGATCGCATCGTCAAAATCACGCGCGTCGGTCGGGTCGATCGTCACAATGGTCAAGTCGGTCAGGTCAAGTCGGTCTTGAAGGTCCGATTCATCAAACGTGTCGGCCATCCGTCGGGCCTCTTCGAGCGTTTCGTCGTCGAACGCCTCGGACAAGTCGAACTCGCGGATAATCATCCGGGTATCGACCTCCGGCTGGCCCGCCCGGCCAAGCACTTCGGTCACGGCGGCTGTCCCCGCGGTAAACGGGCTCGGAAACCGGACCACCTCGACAACGATCTTTTCGCCCGGTTGAACCGGTTTCGCACCCGCGTCGTCGATCAAAAGGGGACGCTCGAATTTGCCACCGTCGATCTCGACAAAACTCCCGCCGGACGACTCAAAATAGGTCCCAACAAACTGATGGGTCCGTCGTGCGACAATCTCGACCACCTGACCTCGCGGCCCCTTGCGCCCGGGACCGAAATGACGCTTTTTCAATTCTCCCCGGTCGTCGCGCAGCAACTCGATCCGAACCAAGTCCCCGTCGACCGCGTCGGCCTTTCGTTCGGCCGGAATGTAAATGTCCTCGATCGCCGCGTCCCCTGCGGACCCTTCGGGCGTGACAAATCCGAACCCCTGCGCCGCCCGACGAAAACGGCCGACCAGCTCACGAAAGGTCGATCCCCTTGAAACCGACGGACTCGGAGCCGGAGAACTTGAATCCGCCGAATTTAAATCTGCCGAACTTGGAGCCGGTGAACTTGGAGCTGACGATTGGGACGTCGACTTCTTCGAACTCGACGAAACCATCCCGGCCGGGCGAACCAGGTGTTTTTCGCCGTAGAGAATCTGCCCTTTCCGGACCAGTCGTTTGATGACCCGCTTGAAATCGGACTTCCGATCCTTTTCGATCCCCAGTTTTTTGGCGATCACTCGCGGCTTGACCGGTTGGTAGCCCGGTCGATTGACGAATTGTAATACCGCATCGGCCAGCGCGGCCTGTTCGGGAGACAATGGTTTCATGGAAAAACGCTCTGGGGGAAGAGGAAATAATTCCCGGTTATTGATATCTGTATAGACAATAATCTTCATGCAACCGCAAATGCGCCTGTACCAGGCGGATTTGCCGGATTATTGGCCAGAGGAAGGTTCATTAACTATGCAACCCTCAATAACGCGCGGGAAAGGGCGCGTGACGCTTACGCCAACCAGGAAGCGCCTTGATAGATCATCAACGCCACGGTATAGGCCAGTGTCATCGAAAAGCTAAACGCGATGAGTGGCCATTTCCAGCTGTGGGTTTCCTGACGCATCACCGCGATGGTCGCCGCACACTGCAAACCAAGAGCATAAAAGACCAGCAGCGATAACGCAACCGGGAGCGTAAACAGCGGCCGATCGGTCCCCTCCCAGGTGGCCTGTCGAAGTTTTCGCGCCAGCAAGGCTCCTTGCTCTTCCTCCGACTCGCTCGCCGACTCATTCACCGACCGGTAATCGACAAAAGTCACGCCAAACGCGGCGACAACCGCCTCGCGTGCCGGAAGCGACGCCAACACGCAACAGCTGATCCGCCAGTCCCACCCCAACGGGCGAAAGACCGGTTCGACCACCCGACCGAGCCGGGCCAGATAGCTGTTTTCCTGGTGGGCTCCCTTTTTCTCACGCAAAACCTGATCGATCTCTTGCCGGATCGCCGGTTTCTCGACGTCCGCGGCCCCTTGGTATTGGACGGTCAGCCGGTCCAACTGGTCCCGGTAGGCCACCTCAATCTTCGAATCGCGAGGAAAGTAAAGGGCCGCCCAAACGACAACCGAAACCAGCAAAATCACCGTCCCGGCCGCCCGCAAAAAGACCCAACAACGGTCTCCCACCCGGTGCAACACGGTCGAAATACTTGGCCACTGGTAATCGGGCAACTCGATCATAAACGGCAGCGACGGGTTCGGAAAGGCCGTTTTTTTCAACAACAACGCCACCAACACGGCCGTCCCGATCCCCATCAGATAGAGCAAAAACAGGGTCAATCCCTGAAGGCGGACCCAACCGCCAAGAAAACTGGTCGAGGGAATGAACGCCCCGATCAAAAGCGCATAGACCGGCAATCGGGCCGAGCAGGGGATAAACGGGGTGACCAAAATCGTCGTCATTCGGTCGTGGTGTTGATGGATCACCCGCGTGGCCATGATCCCCGGCACCGCGCAGGCGAAGCACGAAAGCAGCGGAATGAACGCCTTCCCATTGAGCCCGATCCGCGACATGGTCCGGTCCATCATGAAGGCGGCCCGCGCCATGTAACCGCACTCTTCCAGAACCCCGATACAGAAGAAAAGGATCACAATCTGTGGCAGAAAGGCCAAAATACTTCCGACGCCGCCCAACACCCCGTCGACCAAAAGGTTTTCGACCACCCCGTCGGCAAACCGACTTTGCTCAAAACCCAGTTTCACTTGCTCGGCGGTCCACTCAAAAGCGACACTCACCGCTTGGACCACCGGGTTGGCCCAAGCGAAAACCGCTTGAAAGACCAGAAACAGGATGAAAAACACGATCGCCATGCCCCAGACCGGGTGAGTCAAGATCCGGTCGAGTCGATCGCTGACACTGATCTTCGCCGCGGGAGCCTCTGCCTTTCGAAGTACCCCCTCGGTGACCCGCCCGACCCACTCATAGCGAGCCTGGGTCTCGAAGGTCGCCACGCTCTCGGCCATTTTCCCCAAGTGTTTTCGAGCCGATTCCAGACACGACTCAAGGGCCTCCGAACCGACCAACGGCGCGACCAAATCACGAATCATCCCGCTCGTATCGGTCAACAATCGGGAAGCCAACCACTGCGGCTCGGACAATCCGGCTTTCGAAAGACATTGGGCCAATTCGGTAGCCGCCTTTTCAAAAGTGTCCTCCGAAATACTTGGGATCGCTTCGGGCGGCCGGGCTTCGAGGAGGGTCCGTTTGAGACCCTTGATTCCCGTGCCCCGATGGGCCCCGATGGCGACAACGGGAATGCCTAAACGGGCCTGGAGTTTCTCGCAATCGATCTCGATTCCATGTCGAGTGGCCAGATCGACCTTATTCAGCGCCACGACCATCGGCAATCCGCGTTCGAGCAACTGGCTTACCAGATAGAGATTTCGCTCCAACTGGGTCGCATCGACGATCGCCAAAATCAGATCGACCTGCGGCACATCGGGTACAAGCCCGGCCAGCAATTCGACGACCACCTGCTCGTCGAGACTTTGGGCGGAAAGACTATAGAGCCCCGGAAGGTCAACCACTTCGAAGCGACAACCGCCGACGGTCGTTTCCCCGACCGTCTTTTCGACCGTCACGCCGGGAAAATTGCCAACCCGTTGACGACGGCCGACCAACCGTCCAAACAAGGACGATTTTCCCACGTTCGGATTGCCAATCAGAGCAACGGTTTTCGAGCCGGCCGTTGTAGAGTCGTGTATCGTTGGATCAGCCGGCACCTTGGCACCAACCGGCCCCTTCTCGTCAGTCATCGGGGCAGAATTCCCCTTCAAAGAAGATTTTCAATCGGCTTTACCAGGACATTTAAGAGTTGATCGGTCCGAAGACAGAGCTTATTGCCCCGAGCACGCACAATGCACGGGTTCCCCCCCCGGAAGATCTCGATCCTGGTTCCCTGTCGAAACCCGAGCTCACCCAAACGGTGAACATGGCTCGCATCTCCTTCCAGAGAAAGGACTTCAGCGAACTGACCCGTAGTCATTTTTTTCAGAGGGACGAAATCGACCATTGGTAAAGCGATAAAGGATAGTTGGTGTAATTGAGTCTCATTCTCATTTTCGACCTTATTGTATCGAAATATCAAGTCCTTTTCAAGCCGTTTTCTCTTGAATTGGAGAGAATAACCCCGGACATCAAAAGAGGGGGGGAGTGCAAAAACCTTGCGGCCTTAAAAGACCGTATCAGACGTACCGGGCCATCACCCAGTCCATAAAACGGGGGGAAAGCCGATTCAGCCACCAGCAGACCTTCCCCCACTTATAGGGGATAATCTGGTGTTTTCCCTTCCGGATCGCCCGGACCGCCTCACTGGCCACCTCCAAGGGAGAAACCGGCTTGTGTTCCGGCCACTTCGGCTGATCGGTCTCCTCCAACAAAACGTCGAAAAACTCGGTCTCGGTCGTCCCCGGGCAGACGGTTAACAGGTCGACCCCTTCCGGGACCAGTTCGGTTCGCAGCGCCTCGCCAAACCCCTGGATGGCGAACTTGCTGGCCGAGTATTCCGTATTATACGGCGTCGCCCGAAGGCCGACAATCGACCCGAGATTGACAATCATCGGCCGATTCCCCTGTTTCAAAAGCGGCAGCCCCAAACGGATCAGCTCGACCGGGGCGAAGAAGTTGACCTCCATCACCTGTCGAAGACGATCCGGATCGGCCGACTCGAACCGGCCCGTCGCACCAACCCCTGCGTTGTTGATCAACAGGTCGAGCCCGTTGAAACACCTTTCAGCCGTCTCGACCAACTCGGCCCGCAGCGCCGGATCGGTCACGTCCCCGGCGACGATCTCGATCTCCCCCGGCATCGGCTCGATCTCCCGAGCCAGTTCCTCGAGCCGCTCTTGGCGTCGGGCCGTTGCGACGATCCGCGCCCCCTGACGGGCCAGCTCCAGCGCCAACGCCCAACCGATTCCGCTGGAAGCGCCGGTGATGATCGTCCGCCGCCTGTCGATGTTTCGCTTGGCCATCGGGAGTTTTTCCTTCTCTTCTTGATTGGAAAAAAGTTTTTTTCAAACAACGCGTCCGCTTTTTTTAAGCTTCCAACTCGGGGACGTCGACCCAGGTCCGCTCGTGCCACGACTTCAGTCCCAACTCGGCCAACTGAACCCCCTTGGCCCCTTCCAGCAAGGTCCACGGGAACGGCGTCCCTTTGACAACATGCTTCAAGAACAGCTCCCACTGGAGCTTGAACGCGTTTTCGTAACAATCGTTCGTGGGCATTTCCTGCCAATCGGCGAAGAAATCGATCGGCTGTTCAATGTCCGGGTTCCAGACCGGCTTCGGGGTGAACGAGTCGTGCTGGACCCGGCACTCGCGCAGGCCCGCCACGGCCGAGCCCTCGGTCCCGTCGACCTGGATCGTCAACAGATCGTCACGACGTACCCGAGTGCACCAGGACGAGTTGAACTGGACCGTGACGCCGTCTTTGAGGACAAAAATCCCGTAGGCCGAATCGTCCGCCGTGCAAGCGTACTCCTTGCCCGCCTCGTCGACGCGACGCGGGATGTCGATCGAGCCGTGGGCCACCAGAGAATCGATCGGGCCGAACAGGTTGTCGATCACGTAGCGCCAGTGGCAGAACATGTCGACCATCAGACTGCCACCGTCTTCGAGCCGATAGTTCCAACTGGGCCGCTGACACGCCTGACCGGTCCCGTCAAAAACCCAGTAGCCGAAGTCCCCGCGGACCGAGAGGATCCGTCCGAAAAAGCCCCGGTCGATCAGATACTTGAGCTTCTGGAACCCGGGCAACCAGAGTTTGTCTTGGACCACGCCGTGCAATACCCCGGCCGCCTTCGCCTCGCGATAGAGTCGCAACGCGCCTTCGGCGTTGGTGGCCGTCGGCTTTTCCGTATAGATATGCTTTCCCGCGGCGATCGCCCGGCTGACGTTCTCGACCCGAAGGTTGGTCGTCAGGGCGTCGAAGTAAACCGGGAAGGTCGGATCGTCGAGCACCTCGTCCAGATTGGTCGTGTACCGATCGATCCCATGTTCCTGGGCCAACGCCTTGAGCTTGTTTTCATTGCGGCCAACAAGAATCGGATACGGGACGATCGTCTCGTCCGGGCCCAGCGAAACGCCCCCCTGCTTCAAGATCCCGCAAATCGAGCGGATCAAGTGTTGGTTCGTCCCCATCCGGCCGGTGACGCCGTTAAGAATGATGCCGACGGTATGCGTTTTCATGGATCAAGTTCCTTCTCTCTTGAGATAATCTTTGCTTACTCAAAGCGTAACGCGAATCTATACAAAATCCAGATACGCCTTTTGGATCTTCGCGAGAAACGCGGACTGGTCCTCGGCCCAGTACCGGTTCGAAAAGATCTCGACCTCGATGAAGCCATCGAACCCGCCCCGCTCGACCCAGCCGCGGATCTGGCGCAGGTCGATACAGCCCTCGCCCATAAGTCCCCGATCGTTGAGCATGTCGTCGGTCGGCGATTTCCAATCGCACACATGGTAGGCGAAGATCCGTCCGGCCGCGGCGGTCCGGGCCAACTGGGTTTCCAGATCCGGGTCCCACCAGAGGTGATAGACGTCGACCGCCACGCCGACCTGCGGCGAGTCGATCCGATCGCAGACGTCGTTGGCCGATTGTAACGTATTGATCGCCGAACGGGTATCGGCATACATCGGATGCAGCGGCTCGACTGCCAACCGGACCCCGGCCTGCGTTGTCTGATCGAGGACGGTGGTGATCCCGTCGACGATCTGGTCGCGTGATTCCTGGAGGGATTGGCCCGGATCGGCCCCACAGACCAAGACGATCAGCGGCGCGCCGAGCGCTTCGGCCTCGTCGATCGCCCGACGATTGTCGTCGATCGCCGCTTGTCGATTCGTGGCGTCGAGCGCCGGGAAAAAACCTCCCCGACAGAGCGAGACCACCTCGAGCCCCGCCTCGCGAATTTGTCGTCCAACGACGGCCGGGTCGCGTCCCTCGAGCCACTGCCGCCACACGGTAATCCCGCGCACCCCCGCCTCGGTGTAACGATCGATCGCCTCTTCGATCGACCACGGCTTGGTCGTGATCGTGTGAACACACAAACGGGAGTAATCCTCAAGCGGCGAAACACTCATGAAAGATCCTTCCAATAGAGACCCTATCAAACGACAAGAAAACGTCCACCCAACAACACAAACGCACCGGCTGGAACCGTTTTCCGAACCGGTGCGAAGTTTCACTGAACAATCATTTTACGCGATTGCCGGGGGATTTTTCAAGAACCCCGTTTCTCGTCGCGTGAGCACTTACTTGCGGGTCACGAATCGAGCCACGCACTGTTTGGCGCCGAAATACTCGCGAGTGAACGACTCGGCCAGGGCCGGATCGAACGCCTTGCACGAGAAGATATTGATATACGCCGCGCCGGTTCCTTCGGAAAAGTGGCCGGTAATCGAGCTGGTCTCGATGAATTGCAACAAGCTATACCCTTTGGTATGCGCGTTGTTTTCGCCAAAGTAGGGCGTCTGCGGTTCGCCGTAGGGCACCATGTCGATAACGGGACACAGCTTCAGACCAAATTGCCGAATCGTTTCCTCGGTACTAATCGCCTCCTGATCGCAATCGTAAAGGTCAAGCGTCAACTCCCAACCGAAGGTAATCTCACGGGTGGGCACCTCTTGAGTCCGATCACCAGATTCCGATAAAAGAATTTCCGTGCTCATAGCCTTTCCTCAATATAAGGCGGAAGTTGCAGGGCTCCGAAATGGACCCCGGGGGTGTAATAACGTGTCTTTCCCGCCAGAGAAGCGTAGCGACGTGCCAGCGCCTCCGAGTCGATCACCGTCGGATCAAGATCGCCGGCGATCAAACTGGTAAACAGTCCCGGAAGATAGCCGGGAGCCGCATAGGTGTAGCCGGTGGCAAACGGGAAAAATTCACGAGCGAAACTAGCGGCCTGAGGCAGCTCGTTTGGCTGGAGAATTGAAGAACCGGTTTGCTGCGTGAGCAAGCCACCCTTGGCCAGACACCCTCGCAAATTCGCGTAAAAATCACGTTGGAAAAGCGCCTCCGCCGGGCCGACCGGATCACACGAATCGACGATAATCACGTCGAATTTCTCTTCCGCCGTTTTGGCGTACGCGGCCCCGTCGGCGATGACCAACTCCAATCGCGGATCGTCGAACGCGCCGTCGGAAAGGGTCGGCATCACCTGGCGACAAAAGTCGATCACCCGTCGATCGATCTCGACCTGAACAATCCGCTTGACCGTCTCGTAACGGACCACTTCGCGCAGAATCCCGCCGTCGCCCCCGCCGATGATCAGGACCCGTTCGGCCGCGCCGTGGGCCAGCATCGGGACGTGGACCATCATCTCATGGTAAACGAACTCTTCCCGCTCGGTCGTCTGAACGAAACCGTCCAACAAAAGCATCCGACCGTAGAGCTTCGTCTCGACCAGTTCCAATTGTTGAAACGGGGTCGTTTCGTGGTCGAGCCGATTGGTCACTTCATAACGAGCGGCAAACCCACACGAGTCCCATTTCTCTTCGATCCAATCAGACTTATTCATGAAAGAATCCCCCGCTTATGTTCGGTTACTTGCATCCGTCGGGGCGCGAAACCCGCTTTGAGAACCGGAACCGCCTTGTACGGGTCCTTGGTACCGCAGACGAACAGGTCCAGCGCCGCGTACTCGTACTCGGGCCAGGTATGGATACTGATATGGGATTCGCTCAGAACGCCAATCCCGGTGACACCCCCGTCGGGCGAAAATTCATGGATATGAAAATGCAGTAACGTCGCTTCGCAAGCCACAACCGCCTCTCGAAGAATCGCTTCGATTTTCTCGGCGTCGGTGAAATGTTCGGCTTCCCAGAGTTCAATAATCAGATGAACTCCGGCATACCGAACGTATCCATTGGTTCCACAATACTCGATAGTCGGCTTGGACTCGGAAAGGGTCTGTTTCAATAGAGGAGCCCTCATTGTGAGTGAAAGACAAAAGGTGTCGGGAGGACGAAAAAACGACGATCCAACAACGTAATTCAAACGGCCCCCCTCGTCAAGATCCTGAATAGGTTGAAAAAGGGGGAAATTTTCCACTTTTTTTCAACGAAAGCGGCCGCCTTTTTTGTCTTTCCCCAGTAGGGGAATTTCCGAGCAGGAACCTTCCAAAATCATGCCAAGGCGGCATCGCCCTCGCCCTTTTTTTTTCGGCCTGACAAAACCCGAAGACCGTCCCCCGTCTTCAACGGGTACCGTCCCCCGTTTTCAAGGAGCCTACTGATCGGGTAAACTGGAGGTTTTCCTCGGGGGAAATTATCTTCATTCGTTCCCCGACTCATTTCCTCAACCGAACAGAAAAAAACGATGACCTCAATCGCGATTATCGACTATGGGATGGGCAACCTGCGAAGCGTCCAAAAAGGTTTCGAGCGGGTCGGATTCGACGCGACCGTCACCGGCGACCCGGCCGTGGTGGCCCAGGCCCAGAAAGTGGTCCTCCCCGGCGTCGGCGCGTTCGAGGACGCGATGACCGAACTGAAGCGAAAGGGGATGGTCGAGGTGGTCCTCGACGCAATCAATTCGGGAAAGCCCTTCCTGGGAATCTGCCTCGGATTGCAGCTACTTTTCGATCGGAGCTACGAAAACGGGGTCCACGAGGGGCTGGGGGTCATTCCGGGCGAGGTGGTCAAGTTCGAACTGCCCCGCGAGTTCTCTGTCCCCCACATGGGGTGGAATCAACTCAAGATTCGCCGCAAGGCCCCCCTTCTCGAGGGAATTGAAGAGGGCGCCCAGTTCTATTTCGTCCACTCGTATTACGTAGTCCCCTCCGATTCGGGGGTAATCGCGACCGAAACCGACTATCCGGACGACTTCTGCTCGATGATCTGGCGCGACAACCTGTACGCAACCCAGTTCCACCCGGAAAAGAGCCAAAGCGAGGGGCTGAAAATGCTGAAGAATTTCGGCGAGTTGCCGTCGTAAGAAAGAAATTTCCCGCTAATCTGAGGGCAACTTCTGCCGAAACGGCGTTTTTTAGGGAAAAAATCGCTACAAAGTAAAGGGTGAAAGCCGAGGTTCTTTTCAACTACCTTTTTCTCCCCTTTGCATCATCAATTTTCACCCCGTCCGCATTCCCCTTGCGTGAGCCGTCAAATCGTGGCATATTAGACGTTTTGCCTTTCCGCGGGCGGTTTACGCCCTGCGGATTCACTCCTTCTATCAGCGAGGCGAGCCACAAAAAATGGAGATTTGGCCGGCAATTGACCTGCGTGGCGGAAAATGCGTCCGCCTCAAACAGGGGGACTACGCCCAAGAGACCGTTTTCGGCGACAATCCGGCCGCCATGGCCCGCCATTGGGTCGATCTGGGGGGGAAATGCCTCCATCTGGTCGATCTCGACGGCGCGAAAGAAGGTAAACCGGCCAATCTGGAGAGTGTGCGGGAAATTCTCGCGTCGGTCAACGTCCCGTGCGAGCTGGGCGGTGGAATCCGAACCGAAGAGACCATACGGGAACTGCTCGAACTGGGGGTGGCCCGGCTGGTCATCGGCACGTTGGCGATCAAACAGCCCGATTGGTTCCGTCAGATGTGTCAAAAGTTTCCCGACAAGCTGGTTCTCGGGATCGACGCAAAGGAAGGACGAGTTGCCACCGATGGGTGGCTCGAGACAAGCGGCGTCTCGGCGGTCGAGTTGGCGCGTCAATTTGCCGATATGCCCCTTTGTGCGATCAATTATACGGATATCTCGACCGACGGCATGATGACCGGCCCGAATGTCGAAGCGATGGTCGAAATGAAACAGGCTGTCGAGATCCCGGTCATCGCCAGCGGAGGGGTAACCACGGCCGAAGACGTGGCCCGGTTAGCCCGCGCCGGATTGGACGGTTGTATTATTGGCCGAGCCCTCTACGAAGAGAGCTTGACCTTGCCCGAAGCGCTTGCAGCGGCCGAAGTCTGACCGCAAAGGAATTGATATATTAAACCACTGTTAGGGCGGCATCTTTTTTAAACCGGAGAGCGTCGTCGAAAGACAAGAGTGAGCGAGGGAAACCGGTAGCGACTCTCAATCGCCCTGAAAAAGAATAAAGGAACGATCCATGGCAAAGTACCAAGTGGAAGCAATTCGTAACGTGGTGTTCTGTGGGCACGGTTCAGCGGGCAAAACGACGCTGATCGATACGATCCTTAACAAGACCGGGGCGGTTCACCGTCAAGCCAGTGTCGACGACGGCACGAGCATCTGCGACTTCGACGAAGAAGAAAAACACCACAAATATTCGATTGAGTCGAAGGTGACTCATTTCGATTACAAGGGCAAGCGATTCAACCTGCTCGACTCGCCCGGCTACCCGGACTTCATCGGTCAAGCGATCGGCACGATTCGTGGCGTCGACACGGCCGCTATCATCATCAACGCCCAGTCGGGAATCGAAGTCAATACCCGCCGCGTCTTCGCCGAAGCGGGCAAGGCCGGTTTGGGACGGATCATCGTCCTCAATCGGATGGATTTGGATAATATCGACTTCCCCGCACTGGTCGAAACGATCCAAGAGACGTTCGGCAGCGCGTGTAATCTACTGAACGTCCCCGTAGGGCAAGGGGCCGATTTCAAGGGCGTTGTCAGCACGCTGAATGTCCCCGACGACACGGCCGGCGCACTGATCGATCCGTCGGAAATCAACGAGTCGCTCTTGGAGTCGATCATCGAAGTCGACGAAGAGGTCATGGAACGCTACTTCGAAGGCAAAATGCCGACCGAAAAAGAACTCTCGACGTTGATCGTCCAAGCGATCGCCTCCGGCAGCCTGATTCCGATCGTCTGCTGCTCGGGGAAAAAGGACATCGGTGTCGACGACCTGCTCGACGCGTTTTCGATGTGTGTTTTGCCGCCGGGCTTTCGGGAAATCGAAGCGACCGACGCCGAAGGCAACGCGGTCGAAATCAAGCCGGACCCCAACGGCCCGCTGGTCGCTCAGATCTTCAAGACCCGGATCGACCCGTTCGTCCAAAAGCTCAGCTTCATCCGCGTCTTTTCCGGTACGCTGACCAAAGACAGCCATGTCGCCCTGGTCGGATCGCGTAAGGGGATCAAGATCGGTCCGCTTCTGGAAGTCCAGGCGAATGAGACGTCGTCGGTCGACCAGGCCATCCCCGGCGACATTGTCGCGGTGGCGAAGATGGAAGAGCTTGAAACCGGCAACACGCTCGGCGAGATCAAGTTGTTGCCGATTCCGTTCCCGACCCCGATGGTCGGTCTGGCCGTCACGCCCAAGAGCCGCAACGACCAGACAAAACTCTCCGGCGCGCTCAATAAGATCGCCCAAGAAGATCCGGCCTTCCGACGCGAGTTGGACGTGCAGACCAAGGAAACGGTCATCAACGGGATGAGCGAACTGCACTTGCAGATCCTCCAAGAGCGTCTCAAACGACGTGACAAGGTCGAAGTCAACACGAAAGAGCCGAAGATTCCGTATCGCGAAACGATCCAGATCAACGCTGATGGGATGTACCGCCATAAGAAGCAAAGTGGTGGTAGCGGCCAGTTCGGCGAAGTCCACATTCGACTGTTCCCGTTGCCTCACGACATCACCTACGAGGAGTGGGTCGAAAAGCAAAAGGCGGCCGGTCTCCTGCCCAATGCCAAGCAATTCCACTACGACCCGGAGTGGAACTTCTTGTGGATCGACTCGGTCGTCGGCGGGACCATTCCGAGCAACTTCCTCCCGGCCATCGAAAAGGGTTTCCGCGAGCGAATGGAGCGCGGCGTCATCGCCGGACACCATATCCAGGACATCTGTATCGAAGTTCACTTCGGAAAGCATCACCCGGTCGACAGTAACGAACAGGCGTTCAAGACGGCCGCCTCAATGGCGTTGCGAAACATTTTCCAAGAGGCCAAGCCTTCGCTTCTGGAACCGATGGTCAAGCTCGCCGTGACGGTCCCGAGCGACAACGTGGGCGATATCTCCAGCGACATGTCCGGTCGACGCGGTCGGATGCTCGGCATGGATTCGGCCGGTGGCGGCATGCAAACCGTGACGGCCGAAGTTCCGCTGGCCGAGGTCATGACCTACGCCCGAAGCCTCTCGAGTATCACCGGCGGTCAAGGCAGCTACACGATCGAGTTCAGCCACTACGACGTGGTCCCGGGCAACGTCCAGAAGGAGATCATGGACCGAGCGACCCTCGAAGAAGAAGAGGAAGAATAAACGGTTTGCTTTTCGCGTTTGAATAATTGATTATCAAGAGAGCGGTTGTCCCCAAAACGACAGCCGCTCTTTTTTTATGCAAAAATTTTATGCGAAAAACAAACGACCGTCTACTCGAAGGTCGCCCTTCTTGTTTTTTGCCGCGTTAGCTTGCTTTGACTCGCAGGATTCGTTCGTCGATGCTTGGCGATTCGGACGGGGCCGCTTCGAGTCGGATCGTCGAGTTGGTCGACGAGCGACGTCCGGCGACGATGCCCCGTTTGCTTCTCGAGAGGAATTGACCGAAGGCAGCGGCCGGACCGTCGGAGAAATCGGCCTCCAGACGCTCGAGGATTTCTTTCCAAGACAAACCGCTTCGGTAGACCACTCGGTACGCTTGTTTCAAAACCTTGATCGCCTCGGCGTCGTAACCGGCCCGCTTCAGTCCGATCAGGTTCAAACCGACGACCAGGCTGCTGAGTCCGTCGACGGTGACAAACGGCGGGACATCCTTGGGCAGATGGGCCTGACCGCCGATCATCGCCAGTTGGCCGATCTGGCAAAACTGGTGGACCGCGACGCCGCCGGAGAGAAACGCCCGGTTGCCGACTTTGACGTGGCCGCCGAGCATGACGTTGTTGGTCAGAATCACCTGATCTTCCAACAAGCAATCGTGGGCCACGTGGGCGTTGACCATCAGCAGATTCCCGTTTCCGAGAACGGTCGCTTCCTCAGTTTCCAGGGCCCGATGGACGGTGACATTTTCTCGAAAAACATTGCCGTCGCCCACCAGCAATCGCCCGGGCCGCTCGGGAATATGGACATGCTGAGGCATCCCGCCGAGGACAGCCCCGTCGAAGACTCGGTTATTCCGACCGAGCGTCGTGCCGCGTCGAATGACGACATGGTTTTCCAGAATACAATCATCGCCGACGGTCACGTCCGCTTCGACGATCGAGTAGGGGCCAATTTGAACGTTTTCACCTATCCGGGCGTCGGGACTGACAATCGCGGTCGGATGAATAGTCACGAGTCAACCTCTCAATCCGTTGAGACAATTGGATCTTGATATTCACCCCCTTAAAAAGGGTGGGTGAGATGGCTTTCCTGGAACAGGAAAGAGGGCCTGTGGCTTGTTTTCGGCTGCGTGGTATATGCAAGATTAGTAAACTATACCAGCTATTTCGTTTTTACTAAAGGTCGGTTTTGCAGATCACTATAAGGTAGACAAAACCGCGTATATAGGCAATTTAAAGCCGCTCGATCTTCATCGCGCGGCGGTATTCGGCCGGGGTCATCCCCGTTTTCCGTCGGAAAATCGTGCTGAAATATTGCAAATACTCAAAACCACTTCGGCTTGAGACCTCGCGGATCGGCAGTTCGGTTTTCGAAAGGAGCTGTTTGGCCCGATCGATCCGGATTCGTTGCAACTGGGCGTGGACCGTTCGGCCAAGCGTCTGGCGAAACTGTTTGTCCAAGGTCGATCGCGAGACGTCCAAATGGTCGAGCACCTCTTGGACCCGGATCGGACGATCGACATGGTCCCGCAAAAACCGGACCGCGCGGGCAATCAACGGATTCTCGACAGCCAGGATATCGGTCGAATGGCGAACGACAATTTCATCCGGGGTGATTTTTTTACAACGAGGTGGTGCTTTCCCCTCAAAAAGCTGCTCCAACGCCACGGCCGCTTCGTAGCCGATCCGACGTGAACTCTGTTCGATACTGCTTAAAGGCGGATGGCTCAGTTCACACATCACCTCGTCGTTGTCGACGCCCAAAATGGCCACCTCCTCCGGCACCCCGATCCCGGCCATATGGCACGCCTCCAAAAGGTGTCGGGCCCGACTATCGTTGGAGGCCATGATGCCGATCGGTCGCTCGAGACTTTGAAGCCACTGGATCAATTCCTCGAGAACCGTTTCCCAACTTTGGTTCGCGTCGCGGCTTCCGACAAACACCTCGCTCGAGAAACCGGCCTCTTCGATGCGTCGGGCAAACGCCCTGCTTCGTTCGGCCGACCAACCATTGATCCGTGTTGGCGGCATCCCCAAAAAACCGAACCGGCTGAAGCCCTGTTCGAGCAGGTGTTCCGCCCCTCTGGTTCCGAGAGTCGTGTTGTCGGTCGTAAGATAAGGGATATTCGAATCCGGATCGTACCAGCCGTAACCGCCGCCGATCCCGACGACCGGAATGGTAAGCGACTCGACCGCGTGGGCCGCCTTCGGATCGTCCAGATCGGCAATCACCCCGTCCCAGATCGGCGAGGTCAAATCGGGAAGCCTCAGCTTCGGATCTTCCTCGACATAGAGGCTCCACACCTCAGTTTCATGAACCCGCGCGGCGACCCCTTGGAGGATAAGTCGATCGTACCGTTGGACCGACTTCATGACCAAGGCAACCAGTCGTTTTCGCGACGCGCTTTGGGGAGGCTTGGAAAGCGAGGATAGGTTTTGTTGCTTTTTCGAATCCATAGGACGTTGGGGCCATTGGGCGGCATGAAAAATCGGAAAACCCGTAGGGGACCTTTCGTAACCCGTTTCGGCCTGGGAGTAAAGTACGAACCGCAACCGATACCAAATAGTATAAACATTTTGAGAAATATTGTACATGACAACCGCCGAAATGGCCCCCTATAATAGAATTGGTTCATGTGACTGACTATCCATGGGGAAACACAACAAATCCCCCACTTCGATATCCTCTATCCAAAAAAATGGAGTCCTCATGATGCTGCTCCGTCACCGTCTGATCTGCCTGCTCGTTGCGTCTAGTTTTCTTTCCTGTTTGAATTCCGACGCCTTTGCCGCGGAGAAAAAACCGCTCCACTGGCGTGTCGGCCCGGCCGCTTGGAGCTTCAATCGGTTTACCTTCTTCGAAGCGGTCGACAAGGCCAAGTCGATCGGCATGAACGCGATCGAGATGTTCGAAGGACAGAAGATCCGTCCCGACTCGGACGAAAAAATCACCCGCGGCATGAGCGACGAATCGATCGCCGATGTCCGACAAAAGCTCGATGACGCGGGGATCACGCTCACCAGCATCTACATCCACGAGATTCCCGGCGACGAGGCCGGTTGTCGGGCCGCCTTCGAACTGGCGAAAAAATTGGGCGTCCGCGCGATCGTCTCCGAACCGAAGCCCGAAGCGTTCGACACGATCGAAAAGTTCTGCAAGCAGTACGAAATCGCCGTCGCCATTCACAACCATCCCGATCCGTCCTTCTACTGGAACCCCGAGACGGTCCTCAAGGTTTGCGAAGGACGCAGCCAATGGATTGGCGCCTGTGCCGACATCGGTCACTGGCAACGCTCCGGCATCCGACCGGTCGACGGCATTAAAAAACTTGGCAATCGGATCATTACGATGCACGTCAAGGACCTCAACTGCTTTGGCGACAAGAAGGCGCACGACGTCCCCTGGGGTACCGGCTCCGGCGAGTTGAAGGAGGTCTTCGCCGAAATCGATCGACTCGGCATCGAACCGGTCCTCTTTGGCATCGAATACGAATACCACTGGGAAAGCTCGTTGCCCGAGATCGACCAGTGCGGACAGTTCTTCCGCAAGACGACGAAAGAGCTCGGCAACACGACGGAATAATTCATACCGCGCGCAAAACCGCTCCAACACAAACCGCCCATTTCCAAAGAGGTGAATTTAGATGAAAACCGATACGAAAACCGAATCCCGTTTCGGCCGTCTCTCACGACGCCATTTCCTCAAAGGCGCGTTGGCCGGGACAACTCTGCCGAGTCTGATTCCCGCCAGTGTCTTCGGCCGTGAAGAACAACTGGCGCCGAGTGATCGGATCAACATCGCCATGTTCGGCGTCGGCAACCGGGGAATGGGTTCGCTCCACGCGATGAGACCGTTGCCCGATCATCAGGTGGTCGCAATCGCCGATTGTCGAAAAAAACGACGTGAACACGCCGGCAACTGGGTCAACCAGATGTACGCCCAGCGACTCGGTCGGGCCGACTACAAGGGCTGCGATCTGTACAACGAATTCGAAGAGGTCCTCGCACGCCCCGACGTCGACGCCGTCTGGGGCTGTGTGCCCGACCATTGGCACGGCGTGATCTACAGTCGAATCATCGAGGCGGGCAAAGATATCTACGGCGAAAAACCGCTGACCCGCTGGGTCGCCGAAGGGAATCATGTCCAAAAAGCGGTCCGAGATCACGGAATCGTTTTCCAAACGGGAACCCAACAACGCAGTTTCCCCC
The DNA here is from genome assembly GCA_963674475.2 of Thermoguttaceae bacterium. Lineage (GTDB taxonomy): Bacteria > Planctomycetota > Planctomycetia > Pirellulales > Thermoguttaceae > CAXXFQ01. The sequence goes on along the minus strand of CAXXFQ010000033.1, from coordinate 558,678 downwards.
AATTCCGCCAAGCGTGCAACTTGGCTCGCAACGGTTACCTGGGAAAAATCCACACGATCCAGGTCGGCGCACCCGGCGGACAGGCCTATCCGGCCACCCCGCCCAGCCCGGTGCCCGAGGGGTTCGACTACGACCGGTGGACCGGCCCGGCCCCCTATTTCCCGTTCGACTCCCGACGTTGCGAATGGCTGGCGATGTACATGATCTCGCACTACTGTGCCGGGTTCATCACCAACTGGGGCGTCCACCATCTCGATATCGCCGGTTGGGGATGTCCCGAGGTGTTCGAAAAACCGTTTGCCATTGAAGGGACCGGCACCATGCCCGATTCCGGCATGACCGACACCTGGATCACCTGGCAGTGCGACCTCGGATGGGAAAGCGGCCTGAAAATGGTCTACACCAACAGCAACAATCCGGTCAAGCAGGGTTGTCGATTCGAAGGGGACGAAGGCTGGGTCTGGGTCAATCGTAGCGGCATCTGGGCCGAACCGGCCTCGTTGCTGGACGTCCGACTCAAGCCGGAAGACACCCCGCTGCACGTCAGCCCGAACTTCAACAACTACCACGGTTACACCGCGCATACGGCCGACTTCTTCCGAAGCATCCGGACCCGACAGGACCCGGTCTCACCAGTCGAACAGGGCCACGCCGCCAGTACCCTGGGCAACGTCTCGGACATTGCCCTGCGAGTGGGGCGGAAACTCAAATGGGACCCGACCGCCCAAGAGTTCGTCGGCGACGCGGAAGCCAACTCCATGCTCTCCCGAGCCCACCGCGCCCCCTATACCCTTTAGACCGGTTTTAGACCGGTGCTTCCGCACCAAGCAAAAAACCCGCTCCCGTTGGTCGGCGGCTGGGAGCCGCGGCCGGACCGGTGCTTCCGCACCGTTGTGTTAACCCACTCCCGTTGGTCGGCGGCTGGGAGCCGCAGCCGAACCGGTGCTTCCGCACCGTTGTGTTAACCCGCTCCCGTTGGTCGCTGGTGGTGTAAGAAGAGGTTACTTTTACTTTTTAACTACAGTGGAAAGCTGTTAGCCGAAAACTCATTTGGACTAGTTTTGCGTAACTCGATTATAGCTACTTGGTCCAACAAGAAAAATCCTCACATCTGAGAAAAAATACTAAGGAACCGTCCCATGAAAAAAACGTTTTTCCCGCGATGCCTTCTCCTCGGACTGGCATCCGTCTGCTTGATCCTGTTGCCCACTTGGGCCACGGCCGACGACACGACAAGCGCCGAGGCCTGGAAACAGCTTCCCGGCTACGAATATGGCCAAGATATCAAACCGCTTTGGGCCGTCGGAAACGACGTGATCCAATCGATGAAATCCGACGACCAGCGTCGTGCGTGCGCGGCCCGGTTGGCCGGCGTCCTGACCAACGAAAAAGCGACCCTTGCAGCGAAGCAGTTCGCCTGCCTCCAACTTCGTCAGATCGGCACCCCGGCCGAAGTGCCCGTTTTGACCCGGATGCTTGACAACCCGAAGACGAGCCAAATGGCCCGGTACGCCCTGCAATCGATCGCCGGTGACGAAGCGACCGCCGCGTTGCGGACCGCGCTCGATCGACTCGAAGGTCAACCGCTTCTGGGGGTGATCGAATCGGTAGCCGCAAGAAAAGACGCCCAGTCAACCGACCGTCTGATCGCACTGGCCGGTTCCGATGACCAAGCCACCGCCGAGGCCGCCCTCCGGGCCTTGGGCCGTCTCGATAACGAAAAGGCCGACCGGTTCGTCCTCGATCGTTTCAACCAGGCCAAGTCCCCCGTCCCGACGACAATCGCCGAAGTGGCCCTCTGCGTTGCGGAACGTCTCGCCGCCGACGGGAAAAAGGCCGACGCGGTGCGAGTCTACGAAAAACTGGGGCAACCGGCTCAATCTCGCACCCTTCGCCGTGCCGGACTGGTCGGACAACTGCGTCTGTCGGAAAACCAACTCGCCACGATTCGCGACTGGCTTGCCTCGGACGATTCCAATCGTTGGTCCATCGCTGCAGAAGCGATCAACCGGCTTTCCGCCGAACAAGTCGTCTCCTTGCTCGACGGTTACGAAACGGCCTCGAACCAAACCAAAATCGCCCTGATCCAAGCCCTCTTGGCCCGCGACAACCCGGCCGTCTTGCCCCTGTTGCGTCGCGCGATCCAAAGTTCCGACCCCCAACTCCGCTCGGCCGGAATCCGTGGTCTGGACCGTCTTCCCACGTCGGAGGTGCTTCCGCAACTAGTCGAAACGCTTCTGGATGACGATCCTCACTTCAGCCGCGCGGCCGTCGATGTTCTCTGCGAACTGCCCAAAGAACCGACCGGCAAAGCGCTCTTGGAAGTCATCGTCTCGAAACAAAAGAACCGCTTCCGTGTCCTCGACGTGTTGGCCGTCAGTAAATACACCCCGGCGATCGGACCGCTTCTGGTCGAGGCCCAAAGCAACGACCCGGCCGTCTTCCAGCCGATTCTCAAATGTCTGGTCAAAATCACCGCTCCCAGCAAGAACAACCTGTCCCGATTCGTCGACCTTTTTTTGAAGACCCAACCCGGCAAACACCGAGACGCGGTCGAACGGGCCCTCCTTCGGGTCTGCAGAAAGGCCGACTCGAAAATCGACCGGGCCGAACTGATTTTGAATAACGCCCCGGCCGATGCCGATCAGACCATCTTGTTGCCTCTGCTGGGGCGACTTGGCAGTCCGAAGGCGGCCCGTGCGGTCGAAGCGTCACTTTCTTCCGACAACCCAAAAATTCAAGAGGCGGCAGTTCGAGCCCTGTGCAACTGGCCCAACGCGAGTGTGGCCGACCGACTGGAAAAAATCGCGACCGAATCGGACCAACCGAGCCACCAACGCTGGGCCCTTCGCGCGTATATTCGAGTGATTTCACTCAAAAGCAACCGGCCCCAAGCCGAAACGCTTGCCATGCTCAAACGGGCGATGAAGCTCTGTCAGCAGGACGAAGACCGTCGGCTGATCGTGGTGCGAGCCTCAACCGTCCGAACGATGGAAACGGTCCGCTGGGTGGCCCCCTATCTCGACCAACCCGAACTGGCGCAAGCCGCCTGCCGATCGATAGTCGATCTGGCCCACCATAAGTTCCTTCGCAATCCCAACCGGGCCGAATTCAACCCGTTACTGAAAAAGGTTGCCCAGATCGGCCAAGATCAAAAGATCGTCGACCGAGCCAAGCAATATCTGCTGGGAATGTAATTTTATAAAAATCAAACCATAAGCGTCCATATACAGAGTACTTGAACCATGAAACACCTATCCACGTTTCTCCACATCGCAACCTCCTGCCTTCTACTGACCGCCCTGCTCACCCTAAACACCACGACCGCATCGGCCGAACCGGCAAAGGGAGACCTTTATGTCGGATGGTCCAAGACCGATATCACCCCGCCGAAACCGTGCGCGCTTGCCGGTCAGTTGCACCTTCGGATCTCGAAAAAGGTTCGCGACCCGTTGACCGCGACCGTCCTGGCCTTGGAAACCCGTGACGCCTCGGGAAAAACAATCGACGAGGCGATCTGCGTCTCTTGCGATCTGATCATGATCCCCCGGCGTTTGGTGATCGAGGTTCGAGAAAAACTCAAGGGTAAGCTGGACGGGTTTGACTTGGAAAAACTCCTGTTAAACGCGACTCATACCCACACGGCGCCTGATATGGAAAATGACCGTTTTAAGTCGCGTTACGATGTCAGCGGTCATAAGGGAGTCATGAAGCCCGACGCGTACCGGGCCGTGTTGGCCGATCGACTGGCCACGGCGATCGAGAAGGCGTGGAAAGAGCGTCAAAAGGGCGCTTATACGTGGGCACTGGGCCAGGCGGTGGTCGGCCTCAACCGGCGGGCTACCTATCTCGATGGTCATGCCCGGATGTACGGTCCGTCGAACGTCCCCGAGTTCAAAGGGTACGAGGCGGGCGAAGACCACGGGTTGCTGCTTTTGTTCTTCTTCGACGAAAATCAGAAGCTGACCGGGATGGTCGTCAACCTGGCCTGTCCGTCGCAAGAGACCGAAAGTCTTTGTGAGGTTTCGGCCGACTTCTGGCACGAGACCCGCCAGGAGATCGCCAAGCGCTACGGCGCCGACGTAGCCGTTTTGCCCCAATGCAGCGCGGCGGGCGATATCTCGCCCCACGTCCAGTGGCGCAGGAAGGCTGAACACCAAATGTGCCAGCGCAAAGGATTCGACCGTCGCCAAGAGATCGCCCAACGGATCGCCGACGGGATCGACCAAGTTTTCGAGGCGTCGAAAAAATCGATCCGCACCCAAGCCGTCTTCGCCCATCAAAACCGCCCGGTCGAATTACCGACGATCGACGATCCGGCCAAGGCCCCGTTTTATCAGTGCGACTCGGTCAAACCGGCCGAGATCCATCTGCTCCGCCTCGACGACGTCACGATGGCCACCAACCCGTTTGAGTTGTATCTCGAGTACGGAATCCGAATCAAAGCGCGAAGCCCGTCAACTGCCACGTTCCTGATTCAGCTCTCCTGTGGCTTGGACGGCTACCTACCGACCGTCGAAGCGATTCGAGGCGGCAGTTACAGCGCCGAGCGAAATCACGTCGGCCCCGAAGGCGGGCTGATTTTGGTCGAAGAGACCCTCAAAGGGCTCAACGAGTTCTACGAAAAGAAGTAAACCGATTTTTCCCAAAAGCGAGAGAGGAGCGATCCGGAATCCTCGCTTTTCATGATAAAAAACGAAGTGAAATCCCTAACGACCCCTCCGGAGTACTCAAACCATGAAACTCCCATCCACATTTTTCCACATCGCAACCGCCGGTCTTCTACTGACCGCTTTGCTCACCGTCAGTGCCACTCCCGCCTCGGCCGAACCGGCCAAGGGGGACCTTTACGTCGGATGGGGCAAGGCCGACATCAGCCCGCCGGAGCCGGTCGCCGTTGCCGGTCAGTTGCGCGTTCGGATTTCGAAAAAGGTTCGCGACCCGCTGACCGCGACCGTCTTGGCTCTGGAAACCCGCGACGCGGACGGAAAAACGATCGACCAGGCGATCTGCGTCTCGTGCGATTTGCTTATGGCCCACAAGATGCTGCTTGAAGAACTTCGTCAAAAACTCGAAGGAAAGCTCAACGGATGCGACCTCGATAAAATCCTGATCAACGCGACCCACACCCATACGGGCCCCGTCTATTGGGAAAAGCGATACGAAAGACTGTATGATCTTCGTAATATCAAGGGAATCATGAAGCCCGACGCGTACCGGGCCGTCTTGGTCGATCGACTGGCCACGGCCGTCGAGAAGGCGTGGAAGGAGCGTAAGAAGGGAGCATATACGTGGGCGCTGGGTCAGGCGGTGGTCGGGTTCAACCGGCGGGCTACCTATCTTGACGGTCATGCCCAGATGTACGGTCGGTCCAACGTCCCCGAATTCAAAGGGTACGAGGCGGGCGAAGACCACGGTTTGCCCCTTCTGTTCTTCTTCGACGAAAATCAGAAACTGACCGGGATGGTCATTAACATCTCCTGTCCGTCGCAAGAGACCGAAAGTCTCCAGCATGAAATTTCGGCCGACTTCTGGCACGAGGTTCGCCAGGAAATCGCCAAGCGTTACGGCGCCGACGTGGCCGTTTTACCCCAATGCAGCGCGGCGGGCGATATCTCGCCCCACGTCCAGTGGCGCAAGAAGGCCGAACACCAAATGAGCGATCGCAAAGGATTCAGCCGTCGTCAAGAGATCGCCGAGCGGATCGCCGACGGAATTGATCAAGTCTTCGAAACATCGAAAAAGTCGATCCGCACCCAAGCCGTCTTCGCTCACCAAAACCGACCGGTCGAGTTGCCCACCCTAGAAGAAGACCCGGCCAAGCCCCGTTACACACTTTACGAGTCGGTCAAGCCAGCCGAGATCCATCTGTTGCGTCTTGACGACGTCACGATGGCGACCAACCCGTTTGAGTTGTATCTCGAATACGGCATCCGGATCAAAGCGCAAAGCCCGTCGACCATCACGTTCCTGATCCAGCTTTCCTGTGGCTCGGACGGTTACTTGCCGACCGTCGAAGCGATCCGGGGCGGCGGTTACAGCGCCGAGCGAAATTACGTCGGCCCCGAAGGCGGACTGATTTTGGTGGAAGAGACCCTCAAGGGACTCAACGAGTTCTACAAAAAGCAGTAAACCGACTTCGAAAAAGCGACGGGAAGAACGATCCGGAACCATCGTTCTTCCCTTTGTTAACCAAATCATGTATAAATGATCGTTTCCCCGGCGTCAACTCAACAACCTCTTTTCATCCTTGGCCTCCTTGCCAAAAAATGGTCCTAAAACCAGCATCGGCAAGGGGATATAGCAGGCCGTACCATTTATGGGACGCGGTACCAGCAGCCAAGGCGGGCCCCCCTGACCGCCCGTCCTACGTGTCGTAGAAGCCCGGAAAACGTCGCTTCCCGGTTCTTTTAAAGGGAGAACCGCCTCAAAACATGTGCCATCAAAAAAAGCCGCACGATTCACCAAAATCGTGTGGCTTTTGTAATTCACCGTAAGCTTTTAACTAAAAAAACTTGAAAAGTGGACAGGGGCGGGCTTGAACCGCCGACACCTGGATTTTCAGTCCAGTGCTCTACCAACTGAGCTACCTGTCCAAAATGGAACGGCCGCTTGAAGGTTTGCCGCGAGGGCTACCTCCCAAAACATTCAAATATAAACGATATCCGTTTTGTGTCAAGCGTTTTCGGAAAAACCGACCTCAAAAAAACGAGGCGGTATTTCAGGTTATTTTCGGTAAAAGCGGCCCAAATCGCCAGGAAATAAATGGATTTCCCGTATAATAGCCGGGTATTGAATTTCTTTGGTCTCGCAGATCGTTGAGAAAAAGTGGGGCGGAGTTCGTCGACAGATGGTTTTTTGCCTTCGCTGCCCCGATTGACGACAGAGGATCGATTTGATATCCTGATTCCGAGCAGCAAGTCCCCGTGGCACAATTGGATAGCGCGTCGGCCTCCGAAGCCGAAGGTTACTGGTTCGAACCCAGTCGGGGATACTTTTTTTGTGTGTTGCCTATTTTTCTCCGAAGAGGCAAAAATTTCGTCCTCATAGGATCGAGCGAAAGGCAACGCATTCTCTTGTGGAAATTCGAGCGGATGGTTTTTTTGATCGATCCGACAACGCCGGGCAAAGTGTCTCCCGGCCCGCTCGGTTTCCCTCATTCTCCCAAGGCGGCAGCAGTACGAGCCTCGGTTTGTCTTGCGCCGTGTCTGACTTCGGTTTTTTGGGGGTTTTTCCCGAAAAACGAACGCCTCTTCCGATCGAGCAAAAAACCGCGAATCGATTATCCATGGGCAAAAAGAAAAAGGGAGTCACAACGGTCTTGTTGCCACTCCCTTGATCTGGAAAAACGGCCGGTTTACTCGACGAATTGCAAGGCGTACAGGTCGGCGTCCTTGAGTTGAAAACGGATGCGAATCGGTTTTCCTGCAAGGGAGCTGACGTCTTCGCTCCCGTTAAAACGGACCTTCCGGTCGATCTCGTTGCCGATTACCTCTTGGCAATCCTTAAAGGAAAAACCTTCGATCGGTTTTCCGTCGGGGGTCTCGAGCTGGACTCGGATGCCACCGGCCGCGCTGGTCGCGAAATTCAGCGACAGCTTGTTCCCCTTGAATGTCAACGGCTTGGTCACCATCTGGCCACCATCGTATCCGGCGCGGACCGAGGCGAAACCGTCGAGCCGCAAGGAATAGCGTCGCAAACAGTTGGTCGGTTGACCATAGTTATTGTCGACGTAGACGGACATCTCGTCGGGGCCCGTTTGCACAACGCCACAGGCCGGGTAGTTGGTCCGCGAGACCCAGTTTTCGTAGCCGATCCCCGGCCGAATGAACCCTTCCATAAAGGTTCGGTCATACTTGTTGCCGCCGCGGCTGGTCATGAGGACCCCGTCGGAGATATCGCCAAAATAACTCGGGTGGACCCCGATATCCTTGGCCTGCTCGTCGGTCAAAACGCGTCGGCCCGGCATGAAACGGGCGGCGGTCGCGATATAGATGTGCGGCGCGCGGAAATAGGCCGCCGTCTGATTGATATAAATATGTTCGGGCGTCGCCGGCTGGCCGTCGTGGATAATCTCCATCTCGACCGGATCGTTCCAATGAATAAAGTCCTTGCTCGTGGCCCGGGCAACCCATCGGATTCCCTTGCGGGCTACACGTAGATAACAGACGTAGCAGTTTTCGGCCTCACTCCAAAAAGCCAGATTCTGGGAGTCAAACGCCCCTTTGGTGATGACCGGCTTGGCGTCGTTGACTTTTTTCCAATGAAACCCGTCTTCACTGACGAAGGCGAACAGGCCATGAGGCGCGATTCCGCCGAGCGCTTTAAAACGTTCCGATTTCGGCACGCCGGGTCGGGTATCCAGCAGCGGGGCGAAGTTATGGGTGATCCCGTGAGACCCCTGTTCGAGCACCACGTTATTGTCTTTGGTCCCGTTGACCTCAAAAATCCCCAGATTCGGTTTGGTCCAGTGGATCCCGTCTTTGCTTAACGCAACACAGGCCCGTTCCGTCACCGCCCCGTCGGCCCCATAGTCGCGTCGACCGCGGTAATAGACGCGGAAATCGTCGTCGGCCACCTGGATCATCGTGATGTAAAGGGAAAAATGACCTTCCCACGGCCGATCGAATTTCAGGACGATTCCGCGGTCCTTGGGTCGGTTCAGAGTCAATGCGGCATCGCCGTCGATCGAATCGATCAAAAACCGGTCGACCATCAGTTCGCGCCGGGCGCCCAAGTCGATCGGCCCATCGGCCGCAAAGATCGGGGAAACGATTAAACACAGTAAAAATAGCGAGAGGCGTTTCATCGTGGGTTTTCCTTATTGGGAAAAAAGGGGAGTGGTTATTTTTCGACGGCGATTTTCGCCAGATAAATGCTCGTTTTCCCTTCGTGCGACGAGTAGTAGCTCATCCAAAGGATCCCGTCGCGATAGACGAGTCCCGGATAACTACAATCGCCACCGCTGGGCAGGGTCAACAGCTCGGTGAAAAGGACCTTTTCCGGCTCCAGCAGTCCGATCGAGGTCCGACGCTTTTTTCCTTCGTAAAGCCGACCAGCCACCAGCAGGGTCCCGTTGGGTAATTCGATGATAGCCGGGCCACCGATTCGGGCGTTGAGTTCGCCAAAGAGCCAACGTTTGTATTTTGGGTCTTCAGTGATGCCGACGATCGCGTGATTACCATTGCCTCCATCGCGACGCAAAAGGGCAACCGCGGAACCATTTTTGCGGAAGACCATGGTTGATTCGTTCACGTTCGGATAGGGGTTGAATTTTTCAATAAACGTCTCCCAGCTGGTACCGTCCTTACTTCGATAGATACGTTCGCTCTGAAACTCTTTCGACTTTCTATCGACGTTGTATCCCAGGCCGTAAGCGTAACCATCGGGAGCCCAGACAACCTGCCAGAGCCAATAGTTGAAGTCGGCCACCTTGTGAGGCTCGCTCCACTGGCCGCCGCCTTCGTAGAGATAGGCATACGATTGGCGTGTATGGTGATCTTCCTTCGGTGCCAAGGCACAGTAGAGGATCATCTGGCCGTCGGGCGTTATGGCCAATTTCGAATCACGAAGATCGTCATCCGGTGTGCCATATTTGATCAGCCCGAACGATTCCCACTTCTCGCCGTCTGCCGATTTTAAGACGCGAATATCCCCGCTCGGCGCGTTGCACATGTGGCTTGCAGCTTCACGAAAGGTCATATAAAAATGGCCATCGTGAAAAATCAGATCGGTAAACGCGTTGTGCGGCGCTTGGTCCCAGACCTTTTTGACCTCCAAAAGCTTTAATTTTACCGGGGCCTTTTGCTCGGCCGCGTCGGTCGACACACTCATCAGGGCGCCTAGAACCAGTGGTAAAAGCAACGGACAGATTCGTTTCATCGTGGGATCTCCAGTTAAAAAAAAGGGAGGGCTGTGTATACGGTCGATTGCGCAAGCAGGCAATCAGCCGACGGTTCACGCAGACGGAAGCGTCCAATGGGGGAATGGTTATTTTTCGACGGCGATTTTCGCCAGATAAATGCTCGTTTTCCCTTCGTGCGACGAGTAGTAGCTCATCCACAAAATTCCGTCGCGATAGACCAGTCCCGGATAGCTGCAATCGCCACCGGAGGGCAGGGTCAACAGCTCGGTGAAAAGGACCTTTTCCGGCTCCAGAAGCCCGATCACGGTTCGACGCTTTCCGTCATAAAGCCGACCGGCGGCCAGAATGGTTCCGCATGGCAGTTCAAGAATCGCCGGACCACCGATCCGGATATTGAGCTCGCCAAAGAGCCAACGTCGGTATTGGGGGTCTTGGGTGATGCCGACCACCGCGTTGCTGTCTCCGGCAAGATCGCGTCGTAAAAGAGTGACGGCGGAGCCGTCTTTTCGGAAGAGTATCGTCCCTTCGTTCGTCCTTGGGTGACGGTTGAACTTGTCGATATAAGTCTCCCAGTTGATCCCGTCCCGGCTACGGTAGAAACGTTCCGACCACGGTTTGCTGGTCTTCCGATCGGCCGTGTATGCCAAGCCATAGGCGTATCCGTCGGGTGCCCAGACCACCTGCCAGAGCCAATAGTTAAAGTCGGCCACCTTGTGCGCATCGCTCCACCGGCCGTCTCCTTCATAAACGTAAGCCAACGATTGGCGGAGCAGATGGTTTTCTTTCGGGGCAAGCGCGCAGTAAAGAATCATCCGACCATCGGGGGTTATGGTCAACTTGGCGTCGCGCAGATCGTCATCCGGTGTACCGTATTTTATCAGTGCGAACGATTCCCACTTCTCGCCATCGGCCGATCTCAAGATCCGGATATCTCCGCTTGGCACGTCATAGACATGGGTACTCGCTTCTCGGAACGTCATGTAAAAATGGCCATCGTGAAAAATCAGATCGGTAAACGCGTTGTGCGGCGCTTGGTCCCAGACCTTTTTGACCTCCAAAAGCTTTAGCTTCACCGGGGATTTCTGCTCGGCCGCTTGGACGGTGGTCGCTATCGCAACGACCAGCCCGAAGAGACAAGCAATCGAAGTGCATTTTTTCATGGCATGATCTCCTGTTGAAAAAAGGGAGGAAAATGGTAGGACAAATACGAGCGTTGATTTATGAGGGTTTAAAGCTAAAAAAAGGTTTCGGCAGTTTTTATGGCGAGGGGGCCGGGCCGAGGGTCGCCCCTTCGTAAAACTCCAGTGGCAACGGAAGGGTCGATTCGTCGTAAATCGAACGCGTGCCGGCGCGTATTTCCTCTAGTATCTCGATCGCCCGACGACCTTCCAACGCCCCGTCCAGTACGACCGACGACACCCGACGCAAGATCGCCCCGCGACGTTCCTTGCCGCCGAACGAGATGATAGAAACGTCTTCCGGGACCCGAAGCCCCATCCGGTTGAGTTGCAAATAAATCACTTCGGCGATCGGATCAAACGAGGTCATGATCGCCGTGGGCCGTGACCGATCGGTAAACGTGCGATGGAGAAAGGCGGAAATTCGTTCCTCGTGAGGTCCCATGTCCAATTGGTTTCCATCGCCGACGTTAAAGTCGGACGGGCGAAATTCGATTTCCGCTTCGGCAAGCTGAGCTCGAAATCCGCCCAACAAAGGTTCGGTTCCCGCGCCAGGCGTCGACATGACGACCGCCACGCGACGATGGCCCCGCTCGACGAGCGCACGGGCCGAACGACGGCCAATCTCATCAAACGGAATCGCAAGAAGTGGAGCGCGAACCCCGTCGACTTTTCGGTGACAGAAGACGACCGGGATTCCCTGGTTCTGGAGCGCCTGAATCTGAAACGGCGGCGTCGGTTGACTGGTCGGAACGACAGCCACTCCCGCGACTCGCTTTTGCAAAAGCTGCAAAAAGATTTGTCCCTGCCGGTTCAGGTTATTGTCCGAACTGCTGACCAAGATCTGATGATAATGACGCGAGGCGGCCTCATCGAAACCGTAGAGCAAATCCGGATAATAGCCAGATCGCGTTTCGGGAACGACCAGCGCGTCGACCGCCAGCGTGTCTGGCCGCGAATTTTTCTCGACCGGCGGCGTTTCCCGTCGGAGCAGGGTTTCGATCTGATCTTGGACGAAAGTCCCCTTACCGCGAACCCGACTGAGAATTCCCTCTTGGGCCAGCTCGTCGAACGCGTGACGAACCGTGCCCCGCGCAACGCCCAACTCGGCGGCCAACTCCAACTCGGTCGGCAACGCGTCTCCCGGTCGGAGACGGCCGGAGCGGAGTTCCTCGAGAAGGTATTTTTTCAGCCGAGTATATTTCGGTTCGTGGGTCCCGGCCGTGCGAAGATCGACATGCATTTCCGTAGGGTGCTCCAATTGGTCCTATCAAGTATAGACCTGGATTGTACAAGAAGGGGCATGGCATGTCAAATTTTCACATCTAAACCAGAAGCAAGATCAAAATCAAAGCCAAGTAGGGGAGCCCCCCCGTTGAGGTATTTTTCGATTGATCTTGTCGGGAAACCTTATTTTCCCTATCATTCTTCTCGTTTCCCTTACCATAAAAAAATCCTTTCCGATATTCCTATCGCGAAGGCCGTATGACGTCAGTTCGCTCATGAAACGAATCGATAAAACCTTTGAATTCAATATCTTACGTAGCGGGACGATCCGTTTGGCCCACACTCGGATTTGGTGGTTCGCCCTGTTGCTACCGCTGTTTTTTAGCGGATGCAAGAGTTCTTCTTGGTGGGCGAATCCGGACACCTTAGGGCCGTCGACGTCGTTTTATGAAAACGGGGCCACTCAAACGGCCCTGGTCGACCCAACTCGGGCCCCCAGTCAGGTCGAAATCCAGCAAATTCTCGGTGAGGTCCAGACGCTCGGCCGTCAAGACCCGGCGTTGCAGTCGCGATTACTGGCCGAACTCCAGGTCACCGACACGTCGCTTTGGCCGTCCATCATGGAAAGTTTTCGATCGCAGTTGGCCTTTAGTCATCAATTGCATGAAAACGAGATGATCGCCGCCGGACGAGGAAAACCGAAACCGGTGAATCTCGGTGAGACGCCTCTTACCTCGCCTCAAAACGGATTGGCCCAAACGGCAAGTCCGACCACCTCGAAAACAACCGGCTCCCTCTCCCAGCCGAGCGGCGTCACTCGATTGCCCGCGGTCGATTCAACACTACTGCCTGTCGCACCGCAACAGGCGACCCGGATCTACCACCTGGAAGAGGAAACCAATCCTGCTTCGGCGCCCGAAAGTCATCCGGCCCAAAAGAACCTTTCCGGCAAATCGGGAGACCGCCAGGAAACACCCCTTGAAGACCATCGCCTGATCCGCGCTTCATTCGAAACAGGTCATGAAAAGACGGGTCCCGTCCCGCCGCTGCCGACCGATTCGGTCCCGACTGATTTGGTCCCGGCCGTCGATATGCAGGACGCCCCCGTGTCGAGCGAGGATGATAAGACGGCCCTTTCCCAAAAGAAGGAAGCCGCACCGAAACCGATCGCCACGGAATCAACGAAAGAGGATTGGCAGACGTTGCTGGCCAAAACCATCGAGCAATTTGAAGAGGAAGTCCCGAAAAAGCCTCAAAATCAAGAAGAATACGCCACCCTGGCCAAACTTCGGATGCTCCAATTAGTGGCCGGTCGTCGGCGTGAAGCGATCGCTCCCTTCGCGACCGGAACCTCAGACTCGAATCGGGACTTCCAACCGATCGACGCCACGGTGGCCGATTTCTGGGCCTTTGAGCTTTTCGGACTCGATCTACTCTTGGACGGCAACCGAATTCCGCAAGCCGACCGACGTTCGGCCGAGGCGAAACGGCATCTTTTGGAAGCGGCCAACGCCCTGGGTGCAACGGCCTCGTTGGAAATCTGCAATATGGCGTTTTGCCGATCCGTCGACGGTTTCGGAGCGACGATCCCGATTGACGACTATCAGTTTACGGCAAGTCAACCGGTCCTGATCTATGCCGAAATCGACAATTTCAAAAGCGTCCAAACGCCCAAAGGATTTCACACCTCGCTCAAAATCGGTTACCAGATTTTCGACGGGGCGGGCCGTCTGGTCGAACGTCAAGACGCGGTCGATATGGAAGAATATTGTCAGAATCTGCGACACGACTTCTTTTTCAGTCGTATCATCCGACTTCCTGAACGAATCTATCCCGGCCGCCATCAGTTGAAACTGACGGTCGAGGATCTCAACGGCAACAAGGTCGGCGAGTCGTCGCTGGCGTTTGAGGTTGCCCAATCGGCGGACCGGTAAAGACCCCTTAGAGCAGTTTTTTATTGGACGTTGGGCCAGCGCCAAAGGGTCACTCTAAGAGGAAACGGGGTGAGGCAAAGCTCCCTTGGAGCGGTTTCTTATTGGACGGTAGGCCAGACCGGCGTTGGGAAAGTTCCCATGGTGGTTGTTGGTCTAGCGGTGAAAGTCAGCTTTCACTCATCTTGTCTCGGCCCGAATTGAATCCCCCCCCTTTTTTGCGATTCTTGGTCGAGCAAAACGGCTTTCCGGCACGCTACTGCACGCAATCTACCCAAGCCCCCTAAATTCCCGCCCTCATGAAACTATCCCGAATTTTTTGGGATAATTCTTGCCAATAGTCCCATTTATGGTACATTTGGTAGTATGAAACAAGACAGCCTGCCCCAATCCCACTCGCAACAACTGGCCCAACGGCTCGAGGCGGATATCCGTCGGCGACGTTTAATTCCCGGGCAACGGTATCTGACCGCGGAAAAGGCGGCCGCCCAACTCGGGGTCAGCCGAATGACGGCCCATCGGGTCATGAATCTGTTGGTCGAGCGGGATCTTTTGGTCCGCCAGCAAGGTCGTGGAACTTTTGTCGGTCCGGCCGCCGGCTCTTCTCTGCCGCATCGCAAGGTGACGCATGTCCACTTGATCGGCTGTTTCGAAGGAGAAGCAAGCGCGAAGATGATCCCGTCGGAGTTGCTTTTACCCGGATTGCGCCAAGTGATTCCCGACGCCATTTTGCACAGCCATACCTTTCCGTTTGACGACGCAAAATGGCATGTCGGAGAGCTGCTTTCCGAGAGCCGCTCGGACGAGGCCGCTCCGACCGCCGTGATTCTGACCCTCAGCTCGCGGGAAGTCCAAGAGATTGTCGCCCAACGGGGAATTCCGACCGTGGTGATCGGAAGCGTTTTCCCGGGCATCTCCTTGCCCCATTTCGAAAGCGATCAGTTCGAAGTCGGCAATCAGATGCTCGGCGTCGCGCACCAATTGGGCGGGCGTCGCTTCACGTTTGTCCACCGAGAGCGATGGCGTCAGGGCGACTTGACCGCTTTTGACGGCATGCTGACGGCATTGACCCAAACGGGCTTGCGACCGAATCAAATCCGAGTGCGTAACTTCCCCGGCGAGGAAACCGTGACCCGGCAGATTTTCGAGGAATTGATTCGCGAGACGTGCCAGGACCGTTCGGCACCGAAACCGGCCCTCCTTTGTCGCGGCGTTCAAACGGCCCAGTTGTTGCTCGAGACGGCCGACTCGCTGGGCCTTCGAGTCCCCGATGATTTTGCCGTTGTCTACAGCCGTTCCTGGACCGAAAGAACGTCGTTACCGATCCCTGCCATCGAGGACATCGCGACCAACGAAGCTTGCATCTTGACCGTGGCTCGGATGCTTCAAAACCAACTCGACGATTCTTCGGCCGAAGGCGGTCATCATCTGCTGCCGGTCAAAGTGGTGATGCCCGATTCGATGCTTTTGACCTAGGATCGATTTTTCCCGAACTAAAATCCCACAAAAATACCGCCTAAAAAATCCCGTTCATCAACGACGTTTCCCACCTTTTTGCAAGGAGTCTTTCGATGAGAAGCAAGTACTGGCCCCTCCTACCCCTGCTTATTTTTGGTTTCACCGCGCTGCTCCCGGCGGCCGAGACCCCCTTGAAGATCGGCGACCGGCGCGAGCTGTTTGTCGACGACTATTTGATCGGTTCGATGGAAAATGTCGACCTGAAAGTCCACGAGCCGGTGCGGAAAAATGTCGCGCTGCACTGTGACAAGCCGTGGGAAGGGTCCGGCTGTGGCTATACGACCGTGATGCAGGACGGCGACCTTTATCGGATGTATTTCCATGGCTGGCAAATTCCACTGAAAGGTGCCAAGTCGCATCCGGTGAACATCGCCTATGCCGAAAGTAAAGACGGGATCAACTGGTATCGGCCCAACTTGGGGTTGTGCGAGTTTGAAGGGAATAAAAACAACTCGCTGATCATGACCGAACTCAACGGTGGCGCGTGTCACGACTTCACGCCGTTTCTCGACACCAGACCCGGCGTGACCCCCGACGCGAAATACAAGGCGATCGGCCTGGGCCCCGCGCCCAAATCGGACAAGGTTCTTTTTGGCGGGATTTGGGTCTTCAAGTCGGCTGACGCAATCCACTGGACCCCCATGGTCGACCACGCGATCTATGTCGACGGGGCGTTCGATACCCAAAACATCGCCTTTTGGAGCCCGATTGAAAAACAGTATGTGATGTATTTCCGCGTTTTTTCCGAAGAGGGATACAAAGGATATCGGATGGTGCAACGGGCCGTCTCGGACGACTTCATCCATTGGAAGAAAGACACGGTTCTCAAGTTCACCCAGGGCGGCCCTTGCATGGAAGCCCAATATTACGTCAACCAGATCAAGCCGTACTACCGGGCACCGCATATCCTGATCGGTTTCCCGGCTCGGTACGTCGACAATGGGGTGACTGCCTCGACCTACCAACTGTGCGATGCGGAAGAACGCAAGCGGCGTGCCAAAACGCAAACTCGCTACGGCTCAGCCATCACCGACACGGTGTTGATCACCAGTCGCGACGGCAAGACGTTCCGCCAGTCGGACGACGTCTTCCTGCGACCCGGCCTTCGAACGACGCACGATTGGGCCTACGGCGACAATTATCTGGCCTACCATGTGGTCGAAACGGCCCCGACCGAAGACGACATGCCGCGCGAGCTGTCGCTCTACGGGACCGAGTCCTATTTCACCGGCGACTGGTCACGCCAGCGACGCTATACGTTGCGGATCGACGGGTTCGTCTCGGTCCACGCGAAAAATAAACCGGGCCAAATGACGACCAAGCCATTGACCTTCGACGGCAAAGAGCTGTCGATCAACTTCCGAACCAGCGCGGCCGGAATGGTTCGGGTCGAACTGCAAGACGAATCGGGCAAGCCGATCCCCGGCTTCACACTGGCCGAGTCGGATAAGATCTACGGTGACACGCTTGACCGGCGCGTCGGATGGAAAGGGAACACCGACGTCAGCTCGCTTGTCGGGCGCCCGATCCGAATCCACTTCTCACTCAAGGAGGCGGACCTGTATTCGCTGAAATTTGAAAAAGAGTAAGGGCCCTCGAAGCGGTCTTTTCTCCTCCAACCATTCCTAATAAAGAAAAGCCGACCTCTTGGTTCCCGTCGATGGAGAATCAAGAGGTCGGTTCGTTTTAGGAAGAAAAAGCCTGTTCGATAAGAGAGTGAACTCAACCGGCCATCGGGATTTCAATCTTCTGAAGGCCTTCGAACATGAGATAATGGTCTTTCGCCTTGAGCTCGTCCATCCAGCGACGTACCTCCAAGGTCTGCCAGGGCCCCGATCCCTTGCCGCCACCGTTGTCGTCGTCCCAGAGCCAAAGCGGCGTGGGCCAAAGGCAATGGGTCGCGCCAACCGCCTTGTAAAAATCCCGATCGGTGCCGTTTTGACCGTGGTGAGCCATCTGTAGGTAATCGGCCTTCACCTTCGCCCCTTGCGGCGAAGCCATCAGTTTCCGGCCCCCCTCGGCACCCAGGTCGCCGGTAAACAAAAAGGTCGTTTCGCCGACCGACATCCGGAAGACGATACTCGAATTGTTAAACGCGTTGTGGGTAATCTCCAGGTTTTTGACCGCGAGAAACTCGATACGAATCCCGTCGATCTCAAGGGTATCGCCGATTTTCACCTCGGCAAACGGAACCGGCGTCGTTTTCAAGGCCGCTTGAAACTGCTCGATCGTGACGGCATTTCCCGGCTCGGTTTTTTTCGCCCACGCAAGATCGGGAAACGAACCGTAGAATTGGCCAATGTCAAGTTTGCCCGGCCGTTTGAGCAGTTCGGTCACGGCGTCAACGTGGTCGCTGTGCGGATGGCTCAAGATCCAATGATCGACCCGGTTGCCCATCGCCGCCAAAAACCCGCGAAGGTAACCGGAGTCCCCTTTGGCGCCCCCGTCGAGGACAATCAGCTTTCCGCCGGGAGTCTTGAAGACGTAGCTCATGATCTGTTCCGGCGTCTGGGCCGGAAGCTGCCAGACGGTAAACATCTTGGTCTTCTTGTTTTGTTCCGCAGCCATCGCCCCGGTCGACCAGACCGATTGGCCGATCCCCGCTCCTGTCCCCAACAAGGCGGCCGATTTCACAAAATCACGTCGTTTCATCTTCTGGTATATCCTTTCAAAAAGCCACAGACAATTATGATTTCACATGGTTTGATGACAAAACGTTGGTCCGTCAAAGTGACTCAACCGGCCATCGGAATTTCAATCTTTTGAAGTCCTTCGAACAGGAGATAATGGTTCTTGACACCCAGTTCCTCCATCCAGCGGCGCACCTCGAACGTCGTATACGGTCCCGTCCCCGGGCCTTTTTCGCCGACGTTTTCCCAGATCCAAATTGGCGTGGGCCAAAGGCAGTGGCTCGGGGCAACCGCCTGGTAGAAATCCCGATCGGGCCCGTCTTGACCGTGGTGGGCCACCTGCAGATAATCGGCCTTCAGCTTCGCCCCCTGCGGCGAGGCCAACAACTTTCGGCCCCCTTCGGCACCCAGGTCGCCGGTGAACAAAAAGGTCGCTTCGCCAACAAGCATCCGAAAGACGACACTCGAATTATTGAACGCTTTGTGGGTAATCTCCGGATTTTTCACCCCCAAAATTTCGATCCGAATTCCGTCAACATCAAGGGTATCGCCAATCTTCACCTCGACAAACGGAAACGGCGTCGTTTCTAGCGCCGTCTGAAACTGCTCCATCGTAACGGCATATTTTGGCTCGGTCTTTTTCGCCCACGCAGGATCGGGAAACGAACCGTAGAACCGATCGATCTTGAGTTTGCCCGGTCGTTTGAGAATTTCGGTCACGGCGTCGACATGGTCGGGATGGGGGTGACTCAAGATCCAGGAATCAACCCGGTTGCCCAGTGCCGCCAAAAAACCGCGAAGGTAACCGGCGTCACTTTGGTAGCCCCCATCAAGGACGACGATTTTCCCATTCGACGTTTTGAAGACATAGCTCATGATCTGTTTATCCGCCTGAGACGGAAGCTGCCAGAGGGTGAACGTCTTGGTCTTGGCCTCTTGTTCCGCAGCGATCGCTCCGGTCGACCAGACCGATTGGCCGATCCCCGCTCCTGTCCCCAACAAAGCGGCCGATTTCACAAAGTCGCGCCGTTTCATCTTTTGGTTTTTCCTTTTAGCAAAGCTGCTATCTATACTCCAAACTATTCAATGACCGCCTCGTACCAGACGGTTCTATACTTGGGCGAAAGGGTCAAAACGGCCTGGTCCGCTTCGTCTTTCACCCGAACCTCATCACGCCGATTGCCCGACTCGTCCAACGGATAGAGTCGAACCCGACCGGCGGCCACCGGCAACATGATTCGAGCCGGAATCCCTTCACACAGGACCGGCGCGTCGCCCCACTGATTGCCAACGGTCACGCGCGGGCCCTCCCGTTTGAGCGTCATGTCGGCATTGTGCGTCACGCCGGTCGCCGCGATCAGTACCCGCCCCGGCCGATCGAAACGGTCTCCCTCGACCAGCGTCATCGAAACGGTCGCCCAATCCAAACGGGTCCGGCCGACCTCGAGTTTCACATCGCCGATCGAAAACCGTCGACCGCGAATGAAACCGGTAAACAGTTTCGTGCGCGGCGAATCGACCGTGAAAAAACCGGCTTTCGGTTCGGTCGTATCCCATTGTAACTGACCGGTATCGGAGACGAAAACCTTTTGGTCGCCGGATACCGTACCGTTTTGAGGGCAAAAGGAGCCATTCGTGTCGCTCGCGGAAACCGCCGCAAGCCCCATCCGATGCAGAAGGGACGCTTCGAAATCACACCCAACTGCCGATGCCTTGATCCCCCAGGGTGAAAGTTTTTCGACCAACAGGTCCCGTTCCTTGGAGACCGAAAGCCGGGCCAAAATCAACTCGTTCCCCGGCTGCACATCGGCTCGGACAAACATCGACACGCAGGCCGGCATATGGACCAACTTGGCCGTGTTCGCTTCGATATCGAAAAAGCTGCGAATCCGCCTCGGGTCCGGTTTTGGCCCCGACTTGTAGGTGAACGAAAAGATCCCGTCCCACTTCTGAAACGCGCCGAACGCCGCAATCATCGGGAACCCTTCGGCAGCGAACTCGTTCGGTTCGGGGTGGTTGTACTCGCTGACGGTGTACGGCCGGTTCCAAACGCGACGGGCCGCCAATCGGGTAAAGGTCCCGTCCGGGTAATTGACCAACGCCCGGTTCCGAACGAACCAGTGTTTCGCGTCCCAATCGTCGCCGGTAAAGACCGGGTGGTTCCAATAGCTGTGGGCGTCGAGATAGCCGAACCCCGATTGCAAACTCGGCAGGCTAAACCCGAGTTGCGACCCACTGATCGGGGCCTGAACCTGCAAGTCGTCCTTCAAAAACCGGTACATCTGTTGCCAGTAATCCCGTTCGGTCTCCCAGAGGAAGTCGACAAAATCGCGAAGCCGCCGGGGCGTGGCACGGGGGCTTTCGTGCGCGATCACTCGGACCGAACCGTCTTCAAGTCGCTCCTTCTCAGCCAGTCCCTCGATCCCGCCCGCACGGAGCGAGACGTCGGCCAACTCGTAGGTGTTCGGCTCCATCGCGGTGAACGTGATCCGCCCGTCCGGGTCGTCTTGTTTTGCCGTGAACGAAAGGGTGACCCGTCGCCACTTGTTTTTGGCCTCGACCGGGCCACCCAGACCGAGGACGGACCACGGCGCGTGATTTTGCATCGCGTTGACCGAGAGTCGCCCGTGGGTTTTCGCCCGAAGCCAAAACGAGAGCGTGTACGTCTGTCCCTTTTCAAACGCCAAGCCACCCTGGCCGAACTGGGGCAACCAGGCCGTTTTCCCGGATCGCTCGACACAAAAACGTAGACACCGTTTTCCCTCCGGACCGTCCGACTCGACCGACCAGTGGGCCACCGGCGGTTGGTCGAGATTGAAAAACCACGACTTCGGTTCCTTCGCCTCGAACCGGCCGTCTTGAATCATTTCATCGCCCAAAGGGGTCTGACCTTCACGCCAGGCCGCGCGGAGTTTTTCGCCGGCCCCGTACTTTTTGACAAGCCACCGATTCCAAAGCTTTTGGTAGGTCGACTGAAACGGCTCGGGTAAGTCGTCCAGTTGGTTTTGACTCCAGATAAAAAACAGTCCGTTTTCGTTATTCACCTCGACCATTGCAACGGCCGGTTCGTCGGTGTAGGCGATGCCCGTGTACGGATTGACGTGGGTCAACAGGTCGCGGGCGTACTGTTTTTGCAACGCGATCAGACGCGGCTCGAAATTGTCGAGCCCTTTGTCAAACTGCGGTCGACCGTCGCGCGGCGGGAACCCGTCCTTTTCGTCCAGCCAACGTGAGACGTGCAGGTTCAAATTGGTATAGATCCCGTGTTCCTTCAGGCGAAAAATCAGATAGTCGAGCCGGTCCATTTTTTTCGGATCGATCTCAAGGTGGTTCGGCCGATCGCCCCAAATCGAGTACATGTCCATATGGTGCATCCGCACGCAGTTGATCCCCAATCGGGCCAAGCGTCGGGCCAGCCGGTCGGCCTGGTCGCGCGACGGGAAACAGGCCTCGAAGCAAAGGTTAGTCGCCCAAAACCGGATCGGCCCGGCCTCGGTGACAAAATGCCCTTCCTCACAACGAACAAAGCCGTCTTTCCCTGCCGGTCGATCCAGTCGATCGGAAAGATTCGTCACGTTCTTCGGCGTGTCATAAGAAACGACAAACGGAAACAGCGGCGCAAGCGGGGTCTCCTCCGTGGCCAATCCCAAAGAACCCAAAGGACCCAAAGAACCAAGAGCGGCAACCAAAACCGTTGAAAAAAACGTGGGGATATCGTAACGGGCCATTGCGGAGGCGCCTTTCAGGCGGGGAGACCGGAGAGGGGGGGAACGCGGGGGACGATCCGAGGAAGCCAAGGCGAAAAAAGAAAGTCGCTCTATCACCATCGACTTTCATTGTAAAGGAAACCAAGCCTCTCGAAAAGCGTCTTGACCCGACGACTTGGGGCCACGCTGGGCGATCTCCATTTTTCAGTTACCGCGCAGCGTATCCAAGAACGACTGCATATCCTCCGATAAAGGCGTTTCGATCTCGATTCGCTCGCCCGACGCCCCAGGGCCAAAGACCAAGCGCCGCGCGTACAACGCCTGGCAGGCCGAAAAGGGGGGGCTGCGCTTCGGGATCGCCGGCCAATTGGCCTCGGGTGATTTCGGCCTGGTGACCGTATAGCCTGTCGCAAAGAACCGGGAAACCGGCCTCGGTCATATGTTCCCGGATCGGGATAGGTTCGACCGGTTTTCCCTTGGAACTTTTTATACTTACGCTTTGACGATCTTTTCTCGTCCTTCGACCACGTCGACCGTGGCGTTTCGGGTATCGATTACCAGCGGGGCGTGACGGACCAATTCCTGATAATCGACCGACGAGTGATCGGTGGCGATCAAGACACAATCCAGCCCGGCGAGGAATTCCGGCGTCAGATCGGAACTCTCCATGGCCGGAAGGTCGTAATGCCGCATCTTGGGGATCTGCGGAATGTGGGGGTCGTGGTAGCTTAGCTCGACCCCGGCCTCCAGGAGCAATTCCATCAACTTGAACGACGGGCTTTCGCGCGGGTCGTCGACGTCTTTTTTATAGGCGGCGCCCAAAACGCAAATTTTACTTCCCTTGGCCGGTTTGCCCTGTTGGTTCAGCCCTTCCATCAAGCGATGGATGACGTAGCGAGGCATGCCGGTGTTGATCTCTCCGGCCAGTTCGATGAACCGGGTCGGCACTTCGTGTTTCCGGGCGACCCAGCTCAAATAGAACGGGTCGATCGGGATGCAGTGCCCGCCGAGACCCGGCCCCGGATAGAACGCCTGGAACCCGAACGGCTTGGTTTTGGCCGCGTCGATCACTTCCCAAACGTCGATCCCGAGCCGATCCATCAACATCTTCAGCTCGTTGACCATCGCGATATTGACCGAACGATAAGTGTTTTCGAGAATCTTGCACGCCTCGGCCACTTCGCAACTCGAAACCGGCACGACGCGAACCACCGCTTGGCGATAGACCATCAAGGCCAATTCGCGGCTCTCGTCGTCGATCCCGCCGACCACCTTCGGAATCCCCTCGGCCGAAAAATCGGGGTTGCCCGGGTCTTCCCGCTCGGGGCTGTAGGCCAGGTAAAAATCGTCACCGACGCTTAGTCCGCTTCCTTCCAGGATCGGAAGCATGACGTCACGGGTCGTCCCCGGATAGGTCGTGCTTTCGAGGACCACGAGCTGCCCTTTACGTAAGACAGCGGCAATCTGCCGGGTCGTCTCCTCGACATAGCTAAGATCCGGGTCGCGACTGTCGCTCAGCGGGGTCGGAACGCAGATCAACAAGACGTCGGCCTCGGCCAGCCTTTTCATGTCGGCGGTCGGCTCGAAGGTCCCCTGCCCAATGCACTCGGTGATCCACTCGGGCTCGATATGTTTGATATAACTTTCGCCGGAGAGCAGCTTGTCGACTTTCGTCTGGTCAACGTCGAAACCGAGCGTCCGAAACCCGGCTCCCACAAACGCCCTGACCAGAGGCAGACCGACGTACCCCAGCCCGATGATTCCGATTTTGGCCGACTGATCGCTGATCCGATCGCGAAGCGAAGTTTCCATCGTTCAATTGATCCTATTGAAATTGGGAGTAGAGAAGAAAGAAGGGGCTTTGTTCTTGGTTTTGTGGTTCTCAACGACCTTTTCCCCGGCGATTCTTTCGAAGAGGAAAAGGAGGAGCCCCCCATTGTAACCACATACTGGGGAATGGCAACCTATGGTTTCACGTCCGACAGCCTTTGCCCCCTAGAGGAGTTTTCCCCCGGAGAGAAAGTGGGCCGTCGGCGTTTTTCCGGGGTCCCCAGCATTACCTTTGACAAGGAGCTGTAACCCTACATATATCTCTATTTTAACACAAGATAGACACAACGGCGCGCGGGGGCATGTAATCGACGCAACCGCTACAATTGCCCATTACCGATCAAGGTCTTTTCCGAGTGGCCCGTCAGGACCCAGCGTTCCCCCTGCTTGCGAAATTCGGCCGTAAATCGGATCGGGTAGGGACGTGCCAAATTGAAGGCACCCCCTTTGTCTTCCACGGCGATGATACCGGTAAAAGTGGCTTTGGCCATGGGGGGGCTCATCAGTGGGTTGAATTGGATTTTCAGATCCGAGACCTTGGCCTTTTTCACACGAAACCGGCCCATCGCCCATTTGGCCCGTTTCCGTGTTTCGACCGCCTCAGGCGAAACGTAGGAAAGGGTCCGCTCGAGATCGTTCGCTTTCAGCGCGTCGGCCAACTCTTGGAGGGTTTGTTCCACTTCTTCCCAAGGGGTCACGACAGCCCGTTCCACCACCAGGCCCAAAGCGGTCAAGGCGATCGTCGCCCCGATCGCGAGCAAAAGGGCCCTTTTTTGGACTTGGTACCAGACCACCATCAAGACAACGGTCGTCGCGAGTCCGATCAACAAGATTGGCAGAGGATTTTCAAGCAGCCACGTCATACAGATCTTCTTTTGACCGGAGGTAAAAGTACTTGCAAAAAAGACTCTTCACTTGGTTGTTATAATGTCGACCATGAAAAACTACAAGACGAGTTCACCTAGTCGATACGATTTGAAGTGCCACTTTGCGCGGGTGATAAAGTGCCGCAAGCCGATTTCAACAGGGGGCAAGTCGGCAACCGGCTTCGCGATTTTTTCATGCGCGAGATTTGCCGAATGCATGAAGTCGAGATTTTACAAAGGGGATGATCGCTCCCCATTTTGATCGCCAAGCCTCCCCCCAGAAATCGCCGCGTCTCTCGGCCCGAGCTTACCTCTGGCTCTTGAAAAGTTGAATTTGTATCAATCTTATCAAAAAATCCCACCCGATTGTGTGGGGAGATCGGTAAAACTTCCGCACTCGGTAAGCCTCCCGTCAGATCCCCTATACTTTCACAGGAAGGTGTTCTTCACGTGTTTCCAGAGGGAACGCCTCGACGAATCAGTCAAGGCGTTCTCCGGTCACTTTTTTCCGGCTGAGATTCCCCAAAAGGGGTGTGGCCGAAAGAGGAGAAAGAAATTATGAGAGGTTCTGCTACGGCGAAAACGATCGGAATCATCTTGCTCGTGATTGGCGGTCTCAACTGGGGTTTGGTTGGGCTGTTCAATTTCGACCTGGTGGCGTTTCTGCTCGGCCCCATGTCGGTACTGACTCGCATCACGTATGTGTTGGTCGGTATCGCGGCCGTCGGCGTCGGCCTTGGAATGCCCGCTTTGTGTGGCTGGGGCCAACCGTGCGAGACGAAGTCCAAGCATCCGGCCTCGTGACAAAGGCCACCCCTTTAGCGTGTTCCGATATCGGTAACCCACTTCTCTGCGCTAGGACGTCCCCTCGGCCCATTCGGCAAAACGGGATGAACTTCGAACGAGAAGACCACGGAAGGAAAAAGACCGGTCGTGACTTCCAACGAAGCGCGACCGGTCTTTTTGCGCTAGGGGAATTCTCCCCACCGCCGGTGTGACGCTATCGGTAACGAAAAATCGCTCTAAATAACGGAAACATAAGGTATATTTCACCACAAGCGTCACCGGGGGGAAACCATTCTCGTTTACAAAAACTGACGGCGCAAGCGCTCGCCCCCGATACCTTCCGAAAACCGCTTTTTCGAACCCCCTCGTGCCACGATGCGAATTTTGGTGATTTCCAACCTCTATCCGCCCCATTACTTAGGCGGTTATGAACTGCTTTGCGCCCAAGTGGTCGAAGCGTTGCGAGATCGCGGGCACGACGTCTTGGTCTTGACGAGCCATTTTCGCGTTGACGATCGAGACCCGCCCCAAGAAGAAGGCGTGGCACGCGACTTGGAACTTTATCTTCCCTTCGGTCAGCCGCCCCGTCTGTCTCGTCGACGACGCTACCAAGCAGGGAAGGAAAACGCACGGAAAACACAGCAATGGCTCGCCGACTTCCAACCTGACGTGGTGTTCGTCTGGAGCCAACTTCGTTTGACCGTCGGGGCGGCCCGGGCGGCCGAGGCGTCGAAGATTCCGGTCTTGTATACGTTCAACGACACTCATCCGTTTGGCTATCTCCCGGGGAAACTCGTCCTGGGACCACGGGGCCTTTGGCGACTGGCCAGCGATTGGCTTCTGATGCGATCCGGCACGACCCTCGGCTTGCGATTCGCTCATACGACTTGCATCAGTCAAACGCTCAAAGAGGAACTCTTAACCGGGGGACTTCCGATCGAATCGTCTCGGGTGATTTACCAAGGAATTCCCCTGGAGCGATTCCCCTGCAAGGAAAATCCGGGCACAATCGGCCATCCGGCAAAGGTCCTTTACGCCGGTCAGCTGCATCCCTATAAAGGAGTCCACACGCTTCTCTGGGCGTTGGCCCAATTGGTCGCTCAAGGAAGAAAGATCGAGCTGACCATTGTCGGAGACGGGCCGAACGATTATGTTGCGTCGCTCCACAAACAGGCGGACGCGATTCCGACGTCGATCGATTTTCTCGGCCGACTTCCGCACGACGCCTTGCCCGCTTGCTATCGAGCGCATGACCTTTTCGTCTTTCCCTCGATCTGGTCGGAGCCGTTCGGCCTGACCCATCTGGAAGCGATGGCCTCCGGCACGCCGGTCATCACGACAATCGACGGTGGCCAACGAGAGCTGGCCCAATCGGAAAAAAACGCGCTGGTTTTTCATAAAGAGGATCACCGCGAGCTGACCTGCCAGATCGAACGACTGCTGGACGATCCGGCCCTTGCGCGATCGCTGGCCCGCGAAGCGCGAAAGCGGGTCGAGTCCGACTTTACCCTCGCCGGTTATGTCGAAAAGCTCGAAACCTATTTGGCGGAGATCCGAGAAGGGTAAACGTCCGAAAGATTTTTCCGGCTCAGTAGCGAATCACCTTCCGCAGAAGGTACGCCCCCCAAATCAAGAGAAGCATATTTCCTCCCCAGACAGAAAAGGCCGGGAGGCTTCCGTTTTTGGCACCGTCGATCGACATGGCCAACAGCGGGTAGTAGACGATCAGGATCGGAAGGAAGCAGAGGAAGAAGCTGGTCAATAAATCCCGGTTGCGCAGTCGGATCGCCATCGGCGCGCCGACCCAGGCGAAACAAAGGCAGCTGAAACCGGCCGACCAGCGTCGGTGCGGTTCGGTATGGAGGCGATGGATCCGGTCCTGGACCGCATTCAATCGATACTGACTCCGTTTCCAGTGGGAATGCGAAAGCTGATCGAAACGTCCGAAAAACAGTTGGGCAGCCGCTTCGGCCGCCGCGCAACCGTACAGACGATCGACCTGTCGGTTTGCCGCTTCAATCTCTTGCGGAATGATTCCCATCGTCAAACGGGACGCCTTTCGATTTGCCGCGTCCGCTTTACTGGCATCTTTAAGCGGAATTTCCTGTTCCCAAATGTCGTCGGGAAATTGCATCGATCCGAGATCCGAGTCGACACTCACGTTACGAAAGACGATTTTCAAATAACCGCTTTCCAGATCCGATTTCAACTCGGCCTCATCGGCGGTGATCATGATCTCGGGCGAGCTGCCGTGTCGTTCAATACGCACGTGGGGGCGGATCAGAAGTCGGCCTTCGACCCGCTTGACGTTGATTGAAAAGTAATTTACCTTATAGCTTTTCTGCGTCCGCAGCATATTGTAAGCGATCTCTTCGACCGACTCGACAATAACCCGCTCCATACCGGCCTTCCCCCACGAAACGGCCAAGTCGTTCAGAAACACCGTTACGAGGCTAATGATAAAGGCGGCGATCCAAAGCGGCTCGAGGAACTTGCGCGGCGAGATGCCTTGGGCCTTGATCGCGACAATCTCGTTCTGATCGGCCAGACGGCCGTAAACCGTGGTAGTCGCCAACAGCAGCGTGCCGGGGATCGACATCCGAAGCGCTTCGGGCAATAAATACGGCAACAAGGCCACGAACTGGGCCGGAGGTAACCCGTATTGCAGCGCCTTCTGCGCAACGACGAACATAATGATCGTCACCGTCATCGCCAGAAGCGAGAGGGCGAAGATCACGAGCAGTTCGACAAGGATATAACGGGTAAACGTATTCATGGCCACCTTGAGGTGTGCATCAATCGAATAAGAAGATTTGCCGTTTTTTGCCGCCGCATGGGATCCCGCTCGGGGGACCCCCGTTGCCTGCGCAAGAAAACCGTGATCGCCTTATTGAAAAATGCTCTTGGGACGGTCGACCTGCGCAGACATTCCCTGGCGCCCCAACCAAAACCAAGAAAGGGCTTTCATGCAGGAAAGATGCGCAAAATCATACCACCCCAAATAGTGTGGCTATATCACCGGTTTGGGTCAAGCCCAATCGGTCGGATTTCGGCCTTCCAACGGAGGGTGCAAACCTAGGGAAACCCTCCAAATTAACAGGCGAGTCTCCGACCGCTGGTCCTACCGGCAGCCACGGATGCCCTTCGGCACTCCGGTGGTCAAAAACGGCTTGACGATTTTTTCGTTCTTCTGATCCAGCAGTGGAGGCCGAAAGTGCCAAGCATGAGAAAAAGAGTCACGCTGCCCGGTTCGGGGACGACAGGAAGACTTTCGTAGAGGAGTGAAAAGATATCGGTGTTGTCGATGAAGTTCAAGCCGCGAAGCGTATCGTATCCGTCTACTTGGTCCCCAA
This sequence comes from Thermoguttaceae bacterium, assembly GCA_963674475.2. Lineage (GTDB taxonomy): Bacteria > Planctomycetota > Planctomycetia > Pirellulales > Thermoguttaceae > CAXXFQ01. The sequence continues at coordinate 529,787 of CAXXFQ010000033.1, read as the reverse complement.
AACGGGAACTTCCGGAACCTATCGCATAGAAAGGAACAATATCGTTGGTGTGGTCTGACGAGTTGAAGGTATGACCGGGGACGTTGCCTGGGCCAAGGTCTTCCACCCAATAATTGATTCGATTGGAGCTTCGTAATTTCCCCGTTTCGTGGTCGGCCGTCACGATCAAAAGGGTCTCTTCCCAAGAGCTGTTTGTTTCGACCCAATCGACCACGGCATCGACCGATTCCATGAAAGAGGCCATCCCTTCAAGAAGGCCCGACACGTTATTCCGATGGCAAGCAAAGTCGATTTCACCGCACTCAATTTGAACCAAAAAACCATTCTCGTTTTGATCCAGCACATTCAAAGCCGCCTGAGCACATTCGGCAAGGCTCGGAAGGGTCGGAACGATGTCAGGAGACCGAAACGCGTCACCGATCGGGGCAATACCCATAAGACGCTCCGGCGGAGTGATGGAGCCGTCGGCAATTCCTTGAAAGACCTCTTTATTGTCGCAAAAAGTCCAATCATTGAACTTTTCTGCCGGGTCGCTCACCGCTTCCCAGGTGGCTTGGTCAATATAACGATACCTGGGCGAGGAGTAAAGCGTGCCGTGGTTGTCATAAAAAGGATGGCCGGCGCCAATGACCACATCCAATCCACTGTCGGCAGGTGAGTTGGCCATCTCGGCAAAAATCTGGGTGTAATTGCCTCGCGAGAGGTTATGAGTCCAGACGGCCGCCGGGGTGGCGTGGGGAGCCGACACCGAAGTGACCGATCCGACGCTTCGGCCCAATTCGCTGTAGTATTGTCCGATCGACTTCAACCGATTTCCCTCGGGCCCATAGTTGATTCGACCGGCGGTCGTTTTGACACCGGTGTTCCATGCGGTCGCCGATGCGGCGGAGTCGGTTGCGTCTCGATCAGGGTAAATATAGCTCCAATTCGGACTGGAAAAATCATACTTTTCCGGATCGAAGCTTCCTTGATCGGGGAAATTGGTGCAACCCAGATTGATCCAATCGTAGGTATCGTCCCCTACTTGGCGGCTGCTGTCGTAGACCTCGTTCCCGTAGGAACCGTTGTAATAGCTATTGAAAAGAAAGTGATTGAATCCGGCGCCATCCGCGATCATCACAATCGTGTTTTTGGGCGAAGAGGTTTCAGTTGCCGATGAACCAAAACCGGCCTTTGCGATCAACAAAATGAGAAAAAAGGCGAAAAAGGTCAAGTTTTTTTTCATGGTTCCAATCCCGTCGGCAGAGAACTCATTTTAAGAGCTATTTTTTTAAAGCATGACCTTTTCATGAAAGCAAAAAACAAACCTAAATTATAAACGAGGCAAACGGTCGGCACAAGTTTTTTGCGGCACTCTTTTTTTGTGTCGTAAATCTGTAAAAAATCCAGTTCATTTACTCTTGAAGCCGGTCGCGGATCCAACGCCGTGAAGAAAACCATAGCTGTTTTATCTATTACGTCTTTCAATTTTTCCGGTTTGCCATTGATAAAGCGGTCTACCGGTTTGACTTCTTTTGAAAATCCGACTCGCTTAACTTCTCACGGCTCTGCCGGTCGAGGGTTTCCATGTCATGACGTTTCTTGAGGAGACGCTCGTATTGTGCTTGATCCTTTTTGCCCCAGTTGGCCGCTTCGGCGTAGTCGCCGCAGAAGGGGACCAGCAGGTCGATCCAGCAGGCGATCTTGTCCCTTTCCTCCTGAGAGAGTTTCACACCGTGATGGCCCTCATCCAAAAGGGGAATCAGTCGGCTCTTGCAGGCGCCGCGGTGGTAGGGCGGCAAGATCGAGGGGATCGACTGGACGTTGAGCCAATTGACCAGATCGCCGGGTTGGCCAATTTCGTCCTTGTCGGCTTGGGTCAGCATCAGGTACGACTCGGCCCAGATCCGCTGTGCCCGCTTTCCCGGAACCGGCCGGTTCAAAAGACTGAAAGCGGCCGTCTTGTCCGACTCCTCGGCCTTGTCGCCGGGGCTTAAGTGGTGACAGCCGATACAGTGCCGATCCCAGATCGGTTGGATTTCTTTGAGATAGCTGAAACCGCGCGCCGGGCCGTAAAACGGTTTGATCTTTTGCGCGGGGCGGGTCATCGCGATCGGCAACTCGGCCGGGCGCGGGGTCGACGCCTTGTTTTCATGACAGCCGACACAGCCGAAATACTCGCCCGGCTGGAGGGTCGACCAGCTTCGCATCGACTGGACAACGTGCCCCCGTCGATCGAGCGCTTGGAAATAGACCGGCGTCCGGGCCGGAACGTCAAACATCGCCGACCCGTCTTCGTGAACGTCGACCGTGCCAAGAACCTTTTTGACATCGTAGGTCCCGTTTCCGATCGCGATCGGACCGCGTTGAATGCTCAAGCCGCCGGGGCCACTGGTTGGGATATAACCGGTATTGGCCGGACGGTATTCGAGCGCAACGACGCGCAGTTGCTTGACGGTCCCGCGTGCGATTCCTTCCAGCCCCGGCCCGTCGTAAATATCTTGGACCAGGTAGGTTCCCATCCGGTTGCGATGGTCGACCATATTGGCTTTTTTGAACAGATTCTCACGTGGGGCAATCGGAACGATCTGATAACAACCGAGCCTCCGGTCATGGGCCAGCAGTTCCTTACGCCCGTCGATCGAAATCCAGTAGATCCCGAGAGGCCGATTGTAGACCCGGTTGGGGGTCGACTCGGGCGTGTAGCTGACCAGATAGTTTTTTTCATCCAGCGCGAAAGGATATTTGTACTGCTCGCCGTCCTGGCCATAAGCGTCAACCCGAACCGGCCGGGTTTCTCGGACCGGCGCGACCAGTTGGACACCCGTGGCCTCTTGTTGCCCAAGGCGACGGTCGATCAGGGCCAGCTTGCCCCGTTGGTGCGCATGATGACCACCCAAGACGGCGATCAATTTCGGCGAGCCGGGAACGGCCCGTGCATGGTGGATCGCCGTGGGAAACCACGAGTTGTTTCCGTAATACTCGGTCTGACCGGTCCCGTCGGGGTTCATCTGAAATAGTCCTTGGGGCCAGATCTGCGACCGGTCGTTGTAATCCCAGCGGGTGAAGATGACCCGGCCATCGGGCAGCAGGCTGGGGAAAGTGGTGTGGACTTGGTCAAAGCCGACACGGCGGATCTTTTGGCCGTCACCGTCGCAAAGGTACAAATTCGATACCTCGCTCATGTCGCAATCGACCGTTTGAATACACCGGGTCGAATGGAACAGGATGTTTCCGTCAGGCAGATAGATTCCCTCGGTGTCGGCATAGCCGAGGCCCCGAGTCAGTTGACGGATTTTCCGCGTCGCGAGGTCCATCTCGTAAAGATGGTAGTCGTCCGTATGGGCCGACTTCTTCCAGGAGAACAACAGCCGTTTTCCATCGAACGAGATATCCGGGTCGCGCAATACCCCGTCGGGATCTTCCAAAAGGGTTTCGATCTTGATCTCCGCGCCGTCCCACTCAAGAACACACAGCGCGCTGCCCGGCCTGAAGGTGAAATAGGACGAATGTTGGATATCAGAAAGGGACTCGGTGTAAGCGTAGTGATTGGCACCGGCGACGGCCGAGTCGTGACGCTTGACAAAGACAAAACGGCGGGTCGGTTTTTGAACTTGGCTCAACCGGGCGACGCGGCGAAGCCGACAACCTCGCTCGTAAAGGGCCAACCAGCGTCGGTCGTCGGGACGGACTTTCGCATCGATCAACTTCTTCAGTTCGTCGCGGATCGGCCCGCCGGCCTTGCCCAGTTCGTCGCAGACACGGCGGATCATCCCGATTTCAATCCGCGTCGACGTCGGATCATCGAACCAGCGAAGAAACCCGTCCGGCCTGTCCGTGCGAACCCAAATCTCTTGGCGGGGATAGGCCCGCGCAAGTGTCTTCCAAACCTGGTCGAGTCGGTCCGCCTCTTTTTGAGCTTGCTCCTTTTTTTGGGCCTCATTCTTCTTTGGTTCGGTCCCTTGCGTGTCTGCCGCCGATCGGGCTTTGAGGAAATCGCTCCGCGCCCGAAGCATCGCCCCCGGCCAATCCTCATTTTGGACCACGTTTTGGGGAGCGGGGGCCGCGGAAAGCTCGACGACCGAGGTGAAAACGAGCCCTGACAGACAAAACCACAAGGCTAGGAGGAAAACGAGCGGGGTAAAAAGCCGTTTTGACACAGAAAAGGGAGGCATGACAATCAACTTTTCTTTTGGGCGGGTGTCCGATGGGGGATAACCGAAAAAAACGGTTCCTTCCATTATCGCTTGTGCCTCGGTCCGGTTACAAGAGCGTTTTTGTCTTATTTTCTTGCCGATATGAAAGCCCCCTTCCTGTCGCGAAACCCGGATTGAAAAGACGGAAATCCGCAGGAAATAAGGGTGAGCCCCCCCTACCCCCCCAACGGAAACCATCCTAAAAAGGGAAATATCCCTTTCGAAACCTTTCCCCAGACTCCTATAATGGGGTTGGACCATTTTCCGTAGGGGGTTATATTGACGGATTAGCTTCAATCGGGCACCGTCTGCCCAATTTTTTCAGAAGCGGTTTCTTAACCTTTCCGCGCCGCCCCAAACGGGGTCGCCCAGGTAAACACCCCTCTCAGGAGTGGCGTTTATCGCCAAAGGGCCCGGAAGGTGGAAAAACGGCTCCGATCGAATATCCCTCTCCCCCTTATATATTAGAGAAATATCCAAACCGCCATGGATCTGGAACGCAGTTGGGAAGTCGTCTCCGATTTTTTCGGGGCGATCCCCCGTGGAGTGGAAAAAGCCGTCACCTCGTTGTTCGGCTCGGCCAACGCCCGTTATCTCAAAAAAATCCAGCCGCAAGTTGACGCGATCAATGAGCTGGAACCAAAATACCAACAGATGAGCTCCGAGGAACTCCGCGAGCAAACCGAGGTGTTTCGACGTCGGTTGGCAGCCGGAGAGACGGTCGACGATTTGCTGGTCGAGGCGTTCGCCGTCTGTCGTGAGACCGGGCGACGGGTTCTCGGCATGCGACATTACGACGTCCAGCTGATCGGCGGCATCGTCCTGCACGGCGGCAACATCGCCGAAATGGTCACCGGGGAAGGAAAAACGTTGGTCGCCACGTTGCCGACGTACTTAAACGCCCTGGCCGGATCGGTCCATGTCATCACGGTCAACGACTATCTGGCCCGCCGCGATATGGAATGGATGGGCCCGCTCTACATGTCGTTGGGTCTGACGGTCGGCACGATCCAAAGCAACATGGAAGGGGCCGTCCGGCAGGAAGCCTACGCTTGCGATATCACCTACGGGACCAACAACGAGTTCGGGTTCGACTACCTGCGCGACAACATGCGCCCGGCCGCCCGCGGCGATTCACGCTATCCCGACCATCTCCAACAGGTCCAAGGGCCGTTGACCTACGCGGTGATCGACGAGGTCGACAACATCTTGATCGACGAAGCGCGAACGCCGTTGATCATCTCCGGCCCGGCGCACGACGACGTGACCCGATATGCCAAGGCGGACCGGATCGCGCGCCAATTACGCCGCGACGTCCACTTCGAGGTCAACGAGAAGGAACATTCGGCCCACCTGACCGACGAAGGGGTCCGGGCGGCCGAAAAACTGGCCGGGGTCGAGAGTTTTTACACGGCCGGCCACATGGAGTGGCCTCACCTGATCGACAACTCGCTACGGGCCCACCACCTTTACAAGCAAGATATCAACTACGTGATCAAAGACGGCGAGATCGTCATCGTCGACGAGTTCACCGGACGATTGATGCCGGGGCGAAACTGGAGCGACGGGCTCCATCAGGCGGTCGAGGCGAAGGAAGGGGTCCGGATCAAGGAAGAAAACCAGACGCTGGCCACCGTCACGTTGCAGAACTATTTCAAGCTTTACAAAAAAATCAGCGGTATGACCGGTACCGCGATGACCGAAGCGGACGAATTTTTCAAGATCTACGGCCTCGACGTGATCGCCATCCCGACCAATCGGGAGATGGAACGGCTCAACCATCCGGATGCCATTTTCCGAACGGAAAAGGAAAAATATAAAGCGATCGTCGACGAAATCGAAGAGATGCACAAGTTCGATCTTATCGGGCTGGACAACGACCGCATTGCTCGCGGCAAAATTCTTCGAGAGCACGAGGATTCGATTGAGTTCCAAGAAGAAGAGCGAAAAGACCGTCAAACGATTCCCCGCGATCGGATTCAGGAAATTCAGCGCTGCGGTCGACCAATCCTGGTCGGAACCGTCTCGATCGAAAAGAGCGAATTGATCTCCGCCATGCTCGAACGCTGCGGGGTGAAACACGAGGTACTCAACGCGAAGCATCACCAACGCGAAGCGGAGATTGTCTCCCAGGCCGGACGGAAGAACGCGGTGACGATCGCCACGAACATGGCCGGTCGTGGTACCGACATCATCCTCGGCGGCAACCCCGAGGCGATGGCCTGGGCCATCCTCCAAGAGAAATACACGACCCGTCTGGACGTGCCGCAAGAGGAATGGGACGAGCTGGTCGGGGAAATCGAGCGTCGCGAACAGATGAAGGCCGAAGGACGCGAGGTGGCCGGACTGGGCGGTCTCCACGTCATCGGGACCGAGCGGCACGAAGCCCGACGTATCGACCTCCAGCTCCGTGGACGTTGCGGTCGTCAGGGCGACCCGGGCAGCAGCCGATTCTTCCTCTCGTTGGAAGACGACCTGATGCGGATTTTCGCGGGCGAGTGGGTCAAAAATGTCCTGACACGACTCGGCATGAAAGAAGGCGAGGCGATCCATAGCCGGATGGTCACCCGCCGGATCGAAGGGGCACAGAAGAAGGTCGAAGAGCGGAACTTCGACATTCGAAAAAGCCTGCTCGAATACGACGAGGTGATGGACGAACAGCGGAAACGGGTTTACGGCTATCGTCAGGCGATCCTCGACGGGGGTGATTGCAAAGAGTTGATCATGAAGATGATCGACGAGCAAATCGACCATTATTTGAGCCAGTTCCTCAACCGCGATTATGGCCCCGAGACGTTCGCCGGTTGGGCGTCGAACATCCTTTCGGTCGAACTCGAGCCGCGTGACTTCCGCCAAATAGACGCCGAAGAGGCGACCGGGGTGGCGTTGGACCACGCCGAGCGGATGGTGGAAGGCCAGATCTTCGACGCGATCGAAGAAAACCTGCCCGAAGATGCCGACCCGAACGACTGGAATTGGGACGCGCTTGCCAAAATGGCCAACGCCCGCTGGCGTATGAGCCTTCGCGGACGAGACCTGAAAAAAGAGGGCCGCGACCGGATCGCCGAAGTACTCATTGAGAAAGCCCAAGCGGTCATTCGCGACACCGACTTAAACGGTGGGGCCCACTTCCTCGAACCCAATTTCGGCCTGCAAACCGTCTGTCTCTGGGCGCGGCATAAGTTCGGAATCGAATTGACTCCCGATGAAATCCGTGGCCTTGAACCGAAACAGATTCGCGAAAAACTCAGCGATCGGGCCCGTGAAATCTACGGCGAAAAAGAGACCGAATATCCGGTCATGGCCGGTTTGTATCACTTTACCGTCAGCGACCCGGGCGGACGCAAGCGTTACGACCGCGAAAAACTGGTCGACTGGGCCCGGGACCGTTTCGGAGTCGAGCTGACACTGGACGATTTACGCAACAAACAACGAGAAGAAATCCGTGGCCTGCTGATCGAGCACAGCGCGGAAAACACCCATCGAGGCGACAAATCGATTCTCGAATTCGAGACGTATTTAAACGAGAAGTTTACGACAAACGATTCGGAGGAAGCCGAATACGAGTCGCTTCGAACCAATGAGATGGAAAAACGTTTGGGTGAACTTTCCGTTTACCTGGAAGAACGGTTCGGCGTCGTAATGTCGGCCGAGGAGATGCTGCAGTACGATCGGGCCTACTTACGTCGTCACTTGACCGGACTGGTCGAAGATACCTATCGTTCCGAAATGCGAAAAATGGAACGGGCCCTGGTGCTCCAGCTATTGGACGTAGCCTGGAAGGATCACCTTCTGGCGATGGACCATCTCAAGAGCAGCATCGGGCTACGCGGCTACGCGCAGGTCGACCCCAAAGTCGAGTACAAACGCGAAGGGATGCAGATCTTCGAGAGTATGTGGAAGTCGATCGGCGAACGGGTCACGGATCTGATCTTCAAAATGGAGCAGCTCGACGAACAGTTCGTCGGTTCGACCTGGACCGAATCGGCGGCGATCCACGAAGAGGCCCCCCCGCCAAGTGAAATCGCCGAACAACAGCAGGCAGCCATTGACGGGACCCAAGCCGACAATAAACCGGAACCGATTCGACATCGTCAACAGCGTGTCGGAAGAAACGATCCGTGTCCTTGCGGCAGCGGCAAAAAGTTCAAGGCCTGTTGCATGCGAAAAGGGACCGGTTAATCAAAAAAAGGGGGGGGTGAGACTTTCTCGTGAGCGCATCGCGCCACGAAAAAGCTCCTGAACGAAAGCCGCTTGCTCCCAAGTTCCCTTCTTCCCCTCTTCCCCACCCATAAACCGGGCTCTAGAAAGACCGGGGCCAAGAATGGCCGGCCAAGAAAGGGTCGTGCCATACCACCGCACGAGGCGAGGGTATGGCACTGAAACGGTTTTAGAGATTCACGCATTATAGCCGGGGGCGAACCAATTTTCCAGCGACCAAAGGCCTTTCCTTCCTTTTTACCTTTCTCAACTGGAAATCTAGTTTTTTCGACGAAAAAGGGCCCCCCCTCTTGACTTCCCGATTGCCCGTCTCAGATAATAGTGGCAAATTGGGACTTTTTGGTAAGCCTGTTTTATCAAAGGGGAACCGCGTTTTCTTCTGAAAGAGGGCGGCTGCAACGGAAGCGATAAGTGCCTTTATTAAAAGAGGTTAAATCGCGCCGACCCTTCGCGAAGAAACAGCTTTCCCCTTGGATAGATCGCTTTCAAAGCCGGTCCCTTGTCGTTTCAATCCAATCCGATCCCCGTCGACAAACCGTGATTTTTGCCGAGCGGTGCGCCTCAATTCCAACAGTTCTTCCATAATAAGACCTGAAAAGAATTACGGTGCCACTCATGAAAAAACACTTTTGTTTTGAAATTAATAGACGGGCGAAAAGATTCACGCCCCGTTTGAAACGAACGTTGGTCTCCCCAGAAAGGATTTTTCCAAGGGGATCTCGTATCTGCGATAGTTCCTTCTCGCGCCATGCGAGAAACAAGGCAAAGGAGAGTCGATTCAACCCCGAATCGAAAATTCAGATTTGGTTCAGCGGCATTTCGGTTTTGCAACGTGGCCGGTCGAACCAAACCGAGAAGACGCTCCCTTGCCCCATAAAAAAAGCGATCGATCGAACGCTTCCGTGAGCCTATCCGGAAAATTCGAGAACGATTGCTCGACTTTTTTTCCTTTTCCAAAGGAAATGCTCGAGAAAAATTGGAAAAGGAAGAACCGATATCAAAGGTAACTCAGGCGTTATGAGAGCAACAAAAGCCGCTTCTGTTGAACAATATCAAATTGCCGGTCGTTATGAGCGACTTCGTGAGAAACTCTCAGAAGACACCTACGCCGCCCATCGCCAAAAACCGTTGGCCTACTGGGCGATGCCGACCGACCGGCGATTACCGTTGGTCTTTTTGGGACGCACGCTCGAATCGCTTTTAGAGTCGCCGTTTTCGGAGCTCATCTCCACGCCGGGAATCGGGAAGAAAAAAAATCGTCTCTTTCCTGAAGCTTCTTTCTCGTGCGATCGATACGCCCGTTGAAGAACTGCGTCCCGACGAGTTTTCCCTCGTGGCAACCGCCGACTTGGTCGATTCGTTTCCCTCTGACGAAACGGACGACGGATTCGATCCGGATCGAATCACCGAAATCACCTGGGCCAAGTGGCGTGCCACGGTAACCCAACACGGTCTGGACCGAGAGACACTCGGCCATTTGGCCGAAAATCTGAAAGATTTGACCCGCTCGAGCTGGCGAGCGCCCGCTTCAGCAATACACTCGATTTTCGCTGGCCGAAATTCGGACGATGCGAACCCACGGCGAAAAACGGGTCCGTGGGGTCCTCGAGGTTTTTTACCATCTCAATCGTCTCCTGGAGTCGGTAAAAACGGCCCCCCCACCTGATTGTTCGACTTCACCCCAAGCGAATCGAAACGGTCGAGCAATGGGTCGAGCGTACCCTCCAGGCAGAGCGGCTCCCTGACGATACCGAGATCTTTGACGGATTTACCTACCCGTTGTTGGAACAACTCCGCGTCGACGCGACCGCACAGCTGGAAAATCTGGCCAAGCAGCGACTCGGGCTCGGCGGACCGATTGTACCGGTGCGTCAAATTGCCAAACAATCCGGCCTGACTCGCGCTCGCGTGTATCAACTGCTCAACGAGATCAGCGAGATCATGGCGATCCGTTGGCCGTCTGGGCCGTTTCTGATAGACCAATGGTGTGTGCAGTTCCAACAAGCGGCGGTCAGTGAAACGGTCCCGTTCGACATGGCCCGATTCCGCGCGGCGGTTGATCTTTTCTTCCCCGGGCGGCGTACCGAATTGGACGACCCGATCCTCATGGAAGAAAACGGGGAAGCCCAAGCGGATTAAGACGCTGCAAGCCATTTTCGTATACATTCAAGCCTGCGCCAAATTCGTACGCATTCAAACCTGTGTCAAAGTTCGGCAGAAAAGCCGTTTGCCGCCCGCTCCTCTCGATTCACGAGACTCGACACGGAAAAATCGATCTGTCTCGCATCTGGACGTTTGTTCCTCCTCCCCTTGAATCGGTTATCCTTGTGGAAAATGGGGCAAATCGTTGACTTTCACGCGAATATCAAATACACTGATCAAAGGTATGACCTTGGCTCCATAAGCGAGAAATACCGGCAACGGGCCATAACAGGGGGTGGCCGGGAAAAGTCGAAAAAAACGCCCCCTACTTCGAACGCCTCACGTTTTTTTACCTCACGTTTTTCACTGAAGAACTCAAGACATGGACACCTGGCAAAGCTACATCGCAAGCGACCTGAAGGCACGCATCGACGGGGGAACCGACCTGCCCTGTCGTTGGACGCTGCAAGTGCTGGCCGACGAGTATCAGGTCAGCCTGATGCCGATCCGGTCGGCGGTCGACGATTTGCTTTTATCCGGGTACCTGCAAAAGCAACCAAACGGACGCTTGGCGGTAGTCGAACACAAGCTTGGCGTGGTCGGTCCGAAGGCGATTCGCCCCGCGCCGCCGGAAGATCCGTATGACACCATTGTCGGTGACGTCGTTCTCGTCTGCTTGAAAGAAGATTCCCAATTTCTTCGGGAAGAAGAAATGGCCCGACAGTATGGGATTAGCCCATCGGCCGCGCGGCAAGTCTTGGCCCGATTGGCCGGGAAGGGAATTTTGGAACACGTCCCGCGACGCGGATGGCGAACGAAACCGTTTTGTCAAAAGCAGCTCGAAGATTATACCCGGGTGCGGAAGCTGCTCGAAGTGGAATCGCTTCGTCTGGCGTGGCCCCGGTTGGACGATACGCGACTTAGAAAGATCCGGGATGGCAACCGCCCACCGCGTCGATCAAACGAAGAACCACTGGTCGACGATTCGTTCCACGCCTACCTGATTGAATTGTCTGGAAACGAGTTTATCGCCGATTTTTTTGCCCGTCACAAGCCGCGAATCAACGTTTTTTTCGCCTGGGAAGGGCTCGACCGAAAGGCGGCGATCGAAACGGCCCATCAGCACCGGGCCGTACTGGACGCCCTGTTGGACCGGGATCAAGCGACCGCCCAAAAGGCTCTCCTGGACCACCTCAATTACAGTCACGAGCGGCTGATCGACGAGATGAAAAACCGCTTTTTCGAAAACGAATGACCCGGGCCAACCTTTTTCATATCGAAGCCGGTCGGCCAACCACCACTTCCATTTGACCACGCCATTCTTCTACTTCACCTCCCTTTGATACCAGGAGTCACTTCGATGGATTTACGATCTGATCCGCTCCCGAAAAACGAAGACGCTTCCTCGCGACGTTCCTTTTTGAAAAAAAGCGCGACGGCGGTGGCGGCCACCTCGGCTCTGGCTCCTTCGATGGTCCACGCAGCCGAACCGACCAAGAAAAAAATCCGCATCGGCGTTTGCGGCGGACGTTTCGGGTGTGGTTTTCCCTGGCATAAGCACCCCAACTGTGAAGTGGTCGCCGTGGCCGATTTGCGTGCCGATCGACGGGAACGACTTCAAAAAAATTCTCTCCCAAAAAAGTCTACGAATCGCTCGCCGAAATGGTCACCGATCCGTCGCTCGACGCGATCGGCATCTACACCGACGGACCGCTTCACTCGGAACATGTCGAATTGGCGATGCGTCACGGCAAGCACACGATCAGTGCCGTTCCGGCCGTAATGACCGGCGGAGTCGAAGAGGCCGAATTCTTGCTCGAGACGGTCAAACGTTACGGTCAGACCTACATGATGGCCGAGACGAGCTACTTCCAGCAGGCGACCATCTCGGCGCGAAAATTCTATCAAGAGGGCGCGTTCGGCGACTTGTTCTATTGCGAGTCACAATACGACCATCCGGGACTGGACGTCCTTTACACCGAAAACGGAAAACGGACCTGGCGATGGGGAATGGCGCCGATGCTCTACCCGACCCACTGCACGGCCCATCTGGTCGGCGTGACCGGCGAGCGGCTGACCGAGGTCAGTTGTCAAGGGATACGCACCGATCACCCGTGGCTCAAAGAGAACGCGTTTAACAACCCGTTTGGAATCCAAGTGGCCATGTTCAAGACGAACCGCAACCACCCGTTCCGGGTCCGTGTCTCGTGGGAAGGGGCGCTGCGCGGCGGGGAATACGCCCAGTGGTACGGCAGCAAAACGAGCTTCCACATGCACCACCCCAACGGGCATCCCTCGTGCCTCATTCGGAGTGGCAAGCAGATGGGCAAAGACGACGCCGGTTTCGCCGTCGCGCTTCCGCCGTATGAAGAGTATAAACAGCCGCTCTGGTGGAAGACCGACATGCTGCCGGAATCGCTCCGGTTCTCGACCGGCCACGAAGGGTCGCACGGCTTTTTGGTCAACGAATTTATCAACGCGCTGGTCGAAGAGCGACGTCCGGCGATCGACGTCTACGAGGCGTTGGCCTACACCGTGCCGGGGATGATCGCCCACGAGTCGTCGTTGCGCGACGGCGAAACGCTGAAAATCCCGCAGTTCGACCGACCGGAAGAAAAAGTAAGCTGATTTTTTCGCCGTGAGCGACTACCATTTCGGGAAGGAAGCCCCTTGGAATCAAGGCCGTTTCCTTCCCTCTTTTTTTTGTGGGGAGAAATCCCGCCGGGACCCTTTTTTCGTCAAGGACGAACCGCCCTTATTTTCCGAGGGGAGACCCTTGGCACGACAGCCGTACGCTGAGTAAAATGAAGGGTTCCGGTGTCTTGCCAGAGCGCGTTTTCAGTTAAGGGTAGCGTCACGGAAGACCGTGGGAGATTTCTCCCCCCCCTTCCCTTGAGACGGCAAGGAAACCGCGATTCTTACGTGAAATGCGTTCTAAGGGGAGCATCGCCTCTGACCGTTTTTTGTTTTATTGAAAGAACTTCTAGGTAAGTTATTTTTTCTCAACGTTTTGGACGTTCCCAAATGACTCGACGCCTTTATATCGAAACGGTCGGCTGCCAGATGAACGTGCTCGACACGGAACTGCTCGTGTCGAACCTGTTGGAGCACGGCTACACACGGGGTCGACTCCCGACGCGAGGCGGACGTCATTCTGTTCAACACCTGTAGTGTCCGACAGCACGCCGAAGACAAAATCTACAGCGCCCTGGGGCGGCTGAAACATCTCAAAGAACACCGGCCGCTGGTCATCATTGGGGTCTTGGGCTGCATGGCCCAGATAGGACCAGACGTTGATCTTCCGCCGAGCGCCGCACGTTGATCTGGTTGTGGGACCGAGTCAACTGGGACGGCTGCCGGGTCTGATCGACGTGGTCATGGCCGGGGGCGGTCAACAACTGGAAGTCAGTATTAACCGAAAGGACGATCGGTACGCCCGAGTCAAGGAAAGCTTTTCGCCGTTCGATCCGCCGCGGACGGTCGAGGCGCGTCAAGCGGCCCATTCAGGCTATGGTCCGAATCATGTTCAGGTTGCGACAAGTTTTGTTCGTACTGCATCGTTCCCCATGTGCGCGGGTCCCCGAGCAAAGTCGGTCGGTCGAGGCGATCGAGCGCGAGGTCCGCCAGTTGGGCCGACCAAGCACGGAAATTGGACGTGACGCTCGACGTGACCTTGTTGGGCCAAACGGTCAACAGCTATCGGTACAAAGACCCGGCCGACGGGCGGACCTATCACTTGGCCGACCTTTTGGAGCGACTTAACGAAATCGACGGCTTGGCCCGGATGAAGTTCGTCTCGAGCCATCCGCGTTACATGACACAAGATTTATTGGAAGCGGTTCGCGATCTGTCGAAGGTTTCCTCCTATCTGCACGTTCCGGCCCAAAGCGGCTCGGACCGGATGCTTGATCGGATGCGACGTGGCTACACCGACACGGAATATCGCGAAATGCTCGACCGGATTCATGAAACGTTCCCGGCGCCGCGGTCACGAGCGATTTTATCGTCGGCTTTTGCGGCGAGACCGAAGAGGATTTTCAAAAGACGGTCGATCTGGTTCGCGACGCGCGATTCAAAAACAGTTTCATCTTCAAGTACAGCACCCGAACCGGGACCAAAGCGGGCCGGAACTTTACGAGGACGACGTGCCCGACGAGGTCAAGCGGCGACGGAACAACGAGCTGTTGGCCGTCCAGAACGCGATCAGCGAAGAGGACAACCGGCCGTTTCTGGGCCGCACGGTCGAGATCCTGGTCGAGGGGCCCAGCAAGGCGAGTCTCAAGCAGGAAGAATCCGAGAACGACGCGTCCTCAACGGACACGTCCCAACTGGTCGGGCGAACCGCCTGCGACCGTATCGTCGTCTTCGACGGTCCGGGCGAACTGATCGGTCGACTGCTCCACGTCGAGATCGAGCGAACGAGCCCATTCACCCTCTTCGGCCGCGTGACGGACGAATCCTGACAACCGCCGGCAAAATCGAAGCCCCCCCGATCGCTCCACGCTTTCCCGACTTGCTTGCCCGCTCGAAGGGCTTTTTAAATTCGCGTAACGGTTTTGTGAAGATCGACGTTACGCATTTCTCAACCTTTTCCGTTCAAAAAACCGCCCTGGGGCCAAGCGATCACATGGCAGCCCGTTTTTCAAAAAGCGGTTAGCTTTCGAGCCGTTCTCGCGCTTCGTCAGCCCAGGGATTGTTGGGCGAAAGATGCAAAAAGGCCTCCCAGTGCGGTCGCGATTCGTCAGCTTGACCGGCCGTTTCGAGCGTTTGGGCCAGGATGGTAGAGTGGGGGCGGTCGGCGTAGTCGGGCATGATAGGCCAACGCGCCGCGGAAGGCGGCAATCGCCAAGTCCAATTCGCCCGTTTCGGCCAGAACGCAACCGAGATTGGCCCGCGCCTCGACGTAATCTTCGTCGAGCTCGATCGCCATGTAGAATCGCTCGCGTGCGGCGGGCAGGTCGCCCAGTTGATAGAGCAGCTCGGCCGTTCGGAAACAGAGTTCGGCTGTCGGACCGGTGGCCGCCATCGCCGCGCGATATGCTTCGGCCGCGCCGGAGAGATGACCGGCCTCTTCCAGGTGGATCGCCAACTCGACCACTGGTCGGCCGACTGGGCCGTTGCAAAAGTGTCTCGATACGCTTCGATCGACAAGACCGGTTCCTCGTTCATTTCCGCAAAAGGGGCCCCGTTTTCCGTCGGAGGCGAATCGAACGATTCGGAAGCCTCCGGTGGAGCCGCTTCGCTCGGTTCGGATACGAACGGTGTACGATCGTCGAGTTCCGACGGTTCGGCGGCGTCGAAATCGAACCGGAGTTGGCCGCCCGGCTCGACCAATCGATCTCCTTTGCGCAAGAGAATATCGCCCCCTTGGACCATGACGGCCAGTTGGGCCAACGGACGTTCGACGCCGGGCAAATAACGGGAAAAACGTCTCGAGTTTCTTTTCGATCGCCGCCGGAGAGACCCCGGCCGAGAGCAGTTGACTCAGTCGCCGGGCGGTGGCCACTTCCTGATAGTCGAAGTAGGCCAAGTGGCGGACCTCGCGGACCGGGACAATCAGCCCGTGTCGATGCCATTGGCGGATAACCGAAAGGGGGACTTCCAGCAGGCGGGCCAACATGGGCGGGGGTATAAAAATGGTCCTCGTCAGGCAAAAATTCGGTCAGGCCGAGTTTTTTCCAGAGTTCGGCTTCCGAAAAGACGCTGGTACGCCCAGCAGCAATCGCTTCCTGAATTTCGGGAGAAAAGGTCTCTTCGATCGCCGCTTCCCCGGCCACCTCGCTCAAAAGGGGGATTCCCTCCTCGCCCAAGACGATCCAATCGACCGTCGGACCGGGACGGTCGACGACCACGGCCCCCCGTCCGCGTAGTCGGGCCTTGGCATCGCGCTGGGTCATCGCGGCAAAACGGCCAATCAGGACGACGCGAACCGCCTCCAGCGAACTATCTTTCGATTCCTTTTCCGGCATTTGCTTTTCACTCATGGTTGTAAGTGTACCGAATCATACTGCCTGAACAAGAGAACGGGCGGGGTAAAAAATGTTTTCTGGCCGGGGCCGATAGTTTTCCAATTAAAAAAGGAAACTTTCCATTCATTCGCCAAAAAACAGGCCAAAGAAACCGACTCTCCTGGGCTAGAAGTATACCCCCACACCCCCTTGCCGACTCGTTGACACCTTTTTCCGCAATTCTTACAATGAAAGGTTTTCCTGCGGAGTCGGTCGAGTGCTGCAAAGTCGATCGACCGCCGACCTGGCCGAGAAGGAACGATTCTGGGGTAAGATCGGACTTTTTCCTTTTTTGAGGGAACCGATTGCCTCGAAAAAGGCTCTTACCTAGTTTAAGGGCGTTTTTAACCTTGGGTCATTTGACCTTTGCAACCGAAGGAAAATAGAAGAAAATTAACTTGATTAAAATATTGCCCATGCGACCACCATGGGATCTCTCCCGTTGCCGGCAAGACGCTACGGTTTTTTTGAAACAGGCGTTAGGGCCCTCCGCGAGAGACGACTGCTCGATTGACCCCAAGCAGCCCGCATAAAAAAAACGGCCAGCCGGCCGAGATTCAATAGATTGCAACGGAACTCCAAGAGAGAAAACAAGGACAACGGTCCGTGGAAAAAGCGATTGAAAAAGCGGATGTACTCATCGAAGCGCTCCAGTGGATCCGCCAGTTTCGCGACAAGATCACCGTGATCAAACTGGGGGGGAGCGGTCATGGAATCCCCTCATGCGATGGGACATTTACTCCTCGATATTATTTTTATGGAAAGCGTCGGCCTCCATACGGTCGTAGTCCATGGGGGGGGTGCCGCCATCAGTCGGGGGATGCAGGAGGCCGGTCTGGAGCCGAACTTCGTCCAAGGACGCCGTTATACCGATCCGGCGACCCTCGAAATTGTCGAGCGGGTGTTGGGCTACGAGGTGAGCGAAGGGTTGGCCCGGCGCGTCAAAGAACTGGGCGGTCAGGCCCGATCGCTGAACTTCAAAACGACCAACGTCCTGTTCGGCCGACGGATACAGCTTCAAGGTGGGAAGACGGACAGCCGGTCGATCTGGGCGCGGTCGGCGAGGTCACACGGGTCGACACCGAGACGATCCTCGAAACCTGCCGCCAGGGAATTGTGCCGATCATTCCGTCGCTTTGCCTGTGTGAAGAGGGCGAAACGCGAGGCGAGAAGCTCAACGTCAACGCCGATACGGCCGCCACGGTGGTTGCCCAGCAGTTGAAGGCCGAAAAACTGGTTTTCCTGAGCGATGTCAACGGGGTTCGACGCGACAAAGAAGACCCCGACTCGCTATTGCACACCCTTTCGACTGAAGAAGCCGACGGCCTGATCACCAGCGGAGCGATCGAAGCCGGAATGATCCCGAAGGTCGAGGCCTGTTTGGAAACCATCCAAAAGGGGGTCCGCAAAGTCCACATCATCGACGGACGTCTACGGCACTCGCTTTTGTTGGAAATTTATACCTCTCAAGGGGTAGGAACCGAAATCCGGGCATAGGCCGATCCGGCCTGAATGGCCCTGTTCCCCCCCTTTTTTATGAAAAATATTTTGAAGGAGACAAAAGCGTGACGCTCAGCTCTCAAGAGACCATTGCCCTTTTCGACAAATATGTCATCCCCAACTATGGGCGGTTCCCCGTCTCGTTGGCGCGTGGCGAGGGTTCGTACGTCTGGGACAACGAGGGCAAACGGTATTTGGACCTTTTCCCCGGCTGGGGATGCAATCTTTTGGGCCATTGCCCGCCGAAGGTGATCGAAGCGGTCCAGAAACAAATGAGCGATTTGATCCACGTGCCCAACAGTTGGTACACCGAATCGCAAGGCCGTTGGGCCGAGGCCCCTTTCGACCCGCAGTTTCGGCGGTCAGGCGTTTTTCTGCAATTCGGGGACCGAGGCGAACGAGGCGGCAATCAAGCTGGCCCGACTTCACACGCCGAAATCGAAGTACAAAATCATCACTTTTGAAGGCGGATTTCACGGTCGGACCCTCGGTAGCACGGCGGCGACCGCGCAGCCAAAATATCACGAGGGGCTCGGGCCGCTCATGGCCGGGTTCGTCTACGCCCCGTTTGGCGACCTGAACGCGGTGGCCGGGCTGATCGACGACGAGGACGGCCGCGATCATGATCGAACCGGTCCAGGGCGAGGGAGGGGTTCGCATCCCGCCCGAAGGATTTTTGCAGGGACTGCGCAAATTGGCCGACGACAACGGTCTGTTGCTGATCTTCGACGAGGTTCAAACCGGCTGCGGACGAACGGGCGAGTGGTTCGGCTATCAGCATTTCGGCGTGACGCCCGACGTGATCACCCTGGCCAAGGCGATCTGCGGCGGGCTGCCCGGCGGGGCCATGCTGACGACGGCCGAAATTGCCCCGAGTCTACGACCCGGGATGCACGCGGCCACCTTTGGCGGAAACCCGATCGCGGCGGCTGCCGGACTGGCGACCATCGAGATGATCGAAGAGGAAAACCTGCTGGAGCGGGCCAAAACGGTTTCTCGACAGTTCAAGGAGCGGCTTGAAACGGTTCAAAGCGAGTGCTCCCTGGTCCAAGAGGTGCGGGTACTCGGGCTGATGATCGGCATCGAACTGTCGATCGAAGGGGCTCCGATCGTCAAACAGTGCATGGAACGAAACCTTCTGATAAACTGTACTCAAGGAAACGTTCTTCGGCTATTGCCGGCGATGAATCTGACCGACGAACAGGTCGACGAAGGCTGTACGATTTTGGCCGACGTGATTCGCCAACAAGTGGAAAACGGATAGAGCGATTTTCATGGAAGTGTAGCGTGAAAGGGAGGCAGCGGGAGAGAGCCCTCCTGTTTACCTAATGGCTTGCGGTGGAATTGGTTAAAATTTTTCCATTTCCCTATCCATTGCAAGGAACCGGCCACACTGACGTGAAAATGCGATATAAAAAATCCTCGAAAGAGAGACTATCATGCGACATTTTATCACGCTCGAAGGAATGACCGCCTCGGAGATCGGACGAATTTTCTCGATCGCCGAAGACCTGAAATCCAAGTTACGCGGAGGGATTCGCGAACCGATCCTGCCGGGACGCGTGTTGGCGCTGTTGTTTGAGAAACAGTCGCTGCGGACCCGGGTCAGCTTCGAAGCGGGGATGACCCACTTGGGCGGCAGCTCGATGTACTTGGGCCAGGACGTCGGCTTCGGCAAGCGTGAAAGTATCGCCGATTTCGGACGCGTTTTGAGCGAGATGGTCGACGCGGTCGTCGTTCGGGCCAAATCGCACGAGACGGTCACCGAAATGGCCAAATATTGCACCTGTTCAGTAATTAACGGCCTGACCGACAAGTCGCACCCGTGCCAGACGCTGGCCGATCTATTCACGATCCGAGAGGTTTTCGGTTCGCTCGAAGGCCGAACGGTCGCGTGGGTCGGCGACGCCAACAACGTGGCGCGAAGTCTCGCCCTTGGTTGTGCCAAGACGGGGATGAAGATGGTGATGGCCACGCCGGAAGGGTACCGCTTTGGCGAAGAGTTTATGGCCACGCTCCAAAAAGAAGCCCCGACGTTCGAGCTCGAGGTCACCGACGACCCGGTCGAAGCGGTTCGCGACGCGGCAGCCGTCTACACCGACGTCTGGGCCAGCATGGGGCAAGAGTCCGAGCAAGAGCAGCGCAAGAGCGATTTTGCCCCGTATCAGGTCAATGAAGCGTTGATGGCGCAGACCCAAAAGGGGACGATTTTCCTGCACTGCCTTCCGGCCCGACGGGGCGAAGAGGTGACCGACGGGGTGATGGAAGGTCCGCAAAGCGCCGTTTTCCAGCAAGCGGGCAACCGGATGCACATCCAAAAGGGTATCCTCGCTTGGCTGTTGGGCTCCCACGCCTAGAGAATTTTTTAAGTTTAAAAGCGGCTGACCTTACTGATCAGCCCCCCCTCACAACCGAAGGACTTTGCATCAGATGGCTTCCGACTGGTTTCCCGATAGCTGGCGCTCCAAGCGGGTCGATCAAGAGATCGTCTACCCCGACCGGGCCGCACTGCGCGAGTCGGTCGAGAATCTGGCCCAGTTGCCGCCGCTGGTGACCAGTTGGGAGATCGAAAACCTCAAATCTCAGTTGGCCGAAGCGGCCCGAGGAAACCAGTTTTTACTGCAAGGGGGCGACTGCGCCGAAAATTTTCACGACTGCCGTCCTGACGCGATCGCCTGTAAGTTGAAAATCTTGCTGAAGATGAGCCTCGTCTTGATCTACTGCGGCAAAAAACCGATCATCCGGGTCGGCCGCCTGGCCGGTCAGTACGCAAAACCGCGTTCTTCCGACATCGAGACGCGTGGCGAAACGACCTTGCCCAGCTTCCGCGGCCATCTGGTCAACCGGCTTGGTTTTACGCCCGAAGAACGGACTCCCGATCCGAAGAATCTGCTCCGGGCGTACGAGCGCTCGGCCATGACATTGAATTTCGTCCGCGGCCTGATCGACGGCGGTTTTGCCGACCTGCGTCACCCGGAACACTGGGAACTGGGTTTCGTGGCCCACTCGGATATGGCCAAAGAATATCGGCAGATGGTCGACCAGATCGGCGACGCGGTCACCTTCATGGAAACGATCGGCGGCCAGTCACTCGGCCACTTGAACCGGGTCGATTTTTACACCAGTCATGAAGGGCTCCATCTGGAATACGAAGAGTCCCAAACGCGCCAAGTTCCCCATCGAAGCGGCTGGTACAATCTGACAACCCACTACCCGTGGATCGGGGAACGGACCCGGTTGCTCGACGGAGCGCATCTCGAATATTTTCGCGGAATCGCCAACCCGATCGGGGTGAAAATCGGCCCTTCGATCACTCCGAAAACGCTGTTGGAATTGATCGATCACCTCAATCCGGAAAACGAACCGGGCCGTTTGACGTTCATCCACCGTTTTGGGGCCGACCAGATCGAAAAGATCCTTCCGCCCTTGGTCGAAGCGGTTCTGAAGGAGGGGCGAAACGTCCTCTGGTGTTCCGACCCGATGCACGGCAACACGACGACCGCCCATAACGGGCGCAAGACGCGAAGTTTCGACGCGATTCTTACGGAACTGAAGCGGGCGTTCGCGATCCACCGCAAGATGGGTTCTGTTCTCGGCGGCGTCCATTTCGAACTGACCGGCGAGAACGTAACCGAGTGCACCGGCGGCGCGCGGGGCCTGACCGAATCGGACCTGGACCGGGCCTATCTTTCCGACGTCGACCCGCGATTAAACTACGAGCAGGCCCTCGAAATGGCCTTTCTCATCGGCCGCAACATGGCCGGTTGATGGATTCTCTTCTTCATTGACGGCCGTCTTATCTGAAGGCCGCAAAAAAACCCTTCCAGATTGCATATCCCCCCCGTTTTCACCAATGCAATCGTTTCTAAAGCCGATTTATCGAAAGGTTTCTTTGAGGCCGAGATGATAAATCGTTTCAAAGCAATAGGTTATATCTATTTTGCCTATTTATTAGCGAACCCCCTCTTTGGAAATAAATTATCCTATTTTTTTAAACGAAACTGTTGACATAAGTACGCGATGCTTTATTATCTGCTATTGGTTGAGGTTAAATCTGCGGGACGGAGAATTTTTTGAGAACGGAGAGAATGAGGTAATTGTTTTTCCCTGTTTTTGCAAGGAGGTCTTAACAATGGCCCCTTGCCTGGGTGCTATTTGGTTGAAAGCACCGAGTGATTTTTAACCCAGGAGATACGCAAATGAAAAAGTTAGCGTTGCCTCTCGTATTATGCCTTCTGTGTGTACCGGCGTTCGCCGCCGATTACTCGTTCAGTTGGTCGGAAAATTTCAGCTATGAATCGTGGGACGATGGTACCGGCACTGCTCCCTACGATTACACAACGAACACGTTGTACCAAGGTATCAACACAAGTCTTGAAAATCTTTTCTTCTTGCACTGCGATGAGTCGACCGGTGGAAATTGCAATGCGGGCCTGATTGGTGCCGGCATATTAGTACTCGATAGCCAAAAGGTCGCCGGCAACTGGACCGACACGTGGGGAGACAGCTCCCGCACGACCAGTGTCAAGCACTTCTATTCCGACCCGTCAGGCGGTGGAGCCGAATCGGTCTTGCAAATTGGGCAAGACTTCTTCGACTCCGGGCGTGGTGGCTTGGAAAGCATGTCGCCAAAGCGAGTCGAGTCGGACCTATATGATCCGGATTTCCCCTTTCAGCTGATGACGGTCAGTTATGACGATCTTTCGAGTGTCATATACGCTCCGCTTGACAATGGCAACTCGTATATCATGACTCGTGAATCAGTTAACATCAATGGCGATATCTATGCGGTCGCCTACAACACCGGACTGAACCCGACTCGTGACGATTACATGGTCGAAGACAGGTCCAACCTCGTTAAGCTGACCTATACGGAAACGCCTACTTCCGGAGGGGACAGTACTTGGACGATGACCGCTCATGCGGACATGAGCAATTCCAGCAGTCCTTGGTCCGGTGGTATCGATTTATCCCAAGACTACACCGACAGCGTGACCGGCGATGGGATCTCCCAGGTCTGCGGTCTAAGCACTTGGAATGACAAGATTTACGTTGCTGGCGAAAGACACGGTCTTTCCGTTCCTTACGGTGGGGTCAATGAAGGCGTTGAATTCACTAAGGCGGAAGGTGCTCCGATCCTCGAGATCGATCCGGCCACAGGAGCGATCACCGTACTCGGTCGCTTGGCTGAAGCCAACATGAATGCTGGTGAAGACAGTTTGAAGATTCACCAGGTTTGCCGTTATGGCAATGAAATCTTCCTCGTCACGAACACCAAGCCGACCAGCTGTGCCTACTGGGCCGAAATCGATGAGACCACCGGCCTGATCGATGACACCACTTGGCAAAACACCATCATCCGCGATCACGTCGGTGGTACCGGCGTGTATTATGCTGATAGGATTGAAGGACATGGAATCGCGGTCACGGGTGACGGCACGGAAGCGGACGGCTTCTGGGTCACCGCCTCCGGGAGAACTGTGGGAACCAAATATAAATCTCCGAGTATCGTGTTCTTCGAAAAGGACCCTGCGGAGCAAATCAAGGGCGACATCGACAATGACGGCGATGTGGATGCCAGTGACTTTGCTTACCTTTCGAGCAACTGGCAAGCCGGTACGGCCAACTGGGGCGGCGGAACCCCGATGGTCGATCCGGTTGACGCCAACGAAATCGCCGGCGACATCGATCGTGACGGTGATGTCGACGCGAGCGACTTCGCTTGGTTGTCGAGCAACTGGCAGTACGGTACGGCCAACTGGCCCGGTGGCGATCCGGCCAGTGTCCCCGAACCGGGCACCATCGCTTTGCTTCTCGGTGGAGCGCTCTGCTTGCTGATCGCTCGTCGTCGTAAGTAAGAATGTTTTTTTGAATCACCATTTCGATTCAAATTGAAAAATTAAGGCGATCCTTTCCGGTCTTTAAAGATCGAAGAGGATCGCCGTTTTTCTTGGCAATCGCGATTTTTTTAATAATCGCAACTCAAAGGGGAGAGTGTGTTCCAGCAGTTCCTCGTCATACAAATACGGCGTTCAACGACAAGAAATGCTTGGCAATAAAACCAAAGAGGAATTTTCCATGCCGAGGAAAAATTAAGGCCGGTCTCCCGTTACCCAAATTGCTGATCGCTAGCCGCCCTTCCCTTTTCCTTCCTTCGAGTAACAATGCGTCTTGAATCAAAATGGAATACATCATCAATCTAGAAGTATTCGCCCGCCGCCGTCTTTAATTCACCCACTTCGACTCAAGTGCGCAAAATGTTTTTTGGGAAATGCCTACGCATATACCTACTTCCTTTACCCCCCTATTTTACTAGCACAATCGCCTCGAAAACCGTTTTATCGAAGATCCCCACCAAGATAAAGCTACTAAATCATTTTACAGCAATGGCTTATCGTAATTCCACCTACTTGCCAGCTACCCCCCCTCTTTGGAAATAATTTTCTTATTTCTTCAACGAAACTGTTGACATGCGGATACAAGGCGTCAATACTGGCAATTGGTTGAGGTTGAATCTGCGGGGCAGAAAATCGGCGGAATAGAGAATCTTTTGGGAACGGAGAGAATGAGGCAATCGTTTTCCCCTGTTTTCGCAAGGCGGTCAAAATAATGGCCCCTTGCCTGGGTGCTGTTTGGTTGAAAGCACCGAGTGATTTTTACCCAGGAGATTCGCAAATGAAAAAGTTAGCGTTGCCTCTCGTATTATGCCTTTTGTGCGTACCGGCGTTCGCAGCCGATTACTCGCATGACTGGACGGAAGATTTTAGTTGGGGTGCGTGGGACGATGGTACCGGTACCCTCGATTACACATCGAGCGATCTTTACCAAGGTTCCAACTCAAGACCTTACCGTATTTTCTTTCTCCATGCCGATGAATCTACCGGTGGTGCCTGCAACATGGCCATGATCAAAACCGGTGTCTTCGTGATCGACGACGAACAGGTCGCCGGAAATTGGACCGACTCTTGGGGAGATAGCTCCCGCACGACTTGTGTCCAGCACGTCTATGACGACCCGACCGGCCAAGGGGCCGAATCGGTCGTGCAGGTCGGCGTGGATTACTTCGACCTCGGTCGCGGTGGCTTGGAAAGCATGTCGCCGATGCGAGTCGAGTCGGATATCTATGATCCGGACTATGAATATCAGTTATTGACGGAAGGTTACACGGACCTTGATCATGTCGTCACGGCTCCACTGGCCAATGGCCATAGCTATGTGTGGACTCGTGAAGCGGTCAACGTCAATGGCGACATCTATGCGGTTGCCTACATGACGGGCGATAACGCGACCCGTGACGATCAAATGGTTGCGGACAAGGCCAACCTCATGAAGTTGACCTATTCGGAAACGGCCGGCGGTTGGACGATGGACGCTCATGCGGACATGAGCAATTCCAGCAGTCCTTGGTACGGTGGTATCGATTTATCCCAAGATTACACTGACAGCGTGACTGGCGATGGCATCTCCCTGGTCAACGGCCTAAGTGTCTGGGACGACAAGATCTACCTTGCTGGACAAAACCATGGTCTTACCGGACCTTATGGTGGCGAAAATGGTGATGCCTTTACCACGGCTGAAGGTGCTCCGATTCTCGAACTCGATCCGGCCACCGGAACGATTACCGAACTCGGTCGTTTGACTGCTGCCAATATGAATGCGGCAGAAGATGAGTTGCAAATTCATCAAGTCTGCCGTTATGGTAACGAGATCTTCTTGGTCAATAACACCGCACCGACCAGCTGTGCCTACTGGGCCGAACTCGATGAGACCACCGGTCTGATCGACAACACCACCTGGCAAAGCTTGGTCATCGCCGATTACGTCGGTGGTGCTGCCATGTACGACGATGGCAATCTTGAGAGCCATGGAATCGCGGCCACGGGTGACGGCACGGAAGCGACCGGTTTCTGGGTCACCGCCACTGGAAAGGTGAGCGGCACTTACTCCCCGAGCGTCGTGTTCTTCGAAAAGGACGCGGAGCAAATCAAGGGCGACATCGACAATGACGGCGATGTGGATGCCAGTGACTTTGCTTACCTTTCGAGCAACTGGCAAGCCGGTACGGCCAACTGGGGCGGCGGAACCCCGATGGTCGATCCGGTTGACGCCAACGAAATCGCCGGCGACATCGATCGTGACGGTGACGTCGACGCGAGCGACTTCGCTTGGCTGTCGAGCAACTGGCAATACGGTACGGCCAACTGGCCCGGTGGCGATCCGGCCAGTGTCCCCGAACCGGGCACCATCGCTTTGCTTCTCGGTGGAGCGCTCTGCTTGCTGATCGCTCGTCGTCGTAAGTAAGAATGTTTTTTTGAATCACCATTTCGATTCAAATTGAAAAATTAAGGCGATCCTTTCCGGTCTTTAAAGATCGAAGAGGATCGCCGTTTTTCTTGGCAATCGCGATTTTTTTAATAATCGCAACTCAAAGGGGAGAGTGTGTTCCAGCAGTTCCTCGTCATACAAATACGGCGTTCAACGACAAGGAATACCTGATAGCTTTGATAGTTAGAACGAAAAAAGAGTTTTTCATATCGAGGAAAAAGCAAGGCCGGCCTCCCGTTTCCCGGATTGTTGATCGCTAGTCGCCCATTCTTTTCCTTCATTTGAGTAATCATGCGTCTTGACTCAAAATGACATACATTATTAACTTGGATGTACTAACACACCCATTTCACCAACCTCATTGATTCACATCTACTTCGTAACCTGCGTGCCATATGGTGGTTACGAAAGTGTCCATTTCTTTTCCCCTTCTCTCATCTCACTCTTTATTTTAAAAAATTCTTTACTTTTTCAAACTGAATGGTTGACATCAGATTTTTGCAGTTTAGTATGGTTAATTGGTTGAGGTCAAAAAAGTTGGAAAAGAGAAGTTAGGCAACTGTTTTTTCCTATTTTCGCAAGGGGGAGCAAGGCAATACCCCCTCGCCTGGGTGTGATTTAGTTAAAAAGCACCAAGTGATTTTTAAACCTGGAGATTCGCAAATGAAAAAGTTAGCGTTGCCTCTCGTATTATGCCTTTTGTGCGTACCGGCGTTCGCAGCCGACTACTCGCATGGCTGGACAGAAGATTTTAGTTGGAGTGCGTGGGACGATGGCACCGGTGCCCTCGATTACACATCGAGCGATCTTTACCAAGGTTCCAACTCGCAACCTTACCGTATTTTCTTGCTCCATGCCGATGAGTCGACCGGCGGTGCCTGCAACATGGCCATGATCAAAACCGGTGTCTTCGTCATTGATGACGAGCAAAAAGCCAACAACTGGACCGACGCGTGGGGAGATAGCTCCCGCGTAACTTGTGTCCAGCACGTCTATGACGACCCGACCGGCCAAGGGGCCGAATCGGTCGCCCAAATTGGCCAAGACTACTTCGACCTCGGTCGTGGTGGCCTGGAAGGCATGTCGGCAATGCGAGTTCAATCGGATATTTACGATCCGGACTATGAATATCAACTGTTGACGGAAGGCTATGACGATGTCGACAGCGTCATGTACGCTCCGCTTGACAATGGCAACTCGTATATCAAGAGCCGTGAAGCGGTCAACGTCAATGGCGACATCTATGCCGTCGCTTACAAGTCGGGCCTGAACCCGGCGGACGACGCTACGCTGCTATCCGACAAGGCCAACCTTATCAAGCTGTCCTATGTGGAATCGGGCAGTGACTGGACGTTGGATGCCCATGCGGACATGAGCAATTCCAGCAGTCCTTGGTCCGGCGGTATCGATTTAAGCGACACCGCGATCTACACTGACACTGTGACCGGCGATGGGATCTCCAAGATCACAGGCATGAGTGCCTGGAATGACAAGATCTACATGGCCGGACAAAGCCATGGTACTACCGATGCTTCTACCGGAGGTAACGGTGATGACGATGACTTCGAAGTCGCGGAAGGTGCTCCGATTCTCGAGCTCGATCCGGCCACCGGAGTGATCACCGTACTCGGTCGCTTTGGCGCAACCGCCCTGGCTGCCACCGATGGTGCTGAAGAAGATCTGGCAGTACACCAAGTCTGCCGTTATGGCAACGAGATCTTCTTGGTCAATAACACCCGACCGACCAGCTGTGCCTACTGGGCCGAAATCGATGAGACCACCGGTCTGATCGACGACACCACTTGGGAAGGCATGGTCATCGCCGATTACGTCGGTGGTGCCGGCGCGTACGACGAGAGTCAGCTTGAAGGCCATGGTATTGCAGTCGCTGGTGACGGCACGGAAGCGACCGGCTTCTGGGTCACCGCCACTGGCAAAAAGAGTGGCGTTTACTCCCCGAGCATCGTATTCTTCGAAAAAGACGATGCCGAGCAAATCAAAGGCGACATCGACAATGACGGCGATGTGGATGCCAGCGACTTTGCTTACCTTTCGAGTAACTGGCAAGCCGGTACGGCCAACTGGGGCGGCGGAACCCCGATGGTCGATCCGGTTGACGCCAACGAAATCGCCGGCGACATCGATCGTGACGGTGACGTCGACGCGAGCGACTTCGCTTGGTTGTCGAGCAACTGGCAGTTCGGTACGGCCAACTGGCCCGGTGGCGAACCGGCCAGTGTCCCCGAACCGGGCACCATCGCTTTGCTTCTCGGTGGAGCGCTCTGCTTGCTGATCGCTCGTCGTCGTAAGTAAGAATGTTTTTTTGAATCACCATTTCGATTCAAATTGAAAAATTAAGGCGATCCTTTCCGGTCTTTAAAGATCGAAGAGGATCGCCGTTTTTCTTGGCAATCGCGATTTTTTTAATAATCGCAACTCAAAGGGGAGAGTGTGTTCCAGCAGTTCCTCGTCATACAAAGATGGCGTTCAACGACAAGAAATGCTTGGCAATAAAACCAAAGAGGAATTTTCCATGCCGAGGAAAAATTAAGGCCGGTCTCCCGTTACCCAAATTGTTGATCGCTAGCCGCCCTTTCTCTTTCCTTCCTTTAAATAATCATGCGTCTTGAATCAAAACGGCATACATCATTAACTTAGATGTACTTACCCACTCTCACCATCCCTCTACCTCATGCCGGAATATTTACCCATACACTTTTGATGTAAATCGCAACCTGTTCAATAGAAAGCACTTACAAATCCGTCACCTTCCCCTTTTCCCCTTCCCCTTCCTCCCCTTTTTCGGAAAAAGATTTTTTTGCGTTTTTTAACCAAACTGTTGACACTACTCAAAAACGACGTTAGTATGGACTCTTAGTTGAGGCTGAGAATCTAGGAGAACAGAGTAGCTGGCAGAGTTTATTTTTCACCTGTTTTCGCAGGGAGTAATCTAGGCAATCACTCCTTGCCTGGGTGCTGTTTGGTTGAAGCATCCGTGTATGTACTTTTCCCAGGAGATTCGCAAATGAAAAAGTTAGCGTTGCCTCTCGTATTATGCCTTTTGTGCGTACCGGCGTTCGCAGCCGACTACTCGCTTGGGTGGGTTGAAGATTTTAGTTGGAGTGCGTGGGACGATGGTACCGGTGCCCTCGATTACACATCGAGCGATCTTTACCAAGGTGCCAACTCACAACCTTACCGTATTTTCTTGCTCCATGCCGATGAGTCGACCGGTGGTGTCTGCAACATGTCCATGATTAAAACCGGTGTCTTCGTCATTGATGACGAACAGGTCGCCGGCAACTGGACCGACGCGTGGGGAGATAGCTCCCGCACGACTTGTGTCCAGCACGTCTATGACGACCCGACCGGCCAAGGGGCCGAATCGGTCGTGCAGCTTGGCCAGGACTACTTCGACTTCGGTCGTGGCGGTTTGGAAGGCATGTCGGCAATGCGAGTTCAATCGGATATTTACGATCCGGACTATGAATATCAGCTGTTGACGGAAGGTTATGACGATGTTGACAGCGTCATGTATGCTCCGCTTGACAATGGTAACTCGTATATCAAGAGCCGCGAAGCGGTCAATATCAATGGCGATATCTATGCGGTCGCTTACAAGTCGGGTCAGAACCCGGCGGATGACGGTTTGTTGAGTGACAAAGCCAACCTTATCAAGCTTTCCTATGTGGAAACGGCTGGCGGCTGGACGTTGGATGCCCATGCGGACATGAGCAATTCCAGCAGTCCTTGGTCCGGCGGTATCGATTTAAGCGACACTGCGATCTACACCGACAGCGTGACCGGCGATGGGATCTCCAAGATCACGGGCATGAGTGTCTGGAATGACAAGATCTACGTTGGTGGAGCAAACCATGGCACTACCGATGCTTCTACCGGAGGTAACGGTGTTGACACTGGTTTCGAAGTAGCAGAAGGTGCTCCGATTCTCGAGCTCGATCCGGTTACCGGAGCGATCACCGTACTCGGTCGCTTTGGCGCAACCGCCTTGGCTACCACCAATGGTGCTGAAGTAGATCTGGAGTTGCAGCAAGTCTGCCGTTATGGCAACGAGATCTTCTTGGTCAATAACACCCGACCGACCAGTTGTGCCTACTGGGCCGAAATCGATGAGACCACTGGTCTGATCGATGATAACACCTGGCAAGGTATGGTCATCGCCGATTCCGTCGGTGGTGCCGGTGCGTACGACGAAGGCACGCTTGAAGGCCATGGTATTGCAGTCGCGGGTGACGGTACGGAAGCGACCGGCTTCTGGGTCACCGCCACTGGCAAGAAGAGTGGCGTTTACTCCCCGAGCATCGTGTTCTTCGAAAAGGACGCTTCAGAGCAAATCAAAGGCGACATCGACAATGACGGCGATGTGGATGCCAGCGACTTTGCTTACCTTTCGAGTAACTGGCAAGCCGGTACCGGCAACTGGGCCGGTGGAACCCCGATGGTCGATCCGGTTGACGCCAACGAAATCGCCGGCGACATCGATCGTGACGGTGACGTCGACGCGAGCGACTTCGCTTGGCTGTCGAGCAACTGGCAGTTCGGTACGGCCAACTGGCCCGGTGGCGAACCGGCCAGTGTCCCCGAACCGGGCACCATCGCTTTGCTTCTCGGTGGAGCGCTCTGCTTGCTGATCGCCCGTCGTCGTAAGTAAGAATGTTTTTTTGAATCACCATTTCGATTCAAATTGAAAAATTGAGGCGATCCTTTCCGGTCTTTAGAGATCGGAGAGGATCGCCGTAAATTAAAAATCGTGAATGCGTTCGTGTGAGTTGTTTTCTGTCATACGAATACTGCGTCCAAAGATAATGGATGCTTGGTAGTTCCATGTAGAAGAGGAGTTTTGTCATGTCGAGAAAAAGTAAGGCCGGTTTTACGCTGGTCGAGTTGTTGGTCGTTATCGCGATCATCGGTATTTTGGTTGCCCTCTTGCTTCCCGCTGTCCAGTCAGCTCGTGAGGCAGCGAGAACCATGCAGTGCCAAAACAATCTTAAGCAAATTGGTCTCGGAGCTCTGACTCACGAGCAAGCCATTGGCTTTTTCCCTTCCTCGGGTTGGGGATACCAATGGGCTGGCGACCCGGATCAAGGATTTGGGAGAATGCAACCTGGTGGTTGGGGATGGAGTTTACTGTCGTTCATTGAACAGCAAACTCTCGTCGATATCACGAAACCTCTCCAAACCCCTGGAACACCGGCCCCCGCCAAAGACAAATTGCGTATGGAGGAGCTAGCCCAGGTTGCCGCCATTCCAATCAAAATGTTCAACTGCCCTTCCCGCCGCAGTTCTATTGCCTACCCTAACACTGATAGTTCATCGACGCCCGTTAATATGGAGCAACCCGAAGAGTGGGGACGTGTGGATTACTGCATGAACTCCGGGGATGAATGGTATAAAGGCGGTTACCTTGCAGGTCCAACCTCGATCTTGCGAGTCAACGCCGGTCTTGTTGATCTTTACAAGGACCTTTACGGTTCGTTCAAACGCCCTGATGGCACCGATTTCTGTGGAGCCAAGGACTGTACCGGTATTTCGTTTTATTGCAGTGAAGTTTCTATCAATCAGGTAACTGACGGGACGAGCTGTACATATCTGGCAGCGGAAAAGTACCTCAACCCCCTAAATTACTTAAACGGCAATGACGATTGCGACGACCAAGGGTGGATTATCGGTTTTGACTACGACACGGTTCGCTTTACCTTTTTAAATGAGGACCGCCAAGAGGAAACCATTCCCATGCGAGACCGCCCTGGTTATAGCGGTTCCGGTTACAATTTCGGGAGTACGCACCCGAACGGTTTCAACGCCGTTTTTTGTGACGGTTCTGTTCAGAAGATCCCCTACGAAATCGACCTGGGAACTCATAAGAACCTCGGAAATCGCCAAGACGGACATGTGATTGATATGACTGAAGTCTTGCCGTAAGAAGTTTGGCAACAATTCGACGATGCAAATTCGTTGATGTCGCATGACTTTAGGAGTTGCGACAGAAGGTTAGGTTAAGGTTACTTTTCGCAAGTGGCTCTTTTGGGGAGCCGCTCGCGGAAGTACTTGCTAGCCCTTTTAAAATGATAAAAATTGGATTAAGAAGGAAACAGAAGCGTTTCTGAAAAAGGGTGTCAGAGCTCTCTTATGAAAACGTTTAAAAAAGATTATCCTATTGCGTTTTATTCTTAACTCGATTTGACAAACGCTCCTTTTTATTGGAACGGAATGGAAATACTACGGGAAGGGTTCCTCATGAAGTGAACCCTTCCCGTTTTTTTTGCGATATCTTTTGACCGGATTCTAACGCGGTTTTTCAGATAAGTGTATCGCCCCACCTGCGACGGGAGAGATCCCATTTTGACCGAAGGGGGAAGGGGGAACGAATCTTATCACGCCGTTGATTCTAGCGACCTCTTTAGCCAGTCGATAATTTCCTCAATCAGAAGACCGCGATTCGGCTCTCCTAGAAGATCGTGATACCATCCGTCGTAGAGAGACAGTTTTTTCTTCTGCGACGCGACCTCTTGAATCAACCCTTTCGCCCCCTCCGGACTGACAATCACATCGCCGGTTCCCTGGAGTACCAAAAGGGGCACGTCGATAGCCCCGTATTCCCGTTGGGACGCCCTTCCAGCGCGAAGAATTTCCGCGCCGATATGAACGGAAAAACGACCGTGAAAAATATCCGGATCGCCACGGAACTGCTCGACCGTTTGGGGATCGCGTGAGAGCCCGCCCGTTCCCGTACGAAGCATCGCGAGGCGGGGAAAGAGACAATCGGCAATCGGGGCCAGCGCCCGCAGCCAGGGAAAGACCGCAGTGCCAACCTGCAAAGCGGGGGCCGAAAGAATCAGGCCGTTGAGCAACTGACCTGATCGGGCTGCAAACCGAGTCGCGATCAGTCCTCCCATGCTGTGGCCGAACAAGACAACCGGGGCTTGGCCGACTTTCGCATGGATCCTTTTTAAGCAAAGCTCAACGTCGCCGACATATTGGTCGAATCGATCCACCCAAACGCGATCTCCTTCGCTTTTCCCGTGCCCACGCAGATCGGGGGCAAATACGGCGATCCCTTCCCCGGCCAGTTGTTCCGCCAATCGACAATAGACTGGTCGGGCTCCGTGTTCGGTAAATCCATGAAGAAGAACGAACGTTTGTTTGCCGTCGTGGTTCTCCGGAATCCATCCTCGAAGATAGAGGCGTAGCCGATCACCGGTTTCTACATAATCTTCAAAGTTCGGCATTTTTTATGTATCGAGCTTCCTTTGATTTGTTCGCCAGACGCCTTTTTCCAAAAAGCTAATATAACGTATTTCACTGAAAGCCACCTCCGAAAACCGCTCTAATCGGACATGGCGTCGAGAAGTTCCTGTAAGTACTGATCAATCTCCTGCAAAACCGTTTCCCGATCGCGATCGGCCGCCTCGGCCATCCGGCGAACGATGGCCGAACCGACAATCATCCCGTCGGCCACCGGGGCAAGCGTTCGGATATGTTCGGGTCGACTGATGCCGAAACCGATACAGATCGGCAACGAGGTCTGTTCCCGCAACCAGGCGACGTTGTCGACAATCTCCGGCGGCAACTCGGTCCGCTCCCCCGTGATCCCGGAAACCGACACGTAATAAATAAATCCGGTCGTTCGCTCAGCGATCCGTAGGGCCCGATCGGGCGACGTGGTCGGGGCGATCAGTTGGATCAGGCTGAAATCCTCTTTGCGACAAAGCTCGGCGAACCCGACTGCCTCGTCGGCCGGAAGGTCGGGCACGATCGCGCCGGAGACGCCCGCCTTCTTTGCATCGATCACATAGGCCTCGGGACCGTGACGGTAAATGATCGCATAGCTGACCATCGTGACGATCGGCATCGTTATCTCCGACGTCACCGAACCGAGCATGGAGAAAATTTGATTCAGTTTCAAGCCGCGATCCAGCGCGCGAGTGTAGGAGGCCTGGATCACCGGACCGTCGGCGATCGGGTCGCTGTAGGGAATTCCCAATTCACACATGGCAACACCCCGTTTGGCAAAACGACGAATAATCTCCGCCGTGAAATCAAGATCCGGGTCCCCGGCCGTGACAAACGGCATGAACGCTTTTTTGCCTTCGCGGCGAAGTCGGTCGAAAAGTTGGTCAATCGCGGACATATCAAAAAACCTAAAAGGGAAATGGTCAAAATTATTTCAAAAGAGGTTGCGGCGAAAGTTTTTTTGTAGACGGTGCCGACGCGGCGCAAGGTTTACTCGAACTTTTGGCCGGTCAGCCGGGCGATTTCGGCCGAGTCTTTATCCCCTCGTCCGGAAAGACAAACCAGGATGATCTCTTCCGGATTCCGCCCGCGCGCCATTTGAATCGCCTTGGCCACGGCGTGCGAGCTTTCCAACGCGGCGAGAATCCCTTCGCTCCGAGCCAGGAGGTCAAACGCTTCGAGAACCTCTCGGTCTTTGGCTTCGAGATAGTCGACCCGCCCGGAATCTTTCCAATGACTGTGTTCGGGGCCGACGCCCGGATAATCCAGTCCGGCCGAGATCGAATGGACCGGAGAAGTTTGACCGTCCTCGTCCTGCATGACGTAGCTCAAACTTCCGTGCAGAACTCCCGGTTGACCAAAGTTCATCGGCGCCGCGTGATCGCCCGTCTTGTCGGACCGCCCGCCCGCCTCGACGCCGAACATGCCAACCTCTTTATCTTCGAGGAACGCATAAAATATCCCCGCCGCATTGCTCCCGCCGCCGACCGAGGCGACGATCTGATTGGGAAGACGTCCCAAACGGTCCAGACATTGACTCCGGGCCTCATAACCGATGACCGACTGAAAAGTGCGAACCATTTCGGGAAATGGGGCCGGACCGATCACCGAACCGATACAGTAATGGGTCGATTCGACCGAGCTCATCCAGTCACGCATCGCCTCATTGACCGCGTCACGAAGAGTTCGGGACCCGCTCTCGACCGGCCGAACCTCGGCCCCGAGGAGTTTCATGCTGAAGACGTTCGGTTTTTGACGCCGGATATCTTCGGAACCCATATAAACGATACAATCGAGACCGAAGTGGGCACAAGCAGTCGCCGTGGCAACCCCGTGCTGTCCGGCGCCGGTCTCGGCAATGACCCGCTGTTTGCCCATCCGCATCGTCAAGAGGGCCTGGCCAAGGGTATTGTTGATCTTATGCGAGCCGGTATGGTTAAGGTCCTCTCGCTTCAGGTAGATCTGGGCCCCGCCGACGTGGCGACTCAGTCGGGCCGCGTGATACAACGGGGACGGCCGACCGACATATTGGGCGTACAGGTCGTCCAGTTCGGCCTGGAACGACGCATCCTCGCGTGCCTCCCGATAGGCGTTTTCCAGTTGCGTAAGGGCCTTGGAAAGAGTTTCAGGGACATACCGCCCGCCAAAAAGGCCGAATCGTCCGGCGTCGTTCGGAACGCTCGAATAGTCGTTTTGCATGGTCTTCGTCTTTTTATTCGCCTTGCGCCTTGCCAAAAAATGGGGGAAGGCGGCTAGATATGAGACATTTTCTCGAATTTTGTTCTAAAACTTATCGTAACGCCTTGAGCCAGCTGGGCACACCCCTTCGTCCGGTCAAAACCACCTCAAATTACTCCCGCCAAATAGATGAAATAACCTCACCTAAAAAAGGTCGTTCCTCTACCTCGCCCTTCAACAAAACCGGTCGGATCGAACTCAGACCAGCTTTCCCCCGAA
This sequence comes from Thermoguttaceae bacterium, assembly GCA_963674475.2. Lineage (GTDB taxonomy): Bacteria > Planctomycetota > Planctomycetia > Pirellulales > Thermoguttaceae > CAXXFQ01. Next base: position 493,705 of record CAXXFQ010000033.1, on the reverse strand, counting down.
TACCTTGAAGAGAAAGAGGTTCCTAACCGGGCGACCGCTATCAAAAACAGGTCGATTCGATTTGCTTTTCGTTATTTATAACGTACAGTAACTATAGGACATCTGACAGCGTCGATATGGAATTGAAAATCGCCTTTTCTTGGTGGAAACGGATCGGAGGAACCGCCCACCCCTTTCTTGAAGCCCCCGGGAAGAAACCGCTTGGAAAACAACCGTTTGTTGCCGGTATTCTTCAATTTCTTGGGGGCTCTTTGGTAAAGCTGCTTTTGATTACAGGATAGCGTATACGGTTCGCAATAGCTGTGTTTTTTCAGGAAATTCGCGAATTGCCAATCATGAATCACTCGACTAATTCCCAACGCAAATCGGCCCATTCCTATTCTCCGAGAAATGAAAAATCGAATTTCGTTTCCACGGAAAAACGGGCCGAGGAAGTTCTCAACGCGATTGAGTCACTTCTGGCGGAAGAATGCCCACCCGAGAAACGGCGTTTCCCGAGGCACCTTTGTGCGATGGCCTATCGAATCATCCCGATTCAGATGAACCGACAAAATAAAGACCGTCTCCGACCGATCTGGGTTCGCTGTAACGATTTGAGCCAAAACGGATTTTCGTTTTATCTTCGGGACAAGCTTGACTTTGAATTAATGATTCTCGAGTTTTGCAACAATGGCAAGGAAAATTTCATCCTGGCCGAAGTGGTCTCCTCCGATAAGATCCCGTCTCCCCCGAGCGGACCGACCCAAGACAGCTCGGGACGCAAGCATATCTTCTGCTATGACGTCGCGAGTGTGCTGGTTCGATGCAAATTCCTTCGACGATTCAAAAACGCGGAATTGCTAACGAGTTTTCTTTCCTAACGAGATTATCCGTTTCGCTCCAACGGTCTCGGAACGTTTTTTCTCCTCGCCCGGGTTGCGTCGCCCAGGAAAATAAAAGGCCGTTTTTTGGCCCGATTCGCCCCGACGCTTACGAAACCAACCGCGACTTATTCCTCCTCCGGTTGAGCGACAAACCGATAACCGGCGTCTCGAATCGTCAGAAAGTGTCGCGGTTGGGCCGGGTTGGGTTCGAACATCTTGCGAAGTCGGAGCATAAATTGATCGGGCGCCCGAGTCGCCACCGTTCCGGCCATCTCCCAAACATTTTCCAGAAGCTCACGGCGGGGAATGATTCGCCCCTCGTTTTCGATGAAGTAGCGCAAAAGCTTCATCTCCAACTGGGTCAACCGAACCACTTCTTCCCCGATCGCGACCTCGAACGTCTCGAAATCGATTTCGGCCCCGGCAAGCTGAAATTTCGTGAGCGGTTCGACTTGGTTGACCGCAGTGGACACCCGATTCTGGCGTCGCAAGAGATTTTTGACCCGAGAGAGAAACTCGTCCAGATCGAACGGTTTCATCATATATTGATCGGCGCCCACGTCAAATCCGCGTGTGCGGTCTTCGGCCAGCGTTCGGGCACTGAGAATCAAAATCGGCATCGAATGGCCCGCGTCTCGAAGGGTTTCACAAACCGCGTAGCCGCTCATTCCCGGAAGCATCAAATCAAGAATGACCAGGTCAAAATCGGCATATTTTTTGGCCGCCCGCAGCGCTGCCGGCCCGTCACCGACCGCGATCACACGGTAGCCTTCGGCCTCCAAATTGTACTTGATCCCGGTCGCCAGATGCTCCTCGTCCTCGACGACCAAAATATGTTTCGACGCGCTCATCGGACTTTTTTCATATTCGCAAAAGAAATGACATTGACATTTTCAGGGTTTTTGACAAACCGGAGCTCTCGTGTCACGGCTTATGTGGAGATCGGTAAAAAAGGAAAACGAAAAAAAGCCATGACTACGAAGCCATTATACCCCAAATCGAATAAGGGGGTAAATCGCTTTTCAAACCGATCCTGCCCAGAAAAGCGGGCTCGATTTCTCCGACGGTTTCCTCTTCGATGACGGCGAAAACGGGAGGACTGGCTTGCCCTTGCCCAAATATGGTAAAATAACGGTTTTATCCTTCATACTTTCCTCGCGCGGCACCACCCGCCCCCCTTCCCTCTCACCCCATTTCTTCGGAGTACGCAAGAATGTTTCTGAAACAAACCGGTCTCGTCTTGCCGCTTTTACTCTTGTTGGCAGTCCCCCAGGCCCTCGCCGTCGACGACTGGCCCGCCCTGCCCAAAACGGACGCGACCGTTTCGATTCCGGCCCAGTCGTGGCCCGTTCAACCGGGACCGAGAACGGTGAAAGTGAAAATTTTCTATCCCGGCGGCTCGATCGACCAGGTCAATTCGGAAACCGGGCTGATGCTAACGCTTCACAACTGGGGCGGAACCGGCTCGACGGGGACGGCCGATCCGGCAACCCTGGTTAAACGGTACAACGTCGTGGCGATCACGGTCGACTATCTCCAAAGCGGCCCGAATTGGAAGTCACTTGGTCCGTATGACTTCGGGTTCTACCAGGGACTCGACGCGCTGAGGGCCCTTTACTTTGTCTTCGACGGACTCGGCGAGGCGGGGCAACCGTTTGACCGGGGACGGATCTTCGCGACCGGCGGTTCCGGAGGCGGCAACGTGACGCTGATGGTCAATAAGCTCGCGCCACGGACCTTTACCTGTTGTGTCGACATGTGCGGCATGAACGGTCTGACCGACGACATGGCGTTTGGCAATCCGGAAAAAACCGGCTTGAACGCCAGATACTCCCGTGACCCCAACCATCCCTTTTTTCTCAAAAAAGCCGATCAGACCATTCGAATCGTTGGCGACCCGAACCACCTCCGGACGATGAAAACGTTGGGAAACCGGTGCAAGATGATCGTCGTCCACGGCACCCAGGATGACTACTGCCCGGTCGAAGACGCGAAAAAAATGGTGGAAAATTTTCAGGCCGCCGGACTGGGGGTCGAGGCCCACTTTATCACCCCGGCGGACGTCGACGGACAAACGGTCAAGACCCCTGGACACGCGTTGGGCAACCGGACCCAAATCGTCGATCGTTTTGGCGGCGTCTACCTTTATCCCAACCGGTCGACCTCGCTTCGCCGGGCTTACCTCTGTGATTTCCAGTGTCGCGACGAGGCGGTTCGATACCCGGTTCCAGGAGGGGTTTTTATCATCTCCTACCAAAAAGGGTATCCGATAGCCCGTTTCGAAAAGGATTGACGAACCACGAAACCTTGAGGTAAAATCGGGGTTAGATCACAAAGTGAATCAAGCCCTGTGTCGCAGCGGACAAACCTGTTGCGTTTTTTTACAAGGACGCTATTTTGCTATTTGGCCAAAAAGCGTTATATCTTTTCCACCTTTTTGCGTAGAATAAACCACGCCAGATTAAATCCGTTTTCTTTGTTTTACCAATTTCGCCTTTCCCCCTCGTTTTCCTTTTTCACGCCTTTGTGGGAGAAAAAAATGTCTCGTAACGTTTTCGTTTGGACTTTTGTCGCTTTCGTCGGTCTGACCTCGGCCGTTTGGGCCGCTCCGGCAGATCAACTTTACGAACAGGGCAATCAGGCTCTCTCGCAGGGCGATTTCCAACAGGCGCTCGACGCTTTTGGAAAAGCGGCACGTGCCGACCGGGAAAATCCGGCTTACTCCAACCGGTATGCCCAACTACGCCAGATCCTCATGCTTCGGGACCGGCTCGGAAAAGAAACCGATTCACGAAAATGGCAACGGATGGCGATGGTCCTGCATTCGTTCTATTTGAATAACCGCCTCTTTGGCGACGGAATCGCCTTGGACCAGAAGGTCCATGAGAGAATGAACAACACGTACTCCTGTGCGATGTTGGCCCAGACCCAAATGGCCATGGGCGAAAACGAGGCGGCCGCCGCGACCTTGGCCCCCTTTGCCGATAAGGCGGGCGACCAAAAGTGGGCCCTGGGGTCTCTGCAAGCGATCGCGCTGGCCCGGTGCGGAAAAAGCGACGACTCGCTCCAATTGGCCAACTCGCTTCTTTTCCCGCAAAAATTGGCCGGTCGTGCCGCGGTATTGGTGGCCCGTTTGAAAGCCGTTCTGGGCGAACCCGAAGCGTCCCTTTCGTTGTTGAAAACCGGTTTCGAAACCACCATGCCCAGCCAACTCGAAACGCTCAAAAAAGACGTCGCCAATTCGCCCGATTTTGCCGCCCTTCGCCAGACCGACGCGTTCGCCCAGGTCTTGGCAACCAAGTCGAAAATGACCGAATCCGGTTGCAGCGGCGGCTCGAGTTGCGCCAACTGTCCGAATCGGGGCTCCTGCTCCAAGAGCAAGAAAACGGCCCAATAGCGTTGTCGACTTTCGCTTTTTTAATCGAAACTTCCGGAGGGGAAACGTGTTTATTGCCCTTTCCCCTCTTCTTTGACTTTCCCTTTTCCAAGCGACGAGACCACTGATGCGAAACGCCCGACGGTTGACCCAGCTGGCCTTTTTGGCACTGACCCTTTTCGCCGTGTTTTCGTTGGGAACCAATTGCGAAAAATGGTGCCCCTTCGGCGCGGTTGAAAGCGCGTACACCTACTTGGTCGAAGGGAACATGACCTGCTCGTTGGCCGTGTCGAACTTTTTTGCGCTCGGCATGTTGGTCGTGAGCGTCGTTTTGGTTCGTCGGGCCTTTTGCGGCTACGTCTGCCCAATCGGAACGATCTCCAGCTGGACCCGCGCGATCGGCCGTCGGCTCTCGATCCCCGGTTGGTCGGTCGGGCCGAAAACCGATCGTGGCTTGTCGCTCTTGAAATACGCGGTCCTCGCCTTGATCGTTTGGGCAACCTGGCAGGCCGGGGAGCTGTTGTTTCGCGGATATTGTCCCTTCTATGCGTTGACCAGCCGTCACGGGGAAGATATCCAGGTCTGGGCCTATCTGATTCTCGGCGCGATCGTGCTGGTCTCGCTGGTGGTGGCGATGCCGTTTTGCCGCTGGTTCTGTCCGCTGGCGGCGGTCATGAATCCGTTGTCCCGATTCGGCTGGTTCCGCATCCGTCGCGAGGCCGAGTCGTGTCGGGACTGTACTGCCTGCGCGCAGGCCTGCCCGATGGCGATCCCCGTCGATCAACTCGACCAGGTCCGCACGTCGCGTTGCATCGATTGCTTCGCCTGCTTCGACGCCTGCCCGAGCCATAAAGCCGGTTCGACTCAAAAAAAACCGCTCAGCTGGGGCGGGCCAAAAGGACGCGCCTGGCCGCGAGGTTGGGTCTTGGCTATCCTCTTGGCGGCGATTCTCGGGGTCGTCGGACTCTGGGAAATGGCACCCCTACCCTCGTTTTTCAAAGCACGCGATCTGGCCGTCAGTGCCCAAACCGCCACGGTCGATCTGACGGTCGAAGGGGCCAGTTGTCGTGGCCGGGCCAATCTGTTGTTCTATTTTCTCGATCGGGACGATCTGTTCGAAGTGCCCGGCTATCTCTCGTTGGCCGTCTGGCCCGATCCGATCGAAGGGCTGGTCCGAGTGACCTACGACCCGACGCAAACCGACGCCGACGCGGTCCGAGCGGCAATCGCCGAGCCGTATTTCGAGATCGACGCGAATCAGTGGCGTCCTTCGCCGTTCGTTTTGGACGGCTACGATTCGTTCGGTGCGCTCTAACGAGCCGTCTTCCGGCAATTTTCTAGGGGATTTCCCCTAGAAAAATGAGGGCGGCCCTGTTGAGCCGTTTCTTTTTGACAGGTGGACCTTTCATTCCCCCCCTTGTCGAGGGCTCGCGTTTCCATTATTATTTTCTTAGAAAAAGTATGAAACGCTTCTTGTAACCCCAAGGGGAATCGGCTAGACTGGGCGGTGTTACGAATTAGCCATTTGTAATACATGCGATACAAACCGTTCACCCACTAGCCTTCGAAAGGAACAGAAATGGCATCCCGAACGACTCCCCTGCTTACCCTCCTTGCCCTGTTTGGTCTTTTTGCGACCGCCCATGCCCAAATCGACTGGAATACCGTCCCGCTGGTCAACCACTCGACCGTTCAAGGGGTCGACGCCAGTGGAAATACGACCTTCAGCAAAGGGGATTTTCCGATTCGCGTGCAAGGGGTCGTCCTCAACGATTACAGTACGATGCTCGACAACACGGCCAACTTCGAGTCGTTTGACGGAACCAATTTGTTTCATATGGGTGGTCAGTGGCAAGTTTTCGTCCAGTCGATCGACCCCAACGATACGGCAGCGTCTTGTCTCTGGATGGGCCAGAATTACGGTACGGCCTACGAGCACATGGACGACGATTACAGCTATTCCAACGAGGACTGGAACGCGGAAGTCCAACGGCTGAGTTGGCTGGCCGATCCGAACGATCCGAACCCGTCCAATCCGACCTTGCCCCTGCTGGAGCTGACGCCGGGCAGTCTCGTGGAAATTCGAGCGCGGGCCGGTCGCCCCTATTGCGGAAAATTCAACATCAACGAAGACCATAACAACTTGTCCCAATTCGATTTCGAGGTGGTCCTCCTGGACCCGAACTACGGGCTGCCCGCGCCGATGGCCATCACGTTGGACGATGTCATCGACGCCTCCACGGGAGATTTCATTTTCGATGCGACTCGCCAAACCGGTGGCGAACGCTACCAGGGTCAACTGGTAACGCTGCAAGATGTCTCGGTCGTCGACGCCGGTGGTTGGGGCCCCAACGGCGAAATCACGGTCAGCGACGGAACCCATAATTTCAACATCTGGTTGGGCTGCAACGGCGATTTCGACACCACCCCCGCCCCGGCCGAAGGGACCACCTTCGACATCACGGGCGTTTTCGATCAAGAGAGTTGGGATCTGGTTGACGGATATCATATTTGGGCAACCGAGACGGAAAACTTCCTTCAGATTTGGGAAGGGGATGTCACTCGAGACGGTAAGGTCAACGCACAGGATTTTGCCTTCCTCAGCAGTAACTGGCAATACGGCACGGCAAACTGGAATGGTGGAGCGGCGATGCTCGATTCGCTCGGAAAAATCGCCGGCGACTTCAACGACGACCTGATCGTCAACGCCCAAGACTTTGCCTACCTGATGGATAACTGGCAAAAGGGAATCGAAACGCCCGTCTCGGTTCCGGAACCGTCTCTTTGGATTCTTTTAGGAACGCTTTTATGCGGAACTGGTCTGATTCGAACTTTTTTGGCACGAAGGACGCTCGTCGGTTAGACGGTCGCCCGGGTTTTACGCTGGTAGAACTGCTGGTGGTCATCTCGATCGTCGGCCTTTTGATGTCCCTTTTGTTTCCGGCCGTCCAATCGGCTCGGGAGGCGGGTCGGCGTTGTACCTGCGCTTCGAACCTTCGACAAATCGCCTTGGGTGTCAACCAGTATCACACGGCCCAGAAGCATTTTCCTCCGGCCAATTACACCTACAGTGAAGCGACTTGCCAGCAGGACCGCGCTGCCGCCAGCGGTAAGGAAATCAAAACCGGCCCCAACTGGTCGATCCTGATTTTACCTTACTTGGAGCAGAATCAGCTTTATGAGAATTATGACCTGGATCGGCCCAACGAGTCTGAGGAAAACGCGTTCGTTCGGAAATCGGCGGTTCCGATTTTCACCTGTCCTTCCGATTTGGAGGTCGACGAACTGACAATCCCCGCCTCGGGACCGGCCGGGAAATTCGCCCTCGCTCGGTATTATCGGCCCGGTTCCTATCGGGCGGTAGCCGGGCGAAGCGACGGGGTCAATTTCCTCGATTCGGCCGATTTCCTGAAGTATCCGAAGTCCTGGTACGGCCCGATGCACACCGTCGGCATACGAGACCTCAAACCGGAATCGATGCGACGCGTGATCGACGGGGCGTCCAATACGCTTTTACTGGGAGAATCGACCACACGGACCGCTCAGGAATATCGAACGTTTTGGGCCTATTCCTACGCTTACTTTTCCGTGTCGAGCATCGTTCCCGAACAGCGGACCTTATGGGGTGACTACGACCGGTGTAAAGCGGTCGGCGGCTCCGGTCATTCGTCCCCGTGCAAGCGGGGCTGGGGAAGCATGCACCCGGGCGGACTTCATTTCGCCCTGTGCGATGGTTCGGTTCGATTTTTCAACCAATCGGTCGACATGGAGTTGTTGGCCCAGATGGCCACGATTGCCGGAAAAGAGATTATCGAGTAGAAGTCATCCCCAACAAAAGCCGCTTGCAGATCAAAACGCGTTTTGGGGATGACAAAAAAAACCACCGCCCCTTGGTTGAGGCGAAAAGCGAGCGGTCCTTCTCGAGACGGCTCGCTTTTTTCATGGCCGATCTTTATGGCCGATCTTTATGGCTGGCGTCTCTGATCGTTTACGCCGCGCCGGGCATCTTCTTCCCCTTGAGTTGATAGACGTAGGCCAGGATTTCGGCAACCGCCGCGTACTGCTCCGACGGAATCGGCTGATCGACATCGACCTCTTTGTATAAAAGGCGGGCCAACGGTTTTTTCTCGATGATCGGGATCCCGTGTTCGAGGGCCAATTCTCGGATCCGTCGGGCCATAACGCCGGCCCCTTTGGCGACGACGATCGGCGTGGACATGGTCTCTGGATCGTACTTGATGGCGATCGCCAATTCGGTCGGGTTCGTCACCACGAAATCGGCCTTCGGAACCGCGTCGCTCGTTCGCCCTTTGGCCAACTCGCGCTGTACCTGACGACGGCGGGCTTTCATTTCCGGGTTACCGTCGTTGTTTTTCATCTCCTCCTTAAGCTCTTCGGTGGTCATCCGAAGATCCTGCTCATGCTTCCAACGTTGGAAGGCGAATTCCAACAATGCCAAGAGCAGCAGGGCGATGGCGATTTTCAACGCGGTCCAAAGAATGGTATTGATCAAAAAGACCGCGATCCGGCCGACCGGTAACGAACTCAGCGCCAGCAGGGTATCACTTTTGTCGTAAAGCGACACGAGGGCGACCGACAAGACGATCGCCATTTTGAAAAGCCCAAACAAAAACCGCATCGAGCCCTGCAGCGAAAAAATCCGTTTGAACCCTTTCAGAAAACTCAAATTGCTAATGTCGGGAGCGATCCGTTCGGGATTCCAGATGAAGCCGATCTGCATGATGTTGACCAAGATGGCACCCAGGAACATCAAAAACAACATCGGCAACAGTTGCGAAGCCAGCTCGCCAACCAGCGCGTGCCAATGGCTGACCATCGACCCAACATCGAAGGTCAACCAGGCCTTGCCGCCGAGTTGCTTGGTCATGTATTGCCCGAAAAAATCACAAATACCTTGACCGGTCATCAACAAAACCATCAGCGCAAGCAACAACAGGATAGCCGAGTCGAGGTCTTGGCTCTTGGCCACCTGACCTTGTCGACGGGCCTCCTCGCGGCGATGCTGGGTAGGTTCGTGTTGTTTTTCGCCGTTTTGGTCCGGCATGGTTTATGATTACTTTTTTATTCTCATAAGCCACCCCGTTTTCAAAGGTAGCCTGAAATTAGTCCCGCTCGATTCTTCTCGACAATAAGACAGAAAAGGGATTAAGGACCGGCCGCCATTCCGTCTGGTCCGAGGATCGCCAATAAATTTTTCAAAACCGGTTCGACATGGTCTTGGAAGGTCATCACGACCGCGCCGAGCGAGATCGACAAGAGCGCGAATCCGAAAAGGTTATTCAGACCGAACCCGACAATCAAAATATTCAACTGGGGAAGCGTGCGCCCGACCAGTCCCAAGACGATCGTCGAAAGCAAGACAGCCACCACAACCGGCGCGGCGGCCTGCATTCCCAAAAGGTAGCTGGTCGACAAAAGTTGCACCAGACCGTTGACCAGATCGGCCGTCAGCGTGCCGCCGCCCAAGGGGATGGTTTGGAACGATTCCAAGAGCGCGGCGACCACCATGCTCGGACCGCCCATGCAGATAAAAACGGCCACGACAATCCAGTAAAGGAAGTTGGAAAAGTAGGACATATTGTCGCCCGAAAACGGATCGACCAGATTGGCCATCATTAGCCCCGACGACTGCGAGATCAGCTGTCCGGCCAACTGGATGCCGGAAAAGAGAATGAAAATTCCCAGTCCCAAACAAAGCCCGAGAATCAACTCGCCGGCGGCGAAGAGAAAAAATTCGATGCTGTTCGTGGGTAAATCGACCGGAACGTTCCAGAGACTCGGCGTGATGACCATCGAAATCGCCGCCGCGAACAGGGCGCGAATCCGGGCCGGCACCTGCTGCGCACCGAGAACCGGCGTTACCATCATGATCCCGCTGACGCGGATCAGAACGAAAACGAACAGCAAAAATTTTTCAATTTGCAACGACCCGAGCCAGTTCATAAACCGTCCTTCGCCCCCCTCCCTCTTGTCTTGCCCGATAGCTCCTCGCCTTGAAAAAACGAAACTCCGCTTTAAAAACGACCCGGGATTCCGGCGATCAGGTTTTGGGAGTATTCGATCAACAACGTCACCATCCACGGCAAGAGCAATCCGATGGCGGCACACATGCCGACGATTTTCGGGACCAGGGCGATCGTTTGTTCTTGGATTTGGGTCAGCGCTTGAAGCAACCCGATCAGGAGCCCAATGGCCAAGCCCGAAAGAAGGATCGGCGCCCCGATCGACAACGTGGTCATCAGCGCTTGGCGTCCGAGATCGATGGCGGTTTGCGCGTCCATGGCAGTTTCCCGGTTTCCTTTGACCCGATGGGTTATACGACAAATTGAAAACTGTCCAACAACATCCCGACGACCAGATTCCAGCCGTCGACCAAAATGAACAGCAACAGTTTAAATGGCAACGAAATCAACGCCGGTGGAAGCATGAGCATCCCCATCGTGACCATGACCGAGGCGATCACCATATCGACGATGATGAACGGAAGAAAAATTTGAAACCCGATTAAAAAGGCCGTTTTCAACTCGCTCAGCATGAAGGCGGGCACCAGGATCGTCAGCGGCACCTCGTCGAAACTTTCGGGCCGGTTTTCACTCGCGCCGGGAAGGTAATCCAGAAACATGTGGACCACTTCACTGTTGTCGGTCCGCTCGATCTGAAGACTCATGAATCGTCGGATCGGCTGGACGCCCGTGTCCCAAGCCTCGTCGAGCGTGATCTGTTTTTCGGTATAAGGGACGATCGCCCCCTCATACACCTGTTTCCAGGTCGGCGCCATGATCAAAATCGAAAGGAACAGCGACAGCGACGTGATCACCTGACTAGGCGGCAACTGCTGGGTTCCGATCGCGTGCCGCAGAAGGCTCAGGACGACGACGATCCGGACGAAGCAGGTGGTCATCAAGAGCACGGCCGGGGCCAGACTCAAGACGGTCAACAGGATCATAATCTGAATGGTCGACGAGAACCCTTCCGGGCTGGCCCAACGTTGCGGCCCGCCGAAAAGCCCTTCGGGAATCGGCAGATCGAACGATTCCGTGTTGCCCGACTCCCCCCCATTTGATTCTGAGCCAACGCCGGGCGCGGTCGCGGTTGCCGTAACGCCCGGTGAATTCGATTCGAGACTCGCGCCACGATTCGTTCCGTTCCAAAGAGGCGCTTCGGCATTTTCCTGGGCAAAAACCGAACGGCTCATTCCGACCAACGCCCACGCGAAAAGTCCCAACAACAAGACCAAGCGGACGACGTCCCCCGATCGGATTCGTCGTCGAGCGCCGACAAGACCCCGTTTTTGTATCGATGTTCGAATCCCAAACTCAACGGCCACGGCGTTCCTCCGGACTGGAATGATTGGGAGCGACCGAAAAAAGATTCTGCGAAGCGGGCGACCCAGCGGAGGCGGCGGACTCGTATTCGGCATTCGAAACACTTCGGGCGGGCGAAACGTCGGACGACTTGCCGTCGAACTGATTGAAAATTTGTCGAAATGCCTGAGTGGAACTTTTTCCCTGCCGCTGCTGACAATATCCGGCCAAACGGTCGACCTCGAGCGGGTCGTCGATTTCCGAGAGTGTTTCGATTCCCGACGGAGTCACCGAGACCAACACCAAACGGTGCCCCAGTCGCAAAAGATAAACCTGTTGGCGGCAGGCCAACGGGGCCCGGCCAAGCACCTCGACCACCTCCTTGGGCAAAACCGAAGCCGGTCCGGACGCATTGCGGCGTAAAGTCCAGGCGAAGAGAAAAAACAGCCCCAACACCAAGATGAGCGCGCCGCCGGTCGTGACAAACGTTTTCACTCCACCGCCGGAACCCGGAAATCGGTCGGTTTCATCGACCTTTTGGTCCGCTTTTTCCGGAGGGGCCAAGGGGATCGGGTCCGGTTGTCCCAAGCGAGGTTCGGGGTTTTCGGAAAGGGGAGTCGACTCCGTCGTTTGCCCGAGAGACGGTCGGCCGCCGATCGGCTCGGAAACAGCTTCCGCTTGAGGCGGCTCTTGCACCGTGTACGGAGGCGTAGAAACATTTTGTGCAACCGATTCCCACCGAACGGGCTGGCCGGTCGCCTGCGTTTTTCTGCGAAGCTGGGCCGCAACCGCCGTGTTACTCGGCGAAGTCGGAAGCAATTTCCCCGGAACGCCCGGATCGGATTCTTCTCTTTCGGCTCCGTATATGGCCCCATCCGACGTTGCCGTGGCCGAGTCCGATCGGCTGTCGAGGCCAAACGGGTCGGACGAAAGACCGGTTTTGGTCAAACGGGCCGGGCGGGTCGATTCGTCAGCCGAACTCAGGCGAATTCGAGAAACCGACTCCGTCGATTCGGCAAACCCGTTTGAGGGTCCATAACCGATCCCCAAAAACAGCCCGATTGTCCCGAGGCAAATCAAATGAGTTGTTCTGTCAAAGAGACGTTTGGAAAGCATCCTTGCTTATCCTTGCAAAAAGGAAGGCCCACGGAACGGGGACGTCTTTTTTTTAAAATTCTCAATTTTTCACAAAAAACCTCAACCGCCCGCGGCGTTCAAGCCGATGTCGATAAAGGCGGGTTCTATTCTTTTCTCTTCTCCACTGGGGCACCAAAAATCCGACCGATTCGCACCGGCTGAACACCCCCGCCAGCGATTTTTCGGCCCTCATCCCATCTCGACAAAGGTTCCCAGTCTGAGAAGGGTAGCGAAAAACGGGCTCGCACTCAAGACGAACTGCCGAAACCCGCCTCGCTTCGCCTCTATTCAAAATAGAGCCTCCACGCCCCCCAACTACTCCATCCTGCCCATTTCGCTTAGGTAATGGGCCTCATTTCCTTTTCGCCCCCCTGCAGCCGGACGTAAGGAAAACAGAAAACCCTAAACTCAATCCAAATATTGACTTACAGAAATATCGGGAACTCTTCCGACGCCGGTGTGACACTACCGTTGACTGAAAACCGCACTAAAAGCTTTTTTTCGGTCTGCTCGATCAGTTCGATCGGTTCGATCAGTTCGATCGCATGCAAGAAAAGAAAAAACGAGCCCGACTCGTCGGTTTCCCGAGAGTCGAGCTCGCTAACATGACCCAATCTTTAACTCCTCGAAGCTTCCTTCTCCACAAGCAAAACAGTTTCGCTCACTAGAAGGTCACGATGAAGTCAAACCCACCGGAGACTTGATTGGATTTGGTGTCGTTGTCGAAAACGTTCGGGCTGATATTCGACGCGTCGGACCAGTCCCAACGGAGTTCCGGTCGAATCCGAACGTTCGGCAGCGGCCGGTAGTTGAGCCCGACGGACAAGGCCGTCGCGTTGCTGGTTTCGGTGTCGGCCGCGGGATAGTAGTCTTCCATGCGGAACCATTCGATCCGAGTTCCAAACTTCCAGCAGTCGTTGATCTTGTAGAACAGATACTGGCTGATGCCGTAGTGCTGATTCGCTTGGTTGGCGATTCCGCTCTCATCGCAGGTAGCGAAATTGCTCTGCATGACGTATTCCCAACGGCAGTTGATGTTCCAGTCGAAGACCAAGCTGTGCATGTAGGAATTGCCCGGCATTGCGACCGACATATCCGAACCGCCGGTCAGGGCGTAGGTCAACGAGGTGTTTCGGCTCAATTTGTACTTGGCCGAACCGAGGTACCCGCTGGCTCCCGTGGGGTTGAGCCAACCATTGTCCCAACCATTGACCCAACCGCCGGTGACCTCGAGTCGATTGGTCAGGTTGCGACTGGCCAAGACGCCCATGTGGGTGTACGGCTCGTTGGCAAGAGCATACGAATGGCTGTAGAAGAAGTTATTGACGGCCGGAACCGATTCGTAACCCAACAGACTAAAGAAGTGCCCGGCTTTGATCTTCCATTGGTTGACCGCCAGCTCGGCGTAAAGCTGCGGCAAGGACGAACCGTAGTTATCGTCGTCACTGGTATTCCAACCGGTGTCCCAACCATTGTCGTTGGAGGCCTGAAGGTCAGGACCGTCGGCACCCCAAACGAAGTCGGCGCGTCCACCCCAAGCGATGCCGCAACCGCCGTTGTCGGCTTCTTTTTCCATGTAGAACCACATCTGGTCGGCGGTGAAGCCGTTGCCGTAGTCTCGCAAGGTAATCGGGCCGTTGTCTTTGGCGCCGTAGCCGTTGGAGTAGATACCGGCCGACATCCAACCACCGGTTTCAATGCCGCGACACTTCAACGCGCACGGTGTACGCAATTCCCAGGTCGGGCCTTTGCAGCAAGGCAGCGAAAGACAGGAAAGCGAGTTTTTCAAGGACCAACCGCAGCAGGAGTCACAGGTTGCTTCGCAGCATTCGACCTTGTCGCACGCATTGCAGCTTTTGGCTTCCGATGCCTGGGCTTCGTAGGAAACCGTTTGCGCCGGAACCAATCGAGGTGCGGAAGCAAGAGGGGCAAAAACCGTCTTCTGAATCGAAGTCGGTTGAGCAAGCTGGCCGTACGGAGTGTCGGCGGCTTGCGCGACATTCAAGGCGAAAAGCCCTAATGCCATGACCGTTAGAATTCCAAGTTTGCCTTTCATCATTCTTCTCTTCATCGTAGTAGGAGTAAAGATTCGGAAAAACGCTTCTGGGATCGTTGACCCATTTTCGTTTGAAGATACTTCAGTTGACGACTTCCCTACAAAAAGGGAAACCTTTGGAGAAGCCGGGACGCTTCGATAAGCCAAAACCGGCTTGACCCTCTTTGGCGTAACAACCCCATCAGCCTTGTCTTCATCGGGGAAATCGGCCGGTTCGGATTAACTGAGAAAACCCGAAAAAAGGGGGTCCTAACCCAAAAGGTGGGTATGATTAGAGAAACTTTTTCGACTGGAAAAAAGGGAGGGGCGGCAAACTGTAAAACCGACTATTTTGCCCCTTCAAGCGAGTTTCACCCGATCAGAAAGGAAAAGTTGCACTGAGACCAAGAAAAGCAAGGAAAACGGCCCTGGTCGAAATGCCCCTATTTTCCTTGTTTTGAAGAGGTTAAGAACGCCAAAATTCGGTGTAAGAAGCAAGCTCCCTTTGGAAGCCGAGGAAAGAAACGCTTCCTTGGCACTTTTATAAAGCGAGGGAAGCCCTCAAAGAAAAAGCGCGTGAGGTTTTCATTGAACCGTCGCATCTCGACCGTTTTCGGAAATGCGACACCTCAGGAGAGAGCCGTGTCCTACTCTTCATCCGAATCATAGGAGGAAGAGTATTCGCGCACGGTGGTTCTGATAATCAATCGGTAGCCCCCCAGACAGACCAACACCCCGGCAAACGCGCAAAGAAGTCCGGGAATGCTGATTGGGTTACAAGGACCGGTGGGACAGGTCTGCTTGACAACCGACCCAAAAAGAAAAAGCCCCAGGGTGGTTCCGAGCATCGCAATCGCGGTCATGGCCAGCGGACCGACCGGATCGTTTCCGGGCAGAAAGAGTCGGGCCAAGAGTCCGGCAATCGTGCTGAAACCGACCCAGATCAAAAAGAGATTGACCCATTGCTGGGAATATGGCGTAAAATCGAATTCGGCCATAACTGTTTGCTCACCATCCCAAAGAAAAAATCCTGTAACCTTTTAGCCAAGTGCAGCAATCGAGGAGATCGGTAGTTGGGCTAATTTAGCGAGAGAATGAAATGCCCTTTTGACTCAGGCTGCTAAACCAAATTCACCAACCTAGCGCACCTGCCCGCTTTTCGATCGTAAGCCTCCAACCGTAAACGGCTAAATAGATACGAAAATCCTTTGGTTGCCGACGTCCGAGAAGTAGGGTGACGAGATTCCCCCTTCCCAGGACGTCAGCAACCCAAAGGTGCCGTCCCCCCGGAAAACGCTTGCTTCGACCTCGAACACCCAAAAGCCCCATTTCAACCAAGGTGTCGTAAACATAGGCCTTCGAGTCAAGCAAACGCCGGCATGACTTCGATTAATTTTTCGCGACTCTCATAAGGCTCTCTAGGAAAACGAGGTAGCCTTTCGTGAAGATTGCTCGCTACGGCTGCGGTTGAGACACCGCTTCGGCTTGCATCTCTTCCTTGTGAGCCTTCATGGCGGCCGCTTCGTTGGCCAGAATAAATTCTCGTCCTGGCGCGAAGTACTGGACGTCGTCGGTCAAATAAAACTGGCTCGGCAGGGTCTGTCCACCCGTATCGACCGTGCAACCGGTCAGAGCGAAACCGCCGAGCATCACCAAGACGCACAGGATTTTCCAAAGGAAACTTTTCCGGGTTAAGCCGCTCATGAATCGCCTCCCAAATTGGTTTGATTAAGAGGACCTTGCCCGGATTCCCTCGCATGGTTTGGCGATTTGCAGGGAGACCGTGATCGGCAAGGACGCTTTAAGTGTCAAAATCGTCATGAGTGTTATCGTCCGCACTGACCCGCAAACTTTAACGTCGCCTCAAAATTTCGCCGCCACAGAATAAACCAACGAGAACAGGGTTTATGGGAAAGATTGGCAGTATAGGGCGTGGCATCCAAGAGGGGCGACTGTTCGAAACTTTTTCAGAGCCTTTCCCCCCGATCACTCAGAGGCCGTTTCCCGGCGAGAAGCCGGTTTTTCTAGATGAGAATTTTTTTGGAAGTCCTCCACTCTGGTCGAGCGGGTTCCCTGCGACCAACAGAAAAGGGAGGAAATCCAGATCGATTCCGTCATTCACTTGCGACCGCCATGGGACCTCTCCCCCAGCGGCGTTGAGACGCAACCGACTTTTTTAAAATGCGCCAAGAAGGGAAGGAGAGCGAATCGGGAGGAACGAGAAAGTCGGCCGACTATTCGTCCAACGCCTCAGGGGGCGGGACTTGGACGTCGGTTTCGATAGAAATCGCTTTGTGTCCTTTGTACTCGCCGGGGCGGGCATAAAACTTGGCGTATTGCTCGACCTTCACCAAAAGCGGGGAGCGGATATCCCGATCGGTGGTAATGATATCTCCCACATGGAGACCGAGCAAATCGCCAGTGGAAATGCGGGTCCTTGCCAATTGGACCCCGATCTCGATGAGCGAACTTTGCAGAACTTGGCCGATTTGCTTGGTGCTTTCCGGAGTCGTTTTCGGTTTGCCGTAAGCGACCCAACTGTTGGCCGAAAGCTTCCCGCTGATACGCTCGATCGCGTTGAACGGGATACAAAGGTTGGCCATTCCTCGCACATCACCGATCGTCAACTCGAAACTGATCAAGACCACCACTTCGTTGGGCGGCACGATTTGAATCAACTGGGGATTATTTTCGACACGAGCCACGCGGAGCTTCAAGTCGAGAACATTCTCCCAAGCGTGTTCAAGTTCTTCCAGAAAAAGACTGGTGATCCGGGAGACCAATTTCAACTCGATCTCGGTCAGCGGGCGCCGCGCGATCATCGCCCCTTCACTTCCACCGCCAAGCAGTCGATCGATGATCGGGTACAGAATCGACGGACTGATGTCGAGAATCAGATTCCCTTCCAGCGGCTCCGCTTCCAGCAGATTGAAACAAGTCGGATTTTCGAGGCTAAAAGTGAACTCGCTATAGGTCAACTGGTCGACACTGGTAAGCTTGACCTCCACCAGACTGCGTACCATCGCGGAAAGTCCGGCCGCGAAGTTACGGCCAAATCCTTCGTGGAGCGTCTGCAGCACGCGCATCTGCTCTTTGCCGACCCGCTCGGGCCGTTTGAAGTCGTAAGGGACCACCTTGACTTTCGCGCCACTGGGCGCGGCGATCGTCGTGGGGCCCTTCTTTTCCCCAGCGGCCGGCGAGGAAGGGGCAGCCGCCGAATCGCCGTCCGATTGCATCGCGTTGAGAAGGCTTTCGACTTCTGCTTGGCTGAGTACTTCCCCGCTCATTTCCCATTAACTCCGTGAGAAAATCCGTTTTCTATCCGACCGATCGACCCGCTCCTGCGGCGCCGAGAAGACGTTATCCCTAACTGGTTGCAAAAAATCAAATGGCTAGCCTCGCAGTTGGCCCGTTCCGTAGCAAACGTATTTATAGCTGGTCAGTTCATTGATGCCGCAAGGGCCACGGGCGTGGAACTTGTCGGTGCTGATGCCGATCTCGGCGCCGAGTCCGAACTCTCCCCCGTCGTTGAAACGGGTGCTCGCATTGATCATGACGGCCGACGAATCGATCCGCGCCGCAAACTGGCGAGCTGCGTCGAAATCGCGAGTCACGATCGCCTCGGTATGTCCGGAACTGTATCGGTTGATATGTTCAATGGCTTCGTCCAACGAACCGACCGTTTTGACCGAAAGGATCGGTCCAAGGTATTCGGTCGCAAAATCCTCGTCGGTCGCCTCTTTCGCCTCGGGGACAAACGCTCGTGCAGCCGCGTCGGCCCGCAACTCGACCCCTTGCTCTTTCAGGGCGTCGGCAATCTTGGGCAACAGCGTCTCGACCACGTCGGCGTGAATGACCAGCGACTCGGCCGCGTTACAGACGCCCATCCGTTGGCACTTGGCGTTGACGGTCAAGGCGGCGGCCAACTCCGGATCGGCCGCCCGGTCGATATAGACGTGGCAATTGCCCGCAAAATGTTTAATCACCGGCATTTGAGCCTCATCGGTCACACGTCGAATGAGCCCCGCTCCGCCGCGTGGAATGGCCACGCTGATATACTCGGGCATATGGAGAAAATGGCCCACCGCGTCCCGGTCGATCGTTGCCACCAGTTGGACCGCGTCGCCCGGCAATCCCACTTCCGCGGCCGCTTCGGACATGATCTGGGCGATCGCTTGGCTCGAGTGGATTGCCTCTTTTCCCCCGCGAAGGATGACCGCGTTTCCGCTTTTCACGCACAGCGCGGCGGCGTCGGCCGTCACGTTCGGACGCGACTCATAAATAAAGAAAATCACCCCCAGGGGGACCCGAACCTTTTGGACATCCAGGCCGTTAGGGCGAATCGACGATTCGATCACCTGACCGATCGGGTCGGGCAACATGGCGACCTCAAGAAGCGCTTGGGCGATCCCTTCAATCCGATCCTCGGTCAGTCGAAGGCGGTCAATTTGTGCCTCGGTCAATCCATAGTCGTCGGCGGCCGACAGATCGAGCCGATTCGCCTCGGTCAGCGCAACGGTTCGTTCTCGAAGTAAAGCGGCGCTACGTCGAAGCCACTCGTTCTTCTGGGCACCGGTAACTTGGGTCAGTTCAGCGGACGCCTTTTTGGCCTTCTGGGCAGTCTCTAAACAATATTGCTTCAATTCCTCTTTCTTGACGACCGTCATACCGAAACCTCGACCGGGTTCAAAAATTTACCTATTTTGTCTCGAAGTATCCCCAAGATGGCCTCGTAAGTCAACGGAGATTAGAGATGAATTTCTCTCCAGACTAACAGAGTAGGCACTTTACGTAAAGAGAGTGAAAAGGGGCGAGATAAACAGATTGCAGCCCCTTAGTTGCTTCGACATTCGGAAGCCATGGCCATCGCCTCACAGACCGCCTTGTAAAGCGCATCGGGAAGGATCGGTTTGGTCAAATAGAAATCGGCACCCGCGGCGAAACTTTTTTCTTCATCCCCCCGCATGGCATGAGCGGTCAGTGAGATGATCGGGCCTCTCCAGTCCATTCGACGTAGCGTCCTGGTCGCCTCGAGCCCATCCATGACCGGCATCTGGACGTCCATGATGACCAAATCAAACGGCAATCCCTCTTTCCGCGAACGACAGGCCGCTTCGACGCCAAGCAAACCGTTTTCGGCCGTCTCGACCGAAAGCCCCCTCTTTTCGAGAAGATATTGGATCAAACGAGAGATATCCGGACTATCTTCAACCAACAAGACCTTTCCCTCGATTTTCTCCAACCGGGCGGGCGACTCTTCCTTGATCGAAATTTTTCCATTTCCTTTTCTGGTCTCATACGAAATATTTTTTTCGCAAAGACTGAAATCCATTTTTCCGGGATCCAAATGTAAGATAAACTGACTCCCCATCCCCTCTCGACTTTTCACCTCGATTGATCCATCGAGCATTTCGACCAAGCGTTTCGTAATCGCCAAGCCAAGTCCCGTCCCGCCGAAACGACGCGTGGTCGAACTGTCGGCCTGGGTAAATGGATCAAAGATTTTGGCCAACTGCTTCTTCGACATTCCAACCCCGGTGTCGGAAATGAGAACCCGCAGTTTTCGGTTGGCCTTGTCGTCGACCATTCCAAGCTCAATACGAATACCGCCGGTCTCCGTGAATTTAATCGCGTTTCCGATCAGATTGACCAGGATTTGCCGTAATCGAGTCGGATCGGTTTCTATGCTGGTTGGCATTCCGTCGTGAAAAACAAAAGAAAGATCGAGTCGCTTTTCTTCGGCGCGGAGTCGGAACATCGCGTCCAGGGTTTCGACCAGATCGCCCAGAGGATACTCAACCTTTTCCAACGACATCCGTCCCGCTTCGACTTTCGACAAGTCGAGAATGTCGTCGATCAAATCCAACAACGCGCGACCATTTCGCTTGATCGTGTTGACGGCTAAAGAGCGTTCTTTTGGATCGAGATCCGAGTCGTCCAGCACTTCGGCAAACCCGAGTACGGAGGCCATGGGAGTTCGGATTTCATGACTCATGTTGGCCAAAAAAGCACTTTTCGCCTGGCTGGCCGCTTCAGCTTCAGTAGCCGCGACTCGAATTTTTTCTTCAATCTCCTTCTGCTTGGTCACGTCCATGAACGTTCCAAACGCGCGTTTCGGTGTCCCGTCTTCGTCATACGTCTTCTTGCCGATCACATGATAATAGCGAATCTCCCCATGCGCATCCAACATCCGAAAGACGACATCGAACGGCTGATCTCCTTGCAGGAAATCATTAAAAGCCCGTTTTGTACGATGAAGATCCTCCGGATGAATTCGCTCTCCGACTTCTTTGACATGGCACTCGTGCTTTTTGAAGAAGACCCCCAAAATCGGCTCGATTTCCTCGGTGTTCACATAACATCGCCGAGAAATATCAAATTCCCATTCACACAATTTCGTGAGTTCTTTGGCCGCATCGAACTGTCGATTGCGTCGTTTCAACGCTTTTTCATTTTGTTTTCGCTCGTGAATATCGGCGCACAGGCACCCCAATAAATTTTCGCCGATCAAGAACAGATTGACGCCAACAAAACGTCCAATTGACTCGATATAGCCTTCTTCCTGCCAGGGCACTCCGGTTTGAACGACCTCTTTGGCCTTTTGGACCCAATGCAAATAGTGGGGAGATTGATCGTTGGCAAGGTCCCTTCCGAGCAGCGATTCAGCCTTGGTCTCGAAAATCCGCTCAAATTCCGGATTGACCTCGATGATCGGAAAGCCGATCGGATCGCCCTTCTCACTCCGTTCGATTCGCGTGACAGCCAACCCTTCGGCCATACTTTGGAAGAGCGATTGGTAACGCGATTGACTTTCTCGCAAAGCCTCTTCGGCAACGACTACGCGGGTAATATCTTGACACTCGCCAAGAATCCGCCAAGGCTTCCCCTCCTCGTCGTACCCCAGCCCTTTGGCCAAAGCGCGAACCCATCGGATCCGCTTTTTCCCCGTGATAATCCGATAATAGGCATCGAACGACGGGAGTTCTCCATTGACCACGGCCGTGAAAAGGGCATGCGGTTTTGGGCGATCTTCCGGATGGATATTCGATCGCCACGCTTCCATATTAACGGGAATACTTCCCGGTTGGATTTCGAGCAGTTTATAAATGGTATCGTCGACGAAAGAAATATCTCCGGTCTCACGAGACCACTCCCAGACCGACATTTCGGCCCCTTCCAACGCCACTTCGAGTCGTTCTTTTCCATCCCGAATGACTTCGGACGCCTTTTTCGATTCGGTGATATCGATACAGGTCGCCAGTATACAAGGTTTCTGACCTTTTTCCCAATGAGAACGCGCGTGAACATCTACCCAGAGGTATTTTCCGTTCTTCGCTAAAACTCGCTTTTCGTAATGGTACTCTTTTCCCACTCCGGCAAGTCCGAAATTGATATGTTCCAGCGTTTGGTAAAGGTCGTCTGGATGCGTAATTTCGAAAGTCGTCTTCGACTGCAGTTCTTCTAGCGTATATCCGGAAAGATGAAGCAGCGCTTGGTTGGCGTAAAGAAAACGGCCTTCCTCATTGAGTGCCATGAGCCCGATCGACATCTTCTCGAAAAGAGAGAAAACGCGGCGAGGATTCAGATCGAACGATTCTTCCAAAGACGAGGAATTTGCGTCATCGTACAAAGTCACCGCGACCTTTTCGAGGGACGGAGCATCTTCTTCGAGAGGCGAAACCTGAATTTTACTCCAAACCGAACCGCCTTCTTCTTCCCTGAAACTCGCCTCGAACGTGAAAGGGCCAAGCTTTCGTTCGAATACTTGCCGAAATTTCTCTTGACACGCCGCTCGCTCTTTTTGGCCGAGCAAATCAAAGAAAACCAGGTTTTCCAGTTTCGTCTCGGATAACCCCAGAAGGTTCGTAAAGGACGGGTTCACCGACAAAAAACGGCCCTTTCGGTCTATGATAGCTAAACCGTCCGTGGCTTGACGAGCCGCCATTTCCCAATAGTTGTCTATGCTTTTTCGTTCTTCCAAACCGGACAAAGGTTGCTTTTCCTTACGCGGATTTCGCCAGAAAAACAAAGGAAAAAAGCCGATCGTTGAAACGATTGCCGTGAACAAACTAAAGATCAAAATGATACGAGAAAAATCTTCACCCCACACAATGCTATTTTCCTCTCAAAGAAGCGAGATCAAAGCTCAAAATCACCAAATCCCCTCTATTTATAAAAGCATAGGTTGTAAAGAATTTATTCAAGGCTGAAAAAATTCCATTTCATGATCGGCTTTTCAGTAAAAAACCACTCACATTAAGCATTCTCCCTTTTTTGTCGATTCTTCCAATTCTCCTCGGTTATTAACAAGCTCCCCCGGCATCAAGTCAGCTTTTAAGGGGAATACCACGCGGCACTACCCCCCCGATGTACCTAGAAGTAGGCACGGAACCGTCGAAGGGCCGACGGGTCAAAGTACCAAGTTTCGCTTTGGCAAACGGAGCTGGAATTCATCCGGACTAGACTTTTGGGAAAAGACAAGGTATCATAAAAAACCTTTCGAGGGGAAAGCCACCCTATTCCTTGCCTTTGAGAAATTCCAACCGCGACCTTACCCTTTTTTCGAAAGGGCCGGTTTTTCCAAGGGGAAAGTCGAAAAACGGAAAATCGGAAGGAAATTTTCCTTCGCACCAATACGGGGACGTAGCTCAATTGGGAGAGCACCGCTTTTGCAAGGCGGGGGTCGTCGGTTCGAGTCCGATCGTCTCCACTTAATCTAAACCGTTGCCAAATCTAATCTTACGATACCTTCTGACAGTCAGAAGTGCGGCCTTTTTTTCGAGTTGACGTGTCAATGACACGTTCCATCACGAAAGAAGAGGCGCATTTCATGCCCCAGACTGCCCCGAAAAACGAATCCCTTCTCTTCGGCGATTCAAGACAACGCATCGGCCCAGGTCGTTCTCTCCGGAAAAAAACGATCTACCTGGGGAAGTGGAAAGCGAAAGAGGCTAGGGCAAAACGTGACAAGATTGCCGGCGAGTGACTGGCGTCTGCCCGTAACCTGTCCACCAATTCCAACGAATCCCCCGCTCTTTTTGTGTGCAGGTTTTGAATAGGGGGTGTGTGAATAGGTCCGAATCCCGGCTGGATGCGTGCCGAGTTCAAACCTTTCGTCTTCCGCCATCCCGACAGCCTATTCAGCTATGTCCCGCCGCAAGACTTGGGACGACTTCAAACGTCCCCTGAGACGTTTTTCCCTGACCGCCCAGCTCTTAGGTGGGTATCTTTCAGCAGTTTAATACCCCATTTTATGTATGTACGATTTTAAGGCAAGCAAATCAATACACCTGTATCAAAATCATCCATCCCCCCGCTTTCCGTTCGAAAACAGGGACGACTGAAAAAACAAAAAAAGCCCCTACGATCCCCTTCCATAAAAACGAGTTATAAAAACACTTCCAAGTTTGATTAATTAAATTCCCCAAAAATGGCATCTCATTTGCTCATGGAAAGAATTCGCTAAGTAGAAACAATTTCACCCTTTTTAAAACAGGAGCCAGTCATGTCAAAGTGGGCAGTTTACCTAGCGTGCGTCATTCTATTCTCGGCAATAACACTAACCACCCCCCTCCCGGCCGCTATCTATTCAACCGGGAATGTGAATCCCGCTGATCCATCGACGTGGGATTCCTCGACGATCGCCTACATCGGCAACACTGGAACCGGTTCGGTGATTGCCGACGGTGGTAGTGATCTGGTTTCCTATTATGGATACCTCGGCTACTACTCCGACTCGTCAGGCGAGGTGACCATCGACGGTATCGGCTCGACATGGAACAACTCTGGCTGCCTCGAAGTTGGCCTCCAAGGAGATGGGACATTAACTATCACCAACGGCGGGGCTGTCATTAGCAATCATGTCGGCATCGGCCCCTGGTCGACTTCGACAGGCGAGGTGACCGTCGATGGGATCGGCTCGACCTTGACGGATTCCGGCAGACTCGGTGTTGGCCATGGGACGCTTAATATAACCGACGGCGGAACTGTCAGTAGTAACGGCTGCACCATCGCCGGAACAGGTGAGGTGACTGTCGACGGGGCCGGCTCGACCTGGACTAATTTGGACCATCTCTTCGTTATCAATGGAACGACGCTGATCACCGACGGAGGAACCTTTAGTAATAGCTCCAGCTACATCGGCTACATATCCGGTTCAACAGGTGAGGTGACCGTGGATGGGCCCGACTCGACATGGACTAACACGGGCGAACTCGTCATTGGAAACAAATCTAGCGATGGCGATGGCAATGGCATGATAAATATCACCAATGGCGGGACAGTGACTGTTAAAGAGGATACCCGCGTGGCTACTAGTCCTGGATCGTCAGGCAGAATCCACTTTGACAATGGAACACTTACAACAGGTGGACTTTGCTGCGACTTGAATGATCTTACAGGTACGGGTACGCTTACCACCCACGGCCTAGTCGCTGACGTCGATCTAGTCTTCGACGCGACACATGGCCTCAATAAAACCTTTAATTTAAATAGAAATGCTAGCCAGAACATTGTACTTAATCTGGACGTCGACGGCACCGGTTCGATGGGGGCCGGCTATAGTGGTACAGGAACGATGCGTATCTCCGATGGAATGGTTGTTGAATCGGCCGGGGGGTTCATCGGCTACAAATCCGGGTCGAGAGGCGAAGTGACTGTCAACGGGACCGGCTCGACATGGTCCAACTCCGGCGAACTCAATGTTGGCATCTATGGTAATGGCAAGTTAAATATCACCGGCGGCGGGATTGTAAAATGTAATGACTGTTGCTACCTCGGCTATCGATCCGGCACTTCGACAGGAGCATTAACCGTCGATGGGACTGGTTCGACATGGACCAACTCCGGCAGGTTTTTCGTTGGCTGGGATGGCAGTGGGGCGCTGACGATCAGCGACGGCGGAACCGTCAGTACCAGTGGACTCAGTGTAGGCGTTTGGGGTAATGGAAGGGTAAGCATTGTCGAAGGAGGAGTAATTAAATGCGGGGGCTGGAGCAACATCGGCAATGGCTTTCATGCAACTAGCGAGGTAACTGTCGACGGGGCTGGTTCGACCTGGACCAACTCCGACTTGCTCCGCGTTGGTTTCTGGGGCAAAGGAACACTGACGATCACCGACGGCGGCCTGGTTAGTGTAGGGTCAACTCTAACCATCGATTACAATGGTGACGGAGACAGCTTTATCAATATGTCGACCGGTGGGATGTTGGCACTTTTCGGGGAGACGGATGCTTCCGGTTCGATTGACGAATTTTTGGAATTGGTCGAGGGGACCGACGCGATTCAATATTGGGATGGGCTGGACTGGGCCCGTATCACCGGCGCAACCTATGGCGAGGATTATTCGCTGGAGTACCTTTCCGTCGGCGACCTGGCCGGGTATACGATGCTGACGGTCGGGGTGGTGCCAGTTCCGGAACCGGGCGCGGTCGCCTTGATTCTGATCGGGCTTGGAACGCTGATAGTGGTCCGACGTCGACGTTAGTTCGATCTGTATGGAATAATGGCCTGGCGGGTTGCCAATCGTTGGTGGTTTTTGCTTCCTCACATAGCCTTGAGCCCCGTCAGGCCAGACTGGCGAGCTGAAAAGCACCCCCCGGCGGTTGATGTCGCGGGTTTTGATAGGAGGGGTCTAAAGATATTCGTTAGGGGAACCGTTTTCCATCAGGAAAGGCCATTTGTGGCAAGAGTGAAAAATCTTAAAAACGCCGAAGAGGCCGAAAACGATTCTTGTAACCCGCCAGAATCAAACGTTTTGGCACAAAAAAAGCCGCTAGCGGTCGCTAATGACTTAGCGGATACTAACGGCTTCAGGGTGGATGAGGGGATTCGAACCCCCGACTTCTGGAACCACAATCCAGAAGCGGAAGACCCTAACCTCTTGCCAGATAAGCCACTTACAGAAACGGCAAATCCAAGTGGCACCACCAAGGGCACCAAGCCAATCGAACCGGCCGCATTGATGGCAAGTGATGCGGCCCTTGCCGATCTGGTCGAAAATGCCTCAAACGATCTAGAGTCGATTCTGACGCCTGATACCCATTTAGTGGTTAAACACTGGCCGAATCTACCCGAAGACGCACAGCGGGCCATTCTCGCAATCGTTCGGATGGCAGGGGGCCAATCGGAGGTCAAAACCGAACGGAAGCGTCCGAAATAAAACCCGCTAAACGAATCGTGATTTTTATCGAATTAGGGTCGGTGAAAAAAAGGCGGATAGTGTTACAATCAACGCGGATTTTAGATAAGCGGCCGAAGTCGCAAATAAAAAGATAGGAAGTTTAAGTAATGTCGGGTAGATGGTTGATCCCCATCGTCGACCGATCGTTACGCAATACACGTTCCGTTGTATAGCGGTCGGTCGACCCGGTCTTAAGGAAAGGAACGTATCTGATGGGTAAGCCACTGACTGAGATCGAGGTAAAGGAACTGCTTAGTCTCAAAGAAACTTTGGGCCCATCGTATCATTTCGAACCTGAGTTTATCGATCGAGTATCGACCGCATTTGGCTACGTGGCAATAGATAGTAAAGATGACAAGAGGGCGTTTTTGTGTGCCGTTTGCGGGCTGCTCGAAGAACATCTTCAATGGGGTCCCGAAAGGGACACGTTACGAATCGCTTTTTCAAGCGGCCTAGCAATGCGCGGAAGCAAGGTCGACTATGGGCTATTTCATTTGTGGTTTAGTGATGCTCTAGAACAGTGCCTTGCTTTTAATCTAATTAAGATGGTTGAACATGACGAATGGTGTCCTGGTATGTCTTCAGGATCGGGATACCGAACAAGATACACATTAACTTTTCTCGGGAAAAGAGAGGCTCAGATATCAATCGATGCGGTACCAACTAAAATTACGCACGAACAAGATCGAGAACGGGAGTGGGAAAGAGAGCGAATTGAGGAATCTCTTACAAAGCCATTTGATCTGTTTCGCTCTCTAGATACCAACACCTCGACTGAGATCGTCAAGCCCAAGCAATCCCCCGCTCTGGTCTCCGATAGAGCAATTAACAAATTGGCGACCGAAGAGAGTCGGGTTGATGGCGATGGCCAAGACGAAGAGCTTGAGGGGGTACTTGCCCAGTTGAGGCCCTCAACTGTTGAGGGAGCTCCATCCAGAGCAAAGATTGCGGCCATGATCTTGGAAGCCCGAGCGTTTTTCTTCGATGATAAACCGGCGAGTCAGCAAAGAAAAGTAAAAAGAAATCACTTTTGGTACCTACTGAGCGAAGATAAGTGTGAGCCATCCACGATTAGAAGTGTGTGGAATAAA
The DNA here is from genome assembly GCA_963674475.2 of Thermoguttaceae bacterium. Taxonomy (GTDB): domain Bacteria; phylum Planctomycetota; class Planctomycetia; order Pirellulales; family Thermoguttaceae; genus CAXXFQ01. The sequence goes on along the minus strand of CAXXFQ010000033.1, from coordinate 465,697 downwards.
AGCCTCACCGAAGAAATACGCGAAAGCTTAGGCGATAAAGGCGAAGTAGCAGGATTAAAGAATGGCTTAACTAACATTAGAAATAGAGCAAACGACCACAGAGAAAAGCTGGAGCTATTTCAATCTAGGAATATTCAATAACCGGAAACATCAAATAAGCTCGGAAGCCCGGCATTGCGACCGGGCTTTTTTCATTTCTTGGCGAAAGTATCCCTGAAATATACGGAATACCCCTGAAATATCCCTCTTTGTGGTCATGTATGCCTGGCACGTATGCCCAAGTATGCCTTAGCTTACTGCCATGGTCGCAAACGAAGCCCCAAATGAAAGGAGCTAAAACACAATGGCAGTCATTGCAAGATTTTTGACACCACGAGAAATGGCAACCCGGCTTGGTGTGAGTGTTCACCTGGTTCGATCTATTCTCGAAACGATGGAGGACATCCCACCCCGAGGATATGCCGACGCAACACCAATCTACGATCAAGCGGCGATGCAGCGGGTGAGATACGAACTGAACCTTTTGGGAGCCAAGGAGGCCCAGCACGATGAGCAATAAGCAGAATTTACCGGCACTCCTGACCGAACCTCAAGCGGCCAAGCTGACCGGCATTGCCCCTAGAACCTGGCGGCGGTGGACCCGATCGGGTTTGGCACCGGCACCGATCAAGATCGGTCGAGGTGTGAGGCCCGCAATCCGGTTTCGACATGATGAGATTCAACAGTGGGTAGAAGCCGGGTGCCCGGCGGTGGGAAAGTAAGAATAGAGAAAAAGGACCGGCTAACGTGCCAATTTGCCAACCGGCCAAGTGAATCATTCGTAAAAAGGAATTTAACACACCGATGGAATACAAGCAAGATGCTGGTGAATTAAAACGGCTAGCCCGGGGACATTGGGCCGAGATTATGGAAGCGGTTGGTGGGATGGAACCCCGATACCTTGACGGGAAAAACGGACCTTGCCCGAGGTGTGGGGGCCGTGATCGGTGGCGGGTTTTTGACGACTTCAACGAGACTGGGGGAGCGATTTGTAACCAGTGCGGCAAGGGGAAAAATGGCGGCGGGATGGCCGATGGCTTTTCGGTCCTTGAGTGGTTTCATGGTTGGAGCTTTCCCGAGACGCTCCGTAAGGTGGCTGCCTATCTTCACGTCGACTCCGACCGCAAACCGCATAAAAGGCCCCAGGACGTTCTAAAAGAAAAGTCGAAGAAAAACACTTCTTCGGTATTCTCGAAAGCCAGCGAGGCAGTCAAAAGGCAAGAGGATAAGCTTGGCCCCTGTTCGACCTGTTGGACCTATCGAAACGCAAGCGGGGAACCGGTTGGGCTAGTCGTTCGATGGGACACAGCGGAGGGGAAAACCGTTCGGCCGGTATCGCGTCGTTCGGACGGATGGCACGTCGGAGCCATGCCGGAACAACGGCCCTTGTATCGGCTCCCTGAGATTCTCGAAACGGACGGCCCGGTTTATGTCTGCGAAGGAGAGAAGGCGACCGATGCGGCCGTTTCGATTGGTCTCAGTGCGACGACCTCAAGCGGTGGTTCCGGCGCGCCCCGCAAAACCGATTGGTCCCCGTTGGCCGGTCGAGAGGTGGTTGTTCTTCCCGATAACGACGAGGCAGGTCGCAAGTACGCCGAAGCGGTAGCCGGGATTCTTACGGCCCTTGAGCCTTCCGCCACGGTCAAGGTGGTCGAACTGCCCGGGTTGCCCTCAAAGGGAGACATTGCCGACTGGCTCGAGGAGCGCGACGCGGTCGACCCCGACGAACTACGCGGGCAAGTCGAAGAAATGGCCGACGCGGCCGAGCAGTGGGAACCGTTGGAAATGGCAAAGGAGACAGGGCCAGCATTCGAGCCGTTCCCCGTTTCGATCCTTCCGAGCCCGATTGAAAAATACGTCCGAGAAGCGTCGAAGGCGATCGGATGCAACCCGTCCTTTGTCGCAACCCCCTTGCTGTCGATCTTGGCCGCTTGTGTCGGCAACTCGCGGCAAATCGAACTCAAACAATCATGGAAAGAGCCTTGCGTTTTCTGGGCGGCTATCGTCGGGAACGCTTCAACGTTGAAAAGTCCGGCGATCGATGCGGCAGCAAGCGAACTTCGGAAAATTGAGACGGAACGTCTTCGAGAACACCAAGAGTCGATGGAGGAATATAAACGGGACTTGGCCATCTATAAGGCCGATCTGGCCAACTGGCAAAGAGTTGGACGCAACGAAGGAGAACCGCCACCGGAAGAGCCTCGAGAACCGGCCGCGCGGCGGGTCATCGTGTCCGATGCGACGGTCGAAGCGTTGTGCCCGTTGTTGGAAGAAAACCCGAGGGGGCTCTTACTACTCTTGGATGAGCTTGCAGCGTGGATAAGCGGTTTCGACGCCTATCGAGCGTCTAAGGGCAAGGACGTTCCCCAGTGGCTTTCGATGCACCGAGCCGGTCAGATTATTGTCGACCGGAAGACGGGCAAGCGTCTTACTTGTATTCCGAGGGGGGCCGTTTCCGTGACCGGCGGTATTCAGCCGAAAACGCTTCAGCGAATCATGGGGCCTGAGTTTTTCGAAAACGGTTTTATGTCTCGACTCCTTTTCGCCATGCCTCTCCAGCCTGTCCGACGGTGGACCGACGACGATATTAACCCGGAAACCGGGACCCAGCTTCGCGCGATCATGGAACGGTTGCTCGACCTAATGGAGATTGACCCGGAAACCGGCGAAATGATTACGAAAGACTTGCCCCTTTCCCCCGAAGCCAAAGCCGTTTGGGTCGAGTTTTACAATCAGCACGCCCAAGAGCAAAGCCGACTGGAGGATGACGACCTTAGTTCGCTTTGGGGTAAGCTGGAAGGCTACGCGGCCCGTTTCGCATTGCTGGACCATGTTATTCGTTCGGCGATAGAAGGGGACTTTTCAGGGTTCAACCACGACAAAATCGGCCCTGAAAGTCTTCGGGTGGGGATCGAGCTTTCTCGTTGGTACGGGCGTGAGGTTGAGCGGGTATTTGCGATTTTCGGGAAGGCAACCTCACCCGAAGAGCAAGAGACCCGCGAACTGGTTCGAATCGTACAAAAGAAAGGGGGGCGAATCACCACGCGGGAATTGATGCGTAGTTGCCGAAAATATCGTTCTGCTTCACAAGCGGCCGAAACAGCCCTGAAGCGTTTGGTCAAGCAGGGTCTGGGACGATTTGAAAACGAGGAAACCGGGGGGCGACCGAAAGCGGTTTTTATTCTCACTGGTTCCGGTGACGGTGACAGAACCCCCTTAAACCCCGGGAAAACCGACCTTCCGTTACCGTTACCACCTGAAACGAAAAAGGAAACGGCAACGGAACTATCCGAAGGCGCTGTTGAAACCATGCCCCCTAGCACCGAAGAATGGGGGATCGTTTGATGAGTCGAAACACCCAAACCCTTTTGGCCGAACTGACCCGGCGCGGTATCCGCTTGAGGCTTGAAGGGGACCTCTTACGATATCACCCCCGGTCAACCATGACGCCCGACTTGCTCGAGCGGGTCCGAGCCCACAAGGCGGAACTACGTTCCCTTCTCGAATTCGACTGGCAGCGCGACACCGCCCCAGCCGAACCGTGTCCGGCTTGCGGAAGCTATCACGCCTGGTGGGACGCCCTCGACGGCAAGCATTGCGCCCAGTGCGATCCACCGACCAAGGGCCTTCACTGGCTAAAGCAGGCCGAGCGGATACGCAAAAAACACAAAAAGCCAACCCCGCCTGGCGTTAAGGGGCTTATGGCCGATTTGCGGCGATTAGCGAAGAAAAACAAGCAATAACGGGCAAATACCCCCACGATTCAGTGGCCCGATGACACCCCCTTATGGCGGCTTATCTAGGGGTTTTCCCTCATGCCGTATCGAACTATTGACGTTTTTGATGATTTTTCCTATGGTGCCATTATCTAATTAGTTTATTTTTACAGGAACAACTGTCTTTATTGTAAAGCTAGGGGATATAAGGCCCTTTTATCTGAAGTAGGAGGCAATGGAAGCCTCTGTTTTGAAGAGGGACTTCTGGGAGGAGGTTCCTAGGTTCTGTCGCTTCGGAATTTTCTATTTCGGATCATTTATAGAGGTAAAAGCAGCTTGGATTAAGGTCTCGATCCGGTGGCTTCTTCGCTTGGACTCTTCCCAGGAAGAAGGTTTTTCTTGGATTTGCACGCGGCTCGAGGTCTACCCAGGGAGAGTTTTCCTCAAAAGGCACGATTTATTTCTGTTCGGCAGGGAAGAAGGCAAACGGTTTTTTGTTTCTTTATCACATCTTTGTAGGAGTTCGTTGATGTTTACATGGAGAAAAAGGAAAAGTCGCAAGAATCGCACGACAGGCTCGTTGGGTTTGAGTCGGCGGCTGGGAAGTTCACCGCTGAGGCTCGAACCGCTGGAGGATCGGCGGATGTTGAGTGTCTCGGCGACTGATGCGGCTTCTGAAGGGGCGCTTGAGGTTTTTCATACCCAAGACGCTTTGTTTGCCGAGAATGCGGGGCAGTGGGACGCTGAGGACGTTTACTACGGCTACAACAAAGGCGGAACACAAATCTACTTCACGGACGACTCGATTGATTTTGCCCTCAGTTCTCGTGAGCTGAAGCCCGGTTTTGAGGAAACCGACTCGCTCTTGGAGCCGGGCTCTGAGGAAGAGGCTTACGAGTATTCGAACACCCACTTTTCGCTGACGTTCGACGGCGCGGAGTCGACGGTTCCTTATGGGACCGACGACGCAGTGACGAAGTTCAATTACCACTTGGGCAGCCAGGAAGACTGGGTTGACGGGGTTTCGACCTTCAAAACGGTCGTGTACGACGATCTGTACGACGGCGTCGACCTGCATACGTTCAGTCAACACGGCCAGATGAAGTACGAGTTCCACGTCGATCCGGGTGGCGACTGGTCGGAAATCGAATTGAGCTACGCGGGGATCGAGGGGCTTTCGATCGGCGAGGACGGAAGCCTGCATATCGCGACCGAGTTGGGCGAGATCGTCGACGAGGGTCTTTACATCTACCAGGTAATCGACGGCGAACAGGTCGAAATCGCCGGGGAATTCACCCTTCTCGACGACGACACCTATACGTTCACCGTCACGGGCGATTACGACCCGAACACCGAACTGATCATCGACCCCGAAGTCGTCTGGGGAAGCTACCTCGGCGGGACAAATTTTGACAGTGCCAATGACGTAGCAATAGACTCGACGGGGGGCATCTACATCTGTGGAAATACACTCTCCAGTGGTTGGGTTTCCGGTGGCTGGGACACATCTTATGGTGGGGGGGGCGATTACGATGGCTTTCTTGTCAAGCTTAGCAGCACTGGCTCACACCTTTGGAGTACGTACTTCGGCACAACAAACCGTGACGGTGCCAGTGGCGTAGCAATCGACTCGACGGGAAACGTCTACGTCTGTGGATCTACCAGCGACGATGGCTGGGTTTCCGGTGGTTGGGATACGACTTACAATGGGGGGAATCGAGATGGTTTCCTCGTGAAATTAAGCAGCTTTGGTACACACCTCTGGAGTACCTATCTCGGCGGGACAAGCAGTGACCATGCCGTTGACGTAGCAACCGACTCGACGGGGAATGTCTACGTCTGTGGTAGTACCGGCCATAATATCAGTGGTTGGGTTTCCGGTGGTTGGGATACCTCTCATGGGGGCGGTGCCGATGGCTATCTCGTAAAGCTTAGCAGCACTGGCGGGCACCTTTGGAGCACCTACTTCGGTGGGACGAGCGGTGACAATTCCATGGATGTTGCAACGGATTCGACCGGAAACGTCTATGTCTGTGGGATGACCCACAGCAACTACTGGGGCGTTTCCGGTGGTTGGGACACCTCTTACAATGTGGGGGACTGGGATGGCTTTCTTATAAAGTTTAGCAGCACTGGCTCGCACCTCTGGAGTACTTACCTCGGGGGGGCAGTCGCTGAACAAGCATTTGGCACAACGACCGACTCGACTGGAAACGTCTATGTCTGTGGAAGTACTGAATCCAGTGGTTGGGTTTCCGGTGGTTGGGATACCTCTTTCAACGGCGGAACTGAGGATGGTTTCCTCGTCAAGCTTAGCAGTGCTGGCGGACATCTCTGGAGCACCTATCTCGGCGGGACAAGCGCTGGTTGCGCCAGTAGCGTAGCAGCCGACTCGAGCGGGAATGTCTACATCGGTGGAAGCACCGGATCAAGCGGTTGGGTTTCTGACGGTTGGGACACTTCTTACAATGGGGGAACTAGGGATGGCTATCTCGTAAAGCTTAATAGCACTGGCGGACACCTTTGGAGTACCTATCTCGGCGGAACGAATGAAGATACCGTATCTAATGTGACGACTGATTCGACCGGGAGTATCTACCTCTGTGGAGGCACCAAATCTGACAACTGGGGCGTTTCTGGAAGTTGGGACACAACTTATGGTGGAAATGCCAACTATGATGGATTTATCCTCAAAATCTTTGGGGAGTATGTCAACCTTTCAGGGGTCAATGAGTTCGACGGCAACGAAAATACTCTCGACTCGCGATCCGTCCGGATTGACCCGGCGGCGGCTGACGATGCGGCCGAGATGCGTTACCGGTTTTCGGGACAAACTTGGGGGACTTGGCAAACCTATTCTGATAGCCCGTTCGAAACGACCGTTCCTGACTCGCTGTTGGGCGGCTCCAGTGTGACGGTTGAGATTCAGTACCGCGATGCGGCAAATAATGAGAGCGACGTTTATACCGACTCGCTCGATATCACCTCCATTTCGCTTGCGGTTTCCAGTACGCAAGACTCGGTCTCCGCCGACGGTGCGCTGACGCTTCGCGAAGCACTTCTGGTCTCGGTCCTCCGCCCCAACGAAACGATCACCTTCGATTCGACCCTGTTCACCTCCGGACCGGCCACAATCACCCTCGGCGGAGAACAGTTGGAAATCCTCTCCAACGTCTCTATCGTCTGCCCCGGCACCGCGTCACTCACAATCGACGCCAACGGGCAAAGCCGGGTTTTCTATGTCGATTCCGGCATCACTGCCGACATGGAAAGGCTTACCATTACCGGTGGCTCGGCCGATCACGGCGGCGGGATCAAGAACTGTGGCACCCTGACCGTTGTCAGCTGTAGTGTTCAAGGAAACGTCGCCTCGGCTAACGGCGGCGGGATCGCCAATAGCGCGGGGACCATGACGCTGGTCAACTCCCTTGTCGTGGGCAACGAAGTTACCGGCACCGCGTCCAAGGGCGGCGGGATTTACAACAACGGAACGCTTACCGTGGTGAATTCGAACCTCGTAAGCAATAAGGCCAACGGAACGAGCGCCCAAGGTGGCGGGATTTATAATGACAGCGGGACCTTGTCGCTGAAAAACTCAATCGTTTCCCTTAACACTGCCACCTCCGATCCCGAAACGTTCGGTTATGCCGTTCAAGCGAGCGACTATAACCTGATCGATACTGATCCGACGTTCGTTCGGAATCCTTCAGGCACCGACTATGGCGATCTTCGCTTGAGGGGCGACTCTGATGCGATCAATGCGGGTAATAATAGTTTTCTGCCTGCCGACACTTTCGACTTGGATGGGGATGACAATACCACCGAACCGTTGCCGATCGATCTTTTAGGAAACGACCGGATTATCCATGAAACGGTTGATATCGGTGCCTATGAGTCGACTGTTACCGGGCCAGTGTTGTATGTCGATGAAGACATTACCGCAGGCGGGGACGGCCTCGCTTGGGGTACCGCGTTTCACGATCTTCAATCGGCGCTGGACTGGGCCGAATTCCTCAATGGCGATTTGATTTCGACGAACGATGTCAATCAGATCTGGATCGCCGACGGAACGTATAAGCCAGGTACTTCCAGAGACGACACTTTCTCGTTGTTGAGCGACGTTACCCTTTACGGCGGTTTTGATGCTACGGAGACGTCACCTAATGAGCGTGATTGGGCAACCAACGAAACGATTCTCAGCGGTGACATCGGCACGATTGGCTATCAATGGGACAACTCAAAAAAAGTCGTTTACGCCAACGGGGTCACCGGTGCCAAACTTGACGGCCTGACGATTCGTGACGGGCGCGCCTACAATGGAGGCGGTATCTACATGACTTCCGGCACGACTCTGGAGGTGACCAATTCGACTATCTCAAACAACCGGGCCAGTTGGGATGGTGCCGGTATTTACAATACTGGCGGGAATTTGACACTGTCGTACTCGACGGTCAGCGGAAATTCGTGCGAGGAATACGGTGCCGGTATCTATAGCACCGGAACTTTAAACGTGAGCCATTCCACGTTTTCAAGTAACCTGGGTGACTACGAATATTGTGAAGGTGGAGCAATTTGGAATTCCGGCAGTTTGACCATATCCGACTCGACGTTTGTGGACAACTCGGCAGACAACGGATCGTGGAGTTATGGCGGCGCGATATATACCTCCGGAACGACCTCGGTAAGCGGCTCAACGTTCACAAATAACTCTGCCTATGAGGACGGCGGCGCTATCTGCTGTAGTGGCACTTTAACTGTTATTAATTCGACGTTTACCCAAAACTCCGCAAGTGAGGACGGTGGCGCGATTCATTCCAGTACCAGCCCCTTGCATGTGGTCAACTCTGTTTTCAATGGAAATACTGCCGTAAATGGTGGTGCCATTGCTACCCGCTCGGAAGCGTTCACCTTCACCAACTCGACTCTCGCCGGAAATTCGGCTACTAATTATGGTGGCGGAATTTACAATGGCTCCAATGCTGTGGCGACGTTGAATAATTCGACTCTCACGAAAAATTCAGCCTCTGGTGATGGCGGCGGGATTTACAACTACAGTACCGCTTCTCTGACATTGAACAATTCCATCGTCTCGTTAAACACGGGAGGATCAAACCCGAATATCTCCGGAACGTATACCAACGCGAGCAGTGTCAGCCTTATTGGGAGCGATCCGGACTTTGTCGAAGATCCTTCGGCAGGAGCGGATGGTGTCTGGGGAACTGCGGACGACGATTATGGCGATCTTAGCCTTAAGTCGACCAGCAGCGCGAAGGATGCGGGTCTCTACTCATTGCTTCCAGATGATATATACGATCTTGATGACGATGATGACTTATTAGAGAAGTTGGCTCTCGACATTCTCGGCAACGCTCGAGTGTACAACGGTACTGTTGACCTTGGGGCGTACGAGTATACTCCCTAAAAAGTAAAAATTCCAGCAAGGGTCAGCCCAAAAACGGCCTGGCCCTTGCTGCTTTCTACCAGGATCTCATCTAATTGAGATTCGCGTAAAACACAAGGGGGCAAGGGGATTTCTACGGTTCCACGCCATGGAAACCCCCTTTGCTCTCCGTGTTTTTTCTCAGCGTTTTCCGAAGGAGGATTATTTTTTCACCGATATTAGCCCCTAATTAGTCAGCGGGGTGTTAAGGGCTTCGGGTGCCCGCCTGCCAAGTATCGCACCGGAATCGATTCTAGAGCTATACGAAGGGGATTTCATTGCGAAACGGGAAAATCGTTAATTCGATACTATTCATAGGTGGGAGGGGGGGTAAAATCCCTACAGCCTCAAGACGTAGACCATCTATGCTCCCCCGCTCTTTTTGTGCGCGGGTTTTGATAGGGGGGGTCTAAAGATATTCGTTAGGGGACTTTTTCCAACTGGAAAGGGCATTTTCGGCCGAACTGTTGGCAGCAAAGCCGAAAGATCGATAATAGGTAGGAATGGGAAAGAGCCGGCCGGTTGTTGATCTGGCTGGGCATAACATATGGAGAAGTTATCAAAATGGGTTCTACTTTTCGGCGAACACGCAAACGCCAGATTCCGCTAAACGCCGAAATCGTCACGAAGCGAGGTAAAACGTTGGCCGAGTGGGTTGGCAAGGATGGCCGAAAGCACAAAGCCCCGCTGACCGAAGATGGCCAGCGTATCAAAACCGAGAGCAAGTCTTACTACATCAAGTTTCGCGACGAAAACGACCTATGGCAGGTTGAGAATACCGATACGCCCGAGATCGACGTAGCCCGGCAAATTCTGAGGGCAAGAGAAAAGCGGGTTAGCGAGATCAAATCTGGTATCCTTGACCCGGCGGTTGAGCGAGTAGAGCGGTCGGCACGGCAACCTATCGTAGAACACGTTTCAGATTACGAGGCGTATCTGGGAGACGCCAACCGAAGCGACTACCATATCGAAGTAACGATCCGGCATATTCGAGAAGCGATAGAGTTTTTAAACCTGACTAAAGTCAACGAGATGACGCCCGAGCGGGCTATGAGTTTCGTAGGATGGCTACAAAATGAGCCGCTCGAAGGAAAGCGACGTTTTCACGGACACGCCAACCGGAGCCCGAGAACGGTAAACAGCTATATCGTCTCTCTGAAATCGTTCTATCGATGGCTGGTCACAACCGGGCGAATGGGAAGCAACCCGATAGTAAACCTTCAGAAGCTTCCGGAGAGCAACGACCGACGGCACGAACGACGGGCAATGACCAGCGAAGAGTTCGCCCGGCTTTTTAAAGCGGCCTGCAACGACACCGGCAAGGTTCAAGGTATCGACGGCCCAACCCGAGCGACGATCTATCTGACGGCGGCTCTGACCGGACTACGACGTAAGGAACTAGCCAGCTTGACCCGAACAGACTTTCGGCTCGACAATTTAACACCGACCGTTCGAATACAAGGTGCCTATTCGAAAAACAAGAAGACCGACGAAATCCCCCTCCACCCGGTGGTGGTCGATCGGCTACGAGCCTACTTCGATCGAACCCGCCCCGAGGAAGGTCAACCGGTCTTTCCGCTTCGATCTCCTGGCGGCCACCTTCGAGCAACTTCCAAGATGATGAAACACGATTGCGAAGCGGCCGGAGTGGAATACGAAGGACACGAAGGTTTCGCAGACTTTCACGCCAACCGGGTTTTATTCATCACTTCCCTTTGTCGAAGCCAGATAGGATTGGCGACCGCGCAGAAGCTAGCCCGACACAGTGACCCCAAATTGACTAGCAACGTTTACGCAAAGGTCAGTACGGAGGAGCGAGCCGAGGCAATCAACGCGATCGATTTTGATAAGGGGCACCAAGAGGGCACCACCAGGGGCACCACGGAAACGGCTTTTGATGGTAAAATGGGGCCATTTGTGGCAAGAGTAAAAAATCTTAAAAACGCCGAAGAGGCCGAAAACGATTCTTGTAACCCGTTGAAATCAAACGTTTTGGCACAAAAAAAGCCGCTAGCGGATACTAACGGCTTCAGGGTGGATGAGGGGATTCGAACCCCCGACTTCTGGAACCACAATCCAGTGCTCTAACCAGCTGAGCTACATCCACCATCGAAACGGCCCGCCGGAATACCCCTAAAGTGGCATATCGGCGGCGGTTACGAGTAAGCAATTTACAATACCATATCTTCTTCGGTTCGCAAGGGGGGGAAGTTTTGAATTTTTTTCTCCATCTTTTTTCACCTTGTCGCCAGCCACCTGACACGCGGCGAAACGCATGCGCTAATCGAGGCGAACCGCTCCGCTAATCGAGGCGAACCGCTCCGCTAATCGAGGCGAACCGCTCCGCTAATCGAGGCGAACCGTTTGGTCCAACTCGAGGAAAAGCAGACGGGTCGAAATCCGGTTTGGCTCAAGACGATATATTTTTGACACCGCCCGACGATAGGCTACCAGCTGGCCCCGATAAAACTCGACACGCTCGGCCAGTTGGTCCGGACCGATTCGGTCGGTCTTATAGTCGATTATATCGCCGCCGGCAAGTCTTGGGCCGTCGTAAAGCAAGGTCAGACGGTCGATCGATCCGGACATCATCTGGTCCCCCATCGAGAGGGCAAACCGCTGTTCCCGAGCCACTTTCCAGCGGGGCGAGTCGACGGGGCCGCTCAGATGGACCGGGGTCGAGTCCGACGCGGGAGCCGAGTAGGTCGCGCGGCTTAAGGTTTCCCGAACGGTCGGCCGCCGGATCGCCTCGTGAAAATCGTGCAAAAGCGGCTCGAAGTCGCCGTAGCCGGGATCAATTTTTTCCCCGAGAGTTCGGAGAAACTGGTCGTCAGGAATCGGGCTGTCGAGCCACTCGATCGCCTCGAACCAGGCGTGAAGAATCGTTCCCCGACGCCGGGCCGCGTGACCCGAATCGAGTCGCCAATGATCGCGCAAGTCGACCTTGGTCTGGGGGTTGCCTTCCAGCGACGAGGGGGAAAAACGATTCCAACCGCGGCGCGGACGCTGGGCCAACGGGGCCAGATGGACCTGCGGCGTTGCCGGTGGCGTCGACGATGGGATGTTAGAAGGAAGGTCGGTAGCCTCGGGGGAAGACGGTGTCGTTGCGGTGAACCAGTTCGGATCGCCCACTTCAAACGGGACCGTTTCCGGCTCGAGCCGTTGGTCTTCGCCGACCAGCACCGATCGCAAAAGGCCCGCGTAGGATGAAGGGATCGACTTTTCCTTTTCCGACGGCGGCGCGACCACCAGGTGCAACGCGTGGACCGCCCGGGTCATCGCCACGTAGAGCAGGCAGAGCGATTCCTCGACCTTTTGGCTTTGCTCGGCGTCGAACATCTTTTGAAACGTCTCGGGCAACATCGGTCGGAGCTCTTTTCCCACATAGCGGCAGACCCGTTCGATCGGCTCGGTCGGGCTGGGGCGTCCGACGACCAGTTTGGGCGGTTGGCCGGTCAGTTTGCCGTCGAGTTGGGGCAGGACGACGATGTCGAACTGGAGACCTTTGGACTTATGGACGGTCATCACCCGCACGTCGGCCGACGAAGGGGACTCGACCTGACGTCGACGGACCACGTCGATGAACTGGTCGACCCTCGGCGGCGGGGTCACGTCGAACGGATGGGCCAATTCGACCAGTTGGGCCAACCGGCGCGCGTCACGGGCGCTGCAAAGCGGGGGCGACCCGTTCGGCCCAGTCGCAAAGGGTCCGGCCGTATCCGTCGGTAGCCAAACGGCGGCGAACCTCGCGAGACAGGTTCCACGCCGCCTCGTCGTCGTCATGGCGTAACAGGCCCAGCGGCTCGGCCAAGCAGGACCGGGCCACATGGTAACGGGCCACCGTATCGCCCGGATGGTCGGCCAGTTTCAGAACCGACAGGAGCAGCTCGACCGCCGGGGAATCGGTCAGCGGGTTTCCCCCTTCTTCGCTGGCCTCAACGCCCAGGGCTCGCAATCGGGAAATCAACAGACCGATCTCGGCGTTGCGACGGACCAAAACGCCAATCCCGGCGGTGGGGGCCTGTTTCTTCAGTTCGGCGATCCGCTCGGCGGCGTAGAGGAGGGTCGTTTTCGCCTGGTCAGTGCTCCCTTCGGCGGCCGGGGCGACTTCCACGCAGCAGTACCCCTTCAATTCATCGCGGGCGGTCGAGTGATCCAGAAAACGGCCGTGCCATTTCGACGCCGCTTCAGGATAGTTTCTCAGGGCCGGATTCGACTTCAACGGCCCGAAGACCCGGTTGACCGTCTCGATCACTTCGGGGGACGAGCGAAAACTTTGTTCGAGCGTGTCGGTTTCGAGTCCGGTGAGCTCCTCTTGAATCGCCTCGAAAATCTCGGCCACACCGCCCCGCCAGCCGTAGATCGCCTGCTTGACGTCGCCGACACAGAAAAACGATCGGAGTCGCGCGCCGCTGGAATTTTTGGTTCGCGGTCGGGACTTCTCGTTTTCAGTAGCGCCGCCGACCACCCCTTGGGCGAACGGGCGCAAGACGCGCCACTGGATCGACGAGGTGTCTTGAAACTCGTCCAAAAGGAGGTGGGCCGTTTGGGCATCGAGCCGATAGAAGGCCGAACCCAGCCGGTCCGAATCGACAAACGCGCTGAGGCGTCGCGTGATATCCTCGAACCGCATCGCCCGGTGTTTGCCCTTCAAATGGGTATACGCCTTGTCAAATCGGGCCAACAGATCGCGGGTCGCCCGGTTCTGATTGATGAACATGTTCAGAATGATCGCCCGAGCGTGATCGATCAACGGGAGGTAGACGTCCCGGACGGGCTGCTCGATCGGCTTGCTGTAATATTTCTCCTCGCCTTCCAGGATTTTCTTGGCCAGACCGCCTTTAAGAAAATCTTCCCATTGGCCTTCGAGCAGAAGTGCTTGGTCTTTGGCGACCGCCTTGGCCCAATTCTTGTGTTTGGGGAGTTCCAATTCGTCCAACTGCAAGACGAACGAGCGAAAAGCCTCGGGCGCGAGTGACCGCCGTTCCTTGAGCCGGTCCCAGGCCGCTTCCGGCGCGTCGAGATAGACCTCGTGCAACCCGAGGACCAGTTCCTGGATCTGGCGGGCGATCGAGCGGGTCACCTCCCCTTTGCTCAGCAGGTGCATCAGACGAACCGCGTCGGCCGTTTCCTGTTCGGCCAAAAGGGCGTGGACCGCTTCGGCCCGCATCCGGTCGTCGAGCGTCTCTTCGGCGATCGCCCAACCGGGCGGGAGTCCGAGCTCCAGACAGAAACAGCGCCCCAGTTGATTGAAAAATTGGTCGAGCGTCGAGACCCGAAGCCGATGGAGCCGTCGGACCATCGTTTCCAGCAGTATTTGGACACGTTCGGCCGAGAGGCTGTCGGTCCCGAGAAACGTTTCGAGCGTTTCCCGCTTCGTGTCGTCGAGGACCGCTTCGGCCAGACGGATCAGAACCCGATCGAGGATCTCTCCGGCCGCCTTGCGAGTGAAGGTGGTTGCGAGGATCGAGTCGGGCGGTTCGTTGGCCGCCGCGAGGGCCAGGTATCGGTTACTCAGTTGGAACGTCTTGCCGGTCCCGGCCGACGCGCGAATGACCCGGTTTGAAAACCCCATTTTTCATTCCATCCGTTTCGTTCTTACCTCACCCGAGCGAGGCACTGGGTTGCGTTCGGTCAACATGCTCACCCTCTTTGAGTATTCTACCCCAAATCGGGTTAAAAGACTAACCTCCTTCGACGAAAGAGGTTATGGCCCTCAAGCAATCATGCCGGGGGGTCTATTTTCGGTTTTGGCACCCGCTTTGCGATAACCTTCTCCCGATCCTCCTAAGAGCCGAAGCCGTCGGAGGGGTTTTTATACGAGCGAGCAAGCAACTTTCTGGAAGGGCCGCAAGACGAAACCATCGGGTCACGCAAGCAACTTTTTTCGATCCGACCAACGCGTCGAACGGACTTGATCCAATTCCAACTGTGAAACTACGCGGCAAAGCGTCGTGTCGAGCGGGAATCGGTATAAAACCCTTTTAGAAAATGCTCCTCCGACGGCCGGTTCGACCCTTTTTCTGTCTTGTCTTTCTTTTGTGGAAACACGACCCGCTCTACCAAAAAATACCAATTTCTAGCCGGTAACTGAAAAAGTTTTTTTCGATTTTTCTAGAGGCCGTTTCAAAAAATTCCAACTCTGACGAGGCGTAATATCGATGCACGCGGGTGAACTTCTCGAAATGGCTGCTGTCGTTTGCAATCACGGCCCTTCTCTGATTGCCGATTCGACACCTATCGCTGCCGAAGGATTAAAGCAGTACCGTGCCGCTTCGCTCTACCGTATCCATAAATGGCTTGCCCTCTTGGACTCCTTCTTCGCCGACGATGCTCACGAAAAACCGGATTGGCCGACCGTTCGAATCGCCTTCGAAGAGATCATCACCGGCGAGGTTCTCGCGAGAACGTTTGCCGCGCTGCTCTGTCTCCACGATCGCAAGCATCCCGAAAATCCCCCGACCGAACCCCTGGCACGCGAGGTCTTGGGCCGCCATCTGCGGCCACGCAACCAGATGCTCAAACGGTTGATCGAAAGCGGGCAGTCGGACTCGCACCCGTCGATTCCGGAAAACCGGTCGATTCCGGCCACCCCCTCCATTGCCGTTGACGAGGCCCAACGGCTCTTGGACCTCTGCCGTCGGGCCGAACGGTGGACCGATATGCTGATCGGCTACCTGGGCGACCCCCGGCATCTTAGCGATTACACGACCAATCCGCAACGTGCCTGCGAATTCGCCAAAGATCTCCGCGCCCGAGACCCCGCTTCACCGGCGACCGGCCGGTCGTCCTGGCCCCTCTTGGAGGTCTCGCTCCGTGCGGCCTTCGAGCGTGATTTGAGCGGCCAAGCAACCGAGGGCCGGGTGAATCAAAAGATTGCCCTGGCGATTTTGGCCAGTATGGTCGGCGATCGGACGCCGGCCCCTCCCAAAACGTCTGTCCTCTTGGATCGGAGTCGCGCTTGGGAGAAGCGGATCTGGGCGACGGCCGATAAGGCGCAGGCCCTTTTGGACGGCTATTTTAACGAATTTTCCAGCCCCAGTTCGCCGACCAGATAGAACGACCCGACCACGGCCAGAAGATCGTCCGGCCCGGCCGCCGCGAGGACGGTTTGCCAGGCCTCTTTCGGGTCCGAAATCACTTGGGCCGTTTTTCCCGAAAGTTCTTGCCCCAATTCGAGAAGATCGTTCGGATCGGCACCACGCGGGTTGTTTGAAAACCGGGTAAAAACCACTCTGTCGAAATAGGCCAGCAACGGGGGCAAGCGTTCCGCGCAGGTCCTTGTCGCCGCTAATGGCAAACAAGAGTCGACGGCATCCGGCGCCACGTGGAAACCGCTCCTCCAAGGTCTGAACCAGCGCCTCGGCCGATGCCCGATTGTGGGCCGTGTCGAAAACGACCCGAGGTCGCCTGCCGCAAAACTGGACCCGCCCCCGACAAACGGCCGACGCCAGACCACGACGGACGGCCGACTCGTCAAACCGGTACCCTTGCCCGGTCAGCCGCTCGATCACCGCCAGGGCGACTGCCGCGTTGGCCGCTTGATGGGCGCCCGACATCGCCACCCCAACGGCCTCGCGGGAGACCCCGGCGCTCGATCGATAGTCGATCACCTCACCGGGCCAATCGGTGTCGGGGTCCAGCGGATGACGGGAAACCGAAAAATCACGATCCCGCTCCCAGAGCTCCACCTCTTGTTCCCGACAGACCTCGCGGATGACGTCACGGGCCGACGTGTCGCGGCTTGATGTGTCACGGGGCGAATCGGCTTCCCCTGCCTCGGCGATACCGACCTCGCCGCTTATGACCGGGACGCCCGGTTTGATAATACCGGCCTTTTCACGGGCGATCGCCGCCAAGGTTCGGCCCAGTTGGTCCATATGGTCGAGACTGATCGAGGTGATGACCGAGACCAGCGGCCGACAGACGTTGGTCGAATCGAGCCGTCCGCCGAGCCCGACTTCCAATACGGCCAGATCGACGGCCTTTCGTTCGAAGTGAAGCAGCGCGAACGCCGTGACGATTTCAAAATAGGTCGGCCGATCGTCGGGAAATTCCCGGTCGATCCGCTCGACCGCCGGACGAACGGTTTCGCCCAAAGCGATCAGTTCGGCTTCGTCGGGCATCGCGCCGTCGACAGTCCAGCGTTCTTCGATCCGCTCGAAATGGGGTGAACTGAATAGCCCGGTCCGGTAGCCTGCGGCCGTCGCGATCGAGGCGACCATCGTCGAAACCGACCCTTTCCCTTTGGTCCCGGCGATGTGAACCACCGAAAGCCGTTGTTCCGGATTGCCCAGAAGGTCCAGTAAACGGCCCATCCGCCCAAGCTTGAACGACCTTTCGTGATACGGAACCCCGGAGAGCTGTTCATAGTTCACCCGACCGAGGAGAAATCGCTCAACCTCGCTCCGATCCCGGAAGCTTCTAACGGTATCACCGACTTTACGGCCTGGCATGCTTGGGTATCCGAATCTTGAACTAAAGAACCCGAAAGGGAGTAGTTACACTCTTGCCAACGATAGGCTAAATTAGAAGATTGAATTATAGAAATCGGACGGCCACTTTGGCAAAGGGGGCCTTTGATAAAGGGGCCAAGCCCTTAAGCAGTGAAAAACAGGGGTGTTCCGTCGTTTTCGCGACTGAAAACGGGCGTTTTTCGAGCTTTGGTGGGGTTCGGGCCAATCGTCGCCTACCGCCGCTCAAGAGAAAATGACTTTTTCGTAGGCGAAAAAAAGAAAAAAATCAAAAAAGACCTCCCTTCTCGCGAACCGGCGCGAGGGGAGAACCGTAACACGTATTATCCGACTTTATATCGTCACTGAGAATAGATTGAGGCTGCTTCATGCCGAACGACGTGATTATCGAAACGAGAAATCTGACGAAAGTCTATCGTGACTTTTGGGGTCGACAAAAAGTTCGAGCGCTGAAGGCATTGGACCTGGAAGTGCGTCGCGGAGAGGTATTTGGGCTCTTGGGCCCGAACGGCTCGGGCAAAACAACAACGATCAAGCTCTTGCTGGGACTGCTTTTCCCCACCAGTGGGGAAGTGCTGGTTTTCGACAAGGAAGCGACCGACACGGTCAAAAACGAACGGATCGGATATCTTCCGGAAGAGTCGTATCTGTACAAGTTTTTGACGGCCGAAGAAACGCTCGATTTCTATGGGCGGCTGTTTAAAATGTCGCGAAAAGTCAGACGCCAACGGACCAGCGAGCTAATCGAACTGGTCGGGTTGACCGCGGCCAAGCGACGCCAGCTTCGCGAATATTCCAAAGGGATGACACGACGAATCGGCCTGGCCCAAGCGCTGATCAACGACCCGGAACTGATCGTTCTGGACGAGCCGACCACGGGGTTGGACCCGTTGGGGACCCGCGACATGAAGCGGATGATCCTCGAACTTCGCGATCAGGGCAAAACGGTCGTGATGTGCAGCCACCAGTTGGACGACGTGCAAGACGTCTGCGACCGGATCGCCATTCTTTACGAAGGAGAGCTCAAGGAACTCGGCCGCGTCGACGAGCTGCTGAAGATCGGTGACGTGACCGAAATTCACGCCAAAGGGCTCAGCCCGGCGGCGCAAGAGCAGATCCAAAAGCTCATCGAGCAAGACGGTGGGGAAACCTTGTCGATGGGCAATCCGACGACGACCCTCGAACGGTTGTTCCTCGATATCATTCAAGAGAGCCAAGCGCATCCGGGACGTCGCGTTCGAGGAGGTCGGAACGAATAAGCCATGGTTGTCGAAACTCAGATTCTTTCCTTTTCCGAATGGTTCTGGCCGGCGTTGGCCATTTTCGGCGGAGTGCTCGGGGTTCTGTTGATCCTCGTCGCCTTTACCGGATTGGTTTCCGGCATCGTCCGACTCGGTCCGGCTCGGGGAATGCGTCACTTTTTCCGCGCGATCGGCACCGGCTTCGTCGATCTTTTGCTGATGTCGCCGCGGCGAATTTTCGCTCTGACGTGGCTTTCGATCAAAGACGCGTTCCGACGGCGTATCGTGATCGTTTTTGCCGTCTTCATTTTGATGATCTCGTTCGCCGGTTGGTTTCTCGATCCGGGAAACGACCATCCGTTGCGCTTGTATATTACGTTCGTGATGACGGCGACCAACTTTTTGGTCTTGCTATTGGTTTTGTTCCTCAGTGTTTTCAGTCTGCCGACCGACCTGAAAAACAAGACGCTCCATACGGTCGTAACCAAGCCGGTTCGCGCCAGTGAGATCGTCTTGGGACGCATTTTGGGCTTCTCTGCAATCGGAACGATTTTCCTGGTTGCCATGGGACTGGTATGCTACCTGTTCGTGACACGTGGCTTGATTCATACCCACGAGGTGGACGTCGCCACACTGGAAGTTCTCGCCGACGCGGAGCCGGATGCGGCCGGAGCGGCCCCCGTGAAGGGGAAAAGCACCCAGAACTCGCGTCACCGTCACGATCTGATTGTCGATGCCGCCGGAAAAGGACGACTCGAGGTCAATAAAGACCACTGGCATCCGTTAATTCGCGTCGGAGGAGACGGGAAAAAGGCGTCCGACTACAAAATCGGTTCTCCCGAGGGGATGCTCATTGCCCGGGTTCCCGTCTATGGAAAACTTCGTTTCTACGATCGCGAGCGAAACGAGAAGGAAAAAGGGGTCAACGTCGGTGACGAGTGGACCTATCGAAGTTATATCGAAGGCGATTCACTGGCGGCCGCCGTTTGGACCTTTGACGGGGTGACTCCGCAAAACTTCCCCAAACAGCTTCCGGTCGAAATGACACTCGGCATCTTTCGGACCCACAAAGGGGACATTGAAACCGGGGTTGCCGGAAACTTATTGGTCCGAAATCCAAAAACCGGTCTCACCGTCGAACGTCCCGTCTTTATTTCCAAAGAGTTCGTCACCGACACGCAAATAGTCCCGCGAAAAATCACGCCGGTAAACGTTTTCTATTTACGAAATAAAAAAACCGAAAACGGCGAGAGCAAAATGGTTCGAGAGGAAGCCGAACCTCAAACGGCCAACCGGCCGGAATTCGATCTATTCGACGACCTTTCCGACAACGGGACGGTCGAGATTTGGCTCCAGTGCCTCGACACCGCCCAGTTTTTCGGGGTCGCTCAAGCGGACCTTTATCTAAAAGCGAAAGACGCGCCATTTACGCCCAACTTTATCAAGGGCTATTTTGGACTCTGGATGCAAATGGTCCTGGTCGTCGGCTTCGGCGTCATGTTCAGCACCTTTCTGAGTGGCCCGGTAGCCGGAATCGCAACGCTCGGTTTTTTGGTAATGGGGTTGTCCCGCTCGTTCGTAATCGACCTGGCCACCGGTCAAACCTGGGGTGGCGGACCGGTCGAGTCGTTCATTCGAATTCTGACGCAGCAAAACGTCGTGACCGAAATGGAAGAAGGGTTCCGTACCACGGTGGCCAAAACGGCTGACGGAATTCTCATGTTTTTCCTGCGTGCCATGTCCCATGTCCTGCCGGACCTTCGCCAGTTCAGTGCGTCGGATTATGTCGCTTACGGCTTCAATATTTCCGGCAACTGGATCACCGAGCGCGGGTTGACCACGCTCTCTTTTGTGGTGGTCTTGTTTGTGATGGGATACTTCTTCTTGAAATCGCGTGAGGTGGCCAAATAATGCATCAACAACAACGATTTACTCGAAAAATCGTCTACCTCGTCATCATCTTCGGACTGTTGATGACCCTGTATTATCTAGGACACCCGTCGACCGGGCAGGTCGGTGTCGGCGACGAGGGTTCGCCCGGCGGCGTCTTGGCGCAAATGCGAACGAAGGAGAACCTCGATCAGGCCCAAATCGGTCAGGTCGATCCCACCAGCGAAGCGCTCAAGTTGGCGATGTTCGGTTTTCGTGGCGTCGCGGCCCATTTGCTGGGTCTTAAGGCGATCGAGTACAAAAAGACCAAAGACTGGTCGAACCTTTCGGCCACCTTGAATCAGATCACGAAGATTCAGCCTAACTTCTTGAACGTCTGGGAACACCAAGCCTGGAATCTGGCCTACAACTGTTCGGTCGAGTTCGACGACTATCACGACCGCTATCGATGGGTAATCAAGGGATTGGAATTCCTCAAAAAGGGAATGCAGTACAACGAAAATGAGCCGGTTCTCGCCCGAAACATGGGCTGGGTCACTGCGCAAAAGATCGGACGAGCCGACGAGAAAAAACAGTATCGTCGCCTGTTCATTGCCGACGACGACTACCACGGCTCTCGCCCGAAAAGCGAACGGGATAATTGGCTTGTGGGAAAAGAGTGGTATTTGACGGCCCACGACATGGTCAACACTCGCCGCGCCTTTCGCATCGGGACCAGCCCGTTGTTGTTTTACTCCGAGCCGCCGATGTGCCAAATGCAGTACGGCGAAGCGATTCAGGAGGAAGGTTCGTTCGGCGAAAAGGCGAAAAAAGCCTGGAACAAAGCGTCCCAGGAATGGGAAGAATTCGGAAAACAAGATATCCCGACGTCCCAAGGACTTTGGATTCAACTTGGGAAAATCGAGCAGCTTCGAAAAGAGGGCGAAAACCTTCTTAAAGAGCTCGATAAACTGTCCGACGGCGCGCGCGAAAAATTGATACGTCAAAAGACGGACCAATTGCCGAAAAAACACCAAGAAGCTTTGGCCGTCCCCGAACTCTTGCGAACGCCAAAACAAATAGAACTGGCGTACGAGTCGAAACAGCTTACCTTTGTCTCGCCTGCTGAAATTGCTCGCCAAGCAACGGGCCCCAACCGAGCCAAAGCCAACGAAATACTGGAAAAGATCAAAAATCTCGACGGTCTGATTCGGCAAATCAAAACTGATCGAGGAATCGTCAATTACCCTTATTGGGACCTTCGCGCCAAGGTAGAACAAACCGACTTGATGCTGACAGCGAGGAAACTGGTACACGAAGCGGATGAAGCTTTTCAAAAAGCAAATCTGACTGCCGCCTACCAAGGTTATGTCGCCGCCACCAAGGCCTGGGCTCAGGTCTTGGCTCGATTCCCTGAAATGTTTTCCACGGAATCTTCGGGCAATCGAATCAACAAGGCAACCCAAGACGATATCAACCACCTGCTCATTCAATACTCAAAAACGCTTGAACAGCGAGACGAGCTCTACCCGACCAACTTTCCTATGGCCCCTTATGTCGGCTACCTCGTTAGCGAAAACGATAAGATGCCCCGATTGTCACGCGCGCTCGCCAAAGCGAAGAAAGAATTTCAGAATGGCAAGTTCCTGGCAGCGCAAGAATTGTATGAAAAGGCAATCCATTTTTGGCTACTCATTATTGCAGAAAATCCAAGTTTAATGCAAATGTCCGACCCCAATACGGGGAATCGGGTTCTCGACACGATTCGCCAATATGCCGAAACGTTCGAAAAGTTGGGAATCCCCTTCCCCGAGCGTTTCCGCTTACGTACCTTTGTTTGGATCCAAGTCGAGCACAGCCAAGCAGCCAAGAACGCAAAGACGGCCTTTGCCGCGGCGAAGCGTCTGGCAGCCGAAAAGAAATATGCCGAAGCGGAAAAACAGTTGGATAACGGATTGCTTGCCTGGGAAAACATTCTCAAGCGGTACCCCAGCGTGATCGGGGACAAATCGATCTGCCGAGAGATCCTGAGGTCGATCGACCTTTACCGCACGGTGCTTGAGGCCCAAGAAAAATCGTTCCCCGAACCGTTTGCGTTGCAGCCGGTTCTGGACCGTTACTCGAAGAAATAGTCCCCCGGTTTTTTTGTGAGCGAGGTGAGGGCAAGTGTCTCGGCCGTGATACGCACCCGGCTTGAAAAAAGCAATGCGGCGTCGAAGAAATAATCGCTTCGGCGCCGCTTTTTTTATTTTTTCGAAGACGGATTTCGCAGTTCGGGCGAGGCGATCCTGAGGAGAAGATTTTCCAAAACCAGTCGCGGCGGCAGGGCGCTTGCCCCTTTGAGAGCCAAGTCGGTTTCCAACAGCCAACGGTAAAGCTGCTCGCCCCGATAACGTCCCAAATGACGCAACTGGTTTTGCGACTTGGCCAGGACGAATCGTCGAATGCCCGCCTCTTCCAAGGCCTGTCCGAGGACCGGGCGTCGTCCGGCCGCTTCCGTTTGGAGGACGATTCGCGTGGTGGCGGCGAAACGGCGTAGCGAGGCGGAAATCTGCCCCAAAACGCCGATCGGCATCTCCCCGGCCAGAAGCAGCCGATCCAGTTGGACCAGCGCTTCGCGAACCTGACCGGCCAGGGCCGCGTCGAGCATGTCCCAGGTCGTTTTCGCCCGCCAGGAACCGCCCATCTCGAGGACCGTTCCCAAGTCGATCCGCCGCTCGGCTTTCTCGTCCGTCTGGTCGGGGCCCTTGATCGAAGCGGCCAATTTGGCCAGCTCTTGATCGATCAATCCCGATTCGTTTCCGATCATCTCGACCAACGCCTCAGCCGCGTCCAGGTCGAGCCCGACCCGATGTGTTTGCTTTGCCCAGGTGGCAGCCCAGGAAACCATACGATCGGCCGATGGCGTCTTACAGTCGACCACACGGCCCGAAGCGGACGCCCGTTGATAAAGTCGGGTGTTTGCGGGAAACGATTTTAGCAACAAGACCAAAACGCCCGTCGCGCTGGGCGATTCGAGGTAATTTTCCAATTCAGACCGGTACCGGGAGACGAAATCGTCTGCCGTTTCGATCACGACCAGACGCCGGTCGTCGCCGAACATCGAATAAGTGGCCAGCTCGGCCCGGACTTCGGCCCAATCGGTTTCACTTCCCTCGAAGGTCTGAAGCGAAAACTGGGCTTCCTCGTCGGTGAGGACCTCGCTGCGCCAGTGGAGCAGGACCTGTCGTTTCAGAAAGCTGTCGTCGCCGAACGCGACACAGACCGGCCCGACTTCAAACGCGTCCGGTTTGGCCAAAAAGGTCAACGCGTCCAGGGCAGAGGTTTTTCTTTTTGCGGCGGCCACCGTGGCGACTCCGGGATTGGTTGGTAATAATTTAAAAAAACGCTACCACAAGCAAAAAAAGGGGCAAGCAACGCAGGTCGACCATTACCCCTCGGCGCGGGTTTTTTGTATTATCTCGACGTACCGGCTTGCCAGTGAGCGAATCTTGTCCCAATTCCCCTCGGCGATATCGGCCGCCGAAACGAGCGATCCGCCGATGCCCAGCGCACAGGCCCCCGCCCGCAAGAAGTCGGCCGCCGTGTCGAGGTTGACGCCGCCGGTCGGCATCAACGGAATCTGGGGCAGCGGGCCGTGGATCGCCTTCAAATGGTTCGGACCGGTGACTTCGGAGGGGAAAACTTTGACGATCGACGCGCCGGTCTCCCATGCGGTCAGCGCCTCGGTCGGCGTCATCGCCCCGGGCATGACCGGGATGCCGTAGCGCCGCCCCATCTCGATCACGCTCGGCCGGACGGTCGGACCGACCAGGAATTTCGCCCCGCAGAGAATCGCGACGCGGGCCGTTTCCGGATCGAGCAGGCTTCCGGCGCCCAGCACAATCCGATCCCCCATCCGGTCGGCCACCTGTTCGAGGACCCGATCGGCGTGCGGCACCGTAAAAGTCACCTCAATCGCTTCGACTCCGCCCGCCAAAAGGGCTTCGGCCACGTCGACCAAGCGGCTTCCATCGGCCGCGCGGAGGACCGCCACAATACCCGATTTGACAATCCGATCTACAATAGTTTGGGAGTTATATTTCTGCGTCATCGTGTTTGATTTTCAATTTTTTTCATGAACGGGTTTTCCACCATCTCCGCCGGACTGGCTCAATCGGCCGTTTTTTCGAAAACGAAGCAGCCTCTTGGGGCCGGTTTAAAACAGCGACCGGTTTAAAAAAGCGGCCGGTGTCATTTCGGCTTGGCAAACGATCCGAGATTCCGAAATCCCAGAATTCCAAGCCGAAAAACCGAGAAAATCAGATTACTCCAGCCATTTTCACGAAAACCAGAGCGACGCTTGGACCGATTCCCACACCCTCGAGTGGGGCGAATAAACCCGGTTGGTCGAAGGATGTAAGATACGGAAGCGACGATCCGGCGTCAACTTCCCCCCTTGGTGGGGCGGCCGCAGTGAGTCGATTCCCCTATAATGAACCAAGTCTTCTTATTGTATCGGAAATGAGGCCGCACGTGCAGATTTCAGACGCCTTTGAGCTTATCCTTTGGTCGAGTTTCCTTTTGGTCATAATGTGGATCGGAAAACGAGTGGTCAAAAAGGTTCGAAACCAAGCGCTCGCTTCGTCCCACTTGAGCGCCGACGAGCTACTCGATAAATTTCGCGATTCCTATGCCGATGGCGAACTGACCAAAGAAGAATACGAAACCATTCGCGATCGGCTCGAACAAGAGAAGAGGCGGGAAAGGATCGAGGATGCCCTGGAATCGCTTGAGAAAGTAAAAAAAACACGCTAATCGCCTATTTTTTACTGAAGACCTCGGATGATGGCAAACGCTTTCCAAAGACAAGTCGCGCGAGCCGAGACAACGACCAAAATTATTTCTGGGCAAAACGTTAGGTTTCTCGACACGGTCGAATAAAACCAATGGTGCGGCTCGCTGCGGTTATGCGGACGGGACCAATCCTGTCACTTAAAACTCCTCCCGTTCTCGAGTTGAATAAAACCGATCGGCGGGTCGATACGTAGAAAAACCAGAACCGGTTTCAAGAGATCTTTATGCGGCTTTTCCTTCAGGGAAAGGCAAGACAGACGGGTTTTTCGAAACCGGATCGAAAACCGGGTTCCTTGTGCGAGAAAGGCTTTTTCCTCCGGATCGCGTCGAACCGCAGTTCGACAACGCCCTCCACTTGAGAAAGTCGCACCGAAAAAAACGAATCCCGGCTTAAACGAAAGCTGCTCGAATTTTCAACGGACATGGATGCCCCAAAGGCCGAAGGCAAAGGAAAGCCCAGGCCGCTCGAGCTACACCTAGGAGTATAGATCGACCGAAACACCGCATCGGGGAGACGGGGCGGTGCTCGGGATTTGCCGAAAGGATTGGGTATGCCTTCAGGAAGGGATTTCAACTCAGGTCGCCGTAGCGCTACGAAGAAGAACGCGTTCTGCTCGTTCTGCAAGAAGAGCTACCGCGACGTCGGTCCGTTGGTCGAAGGGCCCGGGGACGTTTTCATCTGTGGCGAGTGTATCGAACTGTGTCAGTCGATCCTCGACCAAGAACGTCGCCGCCGCGGAACGGGCAAGCAGCTTTTCACCAAAGTGCCGACCCCTCGCGAAATCGTCACAAGCCTCGACGATTATGTCATCGGTCAGGGACAAGCCAAGCGGGTTCTCGGCGTGGCTGTCCATAACCATTACAAACGACTCGTCCACGGCGCGAACTCTTCCGATGTCGAGTTGGACAAGTCGAATATCATGTTGATCGGTCCGACCGGATCAGGCAAAACGCTTCTCGCCCAAACGCTGGCACGCGTGCTGGACGTTCCGTTTGCCATCGGCGACGCCACCACGTTGACCGAAGCCGGGTATGTCGGCGAGGATGTCGAAAACCTGCTGTTGAAGCTGCTGCACGCGGCCGATTTCGACGTCGAAGCGGCCCAACGCGGCATCCTCTACATCGACGAGATCGACAAGATCGGCAAGACGAGCCAAAACGTCTCGATCACCCGCGATGTCTCGGGCGAAGGGGTCCAACAGGCCCTGCTCAAGATGCTCGAAGGGACCGTCGCCAACGTTCCCCCGCAAGGTGGACGTAAGCATCCTGAACAGCAGTACATCCAGATCGATACCCGCAATATCCTGTTCATCTGCGGCGGCACGTTCGTCGGGATCGACGAGATTGTCGGGCAGCGGATGGGCAAACAGACGATTGGGTTCGGGCAACACGCTCCGACCGATCACGACGCCGATTTGGCCGAACGATTGGCCCAAGTCAACAGCGACGATGTCCTCGAATTCGGACTCATTCCCGAATTGGTCGGTCGTATGCCGGTCGTCTCCTCACTGACGCCGCTGGATACCGACGCGTTGGTCCGCGTGCTGACCGAGCCGAAAAACGCCCTGGTCCGCCAGTACAAAATCCTCTTCGGCATGGAAGACGCCGAACTGGAATTCACCGACGGTGCCCTGCGTGCGATCGCCGAAAAGGCCAAAGAACGCGAAACCGGTGCCCGTGGACTTCGCTCGGTCGTCGAGTCGATCATGTTGGACATCATGTTCGACCTGCCCGACCAACCGGCCGGAACCACCTACCAGATCACCGAAGAGCTGGTCCACGGTCGCGACAAGAAGTTCCCCATGCCGGAGACCAAAAGCGCTTAATAAAAACGGGTTCCTGCCCGTCCTCCTGCAACGGACGTTTCCTCCAAACGAAAAAAACGTCCGAATACCAAGAAAAGGTTGAGTGTGTGCCGCCCCCCTTCCCCCCCGGGGCGTCCCCTCAACCTTTTTTTCTTGGTGCTTCCGCACCAACCTACCAAACCCGCTCCCGTTGGTCACTGGTATCTCTCTAAGAGAAATTCTTTTTCTCTGATGGCTCGGTGGATGGGTCTTTCTTGAGTTCTAAAATATGGTTGGTTGATGGGAAGCTCTGGACGTCGGTTGCCAGGGGCTGGACCAGAATCGTTAGAAACTTATCGGTTCGGGAAGATCGCCATTTTGGAGACGCTCGTCAAGTTCCCAAAGGGCCACGCGGTTGGACTCCCAGTGCAATCGATCATGGATCTCTTGGTACGTGCCCCATTCGAGAGACGAATGTTCCTCGGAGATTACGATTTCCCTCCCGGTGCAATCCACCGCGAACGCGTATTCGGGAATCACGTAAATCGATTGAGGCCAATTCTTGCTCGCGGCAAAGTGACAAACCGGGATACTGGCCGTCGATTGCAATCGGTAATACCGCGTGCCCTTTGGCAGCCCGGCCTCCTCTTGCGATTCGCGAATCGCTGCCTGCTCGGGGGTTTCGTCGGCCTCACCCCCGCCGGCGATCCCTTGCCAATACCCCGTGTCGGACCGGCGCAACGCGGCGTATTCTCGATCCCCGTTTTTCCCGGTTCGAAACGGTAAAACAAGCACTTGAAACAGAGCGCGTGTCATTTCATTCTTCACTCGTCCGCGACGCATCGGTTGGTCAATGTTCCGATTCGTTCGATTTCGACTTCGACCGTGTCGCCCGGCTTGAGCCAGAGTTGCGGCTTGCGACCCATGCCGACGCCCGGCGGGGTGCCGGTGAAAATCAGGTCGCCCGGTTCTAGGGTCATGACGTTCGAGAGATAGGCGACCAACTGATCGAGCGAAAAAAGGAACTGGCTCGTGTTGGAGTCCTGCATCGTCTTTCCGTTGAGACGCAGCCGGATGTCCAAATTGCCCGGGTCGGGGATCTCCTCGGCCGTGACCAGCTCCGGGCCGATCGGGGCGAACCGGTCGAACGTCTTGCCCAAAAGCCACTGCCCGGCCGGTTTGCCAAGCTGCCAATCGCGGGCCGAAACGTCGTTGCCGCAGAGGTATCCGGCCACGTAATCCTGCGCCGATTCCGGAGCGACCCGTCGGGCCGTTTTACCGATCACGGCGACCAGCTCCGCCTCGTAATCGACCGACGTGCACTCCTCTGGCAAGACAATCTCATC
Organism: Thermoguttaceae bacterium; assembly: GCA_963674475.2. Lineage (GTDB taxonomy): Bacteria > Planctomycetota > Planctomycetia > Pirellulales > Thermoguttaceae > CAXXFQ01. Next base: position 436,952 of record CAXXFQ010000033.1, on the reverse strand, counting down.
GCCGTCGGCGCAGAGCGCGCTGGGAAATTTCGAAAAGACGACCGGCTCGTCGGGCACCTCGCAACCGCTTTCGGCCGCGTGGTCGGCGTAGTTCAAGCCGATACATATAATCTTCGACGGATCGGGGATCGCGGGCAAGAGTCGGACTGAATGACGTGGGAAAGGAGACCCTTCACCCAAGGCGGCCGCCGCCTTGAGGAGTCCTTTTTGCCCGAGTCTCAACAGTCCTCGGACACTGACCGGCAAGGAAGGGTCGGTCCGATTCAAATCGACCAAGCCACTCGGGCCAACGGCCGCCGCGCGCGGCCCCTCTGGATCCAGATAGGTTACAAAACGCATTGCCGGTTTCCTCCCCTTCGTTTTGGTCAGTCCTGATTCTTATCCGATTCTTTCTTCTTGTCCGTCGATTTTTTGTCTTCTTCGGGGGTAATCACTTTGACGTCGATGATCTCGGTCTTTGAGGTACGCGCTTGACGAGGCCCTTCTTCCTCCCGCTCTTGGGAAAACGGTTCGCTCGGCCTAAACCCGCGTGTCTGGTGGATGGTCGCCTGATCGAACCGCCGAGCCAACTCTCGACGAAACGCCCCTCGGATCGGCGGGATCAGCAGGGCGAAACCGACCGCGTCGGTCAGCACGCCGGGGGTGATCAGCAACAGTGCAGCGGCCAAAATCATGGGCCCTTCCAGGAGCAAGTCAGTCGGCAACTGGCCTTGGGACATTCGGCGTCGGAAGTCGATCCAGCACTTGAGTCCTTGCTGTCGGGCCAGCGACGCGCCGACGACGCCGGTGACCAGAACCAGGCCGATCGTCGGGACGATTCCCATCCATTCCGAAAGCTGCATCAGAAAAAACAGCTCAATAAGCGGAACGATGGTGAACAGCAGTATGAGTCGAAAAAGCACGGGCGTCTCTCCGGGCTGGGGGGCTTCACGTTCGGATACTCTATTCTATCTGGCGCCCATCATACCAGATGCCAAGAAGGAAGGGAAAGAGTCCCTATTTGGGTGCGGATTTTCTTGACCGCAAAGAGTGGGAAACCCGTTTCCCGCATGAAAACGGCCCTTGAAAAAACAGACGGTTTGCTGCCGTCGCAGTCAGTTTTTGAAAAAAGCTGTTTTTTCTAGGCCGACGGACAGCGGAAGTGGCGGTAGGCGAGAACCACTTCGTAGAGATCGCCAGGGATGGTAATTTCATCATTGGCGAAGTCGTCCAACCAGGTCCGTTCTGAACGGACTGCCTCCCCCAAAAGGGGAAGTATTTCAGACAACGGTACCGTCACCCGTTTCGTTTGCTCGGTCGTGGGCGTCGTTTCAATGCTGGCCGGTTCGCCATCGGGGCCGGAGCCAGGACCGTAGTAGATGCGAAGATGGGATACCTGCATAAAATAGTTCCTTCTCAAAATACCGAGAGGTACCGGTGCGTTCCGCCGCTTGTTTTATCGACCGCAACTGTCCTGCCGATTTGAGCTATTCAGCGGAAAAAACCGGTTTTGCAAAATATCCCGCCCCATAACAATAACCCGTGGGGCCTTCCAAAATCGGTTTGCCTAGGCGATGGTTTGATTTAAAATCAACGCTTGGTGAAATCGAAAGGGGCCTCTTCCCTATTATTTATGGTGAGGAATCCTTGACAGCCTGATTGAGATCGGTTACAGTCCCCTCTTATGGTGGAGTCTTTGTAGAGATTCCGCCCTTGGGCCAACGTGTTGGCCGAGAATGCCACCTTAAGGGGGATTCCGGCCTTTAAAGTTGGAAGGAACAGGAGAAAACGAGGTCGGTTTTTGCCTCGATTTGGGGGGCGACCGACGCTCGCCATTTTCTCCCCGATCCGTTTGACCTACGCGTTCCCCAGAAATGTTGTTAGAGCCCGTTTCATAAAAATAAAATCGCCCCGGCAAGCACGATCCCGTCGTGGTCTCCCCATGGAGTGTGGGGAACCGGAGGGAAAGGGTTGCCGGACAGTTATGAAACAGGGCCTTAAAAAGTTCCTTCGAAAAAGACTAAAGAGAACTTTTCCATGGTCGAAACGGCTGCAATCAAACTTCAACAGGTGGCTCGGTCTGTCGGTCTCAAACTGGAATCGGTTCAGGCGACCGTCGAACTTCTGGACGCGGGAAACACCGTCCCGTTCATCACGCGATATCGAAAAGACCAAACCGGCGGTCTTGATGAAGAGCAAATTCGAAGCATCCAGAGTGAGATGAACACCGCCCGGCAACTGGCCGAGCGCAAGGCAACCATCCTCCGCTCGATCGAGTCGCAAGGGAAGCTGACCGACGAGTTGGCCAAAAAGATCCAAGGGGCTGCGACGGCAAAGCGCCTGGAAGATCTGTATTTGCCGTTCAAACCGAAAAAACAGACCCTTGCCACGGTGGCTCGGAATCGGGGCCTCGAACCACTGGCCTGTGAGATCCTTGACGCGGCCGAATCCTGTGCCGATCTGGACGCCCGTTCGGCCGATTTTATCGATCCGGACAAGGAGGTCGCCTCCGTTGCCGACGCGCTGTTGGGCGCGGGCCATATCCTGGCCGAAAAGTTCAGCGAGCGAATCGAACTTCGACAGAAATTGCGTGATATCTTACGCCGGACCGGCAAACTGCAAAGCCGAAAAGCGGTCGACGTCGAACTGACCGACGAACCGGTAACGGAAGAAGCCAAGCCCGAGGTAGTCGCGCAAGAACCCCAAGCCGAAAAACCTCCCGTGGAAGCTCCGTCGACGACTGAACCGGCGGACGCTTCGCAACCGGCGGACGCTTCGCAACCGGCGGACGCTTCGCTACCGGCGGACGCTTCACAACCGGCGACCAGTGAACCGACCGAAAGTCAGCCCCCCGCGACCGAAGGTACCCCGAGCGAGCCCGAAGCGGAAACCTCTGCGGAAACGCCTGTGGAAGGGGCTAGCGAGGCGTCTCCAACTTCTTCGGAAGAAGCGAAAAGTGAATCGACCGAAGAAAAGCCGGAAGCGGCTGACGTCAAATCGGAATCGGTCGAATCGCCTCCCGCCAAGGTCGCGGTTGCCAAGGTGGCCAAAGAGAAAAAGATCAAGCCTTCGCCGTCGAAAAAACTGAGTAAATCACAGCTGCGCAAGCAACAGGCGTTCCAGAAAAAGCTCAAGGCGTTTGCCGACTATTTCGAGTTCGACGAAGACGTTCGCAAGATTCCGCCTCACCGCACGCTGGCGTTGAATCGGGGTGACAAAAGTAAAATTCTCCGCGTCAAAATCGAGTTTGATCGGGAGGCGATGGACAAGGCGGCCGAAGAGCTTCTGGTTCCGACCGACCATCCCCATGCGGAATTCCTTCGCGGTTGCGTCAAAGACGCCCTGACTCGATTGGTCCTTCCGGCCCTGGACCGGGAATTGCGTCGCGAGTTGACCGAGAAGGCCGAAACGCACGCCGTCAAGGTTTTCGCCCGAAACTTACGGAACCTGCTTCTGCAACCCCCGATTCGCGATCATCGGGTTTTGGCTGTCGACCCGGGCTTCCGCAGTGGCTGCAAGTTGGCCGCCTTGGATCAGTTCGGAAACATTCTGGCGCACGAGACGATCCATCTGTTCGGAAAATCGGCCCGGGTGGAAAAAGCCAAGCAGGTCATCATCGACTTGATCGACCGGTTCTCGCTTGAGGTGTTCGTCATCGGCAACGGAACCGCTTGTCGAGAAAGCGAAGAGTTCTTTTCGAATATGATCGACGAAGAACTGAAAGAGAAAAATGTCGCTTATGTCATCGTCAACGAGGCGGGGGCGAGCGTCTATTCGGCTAGCCAAATTGGCCGTGAGGAATTCCCCGAGTACGACGCGACGGTTCGTGGCGCGATCTCGATCGGGCGTCGATTGCAAGACCCGTTGAGCGAGTTGGTTAAAATCGATCCGGCCAACATTGGCGTCGGTCTGTACCAACACGACGTCAAGGCGAAACACCTTCACACCTCGTTGGACGAGGTGATCGAGTCGTGTGTGAACTATGTCGGTGTGGACATCAACAAGGCCAGTTCGGCACTGCTGAGTCATGTTTCCGGCTTGAATCAGTTGACGGCGCGACGGATTTTCGAATACCGGCGTCAAAACGGGCCGTTCCGTTCCCGTGACCAATTCAAGGCGGTGCCCGGTTTTGGCGAAGCCACTTTTGTTCAAGCGGCCGGATTTCTGAAAATTCCCGGCGGCGAGAACCCGTTGGATTCAACCTGGATCCACCCGGAAAGTTACCCGGTCGCATTGAAGCTACTCGAGCGGCTCGAACTTTCGTCCGAAGACCTTCGCGTGAAGGATCATAAGGATTCGCTGTCCGAGCGGATCACGCAGCTCGACTTGGGCGTGACGGCCGAAGAACTCGGTGTCGGAGCGCTGTCGCTTAAAGATATTCTCGATCAACTGGTTCGGCCTGGCCGCGACCCGCGTGAAGATCTGCCGGCGCCGGTTTTCAAGCGAGGCGTTTTGAAGATCGAGGACTTGGAGAAAGGGATGGAACTGACCGGAACCGTCTTGAACGTGGTTGATTTCGGCGCGTTCGTCGACATCGGCATGCACGATAGCGGTCTGGTCCACGTTAGCCAACTGGCCAACCAGTTCATCCGCGACCCGCACGATATCGTGGCGGTTGGCAATGTGGTAAAAGTCTGGGTCATGGAAGTCGACCACGAGCGACGCCGCGTTTCGTTAACGATGATTCCACCGGGAACGAAACTGGTCGAACGCCCCAAACGGCGCGGCGGCCGGAAGCCTCAGGCTGCCGAAGGTCGACCGAAATCGGGCGATCAGGAAAAGCGGTCACGTCCTCCTCGCAAAAAAACGCAAGGCCCACGTGGAAAACGGCCTTCGAAACCGACCTATCGCCCCAAGCCGCAAAAGAAGCCGGTGGTTCCGATTACCGACAAGATGAAAGCGGGCGCCGAACCGATGCGAACGTTTGGCGATTTAGCCCAGTTCTTCCAGACCAAAGACAGCAAACCGGGGTCCAAGGACGACTCGTCGAAGAAAAAGAAAGAGTCGTAAACGCCAACTCCTTTTGGCTCTTTCGTAAGGGAAAGATAATCTGCTCAAAGGCGATAATCTACACCAAGCCAATGTCTCGCACGGAAATTTTCTTCTGAGCACCGCCGGTGTTTCAAGCACCGCCGGTGTCTTGGATACCGCCGGTGCCTTGGATACCGCCGGTGTTTTGGGCACCGCCGGTGTTTTGGGCACCGCCGGTGTGGAAGAAAAGAGGCAGACGCGATTTGGATTCCTACACCGAAAAGGGTTTTCTATATTACGTGGACCGTAGCGATCTGCTCATTCCATGCGAAACTTTTACCGATAGCGCCGAAGCACTTATAAAAATGGACTTCAAGAAACGACTAGCCAACGCGGTCGAGCGAGGACACGAGATTGGCGACGCCCGGGTCGAAGCCGAATCGAGAAAACGACTCAGCCAAGCCGAACTGAAGCGAATGCACCGGGAATTCCGCATGGAATTGACCGACCATATCGAAACGTGCTTGCGTGAATTGCCAAATCACTTTCCCGGCTTCCAGTTCGAAACGATCGTGGGCGAGCAGGGCTGGGGATACGCCATCAATCGGGACGACTTGGAAGTCGATCGAACCCGTCAACGGCATAACTTTTTCAGTCGCTTTGAAATCACGGTTCGACCGGTCAGCGATTTATTGGTTCTGGAGCTTACCGGGAAAGGGACCATCCGGAACAAAGAGATCTTCAATCGGACGTTTTTTAAACGATTGGGTGAGGTCGATCTGCATGCGTTTGAAGAGGTGATCGACAACTGGGTTCTCGAATACGCCCAACGTTACGCGACACTCTAACAGCCCGTCTTTCAATAGCCGTTTAGGTTTTCGCCCGGGTTGCAGCCAGTCCTCTTGTAAGAATTGAGGCAAGCGGCGTTTCGATTTGGAGCACGTCGATACACCGGCTGGCCCAGGGCGCTTTCCAACCGTCGGCCTCTCCGCCCAGTTCAATCAAACGGGCCCCGTCGCGATGACAGCCTCGAAGCGACTCGAGAAAAACGGTCTTTCCCGGGCTATAGCTTTTCAACGCCTCGTCGTATCCGATCCATAGTGCCCAAAGGGTCTCGCCGCAAATGAGCCCGCACCAAAAGCCGACTGGTTGCCCGTCGACATAGAGAAAATACATCCGCAAAAGGCCCCGGCGGCGCCAGACGTCAAGCGCCATGCGCATCCGTGGCAGAAGAATATGGTGGTCGACCTGCGGGCTGGCTTCTTCCCACCGGTGCTGCCACGTTCGGCGTCGGAGTTCTTCCCACTGGTCAAGCCGCTGTTGCCATTGGTCCTCGTTGTCGGTCAGGTCGACGCGATGGACGACCGGCTCGACGCCAAATCGGTTCTTCAGCCGTCGGGCCTGCTTGCGAACGTCCTTCAGTTCCCGCGGGTGTTTTTCTTGAAGAAACACGTCGAAGTCGTCGCCCAACGGACACTGCGGCGCCGACTCGACCGGTTTGACTTTGACTTTTTTCCCGGCCGACTTAAGCGCGTCCAACCAAGGTCGGGCCCGGTCCATGTCGGTCCGATAGAAGGCCATCAGATCGGCGCCGGTTTGTTTTCGGATCGGTTCCAACGCGTGGACCATCGCCCGGCACGCTTTTTGATGGGCCCCTTCTCGCATGAGAAACGGCCCGATACGCATGAAATCGACGTCGTCAAAAAGACGTAATCCGACCGGCTGCAAAAATCGGTTGCGAAAACGGTGTTCGCGAAAAATGGCCCCCGCCAACGGGCAATCGTCACGCTCAGAAAACGCCCCGTCTTGCCCGAAAAATTCGGCCGTTTCGTCGACCAAGACCATCCAGCAGGTCTGATCGAAAAAACACTGTTTCCATTGGCGAAACTGGTACTCCCAATTCAGCCAGGGGTCGGCCGGACAGACCCGTTCGAGCGATTCGAAATCGGCCCGGGCGCCAAGCCAGTCCGCTTCGCTTTCGAGCCGTACGATCCGACAGTCGGCCGTCGGTTGGGCCGTTTTTTGAAGCAAAAGGTTCATTCTGGACTCCTGCGAAAACCATCGAGCCATTTTTTCCCACGGGTCCAAGCGTTTTTTCTTTGGAGCGTCAATCGATACGCGTGAACCGAGTCGTTGGTCCAGATCTTTTTGTAACGGAGAAACTCCCCGCCGAACTCGTAAATCCGGTCGCCCCGAGCGTGTCCGTCTTGGAACTGGTCCACCGTCAAAATGGTCCCCGTACTGTAGTCGGCAAAGGCCTGGTCGTAGCAGCCGAAAACGAGATAGACACTCTTTTCGTGTCGGACGTTCCAGTCGAATGAAACGGGACGCCCGTCGACGTAAAGTAGATTCAGATCGGCGAGCCCACGGAAGGCGAATTCTCGTATGATTTTTTGATGGAATCGCCAAACGGTCTCAGGGCAATAGTCGGCCTGGGTGGCGATCTCGTAGTATTGCCAACTAGCGCGAAAAACCGTTTCGATATCGACCAACGCCGCTTCGAGTCGTCCGTGATCAAAATCTTCCGGTTCGCGCAATCGGAGGTATCGGATCTCCCCAACACGACGCGCCAACTGGTTGCGCGACTTGCGGCGTGATTTCCAAAACGACTTCGAATGGGACCGGCGGTATTCGGTCCAATCGTCGGGCAGGACCAAGCGGGGCTGCTCGTTGAAGGGCCGCAACTGACAGGCCAGTCCTCGCTCGGCCAGTTCGTCGACTGCTTCGAGGAGCTGACCGTCGAGCGAATCGAGCTTGTACCATTCCATTCGCCAAAAAGGCGAGTCGGGCATTTCGAAAAGCGAGTCGACCGCATCGAGCCAAGTCGCCAGGTCGGGTGCGAGGATCGGGGTAATCCTTTGGGCATTGAAGTCGAGCGTTCGCCAGATCGTCCGTTCCCGTCCGCCGCGCCGACGTCGACCTTCCCGGAACAGGGCCATTGCCCGGGTTTCGCCCGTCTCGTCGAGAAAGCGGACCGGGACGATGCGGTCTTCTCGGCTGCCGAAAAGGTCCCAGGCGGTCGAAATCCACTCCCAAGCGGTAAACGGGTTGGCGCCGATCGCCACTCGGTGCAGTCGCTGCCAATCGCTGCGAAACGGGCCGCTTACGGGCCAAGATTCCAATTGGGCTCGTAGTGGTGTTGTCGTGGTTGCCATGAAGAAAGGTCCGTGTTGCCTTGAGTTTCTTCCAGTGAAAAGAGTCCGATCGTTTTTGAAATATAGCTTATTACCGATGAAGATTTTCAAAAAAACACGAACGGTTTTTCCTCGCGAAAGAAATGTAACTCTTTACTAAAGAAGCATTTACGTTAAGTGTTAAATTCAAAATCGACGCCTTAGCCCCCTTTTCAATCGGGGCGGAATCCGGCCATAATAGTCCTGCCGTTGTCCGGGGAAAATCGGCCGTTTTGTCTCGTTTCAAAAGACCGCTCACCATAACGAGATTTTGTCCACGATGGCCCGCTTGGGGGGAGGCATCCAGGCGACGCAATCGTTCCTTCAAAAAACTGTCACGGAAAAGACGTACCAAAAAATGACCGCTTCCGATCCGGCGAAGGAAATCGCCCAACTTCGAGACCTGATTCGCTACCACGACAAAAAATATTATGTCGAGGCGGCCCCCGAGATCACCGATCTCGAGTACGATCGACTGCTGGAAAAGCTCAAAACGCTCGAAACGGCCCACCCCGAGCTGATCACCTCGGACAGCCCGACCCGGCGGATCGGCGATCAACCGGTCGACGGGCTCGTGCAGGTCGAACATCGCGTCCCGATGCTCTCGATCGACAATACCTACAGCCTCGAAGAACTGCGGTCCTACCTGCAGCGGACCGAGCGACTTTTGGACGGGGAACCGATCCGATGGGTCGTCGAGCTGAAAATCGACGGCGTGGCCGCTTCGCTCTGGTACGAACGGGGTGTTTTGACACGCGGGATCACGCGAGGCAACGGTCGCGTCGGGGACGACATCACGCACAACATCCGAACGGTGGTCGACGTGCCGCTTCGATTGTCCGGTTCCGATATCCCGCCGGTCTTGGAAGTCCGTGGCGAAATTTATATGGCCAACTCCGATCTGGTTCGGCTTAACCAGCGTCAAAAAGATCGCGATCAGCCGCCGTTTGCCAATACGCGCAACGTCACGGCCGGAAGTATCCGCCTGTTGGACCCGAAGCTTTGCTCCGAGCGTCGTTTGCACCTGTTTTGTCACGGCTCGGGCTATCAAGAGGGTTTCAATGTTCAGACTCATACCGAATTTTTCGAACGGCTCCGTGAGTTTGGTCTCCCGACGGCCCCTTTGACCAAGTCGTTCGATTCAACTTCCGCAACGTTGGCCCATTGCGAGTCGGTCATCGAACACTTGTACGAACTCGACTTCGAAATCGACGGGCTCGTCGTGAAAGTCGATCGGTTCGATCAGCGCGAGCGGCTCGGCAGCACGACGAAAAGCCCCCGATGGCTGATCGCTTATAAGTTTGAAAAATACGAGGCGATCACACGGCTCGACTCGATCCGCGTTCAGATCGGCAAGACCGGAACGATTACGCCGGTGGCCGAACTCAAACCGGTCGAACTGGCCGGGACGACCGTCAGTCGCGCCAGCCTGCACAACGCCGAAGAGATCGAACGAAAGGATATTCGCCCGGGCGACGTGGTAGTTGTCGAGAAAGCGGGAAAGATCATCCCGCATATCGTCCGCGTCGAAAAACACCAGCGTAAAACCGATCTGCCGACGTTCCCCTTCCCGACCGAATGCCCCGAGTGCGACACGGAGCTGGTCAAAGACGAGGGGGGCGTTTACATCCGCTGCCCGAATCCCGAATGCCCGGCCCAACTTCAAGAGCGGCTTCGGTTTTTCGCCGGGCGCAGTGCGATGGACATCGAAGGGCTCGGCGACAAGCTGGTCGAACAACTGGTTCGAGAGGGACTGGTCCGCTCGTTCGCCGACCTGTACCGGTTGACCATGCTGGAAGTCATATCGCTAGAACGGATGGGACAGAAGTCGGCCCAAAATCTTCTCGATGGTCTCGAAGCCAGCAAGACACGCGGTCTGGCCCGGTTACTTTGCGCGTTGTCAATTCGTCACGTCGGCGCCCGGGTCGCCCAGGTTCTGGCCGATCACTTTGGTTCGATCGGCGCCCTTCAAGCCGCGACGGCAGAGCAGCTTTCCGAGATCAACGAGATCGGCCCGGTTATCGCCCGATCGGTTTTCGACTATCTCAATAGTACCACCGGCAAAGAAACGATCGACGACTTGCGCCGAGTCGGGGTAGTGATGGAGACCGAAGAACCACATGAAACGATCGAGCCGATTTTGGCTGGAAAGATGCTGGTCGTTACCGGCACGTTGACCCGTTATACACGCGACGAGATTCGAGAGCTGATTACCCGTTACGGTGGTCGGGCCGCGTCGAGCGTTTCGAAAAAGACCGATTACGTCATCGCCGGAGAGAAAGCCGGAAGCAAGCTCGACAAAGCGCGGGCGCTGGGCGTGACCGTCTTGAACGAGGAGCAATTCGAGGAACTGTTGATTGGCAAATAAAGGTGAGGGGGAGAAACGTCCATTCTCTTCAGTAGATACCAGCTCAACAGATACTAGCGACCAACGGGAGCGGGTTTAGTCGGCGGTGCGGAAGCACCGGTCCAAAAAGTTTTTGGAGGGGGTTTTAGGGGGAACCTTTCTTCAGAAAGGCTCCCCCTAATTCTTAAAGAATTTGTGTACACTGTAATTGCGTGAAGAAGAAAACACCGGCGACGGCCGAGGCCGTCGCCGGTGTTTTTAATTAGGGGAAACATTTTGGAAATTGTTTCCCCTAAGACCCCTTCAAAAACTTTTTGGACCGGGATTGCTTCGCAATCCCTCTTTTTCTTCTTTGTTTTTTCTTCTTTGTTTCTATTTTGCTTTCTTTTGATCTGCTAGGACCACTCGCAAATCACACACATTCGTGTGCGTCGGCCCGGTCTTAATCAACCCGTCCATCAACTCAAAAAACGAATACGCGTCGTTACGCTCAAGGTAATCCTCCAAATCAATCCCCGATTCGTGCGCCCGTCTCAAGGTCTCCACGTCGAACACCGCGCCCGCCGCGTCGGTCGGCCCGTCTTCGCCGTCGGTCCCGCCGGAGAGGATCGCGATCCGTTCGGCCCCGTCGTCCCAAAGGGCTTTCATGGCGGCCAAAACCAACTGCTGGTTGCGCCCGCCCAGTCCGCGTCGACTCGACTCGATCAGCGAAACAACCGGTTCGCCGCCGGAGATAAGACAATCGGGTCGCCCGCCCGGTTGGTCGCGCATTGAGAGTGCCATCTCGGCCAAGTGGCGTCCGACCTCCTCGGCTTGCCCTTCCGAGCGGGGCGCGCTGACCATGGCGTAGCGATAGCCCAGCTCCAATGATTTGGTCCCGGCCGCGTCGACGGCGGTCGCGTTGTTGCCGATCACCAAGTTGGTCACCTCGCATGCGATAGGCTCGTTTTCGACCCATCTTTTCCGCCGCAGGAGTTCATAAACGTTCGCCGAGATCCCGTTTTCCCGCGCGTCGTATCGGTCCAGGATGGCCAACACTTCGCGGTAATCACTCGTCTGGGGTACGGTTGGGCCGGAGGCGATCAGGTCGAGCGGATCGCCCAAGACATCGGAAAGGATCAACGAGACCATCCGCCCCGAACCACAGGCTCGCAACAGCCCGCCTCCTTTGATCCGGCTCAGTTGTTTGCGAACCGTGTTGAGTTCTTCGATGGTCGCTCCGCTCTCGCTCAGCAGCCGGGTGACGGTCAACTTGTCTTCGAGCGTGACCGGCTCTTGCGGCGCGGGCAACAGGGCCGATCCGCCTCCCGAGATTAAGCAGAGACACAAATCGTTCGGCCCGAGTGATTGGACCAACTGAATGATCTCCCGTGTTCCGAACACGCCAGCCGCGGTCGGCTCGTTCACACCGGCCGGTCGCGCGCCGTGCAGCCAAATATGCGAAAGGGTTTCGACGCAGCCCTCGGGGACGTTGACCCAACCGGTGACTTGTTTTTTTTCGAGCCATTCCGGCCCGAGCGCCGTTTCGACACCACGAGCCATCCCGGCCCCCGCCTTGCCGCCGCCAACCACGACGATTCGCCCGATCTGATCAAGTGGAATCGCCAACGCTTCATCGCCGAAAATCAGTCGATCCCCTTCGACGCGGAGGTTTTTTTCGACCAGACGTTGACTATCGACCGCGTCGACCCCGGCACGCCAGATGGCCAACGCGTCGTCTCGCAGTTTTCGAGCGGGGTTTGGTGTTTTTGGGTTGTTCATTTTTGTATTTTATGGAAAACCGGTGCAGTGGGTTGCGTTGGGCAAAAAAAGGAGTGACGGCTAGGCCGTCACCTGTTTTTTGAATGAGAGGGGACATTTTGAAAATTGTCCCCTCTCAAACTCTCCCCTCAAAAACTTTTTTCTTGGTGCTACCGCACCATCAGCACTTGCCCGCTCCCGTTGGTCGCTAGTACCGATATCAGCGACCAACGGGAGCGGGTTTAATTCACGGCGTGGTAACGCCGGTCTAAAAAGCCATTCGGGCCGCTCCTCGTAACGGATCGGCCTCCGTCCGCTTCAACTCGGTCCCCAATCGGTCCGAAAGCATGTCAACCCAAACCCGACTCCGACTCCCGCCACCGGCCACCAAGATGGCCGAATCGGCCGGGTTGATTTTCAGCCACTCGATCATCTGGGCAATCCGCTCGTTCAACGACTCGATCACCGCACGGGCCAAATCGTCCCGGCCGTGGTGCATCCCGACCCCCGACCAGCCGCCGGTGTCAGAAGGCAACTCGGCGTTGAAAGTGGCGCCGTGACATCCCGGTTCACCGCGAGCGACCGCCTCGTAAAACGCCTCGACCGACTCGCAACCGGCCAGGACCGTTCGTGCCCAATCGACCACGTTTCCACCACAGCTGTCGGCCGCCAACCGATAATGAAGACCGCCCGGGTACGGCCCGCGAATCACCTTCTCGCCCGGTTCGACATCGATCGGCCCACAGGCGTAAACCACGTGCGCGGTCCCCAAGGTAACCAGCGCGGCCGAGCCGTTCGTGCCGGGGACAACCTCCTTTTGAGGATGGCAGACCGTCTCCAGCTCGGCCCCAAACGCACCGGCCGTCTGATCGTTTCCTGCTAAAACGATCGGAAGCCCCGCCGGAATTCCCCAACCTTGGGCCGCTTGGCTCGTTTGGGCCGCGACGGTACCAATCTTGACCAACTCGGGCAATTGACTCCGTTCCAGACGGCACGCGGAAAGCGCTTCCGGCCACCAATCACCAAGCGACATTGAATAAAGCCCGCTCATTGCCGCCAGGTTTTGATCCAACCGGGCTCGACCGCTGAGCCGATGAACTAACCAACTGGGTAATTTTAAAATTTGGTCGGTCGGTTTGATGAATCCCGGCTGGGTTTCTTGGAGAAAACGGATCTGGCAGATTTGCAACGCGTCGAGGATCTGTCCGAAGCTCGAATGCCGCGCGAAGTCGGACAAGGTCGGATCGGCCTGGAGCATTTCGCATGCCGCGCCGGCCCGGGTATCCTGCCAGGAGATAAATGGCATCTTGGCTGTGTCGTTTTGATCCAAAAGGGTGAAAGTTTGGGCCTGACTGGTGATAGCCAAAGCGGCCAGTTCGTCGGCGTCGACGTTGGCCGACTCGAGTGCCTGAGAGATCGCCGCTCGACAGGACTGTTCCACATGATCGACTTGAAGTTCAATCCGACCGCCGGGCGCGTAACGATAATCGAGCCGGGCGGCACCTTCGGCCTGTTTTTGCAGCGACATGTCAAAGACGGCCGTTTTGAACGCCGTGCTGCCCAGATCGATCGCCAGGATTTTTTCTTGTTTCTTCATTTCCAACAACCCGCAAAGTCGGGACTACTCCTTCAAAAGCTTTTCCTTGAGGATTTCGGCAATGCGTGGGTGATATTGGCCGTCGATCGTCCGCGGCGGGATCCATTTTTCGTAGTCGAACTCGGGGAAATTCAGCGGCTCGTCGATTTTTTGGTGATAAAGGTAAAAATCGCGAACCCGGGCGGCCATTTCGGCACTTTCATAACGGCCCAGATGAATTTCTTTGGTGTGCCCCGAACGGCTCCGGCGAGGCGGAACACTGCATCCGACGTAGATTTGGACGCCGCGCAGGTCGATCGCCGCGTTGATTTGGGGCCCGTCCCCCGTGTCGCCGACCCAGAGTTGTTCGTGGGTCTCGAGAACCCCGCCCGGGTGATTGAAACCCAGTCGAACGGGCGCGTCGGGGTCGAATTTTTTGAGAATTTCGATCAGTTTTTGAACGTTCATAGGGGAAACGGCAAAATTTTTCTACGAAAGGAACGGGAAACGAGACAGTAGGTAAAAGATAATCTTACAGCCAGATTAACCATGCGAAAGGGGGACGGGCAAAACGGGGGGCGATTTGACTGCCGGTTTGCCGTGTTGGCCCATTTCCAAACGGCCCCTTCTGCGGTATTATATAGGTTTGGGCTGTTTTCGATTCCCCCTCCCAACGGGACCTCCCAAAGGGACCGCCCAAAAGGACCATAAATCAATAGTATCATGAGCGAAGACATTCAATCAAGCGACGACCAGCCGCTGAACCAGGAAAGCCCCTTCACGATCGAAGTGTCGGAGCGGGTTCGTCGTTTGCCGCCTTATCTTTTTGCCCAAATCAACCGTCTTTTATACGAAAAGCGTCGCGGCGGTGCCGATGTGATCGACCTGGGGATGGGCAATCCGTCCGACCCGCCGGCCGATTTCATTGTCGATAAATTGGACGAGGCGGCCCGTGATCCCAAGAACCACGGCTACACCGAAGCGAAAGGGATTTTGAGCCTGCGTCGCGAGGTGGCCAGTAAGTATTATAAGCAATACGGCGTTCGACTCGACCCGGAAAACGAGACGCTGGTCTGTCTCGGTTCGAAGGACGGGTTCAGCCATCTCTGCCTGGCCCTGCTCGGACCGGGCGACAACGCGATTATTCCGGCGCCGTCGTACCCGGCCCATACCTATGCCGTAGCGCTGGCGGCGGCCAACCAGATTTTGCTCGAGGTGACCGATCCGGATCGGCTGCTTTCGAACATCGATTATACGTGCCGACACCTGTATCCCCGGCCGAAGTTGCTGATCGTCAATTACCCGCACAACCCGACGGCGACGGTGGTCGAGCAGGATTTCTATGTCGAGGTGGTCAAACTGGCCAAAAAATACGGCTTCATGGTCATCAGCGACCTGGCCTACGCCGACGTCACGTTTGACGGCTACAAGACGCCCAGTTTCCTCGCGACGCCCGGGGCGCTCGATGTGGGTATCGAGATGACCACGATGAGCAAAGGCTATAACATGGCCGGGTGGCGGGTCGGTTACTGCGTGGGCAATCGGGAAATGGTCCGGGCGCTGGCCACGATCAAAACCTATTACGACTACGGAATGTTTCGCCCGATCCAGATCGCCGCGATCATGGCGATGCGCAACGGCGACGCCGACGTCGAACGTCAAGCGAAAATCTATCAATCCCGCCGCGACGTCCTCTGTTCAGGACTGGAGCGACTTGGTTGGCCGATCGAGCGTCCGAAGGCGACCATGTTCGTGTGGGCCAAAATCCCCGAACCGTGGCGAAGTCAAATGAGCTCGTTCGACTTCGCGATGAAAATGCTTCGCGAAGGGGACGTGGCGATGAGCCCCGGCGGAAGTTTTGGTGAAGCGGGCGAAGGGTACTTGCGTTTGTCGTTGGTCGAAAACGAAAATCGGCTCCGTCAGGCGGTTCGCCAAATCGGGCGTTGTCTGGAAAAGGGGTAATGGTTCCCAAGGGCCGCTTGCTACCTGGAAAAGACCTTACAACGACGAAGAATTTTTTAAAAGAGGACTGAGAACGAAAGCCATGTCGATTGCCAAGCTTGCTCTGGAAGATGGATCCGTGTTCACCGGCACCGCGTTCGGCGCCGCGGGAGAAGTCGACGGCGAGGTCTGCTTCAACACGAGCATGACCGGATATCAGGAAATCCTGACCGATCCGAGTTATCGGGGCCAGATCGTCACGATGACCTACCCGCAGATCGGCAATTACGGTCTGAACCGGGAGGACATGGAAAGCCGCCGGTCGTTTCTCTCGGGCTTTGTCGTCCGGGAACGAAGCCGACGGGTCAGCAACTTCCGTTCCGACGAGGATTTGGACAGCTATCTCAAGCGAAACAACCTGATCGGCATCGAAGGAATCGACACCCGGGCGCTGGTCCGAAAACTGCGGATCGACGGAGCGATGCGTGGGGTCCTTTCGACCACCGACCTGGACGACGAAAGCCTGGTCGCCAAGGCGAAAGCCAGCCCGGGACTGGTCGGTCGCGATCTGGTAAGCGAGGTCTTGCCGGAGGAACCGTTCGACTGGAACGAGCCGTTGTCGAAATGGATGAAGCTCGATCCGGAATCGGGCCGAATGTTCACCGGCAAAAACCGGCCACACGTCGTGGCGCTGGATTTCGGCATGAAGTGGAATATCGCGCGGCACCTGTTCCATCTGGGGTGCAAGGTGACCGTCCTGCCGGGAACCGCGACCGCCGACGAGGTGCTGGCCCAAAAGCCGGACGGGCTGTTTCTCTCCAACGGCCCCGGCGACCCCGAACCGGTCACCTACGCCCAAGAGACGATCGGCCAGCTGTTGGGCAAAAAACCGATCTTCGGCATCTGTCTCGGCCATCAGCTGCTTTCGCTGGCCTGCGGAGCGAAGACGTATAAGTTGAAATTCGGCCACCGGGGGGCGAACCAGCCAGTCTTGGACCTGGCGACCCAGAAAGTCGAGATCACCTCGCAAAATCACGGGTTCGCCGTCGATCCTAAGACGCTGCCCGACGAGCTGGAGGTAACGCACGTGAATCTCAACGACGACACGATCGAAGGGGTGCGGCACAAGAAGTATCCGGCCTTCAGTGTCCAGTATCACCCCGAGGCGTCGGCCGGCCCGCACGACAGTCAGTATCTCTTCGAACGTTTCGGCGAGATGCTTCAGTAGCGGCAAGATCCGGCAATTTCGTACCCAAGAGCGTCCTGCGGTATTGAATTACTCGGACGCTCGCTTTACGAGAAACGCAACAGCGCGTAACGCTTCTTCCCGCTACGCAGGACCATGACCGTCTCACTGGCCAGGTCGTCACGAGTCAGCCGGGTTTCGACGTCGTCGATCCGACGATTGTTGACATAAGCGCCGCCCTGTTTGAGCGTCCGTCTCGCTTCCCCTTTGCTCTTAGCCAACCCGGCTTCGACCAAAGCGTCGACGATCCAAAGCCCTTCGCCGCGGAGGATCGCGCTATCGAGCGTTTTGCTCGACACGTCGGCGAAGATCTCGACCAGCTGCTTGTCGGACAGATGACTGATCTCGGCGCCGAAGAAAATCTCGGTCGCACGCTGGGCCGTCGCCAACCCTTCTCCACCGTGGATCAAACGAGTCAGCTCGGCGGCCAAGGTCCGCTGGCCGTGGCGTTTGCCCGGGTCGGCTTCGTGGGTCGCGATCGCCTCGTTGATCTGGGATTCCTCAAGATCGGTGAAGAAGCAAAGACACTTCCGCACGTCCGTGTCGTCCAGGTTGATCCAGTACTGGTAGAACTGGTACGGGCTCGTTTTTTCCGGGTCGAGCCACAACGCGCCCGACTCGGTTTTGCCCATCTTAGCCCCGTCGCTCTTAGTCAAAAGCGGGCAGGTCATCCCGTAAAGCTGCGCCGAATGGAGCCGCCGCGCCAGATCGATTCCGGTCGTAATATTGCCCCACTGGTCGCTTCCGCCAACCTGAATTTCGCAACCGTATTCTTTGTACAAGTGGGCAAAGTCGTACGCCTGCAAGAGCATGTAACTGAACTCGGTGTAGCTCAAGCCCGTGTCGACCCGTTCGAGCCGACTCTTGACCGAGTCCTTGGCCAACATTACGTTTACCGGAAAATGCTTGCCGACGTCGCGTAAAAACTCGATGTAGCCAAAACGGCCGACCCAGTCGTAATTATTGACTAACAGGGCACTCTTTTCCCCGCAATCGAAGTCGAGCAACCGGCGAAGTTGCTTTTCCATCCCCGCGATATTGAATCGCAACGACTCTTCCGAGAGCAACTTGCGTTCTTCGCTCTTGCCGCTGGGGTCGCCGATCATGCCGGTGGCGCCACCGACCAGGGCGATAGGACGATGGCCGGCCTTCTGAAAACGACGCAAAATCATCAGCGCCATCAGGTGGCCCACGTGCAGGCTGTCGGCCGTCGGATCGAAACCGGCGTAAACCGTCCGCGGCTTGACAGACAGCCAGCTGGGAAGATTATCGTCGTCGGTCGTTTGGTTGATCAGATTACGCCACTTCAATTCAGAAAAAACGTCGGTCATTTTTTTAGTAGGGTGCTTCCGCACCGAGTGGATCGGACCAAATTCCGTGGTCCTTCAACTCGGCGCTTGAGGTTCTTGATCGGTTCTATAGCTACCGGAAAAATCGTTTTTTGTTTTCGCCGGGGCTCCGTTATCGCCAAAGGTTGTCGTCGGCAAACGGGTGGGCCGGGCGGTCCAGCTTCGGCTTTGGCAACACCTTCAACGTCTGCTCGGCCAGACGAAGATCTTCGCGGGTGGTGATTTTAAAATTCATCGACGAGCCGCGAACCATCGTTACCGCATGGCCCAGCCGTTCGACCAACTGGGCGTCGTCGGTGGCGACAAATTCGTCCCGCTTCGCATAGGCGTCCGTGAGCAATTGGCGTCGGAACACCTGCGGGGTCTGCGCTTCCCAAAGCCCGGTTCGATCGACGGTCGTTTCGATCGTCTTGCCGTCCGGGCCGACCCGTTTGAGCGTCGCGTTGACCGGCTTGGCCAGGATCGCGGCATCGGTTTTCTTGGCCGCGGCGAAAATCTCGTCGATCCAAACGTCGGCCAAACAGGGCCGGGCCGCGTCATGGACGCACACATAGTCGATTTCCGGCTTCACCCGGGCCAGGGCCGCCTCGACCGAATCGGCCCGCTCTTTTCCCCCTTCGACCAAATCGATTCCCAAGATCGCAACATTCGAGGCGAATTTGAGCTGAAAATCTTCCCGGTCCTCGGGCGAGATGGCCAGGATCAACTGACCGACATCGGCCCGGTTAATAAACCGCTCGGCCGAGTGGAGCCAGACAGCCCGATTGGCCAGCGGGACGAACGGCTTTTTATAATGTTTATCTTTAAAGCGACTACTCCGGCCGGCAGCCAGGAGAATCACGGCGAATTTCGACATCGGCTCGACCTTTTCGACGAATGCGGCGAAAATCCCACTCCCGGTCGAAAGACGCTCAAGAGAAGTGGATCGTCAAAACAAAAGTAAACAAATTTCCTTGCACCAATTCTCGTTTAAAACTGCGTGTTACCGGCTGTTTGCCCCTCGGGAAACAGGCTATTTTCACACAAGCGGACACACCATTTCGAATTGGAATCTTTTTATTGTCCCTTACCAGCCGCCCGTGTCAAGTCGCGCGGGGTGGACCGAGAAACGTTTTTGCCTCGTGTCACTTCATCGCCCCCCGGCGCCAAAAAACTTGACCCAGTTCGATCGGTTCCTTTACAATGTCTTTTGACAAGCACCGTCGTTGCAGCCGCCCCCCTCCGCTGATACCCTTTCCCCAAGAGAAACGGACATGCCTCGAAAACGAGAAAATCACCTGAATCGCCGTGAATGGCTTTCTGCCTCGGCCTTGGGCGCGGCGGGAATCCTGGCTCAAACGAAAACGGCCCACGCCTCGGAAGCGACCGTTGAAGAGAACCGTTCGCCGAAATCGGTAACCTGGTCGCGTCAAGTACCCCTTCGATACGAGGCCGACGTGGCGGTGATCGGTGGGGGAATCGCGGGGGTCACGGCGGCAGTGGCGGCCGCCCGATCCGGGGTTCGAGTGATCTTGGTCGAGCGATTCGCTATCACCGGCGGCGACCTGACGACCGGCGGAGTGGCCAGTTTTTGCGGCGAAACGGCCGGGCAAGGAGAGGTGTTCGACGAGATCATCGCCGACTTGACCCGGTTTCAGGCGATCGCCCCGTACCGTCCGTATCCGAAGCTGGGAGCACGCGTCTTCGACCACCACCTTCTGTCGATCGTCCTGCAAGAGCTGTTGCTCCGGCACGGCGTCAAGCTCCTCTTGCATACCCGGTTCGTCGACGTTCAGGTCGACGAGAACGGCACGATCGGCGAGTGTATCGTTTGCGGCAAGTCGGGCCCGGAAGCGCTCCGTGCAAAGCAGTTTATCGACTGCACCGGGGAGGCGGAGGTGGCCCGCGCGGCCGGTTTTTCAGTCATGAAAGGCCGTCCGGGCGACGGGTTCCAGCTGCCGATGTCGATGATGGCGTTTGTCCGCCACGTGCCCAAAGAAAAGGCCTATCCACAACTGCCCGAGGGGCTTTTGAACCCGGTCCGCTCGAAAGCCGACCTGCCGATGACGAGCATCTGGCCCAACGGCCCTGGAAGTAACGCGTTGAAGATCAAGATTCCGAAGTTCGACGCGACCGATACCGAGTCGATGACGGCGGCCGAAATCGCCGCCCGTCGCCGTGTACTTGAGGTATTGGATTATTATCAACGGGTCGAAAAAAAGGCGTGGCGCTATGACGGGACCTCGCCACAGATCGGCATTCGTGAGGGGGCACGAATCGAAGGGGATTACGTTCTGACGGTCGACGACCTTCGCGCGGGCAAAACGTTTGAAGACGCGATCGCCCGGGCCGTTTTCTACCTCGACGGGCACAAGCCGGATGACGAGAAGCGAACGTATATCCTCCCTAAGGATCAGCTGAAGGTTCCCCCCTATCAAATTCCGCTACGGTGCCTGATCGTTCGAGACGGAAAGAACCTTTTAACGGCCGGACGTTGTTTTTCGGCCGACCAGTTGGCCCTCTCGTCGGCCCGGGTCAGCACGACCTGTGCGATGATGGGACAGGCGGCCGGGATCACCGCCGCGTTGGCCGTCAAGCGAAAGACCCTTCCGCGAGAGTTGGAGGCCACCGAGATTCGAAGTCGGGTCGAAAAACGTGGGGCAAAGCTGGCGTAAACAACCTGTTTTATCCCACAAGCTTTCCCGTGGTTGACCAGGAGATTCAAGAAAAGAAAAAACCTTACTCCCGGCAGGTGGTTCGTTCTTGGAAAAGATTCAGAACCGGGAGTAAGGCGTTTATTCTTTTTTACGTTCGGATAAATCGTCGAGTCGGCTACCCGGCCAGACGGGTAATCCGGTTGGCCGGCGTTATCGGAATCGTGACCCGTTCAGGCCGATAGCGATATTGCATCAAGTAGGCGTCTTCCGTCGTGTCCACATAATAATCTCTCAACAGCGAGATGGCACGGAAGCCGTTTTCGCGGAAAAATAACTGCGCCGGTAGGTTCGTCTCGCGAATTTCCAGCAGAATTCGGTTGCGTCGCTGGGTCGACAGCTTGCCGATCAGCTTGGCGATCATCTGGCTTCCGACGCCCAAACGACGATATTTCCTGGCGACGGCGAAATTCAAGACGTGCAGACGCGACTTCTTGAGTTCATAAACCATAAAACCGACGACTTGATTATCGTGTTCGGCGACCATGCCGATACAATTTCGTTGTCGAAGGCAACGAATGAAATCGTCTTCCGACCAAGAAAATTCGAACCCTTCATTTTCAATATCCAACACGTCAACCATATCGCGGCGGATCATCCACCGGATATGAACGCGAATCTCTTGTTTCGATTCTAAACTCACCTTAGGCCTCCTTCCTTGTCGGCCAAATTCGCCCCGATTCGTTGCCCGAGTCGAGAAAGAACACTCTATTTCCAGGGCGTGCTGCCTAACAATCAGAGGGATGTTATCGAACGAGGAACCCTCCGACGACGGGGTGTTTAGGGCGCCTTCCTGGTGCTGCCCCCGACGTTGACCGTAACTTAACAGAAGTGGCTGAATCCTCCAATACGAATCTGATCGACTACCGTATTGGCATTCTGGGCAAGGAGGGAAGAAACTGCCCCCAAAGGTAAAGAAATGAAGGGAAATAGGTAAACTGCAAGGACTTCTCCCCTAGAATCGGAAAAGCGGAAAGTGGAACAAGGAATGACTTAAGCGGTTTCGCCAAAATCGAGTCTTGCCAAGAACGAACAACGGGGCCTTTACGAAAGGTTGACCTCGGCGGCTTATTGAATTAGGCTAAACGGTTTGTATTTAAGGCCCTCCCCATTTTTTAAAAACGCCCCTTCATGCCTCCGCCGGGACACTGGCGGTCGTTTTTCTTTTTTTCTAACCTCCACTCCTTTCTCCAAGTTGAGATTGCAGCAAGTTATGGCTAACTCCGAAAACACCCGTTCCGGCTCGTCCGAGCCGTCTTCACAAACACACGACAACCCTCCTTCCGACCCGTCGGCCAAAGCGACCGTCGCGCCGGCGTCCCAAGGTCGAATCGCCTCGATCGACGCGCTGCGTGGGTTCGACATGTTTTGGATCTGCGGCGGACGAGGCCTTTTTCTTTTCCTCGTCGTTTTAATCTTCGGAAGCGTCCCCCCGTGGCTTCAGCATCAGATGAGTCACGTCTCGTGGGTCGGGTTTACGGCATGGGATTTGATCATGCCGCTGTTTCTGTTTATCGTCGGCGTGGCAATGCCGTTCTCGTTTGCCAAGCGACTTCAAACCGAAAGCAAGCGACAACTTTACTTCAAGATTATCCGCCGAACGTTGATCCTCTTTGTGCTCGGGATGGTCGCGCAAGGGAATCTGCTGCAGTTCAAACTTGCCTCACTCCAAATTTACTGCAACACGCTTCAGTCGATCGCCGTGGGGTACTTTGTCGCATCGATCTTGCTGATCCATTTGCGATTCCGCGGACAACTGATCGTGACGGTCGGTTTGCTTCTGGGATTCTGGGCCATCATGAGCTGGGTCCCGATTCCGGGCATCGAAGGGGTCGGCCACTTGGAGCCGAAAGAGAATATCGCGAAATATATCGACCAAGCGGTCCTGGGACAGGGCGGAACGTACACCTGGGTCCTAAGCAGTATGACCTTCGCGGCCAGCGTGATGTTGGGCGTTTTTGCCGGTCAGCTTTTGCGGCTGCCGATGCGAGACACGAAAAAGGTGCTGGCCCTGTTGGGGTTGGCAATGCTTTGTCTCGTTCTCGGTTGGGTCTGGAGCTATTGGTTCCCGATCATCAAGCATATCTGGTCGAGTTCGATGGTCCTTTGGGCAGCCGGTTGGAGCTATCTGCTGTTGGCGATTTTCTATCTCGTGATCGACGTTTGGAATTTCAAAAAATGGTCGTTCCCGTTTATCGTGATCGGGTCGAACGCGATTTTTGCTTACATGTTTACTCGACCGTTTAAAACTTCGGCGATCGCCGAATCGGCCGTCGGAGGGCTGGCCGCTCACCTAAGCGAACCGTTAGCGAATCAGCTTGTCCCGGCCGCTCATTTCATCTTGCTCTGGCTGATCTTGCTTTACATGTATCGAAAGAAGACGTTCATCAAGATCTGATCACCGGCGTGAGAACGTCGGTTTGAAGAGAAGTGAAAACAAAAAAAGGCCCGGAGCAATCGCTGCCCTGGGCCTTTTTTATGATCCCGAGAAAACACGCCCTCGGAGAATGAAGGCGATCGCAACCTTTCAGAGTTCGTCGCCAAACGCACTCGTCAACGCCACGCCTTCAATCTTTTTTGTAAAACGTCATAGAATCTTTCCAAACGGCCACCCCTCAAACAAGTCAAACAAGCCGAAAAGAATCGCCCAAAAGCCCGTCCACCTTGCCCACAGAGAAAAGGCATTTCTCTTTAACTCGCACCAGCGACCAACGGAAGCGGGTTCACCATATCGGTGCGGAAGCACCGGTCCGGCCGCGGCTCCTAGCCGCCGGGAGCGGGTTTTATCCTCGGTGCGGAAGCACCGGTCCAAAAGCACCGGCCCACCACCCCTTTTCCAAAAAGGCTCGCACCATCCAATCAGCCGCATACCAGCGACCAACGGGAGCGGGTTCACCATATCGGTGCGGAAGCACCGGTCCAAAAACCGAACTAAAAAGTGTGGAGGGAGGGGTTGTCGGTCGCGGGGGCATCGTCCAGGAGCGACGGATCGACGAAGCTCGAGAGGCGTCGGGACCGGACCGGGTGTTGGAGTTTCCGGACCGCTTTGGCTTCGATCTGTCGGACCCGTTCGCGGGTGACGGAGAAGATTTTCCCGACTTCTTCGAGCGTGTAGGCGTAGCCATCGGTCAGGCCGTAGCGAAGTCGGATGATCTCTCGTTCGCGATAGTTCAATGCGGCCAAAACGCTGGCGATCCGGTTCTTGAGCATGTCATGGTTCATGTCGTAGAGCGGGTCGTCTTCGCGATGGTCTTGGAGAAATTCACCGAAGTAGCTGTCGTCATGATCGCCGACCGGTTGGTCAAGCGAAAGCGGATGATGGGCCATTTGCATCGCACAACGGGTCTCTTCGATCGTGAGCCCGGCGGCGGCGGCCGTTTCTTCGATAGTCGGTTCACAGCCGTTTTCTTGAACCAATTGGCGAGTGACGGCCCGGACCTTACTCATCGTTTCGATCATATGGACCGGAACGCGAATGGTTCGGCTCTGGTCGGCGATGGCGCGGGTGATCGCTTGACGGATCCACCAAGTGGCGTAGGTCGAGAACTTGTAGCCGCGTCGGTATTCGAATTTTTCGACCGCTCGCATGAGGCCGGTGTTGCCCTCTTGGATCAAATCGAGGAAGCTGAGTCCCCGGTTTCGGTATCGTTTGGCGATCGAGACGACCAGACGAAGGTTCCCGGCCGAAAGGTGACGGCGGGCCGCTTCGTATTCCTTTTTGGCCCGGTCGACACAATTCATGCGACGATGCAACGTGGCCGGCGTGTCGAGCGTGATCCGCATGAGGTAATGGAGTTCTTCGCGGAGCTCTTTGACGCGAGCAGCCGTTTCGGGAATCCGATCGATTTCGTCAAGTTCTCGTTTGAGCTGGTCCATTCGCTCGGAGATCTGACAGATTTTTTCGAGAAGCGGTTGGAGTCGCGGGGTTCGCAGACCGAATTCTTCGACCAGACGGACCGCCTTGTTGCGACGAATCACGATTCGACGCCAGGCGTCGCGGCGTTCTCGGATCGGCAACCCTTTGTCGACGACCAGCGAAAAGTCGTCCCGGTTCTGCTCGAGCAGATGACGGAGCGTTTCGAGATTGGGCCCGAGAAGTTGGACGATTCGCTTCTTTTTGCTGAGATTGGTTACCGAAACTTCGATCGTCCGGTCGAGTCGCAGCTTGCCATCGCGAACCTCTTCCAAAAGTTGCATCGCCCCGTTCAAGACATAGTCGTTCGCCAACATGCCGTGACGGAACCGGCGGCGGGCCTTTTCGATCCGCTGGGCCGCTTCGATTTCTTCGTTGCGGCTCAACAGCGGCATCTCACCCATCTGCATCAGGTAGATGCGGACCGGGTCGTCAATGTGGTGGGTCTGGCGGGTGGTCTCTTCGAGGGTCTCTTCTTGGAGGTCGTCGTCCTCGTCGATCAGTTCGGCTTTGTCGTCGCCATTGAGATCGACCGGATCCGAGTTGACCAGGGCGCCGTGAGTCGAATCGTCGTGAGAAGCAAACGTTTTTTCCTTCATCTTGCTGGCAGCATTAACATTGGCGGTCTCAAGACAATCGACGCTGGGGCGAACTTTGGTCACGGCGAATACCTCTATAGACGAGAAATGGGGAGCGTTTGGCGACAACGGTTTGTTAGTTGAAGCAGATCGAATGCCAAGGGGGGGTTCCCCTGAAAAAAACAACCCGTAAGCCACTTTAAATAAAGGACTTATAGCAATCCATTTTTATCTATAGAGGAGAAGTCCCTTCTCCCGTGATGAAAAAAGTCAACACGAACGAACCGCGCTTGTTGATTTTTTCAAACCGGTCGATCGAAATCGCGTACGGTTTTTGCTAATGCCAATGACAGAACGCCCAACAGAAAACCTTTGAAATCGCCATGACACCCAAATAGGATATTTTCGCCTGGCCAAAACGGAATGCCTCGAATTCCGACCAAACAAGCGATAAGGCCTTCAATTAGGGTGGAAATCTGTTCCTTGAAGAAATGAAAGGGGCAGTATCCTATTGGATGTCTTTTCCTATCGGATGCCGCTCTCACAATCGTCATTCTCAATGACTTTAGAAAGAGACCTCCTACAGGGGGGGGCGGTCAATAGGTCCGCTTCCCGCACACTACTACTCCCAGTAGGGGGGGTCGAAGGGAAAGCCCATCAAGGACCATCGCAAGGGGGAAACAAAACGGCCCCCAACTCGGCCCCCAACTTCGGCCTCGAGCGAAGCCCCATCTACCGGAAAATTCATCTTTGCCGGTTCGCACCAAGAAGTCAACTAGCGCAAAGAGGAAAACTGGGGGTTTTTTAACTTTCATTACAAATCCCCCGCATCTAGCGGTTTCACGGACACTTATCCAATACGGCTATCTCTAACACGGCGTAAATCTGGCCATGACCTTAGGCCAGGCGGATTTCACCCCCATGGGGAAAGGTTTTTCAAGCGATTCTGGCAGTCGACCGCAAGCATTTGCCCTTTCTTGCTTCGCCGAACTCCCAGCCTTACCGCGGTTTGACTTGCGTGAAATGTTACACGGTATGAAAAGTTATCCGAAAATACAGAATTTTGCCCCGGCTTTTTGAGGGAAGCCGATCCCTTGCCGGATGAGGATGGGGCCACCATAATAAAGACTGTGTCAATCTCTCGATTGGTCCCCGCTTGCCCTTGCATTACCGCTACCAGAGAAGGCCTCATTTTATTTTGTCCAAGAAAAACAAAACCAACAAACGGTCCAAATCACATCCCGACTTGGGTCGAAATGCTATCAAGAAGGGCACCATCGCCCTGGTCAGTCTCGGATGTCCCAAAAACCTGGTCGACAGCGAATCGATGCTAGGCAAACTGCGCAAGTCGGGGTACCGACTCGTCGATCAGGCGAAAGGGGCCGATCTGGTTTTGATCAACACCTGTGGGTTCATCGAGAGCGCCCGACAGGAGGCGATCGGGATCATCGGACAAATGGAACGTCTCAAGGCGTCTGGCCATCTGGGCCGGATCGTCGTGACCGGCTGTCTGGCCGAGCGTGATCGCGAATCCCTGTTGAAGGTCTGCCCGAGGATCGACCGGTTGATCGGCGTGTTTGCCCGCGAACAGGTGGTCGAAGCGATCGATTCGCTCTTTGTCGAGTCGGAAAACGTGGAAACACCGCATACGGAAGAGACGAACACGGAAGAAATGTCGGCGTCGCAGCCCGCCGCGAGCATTTTGCCCAAGCTTTATTTTTCCGACCAACCGGAGGGCCCTCCCCCGAGCGACCTTGGGCGACGGCGTCTGACTCCACGGCATACGGCCTATCTAAAAATCGCCGAAGGGTGCGACCGGACCTGTTCGTTCTGCACGATCCCGTCGATCCGCGGAAAGCACGCCAGCAAGCCGATCGAGATGATTGTCGACGAAGCCCGACGTCTGGCCGACGAGGGGGTCCGCGAACTGGTCCTGATCGCCCAAGACACGAACTATTACGGCTGGGACCTGTACGGCAAACCGGCACTGGCCGACCTTCTGGTCGAATTGGAAAAAGTCCATCGGATCGCCTGGATTCGGTTGATGTATCTTTACCCCAAACATTGGGACGATCGGCTCATCGACACGATCGCCAAAAGTCGAAAGATCTTGCCTTATCTTGATTTGCCGTTACAACATATAGATAATGAGGTGCTTCACCGAATGAATCGGACCGTGACGGCCGAGGAAACCTTCGAACTGCTTGAGCGACTTCGCAGTCGGATCGAGGGACTTACCCTGCGGACCACGTTGTTGGTCGGCTTTCCGGGCGAAACGGACGAACAGTTCGAGCGACTTTTGGCATTTGTCGAGGAGCAGCGATTCGAGCGACTGGGGGTTTTCCCCTATTGTCGCGAAACGGGCACGGCATCGGATCAGCTCGACGGCCATTTGGACGAGGCGACCAAACAGAGTCGTTACGAACGGCTCATGGCCGCTCAGCAGGAGATCGCCTTCGAGTGGAACCAAAAACAGATCGGCCGAACCTGGGATGTCCTGATCGACCAAGCGTTGCCTGAGGAGCCCACCGCGTTTGTCGGTCGAACGGCAGCCGACGCGCCTGAAATCGACGGGGTCGTTTACGTCACGGGCGAAAACCTCAGGCCGGGCCAAATCGTCCCGTGCGAGATTGTCGCCACCGACGGCTACGACCTGGTCGGGGTGCCGGTCGACGCGGAAAGTTAATTGTTTTATTCTTCAAACAGAGGCGGGATGCCGGTTTGGATTTTCGCCGGTTTGAATTTCTCTGTAAAAAATATGGTTGCTATTTAAAAAAAAGGTGAGAGGCCTCATGATGACCAGCCCATCCCCTGCCCCTGCTCCGAAGTCGGGGTCGAACCCGATTTTCAATCTCCCGAACCAGTTGACCATGCTTCGGTTGGTTTTGGCGGTGGTCATGTTCGTCTTTATGGAACTGGAATTCTATTGGACGAGTCTTGTGCTTTTTATACTCGCGGCGATTAGCGACTGGTTCGACGGCTACTTCGCTCGGAAATACGGGATGGTCACTAAACTGGGTCGAATCCTCGATCCGTTCGCCGACAAGGTGATTATCTGCGGGGCCTTTATTTTTCTGACGACGATCCCCGCGTTGCTCGAAGTACCCTGGGGCCTGCGTCCTTGGATGGTCGCGGTCATTGTCTGTCGCGAATTGTTGGTTACCTCGCTGCGCGGCATTATGGAAGGCGCCGGGTCGGACTTCTCGGCCAAGTGGAGTGGAAAATGGAAGATGGCCGTTCAATGCTTTGCGGCGATCGCTTGCCTGCTTTACCTGGCGGTGCCCGAAGCGTCTCCGGCCGTACTGGACTCCATCCGGTTTAGCATGATCGCGACCCTCTGGATCTCCATCTTTCTGACGCTTTACTCCGGTTGGATTTACATCATATCGGCCATGCGGATGTTGCGTAGCTGAGGCCTTCTCCCCTCCCCGGGGTTTTGAGGCATCAGGGTTTCTCGCATTTCAAGATTTCGGAATCGCGGAAAGGAGGTACGAACGTGCACGTGGCAATGAACCTCTTTGCCCTCGTCTTTTTCGTCTCCGTTTTCGCGGCCTGGGCCTATCTGTTGACGAGGTATGCTCAAAAAAAACCGCTCCTGAAGATCGAGTCGCGACGTGACGTCCCGTGGAACGGTTTCGATCTGGCGTTGTTGTTCATGATATATCTCATGCTAAACGTTTTCGCCGTTGTCCTCTATACCGACGGGCAAGCGTCCCCGGTTCCCGAGTCAGTTAGCACGGATTCAGGCACCACGACACACCCGCTGATCCACTTCGTCCTCGAAGGGAAGCCGGCGATGATCTGGTTGGCCGTCGTGGTCGCGGTCGTAGTCGCACCGCTGGTCGAGGAGATTCTTTTTCGGCTCTTTCTGCAAGGCTGGCTCGAAAAGGTCGACCGACATAAACGGCACACTCATCCTTTTTGGCAGTTGGCCCGATGGGGAACGATGCCGGTGGTGTTGACCTCGTTTTTATTCGCGATGATGCACTTTCGAGTCGGCCAAACGGTCGATGATCTCGACGCCCTGGGAAAGTTGCTTTTGCTCAACGCCGTGGTAGGAATTTTCACGATCCTCTTCGGAATCGTCTGGGCCGTGAAGGTCCGCGGCGCGACGGCGCGAGACCTGGGTTTTTCCCTTCCGTCGCTCGGCCGGGATCTTTTCACGGGGGTGGTAGCCTTTTTGGCCATCTCCATTCCGCTTTTTTCCGCACAGAAGTTCCTGTTCGATCTTTTCCCCGAGTGGCTTGCCGTCGACCCGATCCCGTTGTTTTTCTTCTCGCTGTTGGCCGGAACCCTTTACCTTCGAACCCACCGGATTGTCCCGGCGATCGCGCTGCATATGTCGCTCAACGGTTTTAGCATGTTGATGCTTTGGCAAATGGCCATGACGACGAAAGCGATCACCCCTTAAGAAAACGGTTTGTACTCTCGGCAAGAGATTGATTGGAACGAGATGAGTTTGGTACGTTGTGAACTGGCCGATTCCGTAGGCACTCTGACGCTTGACGATCCCCGGCGTCATCACCGGCTTGGTCGGGAGATGCTCGATTCGATTCTAAGCGGCTTGGACCATTTTGCCGACGTCCGGGCGCGAGTGGTCGTGCTTCGCGCGCTGCCGGGCTCGAAGGTCTTTTCGGCCGGTTACGACCTCAAGGCGGCTCCGACCGACGGTCGCGACCCGTTGCCCGAAAACTCCCGTCTGCGTTTTCTTTTGCGACAAATCCAACGCTACGAAATACCGACGATCGCCCTGGTCGAGGGGGCCGCGTACGGGGGCGGATGCGAACTGGTGATGGCTTGCGACTTGGCGATTGCCGAACCTTGCGCGACCTTCTCGCTGACCCCGGCCAAATGGGGCGTCGCCTATGACCGTCCGGGCATCCAACTCGCTCTGCAATCGCTTCCGGCGCGGATTGTTCGCGAAATGTTTCTGACCGCCGCGCCTCTCTCGGCCGAACGGGCCTACCATTTCGGTCTGGTCCACCGGCTCGTTCCCCGCGAGCAACTCGACGCGGCGACCGACGAGTTGGCCGCCCATATCAAGGCCGGCGCCCCTTCGTGTCTAAGGCTGCTCAAAGAGACGATTCGTCTCTCTACGTCAAGTCAACCGCTGTCCCAAGAGCAGATCGACCAAATCGAATCGCTCCGACGCGCGGTCTACGAGGGCCCCGAGGCTCGGGAAGGGATCGGGGCGTTTTGGGAAAAACGATCGCCCGATTTTCAATAAAGGCAACCTCTGTAAACCGAAAGGTTTACTCCAAAAGAGAATAAAAAGTGGCCTTTCAGTCGAGAAAACTAGGCTTTTTTCGACAGATGTCGTTGGCGCAACGCCTCATAGAACAAGACGGCCGCCGTGACCGAGAGATTCAGACTATCGGCCACACCCAACATCGGAAGCCGGATCGCGCGGGTCACTTCGGCCGACCAAAACTCGGTCAGACCGTGCGCTTCGGAGCCCAAAACGACGGCCGACGGTCCGGAGTAGTCCACTTGGGTATAAGGGACCGACCCGTCGACCCGCGCGGCGAAGAGCTCGATTTTCGCACGGCGCAACCAATCGAGCGTCTCTTCGGCAGTCGCTTCGAACAGCGGGACGGTAAAAATCGTCCCCAGACTGGCTCGGATCGCGTTGGGGTTGAACAGGTCGGTTCGACCGTCGGCCACAATGACCGCGTCGACCCCGGCCGCGTCGGCGCTGCGTAAGATGGCGCCCAAGTTGCCCGGTTTCTCAACCCCCTCGATCACCGCCAGAAACGGATTCTTCGGCGATTCGAATTCCTCCAACGTGCGTCGGGGTATTTCGGCGACCGCGACGATCCCTTCGAGACGATGCCCGAAAGCCATCTTGGCAAAAACCTCGGCGCTGACCTCACAGAGATCGGCCTGTTTCTCGGCAAGCCGTTTCAGCAGATCGGCCGTCTCGGTCGGCTGGCAATATTCCGAGCAATAATAGGCCGTCTCCAATTTGAACCCGCCGATCAGGGCCCGGTCGATTTCACGAAGCCCATCGATCAGGAAGCGGCCCTGTTTCTGCCGATGGCGTCCGTCACGCAGACGTACGGTCGCTTTGACCCGCGGGTTTTGAAGACTGGTAATCATTTATTATACCGATTCTCGCTGAAAACGGCGTTGTTGCCACGCGTTTACCCCTCAGGGAAAACACGCTACCTGCATGCGGGTGAACGCGCTGTTTCACTTTAGAACACGTGTTATCCACCACAATCACAGGCGGCCGTACAGACCCCGCCCATCCCGCGCAAGGGGTGCGGAATCAGACAGAGAAACGACAAGGGACGAGTCCCCGTATTGCAAAATTGATGAAGTTGGCTCGGCGGAACGAAGACCGCGTAGCCAGCGCGGATCGGCCGTTCGACGTCCCCTTCCAAGACGGTCCCTTCGCCGTCGAGGACAAAAACCTCGTGTTCGTGAGGATGGGTATGTTTGGGCGTGTTTCCCCCGGGAGCGATTTCAAACTGCCGCATGGTAAAACTGGGCGCTCGGTCCGCCTCGCCGATCAAACATCGAATCCGGCACCCGACGGCCCCTTCCATGTCGACGGCGGTCGACTCGATCTGTTCGTAATGGGCTACTTTCATGATTTGCTCTTAAAATGAAGTTTTGCCTGAGGTCTTCGATCTTCCAACCTTCGACTCTATCGCCCTAGGGCGTAGGTGTCAACGAGCCTTTTTTTGCCGAAATACCCTTAAGTTTTTTCAAGAAAAGTTCTTTGAGTTTACCCGAATTGCCCATTCTTGTTCGGTTTCGCAACTAAACACGGGGCGCTTTACGCAAAATCCCCATTCCTTCCAGATTTCTAAATGTTTGCGTAAAAACGACTTATCACAAACCGCCTCATTGGGATTTCCTGAGTAATGCGAAAATTCTCCGTATTTTCACTTAACTCTCGCCCTCGTACTGGACGATAAACCGAATCCAGTCTTTTCTTTCTGTTCGAAATGCTCAAAGGAATGAGCGATCGCTTCGGATTGAAAGGAACCGACTGGACTCATCACCCCCCCCAAGGATGGGAAACACCGAAGCACGATCACGGAGGATTTGATGGTCGAAACGCTTACCGCCGCCGAAGAAGCCGCCCTACTGTGGAAAACTTATAAAGAAAAACCGACTCCCGAACTTCGCAATACCCTTATCGAACGGTATATGCCGCTGGTTCGCTATCATGGCGAGCGAGTCTGGTCGCGTCTGCCGCAAGGAGTCGATCTGGACGATTTGATCTCGGCCGGCGTTTTTGGTCTTATGGACGCCATTGAAGCGTACGACCTTACGCGTGGCGTCAAGTTCGAAACCTATTGTGTCCCGCGAATCCGCGGTGCCATGCTTGACGAACTTCGCAACACCGACTGGGTCCCTCGTTTGGTCCGTTCTCGGGCGCGAAAATTGGGCGAAGCGGTCAAACAGTTGGAAGACCAATTCGGACGCCGACCCAACGAACAAGAGTTGGCCGAACATATGGGATTGAGCCTTCCGGAAATTGAAAAACTGATCCTCGACGCCAAAGCGGTCAACCTGGTCAGCCTCAATAAAAAGTGGTCGGAAACGGACAGTTCGAAGGAAGTCAGCGAGATCGACATCCTCGAAGACCACAAAGGGGAAGACCCGACCCGACGCGTCCAGAAAACCGACCTGATGCGACTGGTCACCAAAGGGCTCAATCGCAAGGAACGGCTGATCATCATCCTCTATTATTACGAACACCTGACGATGAAAGAGGTCGGCGCGACGTTGGATCTCAGCGAAAGCCGCGTCAGTCAGATGCACAGCAGCCTGGTCGAACGGCTCCAGTCCCAACTGGCCGACCGCCGCATCGAATTCAGCGCGATTTGATCGAACCAACGATTGGATCTTGGATTGATACAAAAACATCTCTCTTCTAAAAAATAGAAGGGGGATGTTTTTTTACGTACCTGAACCAAAGCCCCCGTTTCGAATTCATCTTTTAAAAAGCTGGGGAAATCGCCAGATGTATCAGCGGTTTGAGCATACGGCCGACCTGGGACTGCGAATCCAAGCCGAAACGCCCGCAGCGGTTTTCGAAGAAGCGGCCTGCGCGTTGTTCGACGTCTTGGTCGACGATTTTCCAACGGCGATACAACCATTAGAGCAAACCGCCTTTAGCGTCGAAGCTGACAGCTATGAAAACCTCTTGGTTGACTGGCTCGGCGAGTTGCTCTTTCGTTTTGAAACCGAGGAAAAGCTGTTCGTTCGCTTCGACGTCCGATTGGAGGACCGTTATCGGCTTATCGCGAACGCCTGGGGAGAACGGTTCGACCACGCCCGACATCGGCAAGGGGACGACGTCAAGGCGATCACCTATCACCAGATTCGCTTCGAACAACAGCCGGATCAAAGCTGGCTGGCCGAGGTGATTTTGGATTTGTGATCGGGATTGGAAAAGGGGGGCGGACTTCCAAAATAGAATCCGCGAACCTATCTAAAGAGAAAGCACCAGCGACCAACGGGAGCGGGTTTTATCCTGGGTGCGGAAGCACCTACAAAGAAGTTTTTGGAAGGGGTTTTAGGGGAGACCTTTCTTCAGAAAGGTTTCCCCTAATTTATAAAAGGAACAATTGCTTGGTCCAAAAAGAAAGGAAAAAGGTGTGACGGCTTTGCCGTCACCTGTATTTACGAAATGAGAGGGGACATTTTGAAAATTGTCCCCTCTCAAACTCTCCTCCAAAAACTTTTTGGAACGGGATTGCTGCGCAATCCCTCTTTTTTATTTTCTATTTTATTTTTTCCGTTTTTATTTCTTTTTCGCCGCTTCGGCCATCTTGTCCAGCTCGTCGAGTGTAAACCGCACACTCATAATGTACGGCTTTTCCCCCTTGTCCCAGTGGCCATAGGTCGTCGTGACAAACGTCCCGTCAGGCAAGACCTCGACACCCGGATAGGCACAATCGGCGCCGCGCGTGTTGTCCTTCAAACGAACCCGATACTGCCCGGGCCGCCCTTGAACCAGATCATCGAACGTTCCGACCCAACCGACCCAATCGCCCCAGGTCGGGCTTTTCGGCGATTGCTTGGGCGAAAGGTCGCGGAACGAGATGAACAGACGGCCGTCCGGGGCGTATTTGCCCGTGTGCCGGTCGCCGGTAAGCGAAAGGGGCAACTCGCGCGGGGAGCTCCACGTTTTCCCCTCGTCGTCGGAGAAAATGATATGTGAGTTCTTCACGCGTCGGTTTTCTCGCAACAAAACGGCCAGCCGGCGTCCGTCGGGTGAGCGGATCGCGCCCGGTTCGCAGAGATGAACGTCGGCACGTTTCAAGATGGCCTCGGGGAACGACCAAGTCAGTCCGCCGTCGGTCGAGATGGTTTTAAAAAGGGTGAATTCGACCGGCTTGGCCTGTTTCGAATCTTTTTGGAAATAGCGTCCGTCGTCATGGAACAACGCCATGTAATGTCCCGGCCCGGTCTTTAGCTCGAAGACGGTTCCCATCACGACGATGCCGCCCCAGTCGCCGACCGGCTTGATTTCGCTCCAGTTTTCCCCGTCGTCTTCGGTGACCGCCATGCGGGTCGGGTAAAGGCCCGAGAACATGATGATCCGCTTCTTCCCCTGCGGATCGATGACCCGGTGCAGCGTCGGCACCTCGCGGCTGGTGACCCAGTTTTCGGGCGTCGGCAACCGGTCGCTCCAGGTGAGCCCGCCGTCGGCGCTTCGCTTATAGACGATTCCACCCTTGCCGTGTCCTTTCGGATAGACACAAAGGATCGTTTTCCCGTCTTCCAAAAGTACCGTGGTCGGATGGCCCAAGTATTGACCCTTTTCCCGGTCGACGACGACTTGGTGATCGGTGTGGCCGTCGAGATCAATCAGCGGAATCGAAACCCCTTCGGTGACGGGAAACTGGCTAACGGCAGTCTGGGCCTCGGCCGCTTGAGTTGACGCTGAGAAAACTACCACACAGATCGCGGTGACCATCAAGAAAACGGTCGGGATGCCAAGCCGAAAAACAGGTATGAATCGTCGTTGCATCGGAGAGTTCCTTTCAAGGGAAGAAAAAGGGAGGAATCGTTTGTCTTCAAAAAACGATCAAAAACCGGTGGTCTGTTTGGTTAAAAGGGCCAGGACATTATGTCGTCCGCGGCGAATTTGGACGTCGGAAAGGTGTCGGGCCGCTTCGGGATCGCGACGACGTACGGCGCGGAGTAAATCGCAGTGGTTTTTCCAGGTCCAGGCCGCATGACGGAACGGGATTTTTTCGCGGGCCCCTTTGGGCGCCATAAAGACCCGCGCGATCAGTCGGTTTTCGAGAACGATCTTGACCAACAGCCCGTTTCCCGACGCGCGGACCAACTGTTGATGAAACCGCTCGTCGATATCGGCCCACTGGTCTGCTTGTTCGACCGAAGTGTTTTGTTCGGGCCGGTCGCCGATCGCACGGACCAAGACACGCCACTCTCGACAAATCGAATCAAGCGCTTCGATATCGCGGGGCGCCGCGTTTTTGGCCGCCTCGGCCGCCGCACAACCTTCGAGCGCTTCGCGAACGATATAGACGTCTTCCAGCTCGCGGAGGCTGAATTCTCGAACGAACGCCCCCGCGCCGGGTACCTGAACGACAACCCCTTCCTGGGAAAGCCGATTGATCGCCTCGCGGACCGGTGCCATGCTGACGCCGATCTCTTTGGCCAGCGTTCGATTGACCAGCTGGGCCCCGGGCGCGAACTCGCCGTGAGACAGTTTTTCGCGGAGGATCTGATAGGACTTTTCGGTGAGCGTGGGTTGCACAGGCCGGATTTCCTGACTAAAGTAAAGGTTCGAGCGTGTTCGAACATGTTCGAACATTGATAATTCTAGGCCACTCCGTCCGGGCCCGTCAAGCCGATGGCAAGAAAAAAGTGCCGCTTCGCTTTTCGGTCGCCCGGTGGGACTAATCGGTTTGCCCTCTCGGAAACGTCCCGGATTCGGGCAAGAAAAAGCGCCGTAAGTCATTTAATGAATACAACTTATTGATCAAGAAGGATGAAATGAACTACCCACGACTGAACGGGCTGGTCGCCGCGACGTACACCCCGATGACCGACGAGGGGAAATTGAATCTGTCCCAGGTCGCACCGATGGTCGACTACTTGATCGAACAGGCCGTTTCCGGACTCTACGTCTGCGGCACGACCGGCGAAGGGACCAGTCTCACGACCGGCGAACGCCAGGCGGTCCTCGAGTCCTATTTCGACACGGCCGCCGGACGGTTGCCCGTCGTGGTGCAGGTCGGCCATAATTGCGTCGACGAATCCTGCCGACTGGCCGAAGCTGCCCAGCGGTTGGGCGTCGCTGCCGTCTCGGCCAACGCGCCGTCCTATTTTCGCCCCGCCTCGCTCGACGACCTGATCGGTCTGATTGCCCGAATTGCCGCCGCGGCCCCCGAATTGCCGTTTTACTACTATCACATCCCGGCGATGACCGGCACGCGATTCGATATGGTCGAGCTGCTGCGCCAAGGATCGCAAAAAATTCCGAACCTGGCAGGGATCAAATATTCCGATCCGTTCGTGCCCGATTTCCAGGCCTGCATGGCGTTGGACGACGGCCGGTTCGACATACTATGGGGCTGTGACGAGATGTGGCTAGCCGCAATGGCGACCGGCGCGCGCGGCGCGGTCGGGAGCACCTACAATATCGCGGCGGCCGGACATCTTGAAATCATTGAGGCGTTCGAGGCGGGCGACATGGATCGGGCCCGTCAAAAACAGCTCGAGTCGGTCGAACTGGTCCGGACGGTTGCCCGCTACCCGTTCCACTCGGCGATGAAACAGATTCTCACGATGATGGGGTTCGACTTCGGCCCGTGCCGCTTGCCCCAACGGCGGCTGACCGACGACGAGGTTCGTTCGTTGCGTGCCGATCTGGAGCAGCTCGGTTTTTTTGACAGATAATTTTTTTGTAGGACTTGGTGCCCCCAGACGGTTGAAGAAAGATCACTCCCATATCATGTCAAACGAAAAAAACTCTCGGCAAGATTGTCAAAATGACGCTGGCTCCCCCTCGACGATTGCCGATTCGGACGGTCGGAAAAAATTGATGTCCGTCTATCGCGACGGGCTTTTGGAGGACACGCTGCCGTTTTGGATTCCCCAAGCGGTCGATCGGGAACAGGGCGGTTTTTTGACCATGCGGGGTCGTGACGGAACGTTGCTGGACGACGATAAGGGGATCTGGCAACAGGGCCGTTTTACTTGGCTGTTGGGCGAGCTTTACAATACGGTCCAGCCGCGCGAGGAATGGCTCGAATTGGCCGGACACGGGATCGAGTTTCTCGAACGGTTCGGTTTTGATCCGGCGGACGGTCGAATGTGGTTTCACGTCACGCGCGACGGTCGCCCGATCCGCAAGCGGCGTTACGCGTTTGGCGAATCGTTCGCGGCGATCGCGTTTGGGGAGTACGCCAAGGCGACCGGCGACGAGAAATATGCCAAGCGGGCTGCCGAGTTGTTCCAAGCGTTTGTCGACCATCACACGATTCCCGGTCGCGCCGCGCCGAAGTTTACCGACACGCGACCGATGCAGTCGATCAGCGTGCCGATGATCACGCTCGTGACCGCCGCCGAGTTACGCGACTCGATCGGCTTGGCCGAGGCGGACGAACGGATCGACGGGGCGATCGACCAGATCCGACGTTATTTTTTCAAGCCCGATCTCAAGTGCGTCATGGAATCGGTCGGTCCCGACGGAGAGATCCTCGACCATTTCGACGGGCGGACCTTGAACCCGGGCCACGCAATCGAGGCGGCCTGGTTCGTGATGAACGAGGGTCGACATCGGGGTGACTCGCAATGGATCGAGATGGGCACGACGATGCTCGATTGGATGTGGGAGCGTGGCTGGGACCGGCAGGACGGCGGGATCTTTTATTTCCGCGATCTTGACGACGGCCCGGTCCAAGAGTATTGGCACGACATGAAGTTCTGGTGGCCGCACAACGAGACGATTATCGCGACCCTGTTGGCCTACCTTTTAACCGGCGACGAGAAATATGCCCGCCGGCACCGGCAGGTTCACGACTGGGCGTATGGTCACTTTCCCGACGCGGAGCACGGGGAGTGGTACGGTTATTTGCATCGGGACGGGCGGGTTTCGGTCGATCTGAAGGGGAACCTTTGGAAGGGGCCGTTTCACTTGCCGCGGATGCAGTTGGTGTGCTGGAAGTTGCTGGAAGAAAAAGAAAAACAGTAGAAAACAAAAACAAAGAAACAAAAAGAACACAAGAAAAGAGGGATTGCGAAGCAATCCCGGTCCAAAAAGTTTTTGAGGGGAGAGTTTGAGAGGGGACAATTTTCAAAATGTCCCCTCTCATTTCAGAAATACAGGTGACAGCGCAGCCGTCACACCTTTTTCTTGGAATAACGGATACCCCGCCGTTTCTATCTGCCACTTCGCGAGAGTCCAAACGCTTCTGGGAAAAATCTCACGTTAAACGCCAACCGGAACGCATCGGAAAGAGGGTTTTGCGTCCATCGTGTAAAAATCGCGTTCTTGTTCTCAAAGCGTCAAGAAAAAGAAGGAGCGACGGCCAAGGCCGTCGCCTGTGTTTTTTGGTATGAGGGGAAACATTTTGAAAATTGTTTCCCCTCATGCTCCCCTTCAAAAACTTTTTGGAGCGCGATTGCTTCGCAATCGCTCTTTTTTGTTCTTATTTCTTTTTTTATTTCTTCTCTTTTACACGTCGATCACGATCGTCTGCTCGCGATCGGGACCGATCGAAACGACGCCAATCTTCCGACCCAGAATCTCGCTGATCCGAGTCAGGTACTTCTGGGCGTTTTCGGGCAGTGCGTCCCACGTCCGGGCGTCTGAAATGTCCTGCTGCCAACCGGGCAACGTCTCGTACACCGGCTCGACTCGACGCAGGTCCTCCGCCATGCTCGGGAAATCGGTGATCGTCTTTCCGTCGAGCTTGTACGCGGTACAGATTTTCAGTTCGGGCAGTTCACTCAAAACGTCGACCAACATGATCGCCAGCCGGTCGACCCCACTGAGCCGTGCCGTGTAGCGAGCGGCCACCGCGTCGAACCAACCGCAACGCCGTGGACGCTTGGTGACGGTGCCGTACTCGTTGCCCATGTCGCGGATATGCTGGCCGATCTCGTTGTCCTGTTCGGTCGGGAACGGTCCGCCACCGACGCGGGTCGTGTACGCCTTGAGGATGCCGATCACGCGCTCGATATAACGAGGCGGGACGCCCGAGCCGCCCGAAACGCCGACGCCTGAACTGTTGCTGCTGGTGACAAACGGAAACGTCCCGTGGTCGATATCGAGCAACGCCCCTTGGGCCCCTTCGAAGAGGATTTTTTTCTCCGCTTCGACGGCGTCGAGCAGGTACGCGGTCGTATCGCCGACAC
Organism: Thermoguttaceae bacterium; assembly: GCA_963674475.2. Lineage (GTDB taxonomy): Bacteria > Planctomycetota > Planctomycetia > Pirellulales > Thermoguttaceae > CAXXFQ01. The sequence continues at coordinate 397,085 of CAXXFQ010000033.1, read as the reverse complement.
ACGATCGAAGTCGTTCGGCGTAGCCCTGATACTCTTTGACGATCGCATCGGCGTCGAGGGTAATCTCTTCCGGCTTCGCGCCGAGCCCGGCGATAATCGACCGTTTCGCTTCGACGATTCGAGCGATCTGATCGGCGAACCCATCTCGATAGAGGTCGCCCAACCGGACGGCCAGCGAGCGACCGACCTTATCGCGATAGCAGGGGCCGATCCCGCGCATTGTCGTGCCGATCGCCTCGCCGCCGGTGCACATGACGTTCAGCAGCCGGTCTTCCTCGAAGTGCCACGGCATGACCACATGGGCCCGATCGCTGAGCATGAGCTTGTCGTCGATCTCGATTCCCCGCTTGGCCAGGCCGTCGAGTTCGCCGAGGAAGCTGGCCGGGTTGAGTACGACGCCGCCGGTGATGACGCATTTAACGCCGGGGTGGAAGATCCCGCTGGGCACGAGGGACAGTTTGTAGCTTTCGCCGCCAAAGACGACCGTATGGCCGGCGTTCGAGCCACCCTGATAGCGGACGCAAAGTTCATGCTTTTGGGTCAAAAGGTCGACGATCTTCCCCTTGGCTTCGTCCCCCCATTGCAGACCGATAACACAAGTAACTGGCACGGTTTAAGTCCTCTTCTAGCGCGAAAACGGTTCATGGCAGGTTTGCTTCCAGGCCGACAATCGACCTGATACGCGTTCTCGTATGAAGCTGGGCGTCCCTGGGCGTGCAGGAGAACGTGTCGCTTCCAACGAGAATGGGCATGAAAACACCCAAAACAGGCCAATTCTACCAGTCCGGCTACCGTCGAACAAGGGCCCAGACGGGGGAGAAGAGGAAGTTCCCCCGCCAAGTGGGGTTTTCTATGAAACGACCCGGCCAAGTCACCGTTTTTTTCAGAAGGTTCAACGTCGGCGAACGAGGGCGAGAATGCCAAGAAGAGCAGTCAGCAACATCACCAAAGCCCCCGGCTCGGTAGATTGGCCTAAATCGCAAAGAGGCAATTTTTTCTACCGTTTGGCATTTAAGCATTACTGGAGATTTTTGTGGGCCTGAACGAGCAAAACTATGTTTGCGGCGGTGAGGTGAAGAGCGTACTGAGCCAGATATTGTGGAACTTCATGCTGATCGCCCCCTTGCCCGTGTGCCGCCTGCTTGTTGCGAATCGTCGGAACCCCACTTTTAAAAAGCATCCTTAAGGCGGTCAGCTGTTCTTGGCTGAAAGTGGGAATTAAATTGTTATCCAAACATGCCTTAATTAAATTACTCGCCGAAGAATTTGCTTTATAGTCCCACCGATTCAAATCACAGATAATCTTCATCGTGCTCTCAAATGCTTTCGAGCAATCGACCAGGCATTCTGAATATCGTCCCTCTTTATAATGACCATGAGCCTTGAGATATTCTTCGTTAGCTCCCTCAAAATCGGGATCCCACAGCAAAGTTAGTGCAGGCTTAACCGCCTCAGAATGGAGGACGGAATTCGTCAAGACAATGATTTGGCCTGACTCATACTGGTAGCCAACGCCGTGCTCTTTAAAGCGAGTATTCATCTCAGATGCAACAGTACTTGCATTGCACTCACCAGAAAGAAGTTGCTCCCGCTCAGCTTCTTTAATTATGTACATTACTACTTCGATGCAATCAAGAAAGTGGTCTTTTTCACAATACTGAAAGAATGCAAGAAACTCTTCTCGGAGTTTTTGCTTCTTGGTCCCAGAGGATTGAGATTTAAACTGACATAATGGAATCTTACCGAGTTCTCGATGCAAAATTAGACAAGCTTGCGCAAAGCAATCCTCTCCTTCTGTACCTGCAGCTCGGTACATAGGAACAGTTATATCGCAAATGAACTCTACTGCATCAGAAAGTGCATATAATATTTGAACTCGCAACTCGTCAGGGATAGTATCGTAAACATAAACTTCTGGCGTTTCCCCGTTCTGTAATCGTTGTCGCTTCGAGAAGATATCAAAAACGGCCACGCTTCATCTCCTTAACCCGTTTGCTTGACGAAGGAAAAAACTTCATTTACTTTGTAGCAAAGTGGTCATTCCTAGGGAAGAGGGGGGGTACGGAATACATAACTCCACAAGGCACAAAGGAAATGAAAGGGAACCGCTGTCGGCGTGAAGCAAGAAAAAAGCCGGAAGATGGCCCCTTTTCGCGGGCGGGTTATTGAAAAGCCGCGTGAGATTACCAGCCGCTGTCTTCGGGGGCCAGTGCTTGTGTGATGCGGCCGACCAGGCGGTTGAGCCCTTCGCCCGTGACGGCAGAGATTAAAAACACTTCGCCTTCGCAGACTTCGGCCAGCTGGTCGCGAACCTCGGACGCTTGCGGCAGGTCGGCTTTCGTCACGGCCACAATCTCCGGACGTTGGCCCAGCTGCTTATCGTACAACGTCAGCTCGTCCCGGATCGAACGATAGTTTTCCAGCGGATCGGTCTGATCGGTCGGGTCCGGCTCTATCAGGTGGACCAGGATCCCCGCTCTCTGAATGTGTCGCAGAAACTCATGGCCCAGTCCGACCCCGTCGTGGGCCCCTTCAATCAGACCCGGGATGTCGGCCATGACGAACGTTCGCTCGAAGTCGATTTGAACCCGACCCAAATTCGGATGCTTCGTCGTAAACGGATACGCCGCGATCTCCGGCCGGGCTCGCGAGAGTCGACTCAACAGCGTGCTCTTTCCCGCGTTCGGCTTGCCGACCAGGCCGACGTCGGCGATCACCTTCAATTCCAGACGCAAACGGCGAGACTCGCCCGGCGTGCCGGTCGTCGCGTGACGCGGTGCCCGGTTAACCGACGATTTAAACCGGACGTTCCCCTTCCCGCCGTGGCCGCCTTGCGCCACGACGACCCGATCGCCCGCTTCGACCAAATCTTTCAAAACGAAACCGTGTTTCGCGTCATGGACTATGGTCCCCGGCGGAACCGGGATGATCATATCGGCGGCCGAAGCGCCGTGACACTTCGCCCCGCGCCCCTGCTGCCCACTTCGGGCCTTCCACTGCTTGCGATGAATCAAAGGGGTCAGATTATCCACCCCTTCCTCGGCAACCAGGATCACACTGCCACCGTGACCTCCGTCGCCACCGTCCGGGCCGCCGCGCGGGATAAATTTCTCACGCCGGAAACTGACGCAACCGTCACCCCCTTTGCCCGCCTCAACCAAAATTTCAACTTCATCAACAAACATTTTTTCTTGGTGCTACCGCACCGGAACGTTGAACCCGCTCCCGTTGGTCGCTAGTATCCCTTGAAGAGTTTTCCTCCACTCTGAATATCCAAGTGGAGACGGCTAGGAGCCGCGACCGGACCGGTGCTTCCGCACCGAAGTGTGAAGCCGCTCCCATTGGTCGGCGGGCAGGGCCCGCGGCCGGACTGGCGTTTCCACGCCACTGATTAAAACCCGCTCCCGTTGGTCGCTAGTATCTATTGAAAGGAATTAGCCGCACTCTGAAAATCCCGGTGGAGGGCGGCTAGGCGGTTCTGTTTTCTGAGTTTTTTCGTCTCGGAAAAGCTCGCTCGTAGCGACAAAAAACCTCTTGGCCAGACCGACGATTCCTAAAAAAACGGGACGGCCCTCAAAGGACCATCCCTTTTTGTATCCGTTTATACCTGCTTCACTCGTTTCGAATCCAAGAACCTCGACCACAGCCGGTTTCATTCGAGACCGTCCCACGCCTAGGCCACTCCGGACCCGCTCTAGTTCGACGAGGTGACGATATTAATCCGACGTCCGCCGCGATCGAATTGGACCTGGCCATCGACCAGCGCGAAGAGCGTGTAGTCATTGCCTTGGCCGACGCCCTTGCCCGGATGGAACTTATTGCCCACCTGGCGAACCAGAATGTTCCCGGCACGGACCGCTTCTCCACCAAACCGCTTCACACCACGTCGTTGGGCGTTGGAATCGCGACCGTTACGACTGGAACCTTGACCTTTTTTATGCGCCATCAGTCTATCCTCTCAAAGCAACAAAGCCGTCCTCAAAACTCCAAGAATCGCCGATGCGGAATCAATCTGCCGACTCTACGCACCAAAAAATCGCCGCCCAATGCGACCTGGAAGAACGACCTCTAAGTATTTTCCTATCTTAATTCTATCAAAAAAGGGGCAACCCTGAGCCATTTCTCAAGAGAGACTCCCCCCCAGTTTCCAGAAAACTTCCTTTTTACACCCAATCGCCCATTCCGTCAAGTTCCTTGAATCCGATTGGGACCGATTTTCCTTTTTTTCCACTCCAGCTCTGCCAAGCAGGCTCTGGACCCAACAAGCGGGGGTAAATATACACCGTCAGGGGGGCAAATCGGCCGATCGGCCTGTCGTTACCGACACCCCCCAATTGCGGGATATTTGACATCTGATCGAATATCGAATAGTCTAAATTTAGGTTTTGTCGTCATCCATGGTCACACGATTTTAGCCTACGTAACCCTCGACCCTGCCTTTCCCGACCTGACCTGCTTGCTTTCCCTCTCACCTAATTTTATCCCCCTTGGAGTTTTCTGCCATGAAAAAAACAGCCCGTTCTGGCCCATCAAAAATCGGCCTCTTTCTCGCAATCGTTTTTGCCATGCTCCTCGGTGCCCGTTCGCTCTGGGCCCAAACGGCCGAGATGGCCGAGATGGTAACCGCCTACCCCGACATCCCGCGGATCGACGTCCACACCCACTTGTGCGAAGACCCGGCCGCGATCGCCAACTACCTGGAAGTCCGCGATCTTTTGCAAAAAGAGCATCAAGTCGACCTGGCCCTCTGGATCGATCTTGGGCTCGGGAAAAAACCGATCCAAGACCACAATGCCGTTTTCGAAAAATCCAAGGGACGTGTCCTCTGCTGTATCAGCGATTATTTCCCCCATCGGGGACTGCGAAGGCCGCCGGAAGAGTTGTCCAAATGTCTCGAACAGGGCTTCATCGGCTACAAGATCTGGGCCGGACCGGCCTCCAGGCGAAACCTGAAACCGGAAGAAAAAGTGTATCCCCATATCGATAACATGGCGAACGATCCCACGTTTGCCAAGATGGAAGAAATCGGCATGATCGCCGCCTCGTTACATATTGCCGACCCGAACGGGCCGTTTGGAGACCGGCGTAAATACTTCAAAACCCCACCCCTGTTCTGGAAAGAAATCGTCGCCTTTACCAACCTGATGGAACGCCATCCCAATCTGAAGGTGGTCGGCGCGCACGGGCTTTGGCTCCTCTCTCAGGACGCCCAGATCGACTATCTCCGCTACCTGTTGGCGACCTACCCGAACCTGTACGTCGACCTCTCGGCCACCTTCCAGTACTTCCACTGGCCCAGCCGCGACAACCTGCGGGCCTTCATGATCGAGTGGTCCGATCGGATTCTCTTCGGGACCGATGCGGGCAACTGGACCGACGCGAAACAGAACGTCCGTTACCCGTCTCGCTATTTCCGTTGCTTCGCGCTGCTGGAGTCGGACAAAATGGTCCCTCGCGGCAAAGGCGGCTATTGGGGCAGCAAAGAAGACCTACGCGGGCTGAATCTTCCTCGCGAAGTCCTCGAGAAGATCTACTACAAAAACGCGATGCGTGTCTATCCTCGCGTCAAAGAGCAAATGGAAAAGCTTGGTTACGACGTGGACTAAATAAGGTTGCACGATCCCGGGAATTGTCCGCAGGCTTGGAGCTGCCTCCCAAAGGGTGACGGCGGACCTTCGGACTCCCGGAATCATGTAAAATCATTAAGAAAGTTTCCACTTTCCCCGTCTTCTCTAGCACAAAAAAAGAGCACGACCTTTTTTCCGGTCGTGCTCTTTTTTATTTCAACGGTATAGGACCACTAAAATTGCGGCAGGTAAAGCCAATCGTGGTCGGGGCTGCCCGGATAGCCCATCCGCAGTTCGGTCTCGTCCTGTTCGTACTGATCGCCCGGCTGCCAGAAATGAAGCCGTAACGTCTTGAGAAATTTCTCGCGATACTCGTCGCGTTTTTGCCCCGGCTTGAATTTGGCCGGATCGTCTTTCCACCGATAGGCGTTGGTGAGTCCTTGGACGTAAATGTCGATCTTGTCGATTCGCGGATCGAGGTCTTCCCACATCGCCACTCCCCAAACCGATTCGCCCGGTTTGATGTCGCCGGTCATCTCGACCGAGTTGCGAAGCGGGCAACGGGGAACGGTTTTTTTCGAATCGACCCAGTTGGGCAATCGTCGGTCCTCCCGCTCTCGGATCGGGCCCATCGCCAACGGAATCACCCGATCGGGATACGCCTTCTTGAATTCCGGCGACTCAAGGACCAGTTCCGGAATAAAGCGGATTGGCCGGTCCTGGAAGGCGACCTGGTACGAACCGTCTTTCTGGGCAACCGGGTGCATCCAGCCGTATTTTGATTGGTCGGCCTGGTCCGCAATTGGCACGTTCGTTACCCGATAGACCAAGTAGTAGATCGGTTTTCGCTGCGCTTTGCCACTTTTCTGCGGCACGTCGATCCAGATCATCCGGAGCGGCTTGTAATCGAAACGCAACGTCCAGATATCATGCCTAAAAACGACCCCTTTCGCCCAATCCAAATCGGGATCAACGACCTCCAATTCGGTCAGATCGTGTCGGCTGAAGGTTTCGTCGACTTGCCGCTGCGGTTTGACTTCGGACATCACGCCGGACGCGGGCATTCGAAACGGTTCTTTTTTGGCAGGTTCCGCTGCCGCAGCTGAGGAAATCCCCACGGCGCCAAACAGGAAGAAGGCGGCCAAGAGTCCAAAGGCGACAAAACGGATGGACAGGCGGTGCATGAATCGGCTCTCTCGGTTCCATAAGTTAGAAGAAATAAGGCGCATTGCGAAAATCTAATAAATGGCCTATTTAGATAGTATAGCCAAAACAAAATAGGGGCGTCAAGAATAAAACTCATCCTACAGGGGGGGTGTTCTTTCATACACTCTTTAATAACCTCCTTGATTGATACGTTCCGGCAACCAAGGGCCAAAAAAATGCGTCCGCTCTCCCGCCGGGACTATCAAGGCTTCAGGCTCACCCTGAAGGGGCTGTAAAATCTACGCAATCGAAACAATCAGGTCGATATACGCAATACACACAGAAAGAGGGATTTAATTCCATCTTTGCCTTATAGGTTTTATGCGTAATATACGACTCATAGGGTATGGCGTGGCAAAAATCTTTTTTGCCCCCGCTCCGTCAGTGATGACCGCCCACGAGTGTCAACAGCTAGAAGCGGTCGTCACCACAAAAAAGGATAGTTCGGATAAACGTTGCCCGCGTCAGGCGGTCCGGGGTCGCTTCACCCCGTCGACTTAAACTGGGAGTCGACCGCTTGGTCCGTGTTGGTCGACGTGAATCCGACTATCCTTTTTCTCTTGGAAAAAAGGGGGGGAACCTCCTTGATCGGTTTCGAGGAAAGCTATTTTTCAAAAAGAAACCGCCCACTCTTGCTCAGCCACACGGGTAACCTGAGACTGGAGCCTTTTCGAAAGGCCGGTAGCGCCCCCCTACTTGGCGGTCAAAGAAACGCTACCACTCCCATTGATTTGCTCCTCAAAATGTCCCATATCCCCTTTAAAGCCAATCTATGGTTTTCATCGAACAGGCCATTTTCACGTCCGATTTGGGATCCGCGTCCGAAGGGTATCGCGTCGCGGCCGCCAGTCCCGGGGTGACGTCGGATAATCTCGATTTACTGCACGCCTGGGGGCCCGGCTCGGAATCGCTTGTAGATCCATCGCCGGGTGGAGTCAGTTTCAATTTTTTCCCCTTGACCGAAGATCAATATTGCGTTTCGCGAACCACAAACTCCGGATGGGAGTCGGCCAATTCTCGACCAAGGCGAACCTATTCTCAATGTTTGATCGTTCCGCAGGAGATTTTCGAACGTTTTGCCAACAATCCGTTTCAGGTCTTGCGGGCCGCGATGGCGGCGGGCAAATTGGAAGTGTACCACGAGCTGCCTCGTCGTCTGGAACCGTTGGAACTGGTAGGACGAAGCGAGACGGTTAGTGGGGCCCTTTTGATTAAGCTTTGCCGGGGCGTCGGTTTGGAGATCCTCACCACATTCGTCAATGCCGCCTTGGAAAAACCCGTTTTAGTCCTGACTCAATCCGAACAGCCGGCCTTTTTAATCTCCGGGTTGTTTAACTGCATCCCCGTGGAATGTCGACCGCAATTCTCGTTTTCGACCGGATTGCGTTTTTCGGCGAAACGTCCTTTTCGCCTTGTCGCCATGCCTGAGGCTTTGCCTGAAAATATCGAAGAAGTCCGAGCTGCCGGTTGGCCTATCCTTCCGTTGATCCAGTCGATCTACACCAAACCGCCCCCTTTAGAGGGTTGGGGCAGGTTCCTTTATCCGGTTTTGAAAAACCGCGATTTCAGTTATCTGTCGAGTCAATTTTCGAAACATCGCTTCGGCCTGACCGAAGCCGATCTACCCGCCTTGGCATTGCAACTTCTGGAAGAATACGAAACGATGCTCCGAAGCGAATCGAGTACCGAGACACTCGAACTCGAAGAACTCGACTACGGCTCGGAATTGCCAAGCGGTTTACTCAACCGGCTACGCACGGCACGCGAGGAGCGGCGGATTTCTTCGAAAACGGCTACTCTTTCATCCGACCCCACGGAGAAAGAGGAACCTTCCCCCCCTTTTCCAACCGCGACTGATTCGCCCGCGACCGAGGAAACCTCAATGGAAAGCCAAAAACGGCTCGAACGGTTCGAAGCCCTGTTGGTTCAAGCAATGGTCGGGAAAAAATCGGCGTTGGAAGAGGTGAAGCAAATCTGGGGTGAAATTGAACAGGCACGTCCCCCCTCGCTTCTCGAAAGGACCCGGGAGGAATACATCCACCACATCCTGTTTCTCTGGCGTCTCGAGGCGGAATCGAACCCGAACTACTACGATTCGAGCACGTCAAACTGCCTGGATCTCTTGTCGATCTTTTTGAATCGACTCGAAAGTTCCCCGGAAAAAATCTCTCATTAACCCCAGCTCTCCGCCTTTTACGACCGCTTCCCCGCCCCTCCTTCTTGACTTTTGCTCTACAAAAAGCGATAAATTCTTTCTGGAATGGGAACTTGGAGCGATTTCTCTTCAGAGCGTCCCCCGTTGATTTGCCCGGTTCTCGACACGCCAGGTCGTTTACCGAACTCGACGTAACCCCTTGCGTTTTAACGACATGACGTCTGCGAGCAAGGGGCCACCAACCGATTTTAAAAAATACCGTTCGTTTAGCGCGGTTTTCATTTCAACTGTAGCGCCTCACCGGGGCGGTGGGAAAGATCCCATGTTTGCCACAAGTGCAACAAAGGAAGCAAGTTGAGTATTTCCAACTTTTCCTTAGGCCGCAAGAACCACTCGCTACACTTAGGTGAAATAGACTAGAAACTCATGAAAGTATTGGTAACCGGAGCGGGAGGTTTTCTTGGCCTCCATCTCGTCGAAAAATTGGCCGCGCGTGGAGACGCGGTCCGTGCCGTGGTTCGCCACTCTCGGCCGAACTTCTCGGACGCCTCGATCGAAACGGTCGTGACCGATTTGGCCGATCGGGCCAAAGTGATCGAGGCCTGCCGGGGAGTCGACGTCGTCTTTCATGTGGCCGGGCAGTCGGGGATCTGGGGCCCCTGGTCGTGGTACTACCGCAACAATGTGCTATCGACAAAACATCTGATCGAAGGCTGTTGGAAACACCGGGTCCGGCGTCTGGTCTTCACCAGCAGTCCGAGTGTGGCCTTCGACGGGACCGATCAGGAAAAGATCGACGAAACGACCGGCTACCCGAAAAAATGGCTCTGTCATTACGCCCACACCAAGGCGATCGCCGAGCGGGCCGTCCTGGAAGCAAACGGTGAGGGAAAACTGGCGACCTGCGCGTTGCGGCCCCATCTGATCTGGGGTCCAGGGGACCGGAGCCTCATCCCGCGGCTTTTTCATCGGGCTCGTCGGAGGCAGCTGGTTCAGATTGGCGACGGCTCGAACCGGGTCGACACGGTCTATGTCGAAAATGCGGCCGATGCCCATATCGCGGCCGCTTCGGCGCTCGATTCCCCCACGTCGGCCCCGGCTGGAAAGGCGTATTTTATCAGCCAGGACGAGCCGGTCGGCTGCTGGCAGTGGATCAATCGGCTCTTGTCATTGGAAAACCTTCCGCCGATCGAGAAAAAGGTCTCATTGAAATTCGCCTATCGGTGCGGCGCGTTCATGGAGACCGCTTATAAGTTTCTGCGACTCAAAGACGAGCCGCCGTTGACCCGATTCCTCGCGCTGCAATTGGGCCGATCGCATTACTTCGACATCAGTCGCGCTCGAAACGATTTCGGCTACACCCCGACCGTCTCGACCGAAGAGGGACTCAAGCGTCTGAAGTCCAGTCTGTCGTAAAAACCGGGAAAAAAAGAGGGCCGCCGGCAGACCCTCTTTCTCTTTGGCATCGGGTTTTCATAGCCTACTAATACGGATTCGACGGCATCATTTCCCACGCGCGGAGCTTCTCGATGCGGGTCTTTCCTCCGTTGGAAAACAGCGCGACCCCCTTGCCACGCGTCGGGAAGATACGACGGGCGATCGCCTGGCGATCGTTGGCGTAGACCTCGACAACCGACTTGTCGACGAACACGCGAAGGACCAGCGGTTCGTTATCACCGAGGACAAACGGAGCCGCTTCAATGGTCCGGTAGCCCGCTTGGCCCGAGTTGCGGGAATCGACCTTCAACGTTCCGTCGGCCCGGTCGACAAACAAAAGCGTCTCTTCCTTGCCATCGTCAGAGCGACAGACCTTGAGGCCAAACTGTTTGGCCTCTTCGGGGTGCAGGGTGATCTCCATCTCGAACGAGTCGGACCGGAAGTTTTCCAGCGGCTTTTGGGTGTCGGCCTCGAGAGTCAGCGGGCCCCAGGTCTGTTCTTTTTCTCGAAGCGCGGCCAGCTCTTGGACCGGGCGCATGCGAAGGGTTCCGTCCTCGCCAAGCCAAAGGGTTCGGGGAAGGCCATAGACGCCCGACCAGCCGCGGGGTTCTTCGAAACTACAGGCCGAGTCGTCCCGAAGCCAGGCCCACATGATCTGCCGTCCCTGATCGTCGATCAGCGCCTCGGGGGCGAAATAGGTGCGATCGACCCAACTCATCCGGCCGTGTTTTTCCGGGATAAACCGGTCGTTTTCGTACGTCCCGATATAATACTGGCAACCCTGACAGTGGCTGATGAACAACAGCAGGTGCTTCCCGCTTTCGGGTCCGCCATCGGGGCTCGAGGGCAGCGGGAGAAACGACGGACACATGCAGTCTTCCCCGGCGTGGGTCCACTCGCGCTTCGACTGGTAAAACGGGTGAAGGTACTTCCACGTCTTCAGATCGTCGGAAACCATCAGATAGGCCGTGTCCCCTTGGTGCTCGACCTTCTTTTGCTTTTGACCATACTCTTCCAGGACCAACAGGTTGCCGGTGAGCATGTAGTATCGGCCGTCCTTGATCCAGATATTCGACGGGTCGGCCGAACCGTAGACCATCTGCTCGCCGTTGTCGTTCTTCTCGACCGTGTATCCCCAATGGGTCGATCGAATGACCGGGTTGGCCGGACTCTTGGTCCATCGGTCAAGATGTTTGTCGTCGCTTTGAGCTAGACACACGCCCCGCCCGGGCGACTGGGCGAGCCCCCAGTAGGTGAGCGTCGCTTTCCCCTCCTTGTCGAGACAAGCGCCACCGCTGAAAATTCCGTCATCCCCTTCTCCCGGGCCCAGGGCCGTCGGATGGTGACGCCAGTGGACCAGGTCTTTGCTTGAAATATGGCCCCAGCCCCACACTTTTCCGTCGTGGAACAGGTACATCAAATGATAGCGACCATGGTAAAACAGCGCGCCGTTGGGGTCTCCCGGCATGCACCTATCTTCGGGCGGGACGAAGTGGTAACCAGGGCGATACGGATCGGCCAGCATATGGTGTCGAAGCGCCCGAGCCGATTCGATCACCTCGCGAGGCACCGGATTGCCAGGGCCCCATGGTTGATTTTCCGCGGCAAACAAAAAGGACGTGGGCAAAAAGAGAAAACTCAGAAGCAGAAAATCAAAAGTCAGATTTCTCACGGGGTGGGCGCTCCTTCGTCGGGGCTCTTTATCGGGAGGTGGCAAGGGGGAAACCGCGAGGGAGGTCCCTAGAGAAGGGAATCTCCATGGTGTCCAATTTATCCCAAAGCAATTGGAATCGTCAAGCAGTCCTGTGTGAACTGAAAAAAGAGGGGTTCAAAAATCGGCGATGCGGACCGGTTGACGTCGGTTACCCCAGTTGCCCGGTTGCGTCTCGAAACGGCCGGGGATCAAGACTTGACACTTGCTGCACCGATTTCCCTCGAGCGCGTAATGGTTGATCCGATAGCCGGTCCGCTCGATCAACTGCTCACCGCAATACGGGCAGTAGGTCGACTGGGTCGGCGGATGGTCGATGTTGCCGGTATAGACATAATGAATCCCGGCCTCCTTGGCGATCTCATACGCGGCCAACAGGGTCGCGGTCGAGGTGGGTGGCCAGTCGAACATCTTGTAGTCAGGATGGAAGGCCGAAAAGTGAATCGGCACCTCGGACCCCAGTTCGGCGACGATCCACTCGCACATCTGGCCGAGCTCCTCGGGCGAATCGTTGTCGCCCGGGATGATCAAGTTGGTGATCTCGACCCAAACGTTCGTCTCGTGGACCAACCAACGGAGCGTATCGAGGACCGGTTCCAGATGGCCGGCGCACCGCTTCCGATAGAAATCCTCGGTGAACGCCTTGAGGTCGACGTTCGCCGCATCCATCAGTTCGAAAAACGCGCGGCGTGCTTCCGACTCGATGTATCCGGCCGTGACCGCCACATTGCGAATCCCCTTCGCCCGACAGGCCCGCGCCGTGTCGATGGCGTATTCGGCCCAGATGACCGGGTCGTTGTAGGTGTAGGCCACACTGTGACAACCGTACTCCTTGGCCGCCGAGGCGATCGCTTCCGGCGTGGCCTCTTCGCAGTACTGGTCGACCTCCTTGGATTTGGTGGTCGACCAATTCTGACAGAAGATGCAGCCCAAATTACAACCGGCCGTCCCAAACGACAGGACCGACGTGCCGGGATAAAAATGGTTCAGTGGCTTCTTCTCGATCGGGTCGATACAAAAACCGGTACTCCGTCCGTAGGTGGTCGAGACCAGCTTTCCGCCGACGTTCTGACGCACGAAACAAAAACCGCGCTGCGAATCCTTCAGGACGCAGTGCCGCGGACACAGCTCACACACGACTTGTCCCTTTTGGTCCGTTTTCCACCAGTTGGCCGTATGGGTCTTCTCTTGAAGTTTTTGCATGACAGGTCCTCACAGAAACCGTGCGTGTGGCGGATCAAACGCTTTCCGTATGTTGACAACCTTCTTCTCCTGCTACCCAATTATATGCCCGCATCAACGACCCCTATAATGGGGACCGAGTTTTTTGGAGTTTTTTTAGGGAGCAAAAAGGAGAACAGTCTTATCCCTAAAAACCGGCTTCGTCGATCCCGAAATCGAGCCAGTCCCCCGGCAACGGGGCAATGAATTCCAGCGGCTCGCGACGGACCGGGTGCTCAATGACCAGGCGGCGGGAATGGAGCGCGATTCCTTGGGGCCACGGTTGGCGACTGCCGTATTTGCGGTCGCCAATGACCGGATAGTGGCGATCGGCCAATTGGACCCGAATTTGATGCTTGCGCCCGGTCAACAACTCAATTTCCAACAGCGTGGCCCCCGCGTGGTACCCGAGGGTCCGGTAACGGAGCCGGGCCTCTTTGGCCCCTTCGACCGTCGGGCCAACGACCCACATCTTCCGATGACGCGGATCTTGGGCCAACCAGTTGACGCATTCCCCCTCCGGCGGCGACATTCGACCTTGGACCAGCGCCCAATAGGTCTTTTCCACACGACGGGTCCGAAACGCCTTGGTCAAACGGGCGGCCGCTTTCGAGGTCCGCGCGATCAGGACCGCGCCGGTCACCGGGGCGTCGAGCCGGCTGACAATGCCCAGATAGACGTTGCCCGGTTTTTGGTATTTGTGTTTGAGATATTCCTTGCAGCAGGCCAAAAGCGACGGCCGGTCTTCGGCCACCCCCATCGTCGGCAGGGCGGCCGGTTTCGACACGACCAGCAGGTGATTGTCTTCGTACAGGATTTCGGGTTGGGAAAATGACATGAATCGATGGAATTAAGGGAACTCGGCGGTTGAGAAAGGAGAAAGGATATTGTATCGTTTTTCGATCGGCCCGACGAGACGGTATAATGAGAGTTGAAAAACGCCGTTTTTTCGTAACAACAAAAATAGTGGACCTAAAAAAAGCCCCCTTTTTCATGTCGAACCCTACTAAAATGCCCGCTTTCGATTGCCCGGAAAATCGCCTGATCCTTGCCAGCCGCAGCCCGCGCCGCCGTCAGTTGATGAGCGATGCCGGTTATCGGTTCGAGGTCTGCCCGGCCGACGAATCGGTCGAAGACGGGGTCAATCTGTCGTTGCCGCCGGATCAGTTGGTCGCCGAACTGGCCCGGCGCAAAGCCGAGGAGGTGGTCAGCCGCGGCAACCCGACCGTCCGGCCCGGGGACCTGGTTCTCGGCTGCGACACGGTGGCCGAGGTCGACGGTCACATCCTGGGCAAACCGACCGGGCGCGACGACGCGCGTCGGATGCTCCAATCCCTTCGTGGCCGGACCCACCGGGTATTAAGCGGGGTGTGCCTCTGGAAGGTCGGCCAGGCTCGGCCGATGGTCGAGGTCGATCGGACGATCCTGCGGATGGATCTGATCCAGGACCGCCAGTTGGAAGCCTATCTGGATAGCGGCCAGTGGGAGGGCAAGGCGGGCGCGTTCGGCTATCAGGACCAGATCGAGTGGATCCATGTCCTCCAGGGGAGCGAGTCGAACGTGGTCGGGCTGCCGATGGAACTTTTCGCCGGGATGTTGGACCGACTGGCCCGGAAGTCGTCTTAGAGGGCATTTCGCCGTCGGTATAACCTGAACGGTCTGCCGTTTTGGCCGATCCGCGGATTCTCCCCGGCAAAGGGGGTTTTTCACTGTAAGTTCTTGTCCAAAAAAGACAAATTTCCCCCCGCTCGGCTTCGCTGTAAGTTCTTGCCCGAAACAGACAAATTTCCCCGCCGGCTTTGCTGTAAGCTCTTGCCCGAAACAGACAAATTTCCCCGCTCGGCGATGGGCACGATTTTTGCCTTATATTTGGACGGAAAATCAAAAAATTCGAATACCCGCTCTATTCATTTAGAACGAAAAACCAAATTGATCGTGGGCGAGCCGAACCGCCGTGCGGTTATCCCGTCTCTCGCAGCCTTGAGCCGGCAAAAATGGGATCGGTTCGCCTCGAGAAAGGAGACCATCATGCCAAGCAAAAACTTAATCCCTCACACTTCGTTTGAAAACCTTCATCAGCAAATGAACCGTTGGCTCTCCGACGTCTGGGGAGGTCACGAACCGGCGTTCGTCTTGCCCGGCGGGTTAACACCGATGAACGTTTGGGAAGACAACGAGGCGTTTTACGTCCAGATGGAAATGCCCGGAATCGGCAAGGACGGTTTGGAAATCAACGTTTTCAATCGGGAGCTGAATGTCACCGGAAAACGAGAAGAAGTCGAACAAGAAGGGGCCACTTATCATCGTCGTGAACGGTCGACCGAAACGTTTCGGCGCGCGATCGAGCTTCCCATCGAGATTGATCACGAAAACGTCAGCGCGGAATTACTCAACGGCGTGTTAACCGTTCGCCTACCAAAAACGACCAAAGCGGTCCCCAAAAAGGTCGAAGTCCAATAAAAAAATGGCCCCTTTTAAACTGAGAAGGTGTTTTAAAATCGCTTTCGGCTTGAAGGACGAGTGAATTCCTGTTTCCTCAAGGAGTAAAAACGTAGGCCTATTGGTAAATACGTCGAGTTTTTGCGACGCGGCGGGAATGGAATTTTAGCCGTACGTCGGCGAAATTGGATTTCAAAACACTTTCTTAGGGCTCCTGTCGAACTTTTTCAGATCCACTCCCCGAAGAGAGACGCATCCTCGCCGTTCGGCAGGAGTCTTTTTTTGATGAAGGAAGGTTCCCTTCCCAAAAAAAAGAGGAGTGACCATAAAAAGCCACTCCTCTTTTGAAAATCCAGGAAACGTCCCATCATGAGAGCCGATTCTACAGACGCTTATCGGCCGACTCTTTTTGGTGTTTGAGGAACTTCGGTTCGGGCAACGCGTGACCTCCGGCCGACGCGAGTTTAGCGAGGAATTGGCCGATTCGATAGACGACCACCTCTTGCTCCTCGGCGGTCAGTTCGGGGAAGATCGGCAAGGCCAACACTTCTTCGGTCGCCCGGTCGGTTTCCGGCAAATCGCCCTTCTGGTAACCTAAGAACTTGAAACATTCCTGATCGTGCAGGCCCAACGGGTAGTAGATCTCCGCGCCCACTTTATTCTCGTTCAGGAAAGCCCGCAACGCGTCACGATGGCCGCCGGGGATCCGGACGACATACTGGTTCCAGACGTGTCGGCGGTTGGCCAACGTCGTAGGCAGTCCCAAAATCGAATCGAGGCCCGCTTCGGCGAAGTATTTCTGGTAGCGCTGCGCGTTTTCGTTTCGTCTTTTCACATACTCGTCGAGATGGGGGAGCTTGACGTTCAGGAACGCGGCCTGGAACGAGTCGAGCCGACTGTTGACGCCGACTTCTCGGTGATAGTATCGCGGCTTCATGCCGTGACCACGAAGGATACGCAGTCGCTCGGCCAGTGCTTCATCTTGGGTGGTCAACATCCCGGCATCGCCGGCACCGCCCAGGTTTTTGGTCGGATAGAAGCTTGTGCAACCGATCGTTCCCATGCTTCCGGCCCGACGTCCGTCGAACTCAGCGCCGATCGCTTGAGCAAAGTCTTCGACGAGGGCCAGTTTTTTCTCATCGGCCAACACCGATAAGGCGTCCATGTCGGCACACTGTCCGAACAGATGGACCGGGATGATCGCCTTGGTGGCCGGGGTCACCTTCGCACGGACCGCTTCGGGATCGAGATTGAACGTCACCGGATCGATGTCGGCGAAGACCGGCGTCGCGCCAAGTCGGGTCACGGCACTGGTAGTGGCAAAAAAGGTAAAGCTCGGAACGATCACCTCGTCGCCCGGGCCGATATCAAGCGCCATCAGGGCCAACAACAGAGCGTCGCTGCCCGAGGCGCAACCGACGGCGTGGGCCGTCCCGGAATAGTCGGCGACCGTTTTTTCCAACTTCGTGACTTCGGGGCCGAGAATATACTGATTGGTACGACAAACGTCCGCGAGACTCGAAACGATTTCGTCCATCAAGGGGGCGTGCTGACGCGAAAAATCCAGCAGCGGTACCCCCGCTTCCAATCGAGCGGCGGAAGGGGCGTTTTGATTTTCGTCAGAAAAACGGGCCATTTTATTTTGCTCCCATCTCAAAAATTTTTTTGTCACGATTCACTCCTCGTCAAGTAAATCAACCAACGACCGGAAGGTAGGCGGCTTTTTTATCGAGTGAATCGCACCATTTTTTGGGTTCTTACCAATATTGCAATGCAAGCGGCTCCCCCCTCCCCCTACAAGCGCTCGCCAAAAGTAGGCCTTTTCCGAGTCGGCGTCAAGTCCACTTCCCCCCTAGTTTTCCCTGCCTGGGTAACCGTTACAATTATTAAGAGAGCTAATAGTAGAGCCGTTTCATAAGGCCCCGTTATTCATAGCTGCAAGGAACTCGCGCTACACGAACGTGTAATGCGCTATAAAACCATTGCGGGTGCCAAAACCGGCATAATTATTTTGGCCCTCCGACCGTCTGGCCCGGTTGGCGTTTTTCGCTCCGATCGCTTTCACTTTACTGAAAAGGGTGTCCGATGACCGAAAAGAGGACTCCTTTTAAGGGGTTCTTGCTGTTCGCCCGGTTTGCAGAAAACGCGCGCCGGTTGATGTGATCGTTAAGATGGTTTTTCTTCCCCCTCTGTTTTGACGTATTTTCGAAGCAACGTTCGTCGAATCGGCGAGACGCTTTTCCTCTTGGAAAAGTTAGGTGGCCGGTTCAAAGCAAACGGGTTTCGAGAGACGATCGAAAATTGGAATTCATGGCCAACGTTTCCCTACTTTCCGACGAAAGAGACACCCGAGCGAGACGGCGAATTTCGCGTCCCGTCCCGGCCACCGTCTCTGTCCCTGCCCCCGTCAGGTTGGGACAGTGGGAGCTTGTCCAGCGACTTGCCCACGGCCATCGAGCCGACGTCTATCGCGCCCGCCCTTATGGCGCCCGCCCAGCAGGAAGCGAATCGAACGTTCCGGCCATGTACGTCGTGAAGGTGGCTCACGGTCAAAAAGTCACTTCTGAAAAAAGCTTCGAGGAAAACAGGCCCCACGGTCGTGCGGGTAAAAACCGTTTTTCGAATTCGTCAGGGGCAGCCGATTTGAATCGGGCCTTGCTCCTACGGGAAGCGGAAGTGGGCCGATCGGTCTCGCATCCCCATCTGATTCCGATCCTGGCCGCTCGGCTTCATCGGGCGCCCTGTTTTACCGTCATGCCCTGGCTCGAGGGGGAAACGCTCCAGCGGCGGTTGGACGCGGGCACGCGGTTCGAGCTGGCCGAGATCCTTTGGATTGCCCGGCAGACGACCGAGGCGCTCGACGCGTTGGCCCGGGCCGGTTGGCGTCACGGCGACATCAAGCCGAGCAATCTGTTACTTTCCGACGACGGCCACGTGACCGTCTTGGACCTCGAATTCGCTGCCCGAGTTGGTTCAACCGAAACGAACCGCTCGATTTTGGGGTCGGTCGACTATCTGGCACCCGAACTGATCCTTTCCGGAACCAGAACCGATCTCCGTAGCGATCTTTACAGTCTGGGCGTCATCCTGTTTCGACTTCTGACCGGTCGCCTGCCCTATACGGGTTCGACGCCCGGCGAGATTGTCGAACAGCATCTCCATGCAGCGGTCCCCCACCTGCGTCACGAAAACCTCGCGTTTCCCCGAGAATTGACCAACTTGGTCCGGTCGCTGATGGCCAAAATGCCCGAACGTCGGCCCGAATCGCCCGAGGCGCTTCTCGAGAAGTTGGTCGACCTGGAAATCGAGCTTTTTAGCGACCGTCGGTTCTGCGGAGTCAATCCGTTTTGTTATACTTAAGCGCGACGGACGGCATAGCTTGGCCGTTTGCCGCGGCGTTTCCCTTCTTTTTTCGCCACATATTGCGTCGGCCATTGGGCAACGAATATAATAAGCTTTGATTTTGGCCGGGGAATTGCCTTATGAAATAGAGGCTGGTATCTCGACCACACGTTCCGGCCGTCCCAACAATCCTTCCTTCTTCCCGATTTTCATTCCGAGGAGCCCGATCTGCCATGAAAAAGACGTTGCTTCGACTTTGCCTTCTTTTGACGTTCGCCCTGGTGGTTTCCACTTTATTTGGCCCTTTGGTTCAAGCGGCCGACGAGAACCTCAAAGAAATTCTCCCGGGCATCCAGACCGAGAAAAAGGCCGTGGAGTCGCCCCATTTTCCCGACCGGTTGCACACGTTCATCTGGCGTAACTGGTCGGTGGTCGAGGCCCAGCGCCTGGCCGAAGTTTTGGACACACCGGTCGAGAACGTGACGAAAATCGCTCGGTCGATGGGGCTGCCGGAGCAGGGAACGATTTTGCCCGAGTGGAAAGACGACGGCTATATCACGATCCTGCGTCGCAACTGGCACCTGCTGCCCTACGAGCAACTGTTGGTTTTGCTCGACAAGACGCCGGAAGAGCTGAATTACTGTCTTCGCGAAGACGATTTTCTGTTCATCAAGCTCGGCTCGATCAAGCCGTACTGTGAACCGCTGAAATACACCGAGCCGGACGAGAAGGCCCGGGCGCGTGCCGCCGAGATCAAGAAGATCGTCGAAACCGAACTGGGCCCCAAGATGATTGCCCAGCCGGAAGAAGAACCCCGGTTTTCGTTCGTCACACGGCTGAGTCGTCCGGTCGACTCGGAGAAAAAAACCGAACCGCCCGCGCTGAAGGAAGACGAGCTGCGGTTCATCTACTCCTACTTCGCCACCTTCGGCGACCCGTTGATGGATGACGAGATCCGCTCATTCCCCGAGGGACTGCTCGAGCGTCTGGCCGCGTCAGGCGTCAATGGGGTTTGGATTCACACGGTCCTGCGAACCCTGGCCCCCAGCGAGCAGTTTCCCGAATTGGGCGAAGGGCACGAGCATCGGCTGGCCAACCTCCGCAAGTTGGTCGAGCGGGCCCGAAAGTACGGGATCGGCGTTTACCTTTACGTCAACGAACCGCGTGCGATGGAAGAATCCTTCTTCAAAAAGCATCCTCAAATCCGTGGCGTCGAGGGACGCGGTTTGGCGACGATGTGCACGTCGACACCCGAGGTGCGCAAGTGGCTTTCCGATTCGCTGGCGTACGTGTTCAAGAACGTGCCCCATCTGGGCGGAGTCTTCACGATTACCGCGTCGGAAAATCTGACCAGCTGCGCGTCGCACGGGTTGCAAAAAAAATGCCCCCATTGCAAGGATCGGACTCGTGCCGAGATCATCGCCGAGGTCAACGCGACGATCGAGGAAGGGGTCCATCGCGGCAACCCGGATGCGAAGGTGCTGGTTTGGGACTGGGGTTGGCCTGACAACATTGCCCCGGAAATCATCAGCCGCTTGCCCAAGTCGTGCTGGTTCATGTCGGTAAGCGAGTGGTCGCTGCCGATCGAGCGGGGTGGCGTCAAAGGGCGTATCGGCGAGTACTCGATCTCGACGGTCGGACCCGGTCCCCGCGCGACCAAACATTGGAAGCTGGCCAAAGAAGCGGGACTCAAAACGGTCGCCAAAGTCCAACTGAACAACACGTGGGAATTCTCGGCCGTTCCGTATCTGCCCACGCTGGATCTGATCGCCGAGCATGCCTCCAATCTGACGAAAAGCGGAGTCAACGGGATGATGCTTTCCTGGTCGTTGGGCGGCCACCCGTCGCCGAATCTCGAGGTTGCCTCGCTCTTCGCCCAAAACCCGAAGGCCGACAAGGAAGCGGTTTTGAATCAACTGGCCGTCGAGATGTTCGGCACCGAAGGGGCCCCGGCGGCCCGAAAGGCGTGGACCGCGTTTTCCGACTCGTTCCGCGAATTCCCCTACGGCAGTGTGCTGTACAATGGCCCGCAGCACAAGGGCCCGGCCAACCCGCTTTACCTGAAACCGACCGGCTACTCGGCCTCGATGGTCGGCATCCCGTACGACCATATTTCCAGCTGGCGCGGCCATTACCCCAACAAGGTCTTCATCGGTCAGTTTGAGAAAATGGCCCAAGGCTGGCGTGTCGGTCTCGAGTCGCTTGCTCGAGCGGTCGAAAAGGCCCCGGCCGATCAGAGGGAAGAAGCGCTGGCCCAACTCCATTTCGCCGAAGCGGTCACGTTACACTTCGACTCGGTCGCCCAACAGGCGATCTTTACCGACGCTCGGGACCGTTTGCTTGCCGGAGGGGAAAAACTGGATGCGGCAAAGCGGGCCGAACTCGAAAAGCGGATGCGCGACGCGGCCACTCGTGAAATCGAATTGGCCAAGCAGCATCTGGCCCTGTGTCGTCAAGAGTCGCGGATCGGTTACGAGGCGTCGAACCATTATTTCTACGTGCCGATCGACCTGGCCGAAAAGGTGATCAACTGCCGCTGGATCCTCGACCAGAAGATGGACCCGTCGGAGAAATAACCGGGCCTTCGATAATAGGAATTCAAATCACGGCGCGACCGATTGGGCTTTCCGACGGTCACGCCGTTTTCTTTTGCGCCACAATCGATACCGGGGACGCACGGCCACCAAGGCCAAAACCAACGTCGCCAAGAGACAGATCCCGGCGAACGTGTCGCCGATCAACAGGTAAAGACTTCCACGCGGATCGGGACCGACCGTCGCCAGGAGAAAACCCGGTTCGCGACGTGGGCCCCGAGCCCGACATCGGCCGTCGGCGTCGATCCAGGCCGAAAACCCGGTGTTGGCCGCGACCAGAAATGGCTTGTGAAATTCGACCGCGCGGAAGATCCCGCAGATCAGGTGCATGTCCAGCTCGCTCGACCCCCAAAACCACCCGTCGTTGGTCAGGTTGACCAACACGTCCGGCTCTTGGCCCTCGGCTCGCAGACCGAGCAACTGGCGACGGATCACGTGCGGCAGGACGCTTTCGTAACAGATATTCGGCGCGAAACGAACCCCGTCGATCTCGTAGGCGATCGCCCCCGCCCCGGCAGTCAGACTGATCGGCAACGGAGTGAACTTGGCCAGCCACGGGAACCAATCGGCAAACGGGACGTACTCGCCGAAAAGGACCCGGTGCATCTTGTCGTAACGCTCCGACGCGATCCGCTCGGGTTCGACCAAGACGGCCGAGTTGTAAAAAAACGGGCCACCGTCGGCCACCCGCATCGTGTCGACCCCCAAAAGCCAGCGAGTCTTCCAGCGTCGGGCCATCTCGAAGATCGGCTCGCGACTTTGCCGTCGAACCTTTTCCCAACCTTCACAAAGCGCTTCGAGCGAACCGTTCCACTCCGGCGGCACGGTGGTTAATTTACCGCATTCGATCAACGGACCGCGGTACATCGTCTCGGGCCAAACGATCAGGTCGATATTTTCAAAACTCGCACACGCTTGGTCGGTCAAGCCGCGATAATGGGCGTGGATCTCGGCCACCTTACTGGGGTCCGATTTCAACTGACTGTCGATCGACCCTTGGACCAGCGCGACGCGCACCCCCGGCGTGCTCGCCGTTTCGCGCCAAATCGCTGGCGGTTCGGGCCCGATTCGAGCGTAACCGTAGACGAGAACGACCGCCATCAGCGCGACGGCGGCAAACGCGGGTCGGATCGAGCCCCGTTTCCCTTCGCACGGTAACAGCTGGGCCAGCGCGGCGGCGACGAACATGACGATAAAACTGACCACATAGGCCCCGAAGAGGTCGCTCACTTGGATCAGCTCGAGCCACCGGTATTGGGTATGCCCCAGGTTGCCCATCGTGACGCCGGTCAGCAGGTGCCCGCGGGCCAATTCCAGTCCGGTCCAGACGGTCGGCGCCAGCCAGACGGCCGAAAGCCGATACCGGTGCACGCCTACGCGCAGAAGCCCGATAAAGATCGGCAGATAAAACCCCTGATAGGCCGACAACGCCACCCAACCGATCGACGTCGCCGGATGGGGCAAGCGGAGAAAATGAAACGCGACCATCCAGAAGCAAAACCCGACCAGCCAAAGCCGTCGATACGGATGCGTCTCGGGCAACCGGGTCCGTCGGATCAAGAGAAGCCAAGGGATCGGCGCGAACCAGCCCAACCAGCCTAAGTCCAAGGGAGGCAGCGCGGCCCACATCAAAAGCGCGCCCAACACGGCCGGACCGAGCGTTCCTTGCCAGGGGAAAAGGGAAAAAAACCGCTTTATCGGCGATCGGTTCGACATCGACCGACTTTCAATCTGGGGAGAAAAACGGAAGCGGGAAACGCCCAAGGGGCTTACTCGGTTTGTAAAAAGTGCTTCACATCGTGGTCCCGCTCGGCGACAAAAAACGGAAGCGGGAAAGGTTCAAAAGGGCTTACTCGGTTTGTAAGAAGTGTCTCAACATCGTGGTCCCGCTCGGCGACAAAAAACTCTCCGGATGGAACTGAAGCCCGAATATCGGATACTCCTTGTGACGAATTCCCATGATCTCGCGCGTGCCGTCCGGCGCGTCGGACCAGGCCGAGACGACGAACTCCTCGGGCAGCGTGTCCGGCTGAATGATCAGGCTGTGATAGCGGGTCGCCGTGAACGGGTTTTCAATCCCCTCGAACAACGCTTGGCCGTCGTGGTGGATCTGGTCGGTTTTCCCATGCATCAACCGCCCCGCGCGAACGATGGTCGCCCCGAACGCCTGCGCGATCGACTGATGGCCAAGACAGACCCCCAGGATCGGCAGCTTTCCGGCAAAACGGCGGGCCGCCTCGACCGAGATCCCCGCCTCATTGGGCGTGCACGGCCCGGGCGAGATGATCAAATGGGTCGGTCGTTTCGCTTCGATCTCGTCGAGCGTGATCTTGTCGTTTCGGTAGACGGCCAGATCGATTTTCGAATCGATCTCGCCAAGCCGTTGGACTAGATTATAGGTAAACGAGTCGTAATTATCAATTAGGAGAATCATAGAAAATAGTGTACTCGTTTTGAGATACCAAAAAAGGGGGGGAGCCCGACGCTTGAACCAAGGCTCATTGGCAACGCAAGCATCAATAGTATCAAAATCAATAGTCGTAGTTGGATTCTCGTCCGGCGCGGGTGATGATCGCCGCCAACACATTGAGGTCGATCGATTCGCTCAAAAATCGGACCGCCCCGTCACAATTCAAGGCGTGGGCCCCGCCGCCGAGGTGCATGCTCGAAATCTCGTTTTCGCCCGCAGGCGCTTTGTTGATCGGGTACATCTGCTCGAAAATATTTTGCCCGTTGATCCATTGCATGTCTTGGCTTTTGCAATCTTCGGACAAAATAATCGTGTGCGTCGCCCCGTCGACAATCTCACGGAGCGAAATCGGCTGGTCGTAAAGCATCGTCCCATTGGGAGGACTGTTGTTGCTCAGCAAACGTTCGCCAAAAATTCCCCCATAATCGCAAACGGCCCGACCGGCTTCATAGTAGTCGTCCCGCGTGTGGCTGGGGCAGAGGAAAATGGGCAAAAGATTCGCCGCCGCCGACTTGTTGGCCGAATGGTAATAGGGTTTTTTGAGATCGACCATATCGTAAACGGCCGTTTGCTCCAAAAACGGCAACAAATGGATCGACCAAGCCAGCTGACGGCCCCGACGGTTGTAACACCTCGGCTCGATGCACCCGATTGGAAACTCGCGATGACTTTTGTGATACTGGTGCAACGCGATACCAAGCTGGTGAAGATTGCTGGCACACTGGGCCTTTCGCGCCGCGCCGCGAGCGGCCATCACCGCCGGAAGAAGCAGCCCGGTCAAGAGCCCGATCACACTGATGACGACCAGCAGCTCGATCAACGTAAAGCCGCCGTTCGAGCATAAGCGTCTTTTCGAAATTGCCATAAAAACACCTTTTCTCCCCAAACCGTTTCGGTTTTCTGTGATGGGAGGACCTGCCAAAGGGGTGGAGGAGATCGTCTTCGTTGCCAAAAAGACACGATTCGTGCCAAGCGTATCCAAAATGTTGGCGCATGGAACCCGTTTCCAGCGTACACGGATAGCTCCACGGGAAAAACGAAGCGACGACCGTCTCACGCAAGAGGAAGTCGGCCCTCGCGACTTCTTCTTATCTTTTTTCGCGGTGTGGTAGGTCTTCTGACTCCAAGGCTCGAATCGTTTTCCTTCCCCCCCTGAACAGCGCCTTCAAAAATGGGCTGAAGCCAAGAGGCAATGAAAAAAACTCTAAGAAAACTCTCCCGCCTTCTCATCACCACCTCACCCCCCCCTAAATAAGGGGCTGCGAGGCATGACAATGGCACTTATGAGAATAGAGAGTTCCTCGACGCCTTGTTACAGCGGCGGGGCCGTCCCGGATTTGCACCGGAGTTCCCTGTTTGTTGCCCCTCTCAAGATCAAAGAAAGGCAACCACCACACAATAAAATAGGGAAGGCAGGTTATTTAGGCGACCCTGCGAGTCAACTTTTCAGCCGACCTTCCCCTCCTTAAGTCAAATGTTGAGTATATCGCTTCTCAACCCTCTGTCAAGGCCGTCGACCTTCACCGTCTCGAGCCAACTCATTTTCCTGTGTGGCTACGGCCACCCTTTTGTCGAAAACCTTTCATCCCACACACCCCTCGCTTGGGGGCCAAGATTGGACTATACACCGTTAAAAAAGCTTCCTATCATCACCTTGGTAAAAAAATTTCCCCGAGGCGTTGAAAAACGACTTGGCTTATCGGCCTGGCAAAAAGGTCACCACGGTTTTTTTACCTCGACTATCGCGGCAACAAGTGGCAGCACGCTTTCCTTTTGGAATGTGACCTCTGTCCCCATGGCAAACCGTTGTTATTACCGTATTGGGAGAATAAAAGGATATAGATGCCTGGCTTTTCCTCCCCTCTTTCGACCGACTATCCCAATCGGCTGGCCGCCGCGGAACCGGTCCGATTGGAACGCCCGCTGCGCCCTTGGTTGTTGCTGGGCTTGGTCCTGGTTTGCCTTTTGCCCCGTCTGATCCTTTTGTTCAACGTGACGGCGATTTGTCCCGACGGTCCGGTTTATCTAGGGGCCGGAGAGGCGTTGGCCGCGGGAGATTGGAAAACCGCCTTCCGCTGCTGGAAGTTCCATCCTCTGGTTCTCGTTCTGGGGGCCGGTCAATCGCTGGGGCTCGATGCCGCCATGGTGGGCCGCGTTTGGAATGTCACCTTAGCCAGCTTGGCCATTCTGCCATTGTTTGGTTGGGTTCGACGTCAGTACGACGACCGGTTGGCGATTGCCGCCTGTCTGATCTATGCGGCCCAAGCGACCTTGGTCCAGTGGAGCCATGAACTGATGCGCGATCCGACCTTTTGGTTCGTGCTGTTTTTGTCGATTTATTTCGGTTGGCGGGCGGTGACCGAAGTGCGCCCGGTTTGGTTTATCGCATTCGGTGCTTCCACCTTCGTCGCAATGGTAGCCCGCAATGAAGGGCTTCTTTTGGTTCTTCCGTTATGTGCCTGGACTGTTTGGCGATGGTGGTCGTTGCGTCAATCGCGAAGGCGGCTTTTGGTCGGATTCATTTTGGGAGCGGTAACTTTATCCGCGTTGGTATACGCGCATGGGATGACACCTCCCAAAAACCGTACCATGGTCCTCCTTACCCAGAGATCATTGAGGCAGTGGACCGGTCAGTTCAACCCGTTATTCGTCTCGTCGTCAGCCTCGACAAAAGAAGCCGACACGGCGGCGGTCGAAGCAGTGTCCAAGTCTTCGATTCCTGTCGATCTCGAAGAAATGTCTCTTGAATTTGCGACCACGGTTTTTCGAAGTCTGACCCCGTCGGCCGGTCTTTTGATGCTTCTGGGTTTTTTCTGGTACAACGACCTTTGGCGACGCCGCGATCATCAACCGTTGTTTTGGTATGCGCTGTTGATCATCATAGCCATGTTTCCGTCGCGGACCCATATCCGTTACCCGTTACCGATGATGTTGTTGGGTCTTCCGATCGCCGGATTGGCCCTCTTGAAAATTTCGTCTTGGTCGGCAGAAAAGATGGCCGCCTTGACCAGTCGAGTGAAACTTCGTCGCGTCGGTTACGCGTTTCCGGCAGTTTTATTGTTGGTATGCGGTTTGGTCGAATGCGGTACGAAGATGGGCGATTATCGAGATCGTCAATTCTGGGCCGATTGGGCCATTGAGGTCCGACAAGAGTACGGCCCGTCGCTTCGCTTCGTCGGCCTGGAGCGGATAACCCGTTTGATGTCCTATTACGCCGACGCAGAATGTGTTTACCCGATCCGACAGAAAAAATCGTTCAAAAAGTTTGAACGAATTCTCCAGCGAAAAAATGCGGACGTCGTCATCTTGCGTGATCGCGATTTTACCGAACCGTGGGAGACGATTCACACTCTGGTCCAATCGTCCGGCTATCGACAAATCGCTCCTCCCGAAGGTCTCCCCACCCGCTCGCGTTATGCGATCTTCTTTTCCGACCGGCTCGATACCCTCGCTTCGAAAGGCCATCCGGCTGGCCGCTAAACGTGTAACCGTTTGTCGTCAAAGACGTTTTCTCATTCCCTGATCTCGGAAGACCGTGTTGTCCGTTGTCGATTCCCCATGCGCCGATATTTTCGTTCGCAAATCGGCAGTGGAAACCAGGCCAAACGATCACGACAAGCAGCATTACCCACAAGACCCCTCTAGATAGCGTGACGGCGAGGGAAAACTTCGAAAATTCCGGATATACCAATTAAATGCCTTGCAATTTTTTTGGCTTTTAGAAAGAATGAACGCATTCGGTGGCGGCGGTCCTTTTCTATGCGGGGGACCGGATGCCGCCTCGGGCAGACACTTCTCTTTCCCTTTCTGAATGAAGGATTCTCGCCATGAAGAAGTACGCTATCGGTCTTTTGATGGTCTTCGCACTGTCTTTCTTCCTCATCCAGTCCCCCACGAAAGCCTGGGCTAAGGAGGACGGCAACGAGAAGGTCCAAAAAGAGGAGTCCGCGGACGCTACTGACGATTCGGCACCGGCCAAGGAAGAAAAAAAGGACGTGAAAGCGGCCGACAAAAAGTCGGATGACAAAAAGTCAGCCGAGAAAAAGTCGGAGGACAAGAAAGCCGAGAAGAAGGCCGACGCCAAGAAGGATAAGTCCAAAGCGGAAAAGAAAGAGAAGAAAAAAAAGGAAAAGAAGGGCCCCGAGGTCCTGAAGCTCAAGGCGAAACCGTTCCAGATCAACGTCGAGGTCAAAGGGACCGTCGAAGCGAAGGAGATGGTTCCCATTTCGATCACCCCGGACTCCTGGAGTAAATTCGAAGTCCTCGAGGCGGCCAAACACGGTCAGCGGGTCCGTCGGGGCGATCTCTTGGTCACCTTCGACAGCGAAGATCTCGATGAGGCGATCGCCGATTTGCAGGCCGAGCTGAAAGCCTCCGAAATCGATCAAAAAATGGCCCAGACGCGTCTCGAAGGGATGCGAAAGCTCCACCCGATGAACCTCGAAGCGGCCGAACGTTCCATGCGGATCGCCAAGGAAGACCGCGACTACTGGTTCGAAACCGGGATGAACCTCCAAAAAACGCAAATGAAAGTGTTTTTGGATTACATCGCCAGTTTTGTCGAGAATGCCCGCGACGAGCTCGAGCAGTTGGAAAAGATGTACGCCGAGGACGACCTGACTGAAGAGACCGAGGAGATCGTCCTGAAGCGGGCTCGAAAACGACTGAAAATCTTTGAGGCCTTCTACAACAACATGAAAACCCGCTTCGACCGCATGGTCGACATCGAGTTGCCGCGTCGGTCGGAGAGGATGGACACCCAGTTGAGTCGAATTCTTCTCGAAATGGGTCAACGACAGATCACCCTGCCGTTGGAGCTGAAGCTCGGAGAGCTCAAAATGGAGAAGTCCGACATCCAGCGATCACGGAAGCAGGAAAAACTCGACCAACTGCTGGCCGACCGGAAGTTGATGACGATCAAATCGCCGATCGACGGGATCCTTTACTACGGAAAATGTACCCAGGGTAACTGGAAGGGATCGTCTTACGAAGCGGTTCAAAAGGGAAAAAACATTTCGTCGAAAAAGGTCTTCATGACGGTCGTCGGTACGGACTCGCTCCAGCTTCGCGCGACGGTCGACGAAAAGAGTCTGGTCCATCTGCGATCCGGGCTTAAGGGACACGCTCGCGCGACCGCGTTCCCGCAAAAGCGGATCGATACGGTCGTCGACCAGGTCGCCAACATTCCGGCCAACTCGAAGTTCGATACCACGCTGACCATCGTCGGCGAAGACCTGCCCAAACTGTCGCCCGGGATGACCTGCACGGTCAAAATGGTCGGCTACTATCAGAAGGAAGCGATCGTGATTCCCGAAAGCGCGGTCGAGACCGATCCGCTGGACGACGAAATCCACTTCGTCTTCAAACAGGTTGACAAAGATAAGAAGCCGGAAAAGGTTCAGGTCCAGTTGGGACAAAAGAACTCCGACGGCGTCGAAGTCCTCTCCGGCCTGAAAGCGGGCGAGACGATCCTGAAAAAATGCCCCAAGGAAGAGGATGAATCGAAAGAAAAGAAGGCCAAATAACCCCTATCCCAACAGAAAAGGACTATGACGATGATCCGTCCGATTTTCCGTCTGAGTGTCTGCCTGCTTGGGTGCGCGATCGCCGCGATGTGGGTCTGGCCTTCGGCCGCCGAGACGACCGACGCGCCCAACACCGACGCGCCCAACGTGGAAGCAAAGACGCCAAATCCTGCGCCGGTTTTCGACTCGGACGTTCCCCGTCTCGATCCGGTCGACGCGCCGGAACCGGAGAAACTTGACGCGGCGATACAACGAGGGATCGATTTTCTCGTCAAGCGACAAAACCCGAAAGGCTCGTGGGGCTCGGCCCGACGGACCAAGGGGCTGAATATTTACGCGCCGGTGCCGGGATCCCATCACGCTTTCCGAACTGGTGTCACCAGCTTGTGCGTTTCGGCGCTTATCCAAAGTGATGACCAGCGCGACGAGGTCAAGATGGCCATCGACTCCGGCGAAAAGTGGCTTTTGAACCGCCTCCCCAAACTTCGCCGGGCCGACTCTCGCGCACTCTACAATAACTGGGGGCACATCTACGCAGTCCGGGCCCTGACCGACCTTTACCGTCGGGCCGAGGGAAACGAGGAAAAGCAGGACCAACTCCGCGAGCTTGTCGAACAACAGATCGGCATGCTTTCGAGATACGAGTGTCTTGACGGCGGTTGGTGTTATTACGACAGCGGGTTTGGCGGCACCAAACGGCCCAGCGGTTCGACGATCGGGTTCGTCACCGCCGCCGGGTTGGTCTCGTTGGCCGACGCCAAATCGATCGGGGTCTCGATTCCCGACAAGATGGTCCATCGCGCCAAAAAGTCGTTGGTGCGGCAACGCCTGCCCGACTTCAGTTACGCCTACGGGGAATACTTCAAGTATTACCCGGCGCATCCGATCAACCGTCCGGGCGGCAGTTTGGGCCGGTCGCAGGTGTGCAACTTGGCGATGTACCTTTGGGAAGACGAGAAGACAACCGTGCCGGTCATGCGAACCTGGCTCGATCGACTGTTCGCCCGCAACGGCTGGCTGGGCATGGGGCGCAAACGGCCGATCCCGCACGAATCGTGGTGCGCGGTGGCCGGTTATTTTTACTACTACGGGCATTACTACGCCGCGCAGTGTATCGAGCTCTTGCCGGAAGAGGAACGGCCATATTACCGCAACCATATGGCGGCCACCCTTTTGCCGTTGCAGGAGAAAAACGGCTGCTGGTGGGATTTCCCGCTCTACGATTACCACCAGCAATACGGCACGGCGATGGCCCTGATGTCGCTCTATCCGTGTCGGGAGCCGGTAGAAAAGCCGGTAGAAAAAGAGTAAATTTTCACGTCTAGTTTGCCGTGTCTCAAAAAGCGGTCGGTTCCCTAACCGAGGGAGCGGGCCGCTTTTTTTATCGCCGCCAGAATCGGGGCCAGAAGAGGACGATCAGGATAAAAAACTCGAGTCGCCCCAAAAGCATCATCCCCGAAAGGATGCATTTGCTGGGCCAGTGAAAATGGCCGTAGTTCTCCGATTCGCCGACGATCCCCAACCCGGGCCCGACCCCATTGACCGTTGCCGCGACGGCGCTGGCGCAGTCGATCAATTTATGTTCCGGCGAGTGGCCCAGCGCCGTCCAGGTCTCGTCCGGCTCGAAAGCCACCAAGAGCATCCACCCGGCAACGAACACGCAAAGGACGATGGTGAAGAATAACAAAACGTCTTTGCGAAGTGCCGTGTCGGGGATGACCCGGTCGCCCAGGCGGATATGGCGAACCACGTTCGGGTGATAAATTTGTTCCAGTTCCAGTTTTAAAACCTTCGACAGCAAGAGGTAGCGGATCACCTTCACGCTGCAACTGGTGCTTCCGGCGCACCCGCCGACAAACATCAGAAGAAACAAAAGCCCCCGACTAAAACTGTTCCACTGGTCGAAGTCGGCCGTCCCGAAGCCAGTGTTGGTCATGATCGAAACGACCTGAAACGACCCGTAACGCAACGCGTCGGCCGGTCCGGTAAAGTCGTGGGCCAGGAGGCCGAAAATAATCACCAAAACGACGACCGCCCCCATGATCGTCAGGTAGGCGCGGAATTCGAGGTCCTCGAACAGCTTTTTGGGACGCCACAAGATCACATAATACAAAAGGGTAAAATTCGTACACGCGATCGCCATGAACAACGTCAACGTGTAGTCGATCATCGGGCTATGGAAAAACTCGATACTCTTGTTGTGGGTGCTGAAACCGCCGGTGGCGATCGTGCCAAAGGCGTGGGCCATCGCGTCGAAAACGGTCATTCCCTCCAACGCCAAAATGATAGACAAAATGATCGTCAAGCCAATGAAGAGCGCGGCGAAACTGCGCGCAGCGCGCTGTGAACGGGCTTCGGACGTTTCCTGATTGGGGCCGGGCATCTCGGTCAGCATGAGCGCTTTGCCGGCCGACCCCATTCCCAAGACGGCGACAAAGAGCACCATGATCCCAAGTCCGCCGAGAAAATGGGTCTCCGATCGCCAAAAAAGAATGGCACGCGGGACCATCTCCGAATCTTCCAGGTTCGACAAAACGGTCGCCCCGGTGCCGCTGAACCCCGAGGCCGATTCAAACAGCCCGTCGGCGATTCCCATGGGTATCAATCCACCATCGACGTCGCGCGCGATGCACGTTTGGCTCAACCAAAAAGGAAACGCTCCCAAGACCATCGCCAAGATCCAACTCAGGCCGACCACGGCGATCGCCTCACGTCGGAAGATGGTTTTCCCTTTCTGCTCACGGCCGATCCACATCAACACGCCGCCGACGCCCGCGCAAACCAACATGGCCCCGAACAGTCCGACAAGACTGCGTAGGTCGATCTGGTCAACCTGGCCGAAGACGGGCAGCGCCCACGGAAGACTCAAGCTCATCGCCGCGCCGATAAACAGGACCACAATCCCCAGCAATCGGCAAATCTGTGTACCGTTCATGTTTTTCAGGGAAAACCCGTTGGTGGGCGTCCCCTTTTTCCGTTTTTTAAAGAGCGTGTGACGTTGAAGAAAATGACTTGCTACTTTTCCAACACGGCCCGGACGTCTTCCAAATCGATCGATTCGACCAACTCGGCTTGCCCCAACGCACTGGGCAAAACGAAACGGACTTGGCCACGGGCCGCCTTTTTGTCCCGTTTCATTACTTCGATCATCTCGTCGGGGTCGAAGTCGGGCAGATCGACCGGCAGTCCCAGTTTGACCAGAAGGTCCCGTTGACGGCGGGTCACTTCTTCCGGAATCCGACCGAGTCGTTCGGCCAATCGCGAGGCGGCTACCATCCCGATCGAGACCGCTTCCCCATGCAAAAGGGTACCATATCCGGCGAGCGTTTCGATCGCGTGCCCGATCGTATGGCCATAGTTCAACAACGCGCGACGACCGGAGGTTTCCCGCTCGTCTTCACAAACCACCTGGGCCTTCAGCCGGCAGCACTGGGCCACGATCCGCTCCAGGCAGTTTGGATCTCGCTCAAGCAGGGCGTCGCAGCAGGATTCCAACTCGGCAAAAAACGGCCCGTCGAGAATCACCCCATATTTGACCACTTCGCCAAACCCGGACCAATACTCCCGCTCCGGCAACGTCAACAATGTCGCCGTATCGATCAAGACGGCCGCCGGTTGGAGGAACGCGCCGACCATGTTTTTCCCCCCCGGCAGATTGATCCCGACCTTGCCGCCGACCGAACTGTCGACCTGCGCCAGAAGCGAAGTCGGCACCTGGACGAACCGGACTCCCCGCATGTAGGTCGCCGCGACGAATCCAGCCAAATCGCCGACCACGCCGCCCCCGACGGCCACGACAATCGTCCCGCGATCCGCTTCGCCTTCCAAAAGGCTTTCCCAAAGACCGGCCGCCACTTCGATCGACTTGCTCGGCTCGCCCGGATCGACAACCATCAGGTCGACTCGCGCGAAATCCTCCTTCGCCAGGAGTTCGGCCACGCGATGGGCGTGCGGATTGCGAACGTTTTCGTCGGTAATAACAATTGCCGTCGAAAGGCGTCCCATCCGATCCGCGATCGGACCGATCTTTTCCAG
This sequence comes from Thermoguttaceae bacterium, assembly GCA_963674475.2. Taxonomy (GTDB): domain Bacteria; phylum Planctomycetota; class Planctomycetia; order Pirellulales; family Thermoguttaceae; genus CAXXFQ01. Next base: position 363,383 of record CAXXFQ010000033.1, on the reverse strand, counting down.
ACAGTCGGTCCCGATCGTGATGTCATAAGCCCGCTCGGCCAGTTCGACCGGGACCGTACCACTGGAATCGTTCATTTTGTACATCGCTTCTTTCGTTTAAGAACGTGTTTTAAAAAACGCTTTCAGCCTCAAGAACGAGCTAAATTGGTTTTTTAAAACACGTTCTAAGCTCGGGAAAAAGGGAAAGGGATAACCTGGTCGATCGAATCAAACCCGGCCAGCAGCATCACCAGCCGGTCGAACCCCAACGCGACCCCGGCCGACGCGGGCAATCCGGCGTCCATCGCCTCGAGCAGTCGGCTCGTCTCGGGCAACTTTGGCTTGCCGTCTTCCGCGCGAAGCCGGTTTGTCTCGGCGTTGCGTTTGCGTAATACTTCCGGATCGGTCAGTTCGTGATAGCCGTTGGCCAGTTCGACGCCGTCGACATACCATTCGAACCGTTCGGCAACCGGCGGATCGTCGGGCCGGACCCGGGCCAGCGCTGATTGCGAGGCCGGATAGTCGTACAAAATGGCAGGCCGTTCGGTGCCCAAATGCGGCTGGACCAACTCGACCAGCAAGAGGTCCAACCAGGTGTCGCGATCGCCCGCCGAAAGACTTTCCGGCCAAACGATTTGGTTCGATTCAACCGCACCGATCAAGCGGTCGGTTCCCACCGTCAGCGGGTCCAGACCAACGTGTCGCAAGAACGCGTCCCGGTAGGTCAACCGCTCGGCCGGTCCGCGCCCGAGGGTAACTTGACTGAGTCGGTCCAAGAGGTCGATTCCCTCGACCAATCCGTCGCCAATGCGGTACCATTCGACCATCGTGAATTCCGGATTGTGCAATGGTCCGGATTCCTCTTGCCGAAAGACATGGGTGATTTGATAGATCGCTTCGATGCCGGCTTCCTCGACGCCTGCCGCCAAGAGCCGCTTCATGGCGAACTCGGGCGAGGTCTGGAGCCAAGCAGTTCGACCGTCGGGCAAGAGAACCTCGAACGGGTCGAGATGACGATCAACGACCGTATCGGCCGAAAGAATCGGCGTTTCGACTTCCAGAAAGCCGTTTTCATCGAAGAAGGTCCGCATCTGCCGGAGCAGTTTGGCCCGAAGTTGCAGCGTGGACCAATCGGCCGTCGGGCGAAATTTTGGGCAAAACGAGTTAGAATCTGGATCGGACATCAGCAGGTCGAACTCGCGCCCCTTAAGCGGATTTTTCGGACGACTCGCCGTGGTCAAGGCCGAAGAAAGAGCCTGAGAAGACGAATCGTCCGTGTGACATTCCAATAATTGGTTTACTCTTTGACCCGTTCGATGTAATCGCCCGTTCGGGTATCGATCTTGACCGACTCGCCCATCTCGACGAACGCGGGGCAGATAAATTCGGCGCCCGTTTCAACCTTGACCGGCTTGGTCAGATTGGTCGCCGTATTCCCTTTGATACCCGGCTCGCAATACTCGATCTTCAAGACGACGTGGTTCGGCGGCGTGATCGTGATCGGATTGTTATTGAAGAGAATCATGCTGCAAGTCATCCCTTCCTTGAGAAACTTCCAAGCTTCGTCGACTTGGTCGGAGGTCAGTTCGTATTGATCGAACGACTCGTTGTCCATGAAAACAAACTGATCGCCTTGCCGGTAAAGGTATTGGGCGTCGATCTCTTCAATATCGGCCGATTCGACCGATTCGCCACTTTTGTAGGTGCGGTCGATAACCGTGCCGCGGAGCAGGTTACGGAGCCGACATTTGTACATCGCTTGGCCCTTGCCCGGCTTGACGAAGTTGCACTCGATCATCAGATACGGATCGCCATCAAGTTGGACCTTCAGTCCTTTTCGAAAATCACTTGTGTTAATATTTCCCACGTTTTGTTTCCCGTTAAAAAGTGCCTAAAGACTCAATACTAAATATATTTTTTTCGAAGAAGGGCCTCTTCTCTCGCGGAAGAACCTTTTCTCCACTTTTATTCTATCGGTTTGAAGCTCGTCCGATGGATTCGTCCCCGGTTCGTCCGCGGTTCGGACCCGGTTCGGACAACCTCTCTTATCGGCCAAATCCCCCGGGCGACTCCCTTTCGCCTGGCCCCTCTTAACGGTTATGATGGGGCCATGATGCGAAACCGACCGCTTGGCTCCCTCAATGAAAACCGCCCGACCTCAAAAACCGACTGGCAAACGGTCCTCTCGTCGGCCATTCGCGATCCGGCCACCCTTCGCCGTCGACTGGGCTTGCCGAAAAACGAGGGCATCGACTCGATCGCCGAACGGTTTGGCGTCTTGGTCCCTGAGCCGTTTCTTTCGCGAATTCGCCCGGGCGATCCGGACGACCCCCTGTTGCGGCAAGTATCCCCCCAAATGGAGGAGAATCTTGTCGATCCTCGGTTTGACCCCGACCCGTTGAACGAGGCCAAAACGACGACCGAAAACGGTCAGCTCACGAAATATAAGGGACGAAATCTTATCGTAACAAGCGGAGCCTGTGCCGTCCACTGCCGGTTCTGTTTTCGACGCCATTTCACCCACTTCAGAGGGGAGCATGAGCCCCACTTGGCGAGTCGACTTGAACTGGCCCTCAAGCAGGTTGCCACCGACCAGTCGATTCGAGAGATTATCCTCAGTGGAGGGGACCCGCTTTCGCTGACCAACGATCGGCTTCGCGACATCCTTTCACAGTCCTCTCAAATTACCCATCTTCATCGAATCCGACTTCACACCCGGTTTCCAATTGCGATTCCCCAACGGGTCGACGAGGAGCTGGTCGAACTTTTGGCCCGCTGCCCAAAACGGGTTCTGATCGTCTTTCACATCAACCACCCAAATGAACTAGATAATCAGGTCGAATCGGCCTTCGACCGTCTACGCCGAGCCGGAATCCCCCTTTTGAGTCAAACGGTCCTGCTGCGAGGGGTCAACGACCGGTTCGAGACGCTCGCAGAGCTGTTCGAGCGGCTGGTCGATCTAGGGGTAATCCCCTATTACCTCCACCAGTTGGACCGGGTGACCGGGGCGACCCATTTTGAGGTGCCAATCGCCGAGGGCCGAAAATTGATCGAAAACCTTCGCCGACACCTTCCCGGATACGCGGTTCCCCGTTACGTTCAAGAAGAACCCGGCGCAAGCTCAAAAACCGTTTTGGAATGATCGTCCGCGTCCCCCTTTTTCACCAAGGAGTTTTAGAACCGTGTTGGAGTTTCACTTCACCTTGTGGCACTGGTTGGCTTTCGGCGGATTGATCCTTTTCCTCTTGGCGTTGGACCTGCTGGTTCTCCATCGCGAAGACCGGGCCCCGTCGCTCAAAGAATCGGCCGGGTGGACCCTGTTTTGGATCACGCTGGCGTTGATCTTCAACGGGTTTCTCTGGTGGTGGGGAAACAGCCACGGTCGCTCCCATATGGGGCTTGAATTCTTTACGGGCTATTTGATCGAAAAGTCGCTCTCGATGGACAACATCTTTGTGTTCGTCGTGATCTTCCGCTATTTCCAAGTGCCGATGAAGTATCAGTACCGGGTCCTGTTCTGGGGTGTACTCGGCGCGATCATTATGCGTCTGATCTTTATTCTGGCCGGGACCGCGCTGATTATGGCGTTCGACTGGATCATGGTCGTCTTCGGGCTTTTCTTGATCTATACCGCCTACAAGCTGGCCCGACATAGTGGGGAAGAGGTCGACCCGGAAAAGAATCTGGTCCTTCGCACGGCCCGTCGCTTTTTGCCGGTCTCCGAAGAGGACCATCGCAAACACGGCCACGCCTTTTTCGCCCGAGAAAACGGCCATTTGGTCTGCACGCCGATGTTCCTGGTCCTGTTGGTGGTCGAGAGTACCGACGTCGTCTTTGCCGTTGACAGCATCCCGGCCGTCTTCGCGATCACCAAGGATCCGTTCATTGTTTTTTCGTCGAACATCTTCGCCATTCTCGGTCTTCGGGCGCTCTACTTCCTTCTGGCCGGGGTGGTCGACATGTTCTGCTATTTACATTACGGCCTGGCCGCCGTCTTGGGCTTCGTCGGCGTGAAGATGTTGGTCGAGCACTGGTACCCCCATTCGATCTCCCCCTGGGCCTCGTTGGCCGTCATCGCGTTGCTGCTAACCACCTCCATCGTCGCGTCGATCATTGTGACCCGACGTCAAGAACGATCAAAACATATAGGAGACGAGTCCGAGCAGTAAGAAAAAAAGGAGGGGCCACTTTCGCGGTCCCTCCTCTTTTCGTTTGGAATTGGCGTCTTTCAGAAACCGATGGCTAGCAGTCCGTTAAAAAAGTCCATCCGGGTCTTTTCAACCTCGGCAATTTTTTAAATCACCGATTTAATAGTCATACCAAAGGCCGAAACCGATTTTGTTTTCGTACTGATCGAAGAACTCGTACTGATCGCTCATGCCGGAATAATACTGCATCCCCATCCGGAAGGTTTGGCCACAATCGCCGCGCCAAAGCCAGCCGCTTTGGATGACCACATTGCCACAGTAGTCGTTCTCTTCACGAATGTGGCCGCCCACGGCAACGAACGGGGTCGGACGCCATCCGGTCGGTTCGGGAGCGGTGTATTCGAAGCCGAATTGGAATTCCCACGGTTTGGCACCGCCATCGGTATGGAAGGCGTAGGCCGCCTCGCTGTAGAGACGAAGGTGGTTTTCGAAAAAGTAGAGCGAGTATCCCAAGACCATCGCGTCGCGGACGTAGTTGATCCGACGGGCACCCGGATTGCGGATCATATACTCGTCGCCCAGGTGAGAACTGAGGTGGTAGTAAGCCAATTTGCACTGATGCCGCGCGTTGCCGAAGGTCAGCGGAATGCCGAACCGATAGTCGGTGGCCACGACGTCCCGTTCGTTTTCCAGGTCCAATCGCAAGAGGGCCGCCCCTTCGATATCGACTTGAAATCCGGTGGGAAAAATCGGGTTTTCATTACCGTAGCGCAATATGCCGACCCGGCCGCCGAGGGCGATATCCCAAATCCACTCGAGATTTTTGTCGTAGACCCATTGCGACGCAATACGCGGTTCCTTGGCCCCGGCCATGTACGAACGGTAAATAAGACCTTCGGGCAGAACTTGCCAACACCAGACGTCATCACAACCGGTTACCTCCCGGCTTGTATCCACGACGATCGGACGGCAAGAGGAACCGTTTTCGTCTAAAAGGACCGAGGGCGAGTGCGAATACGAAGTCGTCTGGGCCGGCGGCATCCAACGATGGTCGACCACGGTCTGGCCGCCTGGAATCGGTTCGGCCGTCGGCAGGGCCGCCGGCAGGGCCGTCGGGTGAGTCGGGCCAAGCGAGGGGCGATTTGCGACCGGAGTTGAAGAGAAGTGAACTGCCGAGGGTGCCAGTGCCGGGGGTGCCAGTGCAGGGGGACGGACCGACTCGGTCGACGACGTTTGGTACGAAACAGGAGTCGTGAACGAGGCCACCGGGTATTGGGCCGCCGGATATTGAGCCGCCGGGTAGGAAGTCGTGGGGGACGGGTTTGCTTGATACACGGGGGATGGATACGGCCCGTTTTGATATTGGGTCGAGCGAGAAGGGATGGCGGCCGACCTCGTGGCAACCGGGTAAGTGGTCGATCCTGGGGCGGAACCACTTTCAGCGTAAATGGGACCATTTCCCGAGCAAGAAGGGAAATCGTAGGTGCCCGACCAGGCCGAGCGGTTTCCCGTCAACAAAAGCAAGACCGCCAAGGTGAGGCAGGCCCGTTGTAAAATCAGTGTCATCTTGCAAGTGGATTGCATATCGTGGCTCTCACGAGTGAGTCTTTTTTCTGGCATCGAAAGGGTGCTGAGAAAACAAGATCTTTCAAAGTAATGTTTTGAATTCCGGGCCGGTTCGCGGTAAAACCGGTCCATTTAGTCTTATCGGCAAAAACGTTTTAGGCGGCCACATCTTCAAAACCGGAACCTTGGGTGAAAGACCTATTCAGCCATGATCGAAGCAGATTTTTACTGCCGTTTATGCCGGCAGTGACGAAGGTAGGCTGTCTGGGGGTTGTTGCGAATAAAGGCAATATAGGTCGACAAGGTTTTTTCATTCGGCGTACGTTGGGTCATTCCGATAAGATAGAAAAGAAGTGAAAAGTTTACGGCGACAAGCCTTTGGCTTGCATCTGTCGGTTTGAATAAATATCGCCCTCCCCGGGACTTCTAGCGTAAGGAATTCGAATGGCAAAGAAAGATACCTATCGTGTTGTGACTCGTGGCACCGACGGCCAGATTTTGACCCGTGATTACGACACGGCGGAAGCCCTGCAGAAACGGCATTCCCAGGTTGGAGTGGACGATTGCAGCACCGATCTCGATTTGCGTGGACTGCCCGTTTTTCGTGGTTTGATCGGTCCGATTCCCGAGGGACGCAACGTCATCCGCTACGAATCGCCCGAGGTCTTTGAGACGTTGACCAAGGAGTGGAGTATCGATCCCCCGAAGAAACGTGCCAGCTCACGTTCGCGCAAACCGATGGCCAAAGTTTCGTCAACCTAATCCCCGGTGAAACGGTCGCCACACGGTCGGTTTTGGCTCGTTCCAACAAAAGGGAACGAGGGGGGAAACCGTTTTTTTCCAAGAAAAATGGAAGAGAAGTCTCCCCCCCTTTTGAGTCGCTTTGAACAAACGGTCCTCTCTGAACCGGTTGCGGAGCTATCCGAGCTTTTCGCCGGTTAAGGCCGCGCGGTGATACCGACTTTTTTGAAGACCGCCTCAGTAAACCGAGGGTTGACTCCACGAGAGAAGGGAAAAGTGGCCTTTTTTTGCAAAGACAAAAGGCTCCACTTTTCTTCTCGTAAGCTGCCTCGTTTTTTTGGCAGGCAGCCCGGACATGTTCTAAGTCTTTTCTGTTCGAGAATTTTGAAGTTTTTTCCTTTCATTTTTATTCGGCGGCAAAGTGGCGTTGGTTGCTAAATCGGGGGGAGCCGAATAAAATGAACGGTTTGGGACGTCATGGCGAGGGGGAATCTTTCATCTCCGGCCATTTCGCTATCCCCGTTGGGATCTGAGGACTAAAAGCTATGGGCATCATGCGGTTCGACATCTATCCGCCTGACCGCATTTCGCCGGAAATGGCATCGTTGGCCTACATGACGGGGATGGATAACGCCCCCTGGCGACGGATTGCCGCCTTCAAAAACGGCCGGCTCGAGCTGGTCCGAACGTCGAACGATTCGGGGAATGTCCACGTACTCTGGCCGGTCGAAGGTCACGGCCAGATGATGGTCTCGACCGCTTGGCTCATGGAGCGCGAGCGCCCGTACCATCTTCCGCTTGAGTTGGCCCGCGGAAAATTGTCTCAGTTGCGGCTCCAAGCGGCCGTTTGGGAGTCCATCGGGCTAGCCATCCCGCCGTCAATCAAAACGGGCGCCGAAGAGGCGATGCAGAAACTTCGCGACGCGATCGTTCGTTATCGGACCGATCCGCTCGAAGCGGCGGCCGACGCCGAATCGGCTTTGAAAATCGCCACGACCATGGGCGATCAACTGGCCTCCAAGTACGCCGAAGGAACCCTCTTGGCCCATCGACGCATGGGGTCGAAACGGGACTGTCTCGTCGGAGTCCATCTAGGGCCGACCATGGTCGATGATTTCACCTCCCGCCATGTCAGCAACACGTTCAACGCCGTGATCGTCCCCTTGGTTTGGCGCGAAATCGAGGCGAACGAAAACCGCCGAGATTGGGAGGTGTTCGATAGTCAGATCGCCTGGGCCAAAGCGAACGGATTGACCATCTGTGCTGGACCGCTGTTGTCGTTGGACTCGAGTAATACGCCCGACTGGCTCTGTCTGTTCGAAAATGATTTTGAGGCGATTCGCGCGGCGGTCGGTCAATTTGTCGAAGCGGCCGTCCAGCGCTATCGGGGGCAGGTCGACATCTGGCTCGGTTCACAAAGGACCAACTTATTGCAAGAAAGCGCGGTCGGCAAGGTCGAAGAGGACGAGTTGGTCCAACTGACCGCTCAGGTAATCGAACAGGTCAAATCGCTCGACCCGAATACGCCGCGGATCGTTTCGTTCGACCGACCTTGGGCCGAATATGTGGCCGAATCGCGGGTCGATTTTCCGCCCTGGTTCTTCGCCGACGCTTTGATTCGCGGTAACCTGGGACTTTCCGGCGTGATGCTGGAAATCAATTTCGGCTACGCGTCCATGGGAACCCTGCCTCGTGATCTTTTGGAAATCAGCCACCTGCTGGATGTCTGGGGAATGCTTGGGGTGCCGGTCTTTTTGAATCTGGCGGTTCCCAGTGCCGCGCATGCGGACCCGCTTGCCCGATTCAAGACCGAGGTCCTCGTGTCCGATTGTTCTCCCTTGACTCAGGAAAGTTGGTGCAGTCGGTACCTTCCGTTGATGCTGGCCAAGCCGTGCGTCCGTGGCATTTTTTGGAGCCAGTTGCATGACATGTTGCCGCACGACTACCCTTACGCGGGACTGTTTGACCCTCGTCGCAAACCGAAGCCGATCCTCAAAACGATAGAAACGTTTCGAAACGTCCTTTTGCCCCCGGTTTCTTGAGCTGTCCATTTCCAACGGAACCGGTTTTGAGGTTTTGGATCTTTCGCAAAGAATAAAATTTTATGGATTCTCCTTCTTCTTACTCTCCCCACGATTCGATCGAACTGACGGTCGCGCCAGGCGAATCGGGATGGCGTCTGGATCTGTTTCTGGTCCACTATCTGCCCGACTATAGCCGAATGCACCTGCGCCGGGTAATCACCGCCGGCGAGGTTTCAGTCGATGGCCGTGGCGGAAAACCCAGTTATCGGTTGAAGCCGGGCCAACGGGTCTCGTTGGTCTTGCCCGAATTGCCCCGCGAGGCTCCCAAACCGGAGAATATCCCTTTAGACGTTCTCTATGAGGACGATGACTTGGCCGTGGTCAATAAACCGTCGGGCATGGTGGTCCATCCGGCTCGAGGACACTGGGCCGGAACCTTGGCGTCGGCGTTGTCCTATCGGTTTGCCGGACAACTTTCGTCGACCGGCGGTCCGACTCGACCGGGAATTGTCCATCGGCTCGACCGGGATACCAGCGGTGTGATTCTGGTGGCAAAAAATGACCAAGCCCACCGTCGGCTGGCGTTCCAGTTTGAATCGCGAACGATCGAGAAGGAATACGCGGCGATCGTCGTTGGCGTGCCGCAGCGTGACCGGGATTGTGTCGACGTGGGAATCGGGCCTCATCCACAGAAGCGGGAAAAAATGATGGCCGTGCCGAAGGTGACTTGGACCAAAATTTCGAGGGTGCCCCGTTCCGACGCCAAGGTTGAAGGGCGGTCGTCCATGACTCGTCAAGCCGAGACCTACTTTGAAGTGGCCGAACGGTTCGACCGATACGCGTTGGTCCGCGCGATGCCCAAAACGGGGCGGACGCACCAAGTTCGAATTCACATGGCCTACGCCGGCTTCCCGGTTCTTTGCGACAAGCTTTACGGCCACCAGGCTGAAATCACCCGAGGGCAGTTGATCGGCGATCCGGAAGATCAAACCGTTTTACTTGCGAGACAGGCGCTGCACGCACGGTGGTTGGCTTTCGCCCATCCGGAAACGGGGAGGCGAATCGAGATCGAAGCGCCATTGCCGGACGATATGCAGTCGGTCTTGGAGGCGTTGCGTAGCAAATAGAACGCGTTGCGAGAGAAGTGTAGCGGCTCTCACTTCCGCCTGGCATTGGAGTTTCCCTCATGAATTTCGCCCGTGACCGAAGCCCCCCCTTTTCTCGATCGCATTCTCCGAATACGACTTTTCGATCAACCGCTCCATCCGCTATAATGGGGAAGGAAGAAGCGGGAAATAACCGCCCGTGGCAAGGACCTTCCATAGGAAGACCTTTGGGGAAAACCGCTTTCAGCTCGATGGTACTCCCGCAATGAGGATCTGTTTGCGGGCGTGTTTTTCTGCTTGATAGGAAGTTCGAATGTATTGCTTTTCGTTTCGCCTTTACGGCTTGACCCTAACTCTCTTGGCAAGCCTGCTCCTCACAAACGTCGGCTGTGTGCCGGTCGACGAAGAGGCCGAACCCCAAGCGCAACACCTTCCGCTTGAAGGAATCACTTTAAAGCTCCTGGTTGCAGACGACCCGGCGATGGCCAAAGCGATCGATCGGCTCCGCGGCGAATGGAAAGCCCAAAGCGGAGCGACACTTGAAGTGACCCAAGTCGAGGGAACCGACTGGCACTCGGGTGAAAAGCTCGACGCCGACGCGGCGATCTGTCCCGAGGCCCTTCTGGGCGTTTTGGCCGAGTCGGAAAAGCTGGCCGAAATTCCCGCTTCCTTGGCCAACTACCGGGACCCCGAGTGGAACGATCTATTCGAGTTGCTCCGCGTTCGAACGGCCAAATGGGGCTCCCAGACCATGGCCGTTCCTTTCGGCTCCCCCGTACTGACGGTCTACTACCGGGCTGATCTGTTCAAAAAAATGGGGCTTGCTCCACCGAAGACATGGAAAGAATATCATGAGTTGGCCAAGAAGCTGGCCGATCGGGACAAGGTCGCTGAAAATATCCAAATAGACGAAGCGATCTGGTACGGCACGGTCGAACCGTTGGCCCCCGGTTGGGCCGGTCTGACCCTGCTGGCGCACGCCGCCGCACAAGCAAAACATCCGGACAACTATTCGACTTTGTTCCAGATAGACACGATGCGACCGCTGATCAACTCGCCCCCGATGATCCTTGCCTTGTCTCAAGTGGTCGACTTGATCCATCCATTCGCCAAAGAAGCGATCACCTGGACGCCCGCGGATACCCGGCGTCTATTCTGGGAGGGGAAAACGGCGATGGCCCTGACCTGGCCGACCGGCGCCGAAACGCCGTTGCCGAGCAACACCGACGGAATCGAAATCGGTCTGGTCGAACTGCCCGGTTCTCAAGCCGTCTATCACATTGACGAACAACGGTGGATCAAGCGGGATAAAGGGGCTGCGATCCAGGTTCCCCTCTTGGGCATCGCCGGTCGGATTGGGGTTATTTCGAAAGGCTCTTCTTACCCTGAAGGCGCGGCCAAACTGCTCCTCTGGCTTTCTGGCAAAGGAATTCACCCGCCGGTTGCCTCCCAAAGCCGGGCGACCACCCTTTCTCGCCGATCGTTTCTGGCCAATCTGCGGCCCTGGGTCGAAACGGCCTTTTCCGAAAACGCGGCGCTTTGCTATGGCGATCAAACCGCCGAGGTCTTCCAGCGTCAAGATTCCCTTTTCGCACTACGGATTCCCGGTCGCGCGGCCTATCTTGAATCGCTCGACCAGGCCGTTCAACAGGCGGTACAACAAAAGGGCTCCCCTCAAGCGGCCCTAAGCCAAGCAGCTCGGGAGTGGCAATCCATCACCGGTCGGCTCGGTGTCGAGGCCCAAAAAAAGGCGTATCAAAAAAGCCTCGGTCTGGACTGATAGAAAAACAGAAGCGAAAATTTGAGCTAATCGCCTCGGTGGGCCGTCTTTGAGGTCGGGCCGTCTTTAAGAGCGTCTCTTCCAGAACGGTTCTCTTCCGAAGTCCCAATTGAAAGACGACGCTTGCAACCGTAGCGTTTTTTCATTGAGTCAATAAGAGCCCCCCCACCCCCTCTCTCGTCTACCAACACCTCACCTGAAATGGGACCGAATGGTGTCAAAGCCAAATCGGCCCGTTCTTCCTCAACCCGTCTGCAAATATTACAGCACACCCCCCATAAGAACTTTTTCATTTCAATTTTCAGCCATTCTAACAGTTAATACTTGACCAACCGGTACCAAACGCCTATCCTGTACGGTTGAATTGGAATAGAGAGAAGAGAGGTATTCACATGCCACTCTCAGGTACGGAGTCGGCTTTTTCTGCCCCTTAAGAAGGTAACTCAGAAAATGCACCAGACCCAAGCTTTCCCGCCTTCAGTAAAAGCTCAAATGGATCGGCCGATTTGCTTCCGGACCTCGTGTCAAAATTTGATTGAGATTGGACTTAGTGCGATGAAAAAGACTTTTGGATGGGGACTTTCTGCGCTTATGGCGCTGGTTTCGTTGGCCTCCTTTACCCAGGCGGGATCACTTCCGCTAAACGACGCTACCCTTCTTGAGCTGGTGGGGGAAAACGAAACGATGGTCGCCCCGGTTATCGAGGCCGATTTGATCAATGATAATCTGACTGCCAAGATGGCCAGCACCGTCTTCACCGGAGACAATGGGAAATACGCCTATCTCTATCAGATCTTCAATTTCACAAACGGCGGCACCTCTGCTGTCGAAATGTTTACGTTGTTCCCGTTCTGCAACGCGAACGACCAAACCCGAATCGGCGTTCTGGATGACCCAAACGCCAACGATCAACTTTACCCCGAAATGCCGACTCAACGTCCCGAAGAAATTGGTTTCGTCGACTCGATTGAAACGGTTTCGTTCTACTTCACCTGGCGGTTCGGGCATTCGCTCAACCCGGGTGAACGAAGTTCGATCCTTTATGTTCTCAGCGACAACCCTCCCAAAATGATCACCGGCAACGTGATCGGCTCGGCCATCGCCGACGGGGAAGTCTACGGACCGTTCCTTGTGCCAGAAGCGGTAAGCCTCGCCCAAATTTTGTTCGTCCTCTTTGCCCTTTTTGCATGGGAACGTCGAAAGTAACCCTCGCAATTAGGCTTGGCAAACCGGTCCCCCGGTTACTCTGTGGCCCCGAAGGGAATTGCATTCGCCCTTCGGTTCTGTTGCCCGCTTGGCCAAAGGTCTCTTCAGAGATATAATTTGTCGTTAGGAATAAAACCGGTTTCCCCGGCCTGAAATGTTCGTCCTTTGAGAGTGTCCTCTCAGGGGGCATGGCCTGGCGGCCTGCCGAAAAGCAGACTGTAAGCAAAATGAAAATCGGTTTTTTTCTTTAACGACACCTTTCCCCTTACCGTTGATGCCAGGCATGCGTTTCTTTTTAGCTGGAATTATGCAAGGTTCGCTCGTGGAAGCGAAAATCCACGATCAGACCTATCGCGATCATTTGTGCGAACTGCTCGAAGACCATTTTCCCGGCGCCGAGGTCTACGACCCCTTGGCCAATCATGCCGATTCGCTTGGCTACGATGACCGGACCGGCCGCGACGTCTTTTTTCACCACAACCGAATGTGCGGCGAGATCGACGTATTGATCGCCTTTGTTCCCGAGGCGTCAATGGGAACGGCGATCGAAATGTGGGAAGCCTACCAAAATCGGGCCGTCGTCTTGACGATCAGTCCCCTGAAACACAACTGGGCCGTCCGCTTCCTCAGTCATGCGGTTTTTCACGATCTGGACCAATTTCGTAAAGCGCTTGGTGCTGGGGAAATCAACAAAATGGTCGAGCAAATCCTAGAAGAAAAACGAGGCCAATCGTGAAGCCTCCTCTATTGGACCTTCCCTTTTCCCACTGGAAAACGTGGGCCAAACAAAACGGACTGCCCGGCTATCGGGTCGGACAAATCATCCAATGGATTTACGAAAAACGGGTCACCACCTTCGACCAGATGTCCAACCTGCCGCAAGCCGTTCGGGAAAGTTTGGCCGAGTCCTTCTCGCTTTATACGACGGAGATCGTTCAACACCAACTGTCGGCGGACGGGACGGAAAAACTGCTTCTCCAATTGGCCGACGGCCAGCAAATCGAATCGGTGTTGCTGCGCGATGATCGCGGGCACCGGACGGTTTGCCTGAGCACGCAAGTCGGCTGCGCGATGGGATGCGTGTTTTGCGCGAGTGGACTCGACGGCGTCATCCGAAATCTGACCGCCGGGGAAATTCTCGAACAGATACTCCGCCTTCAAAACCTCTTGCCAGCCGACGAACGAATCAGCCATATCGTCATCATGGGAATGGGCGAACCGCTGGCCAATCTCAAAAATCTCTTAAGCGCCCTTGAGACGATCACGCGGCCGGATACCTTTGGAATCGGCGCTCGACGGATTACGATTTCAACGGTCGGCCTTCCCCCGGCAATCCAAAAACTGGCGCAGGCCAGTCGACCCTACCACCTGGCCGTCTCCTTACACGCCGCCAGCGACCCGTTAAGAAACCGGCTCATTCCGGCCAACAAGAAAACGGGAATCCAAAAAATCCTCACGGCGACAGACCATTATTTTGAGTCAACCGGACGGCGCGTCACCTTCGAGTACGTTTTACTCAAAGGAATCAACGACCGTCGTGAAGATGCGCAAGCCTTGGCCTCGTTGCTTCGCGGTCGCTGCGCGCTGGTCAATCTGATTCCTTACAACCCGATCCCCGACCTGCCGTTTCACTCACCCAGCGCCGAAGAGGTCCAAAAGTTTGTCCAACTCTTGGAAAAGGGAGGAATCAACGTGCAGGTACGCTACCGAAAAGGGGATCAAATCGACGCCGCATGCGGTCAACTTCGACGTCGGAACCGGAATTCAATGTAGAAAAAAACAAAACCCGTTTCGGTTCGCTCCTCTACTTCGAACGCCGGACCACGCGAGCCATCCCCAAAAATCCGAACAAGGCCAGCAAGGTCACCATCAAACCCGGCTCGGGAACCGAGACAATCCCCTCGACGCTTCGTTGCCAATTGCTCGAAAGATAGGCAAAATCACTTGCGTCGACAAAACCGTCCCCATTGAAATCGGCTTCCCCCCAACCGTCAACCGACTGGTACCAATTACTCATTAAAATGGCAAAATCGGGTGCGTTGACCACCCCGTCCAAGTTGGCGTCTCCTGCAAGATAGGCGTTCAACACCAGCCCCGTTCCCATCCAAGCCGGAGAAAGAACCATCCCGTTCGACAACATGGCGGAGCTTTCAATTTCACTGAAATCCCCCGTCACACTCCCCGCACTGAAAACCAAATATTGCTCCTTCCATTCCGGCAGAGTCCCCCCCATCCAATCGACCACCAAGGTCCCGTCGAGGTCTGCCGTACCGTTGACCAAAAGTCGGTCATGGTTTCCTTCCGTGGGGCTTCCTGAAATATCGATAGACAACTGACCGCCAGAGCCTTGGGTATAATTGCCATTAAGAAAAAGGGTTCCGGTGTCGTCTCCGGGACAAACGGTGCCGCTATTGGAAAGATTGCCCTCAAGCGTCCCCGCCCCTTGGAGCATTCCGTTTGCCAAAACTTCCAAGGAACCGGTCAAGGAAGCGGATTCCTCCACCGCGAAAAGGCCCCCTGCCCCCACCGCCAAACTGGTTTCGGCCGCCAGAACCATCTCGTCGGAAACCGACATCGTCCCGTTTTCGAGAATCAATCCGCTGCTGGCCCCCTCCATCTCAAGTCGATTCAAGTTCAGCGTCGAATCGCCCAAATCCCAAGTCACCGTCCCCTCGGTAAGGCCAACTTCGTTTACCGTCGTTCCGCCCGCGGGAAAAGTGACCGTGTAAGCGCCGGAAATGTCAAACAAAGCAGTCTCGGATGCAGCCGGAACCGTGCCGGTGCTCCAATTCGCCGCGACCGAAAAGGCGCCTCCGGAAGCGTTGATCCAAGAAGGGTCGGTTGGAACTTCCGGCCATAGGACCTGCCAACCAATATCGTCCAAACCGGCCATGTCCAAATCGGTCACCAAACGGCGTGTCCCGGTCGTCAAACTGGGTTCCATCACCGCCTCTTGCGAACCGGTTCCGCCAAAAACCACACTCGAATTGGTCGCCGAGTTCCAATGGGCCGCATAACTGTCCGTCGGAACCGTGCCTCCATAGACCGAAACCGCCGTGGAACCGACAAAATTTCCGGAAGAATCAACCAAATTTCCCCAAGAATCGGCAATACCAAAGCCCAAGACGTGAGCCATCTCATGGAGCAAAACCGAATAGAGATCATTCTCCCCGTAACTGGGGGTCGTCTGATAATCAGAATTCCAGCTATAAACGTTGTCGATCGTGATGGAACCGCCCCACAAAGAAAAATCGGTCGCCGTTGCCCCTTCCACATCGGCAACCGCACCTTGCCCTCGGGTCCGAGCGTTATCAAGCCAACTTTGAGAATTACACTTGGTAACACTCCACCCACCAGGACCTGCCTGCCCTAGCGTACTCCCTTCCAAGTCACGTCCCCCAACATAAACGACCAGTGTATCTTCAGGGATATCAACACTTTCATGAGTCACTAAGTCCCCCGAATTGGGAGCCCAGAACTTGATATCAAATTGGTTGCTTTGATTTGAATCGATCGCGGTAAAATAATCGTCGAAATTCGTGCCGTAAAAGTTTCCAACCGCCTCAAGCGTCCCACGGGCATCCGTTCCGGCACCAAAAAAACCGGACGTGTCATAAGAATAGTCGAATTGAATCTGAACTCCGTTTGAGACAGACAAACCAAATCCCAGAAAAAGGGCCACCAAAAAAAAAGTGAAACATCGATTCAAAAAAGGCATAACCGCCTCCATTGCGGAACAGAAGAATTCTACGCATATCCATAATCCTTTTTAACGGAAAAGGGATAAGAAAGCAAGAATAATACTCACTACTTTCAGAAAAATCAGAAAAGCCAGTCCAAGAAGATCCTCTCTGGGGTGCTGACCAAAAAAAGAAATCCCCCCAGACACGGAGTGAGAATCCCGGCTTACTATAAGATTCATGTTAGAAATAGGTTAAATGCTTATCACCTTTTCTTCGGCCACAAGCCAATAGCAATACCCTCACATGCAAATAGGAAAAAAAGCGGGCAACGACCACCACCGATGCAACAAACAACAAGAAAAGCGCATAAAAAAACCCCCGATGTCGTAAAAACATCGAGGGTTCTTTGTATTAAATCCGGCAACACCTACTTTCGCACTTGCAGTACTATCATCGGCTCCAAATGCTTAACTACCGTGTTCGGTATGGTAACGGGTGTGGCCATTTGGATATAGTCACCGGAAAGAGATTGGAAGGCCCGTTAGAACCTTCCAACCTAATGATTGTGTTTTAAGTGAACACCCCACCTTTAAGATGCGGTCGACCTTTAAAGTATTGAATACATGTGGTCAAGCTTTCGTCCATTAGTACTGGTTAGCTGAACTCATTACTGAGCTTACACATCCAGCCTATCAACCTGGTAGTCTTCCAGGGGACTTTCGAGCTATTGCTCAACGAAACCTAATCTTGGAGAAGGCTTCACGCTTATATGCTTTCAGCGTTTATCCTTTCCGTAGTTAGCTACCCAGCCGTGCCGCTAGCGCGACAACTGGAACACCAGAGCTACGTCCTTCTAAATCCTCTCGTACTAAAGAAGAACCTCCTCAAGTTTCGAACGCCCACGGCAGATAGGGACCGACCTGTCTCACGACGGTCTGAACCCAGCTCACGTACCACTTTCATTGGCGAACAGCCAAACCCTTGGGAGCTTCTTCACCCCCAGGATGTGATGAGCCGACATCGAGGTGCCAAACCGCTCCGCCGCTATGGACGCTCGGGAGCGATAAGCCTGTTATCCCCGGAGTACCTTTTATCTGATGAGCGATGGCCCTTCCATACGGAACCACCGGATCACTAAGCCCTACTTTCGTATCTGCTCGACTTATAGGTCTTGCAGTTAAGCACTCTTCTACCTTTGCGCTCGACGCCTGATTGCCAACCAGGCTGAGAGTACCTTTGGACTCCTCCGTTACTCTTTGGGAGGAGACCGCCCCAGTCAAACTGCCCAACTGACACTGTCCGCTGCCCGGATTCACGGGATCAGCGTTAGAACTAAAGCATATCCAGGGTGGTATTTCAAGGTTGGCTCCACCGAAACTAGCGTTCCGGTTTCAACGCCTCCCACCTATCCTACACAAAATATACCACAGCACAATATCAGCCTACAGTAAAGGTTCACGGGGTCTTTCCGTCTAACCGCGGGTACGTGGCATCTTCACCACGACTACAATTTCACCGGGTCACTGGTTGAGACAGTGCTTCTGTCGTTACGCCTTTCATGCAGGTCGGAACTTACCCGACAAGGAACTTCGCTACCTTAGGACCGTCATAGTTACGGCCGCCGTTTACTGGGGCTTCGGTCGCTAGCTTCACCCGAAGGCTAACCATCTTCCTTAACCTACCAGCACCGGGCAGGCGTCAGACCCTATACATCCTCTTACGAGTTAGCAGGGTCCTGTGTTTTTGATAAACAGTCGCAGAAGCCGATTTACTGTGGCCTCCAAGAGCTTGCACCCTCGAAGGCACCCCTTATCGCGAACTTACGGGGCCATTTTGCAGAGTTCCTTAACCAGTGTTCTCCCGAGCGCCTTAGACTACTCGTCTCGCCTACCTGTGTCAGTTTTAGTACGGTCACCAAGCTTCAACCCTAGAAGCTTTTCTTGGACGTCTCTCAGATCACTTCCCGATCAAAACGCGGTCGGTCCCAGGCCTTGAATTACGGGGCGGATTTTCCTATCCCCCATCTAATCCTGGTCCACGGACATTTCTAGTCGTACCGCTGACCCTCAAAACGCCGTCCCTCCATCAGTCCACTTGGTGGCGCAGGAATATTAACCTGCTATCCATCGTCTACGCCTTTCGGCCTCGACTAAGGTACCGGCTAACCCTGGGCGGAATTACCTTCCCCAGGAAACCTTAGGCTTTCGGCGAGCAGGATTCTCACCTGCTTTATCGTTACTCATTCCGGCATAATCACCTGTAGAACCCGACACCGCTCCTTACGGTACGGCTCGTATCTGTTCTACAGCGCTCTCCTACCGCGATACTAATTAAAGTATCACTCACTGCTTCGGTGTCATACTTACTCCCGTTCATTATCGGCGCCGCGATGCTCGACCAGTAAGCTGTTACGCACTTTTTAAATGATGGCTGCTTCTAAGCCAACATCCTGGCTGTCTCAGCATCACGACTTCCTTAGTGACTAAGCATGACTTCGGGACCTTAGCAGATGATCTGGGTTGTTTCCCTCTCGACCGCGAAGCTTATCCCTCGCGGACTGACTCCTGAGATAATCGTAACGGTATTCGGAGTTTGGTTCAGCAGGGTACCCCGGGAAGGGCCCCAAACCAAATCAGTATCTCTACCCCCGTTACGTAGTGGCTCAAGGCTAGCCCTAAAGCTATTTCGGAGAGAACGAGCTATCTCTGGGTTTGATTAGACTTTCACTCCTCCCCACAGGTCATCCCCTCAGTTTTCAACCTAAGTGAGTTCGGTCCTCCACGCAGTATAACCCGCGCTTCAACCTGCCCATGGGTAGATCACCCAGTTTCGCGTCTACCACCGCTGACCAATTTTCGCCCTATTAAGACTCGGTTTCCCTTTGGCTCCAGCCCGGAAGGCTTTAACCAAGCCAACGACGGTAACTCGCCGGATCATTATGCAAAAGGCACGCCGTCACACATTAACGTGCTCCGACCGCTTGTAGGCACATGGTTTCAGGTTCAGTATCCTCCCCTAGCAGGGGTTCTTCCCATCTTTCAGTCACCCTACTGAGTTCGCTATCGGTCGTTAGAGAGTATTTAGCCTTACGGGATGGTCCCCGTAGATTCAGTCAGGGTTCCACGTGACCCGACCTACTCAGGTACCCCTCGGGAGATAATTCACTTTCGCTTACCGGACTGTCACCGTCTGTGGTTGGCCTTTCCAGACCATTCTGCTAGCAAATTACTTTGTAACTCCCATGTGAAGGGCCCTACAACCCCGCGGAGGAAACCTCCACGGTTTGGGCTTTTCCCCTTTCGCTCGCCGCTACTAAGGGAATCGATTTTTCTTTCTCTTCCAGCGGTTACTTAGATGTTTCAGTTCACCGCGTTGGCCACGCATGCCTATGTATTCAGCATACGTCAGTTCAGGAATTCCGGAATCAATGTTCGTTTGACAACTCCCCCGGACTTATCGCAGTCTTCCACGCCTTTCAAAGCCTTCTAACGCCAAGACATCCCCCATGTGCCCTTAGTAGCTTGACCACATGAATTCAATACTCGAAAGTACTGACTTCACGTTGCTACAAACAATGCCTCGAAAATTCGATCCATTGTAATATAACGATAATAAAGCTCGACGGATTGGTTTAACACCAATCCTTCATTCATCTAAAGGCTCGTGAACAACTTCAGTGCTTCCTAAGTCAGATTGCTCTGAACTTAAGAATTGCAAATTAGTGGTTCACAAAAAAATTAAGATGCCACTTAAAATCACAATCAAATTGTCAAAGATCAAATCGGAAGCTTTCAACTTTTACCCTCCCGCTAAGGAGGCCGTCGAATTTAACTCCCGTCGCCGATTCGACGAGGGTCATCATCTCACACCCGAGATAACTACCCTCGTAAAACCGAGTCCGTTTTCTTCGCTGCCGTTGAGTGGCTTTGAAGAAAACAAGTTTACCAAATTGTCGCTCGCCTGTCAAAGGGGTGTTTCGATTTTTTTTCGAAACTCGTTTTGCTTTTTTGTTTTCGACTTTTAAGCCGAAACCCTTTAACTAAAAAAGGTTTAACTCGTTTGAGTCTCACCCCTCCTCACTGACGAGAAAAGCAATTATAGCTGGCCTCGTCTCGTCCGCAACCCCTAATCGTTTTTTTTCTTCTTTTTATCCTCGAGCCGTTTTCAAAAACGCTTTGCGGCTCAAGTTTTAGAAGCGGGCTGCTTCCGTGATGACGAGAACCATTCTATCGTCTTACCGATTCGAATCAAGCCACTCTTTTTGAATTTTTTTGCCCGTTTCTCCCCAACTCTTCTAGGGGCCCTTTGCTCGGCTACACAGTCTCTTACTCCTCCCCACGTAATCGACCCTTTGTTTCAAGGGTCTTTTCTCCTCAACTCATCTAAAATCCTCCTTCAATTGCAAAGCACCAACCGGTCCCCTGGCCCATGCGACTGTTTTTCTGCCCGAAGCCTTAGCCCAGGTCCGGTTAGCTTCCGTTTCTAAAAATCGCTTTTCCTCTATCTTGTCCGCCTCCTTTCTCCACTTATAATTTTATACATAAAAGCTGTAAAAAATCGCTTTTTAACCCCCAGTACTTGTCTTGAAACCAAGGCCTTGCTACCTTACAGTTAGTACTAAATAGCCTTCTCGAGGGGGTTGAGAGGCCGACTTAATCCTTTTTGACCAACCTTGAAGAACGGTTTCTCGTGAAAAACAAGCCAAACGCCTCTTCGGAACCGGCTGCCCCCAAGGCCGCTGACCTCGAAAAGGAACTTGCCCAGCTGCGATCCAAGCTCCAAAAGCAGGAGCAGGTCTTATCCGAGCTTGGCAAAAGCGAAAAGCGTTATCGACAACTGATCGAAAACGCCAACAACATCATCCTCTCCCAAAAGCCGGATGGACAAATCGTCTTCGCGAACGATTATGCGTGCGAATTTTACGGCTATACCAAGGAAGAACTGCTCCAAAAAAACTCCTTGGATCTGGTGCCCGAAATCGAGCGGACCGGGCGCGATTTAAAAACGCAACTCAGCAAAATCTTTCAATCTCCCGACGATTATTCGACGCACGAGAACGAAAACATCCTCGCCGACGGGCGTCGGGTCTGGATCGCTTGGACCAACCGGTCTATCCGAGACGAGCAGGGTCGCGTCGTCGAAGCGTTGGCGATTGGCCAGGACGCCACCGAACGCAAGGAGGCCGAAAAACTCGTTCTCGAAGAACGAGAAATGCTCCGTCAGCTTCTCGAAGCTCAGGAAAAGGAGCGACGGCTGATCGCCTTCGAGATCCACGACGGCCTGGCTCAGTTGATTATCGCGGCCAAAATGCAATTCCAGTCCTGCCAACAGATGTTCCCGGACTACCCCGAATTGGCCCAAAAGGCCTTTAACGTCGGCATGGAGAGTATGGACCTGACCCTGGCAGAAACCCGGCGCTTGATCAGTGGCCTACGCCCCCCGATCCTCGACGAAAAGGGAGTTCTTCCGGCGATCGACCATCTGATCGAATCGATGCCGATCGACTCGGGGGCCGAGATCGACTTCAGCTACCAGGTCGATTTCGAAAGGCTGGAACCGATGATCGAAAACAGTCTCTTTCGAATCACCCAAGAAAGCTTGACTAACGCCTTGCGTTACAGCCAGGCCAAGTCGATCAAAATTTCGCTTGAAGAGCGGGACCACACGATTCTCCTCTCGATTTGCGACGATGGAATCGGTTTCGACCCCGACTCGGTCCGAGAGAATCATTTCGGCCTTAAGGGAATTCGGGAGCGGGCCTTACTAATGGGCGGTCAGGCGGAGATCGACAGCGAGCCGGGAAAAGGAACCCGGATTCGGGTCGAGCTCCCCTTGAGTAAATCGGCCCCTTCGCCCTAATAACAGGCTTTCCCCTATCGAAAAAGGACCGTCCTCCAAGATGAAGACGGCCCTTTTTTTATGAAAATGCCGGGGGGCGAAATGGAGAGGGACTCGTGAGGTTTATCCTTTCAAAATCGCCCGCATCGCTTCGTCCAGCGGCCCCGTATCGGCTCCATCCCAGGCGACCTCCTGTTTCGAGCCGTCGAGGAGATCTTTCAACTGGACCGTTTTCGCCTCAAACTCGTTTGTCCCGGCGATCAGCGCGAGCCGGTGCCCCCGACGGTCGGCGTATTTGAGTTGTTGCCCCAATTTTTTCGGTTCCGGATAGACCTCCACCCCCCACCCGGCCTTGCGCAGCGCGGCGGCCAGTCTCAGGTAGTCGGGCAACCGCTGCCGATCGAAATAGGGGATAAACAGCTCCGACGGCGTCGACACCTTCTCGAGCATGCCGAGCTCTTCCATGGCGGCCAGCAACCGGTCGAGCCCCAACGAGGCGCCGATACCGGGCAGCTCTTGCTTGGTAAACAGCTCGGCCAGATTGTCGTACCGTCCGCCCGAACAGACACTTCCGATCCCCGGCAGTGCGTCCAAAAAGGTCTCGTAAACCGTCCCGGTGTAATAATCCAAGCCTCGGGCGATCGAAACATCCAATCGAATCCGCTCCGGCGCGACTCCGGCGGCGGCAACCGCGCCGAGAATCTCGCGCAACGCGCCGACTCCCGCTTCTCCGGTTTCCGACCCGGCAACCAGCGCGTCGAGCTGATCGAGCATCTGGTCGTTCGTCCCGGCAAGCTCGGCCAAACGTAAAATCGCTTCCGCCTGCTGATCGGTCGTTTCGGCCGTCTTGTGCATCTCGTCGGCCACCTTCGCCGGTCCGATCTTGGCCAGTTTATCCAGCGCTCGCAAAACGGGCACCGTCCGGTCCGCCAGCCCCAGTTTCTCCAACAGCCCGGTCAGTACCTTACGATGGTTCACTCGAATCGTAAAATCTTCGAAACCGATCGTCCGCATCAGGTCGTGGATCACCAGCGCCGTCTCGATATCGGCCGCGACCGACCGAGTGCCAATCGTGTCGAAATCGCACTGCATGAACTCACGATAGCGGCCCCGTTGGGTATTTTCGCCACGCCAGACCGGCGCGATATGATACCGCTTCATCGGAGTTCCCAACTGGCCGATATGCTGTGCGGCAAATCGGGCCAACGGGACCGTCAAATCGAATCGCATCCCGACCCACCGGCCGCCGTGATCCTGGAAGCGATACAGCTGTTTGTCGCTTTCCTCGCCCCCTTTCCCGGTCAGGACGTCCAAATATTCCAACGCCGGCGTGTCGATCGGGCTGAACCCGTAGCTCCGATAGACCCGACGGGCCAATTCGATGAGTCGCTCCCGAGGAATCATCGTTTCGGGCAAATAATCGCGGAATCCTTTGAGCGTTCGAGCCGGAATCAAGGAGGAAGAACCCATAAAACAGAGCCTTTGATGATTTAATTCAAAAAAATGGTACGGAAATACAATGTCAAAGCGTCTCGGGATTACCCCGCGTCACTATGAAAAACGAATCTTTTAGACTAGCCTACGGTCGTTTTTTGTCAACCGACGACCGCCTATCCGCCGCGAAGGGCGCCTCAAATCGACGCACCCCCCCCGCTGAGGTGCACTTCGCACCCCGACGCCACCTGACCGTCTCCCGAAAATTCTCGCCACGCAGCCGACTTAACATCTTTCCCTTTGGCGTCATTTCTGGTTAGAATAAAATCAGGGTGACACCGATAAGGCGGGAAACGGTAAGAATCGCGGAAATCGCTTTTTTCAGCTTTTCCACCAATCTCATCCCAATCTCGGTATCCCGGCGTCCCTTAAAAAAACCTTGCCCCGCTCCCTTTTTGAAAATGACAAGCTCAATAAAGATGAAAAATATGGTTTCCCAATTCGTCTCTCGTATCCGTTTCGGCCGTTCTTCGCTTTTTAACCTCCTTGCCTGCCTGGCTACCTGGGCCGTTCTTTCGGGAAACGCTTTGGCCAAGAATACGCGTCTTCCTAAAGACGTTCCTCCGCCCGAGGTCAGCGGAAGCCTCTGGGCCGTCCCGTACATGATCGTGCTCGCCCTGATCGGCCTTGGCCTTTTTGTCGTCTGTAAAAGCAGCCGTCGCATCGAGGACGCCGGCCCCAAAAAATACAAGTCTGTCGGCTCCAAAGATTAGAGGGCGTTTCACCAATTTCCACGCGGACGAATCCAGTTCCGCGGAAGCGCTGGCAACCATCCCGATAAGGAAAACGCGTGGCCGGGCTGGGTCGTCTTGGCGGGAAAAATCTCGAAAAAGCCTCTCGAAACCGATCGCACGGCTGCCTCGACCAGATTATTTGACAGCCATACCGGTCGTGCAAACGGTAAATGGGGGGGCAAAACAGCCCCCGCCCTTTCCTTCCCCGCCCCCCCGCTTCTTCTTCACGCAAGCTTCCAAGCCAATCGAACCAACCGATTGAATCTCTCGCGTTTTCTCCCGCGAAATCTCTTGGCACACATAAACGCCAAAATCAGGACGGCCGCTTTCCCGCTCCCAAAATGGGCTCTCCGATTTGCCGCATGACTTTCTCTTAAAGGGATTCTGTTACTTTTCGCGGCTATCGTGAAAACGGCCTCATGAAAAACGCGGCCTGCTTTCAAATACTCTTTAGGTGAATCATGTCGAAAAAACAAACAACCTATTGATTTATCCACGACGCTGATGCCGTTTTTTTCACAGGTCTAGCATGCAAAATTTATCTTTTTTGCTTTCTCACCTTTTCTTTTTTAAAAAAGCTACCATTTTAAAACGATTTGAGAACATAATAGGTTGATAAGTACCAATATCTCTCGTTACTTCAACAACCAAAATAAGGGCAGACATAATGACAGATTTCGTCACAAAGACTTTTCTCGTTTTTTTCGGATCAACTCCTTCGAAGAAAATGAGTGTGGGCGAACGACCTGGTATCTTTTCTTTGGCAAAACAACGCCGTTTCTGAAAAATTGAAACTCTTTTCATCACGAAAAAAGATTGGCCTGCCCTCCCGCCTCAGGATTTTTTTACGCTCGCCGAACGAACTTTGCCAAACGCATCGAGAACTCCCTTTGACCATGCATAAAATTCCTACCAATATCAATCAAGCGGCGATTCGAACGTTACACCTTTTGGTCGGCAAACCGCCTCAAACCATGGCCGAACTGACCAAAGCGGCGGGCATCACGCGAACCGCCGTCTCGGAACACCTCCGTGAGTTAATGAAAAATAAACTGGTCGATCAAAAGGTCGAACGGCTCGAAGGCCGGGGTCGCCCCCGATACCGATATGAAATCACGCGATGCGCTTCGGTTCTTTTGGCCTCGAATCACTTTGGAACCCTTGAAAAAAACTTATGGCAGGCCATTGAGAATGTGGGCGGTTCCGACCTGACTCAAAAGATCGTCGAGGAATTAGCCAATTTGATCAGTGACCAGTATCGAAAAGCCATTCCGGAGTCCGACCCGCAAGAGCGGTTCAAAAAATTCGCCCGGCAACTTCGCACGGAAGGGGCCCTGATCGAAATGGAAAAAGGCTCCAATCACCTTCGCATGCACAAGCGAAATTGTCATCTGGCCCGTTTCTATAACGACGGCAGTCAGATCTGCCTCATCGACAACCTAGTCATGCAACAGGTGATCGACCCCTCGGTTTGCCGGATCGCCTGTCGGCACGAAGGGGACCCGTGCTGCATCTACGAACTGCCCCTTTGACCGTCGGTTTCTCTTAGCAGCCTGTTGAAAAACTGGCTGCTAGGGAAAACACGATGTTTTCCACATAGTCAGCGATTTAAAAAAACCTGACTATGCGAGGCTTGCGGCCACTTGTTGTCGCAATTGCCGAGGTTGAAAAAGGCCCGGATGGACTTTTTCAACGGACTGTTAGAGCTACCTCGTTTTCCGCAGGTAGCCTTGGAGTTGGATCGATCGATCTTCGCCTCGTCAACCGACCTGTTTTTTCGTGGGCGACGAAATCCACCGCTCCAGCTCCTCTCGAAATTTTTCGATCGTCGTTCGAATCGCCCAGGCGGCGCCGTCGGCCAGCCCGCAGATGGTCGTCCCCGGTTCGATACCGATGGTTTGACCGATTTCCTCCAACAGGACGAGATCGTTCGGGCGCCCCCGTCCGTCCCGAATTCGCCCGGCCAACTCCAACGCCCAGCGAGTCCCTTCGCGACACGGCGTACATTGGCCACAGCTTTCATGGGTAAAAAACCGGCAGGCTTGGTATAAAAAATCGACGATTCGGTACGTTTCGTCGAACACGACCGGACAGGCGGTCCCCAGCCCGAGGCATCCGGCCAGCTGCAACGAGCGAAAATCCATCGGCGTATCCAGTTCATCCTCACACAACAACCCGGTACTGATCCCGCCGGGCACGACCGCTTTGATTTTTCGCCCCTGGCGCACCCCATGACCAAACCGGTCGATCAACTCGCGACACGAAATTCCCAGCGGCGCTTCGTAGCAGCCGGGCCGGTTGACGTGACCGCTGATGCCGAACATTTTCGGCCCGAAGCTGCCCGGGTCCTTGGACACGGCCGGATCGGGCGGAACGCCGATCGAACGGAACCAATCGGCACTGCGCTCGAGAATCGGTTTCACACAGGCGAGCGTCTCGACATTGTTGACCACCGTCGGGCGGGCGAACAGTCCCTTGACGGCCGGGTAGGGCGGCTTGATACGCGGCCAGGCCCGTTTTCCTTCGAGGCTCTCGATCAGCCCGGTCTCTTCGCCACAGATATAGGCCCCCGCGCCCCGATGGAGTGTCACGTCGAGCGAATAGTCCGTCCCGAACAAATTTTCCCCGAAATACCCCGCCTCATACGCCTCGTCGATCGCCTCGCGCAGACGCCGGAAACAGGTCGGATACTCCCAACGAAGATAAACGACCGCGTGCGTCGCGCGGGTCGCGAACCCGGAAATTAAAATCCCTTCGAGCACCAGATGCGGATCGTTTTCCATAAGCGTCCGATTGCAAAACGTCCCCGGTTCGCTCTCGTCCGCGTTGACGCACAGGTAGACCGGCCCCTCGTCCGGCTCGGGCAAAAAGGACCACTTCACCCCGGTCGGAAACCCGGCCCCGCCCCGCCCGCGAAGCCCACTTCGACGCACCTCCTCGACCACCTCCTGGGGCGTCTTTTTTCGGAGCACCCGTTGGGCCGTCTGATAACCGCCGTGCGCCTCGTAGACGGCCAAACGGTGGTAGTCGGGCGTCTGAAATCCGGCCGTCAAAATCGGTTCGAAATCGGACATGATAACGGTCCGTTCTAGAAAAACGTTTTTGATCTCATTCGACGAAACGAAAATTTAGCACTATCAACTCAGTCCGTTCAATCTTCCCCGGAACGCGTTTCCCGCAGTTCGTCGAGCAAACGGTCGACCTTTTCACAAGTCAGGTTGCCGTAAAGGGTCTCTCCGACCAACATCGCCGGTGCCACGTCACAGGCCCCCAGACACTCGGCCGCCTCGACCGTGATGCGTCCGTCCTCGGTCGTCTGGCCCGGCTCGATCCCCAACTTTTCACAAAGGTATTCCAACAACGGCTCCCCGCCCAAAGCGGCGCAAGAAGCGGCGCAAACGATCGACCGGCAGACCCAGATCCGAACCGCCCCGACGGCCGCCCGGTCCCGCTTGAAAAAGGAATAAAACGAAACGGTGTCCTCCACCTCGGCCGGGTGCAAGTCGAGCCAACCGGCCAACTGCCCGACGGCCCACCGTGGGACGTGGCCCAACTCGGTATTGATCTCGTGCAATGCGGGCAAGACGGCGGCCCGACGGTCGGCAAACCGGCCCCGATGCGCGAGCACCGCCGCGCGGGTCGCTTCGGACAAGCGGGGTTCGTGTTTCGCTTCACTCATCGGTCCAACTCCGCGGCAATAACGTTCAAACTCCCCAACACGGCCACGACATCACTGAGCCGATGCCCACGGATCAGGTCCTGAAACAACGCGAAGTGGATCAGCGACGGCGGACGACACCGGGCCCGATAGGCGCGCGGCGAACCGTCGGAAACCAGATAAAACCCCAACTCGCCATTGGGCGCCTCGGTCGCCGTGTAAAGCGCCTCGCGGGGAAAAACGGCCCCCCGATTGGCCATCAGCAGTTCGAAATGGGTAATCAGCCCTTCGATCGTCTCGTGGACCGGTTCCTTCTCGGGCAAGGCGACGCGGGCGGCCGGCCCGACGTTGATCGGACCTTCGGGCAAGTTCTCGATCGCCTGCCGGACGATCCGCGCACTCTCTTCGATTTCGGCCAACCGGATGAGAAACCGAGTGTAACAGTCCCCTTCGTCGGCCACGCAGACGTCAAAGTCGAAATCGTCGTACGCCAGATACGGCTCGTCGCGACGGAGGTCCCGCTCGACCCCGCTGGCCCGGGCGACCGGACCGCTGCACCCGCGATTGATTGCCTCTTCCCGCGACAAAAGGCCGATTCCCCGCGTCCGATCGATGAAGATCCGATTCCGGTTCAACAGCCGCCCCATGTCCCGAATCGCTTTGGGCAAATCACGGTCCAAAAATCGTCGGATCCGCTCGACCGTCTCCCGGGTCATGTCGTGCATCAAACCGCCGACACGCGTGTAACTGTTGGTATACCGGGCACCAGTCAACGATTCGAAGATATCGTAAAGCGTCTCGCGCTCGTTGAACGCGTAGAGAAAGTACGTATACGCCCCCGTGTCCAGTCCCATCGCCCCGTTGCAGACCAAATGGTCGGCGATCCGCGACAGTTCGGCCACGATAACCCGGATGTACTGACAGCGGGCCGTCGTCTCGATCCCCAAAAGCCGCTCGACCGCCTCGTGCCAGCCGACGTTGTTCGACATCGGCGAGAGGTAGTTCATCCGGTCGGTGATTGTGACGTACTGGTTGTAGTCGAGATGTTCGCCCAGCTTTTCGAAACCGGAATGCAGATAACCGATCTCCGGCTCGGCGCGGATGACCCGCTCCCCTTGGATCGTGAGAATCAGACGCAAAGTCGTATGCGTGGCCGGGTGCTGCGGGCCGAAATTCATCGTCCACAGATAAGGGCTCTTCTTCGACGCGTCAGGGCCGGATCGACCCGACGACGCGTCAGACGACGAACTGACCTCCGGCGTAAGCGGGACCA
The DNA here is from genome assembly GCA_963674475.2 of Thermoguttaceae bacterium. GTDB lineage: Bacteria > Planctomycetota > Planctomycetia > Pirellulales > Thermoguttaceae > CAXXFQ01. Next base: position 334,153 of record CAXXFQ010000033.1, on the reverse strand, counting down.
ACGGCATCGGACCGCCTCATACAGAATTCGAGGTTTTTTGGAAACGTCGGGCGAAAGCCGCTTGATCGAAAAAAACAAACGACTCTAAAAAACCTCAGATGCGCATACCCCGGAAGACCCGACAAAAAATATTGTTTTTTAAAAAATCGGCCGAGTCAAAGGTGCTTTTTTATTTTTTACTTGCGTCGCCACTCGAGGATCGTCTGGGTCGGATACTCAAACTCCTGCGGCCGGGCCGCCTGGGTGGTTGTCGTCCGATCCGCTCCGCTGTAATACGGGGCCGGAACGACGCGGGTCCGGTCGGTCGCCTCGTCGTGAACCGCCGCCACGACCGACGAGGAACTACTGGACTTATCTTCTTCGAAAACGACCGGCACTAAATTCGAAGCCAACTGGCGCGAACGGGGAACGTGGTAGATCAAGTTCGGTTCGGGCCGAGACCGTTTCGCACTCGACTGGGCCGTTTTTTCGTACCCAAGCTTCGAGAACGGTTCGATCTGCGCCAACATACGCTCCGGCTCGCCGCGACCAGGCTCGATTCGATCCGGCATTTCCAAATTTGGTGCGCCGCCCGGGGCGTCAAACGACGGCAAGGTCGGATGTCCACGTCGGACCCAAGCGACCCAACTGGTCTGAAGCCCGCCGACGTTGTCGATCTCGTAAAAGGAACGAAGGGCCCGCGACCAATTATCCTGTTCGAGGCCCGCTTCCAAAAAACAGATGTATTTCTTCCGCCCCCCCTGTTGGATGAGATACTCGGCCAACGAAAAACTCTGGGTATAAAGCGGCATGATGTCTTTCGGATATTCGGTCATCGCGAACATCCGATTAAACGGTATCCCACGGCCGGTCTGAAGATGTTCGGCCAACATCCGGTAATGTTTTTGACGCTCGCTGATATGCTCGACCGACGTGGCGGCCCCTTCGTCGGCCCAGCGGGGCAACGGTCGACGAAAATGGCTGGCCAGGATCATATGCGTGATTTCATGCGGCAAGACCGAGTCGAGCATCCGTTGGCGAGAACCTTGGATCGACATCCGCCAGCCGTAGACCTCGCCCCGATCGAAGACGAACGACGTCGCCCCGCCCGCACCGAGCGATGGCCCGACCCGAAGGGTAATCAGACAAGGGGACGACCAGTTCGGCAAGGTTTTGCCGAGCCACGTTTCGGCCAGGACTTTTCGATAGGTCTCGGCCCGTTGGGCCACCTGCTTAGCCAGTCCGGCGTCTTCATGCTCGACCAGATAGTTGGCCGTTTTAAAACGGGCTTTACGAGAACGAGCGGCCTCCGAGGTCGAAGCCAACAGGCCAAAGACGAGGACCGCGCCAAGAGCGAGACGAATTGAACGAGCCTCCATGCCCAATTTCCTTTTTTGCGAATCCAATCGGTCCTGAAGAGAAAAGGGATCTGACCCGAAACCGGTCGGATTGATCGATCGGCCGAACCTCCGTTCGCCGAACGTCCGTTCGCCGGGTCACCCTCGGTTCGATCGTGCGAACCTTCCCCCCCTTTCGCCTCCTGGAGCCGATTCGCACTCAGCTCGTCTGGCGTGATGGCCTTTACGCGGCCGGGAGAGAAAAAGTTCAACAAAACCAAAAAAACGGGGAAACCGCCACGACACCCCCACCCCAGAGGGTCATGTCAGGCTTTCACGGATCAACCAAGTTCTTTTCTCAAGACGGTTCTCTCGATCCGTTTTTCCTTCTAAGTCGAGAAACCATCCGGGTAACGCCCCTTGTCGCCCTTCCGCCCCAAGAGGTCAATTTTGTGTTTACCGAATCTACCCGATTTCCCCGAACGGACAAACCCCAATAGGGAACTAAAGGCACCCCCCCTTAGCGTATCATTCACGGAACGATCTTGACCCTCGTCGGGGAGCGATTAGAATAGATGTATTGATTGCACATACCAAAAATCACTCCAAACACCCCCCCCTCAGGTGTACTGCACATTCCAATTTGAAATTGCGCGTCCACCAGCGTGAAAATGGCCCGGTTCCCCGAAGGGTGAACACGCAGTTTCCAACGGGAATTGGTGTAAAAGCCACTTTGAGCCTGGTTCAATCGAAAATTAGGGAAACTTTTCCTTTTTTTCTTGTTGCGCCGCCTCTCCCTCGAGCCGGGGAACCATTAAAATAGAGTTGTTTGGAAACGCACACCTGAATAATTAAGCCAGAAGGATCGTTCCGTGCCCCGTGGCAAACCGATCCGGCTTTCCCTCCTTCCTTTAGCAACGCCATGATTCACGCCCGAGCCGTGCCCTTCAAGGAGCGATTGGATTCGCATCAGATGGCCCTTGCGCAAGAGGCCCAGTCGCGCGACGGTCATTTGGCCCTCGTCGCGAGCGAATTGGGTTTCCAAAGCGAAGATGATGCCCTGGCAGCCGTCGGCGCGATGCTCGGAATCGAGATGGTCGACCTGGCCGCAATCGAACCGGACCTTTCGATCCTGAAAGGTTTTCCGCTAAAGCTGATCCACCGCCATAATCTTTTCCCCTTGCTGGAAGAAGATGGCACCGTGGTCGTCGCCACCGGCAACCCGTTCGACCTCCACGCGTTAGACGCCGTCGGCGCGGCGATCGGCCGGAGCGTCACCCCGGTTCTGGCGTTGCCCGAGGATGTAAGCAAGCTGATCAAGACCCATCTGGGCGTCGGGGCCGAGACGATCGACGGACTTTTGGCCGAAGACGAGGCGCGGCGTGGCGGCATCGAGATCGTCGAAGAGATCGATTGGGACCAGTCGGACGATTCCGAAGCGGCCCAGCTGGCGCCGGTTGTCCGGTTGGTCAACGAGATTCTCGAAGAGGCGATCGAGGCTCGCACGAGCGACATCCACCTCGAGGCCCAGCCCAACGGCATGAAAATCCGTTACCGGATCGACGGCGTTTTGCAGAAGCAGCCGATTCCGCCCGAGCTGAACCGATTTCAATCGGCCATCGTCAGTCGATTGAAAATCATGGCCAAGTTGAACATCGCCGAAAAGCGGGTTCCCCAAGACGGCCGCATCAAGCTGAAGGTCTCCGGACGCGAGGTCGACATCCGCGTGTCGATCATCCCGATGCTCCACGGCGAGGGGATCGTCATGCGTATCCTCGACAAGGACCGAATGCAGTTTTCGCTCCAGGGGATCGGGATGGACGACGACACCTATGGCCGGTTCAAACGGTTGATCGACGTGCCACACGGAATCGTCCTGGTCACCGGCCCGACCGGTTCGGGAAAGACGACGACGCTTTACAGTGCGCTCAATGAGATCAAGGACGAAGCGACCAAGATCATCACGACCGAAGACCCGATCGAATACCAACTCGAAGGGATCAACCAGATCCAGGTCCACCAAAAGGTCGGCCTGACGTTCGCCGCCTGCCTGCGGGCCATTTTGCGACACGACCCGGACGTCGTGCTGATCGGAGAAATCCGCGACCTCGAAACGGGCGAAAACGCGGTCCAAGCGTCGCTGACCGGCCACTTGGTCTTCAGCACCTTGCACACCAACGACGCGGCCGGAGCCTTCATGCGGATGATCGACATGGGGGTCGAGCCGTTTTTGGTTTCCAGCACGGTCGAAGGGGTTTTGGCCCAACGGCTTGTGCGAACCCTTTGCCCCGAATGCCGCGAGGCGTACGACCCCGACCCGATCGACATCCCGGCCGATTTCCCCTACCAGGACCTCATGGACAGCGGCGACAAAATTTACCGCCCCGTGGGATGCCGCCACTGTCGGGGAACCGGCTACGCGGGCCGACTCGGGATCTACGAACTGCTGGAAACGAACGACGAAATTCGATCGCTGGCCGGTGAAAAGATCTCCTCGGCCGAGATCAAGCGGGCCGCGCTGCGTGCCGGGATGCGAACCTTGCGTGAAGACGGCTGGCGAAAAGTCCTCTGGGGACGCACGTCGATCGACGAAATTTTGCGAGTCACCAAAGCGGATTAGCGACAAACCGCCGGCGGGTTGCCCACGCTAAAAATAACGAACGGCCAAACAAAGAATGCCTCAGTACGCCTACACCGCACGAACCGCCGACGGGAAAGACACCACCGGCACGATGGCCGCCGGCAACGATCGGGAGATCCGCCAGGCGCTGGCCGAGCGGTCGTTGTTTGTGATCCGGCTGGAAGAGGTGAAGGAGAAAAAGCCCCTCCTCCAGTTGAAGAAGGGGATCAAGACGGCCGACGTCGCCTCGACGTTGACCCAACTGGCCGACCTTTTGGAAAACGGCGTCCCGTTGATGGACGGGCTGGAAATTTTGGCTTCCCAAGCGGTTACGCCCGAGGTGGGCCAGATCCTGGCGGCAGTCCGTGACGACGTGGCCGAGGGGATTCCGTTTGACGAAGCGTTGGAAAAACACCCGGCCGTCTTCAGTGACCTGACGGTCAGCATGGTTCGCGCGGGGGCGGAAGGGGCCTTTTTGGAAGACGCCCTCAAACGGATTTCCGACTTTTTGGAATTGCAAGAGGAACTCAAAGGCCGTGTGGTCGGCGCGATGTTTTACCCGGCCTTTTTGATGGCGCTTGGCATTATCGTCACGATCGGGCTGGTCGCCTTTTTGGTACCCAAGTTCGCCGAGATGTTCCAACAGATGGAAGAAGAAGGCGGCCTGCCGATGGCCACGGTCGTCCTGCTGGCCCTGAGCGACTTTTTGCGTCACTACGGATGGGCCGTTGCCCTGGGCGCGATCGGGTTGGTCGTTTGGCTGAAAAATTTGGTTCGAACGCCCGGCGGAAAGTCGTTTATGGACAAGTGGAAGATTCGTGTGCCGATCTTCGGTCCGATTTTTTTGAATATGGCCCTGTCGCGGTTTTGCCGCGTGTTGGGAACGCTGTTGAAGAACGGCGTGCCGCTGCTGAAATCGTTGGACATCAGCAGCGCGTCGACCGGCAACTCGATCCTGGCCCAAACGGTACTCGACTCGGCCGAAAACATCAGTTCCGGCGACACGTTGTCCCGGCCGCTTGCCGCCAGCAAACTGTTTCCCAATTCGGTCATGGCGATGATCACGATCGCCGAAGAGTCGAACAACCTCGATCAGGTGTTGATCAACATTGCCGACGGGTTGGACCGAAAAACGGCCCGGCTGTTGGACATGATGGTCCGAATGATCGAACCGGTCATGTTGTTGTCGATCGGCGTGGTGATCGGGTTTGTCATGATGGCACTGTTGTTGCCGATCTTCGACATGAACGCCGGCGGTTAAAAAAACCGGCGGTTAATAACCGGCGGTTTAACCGGGCTGAAAAAAACCGGGGCAAGAAGAAATAAACTGAAATTTTCGTTTCGCAAATCGTCTTCTAATCGAAGATGATTCGCCCTTACTAAAGATGAAGTTGGAGGAAAATTTTCCTATGAAAACCAGTCGAAAACAGACCGGTCGTCAAGGTTTCACGTTGATCGAAGTGTTGGTCGTCATGGCCATCCTCGCGCTGATGGCCGGAATGGTCATGCCGCGGGTGTTGGGTCGACAGAAATCGGCCAATCTCGACGCGGCCAAAACCCAAATCGACGCCTTCCGCGGCGCGTTGGACCAGTACGCCTTGGACATGAACTCCTACCCGTCGACCGAACAGGGGCTTGCCGCGTTGGCTAAAGAACCCGACTCGGAAGAAGACGGCCCCAAAGGCAATTGGCGAGGGCCTTACTTGGGGAAAAACTCGGTCCCGAAAGACCCGTGGGGCTCCAAGTACGAGTACGAGTACCCTTCGGAACGGTTTGAGGGCAAGGAACCGGCCATCTGGTCGTTCGGCCCCGACGGGATCGACGACACGGAAGACGACATCCTCAGCTGGACCAAAACCAGTGAAGACGGCGAAGAAATGGACGACGAAGAAGATCTCGACGACGAGTCGGGCGACGACATGGACGCCGGGGACGGGGGCGGGGACGAACTGTAACAGCCGTCTCCTGGCCGTCTGAAAAAAGAATCGCCTTCTTACGCAAGGTAAGGGGGCGAGCAAAACCACGTTTGGCAGACAAACTCCTCGACGCCCTTGGGACCGGCCTGACCACAAAGTGCGGTTGGACCGGTTCTGGGGGCGTGAGTTTATCCTTTTTTAAAACCATCACAAGAGTCCGATGCGAACGACGCGTTCCAACTTGAAATCGCGCGTTCCCCCGCGTGAAAACAGCCTGTTTTCCCGAAGGGTAAACGGGCGACGGCGCACCATTTCAAGGGAAAAGGGGAGTAAATCGTCCGGTTTTACCCTTTTGGAAATGCTGGTCGTCCTCGGGATCGTGACCCTGTTGGTCGGCCTGAGCTGGCCGCGGCTGATGTCCCCCTGGGGCCGGACGAAGCTGACCGACGCCGCAGGAAAAGTGCGCGTCGCGCTGGATAAAGCTCGTGTCGAAGCGATGCGAACCGGCCAGCCACAGCGGTTTCGGTATCGGCCCGGCGGCAACCAGTATGAGATCCGCCCCGTGCCGCTGGACGTCGAATCGCGTGACGAGATGGACGACGACGAAGACAACAGATGCTTGTACGATTTACAACACGAGATCGTCTTTCTCGACCCGGCATCCTCTCTGTCCGACGCCCTCAGTGAAGACAACGTGGCTTCGAACGACGAGGCGGAAGGAAATGGCTGGTCCGTGCCGGTTTATTTTTTTCCTAACGGACGCAGCAGCTCGACCCAGATTCAACTGGCCGACCAGACCGGGCAGTTCGTGGCCATTTCGTTACGCGGGCTGACCGGAACGGCCCACTTAGGCAAGCTTCAGTATTCTTGCGATGAAGCGACCGGTTCGAATGAAGCGACCGGTTCGAATGAAGCGACCGGTTCGGATGAAGCGGCCGACGGGACGGAACCCGAAACCGACGACCGCCCCTCCGAGTAGATCGAAATGGATCTAAAAAAACGGAGGCGCACGTCGACCATGATATCGGACTTTTTCTTTCCCGCGGCTTGAAATTCGACTGCCATGAAACCAATCACGACGCCCGAAACGCTTCCCGCTTGGGAAAACGGCCTGACGAAAACCGGTCCGCCTCGCCGGTCGTCGCGCGGCGGTTTTTCCCTTTTGGAAGTGATCGTCGCAACGGCCCTCTTGGCCGCATCGGGCGTTTTGCTCTTCCAACTGGCCTCGATCGGACGACGGCACGCCGAAAGCATCGAGCAGATGTCCGAAGCCCAGTTGATCGCGCAAAGCTATCTGGACGAAATCCTCTGCGGACTCCGGCCGGTTACTCGGGTCGAAGGGGAATCGGTTGCCGGACACCCGGATTGGGTCTGGAACTGTGAACTCGATTCGGTCGACGGCTACACCGGCGTTGTTTCGTTAACGCTGACGGTCCGTCAGGCGGTCGAAGATTCGCTGGATGAAGAGGCAATCGGGCGGGCCCGCTCGTTCACCTTGGTCCAATGGATTGCCGACCCGGGCGGTCTCGACGACAACCAGACCGACTTCGACGAGCAAACGGCCGAAGAAGCAACGTCCGACAACGCAGCCGATCCGAACGGTTTGGAGGGCCAGCTATAATGGCCCATACCTGCTTACTTCCGACACGACGAAACCGACGCCCGGCGCGTGGCGGCTTCACACTCATCGAGCTGATCGTGGCGGCCGCCCTTTTGAGCCTCTTGGCGATGAACGTCTGGATGCTCATGGGAACCTATCGTCGGTTGTTCGAATCGGGCAAGGCGAAAGCCGAACAGACGCATCTGGCCCGGTCACTCTTGCAACAGATGGCCGACGATTTCGGCAGCGCGATCCAAGACACCCAGGTGACCGGCGTCCTTTCGCCAGAGAAAAAACAAACGGCCTCTTCCGGCAGCGAGACGGTCCGCCGCTTCGGCCTCTTCGGCACCGAGAACGAACTGCGTTTCGACGTTCTCGCCCTCACGGCCGAACAGGTCTTCGGTCTTTACTACGAAGACGGCGACGGGGAAATCGATCCGACCGAATCGTTCGACGAAGGAGAGGAATCGGCTCGCGTGCCCGAGCTGCGGACGATCGAGTACCGGTTTACCCCGCGGCCCGAAATCCAGGACGAGACCGACGAGCTCGAAACGCTCGCTGAGGAGGAGGAACCGGCCGATTTCTCCGACGACGAGTCCGACGACGGGCGCGTCGAGTATGAGCCGCGACCCGGACTGGTTCGAAAGGAGTTCGTTTTCGACCGGCCCGAACAAGAGGAAGACGACACTTCAGACTCGCAACCAGACAGGTCGGACGATCTCGAGGAAAACGATTCGCTCGACGAGTCCGAATCGTGGGAACCGCTTTTGCCGGAGACGACCTGGTTGCCGGAAGTGGTCGACATGACGTTTGCCTACTACAGCGGGCAAGGTTGGTCCGACCGGTGGGACAGTCTCAAACAAAAAAGCCTGCCCGTGGCGATTCGCGTCCGGGTTACCTTCGAATCGTTCGACCCCGAGGACCATCGGCGTCTGCTTTTCGAATCGGATTCGTTTGAAGACTCGACCTCCGACACGGAGGAAGGCGTCGAATCACTCGACCGTTTGGGAACGACCGATTCGGACGATCCGCTTGCCGCGTTGGAAACGCTCGACGGGGTTTCCGATTCGGTTGATGAAGAAAAACTGGGCATCCCGACCCGGACCTACGAGATCGTTATCGCGATGCCCGTTTCAGCCAAGTACCCGGGCATACGAGCCGGCTCGACTCGAGGCAGCAAAAGTTCTCAAACCGGTCCGAAGCGTAAATCGACCGAGGGGAAAAACGCCGGTCGCGCCGGGGCGACCGGTCGACCAATTCCCCGCCCAAGCCGCAAGAGCCGCTCGCCCGCGAAAGCCGATCAGTGGATGCGAACGGAAAAATAACACCTCGAAACCGGTCGACCCATATTACTCGACTATCACTCGACCTAGTAAAAAAACAGAAAAAACGACCTTTCATGCCCCAAACCTTTCGATTCCAGACAACTCGATCCAACGGCCGACTCGCGTCGCCGCGGCGCGACCGACGTCGGGGGGTCGCGCTGTTGGTCGTCTTTTTGGTCGTCTCGATGTTGGGACTGGCCGGGATGCATTTCGTGAACCTGTTGTCGATCGAAAATCAGGGAACCCACTACGTCGGAAAAGAACTGCAAGCCAAAAGTCTGTTGGGTTCGGGCGAAGCAGCGATCGGTGCCGTCTTGACCTGTACGCCGCAACAACGGGCCACCTTCGGCGGGATCGTCGACAATCCGGACCGGTTCCAAGGGACCGTCGTCCTGGGCCGCGATGAAGAACGACTGGGCCGTTCGTCCGGCGTGCGTGGCCGATTCAGTGTCGTCTCGCCCCAGATCGAGGAGGAACGGTTCGACGGGGTTCGCTTCGGCCTCGAAAATGAATCGGCCCGTTTGAATCTGGCTGCGTTGCCCGAGTGGGAGCGGCGCAAGCCGGGCGCGGCGCGGACCGCTTTGATGGCCTTGCCTGAAATGACCGAATCGACGGCCGAGGCGATCCTCGATTGGATCGATGCCGACTCCACGGCCCGCACCTCGGGAGCCGAAGCCGATCACTACAAGGGACAAGATCTGCCCTACGCCCCACGCAACGGCGTGCCCGGCTGTCTGGAAGAACTGCTGCTGGTCAAAGGGGTCACGCGCGAGGCCCTGTTGGGAGTCGACGCGAACGCCAATTTCCTGATCGACCCGAACGAATCCGATTCGGACGGAGGCGGAAGTTCCGGCGGCGGCGAAACGAACCTTTTGCCGTGGGGCTCGCTTCTGACCCTGTACAGTGCCGAGCGAAATGTCGACTCTCGCGGTCAGGCGAAAATCCATCTGAATCAAAAAGACCTCAAAAAGCTGCACCAACAGCTGAAAAAATCGTTCAAGAAAGAGGAGGCCGATTTCGTCGTCCTTTATCGGCAGTACGGACCCGAAACGCCCCAAAAGCCGATCTCCGGCGCGACCGAACAGATCACGGCCAAAGAAGCGCCCCGGCTCGACTTTTCCCGCAAGGGGAAATATCAACTCCGCTCGGTGCTCGACCTTCTAGGCGGCCGAGTCGTAGTTCCCCGGCCCAACGCCCCCGAGAAAAAACCGAAGACCCTTTTGGTCGCCAGCCCCTGGTCCAACCAACCGTCGAAGGTCCAAAAGGCGCTGTTGAAACTGCTCGACCAGACCACGACCACCGGAGCGAAGCGAATCGTCGGCCGGGTCAACCTCGATCTGGCCCCCCGCTGCGTCTTGGCCGCCGTGCCCGGAATGGACACCATGACCCTCGGACAGATCGTCTCCTCGCGGGCCGGACAAACCAAAGAAAAAGGCTCCTCGTCAGCCCGTTTTCCGACATGGCTTTGGACCGAACAGATCGTGTCGCTTGCGAAGATGAAAGAACTCCTGCCGTTCCTGACCTGCGGGGGAGACGTCTATCGGGCCCAAGTGGTCGGATTCTTCGATCCGGAAGGGCCGGTTGCCCGGGCGGAAATCGTACTTGATGCTACCTTGCGACCGGTCCGTCGAGTATACTGGAAAGAGCTGAGCCTGTACGGCCTGGGCCACGACCGCGAACGCCTCGGCGGTCAGCCGCCCGACGACGAGGACGAATCCGGGCCGTCGGAAAAAACGGCAGAAACCTCGGCCGAGTCGCCCCCGTAATTGGCAACCCGCGAATCGCTTCCTCCGAGATTATTCCCACGGGATTATTCCCCACCTTATTTCGCTAACCTTTTAAAAAATAGACGATGGCTCACCTACTGGCAATCGATTGGGATCGACACGAATTCCGCTTTCTGTTGGCCCACCGGCCCGGTTCGAAAAAAATCCGTCTCACGGCGGCCGCCCGCCTGCCGTGGGAATCGGAGCCGGTCGACGAGGCCCTCCTTCCAGAGGAAAGCGGCCCCGATTCGCCCGACAAAAAAACCGACGACGGTCGAAACAAAGAAAATCGTCCCGCCCCGATCGCTCCCGAAGTCCAACTCGGTCGGGCCATTCGCGCGGCGCTGGCCGAGAAAAAAATTCCCCGCGCGACCACGCTGGTCGGCATCGATCGGCGAAGCGTCGATTTAATTCACTGTCACGTCCCTCCGGCAAGCAACGACGAGTTGCCCGGGCTGGTCGCCAACATGGCGATGCAAGAGTCGGCCTTCGCCGCCGACGACGCGACGTTGGATTTCCTCCCATTGAGTTTCGATCCGAGCCGATCGCGTGACGTGCTGGCGGCCCTTTTGCCCCGCCAACAAAAAGAGGCTGTCGAGACGGTTTGCGAGACAGCCGGACTCAAGCCGACCCGACTTTTGCTTCGTCCGGTCGCCGCGGCGTCCCTTTTCGCACGAACCACGAGCCCGGAAGAAAAGGTTTGCCTTCTGGTCAACCGGGTCGGGAATGAAATCGACCTGAGCCTGTTCGTCGAAGGGCAGATCGTCTTTTCCCGAACGGCCCAACTGCCCGACCAGGCCGACGCGTCGACGGTCGTGGAACGAGCCTTCACCGAAATCAACCGGACCCTGACCGTTTCGCAAGAACGGGCCGCCAAGTCCGGGCCGGTCGAAACGATTTACCTTTTCGGAACGCCTCAAGAACACGAGCCACTGGTCAAGGCGATCGAAACCCGGCTCGACATGGTCGCCAAAGTGATCGACCCGTTCGCAACGGTCGAATTGCCCGAAAAGTGCCCGACTGATGCGTCTGCCTTGTCCAAAGAATTCCCGACCGACGCAACCGGCTCGTTCGCGCCGCTTATGGGGATGATATTGGACGAGCTGGACACGAAGTCGAAAAAGGCCGAGATCCGCCGAATCGACTTTTTGAACCCACGCCGCGCGCCGGTCCCGCCAAATCGCAAACGGCTTTTCATGATCGTCGGCGTTTTGGCAATCGGACTGTTGGGATTCGGGCTGTTTGACGTCTGGGACCGGGCCGCCCAGCTCGACCAGAAAAATCAAGCGCTCGTTAAAGAAATCAACAAGCTCAAGTCGCAAACGAAAAAAACGAAAAAGAAACAAGCGGTCGTCGCCGCCTTCCGTAAGTGGCACGAAGCGAACGTCAACTGGCTGGACGAACTGCGCGACCTGTCCATCCGATTCCCCTCCAGCCGCGACGCGGTCGTTTTGAAAATGAACCTCAACCCGGGCCGAGGCGGTAGCGGCGGAACGATCAGCTACTACGGCCTGGTTCGCGACCCGTCGGTCATCGTCCAAATGGAAAGCCAACTTCGCGATTCCTTCCACGAAATCCGAAGCAAACGGGTCCAAGAACGCGGAAACGAGCAAGATTACGCCTGGCGATTCGAAACCACGATGAACGTCGCGGGAAGGCCAAAAGGGCAGTACATAAGTCATCTGTCGCCGGAGGAACTCGACGCGTTGAAACGAGCGGCTCAAGCCAAAAAAGCCAAGAAGAAAACCTCTAAGGCGACCTCGAAAAAAAAGACTCCAAAGCCCCAATCGAAGGCAACCTCGAAGCCGACCGCAAAAACTAACGCCCAAACCCAATAACGGCCCACCCCGGTTCGATCATGTCTGAAAATCGAAAAAAACTACTCCTGATTCTCCTCGGCGCGATAATGGTTTACTTCGTGGGAGAATGGACCTACCAAAACCTGTTCGTCGGGCCGATCGCGGTGCGCGAGAAGCGACAGCAAACGTATCTTTCACGAATCAAGAAGGACCAAAAAAAGCTCAAAGAGACCAAAAAAGAACTGGCCATCCTCAAGGAGCTTCAAAAACGGTCGCTCCCGTCGGACGTCGAGGTGGCCCGCTCCCTTTATCAGGGTTGGCTTTTGGAACTGGTCGAACACGTCGGCCTGACCGATCCGAACGTCAACTCGAGTGAACCCAGCAGCAAAAAAGGGCTCTACTACTCGTTGAGCTTTTCCGTTCGCGGTCGAGGAACGCTCGAACAACTGGTTCAATTCCTGTACGAATTCTATCGCGCGGGCCATTTACACAAGGTTCGCTCAATCGGTATCTCCCCGCTGTCGAAGTCGGGTCAACTGAATCTGGCCATCAGCATCGAGGCACTTTCGATCCCCGGCGCCGACCGGGCCGATCAACTGACCACACTGACTTCGAAGCGGCTGGTTTCCTCCGATTTAGAAGCGTACTTTCCGATTGTGGAGCGAAACTTTTTCGCCGTGGGTGGCGAAATCGACCCCACCGACCAGTTTTTTCTCTCCGCGGTCAATCGGGTCAACGGCGAACCGGAAGTCTGGTTTCTCTCTCGCGCTGACGACCGGTTGATCAAATTACGTCGGGGCGAGACGTTTCAGGTCGGGGTTTTTTCCGGCACGTTGCAAGAGATCGAGGAAGCTGACATCGTGGTCGAATCGGAGGGACAACGTTGGCTTCTGACCATCGGCGATTCCCTTTCCGATGCCTATGCCCTGCCGCCGGAGTTTTAAATCGCATAATTTTTCACCTTCAAGACAAGGTTAAAAAAACGGGAATTATTTCACTCTGCGCTCTTTTTTTCCGTTCCATCTAAACAAGACGGACGCGGTCGCGAGACGGTTCACGAGTTTTCCGGTCTGACCACCTTTTTTCACGAGAAAAGACGAACGCCCATAAAAAGGGGGAAACGGCACCGGGCGGGGACTCGGCGTCGCTTCCCTGGCGAAGTGGATTCGTGATCCTCATAGCTCGGAAAAGGGGTCTGAGGTCCACTAACTCGATGAACCCTCATTCCCACGCTTCTCCAAGCTACTTGTCTGGACTCCACTTCAACTTTTCGGCATACTCTCGGCAGCATATGCGTGCCTCTCGACCGTCGATCGTATATTTGAAAACGCAATTCTAGGCCCCGATTTTCTCCCCCAACGGGGGCAAATCGGTCGAAGGGCGATCCTTTTCTTAACATTTCTGTTTGGGTCGGAGACCGTCCTCGCCGCCGTCGAGAAGCCGACCGTTTTCAATCATGCAAAGATAAACGCCGAAATGATCAACAAGACCAGGAGTCCGCCCAGAAGCATGACGATCAGTTTCGGTGCATCCAGCATGCGGTCCATCTCAGGTTTATACATGGCTCGTTCCTCAAGGTATAACTCGGGGAACCTTTTTCCAAGCGAACCCCTAAAATTCGGTGAGCCGGTTTTCCGACACCCACCGGTTCCAATGAATTATTCCCTCCGTCTGAGTGTCGGGCAAGCCGGGGTCCTTTTTCGGCGCAGCGTCGACCTTCCAAGGTATTTTCAGGCAAAGAGTAACGCCGCGTCACCGTTTTTCACCCCTCCACCACAGAAGGGTTTCGGCAACCTGAGAAGATGGTTTTCACCCCCGCAAAAGACGGCCTTACTCGGGAAACCCCATCGACGCGACATAGACTTCTTGGAAGGCCGGGTCCCGGGAAAAGTCGACGTGTCCGGTCTCGCGGGCGATCCGTTCGGCCGACGCCCGACAGGTCCTCGAAAGGGCCACCATTCGCGCTCCGGCCAGGCTCGTATTCCCTTGATACAGGATCCGTTGTCGCGCGATCTCCGGCGGAAGAAGGCCAATCCGCTGCGCGTTGGAGCGTCGAATAAAATTCCCAAACCCGCCACCAAGATAAAGATGCTCCAGATCGGTCGGCTCCAAACCGGCCCGACGCAAGAGAAACGTCAACCCGGCTCGAATCGCTCCGGACGCCAGTTGCAACTCACGGAAATCGCGCCCACTCACACGAATCGGACGCCCGTCGTCGGTCTGGGCCCCGTCGAAAAGCTCGACGGCCGGTTGCCCCTTTTCGACCACCACGCGCCGTCGCAGTGCGTCGGGCAGGTCGACCGGAAGTTCGTCTCCACTTAAAAGCCTCCCGTCGGATCGAAGGATGCCGCACCGAAGCAACTCGGCCGTCAGATCGACCAGCCCCGAGCCGCACAGTCCACGCGGCCGTCCCTGGCCAATCAGGTTGAAGTGCAAATCGTCCTCACGCAACAAGACCTTTTCGATCGCTCCGGCCGCCCCCTGCATTCCACAGGAGATCCGCGCCCCTTCGAACGCCGGACCGGCAGCCGTCGACGTGGCGATCCACTTTCCCTCGTGAAAAAGGGCCAACTCGCCGTTCGTCCCGATGTCAGCCAACAACGTCGGGCCGGTCGGTCGGTTTCCGCAGGTCACCAGAATCCCCGAGACGATATCGCCCCCGACAAAACCGCCGATCGACGGCATGACATAAACCATACCGCGCGGATGGATCCCCAATTTCAGATCGGCCGCCCGAAGCAGAACCCGTTCGGTCGTGATCGGTCGAAACGGAATTTCACCCAACCCGCGTGTATCGAATCGGCAAAAAAGATGCTGCATCGTCGTGTTGCCCGAAACGGTCAACTCGTAAATCGACTCCGGCGCAACCCCCGCTTCCTCGGCCAGCTCGACGATCATCCGGTTGATTGACTTGACGACCGCCTCGTGAAGCCGGTCAAGCCCGTCGACCTGATCCCGCGCGAAACGAATCCGCGAGAGCACGTCATCCCCAAACGCCGCCTGAGCGTTCCACTGCGAGGCGACGGCCCGTCGCGCTCCGGTGGAAAGGTCGACCAAGACGGCCGCCAGTGTCGACGTTCCCAAATCGACCGCCACGGCGAAACGGGACGCTTCAGTATTTCCTGTTTCCAGCGTGATTAGCCGTCCATCAAACGCAACCGCCGTCATCTCGGACGTTTTTTTCTCGGCCAGTCGTCGCCAATCGGCCAGAACGGCCCCTTCGATTTCGACGGAGGGCAATAGGTCCCGCAACAGGCCCAGTTCGTCCGCCCGATTTTCCGGTTCCAACGCAAGCGGCGGCAAAGTAAAAACCCGCTTTTCGATCGCCGGATCGGCCACACGCGGGGTGCCGTCTTCCGATTCGGTCAAGACCACACCACGAAAATCGATCAACGACGATTCGGGAATCTCAACCACCGCCGGCCCGGTCACCACCGCCTGACAGGCCAGCCGCCATCCTTCTTGAATCTCCTCCGGGCTGAACGCCGTCTCGTCGGCCAACGTCGGCTCGCAAGCCCCTTCGACCATCCGGAGTCGACATTTCCCGCAAGTCCCCTCGCCCCCACAGGGCTGATCGATCCCCAGTCCGATTTCGGACACCGCCTCCAAGAGTCGGGTTCCTTCCAGAACCGAAATCGTTCGGCCCAAAGGAAGAAAGGTGATCGAAAGAAGGGACTCTTCTTGAAATTTCATTGGGTCAACAACTCGATAAATTTGACGGCGGTCGGGGTAAAGATTTTTCGCTGGCGGTGAATAATTCCGATCGGCCGTTTCAGCGACCATCCGGCAATCGGTACACCAACCATCGCGCCGAATTCTCGTTCGCGACGAACGGTCGGTTCGGGCAAGATACTAATCCCGCTTCCGATCTGAACCGCCTGTTTGATCGTTTCAATATTATCAAACTCCATGGCGATTGGCATCATGACCCCATGTTTACGAAGATATCGATCCATCTCCTTACGGATCGGAAGATCGCGGCTAAACGCGACGAACGGTTCGTCGGCGATCCGATCGATCGTGATCTCCTTTTCCTTGGCCAACGGATGATCGGGAAAACAGACCAACGTCATCTCCTCATCACGCAACGGAATCACGGCGATTTCGCGTGACGCTTCCGGATAAGAGACGATTCCCAGATCCAACTGCGAGTTGAGCACCTCGTCGTACACCTTGTCGGGACGGAGATACTCCAACTGGATAGTCGCCTTGGAGTGCTGCCGCATGAACTCCTGCATCCGGAGACTCATCTCGTGCAGCCCGACCGAATAGATCGCGCCGACACGCACCGTCCCCGAAACTTCCATGCGTAACGAACGGACCTGGGCCACGGCCGAATCGTAAAGTTCCAAAATCTCGCGAAACGACTCGTAACAGATCTCTCCCTCGGGCGTCAAGACAAACGGCCGTTTCGACCGGTCGACCAGTTGGACCCCCAACTCCTTTTCGATCCGGTGGATCGACTGCGTGGCGGCCGACTGACTCACCCGGTTCATTTTGGCACCGCGAGAAAAACTTTTCTCGGTAATCACGTCGCAATACAGGCGAATGGAATCAAGATTCATCAGGTGGCTGCCTCAAAATGGCCCTGCAAAATTTTTTTTAAAAACGAAAACCGCAACGAAAAAGCTTTCCCCTTCCACGCCGGACTACTTGTCAGGCAAACCTTTTCGACATAGCCTTAAAAGAAAATTTCACGAGCAACACTTGCTCTTTTTTCTTTCGGCCAAAAAAGAAAAATCATGAAAGGGAAATGAGGACATATTCAGCTTTCCATAAGAAAATCTTATCATAAGTAACCCTAATGTCAAGTAGTTTCCGATTTCACTTCATGCATAAAACACCCGCCCGTCTCCAGCCGCCCGACCATCGCCAAACCGCCTGGGGGCTCCCTAAGCGAATCTCCCATGCGTTAGCCGATCTTTTCTACCCCCCCCGTTGTGTATTCTGTCACGCCGACTTGCCCTCAGACCGCCCCCAAACGGCGCTGCTTTGCACCGATTGCCTCGAAACCCTGGTTCCAGAGGAGTTTCAAGGGTGTCGACGGTGTGGAAATTGGCACGAGACCCCCAACGGGCCGAGTGAACGCTGCTTCCGATGCACCGGACGTCGGTTCGCCTTCTCGGCCGTGGTCCCGCTGGGAGTTTACGAGGACTCGCTCCGGACGGCCATCTTGATGATGAAACACCCGGCCAACCGCAATCTGGCCCACGCCCTGGGAAACGTCTATTCCCGGAATCGAATTTCGCTCCTGGAATCCTATTCGCCCGACTTGGTCGTTCCGATCCCGATGCACTGGTGGCCCCGACTCCGACGAGGGGTAAACCAACCCGATCTGACGGCCCAGCAAATCGCCCACACCCTAAAAATCCCCTGGGAACGGCATCTTCTGAAAAAAATCCGGCACACGCCGCCCCAAAAAAATCTCAACTGGCAACAGCGGCGACAAAATGTCCGCGGAGCATTCCAACTCCAGCGAGGATACGAGGTTTCCGGGGCCACGATCGTCCTGGTCGACGACGTCGTCACCTCGGGCGCCACCTGTCACGAAGCGGCCAAAGTCCTCCGACGGGCCGGCGCCCGACAGGTGATTGTCGCGACGATCGCCCGCACCCCGGTCGAATCCCGCATCTGACGGGAAATCTCATGACCGACTTTACCGAAGGCCGAGACTTTGACGAAAAGCGACAATAGACTTCCCTCGGAAAAGGGAAACGGTTGGAACAGAAAAATGCCCCTTTCGATTTCGCGTCGCCGGAAGGGGGAAAGTCGGGGTTGGGGGTCCTTGTCGACCGTCAAAGAAAGAAGACAATAAGACCTATGGAAGAGACCAACAACCACCAAAACGAAACGCTTTCCAAGAAGAAGAAAAAGAAGGTCCACCCGTTTCGCGCGGCTGTGCTGCGCGGTCTGGGCGTGCTCCTTCCCCCACTTTTGACGATCGTGATCTTTATTTGGATCGGCGGCATCGTCAACCAGTACGTTTTCCAACCCGTTTTGACCGGAGTTCGAGAAGCGATCGTCTGGGGCGTGGCCGACATCCAGGAAGACGTCCCGGCCGACAAAGTTGTCACCGATATCGATCAGGTCCCCGATCCGACCGGCTATTACTACCGGTTGGCCGACAATAAGTACGTCCCCATCACGGTCTACGAATTGGCCCGAAGCCAAAGTCGAAACGAACCATTGCCCCAGACCGCCAAAGGGGTCTACAATCGGTACGTTCAACTTCGATTTCTCCAACCGATCAAAGTGATTCCCCCGTTTTTGGCACTCTTCATCCTGGTGCTCTACCTCCTCGGAAAATTCATCGCCGCCAGTCTCGGACGTTGGGCCGTGGGGACTTTCGAACGGGGAGTCCATCAGCTTCCCTTGATCCGGAACGTCTACTCTTCAGTGAAGCAGATCAGCGACTTCCTCTTCAGCCCGCGCGAGATCGAATACACGCGGGTGGTCGCGGTCGAATATCCGCGCAAAGGGATCTGGTCTCTCGGCATGGTCACCGGCGACAGCCTCTTGGATATCCACGCGGCGGCGAACGAGCCGGTCATCTCGATCCTCATTCCCACCTCCCCCATGCCGGTCACCGGCTACACGATCAACGTCCGTCGGAGCGAGGCGATCGATTTGAACATCACGATCGACCAGGCTTTCCAGTACATTGTCAGCTGCGGCGTCGTCATCCCGCCCCAACAACTGGTCGAAACGTTGGAAAAATCACAGGCCGACCAACTGCCCTCTACCTAGAACGGTTTTTGGTATACGGGAACGGGCTTAGTAAACGGAATCGATTTTCAGTAAACGGAAGCGGCGGCTCGCACCCGTTTCTGGGCATAAAAAAACTCGTGGCATCCTTCTCAAAAGATGCCACGAGGTAAACCGTACATTCTTCACGTAAAAAAACGTGGCTAGCCGGCCGGTTCTTGATTGATCTCCCGCTCGATCTGACTGATCCGCTCGACGCGTCGCGCGTGCTTCCCGCCTTCGAAAGGGGAGTTGATCCAGATATCGATCATCCGCTCGATCAACCGCTTCCCCAACAGATCGGCCGAGAAGCAGAGCACATTCAGGTCGTTATGTCGTCGGCTCATTTCGGCCGTCAAGTCGTCATGACAGGGCGCGGCGCGAACGCCCGGAATCTTATTGGCCGCAATGCTCATCCCGATGCCGGTCCCACAAATGAGAATTCCCCGATCGACTTCACCGGAAGCCACCATTTTCCCGACCACTTCCGCAATATCCGGATAATCGACCGGCTCGTCTTCTTTCGCGCCGCAATCGATCACTTCATGCCCCATGCTTTGAATCAGCTCGACCACATGAGGACGAATCGCACAACCCCGGTGGTCACTTCCAATCGCTATACGCATAAATCCCTAATCCTTCCTCGAGTAAAAAACCATGTCATCGCCTATCTGTCTTCTCCCCATCATAAAGCCCATGAAGGAATTCGGCTTTCCAATTCGGCATGGATTTCGCCGGCGCAACGTTCATACCGGTCCTTGAGTCCGCCAATCGGATCGCCAACGTCGGTTCCGTCAGCCGAAAGAACCAGACTCCGCTCGGCCGCATCCGGCCACTGACTAATCACGACGTCACGATGCGACTGGGTCATCGTGAAAATCAAATCGGCCTGACGCACCAGCGCCTCGGTCAACGGATGACTTTCATGACGACTCAGATCGAGCCCCCGGTCGGCCATCACTTCGACCGCCTCGCGACTGGCCTGGCTGCCATACCCGGCCGCCACCCCGGCCGACTGAATCAGAACGCCCCGATCCTCAACTTGATCGATCGGGCACCCGAGTCGCTTGGCCACCAGATCCCGAGCCATCAACTCGGCCATCGGACTGCGACACGTGTTGCCCGTGCAAACGAACAAGACCATAAAGCGACTCAAGCGTTTCAAGGTCGACTCTTGGACGACTCCCGCACGAAGCATTTCAAAATCGTTTTCGCGAACCCGAACCACCGAGGAGGCTTGCCCAAAACGACAAGGTCCCGCGTCGAGCACCAGCGCGACATCGTCTCCCAACGCGTCGACCGCCTCTTCGGCCGTCGTTGCCGGAGGTTCCCCGGCTCGATTGGCGCTGGTCAACACCAGCGGACCGGCCACCATATCCAAGACGTCGAGCGTCACCTGCAATCCGGGCACGCGAAGCCCCACCGTACCGTGCGGCGAAACGGCCTTCTGGACCGAACGCGGCAACTGATGCAGCAGACTTTGCGGATCGGAAGCGTCGACGACCAGCGTCACCGGCCCGGGCCAGCAACGACGCGCCAAACGGCGAAAGAGTCCACCGGCGTTCGGCGCGTAATCGATCGCCTCTTCAATCCCACGAATGGCCATCGGCAAAGGGTGGTTCCCGTCGCGACTTTTCGTTTCACGCAGCCGAGCAACGGCCGCCTCGTTGACCCCCAACGCGCCGACCCCATAGACCGTCTCGGTCGGCACGACGATCAACTTTCCTTCGGCCAGCGCCTGCGCCGCCTGATGGACCACATCGCGAAGATCTTCCGAATTACGAACATCAATCACCAAGGGTGGCATAACTTTTTTCGACCCGATAAAGGTTGCACTGGTTTTTCACTATTTCGCTTTTCCTCCCTTCGAAAAGGCCCGGCCGTCGGACACAAAACGGCCCTTGCCTCCCTCCCAATTCAGAGGGAATCGACCGTCCTCGAAAAAAAGAAAAAACCGGGATCTTCCTCCAGGGAAACAGACCATCCGCGGGAAGGCTTTTTTCGGCCCACTACCCTGAATGTAGCCAAAGGATATACCCCTAACCCACTATACCGGGATGGGAAGGAAAAGGTCAAGGGTCGAACCCTCTTGCTGCGCGAAGCGGAAAAAAGAAATCGCCCCGCGCCGGGCGCCCCTGACGAAGAAAATCGCTTCGGCCGCCTCGAGCGAGAAAGGAAAATCGACCTGGCTACTTGGTCCAAGTCCGCCGTTGACGGGAGCTTGGGATTTTCATTGCCTTACGATACTTGGTCACCGTCCGACGAGCCACCTTAAAGCCGTGCTTTCCCAACTCGTTGACCAAGTCCTCGTCACTTAACGGCTTCTCCTTATCCTCCTGATCGACAATCTCTTGCAGCTTGACGCGTATCGCGTCCCAGGTCACCTCTTCCCCGTCGGCACCGACCGTACCGCCGACGAAAAACCGCTTCAGCGGAAAGATACCACGAGGCGTTTGGATCCATTTATCGTCGACCGCCCGGCTGACCGTCGTCACGTGGACCCCCACCTTGTCGGCAATCTGCTGCATCTTCAAAGGCTCCAGCGCCTCGATCCCCTTTTCCAAAAAGGTCGCCTGATGATCGATGATCGCTTTGGCCACCCGGGTCAACGTGTCACGACGCTGGCGTATCGAGTCGATCAGCCACTGGGCCGAGTTCAACTTGTTTTTGATATACTCGCGGGTCTCTTTGGGCGTGTCTTTGCTGGTCAACAAACGCCGATACTGCGGACTGATGAATAAGGACGGGGTCTGGCCGTCTTCGAGCCGGACCTCGTATCCGCCCCGTTCCAACAGATCGACGAACACGTCGGGCGTCACGTTCGGGACGTACGCCTCGTGATAATCGGCTCCCGGTTTCGGATTGAGCTTTCGCAACTCCTCGAGCACCTCGCCGATCTGCTCGATCGAAAGGCCGATCTTCTTCGAAATCAACGGCATCCGGTTATGCTCGAGATCTTCCAAATGATTCGAGATCAACGTTTCGAGCGCTTCGTAATCGGGCATGCCCGGATTCAACTGCAGCAAAAGACACTCACGCAGATCCCGCGCCCCGACCCCTGGCGGATCGAGCTTTTGGACCAGCTTCAATGCCGTTTCGGCCAGTCCGAAATCTTCCTCGGTCGCGTTGGCGTCAAGAATATCCCGCAGCGGAACCGTCAGATACCCGTTGGCGTCGAGGTTCGAGATAATTCGCTCCGCCATCTTCCGCAGCGTCGGTTCGAGTGTGAACCAACCGAGTTGGTCTTGCAAATAATTTTCCAACGACGGCGGCCGATCGGTCATGTTGGCCATCGCGTCAAGTTTTCGTTGGCCGGCCTCTTCGATCTCGCCGCGCGACGGACGGGTCCGCTCCTCGAACGTGTCGGGCCACTGCTCGTCCATGTTCAGCAGTCGTTCGAAATCCTCGGCGTTGTCGTTCTCGCCAACGACCAGTTCCCGCTCTTCGTCGGTCGGCGCGTCAGGCGCCTCGATTTCGGCAGGCTCTTCGGGAAATTCCGGCTCCTCTTGCGTGACTTCCAAGACCGGATTTTCTTCCATCTCCTGATCGATCCGCTCTTCCAGCGCCAGGATCGGCAGTTGGAGAATCTCCATTGACTGGATCATCCTCGGCGTGAGGACCTGCTTTTGAACCTGTCGGAGTTCTTGGCCGAATGATAATCGCATACGTGGTTCTCTTTAGCCCATTTCCAAAAGTCTATAGCGTCTCACTCCCCGGCGGGAGCGATCCCCGGTTGTCACAAACATCTGGCTGAAACGAGTTGGATTTTTTCCACTTTTTTCATCGACTCCAAGCCACACACCGGATCCATGTCAAAAAGAAAATCGCTTCAAAGTTTCTGTCGACCGGTCAGCGCGTCGGACAACATCTCTTTATTGGCAAATTCCAGGACGCTTCCCGTCGTAATCCCGCGTGCGAGACGGGTCACTTTAACTGGGTATTCTTGCAACAGGTTCTGGATGTAAAAGGCGGTCCCATCCCCGTCCAAATTCGGGTTGGTCGCCATGATGACTTCTTCGATCCCCCCGTCACGAATTCGTTTAACCAGCGCGTCGATCGTCAGGTCCTTTGCCTCGACCCGCTCCAGCGGCGCGATCCGTCCCAGCAACACGTGGTACACCCCGCGGTACTGTCCGGTCTGCTCCAACGCCATCAGGTCTCGCGGCTGCTCGACGACACACAACAAACGCGCGTCCCGACTCCCATCGGCACAGATCGAACAAAGCTCCCCTTCGGCCAGGTTGTAGCACTGCCGACAATAGCGGACCTTCTCCTTCACGTCACGGATCGCGTCGGACAATTCAAAAGCCTTCTCCTTGGACAAATGCAAAAGGTGATAGGCCAACCGCTCGGCCGACTTCTTGCCAATCCCGGGCAAGGTCGCCAACTGATCGATCAAACGGGTTACGGATTCGGAAACCTCTGACACAAATCTATCCTTCCCTCGCGACGGATTGCCTCATGCAAAAACCGGACGCCTCGTGCAACCGGCACTCATTTTCATTCCGACTTCGGACCAAACATTTGCCCCATCGCCTCGTCCAAACCGGGAACGTTCATCCCGCCGGTCATCGACTGCATCGATTCGGCGTGTAGCTGCTTGGCTTTCGCCGCCGCGTCGTTGACGGCCGAGACGATCATGTCCTCGAGTAATTCCCGATCGGCCCCTTCGAGCAGACTCGGGTCGATCCGACATCCGACCACTTCCGCCGCGCCGGTCATCTCGATCTCGACCAGGCCCGCTCCGGCTGCGCCGGTAACCCGCTTCGACTTGAGTTCTTCCTGAACGGCCTTCATCTTACCGCCCATCTCTTGGGCCTGCTTCAGCAAGGAGCCCAATCCGGCAATTCCTTTGAGCATCGAATTTTCCTCTCTCGTAAACCGGTTTCTTTCCTGCGAAAAAAACGCCCGCGCGCATCGGCAACCTTCGGTCCAACCGCGCCCTTTTGCGCAATCGCGCCAACAGATCCCACCGCCATAAGGCCTGAACGACTTAATCCGACGGTTATTTGTCGCCGGCTCGATCTTCCGGCGGCATAATGACACGCGTCGGTTCGGCGCCAAAAAGATCCTTGGCCCGCTGGACCAACGGATATTCCGCCACCTCGGCCAACTGCTGCTGCGGCAACACGTTGCGAGGTCGCACGGGTTTGGCCCCCTCGGCCGACGTGCCGGTCGACTTGGCCAAGCGAAACTCGATCGAGACCGGACCGCCAAACTGTTCGACCCAAACCCGTTGGATCACCGCGGTCTGGTCGGACCGTTCGCACATCGACTTCGCAAAAGTATACTCCGCCGCAAACGTCACGGCCAGTCGATTTGCTCCGATCAGCTCGACCGACCGGACCAACTTCGCGCTTTCGGCCAGTAAACCGGGAAGCGCTCGCACGGTTTGGTCCCAACACTTGCGGACATTTTCGGCAGTTAGGGTCGGCCCACTTGGAGAAATGGGCCCGTGAGAAGGTCCTGCCGACTCCCGAGGGGCCGTCGACTGGACAGGAGAGGGGGATTGAGTGGACTTTACGGATTCTACCGTCCGTTCTTGCGCCGCAAGAACCTCGCCCGCCGCCGTGTCCGATTTTACCGGGGCGGATTCAACTTTTTTTTTAATGGGGGACGAAACGGCACCCCGAGGAGCCGGATTACCGGTCGCCAAACCGTGAACCTCCCCCTCTTGGAGACCGGCGATCAGATCGGCCAACGCGTCGAGATTCTCCAACGAGCAAAGACGCACCAGTGCCAACTCGGCCAGCAGTCGACCTTGGGTACTCTGCTTCAACCGCCCGAGCGTCTGGTCGAGAATCTGCATCGCCGCGATCGTCGTCTGGACACCCAGTGCGCGTCCGATTTCGGCCACCTCGGCCGCCGCAGCGGGAGGTGCATACAAAAACATCTCCGGCCCGCCGCCCACGGCCGCCACCATCGCGTCGCGCAGGTAGCCAAAAAGCTGTTCGAGAAACAACCCTGGATCGACCCCTTCACCGACCGCCCGATCGAAATCGACCAGCGCGGCAGCCGCGTCCCGACTTCGAACATGGCCCAGGAGGCATCCCATCAACTGGTCGCCCGCCGTGCCGAGCATCTGATGGACCTCGTCAACCGTGATCCGCTCCGAGGCGAACGACAAGAGCTGCTCCAGCAACGACTGACCGTCGCGCATCGACCCGGCCGCCCGTCGGGCCAACAGCTCGATCGCTTCCGGCTCGGCCTCGACCCCTTCGGTCTCGGCGATTGACGCCAAACGGCGTGCAATTGCAACCGTGTCGATCCCCGCGAAATCGAACCGCTGACACCGCGACAGGATCGTGATCGGCAGCCGGTTCGGGTCGGTCGTGCAGAAGA
Source organism: Thermoguttaceae bacterium (assembly GCA_963674475.2). GTDB lineage: Bacteria > Planctomycetota > Planctomycetia > Pirellulales > Thermoguttaceae > CAXXFQ01. The sequence continues at coordinate 308,725 of CAXXFQ010000033.1, read as the reverse complement.
TGAATTTCACGTGCTCCGGCGGCTCTTCGAGCGTTTTCAACAGGGCGTTGAACGCCTCGCGCGTGAGCATGTGGACTTCGTCGATAATATAGATTTTCAGCCGGGACCGACTCGGCCGGACATTGGCGTTTTGGCGAAGCTGGCGGATCTCGTCGATCCCCCGGTTGCTGGCCCCGTCGATTTCGAGCACGTCGATATCGTCGCCCGAGCTGATGCTCTCGCAGATTTCGCACACGCCGCACGGCGAGGGGGTCGGCCCCTGCCGGCAGTTGAGCGCTTTGGCGAAAATCCGCGCCGCCGAGGTCTTTCCGACTCCGCGTGCCCCGGTAAACAGATAGGCGTGTCCGACCCGATTCGACCGGATCGCTCCCGAAAGGGCCCGGGCGATCGACTCCTGTCCGATCAGATCCTCAAACTGCTGCGGCCGATAACGACGGGCGACGACCAAATAGTCGGCCTTTTTTTCGGACGGATCGGCGGCTTGAGACGGATTCGTGTCGGACATGGCAAAGAAAGGAAAAATCCCCGTTCGAGAAAAAGAAACCCTTAAGGTAACCTCGGCAAACCGAAGTTTACTCCACCAGAGAATGAAAAGGCGGCCTTTCATTCGAGAAAACAAGGGTCTTCACTTTTTCATTCTCGCAAGCTACTTCATTTCCGGAAATAGCCTTAAGAGCCCATTGCCCTTAGAGAGAGCGTGCCGCGAAGACCGTCGAGCAACGGCCTAACCGGGGGGGGAAGAAAACCGATCGGGCCAAATCCCAACCCGGACCACTCCGGGCATTTCGGCGAGGGGCCCGACACACATGAAAGTAACCACTTATGGCTGCTGTCTTTCGACCCTGACCAGATTCATGGGCCTCCATTGCGCGGACCCCTCGCCGAGACGCCGAGAGGGGAAATCGGCCGAAACCCCTACTGTAAGATTTCCAACCCAAATCGTCAACCCGGGGGCCCCCATAAGAACCCTTCGCAACTTCTCTCGATATCCCCTCGAATTGGCTACTGCAAGGTGCTTCATGTAGCCAACCAAAAAGTCAAGAAACCACTTGAGACTGCCATTTCTGACAGCCTCAAGGATTACAGACATTGCGGTTAAAACGCAGTTACGCGACCGGCTCCCATCGCCAATCTTCCGCATAACGGTTCACCTCTCCCTCGTCCGATCCGGGTCGGCCCCCCTTTCTCACTTTCCTTTGATGTTCCTGGAGATTAAGGGCCAAGTTTGTCAACAATCCATCGTCGATCATCACGTCCGACATCGTTGGGGTCCTCATCAAAGCGATCGAAGGTAGACCGACCGTGACGGTGAAGTGATCCGTTGCCGAGATAGGACCATCAAAAAGGGTTACCCCACCGGTGACCGATATGACCGCCGGGGTTCGATCTTGTCCTTCGCTGTAGGGCAAGTAGGTCAGTTGCAGCCAACGACCGTCGATCACTTCGGCCATCACCAGTTCGGGATTACTGCTCTCGACCGAATAAATCAACTCGCTTGTCGATTCAAAGATGGCTTTTAAGTCAATCAACGCCGGCTGTTGATCCCCCTCGACCAAATGGAGATCCTCGATCGGGGACGAAACCGTCAGCATCGACCGCTGCCAGTTATCCATGAAGTAGGCAAAATCTCCCGCGTTCACCTTGGCATCGTAATTGATATCCCCAGCGACACACCCTCTTGGAGTCAATGCCGGATCCGCGTCTCCCCAGTTTTCGGTTCCGTACTGCCAATTGCTTATCAGGAAGGCGAAATCGTTCGCATTGACAACCCCATCTTCGTTGAAATCCCCCTTAAGAAGAGGAACCCATTCATGAGCCCCGATATCGACCGTCCCGTTTTGAACCCGCGGATTTCCATCGAGGTCGTAAAGCAACGGATTCCCCTCGGCGTCAACCGCCACGCCGTTATCGCCCGCATCGATAGCCGAAGAATCCGGGCGTAAGCGAAGATCCCCATAATCGTCGTTGGCCCCCTCATCGACGCTGTTGGTATACGGGTCGTCGCCCCAGCCATCGCCGCCATCGGAAGGATCACGGGCAAACTGCGGATCAACACCAACCAGACTTCCCGCCAGCTGACTGGCATTACTATAAACATCCGGGTTTGTGACGCCAACGTTTCCATAAACGAGTGAATTATTCAGCGTCAATGTGCCATATTGGTTACAAATCGCGCCGCCCTCTTCGGCCGAATTTCCGCTGAGTGTACAGTTGGTCACCGTAACTTCTTTATCGTAACTAGAAATTCCGCCTCCGCGGTTCTTCGCCGAATTTCCACTAAACGTACTTTCGGTCACGACCAACGTACCACCAAACCGGAAAATCCCTCCCCCCGCGCCGCGAGGAGCCGAGTTCCCTTCGAACGTGCTGTCGAGGACGGTCAAATCGCCCTGGTTTTTAATTCCACCTCCGCTGCCATACTTTGATCTATTCTCGACAAGGGAGGAATCGTACAAAACCAGTGTGCCATCAGAGCTGTTCCAGACCCCCCCGCCATCGTCGAACGACTCATTTTCACTGACCAAGCTGTCCGATACCGTCGTGATCCCACGATTGTAAATTCCCCCGCCCGCATCGGCCGAGTTTTGTTCGATCAAACAATCCGAAACCAAAAACTCTGCCTGGACGACCGAAATCCCCCCTCCCCAGTGACTGGCCACATTCTCACGGAGAACCGTGTCTTCCAATATCAGAGTCCCCCCTACCGCAGAAACTGCCCCGCCGTCTTTCGACGAGTTGCCACTAAACGTACTCCCGGTTATCGCAAGCGTATTGGTGGAGTGAAACAGTCCACCCCCATAGCCGCCCACCGCGCTATTTCCCGAAAAAACACAATTTTCAATGGTTCCACTGCCACCACAGATCCCACCACCGCTTCGCGTCACACTATTTCCGAGAAAGAAACTGTCACTGACTTGGAGATTACTACCAATAATCCCGCCCCCATCGAAGGCAGTGTTTTGGCTGAATGTGCTTCCTAATACGGTCAAAACACCAAAAGCCTGATTATAGATGCCCCCACCCGTGCTTTCGGCCGAGTTCCCCACTAAGGTGCAATCCTCGACCGTCAGGTCCCCAATATTATAGATGCCTCCACCACTGAAACTGGCTTCCGGGGTGACACCTCCTGTTATGGTCAAACCTACAAGTTTCACTTCTTCACCGAAGACATGAAAGCCTCGACTCTTCGCATCGGCGTCGATCGTCAAAGTCGAGAGGGACGAGGCGTCGATTGTCACCGATTTATCGACCCAAAGGACCTGGCCGTTAAGTGTGATCGTCTGGCCGTCCAAGTCGCCGGAAAAAGTGAGGTTCGTTCCAAGAGCCCCTCGGTCCGCATAGAGCAACGCCTCTCGAAGGGAAATCGCCTGATCGTACAGATCGACCGTATCCGCCGTGGTTGTCACGACCGTCGAGGCCGTCTCGCGTCCCGCGGCAGGGCTGGCCTGATATTCGTAGGCACCAATATCGACCGAATCCCCTACAACTCTGGAGCCGCTAGACAGATCTTGCGGGATCGTTTCGCTGATGTTCCCGTCCCCATCCATGTCAGATTTATCCGCGGGCAAAAGGGCCGAATCGCCCATGTCAATCGCCGGACTGATTGCCGTCAGGCGAAGATCTCCATAGTCATCATTGGCCGACTCGTCGATCCCCGACGTCAGCGGATCATCCCCCCACCCGTCACCCCCGTCCGAAGGGGCTTGAACAAACCCTGGGGCGATTCCTATCAGATTTTGAGAACCGGAGGGAATGTACATTCCACTAACCTCTCCCCCTTGATTCGCAGTCAGAATGGAATTATTCATCGTGCAAAGATTTGAACCAATAAAGATCCCGCCTCCAGAGTCCTCAGCCGCGTTCCCGGTCACAGTGCAGTTGTCAACGAAAAGGGCAGTATCTGTATAGATGCCTCCCCCACGATACGCACTGGAGTTTCCGACAACCGTGCTATTGACCAAGCGGAGCGTACCTTTCGAAAAAACCCCACCTCCATATAAGATACTCTCGTTCCCATAAATCTCCGTATTTACCACATTCAATATGCCACTATGGTTATATATTCCTCCACCGCCATTGCGATAATCTCTCATTATTTCATAATCACCGTTGGCGTTTCCCCCCGTAATCTTCACACCGTCGAGTACGGTTCCACCGGTTCCACTGGTTTCATAGGTTTTATAGGTTTCATCTTCAGGATACTCCAAAGAACAAAAAACGACCGAGTAGGCATTGTCACTCGAATCCCCCTGGACACCCAAGTCGCCACTCAAGATCGTCTCATGAGCGTTCCAATCCCGTTGCTCCAACGAAGTTTCTGTTCCCGCAAATCCGCCATAAAGTGCCAAACCATTTTCTGTCAACCGGAATGTCTTACATCGCGGGTCGGTATCGGTCGAATGAAAATTCTTGCTTGGCGTGTAAGTCCCTTCGGCGATCCAGATTTGGTCGACGTCATTATTCAAATCTTGATCCCAATTAAGCGTTTGGGCACTGGTCAACGCTGATTGCAGATCGGTGTACGCATCGGTCCAGGTTAAACCAGTGCTACTGCCGGTCGCGTCGGTGTCGACAAACAACACGGCAAGCATCCGGCGGTCCTCCAGCGGTTCAAGCCGAAGCTGGTTCGTACGACTGTTTCGCCATGAGGCGAGTTCTTTCGTCCTTCGATTCGAACTCCCCAAAATTTCCTTCCATGCGTCCCACAACTTCTTCATGGTGGTTCTCCTAGCAAAAAATAAATAAACGAGTGAACAGTACGCCCTAAAATCCACTTTCTCTATGTAAGCACATTCTTGGCATTCGCCGTTTAAATTATTGACTTTAGTTAATTAAAACAGGCTCTCCTGGAAAAATACGCGACTTACTTGCATGGATATTACTAGATATATTTTTCTGCTTCAATACCATTACCAAATAAAGAAAGGCTTGCTAGGCAGAATAAATAGCTTTAATAAAAGCTCATGCTACGCAGATTGCCTAGAGTACGCTGGCGAGAGAAACGTCTTTCGCTCTAGTTGCCTTAAGACGCTTCGAGCGTGAGCAGTTTTTGCTTCAAGGAGATTCCGCCGGGGGCGGAGAAGCCGCCGAGATGGGTGCCGGCCGCGACAACGCGGTGGCAGGGGACAACGAGCAGTGTCGGGTTGGCGGCCATGACTTGTCCGACCGCCCGCGCGGCTCGGGGAGAACCGACTTCGGCGGCCAACTGACCGTAGGTTTTCGTCTGACCGTAAGGAATCTGTCGACACGCCTCGACCACCCGTCGACGGAAAGGGGTGAACGACCCGGTGTCGATCTCGAAGGAATGGAAATCGACCGGAATCCCTTCGGCGTATTTTTGGAACGGCTCGACCAGCCACGGCTCGGGCGGTTGAATGACCAGAGAAACCCGCGCGGGGTCTGCGCAAGAAAGCCGGAGCAGATCGCCCCGCTCCCACTCCGACTCGATCGCTCGAACCGCCTCGACCTGGCTTTTATAGCCGAAGCCAACTCGCACGATCCGCCGGTCTTCTCGCAAAACGACGGCGAACCGGCCCAAGCGGCCGGCAAAGGTCGTCAAACGCAAAGGACTGATTCTTGTAGCCATCTTTCCAAACCAGAATCGACTTTTCAAAAACACCCGCCCATGGGGAGGCAAAAACCAAAACGACCCAAAACCGCAGGGAAAATGGTCCCGCAGGCTTTGGGTCGATGAATTCGTTTTCGCGACGTGAGGGACGGCTCCCCCCCCCGCTTACTTCTTCAGCATGAAACCGGTCACGTACCAGCCGTTTTCCTCACTGAGAGCAAACACGCCGGCCGGGCCCAGATAGCGACGGACCACCTGGAAATCGGGCAGCGATTTGCCGTCGATCTTTTGCGTCCGCGTTTGGCCCTTTTTGGTCTCGGGCGAAAGGGCGTTGAGCATTCGTCCGAAAAAGGTCTCGCTCTCAGGCATCTTCCCTTGACGGATCAGTTCGTAAATCGGCCGGAACTCTTCTTCCGTGCGGGAGAACGAACGTAAAAAAGACGCGTCGACCCCCAACTCCTCGCGGGCCGCTTGAACCACCCGATAGTCCATACTGTCGATCAGAGGCTCGTTTTCCTTGGCCTTCTTCAAGATCGTTTCGAGGAAATCCCGGTGCGAGGCGATCCACAACTGGCCGTGGGCCACGGTCACCGTCCGATTGGGCAGCAGCGGCTTGGCCTCCTCTTCCTCGAAGTCGTCCTCTTCTTGGCCTTCGGGCGCAAACTGAGGCAAGTCCACAACCGTCTTCTCCCCTTCGGCGGTCACTTGACCTTCTTCGAGCGTCTCCCAGAGGACACAATCGGCCACCTCGTGACGCCGCACCACCGGATCGTCTTGGAACAATTTTTGAATCCCGGCGGCAACCGCCTTGGCGTCCCCCAGGTCGATAGCAATGAGCAACCGTTCGCTTTTCGGCGTGATCGGCAGTTGGTAATCGGTTATCACCGTGACGCGCTGCCCCAGATACTTCACGATTTCCTTTTCAAGGCCGATTTGAGGTCCTTTCGGATCTTCATGAAGGCTGTCCAATACGTCTTCCCAAACGCCCGTCTCCCCCTCGCCGACCATCTGGTCGAAGATCGATCCGAAATTGGCAAAGGCCGCGTTGGCATCCCAGTAAAACGACGTGTAGGCCGCGATATCACCGGGCACCCAGGCCTGCGGCGTGAAGTCGGTCCCATTGGGGAACGTGAAAATCTTCATCGGCACCATTTTTTCATACGGGGCAGGGGCCGGTTTATACGGCTTCGGAGCGAAAAAGGCCGTCCGATGCAACAGTTCGAACGGACCGGCCTTCAAATCGATATGGCCGCCGATACCGCGAATCGATTCGAACCCCTGTTTTTCAAAAACGTCCAACAGGCTCGGGCCGTTGCGCCGACGTTCCGCTTCGGGCAACGTCGCGCGGACCGCCTCGATATAGCCCAGCGGCTCGACATACCAACGCATCTGCGGAACGATCCCGCCCGCGTCGGCCTGACACCGCCGCATCACCTCGACAAACGCGGGCACCTCGGCCAGCGTGCCGGTATCGTGGGGCAAGCCCATCTGACGTTGCAACACCTCTTTCATCAGATCGAGGTTGTCCGACGCGCCAAGCAGGTTGCCCGAAAGAAAATAGCCGACCCGTGCCGCGGGCCTCTCGTCGGTCGCCGGAAGGTCGAAGACGATGATCGTCGTTTTACCAACCTTCTGTTGCGACATCTGCCCACCGCGCGACGTCAGATTGGCGGCCACCTTTTTCAGCAACTTTTCCGCCTCGGCATGGTGATCGGTCACGTCAACCAACAGACCGATCGCCGCCTCGCCCGGGTTCGGTTGGGTCAGCGCGATCGAAAGACCGCCGCCGGGAACCCCCTTGAGATCGTCGAGTCCCAGGCCGAGTCGTTCGCGAAGACGCGAAAGCCGTTCGGAAAACTGGCGTTTGAGATCCTCGCCAAACGGCTTCATGACCGGGTCGCTCATCAGTTGTCCCAACTGGGTCGCGTCCCACCGTTTGCCCAATTCTATCGCGTCAGTGACAAGAAAGACCCCTTTGGTCGTCGCCGGTAAAATCCGCTCGTCGACAATCGGTCGCGTCGAACCGGACGGCACTTGCGCCTGGACGAACCCCGCGACTAGGACGGTAACGAGTGAAAAAACGATCGTTTGCCTCGAAATCCGTGCTATCATAAGTCTCCTCAAACTGCTGATCGTTGATACGTTATTTCAACTGACGGGAGAGAAAGGCCGCCGGGTATTATCGATCCTTGGCCCTCTCAAACTGAGGGGATCGGTCGAAAAAAATCGGCCGACTCGACTTCCCCATTATTTCTCGTCATTCTACGCAAAAGGCGGAGGGCCTTTCCAGCCGACTCCGCCATAAAATTTTCCAATAGTCCGGTATTTTCTCCTCCCGAAAAATAGGGCACCCGAGTTAAATCGGCTTTTTTTCCGGCGTTGGATCACGTCGAACCTACTTCGCTGAAAAAAAGGATTGAAAAACGGCCCTTTTTCAAGACGAAGCTTTCCCCGAAAGATCCCCTACAACGGCCTGCGACTCGCGCGCGCCGTCATCGAGGTCCAGTGGACATGAAAACGGCTGAGCCTCCCATGTCTCGGTCCAGAGGCAACTGGCCCAAGAAAGTCCGACGCCGTATCCGGCCAACACCGATCGCTTGCCCGGCTTGAGCTTGCCGTTGTTTCGAAGTTCGTTTATCAAAATCGGCAACGTCGCCGAAACGGTGTTTCCGACCCGTTCCATATTTCTCGGCATGCTCTCTTCGTCCAACTCGAGCCGTTCCCCAAGGTGATCCAGCATGAACGCCGTCGCCTGGTGCATCAGGTAAAGATCGATTTCTTCCCGATCGATTTTTCCCTCTTTGACCAGATAATCAATCGACGCAGGAACGGCGTCAAGCGTGAACTTGACCAACTCCGGCCCGTCCATGTAAAGACTGCTTTCCCAACGCTTTCGCTTGCTCGGCTGCAAAGCTCCCTCGCCCTTTCGGACGCCGTGGTCGCTGACCATCAACATGTTGGCGCCGCTGCCGTCGGTCCCGAAGGTAAACGGGCCGAGCGACCGTTCGTCAGCCGCGTCGATCAACGTGGCCGCAGCGCCGTCGCCAAAAATAGTACGTAGCGACCGGTCAGCCGGATCGATATATTTTGAATAAGTCTCGCTCGTCAGCAGCAGGACCCGCCGGGCCGCTCCGCTTTGGATCAGACCGTCGGCCAAGGACAGTCCGTAGACGAAACCGCTACAACCGAGGTTGAAGTCCAGCGCGCCGATCGAGGTCCGAAGTCCGAGTCGATCTTGAAGCAGACACGCGGTCGTCGGCAGCGGATAATCGGGCGTCTGGGTACAAAACAGCAAGAAGTCGACTGATTGGCGATCGATCTCGTATCGCTCGAAAAGGTCTTCCGCCGCCCGAAACGCCAAGTCCGAAGCGAACTCGTCTTCCGCCGCGATATGGCGGGCATCGATACCCGTTTTTTTGTAAATCAGGTCGATGGGCCAAGTAGGAAACTCTTCCTGGAGTGAACGATTATCTTCCACTCGCTGGGGCAGATAGACGGCAATGGGGCCTATTGCAGCATATTTCATATAATAAATCCTTGCCCGACAAATAACGTCCGCGACAATATCTTTTTAGAATTTTTTCAGAAAGGGGCCAGGGAAAATTTCCACTTATCCCCAAGGGATGCAAGCCAGAACACAGGCGCTAACACTGCCAGCATACCAAATAGGGTCGTGCCAGTTTCCCACAAGTGTGTGCGGAATTCAACCCCAAATCCGGCAAGGCACCCCCCCTAAGAGCTGTTAGAGGGATTCCCCAATCGGACAAACCTCTTCCAAAACAATCTGTTGCGCCAAGTCGCGTGCCCTGTCCGGGTCGAATCGAGCGGGCAACGGGTAGCGAAGATTGTCGGTCGCCGCGGCAAGCCCCAGTCGGACCGATTCGGGCGTCTCCATCCCTTGCGTCTTTGCCCAGGCGATCGTCCCGGCCAGCGTGTCGCCGGAGCCCAACGGACTGACCGGTCGGTCGACCTTCGGGGGAACCAGCCGAAAGACCTTTTCCGCCGAACCCAACCAGGCCGGTTTCCCGCCATCGGTCACGAGGACCCATTCGGCGCCAAGCCGGTTGAGCTCCCGCATCGCGGCGACCAGCTCCCGATCGTCGTCCAATGAGCGACCGACGGTCTGAGCCAATTCGTCTCGATTTGGCTTGACCAAAAACGGCCGCCGCGCGAGCGAATCCAAAAGCCCCGGCCCCCGATAATCGAGTACCGTCGGGCAAGGAGTTCGATCCAACAGCTCACCGTAATAGGTGGCCGGCACCCCCTCTGGCAGGGAGCCGATCAACACGACCACCTCCGCTCGAGCCGCTTCATGGGCGTACGCCTGGCGAAACCGGTCCAACTCGTCGGCGGTCATCGGCCGGGCGTTTTCGACCAGTTCGGTCATCGTCTTGGTCGCCCGATCAAGGAGCGTCGTACAGACACGGGTCCCCGCCTCGGTCGGCACCAACGTCCCCTCGATTCCCCAGCGGTCGAGGTCCGCTTCGATCGACTCACGCCCCGGACCGCCCACCGGGGTGATCACTCGCACCGGCGTTTCCCACTGCCGCAGGGCCAACGCCACATTAATCACTTTGCCCGACGCCGACCAAGTCGCTCGACTCGCCCGGTTGACTTCGCCAAGAAGAAACCGGTCGAAAGAAAGGGTCTGCTGCCAAGCGGGGGATAAACCGGCCGAAAGAATCATCGTACGTCAACTCGCAAAAAAGGACCAAAACGGGTTCGTTGCTTTTCAACTACTTTTTTCCACCCGAGGCAAGAAGTCGGCGGTCCGCCTTATTCAAGCGAACCGGCCTTTCGGATAGAATCAGTTGAGGAAAACCTCCCTTGATGAAAAAACGGCTTTCCCCCCATTGTTTCGAAAAAACGCCGCTTGGAGAAGGGGCCCAATGAAAATCGCCCGTTTCTTTTTTATTCTTTTGAGTCTGCTAATCGTGGCAAGCGAAAGCCGGGGCCAAGACCCGGACCAAATCCGGGGCCGACTTGAAGACGCCGAATTCCGCTCACTCCTCAAACAACTTCGACCCGAAACGGTCAACCAAACCGAGGCGGCCCGGGCATGGAACCGTCTGTCCCAATGCGAGCCCGACCGGCTCCCTGAAATTTTGGCCGCTTTCGACCAAGCCGATCCGGTCACGGTAAATTGGCTCACCAGCTTGGCCGACGCCATCGTCCAGCGCGCGCGGCACGAAAACCGTCGGTTGCCTCTCGACGCGTTGCAAAGGTTTTTTCAAAATACAAAAAAACCACCCCGCGCGCGTGAACTGGTCTACGACTGGCTCGTCGCCGACGATCCCGACCGGGCCGACCGGCTTCTGCCGACCTTACTGGACGACCCGAATCCCTCGCTCCGACATCAGGCGGTCGCGTATCAGCTCCGACTGGCGCAAAAGAAGATCGAAGCGAAACAAACCGATGCCGCGATCGGCCTCCTCCACAAGACACTCGACGCGGCCCGCGATCCGGACCAAATCGGGCAAATCGTCGCGCTTTTCGAAGCCCAAGGCGAACCGCTCGATCTGGCCTCCACCCTCGGCTTTCTGACCCGTTGGAATTACGTCGGTCCGTTCGACAACCGTGGGGAAAACGGGTTCGATCAGGTCTATCCGCCCGAGACGGCCCAAGAGAAAATCACCTTCCGAGAGACCTACCAGGGGAAACCCGGACCGGACGGCCCAAACCAATCGGCCCGCGAGTGTCGTTGGACCGAACACGAAACGGACGACCCGATGGGCAAGATCGATTTCAACCGACTGATCGGTCCGGAGAAGGGGGTGATCGCCTACCTGGCGGCCGACATCGATTCAGACGGTCCGCGCGACGTCGAACTTCGAATGGGCTCCTTCAACGCCTTGAAGATCTGGGCCAACGGCCGGCTGGTCGGTCGATTCCCGATCTATCACGCCGGCGCCCCCATGGACGGCAATACCGTGCCGGTCCGACTTCGCGCGGGGAAAAACCGGATTCTAATCAAGGTCTGTCAAAACGAACAGACCCAATCGTGGGCCCAATACTGGTACGTCCAAGTCCGACTGACCGACCCGACCGGCAAACCGCTCTCGGAAAAGAAGCCCTTTTCAAGCAAATTCCAGATGAAGAAAACGACTTCCTCGCAGCGATGAAAAAGCTTCAAACCCGCCGCAACTTCCTCGCAGCGATGAAAAAAGCTTCAAACCCGCCGCAACTTCCTCGCAGCGATGAAAAAAGTTTCAAACGCGCCGCAGCTTCCTCGCAGCGATGAAAAAAGCTTCAAACCCGCCGCAACTTCCTCGCAGCGATGAAAAAAGCTTCAGACGCGCCGCAGCTTCCCCTCGCCGTCGGCTTGATAGATTCGACCGGTCTCCAAGTCCAAAAGGGTCAGCCAACCGTCGCCATAGATCCACGTATCGAGACAGGTCAGGTAGTCACGGTTGAGAACCTCGCCGGTTCGCTGGGCCGTGTGGCCGAGGATGGCCCGTTTACCCGAACAGTGCGGACCAGGAAAGCGGACTCGTAGCGATTCCCATCGCAGCACTTTCCCCGGTTGCCGATCCAACGGTTCGTCTTCCAAATAATTGGCATGGGTGAAAAAGTGCGTGTCGGTTTCGTGATAGGGAAGACACGAACGAAAGAAATCCAAATGCGACTCGGGGAATTCGCTCGGCACCGAGACATCATAAGAAGCCAACGTCGCGTCGCCACCGTAGGAAAGCCAATCGAGAAAATACTTATGATCCCCGTCGGCAAGCGTCAAAACGACCTCGTCGTGATTGCCGAGAATCGGGACCAAGCGGCAATAGCGGGCCGTTTCGATCAGTCGGTCCACAACGGCCCGGCTGTCGGGACCCCGATCGACGTAATCGCCCAGAGTGATCACCGTATCGTCCGACCCCGGCGCAGCGGCGGCCAAAACCGCGTCCAGCGCGGACACGTAACCGTGAATATCGCCAATGACTAAAGTTCGACCGCTCATCCGTTCCTTTACCACAAGGTGCTGCGTTTCTTCGCTTAAGAATCCAGTCCATTATACCCTATCGTCGACAAGGCAAGGATTTTATGATATCTTGGCCGAACTTGGCGAGAAAGGGGCAAGCGGGAAAATACCTACCGAATCATGTGGACCAAACAACAGTACGAATTGCTCGATTTTGGCAACGGACGCCGTCTGGAACGGTTTGGTCGCCTGGTGATCGACCGGCCCTGTCCGGCAGCGACCGACCCGCGACCGACGCTGCCAAAAGCCAAATGGGCCAAGGCCGACGCGCGGTTCGATCGAGACGAGGAAGGCCAAGCGGGCCGTTGGATCTGGAAAGAGCAACCGCTTCCGGCGTGGACGGTCGACTACGGACCGTTTCAGTTGGAATTGAAGCCCAGCCCGGTCGGCCAACTGGGCGTTTTCCCCGAGCAGGCGGCCAACTGGGACTGGATCGCCCGGCAGGTGACTGCGAGCCCCAGACGGCTGAAAGTCCTCAATCTATTTTCGTACACCGGCGGAAGCACCCTGGCGGCCGCGGCCGCCGGCGCCGAAGTGACCCATATCGACGCGGCGAAAAACATGGTCGCCCAGGCCCGACGCAACGCCGAGCTGTCCGGTTTAGCAGAGGCGCCGATCCGTTGGATTCCCGAAGACGCGGTGAAATTCGTCCGTCGGGAAATCAAACGGGGCAACCGATACGACGCGGTGATCCTCGACCCGCCCAGCTACGGCCATGGTGCCCGCGGCGAGGTCTGGCGATTATCAAAGCATCTGCCGCGGCTGCTTTCGCTGTGCATCGAATTGACAGCCGAAAGGCCCGCCTTTTTATTACTGACCTGTCATACGCCCGGTTACGAATCGCCAAAACTTGCCGAATTGATCCGGGGCGCGTTGGGCCAAGCGGCCGACCAAGGAAAAATCAGTCCGTTTGAAGTGTCGCTAAAAACCGAAAGCTCTCGAGCGCTTCAGAGCGGTTCGGCGGTCCGTTTTCGTGCAGCCCGTTAACAGACCGTTAAACGGTAAGGGCTTACCGCTTGCCTCACATACGGTTTCTCCACCGCACCTTTTTTCAGTCTGAAGCCGTTTCCACATTCCCGGCCGCCTTCGAATCCAGATAGCGCCGAAGTTCCGCTTCAGCGGTCGACTCATCCCAACCAAGCGCCTCGGCCGCCCACGGAAGGATTTCGCGGGCGATCCGCTCGTGATCGCGATAATAGTAGCACCAATAGGTCCGGCGGACCATCAGGTCGTCGAGATGGCGAACCCATTCGTTTCGGCAGTAATGGTCCACCGCCTCACGGCTGACCTCGACCGGCACGACGGCACTGACCCCCGCGGTTTCACTTTCGGGCAACAACGGCTCGGTCGCCGTTCGACAGGGCTTCGCCGGATACTTCCCCTGACGGACGACCCGGTCGACCGCCTGTTCGGCCATGAGTCGATAGGTGGTCAACTTCCCGCCGGTGATGTCCCACCAAAACGGTTCGGGCGAGCGGATCTCGTGCCGCCGGGAGATGTCTGACGGGTTACCGTTGGGATCGGCGACCAGCGGACGAAGGCCCGACCAGGTCGAAATCAAATCGGCCTTCGTGATCCGCGCGTCGGGGAACAGGACACCGATCGTCTCCAGGATGTAGTCGATATCGTCGTCCGTACAGTCGGGCGATTCGATCGGGCCGTCGAAGTCGGTGTCGGTCGTGCCGAGAATGACCCGGCGGCCCCAAGGAATCGCAAACAGGATCCGCGACCCTTCGGTCAAGACGACCGCCTCGGGAATGGGCAGCCGCTCACGATCAACGACCAAGTGGACCCCCTTGGTCAGCCGCAGTCGGGTATCGCTATGCGGAATCCGGTCCGACCAGGGGCCGGTCGCGTTGACAATCTGCCTGGCACGAATCTCGATCGGCCGCTTTGCCACTTCGTCGTACGCTTGAATTTCCCAAACGGCTCCCTCTCGAACGGCGTCGTCAAAACGGACATAGTTGACCGCCGCTGCCCCGGCCGCCACGGCCGAGCGGATCGTGTCGACCACCAGCCGGGCGTCGTTGGTCAGGCCGTCAAAATAGCGGACCGCCCCGTTAATCCCTTCCCGGGTCAAGAACGGAAGCCGTCGGTAAATCCCCCGACGGCCCATCGAAGAGGATTTCCCCAGATTCCGCCGCCCGCAGAGCAGGTCGTAAAGCTTCACGCCGATCGACATCTTCGACCAGGCCCATTGCCACCCCGGGCGGGTCGGGAAGAGAAACGGCAACGGGTCGGCCAGATGCGGCGCGATCCGGTGCAGGACCCGTTTCTCCATACTCGCCTCGTGAACCAAACGAAGGTACCCTTGGGCCAGATAACGCAAGCCGCCGTGCAACAGGTGGCTCGAACGGCTACTGGTACCGAAGGCGAAATCGCCCTGTTCGACCAGTCCGGTTCGAAGGCCACGCATCGCCGCGTCCCGCGCAACACCCGAACCGACAATCCCACCGCCGATGACCAACAGGTCCAGCGGCTCCCCAGTCATCGACGCAAGCATCTCGTCCCGCGTCGCAGAAGCAGTAGTAAGGTGATTTGACATCGAATTCTTAAGTGGCACTAAGTTGCTTTTGGGTGTAATTTCAACAGGGCCTGTCCCAAAGTGACCAGGTCGTCGACGATCCAGTCGGGCCGTTTTTCCAGGGCGGCCGCCTCCTCGGCCGTCGCCTCGCCGGTCAGGACCAAAACGCCGACCGCGCCCGCCTGGTGGGCCATCGCCATGTCGGTATAGAGCCGGTCACCGACCATCGCCAACTCCTGGGCCGTTAGTCCGTTTTGACGCAAGATCCCCTCGAGCATCCGTGGGTCCGGCTTCCCGAGGACAGCGTCCGGTTTTCGCCCGGTCGACGCTTCGATCGCCTGACAGATCGCCCCGCAATCGACCAACACCGTCGGCTGATCGGTCGGGCAAATCCGGTCGGGGTGGGTCGCCAAATACGGTTTTCCTTGGCTGACCCAGTAGGCCGTTTCACAAAGTCGCGCGTAGGTCATTTCCTGATCGAAGGCAACCACGACCGCTTCGGGCTCCTCGTCGGTCAGCTCGAATCCGGCCTGGCGAAATTGCTCGGCCAGACTGCCCGTTCCCAGAAGAAAGAGCCGTTTGAGATCGGGCATCGTGTGATGCAAAAACTGGATCGTCGCGTCGGCCGAGGTATACACTTCCCCCGGACGGGCCGGGATGCCCATATCGCGTAAATGGTCGAGATAATCGGTCGTACTTCGTGACGAGTTGTTCGTCAGGAAGGTGTACCCGATCCCCCGATGTCGCAACTGTTCGAGGCATTCAAGAACGCCGTCGAAGAGACGGCCGTCTTTGTAAACGGTCCCGTCGAGGTCCAGTGCCAAATGGCGAATCGTCTTGAGTATTTCAGGTTGACGTGGAAACAACACGGGCTCTGCTCACAGGGGATTTTATAGCGTATTTCACAAAAGTGTGGCGGCTTGACGGCGACCACGGAAAAACCAATCGCAGCGATCCAGTTCTCGTTCAGGGCATAAAAATAGCCCGGCGCGTCACGCACCGGGCCATTCTCGAATCTCTTGAGGCCTTCTCGCGAGAAGTTTTTTCTCTGGTTTGGATTCCGGCTTGGGCGAAAGCTCCGTTTGGAACCTTCCGGCCGCAGCCAAAAAGTTTATCCTAAGCGACTGGCCCCGACTTGGCAAGGCCCGCTCAGGTCATCTCAAACCAAAAACCGTCCCGCTTATTTCTGCTGATCATTTCCCCCTTGAGGAAGAAGCGATTTCAGGTCGAACTGGGCCGGGACGCCGGGCTTTTTCTCGACTTTGGCAGGAGGCCCGAGCAATTTTTCCAAGGCGGCCATCAACGCCGGACCTTGAAGATTGACCCCGACCACGTTCCCTTTTTGGTCGACCAGCGCGGTAAACGGCACCGCATTGATCGCGTAGTAGATGGCGTTGGGCACTTCCGCCTTCGGGTCCTGATTGGCAGCCCCGTTCACCCCGTCAAAAAGGGTCGTCCACGGCAACTTTTTCTGGGCGAGGAAGTCGTTCATCGTCTTTTGGTCTTCGTCGAGACTGATCCCGAGAATCTCGAAACCTTTCTCGTTATACATCGAGTAAAGCTCTTCGAGATGGGGCATCAGCTGAACGCACGGCGCACACCAGGTGGCCCAGAAATCGACCAAGACGACCTTGTCTTTCTGGAACGCCTTCCAATCGAACGACTTGCCGTCGGCCGTCTTGCCGGTGATGACCATCGGGCCGCCGACCAAATTCAACCGACGCGAAACGCCTTCCAATCGTTCGAGGATTTTGTCCTTGAGCGGGTCTTTACTCTTCTTGTAGATCTCGACCAAATCGTTGCAAAGCTCGACCGCGATTTTCGACTTGTTTTGCATCTCAAGTTGCGAGAGAAGCCCGACCGCCATCTGGAAGCTCATCGGGTCACCCTTTTTGGCAACGTAATCTTTGAACTTCTGAATCGTCGGTTCCAGCGCGGGCGATCCCGGGCCACCGGCGACGGCTTGTTGCAATTCCAACTGGAGCAACTGGCCGCGGACCATTTCGGCCTCCTCTTTCATGCCGAGCTTCTCCAACTCCTCGGGGACCGCCTTCAATCGGGCCTCGGCACCGGCATCGCCCAACTGCATCAGCTGGGAAAGGGCCACCAGCTTCAGCCCCAGGGCCTGCTTTCGCTGTTCAGCAGAAGCGTCGGGCGAGAGTAACATTTTTTCCGCCGCCTCGGCGATCGCTGTACGCGATTTTTTCAAAAACGCCATGACCGTTTGCATGTCTTGCGTTTGCGGAGGTTGCACCGTGGCAATCCGTTTGATGTAAGCCTCCAATTCCGCGGGCGTCCCGTCGGGGACAACGAACGGATCGGCAGCAGCGGCGGCCGGGGCAGCCGGGGCGGCCGGGACAGCGGCAGCTTGACCTTCGTCGGCCTTGGCATTATCCTCGGCGGCCCACAAGGAAGAACCCGCGAAAATCGCCAAAGCGAGTACCGCAATCTGAACCCCTAGAAGCCGGAAGCTTTTATGGTTATTCGACAACATCGTTCTACAATCTCCTTACTGAACAGAATGAAAAATTCGGGTGGGAGCCTCTTCGTTCGATTCTCCGCCAAGGCCAAGCCAGGAAGGCAAAAACCGGCAAGAACTCGAGAGGAAGGATTTTTTTATTACGAGCAGCTTATCAGGCAGTCTACAGCCGGGGTTTCGCACGCCAGGCGAAAGGGGGGGGTACCGGCGACCGATCAAGTGTAGCGTGAAGTGGAACGGGGGTGGTGAGAATCGAAGTAATTCCGGTTTTTCATCGACGCACATCGAAACTAAAATGAACTATCAGGCCAAATAAAGCAACTCTATCGATTCGGCGGATTATTCCACCTGAGTTAGAAGCTAAAAAATGGCCCTCCCCAAAAAAAGAGCGATTGCCACGAGGACAACCGCTCTTTTCCGTATGGGAAAAATTCGTGTCTCGATTTCCTACGGTCTTACTCGACCGTCGGATCGATCGTTTTGGGCATTTCCAGCGATCGGCTTTGCAGACCGATCAGGGCCAACACGACGTAGACCACAAAACCGACGATAAACGCGGCCATCGGCGGGCAGGGGATATTTCCGGCGAGCCCGGGGATCAGGTTAATCCCGACGCAGAAACCGGCCGCCCAAGAGAGCCACCCGGCCAGGTTGAACCCGGCTCGCGGACCGGCCCATTTTCGACCGGACAACAGGTAGTCGGCCGCCATCGCCCCACAGATCGGACCGAACGAAGCGCCAATGATTCCGAAGATCCCGGCCGCGTCGCCCGCTTTGGTCGAAAGGACCAAGGCGACCGCACCGAGGGTTCCCAGTCCGCACGAGATGAACGGAGGCACCTTCGGCAGCGTCGTCTTGAAGCTGTTCGCCGCGATCAGGGCGGGGAAACAGGCCGACGGGAAGGCCGAAATCGCCAGGAGGAGCAGGAACAACTTGCCGGTTCCCTCACCGACAATGCTGTTCATCATCTGAGTGACGTTCAACAGGGCCGGATCGCCGAGCTTACCCGCACCGTGAGCACCGGCGGCAATCAAGACGGCCAAGACGCCGGTAAAGATCGTCACACCGGCGATTCCAAACAGACCGCCAAGTTGGACGTCTTTGACGCTACGGTTGTTCATCCCGAAGTCGGCACCCGCCGCACCCGCCGTGGCGAAGAAGCCAACAATGTAGGTACCCAGGACAAACATGATATTCATGCCGGAGAGAGCCCCTTCGGCGGCGACTTGCTCTTCACCGACCATGACTTCCTTCGAAGCGTCGGTCAAAGCGGCCGCATCAAAACTGCCGAGTCCGCTGATCGTCCCAAACAACAGGATCAAGAGAATGACAAACGGGATGATCGGCAGGAAAGTGGCAAACTTGGCAACGTATTGGATTCCCTTGAGCCCCACAAACGCGGCAGCCAGAACCCAGAGGACACCGATCCCAAGGTGAACCGGTCCGTTGATCGCTTGACCGGCAATCGTCGCCAACAGCATACTGGCAAAATAGCCGTTGACACCCAACCAGCCGAACTGCAAGAGACCCATCAAGAAACCGGGCATCAGGAAGCCGCCCCGCACGCCGTAGGTCGACGTGCCGACAATGTACAGCGGCAACCCGGTCCGAAGCCCCAACATGCCGGGCACCAGATAAAAGAGGAAGTGGCACAACAACGCGGAGATCACCACGCCGGCAATCGCGAATCCGATGCCGTTGCTGAGCATACCACCGGCGAAGAGACTGTATCCCGAACCGGGCGCGATCCCTTTTCCGAGCGGAATATCTTGCCAAAAAACGAACCAGAGCATGATCCCGGCGTAGGTTTGGGCCGTACTACTATACCAGGGGATCCGGTTTTCCTTCGGGACCGGTTGCGCCGAAGCGACATAACCGGGAAGTTGGGGCGACGCCATTGGGCTCCTCCTTAAATAATCATTCCTGAGAAATAATAAAGGTCAAAATACACGGTCTTTGGAGTATACCCGCCTGGAAGGGGTGCTGTAAAGCTAGAGCCAAAATTCCGCTCGCGAAAAACGGGGAAGCGAAAAAGAAGCCTCCAAGAGACCGGCAACGGATCGCGGGTGGCATGTCCGACATGAGAGAGCCGCGAAGAGGGGGGGCGGATAAGAGTTATGATCGGGTCAGCTTTTCACGATCATTGAGGCGTTCTTGCCCGTTCACCCCGATTCACAAGGGCCCACTGCCTTCGTATATTGCCCAGCCTTTCCATCCTCGCAAAGCGGGCGAGAAAACCTCGGCGAAAACGTTTTCCTCTAGGTAAAAACCGTTCGCAACGGTATATTTATCATGCTCGATTAGCATGCGCGGAAACGAAGGGATTTTCCCCACTTTCCGTTTCGAAAAGACCAAGGAGGGTTTTTCCATTTTTCGGTCGTTGTTCAAATTCGTTTGGTTTCTTGTCAAATGGGGACTGGTTCCCGGGGTAATCGCCGCCGCGATTGCGATCCCCTACCTGTACCGACAGATCGACGAAGGAATCCGAAGCGAGGTGGAAGGCCGTTTCGCCTCGCACTATAGCGGTCTCTCGGTACGTGTCCGTTCCGCGGCACGTGTCGAAGGACGGGGGGTCGAGGTGCGCGGTCTCTCGATCCGTGAACCGGGCGTCGAAGGGAACGGCGACGCGCTGGTTGAATTTGAAGAGCTCTTCATCGAATGCGAAACCGACCTCGGCGAATGGATCAAAAAAAGAAACATCTGCGCCCGTCGAATCACCTTACGTCGACCGACGTTTCGCGCCACACTCCGTCAAGATGGAAGCTGGTCGATTCAGAAACTGCTCCCCCTGCCCAATTGGAGCGAAACGCCGCCGGAATTTATCGTTGAAAACGGAACGATCGAAGTGATCGACGAAACCAAAAGTCCGGCGAGCACGTTGACTTTTCAGGAACTGAATCTAAAAATCGTCCATCGGCCCGAACCGGAAACGGGAAAACTGATTCCCGAACTGGAAGGGACCGCCACGGGCGACCACCTTCATTCGATTTCCTTCTGCGGAAAATTCGATAAACTCTCCGAAAGTTGGTCCTTGGGCGGGGTGGTCGAAAACGTCGATATTTCAAACGAATTGGGCCGATCACTGCCCGGCATCCGTCGCGATCAGTGGGACCCGCTCAAAGGGTTTCGCGGCTATGCCGGGATGACGTTTCAATGTTCGGCCAACGGTCCGGGGCAACCGGTCCGGTTCCAAGTGGCCGGTCACATCAAAGAAGGACGACTCGACGACCCGCGGGCGCCGTTGCCGTTGACCAAAATCCGCGCCCGGTTCTGCGCGACCAACGAAGGGCTGTCGGTCGAATCGTTTTTGGCAAAGCACGGACAAACCGACGTCAGCCTGTCGTGCTATCGGCTCGGCTATGGCGAGGATTCGCTCTGGTCGATCGAAACGCGTTTTAAGGGGCTGGAACTCAACCATCAAATCATGGTTGGCCTGCCGGAAGAAGCGCAAAAAAACTGGCGGAAATACTGGCCTTCCGGTCGGATCGACATCCACGCGAAACTGACCACCGACGGCCGCTCGATCGACCCAAGCCGTATCGACGCCACCGTCTCCTGTCGCGACATCTCGTTTTGCTATAGCAAGTTCCCCTATCGGCTCAAACGGGGAATCGGAGAGATCCGCCTTCGCGACAATCGGCTCACGATGAACTTGTCGACCTATGGGACCGGCGAACAGCCGATCCGGATTACTTCCCAAATTCAATCGCCGATGGAAAAACCGTTTGGTTGGACCCGCATTGAAGGGCTGGCGATTCCGGTCGACAAACCGCTTCTGGACGCCCTGGACCCTAAATACCGGTCGATCGTCGAGTCGTTCAACCCGCACGGCTATGTCGATGTCCGTCTCTTTTTGGAGCGAAAAGAACCGGAAGGCCCGTTGACCAAACAGATAACACTCGATCTGCTCGACGGCTCGATCCGTTTCCGGAAATTCCCCTATCCGCTCGAAAAGTTCAAAGGAAAAATCGAACGGTTCGCCGACGGAAGTTGGCTGTTCTCCCAACTCCAAGGCAAGCGAGGCGCCGCCGAGGTTCGCCTTGCCGGACAGATGGTCCCTGCCGGAGAAGGACAAAAATTAACCCTGTCGATCGCGGGAAACCGAGTCTCGCTCGACGAGGATTTACGCAAAGCGCTTCCACTGTCGATGCAAAAAGTCTGGGGAAATCTCAATCCGAAAGGAGTGATCGACCTGAAGGCCGACCTTGGTTGGGAAATTGGCTCGCGACAATTCGACCTGAACGTCGTGATCGATCCCCAAACCCAAACAACATCGATCGAGCCGACCGCCTTCCCCTATCAGCTTGAAAAATTACAAGGCCAATGGATCTTTGAAAAACGGACCGGACGGGTCCATTGCGATCGGTTCCGAGCAAGCCATGGTCAGGTCACGATCGCCGGCGCCGGCTACTCCGAATTCTCGCCGAATGGCATGTGGCGGCTCCACTTGCGAGACTTGTCGGTCGACCGGCTACGATTCGATCAAGAGCTGATCCAAGCGCTGCCCGGCCGCCTGCGAAAAGGACTGTTCGAACTCAAACCGAATGGGCCGATGTCGTTGCATCATTCGTCGTTCGATATCTCTCGAAATTTGACTTCCACCGAAATGCCCCAGGCTGCGTGGGATATG
This sequence comes from Thermoguttaceae bacterium, assembly GCA_963674475.2. Lineage (GTDB taxonomy): Bacteria > Planctomycetota > Planctomycetia > Pirellulales > Thermoguttaceae > CAXXFQ01. The sequence continues at coordinate 286,550 of CAXXFQ010000033.1, read as the reverse complement.
CAAATTTGTTTCCAACAAGCGAGTCTCGACTGCGGCATCAAAGCGGAAAACATGTACGGCAACCTCGCTTTGAAAGGGGACTTCGACGGAAACCGGTTCTGGTCTCGAGGAGAATTGGATGTCGATTCGTTGACCTTCAAAGGGCTCCAGTTCACTAACTTGCGCGGGCCGATTTGGATCGACAACAAAAAAACCCTCTTCGGCAATTGGGTCGCCAATCAGGAAAAGAACGGAAACCAGCCGCAAGCAATGACCGCCGAGCTCCTGGGAGGAACGGTCAAGGCCGACGGTTGGGTCAGCTATGAAGGAACGCCCCAGTTCGTCTTTGACGCCGACCTACTCCAAGCCGATCTGACCGAAGCGGCGAAAACGGCCATGCCGGGTGTCCAAAAAATCAAAGGGCGCATCGGAGCCAACCTCTCGTTACACGGCATCGGGCGAACCGTCCACGGTCTGGGGGGCAAAGGGTCGATCTGGCTTCGTGACGCCGATATCTACGAACTGCCGGTCATGATCTCGCTGTTGAAAATCCTCCGCATCCAACAACCCGACACGACCGCGTTCAGCCGGGCCGACATGAATTTTGCCGTCAAAGGGCCCCACATCTACTTTCCGAAAATCGATTTCAACGGCGACGCGATCAGCCTCGTCGGGCAAGGGGAGATGGATTTTCAATCGGGGCTGGACTTGAGTTTTTACTCGGTGGTCGGGCGAAACGAGATGCGGCTGCCGATTTTAAGCCCCTTGTTGGGCGAGGCGAGTCGACAGGCAATGACCGTCCGAGTAACCGGAACGGTCCAGGACCCGAAGACCTCGCGTGAGGTGTTGCCCGGCGTCCGACAGGCGCTTGAACAACTGGAGGCCGAGCTACAGGGGCTGCCCGAATCGATCCAACGCTAGTTTTCCAAAAGGGCCAAGGTTCCTTTTATTGCCATCTTCCGTAAAACCCGACTGTTTTACGCCGAACAAAAAGCTATCCTTCACTGGTAACCGAGAGAAAGGTAGAGAAGACCCTTTTTCGAAAAAGCCTTTTGAATCCGGAACGCCCCACTCACCACCTGTTTCGAGACACCCCGAAGAGCGACCGGTTCCTCGGGCGAGGGAGGGGAAACCGGCTACAGATATTCCGACTCTTTCTTGACCGACACACAAACCTAAAAAAACGGCACGCCAACGCGGCGGGAGGTTTGCAATGAGTATCGGCGGATATGGCGGCATCTTGCCCAGTGCGGCGGGAACCCAGTTGGCCCAAACCGGCGGCACCGAACGCGATCGGGTCCAACAGGAGGCCAACTCCCAGGCCCGAAAAGCGGACAGTCAGATCAAGCTCGAAAAGGCCGCTTCGATCGGCGAGACCGACGGCGACAACCACGAGACCGAAGACCGCGACGCCGACGGCCGACAAGCCTGGCAACGGCAAGGGCGCAGTGGCGGCGGCTCGGATGGCGAAACCGAAGAAACGCCCCACGTCAAGGACCCTCACGGCGAGAGCGGCGGCTTGCTCGATCTGAGCGGGTAAGGCCCCGGGGTAACGCTCAGGCCGCTTTCGACTGGTCCGATTTCGATTGGGGCGTTTTTAGATTGAAGAGCCCGAAAATTTCTTCCTGATTCAAGTTCATCTTCCGCGAAGTTTGCGCGTCGGAGAAGATGATGTCGAACAATTCTCGCTTCTCTTCCAAGACCCGGTTGATCCGCTCCTCGATCGACCCGAGGGTCAAGAATCGGGTCACCGTCACCGGTCCGCTTGATCCGATCCGATGCACCCGGTTGATCGCCTGGTCCTCGATCGCCGGATTCCACCAGCGGTCGAACAGAAAGACGTACCCGGCGAATTGCAGATTCAATCCGACCGCTCCGGCCCCGTAACTGATCAACAGGACGTGACTGTCCGGATCGTTGCGGAACTGTTCGATCACCCCGTCACGTTTGGCTGAGGGGATTCGCCCGTGGTATTCCAGCGGTCCGAAGCGTTTCAATGGTCCCTTAAGTCGTTCGAGCGTCTTGACCCATTGGCTGAAGACGATCGCCTTCCGACCACTTTCGGCCACTTCTTCCAGGTCGGCTTCAAGCCGTTCGAGTTTCGAGCTGGCACCGGTGGCCGGATCGAAGTTGCAAATCTGCTTCAGTCGCAACACCAGTTCGAACACATGCTGGATCGTCAGTTCGGCGCCCAGATTATTGAGCTTCACGACGCCGTCCCCTTCGGCCAATTGATAGGCGGCCTGCTGTTCGGGCGATAACTCGACCTCGGCATCGCGGAACATTTTTGGCGGGAGGTCGATTTCGACCTTATCTTTGGTCCGGCGCAAGACGTAGTCGGCCACCGCGCGGCCCATTTTTCGCGGACGCATGTCGGAAGAAAGGTAACCCGGCGCGAGATACTCGAAAATACCGACCAAGTCTTCCGGACTGTTTTCAACCGGCGTTCCGGTCAACGCCCAATGACGTCGACTTTGAATCATTCGCGTCGCTTGGCTGGTCGCGCTGTGGCGATTCTTGATTCGCTGCGACTCGTCGAGCACCACCAGATCGAAATTCAATGCCGGATGATCCTCCTCGAAATACTCCCGATCCCGGTGCAGCAGTTCGTAGTTGGCAATCTTCACCGGCGCGTCGGCCAAGTGCCATTTCCAAGAACGCTCGTCCTGGTTTCCTTCGACGACGGTCGTCGGAATCTCGGGCGCCCAGACCTCGAACTCGCGCTGCCAGTTGGTCACCAACGGTTTTGGGCAGACCAACAGCACACGGCGAATCTCCTGTCGGTGCAAGAGCAACCGGATCGTCGTGATCGCCTGCATCGTCTTGCCCAGCCCCATCTCATCGGCGAGGATGGCCGTCTGGCGTGGGTACAGAAAAGCGATTCCTTCCCATTGATACGCAAACGGCTCGAACGGGCAGGTCAACTGCCCTTCGGTCAACAACGCTTCCAGCGGCGGCTGCAAAATATAGTTGAGTCGATCTTCGAGCTTGATGACGTCGGCCGGCGGTCGGATTCGAGTCGGAAGATGGCTTCTTTCCCCCAGGCCAATCGAGGTTTGATCGGCATGGATCGAAACGGCCATACCCGCGGACTCGTTTTGTGAACTGTCGCCGCTTCCGGCTTGAGAATCGTCTTCGACCGGCGCGAAGAAAAATTGTCGGATTCGCGGGCGCGAAGGACGTCGCACGGGCACCTTGATGGCGCGCACCGGTTCGGCTCCCAGATCGACCCGATCGACCGCCAACGCAGCAGACTTCCAAGCCGTCTCGTCCCACGGTCGGAAAATCTCGGGAACCTGCTTCGCGAAATCGACCGTACAGACCGATGGCGCCGTCGGGGGAAGCCAGTGCCAAGGGGCGTCGGACTCGATCGGCCCGAAGCCACTCTGTCCGTCACACCGTTGGGTCGACAAACCGGATCGAGAAAAACTCAACGTGACGCTCCCCCGCTTCGTGCCTCTTCGATCGCTTGGCGAATCCGCTCAAACGGCTCGTTCAAATCGAGCGATTGCCCCAACGAATCGAGTTCGGTGGCCAGTTGCGAATCGTTTTGTACCGCCTCGTCGGCAAACGCCAGATCGTTCGCGCCAAAGTGGACGTGATAAAGCCCCTCGGCCGCTTGGCCGACCCCGTCCGATCCGCCGACCGTCGGAGACGAATGGGCCGCGTCGAGACGAAACTGCTTTCCCGTCTTTTGAGAAACTTCCGAAAGGGCCTCTCCTGTCCCCGACTCACTCGGCAGGACCAAGGCGACCGGGATGTCGGTAAAATCTCCAACCGCCATCGCCGCCGGGCGGTCGGTACAAACTAACCAGGGCGTGGCCTTCGATTTTTCCAACAAAGTCTGGCCGATCTGCTCGCCGTACAAGAATGGCTCGAGCGTCGCCCCGTACAGGATCTCTTGAGCCCGATTCGGACGGATTGGTGCCGTACAAAGAAATTCCAAGGGGCGTCCTGCCTGGTTCAAGACAAGAAAACCCCCAAAAAGAACGTCGTTTTCGTCCTCCACGACGGTCAAAAAGCCGACTGTCGGCTTGCTATTCCGCTTTGATCGGGTTGTCGTTCCGGTTGCCTGCATCTCGATTCAAATCTCCCCCTGAATTCCTACTTAGGTTCCCCATCCTGGGTCCCCCCCCTGGTTTTTCAGTAGACGCCGAGGCCACTAGAGGCGACGGCGCTACAAAATAGAAATCGGGTTATTTCGGTTTAGGGCTTTAGTCATTAACCGCGAGCTGTGTCAGTCGGGTGGAGCTAAGGGATTTTAGGGGTAATAGGAGATGAACCTAGTCCTTTCGGTCCCGTATCCTTTAATCTTTAAAACTAGATGCTCGACTTTTAGGGGCTGCGCTGGTTATACTAATAAGTAAGGAAAAGACCTTACACCCATTTTCGTTCAGACTGCGCTTCGAGAGCGAGTTTACCCTTCGGAAAACGCGCTATCTTCAAGCGAGTGAACGAGAAATTACACTTTAAACACGTACTATGAATCAAAAGCCAAGCTCCGAAAAGCCGATTTTCACGCAAATTGACGTTACTCATACGAACCCCGAACCGGTTCGGCCGGCCGTTCATACCCACAATAGCTCGGACGATTCCGAACAGACCCGTCTATTGAGGGAGCTCCTCTCGGCGCAAGACCGCCAGAACGAACTTCTCGAAGAGCTCGTTTCCCAGTCGACGGCGATGCAACGTCAACGTGCGGCGGAACTTAGTCAATGGAAGCAAGCCAACCCCTACCTGTCGCGTCAGTGCCGTGAAGCGGCCGACACGCTGGGCAAGGTCCAGGCCGAATTCCTCCGTTCGCTGACCGAAGAGGTCTGCGAGAACGGCGAGGTCTTGATGGACGGGGAGTTCATGCTTCAGGAATTTGTCGACCGGTTTGGGCCAAGGCTAGCCCACCTAAACGGGGTATTACAGATCCTGGGCCAACTCGGCACGCACCCGATCGATCGAAGGGCCTAATCGGGCGATTTTGCCCTTTTGCCTGAAGAGGACCATGAAAAAATCTTTCCCGGCCTTCTTGGCAGTCGGAATATTTCTCCTTAACTTGATGACCGGTTGCCACGCCCGGCAGCCGGCTGACGAGGGGGAACGGGTTGCTTCGAAGAAAGCGACGGTCCGACCGGAAATCTCCCCCGGGGCAAAAAAAGTTTCTCAAAACGGCACGGATTGGCCCCTCTTCCGCCACGATTCTCAAGCCTCCGGCGTGGACAAGGCCGACTTGGCTGAAAAGTTAACCGTCCTTTGGACCTTTACGGCCGAGGACGGTTTCGAATCGGCTCCGGCCGTGGTCGATCAGACCGTTTTCCTCACGTCGGTCGACGGCCATCTTTACGCCCTCGCGTTGGAAGATGGAAAGCTTCTGTGGAAATTCTCGACCGAACTGGGTTTCAACGCGTCACCCTCCGTCCGAGGTGGCCGGGTATACGCAGGCGATCTGGACGGTCGTTTCTATGCGATCGACGCGAAAACAGGCCGCGAACTGTGGCACTTCGACGCCGAGGCCGAAATCGACAACGGGGCCAACTTCTATCGTGACCGGGTCCTGTTCGGCTCGCAAGACGGCACGCTTTCTTGCCTTGAAGCGAAAAGCGGGAAACTCGTCTGGCGCTACGACAGCGGCGACCAGATCCGCTGCTTCCCATCGATTGCCGAAGACCGGGTCTTTCTGGCCGGATGCGACGGTCATTTGCATGTGGTCGACTTGACCGAAGGGAAACTGGTTCGAAAAGTGCCCCTCGGCGCGCCGACCGGCGCGGCTCCGGCCGTTCGGGGTGACCGGGTCGTTGTCGGGACGGAAGGGGGCGAGGTGGTTGGGATCGACTGGCGCGCAGGAAAAGTTCTCTGGACCTATCGGCCTGCCGGACGACGGGCCTCGTTTCGTTCGTCGGCCGCCGTGACCGAGGATTCGGTGTTCATCGGCTCACGCGACAAGCGGCTGCACGCGATCGACCTTGCCACCGGCAAACCACGTTGGCAATTGACGACGCGTGGGCGGATCGACGGGTCACCGGTCGTGGCCGGAGGGACCGTGTATGTCGGGTCGTCCGACGGCCGGGTTTATGGGGTCGACCTCAAAACGGGCCAAGCGATCTGGTCCTATGATACAGGCGGACCGTTGGTCGGTTCACCGGCGGTGGGCGGTGGTCGGTTGTTGATCGGGACGTTCCACGGCGATTTCTTCTGCTTTGGCCCCAAGCAAGAAGAAGAAAAAAAAAATAAAAAACAAGAAAAAAGAAATTCGAAAAGAGGGATTGCAAAGCAATCCCGGTCCAAAAAGTTTTTGAAGAGGAGTTTGAGGGGAAACAATTTTCAAAATGTTTCCCCTCATTCAAAAATACAGGTGACGGCGCAGCCGTCACGCCATTTTTTCACTTTTTCACCCAGGCAACCGGCCAAACCGTCTGCACCTACTTCGCTTCACCGCGGATAAACGAAAGCGGCAGCCGAGTAATATAGGTCCGATTCAGCCCGCCAACCGTCCGCATATCCCCGGCACAATAGCCAATCAAGACACCATCGTCGACGAAATGAACGGCCGGGTAACAGTACCATCCCCACGGGTTGCGGTGCAGATAACGGACGTTTTCCCACGACTTGCCTTCGTCCCGCGAGATGGCGATGGTAAACGGGGTTCTTTGGTGTTTTTCTTTGGGATTGATTCCCGGCTGATAGTTCCAGACACACATCAACTCATTCGTGCCGGGGATCCGTTCGATCAGGGCCGGGGAACAAGGGCCTTTGAGGTTCGACGGTTTCAGATCGGTCCACGTGTCGCCCCCGTCGGACGAGAAGCCGACGTATTGGCTTCCGCTTCCGGTTCGAGCGTAGATCATCGTCCGTCCGTCGGCCAGCTCGACAACGCCCGGCTCTTGTGTCGTGATCCGCCCACCGTCGTTCGCCCTGGTCTGCAGGACCGACTTGCTTCGTTTCCACGTCTTGCCCGAATCGTCGGAAAAGTAGCAGAGGACCTTTCCGTTCCAATCGGTTTTCGGCTCGGTTGGCAAACGATGCTGGGCAACCGGCAGAACGATCCGACCGGTGGAAAGCTGGACGGCCCGGTCGTTGTTGAGTACGTAATAACCGAGGTCGTCGTCCGGGATGCACATGACCGGCTCGGACCAGGTTTTTCCCTCGTCGGCCGAGAGACGCATCTCCGGTCGGCAGTCGGTTTTGGAATTTTTTCGCAGATAGAACAAGGCGATTCGATCGTCGGCCAATCGCAAGAGGGAAACCGACATCAGGTTCATTCCCGCGTTGTTTTCCATGATGACGACATCTTCGTCGGACCAAATCTTTCCGCCGTCGGACGAATAGCGACCGGCCAAAAAGGCCTTCGAGTGGTCGGCGGCTCCGTCGGTGTAATGGGTGTAGACAAACAGAATTCGCCCGTCTTTCAGTTGGATAAAATCTCCCTCGCTGTTGCGGGGATTTTTCTTCGAGGGGGGCAACGAAAGAGTAACGTCGATCGGCGATTTGGGCAGGTCCAATTCCTTGCGGATGACCGGCAGCAACATCTCGGTGACCATTTCGTGACCGAAATCGTCCGGATGAACGCCGTCGGGCAGGATTTTTTTGATCGGTCTCCCCGTTTTTTCTTCATAGGAACCATAGGCCGCGTAGATATCGACCAGCGGAACGTTTTTCTCGCGGGCAATCTTCCGGACAATCTCGTTATACCGGTACAGCAGCAACTTATTATAGCCGTCAGGGTCAGTCGTATCGTACGGCGGCTTGCCGTAATATTCCAGCACATTTTTGGACCACCAGCACGGATTGGTCGTCATCAAAACGACCGGGATCTTTCGCTTTTGGAGCTCGTCAACCACGTAGCGAAGATTCGCTTCATAACGTTCCGGAGTCACGTTGGGGGTTCGGATCGACGGGTCACGGTAGACCGGGATGGCCGCGTCGTTGAGACCGAATTGAACGACGACCAAGTCGGGGTCATGGGCCAACACGTCGTGTTTCAAACGGGCCCGAGCTCCCTCGGTCGTATCGCCGGGGATGCCCGAGTTGGTTACCCACGACGAGATCCCCTCGTTGTTGAGCGCCTCTTGGACACGACAAGCGTAGACCTTTTTGATCGAGTCGAGCGTGGCGGTGGTCGAGTCGCCGAGCATGACGATCGACCGTGGTCGAATCGCGTCGGTCGGATCGGGGCTCGTGTCCAGGTCGGCCTCGTTGATTTTCATTCTCACGCCGCCTTGCATCGTCGTGATCCAAAGCTCGCCCGGCTTTCGCTCATAAAGCCAAGGGTAGCCAACCACGCCGTCGATCCAGGACTCCCCCTTGATGAAATAGCGAGCCGCGAAAACGGTCGGCTTCGACCAAGTGGTGCCGTCGTCGCCGGAGAAGGCGATCGAAAACTCTTCCCGACTTGGCAGACTGCCCGGATCGTGCGCCGGAAAACGGTTCCACATGAGGGCCAGCTTTCCATCGGCCAATCGGGCCAGCGTCGCGCAACAGGTACTGGACTGGATCCCCGAGTTTTTCAAATTTTCCCAGGTCAACCCGCCGTCGAACGACTCGGCCTGATACTGCCACCCTTCAGTCGTGCGGATGTACATCAAGATCGACCCGTCGGCCCGCTCGGCGACGGTCGCTTCCATCGCGCCGCTATGGTCGTGTTTGCCGGGCAAATCCAAAACGTTACTCGCCTTCCAGGTCTTCCCATCATCGTCGGAGACGTAGGTCAACGTTTGATGTCGCCAAGGAACGATCGTCTGACCGACGAGGACCAGTCGTCCGCTTTTGAGTTGGATCAGACACCGAATCGCGCCGCACCAGCGTTTCTGGATTTGGATCGGTTCTTCCCATGTCTTCCCGTCGTCGAGACTTCGAGTGACATAGACCGGGAGAACCCATTTCTCGAATTCGGCCGGGTCTTTCGCCCCCCATTTGCTCGACTGACGTTCTTTTTCATTCATGAACGCCAAGACCACCGTCCCGTCGGCCGTTCGCACAAGGGCCCGTTCGTCGCGTGCCTCGTACTTATTGGAGTCCTTGAAAAGCGGATACGTCTTCCAGTTTTTCCCTTCGTCGGCGCTGACCAACGCGTTCTGGCCATCGACGGCCAAAACGGCCCCGTCGGCCGTCGAGACGAACGGTCCTTGATGATCAAACGGAAGCTTCGACGCCTTCGGGTGCAACTGAAGGGGCCCGGCCTGTGTGATCCCGTTTACCAAGAGAAAAACGGCGGCAAGCGTTCCCAGAAAACCAAGTAAGCGCCGTCGAAAGAAAGTCATGGTGCGTCTCTCCTGAAGGATGGAAGGTGAGTGAGGAATCAAAGGGGGGAAAACCGACCAGTGCAAAATTACTTATCCGCTTTCGGCCATTATAAACGAAACGTCGCCACGGAGGAAATTCACCCTCGCAAAAAACCGAATAAATTGCCGCTCCCCCCCCGATATCGAAACAAACGGGAACTTTTTCACCGCCCGGATTTCGATTTCCGGTCATCCTTCGAACCTCAGCAACCCGGGAGATTGGCTCTAATTCAAAAAACTCTCCCGGAGGAAACACCCATCGGTCGAATCAAGATCGCCATTGAGGTGGACGATATTATGGAAGACAGGGGAAGGTCGTTCAACTTGGTGATAGGCGGCAATCTATCGATGGCCTAATCACATTTATCGCTTGCACTTGCGTTACTGGAGTCTTGACATTCGGGTCCGTCGTTTCGTGAACGTCGAGTGGACCCCGTTTACCGCCAAGGAGGAAAATCGGTGAAACGTTGGGTATTGCTTGTCGTTTTAGTCGTCCTGGTCGGCTATTTGGTCTTCTTGCCCAAGAAAAATCCGCCGCAACCACCGGCGCCCGAGCGGGTCCCTCCGAGTGTCTCGAAACCGGGGCCTCACGGTCGATTCGAAGGCCAGATCGTGACGAATTGGAACGAAGACGGCCGGACAATGACGCTGCTCGAGGATTTCACCTATTACGATTCGAAAGGCAAACGTTGGTCCGCGCCGAAGGGGGCGATCGTCGATGGGGCAAGCATTCCCGCGTCGCTCTGGTCGTATGTCGGCGGGCCGTACACGTCGAAATATCGGATTGCCTCGGTCATCCATGATGTGGCTTGCGACTTGAAGAAGGAAAATTGGGAAGAAGTCCACCGGATGTTTTATAACGCGTGCCTCTGCGCCGGACTGGGCGAGACCCGGGCCAAGTTGATGTACTGGGCCGTCTATCAGGGTGGTCCCCGTTGGGGAGCCGATAAGAAGGAAATCAAAACCGCGCCCGCCGAAGAAGGGCCGTTTTTGGCCGAGGCTGCCGAAAAAGCGCCTGCCGAAGCCAAGACGCGTGCCAAAATGGCTGCGCCGAGAAGGCTCATGTACAAGATGGCCCCCGCGCCGGGGTCCCCCCCGGATCGATCAACAGAGCCTCGAGGAAATGGAACGGCTGATCGAGTCGGGCGACCTGTCGCTGGAAGAACTCGAACGGACCCCCACGCCCAGTATGCCCCAACTGTAGCGGAAGATCGGCTTCCCGTTTCAACCACGACGAAGGGGCAAACGGTAGCTGCTAATCGGCCCGACGGAGTTCCAGCTCGTCAACGTCCAACTGGCCGACGCCGCCAAAGAGTCCGATGCGGAGAATCGCTTCGCGCGCGTGAATCGGAACCGGGACCAGGCTCGTCTCATTGCGCCAACCGAAATCGCCCAGCCAGGGCCCGAGAATCCACTGGCCGATCGGGGCCCGTTTTTTATTGTAGAAGGTGATTCCGAGAAACGGCTGCTGCGTGGAATCCAAGCCCCGATAGAGCCCTTTGCCGCGAAGCATGATCGAGACCTGCAACCGGCCGACCTGGCGACCGTCGACGGCGAACCCTTGCAGGGCCTGCGCCATGCGACCCGGTTGACTGTTGGTAAAACGGGCAAACCGTTCGCCCGAAGGCGCCTCGGCGTCGTCGACCTGCGTCAACTGACGTTGGTAATGCCAACCGGCGGGCACCGGGGAAGACGGCTTGGATTTCGTCCCGGCGGCGGTCTCCTCTTCTGCTTGCGCCGCCTTGCGGTTCTCTTGCAACGTCTCCTCGAAATCGCCGTTGGCCACGGTCGGACGCGACGGGTCGGGCAAAACGACACGGCCCGCTTCGGCCTCGCCGGTCATCGGGACGAAGAGGGTCGATTCGAGTTTCTCGGGAACCAGCTGACCGTCCTTTTTCGTAAACAGATAAAGGGTCTGCTGATAGCGTTGGCCAACCGGGATGATCATTCGGCCCCCTTCGCGAAGCTGTTCGACCAACGGGACCGGCACTTTTTCGGGCGAACAGGTCACGATAATCTTGTCAAACTCGGCCGCGTCGGGCCAGCCGAGATAACCGTCGCCGATCTTGGGATGGACGTTGTCGTATTTGAGCTTCTTAAGCACCTTGGCCGCCTTGCGCCCCAGCGACTCGACGATTTCGATCGTGTAGACCGACTCAACCAGCGGACTGAGGACGGCCGCCTGATAGCCGCTGCCGGTGCCGATCTCCAAGACCCGATCGGTCGGTTGCGGATCGAGCTTTTCGGTCATGTAGGCGACGACAAACGGCGGCGAAATCGTCTGCCGGTTGCCGATCGGAAGGGCCATGTCATAGTAAGATAAATGGCGACTGACCAGCGGGACAAACTCGTGACGGGGCGTCGAGCGAATCGCGTCGAGCACCCGGCCGTTTTGGATTCCCGACGGGGCCAACACCTGGTCAACCAACCGGTTGCGCGCTTCGACAAACGCGATGTCGGCCGCCATGACTGAACTCGACAGCACCGTCCACACGATGGCAAGCATCAGAAATCCAAGTATCCCGAGTCGAATATGCCGCATGGAGTGGTCTCTCTCGTGTCGTATTTGAACCATTTTTCGCAAGGACGCCTTCGATAGTCGCCGTTAACTACCTATAATTATGGGTGAAATTCGCTCGAAGGAAACCATTTTGGCCGACGTAAGCCCCGGCCGACAACCAACTCAGATCGTTAAAGTCCTTACAATATGCTCAATTCCACCCTGAAGTCGCAAATCGCCCGATCGCCCCTGCGTCGGCCTCCTCTCCGGCATCCAGACGCCCGGGCAGTATATCGGCGGCGAACTGAACGCCCGCGTCAAAGACCATTCCCAGGTTCGGGGCACCCTTTGCCTGGCCTTCCCCGACGCCTACACGATCGGAATGAGCCATCACGGGTTCCACCTGCTCTACGGGCTGATGAACGACCATACCGACTGGGCCTGCGAGCGGGCGTTCACCCCCTGGCCCGACATGGAGACGTTATTGCGGGAAAAAGATTTTCCGCTCTACAGCCTCGAAACGTTCACGCCGCTTGCGGATTTCGATGTTGTCGGCTTCTCGTTGCAGTACGAGATGGCCGGAACAAACATGCTGACGATGCTCGACCTGGGACGAATCCCGATCGTCGCCGAGGACCGGACACTCGACGACCCGCTGGTCATTGCCGGGGGGCCGTGCGCTTTCAACCCGGAACCGTTCGCCCGGTTCATCGACCTGTTTGTCGTCGGCGATGGCGAGGAGATGTTACCGCGAGTCTGCGACGCCTGGCTCGAGGCCCGCGCCGAAGCGACCGATCGGGCCGACGCCCTGGCCCGGTTGGCCCAGCAGTTGCCCCACGTCTACGTCCCCCGTTTTTACACGGCCGACGAACCGTTCCCGAGCCGACCACGACCGATCGATTCGCGTTTTCCCGAAACGATTACCCCGGCGGTGGTCAAAAATCTGGACGCGGTCCCCTTGCCGACCCGCCCGGTCGTGCCGATGATCGAGTCGGTCCAGGACCGGATCACGATCGAACTGATGCGCGGCTGCCCGTGGGTCTGTCGATTCTGTCAGAGCCAACCGACCAAACACCCGGTCCGCTTCCGAAGTGTCGACACGATCGTCCGTGCGGCTATCGAGACTTACGAGTCGACCGGCTACAACGAAATCTCGCTTCTGTCCCTTTCGACCAGCGATTACCCGTACTTGGAAGAGCTCATCACCCGGTTGCAAGAGTATTTCCAACCGCGCGGCGTGAGTCTGGCCGTACCGAGCCTTCGGGTCAACGAACAACTGGTCAAGTTGAGCAAACTTTTGACCACCGAGCGTCACAGTTCCCTGACGTTGGCACCCGAAGTGGCGTTGGACCCGTTACGTCGGACGATCGGCAAACGGATCACCAATGAGGATCTGTACGAAGGGTGTCGACAACTGTTCGCCTCCGGGTTCGACCGGGTCAAGCTGTATTTCATGTGCGGCCTGCCCGGCGAGACGGAAGCCGACTGGGAAGGGATCCTCGATATGGCCGACACGATCTCGACGATCGGCAAGGAGGTTCGCGGCCGCTTTGCCCGCGTTTCGGTCAGCGTGTCGAACTTCGTGCCGAAGCCGCACACCCCGTTCGCCTGGTACGGAATGCACTCCCGCGACCGGTTTCGCGAAGCCCACCAATACTTGCGTTACCATCGTCGGTTGCCCAAGAGCATCAATCTTAAGCATCACCATCTCGAAACGAGCCTCTTGGAAGCGGCCCTCTGTCGGGGAGACCGTCGGATGGGCCCGGTAATCGAGGCGGTCTGGCGCGACGGGGCCCGATTCGACGCCTGGAGCGACCACGCCAACCCAATCCGATGGTGGGACGCGATTCAAGCGGCCGGGATCGACCTGGACCGCCAAATCCACACGACCTATTCGCCGGAGACCCCCATGCCGTGGGACCACATCGGCCTGGCCAAGGGACGAGGCAAATTGGTGGCCGAATGGGAAGAAGCGCAAAAACAGATGGGAAAATAAATCGGATCAGAGCGTGCCGTTAAAATAGAAAGAACGGTCCGACTCCCCATCTGGACAGTCGCTTCTGCGTCATTTCAACTCCTCGATCGCTTCGGCAAGCGGACTCGGATTCGAGTTCGTTCGCGGGGGTTGCTCTCGACGCCGATCGTTCCGCCGTGGTTGGTGACCACGATTCGCCAGCATTTCGACAGCCCCAGCCCCAAGCCGCGTCCCGCTTGGCGAGCCGAGTAGTACGGGTCGAACATGTGGCGGCGCACCTCCTCGTCGACCCCCGGACCATCGTCGATCATGTCGAGAACGATATCTTGTTCGGTCTGGAAAAAGGCCGATTTCCACGTGGCCGTCGTGACCGATCGCCTCGAAAGCGTTGCGACAAAGGGCCCGCACCATGACGGCCATCTGATCTCGGTCCGCCTCGATTTCGATCGGCCCGATGGGGTCGGACCAACCGAGTTCGATCATCCGCTCGGCCATCGTCGGGGTCAGTTGGTCGATCACCTCGTCCACCAGCTCGTTCAAGAGAAAGACCTCCGGATTCGGCTCCGGCGGTCGAGCGAAAAGACGCATGTCGGCGATCATCTCGAAGACCCGTTTCGCCTGCGCGTTCATCAGCGCCAGGCCGTGTCGTCGCTCAGGGTCGGTTTCGCTCTGCAGAAACAACTGGGCCCGTCCGGCAATCACGGCGATCGGATTGTTGATCTCATGCCCAGCGCCGGCGGCGAACTCGGCCATTGCCTCGAGCTTTTCATGTTCCAGACAGGCTTGAAATTCGGTTTCCAGCCGACCCAGGCGGGCCAAGCGTCGCGCCAACTCCGGCAACATGGTTCCTGCGCCGGGCACCGATCGCTTCGCATGACGTCGGGCCTCTCCACCGGCGGCGCTGGCCGCCTCAAGGATCGACTCCTCATCGGTCTCGTCCGGGGCGTCCGGCTCGCGCGGATCTATTGAAAGAGGTTGCCGATGTGGCAGCGAAACGCCCGCTTCCAGAAGCCAGTCCTCGACCGATCCGATGAGATCTGAAAAATAGGACCGATCGGTGATCGCGGAAAACGGCTTTGACTCTGAGAGGAGCGACCGGGCAACACGTTCGGCCCGTTCAACCGCATAGGCGATCTGATTCGGTTGGATTGCCGGTCGGACCGTCTTTGGGTTTCCTTCCGTTTCGCAAGGGAAAGCTGATTCCTGCCCGTCCGGCCAAAGGAGCCACCGCCGCGCACCGACAGCAAGCGCTCTCGCCGTCTCGTCGACGGTCCGGAGTTCAACTTCTTTATCCGATTCGGCCCACCCAAGCGTCCAGTAAAGCAACACGGGATCGATCCGGAGCGTCTCGGCGAGGCCCGATTCGTTCTCGTCGGTCCCAAGCAAAAACTCCGCCAGCGCGGCAGCCGAGGCGTCACCAAGGGGCAACTCGACCGAGACGGAACCGATCGAAAGCGTGGGCAGAAATAACATCATACGCGTCCTAAGGTGAAACGGTGCTTCATCGGCATGAAATCGGCATAAAAATAGCCTGTTTTCCGCAGCTAGCCATAAGAACGCTCGAACCGGCTATCGATTTTTCAAAATGCGAGCCAAAAGGAACGGCCAAACATAAAACAAGGGTTGGAAGAACCGGCGCTCCTCCAACCCTGTTTTCAATATTTGACTTTCTCGGCCCGCTTTGGCTTTTTCAACCAATCGACCGAAAAAAGTGCCGAAGAGAGGACTTGAACCTCCACGGGCTAATGCCCACTAGGTCCTGAACCTAGCGCGTCTGCCAATTCCGCCACTTCGGCTTTGAGAGAAAATAGTTTACTTCATTGCGGAACCCGTTTCAAGGCCCCTTTTATAGAAAATGACACGCCAAAATGGGGGGGCTCGACCGCCTACCGTATCAGGACAGAAATACGAGAGAATCAGCAGGGAGAACGATTTCATAAACGGACCATTTTTCGAAAGTCGAATTCTTTTTTTGGCGAGTTTTCTGAACAGGCCTTTTGGGGCGGGACGCGATCTGATTCGACCAGTAAAATAGCATTAATTCTATCGGGATAGAACTGGGACGATTGAAGGCGTATAATACGCGAAGTAACAGGTTTTATTGACGTTTGCACAGCTAATGAACCGAGCCCGACCAACGGAAGGCCGGGAAAAGGGCCAAACAGGTGACCGACCGGGTCATTTTCCCAAGCAAACATCGATAGTCTCTTGATCGGAAAGAAAAACGGGATGACTGGTTCGCTTTTTCGAAAAAAAGGGTGGTGTCTGGCTTCGGCGACGGCCGTTTTCTGCCTCGTTCTGATAATCACGACCGCATTCTTTTTGAGCACCGACGGCGGCAACGTCCAAGCAGCCACGTCCCGTTTGCGCCTGAAGGATATCCCGTTTGACGGCGCGCGGGCCTACGACTACCTGAAGCAAATCGTGGCGATCGGTCCTCGTCGAAGCGGGTCGCCCGGAATGAAAAAACAGCAGGAACTGCTCGAAAACCATTTCCGCCCGCTTGGGGCCGAGGTTTCACGACAGACGTTTCAGGTGCGCGACCCGCGAGACGGCACGCCGGTCGAGATGACCAACCTGATCGTCCGCTGGCATCCCGAACGCAAACGGCGGGTTTTGCTCTGTGCCCATTACGATACGCTACCGTTGCCGATGCTCGACCGGCGTAACCCGAAAGGGACCTTCGTCGGGGCCAACGACGGGGCCAGCGGCGTGGCGATTTTGATGGAGCTGGGTAACGAGATGGCTGCCGGGTTGGACACCAACGTCGGGGTCGATTTTGTCTTCTTCGACGGCGAAGAATATATTTTCAGCGTTCGCGATCGGTTCTTTCTCGGTTCGGAATATTTCGCCCGCGCCTACCGCGACCGAAAAGAGGATTACCACTACCAGTGGGCCGTTTTACTGGACATGATCGGCGACAAGGATCTTCAGATTTTTCAAGAGCGCAACAGCCGCTCTTGGTCCGACTCCAGGCCGCTGGTCGACGAGATCTGGGCGACCGCCCGACGCCTGGGCGTACGCGAGTTCATCCCTCGACCCAAATACACGATCCAAGACGACCATATCGTCTTGCACAATATCGGCGGCATCCCGTCGTGCGATATCATCGATTTCGATTATCCGGTCTGGCACACCGAGGCCGATCGGGCCGACCAATGTTCAGCGCTGAGCCTGGCGAAGGTCGGCTGGGTGGTCCGCGAATGGTTAAAAACGGTCCAGTAAAAAAAGAAGGATTCCCTTTTTTCAACGATGAATCTCGATTTAAAATTTCAACTCTTGGCCATTGCGCTCCTTTTGATGGCTGCCGGACTGGTCTGGCGTCACCTCCACGTCTGGCGACGTGCGAAAGCCACGGTCCGTGATCCGGAAGAACGAATATTCGCCTGGCGTCAGTGCCGACGTCGGGTCCAGTCGAGCGTGATGCTGGGTCTCTTGCCGGTCGGCATGCTGATCGAGCCTTGGATTACCTCGTCGATCGGCAAGCTGGTCCTCGGCCTCGTGATGCTCTTCTTGTTGGGCTGGCTTCTGCTTTTAGTCGTGTTCGATTATCTGCTGGTGCACCTTCACTATCGTCGACTTCATCGCCGGTGCGTGGCCGACCAGATCAAGTTCCATGCCGAAATCAACCGTGCGAAAGCGTCTCCACCGAAAGACGAAGAAGAATCCACGTCGAAAGAAGAAGACTAACCAATCGCGCCGGTTGCGTTTTCCGACACCCCTTTTCTTTCGCTTTCTCAACGGTCCTTGCTATACGGGCGTCCTTCTCGTCGACGCGAGGGGGACGAAACCTTATCGGATAAACCGGAAATGCAAAATCTTCCCGCTTAAAAGCTTATGTTTTTTCCGTCAGGCCAATTGACTCAGAAAACGCATCGGTTAGGAGTGGAGTTTGGCATTTCCCGTCACGCAATCAAGAAACGCTTGCCGGAAGGAGCCCTTCGCAGAACCTTCAAAAATCCGATCGCCCCAACCTCGGGAATACCGCCATGGCCGGACGTCTTCGCATTGCCCTCTTGATCGGCTCGGCTCGTGAATATCGACGCGACCTCCTGCGTGGCATTGCCGCCTATGCACGGATCCATGGCCCCTGGACGTTCTATCACCAGGAAAACACCCCGCGCGACAACTTGCCCGACTGGATGGACAGCTGGACGGGCGACGGCATTATCGGCCGATTCGAGAGTCGAACCTTGCTGGAACAAATCCGCCGTTTCGAAGTTCCGATTGTCGACGTTTACGGCCGACACCAGATCGACAACATCCCTTCGCTGGACAACGACAGCCGGATCGGGGCCCGGATGGGTGCGGACCATCTGCTCGAACGGGGTTTTGAACATTTCGCCTATTGCGGCCTCAACGGTTTGCACGATTCGGATCGGTCCGAGCGGGCTTTCCTCTCCTACTTGGAGGAAAAAGGTTACCCGGTCTTTCGATTCGAGCCGCGCGAATCGGTTCAGAATGAAAGCTCGTTCGACGCCGAAACCGAGGGGGTTCGAAACGAAGAGGCGATCGCCCGTTGGCTCAAGCCGTTACCCAAACCGCTGGGGCTGATGGCCGGAAACGATCTCCGCGGCCAACAGGTTCTCAACGCCTGTAGCCAATATGGGATCGACGTTCCGGACGAAGTGGCGGTCATCGGAAGCGATAACGACGAGATCCTTTGCGAACTGAGCGACCCGCCGCTGACGAGTATCGATCCGGACGCGCGGCGAATCGGGTACGAGGCGGCCGCCTTGCTCGAACGGATGATCCACGGGGAGCGGCCCCCCCATGGCCTGATGTTAATTCCCCCTGCGAGACTGGTCGTTCGCCGCTCGACCGACGTCTTGGCCTTGGGCGACCGGTTAGTAGCCACGGCCATCCAGTATATTCGCGACCACGCGTGCGAAGGGATCGGCGTCGAGCAGGTTTTGCGTCAGGTCCCCCTTTCGCGTAGCACGTTGGAACGCCGGTTCGCCAAACATCTGGGCCGCACGCCCAAAGCGGAAATTCTTCGCGTCCAATTGGCCCACGTCAAACAGTATCTCACGGCGACCGATTACACGTTGGCGAAAATCGCCGGGCTCTGCGGCTTCAGCCACGTGGAAAACATGTGCCACTTCTTCAAGTCCAAAACCGACATGACCCCGGGCCAGTATCGCAAGAAAGCGAACACGCTCTAGCCCAAAAAAAACGGTCTTTTTTGATCCAGGAATCCATCCAAAAGAGGAACTACATCCGTGAATACCCCCAATCAATTCGACGACAGGGCGAAAGAATGGGACCAGAATACGGTTCGCACAGAGCTGTCCCGCGTCTTCGCCGAAACGATTCAAAAAACCGTCCCGCTCGCTTCGGAAATGGAACTGTTGGAGTTCGGCTGCGGAACCGGTTCGGTGAGCATGCAACTGGTCACCTTGGTCCGATCGATCCAAATGGTAGACACCTCGACGGGGATGCTCGACGTCGTGAGACAAAAAATCGAGCAAAACGGAATTCGTAACATGGAACCCTTTTGCGGCGATATTTTCGACCTTGACCTCGGCGCAAATCGGCTCGATTTAATCTACGCCCTGATGGTATTCCACCATATCCAGGACCTCGGCCGGCTCCTCGACAAGTTTCACACCCTTTTGAAACCTGGAGGGTCCCTATGCATTGGCGATTTGGAACCGGAAGACGGCTCGTTCCATAAAGGGGAGACTGGAGTCCATCGAGGTTTTGATACGTCTTCGCTTAAAGAGACGATTGAAGCAAAAGGATTCGAGGCAGCCGACGCTTCTCCGATGTACCTCATCAAAAAACCGGATACCGAAGGAACCTTCCGAGAGTACCCGGTCTTTTTCCTAAACGCCCGACGACGGTAGAACCGACTACGATTACTACCTCCGACGTCTCAGGCAGAGCAAACTTAAGAGCCCACATACCAACAAGGTAATGGTGCCGGGTTCAGGGACGGCAGAGAGGTAAAAGTCGTCGAAGGGAAGTCCAGCGCGAGAGGTGCCGCTGCCGTTGATGGCGAATACGACCGTAGCGGAAGTCGCGCTGCCACTCTCCCATTCCGAACTAAACTCAAAAAAATCGGCCGGAGTCGATCCCAGCACCGGGAAGCTACCGTGGATTAAGTTTAATAACCCGACCCCATTGACGAATATCTGCATGTGTGTGTCATCTAAACGGTACCCAAAACCATTTTGCGAGTCGTTTCCCAGCCAAAAGCCAACACTGTATTTGGTGTTGGCAACTACCGAAACGGTTTGTTCCAGCAAAATCCGTTCAACGGGGTCGTATCCGTTTTGAACAACGCAGTAGCCCGCGTAACGGCCAGATCGGACATTGACATGGCTGGGCGTAAACGGATCCTCGTCGCCGGCGATGACAACTCCGTCCCCATCAACGCCTGTGTTAATACTGTTCCCGCCAACGGTCCAGTCTGCAAAACTGCCCTTCTCAAATCCAGGATTCAACAACAAGTTGGACGCGAATGCGTGCGTAATGAAGACCGAGAAAATAATCGCCGCCACTAACATCAACTTTACCGCCCTTAATCTACTCATATTCGGTTCTCCTACAGTACTAGACGCGGCTATAAAAAAAGTTTTTTATAGCCGATTAAACCGCCGTGCCGGAAACAATAGCCAGCACATTTTAAATTGAGATTCGCCCTAACTAACAGTCAGTCACAAACGAGTCAAGAAAGAAAAGCCAAAAAACTAGTATAAACGGGGGTAATTACGGCATCCCGTAGCGGGGATACCGGCCACAAGCCTTTGTGATGAGAGAGGTTGCGTGTCACTTGGGCGGGCGAGAAGAAATTTTCGAATTTTTTCGCTACGTGGCGAGAGAATAGCGATTTTCCGTATGGAGGCGCGGCCGCTGCCTACCACATGGCATGGATTCGCTCTTTTGGCCAACACGGGTCGAGTGGGAACGAACGCGACGCGCAGTTACTCAAGAAACGTCAGGCAACGGAAGCCCTCGACCGTCAATAGTGATTCGTGCGACTTACCGAAAAAACTACTCGACTTCGATTCGATTGACGAGTTTTTTTCGGGTCAGCGCCATGACCGCTTGTTGGGCCAATTGCTTGCAATAAAAGGTTTCACACCGGCCTTCCAGCCGAATGCCGCGGCGATCGACCGTGACCTTGAGTTGGTGAACCCCGTTATAGGTCCGCTTCTTGACGGCCGCTTTGAACTCCTGGGCCAAGCGGCCTTCTTTTTTCAAACGTTGCTCTCGGGCGACCCGGCGTTCTTCGGCAAGCCGGTCTTCGTCCGACGATTCTTCTTGCTCCCAGACGGATTCTTCGGCCTCGGGGAACGGGTAGCCTACTTCGCGAAAAGAAAGATCCGTGTCGGGAAACGGATGGTCCGCCAGCGCCTGCGCCCCGTGCTGGTGGTTTAAGTCATGGTCCATCATTCTCTCCTGACGTGAGTTCATAAAAAAAGCGTTCTTCCTGCCTTTTAAAGCTATTTTATCTGCGAAGCCCAATCGGCCCCCTGGAGCGAACGATCGTCGCTGGGGAGCCAATCTATGTGGAAACGGTCTGCGGCACGGTTTTGATTACGGGCCTTCTCGGGAACGGGCGTTCTTGGAAACGGACCTTTTTGAAAAGCCGGCCGCCCTTGGAAACTGCCGCCCTACCGAACGTCGACCGTGTTGATCACTTCGTGCGAGGAAGAACAGAACTCCAGGAGGATCTCTTGCGCCAACTGCTTATGATAAAAACGCGAAACGGCTCCCGAGATGACAAGACTGCCCGATTGGTCCTCGACCTTGAGTCGGCGTAAGTCATAAATCGCACTTTCGCCCAGGGCCTGTTTCGCCTTGTCGACCATATTGATAACCGTCGCGTCCGTCATGGTTATGAAGAAATCCCTTCCTTGGATTGAAGCGTCGTAAAAGAATTTTGGAGAGAAAGGCCGCCAGGGAAAAAAGCCAACGGGTGACCTCCTCAAGAACGGTTCCTCTCCGTCTTTAAACCTATCTCTTTCCTTAGACTCGCGTCAAGCCCTTCAGGTGGGAAAATTAGAAAAACAGGCCCTTTCCTTTTATTTTTCCGCAACGGCAGTCACCTCTTTAGGGTGCCATAAGAAATAAAAGTCCCCCCTACTTTCCCAGCCGGTAACGCTTCTCAATTTGATTGGAAAGGACGCTTTGAGAGGAGAAAATCCGGTTTCCCCCTACTAATTCACCGTCTCTAATACGAACGGTTCACTCTTTTAGTTTAAATAATTTTGAGAGCGCTTCGATCAGGCCAGACGGGGGCCCCTTGCGCGATTCGTCACGCAACGACTCCATCGGCGGATGGAGCAGCTTGTTGATCAGCCGGTCAAACGCCTGGCGGATCTCGGCCTGGGTCGCGTCGTCCAAATCGGGCAGCTTGTTAAACAGCCGACGGAGTTCGTCCTCCTTGGGTTCGTGCCAGCGGCCGCGAAGCCGTCGAATGACCGGACCGGTTACCCGGTGACGCAACTCGGTCATGAACTGTTCGGTCTCCTCTTCGACGATCCGGCGGGCGGCGGGCAGCTCCTGATCGCGGGCCTGTCGGTTTCGCTGGCAGGCGGTCTTTAGGTCGTCGATCGAGTACAGATAGACCTCGGCGAACTGGGCCAGCTCCGGCTCGACGTCGCGGGGGACGGCCAGGTCGAGAATGAAAAGGGGCCGTCCGCGTCGGGCCGACTCAACTTGGGCAAAAAGGGCAGCCGTTACCACCGGTTCGGTCGCGCCGGTGGCGGTGATCAGCAGATCGGCCTCGGCCAGCACCTGGGCCAATTCCGACCACGGCCGGGTTTTCGCCTCGAAGCAACAGGCCAATCGGGCCGCTTTTTCTTCAGACCGGTTGAGGATGGTAAAATCCTGCGCTCCGGCGTCGGCCAGATAGCGGAGTGTCTCTTCGGCCATCTCGCCCGCACCAAGGACGGCGGTCCGTTTGTCGTCGAATTGCTCGAAAATCTGTCCCGCGAAATCGGCCACCGCGACACTCGGGATGCTGACCCGGTGTCGGTGCAATCCGGTCTGTCCGGCGATCTGGCGGGCCACTTTCAGGGCGGTTTGCATCGTCGCGTGGAGGATCGGGCCGGTCGTTTCCGCCTCGGTCGCCGTTTGGTAGGCCTGCTTGACCTGGGCCAGGATCTGCGGCTCGCCGACGACCATACTCTCAAGACTCGACGCGACCGCCAAGAGGTGGCGAACCGCTTCCTCGTCGTGGTAGTCGTAAAAATGGGGCGCGAACTTCTCAAGCGAAATCGCGTGAAAATCGATCAAAAACCGGACCAAATCATCGCGAGACGGAACCGGGCTCTCTTCGTCGGCCGCGTACAGTTCGACCCGATTGCAGGTCGACAGGACGACCAGTTCGACCTCGGGGTAGCGTTCGCGCCATCGGTCGAGCGCCTCGCGCAGCCGGTCGGCCGGGAGGGCCAACTGCTCGCGAATCTCGATCGGCGTTTCGTGATGGCTACAGCCAACCACACGGATACTCATACGATGCCTCTTCTGATGGTGAGGTGCTTCGAAAGCGTTTTTGAGGTGGGCTCGGAAAGGGAGGTGATTTCGACGATCGGATGAATTGCCTCATGCGATCCGTCGAAAAACGAGGCGGCGACCGGTGTTGGTGTCGTTTGACCGTGGGCCGCGCCGAGGGTCAACCAGATGGTCAGGGCGGCCAACAGAAAGACCAGTCCGACGACCGTCAGATAGGCGACTCGGCGTCCCCCCTGAAGGGACGAGATGCTTGCCTCGCCGATCAGCGCGACGACCAGCCAACCGAACAAAAGCAAGGCGCCGACGATCAGTGGATCGGCCAGGACCGACTCGCCGGCCCGCGTGATTCGGATCAGGACCATCCCGGAAAGGATGCCGATCCCCAAAAACAACGTCGCCAGACCGATCGACCGGTAGTTGATCCGCTTGAGCCATTCGAGGCTTGGCAAAAAGAATCCGTGGATCGGCGGACGTCGCTTTTTGAGCCGCCGCGCTTGGATCAGATACATCAGCCCCGACACGAATCCCAGCAGGATCGACACCGAGGCCAGCAAAATCGACGCCCCGTGCATCAAACCCCAGGCCTGACTGGCCGGTTCACGGGCGAACGGTTCGGCGTCGGCCAACAGGGCCCCGATCCCGATCAATACTACCGCGATGGGCAACAGGAAAACACCAAAGGCCAACCGGGGATGATTCGCTGCCAGATAGAGGTAAACGACGACCACGATCCAGGCCGCGACAAAATACCAGTCCTTTTGACTCGACAGAGGCGTTCCGGCGACGCGAATCGCCCGGTAATAAAGATAGGCGCTCTGCGCGAGGAGTCCGGCCGCGGCGAATCCCCAGGCCAGAACCGCGCGAAGCCGACCGGGATAGACCCCGCGAAGCAGCTCGAGTACCAGCGCGACGAGGTAGCTCGCGACAAAGCAGACGACATGGACTCCGGCCAACATGGTTTCGTAACCTTTTTAAAATAAACCGCTCTAGAAACGCTTATAAAATCGCTTCACCGTCACCTTTTTCAATTCTAGCTCGCCGGACGACTTTTGCCCGCCGGACAACTCTGGTCCGCCGGACGATTTTGGTCCGCCGGACAATTTTTTGTCCGCCGTTCAAGCCCGGTTTGGTTTCTCGGGTTTGGCTTTAAAAAAAAGCCCAAAAACCTAGTCGGCGCTCGGTTGCTCTTCTTCCTCCTCGAACCGTCGATCGGCCGCCAGCCGCGCGGGAGTCGGAAGCTGGATCGTGAACTGGGTCCCCTTGCCCGGCTCGCTCTGAACGATAATGAGACCGCCATGGGCCTCGATCACCTTCCGGGTGGTCGGCAACCCGAGTCCGGACCCGCCACTTTTGGTGGAGAAGAAGGCGTCGAAGATCTGGAAACGGGTCTCCTCGTTCATCCCGCAGCCGGTGTCGATCAAGTGCAATCCGACCCCGTCGGCCGTCGGGAAGGTCCGCAGGACGATCTGGCCACCCGACTCGACCGCCTGCTCGGCATTGAGCAACAGGTTTAAAAGCGCGCCGCGAAACGACTCCCGATCCAAAAGGACCGTCGGCAAATCGGCCGCCAGATAGGTCAACACCTCGATCCCGGCCGCTTCGGCCTTGGGCCGGAAGAAATCCAACACTTGGTCGATCTGGTCGTTCAAGTTGGTCGGCTCCTGACGGAGGTGGCGGACCTTGGCGAAATTGAGAAAATCGTCCAACAGGTCCTGCAGCCGTTGGCACTCTTTCTCGACCAGTTGGACCTTGCGCAACGCACGGCGGTCGCGTTGGGACTCGGACCCTTCGAAATCTTCGGCCAACAACTCCATATTCAACCGGATGGTCGAGAGCGGATTTTTGATCTCGTGGGCCAGGCCCCCGGCCAAACGGGCGATTTCGGTATACTGATCGAGCAGTTTTTGATGGATATCTTTTTGAGTCATGCTTTTCGGGCAAAACGAGAATGGGGTGATCGACTGGTTTATCTAATCGTACTGGGAAAATACCCGTTCATAAACGGCAAAACCGGCCTCCTTCCACGCTAGCCCGGATGGAGGGGTTCGTCAAGTCGTCTTCGCCAGGGAGGCGGAAACGGACCGGCCGTTTGCCTACCCCCCCTATTCAATGGTCGGCCAAATTGGCTTATGATTGGGGAGAGAGTCGCCGATATTCGTTAAATTTTCATTCTTCCCTTTCCCTATCGGCTGCAAGAAACCGCCTACGCCTAAATGAAATACGCCAGAAGGAAAAACTTCCATGAATCTTGAGAAAAGTAAAGCCGCTTTCCAACGGGCCTGTCAGTCGATCCCCGGTGGGGTCAACAGCCCGGCGCGGGCGTTCGGCGCGGTCGGCGGCACCCCGCCGTTCATCGAGCGGGCCAACGGCGCTTTTCTCGTCGATATCGACGATAATCGGTACCTCGACTATATCGGCTCTTGGGGCCCGATGATTCTAGGCCATCGCCACCCCGAAGTGATCGACGCGATCGAACGGGCTCTCGGACAGGGGACCAGCTTCGGCGCGCCGACCGTGGCCGAGTCCGATCTGGCCGAGCGGATCTGTGACGCGGTCCCCTCGATCGAGAAGGTCCGACTGGTCAATTCGGGCACCGAAGCGACGATGAGCGCGATCCGTCTGGCCCGCGGCTACACCGGCCGGGACCTGATCGTCAAGTTCGCCGGAAATTACCACGGCCATGTCGACAGTCTGCTGGTCGCCGCCGGCAGCGCGGCCGCCACCCTGGCCGTACCCGATTCGCCCGGCGTGACCCGCAGTACCTCCGGAGACACGATCGTACTCCGCTACAACGATACGGCCGGGCTCGTCGACCTGTTCGAAACGCACGGGGAAAAAATCGCCGGAGTGATCCTCGAACCGGTCGTCGGCAATATGGGGTGTGTGCCGGGGGACGAATCTTTCCTTGAAAAGGCCCGCGAACTGACCACCGACCACGGCGCGCTTTTGATCTTCGACGAGGTGATGAGCGGGTTCCGCGTCGCCTACGGCGGGGCCCAGTCGCTCCTGAAAATCAAACCCGACTTGACGACCCTCGGCAAGATCATCGGCGGCGGACTGCCGGTCGGCGCCTACGGAGGGCGGGCCGAGATCATGAACCAGGTGCTTCCGGCGGGAAAGATTTTTCAGGCCGGGACCCTTAGCGGCAACCCGCTGGCCACGGCGGCCGGGATCGCGACGCTCGACATTCTGCGACGAACCAACCCGTATCCGCAACTGGAAAAGCTCTCCGACCGACTCGGGCGGGGATTGAAAGAGGCGGCCCGTGCGGCCGAGATCCCGGTCATGCTGGCCCGGCGTGGAAGCATGTTGACGCTGTTTTTCCACAACCGGCCGGTCACCGACTGGGACGTCGCCGCCCAATGCGACACTCGCTGCTACGCCCGTTATTTCTGGGGAATGCTTCGACGGGGGATCTATCTGCCGTGCAGTCAGTACGAAGCCCTGTTCGTCTCGACCGCCCACACCGAGGCGGATATCGACGCCACAATCGCCGAAGCGGAAACGGTCATGGTCGAGTTGAAAAACGCGAAGTAAAGAAGAAACGCCTGAAACCGCTTGGCGGCACTTCGTCGGCTCGATCACTTTTCGAATTCGGCCCGATAGACCGGTTCGCCGTGTAGCCGGGTTCGACGTTCGAAATGGGTCCGGAAGTCCATGTCGTGCTCCGCCGACAACTCCTCGACCTCAAACGGCCCTTTTAATTGGCCGATCTCGGCGATCAGTTCGAGCGTCGTTTCGAAATACTCTTCAACGTCGGTCCAGAAATGCAACCGCCCGCCCGGTCGAAGGGTCCGATAGACGTTGCGCAAAAACGGCCCGTTGAGCACGCGTCGTCTTTTGTGCCGCGCTTTCCACCACGGGTCGGGGAAATAGACGTGGACCGCTTCGAGCGAGTCGTCCGGAATCAGATCTTCGAACACCGGAAGCCCGTCGCCGCTGACCATTTTGGCATTGGCCAATTCCCGTCGGGCCAGTCCGGCCGCCGCGAACTCGGCGTATTTCTTGCCGATCTCGATCCCCAGAAAACCGTGGTCCGGAACCGCCCGGGCCGCGCGACGCACAAAAAGCCCCTTGCCCGATCCGAGCTCCACCTCCAGCGGCATCTCGGCGCCAAAAAGCGTCTTGGCCGTCAGCGGATTAGGGAGATCCTCGACCGTCAAAAGCCAGTTCGAAAGGTTCAAGGAAGGGTCAATTTTTCTTAACGCGCGACGTCCCATCGATTTTTACTGCTACAAAAAAGGGAGGAAAAGGGTAGAGGCAAAAGGAAAAAGTCTACTGCGGGGTTTCAGCGGGGGGAACCGTTTTCGACTGTTGCGATCGCCGTCCGTTCATCAAGACATCCAAAAAGGGCATCATCGCCATCCCGACCAGAAAACCGCCGACGTGGGCCCACCAGGCGACACCGCCGGAGGTGTTCAACGCCAACTGGGCATGGCCTTCCATCAACTGCACGGCAAACCAAATCCCCAAGACCAACAGGGCCGGAACCTCGATAATCGTCACGAAGACGAACAAAAAGACCAGCGTATGGACCCGCGCCCAAGGCCAGGTGATCGCGTAGGCCCCCAACACGGCGGCCACCGCCCCGGAAGCGCCGATAACCGGCGCAAAACTGCCCATATCGATTGTCCAATGGAAAATCGAGGCAAATATCCCGCCCAACAAATAGAAAAAAAGAAACGGCCCGTGTCCCAACCGGTCTTCGACATTGGTCCCGAAGATCCAAAGAAACCACATATTGCCGATCAGGTGCATCCAGCTACCGTGCAGAAAAAGGCTCGTAATCGTCGAGATGAAGATCGCCTTGCGATCGGGCGGAAAGATCAAATCATGACGGACCACCCGTTTGCCGAAAAAGGGAGAAAAAACCGGAATCATTTTCGATTCCACGATCGGCTTCTGATGAAAGATTTGCCCAACCCGTGCCGGAACGAAACCACGTCGCAAAATGACCGACTCTTTTTCCTTGGCGGGCAAGTAGTTGAACCAAAGAAAAATCATCGCGTTCAGCGCAATGATCACGTAGGTGACCCATGCCACACGTCGCGTCGGGTTGTCGTCGTGGAACGGGAAAAACATGGAAGAACCAACCCCGAAAAAAAGCGACGAAAAAAAGGGATGTCCCGAGCCTTATCGAATCGACACCCAGACAACGTTCGCCGAAAAAAGGACGACTCCCCCTCATCCTAAAAAAGGAGGAAGGGGAAGTAACCAAAAACGTCGCCTAAGAATGGATTTTAAAAAATCGCTTATTCGGCCCCCGGCAACTGACCGCCAAGCTGCTCTTCACTCAGGGCGATCCCTTGAGAACCCCCTCGCAGACCCGGTCTTCACCGACAAAGCATTGGAATTCACAAACGAACATCCGCCGACGGGCTCGTACCATTTGAGCAACAATCACAAACCGGTCGCCCGGTCGCACCACGCCACGGAAGGCAACCTCTTTAATTCCCGCGAAGGCGAACATCTGACAGTCGCAGAACTTTCGCTTCGCCGCAAAGAACGACCCCAACTGGGCAGACGCCTCGCACATGATCACGCCCGGCATCAACGGAACCCCCGGCATATGGCCGCGGACCCAGAATTCCTCTTCGGTCAGATCTTTGTACCCGACGATAATCTTTCGCTCATCGTCTTCAAAGCAGACCGCCGTGAGATGTTCCATCTCGTAACGTTGAGGGTTGTAACTGCGAATCTCTTCAATATCCGCAACGACGTTATTCAGGTCATATTCGGACGGGTCAAGAATTAAAGGCTTTTTCGGCACGATATCCTCCTTGGGGCCTCTCGTCGGCAATGAATCGGCAAATGGGCCGAAAGACAATGCACTCTTTCAAGGGAGCAATTGCCTTTCCACTATTCTTTCCTAACAAAACCGGCAACAGAATAGGTCGAAAGAGCTTATAACGCATTTCACTGTAAGGGTAGCGATTTCCTTGCGGCAAGGAACCAAAGTGAAAAATTAATTTTCTCTTCCATCCCTCAACTTATTACAAACAGGGGGGTAACTATCCCCACCGCCAGTGTGACACTACCGTTGACGGAAAAAATACTCTAGGTCTTGGTAACTTGGCGTTTCGCTTTGCGAGACTTACTGCAAGCGGGCCGTTTCCCGTGGTTGGCTTTCTTGATTTTTCGAGTCGGTTTTGCCATGATGGTTTCTCCTAACGTACGGGGGAAAACCCCTATGAGTTCATCGTTTATCTTAGTTTCAGACCAGATCGAGCCGAAAAACGCCCGAAATACCCCTCATAAGCTCAGGTTCCAGCCTGAAAGCAGCCCTATTGGGGGGCACTCTTAATTAAGCGTTACTTCGGCGAGCCTTCCTACGATACTCGTCCAGACAAACCCCTAAGTTTACTCGGATTGCCCCAAGAGGGGAAGAGCGTCGGAAAACAAAATAGGGTAAACTGGTCGGTTGGTCTTCGGCAAATGTGTCAGAATCCCGCCTTTTTCTGGTTTTTCGGGCACGTTTCACCTACCAGCGTAGGGGGAGAGTTCTTGCGGTGAAAGAAAAAGTGGAAAAATGAATCCCGCTTCAAATAGGGAACTTGCAAAAATGCCCCCTCATTAGGGAGGCAAACCACTTTCCCTCTTTTGACATGCTTCGGAACCAATTCCCATTGAGAAAACGGACCAATTTGTCAAAAAATCGCCTATAAATCCATCTATTTTACCCCGATTGCCGATCCTACTACTATGATCTGTCAAACGGGGGCCATGCAAGCAAAGGAGAAAAAGTCGGAATGAAAGAGGACCAAAACGTCGAAGTCCATTGGCACGAGCACGCCGTCAGCCGTCAAGAGCGGGAAAAACTCAACGACCACCGCGGCTGTGTCGTCTGGTTTACGGGCTTAAGCGCCTGTGGAAAAAGCACGATCGCCAACCTGGTCGACCACAAGCTCCACGCCATGGGAACCCACAGCTACGTACTCGACGGCGACAATATCCGCCACGGCCTCAACGCCGCGCCGGGAATGCTCAAGGAACGCCACGGCGAAGATTTCGCCAAACGGTTTGGGCTTGGTTTTTCGGCCGAAGACCGCGAAGAGAATATCCGTCGCATCGGGACGGTCGCCGGACTGTTTTGCGCCGCGGGAAACGTCACGCTGACCGCCTTCATCAGCCCCTACCGGATCGACCGGGACCGGGTACGCGAGTCGCTGACGGACAGCGATTTCGTCGAGGTGTTTGTCGACGCCCCGTTGGAAGTCTGTGAAGCGCGTGACCCGAAAGGCCTTTACAAAAAGGCCCGTGCCGGGGAGATTAAAGGGTTCACCGGAATCGACGATCCGTACGAAGCGCCCGAAAACGCCGAGTTGGTCCTCGACGCCGGAACCAAATCGGCCGAAGCGCTGGCCGACGAGGTGATCGATTACCTTAAAGAAAAGGGCATCCTTAGCGCTTAAGCGTCGAGACATGCCAATCAACTCAAAAAAGGCGGTGGCCCGATCTGGACCGTCGCCTTTTTTTCATGGTCAATCTGCAATTTTTTTTTACGGGGCGGCCCTCTCGCCACCGAGGCTCTTCCGGTAAGCGCGGATCTGCTCTTGCCAGTCGGACGGCGGCGCGACACGGATGGTTTCACGCATCCCGCCAGGCGTGTCCGTCGTGGTTCCCGCTTTCAACTCGGTGCGACCTTGCGGTAACCCGAGGCTGCGAAGCGCTTCGTTCCACTGTTTTTGCGACTGGCCATTGGGATCGTCCTCGCGCACCGCCGCGGCACGCATCGCGTCCCAACGTCCGACGAATCGGGCCAAGTCGTCGCGGCTCCAACCGCCGAGCGATTCGAGCAGTTTCGGGTCCGGTTTCTCCTTGGCCAGTTGGTCTTTAAGGTACTGAAGCGCCAAAACGGTCTTCTTTTCGGCAAACTCCCGATTGAACGCTTCGGTCGGCGTCTCGACCGATTTTTGCGCAGCGCTACCCGGCCCGGTCGATTCTGAAGGAGACGGCTCCGACTTTTCGGCCTGATCGGACGGTTGATCGGACTTCTGCTCGCCCTCGGCCGGTTTCCGTGTCGATTCTCCCGCGTCAGTCGGAGCGTCGCCCGGCTGGGCCCCCTCCGGCACGTCTTGGGACGGCTTCCCCTTGGTCGACTCCCCTTCGGCCGGTTGGCCCTTGGCAGGTTCACCTTTCTCCGGTTTCTCTTGGGCCGCATCCCCTTGAGACTCCTCACTGCCGGACGTTGATTCCTCGGCAGAAGTCAACGGCGGCTCACCCGCTTGCTCACCCGCTTGCTCACCCGCTTGCTCACCCGCTTGCTCACCCGCTTGCTCACCCGCTTGCTCACCCGACGGGGTTTCCGTCCCGGTCGGTTCGCCTGGGGCCGGCTCGTCGGTCGGCGCTGATTCGGAGGTCTCGGCCTCCTTCCCTTGGGTCTCTTGACCTTCGCCGGCCGCGTCGGTCTCTTCCTCCCCTTCTTTCACGGCGTCCGACGGTTCGGTACCCGCGGTCGATTCTTTCGACTCGGGAGTTTTTTCCTGATCTGGATCAAGACCGTCGGCACCCTCCTGCCGCGCCGCATCCGTGGGTTCGGTCGGCTGCTGCCCCGACTTTTCGTCGGTCGACTGTTCGTCGGCGCCGGTCTGATCGGCCGACTGGCCCTGCTCAGGTTCCCCTTGGGACGGTTGATCCGGTCGGCCCTTTTCCGCTTCACCATCGGACGGCTCGGCCTGCCCTCGGTCTTTCGCGTCGGCGTCGGACGGCTTACGATCGATTTCGGTCTTCTCGCGATGCTTCAACACCCGTTCGAAAACATCGCCCGGATTGGTTTGGCCGTCGAGCGGCTCGGCCGGTTGGTCATCGCGATCGGACACCTCACCCGGGCGTCCCGGCTTTTGCTCCGTGCCCGGCTGATCCAACGAATCGCGGTCACGAGGCTGATCCTGTCCCTGCCCCTGTCCCCCTTGGGCCTGGTCGCCCTGCTGCTGTTGACCTCCTTGCTGTTGACCTCCTTGCTGTTGACCTTCCTGCTGTTGACCTTCCTGCTGTTGACCTTCCTGCTGTTGACCTTCTTGTTGTTGACCTTCTTGTTGCTGTCCGTCCTGTTGCTGACCTTCTTGTTGCTGACCTTCTTGTTGCTGACCTTCTTGTTGATCGGACTCCTGATCAGTTTCGCCCGGCTGGGGTGGCTGCTCGCCCGATTCCTCTTGCTCGCCCGGCTGTTGCTGGGGTTGCTCTCCTTGCTGTTCGCCCGATTGTTCGTCCTGCTGTTGGCCCGGTTGTTGACCGTCTTCCGCTTGCTCGTCGGTGGACTCTTGATCGGGCCGACCTTCACCGGCCTGTTCCGATTCGGCTTCGCTTGGACCCTCTTGCTCTTGATCGGCCTGTTGTTGGTCCTCTTGCGATTGGTCCGACTTCGACGGGTCGGGCCGCTCCCCTTCGAGCTGGTCGGACGTTTTTTCGCGCGCGGCCTGATCAAGCGGCTCGGTAATGACGATCGTCTTTCGCTCGGTCTCGGCCCGGCCCGGCACCGGCGTTTTATTGTCGCTTGCTTCGACCCAATAGGTGATCTGATCGCCCGGTTTCAAATTCCATTGGGACGGCTCGAACGGGATTTTCCCCTCAAACACGCCGGTGTGCGCTTCGTCGTTAACGGGGATCGCGAGAAGCGGCTCGGTCGGCAGACTGATTCCGTGACGGGTCAGGTGCAACGCGACACGGCGCAACCCGAAGTCGGGATCCTCGGCCCGGACCGACCACTCGACCCGGCTATTGGCCGGCACTTCAATCTTTCCCGGCGGCGGTTCGACAAATTCGACTGTCGGCGGCAAATCGCGGTAGACGTCGATCGTATGGCGAGCCGGTCGCTGATTTCGTCGACCGTCAAGATCGCGCATCCGAAGTTGATACGAACGATACTCGCCCGCAGTAGGGTCGTCAGGATTCATGCGGAGCGTCAACGTTCCGACGGCCGATTGGTCGTCGATTTTCATCGGACGAAGTTTAAGGCCCCGGCTGTCGAGATCGATTTCGGCCCGTTCGATCGGCCCGTTGGCCCGAGCACGAATCGTGACTTGGGTCCCTTCGATCGCGCGGAGATCGGCTTCGGCCGTGGTTCGATCGGCAATCCGGGTGTAGTCGGGATAGTCGTACTCGATCGCCTGTATTTCGATCGTTGGCGGGTCCTCGACCTGGATCACGAACCGCTCGGAGGAGGTGTCTCCGGCAGCCAGGTAATATTCGATCGGTTGCTGAACGCCAAACTGGCCCGGCGGCAAAAGACACTCGTAACGATAGCCCCCTTCGGGCACCCGCATCGGGGCCGCCTCGTCGAGACTTTGCCGGTCGGCCGTCGTAAATCGACATTGGGGAATTTCCCCTTCTTTGAGACCGCGCACAATGGCCGTCACGGTAACCTGATCGCCACGAAAGACGGTCGTATCGCCCGGCGCGATTTCGGCAAACGTGACCCGGCTCGGCGCGGTAATCTCGGCAAACGGGAACAAGACCCGGCCGACACTCGCAAGCGGGTTTTTCGGCGAGAGAACCTGATACAACCCGCCGATCAAAACCAGACCGGTAAACAGATAGCCCAGTCGGATTAAGTGTCGACGGTCGACGGCCGAATCGGGAGTGAAGTCGCCCAATTGGCCAACCGCCTGCGCCCCGACCGCCTCGGCAACCGGCCCCGGCAGCCGTTCGGGCTCCCGACGCAAGAGCAGGAAATTGATCAGACTATTTTTGATCGACGGTCGACTTTCTTCAATCGTACGGGCAACGTAAATCGGATTGATCGGACGGATCAACGGCAGTAAAAGGGCCCTGTACGCATAGAATCCCCCCGCGCCGATCAAGGTCAGCCAAGCAAGTGTCCGCCCGCCGGTGCTCAAACCGCCCGGAACGACCCACTGGTCCAGAAGCGTCAGAGCGAACAGATAGGCGATTATTCCGATGACCAGCTTCAACGCCGCCCCGGCCAGATCGACCTGGCGGAGCTGACGACGGGTCAGCCGAAGCTGCTCGTCAAGCGTCGCATCAAGGCGGTCTGCCGTCCCGCGACGGGGCTGATTCGAATTGGGGATCGATTTTTCGGTCAAAACGCAACATCCTCATTGAAGGTAAAAAACCGGGCCTCACGCAGCCTTCGAGAAGATCGGTAGGTAGGCAGATTTAGCCAAACCAGGAAAACGATCTTTGGACGCAGGAGTCCAATAAATTCACCAATGGGGAATGCTTTCCCTCCTTCCGATCGCTAGCCTCCGGCGGTAAAAGGCTAGATGAATACCAAGAAATACAGAAGTCCCTCTTATTATACCTTCTGAAAAGGGGGGAAAGCGTCAAGAAACTCCCCAAACGGGGTAGTCACTCTCTCGACTCAGCCAAAGGGAGAGGGACCGATCGGGCCCCGACTTGATGAGACGTTGGCAGCATAGGCAAAGTTCCCCAAAAAGACAGGGAAAATTCATTCGCGCCAACGAGTAAGAGATCGAAACGGATTCACGGGATGGCTTCTCGCTGTAGAGAAATTGCCCGGTTTCTTAGCTGCCGTCTTCGGGGGTGGATTCCCACCAGGGGATAAGACGCAAGAGGACCGAAAAATATTTCCCGAAACGCGACTTGGGTTCGGTCGTCGCCGTTTCTGGTTCCGGCGGCCAGGTGATCGGTGTGCCGACTTTTTCAGCCAAGAGGAAGATGACCCGCCTGAAATATTCAAACCGCTTCTTTTTTGGCTTCTGTTGCGAGTAGTCGTAGGCCGAGTCGATCACCGCGTAAGACAGGTTCCCCGTGTTGGCCAGAAAGACGATATAGTCGATGAACGCGTCCTGTTCCTTGGTGACCGTCCGCAGGCCCGCTTTGAGCTCGGCAGCCGTCAGATGACCGGGCACTTCCTCATCGGTCGCCTGTTGGTCCGCCTCTTGAGTCGATTGATTGGCGGCGGTCTGATCCGCTTCCTGCGCAGCCAACGGGACGATTCCCATACCGATCAGGGCAAAACACAACCAGGCGGATAAGAGGAGTCGACGTCGCATCGGGGGAAACTCCTTTTCGATCGATACCGATCTACAGCGAAGAACCAAAGGGGATGCCGCAATCCGACCGGGGGGGCCGACCGCGCGCAAAAGGAACCGGAAAACCGGCCTCTTATAGTGGATTGCCCGGACGGATACAAGACCGCTTTGAAGAGACAATTGCGCAAAAACGGCTGTTTTCGACACCCAAAAGCCCCGTAAAAAGCGCTGACCAAAAGCCCTGTCGGACGCGCCGAGACTAGTCAGGCTCGCCGACTTCGCGGAGATAGAGTGCCAAACGATTTTCGAGATCCAAGAGATCCTGCCACCGTCGCTGGGGAACGGAAATCGTATCCCGCTCGCCACTTTCGACCGAACGGAGCAAGTTCCGAATGCGAAAATGGAGATAATGAATCATCTCGTTAAGCTGGGCCCTCTGGCCAGGGCTGAGCTGCTCGGGCAACTCCGGCGGCAGCAACGTGTGTAACGTGACCCGCGCTTTCGGATCGTCGGTCCAATTGAGTTCTTCTTCCAGTCGAACCGAGAAACCGGGCTCGTCCTCGTCGTCCGCGAATTCGATCCCTTGCGAAAAATCGACCCCTCGCAAGGCGGCCAGACGGCGAGTAATGTCTTCTTCCGAGCCGACCAAGAGAAGGCTTCGACCGACCTCGATCAGATCGCCATGCCGAAGGATCCAAAGGCGGATATTCTCGCCGTTGACTTTGGTCCCATTCGTACTTTCAAGATCGGTCAGGACCAGTTTGCCCTCGTCCTCTTGAATTTTGGCGTGGAAACGACTCACCCGCTCGTCGTTCAACTGGATCGAGTTGCCCTCTTCCCGCCCGATCGTAATCGGCGTCGCGATTTTTTCGAACGCTTTTCCTCGATCGGCGCCGTCGAGCACTCGCAAAGTTACCAAAATCATAAATTTTCTTCTCGCAGGTCCAAGACCAAGGGGCCCTTTTTCAAAAAACGTAGTCCAGTCAAGGTATAGCACGCCGCGGAAACGAACGTCAAGGGGCTTTTCGCCCGAGTCACCGTGAAAAACCCCCGTGGGGGGCGCTTCCCGGTCCCTCGTGACGAACAGGCCGGGCAGGAATAATCGGCCGTTTCCTCCGACCTCGATCGGCACGGCCGCTTACGGTTCGCCCGGTCGGCAATAGGAAAGAGCCAACAGGGCGTAGGCGGTCGACAGGTTCGGGTCCCCTTCAAGCCACCGCTCGTTTTTCTCATTGATCCAGGAACCGCCCGGTTGTTGGCGCGCGGCCAAGACACCGATCAATTCGGCCCGCCAGTCGTGTTCGTTCCCCCGGTCGTCGACCAGACGATCAACCCCCATCGCGCTAAGCGTTTTGGCAAAGGTGTGGTAATAATAATACAATCCGGCCGCGCCCAACCCAGGATTGGATTCGAGCGAGTAATGCTTTTGGATCCACTCGGTAGCCGCCTTGACTCGCGGATCATCGGGACCCAGCCCGGCATGGATCATACTCTTGAGCCCGGCGTAGGTCATCGAGCCATAGCTGCGAAGGCCTCCGGTCGGCGTCTCTCCCGACTTGCTTTGTCCACCGGCGGCACAGGTATAGTAAAACCCTCCGTCCGGGTTTTTCACCGCGAACGGGGTCGTATTATTGGCCGATTCGAGATTTTGACAACGGGAGACGAAAAGAACCGCGTCTTGAATGGCCCGATCGTTCGGACCCGCTCCGGCGGCACGTAACGCGTCGATCAAATAGGAGGTATTCGACAGATCGGGCCGCTTGTGCTTCCCGTAGCCCGCCCCGCCGAAGTTGAGGTCGTCTTGGGAG
Source organism: Thermoguttaceae bacterium (assembly GCA_963674475.2). GTDB lineage: Bacteria > Planctomycetota > Planctomycetia > Pirellulales > Thermoguttaceae > CAXXFQ01. The sequence continues at coordinate 249,597 of CAXXFQ010000033.1, read as the reverse complement.
GTCCCCTTGTCGGCTCCCCACTGAATGCCGCGCAGAAATCGGGCGGCCCGCTCGAGCGTTTCGTCAAAACGTCCGTCGCGATTGGCCTCTCGCAGCGCGAAAATCGCGACGCTCGTCTCGTAATTTCGTAAAAAACTTCCCTCGGTATAGATCCCGCCATCGGGTTGGATCGATTTTACCAGATAGTCGAGACTGCTCGCCACACGGGGGTCGCCGGGCTCAAGCCCATTTCGCAACAACGCGGCGGTCGCCAGGGCGGTCACCCCGATCCCGCTTTCCTTGGTATAAGAACCGTCCTCGGCTTGCCCAAGTGTCGAGAGAAAACGGACCCCTTTTTGGACCGTCTTTTCATAAATGGCAGGTGTACCACACACCCCCCCATCCGTTGTGTCAGCCGGTTCAGCGTAAGCCGTCCGTCCCATGACAAGCACGACGGCCAGTCCGACTGAAGCGAGGAAGAAAAGGGCCCGCTCGCAAGATGGTGCCGTAAGTCGTTTCAGAAAATGATGCATCGTTTACCCCTTCCGCTCATGCGGGTTGGAAGGCTTATAGCAGACTTACCGCTCAACTTCCCCCCCCTTACTTAGCGGGTTCACCTAATCCACCGCCGCTTAAGCATACCATGCCCGCCCCTTCTCGGGCAGAGTTGGATGTGGATCAGGGAAAGAAAAAAATTTTTCGATCGTTCGACTTTGGCGGTAAGCTATTGTTTCCTGACTCCCTAGAATTCCAGTAGAGAAGTGGGAACCTTCCGGGGAGAAGGCCCCTCAGACCAATCGGCCACGTTTTTCATGCCGGTTACTTGAGGGTAAGAGGCGGAACAAGAAGGGCAAAATTCGAATAAGAGTGCATATCAGAGAATGCCTACTGAGTACAAGAACATTTGGCTTGTCGACGACGACCCGAGCATCCTACGCTTGCTTTCGACCTTTTTGAAGCGAAAAGGCGGATTCAACGTTCGATGTTTCGAGAATGGGGACGAAGCGCTTGAAGCGATTCAAGAGGGAGCGCCCGATGTCCTTATCACCGACTGGGAAATGCCCAAAATGAACGGGCTAGAGCTTTGCCGTCGGGTCCGGGAAATCGATCTGCCGAATTACATCTACATCATTTTTCTGACGGCCAAGTCGGGTTCGTCGAAGGCGATCGAAGGACTCAACGTCGGGGCCGACGACTTCGTGACCAAGCCGGTCAATCAAGAAGAGTTGTTGGCCCGCGTCTGGTCCGGCGGTCGGGTGATCGACCTCGAACGGCGTCTTCAGATTATGGCGCGAACCGACGCGCTGACGGGGATCTTCAATCGGCGCGTCTTCTTCGAAGAGCTGGAGTCGGAATGGGAACGGAGTAACCGGACCGGTGCCCCGCTTTCCTGCGTCATCGTCGACCTCGACTTTTTCAAACAGATCAACGACACCTACGGTCACGCCGCGGGCGACCTGGTTTTACGGACAGTCGGATCGTTACTGAAAAAATCGTGTCGGACCAACGACGTCCCGAGTCGTTACGGCGGAGAAGAGTTTTCGATCTTGATGCCCGAAACGACCGAGGAAGAGGCCCACCGTTTCGCCGAACGAATCCGACGTCGTCTGGAAAAAACGCCGATCGACATCGGCGGCGAAAAACCGCTCTATCTCTCGGCCAGTTTTGGAGTCGCCCAACGTCACGCCGAGATCATTTCGCCCGACGAATTGGTCGATTGGGCCGATCAGGCGCTCGGCTTGGCCAAACAGGCCGGTCGCAATCGGGTCGTGGTCGGCCACGCGCCGGAAGAGGGGGAAGCGTTGCCCGAACTGTCGGCCTTGGAAAAGGTTTTCTCGCATGTCAAAGCGGAACGGGTCATGACGCCTATCGTCGCCACGTTGCCTTTGACTCGCACGATCGACGAGGCGGCCGATTTTTTCCTCAACCATCGAATTCACTCCGCCCCGGTCGTCGACCAAGAAAGACGACTGGTCGGCATCCTCAACGAAAACGATATCATCGGCGCCCTCTCGATGCCTGAGTGGAAGAAGTCGCCGATCCGCGACATCATGCAGACGAATCTGGTCTGCTACAAGGTCGATACGCCGATTCGAAAGATCTACGAATTCTTGATGCGGGTCGCCCTGCGATTTGTGATCATCGTCGACCAGGAGAAACCGGTCGGGATCATCAGTCGTTACACCCTGTTGCGTTGGCTTCGTAATCGATTCTCCACGCCCGGCCAAACGTTGCCGACCAAGGAGAAAACCGGGCCGGCCACCATCGGACGGATTCAAGAGACGACCGAGGCAATCCGAAAGATCACGACCCGGCTGAACCGGTTCCTTCACCACATGCCGGTCGACGAGGAACAGCTCGTCCCCCAACTGGTCGACAGCGCAACGGTGATCCAAGACCTTTCGAACCAACTCCTGACGCTCTCCGATCAGTCGAGCACCGAGGACGCGGTCACGATCCACGAGTTACTCGATCACCCCAAAAAAATCGATTAACCCCCTGGTCGACTCCGACGGAGCCTTTTCTTTCGAAGAAAAACAATTCCGCCCAACCGCAGCCTGCTTCTAACAGGCTGCTCGGATTGCGTACGCGTCAATAGAGTTTTTCCACTTGGAACGCCTTGTCGACACGTGACGAGGCGACGACCGTTTCGAACGTCTGCGGCCCGAGTCGGACGATCGGCTCTTCGGTCCCTTCTTCGATCGTGTCGACCACCGCGTGACTCGATCGCAATCCGCCCAACCACCAGCGTCGATCGGTCACGTAAAGCAGGTCTCCGTCGGACGCCTGGATCTTTTCGGCCAGTCCTCGCGAAAGGGTCACGCCGGGCAAACGGCCTTCTCCGGAAAGGGCCGGCTCGACTTCCATCCGCGCAACCTGGGCCATCGCCGGCGCGTGCTTTTCCTCTCGACCGGCCGACCCCTTGTATCGACGCAGCGCGTCGCTGATCGTCCCCCAGACGAGTCCCCGCTGACGGTCGAACGGCTCGGGCCGAGTGAACCAGGTCACGACAAACCCGATCACCACGCTAACAACCGTGCCGTAAAAGGCCCGCATGAACTTGAACTGTTTCATGCCGTCGAGCAATCCGCCGGAGGTCTCTTCCATCGGCACACCGTGGGCCAGCGGGGCGATCACCTGCGGATAAACCAACGAAATGAGAATCGCGATCATCCCGCCGATCAGAGTGCAAAGCGCGGCCTTCCGGGTGAATCGGCGCCAGAAGACGCTCATCAACAACGTCACCACCAACGGCGGCGTCACCGCGGCGGTAAACGCGCCGTGGGCCGAGTAGATCGATTTGAAATTCATGAACAGCGGCACCAACAAGACGCCGAAAATAGTCACCCCCAACGCACAAATCCGCGCGACGCGCAAAAGGTGTTTTTCGCTGGCGTCGGGACGAACGTACGGGCGATACAGGTCGTTGACCGTGATGGCCGAAACGGCCGTGATGAGCGTATCGACCGTCGACATCAGCGCGGCGGTCAGGGCGGCCAGAATCAAACCAAAGATGCCCGGATGGCTCAGCAGTTCCGAGGCGATGAAAAAGGCCTCGTCCGATTTAATGTCCGACGGCAGCACCCCGGCGTTGACCATCGCCCGAGCGACCCAACCGCCCGACGCGACCACACACGCCCCGACCGGCATGAGGATGACGACCATCGTGAACATCGCCTTGCGGCAATCGGCCAGCGACCGGGTGGCCAGAAATCGCATCGCGATCCCCTGGTTCAACAGGTAAAACATCCCCGAGTTGGCAAACGCGTCCTGCCAGAAAATCCCCACACTCGGAAAATCGGGCCGTTCGTTGAAATTGGCAAACGCCAACCGGGCGTCGCGCGGCAGATTGGTCCAAAACGCCTCGAAGCCGCCCAAATAGTAGATTCCCAACGCCAAGATCAAAAGCCCGGTCAGAAGCAGCATGACCCCTTGCAACAGGTCGGTCATGATGACGCTCGTCTGGCCGCCGACCGTGACGTAACTGGCCGAAACGGCCGCCACGACCAGCGCCGCGACCGGAATCTCCCACCCGACCAGGATATGGAGCACCTTGCCCATCGTGAAAAGGTTGATTCCCACATAACCGATCAGATAGGTCAAAATATAAAGGGTCGCCCAAAGCCGAACATGCTTGTCGAAACGACGGCCGAAATATTCGGGAATGGAAACGACTCGCGAAAAATAGAGGATCGGCAACCAGCCAAACGCCAACAACGGAAACCAGATCCAGTCGTTCATGTAAGTCTGACTGCTGGCCAGCCCGTAATTGTAGCCGATCCGGCTGTATTTCACGAAACTATAAGAACCGACCGTCGTGGCGATCAGACTGAAGGCGATCAGCCACCAGGCGAACCGCTGTCCGCCGAAGAAAAAGTCTTTGGTCGTTTTCTGCCGACGTCCGAACCAGGTTCCGACCGCGACGATCGCCACGAAATAGCCGATCATGATGGCGTAGTCGATCGGCGCCCCTCGCACCGTGGACGCCTTTTCAACCACCTCCTCGGCGCCGCCGTCATAGGCAACCGCCGGGGCCGTCTCCATCTGGCCGTATTGCAACCAGCCCTGCGTTCCGGCAAAAAGCAACAGGATCAGCAGGCAGACCGAAAGATTCACCATCCCCCGCAGAGAAAAATTGATATACCCTTGTCGAACGGCAATGTAAATTCCGAAGAGAAATAGGATTCCGCCGACCGAATAAACATAGACAAAAGGGTCCATTTTTTAGTTCCCGCCTCCGCAAGAAAAAATACTCGTAACGTGGTGAAAATCCAAAAAAGGGAGCGTTTTTCTCATTTATTCTCAACGGCTCACTTCCGAGGTGACCTGCGACAAAACAAGGGCCACCCTGGGCCGACCATCGTGACAGGACGCCCCGCTCCTCTCCCGATTTTCCTACAAAACCAAAGAGGAGGCGTTTATCGTAAAGCAGGAGCCTTCGGCTGGCTAGACCTTCCACCTGAATAGGGGGACTAGGAATACCAGCGAAAATAAAGCATAATCCATCGATGCCGTATTGCTCACGGCTCGTTTTTCGACCCATTTTTCACATTCAGGGAGAACCGGATGGCCACTTCCACCATGATCCTTTTGGGACTCTTGATCGGGGGCGTCGTTTTGCTCCTCGTCGTGGTACTGATCTTCGTCGGGATGTACAACAAACTGGTCACAATGCGGAATCGGTATAAAAACGCCTACGCCCAGATCGACGTCCAGTTGAAACGACGTCACGACCTGATCCCGAACTTGGTCGAGACGGCCAAGGGGTATATGAAACACGAACGGGAGACGCTCACGTCGGTGATCGAGGCCCGAAACCAGGCCGTTTCCGCCGGAAAAACGGCCGCCGCGGCGCCGGGCGATCCGTCGGCCATGCAATCGATCGGCGCGGCCGAAGGAGTGCTCGGCGGAACACTGGGCCGGTTGTTCGCCCTGATGGAAAACTACCCCGACCTGAAGGCCAACCAGAACATGCTGGCCCTGCAAGAGGAGTTGACCTCGACCGAGAACCGGATCTCGTTCGCCCGTCAGGCGTTCAACGACGGCGTCACCGCCTACAACACGTCCCGCGAAGTGTTTCCGAACAACGTGGTCGCCGGGATGTTCAACTTCACCGAAGCGACCCTTTTCGAGGTCAAAGAACCCGAACAACGCGAAGCGCCGCAAGTCTCGTTCTAAGCGAAACGGTGAATAAAAAATGAAGGACTTTTTTGAACATCAGGACACCGCTCGAAAGAAGACGTGGCATTTGGTCCTCTTCTTTACGCTGGCCGTGTTGGGAATCGTCTTGTCGGTCAACGCGTTGCTGGCGGCGCTGTTCACGATGACGGCCGACCCGAAAACGCTCGCGGCCGCGCGGCCGATCCCGGAGTGGCCGTACTGGTACCCGATGTTGTATCTGGTGACCAGCGTCGGGGTGGTTCTGGTCATCCTGTTGGGAAGCCTTTATAAAACGGCCCAACTGGCCTCCGGCGGCGGCGAGTCGGTCGCGCTGCTTCTGGGCGGACGACGAATCGATCCGGGAACGAGAGACCCGAAAGAACGGCAGTTGCTCAACGTGGTCGAGGAAATGGCGATCGCCTCGGGCGTGGCGGTACCGCCGGTGTTCGCGATGGACGAAGAGGCGGGGATCAACGCGTTCGCCGCCGGACACACGATCGACAACGCGGTGGTCGGCGTCTCGGCCGGAGCGATGAACCAACTCGATCGGGACGAAATTCAAGGGGTGATCGCCCACGAGTTCAGCCATATCTTAAACGGCGACATGCGTCTGAACCTCCGTCTGATCGGAGTGCTTCACGGGATCTTGATCATCGCGATTTTGGGCTGGTTGACGTTGCGTCTGATGGGCGGCGGCGTGCATGCCGGTCGGTCACGCAGTGGCAAGGACAACGGCGGCGGGGCGTTGCTTTTGATTTTGGGACTGGGGATCGGACTGTTGGTAATCGGCGGGATCGGGGTCTTTTTCGGCCGACTGATCCAAAGCGCCGTCTCGCGCCAACGGGAGTATCTGGCCGACGCCTCGGCGGTCCAGTTCACCCGGAATCCGAAAGGGATCGCCGGCGCGCTCAAAAAGATCGGCGGCCTGGTCACCGGATCTTCCTTGAAAAGCTCCAGCGCGCGGGAGATGAGCCACCTGTTTTTCGGCGTCCCGTTTTCGTCGTTTTTGTTCTCGACCCATCCGCCTTTGGAATCGCGAATCAAACGGATCGATCCCAGCTTCGACGGGACGTACCCGGAAGTGACGCCGGTTTACGATTCCTCACGGAAGTTCAATGGCCGCGCGCGACCCGAATACCACCAAGGCCGACAAAGCACCCGGACCGTCTATCCGAAAAAGCTGGTCAACCAAAGCGGAATCGTCGGGACCGAGCAGTTGATCTTTGCCGCCGCGATGCTCGAACAGCTCGACGCCCCGTTGCGCCAAGCGGCCCACGATCCGTACGGCGCCCGCGCGGTAATCTACGCCGTCCTACTCGACCGCGACCCGGCTGTTCAAAAACGGCAATGGGCTGCGCTTGAACAAGGGGCCGAAGCGCCCTCGCTCAAAGAAACCAGGCGGTTAGCCCCGCTGGTTGCAAATCTGCCGAGCGAGGCGATCTTGCCGCTGGTCGAGACGACCTTTCCGGCGCTGAAACAGATGGTGCCGCGTCAGTACCAGGCGTTCCGCCAAAATCTCGAGGCCCTGATCACGGCCGACGAGAAGGTCGATCTGTTGGAATACACGATCCGGACGTTGGTCGAGCGGAACCTGGACGCCCATTTCGGGATCGCCACCCGCCGGTCTGCCTGGAAAGGGGGAGTCTCGAAGGCCACGGGACAGGTCCTTTCGACCTTGGCCCATGTGGGCCATTCGGACGCTGAAGAGGCGGCCCGGGCGTTTGAAAAAGGGATCCACCTGCTGAAACAACCGGGAAGGATCCTCCCTCGATCCGAGTGCACCCTTTCAGCCCTCGATCCGGCCCTGTTTGCATTGAGCCGCGTCTCGCCGACCTTCAAACGCGAATTTCTGTTGGCGGCGGTCGCCACGATCAGCTTCGATGGCAAAGTGACCGACCGAGAGGCCGAACTCTATCGGGCAATCGGCGCGATCATGGGGGTCCCGCTTCCGCCGATCGTCGCCTGAACCGACGCTTGGACCGAAACGGACCACTTCGACCACCAAAAAACGCCCGCATCTGAAAAAAATGCCTCGCTTCGCCGGTTTTGACTTCGCCATTTTTCCGATAAGATAGGGAACAAGCTGGCTCGACGTGGGTGTCGTTTCAAACGGATTTATCTTGTCGACAGGATAAAATGGTCCCACGCATGAAACGCCTCGCAAAACCGAACTCATGAATTTCCACGGCAACCGGCTTGCTTTTATTGCTCGGGCCCGGCTGCGATCCCAAGTCGTCCAGGCCCGACGCCGATGACGGAACCACAGGCGGCTGTGGCTGCCCGTTTTGTCCGGCCGGTGAAAACCTAAAAAACTTCAAAGCGCTCTGCTAAAAAAGGAAACAGGAGAAAAGGAATCGAACATGAAAATAACCAAACAGCCTTACGGAAAACTCAGCGACGGCCAAGCGGTCGATCTGTACACCCTGACCAACGATCTGGGTACGAAGGTCGAGGTAATCACCTACGGGGCGACGATCATCGGCGTCGAAACGCCCGACCGCGATGGGAAAACGGCCAACCTGACGCTGCATAAAAAGGACCTCGCCGGGTACGAATCGGGCCACCCGTTCTTCGGCGCGATCGCCGGACGTTTCGCCAACCGGATCGCCAAAGGGAAATTCACGCTCGACGGAAAAGAATACACCCTGGCCACCAACAATAACGAAAACCACCTCCACGGCGGCGAGGTCGGCTTCGACAAAAAAATCTGGCAGGCCGAGCCGATCGAAGACAAAAACTGTGTCGGCGTCCGCCTGACCTACCAAAGTGTCGACGGCGAAGAGGGCTACCCGGGCACGCTCGACGTGACGACCGCCTACGCCTTGGACAACGACAACCGGCTCTTGATGGATTACTCCGCCACGACCGATCAGCCGACCCACGTGAACCTGACCAACCACGCCTACTGGAACTTGGCCGGTGCCGGGTCGGGCCAGGTCGTCGATCAAGTCATGATGCTCAACGCCAAAGAATACCTTCCGGTCAACGCAGGTCTCATTCCGATTGGCAAACCGGCAACGGTCAAGGATACCGTGATGGACTTCACCACCCCGACGCCGATCGGCTCACGCCTCGATCAGGTCGAAGGGGGCGGCTACGACCATTGTTATGTACTCGACAAAAGCGAAGCCGACGAGGACGGGCTTTCGTTGGTTGCGCGGGTGGCCGATCCGAAAAGCGGCCGGACGATGGAAGTTTTCACGACCCAGCCGGGCGTCCAGCTTTACACCGCCAATTCTCTTTCCGGCAAAGACAAAGACGGCGGCTTCTCGAAGCACGAGGGGTTCTGTCTCGAGACGCAGCATTACCCGGACGCGCCCAACCAGCCGCAGTTCCCGTCGACCTTATTGAAGCCGGGCGAGACATACCGAGAGACCACGGTACACAAATTCAAAGTCGAAAAATAAGCGGCAAAGAGAAAAAACAAAGAAAAGAGGGATTGCGAAGCAATCCCGCTCCAAAAAGTTTTTGAAGGGGAGTTTGAGGGGAAACCATTTTCAAAATGTTTCCCCTCATTCAATAAATACTGAGTGACGGCGCAGCCGTCACTCCTTTTCACCTTCTTCATTGAACCAAGCTAGCAAGTTTCCAGCGACCAACGGAAGCGGGTTTAAATAACGGTGCGGAAGCACCAAGAAAAACGCCTCACACCGAATGGATCGCGTGTCGAACGACACCCCAGATGGTCAGTTCGGTCTCTTCGTCAAATCGAATCGGCGGGAAGTCCGGGTTCTCGGCCCGGAGTTCGATCCGTTTTCCGCGAAGAACCAACCGCTTGACGGTAAAATCCCCGTCGACAACCGCAACGACAATATCGCCGTTTTTGGGCGTTTCCGACCGGTCGACCACCAGCATATCGTCGGGAAAGATCCCCGCGTCGACCATCGACTCGCCGCTAACGCGTAGCAGGAAGGTGGCCGGAGGATTTTTCACCAGATAGGCGTTCAGATCGAGCGTCTCTTCGAGCTGGTCTTCGGCCGGGGAAGGGAATCCGGCCTGAATTCGATCGGCGTATAAAGGGAGTTCATTCTCACGATTCTCGATGAATCGGACGATCCGGTCGACCATTGTTTCGGGGACCCGGATCGGTCGCGTCGGCGTGCCGAACCGGCCGGACCCTTTCGGTCGTCCGGCTCCCGGTCGTTTTCCACCTCGGGCCATGGCATGCTCTCTTTCAAACCCTCAGGTTTTTGTCATGCGTCGCCCGTCCACAAGCCCAACCCCGGCCCGGAAAGAACGACGAACCGCCTGCCTTACTGCTTGTGCCCCCTCCAGGGAATCGCACGATCACACGAGGAGGGGGCAACAAGCCTGCCCAACTAGATTGTCGTGCAAAATTCAAAAGATACAAGAGGAAAAAGACAACTTCTTGGCAGATAAGAAGATAAAAGAGATTTAAAGAGGGGAAATTTCCCCAAAAAACTCAAACGGCCGTTTCGCCCGTCGAGAAAAAGAAAGAAAAGAAGAAGCGACTAGGGGATTTCCCTCAGTCCCCGTCAATGTCGGCATCAGCGTCAGTATCGGCATCGGACTGATTCTCCAGTGTGGCTTGCCCAAGAATCTCGACGATCTCGGTCAAAAACTGGCCCAGCCGTTCCGAGGTCATGAGGGCCGTTTCCTTGAGGGCCCACATCTCCTTGACGCTCGACGGGCGACGCCAGATCGCGCCCAACGCCGCCCCAATTTGTCGGGCCGGGTTGTCCACCTCGCCCAAACGGGCCACATCGGCCGAAAGGGCCTCGTCGACCGTGTCGGTGATCCCGCGGACGGCCAAGAAGGGAATCTGCCGATCTTGACAGACCCGCGCGACGGCGAGCGTTTCCAAGTCGACCGCCAACGCGCCGTACTGATGGCCGAGCTTCCGCTTGGTCTTCGGCTCTCGCACCACTTGATCGACCGAGAGGATCGGCCCCACATGAAGATCGGCAGGAAAGGACTTTGCCTGGACTTGAAGCCCGAGATCCTCTCGCGTGCCATCGGTACCAAGAACCGCCTCGGCCAAGACAAGATCCTGTTTTTTGAGCACCGGATCGAGCCCTCCGGCAAACCCGGACGAAACGACCCACCTCGGCCCGAGCGAATCGATCGCCGCCTGTGCCGCTTCGGTCGCGCGTCGAGCGCCACTGCCGGTTTCAATCAGCGCCACCCGAACCTTTTTCCAGATTCCCCGGCGCACCACGCCCCAAGAAGTCCGCGTGGTGGTGACCCGCTCAAACCGATCGACCAGTCCGCCCGCTTCGATCCCGAGTGCGAAAAAAATCGCCACGTCGACCTGCGGATCGGTCTCTTCGGGCGCGGCCGATTGCTTTTCCCACTCGGTTCGAACCGCGTCGGCCACCGATTGACGCATCTGCGATTTGGCCCTGGTCGCGATCCAGTTATAGAGAAGATGTTTCAACACGGCAAACCCTTCAAGGAGATAGGAAAATCAGCTCGTTTTTTCAAGTAAAGAAAAAAGAGAATTTGAATTTTTTTCCGTGACAGATCGGCCGACGAAACCGCTTCTGCTCTCGACGACACTTTTTTCGTCGATTTTCGGCCATTTTCCCCTTTCCCCCTCTCATCCTACCTTGACCGCGGTCCGTACGGAAGTCACGATGGTTTTTTCGAATCGTTTTTTTGCACTTTGAAACGATTCAACGCGACACCCGAGTTCGATCGGTCCGCGACCCCAGGAGAAAATTCGTCCGACCCCACCCTCCCCCACGAAGCCACGCCCCGCGCGTTTCTCGGTTGACATAAACGGCGTAACTTGCCATGCTACGCTCTGCGAGGATGGGGTGTATTAAGGAAATAGGAAAAAGTGAACGTGCTACGCTATCTTGGATTGATCTGCCTTGCCCTTGGATTCCTTCTGCCGTCGAACGTCTCGGCCCAAGAATGGGCACAAAAGATGTTTCAGGAAACCAACCACGACTTCGGTACCGTCGCGCGGGGGGCAAAGGTCGAGTTCCCGTTTGTTTTCGAAAACCTGTATCTCGAAGATCTTCACATCGAATCGGTCCGTTCCAGTTGCGGTTGCACCAGGTTCGAATATCCTAAAGAGGTGATCAAAACCTATCAAAAGGGAACCATTCTCGCCATCATCGACACGCGGACCTTTCTCGGTGAAAAGCGAGCCACGCTGACCGTCAAGTTCGACAAACCGTTCCTGGCCGAAGTGCCGCTGCAAGTCCGCAGCTATATCCGACGCGATGTGGTCCTCCAGCCGGGCGTCATCCGGTTTCAGACCAACCAGGGCGAAAAAGCGGCCCAAAAAATCGCCGTCAGCTATGCCGGACGCGACGACTGGACCGTCACCTCAATCAAGAGCCCGTGGCCGTTTTTGGAAACCAAGCTGGTCGAAAAGCTTCGTGGAAACGGCCGCGTTGAATATGAACTTTGGGTCGGCCTGACCAAGGAGACGCCGGTCGGGTACCTCAACGGTCAGGTGACTCTCCTCACGAACGACCTGGACCCGAAAAAAAGCCAGATCCCGCTGGTAATCGAAGGCCAAGTGACCGCGACCCTCTCGGTCCGCCCCGATTCGCTCACCTTCTTGAGCCCGCCCGACGGGCCGCCGATGAAACGCAACCTGGTAGTTCAGGCCAACCAGCCGTTCGAAATCCTCTCGGCCGACTGTCCCGACGATCGGCTCGAAGTGACGTTGCCGACCACCGCGAAAAAACTCCACCTGCTCCCCGTCACGTTCCAGCCCAACGGCAAAGCGGGAAAATCAAACGCCCCGCTGATCCTCAAGACCGACCTCGGCGATCATGCCCAGATGAAAGTCGACATCTTTGTCGAGATTGTCACACCCGAAAACGGGTCGGCCGAGAAATCCCCATCCGCTCCGACTTCGGTCCCCCTGCCCACGGAAAAAGAAACCTCGGCTGAAAAGTCGGTTGAGGAGCCGGTAGAAAATCCGCTTGAAAAGTCGTCTGAGAAGTCCCCTGAAAAATCGGACGAAACGCCGGTTGTCCCGACAAAAGAGTAGCCCGGATCGCTCGAAAACTCCCCCCCTTCCCCACTGAATCTCGGTGTGGTGCGGCCCGTCGAAAGCCAAGGGAAGCCGACCCTCGAACGACGTTGGCGTTTTCCGGTCGCCCACCCAAGGTTATTAAGAATACCCATCTACCCTAAACCTCTTTATGGGTCTCTTCAGTAAAGTTCATTAAACCCGCAAAGCCCTCCCTGCCGATACAATCCGATGCGATCGTTTATCGTTCTGGACTTCGTGTCTTTTAATAGCAGGGAATAGCTATGTTTTACAAGAGATTCCTCGTCGTAGCCCTTCTGGCGGCGTTGACTTGGACGGTTTCCGCCGTGCAGGCTCAAAACGAAACGGAAACCCCCAAGACGTTGGTCGGCCAGCTGGATCAATGGCGTCGACAATGGGTCGGAGGGGCAGTTCCTTCGAAGCAATCGAAAAACAGTTCGATCGAGGCCCGTCAGACACCCTCGGCCGACCAACCGGCCGGCGTTGGGTATGCTAAAATCGGCTCGAGTCCAAAGCAATCGGCCTCGTCGAAACCGGTCTCTATGGCCGCCAAGCCAAGGTACGAATCGCAATCGCAAAGAAACGCGACGTCCGGTCAAACGGCCAACTCGAGGGAAACCGGTTCCGAAAATTCGGGGACGAAAACCGACAAAAAATCGCTCGGCAATACGTTCGACCCGACCGTCATGGAAGCGTCCCCGATGGGGCAACGAATCAGCCGGTTCCGACAATCGCCGTTCGATTCGGAAGCATCGAAGCCCACCGTGAGTGTCGCCGCAACCTCGCCCATGACATCTTCCGTAAAAACACCCGTGAACACGCCGGTAGGGGAAGCGGCCCCTTCAACCGACGCTCCGGTCCAGGAAGAACCGACTCCGACAAAAACGGAGCCGATTTTGGATAAATACGACCTGCCCAATCCGCCGCCGATCACCGAACCCCAGCCGGGCCAACCGAGCACTCCGCTTGACACGAAGCAACCGGCGTCCGAGCCGTCCGAATCGGATCAGATGAGTCGTCCGGAAGAAACGAATCCGGCCCCGTCGAAATCGGACGAGATCTCCGGCGAAACCCCGGACGTCTCGGCAAACGGCTTGCCGAGCCAGACAAAACCGTCTTCCTCCGAAATGTCGGAAGAACTCGTGCTGGTCGAGCGTGAGAGCCCGGTTTTGAAGGTCCACACCTTGGGCCCGCGTAAGATCGCGATCGGCAAAGAGGCGGCGTTGGAAGTTCACATCAAAAATATCGGTACCGTCCCGGCCGAAGGGGTCATGGTCGAAATCAATCTGCCCGTTTGGGCCGAGCTGATGGCTGCCGACCCGACCACCGGAGCGACCCGTGCCGATCCGTTCGACAAGCAAGGTCTTCGTCTGAAGTGGCAGGTCGGCACCTTGGGACAACACGATCATCAAAAGGTCGTTTTGCGAATCGTCCCGCGTGAGAACAAGCCGATCGATTTGGCCGTCCATTGGAATTTCCAACCGGCCTCCACTCAAGCGGTGATCGAGGTGCAACAACCGCAGCTCGCCCTGGTTTTGGACGGCGCGCCCGAGGTCTTTTACGGCCAAGAGGAACCGTTCAAGCTGAAAATCACCAATAGCGGCAACGGACCGGCTGAAAAGATGATCTTGACCCTCATGCCGCTTTGCCCCGAAGACGGAAAACCGTCGGAACATTCGTTGGGCAACCTGGCCGCCGGGGCAACCAAGACGATCGACTTGGCCATCACTGCCCGGCAGCAAAGTCACGTCCAGGTCGAAGCTTCCCTTCGGTGCGACGGCCCGACCAAGGCCCAGTTGTGCGAAAAACTTTTGGTCCGCAAGGCCGAAATCCAACTTGAGGTGACCGGCCCGCAGATGCAGTTCCTCAACACGACGGCCCCCTATCGGCTGCGGTTGAAAAATATCGGCAACACCTCGGCGGAAAACCTGGTCGTGAAGACCCAATTGCCGCCGGAAATCCAATTCCAAAACGCCAGCCACGAAGGCCGGTTCGTCAAAAAAACCGGCGACGTCATTTGGAATCTGCCGAAGCTGGAAGCCGACGCCGAAACGATTCTCGAGCTTCAAGGGACATTGACCAAAGAGGGGACCTGCCGCTTGGCCTTCTCGGTCGACGAAACGAAATCGCATACCCGGCTTTCGGCCGAATTGGCGACCCGAATCGAATCGATCGCCGACTTGACCATGGAAGTAATCGACCCGGCCGGACCGGTCCAGATCGGCGAAAACGCCTTCTATGAAATCCGGATCTACAACCGCGGCTCGAAGCAAGCGACCGGCGTCGAGGCGGTGGCCTACTTCTCTCAAGGGATCGAACCGACCCGTGTCCAAGGGATGCCCCATAAGTTGGGCCCCGGTCAGGTCGTCTTCGATGCGATCGAGTCGATCGATCCGGGCAAAGAGGTGGTCCTGAAAGTCCGAGCCAAGGCCGAAACGGCCGGAAACCACATGTTCCGCGCCGAGGTCTATTGCCAATCGCTGGGAACGAAGCTCATCGGCGAGGAAACAACCCGTTTCTATAAGGGAGGCCTTGTTGCCGGACAACCTCAACCGGTTGAAACCTCTCGTCAAATGCGGGCGACCGGTCAACCGATCTTGTCGAATTCAACTTCGGCCGCGCCGACCGTTGCTCCCAGGACTGCCTCGACTGTCCCCACGGTCGCAACGCCGAGGCCCGCCCGATCGGACCACGGTCCCATAGCCGAAACGGCCGACCGACGCAATGGTTTATTGCCCCATCGGCCGTTTTCCAACCAGCCGTCGTTGGCTCCGATTCGGACCCCCGTCGGCATTTCACCGGGAACCGTCCAATAGGAATCAATCGGCGGAAACCGACTTTCACAGTCGCCGCCGTGCAAACAAAAAAAGTGCCATGCGCCTCGCAATAGTGAAGGCGCCTGGCACTTGTTTTTAGAGTCGATCTTTATCAAACAAGCTTTTCCGAGAACCAATCGGATCTCAAAAAAACCCGCCGTTTACTTCCCTTCAATCATGCGGGAAAGTCGTTCGATTTGAACGCGGACCCCTTCCAGATTCGGGTTCAATCGCAAGGCGCGTCGAAAACACTCCAGCGCCGAGACCTGATTGTTCAGCTGCAAATAGGCTTGCCCCATGCCGGTCGCCGCGGGAAAGTGATACGGGTTGATCTCCAGCGCCTGGTGACAGTCACGAATCGCCTCGACGTAGTTGCCCACGCGAATATGGGCGACCGCCCGCTGATGCCACACTTCGGCAAACCATTCGGACAACTCGATCAATTCGGTCGCGCGACGGATCGCCTCGTCGAACTGATGAGCCGAAACCAGTCGGATGATCCCCTCGAGTGCTTGCCGCTGGGAAGCATTCCCGGCCCGATTCCAAATATTCTTGATCCCGTTTTCCGCCAAAATACGAACGGTACGATCGTCGTCATGCAGCGCGCGACCAAGGGTATGGTTGACTTCATAGTTGCCGATGAAACCCAACGCCAAAACGGCCCCCCGACGAACCCCGGCCTGATTGTGTTCCGCCAAGCGTTGCAAGGTCCCTTGCGTGTATCGCTGCGAAACTTTAGTAATAAAGCTGGCCGAGTCCTGATGACTCAGGTACTGTTCGTATAGAATGGAGAGATAGGGAGGACGTGGAGAACCGGGATTCACGACAAATATCTCCTCAGGCGAAGGGGAACCATTAACGACAATTGGATTTTTTCCGAGAAGCGAAAAACCTCGGTGGCGTTCGCTTTTGGATCAGGGAGCAGGGCCACATCGGGTTGAACTGCGCAACCGTACCCAAAAAAGGAAGAGCCCCGTGTTCGCGCAACGAACACAAGGAACTACCCCGGCGCACCAAGATTCACGACGATTAACTCGGGCGGATGCACCAGTCTCCCATCTAATTCGATTGTAATTACCGGCGCGGCCCTTACCAGTGAAAAATTTCAATAGTAGCCAAGTCGTTCCGGGCAAGGACAAAAAAGGGAAGCGTCGAAAGGAAGCAAGACACGATGAAAACGTCTCATCCTACACCGTCAAAAAGCTCAAAGCTGAAAAAGGGCCGACACTTCGGACTTTTGGCCGCCGGTTCGATGGGGCTGCTCATCTGGTTCCTCTCTCCCCAACTGACGGTCGGCAAGGAGGTCCCTCCCATTGGTAGTCATCTCGTCTCCCCTCTCACGCAACCCCAGTCACCCAAAGACCGCGCTTCCGATCCGACATGGAAAACGGGCCCGGCGTTCGAAAAACGACTAGAAGAACCGATCGATCTCGCCTGGACAAAAAGCGCCTTGCGCGATGCCCTGAGGCAGATCGGTCAGACACGTGAGATCGCCCTGTTGCTTGACCGGCGTATCGACCCCGACCAGCGTATCACCTGGAAAAGTCACGGCCTCCCGCTTCGCGACACCCTCGAAGCGTTGGCCACGCATCTCGGGGCGGAAGTCAGCTTTTTTGGCCCGGCGGTCTACCTCGGACCTCCCGACGCGGCCAAACGACTTCGGACGGTCGCGGCCCTCGCGCGACAAAAGTGGCGAGGAATGCCACCGGTTCAATCGAAAATCTGGCTGCGAAAAAAGCCGCTTCACTGGAACGACCTGGCCGAGCCGCGCGGTCTGTTGATCTCGCTGGCAGAGGAGGCCGGGTGTCAGATCGACCGTCTGGAAAAAATCCCCCACGACCTCTGGGCAGAAGGCTCCTTGCCGCCGCTGACGTTGATCGATCGGCTTTCACTGGTCTTGATCCAATTCGACCTGACCTTCGAGCCGGTCGAAACCGGCGGGCGCGTCGATCGAATCCGGCTGGTCGAGTTGCCCGAGCGGCCCACGATCACCAAGACCTATCCGGGCGGTCCGCAAGCAAACGAACGGGTCAAGACATGGAAGACGACGTGGCCCGAAGCAGACATTCACCTTCGGGGAAAACGGATCGAAGTCATCGCCCGGATCGAAATCCATCAACAATTGGCCGACCAGAACCGGCCGACCAACTCGAAAAAAACAACGAAGCCGACCGAAAAAAAAGATTCCATCGACTTGGCACGGGTTCGGGTCGACCACTTCGCCATCACTGCCCAACCGGTCGAAGCGGTCTTGAAATATTTGGCCAAGCGGTTTGAACTTCAGCTCGAACTGACCGACGTGCCGCGAACCGATTTGGAAAAACGGATCTCAATCTCCCGCGAGAAGGCGACCGTCGATTCCCTCTTCGAAGCGATCGCCGAAGAAGCGGGGCTGACCTATCGACGCGAGGGAAAGACTGTCGAGTTCCGCCCTATCAGTACGGCAAATCCTTAGCTGCCCGTTAAAAAAGTCCATTCCATCATCAGCTCTTGGACAAAAGACGGAATCCCTCCCGGCGGCCTCCCGTGACGCTACCATGCCAAGAAAACCGGCGCTAGTGAATCCCTGCCGGTTGGAAATTCAGATTCTTCCTCAGCACGCGACTTTCTTCCAATCGAGTCGATTCGTAAAAGATTTGGTTCTTCTTTTGCTTGAGTTCTCGGGCAACCTGACGAGCGTGCCGACGTTCTTTTTCAATCGCCAATCGCGATTTTCCTTGGACTCGGAGCAAGGCACGCGAGATGTCGAAAAACCGATTGGTCGAGGCCATTTCCAGCTCGGCCCCACGGGCGAAGTCGGCTCTGGCCTCTTTGACTTTTTGAAGATTCCACAGGGCCAGTCCTCGGAAGAAATACGGACGCGGATCGATCGTCTTGGCGTCAATCACCCGATCCATGGCCATCTGAGTAACTTGATAATCTCCGGCAAAGTAGGCATGCACCCCTTCGTTATACGTTCGTTCTTTCGTGTCACATTGCGCCTGAAGCGTCGTGACCGCCGTCCAGCACGAAAGCAAAACCAACCAAAACGCCATTTTCCGAAACATCAAAGCGAAACTCCCAAGCCGTCGCGCGGCCCATTTCGACCCAAATAGTGCCTAATCCTGTACTCTCTCTTCGATACTAATTGCCCCGAAGGGAGATTTCAAGTCGTTTCCCCGAGTAGGGTTTCATTTTGAGTCGGTTTTCGCTTTGTGAAAAAAGTTTTCATTTTTGGTCGGTTTTCGCTTTGTGAAAAAAGGGGCTATTTCTTCCCCAGCTTTCGCTGTTCTTGGAAGAAACGGCTGAGAATCGCCCCGCACGGTTCGGCCATAATCGCTTCCACCACCTCGGCCCGATGGTTCAGTCGAGAGTCGTCCAACAATCGGTAGAGGGTCCTCACCGCGCCCGCTTTGGGGTCCGTCGCACCGTAAACGACTGCCGGGATTCGGGCTTGAACAATCGCCCCGGCGCACATCGGGCACGGCTCAAGCGTCACGTAGAGCGTACAGCCATCCAGACGCCAACTTTTAAGCGTCTCGGCCGCTTGGGTAATAGCGATCATTTCGGCGTGGGCCGTCGGATCACGGAGCGCTTCGCGCTGGTTGTGTGCCTGCGCGACGACTCGCCCTTGATGAACAATAATCGCCCCGACGGGGACCTCCCCCTCTTCAAACGCCGACTCGGCCTCGATCAGGGCCATCTGCATAAAACGTTCGTGTGTAATCATTTAGGGAACCTCTGTAAACCGAAGGTTACTCGACAAGCGAATGAAAAAGTGGCCTTTGGTTGGAGAAAACCGGGGTCTTCACTTTCCCATTCCCGTAAGCCGCCCCCGTTTTCCGCAGGTAGGCTTAATTAGATGACTCTCATCGACCATTCTCAATGGTCGCACCCCCGCGATAAGGGGGAATCTCCTTTTATTATCGCGGATCGACCACTTCTCCGATAGCGGGGGAAATCGAAAGGAAATGGCCCAACTCACGCCCCCCAAAAGGGTGAAATAACCTTTTCTTTGTTAAAATTTTAGGATTAGGGGGATTTTCCTGAATAAAAAGCCGATATCCGATTTTAGAGGATTCTAGGCAGCTTTTCCCATGGGAATAATGCCTTTTCCGATCCTCTCGCGATGAGAAAAAATTCCTGTGAGGAGGGAACCTCTTTCCGAGAAAAGACTCCTCGAAAGGAAGCCTGCCGTCACTCAAGATAAGACCAAAGCCCTATGGCCGAACTGACGCAAACGATTGACCAACAAGTATGGGAAAGCTGTAAGGCGGGTGCCGAAGAGGCGGCCGCCGCGTTACGGGGCGCGCTGGATTTGGATCAACTCGATCTCGAGATCGGCGACCCGGTCGCTTACACCAACGAAGCGTTCTCGGGGGCTTTTTCCGGTCCAGGTCTGGTCGTCATGTTGGTCGTCGAAGGACGCGCGGCCTTGATGCTCTTGCCCGAATCGATCCCATGGCTTCCCACCTGGTGCGCTCAGCCGGACGCGACCGGCCAATCGAAGTTGGACACGCTGGCTCAAGAGTTGGCTTTCACCCTGTTTCCGGAAAACGCGTCGATCGACCAGAACCAGGCCAAGATGGTAAACGATCTGGCCGGGACAGTCGATCGCGGGAAACCGGACGAGGAAACGTCCGTCATCCCGATCGTCCTGAAAACGGGCGGCCAAACCTCGGACGAAATCACTTCCAAAGCGTATCTGGTCTGGCCAATCAACGAGCTGAAGTCGATTTTCGAAGCAAATCAGTCGACTCCGTCTCGGCCCAAGAGCGGATCGTCGAAAAACGCCCCGGCTAATCGGGTGAAACCGAAAGCCTCGGTCGACGATCTTCCTGTCTACGCCAAAAGTCTTTTGCGGGTAAAGGTTCCGGTCGTCGTGATTTTGGCCCAGAAACGTCAAAAGATCGGCAAGGTGCTTCAACTGGGCCCCGGCTCGATTCTCCAATTCGACAAATCGTGCGAAGAGACCCTTGATCTCAACGTCGGCAACCAAGAGGTCGCCAAGGGGGAAGCGGTCAAGGTGGGCGATAAGTTTGGGTTACGGGTCACTTCGATGGTGATGCCCGACGAACGCTTTTGCACGATTCGCCTTCGATAAAACGCCAGAAAAGGGCGACGGCTTCCTTGCGTGATGACGGCTTAACAGCCTGTTGAAAAACGGGCTGCTAGGGAAAACACGATGTTTTCCACATAGTCAGCGATTTGAAAAAACGCTGACTATGCGAGGCTTGCGGCCACTTGTTGTCGCAATTGCCGAGGTTGAAAAAGGCCCGGATGGACTTTTTCAACGGACTGTTAAGTGGCTCTTGTGATGCCTTTATGTCTGCCATGGGATTCCTCCTCCAAACGCCCCAAGAGCCGACCTATCTAAAACGGTTTCCTATAAGCCGCGCGCCACGAAAGGCCGCGGGGAGAGTTCCCCGGTTTGCCTATGCGCAGGTGACGAAAATGGATTTCGACTCTTCCATTTCCTTCTCGTAAACTGCCCCGTTTTCCGCAGGTAACGTTCAATCGATTTCGAAAAACGGCAATCCGCTTTTTAATTTCCGCGAGGGCGTTTCGTTGCAGGCCCCTCGAATACCCGGTCCGTTCTATTCCCGCACAGGCAAAACAAACGGTTCTGACCGCGCGTGTCCTCTTGGAATAAAAAAAGGCGGCGGTCTTTCTATTTGACCGTCGCCTTGGATTGATCTATCGTCTTCGCGAAACTAGGGAATCACGGCCGCGGCACCAACCCAGACACCCGCCTCGATCAGTCCGGCCCGGACGCTCAACGGAATCGGGTCGAGCTTATGCGGGGCACAGCTGCCCGGTCGATAGTAGCCCAACGAGTAGATGCACTCGCCCGGCGGCTTCAGCCCCATCTTGTAGGGCAAGATCGGTACGGTCAGGAAGAAATGGGCCTGCGAAACAACCGGCTGGACGTACGGGCCCCACGAGTGACCGTATCGTTCCAGGTTGAGGTCTTCGAAATAAAGCGGCTTATGGCACAACCCCGACGCCTTCCAGGTAAACGTGGTCGTTCCCCAATCGCGCGACGGGAACGGCCCGGCCGGATATTTGCACGGCTTCGGGAAAATTCCCTTCTTCGACGTGATATCGGTCGTCACTTGGCCGATCGGCTTGAGATTTTGCCCCTCGGGACACGTTTCGTCGGGAACGATATTCGCCGCCCACTCTTGTTCGAAAAGGGGCACCTCGACCTTTTCCCCCTTGCTGATCCCGCCGGGGACACCGAGCCCTTTGGGCGTAGGCTGTCCCAACTCGGGCGGCGTCGGGATGACCGGCTCGACCGAGAAATCGGAGATCTCCTGACTCGACATCGGCGGCGTTGCATCGCCGGACGGCGTCGACTCGGAAGATTCTTGCGACAAACCGGGAAGCTCGAATTCGGAAGTCGATTTTTTGGACTTGGATTGGTCGGTCGAAAGCGACGGCAATGTCTTTGACTCAAAAGCCTTCGGAGCAGGCGGAGCCTTTCGAGCGGCCGGAGTCGGTTCTTGACGAACGGCCGAATCGCGTCGGACCGGTTTTTGAGAGACGTAGGATGCCGACCGACGCGACCTGTTTTTTGAGATCGACTTCTTGTAGTCGGGCTTGTAATACCGATCCCCGAACGGGTCGGCAACCGCGTCACTGGCCTGATTGGCGGCCAAGGTTCGAGGCTGCTCGTACTGGACTCGGGTCAACCCAAGCTCTTCAGGAGAACGCCCGTGGTCGACCGCCGGCTGGACCGGCCGATACGGGAGCCAAGCAAGTCGCTCTCCTTGACTCCCTTCGGTGTAACTGACCGTTTGAACCGAAACGTTGGCCGTTTCGGAAGCGGGCGACTCGGTTTGCCCAAAGGTGGCCGCCGCGAGGAGGGCCAAGATCAGCCCCCATGCTGCTTGGCCCGAGAAACCGGCGCGTCCCCTACCGGACCCGCGCGGTCGGGAGAGACTATCCGTTTTCGCCGTCTTCGAAGACGGTCGAGTAGTTTGGCGATTCTTGCGTAATCGTAATGTCATGGGGGTGACTCTCCCGTACACTGGCGGCAGAAACCCGGATGAACTTCGCGTCCTTGCGGAGCTCTTCGATGGTCCGTGTTCCGCAATATCCCATGCCGGCGCGAATCCCGCCGACCAGTTGGTAAACGAACGGTCCGAGCGGCCCTTTGAAAGGCACCCGACCTTCGACCCCCTCGGGAACCAGCTTTTCCTGTTTGGAAACCGTCCCCTGGCGATACCGTTCGCTCGATCCCTTGACCATGGCTCCCAGGGAACCCATGCCCCGGTACGCCTTGAACGTTCGTCCCTGGTAGAGAATCTGTTCCCCCGGACTTTCGGCCAGCCCGGCGAAAAGGCCTCCGACCATCACCAGATGGGCTCCGGCGGAGATCGCTTTGACCATATCACCCGAATAACGAAGGCCTCCGTCGGCGATGATCGGTATCCCGGCTCCGGCAGCCGCACGGGCAGCATCCATGATCGCCGAAATCTGAGGTACGCCGACCCCCGACACGACCCGAGTCGTACAAATCGACCCCGGGCCAATGCCAACCTTCACCGCGTCGACTCCCGCCTCGATGAGCGCCTTACACCCCTCGGCGGTCGCCACGTTACCGGCCACAACGTCAATATCCCATTCGTGTTTGATCTTACGAACGGTCTCCATGACGTTTTTCGAGTGGCCGTGGGCACTGTCCACTACCAGGACATCTACGCCCTTCTCGATCAGACATGAGGCCCGATCGAAATCGTAGACGCCGACGGCGGCTCCCACACGCAGACGCCCTTGCCTATCTTTACAGGCTTCCGGGTAGCTACGCATCATATCGATGTCTTTAATGGTAATGAGCCCCGTCAGTCTAAAATCTTCGTCAACCAGTAAAAGTTTCTCCACCTTTTTTTCCATTAAAATCTTCTCAGCTTCTTCAAGCGTTACATTCCCTGTAGCCGTTACCAAGTCTTTCTTGGTCATGACCTCGGAGACGAGAAGATCCTGATTTTCGAGGAAGCGAAGATCCCGACGGGTGATGATCCCTTTCAAGCGGCCTTTGCCGTCGACGATCGGGACGCCGGAGACCTTGGAGTTTTCCATCAATTCGCGTGTCTGAGCGACCGTCGCCCCCGGCGGCAGGGTGGCCGGATTAACGATAATCCCGTTGGCGCTCCGTTTGACCTTGACCACCTCGTTCGCCTGCTGCTCGACCGAGAGATTCTTGTGGATGATCCCAATCCCCCCCTCTTGAGCCAAGGCGATCGCCATCGCGCTCTCGGTCACCGTGTCCATCGGCGAGCTCAACAGCGGGATATTCAGCGTGATGCGAGAGGTCAACCGGGTCCGGACATCTACCTGTGAAGGGACGATTTCGCTGTAGCGGGGCACTAAAAGGACGTCGTCGAAGGTCAGGCCTTCCGGGCCGATTTTGTTTTCGAACATCTTTTTGATTTCTCCGTATGAAGTAGTGCGTTTTAGGCGTTTTTTATCAAATGGCTTAAATTGGATTACTCGCTCCCCGGGAAGAAAGGAGAGAACCTCTCCCTCAACGACCGGCGATCCTATCTTAAGAGGGGTTCGCGGTAGTCACCAAGAGGGGATACCCCCACCTAAGAAATCCGGCAAGTTAGCATATATAATAAAGACTTTTTCCCGGCTCGCAACCCTCCCGATCGGTATCCAACCGGGAGAAATCACCGGGTAAGTCGATCAGGAAAGACGCACGCTGGTTTTCCAAAGGATTCCATCTCATAGCGGGGCCGCTCGACGGAAAAAATCGGACTTGGGGCCAGACTCTCTTATGGGTTACAATGGGCCCGCCTCGTTTGAAGGGGGTCAGCTCGGCCCCCCCCGCGAGTACCAACGCGTAAAAACCGGCTCGGAATTCCGAACGCCCCATTTTGCCCACATTGACGATCCCATTAAAAACAACTCCATCGGGGGAGATTTCACGGATGATACGAAAAAACCTGGGTTTGGCACGAAGACGATCCTGGCCACTCCTGACCGTTTTGGCATGCGGACTAGGCGGGTTGGCGCTGGTCGATCACGCGACCGCTGCGGACGAATCCTGGCGGGTCTCGGGCAACCAAAACCAGACGACAGCCGGTCAACCAGCTCCTTCTGGCGGCGCGGCGACCTATCCAAACCGCTCGTCCGTCGTCCGTCCGGTCAGTCCGGTCCGTCCGGTGCAAACGCAAAACGGGCCGAACTCCCAAACGGTTCCCCCACAACAACAGCGGGCTCCGGCAGGTGTCCAACCGGCGGCAGGTGCGCCCTTCCAACTCTCGCCACAGGAACAAAAGTATGTCGAACAGGTCCTCACGGCATGGGAGTATTACGGCAACCAGATCAAGACGTTCGACTCGAAATTCGTTCTGAGAACGTACGACTCGACCTTCCAAACGGCCGACGGCGGGGCCCCTCAACCGAAAGTCTCGCAGGGAATCTTGAAATACAAGAAACCGGACCAGGGTCTTTTTGAAATCGAAGGGGATCGGCCCGAGAAGTGGGTCTCCGACGGCAAGGCCTTTTACCAGTTCAAATACGACGAGAAGCAGCTGGTCGAGTATCAACTGCCGCCCGAATCGCAAGGCCAGGCGCTCGAGGACGGCCCGATCCCGTTTGTCTTCGGCTCCTCGGCCGAGAAACTCAAACAGCGTTACTGGGTCAAACCGCTCGCCCCGCCCGCGGGACAAAAGGACCAGATCTGGTTGAAAATCTATCCGCGCCGTCGTCAGGACGCGGCCGAATTTCGCGAGACCGACTTGATCCTCAGCACGAAGGACCTCACGCCGATGGGCGTTTTAATGTACTCGCCCAACGGTCAGACGAAAAAGTCGTTTACCTTTTTTGAGACGAAGATCAACGACTCGAACCTGTTCGGATTTTTGAAAGGGGACCCGTTCTCCCCGAAGACCCCGTCGGGCTGGACCCGTGTGGTCGAACGGCCCGAACCGGCAGGCCACCCGGCGGGTCACCCGGCCGCCAAATAAGATCCGAATCGCTTTCCCCCCCTTCCCTTTCTTTTTGAAACCAAAACCGGAATGCGAATTCCCAGTCCTTTTCGACGCCGCGAGCCGCTGGAAATCAAGATGGCGCCGATGATCGACGTCATCTTCCTGCTGCTGGTCTTCTTCGTCTGCACGGCCAGCTTCCGCGCGATCGAATTGGGGCTGCCGACCAACCTGCAACTGACCGGCACCGTCGATGCCGAAACGCCGATCGATCCGGAACTGGTCGATCTGGACGAAATCATCATCCGCCTGAACTGGGCTGACGAGCGGCCGTCTTGGGAAATCAACGAAAAACGGTACGACCGGTCGGCCGAGCTGGGACGGGTCGTCGCATCGGTGGCCCGTTTGCAACCGGATCTGCCGGTGATCCTCGACGTCGACCCGAACGTCCCGCTGGGCAAAGTGATCGACCTTTACGACCTGTGCCGTGGTGTCGGTCTGCAAAAAATCGCCTTCGCCGCGTCGGAGAACGGATCGTGAAGCGCTCGACGGCCATTCTGACAACAACGTTCGCGCTGGCCGCAATTTTTGGGGCGAGTCGAGGTTTTTGCCAAGAGGGAACGGTTCCTCAAGAGATCAAACCACCACACCGCGCGACGATCGTGGTTTCAGCGCTCGATCGAAAAACGGCCGACGAACGTTTTCTCGAAGGTCTGGTCGACTCGGGGCTCTACCGACTGGCCGATCGTTTCGCCCGTGAAAAACTGGCCCGGAACGATCTCGATCCGACCGAGCGTGCGAAACTGACCGTCGGGGCGATTCGAAATCAGACCGCTTGGGGCTTGGCCTCGGCGCCGCAGACGCGCGGGCAGCGCTGGCAGCAGGCCGACCGACTGGCCGACGACTTTACTGACCGTTTCCCGAACCATCCGGATCTGCCGTTGGTTCAATTCCAACAGGCGATGGCCTCCCTGGCTGCCGGCGAACTGGCCCTACGGGAATCGGAACTGGTGGCCGATCCGGTCCCTTATCAAAACCGGGCACTCGCAAAACTTTCCCATGGCATTCGTCAACTTCGCGATTTAAACGAAACGCTCACGACCCGGCGAACCCCGGCCGATCGGGCCGATCGGGCCGTCGGATTGGAAAACCGGGTTCGATTCCAACTCGGCCACGGTTACCATCTGCTCGGCGAAGCATACCCGGCCGAAAGCGCCGATCGCAGTCACGCACTCACACAAGCGACCGTCCAATTTGAAAGGCTCTCGCGGCAACCGGCCGAAGATCCGCTTTGGGCCGAGTCTCTTTTGCAATGGACCGATGTGGCCCGATTGCTGGGCGACCGGAAAACGGCCCGGAACTGTCTTCAACGGCTTGCCCGCTCGGCACACGCTTCGACCCTCGCCGGACCGATCCGGGCCGCTCGAATTCAACTCGTCCTGGACGGGGGGAATCTCGACGAGGCGCTCCGTTTGGCCGAACGGTCCGACCTCTCGTCTTCGCGGCTGGACGACTTGCGTCTGTTGGTTTTTCTCACCGCTTGGGAATCGGCCACGCAGGCCAACAACGCGACCGAAGCGACCCGATGGGAAGGGGAGGCGACCCGGTTGATGCGTCGGATCGAGTCGCACAAATCGGCCTACTGGATCCGTCGAGCCCAGATGCGTCTGGCCCGATTCTTTCAGACGGCCGCCGCGTCGGGCGACCTTGACAATCTGGTCCGTGCCGCCGGAAGCGCCTATTTAAGCGGCCAAATCGACGAGGCGCTTGCCACGTACGATCGGGCGGCCACACTGGCGCTCGAGCAAGGCAACCTGAAACGGGCCTATGAATTGACGTATGCCGCCGCGACGATTGAGCACAAACGAAACCGGTTCGAACAGGCCACACGTCGCTGTCGCGCGATGGCGCTGGCAACCCAGACCGATCCACAATCGGCCGCAATGCATCTGGCGGCGATCGAAAACCGGGCCGATTTGGTGCGAACCAAACCAGACGCCCCGATCGATTCCTACCGGGCCCTGCTCCAAGAACATCTCGAACGTTGGCCGACCGGCCCGACAGCCGATGAGGTCCGGTGGCGTCTGGGACGTCTGGCCCAGCACCAAGAAGAATGGGCCGAGGCGATTGCCTGTTATGAAAAAATCGCCCCGACCGGCGACCACTTCCGTGAGGCGATCCGTGCGATGGGCCCGTGTTGGGAATCCCTTTTGACCGCGCAACAACAGGCTGGAAAACCGGTCACCCCGTTGGCCCGACAGGCGATCGAACGGTTCGACCGTCTGGCGGATTTTTTGGTTCAAAAGGGGGACGCCGCCGGCCCGGCCCGAGAAGCGACGATCCTGGCGGCCCGGTTGCGGCTTCGTTATTTTCCCGAACAAGCCGACCAAGTCCAGCGGCGTCTGGCCCGATGGGCTTCCGAGTCGGACGACCCCGCCTGGACCAACACGTTCGGACTGCTTCGCGTGGCAGCGCTGGCCGCCGAGGGAAAAAGAGAGGCGGCCCGAGCGATCCTCGATCAGATTGTCTTCAAGCGGCCTTCGGAAATTCTGGCCCTTCTGGACCAGTTGGAATCCTATTCCATGTCGGCCGATCCGGTCCGGCGCAAGGACCTGGGGCTCTTGCGACTCTCGTTGGTCGGTCGTGTGGCCAATCAGCTCAACCAGTTGACCGCCGACCAGCAGCAGGCAATCTATCGTTCCAACGCCCGGGCGCTTGACGACGTGGGAGAAACGGCCGAAGCGGTTCGCCTCTACGCCGAATTGGTGAAAAGGTATCCCGACGATCCGGCGATTCAAGAGGAATACGCGGCCCTCTTGGCCGGACGGTCGGACACGGTCTCGTTGGAAGCGGCACTGCGTCAATGGCGTGAGGTCGAGCGTCGGGCCAAGCCGGGCAGTCCCCTTTGGTTTCGAGCCAAATACGCCACGGCCGATCTGCATCGCCGCCTGGGGCGTCCGGACCAAGCGCGCAAGATCCTTTCGCTCGTCGAAATTCTTCACCCGACCATGGGCGGCCCCCCGATGCGCAAGCGATTCGAGTCGCTACGCCGTCAGCTCGATAAACGTCGTCGACCTAATTAAAGCCGTCAACTCGATCAAAAAGTCGTCGACCTAATTAAAGCCATCAGCTCGATCAAAAAGTCGAGAACCGTCGGCCCCCTCCAAAGCGTCCTTCTCTTCTACCAATTCGAACGTGGTCGAAAAGCAACGTTCGCTCCCCTTTCCGGTCCGGCCCGCACGTTTGCTCCCTGGGCAATTTTTTCTTGACCGAGCGTACCATAAAAATCGGCCCTGTCGAAGAATCGTATGTTAAATTTCAATTAGGGTATGGTCAAATAGCATGTCGCGAATCGTCGAGGAGGCACCGATGAGAGATACGCCTGCTGATTTTGATTCCGAAGGGTGGACTGGCGGCAATCCGGGTCTTTCTCTGGTCAAAGAGACTTCGTTCGAATCCGATCCAAACACGGTTTCCTGGAATCCGACGACCGCTCTTTCGCCAAATCAAACGCCGACGGTTGTTTCGTCGGAAGGTCTCTTTGATGCCAAGCCAGACCGATTCGAGATCGACGACGAAGCGATTGTCCAGGCACGGCTCGGCGTCGCGGCCGGACTGTACACCGCCTTAAAATACAAAAACCCGTCCATGGCGGCCCACGTACTGCGTGTCGCACTTGTCGCCTCGGCCTGGTCCGATCGACTCGAACTTACGACCCCGCAACGTCTCTCGGTCGAGATGGCCGCCTTGCTACACGACCTGGGCATCATCGGGTTGCCCGATCGAATCCTCTACAAAGAAGAGCGGCTCACCTCCGAAGAACAGGCCACTTTGGAACACTCCCGAACCGTGACGGTCGAAATCCTGCGCCATAGCTGTTCGGACCAAACCGTTTTGGAAATCGTCGAACAGATTCCCGCCTGGTTCGACGGCTCGCGCGCCGGGTACCCGGCCTCGGGTCGTGCCATTCCACTAGGTTCCCGGATGATCGCGATCGCCGAATCGTTCGACGCGATGACCCACGATCGGGTTTACCGGGCCGGCCGTTCACGCGAGGCAGCCGTGGGAGAACTTTTCGCCTACAGCGGAAAACAGTTCGACCCCATGCTGACCTCGTCCTTTGTCGAACTGATCGCCGACCATCCGGACCTCCTGCAGGAGGAAACGGCGCGAAACTGGCTGGCCCGCCTCCACGAACCGTCGGACCAGTCTTGTTGGAAAATGGATTTCTCGAGAGATCAAGAGCCCATGGCCGATCTCTCGGCGGATCGGCTCTACGCCGAGCGACTGTTGGATAACATGCGGGACGCGGTGATTTTCATCGACACCGATTTCTCCATCCGCCGATGGAATCACGGCGCCGAACAGCTCACCGGCATCACGGGCCAAACGGTCGAAGGCCGACCTTGGTTACCCGAACTTTTGGACCTCCAAGACGAACGGGGAAAACCGATCGCCGAACAGGATTGCCCGGTGCTGATAACGATCCGTTCCGGGGTCCAATCACTTCGTCGGCTAAGAATTCGACGCCGTACGAACGACTTCGTCTCGGTCGACGCGCAGGTCATCCCGGTCATCGGCGCCACAGGCAACACGGTCGGAGCCGTCCTGGTTTTACACGACGCCTCGTCGGAGATCTCCCTTCGCCAACGGTGCCAAAGCCTCCACGAAAAGGCCCGACGCGATCCGTTGACCCAACTGGCCAATCGGGCCGAATTCGACCGGGTCTTTGACTCGTTTGTCGTCACCCACGCGGGACGCCGCCTGCCTTGCAGCCTGATCGTTTGCGACCTGGACCTTTTCAAACGGGTCAACGACACGTTCGGCCATCAGGCGGGCGACGCGATCATCCGATGCATCTCGGCCCTGTTGAAAAACTACTGTCGACCGGGCGATTTGGTCGCGCGTTACGGCGGCGAGGAATTCGTCATCCTTTGCGCCGAATGCGACAACCCGACCGCGGCCGACCGGGCCGAATCGATTCGAAAACACCTGGCCAAAATCCCTCAAGAGGCGATGCATGGCGAAACCGTCTCGGCCAGCTTCGGCGTCACCGAAATCCAACCGGGCGATACCCCGGCGACCATGTTTCGACGGGCCGACCGGGCGCTGTTGATGGCCAAAGAACAAGGCCGCAACCGGGTCGTCCAACTCGGCACGGGCCTTGCCAACAAAACCAACGCGGCGTGCGATCCCTTGAGCCAAGGTCGGCCCTCGGACGACGATTCCACCTTGGTCACCGACGAATTCGATTCGGCCCTTCCGTCGAAAATGGTTCGACAACGGATCGACGCCTTTCTCGCCGATCGGGGCGCGCGAATCAGGAACGAAGGACCGGGACGACTTCGATTGGAAATCGATTACACTGCCAGCCATCAAAACCATCGGTCCGACCGAAAAGGAACTTTTCTAGTCTTGATAGATTGGGAAAACCCGGTTCCCACTGACAACGATCGCCCGCGCACCGGCCTTGATACTCCGGACCAAACCGCACCAACCACGCACGTCCGTTTTGCCATTTTCCCCAAGACCCGGCGGAACCGGCGCACCAACGAACTGCGCCCCCTGGCCGAAGCGATCCTCTTGGGATTTCGCTCTTACGTCTGCGGTATAATCAGTCCGGAAAAATCCTGATTGTAAAAAAATCAATCCGCCTCCCTCTCTTCACCAAAATTCAACTGCATACCGACAAAAAAGACTCCTCGTAGTCGAAATGGGAATTTTCCCCGGTTCCCCTTCAAGATTTTTCTCTTACGCGGATTGACATCGCGATTCCTCAAAACCGGGTCCTATCGACAAGGGGAAAAGTCGTCTGACGGGAGAAAAAGGTCCCTTATTTCCGAAAACCTCTTCGGTAAAAGCTTCTTTCGTGATATTCGATCGGATACAATAACGGTTGTTGGTTCGCGGTCGGAAGCGACATGCCCGAGCCATTTGCCCTTGCATCAAACTTTCTCACCCACGATCGAAACCGGTCTGCGTAGGCTTGGCGGTGACTTTTTCCTCCTTCCGCGCACGACGTAAGTCCTCCCCCTTTTTTTCCCTGCCCCATTTTTCAATCAAGGATTCGCTCCCATGAATAAAGGCCCCTTCCTCCTGCCGCGTGTTTCGCTCGGTCCCCTGTTGTTGACGGCCCTTCTCTTTTGGAGCATTAGCGATGGTGCCACCGTCTTGCAAGCGGCACCAGACCAGGTAGACGCACCGTCCTGGAAACTCTGGTTTCGTGCCCCGGCGACCGACTGGATTATGGCAATGCCGGTGGGAAACGGGCGGCTCGGCGCGATGGTCTTTGGTCGAGTCGTGGACGAACGGATTCAGATCAATGAAGACACGCTCTGGGGCGGCTATTGCAACGTCCGCGACAAGCAAAAAGCGTATCAGCATCTGCCCGAAGCGAGACGTTTGTTTTTCGAAGGGAAAAACTTCGAAGGGGAACAGCTCATGCAACGTGAGTTCCTCGGCAAACGGGTCAAGCATAGCTACGAGACGTTGGGAGATATCCGCCTGCATCTGGACCATTCGGACCAGGTGAGCGACTACCGACGCGAGTTGGACCTCGACGCGGCCGTAGCCGAAGTGACCTATCGGGCCGACGGGGTAAACTATCGACGTCGGGTCTTCTCGAGTCCGGTCGACCAGGTCCTGGTCGTGCGTCTCGAAGCGGACCGGCCGGGCAGTCTCAGTGGGGAAGTAACGCTGGACCGTCCCGAGGAGTTCGAGACCGTCTCGGAAGGGAACGATCAATTGGTGATGCGAGGTCAAGCCGCGTCAACCCGGGGCCCGGTCGAATCGGTCCGTTTTGAGTCGCTTCTTCAAACGGTCGTTGACGGGGGAAGCGTTGCCTCGAAGGACGGAAAAGTTCGTTTTGAAAAAGCGGACACGGTGACCCTCTACCTAACGGCGGCGACGAATCACTTGGCCAAGGTCGAACCGGAAAAACGATGTGTCGACGATTTGAACCGCGCGGTCCAAAAACCGTTTGAGACCCTTTTGGCCGACCACTTGGCCGAACATCGACGCTTGTTCCGTCGGGTCGAACTGCGGCTGGGCGAGGACGATCGGGCCGACCTTCCGACCGACGAACGAATCAAACAACTCAAAGCAGGACACCCCGACCCGCAGTTCGCGGCCCTCTTTTTCCAGTTGGGACGATATCTGTTGATTTCCAGCTCGCGGCCCGGCACGATGGCGGCCAATTTGCAAGGGATCTGGAACCATCATATCGAAGCGCCGTGGAACGCCGACTACCACCTGAATATCAATATTCAAATGAACTACTGGCCGTCGGAGGTCGGCAATCTGTCGGAATGCCACGAGCCGTTTCTCGACCTGATCGATCGGCTTCGACCGGCCGGACGCAACACGGCGCGCGACGTGTACAACTGTGGCGGTTTCGTGGCCCACCATACGACCGACGGCCACTATTGGACCAGTCCGATCGGCAAGACCCAGTGGGCAATGTGGCCGATGGGGGCCGCTTGGGGCGCAATGCATTTCTGGGACCACTATTGCTTCACGCTCGATCGGCAGTTTTTGGCCAAGCGGGGCTATCCGGTCATGAAGGAGGCGGCCGAGTTCTGTCTCGACTATATGACCGAAGATCCTCGAACGGGCAAGCTCGTTTCCGGGCCGTCAACCTCGCCGGAAAACCCGTACCGTGATGAACAAGGACGGATCGGCAACCTGTCGATGGCTCCGGCCATGGACCAGCAGATTATCGACGCCCTGCTGACCGCCTGTATCGATTCGGCCGAGATTCTTGGAATCGAGGAACCGTTTGTGCAACGGGCAAAAGAGTCGCAAGCCAAGATGGACCACGGGTTGCACGTCGGGCCCGACGGTCGACTGCTGGAGTGGGACAAGCCGATGAAGGAGGCCGATCCGGGCCACCGCCATATGTCGCACCTGTTCGCCCTGTTTCCGGGGGAGCGGATTTCGACCGAGAAGATGCCGGAAATCGCCCGCGCGGCGAGAAAGAGTATCGACTATCGCATCCAGCACGGCGGTGGCAGTTCCGGTTGGAGTCGCTCTTGGGTCGTATTGCTTTACGCCCGGTTGGGCGACGCGGAAGCCGCATATCAGAATCTGTACGCCTTCTATCGGAAGTTCCTTTTCCTGTCGATGCTGCACAATCATCCGCCGTTTCAGATCGACGGCAACTTCGGCGGCGGCGCGGCGCTGGCCGAGATGCTTTTGCAAAGCCACCAAGGGCAAATCGCCTTGTTGCCAGCCTGGCCGAGCGAGGCCTGGCCAACCGGTTATTTCAAAGGGTTGCGGGCCCGCGGTCGCCTGGAAGTGGACGCTCGATGGAAAGACGGCCGGGCTGTTATGGCCGAGTTGCACGCGTTGGCCGACGGCACCCATAAGATCGTTCCACCCAAGGGACATGCGATCGATTTGGTCGAGTGCGACGGCAAACCGGTGGATACGACACGTCACAAAGACGGGTCGATAACCGCCACGGTCGAGAAGGGCAAGACCTATCGAATTGGCTTTAAACCGGCCAAGTAATTTTTAACCCAAGCCTACCGACGCAAAGAATAATTTTTGGAGGCGGTCTCATCCAGGATGCGACATGAAAAAAGGAAGAAGCCCGCGGGGACGGTTGGTCTCCGTGGGCTTCTTTTTTGCTTTGCTGAATCGATTACATCTTGAATCGATTCCCTCTTGGCATCAGCTACATCTGGCCGATCGACTCGAGCACTTCTCGATCGTCTCCGAGAATCTTGTCGATGTCGAGGAGGATGAGAATTTGATTCTCCATCTTTACCAGGCCGTTGAGGTACTCGTTCCCCATGCTGACGACCGTGTCAGGGGTCGGGGCAATCTGGTCGGTCGAAATACGCAGCACTTCGTCAACGCCGTCGACGACGATGCCGACCATCTTCTGTCCAATATGGATGACCAGAATCCGGCTGTCTTGGCTTTGCTCCATCGTGGGAAGCCCGAACCGAGTGCGCAGGTCGATGACCGGGATCACCGTATTGCGAAGATTGATCAAGCCTCGGACGTAATGCGGCGTCTGAGGAACTTCCGTAATCTCGCACATGAGAATGATTTCACGAACTTTCGTGATTTCCACGCCGTAGATTTCGGCGCCCAAATGGAAGCTGACCATCTGGCGGGTGCCGGTCGATTCGGTCGTCCGACTCTCCCCGGCAGGTTGCGTGATAGTAGTAGACATGGGATATTTATTCCTTGTATATTTGATCAAAGCGTCCCGCGTCCGGGGCGGCGGCAAGGGCAAGCCACCGCCGAGGAAGCAGGACCGCAAGGGATGAAAACCGCTCTAGCCGTCCAGTCGGAAAGTGCCGACCAACTCACGAAGCCCTTCAGCCTGGGCGCTGAGCTCTTCGCTGCTGGAAGCCATCTCTTCGCTACCGGCCGCCGATTGCTCGGTCACTTGCGCGATCCCTTGAATCGCCTTCGAGACCTCGTCGGCCGCCAACGCTTGCTCGACCGTCGCCGTGGCGATCTCCTTGATCTTGGTCGTGGTATTTTCCACGCCCTCGACGATGTTCTTGAACGCCTCGCCGGTTTCGTTGCTCATGCGAGCCCCTTCCTCGACACGCTCGGTCGACTCCTTGATCAGCCCGGTAATTTCGCCGGCCGCTTCGTTCGTCCGTTCGGCCAACTTGCGAACTTCGTCGGCAACGACCGCGAAGCCCATGCCGTGTTCGCCCGCTCGGGCGGCTTCGATCGCCGCGTTGAGTGCCAACAAGTTGGTCTGTCCGGCGATGTCGGAAATCACTTGAATGATCTCGGCGATCTGTTCGGAACTGTTGCGAATCAGCTCCATCGCTTCGATCGACTTCTCCACCGCGCCGCGTCCTTGCTCGGCCATGCCGTTGGTCTGTCGGGCCATGTCGTCGGCCTCGGTCGCGTTATCTTTGACTCCCTTGACCGAACGGCTGAGCTCTTCGATCGACGCTGTCACCTCTTCGACGCTGGAGCTTTGCTCCTGCGCGCCGGAAGCCAACGTCTGCGTGCTTTCCGCAATGACGCGAGAGCCCTCGTTGAACTGGCTGGCACTGTCGTTGATCTCGGTCATGGCACTCTTGACGTTGTCCAACACTCGGTTGACCATGTCTTTCATTTTCTCGAAATCACCGGAGAAGTTTCCGGTCATGGTCTTGGTAAAGTCTTTTCGGGACATCGCATCGAGCGAGACTATGGCAGCGTTCAACGGCGTAACGGTCGCGTCGAACATGTCGTTGACCCCTTCGATGATCCGTCGATATTCGCCCTCGTGGCGTGTCGCGTCGGCCCGCGTGTCGAGCTGACCTTCAACGGCCGCTCCGGCCAAGACGTTGGCGTCGTCGACCAACTGTCGGATCGCGCTGACGGTTTGGTCCAACGTCCCGTTGATCTTGACGAAGTTATCGTGAATCTCCTGGGTATACTCATTGGCTTCCGTGACGGTGGTTTCGAACTCAAGGTCACCGTTGCCCAGTTTGCTCAAGTTTTCGGCAAGCCGAACAACTTCGACCTCCTGATATTTTTTCATCTGCTCCGCTTCGGTGATATCCTGGATAATCTCGATATGACCGATTTTTTTCCCGTTGCGGTCGTGCATGAAGCTGGAATCCGCCACGAATTCCAGACCCGGCTTCTGCGGATGGGTGAAAAACGCTCGAGACTTTCCGCCACTATTGCTGGCTTTGCAGATAGCACAGTCTTCGGTGTTGCAGATACTCGTATTCCACGTACTGCAATGTTTGCCCAAGAGATCCTTGTCCTCAAGGACATCCATTCCGGCCTTATTCATGAACGTCCATTTCATATCGTTGTCGGTGACCGAAATCGGTTGCGGAATGGCATTGAGAATACTCTCGTAGTAGAATGCCTTTTCCTCGACCTCTTCCTTGGTCTCTTTTACCGCATCAACGGTAACGTTGAGCGCGGAGGCCATTTCGCCCAGCTCGTCCTTCGCTTCGTAGTCGACCTTGTGGCTGTAATCGCCACCCGCAAGCGATTTGAGGACGGTAAGCATCTTGGCAACCGGTTGGCTGATCCCGCGAGTGATGACGACGGCCGCCGCCACCCCGATAAGAACTCCGACCAGCAGGGCCAAGACGATAATGACCTTCGACGTGCCGACGACGGTGCTGACCGACGATTGGGCCGCATCGGCAGCAACCCAGGCGTCATTTTGTGTCTCTTCAGCGTGGCTCAGAAGGTCATCACCACTCTTCTTAAGGAGAGGATAAATCGATTCCTTCAATTCCTTTTCGTTATTGGCCCACGTGGTGGCTTCAGCCAGCATTTCTTGGGTCATTTTTTCGATACGGTCGACTCTCTGGGCATCTTCCTGCGTTAAAGAAAACTTTCGCACCCCATCATAAAGCCGATTCAGTTCGGTAATGCGATCGTTAAACTTCTTCCAGTCTTCCGGAAGCCGGTTTTCTGTATATTTAAGCCACGAAATCTGAACGGTCGGTGCCATTTCTACAATTTTCGCGATAGCAAAGGCAGCTTCGGCAACCTCGTTTTTGGTTTTGGTCTCCCGAAATTCATTTTCTTTTTCCGTTAAATAGGCGTTCGCCTCATCTCGAATGCTTCGTGACTTCAGGGCAATTTCGTTTGCTTTTGCATTCCGTTCTCGCAAGGCAGAGGTCGCTTGGTCAAACACTTGATTGAAGTTATTGGCAAGCGTGCGGATGCTCTTCGATCGTTCGGCCAGTTCAGTGTCATTGAACTTTTGGGCCACTTGGTCGACGTTCTTGAGTCGCTCGACCACTTGGGCTATGTTTTCCTTCGTCTTTTGAAGAAACTCTTCTTTCTCGTAAATTATGAAGTTTTTCTCTTGAACGATGCTTTCGAAAGCAGAGCATTGCATCGCCTTGGCGTCTTTGACCACGGTCAGACTATGCTCATCCAGTTCCGTGACGCCTGAATCGATTTGGCCGAACATCACATAGCTGACACACCCGAGGCCGATCAGAGTCACGACAACCAGCCCGAAACCGCATGCCATTTTGGTTCCGACTTTCACATCCTTTACCTTTAACATAAGTTTTCTCCTAGAACAAAAACAGTAGTAAAACTTTGTTGGCTAAAAGGTACGCTACCCCTTACCAACCCCCTTTTGGTTTTTTCGCTTTGAAGGGAAGTTCTTTTACGAACTGCTGGTCGGCCGAAGTGCCGCGATTATGGCTTCCAATCCCAACCGGACACGAAGCTCGCAAAGAACGCTTCATTTTTAACAGACGGATCAGAATAATAATCCCATCCGTTTCTTAAACCTTTTGAAGCAAAATTTTCCAATCATTGCGTTGTAAAAAGGCTAGGTTGCATGAGAAAAGACGCAACGCGAAATATTCGCGTACAAACCGCGTACAAGCGGTACGCACCCAAGGGCAGCTTTTTCCGCTTGGATTGATAACGCCCCTCTTGTAGCCAGGAGGCACCTTACCCTGTTAGGGGCAAAGCGCCTTCATTTTTTTCGTCATCGAGAAGGACAGGCTGGTTTTGTTGCCCGTCTATTTTGAGCCGAACGAAAAGCCGTTTACGATCCGGCCAGACTAAAGAAGCTGGGCGTTGACTGAAGCTCCTCCCACGACCGACCGACAACTTGCAATCTCCGGCCACACCGTTTAAAATTTGGCTATTGCTAATCCTACCTTTTGTGGAGCCAACCATGAGATCCTTACCCCTACCCTCTCTCGCAACCCAGATAGCAGCCATCCCCTTGTTTCTGGCTGCAATTGCCTTGAACGTCCATGCGGAAACGCCCAACCCCGAGAGGTTTTGCGACCGGCCGGCAAGGCCAACTTCCGACTTGGTCAAACAGGGTGTCATCTACCAGATACACCTACGCGCTTTCACCCCGGAAGACAGTCTCAAGGCGGCAAGCGAACGTCTTCCCAAACTGGCCGAACTGGGCGTTGACATCGTTTACCTGACCCCGATTTGTGTCTCGGACCCGGACCCCGACACCAAAGGATGGAGCAAGCGCCAAAAGAAATCCAAGACCAACAACCCGCGCAATCCATATCGGATGAAAGATTATTACAATGTCGATCCCGAGTATGGAACGAACGACGATTTGAAAGAATTCGTCGCCGCGGCGCACCGGTTGGACATGCGAGTCATGCTCGATGTGGTCTTTTATCACTGTGGCCCCAACGCCGTTTTCATAAAGGATCACCCCGACTTTATCAAGCGCGACAAAGATGGCAACCTGGACATGAAAGGTTCCTCTTATAATTTCCCTCTCATAAACCATGCGAACCCCGAGCTTCGTGAATATCTGATTAAAAATCTTGAATATTGGGTCACGGAGTTCGACGTCGATGGATTTCGCGCGGATGTGGCACGCAGAATCCCCATCGCTTTTTGGGACGAAGCACGCCGTCGACTCGACAAGATCCGACCGGGGATCGTCTTGCTCGCCGAGGGCGGATATGATAGCCAATTCAACGCTTTTGACATGAACTATCCTTACGCGTGGGTCTGGAGCATCCATCGCGTTTATCGAGATAAGAATCCGGCGTCCAATATTCGCAAGAACTGGGAAAAACTACTCCCTCAATACCCGGGCGGCGCACGGCTGATACGTTTCATCGATAGCCACGATATCGCAAACGACTCTTATGACAATCGTCTGGACAAGAAATGGGGAACCCAAGTGGTCGACACCGGCTTGGTCCTGAACTTCACCATTGATGGCGTTCCGTTTTTGTACAACGGCCAAGAGATCGCCGACACGGCCCGACATAGCATCATGGGTCTGCCCGGCCAAATGGTAATCGACTGGGCCAAGGAAAACACGCCCGAAGGCCAATCGCGGCTCGCCTTATGCAAAAAGCTCATCTCGCTGCGTCACACAGAAAAAGCGCTTTCACACGGTTCGGTGCACTGGCTCGACAATAGTGCGCCCGCGGAGGTCTTGTCGTTTCTGAGAACCACCGACAAGGAACAGATTCTCACCGTTATCAACCTGAAGAAAAAAGCGGTCAACGTCGAGATTGACTTGCCCGCCGAGTTCGAGTTTAGGCCGTTGCTCGAAAGGGGCGTGAAGGAAGTCAGTAACAAAAGCGGCCAAAAAACGTTTGCACTCGATCCGTGTGGTTTCTTGGTCGCGAAACAAAAAGAAACGGCCGGCAAATAAGCCATCGCAATAATTTCAATGAAAAAATTGAGTAAAAAAGAGAAGCGGATAAAATAATGCGATTTACCATTTTGCTTACAATGGCACTAATGCCGTTCGTCATACCGGCCACGGCGGCCGAGACGCCCAAGCCACTTTTCAACACGATCGAGCTGTACGCGCCCGGCCACTTTGGCAACTGGTATGAAGGGGCCGGTGAGTACGAGATGCGCGACTGCTTGCGGGAGGCCCGCCACTGGGGCTGTACCCGCTACGGCGATTGGTTCGACATGATCGACTGTAGCGACGTCTTTCGCAATAGCCGTCAGTACGGTCTGGGCCGTGCGATGTGGGACATGAAGAAGGCCAACTTCCGCTCGGCCGGGCAGGTCGGCCTGTCGAACGAATTTGTCATGACGCCCAACCATATCTATATCGATCAGCGGCTGCCGGAGCGGTTGGCCGAGGATGGCGGCGAGGTCTTTGGGCAACTGGTCTGCCCGAGCAAACCGGAAGTCCGCCGGATGATCTTGGAGAATTACGACCGTCTGTTTGCCGACCTCAAGGCGTCCGGGATCAAGATCGACGCGCTCAACACATTCTTGCGCGACTATGGCGGCTGCTTGTGCAAAGAGTGCGACCCTTGGATTCTGACCTGGGCCCGGTTGAACTGGGAAATTTTCGAGATTGCCCAAAAGCATTACCCGGCGATCGAGATGAACATGGTCGGCTGGTGGTGGAAGCCGGAAGAGCACAAGCTTCTGGCCGAATGGGCCGACCGCGAACACCCCGGTTGGGTCAAGTCGATCCACCTGTATATCATCTATGGCCAGAGCACCGTGCCTGGCGTCGTGCTGCCGGAGGGTTGCAAGAAGGGGGCATTTGTCCATATCGGGTATGCCGACAAGAAGACGCCCCGCGACCTGTACGGCCATTTGGGGCCGGTGATCGCCCCGGTGCGACTCGAAAAAACCCTCTTCGGGCTTCGTAAGAAGGGGGTCACCGAACTGATGGCTTATAGTGAGGGGATCTATGACGAGGTGAACAAGGCGATCTACGCCGGGTTGGCCTCGGGCCAATACAAGTCGTCGCGCGAGGTGCTAATCGCCTATGCCGAGCGTTATTTCGGCACCGACAAGAGCACCTCCGAGGCGTGGGCCGATTGGCTCTCTCAGTGGGGCGAGCCATTTAGCGTCGACACGGTCCAAGCAAAAGCGGAACTTGAAAAACTGCTGGCCATCACGCCGAAGCGTGAGACCGTTCGCGTCCAGGAGTGGGTGCTCAAGGCCGATCTGTTCGACCTGCACCAGCAGATCATGAAGACCGGCGGCGCCGACGGCAAATGGACCCCCGAGCGGTTGAAGCTGGTCGAGCAATTTTGGGCCGTCCGAGAAAAGATCCACCGGGGCCTTTGGGGACTGGGGCCGCAGCGGCATATCTTCACCCGCCGTTACATCAACACCCCCTGGTATGCCAGTTGGGCCAAGCACATGAAACAAAAAGCGGAAAAGATGGGCGAGGAATATTAGACGCTATTTCTCTTGCTTTTTGATCAATTTTTTCCAACGGAACGACCGGGCCACTTCCGCTTTTCCTTCCGGGCAGCGAACCACCCGGGCCGCCGCCTGCGGGGTGGCGTCGACCAGTTCGATTCCCCGCTTGGGGCCCAAGACACTCACCGCCGAGGCCAACGCGTCGGCCGTCATGGCGCGGTCGGCGATCACCGTCACGCTACTGTGGTCGGTCAGCCCGATGCCGGTTCGCGGATCGACCAGATGCGAGTAGCGGCGTCCGTCGATCTCGACATATTGCCAGGTATCGCCGGAGGTGGCGATCGCACAATTTTTCAGCGAGACGATCACCTCGGGCCGCCCTTGGCCGTCGAGCCGTTCGATGGCAATCCGCCAGCCGTCTTTGCCCGGCGGTGGGTCGCCCAGGCCGATATCGCCCCCCGCGTCGACCAGGGCCCGGTTGATCCCGTGTTGACGAAGGACCCGGAGCGCCTCGTCGATCGCGAACCCCTTGGCAATCCCCCCCAGATCGAGCCGCATACCCTTCTTCAGGAGGGTGACGTGGCGATCTTTTGGTCCCAATTGAACGTATTGATAACCGACACGCGACCGGGCTTCCTCCAGCCGTGCCGGGTCGGGCAGACGGTGCTGACGGCGGGCCCGACGCCAGAGTCGGACTACGGGTCCGATGGTGACGTCGAACGCCCCTTGGCTCAACCGGGCCGTTTCGTCCGCCTCGAGCAGGACAGTCCAGAGTTCCGTGCTGACGGGGATGCTGGCCGGAATTGTCCGTTTTCCGTCCGATTGGGCACTGAATTCCCTTGCCGCGGTGCCAAGTCGACGTAGTTCGCTCTGGGGGTCGTAGTCGCTCAGGATCGAGTTAAGTTGGCCAATTCGCGCAAAGGCTGCCGATACAGCATTACTTGCGGCCTCCCGATCGGCTGCGTATAATACAAATTTGATAGGTACTGCCATTTCGACGCCCGAAAGTTCAAACCGCGTCAAGGATTTTGGCTCAGGGCGGTTCGTTTCGGTCGGCAAACGGTCCTCTGAGAGACGGTCACAAACCGGCTCTGCCAAGAGTGACGTGGCCGCGGCAGTCGACAGAAGGATCGCCAAAAGGATCGGTCTGAACATCGGCAGATTATGGTTTAAGGCCAATTTTTGATTTTTTTGATTTTGATTCGACATCCTTTGATTTTACGACAGACATACCGTTTTTACCATTCCTAAATTCGAACGGGGGATGCCCTGCCCGATCCTGATTCCCGAGAGGCCGATTTTTTTGGTCGTTCTTTCTTGATCGAAGGTTTCCGCGCCGCAGGCGCGACGGTTTCCCCCCGAGCTTGACCCCGAAACTTTGGACGAGGTTCACTTGATGATGAGCGTATTTCAACGAGGTAATCGATGGCTGAAACCGGCTTTGGTCGGTGGTCTTTTTGTGGTGGGAGCCCTGTGCTTGGTCCCGACGCTCGAGGCCAAAGAGGGCGACCTGGACGAGACGCCTGCTGTCAAGTTCATGAAGGCCCCCGTGAAGGTCGACAATGCCGACGCGAAGACTGAAGCCGACATGAAGGCGTACACCGAGACGATTCCTCAGACCGATGCCACCTTCGACATGGTCCCGATTCCCGGCGGCAAGTTCCTCATGGGCAGCCCCATGGACGAAGAAGACCGGGGCGACGACGAAGGCCCCCAGCACCGAGTCACCATCGAGCCGTTCTGGATGGGCAAGTACGAAGTCACCTGGGATGAATACGAACAGTGGTCGATGGGCCTCGACAAAGAACGTCGGAAACTCAATAAGGTCGAGCAAAGCCAATGGGACGAAGTGGCCGACGCGCTGAGCAAGCCGACCCCGCCCTACTCGGACATGTCGTTCGACATGGGCAAAGAAGGGTTCCCGGCGGTCTGCATGACCCAACTGGCGGCCAAGATGTACTGCAAATGGCTCTCGGCCAAGACGGGCCGTTACTACCGATTGGCGACCGAAGCCGAATGGGAATACGCCTGCCGCGCCGGGACGAAGACGGCCTACTCGTTCGGCGACGATCCGGATGATCTCGACGACTACGCCTGGCACTTCGAAAACAGTGACGACGCCTATCACAAAGTCGGTCAAAAGAAGCCCAACCCGTGGGGCCTTTACGACATGCACGGCAACGTGTGCGAATGGGTTCTCGACCAGTACATCGAAGACGCCTACGGCAAGCGGGCCGGCAAGAAGATCACCAATCCGTACGAAATCCCGACGACCCTTTACTCGCGCATCGCACGGGGCGGTTCGTGGGACGACGATCCCGACGCGCTCCGCAGCGCGGCCCGTCGCGGTTCGGAAAAGGACTGGAAGGCCCAGGACCCTCAGATCCCGCAGAGCATCTGGTATCATACCGACGCACCGTTTTTGGGATTCCGGATCGTTCGCCCGTTGCGAACCCCGTCGGCCGAAGAGGCGAAACAGAACGAGCCGAACGTCGACGCGATCCGCGCCTACAAAGAGGCCCAACGAGGCAAACATTAATTGATGAAAAAAACGACGGGAGGTGACGAACTTTCGCCTCTCGTTGACTTTCTCTTTCCTTCCTTTATTTGCTTTTTACGCATTCCTCCGTAATTTCAAGGAGTATTTTCACCATGAGCGAAACGTCAAAAACCTCGCGACGATCCTTCCTGAAAAAATCGTCGATTCTCGCGGCCGGTGCCATGGCCGTTGGTTCCTCGGTGCAAAACGTCCACGCCGCCGGTAGCGATCAGATGAAGATCGCCCTGATCGGTTGTGGCGGACGCGGCAAAGGGGCCGTTCATAACCACATGGCCGTCAACCCGAACGCGAAGCTGGTCGCCGTGGCTGACGCGTTTGAAGACAACGCCCAAAACGTCGCGAAGTCGTTTCGGGAGTCGTTCAAAGAGAAAGCCGATCTCCCGGCCGAGCGGGTCTTCTCCGGTTTCGACGGGTACAAGCAGGCAATCGACGCGGGCGCCGATTTGATGATCATCGCCACGCCTCCCGGATTCCGCCCGATCCATTTCAAGGCGGCCATCGAAGCGGGGAAAAACGTCTTCATGGAAAAGCCGTGCTGCGTCGACGCACCGGGGTTCCGCTCCCTGATCGAATCCAGCAAGTTGGCCGATGAGAAGGGCTTGAAGGTCGGTGTCGGCCTCCAACGTCACCATCAGAAGCCGTATGTCGAAACGATCGAAAAGATCCAAGAGGGGATCATCGGCAAGCCGCAATTCTTCCGCGTTTACTGGAACTCCGGCGGCGTCTGGAACCGAAAGCGGAAGCCCGAACAGACCGAGATGGAATACCAGATGCGTAACTGGTACTACTTCAACTGGCTCTGTGGCGACCATATTGCCGAACAGCATATCCATAACATGGATATCGCCTCCTGGATCATGAACGACTATCCGGTCGAAGCTCAGGGGATGGGCGGACGTCAAGTCCGGAAATTCGGCGATGACGGCGATTATGGTCATATCTTCGACCACCACTTCGTTGAGTTCACCTTCGCCGACGGCACGAAGATGTTCAGCCAGTGTCGCCATATCCGCAACACGTGGAACAACGTGACCGAACACATGGGCGGCACCAAGGGGTACGCCGATGTGAGCAAAGGAAAGATTGTCGATCTCGACGGCAAGGTCCTGTACAAAAACCGCGACAAGGGTCGCAACCCGTACGAACAGGAACACGCCGACCTGTTGGACGCGATCG
The DNA here is from genome assembly GCA_963674475.2 of Thermoguttaceae bacterium. Taxonomy (GTDB): domain Bacteria; phylum Planctomycetota; class Planctomycetia; order Pirellulales; family Thermoguttaceae; genus CAXXFQ01. The sequence continues at coordinate 204,921 of CAXXFQ010000033.1, read as the reverse complement.
TCAACAACAAGAAGTACAACGAAGCGTACCTTGGTGCCAAGAGCAGCTTCATGGCCGTGCTGGGTCGGATGGCATCCTACTCGGGTAAGGTCGTCAAGTGGGACGACGCCGTGGCCAAAGGGCCGAGCGAAGTGCCCGAGACGTTCGCTTGGGACGCCAAGCCGCCGGTCGTCGCCGACGCCAACGGCAGTTACGAGCACGCCGTTCCGATGCCCGGTATCTACAAGCCTTACTAAGGTGTAAAAAAACGAGTGATTGCAATGCAATCCAAAAAATAAATTCCAAAAACCGCCCGCTCTGTTGGCCGATATCAGCGACCAACGGGAGCGGGTTTAGTCCTCGGCGTGGCAACGCCGGTCCAAAAAGTTTTTGGAAGGGGTTTTAGGGGAAACCTTTCTTTAGAAAGGTTTCCCCTTTTTTGTATAAAAGTATAGCTTGGTTCAAAAAAAAGAAAAAAGGAGTGACGGCTGCGCCGTCACCTGCTTTTAATAAATGAGGGGGGACATTTTGAAAATGGTCCCCCCTCAAACTCTCCGCTGCAAAAACTTTTTGGAACGGGATTGCTTCGCAATCCCTCTGTTTTTATTTTCCTTTTCTTTGTCTCAATATTTTATGGCTTGCATCGAACCCCAAAACCGCAAATAATAGCGGGTCTGGAAACGGAAGCCCGTTTCCAATCTAAGCGAGAGTGGCGGAATTGGCAGACGCGCTGGATTTAGGATCCAGTGGGGTATCCCGTGGGGGTTCGAGTCCCCCCCCTCGCACTTTTTTCGGCTTCGTAAGTCCTTTTTAAATAACGTTTTGCGACGACGCTAAAAACTAAAAAATTGAGACGACCACCGATACGACCACCGCTGGGGTGTTTTTCGGTGGTCTTTTTTTGTAAAATCAGGTCTCAGAAGCCTAGAAAGGAAACGCCCCAGACGTAAGAAAACTCCCGGGGCCAATGCCTCAATCGTCAAGCTTGGAGGGCAGCAGTGATGGCGACCGCTCATTCTACGCGATCAGATCTCGACCAGTGGCGGAAGTGGAAGAAACAGCACGCTAGCTTCCCTCTGTCGGTCCGTGCGAACGGCCAATGGGGAAAGAAGGTTCTCGGCCGAATTCATCACTTCGGGCCCCTAGACGACCCTGACGCGGCCCTCCGTCGTTGGCTCTCTGCAAAGGATCACCTCCTGGCCGGCGAGGAACCGCCGGAACCTGCAAGCGGGCTTTCGATCCGGGAGATCTGCCTGCTCTTCGCCGACAATGCGGAGGCACGACGGGACCGTGGTGAACTGGACGCTACAAGCTACCGGCATTTTATCTTTGCCTCCAAGTTCATCCTGGAACATCTTGGCAAATCGAAGTCCGCCTCCACCCTTTCCCCACGGCACTTCGCCGAGCTGCGGCAAGCGGTCGCAAAAACTGGCCGGAACCTTCGAAGTCAAAAGAATCTGATTATCGACGTTCGGGCGATCTTCCGCTGGGCCAAGCGAATGCATTACATTGAGACTGTCGAGTTTGGACCTGAGTTCCGGCCGCCCAATGTCGATGCGATCGAACGAGAACACGAGAAACAGGGAACGAGGCGTTTCTTCGATCGTGAGGACCTACTTGCGATTCTTGAAACCTGTCGCCCGAAGTTCAAAGCCCAGGTTCTCCTTGGAATCAATTGTGGCTTCCAGGGGCACGACGTCCAATTCCTCACGCTCGCCCGCCTGCATCTCGACAGTGAAATCCCGTACCACGATTTCCGCCGTGTCAAAAAGCCTCGCCGGCGAATGGCCGCCCTCTGGCCCGAAACGGTCGAGGCCCTTAGATATTACCTCAACGAGGTTCGGCCGGAATCATCGGAGCGAATCGTGTTTCTCGATCGATCCGGAAAGCCCACGGTAAATCCACGATACGAGGGAGTGCTCACCCAAAGTTTGGACTTGGCCTTCAAGCGAGCCGGCCGGGATCGCCCCAAGGGTGCCGGATTCGGTTCCCTTCGTCACACCCTGGCAACCGTGCTGGACTTGTCCAATGACACGAAGATGACAAACCTGATCATGGGGCACAAGGACAAGACGATCCGCCAGCGTCATTACGTCCAGTTCAATTTGAGTGAACTCACCCGCCTCAAGAAAGTGTCCGACATCGTCCACCGCTGGCTGTTTGATGGGGAGGTGGAATAAGTTACACTCTCGCGAGAAAATTGCCCCAAGTCTTTTCAGGGCGTGACGAATCACGTGCGTGAGTGGCTGTTTGAGATGGGTGGAACTGCGAGTGGAGCACTTCAGTATTTACACTGAATTTTTAGCTTGATGTGCCCATTACAGCGTTTCGGGAGAAGGGCTCTTCTGGGATAACTTCATTCAACAATATGCCACTTGATTCTAGCTATCAGATACTCTCGGTCTCGCCGTGCGATTCTATTTTTCCATCATCTTCAGATTCCAATGCGTTAAGAATTTGTATGGCATGCTTCTCGTCACAGCCAATGTCGTCGAGAAACTTGCCGAATGATTCTGCGTCAGCACCCGCGATTTTCGCAAGCTCGAGATCATCTTCCGTGTTGGCGCTTGCTATAGAGTCAAGCAGATTCGCTACCTCGTTATTTATTGTAAAATCTTTCAAATGTTGTTCGTGGCGGGCTCTAGTTTTGCTGGCTCCGCCTCTGCTAGTGTCGGGTTTTCGGACGTTGGCTCTGCTGATGTTGGTTCCGCTGAGGTTGGCCATATGAAGCAAGGTTCCGCGAAGAAGGGTCTTGCTGAGGTCGGCTCCGCTGAGGTTGGCCCCACTGAGGTCGGCCATATGAAGTAAGGCTCTTCCGAGATCAGCTCCGCTCAAATTGGCCTTGCGAAGGAAGGCATTCCCGAGGTTGGCTGCGCGAAGGATGGCTCTGCTGAGATTAGCGTTACTGATGTCGGCTTCTCTGATGTCGGCTTTACTGAGGTTAGCCCCAATGAGGTTAGCCCCAATGAGGTAAGCCCCGCTGAGGTTTGCCCCGCTGAGGTTTGCCCCAATGAGGTTTGCCCCAATGAGGTTTGCCCCACGGAGGTTGGTTCCACTGAGGTTGGTTCCACTGAGGTTGGTTCCACTGAGGTTGGCTTTGCAGAGGTTGGCTTTGCAGAGGTTGGCTTTGCAGAGGTTGGCTTTGCAGAGGTTGGCTTCACTGAGATTGGCTCTACGTATTATGAAATAATTGAGTCCGGTTTTACGGTGTCTGATTTTAGGGAGTCCGGCTCCACTGAGGTTGGCTCCACGGAGATTGGCTCCACTGAGGTCGGCTCCACTGAGGTCGGCTCCACTGAGGTCGACTTCACTGAGATTGGCTCCACGGAGGCGGGCTTTACGGAAGTCGGCTTTACGAAGGTCGGCTATACTGAAGAATAATTTATGTTCGGCTATATTGAGGCCCGGTATCGCCCCCACCCCTTTTCGCCTCTTGTTCCATTCATTGACACCGGCTTCCCCTCCTCGCAAAAGTTGCAGTGCTTCGTTCCGGTTCATACGATTACCTCCAGCATTTCGTATAATGTTTAGCATAACCGGTGCCGAAGCATGTAACGAATCGACATCCGAGTCTATTCGTCTTCTGGGTATGCGTCTTGGCGTAAAGTTCAATCGATCGTTGTCGATGCCACACTTCAGCTACTGCGACAGGCATAGTCGGCACCCCCCATGCTGGCCAACAGGCAGTAGCTCTAGATTGAACCGTGCTACTCATCTGCAGTTTTCGCTGTTCGTGTGTAACCCTCTCTCGAAGGTCGTCATCTCTGCTTCTCTTTTCTGCCCTGGTGATTACTGTGAAGTCAAACAGGATTCGCTGGCTTGTCTTCTATCACAATTTCCCCCAAAAGGATTCATGAAGGGACTTCCTCAAACTTGGTCGAAAAGCCGTCTCGATTATCGAGTTTTGTTCCGTTTTTCCACAACACAAAAAACATCAATAAGGATTTTGCCCGACCGACCGGTTTGCGCTCTGGGTCGAAAAATTGTATATCAGAAGGACGCAGTACAATCTCTCCCGACTTCGATGACTGGGCCCAAATGCAATTGCAAAACAGGTAAAGGTTTCCGGCGAGGAAATCGCGAATAGCCTTTTCTCCGCGTGGAAGTGATAATATCCACTTTACGGAGTTCCCCAGATGAATAGATTGAAGAAATCGTTCTTCGCTTTTAAATTTCACGGAAAATACATTGTCTGTCAATGCGTTATGTTTTATGGAGCCGGGTTTCACTTTAACATCGTTGTGACCGTTCTTGGCCTGAATACATGGAGTCAGGTCAAGTGACGCTTTTCGCTGTTTTTTTACAGTATTCGAATAATCGACTTGAAGCGTCATAGCTTGCGTGTGATGAGTGACCATCCCACTGTCGGCCTCTACGGAGACTTCCACACCTGTGCAACCAACGTACCAGTCCGCGCGCGTTACTAAGCCTCGTCTGATCGGTTGCGGATTGAATGCGATATTGAGGTCGAGGCGTAACGTTGTATCGTCTTCCAAGTCCGCGTTGAAGTCGAGAAGAACAATATTTCGACTCCTTTCCTCCTTGGTTAACCAAGGAAGTATCGTGTCGCTAACACGGAGGCAGATGTGCGGATGTTGATCATCTGACGCTTCGTCATACGAAGGTTCTTTAATATGTGCCATTTGGGATTATCCTTAATTTGTGATATCGCACCCCCGTCCCTTGGGTGGTATTTGCTAGGCCCCCATTGTTTATCGGGCGAGCCGCTACCAAGTATTCCTCGCTTGGCAAGGACTGAGGTACATAAGTCACAGGGAATAGGTCTTGATAATCTCTTTCGGGCGGCTCCTTCCAGCCGTCCTTCTTAATTTGCGTTTGAGGGTTGATTACCCCTTCCCGCAGAGACCTAATCTCGTCCGAGCCGACGGTCCCCTGCCGCAATCCGTGGGTGTGATAGTACCACACTATTCTTGCCCCCAATTCTTGAAAATAGCCTACCCCATATAAAGCTATTTTCGAGATTTTCCCAATGTTCCTTACCTCGATCGTATGTTCCATTCAATATCCAACGAAACCGACATGGCCTGTATGTAAATCGCAAAGCAACTTCCAGCATTTCCTTTAAAAGCTAAAACTATTTATTGGAAATATATCGATGTGTAACGGGACATCGGTTTCGGCGGGATGGGCTCCTTCGGGTGGATGTGTCGTATATCCCCCCTTTCCTGCTTCCTGGCCTCTTTGATATTCGCCATAACGGCATCTGGGAAAGTCTTTTTGATCGTGGCCAATGCCTCCTGGTCCGACAAGGTATGGTTTTGCTGCAATAATTTCCGAGCTTCATACACCATCGATCGGGCGGTATACGAATTCATTAGGTTTCGGAATTCGGCATCCCTGCGTTCATTTTCTGCATCAAGCTCCTCCATTTGCGAGGCACACGCAAGCAGTAAATAATCAGCGACGTATAGCCAGTCCACATAGATCGAATTCGATGCCGAAACCTTGGGGGGTGAAACTTTGACCGTTTCAATTTCCTCCAAGCCGGCTTTCCAACGCTGCACCTTTTCGGGTTCCTGGGGAGCTTCGATGACATGCGAGCGAATCATCATCGCAACCCGATTGCGGGAGAGTTCGCTGTCACCATTTGAGGAGAAGAAAACGTCTTTTGCTTTCGTTTTCCATTCCTCTATCGATTCATAAGACCGGGCGATCCACTTGAGAATGCTATCGGACAAACGGTCCGATGTCTGTGCTTGGTCGAAATCAAGTTTAAGAAGCATTTGACTCTCCCTCTTCGGTGATATCTGAGGGGGAACAGACGAGTTCCTCGAATTCCTCGCCTGATATTATTTGAACGTCGATCCCTTGCTCTCGCAATTCTCGAGCCTTCCGTAATTTCGACGATTCAGTTTTGCCCCAAAGTTTACTAAGGTCCTGCTCCCCGGTGACCAGATAATGGACGTTTTTGGACATCTTACCTTTTATCTTTGGCTTGCCGCCAAGCTTTTCGACTATCTGTCCAGCATTGGCTCGGGTGAAGGAGTCAAGCTGGCCAGTAAAGAGGATGGTTTTATTGTGAAAAGGGTGTTTGGTGATGTCGTACCCGTCCGGGATTACGACTTCGAAGATTTGGTCTTTCTTGTTTAGATTTGGCGCTGATGATGGTTCCCAAGATGAGCCGGAATAGATTTTTCCAACCGAAACGTTTACCGATTTCGCTAGTTTGAAAGGACACTCGTTGTTGGTTTCTTTTGCTGCTAAAAGGAGCAATTCCGCGGCGGCCAAGGAATCACTTCCCGCGTGATGGTGGTCCAACTGCAAGTTAAATCGTTTTGCCAAAAAATTCAATTTATGGCGTGGTAAAGCCGGCCAAACCCTTCGAGCAATATTCAAAGTGCAAAGATAGCTTAGTTGAGGGGCAGAAATTTCGGAGGTGAAAAACGAGTGCCGCAAAACACTCATATCAAATGACGCGTTGTGCGCAACAATCAATTGATTTTCGAGGAGAGGGAGAATCTCTGGCCACAATTCCCCAAACGTCGGAGCATCAGCTACGTCAACGGCGGTAATGCCGTGGATGCCAATATTCCTGGGAGAAAATTCATGGTGAGCTAAAGGGCGAATAAGATGGAATATCGGGTCGCCTGCTATACCGTTACGAACCTGGGTGATACCTACGGCACATGCACTGTCGCGCTGCTGATTTGCTGTCTCAAAGTCGATTGCTACAAAATCCATAATTGCCCCTTACCTCGATCGTGTGTTCCATTCGATATCCAGTGCGACCGACATGGTTTGCCTGTAGATACAGGCACCGACAAAGCTGCTGACTCCAAGGAAGAAGCTTGTTAGGGCAATAATGACTGCCAGCCACAAGTCGCTATCGAAATGTACGAAAAAACAGATGAAACCAGCAAGCCACCATAGAACAAGTTGGGCGACGCCAAGCCATAAGGCGCCCGCGACCAGTAACTCAATGGCCCAATAGCGGCCATCTCGTTGCTTGGGTGGCCTGTGAATCTCACGACCGCAGTTAGGGCACGCTTTGGCAATTTTTGAAATTTTGTGGTCGCAGTCCGGGCAGCCAAACAGGCTTGACCTCTTTGGCTCGTCGTCATACCAATCACTGCCACCTTGCTCCTCTTCCTCGCTGCCCACAAAATCCATGATGTCAACAGCAGATGCCTTGACGTCGGGGGAAGGTATCGGTTCGGCTGATGGCTCTGGCGCCGATGGCGACTCCCGCTCCTGGCTTGAGAAAAGGTCTCGAAACTCTCTCGCTGGACGGGGGTTCTTCCAGCTGTCCTTGGTGATTTCTGTCTGGGGGGTAATAGCCCTTGCCTCAGCAAGTCTCCTAATTTCCCCGGCACTGACAGGTCCCTGCCACGCCCCGTCGACACGATAGTACCACGCCATACTCGCCCCCCCAGAAGTTGTTGGCCTTAGAAAAGTAAGGTAAACCGGGTAGATCTATTCTCAACTTTTCCAGGGCGGTTGTCAATCTCCCCACTTGAAAATTGTACGATTTTCATTGACATGTGGCGGTGGATCGCTATACTGATGGGCAGTTGCTTCTTCTTCCATTGTTCGCCTGGGCGCGGCCTGCGCGACGACAGTATTCGTCGCATGCCCCCTTTCATTTTGCAGATCGGCTGGCATGCGGCTCTCTTTATGCGCTTACCGATCGAGAGGGGGTGAATTCCGGAGGATCCGGGATGATCGGGGCACCTTGTTGGGCATATTCTTTCCTGGATTTTTTCGTAGTCTGTCGAGCCATTTCGGCTGCGCTTCACCTCTTTGAAGTCAAGGAGGGCTGAGGTGAAGCAGCGGCTTTCCAGGGAAGAGCTTGCGCAGATGATCGCCAGCGTCCAGCTGGTCGGCGATGACGATGCGCTCGTTGATATCCCCGATCGGCTCTTACAAATCCGATCGGGCGATCGTCCCTATCAGGGCGACACGACCGAACTGCCCGAACGGATCGAAATGTTTTCGCGAGACTGCTTTGGTTTCGAAGGCCAGGTTTACAAGCTTTCGGAAACTCAGTGGTTCATCCTCGATGAAATCGTTCGGGGTGGCGGTACGGCCACCTTTGCCAATATTGGCGAACAGATCTGGGGCAACGACAACGCCGATAGCAAGTACATCGTCGATGGGATCAAGAAGTTGCGGCGTCGCTTGCAAGAGTATCGGCTGCCTTTTGTTATCCGCCACCGTCGCGAAAAAGCGTTTTTCGCCGCTTCTTAGCCGTGTCTCAAAAGCCCCCCTCCTCCCCTGCCTTTTTGCCGTGGGAATATTTTACCTTGTCGCAAAAAACTCATGCTCTCCTGTTGACACCCGAAAAAAATACGATGGGGTCTAGGCACTCTAAAACTTTCTTTTGTACTACAGACGGTCGGACAAATGCGATTTTCCACAAGCTGAGCCTGGCTACTTCCGAGCAGTATACAAGTGTTGATCCGCGAAGGCGGGGAACAAGGACTGCCGGGTGCTTTACTGAGCGCCCAAGGTGGAGTAGCCGGGCTCGGCTTGTTTCTTGCGCGTTGCGTGAGAGAGTCGCGTTGGCCGTGCCGGTCTCTTGGTCTTCTATAGGACCAGGTGGAAAAGGCAGGGCCACGATTCCCTGCCTTTCTCTTCGCGTTCTCTCGCTCAACGCCCATGAGGGTGTTGCTATGAACTTTGTCTCTTTAAGGGGGCCAAAATTGGCCCTTTTCTTGGCCCCTCTCTGGCCATTCTGCTTGTTTAACCTTGCACTTGTCGCGAGCAACGGTTCGCGGCCGGTTTAGTTTGGCTGACAACTTTTTCCCCTGTTTTCAGTAGCTAGAACATGGAAATCATCTACACATCGCCTTACCTGACGCCTAAAGAAATCGCTGCCTCCCTGCGTGTCAACGTGCAATCGGTCTATCGATTAATCGAATCGGGCAAGCTGCGAGCGATCAATATTTCGCACGGGAAACGGGCGAGCTACCGGATCGACAAGGGCGATCTTGATGACTATCTCGCCGGGGCGATGGTGGTCAAGGAGACCAAGCAGAAGCCAAGACGGCAACGAAAGCGGCGAATTCCGGTCCCTCAAGATCGTTGGGGCTTTTAGTCGCCAGCACGGGCAGGACGCCCGGATAAGCGGCAAGGACGCCGCTATTTCATTTTTACTGTAGCGCAAATTGAAAGGATGAAATCATGATAGCTTTCGCGAAACGGATTGAGCGATTTCAGACTCGGCCGGAAGAGGTTCAAGCGGTTCGATGGGACGGGAGCCAGGAGGCCCTGCTCGCCATCGACAAGATCAACGAAGACCCGAACCTTTTCATCCGGGTCGCGTCGGATCAAACGCTCTTGCTAGATACCATTTTTATCGAGCATCGAGTTTCGGTGGGGAGTTACGTGGTGCGGTGGGTCGACAAGCGTCTTCTCGTTTTTTCACCGGACGAATTTGCACGGCATTTTGAACTTCTTTGTGCGTAAGTGACATGGAAAAAACCAAAAAACAAGGCTGGTTTCGCCTCGACAACAAGACCGTTGACGAATACCTCGCCCAAATTGGCGCCTCAGCGTTCGCCGTCTACACCGTGTTGCGGCGAATCGCTGGGGCCAGCCCAACGTGCTGGCCATCGATTGCCACGATTTCGGAGCGTTCCGGCGTCTCCAAGGCGACCGTCCGAAAATCGCTGACAACGCTGGTCGACGCCGGCCTGATTTCGATCGAAAAACGGCCGATTCAAGAGGGTGGAAACGCCACTAATGTCTATAGATTTCCCCCTCAGTCGGCTAGTCTAAATTCTAGACCCCTGGTCCAAAAATTAGACCAGGGGGTGGTCCAGAATTTAGACCAGGGTGGTCTAAAAATTAGACCCAAAGAAGAAACAAAGAAGAAGATAAATAATAATCCCCCCTTACCCCCCAAATCGATCGAGAGCCGGCTGATCGACCGGTGGAACTCTCTCCCCGGGGTTCGGCGTTGCAAGCTGACCGACGCCCGACGGCGAGCCGTTCGGCTACGGCTTCGCGACCCGACGTGGCTCGAGGAGGCCAGGAAGGCGATGGAGGCCTTCCCGCTGCCGTGCTGGCCACCCGGCCTGCCCGACAACGAATGGCGGCCCACCATCGAGTGGTTTTTGAAACCGGACACAGTCACGAAAATTTTAGAGGGATCTTATGCAAAACTTCGAAGCACCTACTCGCACGCCATCGGGACCGGGCAAGTCTTCCGGGCGGGCTCACGTCCTGCGATCCCGCTCTAGGATCGATTTCGCCGCCCGGTTCCCGCGGTTGCTCGCCGATCGGCCCGAGCCGGATCCCGAAAGGCAGCGTCGTCAGGTCGAAGAGGCCCGGCTGGATCGCCTTGGAGAATTCCTCCGACAACGGGGCCGGCGGTACCAGAATTGCACCTTCCGCAATTTCGAAACCCCCGTTGCCGAGCAGGCGGAAGCCCGCGACCGAGTGATGAACTACCTTCACCGCCTCGACGATCACCTCGACGCCGGAACCAATCTGATTCTGTACGGGCCAAGCGGCACGGGAAAGGATCACCTGCTTTGTGCGGCGGCCAAGGTGGCGATCATGGCCGGCCACGCGGTGCAGTGGCGAGCCGGGATGGATCTTTGGGACACGGTCTACGAAACGATCCGCACGGGCGGCCGTCAACGGTTACTGGCCCCTCTGGAGACGTGTGGCATTCTGATCATCTCCGACCCGCTTCCTCCCACGGGAGGCCTGGCCGAACTGTCGGCGGCCGCCTTGTCGCGAATTGTCGACCGGCGGTACTCGCTGCAAAAACCAACATGGCTCACCATGAACATCGCCGACCGCCCGGAAGCCGACGCCCGGCTTGGCGCCTCCGTCATGGATCGCCTCTGTCACAACGCCGTCGCCCATTGGTGCGGCTGGGAATCGTATCGAAAGTCGTAAGAGCCGACTGCTGAGTAACCTATTCAAAAACCCCGAGCGAGAAGGAATTCGCGATGGTAGCGGGAAACGTCCAGGAACTACTTTCGAAAACGTTTGCACACTTGCCGGAACTCGAAGAGGCGGTCGGCCGGCTCAAGGAGATCGAAAGGCTGCACTTGGCGGGGAATCTGATCATTCTCCCCGACTACCTGTTTGCCCGACGTGGCTCCTGGGTGCTTCGCTACGAGGGGCAGGAAGCGATCCTTGACGGCAACCTGAAAGGGCCGGTCTATCTTCGGTACCTGCTCCAGCGGCCCGGTCAGCCGGTCCACGTGGCACGGATGCTGGCCGACCTGGTTGGGGACGAGCGGATCGACGCGGCGTCGGACGCCGGCGACTTGATCGATGAGGACGCGGTCCAGGCGTGCCGGCAACGAATCTCGGAATTGGAAGCGGGCGAGCCGACCGAAGCGGCACGGATCGAAATCGACGCGATTCGACAGTATTTGAAAGGCGCGATCGGCCTTGGCGGTCGTCCGCGCAAAGGGGGCGACGACGTGAGTAAACTCCGGAGGCGGATTGCCAAGGCGATCGACCTGGCCTGCGAGAAAATCGAAGCGTCAGCCCCGCTTTTGGCACGGCATCTTCGCGCGTCGATCAACGCCCACACTTTAATGAGCTACGAACCCGACCGACAAATCGATTGGATCTTTCATTAATCCTTATACTTCAGCCATCCCCAAAGCCCTCTAAAGAAATCGATTGCCCCATAAACAATGGCACCCCATGCGACAACGTACTTTCCCCCTTCTGATGCGGCTCCATAGGTGGCTACCGTAACGACTGTTCCTCCGACCACCCAGAGAACGCCGTAAATCATGTGCCGGGCATATCGTTTCGCTATTTCGTTACGCCCTTCTGAAGAATTTTCGTATTCATGCATGGCGTTGGCAATGTTGTCCACGAATTGGACTGCCGCATCCTCGTGCCATTCTTGCTTTAGGAGTTCTTTGACAATATTCTCCCTGCTCTTCCCCTCGGCAAGCTGACTTGCTACGGCATCAGAAAGCTGTGCAATGGCTCTTTCTTCCTCAGGTGTCAATGCGTCCGACATGATATCTCCCCATTTTTGATTTAGTGCGTGTCGCCTACCCCTCAACCCCACCGGCTCAAGGAAGAAAAGGCCTTCAGGTCATTTATGATAATCAATTTAATTTGTTAAAGCAACAAGTTTGCATAAATCGTCCTCTGTTCGTGCAACAAGCAATTGAAGGACCTTTTTCGTGCGTCAGATTGCCCCGGAGCTTCCTTTGAATCACCCGAAAAGTGACTCGCTCCCCCCCAAAGGCGGCAGGTCGATTTACAACCACCCCAATAGAGGGCCATTCTATTCATCCTGACTTACCCAGACTCAAGTTTTTTGATTTGTTTTTTTCCAAGTTTTTTTCGAGAGTCACCCCAAAAGTGACCCGTGACACCCCAAAGGTGACGCCCAGTCGGTGAAGCAGCCGGCGGGCAAACAAAAAGCAAACAGCCCCCGATCGTCTCCGCCGGTGCGATTGCGGGCTTTTCTTTTGGGAGTGTCACGATGAACGCGTTTTTAGACGACTTCGCCATGGATCAAATTGGATTTCACGCCCACCGGTTGGCCACCACCCTCCACCTTTCGCACTGGGAACATGAGGATCTCAAGCAGGACATGGTCTTGGAGTTGATCCAGGCAGCCCAGCGGTTCGACCCCGAGAAGGCTTCCAAAGAGACGTTTGTGGTTCGTGTCTTGGCACGATTTTCCAAGTATGCGACGAGGAAGCACTTCAGTCAGCAGGGCAACCCAGTTGGATCAGCCGAATCGCTTGACCCAAATTACGACCTCCACGAAATGGCCCGTCCAGGCGAGCAGACGGACATGGAACGTCGGCTTGATGTGGAAGAGGTGGTTTCTCAATTGCCGGAACAATTGCAAGAGATATGCCGGGCACTGATGACCAACTCCGTTTCAGAGGCGGCGGCGATTCTCGGCGTGGATAAATCCACCATCTATCGAAAGATCCCGAAGATTCGCGAGCACTTCATCTCTCTTGGGTTTGGAGAACTTTGCGACACTTTCGCGACTTCTGCAGATATTACTAACGAGGAGTAACGTCGCTCAAACCACCATCAAGGAATCGAAGAACCAATCTAGGAAACCCGAAATGTCACTCAATAACATCCATCAAGGCAAGAGGCAAGCGCCGCCGCGTCTTTTCATTTACGGCATCGAGGGCGTTGGTAAATCGACCATCGCGGCCGACGCTCCCAGTCCGATCTTCATCCCGACCGAAGACGGGCTCGACGAAATCGATTGCCATTCGTTTCCGTTGTGCCAGTCGTTCGGCGAGGTTCTAAACGCCCTGGCGGTGCTTGCGACCGAGGAGCACGAATACAAAACGGTCGTGATCGATTCGGCCGACTGGCTCGAGCGGTTGATCCACGACGAGCTTTGCAGGCAGTACAGCGTGAACTCGATCGAGAAGGTCGATGGCGGCTACGGCCGCGGGTACACGCTCGCTCTGACGGCGTGGCGACAGGTGATCGACGCCTTGCGTTACCTCCGCGAAAAGAAAGGGATGGTCCCAATCCTTCTGGCTCATTCGAAGGTCGAAAAGTTCCAGGACCCCGAATCGGCCGCAATCGATCGTTTCTCCCCCCGCCTGCACAAGGCCGCCTCTGCGTTGCTATGCGATTGGTGCGATGCCATCCTCTTGGCCACGCGTGAACTCGGATCGTCCAAGGGAGAAAAGGGCGGGCAACGGATCCTTCGCTGTGTCGGTAGCCCCGGTTACGTGGCCAAGAACCGCTACCGCCTGCCCGACGTGATCCCGCTCTCCTGGGACGCTCTCTTGTCTTGTCTCATCAATCCGTCGACTGAAGTCGATCACCAACACCAACCCGTAGGAGCCGCCACCGATGGCAACCCTTAATTTCAACGCAAACGACCACGAACCGTCCACCGCTTTTGAACCTCTCCCGGCGGGAAAGTACATCGCCGAAATCACCGCCAGCGAGATGAAACCGACCAACGCGGGCAACGGGTCGTACCTCTGGCTGGAATTTACCGTCCTCGACGGCCCGCAAAAGGGTCGCAAAGCGTGGGACCGGCTGTGCATCAACCACCCGAGCGCCAAAACGGTCGAGATTGCCCGCGGGAACCTGTCGGCCATCTGTCGGGCGGTTGGCGTCTTGCAACCACAAGACAGCGCCGAGCTGCACCACATCCCCTTGTTCATCCATATCAAGTGCAAAAAACGGGACGACACCGGCGAGATCAACAACGAGATCAAAGGGTATTCCAGTTGGAAGTCGTCGACCACGCAGGCCCCCGCCACGACGCCCGCGAACACCACCACCGCTCCTTGGGAAAGGAATTGATCATGCAAATTCGAATCGCCATCGAAATCCTCACCGACGATCCTCGGCCGGGCCCGGACCAGCGAACCCGGGCCGACATTCCCCCCAATTCCTTGCAGGTTGCCAAACCGGTGACCTACCCGGAATTTTGCAAGCGGCTTATGACCGAGGTGGCCGATTCGGTCGGGTTGTCCGCCAATTGGTCGGAGGCGACCTGATGGGCCGGATGTCACGCAACAAAGGGGCTCGCGGGGAAAGGGAATTTGCCCGCGAGCTCTCCCGCCTCCTTGGGGTTCGGGCTCACCGTGGTCGTCAATACTGCGGTGGGCCCGACTCGCCTGATGTGGTCGTGGATCTGCCCGAGGTCCATTTCGAAGTAAAGCGGGTCGAACAGTTCCGACTTTACCTGGCACTTGAGCAGGCCGACGAGGACGCGGGCTCAAAAATCCCGATTGTCGCTCATTGTAAAAACCTCAAGCCGTGGGTCGTCTGTCTTCGCCTGGACGACTTGCCTCGACTCGCCTCGATTCTCGCGGAAGCCAATGCTCACACTTCGACCGTACCAGCAGAAAGCGATTGACGCCGTCTATCATCATCTTCGGACCCGTGACGACAATCCGTGCGTCGTCTTGCCCACGGCGGCCGGCAAGACGCCCGTTTTGGCCACGATCTGCCGCGATGCGGTGACCCGCTGGAACGGGCGAGTCTTGGTTCTCGCCCACGTCAAGGAACTTTTGGAGCAGGCGGCCGATAAACTGCGGGCGATCTGTCCCGAGGTTCCCGTCGGCGTCTACTCGGCCGGGCTGGGCCGTCGTGATACCGGGCAGCCGGTGATCGTCGCCGGGATCCAATCGGTCTATCAAAGGGCGTGCGAACTGGACCGGTTCGACGTCATCCTTATCGACGAGGGGCAACTTATTCCGCTGGAAGGGGACGGGATGTACCGCCAGTTCCTCTCCGACGCGAAGGTGATCAACCCGAACGTTCGGCTAATCGGCCTGACGGCGACCCCCTATCGGCTTAAAGGCGGGGCGATCTGTGGACCGGACAACTTGCTCAACGCGATTTGTTACGAGGTGGGCGTCAAGGAGCTAATCGGTCAAGGCTACCTCTGCCCGCTTAAAACCAAAGCGGGGCAAAGTAAGGCGGACACGACAGGCCTCCATCTTCGCGGCGGCGAGTTCGTCGCTTCGGAAGTCGAGGACCTGGTGAACCAGGGCGATCTGGTTTGGGCCGCCTGTCGTGAGATCGTCGATCAGACGGCCGACCGCAAGTCGGTCTTGATCTTCGCCGCCAGTGTTGCCCACGCCGAACGAGTCAAGGCGGCCTTGGAGGCGATGACCGGGCAAGAGGTTGGTCTGGTTACCGGCGATTCCAAAGACCGGGACTTGACCTTGCATCGCTTCAAGGGGGAAAAGATCCCGGTCGACCTGTTCGGCCACTCGCTTCCGCCTCTGAAGTTTCTGGTGAATGTCAATGTCCTGGCAGTCGGCTTCGACGCTCCGAATATCGACTGCGTTGTCCTGTTACGCCCGACCGCCTCGCCGGGCCTTTATTACCAGATGGTCGGCCGTGGCTTTCGACTCCATCCGGCGAAAACCGACTGCTTGATCCTCGATTACGGCAGCAATATCGTGCGTCACGGGCCGGTCGACTCGATCGAGATCGGCGAAAAGAAAGCGGGCCAAGGCGGCGAGGCCCCTGCAAAAGAGTGCCCCGAATGCCAAAACCTCATGCACGCCGGGTTGACCGCCTGCCCCGATTGCGGTTACCAGTTCCCGCCGCCCGACCGGCAACAACACGAATCGACCGCGTCGGACGAAGGCGTCCTTTCCGGCCAAGTCATCGATACCGAGTACGACGTCAAGGAGATGATCTGCTCGACCCACACAAAGCGTGGCGCCGACGAGAGCACGCCCAAGACATTGCGTGTCGATTATCGTGTTTCGCTCAACGACTACCACTCCGAATGGATCTGCGTCGAGCACGACGGCTGGGCACGACGCAAGGCGGAGTCCTGGTGGTATGCCCGGTCAAACGAGGCCTGTCCCGATACGGCCGAGATGGCGGCGGATATCGCGGCGGCCGGCGGGCTGGCCGAGACGCGAAAAATCACCGTCCGCAAGATCACCGGCGAACGGTTCGACCGGATCATCAAACATGAACTGGGCGAGAAGCCGGTTTTAGAAATTCCCCTGGAAGATATCCCGTTTTAGGAGGCGTTTAGTAAATGAAATTCTTACCAATCTACCACACCATGAAGTTCCGCTCGGCCACCGACCATGGCGACGCGTTTCGTCAGGGAGTGCGATACGCCCTTGAAAACCGCGATCAAATCAACCTGCCCTGCCATTCCGTCTGTTTCGAGGCCGGCATGATCGCTGCCATGGTCGGCGAGGCGGCGGCCAGTGAGGATCGCACTAAATGAGCAAAACCAACCATCGCATGGGGGTCGCCCTGTCCGACGTGCACGTCCCGTTTCAAGATCGCAAGGTCTGTCGAATGGCCCTCGACTTCATTCGCGACCAGCGGCCGGGGACGATCCACCTCTTGGGCGACATCACCGATTTTTACACGGTCAGCCGGTTCGCCAAGGACCCCGCGAGAAAAGAAAGCCTTCAAGACGACCTGGACGCCACCCGTGATTTCCTCTGTGAAGTGCGAGAAGCGGCCCCCGCGGCCCGGATCGTCTACTCCGAGGGGAATCACGAATTCCGGTTGCGTCGCTACCTGGCAAGCGAAGCGCGGGCCTTGGCCGAACTGCGTGCTTTGCGCGTCGAAGCCCTGTTGGATTTCGATTCGCTGAAAATCGCGTGGCGTGAAAACAACCGGCCGTACCGGGTCGGGCAACTCCTTTTCACCCACGGCTCGCTGGTTCGCAAATGGTCGGGCGGATCGGCCAAAGGGCATTTCGAAAAGTACGGCTGTTGCGTCATTCACGGCCACACCCATCGCCTAGGAGCGTTTTATCATCGTGATATCAACGACACCTACGCCGCGTGGGAAAACGGCTGCCTGTGCGATCTCAATCCGGAATACACCACCGCGCCGGACTGGCAACAAGGCTGGTCGGTCGTCTGGCACGGCCGGGATTATTTTCACGTTGACCAGGTGGCCGTCGTGCACGGCAAGTACCACTACCACGGCAAGACGTTCGGGCGACGAGCGACGAGAGAAACCGTCACCGTTGAACAGTTGTGAGGAACACAAAATGACAAAAATCCACGACAGCGGAAACCGGCAGGCGTTCGATACCGGGGCGGTTCGAGATACGGCCGGTGAAAAGCCGCGGCCGGATCTGATCTCGCCGTTTGCGATCGAGCGGTTGGGCGAGTGGCTTCGACTGGGTGCAGTGAAGTACGACGAACGCAATTGGGAGAAAGGGATCCCGATTTCGCGCTGCGTTGCGTCGCTGTGTCGCCATCTGATGAAGTACCAACAGGGCCACCGCGATGAGGACCACATGGCGGCCGTGATGTGCAATGCGTCGTTCATCCTCCATTACGAGGAGATGGTCCGCTTGGGTCGCCTGCCCGAGTCGCTTTGTGATATGCCCAAGTACCTCGACGATGAAAATGTTTAATGCAATACGCCATTCGAAGCTATCGAAGAGCCGGACTGTCGGTCCTGCCCGCGATTCCGGTCCAAAAGCGCCCCGCCCTTTCCGGCTGGAAGCGATACCAACAACAACTGCCTTCAGACGCGGAAGTCGAAGCGTGGGCCGCCAATAAACTGGGCGGCCTTTGTCTCGTTTGTGGCCGTGTGTCGGGCAATCTTGAATTGATCGACTTCGACCACGGTGGCCAGTTCTACGGGCCGTGGTGCGAGCGTGTAGGGCCTGCTCTGCTTGAACGGTTGGTGATCGAGCGATCGCAGTCCGGCGGGATGCACGCCGTTTATCGCTGCACAGAGCCGGTCGGCGGCAACGCGAAGTTGGCCCAAGCGGCCGACGGCCGGGTCATGATCGAAACCCGCGGCGAAGGGGGCCTTTTTTTATGCGCCCCGACCCCCGGTTACGAGCTGATCCAGGGCGATCTGGCTGAACTGCCGGTTTTAACAACACAAGAGCGAGCGGTGTTGATCGAGGCGGCCAAGGGGCTAAATCAAGCGGGTGACGGGGTGCACGTTGAAAGCATCCAAGGCTGCACACTATCGCCCACCGCCCCCTGTGGCCGACCGGGTGATGATTACAACCAACGGGGCGACCTACGCGCGTTGTTGGTCAAACACGGCTGGCGCCCGGCCGGATGCCGTTCGGACGGGAACGAACACTGGACACGGGCGGGCAAGTCGTCCGGGACGTCGGCCACGCTGCGCGAAAATACCCTGTACGTCTTTTCCTCCTCGGCCGCCCCATTCGAACCGAATCGCGGCTATTCCCCCTTTGCCGTCTACGCCCTGTTGGAACACAACGGCGACTTCGAAGCGGCAACCCGTGATCTGAGCGGTCAAGGCTACGGCAACGACACCCCGTCGACCGACGTCGATCTGTCCGGTTTGCTGCCGAAAATCGTTGAAAATGAGAAGGATTCGGAACCCAAAGGCGACACTTCTGATTCGGCTCCATTCTCGTCCCGGTTGCTCGAAGTGCCGGGCTTTATCGGTGAAATGAGCCGTTTTATCACGGAAACGAACTACACCCATCAACCAATCCTTTCTCTGGCCGGTGCGATTGCTCTCCAGGGCCTGCTGGCAGGTCGAAAAGTACGCGACCCTTCGAATACGCGAACGAATATTTATCTATTGGGGGTCGCAGAAACGTGTTGCGGTAAGGAGCGAGCCAGGACCGTCTGTAAAGAGCTCCTTTCGGCACACGGTGATTCGGCAAGGGCCAAGTTCTTCGAGCGGCCAGCGTCCTACCAGGGGGTTCAGAAGAAGGTATTGCGACAACCCCAGTGCCTCCTCTTGTGGGACGAAATCGGTCAATCGCTACGCGCGTTTCGAAATGCCGATCGTAGCCCCCATTTGCAGGGCATCTTGCGAACCATAACCGAGATGTTCACGTCGGCCGGAAGCGTCTATTGCAGCGACACGCACAGTGACGACCGTGACGACTTCACGATCGTCCAGCCGAATCTGGTCGTGTACGGCACCTCGACGCCCGACGAGCTGTTTGCCGGTCTGACAACCGATTCAATCCAGAACGGTTTTTGCGGAAGAATGATCTTGTTCGAAGGGGACAACGATCCCAAAGATCTCGAGCAGGATGAATTGCCACCGCTTCCCAAAAGCTTGGTCGAAGCAACAGGTGATTGGCTCAACTTTATCCCACCGGGAAACGACCTCAACGGTGTCCACCCGAAGCCGGTCATCGTGCCGCGAACCTCGAAGGCCAAGGAAGTCCTTGCCTCCTTGCTTGAGCAGCAGCGAGGAAGCCGCAAGCATGCCGACTCGATTCATCGTGCCCTCTGGGGACGAGCCGTTCAGAAGGCCAACCAGCTGGCTCTCATCTACGCTTGCTCGAAATATGGCCCCGACCAAGATCGCCTTCAAATCGATCCCGAGGCGGCCGAATGGGCCCGTGACATTGTGGAACACACGACCAAGCGGTTGATCCACCTGGCCTCCACCTGGATCGCCGACGACGAATTCCACGGCCGGCAAAACGAGGTCATGCGATTCATCGAATCTAAGGGCGGGGCCGTAAGCCGGAACCAACTGACGCGACGTTTTCAACGTTGGTCGGCACGGGTGAGGAACGAGGTCTTCCAAAACCTGATGGAAACCGGCCAGATGACCATAGGGGGAAACCCTCAGAAGAATGGCCGGGGCACGTGGTATTACACCCCCCGAGCGATCTTGAGAAGCTCGGAAACGTCAACGTAACGTCAACGCCCTTGTTGACGCTTCAGACACAAGAAAACCCTATAAAACAAGCATATAACACATAACATCAACACATCACCATATATATCTCTTCCTCATGTTTTTTCTTGGGTTTTGGGCTTTATAGGGAGGGGGAGACTGAATGTTGACGTTTCACCGTTGACGTTTCGTCATCAACCACCCACTAGAGGGGATTTTTAGGTACTTCCGACCCAAAAACCCCTCTTATGGGGCCGGAAACTAGGCGGGCTGTTATAGAGAGTTGGTTGTTTGCTGGGGGAGCGGGCTGCTTGGTTGGTTGCTTTCCTATTTTGACACGCAAGGAGGTTTGCATGATTTACGTTTGTTCGCCGTATTCCGATCCGAATCTTGAAGTTCGGCAGGCTCGCTATGAGGCGGCTTGCCGGGCGACGGTCGAGCTGCTTCGCGAAGGGAAGGTCGTCTTCTCGCCGATCGTCCATAGCCACCCGTTGACGGATCACGGCTTACCGGGTGATTGGCAGTTTTGGCAGAAGGTGGATTCTCACATGCTTCGCAAGGCGGATCGGGTGCTTGTGCTGATGATGCCGGGCTGGAAGGAGTCGGTCGGGATCCAGGCGGAGATCGCCTTGGCCGAGCGGCTGGGCATCGGCGTCGAATATCGATCGGTCGACCAGGCGGTATAAGCTCCCCCCCAAGAACCCCACGGCACCCAATGGCTACCAACGACTTTCTTGCCCAGCGATACGAAGAGAAGAAACGCAAAGAGACGCAACGGAACGCGTCGGCCGCCCGGGCTGCGCAGGACATCGGCGACATCCCGGATGTGGTCGACCCTGACCGGCGGACGGCGGCGGTGGCCTCTTTTCGCGTTTTCTGCGAGACCTACTTCCCCGAGGTTTTTTACTTGGCCTGGTCGGAGGACCACCTTCGAGTGATTGGAAAGGTCGAGCGGGCTGTCCGGGAAGGCAACTTGGCGGCCATTGCCATGCCGCGTGGTTCGGGGAAGACGGTCATGCTCTTGGCCGCGTGCTGCTGGGCCGCTCTGATCGGATCGGTCAAGTTCATCGTGATCGTGGCGGCCAGCGCCGAACGGTCGAAGGAGCTGCTTGAGCTGATCAAGATGTGGTTCGAAACGAACCCTCGCCTCAAAGAGGATTTTCCCGAGGTGTGCTATCCGATCGCGAAACTGGAGCGGATCGTCCATCGTCAAAAAGGGCAGAAGTACCAGGGCGAGCCGACTCGAATCGAGTGGTTAGCGGACCGAATTGTCTTGCCGACCATCAAGGGGTCGCAAGCGTCCGGGGTGGTGATCTCTTGTTCCGGAATGAAGGGGTCGGATATCCGTGGCCAAAACTATGCGCGGCCGGATGGGTCGGTCGCGCGGCCTCAGCTGGTCTTGGTTGACGATCCGCAAACAACCGAATCGGCCTGGTCAGCGATCCAGTGCGAGCGCCGCGAGGCAATTGTGGGGTCGGACATCCTGGGGATGGCCGGGCCGGACAAGCGGATCGCCGGGCTGATGGCCTGTACTGTCATTCGGCCGGGCGACATGGCTGACCGGATTCTGGATCGAGAGATCCACCCCGATTGGCAAGGGGAGCGGACCAAGCTCTTGTATGCCTTCCCCAAAAACGAAAAACTCTGGGATCGCTACGCCGAGATCCGTAGGGATTCTCTCAAAAACGACGGGGACGGCTCCGAGGCGACCGAGTTTTACCGAAAGCATCGTGAGGCGATGGACGAGGGGGCGGTCGCCGCGTGGCCTGAGCGGCATTTTGGGAACGAGATTTCCGCGATCCAACACGCGATGAATCTCAAGATCAAAAACGAAGCAGCCTTCTTTTCCGAGTACCAAAACGAACCGATTGGCGACATCGACGATTCGGACATGATGACGGCCGACGATATTGCCGCGAAAACCAACGGGTACCAGCCGGGGGAAATCCCTGTTGGGGCAAGCTTCCTGATCACTTACGTCGACGTCCACAAACGGGTGCTTTACTGGACGACCATCGCGTGGGAGGAGAATTTCACGGGATACTTGGTCGACTATGGTACCTACCCCGATCAGGCAAGGCCGTTTTTCACGATGGCCGACCTGACCGATACCTTGCAACAGCACACCCCGGCCGCTGGGCTCGAGGGGACGATCTACGCGGGGTTGGATGCCTTTTGCAACAAGCACCTTTCCTTGCCCTACCGCCGGGAAGATGGGGCCGAGATGCGGGTCGACCGTTTGCTCATCGACGCGAACTGGGGGGAGTCGACCGATGTCGTTTACCAGTTTTGCCGTCAGTCGCCCTATTCCTCCATCCTCCTGCCCTGCCACGGGGTCTTCCTGGGGGCCAGCTCACGGCCCTTCAGTGAATACAAGCGGAAACGGGGTGACCGGGTCGGCCACCATTGGCGGATGCCGAACGTCACGGGGAAGAGACAGGTCCGGTATACCCTGATTGACACGAACTACTGGAAAACGTTCTTGCACAGCCGCTTGAAGGTGGCGATGGGCGACCCGGGTTGCCTTTCTCTTTATGGGCGGAAGTCCGAGCGACATCGGCTCTTGAGTGAACATCTGGTGGCCGAGTATCGCGTCCAGGTTGAAGCCCGGGGGCGAACGGTCGACGAATGGAAGCCGCGTCCGTCGAGACCTGATAACCATTGGCTCGATTGCGTGTGCGGGTGCGCCGTTGGGGCTTCCATCATGGGGGCGTCTCTCGCCGTCCACCAACCGACCAAGACCGTAAAACGCAAGCGGGTGAAGCTTTCGGATTTGCTCAATAAAAAATAGCCCAATCGTGCGACACTTTTGGCGTTTCTGCAGATATTACTAGTGTAGGCAGAACACAAAAGGAATCACGATGAGCGAAACGATCGAGCAACAAGCCGCGAGCCCGAAAAAGGTCGTCGTTGACGGCCTGACGGTCGAGTCGCATTCGCTGAAGGATCAGATTGAAGCGGATCGTTATTTGAAGACGCAGCAGGCTATGCGGTCTCCTTCTCGTGGGCTCCGACTTTCGAAACTCGTACCTCCGGGGGCCCAATGAATCTGATTCCTAAGTGGTTGTGGCCTGGCCGGCGACAAGGCGAGTGCGAAAAAGAAGCGCGGCCGGATTCGTCGGCAGGCCGGGCGATCCAGGCCCGGTTCGATGCGGCCGAAACGACCGACGAGAACTACCGTCATTGGGCATCCGCCGACGGGCTCTCGGCCAACGCGGCCGCGTCAAGCGAGGTTCGACGGACCCTACGCAACCGGGCCCGGTACGAAGTGGCCAACAACGGCTATGCACGCGGGGTCGTTTCGACTTTGGGGCATCACGTCGTGGGGACCGGGCCGCGGTTGCAGATGCTTTTGGAAGCCCCCGAGGCGAACCGTTACATCGAATCGCGTTGGTCCGAGTGGGCCGTGGCGGTCGACCTGGCCAAAAAGCTTCGCAATATGCGAGAGTCTCGGGCGAGAGACGGCGAAGCGTTTTTGATGCTGGTCTACAACCCCGAGTTGCCGACGGCCGTGAAGCTCGACTTGCGACTGATCGAAGCGGATCAGGTCGCCGACCCTTTTTTGCCGAGCGACGAACCAAACGCCGTGGATGGCATCCGGTTCGACGAGTACGGCAACCCGACCGAATACCACGTTTTGCGGCATCACCCGGGCGATACCTATTCGTCCTACCTTGATGAATACATCAGTGTTCCGGCCGAGTCGATAATCCACTATTTCCGGGAAGATCGACCGGGACAAAGGCGAGGCACGCCGGATATCACGCCCGCCCTGCCCTTGTTCGCCCAGTTGCGGCGATACACGTTGGCCGTGTTGGGAGCGGCCGAGACAGCGGCCGAGTTCGCGGCGATCCTTTACACCGATGCGCCCGCAGGCGGGGAGAGCGACGACATTGCCCCCCTGGATCGTATTCCGCTCGAGCGGCGTATGATGACCACCGCTCCGGCCGGATGGAAACTCGGCCAAATGCACGCCGAGCAACCGACGACGACCTACGGCGAATTCAAGCGGGAGATCCTTAACGAGATCGGCCGCTGTTTGAACATGCCGTTCAACGTCGTGGCGGGAAATTCCAGTGGTTACAACTACGCTTCGGGTCGCCTGGACCATCAGGATTGGTACAAGGCGGTCCATGATGATCAGGTCGACATCGAAAACGACGTGCTCCGGCGGATCTTTTCCGCGTGGCTTGCCGAGGCGATCTTGGTGGATGCGGTCTTGGGATTGCACGGTTTGAGGAATCTCAAATACCAGTGGTTTTGGGACGGTCAAGAACACGTTGACCCGGCCAAGGAGGCCAGCGCCCAAGACAAGAAGCTCACGAATCACGCGACCAATTACGCGATCGAATACGGCAAAATCGGCCGCGATTGGGAAGTGGAGTTCCGGCAGATCGCCAAGGAACGCAAGCTGATGCGTGAGTTGGGCATCACGGACAGCGATGTCAAGGAACCTCTCAAGGAAAACAAGGAAGAACATGCCGGACCCCAACAAGCAGCCTGAACTGATCGGCCTGCCCGAAGAGCTCCTGATCTGTGCCGAAGACAGTACGATCAGCGTGCATGACACCGAGGAAGACGGTCCGAAGCGATTCGACATGGTCGCCTACACCGGCGGGCAGTTGCTTCTGGCCAAGTATCCGTATCCGGTGGTTGTCGAACTTAGCGGGTTGGAGATTCCCAGGCAATCGCGACCGGTGTTCAAGGATCATCAGCCGTCGGACATCGTCGGTCATACCGACACGATCCAGGCCGCCGACGGGTGTTTGACTGCGACGGGGCTGGTGTCGGGGACCGGTCCGGCGGCCAAGGAAGTTCTCGGTTCGGGCAAGAACGGTTTTCCGTGGCAGGCCAGTATTGGGGCCTATCCGAAGCATATCGTGTTCGTGCCGGCAGGACACAAGATTGAAGCGAACGGGCGAACGTTCGAAGGGCCGATTTACGTGGCCAAAAAGGCCGTTTTAAGAGAGATTAGTTTTGTGGCCCTGGGCGCTGACGACCATACGTCGGCCCGGCTTGCCGCGTCAGGAAACCTGGAGGTTTTGTCAATGGAATTTACTCAATGGGCGCAGGATAAGGGGTTCGCCGTCGAAACCCTTGATGAAAGCAACGTCAAGGCCATCAGAGCCATGTACGATGCGGAAATGGCTGCCGAACAAGCGGGAACCGAAAATGTCGAGACGCCGATTCAAGCGGCTGGTGTCGTGGATCCGGTCCAGGATATGCGATCGCAAGCGGTTGGAGAACTTCGTCGTATCAATGCGATCCGGAAGCTCTGCGGCGACCAGCACCCTGACATTGAGGCCAAGGCGATCGAGGATAACTGGGATCTCAAGGACGTCGAGATAGCCGTCTTGCGAGAGTCTCGCCCTTCGGCTCCAGCGATCCATGCGGCCGAGACGGCTCCGGCCGGGCAGGCGATCGAGGCGGCCTTGTGTCTGGCCAACGGGATGGACGAAGCGATCGTTGCTCAAGGCTACGACGAGCGGACCATGAACGCCGCCCATTCGGCCGACCTGCGATCGTACGGCCTGCATTCGTTGGTTTACGAGGTTATCCGAGCCGCCGGGGAATACGTCCGTCCCGGGCGAATCGACAACGACACCATTCGGGCCGCGTTTCGCGCGGACCAGCGGTTGATTCAGGCGTCGGGCGGTTTTTCAACCGTTAGCCTCTCGGGCATTTTGGGGAACGTCGCCAACAAGTCGATGCTGGCCGCGTATCAGGCGGTCAATGGGGTGGCGACGCAGATCTGTGGATCGACGGACGCGAACGATTTCAAGTCGTTCACTCGTTACCGGCTTTCCGGCACGGGGACTTTCCTGAAGGTCGGGCCCGACGGCGAACTGAAACACGCCGGATTGGCCGAGGAGTCGTACAGCAACCAGCTTGACACCTGGGGGCGGATGATCACGCTGACGCGTCAGATGATGATCAACGACGACATGGGCGCCTTCTTGCAGATCCCCCGGTTGATTGGGCGAATGTCTGCCTTGGCTCTGGAAGAGGCGGTCTTTACGCTGCTTCTGTCGAACCCGGATGACTTCTTCTCGACCGACAATGGCAACTACTTCGATGGGGCCGATTCGGCGTTGGATATCGACTCGTTGTCGGTTGCCGAGAAAAAGTTCCTCGATCAAACCGACGCCGCGGGGAAGCCGATCCTGGTTCGTCCGGCGATCCTCTTGACCCCGACGGGGCTGGGAACCTTTGCCGGTCAGCTTTACAACGACACCCAAGTCAACCAGGTCCCGGCCAACAACAAGGCCAAGCCTACTTCGAACCCGCACGCCGGGAAGTTCCGGCCGGAGGTTTCCCCCTACTTGAACCTCTCTTCGATTCCCGGATCGAGTTCGACGGCCTGGCACTTGTTGGCCGACCCGAACGACACGCCCATTATGGAAATCGCCTACCTCCGCGGCAAACGGCTTCCGACGATCGAGTCGGGCGAAACCGACTTCAATGTCCTGGGTATGCAGTGGCGTGGATACTTCGATTTCGGCGTCGCGATGTGTGACGAACGGGGCGGCGTCAAGTCGAAGGGGGCTGCCTAAGCTTCTCTCCTTTCCCTCTCGTGTCGACGGCCTTCGGGTCGTCGACACCTCTTTTTCAGAATTTGGTTTTCGGAAATTTTCGTTCATGGAGTCTAAAACTAACCATGATGAGATCGGCCTTAGTCTCTTTCTTGTTCATGCTGGCCCCATCGATGCTCGCTTCGGCCGAACCGGAGCTGGCCGTCGACGTCCCGAGCGAGATCCGTCAGTGGTATCGCAACCCAGACGGTAGCTGTGTGCAGTGCTCGATCGGTATCTGTGGCGTCGATCAGGCGGTCCCGGAAGCATCAACTTTGCTCTGGGACACGATCTACGGCAAAGCCCAGCGTGGCGGCTCTTATCCGTCGCGTGTGGCCCAGTACGCCCGACAACGGGGTCTTCGCATCTATAACGTGACTGGCACAAGCACGTGGGACTGGATGCGTTGGGCGTGCGAGACGGGCCGTGGCGCGGCGATCGGTGCCGGTCGGGCCCACTTCCAGACGCTCATGGGTTACGACCCGAAAAGCGAAACGTGGTTCGTTTGCGACAACAACAGCCCGACGAAGATCGACGAATATTCCGACGCTCGATTCCGACGGCTCCATTTGGCAAGCGGCCAGTGGTGTGTCGTCTTGGACTACCCGCCGCATCCGGCGCGGGCAACTTACAGAAAATGGTGGTAATCATGTGTGAAAATGAAACGAATGAAACGCAGGACAAAGGGCGACAAGGTTTTGTCGAGGGCGTTGGTTGGGGCCTTTGGTGGGGACTACTCGCGGGCGTGCTGCTATTTGGGATCGCCTACACGGTAATCGATGCTCACCAGGCGATCGACCGAAACTCCGCCACGATCTATCGCCTCGAAAAACGGGTCGACAGCCTTAAGTAGGACTATCAAAGAGTCGCGACGAAACAAGGCGTAAGCAAAACAAAAAGGAGGAGTAGCCGATGCCGTACTCTTGGCCCAACGGGCGTGACGTACAGGAGAGGTTCAGCGAAGCGGCGGAGCGAGTCACGGGGATCAGTAACGCCTTCATGGGAGGCGCCACTGGCAGTCATTACCTCGGGTCTGTGATCGACAACGCCGACGCGCGGGACCGGTTCCTGACGCTGGACGTCAAGGTCACGTGCGCCTATTACGAAACGCCTGCCAACGCCCATGTGGAGTTGTATTTACTGTACTCGTCGGACGGGGTTGACTTCAACACGCACCTCACCAAACAGGGCCCTCTCGCGACGTTCATCACCAACTATCTCGACGAGGACGAGTCCCAACGCGAGATCTTCACTGATTTACCGATCGCCCCCTTCAAGTTCAAGCTCCTCGTTCGAAACCAAATCGGGGAGGAGATCCGAGCCACCGTCCGGGCCTTTACCTACCGGAGGCTTTTGGCCGGTTAGTCTCTTCAAACAGACAAAATTTTTTTAAAAGGAATGGTTATGCGCAAATTTTTGGGAATCGTGGTCCTCTTCTTTTTGGCCACGCCGATTTTCGCGGAAGAAGTTTCGCGAATGCAGGCCGAAGCGACTCGACGCGGCGATATGGTCGAGTACACCGGAGCGGAGGGCGTTTGTTACGGCACCGATGCCGATGCCCTGTACGCCGAAACGGTTAAGCCACCGCAAAGCGACGCCGACAAGTGGTTTGTCTCGGTCGTCACGACCGGCAACTGCAAGGGTTGCGTGAAGTTGAAAGCGGCCTGGCGAAGCAATTCCTGGCTCTTGGCGATCGCCAACCCCAAAGACCCAAAGTCGTCTTGGGCCCATTACCAAGAGTACTCGGCCGACGATCGAAGCCAACGCTGGCGGTTTGCAAAGCTGAAGATCAAGACCTACCCGACGGTGATTGTCCAGCCGCCTCGGTCGAAAAAGTACGGCGATCCGACGACGGTCGTGTTTCAAGGGGTCTATCAAAACGACCCGAAGGAACTGGCCGCCCGGATCACCGGGGCGATCAAGCAGTACGTCCAGAAACTGCCCAAAGCAGAGGCGACCGTAACCGCCGCACACGGTGACCGGGCCCCGCCGTGGGAACCGCCGCCTAAAGAAGACGGACTACTTCCGTTTTTGGATCAACCGAATCCAGCCGACATCGAGATCCCACCGGTTGATGTACTGAGTGTCCCGTTTCCCTGGTGGGCGATCCCTGCGTTGTTGACGACCGGTTTCTCGATTCCGGCCATCATCGCCCTAGTCATTTGGGGACTTTGCTTCATCCGTAACCGACGCAAGGCGGCCGGGAAAGAGCCGCTGGTCAGCGACGAGACCTTTTCTCAGGCGGTCGACACGCTCAAGGCAATTGCTGACCGGTTGGACGCCACCCTTCAACCTAAAAAAACGACCCGACGCAAAACCAAACGAAAGAAGGCGACGTCAAAAAGCTAGCTTTCGCGTTTCGATAAAAACCACCCCCAACTCTTTAAGAGGATTTTATTATGGCAAAAGCATCTTTTCGTCAGGAAGGCGGACTGATCGACTACACCCCCGAATCTAATGTTGAAGCGGGCAGTGTGATCGTCCTCGGGTCGATGGTCGCCATCGCCAACCTGGACATCGCGGCCGGACGCCCGGGCGCGTTGGCGACTGAGGGCGTGTTCGATGTCGTCACCGGCAACGAGGCGTTTAGTACGGTCGGTACCGACGTCTACTGGGACGCAACCGGTCAGGTGGCCACCGCAACCGCGACAGACAACACCTGGATGGGCAAGACCGTTTCGACGGCGTTGGCAGCCGATCCGACCGTCTCGGTCAAGTTGAGCCAGTGTTTTGTCTACGTTGCTCCAGCCGAGTAAGTGAGGTTTAAAGCGAATGAACAATCCTATCGGACGAACGATCACGCTCAGTGGGACCTACGCCCCGCTGGCGACCACGCGAACGGTAGCGTCGTTTACGCTAACCGCCCTGTCGACCAACTCGGCCGTCGCCTACCTCAAAGGGGACAACGGCGACGACGTCCCGATCCAGCCGGGCAAGTGGCACCAGTTCAAAAGTGTCGCTCTCTCGCAGATCGAGGTCAAAGGGACCGCGGGTGACCAGCTGACGGTGATCGGAGGGACTTGGTGATGCTCGAGACGGCGGCCAGTTGGGCCCATGCCCAGTTGCGTCAGGCGGCGGGCAAGACGGTCACCTATCGGCGTGGGCTGGTCACTTGCGATCTGACCGCGGTCATTGGACAAACCGAGTTCGAGAGCCAAGGCGATTACGGCGTTGTGACGAAGGTCGAGAGCCGCGACTACCTGGTGGCCGTGGCCGACCTTCGTCTTGATGAGCAGCAGATTTACCCGCAATCGGGCGATCGGATCGAGGAGCGTTTCGGCGAGACGGTCGTCACCTACGAGGTGATGGCCTTCGGCGACGAGCCGTGCTACCGCTACAGCGACCTAGGTCGAACGACGTTGCGGATACACACGAAGGGGATTTAATGAGTCTGATTGTTGACGTGGCAACGGAGGTGGAAGCAGAACTTCTCGCAGCCGAGTTGGGCGAGGGGATCTCGGTTGAGCGATCGTATCGGCCGGACTTCGCCTTGTCGGATCTGGCGACCACGCGAGTGACGATCTGCCCGAAAGCGACGGAGATCGAACCGCTGGGCCGTGGTTCGCTCAAAAACGAAATCCAGATCGACGTTGCCATTATCAAACATATCAACAATGAGAGCGAACTGGACGGCCTGATGGACCTGGTCGAACGGATCGCGGCGGTCTTTCGCGGCAAGCGGCTCGGTTGCGGTGCCGCCTGGTCGGGGACGAAGAACGAGCCGATCTTCGACCAGGAATACCTCAAGTCGAAGCGGACGTTCATCAGCCTGTTGACCCTGACGTTTCGAATTGGATCGTGATCGACTGCAAAGTTCGAACCCGTGTCGACGTCCGACGTGTCCTTCGTGCCCACCAGCGAGCCAACCCGCGTTCGCTCGGTCACGGGGCGGCCTTTTTGCGTAAGACTGCCCAGCGAAGCATTGCGGTTCGAAAGAAAAAACACGCCCCGGCGGGCCATGCCCCTTACACCCGCGGCGACAAACGGCTTCGCAAATCGATCATTTACGCCGTCGACCGGGGCCGCGACATGGCCCTGATCGGCCCGGCCTATCCAGTGGTGGGCAAGTCGGGCGCCGTCCACGAACACGGCCAAACGTACCACGGCCGCAACTATCCGAAACGCTCTTTCATGGGCCCTTCCCTAAAAAAAACAGCCCCTCGTTTGCCTAGGTTCTGGGCCAGGTCAATTCATTAAAAACTTTTCTTTTTGGAGTTCAAACGATGTCTACTGGCATTCTCACTGGCCTCGACGGCAAGATGTATATCAGCGCGACCGCAGGGACGGCGGCGACCTCTGCTGACACCGAAGCGGAAAACCTGAAGGACGTGACGGTCAACTGCGAGTGGTCGTCAGCCGACGCAACACGTCGCGCGTCGGGCAAATACCGCTCGAAGAAGCTTACCATCAAGGAGATGAAGATCGAGGGGACGTTGGTCAACGTTAAGGGGGCGGCCGACGTTGCCCTCTTCGCCACCGCCTGGAATGCTGGTACAGCGATCGCCGTGCTCTGCCTTGATGAGGCGAGTGGCGACGGGCCGGATGGCGACTTCTACGTCACGAACATGAGCCGGTCAGAGCCGAACGAAGATTGCCAGACCTTCTCGGTCTCGCTCGAAGTATGCGACGACGATCGGGCGGCGACCTGGCACAGTGCCACCTAAGCAAACCTAGAAAAGGAGACGACATGGCGAGTTTTAAAGACGGCAAGAATCGCGACTGGATCATCTCGGTCGACGTCGCGACGATCAAGGCGGTTCGGGCTCAGTTGTCGATCGACAATCAGCAGGTCGATCTAACGCAGATCGCCAACAAGGACGGCGTGCTGTTGCAGCGACTGGCCAGCGACGTTTGTTTCCTGGTCGACCTGCTTTGGGTGTTCTGCAAAGAGCAAGCGAAGCGGGAAGATGTCGACGAGGTCGAATTCGCTCGTGGCCTCATTGGCGATGGGATCGACAACGCGTCAAGCGCCCTGATTGAGGCGATGATTGATTTTTTCCCGCGAGAGCGTCGCGAGATACTGAAGGCGATGTGGGCCAAGTCGCAGGAGGTCGAGACGCTCATCATGGATCAGGCGAAGCAGGACGTCGCCGCGATGGCCCCGACCGAGATCGCGAAGACGATAATGGGGCAATCGCCTGGAAGCTAATCTGGCAATGTGCGGGGGTCCTGGGTCTCGACCCAGGACCCTTCACGCTTCGCGAACTGGTCGCGATGTCCGAAGCGAGACGTAGCGACAATTGGGATCACACCGCCTGCTTGTTGGCGACCCTCTGTCAGTGCCACGGCGACGGTAAAAAGACGTTCTACGCTTCGGAATTCCATCCGTTCGAGAAGCACACGAAACGCAAACCGACCCACTCTTGGAGCGAATTGCGTAAGGCGATGAAAGGGTAACCGATGGCAGGCGGCAGTGACATTCGAGCGGGCGCGGCATACGTCGAGCTCTACACGAAGAATAGCAAGTTCGTGCGCGGGCTCGACCGGGCTCAGCGTCGTGTCGCTGCGTTTGCTCAGACAACTCGTGCGTCGGCCACGAAGCTCTTGGGTCTCTCAGCTCTCTTCGCCGCCCCCTTCGTCGCCGGGGGCAAGGTGTTTGCGGGTTTTCAACAGCAGATGGCCAACGTGTCGACGATGCTCGATAAACCGGCTGCCCACATGGACACCTTCCGCAAAAGTGTTCAGTCGATGGCGATCGAGTTCGGCCAATCAACCGAGACCCTTTCGGCCGGACTGTACGACATCCTCTCGGCTTCGGTTCCGGCTGGAAAGGCCCTCGACACCCTGAGTGTCAGCGCGAAGGCGGCCAAGGCAGGGATGAGCGAAACCGGGGTCGCGGCGGATGCGATCACGACGATGCTTAACGCTTACGGCCTTGAAGCCGAGCACGCGGCCGATATCTCCGATTGGCTCTTCACGATCGTCAAGCGAGGCAAGACGAACTTCGGTGAGTTGGCCCCCAGCATCGGAAATGTCGCGACAATAGCCAGCACCGCCGGGGTCAGCCTCGAGGAGCTTGGTGGGGCGATCGCGACCCTCACCAAAAACGGCGTCAAGACCGAGAACGCGATCACGGCGGTCAACGCGATCATCTCTTCCTTCTTAAAGCCGACGGCCGAAGGGGCTGAGTACGCCAAGACTCTCGGGTTCGAGCTCAACTCAACGACACTTGCCAGTGAAGGCATGCTGGGCGTCTTTCAGAAAATTAACAAGCTACCGCCCGATGCGATCTCAAAACTGTTCCCGAACGTTCGGGCCCTCAAGGGTGTTCTGCCCGCTCTGCAAAATGTCGAAGGGTTCGCCGACGATATCGCCGCGATGGGCGGCAGGACGGGCTCGACCGAAGAAGCGTTCAAAAAGATGTCCGCGACGATGTCCAGCGCGTTCGACGCGGCCAAGCAGTCGGCCTTGGGCGTGATGGCGGTCATTGGCGAATCGATGTCGCCGGTCCTCTCGAACCTGTCCGGCCAGTTTACCGCGATGGCCCAATCGACGATGGGCTGGGTCGGGGCGAATCAAGGCGTGGTCGTCGGCCTGGCGGCAATGGTGGCGATGGTCGGCGCGACGGGTGCCGGTCTGCTGGTTCTGTCGGCGGCCGGGTCAGCCGTTGCGACCGTTTTTGCGCTGGCATCGGGCGCCGTTGGCGCCTTCGGAACGATCGTCGGTGTAAGCGGCACGGTGATTGCTGGGCTGACTGGGATCCTCGGAACGGTTGGGGCAGCGCTGACCGCATTCATTGCGATGACCCAAAGCGGCACCCTCGTCACGGCCGCCTGGAACGTCGTCTACACGGCGATGGCTTACGGGATGATCGCAGGCGAGGCGGTGATTGCGGCGGCAACGGCAGGCTACGCGGCCCTCTCGGCTGCCATTACCCTCTGCACCACGAAAGCCGGGTTGCAATCGATCGTCTTCTCAATCCAGATCGGCTTACTCAACGTGATCATCGCTACTCAAACCGCCCTGGCCGTAAGCTGCTCGGTGCTGGCCGGGGCGTTCAGTATGCTGAGCACCGTCGTCATGGCGGTCGGGTCGGTCCTTTTGACGGTGGTCGCCTCGCCTGCCCTATTGGTCGTTGCGGCACTGGTGACGATCGGCGGGATCGTCCTCTGGTGTACCGGTGTTTTCGGCAAGCTGTGGCGTTTTATCAAGGGGGCATTCGGCGGGGCGCTCGGCTGGCTTGGTCGAAAGCTGGCGTGGCTTGGTAGCTGTTTTGCGTCGGTCTTCAAAAAGATTCTCGGGTGGATCGGGAAGTTCGGCCAGTCGATCACCGACTCGATGGGAAAGGCGGGTGGTGGTTTCGATAAGTTTGGTGGTGATGCGAAGAAGGCAGCGGCCAACGCGAAGAAGGCGGCCAAGGAAGCCCAAAAGGCCATGCAGGATATGCAGAAGGCAAGCGGTGCCGGTGCCTCTGGCGGCTCAGGTGGTGCCAATCCCCAAGGTAACTACCTCGAGCAGCTCAAGCGACAGAAACGCGACATCGAGATCGGCCGGATCGAGGACGACTACCAACGGCAGCGGGCCGGGATTAATGCGAAGTATGGCGACAAGCAGAAGGAGGCCGAGGGAAAGTTCGGTGCAAGGATCTCGCAGGAGCGGTACGACGCGGAGAAACAGTCGGCCTACCGTAAATACCTCGACGACGCCCAGAGCGGAGAGGTGAGCTACAAGGATGCCCTCAAGGAATTTGAAGCGACCGTCGCCAAGCTCGACAAGCAGCTCGAGGGCAGTCCGGTCCTCGACCAACTCGCTCAAAACAAACAAGCCGAGATGGCCACCCTCAATGAAAAACGCCAGCGCGAATTGGCCGAACAAAAGAAACGCGAGCAGGCCGATATCGCGGCGGGAAACAAGTCGCTCAGCTCGCAGCTCGAACGGGAAAAGATCAACGCCCAGTATCAAGGTGACGACAGAGGGCGTAATTTGGCCCTGAATGAACTCGACCGCAAGGAGGCTCTCGAATCCGCCAAGTCAAGCAGCCTCGATGTCGACCTGGTCAACAAGCGGTTCGATCTCAAGCGACAGTTGATCGACTCGGACAAAGGTATTAGCCAGGCCAAGCAACGCGTGACCGGGGCGTTTAGCGGCTTCGCGGCAATGCACTTTGGTGGCGGCCAGACCGAGCAAAAACGAATCGCGACCGCGACGGAGAAGGTCGCCGAAAATACCGGGAAACTGGTCAAACGGACCAAGAAGGGGCTGACGTTCTAATGACTGTGGCCATTTACGAAAGACACGGCTCAGGCTCCCTCACCGATGGCGAGAACCCGCAGGTCGAGCGACTGTACGTCATCAAGGGGACGAGTAGCGAAAGCGAAGCGCACGACGAGTTCCTCAACGCGATCCCGACCTCGGTAATGGGCCTGCCTCTTTCGGAGATCGAGATCGAGCCGGTCGGTACCGATTGGTGGCACGGCACGGCGACCTACTCGATGAGCGAGATGGGCGACGCAAACGGCGACTCTTGGTCCTACGAGTTCGACACGACTGGCGGCTCGACGAAGATCACGCAGAGCCAATCGACGGTCGGCAGTTATGCACCTTCGGGGAAAAACGCGCCGAACTTCCAGGGAGCGATCGGGTACGACGGCCAGACGGTCAACGGCTGCGAGATCACCATCCCGACGTTCAAGTGGACTGAGACGCACTACAAGCCGGTCGCGTTCATCAATCAGGCCTATCGCCTCGGCTTGGCCAATATGACTGGCACGGTTAATGAGTTTGCCTTCCGCGACTTCCAGGCGGGCGAGGTCCTCTTCCTCGGCGCAGTCGGCCAACGTCGTGGCAACAAGGATTGGGAGTTGCAGTATCACTTCGCCGCGTCGCCGAACCTGACCGACCTGAGTGTCGGCCAGATCACCGGGATCGCCAAGCAGGGCTGGCAGTACCTTTGGGTCCTGTACGAGGAAATCGAGAGCGCTTACAAGCTGATCTCAGTCCCCCGTGCGGCCTACGTCGAGCAGGTCTATCTTTACAAGAACTTCCTCGACCTCGGGATCGGAGTGATGCCAGCATGAGGCAGTCAGTCAAAAAAGGTGAGCCGCTCTCGGTTCCTGCTGAGGAGTACAACGCCTTCCTGCAGATGGCCAACGATTACCGCACCAAGAGCGTTGCGGCTCGACCGTTGCAGCAAGAGCGCCACGTTCCACACGGCCTGGTTCGAATCAAGAACACGACCGGTGTCGACCTGGCTCGCTTCTCGGTCCTTGGGATCGATGGTCCGCTTTTCTCGCATGGCTCAGAGGAATATCAGAATCGAGTCGCATTCGTGGGCGGCACGGCCAGTAGCGTTGGTAAGATCGCGATTATCCAAGAGCCGTTGGCTGCCGATGCGATCGGTCTGGCTGTGGCCAGTGGGGTGTCCGTCGTGAAGATCGACGTTACCGACGGCACCCAAGAATTCGCGACCGTGGAAGGTGGCGGCCTGAAGGCGAGTACAGAGGGCGAGATCCAAATTCTCGACCTTGGCGAAGGATCGCCCGACCCCGATGATCCTGGTAAGTCGATCGCATGGGCACGGGTGAATCTAGGGCACGCACCCTCCAGCGATAATTCTGGTACCATTCGTCAGGCCATTCTAACCGAGACCTTAACAGGCAGTGGGACAGCCAACGCCAAGATGCTTTGTCTAAGTAATGGCTGGGAGGCTATCGATGAATCGGACTTTACGGTGCGGGGCTTTATGCTCGACGGTCACGCCTTGCCGTCTGACACGCAGATTACCGTCGTCATGTCGAGTGCGGAATCGCATGACGCAATCTTAATTAGTGCCGCTTGCCCGATTGAGTAAGGAGAAACAGAATGGCAATCTGGGGATCGCCTGGGCAATGTTGCTGCTGGCCGGTGGGGCCTTGCGAGTATATTACTGGCGGGGGCGGAAAGGCAATTCTATGGCGCCCGCCAATATCGTGGACAGGCGGACAACAGACTGTTTTGTCGTCATATTATGCCGAAAATTCGAGCTACCCCTGCTTGTGGCGAGACCCTTGTTTCGGCGGAATGACAATGCAGGTGACTAAGTGTTCTCCACTCGGCTGGTTGAATGGGTACGCAGGTTTTGGCGGGCCTGATGGCAATGGCGGAAGCATTTACCTCACTGATGAAGACCAAATCCCGTGCAATAGCACATTCGACCAATTGGTCAATTTCTTCTCGCAACGAGCAAGTGACAGCGGTTGGGGCACGCTCTCTATCACTGATGACAGCTATTCGCCGCTGTTTGGGGAAATGGGCGATGTGTCTGGAATTACTGCGGCTTTTTCCGGCTACTCAAATTGCACTAGACCCCTCTACGACGGAGTCACTTATTACCCAGACTGCAACTTCCGCAACATCGCAATCGCCTTCGACTTTACTGATGCTGCGAACACTGATTATATCATGAATGAGCTGTGCGAAAAAAGACACAAATTTACAGATCCCATCGGAAGCGGTCCGTGCGGAAGGGCGGTGTGCGATAAAGGATTATCGACGGACTACTACGAGGTGTACTTCCGGCCAGTATTCTATTTATATGCCGCCCAGGGCGGCGCCGTCGTATCGCCCAGAAGAGTTCAGATGGGGAAAAGTTTATTCGCATATTATTATCAATTATACGGGCGACTACTACGGCGCCATCGGCGATGACGCCTGCTCCAACGCAATTCATTTATGCGGTGCCGGTCCGTATGGATACTCGACATTGCCTTTAAATTCCGGCTGGGCGATCCACGCGACGGCGGATAATTGCGAGGGTTCATCTTGCGATATCACGGTCACCCTCTCATGGTAAGATGCACTTTCACCCGCCAAGGCCCCAACGCCGTTTGCACCCGATGCGGCCAAGTCGTCAAGAACTACACGGGCGACCTCACCCGCTTGCACGCCGCGTGTCGCGTTGACGAAAACGGCAAGAAGATCGAGCCCAAACTCCCCTCAATGGCAACCCGAGCCCGAAACTTCGCCGGTTTTGTCGGCCGGAATATCTTGCACGGAGGCAAACGACGCCCCCGCGAAGAGCAAGAGCGATGTCTGGCGATCTGCCGGGCGTGTGATTATTACAACCCAGCGAAGCGAGCCTGCTCGAAGTGCGGGTGCAGGTGCAAGCCGCCCGACCATTCGCAATGGATTAATAAAATTGCTTGGGCCTGCGAGGATTGCCCGGAGGGGTTGTGGTAAAAATCTGGGCTTACCAGTGGATCGAACCGTCCTGAGTGATGCCGATCGTTACAAGCACTGCATGTGAAGTGAGGATCGACTGTTTGCTTCTTGGGAGTAGAAAAGTGGCCAAAAGAAAGGTCGCTAATTATACCTAATCTAGCTATTATGCGCGTTAGAGGGTCGAATCTATTGACTTCGATAGGCTTTTGACGATAGGATGCAAAATAGTGACAGTGACTCGACAACCTCCTTTATTCTAGGCGAAGAAATGGTCCGCCATTTTTTGCTATTATCCCACCCCCCAGTTCCTTACGAACCCCCTCCGTGGCAGGGAGGGGGTCAAAAACTTCCTACAGAATGATACACTAATTTTTGCCTATTACCTCATGGCGATGTAGCATACTGTAACTGGCTATTTTGTTCCAAATACTGCAAGGGCGTAACGTGACGGAATTAAAACTTGGCAAGCCACCTGTTGTCGAAAGCTGGATTGCATTCGATTTTGAGCCAAGTCCGAACAAGGTTGAGTGGAACGGCGAGCTTGCCAACAAATTGGCAGACTCGCTTTCGGATCGGTTTCCCCAGAAAGAAGACAGGTGGCGAACTGAGTTCTCGATTGAAATTCTCAAAGCGGGACAGCAGCCGGTTTCCAAAAAAACTAAGAATATATTTGACTCTGTTCGCATTCAAAACGAAGAGTCCACACGCATTTTTCAGATTGCAGATGATCGTATTGTTTGCAATCAGCTTAAAGCCGATGGGGATTGGCCAGGCTTTGACAATCTACTTGATGAATCGCTAGACCTTCTTACCCAATATAGTCAGTTTTTTTGCCCGTCCGGCATTAAGTGTGCGGAATTGCATTACGTGGACATTGTGGAAATCCCCCCTCCAGAAAATGATGTTTCTGCACAGGATGAGGTCGTTGAACTTGATGATTATTTTGAGTTGGTACGAGAACTTCCCCAGACTCCTTTCGGGTTGATTGCGAGCTACAAAACTGAATATGTAGTAATCTGCCCTCAAGACAAAGAGCCCCTAGTAATTTCATTGCAAACTATACCGCCGCCCCCAGAAAAAAATGCGATAAGGATTAGGTTAGATTGGAATAAAAAATGCAGAAAGATAGATTTTTCAAGTCACGATACAATACGTGAAGGCCTCCAAAAAAACCATTCCTTTATGGCGGAATGCTTTAGGGCAAGCTTTACAGACAAAGCCCTAGAACTATTTGAACCTGAGGATTCAGGATGACATTTGTTATTGCTTTAGAATATCCTTGCGATGTTGCCCACAATATTGATTACTCACCTTTCAATCAACGGCGACGCCAATGTGAGGTCACAGACGCAATGCAGACTCCCATTACCAATATTTCTATTGGTGATACTAGATACCCCATGCGACAAGCCTGTGTCGGCACGTATTTTCGGGCATTGGAAGAGTTAAGTGTACAGGGCGTCAGTCCGCATATTGTGGGCAAAGGAAAGTCCGCTGAAGAAGCGTCTAATGACTTTTGCTTGAAAGTTCACGCTACACTGCAAAGTCTTATCAATAAACGACCATTTGAGATGACCGACGAAGATCAACTTAAATTGGATGTTATTAGCCAATTCATTGACGTAACAGTTTACCAAAACACAACGCCAATTAAGGTCCGGCAGTTTGGTCGCATTAGGAGAGCGCGTCCGTACCCTGAAAGCGTTGCTTGGGATGACGGTAGAGTCGAACAGGTCCCCATTGATAAAGTCGAAGATTCTGACTATGTAACCTACCGATCTGGCCAGCCATTTGAGGCTGTTGTTCAACGCGATCCAATAACCTTCGAATTGATTCGTATTGTAAGCATTGAACGCAGGCACGAGTCTCACCGCATGCCTGCAGAAGAGGAATCCCAACTGCTTGATGAAATCGGTTCTCTCAAAAATTTGAGACAAAATACAGAATGGACACCATAAGGGGCATGGGGCATGGAGGTATTCTTTCTGGATGTAGCCCAAGGCATGTGTCACATCATGCTTATTGGGGATCGCACCGCAATCGTCATTGATTGCGGTTCTGGCCGCAGAACAAAGCAAAGCACGATTCCTCTCCAATTTCTGCAACGTATGGGCATAGAAAGAATCCATGCCCTTCTTACGACGCACAGTCACAACGACCACATGGGAGGGGCAATAAACATTCTTGGACATTACCAAGATCAGATTGATCGGATCGGCTTTGTTAACGACGGCGAATTTCTTACTTCTCCCTATTGGGAGCGAATAAAAGAGCTCCTTTCCGATGGGAAATTAGAACGAGAACAGCTAATTCGCTTGGAATGCAGTAATGCACCACAAGAGCTGTGGAACAATTCAACTCTTAACGCTAAGCTCCACGTCATTGCACCACTTCCAGTGCAGAATCTTCTGGGGTCGGATCAGGAACGCCCAAATGCTACGAGTGCTGTACTTATTTTAGATATTGGCTGTAAACGAATCGTTTTTGCTAGCGACTCGGAATTCGTCGAATGGAAAGACATTCAAAGAAGCTTGGGCACCATTCCATGTAATCTATTGTCTGTGCCTCATCATGGGGGATATATCAAATGTTCGCAAGATGAACTTGCTTGGCTGTATCAAGATGCAGTCAAGCCTGAAGTTGCAATCATCTCTGTTGGAACGACAAATAATCACGGCCATCCACGCGAAGATATTGTCCGTGCGCTGACAAAATGTGGGGCTAAAGTAATGTGCACCCAAGTTACAAAAAAATGTAGCGACGATCTGGAATCCGTTCGTTCAATATCACTTCCGAAACGATATGCTGGAGCATCAAGTAAGGCTGCGTGTTTCACGGGAGGAGGTAATAGCAAGAATGTTGCCTGCGCAGGAACCATCCGGGTTAAAATTGATGAAAAAGAGGTCGACATTGAACATTTCGCTGCTCACCAAGCACTCGTAGAAAAAATTCAATCCCCACTCTGCCGTTTTGGATGAGTAACTGGGTAGGTTTTGTTGTTTTTATAAGGGTATTTTTTGCAGAATCTTTTTTCAGTGGTCTTTTGTGAAAAAAGAGCCTCTACGGATAGAATCCGGAGAGGAAGTGAGTAACCATCATCTAAGGCTTTTCTGAGCCATCATCGCTTCCTTCCGGAGTCGCCTTTTCTTTCTTCGATGCTGGGGTGTAGTCCGGATTCGTCTTTATGTACGCCTCGGTTTCAATCATGTCCATGGTTTCTTTCCAGCTCTTATAGGCCACGTGAAGAAACGAAATGAAAACTATGGCAACTAAACTACACCATACCCATGACAGGGAAATTGAGAAGAAGTATAATCCTGCGAAGAAAGACAAAAGAATGGCTAGCGCTGAACTGGCAGATGTTTGGAACCCTACCCATCTACGAATGGTCCAATCGTAAAGGGTTTTGTCGAACTCGCTGTGCAAGAAGTGTGAGGCAAGAGCGAATTCGTTTATGGTGGGAATGTCCTCGTTTTTGATCTTGTAGTAATCGCAAATTTGTCCATAGGCCCTTGGGCTCAGCCAAGAGTCAAACTTCCCAGGCCGTGGGAGCTGTTTTTTTCCTGAACCTTCATTGGAGCATGCCCGAACACACGCACGCGCAAAGAAGATTTTAGCGACGATCATGCCGAGAAAGAAATTGATTGTCCCGAGCACATAACCTAAAGACAACAGCCCGATGCTTAGGCCGATTAAGCCGCCAACCAATCCCAAAAAGAAACGCAAAAAAGACTCATGGCGACTTTTTGCATTGCCTTTCGGTTGCTTGCCGCTCTTTCCTGATTCATTTCCAGGGGAAGGAACTACGCTCTTGGAAGATGACGAAGTTTTCTTGATGTTCGCAAAAGCGGTGGCACCGTGATTCCTGGAAACCTCTGGTAGTTCCGGCCGTACGATGGGAGGCTTCGGTTCACTTTTTGCCCGAAGCTCTAGAAGCCCCTCGAGCCCAAAGCCTTTTATTATTTTGTCCAGCTTATCTGGGGATGAGTCGGAAAGGTATCCAACAGTTAAGCTCAGAAAAATAATCGCGGGAGGCAGCGTAAATCGGACTTTTCGACCATCAGTGAGCATGATTTCACCCCTTTAAAGGAAAAACTCCACAGCTGTATTGCCTTTTGGGTTATTTCAACTTCCTTTTCTTTTTTTGCTTATATCGCCAATCCCAAGGCGCCACCGGTTCCCCCTTCTCCCACAGCCCCCGTTTTTGAGACCGGGCCTTGGCCTCCAGTTTGGCGAGAAGCGGGCTCTTATTGAAGAACTTGCAATGCCAGGCAAAACCGAGCATCACCATCCTTGCGTTGATATCGGTCGCGTCGGCCAGGATCACCCCAACTAGTCGCCCGTACTTGTCTCGTTCTTTGACGCAAACGTACACCGCACGCCCATCCACAGCCATTTGCAAGGCCGCTTTGGCCTCCCGCCCGAACGGCTGATCCATTTCTGGCGCATCGATGCCCTCGAGCCGGATCTTAATTTTTTCGGCGTCGATCACCAGCACCACCGTGTCGCCGTCGACGACACGCTCGACGCGGCCGTGAATGGTCTCGGCCTGACAAGATGCGGCAAGCAATAAGACGAGCAGAATTCGCATGACAGCCCCCTTTCGCCCGCCATCATCCCCTGAATTTCGCTGTTGGATTTCCCACGATCTCGTTAACTGCCTCAGACAGGTTCTCCTTGACCTTGCACGTAAGCCCTGACTTTTGGAGAGTCGGAAGTTCCTCTGTTCCGTGCCCTGTGGTGACGAAGAAGGTATCTGCTTGCAACCGGTTGCCGAACTCGGCGTCAGATACCTTGTCGCCAATGACGAACAAACGGTCTGAGTTCAGGCCCAGTTCTTTTTGGATGATGCGATACATGCCCGTCGACGGCTTCCTGAATGGGGAAGCACACTTGTATTCGGGAATGATCCCCTCGTCATGGAACGGGCAGTAAATCACTGCCTGGATCTTTATACCTTCCTCTTTCAGACAAAAAAGAAACCGATGGTTCACGCGTGTAAAGTCGTCGAACGTCATCTTCCCCTTCGCAAGCCCGGCTTGGTTGGAAACCACCACGACGAAGGCTCCGAAATCCTGCAGTTGCTTCAATGCACTCACTGCGC
The DNA here is from genome assembly GCA_963674475.2 of Thermoguttaceae bacterium. Taxonomy (GTDB): domain Bacteria; phylum Planctomycetota; class Planctomycetia; order Pirellulales; family Thermoguttaceae; genus CAXXFQ01. Next base: position 162,084 of record CAXXFQ010000033.1, on the reverse strand, counting down.
CAGGCTCAAACTCCAACTCATCGGGATCGCGAATGTATCTCCGCTCCTTGATGAGAGTCCCGTCACGGTCAGCCAGCACGATGCACGTAGGCGCTGGCCGAGCTTCCATTGCGGGATCGCACAGGAACAGGAATTTTTTAACGATGAGGCGTTCTTGGGCCCCCTCATCTAAGGAGAAGATTTTTTCCATGGTATTATCGCCCTCTCTCCGACCACCAGGTAATGGCCGATATCTTCTCTGTCGACCAGCGCCTCCGAGATCACAAAGCTGAAAACAGGCGCATCATTGATTCCAAGGACTTCCCTGACACATTTTAATGATTGGCCAGTACCCAGATAGCTATGAATGATAAAAACGTTTCTTCCTGAGAGGGTAAAACTGTCGGGAAGGAGCAATCCGGTTTTTGGGGCCTCCTGTTTACCCCGATACTGGCAGTCTATGACAAACGAATGTGGGACTACGTTTCCAAGTTCCTGCAAAGCCTTCGACACCATGCCGACCGCAAGAGCGCCACCAGCACCAGCGCCGACCAGTACGGTGTCCTCAGACATCTGTTTATTCAATTCGTTGCGGCGTATATACGCTTTTACAGAGGCAAAAAGGAGTTTCCAGCGCAAGAATCGTAATACGATGGTTACAGCCAATGCCGCGAGAACGGACGCCATTAGCAGAAAGAAGCAGATCCTTAGCGAGCCTCTTATACCGGCTGATTCGAAAAGCATCCATAATATGGAGAACGCGGAAGCCACAAAAAACAGCATGCCTGTCAACGATACCGAAAGTTTGCGTGACAATAGCTTGGCAACAAACTGAACCCAGGGAACATCTTGTCGTCCGGGACCTTTCTGGGGTTGAGCGTCACGTCCGCTTCGAGAAACTTTCTGATGAATTACTCGGCCACGTTTTCCCTTCACGCGATTATTTTGCATCATAAGCCTCCTTGTTCTCAACGGTTTAAGAGACCCTCATAACAAACGAATCCTGTTTTGGGGTGCACCCCACCTGAGTCAAATTGCTTTTCTCCTACATGATTCTCGATAAAAAAAGAAGTGACCGTCTACTATGGACTCTTTCCATTTTCTTCTCTCCGATTCTCTCGTTCATCATCCCACATTGCATCGCGACTGTCAATAAATCCCCACTTTCTGGTGGATTTTGAGTTTTTTCGATTATTTTCACACACTTCACTAGGCTGGTGATATAATGGGTGGTCTCCTAGTTCTAGATTTCTTCTTGGGAGGCGAAAATGGGGTTTTATGAGGTGTTTTTACTGCTTGCGATGGATACCCAGCCCGGCCCGGGGCATCCAGGTGATGGGGATTCTGGACTGCTTAAGATACTCGCCATGATTTTCGGGGCTATCGTGGCGGCAGTTCCGGTGTGGTATACAAGAAAAACCTGGCAAGAGAAAAAGAGGAGTAACGACCTTGAAGAGCAAAAACAAAAAAGTGCCAGTCTGTCTATCTCCTTAGAGGAACGCAAGCCAAAAAATGATTACGAGCAAAAGGTGCTGGAAAGTCTAAAGGGATTTGTAGATCCCCCTTTCTGCTTGGCAACTCTGACCATTAAAAACGAGGGAATGGGCATTGCTAGAAATATCGAAATATCCTTACTGACTGGGGCCTCATCGCATGCGTTCAACCAATCAGTCCTACGTAAAGTGATTTCAGCAATCCCCCCGAATGAAAAAACGCTTTCTATTGACCTGGACAATCATCCGATCGAGAAGGAATTGCATAACTTTCAATTGGAGTGGGATGATGATTACAAGGAGGGGAGCAAGGAGATATTATCGACAACAATAAAAGGGTTTCCAAGAAATTAAAAGCGATGTTTTGAGACGCCATTTTTGCGGTGGTCGCGACCACCGCAAGGCCCGAAAATCGGCCAAAAACCGTGTTTTTTTGTGGTTTTTGATAGATTGCGATTTAGGCAAAATCCATTGCGGTAAAAGGACTTACGGCCGATATCGCCATTAACCCAAGATGGTTCGAGTCCCCCCTCTCGCACTTTTTTCGGCCGGTCGTGCAAAAGGTCTCTATTGTGACCGCCCGGCCCCTCTTCGAAACAGCCCGCGTACGACTTGCCCGATCAGGAACAGACCGTCTTGAAAATAGCGGGGGACCATGCGTCGCGGATCGGTGGCGGTGCGGAAAAGCCATTCGGCCCCGATCTTTTGCATCCACCGCGGCGCCCGTCGCACACGGCCGGCAAGGAAATCGAACGTCGCGCCGAGTTGGGTCCCGGCGGGCACGCCCAAGTCGAGATGGTGTTTAGCCAGCCAGAATTCTCCCTTCGGCTGCCCCAGGGCGACCAGTAACAGGTCGGGCCGCGCGTCGCGAATCCGCTGAAAAAGTTGCTTTTCCTCTTCCTCGGTAAGTTGGTCGATCTGAGGCGTCTCGATCCCAACGATCTGCAAGGTCGGATTGAGAAACTGAAGTTTTTCGGCCGCCCGATGAGTCACTTCCGGCAGACCGCCGAAAAGAAAGACCCGATACTGTTTCCTGGCCGCCAAGCGACAGATCTCGAATACCAGATCAGCGCCGGTCACCCGCTCGGGAAGTTGTTTTTTCAGCCAGCGCGACCACCAGACCAGCGGCATCCCGTCGGCCGTCAAAAAGGCCGCCTGGCGATTGATCTTTTGAAGTGCCGGGTTCTTGTGACACAACCGGGCATAATGCAAGTTGGCCGTGACGAAAAAACCCGGGTCGTGCTCGGCGATCATTCGGTCGACCTGATCGATCACCTCGCGGGAGGTCATCCTCGCGATCGGCAGGCCGAAGATTTCCACCTCTTCAAATTCTTTTGCACTCGCTTTACCACACGGCTCGGGCGAAGGGACTTCCGGTAATGCCTTGGGTGGTTCCAAGACCTCGGCCATTGAAGAAGCGGGCTGCTCGGTTTGGTTCCGAGTGGAATCGCAAGTAAAATCTCTCGGATCGGATGTCATGGTCTGCTACTGGTAAAAGAGTCTTTTTTATTGTTGTCACGGATAGACGTGTTATCAGAGGGGCCACCCTCTGGATTAACGAAGAAGGAAGGATTGGGAACGCCGGAATTTTTTTACCCGTTGCGTTGCGAAAAATCATTCCCCTAGAATAATAAGTTACGCTTGAGCATGAGGCGGCCGATCCCGCTTGACCGGGAAAAAAGATCGTCGATAAAATCGCTTTTTTGACGAGACGACCCGGAGGCAAGTCGCAGGACCGATACAATCGACACGTTTAGCGAGCGAGGCCCTCTCGATTCGGCGAACGCTCGTTCGGCGAACTTTCAATAATGAAAATTAACCCCAAGCCCCATCTGCCCATGAACGTTCTCGTTGCCGGAGGAGCCGGATATATCGGCTCGCACGCTGTCAAACAACTGATCGAAGCCGGACACCGGGTCACGGTGGTCGACAACCTGTCGCGCGGTCATCGGGATGCGATCGCGCCGGAGGCGACCTTCGTCCAACTCGACACGGCCCAGACCGAACCGCTGGCCGAGCTGCTTACTCGCCAGGCGATCGACTGCGTCATGCACTTCGCCGCCTTCACCTACGTGGGCGAATCGATCGAGCGGCCGCTGGACTATTACGACAACAACACGGCGGCGACCGTCGGGCTCTTGAAAGCGATGGCCCTTGCCCGAACGGCCCGGTTGGTCTTTAGCTCGACGGCGGCCGTCTACGGTCAGCCGGACGTCGCGCCGATCACCGAGTCGTGCGCCTGCCGACCGATCAACCCGTACGGCCGGTCGAAATGGTTCGTCGAACAGATCCTTGAAGATCTGGCCCGGGCGAACCCCGACTTCGGCGCGATCGCCTTCCGCTATTTCAATGTCGCCGGCGCGGCGGCCGACGGAACCTTGGGCGAGCGACACGACCCCGAGACGCACCTCATCCCGCTGGTCCTGATGGCCGCCATGGGAAAGCGGGACAAGCTGACCGTCTTCGGCACCGATTACCCGACCCCCGACGGAACCTGCATCCGCGACTATATCCATGTCGAAGACCTGTGCGACGCGCATATCCGGGCAATTGACACGATCCGACCGGGCGAAAAAAAGACATTCAACCTGGGGATCGGGCGCGGCTATTCGGTCCGCGAGGTGATCGATGCCGTCGTGCGGGTCACCGGCCTTTCGGTCCCGGTCGAATACGGTCCCCGACGCCCCGGCGACCCGGCCATCCTCTACGCCGACTCGACCCGCGCTCAGGCCGAACTCGGTTGGACCCCCAAGTACCAAGACCTCGACCCGATCATCCAAACCGCTTTTTTTCACCGGCGTTCCCACGGCGAGGACTAAACCCGCTCCCGGCGGGTCGCTAGTTCTGTACAAGAGAATTAGCATTTCTCGATAGGCACAGTGGAGGGGGCCTTGGCGGGGCTGTTGTTTCATACCAGCGTTTTTACACCGGTGCTTCCGCACCGAGAATTAAAACCAGTCTCTTTTAGCCTCACTCAAATCGTTTACTCTTTCGGCTCCGGCCCTTCCATCTCAAAGATCGCCTCGACCGGCTGGTCGAAATAGCGGGCGATCTGCAGGGCCAACTGCAACGACGGGTAATACCGGCCCGACTCGAGCGAAATGACCGTTTGACGCGAGACGCCAAGCGCCTCGGCCATCTCCTGCTGGGTCATCTGGCCCCGTTCGAAGCGAAGCTCCCGCAACCGGTTCGTGATTTTCGGTCCCTTCGGCATCTCATCCCCTCCGGTACAAGATGATAGTCGTGATTGCCTGAGTCAAACCGACAATTCCCCCTGCCGCACCGACTAGTAACATGATGGCCCAGCCCTTGACATTAATTATTGCGTCGGGGCCGAGAATAGCTAAAAGCAACATCATGCAACTTAAGAATACGAACCAGAGTACCCCAAATCCGGCCCAACAGGCTTTTTTGAGAATCTCACGATCCCGTTCATCAGTAATCGCTTTTCCCTGTTTCTTTTCACTCCGGCCGATCAGAGGGACAAAAAAACACAGGAACATCAAAAACAGGACGAACGAATTCGCAGGATGGAAACCAATAATTGCCGTTAGCATGCCATACAAAAATATGGTCACACCAAAAACCGCCAGTACAAACCACGCTTGTTTTTCATGGACGTTCATCGGCCTTGCTCCGAAATGAAGAAACGGAAATGTAAAACAAACTTGACACTTTCTTTATGAAGCTGGCTTTACATTGCTTAAAGCTTGCTTAATATTGCTCGCAGAATTTTTCGACATCTCATCCCCTCCGATACAAGACGATGGTCGTGATAGTCTGGACCAAGGCGACTATTACCGTCGCAGTAATAAGTAGCAACACATAGGTCGTGGTTGGAACGGTAACGGTTGCCTCGCGGCCGAGAACAAAGTAGGGCGACATCATGCCTGCAACAAAAAGGAACCAAAATACTGCTAACCCTGCCCGACGAGCTTTTTGGAGAATCACATTATCCCGTTCATCGAGAACTTCCTTTTCTTGTTTTCGATCACGGCGCCCGATAAGGGCGGCAAGCACGGCTAGGCCAAGTAGGCCCAAAACGCTAAAACTCGTCTCATTGCCTCCGAGAATGTGAATCGACACCAAACACGAGAATATGGTGACTACAGAAACCGCCAGGATAAACCACGCTCGTTTTTCATGGACGTTCATCGGCCTTGCTCCGAAATGAGGGAACGGAAATGTAAAACAAACTTGACACTGCCAATGTATAGCGTGCTTTACCTTATGTCAAGCTTATTTTACATTACTCGAAAAATTTTCCGATATTTTTCCCGACCTCCTCTTTTTCAACCCTGAATCCCGAGATTCCAGGGTGATCCTGGGCCGGATTCTTGGGGCAGAAAGACACCGCTTCGTCCCGGGCGACTTGCACCTTTCGGATGGTCCCCCAAAACCCTTGTCGGAGGGGCTTTGGGACGCGGAATCTGGGCGTTCTGGAAAAAGGCGGGGTTCTTGGTGCCGTAGGGGTCAAACCCCCCTTGAAGAAATCGGACTGAAGCGGTACTCTGACGGGTGATGAACTCCAGTTTTGCCCGTTAGTAGCCGACTGTGTAGGAAAAGGCCGTCGGAGGCGTTTTTCACCCTCGATTGCCTTTTCTCGATCCATTGAACCCCCCCTTCTCGGATAACCCGGACTGGGGTCGTTCCAAGAGCGGCTTCTGCAAAAAGACTGGAGATAAATCGGTCCAACGGCAGTCGTTTGCCGCAAGGGCGACGGAAAAAGCCGTGGACCGAGCGTCATGTCCACCCCGAGGGAGCTATTGGTTTTTAGCCCCCTTTCTACGGGAGGGCATACCCCACACGGGATCGAGTTTCTCTCGTTATCACAAGCAAAAGGACTTTTTTTAAAAGTAAATTTTCTTGAGTACGAGAACGTGAAACCCGTCCTACCGAGTAACGCCAAGTGGGGCAGGCAAAGGCTTTTTCTGAAATGGCGTCCCTGGTGATGGCTCACCGCGAATGTTTTTTTATTGAGGGTGAGTCTTTTCTTGAGGACGCAAATACATTCGATGAGCGTTCGCCGATACCGAGGACCATCGGTCCGACAGAAAGGTTCGGGGGACTTAGCAGCCATATAATTTAGTAATTCGTCATTGCAATTTTTTTCCTTTTTCAATTTGAGGAGAGGACCTGTGGCAGAAAAACGGTTCGTGACCACTGGCGGTAATGAAGCGACTTCCATGATCGCCCACCTTTGTACCGAGGTGGCATCGATTTATCCGATTACCCCGTCGTCCGACATGGGCGAATTCGCCGACGCCTGGTCGGCGGTGGGACAAAAGAACATCTACGGCACGGTACCCGATGTCGTCGAGATGCAAAGTGAAGCGGGTGCGGCCGCCGCGACCCACGGGTCGTTGCAAGCCGGGGCGATAACCACGACGTTCACCGCGTCGCAAGGGTTGTTGCTGATGATCCCGACCATGTTCAAGATCGCCGGCGAACTGACGTCGACCGTCTTCCACGTCTCGGCCCGAACGGTCGCGACCCACGCGTTGTCGATTTTCGGCGACCACAGCGACATCATGGCCTGCCGGAGCACCGGTTGGGGCATCTTGGCCGCCGCGTCGATTCAAGAAACGCACGACTTGGCCCTGGTCTCCTACGCGGCCACGCTCGAGTCACGCGTTCCGATGATCCACACGTTCGACGGTTTCCGAACCTCGCACGAAATCAACAAGATCGAGCGACTCTTCGCCGACGACGCCAAGAAGATGATCGACCTGGAGCTGGTCCAAGCCCATCGCGATCGGGCCCTCAACCCGGACAATCCGAAGCTCCGCGGAACCTCGCAGAACCCGGACGTCTTCTTCCAGGCTCGCGAAGCGTGCAACACGTTCTACGACAACACCCCGGCGATCGTCCAGAAGCAGATGGACAAGTTCGCCGAGCTGTTCGGTCGTCAGTACCACCTGTTCGATTACGTCGGTGCCAAAGATGCCGAGCGCGTCATCGTCCTGATGGCCAGCGGCTGTGGCGTGGTTGAAGAAGCGGTCAACCAGCTCCTCGAAAGTGACGAGAAAGTCGGCGTCTTGAAGGTCCGACTCTATCGCCCGTTCTGCGTCAAGTCGTTCATCGACGCATTGCCCAAATCGGTCAAGGTCGTCGCCGTCCTGGACCGGACGAAGGAACCGGGCGCCATCGGCGAACCGCTCTTCCTGGACGTCGTCGCCGCGATGGAGCAGGCTTGGGAAGGCGAATCGCCGAAGCTCATCGGCGGGCGTTACGGCCTGTCGTCGAAGGAATTCACCCCGGCCATGGCCAAGGGAGTCTTCGACGAGATGACCAAGGACACGCCGAAGAAGCTCTTCACGATCGGCATCGAAGACGACGTGACCCACCTGAGTCTCGACTACGACCCGAACTGGTCGACCGAAAAGGACGACGTCACCCGCGCCGTTTTCTTCGGACTCGGCAGCGACGGAACGGTCGGGGCCAGCAAGAATACGGTCAAGATCCTCGGCGAGTACACCCCGATGTACGCCCAAGGGTACTTCGTCTACGACTCGAAGAAGGCCGGTTCGGTCACCGTCTCGCACGTTCGGGTCAGCCCGCGACCGATCGAGGGCTCGTACCTGATCAGCAAGGCGAACTTCGTCGCCTGCCACCAGAGCGTCTTCTGCGAGAAGCTCGAAATGCTGCACTTGGCTCAAGAAGGAGCCACCTTCCTGTTGAACACGCCTTATTCGAAGGATCAGGTTTGGGACAACTTGCCGAAGGAAATGCAGGAAGCGATCATCGAGAAGAAAATAAAGTTCTTCGCGATCGACGCCTACGAAGTGGCCAAGAAGGTCAAGATGGGCGTGCGTATCAACACGATCATGCAGACCTGCTTCTTCAAGCTGGCCGGCATGATGCCCGCGGACGAAGCGATCGCCCACATCAAGCAGGCGATCGAGAAGACCTACGGCGGCAAGGGCGACACGACGATCGTCGATCGGAACTTCGCGGCGGTCGACGCGGCGGTCGAAGCCCTGTTCGAGGTCGAGGTTCCCGGTAAGGTTACCGCGACCCACAACCTTCACGCCGGGGCCCAAGGCAACCCGCCTGAATTCGTCAAGAACGTCCTTGGCAAGATCATCGCCAATCGGGGCGACGAGCTGCCGGTCAGTGCGTTGCCGGTCGACGGGACCTTCCCGACCGCCACGACGCAGTACGAGAAGCGAAGTGTCGCTTTGGAAATCCCGATCTGGGACGCGGATCTCTGCATCCAATGCGGTCTCTGCTCGTTGGCCTGTCCGCACGCGGCCATCCGAATGAAGATGTTCGATGCCGAGTACGCCGAAAAGGGCCCCGAAGGATTCGAAACCCGCGATACCCGCGGCAAAGAATTCCCGGGACTTCAGTGCCGCGTTCAGGTTGCTCCGGACGATTGCACCGGTTGCGGTCTCTGCGTGAACACCTGCCCGGCCAAGAACAAAGAGGTCGAAGGGCGCAAGGCAATCAACATGATGCCGCAGCTCGACCACCTCGAAAAAGAGCGGGCCAATTTCGAGCACTTCCTCACGATTCCGGATATGGATCGCTCGAAGGTCAACGCCGACACGGTCAAGGGTTCGCAGCTGCTTCTGCCGCTGTTCGAGTTCTCCGGGGCCTGTGCCGGTTGTGGTGAGACGCCCTATATCAAGCTGATCACCCAGTTCTTCGGCGACCGAATGGTCGTGGCCAACGCGACCGGTTGCTCGTCGATTTACGGCGGGAACCTGCCGACCACGCCGTACGCGGTCAACGCCGAGGGGAACGGTCCTTCGTGGAACAATAGCCTGTTCGAAGACGCGGCCGAATTCGGTCTCGGCTTCCGATTGGCGATTGACCAAAACAAGCAGTACGCGGCCTCGCTGCTTCCGAAGTTCGCCTCGCAGTTGGGCGACAATTTGGTCAAGGGCCTGATCGAAAATCAGGGTGAAACCGAAGCCGACATCGCCGAACAACGCCGCATGGTCGCCGAAGTCAAGGCGAAGCTGGCCAAGGTCGACGATCCGGAAGCGAAGAACCTGATCGCCGTGACCGACTACCTGATCCGCCGGAGCGTTTGGTCGTTCGGTGGCGACGGGTGGGCCTACGACATCGGGTATGGCGGGTTGGACCACGTCCTGGCCACCGGCCGCGACATCAACCTGCTGGTCGTCCGACACCGAGGTCTACTCGAACACGGGTGGCCAGGCGTCGAAGTCGACTCCGCGTGGTGCGGTCGCCAAGTTCGCCGCGGGCGGAAAGCCGGCCAACAAGAAGGACCTCGGCATGATGGCGATGGCCTATGGCAACGTGTTCGTCGGTCAGATCGCCATGGGAGCCAACCCGGCTCACGCGATCAAGACGATCCGCAAGGCCGAATCGTATCGCGGCTCTTCGCTCATCATCGCGTATGCCCACTGCATCGCGCACGGGATCAAGGATATGGCCCAAGGCTTCGAGCTGCAGAAGGAAGCAGTCGCCAGCGGATTCTGGCCACTGTACCACTTCGACCCGCGTGACGGCAAACAGCCGTTCCACCTGGACAGCAAGGCGCCGAAGGGGGACTACCTCGAATTCGCGCACAAGCAGGGTCGTTTCAACGCTCTGTTCCGCAAGAACCCCGAGCATGCCGAAGCGTTGGCCAAACAGGCCCAGCACGACATCGCCAACCGGTTCAAGTTCTACAGCGGCTTGGCCGAAATCGCCTGGCAGGCCGACGACGAGTAAATCGTCCGACCACTGAAAAAGCAACGGGCCGACCCTTCCTGAAACACGTAAGGGTCGACCCGCACAAATAAAAAAAGGAGACGCGAGTGAAAGCTTGCGTCTCCTTTTTTTATTTTTCGTAAGCATTCCTAAGATAAAACAGCTATTTTCAAGAAGAGTAGACAGGAGATTATACGCAACAAGTCGACGGAAATTAGCATTGTTTTTTCTTTTCTCTTATGTACTCTTCAATACTAATGATCCTAATTCCACCAAGATCAACATCTCTCCTCCAGCAAACAACAATTCCACTAAAACCGGGGGGATGACCGTGCTGTTGATAGTTTGAACTAAGAAATTCAAACTCAACCGGAATATCGACACCATCCTTCTCTAACAAGGCATCAGGAAAGCTAGATTTAATACTCTTGATTGTAAAACCAAGTTCCTCTGCTAAGAGACAGAATAACGCAATCGTTTCAAATTCATTCTCCGGCTCATAAACGAGGGGGCAGTTAATTCTAAGGCGTTTCTTGCGTCTTCGCGATTTCTGCTTTCTTGAGGGCTTGATATCAAAACAAAGTCGGCTGCTGTGCTCCTCCTTTATGAAATCAACCGCTTGTCTCCACGACCCCCATTTGGTCTTGTATGGGGTCCCAGAAAAGCATGAATTTGCTTGGAACTGATTTGTGCTCGGGATACGGCCAAGTTTATTCGCAACTTGAAGGAACTCATCAATAAGCTGCTGCTTGGTGATCTCGGGTTGTCGTGGAGGTTGCTGAGAAGGATTTGGCGCAAGACCAGACAGCCGTACGGCGGAAGACCAAGTCCCTAAACGATAGATAATTTGATCAAAGCTCGGCTCTTTTTTGTTGCGTTCGGTTTTGTATTCTTTCTGTGTTGGGGTCTTGCCAAGAGATGAAGCAACCCGCTGAATTGCCAGTCGGATTAAATCCTGTTCATCTTGAATATCGAACTTATGCTTTTTCATTATTCCTCAGGCCGCAATAGAGCGTTGCGGAGTGCCGACTGGCGGAATGGCACTTAACAATCAAAATTCTTCCGGCATTCCACCTGTAATTTTACACGCTTTCCCTAAAAAATCATATAATAATTTAAGCATATTGATTAATTTAAATTTTAATTATAGCGGGTAATTGACATCCCTCTCTTGATCACTTAAAAGATCCCACACGCAGAATTTACGCGCAAAACGATCGACTGATCGCGAATCGTAAAAGATTTTTTTAGCCGCAGCCAGTGGATAAGCAAAGCGAATCAGCAATGTAGATAAGCAACGTCGGTGAAGAGAACGGAGGGTCGACGCTATCTTGGATGGGCTACCTTCAGCGCGGGAGCCGACTGTTCCGACACGGTCTCCAGCAGTTCTTCCGCCCGGCGCAACAGCGCCTCGGCCGGATCCGCTTTGGCTACCTCACCCACATTAGGATCGCGAGCAAGGAGCTTGCCGTGGCAATGGGGACAGACGACTCGTTTGCCGAGATATTCTACACGGATGTGCAAGCGTCGGCCGCAGGTCGGGCATTGCCGAACGAAAAAGACCGAATTGGGCATCTTGGTATCCCTCCAATCGCGAACCGCACATCCATTCTCAACCGGGCATTCTATATAACCCGCATGACCGAATCAAGCATGTTGCATAGATATCGGGCAGTTTTCGCGATAGTCCCTCTTTCACGAGGAACGATAAGGAAATTAGCTAAAATAGAGAAAGATTGAGGTGATCTCAATCCTTAGATCCGATAATGAGAAAAGCCGTTTTTGCCTTTTCATTATCAAATTTACTTCGGCTTTTGCCGGGGCTGCGCAATAAGGGAAATTTGGGATTCCTCGAGAAGTATTTGAAGGTAGGAAAAAATGGTGGATCGATTACCGAGTGGGCTCCGTGGGAAAAAGGCCCTTCCCTACATGCTAATGGGGGGGTCTCTTTTGGACGGTTTTCTCCACCGCGGCCTCTCTTTGGGCCGCCGAACCAAAACAGCCTGTGCGACCGGGTTTCGCCCAGATCGAAAAGCTCGTTCAATCCTACTTCAAGACAATTCCCGGACACGGTCCCGGTCAGATTCTTTCGCGAGACCAGGTCAAGCCGCTGCTTCCCCTTTTGGCCCAGGCCGGATGGACGGTTCCCGAACGGGCAAAATTGTTGGAACGGATCTTGTCCAAGGACAGTTTTCTTGTCCGCCAGCTCCGAACCAAACGGGGGCGACCTTTTTCGGCCGACGTAGCCCGGCTTCCGAGAGGGTTCGACCGGCTCGACCGATTGAGTCAACTGCCAAACGGCAAAAAGACGATCCGTGATCTACTAAAGAATCCCGGCGGGGCCAAGATGATCGAGTATATGACGACCACCCGGGGCGGCAAACAGATGGGCCGAATGCTTGCCAAAGACCCAAAAGGCGTCGATTTCAATCGGCCGACCGTGCGAATCTACACCGAAAAAGATCTCCTTGCCGCGCTCAAAAGGCTCTACCGACCACAAACGAGTTCTCCTTGATCGTTCCATCTCCGCGCATGAAAAAAGCCAACTCCGCCGTTTGTCACGGAGCTGGCCTTTTCGCTTTGGAAAGCGTTTCCGTTAAGTGTCGCGTCACACCGGCCGTGGGAGAGTTCCCATGGTTGCTGCAAGCCAAGTTTTGGGAATTTTTTATAAATCCCCCACTTTTCATTACGTTGCAAGCAATCCACACACTTACGTGAAATTCGCTATAAAAAGTACGCCCGACAGGATTCGAACCTGTAACCCTCGGTTCCGAAGACCGATGCGCTATCCAGTTGCGCCACGGGCGCGTCTTGCGTCGGTTGTTAAACGCAAAAACGAACGTGAGGGGTCCCACGTCCCAAGTAAGACATTTTATCGGCAAGATTCTCGGCTGTAAAGAGCCAAAAAACACTTCTCCCCCATTGGGAAGGTCAAACAAGCCGGTAAGTCCGGAGTAAACCGTTTCACACCGCCGTGGAGGACAGCCGGTCATTCGTCACGCGGCCCGGTTTCGGAAGAAAGCGGCCCGGTTTTGCGAGAAAGCGGCCCGGTTTCCCATGAAAGGGCCCCGGTCGGACAGGCCGCGACGACCGCACGGGCCGAATCCCCCAGCGCCTCGATCCACTCCATCTCGAACGGTGGCCCGATCCGCACCTCGTAACCGCGCCCGACCGACGTGAGCCCCGGCGCGTCCGACGCTTCGGCCGTAAGCATCACACAGCGGCCGCATTGGATACATTTCCCCGGCTCAAAAACCAGCCCCGACTTTTTTTCAACCAACCGCTCGAAACGTCGCTCTTCAAGTCGATTGGCTCGCGGATTCACGCCCAACTCGGTCGCCAACTGTCGCAGCTGACACCGATCGGCCTGACGACAACCGCATTTCAAACAACGGGCCGCCTCGCTCCGGGCCGCTTCGAGGGAGTCGATCGTTTCGTGGCGAGGCGCGTCGCTTGCTCCGGCGGCCAAGTTTCGGTATTCCTGCTCGTCGAGTCGCCCCAACGAAACACGGACACTTGGGTTCACCGGCCATTCGGTCGTTTCTCGAAGAAAAGCCATGATCGCCCGCGCGGCCCGTTTCCCCTCGGCGGCCGCCCGCTCCAACGGCAGCTTTTTCTGCCCTGCGCGCGCCGCTCGCCCAGCGACAAAAAAACCTTCCTCCACCCTCTCCAATTCCGTCGGCCCCCACGCGACCAAAACCGCGTCGAACCGCTCCCGTAAGGTTTTCCAAGGGATCTCCTCACCGATCGGCCGGTTCAACTCCAGCGAAACCCCGTCGGCACGCCACAACGGGTCGAGTTCTTTCTCGAACGTCTCGCGGGCCAATCGATTTTCGGCAATTTCCGCTTGTAGCCGTCCCCCCGGCTCCTCGGCCGACTCGAAAAGGGTGACCGCCAGGCCGTTTTGCCTCAGAAAAAACGCCGCCGAAAGCCCGGTCATCCCGGTGCCGACGATCGCCACACTTCGAAGATTCGTTTTCTCCAAAGGGGCAAACTCGACCGGCGCCGCCTCGACAGCAAAACGTTTCAACTGGCAAACGGCCACCGGCTCCGTCCCGTGCCGGCCCAGACGACAGACCTTTTCGCACGGCCGGGAGCAGACCTCACTGAGAATCGCTCCAAGGCCACAATCGCGTCGGACGATCCGAGCCGCCTCTTCGAACCGCCCGGCTTCGACCGCGAGGATCATTCCCGGCACTTCAAGCGACAGCGGGCAGCCGACCTGGCACGGCGCCAAACATTCGCCCCGATGGTCGGCCAACAGCAGTTCGACCGCGCGGGCCCGAAGCCGTCGGACCTCGTCCGTCTGGCTTTCCACCTCCATCCCCTCGGCCGCCACCGTCGCGCAGGCCGGGACGAAACGGTTTTCGTTTTTCAGCTTGACCAGACAGACCTGACAAGTGGTCGGCGAAGGATGGCCCTCAAGGTGACAAAGCGTCGGGATCTCGACCCCCAAAAGGCGGGCCGCCTCCAAAAGCGTGGTCCCCGGCTCGACGTCCAGCGGTTGTTGGTCAAAGAGGATTTTCATGAGATACCAAGAGCAAAAGAAAAAAGGATCGTCGTGACAGATTCCAAACCAATGCCGCGTGGGCAGAGACCAAAAACACCTTCCCCATCTTACCACGAACCGACCCGGCCGCGGTACTCCCCCGATGAAACCGCCTCTTCTTCCTAAATTAACCAAATTCAGGACTTCGCGGTACCTTGGGTACTCTAAGTGAAAGGGGAATGAAACGCGTCCGACAAAACTCTCACTATCGACAAACTCAACTCAAGCTGCGCAACCTCCGCGACGAAACAAGAGGAAGGAGCTTAGTGGATACGCGCTGGTTGCGCGAAAAATTCCGCCTGAAATCAAGCTTTTCATCCCCAAGAGAAAATACCTCAAACAACCATGGCCAGCGACTCCACACCGATCCCGAACCCTCGACGACCCTCGCGCCCCGGTGCGATTGAGGTGATGGTCGATCGGGTTGCCGATGTCGGGTCGGTCGTCATTGATGCGATGGTGGCAGTCGGCAATTTTTGGCAGTTTTGCTTGCGAACGATCGGGTGGCTCTTTACCCGGCTGCCCAGACGCGAAACGCTCATGCCCTGCTTCTACCAGATCGGTGTCTTGAGCCTGCCGGTGGTCGCGCTGACCGGAACGTTCATCGGGATGGTCCTGGCGGTCCAGAGCTTCGCCCAATTCCGGATGCTCGGGATGGAAACCCGGATGGGAGCGGTCATCAACATGTCGTTGGTTCGCGAGCTGGGACCCGTCTTGGCCGCCACGATGCTGGCCGGTCGGGTCGGAAGCGCGATGGCCGCCGAACTGGGCACCATGCGTGTCACCGAACAGGTCGACGCCCTGGCCAGTATGGGCGCCAACCCGATCCATTACCTGGTCGTTCCCCGGTTCCTGGCCTGCCTCTGTCTTATCCCGGCGCTGACGATCATGGGCGACTTCATGGGCGTGGTCGGGGCGGGCCTCTATAGCATCAACTTACTTGGCGTCGACAGCCACCATTATTGGGAAAACTCCCAACGGTTCGTCGGCAATTTCGATATGTTCGTCGGCGTGTTCAAGAGCCTCTTTTTCGGCGGCGCGATCGCGTTGATCGGCTGCCATCGGGGCTTTCACTGCGATCCGGGCGCTGAAGGGGTCGGCAAAGCGGCCACCTCGGCCTTTGTCTTCTCGTTCGTCGCCATTTTATTACTTGACCTGTTACTCGGTATCATCATGGACACCACCTACTACGTCATCTGGCCCGAAGCGCCCAAACTCTTTTGACCGGTGCTACCGCACCGAGGACTAAACCCGTTCCCGTTGGTCACTGGTATTTAATTGAGATAAATTCCTTTTGCTGTAGACAGAGTGGATGGCCTTTTTTGGGACCCCTTTGGTGTTTGCTGTCGGTACTGGTTTTAGAAAAATTTGATTGCTGGTTGAAAATTTGACTGAATCCCTTTGGTGTTTTCAGTTGTCGTTTGCGTTTCCCCCCTTTTGAAAATCGTTAAGCCGATCATGATCTCCGAACTCGCGCCTCATGCCGAAACGCTTTCGCCGCCGCTGGTCGAACTCCAGCAGTTGGGCGTTTCGTTTCGTCGACATCGGGTCCTCGGCGAAATCGAGTTGAACATCCGCCGGGGGGAAACCGTGGCGATCATCGGTGAGAGCGGTTGCGGAAAAACGGTCCTTTTGAAAACCATCATCGGCCTGTTGCCGCCCAGCGAAGGGACCGTCTACTTCGACGGGAAAGATATCAACCGGCTAAGCGAACGAGAACTGACCCGAGAGCGGATCCGTTACGGGTTCCTGTTTCAACAGGCGGCCCTGTTCGACAGCATGACGATCGCGCAGAATATCGCCTTTCCGTTGCGACAGCATACCGAAGAAAGAGACGGTGGCATCCGTCGAAAAGTGCTCGATCTGATTCACGAGGTCGGCCTGTCCGAATCGATCCTCAGCCGCAAACCGGCCGAGCTTTCCGGCGGGATGCGCAAGCGGGTCGGCCTGGCCCGGGCCTTGGTTATGGAACCGGAATTGATGCTCTACGACGAGCCGACCACCGGGTTGGACCCGATCATGTCCGACGTGATCAACGAGCTAATGCTCCGCACGAGCCAGTCGCGCCCCGTCACCAGTATCATTGTGACTCACGATATGCAGACGGTTCACAAAGTGGCCGATCGTGTCGTGATGCTCTACCCGGCCTCACGTCTGAAACCGGGAGAGTCCCAAATCCTTTTCGACGGTCCGGCCGAGCGGATCGAATCGTGCGAAGACGCCCGGGTAACCCAGTTCATCCACGGCGAAGCGCGCGACCGACTGCGAGAGATCGAAGAAGATCGGCAGACGGAAGAAGAATATCCATAAACAAGCGACAAGACTTGAAGGGGAGATGCGGTAACTCGTTTTCCTCCATATGTCTTGAACTGAAAAAATAGTCGAGAAAAAATCATGGATGAACGAGTCGTCCAATTTCGCGTCGGGGTCATGGTCTTTTCGACCGGACTGATCGCCACGATCCTGGTCCTCCTCTTGGGAGACCGACCGGCCTTGTTCCAAGAGAGCTACACGATCGAAGTCCACCTGGACGACGCGCCGAATGTCTCGCGTAATACGCCGATTCGCAAAAGCGGAATCATGATCGGCCGCGTTTCCGAAGTCAAGTTCGCGCCGCAGGGCGGGGTCCTTATCACCGCGTCGATCGACAAGGGAGTCAAGATCGCCGCGAACGAGACCTGCCAAGTCAAGGAAACGTTGCTCGGGGACGCCGAACTCCAATTCACGCTGCCTCATGGAGAACGGCCCTCGTCGATCGTGCTTCAACCGGGCGCCTTGGTCGAAGGGAAAACCGTCCCCGACCCGATGCAAATCGTCGCCGATCTTCAAGGAGGGCTGGCCGACGCCGTGGAGTCGGTTTCCCGTACCAGTGACAAGCTGAGCGAAGTGGCCGATCAAATCGGAAATATGTTCGAACGGAACGAAACGACCCTCGACGATATCGTCAACCAGACCAACGAAGCGCTCAAAAACGTCAACGAGGTGGTCGGCTACGGAAGCGAACTGTTGGGTGACGACAAGTTCCGTGAAAGATTGACCAACGAAATCAAACAGCTGCCCGGGACGTTTCAGGAGGTCAACGAGACGGTTGCCACCTTGCGCGGCTCGGTCGACCGCATGAACCATTCGATGGCGCTGGTCGACGAAAACCTCGAAAATATCCGCGACTTGACCGAGCCGTTGGGCGAAAGCGGACCGAAGATGATCGAGAACGTCAACTCAAGTGTCCAACGTCTCAACAACCTGATGTGCGAGTTGGAAACCTTTTCCTGCACACTCAACAGCAATCGGGGGACGCTCGGTAAATTGATCAACGATCCGGAACTCTACGATCACATCAACCGGACCATCAGCCAGGTCGAACAACTGGGCGTTCAAATTCGACCGATCGTCAATGATATGCGGATTTTCTCCGACCAACTGGCTCGCCACCCCGGCTCCGTGCTACGCGACGCGGTCAAACCGGGCCCGGGCCTCAAAGGGCTTCCGCCCCTTTTGGACGACGAACGGCGCAACTGTCCACCCGAATCACGCGGAATCATGACTGAATGGCTTCGCTAAGTCGGAAATTTCCCGCTCCTCCTTCTAGGCAGACAATTGGTTCCTTAAGTAAAGAAGGCTCGAGCGGGCCGGTCTTTTTCTTTCCACTCGAATTCGACAGGAACGGGCGCCTTTGACAATCAAAGGGAGCCCCCGATATACTGTGGTATGGTTGGGGAAAAAAGGGATTCCGCTTTTTTGTCGAAAATCGATTGCAAAATCTTCTCCTGCTCCCCATAAGATAAGGGGACGACCAGATTCAACGTCTCTCCCCCCCCACTGTTTGGAGCTATCGACGCCGGCCGTCGCGGTCGAAACCCCAGAGAATTCGAATTCCATTTTGTCGCAGTAAATTAATTTTTCCGGTATTATTTCATTAATGCCGAAGCAAGAGGCCTTTTAAACGAGCATTCTGTCTCAAAACCATTTTGAGGCCGAGCCTCGAATTATCTTTTTTTCACGCAAGGTTACTAGTCCATGAATCGCTTCAGCTCGCTTTGCGACGATTTTTATATCAATATGAATCTGAGCACGGAAATGGAGCTCCCGACCAATCGGGAGACGGTCCTCCACTTCTTCGAACGGGTTCAAAAAACGTATCCGGTGATGCGGAATTTTTACAATCGGGACCGGGGCGATTTTGTACTCGAGGAAGACAAGGACCAGGGAAATTATCGTTGGGTCTCGATCGAAAATCGCCGGGTCTGTTCCGGGTCGGTCAATCCGGAATCGATCGAGGAGACGATGGAACAGCATCATCTGGTCCTCGAGTTGGCCCCCTACTTGCTGTCGGTCAGCCCGCTGGACTGTGAAGCGCTCGACTTGCTTTTTGGATTCGATTTCACGTATCGAGGAAACCATAACGAATTGGTTGCCGAAGCGCTCGATATTTGCCCGTCGATGGAGCGAATGACCGAGGTGGCCGGCGCGTCGATCATCAATTACGAACCGTCGTTGACGTTGGCGCTGGATGAAGAGTGCCGAACCCAGTGCCGTCTGAGCATCGAAACGCGGACGAACGCCTACCAGATCCGAACGGGCGATTTCAGCGAAGATCAATTGACCGTTTATCTTACGGCCCGCCAGTATGGAAGTCTCGCTCCGGAAGATTCGTTTGAAACGGTCCTTGATCGACTCCTGAAAATCAGCGACGAGATGCTCACGAACTACGTCCTCGAAAACGTTCTCGAGCCGCTCAAACAGACAATCGCCCTGAAACGGTCTTTTTAAAGCCCGTTTTGTAAAAAACCCCGTTTGTAAAACCCGCTTATTTTGTTGCCGTTTCACCCCCTTCTTGCGTTTCCATCAAAAAACCGCTCCCCTTTGATTGAAGGGCGCGGTTTGTCATTTTTTTTGGAGAAAAGCAATTTATGACATTGAACCCTGCTCCCGAATCGGAATTCCCTCAAAAAGGTGGCGTGGATTTCGAACGAATCGAACGGGCCGTCCGAGAAATCCTTTGCGCCTTGGGAGAAGACCCCGATCGCGAGGGACTTCTCGAAACGCCCAAGCGGGTCGCGCGGATGTACGGCGAACTATTCCGCGGTCTCCATGAAGATCCACGACAACACCTCCAAAAATTCTTCACCGAAAAGTACGACGAGATCGTCCTGGTTCGGGACATCAACTTCAACAGCATGTGCGAACACCACATGCTGCCGTTCATGGGCCGGGCCCATATCGGTTACCTTCCCAACGGGCGGGTCGTCGGCCTGAGCAAGTTGGCTCGCGTAGTCGAATCGGTCGCTCGTCGGCCTCAAGTCCAAGAGCGGATGACCGAAACGATCGCCGACCTTTTAGTCAGCGAACTCAACGTCCGCGGGGTCGCCGTCGTGATCGAAGCGGTCCACACGTGCATGACGGTCCGAGGCGTCCGTAAACCGGGTTCGGTCTGCGTGACCTCGGCGATCAAGGGGGCGTTCCGGAACAACCCGTCGACCCGGGCCGAGCTGTTCACCCTCATCTACGGGGACCGACGCCAGCCGATCGGGCCGTAGCCGCCGGGAGGGACTTCCTACCCCCCCGATGAAAAAAACGAGCCGGCCCCCCCGAAAAACAAACCGGGGTTGTTTTGCGAAAACCGGTTTTTTGCCAATCCGGGCCGGATTTTTAACCGATTTCATTGCTAGGGTTTTGAACAACCGTGCCCTTGCTGCACGAATCTATCTTACCCAGATTAACAGGCAAAGGTTGTCGCAGGCCGTTCAAGAGTCAATAAGCGGGCTTTTTCCATCAACTAAAGAGCAAGCCACACAGGACAAACGGCTTCTTGATCCGATTGAACGCCCTGCCAAAACAACCCGAAAGAGGTATTCCCCCGGACCTGAAATGGGGCGAAAAATCTTATCCATTTTTCTTTTTTTGGAAGATCCTTTATTTGAATCAAAAGGGCAGTCATGTTACAATAAGGGAGTCTAATAAGGGGAATAGGGACCTGTGTCTCTCTTTTTGAAGGCGATTGCGCTTTCGAAGGGCCTAGAATAATGGTCAACGAAAAAGTCGACAACTTCATCGAGGTGCTTCTGGCAAGCCGACTGGTCAACAGTGACCAAGTCGATCGCGCGCTCAGTGCCTTACAGAAGGAAAACGACGGGATGCCGGTGACGAACGTCGCCCAAATCTGCGTGTATCTCGTCGACAATGGCCTCTTGACCGAATGGCAGGCCGACAAACTCAAGGAAGGACGCCACAAAGGATTCTTCCTCGGCAAGTACAAGCTGCTGGACCATCTGGGCACCGGCGGCATGAGCAGCGTCTATCTGGCCGAGCACCTTTTGATGCAACGCCGGGTCGCCATCAAGATCTTGCCGAAAAGCCGAGTAGAAGATACTTCCTATCTGGCTCGATTCCATCGAGAAGCCCAAGCAGCCGCGGCACTGGACGATCCGAATATCGTTCGTGCCTACGACGTCGACAACGACGGCGGACTGCACTACTTGGTAATGGAACACGTCGCCGGAGCCAACCTCCAACAGTTGGCCAAGGACCAAGGGCCCTTGGCTTATCAATTGGCGGCCGACTACATCCGTCAAGCGGCCCTCGGTCTGGCGCACGCGCACCAAATCGGGTTGATTCACCGCGATGTCAAACCGGCCAACTTGCTGGTCAATAAACATAATGTCGTTAAAGTGCTCGACCTCGGACTGGCCCGATTCTCCGATGATGACGTCGCTTCGTTGACGATCGCCTATGACGAAAATGTCCTGGGGACGGCCGACTATTTAGCCCCCGAACAGGCGATCAACTCCCACGGTGTCGACGCAAGAGCCGACATCTACAGCCTCGGCTGCTCGCTCTATTATTTGCTCACCGGCCACGCTCCTTTCCCCGAAGGGACCTTGCCGCAGCGAATCATGATGCACCAGAAGGAAGAGCCGGCCGACATCAAAAGCGAACGGCCCGACGCGCCAACCGACCTGGTCAAGATTTGCGCCAAGATGATGGCCAAAAAGGCCAATCATCGATTCCAATCAGCCCAAGCGGTTGCCGACATTTTGGCCAAATGGCTCATCGTGCACGGCTATGAAGAAACCCTCGAGGCGACCGGTGGTTCTTCGAAGCGATTGAAGTTGGCGGCTGAAGTGGCCAAGGCCAAAGCGAAAGCCCAATCACGGGCCCACGCGGCCTCCGCCCCGGTAGCCGCGAGCCCGGCCAACCAGTCTTCCTACGGCTCCCAAAGGGGAACGGCCGTACGTCCTGGCGCTGGTTCTTCCGGCGGTGGGACTCCCCGCCAGACAACACAACGCAAAACCCAGCGAGAATACGACTCGCCTTCACGGGCAGGCGGAAGTTCCGCAGCCGGTTCGTCCGCCCCCGGCGGTCGTTCCGCGGCACCAAGTGGACGTTCCGCGGCGCCGGTTGGCCGTTCCGCTGCACCGGGTGGACGCTCGGCGGCGCCGGGTGGTCGGTCCTCGGTTCCGGGAAGCCGTTCTTCTGCACCGGGCAGTCGCGCAGGTGGCCAGTCGTCAGCCCCTGGATCGGTTCGTGGCATTGACGATACGATGACCCAACAGTACGCTTCCACCATGAAGGGGAAGTCGTTGCGAGGGGACCGTTCCGCTCAACTGCCTGCGGAAGCGGCCAACTTGCAACAATTACGAGATCCTCTCGAAGCGTCGATTGAAGACGACCGCTTGCCGGAATTTATGTCCGCTCCGTTGCCGGAAATCAGTCGTCCGGTGGCGCGTCAGCAGAAAAAAGAAGACGGCCTCCCGGTCTGGGTTTGGGCCCTTTTAGGTGCCATAGGAGTCTTGGCGTTCATCGTCATCCTGGCAATGTTGTTCGGCGGTTAACGGAACCGTTGAGGGCGCCGTTTTAAAAAAGGTGCCCGTTCAACAAAGGTGCCCGTTTCAAAAAAGTGCCGTCCAACAAGGGCGCCGTCCGACTATCTCAAAACGACCCTTGCGGTCGTTTTTTCTTTCATTAGATGTCTACCCCCTCTTTAGAGTTAAGACTATTTGGCGAAAAAGTCTCCCTTTTTGGGGTGAGAAAGTTTTTTACAAACAGTTAAACTTTTCTGGTTATGCGGACGATAATGGTAGTACCGGACAGCTGTGACGCCGTTTCAAGACTGCGCGCGGCTACAGGAAGAGTGCCGTAAGAATGAGCGTAAGTCCTTAAATATTGGGACTTAGGCACGGTAATTCCGAGCCAAAAACGAGGCGATCTTTCGGCTAAACTCTTTGGAAGTATGGACTTGTTCGTATTGTCCCAACGATTACTATCTTCGGTGCGATCTGTTTTGACCTTTCCAAAGCGGGGCTAAGGCGGAACTCGAAAAAAGTTTCGCCTTGACTTTAGTCATTACCGCTCCTAGACTTGTGACGAAGGCTGGGATGGACACCGACTGTTGGTTGATCGTAGTTGAACACTCGGTTCCCGGGAGAACGAATCGTGACTAAAAAAGAAATTGTCCGAATTATTTCCGAAGAGCTCCAACTAACACAGCTCAAGGCCAAAGAGATTGTTCAAAAAACCTTTGACGCGATCATCGAGACCTTGGTTGATGAAGGTCGGATTGAGCTTCGTAACTTTGGCGTTTTTGAGGTAAAGCGGCGAGCGGCCCGAAATGCTCGCAACCCAAGAACGGGTGAAAAAGTACTGGTTCCGGAAAAGTATGTGGTGACCTTCAAGCCCGGCAAAGAGATGGAAAAGCGTGTGGGCGAATTAAGGAAGGCCGCCGAAGAGAAAAAAGACACTTCGCAAGAACAATCGAGCGAACCAAGTACTATCGGAATGTAAACGGATTGCCGTACAAGATTTAACCGGAGAAGACGCTTCCCAGAGTAAGGAAGTCTGAGAAGCGTCCTGTCTCTTTTTTGTCGGCAAAGAGTGGGAAGAGCGTTTTTTAATATAAAAGCTCTCTCCCAAAATTGATTTTAAGAAAAAAAGACTTAGGTATCGTATCGTTCCTCAGGCCCTTTAAAGAGGACCTATTCGTACAAGGATGTATGAAGACGATGCGGTTTGACGCGCACGAAGTCGTTACTCAGGGAGGAGTCTGGCCATGCGCAAGTTGCTCTTGGCTGTCGCATTTGGTATGTTGGTGTCGACGGGCGTCGGTTGTATCGCGCCCGGTTATTCGGCCGATCCAGGACGAAGAACGCAGCAATTGCTCTATACGTCAGAAAACCTGCGGGCCGCCAGTGATACCTGGGCACGGCTCTGGTTCTTCGATCAGCCGGACCATATGAAACCCGATCGAATGCACGGCGGAATTTTGTAAGGGTTTATTGCCCGCCAAAACCGAGTTTGAAGCTGGTTTTCCAAACGTGTCGAAAGACCGTTTCGGACACTTGAAACGATTGCCGAATGGCGATTGGTCTTTAAGCTTGCTTTGGGTTCCGTTTTCAAGCGATCTCGTAAGAGCTTCGGTGGAGCGCATTTATCCGTTTCACCAGGGAACGCGCCCGATCGCTGGTTGCGGAGTAAAAAATTTGCGCGTCTGGAAAGTAGTTTTTTGTGGCTAACGATCGAGTGCCTCGAAAATCATCAGAAACGGCTCCTTCGTTGGAAGTCGAATTAGGACGTCTCCGATTGGCCAATCCCGTGTTGGTCGCTTCGGGGACGTTTGGCTATGCGCGGGAAATGGCCGGTGCGATCGCGCTGGACCGTCTGGGCGGAATCTTGCCCAAAACGATTACCCAAGAGCCCCGCGCGGGGAATCCACCACCGAGAACGGTTGAAACCTCTTCCGGTTTGCTCAATTCGATCGGGCTGGACAACGACGGAATCGGCGCGTTCCTCGACGAAAAGCTGCCCTATCTGGCCGGACTTAAAACGGCGATCATCGTCAGTATCGCCGGGCGTCGTCCCGAAGAATATGTCGAGATGGCCCGTCGGCTCGAACGAGAAACGGGCGTCACGGCAATCGAGCTGAACCTCTCATGTCCGAACGTGACCGGAGGGGTCGATTATGGCACGAATCCCGAGGCCTGCCAGGCGTTGGTTTCCGGGGTTCGCGAGGCGTGCGATTTGCCGATCGTCGCCAAGCTGACACCAAACGTCACGCAGGTCGTCCCCATCGCCGAAGCGGCGGCTCGCGGGGGTGCCGACGCGGTCGCACTGATCAACACCTGTCTGGGAATGGCCGTCGATTGGCGAAAACGGCGTCCCCGGTTGGGAAATATCATGGGCGGCTTGAGCGGTCCGGCAATCAAACCGATCGCGCTGAGAATCGTCTATCAAGTGGCCCAAGCGGTCGACGTGCCGATCATCGGGATCGGCGGAATCGCGACGATTGACGATTGTATGGAGTTCTTGGTCGCCGGGGCCAGCGCCGTGCAGATCGGGACCGCCAGCTTCTATAACCCGACCGCGTCGATCGAGATCCTCGACACCCTACCCGCCGCGTTGACCGAGTTGGGAGCCGCGTCGGTATCGGAGATCGTCGGGACGATTGATACGGGTCGTTAACAGCCTTTTTTTGACAGGCTATTAGACGGTTCGCTCTACTTCAAAATTTCGGCCGTCCAGCCGAGTGATAAAAAGCCGCCACGCTTTTTTCATAGGCGGATCATCCGAGCGTTCCCGAATCGGACGCCGACGAGGCCTCCATGGCGGGAAATTCCAGATAGAAACGGCTGCCTTGCCCGAGGGTCGACTCGACTCGAATTCGGCCGCCGTGTTCGGTCAGGATCTTTTGGCTCACCGGCATGCCAAGCCCCGTTCCGCGACTCCCTTTGGAAGAAACGAACGGGACAAAAAGGGTCTCTCGTTCTTCCTCGGTCATCCCGAGTCCATTGTCCGAAACCTCGACACAGAGCCAGTCGCCCTGCTCGATCATACGGGTCGCCACGTCGACTTGGCCCGGACGCTGTTGCTGCTCGGCCACCGCGTCGATCGCATTGGTCACGATATTCAAAATGGCCCGGTGCATCGCTTCGGAATCGAAGATGTGGGTACCGATCGTCGGGTCGGGCGTCCAGCGAAGCGTCACCTGGGCCTCGTCCGCGCGGCCGCGCATCAGTTCGATCACGTCGTCGACCACCTCGTTGAGCCCGGCCGTCCGCCGTTGGGGCTCGCGTTCCTTACTGAAGGTCAACATATCCAAAACGAGCGACGAGATCTTGTTCTGATTTTTCTCGACAATCTTCCAGCCCTTGCGGACCACCTCGGCATCTGCGTCGGAAAGTCCCATCTCGATCAGATAGCTTCCGCCGCGAATCCCTTGGAGGATATTTTTAATATGATGAGAAAGCGAGGCGACCGTCTGACCGATCGCGGCGAGTCGTTCGGCCTGGACCATGGCCGAATAGTAGCGGGTATCTTCGATGGCCAACGCCGCCTGATAGGCGATCGCGACCATCAGCTTCAGGTGTTCCTCCTGAAACTTGGTCGAGCCGGGCCCCTGTCGCACCACCTCACCGGCCACACGGGTCGTATCGATATAGATCACACCGACCACGTCATACCGCCCGCGCATCGGGACACAAATCGCTTCGTGAATGTCGGCCTGCACGATACTCGCCGCCGGGGTCCAGCGGTCGTCTTGGATGGCGTCGCTGGTTAAAACCCCTTCGTTTCTTTCGAGCACGTAATCGAGAATCGTTTTACTGATCGTCATCTGGTCCGACGTCGTGCCCGTACGATCGTTTCTCGATCGGACCCGACGGACCTTCGGTCGTAGAATGCTCGTCTCGGGATCCAAGAGCATAATGCAGGCCCGATCGGCCTCGACCCACTCGAAGATCAGATCGACCAAACGGGAGAGAAGCTGATCGATCTCCACCGTTTGACTCACGGCCAGCGCGGTTCGATAGATAATTTGAAGGTTGCTTTGAACCTGATTCGCCCAGGAAAGCTCGTCCTCGCCTTCGGCCTTTTCGAGAAATCGACTGCTCTCCTGTTGCGACAGGGAGTGAACGATTCGAGACCGTTGGGAATCGTCCTTGGCCGAGGAAATCGAAACGGAACGCGAGAGATCTTCCACCTCGCGTGCCGGGCCGGTATATAGCAAGAGGGAACTCCCCAACTGGACTTGGTCGCCGCTGGAAAGAGTATGCCGATCGATACGACGTCCCCCGAGAAACGTGCCGTTGGAACTTCCCGCATCGATCAACAGATACTCGTCTCCCGCCCGGTGGAGTTCGGCGTGTTGGCGCGAGACTTCGGTATCATGGAGCCGAATATTGTTGTTGGGGTCCCGCCCGATTCGGATCAAATCCTCTTCGAACTCGAACCGGGCTCCTTGATCGGCTCCGCGAATCACAAACAACGACGGCACGACAGGTCTCTCCCTCTATTTTACCCCA
The DNA here is from genome assembly GCA_963674475.2 of Thermoguttaceae bacterium. Lineage (GTDB taxonomy): Bacteria > Planctomycetota > Planctomycetia > Pirellulales > Thermoguttaceae > CAXXFQ01. The sequence goes on along the minus strand of CAXXFQ010000033.1, from coordinate 135,103 downwards.
CAATTTTCCTGAGCCCGACGGAGCACTTCGGCCGCTTTCGCCCGAGCTCGCGTGGCCCCGTCGCCCAAGATCTCGCGAACCGTCTCCGGCTTCGCTTCGAGTTCCTTGCGACGCTCGCGTGGCCCTTCGAAATAGGCGACCGCCAAGTCGGCCAGCGCCTTTTTGACCATACCGTAGCCGAAACCACCCTCACGATAGACTTTCGCCATCTCGGCCCGTTGTTCGTCCGAGGCAAACAGGGAGAAAAGCTCGAAAAGGTGGTCGGTCTTCGGGTCTTTCGGCGCTTCCATTGGCCGCGAATCGGTGACAATCCGCATGATCTGCTTGCGGAGCGGTTTGGGCTCTTCGAACAGGGCCAACGTGTTGTCGTAGCTTTTGGACATCTTTTCCCCGTCGATGCCCGGCACTCGCGCCGAGTTATCCAAAAGCTTGGCTTTGGGCAAAACGAACGTTTCGGAAAAATGATGATTGAAACTCGATGCGATGTCGCGACAGACCTCGACATGTTGAACCTGGTCTTCGCCAACCGGAACGGTATCGGAATCGTAAGCCAGGATGTCAGCCGCCATCAAGACCGGATAGGAAAACAGCCCGGCGTCGGCCGAGAGCCCTTTGGCCTTTTTGTCTTTGTAGGCGTGACACCGCTCCAGAAGTCCCATCGGGGTTCCGGTCATCAGGAGCCAGGTCAGTTCGCTCACCTCGGGGACATCCGACTGGACGAACAGCGTCGCCCGTTCGGGATCGAGCCCCAACGCCAAAAGGTCCAACGCCGCGTCCATCGTATACCGGCGTAACGTTTCCGGATCGCGAACGGTAGTCAGGGCGTGGAGGTTGGCGATAAAGTAAAACGAGTTATCAACCCCATTTTGCAGATCGATATATTGGCGAATCGCGCCGAAATAGTTTCCCCAGTGGAAACGGCCCGTCGGTTGAATTCCGGAAAGTACACGCATGATTTCTCTGGAAAGTCGGTGTCGAAAAAGAATTATCAAGAAACGAAAGGCCTCACAGTGCGCAGGGCCTTCTGAGATCAATACAGCCTAAGGCCAATATAGTCTTTCCCCGTCGAAAAGGGTACCGGGGGGGTGGCAAACGAAAAAACCGGGCTGTTAGGCGGTGTTAAAAAAACTACGCGGCCCGATTTTCATCCGAATCGTCGGCCTGCACAGCCCGTGCGGCCCGATTGACCGCCTGCGGCAGAATGTGTCCGTCTTCGCTGACGTCGTCGAAACGGACCGAGACCTGCTTCGAGATCCCCGACTCCTGCATCGTGACGCCGTAGATCGTGTCGGCGCAGGTCATCGTCTTCTTGGAGTGGGTGATCATGATGAACTGCGTTATCTTCTGGAAGTCGTAAAGCACCTTGGTGAACCGATCGATGTTCGCCTCGTCCAAGGCGGCGTCCACCTCGTCCAAGACACAAAACGGACTCGGCCGGTTCCGGAAAATGGCCAATAGCAACGCGACGCAGGTCATCGTTTTTTCCCCGCCGCTCAAGAGCGAAATATTCCGCGGCTCTTTGCCGGGCGGGCGGGCGACGATCTCGATCCCGCTTTCCAAAATATCGACGTCCTCCTCCAGAACGATATCGGCCTGGCCGCCGCCAAAGAGGTCTCGGAAAAGCTGCCGGAAGTGGCCCCGAACCTGCTCGAGCGTTTCGGCGAACAAACGCCGACTGTCGGTATTGATCCGATCGATGATCCGGAGGAGCTCGTTTTTCGCGTCGGTCAAATCTTTCAACTGACCGGACATCATTTGATAACGCCGATCAAGATCTTCCAATTCGGCCAGCGCCTCGAGGTTCACGTTACCGAGGCCGTTGATTTTCGCCCGCAACTGGTCGATCTCTTTTTGGGCTTCCTCGCGTCGTGTCTTTTGTTCTTCGGTCGGTTCCGTTTCCAGTTCGGCCAGCTCGATATCGTAATCCTCGCGAAGTCGGTCGGCCAGCTCGTTTCGCCGTGAGCGGAGCTCCTGTTGGGCCATTTTACTCTCGCCCATTTTCCCTTCGAGGCGACGTAACGACCCGTTGGCCCGCTTGACCTCGCCGCGACATTCGGTCTGTTTGTGACGCAGTTGGTCACGCGACTCGATTCGCCCGGTCGTCTCTTCGGCCAACCGTTCCTTATCGAGGTACAAGGTCGCCAACTCGGATTCGATCTGCAACAAACTTCGTTCCGAATGTCGATAACGCTCTTGCAGACGATCGAGCTGCTGCCGATGCTCGTCCAAATTGCGAAAGCGTTCCTCTTGAGACTGACAAAACTGGGCGATTTGCTCCTGAAGATTATGGCGTCGCTCTTCGCTTTTGGCCAACTCGACTTTGATCTCGGTCGCCCGGCGATGATGTTTTTGACGCTCGCCTTCTTGTTGTTCGATTATGGCGGCCAGCTTTTCCAGCTCGCGTTCCTGATGGGCGATTTCGACTTGGAGTTCCTGACGGTCACGTCCGACCATCTCCAATGCCACCGTGGCGGTTTGAGCTCGCCGTTGGACCTCTTCAAGATCGGCTTTTCGCTGGAGCTGCTGTTTTTCCAAACCGGCAAGCCGCTCATCGACCGCCGTGATTTTGTGATCGTGACGCCCTTGGCGTTCCGACGCCTCTTGATGTGCTTTTTTGGTGGCGTCGAGTTCTTTTTTGTCCAATTCAAGACGGATTTCCAGTTCATCGACGTCGGCCTCGGCGCGATCGATCTGGGACTCCATCGAAAGATGCTTCGACTTGAGCTCGCGAAGTTCACTCCGACGGGAGATCAAACCGCCGGCCGCGTGACTCGGGCCTACCTGAAAGGTTCCGTCCGATTCGAGCAGTTCACCGGCCAAGGTCACGAACCGGACCCCGACAGGCACCTCGTCCACCAAACGCAACGCGTGGGACATTCGCTCGACGACCCAGGTGTTGCCCAAAAGGTGTTTGACCAGCGCACGATAGGCCGCGTCGGTTTCGACGAACTGATCGGCCCGACCGAGAACGCCCGGTCGACCGGACAACGTAATCGTCTCGGGCAAAACACGCCGTCCGATCCGATCAAGTCGCAAGAAACCGACCCGGCCGGTGAAACGGTTCGACTGTTTTTCGAGGTGGTCGAGAATCTCTTGACCAGGCTGCAGGACGATCCACCCGGCCGCCGGTCCGAGTGCCGCTTCGACCAGTGGCGCGCTCTCGACGCTCACCCGGATCAAGTCGGCCACCAGGGCAACGACCTGACGGAAAGGGCCTTCGGGAGCATTTTGGGCTGCGGAAAGCACTTCTCGCACACCACTGCCGAGCCCCTCGTTTCGTCGTTGAAAATCTTCCAAAACGGCCACTCGCTGGGAAACGGCCGCAAACCGTTCTCGACGACAGACCGACTCTTCGCGGGCGGAGGCGAGAAGCCGTCGCGTCTTTTCGGCCGCGCTTCGGGCGGCTTGAAGCTGTTCGTCCGCCTCGCGAACTTCCGCAAGAAGGGTTTCCTGTGTCTGCGATAAGGAATCCCGCTCCTTTTGAATGGCTTCCCTCTCTCGCTGGAGTTCGTCCAGACGCGATTCGTGTTTTTGACGGGCCGACTGGGATTCGGCGACCTGCGTTTCCAACGAGCTGGCCTTTCGCCCGAGCCCGGTTTCCTCGAGTGTCCGCTTTTTTTCTCGCTCCAAGAGTGCCCGTTTTTGGTTTCGAACGCCTTCGAGTTCCTCCAGTAGCCGGGCCAGTTCGCTCTCCTCACCGGTCAGTTCTCGGGCCACTTCCTCTTGTCGCTGTCGGGCCTTGATCTCCTCGCGACGGGCCTGCTCGATTTGCTGTCTGAGGTCACCCGCTTGCGCGTTCATTTGGATAAGGCGGCGTCGATATTTGACGATCTCCTGCTCGAACTCATGACTTCGACGTCGTTGGTGTTCGAGGGTCGTCTCGAGCCCGGCGATCTTTTCCCGATTACCGAGAATTCGTCCCTCGAATCGGCGAACCGTGTCGTTGATCTCATCGATTTCCGAGTCGATCGCCTCCAGGTGTTTCTCGAACGACTCCATCTCGGCCGAGTCGGTTTCGTGCCGTTGGACCAACTGGGCCATTTGGGCCTCTTCGACGCCGAGCTTCTCGCTGAGTCGGTGCCAATCGACCAGAGCGACTTCGGTCCGCAGCGCCTGGAGCGAATCGCGATATTCCTTGTAGCGTTGGGCCTTGCCCGCCTGCGATTGGATACTTTGGAGACGCGATTCGACCTCGACGACAATATCACTCAGTCGCAAGAGGTTTTGGTCGACCCGATCAAGCCGACGGAGCGATTCGAGCTTTTTATTTTTGAAGAGACTGATCCCGGCCGCCTCTTCGAAGATCAATCGCCGTTCCCTGGCCGACGATTGGAGTAAAACGTCGACCCGGCCCTGTTCGATCACACTGTAGGCCTGGGTGCCCATGCCGGTTCCGCTGAGCAACTCGCGAATGTCCCGAAGTCGGGACGGCTGACGGTTGATCAGATACTCCCCTTCGCCGCTCCGATAGACCCGACGCGTGATATGGACCTCGGACGAGTCGATTGGAAGCCGTTTTTCGGTATTATCGAACGTCAGCGTGACTTCGGCCGTGTTGATCGCCCGGCGACTGCCCGAGCCGTTGAAGATGACGTCGGTCATCTCCTTGCCGCGGAGACTTTTGACGCTCTGCTCGCCGAGGACCCACTTGATCGCGTCGACGACGTTCGACTTGCCCGATCCGTTCGGACCGACCACGACCGTGATTCCCGACGGGAATTCAAACCGCGTCTTGTCGGCAAAGCTCTTGAAGCCGATCAGATCGAGTGCTTTGAGCATAAAACGGCAAACAAAGGGTCAAGTAAAACGAGGATAATAACCGTCTCCCGCACCATCCGTTTAGCAAGAGACGATTTTGAAATTTTCAGTTAGAATTTCACCTAAAAACATTTTCAAAAAGGAAGGTAATCCGTCGTTAAAAATGCCGTTGTAAACGCCGTTATAGACGGCGCTATAAAACTAGGCCGACGGCTCTTTTTCCTTCGAGGCAATGGTGGCCTCCCCGGTTTCTTTCGAATCGGTTTGGTCTAAATCGTCCGAATCGGACCCGGACCACTCGGGCTTCGACAGCCGGTCCCACCACGATTTCGATTCAGGTTCTTCTTCCACGTCGAGTTCGTCCATGCCGGATTCGTCCGTCTCACTCTTGTCAGCCAGTTGACGATGGTATTTTCGCCCGGCCTTCGGCAGCAAGTCGACTTCAAACCGACCGAGCAAAATGTTCTTCTCTTTGGCTTCCGAAAGCATTTGGACCACGTCGGGATACGTTCCGCCCAGTTCGCCCACTGCCCGAATAACCTCGTCCACCCGACTGGAAACGATCCGTTTTTGATCCGGTTCGTTCGGCGCGAATCGACTGACGGCGACCCGGTCGTTTCCTTCGCTGGAAACTCGGATACGCGGACCGGCTTCCATCAAAAGGGGCGTCACAAATCGTTGATTATCGCCGAAAAGAACCACTTCAGGACGCGTATTCCGCGTCACATGGACCATCGGCGATCCCTTCGACGGCAGGCTGTGCAACGCGAACTGTTTGTGAATAATCTCGGCATGGATTTTCGGGTCGCGCGGGTTCATCAACCAGATCGCGCGGAAAGCGCCGTACCGGGTCTCGGCACTCTCGACGTCCAATAACTGGACCAGCTGCTCGTACGCGGCATAGTCGTTCATCGCGCTCAAGGCGGTCAACGCAAACACGCGGAACGCCGGTTCGGTCCTTGCCACTTGGCCCAACGGCTCGGCCGCCTCGGTCTTGTCCAGATAAGCCAGCGATTCTGCGGCAAAGAAGCGGACATCGAGATGCTCCGAAGCAAGTGCCCGTTTCAAAGGGTCGCACGCCTCGCGCCCGATCGCTTCCAGTTGTTTGGCCGCGTTTCGAGCCATGGTCGGATCGGCCAGTTGTTCTTCCAAAAGGGCGATTCGCTCGGCCCGGCGGACGGTCGATTCCCTGATCGCAATGGCGCGAACCACTTGCATGTACCGTTCGACATTTTCCTTGTAGCGAGGATGGACCGTCAACTCGATATACTTGTCGTTGATCGCCTTGGCCACCCCCTCTTGGATCCCCCCTTCCATCCGGTGGAACCGCAAGTTGATCGCCTTTTCGATCATGGCAGCGTTGCGAACGTTTTGATGTTTTTCCTTGAGGACCAACCCCAGCGCACGCGTTTTCGAACAATGGCCGGTCCCGAGAATGACGCCGCGTGTGGCGTGAACCGGATTCTTCTCGACGTCGACGGTCGGATCGATCAGCACCGGACCTTCGGCGAATCCCCAAAGATTCCCCTTACGCAATTGCTGATCGCCCATCACGGCCAACTCGCTCATACGGGTTTCCAAAAGCCAACCGCCTCGAAGATTGGTCGTGTCGCTCCGGCTGGGGACACGGACCTCCAGATCGAACCGGTCCCCTTTTTGGATACCCGGTCGCAACACGCCGCGGACCAAAACCAGGGCCGTGCTGTTGCTGGCCAGGACTTTACTCGGACGACGAACGCTACGGGCCTTCATATCTTCCAGCAAAACCGACCGTTGACCGCTGGGGGCCGGATCGCTACCGGTGCCTTGGAGTCCGGAAATCAGACCGACCCCTTCCACCTGGAGCGGAAACAGGCCGTACGGGACCGACAGATCGCCGACTATCTTGGTTTTTCCGCCGATCGCCACCTCTTCGTCCGGACTTTGCGCCCGTCGATCCAGCGGGTTCCAAGGTAAATCCCAAGTCGAACAGCCGCTGGCGAAAATCGCCAAAAGACCAACCACCCAAATCCGGTTTTTTCTGCCTAACCACTGCATGGTCCGAAACTCCTTGACCTGATATCCCCCTCGGCAGAGGAGGTTCTACACTCGTTTTCCACAGAAAAAGGGGACCCCGTTCAGCAAATCCCCTCCTCTTTCTTCCGAGAAAACGCATATATTTTGTCTATCTTGGCGCATTTTCTAAGAGTCGATAATCTTTCACCGGCAGCGGGATAGCTCCCAAGGTTGTCGCAATCGTTGTGACTGAATCGATTTAGATTTATCCATTTTCACGACGGTTACAAGGGATATTCCACACCAAGTTAAAAGCAATCTAAAGACTCGTGGCGAACGATACCGATTCCCCGAGGCCAGGTCAAGGCGATTTTTGAGAGCGAGGGGCAAACCGGAAAGAAAAGCCCCCCCGCAAGAAGGAGAAGCAGCGGCAAGCTTTATTTCAGCGCAGCCAGACCCATTCGAGATTTTTCGGATTAAGACAAAGAGCCGCGATTCGATCCTTCGATCGGTCGACCGTTCAACGGCCCGAGGTCAACGCGGCCAGATCGTCGAAGAAGGCCGGGTAAGTCTTCGCCGTGCAGCCCGGATCGCGAATCACGACGCCCGGTTGTCGCAAGCCGACCAGTGCCAGACTCATCGCCATCCGGTGGTCGTCGTAGGTATCGATCTCGGCCCCGTGAAGCCCGCTTCCAGAGAGCCCGCTTTCTGAAGATACAGCCGGATGGATCGTCAGTCCGTCTTCTCGCTCTTCGACCTTCACGCCCAGTTTACCCAACTCGGCAACCAGGGCCGAAATCCGGTCGGTCTCCTTATGGCGAATATGACCGACGTTGGTAATCCGGGTCGGGCCGTCGGCGAACGGGGCGACCGCCGCGAGGGTCTGGACCGTGTCGCTGATCGGGTTCATGTCGATATCGATCCCGCGGAGAGGGCCGCCGCCGGTCACCGTGATCCGATCCGGCCCGTAGTCGACCGTGCAACCCATCTGGGCAAGGCAATCGCAAAACGCAACGTCCCCTTGCAGGCTCTCACGAGAAAGCCCCTCGACGGTAACCTGACCGCCGGTGATCGCCGCGGCGGCGAAAAAGTAACTCGCGGCCGACGCGTCCGGTTCGATCGCGTACTCACGGGCCCGGTACGTCTGCGGCGCGGAAATCGAAAATCGCTCCAATTTCTCTCCGGCTTCGACCTCCACGCCAAACGCCCGCATCACGGCCAGCGTCATCTCGATATACGGCTTCGAGACCAGATCCCCCTCGACAACCAGCTCGACCCGGTTTTGCGCACCGGGAGCCGCCATCAGCAGCGCGCTCAGAAATTGACTCGACAGGTTACCGGCAATCCGACCCGTTCCGCCGGGCAACCGGTTCGCACGAATAATAACCGGCGGACACCCGGTCTCGGCTTCACTTCGGACGTTGGCGCCCAGGTCGCGCAGGGCGTCCAAAAGATCCTCGATCGGCCGCTCTCGCATTCGTTGGACCCCGTCCAAGCGAAACACACCCTGGCCCAAGGCGAGCGCCGCCGTCAGAAATCGGACCGTCGTCCCGCTGTTGCCGATAAAAAGGTCGATCGGCCGCTCGGGCGTCGAATCGGGGGCGACCGGACCGCCCCCCGCACCTGGTAAATGGACCGTTCGGGCCGCCGGGTCATGGCGTGCGTCGAGCCCCAATTGGCAAATCGCGTCGAGCATCACCCGGGTATCGTCGCAGTCGAGGACCCCGGTCAAAATCGACCGGCCCTCGGCCAGTGCGGCGCAAACCAGCGCGCGGTTGGTCAGACTTTTGGATCCGGGCGGACGGATCGACGCGTGAATCGGTCCGACGGGCGTGATTTCGATCGAGCAGGTTTCGGTCACGGTTCATTTCCGGGGGTTCTAATTCAAAACGAGAGGGGGAAAACGCGAGCAACAAAAAACCGTCCCAGCCCGCTTCCTCGGCCCGACGGGCTTTTCACCGGTCCGATGGCGTTTTCATCGGCCCCGACGGCGTTTTCTCTTGAGGAGATTGAATTTTGCACAAACTGGCGTCACTTCGCAAGTAGAGCGCGTCGCCGACCACGGCCGGGGTGGCAAGAATTTTGGTATCGAAGCGGGATCGACCGACGATTTTTCCTTTTTTTCCTTCCAGATCGACGACAAAAACCGTTCCCCCGTAGTTGACCGCGTAGAGTCGACCGGCTTTCTCAACCGGGACGGACGCCACAACCGGCGTTGCCCAAAAGGGGCCTTTCATTCGGAGCTGCCAGAGGATTTTCCCGTCAGTCAGGTCACCACAGACGAGGATGCCCGGCGGTTTGATCGTGTAAATTTTGCCCTGATAAACGACCGGACTGGCATTGCCGCCGCGCAGTTTTTTTTCATGCCACAAGCGGCGCACCGCGGAGTTTTCTGCATCGAACTGGATCGCGTGAATTCCCCAGGCCGGCAGATAGGCCCGTCCGTCAACGCCAACGACCGACCCAATGGTGTTCGCCTCGGCCGGATAATGCCAGACGGTTTTCCCCGTTTCGCCCTCAAGGGCCGTGAGCCCCCGTTTTCCATGGAGCAGAACCAGATTCTTCTTTCCCGGCGATCTGCCGGAAGCGGGAAGCAGCGTCGGTGAACTCCAGACCCCTTCTTGGTCCCGCTCGATCTGCCAACGGGTTTCGCCCGTCTCGAGGTCGATCCCCGCGGCGAACGAGTCTCCCTGATTCTCCAACTGGACAATGACCAGACGGCCCTCCACCAGCGGCGAGCTGGCCATCCCGACATCGTTGCGGGTTCGCGGATGTTCGCGTCCGAGGGCCCGATACCAGAGCAAATTGCCGTCGAGATCGAAGCAGGCCAGGTCGTTCGACGAATAAAAGACGACGACCCTTTGGCCGTCGGAGGCGGGCGTGTTTTGGGCAACGGCCCCGAACGGGTCGACCCAGGTTTGCCCCGTGGCGAAGAGACGCCGCGACCAGCAACGCCGGCCCGTTTCGGTATCGAAGGCCAGCAAAAAAAGCCGGTCCTGTTTGGGGCGACCTTCCGAGGCGGTCACGAAGACCCGGCCGCCCACGACGATCGGCGAGGAGGCCCCGCGACCCGGAAGCGACGCGGTCCAGGCGACATTCTCTCCCGTCTTCAGATCGAACGACACCGGCGGCCCGTTGCTTGACTCGGCGACCGGATTGTTCGAGGTCCCGCGGAATTGCCGCCAGTCGGCCGAGACGTTTTCGGCAGCCCTCGCGGCAATGGCCGTCCCCAGTACGATCAACAGACCGACCGACAGAAAGCCGAGTCCTGAAAAAAATTTCCGCAAGCCAATTTGTCGCATACTCGTTTCGATCACGTTCCCGGCGTCAAGTTGCGTCGGTCAATGACCCGTTTGGCCTTGCCGATAAACCGTTCGAGCGATTTCGGCGCGACCAGTTTGACGCGAACCCGGATACCGGTCACTGTTTGAATTTCGCGGTCGATCGCCTCGCGGAGTCCCTGCATCTCGGCCATCTTGTCGGAAAATTGCTCGGGCATGACCTCGACGTGGACCGTCACCTCATCCATGACGTCGGGCCGCTCGACCTCGATCTGATAATGGGGCGCGGCCCCTTCGACGTGTAACAGGGCCTCCTCGATTTGCGACGGGAAGACGTTCACGCCGCGGATAATCAGCATATCGTCGCTTCGGCCCAGCACCCGGCTCATCCGTGTCCCCGTCCGACCGCAAGGGCAAGGCGTCCGGTCCAAGACGGCGATGTCGCGCGTCCGGTATCGGAGGATCGGCATGGCCACCTTGCTCCAACTGGTGATGACCAACTCGCCCGGCGTCCCGTCGGGAACCGGTTCGAGCGTTTCGGGATCGACACACTCGACAAAGAAATGGTCCTCGTTAATATGCATTCCGTTACGGTAGAAACATTCACCGCTGACCCCGGGCCCCAACACCTCGCTGAGACCGTAATTATTGAACGCGCGGATTCCCAACTCGGCCTCGATCGACTGCCGCATATCTTCGGTCCACGGCTCGCCGCCAAGGTGGGCGTATTTCAGCGGAAGGTCCTTCGGATCGATTCCCATCGCGCGAATCTGCTCGGCTATATTTAGCGCGTAACTGGGCGTGCAGACGAGCACCTCGGTTTGAAGGTCTTGCATCAGCATGATCTGACGCGGCGTGTTTCCGGCTGCCGCGGGCAAGACGGCCGCCCCGACCTTTTCGACCCCGTAGTGCAAGCCGAAGCCGCCGGTGAAAAGCCCGTAACCGAACGCGATCTGAACCAGATGTTCCCGACGCAGACCGCCGCCGACCAAGAACCGAGCACACAGTCCGGCCCAAAGGTCCAAGTCGGACGACGTGTAGGCGACGAACGTCGGCTTGCCGGTCGTCCCGGAGGAACCGTGCAACCGGGCGATCTCCGAACGGGGGACCGTCACGAAACCCAACGGGTAATGCTGACGAAGATTCTCCTTGGTCGTTATCGGCAACGATCGAATGTCGTCCAACGATCGAACGTCCTCGACCGTGATTCCCTTCTGGGCAAACGCCTCCTGATAAAACGGGACGTTGGCCATGCGGGCCAAGGAGATGCGGAGTCGCTCTAACTGAAGCTTCTCCAGCTCCTCACGTGGGAGCGTTTCGGCCGGATCAAAAACGCGTGTCGGTTCCTCTTGAGATGCCATGATAGTCTTGTCTGAAAAAAGATGATGGTTTTTACTGCTCAGCCTGTTGATAAAGCTCGACGCTCGAAAGCACGCCGATCCCATTGGCTTGCAACGTTTTGATCGCCTCGTCCGGATCGTCGAATCGGAAGACGACGATCGCCCGATCTTGTTTCCGGAAGGTGAAGGCGTACATATATTCGATGTTGGTATCGGACTTTTCGATAATCCGAAGGATCTCGACCAACCCGCCCGGTTTATCTTCGACTTCGGTCGCGACAACTTCAGTCACGTTGACGACGATCCCGGCCGCCTCGAGAATTTCTTTGGCCCGTTCCCACTCCTGGACGATCACACGCAAGATACCGAACTGTTGGGTATCGGCCAGCGACAGGGTCAAAATATTCACCCCCGCATCGGCCAGCGTATCGCAAATCGTGCTCAGGTGGCCCGGCTTATTTTCCAAGAACATGGAAAGCTGTCGAATTTTCACAACCTACTCCTTTATGCTAACCCCTGGAAACCGGAGGTTTAATCCGCCAGAGAAAGAAAAACGAAATCCGTGGGGCGACTCGCCGGATTTCACCCCGGACGAGTCCCCCCGAATGGCCCTTCTTCTATTTTACCACGCCTTACCGCCCTTGCGAGTGCCGCAGATCGAGACTTCCATCCCCATCGCTTGGGCCATCGCCGCCTTGGCCAAAATCGCCTTGTCGGCCGCCTTGGCGTCGTCGGCATAAACGACCTGGATATGGTTCGCCTTGTGACGGGCCATGAACTGATCCCGGCTGACCCCGTAAGTGACCGCGTGCATGATCGGCCACTGAGGAGAGGTCAGGTTCCAGCGGCGTTGGGTTTCCTCTTCGGGCAGTTCGACCACTCCGCCGCGTCCGAGGTCCATCTTCAATTGATGATCTTCGACAAAGATCCGCGACCAGACGATTTCACCCGGCTTCGAAACGCCCTTCAACGAGCCGCCGCCCATTCGGAAATACATCGCCGGTTGACGCTCGCTCGAAGCGCCTTTCCAACCGCCGACGAAATGGGCCGGAGGCACCGCCCCGCTGATCAGATAGACCCAGACGTACTCGTCGGTCGAGCCGCTCTGGTCCCAATCGCCCCAGCGGACGTCGTGCAGCGTCGATTCGACCGGTTGGCCCATCGCCCGATGGACTCGGTAGGTCATCAACCCGTCCAGCCCCGCACACTCGTCGACTTCGTTGAAATGGACCAACGGCTGTCCCTTGTAAAGGATCCGTTTCCCGTCGCGGCTTTTGACCGGCGGCCGGTCGGTGTTATTCAACATCCCTTCGACCAGGTCGCTGGCGGGCAACAGGTCCTTGAGCCCCTGTTGGTACTGGATGCCGATCAGGTCGCAGCCGAAATCGTCGGCGATTCGAAGCGCCGCGATGTACATCTTGCATTGGGTCAAGATCTGTTTGTCGGTCAGCTCGGTCTTCGCCTTCTTGCCGGTGACAAACTTCATCCCCTTGCGATCCAACCAGCGGCGGACGGCCTGCGCCTCGTCGTCGGCGACCTGGGTCGTCTCGTAGTACAGGGCCGATTGACTCAGTCGTTCTTTGAAGACGCCGGTCGCGTTGAGCAAATCGTCCGGGATGATCGCGTTGTACATCCCCATGCATCCCTCGTCGAAGATGCCCATGATCGCCTTCTGTTGAGAAAGCTCGGCCGCCAGCCCTTCGCCCAACCGTCGTTCGGCCGCGCCGACCTTGACCTTCTTGAGCGCCTTGACGTGTCGGGTCGGATGTTTGACCTGGCCCGTTTCGAGCCACTTATCGAGATTGCGGAGAAACTTTTTATCCCCTTCGAAATCTTCGCTCCAAAGGGTCGAGTACTCGACGTCGGCCTTGGTCATCGACGCGTTGAGATTGAGCATCCCGACCAGCCCCGGCCAGGTGCCCGACCAGTTGGCCACCGTCAGGATCGGCCCGCGGTGGGTCGTCAAACCGGGCAAGACGTGGTGCGAATATTGCCAGACACTTTCGGCGACGATCAGTTTCGCGTCGGGGTCGATCCCGGCAAAGACTTCGAGCCCCTCTTTCTGGGAGCCGATGAAGCCGTGTCCTTCGTCTTCCTTGATCGGATGGGCCCGAACCAGTTCATATCCCGCGGCAGTGACCACTCGGCCCAGGGCCTCTTCCATTTCGTGCTGCGCGGCCCAACACTCTTGGTTGGCGGCCGGTCGCAAATCGCCACTGGCGACCAGATAGACGGTTTTCTTCCTTGCTTTTGCCGGTTTGGACAATTTGGGCACCTGGTAGGCTGCCATCGATTGGGCTCCTTATAATGAACTTCTACTATCACCTAAAGGTTGGGGTCGATCGACCTGGACGATACAATAAGGGTAGCTTATTGGTCGCTCGACTTGAACTTATCCTATTCCAATCGACCGCCTACGTCCAGACAGGTACGCCGATCAGGTTACACCCTGTCTGGGGGCATCGCACAACCTGACCTTCTTCTGGAAAACGGAATTCGTGACCCTCCGATCCCAACCAATCCGCGACACCTTCGACGCGGACATAACGATGAAAAATCAACCGCGGAAAAAAACGGCCTCCAAGCGATCCGGACGACTTCCGACGCTCGCCGGGATCGAGACGACCGCCTACCGGGGAGACAAGTATCTGACCGACGAGCTGCTTCCCCTTTTGATCGCGGCAGAAACGGCCATTCTCGAGGGATACGTCCTGACCGGGCGCAAATTGACCGACCGCCACGTCCGCGACGCGATGGTCAAACAGATCCTCCACCTCAAGCGGGCCGACACGCCCCGTGGGCTGACCGAACCGTTTGTCGGGGAGCGTGAGTTCTTCGACCTGGGCGACTTTCTCATCTGGAACGTCCGCCAACGTTGGGACGCCCATTTCGAAACGGCCCCGCTGGTCAACCGGCGTCGCCGGGCCGGGGTGCTTCGGACGATCCTCGGTTCGATCGACACCTGGCGTGACGCGACCGGACAGGGGTACCTCCGGTTTCTCGAATCGTATCTGGTCCAACTGGGCGTTCACGTCGAAACGATCCGCGAGGAAGCAACCTCGGCCCGCCCGAAATGGCCCCACTGGACCCGAGGCCTTTTCGAACGAGAGGATATGCTCCCGTTCGAAAACGGCCTCTGTTAACAGTCCATTTTTCGACAGGCTGCTAGCCACGCCGTGCCTTGTCGGGACCGTCTGCAATAGGTTAGAATGAAGGGAACCTTCGAAAGCCTCTCTTTCGTAAGGCCCCGTCCGTTAGGTCAACCGGCCGCCTTGCCCGTTTCCTCCTGCCAATCCCCCAAAAAAAAAGGGACCTCCACCGATGCGCCCCGCTCTGACCCGCCGCCGTTTCTTGACCGAAACCACCGGCAGCCTTCTCGCCGCGAGTAGCGTGCTCGGCTCCTTGGCCGAGGCCGAAACGGCCCCTTCTGCCAAATGGACCAATCCGTACAAAGGCATTCGCGGATTCAACTACCAGCCGAGCTACGAGGCGACCGGGTACGCGATTTGGCGAAATTTCCAACCGGACCTGATCGATCACGAAATCGGCTTGGGCAAAAAATATTTCCCCGGCATCAACACGATCCGCCTCTGGCTTTCGTTCGACGCGTTTGTCGTCGACCCGAAACAAGGCGCCGAGACGTTCGAAACGGCCCTGAAAATCCTCGACCGCCACGGCTTGAAGGCAATCCCCACCCTGTTCAACAACTGGCACAGTGTCCCCGATTTCGGCTGCATTTCCGACGAGATGTTGAAATACTGGTATCGCAGTTATGGGAAAAACGGGACAGCGGCGAATTACGTTTTTCGGCCCTATTTCGAGAAAATCGTCGGCGACCATACGACCGATCGACGGATTTTACTATGGGACCTCTGCAACGAGCCGCACAACAACGGCACCCTCTCACTGACCCTTGATTGGCTGACCCATACCCGAAAAATGTGTAAACAGCTGGGTGCCCGCCAGCCGATTGGCGTGAGCGTCGGCCGTGGGGTTCAGGGGATGAAAGAGGTCGAAGCGATCAGTGACGTCTTTTTGGTCCATCCCTATTTCGCCGACAAACAGCCCCTGGCCAAGATGGCCGAGTATGCCCGACAAAAGAAAAAGGGAATCCTCGCCACCGAGTGCTGTTGGGGCTCGCTCGACGATCAGGCCCGGGTAAAAATCCTCGAAACCGACCTGGGCACGCTGAAGAAGCACGAAATCGGCTTCCTGCCACACGCGATGCACGAAAGTTTGGTCGCCGACCTGCACGGCCCCGAATACGGCATCCTTTCGAGCGCCTCGTCGATGGAATTCATCAAAATGGACGGCTCGCTCCGTCCGGGCCACGACATTTTCAATCAGTTTTAAAAAAAGACCCTCTCATTTAAAAAACGGACAAGGAGTTCTGTGATGCAGCCTCTTTCGAACTCACGACAAACCCGACGCGACTGGCTCAAGACGACCGCCTCGGCCGCCGTGGGCGCCGGATTGTTACCCCAGCTCGCCTTCGGAAGCAAATCGAGCAAGACCGAATCGTACCGACTGACAAACCCGAAGGTCGATATGCGAGTCGTCACCCGTGGGCCAAAACACCACTGGTTCGCCTATTACGACAAGCTGGAGTTTGACGCGACCAACCGGTATCTCCTGTCGATGGAGGTCGATTTCGAACACCGCAGCCCAAAGGCCGACGATGAGGTCGGGATCGGGATGATCGACCTGGAAGACGGTGATCGGTGGATTCCGTTGGCGCAAACCAAGGCCTGGGGTTGGCAACAGGGCTGTATGCTCCAATGGCGGCCCGGCCACACCGACGAGATCCTTTGGAACGACCGCGAAGGGGACCGGTTTGTCTGCCGGATCTTGAATGTCAAAACGGGCAAAAAGCGGACCGTTCCGATGGCCGTCTACTCGGTCAGCTCCGACGGCAAGACGGGCGTCGGCCCCGATTTCCGGCGGGTCAACGACATGCGTCCCGGTTACGGCTATGCCGGTCTGCCCGACCCGTACGCCGACCAGTTGGCCCCGACCGAATCGGGCATCTCGCGTGTCGATCTGGACACGGGCGAGACGAAGCTGATCATCTCGACCGCCGACGTGGCCGCGATCCCGTGGCGAGAGGACCTTTCGAAAAACAAGCATTACTTCAACCATCTGCTGTTCAACCCGGACGGAAGCCGGTTCGAATTTCTTCACCGGTGGCGAACGCTCGGCGGAGGATGGCCCCGTTGGCTGACCCGTATGTTGACCGCCGCGCCGGACGGCTCCGATATCCGGGTGATTGACGATTGCGGCGTGACAAGCCACTTCATCTGGCGCGACCCCGAGACGATCCTCGCCTGGTCCCGGTATCCCGGCTCGTCGGAAAAGCTCAAATCGGCCGGGTTGCCCTACGGGTTCTGCCTGTTCGAAGACAAGCCCCACGGCAACGTCGAGTTGGTGGCCGGAAAAGAGATGTACCGCGACGGCCACTGCACCTATCTGCCCGGCCACAACAACCGGTACATTCTCAACGACACCTATCCGAATTCCAAACGGGTCTCGTCAGTCTATCTTTACGACACCCTCGAGCACCGGACCATCCCGCTGGCCGAGCTTGACATGCCCTCGGTCTATACGGGCGAGTGGCGGATCGACCTGCACCCGCGGGCCAGTCGAGACGGGCGGCATATCATCGTCGACGCGCCCTACCGGGACCAAGGGCGACAATTGCACATGATAACGCTCAAAGAAGGCGCCCTTCAATAAAAAAAGAACCAGAATCAGAGCGATTACGAAGTAATCGCGCTCCAAAAAGTTTTTGAAGGGGAGTTTGAGGGGAAACCATTTTCAAAATATTTCCCCTCATTCAATAAATACTGAGTGACGGCGCAGCCGTCACTCCTTTTTCCTTTTCCTCTTATTTCTCTTATCATCCAAAAAGACGCTCCCACCCCATCCCTCTCCTGCCCCCCAACTTACCCCCAAAACCCAATCCAATTTCTTTTTCCCAAAAACCCAACCACAACCAGCTTTGCAAAAAAAGGAAAATTCGGTAACCTATCTGGACGACGAAAAGGAAAAATGAGGGAAATTTCCCGAATCCGGCTTCCTGCCACGCGTCACCCGAATGGCCCGTGGTGTCCCGGAGACGGTCCCTTTCCCCCTTGAATGACCTACCAAGTGTAAGGAGAAGATGATGGTAAACGTTGGAATCTGCGGTCTGGGATTCATGGGTTGGATCCACTACCTGGCCTACCAAAAGGTCCGTGGAGTCAAGTTGAAGGCGGTCTGTGAGACCGACCCGAAACGACTGGCCGGCGACTGGCGTTCGATCAAGGGGAATTTCGGCCCTCCGGGACGCAAGGTCGACCTGACGGGGGTGGCCCAGTACTCCGATTTCGACGAAATGCTGGCCGACCCGAATATCGATCTGGTCGACATCTGTCTTCCTCCGGCGGCCCACGCCGACGCGGTCGTCAAGGCGCTGAAAGCGGGCAAGCACGTCTTCTGTGAAAAGCCGATCGCCCTGAATACGGCCGACGCCAAAAAGATGGTCCGCACGGCCGAACAGACCGGCCAGTTGCTCTCGATCGGCCACGTCCTGCCCTTCTTCCCGGCCTACCGGTTCGCCCATCGGACCATCACCAGTGGGAAATACGGCAAGATGATCGGCGGCTCGTTCAAACGGGTCATCTCCGACCCGACCTGGATGGGCCATTTCTACGACCCGAACGTCTGCGGCGGGCCAATGCTCGACCTGCACGTTCACGACGCCCATTTCATTCGCCTGGTCGCCGGAATGCCGACTTCAGTCAGTACGGTTGGCCGGATGCGAGGCGAGGTGCTCGAGCTGTTCTCGTCGCAGTTCACGTTCGACGACCCCGATCTTTTTGTGACCGCCACCAGCGGCGCGTTGAACCAGCAAGGTCGACCGTTCACCCACGCGTTTGAGATCTATCTCGAAAAAGCCACCATGCTGTTCGACTTCGCGGCGATCGGCGCCGACTCCTACTCCCTGCCGCTGACACTGATGACCAACACCGGTCGAGTCACCCGGCCGAAGCTCGGTTCGGAAGATTCGATCGCCCCGTTTGTCGACGAGATCAAGGAAGTGGTCCGGGCCGTCCGCACGGGCGAACCCTCCTCGATGCTCGATGGCACCCTGGCCTGCGACGCGCTGGTTTTGGCCCAAAAACAGACTCAATCGGCCCAACGCGGTCGACCGGTCAAGGTGTAAGGCAAAACGAAGACGGTCCGGTTATATCCTTTTTCAACAACCAAAAAACGAGTGGGGGAACGACTTTCTCCGCTCGTTTTTTTAGGCGATTTTGAAAGGTTTTTATTTTTTTGTCGCGGTTCCCCCCAGCTAGGGCTTTCCTTAGGACGTTCCCTTTCCTCCTGATGCCGGTGGGAAATCGCTTTTCATTACGAGTAATACCCCATTACCGAAAAGGAACGATTCCATGACCACGACCATCACTTGGTACGGACACGGCTGTTGGTTTATCGAAAGCCACGGACACCGGATCTTGATCGACCCCTTCCTGAGCGACTCTCCCACCGCCCCCATCGGCCCCGACGAGGTGGAAGCCGACTATCTGCTGGTTTCCCACGGCCACTTCGACCATTTTGGCGACACGGTCGATATCGCTCGGCGGACCGGCGCTCAAGTTGTCGGCATAGTGGAACTCTGCTGGTGGTTGAACCACAAGGGGATCGAAAACACCCTGGCGATGAACCTCGGCGGCACGGCCGGCCTTCCGTTCGGTCGGGTCCAGCTGACCCCGGCGCTGCACAGTTCGACCATGCCCGACGGCAAACCGGGCGGGGAGCCGGCCAGTTTTTTGATCTTTCTCCCCGAGGGAAACCTGTACTTCGGCTGCGACACGGGACTGTTTTCCGACATGAGCCTGATCGGCCGCCACGGGATCGAATTCGCCTTCTTGCCGATCGGCGACCTGTTCACCATGGGTCCGGACGACGCGTTGGAGGCGGTCAAGTTCCTCCGCCCCAAGCAAGTAGTCCCCTGTCACTTCGGCACCTGGCCCCCGATCGAGCAAGACCCGGAAGCCTGGGCCAAACGAGTCCGCACCGAGACCGAGGCCGAGCCGCTGCTGATGAAACCGGGCGAGACGATCTCGCTTGGCTAAAAGAGTCGCACCCCTAAAAGGAGGTAAGGTTACCCCGATTTGCCCAAAACGGCCGTCGCGATCGGGCTAACCCCCTCCATATAGCTACCTCCGATTGGTTTTCCACTGCGGCCTCCTTATAGTCCACCCACAAGAAGGGTTTTTACCCTGCTTGGGTTTTCTTCTGGGACGGGTTGTCCTAATTTGACGGGAAAGTTAAACTAGAAGATTCTTCTACGCGATAATGACGATCTAGGGTCCCTCCGGCTGAATTCGGTCCGGCAGTTTCGACCTAGATTCATATACTCCGCGAGAATAATCCGGCATGTCACCGAAACGGTTTCGCCGGTTGAGGACAATTCAGTTTTTTTAGGTACGTCGAACTCGGGAACAGTCGAGTTGGCGTTAAATAGAAGAAAATAGGGAATTTACGCCATGAAAAGCGACATCCATCCCAACTACGTCGAAACCAAGGTCACCTGCGGTTGCGGCAACAGCTTCGAAACCAGAAGCACCCAAAAGGAACTCAAGGTCGATATCTGCAACCTCTGCCACCCGTTCTATACGGGCAAGCTGAAGTACGTCGACACGGCCGGACGTATCGAAAAGTTCCAGAAGAAGTTCGCCCAGGCCGGTTACGCCAGCCTGAAACGGGGCAAGAAGTAGCTTCTCGATTTGAAAAATGGGCCCTCTCCGTATAATTTCGGTGTGGGCCTTTTGCTTTTATCCAGCTACCCCCCCGCTAGAGCCCCTTTTTCTCAGCAAAAAGGAAAGGCTCGTCACTTGAGGTCGTTTCGATGCGCGACATGTTGGAACAAAAACTGAGTCGGTTCGAAGAGCTCGAAGGGCAGATGCTCGACCCGGCCGTCTTGGCCAACTCGGCTCAATTGGCTGCCGTTGCGCGCGAACACGGTTCGTTGGCCAAACTGGCCACCAAGTTCCGACGCTTCAAAGAACTCAACGAAGAGATCCGTGAAGCCAACGAGATGGTCGCCGGCACCGACGCCGAAATGCGTGAGCTGGCCGAAGCGGAGATCCCCGAACTCAAAGTCCAACGGGAAAAAATCTGGGACGAGCTGCTCGACATGACCATCGGCGGCGAGGAAGCCAACCGGTCCCGCTGTGTGGTCGAAATCCGTGCCGGCACCGGCGGCGACGAGGCGGCCCTGTTCGCCCGCGACCTGTACGAAATGTACAAACATTTCGCCGAAACCCAGCGTTGGAAAGTCGAAATCCTCGGCATGAACCCGACCGAACTGGGCGGATTCAAGGAAATCTCGCTTGGCCTCGAAGGGGAAGGCGTCTTCCGCTGCCTCCAATACGAAAGTGGCGGGCACCGCGTCCAACGGGTCCCCGAAACCGAAGCCAAAGGCCGCATCCATACTTCGGCCGCCACGGTCGCCGTCATGGCCGAGCCGGAAGATGTCGAAGTCGTTATCAAGCCGGACGATTACCGAAAAGATATCTTCCACGCCAGCGGGCCCGGCGGTCAGCACGTCAACAAGACCGCCTCGGCCATCCGGTTGACTCACTACGAAACGAACATTGTCGTCTCCTGCCAAGACGAAAAGAGCCAGCACAAGAACTTTGCCAAAGCGCTTCGGGTCATGAAGACCCGCATCTACGAAGCCAAACAGCGTGAAAAAGAGGCCGAAAGGTCCGA
Source organism: Thermoguttaceae bacterium (assembly GCA_963674475.2). Taxonomy (GTDB): domain Bacteria; phylum Planctomycetota; class Planctomycetia; order Pirellulales; family Thermoguttaceae; genus CAXXFQ01. The sequence goes on along the minus strand of CAXXFQ010000033.1, from coordinate 113,970 downwards.
CGAGCGGAAAAGTAAAATCGGCTCCGGCGACCGAAGTCAACGCATCCGGACCTATAACTATCCCGAAAACCGGCTCACCGACCATCGGATCAACTTGACCCTCTACAAACTCGACCAGATCCTCGCCGGAAATATCGAACCGGTCCTCGAAGCGCTCCTCGAACACGAACGCCAAGACCTCCGAAACTCCTTCGGCACCATCGAATAGTTTTGGACCGGTGCTTCCGCACCGACTCATTAAACCCGTTTCCGTTGGTCACTGGTGTCGTTCAAGAGAATAGTCTCTTCTCTGTCAGCATAGTGGAGGGCGGCTAGGAGCCGCGGCCGGACCGGCGTTTTTTCGACCGGTGCTTCCGCACCGACTCATTAAACCCGTTTTTCTTGGTGCTTCCGCACCGCCCCATTAAACCCGCTCCCGTTGGTCACTGGTATCGAGCGAGAGAATGGTCCTTTCTCTGTAGGCAACAATGGAAGGTTCTTTGGCGGGGTTGTTTTAAGAAAAATGTTTTTCCTCTTTTGTGCTTGGAAAAAATCTTCTTTTACGAACCGATGGCGATTTTCTCCGGTTCTCGCTATACTGACGGTTTTCCTCGGGGAAAGCCGGAACGACCTTTTGGCTGAGTCCCCGGGTTCTCAATGCATGTGTTCTTGAGGAATTTTGGGCCGTGTCGGAAAGCGAAAAATGGACGATCGGGCGGTTGTTGACCTGGACGACCGATTATCTGAAACAACACGGCGCGGACTCGCCGCGACTGGATGCCGAACTTCTGTTGGCCCATGCGCTTCAGTGTGAACGGATCGAACTCTATACGGCGTTCGGCGACGAATGTGACGACACGGCCCGCGCGGCGTTTCGTGAGCTGGTCCGACAACGGGCCACTGGCGTCCCGGTCGCCTATCTGGTCGGCACCCGTGAATTCTACTCCCTCTCCTTCGAAGTGACCCCCGACGTCCTGATCCCGCGGCCCGATACCGAACTGATGGTCGTCACCGTCTTGGACTTGGTCAAACAGAATCCCGTCCAAGAAGGCCCGGCGATCCTCGACATGGGAACCGGAAGCGGCTGTCTGGCGATTACCCTTGCCAAGCAACTGCCCGCGGCCCGATTGACGGCCGTCGATCTGAGCCCGGCCGCCCTGAAAGTCGCCCGACGCAATGCCGATCGGCACGGTGTAACCGAGCGGATCACCTGGATCGAAAGTGACCTGTTCGCCAACCTCGATCCCCAGGAGAAGTTTGACTATATCGTCTGCAACCCGCCGTATATTGCTCATTGGGAAAAAGAGCAGATGGCCCGCGATGTCTATGCCCACGAGCCGGATGGCGCGCTTTTCGCCGGACCGGAAGGGACCGAGGTGATCGCCCGTCTGCTGACCGACGCCCCGGCCCATCTTCATTCGGCCCATCTTCATTCAGGGGGGCAGATGTTGATCGAAATCAGCCCGACCATCCACGACGCGGTCCGCCAAATGGCCGAGGCCGACCCGCGATGGCACCTCTTCGAGACGCACTACGACCTGGGCCGTCGACCGCGAATCGTCCGCGTCGCACTGCGCTGATTATCAACTGCTGATTATCAACCGCGGTTAGGAACAACGTCACGTAAAAAACGGTTATTGGCCTGCCGTACTGAGGCTCACGTACGCCATCCGCAGTTCGTGGACCACCTGTTCCAAAAGCATCGTTTCCTCTTGGGTCCGATTCCCCTCGGTTTTCTCTTGGAGCATCGCCAACATATCGATCAGATGCTTGGCCTGTGCCAAATCCGGTTCCGGTTTGCCGGTCGCCGGATGGGCCATGATCCCCAGGCCAATCGTCGCTTGGGTCGCCAAGGTCGTAATCAAAACGGACAAAGTCGGGTCGGGCCAGGGAATCGCTCCCCCTTCGGCCTCTTGGGCTGAAACCGCCTCAGATTCGGGCGTCTCCCCTTTCTCGGCCGCCTCACGTTCCTTTTCGACCTGACTCTTCCAGTCCTCATCGATGATGATCTTTTTTCCTTCGCCCGGATTCGGTTCTTGACTCATGTTTGACTCCGTTTTGAAATGAGAAGAAAATTCCCTGCCGTCGTTGAGTATTTCACCTCATCCTAGCCGTAGGAGTTGAAAAAACAAGACGAGAAAAGGGTAGCCTCCCCCAAAATGAGCAAAACTCTTGCATAAAAAAACGGACACCGGCAGCCGGGCCATTCGAGGCCGCCGATATCCGTTGGAAAACCGAAAAGTTTTTTACCGACTCGAGGTCGACTCGCGGACATGGCGTTCGACCGCCGCGCCGATGAAACCGCGAAACAGCGGATGAGACCGGGTCGGTTGCGATTTGAATTCGGGATGGAACTGAACCGAGACGAACCAAGGATGGTCGGGAATCTCGACCACTTCGACCAGACCACCGTCGGGACTCGTTCCGGCAATCGTCATGCCCGCCTCGCCAAATCGATCGCGATAGACGTTATTAAATTCATACCGATGGCGATGCCGTTCGGAAATCGTCTCTTGTCCATAGCAGTCAAACGAACGACTTCCTTCGGCAAGCAACGAGGGTTGCGCGCCCAGTCGCATCGTTCCGCCCTTGTCGGTGATTGTTTTCTGCTCGTCCAAGAGGCAGATGACCGGATCGGCGGTGTCTTTGTTGAATTCGGTCGAATTGGCGTCCGACAAACCGAGGACGTCCCGCGCGAACTCGATCACGGCGCACTGCATCCCGAGGCAGATCCCGAAGTACGGAATCCCCTTCTCGCGAGCATAGCGGACCGATTCGAGCTTGCCGTCGATTCCTCGATCGCCGAAACCGCCGGGAACCAGAATCCCGTCGACACCGCTCAAGAGCCGTTCGGGCCCTTGTCGTTCGATCTCTTCGCTGTGAATTCGCTGGATCCGGATCGTCGCCTCGTTGGCGATTCCCGCGTGGTCGAGCGATTCATAAATCGATTTGTAGGCGTCGTGATGTTCGGCATACTTGCCAACCACCGCGATGGAAATCTCGTGCTTCGGATTGCGAAGCCGGTGCAACAGGTCGCGCCAATGGTCCAACTTCAGCGGACCGGCCTTGAGACCCAACTTCTGGACGACCAGCTCGTCGAGCCGGTTTTCCATCAGACTGATCGGCACCTCGTAGATCGAGAAATCCTTATCCTTCTCTTCGATGACCGCTTCGATCGGCACGTTGCAAAACAGGGCGATCTTGCTCCGTTCTTCGTGGCTGATCGACCGCTCGGTCCGACAGACGAGGAAATCGGGCTGGATACCGATCTGACGCATCAGTCCGACCGAGTGTTGGGTCGGTTTGGTCTTCAATTCGCCGGCCGCCTTGAGGTACGGAATGAGCGTCAGGTGGATGTAGACGCAGTTCTCCTTGCCGATGTCGAGCGAATATTGGCGAATCGCCTCCATAAACGGCTGACTCTCAATATCGCCGACCGTGCCGCCGATCTCGGTGATCACGATATCGACGTCGTCCCCGGCAACTTCACCGATGACCGACTTGATCTCGTTGGTAATATGAGGGATCACCTGGACCGTCTGGCCGAGAAACTCCCCGCGTCGTTCCTTATTGAGTACCGAAAGATAAATCTGTCCGGTCGTGTAGTTACTGTGGCGCGAGAGCGGCCCGTTGGTGAAACGCTCGTAGTGGCCCAGGTCCAGGTCGGTCTCGCTCCCGTCGTCCAGAACGTAAACCTCCCCGTGCTGGTAGGGGCTCATCGTGCCCGGGTCGACGTTGATATAAGGGTCGAGTTTTTGCATCCGGACCCGCAGCCCGCGGCTTTCCAGGAGCATCCCGATCGAAGCGCTGGTCAGTCCTTTTCCGAGCGAGCTAACCACCCCGCCCGTGACGAAAACATGTTTGGTCATAAATAGCTAATCGTGGGTTTTAATTCGCGTTATTGATTGATTCCGTGCTTCCATTATTCCGAAGGGAGCGTGTTTTCCCGAAGGGTGAACACGCGGCCGAAGCGCGGGAGCAATCGAGAATGGGTATAAGATTGTCGAAAAGACGGATCTCCATCCAAACCGCTTATTGTAGCTCCCCACCGCAAAAAAAGAAATTGGCCCCCAAACAGGGCATATCGGGAAAAGACTCGCGTCAACATATCCCTGTAAGGGGTACGCAAATAACCCTTAAGAACCAATTCGTGCAAGATACGAGGAAAAACCGCTTCGTATGGCCGACTAGACAGCTACAAGGAGGGGTATGGGTTGATTGACATGGCACATTTGCGTAGAATTTGCCTTTTACCCATATTAAAACGTTTGTCCGACGACTCGAAGTTAAACTTCCTTCAAGTGCCCTCAATAACCGAAACGATAACGTGAAACGGACATTTTTCCCTAGTTGATGGGACTATTTCACCACGAACTGGTGTAAAACCTGCCTTTTTCGGCTTAAACAGATCGCTTCGGTTGGCCAGATTCGAAATGACGAGCGGGATACCCCGCACGCAAAAGAAGGCCCCGATCGCAGGAAAGCAAAAAGGGCTCGAGCGTTTGTAACGGAACGAGAATGCTGAATCGATACGATCTTCCTTAAGCAGATCGTCGGAAAGAGGGATGGCGAGGGCAGTTGGTTTCCTGGTTTGGAACCGCCATCCCAACATGCCATGAATATCCAGAGGGATTCCTCATTAGGAGTGAGGGACCGGATCTGTCTTCCTCCCCGGAAGCGCTTCCCGAGAGAAATCGATTCGTAAAAAATATTTGGGATTGGGAGATTCATTTACCGTGCCGCGGGATAGCTTGCCTGGACCCTTTGCCGGTCCGACCAATCTGGTTGACCTGATTCGTTATCGGGCTGATCTCCATGAAGATGACGACGCGTTCGTCTATCTGGTGGATGGCGAAAACGACGAGGTCCATTTATCCTACCGTGAGTTGGATCGCAAGTCGCGCGCTATTGCGTCGCGTCTTCAGCGTTCCGGCCTGGCGGGAGAACGGGCCCTCCTCTTGTTTCCTCCCGGACTGGATTTCATCATCGCCTATTTCGGCTGTCTTTACGCAGGCGTCGTGGCCGTTCCGATCTATCCGCCCCGACGAAATCGGTCGATGCTGCGGATTCAAGCGGTCGCCGACGACTGTGAAGCACGCGTTGCCCTGACGACCGATGCGGTCCTGCAACGGGTCGAGCCGCTGATCGACGAAACGCCCAACCTGAAGAAGCTGGCCTGGATTTCGACGTCGAAGATTGACGATCAAATTTCCGAGGAATGGATCGATCCGGAGATTGACGGCTCGACGTTGGCGTTTTTGCAATACACGTCCGGTTCGACTGGCACGCCCAAGGGGGTGGTCCTGAAGCACTCGAATCTGATTCACAACTCGGCCATGATCGCCTACGGTTTCGAACACACTCGAAGCAGCGCGGGCGTCTTCTGGCTGCCCTGTTATCACGACATGGGGCTGATCGGCGGAATCTTGCAGCCGCTTTATATGGGGAGACCAAACATCCTCATGTCGCCGATGTCGTTCTTGCAGCGTCCTTATCGATGGCTGTCGGCTATTTCGAAATATCGAGCCACGACCAGTGGCGGTCCGAATTTCGCGTTCGACCTTTGCGTCGAGCGAGTCACGCCCGAACAGCTCGAAACGCTCGATCTGAGTTGTTGGAGGACCGCTTTCAACGGGGCCGAACCGGTGCGGGCGGAAACGTTGGAACGTTTTAGCGAAAAATTCGCTCCCTGCGGCTTCAAGCCGGAGGCCTTTTACCCGTGTTACGGGATGGCCGAGGCGACTTTGATTGTCTCCGGCGGCTTGGCCGCCCAACCGGCCGTCATCAGTTCGTACGAAGCGACCGCCCTGACCGAAGGGAAAGCGGTTCCCGCGGAAACCAGCGCCGACGGTTCGCGAAAGCTGGTCAGCAGTGGCAATGCGTTCCCGAGCGAAAAAGTAATCGTCGTCGACCCCGACACGTTGACCCAATGCGATAACCAGCAGATCGGTGAGATTTGGGTCCAAGGGCCCAGCATCGCGGTCGGCTATTGGAAACAGCCGGATCGGACCAAGAAGATCTTCCAGGCCCGACTGGCCGACACGGGCGAAGGCCCCTTCCTACGGACCGGCGACTTGGGGTTCCTCGACGACGGCGAACTTTTCGTGACCGGACGAACGAAAGACCTGATCATCCTCCGCGGCGTCAACCATTATCCGCATGATATCGAGTTGACCGTGCAGCAATCGCACCCCCGTTTCCGTCGGGATTGTGGCGCCACGTTCACGATCGAGAAAGGCGGGGAAGAAAAGCTCGTCTTGATCCAAGAGATCGAACGCCGCAAGCAGGGACACCTTGAAGAGCTCTACGGGGAAATTCGACGGGCCGTTTCCAGTGAACACGAGTTGAACGTCGACCAAATCGTCCTCGTTCGCGGCGGCACGGTCCCGAAAACGTCCAGCGGCAAGATCCAACGACACGCTTGTCGCGATATGTTCTTGGAAGGAAAGCTCGAACCGATCGGCCAGTGGAAACAGGGTGTCGATCCCGAACCGCCGGCGCCGGTCGCCTCGCCCGTTCCCCAAAAGGAAGAAGAGGACGTCTTGGCTCCCGGACTGGGAATCCCGATTTCCGGAAACGGCAAGGGGGCCAAAGGAACGGTTCCCAAACCGGCCACGTCGAGCAAGTCGCTTCCGTCACGGCCGCTCAAAGAACGTCCCAGCACCGAACGGGTCGCCAAACTGGTGCTCGAACAGGTGCGTGAAATCGCCAAAGAACGGGGCGAAGGGCTCTCGCTGGATACGAAAATCACCGAGATGGGACTCGATTCGCTCGAACGGATGGAGATTCTCGCGTCGCTGGAAGAACGGTTCGGCGGACGGTTCCCCGAAGAGATTTTCCCCGACCTGGAAACCTGTCGCCAGGTGGTCGAGGCGGTTGAAACGTATCTCGGAAGCGAACCGCGCGAAAGGCCGGTCGTACCCGCGAATCACGAGATTCCGAACGAGTACTACCAGATCGCCCAGTTCCCTGAATACGTCCAGCTCAAACAGAGCCTCGACATGGCCAAGGTGATGGGCGTCGAGAACCCGTTCTTCACGATCCATCAAGGTTTGACCAACGATGAGACCATCATCGACGGACAACGGGTCATCAATTTTTCGAGCTACAACTACGTCGGCATGTCGGGCGACCCGGTCGTCGTCAAGGCAACCCAGGACGCGGCCGAAAAATACGGCACAAGCGTCTCGGCCAGTCGATTGGTCAGTGGGGAAAAGGATATCCACCGCGATCTGGAACAAGAAATCAGCTCCTTTTTGGGGACCGAGGATTCGCTCGTCTTCGTGAGCGGTCACGCCACCAACGAGACGGTCATCGGTCACCTGCTTGGCCCGGGAGACCTGATCCTCCACGACGCGCTCTCGCACAACAGTATCGTCCAAGGGGCGATCCTTTCCGGCGCGCGACGTCGCCCGTTCCCCCACAACGATTACGAAGCGGTCGACCGGCTCTTGAGCCAGTACCGCCACGAATATCGTCGGGTGATGATCGTCATTGAAGGGGTCTACAGCATGGACGGCGACTACCCCGACCTGCCCAAATTCATCGAGGCCAAGAAACGCCACAAGGCGATGATCATGGTCGACGAGGCCCATTCGATCGGGACGCTCGGCAAGACGGGTCGCGGCATCGGCGAATTTTTCGATATCAATCGAAACGACGTCGAGATCTGGATGTCGACCCTCAGCAAGACGTTCGGCAGTTGTGGCGGCTATATCGCCGGGTGCAAGGAACTCATCCAGTACCTCAAGTACACGGCTCCCGGTTTTGTTTTCAGTGTCGGGATTTCTCCTCCGGCCACGGCCGCGGCGCTTGCGTCGCTGAGGTTACTTCGCGCCGATCCGGAACGGGTTACCCAATTGCAGGAGAATTCGAAGCTATTCCTCGAACTGGCCAAACAACGGGGCTTCAATACGGGAATGAGCCAAGAATCGCCGGTCGTGCCGGTCATCCTGGGCAACTCGATCCATTGTCTGAAGTTGACGAAGGGGCTGTTGGATCGCGGGGTCAACGTCCAGCCGATCCTCTATCCGGCCGTCGAAGAGAACGCGGCCCGGATGCGGTTCTTCATCACCTCGGAGCATACCGAAAAACAGATCCGCTACACGGTCGACGCGATGGCTGACGAGCTCGAAAAAATCGATCCGGCCTACCTGGCCCACGCGCTACGGTCGTAGAACGTGTTTTAAAAATCCAATTTCGCCATCGGGCAGAAGGCGATTTTCAAAACAAGTTCTTGGAAACGCAATCGGATGAGCGCGCCCTCGCCGTTTCGGGCAAAACCCATAGGAGCAGCGCGCGTCGAAAGGAATCCGTCTATGTTGATTGAGTCGATCGAACTGTTTCGCGTGGCCGTGCCGCTGAAAAAACCACTTCCGGTCGGCGCGCATGCCTATCCGCATTTCGAGACCGTTTTGGTCCGGATGCAAAGCGGCCAAGCGATCGGTTGGGGTGAGGCGTCGCCGGGCAACGGTCCGCTGGCTGCTTCGGAATATGCCGGCGGGGTTTTTCAGGTACTCCAAAACTGGTTCGCCCCGGCCCTGGTCGGTCAAATAGTCAGCTCGGGGGACGATCTTCAAGAGCGACTCGAACCGTTTCAGGGAAACCGATACGCCAAGGCAGCACTGGACACGGCCTGGTGGGACCTCGACGCGAAATTAAAAGAACGTCCGCTTCACGAGTTGCTTGGCGGCAAACGTGACCGGATCGAATTGGGAATCGGCTTCGACCGGATGGACACGATCGATCCGTTTCTCGAAGCGGTCTCCGCCGCGGCCGAGCAAGGCTATTCTCGCATCGAGTTGAAGTTCCGCCCCGGCTGGGATTTCCAGGTCCTGGGCCTCGTCCGCCAAGAGTTGCCGACCCATCGATTGCACATCGACGCGGAAGGCTCGATGCGGCTGGACCATATGGAACTGTTCTGTCGGCTGGACGATTTTCATCTCGAGATGGCCGAGCAGCTGCTTCCGGCCGACGACCTGATCGGCCATGCGATGATCCAAGAGACAATCCATACGCCCCTTTCTCTTGACGAGTCGATCACGACCCCCGCGCGGGCCGAGACGGCTCTGGAGCTGAAAAGCTGTCGCTATATCAACGTCAAACCGGGCCAGGTCGGCGGTCTGACCCCGGCCGTCGAGATCCACGACACGTGCCTCGAAGAAAAGATCCCCTGTTGGGTTGGCGCCAATCCTCAAACGGCCATCGGCATTCGAGCCGGACTGGCCTTGGCCACCAAAGAAAATTTCACCTACCCGACCGACGATTTTCTAGGTGAAACCTGGTTCGAAACCGACGTGGCCGAGCCGATCGAAAAGACGCTGGCCGACGGCGTGCTTGGGACGAAACTCTGGACCGAGCCGGGAATCGGAATCGAACCGGACAAGGATTGGCTCGAAAAATACACGGTCGACCACGTCAAGCTCTAGCAGCCACCCCAACCTTTTTTTCGAGAGACCATGATGATCCGTGTCCTCGCCACGATTGAAACGGCCGACGGCTGCCGTGACGCTTTTTTAGAAATCTTCCACGCCCTGGCCCCGAAGGTCCTCGAAGAAGCCGGTTGTCTCGAATATGGGCCGATGGTCGACATTGAAACAACCCTCAAAGCGCAGGGCCCGCTCCGGCCGAACACGGTCGTGATTGTCGAGAAGTGGGAAAGTGTCGAGGCGTTGGAAGACCATCTGATGGCCCCGCACATGTTGGCGTACCGGAAAGAAGTCAAGCAAAAGGGGCTCGTCAAAACCAGCTCGCTTCAAATCCTCGAACCGGCTTCTTTGTAGGTGCTACCGCACCGTTAGAGGGCGTTTCAAAACCTGCTTTGCTTGCGAAAGCAGGGATTTTTGTTCGCTGGCAAGGAGCAAAATCGCAGGCATATTAGGCGATATGGCGAGATTTTGCGACGCAGTTCAGCGGACAAAAAGACCGCTTGCAGTCCAAATTGAGGTTTTGAAATGTCCTCTAGCACTTGCCCGCTCCCGGCGCGGGTCGCTAGTATCGAGCGGGTTTAATCCTAAGTGCAGAAGCACTGGTCCAAGAAGGAAAAGAGGAGCGGCGGCTGTGCCGTCGCCTGTTTTTTTAATTAGGGGAAACATTTTGAAAATTGTTTCCCCTAAAACCCCTTCAAAAACTTTTTGGAACGGGATTGCTACGCAATCCCTCTTTTCTTTACTTGTCTCTTTTAGTCTTTTCTTCGTTCAGTATTAATGCCCCGCCGTTTCCTCCTCCACATTTCCACCGAGAAAAGGTATTTTCTCTTCGTTCGATACCAGCGACCAACGGGAGCGGGTTGATGCGACGGTGCGGAAGCACCAAACTAAAAGCTCCATTTGGCCATGAAGTCGAATCGGGTGGATTCGCCGGGGTCGAGGTCTTTATAGAGGGTTTTCCAGAGCGAGACTTCGAAACCGAGCCGGAAGGTTTTGGTCAGCATGTAGTTCCAGTTGACGTAGCCCTGGTGGTTATAGATTCGACCGCTGGCGTAAGTCAGGTCGGAGTTGATCGGGTCGTCGAGACAGAAGCCGATATGGGAAAAGAACCGATCGGTCCAGAGGTGCTTCAAGTCGACCCAGCCGCCGTAGGTTCGAATGGGATCGAAGTTTTGAAGGTTGATTCCCTGAAAGACACCGCCGAAGAAGGTGGCCAGGGTTTCGCCCATGAAACACTCGGCGGAAAAGGTCGTGCGTTGGTTAATCGGGTACTTGAAGTCGAGACCGGCACACCAGGTCCGACGTCCGATCGTGTCACGGAGTCCGGGCCGGTCGACGAGATACTCGTTCTCGCCGATATGGCCGTAGAGGCCAAGCTCTTTGGGCAACGCACACGGACCTTCCCGATGTCCCCACGTGATCGCGGTACGCCCTTCCAAGACCGGCCAGCCGGAGTTCAAGCAGGTGCAAGTCGGGTCGGTGGCGAAATCGACCGGTACGGCCAGGTTCCCGGAAAGCTGGTTGGTCCACTTGAGCTTGGAGGAAAGGTAGTGATAACGTTCGTAGCGAATCTGGGGACGACGGTAGCCGATATTACCGGCGGCACATCCGGGGATGTAGTTGAGCGTTCCGGGGAACAGGGGCGAGATGACGTCCCAGGTTTGACCGAGAAGGATTCGGCTGTTCTTGTTGGCAAAATTGATATACCCTTGGCGGAACAGGAGGGTCCCCTTGTTCCGTTGGAGGTAGTTCCCTTGGAAGTCGACCTCGAAACGGCCTGACATCTGGTAATAGTCGAAGAAGCAGACCTTGGGGCCGCCGATATCGAGTCCCAGTCGGGACGATTTCGGATCGATATAGAAGGCGTCCCCTTCACGGACGTCGGCCGATTGGACCCACAGGATGATTTCGCCGGGCACGCTTCGGGCCGTTTCATAGACGGTCGAAACCATTAAGAATCCGTACGGCGTGAAGGTGAAATCGCCCTTGCGCCATGCATTCCGTTTCATGGCGGCGCGAAGTTGGGCCTGGGTAATAAAATCGACATCGCCGGCTTCGTCCGAGAGGGTAGGAAGCCCGCTTCGAACCGTATTCGATTCCAGAATGGCCAACTTCTCACGAAGCATGTTGGTTTCGGCTTCGAGTTGACCAAGTCGTAAACGGGTATCGTTTTCGGCAGTATCTTGATTCTGGGCAACCAGCGGATTCGGTTGGATTTGGGTGGCAACCGTCGGCATGGCCATTGCGGGCGTCGGTAACGCGGGCGTCGGTAACGCGGGCGATGCGACATAGGGTGCGACCGCCCTCGGCGCGACATAATTCGGGAAAACGGGCCCTTCTTCCGAAAGAACACGGTCGCTTGGATGCGGGACGACCAAGGAAACCGCGTTCGGATCGGAACCGGGACGCGAATAGGCCGAAACCGGAATGACCGAGGAATCGTGTTGGACCGGACCGGATTGGTTCGAACCGGTTTCCTGATTCAACGGCGCGGCATGGCGGGCTTGCTGCCAAGGGAAGACGCCCGGGCTGTTCGGCGGAACGACATCGCTTTGCGCCGGACCGTTTTGAACCGGGGTCATCGACGCAACCGAGGCGGCCATCGGCAGTCGGGCCGACGACGCGTTCGGCTGAACGGTTTGCGCCGCCGAGGATGAGTCAAAAGCGGCCAGAAAAGAAAACAGGACTACCGCAGTCGGCAGAATTTGTATGGTCGGTCTCATGGCACCAGGTCCCCCTCTACCCAGTTGTTTTTTCACGGTGATTCCGTTCTCCCGGATCGGAGCAAAAAGCAACCACTCGTCACTTTGGTTTTGGGCAAGATTACCAAAAAACGAGACTAATCTGAGCTTCCAGTCGATTCGGGCCAATCTCAGTTAGAGCGACTCGGCTGATAAAGCGTTATCTTCTCGCAAACGAGCAAGGACGTTGCGACACCCAAGTTGCATCCGGGTGCCTCAGGGTCTTTCTGATAACCCGAGAAGATGCCATGCCTTAACAAAAACCGCTCCAAGGCGAAACTATCGAACAGGCCATTACCCCGTACAGTCGATACCGAACCAGCGAACAGGGGGGGGATTTCACTGGAACAGACTGTTCTGCATCTTCTCGTCTGGCGCGTCGAAATGCCTCTTGATCTAAAAAAGCTATCGACCCCGTGAAAAAGAAATAGTCAGCAAAAACCCATCAACCAGAGGGATCATGAAAGGTGCGACCAGCACAGGCGGTACAGGTAAAAAATCCTACGGGGCCACTAGCCTCCCCGTAAACCTCAAGGTTTATGCGAGGTTCGTATACTGCCAAGCTCTTTGCCGACGCCAGGGGGCTACCGGTAGGAATAGTCCGCTTCGATGAGATACGGCATGCCTCCGAGCGGTTTCATCGCTTCGTTCGGGTCGATCCTCAGTTTACCGCCGACGCCGATCGGATGGTTGGAGAAGTCGAACAAGACGTCGCCGACCGTGCGAACCTTGACCATTTCGGTCGATTTGAGTTGGCGTGCGCAGAATTTGCAGTGTTGGAGTGTCGGAACCAGGATAAATTCCTGAATCCCGGTCATCCGACTCCCGGGATACATGTAGCCGTGGAGATAGATATTTTTCCCTTCCAGATCGAGAATCTCTTTGGGGATCAGTTCCCCTTCGTTTTCTTCGTCCGGTTGAAGCTCGAGGAAGGTCAGTTCGTGGTAGCCTAGGGGCACCTCGTTGAAGGCAATGAGGACCAAAAAACCCAACCCCAAAAGGCCCAGGCCGACCGAACAGGCAATCCCGCTTACCGCTATCTTCTTACCGGTCATCTCGCCGGTCGAAAACTGAATCTGCCGCAAGGCCAGCACCCCAAAAAAGATACCGCCAATAGGGAACAACACCATCGGCCAGCCGAACATGATCAAGATTGACAAGATCCCCATCGTCAAGCTGGCGACCGCCATGCGGCTGACATGTCGGTAGCCGCGTTGGGCCTGTTCTTCAAAGCGTCGGCCCATATAGCGACATTGCTTCTGCTTCTCGGCCGCGGGGACGGAATCGGAGTGGGTCGGTTCGCGCGAGTCGTTCTGGCTCATCGTTTCTTTTTTGCTACTTTGGAAAAACCGTGGTTGGTTCGATATCGGTTTGCCGCTTAATTCGAGGCCAGCCCCTTGGCCACGTCGGTCCGATAGGCGACCGCCGCCGGGATGTAGCCGACCAGGGTGGCTAAAACCAACAGACCGGGGATCAGGACCAGTTCGTCGAGTTGGAATTGGAGCGGATTGACCATGACGCCCAGATTCTCGGCGATCGTCGGGGCCAAACAGCCAACCAGAGCGTGGCCCATCGCCAGCCCCAAAAGGCCTCCGCCCAACGAGAGCAAAATCGATTCGAGCAGGATGATCGACCCGACATGGAGTCGACTGGCGCCGAGGGCCCGCATCACGGCGATCGAGTGGCGTCGGTCGCTCATTGAGTTGTAGATACTGACCAAGATTCCCACTCCGGCGACGACGACGACCAAGACGGCCAGGATCAAAAGGATCAACTGGACGTTACCGACGATGCTGTCGAACAGTTTGGTAATTTCGACGGCCGGTTCGATAGCCAGGGCCTCGGGCTCTTCGTCGATGAGGCCCGGAAGACTCATCGCCAGACTCGGATTGGACCAATTCTTTTTGACCAGAACGGCCGAAATCATCCGCGGACCGTGGTGATGGTGTTCGTGCGCATCTCCGTCTTCGTGAGCGTGATCCCCGTCGGTGGCAATCGCCACGGCTTCATGAGCATGATCATCATGGGCATGCTCGTCGGACGGTTTGGCCTTCATGAACTGTTCGGCGCTCGACGCGGCCACGTTGTGGCAGGGCATCTTATAAAAACCGTCGAGGTCGATAAAAACCGCCTGGTCGTTGGGCGTGCCCGTATGCTTGAGGATTCCGACCACTTCAAACGGCGGATGATGGTTGTCCTCCTCCGACGGTTCACCGTTTTTGTCTTTTTTCGAATAAACGACCCCCGTGTGACTGGGTCGAAGGGTATCGCCGAGCTTCAGGTGGAGTTTTTTTGCGGCCGTCGAACCGAGAACGGCGGTAAACGGTTTTTCGAGGCTGAGATTTTTTCCTTCGGCGAACTCGTACGGTTGATCGTTCCGATAGGTCAGCCGATCGAACATGTCGGGGATCGTGGCGATGACCGCTTGGCCCCGATAGACGTGCCCCATGCAGACCGGAACGGCCGTCTCGACCGCCGAAGAGAATCGGCCCGAGTTGAGCTCTTCGTAATACTTATACGGGATCGTGCCGGGCGAACTGCCCAGATGGAAGACCGTGTTGAGTACGACGTCCAGCGACCCGGCCTTCGGCCCGACAATCAGGTCGTACCCTTGCGAACCGCGTCGGAACGATTTGTCGATCACTCCGTAAATTACCAAAACGGCGACGACCAGCGCCACGCCCAGCCCCATGGCAAACGCGGTCAAAATCGAAGCCAACGATCGTTGCTGAATACTACGCCAAGCGATTTTCCAAAGACTCATGAGTTTACACGCTTATCGAAGAAGAGGATTTCTTGGTATTTCTAAATATTTTTCGAACGGTTTGAGCGTCAAATTGAAGGCGATTTTCAGTTCGCCACATATTGAACGGCCGCTTTATTTTTCATGAAAAGGTTCGAGCAAAAAACAAACCTCGCCAAACCTTTTCAGTTCGCCACATACTGGACGGCCGCCTTATTTTTCATGGAAAGATTCGAGCAAAAACAAACCTCATCAAACCTTTTCAGCTTGCCACATATTGAACGGCCGCTTTATTAAAGAGTTCGAGGTTGTCGATTCGGTCGAACTGGTTGGCCACTTCAGGCGTGTGGGTCACGACCAACAGGGCGACGTTCTCCTCGCGGCAGGTGTCGCGAAGCATGTCGACCACTTCTTGCTGGTGTCCCGAGTCGACGTTGGCAGTCGGTTCGTCGGCCAGGACCAAACGGGGCCGGTTGGCCAACGCGCGGGCGACCGAGACCCGTTGCTGTTCGCCGACCGAGAGCTGGCCCGGCCGGTGGGTCATCCGATGGCCCAGTCCGACACGGTCCAACAGTTCTTTGGCTCGCCGTCGGTCCGGACGCCCGGTGCCGAACCGCATCCCCAGCAAGACGTTTTCCAGCGCGCTGAAGCCGGGCAGCAGGTTGAACGTCTGGAAGACGTAACCGATCTGTTCGGCGCGGAACCGGTCCGATTCGGCTTCGGTGAACAGGGTGATGTCCCATTCGCCGATCATGACTCGCCCCGAGTTGGGTCGACTGATCCCGGAAACGACGTACAGCAAAGTCGTCTTGCCACAGCCGCTGCGGCCGACCAGGGCCATCTGTTCTCCCTCGTCGAGCCGGAAATGGTCGATGTCGAGGATCGGCAAATCGCCGCCGTTCGGCTCGGTAAACGACTTTTTGACTTCTCGTAATTCGAGCATTCTCGTTGTGCCTCTTGAAGTCTGATAAGAAAAAGGAGGTGGCCGACCGGGCAAAAATCGTCGTGACGAGATCGTCCTCAGTCAAACGGCACGCCTTCGGTAGATGTAGCGATAATAATGATTAAATTGAATTGCAGGACTTTCACGGCGTATACAAAAAGCAATCCAACCTTTCTTATACGGAACGAAGGCCGTATGGGTTCGAAAAAAGAAAAATTTTTCGGTCTGAGCCGGGCTAAGCCGGTAAAAACCGGAGATAACGCCCCACACGAAAAGCCTTTTATCTATTTTAACTCACAAAACAAGCCGAAAGAGGGGGGGACCTATCTCGTACTGACGGGCAAGACGTTTTCGAGAAGACAAAACGACCGATTCGCCTACGGGAAAAACGACCAATCTACTATATTGGACACTCTGACCAGCCGGTCATTCCGGTCCCCTGAGCGAATGAGGCCCTGATGTCCCGATCCGACTCCCCCTATTTGACCGTCGCCAAACCGACCGATCGGATGCCCTCGGGGATTCCGTACCTGATCGGGAACGAGGCGGCCGAACGGTTTTCGTTCTACGGGATGAAGACGATTCTCTTCACCTTCATGACGAAATACCTCCTGGACGCCTCGGGAGCGTTCTCGCCGATGAGTGCGGAAGAGGCAACCGGCTATGTCCACCTGTTCGTCTTCGGCGTCTATTTCTTTCCGCTTTTGGGAGGAATTTTGGCCGACGCGTTTTTCGGAAAATACCGGACGATTCTTTTGCTTTCGCTGGTCTACTGCCTGGGACACCTTTGCCTGGCGGTCGAGGAGACCCGGTTCTGGCTCTTTCTGGGGCTCGCGCTGGTCGCGTTGGGCTCGGGCGGGATCAAATCGCCCGTGTCGGCCAACCTGGGGGACCAATTTACCTCGAAAAACGCCCACCTTTTGGGAAAAGTTTACGGCTGGTTTTACTTTGCGATCAACTTCGGCTCGTTCTTTTCGACCCTTTTGACGCCGGTCCTTTTGGACCGATGCGGCCCCGCTTGGGCGTTCGGCGTGCCGGGCGTCTTGATGGGACTGGCGACGCTGATCTTCTGGATCGGGAGAAAAAAATATGTCCACGTGCCACCGGCCGGGATGCGGTATTTCAGCGAGGTGTTGGGCAAAGAGTCGCTTCGAGTCATCGGCAAACTGGCGATCGTTTTTGGGTTCGTCTCGATGTTCTGGTCGCTCTACGATCAAACGGCCTCGACCTGGGTCGATCAGGCGACCCGGATGGATCGGGTCTGTTTCGGCCGCGAGCTTTTGCCGTCACAGATCCAGGCGATCAATCCGGCGCTGGTGATGGTGATGATCCCGCTTTTCACCTACGGGATCTATCCGGTCGTCGGACGGTTCTGGAAACTGACCCCGTTGAAAAAAATCCTGATCGGGATGTTTCTGGCGGCCGGGGCGTTCGGGCTTTCCGGACAGATCGAATCGTGGATTGACGCCGGACAAAATCCACACATCACCTGGCAACTGCTGGCCTATGTCATTTTAACGGCGGCCGAGATCATGGTCTCGATCACCTGTCTGGAGTTCGCCTATACCCAAGCGCCGAACCGAATGAAATCGTTGATCATGGGTCTTTTCACCTTTTCGATCGCAATGGGCAACCTGTTGACCTCGAAGGTGAATTTCTTTTTGGCCGAATACGAGCAAGCACACGGCGAAAAGCTGCTCTCCGGACCGCAGTACTACTGGGCCTTCACCGCCGCGATGGCCTTGGTGGCCGTCCTGTTTATAGGTGTCGTCTTTTGGTATAAAGAGCGAACGTATATTCAAAATGGAGAAACCGACTAGCGGCCCGGGTTCAGGAGGGGCTCTGCTAAGCATCGTGCCCCGCTGTGGCACCTCATTTATCACGGAATCGAGTCATCGTGTCACAAGATCGATCGTTAGCGGCCCGAATTTGGTACGCCATCGTCCTATGGATGTTCCAAATCATGTTCATTTTGGTGTACCGAATGCGCTCTTTCGGTTCCCACCATGTGCCCAGTGAGGGTCCGGTCGTCTTGATGGCCAATCATCAAAGCCATTTCGACCCCCCCGTTATTGGTATTTGTGCAACGCGTCAGTGCTTTTACATGGCCCGCGACACGTTGTTCAAATTCAAGCCGTTTTCCCGACTGATCCGTTCGCTCGGCGCTATCCCGATCAATCGGGAAAACAACCCGCTGCCGGGAATCAAGGCGACGCTAAAATGCCTCAAACGAGGGGGTATCGTCCTCTTGTTTCCCGAGGGGACTCGGACCCGTGATGGAAAGATAGGCCCGCTGCAGCCTGGGTTTATCACGTTGATCCGTCGTGCCAAGGCGACCATCGTCCCGGTGGCGATCGACGGCGCCTACCTCGCTTGGCCGCGCCAGAAAAAATTTCCCGGGCGGGCCGACATTCACATCCGCTTCGGCGCGCCGATTTTACCTGAACAGGCGGCCAAGCTGGACGAAGCGGCACTGATCGGCGAGGTCGATCGGCGAATCCACGCCTGCCTGGAGGAAGTGAGAAAACATCCGGTTTTTTCCGAAAAACAGGGCATTCCACGATTGCTCTCCGATTGACCAAGGGGTATATTTATTAGATTCGTATCTCTTTAGCTGAACGTATCGCCCCCTTTCTTTGTAAACCTCCCAGTTTATGGTCGAGGTCAAGAACCGAAGCGGTCGAACCACGCCAGTCGAGGAAAATCGAAAACCGGGCTTTGATTCTTCCGTTTCTTCACGGGCTTCCGTTTGATTCACGGGCTTTTGCCTGATTCACAGGCTTTTGCTTGATTCAAAGTCACCGGATCAACGATCCTTAAAGAAGCGTTTTTGCGAAAAAGGAAGTTGAGTCGACCGCCGAGGCAAGTTGGTTTTTCGGTCGGTTGCCAAAAATCGTCCTTTTTCGAGAAGATAATTCAAGGGGCGTTCGTCCGTTTGTTGTCGTCTTCCATGGTGGAAGACCAAGCGGTCGGGCCAAGTATTTTTTTGTTTCATTTCTATCGGGAGTGTAGCCCGAATCGGCGTGCCACGGTTGCCTCGGATTCGAGAGGTCACCTCAGCATCCTACGATTCCCTGCCCAAGGTCGAACGAACGGGTCTGTTCGGTCGAGGTTTCCCACGTCGGTCTTTTTTCGACACGCTTGGATGTCGCCGGTCATAAAACCGGATCGACTCCATTTCTGTCGGGCAAAGGCGTGATCGATATCACGGTGTGGTCGACATCATGGCATGACCAATGTCACAACGGGTAAAACGGTTTTCAAAGGATTCTCGACTTTTAGTCTCCCTGGCTCGATCGGCCTTCGACGGCAAATGTTTTTCGCCGGAAGGGATATCGGTTTTCGCCTATTTCGGAATTCACCTGATTGGGGTCTCTAACATTTTATGGTCAATCGTAACCTAATTCGCGGACTGGATCTTAACGAAGAAGAATGGCAGCAGGAGCTTTCTCTCGCACTTGAGGGAACGGCCGCCGATGAAATTGGATGGGGCGGAGCGGAAGTAGCCGTCAACGAAATCGTCGAAGGAAAAGTCCTTCGCGTCGATGGCGACTTCGTCGTGGTGGACGTCGGTTACAAGAGCGAAGGCGTCATCATTCTCTCGGAGTGGGAAGAAGACGAAACGCCGCCCGAACCGGGCCAAATTATCAAAGTCCTCGTCGAAGACGTCGAAGACACCACCGGCACGGCCGACGACCGGGGTATGATCGTTCTCAGCAAGCGCAAGGCTGAGAAGATCGAAGCCTGGATGAAGGTCATGGAAACGGTTCATGAAGACGACGTCGTCACCGGCGAAGTCACCCGAAAGATCAAGGGCGGACTTCTGGTCGATATCGGCGTGAACGTCTTCCTGCCGGCCAGCCAGGTCGACATCCGTCGTCCGGCCGACATCGGCGATTTCATTGGACGTACGATTCAGTGTATCGTGTTGAAGATCGACGAAGCCCGACGCAATATCGTCGTCAGCCGTCGTTCGCTGATCGAAGCCGAGCGGGCCGAAAAGAAGGCGCAACTGCTGAGCGAACTGGAAATCGGTCAACTCCGCAAGGGCGTGGTCAAGAACATCGCCGAATTCGGGGCGTTTGTCGACCTCGGCGGAATCGACGGCTTGCTTCACATCACCGACATGAGTTGGGGCCGGATCAACCATCCGTCCGAAATGCTCGGGATCGACGAAGAAATCGAAGTCCAAATCCTCAGCGTTGACCGCGAAAAGGAAAAGATCGGTCTGGGTCTGAAGCAGAAGACGCCCAGTCCTTGGGAAGAGGTCGAAGCGAAATATCCGGTCGGTTCGAAGATCAAGGGCAACGTCGTCAACGTGATGAGCTACGGCGTCTTCGTCAAGCTCGAAGAGGGAATCGAAGGGCTCGTCCACATCAGCGAAATGTCGTGGACCAAGCGGATCGGTCACCCGGGCGACATGGTCCAAATCGACGAAGAAATCGAAGTCGTCGTCCTTGGCATCAACAAGGAAAAGCAAGAGATTTCCTTGGGCATCAAGCAGACGACCGAAAACCCGTGGGACAAGGTAGCCGACCGGTATCCGCCGGAGAGTACCGTCAAGGGCACGGTCCGCAACCTGACCAACTACGGGGCGTTCATCGAGATCGAAGAAGGGATCGACGGCCTGTTGCACGTCAGCGACATGTCCTGGACCCGCAAGATCAGCCATCCGAGCGAGATGGTCGAGAAGAACCAAGAGATCGAATGCAAAGTTCTCTCGGTCGACCAACAGCGACGTCGGATCGCCTTGGGTCTGAAGCAGATGGCCGAAGATCCCTGGGCCGAAGATATCCCGTCGAAGTACGAATTGGGTCAGATCGTCAAAGGGACGGTCACCAAGATCACCAACTTCGGCGTCTTCGTCGGTTTGGAACACGGCCTGGAAGGGCTGCTTCACATCTCGGAGCTGGCCGACCACAAGGTCGAGAACCCCGAAGAGATCGTCAAGGTTGGCGAGGAGATCGAAGTGAAGGTTCTCCGTGTCGATTCGGACGAACGGAAGATCGGTCTGTCGCGTAAGCGGGTCGAGTGGGCCGAAGAAGCCGAGGCCGAAGAAGCGGCCAAGGAAAAGGCCGTAGCGACCACCACTTCCGGCGGCAGCACGATTGATCAGTCCGAACTCAAAGGCGGCATCGGAAGCAGTAGTGGTCTGCTGATCCAACCCAGCATGCTGGGCGGTGGGGAAGCCAAAGAGCCCAAGGCTGAAGAAGCTCCCGAAGCGGAAGCGGCCAAGGCTGAAGTGGCTCCCGAAGCAGAAGCGGCTCCTGAAGCTGAAGAAGCCCCAGAAGCAGAAGCGGCCCCTGAAGCAGAAGCGGCCCCTGAAGCAGAAGCGGCCCCTGAAGCAGAAGCGGCTCCCGAAGCAGAAGCGGCTCCCGAAGCGGAAGCCGAACCCGAAGCTCCGGCCGAAGAAGAAAAACCGTCCGACGCCTAAAACAGGCGTTTTGACGAAAAACCGAAGCCCCGTCGTAACGCGCCAAGTTGCGATGGGGCTTTTTTTACCTCTCGTTTGAATGAATTCATTCCTTGGGAAACACAGACCATGCGATTTGCCATTTGTAACGAACTCTTTGGCGATTGGCCGCTGGAAAAGGGGTTCGATTTCGCGGCCGAGGCGGGCTACGCCGGGGTGGAGCTGGCCCCTTTTACCTTGGCCGATTATGTAACGGACCTTGACGCCGCCGCGCGGGGTGAAATCCGACAAAAGGCCGAGCGGGCCGGGCTGGAAGTGGTCGGTTTGCATTGGCTTCTGGCAAAGACCGAAGGGTTTTATTTGACCAGTCCCGACGAGACCATTCGAGCGAAAACGGCCGATTACCTGAACGAACTGGCCCGGTGTTGTGCTGATGTGGGGGGACAGATCCTCGTGTTGGGATCGCCCCAACAGCGTGACCTCTTGCCGGGCGTCGATCGGGCGGCCGCGATGGACTACGCCGCCTGGGCCTTGGAGCGGGTCGTGCCGGTTCTGGAACAGACCGGGGTCGTCTTGGCAGTCGAACCGTTGGCGCCGGGCGACACGACCTTTTTGCAGTCGGCCGACGACGCGGTCGAGCTGATCGAGCGGATCGGTTCGCCGCAGGTCCGGTTGCACCTGGACGTCAAGGCGATGTCGGGGGAGAACGCCCCGCCGGCCGAGATCATACGGAAAAATGCCCAGTTGCTGGCCCATTTCCACGCCAACGACGCCAATCTCCAAGGGCCCGGCTTTGGCGAGGTCGATTTCATGCCGATTTTCGAGGCGTTCGGCGAGATCGACTATCGAGGTTGGGTGTCGGTCGAGGTATTCGATTACAGTCCGGGTGTCGACCGATTGGCCCGTGAAAGCCTGAAATATATGGAAGATTGCCTGAAAAACCTAGCTTAAACCGCCATACCCGTTTATTTAGCCCGGTTTACAATTTACGCTACGTCTCTAATAGGGGTTGCATCAACGGGGGGTTCTGACCTAGAATTCTTGGTTTCGGTTCTAGTAAAGAATTGGAAATGCTGTGCGAGAAACTTCTAAAATTAAAGTAAAGAAATAAAGGATTACGCTATGGCCAGTCCGTTTCGTGTCTTTCGAAAGCACCAACGAATCCTCATCGCCGTCCTCGGTGTCTTGGCGATGGGTGCCTTCGTTTTCCTGCCGATCATACTTCAATGGGGGGGAATCGGAGGGCGAGGACCCCAAGGAGAAGAGGTCGTCATAACGACGAAAAAATACGGCGATCTGAAGGAGCAACAGATTCAGATGTTGCGTCACAAGAAAGCGGCCGTGACCCAATTCCTTCAACAGTTGGTTCTCGCCGCCGGCGGAAATCCACAGGGAATCGCCCAGATGATGGGCCCGGCCGACGAGGAAACGGTCGTCCGCGAATGGCTTCTGGCCAACAAGGCGGCCGAGTCGGGAATGCAGATCGACGACCGGTCGATCACCCAATTCCTCCATAGCCTGACCCAGCAGAAACTGGACAATCAACAGTTCGCCCAACTGCTCAAAGAAAGCGGTGGCCGAGGTTTAAATGAAGATGTCCTCTTCGATACCCTCAAAGGGATCTTCATGGCCCGGCAGTCGGAAAGCCTCTTCAGCGTCAGTCTGGCACCGTTGACCCCCGGCCAAAAATGGGACTACTACCAACGGCTCAATCGCAAGGTCGACGCCGAACTGATTCCGGTCGACGTGGCCGCCTTTGTCGAGCAAATCGAAGATCCGGGCGACGCCAAACTGAAGGCCTATTTCGAAGAGTATAAAAACCAGTTCGCCCAAATCACGCGGCCGACTCCCGGGTTCCGTATTCCGCCGAAAGTCGACGTGGAGTACATCAAGGCAAACGTCGAAAAGATGGGACGTCTCGACCTGGAAGCGATCACCGACGCGGAAATCGAACAGTATTATCTCGAAAACCGGGACCGCGAGTTCCAAACGCTCGACTTGCCCGGATTCGACGAAAGCATCCTAGAAGAATCCCCATCGACCGAAGCGTCGAGTGAATCAGAAACCAAGGCCAAACCGGCTGCCGAGGAAAAACCGGCCGTAGAGACCCCTGCTGAGAAACCGGTCGTAGAAACTCCTGCAGAAAAACCAGCCGAGAAACCGGCAGAAACTCCTGCAGAAAAACCGGCCGTAGAGACTCCTGCGGAAAAACCGGCCGAGAAACCGGCGGAAGAGAAACCGGCCGAAAACAAAGAAGCGTCGCATCGCAATAATGGACCTTTCCGACTAGTCGCTTTTGCGTCTGAAAAGAAATCGGACGAAAAGGAAAAAACGGAAACCGCCACCGACGCGACCTCCGACCAGAAGGAAGAAGCCAAACCGGCGGAGGCCCCGGCGGAAGCCAAACCGGCGGAGGCCCCGGCGGAAGTCAAACCGGCGGAAACTCCGGCGGAAGTCAAACCGGCGACTGAGAAACCGGCGGAAACGCCCAGTGCGACCGAACCGGCTCTGCCCAGTGCCTTGCCGAGTCTTCCCGGCGCCCTGGGGACCGAAGCACAACCGACCGTGCCAAGTCAGGCAAAATACAAGCCGCTTGATGAGGTCAAGGATCAGATCCGAAAGACGTTGGCCGTCCGCAAAGCGTCTGATCGAGTTGGCGAATTGCTCAAGCCGCTCCAGGGCAAGATGCGACGCCACTACAACGCGTTGCGACTCTGGGAAGCCGAATCGGCCGAGCAAACCGAAGGAGCCGACCTCAAAAAACCCGAATTGACTTTAGCAAACGAGGTCAAAGACACCGGCCTGGAAGCCAATCGGACCGGGCTGAAAACGATGGCCGAACTGGTCGAGTTGGACCTTGCCGGTTCGATGATCGACGGGCAGATCCAGACGCTCCAAGAGCTTTTCGGAAGCCTGCCAAACCATCAACCGCGGCTGGCCCAGGACCGCGAGCAAAACTACTATCTGTTCTGGAAAGTCGACTCCCAGGAAGAACGGATTCCCGAATTCGAAGACGAAGGAATCCGCGACGAGGCGCTTGCCGCCTGGAAATTCGACAAAGCACGCGAGTTGGCGAAGAAGCGGGCCGACGAGCTGGCCGCCGAGGCGCAAAAAAGCGAGAAGCCGCTTGGAGAGACTTTCTCCGGCCAGACCGATCTGGTGGTCAAAAAGACCGGACCGTTCACCTGGTTGACCATGGGCAACATTCCGGCCTTGGCCTACCAGATGCGTCCTCGACTCAGCCGGGTCGAAAACGTCGATATGCCCGGCGAGCAGTTCATGGGAATCGCTTACGGCTTGGAACCGGGCAAGGTGGGCGTCGCGCCGAACCATCCGGAAAGCGTCTACTACGTCGTTCGGTTGCTCAAGTCCGAGCCGTCGGAAAAGGTCCTCTGGACGATGTTCAGTTCCGACCGGTACGTTCCGTACAAGAATCTGGCCGCCGCCGATCAGGCGAAAGCGATGATGAAATGGCTCGAAGGGATCGAACAGGAAGCCGGGCTGAAGTGGAATCGAGAACCGGTCGTGGAACCCCAAGATCGCCGCATGCGTTAAAGCGACTGCGAAAATAAACAATTCGAAAAAGGACGACGGTTCTGCTGTCGTCCTTTTTTTATTCAATCCAACCGCCGCCGAGGACCCGGTCTCCATCGTAACAGACGGCCGCCTGTCCAGGCGCGACTCCATAACAGGCATGATCAAACCGGACGTGAAATCGGACTTCCGATTCACTCGTCACGAGGGCCGACATCGGCGTACTGCGATGGCGGATCTTCACCTCCGCGTGAAACGGTTCCTTCGGCGGGTCGATCAACCAGTTCGCCTCCGAGGCCCAAAGCGTGTGGCAGGCCAACTCCTCCTTTCGACCAATAACGACGCGTGCGGTTTCCGGTTCGATCCGGACGACGAAATACGGTTCGCCCATCGCAATGCCGAGCCCCTTTCGCTGCCCGACCGTGAACCGCTCGAAACCATCGTGACGCCCGACCACCGTTCCCTCGGTCGTGACGAATTCCCCGGCCGTATTGCACCCGGGCACCCGACGCCGAATGAACCCGGCGTGATCTTGATCCGGGATGAAGCAGATCTCCTGACTATCCGGCTTCCCGGCCACCGAGAGACCGATCTCGGCGGCCATCCGACGAATCGCCTCTTTGCGAAAACCGCCGGTGGGAAAAAGAATCCGCGGCAGGCGTGACCGGGCAATCCCGAAAAGAAAATACGCCTGGTCCTTCCCGTCGTCGAGACCCCGATACAATCCGAGCTCTCCATCGGGGGTCGATTCGATCCGCGCGTAATGGCCGGTGGCAAGCGCGTCGGCGCCGACCGAATCGGCATAGTCGAACAGCTTGCCGAACTTCAACCGCCGGTTACAGTCGATACACGGGTTCGGAGTCCGACCGGCCAAGTACTGTTCGACAAAATGGTCGATGATCGGCGTAAATTCCTTCGAAAAATCCAAGACCGAAAGCGGGATCTCCAAACGATCGGCCACTCGCCGCGCATCGTCGGCGTCATCGAAATTTTTACAGGCCGCCGACGATTCAGCGTCTTGATTTTCCTCGCCATGCTGCATGAAAAGACCGACCACCTCGTAGCCTTGTCGTTTGAGCAACCAAGCGGCCACGCTGCTGTCGACGCCGCCGGACATGGCGACGAGCACTTTTTTTGCGGTTTGCGTCGTGGAAGAACCGGGCGAAATCGTCATGGAAAAAAAGACCGTTTCAAAGGGATTACCGCGAAAGAGAAAACCGGGGCTTCAGCGTACAACGAGCGATTCCTGGTCCCCAAGTCATAAAATAATCGAATTATTTCCATTATAGGGACAAACCCGGCCGCGGCTAC
Source organism: Thermoguttaceae bacterium (assembly GCA_963674475.2). GTDB lineage: Bacteria > Planctomycetota > Planctomycetia > Pirellulales > Thermoguttaceae > CAXXFQ01. The sequence goes on along the minus strand of CAXXFQ010000033.1, from coordinate 87,878 downwards.
GGCCCGATTTTGAAAAGAAAAAACGTCTTGGGAAGGGGAAACCGACCGGTTTTGACCTCTCTTGGCCGGCCATCGGTCCCGTCGTAAGGATTGTAGCAATAAAGTCAGGCAACGGACCTTGCTTTTTTCGAAAAAAGGGGACTCCAGGTCGACCTTGCGGCCGAAACATATGCTACGTTTGTCGTAGCGGGTACTCTGCGCTCGCTTCAAAAGAAAATAGGAAGCTGATGCCGATCAGGTTTTAGGAGAAGTTTAATTACGGTTTGACGGCCCCCCACGCTGAAGGTGACTCGACGGAGCGTCGCCCGGGCGTTTTTTCAGCCGACAAGACCGATCTCCAAGAAAAGCCTCATAACAATCGGCGGGCAAGGATTGCGGCAAGGATTGCGGTGAACCGATGCGGGATTGCGGAATAGGAAGCCGAAGCAAGACTCTCGCGTTGATCAGTCTGATCACGTTAACGGTTTCGGGCTGCGCGCCGCTACTGTCTTCCAGCGGAATCGACCGAAGCGGTCGAAGTTTCTTTGACTGCAATCGGAATTCGACCACCGCCCCGGCCACCACCGCTCCGCTGTTTACCGGCGGAGGTTTGTCGGAAGGCTGCTCTTCCACCCCGATCGGCACCGTCGCGCCAACCGCAGTTCGCGTTCCCGATCAGGCCGAGTACCGCGAGTTTCCCGGAAGCGAGCTCCCCTGGGACAACACCGAACTGATCCTCACCCCGGCCCAGACGGTCGCCCCGGTCGGAAGCGATGTGGTCCTGTTGGCAGGTGTTCGAGGCCAAGACGAGTACCTCCGCACGAACGAGCGGGTCGAATGGACCGTCTCGCCGTCAGGGGTCGGTTCTCTGGTCGATTACGATAAAGGGTCCTGGGTCGATTACTTCGTCGGCGATTTCACGCGGCCCCGGAAGGCCAATTACGCCCAGGCAGTCACGAGTACCTCGCGCGACTATCTGCGATTGAATCGGGAATCGCCGGTCCTGGGGGACGACATTATGGTCAAACGGGGGCAGACCTGGGTTGCCGTCAGTTCGCCGGTCGAGGGAACCAGTCAGGTGACCGCCTACGCGCCGAGCGTCTACGGATGGGCCACCCGCAAACAGACGGCCACGATCCACTGGATCGACGCGAAGTTCCGGTTCCCTTCGCCCACGGTTACCCCGGCCGGCGGCCAACAGCAGTTGACCACGACCGTCGCCCGGCAAACCAACAACCAACCCCTGGTCGGATGGTGCGTCCGCTACAAGGTCTGCGGCGGCAGCCCGGCCGGTTTTGTGCCCGACGGGGCCGAAACGATCGATGTGGCCACCAACGGCGCGGGACAAGCCACGGCGACGCTCTTCCAAAAACAGCCCGGCGCGGCAATGAACCGGATCCAGATCGCGGTGATTCGTCCCGCCTCGGCCAACGGGACCCAACCGCGTGTGATCGTCGGACGCGGATCGACCGTGGCCACCTGGAGTTCGCCCGAGCTGCAAGTCCGCAAGACGGGGCCCTCGGCCGTCGGGATCGGCCACGAGTTCGTCTACCGAATCACGGCGATCAACCCGGGCGACCTGCCGACCGACAACGTCACGGTAACCGACGAGATCCCGCCCGGACTGGAATTCGTCGCCGCGGCGCCGGCCGCTCAACCGCTCGGCTCGAAACTGACCTGGGATATCGGACGGCTGGGTCCTCGAGAGAACCGGGTCATTGAGATCCGGATCCGTTCGCGTGGGACCGGGGCGATCACCAGCTGCGCCGAAGCGACCGCCGCCGGAGGACTCCACGCCCGCAGCTGTGTCACGACCGTCGTCGGCCATCCCCAATTGAAGATCCAAGTCCTCGGGCCCCCGACCGCCAAGGTGGGCGACGAGGTCCGCTTCGAAATGGTCGTCACGAACCAAGGCCAGGTCACGGCGACCAACTTGTTGATCAAAGACACGTTCGACCAAGGGCTCAAACACGAGTTGGCGACCAGCCCGATCGAAAAAGACCTGGGTGATCTGGCGCCAGGTGCGTCGGAGCGGATCGAAATCAATTTCCGAGTGACCCAGCCGGGCCAACTGTGTCACCAGATCGAGGTAACCGGCGACCTGGGTATCCATGCGACCAGCCAAGGGTGCGTCGAGGTCTCCGGGTTCGCCCCAATCGAATCGTCCGCCCCGGCGGCAGCCGTCCCGCAGCCCGAACGACCACAGCCGTTCGCCGCCCCGGCGAAAATCAAGGTCACCTGTCAGGCCAATCGCCCGTCGGAATCACCTTCGGGTCCCGTCGGGGAAAAAATCCAGTCGTGCGCGGTCGGGGAGAAAGTGGTCTTCACGATGATCGTCGACAACGTGGGCGAGACGACCCTGCACAACCTGAAGCTGATCGACACCTTCGACTCGGCCTTCTCCGCGTCCCAGGCAAGTAAAGGACACAAGGCGGACCGGGAGAAAAAACAGATCACCTGGACCATCCCGACGCTCACTCCCGACGAAGAGCCGATCTCGTTCCAGATCGAGTGCGAGGCGAAGGAATCAAGTCCGAGAGCTTGTAACCGGGTTCGCATCTCCTGCGACGAAGGGGCCACCGATCAGGCCGAATCGTGTATCGAAATCACGCAGGCGGCCGCGTCACCGTCAAACGAGACGGGAACCGGCTGGCCGTCAGGCGGTTTTCAGCCTCCGTCTGACCGACCGGAGATACCCTCTTACACCCCTCCCGGCGCACAACAGCCCGGCATGCCACAGACCGGCACACAACAGCCCGGCGGACTGCCAACCGGCCCCGGCGCGATTCCTTCGCCACAGACGACCGAAGAGGGAAACGGACTGGAATTGACCGTCGACCCGCGTACGAATCCGGCCAAGGTCGGGCGGACGTTGACTTTTGAAATCAATATCCGAAACCGCAATATGACGGCCGATCAGGACGCGGTGCTGGAAGTGATCCTTCCGCCGGAGGTCACCGCCTATAAGCCGGGAATCGTCGGACCGAAACCGTCAATCGAAGGTCAAATCGTCCGGTTCGACCAGATCGACCAGATTCAGGCGAACGAGCTGATTCGTTGCTTCGTCGAGGTCAACGTCGACCGTGAAGGGCAAGGTCGGTTCGTTTTCAAGCTGACCAGCCGGAGTCTGCCGAAGGGGAAAACGGTCGAAAAAACGGTCCTGCTGACACCGTAAAGAGCCGGGAACCCAAGTCCAAAAGCCGGGAACCCAAGTGGAAAAACCGGGGACAACAAGAAAACAAAAAAGGGACGCCCGCTTTTGGACGCCCCTTTTTTCGTACTCCTCAGTCGGTCCTTCTGGCTGGTTGCAAAACGGGCGACTAACAAACGCCCTTGGTCTTGGTCTTCGGGACCGGCTTGGCTTCGGGGGCGTGACGCTCGAATTCTTCGACAATACGCCGCAGGTCGGCCAGAAGCATGTCGGCCATGTCGCGGCTGAGCCCCTCGCGAACGACGACGCGCAAGACGGCGATATCCTGGGCCTCCGGCGCCATCGTGTAGGCCGGAACGATCCAGCCCCGCTCGCGAAGTTTTTGCGAAATGTCGAAAACGGTAAACCGGCTCGAGTCGTTCAGGGCGAAGGCCACCACCGGCAGATGGCCCCGTTTGCTCAACATCCAGAACCGGCCACTCTCCTCCAACTGGTCGATCAGGTAACCGGCCGTCTCCTGGAGCGACTCCATGATCTGACGGTAGCCGTCGTGACCAAGACTCAGGAAGTTATAATACTGGGCGATGACCTGGCTGGCGCTGCGGGAGAAGTTCAGTTGGAAGGTCGGCTGGTCGCCGCCCAGATAGTTGACGTGGAAGATCAGTTCTTCGGGCAACTCGGCCGCGTTTCGCCAAAGGACCCAACCGATCCCGGGAAAGACCAAGCCGTATTTGTGGCCCGAGACGTTGATCGACTTGACCCACGGCAACCGGAAGTCCCATCGCAACTCGGGCGAGGTGAACGGGGCGACAAACCCGCCACTGGCCGCGTCGACGTGGATCGGCACCTCCCACCCGGTTTTTTCATTGAGCTTGCCGATCGCGTCGTTGAGCGCTTCGATCGGCTCGTATTCACCGGTGTAGGTACTGCCCAAGATCCCGGCCACGCCGATCGTGTTCTCGTCGACCAGGCCGATCGCTTCCTCGACCCCCAGGACATACCGGCTCTCGGTCAGCGGGACGTAACGCGGCTCGACCTCGAAATAGCGGACGAATTTTTCCCAACAGACCTGGACGTTTTGGCCCATGACCAGATTCGGTCGCTCGGCCGATTTGCCCGCCGCCTGGCGACGCTTGCGCCAGTTCCATTTCATCGCCAGTCCGGCCAAATGGATCGCCTCGCTGGAGCCGACCGTCGCGGTGCCGACCCCCGGATCGTCGCCCGACGCGTGAAACAGATGGGCCAGCATGTTGACGCACCGGTTCTGGATCTCGACCGTCTGCGGATACTCGTCCTGGTCGATATAGTTCTTGTTGACCGTCTTGCCCATCAACTTATGGGCCTGCGGTTCCATCCAGGTCGTCACGAACGAGGCCAAGTTCAGACTCGGGTTCCCGTCCAGCGACAACTCGTCGTGGATGATCTGATAGGCCACCTCGGCCGGCATCCCGTCGTCGGGCAATTGGTATTTGGGGACCGGCGTCTGGATATAACGGGAACCGTAAGTCAATTCATGGGGAACGTTCTTCTTGCTCGGCTTGACCTGTTTGGAAAGCATGGATCGATTCTCCTAATCGTGAGTGTTTTCGCGAAAAAAGCGGCACCCGGAGAACGATCGAACGGCCAAGGGGGGGGGAAATCGAGGTGGGATATCAGAGCATCCTGTCTCACGGGCGCCCAACCATAGCTTTTTTTAAGTCGGCGGCGAGAAAGAAGAGGACCCTATTCCGGTCGAAATGATTTCGTCGACGTCGGGCATACGCTACTTTTCCGCCTTCTCGGGTTTCGGTTTCGCGTCCCATTGAAGCAGCCGATCCAAGACGGCCGGTTCGACCAGTTTTACTCGGCACAATCGACAAACCGGACTCGGCGGAACTTTCGCTTGCCAACCTGGATGAGCAATTCCGACGCGGTATCGACGGGGCCGAGCACCTCCTGGACCTTCTTGCCATCCACTCGAATCCCGTTTTGTTGCGCCAGTCGACGCCCTTCCGATTTCGAACCGATCATCCCAAGCAACAGTAGGAGATCGAGCAAAATAATTCCGTCGCTCGGTCTTGGCAACTCTTGAACCTCGATCTCCGTCGGCAAATCGTGCCGGGAGTGAATCCGATCGAACTCCGCCTCCGCCTCGTCCGCTTCGGCCGGGCCATGGAATCGGCTGACGATCTCTTTGGCCAACAACGCCTTTGCCTTGCGGGGATGGAGTTCCCCTTTACCGACCATCTGTTTTCGACTCTCGATCTCCTCGAGCGAAAGATCACTCAACAGTTCGTAGTACCTCCACATCAGTGTGTCCGAAATGCTCATGAGTTTGCCGAATTGCTCCAAAGGCGCCTCGGCGATACCCACATAGTTCCCATAGCTTTTGGACATTTTCATGACGCCGTCGAGGCCCTCAAGCAACGGCACCGTCATGACCACCTGCGGAACATTCCCAGAGCTTCTTTGCAAATCGCGTCCGAGCAATAAATTGAATTTCTGGTCCGTCCCTCCCATCTCGACATCCGCTTCCAGCGCGACCGAATCGTAGCCCTGGACCAGCGGATAGATAAATTCATGGATGGCGATAGGTCGATTTTCTCGAAATCGCGTTTCAAAATCGTCACGCTCCAGCATTCGAGCGACGGTGTAACGAGAGGCGAAACGCTCGATCGCCTCGGCAAGACTCATCTTGTCGAACCACTCACTGTTAAACCGGACCTCGGTTTTCTCGGGATCAAGGATCTTGAAAACCTGTTCCTTATAGGTCTCGGCGTTGTGCTCAACGTCCGCCTTGCTAAGCATGGGGCGGGTCTTGTTGCGCCCGCTGGGATCTCCAATCATGGCCGTGTAGTCGCCAATGAGAAAGATGACTTGATGTCCCAACTGCTGAAACCTTCGAAGCGCCTGAAGCAGGACCGTGTGTCCGATATGAATATCGGGAGCAGTCGGGTCGAAACCGGCTTTGATCCGCAGAGGACGAGATTCAGCCAGTTTCGCAACCAGCCCATCGCTCGAAATCAATTCGACCAAGCCGCGGGTCAGCTCTTTTACTTGTTCTTCGATTCGCATTTCGTCATCCAATAATTTCCCAGTGGGCCCAGAAAGCATCTCTGAGTATAACAGGAAAGAAATTCGACCGTCAACCTCCGCCGATCCTTTGCACGAGTCTTTTTTATTTCTCTGCGTTGCTATCGGTATCGGCGATCGGCTCGTCTTGTAAGCTGGCCGCTTGGCGAACGAGCCCCAAAAACGCCTTGCGCTCGCCATGAGAATCCTCGCCCAACGACGATTCGGCCCAATCGAATACCTTTGTGAAATCGGCATCCCCTCGATAGGCCGAGTCACGCAATACCATCCCGAACGCGGCGACCGCCGACGCAAATCGGAAGTCAGTACCCGCTTCAGAAAACGGTCGCACCCGATTCTCAAGCGAAAAAGTCATCCGCTCCGATGTCTCGGAATCCGGCCGCTTGTATCGAAGCTTGACGGTCAGAAGCTCGTCGGACGTCTCTTTTGGAAGGGCGCCGTCTTTTGCCCCGAGGGATTTCTCTGTCGAAACGTGAACGGGACCTTGATATCTAAGCGGATCGACCGGCGGGGTTTCGATCGTCTCATCCGAATCGGTCGGAATGATCTCGTAGAACGCCGTCACGGTATGCCCGGCACCGATCTCCCCGGCGTCCTTCGTGTCGTCGTTGAAATCCTCTTGACGAAGCAACCGGTTTTCGTAGCCCAAAAGCCGATACGCTTTTACTTGGCTCGGGTTGAATTCGACCTGAATTTTGACATCCTTCGCGATCGTCACCAACGTTCCGGCCAGTCGGCGAACGAGCATCTTTTCGGCCTCTTGGGCCGTGTCGATATAGCCGTAGTTCCCGTTGCCCCGGTCGGCCAGCTTTTCGAGCGTCGAATCCTTATAGTTCCCCATCCCGAACCCCAAGACAGACAGAAACACCCCTTCGCGGGCCTTCCTCTCAATCAAGTCGATCAGATCGGATTGGTTCGTGACCCCGACGTTGAAATCGCCGTCAGTGCAAAGGATCACCCGGTTGACCCCATCGGCCAAGTGATTCTTCGCCGCCATCGCATAGGCCAGCCGGATCCCCTCGCCCCCGTAGTTTGATTTGACTGCCCCGAGCCAATCGAGCGCGCCAAGAATTTTTTCTTCCTGGTCGCCAGAAGTGGACGGCAAGATCACCCCCGCAGGCCCCCCATAGACAACAATCACAACCCGATCGGCAGAGGAAAGCTGCCGGACCAACTTGCCCATCGCTTCCTTGAAAAGCGGCAATTTGTTGGAGACCTGCATCGACCCCGAGGCGTCCAAAAGAAAGACCAGGTTCATCGGCGGTCGCTCAGTCGGTTCGAGCATACAACCTTTGAGGCTGATTCTCACCAATGCATGTTTCGGATCCCAGGGGCACTCGGCCGCATCGAGCCCCACGCCGAACGGTTGGTCTCCTCCGGGCGGTTCGTACTGGTAGTCGAAATAGTTGATCAGCTCCTCAAGACGAATTGCCCCCTTCGGCGGAAGGTCTCCGAATTTGAAGAAGCTTTCCATGATGGGATACATGCCCGTGTCAACATCGATCGGGAAGGTCGAAACGGGATGATCGCCCGTCGGAAGAAAAGCGTTTTCAACAATCGAGTCGTTTGCGGCCATGTCATACTCCGTCGAAGGATCAACCGGCTTCTTTGACTCGGGATCTATCGTGTATTGAAGTTTAACACCATTGGCCTTTCGAGATGCTTCGAGAAAACGGGCATATCTCCCATGGGGATAACATTCGCAGATTGGTTTTGAAAAAATCGACATAAGCAAGCCGCAGACTGTTATGCAAACCAGGACTTCAATAACGGACAAACGCCACCACGGCCGTCGTTGTTTGGGTTGATTCACCACGACACATCCCTCCTTTCAAAACCGGTTTGAGTGTTTTTCGCAACGTCCCAATCGCCTCGTGCAAGAGTGATCCGATCGCGTTCCGACATCATGTCCAAGGCCCCAAAATCGCGCGTTTTTAGTTCAGAAAGAAGACATCTTCTATTAGTAGAACGTTTACCAATAGAAATCCATAGTGGATTTTTCAAGAATTTTTGAGAATTTCCTGAGCACCGGCCCAAGAAAACGACACAAAAGCCCCTTATCATGGGCCTTGAAGAGAGAAAATCAAAGCGGCCGGGTTTTCAGGCCCTTTTTCAAGAATTGGCCACCGAGAAAGGCGTTACCAAGAAAAAACCCTTACGATGCCTTGAGAAAGGGCATTTTCAGAATGGGGGTTTCATCGAGGGGGGCCCGGTTGAGTCGTTCGATCTTTTGCTCTTCGAGAATCGACTCCAGACGGCGGATCTCTTGTTTCAGTTCGAGCCGCTCGTCTTGCCACTGCTGGGACGCCTGATGGAACTCAGACTCCTGACGGTTCAGACGCGATTCCCGCTCGACCATCCGGCCAAGCTGTTGTTCGATCTGCTCTTCGCGACCGGCGGCCCACTGCTCGATCCGTTCTCGGTAGGCACTCAGGTTCTGATGCTGGCCGGCCAACTGACTACAAAGGGCGGCCAACTCTTCTTTTTGCCGCAACAGGGCCGCGTTCGCCTCGCGATACTGGTCGGCCAATTGCGAACGGATTTGCCCCAGTGACCGGGTCAACGACGCCGGAGGGGCCGAGCCGGAAAGCTCGATCCATAGCTGTTCGGTCGCCAGACGAATCTCCAACGTCGAACGGTGCATCCGGCCCAACTCGTCGCGCAATTGCTCCATGGCCAGCCGGGACCGGTCGACCTCTTCGCTTTGACGACAAAGCGCCTCGCGCCGCTGGTCCAATTCGGCCTCGGCGCGTCGTCGGTCCTGCTGGAACCGTTCACGCTGCCGGCGGCGCCAGAGGTTGAACTTCCGCTGGTCGTCCAACAGGGCCTCTTGGATGCATCGGTTTTCCTCACGCGATTGTTCCAGTTGGAGTTCGGCCTGATGGAGCGTCTCGAGACGCTTTTCCAACGAGGTAGCCAGGTCCTTGCACCGCCCGTGCCAGGCGTTTTTGGTTTCGAACTCACTCGCCTCGCGTTGGACTTCGCCCAAAGCGCGGGCCTGACTGTCGAGCGACTTTTCCTGTTCGTCGAGTTCGACCCGCCGCTCGTTCAACCAGAGCCGGGCCGAGCGCATCTCCTGATCGAACATCGCGCTGCGTGTATTCAACCGGGCCTCGCGATGGTCCAAGTCCCGCCGCTGCTCCTGGAGCCGTCGCCCCAACTGGTACGCCTGTTTTTCGAGCCGCTCCCCAAGCCGATCGTCGATCTCCGCTGCCTCGTTCTCACACGGCAAGTCGACCTGGTCCGCCTCCGGCCGGTTGGATTCCGCCGCCGTTTCGTCCTCGACGATTTCCGACACGTCGGTTTCTGGGCGAATTTCAGGCCCCGTTTCTTCTTGATGAGCAACGCGCCCGGACCGTTTCCCCTGTCGTGCCGGAGCGCGGACCGGAATCTCGGCCGACGCGTCGCCGATCACATGGGGCGCGTCGATTCGCGTCTCGCTGATCAGCGGAAAATCCGAAGCGAAATTTTCATGCGGGGCGGGCGTTTCGTTCATCGAATCCGTTCTCCCTTTGGCGGATAAAACTCATTTTCACACAGGCGAATCGAGACCTGACCACTCAATACACCACCCTCATAATCGACAGGTCTTACCTAAAATCTCCAATCGTTATCGTCACTTCTCAATCCGAATCGATCGTGAGAGACGCGACTAGAATCACTCATTTACCCCATTTAACCCATCCACTCGATTTATGGAGACAAATTGGTCTAGGTCCAAGTGGCCAAGTCGAATTACAATCGGCTTGAACGGCCGACACCAAGGAAACCTTTGGTCGCTTCGACTGCCTTGCCCCGTGTGCCCAAACTGGCCCCCTTTCAAGGAGGAATCCCGATGACAGAACCGACCCAAAACGCCACTGCAGGCTCGACCAGCTATATTGTCATTCCGGCCCGACTGGCCTCGTCTCGCTTGCCCGAAAAGCTGTTGTTGGACGAAACGGGCCAACCGCTGATCCAGTACACCTACGAGTCGGCACTGAAGGCCCAACGGCCCGACGGGGTCATTGTGGCGGCCGACCACGAGCGGATTGCCGAGGCGGTTCGCGCTTTTGGTGGCGAGGTGCGCATGACCGACCCGAACGCCGCCTGCGGCACCGACCGAGTGGCCGAAGTGGCCCGCGATTTGTCGGACGCCCAGATCCTGGTCAACGTCCAAGGGGACGAACCGGACCTGCCGGGCGAGGCGATCGACTTGGCGGTCGAACTGCTCGAAAAGAACCCCGAGGCGGTCATGTCGACGTTGGCCACGCCGATCCGAAGTCGGGCCCAACTGGAAGACCCGGCCTGTGTGAAAGTGGTTTTCGATCAGGGCGGCCGCGCGCTTTATTTCAGCCGCAGCCCGATCCCCCATCCGCGCGAGTGGTCCGACGCGCTGTTGGAAGCCGATCCGCCGCTTTTTTATCAGCACGTCGGGCTTTACGCCTATCGGCGCGACTTCTTATTGCGGTTGGCTCAGATGCCCGTTTGTCCGCTTGAGCAGACGGAGAAGCTCGAGCAGTTGCGGGTTCTTGACGCGGGCCATTCGATCATGGTTGGAGTGATTGACATGCCGACTTTTGGGATTGATACGCCGGAAGATTATCGAGCATTTGTAGAAAAACAACGCGCGAACTAAAATGAAAAACAAAGTAAAAAGGACAAAGAAAGAGCGATTGCGAAGCAATCGCGGTCCAAAAAGTTTTTGAAGGGGCGTTTGAGGGGAAACAATTTTCAAAATGTTTCCCCTCATTGAAAAAAAACAGGTGACGGCCTCCGGCCGTCACGCCTCTTTTCTTTGACGCTTCAGAAGCGAGAATACCTATTTTTTGCGAGTTAGAGTCCAAGCTTTGCTTTTAAAAAACTCTCTTATTTCACAAAGGTGAGACCGCCATTTAACGTCGAGTCTTTGCTTTAAAGCGGAAGGTTTGGACTTTCGCGAAATGGTAGGCGGGAATGGGAGGTAACCGTTATCCAAAGAAAAGGGTGTGACGGCCGGAGGCCGTCACCAGTGTTTCTAGAATGAGAGGGGACATTTTGAAAATTGTCCCCTCTCAAACTCTCCCCTCAAAAACTTTTTGGACCGGGATTGCTTCGCAATCCCTCTGTTTTTGTTCTTTGTTTTTTATTTTTTTGTTTTTTCTACGCTTCGCCTTCAAACTTCCATTCCACCATCGCCCGATTACCGGTCCCTTCATCAAGCTCAATTCGCAGCCGGTCCGGCCGCCCGATCGAAGGAGAAACCCGAGCCAGTTCCACCAGAAGCCGATCGCCAATCTCCCGAGCAAGACACTCGGCCGTCGTATTGAGAATAGGCAAAACGACACAATCGCCGTGGGGAAAACTCCACCGGCGACGGTGGAAAGAAAGATCGACCTGGCTCTCTTGAACGTCCAGGCAGATTTCCGGATGTCCACTGGGCAGGAGGATCTTGTGGTCCCATGCGGAGACGATTCCGCGGAGCGTCTCGCGAAGGAGACAGAAATCGACCACGTAACCGTGCTCCCCCAGAGAACCGGTCCACTCGACGGCGACCGTGAAGTCGTGGCCGTGAAGCGATTCGATAAGCCGCGGCTGGAGAACGATGAAATGCGCCGCGCTGAAGGTCAGATCTTTTCCTTCGACACGAATGTGATACGATTCCATCGACTCCGAACCTTGAAAAAGGAGGGGCAAATAATCGCCGAAAAAGGGCTCCAACGCTATAGTTCTCGAGGGAGACAACGCGGATGGGGCGGCTCTTCGGTCTCGGGCAACGGGAGACGATAGGTCTCGGCCCATTGCTGACGTTCCTCGTCGGTCGCATAGAACTGCAACCAGACCTCCGAACTGCCGCTACAGTCCCAATGGAGGAAATTCCGGGCCAAATCCAACTTCTTTTCCCGTGCCGGAAGAATATCGCGACAGATCAGGCAGTACAGATCACGATCCGAAAGGTGGTCGGTAAAATCGAGCAGGATTCGCTTTTCGTACAGTTGATAAACGAGATCCCACAGAACATCGTGGAGATTTTCGTCATCCAAAGCGGCCGGTCGGGGCGGACGGAGTTCAGGGTCGAACCAGCGATAGATCGGCAGGATCGGTGCCTCTTCCCAGGCCAACATCGACGCCAGATAGTCGTTCTCGGCCGCCAAGGGCAAATGTTGCACATTGACGCGAGTTATTGACTCGTCATAAAACGGCTCGAGTTCATTGCGAAGCTCGGCGTTTCGCAAAAGCTCTTCTACCTCCACACTATGGGGGCGACGAGAATCGACCATAAAATTGGCACCTTCGAACTTGGACAAAAGGTAGCAGATGAACACGTGCAGTGAAGGCTAACTCCTTACACTTTCCGATGCTAACAAGAGACCCGGATCGTGTGAAGTCTTTTTCACCAGAAACGTTAAAAGAAGTGAAGTGCGTCGCAACGCGACCCCTACGATCGGAATTGCTTAGCGGCAAAACCGGCCTAAACATTTCCATTTAAAATAGACCTTCTGCCATCGGGAGAAAAAGAGGCGATTCGCCGTCGCCCAACAATGGCCCCCTCCACAGCATGGCAAGGACGTCGATTCCCTAGATGGACACTTACGTGCAGAGATGAGAATCGGGGACTTTTCGATCGACCGACTCAAGAAAAAGGGAAAAAAGAATACCCTTTTAGAGGGAAGTGGATTTAGATACGCGTGCAAGCCGGTCGGCTCGCTTCTTATCCAGAGAATATCAGCCACACACCGGGGCCGATTTCATCTTCCCCAAGAAGCAAGGTGGGAATGGACCGCGCTTACTGCGGAAACGATTCGAAGGGCGGAGTGACCGCTTGAACAAATCGCCCCCCACTTTCGTACCAGCCTTGGCGGGTGAACCGACACCAAGTCAAGTCGATAAGGAAGCTCAGCCAGGCGCCGTTGCCCGTTTCAAACGAAGCGATCATCCGTCGATAAGGAAGCGGTTTGGGGTGGAAGAATCCGACCCCCTTGGTCGAGAGATGCTTGCCGACCACGACGACAGCCTCTCCCTCCGCTTCGTTCCCTTCGGTTTCCACCGGGGTCAGGTGAATCAGATAGGGAAACGGAAACCGACGTTCGGATCGTCGCTCCATAACATTGTTTTGCGGGTACAAGCTGGCCAACAGACCGCCAACTTGCGCGCTGATTTCATCAGGCGAACCCGAGAGCATCTCTCGAGTCTCTTCTGCCATCGGTAAATTCAACGATGGGTCATTCATTGTGGTATTCATGAATCGGACTCCCGGAAACCAGGTTGCCTTTCAGGATTGCCTCTTTGCCGACATGGGCTCAAAGGAAAAAACAAGGGGCGAACCGTCTGTCCTATCTCGACTTCGCACTTCCCCTTTCAAAAAGCATCGTCGATTACTTCTGAAAGGAGAGGTTCAACAACGGTTCTCGTTCGCAACAAAAAGGAGCTTCCAAGCACAAGGGAAAAAGCCTAAACCGTGAGACGAGCTGCCTTTTCGTGCCGGTCGGGCCGGTCCTTTCGACGAGGGCGTATTTACCTCGGGAGAAATCCCCGATCGGGATAAGAAAAGCGTTGGTTATCCCCGGTCGGTCAACGGACAGCCGAACTAATTTAATCCTAGATCACACCTCGGAGATTGTCAAAAACCGCCACGGCCATCCGGGAAAGTCTGGAGTCGGAACGTTCGGGTTAGAGCGATTCTCACTGAGTTATCGCGTTATCACCCCCTTTGGGGAACACCCTCGCTTGAGTTGGTTCGTCGGTTTTCCCTTAGTTGGACATCTCCCACTCTTTCACTCGCAACAAGCGATACCACGGCTTCCCGACGTGGTGCGTTGAAAACCGGTCTCGTGAGCGTTTTTTCCGCAAGCGGCTCTCCCTTTTAGAAATACCTTCTTCAAAAAAACACGACTTCGCTCCTCCTGGCAGTGGCCAATTCTTGCTTTGACACTTGCCGGTTTTGGTGATTAGATGGGGGCCGTGGTCGCCGGAATGACGGAGACAAATCACGCCCCTCGGTGAGGGACCACTTGTTCCGGCCAGGGCTTCGGCGACCGTCTCGGTCCTGACAAAACGGCCTTTCCTCGTATCCCTTCAGAGAACCTTTAATCATGAACTACGACACCCAGTACGCCATCCTCAAATTACCGATCGGACAGCATCCCCTTTGGCGTCAAGCGTACGTCGCCGTGGTGGTCGCCGCGCGTGACATCCGAGGCGAAGCCCCGACCACCACGAACCACGCGGCCCGATTGGCATGGGCCCAGCAGGCCGAGCAACAACCGGAAGCCATGGTAAATCAGATGCGTTTGCGTATTCTGACTAACGCGACCATCACCGATCCCGAGCAGACGACCGACAGCGGCGTCCAAACGGTTGTCGCCGACCTGGTCAACGACTTCGCGACGGAGGGGAACTAAGATGGCAGTTACCTTTCCTTGGGATAGTGCGACCAGTCGGCCCAGCGGAATTGACAACACGTGTCTTACTTACGGCACGGGTCGCTTCAGTACCGAGATCGACAACGCGACCTATCGCGATCCATGGCTGGCGTTGGAGCTTCTCGTCGAAGAAGAAGAATACACTCCGACCGCCAATAAACCGATCGAAATCTTTCTTCTTTACGCTTTCGACGGGACCAACTACGAAACGGGTAATACCGGCACCAAGCCGTTAAAGCCGCCCGTGGCCACGATGCTTTTGCCGAACACTTTTCCGTTGCGACAAACGGCCGGTTCGATTCCCTTGGCCCCGTTCAAATTGAAGCTCCTGGTCTTCGGTGGCGATTTCGATGAAGAAGTTCGAATCACGTTAAAAACCTATACCTATCGAGAACAGGTGGCAACCGCATGATCACCAGCTATCCGGATTGCCTTCCCGCAGCTCGATTCGACACCGGCCGACTACGGTGGGAATCGAGCACGCCGGAAGCGTGGCCCGCATGGGCCGTGGTTCCCGCTGTGGGAACGACGATCGACCAGTTCCACGACAGCTTGGGGCGGACGCTTTCTCATGGGTTCATTTATTCCAGCGGGATCCTTCCTCGGGATTTCCGCTGGACGAAGGGCCCCCTGGGCGATGCCGTGACGCTTTTGAGAAATACGATTTCAATGCCGACCTGCCTGGTGCCCGGCGTCCCGAGTGTTCCAGACAAAAACTGGACGGTCGATCTGGTTTGTCAACTGACTTCCAGTACGGCCCAAACCAAACTCCAGCTGCTTGTGGCCGACAATAGCACGGCGATCGACTCGGCCCTCTGGTTCAAGGTGGAAAACGATACCGTGAGTCTCATGGTCGACGCCGAAGGGGACCCTTTGATTGAGTGCCCGATTTCGGTCTCCGGTTTCAATCGGACCGACTGGCACCGCTATACCTTGAGTTACAACGGTTTGACCTATCGCGCTTGGCTCGACGGACAACCGATTGCTTCCGGCCAGACCGCGACCAGCCGCCGGTTTGCCTGGTCGACGGTGAACGGCCTTTTGGGGCAAAACCAACTTTTTACGGCCGGGACCAGCTTTTTCGGCCAGTTCGCCTACCTGGGCGTTTACTCTCGGGTCCTGGAACGGTTGCCAACCGATCCGATCGGCTGGTTGAAATCCGCCCGACGCCCGGCCCGTTCGGTTCGTCTGCTCGAACTGGCCGGTGACCTGGCAAGCACGGTCGAAGCCGACGGCTGGATTCGAAAATGGCCCCAGTCGCTCGATGTGGAAGCGGCCCAGATTCGCTCCGGATCGACCGCGGCCGGATCGTGCTTTCAAACCGGGGCCCTCGCGACTGAAGTACGCGTCTCGTCTCCCGAGGCCCCTTCGTAGCGTCTTGAACCCTGCCGACAAATTCACCACGAGGACCCCCCAATTATGGCCCACGCTTTCATTCTCTCCGACTCGGCTCGCAACGCCGCCTGCAACACGGTGGTCGACTTGGTCGATATCGGCGGCCCGGGACGGCTGGCAGTCTACGACGGCACAAAACCGGCCGATCCGCAGACGGCCGTCACGACCCAGACCAAACTGGCCGAATTCCCCTTGGATTCAACCGCTTTTGGCACCGCGACCAACGGATCGGCCGCGTTGAACCCGGTCGAGACGACCCTTGCCTTGGCCAACGGGACGGCCGCCTGGTTTCGAATCTTCGATGGCAACGACACCCCGATCGCCGACGGAACGGTCGGTACCGCGGAGGCCGACCTGACGACAAGGGCCGTCGATTGGACCACCGGCTCGATCGTCCAAATCGTCTCGCTCAGTCTTTCGATCCCGACCGAGTAAGGGGGGGGAGACGGTCTTTCCTCCTGTAAAAATAGCAATAGTAGGCAAACCTCGCGTACGGTTCGTCTTGTTTTTTCAGCGTATCCGGCTACCATAGAGGGAAAATCGAAATGGACGATTTTTCACCCTTGGCGTGTGCGGATACCCGTTATGGTCTTTGCCTGGAAATTCCTGCTGTTTTCACGAAACGCCCCCGGTGCGCGCCGTCTTGGGTACTTTCTTGCTGTCCTGGTTTTCCTGTCGGCTTTGGGCACCCTCCATGGCGGATCGCTTTTGGCCCAAGATCGTGGCCGTGACCGTAACCAAAGACCGTCGACCGGGGAGGAGGAGTGGATTCCTCTGCCAACGCTCGGGGGAAAACAGTTCTGGGCCGACGAGTTTTTCTTCCACGACTGGCGGATCCAACGCAACGCGCTGACCGGCCACTGTCGGCTGTTGGACGGCAACGCGTTTCGGCACACCTCGGGGACGTTCAACGAGTGCCGCAACAAACTGGCGGAAATCCGAAAGGAAAAAAGGCTTCCGCCCATGCGAGGCCGGGCCGTTTTGGTCCTGCACGGGTTGATCTGCACCCATACCCGAATGGAAAAACTGACTCAGGCGATCCGGGACGAAACCGATTATCTGGTTTTCAACGTCGAATACCCCAGCACCCGCGGATCGATCGCCGAACACGCCCAGATGCTCGATAAGATCATCCAAAGCCTCAAAGGGATCGAGGAAATCTCGTTCGTCGCCCACAGTTTGGGCAACATCATCATTCGCCGTTATCTGTACGATTATCAACAGACACACGACGGGCGAATCGACCCGCGACTTCGACGGATGGTGATGATCGCCCCGCCGAATCACGGGTCGCTCATGGCGTTGGCCGCCTCGAAAAACGATCTTTTGGCAATGGTCAATGGCCGACCACTTCAAGAGCTCGGCCCCGAATGGACGACAACCGAGAAAAAACTGGTGATCCCGCCGCTGGAATTCGGCATCATCGCCGGTGGACGCGACGACCAACGGGGATTCAATCCGTTTCTGCCGGGCAACGACGATGGGACCGTCTCGATCGAAAGCGCCCGATTGCCCGGGGCGGCCGATTTCATGGTGATCCCGGAGCTCCACACGTTCATCATGAAAGACCCGATGGTGATCCGCTGCACGACCCGTTTTCTCAAACGGGGTTATTTTACGACTCCCGAGGGTCGACAGCCGATTCCCAGGGAAGACGCCCCGCCAAACGGCCTTGACGGCAATACCAAGGGGGCGTCCCAGCGATGAACCCAAACCCACAACCAAAGCCGTCCGACTCGCCGGGCCGCGTGGCCGGGATCGACTACGGAACGGTCCGGATCGGCATCTCGATCAGCGACCCCGGCCGAACGATCGCCAGCCCGTACGAAAATTACACCCGACGCGGCGAGCGAAAAGACGCCCAGCGGTTCCGTCAACTGGTCGAGGAGGAACGGATACGACTCTTCGTCGTCGGACTGCCGATCCATCTGGACGGCCGGGAGAGCGAAAAATCCCAGGAAGCACGCGAGTTTGGCCAGTGGTTGACCGAGATCACCGGGGTGGAAGTCACGTTTTACGACGAGCGTTTCAGCAGTCGTGAGGCGGAGCAATATCTGCTCGGGGCCAAGATGACGAAAAAGCGTCGGAAGAAACGGCTCGACATGCTGGCGGCCCAGGTGGTGCTGTCGGCCTATCTGGAAGCCGATTCAACGCGAGAGAAGACGGACGAATCGATCGATTAAAGGAAAAAAGAAGGGTGTAAAACGACCTCGTTGAAGGGTGAACCCGGGGACGAATGTCGGACAATCGGTCTTTTCTTTTTCAGGGTTTCCCTCTATTCTTTTATGCAGTTTACCCATTTTTGCCTCGACTGTACGCGGGGCCTATTTTGTTCCGCGGCTTAACAGTCCGTTGAAAAAGTCCATCCAGGTCTTTTTCAACCTCGGCAATTGCGACAACAAGTGGCCGCAAGCCTCGCATAGTCAGCGTTTTTTTAAATCGCTGACTATGTGGAAAACATCGTGTTTTCCCTAGCAGCCCCTTTTTCAACAGGCTGTTAACGCGACCAAGCGCAGCCGACAAACAAGAGTTGGTATTAGGAACTCCCCTCACGATGAACCATCGTCGACCTCTCACGATCTTTTTTTCCGCCGGTGAGCCGAGTGGCGACTTTCACGGTGCGAATCTGATACGCGAATTTCAAAAACTAGACCCCTCGATCAAAACGGTCGGTTACGGCGGCCCGGAAATGGCCGAAGCGGGCTGCGAACTGCACGAAGACCTGACCCGATTCGCCGTCATGTGGCTTGCCCGAGCCCTTATGAACGTGCACCACTTTTGGGCCCTGATGAAGCGGGCCGACCGGTATTTTCGCGATCAGCGACCCGACGCGGTCGTGTTGATCGACTATCCGGGGTTCAACTGGTGGATCGCCAAGTGTGCCAAGCGACGGGGAATTCCCGTTTTCTATTACACGCCGCCGCAAATTTGGGCCTGGGCTCGTTGGCGTGTCAAGAAAATGCGTCGTTTCGTCGACCATGTCCTTTGTAGCCTCCCGTTCGAACAGGCCTGGCTCGAGCAGCGCGGCTGTCGGGCGACCTACGTCGGCCATCCGTTTTTCGATGAGGTTGAGCGGGTCGAACTGGACGAACCGTTTTTGGCCGAACAACGGCGTCGCAGCGAGGAGGAAGGGCCGCTTGTAACGATTTTACCCGGTTCGCGAACCCAAGAGGTCGAACATAATCTGAACTGGTTTTTGAAGACGGCCCAGAAGATTCACGCCACGGTGCCGCGTGTTCGATTCGCGATCGGATCGTTTCGCCCGAACCAGGCCCAATTCGCCCGCGAGCTGGTCGAGCAGTCCGGATTGCCGATCGAAGTGTATGAAAATAAAACACCCGAACTGATGCGAGCGGCCCATTGCTGTCTGGCCTGTAGCGGTTCGGTCTCGTTGGAGCTGTTGTACCATCGGAAACCGACGGCCGTGCTTTACTGGGTCCCCCGGTACGCCTATGTGGTTCAAGGCTGGTTCCGAAAGGTGAAATACATCACGCTGGTCAACCTGCTGGCGACCGGCGGCTTGGACAATTCCGACATGAAACCGTTCGACCCGAACCAACCCGACGCCGATCAAATCCCGTTCCCCGAATATCTGACCTGGGAAGACAAATCGAACGAACTGGCCGCGCATCTGATCGAGTGGTTGACCGATCCAAACCGATACGCCCTTCGGGTCGACCGACTGGACCAGCTTTGTCGCGAGGTGGCGCTTCCCGGCGCGTCGCAGCGGGCGGCCCGTTATATTTTGGGCGAATTGGCCGAGTAATTCCTACGCCTTGACGTTCGAGTGAAACCGTCACTGAGATGCCAAGTACGCCGATCGAAAAGATCGGCAGCCGGACAAGCTTGTGAGGGAATGAAAAAAGACTCCTTCGGCACAGGTGCCCCAAGTTCGGTCTGCCAATTTGACACGATCGTCCGTTTTCCGATCGAAAGCTGCCAACCGCAAACGGCAAAATAGATATCAGAAACCCTTTTGGAGAAACGAGTTCGATGTTTTATGAACCCCCGCCAACCCAAGGCGATTTCCACTTCCGCCTGTTTGGGTTCCCGGTCCGCATCCACCCGTTTTTCTGGCTAGTGGCCCTTTTCTTGGGGATGAACAGCCGTGGAGTCCGCGAATTATTGCTCTGGATCGTCGCACTGTTCACGGCCATTTTGGTTCACGAACTGGGCCATGCGGTGATGATGCGGGCGTTCGGCCTGAGTCCACGGATTGTGCTCTACGGCTTCGGCGGATTGACGATCTATCCGACATCCCAACTGATGGGAACCCGTGCAAGCGGCTGGCGTGAACAGATTTTGATCTCCTTGGCCGGCCCGGGTGCCGGTTTCTTGTTGGCCGGAGCCGTTTTGGGGATTATCGCGGCAACCGGACACCAAGTTGAACTCGGCATCAACCCCGCTTTGACCTTTTTGGTCTACTTCCGATTCGCTTTATTCGATTCGTTTCTTTTGAATGTCTTTCTTTACAACCTGATTTTCATCAGTCTGATCTGGGGCGCGGTGAATCTGATGCCGATTTACCCTTTGGACGGCGGTCAGATCTCGCGCGAAATCTGTCTTCGAATCGATCGAGTCAAAGGCGTTCAATGGTCGATTCTCCTCTCGATCTTCACGGCAGGGCTTTTTTTCCTTCTCGGATTGCGTGCTCGATCGATTTTTTTGATGATTCTTTTTGGTTATATGGTTTACTCGAACTGGGCCCTGTACCAAGCGTATCGACGGTCACGTTGGTAAGCCGTTTTTGAAAAGATCAACTCGGTTTGCCAACGGTTTTTTCTACAAGAAAGCGCTCGTTTCGAACCGCTTGAACTCATTTCAAAAACGAAAAGTCCAAACGCCGTTTTCCGTATTCGTTCCTTTTATCAACCGGGCATTTTCCCGCTTTGCACCTTCGAGCCGCCTTTACCGAAACCCCTTATAAATAAGGGTATTTCGTTTTCATCCGCACCCTCTTCTTCTTCCGTTATGTCTTGGACACGGGTAGAACAAGTGGATGTTTTTTAAAACAAAAACGCCGATCGGAAACAAATGAACCGACCAGATCGAGGTCAGGTGTTATCTTCTGCCTTCATCAAGCGACCTTCGATGGCTTGAGCTTTTACTCGAGACAAAAAAGGGACCGTCATGGAGCAAAAGAAGTTGACGCTCGTCTAGAGAAGAAAAAAGTTTTTTGAAAAAATAGTCGCTTTGATTGAAGACGGTATTGAATTATTTTGGATAATATGTACAACATAGCAACTACGTGCTACATTTTTTTGTAGTACAACGTTGATGTACCGCAGTGGTTCGTTATGGGCGTTCTTTTCGACGTCGTTCAAATTGACGGCGTTCAAAAAGAAAACGAAAGTTCGTTCTTCTGACAAGAAGCAAACTCATAACCCAATCAGAGAATCGTGAGGATACGATTCTTTTCGGTGAGGATCGAGCGTTTCGGCGTTCCTCGGATCGACAGCTTCAAGTAGAATTTGTCCTCCTTTGAATCGCAAATCGATCTCATTAAGAGTCGCAAACGAAATTGCCTCGATGCCGAAAAGATACCGATATGTGGTCTAGTGAAAGGGTAAGCAAGGTAAGTCGCCTTTTTTTGCAAGGCGAAAAGGACCACTTGCCCGAAACCCTTGGACGGAGGATTGACCGTGCCCAAGAAGAAGAAAGTCGCGAAGAAGAAGGTCGCCAAAAAGAAGGTAGCCAAGAAAGTCGCGAAGAAAAAGGTCGCCAAAAAGAAGGTAGCCAAGAAAGTCGCGAAGAAAAAGGTCGCCAAAAAGAAGGTAGCCAAGAAAGTCGCGAAGAAGAAGGTCGCCAAAAAGAAGGTAGCCAAGAAAGTCGCGAAGAAAAAGGTCGCCAAAAAGAAGGTAGCCAAGAAAGTCGCGAAGAAAAAGGTCGCCAAAAAGAAGGTAGCCAAGAAAGTCGCGAAGAAAAAGGTCGCCAAAAAGAAGGTAGCCAAAAAAGCCACGAAAAAGCGCGCCTGCCGTAGCTGCAAGTAGCCCGGCGACGACCATTTCGTGTCCGCCGCAAGGCGGAAAATCGCTATCAGGAGAGAGATTTGCTCCTCTCCCACAAAAATGCCCTGCAACGACAAGAAAGGGCCGTTTGGATCGAATTCCGAGCGGCCCTATATTTTTTGGGGAAAACGGTCGATCCCCATACAAGTTTGGCCTTCATGGGTTAAAATGGTGAATTAAGGTAAAATCTTGGCGTTTTTTCCTTTTCCATGGTCAAAAACCGTCATTTCAGCAGTCCGGCCCTTGGCCGCGGTTTTTGTCCTGTGCGCCGGAGCATCAATCCAGTTATAGACACTGGCCACCGGGAACGGGCGCACATCATTAGGGGAAAAGCATTAATTATTAAGAGCCGCCAAAGTTGAACCGAGAACGATCATCCACCTTTTTTTTCAGAACGGCACGTACCAACTGCACAGCCGCGTACCAGTGACCAACGAGAACGGTTTAAATCAGCGGGGCGGCAGCACCGGTATAAAACGGGTTAAAAGCGTCGGTGCGGGGGCACCGGTCCTGTCGCGACCCCTTACCGCCAAAGTTGAACCGAGAACGATCATCCACCTTTTTTCAGAGCGGCACGTACCAACTGCACAGCCGCGTACCAGTGACCAACGGGAACGGGTTAAAAGCGCCGGTGCAGAAGCACCGGTCCAAAAAACGTCGGTATAAAAATGGGAAAGCGAAGAAGTAAGAAGGATCAGGTTCGGGCCAATTTCCGAAAGAATCGTGCTGCGCGGACGCGTCAGAACGATTTGACCCGTCAATTCGAAAACCAGGACGACGAGCTGGAAGACGCTGATCAGGGGGAGCGGCTCAGCGGCAAGGGAGAGCTGACCCGAGGTCGAATGATTCGGGCCGAACGTGTCGAGGAAGGGGACGAGGCCGGTTTTGGCATGGTCCTGGAAGTCGACGAGTCGATCTGTCGCCAGGGTCGCGTTTTGGCCGTCCGCGGTTTGATCAGCACGGTGGAAGACCAACGGGACGGGACACTCTATCAGTGTGCGACCCGACGATTATTGAAAACGCTCAGCACCGATCAGCGTCACATCGTGGCAGCCGGGGATCGGGTTCTTTTTCGCGCGGTCGAAAACACCGACGAAAATACCCGTGAAGGAATCATCGAACGGGTTGAACCGCGGCACGGGACCGTTTGCCGGACGAGTCGAAGCCGACGTCACATCATCGTGACGAATGTCGACCAGGTTTTGATCGTCACCAGCGCGGCCGAACCGCGTCTGAAGCCGAATCTGATTGACCGGCTCATAATCACGGCCGAAAAGGCGAAAATTCAACCGGTCATCTGCATCAACAAAATTGATCTGGTCGACCCGACCGGTTTCCAACCGCTCATCGGCACCTACGCCCAGATGGGATATCCGGTTTTGCTCTTGAGTGCCCAGACCGATTTCGGAATCGAATCGTTTCGGCGTCGAATGCAGGGACGGGCCAGTGTGGTGGCCGGTCAGAGTGGAGTCGGCAAATCGTCGCTGTTGAATCGGGTCGATCCGACACTGCATCTTCGGGTCCAGGAAGTCAGCACCGAGACACACAAGGGTCGGCACACGACGACGACCGCCGAGTTGATTCCGCTTCGCGACGGCGGATATGTGGTCGACACGCCGGGAATCCGACAATTCCAACTCTGGGACGTGATTCGGGAGGAGGTTCCCGGTTTCTTTCGCGACATTCGGCCGTTTATAAATTCTTGTAAGTATCCCGACTGCACGCATACACACGAGGAGGAGTGCGCGGTGAAGGATGCGGTGGCAGACGGGCGGATTGACCAGCGGCGGTATGAGAGTTACTGTCACTTGGTGGAAGGGGACGGGCCGGTCGGCAAAGAGTAAAAGAAGAAAACAAAGAATCAAAAAAGAGGGATTGCGAAGCAAGCCCGGTCCAAAAAGTTTTTGAGGGGAGAGTTTGAGAGGGGACAATTTTCAAAATGTCCCCTCTCATTAAAAAAACTGGTGACGGCGCAGCCGTCGCTCCATTTCCCTTTGGATAACGGTCACTCCCCCATTTCTGCCTTCCACTTCCGCGACAGTTCAAAAATTCCAATCTAAAGCGAAACCGCGACTACATGCGAGGTGCCTGACTTTGCTCGAAGCAAGGTTTTGCGGTTAATGTGAAAAAATCGCGTTCTCGCTTTCATGGCGTCAAGAAAAAAGAGCGACGGCCTTGGCCGTCGCCAGTATTTTTTGGAATGAAGAAAACCATTTTGGAAATAGGTTTTCCTCAAACTCCTTTCCAAAAACTTTTTGGAGCGCGATTGCTCTATTTTTTTCTTTTCTCTCTTTGTTTTTCTTTATTTTTAGGTTTCCCACTTCGCCTCGATTTGCACCCACTCATACGGCCTCAATGGGACCTTGACACCCTCGTTCTCCACCGCCAACGGCTCCGATTCCGGCATGCCTAAAAAATCAGTCCGTACCGCCGACCCGACCGGTCGAAACGGGTCGATCCCAAGCTCGGTCGTCTTCCCTTCGGTTTCCAATAACCGAACCCGAAACCCGCTCACACGGCCGTCTTCCTCGACCGTCGGTTCCCAACGGGTCGCGACCACGTTGCGCCGATTGAAGTGGAAAAACACTCCACTCTGGCTCTTGGGGCAAACAACCGGGAAGACGGGCAACTCGGGTCCGAAAAACGCCATCGCCGACCGGCTCGATGACGGCAGATCGATCCCGATCCCCAACCGAAACCGGCGGGCCCGTTCTCCCGGAACCACCAGAAGTGTGTCCATCTTCCGCAGTCCAAACCGCCGATGGTATGGCAAGCCGCCGGGAAGGATCGTCGTCTGAAACTTTTCGCTGCGGATCTCGACCCGATGGGCCGATTCCAAACGGACCGCCTCGGTCGGTTCTCCGGCCAGCTGGACGTCGCGGACCAAATCGGCCGTCGCATCTCCCCACGCAAAGCGGACCCCGTAGTACGAGTCCCACGGGTTTCCTTCCGGCATCCAATCGGGCGTGATTTGAACGTCCATCTCGAGAACCCGACTCCCTCGCCGGGCCGTGAGTCTTTTTTCAAATCGGGCAACGGCCGTCCCCGTCTGTCGATCGACCAGGCGTCCTTCAATAGTCAACCGGCCAACGTTCGGCCCGGCGGAATCGATTTCGATCCGGTCGGCCGCCATGACCGTGTAGGCCGCCTCGTCGTCATCGTCGGTGGCCGGTCGACGGGACCGAGGCAACCGCATGGCGATCTGTTCGGCCAGCCGGTTGGCCCGGTGCGTATAGTCGTGAATCGCTCGGACCGCGCCGGTAATCGGATCGATCGCCGCTTCGAAAAACTCGTTGCGGAGCCGGAAGGTGGTCCGTTCTTTTTCGACCACCCGTTCAGCAAGCGGCGGCTCCTGCTTAATCTTCTTCGCGCCAAACAGACGTTTCCAACCGGCCGACGATTTCTCTTTTTTGTCGGTCTTCCGAGCATGGCCCGGTGCCTCCGATTGGTCGGTTGCATCGGAACCGATCCATGCAAATCCGAACGCGGGCACGTCTGCCGTCGGGCCGTTTCCCGAACCTTCGAGGAGTACCTTTTTTTCCGTCAAAGCGCCCGGGTTGAGACAAAGTTCTCCCACCTCGCCGGTCTCCTCGGCCGTTTCCCCTTTCGTTTCGGGAGCGATCGTCGAGGCCAGCCGGGCAGCCGAAACGCTCAATCGCCCGTCGATTTCATCATCAAACTCGACCGACTCCGGCTCTTTCCGCGCGTCGATCGGCTCGCCCGACGGATCGAGGACACGGCCTTCGACAGTCCGAGCGAGCGATTCCAAAGCAACGGCGTCGTCCGACCAGTCTTTTCCCGACCCTCGTTCACCGTCGATGACCTGGGCAAAAAAGTCGAGCGTCCGAATCGTCTCCAACGCCGCCTCGCGCCGATAATAGCGGGCCCAACGCGAAATCGGATCGGCCACGCCCTCGTCGACCGCTTGCTCCAGATAGGGCGAGCGATAGTCGTCCGCCGTGTATTCGGCCGATTGACCCGAGCCGACGGTGTCTTCGAAATACTGCTCGACCGAGATGAACCGCCCCAGCGAGGGCGAATACCGGTCGATCCGTTTGAACAAATCGTACCAACGACAGGCCATCGACGGCCAGTGGGCAAAAACCAGCGTCGAGGCGTGGTCGAAATCCAACGAATCGCCCAACCGCTCCGGCAGTCGGAAAAACGGTGCCGTCTTCGACCCATCCAACGGCACCCGGGCCAACGCCTCGATTGCCGTCTGACCGTGACCGTCCCACGAAATCTTGCTCTGATTACTCTCGGGAATCCGCCCTTCGCCGATCGTAATATGCAATGCGCCTTCAAAACCGAGCTGTTTCAACAATCCGGGCAAAAACGGCGCGAGGCCGAATCGACGTCGGCCGAAAATCTTCGGTCGCACCTTCAGCAATCGGTCAAACGTCTCAAGCCCGCGCCGCAGATTGGCCAGCGTCCCCTCGCGTGTCATCAGCGGCAAAGGGGTCTCCAGAAATTCCCCGCCGATCACTTGGACCCGCTCGTCGGCCAGCCCTTTTTGCAATGCGGTCATCGTCTCCGGGTCACCTTGCGCACAGGCGTCCAACGTCTCGCCCGACAATAACAGGTTCATCGGCCCCTGCCCTGCCAATTCACGTCGGAGCGGTTCACCCAACGTCGACCGCGCGACCAGCGTCAGGTCCAACAAAAGCCCTTCGACCGGATAAAAGTATTCTCGCGACTCGGTCAACAGATCGAACCCGGCCTGCAAACGTTCGGCGGCACTCTCGGCATCGCCGCGCAGGATCGCCTCGGCCGCACAGAGGGCCGTCGTGTCGAACTGGGTCTCGTCCAGACTGCTCATGTAGCGAAGTTGCCGGGTCAAAAGCTCCGTAAGCAGATACCCCATCCCGAGCGCACGCAGATCGGCGACCCGCTCCGGATCGACCCGCTCCGGCGGCAGGAACGGCGCTTCGGGCGGGTCCAACAGCTCCAACAGCCGGGGCGTCAGATCGTCGAGCCCGGTAAAATCACGGATCAACGTGCTTCCGCCCTTTTCAGCCGTTTCGAACCAAGCCTCGGGCGTCCGCTTTTCACTCTCGCGGGGAACCAGAACGACCGCGCCGTCGAGATGGTCCGGTTCCTCGTCCGGATGATCGGCCTGCGTCCAACAGGGCACCTTCCCGACCGCCGCGAGAATCGACGGATGATAACCGACCGTCCACGCGGCCAGCAACTGCTCGGCGTCGGCCGGTTTTTGACGAAGCGACAGATCTTCCAAGCTGTAACAAGGAAGCAAGACGATGAGACGACGAATTTTCATATCGATATGAGGCGGGAGTTTTTATTGATTTTGTTTCGGCGAATCGGAAGTGGACGACTTTTTTTGAAGCGTCTTTTTGACAAACGCCCGATACTGCCGATCGAGCTGGGCGTACGGGACCCCGGTCAGACGCGACAGCAGCGCCGGGTCCTGATTCCCATTATAAACGGCCGCGAGAAAACCGACCAGCGAGTCCCGGTACCGGCCTTCGTCGTAGCTAACCAGAAAATGGGTCAACCCGGCGATTTGGCTATAGACGGTCGCGATTTTCGGATGGGTCTGGAGGTCGCGAATCCCGAACCGGCTCAAATGGGCCAGCGGGATGTAAAACCCGTCGACCAGCAACCGGTAGCGGGCCGCCTTGAACCGGATATCGTCCTGGCCGCCGACGACATAATAATCGTCCTCCGTCTGGAACGACTCCATGAACGTGGCGATCCCCTCGACGACCCAGAAGTTGGCCTTCCCGCCGACCGACGGGGCCACCCGACGCGATTCGTGGAACAGTTGGTGGGTCGCCTCGTGGAACAACGTCCGATCGTCGCTCTCCCCGTTGGCGAAAAAGTAGGCTCGGCTCGTCTCTTCGACGTAAACCCCGACCGACTGCTCGATATCGGGAAAGGTCGGCTTGAGGTTGCGGTTGTAATCGTCGCGGTCGCGGAAGTAGACGATCCGATGTCGCGGCAGGTTGAACCCCCGTGCGCGATTCCGCCCGTCGAACAACGAGGCGACCTGGGCCTCGGTGGCGTAGTATCGCACAAACAGCTGTTTCCAGACGCGGTAAAGCCGCTCGAGTTTCTCGGCCAGCGCGACGCCCGCCTCGCGCGAGTGGTTCGTCCGGATCATGTAATGTTCGGTCTCGATGTCCCAGCCGTCGCGGATATCCTCTCGAAACCGGGCGACCTCGTCCGCCGGGAGCCACTTGCCCCGATACGGTCGCAGCCCCTTCTCGAATTTCGGCAGCTCGGCCTTTTTGACCCAGCCAAACCGTCGGTCCCAGAGCTGGCCGCCGCGCAGCTTTCGAACCTCATATGCCGACCGCCAGGCGCCGTCGAGCTCTTGATAGCCCATCAACCGTCGCAGGGCCGGGTGGTCGGGGTTTTCACGGACCGCGGCCATCGCCAGATCGAACGCCAGCGAGGCGCGTTTCATACGAACCGCGCGGCGTGCAAGTCCGAAGAGCAGATCGGCCTGTTTTTCGCGGAGTTGCCAGAACCGCTGGTGCCACTCGTTCAGTTCGGCCGAAGCGCCGTCGGGCAATTTCGGTCGGCCAACCGCTTCGGGCATCCGCGCGACATAGACGCGGTCGGTCTCGCGCGGCTTTCCCCAATCACGGGTCACGCGGGCCTGATCGGTCAGTCCGTTTTGGTCGGCCGACGTGGCCAAATGGTCGAGTTCGTTTCGATACGCCTCGGTCACCCGGACGGCCGTTTGATAGACGTCCTCCGCGGCGGCCGAGGCCGTCAAAATCAGCGCGACCGACACAAGCGTCGTAAATTTCAAGATCGAAGATGCCAAGCTTTTCATCCGCGTCGGTTCAATGCGTAAAAGATAACCCCGGTTAATTGAAAGCTTACGAAAACGGGGAGGGGTCCCGGGCGGTCGGATTCCCCTTACTTCAATCATATCCTACCGGGCAACGAACCGAGTCCGGGAAAGGGGGAAATTTAACGGCAAAGGGGCCGCCACGTCGTCAAACGTCCGGCCCCTTTCGACAAGTTTTCGGCCCGGCAGCCTGCCCGAAAAACCGGCTGCCAGGGCAAAGGTACCGGCAGCGCCCGCCCGCGAGTCCGCCCGCGCCTCCGATCGTCGCCGCGTCCTGCCTATAGCCTGCGTCCTATTCGATCCGTCGTTTGAGTCGGATCGTCTCTTTGACATTGAGGTCTTTACCACGTTGGAATCCGACCGGGATAGACCGATCAATGATATAGAACGACCGATTCCGTTTGAAGTCGCCCGTCTCGCCCCCCAGCTCGGCCCCAAGAGTATACCCACCCGGATAAACCCGAGCATGCTCCTCCCGAGTCAGGCCATTAACATCAATCGGGTCTCCCGTCACTGCGTCAGTCTTTGAACCATCCTGTTCCCACGCGGGCATTTTTTCCACTTCAAAATACCCAATCGTGACCCAAACCGCATAGACATTCGACTGCGTAGTAGCCAAATTCCCCAACCGCGTCAGCTCAAGATAACGGAAATACGGGTTTTGGTCAGTCAGGAAGCCAGCTGCAGAGTCAATCATAAACAGCGGTTTACTGGCGTCAGGGTCAAGCGGCGGCAGAACCGTTTCCTTACTGCGGAATACGGTTGCCCCGACCTCACTACCGATACTGTCCGTTTGCAGGTTATTTCCAGATGCATCCGTAATGTCCGGCACAAGATAATGCCCGGCAAACGACCGGAACGGGTTGGCAAAGCGTGTCGGGAATTTCGGTGCATCAGCTTCAGAAGTCGGATTAATTCGATACCAATAATTTTGACTTATTTCAGCCGTATTAGGTTTATACCCACGGCGACTTTCAACAAAATCGGTCCAAAGGTCATCGACCGGGGCACCGGTTCCGGAAATCCCCTTCCAGACATTTTTGCTGACAATCGTATTGAGATTCACCCGTCCCGGCTGTCGCCCCGTATTGGGAATCCAGTTATACGGCGGGTGGAAACGATGAATATCCCCACCCCCAGAGAAATCAGCCGGATCCAATGCCATCCCCGCATCAGCAAACCGACACGGAACTTCAACGTAATCAAACAACCGGTGTAGCTTCCCGTGTTCAGCAGAAACATCTTCATAGAAAAAATTCATCAAATGGGAAAAGTGCTCCCGCGGATCGTCCGGATCGTTTGCATCAGAAAACTTCGCGTACGGATTTTCGGACGAGGTTCCGGTGGAATAAATCTTTAATAATTGAAACGATCCCACCCGGGGAATCTGCAACAACTCCATCGCACTAATCAACGGCCGATTCGCCCATGTCATCCACGGGAAAGGATCTAGCGGATCTCCGTCTTCTATAATAGGAGGCCCTGCCGAAGCCGCTTGCGGCGCTCCATAATGGCTGCTCAAATAGCCAAGCGTATGGGTTCCCATCACCTTTGGGCCACTATTCATCTTGGTTTGAAATTGGATATCCATTTTTTCTCCAGAATCCAATTCTTTCCAAGCACTGTTCCAAAACGGAGGAGCAGGATCTCCCACGTCCTTAGGTTCACCACGCTCCAAAGGTGATTTAATATCTTCATCTGGCGTTGTCACTAAACTGTTAAAAACCGATATCTCAACGGGGGCCTCATCAATTGTCAAATAAGGATTAGTATCTCTATCATAAGGGATTAATGGATTGGCTAAACGTTGTAACTGGGCGTCAAATGGCCGTGTCATTTTACGCCCGACCGGTTCCCCCTTAAGGTCAAGAGGCTGCTCGATTGCGGTGGCATACATTTTCGTTCCGGAGTCATAATTCAAATCCGTATACCCACCCTCAGGAACCGTTGCATTGGGAGCCGGTTCAGTAAGGCTCATACGAACCGGTTGATTGACCGTTATAGCAATGGGGGGTTGGATCGTTTTTCCCACCAGATCATCAGTCGCCCCATCTCGCCATATCTGCACTTGTTTCGGATCCTCGCTCCCACTTTTGGGATCCAAGATTATTCGCCTGGTAGTAGCTAGAGGAAAAACCTCATCATACGTGCCATTGCTCACGTCGGCGTTCAAGAAAGTGATACTTTTATCATCCGAGCTATCAGGGTCCCCCGATCCGATTACCGCATAACGCCCCGGAAGAATCGGGGCCATATTGGTGTCCATGGGATCAGATAGATAATAACGAGCATCTTCCCCTTCGTTCGGTATTATATCTGCGGAACTTTTTTTTACAAAATAAACCGTTCGCTCTTCACGATCTTCTGTTGAATCGTCAGGGTGTTCAACTTCTTTAAACTTCAACCGCCAAACCGGATCATCGTCAGCAGTCTTTTTCGAAAGATCGACCCCACCTTTCTCATAGAATTCCCCTGGAAGCGCTTCTTCTGCATTCCAAGGATTGTGCAACTCAACAAAAAGCGAACCAACCGGCTTGAAATATTGTTTATATTTAACGGGAGGCCCAAGTTCTTTCGTCACACGAATGTCATGGGTCGCCAATGTCTCGGTGATCAAAAGCTCCGGCCGTTCGCAACCCCAGACGAGACCTCGATACGCTTCCCCGTTGTCGGGACTCGCTGAACTTATATCACCATCCACATCCCAGGGGTCACCGTCTTGAGGTAGCGTATTATCGTCAAATGGATTCACATCATACTCAAACGGCGTCATGATCGCGTCACGATCACGATAATCGACCACATTGATCGCCCATTGGGCAACCATTCGCGCTTGTGCTTTGTCGGCATCTGAACTTGGATCTGGCTCGAAATCCATAACCAACAATGCCAAAACATAAAGATGGCGTGCGTAGAGCTGACGCGAATAGGCGTAAATGCTTTCGTCTTCTCCGGTGGCGGCATCATCCGGATTTGTTTCTCCATCATTATCGAAATCGAGATATTCGCTGCTATCGTACCAGTTGCCGTCGGCATCGACCAACTTAAGCTCTTCATCCGTTTCGCCTGGGTCATCAATGACACCATCCGAATCATCATCGCGTCCATTTCCAAAAGGCATATTCAAATTCAGCTTTCCACCAAAAAGAAATTCCGGTGGAAGCAGTTTATTGGAGATTTCGAAAATCTGATTTGCCGGAATTCCGTTACTGGCCAACAATTCCTCCAAAAGAATTCGCGGGTCTTTGAATTTGTCGGGGGCAAGCTCGTACGTTGGTTTCAAGCTGGCCAAAGCCGTTTGAATATCTTCCGATAATTCAAAACTCTTCGGTACGCTCCAGCTTTCCGTGGTCACCTCAAGTCGATTTTTCAGCAGGGGCGAATCTTGGCCGAGAGATCTAGGCAAATTGAGTAACCGATCGGGAAGTATATTGGCATCGTTGTCATAAGCTCGAAGCATCGATTCAAGATCGCCATAACCGTAAAGTGAATTGCTGGCTTGATAAGCCACATCTGGGTCACTTTCATACTGCTTCAAACGGTTTGTTCCTCGCGGGGTCCCTTCGCCAAGCAACGATAAATAGGGATTATTTTCAAGAAGAAGAGCAAACCCAGAAAAAATTTCATGGTTGTACGTATAGACCGGCTGCCCTCGATTGTCCAGTTCGATTTTCAGGCTTCCAAACAGATCGGGATAGGCTCCGTACGAAGAATTGTTATCCCAATCGGAAGTGTCAAAGGACATTGGCAAATCGAAATTTCGATTAAACCAATTCCGTTTCACCTCGGGGAAAACACTAGGATACTTGCTTTGAAGCCAATACCCCAAGCCGCCGTAACGTTCCTTAAGAATATTGCTGTATAGATCGTAATCAATATTGCCATCCTTATCAGAAAACACCGGCGATAGGCTAACATCGGCCGCACCCCAACCTTGCCCCCAGCCGAGCGTCCGGTCACATTGCGTATCGATCGTTTGAACCGCTTGTGCCATACTCCCATGAGCATTCAGATTCAAGCGCCCATCCAGGTCAACA
Source organism: Thermoguttaceae bacterium (assembly GCA_963674475.2). Taxonomy (GTDB): domain Bacteria; phylum Planctomycetota; class Planctomycetia; order Pirellulales; family Thermoguttaceae; genus CAXXFQ01. The sequence continues at coordinate 55,032 of CAXXFQ010000033.1, read as the reverse complement.
CAAAGAATCGCCGCAAGCGGCTTGACCATTCGGCCGTCTTTGGTGATTTGCACCGGCAGACCAAGGTCAACCCATACGCTGTCGTTCACCCCGTCACCGTCGTTGTCGACATCCCAGCCCAGGAAGTCATCATCTCCGTCGCTGTCGAAATCGAAAAACGGGTTGTGACCATAGTTTAAAGGGTACCAATTAGGGTTACTTCCGGTGAAATTCTTATGATCCTGCGGCAACGGACGAAGGATCACCCGACGCAAGATCCTCTTCAAGTCGAAGATACCTTGGGGAGTCAAGCCGATCGGACCGGTGGTACCACTTTTAGCAATTTCATTGAGTTCCTTGCACCGCTCTGCCCCTGACGCGCTTCCCCAGTTGCTAGCGTCGGTGCTATTGGAGAAAACCAGATCCGGGCGCTCTTCTAACCACCAACTAATCAGCGACGGTCGGTGAAGCGACGGTATCGGAGTTTGACCTTGAGGAATTAAATATTGTCCCTGCGGTATTTGCAGCGCTAGAAGCATGTTTTGGTAGTCGGCCGCGTCGTAATCTTCGTTCGCGTCACCCGGACCTGACGGGTCATCGTAATCGGTTGTCTCTTGAAAATAAACCGGGTTTGGCAAAAGAGCCCGTTGACCACAATTTGGTTCGCCAGGATTGACTTGTGAAATAATCGGATCGGTCGCGGTCAACAAAGGGCTGTTATCCCCTACCGGAACTGTTGTAGTGTTAAACCCAAACCCGGTTCCATGGAAGGGTGTTTCAGCATAAAAAGCACAATCAAAGGAAAACTTTCCTTCGGTGTCAACCACATTAGCCCTAGAAAAACCTTCTTCCTCCAATAAGTCAATGAGAACTTTCTTGTCGCCAAGTGGTATTCGAAGTTGTATTTTATTGAAAGGGTTAATGGGAGGCAACACGGCACTGAAGCTTAGCATGTCATTGGAATCTAAACTAGGATCACTTATTCGGCAACCAACAACCTGCGCTCGTGTTCCCTCAAGATCGCCCGAAGTAAAGAAAATCTCCTTGCCAATCCACTCTCGCAACTCTTGCAACGGAAGCCCTGAGTAGCTTCCATCTCTGTTAAGAACCGCCGCCTCGAAAATGAGATTTTGCTCTAATTCACCACTTGGTCTTACATTCAACCAGTTAGTGACCCTAATCGTATAACTCTCATCCTTTTCCCGCTCTTTCCCATACATATCCTCGAGCAGGCTATGGTTTCGGAGTACGGAGAGCGGGTTTTCGGTGCCGCGTAGGACTTGGAGGATTGCCTCGTCGGCCACTTGTTCGGGGGCGAACTCTTGTTGATCAATGCGGGCGATGACCTCGGCGCCTTGGCGCTGGTGCGAGCTCATCATCAAGAACGAAAGCCCGATCATCCCGAACATGGCCAAAAGGCCCAGCACCAAAATCAAAAGCACCCCGCGACGCCGCGGCAGTGTTTCCGCCGGATAAGCGGAATACTGCGGTGCAAAGTGGGCCCGCTCGAGAAACTTCGGATCGTAGCGCAACGGATCGTAGCGCGGCGTGTCGTTGTAGACCGGGTCGTAGCGCGACGGATCATAGCGCGGCGCGTCCTTGTAGAGCGTTTCATAGCGCGTCGGATCATAGCACGGCGTGTCGTTGTAGAGCGGCTCGTGGCACGACGGATCGTAGCACGGCGTATCGTTGTAGAGCGGCTCGTAGCACGACGGATCGTAGCGCGGCGTGTCCTTGTAGACCGGGTCGCAGTACACCGGCTCGAAGTGCGTCCGCTCGGCTGGTAGAGTAGTTTTCATCTTCCTATCCTCACATTACGAAACGAATCGTTGCCCTGGCCCGTCTCGTATATTTATTCGATCCGCCTCCTTGATCGGCCGTCCATCCCGAACAAGGAGACGTTCAATTGAGTTCAGCTCACTCGTGAAAAGGATCAGTTCAATCGAACCGTCGTCGTATAAACCCCAACCACCCCGTCCACCAAAACCGCCGAGATGTTATCCGGATTACCCAAAGCCTCGTTCACATCCGCCCCGTCCAGCGTCACATTGCGAATCCAATTACCACTGCCATCGTCTTGAGCTTCGTCATCCGTATTGATCACACGAAACCATTTCGCCGTGCGGTGTCCGGTCGGAACAGAAGTAGTAGTATCTATAGAAGTTCCAACCAAAAGAAGCCATTGCTTCGGGCGAATAGCGAGATACTCTTTTGACTCGGAATTTGGAATTGCAAGCGTGATATCGGAACCGGTAGGAGACAAAACGTTTACCATCCGCTCACTGGGCGTTTCACCACTCTCAGGCGGGATGATGTTCCGCTTATAAAAAACGACCACCGACACCTCAAAGGTCTTTTGGTACTTCGCCATCTCCTCGTATAATTGGACATCCGTAGCACCCGGATTCTGTGCAAAGTAAATTTGTTTTGGCGTTTCCAGCTCCGTCATCGACGGCATAACGGTCATCATCCAGGAGTAGTTGCCCATGGTCAAGCGCTGAATTGGCCGGTAGTTGCTAAGATCGACCGATTCGGTGTCCGTCGCATGAGACGCAACTTCAACACCGGATGAATCGACCCAGGTAAAAACCGATTCGGGCCGTTTATCGGCGTTGGTCCGATCGATGTTGATCATCATGTCGTCCGACCAGACAAAGATTTGCTCAAGGGCCTGCCGAGCCCGAGCAAATTCGTCCGATGTTGTTAAATTGACTAAGTCCATTCCGGGCAAATCAACGGCCAAGCGTGCAAGCGGTTGATCAAAATCGGCCGTTTTAGGAGAAAATGGAAAATGAGCTACAATATTATCAGTCCCGAAATTACCCGTTTCCAATGCTTCCATGATCGGAAGCGGGTCAATCACGAAGGGCTCAGCAACCAAAGGCCGACTGTTGTACGGTACTAGGCTGGTTTTAAAAACCAGTTGCCCGTCAACTGTACTTGTTGCATCTTGCAACGTTCCTGAACTATCAATCCAATAAACTCGCCCAACTCCAGTACTACTATCGACCGGGTTGAGCAAATCTCGGGTTTGGATTTCGCCTCGGGCGGCTCTTCCGCACATGGCGGCGTTGTCGACTTTGGTGGTTTCTAACAGGGCGTACTGACCGGCCGGGATCAGCGACGCGATGCTCAACAGACCGACGGACAAAATGCCGATCGAGATCAACACCTCTAAAAGACTAATACCGGCGCGGCGCAAAACGCGGACACGGCGGCGATTTCCGGCGGGCAACGTCATGCGACTGTCTCGGCGTTTGAATGCGTTTTTCATTTAATGCCCTCCTCGCTCGGTCCGTTCGGCCGCAATCGTCCGCGCCTCGCGAATGCCTTCTGCCTCGGTACCGGGAGCTGTAAACCATTTTTCTGGCGGCATCATTTCGGCCGTGTGGACAATCCCGCTTACCGGATCGATCACGACCCAGCGGCTTGACGGCAATTGCCAGTTCGGCCGAACATCTTCCTTCGCTTCGGAGTCCTTATTGACCTCCGCGATCTCCTGGTATTCGGGATATTCACTTTCGTTATTATGATAATTTTCAATGAACGTCTTATTCAACTGGTCTTCGAGGCCGATTAACAGATAGATCGATTGGGTTGTTTTGGAGGTGACATCGGACATTCCATAGATGCCTGAAACGGCACCGCTGGGGCCGAACATAATTGCCAATGACTTGGTTAAAACCGTCTCATCACCCCAAAGCGTGCTGCCGACGCCGGAGGCGGACAGGTCGATCGTGGTGGATTTGGGCAGTTTCAGCGGCGGGACCATCGATCGGGCGGCGTAGCCTTCCCCGGCGATCGGTTGCCGTCGAATGGTAAACGAAAACGGCCCGGACCATTTTTGATTCCCCGAAGAATCGACGTCTCCCAGTTCATAATACGGCATCCGTTCGTTGCCCATTCTCTGTCGTCGCAGCGTCAGAAAATGAGTATCGATCCAATCTTCTGCTGAAGGTAAGTAAACTGGATTCGAGTTGCCCGGGGTCTTCCCTTGAAACAAGATGTACTTGTAGTTCGGACTGTTTGGATCAGGTTCGACCAGAAAAGGATTATTACCGGTTGTCGATGTCACTGAGGGAATATCCACGATCTCATACCAGGGGCCCTGACCTCCGATCTGAATCAGGTCACCATTGCGAACCAATCCGTCGGAAAGATCTGACACGCGAAAAGCGGCCTGCAGATAGGTGTAGCCAAGAAGATTTGGGTCTGGCGTGGTGACGGGAGTCGTCACATCGATCACCTTCATGACGGCATCGGTGGTATCGCCGGAGTAGGGCAACGGTTCTTGGACTTGGTAGAGGATTCCGGCGCCGTTGGGCCGGTCGTCGATGCGCTCGAACAGGACGCCGCACGGTCGGCCGGTTTCGATGGCCCGGTTGCGTGCTTGGTTGAAATAAACGCTGACCATGTCGGCGGCGTTTTTGGTTTTTCGTTCTTTGACGCCCAGATTGACCCGGGGCAAGACGACGGCCGTGAGGATCATCATAATGGAAATCACCACGAGCAGTTCCACCAACGTCATCCCACCGCGCACGGCTCGGGAAGCGGCGCTACCAGCGGCGCTAGAAGCGGCTCGGGAAGCGGCGCAAGAAGCCGAACCGATACCGCGACGTCTACGAAAAACGTCAAATCGTACGATCATCTTCTCCCTCCTTCCCTTAGCGGTTATCTAAAGCGTGGTTGGTGACGTTGTCGTAATGGTTATATTCACCATCTACGGGTTTGTCGATTGGAGTCCCGAATAAGTCGCCAGGACTATCGGCATGCCTTACACATACTTTTAAATCGCCTTTCGGGTTTGGAGACAAGCTATCGTCTACCAATTTATATTCATATTCTTCAGGCCCAATATTGATATCGTAAATACCATCAGGACCTGCTGAATAGACCAACGGATAAACCGCATAATCCTCAACGTAGACCCCGTAAGAATCGAAAGGGTCACGTAGTTTTTCGGCATTTAGATCTGTCACAACGTCATAATCTTCAGAGCCGGGTGGATCAGGGGGAATATAGCCTGCAGGCCATCGTAAATAGCGAATTGGATTTCCCCACGCATCGATAAATTCACGAAGACCATCCCCATCCGTATCGCCAATTTCTGTACTATGAAACTGTTCAGCTGCTCCAGGCATTCCCATGACGATCATATAAAGCAATTCTGGAGAAGCATTCTTTCGAACATCTGTAATATCACCAGATGCTCGTTCTTTTGCGTCCAAAAAAGCGTGTCGATATCGTCGAAGTTGGGCTGGAACAGTGCTTCCTACTAATGCAACTTTATCCTCATCCACAATGGTGCCATTAGGATGACAACCTATATCAGTCCATCGTTCCGGCATTTCCATTCGCATCAGGTCACGAATTGCGCTGAGTTTAGCCCGTGCAATATCTTGTGCTTTAATATCTTGCGGATTTATTCCGAATACATTTTCCACATAGGCATTTAAATCCAGATCCACCCGTCTCGTTCGGTAGGAGTCGAGTTTTTCCATGAGGAGGTAGTGGATTTTGGTGACGGTACGCTTGGTGCGGTCGATGGCGGTCGACTTTCGGGCCTGTTGCAATGCGCCGAACCCGATGGCCGACAGGAAACCGATGATCGCGATCACGACCAAAAGCTCCGCCAACGTAAAACCACGCCGACCGGTTCGAGACCGACCGTCCCTAAACGGGCCGTCTTGAAACAGACCGGTTCGAGGCGAGCTGTCGATCAAACGATGCCCGCCGCGCAAGCGCCGCCGCGACGTCCACAACGCCGTCGGTTTTTTCATGCTTGGAACGTTCATCAGTCAACTCCATCGCCTAAGACACCATCAGCAAAATTCGCCAAATTATCCTCTTCCGCAATGATCAAATTCACCGCTTCCGGACCAACAAAGCGAATAGTCTTTTCATCCTCTGCCGAAGGAAGCTCGACCGTTGGCGGGTCGGCCGTGCCATCCACCGCAAGATCGCCGATTTCATCCTCTTCGCCCGAGTTGAAATAAAATCCGTCCAACCCCGAGCTGATGATCTGGAACGTGTCTTCGTTCATCCAGTGATAATCGCCAGCGGTCGCATCCTTGACACAATGGGCATACGGGAAACTAATATCCGCAGCCGTAGTTGGATCACTCTGGTCATCCGGGTCGACAAGATAACACTGAAATCGTGCCGGTTGGGAAGCAGTTGCGGAAGGCAAAAAGTTATACCCACCATTTCGGGCCCGGAAATAAACAAACGGAGCCGGATCGCCACCCGTCTGACTCTTGACATAACTTGGGACGTATTTGGTTTCAATCACCTTAGAACCGCCAGTACCTTTAGACACTTGCAAACGAGTCGGGTCGAAATCAAAGAAGAAACTACGACGAGAACCCAGCTTAAATTCAGATCCATCTTTTTTGAAATAAAATGGATCTTGTGGATTCGCGCTAAACGGAATCAATTTCCCATGGTTATTCGGGTCGGGAATTCCCCCAAGGAAAAAGACCAAAGCAGAAGCCGGATCGAGATCCTCAATGTTTAATTGTTTATCCGTTGCATCTTTAACTTTTTGCACCAATTCAGCCCAAGTGCCCGGCCGATAGCGCGGAAACGCCTTGCGAAGATGGCGAATGATTTCGTTTTGGGCGGCTACTTGCGTATCCGGATGCTGCAACCCTGCGCAGTCGGGCGGGTAGTCGCCAAACTCTTGCTTGTACTGCTCCAACGCCATCGTCAATTGGGTGATCTCGTTGGTGATCGTGAAATTTTTCGCCTTGCGCATCGCCGGGACGGCCGTCGCGGTGATCAACCCGGCAAGGATGCTGATGATGATAATCACCATCAAAAGCTCGACCAGTGTGAAGCCGCGCCGAAGCGAGCGCCGCGTCGTGCGTCGAGATGCCGTCGTGTGGAAGATCCGTTTCGCCATCACTGAGTTTCCCTCCTGGCCGAAAAACGTTTCGGCTCGTTGGTTCGTTTTATGCCCTAAATAGAAAAAGGGTTTCCCGCAAAAAGGACCTTTCAAATCAACTGGTCCCCCTTCGGTTTTCGATAAGTGCTCGCCCCTTGAAAACTCCGCTTTCCGAGTTCCCCTGGCCAAGGGCGTCAAAAGGCCGTTCTCCGCAAGCCCAATCGGAACCCGCGGAACCTACGGAACCGGCCCCGTTTTTTCCTCTTTTCGCTTCACGCAAACCGTGTCATTTTCTCTCGATTTCATGTCGCGTCGACGACGTTTTAACCGGACAACGACGAAATCAAGCTGATCAACGGCATGAACAACGCGATCACGATAAAACCAACCATGGTGCCAAGCCCGATGATCAAAAGCGGTTCGATCAGGCTCATCAAACTGTCGGTCAACACGGCCACCTCTTCGTCGAAGATGTCGGCCACCTTGTAAAGCATCGTATCCAACTCACCGGTCTCTTCGCCGACGTCAACCATGTTGATCACCATGTCGTCGAGAACCCGCTGATTCATCTTCATGACATACATCAAAGCGCCCACCGGCCCCGCAATGAAAAACATCCAGAAAAACAACGCGACCGGATTGAAACTGGGACGACACCCCTCTTTCATCGGGTGCGAAATCGTATCCCCTTCGCGAATCGCGTCGTAAATCTTGGTAAACATGTTCTCAAAAACATGGTTCCCCGCCGTCTCTTTGGTAATATTCAACGAATCGAGAATCGGCACACCACTGGAAACCAACGTCCCAAGCGTCCGCATCGTTCGAGCGACAATATTTTTTTCGACCAGTTGGCCGAAGATCGGCATCTTCAACAAGAAAAGGTCCCAACCGGCCTGTCCAATGGAAAATTTGCATATCAACTTCACCATCAACCAGACCCCAATCGGGACCCCCGGCAACAGATACCAGTAGTTGAACAACAGGTCCGACACCACGATCAAAACCTTCGTTACCGCCGGCAGCTCGGTATCGAAATCGGCAAAGATCTTCGTGAACGCCGGCACAATCTTCATCATGATGAAGACCAAAATACCAAGGGCAAACAAGACGACCGTAATGGGATAAACCATCGCCCCTTTGACCTTTCGGCGCAACGATTCGGCCCGCTCTTGGAACTCGGCCAGACGTTGGAGAATGATTTCCAACGCACCACCCGCTTCACCCGCTTTGATCATGTTGACATATAGCCGGTTGAACGCCTTGGGCGATTTGGACATCGCCTCCGAAAGCGTCGACCCGGATTCAATATCTTCGCAAACGTCGATGAGGCTGTTCTTCAGCGCACCGGGCTTCGCCTGATCGGAAAGGACTCGAAGACTACGCAAAATCGGCAAGCCCGCGTCCTGAAGAATCGACAACTGACGCGTGAAGGTCACGAGGTCCTTGAGCTTGACGCCGCCGATGGCGAACGACTTGCCGTCTTTTTTCTTCTTCGCGGCGCCTTGGGCCTTCCGCTCCTTCTTGACCGAGATCTTTGTGACGAAATAGCCGTTCTGGCGTATCGTCGCCTGCGCCTCTTCCTCCGTTGGCGCCTCGACGACGTCTCGAATCTCATTGCCAGTGGCGTCCATCGCCTCAAATTGGTAAATCGGCATGGATATATCCTCTTTACTTTAAATCGATGCCCACGATCGCGTGATTAGGGGGGCTTCCAGAAGTTCCCCTCTAGTCGTCCCGCACCGTTTCTCGGATGATTTCTTCAATAGTGGAAACGCCGTCAAACAACTTTCTCAATCCCGAGTCGCGCAACGTCCGTAAACCGTTTTTCAAAGCGCCGGCCCGCAACCTCTGGGTCGAAGCGCCTTCGTTGATCAGGTCGCGAATCGGGTCGTTTATTTCCATAAATTCGTACAACCCGGTTCGCCCTTTGAAGCCGGTATTGTTGCAACTCTCGCAGCCACGGCCACGATAGATTTTCTTCCCCACCACGTCGTCGGGAGTCAAATTCAACTCACCCAACGTCTCCATCGCCGGCATCGTCTCCTCGCGACACTGCGGGCAGATCTTCCGTATCAGCCGCTGAGCCAATACGGCCTCAAGCGTCGCGGTCAGCAAAAACGGCGGGATCCCCATGTCGCGAAGTCGGGTCACGGTGCTCGGCGCGTCGTTGGTGTGCAAAGTGCTAAAAACCAAGTGACCGGTCAACGCCGCCTGGACGGCGATTTCGGCCGTCTCCAAGTCTCGAATTTCCCCGACCAGAATCCGGTCCGGATCCTGTCGCAAAATGGCCCGCAAACAGGCGGCAAACGTGTTCCCCACCGAATCGTCGATCGGCATCTGGATGATGCCGTCCATGTCGTATTCGACCGGGTCTTCGGTGGTAATCAGTTTTTCGGTAATCTCGTTGAGTTCGTTGAGCACCGCGTAAAGGGTCGTCGTCTTCCCGCAACCGGTCGGACCGGTCGCCAACACGATCCCGTTAGGACGTCGGATCGCCTGGCGGAAAAGATTCAACGTATCCGGATCCAGCCCAATGACTTCAAGGTCGAGCATGACCACCGACCGGTCAAGAATACGCAATACGCAACTCTCGCCGAACATCGTCGGCAAGATACTCACACGCATGTCGATCGGATGGCCCCCGACACTCAACTCGATACGACCGTCTTGCGGCATACGCCGTTCGGCGATATCCAGGTCGGCCATCACCTTGATTCGAGTCGTAATCGCGTTGGCCAAGTGGCGCGGCGGCGGAACCATCTCGTAAAGGACCCCGTCGGCACGAATACGGATCTTGAATTCGTTTTCAAACGGCTCGAAATGGAGGTCGCTCGCCCGGTCTTTAATCGCCAAAAGGAAGATCGTGTTCAAAAGCTTTCGCACCGGCGCGCTGTCGGCCAATGCCTCGACGCTGGTCAAATCCAGCGGCCCGTCTTGCTCCAACGCGGCGGCCGCCTTGGCCAAATCCGCGTCGTCCTCAATGTCGGAAATAAGCGATTCGACGCTGTCTCCCTCGACGGCGTAATATCGTTCCAACGCTTTGATGATATCTCGCTCGGTCGCCACGACGGCGCGAATCTCATAGCCCAAGAAGTTCCGCAATTCGTCGAGCACCGAAAGCTTCTGCGGTTGGCTCATCGCAATCGTCAGGACATTGTCCTTGAAGCTGATCGGGATGATCTTGTACATCTGGGCCATCGTCTCGTCGACGTGCGACAAGACGTCGGGCATGACGGTTACCTCGCCCAAGTTGACCATCTGGAGGTTGAACTGTTCGGCCAACCCCTGGGCCAACTGGTCCTCGGTAATCATCCCCATATCGATGGCGATCTGTCCCAATAACTCTCCAGGGCGCTGTTCCTGTTCGTCCAGGATCGCCTGAAGTTGATCGTCATCAATAAAGCCCAGGTCAATCAAGACCTGACCGATACGCCGAATTGCCATCTTCTCTTAACGCCTCTCTTTTGCGTGGGTTGTGAGGAGACCGTCTTTGGTAACGACGGTTCTCTTTCAAGGCAGTTGCTTACGCATCCGCCCCTTCCTCTTCCTCCTCGAGCAAGCCCCGTTCGGCCCGCGCGATCTTCGCCGCCAGGGACTCGGGCATATTGGCCCTGAGCAAAATGTCTTCTTTTCGAGCCTTGCCGTCTCTCCAAAGGTTGAACATATCGTCGTCCAACAGCTGCATCCCGGCCTTCGTTCCGGTCTGGATGGCCGAGGTGATACGGAACGTCTTATTTTCACGAATCAGGTTCGCGATACCCGGCGTGACCACCATCATTTCGAAGGCCGCGACCCGTCCCCCGCCGATTTTCGGCAACAACGTCTGCGACAACACGCCAATCAGTGCCACCGACAACTGAGTTCGAATCTGTTCCTGCTGGTTCATCGGGAACGCGTCAATAATACGGTTGACCGTGCCCGGAGCACCCGTCGTGTGAAGCGTTCCAAAGACAATGTGGCCCGTTTCAGCCGCGGTGATCGCCGCTTCGATCGTTTCGAGGTCTCGCATTTCCCCGACCATGATCACGTCCGGGTCCTGACGCAACGCACGTCGAATCGCCTCGGCAAAACTGGGCACGTCGACTTTCAATTCACGTTGGTTGATCAGTGACTTTTGATGGTCGTGATAAAATTCGATCGGGTCTTCGATCGTGATAATATGCCGGTCAATATTTTCGTTGATATAGTTCACCGCGGCGGCCAGCGTCGTCGTTTTACCGGAACCGGTCGGCCCGGTGACGAGGATCATGCCTCGCGGACGCATGATCAAGTCGGTGAGAACCGGTGGGGTCCCCATCTGCTCGAACTTCATCAAGTCGGCCGGCAACTGACGCAACACCATACCGACGTAGCCGCGCTGTTTGAAAATCGACACACGGAATCGGGCCGCATCGCCAAAGGCAAAACCGAAGTCGGTACTCCCGATCTCTTGCAGCTCCTGCTGACACCGTTCGGGCGTGATACTTTTCATCAACGCGACCGTGTCATCTGCGGTGAGTACCTTCGTTTCCAGTCGGATCAAACGCCCGTGCAAACGGACAATCGGGGGACTCCCCACCGCAATGTGCAAGTCACTCGCGTTACGAGCGATAACCGTATGAAGCAGTTTATCAACAAGAACCGTTCCCATATATCTCTTTCACCTCCGCCGAATTCTCGACGAAATACGAACCGGTTCGCCGCGTGTCCTGTCTCCAGGCTCAAGGGCGCATCCTGTTCTTCCTCTCTTCGTGCTCTATTCCTTGTGTGGCGGACGGAACCAGTCCATCTCGCCAGGGGTGATTGCCAAATCACCACACCCGTCTCAACCTCTTAAAAAAGGCCGTCTCGTTTCTTTCCTTCCGTTGCGCGAAAGTGAGGAAACAAGGGCTGACTCCGAACCCAAAAAGCGTCCGAAGAACCCGATCGAAAAACGCTCGAGACCCCACGGCAGCCTGTCAAAGCAACGCCTACGGCAAAAACTCCCTAATCTAACTATCTTATTTTAGCCAGATTCTCCCGAAACAGCAACGGTTCATACCCCCCATAGGCTTTATTCTTCGACGGTTTCCTTGATCGTCGAAAAACGGCCCTTCTGGAGTATTCGAATACGGCCAAAAGTATTATTTCCTTCTTTTTTCCTTAATCGACGATCTTCGCGACCCGCGCCACCTCCTCAATCGTCGTAAAACCTTGGCAGGCCTTACGAATCCCATCGTCATAAAGTGTTTTCATACCTTCACTTATGGCGGCTTTCCGGATCTCGGTGGTCGTCGCTTCGTTGAACGCCAATTCGCGGATCTTGCTGGTCATCACCATTAGCTCAAAAATGGCCAATCGACCTCGGAAGCCTGCTCCGTTGCAATTCGAACAACCGGCCCCTCGCATGAAGGTCGCGTCCTTGAGCAACTCTTTCGGAACTTCGGCCGCCTGGAGTACCGAATCGGGCGGCGTGTACGGCTGCTTGCACTTCGGGCAGATCGTGCGGACCAGACGCTGGGCCATGATCGCAATGATACTGCTGGAAACCAGGTAAGAGGCGACCCCCATGTCCATCAATCGGGTAATCGCACCCGGCGCGTCGTTGGTGTGCAAGGTGCTGAAGACCAAGTGGCCGGTCAACGAGGCCTGAATCCCCATCTGGGCCGTCTCTTGGTCACGCATTTCCCCCACCAACACGACGTTGGGCGCCTGACGCAACATCGACCGGATCACCCGCGAGAAATCCAGCCCGATATCGTGCTTGACTTCGACCTGATTGATTCCCTCCAAATAGTATTCGACCGGGTCCTCGGCCGTGATAATCTTTCGATCGGGCGTGTTCAAGGTGTTCAGTGCGGCGTACAACGAAGTCGTTTTCCCCGAACCGGTCGGCCCGGTGACCAAGACAATCCCATTGGGCCGTTTGATCAGACTTTGAAACTTCTTGTAATCTTCCGGCGCAAAACCCAGCTGCGGCAACCCGACCTTGATATTGTCTTTATCGAGAATCCGCATGACGACCGACTGGCCGTGGTTGGTCGGGATGACACTCACGCGAAGGTCAAGCTGTTTTTCGCCCACGGTCACTTTGATTCGACCGTCCTGACAACGACGCCGTTCGGCGATATCGAGCTTCGAAATAATTTTCAAACGAGAAAGCAGCGCCCCCAAAAGACGGCGCGGCGGGCTGTCCCGTTCGACCAGACGACCGTCGATCCGATAACGGACCCGGATTCGATCTTCGAACGGCTCGATATGGATATCCGACGCGCGGAGTTGGACCGCTTCGGAAATAATCAGATGAACCAATCGGACGATCGGCGCGCTGTTCTCGTCGACCTCTTCGTCGCCGTCGGCCACCTCCCCTTCGGTCTCGGTGAAGTCGATCGCCGTGTCGGTGAACTCCTGCAACATCGAGTCGGCACTTTCGCCGACCGTTTGCCCGTAATACCGGTTGACCGCCTCCAAGATGCTATCCCGTGGGGCCAGCGCGATTTCGATCGGACGATTGAGGATGAAACGCAGCTTCTCGATCACCTCGAAATCCAACGGATCGCTAACGATCACCGTCAGTTCGTCCCCTTTTTCCTCCAAGGGCAAGATGGCGTTTTCGCGTGCGACCGATTCCGGAACCAGTTCGACAACCGCCGGGGGAATCACTTCTTCAGAAAGTTTCACATAACGAAGCCCGTGCAACTTGGCCATCGCCTTGATGATTATTTCACCGGTAGCGTAGCCCAAATCAACCAGGGTGTCGGCCAACTTTCGGTTGGTCTGCTTGGCCATCTGATTGGCTTCAATCAGCTGATCTTTGCCGATAATCCCCTTCTTAATCAGGATGTGGTACCAATCAACTTTACGCTTAGCGGCCATCAAATCTTCCTCGGAAACGACACGGATACCGACATTGAACGAGTTTAAGTGAAGTGTTGCGTTACACCGGCAGTGGGAAAGTTCCTACTGGTTGCCGTGAGTCAATTTCTGGAAAACATTTAATAACTTTCCACTTTCCAATAAGCTGCAAGGAACCCGCAACACTTACGTAAAAATGCGCAATCACTTCCAACAACACCAGAGGACAATCAAACACGAAGCGAGGAAAAGCCGATCCAAAACCGAGAACCAAAACGAAAAGTCCCCGACCTCCAAAGCACACCTTGCCCGGGGAGGAGCGAAAACGAGAAAACGGATCTTTCTCTCTAAGAGACGATCACCCACCCCCCGCAGGAGGCAGTAACCCTATTGACCGATCGTCAAGCGCAATGCGACCAAACCACGGGCCCCATCCCCACTCCGTACGATCAGTGCCTCTTATCCAGAAAGAACCCCTTTTTCTCTTAACGCGTTGGTTCCGTACCCGCGCAGGCGCAGCTTTCCCCCGGTCCGGAGAAAAACGCCACCCAATAGAGGGGATTCTTATACCTCTGTTCCGTCATTGCCTAATACGCATTCCCATGCGAAACCGCGAGTCCACCCGGCGTGAAAAAAGCCGGCGCGCGGTTCCAAACGAGAATGGATATAAAACATCTAGATAACATCAAGACTATCGTCCGAAGGGCTGGGGTGTCAAGCAATTGGTCTGCGTTTTACGGTTTAGGCAAAAAAAAGCGGCTGTCGGCGCCGTCACGAAAAGAACCTTTTAGTCCCACAGAGGGGTCATGACCTAAAGAAGGGGGAAATCGCCAACCGGTTTCCCATAAACGGCTTCTCGACTCGTCGCTCGAACCGATTAGGCGTCCGACTGCTGAAAACGTCGGGCCAATTCCTTGACCCGCTCGCCGATCCCGTCGGCGTCCAACCCTAGATCGGTCAAGAGTTCGCCGCGCAAGCCGTGCTGGACGTACCGGTCGGGGACCCCGTGGCAGGCGATCTTCGCCGTGTCGAGCCGGGCGAACGAGGCCGCTTCCAAAACGGCACTGCCGAAACCACCCATCAGGGCCCCTTCCTCGACCGTCAAGACAAAACGGCTCTGGCGGATCGCCTCGAAAATCGTCTCGGTGTCCAACGGCTTGACGAACCGCGCGTTGATGACCCCTATTTTCAAGCCGGCCGTCTCTTCGAGCCGTTCGGCCGCTTCGAGACAGGCCGTCAAAACGGTTCCACAGGCGACGATCGTCCCGTCCTCGCCCGAGCGGATCGTCTCGGCCCGACCGGACTCAATCGGCGCCACGTCGCGCTCGATCGTTTCGGCCGTCGCTTTCGGATACCGAATCGCCGTCGGGTGATCGTGGGCCAGGGCGAAATCGATCATCCGCGAGAGATCTTCCGCGTCACCCGGCGCCATGACGACCATATTCGGCAACGGGCGGCAGTAAGTAATGTCGAACATTCCGTGGTGAGTCGGTCCGTCGGGCCCGGTCAGTCCGGCACGGTCCATCATCAGGACGACCGGCAGATCCTGAAGCGAGACTTCTTGAAAGATCTGGTCGTAAGACCGTTGCATGAAAGTGCTGTAGATATCGACGATCGGCCGCATCCCCCCCTTGGCCAATCCGGCAGCGAAGGCGACTGCGTGCGATTCGCAGATCCCCACGTCGAAAAACTGATCCGGGTATTCATCACGAATCGGTTGAAGTTGATTCCCTTGGCACATCGCGGCGGTAATCACGGCGACCGACCGATCGCGTCGAATCGCCCGATGGATCGTCTCCCGCGCAACGGTCGTATAAGTGGACCGTTTTTTGCTTGCGACATATTCCAGCTCGCCATTATCTTCGATAAAGGGAGCCGGTGCGTGGAACGAAGCCGGATCGTCGGCCGCCGGTTGGAACCCGTGCCCCTTTTCGGTCACAACGTGCAACAGGACGGGCCCTTCGGCGTCTCGGGCCATCTTCAGATATTTCTGCAACTGGCGAATATTATGGCCGTCGACAGGCCCCAGGTAACGGAACCCCAACTGATCAAACAGCATCCCGCCGGTCAGCCCGGCCTTGAACGACTCTTTGAGTTGGGCCAAAAACCGATGGGCCGGTTCGCCCAAAACGGGTGTCCCTTGGAGGATCTTTTCGATCCGGCTTTTCATCTGCGCGTACGACGGGTTCATCCGAATCCGATCGAGATAATCGCCCACCGAGCCGACGCGCGGGCAGATCGACATCATATTGTCGTTCAAGACGACGGTCATTTTTTTACGCAACGCCCCGGCGTTATTCATCGCCTCGAACACCACGCCCGAAACGAACGCCCCGTCGCCAATCACCGCCACGTCATGGCGCGGCGTCTTCGGGTCGATCCAGTCGTCGGCACATCGCAGCCCCAACAAGGTCGACACACTGCACCCGGCATGGCCGGTCATGAAAAGATCGTACGGGCTTTCGTCCGGATTGGGATACCCCATCAGGCCCCCCTTGGTCCGGATCGTCGGAAACTCGTCGTAGCGGCCCGTCAAAAGCTTATGGGGATAGACCTGATGACCGGTGTCCCAAATCAATCGATCCTTGCAGAAGTCGAACGTCGTGTGCAGCGCGATACTCAACTCGACCACGCCCAAGTTCGACGCGAAATGCGCGCTGCGCACCCGTACCAACCGGCAAAGCGCTTCCCGAATTTCGGCAGCCAACTGGTCCAGTTCTTCGACCGGAAGTGATTTAAGATCGTCAACCGTTTGAATCTGCGAGAGCAGTTCGTCCATCAAGGTTTCTTTCGTTTAGCAGCCTGTTAAAAAGCAGACTGAAAAGGCAGTCAGTTCTTTCTTTCCAAGACAAATTGCGCCAGACAACGCAGGACCCCGGTGACCGGTTTCTCAAAGCACTCCAGCGCCGCGCATGCCTCGTCAACCGCTTCCCGGGCCGCTTTCGTGCTGGCCTCGATCCCCAACAAACCGGGGAAGGTCAACTTGCCGTGTTCAAGGTCTTTGCCAAGCCGTTTGCCCATCGCGGCCTCTTTCCCTTGGACATCCAACAGGTCGTCGGTGATCTGGAAGGCCAGGCCAAGCCGATCGCCGTAGCGGTCCAAGGCGTCCAATTTTTCATCCACCGCTCCGGCGACCATCCCACCCAGACGCAATGCGACACGAATCATCGCGCCCGTTTTGCGACGGTGGATCGCGTGGAGCCGCTCGAGCGTTTCCCCCCCGGCAGCCCCGTCAATGTCGTCCGCCTGACCGCCGACCAACTGACAGGCCCCGGCCGCGTGGGCCAGTTCGGCCGTCGCTCGGACAAGCGTCTCGGCCGGAATCGACAATTGGGTAAGCGTTTCAAACGCCAGGGCCAACAGGCCGTCTCCGGCCAGAATCGCCATCGCCTCGCCATACACCTTGTGGCAAGTTGGCCGTCCTCGCCTGAGATCGTCGTCGTCCATTGCCGGAAGGTCGTCATGGACCAGCGAATAGGCGTGGATCATCTCGACCGCCGAAGAAGCCGGAAGCGCCAGAGCCGGATCGCCGCCGCAGACATGCGTCCCGGCCAGGACCAACAGTGGCCGAAGCCGTTTGCCCGGTGCCAACAGGGCGTAGCGAACCGCCTCACGCAGATGGGGCGCCGCCTGGTCCAATTCAGAGTGATTCTCCAGGGCCGCTTCCACCTTGGGAAGCCAACGTTCGGCGAACCGCTTGAAGGCCGTCGGATTGGATCGTTCCATAAAATACGCATTCCAACTTGAAATCGCGCGTCCACCCGCGTGAAAATCGCCTGTTTCCCCGAAGGGCAGACAGGCGGTAACCCGCCACCAGCAAACGAGAATTGGTGAAACACCCTATTTTAGAACAAGAGCCCCTGATCGTCTAGGTCGTCGTCCGCGTCGCCCCCTGCCGTTGACTCACCCTTAAAATCCTCAGAACCGCCTGAATTTGCCGTCCGGCGTCGACTGCGACCGGCCGCTTTGGCCTCCAGCGAGTCGTCGGTTTCCTCGTCCTCGAACACCGCGGTAATCGGGTTCCCCTCGGCGTCGACCCCGCTTAGAATCTCGATCCGCCGCTGGGCGTCTTCCAGTTGCGCGCTACAAGACCGCAAAAGGCCGACTCCCTCCTCGTACCGGTCCAACGAGTTTTCCAGCGAGAGATCCCCCTCTTCCAGGTCGGCGACAATCTGCTCCAACCGTCCGATCGCCTCCTCGAAAGGGACCTTCGGCTTCTTTTTGGCCACCTTGACCCGTTTCTTTTTCGCCATCAGCGTCGACCTTATCTTGTACCACGTTTTCTCGACCACGTCCGTTGGTTACGCAAGCGGTTCCATGGGCGCGTGTCCCGACCGACCGATCGTATCCTGTTTTTCAGGACATAAAAGATACCAAACCCGGCGAGTTATTCCAACCGACTCCCCAACCGGCGTCTGTTCCACAGCCGGCGTCTGCTCTGCAGCCGGGGCCATTTCCCGAGCGACGACGACATACCACTGTTGCGTCTGGTGATCGCGGGACTGACGATTCAATCCGCCCAAAACGGTCAGGGCCTGGGTATAATCCAACGGGGCGAATGGTTCCGCGGCGCCCAACGACGCAAGATCGACCAACTCGGCCGCTCGCTCAGGCAGATCGAACGGGCCCGTGGGCTCCCACCCTTTCGGCCGCTTGATGCTGACAATCCGGTAGGTCAACGGGGTACACTGTCGGGCCGTCGCCGCCGAACGATCGACCACGACAGCAAAGCGTCGGGCCCCTTGCTCACGGGCGTCTCGGTTGAAATCGTCCGCTTTTGCAACCGCCTCGGCCAGTTGATCGGCTTCGGCCAAAAGGGTCCCTTTTTCCAACACGGCCGCCTCGAAAGCAGTCGGCGCGTGTGCCGGAACCTCCGATAAGCCCGACTTTTCGGTCGCTATTTCGACAGCGACAATGTGATATTTTCCCATTCGACCATTTCCAAAAGAAGGATTTTATTTTTTAGGGTTAAACAAGCGTTAATCCGGAAAAACATAAGTCCTGACAAACCCTTTTGCAAAAGACCGAAAAACTTGCTCCCACGGAACGAGCTTTTCCCGGCCCCCCGATTTATGGTAAGTTGTCCTATCCTGAGAGCTTGCGCTTTCCGGCAGTATACCAATCCCCCCGCCTTGGAACAAGTTGGCCGTTCGATCCGAGCAGGCTTCCCATCCCTTTTTTTGAACGAGTTGACCGTTTGCGGTCCTCCGGGCGGTGTCCCGCTCGAAAAGGGTTGATCCATAGGGTACAATACCCTGTTCCCTTGTAGGGACTTAAGCGAATAAAACCACCAGGAGGAAAGGATGTCGACCGACCAGCGACCCAATCGGACCCCGCCTCAGGGTCCGCCGCAAGGACCCCCACAGGGACCACCACAGGGCCCTACCGATACGCCCGCTCGGCCTCGAATGAACAGCTCGATGATCTTCATTGTCTTGATCGTCGGGTTGGTCATGCTCCTTCTGTGGCAAGATCGAGGAATGTCGGACCGTTCGAATATCGATTACGGGCTCTTTTATCAGCAGCTCCAAGAGGGGAATATCAAATCGGTTCGGCTCCAAGGGATGAAGGCGTACGGCGAGTTCGACAAGCCGCCGGAAGACTCCAGCGGCAAGCGAGCGTCCGACGGCGGACCGGGGAAGTTCGAAAAGAAATTTGTCACGACCCTCTCCCCCTTGGTCCTCGAAGATAATGAACTCGACCGTTTGCTCCGCGACAAGCTCGGCAAGAACTACTCGGCCGAAGAACCGACCGACAACACGGGCATGTTGATGATCATCTACTTTGCCTTGATGATCGGCGTGTTTATCGCGGTCTGGATGATGATCCGCCGGACCCGCGAGCAGATGTTCGGCGGCGGCAGCGTTTTGGCCGGTTTCAGTAAGAGTCCGGCCAAACGGTACGACGAAGGGAACCGGGTCACGTTCGAAGACGTCGCCGGACTGGCCAACGTGAAAAAAGACCTCGAAGAGGTGGTCGAATTCCTGAAGAACCCCGAACAATTCCAACGGCTTGGCGGCCGGGTCCCGAAGGGGGTTTTGTTGATGGGGCCTCCGGGAACCGGGAAAACGCTTCTCGGTCGCGCGGTCGCCGGGGAAGCGGGCGTCCCGTTCTTCTCGATCAGCGGGTCGGAGTTCATCCAAATGTTCGTCGGCGTCGGGGCCAGTCGGGTCCGCGACATGTTCGCCAATGCCAAGGCGGCCTCTCCTTCGATTTTGTTCATCGACGAAATCGACGCGGTCGGACGCCATCGGGGAACGGGCCTCGGCGGCGGACACGACGAGCGGGAACAGACGCTCAATCAGATTTTAAGTGAAATGGACGGCTTCACGCCGACCGAATCGGTCATCGTCATAGCGGCGACCAACCGGCCCGACGTCCTCGACCCGGCCCTCTTGCGCCCGGGCCGTTTCGACCGTCATATCGTCGTCGATCGGCCGAACTACCAAGGCCGTCTGGCACTGTTCAAGGTCCATTCGCGCGACGTCCCGTTGTCCGAGGGGGTCAATTTCAAACGGTTAGCTTCCGGCACGGTCGGGCTGACCGGGGCCGATATCCGCAACCTGGTCAACGAGGCGGCCCTCTGGGCGACCCGACACGACAAGGACGCAGTCGACGCGGACGACTTCGAGTACGCCCGCGACAAGATCCTCATGGGGGCCAAGCGGGAAGAGGTCCTCACCGGCAAAGAAAAAACGATGACCGCCTATCACGAAGCGGGTCACGCGCTTTTGGGCTGGATGACTCCCGGCTCGGAACGGGTCCACAAAGTGACGATCATCCCGCGCGGCCGGGCGCTGGGCGCGACGCAAATCCTGCCCGAAGAAGATCGGGTCAGCATCAGCGAAAGCGAACTTTACGATCGACTCGGCTTCATGCTCGGCGGGCGGGCGGCCGAAAAGTTGATCTTCGACGAGTACACGGCCGGGGCCGAAAACGACCTGAAGCAGGCGACCGGACTGGCCCGACGGATGGTCGCCCAATGGGGAATGAGCGAACGGCTCGGACCGGTCGCGTTCCACCACAGCGAAGAGAATCCGTTTTTGGGCAAGGAGATGGCCGAGTCGCAACACTTCAGCGAGCATACGGCCAAGATGATCGACGAGGAAATCGTTCGAATCTTGCGCGAGGCCGACGAACGGGCCAGTCGCTGTCTGCAAGAGCAACGCGAAAAGCTCGACCGCCTGGCCCAGACGCTCGAAGAGGAAGAGACGCTCGAAGAGCCGGAAATCGAAGCGATCATCGGCCCGCCCGCGTACGAACGGACCCATCTGTTCGATGACGTTCCGGAAGCGGAAGCCTCGGCCGAAAGCGCGACGCCTGCGGAAACAGAAACCACCGAAGAGCGTTCCGCCGAGTAAAAAAGTTTTCTTACGACTCGATCAAAAAAACCCACCAAACCGCGAGTGCCAAACCACTCGCGGTTTTTTTATTGGCATTTACTTCTCCTGAGGCTGCTGCAACATCAACGCCTCGATCCGCCGGGCCACCTGCTCCGGCGGCATTTTTTCGATCAGGTACGTCTGATTTTTCTCCGACGACTCGTGCCAGACGTTTGACCCGTCGGGGCGGATCTCGCAGTACCCGGGCTTCGAGACATCCCAAAGGTCGTCGGCTCCGCGAACCGCATAATAGACGGCCGTCTGGTCCCAGCTGTTACGGTCCTTCAAGTCATTGTACTTGTCATAGGCAAAGCGAACCGGGCTGGTTTCCGGAACCGCTTTCAGTCCGGCGCCGGTCATGACCTTCACGCCGATTTCGAAGCCGCTAAAAACGATCGGCGTCGGCCAGTCATGGATCGCCGCAAGGGAGGCCTTCGGGTCGCGGTAAATATTCCACTCGCGTCCCTCGGGAATCTTCGCCCCCATGCAGACCCATTGTTTGACCTTCTTGGCGACCAACGCTTTTCCGGACAACGGGCTCGACTCGTCCGGTCCCGAGGCGAGTAGATTGCTCGCATTGGTCAGATAGCCGACCGTGACGAACACGACACTCCCGTCCGGCTGGTCGGCCAGCGCCCGACGATAGACGTTGATCACTCCCGGCGCGTCGGCGGCCGAACGGATTCGCGTCGGAAATTTTTTCGCCAGCGCCTCGGTATATTTCGAGTCGTCTTCGGGCCCGTTACCCTTGATCGCCCCGATCGGAATCTCAGGTCGTCCGAAATAAAGGTTCAACGCGCTAAGACAAGCCGGCGCGAATTTATTTTTACTCGAAACGCCCATCGCGACAATTTCCGCCTCGCCCCGATCGGCCAACGCGTGCAGCAGAGCGACCGACCCGACATCGTCCACATCGGGCGCGATATCGGTGTCCAAAATAATTTTGACCGGTTCGGCCGTCGCTGGCGCTACCGTCAAACCGACCATGAAGAAAAATAAGATACAACCAAAACCGATCGATCGGTGGCGTGGCAATAGACGCATGGAAAGATTCCTCTCGTTGTTTTTTCAAGGCGGGAAAAAAGTCGGTCGGCATAAAGGGAGTGAATCGAATCCGACCGTTAACGAGAATCCATTATGTCACAAGCAATGACAAACATCAAGAAAACAAAAAGACGCACCGTTCGCTAAACGTGAGACGTGCTTTGGCACGCTATACGGGCCCGTCAAAAAGTGTCTGCTTTATGGGCCGACGTTACAATTACACGTTTTCAAGCAAAAGGCGCGTCGTTTGAAAGATGTTAAAAGAATGAATAGTGGTAAATCTCTTTCTTGAAAAAAGGGTGAACAAAATCTTCCCGAAAACCAAAAAAGCTTTTACCTCCTTCATGAAAGCAAGCCAAAAAATGCGTAAAGAAAAGACGATTTTGAGGGACCCGTTTTTGCGATCGATTTCAGAGCCGTCGACCGCCTCACACCCTCTAATTTCTTTATACCCGACCTCAGACGAATGTAAAGCTCGTTCTTGGGAAAATCCAAAAAAATCGCGCGGGCTCGCGTCGTAAGTCACGTCCCAATCATGCCTTAATTTTGCGAAATTTTTTTAGAAAAATATCTTCCTAAGCGCCCGCGAACCAAGGGGGTTAGCGACAAACTTCACACAAGCATTACGACCGTTTTCTTGGCAGCGAAGACGGGGGCAAAAAACTCCCCATTCCAGCAGCCTGTTGAAAAACCGGTTGCTAAGTGAAACAGGAGGTTTCATTCATAGATGGCGGTTCGCAAAATCGTTAGTGTATGCGAAACTTGCGGCTACTCGTTGCCGCGAAAGTCGAGGTTAAAAAAGGCCCGGATGAACTTTTTCAACGGGCAGCCGGCGCCGCGTGACAATCCTCGCTCAGCCATCGCCTCTCGTGAACGATTGATTACTTGGCAAGATTGTTCGACGCGGTGACCGTCGACGCCGGGAGTGGATCGATCGTCCGATACGCCTGGGCCGCTCGGATCAGGTCGTTGCCGAACAGACCGATATTCTCTGACGCGCCGGAAACCTGCAGGAACAGCCTCGTGCCGTCTTTAGCACGGCAACCGGAGACCAGCGCATCACGAACGTCTTTGAATTCGATCGCAGGCGATTCGTTCCCGAAGGGGGAACAAACGATCCCGCGAAGGTCGAGCCCCCGGACGTCGAGGCACCGGATCGCACTCCAATCCGCCCGTCCCCCAACCTTGTCGAGATCGGCCAGATCAGCTTCACCCCAGTCGATCTGAAGGTCGACCATTTTTAGATTGGTCACATGGCGGGCCAACAGATAGTACGGCGCGAAATGGGCGATCGAGTAGCCGGGGATCGGGTCGGGCAACTCGTTGCCATAAACTTTGGTTCGCGGAACCACCTCGTAACGCAGATTGCTCAGCGTGATGTTGCTGATCTGGCCGTTCTCCCCGGCGATCGTTCCGATCCCGTCGGTGCGAATTGCCATGTTGTCAAGCACGATATCACGCACGGTCCCGCCGCCGGTCGTCATGAAGAAGAACGCGCTGCCGCGGTACTCCATGTTGATCGTAAAATTGGAAAAGGACAGGCGTCGGATATCCCCCTGATCGGCCGTGACGTTGAAAACGCCCGAGGCGTCTTTGACCGAACAGCCGGTCGCCGTGATATCGCTGACCTGCCCGTGCGGCTGATCCTTGGGAAGATTCGGATCGAGGCCGGTGTAGATTCGGAAGACATTGACCGACGTATCGAACGTGCAGCCGGTGATCGTGAAATTTCGCGACGGCCCGTCATGGTTCGGGTCGACCGCGATGCAATCGTCGCCACAGACAAAGTCGCAATCGGTCAGGTGAACGTTTTCGGACGAGCTGAAGTGAAACCCGTCGGTATTCGGGCCGTCCGGATTATTGAAAATCGTGACCCCTTCAAATTTCATGTACCGGCAACCGGCAAACCACCCGCTGTAGCAGGAAGCGTTTACGAGGGTTACATCCCGGACGAACGTATTTTTGCACTCCTCGAAGATCACAAGTATCGGGCGGAACTTGTGCGGCGTGAAATAGTGCCACGGTCCGACCGTCCGGTATTTCGAATAATCGCCCGTATTCTTGACCGTCCAGAATTCCCGGTCGCGACCGTCAATTTTCCCGCGCCCGGTGATCGCGATATTTTCGGCCTCATACGCGTAAATCACCGCGTAACGACAAGTGATCGCGTTTTCGCCATGGATCTTGTTGTAATGGGATTTCGGCGAGCCGTCCAGCGCCGGATAGTCGGCCTTCTCGGTCGAGGCCCGCAACACGGACCCTTCGCACAGATAAAGCGTCACGTTGTCCTTCAAGTGGATCCGCCCCAACTCGTAACGGCCTGGCGGAACCAAAACCACTCCGCCCCCGGCCGCCGTACACGCGTCGATCGTCTTCTGAAACGCTACGGTGTCTTTCTCGGAATCCTGTCCATTGGCACCGTAGTCGGTCACGAGAAAACCAGGTTGCCCAGCCGCAGGCAAATCGGCCTTTTTCTCGGCCGAAAGACTGGGCATCGCCACCATGACAATTACCGCCAATCCAAGAAGGAACGACCTGATTCGACCAAAACGAGAGAAACGAGAACAGACTGATGACATCGGCAGGCTCTTCTAAAAAGGGTGGGAGACAATGGCAGGAAGAACAACTTTTACCAATTGTCCCCGTCCGGTCGTTTGATGTCAATCAGTCGATGAAAGCAAACGGCCGTCAATTTCACTTCTCTTCACAACGTAAAGTAACCAATCACGGCGCCAAGTAATTGAGCATGTTTCGCAACAGACGCTCGGCCTGGGGCGTCGTACCCAGATTCTCGCGAACCAAAAGAGTGTTGATCAAAAACCGACCTTGGCCCCGACGGTAAACGCCCGTCATGATGCCGCTTGCATAGTTTCGCGACCCGTTGTTCGCCGCGGCGATTACCTCGTCGGGCGTCTGGACGTCGAAAAAAGCGGGGTGCGAAATGATCTCCCGATAGTAAGCGTAGTCCATCAGGCCGCCCGCTTGAAGCCCGTCGAAAACCGGATGCCGCGCGGCCCACTGGTCGACGTGATAAAGCCACTGTTCCAAATTCTTGATCGTTCCCCGCTCTTCCAAAGGCAAAAGCCCGGTCGGGTCGTCCCCTTTGCGGAACACGGCCGAGTCGAGAAACACCACGTTCGACCCGCTTTCGACCCGACGCACCAAGTCGGCCATCGCCGCCTCAGGGTCCGAAGACGGCGCTTTTCCTGTTGCCAGGATGAGCCGTTTTGCGTCAATCGGCATGGACGGGTCGAATTTTTCAAACGGGATCTTTTCGGCGGCCAACCACGCTTCGAGTTTCGTGTCTTCACCCCAAAGGACCACCTTCGTTTCGACCTTCGGCATCTCGGCCCGATCGAAGACGTAAAACTCGGTCTCCCCACCGGCCGCGGCCGCTCCCTCTTCTAAAGCGACGACCAGCCGGTACTTCCCGGTCGGCCCGTCGATCGGCAAGCATTTTTTAAACACCGGCAAGACAAACGACGGCTCCCCTTCCGGCACGGTGACGGTGATCGGTTGTTCGAAAACCTTCTGATTCTCAGGCCCAAAGATCCAGACCCGCGCCGGGTAATCGCCCGGTTTCAAAACGTCTTCATTGGCCAAAACCGCCTCGACCGTCGCCTCGTCACCGGCATACAAGTTCAACGGCTCAACGAACGTGCACCACCGCAACTTTGCAAAACTTTCGGCAATCGCGTCGACCGTTCCCGGCTTCAACTCGCGGAACGTCGTCGTGAGCCCTTCCCCGGCAAGCACCTGGTCGACCGTGCCGGTCAGACTGTATCCGATGATCCACGGGTTCGAACGAATCGCGTCGATCTCCATCGTCCGTTGGCCCGCCATTCGCCTGATGCTATCAATGAAAAACTGCTCCGGCCTGCCGAAAACGGCCTCCATGTTCCAGGCCCGGTAATCGGCCAGAAACTTGTCATATTGGCTCTGATAAAACGCCCGGTCGTCGACGTGTGGATAGCCATTTTGGTCGAACAGCCGAAGGACCCGCGGCCAGTTGACCGCGCTTCCGATTCCGCATTCGGAGAGGAAGTATGGTTTTTGGCCATCGCTCCAGGAAAAGTTGAATTCCCACGGTTCACTTCCTACCGTTCGATAGCGATCGACCACGTCGGCCGTGTGCGGTACGCGAAGATACGGATGATGATCGTCCAACGAATCGTCCCACGTCCGCTCGCCCGGGTTGCACAGCGTGCCGAATGAGCGAGCCACCTTTTTGTTGCTACCCATATCCCACATATCCCACCGTCCGCTGTTGTAAAAAAGCATCCGGGTATCATCAATCTCGCGAATCCACTCGATCGATTGGGCCGCGTGGTTGGCAAGCCGCCCGGCAGGACACTCGTTCAAAAGGCCCCAGATCACGACAGACGGATGGTTCCGGTCGCGGAGGATCATTTCGCGGGTCGAGTCGTTCCACCATTTTTCCAACTGGGGCGAATCGGCCATCGTGTCCCAGGCCGAATAGGCCTCTTCGTAAACCATCAGGCCCAGTTCGTCGGCCAATTCAAGCTGGTATCGGTACGGCATCCCCGCGATAAATCGAATTGCGTTGAACCCCATCGTCTTGCAATTAATCAAATCGCGCCGGGCCAACTCTTTTTCATGCGGCAGACGCAGACCGATGGGAAATTGGTTGGTACTGTGCGAGCATTTCAAAAAAATCCGCTTGCCGTTGAGTCGGAAAAACCCGTCTTTGAAAACGAATTCACGGAACCCGGTCTTGACCGAAAAGCAATCCAGCGCGGCTTCCCCTTTGCCCGAGCCGAGCCGCGTGTCAACGCGATAGAGAAACGGATCGTCGGTGTCCCAGAGCCGCGGATTTTTGATCGTCAGCGTTGTTTCGACCCGGTTCTCGCCCGGCTTCAATTCGACCGGCAGGCGAATCTGATCGACTGCATGTCCTCCCGCACTCGGGCTGATGACGCATTCCAGAACGCCGCGCTGCGACTGGTCGAGATGGTTTTCCAAAATTGCTTCGATCGACACGACGCCGGTCGAGACGTCCGGTCGCACCCACAGATCCACGATCCGTGCCGAGGGGGCGGCAATCCACTCGACCGAATCGACGATCCCGCCATGATTGAATGTCCGCCCGGCGAAGAATTTCGTCACCTTGCAGTGGTGCGGCGTCATCAAAAGGGTGATATCGTCGATCGGTTTTTCGCCCGGATTGAGGACCCGAACGGCCAAGAGATTCTCTTCTCCCGGTCGGGCCGCACTGGTCGCGTCGAGGGTGAAAGGGGTTTCGCCCCCCTCGTGACCGCCCAGATACTGGCCGTTGAGCCAGACGTCGGCCTTGAAATCGACCGCCCAAAGCTTCAAAAGCGACGGCCCATTTTCGTTCGGGTTGGCCGGGGCACGGAATTTTTTCCAGTACCAGACGACCCCGTCGTACCCGGGAAAGGCGTCCTCGATAATCCAGGGGACACGCGTCGGTTTCGCCTCGGGACGGACGCCCTCGAACCATTTCTCCGTCCGACCCACGTTCGATGGATCAGTCGCCAAACGCCAACCGTCCCCGTCAAGCGAAAGGATTTCGGTCGCCGTCGGCTTCGTCGGCTCCGCGGCAAACGAACCGGGAATCATCCCAGAAAGGAGGACCAAGACCAAAAGGGCGACGGAGGTTCTCATCGGAAGCATCTCTCGTGGTATCAAAGGCTAGAGGGGGGCGGGAAAGCAAAAGGCAGGGGATTTCTCGCCGAAAGGCCAAAAATCGTGCGCCGGAAACGGCTGAATATATTGAATTTACGTTGAATATATCCAGTACTGTCAGATTGTAACAACCCCGACGGCACCGGTCAAGCAGAACGGGAAACGCCTTAAATCCCGAGAAAGAAGGTTGAAAGCAACGTTTTCAAGAGTAGCAACAGATATTGTCGTCCGCGCAACAGAAACCGCCGGAAAGCCGATTCCAGGTTCCAGGTAGCAGCGCCGATTCAAAAACAACGGACCGGGCAAAGCCCTTTCCACCGTGTCTTCAGGGAAAGGGCCCTACGCTTGGTAAGATACCAGCGATACGCCGGGAACGGGTTTAATCCTGGATGCGAAAGCACCGGTCCGGCCGCGGGCCCTGCCCGCCTAGCCGTTAAAGCGTTGTAACACGAGGGAGATGTTTTGGCCGCCGAAGCCGAAGCTATTGGTCAACGCGGTGTCGCACTTGGCTTCGCGTGCCTGATTGGGGACGTAGTCCAGATCGCAGTCGGGATCGGGGTTCTCGTAGTTGATCGTCGGCGGCAGGACATTATCGCGGATCGCCATGAGACAGATGATCGACTCGATCGCACCGGCCGCCGCGATCAAGTGTCCCAACATGCTCTTGGTGCTCGAGACGGGGGTCTTATCGGCCAGGTCGCCGAAGACCTTGCGAACGGCCAGCGACTCGACCCGGTCGTTGACCGAGGTGCTCGTGCCGTGGGCGTTGATGTAGTTGATATCTTCCAACCCAACCCGGGCGTCTTGGATGGCCAACGACATGCAGCCGATCGCCCCACGTCCTTCAGGGTGGGTATCGGTGATCCGGAAGGCGTCGGCGGTCGAACCGTAGCCGATCACCTCGCCGTAGATCTTCGCGCCCCGCGCTTTGGCCCGTTCGAGTTCTTCGAGCACGAGCATGGCCGACCCTTCGCCGAGGACGAAGCCGTCTCGTTCGCGATCGAACGGTCGGGACGCGCGGGTCGGTTCGTCGTTACGGGTGGAAAGCGCGGTCAGCAGATTGAATCCGGTCACGCCGAACGGGTGGATCATCGTGTGAGTCCCGCCGGAAAGCATGACATCGGCCTCGCCACGTCGAATGATTTCGACCGCTTCGCCGATCGCTTGGCTACTGGCGGCACACGCGGTCAGACAGTTGACGTTAGGCCCTTCGGCGCCGAAGATTCCGGCCAAGTGGGCGGCCGGCATATTCGGTTCCTGTTCGATCTCTTTGATCGGATGGAGAACCTCAAGTCCTTTTTTGGTGAAGGCGGCCAGGTCGAGTTCTTTTCCGCCGCTGGGCTCCATACCGGCGACCATCATGCTCGTGAAACGCATGAAGTCCTGTTGGCCTTCGCCGCTACCGATATAAATACCGAATCGGACCGGATCGATCGACGAATCGAGCACGCCCGAATCGGCGATCGCCTTTTTCCCGGCGCCAACGGCAAACTGGCTATGCAACCCGGCATGTACCCAGTCCGCCGGATTTTCGCCGACATCGGAAAGATCCCAATCGCGAATCTCGCCGGCAATTTGAGTCGGGAAGCTCGAGGCATCGAACCGGGTGATGCGCCCGATTCCGGACTCCGCTTTAAGCAGTCGTTGCCAAACGGTTTCCACGTCGGTTCCCATCGGCGTTACACAACCCATGCCGGTGACCACAACGCGTCGTCTCATGATCCGTCTTTCCTTCAAAAAGAGCCATTCTTTTCCGAGTGGGGAGAAACGGTCGAGGGCCCCTCGGGTCGAACCCTTTGGAAAAAGACCGATCGTCCGTTTTGACTGGGGATACCTCAGGCCGATTCGACAAGCGGACCGCCGTCGGCGCCGACTCCCACATCATAGGCACCGAGCATCCGCATCATTTTGACAAAGGTTTTCGGTTCGAACAACGTTCGCTGCTCGTGACCGGTCGACAGGTGGGCGAAGACGAGATTCATTTCAGCGAAAAGCTCATCACCTCGATGGACTTGCCCGCTGACCATCGCGCCACTTTCACGGATGTCGTCCACGGTGGTCGTGTAGGTCAACTGGTCGCCCGGAACGGCATCTCCGTAGAAAACCACTTTGGAGATCTTCGCCAAGACGACCTTTTCCTTGAAACCGCTATGCTCGCCGACCAGAAGCCCTCCCGTTTGCGCCATCCCCTCGATGATAAGCGGATGTGGCATAATAGGAAAGCTTGCATACTGATCATGGATATGGTCCTCGGCCAAGGAAACCACTTTGATCGCCTTGGCTCGTTGACCACTCTGGAATTCGACAAATCGGTCGATCCAATACCAGCGCATTTGACAAACCCTTTCGCCTCGTCGTACTTTCGAAGCGGCCCTTTTACGGGCAGCCCACCAACTTAAGCGGCCTCTACTTAGGCGGCACCATCGAGCTTGATTTCGACGAAACGAACGATATCAGCCACGGTCAGCAGGTTCGCAAAGTCCTGGACAACCGGGTTCTTTTCGAACTCGTCAAGGTTGGCAAACGGCATCCGCTTCTTGAGTTCTTCGATCCCGGCGGCGGTAATCTTTCCGTCTTCGATGTAGTCGGCGTTGGTCAAGATGTCTTCGGGGAACAGTTCGCCACGGGGGATACTGATATCAAACCCCTTTTCGAGACGGAACACGATATCCAGGAAATCGATTGATTCGGCACCCAGGTCGCCCACCAGCGTCGCGTCTTCGGTTACTTCATCGTCATCGACACCCAATGCGTCGACCATGGCCTCTTGGATTTTCGCGAAGATTTCTTCTTTCGATACCATCAATTCTCTCCTTCAAACACCGGTTGCGGTCACGACCGGAAGGCCCGTTATCAAGTGGGAAGCCATTCTCGACTCCAACCAAAAAATAAACGGTCCCGACCGGAAAAATGGTTCTCGGTCCTGGTGTGCCCAACCGCAAGTCAAAATAAAAATTAGGTAGTTTTTAGATTCATCAAGGGCCCGTTTTTCCGAGTCTTAGCGGGCCCCTTTTTCAACCGGGCCGCTAAAGGGAAAACCGGTTGTTAGTACGCCCCCAGACTCAGGCCGCCGTCGACGCGGACGATCTGGCCGGTCACATAACTCGATTCATCGCAGGCAAGGAAGGTCACCAGATGGGCCACTTCCTCCGCCTTGCCGACCCGTTTCAGGGGGATCGACTTTTTAATCTGATCGCCGGCCAAACCGCGAACCGCCGCGCTCATGTCGGTTTCAATCATGCCAGGCGAAACGGCGTTGACACGGATCTTTCGAGCGGCCAGCTCTTTGGCCAGCCCGTGAGTCATCCCGTTGATGCCCCCTTTGCTGGCGGCATAGTTGACCTGTCCGCGGGAAGCGAACTCGGCCGAGGTACTCGAAATATTGACGATACTGCCCGAACGTTGGTACATCATCGTCTGTACGACGGCGTGGCAGAAGTTAAAGGTCCCGTTCAAGTTCGTATCGATCACGTCGTGCCACTGGTCGGCCGTCATCGCGCCGAGCAGACCGTCGCGGACGATCCCGGCCGAGTTGACCAACACGTCCAGCCCGTCCCAGGCCTCGACCAGCTTTTCGACCAGCTTGTGAACTGCTTCGTAATCGCGAACGTCGACCTGATGCGCCTCGACTTCGAACCCTTTTTCTTTCATTTCGGCGACGAGCGAATCGGCCGCCTCCTTGTTGCTTTGGTAAACGAAAGCGACTTTTCCGCCTTCGGCCGCCATATTCTCGACACAGGCCCGACCGATTCCTCGGCTTCCCCCGGTGATCAGGATTCTTTTATCTTGCAAACGCATTCGATTCGATTCCGATTCGTAACTGTAGGTGTATTCCAGCCGCCCCTCGTTTTGATCGCCAAAACGAAAAACACACGGGCGCTCATACTCTAGACGACCTTCTCTAGACGACCTTGACCTCTCCCAAAACCGAATGGGAAATCAGGGAAAAATGCTCTTTCGCCTCTCGGATCAGGTCTTGATCAATGGCCGCTTTTCGTGGGTCTTGGTCGGCCAAGTTATATCGATGCAGAACCAATCGGCCGGTAACAGTGGCCTGGCCTTCAACGGTTCCGGTACATTTGAGTTTGGTTTCGTGGTCGCTCTCGCCGATTTTCTCGACCGTCACGGTCAACGTCTGTCCCGGTTCGAGAAAACTGCCGTATTTGATATTCCGCGCTTCTCGGAGAACGACAAAGCTGTGGGCGAACCCTTCTTCCTCTCGAATCAACCAGGCGCCCGCTTCGACCATCGCTTCGAGCATCAACACTCCGGGGATGACCGGAAAGCCGGGAAAATGATCGGCCAAATATTCTTCCGACATCGCCAGACACTTGATCGCGCAAAGTTTAACGCCCGATTCGAGTGCTACGATACGGTCAAGAAGGTGAAATCGCATGGGACCTTGGCGAAACTAATGGAGTTACATAAACCTGGCGGTTCGGCCAAAAATCAAAGGATAAAGTATACCCGGCCCAACTCACCTCTACAAGCGACATTCCCTCTACAGGTATTACATTCAGCAGGCAAGTTGCCAAAAAAGACCTGAAGAAGAGCTTAAAACCTTTATTTAAAAGGACTTAACAATAACACACACTAAACGGGGGGTGAACCCGATCAAAAGTATTCCAGCTCCACTTCCGACCCTAGGCGACTCAGCCCGTTCGGGGGGCTATCCCCCTCTCCAGGGCACCTTTCTGGTCCCCAAAACACAGAAATCACGCCAGACAATCTCTTCCGGCAAACTTCATGCCTCCCCTCGTCGTGAGGCGGACATCTGGATATGATTTCTCTTAGCTCAGAGCCATTTTCAGATAAGTTTGCGTCACGGGAGACCGCGGGAGCGTTCCAGTGGTTAATGTAAGTTGTGATTTAGAAGCGATTTGAAGTTTTTCATCTCTCTTCCAAGCCACAAGGAAATCGCAAGACTTACGTGAAATACACTATTAATCCCCTCCATCGACCGGGCGAATCAGATCTCTAAAGTCGGATTAGGGGAATATTCATCTTCGGAGGGAGGAGTCGGGCGCCCAATTTGCCTGTCTAGCCAAGATTGCCGGGTCACCGGACTAAATGGGAGCGGGCCTTTTCAAGAAACCCCGAAAAGGGAGGGGCCCCACCCGAAAACGGGCCGAGCGACGAAGTTTCGCGTGCCGCCTTAAAAAAATCAACCTGGAGGAGTTCATCAACCATGCCGAATTCGGCTCAACCGATTTTCTGTCGCGGTGTTCGAGGCGCAACCACCGTGGAATCCAATTCGCCCGAAGCGATCCTGACCGCGACCCGCCAGCTGCTGGCCATGTTGATTCGGCAAAATGGGATCGACGCCAAAGATGTCGCCAGCGCGATCTTCACGGTAACCCGCGATCTGGACGCCGAGTTCCCGGCGCTGGCCGCCCGCCAGTTGGGATGGATGAACACGGCTCTGATGTGCAGCTACGAAATTTCGGTCCCCGGCTCCTTGGGCAAGTGTGTCCGGATCTTGCTGCACTGGAACACGACCAAGGAGGCGAACGAAATCGTCCCCGTCTATTTGAAAGAAGCGGCCCGACTGCGGCCCGATCTGGCCCACCTGCCGCCGGTCGATTGGGAAGAACTGGAGCAATGGATCGAGGCCCATCTAGACGAGAACGCCCCGTCCGGGCGCAAATCGCCCTCCTAGCAGGCGGTTTTCAGAAAAAAAGGGGGGCTGTGTCTGCTAAAAAAGGCCTGCTAAAAAAGGGCATTCCTTAGAAAACGCCTCCTTTAGAAAACCTCGTCAAGAAAAATGCGGAGGCTCGGTCACAAGCAGACACGTGCAACCGAGCCTCGGGCTCGTTTTCGAATTTTGATTCGTCGACGAGTCTCAGTGGCTGTCCGAAAAACAGCCCGCCGGCCGTGGTTCAGCTCAGACCACCTCGCTGGCTATAAGAAAATTCTATCACTACCACCTCCTCTCACAAAACGGGACCTTCCTGTGTCGATCGGTTGCCAGCTAGAGCGTCCGACCGCCTCACAGGCTTTCTCGTTTCGCCGTGCCGCGTCAGCACGGCCCACCGTCTACCTATATTATATTCTCCCCTGCCCTCCGCCCCAAGCTTTTTCGGAACCTAAACCGGCTCGATTTGGGCCACCCCCAAAATTTTCCCAGACCGTCGCGACCTACCCCCCAAGAATGATGACTGGGTTCGACCTCCGGGCCGGCAAACCGGGTCCTAACGTACTGACAGGAAAGCGTCTAGGAAAAAAGGGGCTTTTCTTCTTTTTTCTTTTTTCGCCGGAATCCCTCCGTGGGACGATCTTGCAATGGACGGGAAAATCGCCACAATGGGGTGATAGTGGAATAAAAATCGGGAAGGTCTCCTCGACCTTTTTCGCCCAGACGTCTCACTACTGGCCTCAAGGCGTGCTCGCCTCCTTAATAAGAAAACGCCGTTTTTTCCGGCCATGTCTGGCGGCCCCGAGTTTTGTCTTTGAAGGAACCCGTGGAAAACCAAGAACAAGGAGTTATCAGCATGGCACGTCCGGTAACGCTGTGCAGTGGCCAATGGGCCGACCTACCAATGGAACAGCTGGCGCAGAAGGCCCAGGGATGGGGCTACGACGGTCTCGAGCTGGCCTGCTGGGGCGACCACTTCGAAGTACCCCGCGCCCTGGCCGAAGACGACTACTGCGACAAGAAGCACGAAACGCTCGCCAAATACGGCCTGAAGTGTCACGCGATCAGCGCCCACTTGGTCGGCCAGGCCGTTTTGGACCGGATCGACGAACGTCACCCGGCCATCCTGCCCGATTACGTCTGGGGCGACGGCGACCCGGCCGGGGTCAACCAGCGGGCGATCGAAGAGATGAAGAACACGGTCCGCGCCGCCCAGAAGTTCGGCGTCAGCGTGGTCAACGGCTTCACCGGCTCGTCGATCTGGCATCTGCTCTACTCGTATCCGCCGATTCCGCCGGGCATCATCGAAGGTGGCTACAAGCTGTTGGCCGAGCGATGGACCCCGATCCTCGACGTCTTCAGCGAATGCGGCATCAAGTTCGCCTTGGAAGTCCATCCGACCGAAATCGCGTTCGACATCTACTCGACCGAACGGGCCCTCGACGCCCTGGACGGCCATGAAGCGTTCGGCTTCAACTTCGACCCGAGCCACCTGCTCTGGCAAGGGGTCGACCCGGTCGAATTCATCCGTCGTTTCGGCGATCGGATCCATCACGTCCACATGAAGGACGCGATTGTCACGCTCGACGGCCGCACCGGCATCTTGGCGAGCCATTACGACTTTGGCGATCCGCGACGCGGTTGGGACTTCCGTTCGCTCGGTCGCGGCGGGGTCAATTTCGAAGAGATCATCCGCGCGCTCAACCAAATCGGCTACGACGGTCCGCTTTCGGTCGAATGGGAAGACAGCGGAATGAACCGCGAGCAGGGTGCCAAAGAGGCGCTCGATTTCGTCCGTAACATCGAGATCACCCCCAGCGACATCGCCTTCGACGCCGCGTTCGACAAAGACGAGCAGTAATAATGGTCCGCTCGAAAATAGACCGATAAGCTTTTCCAAGTTTTGGTTTATTAGCTAACGAAAAAGGGTGCTCGGAATCTGACTCCGGGCACCCTTTTTTTAATGGAATTTTTAAAACACGCTTTGGTAATTAGCCTGGTACTCGCAATCCGGTTGATCGCGTTCCCTGTCTCGCGTTTGACGTTCGAACGCTTGTAAAACCGCTTTGACGATTAATTAGTACTCGCAATCCGGTTAATCGCATTTAAAAAAGCTCGGGCACTGGCTTCGACGCTGTCGGTCGACACGCCCCGACCGCGATAGGTCTTGCCGTCGTGTTCGACTTCGACACGCACTTCCCCTTGGGCATCCTTACCGACCGTGACACTGCTGACCTGGAATGACTTGCACTTGACCGACGTCTGGGTCACTTGTTCGATCGCCAGGAAGGTCGCATCAACCGGACCGTCGCCGCCGGTGTAACGGGTCCGAAGTACCTGGTCCCCCCGACGGACCGCCAACTCGACCTCGGGCGCTTGATCGGTTCCGCTGGAAACCCGGTACGATTCGAACGACCAGACTTCCGAGAAGGCAAGAATATCTTGCTCGATCAGGGTTCGGATATCGTTGTCGTAAATATCCTTCTTCTTGTCGGCCAGAACCTTGAACCGCTCGAAAACCGATTGCAGTTGCTCTTCATCCAGGTTGTAGCCGAGCGATTTGGCCCGATCGGCCAGCGCGGCCCGCCCACTGTGTTTGCCCAGGACCAGATCGTTTTTCGCGAATCCCACGTCCTCGGCCCGCATGATCTCGTAGGTGGTCCGTTCCTTGAGGATGCCGTCCTGATGGATGCCCGCCTCGTGGGCGAACGCGTTACGGCCGACGATCGCCTTGTTCCGCTGGATCTGGATACCGGTCACACTCGAAACCAGCCGACTGCACGCCACCAGACGGGCCGAATCGACGCGTGTACCGACCTGGTACTGGTCGTTGCGGACCCGCATCGCCATGACGACCTCTTCCAACGAGCAGTTGCCGGCCCGCTCGCCGATCCCGTTGATCGTGCATTCGATCTGTCCGGCACCCGCCTCGACCGCGGCCAGCGAATTGGCGACCGCCATCCCCAGGTCGTTATGACAGTGAACGCTCAGCACGGCCCGGTCGACGTTCGAGACGTTTTCCATCAGCGTCCGAATAAACCGCTGCATGTCGGTCGGAGTCGAATAGCCGACCGTGTCCGGGATATTGATCGTGCGTGCCCCGGCATCGATCGCCGCCTCGACCACCTGACAGAGGAAATCCAGTTCGGTTCGCGAGGCATCTTCGGGCGAGAACTCGATATTCGAACAGTAAGACGCGGCCCGCCGAACCCCTTCGATCGTCCGGCGGATCACCTCGTCCTTGTCCATCTTGAGTTTGTATTTGCGATGGACCGCGCTGGTAGCCAGAAAGACGTGAATTCGCGGGTCTTCGGCGTGCCGGAGCGCTTCCCACGCCCGGTCGATGTCGGCCGGATGACATCGGGCCAGACCGCAGACGGTCGAACCGCGGACCGCCCCCGCCACTTCGCGAACCGCCTCGAAATCGCCCGGCGAGGCGATCGGGAACCCGGCCTCGATCACGTCGACGCCCAATTCCTGAAGCGCCTGGGCGACCTCCATCTTTTCGCCCAGATTCATACTGGCCCCGGGCGATTGCTCTCCATCGCGGAGTGTGGTGTCGAAAATAACAATTTGACGATTGGTTTTATCGATCATTAGTCTGGTTTTTTCCTTGAGAAATAAAAAGGCAGATTCTTTTACGGACCGACTTCATAAGTGCGCAAGGCACATCTTGGAAGTCGGAAAATCTACCGGCGTAAAGACAAAGACAAAAAACGGAAAAAAGCCGCCCCCTCGCGCATCCCGAGGCCACGCAGGCGAATTAGCCGCTTACCAATTCGGCGTGCCGACGCTTGGTCGGCTCGGGCAACACCAACCAGGCCCTTGTCGGGCCGAGACGGCGTCCGTTTTGTCTTTGTTGGGGCGACATGGAAAGTCCACCGTGAAGGGAAATAATTAAAAACCAAAACCGGCTTCCACGCCCTTGCAGGAGCGTCGGCACCGCACAAAAAAACCCTAAGACCTTTTCGGCCTTAGGGTTATGGTTCGTCATATTCGCGTGTATGAAACGGTTTCCTACCCTAGGACCAAGCAGTCGGCCAAGGCCAATAGCAAAAGGGGCAATAGAGTAAGGGAAAGTCGAGTCATGGTTTTTTCATCAAAATAAAATGACGGATTCTGTAATACCGTCGAAATTCACACGGTAAGCAAGCATACTCATGGATCGACCGGTGGTCAAGTCGCTTTTGAGAAAAAAAGGGGGAAACAACAGAAGGACTGAAAAAAAGGTCCCTGATACCAGGCCTAAATTGGCCTTTCGCTCTGCTCGGTCCAATCACCTACCGCCTAATCTGCCCGTTTCCCAAGGAAATCGCGTTTTACTTTTTCAGCTCAAAAATCGAAAGCGTGTACGGCTTGTCCGGCTTCGTGTTGACCGCGCCGGGAAAGACCCGGTCGAAATTCGAGATAATCAGTTCGTCACCACGGACGATCGCCTCGCTCGGCCCATCCATCTTTCCGTCGGCCCCGTCGGTGTCACCGTTTTGACAAAGGGTCGTCACCCGCCCGTCGGGTGAAACCGTGCGGATCGCGTT
Organism: Thermoguttaceae bacterium; assembly: GCA_963674475.2. Classification (GTDB taxonomy): domain Bacteria; phylum Planctomycetota; class Planctomycetia; order Pirellulales; family Thermoguttaceae; genus CAXXFQ01. The sequence goes on along the minus strand of CAXXFQ010000033.1, from coordinate 17,091 downwards.
GGCCAGAATGTCGGCCACATAGATCAAATCGTTACGCCGATCACAGTAGATCCCGTCAGCCGAAATCATCGACTTATCCGCCGCGAAAAGAACGTTCGACTTCACGTTCCCCGCCTTGTCGAGTTCGAGCTTGTAAATTTCGCCGTCGCCACAGTTGGCCACAAAAAGGTTCCCTCGGCTGTCAACCGTGATCCCATCGGCACCGACCGGAACCGTTTTGTTCTTCGTCTCAAACCGGGCGACGCAATGCGGGTCGTCGGCCAGCGGTTTTTGAAGCTGGACGTCCCGCTCATCAAGACGGAATCGAAACAGACCGCTTACCACCGGCGACTTCGAACCGTCGATCACCGAGTCGGTTATAAAGACCCAATCGCCGACCACCGCCACCCCATTGGCACAGTTAAACCCACGGGCGACGACAATCGTCTCGACCGGTTTCCCGTCTTCCATAACGACACGAAGCAAACGCGACCCGCCGTCCGGTGCGACCATCACCTGACAGTCGGCCACATACAGATCGCCCGACGCGGCCGCCCGAATCCCCATCGGGTAGACCTTGCCGGTCTTCGGGTGTTTGGGCAACCGATAGAAAAGGGAAACCTCGTTCTCCGGCGTGATCTTCATCAAGACGCCCGGGCTGTTGTCGTCGGTAAAGTTCGGCACCGACAGAAACAGGGTCCCGTCGTCGAGAACCTCCAGCGCGTCGGGCGTGTTACAGTAGTCCGGCAAATGGATCGGTTTACCAAAAACCGAATCATCGGCCGTCACCATAGACGACCCGACGGAGCCGAAACCAACAAGCAAAATCAAAATGAGCAAGATCTTTTTCATGGTGAGCACCACTGATTGAGTAGAGGAAATAAACGTGTCTTTCTATTTTCACTGTGACATTTGGTCGGCAATCTGATCGATCTCGGCCAACAGGGCTTCCGGTATTTCCAACTCGCCGGACAGGGCCGTTTCCTGAATCTGCTCCGGCCGCTTGGCCCCACACACGGCCACGGTGATGCCCGGCCGCTGGATCGTCCAAGCGATAACCAGCTGAACCAACGAGCAATCAAGCGCTTCGGCGATCGGACGCAATCGCTCGACCAATTCCAGATTTTGTTCAAACACCTCGGCCTCAAACAGCGGCGATTTCATCCGCCAGTCCCCTTCGGCAAACCGGTGGTCGGCCGAAAACTTGCCCGTCAGCAGGCCGAGCGCCAACGGTTCATACGCGACGACCGAAATTCCCCGCTCACGGCACCAGGGCAAAAGCTCCGGTTCGATCTCCCGCTGGAACATATTAAACCGCGGCTGACAGGCGGCGATGGGACATTCGGCCTCAAACTCTTTTGCCTCGGAAACCGACAGGTTCGATACCCCGATCGCCCGCGCAATGCCCGAGTCGAGCAACCGGCGCATCGCCCCGGCCGATTCGGCCACCGGAACCGTCTCGTCCGGCGCGTGGAAATAAAACAGGTCGATCATGTCGGTTTTCAAACGGACCAGCGACTCCTCGGCATGTTTCAGGAGGGTCTCCGGCTTGCCGCAGCGGCTCACGTTTCCGTTTTCGTCCCAATGGATGCCGACCTTCGTCGCCAACACGACCTCATCGCGTCGGCCTTCAATCGCCTCGGCGATCCGCCGTTCACTCTCCCCCTCGCGGCCATAGGCGTAGGCCGTGTCCAGATGGTTGATTCCCGCGTCCAACGCGGCGCGGATCGTCTCGACAGCCGTTTCCGAATCGACACTCCCACTGGTGACCCCGGCCAACGGCCAACACCCCAGCGCAACGGGCCCGACTTCCAATTCGGAATTCCCCAAACGTCGTTTCAACACGCCCTGCTCCTTTTTTCTGAGTGATTCCGGCGGCCAGGAGCCACTGCCGGACCGGTGCTTCCACACCCCGGGCCAAACCCGCTCCAGACGGGTCGCCGGCAATCACGGATTGCGTTTTGTCCTGTTGGTAAGAGCCTAACAAGATCAGGATTGCTTGGCAATCACCCTATAATTCTGTCTTTTACTTCGTCTTTTCCAAGACAAACTCAAGCACGGCGGCCGAATCCTCGTAGTTGGTTTCGTGACGGGTTTGAGGCCGATCGATCAACAAGACCGGGCGGCCCAGCTTTTGCAAAACCCCGATCAAACGGCGAACGCTCCCCGGCGGCACGACCGTATCAACCCCGCCGACGGTCGCACCGATCGGCATCGTCAGCGCAAGCGGCCGGTACTCGGCGCTGCGGCGATAATACTGCTGGGGAACCTGTTGTTTCGTCCCGCCGAACGACTCGGCAATCGCGTCTTGAAACCGCTCGTATTCCAAATGGTTGGCCAACCCGTTCAAAGCGACGACGCCGTCGACCCGCTCGGGATGCAAGGCGGCAAACGTCAAGGCCGACGTCGCGCCCATCGAACCACCGTAGAGAATCGTCCGACGGATTTTATACTGTTGACCGAGTTCGTCGAGAATCTGCAAAAGATCGGCTTCCGCCTTGGGCCCCATCCACGAGGTTTTCGCTCGGTAGTCGGGCGAGACATAAAGCATCTTTTCCCGACGGGCAATATCGCGAGGGGCCGCACATTCGCCCCGAGTCTCTTTAATGAATTGCCATCGGTCGCTTCCGTGACCGTGCAGGGCGACGACCAAATCGACCGGCTCGTTCAAATCGAACCCGTCCGGCACGATCATGACGTAATGTTGCGGCGATCCGTCGCAACGGGCGACAAACTCGACGTCCCGCGGCTCGGCGGCCATGCCAAGAGTTGCGATGAAAAACAATAATCCCAACGCGATCCGTACGCTCGATTTCATCTCGATCCCTCCGTTCCTACCTTGATCTTATTCCAAATCGGGACCAACGATCCGTTCGCCCCGTTGTTGTTTGGCCTGTTCTTCGACGTTGAACGTGCCGTAAAACAGCCCGTTCGCGTCGATCCAAGTGACGATCCGCTCCCAGTCTTCCCCGCTGAGCTTGACGTCGTAATGCCCCGCGTCGAGCAACTTGATCAGGCGACTTCCCCGCGCGCCAAACCGGTCGGGCTCGGTCATCGGTTCGTAATTTCCATTCGGGCCGGTCCAAGCCGAGTAGGAAACATGCTTGATCAACCCGTTGTACGATTTCGTGTATCGCCCTTCCGGCTCGGCGGTCAGGACCAGTTTGCCTTCCGGTTTTTCGTTGTTGTGACACTGGACACAATGACGATCCAAGACCCCTTGGACCAAAAGCGGATAGCTCATCGGCTTCGACCCGTCGGGGCCGGGAGTGATTTTCGACGGTTCACGGCCGCCTGCGATCGGGTTGCCCGTCGGCATCGGCGTTCCCATCCGCGATTCATGACATCCGACGCACGAGACCCGCTCGCCCGGCTGGAGGTAGGTCAGACTCCGCATCACCTGCACGGCCCGCCCCTGTTTGTCCAGCGCCTGGAACGCCAGCCCGATCCCGGACGGCGCTTCGAAATAGGCCGACCCGTCCGCCTCGACCGGCACCGTACCGAGTACCTGTTTCGCGGGCGAGGCAAACGGCACTCCGACCGTCGGTTGATTGGCGTGGGGGGTCGTTTTCGGCAACACCTGGACGATCCGCAGCCGATCGATTTTTTCATCCGGCAACTTGGGCCAGCTCTCGTAGACGTTCTGCAGGAAGAACGTTCCCCGTTTGGGCGTGGGATTCTTCGGATCGATGGCCACGGTGGTCGGCGTCTGCGGCGGGGACTTTCGAGGCGCAAGCGGCATGACCCATTGGCTCGAAAGGTTCGGGTCGCGATAGAGCAACTCCTTGTTCCCAAACGCGTCGACCAGATAGATTCCGAACAGGTTTGGGAGGTTCGCCCCCATCTCGCCCAACTGACGATCGAAGCTGTACGAGGCCAGGAAATAGTTTTCCGAAAGCGGATACGGCGCCCGATAACAGTGGCCCGGCCAACGTCGTTGTTCAACCGGCATTTCGGTACGCCGATTCGGATCGCGGGGCGCTTTCCAAAACCGCGTCGGCTGCGTATCGAAATCGACCGGCTCCGGCGCCCTCGGTCCGTGAGCCAAAGGTCCTTCACTCTCGGGGAAGAGGACCTCCGGCGTGAGCCGCTTGATCGGATCAGGGCCATCGACCCCGCGTGTCACGTCCAAAAGGATAATCGATCCGGCCGTCATCCCGTGGTGCGGCGAGGCCGTGGCCATCACCCGATGCGAGCCGGGCACCGGACGCGTTTCCCAGATCCCCACCGGATTGAACGTATTGTTGCCGTAATAGATCCGCACATCGGAGCCGTCTTGGCGGACGCCCCAGAGTTGTTGGTAATAGATGGCGTCTCGGTCGACATAGTCCCAACGCGTGTAGACAACCCGCCCGTCATGCAACACGACCGGGTCCCACTCGTTGGTTTCATGAAACGAGACCGGAGTCGGGTTCGAGCCGTCCGCCTCGGCAATCGCCAAGGTGTAGACATAACACGGACCGGACCCGCAACGATGAAAACCGCCCCGTCGTGTGGAAGAAAACATCAACCGGCCGTCGGGCAGACAGATCGGCGCGAAATCGTCGTAATCCCCGTCGGTCAACTGACGCACGTTCATCCCGTCGGAGCCGATCGCATAGAGATGATAACGACGCCCCATCACGGCCGGGTCGCTCCATTTCACCGGTGCTTGCGGCGCTTCGCAAAAACCGAAATAGATCGTCTTTCCATCAAACGAAATCTCCGGCTTCGTCAAGCTTCCCTCGGGCAGTTTCCCGGCGGTCAACTCGCGTGCCTGCATCGAACGGCCCGGTCGATCGAGGACAAACAGACCGCCGCCCGGACGGGCCGTGTACCCGTAATACTGGGTCAACTGGTGGCTCATGATCGACGGCACCCGCTTGGCAAATAAAAGCGGACCGACGTCGGAAAGCGGATTCGACAGGACCAACTCCCGGCGGGCCCGGTGAACCGCCAACCAGAGCGATTCCCACTCGGCGTCGGTCGTTTCTTTGGCAGCCGAAAGAGCTTCGAACTTTTTCGACAGCGTTTTCCACGCCTCGAGCTTCGCCCCCAGATCGACTCCCTCCTCGGTCAGATCGGCAACCAAACGGTCACCCCGCTCAAACGTCCGGCGGATTGCTTCGACATAACCGACCGGCTCGCGCGGCGCACCGATCCCGTCCTGCATCCGCCAGTCCCATTCCAGAAGCGTCTTTTCCATGACCGGCAAAAGCGCGGGCGACGAAGCAACCGGCGCGCCCGTGTATGTCCGACGTCGCGGATCGAGCGACAGGTTTTCGGTTTTCTCACCCCGTTTGAATGTCAGATGATCCAACCGGACCGTCGCGGGACCTTTTTCAGCCAAGAACTCGATCCGTATCCGACTCGGCAGAAGACCGTCAAAACGTACCGGAGTCGAAACTCCCTCGGCAAGAACCACTTCGACCGGCTTTTGCTCAGTGTTATCCGATTTCAACGCGACCTTGGCCGTCGAACCGTCCATCAAAACGGCCCGCAACTCGAGCTGTCCCGCTTGATCCTTTTCGCCCGGCACCGGGACCAGAAACGTGACCCGATCCCCCTTACGCAAAGCCACGATCGCCCGATCGGCCGGGTGTCCCATCAGGGCAACTTGCGGCGAATCACTTTCGGCAAACAACCAAAACCCGGCCGCCGTCCCGTGGGCCGGAAGAACCGCATGGTCGTCGAACTGAACCTCGGTTTTTGCCGGAGCCGATTTCTTCACTTCGGCCTGCTTCTCCGAAGCGACTCCCGGGCAGACGAAACTCACTAGCACAACCAACAACGAAAGAAGACCAATCCGTTGGGACAACCAGAAAGCTCTCATGGTGCGTGGCTCTCTCTTCTCTTGAGGTCAGGCCGAAAAGGCCGAAAATTTTTGGAAGGTTTTTCTAGAGGTCGCCCGCAAAACCTGCTTTGAAGACGAAAGCGAAGATTTTTGTCTTGCTGACAAGGAGCAAAATCGCAGGCATATCCGTAGATATGGCGAGATTTTGTGACGAAGTTCAGCAGGCAAAAAGATCGCTTGTAGTCCAAATTGAGGTTTTGAAATGCCCTCTAGGAAGGAATCGCAATGCCATTCGACGTTTTTGGCTTTTTTATTCTATTGACCCCAAAGGGCCAACGCGTGAACCTTCACGAATCTTTATTATAAGCAAAACCAGGGGCGTTTGTAACGAACGGATCTTCCGGTTCCCCAAAACCAATCAACGTGGACCCTCACCCCACCGTCGCCCGATAGAAAAGCGAAGGTAAAGTGAAAAAACGTCATTTCACCAAAAGGGCCGTTTCATATTTGTAACGCTGGAATATAATTATAACAATAGCCTCCCTGCGACGCATTGTCAACCAATATCATGAGGCCCTGGCGCCCCAAAACCTCGAAACAAGACCATGACCACCCCGAAAAAACCGGCCTACGACGTTCCGGCCGCCCGCAAAGCGATCCGACTGCTCGAACTGCTGTGCGACTCGCCCGAACCGCTGGGGATCGCCGAGATTGCCCGACGACTGGAGCTGAACAAGAATATGGTCTTCCGACTGGTCCGCACACTGGTGGACGAAGGGTGGCTGGTGGCCGAAAACGAGACGACCTACCGCGTGGGCCTGCTACCGCTTTATCACCTGAGCAAACCGGTCCAACGGATCGACGTCGTCGCGGCTGCCGAAGGGCCACTCAAAGAATTGAGGGAAAAAACCGGCGAATGCGTCTATCTGTCCGTACGCGATGGCGACCGGTGTGTCTGTATGGCCCATCGCGACAGTCGACACGAGACCCAGATGTCCGGCCGGGTCGGCGGGCGTTACCTGTTGCATTGCGGCGCGCCGGGCAAGGTCCTTTTGGCCCACACTGACAAAAAGGAGTACGACCAGATCGCCGCGGCCGGCTTCGAGCGACAGACCCCGGCGACGATCTGCGATCCCGACGCACTTTGGGACCATCTTCAAGGGGTCGTCCGCCAAGGCTATGCAATCGACAACGAGGAGTACCTTCGCGGGATGCTCTGTCTGGCCGCCCCGGTCTACAACTATACCGAAACGGTCGTCGCCGGGATCGGTGTCACGACGCTGACGTTGCACCACACGGCCGAATCGATGATCGAACAATGTAAAGCGGCAGTCCGCGAGGCGGCACGAAAGATTTCGATCGCCTTGGGATACCCGGGCAAATAACAACGGGCAAAACGGGCCGCGAACCAAACCGCCCGCTCGGCCCTGACAAGTCGACCGATTACGACTCTTTATTGAGCACGTCGAGAAGCTGCTGATGGAGCGATTCGGTCGCCGAGGCCAAAAAGCGACCCGTCTCCAAATCGACCGGGCCGCCGTCCGGGTCGGACACCACGCCACCGGCCTCCTGCACGATCAAAACCCCGGCCGCCATATCCCAAATACTGGTGCCGTACGACCAGACGGCGTCGAACCGACCGCAGGCGACAAACGCCATATTCAGCGCGGCCGACCCGGTCCGACGCATCCCCTGACAGACCGGCAACGCGCGTAGGAAGGCGGTCAAGTCTTCCGATTCAAAAGAGGCCGGGGGAAACCCGACCGCCACGAGCGCCTGGGCGGCCTGCGTCTCGCCACTGGTCCGGATCGGCTCTTCATTGAGCCGTGCCCCTTGTCCGGCGGCCGCGGTAAACGATTCGTCTCGGGCCGGGTTAAAAATGGTCGCCGCTTCCAATTTCCCTTCTAATTCCAGGGCCAGAGATACCGCGAAATGGGGAACCCGATGCACGAAATTGGCCGTGCCGTCCAGCGGGTCAATGATCCATCTGGCACCCTTCCCCCCGAGAGGCGCCGAATCGCCACCTTCGGCTTTTCCGCCTTGCGAAGCCCCGGTAACAGACTCTTCCCCCACGATCAGATGATCGGGATAGATTTCATTAACTCGTTTCATAACAAGCTCTTGCGACGCAAAATCAGCCTCGGTCACCAGATCGGCCGGGCCCTTTTCACGGGCAACCACCTTGCCAAATTTTTCCATCAGGACCACGCCGGCCTCTCGGGCCGTCTGCTCGCAAAAACGAAGATAATCAGCCATGCTTTAACTTTTTAAAAAAATCGGTTTCCCATTTCCAGAAGGTCGATACGAAAATCAGCCTATCAGACACGCTATCAGAGGCAACCCCTCCAATGCGGACCCGACCCCCCTAAGAAAAACTAAGAAATTTCCACGAAATCCCGGAACAACTCTGGACATCTTTTTGAAACCGGTTATTATCGATACTTAGATGGAGCAGGCGGGTAAGACACCAGGTGGAAAACGCCCCTGATGGAAAGACCTGCCGAAGATGCTGAAGCAAGAATCATAATTTTTTTCGGATCGTTTGCATCATATTTATCATTCACGGCAAGCGTTGATTCGGCCTCTTCTCTGTTCCGGCCCCGCCGATGTGGCTTTTGTCATCACCGGCGGGGTTTTTTTATGCGCTCATAACCGCTTGTGGCTTGATTGACGCTATCATTCAAGCCACAAGCGTTCTTTTTTCTCAGGGCCCCAAAGCTACCGTTCAAACGGCACGTCAGCGATTCGGCCCCAGCGCAAGAAACTGAGCGTCGACTCGCGGCAGATGATGACGCTCGCCTCGACCTTGAAGTGGATAATCCTTGCGCAACGGGTGTGCTTCAAACTCTTCGGGCAAAACGATTCGGCGCAAATCGGGATGTCCATCGAACCGGATTCCAAAGAGGTCCCACACCTCGCGTTCCAACCAATCGGCCGCTCGCCAGATCCCGACAACCGACGGGACCGACAACGGCCGCGCATTCAAAGCCGACTCGGCCAAATACGATCGGACCTCCAAACGACGAACCGCCCGAGTATCGGCCAAAAGATAAACGAGACAGAATCGTGCCAAAGGTCGAAACGCCGCATCCGCCGGATAGTCGAGATAGTCGACACACGTCAGATCGACCAGGAAGTCAAAGTCGTGCTCTTCTTGCAACGCGGTTAAAAGGGCAAAGAGCGAACTCCGCTCGACCGTTAAACGTGCCTGACCGCGAAACGCACTGGTCGCAAGCGACGGAAAACGGTCTCGTAACCCGGCGATCAGCGTGTCCATTTTTCTCTCCGCTTTCGAGTCGGATCGATCGTCCCTTCGCGCTGGATTTTCTCCTGGAGATCGACCAACGATTGGAGTAACTGCTCTGGCCGCGGCGGGCAACCGGGGACATACAAATCGACCGGCAAAAACCGATCGATCCCTTGCACGACGGCATAAGTATCGAACACCCCGCCGGACGACGCACAGGCGCCCATTGAGATACACCATTTCGGCTCGGGCATCTGCAACCAGATCCGTTCCAACACGGGCATCATCTTCATGACCACCCGCCCGGCGACGATCATCAGGTCGCTTTGACGCGGACTGAACCGAAAGACTTCAGCCCCGAACCGGGCCATATCGTGACGGCTGGCGCCGGTGGCCATCAGCTCGATCCCGCAACAAGCGGTCGCAAACGGCATCGGCCAAAGACTGTTTTTCCGTCCCCAGTTAACCAGATCGGTCAGCCGGGTCACCAACACGTTTTCAGGCCAATTCCAACTTGAGATTAAGCCCTGCCGCCCGTTTACCCTTCGGGAAAACAGGCTACTCTCACGCGAGTGAACACGTAATTTCAAATTAGAAAACGTATCAGGCCAATTCATCGCCAATCAAAAACCCCCTTTCGCCAATCGTAGACGAACCCGAGGGTGACCAGGGCCAGGAACCCCATCGCCCCGAAGAAAACGACGTGCCGATGCTCCATCCGCCCCGCTTCGACCGCCGCGTCGATCCCCGCCGGACTGGAAAAAGTTTCACCCCGTTTCGTGGCTGCTTTCGGAGTCACATGTTCGGTCGCTTCTTGCGTCTGAGTATAGCCGACCGCCTCACACCGAACCGGACGTGAAGCGACGGCCCACGGATAGAGAAAAAACAGCTCGACGTCGAAAACCAAAAAGGCGATCGCCAGAAGATGGAACCGGATATCGAATCGGCGTCGCGTGTCGTGGATCGGATCGACGCCGCTTTCATACGGCATCCCCTTGACCGGATCGGGCGCGGACGGGGCCAGCCATTTTCCGGCCAACATCAGCGCGGTACCCAGTCCGGCCGCCACCAGCGTGAAGAGAAAAAGCGGAAGGGTATTGGTCGCCATCAGAAATCCGTTTCCCCAATGAAAGTACGGTGAAATCCAGGGGAGTCGATCATGCAAAGCGGGGTGATCGTAGAAAGTTTTTCAAAGCGGGTCAAGACAGACTGAGCCACCCGTTTTAGGGGCGCAAAGTAAAGACAACTCGGCTTTCTCTCATTCTTTGATTGGTATGACTTGGTAAAAAAAAGGGAGGAAGGTGTGACGGCTGCGCCGTCACCTGTATTTCTAGAATGAGAGGGGACATTTTGAAAATTGCCCCCCCTCATGCTCCCCCCTCAAAAACTTTTTGGACCGGGCTTGCTTCGCAATCCCTCTATCTCATCTTCTTATCTTCTTGTTTTTCTTTTTTGTTTTCTACTTCTCTTCTTCTGTTAGCTGATCCTGCCACTTCTTCAACTGCACCATCGCGTCAAACGGCGTCGACCGATTCAAATCAAACCGCCGCAACTCCTCCAACAACGGATGCTCCTCCGGCCCAAACAACGTCAACTGAACCGGCTTCGTCACCGAAGGCTTCGGCTCAGGTCGTGCGATCTTCGCACGACCGGCCGCGTCCAAATGCTCTTCCTCCAACTGTGACAAGATATCCTTCGCCCGCTCCACCACCTCTCGCGGCACCCCAGCCAGCCGAGCGACATGGATCCCGTAACTCTTGTCGGCCGCACCGTCAATGATTTTGTGCAAAAAGACTACTTGGTCTTCCCACTCCCGAACCGACACGTTGAGGTTTCTGACCCGCAAAAGCGAATGCTCCAGGTCGGTCAGCTCGTGGTAATGGGTCGCAAACAGAGTGCGGCACTCGAGATGGTCCGACAAGAATTCAACCACCGCCCACGCCAACGAAATCCCGTCGTAGGTGCTCGTCCCGCGCCCGATCTCGTCGAGGATCACCAGGCTTCGACGACTGGCCGTATTGAGAATCCGGGCCGTCTCGGTCATCTCGACCATGAACGTACTCTGGCCACGCGACAACTCGTCACTGGCGCCAACCCGCGCGAAGATCCGATCGGTCAAGCCGATCCGTGCTTCGGTGGCCGGAACAAAACTGCCCATCTGGGCCATCAACGTCAACAGGGCCACCTGACGGATGTACGTGCTTTTTCCCGCCATGTTCGGGCCGGTAATAAGAAGGATCGGCCGCTCGGGATCGGCCATGGTATCGTTCGGCACGAACGTCCCTTCCGGCTCGAGAACGTCGAGGACCGGATGCCGCCCATCGACGATCGCCAGCTCGGGCTCGTCGGTCATCTCCGGTCGACAATAATTTCGCGTCCGTGCCTGATCGGCCAGCGCGGCCAACACATCCAACTCGGCCAGCGCTGCGGCGGTCGACTGCATTCGACGTCGGGCGGCGGCCACCTCGTCGCGCAATGCGAGAAACAGCTCGTACTCGAGTTCCTTGGCCCGTTCGTCGGCCGTGAGAACCTTTTCCTCGTACTCCTTCAACTCAGGCGTGATGTACCGCTCGGCGTTCTTGAGCGTCTGCTTGCGGATATACTCCTCGGGCACCTTGTCCCGATGGGACTGGGTCACCTCGAGATAATAGCCGAACACCCTGTTGAAGCCGACCTTCAAGTTCGGGATGCCGGTCCGCTCGGTCTCGCTGGCCTGATACTCGGCGATCCACCGTTTTCCGCCCGTGGTCAACTCGCGCAACCGGTCCAGCGGCTCGTGAAACCCCTCGCGAATGAACCCGCCCTCGCGCACGTTCAGTGGACACTCGTCGACCAGCGCCGCGGCGATCTTCTCCCGCAAGTCGACACACAGATCGATCCCGTTTTCCAGCTCGGCCAGTCGGTCCGCCTTCACGTCCGATATCCGCTCTTTGATCTCCGGCAGACGACCGAGCGTTCGCCCGATAAAGCTGACGTCGCGCGGGTTGGCCCGTCCGGTCGCCACACGGGTCAACAGACGCTGGATATCGTACACCTTTCGCAACGCCTCGCGCAGGCCGTCGGTCAGGATACTCTCGCCGACAAACTCCTCGACCGCGTCGTGCCGCGCGCGAATCGGTCCGATCTCGACCAACGGGTTGTTCAGCCAGTCGGCCATCAACCGGGACCCCATCGCCGTGACGGTCCGGTCCAAAACGGCCAGAAGCGACCCCTCGCGACGCCCCTCGCGCATGGTCCGGTTGATTTCCAGTGAACGTCGGCTCGACTCGTCGATCTCCAAGATGCCCGACGTCCGATAGGGGACGATCCGGTCGACGTGGGCAAGGGAGTTTTTCTGCGACTCGACCAGGTAATCGAGTATCGCCCCGGCCGCGCGGATCGCCTCGGCATCGCCCGGTTGGCTGTCGAACCCGAACCCTTCGAGACCGGCAGTCCCGAAATGTTTCGAAAGCAACTCGCAGGCCGCGTCATGGGAAAAGGCCCAACCGGGACGCCGCGTGACCATCATCCCTTCTTCGAGGTACGCGGGCATCGGCGGCGCGTCCTCGGCCAAAAGACATTCCGACGGACCGATCCGGGCCAGATGGTCGGCCAGCGCCCGCGGGTCGAACCCGGCCGCGACGAATCGCCCGGTCGACAGATCGATCCAGGCCAGACCGACCGGCTTGTCCGAGCCCTCGGGTGCCGGAGTCACGGCGGCCAGATAATTGCTCTCGCGCGGGTCCAACAACGACTCGTCGGTCACCGTGCCGGGCGAAACAATCTGGGTCACCTCGCGACGCACCAGCCCTTTGGCTTCACGAGGATCTTCGACCTGTTCGCAGACGGCGACCCGCATCCCGGCGGCGATCAGCTTCCCCAGATAGTTCTCCAGCTGATGGTGGGGAAACCCGGCCATCGGGATCGGATTTTCGCTCTTGTCACGACTGGTCAGGGCCAGTTGGAGCGTTTTGGCGGCGATTTTCGCGTCATCGTGGAACAGCTCGTAGAAATCGCCCATGCGAAAAAACAAGAGCGCATCGGGGCAGGCCTTTTTCGCCTCCTCGTACTGCTTCATCATCGGGGTCGTTGCGGTAGCCATGCGGCCATGCTAGCAAAAACCGCGATCTCCACAAGGGGGGGAAGCCCAAACCGCCCGACCAAAAAGTTGGCCACGCCTTGACCGCTTTCCGAACCAAGCCCGGCTGACAAGAAAAACCACCCTTACTGGATGAACTGCTCCTCTTCCTCGTCGGCGTGCAAGCTGACCTCGCCGGCATCCTCGAGTTGACGAACCACATCGACGATCTTCTGCTGCACCTGCTCGACGCTGGAAAGTCGGACCGCGCCGAGGTACTCCATCTCCTCGGTCAAAAGTTCGGCCGCCCGTTTGGACATATTGCCGATGATCCGGCTCCGAAGCTCTTCGCTGCAACCCTTCAAAGCCATGGCCCAGTCGGAGCTTTCGACGTTCTTGAGAATCGACTGGATATCGCGATTCGACAGTTTGGCAACATCCTCGAAGACGAACATGAGTCGTCGGATCTCTTCGACCAAGTCGGGATCGTCCTGCGACAGGTCGTCCAACAAGGCCCGTTCGGTCGCCCGTTCGGTCACATTGAGAATCTTGGCGACCGCGCCAACCCCATCGGCGTTCTCGAAGATCTGATCCATCGTCGACGACATTCGCCGTTGCAACTCGATCTCCACCTCGTGAACCATTTCCGGACTGGTCTGGCCCATCGTCGCAATACGTCGGATAACCGAAATTTGTCGGTCCGGCGGCAAACCGGCAATCACGGCGGCCGACAATGCGGGGGGCGTATGCGAAAGAATCAGCGCGATCGTCTGCGGGTGCTCTTCGATTAAAAAGGTCAACAGGTTTTGACTGTCGGCTCCCTGCAAAAAACCAAAAGGAAGCGATTCAATCGAATTGCGAATATTTTCGATCGTCGCGCCGGCTCGGTCTCCGAGGGCACTTTCGAGAAGGTTTTTGGCCACGGCCAGACCGCCGGCCCGGGCGTCCAGATCGTTCGGACTGGAATTGGCGAAATCCTGGATGGTCGACTCTTGCTCGTCGCCGGTGACAGTCCCCAATTTGGCGATCTCAATCGTCACCATCTCGATTTGGGACTGATCCAGGTTCGAAAGCAGACGACTGGCCTCCTCAGTCGGGATACTCGTCAACAGAATGGCCGCTTTTCGAAGATTCGAGGTCCGCATGATCTATCAACCGTTTTTTTCAAATCGAAAAAGAAAAAACGCCCCCAAAAGGGACTGTCTCTCGCCGAATCCAAAGTATCTTTTCATCGTCGAAAATCGGCCACAACCTCCATTGCAACAGAAATAACCGCTAAGGTTTTACTGCCTCCCCTAACCGTCAAGAAATAAGGAAGGAGCGACCGCCGCCTATGGGCCATCGCTCCTTCTGAACGTCGATCTTACTTGAAATGCCATGAGGAGCGGGAATTCCCCCCTCCCCTTGAGGCCGAACGCTTTTTTTACAAAACGCTCACTTCTTTATCAATCGCACACTTTTTTACAAAGCGCCCGTTTTTTTCAAAGCGCTCACTTTTTTACAAAGCGCCCGCCTTTACAGAGCGCGGCGGAGTTTACGCTTCGGACGTCCGAAGACCGGCTTCGCTTCGAATTCCGGCCGTTCCTCTCGGGACTTGGCCGTTGCATCAAAATCGGCAATCTCGTCACGAGTCAAGAGCCGATTGATCCGCATTTCGATTCGGGTTAGTTGGGGCCCTTCTTCCGGCGAGACAAGCGAGTAGGCGACCCCCTCGCGACCCATCCGACCGGTTCGGCCGACCCGGTGGATATAGTCGTCACAAAATTCCGGGATATCGAAGTTGATGATATGCGAGATCCCGCTGATGTCGATTCCCCGGCCGACCACGTCGGTGGCGACCAAAAGCCGAACCTTGGCGGCCCGAAACTGGGCCATCATCCGGTCGCGAGCCGACTGCTGTAAATCGCCGTGAATGCAACCGGAAGAAAGGTTACTTTTACGCGAAAGCCTTTGATAGATTTTTTCCGTCCCCCGCTTGGTTCGACAGAAAATAATCGCCTGGGTCGGGTTCTCCCGTTCGAGCAGTTTCAACAACAGGTCGAATTTCCGTTCCCGATCGACCGAGAAATAAAACTGTTCGATCGTTTCCACCGCCACGTCCTTGGACGAAAAGTCCAGCACGTCCGGTTCTTGCATGTAGCGACGAGCCAAACGCAACACCGAATCGGGCAGCGTGGCCGAAAGCAACAACGTTTGACGCTCCTTGGGACAGCGACGCAGAATCTTCTCGATATCGGGCCGAAAACCGATGTCCAACATCCGATCGGCCTCGTCCAAGACGACCAGTTCCAGTTCGCCGAGTATGAGACTGCCGCGACCGATCAGGTCGATCACCCGACCGGGCGTGCCGACCACCACATCGGGGCCTCGATTGAGTTTGTCAATCTGTTGCCGAATCGGCTTGCCGCCATAGACGGCAACGATTTGAATACGACTTCCTTTGGCCAGCTTGGCAAACTCATCACGCACCTGGACGGCCAATTCTCGCGTGGGAACCAGTATCAACGCGCCCGGCGCATGTCCGGACTCAAGCTCGCCCAGGATCTCCAGAATGGGAATGGCGAACGCGGCCGTCTTACCGGTGCCGGTCCGCGCTTGGCCCATCAAATCTTCCCCTTCGATCGCTCGCGCGATGATCCCCGCTTGAACCGGCGTCGGCTCAAGATAATCGGCCGCCTCGAGCGATTCAAGCATCGTCGCGGAAAGCCCCAACTCGGCAAACTTCGTTTTCAACTGGCCCCGTTTTTTCGTTCCCAAAGCCGGACGCTTTTTCTTGGGAGAGACCGGTTCTTCTCGGGGCCGCTCGGCCTTCGATTCCGCCACCGCTTTTCGCGGCTTTCGAGCCCGCTCGGCCGGTTTCGCTTGAGGCTTGGGCTTTTTTTGAACGGCCGGGGGCAATTCTACCCATTCGGTCGTTGTTTTTTTCGCACGCGGCTTTTGGGATTTCGGCTCTTTCGCCTCGGAAACCGGCTGACGCGACTCTTTCGCCCGCGACTCTTTCGCCCGCGACTCTTTGCGTTTGGGGGCCGGCTTTTCGGTTGATTTCACTTCCGCGATGGGAGCGGGAGCCGCTTCTTTTCTTTTCCGCACGGGAGTCTTTTCCCGCGGTTTGGCCGGAGGAGTCTCTTTCGGACTGACGGCCCTTTGCTCGGGCTGCGATTTGGCCGCTTGCCCTCGCCTACCTCGGCGACGAGAAGGCCGCTTCGAAACCGGGGGCTCGGTTTCGGTCACTACCTCCGGTTCCAACTCGACCTCATTCGACTCCGGTTCAACCGAAACCGGCTCGGCCGACTCCTGCTTGCGAGCGGCCGACTTCGAACGCCTTCTTCTTCGCTTCTTTTTGGGGGCAGCCGTTTCGTCCGCCGATCCGGAAACTTTCGTCCGCTCGGAACGGCCGACCGCTTCCACCTCCACCGATGTGGATTCCGGAGCCGGGGCAGAAGGCGTAACCGATTTTGTCCCTTTCACACGACGGCGAACGCGCCGCTTCTTTTTCGGCGGGGCGGCCGATTCAACTTCGTCCTGCGAGGTTTCTTCCACTTCGGGTCGCTGCGAGCGATCCGTCTCGTCGGGAACTCTATTTTTGCCCCCCCGCCTACCACCGCGTGAGTCATCCCGTCCACGTGACTCATCCGGATCGCGCCACCATTGGTCGGCAATGTACTCGACGAGCCCGGTGGTCTCGACAATCCGTTTTCCTCTGCGGACTCGTTTCGGTTTGGAAGCGTTTGATTTCGCCAAGGTATTCGTTTCCTTTAGGAAGATCGGCTTTTTCAGTTAAAGAAAAACCTTCATCGATGAAAAAACCGTTAGGTCCCCAACCGGCCGTTTATTGAAAAGACTGGTCCTGGTTGGGAAAAATATTTTCTCTTACTTCGTTACTAAACTGGCAGACCGCGTCGGTAATCGTCGTCTTCAAATCGGCATACGCTTTGACGTGGCGGGGAACTCGGCCGGGAGTCAGCCCTAACAGGTCATGGAAAACGAGGACTTGGCCGTCACATTCGGGTCCGGCGCCGATCCCGATGGTGGGGA
>CAXXFQ010000032.1:0-21847 GCA_963674475.2 Thermoguttaceae bacterium | reverse complement strand
TTAACAATGAGAATTACTTCTTTGAGTTGGCGTTCTTCTTTGCCCGCTCGCTTAACTGCTGGCTGTATTCTAGACAAACCAAGGGGACAAAATCAGGGATTCCATATTTTTCCCTATACTCTTCGATAGTAAGGTCATGCGCTTTTAAATGAGTCGAATTAATTTGTTTTAAACGCTTACTACATTTGAGATGAATCTTAATATTTGATGGATGAAGTTTCACGTTATTTGATGGATTAGTTTTGTCGCAACAGGTCTTCGATAATGAGTGGGAATAAAAAACGGGTTCAAAGGAAAAGGAGAAAGTCTCGGCCAATTGAGTAAAGTTCTGTATCGGTGAGGTCTTCCGGTTCCATACCATCCGGAAGTTGATGAATAATGACTTGAGTCCGGGAACGAAGAGATTTAGCGATGGTCAATGCGGCATTTCGACCTGCCTTGTCTCCATCGAGCATCAATAGGACTGTCGGTGCTTTTGAGAGCCATTGAGCCTGAATAGGAGCTATATTGGTACCGAGGAGAGCAACGGTACAGTGGATGCCGGATTGGGCCAGACGCATAGCCGCCCAAGGACACTCCACAACAACGATACCCTTTTTTCTTTGGTCTTTGGCCCGATGTGCATTAAACAGCACTTCGCTTTTGGGGAAATTCTTTGGGAATCGCCATTTCCCAAACGATGCAATTTCCTTATGATCGAGACGACGCCCACAATATCCGAGTGGACGGCCGACCAGGTCATATAGTCGTACGGCGATGGTACCGCGGAGGAAAGAACTGGATTCGGCCACCCCGGCTTCATGTATAGCGGCCGTGGAAACGGTGATTTTCTTGTGGTCCTGGAGAAATGAAACTCTCGGGTTTAATGGAATTCGACGTCGGAAAGGGACAAATGTGGTGTTTGGCTTGGAGGTAATATAGGGCGGCTGTTTTTTTGAAGGCGCAGGTGGCTTTTTATTCTCAAGTAAACGATATAAATGACGTGCGGCCTCAGCGTATGAACAGCGCTCAATCAGGCGTATCAGGTCTACGATGTCGCCCCCGCCACATGCGGTGAAACAGTGCCATAGGCCTCGCTCCAAATGGACCCGGAAGGCGGTTTTATTGTCACCGCGGTGGAGGGGGCAGGGACCGTAGAGTTGATGATTTCGCTTTATGAGCCCGGAATCAAGATTGTATGCGGCTAAAACCTGGCCGATGCTTAACTGGCTCTTCAAATAGCGAAAGTTGTATTTTCGACTATTTTCACTCAATTTTTAAAAAGTTAGTCAGCCCGTTTTTTCCGGGAACGAGGATGGCGTGAAAACACCTGTAAAAAAAGTTTTTCGTCGAGCTGTGGCAGCTGTTTTTGAGCTCCGGCCGCCAGAAGGTCGGCGGCCATGGTATTAAGGAGCCTCAGGTTTCCCGCAGCATGGTCAACAAGGGTTTCCATAAGAGATCGGTTCATAAGATGAGGAGCGCCGGCCTGGTGCAGTGCATGTTCGAGATAACTGAGCAGCACGTTCCGATCATATGGTTCCAGGACCATACGAACCCGGATTCTGCTGCCGAGAGATACCAGGGAGGTGGTCCGAAACCGTTCCGGTAACCGCATGTCACCGCATATCACCGTGGTAAAAAAGCATTGCGAGTCAAAGTGGGCGCTTGAGAGCAGTCGTAGCTCGTTCAAACAGGAGGTGACCATTTCCTGGGCTTCATCAATGAGCAATATGGGTCTGAATAGAGTACTTTTGAAATGGTTTTGCCAGCGCTCTCTGAGTGCCTTGAAGCCGCCATACCGGTTAGCCGGAGAAAGATTCACTTCGAAAATGGCGCCCATCTCGCGATAGAAATCACTCAGGCTGCTCTGGGGCCGCTCCATCACTCCCACCGTGACCTCACCCAAGTTACTCAGATGGTGGGACAGAAGTTCCAGGTTTTTTGATTTTCCCAGGCCTGGTTCTCCGCAAATAAGGGCGAAACCACCGTCTTGGACGAGGTTTTCCAGCCGGAAAATGAAGGATTCCATCCCTGGAGGAGACCATAACGCCTGGACAGGTAATTTGGGAAGGAACGGGTTCCATTTTAATCCATATAGGGCCAGCAATTGCTTATCATTCATTACGATCCTCCTTGATGGCATCCGTATTTGGCAAGGCGCTCTCTTCCTTTGGGAGATATGCCGGGGGTAAACCAGTGGCGGCATAATCGGCCAAAATTTTTCTCAGTAATGGCGGAATGGGATTTGAATCCATTTGGGGCGTAGATGGTATACGGTCTGATGAAGGTTCTATTGTCCGTCTCCAACCACTGGCGTTTTTGGTTTTGTCCTGGGGATAAATGCGACCGAGCAGGCTCCCGGTTTTTTCGTCGACCAAATAGGCCATGGAAAGGTCCCAGGTCTGGTAACGCACATGGAGCCGCCGAAAGTGACGAAACCGTGAAGGAATCTCGAAACGGACCCCTTTGATCTGGATCGTACCGTCGCTTTGGCGCTGGGCTCTTTTTTCCTCGACAGTGAATGCCAGCCTCAGGGCCTCGCTATCAGGGGATGGACGAGAGACATCGGGTCCTTTTAGTAACCTTTCGAGGGGTGAGACACCAATCTCATTATGAAGACGGCGGTTGTATTCCAATTCCACCCATGCCTGGGTAACCTTGTTTAAAAAAGCCAGCGTTAGAGGTTTTATCCTGGAAATCATGGCCATAAGCCGTCCTTCAAGCTGCGCCCAGAACGCCTCTTGCTTCCCATTCTGGTAAGGACTGTAAGCCAGTGTTCTTTCATGTTTAATTCCCAAACGCAAAAGTCCGTTTTGGGTTTCAAGGGCTAACATCGAAGAACCATTATCCGACATTAAACCTCGGGGAAGCCCTCGTTTATGAAAGGCCTGCTCCAAACCGTGATTCAGAGACTCGGCTGATTCACGAAGATACCACTGCATATGAGCGCATGACCGCGAACAATCATCGAGAACGCATAATGCCTTTGGTGTGTGCCACTGGCCATTGACATCCACCACCCGCCGGCTTTCATGGAAGTCCAGATGCCATAACGCATTCACATAAGATGATTCGTAGCTACGGACCTCCCATTTTTCCAAACGCTCCGCGGCCCGCTTTTTGCCCGGGCTCCCGGACTGGGGCGACCGTCTTTTATACCACCCCCTCGCTTTCATACGCCTCAATACAGTGGAGTAGGACGGAACCTCCCCCAGTTCCGGCCGCTCCTCGAGGAGTGCCACCAGATTATCGGTATGAAGTTGATAGCTCCAATTGGGGTAATCTTCATACTGCTGACGAAGGATGTCCAATAGTTGCGGACTCATGGCTTTTGTCCGGCCCGTGTCCGATCGAATTTTCCGGCCCAAAGCCTCAATGGGATCGGAGGACCTTAAGGCATGGTAATACCAACGTTCAATAGTCGAAACCCCGAATTTAACGAGGGTTCCTTTTGTGGGATGAGTATAGCAACGACTGGCAAGCCTTTCGAGTTCTTGGCGCAGCTTCCCTTTTTCCGGTGGTCTGGCCAACAGCTCGCCCACAATAGAAAAACGTAACTGGGGCCAGGTTGTTAACCGGCCGCTCGTTTTCCGGCTCAATGTTACGACTCCTTTCTTCATATCCTGAATTTTCAGCATGGAAACGGATGGTTTCCTTGTAGAGTCGCAACATATCTTTTCCGGCAAACCGGGGGAACTACCCATCTTTTGCGTGAAGTATAATCACCATCATAATGCGAGCCAATTCCAGATATCTCTTCAAGCGGTGGCCAGGGCACGGAGACATTCAACCATCCCCTTTTCCGGTGACTCCCACTGGTGGATAAAGAACTCCACCAGACTCGCGGGTAGATCACTGTTCTTTACCCATGAACTCACTCTGCCGCGAAACCGTTTCCACTGAGTACTATAAGGAAACTCATCGCGGAAGTAAGCTATCCACCGAACGAGTGTCTGGCGCGATACCCCAAACATCCGTCTCAGTTTATTAGCGCTCGCCCCATCGGGCCTGTTCTGACGGAGGGTCATGATGATAAAAATGGCCACGCCAAAGTAAACCCGTCGTCCCATGAAAAGGGTGGATGGCGGCAAGATTCGGCGCCGGCAATTTTCTCGTCCACAGCAGAGGCTTAACCGGACAAGGTGATCATCAGGAATATCCTCGGTAGCCCCCCGTGGCTTACGAGAGTAATTGGCTTGATGCAAGGGACCACCGCAATAGGGGCAACCACTCTCCCGCTCTTTCTTGGCGAGGTCCACATCAATACGGTGGAGAAGATGAAAAAGACTTGTCTTTTGAAGAAGCTCTGGTAACATCAGTCCTGCCCTTATTATAGGTGTGGAGCAGGAGTCCCTTCGGGATTATTGGCAAGATAAGTGAGGGGGCTCCCCTCCCAAACATCAAATATCTTGCATATTTTAAACTATTTTTCCATCAATTAGTCTGAATCATCTCACATTCAAGGCAGATAACTTCCTGCGGATTGCCAGTAAGGATAGATTCAAGCGGGTTTCTCCGAAGCCTCAAAAGATTGATGATTTCATATAGAGACTCTAAGGAAACCCGCCCGCTATGATTGTCAGGTTCCATCACTTTAATAAGAGAAGCTGCTTCAAAATTGGATATATTTAATATTTTTGCGGCATCAGAGAAACGAACAATCCGTTGCTTACGAACCTCACATAAGATTATTAGTTTCTCAAAAGATGATTGGGATAGTTTGCTGGATTTAAATTCTAAACCAAGGAGTTTAATGTCATAGAGCAGCTCAAGAACTGCGACACCAAGTGATTGTGCAGCATCTGGTATCGAATAATCTTTCTCTTTTCCCATAACCTATCACATCCAATTTAGTCTTGTGGCAGTTTATTAGATATTTCTTGAATATTCTGCATCAAGTGAGACAATAATATCGCTGAAATGCCTTAGCTCTATTGAGTTCTTCTTCGGTCTTATCTGGTGGTAGAGGATTCGCTGGCGAATCCATATAATCTTCCAAAAAACGAATAGTCTTAGCAACACTCGTAAAATCACCACATAATTCACCAAAGGCATCTACAAATCCAAGTTCCTTTGAGTTTGTCATGATCCTCTCTTTTCAGTTTCCAATTTGTTCGAGCATCAATACCCACAAGTTGCTTTATATATCAAAAATTACGAATAAATTCAAACAATTCTTTTCCGCCCATCCCTTCGAGGGCGAAAAGACCCTCGGAGGTAGATAGAAATGATTGAGATTAGACAGTATGTAGGAATTATCCTTGAAGCGCTGGAAGACTACCGGCGATGGTTCCAGGAGGATGCAGCAGATTCAGACAACCTGGATCAGTTGAAGATAGATGAGATAGACGGTGCAATTCTCGCAATAAAACACGGGGGCTTGATATGAATGGCATACCAACCATTATACGGAGTCGTGAGCGACAACCAAGGCTATAGGAGGTCAACAAGCAGCCTGAGAGGCCGGGTCACGAGAGTTGGAGCGTGGATCAACTCATACTACGGCGATGTCTTGAACGTGAATGTCCGCTATGTGGAGTGTCCGATGCCGAGAGTATCCCGCAAAGGCCTGACTCCGGCGGAATACAGTATGAAAGTCAAGGCAGTCAAAGAAGAAGTCCGGTCCCGCCACCAAGTTCTCATAGATATCGACCTTGAAGCAAACCCTCATTTTCAATACACCATCAATGGCCTGGTTATCCCGCAGCAAAGGATAAAACAGCTCAAAGACCTTGAGATGGAGCGGTTCGAGCTTCAGTTGGAGTGCCTCAAAACCCTCTTGAACCAAGGAAAGCAAGCCCAGGCGATGCAAATGGCGACGGCGATTATAACTGGTAAGAGGTGATTAATATCGCCCTTAACTCCAATCAACAAACCCTCACAGATTACTTCCCTCTCAGTATCCAACCAGAACTACTGCCAAAGAAACCAAAAGCAAAGCGCCGGAAAACAGAAACCTGGATGGCCCGCATGATGTGGGCCTTATCCGGCCCGATCATAGTAATGCCAGGCTATCAGACCATGCCGATACCAGAGGATGTCAGAAGCCAGATCAGCATGGAACGTCTCCTACTCCTCGCCAAGGATGAGTCTTTGTCCAGTGAAGCAGAAGCAATGTGGTATATCTCCACCGCCAGCCTGGTTGCCCCACTCAGCCTCAACTGGGTCAACATCCAGCTGTATCTGTGCCGTAAGTGGATGCTGAAACTAAACAAGCCTCTGCCTGATTTCCTGCAGCAACAAATCAACCTGGAGCCTTACATGGAGGAGGAGACCCTGCACCGTTTGAGGTCTTGGCTTTTCAAGAGGTCATTTGAACATTTGCGCGGAAGGCTCAGGTCATTATGAATCGATTGAGGACTACCGCAAATAGTTCAGAGAGTTTGCGGCAGACTCGGACACCCATGACAGGGAGAAGATCGAGGAGATAGATGGGGCAATCTTCGCGGTAAGGCAACTGGGCTGATATGGATGGCTTAAAAAGTTCACAGGATCAATTTTGGTAGGGGCACGCATACTGTTGTGTGACTTTCACTTTGCCTTCGTTAACAGATACACGTATTATCTTGCAGGCATATTCGGCCGCTGTGGTTTGGTAATACCGAGCGATACTTAACTGCGACAGGCCGCTGAAAAAATGGAACAGGTGGGATAGAATTTCAGATGATCGGTCTTCATATATCCTTTGATGGCGGTGTCCCTTACCTGTGGGGCGAGCAGGCGAATGTCAAAACGAAAGCGGAAAAGCAAGCTTATCCCTTTGATCCTGGAATTTCCGGCCTCAAGGAAGCTTTTAAAAGGATCGTGCCCCAGATCAAGGTTCTCAAGAGTAATACGAGCCTGAAAGTGGTATGGCTGCCGTCGCGGGGTAAAGAGCCGATACCATCTTCACCGGTTATCGCCTCCTCGCCTGATCAAAGAAGAAAAATCGTTCTCATGCCCTATTGGACGACGGCCCGGAAACTGTCACTGGAAGAGTTCCTGGTATTAACCGCTTTGGCTGAGTCCGGCGATCTAACCGGTTCGGGGGTCATTTTGGGCCGTTCCTTTCAGTGGTCCAACCACCTCTTGAAAACCATTCTCAAAGCCGGTCTCAAAGAAACGTTTCTGCCCGGTCTTGTTGATCGCGGCGGTATTTGGGAGGGGCGCTTTTTACCTGCGCTGGACGAAGCGGACGAAAAAGACCTGCATACTCTTGCCGAGACCATGCCGGATGCATGCCGCTGTATGGGAGATTCGTTTGATAATCCGCCCGACACGCCTCCGGAACTGGTCGTCAACCAAGCACTGGCCTTTGGCCTTGACAGCCTTGTCCGGCAGGCGAATAAGCCACTTAAGACAAAGACCAAAGCTGGGAACAAGTATTCAAGTCTGCATGACGCTTGGTTGGCGGCGTTGGTCTCAGCTGACGGCGTGGTCCATTGGTCAAAGGAATCAGAACTCAGGGAATTCGCGGCACAGCTCGATCAATGGCGGCGCCCGGTGGACCTGGCAGCAAGATCACCTTTCAAATTCTGTTTCAGGTTATCAGAACCAAGCGAGGAACACGAAACTGATGGACCAAACGGTTGGCTGGTAGACTATCTTCTGCAACCCAAAGCCGATCCGAGCCTGTTGGTTTCAGCGTCCGACGCCTGGAAAACGAAGAGCAATGCCTCAAAGCAGCTCAAGAAGTTTGGCGGCGATGTCACTGAATTCATGTTGACAGCCCTGGGGCAGGCTTTAGGGCTTTGTCCTGAAATTGCAGTCAGCCTGAAACAAAAACATCCGGACGGCTTTTCTTTGGATGCGACCGGCGCCTATCAATTCTTAATCGATCAAGCCGGGGCTTTGAGTAACGCCGGTTTTTCAGTCATGCTCCCCTCCTGGTGGGTTGGCCGGGGTCCTGTTCGGCGTTTGGGGCTGAAAGCGAAAGTATCAAGTCCCCAAATGCAGGGCGGGAACGTCTTTTCATTATCTTCAATGGTTGAGTTCGATCTGGCCGCGTGTCTAGGTGAAGACACTTTGGATATAGAAGAGTTGCGTCAACTGGCCAGGCTGAAGAGTCCGTTGGTCAAAGTAAGGGGGCAATGGACGCAGATCGATCAGGATCAAATCCAGGCCGCTATACGGTTTTTGGAAAAACAGGCTCAGGGTTCAATGTCGGCCCGGGATGTCATGGGACTGGCGCTTGGCGCTGAACAACGCTTGGGAGGATTAAGCGTTGATAACATAGAAACCGATGGTTGGCTCCAAGATGTGCTTGAAAAACTATCAGGCAGCCGCGGTTTGGATCTGATAAGCCAGCCGAATAACTTTGTTGGCAGTTTGCGGCCCTACCAAGAACGCGGGCTGAGCTGGCTGAATTTCCTTTGCCAGTGGGGGCTTGGCGCTTGCCTGGCCGATGACATGGGCCTTGGCAAAACAATTCAGACCCTGGCCCTGTTGCTGCGTGGACGCTCCAACGGAGAAAAGCGACCGGTTATTTTGATTTGTCCGACCTCAGTGGTCAATAACTGGAAAAAGGAAGTCGAAAAGTTCACGCCGGATCTGAAAGCTCTTATCCACCATGGTCCTGACCGGAACCGAAATAATAGTTTTACTAAAACAGTTGCCGATCACGCCCTGGTGGTGACCAGTTATGGTCTTCTCCATCGGGACATCGATTTCCTTGAAGATGTCGACTGGGCCGGGGTCATACTGGATGAAGCCCAAAACATCAAGAACTCCGGCACCAGGCAGGCAAAAGCCGCCAAACGTCTCAAGGCCGGGTATCGTATAGCCCTGACCGGCACACCGGTGGAGAATAACGTGGGCGACCTGTGGTCCATTATGGATTTTCTCAATCCCGGCCTGTTGGGAAACCAGTCGGTATTCAAACAGTCCTTTTTCCGTCCTATTCAGATCTGGCGAAACGAGGACGCCGCAAACCGTCTGAAAAAATTGACAGGACCGTTCATCCTTCGCCGTCTGAAGACCGATCGATCGATCATTACTGATTTACCGGACAAGATCGAGCAAAAAGAATTCTGCCGCCTGACTCGGGAGCAGGCGTCGCTGTATCAGGCGGTCCTGGACGATATGCACGAGAGTCTGGAAAACACGGAAGGCATCCAGCGCCGTGGTATGGTTTTGGCCGCGCTTTCCAAGCTCAAGCAGGTCTGCAATCACCCAGCCCAGTTTATCGGCGACGGATCGAGTCTGGATGGCCGATCCGGCAAACTATTACGATTGGAAGAGATACTGGAAGAAATCGAAGGGCAAAAGGAACGGACCCTGATCTTTACGCAGTTCGCTCAGATGGGCGAACTGCTGCACAAATATCTCCAGGAACAGTTCGGGCGGGAAGTGCTGTATCTGCATGGCGGAGTGACCAAGAGGAAGCGGGATGAAATGGTGGAGCGGTTTCAAAATGAACCCGAGGGACCGCATGTATTTATATTATCACTGAAAGCCGGCGGCACAGGGTTGACACTGACTCGGGCCAATCACGTGGTTCACTTCGACCGTTGGTGGAACCCGGCCGTAGAAAACCAGGCCACTGACCGTGTTTTCCGTATCGGCCAAAAGAAGAATGTATTGGTCCACAAATTCATTGTGACCGGCACGCTTGAGGAACGGATCGACGAAATGATCCAAAGCAAGACGGATTTGGCTGAGCAGATCGTGGGAGCCGGTGAAAACTGGATCACCGAGCTTTCAAATGATGATTTGCGTGAATTGACCCAACTGGGACGAGAGGCTGTGGAGGATTAATGCATGTCCAGACGATATAGGGATTATTGGTATTATCCGCCGACAACGCCCAAGGAAGTTAAAGGCGGAATAAAGGCGCAAAGCAAACGAGGCGCTTTCGCTGACAAATGGTGGGGCAAGAGATGGATCGAGACGCTTGAAAGTTTCAATATCGGAGCTCGCCTGTCCCGAGGTCGTTCATATGCTCGCAGGGGTCAGGTGGCCGGGCTTGATATTGCTCCTGGCATGGTGACCGCCAAAGTGCAGGGTTCACGGTCCAGTGCGTACAAGGTCAAGATCGCGTTCAAGGTGTTGAGTGAGAAACAATGGCAGACCGTAGTAACCAAGCTTGTTGAAGAGCCGATATTCGCTGCCAGGCTGCTTGGCAATGAGATGCCTGAGGATATTGAAACGGTGTTTGAAAAAGCGAAGGTCAACTTATTTCCCAAGCGCCGGGGCGACCTTGAGACGGATTGTTCCTGTCCGGATTGGTCAAACCCATGCAAGCATATTGCGGCTGTTTATTACCTCCTGGCCGAGGCTTTTGATAACGATCCTTTTCTGCTCTTCAAACTTCGGGGCATGAACCGTGATAAATTCCTCGAACAACTTCGCGGATCGGGCGCTATGGAAAAAACCAGTGAGCCTGATTCTATTCTTGAACCTGTACCGTTGCCGATTGATGCCCAGGCCTTCTGGCAAGGGGGTACTGAATTTGAGCCAGTCTCCTTCCCCGCCACCGCCGCCAAACTGCACGCCTCCATTCCCAAACGTTTGGGCAACCTTCCCTTTTGGAGGTCTGACACTCCGTTCCTTGAGATCATGGATTCTTTATACCACAAGACATCTGAATCGGCCGCCGAGATATTAGTCGGAGATTATACTGAATAACGGATTGAATAACGGATTTGACAATATGTTGATTTTTTAGTAAAATTGAGGTGTTATTTTATTGAGTTGGAGCGTTCTGATGGCGGTAACCAAATCCCAGCTTACCGAATCTCTCCAGGCTGAGCTAAACTGCACTCGGGCCGAGGCGCAGGTGGTGCTTGAAACCTTCCTTGAAACAATGAAAACCGCCCTTGAATCCGGTGAAGATATTCTGATAAGCGGGTTCGGCAAATTCGAAATTCAAGAAAAAGATGAGCGGAGGGGACGCAATCCTCAGACCGGTTCGGAATTGATGCTCCGGCCACGGAAAGTCGTTAAATTCAAACCATCCGGGAAATTGCGTGAAAAAATCAACGGGCAAACAATTCAGAAAAGAGAGAAAGCTTGAGCGCGGGCGCCTTAAAAGAGATGAGGGAGAAGCTCTTAATGAGCAAAGCGGAACTTGCCCGGAAGGCCGGAGTCTCCGCTCTCACCATCGACCGCATTGAAAAAGGCCAACCCTGCCGACTGGAAACAATGCGAAAAATCTTAGTGGCGCTTGGCTTGGACCTTACTGAAAAGGGTAAGGTTTTCGGCTGAAAGCGCCACGCACGGTCCATCGCATTACATTTGCGGGGCCAATGACAGGGTAATGCCCCCAAAATCCATTATTTCTTTTTGGGATTAAGCAGGTCCTTAACCTGCGCACTCATTTTGAAGGCCATGCCTTTGCTGGCCTTGATCTTCATTTCTTCACCTGTTTGAGGATTACGGCCTTTACGCGCTTTGTTTTTCCTCAGTGAAAACGTGCCGAGGCCAGCAACCCGAAAAGAGCGGTCGGCCTTTACTTCCTGGCAGCACATTCCAATAAAAGAATCAAGCGCGGCCTTGGCTTGGGCTTTGGAAATATCCGCATCCTTGGCTATCTGATCGATCATCTCCGTTTTGGTCATAGGTTTTTCTGGCATTTCGTTCCCTCCGTAATCATTAATCCAATTTTTCTATAGGCATTCAGCTCTTGATTAGCCGGTGACCTTTATTGGTCAGCTGTCCCACAAGCACTTACTACAGTCTACTCGTACAAAACAGTCAATTCTCGGCAATGCCAGAATCTGGGGGCTTCTGGTGTTGGCCGAGATAGTCGGAAGAATCTTGCCCCCAGGTTTTGCAGCTTGGCATTGGGCTTGTTACGGTTTTGAACTCAGTTTTTTTTCAAGCTCACCCCTGATTTTTTCTTCGAGACCGTGAATCCATCGCCGATGGCGAATCCCATT
This sequence comes from Thermoguttaceae bacterium, assembly GCA_963674475.2. Lineage (GTDB taxonomy): Bacteria > Planctomycetota > Planctomycetia > Pirellulales > Thermoguttaceae > CAXXFQ01. The sequence goes on along the minus strand of CAXXFQ010000032.1, from coordinate 10,010 downwards.
TTTTCAACCAATTCAGCTGTAACGACAATGCTGCCCCTTTTGTTGACCTTGATCTTCCTGCTGTCCTGCTCGGCTGTTTTCTTACCACGTTTGGACACAAGAGCCGGGGTCTGGCCGGTTTCGATCAATGCATCAAGGTATGCGGCCTTCAACTGTCCAGAAGTCTTGAGGCCGAACTCTTTCATGATCTCAGTAGAAGGCTTACCGGCTTGAATCGCTTTTAAAAGCTTGGCGGAATCAACTTCTTTTTTCCTGGGCATGTGATCTCCTTACAGCCTTGATATTTCTGATGATAGGGAAATTGCCTTCATGATTCAGGAAAGTCAAGCAGAATTCTCTTTGGCCTTTCCCCCGGTTCCTTCCCGGCAATAGCGGTGAAGCCGCCCTTCCTTGTTGGGTTGCGCATGCAGAATACCACTACACTGAATCTAGGATTGTTACAGTAGCTGAGGTCTTTCTTCCCTTGGAGTAAGGACGAAAGACCTTGGAGGTTGAAATGAATGGTATCGGTGAACGATGTTTTGAAAGACATTTTGGCCAGATTTGAGTCAGGCGAGATCCCGGAAGCGATCGCTTTTTCTACATTTCCAGCGCCGGACATGCCATCAGCGAGATGGTCGCTTCTCAACAGGACCATTGTTTTCATGGCCGGGACAACAGATGCTCGTGGGTTCCGACAGTGGCAGGAAATTAACCGGCGTGTCAAGAAAGGGGCCAAGGCGTTGTACATTCTTGTGCCGCGCATAATCAATCAAGAAAATGATGAGGGTGAGCAAAGGACTATCGTGGCTGGTTTTTTGGTCAAACCGGTCTTCAGGCTGGAGGACACGGAAGGTGATCCGGTTCAATACAGTCAACCGATCCTGCCTGATTTGCCGCTAATCGAAAAAGCCAGGGAATGGGGCATCTCTGTCAAAGCCATACCAGGCAATTACCGTTATTATGGCTACTTTTCCGAATCAAGGAACGAAATCGCCCTGGCATCAAAAGAGGAGGCAATTTTTTTTCATGAAGTTTCGCACGCTGCTCATGCTCGGCTATACGGTAGTAATAAATCTCGACCGGAATGGATAAACGAGATCGTAGCCGAACTCTCCGCAGCTGTTTTGTGCCAGGTGGTGGGTAAGACATCCAAATATCTTGGTTCCAATTTCAAGTATATCAAGCATTATGCGGACCGGGCTGGACATTCACCTCTTCAGGCCTGCCTCAAAGTGATCAGCGATGTAGAAAAAATCCTTGAATTGATACTCCTGGATCAAGGACCGCCGGCGCCCAATACTGCGTCTGAGCCCTATGAGAAGCAGCCGATTTCCTCACCTGCCTATGCTGGAGGTGAGGAAGTATGAAATTATCAGATCTCGAGACACGGTATGACAGCCATGTTCAACTGACAAACCCACGGGCAGTGGTCAATGAGTTAAGAGATATCAAAGCTTGGCCCAAAGAGGTCTTCGTTGTCTTTAATCTGGATACCGCTGGGAAGGTCATATCCCGGGAAATTGTCAGTGTGGGTATCCTGAACGCTTGCGTTGTACACCCAAGGGAAGTTTTTATTAATGCAATAAACAGTGCAGCAAACAGTATCATTCTGGCGCACAACCATCCCTCAAGTTGTGTGGAACCAAGCAATGAAGACCGACATGTAACCAGCCAGATCAAACAGGCTGGCGACATCATCGGCATCAAACTATTGGATCATGTCATAGTGGGTAAAGGCAACGAGGCGTATTACAGCTTCAATGAAAACCATGAATTGTGAGGTGATATTAATGGTAAAGGGGAAACGGCAGAAATGCGAAATCTATACCAGAATTGTGGGCTATCTTCGGCCGGTGGACCAATGGAATGACGGTAAGCGTTCGGAGTTTAAGGACCGCAAAGTGTTCAAAGTAAAGGGCGTTTAAGATGGCAGGTGGTGTTATTTTTTAAATTATTTACTCAAAAATCGAAAAATTTTTTCTAATTATTTTGGATTTTAAAATTAATTTCCAGCTTATTTGAATCCTTTAAAAACCACTACCATCCTATTTTCGAGAGAGCTTTAGACGTTTCAAAAAACTGAAGCCCTAAAAACCTATGAAAATAGAGTGAGTGTTAAAACAGTTTAGAGGGTAAAAGTTAAAGCATCGAAAGCAAGTTGTATGCCAAAAACTCGCTATTGTCTGGTTCTGCGTCTGAACAATGAACCATTTTCTCCAACAAATTTTTTCCCCTCTACCCCCTCGGGGGGTTTGTGTGTCATTGAATTTCTTTCCCCTTGATTTTAATCAAATAAATCGGTATTTTACTAATTAATTCGAAAAACCGTTTCAAATTAACCGAAACCTAATGAAGTCATACCAAATAATTAGAAAAAAAATGGTTAAATAATTTACAACCCAACAGGTGGTATGAAATACAAGCCGAAATGATAAAGAATTGTAAGTAGATAGTCGAACTCATAACCCTTTTTTAAAATCAAGGTTTATGTCTTATGGGACTTCTGGAAGTTGTTTAAGAAAATTTCTTGTGCTCTAAATTTCCTGTGGGAACCGTAGAAAAACTTGAAAATTTTGCGCAAACTGGCCTTTTTTCGTTACTTTTTAATCAGATTCTATCCGAGTGGTATCAGGTTCGGCTTCTATGAAAATCTTTAAAACTTAGTAAAAATTTAAAAGTAATTCAATTTTTCAAGTGAATTCATGATGATTTACTTTGTTTTTTCCGATCTGATTCCATAGCGTTTTTAGAATTATAGCTTACTTCTTTAGGTAAATTTCATGTGGAGAATTCGAAGAATGTTCCGGTGCAATCATTATGTCGACGAAAAACAAAGGCAAAAATATGTACTATAACCGATATCTTTCATCATATATTTTACACTTGCGCTACTGTGGGGGAAAATTTCCTGTGGGGAAATCAAATTGATTTGTTATGTGTATTTCTTCTCGTTTTCTCCTTCTTTTTTTTCTTTTTCAACTTGAATATATATATTATATTATTATTTTCTATATTGAAGCTAATAAATATAATAATAAAGAAGACATACATTTTGTTTTTCAAATCCGCACAGGAAATTTTCTCCCCCCGTAAATTCATTGTGTAGTGGTTACAAAGATTTTAATAATAGCTTTGTTTCCTGTCTGAGTTATGAAGGGAAATTTCCAGTGGGTGGTCATTGGTGACTGGAATTGAAAATGGCTGAAAACAACAGCACTGAATCGTTCATTGAATCTATCCATAATTCAGCTAAAGATAAATCCCTTATTCTCAATCCTGCCTATCTGGTTGATGAAGACCTTCCGGAAGATGAAAGGGCTCTGGTGCTTAAGGAAATATTCAACCGAAACATCAGGGAGAAGCAGCTGAGCCGTATAATTACTCATCTATCGCCGCTTTTAAACGGCCGCTACCCTCAGTCCGTGCTGGTTTACGGACCAACAGGCTCGGGAAAGACAGTAACGTTGATGCATGTCTTGTCCCTCCTTTGAAAAAGTGGCTGAAAGGCACGGCGTCCATTTCAAATACGCCTACATTGACCTTACAGCGCCCAAGACCTCCTTCGGAGCCTTTAACGAAGTGGCCATTGCCTTGGACAGCTCGATCCGCCGGTATCAGAAAGGCATACCCACTGAATACATGCAGGCCAATGTGATTGAGGCTCTGTCCAAATACCGGGGTTTTTTATGCCTACTGATTGATGAGGCGGATAACATCAAGCCGGCGCCTAACGAATTCCTGACTTTCCTGGGGAAAACATTACCACGGAAAGTCCCATGCAATCTGATCCTGATCATGCTTACCAATCGCTTGAACTGGGAGAAGTCGCTCGACCCGAGGATTTTAAGCTTCCTAAAAAAGGCGGACATCATATTCGAACCCTATGACGCAGTCGATTTGCTGGAAATCCTTGATTTGCGGGTTGAGAAGGCCTTGGACCAATCCAAAGTGGAGAAAACGGCGCTCAAGAAGATAGCGGCTTTCGCTTCCAGGGAAACCGGTGACGCTCGAAAAGCGGTGGAGTTATTGGCCAAGGCGGCTAAAGTTGCAGAAGAAACGACAGGGAGACTGACCGAGAAGGAAGTGGACATTGCCGAAGAAAAGCTGGAGATCGATAAAACCGAGGAACTCATCCGGGTGCTGGCCACCCAGCAGAGGTTCGCCTTAATTGCCTGCTACACTGTTATTTCAAGCAAGAACAACCGAGCCACCACCGGCCAGGTTTATGAAATCTATCAAAGGATTTGTAAAAATGAAATGGTGCGGCCGCTTACTCAGCGGCGGTTTTCGGACATGATCAGTTTCCTTGACTTATATGGTTTGGTAAATGCCCCGGTTGTATCGAAAGGTTGTTACGGCAACACACGGGAGATATCAAGCTCACTGGCTCCTGATGTGATCAGGAGGTTGCTGGACCGTAATATTTGATGGATCTGGTTTAGGTTGTTTAGTCGCACCCGGCCGCCTCTGGGCATTCAGATCCCTGGTGCGGGACTGAGGCAATTTCCTTAACCTTCGGAGGCAATTGCCTACCGGAGGTGAGAAAGATTGTCGCTGGATGCCCAGGATAAGGAAAAATTTAAAAGGGAGGAAATGAACGCAAAGATACTTGAGGATATCAAGAACGAGTTGATCGGCGGCGGTCAATGGTTCGAGATAGGGGAAGAGGATATCCAGCCGCATGGGGAGGTTTGATCTCCCCTTTTTATATTCATCAAGGTTAAAACCTTAATGAAGAAAGAGCCCGTCGTGGCGGAGGAACTAAAAAATGGAATACCTACCAACAGAAAGCGGTTTTGAAAAACCGCACATACCCGAAGGAATACAACAACGCTGAATTTGTCGACGATGCAGTGGCGCCGGACGGCCAATACGGCCCACGTGTCGCGTTGGATTTCCTGGTCTATTATGACAAGAACAGGGAGCCGGTCAAGCTCGGCCGGGTGTTTGGGAAGAAGCTGACGCCGAAATCAAAGCTCTGGGAGGCCCTGTCAGCCTTGGGAGCAAAGCTTGAGTTCGGCAAACCGTTTGATACAAAAACATTGATCGGCGCCTTTTGCAGAGTGATGGTCGAAGATTACACGGACGACAGTGACGGGAAAACCGTCTCGGGCATACAGAAGATCAAGGAGCCAAATGGAGATACGGCTGGTTTTATTGCATCCGTCAAGGCCAATATGAGGAAGAGCGAGACCAAGGCAGTTGAACCGGACCCGGTGCCGATAGAAACCATCGAAAACCTGAACTGAGGCCTTTTGGCCTCTTTTTTCTGAGATGAAAACTCCCAAAGTGCAGACAAGTTCATCAGCATGCGATCCTGAGTGGTGCGATGAATGCCTTGATTTTGACAAGTGCCAGGGTGAAAATGCGTCAATTGTTTCCGCCGGTGAGAGCGTAGGCAAGGAAATAGGGCCGAGATGAAGCTCTATTAATTTGGTAGGGCGCACCCAGGGCTTTCGAAGTGCAGGAGGAGTTACGGCATTCTTCATCCGGCTGTTTATCCTTCTTCGTGGCCAGGCTCGGCGGTCGGGGGGATCCAGGACGGTGGGCGGCATATGTCCTATGAGCGCACATCATTGCAATAGGCAGCTGATTCCTGTTCGTCGCTTGGTTTTGGATAGTTTTGAGTATAGACCAAGATATCTCCGTGCCTAAATAAAAAAAGCACGGAGCGTGATAAAGATGAAACGAAACGTCGGAGATGGATATTTTGAAATAACCTGTGTCCACCGGGATGACATCCAAGCTCAGATGAACCTGACCGAGGAACAGGCAGCCAGGATTACAGACGATATGATGGAGACAATAGCCGGAAAAATGGCGGATGATTATTGCCAACGGCTTTTCTGGGATCATTTGCCGGCCATTGTGCAGCATGTCCTTGAACAGGAAGACGTGAGGTTGTGAGGTGGTACAATGCCGAACATGACCTTAACTGATTTCGAGCCTGAGAAAATCCAGGAACGCCAGGCAAAAGAGGCAGAGAAAATAGCCAGAGAGGAAGAAGACCGCCGGATCATGGACCTGCTCGGCAGATTTACAGCAGAAATGCTCAGAGATGGCCTATTCGAGAACGGAGGACATCCTTTCCCTGAATGGGGAGACTATGAAAGCTGGCGTTACCATTACCAGGAAGAATGCAGCCGAAGAGGCCGAAGGCTCCTTACACAGCTCGGTTGGCCGACTGAAAATGAATCTCTATATGTGAATCTCAACACCGGATGCATTGAGACTTTATGGGAGATTTGCACATTTTGCTGGAGAGATCATGATGGTTTGGACCCAGTTGATGACAAGGTTTGGACAGTGATCGAGCATTGGGAGCCTTACGACCCGTCCAGACCAAACATCTACCTTATAAATTACCTTGGAAGAGAACTGGCACGGCTTCACCAGCTTAAGGAAAGAGGCAGACGAGAGAGACTCGAATCATATGAAAAATCAGATATCAAAAAGATTCCAGCTGTAGAAAAGCAACTCGCTGACGCAAGAGCAAACAGAGGTGGTCTGAATTAAACCGGGCATCACGGTTTGAGAAATGGACACCGATTGCCGGGAGTTCATCAGACTTTGGAACAAGGCTGACCGAGACGGGATTCAAGTCAAGCTTTCAGAACATTTCAAAGTAAGCGTAATTTCTCCAACAAAGAAGACGCTCAAGCCCCGTTCTATTCATGTGCTCCCCAAATTCATGGAATTCAAGAAAATCGGATCACTTCCGGATTTCCCACGCTTGAGTTTAGATTCCAGTCGGATAATCCTCCGATCCTGCCCAGATTCTTGAAATACTTGGTGGTCACATGCTCGCTCCGTTCGGTTTTATAATCTTCAACCTAACCTTTCCAGGTTCCCGATCATTTTCAATCGCTTCCGGCTCCAATTTTTCAATTACACGGACAGGAACATCCTAAATGTTCCCCCTTTTGAAAAAATCCAAGCGCCAAAAGGGTTTGATTGCCTGACCCTGGAAACATTTATGGTTTCCTTGTCCTCGGTCGGTTTAAAAAAATTGGAGGCGAAAGCATGAAAAAAATCGAGAACTTTAGGAAAGGCCAGATTTGGCTAAATATTTTCAAAACCGACGAAGACGAGACCATTGTGACCATAAACAAGACTTACAGGGGCAGGACAGGAGAGATCATCCCGACACCGTTTCTCATTCCCAGGCGTGGAGATATCCAGGATTTAACTGATTGCCTTCATGAATTCCTTGAATGGGAGAACAAACAAAAGATTGGGGCTTAGCCCCTTCTTTTTTTGGAATTGGATATGAACTGCGACAGCGTTAAGCAAGTGCACGAGTCCTGTTTAGGAAATCAAGCTCCCGGCAAAAGGAATAAAAAGAGGTCCGCTCCGGGGGTATATGGGATGCCTCCTCCCCACGCAGACCTCCCTTTTTAATCCTGTTGCCTTGTTTACCATCGGCTATTTCCAAGACAGGATTCTTAGACAAGTTTTCATACAACCATCCATGGTCCCATTTCCACTCCTTGGTTTTACGAGGTAGAAACCAAGGAGGTTGGTAGATATGGATGTAATGAAAATAGGTCAGGACATAGACAGTTGGATAGCTGAAAGCGAGCTGCCAAGCGCGGCAAACATAAGACCAATACGGAAATTTGATGATCTTTATCCGGATGATCAAGACGAATACGAGGCATGGTGCGAGTGGGTTCACTGGCACATGAACAAAGATCACGCGATCATCATGACCATACAGGTCAACGATAAGAAGGACAACTGGATTCCATACGAACCAGACGATTCATTAAGCTTTCCATTCTCATCAATGGACTTCAATAGAAGATTCGAAGGGAACAATACCCTTCACTGGAAAATTAAAAAGGTCTACGAAAAGGTCAAAGACCTGGCACAGACATACTCCTGCATCAGCGACAGCGATGGAAAGAAGAGGACTGAAGAGAGGTTCAAGCTACTTGTAGAGAAGGAATTCGAGACCGAGTTAAGGACGATCATAGACCATCTCAAGGTGTATGGGCATCTAATGAACAAGAACAAAGCAGCAGAACGTATTGAAGAGCTTAACAAGCGAATCAAGAAGTGCAAGTTCATCTGGTTGGAACATGCCAACAGTCGGTAGGGGTGGTCAAAATGCACCCTTACTACTACTCTCAAGGCTTCCCAGGAGGGGCATACATGCAAAATGGGTATGAGCCGTTGGATTTTGACTATCAGGATTCAGGGGGCCTCGATCAAGAGTATTACGGTTACCTACCTATGCATGGTTTGCGGAAAACAGCTGCCCGACTACCAGGTCAGCAAAGGCAAAGCCTTATGTTATCGATGCGAGAAACAGATGTTTGAAGGGCCGAGCAAAGTGTTCAAGGAACAGCAAAAAATGCTGGAAGAGGCGCAGAAAATAAAATACTTATGACTGTAAACAGTCCTTGTTTTCTTTTCCTTCTCTGCCTTCCAGTGGAATAAATTGGCAGAGCGGCAAGCAGCTCCACCAGGTTCCCCTGTAGTAGTCGTGTGGGAACCGGTTCCACTCCCATGCCTTTGAATGCCCCTCGGATTGCTACCCCCTCTCGGGGAATTACACACCCATGCGGTATCGCTTGCGGGGCGGTCAAGGGCAAAGTTATGGTGTAGAAATGCAAGGGGGTTGGATCAACAGTTAATGAGGGTTGGATGGTTGAATTGAGAATTTGGATACAAAAAAATAGAGTTGTCGGTTACGGCGGAAAGGAATTGGAGCGAATGGCTGGATTCACCAGACTGCGCATTTGAGGGCTAACGGTCAAAGTAGGATTTTTGTATGGCGGGTCAGGCTTGATAATGCTCCTGAGATTGGTTTGATTTGCTTGGGTTGAAGATGGGACTGGAATAAATCTTGGTCGGGTTCCCGACGAAAGATATAAGAGGAGGTTAACCAAGTGAACCTCCCAACTTAAATCTTTCGTCTTGGTGTAAGCGACCGGACAGGAATGAAAGGTCGGCGGCGGTTCCCCGTGTCCTGACCCGGTGTAGGACACGGAGGTGGTAAAATGAAATGTCCTGTATGTGGAGATGAGTTCAGAAAATGTGAACTGGTCAGGAATAAAATAATATGTTGTGACTGTGAAACAAAAGCGTTTCATGATCTGGTCATGAAGAACAAAAAGGATACGGCGAGGAACCCTTTGGGTTCCTGATGGGTTCTTCGAACCCTTTGCAGGTTCCCTGCAAAACGATCTCCCTTCGGTCGATAAGGGGGGCTGTGGGTTGCCTCAGCCCCCCAAGGCGGCTGCGCCCGTGGCCTTCGGCCACGGGATACCCCACTTTAATACTTGGACTATTGAGGTGGGAAAAAAATAGCTTCGGATGTGTCCGGAATTGGAATTGCCGGGACAGAAAAATTGGCATAAATGCCGGGAACCCACTGGGAGTTGTTTTGGTTTGGACTTCCCCTATGGGGTTCCTTAAAGTGAAAAATGAAGGGTCATATAAATAGATTTCGGTTCTGTAGTGGCCATGAATTGAGATTGATGGTGCAGAAAATGGGATGGAATATTGTAAAGGATTGATATATTGATGAGGCATACCCTCCCTTAACACCTGATAGGTGTTCGGGAGTGGAGAATACATAGAAAATGAGAGTTAATTGGCGATAATCGAAAAATGGAGAAGATAATATACTTAATATTGGCAATAATCGGTTATAATACAGTTAAATTTGGTTGTAATCGGTTAATTTGGGGGTTAGGAGGGGGATATTTCCAGTTATCTGCTTATCATTTAAAAGTTAAATCTATCGTTTTACCTACATAAATATTTATATACTGACCCATGTCACCACTGTGTAGAGGCAATCGGCCTCAAAACGAAAAAGGTGAAAACATGGGTCAAAATAATACAAAATCGTACACGCATTATAATGGGATTTACGCTCCCGCCGCTATGGAAAATTTCTCCGAAGCGCAGGTAAAGGAGATAGCCTGGCAGCATTATGCTCCGGTGCATGATCCGAAATCCAACTCTGGCTACACCATCGGCGATATCGCAAAAGGGTTCATTGAATCCTTTCA
>CAXXFQ010000031.1:0-15670 GCA_963674475.2 Thermoguttaceae bacterium | reverse complement strand
CATCAGCTTAAAGTGCTCAAAGGTTTCATATCAGCAATGACAAAGAATAAACAGAGAACTCTAAGATTTCTTGATCTTTTTGCCGGTGCAGGAGGCTTGTCTGAGGGGTTTATCAGGACAGGCTTTGTTCCGGTTGCCTATGTAGAAGCTGATATGGCAGCTTGCTTTACTTTAAGAACAAGAGTTGCCTACCATTGGTTAAAGAAAACCGGGCAGCTCGACTGGTACAACGATTATCTGCATAGAAAAATCTCACGAAAGGAATTTTATAACTTTATCCCACAAAGTCAGATTGCCTTCTGTAATTAATTCTGAAATTGGAGAAGATTCCTTAGCTGAAATATTCAGCAGAATAGATGAGCTTCTACAGGGAGAGAAACTTGATTTGATCATTGGCGGACCTCCGTGTCAGGCATATTCTGTTGTTGGGCGTTCCAGAGATGGAAACAATATGAGAGGAGACAAAAGAAACTATCTTTATAAATATCCGACATTCCGCACACATGAAAAAATATATTGATATTTCTGTCAACGTGTGTTGAGCATCCTCTAAAATATACTTGGAGGAAATTCGCGATGACATCACAGTATCACAGTAAGACACTCGATCATTTAGGATTAGTGGCTGGTATGTATGATGAGTTGGAAATTGGCAGCGTGATCGATCAGGCCATTGTGCAGGATATGGAGAAGCGGACTGTCTCGCTTGGTCAGGCGGTGAAAGCGATGGTTCTTAATGGGTTAGGGTTTGTCAATAAACAACTGTATCTGGTCCCGATGTTTTTTCAGGATAAACCGGTGGAGCGGCTATTAGGACCGGGCATTCAGGCCGAGCATGTCAATGATGATGTGCTCGGCCGAAGTTTGGACGCGTTGTATAGGTTTGGGGTGACCGAGCTGTATGCGCTGATCAGTTGTCATGCCTGTCAGCAGTTGCAGCTCCCCGTGACGATGGGGCATCTGGATGGGACAAGTTTCCATACGGATGGGGTGTATAATAGTAAGACAGGGGCGGGGCCGGGCATTGTTCACGTGACCAAAGGGTACAGTCGCGATCATCGGCCCGATCTGAATCAGGTGGTGCTTGATTTGATGGTCGAGAGTCGTGCGGGAATTCCGATTTTGATGAAACCGCTCAGTGGCAATAGTAGTGACAAGCGCGATTTTGCCATGATCATCGACACGCATATTGCGCAATTGAAACAGGACTATGGCTTGGAATACCTCGTGGCAGACAGTGCGCTGTACACGGAAGATACGCTGCAACGGGTGAGTGGAATGATCAAGTGGGTGAGCCGTGTGCCGGAAACCCTGACCGAGGCCACCGAGGCGATTCACACCGTGACGCCTGACTCGATGGTGACGCTGGATGAGAACTACCGGTACCAGATGACCACCTCTACCTATGCCCAAGTGCCCCAACGCTGGATGATTGTCTACTCGGACGCTGCTCGAAAGCGGGGACGCCATTCCGTCACCACACGGATGTTGAAACACGGGGAACAGGATCTGCGCGCCTTTCAGCAGCTCTGTCGGCAAGAGTTTGCCTGTGTTCCGGATGCTGAAAAGGCGGTACAGGCGGTCAAACACGCGTTCAAGGTGAGTACGCTGACCGAGGAAACGATCACAGGTGAGCCCCGATATACGACCCCGGGACGCCCCGCAAAAAAATCAACCACCGGACAAGCTGGTCTTTCGGGTTGACGGGCGGCTCAGCGTCGCTCTCGCGACGCAGCAAACCCTCTTACACCAGAAAAGCTGCTTCATTGTGGCCACCAACGATCTCGAGACGACCACATTGTCCAATGAGGCCCTTTTGTCAACCTATAAAGACCAGAGCCATGTCGAGAAAGGGTTCAAATTTTTAAAGGATCCGATGTTTTTGGCCTCGGCGGTCTATCTCAAAAAACCGGAGCGCATTATGGCGCTGTTGATGGTGATGACGCTGTGTCTGCTCGTGTATGCGGCCCTGGAGTATCGAATCCGGCACGAGTTGAACACGCAGGACAAAACGTTCCCCAACCAACAGGGCAAAGACATTCAGCAGCCAACAGCCCGCTGGATCTTTCAGGTCTTTGTGGGGATCCACGTCTTATGCATCCAACACGCTGAGAAGATGATCCTCAATCTCAACGAACACCATCAACTCATTCTCGATCTTTTAGGCGAACGCTATCAATTCTTTTATTCCTGACCTTAGGAGAATGGTATGCGGAAAGTCGGAATATTATGCAGAATTTTTAAAAAAGTATACCCCCCCAATATTTTGTGTTTGAAAATGTTATGGGACTTTTGTCTGCTAAAGATAAAAACGGCGCTCTTTATTTTAGTTCAATGAAAGAACTTTTAAAGAACACGGGTATGAAACGGTAGAAAGAATCCTCACTGCAAGTGATTATGGCGTGTTACAACAACGAAAACGCGTGATTTTGGTGGGAACTAAAGGCAGAAGACCTGGTTTTTTCCCTTTACCGAGAGAATGGAAGCCTGATATCACCGTATATGAAGTCTTAAAAGATTTACCATTCATTAAAGCCGGGAAGGGGGCTATTACACCGATCGGATTAGGCGAATACTCTGGAGATTATCTGTATAACGCGGGAATTCGTAACGGAGATGAGTCTGTCACATTCCACTCGGCTAGGCCGAATATCCCCCAGGATCTCAAGATTTATCGTATAGCTGTAAAACAATGGAACGAACAGCAGCGGCGCCTACAGTATTATGACTTACCTGAAGAGTTGAAAACGCATAAACACCAAACCGCTTTTACAGACAGATTCAAAGTTGTGGCGGGAGATTTGCCTGCCTCTCATACTGTTGTTGCACATATAGCTAAAGATGGCCACTATTACATCCATCCTGACATTGAGCAGAATCGTTCAGTCACCCCACGAGAGGCAGCCAAGCTTCAAACATTTCCTGATAATTATTTTAATCAACTCCCATTTGCGGCCTAAGGACAGTTCCCATGAAAAGAAGAGTTTGGACACGTGAAGAATTAATACTCGCATTTAATTTGTACCTAAAACTTCCATTCGGGAAAATGCACAAAGGTAATTCTGAAGTTATCAATTTGTCAGGTTTAATCAACAGAACACCAAGTGCAGTGGCTATGCGCTTAACTAATTTTGCCAGCATTGATCCGTTTCACCAAGAAAGAGGCGTCGTTGGCTTAACAGGTGGTCGAAAGCAATGCCAGCCCATTTGGGATGAATTCAATGAAAATCGAGAGGATTTGATCTTTGAAAGTGAGGAAATAATTGCCGATAAAGAAAATTCAACCGTTGAAACAAAATATGAGAACATCCTACAGGATATATCAAAATATCAAGGTGAAGAAAAAATCAGACAAGTCAAAACACGGGTAAACCAAAGTGTTTTTAGACAAATCATTTTGAGCAGCTATTCTGGCAGATGTGCCGTCAGCGGCATAAATATTCCTGAATTATTAAATGCAAGCCATATAATACCGTGGTCAAAAAACGAACAAGAAAGATTGAATCCCGAGAATGGAATTTGCTTATCGAAACTCTATGATGCTGCATTTGATAGAGGCTTAATTGGTATAAAGCCTGACTATTCAATCATTCTTTCGACAAAAATTAGGGAACAACATGATGAATCTTTCTATGGCAGATATTTCTCTTGTCTCTCGAACGCTAAAATTGTTTTACCTGAACGTTATAAACCAAGAAAAGAGTTTTTAGAATTTCATCTGGAAACCATATTCAAAGGCTAGCTTTATTATAACCTGTAATTTTCTCGTTTGCTCATCCTGCGAATCCCCTCTCCACGCTGCTTTGATTCAGTAACCATCTCTCTTTATCAAAAATCAAATTAGTTATCTGTCCGAGTCTTCTTAAAATGGTAATTGTGATGACGAGGCCGATCATGCCTCAATCAAGACCAATAGAAAAGGTGATATTGCTTACCACTACTATTAAACGCAAGAGCAGAGAACTTCTTCAATTGTTCGATAGATCTTCATATGTGGGATACACGGTCACCCCATTTGCTAATGTATTTATCGATCCCGATACAGAGAACGAGATGGTTGGAGATGATCTGTTCCCCCGCGATTTTATTCTCAGCCTGGACCCACCTAGCAATTATATTGGTTCGGCGAGAATTTTTGCAAGCAACGGAGACCTTGATATCGTGCGAGTTGTGAATGATTATGAAGACTATTTGTCATTGAAGCATAAAAAAGATTGGCAACCGGAAGATATTCCCGTCAGTTTGAAAGAAGCGATAAAAGTGTTTATCCTCAGCCGTGCTGTCAGATTACTCAGAGAGCACGTTAATGCCCACAACTCAATGCTGATCAATGTCAGTCGTTTCACTCTTGTACAATCAAACGTAAAGCTGCTGGTGAATGATTATCTCAAAGAGACTCGCCAGGCAATCATCAACCATTACAAACTGAAGGCTGCCGAAGCATTGAAAAATAGTGTATTAGCAAGTCTGAAAAATATTTTTGATAAAGAATTTATGCACATCGGTTTTACTTGGAATGAAGTTCAACCTGTTCTTAAGAGAGCAGTGTCCCCTATAGGAGTTATTGAGGTTAACTCATCTACTACTACAGAGCCATTGGATTATAGTCTGAAAAATTATCCTCGGGGACGTAACGTGATTGCTGTGGGAGGTTTGGGCCTTTCCAGGGGGTTGACTTTAGAAGGCCTAACTGTCAGTTTTTTCCTCAGGAATTCAGTCATGTACGATGCCCTGATGCAAATGGGGCGCTGGTTTGGCTACCGGGACAATTATGAAGATCTTTGTCGGATTTATATGACGGGCGAGGCAAAATCGTGGTATGAACACATTTCAGATGCCACAGATGAGTTGCGCGAAGAATTCAAACGCATGAAAGCAGCAGGCATGTCTCCTAAAGATTTTGGATTATGCGTTCGCAGTCACCCGGAGTCTTTGATTGTAACTGCCAGAAATAAGATGAGGTCGGGTATCCCAATTGCCAGGCAAGTCAGTCTCGATGGAAGATTAGTTGAAACATCAGTATTATTAAAACAGTCTGACGTTCTGGATGCAAACCACAATCTTCTGAGCAGCATCGTTGAAAGGATGCTGAACATCAAACAACCAATAACCTCATCCAACCATTTAAAAATCCCCTCGGGTTATTTATGGCCTGACATCCCTGTTAGCATTATCAGAAAATTTATAGAAAACTTTCGCAATCATCCAGCCTCTCAACTTACAAGCCCAGCACCTTTAAAACATTAGAGCTGTTGCTCAATAAGTTATCCTTTGACATTTTAATTTCCAATTCCACAATCCAGCAGCCAGAAGAACTGCTGTATCAACAAAATCATTCAAACGATTGCGAAATTTATGTATCACAATATTGAAGCGTTTTATTCCACTAATGGCCTGCTCCACAATCACCCGAACCCGGCTGATTTCTCGATTCTCAGCTTTTTGCTCCTCCGTCAAGGTGGGAGTGGGGTTCTTTTTCGACTTCCGTGGTTTCTTATGAGGCATATTTACTGTGTCTGCTTTATAAGCCTTTTGTGCCCCCAAATAGCCTAAATCAAGCCACAGAATGACGTCTTCAAACCAGGCGATGACTTCATGGCTTTCCCCGTCAACAGGGAACTCTTTCTTCAATTGCGTGTAATCATGAACGCTCCCGGCAACCGTATAGCCAAGAAAGAGTATCCATTTGCTGAGCGTGGCAATCACGGTATTTTTGACCGTATGGCGTTTTTTTTACCACTATATTTCTCCCGTTGAGCGTGGTCATCCTGAGGACGTTGGTGGTCTCGTTCCGTCGCATCAATCAAGAGCTCCTGCACCTCTCCAAAGGCAGCTCGTAACTCGTCAACACTCGAAAACGCTCGGGACGGCAAGACCTCAAGGGTGTCGAGTGTTCGTTGAAGGACAGGCCATAATGCCTGCACATTGGTACACGCTTTGGAGCGATCCAGGCCAAACTGAAAGCCTAGCACATCATAGGTCGGATACACTTTCCAATAATACAGCATAAAAAAGAGCTTCAGCTCCATCGTCTTGAGTTTGCCTTTTTGACCGCCTCCAGGCTGACGATGTCGTGTGGCCTTCTCTTTCTCATAGACCTCTTGCCGGAGTGTGTGATAACTCTTCGTAAACACGGGCAAGAGTTGCTGAAATTCCTGCCGCGATGTCCCTGTCAAGGCTTTAAATTGCCGCTCATTGTGAATACTGTTGATGTCGATTCCCATGTGGTCTCTCGTCCCCGTGTTGTTAATGGATTGAGTCATTGTTCTCATTCACTTGGGAACATGGGAAACCCCAGATCTTTATGTCAATTTTTTATTCAGCAACAACTCTATTATATAAATCTTCTTGAAAAGGATGGATTAAACTGTTGGGATGTGGTCTTGATCTCTCCCGAAAAAAAAGCTGGTGCTGATAAAGATATTAACGGACTTTCTGTTAACTACCAAATCAGAATAGTGTCAAAATTTCGTAATATTGGAATTGCTGTTAACAAAAAGAAAAGAAGGGTTGGGTATGCAATTCAGGAATCTGCGGGTTTACCTCTTAATCGTGTAGAATCGGCTGAGAAGCAATACAAGTCAGAGGAGCCGGAAAAGAAATCTATCCCTGGCTCTGTTTACAGAAAGTTAAGAGAGGAACTGAACTGGAAACCACTTTTGATCCTTCATGTTTTAAATTGTGAAGAATCAAAAGGGATACCATTATTTTCTGATGGGATCGTTGCTTACGGCATTAGCTTCCCCGGTATCGCCGGCAGTCGGAGACCCAAGAAACTCGTAGAATATATTGTGAATACTGTTTGGTGGAAGAACGAATATCTGGATTCCTTAGATGAAGAGGAGGAAGAGGAAGATGAATAACCCTTGGGATCAAATCGTCCAACCTTCCAAAGATGTTAGCGCAAGGCGAGTTGATCATACACACCGCCTTGATCTATTCTGGGCAAGAGATCATTTGGGACGCTATCTGTTTATCTATGAATTTTCAACCCAAGAGGCTGTTCCTAAGATAGAGCTTCCTGACCTTGTAGGAATACAGACTGCCTATATTGCTTCTAATGAAGGCACTCTCGAAAATCGTTTGGTACTAATTCTGAACGAGCAAAGTAATTGGGAGTTATTTTTATCTTTATGCATGGATTTGGTTCAGGCAACCAGGCAGACTAAAACTTCAGCCTCGGCAATTCAGGCGATATTAAGGCGTTTAGCTCGTTGGCACGACTTTCTGAAAAAGAATAGGAGTGATTTGCTGACCGAAGAAAAGATAAAAGGGCTTATTGGCGAACTCTTATTTATCAGAGATTGCCTCATCCCCGATTTTGGGGCAGGTCAGTCAATTCAATTTTGGCTGGGACCTGAGGGATACCCTCAGGATTTCAATGTCAACAGTAGTGCTATAGAAGTTAAATGCCAATCAGGAGCTTCATCACCTTCTGTAAAAATCACATCGGCAGAACAGTTATGTCCTCAACTGCCTGAAATGTATCTGTTCGTGGTGACTTTGGGCAAATCCACACCTGATACTGAGGGAGCTATTAACCTGCCAAGCCTAGTCTCTCAGATAAAAGACACCTTGGAGTCAGAGACATCAAGCCAAATTGAGCGTTTTAATGACCTGCTATACATGATCGGATACATAGATTCAGATCGCTATCTTGATTATAGCTACATTTTGACTGGTAAAAAAATGTTTTTGGTGAGGGAGGGATTCCCCAGAATCTGTACTGATGATATTCATCATGGCATTGTGAAACTCTCATACAATATCAGTCTCTCAGAATGTGAACCTTTTCATGCCCAACCGGGTTGGATGGAGGCTGCAAGATGGATTTAAGCGAGTACCATGCAGAGTTCATGCAGGAAATTCATAACCGTTCAGGGGCAGAGCAGAATTTTACAGAAGCCGAGTTTACCGAGCGAATGTGTGACTTTCTTGTTGAACAGGCAGCAATCGAAAATTACACCTGTGCCGCCTATAAAAACAGCCCGAGAGGTATTTGTGTTGATGCCTGGGATTACAATGATGATACTGAGTGTTTAAATCTCTTCATTACTGATTTCAAATTCAGCAATGAACTTGAAACATTGCCAAATGCAGAAGTGACGCGTAACTTCAGAAGACTGGAGAAGTTTTTTAGTGAAAGTTTAAAAACGAAATTCTTGTTGGCTTTGGAAGAAAGTTCCCCCGGATACGAGTTAGCCCGTGAAATTTATGACAAAAACAAATCGAAGGCTATTTCCAGAGTTCAATTCGTTCTTTTAACTAATGCTCAGCTTAGTAAACGGGTCAGTGCCATAGAGAACAATAATATTGAAGGGTATAATTGTCTCTATGATATATGGGATATTAATCGATTATTCCGCATAGAGTCTTCCGGTAAGGCCCGTGAAGACATTGTTATTAATTTTCAGGAATTTTTACCGGAAGGGCTCCCATGTTTGCCAGCATTTACCGCCTCTGATAATTTCGCCTCTTACCTCTTTGTAATGCCGGGAAAGATTGTGGCCGATCTTTATGACAAATACGGGGAACGACTTTTGGAGCAAAATGTCAGAACATTCCTTCAATTCCGGGGGAAAATCAACAAAGGGATAAGAAACACCATTCAGAATGAACCGGAAATGTTCTTTGCTTATAATAACGGTTTGACGGCTACGGCAGAAAATGTTCGGACAGATCGAACCGGCTACAAAATACAATCTGTGAACAATTTGCAGATCGTAAATGGTGGGCAAACAACTGCATCAATCTTCACCGCCATGAAAAAAAGTAGAGCGGAGCTTTCAAAAGTTCACGTTCAGGTTAAATTGACGGTCATTCAACCTGAAAAAGTTGAGACAATTGTCCCCAATATTTCTAAATATGCCAATACCCAGAATAAAGTGAGTGCGGCAGACTTCTTCTCAAATCATCCGTTTCACCTGTGTATCGAAGAAATATCACGTCGCTTATGGGCACCATCCCCGCAAGGTGGTTTAAGGGAGTCGCACTGGTTCTATGAACGAGCCAGAGGCCAATACGCTAATGCTCAGGCGAATTTAACTCCAGCCCAAAAGAGAGAATTTCTTTCCAAAAATCCCAGATCTCAAATGTTTACAAAAACCGATCTGGCAAAATTCGAACACTCACTAAGTATGCAACCACATGTTGTAAGCTTGGGAGCTCAAAAAAACTTTGCCAAATTTGCCAATAAAATCGGCCCGAACTGGGAGAAGAATGAAAAACAATTCAATGAATTGTTTTTTCAAAATCTCATTGCCAAGGCCATTTTATTCCGTTTTCTTGACAAAAGCATTATGAAACAAGACTGGTACGGCGGATACAAGGCCAATATCGTTACTTATTCGTTGGCAACATTGGCTCATCTTATTGAGGAAACCGGAAAAAATTTGGATTTATCCCGGATATGGAAAGTTCAAAAATTATCATCTGCGCTCGAAATACAACTTCTGACAATCGCTGAATTGGTGAATAAACATATCCAGGACACTCCTGAAGGTATCACTAATGTAACGGAATGGTGTAAGAAAGAATGGTGTTGGAAAAAACTTCAAGAACTGTCTATACCACTAAACCTGGATGTTATTGCAGATCTGGTGGATAATGATGAAATTAAGTTACGAAAGAAAAGCGCTGCAAAGGTTCAGAAAATAGATAATGGTATTCTCGCTCAACAATATATATTGGAAAAAGGTGCTGAGTACTGGAAAAAGGTCGCCAGATATGGTCTGGAAGGAGCCTTTCTTAGTCCTAAAGAAAAGAGCATCATCGAAATCGCCTGTAAAATTCCCCATAAGCTCCCTTCTGAGAAACAAGCAAAAATTGTGTTGGATATTGAGAAAAAATTGAAAGCAGAGGGGCTGTTTCTTGAGGTGGGATAGGATGTGCTGCTGAAGGAGCTTAAATGGATAGCGTTCAGGTGTTCCTGTCAACAGCTAAGTGTGAAACTTCTGGTCATTAATTTGGCCCATATGGCCAGCTTAAAAGGCGAAATTTGCTATTGAGAAAAGCGCTGGGGTAATTTTTTGCGCCGGAGGAACGTTTCCCGGCGGGAAGGCTCTCTGGATTTTATCAATTTTCAGGGTATTGACCATAACCCTGCCAGGGTTTGAAAACCTGACAGGGTTGAACGGTGTTTAATGTCACTGCATAATGCTGTGCAGTATCTCCATGTCGCACACATCTACGCTATCATCGGTGTGGTTCTCCTGACGTGCTCTTAGGATCAAGCCCCTGCACTCTAGAAATATCGTTCTAAACGTCTTTTCATGTCCTTCGCAATTTCCAATGTGTCTGCTTCCCAGGCTTTTGGGCCTAATAGCTCGACTGAACACACCCCGTCAAAACCGGTCGCCCGAACAGCGGCTACCCATTCGGTGAGCGGAATATTGCCATCTCCGGGAAGTACTCCTCTGAGAAGAGTCTCATCAGGCCACTCCTCGCCGGGTTCAGGCCGGAATCCATCACAAAAATGGACACCATAAATCAAGGATTTATCAAGCTTCGCAATCTCATCCGGCGTTGTGCTTCTCGTCGCCCAGAGATGCCAAAAATCAAGGACTAATCCAATGTTATCCCGTTCGGCTGTGTCGATAACTTCCAGGCACTGAGCAAGTGAATGGATCGGCGTCCAGGCCGCTCCCTCTAATTGAAACCGTACGCCATACTCTTTCCCAATATCGGCAATATCCGCCATATTTTTGGCCGTAAGCCGTATAATCTCCTCCCACGGTCTGCCTGCAAGACCACTGAAGGGGTTGATTTGAATTGTCGGGCAATCCAAAATCCGGGCGACACGGCAGAGTCGTTCCGCTTCTTCAAGCAATTGCCGGTATTCTTCCGGTTCAATCCGTTCAATATCTCCTAAAATATCGATGCAGGCGGGACGGATCTCGTACTGTTGAAATATCGGCACAAGATCTTCGGCTTTTAAACCGGTATCCAGATACCGAAGAAGTTTTGGGGTAATGATCTCCAACGCGTCAAATTCGGCCTCTCTGGCAATCCGAATATCGGTCATCAGATTATTGTGAAAAGTTGTTTGTCCATGTAACGCTGTTATCATATTTTTACCCTCGTCCCCTTCCAAAAGTCTATTCCACTAGTACCGGTTGTTTAATTCCGGCGGATTTTGTGGCTGCCAGGGCGATTTTGAACGCTTTGACAGCGTCATCTTCAGTAACCCCCGGACGTGTGTTGTCGATGACGCAATCCACAAAGGCTTTCATCTCGGCCTCATAGGCATCTTTGAACCGGATCATAAAATGTGGGAACTTCCCCTCCGGAAAAAACCGTGAGGGCTTGGTAATACCGTTCTCAACGGAACACAGGGTCAATTCTGTTTTATGTAATCCGCCCAAAATCAGATTTCCCTTTTCGCCATACACTTCACCGCGCACATCATAGCCGTATCCGGCGTGCATACTGCCGTGAGCGGCGCCAAGGGCTCCATGTTGAAAGCGCATATTCACGGTGACATTATCTGCAAAGCGTTCGATCCCTTCGCTCTCCACGACTATGTTTGTCTCGTCTGCAAAGACAGACACCACTTCATCCTGCATCAGAAAACGGCAAAGATCGAAATCATGAATCAGCATGTCGATAAACAAGCCTCCGCCTTTATTGGGATCGCATGCCCAGGGCGGCGGCGGAAACGGATCGCGCGAAAACGCACTGTAATAGACTGGTTTGCCGATCACACCTTCCTGAATCATCTGAGCGGCCTCCACGCAGGGGGGATCGAAACGCCGTTGGAACCCTATTTGGCAGAGGATCCCTGAATCTTTAATGGCGTGTGCCAGACGCATGGTATCATCGATATTGTCAGCAAGCGGTTTTTCGCAGAACATCGGTTTTTGGGCTTCTGTGACGGCTAATACCGGATCGACATGATAGGCTGTCGGTGTGGCGACGCTGACAGCCTCAATATCCGAATCTTCAAGCATTCTGCGGATGTCAGTGTAATATTTACAGCCTAATTCTGCGGCGACTTGTTTCGCCAGCTCTTCCTGCATATCACAGACGGCCACAAGTTTCGCGCGGAGGGTGCGTGAGATATTCACGGCATGAACATATCCCAAACGTCCCAATCCGACTGCTCCAACTCCAACATCTTTCATGCTTCTACCTCCTTGTGAATAAAAGCGAAATTCGGGCTGTCAGCGTTAAATGAACTCCGCATTCCATCAAAAGAGAACTGCTTGTGTCTTTAGGAGTGCCACTCCCTGGTTTTGCCACCCGGCAACGCCGGGCAGGTCCACTGTTTTGTCCTGTTGACGCATCAAAGCTTGACACTCCTAAACACATGGATTCCAGGACAGTTGTTCCCTTCCTCGTGCTAGGCTTTGTGGAACGGACCTTTATGGGGTAATGCGTACACCGTTTTCCAGCCCTCGCTTTGAGGTTCTTTCAAGTAAGGGGCCATTTCTTCTTCGGTACGCAAAGTAATTTTCTCCACCGGAGGGACGGTTCCTGCCGGGAACGCCTCCAGAATCTCATCAATTTTCAGGGTCAGGTATTTCATGATCGCCGCAATCGGTCTTTTTGCCTTTCGTGCAGACGCAATTTTCGGATTGCCGATCACGCCTTCAGGTACGGAGGCAAGCTCAACTCCAAAGTGTCCCTGGCCTTCCGACCATTTTTGCGGACGTCCCCAGGGGTCGACGGATTTGTCGAAGTGACCGTCCGGCAGGAAATCTTCGCCCCAGGCTTCGACAGCAGCATCCATGTCGAGCATTTCATTGAACATGAGCAGTCCGACGGAGGTTTCACTTTCATCGGCATGCACAAAGGTCGTTTCCAGACTGTCTTCACGGTCAACAGGGATAAAAAACTCTCTGACCGCTCGATGCCAATCCAGGCATTGGTAAATACCCGGCAATTGGAAGCGTTTCTGAAATTCCTGGATGGCTGTTTCCAACATCCAAAGCTGTCCATGATTGTTGATGATAATCATCTTACGATAACCATCATTCCACAACCCTAACATGGTATAAATCAGCAATTCAACCACGACTTCTTGAGGAAGTACGACTGTTCCCGGCATTCCTAAGTGATGATACGGATGACCGCCATAAATTAAGGGCGGCATTGCCAGACTGACTTCGCGTCCCTGTTTTGCCGTGTAGCGACGCACGCCTTCACAAATCTGAGTCGCCATAAAGGTATCCAGACCGGAATTCGCGTGGGCGCCATGGTTTTCTGTACACCCGACCGGAATCAACACCACATCATTTTTCCGGCGTTTCTCGATACATTTGGAGCGCGGTGTGGTCTGAATATAACAGCCACCTTTCCCTAATTCAGAAGGCGCAGGCACTCCGTATTCTTCCAGAATCTTCTCAATCTCTTCTTCCGAAGCTTCAAAGATCTCTTTTTTCAACCGTCCTACTGATGTGTTTTCAAATACAATTTTTGGATGTTCGGTGGTAAACCATTTCTGTTCCATAAAAATTCTCCTTGTTTAGCGCACGAAAGCGACACCACCATCAACCGAGAGGATCGCTCCGGTAATTTTGGCGGATCTTTCCGATACCAAAAATACGGCAGCATTCGCGATATCTTCAGGGGTGATATTGGTTTTCAGGGCGCATCGTTCTTTATAATACTCCGGAACCTCGTCAATCGTGATATTGTAGCGTTCAGCGGTCCCTTCCAAATAACCGCCGCCTTTGCGCCAGAGATACGATCCTTCCATGACGGCATCCGGGCAAATCGTATTGACGCGGATCCCAAACGGTCCAAGTTCTTTTGCCAATGCGCGGGCCATGGTTAAGCCTCCCCCTTTTGCGGCGCTGTAGAGACATTTCTTTGATGCGCCCTGCAGGCCGTTCTTCGATGAAATGAACAGAAGAGCCCCTCGGGTTTCGGATTGTTTCATGAGTTTCACCGCTTCGCGGGCACACTTGATATAGCCTTTCAAATCGGTATCGATGATGAGATCGATATCTTCATCGCTCAGTTCATCGATCGGATTAATTTGGGTCACAGCCGCATTATTGACCAGAATGTCAAAACGGCCGAATTTGTTGACTGTCACATCAAAGGCATGCTTCACCTGACTGCTGTCTTTCACATCAGCAACGACTGAGAGAACATTCTCTCCTTCATAGTGGGCAGAGAGCTCTTGTGTAAATGCTTCTAGTCGCGCTGAATCAATATCGACTAGCGTCACACAGGCCCCGGCTTGTAAAAAGCCAGAGCTAATCGCCCTGCCAATCGCTCCGGCAGCCCCGGTGACAAGCGCAACCTGCCCTTGTAATTCTTTTTCTACAGACATGTTGTTGTTCCCCTTTTGTCATTTAAACGTGAGTTCGGGATAGGTTTTTAGCCCCAGCGGGAATTTTGCAGCATTTTCCTTCTCCCGAACTCACGTCATTTTAAACGACTGACTTATATTGCGCAGATCAGCTTCCCCCTTCACCAACAAAGGGGGGGACACGATCCGTAACTGTGTTCCATGAGCTATTGATATAATATTGGTTCAAGCGCCTGAAAGGTTTTGTTAAAAACGCTTCTTCTCTCCTCGTATATTTCAGTGTGTGTCGCATCAGGAAGCGTTCGCGACCGCAGATGAACCGCGCATTGCACGGCATCCTGAATCTCTTGATATATGCCGACCCCGACACCGGCTAACAGCGCAGCCCCCAGGCAGCCCGGTTCTTCGACCTGCATGATGTCAATCGGAAGAGCCAGAACATCAGAGATAATCTGTTTCCAGAGGGCGGATTGTCCCCCGCCGCTTGCGGCTATTCGAAGGGTTTGAATGCGCTCATTCCGCTGACTCGCAATATCTTGTAACACATCAAAGCAGTTGGCGATGCTGAAAGCCACCCCCTCCATGATACTGCGCACAAAATGCCCTTTTGTATGCCAATAGGCGGTCGCTAGGAACGATCCTCTGGCATTCGGATTATAAAATGGCGAGCGTTCGCCATGCAGATACGGATGAAACAGCAGCCCATCACATCCGGGCTTGATGACCGCCGCTGACGCTTCCAATTCTTGATATGCCTGGACCTCATCGTTTGCGCTAAATTCCCGGCAAAAGTGTGTTTTAAACCAGGATAATACTGATGAACCCGCCATCGAAGAGGCTGAAACAGTGAACCTTTCAGGGACGACGTGCTGTTGTTTCCAGACGATATAGTCGCCGGAGGAACGAATAAAGCCCTGAAAAGACGCTCGCAAAGTGCTGTTCGTCCCGAGAAGCATGCCGAGTTCTGCTGAGCCGGTCACGCCTAATCCCAATAACGCGCAATGGGAATCTCCGCCTCCATACACCACAGGCGTTCCTGTTCGCAGCCCGGTTTCACGGGCTGCTTCCGAAGAAATCTCCCCGGCCACACTGCTTGAGAGACCAATCTCCGGCAGTTTTTCTTGCGGGACATCGAGCAAAGTGCACAGATCAGACGACCACTGTTGTTCCGGCATGGCTATCAGATGAGTTCCGGTTGCATCGCAGATCTCAGTCCCAATCTTCCCAGTGAGTTTAAACCGGAGATAGTCTTTTGCCAGCAGAATCCAGCGTGTGCTCTCAAGCGCCTGGGGTTCATGCTGAAACAGATACTGATAGATCGGAGGGAAATGTCCCGTTGTCACAAGACTCCCTGACGTATTGGCGATGTCGGCGGCAATCCCTTGTCGAACAAGCGCCTCAAGACTCTCA
>CAXXFQ010000030.1:0-4982 GCA_963674475.2 Thermoguttaceae bacterium | reverse complement strand
ACAGAGGCTCTTCAGCCCAATCCATGCCGGCCTTGATTTCATCGTTGAGGAGGACCCCCTGTTGGTACCCCATGTTCATAGGGAGAGCCCGAGAGCCACACCACCGGTGAAGACTCCCCGTTTCTCCACCTGAGGCGGTACGGGTGTCCATGTGTCATCATCGCTGCAACTCACCAGGAAAAGCGAGCAGAACAGCGTACAGAGTGCAATGGCTGCGGACTTCCTTCTCATCTTCCATCCCTCCTGTGCAGGGTGCCGGTTGTCACATGGGGTTCAGGTAACCTTCATTGGTTTCTGTGTCAGATGCCTGGCAATCTCTTACTTATCATCTAATAAAACGATGTACCCGGTTAAAATGCTTATCGGCACGACCCAAAGAATACATGAGACCAAAGATGCCGGGCCATGAAGTGGCCTGAGGAGTTCAATAGCCGACGGATATGGGGTGGGTGGAACGCCACGGAGAACGCTGTGGGGTTTAGGACCAAAATTGCCGAACCACATTAATTCGCGCTCGTAGCACGTTCACGTGCACCAAAGCGAATGAAACAGTGCGAAAACGTGAGTCTCCAGAAAGCGGCGCAGAACCGTCGTGACCCCGGACTATAACTGCAGGTCCGTGTCCTTGAGTCCTGGCGTGGGCCCGGGCGGGGGAAAGGCCTGGTCGACACGGGATTTCCCGATAAACGTTTCCGCCAGGGAGAGGTAGGGCTGTCGGGCCCCGGCAGGGAGTCCCTGGGCAATTTCCAGGAGTTGTTGGCCAGCATGTTCTTCCGCGTTGCGGGTCATGCAACCGTGATCGTGTGCGAAGGCGTATGTGTCTAACGCATCCTGACCCTTTGCAGCCTTCGCCCGCTCGATAATGGCAGGGCACAGCTTCACCCGCACCTTGGGGTCCAGTGAAATGGCCTCGGCGTAGAATTGGAGGTCGCCGGTTTTTTTCCCTCGCTTGAGGTAGCAGGTTGCAATGGACGGGGCCAGAGCGGGCTTGTATTGAAGGGCAAGACCGAAAAGCCGCCTGGCCGCAGCGAGGTTCCCTTCATCGAACTTCATCAGGCCGGTGCTCCAGTAGACCTCTGCGATTCTTGCGCCCAAGGAACCGTCCAACGCCAGAGCTTCGGCAAAGGCCCGGTCTGCCGCCACCTCTTCGCCCAAGGACAAGTAGCCACCTTCCCAGTCGAAAATGCGCGACAGGGTCCCCCGGATTCTCGGAGGTTTTCTGCTTCAAGAGCGGAAAGTTGCCTGGAACAGTTGCCGTTGCCGGTTGCTGAGACATGTTCGCCTGCGTCACCACCCCGGTGCGCACAGGAAGGTAACGAACATGAAAGAAGAAGAACAAGGACCGGTAAAAGAGACTCTTGCCAGGGACTTCATGGTTGATATTCCTCCGGTATAGGTGTCAACGGGCCCTGATCTCCAGCTTCCGGGACGGCTTCGGTCCATATCGTGTCGGCAGGTCAGTCCTTCTCTTCCTGGAACTCGCGAATGTCGATGTCTCCGGAAAGAAGTTCGGCGCCCTCACCCGCCCCTCGGCCGGCCTCTTTCGCGGCGGGACTGGCACGTGACACAACGGGTTGCAAAAGGGCGGATCTTCAGACGACCGATGGGAATCTGGTCACCGCAATCCTGGCATTCTCCGTACTCTCCGTCCTCGATACGCTCAAGGGCGTCGTCAATCAATCCCCGGAGGTTGCGGTTTCTCTCACGAATCCGAATGCCGAGTTCCCGCTGCCGGTCCATGGATGCCAGATCGGCAGGGTCCCCCTTCTGGGACTCCTCGTCTTCGAGTCTGGCCGACTGGACCAGTTCGGCCCGCATGGCCTGGAGTTGTTTCTTGAACTGCTGAAGCTCCCTGGTTCTCAATTGACCAGCCTCCGTACTTTTCAGTGATAGGGATGGAAAAGTTTGCACCAAAATCGAAAAGAATGCAAGAACTTTCAAGTGCCTCCTGCAATTCATTCACGGTTTCTTATGGCCCGAACAAGCCAGGGAGGCCAGAGCGGCTGTTTCCGACAGGTCGGCGACAAAGATTTGCGTGTTATGGGGTTTCGGAGTACAAGTAACGAGAATGAAAAGTCAGCAGGCTATGGGCGGGCGAAGTGGAGGAACGAAAAGATGGACTTGATCGACTACCCGGGCATACACCTGCGGCAGTCCCACATGTTCATCGGGGTTGCGGGCGTAACCCCAGTGCCGTGACGCCGAACAAGGAGTTCCCGGCCGTGGCCCCTCCCCTCCCCCGAAGGATTGGTCTCGTCGCCGACAGCCACAGCGAACTTGACTGTCTTGATGCCGCATTAACCCTGCTCAGGGACCGTGGCGCGGAGGCACTTGTACATCTCGGGGACATCTGTGACTCTCTCAGGTTGGACCTGCTCGCATCCTTTGTCGAACTGCTGGGCAGGCACGGCGTGGTCGCGGTGAAGGGCAACAACGATTTCATGCTCGAAAACCTGCTTCACAGCAGGCCGCCGGAACTGGTGGAGAAGTCTCACGCACCTCTGCTCGCCTTCCTCAGGAGCCTCCCCATGAAGATAGAGTGGGAGAGTCTCTGTTTTGCACACTCCCTTCCCTTTGATGCCCTCAGGGCGTTCTACGAGCCTATAGACACAGGGTCGGTCGATCGTGCGCAAGAGGTGTTCTCAGTGACCGATCACCGGATATTGTTCTGCGGGCACTCTCACCAACCCGTTCTGTTCCGGTCAAGCGGAGAGAAAGTGACAAGGGAACAGATTCCCGAAGGCACACCAGTCTCGCTGGAGCCTCAGGATAGGTTCATCGCGGTGACCGGGGCTGTGGCCGAAGGGGAGTGTGCCCTTTTCGATTCGCGACTATGGCAACTCGAGCGCATCCGGATGGAGGGTTGCGCCGGGACTCGTGTCTACAGGGGGACCTGACCGAGAGCTCCGGTCTTCAGCAGGTCCTCCACTTCCTGCTCTGAATACCCAAGTTCGCTGAGGACCTGGGTGTTGTGTTCACCGAGGTCAGGACCCACGGAGCGGATGGCCGTCTTGGTCCGCGAGAACTTGAAGGGGGAGTTGATCTGCTTCTGTGTCTCACCGTTTGAATTTGGGCACGTTGACTACCATGGTCCGGGCCAGCGTCTGCGGATGTTCCGCCGTCTCCGAAATGCTGAGCACCGGTTCCACGCAGGCGTCCAGTTCCTGAAAGACCTCGACCCACTCGGCCCTGGGTTTTTGAAGCGAAGATCTTGCGAAGCCGTTCCTTGGCGTCCTGCATGATCCCATCGCCCTCCATTCCCCACGAGAGCTTTCCAATGAGATCTTCTGTGCCCGTGGCTTTGCAGAGTGGCGGCGAAGAACTGGGGTTCAATGCTCCCCACGCTCATGTAGCGACCGTCGCGGGTCTCATAGCAGTCGTAGAAACTGCCCCCGTTCAGGAACTCCGTCTCGTATCCGGGATCGGTGCCGCCGACAAGGCGTTGAACGGCACCGAGGGTGGCCCAGCTCATAGCGCCATCGGTCATGGACACATCAAGGTACTGGCCTTCCCCTGTTCGGTTGCGGTGAATCACGGCGGCCAGAATACTGACGACGGCGTTATAGGATCCCCCTCCCACGTCTGCGAGTTGAAACCCCTGGGGCACGGGCCCCTGCCCTTTTCGGCCGCAATAGGAGAGGACTCCACCGATGGCCAGGTAGTTTGATGTCGTGGCCGGCACGGTCACGGTAGGGGCCGTCCTGGCCGTAGCCGGTGATGGAACAGTAGATGACCGACTCGTTTTCTTTGCGAAGCTGCTCGTAGCCCAGGCCAAGCTTCTCCATGACACCCGGGCGGAACTGCTCGAGGACAATGTCATGTGTCCTGACGAGTTTCTTTGCCACGGCTACAGCCTCGGGGACCTTCAGGTTGAGCGTGATGGAGCGCTTGCCGCGGTTCACGGCCATGTGCCCGGCAGAGACACCGTCATCATACGGGGGGGGCCATTCGCATGAGATCCGGGCGGTTTGGTGCTTCCACTTTGAGCACGTCAGCGCCAAGGTCTGCAAGCATCATGGTGGCAAAGGGTCCGGGCAGGAGTGTCGAGAAATCAAGAATCCTGACGCCGACAAGTGGGCCGGGCATGGGTATTCCTCCTTCTGTCTTGGACGTTTCGCCCTTCATTATCACGCCGTTCGTGTGACATCAAGCTGAGGGGGCGGGGCCCGTCGTAGCGTTGGCCCACCCAAAGACCCTTTGTGTAAGATGGCCCTATCGTCACACCTGATGCGCGCAGAGATTCATGGCCGACAAAAAGAAGATTATTGAGAAAATCGAAAGTCCTCTCCGCGACCTGCTCACGGACCCCCTGCAGCAGGGACTCCAGAAACCGCATTTTTCGACTTCTCGAGAAGAAGCACCTGCGATACCTGGACATCATTCCCCGGGATTCCCTGGAGGAGAAGATTGTTCACCTGGTGCTCGAGGGCAACGGACCCTGGCACGAGGTTGGTGCCGTCTTCGACGATCTGCTGGCTGACATCTCCCGTTTTCGGACCGACGGCATCCGGGTGGTTGTCTTCGGTGGGGGGACCGGCCTCTCGAGCGTGCTCGGAGGGGACACAGCCCTTCCCTCATGGCCCGAGGCCGCCTTCGGGGGGCTCAAGCGCCTTTTCCCTAGAATCTCCGTGGGTGTGTGTGTGACCGACGACGGCGGGTCGTCGGGAATCCTTCTCAGGCACCCTGCGCTGTGTTGCTTTGGGGGACTTGCGCAGAGGCCGTTCTTTCGTCAGTGACCCCGCGCAGGATGCTCGATCTGGACCCGAAACTACACTTCGAGGACCTGGAAACCGTGGCGGCCTGCCTCCAAAGGATTGTCAACTACCGGTTCGGTGTACACCCAAACAGGGTTTACCTGCGTAGCCCCACGGCTCTTCTCCCCTCCCCACTCCGCAAGATTCTGCCAGGACCCGTGAAGGAATCACTGAACGCGATGGGGTCGCATTTTGTCCGAAATCCATTTCTGAAGAGCATCCCTTTGC
>CAXXFQ010000029.1:0-10551 GCA_963674475.2 Thermoguttaceae bacterium | reverse complement strand
CGGCACCGGCAAAACGACCATGCTGCGCCTGCTGGTTGGTGAGCTTACCCCGGATGAAGGCAGCCTGCGGTTGGGGGTCAATCTGGAAATCGCGTATTTTGACCAACTTCGTTCGCAACTGGATGAGAACAAGTCCGTGCTGGAAAATGTCGGCCAGGGGCGCGACGTGATCACGATCAATGGCAAGGATCGCAACATCATCGGTTATCTGCAAAGTTTTCTGTTTGAGCCGGAGCATGTCAATGCCCCGATCAGCGCGCTTTCCGGCGGGGAACGCAACCGCCTGCTGCTGGCCCGTCTGTTTGCCCAACCGGCCAACTTGCTCATCCTTGATGAGCCGACCAATGATCTGGATATTGAGACCCTGGAAGTGTTGGAGAACCTGCTGCTGGATTTCACCGGCACGCTGATCCTGGTCAGCCATGACCGTGCTTTTCTCAATAATCTGGTCACCAAACTGCTGGTGCTGGACAACAGTGGAAAGGTTGAAGAGTTCTCCGGTGATTACGATGACTGGCTGCGCTACTGCAAGTCACAGGCCGAAGAAGCCAGCCCTGATCCAAAGCGCAAAACCGCTGAGCGGGCAGAAGAAAAACCGGCCGGGGGGAATGGCCCGCGCAAGTTGAGCTACAATGAAAAACGCGCCCTGGAAGCCCAACAGCGCGAACTGGCTGCTTTGCCGGGTCGCATTGAAGCCCTGGAAAAAGAACAGCAGCAGCTTGTAGAGGCGATGGCTTCCCCGGAATTTTACCAGCGCGCCGAATCCGAGATCACCGCAGACGCCAACCGGTTGAAGGAAATGGAAACGTGAACTGGCGGAAGCGTATCAGCGGTGGGAAGAGTTGGAAGGCTTGTAAATTCTCATCGGCTTATCCGCCAGCATACGCCCCAGGATTTCTTTTAACAATTTGGCCGCGACCATGCCTGTCACGCCGGTCGGGTCGCGCTGCGGGTTGTATTCCACCAGGTCTGCGCCAACCAGATGGCCTGTTAATCGCTGAATGATGGTCAGCACCTCGCGCGTACTCATACCGCCGGGTTCAAAATGCGAGACGCCCGGTGCAAATGCCGGATCGAGGCAGTCCATATCCAGGGAGAGGTAAACCGGCCCGGTCAGGTTCAAGTTTGGCAGCGGTCCGGCACACATCTCGTGAACTTCCACCCCAAAGCGCTGCGCTTGCTCGCGCTGATGACCAGTGAGGGTGCGAATGCCCACTTGCACCAGACGGGCGGCCAGTTTCTCTTCCATGATGCGCGCAAAGGGACAGGCATGGGAAAGGCGATTCCCGTCTAGTTCATCATACAAGTCAGGGTGAGCGTCCAACTGTACGATCGTCAGTCCCGGGTATGTTTTGGCATGGGCTTTCAAGATGGGGTAGGCGATAGAATGGTCGCCGCCCAGGGAGATGACGCGCTGCTTTTTCGCCAGCAGTCCGGCGACGGTGTCTTCGATCCTCTTGAACTCTGAATTCTCATCTGCAAAGGCGACATCCCCGACATCTTTCCAGCTTTCAGTTGCTGCCAGATCGATACCATTCTCCGTCCACATGTTGGCGGAATCACAGGCCAGGCATTCCCGAATGCGGGCAGGCGCCAGGGCCGGCCCGCGCAGATAGGAAGACTGCCTGTCAAAGGGTACGCCTAATACGGCAACGGGTGTGGGTTGAAGGGTTTTGGATGGAACCATGGAGAACTCCTTTAGTCCCTGTTGAAAAATGTTTTTCCAGCGCAGATGCAATCCGCGCTGGAAAAGAGTTGCTTGTCACCGGGCGGGACTATTTGATGAACGGGATACTGAGCGGGTACCTGTACGGCTTGTCTGACATGACCCGGATGGTATTTGCCACGCCCTGCCAGGTGCAGAATATCCCAATGGCGATCAGTGGTACCAGACTGATGAGCGGCAAAATGCCCAGCAGTCCCAGATTCGGCTGTCCGCTCTGCGCTTCCAGCATCAAGATCAGGAAAGGCAGACCAAAGACTAGCAGGAAGACCGCCGCAAACAATAATAATGTGACCGTGATCTGGAAGTTGAGCACGTCCCGGCCATGCCGGTCAATCTTGTAACTCTGTTTCTTCTTCCAGGACCAAATGAGCAGCGGGATCAGCACGATGCAAAACATGCTGCTGAGGTGCAAAGCCGAAAGCCAGAAACCTTCATTCTGCACGTTGCTTTCATTGAAGTCGAATTCGAGAATATTGCTCAAACTGTTGCGGGTGTAAGGGCGGGGTTCGACCTCACCGCTCTCAATGCGCTGGATGGTGCGCGTGCTGACTTCACAGTATTCAGCCAACTGTTCCTGCGTAAAACCTTTTTGCTGCCGCACTTCGGCAACTTTGTATCCAAGATCTGGTTGTTTCATTGCAAACTCCTTTCGTTTGACTTTTCATCATCATAGGAGATGCAGTAAAAAACGACAATGTCGTATTCACGACATTCACGCGACATTCCTTGATTTGGGGGTGTCTGGCACCGACAAATCAAAATTCTCTAAAGAAAAATCTCAGGCTCCTGGGGTTCGGAGTAGTTTTCATACAGCCACCCCGCGATCTTCAAAATCCGTTCATCGCGCATGATGCGTGCTTCGGTTGGGCATACCCTGACGCAGGCGCAACACACAATGCATTTTGCGGCATCCGTTTCTACACGGTCATTGATCGTGATCGCTGCGGTTGGGCAAACCTTCATGCAGCATTCGCACAGGGTGCACAGCATTTCATCCGTTTCGGGAGCGATATCGTCGGCTGGTTTCAAGGGTTTGTAGGGGCGGTTGCCCGGTACCGCCAGTGGGATCATATCATCCAGACTGTTCAAATTCTTCAGCTTTGCGCGTACGCTTTTGCCGAATTGCGCGGCCTGCACCAGATCTTCTTCGTCCGGGCGGCCCACCGAGAGCGGTTTCTCCGCAGAGGTGTAGGAGTGTTCACCAATAAAGGCTCCCCCAGCAACAGGCACGAAACCGGCTGCTTCGGCCAGATCGAGCAGTTCGACCAGGGCATCTTCATATTTCCGGTTACCGTACACCACCACCAGCACTGCCGGGGTGTGATCTCCCCGAAGATGCCGCAAACGGGCAGCGGCTTGCACAGGTAGCCGTCCGGCATATACTGGCATGCCGATCACAGTTAATTCATGACCAAGCTGTGTAATCTCCCGCGAATCAGCGTCCGGCGTGGTGAGATTGATCTCGTCTACCTGTACGGCCTGCATACCGGCAGCAATATTCTGCAGCACTTTTCGTGTTGTGCCGGTGGGGGAGAAATAAACCAACTTCACAGCATTAACTTGCATTGCTCTCCAGTTTTTCCAGATGCTTGATGAAGCAGCGGCGGCGTTTGTGGTTGCGTTTCTCAAAGATATTTCCACTGCGCCTGTACCAGTTCGTTGTCTTCCAGTTCGGGATTGGACTCAACGCTCTTGATACCGTATTTTTGGAAGACTTCCAGCATGCGGTTCATTAGAATGGCATTGACTGCCTTTGCCCTGGTACTCGAACGCCTGACACGCGATCAGATAAAGATCAGCGCGGTCGTTCTTTGCGCATTGCCCGTAGTAGATGCACATAAATCCAAATGGGAACATGCCTGCCCCTTGGATTTCTGCAAGTGCGACTGGGAAAGGGAGGGCATTACAATGCCAAAAGCGACCATATTGACCATTTTCATCCAGCATACGATCGGCACAAAATCCGGGAGAAATGAAGCCAAAATATTGCTTCGGTGTAGGCTTTTCACCTGGTCTTTCGTCAAAGCGGCACAACCCCGTACAAATCCTGGTATGCTTCGTCCAATACATCAAAAAGGCTGCCCGACATATTTCAGCAGATGGCTTTCTTGTTGCGTGGTTCCAGCAAATGCAGATTGTTGCGTTTCATTACGATCGATTGAAACCTTTGGCAATGGTCTCATCGATCTCCTCAGGCATCATGGATCTCGTATTCCACCCAGTCAGTATCCTTGACTTATACCCCAGGCGTTCCATATGCTGCGGATAATAGGGGTAGTTATAGATTGTATGCCAGGGTGCCCAATTCTTCAAAGCCCTCGACCAGCATCCCTTCGCGGTCCAGATCGGTGAAACCCAGGGGACCATGCACAGCGGTCATGCCTTTTTCAAGTGCCCAGTTTTCCACCTGCTGCAGCAGCGCGGAAGATACAGCCAGGATCGTCGACAAAATCAAACCAGCCAAAGCGCACATAACGCTGGCATCCCATCTTCTCGATATGTGCATGATTCAAGTATACCCGCAATTCGGCCGACAATTTTATTGCCGTCCTGCCAGGCCAGCCAGTAACGCGCCTCGCAATGGTACAAAAGCGGGGTTCTTGTCACGACGAAGGGCGTTGGTATCGTCCATGACGAGGTTGGGTACCCAGTAAGGATTATCTTTATATAATGTATGGGGGAATTGAATGAATGCTCTTAAATCTTTTAAGTTCTGTACTTCCTTGATTTGTAAAGTCATAGGGGGTTCCTTTAATAAAGAATAATTGCAAGAACGCATTGCGTTGGTGGTCAGCACTAAAAAAGAATGATTATGCCCCCATTATAGCCAGTTTTGGAAATTCTGTCCTGCTGCTAAATCATTGTAAAAATCACCGCCAAAACAATCAGCAATACACCCCAAATCTTCGACATCATCGGCAGCTGCTCCTGAGTGGACTGCTTGAGGATCATATGGGCGAAGAGCATTGTCAATGGCAGTCCTACCAGCGCCATCCCGATTCCGGCAAGCACATCACTGACATAATGTGCGCCCAGCACGACGCGGCTCAGACACACTCCGCCGGCAACCAGGGACAACAGGAGCTTTATTGCACGGTCTCCTTTGCCGGAATTTGAAACCAGAAACAGGAAGGGCAGCACCAGTGCCACGCTCTTGGTGGCATGCCCGGACGGGATGGATGTCGTCACTGACTGGCTTAGCACAAATACCTGTTCGGTGAAAGTCGCCACGGGGCGCGGGCGCTGGATGACTTCTTTCAGTAAATCTCCCGCGATTCCGCTGAGGGCCATTGAGCTGAGCGTGTAAAGATAGATTGTTAATGGCGCTTGCAGCCCTTTGACAAAATGCGAGGCAGCCAGATAGAAGGCCAGCAGCACGGCGATGAGCGCCATCCCGTAACCGGATAACCACTCCATTACCGCGATAAAAGGTGTATAGGCTATTCGTGCGGGGTCAAAATAGAACAGGATTGCTTTATCCAGCCCTTGTTGCCACCACAGGATCAGGGCAATGACCCAGAAAACAATGCCCAATGGAACGGCGATGCGTGCCGTCTTTTTGACATCCAGCAATGGGATGGGGGTGCTGGAGGCATTTTCAATTCGGGTAGAAATTTTTTTGATCATATTTCTCTCTGGATATTTCCAGTCACCTGAAGATGTGTTGGTGTTTCCCCAACGCACCAATTAGTAAGTCCCCATACTTTTTGGTGCGTTCAACTGCGAACGCACCTTACAAAAAATTATACCAAGACGCCAAAAACGATATTTTTCTGTGCCTGGGGTGACGTTTTTCGTATCTTAAATTGCCTGCGTCTTGTGTAGCAGCCAGACACGCTCTTCTTTATTCAGGCAGGGCGCCAGTTTCGCATAGGTATCCTGATGATAATCGTTCAGCCAGTCCCGTTCGTCGCTATTCAGCATGTCAGTATTCACTAAAGTCAGGTCGATCGGACACCAGGTGATGGTCTCGAAGGCGCAGAAATTGCCGAACTCGGTGGTTTCTGCGATGGTGGTGATGACCATATTCTCCAGGCGCACGCCGAACGACCCTTCAAAATATACCCCGGGTTCAATCGTGGTCACCGAGCCAGGCGAAAAACCGGCCGCAATCCGCGGGGAAAACCCCTGCGGCCCTTCATGCACATTGAGGAAATGCCCCACGCCGTGGCCGATACCATGCCGGCATTGCCAGCCCTGCTGCCAGAGCGGCTCTCGGGCGATGGCATCCAGCATTTTGCCCTCGGTGCCTTCAGGGAAACGAGCCGTAGACAGGTGGATCAAGGACTTTAGGACCGTGGTGAAAACCCGTTTTTCTTCATCAGTAGGCGTACCCAGGGACATCACGCGGGTGATATCGGTGGTGCCATCCAGGTACTGCCCGCCCGAATCGACCAGCAGCAAGCCGTCGGCTGTCACCCGCGGGGTGGTTTCGGCTGCGGGCTGTAATGCCCGATGGCTGAATTGGCTTTATAGGCGGAGATGGTGCTAAAGCTCAGTCCCTGGAAATGCGCGCCCTCGGCACGAAAGGCGGTCAACTTGTCTGCCAGGGTGATCTCAGTGTGGTACTCGGTGAAATCCACCTGATCCAGCCAGCATAGCCAACGCGCCACTGCCGCACCGTCGCGTAGGTGTGCATGGCGGATGCCTTCCAGCTCGATTTCGTTCTTGATGGCCTTCATCGCGGTGACGATGCCTGTCCCGTATTTGACTTCGCAGGCTGCCGGGATGGCTTCGCGCAACATACAGTTGGTCTTTTCCGGGTCGATCAGGATGGTAGTGTCTTTTGGCAATTGGGACAGATGTGTATTCATTTCCTGATAGTCAAAAAATGAAACGCCTTCGGCTTCCAGCGCGGCCTGCACCTCCTGCGGCACTTTGGCGGGGTCAATGAACCAGCGGACTGAATCCTCCAGCACCAGCAGGTAACTAACCGCTACAGGGTTGAAGGTCACATCATTCCCACGAATGTTCAGCGTCCAGGCAATGTCATCCAGCATGGGGATGAGGTGCGCCTGCGCGCCTTGCTCGTTCATTTTTTCGCGGATGCGCTCGAACCTGGACGTGCGCGATTCTCCAGTAAATTCCTCAT
Source organism: Thermoguttaceae bacterium (assembly GCA_963674475.2). Classification (GTDB taxonomy): domain Bacteria; phylum Planctomycetota; class Planctomycetia; order Pirellulales; family Thermoguttaceae; genus CAXXFQ01. The sequence continues at coordinate 3,733 of CAXXFQ010000029.1, read as the reverse complement.
CCAGCAGGAAGACTTTTTCCAGCGGGATTCCCGGTCTGTCCGTCCAAATTTCCCCCACCAGATCACCTTTTGCCGCCAGTGCAATGCCGCTGCCTGCAAGGGCCGTTTCCATTTTCTCCACCGCATTTAACGAGAGCAGACTGCCGTCAAAGCCAATTACGGCCCCATCTGCCAGCTCCTGTTTTAGCCACTGGTAATAATCGATCACCCCCGGTAGACCGGCTTTGAATAGTCCAATTCCAGAACCTTCCAGTTCCTGCGCCGCGCGGATGTGGTAGCGCGAGTCTGTCCACAACCCGGCCTTTTCGTGGGTCACCACCAGGGTGCCCGCCGATCCGGTGAAGCCCGACATCCAGGCGCGCGCCTGCCAGTGCGCGGCCACATATTCACTCTGGTGCGGGTCCGCGCTGGGTACCAGCCAGGCGTCAACTTTGTGATCTGCCATCAGGGCGCGCATCCTATCCAGTTTTTCTTTCGTTTCCATTATTTCCTTTCTTGCGGCGGGCAATCTTCCTCTAAAAGGGCTGCGTAAAGTGCTTGCAGGCGTTTCACCATCGGCCCTGGTTTGCCATCGCCGATCATACGCCCATCCACGTCATCCACAAAAGCGAGACCGCCGAAGGTGCCGGTGACGAAGGCTTCGTCGGCACTGTACACATCATATAAAGAAAAATCTTTTTCATATACGGGGATGCCATTGCGTTTGCAGATTTCGATGACGTTGCCGCGGGTGATGCCGTTCATGCAATATTTGCCTGTCGAAGTCCATACCTCACCATCCCGAACGATAAAGAAATTGGTTGCATTGCAGGTGCTGACAAAGCCATGCGGGTCGAGCATCAGCGCCTCATTGGCCCCGGCTTTAGTGGCCTGGATGCAGGCCAGTACGCAGTTGAGCTTGCTGTGGGGGTGCAGGCGTGGGTCCTGCACATCCGGCCGGCCACGGCGCACATGTACGGTGAAGAGATGTATGCCCTCGTCTTCGTCCCGGCTAGGTGATTTATACTCGGCGATAATCACGATCGTCGGGCCATAGATACAGGTGCGCGGGTCTTGCGAGGGCGAAGTCTTTCTGCCGCGAGTAATCATCGCACGGATATGTACGTCATTGGTGGTCATTTTGTTCACGCGCACGGTTTCATAAACTGCATCCAAAATCGCTTCGGGGGGAATCCCCAGATCATAATCCAGCGCTTTCAGATTGGCCTTGAGGCGGGATACATGCTGTTTGGCGAAGGCTAAATGCTCATTATGTAAGCGGAAGCTCTCCCACACGCCATCCCGACCAGAAAGGCACTGTCAAACACCGAAATCTTGGCCTCATCCCGTGAAAAGAATTCTCCATTAACATAGATGAGCACATCGCGGTTTTTTTCGTTTTCTACAAATTCATGTGTTCCGACCATGCGAAATCCTTTCTGTTTTCAGGCTTCCGAGCCTTCCGGCATCCAGAGATCGCTGCCCGGCCGTGTCAATTCATGGATGCGATCGGCTTCGTGAGGATACTGTTGCAACAATTCTTCCCGGGAAGCGGCTTCAAAATCTGTGATGGAGAATGCGGGTGCCATCGTTGTACCAAAAAAAGCATATTTTCCTCCGGGCAGCAGGCGTGATCCCTGCCATACCCCGGCAGGGACAACAAACTGCACTTGTTGTCCGGCCAGTACGTCCTGCCCCATCACAACCGTGCGGCTGGTGCCGTCCGGCTGCAGCAGAAGCAGTTCAAACGGGTCGCCGAGATAAAAATGAAACACTTCGTCCGTCTTCAGTTTATGAAATTCCGAAAAACTATCCGGTTCATCGGTGTAGAGCATATAGATGGCCGAACCAAAAGCGTGATCTACGCCTTCATATCGCTTAGGCAGTACATTTCCCGCATATTGATCTGCAGAGATATACGGCCGGGCAAACATACCACCTTCAACGGGCAGCGGTTTGAGGTTGAAATATGCAACCAACTGTTCTGCGCTCATTTTTTGTGCCATTCAGGCCTCTCTTTTCTGTATGTCTTTCCCTGTTTGATTATATCCAAACCTTGATAAATATATCTAAAATCTGTCTGGTTAAAATAAGTATCTTTGAATCCATTTTGCTATAATCAAACTATGTTCATTGCAACCAAGCTCTTCCTCCCTCCCGTACAGCCGGATCTGGTTTCCCGTTCCAGGCTTTTTGATGCGCTTGATGACGCCTGGCGCACGGGCCAGCACCTTATCCTGTTTTCTGCACCTCCAGGATATGGCAAAACCACTCTGCTCTCTGAGTGGATTGCCAAACGGGAAATTCCTGCAGCGTGGGTTTCATTGGATGAAAAAGATAATGATCCGGTGCGGTTTTTTCAATACCTGGTATTGGCACTGAAGAAGTATGTGCCCGACCTCGAAGAACTGTTATCTGTGCTGAGTACCCTCCATGCGTCTGATTTGGATATCCTGATCACGGAAGTGATCAATCAGCTTGTTCAACTTAAACAACCGATCTTGCTCGTATTGGATGATTATCATCTGATCCACAATTCCGAAAACCATGCGCTGGTGCAATATCTGCTGGACCACCAGCCGCCGCAACTGCGTCTGGCGCTGGTCTCCCGAAATGATCCGCCCTTGAATCTGCCGCGCTTGCGTGCGCGCCGCCAGATGTGCGAAATCCGTCAGCGCGACCTGAGCTTTGCGCCACAGGAAGCCGGACAATTATTGCTTGAAAAACTTAATCTGACTTTGGATGAAACCCAGGTAGAGCAGCTCACCAGCCACACTGAAGGCTGGGCGGTGGGTTTGCATCTGGCCGCCCTTTCCCTGCGCGGCCGCCCCGACCCAGACCGTTTTATCCGGGATTTCAGCGGTTCACATCGCTATGTGATCGATTATCTCGCTGAAGAAGTGCTCCTTCGTCTTCCAGATGAGATCCAATCCTTTTTACACCAATCCGCAGCCCTTGATCGGTTTTGTCCTGAACTGCTGGATGCCGTTTTGCAAACCACCCAAAGCCGCGAGATGCTTGCCCGGGTGGAAGCTGCCAACCTCTTTTTGGTACCGTTGGACGACAGCCGGACCTGGTTCCGCTACCACCATTTGATGATGGATATCCTGCGCAGCGAACTTTCTCTGGATGAATTGCATGCCATTCAGGACCGCGCCGCCCGTTGGCTGATCGATCATGACCAGCCGGTGGAAGCTGTGAAATATGCCTTTGAAATCGGTGATATGGCTCTGATCTGTACTCTCATCCATCAGGCGGCTATCCCCGTTGTTGAAAGCGGACAGCTTACCGAAGTTTTGCGCTGGCTGGATACCCTGCCTGAGGCTGTACTGCTGGACGATGTTTACCTGGCTGTGCTGCGAGCCTGGTTCCTGATCTACAATGGCCGCTTCCGCGAGGCGGCCATGTGGGTACAGAAACTGCAGCAAGCGACCCATGGACTGGATGATTTATTGAAAGCCCCGGAAACTCGCCCGCTGGCCGGTCTGTTGATGGGACTGCAGACCTGGATGCAATCCACCCTTGGACGCAAGATGGATCCTGAGCAGTTGGCACAGGCGTATGCTCTGATGGGCGGACAATTCCCCATTTTCTCGCCTTTGCTCCTGCTTGCATTGGGCCAGGCGCAGATTGGCGACAAGCGCAGCGCAGAGGCGCGTCAATCCTTTGAAGAAGGCGTTGCGCTGGCCGAAGCTGCAGGCAGTTCGGTGACGGCCCTCATTCTGCGCAACAATCTTGCCTTTCTGCTGAACAA
>CAXXFQ010000028.1:0-6468 GCA_963674475.2 Thermoguttaceae bacterium | reverse complement strand
TCCCTGAAGGTGAAAAGCCAGCCCCGGGATCTGATCCGGGCCAATGCCGGATGCACCTTTGTGGAGATGGCCGATGCGGATACCTGCTGCGGCAACGGCGGCAGTTTTAACCTGCAAAATTATGACCTGTCCAAACAGATTGGTATGGAAAAACGGCTGAATATCCTGGCCTGCGGGGCAACCACCGTTGCCACATCCTGCCCTGCGTGCATGATGCAGATCCGGGATGTACTCTCCCAGAACCATGATGGGGTAAAGGTCAGGCATGTGATTGAGATCTATGCCGACACCATTAAGGATTAGCTGGTCGGCACTGATGACCAGCAAAAAACGAGCCTTTCCGGGAGCGCAGGCGTCCCGCCTGCATGAATGCAGGCGGGACGCCTGCGCTCCCAGGTTAACTTATCTCGGACTCATATTAACTGCGCTGACCAAATTTTTCATAACTGACCTGATCATATAAAAGCGTGTTCTTACCATGTCCATCCATTTCATCGGCAGAATGGCCGATGCCGATAATCGCCTCCACCTGGATATGGTCCGGCAAATCAAGAATATTTGAAATATAATCCGAGGCTGAAGTACCGTCTTCACGGGTACGCAGACGCATCTGCGCCCAGCAGGAGCCAAGACCCAAATCTGCAGCAGCCAGATGAATAATAATAGCGGCAATGGAAGCATCCTCAATCCAGACATCGCTTTTAGATGTATCAGCACACACGACGATGGCCAACGGCGCATTTTTTAAAAAAGTGGAACCATGGGATTTGGCCTCGGACAATTGTGCGATACGGTTCTTATCTTTTACCACCACAAACTGCCATGGATTAAAGCCCCTGGAACTTGGAGACCGAAGTGCGGCTTCGATCAGAATATCACACTGTTCGGAACTTACGGGTTTATCCTCAAACTGCCGGATGCTTCTTCTTTTACGCAATAATTCAATCAACATGTTTACTCCTGTTTTTTAACTATCTTTATACCATTTTAACTATGGTTTTGGAAAAATTCGGGGGGCAAAGGTTTGAAACAGTTCGAGGAACGCGATATAAAATCCTCCTTGTTTCCTTGGCCTTTTAGGGCCGGTTTTTTTTTGGGGGGTATCCGATCAATTTTGGCTTTAAGCTGCTTGCACCTACCAAATATTCCTGTGATTTTTAAATGAGTATTTCTCAAAAACTCATTTCCTTCATATGGAATGATAAATTTTAACCCACTGTCTTCACAATTAAATTTATGCAGCTTGACTAAATGAATTCCCCTTTTCTTTAACAGTGTAACGTATTCTTGTGCTATCGCTTTTTTGCTATCATTACTCATTCCTCTAATTTCTAAAATCATGTCCTCAGAAGATGTGTAAAACAAGATGATTTCGTTAATTGATTTATCATAAAGATCACCTAAAATGCTGAAGTCAATTACAACAGGATTTCCTTTTACATTTCTTTCTAAATAAATATGTATCGCCCCATCTTTTTCTGTAATATTGTAGTTTTCTTTGTTGTTAGAGTATGAAGGCACAATAATCTTATGGCCATCAAAGTATAGCGGCTCAGTGTTGTAGCTACTAGCCTGAAGAAGCACCTCATTATTTTTAATTGCGCTCAAAAGATAATCAAACAGCAATACATTTATCGTTATTGATAACGTAAGCAATACAGCAATTGATTTATTGTATTTCGTGCCTGCATATTTCAGAAATAGTATGATGGCGAATAAAGATATGACTCCTACGTATACTTCAAAACGGTTAAATTGTTCTACCAACCAAGCTATCGGCATTAACGCAACAACAAGTCCCAGAAAAATATTCCAGATACTATCTTTGGCGCTTAAAATATACATTCTAATAGCTCTAATCTTCATTTCCAGTCCCCCTTTTTTGTCACAATAAAAGCCCCTCTTTTTCTAAAAAAAACGCCAGAAACAAACCCAAATATATGGAAAGGCGCGTTGAATATTGTAATCAAGGCTAATTCTAATATTGACCATCTTTTTCTATAAAGGACCGCAAGCAATAGAATAACTATCGACGAAAGAAATAAAGAAGCTTGAACAAAAAAATAATCTTTTTGAGGCTGAAAAATTATTGAAGCTAACACTGCTCCACCCAAAAGATAATATAGGCTGAAGGAAAACAATAAGAACAATAACCTTGGATTCCTCTCTTTCAAATAATTTTTCTTGAATACTTGAGCGGTTCCTTTTGACCACCTAATCTGTTGTGCAATATATGAAGAAATCGTGGTGGGCGCTATTCCTTTTCCCAGAATTTTACTAATATACCTGACTTTCTTTTTCTGTCGATAGATTGCTACGGTAAGCGCCAAATCCTCTGTTAAACTATAATCAGGAAAACCTCCAACACTATTTAAAAAATCAACTCCTATTATAAAGTTTGTCCCAAGACATGGTGATATACCTACCAACTCGTATAGATTACAAATATACCGATAAAATATTTCATTCTTTATAATCGAAACAACACTCCACAATACAGGCCCTTTTACATTTTCGTATGCTTGACTACTTTGAACACAAACCACTTCATTTGTGTCTGACATATGACTAATAAGTGTAGTCAAAATATCCTGCTTTACCTCTTGATCAGCATCTACGATAAGAATTAACTCTGTTTTTAAAGCTGGCAATATTGCGTTTATCGCTGCAGCTTTAGATCCTTTATTTTTAATATTAAATACTCTTATTCCATATTTTATAGCTTCTTCCATGTTATTTTTTTTCAATTCTTCATTATTTGAATTTTCCAATAATACCAAATCAAAATTTGGATAACTAATTCTTTTACAGCTAATGAGTGACCTATTCAATACAGAGCTTTTTTCATTGCAGCAAGGTATTACTACAGTAACGGATGGAAAAATCTTATCGTTCCTATTACAGCATGCAGAAGATTTCAAGTGTTTTTTAGATATACAGAGTGCAAGTATTGAAACTAGCATTTGCAGGTCAAGAATAATTAGCACTACTATTGCTATTGTCATTTATCTTTCTCTCTTCCAACAGAAAGCGTTTTATCAATAATCCCGCACATACACATAAATAGGGCATAAATATTAGACAGACCACGATTTTGAAGTTAAAAACGTTACCTGTCCCTTATTTTATAGGTTGAATGGAATCGGCCTTGCGCGCTTTGATCCGGTCAACGATCAGAGATTTAAACTTCTCGTAGGCTTCTCCGGCTCCTTTTTGACAAACTTTTTCCGGCAGTAGAAGCCGCCGTCCTCAACGCCCCCCATGATCAAAAATATTGGCTCCATATGTATTCTCCTTGGCTAAATTTTCCATCAATCAGCAAACCGCAACCCAAAAGGATCTTAGCCTGGGAGCAGCACCAGACGGAAACCCAAGTCTTGGCGACGGCGACCGGACGGGTGTTTGCCGCTGCGGCAAGCAGACCGGCAGTACTCGGCCCCGTCGCAGAATGCACCGCCACGGAGCACTCGGTTGGTTCCAAAAATTTTATCTGTTATCCACTCCCATACATTGCCGTGCATGTCATACAGCCCGTATGCATTGGGTTCTTTTTCCCCCACCGGATGCAGCCTGCCAACGGAATTATCCTTATACCATCCGGCCCGTGCCAAGTCCTCATCTGCATCACCGGTATAAAACCCGGTCGCAGTCCCGGCCCTGCAGGCAAATTCCCACTGGGCTTCGGAAGGCAGTGAAAGCCCGGCCCATTGGGCAAAATTCCGGGCTTCATCCCAGGTCACGCCCACTACAGGCTGGTTCTCCCCGTTGTATTCACGATCCCCCCAGTATTTTGGTTCTCTGGTATTGGGATTGGTCTTTAAATACAGGGCATATTGGCGGTTGGTCACAGGATAGCGCCCCATGTAAAATGGATCGAGGGCAATTTCGGAGGATTCTATGGTAATTCTACCCCCTGGAATCTTCACCATCTCATACAGAATGTCTCCGTGAACCAGCATATTTTCGTCCAGGCGGCGGTACTGATCCGAAAACCGTTGCCGGATCTGGGGCATGGGATGATCTTCAAGGTTGCTTGCCAGGGGGTTGAGCCGTTCTTTGGCATGCCGGTCAAGGATCTTCAGGGCCGTCAATTGTTGGTCCCACAATTGGGGATCTTTGCCCGGCCTTGCGGCCAGCAAATCCAAAAACGGGGTCCAGTCGATTTCCGCAGCATCTTCCAGGCAGCGCTCGGCCATCCCGGGATCAGCTGAAAATGCAGGCAGCTTGACCACCTGGGTCATGAACGCTTTGAACCTTGACGGATCTTCCAGGCCCACCAACAGCAGGATTACCTCCTGCCACCAGGACTGCCCCCAGTGTTCCGCCAATTGGGTCAGCACGGTATCATCCTCAAAGGAAAGGCTGCGAATTTGGCAGGCCGCCAGGTACTCCTGGAAGCCCAGGTGCATAAACCCGTAGGTGCTGTTTCCCCAACCGGTGAGCAGGCCTGTATCATCCCGGACCATTCGCAAAAAATCCCTTTCAGAGCCGTGGGGCCACCGGACCTTTTCCAAAACTTCTTCCAGCACTGGCGCAAGCTCGTCGGCAGAAGCCCGGATCCTGTTTTCCTTTTGGTGCATCCACAGGGCCACGGGCTGGAGCACCCGCCGGCCCAGATCCGCGCCGATACGAACTTCCACTCCTCGGGAACCCCGCCAGAATTCCAAGAGCACATCCATGGCGGCCCTGTACAATTTGCCCCGGGTTCTGGGCAGCCGCCCCCCGTCCCGGTGCACCAGGCAGATATTGGTCAACAGCAGGGGATTGCGGGTCATTTCAAAGACCCGGCCGGCCCTGAAATCATCGGATGACAGGTTCTCAATCAGATCGTCGGCCTTTTTAGCGGCAAGATCCTGAGCCTGGGACAAATCCTTGTTGTCTGCGGTTTCCACAAGCCGGTACCAGGTCCGGATAAAGTCCTGGGCCTGGTTGCGGGTCAACGGGCGCAGATGCAGCTCCATGAACGCATTGTCCAGCCGGGCCGTGGCCGTATACCCTGCAAAACGGCAGGTCACGGCCGCATACAAATTGCTGCGGCCGGTCATGAACCGGGAAATATTGCGTACTGCTTCAACTCTTAGTTTCGTATTCTGAATTTCGTCCAGACCGTCGAACAGCAAAAGCACCGGCTGATGATCCAGGAGTTGGTCCGTGAATTCTTCGGTCATTTCAAGGCCGGCATCTGCCATACAGTCATGGATAAAATTTTTGATATTTGAATCTTTAAGTTCGCGCAGCGGCAGAAACAAGGGGATGATTCCGGCGGGCAACCCGATGGTTTCATGATCTTTGGACAGCGCCCACAAAAGCAGACGCTTTAAATGGGTCGTCTTGCCGGACCCCGGGTCTCCTAAAATAACAATGCCCCGGCCTTTGTTCTCCCGGCACACCTGAAAGGCGTCGGGAATGGAAATCTGGGTGTTCCGGCCCAGTTTTTCTAGACACTCGGCCGCATCCTGGGAATCGGCATAACATTCCCCAAACTGGACGGCATCATCCACCATGGCGTGCAGGGGCATATAAATATCCTTGATGCGGATGGAAACCCGCAGCCGGGCACCAAACCCGATCATGGGCAATTTTTCATACAGGGATACGGCCCTGCGTTTATATAGGACCAGTTGCCGTTCAAACTCCAGGGCCGGGCCGGAAGGTACCCGCGAGGAAGTGTCCGCCGGAACTGGTTCTATGGAGTCTTGCACAGTTTCTTTGTTCGGCGTGGGCATCCATTTTTCCAGATGTTCCAAATAATATCGTCCGTGCCGGGCCTTGGGTGTAGTCCTGCGGACCCAGCCGCCCCTGTCCTCGGTGCTGTATTTTCTTAAATAAACCTCACCTGTTTGATTTTCAAAATCCAGGCAGCAGATATTGTACCCGCTGCCCTGGGACCGGTGGTAGCAGGCATAGGCGGCAATACCGGCACGGCCGTCAGCATAGTGAGTGACGCCGGTCTTGTGCTCATGGCCGGACAAAATAAAGTGAAACTCATTTCTCAATTTATCTTCTGCAAAGGTTTTGTCCGGCTCGGATCCCCAGGACACAGGATGATGAAATAAGGCAATCTTGACCTGGGCATCTTTGATATGCTTTCTCACATAAGCTGTCTGCCATTTCCAGGCCACCCGGAGTTTGCCGTTTTCTTCCTTGCTGTTTCGCCCGCTGCTCCATACGGTGTTGTAGCCTGCAATGCCCACCCGGATGCCGTTGATGTCGATCGTGGTGCCGTAGGTCAGACGCTCAGAATCCTGGAGCAAAACAGGGTTGCCGAAACCTTTCAGAAAATCATGGTAGTCTTTCAGGCGCTCCATGGTTAATTTCCATGCCCCTTTACCGTCTGCCATGAAATCTGAGATGCGGTCCTGGTCATCCAGACTGTCCAGATACGTGGTCGTCATGTCATCCACCCGCTTTCGGTTCACATCATGATTACCCGGGACAAGAAAAATACGCTCCTTGGGAATTTCCTTT
>CAXXFQ010000027.1:0-8900 GCA_963674475.2 Thermoguttaceae bacterium | reverse complement strand
ACCGTTTCGCACTCGGCCAGTTCGCCGCTGTGGATCGCGTCGATGATCTCGCGGGTATGCTTGATCGACATGCGATGCCCGACGCCATAGGGCCCTCCGGTCCAACCGGTATTGACCAAATAGGCCTTCGCGTCATGCTTTTCCATTCGATCGGCGAGCATTTCGGCATATTTGGCCGGATGCCAGACCAGGAAAGCGGCACCGAAACAGGCCGAGAAGGTCGCTTCCGGATCGGTCACCCCGACTTCGGTCCCCGCCACGCGGGCAGTATAACCACTGATGAAGTGGTACATCGCCTGTTCCGGCGTCAACCGACTTACCGGCGGCAAGACGCCAAATGCGTCGCACGTCAGCAAGATAATGTTGTTCGGGTGACCACCAACACAGGGGATCTTCGCGTTCGGAATGAACTCGATCGGATACGAGGCCCGCGTATTCTCGGTCAACGTCGAGTCACCAAAATCGACCGACCGGGTCATACTGTCGAAGACGGCGTTTTCCAAGACGGTGCCGAAACGAATCGCCTCATAGATTTCCGGCTCACTTTCGGCCGAAAGATCGATAATCTTGGCGTAGCAGCCGCCCTCAATGTTGAACACCCCCTTGTCGGTCCAGCAGTGCTCGTCGTCGCCGATCAGGGTCCGATGTGGATCGGCCGAAAGGGTCGTTTTTCCGGTACCCGAAAGCCCGAAGAACAACGACACGTCCTTTTCCGAATTCTCATTCGCCGAGCAGTGCATCGACAGAACTCCCTCTTTGGGCATGAGGTAGTTCATGATCGTGAAGACGCCCTTCTTCATTTCCCCGGCGTACTGGGTGCCAAGGATAACGAACTCCCCTTTGCCAAAGTGGATATTCACACTCGTCGGCGTGGTAATATCTTCTGAAACGTCCGGATTGGCGGGAAACTGGCCGGCATTGAAGATAACATAATCCGGCTCGCCAAAATCCACTAACTCTTCGGCAGTCGGGCGAACCAGCATGTTGTGCATGAACAGGGCGTGATAGGCCCGCGCACAGACCACGCGAATTTTTCGCCGATGAGCAGGATCCCACCCGGCAAATCCGTCGACAACGTAAATCAACGAGCGCGTGTTCAAATAGTCGATAGCCCGCTGACGATTCAACGTGAAGGTCTGTTCGTCAATTTTCATATTGACGTCACCCCACCAGATATCGTTATTGCAGGTTGGCTCCTCGACAATTCGTTTGTCTTTAGGGCTTCGTCCGGTTTTTTCACCAGAGCTGGTGACCATCGCGCCACTATCGACAATGGCGGCCTTTTCATAGACCACCGCATCCTCATACAATCGGGCCGGAACCGGATTGCGGACCACTCGCTTAACGTTAATTCCGTACTGACTCAAATCGAAATTCCGAGACATAGACACTCCACTGATGGGACCAAGTTTACTGTCCTTAATAACTCTGGCTCTTATTATAATCGATCGTTCACTTCCATTCCAGTAGACAGACACATTTTGGGTGGAAAGTAACTAACTCTTCAGAGGGTACAACTAACTCTCTAGAGTAGGAAAAACCGCCAAAAAATACCTCTAAAGGGGTAAAAAGTGGACGAAAAACGCTTAATAGGGTATCCTTCCAAGTGATGGTTACCGATGCCGTTCTCTAAGTCAACCCCCCATTAGTGGCTCCGTTGCCTCGAGACGGGCTTTCGGATACAACTCTTAAGTGGGGTGTAATACACGTTCCAATTGACTCTCTGGCGCGTTCGCTAGTGGGAAAACAGCCTTTTCCCGAAGGCAAACAGGCGGCCGAAGCGCGATTTCAAGTTGGAATTGGTATAAAATTTCTCTTCCAAAGGACTCTCTCGTGACCGAACCGAACGAATCTGCCGCGAAAAACCCGGAAAACCGTCCGTCCGCCGACGCCGAAAAGCCCGCCGCCGGGACCGACCAAACCGCGGAACCCAATCCTGAATCGGCCCCCAACTCGGTCTCCGAGTCGACCGTTCTCGCCGGGGAAATGACCGACGCCGAACGGGCCGAAGCCCGCGAGTATGGTCGAAAGTGTCTGGCCTGCTCGCTTCTGGACCGGGCGATCGACCTGGGCTATTTGGCCGTGGCCGCCTTCTTGTTGGCCATTCCGCTGGATAACTGGTTCCTCGGCTGCCCCTTTTTGAGCCAGCACGACACCCTCCGACTGGTTGTCCTGTTCACGGCGATTTTCGGCCTGCACGTGGCCGTGTCGTTCCCGCTTTCGGTCTATTCCGGCTACTCCCTCGAACACCGCTTCAGCCTGAGCACCCAATCGTTGTGGGCTTGGGCTTGGAGCTACACAAAACGGATCGTGCTCGGTTGGGCCTTTTCGGCGGCCCTGTTTGCCGGACTGTTCTGGTTGATCTGGTTGACCGGCGGACACTGGTGGTGGATCGCCGCCGGCGCGTTTTTCGTCATCGGTGTGCTCATCAGCCAACTGGCCCCCGTCTTGATTCTTCCGCTTTTCTATAAGGTCGAAAAACTGGACACCCCCGACCTGACCGCCCGGTTCGACCATCTGGTCGAGGGGACCGACCTTTCGATCGAAGGGGTTTACGAACTCCACTTAAGCCAGGAAACGGTCAAGGCGAACGCCATGCTGGCCGGGATGGGCCGAACGCGGCGCGTCCTGTTGGGCGACACCCTGCTGAAAAATCTCTCCCACGAGGAGACCGAAGTCGTCTTCGCCCACGAGGTCGGCCACCATGTGTTCCGCCATATTCGCAAACTGATCCTCTTCGGGCTGGTCGCCAGTCTGTTTGGTTTCTGGATCTGTAATCAGGTTCTCGTCCATTGGGTCGGCACCGACGGTCCGACGTTTAACTACGCCCAGTTGCCCGTCTACACGCTGCCGATGATCATGTTCGTCCTGAGCGTCTTCACCCAGCTGCTCGAACCGATGCAAAACACGTTGGCCCGCCGCTTCGAACGCCAATGCGACCGGTACGCCCTACGTCGGACAAAAAACCCGGCCGCCTACCGCCGCGCGTTCGAAAAGCTGGCCCGGCTCAACAAGGACAACCCGGACCCGCACCCGTTGGAGGTTTTTCTGTTTGACAACCACCCCCCCATCGCCGAGCGATTGGCCATGGCCGACGAAGTGCCGTCATCAAAGTAATTTCCGCTGATGTCCGTCCAAACCAAAAGAAAGAACAGCGAAACCAAAAAAGGTTCGAGGGAAATCGAAATTTTTCGTGATTCGAGTTCAGAAATAGTTAGTTCTTCCAAAAAATTTTATAAATGACCCCATTTCCACTGGTGATCGCGTTTGGATTTCTCGCTCCGGCGATGCTGGGGTGGCTGGTGGTTGCTGCCGTGCCGATCGCGATCCACCTTTGGCGTGGGAGACGACCGACCCGGGTCCCTTGGGCGGCGACTGCGTTTCTCGAATCGGCCGTCCAGACCGTCCGGCGGCGGCGACGGATTCGACAGTGGCCCCTTTTGCTCGCCCGAACGGCAATGATCGCCCTGGTGGTTCTCGCGGCGGCCAGACCGTATTTCGGCAGCCAAGCCCCGGCGGCGCTGAGTGAATCGGCGCCCACGATCCAAATCTTGGTCCTCGACGATTCGTTTTCGATGACCGCGATTGACAACGGTCAGACCCGCTTCGAACGGGCCAAAGGGCGAGCCCGAGAAATCATTGAGTCGGCCGATGCGGCGGACCGATTTATCCTCATCCGGATGGCCGCCGAGCCGCGAATTGTTTTGGAAACGCCGTCGGAAAAATCGACCGCGTTGGAATCGTTTTCCTCTCTCACCACAAGCCAAACCGTGGTCGACCTCCCGGCCACATTCGAAGCGATCGAGAGTCTGCTCAAAAAAATTCGACGCGACCGGCTCGAACCGAGGCAAAAGGAAATCGTTTTCCTGGCCGACCTCGGCCGCCGCGGTTGGCAACCTGCATTCAAAAACGCGCGGGCAAGAAAAACGTTTGAAAACCTGGCCAAAAGCCTCGGCACGGCTGCCGAACTGACGATCGTCGACATCGGCCGCCCCAACACGATTAACCGGGCGGTCGTCGGCCTCCGCGCGGTCCCTTCCTCGGTCACCATCGGGCGTCCGGTCGATCTGCTTGCCCAACTCGCGGCGTTCGGTCCCACTAAAGCACGAACCGACCAGGTCGACCTTTTCGTCGATGGCGTCCGCGTCCAACAAAAAAAAATCGTGTGGGACAAAACGGGGCAAATCACATTCCGCCACCAATTCACCCGCCCGGGTCCCCATCGGGTCGAGGTCCGACTGCCGGCCGATAACCTCCCGCTGGACGACCGCCGCCGCTTGGCTGTCGACGTGCGCGACGCAATCCCGTTGCTGTGTGTCGACGGACGGATCGACCCGACCGGCCCGTTGGCCTCGGCCGCCGACTATCTGATCCGTGCGCTTTTTAATGTCGATGTAGCCAATGATCCTCGCGCAGCCGCAAATGCGCCTGTATCAGGCGGATTTGCTGGACTTCCTTACGAAGAAAGGTTCATTGGCAATGCAACCCTCAATAAAAGCGGCCAAGACCAAGACCCCAACCAAAAGACACCCCCCCGACTTGATCTCAAACGGATCGCCCCGACCGACCTGATGACGGAAAACCTAGCCCGGTTCGACCTCGTCTTGCTGGTCGACGTTCCCCGCTTTACGCCGGAGGAGTCGGTCAATCTAAAAAAATATGTCCAGCGCGGCGGCCGCCTGATCGTCTTCCTCGGACCCGGCGTCTCGTTGGAAAATTACCGAACCGCGCTTGGGTCGCTCTTGCCCGGCCGTCTTGGTGATGTGGTCGATTTTCCCCGAACCAAGGAGCCGGGTGATACAAACGGCCCGACGATCGATCCGCTCGACTACCGACACCCGATCACCCGGCCGTTCCGCGATCACCCGACCGCCGGACTGTTGAACTTGCCCGTCGAGCGTTACGTCCGAATCGATTCAATCGCGCCCCCGGCCCGGGTCGTCTTGGCCACCGCCGCGGGCGATCCGCTAGCGATCGAACAACCGTCGGGCGACGGGCGCGTCGTGTTAATCGCCACTTCGGCCGACCTCAGTTGGGGCGCCGTCCCCCTTTGGCCAAGTTTCGTCCCATTGGTTCGAGAGATGGTCGATTACCAGTTGGACGACATCGCCGACCGCCACAACCGTCTGGTCGGCCAATCAATTTCCGGCCCTGCCTTAAGCGAAAAAAAACTCGCCCAGATCCGCCTGCCCGACGGTCAAGTCCGCCCGATAACCGTCGACGACACCAACGCCGCATCTGGTTCATGGCGGTTCGACGCCACCAACGAGTCCGGTTTTTATCGGCTCGAAAACCAATCGGACAATAAGGGAAACGAAACCGGCCTGTTCGCCGTCCATGTTGACCCGACCGAAAGCAACCTTGCGAAAATTACGGTCGACGAATTTTCCAATAACGTCTTGCCTGGCATTCGTTTCGATTATGTCAACCTGACGACAGCCGACAACGGACACTCGGTTTTTAAACGGGTGGCCGACGACGAGGGGACCTTGGGCCGTCTGCTGGTTTTGGCCGTTTTGGCCCTTTTGCTGTTCGAAACCCTTTGGGCATGGCGATTCGGTCTCCCTTCGCGGCGAAGGAGGAGGGACCGGTCATGATCCACCTGACGATCGCAACCTTCGCTTCCCCTTTGCTTCTCGGCACGGCCGAAGCGACGTCGACCACACTGCGCCGCCAGATCGAGTGGCACTGGCCCGAGCCGACGTGGCTTTTTCTCGTGCTGGTGGTCGTGGCGATCGGGCTTTTCCATTATGTCTCACGACGTGAAACGGCTGACCGACCGCGCCCGGTCCGCTGGATTCTCTTTTCCCTTCGCGTGACGATCCTCCTGCTGCTGGTCGCCATGTTGGCCCGACCGGTACTGAAACAATCGCAACTGGCCCGGCCGGTCTTGGGAATCCTGTTGGACGATTCGGCCAGTATGAGTCTGGTCGACTCTTACGATGCAGTCATCCGGAAAAACTGGCAACCGGCACTCGAATCAATCGGCGCCGATCGGGCCAGTCGTTTGAATTTTGCGAAAGGTTTTCTTCTCGGGGACCAAGCGAGACGATTGAAGGATTGGCAACGCCGCTATCGGCTCCGATGGGTTTTGCCAAGCGACCCGACCAAACCGGTCACGTTGGATGGGGACACCACCGCGGAAAAAATCCGATCGCTCGAAGCCGACGCCAAAGAATCGCCCTTGGGCAAAGCGGTCGAAACGCTGCTTGAGCTTCCTCGCGGGGAAAAACCGGCCGCGATCGTTGTCCTTTCCGACGGAAACACGACGACCGGCCCCTCGCTTCAAAAGGCAGCCCATGCGGCCGAAAACCGGGACGTCGCGCTATTGTGCCTCGGCCTGGGCGATCCGCGGCCAAAGGTTGATCTTAAACTCGCGGAGCTGTCGGTCGAACCGACCGCTTTCGTCGGCGAGCCCGTCACGTTCGAGGCGGTAGTAGTCGCCGAAGGAACCGACTACCCTTCGGTCCAGGCGGACGAAACCGTTCGCGTCACGCTGACTCGAACCGACCAGCCCCAAAACCAGAAAATTCTCGCCGAGAAAGTTATCCCGCTCCCGAAACCCGATCGGCCGACGCCGGTCCGATTGACGTTTCACCCCGAACGGGCCGGACCAGCGCGGTTCACCGTCGAAGTCGCCCCGCACCCACGAGAGACCGACCGGGAAAACAACCGGCTCTCGCGCGAGGTCGAACTTCGCAAGACGCCCATCCGGGTCCTGTTGGCCGACGAGAGCCCGCGTTACGAATTCCGGGCACTCAAAAACTTTCTATCACGCGAACCGTCCGTTCGGCTCGACACCTATTTGGCCACGGCCGATGCGGAACTGGCCGAAAAAGATCCCCGCGTCTTGTCGGTCTTCCCGGTTCGACGCGAAACCCTTTTTTCGTACGACGTCGTGATCCTTGGCGACCTTGATCCGAGGAGGCTAAGCCGTCCGACACTTGACGATCTGGTCGAGTTCGTTCGTCGCCCCAGTCCGGCCGGAGCGTTGATTCTGGTTGCCGGGGACCGTTTTCTGCCTGAAGCATATTTCAACACCCCGTTGGCCGAGTTGATGCCGATCGAGCCTAGGAGCTTGGAAAAATCGCTTCGCAATATCGAGCCTGAGAGCTTGAAAAAAACGCTCCGCAATAAAAAAGGCTCTCCCCAACAAAAACCGTTTCAGATCGTCCCGACTCCACTCGGCCTCGGCGCCACGCCGATCAAGTTGGGCAACTCGCTCGAAGCGACCAAAAAAATTTGGGCCGCGCTCCCAACGCTTTACTGGCGACTGTCGGGCGTCGAGGCGAAACCGGCAGCCCGAATCTGGGCAACGGCCATCGATTCCGAAAAGCCCCTTACGGAAAACTTGGTCGGCTCACGGGAAGCAAAAAACGGTCCACCGGTGATCCTGTTTCAAAATATCGAAGGGGGCCGGGTCCTGATGCACCTGACCGACGATACTTGGCGATGGCGTTCTCGCGGCGGGGATCAATATTATCGCCACTACTGGCTCGGAGCGATCCGTTTTCTGAGTCAAGCCGGACGGTCCCAACCGGCCTCCCCTGCCCCGTCGAGCGAACCCGACCGTTCGAAAACACCAACGGCGGTCGAATTCAGGCGGACGGCGATTGACGCCTCGGCCCTTCGAGAGGCAGCCGAACAAACCGGCGGAAAATTTTTCGACATCGAAACGGCCTCCCAGCTGGACCGACACCTTCCGGCAGACACAAAAATCGTCCAAGCGACGCTGCCGCCTGAGCCGCTCTGGAACCGATGGCCCGTTTTGGCGTTACTGTTTGGATTACTAACCGTCGAATGGATTTTCCGCCGTTGGCTTGAAATAGAGTAAGCCCAATACTTTTTTCGAAACGGTCCAAATCGTCGATCCCCCCAAAAAACCTCGGAACTCCCGACCCAATTTTGACCGAACCAAAGCCCCCCGAACGGCCCCTGGTCGCTTGGCGTGGGATTCGATAAGATATATTGATATCTGTAGTAGTGGTCCCTCAATTTCTGAGAAACCTCGAGAAAAGCCGGGCTCCCGTTGTGAGTCCTCGGGCCACTACCTATGCAAAGCTTTGATAATTATGGCTGAAAACAAGAAAAACACGATCGACCAAACAAAGGAAACACCCACTCCGCCCGAAGTGCTGGTGATCGACAATGACGAGGCCCACGCCGAGGTGGTGGCCGAGAGTCTCGAGCGAACCGGCATGAACTGTCATATCGCGACTTCCGGCCCGGCGGGGATTCGGATGCTCGAAAAGGGAAACTTCGACGTCGTCATTACCGACCTAGTCATGAACGAAGTCGATGGGTTCGGCGTTTTGAAACGTGCCAAAGAGCTGCTGCCCGACTGCGAAGTGATCCTTATGACCGGACACGGGTCGGTCCCGTCGGCGGTCGAGGCGATGCAACAGGGGGCGTTTAACTATTTACTCAAACCGCTGAATCTCGAACAGCTCCGAACGATCACGGCCCGGGCGGTCGAAAACGCGACCCTCCGCCGCGACAACGTCGAACTGAAGCGACGTCTGGACGAAAAGTTCGGGTTTGAAGGAGTCATCGGCGACAGCCCGAAGATGCGCGACGTCATCGAACGGCTCAAACGAATCGCCCCGACCGACGCGACCGTTTTGATTCAAGGGGACACGGGGACCGGCAAGGAGTTGGTCGCCCAAGCGATCCACCAAAACAGTCCTCGCAAAAACAAGCCGTTCGTCGCATTGAACTGCGCGGCGATAAGCGAGAACATCCTCGAAAGCGAGCTCTTCGGCCACATCAAAGGGGCCTTCACCGACGCGTCGACCGACCGGGTCGGTAAATTCGAGTTCGCCAACGGCGGAACCATGTTTCTCGACGAAGTCGGCGATATGCCGATGCAGACCCAGATCAAACTGTTGCGAGTTCTCGAA
>CAXXFQ010000026.1:0-25575 GCA_963674475.2 Thermoguttaceae bacterium | reverse complement strand
CAGACTTGGTAAATCCGAGATTCCGCTTATCCACTTACTGTTAGTCTAGCCCTGCCCTTAGCCCTTCTCCTGGCCAGGATACAACGGCCGGCCTTAGTCTGCATGCGGGCTCTGAAACCATGTTTTTTTGCTCTGCGCCCTGTTGTTAGGCTGAAAAGTCCTCTTCATATTTAAAAAACCTCTACTTTCAAAAAGAGGAATAGTATCAATTTTTCCCCTATATATTCAACATTCAGCCCTTTATAAGGACTTTTATTAAACCATTTTTTCCAGGATTAACCGGGAAAAACCTTCTTTTTCACCCTCTGTATTACCTCGCTGTTCATACTGTAGGTCCTTCCCGCGTTATCACTGAAACTGTTTTCAGGCAGTACCTCTCCCCTGTATACCGGGTAGGCCTCGGTTCTCAGGTGTGCGGGCATAAGGTGAGCCAGCCGGGTTTTCCGCTCTTTCCTAAGCATGGATATGTCCACCGGGCCCGTTACAATCTTTTCACCGTCACCAGGAGTGGCCTGCGTCACAATTCTACCATCATGGTCTACAATCATGCTTCCTCCGGGCCAGGAGAAAGGTGGGTAATTTCTCAAACTTGCTCCCTGGTTGGCTGCTATAACGTAGGCTATGTTCTCCAGGGCCCGGCACCTGTTGACTATCGTCCACCAGGAGTTGGGCTCCGCCGTGCCAAAGGGGTCCATGTAAGCTGACACCCGGGCCAGGATTTCGGCCCCGTTTGCAGTCAATTGCCGCATCGCTTCGGGAAAAAGCCAGTCGTAGCAAATTGCCGCCCCTATCCTCCCTATCTCTGTTTCAGCTACCGGGAAAAGATCCTCCTGGTAGTCCGGTATATCATGAGGGCTGGTGTGCACCTCAAAAGGAATCCAGGTATTTACCTTTCGATATTTATAGAGAATTCCCTCAGGCCCGACCAGGCAGGAAGTATTGAACAAGGCTCCCGGATAGGCAGGATCGATCTCCAGCATAGTACCCATCTGAATGAAAACCTGGAGTTCCCTGGCTTTTTCGACCATTTTTTCTGTATGCCAGTTTGGGATCTCAATTCCAAGCTTGCGGATCAGCGTCGCAGCGTCCTCATAAACAGGAGCGGCATGGGCGAATTCAGGGAAAACTATGAATCTAACAGGAAGAAAAGGCTTACTTCCGGCTACGGCATGTTCGGCAAGCTCCAGCATCCTTAAGGTATTGGCCTTCATTCCGTTACGGTCTTCCGGGTTCCTGTTGCTGACCTGTATGGCGGAGGCATTATACTGGAGGCATTCTTCCCGTCCGGTAGGTTCTCCGGCTTTCTCCTTTTTCCTCGGATGCTTTTGCGGCTGACATTGTCGAGGATGCCGCGACAGCGCTTCCCAGTGAGGCTGCCAGAAAAGATCTCCGGTTAAAATTATCTTCGTTCATTTTGGATATCCTTTGATGGCGGAACCGGATAAAGGGACAATCTCACCATATCTCGGGCCATCCCCATGGTCAGGATGCTACATTCCTATTTTCTTTATTGTATGGTCTCTCTTGTAACAACCTATTACCTCGAAGAAATCAGTAATTTCCTGCAGATGGTTCAAGGCATTTTTAACTCTCAGGTCGTTAAGGTTCCCAAGAAAATCAATATAAAACAGATACTCCCAGGGTCTTTCAGCAATCGGCCTGGATTCAATTCTTGTCAAGTCGATATCTCTCAGCGCGAAAACGCTCAAAGATTTAAAAAGAGCTCCAGGTTTATTACGGAAACTGAAAACAACGGAAGTCTTGTCGGCAGCCGGAGTGTATGCAAAATCTTCTCCCAGCAGAACAAATCTAGTGTAGTTCTCTTCGTAATCCTGGATCGATTCCATAAGCATTTCACCGCCGAAGGCCTGGCAGGCTCTCTTGCCGGCAATGGCGGCGATATCCCGACGATTGCTGTCCACAAGGTCCCTGACACTTCCCGAAGTGTCATAGGAAGTCTCGATCTTAAGCTCCGGATATTTATCAAAGAATTTTTCGCATTGGGCCAGGGCGACAGGATGAGATATTACAGTCTGGATATCTTCAAATTTTGTCCCCGGCATTACGATCAGGTTATGTTTGATTTTCAGGTAAATCTCACCCTGTATCAGGGCCTTATTCTTCAGCAGAAGATCGTAGTTCCGGTGGATCGATCCCAGAAGAGAGTTCTCCATGGGAATCACGCAGTGATTTATTTCCTTTGTTTTAAAGGCCTGGAATACAGCTTCAAAACTCCTAAAGTTGCGAATAACGGTATCCTGGCCAAGGAGATCCAGAGCAGCTTCTTCACTGAAGGATCCTATTTCTCCCTGAATTCCAACAATTTTCTTGTCTTTATCCATACCTGTTCTCTCTGCAATATTGCTTTTTTTTATTTGGATGAATGGAGAATCTGTTAAGAATCCATGCTTATTATCCGGATATTCCGGCTGTAACCCTGTCCTGCGAGGAAAATTTCATCTCTACAGGAATTCTCCTGGCGGAGGCACATGGGAATCGAACCCACCAATCACTCTTTAAAGCGACTCAACTGGTTTTGAAGACCAGGCCCGCCACCAGACGAGAAGTGCCTCCAGTCATGGATTAAAAGATTATAACACCTGAGCGGAGCTTTACTACTTCTATTGCTTTTAAGAATTAATTATATATAAAAGAGGTAGCAGTAGGGGCTCTGGATTCCGACAAAACCGGGTAACCATGTTTACTTTCAAGCCTCTCTATGTGGATGGAGTTCTGGAAAATTTTGTGGAAGGTGTGAAGCATCTGGAACAATCGTTATTCAAAGGGTGTTTTCTCCACAGGCATCCACAGCAGCCTGATGTTTATAATTCTCCGGCTGTTCAGACAAACCCTTTTCCTCTTCTCTTTACCCTGTGATGACTCCTGAGGAAAAATTGTGGAATACAGTTTTCAGTACCCCCGCAAGAACAGCCTGGCTGCCGGGTTTCCTTGAGGTTAAGATCACAGCCTGTATTTACACCGTTCCCGGAACGGATATAATTGAGGTTCTTACTGCACCAGGAAAGTAGTATTATTCAATTCGGGTTTTGAAACCTGATATTTTCAAAAGATTGCCAGTCATCAGCAGTTTTAATCGGGAAAGGAAGTTTTTTCCAGATGGTTAAACCGATTCTAAAAAAGATACCGGTCTTGGTGAATCCAAAAGCTGGCCGGGGCGGTTCTGCACGGAGACTGCCTGAGCTTGAAAAGGCTGGACTTAAATTTGGTTTATCTGTCGACCTTCGGTTTACTGAGTATCAAGGCCATGCCAGAAAACTGGCGGCTCAAGCCCTGGAAGAAGGGGTGAAGCAGCTGCTGGTAATGGGGGGAGATGGCACGATTTCTGATGTGGCTGATGTGCTTTCTGATTCAGGAGTTGAAATCGGTATTATTCCCGCTGGCACCGGAAATGATATAGCCAGGAGCCTTGGCATTTTACCCGGAGACATGGAAGAAGCTTTCGGGAGGATCGTAAAAGGCGATACAATCAGTTTTGACGTTGGTTTGGAGAGAGTTTCAGGCCGCCGTTTCGTGTCTTTTGTCGGATGTGGATTCCCGGCCATAGTGGCTGAAGAAGCAAACAGGATGAAATTCATGAAGGGAAGGCCTGTTTTCTTTCTTTCCCTTTATAAAGCTGTGACAAAACTGAAGGGAATTCATCTGGCCCTGACACTGGACGGACAGAGGAAGGAGATGATCTGTACTAGTATAATGGTCCAGAACACACCATTTACAGGAGGCGGCCTCAAGGTTGCGCCAGGTGCTGAGATAAATGACGGATACCTGGATGTAGTGGTAGTAGGTGAGATTGGCAGGCTGGAATTGATGAGGAATTTTCCAAAATTATACACCGGCCGTCATTTGGATCATCCGGCATTTCAATTGATGAAGGGTAAACATATCACTGTAGAACTGCCTGATAATCAGCTGGTCAGCTATGATGGCGAGACGGACAGGGCGGACAGGCTGGAAATAGAAGTGAAGCCAGGCGCGATACGGTTGATAGTTTAAGGATAGAGATTTTATGGCTAGAATAGCGAAATTCCTTAAAGGTAAAAGGATTTTAATAACCGGTGCAACCGGTTTTCTGGGGCAGCCTCTGATTGAAAAGATCCTATGGTCGGCTCCTGATGTTGAAAAGATATATGTCCTCATCCGGCCCAAGTACAAGCTGGGCGGCAGGGTTCTTGACGCGCAGAAGCGCCTGGAAAAGGAGCTGTACAGTTCCACCGCTTTTACTCCCAGGCTCCAGGGGCGGTACCGGGAAGGTCTGGGGGATTTCCTCAGGGAAAAACTTCTTGCAGTAGCCGGGGATATTTCAAAACCTGACCTCGGCATCGAAGAAGATGAACTTAAGCGGTTGAAGGGCGAACTGGACATAATAATAAACAGTGCCGCGGTTGTCTCCTTCGATGCTTCACTTGATGACGCCCTGGAATTAAACGTTTTCGGCGCCGGGAAAGTCGCTGAACTTGCTTCCAGGTGTGATCACGCCATCCTTGTACATGTTTCAACCGCCTATGTCAGCGGCGCGGTTGTGGGGGATGTCGAGGAAACCCTCTATCATAAGGACACCTCAGGTGAAACAAGGTTTCCGTTGCGGGCTATCTCAGATATAGATGTTGAGATAAAGGCCATAAAGGACATAATCAACCGGGCTTCCGCAAGAATTGAAGAGGATAAATATCAGCAGGCTTTGAAGGAAGCCCTGGAAACCCGGGAAAAAAGAGCCGGGGGATGGGAAGAAGCACGACGCAAAGATGAGCTGGAAAAGCTAAAAACCAAGCAGCTGAAAGCCAATCTTGTGGAAGAGGGTATGAAATGGGCCCGGGAGCGAGGGTGGAACGATACCTATACCTATACCAAAGCCCTTGGAGAACAGCATGTTCTTATTAAAGCCGGGTCAGCCAGGGTGGCGATTGTCAGGCCTTCGGTTATTGAAAGCAGCCTTTCCGAACCCTCTCCCGGATGGCTGGACGGGCTGCGGATGGCCGATCCGCTGATCGTGGCCATCGGCAAGGGCCGCCTGCGTTCACTGCCGCTTAACCCGGAAATCAACCTGGATATCGTACCGGTAGACATGGTGGTAAACGCCATCCTCGCGGAGGCAGCCAACCTGGGTGATCAGGAAATTGAGGGAACCAGAATAATCCATGTCGCAACAGGTTCTGAAAAACCTATAAGCATGGGTGACCTCTACAACCATGTCTTCGAATATTTCCGCAGGACACCCCTGCTCGATAAGCAGGGAAATCCCGTTATTATCAGGAAACTGAGCTTTCCCGGGCGCCGTCTTTTCCGCCTTCAGCACCAGATCAAGCGGATTCCCATGAGTTTGATGGATGACTCTCTCTCCCGGCTCCCTGATTTTAAAGCCGGGAAAAAACTGCGGCGCAAAATCGCCTCCAGAAAAGCCGCCATGGATATGCTCTATTACTATGGGGAAATCTATGAACCGTACCTTAATCTGGGCAGCACCTTCAGCGTGGACAGGGCCATGGAGCTCTACCATGAGCTGGACAGTGAAGATCAGATCCAGTTCAATTTTGATGTTTCCAGGATGAACTGGAGGCACTATATTCAGAATATCCATATCCCCGGGGTAAAAAAATACCTGCTGAAAATGGAAGGTACCGGGAGTTTTGAACTGGGCGACATGGAAGCAGGGGACGATTCCTTCCCCACAACGATTCCCGAATTGCTGGAATCAGCCAGGGAGCGCTTCACAAACAAAACAGCCCTGCAGATCAAGCGCAAGGGTGAGTGGGTATGTTTTACTTATTCGGAACTGGAGAAAAGAGCCCACCAGGTAGCGGGCACGCTCTATTCAGCCGGCCTAAGGCCGGGGGATAATGTTGTTCTTTTTTCTGAAAATCAGCCGGAATGGGGCATCGCCCACATGGGTGCGGTTTTAGCCGGACTGGTTGTTGTGCCGGTAGATTCGCAGACATGGACCAGGGAGGTGTGGTCTCTCTGCAGGTTTAATAATGCCAGGGCTTTGCTGGCTTCCTCCAGGTGCATGAACAGGTTTGCCCCTGAGGAACTGCAGGAGAATGAAAGCCTGGATGAACCGGTGCCCATACTCAATGTGGATGAGTTCTGCGAACCTTTTGCGACCGCTGACTACCAGGCAAATTCGAAGCTGACAATAAACAGGAACGATGTTTTTGAATCAACCCAGGCCCATCCTGAAGACCCGGTGGCAATAATCTATACAACCGGAACCCTGGATAATCCAAAAGGTGCGGTTCACAATCACCGGAGTTTTCTGGCTAATGTACGCGGTGTTAACCACTATATGTCGGTTATTGATGGGGACCAGTTCCTTTCAGTGCTGCCTCTTTACCATACCCTTGAATATACCTGCGGTTTCCTCATGGGAATTTACGGCGGGGCAACGATTACCTACCTCCAGTCATTGAAGCCAAAAAATATCCTCACCGCCATGCGGGAAACCGGCACGACATCAATGCTGGGAGTGCCTACTCTCTACAGCCTGATCAGGGAGGATATTGAGCGGAGAATTCTCAAAACCAATAAATCCTTTTTTAGAAGCGGAATTCTGGAGGGATCCAAGAAGATCAATGCTTCCCTGGAGAAAAGGTTTGGCCGGAACCTGGGGAGGAAAATGTTTTCCGCCGTCCATGAGGAATTCGGAGGAAAAATCAGGATCTTTGTCAGCGGAGGATCAGCACTGGGGGAAGATCTCTACAATTACTTTAAAACCCTGGGCATGCCGATTTACGAAGGATACGGGCTGACTGAAACTGCTCCGGTATTGACTGTAAGCCCCCTGCACTGCAGCCGCGCCGGTTCAGCCGGTAAACCCCTGCCCGGTGTGGAAGTGAGGCTTTATCACTCCGATTCCGACGGGGTTGGTGAAATAATAGTCAGGACTCCCAGCCTGATGATGGAATATTACAATAATCCGGAAGCCACCAGCGAGGTAGTTCGGGATGGATGGTTCCATACCGGCGACCTGGGGTGGGTCGACGGTGATGGATATGTATACATAACCGGCAGGATCAAGGATGTAATCGTCACGGGAGCGGGGAAAAATGTTTATCCGACCGACCTTGAGGCCATATACAGGCAGCTGCCCGGCATCAGCGACATCTGCGTTTTCGGGATCCGCTCGGGTTTGACGGAAGAAGTTAATGCTGTAATCTATCCTTCCCAGGAAATCCTGGCAGAGGAAGACCAGGACAAAGCTGAAAAAACAGTCCAGAGAGAAATCCAGGCCCTGGCCAGAGAGCTTCCTTCCTACAACAGGCTGCAGTCCCTTCATTTTGTCAGCCAGCCGCTGCCCAGGACCAGCGAAGGAGTACTCGACCGGAAGGGAATCAGCCAGCGGATCATGGGAGATTCCGGCAGGCTTCCCAGGAACAGAAAAGGCCTTTTGCCTGCCCAGGGAAGAGAGGCGAAAGTCAGCAAGCGTCAGCTTCTGTTCAAGGAGCTTTCCCGGCTTTCGGGGCTGGAGACAGAAGAGATAACAGAAGAAAGCCATCTCTATACCGACCTGGGTCTGGATTCCCTGATGGCCCTGGAACTTCTGCTGTCCATGGAGCAGACCTTCGGGATTACAATCCCTGATGAAAAGGCGGCCGGGCTGCAGACAGTTAAGGATGTCCTGGATGAAGTCAGGAGAATCGGCCTCCAGCCAGACTCGAAATCCACCCAAAAAGTCCACAGGTCGACCCTTTCCCTCAAGGACAGGCCGTTAATCGACCGGGCGATCCTGAGGATGAGTTTCCAGGCCCTTCGTAATTTCAGCCGGACCTATTTTGATCTTAAACTGGTGAATGAGTCTGCCATACCTGAAAAAGGCGCCTATATACTGGCGGCCAATCATGCCAGCCACCTGGACACGGTTGTCATGATTTCGGCTCTTACCCATGCCCTGGGTGTCCGGAAATCGAGGCGGCTCCACATAATTGGTGCCAGGGATTACTTTTTCGAGGGTATTTTCAAAAGCTGGTTTTTTTCCACCTGCATGAACGTTGTGCCCATTGAACGGGATGAGTTATCCCTGAACGGCCTGAGACGGCTCAGTTCGATCCTGGCTTCAGGTGAACCCATATTGATTTTCCCGGAGGGGACCAGGAGCAGGTCCGGGCAGATTCAGGAGTTCAAGGCTGGAGTGGGCCTGGTTGCCTGGGAACAGAAAGTGCCGATTCTTCCGGTTTACCTGAAAGGCACCTATGACTCCATGCCGGCTGGAAAATCTCTGCCGAAAAGGACTCCGATTTCCGTGGTTTTTGGAAACATTATCAAAATGAGAGATTTTGAAAAGGTTGCAGCCACTACAACCAAGGATAACCTCTACCGGACAATTACAGCCGAGGTGAAGACCGCGATTGAATCAATGAAAACAGAAAAGCCGTAGGGACAATTCACGAATTGTCCCTGATCAGTGACTCTTTTCTTCCCCTGAAATGAATACATCCAGTTATTCACTTTATCCTGGCATATTCAAGGAAGCGGCCGTCTATTCGTGGGCAGAAGCTTATCTGTTTGTAAAGCTGTTGCCGTTCGATTTTGAAAGCAGTTTATATCAAGATATATTTGTCGGATAACCCTTTACTTGGGCCTGCCTCCCTGCAATAATCTCAAGGATTTTTGTGATCTCTTTAGTTGATAACAAGGAATTTTTTCGCTTTCAGGACGATTATTCAGTCATTTTAATATGAAGTATTTATTCTGGGTATTTCCAACGTTCATTTTTGCTGTATCAGGAACATTGTCTGCTAATGAAGTAAAAGGAGAATATCTCATTCAGGTGGCTGTCCCGGCCATTCTCCGAGGTAATGAAAGCCTGGAGCTCTCAAAGCTTTATTGCCTGGAGCTGGAGCGTTTAATCAGTGATATCGAAAAAAGGGAAATTAAGTGTGAATGTATTTATGAAAACGAAAAAATACCAGACAAGTATAAATCAGATTTTGATAACTTCATTAAAATCATTAAATTAGGCGGCAGGCATCACGTAAACGCCGAAATCATCAATTCTTCGTCGACAGCAGAAGGACTTAAATTCAGCTGGCAAACCAGCGACAAATTCGATGACGTAAAAAAACTGGTTGCAAGATTCATCAATTATAGAAATGAAGGTTATTTGCTGGGATTGGAAAAAGCTGCAGAGTCGGCTTTCAATGGAACCTGTGATGGTTCAGGAAATTCTGAAGAAGTAGCGCGAGAGAACGAAAAAAGATATGTTCGCTCCATTCTGGAAATCGCCGGTATCCTCGGGGGAGGATTCGGGATGTATCAGTTATTCGACTTTTCCGGAGACAGAGACTTTGATACAGACTGGGATGGAATTAAAGAGAAGTTTTCATCAAGGGGTTTTCGTTTCGATGATAATCATAGGAGGTACAATTTCTACGCTCATCCTTTAATTGGGTCCATATATTACAGAATTGGGAGAACAAACGGACTCAATACGGCAGAGAGTTTTTTAACAGCATTTGTCGCTTCAGCTTTATGGGAATTCATAGCTGAACTTCCCGAGGTTTCCAGTATCAATGATCAGTTCCAAACAGCCTTTGCCGGCGCGGCCATCGGTGAGGCATCATTCCAGTTATCGAATTTCTATAGAACCGGAGAAGGTACAGTTTTTAATAAAATCCTTGCTGAGATTTTCGATCCAGTGGCTTCTTTTCACAACTGGATTGATGGGGAAAGAATTAAACGTTCTGAGAATGTCGATCAGTCTGGTTTGAATAATGATTTGTGGCACAGGATCAATATCTATTCAAAAGCAGCTGAATTCATTGATGGAATCGATCCAGATAAATTACAGACGAGTCTTGGTTTTAATATGCAGGTGAAGCCAGTAAAAGGCATGACGGAACCGGGAAAGAATTATAAAAGTGGATTTGATGTCTTATTTGTTGAGGTTGCCGCTGAACTGGGGCTGGAAGGCAGAACCAAAGAGGATTTTTTGTTTTATGCAAAAACGGTTTTTATGGGGCTGGCTAGTCAAAATTTAAGCTCAACCCAGAACAAGAAAAAGGAGGGGTACAGTTTAATTTTCGGCTTGAGTGCCGCCTATGATCTATCAGAAGGAGATCTCAATGAAAAGTTCGATAAAATGGCGATAGTGAACGTGCTTGGCAGTACTTTCGACGTGAGTTTCTTTCTTGAGGATATAGTAATTCGTTTGTCTCTTGATATTTTTGCTGATTTTACCAGTGTGAGTTCGATGGTTATTGAAGATTATATAAAAGAACATATTGGTCAGGAAATTAAGGCAACCCTGGCTAAGAATCAATATTACAACGGATTCGGATACACTCAATCCGGTAAGTTCGAGGTAGCCTATAAGAATTTTGGTTCAAGAGTCAGATGGCGGTACAATCACGTTAATTCCATTACAGGATATGAAAGAAATCAGGATGCAATCACCCAGGATTTTCAGTTGAGAGACAACCGGGGCATCGCCGATTTTCAATTATATTGGTTAGTTCCCAGATATGGTCTTAATATTGGGTTGGGGCACGAAATGAAATACGGTTTCAGCGAGATTTATGATATAGCTGGGGAGAGTCCCCTGAATTCTTATGAAACTAATCGTCGTGATCAAAGAAGCTACGTTACATTTGGTTTTGAATTTTAGTTTCAGATTAGAGTCGACTGTGTACTGCCGGGAAAAATTCTCCCGTGATCTATTTTTCCTTGTGCTGCTTTTTCACGTGGTAGCGGATAAAGGCTGAAACAAACCAGGGAAACAGGGCATTAATAATCCGCAGAAGTGCCGCTTTCCTGGGCTGAAACAGTTCCCGTTTTCGCTTATGAAGAGCCTTTATTATGGAGCGGGAACAATCCTCGACCGTGACCGTGGCAATGGGGCGGCTGTGCTTGCGGGTTTTACCCCCCTGGTCCCCCGAAGCCTGGTAGGCATTCTGGCGAAGGTTAGTGCCCGAGATCCAGGCCGGCATTACGTTAAGTATATGTACGCTGCCGCCAAGTTCAGCTTCCAGCGCTTCCAGGAATCCGTTCAAAGCGTGCTTGGAAGCCGAATAGGCCGTGTGATGGGCGATTCCGAAAACTCCCTGGAAGGAAGAGATCGTGACCAGTGAGCCTTTGGAGCTGATCAGGTGAGGAAGCGCGTAGTGGAGGCAATAAACTACGCCGAGGTAGTTGATATCAAGCATTTTTCTGAAGAGTGACAGATCAATTATCTCCAGGAAATCAGCCCACATGCTGGCACCGGCGCAGGGAATGAAAATATCCATTTTCCCGAATTTTTTTATTGTGCCTTCCACCAGCCTCCGACAGTCCTCGGGTTCAGTTACATCAGATTTCAGGCAGAAAAGATCAGCTTCAGGAGTTTTGAGCAGAGCCGCGGTTTCCATAAGCCCTTTTTCGTCATAATCACCCATGGCGATTCGACAGCCTTCTTTTTCCAGGTCCAGGGCCAGCTGTCGGCCCAAACCTGAACCGGCTCCGGTAATTAAAACAACTCGGTTTCTAAAGTTCATAAATAATCTGCCCTATCTATTCCGCCAGAGCATTGTTTTTGATGCCGAAGATATTCTTTGGATCGACTCCTTTTTTCATCTGTTTGATGAATTCAATGGTTCCCTCTGAGAAGGTGTTTTTTATGAAATCTTTTCTCAGCTTGCCAACACCATGATGGTGGGAGATTGATCCGCCGGCCTCCAGGATGGCCTCCCGCAGGGAGTGTTCCATTTTACCAAAGGTGTGGGCCGGATTTTCTAGGCCTTTGACCAGGAGGCCCATCATGAAATATATGCAGCAGCCGGTATGGTAGACCTGAGTGATTCTGTACGAGACATAGAAGTCCCCGGGGAAGCCCAGCTCCTTGTGTTTGATGGCGGCGCGATCTTCGACCGCTTTTGTAACCTCGTGCACCTTGCTCCAGGGGACAGTAGTCTCAAAGGTCTCTCCGATAACATCAAAGGTGACAACGAAGTCGCGGATGTAGGCAATGGCGTAGGTTAAAAGATAACCCCTTTGTCCTGCTTCGGCCCCGCCGGGAAGGCCCCGGTATTTTTTGGCCAGCTTGTATAGGCATTTTTCCTGCCTCGAAACCTGCTCTTTTGAACCTTCCATTACGATAGTCGCGGCAACCATCTGGTCAGGGTCGAATTTCTTGATGCTGAAGAGGAAAAATTTCTGCAGCCTGCTTTTTATCTCCTCCAGCTTGCTGTCAGTAGTCTCCTTCAGGGCCAGCCCGAATTTAAACTGGATATTGTCCACCAGTCGAATACTGGCCGGGATGTAATCTGTTTTGGACAGTTCCTCCAGGAAACTGGCGCCGGTCCTGAAATCAGGAAACACCAGGGAGCCGTATTTTGTAACCTCCGGGATCGGGAAGAGCTTGATCACCGCCCTGGTAATGATTCCGAAATTCCCCTCGTTTCCAAACAGTGCAAGCTGGGGCTGGGTCCCCACTGCGGCACGGCAGAGGGGTTGCTTCTGTTCAATGACTCCCCTGGCTGTCACCAGGGTCATATTCTCAACACACTGCTCGATATTTCCGTATTTGTTTTTCTTCATGCCGCTGGCATTGGTCGCAATCCACCCGCCCAGTGTGGAAAGCTCGATGCTGTCCGGCTCATGGCCGATAGTAAAACCTTCCTCGTTCATCAGGGCTTCAAGATCCATTCCCCAGATCCCCGCCTGGACACAGGCCATCATGTTTTTCCTGTCAATCCATTCGATCTTGTTCATGCGCGCCATATCAATGGAAACGATCATTCTTTTTTCTTGGGGAGGAAGCTGCAGGGCGCAGCTGACGCTGGTGCCTCCCCCGTAGGGTACCAGGCAGACATCATGCTCATCGGCCAGGGCTACAATTTTTTCAGCGTCTTCCTGGGTTTCACAGAAAAAGACCATGTCGGCAAAACGATCAAGCCTGTCATATAGAACCCGGTAAACCTCTTCAGCAGTCGTCTGGCCATGGCTGTGCAGCAGGCGGACTTCATCGTCGAACGAAATCTGGTCACTCCGGAAGGCTTCGGCCGCGGCCTTGCAAAAAGCATCGTTTTTTCTTGGCGGGTCGACAGGTTTGTCAGTTCTTTCCAGTTTCAGGTTTTCCAGGTCCATCTTCATGCCGAGGACTTTTTCGACATAGGGAAGAAAGTCATGCATCTTGTACCCTGAGAGCATGTAGCGCTTTCCGCGGAGTTCAACAGACCGGTCATCATGAAGGAAGAATTCCGTGTCCTTGAATCCCCATTTGTGGCCCCAGGGGATATTTTCGAGCCTGCTGTCCTTAATCTTCCGATGTTCGCCCATGTTTAATTCTCCAAATAGGTACGATGACTTTGTTTATGTAGAGGTTAGCCTAGCTGATGCCTGCATCTATTATTGCAAATCAGGTGAAAATATTAAAATAGTGTCGTTAAAGAGCAAACATCTATATGCGAGGAGTCAGTTTCTCCTGGTATTTCGAAGTATTTCCTGCCTGTAATCCTCGGTGAGAGAAGCCAGGAGATCAGGGTTAATGTTACCCCCGCTGATGACAGCTACCGAGTCCTTGAAAGGAACCTTGTTTTCCAGGACTGCCGCCAGGGGGACCGCACCTGCGGGCTCTGCCAGGAGCTTTTCCTGGAAAATAAGCTGGCTCGTTGCCTGCCGTATCGACTCTTCAGATACTGTGACCATGTCATCCACCAGCTCCCTGATCAAAGGCAGGGTAACCGCCCCCGGATCCGTTACGGTCAGTCCGTCGGCAATGGTGCTGCTTTTTTCCAGGCAGACCCTTTTCTTCTGATGGTATGAGAGAGCAGTGGCATTGGAACCCAGGGGCTGGACCCCGAAAACCCGGATCTCAGGGTGAAGGAGCTTGAAGGTCAGGGCAATACCGGAAATCAGGCCTCCCCCGCTGACCGGGACAATCACCTGTTTCACCCGCCTGCACTGTTCGATAATTTCCAGGCCGACAGTGGCGCCTCCGACTATTGCATCCGGGTGGTCGAATGGATAAATCACTGTTCTTTTTTCAGAATTTTCAATCTCCCTGACCCGTTCCAGCCGTTCCTGGAATGTGTTTCCGCAGAAGCTGATCTGAGCCCCGTATTTCAGGACTTTTTTCAACTTTGGCCGGATTGGAGGACTGCATCATTACGATCTTGGCGGATACCCCCAGGATCGAGGCTGCATATGATACTCCGCCCGCGAAGTTCCCGGAGCTTGAGGTCACAATTCCTTTCTCCCTCTGCTGGCGGGTCAGCTGAAGGAGCTGGTTCAGAGCAGTCCTGATTTTGAAGGACCCGGTTACCTGGAGGTTTTCTGCTTTCAGCCACAAGCCCGGAACCGAATGTGAAGGCAGAACCGGGGTTTGTTTTATGTAGTGGGAGAGCAAAGCCCGGGACTCCCTGAGCATCCGAATGTCGAATTCCATAATAGGGCTATTTTTACATTAAAACGGAGCATCGGCAAATATCATTCCCTGGAGATGGGAACCAGGCGGCAGGCTGGATACGGAAAATTCCAAATTTCCAGAGAGCCGCATCTTCCGGGAGGAAGCCCTCCCGGAAGGCCGGATTTGCTTTCTTTCCATACCCTCTGGTACCCCCGGGATAAGGGAAAGCAAGGGAGGGATTATCGGGGGCGGAATATACCGCTGCGGCAAAGCTTTGATATAATTGGGCGGAACTTGAAAAACATCAGTTTTTTAGGTATTGTGTAGTCCCTGCTTGCGCGGAGAGATGCTGGAGTGGTCGAACAGGGCTGCCTGCTAAGCAGTTGTACTGGTAATCCCGGTACCGAGGGTTCGAATCCCTCTCTCTCCGCCACCTTTTTTCATTCAGAGTTCTGCCGGTACCCGCTTTCCCCCTGATTCAGCCGCTTTGGTTTACCCGATCACAGGTTCAGCACTTTTTCCGCATTGCTTCGGCATATTTTTTTCATCACATCTTCAGGCAGGTTGAATTTTTCCAGGGAGTTCAGCTGAGGGACGTTCTGGCCCACGCCCAGGTAGTCTGTACCGAAGAGCAGCCGGTCGGCCCGGCGAATAAGGAATTCCCGGCCCCATTCCATGTCGCGGGTGATGGCATTGTTTCCGCTTCCCGCGGAAAGGTCTCCGTAGAGATTGGGATAGGTGTCAAAGAGACGGTCAACGGCCCCTCCCGGGGCCACCGGTCCCCTGGGGTAGATTCCGAGGTCTTCCTGCCGGGTATCTCCTGATACCGATGCCCACCAACCCTGGGCGTGGCCGATGAACAGAGCTTCAGGCGCGGCTTTCAAGGCCTTTTCCAGGCCGGGAAGCCCGGGCCTGTCAGTGTTTCTTTCTGAATCTATGTGGAACAGAACGGGCAATTCCAGGTCGCTGGCCGCGGCAAATACCTCGAGATTGCGGGGATCGTCAATAGGAACTCCGCACTTGTGTTCACCCAGGCCTACTGCGCCCTGGTCCAGGTACTGTTTAAGCCTTTCGGTTATTGTCTCCCTGGTGTCCACGTAACTCTGCCGCGGATCAATGTCAACAAATGGAAGCAGGCGGTCCCGGTGGTTGCGGGTGGTTTCCAGGACATGTTCGTTGCTGACCTGGTAATAGAAACCTTCGGGTGAAACCAGCGCCAGCACAACAGCCTTTTCGATGTTGTTTTCGTCCATCCAGTCCAGGAGCCTTTTGGTATCCAGGGAGTCGTTCCGCAGGGCCGGAAGGCCTATATGAGTGTGGACGTCAATTCTTGAATAGCCGCTGCCGCTGCTGAAGGCTTTGCGGGAAGCAGCAATCCCTGCTGATGCCGCTGCCATTCCCCTGAAGAAGCTACGGCGGGTGAGGAGATTTCCGGAGAAATCTGAAGGGGATTCATGTAGAGGGTGCATCCTGGCGGTCTTCATTTCCATATCCTTCCTGTTAATAGGAACTTAAATGCCCGGAGGCCTTGCCTCGCCGGGCTCCCTGAATCTGTAATCAACCTGGTGATTTTTTAGAAACCATCCAATTGTAACCCTCATGGAAATATATTGAAAATGAAAATTCGGCAACCGGTTGATTTCCGCGGTTGATCAGCGCCGGGCGGGGGATCGGCTATTTTCCCGGGACTTCTTTTTCGGTGGAACCGTTTAAATCCAGGGGGTCGTGGTCGCTCCGCGGACTCAGGATTTCACAGGGAGGAAATGTTGGCACTTTCTGATAGTAAAAAAAGAGGTAAAGGAAAAAAGCATAAAACCAGAACCCCGGTCTGCCCATGGGAGGACGCATCCCGACCCGGGAGCTGCAATCTTAAATATAAATCCTTGTTGCATTTGAGAAGCAGGAGTAGACTTAAACTTAGCGGCTGCTGGATTATGAGAAAAGTTATGAGCCGTTGAATAGTTCCCTGATATCCGGAATCCCAGGATCCGCGGTTATTTCTTTGAAAAAAGCAAAACTGAGCCAGGGTAGTGAAAATAGATTGTTGGAAGTTATCTGGGCAGGCCAGGCTGTTTTCAGCCCGATAGATTGACCGGAGTAAACTGATGACTGAAAATACCATATTCAGGCAAGTAGACAGGAAAACACTTGAAAATATTCCGGTTATCATAGCCCTTCACAACACCCAAAATAATATTCTCTGGGCAAACAAGCTCTACCGGGAAGCCACGGGCCGGTCGCTTTCTGAGATTGAAGGGAAAAAGTGCTATTCAGTATGGGGCCTGAAAAAACCATGCCGAAATTGTCCGGTCCTCGTGGCGCTGGATTCCGGAGAGCCTGCCGAGGCGGAGTTAACACCATCCAGTCAGGACCAATGGCCCGAATCACAGGGTTCCTGGCTTTCCAAGGCCGAACCGATCAAAGATGAAAAAAATAATATCATCGGGGCCATTGAAGTAGCCATAAATATCACCACTCGCAAAAAGACAGAGGAAGAACTCCGGGCCCATAAGAAGTTTTCTGACTCAATCATTGACCACAGTCCTTACCCTATGTGGGTAGCCGATTCTGAAGGAACTGTAATCAAAACCAACCGTGCTCTTCTTGAAACGCTGCGCCTGACAGATGAGCAGATTCTTGGAAATTACAATGTGTTCAGGGACGAAAATCTTAAAAAACAGGACATCCTTTCCAAGGCAAGGGCCAGCTTAAAAAAGGGCCTGCCCATTCGCTTCTCGATTCCCTGGAAGGCGGCAGACGCAGGGGAAGAAGGGTTTTTGGCCGCAAGGGATTTATATATCGACGCGGCGCTGTACCCGATTATGACTTCCAGCGGGGGAATGAGCCACATCGTGTGTCAGTGGGTGGACATTACCGAGCTGAAAAAGACCGAGGAGGAGCTGCGCCGCCAGAGGACAATGCTGGCCCGCACTGAGAGCATTGCCCATTTGGGCAGCTGGGAATGGGATATTAGCCGGGACCAGGTGACATGGTCAGAGGAGCTGTTCAACATAACCGGGCTTGACCCGGCTGAAGGCGCGCCTTCCTTTTCAGAACAGTCGAAGATATACACACCTGAGGATATGAAACGGCTCCGTAAGGCGGTCGAAGCCTGCCGGGAAAAGGGAATCCCTTACGAACTGGAGGTCCAGATAAAAAGGCCTGATGGAGAGAAAAGGTATTGCATTGACAGCGGCCGGGCCGAGAGTGAGCCCGGAGAGCCGGTCAGTCGCCTTGTAGGGTTCCTGCAGGACATCACCGAGCGCAGGCAGGCTGAGGAAACATTGAGGGAGAGTAATGCGAAGTACCGGAACCTTTTTGAAGCCGCTTCCGACGCCATATATCTGATTGCACTGGATGATGGCATTATTGCTGAAGCTAATTCTGTGGCCTGCCGGATGCTGGGCAGGACAAAAGAAGAAATCCTCGGACTTTCAATAGAAGATATTGATCCCAACTACCCTCTTGAGGAATTTATAAAATTCTGGAAGGATCGTCCGGAAGAACAGCCGCTGCTATTTGAAAGTTCGCATAAGAAGAAGAACGGGGCCTTGTTCCCTGTGGAGATAAGCGGGATCAAATACAGAATAGGTGACAAGATTGTTCTCTACGGACGGGCCCATGACATCACCGAGCGAAAGAAGGCTGAGGATGAATTGCTGAGGCAGAGAGCAATGCTGGCCCGTACTGAGAGCATTGCCCATGTAGGCAGCTGGGAATGGGATATCAGCCGGGACCAGGTGACCTGGTCAGAGGAGCTGTTCAGCATCGTGGGGCTTGATCCGGCCGAAGGTGCGCCTTCATTTGCTAACCATTCAAAGTTATATCTTCCTGAGGATATGCAGCGGCTTAAAGAGGCTGTTGATGCCTGTCTGAAAGATAAAAGACCTTACGAGATTGAACTCCGGGCAATCAGGAAAAATGGGGAAATTCGCTACTGCCTAGCCAGCGGCCGGCCTGATACAGGACCGGATGGTAAGGTTTGCCGCCTTGTAGGATTCCTGCAGGACATAACCGAACGCAAGAGACAGGAGGAGGAAAAAGAAAAGCTTCATGAGCAGTTGATACAGGCCCAGAGGATGGAATCCGTGGGCCGTCTTGCCGGAGGAGTGGCCCATGACTTCAACAATATGCTGAGCGTGATACTGGGTTATGCTGAAATGGCAAAGGAACAGGTTTCCCCGGATCATTCGCTGCATGCAAATCTTGAGGAAATCCTCACTGCCGCCGCCCGTTCCAGGGATATCACAAGGCAGCTTCTCGCTTTTGCCCGCAGGCAGACAATTTCACCTGTAGTTATGGACATCAACAAAGCCATTTCGGGAATGATTAGTTTCCTGGACAGGTTGATTGGTGAGGATATAGAGCTGGATTGGCGGCCCGGCGAGGGCCTTTGCCAGATCCGGATGGATCCTTCACAGATTGACCAGATCCTTGTCAATCTGTGCGTCAATGCCAGGGATGCCATCAGAGGGGGAGGGAAGATTTCCATAAAAACAGTGAAGGTGACCCTGGATGAAACTTATGTTGCCATTCATCCCGGGTTTGCTCCTGGCGAATTTATTTTGCTTACGGTCAAAGACAACGGCTGCGGAATGGACCAGGAAACCCTTGAAAGTGTCTTTGAGCCCTTCTTTACAACCAAGGAGATGGCAGTTGGTACCGGTTTGGGACTGGCTACGGTTTACGGTATCGTCAAACAGAACAGCGGACAAATAAATGTCTACAGCGAACCAGGTAAAGGAACATGCTTTAAACTCTATCTTCCTTGCCACAAAGGCGCAGGGAATATGGAAAGTGTTACGAGCGATGAGGTGATCCCCACAGGAAGCGGAGAAACCATTCTGCTGGTTGAGGATGAGGACGCCATCATGAAGATGATCTCAAAAATGCTCGAAAAACTTGGATACAAGGTATTGACAACGGATTCGCCGGAGAAGGGATTGGAAATGGTTTCCGGGCTTACCGGCGGGATAGATATGCTCATAACCGACGTGGTCATGCCGGGGATGAACGGCCGGGATCTTGCCAACAGGTTGTTGGAGCTTTACCCTGATATTAAGGTCCTTTTCATGTCAGGATACACGGCTGATGTGATTGCCAATCGGGGTGTTCTTGATGATGGGCTGAATTTCATTCAGAAACCTTTTACCCGGAAGGCTCTGGCCGTTAAGGTCAGGAACGCCCTTGATAAGAAACAGGATTAAATGGATTTGAATAATCATAAGGCAGGCCAACACCTCGGCTTCGACGTGTAGCTGACTGGTGGACAGGGTTATTATGATAACAAGACTGTTTCTGTTGTTTTTGTTTCAGGTCAGTGTAATCTCCAGTGGCTGCCTGGCTGATGAGGCCGGGCCCGATGAGTCCACGGAGGCTAGAATGAAAATGGTGGAGGAGCAGATTGCCGCCAGGGGCATTAGCGACCAGAGGGTCCTGGAAGCCATGAGAAAAG
This sequence comes from Thermoguttaceae bacterium, assembly GCA_963674475.2. Classification (GTDB taxonomy): domain Bacteria; phylum Planctomycetota; class Planctomycetia; order Pirellulales; family Thermoguttaceae; genus CAXXFQ01. Next base: position 5,788 of record CAXXFQ010000026.1, on the reverse strand, counting down.
TGGAGCGCCACCAGTTTGTCCCCGAACAGTACCGGTCTTTTGCCTATGCTGACAGGCCGCTGCCGATTGGAGAGGGGCAGACGATATCGCAGCCTTATGTTGTCGCCTTTATGACCGAAATCCTGAGATTGCGGAAAGATGAGAAGGTACTGGAGGTCGGAACGGGTTCAGGATACCAGGCTGCTGTCCTGGCTGAAATCTGTGATAATGTCTGGACCATCGAGGTGAACAGGATCCTGGCCGGAGGAGCGGCTGTGGCACTGGAAAAAAAACGGGTATTCCTCTGTGCATGTCCGGGCTGGCGACGGGTACCAGGGATGGAAGGAACATGCCCCGTTTGATGCCATAATTGTCACCTGCGCGCCTTCTGATGTCCCGGGCCCCCTCCAGGAACAGCTGGCCGAAGGTGGCAGAATGATAATTCCGGTCGATGCCAGGTTTGGCCAGGAACTGGTGTTGTTGAGGAAAATTAAGGGTGAGCTGGTCCGCAGTGAGGTGCTTCCGGTGAGGTTTGTGCCGATGATTGATGAGAACGGAGTGAAGTACTGAATCAAGGCCCCGCGACAGGGAAGATTCGAAAAAGGTGAAATGGCATACCAGGAAAACACGCCAGATTTAGCTGTAGATGCGGAACTTATTATTGATACCGTGCCGGATGGGTTGATGGTGCTGGACCGGGGATGCCGGATACGGCGATGGAACCGGGCCATGGAAGCCCTGACCGGATACACTGAAAGCGAAATTATCGGCAAATCCTGCAACATCCTGGATTTCCGGGATTCGAAAACCGGAAGAAATCTTGATGTCGAGAAACAATGCTTCATCTCCGGGGAAGGAGGAGATCCCGGCCCCAGGGAGCTGGAATGCACACTCCTGAACAGGCAGGGAGAAACCGTTCCGGTGTCCAAGGTTACCAGGGTGATCAGGGATTCCGTAGGCAGGTCCGTGGGGTTGCTGGAGGTTCTTGTTGACCTGCGCCCCCTTCGGAAACTGGAACAGGAGATTCTGGATTTAAAAAAGACCGATCAAGGCAACGGACCGGGCCGCCTGATTGGGAACAGCCGCCCCATGCAGGATGTTTATCAGCGTATCAAACTTGCCGGAGATTCAGATGTCAATGTCCTGATTGAGGGGGAAACTGGAACCGGCAAGGAGCTGATTGCTGAAGCCATTCATGAAGCCAGCCACCGGAGTGGCAAACCCCTGGTGAAGGTAAATTGTTCTGCCCTTTCAGAAAACCTGCTTGAAAGTGAATTGTTCGGCCATGTAAGGGGCTCTTTCACCGGGGCAGTCAACGACAAGGCCGGCAGGATTGAATCGGCGGAAGGCGGGACCCTGTTCCTGGATGAAATTGGTGATGTAAGCCCCATGATCCAGCTGAAACTGCTGAGAGTTCTTCAGGAACACGAATATGAAAGGGTGGGAGAATCTGTGACCCGACGGGCAGATATCCGGATAATCGCGGCTACCCACCGCAGCCTCCGGCAAAGGGTCGCTGAAGGGAAATTCCGGGAGGATTTTTTCTACCGTATACATGTTTTTTCAGTTTCAGTGCCCCCTCTGCGGGAGCGCAAGGTAGACATTCCTCTTCTCTGTGAGTCCTTTATTCGCCGGATGAATAAGCGCACCGGAAAACAGATAGACTGCCTCCTGCCGGAGGCAAGAAAGGCCATCATGGATTACTGCTGGCCCGGAAATGTCAGGGAACTGGAGAATGCTGTTGAACACGCTTTTGTAACCTGCCCGGATCATTGCATAAGGCTGGATGACCTGCCCTTTGAAATAAGGTCTGCGGGAGGCGGGTCCGCGGAATGCTCTGCCGGAAAGAGAGCCGGGAAGGCCTACCGGATGCAGGCCGGCCCTCTGACTCGGGAAAAGCTGCTTTCCACCCTGCAGGCCTGTGACTGGAACCGCACAGAAGCCGCCCGCCGCCTGGGAGTTGACCGGACTACCGTCTGGCGCAAGCTTAAGCTTTGGGATATTGATGCCCCGAAGGGCTCATAGATAGATGCAGGCGGGAAAGAGGAGTCCTTCCCCGCTTATCATGTTTTGACCCGCTCTACGAGCAGGAAGTTGTGGATCAGGTAGGCGCCCCCGAAAAGCCCCCTGAAAAACCTTTGGAACCACCGCCCGAAGTGCTGAAGGTTGAAACCTGTTTTACGGGGTCTTTGGAGCCGCAAGCCGGGCATTCCGGCAGGGGCTGGCTTTTGGATAGGACCAGATGGTCGAAACTCTTTCCGCATTCCTTGCATTTGTATTCGAAAATAGGCATTGATTATTCTTTTCCTGGCTGCAGTTTATATTTTATCGCCCTTTGGAGGCAGGGCCTGTAACCTTGGTTTTCAGGGTGACTCCGCATTTAAGAACTTTTGAAACCGGGCAGGCCGCTTCTGCCTTCTCCATCGCTGAGTAAGCCTTTTCGATGTCTTCTTCTTCTGCTACTGACAGGGTCACATCAACCGAAACCCCGGTAAAGGCCAGGCCTTCCCTGGTTTTTTCCATTGTGGCGGAAGCATTGCTGAGGTAGGAAAGCAGCTTAACTCCCGCTTTTTCCATGAAGAAGACGGAGGTTGTCATCACACAGCTGCCCACTGCACCGGCCAGAAGATCTTCGGGAGTCCAGATGTTCTGCGGGCCCCCGAATTCAGGTGGTGTTGCCACCTTTACCTCGGGCTTTCCCCCCGAGTGGAGAGAGCCTTCCTTTCCTGAAGTCCAGGACAAAGTAGTTTCAAATTTCCACATGGAATCCTCCTTCTAGGACACTTCGTTAACAGCTGACAGAAGCTGCTCTTCAGTATGCAGGCCTATGAGCTGATTGGCAATTTCCCCGTCTTTAAAGATCATCAATGTCGGTATGGACTGAATTCTGTACTGAATCGCAGTCTGCATCGATTCATCCACGTTTACCTTCGCCACCCTGGCTTTTCCTTCAACCTTGCCCGCCAGCTCTTCGACAATGGGTCCCTGCATCATGCAGGGGCCGCACCAGGGAGCCCAGAAGTCCACCAGGGTGACCCCTGAACCGATATTTTCCTTGAAATTTTCATCGTTGAGTTCAATTACTGAGTCTTTCATCTATTTTAGCCTTTCTTAATTACTTATATATTGTTTTTATTCCACTCCTTCAGATATGCAAAGGCTGTGCCAAAGTTCTCTATGACATGACAAAATCCTGAACAATCCTGATATGAGTAAATAAAATGCCTATCAACAATAGATTACGATGGGGGGATTCAGGAAAAAATATCCTCGCAGGAAAACACCATGGTTGCAGCGCTGTTGCGCGCAACATTTCAAAGCGTTGCACGCAACAGCCCTGCAACGCTTTGAAATGTGAAGCTTTCGGGCCGGCCTGGAGCGGCCTTGCGGGGATGCATAGCAGGGTGGGCGTGCCGAATGAGTGCTTCCCGCCGGATTGTGGCAATGGAATATTTTCTAATGTATAGTTATTTGTTCACAATAAGGAGCGGGCCGGCTGTCAGACGGGCCTGCAGGTCCCTTAAACTTTTTATTACTTTTTGAAGAGCAGGAAGATAACATAGATATGCTGCTTGAAAGATTTTTCTCCAGTGGTAATAGGCCTCCTCTGATGATGTTTGATTTTGATGGGGTTATCTGCAATTCCCTGGAAGCGGTTCTGCCTGAAATTGAAATGGTTTTTTCCGAAGTTGGATTTACCGGAATTAAAACCAGGGAGGAACTGATATCTCTCCTGGACGGCAATGTATTTCTCAGGCTCACGGCAGCCGGTTTTCCTATGGGAAAGCTGAAATGGCTGGGAAACAGGTTCAAATCCCACCAGGAAGAGGTGTACCAGCGCATTGATCCTTTTCCGGGATTGTTGAGGTTGTTAACAGACTGGCGGAATCTGTCCCTGTTTACATTATTACGGGAAACCGGGCGGCTACGGTTGCCCAGTTCTGTGCCCGGCATGGGATAAGAGGTGTCCGCCAGATCATCGGCTCTGATGTTGAGCGCAGCAAGGTGAAAAGCATCCGGCGGATCAGGAAGCTGCATCGCGACCGGGCACCCTTCTACATCGGAGACACTCTGGGAGATATGCGTGAAGCCCGCAAGGCCAGGGTTAAGAGGATAGGCGCAGCCTGGGGTTGGCATGGACGCGAACGGCTTTCCATTGCGAAACCGGAACATATAGTAGAAAGCCCGGAAGAACTCCGGGAGGTATTCGACCTTCTGCTCAGGCAGGGCGGTTAAGGTGTCCGGGCTTGAATGGTAGACCCGGCAGGTAAATGAGGACTGTTATTTAGGGAGAAAACAGCAACGTGAATATTTATGCCTTAGTCATGGGAACTTACTTGCTGGCCCTGGTATTTATAGGATTTATCGGTGTCCGCAAGGTATCCACCCAGGAAGATTTCTCCGTTGCCGGCCGCTCATTGAATACCTTTGTCCTTTTTGGAACCATGCTTGCCACCTGGATTGGCACCGGAAGTATTTTTGGCAATGCTGAAAAAACTTATGAAGTAGGGGTAGCCGCGGTTGTCATCCCCTTAGGTTCCCTGGTTGGGATTGCCATCCTGAGCTTTCTTGCCGCCCGGGTGAGGGGCCTGGAACAGATCACGATCCAGGATCTTCTGGAAAAACGGTACAATGCCGCGGCCAGGGTATTCGGGGTAATTGCCCTGATCACAGCTTATTTGACGATAGTTTCCTATCAGTACCGCGCTGCCGGTGCGGTGCTCAACCTGGTTTTACCCGAAATTTCCTATGACACCGCTGTGATTCTTGCTGCTGTATTCATAATCCTCTATACCGCTGTTGCCGGGATGGTTTCCATTGCCAGGATTGGTCTTATCCAGGGAATCACCATTATTACCGGGATTCTTGTGACCATGCCGGTATTTTATTACCGTGCCGGGGGCTTAGCCGGCATGTCAAAGGCCCTGGATTCTTCTCACTTCGATTTTTTTGGGCCCATAGGTTTTGTTGAAGCCCTGGGCCTGACGCTGCCGGCCATCCTGCTGGTGCTGGGCGATGCCAACATGTACCAGAGATTCTTTTCAGCAAGAAATGCCGGTACGGCGCGAAGGGCGATTCTCTGGACCCTTGCCGGGGTCTCGGTCATGGAAATGGCGATTATATTCACGGCCTGGATAGCAAGCGCTCTGGAACCTGACCTGGATATACCGGGAAGGGTTATAGCCTACGCTGCCCGGGATTTTCTTCCGCCGGCTCTGGGTGCACTGCTGCTGACAGCAATAATGGCCATAGTGCTTTCCACGGCTGGAAGCTACCTGCTTTCTCCGTCCACCGCGCTGGTTCGGGATATTTACCAGCGGTTTCTGAATCCCGGAGCCTCTGAGAGAAGCATGGTAATTCTGCTCCGGCTGTCTGTGGTGGGAGCCGGCGTAGTCTCGTACTGGCTGGCAACTCTGTCGGAAAATTTTCTTTCAGTGGCCCTTCTGGCATATACAATTTACGGCGCTGCGATTACACCAGCCCTTATCGCTGCTTTTTTCTGGCGAAGGGCTACCGGGAAGGGCGCGGTTGCTTCAATTGTTTCCGGAACCCTGGTCACATTGTTATGGAAATGGCTGGGCCCTGTCTCAATAGATGCGGTCCTCCCCGCGATAACCGTTTCCGTATTGGCCCTGGTACTGATCTCCTTGCTGGACAGCCCTCCATCCAAGGAAAAAGTTGACCCATTCTTTCAGGAGAAATAAAAGAACGGCTGAAAGCGGAAAGAACCTGAAAATCGGCGATCCTTCCCCAATGACCTGGTGTTTTAACTGCTCTTCAGGGAGAAACTGCGGCGGTGGGCCGGTGT
>CAXXFQ010000025.1:0-12690 GCA_963674475.2 Thermoguttaceae bacterium | reverse complement strand
ACCATGCCGAAGCTGCCGCAAAAAAAGTCTGTTTTTCCCGCAGGGCATAGTTCCTTTTTATCTGGCCGTTCGGCGCTTCGCTCTCATAACAGATTTAAGATATCTTCCGTATCACCACCGGCCGTTGTTAATTTTGAATACAGCGAGATGCAACGATCTGCAATCAGGTATAAAAGCGGATCTGTCAGACATATATCAGGTTTTTGAAGTCCCCTATATCCTGATATTCAAGATGCCTATCTCCAGAAGACCCCTGAGGGTAAAGCATTCCATCGTTAGATATGTTATTTAAATATAAAGAAATTTATGGTACTGATTTATATATTTGATGGCAATAAACACACCACTTTCTAAAGATCCATTTTCGTGGTGTATTCTCAATGTATCACTACGCGACCAATATTTCAGAAATATCAATTATCTGGCGCGCTATTACCACCCGCGCCTGGATTTCGCCCTACCACAACATATAGGTGCGCTTGGATTTAGCTTTCAATCCACAAACGGGTGAGATATCGGCGCGCTCAATCGGATCATTTTCAGGCGGTATCCCTACATTGGCATCCAAGTAATGAACTCCGGCAGAAGCCTGCCATTCGGTCAACCGGCGGATATTTCCAGCACTGCGTTTTCAATGGCCTCTACCACTTCCTTTCGGGTTCCGTTGATTCTTCTCCGATAACGATCAGGCCTTCTTCCCAGTTCTTCATTTAGTTCACCTTCAATCGCTGAAGTCCGCTTGTAGCCATGACGCATTAACCAGAAACGAGTAGCGTGACCATTTCGCCGGTCGTCCCGATATTTTGGGTTGACAACTTAGATTTTTTAGCATATTGAGTGAGCACTCAATCATATGCATATGATAACTCGTTGCCATTACTTAACTATTAGCCTACATACCAATCTCAATGATATGAATAAGCACATTAAAAGCATTATAAAAAACCCTGATTTGATAGAGCAAAGACGGAAGATGATAATCGACGCAGCCAACAAGCTCTTTGTCAAAAAAGGGTTCCACAAAACCAAAACTATTGAAATAGCCCAAAAAAGCGGGCTCACCGAAGGTACGATATACAACTATATCCGAAAAAAAGAAGATATACTATTCCTTCTTTCACGAAAGCCTTCAAAAAAAAGTTCATCGAAGCCATCGATTCGGGGATTAAGGAAAGCAATGATATTCAGAGCAAAACGGAAAAACGTGTTCAACAAGATTCTCGACTTGATTGAAAAATACCAAGAAACCTACCGGCTTATATACATAGAAACAGCAAGTCAGACCCGGGTTTCACTGAAGGTGCTGTTGAGCGGCGAATCCGAGATTATAAAAAAATTCAGTGATCTGATCGCCGTAGGGGTAAAGCAGAAAGTATTTAACGTTGAAAATCCAAGACTTGTAGCCAGCATAATTCACTTTCTAATATTCTATCAGAGCTTGAACGGCTGGGATATCAAGAAAATGCAAGTGACTGCTTTGGATGTAAAAAAACAGGTCCTGATGAGCATCTACCGACTCCTTGATTTCAACAAGGAGACCATGGCTGGATAGAAGGTAGAGGCAATGCCAAGATTCCACTTTTAGGCTCCAGGGGAAACTTGTCGATACCTGTATTTGTGAGTGATTACTCAATTAATACGACTGCTAAGTTTAAAACACTTAAATACGTTGCGTATGAAGGACACGCTATTGCTTGAAATTATATATCCATAAATCTCTTGAAGGGAATAAGATATGCAGATCAGCGGTGCCGTTCTTTCCCGGTTGGCTGAAATCGTAGAGGAAAAACATATTACCACAGATCCAGGTGCAATAGTCCGATATGCCAAATGACACAAGTTTTACTTCAGGACAAACGCCACATTGCGCGGTGTTTCCAGATTCGTGTGTCCGAAATACAGGCCATCGTTGCTCTGGCCAACGAGTACAGAATTCCCGTGGTGCCCCGAAGTTCTCTTGTTGGCTTGCATGGCGCTGGTATTCCTACTGAAAAGGGCATTGTCGTAGATCTTAATCGGATGAATCGGATACTTGAAGTCAACGCGCGGAACTGGTACGCTATTATCGAACCCGGCGTTACGTTTCGCCAGTTGAATGATGAACTGGAAGGCCGCGGTTTCAGAACGGCCAAACCATTTCTCGACCCGCCCTCCGCGTCGGTTGTCTCTGCTTACATGGAAAGAAATCCAGCGGTGACAGCTGCAGATTTCACCTACGGTTCGGAACACGTAATTTCCTACACGGTTGTATCGCCGACAGGAAAGGTTTTTACAGTCGGTCACCCGCCCCTGGAAAACACGCCCGCATCGGCACCGGACGGTCCCGGTCTGAATTTTTACCGCATATTCCAGGGCGCCCAGGGAACCCTGGGAATTGTCGCATGGATGATCATCCGGTTGCTTCCCGTCCCCAAAAAGCAGAAGGTATTCTTCTTTCCCAGCCCGGATGTGCGACGAACGGTAGAAATCATCAGGACCATACAAAAGTATGAACTCGGCCTGGAGTGCCTGGCCATGAACAATTTCAACTGGTCTGTTCTGCCGCTGCAGGAAGCCGATGGCCAGCGTGAAACGCTTGCACAGGGAACTTACATTGAAAATGCAGGCGCGCCGTCCTGGGATCGAACGCAAATCGAGCAATTTGAGACGCTTAGAAAAACGATGCCCCCGTGGGCAGTAGCAATCTGCCTGTCCGCCGTTGGGCCGATTCCCGGATGAAAAAATTTCCTACCAGGAAAAAGATTTGCGAGATGTTGCCCGAAAGATCGATGCGGAGCCTGCTGATCGGATCGACGGTATCGATGCTTTAGAACGATTTTTTTCTGGATGAACTGCGTTTGTCGTGGCGTATGCAAAAAAGGTTCGGCTGCAAGGGCTCCTGCCGACAACTCATGTTTTATTCCCCGCCTGACCGCGTACAGGGAATTTGAAGAACTTATTTTCAAAAATTGTCAAAGCGAAGGTTATCCTTCGGACGAGATCGGATTTTATCTTCTGCCGATTGAGCGCGCACGCGCATTTTACTGCAGCGTTGACCTGCATTTTTCTCCAGATGACGCTTCCCACGTCCATTTATTGTATGAGCAGCTATGTGAAAAACTTGTGGAAAACGGTGCGTTTTTCGACAGGCCCTATGGCAAACTGGCGGAACTCGTTTACAGCCGTACCGAGATGTATTCCAAATACTTAAAGCAAATTAAAAACAAAATCGATCCGAACAATATCATGAACCCTGGAAAACTATGCTTTCACTGACGAATGACAGTCGAACGCGCCGTTTTCAATAGCAGATTACAGACGGTCACACTGCCGTATAAAGCAAAGTCCGAAAACCGGCTTTTGAATGAATCGCCGGACATTCAAGAATTGAATTGAGGAAAATCGAATGCGTCAACTTGAAGATTATCGCCGTGAAATCTGGAATTGCTATCGAGACAGCATGTGTAAATATGTTTTTACCTGGCACATAAAGAGTGAACGTTTTTCAAGGATGTGCCCAAGTCTTATTCGATATCATTTTGATGCGTTCTCTGCCCAGGGAAGGCTTGACGTTGCCCGCGCTCTATTGGAGGGAGATCTCGAGTGGTCTGAAAAGCTGTTGGATGTTGTCTACCGGTGTCAGTTATGCGGCGGATGCGACTACGTCTGCGGCCGCGTTAAGGAGATTCAGCCGGGAAAAATCATTCAGGCCATGCGGGCCAAGCTTGTTGCGGACGGCAAAGGGCCACCGGAGGAGTTCAGGCCTCTCTTGCAGAGCCTGAAAGATCACCAAAAATCCTTTCGGCAAACCCAATGCGCACCGCTCCAACTGGCTCAAGGCGCTCTACCGTTATCAGCCTGCACAGGAAAGCAGTAAAATCGCTGATGCCGAGCCCGGCTCGGACACCATTCTCTATGTCGGGTGCTCGCCCCTCAAAGATCCGGCTGCAGAGGCAATGCCCCTTGCTGCCGCCAAAATCCTGATGGCGGCCGGCGTCGAGGTCGGGTTTCTGGAAAACAAGGAAATGTGCTGTGGAAATCCGGCCTTGAGAATCGGGGACCAGGATGAATTCGTCGCTTTTGCCAAAGAGAACATAAAGACATTCAACCGGCTCGGGGTGAAAAAAGTGGTCTGCATCTGCCCCTATTGCTACAGCACCTTTCGCCGCGACTATCCCGAAGTCGGAGAAGCAATGAATTTCGAAGTGGTCCACATCCTGGAGATGGTGGATCAGCTTATATCCGAAAAAAGACTTCAGCCTGCAACAGTCAAAACCCCTGACCGTAACCTATCACGATCCCTGCCACTTAGGGAGGATCAGCAGCAGCGGGGTAAGCGGCACCAATGCGTTCACCGGCATCTACGATGCGCCGCGAAGAATCCTTGAGGCCATACCGGGTGTCGAACTAACCGAAATGGAAAGGATAAAGGACGATGCGCTGTGCTGCGGAGCCGGAAGCTGGATGGGCAGCGCGTATCCCGATTTTGCAAAGTCAACGGCCTTGGAAAGGATTGCCGAGGCGGACACTACCGGGGCCGAGGCGCTGGTGACCCATTGTCCCCACTGCGAGGAAAATTTTGACGCAAGCTTGAAAGAAAGTGGAAGCGCCATGGTATTGTACAATCTGCTCGATCTCGTCCTCAAAGCACTTGGAGAGAAAAAAAATGATTGATAAAAAAGCATACCAGAAACTGGCTGATATTGTCGGAAAAGAGTTTATAACCGATGACCCGGCAATATGCCATGCATACTCCAAGGATGCATCGCTGACTTCCGTGTGGCGAAAACACCACAGAGATTCTATCACCGTCCCGGGAGCCGTCGTTTTACCCAGGGACACCGAAGACGTAAGGAGTGTTCTTCGCATATGCGACAGAGAGCGTGTCCCCGTTGTCACCATCAACACGGGCGTCAATATGTGCGGAGTGTGTATTCCCAAAGCAGCAGACAGCCTTGTCCTGGATCTGAAGCGACTGGACAGGATACTGAATATCGACGAAGAGAACATGACGGCGGTCATTCAGCCGCACGTCAACTTTGCCAGGCTGCAGTCCGAAACCATGAAAAGGGGCCTTTGGAACGGCGGCACGCCGCTGGCTCCGGGAATTGTCGGCGTTCTGAGCAACATGATGTTCAACGAGATCTGGCAAAGCGCCCTTGCTTACGGCCCCGGGATTAAATCCCTGATCAACATGAAAGTGGTTTTGCCCAACGGGGGACATCATAGAAACCGGTTCACGGTCGCTTCCGAAAGCCGGCGATTTCTGGTGGGCCGGCCCCGGACCGTGCCTCAAGGGTATTTTCGAATTTACCCACTATGGAGGGCTTGGCGTCGTCACCGAAGCCACGATAAAACTCCACCGCTGGGTCGGAGGCGAATGGCCTCAGGAAAAAAACTACGACCGGCCGCCGTTGCCGGAAAACCATCGCATCTTCTATATCGAGTATCCTGATTTTCCGTCCATGGAATCGGGCTTGTACGAAATTGCCCACGCAGGGCATCGGGACCCACCTGAACACCACGCCGGACGCGTTTAACGCCTTCAACACCCAGCCGACGCAGGACCTGTCCGAAAAAACCTACCGGGAAGGCATGTGGCCGAGGAACATGATCTATGTGGTTCTTGCCGCTATCTCCTCTCAACGGCAGATCGACTACGAGGAAAAAGTCCTCCGCCTCATCGTGGACCAAACCAAGGGGATCTTCCGTGAGGATCTCAGAGAGGTTCTGTCAACATGGCACGGGGATGCTTTTAGGAGTGGAACCTCTGTACGTATGACCCGTTATGGCGGTTATGCCTGTCAAAGGATGAATGTCTCTCAAATCGAAACGATAGAAAAACTCCATAATGCCCACATGAAAATCATCAATAAATATCCTCACTATATACTGGATGAAGAAACGCCTGAGGTTTATGTCTACGACCGTGGATACTTCAGTATCAACGAAACTGACAACTACTATGATCAGGCAGATATCACAGAGGTAAAGAACGCTCGCTTGCAGACCAAGGAGGCGTTCATCGCCCATACAAAGAAGGACCGGTTGGGGTGGTTTATCCACATGGAGCCGTTGACGACGATTTTCGGACCGGACATCGGGCCGGATTTTCATTTGTGGCTGAGAGACGTGAAACGCATTTTCGACCCCAACGACATAATGAATCCGGATAAACTGGTGAAAATGGATTGACGGAAAACCGACAATTAGCAGGAAGGGAGGGTGATTTTTCAACCAGGGTTGGAAAGAGAGACGAACAGCACATGAACATTTTCAATTTTACCCGAAGAAAAGGAGGTGCCGAGTGGCTTTAAAAGTAAAAAGAATTCGTCGCGTCGCAGTAGCGGTATTGGACATTGAGGCCGCCCTTGAACGCTATAAAATGCTGTTTAACATCGATCCGTTCGACTGGGGCGAGGAGGCCGAGCTTAAATACAAATGGGTGGCGTTCCGGTTTGGCTCGGAAGGCGACAACCAGTGCTCGATGGAGTTCCTCTCCCCGATGAATGACCCCGACGGCGAAGTTCTCATCGGCAAGTTCATCAAGAAAAAAGGGGAAGGCCTGTACATGGTCACCCTCGAGATGGAAGAGGACAACAAAACTTTCGAGGTGCAGCTCAACGACATGGGCATCACGGCCTCGTGGGGCAACGCCAATTTCACGGAAGGTCCCGGATTACATGAGTTGGACCGAGTCCTACATCAACCCGAAAGACGCGTTCGGCGTATTGTTTACCCTTGCCCACGTTGTTCCCAAGTCCCCGCGCAGAGAAGGGGAGATACCCAAGTTCCCGGACTAAATGGACAATCGTCTTAGGATTCATGCTTGTTGAGTGAGTGTTCGATTAGGCAGCCATGACAGAAACGGCTTTTTTTCTTAAAGGAGGCGCAAATGACAGCGAAACGATTGTTCACAATGATTACGGTCTGTCTCATATGCTTCGGACTGATGGTCGGCCCGGCAATGGCCAAAAAGAAACCATCCCTGGATACCTGGAAGCCGAAGTTCGATCCATCGGGAGCCAAATACAAATGCGTGGTGTCCAGTGTCAGCCACCCGGTTCTCAAATGCATCTATGCGGGCTATGCCATACGGGATGAACTGTGGAAGCGAACGAACGGCCAGATTTACTTTGATTACTTCCCGCTTTCAATTCTCGGCGGAGAGGTGGAGGTTTTGAACCAGCTTCAAATGGGCGCCATTCAAGGCACGGGTGTTTCTTCGGTGGCATCGACAAATCTGGGCCCCCGGTTCGGCATTTCCAACCTGCCCTTCCTGATAGACAGCCATGAAAAATGGGCCAAATTCATCGGCAACAAAAAGCTTTACAACCACTTCCTGAACGCCATGGACCACCAGGGAATCATGGGACTGGATGTTACCACATACGGTGGATACGGCTGGGCCACCACCAAGCCTGTGAAAACAATCGCCGATGCCAAAAAACTGAAATTCAGGACAGCGGAAGCCGTCGTCAACCAGCTGACCTACAAAGCTTGGGGTTTGAACGCCGTTGCCATGCCGTGGCCCGACGTGCAGATTTCACTGAAACAGGGCGTTATAGACGGTATGGACCATGCGGCCGAGGTATGCCACATCACCAAAAAATTGGAGGTGGCCAAATATTACACCCGTGTGGATTATGCCAACGGCCTCGTTATCTGGATTTTCAACAAGGCGTGGTTTGCAAGTCTGCCCCCCCGATCTGCAGAAAATCTTCAAAGAGACCGTCAAGGAGATGTGCGCCAAATATCGTGCGGAAGCCGTCCAGCAGGAAAAGACACACATTGAAAAGGCAACCGCGGAGGGCGTTCAATTTTACAGGCTGCCTGAAAAGGATATGGAGGTGCTGCGCAAGCAGGCGTCTTCCGTCCACACAGAAATTTGCGGACGACATCAACAAACTCAGGTCGGGAGATACGTACCGCCCGGCAAACTATCTGAAGGAAGTTCAGGATTTTATGGGATACAAAGGCGCAGAATAATCAAGGCTAAGACTAAAGGGGGCAGCAATGTCCCCTGATCTTTCTCAGCCGTGAGGCCCCATGCAATGATGAAAAAAATATTTCAAATTTCAGATAAAATTCTGACCGCATTCGAGGAGTGGACGCTTTTTCTTAGCGTCATGGCAGCGCTTATAGCTCTATTTTTCAGTGTTGTGCTCCGGTATGGGTTCAACTCGGCGCTTCCCTGGTCGGAAGAACTGGTGCGGGAGGTGATCATCTACACGACCTTCATCGGATGCAGCGCCGCCGTCAGAAACCGCACCATGATAAAGATCGACGCATCGGTTCAGATTTTTCCAAAGCTCAAAGTCCCGCTGACCTTTTTCAGCAATCTCGTGGTGCTGATTTTCGCCCTGATCGTGCTCTACTACGGATGGAAAACTGGCGTCGCTGCAAATTCAGACCGAGCAGAAGACGATCATCATGCGGATTCCCTTGTTTTATATATTCGCGATTCTGCCGCTGATGGGCGTCACCATGACGATCCGTGTCTTCCAGGTTTTTTACGAAGACATCGTTGCCCTGCTGAAAACAAGAAAAACCGATTAACGCCTGCATTCGGAGCTTGAGTTTAATATGGATTCCAGCCATTTAGCTATCCTCTTCATCCTGTTGGGTTGTATGGCAACCTATATCCCCGGTGGGGCTGTGCCTTTTTTTTACCGCCGCACTCGGATTCCTTTTCTTTACCAATCTGCCGACGATGCTTCTGGTACAGACCCTGTTACGCAGCATGGATAATTTTGCCCTTGTCGTGGTTCTTTTCTTTATTTTGTGCGGGAATATTATGACGGCGGGCAGCATTGTCGAAAAATTGATCAAAGTGGCCAACACCTTCGTGAGCTGGATGCCGGGCGGACTTGGCATGACAGGCGTTATCGCCTGCGGCCTTTTCGGCGCGATCTCGGGGTCCACAATGGCGACCGTGGTTGCCATCGGCGGCTTTATGATACCGGCGCTCATAGAAAAAGGCTATCCTGAAGACTATACCATCGGGCTAATGACCACCTCGCCCAACCTGGGTGTGATCATCCCTCCAAGCATCAGCATGATCCTGTACAGCATGATCAGCAACGTTTCCCTGGAAGGCCTTTTTATAACCGGCTTTATGCCCGGCATCCTCATTATTATAGCTGTCTGCCTGTACTCCTACTACCATTTCAGGAACAGGGAAGAAATTGTCAGGCTTCCCATACCGGCGTATGGCGAAATGGTTGCCGTATTGAAGGAAAGCATATGGTCCCTGCTGCTTCCGGTCATCATTTTCGGAGGGATTTTTTCGGGGGCGTTCACCGCCAATGAGGCCGCCGTGGTAGCGTCCGTGTATGCTCTGATTGTGGAAGTTTTCATTCATAAATCGCTGAAGTTGAAAGACATCAAAACGATCACGGTCAATTCGGCCATCACCTCCGGGTCGCTTCTGATCATCGTGGCCGGTGCCAGCTGCTTCGGGCGTCTGCTGACTTTGGAACACATCCCCGATGCGGTCACGGATGCCATCCTGTCGGCGATACACTCGCCGATCGTGTTTTTGCTGGCCATGAATATTATCCTGCTGGTTATCGGTATGTTTATGGACATCATCTCCGCCACACTGATTCTGGGTCCGGTGATGCTGCCCATGCTTGATTCCTTTAACGTCGACTATATGCATTTCGGGCTGATCATGACCGTCAACCTGGCCATCGGCTACTGCACGCCTCCCATGGGCGGCAGCTTGTATGTCGTTGGGGCGATCGCCAACCGGGATATCATCTATGTCACCCGGACGGTCATTCCATTTGTCATCATTCAACTTGCGGTGCTTTTTCTGATAACCTACATGCCAGGGGTGGTTCTCTGGCTTCCGAGGATCATGGGGTTTATGTAAAAATATAGCCTGCACTTGGTAATCCGAGCAGGAAGGAGGCATTTTAATGAATTTTTGCCAAGTATGCTGCCATTCACGCCAGGCATTGGCCTGAAAAAGAATGTCTGATTGAACGTACGCCTTCAAAGGGTGTGCGCAGGGCGCTGACGTGGAAAGAATACAACGACGAAATCAACCGTGTCGCCAATTATCTGTCCAAAGAGTTGGGCGTAAAAGACAACGACACGGTGATACATCTTCAGTACAATTCCCTGGAATGGCTGATTACCTATTTTGCCATTCTCAAGATCGGCGCGGTTGTCGTTCCCCTCAATTTCAGATTCATCGGACCGGACATCCTTTACGCAGCAAAAGTCAGCCAGCCCAAGGTATTTATTTTAGGCTCGGAATTTCTGCCTGTCGTCCAACCGATCCAGCAGGAACTGGAATCTGTTGAGCATTTTATATGCCTCGGTGAAAATCCGCCGGAAGACATGATCGATTTTAAGACGATTCAGGCTTCGGAAGATATCGGCGAAGCGCTGGTCGCTCTGGACGGGGATCATCATCTGGCCCTCATGTTCACCTCCGGGACCACCGGCGCCCCCAAACCGGTCGTGTTCACCCCACTACGCCCTGAACAACGTAGCCGTTGGAAACGGCATGAGTTTTTTCGTTCAGACCGGTGACAACTATATCGTATTCCTGCCCTTTTATCACAGCGGGGCCATGTTCATGTACTCGCCCTATTATGCGGCCGGCGCCGCGGGAACGATGCTCCTCGAGTTCAGTGACCCCGAAATGGATTTTCGAAGCTCTCAGCGAAGAGAAAGGGACGGCAACGCTTTTTGTCGTTCCCCTGGCGGTCGCGACCATCAACAAGATAAAGAGCGGCGAGATCAAGCTGTCCGATTACGATTTGAGCCCCTGGCGTTATCTCGGCATGGGTGCGCAGCCGATACCTTTTGATGTGCTCAAGGGGCTCTCGGAACATCTGCCCTGCGGCGTTTCCAATATTTACGGCGACACGGAAGGTGGGGGCGGAGGAACCTTCAGGATCATGCCGGAAGACGTTCTGAGAAAACCCGGCTCCGTGGGCAAGCCGACTTTCGGCGTGGAGGCCAAAGTGGTCGATCCCTTTGACAACGAATTGCCTCCGGGCGAAGTCGGCGAACTGATATTCACCACCGAACGCATGATGAAGGAATACCTCAACAATCCCGAACTGACGGCTGAATGTTTGCGGGGCGAATGGCACTATTCCGGCGACCTTGCCAAGACCGACGAAGAAGGCTTTTTCTATATCGTCGACCGGAAAAAGGACATGATCACCTCGGGCGGAGAAAACATCTATCCTGTAGAGATCGAAGACGCTTTGATGGGGCATCCCAAAATCGACGATGTCGCCTGCATCGGATATCCGGACGAACGCCTTGTTGAGGTCGTCATGGCTATCGTCCAGTTGAAGCAGGGGGAAACCATGACCGAGGATGAGCTGATCGAATTCGCCAAATCCAAGATGGCAACCTACAAGCTGCCGCGGAAAGTTGTTTTCGATGATGTTGTCAGAGACCCGGCCGGAAAACTGAGAAAGACGGTTCTGCGCAAAAAATACACGGGCCGGTCTGAAGCCTTTCAAAATTTGGTTTGAGCATATCGTCAATGAAGCAAGAAAGCAAAAAGAGGTCTGCCATGTTGAAAAAGAAGAGAAAACTTGCCAGGGGCGTTGCCATGGTCGGGGCCGGCATGTCGAATTTTGGAACCCGGCCGGACATGACCAATAGAGAACTGTTCGCGGAAGCCTTTCTGGAAATGTGCAAATCCATCGATCGGGGGATCGATCCCCGGGACATCGAGGCACTGGTTGTCGGCAACACCGGCGCGGAGTTCTGGGAATCGCAAACCTCGGTGGGCGTGTTGTGCGCCGACGCCACCGGTCTTTTTCCCATACCGGCCCTGAAGGTTGAAGACGCGTGTGCCAGCAGCGGTGTGGCCGTAAGGCAGGGACTGCTCGCTGTGGCCTCGGGCGCCT
This sequence comes from Thermoguttaceae bacterium, assembly GCA_963674475.2. Classification (GTDB taxonomy): domain Bacteria; phylum Planctomycetota; class Planctomycetia; order Pirellulales; family Thermoguttaceae; genus CAXXFQ01. The sequence continues at coordinate 820 of CAXXFQ010000025.1, read as the reverse complement.
ACGATATTGTGCTTGTCGGCGGAACCGAAAAAATGAGCACCTTGCCCGGCGACTGGACCACCATGGCCATTGCCGGCGGTTCGGACACAAGTTACGAAAGCGCGGCGGGATTCACCTTCCCGGGGTTGTATGCCACCATGGCCACCGCCCACATGAATAAATACGGGACCACGCACGACGATCTGCTGAAAATAGCCATAAAGAACCACAACAACGGCGCCCTCAACCCCAAGGCCCATTTCCCGATGGCCATCCGTGACGTAATGGACATGCGCAAAGCCAAGGCGGGGAAAAAGGGGTTGTCGGTCCCGCAGTGGGAAGACGAGATAGCGTTTTTAAACGACCCCAATTACAACCCCGCCATCGCGTGGCCCAACACCCTGTTTGACTGCTGTCCCATCACGGACGGCGCGGCATGCATCTTGCTCGTAGCGGAAGAGATCGCCAAAGACTTCACGGATACGCCCATCCACATCATTGGTTCGGGTCAGGCCAGCGACTGCGCATTGCATGACCGCGAAACCCTCACAAGCATTCCCGCTGCCAAGCTTGCGGCCCAGCAGGCATACGAAATGGCAGGCGTGTCCGCACAGGACATCAAAATTGCCGAAGTGCATGACTGTTTCACCATTGCCGAAGCCATGGCGGTGGCGGATCTGGGTTTCTTCAAAGAAGGCCTGGAAGCAGCCAGGGCGGCCGGAGAAGGGAAAACTGCCCGAGACGGCATCCGCCCCGTAAACGTGTCCGGCGGGCTGAAATGCAAGGGGCACCCCGTAGGTGCGACAGGCGCCGCTCAGATTGTCGAAATATTCGAGCAGAT
>CAXXFQ010000024.1:0-1111963 GCA_963674475.2 Thermoguttaceae bacterium | reverse complement strand
TTAAAGAGTCGCGCACTCAAGAAAAAGCAAACGAATTTCTCGCCAAACTCAAAGAATACGGGATCACGATCAGCGTGGTCTTCGGTGGTTTCGAAGGGGAAAGCTACGAGAGCATCCCGATGAGCGCCCAAACCGTCGGGCTCGTTCCGCCGGAAACGCGTGAGGCCCGAACGACCGAAATGAAGGAAATCGCCGACTTCGCCAAGCTCTTGGGCGTCGAGCGGGTCGCGCTTCATATCGGCTTCGTCCCCCACGACCAGAACGATCCGCTTTACAAGGGTGCCGTCGAAGTGGCCCAGGATATCTGCGACCACTGCAAGGCCAACGGTCAGTGCCTCCATCTGGAAACCGGTCAGGAAACGCCCGAGGGACTGTTGCAGTTCATCGCCGACGTCGACCGGGACAACCTGTTCGTGAACTTCGATCCGGCCAACATGATCCTCTACGGGATCGGCAACCCGATCGAAGCGCTCAAGAAGGTCGGCAAGTATGTCAAGAGCGTCCACTGCAAAGACGGCAAATGGTCGGACAAACCGGGCGTCGATTTTGGCTGCGAGATGCCGCTGGGCCAAGGGGACGTCGGATTTGAAGATTTCCTCTCGACCCTCAAAGAGATCGGCTACGACGGTCCGCTGACCATCGAGCGAGAGATTCCGCAAGAGCCCGAACGCCAGAAAGAAGAGATCGGCGCCGGGGTGAAACTTTTGCAAGACTTGAAAGCGAAACTGCTGTAAAAGGCCAAAGAATCAAAGGGATTGCGAAACCGTCGTGATCCCTTTTCGCAAAACTAGAAGGGGAACCTTTTCTTGGAAGGGTTCCCCTCTTTTGTTGGTTCAAATTAAAAAACCACTTCTTACGACTTCCCCCGCCGCTCCCTATAAGCTGCTCGCGAACCGCCTCGCACGGAACCTACTCGTTTTCCATCGACAAGAGGCTCATGAGGTTCATGACCAACGTCGGCCGACAGAGAAAATAACACCGCTTCGGCCCCTCGATCCGGCAATCGGCCAACCCGGCCTTTTTGAGGATCGCCAGGTGTTGCGACAGGTTAGGTTGGGAGACGTCCAGCAGTTCCTGCGCATCTTGGACACAGGTCTCTCCATGGGTCAGCAGATCGAGAATTTCCAGTCGAACCGGGTGCGCGACCGCCTTCAAAAGCGCGGCCTGTTCTTTAAGACGACTCAAAATGTCCCTCCAGGAATTCGGCCGTAACCTTGACGCAATCGGAACAAGAGAGGGTCTTTGCCTTTTTGATTTCTCGACACTTCAGCGACTTGGCATAGGAGAGAAAATGGGCGTGAAGCCTTTCGCGATCTTCCTTATCGTGCAAGATCGACAAGCCGGCATGCAGGGCCCCACAAAGCCCTTCCTCGGCTCGACCTCCGCCGTGACCGCGAGCCTCTTCGACCTGCTCTTGGGATGAATCGAACGCCTTGTGGATCGCCTGGGCACAATTATATTGACGGCTTCCGTGATATGAAACGGCCGCTTTCGACGGCATGATAGGAGCTCCTATTTGGGGGACTTTTATATTCGAATTCTATTATATAACAGTCGCCACCAAAATCAAGCTGCCGCCAGTTTTTTTCGGACGGATAGTAAAATACCTCTTTTTTTCGAAAAAAGGCTTTTACGGATTATGTGGACTCACCCCCTATAAAGGACAGTAAAGCGGCGGGATTTCAAGAACCAGCCCGACCTCCAAAATCAGATGAGGGGAAACCGCCTGCCGTGCAAAAGGAGCGATCAGACCGCCCCGGGGCCGCGGGAATAATCGGCGACGTTGTAGATGTCGATCGCCGGAAGCACGAGATATTCCCGTCGCCGCTTGCCCCTTCTTGGCCGGTACGCGCGACGCGAGAAATCGTCTCGATCGTCCGCTGGAGAAAATCGTCGTTGACCACAATCTCGATGATCACCTTCCGATAAACGTCGGTCACCGGGTCGAGGCCGCGGAACCGTTCGATCCGCGCGTCCTCCACGCCGAACGCTTGCGCGTCAGTGACGGTCATTCGAAAGACCTCGGTCTTTTCGAGCGCCTCGCGAACGGCGTTGAGTTTGTGCGGCTGAATGATCGCAACGATCATTTTCATGGAGAGACAACCTTCACGTAAAGCGAAAGCGGAAAACCGGCCGGTTTCAGCTCGACCGGTTCGACCGACTCGATCGGTTCAAACCCCAGCTCGACCGTCAGCGTTTCCCCCTTGAGATAGTCGGTAAACGTGCCGGCGGCGGCTCGAAGTTCTTCGGACTCGGTGACCAAGGCAACGGCAATTCGATCGGTGTACTCGCACCCGATCTCCTTCCGCCGATCCTGAATCACTCGAACCAGCTCGCGGGCCAGCCCCTCAGCGATCAACTCGTCGGTCAACTCGGTCGACAGAACGACGACCGACTGTTTCCCTTGCGAGGCGGTCCAGCCTTCTTTGGCCTGGAGACGAATCTGAATCTCGTCCTCCATCAAAACGATCGGTCCCCCGTCCAAGTCCAGCGTCAGTTGGCCTTTTTCTTTCATCTCGGCCAGCAACGCCGCCCCGTCGGCCTCCATCAAATGGCGTCGAACGACCGGCAGTTGTTTGCCCAGTTTGGGGCCCAATTTCTTGAGATCCGGCAAAACGGTATAGGAGATATAAAGGTCCGGGTCTTGCGCGATCTCGGCATGTTTGACATTCAATTCGTCGCAGATGATCGACTCGTGCGCTTCCACCCATGGCTGGTGTGTCGGGTCGGCCAGGATGATTTCGACCTGGGACAACGGTTGACGAACCTTCAGCTTGGCGCTCATTCGGGCACTTCGTCCGAGCGAAACGATTTCGCGAGTCAAAGCCATCTGGGCTGAAAGTTCTTCGTCGATCGCCGACTCGGTCGCCGTCGGATAATCGGCCAAGTGGGCACTCTCCAACGCCCGGTCGCCAAACGGACCGACAACAAGATTCTGCCAAAGCTCCTCGGCCAAAAACGGCGTGAAGGGGGCGATCAACTTGGCGGTCGTCGTGAGACATTCGTACAGGGTCCAATAGGCGTCGGCCTTGTCCTGGGTCATCTCGCTGGCCCAGAATCGATCGCGGCAACTGCGAACGTACCAGTTGCTCAACGCGTCGACAAAATCGTGCAAAAAGCCACACGCGCCGTAGTTATCGTAGGCGTCCATCGCACGGGTAATCGCAGCGGTCGTCTGGTGCAGTTCACTCAAAACCCAGCGATCGATCTCGGCCCGCTCGGCGATCGGACGATACCCTTCGGCCTCGGCAAGCGTCTCGGGATTCATTTGACCGACTTGCCCCGAAAGCAAAGCCTCCGGCTGAAACTTGTCGATATTGGCGTAAATAACAAAGAAACTGTAGCAGTTCCAAAGCCGCAGGAGGAACTCGGGGATGCACTCCTTGATCGACTGTTCGTTGTAGCGGATCGAGGTCCACGGCGGCTGGTTTGCGTAGAAAAACCATCGCAAAGCGTCGGCCCCGTAGCGGTCGAAGATCTCGCGTGGCTCGCGATAGTTCCGCTTACTCTTGGACATCTTCTGGCCGTCTTCGCCGAGCATCAGTCCGAGAACGATGCAGTTCTTGAACGGGTGCGGATAGGCGACCGGATGGGACTCACTCTGGTCAGCCTCTTTGGTTCCATCTTGGCCGAACAGCAGGGTGCTGATCGCCATCTGGCTGTAAAACCAACCACGGGTCTGGTCGATCGCCTCGCTGATGAAGTCAGCCGGAAACTGGGACTGAAGCCGCTCGTGCGACCCTTCGGTGGCCGGGTAGCCCCACTGGGCAAACGGCATCGCGCCGGAGTCGAACCAGCAGTCGATCACCTCGGTCACCCGACGCATCCGCGCGCCCGGCGCCTTGGGCGAATCGTAGGTAACCTGGTCGATGTACGGCTTGTGAACCTTGAGGTCGTCGGGCAGGTCGGGTTTTTCGGCCTTGGCCTTTTCCCACGCGTCGGTTCCCGTGACGCCCGGCTTGGCGAGCAGTTCGTCGTAATTGGCGATCGCCTCCATGTGGCCAGTCTCTTCACAGACCCAGATCGGCAGCGGGGTGCCCCAATACCGTTCTCGCGAGAGGGCCCAGTCGACGTTCGACTCCAGGAAATTCCCCATCCGGCCGTCACGGATATGTTCGGGCAGCCAGTTGACCTCCTGGTTGTTCGCGACCATTTGGTCCTTGAACTGGGTCGTTCGGATAAACCAGCTCCTACGCGGATACTGGATCAGCGGATCGTCGTCGGCCCGCCAGCAGAACGGGTACTCGTGCAGGTACTGCTCCTGATGGAACAGCTTCCCTTCGGCCTTGAGTTGTCGGTTGATTTCGCGATCGGCTTCCTTGACCCAGACCCCTTGGTACTGGGGCGTTTCGTGGGTGAATTTGCCGTCTGGTCCGACCGAGCAGAGAAGCGTCGGCCCCTGCCCTTCGACAAACCGTTCTTGCTGGGCCAAAAGGACGTCGTAGTCGACCTCGCCGAACGCGGGCGCTTGATGGACCACCCCGGTTCCACTGTCGAGCGTCACGAAATCGGCCGCGACCACACGCCAGGCAACATAATCTTCGCCATCGTCGACCAATTGACCAACCGTTTGGCCGTGTTGCTCATAATAATAATCGAACGGCGGCCGATAACGCTGGTCCAACAGGGCCTCGCCCTTGAACGTTTCGAGGATCTTCGCTTCCTTCTTGACCTTCTCGGCGATTTTCTCGACCAACTCCTCGGCGAGAATCACCTTGCGAGGTTCGTCTTCCAACTCGACCAGGGCGTAGGTCAACTCGGGTCCGACGGCGGCAAACTGGTTGCTCGGCAGCGTCCAGGGGGTCGTGGTCCAGACCAACAGGTCGGTGTCCTCTTGATCGACCAACGGGAAACGAACAAAAACGCTCGGGTCGGCCACTTCGCGATACCCTTGACCGACTTCGCCGCTGGACAGGGCCGTTCCGCCTTGGGCCCACCACCAGACGATCTTGTGCCCTTGATAAAGCAGCCCACGGTCAAACAGATTTTTCAGCGCCCACCAAACGCTCTCGACGTAGCTTTGGTGGTAAGTAACATAGGCATCGTCCAGATGGATCCAGAAGCCGAGCCGTTCGGTCATCTCCTCCCACTGCTTGGTATAGCGGAAGACGCTTTCGACACATTTATGGATGAACGGTTCGACGCCAAACGCCTCGATTTCATCCTTGCTGTGGATCCCCATATCCTTGCAGACCTCGACCTCGACCGGCAGGCCGTGGGTGTCCCAACCCGCTTTGCGATGGACCAACTGGCCCTTCATCGTTTGATAGCGGGGAAAAAGGTCTTTGATCGCGCGGGTCAAGCAGTGCCCCGGGTGCGGCAGACCGTTTGCCGTCGGCGGCCCTTCGTAAAAGACGAACTCCGGCGCCCCTTCGCGAGCGTCGAGCGACTTCTCGTAGATCTGGTTTTCTTTCCAGAACTGGATGATACGTTCTTCGAGTTTCGGGAACGAGACGGAACTTTCTACCGGACGGAAGGTCCCATGGGAACTCTCCCCATGCCGGTGTGACGCTATGATTTAACTAAAATTGATTTGGTATATTTCAAACATGGGTAGCAGGTTCCTTGCGGCTGGGAGAGAAGTGGAAAATGCCAAGTGCTTTCCATCGTTCGGCTTACAGCAACCATGGGAACTCTCCCCATGCCGGTGTGACGCTATAATTAACTAAGATTTGATTCGGTATATTTCAAATATGGGTAGCGGGTTCCTTGCAGCTGGGTAGAGAAGTGGAAAATGCCAAGTGCTGTCCATCGTTCGGCTTACAGCAACCATGGGAACTCTCCCCATGCCGGTGTGACGCTATGATTTAACTAAGATTTGATTCGGTATATTTCAAATATGGGTAGCGGGTTCCTTGCAGCTGGGTAGAGAAGTGGAAAATGCCAAGTGCTGTCCATCGTTCGGCTTACAGCAACCATGGGAACTCTCCCCATGCCGGTGTGACGCTATAATTAACTAAGATTTGATTTGGTATATTTCAAGCATGGGTAGCGGGTTCCTTGCGGCTGGGAGAGAAGTGGAAAATATCAAGTGCTATCCATCGTTCGGCTTATGGCAACCATGGGAACTCTCCCCATGTCCTCCCGTGTCGCTACACTTTCATGAAAACCGCTCTGGCCCCGTTGAAAAGGAGGGGGAACCGTGGTCTACTGAAGGTTTCGTTTCTCCTTACAATAAGAATCCGTCGCTGGTAGGGTTCCATTATTCCCCCGAGTGAGGGGACTTGAAGAACCGTCGTTCGTAGGTGGCTCTCCAAGCGGCAAAAAAATAGCAGTTTAGTTAGGTGATTGTTTAGCCATGACCTTCCGTCCGGTAGAAAGTTCCGTCTCGTTCCCGAAACTCGAAGAACGTATCATCCAGTTCTGGAAAGAAAACCAGATCTACGAGAAGTCGCTCGACGCTCGCGAAGGGGCGCCGGAGTTCGTCTTTTACGAAGGGCCGCCGACGGCAAACGGTCTGCCGCACCCGGGGCACTGCTTGACCCGCGCGATCAAAGACCTTTTTCCCCGCTATCAAACGATGAAGGGCCAGTTGGTCCATCGCAAAGCGGGTTGGGACACCCACGGCCTGCCGGTCGAGGTCGAGGTCTGCAAGGATATGGGGATCCACAGCAAGGATGAAATCGAGGCGTTTGGCGTCGAACCGTTCATCCATAAATGTGTCGAAAGCGTCTTCCGCTATACCAAGCAGTGGGAGGAGATGACCGAACGGCTCGGCTTCTGGATCCATCTGGACGATGCCTATGTTACTTACCACCAAAGCTACGTCGAGAGCGTTTGGTGGGCGCTGAAAAATCTGTTTGACCGTGGGCTGCTTTATCAAGGGCACAAGATCGTCTGGTGGTGGGCCCAAGGCGGAACGGCCCTGTCCAGCGGCGAAGTCGGTCAAGGGTATCGCGAAGTGGCCGACCCGAGCGTTTTTGTTCGTTTCCCGTTGGTCGATCAAGAGGACACCGACCTGTTGGTCTGGACCACGACCCCCTGGACGCTGCCGAGCAACCAGTTTGCCGCCGTCGGACCCGAGTTGACCTACGCCCTGGTCGAGTTGGAAGACGAACCTCGCAAGGTGATTCTCGCCGAGGAGTTGGTCGAGAAAATCGCCGAGAAGGTCAAGAAGGAAGCGAAGATCCTCGAAACGTTCAAGGGCGAGGCCCTGTTGGACCAGCGTTATCGGCCGCCGTTCGATTATTATTATGAGCAACACGGCCAAACGGTTGGTCAATTGGTCGACGATGGCGAAGATTATGTTGCCTGGCGTGTGGTCGCGGCCGATTTCGTGACGCTCGACAGTGGAACCGGGGTGGTCCATCAAGCGCCCGCGTTCGGCGAGGTCGACTACGACGTCCTTTTGGCCCAGCAAGAACGGTTTGTCGAAGGGCAGGGGCCGACGCTTCTCTGCTCGGTCGGACCAGACGGCAAATTCACCCACGAAACGCCCCAGTACCAAGGGGTCTGGGTCAAGGAAGCCGATCGCGAAATCAACCGACAACTCAAGGCCGAAGGGAAGCTGTTCCATCAGGAGCAGTACCTGCACGAGTACCCGTTCTGCTGGCGGGCCGACGACGATCCGCTGATCCAGTATCCGCGTAGGAGCTGGTTTATCCGAACGACCCAGTTCAAGGACCAAATGGTCGCGAACAACCAGGAGGTCAACTGGCTGCCCGAACATATCCGTGACGGCCGGATGGGGAATTTCCTGGAGTCGAACGTCGACTGGGCCCTCTCGCGAGAACGGTATTGGGGCACCCCGCTGCCGATCTGGGTCTGTGAAGAGACTGGCCACATGGAGGCGATCGCCAATTACGACGAACTGCTCGCCAAGCCGGGCGTCACGGGAACCGACGCGTGGGAAAAGGCCAAGGCCGAAAAACCCGACCTGCCCGACGACCTCAAGGTTCACAAGCCGTACATCGACCAGGTTACCTACGATTCGCCCAAGGCGCCGGGCGCGCGGATGCGTCGGGTGACCGAGGTGATCGACTGCTGGTTCGACTCCGGCGCGATGCCGTTTGCCCAGTGGGGCTACCCGGCCACCGAAGGGTCGCACGAGCGGCTTCAGTCCCAGTTTCCGGCTGACTTCATCAGCGAGGCGATCGACCAGACCCGTGGTTGGTTTTACAGCCAGATGGCGATCAGCACCCTGCTGTTCGGCCAAGATGGAACCAAAGAGGCTGACCAGAGTGAGTCCCATCCGGTCGCCTATCCGCACCCGTTCAAGAACTGCATCGTTCTCGGACTGATGCTCGGCGAAGACGGCCAGAAGATGTCCAAGAGTAAGCGGAACTATCGCGAGCCACGCGAGATCTTCGACCGCTACGGGGCCGACGCTTTGCGATGGTTTTTCTACGCAAACCAGCCGCCGTGGACCTCGATCCGCTACAACGAACAGTCGATCAAGGAGTGCATCCCCGAGTTCCTCCTGCGGCTTTGGAACTGCTACAGTTTCTTTGTTATTTACGCCAATATCGACAAGTTTCAGCCGGAGGCTTTGCTTTCGGGGCAAGTCGGTCAAATGAATCCCGAGACGCTTGCCGAGGCCGAAGGGTATCGTCCGATCGCCGAGCGGGCCGAGATCGATCGCTGGGTTTTGAGTGAACTGCACCAGACGACCGCTGCGATTACCCGTGCGATGGACGCCTACGATAACTACGGCGCGTGTGGCTTTTTGCACGATTTTGTCGACGCGTTGAGCAACTGGTACGTTCGCAGTTGCCGCGATCGATTCTGGGCCAGCGAGATGACCCAGGACAAGGCCGACGCCTATTGGACCCTGTACGAATGTCTCACGACGACCGCCAAGTTGATCGCCCCCTTCACGCCGTTTTTGGCCGAGGAGCTTTGGCAGAATCTTGTTGTCGGTCCGTTTGGCGACCGGGCGTTGGAGAGTGCCCACTTGGCCGATTATCCGACGGCGACCGAGTCGGCGATCGACGAAGAACTTTCAGCCCAGATGGCTTTGACTCGCGAAATCGTTTCGCTCGGACGAAGTGCCCGAATGAGCGCCAAGCTGAAGGTTCGTCAACCGTTGTCCCAGGTCGAAATCATCCTGGCCGACCCGACACACCAGCCATGGGTGGAAGCGCACGAGTCGATCATCTGCGACGAATTGAATGTCAAACATGCCGAGATCGCGCAAGACCCGGACCTTTATATCTCCTATACCGTTTTGCCGGATCTCAAGAAATTGGGCCCCAAACTGGGCAAACAACTGCCGGTCGTTCGACGCCATTTGATGGAGGCCGACGGGGCGGCGTTGCTGGCCGAGATGAAAGAAAAAGGCCAACTGACGCTGGACTTGGACGGGGGACCGATCGTTTTGATGGAGGACGAGATTCAGATTCGTCTCCAGGCCAAAGAAGGCTGGACCGCCTCGCAAGGGAAACAGTCGGTCGTCGTTCTGTCGACCGAGTTGACCGACGAGTTGATCGCTGAGGGGCTGGCCCGCGAGCTGGTTCGAGTGATTCAGGATCGGCGGAAGGAGATCGGGTGCGAGTACACCGATCGAATTGCCGTTGCCTTGGTCACCGAGTCCGAAGAACTTCGAGCCGCCGCCGGCACGTTTACCGACTATCTCAAGGGGGAAACGCTGACGGTCGAGCTGGGGTTTGAACCGATCGAGTCGGTCGAACCGGTCGAGCTGAAACCGGCCGGTTTTCCGCTTTCGCTTTACGTGAAGGTTGTCTCTCCATGAAAATGATCGTTGCGATCATTCAGCCGCACAAACTCAACGCCGTTCGCGAGGCGCTCGAAAAGACCGAGGTCTTTCGAATGACCGTCACTGACGCGCAAGCGTTCGGCGTGGAGGACGCGCGGATCGAACGGTTCCGCGGCCTCGACCCGGTGACCGACGTTTATCGGAAGGTGATCATCGAGATTGTGGTCAACGACGATTTTCTCCAGCGGACGATCGAGACGATTTCTCGCGTCGCGCGTACCGGCCAAGAAGGGGCAAGCGGCGACGGGAATATCTTCGTGCTTCCGGCGATCGACATCTACAACGTCGCCGATTATTCCCGCGGCCCCGGGGCGGTCTGATCGCTCCTTTTGCACGGCAGGCGGTTTCCCCTCATCTGATTTTGGAGGTCGGGCTGGTTCTTGAAATCCCGCCGCTTTACTGTCCTTTATAGGGGGTGAGTCCACATAATCCGTAAAAGCCTTTTTTCGAAAAAAAGAGGTATTTTACTATCCGTCCGAAAAAAACTGGCGGCAGCTTGATTTTGGTGGCGACTGTTATATAATAGAATTCGAATATAAAAGTCCCCCAAATAGGAGCTCCTATCATGCCGTCGAAAGCGGCCGTTTCATATCACGGAAGCCGTCAATATAATTGTGCCCAGGCGATCCACAAGGCGTTCGATTCATCCCAAGAGCAGGTCGAAGAGGCTCGCGGTCACGGCGGAGGTCGAGCCGAGGAAGGGCTTTGTGGGGCCCTGCATGCCGGCTTGTCGATCTTGCACGATAAGGAAGATCGCGAAAGGCTTCACGCCCATTTTCTCTCCTATGCCAAGTCGCTGAAGTGTCGAGAAATCAAAAAGGCAAAGACCCTCTCTTGTTCCGATTGCGTCAAGGTTACGGCCGAATTCCTGGAGGGACATTTTGAGTCGTCTTAAAGAACAGGCCGCGCTTTTGAAGGCGGTCGCGCACCCGGTTCGACTGGAAATTCTCGATCTGCTGACCCATGGAGAGACCTGTGTCCAAGATGCGCAGGAACTGCTGGACGTCTCCCAACCTAACCTGTCGCAACACCTGGCGATCCTCAAAAAGGCCGGGTTGGCCGATTGCCGGATCGAGGGGCCGAAGCGGTGTTATTTTCTCTGTCGGCCGACGTTGGTCATGAACCTCATGAGCCTCTTGTCGATGGAAAACGAGTAGGTTCCGTGCGAGGCGGTTCGCGAGCAGCTTATAGGGAGCGGCGGGGGAAGTCGTAAGAAGTGGTTTTTTAATTTGAACCAACAAAAGAGGGGAACCCTTCCAAGAAAAGGTTCCCCTTCTAGTTTTGCGAAAAGGGATCACGACGGTTTCGCAATCCCTTTGATTCTTTGGCCTTTTACAGCAGTTTCGCTTTCAAGTCTTGCAAAAGTTTCACCCCGGCGCCGATCTCTTCTTTCTGGCGTTCGGGCTCTTGCGGAATCTCTCGCTCGATGGTCAGCGGACCGTCGTAGCCGATCTCTTTGAGGGTCGAGAGGAAATCTTCAAATCCGACGTCCCCTTGGCCCAGCGGCATCTCGCAGCCAAAATCGACGCCCGGTTTGTCCGACCATTTGCCGTCTTTGCAGTGGACGCTCTTGACATACTTGCCGACCTTCTTGAGCGCTTCGATCGGGTTGCCGATCCCGTAGAGGATCATGTTGGCCGGATCGAAGTTCACGAACAGGTTGTCCCGGTCGACGTCGGCGATGAACTGCAACAGTCCCTCGGGCGTTTCCTGACCGGTTTCCAGATGGAGGCACTGACCGTTGGCCTTGCAGTGGTCGCAGATATCCTGGGCCACTTCGACGGCACCCTTGTAAAGCGGATCGTTCTGGTCGTGGGGGACGAAGCCGATATGAAGCGCGACCCGCTCGACGCCCAAGAGCTTGGCGAAGTCGGCGATTTCCTTCATTTCGGTCGTTCGGGCCTCACGCGTTTCCGGCGGAACGAGCCCGACGGTTTGGGCGCTCATCGGGATGCTCTCGTAGCTTTCCCCTTCGAAACCACCGAAGACCACGCTGATCGTGATCCCGTATTCTTTGAGTTTGGCGAGAAATTCGTTTGCTTTTTCTTGAGTGCGCGACTCTTTAAGCGGCGCGTGGAGGTGGACCGTCGGGATCCCCAAATCACGAACCACTTCCAGATTGACACCCAAACCGGCGTCGATACTTGCAAACACACCAATCGGCCATTTTTCCACGGGAAAACCTCCTTTTAAGACGAAAGTCGGGGACAGGAATGGAGTTATTTTTGATAGAAAATCATGGCGGGGACACAAGCGGCCTCCTGCCGGGAAGAACCTTTTCAAAAAATCGGTCGCAAGGAACTCGCTACACCAAATTTAAAAACGCTCTAAGTCCCTTTCAATTTACCACGTTCCGTTCGCCTGGCCTAGTCCCCCATTGCCGAGTGGTTTTGGCGGGAGCGTGTTTTCATTCGTGACGCGCAAAAAAAAGCACCTCTTGAACATTGCTGCCAAGAGGTGCGTCAACACCCCGTCAAAAACCAAGCCGCTTCGCCGGGCATGTGACACGGCGGCGAAGGAAAGTGGCCTGGCCCTAGCTGATTTCAGTGTACCGGTTCGTGTCCGGCTTGACCCCTTCGGGCGTTTCATCGCTTTTGGGATCGAACCATTCTTTTTTGAAGTCGATCCGTTCGCCCTTCTTGATCGCAAGGTTGGTCGTCAAGGCGATCACCGCGTCGGCCATCGCGACCTTCGGGTGGCAGTGGGGCTTGTTGTCGGAATCGGGGTTCCGGATGCACCAGGCCCAGTGCTCTTCTTCTTCGGTGTAGCCGCGGCTGAGGTCGTCGCCCAGGGCCCGCTCGGCGACCGCTTGGGAGATCGGCTCGCCCGCCTCGTCCTTGACCAGCTTCAGCGGGTACTTGCTGTCGTTCGCCTTGGCGACACGCGTCTTGTCCTCGACAAAGTGCTTGCTGAAGAGCAACGCTTCTTTTTCTTTTTCCAAGAGCAAGGTGCCGTCGGTACCGAAGACCGTCTCGCCGTAGCCGCCGAAGCCGTTGCCGTTGATCGAGGCATACGCGACACTGATCCGACGTTTTTCGTCGATCGGGTCGTTCGGGTTGTAGCCCGGTCCGGGGAATTCAAACAGGCAGTGAACGTGGTCGTCGATGTCCCGGTCGGCGTCGAACAGCGAACGGGTGGCCGACGCGTTGACGCAAAGCGGATACTGCTTCTTCCCGCCGTGCATGGCCGAAATGAAGATGCTGGCCGCGTCCAACTGGTGACTACCCAGTTCGGCCATCAGGCCGCCGCCGGTCCGGTTCCAGAGTCGCCATCGGATGAGTTCTTCCATCGGCGAACAATCGTAAAGAACCTTGTCGCCCGCTTTGACCTGGCCGCCGACATAGCCAAAATCCTTGGCCTTTTCGGTGATCGACTGGTCTCCGATCTGCATTTGTTTTTGGACGACTTTCTTTTCCCAAAGCTCGATTTCACTCGGACTTCGTTTCGACTTTTTCAGCGACTCGAGCTTTCTGGTCCAGGCGGCCAGTTCCTTGGCCAGTTTGCTCGCCTGGGGCATCGGCATCTGCCAACTGTCCTTGCCCGGCATGTTGCCGCGATGCCATTGGGCGCGGATGTAGTGGATGTCGCCCAGGAGGCCCTGATTGATCATCTCGGTCGCGTTGTCATAGAGGACGTTGTAGTGCCGTTGGTGACCGGTGGCCAGTTGCTTGCCGGTCTCTTCCGCGACGCGAGCCATTTCCTTACACTCGTGGACGCTGTGGCCCATGAGCTTTTCGGTCAGGACGTGATACCCTTTCCGCATCGAGTAGATCGCGGCCGGGGCGTGCAGGAAAAGGGGCAGCCCGATAATGACCGCCTCGATATCCGTTTCTTCCTTCAAAAGGTCACGGTAGTCGCTGTAGACCTTGACATGCTTTCGAGCTTCGTCTTCGGTTTTCCAGCCGTATTTTTCCATCAGGCCGCAGCGGACCTTGTTGGCCGTCGGGCTGTAATGGTCGCCGTGGAATGCGCGGTGGACATTGTACGGGCGGATGTCGGCGATCGCCTTGACCTCGATGAAGGCCGGGTTGATCGCGCCCAAAAGCACGCTTCCCTCGTCGCCGGTGCCGAGAATCGCCACGCGAAGCGGCTTGTCGATCTGCTTGTCGTAGCCGTAGTAATACGAGCCGAGCCCGTTGCCCGAGGCGATTCCCTGCTTGATCCCTTTTTCCAGGAAGTCGCGACGCAGAAGCGAGCTTCCCAATGCCGCTTGGAAATTTTCCTTGCCGATTGCTTTTTGTTCGGGAGTCAGATTCATCGCAAACGCCTTCTATCGAAAAAAATGGTCGAATGTTCGCTATCGAAAATTATTGATATCCGCAAAAATCGATGGCCCTGTGTTTTCTGAAAAACTCTGAAAATTCCGGGCTCCTGTTTCGGAGCCCTCTCGGGTCACTTGTTTATGCGACGCTCTCTAGGGCGTCGTCGAAGGGGATTTTCTCGCGTGCTCACGCGTAGCGGGAAAGGTCCGGTTTGATCCCTTCGGGCGTTTCGTCGCTGTTGGGGTCGAACCATTCCTTCTTAAATTTGATCGAACGACCCTCTTTGGCCGAAATGTTGGTCGTCAGAGCGATGACTGCGTCGCCCAAGGCGAGCTTTGGGTGACAGTGCGGGTGGTTCTCCGGCGACGGGTTTTTAATGCACCAGGCCCAGTGTTCGATCTCTTCGCGGTAACCGCGGCTGACCTTGCGAGTCGGACCGGCGGTAGCTGCCTCTTGGGCCGCGCCACTGGCCTGGGTGTCCAACGCCGCGGCGGCGTCGACCTTGACCTTGCTGGCCGACTTGTCTTGGAAGAGCATGACTTCCTTTTCCCGCTCGAGGATCAAAGTCCCCTTCGTGCCGTAGACGATTTCGCCATAACCGCCATAGCCGTTGCCGTTGATCGACGCGTATTGGACGTTGATCTTCTTACGGCTGGCGATCGGATCTTTCGGATCGTAGCCGGGTGCCGGGAATTCGTACATGCACGCGATATGGTCGTTCGCGTCGCGGTCGGCCGGGAAGATCGGGCGGTTTCCGGCGGCCCAGACGGCCAACGGGTACTGCTTCTGTCCGCCGTGCATCGCCGAGATGAAGATGCTGGCCGCGTCCAACTGGTGGCTTCCCAGTTCGACCATCAACCCGCCACCGGTCCGTTCCCAAAGTCGCCAACGGATCAGCTCTTCCATCGCCGGGCCCTGATAGACCGGCTTGCCATCGGCGCCCTTGACGGCGACCGGTCCGTAGCCGAATTTCGCTGCGTCAATGACCTTGTCTGCGATCTGCATGCGTTTCTGAGCGACTTTTTTGGCCCAGACGTCGATATCGCTACCGCGGACCGAGCGGAGTTTGCGTTCCCAACTTTTCAGTTCGTGTTCAAGCTTTCCGGCTTGCGGATCGTTCGGCTTACAATCCTTCGGTAACGGCATTTGCCAACTGTCACTGCCGGGCAAATTGCCGCGATGCCACTGGGCTCGGATGTAATGGAGATCGCCCAGCCCGCCGCGTTGGATCGTGTCCATCGCTTCGTGGTAGAGGATGTTGTAATGGCGTTGGTGACCGGTCGCCAGATGGAGACGCTGCTGGTCGGCGACGCGGGCCATTTCCTTACACTCGTGGACGCTGTGGCCCATGAGCTTTTCGGTCAGGACGTGCAGGCCGTTTTTCATCGCGAGGATGGCAGCCGGAGCGTGCAGGTGCAGCGGCAGGCCGATGATGATCGCGTCGAGGTTTTTCGCCTCGTTTTCGATCAGTTCTCGGTAGTCGCCGTAGACCTTGACATGGCGTCGTGCTTCGCCTTCGGTCTTCCAGCCGTAGACATTCATGAGGCCTTTGCGGACCTCTTTGGCTACGGGGCTATACACGTCGCCGTGGAAAGCGCGAAACTGGTTATACGGACGAATGTCAGCGATACAGGTGACCTGAACGTAGTCCGGGTTGATTGCCCCCAAGAGGACGTTCCCTTCGTCACCGGTGCCGACGACGCCGACCCGGATCGG
The DNA here is from genome assembly GCA_963674475.2 of Thermoguttaceae bacterium. Lineage (GTDB taxonomy): Bacteria > Planctomycetota > Planctomycetia > Pirellulales > Thermoguttaceae > CAXXFQ01. Next base: position 1,096,270 of record CAXXFQ010000024.1, on the reverse strand, counting down.
GTCCATGTGACTGGCGTCGTAGCCGAAATAAAAGGCTCCCAAACTTCCGCCCGCCACGATGCCGGCCGCGGCGCTGGACTTCAAGAAGGCGCGCCGGTTCATCTGGTTTCGAAAGTTTGCTGTCCCCGCCGCACGTTGTTCGGGAGTCAGATTCATACTGCCAACCTCTCGTCTATGCAATCCCTAGGGTGGTCGATCCAAAAAGCCCGACGCCATGTCGTTTCAAAGAGGCGTCGGCTTGGAAAATTCGATATGGGGTGAAAGGGAAAGCGGCCCTTATCAAAGCCGATTTCCCTTTTTCATCGTCATCAATTAAAAGTCTTCGTCGAGTTCAAGCGGGGCGCCGACGTATTTCAAAAACGGGCGTCCGATCCAACGATAGAGGAAAAAATCCAACCCGGCCCATCGTCCGGCAGGAACGCTTGCCACGACGAGAATCGCGATCATCTCGACGAAGTTCTTGTCGATCAACAGCGAGTGGCCGGTTACCGGCGGCATCGGCGGATAGATCGACGGCCAGGGCAACTGGGTCAGCACGACATTGAACAGGAAGACCGCTCCACCCAGACAGGCCAGTCGGGTGCAGAAGCCCAAAAGCAGACACAAACCCATTCCGGCAAGCGCGGCGGTCATGGCGAAGTTGAACAGATCTTCGCGGTCGATCCCGTCGCCCAGCGGAGCGTAACTGGCTCGTTGATCATCGGGGATCACGTGGTACAGGGCCATCCGATAGTCGTCGCCCATCGCGTCAATTTCGTTGAGCCAACCGCCCACTTCCTTGCGGAGTTTTTGCTGCTCGTCCCAGAGTCGCTTCTTATTGTGATGCGCCAGATTTGTCCCGGCCGCTTTCGTTGCTTCAAACCGGGCCAGACTGCCGAAATAGGCTTCGACCCCTTCGGTATTGTCGTTGAGATACTCGCGAAGCGATTTTCGATACTGCTCGTAGACTGCGTCGGCCTTTTTTGAGGACGCTTCGTCGAGACGGTACTTTGCCTTTGCCTTGGCCAGTTGTTCTTCCCAGGCGTCGAAGTAACCCTGGCCGGGGATAAGCTTATTCCCCTTTTCGTTGGTCTCGATCGCGAGGCGTTCTTTGCCGTCGATGTCGTAGACCATCCAATAATAGAGCGGGGCGGCAGGCCCTTTGGCGCCGACCAGGAAGGGGGTGGTCGAGAACTTCTCGTAGTTGGTGATTTTCCAGACACCTTCGTAGAAGAAGTGCCACCCGATGGTGAGCCGAAGCGCGACCAACGCGATCACCGCAATAATACTGATTCGATAGCCAGAGTATCTCAGGGGAAACCTCCTCACGTATCAGCATCCTCACCGTTATCAACCGTGATGAGGATTTGCTACTTTTAGGATAATTAATAGGTGGGAATTAAAACTCAAAAAAGCGAAGTAACCAGGTCCGAACCAATGCGGCGCGGACGTTTGCCCCGTTCCGAACGACTTTTTTTTGACTCCCCCGCTTTCTTTTCAGAAAACACGAACCCTTTGGGTAAAAAAACAGGATTGGCCGTCATGAAAAAACAGGATGCTTTTCGAACGTCACGGCAAGCGGCCGACAACGATCAGGCGGGCCAAAGGCAGGTTTTTTACCAAGGGGGATTTTCTAAGAGGAAACCGGGGATGAAAAAGCTCCGCTTATGAGCCAACTACCGTACAAGTTTATTCTAATCGGAAAAAATCGGCTTCTCAACCGCTAAATTCGATTTATTTTGCACGATCTTCAAGCCGGAAACTGCCTATTTTGACGGTGAGCCAAGATTTTTGACGTGAGGCGAAGGGGGGGTATGTGGGGCTACGCACCTTTTGGGTTTTTCCGGTTCCCCCTAAAGGGATTGGTCGTGAACGATTTTTTTGCGTTTGCCGTTTTTCGTTCCCCTTACGAAGGAAATAGCGGACCGCCAGCGCGATTTATCGATCGCAGTAGGGGCATCTTGGATGGGGGGCGATCGGGCGACGGTTGGGCAGCAAAAAGACGAGCAAAAGTCCGATCGGACCGAGGAAAAAGCCCAAAAGTGCTCCCAGCAAACCCTGACCGCGGCAGGCGGCTCCGACCATCGCGCCGAACAGGGCGAAGAGACAACGTAGCGAAAAGGGGAAAACGCACACGAAAACCAGCCCCATCACCCCGAACAACAGCAGCGGGACCAGGCCGATCATCGTGAAGAAAAGCGAAATGCCGACCACCAGTGCGATGATCGAAAAGATGAGCTCGATTAGCATCATGGTTTTTCCTTGTCTTCTTTCACGCAAAAGTTTTTTGTGAAAAGACGAGTTTATTCCCCATTTTACACGATCTTTCCGCCCATATACTCTCTTCGGCATACCCGCCGTTAGGAAAATGGACCCTTTTTCGCCCCTCTTTTGCTTTGTAACACAAAATCAGCTCTCTGTGGAGTCCCGAGCTTCCGCCAGTTGATTTTTGCTGAGAGGGCATTTTTCTTGCCCTTCGGAAAGACGTTTGTCGGGAAGCAGTATGATGGCAATCAAGCCGACCGGCGCGAAAAAGCCCAGGATCGCTCCCCAAATCGGCTGATTGCGAAACCTCTTGCCTAAGATGGCGCCGATAATCGGGCAGATGAGGAGCGTGGCGAGGATGCCAAGCATGACAAGTAATTCCATTGGGCCAGGCATGCCAAACTGCCCAAAAGGGAGCCCGGTGAGATCAGGAGGCGTCATTCGAAAACTCCTTGCGATATGGAACTTATTTACTGAAAAATCTGCTTGATCAGTCGACTTGCTTAAATGCTACGCGGACGAATCTTCCGTCTGATGGTTTTCCGCTTTCCGGCTTCCGCACAACGGGCATTGATCTTGCCCTTCGGAAAGACGTCTATCGGGCAGAAGCATAATGACAATAAAGCCGACCGCCCCGAAAAAGCCCAGAATCCCTCCCAAAATCGGTTCTCCTCGAAACTTCTTGCCCAAAAAGGCGCCAATCACCACGCAGGCGACAATGGCGAGAATGCCCAATACGATAGGAAGAAAGAAAAAAGATTCGGGAAAGCCGGGACTTCCGATCTGAACGGATGTCTGTAATGTTGTGGTTGCGGGTTCCATTCGAAAATCCTTTTCAGTAGGAAAAATTCTAATGAGAAAGGCTGTTTGCGAAAATGTTTTTCTCCCGACTTGGATCAATCAAGTCGTTTGGTAAGCTCTTCATGCCAAAGCTTCATTCGTTTCGGCCCTGATTGCCTGGGAGATCAGGAAGATAATTCAGCTGGTTTTCGGTTAGACGCGGCTGGTTTTCGGCTGACACTATGTTGGGACGGGACAAACAAGGCCAGTAGAAGGGCCCAGGGGCCAATTAAAAGCCCGAGCACGATGCCACAAAGAAGTTGTTTGGGTGTTTCTCGCTCCAGCAGAAACTGGATGAAGTAAAAGGCCGCGAGGATAGCTATCACTTCAATCGGGTTGTATTTGCCAAGGCCAAAAAACCCGAAAAGCGGCCAGTCCGCGGTGAAACATGGCATGAAACGACTCCTCCTTTGTTTGGGTTCCCGCTTGATGAAGCGATTTTGTCCTGAAACGAATTTTCCCCGATTTACATGACTGAGTCAAGTCGTTTGATTAGATCTTCGACGGGAAGTTTGAATGGGGGGGAAGGGTAAGAATAGAGATGGGAATTCAGGAGAAGCCGTAAGGATTGGTTCGATTACGGCGACTCGCCCTCGGAAGAAGCGGCGTCGGAATTGGCGGGGGGTTCGGAATTGGCCGGGGGGTCGGGTTCCGCGGAGGTCTGGTTAGGGCAGGGCGTTGCATTTTCGTCGTGGTGGATCGACGCATCGTCCTCTGGATAAAAAGAAATTCCTCCCGGCAGCGACGCAATGGCGATCAGGCCGATCGGGCCGAGCAGGAATCCCAGTTTGATCCCTTCCCAGTAGTTGCCCCGAAATTGCTTCGTAATCAGTCCGCATATAAATGGACACGAAAGATAGACAAACGCGATCACCAAATATTCAGATCTATCGAGCAAGCCGGTTTTCCTTCTCTGTTAATCTCTTTGGCGTCGGACTCGAAGCGTGTTTAGGCCGAGCGTTTTTTATTTGACGTTGCCGTCAAGGACTTCTTGTCTTCTTGAATCGGTTTCCAAAAAGGATCTTTTTCCGACCGCCGACGATTCACTGAACGTGTAAGGTTCAATAGAAAAAAGAGTGAAAAACCATTTTTTTGTACAAACCGGGATTATCTCATCATAGCCATCGCCCGGATCGTTCGTCAAGCCGCCTGATTATATGAAAAGGGGAACTTTATCGCGGTTTTTCGAAAATGCATTCCGGAATCGAGCGATTTCGGTGGGCAAGACCAATCGGCTTTTCTATCATACAGTTTAATGTTGTTAGGCGGCGTTTTTCTCGGGACGAGGTCGTTTGCCCTGTGGGGAACCATTTTTCGTCGGAACGTTCAGGCCGCTTCATGATCGCAGTATGCCTCTGTGTTTATTTTCCATTCCTTCCCCCCACTGATTCATCCCTTCAAGGTGTTTCGCTCGCGGAACTTTTTACTATCGAAAAAGCGACGCATAAAAGAAGCACCAAGCGAAGGAAGCAGGAGTTAACCGTGTTGCGCCGAAGTCGACTGTCCATGGTGTTTCTGGGAATGGCCTTGCCCTTTTTTCTGGGAGATTTTTTGGTCGTTGCGTCTCAGGCGGAGGGAGTCAAAAAGGGTTCCGTGGGGGTGGTCGACCTTTCGCAACAGTATCTTTCCGGCGCGAAGGTGACGACGCGCGAGGGCCTTGCGCCGTACACGGGACGCGACGCTTGGAAGCGATTGGTGGGAGAAAATCGGCAAGAGGCGTATCGGCTCAACTTCAGGCAACTTGGAATTAACTATGGCGACACGGTCGATTTTCAACTTCGCCAAGAGCAGGTTTTGCTCTGTCCGCAGACGGTCGACTTTCTTTATGGCCAGTTCACCCCGACGACGGTCCGTTATCAAAAAGGGTCGCGGCCCGAGCTGGAAAAGGTGGTCGCGCGGGTCACGGCCGGTTGCAAGACCGAGCGGGAGAAGGTGCTTGCCCTGATGCGGTTTTGTCGTGACCTGTATAAGAAACGAGAAGGGATCCCGTTTACCGAATATATCTACGGCGGGACCGAGGAGCAGTTGGTCGAGAAGGGGGAAGAGCTTTGCGAGTGTCTGGGTCGATTGATGGTCGCGTTGTGCGAGGTGGCCGGAATCCCCGGACGCGTCGTGATGCACGATATCGGCGGTCACATCACGTCGGAAATCCTCGTCGATGGCAACTGGGCCTATATCGATCCGCGTGCCGGGCTTTACTTCTTGAAGGAAGACGGTTCGTTCGCTTCGACGTGGGACCTTTGGCAGAACCCGTCGCTGTTAATGTCTCAAAGCGAGACGGTCCTTGCCGACGTTTCCGACCGATGGACGGCGGCTGAGCGTATCTGGAAATGTGTCCATCTGTTTTTCAATCCGCTGGAGGTCAACGGGTTTCAAAACTACAGCCTGGCCGATGCGGGGCGATACAACTATACGCAAAAATCTTACAAGCAGGCCAGCGACGACGGGCTGTTTGTTATCAATAAAAAGTACGTCCAGGTCATCGACGAGGTGTTTGGATTGACCGGTGACGGTTTGCAACACTGCTGGGACCGCCAGCCGCTTCGCCCGATCGAGCTGGCCTACCGCAACGACGGCTTCAGCCAGTTCTTCTACGACGAACCGCCGATGACCAAACAAAAAATGCTCGATCGGTTTGTCAATCCGCTCGGGGGAACCAACGTCGGGACGCTTTACTGGGGGCTGGGGCCGGGCAGCGTTTTTTGTTTTGATACGAAAGTCGGACAGGTCTTTGGCGCCCCGCTTTCGGAAGAACAATGGAAGATGATGCGTCTGGGCGATCGACGTGTTTATGACAATGTGATGTCCTTGATCGATGCCGGGCATTGTCCGTTGCGGTTGGCTGTCGAGCGGGGGCGTGAGCTGGGCTTGAAGGTCATTGCGCGGCTTGAGATGAACCACGAGTACGGCCCGGCCAGTTCGGAAAATTGGATGTGGGTCGGGTTTGTCGGCGATTTCAATAAAAACCATCCGGAATATCGGGTGAAAGGTTCCGTGCGACTCGATTTTAAACACAAAGCGGTTCGCGATTTCAAGCTGGCGATTCTTCGTGAAGCGGCCGTTGCCGGGGCCGACGGGGTCTCGATGGACTTGGCTGTCTATCCCCCGTTTTTCACCAAGCCGGACCCGGCCATCATGACGCAATTCGTTCGCGACGTCCGGGCGATGCTCGACGAGGTCGGCCGAGAGCAGAATCGTCGTTTGGAGCTGCATGTCCGTTTTCGAATCGGCCAGGCCATCGCGTCGGGGCTTGATTGGAAGACGTGGATGAAGCAACGGCTCATCGATTACGCGATCCCGACCTTGACCAGTGATTTCGATATCGACGTAGGAGAGGTCGTTTCGCTGGGCCATCGAACGGGCGTCAAGGTGATGCCGACCCTTTGGCAGTCGTTGGGGCTGGTCGATACCGACGAGCTTCCGGGCGATGAGCGACAGGGACGCCGCCGCTACACGAAGCCGAAGACCCAGGGGATGTTCTTTGCCCAGGCGATACTTTGTATGCGGCAAGGGGCCGACGGGGTCCAGCTGGGCTTTCCTAGCGACGAGTGGCGTCCCTGGATGAGCGATATGGCCGATCCGACCAAGATCGAATTTGCCGATAAACAGTATATGGTCAATACGAAGCACGGCCCGATCCGGTTTTCGCTCGAAGAGGAAAAACGGCTGACCGAGAAGACCGTTCCGCTTCGGATCGGCGACGACCTGCCGGGGGCGAAGCAGGCCGGATATCGGGTCGAGGCCGAGCTGGTCCTTTTCGGGAACCGGGCGGTCGAAGCTTCAGAGAAGTTGGCCGTTTACGTCAACGGTCAGGGCCCCGCGACGATCGGGCCGCTCGACAAACAGCAAGCGTCAGATGCGACGCCGGTCACGTCGGACTCCGACCCGATGGAGACGCAGGTCTACGACCAACACTGGTGGCGTCGCGGGGTGCAAACCGTCTCGGTCAACTCGGACTGGCTCCGGATGGGCGAGAACGAGATCCGGTTCGTCTACACCGCCGATGGCCCGCCCAAGAAGAAGTCGCTGACGGTCAAATGGATCGACCTGAAGCTGGATTATCAGGCGCCGAAAAAGCCGTAAGTGACTATTCCGCTTCATTCGGCTTCTGTCGGCGTTTATTCTTAAGGTGGCCTATCGATCAAGGACGGGGGGGCTCTCGTGGATTGATGGGTCCCGTCTTTCTTTTGCCATTTTTTTGTCTTCCGGCGCTTGAATACACCGTTGCGGCGGTGTATATTCTGAATATATTCGACGATCGGGCCGGCTTGGGTTGCGTTTTTGGTATCGGGCCCAAGAAGGGGGTTTTTACTCGTAAAGCAAGCCTTTTTCCGTTTCGAATCACGCGGAAGCCTGCCTGTATATCCCGCTATATCACTCCCCTGTATCAAAAATCACCAGCGAAAAAAGGTCCAGCGATGTCCTCGCCCGCTCCTGTTCCCGGTTCTGCCCGCGCTCGCGGTCCCCAAAACGGTGCCCCTGGTGGAAGCCTCAAAAGTCGCGCGTATGAGCATATTCGACAAGGATTGATCAACGGGACGTTGTGCGAAGGGGCCCATCTCTCGCCGGTCGAGCTGGGCAAGGAACTGGGCATCAGCCATATCCCGGTCCGCGAGGCGATCAGCCAGTTGGCCAGCGAAGGGCTCGTCGTTCAGGTTCCTCGTCAAGGGGCGTTCGTCCGCCAGATCCAGCGGCGCGAGCTGGTCGAGCTGATCGAGCTGCGCGGCATTCTTGAGTCCGACGCCGTGGTGAAGGCGGCCCGTCGGATCGAACCGGTCGAGTTGACCGAGCTGGAAAATCACCTCGGTCGGATGGAAAGCCTACTCCCGGGTTTTGAAACCGAGAATATGGAGGCGTTCATCGAGACGACGAGCCAATGGATGTTGGCCGACTTGGCGTTCCATATGTTGCTTTTGCAGGTGGCCGGAAACGGTCAAGTGCTGAAGGTGATTTCGGACCATCAGATCATGATGCACATGTTCTGTCACCGGACCGATGCGCCCGAGGCATGGGAGCGGCCGTTGGGTGTCTATCAACGCGAAAACTTCGAGCTGCATCGACAGGTTTTTGAAGCGGTCAAGATTCGTGACGGCGAGGTGGCCCGTCAGGCGATGGAGGCCCATACGGATCGGGCACGCGAAAACATGATGGCCCGTTTCGATTGGTTGCGTCGTCAGGCCGAGAACGAGGACCCGATGGCCCGAGATCTGCCCGAGTCGATGCAGTCGTTGGTCCGAAGCGTCCAGCAGCGATTCGTCAAAGAGCCCGAAGCGTAATGAAGAAAGTCCCGCCCTCCCTTTATGTAACAACTTGATAAGGAGTTTCCCGCCTCATGCGATTTTCACACCGATGGTTTTTCTTGCTCTGTTTTTGTGTCGTGCTGACTTCTACTGCCGTGGCGTGGGCCGTCGAGCCGACCGACCAAGAGCGGACCACTGCCGAGCGTTGGTTCAATGCGATATTCGAGTTGCCTGGGAAAGAAACGACTCAATCTTTTCCCTCGACGGTGAAGTTGATTCGTCAAGACCACGGGACGTTTGGTTGCAACCGTTCGGCGCTCAATACGGTGCCACTTAAGATTGCGGAACGATCTTACGAACGTGGCCTGGGCACGCATAGCACGAGTGAAATTCGTGTTCAGCTCAATCGGCCGGCAAAATATTTTATCGCCGAGGCGGGAATCGACCATAATTACGACACGAATCGCCAGCATGGATCTGTCGAGTTTGTTGTCAAGGTGGCCGGAAAAGAGAAGTTCCACTCGGCCGTTTGTCGAGGGACGGATTCAAAACCCTTGGCCGTGAAGGTCGATCTGGATGGGGCTAAACAGTTGACGCTCTGTGTACTCGACGGTGGTGACGACGCGGGACACGACCAGGCCGATTGGGCCGACGCGCGGGTCGTTTACGAAGATGGCACCGAACAATATTTGGACGCCATGAATTTCGGAACCCTTGAGACCCAGTGGCCTGCGGGGTTGCCGTTTTCATTTGTCTACGACGGGAAACCGTCTTCGGAATTGTTGCCGACGTGGGAAAAAAAGACGAAAACGGAGACGCTCGACGAGAACCGAATCGCGCAGACGATCACCTGGACCGACCCGGCAACCGGCTTGCAAGTCGACTTGAAGGCGATCCGTTTTACCGAGTTTCCGACCGTCGAGTGGACCCTCTCGTTTACCAACACCGGCAAGAAGGAGACGCCGATCCTCGAAAAGATCCTTTCGGCCGATTTCGAATTGAGTCGATCTGGAAAATCGCCCGAGTATCAGTTGCACTATTCGGTTGGTGCCAGCTCGACGCCGAACGATTACGCACCGGCGGAAAAGACGCTCGGGCCCAATATGACCGAAACTTTTGCGCCCAACGGGGGTCGTCCGACCAACGGGGCCTGGCCTTATTATAACCTTGGGTGGGGCGACGAGGGTCTGATTCTCGCCGTCGGTTGGCCGGGACAATGGGAAAGTTCGTTCAAGCGAGACAAGGGACGGGGAGTCCATTTTTCGGCCGGACAGCAGCTGATCCACACCAAACTGTTGCCCGGCGAAACGGTTGCCGCGCCGCGAGTGATTGTGCAGTTCTATCAAGCGTCCGATTGGCTTCGGGCCCAAAATATCTGGCGGCGTTGGATGATGGCCCATAACATGCCCCGGCCCGGCGGCAAGCTGCCCGAGCCGATGCTGCTGGCCTACACCGGCCGGATGTACGAAGAGATGGCCAAAGCGACGGAAGCGAATCAAACGATGTGCTTCAACCGCTATCTGGAAGAAGAAATTCCGTTGGACTACTGGTGGACCGACGCCGGTTGGTATCCTTGCGAAAAGGGTTGGTATCATACCGGCACGTGGGAAGTCGATCGAAAACGGTTTCCGCGTGGTCTCAAGGCGATTACCGATTTGGCCCATGCCAAAGGGATGAAAACCCTCCTCTGGTTCGAACCGGAGCGGGTCAGACCGGAAACGTGGCTGGATCAAGAGCACCCCGAATGGCTTTTGAAATCGGGCAATCAAAAAAACCGGCTTTTGAACCTTGGTAAACCGGAAGTTGAAAAATGGTTGACCGACCGCGTCGATCGGATCATGACCGATGAGGGGATCGACCTATATCGGCAAGATTTCAATATGGAACCGCTCGATTACTGGCGAAAAAACGATGCGCCGGACCGACAGGGGATCACCGAAAATCATCATGTGACCGGCTATCTGGGATTTTGGGATGAGCTTTCGCGTCGTCATCCGGAATCGCTTTTCGATTCGTGCGCTTCGGGCGGACGTCGGAATGAACCGGAAGCGATGCGACGCGCGGTGCCCCTTTGGCGGAGCGATCACGCGTATATGGTCGTTCCAAATCAGGGGATGACTCACGGGATCTCGCTTTGGATTCCGTATCATGGGACCGGGATGACCGCTTCGATCGACTCACCGTATTACGGCGGGGGAAAAACCGAAGTCGAGCCGTACGCCTTTTGGAGCACGGCGACGCCGGGTATGAATTTGACCATCGACATTCGCGAGAAGGGAATCGATTACCCGCTTCTTCGCAAGCTGATCGGGCAGTGGAAGCAGATTAATCGGTTTTACTACGGCGACTACTATCCGTTGTGGCCCTATTCGCTTGAGGAAACGGTTTGGATCGGTTGGCAGTTCCACGACCCGGCGACCGACGCGGGGATGGTCCAAGCGTTTCGACGGAAGGATGCCTCCTATGTGACGGCCACCGTCGCGCTGCACGCCCTGAAGGCCGACGGCAAGTACCGCGTGATGAATCTCACGACCGACGAGACGTTCGAAACGACTGGCAGCGAGCTTTTGGAGAAGGGGCTGTCGATCACGATTGACGAACGTCCCGGCGCGGTCGTTTTTAAGTACGAAGCCATTCGATAAGAATTTCACCACTTGATTGTCAACTCAAGGAGAGAGAGATGAAAATACGGTTTGCGCTTGCATTCCTGGTTCTTTTGTCAGGCGTTGCGGTTGCCGCGGAAAATCAAGAAAACGGTTCCACGGTCGACCGGCTAAGCCCCATTGGCCTGAGTCAGGTGAAAGTTGGCGGTGAAATCGGTCGACGGATCGACAACACTATCAACGAGAATCTGCTCAAGCTAAATTTTGACAAGGTATTCCTGCCTCCGTTTAGAACGAAAGACGCTAAGTCCAGGTACATTGGCCTGGGCAAAACGATCGACGCTACGGTCCGATTCGCGGCATACTCGCGTGACCCTCGCGTGCTGGCCTTGAAGAAGCATCTTGTCGACGAAGTCATCAAGACGCAGACGCCCGATGGTTACATTGGTACGCTCGTACCGAAAGAACGACTTTGGGGAGTTTGCGACGCGCACGAGATGTCGTATATGGCGCTGGGGCTGGCGAACGACTACAAGTTTTTTGGCGAAACGAAATCGCTCGAAGCGGCACGGAAGCTGGCTGATTTCATCATCGACCGCTGGTCGGCCGAACCGGATCGAATACCGGGAACCGACGGAACTCGCGCCAGAATGTACGGTGTGCTCACGGGCCTGGAACCCGCATTGCTGACACTTTACGAACAGACTGGTGACCGGAAGTACCTGGATTTCTGTACAAAATCTAAGCATTGCAAGCTGGCCGAGTGGAATGCGACAATGAAGATCGGAGGCCAGGAGTGTATGGACGATGAACGGCACGTCTACATTCACACCTACCTGTGCGTGTCGCAATTGGATTTGAACCAGATAAGCCCCGATGCGAAACTCAGCGAACAGGCGCATCGGGTGATAGACTTTCTCACGCGTCAGGACGGATTGCTGGTGTCCGGCTCGTGCAGTTTCCACGAGGGTTGGGATGACAAGCAGCACCTGGCCGGTTCGGTGAGCGAGAGCTGCGCCACGGCCTATCTGACCAGATTACTGGACCGTCTGCTTCGGCTGGAAGGGGATTCGAAATACGGCGACATGATGGAACGGGCCGTGTATAACGCCCTGTTTGCGGCCCAGTCGCCCGATGGCCGAAAACTCCGCTATTTCACTCCCGTTGAAGGGAAGCGTGTTTATTATCACCGCGACACCTATTGCTGCCCCAATAACTTCCGGCGGATCATGGCGGAGTTGCCCGGGATGGTCTACTACCGCAAGGATGGCGGGGTGGCGATCAATCTTTATACGCAGTCCCAGGCAAAGGTCGATCTGGGCGAGGGGCTGTCTGTGGGCGTCCGTCAGGAAACCGATTATCCGAGTTCGGGCAAAGTGGTTATTACCGTCGATCCGTCTCAAACTGCCCGGTTCCCGCTTCAGCTGCGAATTCCTCGTTGGGCCGACGATTCGGTAACGGTCGCGGTCAACGGAAAGACCATCAAACAGAAAATTTCCGGCGGTCGGTTCTTCACGATCGATCGCCAATGGAAGGCGGGCGAGGTGGTCGAGCTCAATATGCCGATGCGATGGCGTTTCGTCAAAGGGCGGAAGAAGCAAGCGGGGCTCGCGGCGTTGCTACGCGGACCGCAGCTTTTCTGTCTCAGTCGTGCCGGCAACCAGGGCTTGGAAAAAGCAAACTTGCGTCTTCTGACCATTGATCCGTCGTCGTTAGGTTGTCTGACGAAAGATGACGCTATCCGACCTGGCGGACTGGTATGTCGCGTGAAAGGGTGGAGCGGGACCGATACTTCGCAACCGGCCGACCTGGATCTCGTGCTGACTGAGTTTGCCGACCCGACAGGCGAAGGGACCTATTTCCGCTTGCCCGACCTGGGTATTGCCGTAGACGATGAACTGATCCAAACAGGCTCGGCCGAATGACAAGACGACGCGTTTGACGAAATGTCGGCGCGGTTATTTTTTAAGTACGAAGCGATTTGACCATGAAAAAGTTTTCATGAAAAGCACTTACCAAATTTCTACACACCTTGGTATGCAGGAGATTCAGAGATGACGCATTTCCGTTTTGTTTTTTTGACTTGGGCATTGACCGCCTTGATGGCCGGTTCGCTTTGGGCCGCTTCGCCGGTACCGGGAGAGGCCGACTATGCCGGACGCAAGGGAGTGACGATTTACGTTTCGAAAAATGGGGACAATTCTGACGGGTCGACCTGGGCCAAGGCGTTCCATTCGGTCCAGGACGGTCTGGACGCGGTGCCCGACGAGAAGGGTGGCCACCGGGTGATCGTGCGGCCGGACCATTATTGGGAGCCGAACCTGTCAGTGCCGTTCAAGGGGGCCGCCGGTTCGTATAACCTGTTGATTGGCGACATCGATGGAAGTTTCGGCTCGGGCGCCAAGGGCTGGGTCGTTCTCGACGCGGGCGATCCCGAGAAGGGTTTCAAGAGCTGGGACTGGTGGAGCAACATGCGTGCCTCCACCAAGAATTGGGACCAGGGAAACAATAAAACCAATTTTTCCTGTATCGTCTGGGACCGATGGGCCTTGCGAAATATGTACGCCACCGGGGGCGATGCGGGACTGTTTTGGGATCTGACCCACGAGAGCGGCAAGGGTTTTACCGTGTTGGTCGAAGATTGCGTCGGGATCGGCCGCGCATTCGGTGGCGGGCTTTGCTATCCGGTCGTCCGACCGGAGGAACCGAGCGTGTTTCGAAACTGCTATTTCTTGGCTCTCGATGCGGTCGGTTCGGGCGATAGCAGCGCGGTGCTTCTGGGCGGTTGGGAAAAAACGTTGCCCGAGTACCCCCATGCCGTGTTCGAGAATTGCACGCTCGTCCACCCCGACAACGCGGTGCAAAGTTCGTATGCCAGCAAGTGCGCCCGCGGCAAGTTTCAAAACTGTCGGATGATCATCTTGAACTTTTCCCAACCGTGGATCGCGCCGTCGACCGGGACCATTTGCTGTGAGCGGATTCCCCTGGAAAACTTCCATGTCGACCTGGAAGATTGCATCCTGGCCGGTTACCGAGTTTTCGGACCGGAGAAGAAACCGTGTTCCCATACGGTCAAGAACTGTCAGGCCTACGTCCAATTCGAGCAAACGGTCCCCGAAGGTTTTGAGCGTTTGACGGCCTGGCCCACCAAGCTGTTCGCCTCGATCGCCCCGCCGGAAGTCGTTGACGGAAAGATCCAATGGCACGGCATGGCGGCTGAGTCGAAGTAAGAAAAACCGTAGAAAAAAACGTCAATTTATGTCTTTTAGCAAAAGGTCGGCTCCTGGGAGTCGGCCTTTTTTTATGAACCTTTCAAGAAAAGTTTGTTCAGGGAAAGGAATGTAATTCCCTCAAAGGAGTGGATTTTATTGTTTCTGGGGGGGGTAATGGGACCCTGATGATTGACCGTTCGTTGCGGAGGCCGACATAATCGACTCAGATCTGAATTGGCGACGGATCTTTTTAAACGGCTTTCTTGTTACTTTTAATCCTTTGGATTTTGATTCTTGGAGGAGTAAAAATGAAAACACGATTTCGACTCCTGGTAGGGCTTTTCGTCCTGCCGATTTTTTTGGCTCTGATAGTCAGCGCCTTGGCTGAGCCATTACCGCCGTATTATCCGCTTGATCCGCTTCCGGCTTGGTGGCCCGACGATCCGAATGGTAGTCCGGATGGAGTGACGCGTGCCCAGTATCACAGCTTGAAAACCGACCCGGACCAGAACCAATCGCCGGATTGGACCTACAATGGTTTCAATCCCAGTATTCCGGATGACTGGACAACCTCCGGTCTCGGGTTTGGTTCGGAGGGCCCGGGCCCGAACCCGTTTTATTTTGGCCCAAACAAGTATCAAAATCCGGCTGGAGATGGTTTCGGCGCCAATTTGCCCGAGGTTCCGGAGATTTCCATCTCCAAAAAGATGGGGAACTTGCGGCCGGAGCAAACCAAAATGAAGAAAGAGTTCTTTGTCTTGGTCGTGTGGGCCGGGGAAGGAACGCTGGATATCGGCGTTACCTCGGAGTTAACGACAGACCAGGTTATTCCCTTAACGACATGTCCGTGCGACGATGCCGGGTACCACGCGACGTACTTCCAGGGGATTATTGATCCTCAGCCGAATTGGGAAACCTTTACATTTAATTTCCATCCGGCTCCTAGATATAACACGTCGGAAGAGATTGTCGGTTACGAGATGCTGTTTCTTGACAGCGTCTATGTCGGCACTCATTGCGTTCCCGAACCGGGGACGTTGGCGATGCTGCTGGGGCTGAGTGGGCTGGCCCTGGTGGCTTGGCGACGTCGAAAATGAATGCCCTTACTAGGGCGATAGATTCGTAGGATAGGCTCAGAGGAGAGGGCTTCCGTTTTTAATTGAAAAGCCGTTTGGAAAAATTGACGCAGTGTCCCACGATTCCGTATGGAGAGGGGACACTGCGTTTTTTGTGCTTTTTATACGCCTGAGCGATACATATAGAACATGGAACGTTGTCGCCGCGTTTCCCGATCGGGGTTTAGGCTACTTTTTTATGGCCAGGCCGCTTTTGTCATCCGGGACAGCGATCAGAACTTTGCCGGTCAATTGTTTGGGGCCCTGTTCTATACCACGCGCGACGAGGAACGTTTTGGCGTCCAAGCCGACGATTCCCAGGCAACATGTGAAGTTGAATTCGCGGACGGTTTTGAAGTCGCTGCTTACGACCAGCATGGGAGTGGGTTTGCCGTAACAGCCGAACCACCAGTGATCGTCGGCAAACGTGGCGGTCTGGATGCCCAGAAAGGTGTATCCACCGGGGAGTTCCTGTTTTTTGACCAAGTGAAAGTCACGGTCGTAGAGGTAGACCAAGTTTCCGGGCGCGCCCACGGGCAGACCTCCGGTAACGAGGAAATGTCCATCGTGATACGCGATCGCACCGGCGCCGTAGACCAGCTCGGGCAAGGGATGACGGGCCAAGAGCTCGAGGTTTTCCGCATCAAAAACGTAGACCCAGGAATCGGCCCGTTTTTGTGGATCGTTGAATCGGCCCAGGTTAACGGCGACATAAAGCCGCCCGTCGAGATAGCAAAGGTCGCCCTGGTGGTTGTCGGCAGAAACCCGCTTGAGAATCTTGCCATTGACGTCGGTCTTCACGATCGTGTTCGTGAAGCTCCAGAAAATGTGTTGGCGATTGTCGGTGCAGATTCCCTGGAGATGCTTTGGGTAAAGGCCTTCACACGTGGCGGGACCGAACGGACTTTCGGCAACTGCGGCGGTAATCTGGACAGTCAGCAGTACGCTGAGAACGAGGCATGCAACGACTGGACGACAAGTCATGTATTTCTCCTGGCAATGAAAGGTGCTAGAGCGGTTTTTACAAAAAGGGAGCGTCACACCGGCAGTGGGAGAAATCCCGGGCTTGCCTTGAATGCCACGTTGGAATCGGGGTGGGTTTTTCCATTTCCCTATCTAATGCAAGTGACCCGCTACATTAAAGTGAAATGTGTTACAAACGGTGGAAGGGAAACCGCATTATAGCAAGTCAATCAGCCGGATGCAATTTATTGTCAACGCCGTCCGTGGGAGAGATTTCACGGTGTGATGCGGTGAATTCTACTGCGGAACCGACGGTCCTTTCCTTTTCTGGCATGGGTAACGAAAACGCAAATTTCCGTCTTAAACGGCTGAGAATCGCGCGATTACGTCTGTTTAAACGCTTCAAGAATCTTGACACCGCTGCTGGTGCCGATCCGGGTTGCTCCGGCTTCGATCATGGCCAGCGCGGTTTTGAGATCGCGGATCCCCCCGGACGCCTTGACGGCTACCTGGGGCGCGGCAATCTCGTGCATCAGCCGAACGTCTTCGACCGTCGCGCCGTCGGTGCCAAAACCGGTCGACGTTTTGACGAAATCGACGCCCGCATCCCGCGCGATTTGGCAAACGGTTCGCTTCTGCTCGTCGGTCAAGTAACACGTTTCGAGAATTGTCTTGCAGAGGATTTCCTGCGGTTTACAGATCGATACCATCCCTTCGATCTCACGAGCAACCAAGTCGGTTTGTCCCGCCTGAAGGGCTCGGAGGTTGATGACCATGTCCACTTCGGTCGCCCCGTTACCGATCGCGTCCTGAATTTCAAAATGTTTGGTTGCTACCGTATTTTGTCCCAAGGGAAACCCGATCGCCACACAAACCCCGGTTAGCGACCCTTCGAGCAACTGGACGCAGCGGCCGACTTCGGCCGGGTTGACCGCAACCGTCGCGAAACCGTATTGGATCGCTTCGGCACAGAGCTGCTCGATCTTTTCCGGAGGGCCAAATGACGCGAGGAACGTATGGTCGATCATTCCGGCCAAGTCGCTTGGCGTCAGGGGGGTGTGGTTTTGATCCGGATGGACGTGGTCCTGCATCGTTTTTCTCTTTGAGAACGGAGGAAGAAGAAAAAGGGGGTGAAGAAAAAGGGTCTCCGGAAGCTAAAAATCAAATAAACACTTTATCACTTCCCCGCGACGGCCCAGGCGGATCGCTTGATTGATTTCTTCGATCGGGCAGCGGTGGGAGACAAATTCCGAGGCGGCCAGCTTGCCTTCGCGAATCCATCGGCAAAGTGGCTCCATCGCCTCTCGCTCGTAGGGGCGAGTCGGCCATTGGTGGATGTACAGATTGAAGTTATAGGGCCCTCGCGACTTGTCGATCCGAATCGAGTCGGCGCCCAAAACGCCATAAATGCAGATCGAACCGCCCATTTTAATGAAGGGAAGCGACTGATTGACGATCGCCTCGTTTCCGACCGCGTCGATCACGGCGTCCAACGGACCACGTTGTTCGGAAATCTTGTCGACTTCTTCTGGCGTGAAGACGGCGTCGGCCCCCATTTGTCGGATGATCTCGTGACGCGCTTGATTTGGTTCCACCACACCAACCCAACCGAGTCCCAGGAGCTTGGCGAACTTCGTAAAACTCAAGCCGACAGGCCCGGCACCGAAAATCAATATGTCATCGCCCGGCTGAAGAGAAAAATCGCGAAAACCGCCGTAGACCTCGCGCCAGGTGCATAAGAGGGCACACTCTTCCAAGGGGATATCCTTGTCAACCGGGCGTTGGATCTCGTTGAACTCGCACCAACCGTGCTGTTGGTCGGCAACCCCATCGGCGACCATCGCGTCGTGGTCGACGGCCAAGGTGTATTCGCAGAACCCGCCCCAGCCGCTGGTGTATTTCGGGTCGGAAAACTCGGCGACGTAACCGCTAATGACATGATCTCCCACCTGGAACGTGCGGACTTTCGAGCCGATTTGCTCGACTACCCCGACCCCTTCGTGACCGAGAATGAGTGGATAGGAATCGACGCCGGGAAAATGGCCGTCGACCAGTTTGCGATCCGTGGCATTGCATAACGCGCCGATTTGCATCCGCAGCAGCGCCTGATACGGACCGGGAACGGGGCGCTCGAGTTCGACGATCTCGACTCGATTCGGCTGAACGACGGCAACGGCTTTCATCGGTTTTTCCTTCTCGAAAATGGCAAGGAACTTTTTTCTTGTTCCTCGCCTCCTTTTGTGTTTTTTCGCGCGTTTAGTAAAGATCAATCGTGTTTTGCTTGGTTCAGCGGTCCGGTGTTCCTCGAGTGCATCTCAAAAAAATTATTCGTCGAAGTTCAATCCGGCGATTTGGTCGAAGACGTCGGTCAGTCCTTGATAGGTCGCCTCAAAAATCGGCTTCATTTTCTCATAGCGACGTTGATTTTCCTCAATCGGATTGATGGTTTCCTCGATTCGGAGGAATCGGTCGATCACGTCGAATCGATCAAAAATACCGGTTCCGACGCCGCCGACCACCGCCGCGCCCATCGAGGTTGCCTCTTCGAGATAGTTTGGCCGCCGGATCTTCACGTCGAAAATGTCGGCCAGCATTTGAAGCCAAACCGGTCCTTTCGCGCCGCCACCGATCACGGTTATCTCGTCGAATCCGACATGCGCTCTCAAAATATCGGTGATAATCGCCAAGTTATAAGTGATTCCTTCCATGACCGCGCGGACCAGATCGGCCCGCCTCGTCGCCAGGGTCATCCCGACAAACGTTCCTCGAGCGTTGGAGTTCCAACGAGGTGAACGTTCGCCTAACAGGTGCGGAAGAAAAACAACCCCACCCGCGCCGGGAGAACTCAACTCGACCAATGCGTTCATCAATTCGTAAGGGCTCTGGTCCGCCTCGGCCGCCTGATGGGTTTCCGATCGACAGACCTCGTTTTTGAGCCACTGGTACGCCGATCCGGCGGTTTGCATCGCCCCGACCGTGTGAAGCTGTCCCGGCACGGCATGGGCCCAGTTCATGATCCGCATATGAGGATCGAAAATCATTCGGTCGGTCGTCGTGCCGATCCAACTACTTGAACCCAGATAATGGTACGCGCTGCCCGGCGCGACACATCCGACCCCGACGCTTGCCGCACTTCCGTCCCCGGCCCCCACCACCACCGGTGTCCCTCGTCTGAGGCCGGTCGCATGGGCCGCTTCGGTGGTAATTTCGCCCAGGACGTGGATCGATTCGAGCGGTTCAGGAAACATGGCCCGATCGACCTCGGCCAATTCGAGCATCCGGTCCGACCATTGCATCGTGTTCAGGTCGAACGCGTTGGTCCCCGAGGCGTCGGAATAGTCGGTCGCCATCCGGCCGGTCAGCTTGAAATTGATATAGTCTTTCGCGCAGAGCATCTTGTGGGTGCGGGCATAGACTTCCGGCTCGTTTCGCTTGACCCACATCAGCTTTTCGAGCGAGTAAACTGCGGCAATCCGGTGCCCCACAATCCGATAGGCGTCTTCCATCGAGATTTTCGAAAGCAACGAATCGGCTTCACGATCCGCACGTTGGTCGCAGTAAAGGATCGAAGGACGCAGCGGATTCCCGGCCCGGTCGACACAGGTGCAGCCCATCATCTGACCACTCAGCGCGACGACGGCGATTTGCCGTGGGTCGACCTCTGCAAGAAGTTCCCGGGTCGAGTCGCAAACGGCACGCCACCAGTCGTCTGGGTTTTGCTCGGCCCAGGTCTGGTTGAAATAGCGGGTCTCATACGCGGCTGTTTTTGCAGCGACAAGTTGCCCTTCTTCCGTAAAAAGAGTCGCCTTGTTGCCGGACGTTCCCAGGTCGTGCGCCAAAAGCATTTTGTTCTTGGTCTTGGTCATGGCGTCCCCTTCCTCGGTTTCGCCAGTTTCAGACTCGTCAGCGTGAACGGTTTGTCATGCTTTGTATTGACGATATTCTTGCCGGTGACGATATCGAAGCAGGAAAGGATCAGTCGGCCATCGAAAACGATCGGTTCGCCCGGTTGATCGAGCCCGCCTTGGCTGCCGTCGCAATTGGGGGATCGGGCTAAACGTCGCACCGACCCATCAGGACGGACAACAGCCACCGCGTTTTCGGAGAAATCGGCCACATAAAGGTTGCCCGACGTGTCGAAACAGATCCCGTCGGTCGTTCGCATTTCGCGCGGGTTCCGGGCCCAAACCTTGCAGCTTTCTACCGTTTTCCGGTCGTCAGCGAAGGTGACTTTCAAGATCGCCCCATCGCCAAAATTGCCCAGATAAAGGTTGCCGTCACGGTCAAAGGCCAACCCGTCGAGACCGTACTGACAGTCGCGATTTTTTGTGGTGACGGTCAAAAGTAGATTCGGATCGTCGTCGGTGTTGGTTACCTTGACGTCATTGTCGTCGGGCGAGAAACGATAGACTCCGCTAGTAAGAAGTCCCGAGTCGTCTTTGATTTTCGTGAGCAGACTTTGCGTGACGTAGAGATCGCCGTGATGGAACTTGACCCCATTGGGATGCTCCATCCCGTGGGCGATGACGGTTGTTTTTTCGAGTCGACCGTTGCGAATCCGAAGCCGTAAGAGGCGTCCGCGAAATTTCCCTTTCTCGTTACCGGTCCATCCCTGATTGTCGGCCAAGTAGAGATCGCCGTCGGGTCCGAAACAGATTCCCATCGGACAGGCAACCCCGGTCTCGGGCAACGGCGGGACGTCGATCCACTTTTTCACCTGTCCTTGTCGGTCAACCTTGATCAGACAGGCCGGTTTACTCTGGTCGGCAAAGTTCGGGCACGCTACCACGAGTGAACCGTCCGAAGCAACCGCCATTCCGTCGGGAGTCGGGCAGAAGTCGGGCAGTTCGGTGAATAAAACCAGATTTCCTTGGCCGGCAAATCCGGTGCCTGTCAAGCCGAGATAGAAAACCCCAGCCAAAAGGAAAGCGAAAGGAAAAATTACCGATTTGGCCGAGAACCTTTGGGAAAAGGGAAAGCGTCGAGTGGTTTTGCGAGAAGAACGGTTTGTCATCTGGTTTCTCCCTGAGCGCTTTCCATTCCTTCTGAAAGTACCCTTTTCATTGTGAAAACTTTCCAGTGTGTTGCCAAGAGCGTTTTGTCTCTTTTTCTTGTCGATTTGTACACTTCCCGCCCCTTCGCTTATTCTTCAAGAAAGCAATCGTCATGATCGGCTCCCGAGTGAAAAACGAGTGAAATGACGGCGTTTTGGGTCCGATATTCCGACGGAGCGATTCCCACCGCCCGAGAAAACGACTTGCTAAAATGCTCCCCGCTGGTGAAACCGGCTTTTCGGGCAATCACCAACATCTTGTCGTCGGTCTCGATCAACTGTCGCTTGGCGTAGTCGACGCGTACTCGTAAGAGCTCCTCCCCGATCGAATGTCCGACATGCGTTTCGAAAGCTCGATACAAACCGCAACGACTCATTGGCACCTTATCGATCACCACATTGGCATTGATCGGTTCCCGAAAATGGTGCCATATATAGCGAAGCGCCAAAGCCACCCCTTCATGGCGAATCGCCAACAGGTCACTGCTTCTTCGATGAATAATCCCCAAGGGCGGGACGCTTACCGGTTGCTTCGGCGAGGGATGGCCGTTGATAATCCGATCTAGAACCGCGGCCGCCTCCCAGCCAAGACGACCTTGGTTCGTATCCACGCTAGAAAGCGCGACCGGCGCGAATTCGCACGTCATCTCGTCGTTGTCCACTCCGATAACCGAAATTTCTCCTGGAATAGAACGTCCAGCCCGTTCGCACGCCTCGAAAAGCTGAGGAGACCGATGGTCGCTTTGCGAGAGGATTCCCATCGGCGTTTTCATCGCGGCGATCCGCTCGGTGAGAAGATCGATATTTTCCACACTCTGCTTGGGTCGCCAGTCGATCACCTCGCATGATCGACCGGCTGCGCGTGCCGCGTCAAGGAACGCATCCTGTCGTTCTCGTACGTCGACCAGGTTGGAACATCGAAAGAAAGCCAAGTGCTCAAGCCCACATCGGACAAAGTACTCCGCGACCATGCGCCCGGTTGCCTGATGGTCGAAAGTCGCGCCGCAAACGCCAAACGGCGCATCGACGTTGAGTGTCACGACCGGACAGCCTATGCGACGCATTTTTTTTGTCAGGTCCGTTTGGCCGGGAAGGAGAAACGCAAGGATCCCGTCGCCGCGCCAGTACTCCGGAAAAACGCCATAACGCGACATCGTTGTATCGAGGACCCATCCCGCACGGTGAGCATACGCGGCAATTCCTCGCTGCATATTTGGCATGTTATAGCCCAGCGCAACGAGTACCCGAGGACGACTTTGGAGTGCGATTTTCCGTGTCTTTTTTGGCATGTAATTTCAATTCACGGGGAGATGATATGGAGGAAGGTTTTCTCGTTCGATCGGAGACAAATCGACAAATCTTTCTATCTACTCTACCCGGTAGACTAAACCGTCGCAATATCTCACCATCGGCTCGTTTTTTCATTCACGACAAAGGGGCGCGCAATCGAAACCGCTTCAGGGAGGCCGTTGTCGGTTTGGTTTTCGGGCTTGGAATAATGGTTGCTCGGATTGAATTTCAACGGGAGGCCGGAAAAGGGATTTTAATGGATTGACCGGGCGGGTCATTTTTCAAGCAAATATCAATAAAATCTCGAGAAAGCATTGCA
Organism: Thermoguttaceae bacterium; assembly: GCA_963674475.2. Lineage (GTDB taxonomy): Bacteria > Planctomycetota > Planctomycetia > Pirellulales > Thermoguttaceae > CAXXFQ01. The sequence goes on along the minus strand of CAXXFQ010000024.1, from coordinate 1,073,391 downwards.
ATGCAACGGCGAAGACGGACTTTTCTCGATCTTCCGACGAAAAACGGAGCCCGGAAAGTGTTTGAAAACGGATTCAAGGATTCAGGGCATTTATAGCTCTAATGGGGGTGTGCGGAATTTCGGCTCGCGTTCAAAATGATCGCGATTCAAGAGATCGAGTGACCGTCGATGTTCTCCTATTTCGATCGCGTGTCCTGTTCGATACCCCCAAATCGACCTAACTTGCTTGTAAGCAAACCCCCTATGGCGACGAAACCTCCGACTTCAAACTAAGAATTCACCGCGTCCGCAATTACCCCCCAGCCTTAGGGGTTTTCGGCACCACCCGCGGGAGCCGCTCTGCTTATTAATGCTATTTCTTGGAAAAAGCGTGTTTCTTGAGGGATTTAATGCCGGTATGCTATTGGCAACGGGATAAAACTGTGGTATATTTTCGCGGTGCGTTCAGCTTGGACCGGAAGTTCCGAGTTCGATAATGGCTGAATCTAACACACGGAGCGACGCAGCGGCCTGACGATTGGCGTTGGGCAACGTCGCGAAGACTTTTTTGAGGATTTGGATTTTCAATGGCGGAAGGTACAATTAAGCGGCTGACGGACAAAGGTTTCGGATTCATCGACACCGGCGCCAGCCAGGACATGTTTTTTCACTCGTCGAGTCTTGATGGCGTAAGCTTCGATGAACTTCGTGAAGGTCAACGCGTGACCTACACCGAAGGCCGTGGTCCCAAGGGCCCAAGAGCCGAAAACGTCAAACCAGCCTAAGTGCTGTAGCGACTTGAAAACAAAAAAGGCCGACACAATGCGTCGGCCTTTTGCTTTTCTTGGCCCCCTAAGTCAATAAGTATCACGAAGAGCGTGCTTAAAGCCGTGAACGCCGAGAAAGAGAATCTTTTCGATATCGTCGGCACGGGCGAGCCGGTAATGATAGCGTAGCGCTTTTCCGGAGGGATCTCACGGACCGGAAAGGGCAGCGTTTTTCAGGCTTCAGCACTGCCACGGCATCATCGCCCCCCACCTAAACCACTGTGGCCAATCTTATCATTTGACCGTCAGATCTTTTTAAGCGAAACCTCACCGTCAACCCCCATGCACTTTCTGGAGCGGTTACTGATTTTTCGCGGCTCCACGCTTTCCCCTGAAAAAAAGTTTGTCGCTGATCGTATGCTTTTCCAGTAACCCGTGGGCGTCCAACTCTTCGATGTATTTGAGGACTTCGTTTCGATGCATGCTTAGCCCGTCAGCAATATCCTGAAGTGAACAAGGGCGTCTTTGAATCATTTCCAGGACGTTTTCCTGTCCGGCCTGAAAATCGCTTTGGGCATGGACACCGCGATAATCGGCGATAACCTCAGCGGGCGGGTCAAATTGAGTGGCCAGCTCGTCCAGCCGCTCCCGACTCACCATGACGGCGTAATCCTCGGCCGTGGGGCGAGTCGCGGTATTGAGCTGCACGCGATCGGGCTTGATTCTGGCAACACAATCGATGATTTTACGGGCTTCAGTTTCTGTCGCCGTCAGTCCAGCCAAGAAAAACACTTCCAGCCAGAATTCGCCGGAATACGCTTGACGAAAGGCCACCAAGCCGTCCACCATTTGCTGGAATGAGATACTTTCATGGGGACGATTGACTGCTGTGAACGTCTCGGCACTGCCCGCATCAAGCGAAGGGATCACTAAATGGGCGTCCAGGATTTGGCGACGAACCTCTTCTTGCCATAAGAGAGAGCCGTTGGTCAGTACGGCCACCGGGATGTTGGTCAATGAACGAATGCGGTCGATCAGTTCATCCAGACGTGAGAAAAGAGTCGGTTCCCCGGAACCGCTCAGTGTGATGTAATCCGGCTTCAGAGCCAGTTTCTCCTTCAATTCAGCGACAACGTCATCCAACGGGACCCACTCACGCCTCTCCGTCGTTTTGCAAGTGGTTCGTTCAAGCTGACAGTAAATGCAGTCGTAGGAACAGGTCTTGAACGGAACCAGATCTACCCCCAGAGAGCGACCAAGTCTTCGCGATGGTACTGGTCCAAAGATGTGTCCCACGATAAAACCTCATTTCTTTGAAAAATTCGAAATCTTCTACTGCGCCGGAGAGGGTTTTTTGATGGTTCGGGAAGCGTTCCAAATTGAAAGTCAGTAAGCTCGCTTCCGAGGATGGAGGAGAAGGCGAATATCTTATAGAAGTGGCGCCAACCCCAGGAAAAAAATCTTGGGGCGGCGCGTCTTTTTAAGAAAGTGACCTGATGAAGCGGTTTCTCACCCCGTCAAGCTCTTCACTCACCTTCGAGTGAAACCGCTTGGCTTCATCTTTGTCCCCGGCGAACCTACGCTTCAAAAAGCTTTTCCGCACCCGAATACACTTCTTCGATTTTCAACGCCACGGCCGCATGTCCGGGATGCTTTGTGGGGTTCCACGTTTTCATATGCTCAAAGACCTTGCCTTCCTGGTGATACGCCAGGGTACCCTTTACTTGGTAAGCTTTTCCCTCGCTGGACTGAAACAGCATGGAGCCTTTCCCGCTCTTGAGTACGTTTTTGCGGGTCTTGTCGAAGTAGTTGTCCGCCACGACAAGCTGGTCTTCGAAGGAGTTGACGCAAGTGACATAAATAACATTGGGCACGCCGTTGGAATCAACCGTCGCAAGAATGGTAGGGCCTTCTCGATCTTCCCACGCTTTTCGGATACTCTCAGGTAAAAGTGTCATGAAGTCTTCCTTTTCAATTTTAAAACACTATCAAAGAACTATCGCGTTTCACTCCCTCGCGGGAAGAGATTCCCTGGTTGCTATAAGTGCCGTGAATCGATCAATTTGGATTTATTTTGCCGTCGGTCGTAAAAAACACGCAATACCAAGGCTGAAAACGCTTTGAATAATAACGAAAATAATTCAGACGGATTTTAGGGCGAAATTAAATGGTAAAAGGCTCTGATTCTGGTTGGTAATCGCCACTATTTGGTTACGCAAGCCAGGGCCTGCTTGAGATCGGGCACCAGCTTTTCGGGCGTTTCGATTCCCACCGACAGGCGGACCGTGTTTTTATTGACGCCAAAAGTCGTGCGTTTTTCCGGCGGCAAATAGAGCATCGTCGTTAGATAAGGGATGCAAATGAGCGATTCCGTCGCCCCAAGACTGACGGCGTGATAAATCGTCTTCAATGCCGCGATGAAACGTTTGGCATCTTCTTCATCTTCGCCCACATCGAAAGCGAGCAACCCTCCAAAACCGTGATGCATCTGCTTGGCAGCCACGGAATGACCGGGGTGGCTTGGAAGACCGGGGTACAACAGCCGAGAGATTTTCGGATGGCCTTCCAAAAACTGGGCGATTTCAAGGGTTTTGCGAGCGACCGCCTCGGCACGCAGTTCAAAAGTTTTGAGCCCGCGTTCCAAAAGAAAAGCGGAATAAGCGTCCAGCGTCGTCCCGATTGCCTGACGGGTAAACCACAAGCGATTGTAATGTTCCTTCGTCCCGGCGATCGCACCAGCCATCAGGTCATTATGGCCGCCCAGGGCCTTGGTCGCGCTATGAATGACAAGATCCGCCCCGATTTTTAAAGGGGTCTGGTGATAGGGCGTGGCGAAAGTGTTGTCGACCACGACCATCGCTTCAACGGTATCGGCCGCCTTACGAACGACGTCCACGTCAATAATCTTGCAGAGAGGATTACTGGGCGTTTCCAAAAAGATCATCCGTGTATTGGGACGGACATGTTTGCCGATCTGGTTAGCCTCATCAGCATTGAGCCAAGTAATTTCCACTCCCAAACGCTCAAGAATGAGGGAGACTTTGTAGTTGGCGCCGTAAGTGTCATGAAAAATAATTAAATGGTCACCGGCCTTGAGGTACGTCAGGTAAACCATGGTGCACGCCGCCATCCCGGAAGTGCAGACGATGCAGTCCTCTGCCTCTTCCAATTCAGCAATGCGACGTTCCACTTCTCGGACGGTGGGGTTATCATCCCGATGGTAAGTATAGCCGTCGATTTCGCCATCGGTGATCTGACGTAGCACCTCAAAGGAAAGGTACTCATAGTTGACCGCGTTGACGATGGGGGTCACCATCGGTCGATTGCCATAGGGAGTTAAAGGATCGGGAACCATTTTTCATGTCCTTTTATCTAGGAGTCTTGTTTTTTTAAGCATGGCCCTTTTTATTTTAGCCATTTGCTTTAATGTTTTTTTATGATTTTTTGTAATCTTGTTTTAGGCAGTCATCGGCTATTCGCTTTCAAGATAACAGTGAGAATGCTTGTCGGTCCGGCCAGTAACAAAATCTCAATTGGGGCAAGGCGTATCCTCTTAATACGTCAGATGTTATTAATTAGTTCGGCAAAAAATGGATCGCTCTCAGTTGGAATTTTGGATTTTCAATGGCCCGTAAAGTATATTTTCAAAAAGTCTGTAACGCGTGTTGGTTTATTCTGCTTTTGCCAAAACGAAAATTATAGATTTCCGGCTCGAGAGCGGTTCGTCGCGAATCTACGAGTAGGAAATCCTCCAAAGGCAGGGCATTTCGGTTTCCTAGGAGAGGGTAAAGATGTCCTTCTACGAAGGAAATAAACGACCCTTTGCAGTCTGTTGAAAAAACGGGCTGCAAGGGGAAACAGGATGTTTTCCACATGATCGGCGATTTAAAAAATCGTTGATCATGCGAGGCTTGCGGCCACTTGTTGTTGCAATTGCCGAGGTTAAAAAGACCCGAGGGCCTTTTTAACGGGCTGTTAGAGCGATTTTTCAGTTAAGGGTAGCGTCACACCGGCAGTGGGAGAAACCCCAGGTTTACCTAAGTGCGAAGGGGTGGAGATGGGTTTTGATTTTCCACTTCCCTTTCGGTTGCAAGGAAACCGCTACACTTAAGGCTACCCATAAAAAACGAGGTAGCTTACGTGAATGAAAAAGTGAAGACCCTTGTTTTCTCAAGTCAAAGGCCACTTTCCCATTCTCTGATGGAGTAAATCTTCAGCTTACAGAGGTTGCCTTAAGTGAAATTCGCCATAGAAGCATTGTAGCACCTGTCACAAGGTTGTGGAACTACTCGCCAAACACGGTTTCGATTTAATGACTCCAAGTGATCGCCCCACGCTGGGCGAAGGGCAGCGTCGCTTCGTGTGCGTTTTGGGAAGCGATTGGGCGCGAAGTTACGAAAAAAGCTTCCCTGTCCGCGATGGCCGTAGTCGAATTGCCGTCTGATAGGACTTCTTGTCAGTCGGTAGCCGTTTAGTTCTCTGCCTTTTCGGGATAGAGCGGTTTCTGCATGAGGCCTTTGAGTTCGTCGAGATGTTTTTCGTACACGTCGCGTGGCATGCCATCATGTTTTTTGCAGAGGGAGGCCGCGCGGCCGATCACCTCGCCCATCATGCCGCCGGTTCCCATGACGCGGACCGTGCCTAGCGCTTCGTGGGTCACGCTGATGTTTCGCCCGGCCATGAAGAGGTTGTCGACGTTTCGCGAGTAGAGGCAGCGGTAGGGGATCGGATAGGCCCCGCTGTGGCTCAAGAACTTGGCGTAGGAAATAAACGGGCTTTCGGGCGAAAGGGCCGTGTATTTTGGCTCGGGGTAGTGCAGATCGATAGACCAAGTGGTCGTGACGCACGCGTCGGGGAACGGTGTGGCTTCGAGAACATTTGATTGGGCCAAGAGGATATCGCCCATCAAGCGACGCGACTCCCGACGGCCCGAGATGTAAGCGGCCCACTTGATCCGCCGGTTCGGGTATAGCTTTTTCTCGTTTTTTAAATGGCTCCAGACGCCGTACATGCCGCGGAAATTGTTGTCACGGATCGCCTCGGCGTCGAGGATGGTGTCCATATCGAACCCGCTTTCCCAGTTCCAATGGCCCAGCTGGCCGATTTTCGTCGGACACGTTTTGTCGCCGACCTGGATGGCCCACGGGCATTCGGGGAACGGCGTCTCGTGGTCGACCTTCTCGGTTATCCACATGTTGCTTGCGCCCATGTGACCTTTTTCGGTGATTTTCCAATCGGCCCCGGCCAGAAAGCCGACCGTCGCGTCGCCGGTCGAATCGACGAACCAACGTCCGTGGAAAATCGACCGTCGGTTGGTTTTGATATTTCGCGATAAGACAGCGGTGATTTTTTTCCCGTCGGTTTTTACCCCGTCGACATGTTCACACAAAAAAAGATGCAGGTTCTTTTCGGCACGGACGAGATCAAGTTTTTGTTGATCGCCAAACGAGACTTTCGTTCCGGGGCTTCGCTTGGGAATCGTGTTGAGCCGCTCGACGATTTCGCCCAGAACGGGGTAAGGCTCTTTGTGGATTTTTCCTTGGATCCAGACTTGGATTTCCGAGCTGCTGTTGCCGCCGAGGACCGGTCGGTTTTGGACCAGCGCGACGTCGAGTCCCAGCCGGGCCGCCGAAATCGCCGCACAGCATCCGGCCACGCCGCCGCCGACGACGACCAGATCGTATTCACCCTGATCGGTTACCCGGTCAAGTCCGAGTTTTTCGGCACGCCAGCGGGTCAACGCGTTGCCTTCGGGCGGTTGGAAGTTCGGATCGTTTGACAGGACGATCGCGTCGCAGCGTCCTTCGAAGCCGGTGAGGTCTTTGAGTGTGACGGTGGCTTTTCCTTGGGGCAGGGTGACTGTTCCGGCGTTGTGCCATGACCAATCGATTCCTTTGGTACCGAGTGTCGTGCCGGTCGGTTTCCCGTTGATCAAGATTTCAAACTTTCCCGGTGCGCCAGGCGCGCCCCAGCGTGCGACCCAGTCTTTAGTTCTTGCCCAGACGCGATATTGGCCCGGTTCGGCGATTTTGACTTCGGTCATTGCGTTCTCGACCGGTGCGCCCAGGCCGTGAGCCAACAGATAGCTCGACCCCATCGCCTCATAAGACTGCTGATCGACCTTCCAGCCGCCGAGCCGGTCGAAGCCCTCGGTTTCAAGCAAAATCGTCTCGGCAACCGTGGTGCTGAAGAGGGCGAGGCAAACGATCAGAGGGCTTATCAAAAAACGCATCGGGTGTTACTCCATTCGGTTTGCAAAGGAGGGGGGTGGTGGCAAGGCAAAAAGACGAAAGAAAGACGTAAAAAAACCTGATTATATTATGAGTGCCTTTTGCGTGGAATGCAAGAGATGGTCGATCGTGGCTTTCAAATTATATCGGTCCGCTTGCCCGGCGAATGCGAGACGGTTAGGGTAGGGGGGAAGCAGTTGATGAAATTTGGAACCGCCAGAGGAACTCGGGTGAAATCGATATGAAAATCCTTGCGTTGGAACCGTATTACGGGGGCAGTCATCAGGCTTTTCTCGACGGGTGGCACGAGCGGAGCCGTCATGAGTGGACCCTTTTCACGCTTCCGGCCCACCACTGGAAATGGCGAATGCGGCACGCGGCGGTCAGCTTTGCCGCGCAGCTTGAGGAATATGTAAAAAAGTCGAATGCGCAGGCCGACTGGGATTGCCTCATTACCACGTCGATGTTGAATCTGGCCGAATTCCGTGGCCTCGCTCCGCCACAGTTGCGCGGATTGCCCGCGGTAGTTTACTTTCACGAGAATCAACTGACTTACCCGGTTCAATGCGAAGATCGACGCGACTTGCATTTCGCCATGACCCATCTGGTTTCGATCCGCGCGGCCGATTCCGTTTGGTTCAATTCGGCCTTTCATCGGGACGAATTTTTCGAGGCGGCCGACCGGCTGGTGCGCCGAATGCCGGACGACTCGCTGCGTCCTATCATGGAAAGGGCTAAAAAAATCGCCCAGGTAGCGCATCCGGGGATCGAGCGTCCGGCGCGTTCCCGAACTTCACGCCGTCGGGGCCCGTTAAAAATCCTTTGGGCCGCCCGTTGGGAGTTCGATAAGAATCCGGAAACTTTTTTTGAGGCGATCGAAATCCTCAAACAGCGCGGAATACCGTTTCGTTTGAACGTTGTCGGGGAACAGTTTTCTGACGTGCCGGAAATTTTTGCTAAGGCGCGAGACCGGTTTCGCGATGAGATCGACCGATGGGGATACCAACCGACGCGTGACGCTTATCAAGCGGCATTGACCGAAGCCGACGTTTTTGTTTCGACGGCCAACCACGAGTTTTTCGGACTCAGTGTCGTCGAGGCGATTGCCGCCGGGGCTCGTCCTTTGTTGCCGCGGCGTCTTTCTTATCCCGAGTTGCTTGCCCCGGTCGAGCAGGAGTTGGGTGCCGACGGGAAACGATCCGCTGCGGAAAACCCGTTTTTCTATGATGGCCACGCCGAATCGTTGGCCGACCGTCTTGAGTCGCTCAGCCATCGTCTCGAGCGGGACGGTTCACTCCAAACGCCCGAAGAACCCGATCCGCAGGCCGCGATGGAGCGGTTTTATTGGGAGTCCCGCGCGGCGGCGATGGACCAGGGGTTGGAAAAGGTAATGGAAAATACTTCGGAATCTTGAGAGGGCGTTTTTATGCGGTGACACAAAAAGAGGGAAACCATTTATGAAAAACGGTTCCCCTCAAGTTCCTTTTTACGGTTGGTCACCATAATCGTATGACGCGAAGTTGAAAACGGTCTATACCTCGACTCGCATCTCATACGCGTCGCCGAAGAGTTGCCCTTTTTCATAAAAGAGACGACAGACTTCGATCACGATTTCCTTCGACTGGCGGTCTTCCCGAGCGAGGAAGTTCGACAGTTGGAGGCTTGGGTAATCGTTCGGCCCGATGGTGTCGATCGTCGTGACGGTGTCGCGAATCAACAAAAGCGATTTCGGGTCGACCTCTCCGATCACCAGTGGGTATCGGGGCGCGTTGCCGCGAGGATTCTTCGGCGCGATGTTCCCGATCCAGTAGATTCTTCCGCTGGAATGCCGGATCAATTGGGAGCAGGAACTGGGCGAGAAGAACGCTTGGCCGTCGGTATAGGACCACGGTCGGACCGGGCTCCAGGTGTGCCCGCCGTCATCGGAGACGGTGTACCACTTGTGCCCGGGCAAGGCCGGTTTGACGTCGTTGCTGCCGCGAATCACCATGAGGATCCGACCGTCGGGCATTTCGAGAATCGTCGGCTCGACGCAACCGCGGGTGGAACGCTTCGGGTCGTTCGCAACGAATTGGGAGCATTGCCAGCGGAGTTTCGGTTGATCCTTCGGGGCCTTTTTATCCCAGGTACCGATCAGGACGACCGCTTCGTGGTACGAATAGCCGCCGCCCGGGTTGAAATATTTTCCGTCGGGGCCGATCGGGGTGATCTGACACGGGACGAGGATTTCCCCTTGGCGGGTGCGGATGGGGCGGCAGCTACTGGCTCCGATCATGGCCGAGTTTTTTCCGACCCAGACACCTTCCATCGGATGAGCCGCGTCAAAGTCCCCTTCTTGGATGATCTGTTCGTCGGTCACATGGCTTCGGCCCCCGTCGTTCGTGACACGGTAACGCAACGACCACTGGGTCATCCCTTCCATTGGGTTGTCTTTGGGTAGCAGTCCGGCCGTTCCAATATTCAGCAGAAAGCCGGTTTCGGGATCGACCCAGCCGGGGGACCAAAGTTCGCGATAGGTCCCCTCGGGTCGTTTGGTGATGAAATCAATCGCTTCCCATTCGGACCAGCTTTGGCCATTGTCCGGCGAAAAGCGTCGGCGTTTCAGGTCGGACGTATCGCTTCGGGTCATGACTGACGCTATCGAGGCCAGTTCGAGCCCTTCTGGGCGGGTGTAGTACGAATAATACCAGGCGCTCTCTTGGGGGCCTTTTGCTTTGAGGAGAACACGCTTTCCGACCGCTTTCGGGACCGGTCGCCCGGCTTCGGCCCAGGCCCACGGTTTCGGCAACATCGTTGCCGCGCTGACAGCGCCAAGCGTTTTACCGAATTGTCGTCGGGAGAGCGGTCGAGCGGAAAAGGGATGGGAGGGCATGCTAGAAAAACTCCTTATGGGCGGGGAGAGGAAATCTGGAGGGTGAATGTCATTATATTAGAACCGATTCGGCTGCGGCAACCTTTTTCCTTGCCGACGATCGAAAGCCTCAAAGGGGTTAAAGGTTGGTTATGTTCATTTCTCGCTAAGAACGTGTTCTCACCTTGGGCATGTGAAACGTGACGGGAATTCGATAGTGTTCAGGGGGTAAGTGTTTTCCCTCGCCCAGTTCTTTCAAGCGTTGGCCGATCATCGTTGCGATCGCTTCGAACGGGGTACTCGGCAGGACACGAGGGAAAGGAGAAAAGACGAACGAACCGGTGGTTTGCCCTTCGTCTTGCAAGACGATTTCCAGATCTTCCGGCACGCGAAAACCCCGTTTGCAGGTCAACTGATAGGCACGGTCGGCAATGATGGACGCTCGGACGATCAACGCGCTAGGCGGCTCGGGAAGTCGCAAAAGTTCGAGCAAGGTTGCGTCAAATAGGTCGAGATCTTGAGGCAGCTGGCGATGGATAAGCGCGGTGTGGGGAAGCCGGGTCGACGCGAGTGTTTCGCTGATTCCGTCGAAAAAATCGTTGTCACCCGCGCGACGTTGGGCGACCGAAAGCAGTGCCATCCGGCGATGTCCACGATCGACAAGATAGCGGGTTAAAAGTTTGGCCGAGCGACGGTTGTCCACATCCACCGACGGCAACGGCGACGGCATCGGGTAGAGCGTTCCATAGGCGATGGCCGGAACCCTTGCTTCGGCCAAAAATCGATACACCTCGGTCCGGCAACTGACGGCGACCACTCCGGCGAATTGCCCTGACTTTTGGCTCGTCTCGACAAGATTGCGTACAAAATCGATCGGTTCGTTTCCTGGGACAAAGGAGAATTGAACGTTCACGTCCGAAAAACCTTTGAGGAGCCCCTTGGTAAAAAGGCCCATCGCCCAGTCGGTCGTCAGCGGATGGTCTTTGGTTAAAAGAACGTGAAGTACCTGGATCGCCGAGTTTTTGGGCTGCTCGAATCGGGGTCCGATCAACGTCCCGCTTCGTTGGCGGCGTACGAGAATCTCTTGATCGGCCAGGTGTCGCAACGCCCGGTTCGCGACCGCTTTTCGGATTCCCAGCATCCGGCTGACTTCTTCGGTGTTGAGGTAGCGCATCCCGGGCGAAAGGCCCCGTCGGCGGATGTCGTCGATGAGTTTCTCGCTGAGGAACTCGAGGTAGTTGGAATCGGTTGATGGTTGGCTCATGCGGCCCATTGTAACAGAAAAGTTCCAAATACATCAAGAATAGTTCCCACCTCTTCCTTTGGGAACTTTTTAGCGGTTTCAACAAAAAAGGCCGGCCGTTTGGAGTGCGGCTGGCCTTATTAGGTGTTTTATAGCAATGACTTACGTGGCATGTAGCGTCTAGAAGAGGGTGGTCTCGCTCTTCGGGACCCAACCTTCCTTTTCCCCCGGCAAACGGATCAGAAGCCAGTTTCCCCGCGGCTCGACCACGGTGAATTCAGTCCCGTCGGCCAGCGGTTCGGTGAAAGCCGGTTCATAGCTGTCGGCGTTTCCTTTGCGGGCCACCACTTCGTCGGCCGTGATGACGCCGTGTCGGGTGAGGTCGAACCGGTACCAATCGTAGGCGGCTGAAAAGGCGAAAACCACAGTGACGACGACCGTCGTAATCGCCGCGTAGTTCCAGAATCGTGGGGTCGTAAACAGGGCGACCAGCCCCAGGGCGAAGGCGACCAGCCCTAACCCAAAAGTCAGATAGACCTTGGTCGGGTAGGCGATCCGGTTTTGCCAAAACATCAGGTGTTCCAACATCGGTCGCGTGGTTTCCGGTGCCAGCTCGCCGCGGGCGTATTGGAGGTTGGCCGCCAGGTACGGATCGCCGGGCAGGTAACGCTGGGCCTCGCGATACGCGGCAATCGCTTCGCCCCGGTGCCCGGCTTTCATCATCGCGTTGCCCAGGTTATAGAGCACCGCGCCGGAGACGGTCCCACGATCGAGGATCGAGCGGTAGACCCCGGCTGCCTTCAAGTAGTCGTCGGGCTTTTGGGCCGAGTCGAAGATCTTTTGGGCCTCTTGGAACTTGGCGGCCGCGTCCAAATCGGCCCGTCCACAACCGGGCAGCAAAAAGAGAGTTGCACACAACCCGGCGGTCAAGGTGAGGAGTAAGGAGTATCGTTTCATCATTTGAAAAACTTTCGTTTTTTGAGAGAGTCGACCATTTCGTCCAACAATTCGTCCGCTTCGTCGGCCAGTCCGACGGCGGCCGCGCTTCCGGCGTAACGGGTCGCGTCACACGTTTCGAGCGTTCGGCCGATCCGTTTGACCAATTCGCTTTCGAGACCAAAATCCTCCAGTTTGCGACAGGCGTCCGTCGTGGTCATGCCCGATTCGCAGGTGTCGTCCAGGTCGGCAATCAGTCCGCAGACGGCCAGCCGAATCTCGTCGGCCCCTTCTTGCATCTTTTGATGTTTCAAGAGTTCGCTGCCGTGGTGCAAACGGTGTCGGGCCCGTGAGACGGCCGTTCGACGTCGAGAGCGGGGTTGATCGTCGAGCCAAGTTCGAAGTCGTCGGGTCGTGAGAAAAATCGCCACGTAACCGACCCCCAAGAGCCCGAGAGCCGCGGCCCAATATTTGACGCGGACCCGCTGGTCGTAGGCCAGGTTGGCGTCGGTTTTGTTGGCGAAAATCCCTTCGCGGGAGATTTCCAGTTCGTGGCCGTTGCGTCGTGGTCCGGCCGCCGCACCGACGATTTGACTGTCGGAGAGTTTTTCCGCTTTGTCGACCTTGATCGGGACAGGTTGACTTTCCAGCGTGTTGTAATGGTCCGTCTTGACGTCGAAGTAGGAAATTGCCACGGGGGGAAACTCTTGAATCTCCTCATCGAGTGGTCGCAGGGTGTAGACGAATTTGGCTGTCGAGCCTTTGGTTTCGAGGGTCCCTTCGTAGGTTTTGAAATGTTTGGCGATCTGCGGCATCTTGGATAGGTCGGGGACGGTCAAGTTGTCGAGTGAACCGGAACCGGTGAGTGTCAGGGTCAAGGTCATCGGGTCGCCGACACGGACCTCGGTCGGGGTGAGTGTCGCGGTCAACGAATCGAACCGTCCGATCGCGCCACAATAGTGCCCGGTTCTCCCTTGGTCGGGAACCTGTTTGATGGTCACTTCCACCGGGGCGGCCGCCGCGTGGATTGCTTCGCCGACCATTTGGCCGTCGCGCGCGTCGGTGGCGAACTGGCCTTGCAACGTTACCGGCCCGAACGAATAGTCGCCGATCCGACTTGGGACGAACGTTCTTTTGAAATCATAGACCCAGTAGTCGGTTTCTTTGCCCGCGGCGTCGGCGAGGGTGACGCGTCGGGGCGACGGTTTGAAGGTCAAAAGGTTGCTCTCGAAAAACGACATCAGCGACGACGAACGAAGCCGGTTGATGCTGAAACCGTCGTCGCGGTTATGGAGCGATGTCAGCCAGCGCTGGGCGTTTTCGGATGGTTCAAGCCCTTCGGGCAATGAATCGTCGGTGGCCCACGGGATCGAAAGTACCGGCGGTTTTGACTGCACGCCCAACGGGTCCCGCGACGCGTAAGGCTCGGGCAACGCCTTGATCGTGACCGACAGTGTGACGGTAAACGGCTGGGTCGGGTAGACCGATTCCGGTTCGACTGACAGACGCATTTTGACCGTGTCCTGCTGGTCGGCCGGAAGGACTTCCAGCATCAGGTTGCGTCCTTCGATCGTTTGGCCGTTGATTTCGACCTTGGGGCCGGGGATCGTCAAAAGGCCGGTCGCCTTCGGGATCAGGGTATAGATGTAGGCCGTGCCTCGCCGAATCGTTTCGCTTCGTTGGCCGTTGATGATCCGGACAAAGGACGAGTTCATCGGACGCTCGCCGGTCAGACTGACTTGAAACTGTGAGTCGAGGTACGACAGATCGGGCGGTGTCGGGTTTTCGACATGGTTGAGGGTCACCTGGTAACGGACCGGTTCCCCTTCGTAGGCCCGGGTTCGTTCGAGCTCGACGAGCACTTCCGGTTGATAGTCGGCCGCCTGGACGACTCCGGAGCAAGCCAAGACGAGCCCGAGGAGCAGCCCGGTCACACTGAATTTCGCACAAGTAGCGCCCCAAGGGCTCGCAACGGGAGCCCGGCTGTTCCAGAGGTTTCCAGAAATCATGGGAACGCTCCTTATGAGAAAATAAAAGGGTTTATCGAATCGTTTCATCGTTATTACCAATCCTTTTCCACCTTGCGGGGCTGGTAGAGCTGTTCCAAGTGCGCTTTTCGTGCTTCTTCTTGGTCTTTTTGTCGTTGTCGGACCTTTTGGATCAGTGCCTTGGCCTGTTCTTTGGAAAGGTCTCGCGGCTTCCGCTTTGCCGACTCCGACTTCGCTTCCGACTTTTCGGGTTGATTTTGGCCGGTTTGGGACTGTTTGTCCAGATCATCTTGCTTTTGGTCCTGCTTCTGATCCTGGTCGCCCTTCTTCTGGTCCTTTTGATCTTGCTTGTTTTTATTCTGATCCGGTTTTTGATCTTGGTTTTTCTGCTGCTGGTTCTTATCTTGATTGTCTTTTTGGTCTTGGTTCTGCTGTTGGTTTTGATTCGGTTGCTTCAGCGGTTCGGCGATTTTTTTCAACAGTTTTAAGGCTTCCTGCTGTTTCGGCAGGGCCAGGGCCGGTTGATCGCGGTCCAGGTCTTCGGCGGCACCGGCGGTGAGCGTCATGACGCGGGGCCCCAACTCGACGGCCCGTTTCATTGATTCGCGGAGCGCCTCCTGTTGTTTTTTCGCCTGCTCGGCCGCTGCCACTTGCGGATCGACCGGTTGGTCGGACGCTTGAGGCGTCTGATCATCATTCGGTTCGGTTTTCGCAATCGATTCTTCTTGGGCCGCGTCAGGGCTTATTTCCGGTTGATTCTCTTTCGGTTGGATCGATTCGGCCGACGTCGTCTCTTCCGGCGGGAGGTTTTTCAGGCCGTGCTTTGCCTTGCCGAGGAGTACCTGGGCCCATCGTTCGACAAACCGTTGATTCCAGGCCGCTTCGGCCGGATCGAGCGGTTCTTGCGCGGCAAGATCCTTTTTCTTCGCATCGTCGTTGGTCATGGCTGCCTCTTCGGTCTTCGGGGTCGTTTCTTTGGAGTCGGGATGCGCGAGGGATTGACTTTGAGTGGTTTGTTCTTTTTGTGCCTCGACCGATTGAAAAACCAGTTCGGGATACGGTTTCAACATGACGGCGATCTGGTCGAGCTGTTCGATTGTCTTGGCCTGCGAGGTCACGGCGTCGGCGAGGGCCGATTCGTGGATATATTCGGCGGCAGTTTTCATCGAACGACCAGCCGCGTCGGCCCACTGGCTCAGTACGTCGATCGCTTGAGTGCGTTCTTCCTCCGACATGCCGGCAAACGGGGAAGGGGCCGCTTGCCCGCTGGTGCCCGGCATCCCAGGGCCTTGCTGCATCGGCATCTGCCTACCCGGTTGGCCGGGCGTTGCACCCATTGGCGTCTGCTGTGGGGCGTTGGCCGATTGGATCATTTTTTGCTTGAGCGGGTTGACCTCTTCGCACAACTCCAATTCTTCGCGCGAGGTTCGACGCAGGTCGAGTCTTCGCTTCGGGCTAGACGGAATGTTTTGGTATTTGGCGGTTGCGGTTCGTAAAGTGCGTTGTTGGTTTTCCATCCAAGCGAGGAACTGCGCGAAATCCATCGAGTCACGCCGCTTTTGCCGGTCGTAGTCATGCCAGACCTGGTCGATATGTTTGTTCCATCGTCGCAGGAGTTCCAGGTTGTGTCGGGCGTCTTCGAACGTCGGGTCCATCGTTAGGCAGTCGCGGTAATGGGTCTCGGCGTCGGCCACGTATTGCTTGACCGTCGCGCGGGCTTCCGCGGCCAATGTCTCGGGCGTCTTGCCGAGTTGGGATTTGGCCCGTTCGACATCGATTTGGCCCAGATTGTATTGGCACCAAAGGGCCAATTGACTATCGGGTGCCAGCGCCGCTTCTCGAAAAAGCTCGGCCGCTTCGTCCCAATTGCCCTCGGCCCGCTTGACACACGCCTGGTCGAAAAGGATTCGCTGGTCCTCCGGCGCGAGGGCCCGGGCCTCGTCCAACGCTTCGGACGCCTTGGTCAGTTCGCCTTGCCGAAGGAGTTCGAGCCCCTCGCGGACTTTCGATGGCACGCGATTCACGCCGGCCTCGACTTGCCCCGGGCAAGTCGACCAGCCGACCGCGATCAACATCGCCATCGCGACAAGCCGTATGCCGTGGGTCGCTTTCAAGACGTGAGATGGTTTTCGTTCATTTCGCACGTTGAATATCCTCTTCGATAGCGTCTTTTTCGGTTCGGTTGTATCAAAAGGCTCTAGTCGCTCAAAACGTTCGGTCGCCGCGAAAGGGGGACGGCCATTTGCAACAGCAGCAAGACGACCCCGATCCCGGCGAACAGTTGGAATTGCTCGCGAAATCGTTTCCGTCGGTCCGTTTCGAGTTCGCCCTGTTTGAGTTGGGCCAGATGGTCTTCGTAAATTTGGCCCAAGTCGTATTGTTTCGTTCCGGCCGGAATGTAGGCCCCGCCGGTTTCGAGGGAGATTTTTTTCAGGGTTTCCTCGTCGACCTTCGACCAGACCTCTTTCCCGGCGTATTGCAGGTAGTGGAGGTTCCCTTTTTCGTCGCGGATCGGGATGCGTGCCCCTTCCTTGGAGTCGCCCAGTCCGACGGCGAAAATCTTGATCCCCAGTTCGGCGGCCTGACGTGCGGCTTCTTCGGGCATCGACTCGTGGTCTTCGCCGTCGGTGATCATGACGATCGCCCGGTCCCGGTCGCCTTCCTTGGACATCATTGCAATTGCTTTGCGGATCGCGTCGCCGATCGCCGTGCCGCCAAGCGGGGCGCTGCCAGGATCGATTTTTTCGAGCATTATCTCGTAAAAACCCTCATCGGTGGTCAGCGGCACCTTGACGACCGGCTTGCCGGCAAACGTGATCAGTCCGACCCGGTCGCCGTGGACGCGGGACAAGAGGTCGCGGATATCCGACTTGGCCCGCTCAAGCCGATTCGGTTTGACATCCTCGGCCGTCATGCTTTTCGAAACATCCAGGCAGACAAAGATGTCGGCGCCTTCTCGGCTGACTTCTTCGAAGTAGACGCCGAACCGGGGTCGCGCGGACGCGACAATCAGGAAGCCCAGAGCTAGGATGAGCAGGGTTCCCTTGAGCCACGGTCGCGGACCGTCGGTTTTGGGCGCCAACCGCGAGAGCATCGTCTCGGCGGCGAAGCGGCGCGCGGCGGCCTGACGCTTGCGGTGGGCAAAGATCAGCAATCCGGCCACCACCGGGAGGAGCCACAGAGCGAGTAAAAAGGTTGGATTTTCCCAATGCATATTTTCACCATCTGAAAAGTCGTGTTGTCTTACGGAATCGATCGGAACCGGGTCGAGGCGAGCGTGACCTGAACGAGGATCAAGGCCAGGCCGGGCAGTAGGAAGTAGCGAAACAGCTCGCGATATTGGGTGTAGACCCGTTTTTCTGTGACCGTTTTTTCGAGTTCGTCAATCTGGGCGTAGACCTGCTTAAGCGCTTCGGTGTCGTTGGCATGAAAATACTTTCCGCCCGTCTCGTCGGCCAGATGTTTCAAGGTTGCCGTGTCGATTTCGACCGGTTGCATTTCCAGGACGGTTCGTCCCTGACGGTCCATCATCGGAAACGGGGCCATCCCGGTCGTTCCGACGCCGATCGTGTAGATCTTGATCCCGTGGGCCTTGGCCGCTTCGACCGCTTCGACCGGATCGACCACTCCCGTGTTGCTCTTGCCGTCGGAAAGGAGGATGATCACCTTGCTTTTTTCCTTGGAATCGACCAGTCGATCGACCGCCAGGACCAGCGCGTCGCCGACGGCGGTCGAAAGTTCTTCCTGAAGCAGCCGTTCGTTGATCACCCGACCTTGTTTGTCGAGAACCGGTTTCGGGATCTCGATCGAGCGCAGGATGTCGACCAACGCGTTGTGGTCGAGCGTTAGCGGGCATTTCGCGTCGGCGAACCCACCAAAGACGACCAGACCGATTTCGTCGTCTGTTCGTCCGGACAGGTCGCTTTCATCCCCTTCGACAAAGTTTTCAAAAACCTTTTTAACCGCGTCGAGACGGTCGACCCGTTTGCCGTTGATTTCAAAATCCATCGCCCGCATCGACCCGGACCGGTCGAGGCACATCTCGATGGCGATCCCTTCGGTTTTGACGCGGAACTCTTCTTTTCCCTGTTGCGGTCGGGCCAGGCCGAGGATCATCAGGCCGACGCCGATGAAAAAGATCCATGGCAGATATTCCCGAACGGTCACGGCCAGTGTTTTCGGCATGGCGGCGGCGATCGAAACGTCGGAGTAGACCACGGCCGCCGAACGATGGCGTCGAAGCAGGTAATAACCCAGCACGGCCAGCGGGATCAAAAGTAGCAGCCACCAGGGGTCGTGAAATTGGAAACTCAACATCGGGTCACCTCCTCCGCCGGGCGGTTCTCTTGGTCTGTCGAATTGGCCGTTGTCGGCGACGTGGGGTTGTCGTTGAGGCCGGCAAAATCTTTCGCTCGTTCGACGCTCTGTTCGATATCCTCTTCCGCCGGACGGTGCGCGGCGAACTTGACCAGGTCGGCCGATTCAAGAAAATTTTTCAATCGTCGATTCTCGTTCGAGTCGAATTGGTTTTTCGTGCTGATTTCGCGTAAAAATTCTTCGGTCGTCTGTTCGGGAGCTCGGATGCCGGTCGTCCGTTCGATGAAGCGGCGGACCACGCCGGTCAGGCCCAAGTAAAATCGTTTGACGTCGCGCTGGGCCAGTCGGGCGGCCAGCAGTTCGTCCAATTCACGGGCGGCCAATTCTCGCGGGGTCGGCGGCCGTTGATTCTTGTTTCGTTCTCGAGCTTGATAACACGACCAAGCGTACCAGCCTGCAAGACCGACTCCGGTCGCGCCCAATGCCGTGTAGACCCATATGGCGTAAGAAAACGGTAACTCGACCGGCGAGGCGTCGGGACGCAATTCGGCCAGCGACGGCGATTCCGATTCGATCATACTGGTCACCTTGACCCGTAGCGGCCGGGTTTCGAGCGTGTGGCGTTTGCCGTCCCCCGCGGCGCGGTAATCGGTATAGGCAATTGCGACCGGCCAAATTTCCAAGTCGCCCGGGTGTTTCGGTTCCAAGGTCATGTGATAGGTGATTCGATCGCGGCCTTGCTCGACCGTCGGCAGCGATTCGGTCGTTTCGAGGACGCGGAAATCGCCCAGCTCCTCGCCGATCGGCAATAGCTCGAACGAGACATCCGGCTCGTGCTCGACCGTCACGTTCAACACCGGTCGATCGGACAAGGCCGGTTGGCCGGGCGAAAGTTCGGCCGTAAGCCGGATCGGGCCCGACTCGACTTCACTTCGCGGCGGCTCGACCGGGGCTGAGGCCGTCTCACTCATGCGGCTACAACCGACAAGCCCCAGCGGAGTGCAGCTCAGAAAAACCAGGGCCAGCAGGAGCCCGAATCGTTTGCCGCAGGGGGGCCGTTGTGAAGGATCGTGGTTCATCATCGTTTATTCGTATTAAAAGGGATAAGTGACGCGGGGAAATCGGTCGTGTGAAAAGGATTTCGGGCTCTTGGGCACTCGGGTTATCGAAAACGTTTTTCCCGCATATGAAAAAAACGCCTCAGGACGTTGAGGTACTCCTCGTCCGTGTGGATATTTAGCTCGTCAACGCCGGATCGCCGGAGCATTTCGGTGATCGTCTCGGCTCGTCGGGTGGCGGCGGCCGCGAATTGGCGTCGGACGTCGGCCTGGTGCGTGTCGAGCGTGACGAGTTTCCCCGTCTCCGCGTCGACCATCGAAATCAGCCCGACATCCGGCAATTCCAGTTCGCGTGGATCGGTCGCGTGGATCGCCACGAGATCGTGCCGTCGGCCGCAAATGGCCAGTGCCTTCCGCGCGTCGGCCGAAAGGAAGTCGCTCAGCAAAAAGACGACCGCCCGACGTTTCTGCACTCGCCCGATATACTCAAGCGCCGCGGCCAGGTCGGTCGACTTTCGTAGCGGCTCGGCCGAGACCAACTCGCGGATCATGTGTAGCACGTTGGCCTTTCCCTTGCGTGCCGGGAAATAATCGACCACCTCGTCGCAGAAGGTCAACAGGCCGACCTTGTCGTTATTTTTCAACGCCGAAAACATCAACATCGCGGCCACTTCGATCGTCGTTTCGAGCTTCGATCGATTGCCCGAGCCGAACATACCCGATGCCGACACGTCGACGGCGAAGATCACCGTCAACTCGCGTTCTTCGACAAACCGCTTGATAAACGGCATGTTGTTCCGCGCTGTGACGTTCCAGTCGATCGCCCGGACGTCGTCGCCCGGCTGGTATTCACGTACCTCGTCGAACTCGATTCCCTGACCGCGGAAGACGCTTTTATACTGTCCGGCCAGAATCTCGTCGACGGTACGCCGCGCGACGATCTGGATATGTTGGACCTTTTTCAGGATTTCGGAAACCTCTTGCGCCATGACTGGTTTTCCATTTTTTTCTCTAGGAACTTTTTTCTTGTTTCTCGGTCTTCAGCACTTCTTGGTTTGCTTGCTTTACCGTTAAGGCAATTGATTGCTTTAAGGGACCGGAACCGTTTCGAGGATCGTCTTGATGACGTCTTCGCTGGTCATCTCTTCGGCTTCGGCTTCGTAGGACAAAATGACCCGGTGTCGCAAGACGTCGTAGGCGATATCCTTGACGTCCTGGGGAGTCACGAAACCACGCCCGGCCAAAAACGCGACCGCGCGAGCCCCCAGCCCGAGATAGATTGACGCACGGGGCGATCCGCCGTATTCAATCAACGGTTCGAGGTCTTTCATCCCGTATTCGCCCGGAACCCGCGTCGCGCGGACCAGATCGAGGATGTAGTTGCAGATCTGGTCGTCGACGTAGATCATGCGGACCACTTCCTGCATCTCGCGAATCTTTTCGGCGTCGAGCACCGGTTGGACCGCGTGATTGGACCCGTTTAAGGCCATGTCCAACACGCGACGTTCTTCGGTCACCTCGGGGTAAGTGATTTTGACCTTCAGCATGAACCGGTCGATCTGGGCTTCCGGCAGCGGGTAGGTTCCTTCTTGCTCGATCGGGTTCTGGGTCGCCATGACCAAGAACAGTCCCTGAAGCGGAAAGGTCGTATCGCCGATCGTCACTTGGCGTTCCTGCATCGACTCCAACAGGGCCGATTGGACTTTCGACGGCGCGCGGTTGATTTCGTCGGCCAGGATGAAGTTGGCGAAAATCGGGCCCTTGCGGGTCTGGAAATTCCCCTCCGACGGGACGTAGATCATCGTGCCCAACAGGTCGGCCGGCAACAGGTCGGGGGTGAATTGGATTCGCTGGAACTTCGTGTGAAGCGATTCGGCCAGCGCCTTGATCGCGGTGGTTTTCGCCAACCCGGGTACCCCTTCCAAAAGGATATGCCCGTCGGTCAGCAACCCGACCATCAGCCGGGAAATCATCTCGTCTTGGCCGATAATCGCCTTGCCGATTTCATTCTGCAACTGGCGAATTCTCTCCGATTGCCGGGCCACTTGGTCTTTGATTTTCGGAACGTCAACCTGCATTGGTAAATTCTCCTGTGAAGGTCTCTCGGGCGATAAACAAAGTAACAAAATACGATAAAAACGCCCTTTTGGGGAAGGTGGATTTGCCCAAACTCTTCGGGGCTTTCCTTTCCCTTGTGAAAAGACGGTTACCTCGGGGCGGGGAATCTTGCAGTCGGGCAGCAAAAATGGCGAAATTATGTCCGCAAAGCCATCGCGTTTTTCCGAGATTTCCCGTTTTGCCTATTATGTGGTTTGATGTAAGGCCTTGAAGTATCGACGGTTTCGCTTCAAAATAGGGGGACGGCCTGAAAAAAAAGGGGGGGGGTGACCTCGGCCCAGCAGCCCCAAGCCGATTTTGCCCCGGCCTTCCTTTGGCTTGTATGTTTTTTTGCTTTTTGAAAAGTTTTGGAGTTTCCCGTGCCATTAGATCCTGCTGTCAAAAAATATCTTGAAGAATATGCCGACCCGGCCGGTCTTGATCTGCCCGATCGGACTGCTGAAGAAAATCGTCGACTCGCGTTCGAATCGGCCAAATCGCTTCCCACCCCGCAGCCGGTCGAAAAGATCGAAGACCGCACGATCGACGGACCTCACGGCCCGATCCCGATTCGTATCTATACGCCCGAAGGGCCCGAGCCGAAGGGGATTTTCGTCTACTTCCACGGCGGCGGTTGGGTTCTCGGCAGCATCGAGCAGGACCTCCAGCTTTGCTGCGAACTGGCTAACGCCTCCGGGGCGATCGTCATCGCCGTCGAGTATCGCTTGGCGCCGGAATACCGATTCCCGATCCCGTTTGACGACTGTTACGCCGCGACCCGATGGGCGGTCGAAAACGCCGTTTCGCTCGGCGGGGACCCGGCGCGAGTGGCTATCGGTGGAAACAGCGCGGGGGGCAATCTGGCCGCGGCCGTCGCGATTGCGGCGCGGGATCGGGGCGAGTTCTCCCTCGCCTTTCAAGTTCCGACCTACCCGATTACCAACGACAATTTTAACACTCCGTCCTATCTCGAAAACGGCGAAGGGTACGGCCTCACCCGTGAAGGGATGCGGTGGTTTTGGAAGCTTTATCTTGCCCGAGAGGAGGATGCTCGGTCGCCGTATGTGTCACCGCTTCGGTGCGAAGATCTAACGGGGCTGCCACCGGCATTGATTATCACGGCCCAGTACGATGTGCTGCGCGACGAGGGGGAGGAGTATGCGCACCGGTTAAAAGAGGCCGCGGTGCCGGTGACGTTGACCCGTTACGACGGGATTTTTCACGGGTTTTTCAAGTACACGCACCTGTTTAAGCAATCCCGGCAGGCGATGAGGCAGGTGGCCGATGCGTTGAAGGAGGTTTTTGCTTGATGGGGATAGGGGGGGGACTTAGGAGTTAGCGTTAGACGGTAAGGGTAAAGGTGTGACGGCGTTGCCGTCACCTGTATTTATTGAATGAGAGGGGACATTTTGAAAATTGTCCCCTCTCAAACTCTCCCCTCAAAAACTTTTTGGACCGGGATTGCTGCGCAATCCCTCTTTTTTTTCTTGTTTTGTTTTTTCTTTTTCTATCGCACTTTAATTGCGTCTCTCGGACACACCTCCCGACACCCGCCACATCTAACACACTTCTCCGAATCAATCACATGCCGCCGATACGCCGTCATCGGGATCGCCCCGACCGGGCAGTTCTGCGCACACAACGTACACCCAACGCAATTCTCGCTGATCTCATACCGGACCAACGCCGCGCATTTCCCGGCCGGACAGCGGCCTTCCAGGTGCGCCTCGTACTCGTCTCGGAAGTGACGCAACGTCGAGAGGACCGGGTTCGGCGCGGTTTTGCCAAGTCCGCAGAGACTGCCGCGCTGGATGTCGCGGGCCAGTGATTCCAGCTCGTCCAGATCGCTCGGTTTTCCCTCTCCGCGACAGAGTTTCTCGAGGATATCCAACATCCGGCGGGTTCCGACCCGGCAGAAGGTGCACCGGCCGCAGGACTGGTCTTGGGTGAATTCAAGGAAGTAGCGGGCTATGTCGACCATGCAGTCGGTGTCGTCCAGCACGACCAGACCGCCGGAACCCATGATCGCGCCGAGTTGGCGGAGCGATTCATAGTCGATCGGTGTGTCGGCCAATGTGGCCGGAATGCAGCCGCCCGACGGTCCGCCGACCTGGACCGCCTTGAACGTGCGTCCTTCGGCCACCCCGCCGCCGATCCGCTCGACCACTTCGCGCAAAGTGATCCCCATCGGCACTTCGATCAGCCCGCCACGTCGCACTTTCCCGGCCAGCGCGAATACCTTGGTTCCCTTGCTCTGGTCGGTTCCGAGGGTGGCGAACTTCTTGCCGCTCCGTCGCAAAAGTCCGGGCAAAAGCGAATAGGTTTCGACGTTATTGACCAACGTCGGCCGTCCAAGCAGACCCGACTCGGCCGGGTAGGGCGGACGCAGTCGAGGGGTCCCGCGACGGCCTTCGATCGAGGCGATCAGCGCGGTTTCTTCGCCGCAGACAAACGCTCCGGCCCCTTCTTTGATCGAGACGTGCAGCCGGGTCTTGCTGCCCATGACCGAGTCGCCGAGGATGCCACGCTCGTTGCATTTTCGGATCGCTTCGCGAATCCGACGGACGGCCAGCGGGTATTCGGCGCGGATATAAAAGATCGCCTCTTCGGCGCCGACGGCGCGGGCGGCGATGGCGACCCCTTCGAGGACCCGATAGGGGAACGATTCCAAAAGCATCCGGTCCATGAACGCGCCGGGGTCCCCTTCGTCGCCGTTGCAGAGGATATATTTCACCGGGCTGGGCGATTGGCGAACGATTTTCCATTTCCGCGCGGTGTGGAACCCGGCCCCGCCGCGACCGCGCAGTCCGGCCTGTTCGACCTCGTCGATAATCTCCTCCGGCGAAAGGATTTCGACGGCCCGTCGGAGCGATTCAAAACCAGAACCAGAACCAGAACCAGAATCAGAATCAGAATCAGAATCAGAATCAGAACCAGAATCAGAACCAAAACCAAAAACCCCGTCGGACTGATATTCGTCCAGGTCGGTCGGGTTGAGGCGTCCACACGCCTCGGTGGCCATCGGGTGCTGGGCACTTAAAAACGCACACGGTCCCGGCTCGGTAAGATCCAAACGGTGACGCCGGATCGGATCGTCCGGTTCGTCGGTTACCAGTCGATCGACCAGACGGGTCAGTTTGCGTCCGAATCGACGCCACCATCCTTTCGGCTTGAAATGCCGGTCGAGGATTTGAGGAACCGACTCGGGCACCATTTTCGAATAATGGACGCTCGTCCCGTCCGCGGCGACCAGTTCCAAAAGAGGCGCCTGGTGACACATGCCGACGCAGCCGACCCGTTTTAGTAGGGCCGGGTTTTTCGACGAATCGAGGTGACGCCGGATCGCTTCGTGGACCTCGCCGCTGCCCTGTGCGACGCAACACGATCCGAGGCCGATCCGGATCTCGCCGAGGGGTTGGCCGTCGAAAACGATTGGCTTTGGGGGGGCGGGCTTCTCGGTTTCTTCGGCCCGCCCGAGAAAATTGTCGAGCACCTCGGGGATCATCCGCGGGGTCAGTCGCCCGTAGGTCACGCCGTCGATTTGAAGGACCGGGGCCAACGTGCAACAACCGAGACAGGCGACTTTTTCGATCGTAAAAAGGCCGTCCGAATCGGTGTCTTGGTCCGCGGCGATCTTCAGGTGACGGCGCAACGCGTCGGTCAGCCGTGGGGCCCCTTTCACATGGCAGGCCGTCCCGTGACAGACGCTGACGACATGCTTTCCGATCGGCCGATGCCGGAACTGGGAGTAGAAGGTTGAAACGCCGGTGATCGCCGCCGGGGTGATCGCCGTTTTTCGACAGACGTAATTCAACGCCTCGGCCGGGAGGTACCGGTAGCGCGACTGGATCGCCTGAAGGATCGGAATTACCGCCGACGGCTCGGTGCCAAGCTGCCGGATCGTCGCGTCGAGAAACCCCGGATCGAACGTTTTATTGCTCATTTGGTTTTCTCCCCGAGGCAAAACAACTGACGCTCGCCACGAATATAAATCCTTCCGTCTCCAAACGCGGGGCTGGTGACGATTGACTCGCCGAGGTTCGTTTCCGAGACGGTTTCGTACCCTTCGCGCGAGACGGTCAGAATGGTTCCGCGGCCGTCCTCTTTCGAGAAAAGGTACACTCGGCCGTCAGCCACAGCCGGCGAGGAGGAAAATTCTCCTTCGAGTTCCTCTTCCCAAATCTGTTCGCCCGTCTTCAGGTCGAAGGCCGAGAGGACGCCGTAGGTGCTGACGAAAAACAGCAGGTCACCGACCACTACGGGACTGGCGACCATCTCGGGCAACGCGAAATCGGCGATCCACTCGATATGGGTTTCGGTCACGTCCCCTTCGCCGTCGACACGGATCGCCTGGAAGTCGCAGTACTCGTTTCCGACATAGACCAGCGAGTCGGCAAAAACCGGGGAGATGCCGTGGTCGCCGCTCAAACATTCGGCCCGCCAAAGCTCATGACCATCCGTGGGATCGTAGGCAATCACAAACGGGTCGGCCGAGGTGATCAGTTGACGTCGACCCTGGTGTTCGATCAAAATCGGCGTCGCCCACGAGTTGTAAACCTCACGTGGCACCGACCAGAGCGTCTTGCCGGTCGCGGTCGAAAGGGCCAGGAGCTTCGATTTTTTTTGTTTCGGTTCGCCTTGGTCGAATTGGACCAAAAGTCGGTCGCCATCGACCAACAAGGAGGTCGAGTGACCGTAGGCGTTCTCCGGGATGCCGAGGCTTCGCGACCAGACCAATTTTCCGTCGAAGTCCAGTGCGCCGATGTCGCCGTTGCCAAACATTGCATAGACGTGTCGACCGTCGGTCGCGGCCGTCGGGGCGGCCAGTCCGGTGTCGGCGATCGTGTTGGGCACTTCAACCGTGCTTTGCGGCGTGCCGGGCAGTTCGGTTTGCCAGAGCAGCTTTCCGTCGACGGCGGCGAAGCAGTATACCTCGCGCTGCGACTCGTCGGCCCCGGTCAAAAAGACCCGGTCTCCCCAGACGATTGGCGAGTTGTTCCCCGGCAACGGCACCTCGGTCGACCAGAGGATTCCCTCGCCGGAGTCGACATTCCACTTTGTCGGCAGGTTTTTTTCATTCGATTCATGCGCGTGGCCCGAACCGCCGGGGCCGCGAAACCGCGTCCACGCCCGGGCGAACTCTTCCGGTGTCGGAAGGTCTTTCTTGTCCGGCGTCGTGGTTTTATCGACGGTCGATCCACTTTCTTTCGAAGTGGCCGAATCGTCGGCTAGTGCCGTCGACTTCTCTCGAAGGGTTTGAGCCAGTTGGGTCCATCCGGACGTGTTCGGAGAAGTTCGGTCGACCAAAACGATGCCGATTCCCACGGCAACGACCAATAGCGCGGCCATCAGCCCGACTGACCAGGTTGCCCGGCGCCGCGCTAAAATATCGCGATTCGACGAAGTCGTTTCTGTCTGCGGGTTCGGGACCATCGGCCGAAGCGTCTGAGCCCTCTTGATGGAGATCAAAAAGACGATCGCCCCGACTAGAAGCAACCCGGTGCCGATCTTGGTGAAGATCAGATGCGAAAAATATTCCTGACGTAACTGAAGGTCGAGCGAGCGAATTTTCTCTTTGAGCGCAACGTCTTGCGGGTGTTCGATCAACTCGGCTTGCAACACGACGCGCTGAGGCGCATCGAGCGGGTCGTGCGCGCCGCGTCGAAAATAATCGGCGATCAGGCCGCCGATAACGATCAGACAGAACAGCCCCGCGACGACGGCCGAGCGGACGGCAATCCGGTGGCCGTTGGAATCGGTTTTGGGGTTAGGCAAGGAAGCGTTCATCGAGCGGTCTCCTCCTTGCGGCCCGGTTCAAGTGAGATCGGTTCGAGTGCGATCGGCTCCGGTTCGATCCGACCGGTCTGTTCACGGTGGACCGGGCAGGCGTCGAAACAGCGTCCGCAGGCAACGCACCGACTCGGGTTCAAGTCGAACTCCGGACGTTTTCTTCGTAGGCCCAGGTGGACCACCTTCACCCCGATGACCAGGCCGATCCACGCGCCGAGCCAACCGCCGGCCGTCGCGAGGGTTTTTCTTCGCTCGGCGGCCGTTTCATAGAGCATTGGGATCGGGATGCCCGAAGCGCGGAACGCTTGGCTGGTGTCGTCGGTTCCTTCGATCTTGCCTTGCTCTTCAGCCAAAACCCGTTCGGCCAAGCAGACCGTATAGTCATAACGTGACAAAAGCCCGTCGGCCCGGCTTCCTAAAAATGTGCCCACGCCGATCAGCAGCGGGACCGCCGCCACGGCGAGAAAGAAGCGGCGTCGAAGGCGGGGCAGTTGTTCGTGCGGCAGGTCAACCGTCGGTTTTTGGATTGCCCCGTAAGGACAGGCCGATTCACATAGCCGACAGTTGAGACAATCGTCCGGTGTGATCCGCGTCGGATATTTGGCCGCCCGGCTGCAAAGACCGAGGATCGCGCCGTAGGGACATAGAAAACGACAGTACGGCCGTCCGACAAACAGGCCGACGCCCAGAAGCAGCCCTCCGAAGATCACCATCCCCGACGACGCGCCCATTCGGAAGATGCCGACAAACGGGTCGTAGCGGCAGATGACAAACGCCGTCGATGTGGCGGCCATCATGACGGCCCAGCCGAGATAGAAATACGGGACTAAACCAAGCGAGTGTTCCAACCACGCGGGCACTTTAACCGGGCGGAGGAGGACCAGCTCTTGGACCGCGCCGAGTGGGCAGACCGACGAGCAAAACGTTCGCCCAAACCAGAGGGCCGCAAGCACCGGCAATAAGAAAAACCCGACCGTGTAGATCGGCAGCGTATAGTTCGCATCGGCAAACGCCAACGTGACGTTTTGGATTGCGCCGATCGGACAGACGCAGCCGTCGCGTATGAAGCCGAACCAGATCAGGCAAAACACGGCAATTGTCATCAACCCTTTACGCGATCGACCCCGGCGAGAAGGGTTTTTCTTGGAGGTATTGGATGTATCTTCCGTTTTTTGATCGGTTCGAATTCCGACGGCAAACAGACTTGCCAGTCCGATCGCCCCGGCCAACACGGCCAGATCGACATATTCCCAACCGCTTGAGCGCGGCGGCGTGAATTGAGTTTTCGGCAACTCGTGGTCGGTGAAATCAGGCGGCGGAAAACGCTCGAGCCCCCAGGCCGCCGTGGCACTGTACGAAAACGCAACGAGAGCGACGACAACGCCAATCGTAGTCGTAAGGGAAAGTCGGGATGCTCGGTGTCGGTCGTTCATCGATCGGGCAGGGGAGGGGGGCAGTTCGCTACGAATCACGTCAATGGGGTTTCCTTGGGGAGGTAAGGGTTCGAGGCCGGGACTCGTCGGATCGCCTGCGCCGGGCAGGCCGTGGCGATTGCGCACTCGTTGCAGTTTTTGCATTGGTGCTGATCGATTTGCAAATAAAGCGACCCGTTGCCAAACGCTTCGCACCCTTTGACGCATTTGGCACATCCGATACAGAGCCGCCCGTCGATGTGATACTCGAAGTACGGCTCCTCGATAAAACGGCGGGTGATCGCGCCGGTCGGGCACTGCTGGTTTTCAGCGCCGGTGTTCAGACCGTTTGGTTCGGGAATAAAGTATCCCGTACACAGCTCGCAGTAGCCGCACATGGTAAAGGCGTGCTTGCAGATGACGGCCGACTTGTCTAAAACGCAATGGGTCTGACAATTGCTGCAAGAGATACATTTATGGGGGTCGATCTGCCAACAGCTTTCGTCGACCGAACCGCGTCGCCCGGCCAGGTAGCCGCCAACGCCACACAGCCCGGCCACGCCCAGTACGCGCAGCCCGTCTCCCAAGAAGCCCCGTCGGTCGATTTGTTTTGATTTACTCATTTTTTTACTTCGAGGTCTTTTTCTTTTCTCCGAAAACCCGAACCGCCTTTTGGACCGGATCGAGCACGAGAATCCGATCGGTCGAGTCGACCGCGATGTCGAAAACGATCGGCCCTTTTTGAGTATGGTCTCGATTTTTTGGTCCGGCAACACCTAAATGCTTCGGCCCCGCGACCGCCGAGCGCAAACTTCCGTCGAGTTCGACCACTTTGATCCGTCGAATTTTTTTCTCTGACGTGACCACCGCGCCGTCCGAGAGAACCGCGATTCGCGCCGGGTTGCAACAGCCGCAAAACCCCTCGAGGTCGTTTCCCTGACGTCCCCAGGTGAGGGGCGTTTCGTGGAAAAACCCCTCGGTCGTAAAATGTTCAATCCGATGTCGTCCCGGATTGGCGATCCGTAGCAACCCGTCCCGGCCCACGGCGATATCGAAAAACGGACTCGGCACGACAAAGAGTTTTTCTGCCTTGGCAGGAAATTCTTTCAGCGGTGCTGCTTCTCGGTCGAAAACCCGGATGACCCGATTTCCCGCGTCGGCCACCAAAACCCGGTCGCCGCCGTAGATGATCGACGTCGGAAAGCCCATCTTTGGCAGCCGAGCCCACTCGGTTTGTTTTTCCGAACCTGTTTCACTCAAAACGTCAATACGCTTTTGGCGTAGCAAAAAAATCTTTCCTACATCGTCAATCGCCAAATCGATGGCGTCGTCTTGCGTAGAGGGAATTTCCCGGAGGGTTTTCGTTTTCCCGAGACGATCGATAACGGCGACCGTCCCTTTCCGGTTTTTTATCCCCAAGACATAAATCCGATCGTCGGGCCCGACGGCGATTCTTTGTAGGGAATCAAGTTCCTTGATCGGGTACTGCGCGACCTGTTCCCAGCCGATTCGACTCGGGTCGATCGTTTCGTACGCGGTCCGTGGGTCGGTCGAGGTTGACCCGGTTTCGACCTGTTTGGAACAGCCAACGGCCAAGAAGACGATCGCGGCGCACCCGACGGTGAGCCATCGGCACATGGAAAACAGCGTCGTCTTGTTTTCAGCTCGTCTTGGTTCGGCCGACAGGATCATTTTTCCTTCGCCTCCTCGGCCGTTTTGGTTTGCTTGGCTTGGGGCGCGTCGACTCCATCGCGTGAAACGTCCAAGCAGACCATACGAGTCAAGTCGCGGAGCAACAAACGGCCGTCGGCCAGCGCCATCGGAGCCCAGGCGTCGTGACCGTCGAGCACTTGCGCGCCGGCCAGCGGTCGAAAACGATCGGTCGACATCTCGGCAACGGTCAAATGTCCTTCGTCGTTGAGTAGAAAAATCAATCGGTCGGCGACCAAATAGGGCCCCAACCCGAATTTATGCCGGGCGCCGCTTTTCCAGATTTCGTTTCCGTCGAGGTCGAGACAGACCAGTTGCTTGTCCCGTTCCCGTACGCCGAAGAGGTGGCCGTCGAAAAAGATCGGCGTCTGTTGGGTCGATCCGAACTCTTTTGCTTTCAATCGAAAAACGGTTTTCGCACGGTAGGGCGGTCCCTCTTGTTGGACCTCTTGTTGATTTTTTTCAATTCGCAGCATCACCGCTCCGGCATTGTAACCGCCGGAAAGGAAGATCCGATTATCCGGCAAAACGACCGGAGAGGGGACGGTCGCGATTCCGATTTTCCAGTCGGTCGTGTCCCACAGGAGGCGTCCGTCCTCGGCGTCGATCCCGGCCACGCCTCCTTTGCCGCAATAAACGTAGGTTCGACGGCCCTCAAGGTCCATCGGTATCACCGAGACGTGAGTCATCGTCCAGCCGCGAGGATTGGGGCTTTCCCAAAGGGTCTCACCCGTTTTCGCGTCGAGAGCAATCAGTAATGCCCCCCCGCCGGGGGCTAGGATGATCCGGCCCTTTTCCACCAGGGGGCACTGTCCGTTGTACCAGGGCGGGACGGTCGCGCCGAACTCACGACGCATATCTTTGAGCCAATAGGGCTTGCCGGTGGTTGAATCTAGGCAAAATACATGACATTTCGGGCCGATTCCGACGACGAACTGATTGTCGACTGCCGGAACCGTTCTCGACATCCCGTGATTTCGCTTAATTTTGACCGGGTAGCCGAACTGCCAAAGTTCAGTACCATCGTCAAAGGAAAAGCAGCGGAGGACGTCTCGTTCGGCTTCGCGATCGTAATCCAGCAGGTAAACCCGCCCACGATGAATGGCCGGGCCGGCGTGTCCTTCCCCTAAGTCAATTGACCAGAGAGACTTAGGGCCGCTTTCCGGCCACGAACGAGCCAGTTGGACCGATTCATGGGCAATCCCGTCGAATCGGTTTCCGCGAAAACGGGAGAAGCTACCCTCCCAAGGTGGGGGGGCTTTTTCGTCGAGTGTGGTGAGTTTTCCGACCAGCGGGACCGTTTCGACGTCGCCGGCTTGTTCCAGCCCATCACTGCCCGGAAGACGTAGAGGTAAAGGGAGGTGGGTGAAAAGTCCCCATTTAACCCAGGTCGCCACTGCTGCCACGGCGAGAACCGCGAGCAGGCCGGGTATCAGGGTGGTTGGTGGCGACTTTTTCATGGCTCTATTTTAATCGAATGGACTTAAAAAGAGAATGTCGTATAGTTCCTTAAATCGTCGTCTTCCCTCCTGACGTTAAACTCCCTATACTAAAGGTTTGTTTTTGCCCCTCGTAATCCCCCTTCTTTGACGCAGCATGCGGACAGGCTCGAGGAATAACCGATAAGCAGATCGTCGGACGATTCTATAAAAATACACATTTTTTATTTTGTTTTGAATAAAGGCCATTCATTCGTATGAGTAATTCATCCCAAAACGATCACTGGGGATCGCTATTTTCGAAACTCGAGGAGGAAAAGACGGAGAAGAAGCCTTCCACCCCGTCGAGGGGAAAAGCCCCCTCTCGAAAAAAGGCTCCAGTTGAAAAGGCTCCAGCTGAAACGGAACCGGTTTCCGCTCCCCCCACCAGTCGAAAAAAAGAGACTCCCCCCCCTAAAGCCAAGAAAAAACGTTCCGGTTGGGGTGTTTTGGCAGACGAGTTAGGAATTTCCGGGAAAGCGGGGGCAAGAAAAGCACCAGTTTCTGAAAAAGAACCGGTTTCTAAAAAAGAAGAGGTGATCATCGAGCGAGAAGTGGTTGAGGAGGTCGTGATCGAGACGGCCCCGGCACCCGAGGTGCCGAAGGAACCCATTTCCGAGATCCCTTGGCCGCCCGCCGCCGCCCGGTCGAAGACGAGAAAAAAGTCGTCACGAAAGGTCCGGCAGGCCCCAAAGCCCCAAAAGGTTCAGGAGACCCGGAAGGCCGAAGAAGCAGTAAAAGAACCGGCAAAAGAACCGGCCGAAGAACCGGTAAAAGAACCGGCAGAAGCCCAGACTCAAAAAACCTCGGAAGAACGTCCCCCGCGTCGCCGCCGTCGTCGCCGTCGGCCTTCACGGCCCGTTGAGGCGTCGTTTATTGAGGAGACTCAAGAGATCGACCTCTCCGTCGAGCCTGAAGAAGCGGTGATCAAGGAAGCGGTTGAGGAAGTGGTTGAGGAAGCGGTCGAAGTGCCACAGCCCGAGGAAGTCGAGAAAACGCCCAGCGTCAGTGGACGTCGCCGTCGTCGTCGTCGGTCGAGCCGAAAGAAGGTGGTCACAACCGAAGCGGTTGAATCGGAAGTGGCGGATCAAGAGACCTCGTTCGGAAGCGGTTTGCAAGAGGAAGAAATATCCGCCGAGACGGAAGGAACCGAAGAAGCCGAACGAGGGAAGAGGAGATCGGAAAAAGTAGCCTCGGCGCATCGTGACATTCCCAGTTGGGACGAAGCGATTGAAATGGTTATTTCTCGTAACCTCGAAGTGCGGGAAAAGCGTCCGTCCGAAAGTCGCGACAATGGACGTCGCGGTGGCCGACGACGAAAGTCGAGATCGAAATAGTTCTCTTGTCTTTTGCGGCAAGCCCCACCAAATAAAATCCTAAAAACCCCAGAAATCCGAGAAGGACAGCGTAAAATTGATGGCTAACGGACGGGAGATTGTAATCACCGGCTTAGGACTGGTAAGCCCGATCGGGATCGGGGCCGAGTCCTATTGGACTTCGCTGCAGGAGCGGCAAAGTGGGATTGGTTCTTTGGATTTCTTTGACGACCCGGGTTTGTCACAGCCGATCGGCGGTCGGGTGGACGACTTCGAGCCGAAGAAAATGGTCCGTCCTCGCAAAAGCCTGAAAGTAATGAGCCGGGACATCCAACTTGGGTTTGCCGCGGCCGATCAGGCAATTACGTCGGCAGCGTTGGATCGGGAAACTTTAGATCCTGATCGAATGGGGATTATTTTTGGGGCCGACATGATCGCGGTCGACTTGGACGAACTTCGAGCCGCTTATGCGAAATGTCTTCAAAACGGGCCGTTCGACTATACCCTCTGGGGTGCCGAGGCGATGTCGGAAATGTATCCGCTTTGGATGCTTAAATATCTTCCCAATATGACTGCCTGTCATGTTGGCATTGCGAATGACATGCGTGGGCCGAACAACACGGTCACAATGGCCGAAATGGCCTCCTTGTCGGCCATCGCCGAGGCGACTCGCGTAATCGAACGAGGCCAGGCTGATATCATGGTGACCGGCGGGGCCAGTAGTTGGGTCCACGATTCGATTTGGTCGTTTGCCAAATGTCACGATCTTTCCGCTCGGACCGAGACGCCGACACAGGCGCTCCGCCCGTTCGACGCCGAACGCGACGGAACGGTTCACGGGGAGGGTGGCGCTGCTTACGTCCTTGAGACACGCATGGCGGCCGAAGCACGGGGTGCGAAGATTTGGGGACAGATCGTCTCATTCGCCTCCCGCTTTGAACCGGTAGAAAAAGGGCAATCGCCCACAGGCAAAGCGATTCGAAATGCCATCCAAGGCGCGTTGGACGAGGCCGGACTCAAACCGGAGGAAATCGACCATGTCAACGCCGACGGGCTCGGCTCGGTGGATGCCGATCGGCTCGAAGCGCAGGCGATCCACGACGTGTTGGGCGATGTGCCGGTGACCGCGCCGCGGAGTTATTTCGGCGACCTTTATGCCGGGGCCGGGGCGGTCGAGCTGGCGGCCAGTCTTCTCGGGTTCGAGAACGGGGAGATTCCGGTCACGCTCAACTACGAGAATCCCGATCCGGAGTGTCCCGTTTCGGTCATTCACGACCAGCCGCACCAGCCGCGAACCCGATATGCATTGAAGCTTAACGTCTTGCGTAAAAACCGGGCAATGGCGATGATCGTTGCCGCCGAGAGGTAAGCCGCGCGGGAGCCGCTTGGTATGCCAAGTGTAGCGTCCGATTCGATCACGCTTCTTCGGAAAGCGAAAGACAAAAAAACAAAGGGGGCGATAGAGCCGTTCTATCGTCCCCTGTTTTTTTGATGCGTTTTGAAAAGCCGGGCCGCGATTGACATGGCTTTTTGCTTTAAAGCACCCCTTTGGTACTCGGGATATCTTTGAGTCGCGGGTCTGCTTCGATCGCCATCCGCAAAGCGCGGGCGGTCCCCTTAAAAATCCCTTCGGCGATGTGGTGGCTGTTCTGGCCGTAGTGGACCACGATGTGCAGGTTGCACGCCGCGTTGACCGAGAAGGCTTGCCAGAAATCGGCGATCAACTCGCTGTCGAAATTGCCAATTTTGGCGCTGGGCAATTCGGCCCGGTACTCGAAATAGGGTCGTCCGCCCAGGTCGAGGGCCACCGTGACGAGCGTCTCGTCCATCGGTAGGGTGAAATGGCCGTAACGCCGGATTCCCGCCTTGTCGCCGACCGCTTCGGCCAGGGCCTTTCCGAGACAGATTCCGATATCTTCGACCGTGTGATGCTGGTCGACGTGCAGGTCCCCCTTGGCCGTGACCTCCAGATCGATTGCCGCGTGTTTGGCCAACAGCGTGAGCATATGATCAAGGAACCCGACGCCGGAGTTGATTTCCGAGCGCCCGGAACCGTCCAGATCCAGTGACAGGACGATCTGGGTCTCCGCCGTGTTTCGTTCCAATCGGGCCGTTCGAGCCATGAGAAAACCTACTGGTAAAAAGGGGATACAAAAATGGTTTGACGGGGCGGTGAGTCGATCAGACCAGTTCGGCGATTCGATCGACGCAGCGCGTGATTTGCTCGTCCGTGCCGACACTGATTCGCAGTCCTTCGCCCCAGCCTTCATAGTTCATATATCGGACCAGGATCCCGTCCAGTTTGAGCTGTTCGAAAATCGGTTTCAGTGCCAATTCCGAATGGGTATTCCAGGTAAAGTTTGCCTGCGAATCGACTACGTTAAATCCTAGGTCACGCATCCGCCGGGTCAATTCGGCTCGGGTTCGGAGAATTTTCGCCCGGTTTTCGGCTTGCCAGTCCTGATCGGCGATGGCGCGAGCGGCGATGGCGATCGATAACGCGTCGCAGTTGTACGAGTCTTTGACCTTCTGGAACTGTTCGATCAAATGCGGCTGGGCGACCAGGTACCCAAAGCGCAGTCCGGCCAAGGCGTACGACTTGCTCAGCGTCCGCGAGACCATGATTTTTTCGTTCTGCTTGACCAGGTCGAGGCAGTTCGTTTCGGCAAAATCGGCATACGCCTCGTCGATCAAAAGCGGGCAGGGCAGGGCGTCGGCCAGTTCGACGATTCGCTCCGGCGGCAAGACGGTGCCCGACGGGCTGTTCGGGTTGGGCAGAAAGACCAAGCGAAGGTCTTCTTTTACCGCGGCGAAATCGTCGCCCAACGTCCAGTCCGATTGGAAATGGACCTCTTCGCTTTGGGCCCCTTGGATTTCGGCCAGCGACTTGTAAAGGATATAACTCGGAAACGGCAAACGGAGTCGTTCCCCTTGGCCGACCAACGCCCGGGTGAGGATCGTCAGGATATCGTCGCTGCCGTTGCCGCAGAGGATCCAATCGGCCGGAACGCCCAAAACTTCCGACGCCGCGCGACGAAACGGTTGGCCCAGCGGGTGTGGGTATTTTTCCAGCCCAAATCGCAGCGCGTCCTCGATCCCGTCGCGGATCGTACGGCTTGCCGGGTAGGGGTTTTCGTTCGTGTTGAGCTTGATGATCTCGGTCGTTTGGGGCTGTTCCCCGGGAACGTAACCGGCCATCTTCAAAATTTCAGGGCGGAAAAACATCGGCGTTCTAACTTGTCAAAAAAAGGAAGTGAAACCGTCCGGTACGGGCAATTCATGACCTCGGAGGGGAAAGGAGCATTCCGTTTTTTAGGAGCCCTTCTTGCGAATCGTCACACTTTCGCGGTGGGCGGTCAGCCCTTCCTTGGTGGCGATCGTCTCGACATCGCGGGCCATCTCGGTCAACCCGTCGCGATCGAAGCACAGGACACTATGAGACCGCAGGAAATCGTTGGCCGACAACCCCGACGCGAATCGGGCCGTTCCGCTGGTCGGCAAGACGTGCGACGGTCCGGCGGCGTAATCACCCAGGGCGACCGGCGTGTAGTTGCCCAGGAACATCGCCCCGGCGTGCTCGATCCGTTCGGCCAACGCTTCGGCGTTCTCGGTCGCGATATGCAAATGTTCCGGCGCGATCTCGTCAGTCAAACGGCAGGCCTCCTCCTCGTCGCGTGCGAGGATGACCGCGCCGAAATCTTCGAGACTTTGCCGGGCCAATTCGCCCCGTTCGACCTGGTCGAGTTGTCTCGCAATCGCGTCGACCGCCGCGTCGAGGACCGACTCGTCCCAACCGATCAAGATGCTTGCGCCGGGCGCGTGCTCGGCCTGGGCCATGATGTCGTAAGCGGTGTATTCGGGGCGGGTCGACCCGTCGACGATGACGACCACCTCACTCGGGCCGGCGATCGAGTCGATATCGACCTCGCCGAAGACGTGCCGTTTGGCCAACGCGACAAACAGGTTTCCCGGTCCGACGATCTTGTCGACCCGCGGCAGCCCTTCGACTCCGTAGGCCATCGCCGCGACCGCCTGGGCCCCGCCGAGCCGATAGACTTCGGTGATTCCCAGTTCAAAGCAGGTGGCCAACAGGTCGGGGTTGTAGGAGCCAAACGGGGTCGGCGGCGCGACCAACGCCAATTCCTTGACCCCGGCCGTTTGCGCGGGAACGGCGGTCATCAAAACGCTGGACGGATAGGCGGCCGCTCCGCCGGGAACGCAAAGCCCCGCGCGTCGAAGCGGTCGGTATCGCTGCATCAGATAGCCGCCGGGACGCTCCAGCCGCACGTCGCGATGGAGGATCGTCTCTTGGAACAACCGGATTCGGTCGTGGACACGTCGAACCGCCTTCAAAAGGTCCGGATCGGCCTTCTTGTGGTGTGCTTCGAGCTCTTCGACCGGCACACGGATCGTTTCCGGCGTGAGTTCGGCCCGATCGATTCGCGCCGAATAGTCGAGGACCGCCTCGAGCCCTTTTTCCGCCACGTCCGAACAGATCCGCTCGACCACCTGCGCAGGGGTCAGCGGTTCGCCGAAAATCTCGATCGTCCGCTTTTGCCCCGCTTGGCTGACGACGTTCCCTTGCGGGCTCAGTCGGTTGCGCAACTGTTGCATCGACTCCCGGATATTATCTCGACGGCTGTCGATACGAAGCAGGTTCAGTGGTTTGGCTCCCATCGTTTTTTTAACACTCTCTTGCGACTAGCGGGTGCGATCAGGACAAAACGCCATAGGCGACAAGGGTCTTGCGAAGGCTGGCCTCCTCGGCTTCCGAAAGCGGGCACATCGGCATTCGCAAAACGCCCGTGTCGCGGCCGACCATCTTCATCGCCGCCTTGATCGGGATCGGATTGGTCGACAGCCCCAGCATGTCGCGGCACAGCGGGAAAAGCTTTTTGTGCCAATCCTGCGCTTCGGCCAGGTTGCCCGCTTCGAAGGCGTTAAGCAACGCGATCATGTCTCCCGGCAGCAGGTTGCCGACTACCGAAATGACGCCGCGGCCACCGATCGAAAGCAACGGCAACGTCAGGCTGTCGTCGCCGCTTAGCAGGGTCAGGTTGGTCGAGGCCAAAATCTCCGACGCCTGGTCCAGCGACCCGGTCGCCTCTTTGACCATCGTGATGTTCGGGATCTCGGCCAGGCGGATGATCGTTTCCGGCTCGATGTTTTTGCCGGTCCGGCCGGGGATGTTGTAGATGCAGATCGGGATGTCGACCGACTCGGCGACCGCCTTGAAATGGCGATAAAAACCCTCTTGGGTCGGCTTGTTGTAATACGGCGCGACGACCAACGCGGCGTCGGCCCCATTATTGGCGGCCGCTTGGGTCAGGCGGACGGCTTCCTCGGTGCTGTTCGAACCGGTTCCGGCCATGACCTTGACCTTGCTGCCGGCCGCTTTGACCATGGCGGCGATGACCTGGTCGTGTTCGGGGTGGGAGAGGGTTGGCGATTCGCCGGTCGTTCCCACCGGGCAGAGACAAACGGTTCCCGCCGCGATCTGGAATGCCACTTGCTCGTCGAGTCGGTCAAAATCAATTTTACCGTCTTCTGTAAGCGGCGTAATCATCGCGACAGAAAGTCCGGCGTATTCTTCCGCTCGTGTCGTCATAATAAAAAGAACTCGTTTTCTTTGGGGGTTTTTGGGTTTTGTTTCAACACGCGGGTTCTCCTTATGGAATCCGCGCGATGGCAAAAAAAGATCGACTCCTAGGAAATCGCCGAGTCGATTAACTGTTTCATTTCTCGCACGGCCCGCTCCAGCCCGATGAAAATCGAGCGGGCGATGACGCTGTGGCCGATGTTGAGCTCGTGCATCTGGTCGATCCGCGCGACCGGTTGGACATTGCGATAGGTCAAGCCGTGTCCAGCGTGCAGCCGCATGCCGTGCCCGACAATTTGCGCCCCGGCGCGGATCAGGTTTTGCAATTCTTTTTCCGCGTCCGCCTCGGTTTGGGCCAAGGCGTACTGGCCGGTGTGCAGTTCGATCGCTTCGGCCCCGGTTCGGGCTCCGGCGTCGATTTGGGCCGGGTCGGGGTCGAGGAACAAACTGACGGCGATTCCGTTGTCTTTCAGACGCGAAACCACGTCGGTGACCCGGTCCAGCTGTCCGGCGACGTCCAGCCCGCCTTCGGTCGTCACTTCCTCTCGTTTCTCCGGAACCAACGTCGCCTGATCCGGCCGCGTTTGACAGGCGATTTCGACCACCTCGTTTTCGCAGGCCATTTCGAGGTTCAGCTTACAGGCGACCGACTCCTTCAGAATTCGCAGATCGCGGTCCTGGATGTGGCGTCGGTCTTCACGCAAGTGGATCGTGATCCCGTTGGCCCCGCCCATTTCGGCCAAGGCGGCGGCCCAAACCGGGTCCGGCTCGTTGGTCTTTCGGGCCTCGCGAACCGTGGCGACGTGATCGATATTGACTCCCAGTTCTATCATAGTACTGTTGGTCCGTTGTTTTATTTTTTTCAAATAGTGGTTCAGTGTCCCGTTCTTTTCCTTCGGTCGGAGACCTTTATGCCCTCTCGAAAGGAAATCGGTCTCGAGCGACCTGACTCGCCGTGATTTCCAGAAGACCCCCCCGTTTTGGCGAGTAAGTTCTCGAGAATCGCGAGATTTACTGCTCTTGGACGAAGGAAGAGGGGGGGCCGAGTGCCTCAAGAGAGTGAATTGCTTCGCGTAAGTGCCACTTTAGATGGGTGTAATGCACCTATTTAGTGGTAGCAATGGTCCATCCAAAGGGCTACGGGCGCACAGGCCGCTTGTCCGATTATATCGGGTTTTCCTGAAAAACAACATTGCCCAAAGGTTTTTTTCGAGCGAGATTGCTTTCCTACTGCCCCGAGGGAGCGTATATCCGATTTATCTTCTACAGGTCTCCATCGGAAAGGGCCGTTTGGCCGATGGAAGTGTGCTTTGCGGGGCAATTTGGTCGGCGCGGCGGGGCTTGGTGCTTCCGTTTGAAAGGCCAAATGTGGCGACTTCCCCGCTTTCCATTACGGTCCTGGAAGTTTATGATGAAGGTTTGTCGAATATTTTACTTTCGGAAAAATTACGCCCGTTTCTAGGTTGTTTTAGTATCTATTTAGCCATTTGTGGTGGGAACCTTACGATCGGAAGGCGGTCAGGCAGATAAGC
The DNA here is from genome assembly GCA_963674475.2 of Thermoguttaceae bacterium. GTDB lineage: Bacteria > Planctomycetota > Planctomycetia > Pirellulales > Thermoguttaceae > CAXXFQ01. The sequence goes on along the minus strand of CAXXFQ010000024.1, from coordinate 1,033,088 downwards.
TGGTGGATTTCACTTGGATTGCCTGCAGTAAATGGGGGGCCTTATTCCCTCCTCAGACTTGCCCAGCTGCCGATCTTCTCAAGGGCCTCACTTGGCTGAAGTGTTACGCTTTTTATAAGGGAGAGAAGGATGTTCCGTGGAATCGTCCCACCGATGGTGACGCCGCTTTTGGATCAAGAGAATCTGGATGTCGAAGGACTCGAGCGTCTGATTGAACATGTCCTGGCCGGTGGCGTGCATGGCCTTTTTGCCTTGGGCACGACGGGCGAAGGGCCCAACTTGAGCTATGATATCCGCCGCGAAGTGATCGACCGGACCTGTAAGCAGGTTGGCGATCGGGTTCCGGTCTTGGTTGGCGTGGCCGACACTTCTTACGTCGAATCGCTTCGTTTGGCTGAAGTGGCTGCGAAGGCTGGTGCCAAAGCGTTGGTTTTGGCTCCGCCGTACTACTTCCCGGCCAGTGCCAAAGAGATGGAACACTATTATACTAACATCGTCGCGAAGATGCCGTTGCCGGTCTTCCTTTACAACATGCCCGGTTGCACGAAGATCGATTTGTCGCTGGACGTCTTGGAACCGCTGTTCGATGTTCCCAACATCGCGGGACTCAAGGACAGCTCGGGGAACATGACCTTCTTGCACAAGGTGCAACGATTGGTGCGCGAACGGACCGACTGGTCGCTGTTTGTCGGTCCCGAAGAGCTGTTGGCCGAAGCGCTGATCATGGGTGTCGACGGTGGCGTTTCGGGTGGGGCGAACCTGTTCCCGAAGCTTTATGTTGACGTTTACAATGCGGCCCAGGCCAAGGATTACGACAAGGCGCGTGAATTGCACCAGCGGATCATCGCGATTTCGTCGACCCTTTGGGCGGTTGGTAGCTACGGTTCGTCGTTCATCAAGGGGCTCAAGTGCGCGTTGTCCTGCTTGGGCATTTGCAGCGACGTGATGACCGAGCCGTTCGAAAAATTCAATCCGCCGGAACGCGAAAAGATCCGTCAGCACCTGCTGAAGTACGGCCTCTTGACCGAAGAGCAGGCCGAAGCACTGTCGAAGGTTTCGTTCTGAACATTCGAAAGATATGGAATGCGTGACTCCGGTGGCATTAGAAAAATCCGCCGATAAACAGTAATGACGCGGCCTTTTTCTCGATGGGGGAAAGGGCCGCGTTTGTTTTAGCAAGTCGTTTTTTCTCGGGGTTCCATGACACAACGATTTTCTGTTCCTCCGCTTCGAATCGGACCGCTTACGATTGATCCGCCGTTATTGCAGGCGCCGATGGCCGGTTTCACGAACCGGGTCTTCCGGCAGATTGTGCGTCGGTTTGGCGGGGTGGGGCTTCCGGTGACCGAGATGGTCAGTGCCCGTGGTTTCCGAGAGATGGACGTTCGTGGGGAAGGGGAGCCGGAGCGGCTTTGGGGCGTGCGCGACGAGCCGCGGCCGTTGGCGGTGCAGATTTGGGACAACGATCCCGAAACGCTGGCCGACGTGGCCCGTCGTCTGGTCGACGATTACCGGGTCAGTGTGGTCGATCTGAACTTCGGCTGCCCGGCGCGCGACGTGTCGGAGAAGGCGCAAAGCGGTTCGTATTTATTGCGCGACCCGGAGCGGATCGGGCAGATTGTCCGGCGTGTGGTCGATGTTTGCGGCGAGACCCCCGTGACGGCGAAGATTCGGCTCGGTCCGCACCAGCAGCAGATCACCGCGTCCGAGGTGGCTGTCGCGGTCGAGGAGGCCGGGGCGGCGGCGTTGACGGTCCACGGTCGAACGGCCAAGCAGTTTTACCGCGGCGAGGCCGACTGGGAGGCGATCGCGCGGATCAAGCCGTTTTTGAAACGAATCCCACTGATCGGCAACGGGGATATCCGCACGCCGGAGCAGGTCCCCGAGGTTTTTGAGCGTTACGGGGTCGACGGGGTGATGATCGGTCGCGCGGCGATACGACGTCCGTGGTTATTTGCGCAAGCGGCCGCCGCGCTGGCCGGGGAGCCGATCCCGGTGGAGCCCGATTCGAAAGCGCAGGGTCAGCTGTTGTTGGATCATTTGCGGATGACGGTCGAGCGGTTTGGGGAGTCGAAGGGGGCGGTGTTGATGCGGACGTATGCGTGTTGTTATGCGGTGGGTCGGCCTGGGGTGAGGAAGTTTCGTGCGGCGGTGAGTCAGGTGAAAACGGTGGAGGAGTTCGAAGAGTTGATAAGAAAAGAGTTCAATCTGGAATAAAAAACAAAGGGACAAAGAAAAAACGAAAAAACAAAGAGAGGGATTGCGAAGCAATCCCGGTCCAAAAAGTTTTTGAAGGGGAGCACGAGGGGAAACAATTTTCAAAATGTTTCCCCTCGTTTAATAAAATAAGGAGTGACGGCCTCGGCCGTCACTCCTTATTTTATTTCACGGTTAAAAGGCCTCAGTAACCTGCATCGCCTGCCGTCGTTGGTTGATTTTCGTGCGAAGTTGGTCCAAAAGTGATTCGACCTCCCGGTGGACCTCCTCGGTTTGACAGACCACCAAGACCCCGTTATAGATAGCCAAGCTGCCAGGCCCTCCTACAGAGTCCCAGCTTTCGGGAGAGACCATTTGATGGATCAGTTCGCATAGCCGGTCGTTCGGGGTTTTTCTTGAACGATTATTAAGGGGTCTTCTTGGAGTGGTTTTCTGTTGGCTTTGACCATCTGCTTTGGCTACGGTAGTGTCCTTGTTGTCTCCGAAACCACCGCCATCTCCGAAACCACTGCCACCGAATTGCGTGGTTGATATTTTCGGTCGGGCGGCAATGTTGCTTTCAAGCAGGCCCACAATATCGTACATGCGTATGCACAGTTGACCTTCCGCATCTTCCTGGGTTGTTACAATCACAAGATTGTGATCGATCCGGTAAGCCAGGTCAATTTGTTCCAGCATGAGCCGTAAGGCCAATTTTGTGGGGACCTCTTTCATCTGCATGGTAATCGGGGACTCCGGGTCCATTCCAAAGTCTTCCAAGCTCTTTGCATCAATTAAAACCTGAGTTTCGGTTTGATCTGCAAGGAACGCCATGCAATAGGAAATCGGTTCGTCGACGAAGCAGAACGAGATTTTTTTCTCCAGCTTTTGCCGGGTCGCTTCCTCGGCAATTTCGCGTTCGCTCAGTTGGACCGGTTGGTCCACTTTCTCTTCGGTTTGATTTTGGGCCTGAGCGACATTCAGCAGAAGGTCCGATCCGGCGTCGGGGATGGCCGACAGGACCCATCCTAGGACCACGGCTCCCACAAAAAGACAACCAATCGTTGATCGCATCATGATTCTCCTTGTTTTAAGACGAGAAATTTCCGCAAACTTCGAGGCCAACGCGGCCGCGTCGCCAAACTCGCTCAAGGCAATGGAAACCGCCTTCTTCGGCTCGACCCCCTGTGCCGTTAATTCGCCAAACCGCTCCTCGAGATGGACCCGCAGCTCCTCGGCAATCGCCTCGTTCTGTCCGGAGCGAAGTTGGAGCATTCGGCTTAGCAGTGTGAGATAATTTTCAAACTCGTCGTTGGTCATCGGCTGCTGATTCATGGGGTTTCTCCCGCGGGGATCGCGCCCGGTTCGAACAGCGGTTGGAGCATCTTCTGGACGCACGCGACATATTCACGCCATTGGACCGCCTGGCTGTGGAGCCGTTTCTGTCCGGCCCGGGTCAGCTCGTAGCATTTTCGCCGCCGCTTGGTCGACTCGTCCCAACGGCTTCGGATCAGATGGTCCGCCTCGAGCCGGTGCAGCAACGGGTAGAGGGTGCCCGCCTGGATCGAGACGAGGCCGTCGGAGCTGCGCTGGAGGTTTTTTTGGATCAGATAGCCGTGTTTTTCGCCGTCGAGCAACGTGGAGAGCACCAAAAGATCCAGGTTCCCACGCAGCATCCCTTCGCTAGATTTTTCCATAACAAGAGGTCTCCCGGTTCTTGCCCCAGAAGAAAAAGACTCGCCCCCCCGGTCCGCATTCAGCGGCCGCCGATCACCATGGGAGATTTTCATTTTCACTAGAAGGAGTATATCGGGTCTATATATAGACTGTCAATACATATTTAGGAAATCGGCTCTCTTGGGGGGGTGGTTATATGGCGTTAGTAAATAGCTGTAAATCATATTCAGGCAGGTGTTTCATTGACAGGAAAGCCAAAATTTTATATTTTATTTAAGCTGTTACTCTGTAAATCTTTTTGAATATTCATTTTTAGTCGCTGAAACGATTTTTGAAAGAACTCAGATTAAGTTGATACCTGGCGACTTAGAAAAAATGTTTTTTGATTTTATATGTGGGGTGTGATTTTATGTCAAAGATTTTGAAGAATCCAATTTTTCACTTGGGATTGTCGGTCCTCTTGGTTGTTTCTTTTTTATTTTTTGCTTCGAAGACAAAATTTTCCCAAGATAAACCCCCCGAGTCTCCCGTCATTAAAAATCATACGCCAAACGTGATAAAAACCGATGTTCCAACCGAGGCGATTCGCTCTTGGAGTGATTCTAGGGGAAAGATAATTCTAAAAGCGACCTTTTTAGAATGTCGCAAAGGTAAGGTTCGCCTTCAAAGATCCAATGGAAGTGTGGTTAAGGTTCTCTTAGCTCAGCTTAGTGAAAAAGACCAAAATTGGATATCTCAGCAGATCTTTGGAAAACCGCTTCTTCAAAGTAAGCAAATCGCTCATGAGATTCCATCGGTAAATTATGAAGAAAAGATGCAAAGCTCGAAAATGGTCGAGGAAGTCGGGCGAGCCGTTGTGCGGATTGAGGTGCAAAAAGAAAAAAGTAAAATGACCGGAACTGGCTTTTTTCTTTCTTCAGACGGGAAGATCGCTACAAGTTACCGTTTGGTTCAAAATGGATTTTCCGCAGAGATTGTTGGGGTCAATGGAAAGAAATATAAAGTGAAAGGCTATCTCCAATTATCCCCAGAAAACGATTTGGCGATATTACAAATTGCTTGTGATGCTTCTTGTCGAGACTTGAGATATCTCGATTTCGAAAATTTGGAAGCGAAGGAAGAAGACAAAATTTATGCTTTTGGCTGTTTGGAAAATAGCCTTTATTCGGTGGTTAATGGATTGGTCATTGATCCTTCTCAAGAATTGAGTCGAGGAGATCGAAGGCAACGAAGGGGCGATCTTGAGAAAACGCTTCTATGGGTACAACTAAATTCTGCTGCTGTTTCGACGGAATATGGTGGCGGTCCGTTGGTGAACGAGTCAGGGAAAGTGGTTGGAATTTTATCGATGCAAGAGAGAGGAGATGAAGCTCCTTTTTCGGTTCCTTCTTCCAGTGAGTTAAAAAAAATTGCGGTATTAAGTTATCGGGTCACTTGTCGACCGCTGGCCTTGATGGATTTTGACAAGGAAGTAGGTCGTTCAAGGGTTTTGTATGGCGGTTCGCTCAAAACGCTGCCCATTTATCTTCCATCGGGAAGGGAATTCGATATAAGAGACTACTGGACCAAGCTGGTTCTCAAGGTCACTCATGGGAATTCACCTCAATTGATCGAAAAGTTGAGTCAAAAAGCGGCTTTTGTTGCCAGGCACAGAAACGAGAAAGTGGCGGCCCTTTGTGGTCTTAATGAAGAAAGGGAACTAGACGAATCGAGTCTCTATCTTGATAAAGATGAAAAGCCGCAGTTTGCATGCCAATACGATGACGGCAAAAAGAATGGTTTTCTATTTGTCTTTGATCGATGGCGACCAAATGAGAAAATACCGGAATGGGTTTTTGAATATTCTTATGGAAAGCGTCATGGATTGGCGTGTGGATTTAGACAGGGGAATCCGCAGCTAATTCTCGAATACAATCATGATCGACTGGAGTCGATTCATTTAGTCGAAGGTAGGGAAATCACGAAAAGTTTTACCTCGGAAAAGGAAGCGGCTAAAGTCAAAATAATAAAAGCGATGTTTCAAAGTATGGGCGATGTCGAGGAGGCCTTCAAGAAGAGTGAAATTGGGTTGAAACGGCTTATTAGTGAACTCGATGAAAAAGATCGGAAAAACAAGGTGATTTCATCGAAAGTCAATGAGCGATTGGGAGATAGAACAGGTATCAACCGAAAAAGATAGGAAGTTTTTTTAGGAGTTTATGAAGACGGTGAGTCTCCTTGATCGGCTTGCCTTGTGAGTTGTGCGGTCGGGTTGTACGCAACTGCCGCCGAAGAGATTTCGAGGTTTTTCTGTAGAGAGAGCTAGATCTACTCACTTCCCGCGTCGAAAGCGTCCGGTGTAGTGGGTCCAGGTTTCGCCTAATAAAATTCGTTCTTCGTGGGTTAGGCAGCGGTTGAAGAACCCGGTGGCGATGGCCAGGATGGCCAGGACGATCAGGACGGGCAGGTAGCCGATCAGGAAGAGGGCGGGGACCAGGAGGAGGACCAGCGTGGTTCGGTCGATCCGGCAGCCGAGCGCGCGGTTGATGGCGATGACGATCAACAGGACGATGAGGTTCGAGGTGGCCGTGGCGTAGACGGCGCCCCAGAGGCCGTAGCGGGGCAGCAGGATCAGATTTAGGACGATGTTCAACACGAGGCCGAACCCGATCGCCGCGGTGGCGTAGCGCGCTTTCTCGGCACAGAGTAGGTAGTTTTCCGCCGCCATGATCAGTGCCCACCAGATGGCGTAGGCCATCGTCAACGGCAGGATCGCCAGGCCGTCGTTGTATTTGCCGCCCAGCGCCCAGTCGAACAGCAACGGGGCGACGATCAGGCAGAGAGCTCCTCCGGCCGACATGCAGAAGCCGATCAGCTTCAAGAACATTCGGGTGCGGATTTGGACGCGTTTGATGTTGCCCGATTCCCAGTCGGCGCTCAAATGGGGCAAGGTCATCGCGGCCAGCGTCTGAGCGACCGAGATCAACAAGACCGGCAGCACACGACCGCTGTGGTACTGGCCGACCATTGCCAGGGCCCCGTCGGGCGAGGCGCCGGAATAATGGATGATCATGTATCGGTCGGCGATGATGAACAGGTTGGCCAAAAGGCTGGCCAGGGAGATCCAAACGATATACGGCAAAACTTTCGCCCAAAACGGTCGCTGGGCGAACGGGCGGTCGGGGATCGACCAGCCACGCCAAAACGATCGGGTCAGCCAGAGCCCGGCGGCGATCGCCAAGACGCCGGAAAGGGCATAGGCCCAGACGACGCTTTCGACTTGGTATCCGGCGACCAGCAGGAACGTGATTCCGAGGCCCGCGAAACCAAAGCTGCTGATCATCTGCGTGACGGCGACCAATCGGACCGCGCGCAACGCGGTGAGCAATTCGCCCAGGTACAATGACGGCGCGACGAGGACAAGGGTCAATGCCATCAAGGCGACCAAGCCGGTCTGGTCGGGAAGTCCGAAGATCATTTCGGAGAACCAACCTCGAAAGACCAGCAGGATCACGGCCGTTAATGCGATAAACCCGAACGTGGCGAGGGCCGTACGACGGATGAAGCTATAAAGATGTCCTTGGCGTTCGTAAAAGGCCAGGTAACGCCCCAGACAACTCGGCAGCGCCAGCATTGCCAGCGGCATGATGAGCATCAGGAAGTTGAATGCCATGTCCCATTGGCCGAGCTGTTCCGGCGGCAGCCAGCGACAAAACAGGACCGCCCGGACGAAGCCGACCACCCGTTGCAGGAGGGCCAACGCCAAGAAGATCATCACGCTGTCGGCCAGGGTGTCGGTCGTCAGCAGCGCGGCCGATTCTTCGACCGGAGTTCCGGTATCGGCGTCGATTTGTTGGGGGAGGGTCGGGTTGGACATCGATTTAGGCGAGTTTTTTTGATTGTCGCGGGCCAGCTACGGAACCGCTGTCAAGGAAGGCGCGTGGGACGAAACGGCCCTCCTGTAAAGATCCCTTACAAAACGCCCGAAGCCAAATGCGGAAAACCCTTTTCTTGGGTGGTAAGGTATTGAGAATCAGACGAAAATGAGGGATAATAGGGGTTTGCACAGTAACAGGGGAAACGGTCGCCTTTTCGCGGTAACTTGGTTTTATGCGGCCCCTGCCGAAAATTCATTCTGTGTACCTCCACGGCCCATCTCCGCAGGTAGGCCTTCCCCGCCTTACGTTGATTTTTCTCGAAGGAGCAACTCCCGATGAAACGAACGTTTCGATCTGTTTCGGCTTTTCTCGTTATTGCCGCGGCCTGTGTCGCGATGACGACTCCGGTTCAAGCCCAAGGTCCGGTTCGTCCTCTGGCCAACGATTTTGTGGTCGTCTGTCGTTCGCCAAGCCCGCAGGACATTTATTGCTACACGCCGGGACTGGAGCGGCTTGAAAGCGGGCGGCTGGTCGCGACGATGGATTTCGGCGGCAAGGGGATGGCGAAACGGGCCAAAGAACTTGGTGCCGATCACCCGGACGCCCAACGCGGTCGGATCTTCACCTCCGACGACCACGGCAAGACGTGGACCTATCGGGCGTCGTTCCCGTTTTGTCACGCGAGACCTTTTGTCGCGGGGAAATCGCTTTACGTGTTGGGCCATTCGGGCCGTCTGCGCGTGGTGCGATCCGACGACGGGGGCGAGACCTGGTCGAAACCGGCCGATCTGACCAAAGACGGGCGTTGGCACCAGTCGGCCTGCAACGTCTGGTATAAAGGGGGATACGTCTATTTAGTGATGGAAAATACGCTCGACCGTGGAATTCGGCATTGGCCGGTCGGAGAATTGGCCCCGGTTCTTATGAGAGCGAATGTCAATGACGATTTGACAAAGCCGGAAAGCTGGACATTCGCCGATCAAAAGCCGTTTGTCGATCTTGTTAAATCAGAAGAACTCGATTACTTCGGCGTTCCCTTTTTCAAGGTCGATCCCAAGAAGGGGGCTTCGATTGGTGGCCGTGGTTGCGCGCCGATCGGTTGGCTGGAGTCGAACGTCGTCCAGTTCACCGATCCGGACCATTACTGGTACGATTCCAAAGGCAAAACGTTCCATATCTTCATGCGGGCCCACACCGGCGGCACCGGGCTGGCCTGTCTGTGCAAGGTCAAGGAGAACGAAGACGGGACAATGTCCACGATGCTCGAAACGGTCCCCTCGGGTCGAAAAGTTGCCTTTGTGCCGATGCCCGGTGGTCAGATGCGGTTCCATATCCTGTATGACGAAGAAACGAAGCTCTACTGGCTTCTGAGTTCCCAAGCGACCGACTCGATGACCCGTGCCGAACGGCTCCCGAAGAACCGGTACAACTTGCCCAACAACGAGCGACATCGGCTTCAGTTGCATTTCTCGAAGAACTGTGTCGACTGGTGTTTCGCCGGGCTGGTCGCCGTCGGGGAAAACGCCGGGCAGGGACGGCATTACGCCGGCATGGTGTTCGACGGGGACGATTTGCAAATTCTCAGCCGGTCGGGCGATAAAGACGCCAAGGACTCGCACAACGGGAACATTATCACGTTTCACACGGTCAAGAATTTCCGGGACTTGGTTTATTAGTCGCGGTTGAAAGAAATGCCAATCCAAAAAATCCCGGCCTTTTGAGCCACTTTTCAAAAGGACCGGGATTCTTTTTGGAGATGGTTTTGGAGATGGTTCGCTTCGAGGGGGCGATGCGCTTGAGATGGTTGTGGAATCCCAAGGCGTTTTTTCTTATTGAAGGGGAGGCTGGATAAGAGAAGCGGTCTTTTTTTTCAGCTTCAGGAGATGATCGTTGGCCTGTCGGTATTCGGCGTAGGTCAAATGGGAGGTTATCTCTTTGAGTCGGTTTTTCATCTGGCCCAGCAGCGATTGCATCTTCTGACGGGTTGGTTCGGTCGAGAGGCCGCTCTGGGATTCCTGTTCAAGTTGTTTTTGCAGTTGATCGAACTCGTTTCGCTCGTTCTCGAAATAGCTTAGCCCCAAGACGCCCGGCCAGCCGTTGGTGTTGACCAATGTGGTTAATCTGGTCGCCGAAGGGGCTTCGGTCATGGCAGGGGCGGCGGTGTAATACGTCGGTGCCGGAGTGGTTGGTTGGTTTTGGTGCATCCATTCCAGCGTGCTTTGCGCCGTTACGGTCGGATTTTCTTGGCCTCGTCGGACCGCCTGGTCGAGAAAGAGTCGGTTTTCCGCCTTTTGTTTTTCGAATTGCATCTGACGCGTCTGACGGAAATTGGCTTGCTGTTCCCGATAGAAAGTGTCCTTTCGCATCGCGTCGGTAATGGCCGGATAGGCGGCGGCCGGATCGTAAAAAGCGCCGCCATAATACGGGTAGGGGTAAGGATGTCCATAAGGCGGGACATGCTGTCCGTGACCGACCGAGGTCATTGCCCAAAAGGCGACGGCGCAAAGGAAAACGAGATTCCGGAAATATCGCATCATGGCACTCCTGAAAACGGCTTTGATTGGTTAAGGGGGGGGAGTGTGGTTGGGGGAAAGGAGGCTCGTCGTGAAGCCCGGCCGATCGGCAGCCGGTAAGATAACGTGTACCGACCACGGTGTGGGCCTTTTGCCAAGAGCCGATTTGGCCCGATTGAGCGATTCCCCTTTTCCGGTTAAGCTTAGCTTATCGTGGCTTCGATCTGGATTCCCGGTTTGCCGATCGGGGGAAAAGACCGAGGTTTCTTAAAAAAATCCTCCCTTTTCGCTTAGTAAAATGACTACCACCCTTGTTACCGGCGCGGCCGGATTTATCGGTTTTCATCTCACACGCGCGCTGCTTGCGCGAGGCGAGTCGGTCGTGGGTGTCGACGCGCTGACGCCGTATTATGACGTTGACCTAAAAGAGGCCCGACTGAAGCGGCTCATCAAGGAGCCCGCGTTTCGTTTTGAAAAACTGGATCTTTCCGATCGATCGGCGAACGAGGCACTTTTTATCCGCGAGAAAATCGCTCGGGTGGTCCACTTGGCCGCGCAGCCCGGGGTTCGCGACGGTGGGAAACCGCCCTACGACTATGTCGATAATAATCTGGTTGCAACGGCCCAACTGTTCGAAGGATGCCGTCGGGCCGAGGTAGGCCATCTGCTTTTTGCGTCGTCCAGTTCGGTCTATGGGGCCAGTGAAGAGAGCCCTTTTTCGGTGGAGCAAGCGGCCGATCGTCCGATCAGTTTTTATGCGGCGACGAAGCGGGCCGGGGAGCTTATGGCCCATAGTTACAGCCATCTTTATCGATTGCCGACGACCGTGGCGCGGCTTTTTACGGTCTACGGTCCTTGGGGTCGGCCGGACATGGCGCCGATGAAGTTCAGCCGCGCGATTTTGGAAGGGCGCCCGATCGAGGTGTATGACGCGGGGGAATTGCGTCGCGATTTTACCTATATCGATGACGTCGTCGAATGTCTCGTTCGACTGTTGGATCGGCCGCCGACGGCGAGGATCGAGGAGGGAGCGACCGTGCCAAAGGGAAACGATATCGAAGGCCAAGTTCCGTATCGGATTTTCAACGTCGGCACCGGACGGACAGTGACGCTCAACCGGCTGATCGAACAGCTAGAACTCGCGTGGGGGAAAACCGCACAAAAGCGATTTCTTTCGCGACAGCCGGGCGAAGTCACCTCGACCTGTGCCGAGATCGAGTCGCTTTATCGGGCGATCAATTTTCGACCGGAAATCTCGCTCGAAGAAGGAATCGCCCGATTGGTCGACTGGTACCAAAATGAGGAATGGTCTGCCAAAAAACCGGATTAGGTGGCTGCTGCCACCGCTTCGACTTGGTCCGCTTCCCCTTCACCGGACAAACGGCTTGCCAGTGAACTTTTCGGAATCGCCAATTTGAGGATCGGGGCGAATTCGGCAAATTCGCGGTCGACCTTGTCGAACAGCTCGCTCAGGGACGGAGCGCAACGGGGTTTCGATTTTTCGTAATATTTTTCAAACAGACGATGTTCGGGCCAGGCGGTGTCATCGATTGCCGGTAACAGGGCCGAGAGCGAAACGGCCACTCGATCCGGCTCGCTATCACTTTGGACGATCCACCGTTCGATTCCCAAGTGGTCTTCGATCAGGGCGGCGAATCGATCGGGCAAGGCCCATTGACGCGCGGCAATGCCGGCCGCTTCGGCGTGGGTCCAACCGAAGGCGCGTTCTTCGAGTTGGGAAAGACGTACTTTCTTTTCGCTCTGATCTCGGGCTCCCAAAAGGGTTTCGTACGCTTGAGGCACCTCTTTGGCCAAGAGGGGGACCGCCATGTCTTGAAGCAGCGCGGCGGCGAACGGTTCTTCGGCGTTTTCCATGCCCAGCATCTGTCCCATCGTGCGGGCAAAGAGGGCTCGACGAAGGGAGTCTTGCCACAGTTTTCTCAGATCCAAGCAAACGCACTTCGGATTGGGCGTCATGCTGTAGACGGCGTTGTAGAGAATGAAGTTTTTGATCGCGCGAACTCCGATAAGCGTGATCGCTTGTTGGACGTTCGAGATTTTGTTGGGAAAACCGAAATAGGACGAGTTGACGAAACGCAGTACCTGCAAGGTCAGTCCAGCGTCGGCCTCGATCAGACGGGCGTAATCGGCCGGTCCGGCATCCGGGTTTTGGGAAAGCTGCAAAATATGCACGGCAACCTGCGGCATTGCCGGAAGTTTTTCCACGGTAAACGCTTGTTCTAGATCAAGTCGAGGAAATTCCATGTGTGGCTCTTTTGGGAGAAAAATCTGAGAAAAGAGATGGCAAAATAACAGAATCTTCTGTCGGGGGGCCTTAATCCGAAGCGATTGCCCTGCACATTGCAAGAGTAGCTTATCATTCAGGGCATGACAATCAAAAACAGAACTTCTATGGTTTGAGCGATTATTCCGAAAAACCGTTCCTAGATTCCCTGCTTCTTAGGGGGAGCGAATTGGCCTTGCCGAGGACGACCCTTTTTGAGTATCCTCCCTTCTCTTCTCAAAGCTCTATATATCAATAATTTAGGGTTAAAGCTTCCAGGACAATTAGGGGGGGCGGTGGGATTTTGCGTGTGATGTGGGAGAAACGTGGACAACTTTTATCGAAGGCGGTCTGGCTGACGGTCTTGGCTTGGTGCCTGGCGGTTCTCGGCTGCGCGGTGGGGGTGCCCGAGAGTCAGCCGATTGCGAAATTGCAGGAGGCCGTCTGCGCGCCGGTCGTCGAACGATACGCTCCGTCTCACGATCGCCAGTGGGCCGTCGAGCAAGCGGTTCTGCCCCAGGCCGAATTTGACGGTTGTGACGCCACGGTTCGGAACATCCGTCGCTGCGATTTTCGCTCGGCCGAGGATTTTTCGATTTCCTACTACGACAAAACTTTTTCGCTCGACGACGTTCGTTCGGTCGATGTAATTATTGTTCCGTTTTCCCAGTGGCCCGATATTGCCCACGTCATGATGAGTTTTGGCTTTGAAGGGGAGGAGTATCTGGGCGTGAGTGTGGAGGGGCGTCGTGAGGTGAAAGAAAGCTACAACCCGCTTTCCGGCGCGGCGCGACAGTACGAGTTGATTTACGTCGTTGCCGACGAACGGGACTTGATCCCGCTTCGCACCAACGTCTGGCTCGACGAGGTTTATCTCTATCGGTTGAATCTCAGTCCTGAAGAAGCCCGGTCCATGTTTGTCGACGTCATGCGACGGGTCAACCGGTTGGAAGAGACACCCGAATTTTATCACACGATTACGAACAACTGTTCGTTGAATCTGTTCGAGCATCTCAAAAAGGTTCGACCGGAGCAGGTTCGGCTCAACGACATGCGGATTCTCTTGGCCGGTCAAGCCGACCGCATGCTTTTTGAAGCGGGACTGTTGGCGACTGAGGAAACGTTTGAGCAAACCCGAATGGCGGCTCGAGTCAACTATGCCGCCTATCGATGGCGCGACGATCCGCAATTTTCGGCGCTGATCCGAATGCGGCGCTAGTCGCGGTTTTCATCGATCCTTGCGTTGATTCGGTTCTCACTTTGACTCCGTAAAAAGCCACGTTTGCCTCTTGGACGGCCGATCCGGAAAATCTTGCGATTTGCCCGCGGCTGTGATAAACTGAGGTTTCCGCCACTTTTCCGTGGAAATAAACGAACGATTTTTCCTCGGATCGGGCCTCCTTCCTTTTTACCCGCCCTTCGCTTGCTATCTTTTGAGAATGGGAGCTTTTTCGTATGAGATCCACACTGACACGAATGTTGGCTGCCGTTTTTCTGATTGGTTTTGCCATTTCGAACAGTTCGTACCTTTTCGCCCAGGTCGATCGGGTGCTTCCGGCCGGTGAAAAACCGCAGGACCATCGGCTGGGGGAATTGAAAAATTTGAACGGCTATTTTCCGTTTACTCCTCCCAAGACGAAGGAGGAATGGGATCGACGTTCCCAGCGGATTCGACGCGGTATCAAAGTCGCCACTGGCGTGTGGCCGATGCCAACGAAGACGCCGGCCCACGCGGTGGTCCACGGAAAGATCGATCGCGGCGAATACACGGTCGAAAAAGTTTACTTTGAAAGTTTTCCCGGCTTTTATGTTACCGGAAATCTGTATCGCCCCAAGGGAACCTCGGGAAAGTGTCCGGGCGTTCTTTGTCCGTATGGCCACTGGAAAAACGGTCGGTTTTATGAGCATGATCCCAAAAGACTCGCACAAGTTCTGGCCAATGGCGGTGAGCGATTCGAGCGTGGCGGGCGACATCCGATCCAGGCTCGCTGCGTCCAACTGGCTCGCATGGGATGTGTCGTCTTCAATTACGATATGGTTGGTCGACCCGATTCGAACCAATTGGGCCACCGTGACGGCATTCGGCCCCGGATGAACACGCTGAGGGACTGGGGCTATTTCAGTCCGCAAGCCGAACTGCGTCTTCAGTCGATTACCGGGTTACAAACCTACAACTCGATCCGCGCTTTCGACTGGTTTTCGACGCTCGAAGACGTCGACTCGACTCGGATCGGCGTGACCGGCTGTAGCGGCGGGGGGACGCAGACCTTTTTGCTTTGCGCGGTTGATCCACGTCCGGCGGTCGCTTTTCCGGCCGTCATGGTTTCGACTGCGATGCAAGGCGGCTGCCCGTGCGAGAATGCCAGTTATCTTCGCGTCGAAGAGGGGAATATCGGAATCGCCGCGCTGATGGCGCCGCGTCCGTTGGGGCTGGTCGGCGCGCTCGACTGGACGCGTGAAATCGAAACCAAGGGATTGCCGGAACTCAAAGCACTCTACCGGCTCTTAGGCGTTGAAGATCGGGTCACGGGCCGAGCGCTGCTGCATTTTAAACACAGCTATAACAACGTCATGCGAGGCATGATGTACAATTGGTTCAATCGCCATTTGGGTCTTGGTTTCAATGAGCCGATTCTCGAAAAGGATTACGAACCCCTTTCGCCCGAGGAGATGACCGTCTGGGACGAAGCCCATCCGCAACCCGAAGGGGGCGACCCCTTTGAGCAAAAACTGCTGAAGTGGGTTACCGAGGACAATCAGAAGCAACTTGAATCGCTCCTCCCGCAGAAGCAAAGCGATCTGGCTGAATTTCGCAAGGTGATCGGCGGTGCGGTTGATATCATGATCGGCCGTTCGGTTCCGGATGCGGCCGAATTGAAATTGGTTTCGGCCCAAGAGACCACCGTCGACGGTTATCCGTTAACCAAGGGGATTGTTTGGCTGGACGCTCAGGATGAGTCGGTTCCGATCGTGTTGCTGAAACCGCAAGGGACGAAAAAGGATCAAAAGCTCGCACGCTATGTCGTCTGGGTCGATCCAAGTGGGAAACGGGCGGTTTTCGACGGGCAAGGGAAACCCATTCCGGCGGTCCGACGGTTGTTGGATGCCAGTGTCGGTGTCTTGGGACTCGACATGATCGGCCAAGGGGAGTTTACCGACGACGGCTGCCCGGTGGCCAAGGCCCGGATGCTCAAGCCGAGGCGTAAAACGGCCTGGGGCGCGTATGCCGGGTATACGTACGGCTATAATTACTCGCTCTTTTCTCAGCGGGTCCACGATATCCTGACGGTGATCGGCTATCTTCAACAAACGGCTCCCTTGGCGAAGGTCGATCTGGTCGGCCTTGATGGTGCCGGGCGATGGGCCGCCGCCGCACGGGCGCAGGCCGGTTCGCTGATCGATCGAGCGGTGTTCGACACGGCCGGTTTCCGTTTCGCGTCGCTCAATGAGTTTGACCACCCCGACTTCCTTCCCGGTGGGGCGAAGTACCTTGATCTGCCGGGGATGATCGCGTTGTCGGCACCGTCGGCTACCTGGATCGCCGGAGAGGCCCAGATGCCCGCTGCGGTAAAATCGGCCTTCAATGCCGCCGGGGCGTCGGAACGGTTGACCGTTTATCGCGGTAAAAAAGAAGGGCAAGAGGCGGCCGCGATCGAGTGGCTTTTGACCGAATAAGTCGTTCCCCCTGAGATAAATTTCATTCCCTTTAAAAAATCGTAGCCGAGGCATATTGATGATCGTTCACCTCTCCAAATTTTGCCAAAGTGTTTTGGCCTTTTTCCTATTGATGCTGGTCGCATCGGGTTCGGTTTGGGCCGACTCGACCAACGCCGATCGTTTAGTTGACATTAATGCGAAGTTGCAATCGGGCAGCTCTCCGGTGCGGATCGTCGCGTTTGGCGATAGTATCACGGGGGCCTATTACCATACCGGTGGGATTCGCACTTGGTCCGACATGTTGAAGCTGGCGTTGGAAAAGACCTACCCGAAGGCCAAGATCGAGATGACGAATGCCGGGATCAGCGGCCATACTTCCGCGCAAGGGCTGGCTCGAATCGACCGGGACGTGTTGTCCAAAAAACCGGATCTGGTTGTCGTTATGTTCGGTATGAACGACTGCTGTCGGGCGACGCTGGAGGCGTTTCGAAAAAACATGGAAACGATCGCGCAAAAATGTCTCGATACCGGGGCGGCGGTCGTCTTTTCCACGCCGAACACCGTTTATGAAAACCAGCGACGGCCGACTGCCCGGCTGGCTCAATTTGCCCAGACCAGCCGCGACGTGGCTCAGAAATTTGATCTCGCGATGGCCGACTCCCATGCCGCTTATGGTCGGATGGAAAAGGGGAATCGGACCGAGTGGTGTTTGTTGATGAGTGAGACGATCCACCCGAACCTAAACGGCCACCGATTTTTCGCCGAGCTCATGTCGGAGGCGATCACCGGCCGCCCGGTCTCCCTGGCCGACTACCAACCGCCGATCAATCAACTGGCGTTTACCCGCGCGGCGATCGCAAAAGGGGCTCCGGTCAAAGTGGTCGCGATGGAGCCGTACGACAAGATGGTCGAGCCGCTCTTGAAAAAACGTTTTCCTGACGCCAAACTGGAGGTTGTCACCTGGCCGACCAAGGGGAAAACGCTTGCCGAAATCGACGCCTGGGCCAAGCACGTTCGAGGCCTGAAGCCGACGTTGGTCCTCTTCGCGATTCCGGTCACCGCCGATGCGGAAGAGGTGGAGGCATTTCTACGGCCCTACCAGTGGAGCTTGGCTCAATGTCTTGCTTTCTCGGCACCGCAATGGGACTTTTTGCCAATCACGGCCAACGTGACCGCAACGGTGCCCGAAACGTCGAAATGCCACCACGACCGACTGGCACGTCAAATCTTTCTCGGTTACGATTATCGGCCGTTGGATCGGTCCGAGGGGGATACTCGTTCGGCTGAAGCGATTTTAGACGAGTTTGTAGAAAAGAATTTGAAGCAATAACCGAGCACCGAACGGAATCGGGGTTTTGATTGATGATGGTACGTCCAGGGATTCTCAATGTTGTCAAACCGGCCGGGATGACGTCGCGCGACGTGGTCAACCGGCTTCAACGGCGTTTGCCGCGCAGGACCAAGATCGGTCACGCGGGGACGCTCGATCCATTGGCTACCGGCGTGCTGGTCGTCTGTGTCGGACAGGCGACTCGGCTTATCGAGTATGTCCAGCGGATGCCGAAGCGATATGTCGGTACGTTTTTGCTGGGTCGAACCAGCCCGACTGAAGATACCGATGGCCAGGTGACCGAACTGGAAAATCCGCCGGTGCCGACCGAGGAGCAAATCCGCGTGGCCGCCGCCGATTGGACCGGCGAAATTCAACAGCGGCCGCCCGCCTACTCGGCCCTGAAAGTCAACGGACGCCGGGCGTACGACCTGGCTCGTGCCGGAAAAGAGGTCACGCTGGAGCCTCGACCGGTGACGATCTATCGTCTTGATCTGGTTCGATACGCCTACCCCGAACTGGTTCTCGACGTCGAATGTTCCAGCGGCACTTATATCCGATCGCTGGGCCGCGATTTGGCCGAATCGCTTGGGACGGGCGCCGTTATGTCGGCTTTGCAACGGATCGCGATCGGCCCGTTTACCCTTGAGCGGGCGGTCGAACTTGACCGTTTGACCGACGAGGCGGCGCGGCTGGAGGATTTCTTTCTCTCTCCGCGAGAAGCAGTTTCCTGTTTACCCACGGTTACGGTTTCCCCGCAGGAAGTCGTCGAATTCAGCCACGGACGTTCGATTGCGCGTGGGGCTGATCTGGAATCGGCCGAGGAATATGCGGCGATCGGCGAAGAGGGGGAGTTGATCGCGATTCTTGTCGATCGGGGAAAAGACCGGCTGGGGCCGTCGCGGTTCTTTGGGGGTGGGTGAGATAAATTCTCGAAGTAACGCGGAAAAAGTGACGCGGGAAAAGAAAGGCGGGAAAAGAAAGGCGTGACGGCGTTGCCGTCACCTGTGTTTCTGGAATGAGAGGGGACATTTTGAAAATTGCCCCCTCTCAAACTCTCCCCTCAAAAACTTTTTGGAACGGGATTGCTTTGCAATCCCTCTTTTTTTGTTTTGTATTTTTTCTTGTTCGATACTAGTGACCAGCGGGAGCGGGTTTTTCAGCGGCGTGGTAACGCCGGTCTGGCTGCGGCTCCTAGCCGCTACATGCTGCGTCGAGATTCCATACCGGCTTTAATTTTTCCGTTTGAAGCCACTGAAGCACCTCTTCTACCGACCGTTCGTCGGTGATCGGAAATTGACCGTCGGCCTCCGTGTCGCTGTATCCACCCGGCGAGGTCGAGCTTCCGGCACTCATCTGCGTGATGCAAATGGGAACCAGTTGGTTTCGCAGTTCGGCTCGTTCTCGCGTTGATAAAACGAGCGTCGCTTCCGGGAATATGACGCGTAACGCACAGTAAAGCCGCAGGAATTGGGCGTCGTCGATCGTGTACGGCGAAACGAAACTGTCCGGCGAGCGATGGATTCGCGGGAGACTGAACGCGACTTTTGCTTCGGGGTAATCCCGCTGGAGCACGCGGGCGTGGGCCACCATTCGGGGCAGGTCTTCAGCCGGATCGGCAAGACCGAGGAGAATCCCGAGTCCGATCCGCTCGATTCCCGCTTCGGCCGCGCGCGAGGGGCCTTCGACCCGCCAATCGTACGATGCCTTGGGGCCTTGCGGATGGTACCCGGCGTAAAGTGCCCGATCGTAGGTCTCTTGATAAAGGGTCACGCCTCGTGTGCCGGCCTCGGCCAGCTTCGCATACCCTTCGACCGATTGGGGGGCGATTTCAATGGCCGGTTCGACTCCACGTTGGTCCAGACACCGGACCATTTGCGGGAAGTAGCCGTTTTGCTCAAGACTGGGGATTTCGCCCGCCACGAGCAGTTGATGTCGCATTCCACGCGAGACGAGGATCTCCGATTCGGCGATCATTTCCGCTTCAGTCAATTGGCGGCGGTGGATGTGTTGTCCCGCGTTAAAGCCGCAATAGACACACCGGTTCACGCAGCCACTGGCCAGATAAATCGGCGCGTAGAGCAAGACGGGCCGGGTCGAGGGGCCTTCCGGATTCGAGCCGTTCGACTTGCCGAATCGATCTTGGGTAAGTTGGGTCGCCTGTTCGATCAGATCGTCGAGGTCAACCGTTTTCGCATCCAAGAGCGCCCTGATTTTTTGGACCTTTTCGTCCGATTGGAGGATTTTTTCGATCTCGACGCCGGTGGAAAAACGCGCGTCGCCATGTCGAATCGTCGGAATCGGGCGAGAAGAGAGCGTTTTGATTTGGGGCCGGTTTTGCTTTGGCAGGGAACTGCTTGACATGCGATTATAAGACAATCATTCGTGGAAAAAACGGATAGTGTGTGGGCGCATGGTAAGGGTGAAACCGCTTTCCAGTCCCAAAAGGCCCATAATAACGCGCTTCGTCCGGTTTTGCGAGGGCCGACGGCGAGCAAACCATTTGTGCTCCTGAGTGGGGTGGCCCCTTTGGTGGGGGTGTGACCCTTGAACTTCGAGGATTCCAGCAGTAAAATAAACGGACTTGCGTCCTATCCCTCGCAAGGTGGCGGGTCGGTTGGTAAGTATGGACGTTGCAATAGGTTCTTTGAAAAAATTCTCCGAGAATCTTCCACGCCGCCCTCAGTCAGCAATCGGATACGACGCAAGAACGCTTCTCTGATTTCTACGCGTTTCTTAGTGGTAAATCGAAAACGGAATCGATATTGATGCCTGAAAATAGTGATATTGGTGGGAAAATTCGACAGATCCGGGAATCCCAGGAAATTACCATCGAGGATTTGGCGCAGCGGAGCCACGCCAGTGCCGAGATGATCCAGCGGATCGAGCACGGCGAGCTGGTCCCGTCGCTCGCGCCCCTTCTGGCGATTGCCCGCGGCCTTGGGGTTCGGCTGGGAACGTTTCTCGACGACGCGCCGCAAAACGGTCCTGTCGTGGTTCGCTCTGGCCACCGTGAAAAGGTCGTTCGATTTTCGGGGAAAGTCTCCGATCGGCAAAAGCCGACGCTCGATTTCTTTTCTCTCGCTTCCGGTAAAAAAGATCGGCATATGGAGCCGTTCGTCATCGAAGTCCATCCGCCGGAAAGCGATGAGAATCCGCTTTCGAGCCATGAGGGCGAAGAGTTTATCTTTGTCATGAGTGGACAAATCGAGATCTGCTACGGCAAAGAAAAATATTTATTGAAAGCGGGCGATAGCATTTATTACGATTCGATCGTGCCGCACCACGTCCATGCCTCCGGTGGCGAGGACGCCCGGATTTTGGCGGTCGTTTACGCCCCGTTTTAGGTTTTTTTGGTCGGGAGAGGTCGTTCGAAAAAAAAGTTTTCTTCCCCCGGGCAACGGCAAAGCGATTTTTCCTGGTTGAGCGTTTGGCATTTGCCGAGTTGCTCCTTTTCCCCGTTCTTGATGACGAAACGTCCCGTTTTCGCCGGTTTTGCGGAAGTTGGCGTTTCTTGTTTTTTAATCTGACCGAGATGTATCAACACACCATTACGCCCCGTTTCGGCGATGCCGACGGCTTACGACATATTAACAATACGGTTTTTCCCCGATGGTTCGAAGAGGCTCGTGAGCCGACTTTTCGTCTGTTCGTGCCGGATCTTTCGTTCGAGCGGTGGAATCTGATCATGGCCCATCTGGAACTGGACTTCCATGATGTGGTGCTCATTTCGCACGACGTTGAAATCCGGACCTTTATCTCGCATTTGGGCAACTCCTCGTTTACCTTCGAGCACGAGGCATGGCAGGAGGGCCGTTTGACGACGACCTGTCACGCGGTGATCGTCCATTACGATTTCGAGCGGAAAGAAGCGGTTCCAATCCCCGATTCCGTCCGGGCCGAGCTGGAAAAGCACCTTCGTTTGCAAGAGACGAAGGAAGTTTAGTTCTCGTAAGAACCCCGTTTAAAAAGACGACCTTTTTCCCTTTCGACCGAGTCGACCAACATGTTGTTTACCGATGCCACGATAGGACAATTTTTTGACGACCAGATTCGCAAGGACCCAAAACGTGAGTTTTTGGTCTATCCCGATCGCGATCTGCGTTTCACCTATGAGGAGTTCGGCGCGCGGGTCGACCGGTTGGCCAAGGGATTATTGGCGATCGGCATTGGCCCGGGCGACCATGTGGGGATCTGGTCGCGTAACGTCCCCGATTGGCTGACGTTCATGTTTGCCACGGCGAAGATCGGCGCCGTGTTGGTGACGATCAACACGTTTTATAAGAGCCACGAGGTTGAATACGTCCTCAAACAGTCGGACATGAAAGCGGTCGCGATCATCGACCGGTTTCGCGACACCGACTACCTCGACATCTTTTCCGAGCTGATCCCCGAGATGAAAACGTGCGAGCGGGGGCATCTCAAAAGCGACCGTTTTCCCCGTTTGGAAAGTGTGATCTTCATCGGCCAGGAAAAGCATCGCGGTATGTACAATACCGAAGAGTTGATGCTTTTGGGCGATCATACGCCTGATACCGAACTTGATGCGGTGACCGGTAAACTCCACTGCGACGACGTGATCAACATGCAGTACACCTCTGGGACGACCGGTTTTCCCAAGGGGGTAATGCTGACACATCGGAACGTGCTCAACAACGGGTTTTATATCGGCGAGTGCCAGAAATTTACCGAGAACGAGCGGGTTTGCCTTCCGGTGCCGTTGTTTCATTGTTTCGGCATGGTCCTGGGCGTTTTGGCGCTGGTGACCCATGGCGGGACACTGGTGATGATTGAACAGTTTGATCCGCTTTTGGTCCTGGCGGCGGTCCAAAAAGAGCGATGCACGGCTCTTTATGGCGTGCCGAGCATGTTCATTGCCGAACTGTCCCACCCGATGTTCGAGATGTTCGACCTGACCTCGCTTCGGACGGGGATTATGGCCGGGTCGCCTTGTCCGATCGAGTCGATGCGGCAGGTGGTCGAAAAGATGCACATGAAAGAGGTTACGATCGCCTACGGTCTGACCGAGGCTTCGCCGGTTTTTGCGCAAACGCGGACTGACGATAGCCTTGAGCGGCGCGTCAGCACGGTTGGTCGGGCTTTGCCGGAGATCGAGGTCAAGATTGTCGATCCCGAAACGCTCAAGACGCTCGGGCCCGATCAGCAGGGAGAAATTTGCTGCCGTGGGTACAATGTCATGAAGGGCTACTATAACATGCCCGAGGCGACCGCCGAGGCGATCGACCAGGAAGGCTGGCTCCACAGCGGGGACCTGGCTGTTTGCGACGAAGACGGGTATTATCGAATAACCGGGCGGATCAAAGATATGATTATTCGCCGGGGTGAGAATATATATCCTCGCGAAATCGAGGAGTTTTTGCATACCCTTGATGGGGTGCAAAACGTCCAGGTCGTCGGGATTCCGGATCCGGATTTCGGGGAGATCGTCGGGGCGTTCATCATTCCGGCCGAAGGGGCCGATCTGACCGAGGAAGACGTGCGTGACTTTGCCCGAAGCAAGATCGCCCGGTACAAGGTCCCCAAACATGTCTTTTTTGTCGACCACTATCCTCTTACTGCCAGCGGAAAAGTGCAAAAATACCAATTACGAGAATGGGCCAAAGAGCGTTTGGGTATTGACCAGAACGTCTTTGCCGAGGAAGAAAAACTTCAAGGGCCAGGGGTCCTCATCCATGCCGACCAGTGCAAGGCGTGCGGGTTGTGCATTGAGTTTTGTCCGAAAAAACTCCTTCGCCAAGGGGAAACGATCAACGCTCTGGGCTATGCGGCGACCGAATATGTCGGTGAAGGCTGTACCGGTTGTGGGACCTGTTACTACGTTTGTCCCGAACCGGGTGGAATCACGGTCATTCCCAAGCCGAAAAAAGCAGGCACTAATTGAATCTCGCATAAGTGATGCTTCGAGGGCTCCCAGCGAGGAGCCCGGTTTTTCAGGAGAAACCTGAAATTCAAGGGCTCACTTTTTTGCTAATAGGAAAAAGCGAGTTAAGGAACACGAGTCTTGAAAAAACTGGTTAAAGGAAACGAAGCGGTCGTCATCGGCGCGTTGGTCGCCGGTTGCGACGCCTATTTCGGATACCCGATCACCCCGGCAAGCGAAATCGCCCACAAGGCGAGCGAAACTTTTTTGAAGCTCGATAAGATCTTCATCCAGGCCGAGAGCGAAATCGGGGCGATCAACATGGTCTACGGCGCGGCGTCGAGCGGCCTGCGCGTGATGACGGCCAGCTCGGGGCCGGGAATCAGCCTCAAGCAAGAGGGGGTTTCCTATCTGGCCGGAGCGGACTTGCCGTCGGTCATTGTCGATGTCCAGCGGGTCGGGCCGGGGCTGGGCAATATCGGTCCCGAACAGGGCGACTATTGGCAGGTGGTCAAAGGGGGCGGTCACGGCAACTATCGGACTCCCGTCTTGGCGCCCTGCAGTGTCAAGGAGATGTACGAGTTGACCATCCGCGCGTTCGAACTGGCCGATCAGTATCGTACGCCGGTCTATTTGCTGACCGACGCGACGTTGGGCCAGATGATGGAGCCGATCGATGTTCACGAGGAGGCAGTTCGCGGTGTCGACAAGCCGTGGAAGGTAGATCCCTCCTCGGAAACGAACGAGAACCTGATCACCTCGATCTATCTCGACTTCGACGACATGGAAGCCCACATCCGCCGTCTCGACGCGAAGTATCAAGTGATTGCCGAGAAGGAGACCGCGGCCGAAACCTATCTGACCGACGATGCCGAGGTGATTCTCACCGGTTACGGGATCGTCAGCCGTTTGTTGCGGACCGTCGTCGAACAGCTTCGCTCCGAAGGGATCAAGGCCGGTTTGATTCGCCCGATCACCCTCTGGCCGTTCCCGACCAAAACGTTCCGTCAGTGCGCGGGCGAGTACACTCGTTTTCTGGCGGTCGAGCTTTCGACGGGACAGTTTATCGAAGACGTTCGGTTGGCGTTGCCGCACAATCCGGTCAGTTTCCTCGGTCGCGTCGGTGGCAATCTGCCCACGGCCGAAGAGGTGATCGCGAAAGTGAAAAAACAGCTGAAAAAATAGGCACCTTCCCAAAGACAAAAGACCTTACCCCTATAAAAATCCACGGTGAAACACGATGAGTTCGGTCCTTCAAAAACCGGCCAGTTTTTTTGATACCTTCTATCGCAAACCGGCGCAAAAAGATACGACCCATTACTGCCCCGGTTGCGGTCACGGTGTTCTCAACAAACTGATGGCTCAAACGATCAGCGAACTGGGAATCCAGGATCAAACCTTGATCGTCGGCCCGGTCGGGTGTGGCGTTTTTCTCTATTACTACTTCGAGTGCGCGGGCGTTTCGTCGCCACACGGACGCGCTTCGGCGGTGGCGACCGGCGTGAGTCGTTCGAATCCCGACGGGATCACCATCTCGTACCAAGGGGACGGCGACCTGGCGGCGATCGGCACCAATAACGCCCTGCACGCGGCCAATCGGGGCGAAAACATGATCGTCTTTTTCGTCAACAACACGATCTACGGGATGACCGGTGGACAGCTCGCCCCGACGACGCTGGTTGGCCAAAAGACGACCACTTCGCCCTACGGACGGACCGTGGTCAACGACGGGCCGCCGCTGCGGATGGCCGAGATTATCGCCACGCTCGACGCGCCGGTCCTGGTTGCGCGAGTCGGAGTCAACTCGCCGAAGAATATTCGGCAAGCGCGGAAGGTCATCCAAAAAGGGCTCCAGGCCCAAAAAGATCGCAAGGGGTACGTCTTCATCGAGGTCCTCTCGCAATGCCCGACTAACTGGCGCAAGACGCCGGTTGATGCGTGTCGATGGGTCGACGAGGTGGTCGCCGAACATTTTCCGCTGGGCGTCCTCAAAGACACGATCGACGAGTCGGGGCCGGTTATCCGAAAGCTTCATAAGCCGGAATTCTCTGAAATTGCCGAGGTTCTCGGTCTCGAATCCGAGGCAAATGAACAATCGACCACGATCGATCTGCCATACCAAGAAGTTCGTTTCAAGGCGGCCGGGTTTGGCGGGCAGGGGGTGCTTTCCCTCGGCTTGATTTTGGCGCAGGCGGCGATGAAAAAGGATTGCGAGGTCACTTGGCTTCCGTCCTACGGCCCCGAAATGCGCGGTGGCGTGGCCAATTGCTCGGTCGTGATCGGTTCCCGACCGATCGGTACCCCGGTGGTCGATCGTCCGAACTTGCTGGTCGCGATGAACAAGCCGTCGATGTTCAAGTTTGCTCCCCTGGTCCCCGAAGACGGCGTGATTGTCTATAACTCGTCGTTGATCGACGAGGTGCCCGACAACCTTCCGGCCAAGACGCTCGCCATCCCCGCGACCGATCTGGCCAAGGAGCTTGGCAACGTCAAGGCGGCCAACACCGTCATTCTCGGTCACCTTGCGGCACAAACGGGGTTGTTCACACTCGACGATTGGCGCGCGTTGCTTAAAGATTCTTTCCCGAAAGAAAAATTGTATCGGTTGAACGTTGCGGCGATAGAAAAAGGGTTTTCGTTCGGGGAGTAGGGGTATTGGATGAAATACTAAAGGGGCTACACGACCATGGAACATCGAACAAGAAACCTGTATTTGTTCGCTATTCTCTTTCTTCTCGGAGTGCCTGGTTTGGTTCATCGCACTTTCGGAATAATCAATTCTCAACATTCTGAAGGGATTGCTAAAAATTTTTGGACCCAGTTTCCAATCAGCTTGACGGTTCCTTATCTGGTTCTGGCACTGTTGTTCCTCCTCCATAGTGCTTTTCTTAAAGATGAGTCACTCAAAATTTCGTACTGCGGTGCCATCGCGGCTTGGTCATGCATGATGTTTCTTAGTATTTCCCTCATTTTCAGAATTGACTCGACGAAGATCGGACCAACCGGCGCTACTATCACTGTTGTGCTAACACCTATTCGCTATATCCCTTTCCTCGTTCTGCCCTATTTTTTCGCATCGATTGGCGGCATGGTCTGGAACAGGAAAGCAAAGGGTGAAGGAGATAAGCCTGAGCATGAAGCCCGGCAATGAGCGGTTTTTATTGAGATTTTCATGGGTAATTGAGTGACGGCGTTGCCGTCACCTGTATTTTTTGAATGAGAGGGGACATTTTGAAAATTGTCCCCTCTCAAACTCTCCCCTTAAAAACTTTTTGGAACGGGATTGCTTCGCAATCCCTCTCTTTGTTTTTCTTTTCCCTACTCATTCTATCGGCCCAATATATTGGCTCCGGCAGACGGTGCCCCTTCAATAGTTTCAAAGCCAACTCTACCGCAAACCCCGGGTCCGTCCGATGACCGGGGGAAACGAAAATCGGACGCCGACTCCCGGAAGTCGGACGGATCGCCGCGCCGATCGCCGCCCCGTTCCAGACCACCGGACGCACTTCCCGAGGGGCCATCTCCTTCAGATCAACCTGCCCGCAAAGCAGTTTCTTCGTCGCTCCGATCGTCGGGCAGTCCAGCACCACGCCCAAATGGGTCGCGATCCCCGCGCCGCGAGGATGTAGCATCCCACTGCCGTCGACCAGCAGGACATCGTCCTCCCACCCGGCCGCGCGGACCTTTTCCATCAGGGCCAACAACAGCGGCAGTTCCCGGAACGACAAGTAGCCGGTGATATACGGGAATCGAACCGGATGCGCGACTGTCGTCGACCAAACCACCTTGGCGGTTTCCAACTCGACGAGACAATAGCCCGCAATTCCCAGCTCCGGCCCCACATAAGAAACATCCACCCCGCCGACCAACCGAGGCTTTTTTTGAGGGGACGGCGTTTCCATTTGTGCGCGTTCTTGGACCTGCTCTTGAAAAAGACGTAGCGTTTCAAGAGGCCGTTTTTTTTGAGACAGCTCGAAATCAAAGCCGAACCGGTCCCATGCGACGCGGCCGCCAATGACTTCGACCCCTTCCGCCTCGAGCCGACGTTGCTTTTCTTCGGTTTCCTGACCCTCGGTGCCCAGCGTCCCGTCGACACGCACGACCCGATGACAAAGGCAGTGCTCGTCATGCGGATGGCGGATTAACGTCTGACCGACCCATCGGGCCGCGACCGGATCGCCCAGTGCCGCCGCCAGGCGCCCATAGGTCGTCACACGCCCGGGCGGGATTTTTTCGAGAAGCCCAAACAGCTCTGCCGCGAGATCGGGGATCTTTGGTAAAGGTAAGGGCAGCGGCAACGGCAGAGCGGATTCGGCCATGACAGGGATTTCTTTCCTTCGACAAAAACCACTCTAGCCTTCCGGATGGGTCATCCGACGGGGCGAAAGGGCCTCGTCCAATTGGTTGTCGGGCAGGATTTTTTTCTCGCGGCACAGTTGGCGGATCGTCTTGCCGGTCTTGAACGCCTCTTTGGCCAGTTCGGCCGCCCGTTCGTAACCGATATACGGATTCAAGCCGGTCACCATCGAGAGGCTTTTCTCGATCATCCCCTCGCACACCGTCGCGTTGGCTTCCATCGTCGTCAGGGCCAGTTGGTCAAACGCCGTGGTCGCCGAAGCGAGTAACCGAACGCTCTCGATCACGGCGTCGATCATGATCGGCATCATCACGTTCAACTGGAACTGGCCGCCCGCCGCGCCGCAAAGGGTGACCGTCTGATCGTTGCCCATCACCCGCGCGGCGACCTGCATCAGGCTCTCGCACATGACCGGGTTGACCTTGCCCGGCATGATCGAGCTGCCCGGTTGAAGGTCGGCCAAGCGAATTTCATGGAATCCGCAACGGGGTCCCGACGAGAGCCAGCGTATATGATTGGCCACGTTGTACAAGGTCGACGCGATCGCTCGGATCGTGCCGTGACACTCGACCAGAGCGTCTCGCTGCGAATTGGCTTCGAAATGGTCGCCCGCCTCGACAAACGCGAAACCGGTTTTCTCCGAAAGCCATCGACAAACCCGCGCGGCGAATTCCGGATGGGTGTTGATCCCGCTGCCGACCGCCGTGCCGCCGACCGCCAGTTCGAAAAGCGCCTCTTGCGCCCGGCGCGCGCGACCGACCGAGAGGACCAACTGACGCGCGAGCCCACCGATCTCCTGCCCCAGTGAAAGGGGTGTCGCGTCGGCCAAGTGAGTCCGTCCGATTTTGAGAATCGCGTCCCACTCGTTGGCTTTGGCTTCGAGTGTCTTTTGGCAACTCTCGAGTGCCGGGATCAGTTGCTCCTCGATCGACACCACCACGGCCACGTGCATTGCCGTCGGGAACATGTCGTTGGTGCTTTGCCCCATGTTGACGTGGTCGTTCGGGTGGATCGGTTTTTCCGGAGCGAAGCGGTCTGCGCCGACGAGCTCGATTGCCCGGTTGGCGATCACCTCGTTGGCGTTCATGTTGGTCGAGGTACCGGAGCCGGTCTGATAGACGTCGATCGGGAACTGGTCGTCGAACTTTCCATCGGCCACCTCCCCGCAGGCGGCCAACAGGGCTTCGACCTGGCTGGCGTTTATGGGGTTTTTCCCTGTGTGGGTCAGTTTGCCCAGATCCCGGTTGGCGACGGCCGCGGCCCACTTGACCAGTCCCAGGGCGTGGATCAGTTCGACCGGCATCGCGCGACCGGAAATCGGGAAGTTTTCGACCGCCCGCTGGGTTTGCGAACCATAATACGCCTCGGCCGGGACACGGACCGGTCCCATCGAATCCCGTTCTATACGATACTGACTCATTCTCATTCCTCTTTGGTTTATTGATTCAAATCGAGCATCGCCTTGACGACGCCGTCGCGGTACCCGGCGACCAGTTCGAACGCGTCCCCGATCTGCTCGAACGAAAATCGATGGGTAATCATTGCGTCGGCCTGGATCCGTCCGTCGGCAAGCCGCTCGATGACCGGGGCGACGCACTCGTTTTGACGTCGGACGTTGATGAAGGTCAACTCCTTGCGCCGCATCCGATGAATATCGAATTCGACCCGCACCGTTGGCGGAATTCCGACCAAAACCAGTCGTCCGCCGGGGCCGAGCAAGTCGAGGGCCTGATCGATGCAGGCCGGGTCGCCGGAACACTCGAAAACCGTATCGAGTCCCAGCGGCTCGTGCTCGAGGATAGCTTCGACCGGGTCGACCGAGGTCGGATCGCCGATCCAGTCGGCGCCCAGTTGCCGGGCCATCTCGCGACGCGGCGCGATCGGCTCGGTCATGTAAAAGGTCCCTTCGACGTCCGCTTTGGCGCAAAGCAATACGCTCAGTCCGATCGGCCCGGCGCCGAGGATTGCCGTCTTGGTCCCGGTTTGGATTCCCGAGAGGCGAAAGGCGTACATGCCGATCGACAGCGGTTCGGCCAGTGCGGCCTGGTCCAGTGTGACCGAGTCGGGAACCGGGTAGGCGTTTTCGGCCGGGACGACCATATACTGGGCCGCCGCGCCGGGCGCCTGACCGGGGCAGCCCATGAACTGGAGGTTCCGGCAGGTGTGACGTCGTCCGGCTCGACACTGGTCGCAGTTTCCGCAGGAAAGGGCCGGTTCGACAACGACTTTCGTTCCAGGCCCGAGATTCTTGACCGCCGAGCCGACCTCGACGATCGTTCCCGCGCTTTCGTGGCCCAACGTGGCCGGATAGCGGAGCCGGTCTTCCCCTATGCCGCCTTCGACATAATAATGGACATCCGACCCGCAAACGCCGATCCGATCGATCCGGACGAGGACGTCGCCGGGACGTTTTAATGTGGGGACCGGCTCGTCACGAAGTTCGATCTGGCGCAGTCCGGTAAAATAGGCGATTTTCATGATTTTGGCAATCTTCCCTTACTCTTGGGCGGTTTTGAATTTCCGGCGGACTTGCTGTCGCCTAAAGCACTGGCGATAGTGAAGTTAGGAAATAACCCCAAGAAAAACTATCGTATCGAGGTACGACACGATGTCAACCTATCTGATCGGCACCGATGAAGCCGGATATGGACCGAATTTGGGGCCGTTGGTCATTTCCGTCAGCGTTTGGGAGCTTTTTCCCGGCGACGGCGACGACAATAGCGGAAAGCACGATCTTTACGAGCGGCTTGCAGGGGCGATTGCTTCTAATCGATCGCGAAAAAAAGATGGTCCGATTGCGATCGCCGATTCCAAGAAACTTTATAAGCCCAAGGGGGGGCTTGGTCATCTGGAACAGGCGGTTTTGACCGCTTGGAAGCTGTTGGAGCGTCCGGTCGATGGTGTGGCCGATTTTTTCGATGCGGCCGATCCGCGGTCCCGGGAAGATCGGCAGTCGCTGCCGTGGGCCGCGGATTATTCGCATGGGCTCCCTCTGGATTTGAACGAAAAAGAACTGGATCGGTCGGAATCGCTCCTCCGCTCGACCCTTGAGCAGACCCGGACGCGGCTGGTTGATCTTCGCAGTCGGATCGTCTACCCGCGTAGGTTCAATCAGTTGGTCGATCGGTACGATTCGAAAGGCCTCGCGCTGTCCCGGCTGACGCTTGGTCTGATTGCCGAGGCGATTTCGCAATGCGACGACGGGCCGATTGACGTGGTTTGCGACAAGCACGGGGGACGTAACCGGTACGCCGATCTGTTGAGCGATTTTTTCCCCGAGGAGTTTATCGAGGTCTACGAAGAGTCGCGCGAGCGCAGCCTGTATCGCTTTGGGCCATCGACCCGTCGGGCGAGTTTTTTGTTTCAGGCGAAGGGGGAATCGTTCCTTCCGGCGGCGCTGGCGTCGATGATGTCGAAGTACCTGCGCGAGTTGGCCATGCGGGCGTTTAACGCGTACTGGTCTCGCGAAATGCCCGGACTGCGTCCGACGGCCGGGTACCCGCAAGACGCCCGACGGTTCCGCGAAGAGACGGCCGAACGCTGGGCCGGATTGGGGATCGACGAGGAAACGATTTGGCGCAAGAGATAAACGTTTTTTCAGGACACCGGCTAATCGAAGAAGTTATTCCTATCCACAAAGGGAAGACAAGAAAAAATGTCCGAACCGATTTTGTTTGAATCTCGGCTTTTTGACGTGGTACGAAAAGTGCAAAAAGGGACCGACGGCAGGGACCACCTTCGCGATATCATCCGTCACCCCGGCGCGGTCGTGATTGTCCCGATTTTCGACGATGGTCGGGTCTGTCTGATTGAAAATTTTCGGGTATCGGTCGAGGAAACGCTGTTGGAGTTGCCTGCCGGGACGCGTGAGCCGGGCGAGCCGCCGATCGAAACGGCCCGACGCGAACTGGCCGAGGAGACCGGCTACCGGTGCGAATCGCTTGAGCCGCTTTGCCGGTTTTTGAGCTCCCCCGGTATTCTCAATGAACAGATGCATCTATTTTTGGCAAGCGGTCTGACCGACGGCGAAATGGCTCTTGAGGCAGGCGAGCAGATCGAACCGAAGCTTTTCGAGATGGACGAAGCGCTCGAAATGATTCTCGACGGACGCATCCATGACGGGAAAACGATCGCCGGGCTCCTGTTTTACGATCGTTTTCGACGCACGCGAAATTAACGAGCGTCGAACGAAATCGTCCGACGCATCGCGGCGCGGCGGAGGAGGTAGTTCGACAACGCCTGGTCGATTGGTCGGTCGGTTCGCATGGCCACGTAGTCGATCCCGTATCGCTGACAGCCTTCGTGGATCGCTTGACGGTATTGGTCGAACTGATCGAGATACGCCTCGTGAATTTCATCCACTTGGGTCGTCACCGTCGCGTCAGTTTCCAGGTCCTCAAATTGGACGTTCCCTTCGAGCGAAAAATCAATCTCGGCCGGGTCGAGGACGTGGAGCAAGATGACCTCGTGGCGTTGGAACCGGAGGTGTTTCAGTCCGGCCATCATCGTGTCGACGTCGTCGAACAGGTCGCTCAAGACGATCACGATCCCCCGCCGGTCGATTCGCTCGGCCAGGTCGTGAAACACCCGGGCAAGCGAGGTTTTTTCTTCCGACGAGACCGCCTCCATGGTTGCGACGAGTCCTTTGAAATGGGAGGGCGAGCCGCTTGGCGGAACGTATTTCGAGAGACCGTTGTCGAACACCGCCAGGCCGACCCGGTCCCGTTGCCGTAAAATCAGATAGGCCAGCGCCGCGGCCGTCGCGCGGGCGTAGTCGAGTTTCGACATGGGGGCCGACTCGCTTCGATAGGTCATGCTCCGACTGATGTCCAAGACCAGATGGGCGGCCAGATTGGTCTCTTCTTCGTACTGTTTCAGGTAATATTTGTCGGTCCGGGCGAAAACTTTCCAGTCGAGCCGTCGCAGGTCGTCGCCGGGTGTGTACTGGCGGTGTTGGGCGAATTCGACCGACTGGCCGCGAAAGGGGCTGCGGTGTTCGCCTGACAAAAAACCCTCGACCGCCCATCGCGCACGCAGAGCGAGCCCTTCGACTTGGGCCAGAACGGTCGGATCGAGATAGTTGGGCTTCGTAGGTTCCATCTTTACCATCGTTGCCGACGACTGGGTTGAATGCAAGAACCCCCCGCTTGGGTTATGGAGCAAATTCTTGATGCGTTTGCCGGGCGTAAGTTCGCCTGTCTGCCTGTATTGTGTATTTTATGGCCTGGATTGTCGGTTTCCTTCGGTAGGGGGGGGTGGGTGAGGTGACAATCGGCCCCGTGGGAGCTCGTCTTGCTTCGGATTTTGACAAAGGTTAGAATTGGGCGATTCATTCTGAAATTTACGAATCTCCTGAGTGTGTGTGGCTACTTATGTCCAAGGAAGGAAACAACTTGAAAGAGCCGTCCGTTTTGGCCGGACCGCTGCGCCGTATTACTTCAGGCGTGTTGCGACGCCCCTGGTTGGTGATTGCCGCGGGCGTCATGGCGGCGGTCGTGTCGATCGTTTTCACGGTCGGGGGGCTCGGGTTTCGAAACAGCCGACTCGACCTGCTCAATCCCGAATGCAACCACAACCGGCTGTGGCTCGACTATATCCAGGAGTTTGGCGATCAGGACGACGTGGTCGTGGTGGTCCAAGGGGCCGACCGTTCGGAGGTGGTCCCGGTTCTCGAGGAACTTTCCACGGTCCTGGCTCGCGAAGACCAGTTGTTCGACTCGGTTTTTCACGAGGTCAATCTTTCGAAGATTCGCAGCAAGGGGCTTTATTACCTGCCGACGGAGGACCTGGGGGCGATCGAGCCGTTTTTGGACGAGGTCGACTCGATCATCCACCGGCGATGGGAACAGTTGCGCTTGAGCAATCGGCTGGATCGGCTCTGTTTTCTTTTGCACGATCCGGCGTATGCCCAGAATCGCGTTGAGATTCAGCACCAACTTGGCGATTTGGCCGACGGGCTTCAAGGTGTCCTCGGTCAAGGGCAGGGGGGCTATAGTCGTTTGCCTCGGTCCATGATGCCGGAACCCCTTTCGACGTTGAGCGAACTGGGGCCCCGGTACCTTTTGACGAATCAAGGTCGCTGGGGGATGGTTCTCCTGCGGCTGATAAAAAAGGAAGACAGCTCGGACTTTGCTCCTGACAGTCAGGGGATCGATCAGCTCCGCAAGCTGATTGCCCGGGTCGAGGTCCGGTACCCGAACGTCAAGATCGGCCTGACCGGATTGCCGGTAATGGAAAACGACGAGATGCGTTCTAGTCAAACGGCCATGTTGCGGGCCAGTCTGTTGTCGTTGTTTGGGGTCTCGTGCCTTTTCGTGGCCGGGTTTGGCGGCGTGCGTCACCCGTTGTTCACCGTGGCGACGTTGCTATTGGCGATGGCCTGGGCGTTCGGCTATATCACGCTGTCGATCGGGCACTTGAACATTCTTAGTGTCGCGTTCGCCGTGATTTTGATCGGCCTGGGGATCGATTTTGGGATCCATTACGTGGCCCGTTACCATCAACTCCGCGACCGGTCGATGTCACCGAGCGAGGCGATTCTCGAGACGGCTTCGAGTGTCGGGCCGGGAATCGTGACCGGGGCGGTGACGACGTCGATTGCCTTTTATATGGCCGGGTTCACCGATTTTACCGGGGTGGCCGAGTTGGGAATGATCGCCGGGGGCGGGATTTTGCTTTGCTGCCTCGCCGCGTTGGTCGTGTTGCCTGCGCTTTTGTATTTGAGCGATTCGGTGCGCGGTCGCCGTGGGGAACGCTCTCCTCAGCCGTTGCCGGTCGATTGGTCGTTGGGATGGGTCTTTCGACGGCCGGGCGTGAGTTTTTGCGTTTCGATCCTGGGAACCATCGTGGTGGGGCTGGGGGTGGGCAGCCTTTATTACGACCATAACCTGTTGAACCTTCAGGCCGAAGGGCTTGAAAGTGTCGAGTTGGAGCGGGAGCTGCTTGATAATTCGGACCAAAGCTGCTGGTTTGCTCTTTCGATTGCCGGAGATCGGGAGGAACTGCTGAAGCGGAAAGAGCGTTTTTTGGCCAAGCCGTCGGTCGAGCGGGTCGAAGAGATCGGGTCCCTTTTGCTGGTTGACGACGGAGAGAAGCGGCCGATTATCGAACGAATCGCGGCGCGGCTGAAAAACTTGCCGGAACGTCCGGGCGAGATCCCGGTCGACCCGCCGTCGGAATTGGGCCAAGCGCTGGCACGCGCCCAGGTCCTGGTCGGCCGTTTCCCTGAAGCCGATCGGTTGCGAAACCAACTGGAAGCGGCACGCGACAGCCTTCGACGTCTGACCGCGTTTGAATGTCAGGTTCGGCTGCGGATGTACCAACAGGCGATGGTCGGCGATCTGTTGAGTCGGCTGTTCAAACTCCGTTCGATGGCCAACCCGGAACCGCCGACGCTGGACGACTTGCCGCCGGAGTTGGTGACCCGGTTTGTCGGACAAGGTCACGATCGGTTTCTGATGAAAATTTACGCCAAAGGGAACATCTGGGACATGGAGGCGATGCGCCAGTTTGTCCAGGAGGTTCGCGAGGTCGATTCGGACGTGACCGGCAACCCGTTGCAGACGTATGAAGCGTCGATCCAGATGAAAAGCAGCTACGAAAAGGCGGCCCTGTACGCCTTGGCGGCGATTGTCGTCGTGTTGTTGATCGATTTCGGCAACCCGCTTTTTGTCGTGATGGCGCTGTTTCCGCTGGGGCTGGGGATGTTGCAGCTGTTCGGGCTGCTGGGCTTTTTGGGCATCCCATTGAACCCGGCCAACATGATCGTTTTGCCGCTGATCCTTGGCATCGGGATCGACGACGGGGTCCATCTTATCCACGATTTCCGCCGTCAGAAGGGTTTTCGATATCGAATCAGCCGCTCGACCGCCAGCGCCGTCTTGATCACCTCGCTGACGACCATGATCGGCTTCGGCAGTCTGATGATCGCCAGTCACCGGGGCCTTCAAAGCCTGGGCCGGGTGTTGACGATCGGCGTGACCTGTTGTCTGTTTTCTTCGCTGGTCATCTTACCAGCCCTGCTATCCTGGCTCACCCGAAACCGTCCCGAGGTGAGCGAAGCGACCGAGACCGCTTTGTTACCGCGCCCGCACATCGAGCGCCGTCGCAGCGCTGAGACGGCGTTTGGTGATCCCGTTTCGCACAAGCCACCGAAGGGCGATTATGGAGACGGGGCGTCAAAGAGAGCGACGCGCATCGAACCGAAGCGAAGGTAAAAAAGGAAAAAGAGAAAAAAGAAAAACAAGAAAAGAGGGATTGCGTAGCAATCCCGGTCCAAAAAGTTTTTGAGGGGAGAGTTTGAGAGGGGACAATTTTCAAAATGTCCCCTCTCATTATAGAAACACAGGCGACGGCCAAGGCCGTCGCTCCTTTTTTTCTTATCCGGTATCCTCCTTGGAAAAGCCATGCAGATTTCCCCTGAAAAGCTGGAAGGTTTACTCAAATCGCACTATCCTTTTGAGCGGATACGGTTTCAGGGGAAATATTCCGGCAAACAATCCGACGTCTGGAAAATCACGGCCAATGGGGATTGTTATGCGGTGAAACGTTCTCTTCTTACCTGCCTGAAACGATGTGAGCAGATGCTTCATCTTTGTCGCATCCTTGACGAGGCCGGTCTCCGTGTGGTGTTGCCTATTCCGACAACGTATTCGACTGTCTGTTTCGAAAGTGGGGCTCAGCTTTTCTTTGTGTATCCATGGCTGGAAGGAGAGCGGGCGTCTGAAAAAACGTTGGGCCGCGCGGAGGCGGAGTGTTTTGGCAAGCTGCTGGCTCGGATGCATGGGGTCTTGTCTCAAGCAAAGATCGATGGTCAATGGAAGCGTCGACAACCGGCCGATCGACAGGAAACTCTCGCTATTCTTTCCAAGATCCAGGACGGGCTGCTGGGGCGTGGAATCTCGGAGAAAGACAAGCTGTTGGTAACGGTGAAGGAAAAAATGCGTCTGCTTGAAACGACCGACACTCCCGCGTGTGTCGCCGCTGCCTACCGACAAAACCAACTGATCCTTGGGGATTTTCAGGTCCACAATATCATACTCAATGAACAGGGCAAGCCGGGTGTGATTGATCTGGAGAGTTTTCATTTGGCTCCGCGAATCTGGGATATTGCCAAGGCGTGTGTCTTTTCGTTTGGCAAGAGTCCGGAACTCATCGGATCATTCCTGGCGAGTTATCATGCGACGTCGCCACTTCGGGAGTCGGAGTTGGAGGCCTTCGTGCCGCTTGTGTTGGATTATCTGCTCAGCTCCACTTGGGAATGGGAAGAGTTTTTTTATAATGGCAATACGAGAGTCGATCTGACTCATACATTCGAGACCTATTCCTTCTTGGCTTCTCAGGCTAAGGCCGCGACACGCGATATCAAAACAGGGCTCAAAGGGTAAAGTCAGTAAAAGCAATCGTTTTCGACCATTGCCAAGGTTTTAGGGAAGACCAGGTGCCCAAAACTTTTGATCGCGGTATAATGGAACGTGACTGTTTTGGTGCAGTGGAAAACGGTCGGCGGTGGGAGCGATTTTGGTCTTTTGATTTGAATTTGATATTTTGCGAAGGGTGATTCGGTGATGGAGTCGTCTGGAAAAAGTGGTGCTTATAGAACTCGGAAGGTTTCGATCGGGCGGGTGACGATTGGGGGTGGGTTGCCGGTGGTGGTGCAGAGTATGTGCGCGACCCGGACGACCGACGTTGACGCGACTGTCGCGCAGATCAACGACTTGGCGGCTGCCGGGGCGGGGATTGTGCGGGTGGCGGCCGATAATAACAACGACGTTGCGGCGCTGGAGGCGATTCGAAAACAGACTGAGGTGACGCTGTCAGTCGACCTTCAGGAAAACTACCGGGTGGCTCATGCGGTGGGGCCGTGGGTCGATAAGATCCGCTACAATCCGGGCCATCTGTATCATTTCGAGCCCGAGCGGCCCTGGCAAGAGAAGGTGCGTGAAATTGTCGACGCGGCCGAGCGGCACGACTGTGCGATTCGGATCGGGGTCAATTGCGGCTCGCTCGACCCGGCGAAGAAGGAAAAATCTTCGGCCGATGATTTCGTAGGCCCGATGGTCGAAAGCGCGGTCGAGCATAGCCGATTTCTCGACTCGATCGGGTTCACGCGGTATTGTGTCTCGTTGAAGGATTCGGAGCCGGTCAAGGTACTCGAGGCGAATCGTCGGTTTGCGCGGGAGTGTCCCGAGGTCCCGTTGCATCTGGGCGTGACCGAGGCGGGGATGCCGCCGGAGGGGATTCGCAAGTCCCGGCTGGCGTTGGAGCTGCTTTTGTTCGAAGGGATCGGCGACACGTTGCGGATTTCGCTGACGGTGCCCAACGCGCGGAAGGCCGAGGAGGTCGAGGCGGGGCTGGATCTGTTGGCCGACGTGGCCGAGGGCCGTCGAACGGTTCGCGAGGAGGAGGTCGAGGAGTTCGAGCGGGGTTTGAATATTATCAGTTGCCCGAGCTGCTCGCGTGTCCAAAACGGGGCGTTTGTCGAGCTGGCCCAGAAGGTCCGCGAGGCGACCCGATACGCGGCCGATTTCCCGGTGACGATCGCCGTGATGGGCTGTCGGGTCAACGGCCCGGGCGAAACCGATGACGCCGATTTGGGCGTCTGGTGCGGCCCGCAGAAGGTGAACCTCAAGCGGCGTGGCGAGCTGGTCGGCCAGTTCGGTTACGACGAGATTCTCGATCGGATCAAGCTGGAACTGGACCGGCTGATTGAATCGGACCGTTCATAGAGCACGTTTTTGAGCGAAATTCTTTTTTTGAGGGATGCTCTCCCTCAATTCGGGTGTCGAGCAAGGCCGGGCGGGCGGGGTTTCCCCCCGATTTGAAGGGGGCGGGCCTTGACGATCGGCCGTGGTTGTCCTTTACTAAAGGTTTGGGTAGGCCACGAAGGGGCCGTTTCTCTTGCTTGTCGGCCGGTTTGCCACGGGTTTGGCAAAATCGCGCGTGAAAGCCCCCCTCTTGGCGGCGCTACCCCGGAAACGCAGCGTAAAAAATTCATCTTCGCTGCGAGAAAATGTTCTTCGATCGATAGGAAAGGAATTTTTTTTCTATGCAGGCCTCCCCCTCTCTCAAACGGGCGTTGATCAGTGTGAGCGATAAGAACGGACTGGCCGAGTTCGCTCAAGGTTTGGCCGAACTGGGCGTCGAAATCTACAGCACCGGCGGGACCCGAAAGCATCTCGAGGAAAACGGCCTCTCGGTCCAAGATGTCTCGGAGTACACCGGCTTTCCCGAAATGATGGACGGCCGACTCAAAACGCTCCATCCGAAGGTTTTTGGCGGACTGCTGGCCCGGCATGACATGAAGTCGGATATGGACGGCCTCGCGGAACATGGGATCGTCACGTTCGAGCTGGTCGTGGTGAACCTGTATCCGTTTGAAGCGACCGTCGCGCGGGACGGGGTCACGATGGCTGAAGCAATCGAGAAGATCGACATTGGCGGACCGTCGTTGGTCCGGGCCGCGGCGAAGAACCACGCCTTCACGACGATCGCCACGAGCCCGAGCCAATACGCCGAGATCCTCGCGCGGGTTCGCGAGAACGGCGGGACCGACGTCGAGTTCCGTCGCACCTTGGCAGGTGAGGCGTTTGCCCATACGGCCAAGTACGATCGGGCGATTGCCGATTATTTCGCCGGTCAAACGGCCGAAGCGGGACTGCCCGGGACGTTGACGTTGTCGATGACCCGCAAGGCGGTCTTGCGTTACGGGGAAAACCCCCATCAAAAGGCGGCCGTCTATGCCGACCCGTCGGATACGCGTCCGAGTGTCGTCTCGGGCGAGCAGCTCAATGGGAAGGAACTTTCGTACAACAACCTGATGGACCTCGACGCGGCGCTGGGAATTGCCCGGTCGTTTGGCGGCCCGGCGGTCAGTGTCATTAAACACAACAACCCGTGTGGCGCGGCGACGGCTGACGATCTGGCCGAGGCGACGCGACGCGCGATGGCGGGCGACCCGATGAGCGCGTTCGGCTCGGTGCTGGGTATCAATCGCGAGGTCGACGCGGCAGTGGCCGAAGTGCTTTCGGAGCCGGGGCTGTTTATCGAAGCGATCGTCGCGCCGGAATTCTCGTCCGAGGCGTTGGAAATCCTGACGACCAAGCCGAAGTGGAAAGCCAATGTTCGGTTGGTTCGCGTCGGGGCGTTACCGGAAGTCGAACCGGCTTGGGCCTATCGGTTTGTCGATGGCGGGATGCTCTTGCAAGAGGCCGACATATTGGCCGACCCGGAAGACGACTGGGAAGTGGTCACCGAAGCGAAGCCGGACCCCGAAAAGAGGGCCGACCTTCGTTTTGCCTGGAACATGGTTCGACACGTGAAATCCAACGCGATCGTCGTTTGCAAGGACCAGATGCTTTTGGGGGCCGGTGCCGGGCAGATGAGCCGGGTCGACTCGGTCGAGATCTCAATCAAGAAGGCGGGTGACCGGATCGCCGGTTCGGTCCTGGGCAGCGACGCGTTTTTCCCGTTTGCCGATTCGATCGAACGAGCTGCCGAGGCCGGAATCACGGCGATCATCCAACCGGGCGGTTCCCGACGGGACGGCGAAGTGATCGAGGCCTGCAACAAACACGGTCTGCCGATGATCTTCACCGGTCGACGACATTTCAAGCATTAATGAACAAGTATTGGGGTTTGATTCATGTCGACGATCTTGGACGACATTGTCGCGACAAAGCGGCGTGAAATTGCCGAAGCACAGGCGAAAGTGCCGCTGGAGTCGCTTCAAGAGCAAGTGGCCGACGCGCCTGCGCCGCGGGATTTTTTTGGGGCGCTGGCCGACGCGCCGCCGGTGCGTTTGATCGCCGAGGTAAAAAAGGCCAGCCCGTCGCGCGGCGTGATTCGCGAGGATTTCGACCCGGTTGCGATCGCGAAGATTTACGAGGCGCACGGGGCCAGTTGCCTGAGTGTTTTGACCGACCGGGATTTTTTTCAAGGGGCGCTTGAGTATCTTCGAGCGGTCCGGGCGGCGGTCGAGTTGCCCGTTTTGCGAAAAGATTTTATTATCGATCCGTACCAGGTTTATGAAGCTCGCGTTGCCGGTGCAGATGCGGTTCTGTTGATCGCCGAGTGTCTCGACGACGCGAGCCTCGAGGAGCTTCACGATCTGATTGTCCAGCTGGGAATGACGCCGTTGGTCGAGTTGCATCAGCCGGAAAATCTGCCGCGGGTCGTTCGCATCGGGGCGAAGCTGATCGGGATCAACAATCGCGATTTGCATACCTTCAAGACCGATATCGGGCAAACGATTCAGTTGCGGCGAGAGATCCCGTCGGATCGGCTTGTCGTCGGCGAGAGTGGAATTCATGATCGCGCGCAGGTCGAAAAGCTCGAAGCGGCCGGGGTCTCGGCCATGCTGGTCGGCGAGAGCCTCATGCGAGAAGCCGATCTGGGGGCGGCGGTCGACCGGCTGTTGGGTAAAGAGGGGAGTTGTCGGGAATAGTCCGACCATCTGAAATTTCAAGCGAATCCGGCTTCGGAGTGAGAACGATGAGTACGCTTTTAATTGCCTTGGGAGCTTTTGTTGGCTATGTGATTGCCTATTATACCTACGGGCGATGGTTGGCGCAGAAAATCTTTCGTCTCGATCCGGAGGCCAAGACGCCCGCCAACGCTCATCGGGACGACACAGACTTTGTGCCGACCAATAAATTCGTTCTCTTCGGGCACCACTTCACCAGTATCGCGGGAACGGGGCCGATTGTCGGTCCGGCGATTGCCGTGTTTTGGGGCTGGCTGCCCGCATTGCTGTGGGTCTTTTTCGGCTGTATTTTCTTGGGCGCGGTCCAAGATTTTTCAGCGCTGGTCCTTTCGCTTCGCAATCGGGGGACGAGCATCGGCGAGATTGCCGGGCGGATCATTACGCCACGGACCCGGCTGTTTTTTCTGATGATCTTGGCGCTGTTGAACATGATGGTGATCGCCGTCTTCGGGCTGGTGATCGCGTCGATCTTTTCGATCTATCCGGAATCGGTTTTGGGCGTCTGGATTTCGTTGCCGATTGCCATTTTGGTCGGGCTTTGGGTGCATAATCGTGGCGGGGGAATTCTGATTCCGTCGATGTTGGCGTTGGCGACGATTTACGTGTGCGTCTATTTGGGCGCGTACCATTTTCCGATCACGCTTCCCCCGGCCGAGACGTTTTTGCCTTGGGGGATCGGCGACTATCTGACGGCCAACGGGAACGCGTCGGTCATTGTTTGGACGTTGCTGTTGTTGGTCTACTGCTTTTTCGCGTCAGTGTTGCCGGTGTGGCTTTTGTTGCAACCGCGGGATTTTGTCAACAGCCACCAACTGGTTGTCGCGATGATCGTGTTGACGTTGGGGTTGGGAGTGGCTTCGATTGGCGGGCAAGCCGATCTGTTTCGCTCGGCGCCGGCGGTGGTCGATTTCGACGCATTGCCCGCGGGCGCGCCGCCGATCTTTCCGTTTTTGTTTATTATCGTCGCCTGCGGGGCGATTAGCGGTTTTCATAGCCTGGTCAGCAGTGGGACCAGCAGCAAACAACTCAACCGGGAGACCGACGCTCAGTTTGTCGGCTACGGCGGGATGCTTTTGGAAGGGGCGTTGGCCGTCATGGTGATTGCCGCCTGTTGTGCGGGGGTCGGCATGGGGAAATTCGAGCGGGTTCCCCACGATGGGGATCCTTCTGCCTATACTTTTCAGACCGTGACGGTCGACGATCAACCGTTGGTCGGGCGGGCCGCTTGGGAAAACCGCTACGACAAGACCCGCAGTTGGGCGTCGTTCAGTCTGGGGCACAAGCTGGGCGCGTTTGTCGAGGGAAGCGCGAATCTGG
Organism: Thermoguttaceae bacterium; assembly: GCA_963674475.2. GTDB lineage: Bacteria > Planctomycetota > Planctomycetia > Pirellulales > Thermoguttaceae > CAXXFQ01. The sequence continues at coordinate 990,536 of CAXXFQ010000024.1, read as the reverse complement.
TGGCGGCGCTGGGGATACCGCTGAAAATGGCAATGGGGCTGATGGCCGTCTTGGTCGCCTGTTTCGCCGCGACGACGCTAGACACGGCGACCCGTTTGCAGCGATACGTTTTGCAGGAGTTGGCCGGAACGATCGGTTTCAAACCGCTTGCAAATAAATACTTTGCGACCGTCGTTGCCGTCGTGACGGCCGGTCTTGTGGCGATGTTGCCGGGACCGACCGGGAAATTGGGGACCGGTGGGTTAATCCTCTGGCCGTTGTTTGGTGCGGGAAACCAATTGTTGGCCGGAATGGCCTTGTTGGTGGCCGTCTTTTATCTCTGGCGACGCAACCGGCCGATCTGGTTCATCGTTTTGCCGACCATCTTTCTTCTGATCATGCCCGCCTGGGCGATGCTCTGGCAAATGTTCCACGTCAAATACGGCTGGCTGGTCAATGAAAAATACTTGCTCTTCTCGGTCGGCCTGATTGTCCTTTTCCTTGAGGGGTGGATGTTGGTCGAGGGGATTGGGGTTTTCAAGCGGGCCAAGGGGGTTTTAGAGGCGTTGCCGCCGGAAGAGAGTAAGGACGACGAAGCGTAAAATAGGTTGCCCTTGGAAGCACGTAAAGAGCGGATGACACGACGTTAGTCGAGAATTTTTTGATAGACGTCGGCTACCTGACGGGCCATGCTTTCGACCGAATAATGGGTGGCGTGACGCTCAATTGCCGCTTGGTGCATTTCGGTCCAGTCGACCTCGTGTTGGATAAATCGAGTGACGGCACCGGCGAGCCCTTGTGGATCGTTGGGCGTGACCAAGAGCCCCTCTTGTCGATCGCGAACGACTTCGGGAATTCCCTCGACCCGACTTGCCACGATTGGGACCCCGGCGGCCATCGCTTCGAGCATCACCATGGGCGTTCCTTCGCCGAAGAGACTTGGCAGGACCATGAGGTCCATTTTTAAAAGCTCGCGGTCGACCTCTTTCGTGAAACCGGTCCAGGTGACGGCCTCTTCGATTTCTAACGACCGGACCAGGGCACGTAGGTTGCTTTCGTACTCTGAGGTCTCAAAGCCGCCGACGGCCAGCAGTCGAACCGGGTGTCCTTCGCGTCGCAGTTGGGCCAGTGCCTTCAGGAGAACTTCGGTTCCTTTGCGCGGTCGGAAAAGGGCGACCATTCCCAAGGTCCAATCTTTTTGATCCAAATTTCGTGGATCGCGAGTGGTTCGATAAGGCACACCGTTCGGGACGGGATGGACTTTATTCTTGGAGAACCCGGCCTTCAAAAGACGTTCGCCGAGGCTTTCGGAGACGGGGATCAGGCCATCGGCTCGTCGCATGCAAAACCATTCGACGGTCGCGTTGAGGTGGTCTTGCCACCAGCGAGTCGAGTCGTTGCTCGCCGGGGAATGGACGTGGTAGACTATCGGCAGCCGGGCCATTCGGGCGGCGATCGTGGTCAAGAAAAGGGTGCGCGGCGTATGGGCGTGCAGTAAGGCGTATCCGCCGTTTCGGGCCATTTGGGCCAACCGTCGCGCGGGACGCAGGTCGAACCGGCCTCGCATGGGGATCGCCTCCAGCGGACACTCCACGGCCTGACGATACCGGGAAAACTCGGCCGGTTTCAGACAGGCGAATCCGACCTCGTAGCCGAAGCTTGGCAGCGAAAGCCCCAAAAGATCTTGCACCCGTTCGGCCCCGCTATAATGCTCCCCGTTGATCACGTGCAGCACACGGGTGGTCGAAACCGGCTGGGAAAAATCGTCGGCCGGAACGGACGTCGTCTTGGATTCGGTGGTCGTTTCACTCTCTTGCGAAATGGTGGCCACCGCAGAGTTAGGAGCGTCGTCGGAAAGGGAGTGAGAATCGGGCAACATCGGCTAGGTCCGTTTCACTTCGAGGGAAAGGGGGAGAGTGGATTGATTCGACCTGTTAACGGGACATTGATACTATAGCTTGCATGGTTTCAGGCAGTGGGGCAAAAGTCGTGGCTCGGAAGGGAGAACTTGCCAAGAGAGAAGAGGTATGGTATCCTTTGGGCACATTTTTCCGAGGTTGGCCATCCGGTTGAATCGATAAAATCGGTTTTTTCCTCCTCGAAAAAGTTCCTGCCTGTTGGTCTTCTTTAAGAAGGATCTGTTGTATGCGACACATGACGTTGGCTTTCGGTTTTGTGCTCCTGGCCGTTTTGGTGCTTTTAAATTCCCCCGTAGTATCGGTCGCCGATCCGTCGGATTCGGTCAATCGGCTCACGCCTGCGGAACTGGCCGACGGCTGGCTCCTTTTGTTCGACGGGGAGACTCTTTTTGGTTGGAAGCCGGTTAGCGAGGCTGATTGGAAGGTCGACGGCGGGGCGATTACCGTTACGGCGGGCAAGCCGGGCCTTTTGCGGACGACGTCGCAATGGGGGAACTATGTGCTGAAAGCCGATTTTCGTGTCGCTGCCGAAACTGAAGGTGCCGTCTATTTGCGGACGCCGCCGGTGGTCACTGACCCGAAAAACCGGGCGTATGGGGTTCGTCTGGCCGGGGCAAAGGTGACCGACGCCGAGCCGACCGGCAGCTTGGTTGCACGAAAAAAGGCCGAAACCTCGCCGACGTCCGACGAGTGGCATCAACTCGAGATTACGGCAGGCGGTCCGAAAATCTTGGTCAGCGTCGATGGGAAAACGGTGGTCGACTACGACGATCCGGCGCCGATGGGACGCGGGTATATCGGTCTGGCGTTTGAAAAAGGGCCGATTGCCTTTCGCAATATCAAGCTCAAACCGCTGGGAATGAAGCCGATTTTTACCGGCAAGGACCTTTCCGGCTGGAAGACCTATCCCGAGATGGCCAGCGTCTTCACTGTGACCGAGAAGGGGGAGATGAACGTCAAAAACGGGCGTGGTCAGATCGAGACGGAAGGGGCCTATGGCGATTTCACGTTGCAATTAGAGGTGTTCGTCAACGGTGAAAAACTCAACTCGGGCGTCTTCTTTCGCTGCATTCCCGGCGACACGATGAACGGCTATGAGAGTCAGATCCACAACGGTTTTAAAGGGGACGATCGGAACCGACCGGCCGACTGCGGGACCGGCGGGATCTTTCGACGGACCAACGCCCGTCGAATCACGGCCAACGATTTCGAGTGGTTCCGCAAGACAATCCATGCCGACGGGCCGCATATTGCCGTCTGGGTCAACGGTTATCAAGTGACCGATTGGACCGATCGACGCAAACCGAACGAGAACCCCCGACGGGGGCTTCGCCTCGAACCGGGGACGATCCAAATCCAAGGGCACGACCCGACGACCGATATTTCGCTAAGGAATATCCGGATTTCCGAGATTCCGGCCCGTTTTTCGAAGTCGGGACAGTAAAAAAACATCCGTCGGACTGGGCCGGAAAGATCGTTTTTTTAAGAAAACCGGCCAAAAACCAGCCTGAAAAAGCCTTCCTCAAGTCGTTTTGTGAGATAAGCTTTGGTGACAGTGGGTTTCTCCACGCGAGGAACCCACTTTGTTTTTTATCCGAGTTGCCGGTTCCACGAGCAGCTCGCACAAGATGGCACACCAAGACGACTTCTTTTCTGGCCGGATCGGTCGGGAAAACAAAAGGAGGGGAGCATGCATCGAACTTCCAAACACCTGGTCTTGTCCGGTCTTTTTTCGTTCGGATTTCTCCTGGCCGATTTCGAAGGTTTTTCCACGGAGGTCGCAGCCGAGGAGAAAAATCCTAATGCGGCGACCCAGGCGGCCAAACCTTGGATCTTCGATCAAGGGCTCTACACGAACAGTCCCGCTAGCGGACAACGCGTCTGGCAGTACAAAAAAGACGCACCGTCCTACCACGACCCGACCGCCATTTTCGATTCGTCGATGGTCACCTACCCCTTCTCGCCCGATCCGGGATATTATCAGATGTTTAATTATCAGAATCGGATGGCGAGCGAATATCGAAGCGAGAAAGGTCCCGCCGGCACGGCTCCGGCAGCCCCCGCGTCGCAAGATCCCAATCCGTAACTTGATTGTCATTATGGCAATATTCCTTCTCGATTGGTAGTTGGCGTGGCCCTTTGCAACGGTACCGGGCCATGCTATCCTAAGAGACCATGCGTGCGCCGTCGTGGGTCGTTCTGGTTTTTGGCCCATGTCGGTTTGTCAGGAAGCACGATTGCCCTCGTACTAGGATGAGTTGATGACGTCGTATTGGCAGGAAAAAGTGGCGCTGGTTACCGGTGGGTCGAGCGGAATAGGATATCAAATCTCGCGTGCTTTGGTCCATGCCGGGGCGAAAGTCGCGATCGTCGGTTTGGAAGAGGACACGGTTCATCGAACGACCGAAGAGCTTGGCCCCGGGACCCTCGGCATCACGGCCGACGTTACCAGCCAAGAGGACGTTGACCGGGTTTTTGAGACGGCGATGAACCGGTTCGGTCGACTCGACGTGTTGGTCAACGCCGCGGGCCGTACCGATCGTGGTCGGGTACTCGACACGACGCCGGAGCATTTTCGCGATTGGCTCGAGCTGAATTTTCTCGCGACAGTCCGTTGCTGCCGAGCGGCGATTCCCCACTTGCTTCCGCGTCGAGGGCATGTGGTCAATATCGGCTCTCTGGCCGCGAAATCGGCCTCCCGTTGGGTCGGCGCCTATCCGGTCACCAAACACGCCGTGGCCGCCTACTCGCAACAATTGCGTTTGGAGCTGGGCCCGGAAGGGCTTCATACCCTGTTGGTTTGCCCCGGTCCGGTCGCCCGCAAAGACGAGCGGCTTTATCAATTGGAAGATTCCGAAGGGATTCCCGAATCGGCACTGCGTCCCGGCGCGGGGGTTCGAACCAAGCCGATCGATCCCGAGTGGCTCGCCGCAGCCATCTTGAAAGCGTGCGAGCGTCGTAAACCGGAGCTGATCGTTCCGCGGAAGGCCCGGCTGCTGTTTGCCATCTCCCAGCTCTGGCCGAAATGGGGCGACCGGATCATCTTGAAAAAGACCGGCGGGAAAAAGGCAGATTAACGGCCCGTCGCCGAGTTGAATCGAAATCTTCCATGAAAGAAGGGGGGACCCTTCTTAAGAAAAATCCCCCTCTTCCTTTTTTTTGTGGCCGGTGCTTTTCCATGAAGAGAAAAAACATTTCCGCCGAGTCGCTTGCAAAATCTTCGGTTTACTTCGCAACCAAGTTGACCATTCGGCCGGGGACAACGATCTCCTTGAGGATCTTCTTACCCTCCAGCAATTCGACAATCCGCGGATGAGCTTTGGCCATTTCGAGCAGGGTGCCCTTGTCGGCGTCGGCGGGTACTTGGATCTTCGCGCGAAGCTTGCCCATGATCTGGACCGGGATTTCGACGGTGTCTTCCTTGAGCATCGCTTCGTCGTATTCGGGCCACGATTGGTAAGCCAACGTGTCGTCGTGGCCCAATAATCGCCATAGTTCTTCGGCCAAATGCGGGGCGTAGGGCGAGATCAGCAGAACGAACGTTTCCATCGCCTGTCGCGGTCGGGCCTCTTGTTTGAGGAAGTAATTGACACATTCCATCATTCGGGCGATCGCCGTGTTGAACGCCATCTGATCGAGGTCGTCGGTGACCGCTTTGATCGTCTTGTGCAGCACTCGGTTGGCTTCGTCGGTCGGTTCGGTATCGACGATCGTCGGGTTGAGCGTCAGCGTCTCGGCCCGTTCGTCGACGATCATCCGCCAGATCCGGTTCAGGAAGTTGTACACCCCGTGCACCCCTTCCATGCTCCACGGTTTGACCGCTTCCAGGGGGCCCATGAACATTTCATAAAGCCTTAGCGAGTCGGCTCCGTATTGTTCGACCACCTCGTCCGGGTTGATCACATTACCGCGGCTTTTGGACATTTTGTAAGCGCGGCTGTCGATCGTAATCGAGGGGTCTTTGATCAGGATAAACGCGTCCCCCTTCTTTTCGACTACGTCGGCTTCGAGTTTGACCGGCGTGACCGGGGCGTCCGACTCCTTGTCGCACGGCTGGCCGTTGGCGTTGGTTGCCACCTTCGAAGCCGAAACCCAGTCGCCGTTTTCCTGGCGATAACCGGTGAATTCTATATTGCCGAGGATCATTCCCTGGTTGACCAACTTCTGGAACGGTTCGGGCACGGTGACGTGGCCCCGGTCGTAGAGGACCTTGTGCCAGAACCGGGCGTAGAGCAGGTGTAACACGGCATGCTCGGCACCGCCGACGTAAAGGTCGACCGGCATCCAGGCCTTTTCGATTTCCGGATCGATCAGTGCCTGGTCGTTTTTCGGGTCGAGGTACCGCAGGTAATACCAACACGAACCGGCCCATTGTGGCATACTGTTGGTTTCCCGCTTGTATCGCTTGCCGTCGATCGTGACGTAGAGCCACTCCTCCGGTGCGCGATCCAGCGGCGGTTCGGGGCTGGCGTGCTCCGCGTCGAACTCCATGTTCTCCGGCAGGTCGACCGGCAGATCTTCCGGCGAAATGGCCCGAACTCGTCCGGTTTTGTTCCCTTGGTCGTCCAGTTCATGCAGGATCGGGAACGGCTCGCCCCAGAAGTGCTGACGGCTGAACAACCAGTCGCGCAGTTTGTAGTTGACCGCCGTGACGCCGAGCCCGCCGTGGGACAGATCTTCGGCGATTTTTGCCTTGAATTCGGCGGTCGACAGACCATCGTACTCGCCGCTGTTGACGGCCGTTCCGTCTTCGGTCGAGCAGGCTTTTCCGGCCAGGACCGCGTCGCGATCCACGTCGGCGTTTTTGCCCGGGTCGACGACCGCGGTGACGGGGATGTCGAACGTCTGGGCGAATTCGAAGTCGCGGGTGTCGTGCGCCGGGACGGCCATGATTGCCCCGGTGCCGTAGCTGATCAGGACGTAGTCGGCCACCCAGATCGGAACCGGCTTGCCGTTGACCGGGTTGATCGCGTAGGAGCCGGTGAAGACGCCCGTTTTTTCCTTGGCAAGATCGGTCCGGTCGAGGTCGCTTTTCCGCGCGGCCTGTTCGCGGTACGCTTCGACCTCGCCCAGTTTTTCGGGCAGGGTCAATCGCTCGACAAACGGGTGCTCCGGCGCGATGACCATGTAGGTCGCGCCGAAGAGGGTGTCCGGTCGCGTCGTGTAGACCCGCAAAACCTCGTCGTCCGGCGTTTCGGGGAAACCGGTTTCGGTTCGACCGGCTTTCCAATTGGTAAAGGTTTTATCCGACGGGTGACCGCTGTTTTGCGATTCGGCGCCGATAAAGAAATCGACCTCGGCCCCGGTGCTGCGGCCGATCCAGTTGCGCTGCAACGCCTTGATTCCTTCGGACCAATCGAGGCCGTCGAGGTCCTTCTCGAGTCGGTCGGCGTATTCGGTGATTCGCAACATCCACTGCCGTAGCGGGATTCGCTTGACCGGGTGTCCGCCCCGCTCGCTCAGGCCGCCGATCACCTCTTCGTTGGCCAACACGGTACCCAAGGCGGGGCACCAATTGACCGGCGCTTCGAGTTGATAGGCCAGCCGCCGTGAATCGCGGTACTTTTCGATCGCGTCGTCCCCCTCGGCCGCTACCGTTTCGGGGATCGGAAGTTCGGCGATCGGTCGTCCGCGGTTTTGTTCTTTATCGAACCAGGTGTCGAACAGGACCAGGAAGATGAACTGGGTCCAGCGGAAGAACCCGACGTCGGTGGTCGCCAGTTCACGGTCCCAGTCGTAGGAAAAGCCGAGCATCTTGAGCTGACGCCGGAACGTGTTGATATTCTTCTCGGTCGTGATGCGTGGCGGAACGCCCGTCTTTTTGGCATGTTGTTCGGCCGGCAGTCCGAAGGCGTCCCAGCCCATCGGGTGCATGACGTCGACCCCTTGCATCCGCCGGTAGCGACAAACGATGTCGGTCGCCGTGTACCCTTCGGGGTGGCCGACATGGAGGCCGTTCCCGCTGGGATAGGGGAACATGTCCAGCACATAGGCCTTCTGTTTTTTCGGAAGACGGGGTGTCGCGAAGGTGCGGTTTTCTTCCCAGAAAGTTTGCCATTTCGGTTCGATTTTCGCCGGATTGTATCGGGGCATGGGTGACGCTTCAGATTACGGGTTCTAAATATGGTTGTTTTTTAGAAAAATCGGCAATTTTCACCGACTGGTTGCAAAATTATCAGCCTAGCAAATCCAGCGCGACGAAGAAAGAGGCGCGCAGCCGAAAAGCGGCAAGAAAATCCCCCCTGGCCCCCGGTGGTGGCCTTTTTTGCTCAAGAAGGGACATGTGTGGTAAACCTGGCTTTTTTCGTTCTAAAGCGTTATGAGATTGCTTTGACACGAAGGCGCCAACCCCGCACTTCCGGGAGCGGTTTTACAACTTGAAGTTGATTACCTGGTTCAAGACCCGCTTCATTCGCTGGCCGAGTGTTTGGTTGCGGGAGTGGATCTTGGCCCGGCCTCGCAGCCCGATTCGGATTCGATCGTCGGGGTCGTCGATGAGGACTTTGACCTGATAGGCCGCGCTTTGGAGCCGTTCGACCCCCGCCTCGTCGGTCACCGTGGCCAGCTCCCCCCCGGCCTTGGTCGAGAGCCGCTCGGGAGTCACCTTGACCTCGCTCGGTGCGATCTCTTCGATCGTGCTTTCAAAAATTTCAAACGGAAGTTCGTCGAGCACTACTTCGACCTTTTGCCCCTTCGTGACAAACTCAAGGTCTCCCTGGTCGACGTAGAGGATCGCTTCCATCTTTTCTGGCTGACCGACCAGACAGAAAACGGTTCCCTCGTCGAGCGGAACGCCCCGGTTTTTCTTCTGAAGCGGCGTACCCGACCAAGCGGCCAGTTGGCCTTCGGGGCCCGGTTTGTGGGGACGCCAAGGCGGCGGCATGATGATTCCGTTTTCCGGTGCCTTCAATAAAAGACGCTTTTCGTCGATCTGTTTCTCTTTGAGTTGATCGGTAACCGACGCGAGCGATTCTCGCAGTTGGCTGACCTCGCCGGCGGCTTCTTCGTTTTCATAACGCTGCCGCAGCGCGGTGTCGAGCTGCACTTGATATTGGTTTCGTTTTCCCGAAAGGGCCGCCAGAGCCAACTGAACGTCGATACTTTCAATCCGCGCAAGCGGTTGTCCGGCCTCGACCCGATCGCCGGTTTTGACATAAACCTCGTCAAGAATCCCCGGCACCTCGATGTAGATTTTTTCCGCGTCACGAGCTCGCACTTCCAGCGTGCAGAAAACCGAATGCGGCAACGGGATGTACAAAACGGCCAAGACGATCAGCCCAACGACGGCGAGCGTGGCGTAAAGTCGCGGCTTTTTCACTTTGTGCATCCTCCCGGGAACGTAGAAAAAATGAACCAATTTGTAGATCGGCATACCGACCAACCCGACCAGCGACATGGCCACCACGGCGTGGCCGAGGATGTCGAGCCGATACGGTTTGAACACCTGATGCAAAAACCAGAGAATCGAGAAAAGGACCACCCAACGATAGATCGACGCGGCGACCGTATAGAGGGCGAAAAACGCCTTGTTGCGTTGCGGCAAAAACGGATCTTCCGGCGGATCGATCCCGAGACAGATTCGCCCGGCCTCGCGGCTGAGGATCGACGAGGCCTTTTGACGCAGGTTCGGGATCTCCATCAGGTCCGAAAGGACATAGTAACCGTCGTAGCGTAACAGCGGGTTGGCGTTGAACAAAATCGTGCTGACCGACGAGATGAAAATCACGTTCAGACAGACCATGTTTAGTGTGCCCGGTTGGGTGAACCACCAGATGAACGTACAGATCGACGCTAACACGCACTCGACATAGATCCCGGCTGCCCCGATCGCGGCCCGTTTCCACTTGCTCGGGATCATCCACGAATCGGACACGTTGCAATATAGGCAGGGAGTCAACACGAGGATCAAGACGCCCATTTCGTGACACTCGCCGCCAAAATGGGTACACGTCAACCCGTGTCCGAATTCGTGCAAGACCTTCGTTGCCCCGAGGACGACCATCAACAACAGCGCGTTGGTCGGGCTGAAGAACGAGTAGAAGCTCGGCAGCTTCGCATAAAATTTATCGAACTGGACCGTGACCAGTGTCAGTGCCGAGAACATCATAATCAGAGTCAAAATGAACATCGGCAGGGAAAAGAACCAGCGGACCTTCGGGTAAAGCCAGTTCAGGAACCGCTCGGGGTCAAACCCTTTGAAGCGGATTGCCAGAATGTTGGTCGAGGAGGCCATCAATTCTTTGCGACGTCGTTCGTCGCGCCTCTGTCGAAGCTGTTTCCCCTGGCCCGGCACGTCGGCGATCACCAACGAACTGCGGTGCAGCATCCCGATGAACTGCTGGAGTTCTTCGAGCGTGATTTTCTGTGGCGGGAATTTGGCCTCGAACCAGTCTTTCAGCTCGTCGAGACTCGTCTGACCGTCGAGCTTGTTCAGCAGCGCGTATTCCTCCTCCTGGAATCGAAAATATTTCAGGCCGATCGGCTCCTTGACGATCCAATAGCTTTGCCCGAGATAGGTCTGCTTTTTGGCAGTCAAATCGGGCCGCTTACGGATCGTCATTCGCCGCGCGGAACTGGAAACCAGGCTGTCTTGAAGGGTGACCATCTACGATTTCTTCAGATGCGATAGGGAAGAGGAGGAAATGACGCGAATTAATTCTGTACCGGTTGGCCCATGTGGATGACGACGTCGGCTCGCATGCCGTAGCTCAAGAGCCAGAAATCGCCCATCATTCGGTTGTCGACCTCGATCCAGATCGGAAAGCTCCCGTCGGTCTTGACCTCGGGAAGGACGCCGGTGACCCGACCGCGGAAGATCTCTTTCTGGCCGCGGGCCCGGTAGACCGTGACCGTGACCGGCCGATGGTAAACCTCTTCTTTGTTGAACTGCTTGGAATTAAGAAAGCAGTTCACACGGAGTTTGTCCATCCGAACCAGTCGCAGGATCGGATCGCCCGGCTCGACCCAGTCGCCCATATGGCGGACCACCTCGTCGATTACGCCGTTCCACGGGGAAATGATTTCCCGACGTTTGATATGCTCGTCGGCAGCAACCAGGTTCGCCTTGGCGACGTCGACCTCTTTTTTGGCGACATCGATATCGAACTCCGCCTTTTCGACTTGCTTCGTCGCCTCGATATATTTCAGATGGGCCAGATCGAGTTCCGCCGCGGGGACCGAACCGGGAACCCGTTTGTTCGAATCCAGATAGCGTTGAAAGGTTCGTTTGTTGACCTGACTGGTCGCGAGGGCATACTCGACTGCGATCTTGTTCTCCGCTTTTTTTTCGGCGACATACATTTCAGCCAGCGAAACCTGTTTCTGCAGGATCGAAAGGGTATCGTCGATCTTGGCGAGCACCTCGTCGGTCTTGACCTGTTGGCCTTCACGAACCAAAACCTCGGTCAACATGCCGGACTCTTGGGCCGGGACGCGAGCTTCCTCCAAAAGGTCGACCACGCAATCTGGTACCACAATGTCCTGATTTTGGGCCCATGCCGTGCTGCCTGCCAACATCGCCATACTTACCGCTACCAGGAACCCGTAGCTTCGCATAATAGATTTCCTTTTGGACGTTATCTTTTTTTCTCGTATGTCGATTGGTCTTCCAAAGAGGATAAACGTCGACAAGAGAGGATTTTTGGTTCGATTGAAGAATTAAAAACGGAAGAGGACTCGCGACTGGATGAATGCCCAAAGATCGTGGAACAGGACATAGGCGATCGAACGCTGACCACAGTAGACTTTGGCCTTGACCTCGGCCCCGGGCATCAGGTTGGGCAATTCGGTTTGGTCGACGTCACTGATGTCGACTTTGATCAAAACGGTATTCCCCTCTTCGCCGCGGACTTCCGCGCTGTAATGGGTTTCTTTGATGATTCCCTGGAATTCTTTGCCCGGCTCGGTCGCCAGAATGAACGTTACCGGCAAGTCCTCTCCGGTTTCCTGCTGGGCGTTGATCAGATAGCCCATCCGATCTTCGGGCATCTGCAGTTCCAATTGCCAGGGGCCGCTGGTGTCGGCGACCTGCATGAGAACCTGTCCTCGCTCGACCGGGCGACCGTCCAGCAGGTTTTCGATATCCCACGTCACGATTCTTCCTTCGCGCGGGCTGAGGATCTTCAGATCCTTTTTCTTTTCTTCGTAAAGCGTCTGCTGCGCTTTGAGGCTGATAATCTCTTCCTCCAAAGCCTGGATTTCACCTCCCAAGCGGTTGCGATCTTCCTGGGAGCTGCCTCCACGTCCGCTACGGTTGAGGTATTGTTGAGCCCGAAGTCGTTCGCGAGTTGCCTGTAAATTACCGGTGATTTCGCGATATCTGGTCTCGACCTCGACGTTGAGCATTTCGGCCAGCAACGCCCCTTGGCCCACTTCCTGTCCGTGGCGGACCAAGACCTTTTTGATGTTGCCCGATTCGCGCGCGAAGACCTCGCTTCGAAGCTCCGGTTCGAGGGTCCCGTTGGACTCCAGTTCGAAATCCCACGGAAAAACGAACATCCCTATCAGCAGGATCAAGACCACTGCGGTGATCGTGATCGTTTTCGGCAGCCGTTTCGCTTCAATCAGCCATTTCGACTTGCCGATCATGCGCCACAACGGCATCAGGAAAAGGCTTTGATGCTCCATGGCGTTGGCCATTGACAGCGAACTGTGATCGGCGACCACGGCGATTCGCTGTCGCATTTGCTCCGGTAATCGGCTGTCCTCGATTTGTTCGACGATCAAGGCGCCGACCGGCGGTTGTACGGGTGGCGGATTGTCCGGGTCTTGTTCTTCTTCCGGCGGTTGGGGGCGTAAAAGCGGCAACACGGCAACGCTCTTGGAATGCGATTCGTCAACATAGTCGTGGATCGCGTCTTCGATCTGCGGCGCGAAACTTGACGTGTCGCCGGTGTACCAGACCGGTTCGTTCACTTCGACGACACGGGTGGCCAACTCACCCAAGAGTCGGACCGTGTTGGACCGTTTGTCAAACGTGTCTTGGCCGCTGACCGCTTCGATGCGGCATTTTTTCCCGTGGGCAAGCGCGACGCTGACCCGGTCGCATTCGATCAACCGTCGCCCTTCGTTGGCAATCGTGTAGGCCGTCAGGCGAGGGTCGAGACTGCCGTGGATGGTTCGCGTGAAATCTTCCAACCGGCTCCACATCACCTGCCGATCGGAGAAGTGACGCAGCTGGCGACTCTTCATGAAGTCGGCCGCCAGGTCACACATCTGGCCGAGGAAGCGGAGGTACCCTTTTTGCGTATTGAGACCCGAATCGGGGCGTTGGAAAATCTCGATCAGTCCGACCGTTTCCAGGTCGGTTTTGACCGGGCCCATGACCAAAAGGAAATCGGTCGGGTTGGCCGTTTGATCGTCTCCTTCGGCCGTGCCGCTGTGAGGCGGGATCAGTACCGGTTCGCCCGAGGTGAGCACCTGCCGCAACAGACGGCTGTGTTGCTGCTGGGCTTCTTCGTTGCCATGCAGGCCGGTTTGTTGGAGATTGATCTGGTATTGCAGGGCCAAGCGGCCTTGTTCTTCGAGCGTCCAAACCACACCGCCAACGGCCGCCAGCGCCGAAACCACCTTCGTGAGAAATTCGGTATAGAATTCCTCGGGGGCAATATCCGACTTGGACAGTTGGGCAATTTCGTTGACCAACATGCGGATCTGCTGTTTGGTCTGCTCGATCAGATTACTATTGAGTTGTTGTTCTGTGCTCATCACGGGTTCCGATGTCGCGGCGATGGACGAAAAGCCTCCCCCCAAGTAGGCGGTCAAAAAAAGGGACCGATACCACTTTGCGTGGAGATTTGTTCAATTGTAGCTTAACCCGGCGGCATAAATCGGGGAAGGTAGGATTTCCTAAGCCGTTTTTTTAACAGCCTTTCCTCGTTGTCCGAAACGGGAGATTTTCTTGATAAGCTCAATCCGAGGCGTTTTTTAGCAAGTGCAGCTTTTTCTCGGGGGAATGCCTTGAATGAAGACGCTTGGGGCCCCTTGTTGGTTTCAAGGAATCGTCCTGATTGGTAAAGCTAACATAATCGTTCTATTGGTTTTACGTTGAACCGTCGCCGCCTCAAACGAGTTATGGCTTGGATGAGGCCGGGCGAGAAGGTCGAGGGGTTGAAATATTATTGTATTGTATCTGCTCTTCGAAAAATAAGAAAATAATAATAGTCGGTTTTTAATGAAAATCAAATAAATCTATGGGGGTGATTCTAAAATAATCAAAAAAAGCATTCCGTTTTACCTATCTTTCCTGAATTGACACTCTAGGGAGGTGATGTTAGGAGAAGTTGGGGTGGACCAATTTTTGAAATGTTGGCTTTTCGGGCGCAAAAAAATCCCTATTTCCCGGTCGCGACTCTCTGGATCGCCGAGAAAATAGGGATGACTTGTTTTGAAGCCGGTTTTTCGTTTGTTTTAAATCAAGCGTTCTGTGGGACGAATTTTTGGACCCGTTGGTTTTCGCACTCGGCCACGTACAGGTTGCCTTCGGGGTCGACGGTGAGCGAATGGGGTGTGTCGAATTGTCCCGGCTTGGTACCCTTCGAGCCGAACTGACTTAGAATATTCCCCTCGAGGTCGAGGATCAAGATCCGATGCGGTCCGTCGAAGTTGCCGTCGGCCACGTAAAGCAGATTGTCCGGCGTCAAAAACAGTCCGAACGGCTTGCCGACGTTGGTCCACTGGTCCAGGAATTTTCCATTCATGTCGAAAATCTGAATCCGATTGTTTTTTCGATCGGCGACCAAGAGCCGCTCGTTTTTATCGATCACGATCCCGTGCGGACGCTCGAATTGTCCCGGTTCGGCCCCCTTGGTCCCAAAGGAAAATTGGAATTTCCCTTCGGGCGAAAGGCAGACGACCCGACTGTTTCCGTAGCCGTCGGTGATGTAGAAATCGCCGTTTTCCGCCACGGCGACGTCGGTCGGCCAGTTGAATTCGTCTTTGCCGGGGCCCGCGATACCCCGCTTGCCAAATGTTCGCAGCAGCTCGCCGTCGAACGTGAATTCGTAGACCTGCTGCATCGTGATGTCGCAGATATAGACCTTGTTGTTGTAGATCCGAAGTTCGTGTTTCCGGGCGATGATCCCCCGCCCCCACGCGTCGAGCAGTTTCGCTTCCGGCGAGAAGACCAGCACGGGGTATTTCTTGCCTCCGGCAACCAGGATCCGACCGTCGGGGTCGACGGCGACACCGTTGGGGCCTCGATATTGAAAGCCGTCTTCCTTCGGCGGCCAAAGCGGATCGGGAGTATAGGTTGGAATTTTTACGGCGATCTTCTTTTCCTCAGCCCGGGCCGTAACGGCAGTGGCTCCATAGAGCAAGGGCAATGAGGCGGCCGAGGCTTTCAAAAAATTTCTTCGCGTGAGGATGCTGGAATGAGTGTGGTTGGTCATCTCAGGGGGCACTCCTGGGGAGAAAGGACGGGGTAGCAAAAGTTTTTATAGTGCGAGTGCAAGGGTTACGCGTGGATCTCGTTTTTTTGTGAGATAGAAAAAACCCTCTTTCCCGCACCCGGGTGGCCCCGTTTGCCGAAAAGAGGGATTGGAAATCTCAGCCGGTTTGGCCTTGAGTCACTTAGCCTTTTTTCGGGACGAACTTGGTGACGCGGCAGTTGTTCACCTCGGCCACGTACAGGTTGCCCTTTGAGTCCAGCGCGATCGAATGGGGAACGTCGAATTGGCCCAGTTCGTTTCCAAGGGTGCCGAAGCTGCCGAGCAATTTACCGTCCAGGTCGAGCATCAGGATACGGTTCGGCGCTTCGAGGGTCCCGTCGCTGACGTAAAGGATATCGTCCTTGGTCAGAAACAGCCCGAACGGCCGGCCGACATTGGTCCACTGGTCGAGGAACGTGCCCTTCATGTCGAACAGCTGGATGCGGAAGTTCTCGCGGTCGGCGATCAGGATGCGACCGTTTTTATCGATGACGATGTCATGAGGATCTTTGAACTGTCCCGGCTCGGTCCCTTCGGTTCCCCAGGCGAACTTGAACTTGCCTTCCGGCGAAAGACAGACGACTCGTCGATTGCCGTAGCCGTCGGTGACATAAATATCGCCATTGGGGGCGACCGCCACGCAGGTCGGTTTGTTGAATTCCCCTTCGCCCAGTCCGGCCTTACCACGTGTGCCGAACGATCGAAGCAGCAGGCCGTCGAACGTGAACTCGTACGCTTGGTGCATGTCCGCGTCGCACACGTAGACCTTGTCGCCGTAAATCTTCAGTCCGTGTTTCCCTGCGATAATACCGCGGCCCCAGGAGTCGAGCAATTCACCTTCGGGTGAGAAAACCAACACCGGGTTTTTCTTGCCACCGACGACGAAAATCCGATCGTCCGGCGCGATGTCCATGCCGTTGGGACCGGCAAATTCAAAACCTTCCTGGGCGGGGGGCCAAGTGGGATCGAGGATAAATTCGGGAATCATTTGAGCAGCCTCCTTGTCATTGGCTCGGGCGACGCCGGACGAAACCGCATAGAAAAGCGGCATCGAAGCGGCTGAAGCCTTCAAAAAGCGTCTACGCGAGATAGGGGTATTGGTGTGGAGTCGGTCGGTCATCTCAATACGTTTCCAGCAATTTTGGCAGGTTTTTCAAAGTAAGAAAAGGGCGACTTGGAGCTTTTCGCGGCAGAAAAACCAAATCTCTTACCCATTTTACTCGGAAAACGTCCGTCACGTCAAACCGACTTCATCGGGGGCCGTTTACAACGAGCGGCGGTGGCGGATGCGGAAGGAGAGGAACGTTTGGGCCGCGAGGATGCCCGAACAGACGATTCCGAAAAGCCCCAGCCCCATCAGTTTGCCGCCGTGGGGCGAGACGCACTCGGCGTGGATCAGAATCGCGCTGCCGATCAAAAGCGCGGCGAAAATCGTCGCCTTGCTCATGGCCAAGCCGGTACTGGTCAGTGAGACGTTCAGGTCGTGGAGCCCTTCGTGTTGGAGATTGATCTGGAATTGGCGACGGCGGAACTGGGTCATCAAGCTCGAAAGATCGCCGGGCAAGTGTTCGGCCAATTCGGCCGTGTTCAACATGCCGGTTTGAATCCGACGCCGGATCGCCCCGAAGCTGTAACGCCGCTTGACCAGCTTTTCGAGGTAAGGCTGGGCGTGTTCCATGAGATCGAAATGAGGCGCAATCTCGGTCGCGACCCCCTCGATCGTGACGACCGCCTTGATCAAGAAGACGATACTGCTGGGACAGCGGACATGGTACTTTTGGAGTTTTTCGAAGAACTCTTGCAAAAGGCCCCCGATGTCCAATTGGCCCAGCGCGACCCCTTGGAACTGAGAGACGTATTCGGAGATGTCGGCTCGGAAGGCGTTCGACTCGGTCACCACCGGGTCGACCTCGCTGAGGCCGAGGATCGCGCCGATGATCCGGTCGATATCGTCGCTGACGACGCCATAAAAGACATCGGCCAAGTGGTCGGCCATTTTCGGGTCGAGGTGGCCGGTCATGCCGCAATCGATGAACGCGATTCCGCCGTCCGGCGTGAGAAAAAGGTTGCCCGGGTGTGGGTCGGCATGGAAAAAATGGAGTTCGAAGCATTGCCGAAAGACGGCGTCCGCCCCCAGTGCGACGATCTCGCGGCGGTAGTCCTCGTCGAGTTCTTCGAGATGGACCCGGGAGAGCAGCGTCCCGTGAATCTCCTCGATCGTCAAGACGTTTTTGGTCGTTGCGTTCCAATAGACTTCGGGAAACGTGACTTTCGGGGTGGCTTCAAACGCCTTGCGTAGCCGGTCGGTCGCGCGGGCCTCGTGCATCAGATCGAGTTCTTGTTGGAGTTCCAACGCGAATTCTTCGACCACGGCGGTCGGGCTGTAACCGAGGTTCGTAAAATGCGTTTCGACGAAGGAGGCCAACGCGGCGAGAACTTCCATATCGGCGCGGATGGTTTCCTCGATTCCCGGACGCAATACTTTGAGGACCACGTCGGTCCCGTCGGCCAGGACGGCCCGGTGGGTCTGCCCGATCGAGGCGGCGGCCAACGGCTCGGGGTCGATCGAGCGAAACAGTTCCCCGGTTCGATCTTGGAACTCCTCGTCCAGCCGTTTTTGAATGACGTCGAAAGGCACTTTCGGACAGTCGTCTTGCAGCTTCTTGAATTCGTCGACCCACGCTTGCGGGATCAGGTCGGGACGCGTGCTGAGGACTTGTCCGAGTTTGATGAACGTGGGGCCCAGCTCCTCCATTGCCTCGCGCAGACGGGTCGGCACCGGTTGGTATCGTTGGGCCTGATTGCGAAGGCGAGGCGCGAGCCAAAACAGTTTGCTCCCGACCACCTTGTCCAGTCCGATTGAACGAAGGACGTCTTCGAAACCGTAACGGATCAGCACGGAAAGAATATCGGCAACGCGTCGGATATCGCGGAAGGTGTTGAAGTTGGGGATCATTTTTTCTTGGGGAATTGGTTCAAATTGGCTCGGAAAAAATGGGGGATTAAGCGGAAGGCTGTCCGACGGATGAGGCGTCGGACGATTCGTTCTCTTGGGCGTAGCGACGCAGGGCCCGTTTGACGATGAACGTGACGTAGACCGTCGTGAAAATGGCAACCCCGACGCCGATCACCAGAAAGACATAATGCATCGTGGATTTATCTTCGACCCGTCCGGCGTATTTCATGAGATGTTTGGCGACAAAGCCGTAATAGACGACCGGAATGTTGCTGATCAACATTCCCACGGTTGCCAGGATATAGGGCAAAAACCGGACTCGGCAGACGCTCAGCATGTACGACAGAATGGCGTATGGCACGGGCGACAATCGCAACAGGAACATCAGTCGAAATCCCTCTTGGCCCATCGCCGCGTCGATCACTTGGAGTTTCGGATGTTTTTCCAGTATCTTTTCGATCTTGGATTTCAGCCCGGTCCGCGCGACCAGAAACATGAATGTCGCTCCCAGGACGGTCGCTATGCCCGCATAGACGAATCCCCAGGTGAAATCAAACATCGCTCCGGCGGCGAGAACCAACGCGTCAGCCGGGAAAAAGAGCGCACAGAGGACGATGAACCCGATCGTGAAAATAACCGGCGCCCACGGGCCCATCTGCTCGATTTGATATTCCAGGTGCGGGATGTAAGGCCCGATATGACGCCCCAAGACAATGAGGATCACCAGGATAATCGCGGCGGCACACGTTTTCCACGCGATCTTTTTCCAGTTCAAATGCTCGGGTTGGTTCATGCCGTTTTCCCTTCGAGTTGTGGGGAGGAGGGAAGATGACCTTTGTGGAATTGCCTCTTATGATGGGATCGCTTGCCCCTCGTAAGCATTTTCCTCGTAAGTATACGCCACGTCTTGCGGTGGAAGATCGGCCTTATAATGCAAAAAATCCGAACATCCATAGAAAAAGGCACCAAAGCCGTTGGTTGACTTCGGTGCCTTTGAATTGGTTGGATAGCCCGTTTTAGAGCTTATCGTTTTTTACCACGCTTCTTCCGCCGTTCCGTGATTTCCTTACGCGCTTCGGCCTTTTTGGCCGCTTCAACTTCATGAGCGTGTTCCTGCTTCTGGTGCTCGTGCTTGGGCAACAGTTTTCGCTCGGCAACACCCCAGAGACTCGACGCGATGAAGTAGATGCACAGCCCGCTGGCGACTTTGAAGAACAACAGGCCCATGAAGACCATCATGTACTTCATCATTTTCTGCTGCATCGCCTGCTGCTCGTCGGCCGCCGGCGGCATCATCATCTTCTGCTGACCGATGAACAGGAAAATCGTCAAAATCGGTAGCAGGTTGAAGTAGGGGCCCAGCATCAAGAAGTTGGTGCCGTGGGTGATGATATCGGGCATCCAACTGGTCCAGTTGATCAGCATGTCCGGTGCGGCCAGGTTCGAACACCACCAGACCTTCGAACCCAATAAGGCCGAACCACGCAGTTCGACATCGACCCCCAGTCCGCGGAACAGCCCGATGAAAATCGGCATCTGAATGAACAGGACCAAGCAGCCACTGAGCGGATTGTAATTGTGTTTCTTGAACAGCTCCTGCTGCGCTTTGGTTCGCCCCTCGGCGTCCTTTTTGTACTTTTCCTGAATCCGTTTCATCTCCGGTTGGAGTTCGGCCATCTTGGCGGCCCCGAGAGCCTGTTTCTTGCTCAACGGGAACATGAGCAATCGGACCAGGACGGTCAGCAAGATGATGGCCAGACCGTAATTGCGGATGATCGCGTGGAAAAAGTGTAGCGTCTTGACCATCGGGTAGGCGATCCAGTCGAACCACCCGTAATAGACCAACGAACCGAGCCCGTATTGGTCGACCAGGGCAGGTCGTTTCGGACCGGTGAAAATCTCATACCGATTGGAAATCGATTCGCCGGGTGCTAGTTTTTTCGGCAGCGATCGCAAACGACAAGTGACGTTGGTCAAGTTCTTTCGTTTTTCATCGACCGAGCCGACTCGAATCGGCATGGAGCGAGCCAGCCAAGTATCTTCGGGATTTGCTTTCTGCGGCTGCAAAATGCAAGAGAAATACTGGGCGTCGACCCCGATAAACGTCAGCGATTCTTCCCGCCAAGCCGGGTCGGTTTTTCCGTCGGAAATCGTGAAGCAACCGACCATGATCGGCTTTTGTTGATCGAACGAGGCGATCACGTCACGCAGTCCCGCGCCGGAGCATCGGGCCACCTTTTGGGCATACCACCACCCTTCGATCGGCAGACCCGTCGGGCCGTCAAGCTGGTAGGCCAGCTTTCGAGTCGTGTCGGCCGTGTTGATCACTTCGAGGTCGAAGATCAGGTTGTACGCCTTGTAGTCGACATTTTTGATCTGGTCTTCAGGTACTTTGACGAGCCGATAGGTTTTGACCAGTCGAATGCCGTGGGTCGGCAGGTCGCACGCGAAGACTGCCTTTTCGGTGTCGTGTTCGACCAGATCCCACGATCCGCCGCGAAGATTTAACCCCGAGAGCTCCTCGTTCAGGTGGGACGGAAGCTCGTTTTTCGGCGCTTCCGGATTGGGTTTGATTTCGGGCAACTTTTCGTCGCCGATTTGGGACAACGTCGCCAAAAACGAAAGCGGGTCGTCTCCTTCCGGGCGGACCACTTCGATCGGCGGCACGGTCAACGTCGCTTCGACCGCCATCTCTTTCCCGTCACGCAAAAGCTCGACCTTGACCGTCTTGCCGGGGCGAGTTTTCGACATCGCCTTGCGGAACGTCGCCGGACCGGTGACCGGGCGTTCTTGGACCGCGGTGATCAGGTCGCCGACCTGGATGCCCGCCTTGGCCGCCGGGGTTCCGGGTCCGACAATATCGACCCGTAGCCCCTTGCCCGAGGCAGCGTTTGGTTTGGTCAGTCGGCCGAGAAAACCGCTTCGATCGGCCAAAAAGCCGTTGTCGTCCATCAGCTGGCGATAGCGGGGGCTGTTTAATTCCATTCGGACCACTGACGCACCCCGGTCGCTCAAGGTGACCAACATGCGGTACGGATCGTCCGGGTCGGCCGAGCCGAGTGTGACCCAGGTGTCTTGCGGTTTGGTCGGAGGAACGACTTGGCCAGGAGCTAGTGTGGTTTTCTTCGAGGCGACCGATTCCGTCAAAGCGGCCGGTTTAGCCTCGGGTTGGATCGCGGGAGTCGTTTTTTGCTCGCCCGTCGCGGCGGTTTCAGTGGGAGCAGTTTTTTCCGTTTTTAGCTTGCCGTCTTCGGTCTCGACCACTTTTTCAGCGGACACCGGCGGCTTTTCCTCTTCTTTCGCCGTTCCCATGATATAGGGATGGAGCAGCAGCCAGCCGAAGAGCAGAGCCAGGAAAATGACAAAATTGGGCGATTGAGATTTCGCAGATTGGGACATGGATGGTGAACTGGTCCTTGGAATTTTTTTGTAAAATTAAACCGCAATGACTTTCGAAAGCCCCGAAGAAAAGTTCGCTACGGCTTCCGAACGGTCTCCGAGCGCCCTTTTGTCATGCACGACGCGAAAAGAGACAGAAAACGCGCTTGAGAAAAAAATTCACATGGCCGTTTACCGTCCTTCCCGAAGTCGATCGCCAAGGAAATTGTCTAGGTCTGCAATGGCGTGGATCTGTTCGATCGTTTCTTCGACCGGATACTCGACACGACGGAATTGAATCAAGTCGTCCTCAATAATGACATAACAGGCTCGTGGGTCGCCGTCTCGTGGTTGTCCAACCGAGCCGACATTGACGAGGACTTTTTCTTCCCCGATCCGATATTCGTCATCGATCTCCTCCGGGCTGAAGAACCGAAGATCTTCGGTGAAGATGCCCGGGACATGGGTGTGCCCTTGGAACGAAACCTTGCGAACCAGCGAAAAGAGCTTTTCCATCTTGGTCCGATTATAGGTGTCTTCCGGGAAGACGTACTCGTTGAGCGGGTTTCGTGGCGAGCCGTGGACGAAGAGTAAATCGCCGTCTTGATAATTACGCGGCAGCCCGCCCAAATATTCCCATCGCTCGTCGGCCTTCGTCGGATTACCGCCGGAGTACTCGAGCTGGTCGCGCGTCCAGAAAATGGCCCGTTCGGCACCGGCATTGAACCCTTCCGGATCAAAAAGAGCCCCCTGGTCGTGGTTGCCCAGCAGGCTGATATCACAACGTTCTCGAACGAGGTCGATACATTCGCACGGATTTGGGCCGTATCCGACCGTATCACCCAACGAGATGATTCGATCGACCCCTTGCTCCTTGATGTCGTCGAGAACTTTTCGCCAACTGGCAAGGTTGCTATGAATGTCACTTACAATCGCCGTCTTCACACGGAACCTGCTTTCGCTCCAGAGGGAAACACTCCGTTAGAGCCCTTTCAAAAAGTCGGTAATATCTCAACGACCATGAGGATGACCCCATGGTTACTAGAGCGGTCTTTATTTAACGGTAGCGTCACACCGGGGTGGGGGGAGTTCCCCCGGGTTGCGGTAAGTCAAAAGAGGGAATGGAGTCTCAGTTTTCCATCTTTCTCTCCCAGCTGCAAGGAAACCGCTACACCTAAGTGAAACACGTTATAAAGGTGCAATCGCCGAATCGATTTTAATCTTTCACCTTTCCGGCAGTTGCAGGCAGTATGCTACCCCAAAGTTCAAAAAAGTTCAAAACGCTTCAATTATACCCGGAATCGGCAAAGAAACGCATTACACGTTAAACTCATCAGTTTATTGTGGTTTTCGCAATTGATCAAGTCAAAGGGAGTGTCGGGTGAGGTGTTTTGTCCGAAACAGAGAAAAAATAGGGGCGAAATCCAAAAGGGGGGTTTTCGGTGTCGTATAGCTAGGAAGCGGAACCGTTTGTGGGTATTTATCGATTAGGTAATATGCAGTAAGGGAAAGCTTTCCCCGGCTTTGGCTGATTTGGTGGAAAAGTCGGTTGCATCCCGCCGTGTTTCTCGATAAACCTAGAAGAGCAAACGGTGTTGCCCTTTCGTGAACACCTATTTTATATCGCTTTTTACTCAGCGTATCGGGTTCCTTGCAACCGATCCGGAAATGGATAATTGATAAATCATTTTGAAATAAGCCTTTAGGTGAAATTGGGACCTCTTCCGGTGGCCGGTTTGGCGCTACGCTTACATGAAAACCGCCGTAGTGGGGGGTACGTAAGCTGCGAGCTATTTTGCCTGCCTTTTTTCGAGGTGAATTTGGGCTTTTTGATCCCCTGACTAGGACTACCACCCCTCTTGGGAGCTATTTTTTGTGCGTGTTTTGGCAATAGAAACTACCGAACGGCTTGGAAGTGTGGCTGTTGGGGATGAGAATAACGTATTTGAATGTAAGGACTTAGATTCGAGTCAGCGAAGTGCCGAATCGCTTGCGCCGGGGATTCGTTCGGTTCTGGAAACCGTCGAATGGACGCCGCAGGAGATTGATCTGGTTGCCGTGACCGTGGGGCCCGGCTCGTTTACCGGATTGCGGGTCGGGATCACGACGGCAAAAATGTTTGCCTACGCGGTCGGGGCGGAAGTTCTCGGAGTCGACACCCTCGAGGTTATCGCTTCCCGTGCTCCGGCCGAGGTTGAAAGGGTCCACGTGGCGATCGACGCCCAACGCCGCGAGGTGGTCACTCGTTCCTTCCGACGGGGGGAGGACGGACAGATGTGGCCCGATTCGCCCGAACGGCTGATCGGCGTCGACACCTGGTTTGGTGAATTGCCCGCAGGGTCGATCGTTTCGGGGCCGATTCTTGATCGTCTGGCCGATCGGATTCCTGAAGGGGTGACCGTTCTTGCCGAAGAATTTCGTCATGCGTCGGCCGACGCGGTGGCCCGAGTCGCCATGTGTCACTATGCGGGGGGGCAGCGCGACGATCTTTGGAAACTCGTCCCTCGCTACTCTCGCTTGAGTGCCGCCGAAGAACGTTTTCCTGCGAAGTAATCCTCCCCGTTTTCCCATTTCATGGTGACGATGACAAAAAACTGAAAAATAAAAGCGTTTTTCCACTCCAAAGCTCCACTTCAAGGTAAGAGACGGACCGATACCCCTTTGATTTTTGCTCCGTGACAAGGTTTTCTCGCTCCCATTCCCAATATTATTGGAAAAAGAGCCATGCAAGCCGGTTTTGATTTCGGATCGAAAAATCTTCACGCGGCCGTTTTGGACGGCGACCGGCTGGTCGAGACTTATACCGTCACCCATCACGGCAATCGTCAGAAGGCGTTTTCTGCGCTGCTTAAAGAGATCGAAGCGAAATACGGGCGGCCGGAGCGATTTGGGGTCACCGGCAGTGTCGAGCTGGATCATTTCCCGACGATCGATACCGCGATTGCGGCGGTCGAGGCGAATCGGTTTTTGAAAACCGGCGCTCGCCACATTCTGGGGATCGGTTGCGAGACCTTTTATCTCATCTTTTTGGACGAGCGGGGCAACTATACCGAACACTCGGTCAACCCGTTGTGCGCGTCGGGCACCGGCAGTTTTCTCGATCAGCAGGCCGAGCGGATCGCGGTGACGACGGAGGAGTTGGCCCGTCGCGCCGAGGCGTTTTCGGGAAAAACCCCTTCGATAGCGACCCGCTGCGCCGTCTTTGCCAAATCGGACATCACCCATGCCCAGGCGGAAGGGTTCACCAAAGACGCGATAGCCGCCGGACTCTGTGAAGGGATGGCGACCGGGGTGTTGGCCAATTTACTCAAAGGACGCGAGCTGTCCGGCGAGGTGCTGCTGGTGGGCGGAGTGAGCCAAAACGCCAAAATGGTTTTGGAAATCGAGAAGCGGATTGACGCTCGGGCAAAACCACACCGGGAGGCCGTGGCTTTCCATGCGATCGGTGCCGCCGTTTTGGCCGACCAGACCGATCTGAAAATGGACGCGGTTCTTGGCTCAATGGCACAAAATCGTCAGCGACGCGAACCGCTTGTGATGCGGTTGACCGACTATCCTGATTTCTCGGCCGATCCGACTTGGATAGACGAAGGGGTCGAAATTACTGAATATGCGACACTTGATCGACCTTGCCATAACGTCTTCATCGGGATCGACATCGGATCGACCAGCACCAAGGCGTTGGTCTTGGATGAGGGAGGCACCATTCTTGCGGGGTTTTATACCCGAACCGCGGGCGAGCCGGTCGCCGTCGCGCGAAAATTACTGGAAAAGATCACGCGGTTTTTCGAGAAAGTGGAGCTTTTTATTCGCGGGGTTGGAACGACCGGGTCGGGACGCAAGTTGGTCCACGCGGTTTTCGATGCCGATTTGCAAGTCAATGAAATCACGGCCCACGCCCGAGGCGCGACGTTCCTCGATCCGAAGGTCGACACGATTATTGAGATCGGCGGACAGGATTCGAAATTCACGTTGCTTCGAGACGGGGAAGTCGTCAGTTCGACCATGAACTACGTCTGCGCGGCGGGGACCGGTTCGTTTATCGAGGAGCAGGCGGCCCGTTTGGAAATCGAGCTTGCGGAAATCGAGTCGAGGGCGATCGGCAGCCGCGCGCCGTTTACTTCTGATCGGTGCACCGTCTATATGGAGCGTGATTTGAACCTGTATCTTTCCGAAGGGTTCACTCGCGACGAGATCATCACCGCGGTCCTTTTCAGCGTCCGCGACAATTATCTTTCGAAGGTCGTCGGCAAGACCGCGTTAGGAAAACATCTGTTTTTTCAAGGGGCGACCGCGCGTAACAAGGCGTTGGTGGCGGCGTTCGAAAACGAAATCGGCTGCCCCGTAAGCGTCTCGAAATATTGTCATCTGACCGGCGCGTTGGGGGTTGCCGTGTTGCTTCGAGAAAGCGGAATCGAAAAATCGAAATTCGCCGGACTCGATTTGACCGTTGAAGTCACGCACGAGACGTGCGAACTTTGCCGAAACCGGTGTTCCTTGACCGTTTATGAGACGGCCCACGGCAAAACGGCCTGGGGGCTGAAGTGTGGCCGGGATTATGAAGCCAAGCGGGTGCGACGCGAAAGTCAGGAGTCGAGTCTGGAGCGTCGCTTCGAGGCGATCTTCCAGGGCGACGTTCCCTCGCGTTCCCTTGAACCGCAACGTCGGCTGAAAATCGGGATTCCGTGTGTGGTCTACCTGGCGGAATACTATCCTTGGTTTGAGGCTTTTTTTCGAGAATTGGGCCATGAAGTGGTCCTCGAAAAGCCGGACGCCCAACATATGAACGAAGGAAAGCGGATCGTCAATTCCGATTTCTGCACTCCGATGGTCCTGGCGCACGGAGTGGTGGCATCGTTGGTTCGCCGTGGGGTCGACTTGGTTTTTCTTCCGGCGATGATCAACGAGCAGAGTCTCTTGGAGCATTATTCGGCACCGGAGACCTTTTTGGAAAAACGACGCGACGCCTATTTCTGTTATTATTCTGAATACTTGGCCACCATTGTGAGTCATCTGACGGCGGTCGGCTTGCACGACCGGATACTTTCGCCGATGATCCAGCTCAATCACCGTACGGCTGAAACGGTGGCCGACAGTTTGGCCGACGATCTTGTCGCGTCGCTTCCGAACGATAGGGAGGAAATCCGTCGTGCTTTTTTGAGAACGCTGGCCTGGTTTCGCGCTCGAGAGGCCCAGTGGCGTGAGGCGGCACGACCAGGGCTCGAATCGCCTCGGGATCAGCCGAGCATTCTGTTTTTGGGGCGGCCGTACACGGTGTTCGATCCCCATGTGAATCTCGGGATTCCGGCCAAGTTCGAATCGATGGGGTTCGATATTTTTTATCAGTCGATGCTCGAACCATGTCCGGAGATGTGTCCTTTTGCGCAGCGTTTTCTCCCGAAGATGCATTGGTTTTACGGGCAACAGTTGCTTTTGGCGGCCGAGACGGCGGCGCGAAGCGAGCACCTGTTTCCGGTCTTTTTGTCGAGTTTTCGTTGCAGTCCCGATTCCTACCTGTTGACCTACACCAAGGAGATTTTTGCCCATTATCAAAAGCCGTCTCTGGTCATCCAGCTCGACGAACATACTAGCGATGTTGGTTATCAGACACGCATGGAAGCGGCGATCGAAGCGTTTCAGTCCGCTTTTCGCCGTCGACTTACCGAAAAAAACGCCGAAAAAGCAGCGGTCGCTCCGAAAGCTTCACATAAAACGCCGACCAAGGCAGTGTCGATTCCAGTGGTCGAAAAAAACCGGGCCGGCCGCAATGATCCGGTCCGCAAGGGAGATTTGATCTTGCTTCCGTTTTTGAGCGAACTGCTCAGCCCGTTGCAGGCCGAGGCGTTGCGGGCGCACGGCCATGAAGTGCGAGTCGTTCCGCACAGTGAGCGGGACACGAACCGTGGGTACAGGTACGCTTCCGGCGCGGAGTGTATGCCCAACGTGGCCATCGTCGGTTCGGTGCTCGGCATGATCGAACGCGAATCGCTCGACCTGACTCGCACGATCGTCAGCCTGCCGACGTTGTGTCTGGGGTGCAATTTTAACCAATACACGATCTTTCTCGAAAACGCTCTTGCGAAATCCGGACTCGATCAGGTTCGGATTTATAACGGAAGTCTGACCGCGAAAATCAACGGACTGTCTTACGCGGCGAACAAGGATCTGTTTGGGGTCAATGTCTTGGGATCGATCGTTTATAAACTCTACTTTCGCGCGGCCCCTTACGAGCGGCGTCCGGGCGAGGCGTGGGCGGCTCGCGAGGAGTCGGTCGAGTGGATCAAAACGGGATTGAAGCGGGGACATTCCTTGTTCGGAGCGGCCCAGAAAATCCACGATCGGTTTGCCGGGCTGGATATCGACCGTTCGATTCGAAAACCGCGTATTGCGATCTCCGGCGATTTTTACGCAAAATATAACGAGCGATTCAATCAGAATATTTTTCAGACGATCCTTGAGCTTGGCGGCGAAGTCCTTATCCCCGGCTATTCCGAATTTTTCGCGCATATGTTTGCCTGTGACGAAGTGCAAAACGGTCTTTCGTCGAAGTACCTCAATGCGATCACCCATTACGAGCGAAAGTTTGAGCGAATTTTTCAAGACCTGCTGCCGGACGAACTCGAACCGTCGGTCGAAGCGTGTCACGCGATGTTGGCCAAGTACGAAATCGAACCTCTGATCGCGGGTGAAACGTCGATGAATATCGCGAGGGTGCTTTACGGGATCGAGCATCGGCTTTTCGACGCGGTTGTGCATCTGAATCCGGTTTTTTGTTGTCCGGGCGTCGTTTCCTCGTCGATTTTTCGTGACATCCAGAAGAAGACGGGCGTGCCGATTCTCGATCTGTTTTACGACGGCAAAAACCGCTCGAACCAACCATTGATTCCCCAGCTTCACGCGTTGCGCAATCGGCAGGCACCCGTGTCGCAATAAAAAGTGGCGCAATAAAAAGTGGCGCAATAAAAAGTGGCGCAATAAAAAAAGGAGCGACTGCTTCCGCTGCAGCCGCTCCCTGGTTTTCGTCTCAGTGGTCTTTTGCGGGTTTTATTCTTCCACAACGACGCGGAACCCGACATTGAAGACCTTTTGCCACGACGGGTAACTCAGTCGGAAGCCGCTGCGAGACCGTTTTGGCCGATCTCGCCACGAGCCGCCGCGGACGATCTTTGCCACGTCGAGGTTGCCCCCGTTGCGGCCGTCAGCGGCCACGTACGGATAGGGCCGATTGTCCGAGAGGGTCCATTCGGCCACGCTGCCGTGCATGTCCTTCAAACCCCACGGGTTGGCCTCGTAATGGCCGACGTCGCCAGGAATCATCCGTCCGTCGTTGATCCCTTTGGCTCTCGGGATGAACGCCTGGTAATCGGCGTGGGCGACCGGTTTCGGGTCGATCCCCGCGACGACGAACAACCGAAGACTCTCGTCGGCCAGGTCGGCATACTTCGAGAAGTCGGCCTTGCCGTCACCGTACCAGAACGGGGTGTCGGTCCCCGCGCGACAGGCCCATTCCCACTCGGCCTCACTGGGCAGCCGGACCTTTTTGCCCGTTTTTTCGCTCAGCCATTTGCAGAAGGCGTTTGCTTCCTGCCAGCTGATCCGGATGACCGGCTGGTTGGGCAAGTTCGCTTCATACCCGGGACGGGTGTGGTCCTTCGACCATTGGTCAATGAACCGGCTGTCGTGCGTCGGATCGAACTTCTGATACATCGCGTTGGTCACTTCGGTCGTCATCATCCAGAACGGCTTTTCGATCTTCACGGCTTTTCGCGGAAGCTCGTTGCGCTTACCCTTGGCGTCCCCCATGACGAACGTTCCGGCCGGGATTTGAGTCAAGGTCAGCTCGACCCCGTCGCCCAAAGCGATCTTTTGTGGCGTGGCCCCTTGTTTTTTCTTGGCCTCCTCGACCGAGAACGGCCAACCGGCTACCTTCGGAGCGGAACGATCGGGATCGGGCCGTTTTTCCGGCATGACAAACGCCGGACGCGGCGGATCGGGACGGAACGCGTCCTTTTCCGGATGCTCAAGGACCCCGGCATATTTCAGTCGGTTTTCCTGATACTTGTTGGAAATCAACGCGACATGTTCGGCCCGGTTTTTCGACAAGGCAAGCCAGGAATTGGCCGCGAACCAGCCGGGCAATTCGGTCCAAGTGGCAAAGTACGGGACGTTCAAGTCGATCCAGGCGTACAGCTTCCGTTTCGATTCGTCGTCCATTTTGATGTTGCCGTGACCGCCATCAAGCATTTGGATCAGCTCGCTGGTCGACGCGTGGTATTCCAGCGGTCGGAAGACATCGTAGTCGCTTTCCGGCCCCGGGCGGCGAAGGTAACCGTGCAGGGCGTGGTACGATTTCGAGAAACCGCGCGGTCCCGGACTCATGTCGGCGAAGTTCGGTCGACACGGCTTGCTGCCGTCGTGACACCCGACACAGTATTTATCCAAAATCGGTTGGATTTCATGTTTGAAGCCAAACGCGCGGTTCGGACCGAACCAAGGCTCCAATTTTGACGCCTTTTTCTGTCCGGCAAGCGTGCGCCGTGAGGCGGGCGTGGTGTTTTGTGGCTCGTGACAGCCGACACACGAGATTGTCTCGCCCGGCATCCCGACGAACCAAGATCGCATCAGTTGCAGCGAGCGGCCTTTCTCGTCCAGCGGCTGCAAGGCGATCGGCGTATTGGCCGGGATCTTGAACAGCGCCGAGCCATCTTCGTAGACGGGGATTTCGCCGAGGATTTTTTTCGAGTCCCAGGAGCTTTCCATCCCGAAGCAATCGTGGCCGCCCAGCGCGCGGTAGCTGAACTGGTAGGTGAACAACCGCAACTTTTTGACCGTCCCGCGAGGAACCCCTTTGAGGCCCGGACCGGTGTAAATGTCGGTCAGGTAGACCGTCGCGTCCTTTTGTTTCAAGTCGATCCGCGGCGAAATGGCCGGCGGCGTTTCTCGTTTGGCCAAGGGGACCGGTTCGTAAAGCCCGAATTCCGGCGAGTCCTTCAGCAGAATCATATTGTCGAAGACATCGACCAGATAGATGCCGCGACGACTTTGGGGCGTTGGCTGGCATGAAACGAGGAAGTACTTATCATTGAGCGGCCACGGATGGAGGAATTTTGGCCACGAATCGGCGACCAGTTGGTCCATGATTTTCGGTTCGACCTTCTTGCCGTGACCGGGAATTTGCTGAACGGCACCGTATCCATTTTTTCGTCCTTCGGCCGGATCGAACAGGGCCAATTCACCAATCCTCGCGACGCCGTGGTGGCCGGAAACAATGCCGACAAACTTGGTCGGATGGTTCGGCACCGGCTTGGCGAAAAACAGGCTGTTGGGCCAGAACGAGTTGCTCCCGAAATATTCCATTTGGTTGGTGCCGTCCGGATTCATGCTCATCATGATTCGGGTGAAATAGTGGGGCGTGTCGGTGTATTCCCAACGGAGGTACAGGATTCGCCCGTTGTTCAGCACGGTCGGGCACCAGTTCTGGTCTTGTTCGAAGGTCAGTTGGCGAACCTTTTGGCGATCCGGCTCCAGCCGGTACAGGTTGGCCACCGGACCAGACCCCGTGATGCACGGAACGCCCAGCATTGTCGCGGTCGAGGAGAAGACGATCCCGCCGTCGGGCAGGTAGGTCGCTTCGGCGTTGTCGACCAGGTCGCCCATGTCGGGGGTGACCCGTTTCAGACTGGTGCCATCGGTGTTCGCCTCAAAAATTTGCCACGTCTTGCCGTTTTCGGCCAAGGAGGTCAACAGCATCTTCTCGGCGTTCCAGTTTAAGCAAATATCGCCGAGGAACGTGTCGTTTTTCGGCTTCAGCAGCGATTTCACTTCCCCCTCGGGCTTCACTGGCGAGAGGACCGCGATATCGTTTCCATAGGCGTGTTTGCGGCGCTCACAACTACTGAGCCAGTTGTTCATCAATCCGCCATTTTTCGCACGGCGAAAAATCAGCTTGTCGAATTTCAGCAGCGGATTGTCCAGCAGTGCGCTTTGGCGAAACGCATTGAAATCGGCGATCAAGGCGGTTACTTTCGGTTCGGCGGCCAAGTTGCCTGCCTCGACCTCTTTTTGGACTTGCTCGAGCCGCGCCTTGATTTCTCCCATCTGTTTTTGATACTTGGCGCCGTTGGGGTACCGGTCGCCGAACGTTTTCACGAGATCCTCGACCGCCATGCAGACCGGTCGCAATTGGATTTCCGCCAACTGGGCCGCGGCCATCTTCTTGAAACTTTCCCGTTCGAAAAGAGTCAGCCAAGCGGTATCGTCAATGGGAACCTGTATTCGAATCAAGTTATCGAATTCGTTGCGCGGGGCGACCGCACACTTGCAAAGGGAATCCAAAAAGGTGCCGAGAAGCTTTCTTTCCGCATGGTTGCTTCGATTGGCGACAAACCAATTGCCCATCGAAGAGCCGAGAATGGTTCGCATCCGTCCGGTCGGTCCCGGGAAATCCTTTTCGATACAGGCCCACACATCGGCGGAGGTTTTATCGAAGGAGTCGTAGCAGGAGAAAGCGAAACCGTGCCCACCGCCAATATTGTAAACCTTCAGAAGCAGGGTGTTTTTCCCCTTTTTCAACTCAAGCGTCAATCGGTCTTGCCCGATTTGGGTGATTCGCGGGACGTTGTTCGAGTGGATTTTTTTCCCATTGAACCAGACGGCCACCCCGTCGTCGCTTCCTAGACCCACCGAGAGTGTCCGATCATGGGTCGAATTGATCTCGCGATACAAATAGGTTGCACCATGTTGGTTTCCGCTCAGACCGTGCGCGACACCATCGCGGAAATCGGACCTTGCCGTCCAGACCGGTTTTCCATCCGCTTTTTTCGCTTTCAGATCGACTCCCTTTTCGGGGAACAGGACTTCGTCGAAGTTGGCCGATTTGATCCAGCCGGTGGTGTGCCAGGTACCGAAATCGACCACGCTGATGGTCAAATCTCCGTTTCGTTCGGCGGTGACGATCTTGGCCCGCGTCGCGAGGACCGTTTCCGGCCAGGTGTCCCTTTTGACATAGTATTCAGAAGCAATCGCGGCCGACGTGGCCATCAACGCGACCACACTCAAGGCTACTCTTAAAGCGCTGCGGAAGGACATGGTGTTTATTTATCCTTTAAGAGGAAAAAAGGTGGGCTGGAAGGATAGACGGACGGTCAAGCTGTTTTTGCGTTTTCGCCTACACTCAAAAGGGACCTTGCATGCAACCGACTCAAGCGAAAAAAAAGCCCGCCTGAGTCGGGCATGTTTTCGTTTTGCCTAGAATCCGACGGTCGGATTCGTGAATCGGAGGCCGTCGCCCGAATGGTACGAGGCGTATTCCGAAACGATCGCGCCTTCCGGTCCGGCGACCATGAAGTGCTTGGCGCCGATGCGGTTCAAAAAGCCCATTTGGCCCGTTTCAATCGCGTTGGCGTTGTGGACCGTGATATGGCCCTTTTGGCTTTCGGGCAGCTTGACCGGGCACGGGTTGGTCGCTTCTCCTTCACCGAAAGTATAGATCATGCCGCTGCGGACCTGCCAACATTCGTGTTTGGCCGGTTTCCCTTCGGCTTCGACGTGGGCGTGTTCGACCAACATCTGGCCGGGCAGCAGATAGATTTCATGGGCGAAGTAGCCGTGTTCTTTATCGTTGACCCAAAAAATGCCGCCCATCCCGGTGTTGGCGAAATCGTTTTGCTTGAAGTCGGCGACCCAGAAATCGGGGTTGGTTTTGAGGCTGTCGGTCAGCGAATAGTTGTGGTATTCGAACATCTCGAAGAAGGCCTTTTTGCCCGCTTCCGCATCGAACTTGCCGTTTTTGTAAAAATCGTCGTTGGTGTACTTGCGCAAGGTTTTCTTCTCCGTCGCGGCCATCGCTTGGCCACAGCTTGCCGCCGCCAGCATTCCGGCAGCCGAGCCCAAAAGTTCACGTCGATTCATGGTAGTCACCTTTCTCAAAAAAACATGAAGGGGCCGATTTGGGTTGGAAGGCCCGAACCGGCCACAATCCATGCCGGATAAGTAAAAACGTAAGTGGTTATTTGTTTTCGTTTTTCAAGGTTTGGTACATCTCGTAGGCCGCTTCCGGTTTCTGGCCGTCGTGGACGACCGAACGGATTGCCTTGAGCATCGACACCGGGCACTCGGCCTGGAAGACGTTGCGTCCCATGTCGACCCCGGCGGCGCCCTGGTCGATTGCCCTGTAGGCCATCTTCAACGCGTCGAGCTCCGGAACCTTCTTGCCACCGGCGATGATGATCGGCACCGGCACCGAGGCGGTCACTTGTTCGAAGTCCTTCTCGCAAAAATAGGTTTTCACGACATGGGCCCCGTTCTCGGCGCAAATCCGACTCGCCATGCTCAGGTAGCGGGCGTCGCGGACCATTTCCTTGCCGACCGCGGTGACGCCGAGCGTCGGGATGCCGTACCGGTTGCCCAAGTCGATCGTGCGGGTCAGGTTGCGGATCGTCTGCGCTTCGAACTTTTTGTCGCCGATGGCCACCATCACGGCGAGGAGCGAGGCGTTCAGGCGCACCGCTTCCTCAATATCCATGATACATTCGTCATTTAGGTCATTCAACACGGTAGATCCGGCAGAATAGCGAAGCGAGACCGGCTTGTTGAAGGTCGGCGGGACGACACTGCGGAGGATACCGCGGGTGCACATGATCGAGTCGGCGTACTCCAGCAGCGGAACAATCGTCAGGTCGATCCGTTCCAGACCGGTCGTCGGGCCCATGATATAGCCGTGATCGAAGGCCAACATGACCGTTTTTCCCGAGGCCGGGTTGAAAACGCGAGAAAGTCGGTCTTGAACCCCCCAGCCGAGGTTGCACGACCCCTTCAGGAAGAAACCTTCCTTCTTTTGGGGGGTGTCGTGTCCGTATTGTTTCCCCGCTTGAATCTGATCAGCGTCCGGCATGGTTTTGAGTTTCCTTTTCTCTTTTTTCTCTTGGGAATTTTTTTATCGGGTTATTTTTTCGAAGAGGAGGCTAGGTAAGCCCTTTTTTGGGGTGGGTTTCCCTGTCCTCCTCTCTCAATTTTTTAATCTCAAAGTTGGTCGCATTGCTGGTACTTCGATCTCCTCGAAGCACGCCTTCCGGCCGCGACTCCTAGTCGCCAGATACATTGGTGGAAAATGAACTAAAAATTAAAGAAATGCTTTTGGCACCGGGGTCGATGTAGCCTCGGGACCGTTCGCCCAGGTTTCGGGCGCGGCCGAACTTGGCCACCATGTCCTTGGTCGCTTCGGCCCCTTCGTCGGCAGCCGTGGCGGCCGCTTCGAGCATCGGCTTGAGCTCGTCGTGACCTTTCATCGCGGCGACGGCCGGGATCAGGGCGTCCATCATCGTCTTACCGCCGACGTCCGCCTTGCTGTGCTTGGCGATGCCTGCCAATCCGGCTTCGAACATGACTCGAGTCGCGGCCGCATCGAGTTCGTCGGCGTCGACGCCGTCACTGAGGCCCATGAAAAACGAGCCGACCAGCGGCCCGGTCGAGCCACAGTCTTCAGACATCACGGCCCAGCCGACCCCGTGAAGCGTCTCTTTGAACGAGCCGTCGGCGCCGGCCGCTTTTTCGGCAGCGCGGATGGCCCGCAGCATCGAGATGCCGTGATCGCCGTCACCGGCGACCGAGTCGAGCTGGGTGAGCAGTTCTTTTGAAGCTTCGATCTTCTCGGCCGCCGCGGCAACCATTTTGGCAAACGTCGCTTGATTTAATGTTGCACTCATAATCGGTTTTTACATGAAGAAAAAGAACAAGAGGGCAGGGGCCCTCAGTTGAAAGAAGGAGTTATCGGGTCACCCAGTACGGGGCGTCGGACGTAGCAAGCGCGTAGCCCGTAAGCTCGTCGTCGAGTTTGGCCAAAAACATCTGGAAGCCGCCGGTCTCTTGCACGGTCAACATTTCTTCGACGCGACTGGTGGCGACCTGGATCCCCTTGCTTTCGAGGACCTTTCGGGCACCCCGATAGACGACGAACATCTCCATGAACGTCGTGGCGCCGGAGCCGTTGACGATCAACATCGTCTGGTCCCCTTCCTTGAGGTCGATCGCGTTGACCAGCTTGGTGACCATGTTTTCTGCCGTCTCGTCGGCCGAGAGCATTTTGAATTGGCCGCCGCCCCCTTCGCCGTGTTGGCCCATACCGATTTCCATCTCGTCGTCGGCCAGCTCGGCGATATATTGGCCGGTTTGCGGATGGGTCGCCGTTTTGGCCGTGACGGCCAGCGTGGCCATCTGGTTGTTGAACCGCTCGGCGATTTCGGCCACTTCGTCGAGGCTCTTGCCCGCTTCGGCCGCTGCTCCCGCGATTTTGAAAAGCGGAATGCAGCCGCCCAAGCCTCGTCGGTCGTCGATCGGCGCGTTTAACCCGGGGGGCGATATCGTCATGGGTCAGGATCGTTTGGACATGGATCCCTTCCTTTTGGGCCATTTCGGCTGCCATGTTGCCGCTAAGCACGTCGCCGGCATGGTTGAGGATGACCAGCAAGATCCCGGCGTCCCGTTTGAACATCCGCAGCGCTTCGAGTACTTTCGGGGCACCCGGCGCGGCAAAGATATCGCCAACCACACTGGCGTCCAAAAGCCCCTCGCCGACGTAGCCGCTCAAGGCCGGTTCGTGTCCCGCGCCGCCGAGAGTGATGATCGCCACTTTGCTCTCGTCTTTGGGGTTGGCCCGAACGACGATTTTGTCCGATTCGAGTTTGACCTTACTTTCGTATGCCTGACAATATCCTTCGAGCAGTTCGGCGGTCAGATTGTTGGGGTCGTTGAGGAATTTTTTCATTACCATGATAACGGCCTTGCTTCCATTCAATGTTCATTGGTTCGTGGAAAAACGGACGACAAACGTCCCGATAATAACGACGGGTTTCTCTCCCGGATCAGTTTCAAAAGGTTTTCCGGGAGAGAAAGATCATTTTTTGCAAGAAGAAGTTATTAGCGAAGATTGGTTTCTTCGATTTGTTTGACCTTTTCGCAGGCTTCCTTGAGCATGTCGGCAAGCGGTTCGAGCCCTTCGGTATGCTTGGTGTCCAGCCAGGCCTCGACCGCCGCCGTGGCCATGAACGGACCGACGATCATCGCGCCCATCGTCAGGACGTTTGAATTGTTGATCGAGCGGGACATTTTGGCGGCGAAGACACTCTCGACCACCGAGGCGACGATCCCCTTGAACTTGTTGGCCACGACGGCCATTCCCATCCCGGTGCCGCAGAAAAGGATTCCTCGCTCGGCTTCCCCTTTTTGGATCGCGCGGGCGGCGGCGGTTGCGCCGACATAAAACGGAACCGGGTGATCGGCATCGATGCTGCCTACATCGGTGACTTCGTATCCTTTTTCCGTCAGGAAGGTTTTGATCGAGTCTTTCAATTCCAGAGCGAACGGATCGGCGGCAATGACAAGTTTCATTTTCTTACCTCAGTATTTAGGAGTGTTTCGCGGGCTTGAGGGGGGCATGCTGCTAGAGCATCAAAAAAAGCTGGAATTCAGATAAGCCCCCATTATATCTCTTGTTTTGATGCAAAACACCCTAGGCTTTGGGAAAAAACGTAGGCCGGTTTTTCTCGGGTTAATTCCAGAAAATCGTCTCGGCACACTAGGCAGAACAGAGGAAAGCGGGGGTTTTGCTATTGGGTCTGGTCAAAAAAGAGCGGTCTCAAAGATATTGTCATAAATAACAGGAGAATTTGTTAAAAATGCAGCGTGACAATATAGGTAAAGAGTCTCCCTATATCGGGTGGTGTAAAAATGCTAATAAATTTATTGCTTTTGGTTTAAAAAGGCGTTACAATCCAAATTATCGATATCTCGACTGATTTGTCGCTTTCAATGAAGTGATCTTTTTGCGTTGAGATTAAATGCTTTTTAGCGAACGACTTAAAAAATACTGGGGCTGATTTGGTTTACTGAGAAAAAGAGGTCTGCCGTTTTGCTAAATCTTATCCTTCTTGGTTGTTTCCATTTTGGATCTTAATTAAGGCAATGTGAGTTACGAAAGATTTGCTTTGATTGGCTTCTGAATGGGAAGGTTGAGAAGAGGACGGATTTGCTCTCGGAATAGCGGACTTTTTTTCGTCATCGTAAACGGTATCTGTGGGAGGCAGTAGATGTTTCAACGAAAGTCTTTTGGAATCATTTTGGTAATTTTGGCATTGGTGGCGGTTCCCGCTCCGGCCTCGCTGACCATTGGTTTTGATCAATCTACGTATGAAGCACAGCCAGGGCAGCCATTCCAGGTGCAAGTCCATTTGGACGCGGACCCCAACACTCCGGGGAATCAGCCGGTCGCGGCCGGATTGTATTCGATGGGTGTGCGTGTTTACGGCAATGACTCCTTGGGTTTTTACACGTTAGGTACCGATTCGATTGTCGTTCCGCCCGAACTCGATTGCGATGGTTTTGATGGCCCCGCGGAAAAAGCGTCGGATCTTGGGAGTCTTGGCGCTTTGGGCGTGTTGCCATCGGAAGCGACCGAGGGATACGATGGCACTCTTTTGATGACGGTCACACTGGTGCCTGATTCTTCAACCGGGCACGGTGGTTTTTATTCAACGCTTACTCTAGGTGAGTTTTTCCAAAATCCATCGTATGATGATTTTCTTGATTTTGCGTGTAACTCACTCGATTCCCAGTTGGAGTTCGGCACCGCCGTGGTTCACGTGGTTCCCGAACCTTCTGGTCTTTTCTTAATACTCATTGCTCTTTTATCGTTCGCTCGATTTGGGCGGCGACGTCGAAGGAAAACACTTGCATAACGGCTTGCGCATTGGGCAAGCCAAGATGGGTGACTTCGATCAATTGCCGGAACAAAAGAGAAGAGTCTCCCGCAGGGAAGTTGAAAAAACGGAAGTATTTTTAGTCCTTTTAAAAAAGAATAAAAAAACTTGTAGAGAAACCAATCGTTTGGTGTTCTCTCGGTCCAGCTAGTTATTTTCAATCAACTTGATCCTTATACGCAAGTAAATTTTTTACGGCTGTTTTTTAACTTTTCGAGAAACGGTTTCTTGGGGTTGTCCTTATCTTGGGATATCTCAAGAGATGATCGTGTTTCTTTGGGAAAGCACGAAGTTAAAAAGCGGCTTTGATTATCTATTTTGTTTTCCAGAAATTGACACAAATCTTTATAAGTTGGGGCGTAAAATCCATGATGGCGTTTCTTAAGAGAGGGTTTTTGCGTAATCGGAAAAAAACGGTTACTGGCCGAGGGGGTTTTTCCGGTTGTCATTCGCTTCGGATGGAACCTTTGGAAGATCGACGACTATTGAGCGTCAATCCCTACGAGCCGAATCATGCCGATTTTCAGGACGCTTTTTGGGAAAAAGAAGAAGCGATTCTCGTTTTGCCCGAGACCTTGGAAGCCAATGGCGTTTCAGCGGATTTGGAAGCTTCAGCCCTCCCGCACGCGACCGTTCCGCAAGTGACCGTTCCGGCTCCTTATGTGGTCAATAGTCTGGAAGACGTCGTGGCCGAGGACGGCGTGCTGACCCTTCGTGAGGCAATTGAAGCGGCGAATCGCAACGAGGCGGTAGGCGATGCGCGGGCCGGGTCGGCAACCAGGACTGATGAAATTATCTTTGATCCTTCGTTGTTCAGTGCCGGTTCGGCGGTTCTCACGCTCGAAGAAGGCGAATTGGTCATTAGCGGCGACCTTCATCTTTTGGGACCCGGGGCCGATCAGTTATCGATTGACGCGAATCAGTTGAGTCGAGTTTTTACAATCGATTCCGGCGTGAGCGTTTCAATCAATGGTTTGACCGTGAGCGACGGTGCCGTTCTCGACAACGATCTGGACGACTGGACCGACTCCGACGGCGGGGGAATCTACAACCTTGGCTATTTGAATCTTACCAACACGGTTGTCCAAGGTTGTGAAGCGGAAGACGATGGCGGGGGAATCTATAATCGGGGTGTTTTGGTTGCCGATCATGTGACCTTGGCCAACAATATCGCCGGAGCGGGGGGCGGCCTTTTTGTCGGGTATCGCGGGCTTTGTAATTTGGATCATATGACGATCATCGCCAACACCGCCGAGGTGGGAGGGGGAATCGTCAATGTCAGCGGGTCCGTCGCGATCCGAGGCTGCTCGATTATCGGTAACCGGGCGGAAGGGGAAGTGGACGGGATTGAAGATGGTGTGAGTGAGGTTTTCAAGGGAGGCGGAATTTTCAACGGAGGAGAACTGAGCGTTGCCAATTCGGTTCTGTACGGGAATTCGGCCGAATCGGATGGAGCAGGTGTCTGTAATTGGTATGGCACTGTCTACATGGTCAATTCGACCATCACCGCGAACTCGGCGGCCCAGTCCGGCGGCGGGATAGAGAATTATCGTGGTGACTTCACTCTAACAAATTCGATTCTTACGAATAATGCTTCGGCCAGTTTTGCCAATTCTGACGGTGGTTTTACCTTGCAAAGTGGTTCGAATCTTATCGATCATGCCCCAGGTTTTGTCTGTGATCCTTCTTCGGGCGCCGATGGGGAATGGGGAACGGCCGATGACGAAGGAAATCTTCGCTTGACGGAAGATAGCTTGGCGATCAACTCGGCAAGCAACGAACTGGCTGTCGATTCGCAAGGGAATCCGCTCTTGGTCGATTTTGACGGTGCGCTACGCATCCAAGACGGCCGTGTGGATATGGGGGCGTATGAGCACGAGGCTACTTCCGGCGCGGGATCTTTTTCTTCGATCTTGTATGTCGATGACGATGCGGAATTAGGCGGAGATGGATTGGCTTGGGAGACGGCGTTTGTCGATCTTCAGTCGGCGTTGGATCTTGCCGAGGTGCTTAATAACGACTGGGACG
This sequence comes from Thermoguttaceae bacterium, assembly GCA_963674475.2. Taxonomy (GTDB): domain Bacteria; phylum Planctomycetota; class Planctomycetia; order Pirellulales; family Thermoguttaceae; genus CAXXFQ01. Next base: position 950,098 of record CAXXFQ010000024.1, on the reverse strand, counting down.
ACGCCAATGATATCGACCAGGTTTGGATCGCCGAAGGGACGTACATCCCGACAGAGCGTCTTCAATGGAACGATTTTCGCAGTGCGACCTTTTCCTTGTTGGATAACGTGACACTTTACGGCGGATTCGCCGGCACGGAAAGCAGTTTGCCCGAACGGGATTGGACCATTCATGAGACGGTCCTTTGCGGGGAATTCGATGTGACCGATGTGACCGACGATCCGTTTGACAACGCTTATTCGGTCGTGTTCGCCTCTGGTGTGGAAAACGTTCGAATCGATGGCGTGACCATTACCGGGGGAATTGCCAACGTAAGTTATAACGCGTTTCCCTATAACTATCGAAGTAACGGCGGGGGGATCTATCTTCATTCCGGTTCGCTTGAAATTGCGAACACCACCATTGACGGGAATACGGCTCATGAGTGTGGCGGCGGGATTTACAGCTATTACGGCGATTTGACGGTGTCGAATTCGAGAATCGTGGACAATAGTGCCAACGATTACGGTGGGGGAATTCACAATAGTCATTACAGTACGGTAACGTTGTCCGATTCGAGCTTGGTCAAGAATGCCGCCGGTTTCGGTGGTGGGTTGAGTAACTATTCTCATGCGACGGTCACTGATTCGACCAGCTTTTCCGAAAACGAGGCTGAGAGGAAGGGCGGAGGGATTTTTAATCAAAAAGAAGCCGATCTTTTCGTTTCTGAGGGTACGTCGTTCGCCACAAACTCGGCCAATATTGGAGGTGGGATTTACAATTCGGGCGGATTAGAGGTCTTTGACTCGAGCTTCTTGTCCAATAACGCCAATTTTCGAGGTGGTGGCATTTACAATGATGGCGCCTTTGCGACCTTGACCGATTCGGTTTTTTTGCGGAATTCATCCACAGATGGTGGTGGAATGTGTAACGATGGAACGTTTTACTTGAAGGATTCGACTTTTTCCGGTAATACTGCGACGGGTTTCGGTGGTGGGGTTTATAACTTAAATATTTTGACAATGAGCAATTCGGTTTTGTCAGGGAATATCGCTTGTTCTGGTGGAGGTGTTTATCATTACTGGGGTGGGATAATGAAGGTTGTTAATTCCACCATCGTTTCAAACATTGCGAGCGTAAGTGGCGGTGGGATTTGTAATTATGAGGGGATATTGTCGGTATATAATTCAATTGTTTCTTTAAATGAAGCAGAAAATTATCAAGATACAGTTGTGGTTATAAATGAAAGTAATAATATCATCGGCGCTGATCCTCTGTTTGTCCGAAATCCGTCAAGCGGTCTGGATGGCGTTTGGGGAACGGCCGACGACGACTACGGCGATCTTCATTTGCAGGTCAAGAGTCCGGCGATTGAGATGGGCGACAATGATCTGGCGGTCGATGCGGAGTGGAATCCGCTGGTGACCGACATTGAGGGGAACCCGCGTATTCAAAACGACTTTGTCGATATCGGGGCATACGAGTCGGAGGCGGCAGACCTCTCTTCGGTGTTGTTTGTCGATATCGATTCGTCCGGCGGTCTGGGCGACAGTTGGGCGACAGCGGTTAATGATCTTAATTTAGCGCTAAATATCGTCAAATACTTGAATACCGATTCTAATCCATCGAACGATATTGATCAGATTTGGATCGCCGAAGGGACCTATCTTCCGAGCGATGCGAGTGCGAGTGATCCCCGAGATGTCACCTTTTCCCTCGTTGATGGCGTCTCTCTCTATGGTGGTTTTGAAGGGACGGAGGTTTCGCTGAACCAACGGAATTGGGCCGCTCATGAAACCGTTCTGAGCGGGGATATTGGAGCCGCCGGAGATTCAAGCGACAACGTTTATCATGTTGTTTGTGGCGATAACGTCAATGTCTCTCTTGACGGCTTGACCATTACCGGCGGGAACGCCGATGGTTCTGGGAGTGGCAGCCCGAATTCGGATAATTCAGGGGGCGGTATTTACTCCTACAAAAGCACGATCTCATTAATGAACTCAAGTGTTTGGGGTAATCAGGCGGTTTACGGCGGCGGGGTCTATAATTTTTGGGAAACGATGACGGTGACGAACTCCATCTTCTGGGCAAATACGGCCCAGAAAGAAGGCGGGGCGATCTACCAAAAATTCATCGGGGAAGTTCATGTGGTCAATTCCACCATGACGGCCAATTCGGCGGGGGTTGACGGTGGTGGGATCTTTAGCCAGCAATGCGGATTGTCCCTTTCCAATTCGATTATCGCACTGAACGACGCTCCGAATAATCCGGACGTCACGGGAGTCACCAGCGAAAGCCATAATCTCATAGGAGTTGATCCGCTCTTTATGGAGAACCCTGACGCCGGGGCGGATGGTAAATGGGGGACGGCTGACGATGTGGTTGGAGATTTGCGACTGCAACCCGGCAGTCCCGCCGTGAACGCCGGGAATAATTCTCTGGCGGTAGACACGGAAGGGGATGCGATCTTTTTCGATATCCTCCATCATTCTCGAGTGAATGAGGGAACGGTCGACTTGGGAGCGTACGAACATGATCCCTATATCATCTGCGATCCTATTTTGTATGTCGACGATGATGCGGATGCTGGGGGAAACGGTTTGTCCTGGGAGGCGGCGTTTGATGATTTGCAGTTGGCTTTGAGCCGAGCCTTTTTGCAAAATAACGACCAGATCGATACGAACGATATTGAGCAAATTTGGATCGCCGAGGGAACGTATCTTCCTACGGAACGTCTTAAAACGACCGACAGCCGTTCGGCTACCTTTTCGATGGTGGAGGATGTGTCGCTTTACGGCGGTTTTGCCGGAGTCGAGTCGTTGCTGACAGAACGAGACTGGATCCTTCGTCGGACCGTTTTGAGTGGGGATCTTGGGGTCAGTGGAGACGCGAGTGACAATGCTTATACGGTCGTCAACGCAAGCGGCATTTCTAACGTCACAATGGATGGACTAACCATTACCGAAGGAAATGCGGATAAGAAATTATCCTACCAAGGTTGTGGTGGCGGTATCTATGTCGATTCGAGCGAACTGGCCATCGCGAATTCAACCATCAAGGATAATTGGGCCAACAATTACGGTGGGGGAATCTATCTTGAAGATGGCGGATCGATATTGAACGTTTCCAATACCACCTTCTCGAATAACGTGGCTGATTTAGGGGGCGGGCTCTATTCTTTCAATTCGATGATCAAGGTAACCGGTTCTCGATTTGATGCGAATTCGGGAGCAACCGGGGCGGCCGTCTACTCCATGGGAAATTTGAATATAAGCGATTCGATCGTTTCAAACAATGAAGCGTCGTGTCACGCAGGTGGTATTTTTGGTGGGGGAAGGTTATCGATCAGCGAAGTGACTTTTTCCGGTAATATGGCGGGACGGTATGGCGGGGCCCTTTACAGTGACTCAGCCGATACCTCGATCGTCGATTCGATCTTCAAGGAAAATACGGCTCAACGTGGTGGTGGCGTTTACAATCTCGGAGACGTGGATCTAGCAAGGGTTGATTTCATCGCCAATTCGGCCGACTCTCAAGGCGGAGCCATCTACAATAACCGTACCCTGAGCCTGAGTGATTCGACCTTGTCGGAAAACTCGGCCGGTTTGCAGGGAGGTGCCATCTTTAATCAGGATGAATTGGTCGTCTCTTTAGCGATTCTTTCGGAAAACACCTCCGACGGTGCTGGGGGAGGCATTTACAACGAAGCCGGTATTGCGGTTGTCGGCAACAGTACTCTTTTGAAAAACTCTGCTGCGGAAAACGGTGGCGCGATTGCGAATCAGGCCACTTTGACAGTCACCAGTTCTACCTTGTCGGGGAATACGGCTCAAAATGGTGGTGCCATTAGCAACGCCGACAAGATAAGTATCATCAATTCGGCCCTTTCGGGTAACGCCGCCTTGGAAGCGGGCGGGGCGGTCTTCAACGATGACGGGACGTTGAGCTTGGTCAACGCGACGATCGCAGGCAATTCGGCCAAAGATGGCGGTGGAATTTATAGTTTTGTCATGGTGGAGGAGGAAGAAGAGGATTCGGAGACAGGCGACGATACTCAAACCGATACTGAGTCCGAGGACGAAACGCCAACGATGGTCCCCAATGGGCGTTCGTTTAGCATGGTTAACTCGATCCTGTCCGGGAACTTCGCCGATACGGACAGTGAGTATTTTGGCGAGTTGTCCACCGACGACAACAATCTCATCGACCTCAAAGTTCCCTGTTTCTTTTGCGACCCTTCGGCCGGAGCGGATAGCGTTTGGGGAACGGCCGACGACGACTATGGCGATCTCCGCTTGATATACCAAAGCCCGGCGTTCGATGCGGGTGATAATGATCTCGCAAAAGGGGCGGACGGGAATCCGCTTTTGACGGACTTGGCAGGCAAGCAGCGTATTCAAAATGGTACGGTCGATATCGGGGCGTATGAGTCTCCCTTCAGTTTGGATATTTTTCAGGTTGTCGATTACACCATTGGGGATGGCGACGCGCCTTCGTGTGTGCGACAGATTGAAATCCAGCTGAGTCAGCCGGCTTCCGAGACGCTCTTGGCCGAGCATCTTGTGTTAAAGAATCTGACAACCGGGGAAACTATTGCGGCGGCCGATATGGAACGGGTTATCGATCCGGACACCTGTATCGTAACTTGGACCTTTCCCAGTTTGGATGGGAAGCGTTTGCCGGATGGAAACTATCAGGCGACCCTTTTGGCCGTGGGGGTAGTTAACGAATCCGGAACGCCGTTGGCCTCGGATTACACCTTCGATTTCTTTGCTCTGTTTGGCGACGCCGACGGTGACAAAGATGTGGATCCTCAAGATATTTTTCGTTTTAATCAGACCCGTCGTAAAAGCGAATCGGATTTGGGATTTGATTCCCGCTTTGACTCGGATGCCGACGGGGATGTTGACGATGTCGATTTCCGTGCATTTTGGGATAATCGCTTCGTATCCCTTCCGATTGAGGTAACTTCAGAAATGGGGGCAGGGCCGGTGCTGGCGAGGTGTCAAGTCGATCTCGCGACAGGATTTCAGACGCTCACCCGGACTGCGCATCCTCATGTTCCAGAGATAACTTTCGGTCCGGTTCAACGGTCGCCGATTCCCGTGGGGGCGATTCGAAACTATTTTACTATGGAAGATGACGCGGCGAGTGCTTCTCCCAATGCGGCGGAAATACTTCTGGCCAATGAAGAGCTTTTTCATGCACTGGCTGTCGATCTTCAGATGCAGCAGAGCAACGCGGAAAAGACCAACGGGAGTGACCAGGAGGAGAATATTTTCAAAGAAGAGCTTATTTGGGGGGATTTTTAATCGGTTTTTTCCGCTACTGAGGGGACTCGGAAATTTAGCATTTCAGGGGGGGTGTTGATCAGGAAGAGGGGGTGTCGATCAGGAAATTCCTTTATTTATTGGTTCCAGTTAATTAAAAACGCCACAAGTCAATGTAAAGGCTTGCGGCGTTTTCTATTTAAGTAGGCCCGGAGGGATTCGAACCCCCGACCAAGGGATTATGAGTCCCCTGCTCTCACCACTGAGCTACAGGCCCGTTTATAGCGTAATTGCTTAAGTGTAGCGGTTCAATTGAAGCCTGGAGAGAAAAGTGGAAAATTTAAAATTCTCTTCTATCCCCTAGATTTACAGCAACTATGGGAACGCATCCCACGCCGGTGTGACGCTACCGTTTGCGGAAAACCGCTCTAACTCGTTGCAGTTAAAATGGTTATCAATTCCAATACGCCCGGTAATCAAAAAATCGACTATCCGCAAGTGTCATTCTATCCTTCTGCCACCTGATCGTCTAGGATTCATGTCATCCTGAACCCTTTCTTTAGCAACACTTTCTGACAAGACCAGCAAGGATGGGGGAGGTGGGCATTTAGGGTAATTATTTTTTACGCAAGAAAAGGGTAGCTGTCGGTAACATGAAATGAGGGGAGGGGGAACTGATTCGCTGTGACCGTGAAAACCGGAAAATCTTGGCTCATCCTCCTACTCCCCGAAGTGTCGAGTGCGTTATAATTGGAATGTGTTAAAAAACTTTGCTTAAATAGGATAAATTGCCGACGATGAGGATGGGTATTTGTCGCTTGAGCAGTTCTGAGCCTGATCGTAAAAACGGGATGCCCCAGAAGGATATTCCAGACGGCTTTTGATTGACTCGCAAAAGGATGGCCTGTTGTTAAGTTTTCTTTAGGTGGTGTTTTTTTGTCGTTTGAGCCGATCCAAGCGTCGACTCCTTGCGTAGAATACCTATTCATCAAAAACGATGGCTCGTACCTTCCGTTTTCCTGCCTTGTTCCCTATCGCGGCCCGGTGCGATGGTTTTCTGGTTGTGCTGCTTTTTCGGCGGGGGGGCGGAAAAGTTGAACCGAACCGATTTTTTGAATTTTGCGATCATGAAGAAGCTTTTTGGAATTTATCAATGACGAAAAATTACTAAAATTATCGATATTCTTCCTCCTATTTTCCCATTTTCATTTCCCGTCTCACGTGAGGTGTTTTGAATGGCTCGTATCCACTTTCGTTCCCGTCTATTCCTCCTGGGTTTGATCGTTTCGACAATCGCCCTGGTTTTATCTCCTTCGTTGGTATGGGCCGATCCGACGGCTCCTTCTTCGAGGGATCGTTTTATCAGTCAAGCGGTGGTTGCCCTTTTGCAGCGTGAGCATCTCCTTCAACACCAACTCGACGATGAAATGTCGCAACGTTGGCTCGACGGTTTTTTGGATGGACTCGATCCGGGAAAAATCTACTTCTATCAATGCGACATTGATGAGTTTGCCTGCAAGGAAAAGCAACTGGACGATGCGATCAAAAAGGGAGACATTCAGTTCGCCTACACGGTGTTTCAGTGTTTCCTTCAAAGGCTTGACGAACGGGTCGCTTTGGCCAATGAACTTTTAGACCAGCCGTTTGACTTCACCAAAGACGAGATAATCGTCATCGACAAGGATTCCTTAAGTTATCCACAAACGCCGGAAGAGGCCAAGGATATTTGGCGAAAGCGGCTGAAGCGAGAGCTTTTGATGCTCCGAGTGCGCGATGAGGAAATGGTCGGACAAAAAGCGATCGATAAGTTGCACCGTCGATACAAGAGCTATCAAAAATATATGCACCAGACCAGCAACGACGATCTTTTGGAAATGTACTTGACGGCCATGACCACGTCGTTTGATCCGCATTCGACCTACATGTCGCCAAGCACGTTGAAGAATTTCGAGATCGCCATGCGTCTGGAACTCGAAGGGATTGGCGCCCAACTCCAATCGGAAGACGGTACCACGGTCGTTCATAAAATCATTCCCGGCGGGGCGGCCGATAAGCAGGGAGAATTGAAGCCCGAGGACAAGATCGTTGGCGTGGCTCAAGGGGTCGATGGCGAAGTGGCGGACATCGTCGACATGAAACTTTCCGACGTGGTCAAGCTTATTCGTGGAAAACCCGGAACGATTGTTCGACTGGAAGTCATTCCGCACGACGGCGGCAAGAATAAACTCGTTCAAATCACCCGAGCGAAAATCGAACTCAAGGATAGCGAGGCCCAGTCGAAAATTTTCGAAGCGGGGCTGAAACCAAACGAGCAGCCGTACAAGATTGGCGTCATCGAGCTTCCCAGTTTTTACATGGACATGGAAGGGGCTCGACGCGGTCTGCCTAATTTCAAAAGCACGACTCGCGACGTGAGACAAATCCTCAAAAATTTCAAGGAGAACGGGGTCGACGCGGTTATTCTCGACTTGCGTGCCAATGGGGGCGGATCACTTCCCGAGGCGATTAATCTGACCGGATTGTTTCTCAAGGATGGTCCGGTGGTCCAGGTCAAGGCATCCGGCGCCGCCAACGTTTTGGCCGACACCGATTCGTCGGTCGAATGGGATGGCCCTCTGGTCGTGGTGATCAGTAAGTTCAGTGCCAGCGCCAGTGAGATTCTCGCCGGTGCGATCCAGGATTACCATCGAGGCCTGATCGTCGGGGACCGGTCGACTCATGGCAAGGGAACGGTTCAAAGCCTGATGGATATCGCCGAACGGCTCCAGTATTTCCAGATTCCCAATGCGCCGCCGCTGGGGGCGCTGAAGGTGACGATGCAGCAATTCTATCGTCCCAACGGCGAAAGCACTCAGAAGCGGGGCGTTCTTTCCGATATCGAATTGCCAAGCGTCACGACCCACATGGACGTTTCGGAGAGCGACCTTGACTACCCGGTCGAATTCGACCAAATTGAATCGGCCCCGCACATGCTCTATCCCCAGGTGAGCCGACCGATCGTCGAGCGACTTCAAGACGATTCGGCCAACCGTATCCTCGACTCGGAAGATTTTCAGAAAACGCTTAAGGATATCGAACGATACAAGGAAATGAAAGAGAAAAAGTCGGTAACGCTCAATGAAGAGAAATTCCTCAAAGAGCGAGAAGAGCTTGACGCCGACAAGGAAGAAGAGGATAAACTCAAGGAAATCGCCAATGGCGACAAGCCTGCGATCGAACGAAACTACTATCTCGACGAAGTGATCAACATCACGGTTGACTACGCCCAGCTTTTGAAGGCGGCTCCTCGAAACTAACGGCCGTTTTTCACTTATTGGTGTTTGCTTTGAAAATGACCCGGCCAGTCAACCTATTTGGCCTTTTTTTCCGGCCTCCCGTTGGTTGGGCTCGGTTCATTAGCTGTGCAAACGTCAATAAAACGTCTAACGCAAGGGGGGAGTGCCTATCGCTCCCCCTTTGCCGTTTCTAGAAGATCATTTAAGGTAGAAAAAATTCCGCCTCTACTTCGGCGATTTTTTTCAACCAAAGGGAGATATCATTTTGACCGAACGATTGAAAACGCGTTCGACGACCATTTTGACGGTCCGTCACAAAGGGGTCATTGCGATGGCCGGCGACGGGCAGGTGACCGTTGGCAACACGATTATGAAGTCCGACGCGATGAAAATACGCCGTCTGATGGACGACCGGGTGATGGTCGGTTTTGCCGGGGCCGGGGCCGACGCCTTTGCCCTGCTGGAACGTTTCGAATCGAAGCTAAAAGACTATCCGGAAAACGTCACACGGGCTGCCATTGAGTTGGCCAAGGAATGGCGAACCGACCGGGCTTTGCGTCGCTTGGAAGCGTTGATGACGGTGGTCGACAGCAAGACGATGCTGCTTTTGACCGGAAACGGCGACGTGATCCAGCCGACCGACGACCTGTTGGGAATCGGCTCCGGCGGCAGTTACGCCTTGGCCGCCGCTCGGGCACTGGTTGCGCATAGCGATCTTTCGGCGGAGGAAATCGCCAAGCAGTCGCTTCGGATCGCTTCGGATATCGACATTTATACCAATTCGAATATTGTGGTGGAGACCATCGCGTGCGAGAGCTAACCCCACGAGAGATCGTTCAAGAACTCGATCGACATATTGTTTCCCAGGATGACGCCAAGCGGTCTGTCGCGATCGCGGTTCGAAACCGATGGCGACGTCAGCAGCTTTCCGAGGAGATGCGACAAGAGGTCGCGCCGAAAAATATCCTCATGATCGGCCCGACCGGCGTCGGGAAGACGGAAATCGCTCGACGACTGGCCAAGCTGACCGAGGCGCCGTTTATCAAGGTCGAGGCGACCAAATATACCGAGGTCGGTTACTACGGCCGCGACGTCGAGAGCATGATTCGAGAGCTGGTCGAGAACGCGATCGGCTTGGTCCGCGAGCAGGAGATGAAAAAGATCGAGGGGGAAGCCCGGCAGCGGGCCGATAATCGTCTGGTCGATCTGCTCTTGCCGGCGCCTCCGTCGTTCGACGCCTCGCCCGACAGTCCCGATTCGTCGGAACGGTACGAGCGTAACCGGGAAAAGATCCGGGCGATGTTAGCCGCCGGGGAGATGGAAAACCGCAAAGTCGAACTGACCACCGAACGGAAAAATCCGCCGATGATGATGGCCGGGATGGGGCCGGATCAGATGGATGTCGACTTCCAGGAGATGTTCGAGCGGTTTTTGCCCAAGAGTTCAACGCGTCGCGAAATGACGGTCGCCGAAGCGCGTGGAGTGCTTTTCGAGCAAGAATGCGAGAACCTGATCAACCAGGACAAGATCAACGCGGCGGCGGTCGATCTGGCCGAAAACACGGGGATGGTCTTCATCGACGAGCTCGACAAGGTGGTTGCCAGTGACAGCGGGCGAGGGGCCGACGTTTCACGGCAGGGTGTCCAACGCGACCTGCTGCCAATCGTCGAAGGGACGACGGTCCAGACGCGTTACGGTTACGTCAAAACCGATCACATCCTGTTTATCGCGTCGGGCGCTTTTCATCAAGCCAAGCCGAGCGACTTGATGCCGGAGCTTCAAGGCCGTTTTCCGATTCGCGTCGAGCTGAAGGACTTGACCCAAGACGATTTCGTTCGGATTCTGACCGAGCCAAAGGGGGCGTTGACCAAACAGTACGAAGCGCTTCTGAAGACCGAATCGGTGGATATTGTCTTCGAGCCCAGCGCGATCGAGATGATGGCCGAGTACGCGTATCAGGTCAACCGGACGACGCAGAACATCGGCGCCCGTCGGCTTTACACGATCCTGGAGCGGCTGTTGGAAGAGGTCAGTTTCGAGGCGCCCGACATGAAGATGGGCCGCATTCTGGTCAACGACGCCTATGTCAAAGAGCGGCTGGAAAAGGTCTCGCAGGACGACGATCTGAGCAAGTTCATCTTGTAAGTCGTTCCATTAATCGAACGCACTTCCTGAAAAAAATCGGGCGTGTCTTTCTTTCGAAGGGCACGCCTTTTTCTTTTGGGCCACGATCGGTTTGGCCTCTGTCGGAATCGATAAGTCTTGGCCTCCCCGTGACGTCTTCTATGTCGCCTTCTAGGCCGTTTGCGAAGAAACGCCACTCCAATGGGTGTTGAATTGCCGCTAAAACCCCAACTTACGCGGGGGATTCCGTTCCATTTTTTCCGTTTTTTCCATTCCGATGGGACACAATCGCACGGGTGGCGACAATAATATGAACTTGGAGGGGAGCCATTCGGAAACCTCGAGTGGCTTTTTCTTCGATTCTGAAACAGGGCGAAAACGAAAAGGGTGGAACCGATCAGGACGGGTTGGTTCTCTTTTCTCACAGGATGGATCGGAAGCAGACGTGAACCGGATGGGGCCAGCACATCTTGACCGACTTCTGAGCGAGCATGGAGCCGCGTTGGTGCTTTATGCCCGTGGGTGGACTCGGTGGCCGGACGACGCGGTGCAAGAGGCGTTCGTGGAACTGGTTCGCCAGTCGCAGACGCCGGACGATCCGGTTGCGTGGCTCTACGCGGTCGTTCGACGTCGGGCGATTAGTGCGGCCCGTTCGGAATCGCGACGTCAAAAACGCCAAGCGATTGCCGCCCGTCGTCAGGAGGCCGATTCTCAGGGCGATCGGTGGTTTGTCCACTCCCCCGAGGCGAAAATGGATGCCGACGAGGCGGTCGGCCGACTGAAGCGATTGCCGCTTGAGATGCGTGAGGTCGTAGTTGCCCGGATTTGGGGCAACTTGTCGTTTGACGCGATCGGCCAACTGACCGGCACTTCCTCGAGCACGGCCCATCGGCGTTATATTCAGGCCTTGAAGCAATTGCAAAAATCGTTGCAGGTCGACACGGAATCCTAGTAAGCGAATCAAAATAAAAAGATCAAAATAAGCGGAGGTCACACGACCATGACCGATTCATTCCAACATCCCGATCGAGCGGACGGGCCGGTTTTCGAAAACGACTTCGAGTTCGAAACACCCGACGCGCTTCGGGCGATCGAAGCCCAATTCCGATCCCTTGCGCCTCGGACGCCGAAGTTGAATTTCGATGCTTCGGAAAAAGCCGAGTGCCCAATCGAGTCGAGCGTGGCTTTAACGCCGGTTCCGACGATCGAGCACCCGACGTCGGCCCATTCACTGCCGCGGTGGGGGATGATCGCCGGGGTTTGGGGCTCAGGCGTCGTGGTCGGGGCGCTGGTCATGTTTTTGATGGTCCAAGTCGGGCTGCTTGAAGTTGGCTTTGCTCATCAGCCGCGTCAGGTGGTCGGGCCGATCGAACCGGATGTAACGCAAAATTCGGTCGCTGTCGCTAAATCACCGGACGACCCGGCCAAGTCGGAGTCGAAGCGGCAAGAGACCGAGGACGTCGCGTTGGTTGCTCAGTACGAGCCGGACTCGCGTCCAACTGCGATGGAATGGCTCGAGGCGTTTTGGCGGGAGTCGGATCGGGGTGGGCGAGATTCGCGGAAGCCGCTGACACTGTTGGCGATGCGTCTGGGGAAATTTCCTGAGCTTCAGGAAACTCACCCTATTTCGCCGCCGAAAGCGTCCTTGCCCAAATCGTTGCTGTCCAAGTCGACACCGTCCAAAACGCCGACAGCCGAGCGTCCGGCCACGCGTCGACCGGAGCCCAAACCGTTTCGAACCAACGACTACCGCCGAGTCTATGAAGAGCTTTTCGGCCGCGATCAAATTCAATACTGGTAACGCGACAATCGCTTGTCATTTTTTCGTTTTTCGACTCTTTTCCAGCACCGTTCCCTTTTTTTGGAGCCTAATCGATGAAAAAGATAGTAGGTCTACTCGGGGCGTTAGGCCTTTGTCTGATCGTCCCCCCAGCGAGTTTTGCCGTTAACTATGAACCAAATGAAGATGGAGTGATTGTCACCGAGTTGACTTTCCACTCGGCACCGGAACCGAGGCCCGCGCTGAAATATCGTCTGACCACCGACGAATTCGACCAGGTCGACCGCAACGCCGCCATCTATTACCTCAAGGCGATGGGGTTTCTTGAGCAGGGTCAAGGTGTAAAATATCTGATTGAGTTGAAGGAAAAATGGGAAAAGGAAGATTGTGGATCGGGGAAGGCTGATGAGGTACCTCGCCCCTATTGCTGGATGAGTATGCCGCTGGAGAAGTTGCCGCTGGAGGAGATCAAGGAGTTTCTCTCGTGGTACGGTTGCCAGCCACGTTATCTTCGTGAGGCGGTGCGCTGTCGGCACTGTGATTTTGGCCACCGTCCAAAAGAAACCGAAAATCCCGTTTCGATTCTCTTGCCGGAAATCCAATCGCTTCGAGAACTCGTTCGTGTCCAAGTCATTCGAGCCCGTGTCGCCTTGGCCGAACGACGTTACGACGACGCGATTGAGATCATTCGCCAAAGTTACATGCTTGCCAAGCATTTGGGGCAAGGGCAAGATTTTGTTGTTAGCAACCTCATCGGCATCGCCATAGCCGGCATCACTTGGGATGCCACGAAGGATTTGATTCAGCAGCCGGACTCCCCGAATCTCTATTGGGCGATTGCGTCAATGCCCAAGCCGCTTGTCGATATGCGTCGAAGTCTGGGATTTGAATCCAATCTGATCTATCTCCAGCTTCCGTTTTTCAAAGAAGTGGACGAGACGCCTCGCCCGGCTGAATACTGGAATGAATTAAGGGCCCGAAATTTTGGAAGAGACGCGTGGGGTTTGGACACGTTCGGTATCTGGCGTTTTTCTGATAATCCGTCCCGCAATGAAGTTGCGACGACCGCCTACGTCATTGCCGCTTATCCGGGCGCCCGAAAATATTTGATCGAGCGTTGTGGGATGAGCGAGACACAGGTGGAATCGTATCCGGCTTTACAGCTGGTCGCCCTTGCCACCACTCGCGTGTGGGACGAACTGACCGACGACTGCCGAAAGTGGTCCTATCTTCCCTTCTGGCAGGCCGTGAAAAAACAACGTGAAATGGAAGATAAAATGCGTAAACAATTACCTCAAATAGGTCCTGTTGCCATACTTCCGCTTCTTCTTATTCCGGCAATATCTTCCTCGCAACAGGCCTTGGTGCGTTCTGAACAGGAGTTGGCCCTCTTGCAGACGGTCGAGGCGATTCGTCATTATGGCTCGAAACACGACTCCAAATTGCCCGCGTCGTTGGACGATCTCGATCTGCCCGCCCCGATTGACCCGGCTACCGGAAAACCGTTTATTTATGAAGTCGACGGCGAACAGGCCACTTTGAAAACGTCTCATAAACTTAACAGAGCAGTTCGACATCTGATATTACGTTTTGCCAAGCCAAAACAGCCCTGATCGGTTTTTTCTCTTGTTGGTTCAACGGTTCAATTAAAAAAGATTCTACCTTTCACGGAGTGGTGAAGTTATGCGAAAATATTCTCTTCAAAAAACGATTTTTATGACGCTCGCTGTGTGCAGCGTTTTGGGGGCGGCCCACACCGCTTGGGCGAACGAAAACGACGACGCGAAAATCATCGCCCCGATGGTTGACTGGCAAACCACAGCGGTCCTCCGCATTGACCCGGCCCATCTCGGTCCACCGTTACTGGCTGAAAAGCTCAGTGAGATGGTCCCGGTGCCGAGCGCCGCCAGTGGGTCACCTCTTACCCTGTGGAAAGGGGTAGTGGAAACGACTCGGGCGGCGTTGGGCGATAGGGCGATCTACTGGGTCTGCAACGCGTCGGCTCAGGGATTCTTTTTTATTCAAAAAGGGAATTCGCTCGACCTGGAAAAACTTCAAAAAGTGCCGATTTTTTTTAATACCTCGAATATTATTGAGCGGGAGGAGCATGTCATATTTATATCCGGGTCCTTCATGGGAGGCTTCAATCATTATTATGAATATGTAAGAAACTATCTCGATACGCTCAAACCGTCACCGCGTCCGGAAATTGCCGAGGCTTTCGACGCGGTCGAAGGGTTTCCGGTGCAGATGCTCCTGGTTCCGCCTGCTTACGCACGTCGGGCGATCGAAGAGATGCTTCCTGAGTTACCCGAGGAGATCGGCGGCGGCCCGAGTCGGGTATTGACCGACGGACTGCGTTGGGTGGCGATCGGGATCGACCCGGCGAAAATCTCTGTCCGGATGGTCATTCAATCGACCGACGACGAAGCGGCCGCCCGCCTGGCCAAGCAATTGCCCGTCATCGTCCGCACGGCTCATGAAAAGATCGAACCGTTTTCCAAGAAAATCAACGCCGAGCAACTCGAAACGTTGTTGGCCACCTTTAGCCCCAAGGCTGAAGGATCGCAGCTGATCCTTACCCTGGACGACAGAAAGATCTTCGCTTCCGCATTCAGTGTTATGGTTCAAAAGGCAAGCAAAAAATATCAGCTGACCGTGACGCAAAATAACATGAAACACATATTGATCGGGATGCAAACTTTCCATGCTAAAGACGACCATTTTCCCCCGCCAAAAAATGACCGGGATGAAAATGGAAAGCCTCGACTGAGTTGGCGGGTTCATCTCTTGCCATTTCTGGAAGAGGGAGAACTTTTTAAACAGTTCCACTTGGACGAGCCGTGGGACAGTCCGCATAATATAAAATTGCTCGAAAAGATGCCGAAGGTTTTTCAGACCTCGGGCTCTCAGGTCAAATCCGGCTACACGACCCTTCTCGCACCGGTCGGCAAGGACACGGTTTTCGGTTCGGGCGAACCGGTGAAGATTCAAAATATCACGGACGGTACTGTCAACACAATAGCCCTGGTCGAGGTTCGCGACGAACTGGCCGTTCCTTGGACCAAACCGGAAGATTATCGTTACGACGAATCCGACCCGGCCGCTGGTCTGAAAATGGTCAACGGTTCCGGATTTGCCGCCGGTTTTTGTGACGCAAGCGTTCGCAACATCCGTGCCGACGTGGAACCGGGAATCCTGCTTCGTCTTTTTCAAAAAGCCGATGGGTGCGCAATCGATTTGAGTCAAATTAAAGTGAAATTCCCGTAAATCGCCGCATTTGGAGCCCCTTTCTTTCAAGGCGAACGAATCATAAAACGGGTGGAAAGGCCGGTGGTCCTTGGCAGAGGATGACTTGGCTTTTCCACCCGTTCTAGTTATAATCGGGGTTGGGATTTTTTTCTTCTTTGGACCGGTTCTAAAACGACCTTTTGGACCTCCTGGAAAAGATCCCTCTTTGAACCCCGCCTTCCTTCCTGCCTATCGGCAAACGACAAGGGATAGATATAAATATGAAGCCCCTTTCCCGCCGCCTGAAACCGTTTTTTCTCGCAAGCACTGCTTTGATCCTTTGGTCGGCCGCCCAAATGGGATTTGCCGCCGCCACGCCGGAGTCGATCGACTCGGTGAAAAAGGCGATAGTTTACCTGCAAGAGCAATACGCCGATCAGTATCCCGGGGCCAACGGGTTCCTCGAGCGGCTCGAATCGATTGACCCGAAAGCCGAAACGGCCCCTGCGACGTTGGACGCCCTTCGACACGAGGCCCTCTCGGCCCATCCGGTTTTGCAGAAATCGCCGATCGTTTTTGTCGTTCGCCAACAGTATCGGCCTGACCACCACAACACGGGGACGATGTTCCTGACCGACGAGGTCAACGCGGGCAGTTTCCGTGGCGGCGGGGCGATCAAGACGCTCGATCTGGCCGAGGGTGGGAAGGTCGAGACGGTTTTCGAATCGCCCAAAGGGGTCGCCCGTGATTTGGAAGTTTCTTACGAGGGCGACCGGTTGCTTTTTTCGATGCGTCGCGGCCGAAACGAGAACTATCATGTTTTTGAGATTAACGCCGACGGCCAAAAACTTCGCCAACTGACCCATGAACCGTCGGTGGCCGATATCGACCCGGTTTATTTGCCTGACGGCCGGATCATTTTCAGCTCGACGCGTGACCCGAAATACTGCGGCTGCAACCAGCATATCCAGTCGAACCTTTTTCTGATGAACGCTGACGGCTCGAATATCCGCCAGGTCGGACGCAACAACCTGTTCGAGGCGCGTGCTTCGATCCTGCCGGACGGTCGGGTGATTTACGATCGGTGGGAATATGTCGACCGGCATTACGGCCCGTCGTTCGGCCTTTGGACGATGATGCCCGACGGCCGAAACCATGCGCTTTATTACGGCAATAACGCCTGGTCGCCGGGTGCGATCTTTGACGCGCGGGCCTTGCCCGGTACCGACAAGATGGTCGCCGTGTTCGGGTCGTGCCACGATCGACCGAGGGGGGCGATGGTCGTCCTGGATCGGCGTAAGGGGCTCGACGGCGAGACGCCGCTGGTTCGGACGTGGCCCGAGTCGCTCAAAAAGTACATGGTCAACAAGAAGACCACGTATCAAGGTCGCCAAAAGGCCCATCCCCACGAACCGCTGATCGACCAGTTTAAAAAAATCTCGAACAAATACGAAGACCCCTGGCCGCTGGATGAAAAGTTTATTCTCTGCGCCCGGATGACCGGCCAAGGAGAACAGACGGGGATTTTTCTCGTTGACTTTTTCGGCAACGAAGTTTTACTGCATACCGAAACGCCGGGGTGCTTCGACCCGATGCCGCTTACCTCGCGGGTAAAACCGCCCGTGCTGACCGACGGGGTTGACCTGACCAAGAAGACCGGGACGTTTTACGTGGCTGACGTTTATCGCGGTTCGGGGATGGAAAACGTCCCGCGTGGCTCGATCAAGACGATCCGTGTCGTCGAGGCGCCGCCGAAGCGACATTGGACCCATCCGCTTTGGCGCAGCGATACCCTTCAACGTCCGGCGGTGAACTTTAATTGCACCAACAACAAACGGATTCTCGGCGACGCGCCGGTCGAGGAAGACGGATCGGCCTATTTTGAAGTTCCGGCCGAACGGTTCGTTTTCTTCCAAGCGCTCGACGAAAACGGGATGATGGTCCAATCGATGCGCAGCGGCACGACCCTTCAGCCGGGTGAGCGGGCCGGATGTGTCGGCTGTCATGAACCGCGCCTCGAATCGGTCGAGACGATTTCCTCGCATCGGATGCCGATCGCGATGACCCGAGCGCCGAGCAAGCTCAAGCCATGGCACGGTCCCGAGCGGAATTTCAACTACCTGACCGAAATCCAGCCAGTCTTCGATCGCCATTGTGTCGGCTGTCACGACTACGGCAAGGAAGGCGAAAAGGGTATCAACCTTTGCGGCGATCTGGGGATTGTTTTCAACGTCTCGTATCTCGAACTGCGTCAGAAAAGCCCGTTGCGATGGTATCCTGACAAGCCTGACATGACGAAGGCACTGATTAAAGCGGTCGACGACGGTCCGCCCGAGGTGTTGCCGCCTTACGCGTGGGGCGCCCATCGAAGCCGATTGATCGACATGCTCCGAGCTGGTCACAACGACGTTAAGCTTTCCGAGGAAGAACTCGATCGGCTGATCACTTGGATCGACCTGAATGCGTCGTACTATGGGACGTATGAATCAAATTATCCGAACCATCTTTTCGGGCGATGTCCGTTGAGCGACGCTCAATTGAGTCGGCTGAGCAAATTGACCGGTGCCCCGATTCAGTCGCGTGGACTCGCCAATCCCAACTCAGGCAAGCTGATCAACTTCACGCGGCCCAAGAAAAGCCTTTGTCTCGAAAAACTCGATCCCCATGAGCCGGACTATCGCGAGGCGCTATCGATCATCGAGGCGGGGCGAAAAATCCTTGAGCTTCGCACCCGGGCCGACATGTCGAATTTCAAACTGGTCAATCCGGTCGACCTGACAAGAAAGGCTCGATTGGAACGAAGTCAGCACCGGCATCGGACAGCGTGCCGCGCGACGGCCAAAGGGAAACGCTGTTTCGAACGGCCCCAGGAACCGACGGTTCAAAAAAAACAAGAGGCCGGGCTTCGTTGGATTCGTCCGACCGCGGTGGTCAGCGCTTCAGGCTCGACTTTTCCCAAAGAGAGTCGGCCCGACGGCCAGTCCAATCCGAAATACGCCGCGGAAAAAGCGATCGACGGGAATCCGGATACATTCACCTGTCTTTTGGACGACACACCGACCGGGAGCGGGAAGAAAACGATACCGCCGCAAGGGTCCGCCCCGGTGACCGGCCATCTGGTGGTTGACCTGGGAAGGCCGTATCTGGTGACCGGGTTGAAACTTCGGTCTCGAAAAGGCCAAGGATTTTTTGGCCCGAGCAAGGGAGACCTGTTTTGCTACACCGATCTCGATCCGGCTGCGCATCCCGTGGCCGACGACCTGGAAAACGACGACCGCATTGACCGTGTCATGTCGAAAGAACATCAGTTTTGCCGTTTGACCGGAGACGCGACCGAAACGATCCTTTTCGAGGGGGTCGTGACGCGTTACGTGGGAATTCGCGTGAACGACAGCTACGAATCGACCGGCGGAAAGCATTTTAATTTTCAAATCGCCGAGCTGGCCGTTTTGGGTCGTGAGCCATCGGAGTCGATGAAATTGGGGGATCGTTTGTCAATTCCCGAACTGGCCGCCTTGACACAGGAGCCCCTTTATCAAAAAGCGAAAACTCCGGCCCAGACCATGCTCGGATTCCGCCAAAAGCTTCACGCCTTTACAAAACAGGATCGTTCCCATCTGATCGAGGTGACTTCCGAGACGACTTCCGCTTTGGTGTCCGATTTTTGGAAGCGGCTACGTGCCGATTTCCCGTCGGAATGTCATCCTTGGCTGGACGAAATCCACCACGACTGGTTCGACCCGACCAATGGCTGGTTTGCGATGGCCAACCGGCCAGAATTCGAACGTCGCTATCTTCGGACGTTACTCGATCGCTGGAAGTCGGACAAGGCGGCCGGGGACGAGCGGGATTCCGCGATCGGGGCGCCCTTTTTTGCGAAGCTCCACGCCGCGCTCGAATTGCTTGAATCATCGTCTACTTCGGCGGACGACCCGGCTTGGCTGACCCTTTGCGCGAGGGCTGGCGAGGCGTCGCGACTTTGCCGACAGCTCGATTCGACTCAAAAGGCGATCGACCACTTGGCCCAAAACTACCCCGGGCGTTTTGATGCTGCGACGTTTAACGAAACTACTCAAAAACTGACCCGTGCGGCACTCGACCTTCTCGATATTTCGAACGCCCCTTCGGAGAAAAGCTCTTTCGTCGCGATCAAAAGCCAGATTGAAAAACTTCAACACGAATCGCTGGTTAAGAAAAACCCGCTTTTGGCCGGACAGGATCTCTTGTTCGCCAAGCGTCACGCCTACTGCGGCGGTTGGTATTACGCCGACTTCATGCGGGTCAAAAAATACGGCGGCAACCTGTGTCGCCTTTCGATCGACACCGGCGAGGTAACCGAATTGGTGTCGGGTCTCGACGGGGGCGTTTTCGACCGGTTCGACCTCTCGTTTGACGGAAAGCGGATCGTTTTTGGTTATAAAGAAGCGGCGGCCAAGGGGTTTCGACTGTATGAAGTCGGCGTCGACGGGAAGAACCTGCGCCAGGTGACTTTCGACCCGGCCGACGAGCCCCAGCGGATCGAGAAATATCTTCACCCGAGATACGGTCGCAACGGCTGTTTCCATCACACGACCGATGACTTTCATCCGTGCTATTTGCCCGACGGTGGGATTGCCTTCGCGTCGACCCGTTGTGAGTTGGGCGTTTTATGCGGGCAGGACGACTCGTTGGTGGTCAACACGCTCTATCGGGTTGACGCCGATGGAAAGAACCTGCACCAGCTCTCCCAAGGGGCGCTGAGCGAGTCGACTCCGGTGGTAACCGACGACGGGCGGATTCTGTATACGCGATGGGAGTACGTCGACAAGGGGGTGATCGCCGTCCAGTCGCTCTGGTCGATGTGGCCCGACGGGTCCGGTTCGGTTGAACGGTACGGCGGCCAACAAATCTACCCGCCCGTTTTGATCCATGCCCGTCAGATGCCGGGCGACCCGAACCGGCTGGTCTCGACCTTGACAATGCACCACCCGTTCGCCGTTGGCCCGCTCGCTTTGATCGATGTTCGGAAGCGACTCGATACCGTGGAGCCGGTCGAATTGCTGACGCCGGACACAAATCTGGCTCTCGGCAAGGAAAAAAAGTTCGAGCGATTCTCGCATTGGAAAAACGGCCGTTGGGTGCCCGACCACCGCGGCCCCTTGTTCGCCGATCCGTATCCGTTGACCGACGTCGACAGCCCCCATCGGGAAACCCCATTCTTTCTGGTTACCTGCAATCCGGACCGGCCTTGGTACGACAATAAATCCTATGGGCTCTATCTGATCGACACTTTTGGAAATCGGGTCAAGATTTATGACGACCCGACGATCTCCTGTTGGCAGCCAATTCCGCTCGCGCCACGGCCGACGCCACCCGTCTTGCCAGTCGTTGAAGAGCGAAATCATTCTCTCGATACCGTTTCGGTCGATGCGACCGTTTCTGATGAAAAGAAAAAATTGCCCGCTCCTTCATCCGATGAGGCGACGGTCGTTTTGAGCGATATTTACGCCGGACTCGAAGGGGTCAAGCGGGGCACGGTCAAGTACCTGCGTGTTTGGGAGCAGATCGGTCGTCCGTGGGCGGCCCGACGGTTCTGGCCCAATGACGAGGCGCTGGGGCAACAGGCGATCATCAGCAAAAACGCCCACATCTACCTGAAGCGGCTTTGGGGGATTGTCCCGGTCGCCGAAGACGGCTCGGCCCATTTCACGGTCCCGGCCGATCGAAATATCTTCTTCCAAGCGGTCGACGAGAACTTCATGGAAATACAGCGGATGCGGTCGTTTGTCGATTTCCAACCGGGCGAGACCCGCGCGTGTGTCGGTTGTCACCTCTCGGCCCATTGGGCCCCGTCGAACGAACCGGTCAAGGCGCTCGAAAAACCGGCCGCTCGTCCGGTGGCCCAACCGGGTGAAACGGTTCCTCGGACGGTCCATTATGAAACCGACGTGCAACCGATCTTCGACCATCATTGCGTCTCTTGTCACGGCGGCGAAAAACCGGACGGAAAGCTTGATCTCTCCGGCACGTTGACCAAATTTTTCAACCGGTCCTACGAGCAGATCATGGACGGCAATCAGATTGCCTATATTCAGGAGTTCATCGGGCCAGATCCAAACGCCGAAATGAAAAACACCGAGACGCTTCCGCCCTATGCGCTGGGTTCCCACGCCAGTCGACTGGTCCAAGAACTCCGAAAGGGACACCACGACGTCGTGCTTTCCCCGCAGGAGTGGATCCGACTGACCACCTGGGTCGACGCCAACGGCCCTTACTACGGAACCTATTTCGGCCGTCGCAACCTCAAGTACCGCGACCACGGTGATTTCCGCCCGGTGCCCGGCAAACCGCTCTACGAAGAAGCTCGGTCGACGTCGAGTGAACCGTCCCCAAAGCCGGTTTCCGAAAAAAAGTCTTAACCAGCCGTGAGGGTTTGAATCAGACTGCTCAGCGCCAGAAAGGCGTTGTACGAAATGACCAGCGAAAACCCCAGCGCCGCGGTCATGCCGACGTTCAACAAGATTCCGGCCCGGTGTTCGCCCATCAGCGAGCGACGGTTACTGAGGATCAGCATTCCGCCGATGATGATCGGCAGGACGAAGACCTGGGAGACTTGGGTCAAGATCTGGGCGAAGATCGGATTGACGCCGCAGATGGGAACAATCAGCCCCAGAAGGCAAGCCACGCCGGTCAGGGCACGGAATAACGGGGTACGGGTTTCCATTTTCCCGTCGCGATAATCGGCCACCAACAGGGGCGCGACCATGGCGATCGGGAAGATCGACGAGAGTCCGGCGCTGAGCGTGCCGACCAAAAAGAGTGCGACAGCAAATCGGCCCGCGACCGGTTCGAGCGTCTGGACCATGTCGAGTACCTTTTCGATCGGCTGGCCCCCTTGCAACAAAATCGCGCCGGTTGCACAGGCCATGATCGACCCGCTGACCAGGAACATTACCAACGCCGAGATGGCTGCGTCCCGGCTCTGTTGTTTCCGCTGGGCCAGCCCCCATCCTTTCCCCTGCAACAGAAGCGGGCGAACGACAAACGTTGGGGCGGCCATCGTTGTGCCCACAAACGCGGCGACCATCATCCGTGCGCCCGGGCCGTCGGGGATTCTGGGGATCAGCCCCCGCGCAATCTGCCCGCCGCCGGGGAAGACCAAAAACATCGACGCGATGAAGGCGACCCCCATCACGGTGACGAACAGGACGAGAATTTTTTCAAACCGTCCGTAATTGCCGTACCAAAGCAGAGCGTACATGACTATCATCGTCACGACGGAGATCACCAGGACCGAGAAGTAGGCAGCCGACTGCAAGCCGGGGAAAAAGAGGCAGAGCGACTCATGGATCGCCGTGGCCGAAAGGCCGACCAGCCCGGAAAGGCAGCACCACTGCCCGGCAATGACCAAAAAGGCGGTCAGCATCGCGATCGGTTTGCCGTAGCGGAACTGGGTTTTGAATCCCTGGATCGCGGTCAACCCGGTCACGATTCC
Organism: Thermoguttaceae bacterium; assembly: GCA_963674475.2. Taxonomy (GTDB): domain Bacteria; phylum Planctomycetota; class Planctomycetia; order Pirellulales; family Thermoguttaceae; genus CAXXFQ01. The sequence goes on along the minus strand of CAXXFQ010000024.1, from coordinate 926,965 downwards.
GAATCGGCCGTACGCTTCCATCAGGACCCAGGAAAATAGGCAACTGAGCACGAGGACCCAAAGCAGTTGCATCCCGTACATGCTTCCCGCCTTGGTCATCGACGTGACGCTGCCGGTGCCGATCGTATAGCCGACACAGAAAATTCCCGGCCCGACCGAAAGTAAAAGAAGCCAAAGCCGCCTGAGCCAGTTTGTGTGGGCCGTGGGGAACGGGTCGTTTTCGGGAAGAAGTGAGGTCATGGTTGAAAGTTTCTTGCTTTAGGGCCAAAAAGATGGGAAAGAAGGAATGGCGGCGGCTCTTCAGGTGGCCGCTTGCAAGTCTGTCCTTTTGCAGGTTTTATCGGTTTTTATTAGATATTTCAATAACTTCGCCCCCAGAAGGGGGTGAACCCGATCAACCACAGTGGGTTTACAGGGCCGGATTAGCCGAAGAGAATAATAAGAGTTTCGTCTGAGGGTATGGCCGGTTTTTTGGGGCGTGAGGAGTATTTCCGTGAATACGTGTTGTCTGGTCACTGGAGGAGCCGGTTTTATTGGGGGGCATTTCGTGCGGCAGTGGCTGCGCGAAGAGGAAGGGGAACTGGTTAACCTGGATAAGCTGACCTATGCGGCCAATCCGGATTCGCTTTGCGAAATTGCCTCGAACCCGCGATACCATTTCGTCAACGCCGATATTATCGACGAAGAGGCGGTGCGCGAGGTTCTCGAAAAATACCGCCCCCGTTCGGTGGTCCATCTGGCGGCCGAGACCCATGTCGACCGGTCGATTGCCGACGCGGATATTTTTGTCGAGACAAATGTCGTCGGAACGCAGCGGCTCTTGGAAGCTTCGCTGGACTACTACCGATCGCTTTCCGAGGAAGAACAAGAGGCGTTTCGCTTCCTGCATGTTTCGACCGACGAGGTTTACGGTCCTTGGCTTCGGGCCAAAGCGGCAAACGAAACCGCCCCGTACCACCCGTCGTCTCCCTACGCAGCTTCGAAAGCGGCCGCCGATCATTTTGTTCGAGCCTACCATCGGACCCACGATCTGCCGGTGCTGTTGACTCATTGCACCAACAATTTCGGTCCGTGGCAGCATGAGGAAAAATTGATTCCGATGGCGATTCTTGCCGCATTGGGACGAAGGCCGATCCCGCTTTACGGCGATGGGCTTCAACGGCGCGATTGGCTTTACGTCGAGGACCATTGCCGGGCCCTTCGACTGGTATTGAAGCAGGGCCACGCGGGCGAGACCTACCACATTGCGGCCGGGTCGGAGAAAAGTAACTTGAAGTTGGTCGAAGCGATTTGCGATTGGGCCGAGCGGCTGGTTTCCGAACTGTCGTATCGCCCGATCAAGAACCTGATCACGCGTGTCGATGACCGCCCCGGGCACGATCGGCGTTACGCGTTGGATACGACCAAGATCAAAACCGAGTTGCACTGGACGCCGGAAGAATCGTTTTCGACCGGGCTGGAAAAAACGATCCGGTGGTATTGGGAGAATCGCAAAAAGTTCGGCTTGGATGAAGAAATCTGAGCTTGAACTCTTGGCACTTTTCGCTCTGAACGAGTAGAATGACCCTTGGTTTGGTGGTTCGCTCCTTTGCCAAAAATTTTTTCTTGGAGGCCGATTATCGTGCGATGTCCGGAATGCGATGCTCTGATCGAAAGCGAATCGGCCCGGTTCTGTCCGCAGTGTGGGAGCGCGTTGCGGGTCATGAAAGAGGACCCTCCCCAACAACCTACAAAAAAACTAAGATCGAAAAAGCCGTTTCCCCCGTTGCCGTCGGAAAAAAATTTACCCGAGCTTTCAGACGAAACGACGCTTTGGAGTGGGACCTACAGCGTCAAAGATATGGCCGTCTCGGTCTTTTTCGCGGCGGTCGTGTCGGTGGGGCTGTTGGTCGCAGCGATCTATTTTCGAGGCGAGCCGGTCGTTCGCTGGACCTGCTTGATCGTTTTCGCGTTGATCTGGGGGAAAATGTTGATCACGTACCTTCGGGAGCGTGTGGGCGTTTGCTACCGGCTGACACCAATCCGGTTTTATCACGAGCGGGGGATTTTGTTTCACACGATCGATTGGATCGAAGTGCTTTATATCGACGATCTGACGATCATGCAAAATCTCTTGGAGCGGTTTTTGGGGGTCGGCTCGATCAAAATTCTTTCAAGCGACGAGTTGCATCCGGAGCTGATCATCCCGGGGATCGACCGGGTGCACGAGGTGGCAAGTCAATTCCGTGAGGCCCGCTACGAGCAACGAACCCGCCGCGGGGTGCATATCGAGTCGATCTAGTCGGGCGATTTCTACAAATTACTCACCAAGAAATTTTGGGGAGGGGTTGATTTTGTTCTAGGGCGACGAGGGTTTCGTGTGCCGACTTGGCAAGTCGATCGCGTTCGAAGCGGGCGGAAAGTTCACGGCAACGGCGGCGCATCGCGTCGAATTCTTCGGGGGAAAGTCGACTGAGTTTTCGGACCGCTTCGGCGAACGATTTCCCGTCGCCCGGCTCGTAGGTGAAGCCGACCTCGTACTTGTCGATCAGTCGTTGGGCCTCGCACTCGGCGGCCACGACGGCCGGAACGCCGGAGGCGAGCGCCTCGTAGAATTTCGACGGCATGGTACCGGGCATTCGAGAGCACAGGGGGACGGCCGAGACCTCGCAGGAAGCGATCAGGGCGGGGACCTCGCTTTTGGGGATCGGGTCGCCGAAGATCAGGTTGGTCAGGTTTTCTCGTTTGGCGGTCTCGAGGAGTTCCGGTTTGCGAACACCGTCACCGACCAAAAGCAGCCGGACGTTCGGTTCGGACTGAAGTTCCTTGGCCGCTTCGGTAAAGACGTCCATCCCTTGAAACATCCCGTGCAGCCCGGCGAAGACGACGGTGAAATGGTCTTTGGTCAGGCCGTACGCTTCGCGTTGTTTCGGGTTGGCGTGGCCGGGTTGGAAGAGTTCGGTATCGACGCCGTTACTCCAGATGGTGGTCGTGACGTTCGGGAAACGTTCTTCGACATCCTCTTGCGCGCCGGGAGTGACCAGGGCGATCAGGTCGGCCTGCTTGTAGCTTTTTCGTTCGAGGTAGGCCAGCAGTTTGACGCCCATTGAGTTCGGATCGTTGCCCAGCCGGATATAGGTGATTGGCCAGACGTCGGCGACCCACATGACCAGTGGAACACGCCAGATTCTTTTCAGGAAATTGGCCACCGGCGCGGAGAACAGCGGCGGCGAGTTCCAGAGTAAAAGTTGGGGTCGGCGGCAGAACCAAAAGCCGATGAACAAGGCGGTAAACAGCCAACTGACGATGCTCAAAAGACGCAAGACCGAGCTTTTTGACTTGACGGCCCACATCCAGGTCCGGACAACGGAAATCCCGTCGATCGTCTCGCGATGCCAGAGACGCCAGCGGTAACCGGGGAAGATTTTTCCCACCGGGGCGTTGGGCAGCGCGGTGAGAATTTGGACGTCGTGGCCGTACTGTTTGAGCCGCTTGCTCATTTCGTAAAGTCGCGACTGCGGCGCGCCGGTTTCCGGCGGAAAGAACGGGGTCAGGATCGTCAGCTTCATCGTGTTTTACTCGTTTACGAAAATTCTTTTATATCTATACTCAGTCGCCCCGGGTAGCTTCGTGTTTACTTCGAATCGGGCTCGCTACTTTCGATTTGGTTGGGAAACGCGTTTTCCAAAACTTCGCGGCAGGTTCCGAAACGATATTTTTTGAGCAGGGTTCGCAGTTTCTTTTCGGTCGAGGCTCGGCCGACATAACATTTGAAACGTCGGTGCGGCGGCATGGGGACCTTGGGGCAATCGGTGGCGAAATCTCGCGGGTGGAGGTAGATCACTGTTGGGCGGCCTTCGCGGGCGGCCTGTTTGATCCCGGCGTTAATCAGCCCGAGTGGGAAGAGGCGAAAATAGCCGCCGCCGGAATAGCAGACCCGTTTGCCCAAAAGGCCCATCGTGCTCATCGGCAGCTCGGCCATCTTGCGGCCCGAAGCGGCGACAACCGATCCCGGGCCAGGGTCGCACATGTAGCCGCCGTGGGCGCGGGCCGCGGGAAACAGGCTCGCGTCGTAGGTCACGCCACATTCGGCCAGAACGTCGAACGCCCATTCGGTTCCGGGAGTAATTGAAAACGAGGGAGCGCGAAAACCGCGAACTTGGCAGCCGGACGGTTGTTCAATCGCGGCGATCGAGTCGGCGATATCTTGGCGGAACTGCTCGGGCGAAAGCTGGTAGACTCGCCGATGCCAAAACGAGTGGGTCGCCAGTTCGTGGCCCCCTTCGGCGATGCGTTGGACGAGTTTCGGGTATTTGTCAGCGATCCAACCGAGAATGAAAAAGGTCGCTTTCGTGTCGAACGCGTCGAGGATTTCAAGGATTTGTTCGGTTCGCCGCTCGACGATCGACGGGAACGACGACCAGCTTTCGGGATCGTCGCACGCCGGGATATCGACGATGTGGAACCAGTCCTCAATGTCGAACGACAGGGCGTGGAGCATTTTATTTGCAGGCTGAGAGTCGGTTGACATGAGACGTTCTTGGTCGCTTATGGAGATGGTTGATTGAAAAAAGTCGTGCGGCCTGCCTTACAAAAAACGTCTTCCGGCTTTACGAAATTCTTTGCGATCGGCCGCCGTGGGGAAAGAAAAATAGGTGGCGTCTTCGTCGCGGTTTTCGCGTCGGGTCTCGGTCCCTTGCTCGATCTGACGAACCACTTCGACTAGCCCGCGGGCGCCGGACGCTTTGGTTTTACGGACCAGACTGTCCCACGTGTCGTCGGGGGTGATTTCGACCGGGGTTTGATGGAGGATCGCTCCGTTGTCGATCTTGCTTTCGAGATCGTGGACGGTCGCGGCGGTGGTGGTTTCGTTATTTTTGAGGGCCCAGAAAGCGGGCATCAGGCCGCGGTACTTCGGCAGCGGCGCGCCGTGGACGTTGATACACCCTTTCGGGAACCGCGCGCGGATCTTCTTGCCGATGATTTGCGGACAACTGATCGAGATGAGCAATTCGGGGTTCAGTTCATCGAGGATATCGAAGAACGCGTCGCCGCTCAATCGGTCGACATCGAAGTACGGCACGTCGAACGCGCGGGCGACCGCCGGGATTGAATAAAACGGACCATCTTTGCCGGGTCGGGTGAAACGATCGCGAAGCTTGGCCCCAACGAGTCGCGAAACCATTCGGATCGTCCCGCCGAGTCCGAACAGGCGAAGGTGTCGCCAGAAACCGCGAAAGGCCCCGCCGTGGGTACTCATCGCCGGAGCGCTGACGATACCGCAGATATCGGCGCCCAGCTCGCGGCAGACCACGGCGAACGAGTTGGGCAGATAGAGAGATTCGTTTTGGGTGACGATCAGGCAACGCATTAGGGGGGAATCCTATTCCAATTCCAGTCGGTCCAGTGGTAAAGGAGACGAGGTCGGGAAAGCTTCTCCCGGATTTCCTCGTCTCGAAATCAACCCATTACGTCATTATAGCATATCCCGTCCAGACCGAAGGTTTGACGATGGAAGCAGATGGTCACCTAAATGCTTGTAACATAAAGAGATAGCGATTTTTGCCGAAACCCGCAAAGGGGCTTTCCGGACTCGGTCAAAGCGTTTTGAGGCACGGTTTCTGGCAAGTGAGCCGTGAGACCGAGGTGGGCAAAAGGGTTTATGCTGCTTTTGAGTGAGTGGCAGTTAGCCGTAAGAGGGGGTTTTGTTGCACATTTTCGAGGGCCTGATATACTGTGTTTTTGCTGGAGGTTTCCGCTTTTTAAGCTATTCTTGCGGAGAGGGAAAGGCATGTCTTTTTCCCTTTAAAAAAGAATTCGGATTAAAAAAGAATTCGGAAAACAAAAACGTCCCTCGATTTTTCATTCCCCTGCGTACCAAGAGACCAAAACACCATGAAACGCGCCAAAACGCTGACGTTCTTCCTTGTTTTCGGCTTCTGTGTCGGACTGATTCTTTCCGGAACGAGTCTGCCGACCTGTTCGATGGCCGCCGACGCCAAGGTCGAAAAACACGCCCTCCAACGGCTCCAATATAACCAACCGAACTTGAAAGTCGATCTGGGCGTCGGGCTTTGGGCCTGGCCGATCCCGATCGATGTCAATAAGGACGGTCGGCTCGACCTGATCATCGCGTGTCCGGATCACCCCTATAACGGGACGTATTACTTCGAAAACACCGGCGACGATCCGAAATTCCCGACGTTCAAACCGGCTGTCCGGCTGAGTAAAGGGGCGACCGGGATCATGCCCAGTTGTGTCGACGGGAAAACACGCGTGCTGACGCCGGGCCAGGAAGTGATCCATATCGAGAAAACGGGCGTCGAGCAAAAGGTCCCGCTTTCGGTCAAAGGAAATGTCCACTTGCTCAAAAAGGTGCGGGCCAACCAGTGGCGCTATACCGACTATGACGGCGACGGACGGCTCGATTTGCTTTTGGGCGTCGGCGATTGGGAAGCGTACGGCTGGGACAACGCGTTTAATTCCAAGGGCGAATGGACACGCGGCCCGCTGCACGGGTACGTCTATATGTTGCGAAACAGCGACGCGGCGGTCGAACCGGTTTATGAAAAGCCGGTTCAACTCATGGCCGAAGGGAAGCCGATCGACGTTTACGGCATGCCCTCGCCGAACTTGGCCGACTTTGACGGAGACGGCGACCTCGATTTGCTCTGCGGCGAGTTCCGCGACTCGTTGACCTATTTCGAAAATATCGGGACCCGGACCGAGCCCGAATACAAGGCCGGACGGATTCTGAAATATCAAGGCGAACCGCTGAAATTGCACCTCTGCATGATCGTCGTTGTCGCCTGGGATTGGACCGGGGACGGTCACACCGATCTGATCGTCGGTGAGGAAGACGGCCGGGTCGCTCTGCTGGAGCATACTGGCAAGGTGGTCGACGGGATGCCCGAATTTCTGCCGCCACGTCACTTCCAACAGTTTGCCGACGAAGTCAAGTTCGGCGCGTTGGTAACCCCGGCGGCGGTCGATTGGAATGGGGACGGTCGTGAAGATCTGATCTGCGGCAATTCGGCCGGAAACTTCGGCTATTTTGAAAATCTCGACGGCGGCTGCCCGCCCAAATTTGCAAAGCCGAAACTGCTGGAAGTCGACGGCGAGCCGATTCGCATTTTGGCCGGGCCGAACGGTTCGATCCAAGGACCCGCCGAGGCGAAATGGGGTTATACGGTCCTCGACGTGGCCGATTGGGACCACGACGGATTGCCCGACTTGATCGTCAACTCGATCTGGGGCAAGGTCGTTTGGTATAAGAATATCGGGACCCGCACCGAGCCGAAACTGGCCGCCGCCGAACCGGTTCGAGTCGAATGGCCCGGCAAGGCGCCCAAACCGGCCTGGACCTGGTGGGAGCCCGAAGACAATCAATTGGCGCCCCAGTGGCGAACCTCGCCGGTCGTTTTTGACCTGAATAAGGACGGGCTGAACGACCTGGTCATGCTCGACCATGAAGGGTATCTGTGTTGGTATCCTCGCCAAAAGGACGGTGATCGTCTGCTGCTCTTGCCGCCGCAAAAAACATTTTTCGGCGAAGACGGCAAACCGCTTCGACTTAACAGCAAAACGGCCGGTGGCAGTGGTCGGCGGAAGATCGCTCTGACCGATTGGAACGGCGACGGACGGATCGACATGCTGTTGAACGGCAAGAACGTCGAATTCTGGGAAAACGTTTCCCAAGACGGGACCAAGATCACGTTTGCCAACCGCGGTCCGTTGGACACCTGGAAGCTGGCCGGTCACACGACCTGCCCGACCGTGGTCGACTGGAATAAGGACGGGGTTCCGGATTTGGTCGTTGGGTGTGAATCGGGATATATTTATTATCTCGAAAACCCGCGAACGGCGGATGGAAATCCGGCGGATACAAATCCGGCGAAAAAATAACCGGTTCAAAAGCGAGTGACCGATTGGCAATCGCTCTTGCCGGGATATTTGAGTTCAAAAAAACAAGGGGAGAACCGTCTCGAAATGGTTCTCCCCTTTTCGTTTGATAAGGCTTTTCTTGAAAGACTATTTTTAGAGGGAACCATCTTCCAATAAATCAGGGTAGAGTACTTTTTCGATGAGCGTTTGCGGATAGGGGATTGAAAGGTCTTGTCGGAACCGGTTCGCCTCTTCTTGTGAACCGAGCCGTTTTTGAATACCTAAAATCACCGCCCCTAACGGCAGCGAGCCGAATTGATATTGATTGAGCGCCTCGCGAATTTCACCTCGGACTCGTGGCCGAAGCGAATCGTTATATCGCGAAACGATTTTTTTCAACAGGGCTGCTCTTCGCGAGCGTCTCGGCAGAGAACGCAAGAGCGCGACGAGTTGTTTTTCGTACACGTTAAATTGATCGGCAACGGGATATTTTTGGTCGGTCTGTCGAAGTCGTTGCCGCTGACTTTCGAGTTGATCGAAGGCGATTGGATTGAGCGAGGCGAGCCAAAAACGGTTTGCTCTATGAAAATCGGCCAGCCGGGCCGGATTGCCGGAAAGTTTGGTTTCGCGCCATCGGGCATGAAGAAACAAGCGGATGAGCCATTCTTCACGTGTGGCTTGGTCGAGGAGAAGCCGTTCGCTGAGAATGGCCGTCGCTCCGTAGCGGGCGAGGACGTGGCGAGCGAAAAAACCATGCTCCCGACAAAGAATTCTTTCAGTCTCGGTGTCCGGAAAGATTTTGGTGTCGCCGACGCCGCAGGAAGGGGATTTTCCTTTGAGAATAAACCCGTCCGCTTCGCCGTGGGAGTCGAGAAACGCCTCGGAGAACCGGTTCATCCGGTCGGTCAAGTCGATTCCGGTTTCCGGTTGAAAAAGTCGCAACTCCCCCTTTCCCTCTCGTTGACCACACGAATCGGCGGACGCGGGATGCCGAGTTTCAGATCGGATTCCGGACAAACCGTTTGCCACTCGACATAAGGGCGAAGCGCCTTGATCCACGCCGCCATCGCCGGGTCGAGCACCGTCAGGCCATCATAGCGGCACCGGGCGAATCCAAAGCAACGGCTGACAACGACAATCGGTTTCATGCGGTTTTCTCGATCGGTGAAGAGGCTCTTTTTCCTTGACGGTTCTCATCCATTCGGACACCATAGCCGAATCAGCCGGTCTCGGTCAACTCGGTTCGCCGCGGTCAAGAACCACACCCTCCCAGAAAAACACCATAAAGGACCCTCCACCCAATTTCCAGAGGGCCTCCAACCAACTGCGCATCCCACATCAGCGACCAACGGGAGCGGGTTCTGTGTGTCGGTGCGGAAGCACCGGTCTAAAAAACGCCGAAAATAAATCCCTCCTCTATTTTCTCACAAGGCCTTCGACCACCTGCACATCCCGTACTAGCGACCAACGGGAGCGGGTATAAGAAGTTGGTGCGGAAGCACCGGTGAAAAGGGGGTTTGCGGGGTTGGGGGTTTGGGGTATGATTTGGGCTATGAATAAGGAAAATAATCAACGGGAAGCCCCCCCTCGGTTGAGGGTAGTTCTTCTCGGATTTGGTGGTCGGCCCGGCGTTTTGGAAGGGGCAAAGCAACTGCGAAAGATGCTGCCCGAATGGGTCGAAGTGGTCGAATCCGATTTTACGGGACTGAAGGATTTGTCCGCGGTCGATGCCGACTTGGCTATCGTTCTGGGAGGCGACGGGTCGATTCTGCGCGCGGCGCATCAGATGGATTGCCATCAACTGCCCGTGCTGGCGGTCAATATGGGGAAGCTGGGTTTCCTGGCCGACCTTTCGTTGTTGGAAGTCCCCAAATTGTTGGAGGATTATCAACAGGGGAAACTGAAAGTGATCGAGCACTTGATGTTCGAGTGCCTTTGGATTCGCGGTGAGGAGGTAATCCGTTGTGTTCGCGGGCTTAACGAGGTCGCCGTGCAAAGTGGGGCGACGTTTTCGATCCTGGATGTGGATCTATACGTGGACGGCGAACTGGTCACGACTTACAGTTGCGACGGGCTGATTATCGCCAGTCCGGTCGGCTCGACGGCCCACAGCCTTTCGGCCGGTGGCCCGATTCTTCGGAAAACCTTGGAGGCGTTCGTCATCTCGCCGATCAGTCCGCATACGCTGACCCATCGCCCGGTGGTCGACTCGGCTGATCGGGTTTTCGATCTTTTGGTTCCTCACCCGAGTGAGCAAACCGGTCTGGTCGTCGACGGACGGGTTGTCGGGACACTTGAGGCGAACGATCGGATTCGGGTTCAAAAGATCACGCCCAGTTTTAAACTGGTTGCCGGGCCGGATCACAGTTATTATCGAACGCTTCGTGAAAAACTTGGTTGGAGCGGTCGTTTTCGTCGATTGGAAATGCATTACCACAGAGAGGAAGGAACCGACGAATGATGAATTTTTTGAGCGTTCGACGTGTGCTGGTTGGATTTATGATGTCGTTTTTATGCTTTTCGGTCGTGTTGGCTGAAGAAAAACAAGCGGATTCATTGAAGCCCAAAGCCGCTTCCACGACCGAAGAGAAGTCGACGGCAGTGGAAGATTCCTCAGAGCAAACGTACTTGCTCCGTTATCGGCTTGAACCGGGCGAAACGATCCGCTGGCAGGTCACGCTTCGGAAAACCGTCAAAGCGACGATTGGAGAAACGACTCAAAAGGTCGAAACCATTGACCGCTCGGTGAATCTTTGGAAAGTGGAAAAAGTGGCCGACGACGGGACGGCGATCTTCACGCAGCAGATCGACGAGGTCGACATGTGGCAAAAGATGTCCGGCCAAGACGAGGTTCGCTACAACAGCAAAAAAGACCAAAAACCGCCGATGGTTTACGAATCGATCGCCAAACAGATCGGCCGTCCGCGCGCCCGATTCCACATGGACCCGCAAGGCAATGTTGTCGAGCGTGAACAACTGCTTCCCGGGCCCGGACAAAATCAGGCGCAAATCACGATCCCTTTCCCAAAAAAGCCGATCGCCGTCGGCCATACGTGGAGCTATCCGCATGAAATTCGCGTGCCGCTGGAGAATGGCGGGACCAAGAAAATCCAGCTTCAGCAGAGCTTCACGCTTCGGAAAGTCAAAACGGGAATCGCCACCATCGATGTTTCCACTCAGATATTGACCCCGATGAACGATCCGTCGCTGGAGTCGAAGTTGATCGAGCACTATGGAGAGGGTTGGGTGCGATTCGACCTGGCCCGAGGTCGTTTGATTGACGAGCAAAAGGATCTTGACAAAACGGTGGTCGGCTTTCACACCCCCGAATCGTCCTTGCAGCAACGGTCCCGAACGACCCAAAAAATTCTGAAATAATTTCGGCGCACCGGGACTTTTGAATATTGAGCAAACCGCCGCCATCAATTTACCCTCGAACTGGTTTTCATGTCGGACCGATTTTCATTTCGCCGATTTGCCGTCCGTTCGATGTGGTATCATTGGCGATCGAATCTGGCGATGGCGGTGGGGGTCGTTGCGGCGGCGGCCGTTTTGACCGGCGCGTTGACTGTCGGTGACTCAATGCGGGAGAGCCTGCAAAGGTTGGCCTTAGACCGCTTGGGTCCGATCGAGAAAATGGCAACCGGCAACCGTTTCTTTCGTGCCGACCAGGCTGACCAAAAGGGATTGCTTCCCGCGATTCTGCTTCCGGCGGTCATCGAGAGCCCTGCCAAAGGTGATGAAAAACGCCGAGTGGCGGGGGCACGGCTTTTCGGCGTCGACAATGCCTTTTATCGGCTTGCTCCCGAGCAGTTCGAAAAGATTCCCGAGGGACGCGAGATCGTGTTGAATCGCGAGCTGGCCGACCAATTGGGCGTCGTGGTGGGCGATCCGGTTGTCCTGCGACTGTCGCGACCAGCTTCGATTCCGGCGGAAACCCCTTTGGGGCGGCGTGACACCCCGATCGAAAACATCCGGCTTCGGGTCGTGGAAATCGTTCCCGATGAAGGGCTCGGGCGTTTTGCAGTACGAACGACCCAACGGCCGACGCGCAATGCGTGGGTCCCGCTTGCGATGCTCCAGCGTTGGCTCGATCGACCGGGGCGGATCAACACGATTTTTTCGGTTGTCAAGCAAGAGAAAAAAGCGACTTCCTCCAGACCGACCGACGGGTCCAAAAAAACGGCCCGTTTGACGATCACGGCTGACGATCTCGGGTGGCAGATTGGAACGGTCGATAAGAACCGGGCCTTTCTCAATACCGAAAGGATGCTCTTCGAACCTCGCGCGGAAACGGCCTTGCTTGAACAAATCAAACAACGGTCTCCCGAGGTGAAAATCGAACCGGTTTTGACCTATCTGGTCGAGTCGATTCGGCTAGGCTTAAAAGAAACTCCTTATGCGACTGTCGCGGCGATCGATTTTGACGAGTCTCCACTTGGGCCTTGGAAAAACGCGGATGGAAAACCGCTTGGATCGCTTGAAGAGAATCAAATTGTTTTGAACCGCTGGGCCGCCGACGATCTGAAGGCCAAGACCGGCGACCAAGTCCGCTTGAGTTATTTCGAGCCCGAAAGCGTCCACGGTCGGCTCAAACGCAAGACGATTTCAATGACGGTCGCGGGGGTCGTTCCGATGGAAGGTCCCGCTGTCGTGCCCGGGTGGACTCCGAGACTGCGCGGCGTGACCGACCAGCTTTCGATGGCCGACTGGGACCCGCCGTTTGAGTTCGACGCGACGAAAATCCGTGACAAAGACGAAGCGTATTGGGACCAGTACCGGGCCACGCCCAAGGCGTTCGTTTCGCTTGCGACCGGTCGAAAACTCTGGGGAAGTCGATTCGGTAAGACGACGACGTTTTTTCTCGAGCCGTCGGTGACGAGTCAAGAGCTCGATGCGTTGCTCTCTCAAATCGATCCAAGTGAACTTGGACTGGTTTTTCAGCCGATTCGCGAAGAGGCTCTTGCCGCCGCGCAGGGGGCGACCCCGTTCGGCATCTTGTTTTTGGCACTCAGTTTTTTTGTGATCGCCTCGGCCTTGCTTTTGATCGTGCTGCTATTTCGCTTGGGTGTTGACTCGCGTGAAAGATCGATCGGACTGCTTCGGGCCGTTGGATGGCCTAGTCGGCGACTCGGACGACTTCTTGCCTTTGAGGGGTGGATCGTAGCCGCTTTAGGGAGTCTCCTGGGGGCGGGAGTTGGGTTGGCTTATGGGCAGCTGATGCTTTTTGGCCTGCATCATTGGTGGCAAGATGCGATCGGTACGCGATTCCTCACCTTTTCCCCTCAGCCGATGAGTCTGATTCTTGGTCCGATCTTGATCTGGCTTTTGGCCGCCGTGGTGATTGCCGGATCGGTCCGTCGATTGGGAAAAGAGTCGCCTCGAAGGCTTTTGGACGGTCGCGCCCAACCTCGCGTCAACGTTTTGGTGTCACGAAACGGCCGGTTTTTCCGCAGAAGTGTCGTCGTGATTTTTCTTTTACTGAGCATCGGTTTCTTGGTCGCCACTTTATCGAAAGAGCAACGAGGGGACCCCGTTTTCTTTTTTCTCGGCAGCGTCTTGGCCCTCGTTCTGTTGCTTTGGGGAGCGTCTCTTTTTTTGCGGTCGGTGGGACGTTTTCCGGCGATCGTGGCAAATCGAGATAACCATCGTCGCCTTGCCTGGCAAAACGCGGGACGTCACCCGTGGCGAAGTCTTCTGGTCGTTGGCCTGATCGCCTCGACCACTTTTTTGCTGGCCACGATGGATCTCTTTCGTTTTGAACTTCCCGAAACGGTCGGTTCCGGGGTCGACGGGTTCACGTTGGTTGCCGAGTCCGATCTGCCAATCTACCACGATCCGGGAACGAAAGAAGGGTGGGCGGAACTCGGTTTTTCTCCGGAAAGCGAAGCGGCTCTGGAAGGTGTCTCCCTGGTTTCCTTACGAGTCCTTTCGGGCAATGACGCAAGTTGCTTGAACCTTTATCAGGCCCGACGTCCGCGCATTTTAGGAGTCCCTGAGTCAGTGTTCAATCGAACGGGGTTCACTTGGGTCGATTCGAGTAATCCGGCATCCCCCTGGCATTCACTCGAAAAACCATCCACGAATCCCGATTCAATCCCGATGGTGCTCGAAAAGAACACGGCCAACTACGCGCTGCAACTGTGGCGAGGATTGGGGGAAACCTATGAGACGACTGACGAAACCGGGCGACCGGTCTGCTTCGAGGTGGCCGGTCTTCTGTCGGGCTCGATCTTGCAGGGAAACCTTCTCGTCGCCGAAGCGGACCTTCTTTCTCGGTTTCCCGAGGTAAAGGGGTATCAATTTTTTCTGATTGACGCGCCGCCGGAAAAAATCGCCTCGGTCAAACGAATACTCCAAAAGGTATTGGGAGATTACGGCCTATCGATCGAGACGAGCCAGGCCCGTTTGGCGCGGTTCATGGCAATTCAAAATACCTACCTTTCCGCCTTTCAAAGTCTAGGGCTCCTGGGACTGCTCTTGGGAACCCTGGGCCTTGGCGCGGTGGTTCGACGAAATCTCCTTGAGCGACGCCGCGAACTGGCCTTGTTGCAAGCGGTCGGCTTTTCCCGACGTCGGTTGATCAAAATTCTCTCGACGGAAAACACGATTCTCGTCGGGCTGGGAGTCGGAATTGGCTACGTCGCTTCACTGGCGGCCTTTTTCATGCAAGTCGCTCAAGAAGGGTCGGACCGAAGTTTTTCGAAATTTTCGCTTCTCGTGGCCGTGGCTGTCCTGGGGACAGGATGGCTGATCGGCCGTTGGGCGTTGCGAGGTTTCGACCAAGCTCCGCTCGTGAGAACGCTCCAGGAAGAATAACAGGTCGATCCAAAACGGTCTCATTCGAAGCAACCGATCTTGCCTTAAGGCACGGGTTTTGTAAAAATCGTTCAACTATTTTGTGTTTTTTCTGAGAACAGAGAATCGGACCAACGAGGAAAACGCCAAGGATGAACGATAACACCGAACGCCCCGTCTCGCCTGAAGCAACCCGCCCCGCCTGGCAACCGATCAACGCCACCGACCGTCGCGTCTTGGGCGTGCTCGCCGAAAAGGCCAAAACGACGCCGGACAATTACCCGCTGTCGCTCAACGCCGTTTGCACGGGCTCGAATCAAAAGAGTAACCGAGCTCCGCTGATGAATCTTGAGCCGGAAGACGCCGAATCGTCGCTGGAGAGGTTGCGTGGGCTCGGTGCGGTCATCGTGGTCCAAGGTTCCGGACGCGTCGATAAATATCGCCACAATCTTTACCAATGGCTGGGAGCGGACAAGGTCGAACTGGCCGTCATGGCCGAGTTACTGTTGCGCGGCCCCCAGACCGAAGGGGAACTCCGCGGCCGGGCCGCGCGCATGGAGCCGATTCCCGGATTGAGTGAACTGCGCCCGATCTTGCACCGTCTCAAGGAAAAGGGTTTGGTCGTTTCTCTGACACCCGCAGGTCGCGGGCATGTCGTGTCCCACGCCCTTTATAAAGAGCGGGAATGGGAAAGGGTTCGCGCGGCGTATCAAGGCAATTTTTCAGGAACCTCCGACAACACGCCTTCAGCCCCTGCCGCTTTACAGGCGACCAATGGCCAGCCCCTTGCGCAGACTCCCGACAGCATGGCCCCCGCTCAGACGGCTTCGACGCCGAGCGAAATCAATGCGTCAGCCGAATCGGTTCAAAATTCGCTCGAAGACGTTCGAAACCAAGTCGACCAACTTCAGCAAACGGTTTTGGATCTAACCCAACAAATGGAAAAAACCAACGTAGAACTTAAACGGCTGAAGGAGGCGCTGGGCGAGTAATCGGGTGATTTCGTGACTGGAGTAGATCTTAACAACGACTTCATTGGCGGTCCTATGCGGACGGCAAGAAACGAAACAAGCCCCTGCAAAACAAGGGCTTGTACGTGCTGATGCAAATAATAGCGTTTTAGCATGAATGTCAGTGCTAAAAACGCTCAAGTGACCCCAACGGGACTCGAACCCGTGTTGCCGGCGTGAAAGGCCGGAGTCCTAGACCGCTAGACGATGGGGCCGTCTTTGTTTGGTTTGACTACTTATCGGCCAAACGCGAAGCTAACTTTATAATCGCTCTTTTTTCGTTGGTCAACTACTTGCCTCCAAAAAAAGCCAGATTTTAAAGTCTTTTTCTATTGAGATACCACACGTCGATTCAAGAAATTGAAAAAGACGCGAATGCGATAAGCTCACGAGGAGGGTTTCAGGAAGGGGCAGCCATAGCAAGAAAAAGCGATTTTCGTGCCTTCACAAACTGCTAAAGCTGTGTTTTCTTCAAAACGATAGCGCGGACGCCTTCCTCCCGGTTTAAAAACGGAAGGGCTTGGCAATTAGTCGCCGGGTGACGGAACCGCTTTTTCCGTGGCGGTTTTTTCCGCATCGGGATGTTCGTCACGATGAATTGCGTCATAAACCTCGCGGCGATGTACCGGCACTTCCTTGGGTGCTTCCACACCAAGGCGAACCTTGTCGCCACGGATTTCGACCACGACGATTGTGATGTCGTCGTTGATCACGATACTCTCGTTTTTCTTTCTGGATAGGACCAACATTATACACGTTCCTTCGCCGTTCGCCAGGTTTCCGAACCGCGAGATTCCACGCGAAATCCTAAGCGGGCGAGTAAGCGCCCTAGGCAGATGCTTACCCACGTTCCAAGATACGTTCACAACCTGGACAAGTCAAGTTGGTGCGTTAAAAAACCTTTTTCAAGCTGAGACTTACGGAAATTGACTCAGTTCAAACCCTACAGTTCCTACAAAGCCTGCAAGTGGCACGCCTTAGCCCCTTCGGAGGGGGTATTTTACGTCGTTTCAAGAGACGCTAAAACACTATGGGCATTAATTTTTACGAATTTACTCTGTCGACCGTTCGTTCGGAACGAGAAATTGTTTTCGGATCACCTTGCGACGAGCAACGGATTTGCTCTATAATTCCTTTTTCCGACTTAATTATAAGGATTTAGGCAAGGGGAGAACGTGTTCACCTGGTTTCGCAATATTTTTCAAGCGGTTTGGACGGTCGGCTGCTCCCTTTGGACGACCCTGGTTATCGGGGGACGTACCTATGACCGCCAGCAGCTCACTTATACCGAGCATTTCGAGTACCCTGAGGGGCCGTCTCGCATTGCCAAACGGTTTCATGGGTTCCATACCTACCGCCACGCTGACTGCACCGGCTGTGGGGCGTGTGCCCGGAATTGTCCGGTGGACTGCATTTATATTGAAAAAAATCCGGAAAAGGTCGAAGGACACAAAGGTTTTTGGGTCGACAGTATGACTTTCGACTACGGGAAGTGCATGTTTTGCGCTATCTGCACCGAAGTTTGTCCGACAAAATGCCTACAGATGGGGGGGGCTTACGACCTCAGTTGCTATAGCCGTGACGGCTGTATTGTCGATTTTTGCAAGCTTCCGCCTGAAATCGCCTCGGGACGCGATTCTTTGACCCCGATTGTGGTTGCCCGGTCGAAGCAGGAAGCGGAACCGTTTTTGGAGCATCCCCAGAAAGGGTAGTTTCCTTGTGAGACTGTGCTCTTATGGGGGGATTTGGCCTGATACTCAAGGATGAGCCGGGAGGGTTTTCTTGAGAAAACCCGTTTTGAGATCTTGTTCCGCTACGGAATAAAGGAAAGTATCGCCGAGAAATAAGAGCATTGTAATAAGTGGCCTCGAAAAGAGAATTCCTCGACGTTCTGTCGAGAAAAACCGTGAAGTTCTTCCGCGCCTCGCCTTGAAATTTGGGGCGAAAAGCGTACAATCGGCCCTTTCTTCGGTGCGTATGCTCATGGCACCGTTCTTGTTTGAACTTCAGGGATAAGCGAGGCCCCTAAGAAATAAGGGTCGCTTTAGGCTGGTGACCACTTCGATCCAATGGGGGGTCCTGGTGTGAGTTCCGCCATTGCCTGAAAATCAATCGTTTCTCTTTCGGACTAAAAAATGATTACCACGGCAACTGCCGCCTATATTGCGTTATTTATCGCAGTAGGTTTCGCTTTTCTGTTTGCGGCCCTTCTGTTGGGGCGTTTTCTTCGCGCCGACCATCCGACCCGTCAGAAGATGGAAACCTACGAATGCGGCGAGCCGGCGATCGGCCCTAGTTGGGTCCGGTTCGACCTGCGGTTTTATGTTGTCGCGTTGGTTTTTCTTATTTTCGACGTTGAAGTCGCTTTTTTCTTTCCCTGGGCAACCGTTTTTGGGACGACCACCCAGTTGATGCAACCGGAAGTGCAGACGGTCGTGGCAGAGGTGGCGACCGAAACGGTCCTTGCTGATACAAAAGCGGAACCCGTTTTGACCGAACGGGAAAAGGAATTGGCCCTTTTGGGAGTTCCGACTTCCGCGATCTCCGCTCCCGAGGACGACCAAGCCGCAGGCGAAGCGGCCGCCATGCGAAAGTTGGCCCTGGTGGCGATGGCCGATATTGGGCTGTTTTTCGCCATTTTGATGGTTGGATTTGCCTATGTCTGGTATCGGGGCGATCTCGATTGGGTTCGTGCCCGTCCACCGGCAACACGGGCTCCTGCGACACGGGCTCCGGCAAGTCAGACCTAATGGTCCTTCGGAACGGGGCCGTCTCTTCGGTCTTTTCCTTCTCGTCTTCGATCGTTTGTCCAATAGTATAAGAACCAAAAGCAAGCTCGATCATCATGGACTCCCACGCGTTGTTGGATGCTTTAAAAACTCGTTTCGGTGATGCCGTGATTCACGCGGACGTCGAGGCGCTCGATCCGTGGTTTGAAATCCTGGTGGATCGATTCCACGAGGTTTGTTTGGCGTTGCGAGACGATCCTGAGTGGCAAATGAACTACTTGCACTGCATCAGTGGGGTCGATTACCTCGAAGAGGGTGACGAATCGCCGCGGATGGAGGTTTGGTACCATCTTTCGAGCATGACGAAGCGACATCGATTGGTGCTTCGAGTTCGGTTATCGCGATGGAAGGACGGCCAGCCGGGTCAATTGCCGCAGGTCCCGACCGTTTCGGATATCTGGCGAACGGCCGAGTGGCATGAACGCGAAGTGTTTGATCTCTCGGGGGTCGAGTTTACCGACCATCCCGATCCGAGGCGACTTCTCTGTCCGGAAGACTGGGAGGGGCACCCGCTTCGAAAAGATTATGAACCACCCGAGCAGTACCACGGAATCCGAGTGAAATAGGCGATGAGCGACACGAACCCCAAAAATAAATCTGAAGTCGCCGGTGATTCACTCGAACGAGAAGCCGACGCGCGACCTTTTGACCTTCCCGAGTCGATCGAATTCGATGTCGATACCGACGAAATGCTTGTCAACATGGGTCCGCAACACCCGAGCACCCACGGCGTGCTGCGACTGTTGTTGCGAACCGACGGGGAAATGGTCCTTGAAACCCGGCCCCATATCGGCTACTTGCATCGGTGCGCGGAAAAGAACGGCGAAAACCTTTCCGCCCGGCAATGGATTCCTTTCACGGACCGGTTGGACTATCTCTCGGCGATGAACATGAATCTCGGCTGGGCGCTGGCGGTCGAAAAACTGATGGGGTTGGAGGTCACGTCCAAGGCCCAGCAAGTTCGCGTCATGGTCTGTGAGTTGGGGCGAATCGCTAGCCACTTGGTCGCGGCCGGTTGTTATGGCTTGGACCTCGGTTCGTTCACCCCGTTTTTATACACGTTCCGCGAGCGGGAAAAAATCCTTGACCTGTTCGAAATGACCTGTGGCGCCCGGCTGACGTGCAGTTATATCGTTCCCGGGGGCGTCACCGAGGACTTGCCCGACGGTTGGCTCGACCGGTGCGAATGGTTCCTCGACGGTTTCATGAAGGTGGTGCCGGAGCTGCATTCGGTGTTGACCTCGAACGGGATTTTCATTAAGCGTTCGGCTGGAATCGGGGTACTTTCGGCTGAGAAGGCGATCGATTTCGGTACCAGCGGTCCGGTGTTGCGAGCCAGCGGGATCGACTGGGACTTGCGTCGCGATGGGGAGCCGATTTACACCCGGATGTACGAAGACTATAAGTTCGACGTCGTCGCTCCCAACGCCGACGGGGTGTATCCGAATGGGGATCAGTATCCCAAGGTTCCGCGCGAAGCGGTTGTCGGCGACTCGTGGCACCGATTTTTTATTCGCATGGTCGAGTGTGTCCAGTCGGTCTATCTCATTCGGCAAGCAATCGAAGCGTATCGGAAAGCCGATGGCGACGTCGGCAAGCCGATCCGCGTTCTGCAAAAACTGCCTAAGGGGGAAGCGTACCTCGAAACCGAGGCGCCCAAGGGACAGATGGGTTTTATGGTCGTCGGCAATGGGACGGCAATTCCCCATCGGGTTCGGGCGCGGAGCAGTTCGTTGTTCAATCTGATGACGGTAGTCGACCTTTGTCGGGACATTTTGATCGCCGACATGCCGGCGATTGTCGGGTCGTTGGACATTGTCCTCGGAGAGATCGACCGCTAGCCGCCTGTTGAAAAACGGGCTGCTAGGGAAAACAGGATGTTTTCCACATAGTCAGTGGTTTGAAAAAACGCGGACTATGCGAGGCTTGCGGTCACTTGTTGCCGCAATTGCCGAGGTTGAAAAAGGCCCGGATGGCCTTTTTTAACGGGCTGCTAGCCGCGCGGAGGGAAAGTGATCCCTCGACGGATAAAGCTTATTTCATAAAGAAGACGATTTAAAGGTGACGCGTTTTTGGTGTCCTCGTGTAAAAGGTGCCAAAACGTTTTGGTAAAACGGAAAAAAGTTCCATGGCCGAATATTTGGCAATTTATATTCCAGAGTGGCTCGCCTATCTGATACCGGCGACCGTTCAAGTGACTTTGATCTTGGTGTTGGCCTTGATCTTCGCGGCCAGTTTTACCTGGGCCGATCGAAAGGTCTCGGCTCGATTGCAAGACCGCCTCGGCCCCACGCGGGTCGGCGGACGTTTCGGTTGGCTTCAGTCCCCGGCAGACGGTTTGAAGTTGATCTGCAAGGAAGACTTCGTGCCAGGCGGAGCGGATCGCTGGTTGTTCAAGCTGGCGCCGTACATCAGTTTTTGCGTGGCGTTCACGATCTTCATCGCGATTCCCTTTGCCGATGGATGGGTCGCCAATCCGATGCACACGGCCGCCTTTTTCGTGTTGGCCATCGCGGGACTTGAGGTGTTCGGCGTGATTTTGGGCGGGTACGCCTCGTCGTCGAAATGGTCGCTTTACGGGGCGATGCGGGAAACGGCCCAGGTGGTGAGCTACGAGGTGCCGCTTGCTTTTTCGGTCCTGATCCCCGTCATGATCGTCGGGACGATGGACCTGGTTGAGGTCGGGAATTTTCAGTCCGGGTGGTTCACCAACTGGTTGATTTTCCACGATCCGTTCACGTTCGTCACCGCCTTCATCTTTTTGATCTGTGCGACGGCCAGTTGTAACCGGGCCCCGTTCGACTTAGCCGAGGCTGAAAGTGAATTGGTCGCCGGTTTTTTGACCGAGTACTCCGGCTTCCGTTGGAGTATTTTCTTCATGGCCGAGTATACGGCGATGACGGCGTTTTGTATTCTCGGTTCGATCTTGTTTTTGGGCGGTTGGAACGGGCCGATCCCGATCGCTCAGTATGTTGGTCTTACGCACGACGTCCATCCATTGGCCGGATATCTGGGCAATCTTTTGGGGATGTGCAACGTGCTCACCAAGGGGGTTATCGGCGTGGTCGTGATGATGTGGCTGCGGTGGACCTTGCCGCGAGTCCGGATCGACCAGGTGATTACCCTTTGTTGGAAATATTGTACGCCGATCGTCGCGGCGATGTTTGTCGGGGCGATGCTTTGGGCGTTCGGCGTCCGCGGTGGTTTTTCCGATCTCGTTTCGAGCGGAAGCGAATCAATCGATTCAACAGCGACGGTGGCAAATCAAGTGTTCGAAAAAACGTCGACCGCGATGGCGATTCCCCTTTCCGGTTCTCCGGAGCATGGAGGGCAGCAACGATGACCCCGATTAATTGGCACTCCTGCTTTTTTCTCTTGTTTGCCTTCTTGGCCTGTTTCGGCGCCGTGGCGGTCGCCCTGTCGAATCAGATTATTCGGATGGCGTTTTACCTGATTATTTCATTGGCGTCGGTGGCCGGACTGTTCTTCTTGGCCGGGGCCGATTTTGTCGGAGCGGTCCAGTTGATGGTCTATGTCGGCGGGACGGTTGTCCTGCTGGCCTTCGGGATGATGTTGACCGGGCGAGGGCCGTTCGAGTCGTTCCAGCCGCTGGCCGGACAATGGGTTCTCGGCGCGGTCGTCGGCGGATGCCTTTTGGCGATCCTCATTCAAACGGCTGTCAGTGTGGGCGATTGGGGCGGAACACCGGTGACGCCGGAACCGGTCCGTCTGGAACAGATTTCCTCGTCTGGGGCGATCGGGATGGGGCTTATGGGCGCACGGACCGATCAGCTTTCGGAGCCTGATCCTCTCAAACGCGAGGGGATGTCCGGGTATTTATTGCCCTTTGAAATCGTGTCGGTTCACCTGCTGGTGGTCCTGATCGGAGCGGCCTATTTGGCTCGCGCACGGCGGAAACGGGAGGACGCATAATGCTCAATTTATTTACCGAACCGGTCACCCTGAGCCATTTTCTGATCGTTGGCGTCGTGTTGTTCGTCTCCGGGTTGGTGACGATGGCGACGAAACGAAACGCGATTGGCGTTTTGATGGGGATCGAGCTGGTGCTCAACGGCGCGAGCTTGAATTTCATCGCGTTTGCCAATCCGCAACTACGAGTCGACTCGGCGATGGCCCTTGGCCTTGACGGTCACTTTTTCACGCTGTTCGTCATCGTGTTGGCGGCGGCCGAAGCGGCGGTGGCGCTGGCGATCGTCTTGCGATTTTATCACGACCATACGACCGTCGACATCGAAGAGGCCGACGAGTTGAAGGGATAGAACTTTTTTTAAGAATCACCGGAGGGCCCGTTATACGACTGGCGATTACCCCCGGTTTTGTGAACCAGAATAGATCCAATAAAAAAACGATCACGATACTCCGATGAACCTTGACTTACTACTTCCCCGAATGCTCGGACTCGCTTGGCTTTTGCCATTGGCGTCGTTCGTGTTGATCCTTTTCTTCGGTCGCCGAATGGGGCGAGCGGGCAAAGGGGCCGGTTATCTGGCCACGGGGGCGATCCTTGCCGGAACGCTCTTTTCGTGGTCCGCGATGCTCCTTTGGGTTGCCGACTATCCGCCACCGGGGGACGAACTGGTCCACCACGCTCCCGCCGTGACGGCTGTCGAAGGGGGGCATGCGACTGAAAATCAGGTGGTCGCGGACCATCACGAGCCGGTCGCCGAAGCGGATTCCCATGCGACTCATGTCGAGAGCCCCGCGCCGATTTCGGGCGAGTGGTATGCCCTTTGTCAATTCGGGTCGCTGGAGATCACGATCGGCTATTATATCGACGCCCTGACGTTGATCATGTTTTGCATGGTCACGTTGGTGGCCAGTTGCATCCATATCTACTCGTTCGGCTACATGCACGAAGAGCTCGAAGAGGTCGAAGACCCACAGGTGACCCTTTCGAACGGGAAAAAACTCCGACGAAAAGGCCGTTTCCATCGGTTCTATCAGTACCTTTCGCTGTTCTGCTTCAGTATGCTCGGGCTGGTTATCGCGGGCAATATCGCGATGGTTTTCGTCTTCTGGGAGTTGGTCGGGATTTGCTCCTACTTCCTGATCGGGTTTTACATCGAACGAAAAAGTGCGTCCAACGCGGCGAACAAGGCGTTTATTGTCAACCGGGTCGGCGACTTTGGTTTTCTCGTTGGGTTGATGGTCATTTGGGCGACGTTGGGGACGTTTTCGTTCTCCCAGATTTTCGAACAGGTTCGTCCGGCCGAGGCGGAACACGCGTTGACGGTTCCCGACGGGATGGTCGCCTTGTCGGCCCAGTCGGAAATTGAACAGATCGTCATCTCCGCTCCGGATCAAAAAACGGCCCTCGCCCAAATCGAGACAAAACTTCCCGACTGGCGTGCCCAAGGGTACGGATACGGCCTGTTGGTCGTGGTCGGAATTGGCGTGTTTTGCGGCTGTGTCGGCAAGAGTGCCCAGTTCCCGCTGCACGTCTGGTTGCCCGACGCGATGGAAGGCCCCACGCCGGTGAGCGCGTTGATCCACGCCGCAACGATGGTCGCCGCCGGAGTTTATCTGGTCGGCCGGTTCTATCCGGTTTTTACACCGGAAGTGTTGATGGTGATCGCCGTTATCGGGTTGATTACGCTGTTTATGGCCGCGACGATCGCGATCACGGCAACCGATATTAAACAGGTCCTGGCCTACTCGACCGTCAGCCAACTTGGCTATATGACGATGAGTCTCGGCTTGGGCGGCTGGCTGGCCGGACTTTTCCATTTGATTACTCACGCGTTTTTTAAGTCTCTTTTGTTCCTCTGCAGCGGGTCGGTGATCCACGCGGTCGGCACGAACGAGATGCCCAAAATGGGCGGCCTTCGCAAGGTGATGCCCTGGACCGCCACGACAATGTTGGTCGGGTGTCTGGCGATCTCCGGAGCGGGGATTCCGCTTTTGTTCGGGCTCAGCGGTTATCATTCGAAAGACTCGATTCTGGCCCAGGCCTTTTTGTTTGGCCAAGAAAATGGCGCGACGGGAAATCTGTTTTTCTGGTTCGCGGCGGCCGGAGCGGCGATCACGGCGTTTTACATGTTCCGGCTTTGGTACATGACGTTCGCCGGGAAACCACGTGACGCTCACGCAGCCGAACATGCCCACGAGTCGCCCTGGTCGATGGTTGGGCCGCTGGTCGTGTTGGCCGTTATGGCAACCGTGGCCGGCTGGAACCTTCCGTTTACCGGACTCGGCGCGCGACCGTTGATTGAACAAGCCCGTCCTGCCGGAACTCACTTGGGAATCGCCAATGAGACGTTGACATTCCCGGCCGAACATTTGTCGCACAGCCATGAAGTTCATGTTCCCACGTCGTTGATCGCCTTTTTCACCGCCCTGGGCGGGTTTCTTCTGGCCACGGCGATGTACGGCCTGAAGCGGCTCGACCCGAACCAGGCCCGACGAAGGTTCGCCCCGCTTTACTGGTGTTTCAAGCGGAAGTGGTGGTTCGACGAGTTGTACCACGCCATTTTTGTCCGCCCGGTGCTTCGAATAGCCGATGCGGTCGCCGCGACCGACCGAGGATTGATTGACCGGTTGGTCGACTCGATCGCTTACGGGGCCCGTTCGTTGGCTGCGGCTGACGACTGGATCGATCGGACGTTTGTTGACGGGACGGTCAACGGGATCGCTCGCTGGACCTACGCGACGGGCAACTGGTTCCGTGGCCTTCAGAGCGGACATTTGGGACAGTATATCGTTACGGCCGCCGTCGGAATGGTCGGACTGTTCATCCTCGCAACCCTATATTGGAGTTACGCCATAGCCGGATAGTCTTTTGCGGCTGTCCTCACTCGGTGAAACCAAAAAATTTAAAGAATAAACCACCATGTTTTTACCCAACAACCCACTGGTCGTTTTGAGCCTGGTCGTCTTCCTTCCCGCGGCGGCAGCCCTGTTGATCTGCTTCCTGCCGAAGGGGTCGAGCAACCTGATCAAGACTTTTTCGTTTTGCGTGACGTTTGCCGTCTTTCTGGTGACGCTTTTGATCGCGATCCCCGGCGGCTCGGATGCCGAGTCGCTTCGGTTTGCCATGGGCAACGGCGAGATCCAACACGCCTTTAGCGTCGACTGGATACCGTCGTTCAACATCTACTACTTTTTCGGCATCGACGGGATCAGCTTTCCGCTGATTATCCTGACGTCGTTTTTGTGCATGTTGGCGATGGCGGCCAGTTTCCCGATCGAGAAACACGTCAAGGCGTATTGCATCCTGTTTCTGCTGTTGGAAACCGGAATGTTGGGCGTCTTCATGGCGTTGGACTTTTTCCTGTTCTACGTCTTTTGGGAAGTGATGCTCTTGCCGATGTACTTCCTGATCGGTGTCTGGGGCGGGCCGCGAAAGGAATACGCGGCGATCAAGTTCTTCCTCTTCACGTTGGTCGGAAGTGTCTTGATGTTGGTCGCGTTGTTGATGCTCTACTTCGCCAGTGACTTGAACACGCTTAGCCCACAGCAGTTGACTGCTTGTAAAATCGATTCGTCCGTCGTCCAGCAGACGCCGGAAGGTCCGATTCATACGTTCAACCTTCTGGCCCTGGCCGAGATGGGCCAAATGGAAAACTCGCCGTTCGATCAAGATTTGCTCTGGGGGAAATCGATCCAGTGGTGGGCCTTTTTGCTGTTGCTGTTGGGCTTTTTGGTGAAAGTCCCCGCGGTACCGATTCACACCTGGTTGCCCGATGCCCACGTCGAGGCCCCGACGCCGATCTCGATGATCCTGGCCGGGGTGCTCTTGAAGATGGGCGGGTACGGTATCCTTCGAATTTGCTACCCGATCTGTCCGGCGGCCGCGTATGAATTAGCCTGGTTCGTCTGCGGTCTTGGCGCGCTCAGTATGGTCTACGGGGCGTTTGCCGCGATGGCTCAAAAAGACTTCAAGCGTCTGGTGGCCTACAGCTCGATCAGTCACATGGGCTACGTCGTCCTGGGGATGGGTGTCTGGACGATCACGGCCGGGAATCTGATGTCGACCGACTATTGGAGCCTCGGTATGAACGGGGCGATGTTCCAGATGGTTGCCCACGGGATCAGCTCGGCCGGGATGTTCTTTATGGTCGGGGTGATTTACGAACGGGTTCACCACCGGGATTTGGATAAGTTTGGCGGTCTGTTTGCGAAGATGCCAATTTACAGCGGCATGGCGATGGGAATCTTTTTCGCCGCGTTGGGCCTGCCGGGACTTTGCGGATTCATCGGTGAGGTGCTCGTCACCCTTTCGGTTTGGAAATACAGCGCGGTCTTGGCCGTTATTTCCGCCTCGGTCGTGATCCTGACAGCCGCGTATATCCTTTGGACTATTCAACGGGTCTATCTCGGTCCGGAATACAAAGGTCCGCATGGCGAGTCGCTGCACCGGATGACGCCGCGAGAAATCGCGATCGGAGCGCCGCTTTTGGCCTTGGCGGTCCTCTTCGGCGTTTGGCCGCGTGCGGTTTTGGATTACACCACACCGAGTGTGAATAAAACGCTTGGCGACATGGCGGTCTGGATGGAGCGGGTCGAACTGCCCCGCTTGAAAATCGAGCGAGAAGAAACGCTTCACGAAGAAGAAATCACGGATAACCCGATCGCGCCGGACCTTACGAAACCGGCCCCGTCGTCCGTATCCAGTTTGACCTCAAGGGAGACGGAGTCGGCACGGTGAGCTTCCAAGAATTACTTAAAAATACGTTTAGCGATACCTTTCAAGTCTCACTCGGCGCGTTTGCCCCCGAGCTGGTCTTGTGCGGACTGGTGATCGTGTTGTTATTGGCCAAGATGTTCCTGCCCCGATGGCGGAGTGGGCCGTTTTGGTTGACGGTGGCCGGTTCACTCAGTGCCCTGTGGTTGTTGAAACCGTGGGAATCGCTCGGGGTCGCGATCGCCGAAAAAGCGACGCCGCTCTTTACCGGACTGTTGGTCGGCGACTCGTTTTCGATCTACTTTCGCACGTTGCTGATCGGGTTCATTGTGCTTTTTGCCATAATGACCCGGCTGACGAGAGCCTTGGATCGGGACAACGATGTCGAGCTGTTCACCCTGATCGTCGGAGCGACGGTCGGGATGTGCCTGATGGTCTCGGCCAACCATATGTTGATCGTCTTTCTGGCGGTCGAAATGGTCAGTGTGCCGTCGTATATTTTGGCCGGGATGGTTCGCGGGCAGCGCTTCGGCAGTGAGGCGGCGATTAAATACGCCGTCTATGGCGCGGCGACCGCGGGGATCATGCTCTACGGGATCAGCCTTTTGGTCGGAACCCTCGGAACGGCCCATTTGCCGACGATGGGGAAAATGCTGGCCGAGCTGCTCCAAAACGAACCGATGGCCGATCGTTATCTGGTCCTGGTTTTAAGCGGTTTGATGATCCTGGTTGGGCTGGCGTTCAAACTGTCGGTCTTTCCGTTTCACAGTTGGGCGCCCGACGTTTTCGAAGGGGCCACGGCCGAAGTGGCCGCCTTTTTGTCGATCGCCTCGAAAGCGGCCGCGTTGGGGCTGTTGATTCGTTTGGTGATCGGCTTGGGGTATGTTGCCGATCCGGCCGGACTGGCGGCGTTGGAACCGGTTCGATGGTTCATGACCGGTTCGATCGGAACGTTGGCGGCAATGAGCTGCACGTTCGGCAACTTGACCGCCTACGGGCAAAATAATCTGAAACGACTCTTCGCCTACTCGACGATCGCTCATGCCGGATATATGCTGATGCCGGTGGCCGCCATTTCGGCCTTGATCGGGACCAATCTGGTCGACGCTCGGACGGCCGCCAGTGCGACCGCCTTTTACGTGTCAATTTACCTGCTGATGAACCTGGTTGCTTTTGCGACGATCGCTTTCGTCCGCGATCAGGTGGGCAACGAATCGGTCGGCGCGCTGAAGGGGCTGGTTCAGACCTCGCCGGGGTTGGCCGTTTTGTTTTCGGTGACGTTGTTTAGCTTTATCGGCTTGCCGCCGCTTGCCGGTTTTGCCGCGAAATTTGCCGCCTTCGCCTCGGTTTGGAACGCCGGTTTGATTTGGTTGGTCGTCATCGGGGCGCTCAATACCGTGTTGAGCCTGTTTTACTACCTGCGAGTCGCCAAGGTGATGACGATCGAGAACGCGCCCGAGGCGTTTGAAAAACGGATCCAAATCCCAATCTGCTGGTCGGTTCGTGGTTGGTTTATCCTCGCTTTGACTTTGCCGATCATCCTTTGGGGCATTTGGTGGAACGGCCTGTTTATTTGGACCCAAGCGGCAACGTCGTTGTTGTTCTAGAGAAGAAATTTTGATCATCATGCCGGAACTTTTGACTGATCCGATCGACGTCCTTAATCGGGTCCTGCGTATCCTTTTGCGATCCCTCCCGGCGTATTTGGAATCGACCCAAGCGTGGAGCCATCGCGACCCTCGGCAGATCCGACCGCGTTTGGCCGCTATTGCGCGCAACCAGCAGCTCTTGGCCGGTTGCGTTGTCGAGGCGATTCGAAAGCGTCACGGCCGAGTCGATTCGGGCCAATTCCCCCTGGCATTCACGTCGCTTCACGATGTGGGCCCTGAACTGTTGATTGAAAAAACGATTGCCGAGTTTGAAGACGATTTGCCTTTGCTCGAGCAATGTGTGACCTTTCTGCAATCGCATCCGGTCCTTTTGCCTTTGGCTGAAGAAGCGTTAGGAAACGTGCGGGGGCACCTTGATTCGTTGAACCAGTGGCGACAAGAGCTTTCGTAATGGAGAGGAGAGAGGGAGTAGGGCGGGGCGTTTCGGAATTCGACGGCACTTCGTTTTCTTTGCCCTGGTTATCAACGTCTATTTGAAAATACTTATTTTTCATCGGTCCTGGAAAGACCATTGAAATTCTTCCCTCCCTGGTGTGACGTTACCGTTAACTGAAAACCGCTCTAAAGCAAAAAAAGGCGTTCCTTGGTCATGAACGACTTCGAAATTTCTCCCCGGCAGCTGTTCCAATTCTCGTTGCCGTGCCTTTACCGAAAAACGCTTTGGACTACAAAAGGGGCGACGCTGGACGAGACGTGTCGCTTGGCCAATTTGACCGATCTCGAAACGCCTCGGGAAGGAGTTGACTTTCGGATTGCGTGGAATGAAAAGGGGATCGCTTTTTGGTTGACGGTTTTTGGAAAAAAACAATCGCCTTGGTGCCGGGCTTCGAAGCCGGAAGATAGCGACGGCTTGCAAATTTGGATCGATACGAGAAATATAAAAACGGTTCACCGAGCCGGGCGGTTTTGTCACCGGTTTTACTTCCTCCCGGGCGGTGACGGACCCGATCTGCAAAAACCGTGCGTGGGGGTCTTGCCGATCAATCGGGCGCGCGAACCGCATGGGCCGGTTCATGAAAATCAGCTGGCTGTCCTAAGTGAGATTCAGTCGAACGGCTACCTGTTGCAGGGGGCCATTTCGGCAGAGGCACTGACCGGATTCGACCCGACCGAGCACATGGCGATCGGTTTTACGTATGCTGTGGTCGACCGAGAGCGAGGCGAACTGACACTTGGACCGGGCGCGCCGATGCCGTATCGGGAAGATCCGAGTCTCTGGCCGGCGCTGGAGCTGATGAAACAAGAGCAGAAGAAATAGAGCCGGATCGCAAATCAATACCGGTCAATCTGTCGTCCCGGCCGTTCTGAATGGAGATGTTTTGCTAGCAGTTCTTTCTTCGACAGGCTGCAAAGTGAAACCGGCTGCTAGCTCTCTTCTCCCTGCTCGAACAGTGCTTCGACAAACGGCTCCGGTTCGAACAGCTCTAGGTCGTCGGACCCTTCCCCGACGCCGACATACTTGACCGGCAGCCCGACCTCGCGACGAATCGTCACGACGACGCCCCCCTTGGCCGTGCCATCGAGTTTGGCCAAGATGATGCCCGTGCATTGGACCGCTTCGGTAAAATGTTTCGCCTGAGAGATGCCGTTTTGGCCGGTGGTCGCGTCGAGGACAAGGATCACCTCGTGCGGCGAGTCGGGGATCAGATTGCCGATAACTCGGTGAATTTTTGAAAGCTCCAGCATCAAGTTCTTTTGCGTTTGAAGCCGACCGGCCGTGTCGATGATGCAAACGTCGGCGCCGGTTTCCTGGGCCCGTTCGACCGTCTTATGGGCCACGCTGGCCGGGTCGCTGCCTTCAGGGCCGGTGACGATTTCGGCGCCGAGTCGCTTGGCCCAGATGGTCAACTGCTCGACCGCCGCCGCGCGAAAAGTGTCGGCCGCTCCGAGAACGACTTTTTTCCCCTCAGAGAGAAATTGACTGGTCAACTTGGCGATGGAGGTTGTTTTACCACACCCGTTGACCCCGGCGATCATGATGACGGTTGGTCCTTTTTCGGCAAAACGGATCGGATCGGCCGGTTGCTCCATCAGTGATTTGAGCTTTACTTTGACCGTGTCCAGGACTTCGCCCATCTCGACGACCCGTCCGCGAAACGCCGTTCGAACCTCTTCAACCGTTTCGTCGGCTGCTTGGACGCCCATATCGGTCTTAATCAACGACGCGAATAGCTCGTCGAGGAACGTATCGTCGACCAACCGGCCTTTGGCTTTGAACAGGTCGCGAATGTCGGTGTTCAGCGCCTGCTTGGTTTTGACCAGCCCTTTTTTGAATTTATTGAACAAGCCCATCGGAGTACCGTCTTTTTTTAATCAAAAATGCGAATTCGTTTTTTATTTTTTGAGACCAAAGGAAGATTATCCCTTGGTGCCTTCTTCCTTTGCCTTGCGAACCTGGTCCAGGACGCCGTTGACGAAATGGGCCGATTGGGCCGTTCCGAACCGTTTGGCCAGCTCGATCGCTTCGTCGATCGCGACCGCGGCGGGCGTGTCTCCGTAGAGCATCTCGTAAGCGCCCAGTCGCAAGGCACAACGGTCGGTTGCGGCCATTCGTTCGAGGCTCCAGTTTTTCGCCGACTCGGCGATGCGTCGATCCAACTCGTCCCGATTACGACGGACCCCGGCGATCAGGTCCCGTGCAAATTCGATCAATTCGGGTCGCTTCAGGCGAGATTCCAGCATGGAGTCTCCGATGGCCGGAAGGACCCGTTTATTGAAATCGTCTTGATAAAGGAACTGGAACGCCAGTTCGCGTGCTTTACTACGTTTGGACATTTATTTTGTCACACAAAAAGGGAGGGATTTTTTATCGGGCGATATTTGGAACGTTCAAGAATGACGGCTCAAAAAACCTTCTATTCTTGGTTTTCGCAACAGCAGCAGCTGCCCATCAAAGGTAATTGTCGCAGCAGGCTGACCATCTCCAGGGCCGCTTCGGCCGTCTCGCAACCTTTGTTGCCGATATAGTTGCCTTGCGATTTATCCTTGGTTCCCGCGTCGGCGCCGCCGGAACGAGCGATTGCTTGTTCGATCGTGTTGCACGTCAAAACGCCGAAAATCGCCGGAATGCTGTGACGCAAGCCCAGCTCCATCAAAGCGGTGCTCACGGCCCGGTTGATATGTTCGTCGTGTGACGTTTCTCCCTTGATCACTGCGCCCAGGGCGATCACCGCGACATATTGGCCGGATGCCGCCATCCGATCGGCGAGCAGGGGCAGTTCAAACGAACCCGGGGCCCAGACGACATCGATCTGTTTTTCGTCAATCCCCTTTTGGGTCAACGTATGGATCGCGCCGTCCAAGAGTCGAGCGGTAATCGTTTCGTTGAATCGGGCCACGATAATCGCGAATCGTCCTTCGGCGGCTTCGGCTTTTCCTGCAATGGTTTTCACGAATAACTCCTGTCAATAAATCAAAAGAGGAAGGTTTTTTTGCGAGAGGGAGTCAAGGTAAAATGGCTTCTAGTCACGATCAAGAAGTGCCGAAAGTACCGAGTCGCCTTGACCGGCAACCCGGTACCCGTTGAAAAAACAAGCGACCACTTTTTCCCCTCAATCGAGCCTTTGCCTTTCGCTTGATGAAAAGGGACTTAGGTCAAACTCAGACTCATTAGGAACTCGGCGTTGGTTTTTGCCTTGCTGAGTTTGTTCGTGAGCATTTCCATTGCCTCGGCCGAGTTCATTTCGTTCAGCACCCGACGCAAAAGGCAAATCCGGCGATACTCATCCTCATCTATCAGTATTTCTTCGCGACGCGTGCCACTGGCACTGATGTCGATGGCCGGCCAAATCCGCCGATCGACCAATTTTCGGTCGAGAACGATTTCGAGGTTTCCGGTTCCCTTGAATTCTTCAAAAATGACCTCGTCCATCCGACTTCCCGTGTCGACCAACGCCGTGGCAATGATCGTCAACGAACCGCCTTCTTCGACCTTTCGGGCCGAACCGAAAAATCGCTTGGGGCCCTGCAAGGCGTTAGCGTCGACGCCGCCGGAAAGAATTTTGCCCGAATTGGGGCATTCCGAATTCCAGGCCCGTGCTAATCGCGTAATCGAATCGAGGAAGATCAAAACGTCACGGCCGTATTCGACCATCCGTTTGGCCTTTTCGAGGACCATTTCGGAAACTTGAATATGTCGAGAGGCTGCTTCGTCGAACGTTGAGCTGATCACTTCGCAGTTGGCACACTTGACCTGCCGTTCCATGTCGGTGACCTCTTCGGGTCGCTCGTCAATCAAGAGCATGATGACATACAGGTTCGGGTAGTTGGCCAACGCCGCCTTGGCCATTCGCTGCATGAGGATCGTCTTTCCGGCTCGCGGCGGGCTGACGATCAACCCTCGTTGCCCGAATCCGACCGGAACGACCATGTCGACCACACGCGTGTTGAGGTCGTTCGAATCGTATTCCATCATGATCCGTTCGTCCGGATGCAACGGGGTCAGGTCGTCGAATGGAACCTTTGACTGCTGCAGATTCGGGTCCTCGTAGTTGATCGCTTCGACCCGAAGTAGGGCAAAATACCGCTCATTCTCCTTCGGCGGACGGATCTGTCCGGAAACGGTCGCGCCGGTTTTTAACCCGAAACGACGAATCTGACTCGGCGAAACGTAAATGTCGTCGGGGCAGGAAAGATAGTGGTAATCGGGACTCCGTAGGAAGCCGAAGCCGTCGGGCAAGATCTCCAGCGTCCCTTCGCCGTACATCAGACCGTTGAGTTTGACCCGCTCGCGGAGAATTTTGAAGATCAAATCCTGACGCGACATTCCTTGAACGTCGGAGAGGTTATCTTTGCGAGCCTCTTCGATCAACTCCGGCATTGTCATCTTCTGCAACTGCGCGATATGGGTATCGCCGGATTGCTTGATCTTTTCGTATTTGATATCGTCTTCGGTCTTGGGCACTTCTTCGACGCCCCGATCTCGTTCAACGGCCAATTCTTCGGCCAGTGAGAGCGGTTCGCGACCATCGTAATCTTTTTCGGTAATCTCGTCCGAGCCGCGCTTCGAAGAGGGATAGCGTCGCCACTTATTGTGGGTGCCGGGACGGGAGTAACGGTTATTTCCAGCTCGGGAACCGGCCGAATCGCGAGAGGAACCGGAACCGCGGTTGGGAGGGGTCGAATCTGGATTGCTTGGTCTGGAGGACATGCTGACTTCTCCTGCAGCAGGCATCAACGTTTTGAACACGAAGAGAGGGGAAAAGACTCAAACCGCCCAAGCGAAGCTCGCTCAATAGAGGCCAGTTTGGCAAAATCGGATCTCTCGCGTGTTTTCGTTGATGGAAAAACGGACACAAAGGATAAGGAAAAAGGAAATGAGGGTACGTACTAAGACGTGTCTTAGGAGGAGGTTCCGAAAAAATGCTTTCAAGACAAGGGCGAGGAGCCGCTTGTCGACAAAATGGAAATTATCGAAAATCTCATTACGGGAAAAGGCTTGTTTTACTTCCAATACGAGCGGATCTTCAAGAAAGTGGAACGTCTTATCAGCAACGCGAGAAATCTCCTAATTGCCGTAAGTGCGATAACGGAATTGCGTTAGATCTTTACGCTTTTCCGCCAGTCGCAAAAAACCATTACATCAAAATTGAAAACGCTCAAAACTAACTTGGCAAAAAAGGGGGGGGCGGTTCAGTTCGTCAGCGACGGCCACAATCGGTCGACTCGAGCGATTACCTCGTCCGGGAATCCGGAGTTATCTATTACCAAATCGGCCCGGCTTCGCTTCAAGTCCAACGATTCCTGAGCGGCCTCACGAGCCGCAAAATCGTCTTCACTCCACCCTCGGCCGGCCGCCCGTTCGAGGCGTTGCGCCCGTGGGGAATCGATAAAAAACAACGTATCACAAACCTCACCCCAACCGGCTTCGATCATGACGGCCGCGTCGAGCACCACGACTCGATATCCGTTGCGGGTAAACTCTTCAAGCCGTCGCTCGATTTCCCGCCCGATCGCCGGATGGGTCACTTGCTCCCAGTAGGCCCGTTCCACGCGTCCTTCCTGCGTCGGGGCAAAAACCAGTTGCGCCAAACGTCGTCGATCAATTTGACCGGACTCGTCGAGGACTTCCTCTCCCCAACGGGATCGTGCCGCCGCGATGACCTCCGGTGTCAAAAGGACCTCGTGCCCTATCCGGTCGGCATCGATCGTTCCGGCGCCAAGTTCGGCAAACCGCTGGGCCACCAGACTTTTCCCGGAGGCAACCCCCCCGAGCAGACCGATCACTCGCATCGATTTGAGGTGTTTTTTTTTCATAACGGCCACGTTGACAGTCGACATCCGGCCGCCACGGCTAATGCGCATCTTTTTCGTCCGAACAACTCTTGTTCCAACAAGCCGTTTACACGGGCCCCCCTTGTTTGGACCAGTTTTCGAGCCGACCTAAAAGGAACCAAGTTATTATACGGGGTTCGTCTATACCGGCGGGTTCTGGGGGAAATCGGTGTCGGAACCGACTTCCAGCGACTCCGCTTCCGCCCAACTCGGCCCGGCTTTCACCGAAACCCGAAGCGGAACGCATAGTGAATAAGCCCGAACCATTTCTTCGGTAACCAGGCGAGCCAGTTCATTCAGATGGGTGGCGGGGACTTCAAAGATAAGTTCGTCGTGGATCTGCAAAAGCAGCTTTGCCGGAAAGGCTTCTTCCTCGAGACGACGCCCGACACCGAGCATGGCCAGTTTGATCAAATCGGCGGCCGAACCTTGGATCACCGTATTGATCGCCATACGTTCGCCGAGGCTCCGCTGTTTGGGCCTGCTGCGGCGGATTCCCTCCACAGCGCGACGACGTCCGAGAACAGTCTTAACATAACCCGTTTCAAGGGCGTTATCTAGTACCTTTTCCAAAAAATCGACAATTCCCGGATATTTCGCAAAATAAGCATCAATAAACGCCTGGGCCTCCTCGCGGGGGATGCCCAATTGGGCCGAAAGACCGAACGCGCTCTGGCCGTAAATCACCCCGAAATTGACCGCCTTCGCCTGACGCCGCATCTCGGAGGTCACCTCGTCGAGTTCCACGTTGTTGATCTGTCCGGCGACCATGGTGTGGATATCCTCGTCTTTCTGGAACGCCTTGACCAGTTGGGCGTCTTGCGAAAAATGGGCCAAAACCCGCAGCTCGATCTGAGAGTAGTCGGCCGCCAGCAAAACCTCCCCTTTCGTCCCCGGCACAAACGCCGAGCGGATCTCTCGGCCTTCCTCGGTCCGGACCGGGATGTTTTGTAGGTTCGGATCGCTCGAACTCAGCCGCCCGGTCGCGGTGACCACCTGGTTGAACGACGTGTGGACCCGTCCGGTTTTCGGGTAGATCAGCTTCGGCAACGCGTCGACATAGGTGTTTTTGAGCTTGGCCGCTTGACGATACTCGACGATCTTGGCAGGCAGCGCGTGCAGCGGAGCCAATTTGCTCAGCACGTCCGCGTCGGTGCTCGGTCCGGTCTTGGTCTTTTTGACAACCGGAAGACCCAATTCCTCGAAAAGGACCTCTTGTAACTGTTTCGGCGAAGCCAGATTGAACGGGTGCCCGGCCAGCGCGAAACACTCCTCTTCGAGCCGCTCCATCCGTTGGCCAAACCGTTTGCTCATCTTCGCCAGCCGCGGAGCGTCGACGCGGACGCCCAGATATTCCATCTCGGCCAAAACGCCCGTCAACGGAATCTCGACCTCTTCGAAGAGAGACTCCAGATCGTTTTGTTGAAGCTGCCCGGCTAAAATCGGTCGCAACAGCCAGGGGATCAACGCGTCCTCGGCCGCATAGTCGCAAACCAACTCGATCGGCACTTCGTCCATCCGCTTTTGTTTTTTTCCCGTGCCGATGAGGTCGCGAATCTTAATCGTCTCGTGCTGAAAATAACGCTCCGCCAGCGTGTCGAGACTGTGACTTCGGCTCCCGGCGGCCAACAGGTAATCGGCCACGATCGTGTCGAAAAACGGCCCGGCCACCTCGACCCCGGCCGCTTTCAAGACGATCCGGTCATACTTCAAATTCTGGCCGATCTTTTCGACGTTCGGATTTTCGAAAATCGGGCGGAGCGCTTCGAGTGTCTCGTCGGGGTTCAACTGGGACTCCCCGGCCGGGGCACGGACCGGTAAATACCAGGCTTCGTCATCGCACCAGGCGAACGAGTAGCCAACCAATTGGGCCCGCCGCGGCGAGATATCGGTCGTTTCGGTATCGAAGGAAAACCGTTTTTGTTTTTTCAGTTCGACCAGGAATTTTTCGAATTTCTCCGGCGTTTCCACCAACCGGTAGTTCGCCTCGATTCCTTTCGACGTGGCCAGGGGCAACTGGGCGGCGGACTGGGCGGCGGCCGTTTCTCCTTCGGGCTCGTTGATCGTCTCAAGTTGCGTCACCAGCGTTCGGAACCCAAACTGCTCGAACAGCGGCCGAATCCGCTCGGTGTCGATCGGCCCGACCACGGCCGACTCCCAATCGAGCGAAAGGTCCATATGCGCGTCCAGTTCGACCAGCTTTCGGCTCAGCAGGGCCAACTCGCGTCCTTCGAGCAGGTTCTGCTTTCGCTTTTTCCCCGACACCTCGTCGGCATGGTCGAGAACCCCGTCAAGGGTTTCGTATTTTTCCAATAGTTCGCGGGCCAACTTCGGGCCAATCAGCGGGACCCCCGGCACATTGTCGGCCGAGTCGCCGACCAGCGCCTGGAAATCGACCACCTGATCCGGCCGAATTCCCCACGCCTCCTCAAGCGACGCCCGATCGAAGATCTCGTTTTTCCTTATATTGTACATCCGCACATGGTCGCTGATCAGTTGGCGGCAATCCTTGTCGCTGGTCACGAGGTAGCATTCCCCGCCGAGCGCCTCGATTTGCCGGGCGATCGTCGCCATACAGTCGTCGGCTTCGTACGAAGGAACTCCGACGACCGGTATTCCCAACTCGTTAATCATCCGATGGACCTCGGGGATCTGTTCGACGAGGTCCTCGGCCGCCGGTTTTCGGGTCGCCTTGTATTGATCGAAAAGCTGATGCCGAAACGTTCCGCCAGGCAGGTCGACCGCGCAGAACCAGTAGTCCGGCTTCCGCGACTTCCGCAACCCCAACAGGTCCCGCGCGACGCCGTAAATCGCGTTGACCGGCCGTCCGTCGGGCGAGGTCATCTCGGGCAGGGCGTGGTAGACCTGATGAATCAGCGAGTGCGTGTCGATCACATAAACCGTCTTCCCCACAAGCGATTTCGGCGCGTCGGTCGCATGCTGCACCGGCAGTGCCGCGCGCGGGTCCTCGGTCGGAGCGTTTTTCTTGTCCTTCGCAGCGTGTGCCTCTTTGGTCGGGGCGTTTTTCTTGTCATTCGCCGCCGTCGGAGGTTCCTCATTCGTAGGAGGAGTCGATTTCAACTCGCCCGCTTGGGGCGACTCGTTGGACGGTTTGGAATCGCCGTCCGGCTCGGGATCCATTCCCGGAAGGCGCGGTTGTTGATTGGACATGAAAATATCGGGGGATACGGGGAAAAGGGCGTCATTAGCGCGAAAAAACAAGACACGGGGCCGGTTTTGAACTCCAAAAAATCCAAAACCTGCTCCCGCGCATCTCATTGTATCGACCGCCGGAAGCTTGTCGAGACCAAAAAAACGCTCCTCCCGCGGCCCGTTTTCTCTCTTTTTTCCTCCGCGGATTCAATTTTGAGCTTCGCGGGGGGGATCGGTGGGAGTTACTCTCTCATCACTTCTCATGGGGTTCTGCTAGCTGAGTGTCTCGCGAGGGTGGTTGGTCTACTCTACTGAGAGTTGCAATACCAATGAACCTTTCCTGCTCGAAAAACCGGTAATTTCGCCTGGAACCGGCGCATTGGCGGTTGCATGAAGATCATTGTCTATGCAGATATCAATAAACCCTCAATCCCCTTTTGCAGTCAATTCTTGCAGAACCATATCGTCCACCCTACGTACTTCTTGGAGCGATTACAACTAACTCGGTTTTTTTAGGGTACGGTTCAAAGCACCCGTGCCACATCTACAAAAAACTGAAAAGCCCGCCAGTACTCGATTTTTTCACAGAACGCTCAAGTGTGGACCAGAGAAAACGATGAAAAAAATTGCGTTATTCTCGATTCTCTTGATCTTGGGGCTGGTCGGCTCTCAGATCTTGCCACCCGTTTTGGGAGCGAATCTGTTTATTGGAAGAGAGATCATTTCGGTTTTGACCTTGGTGGGCTTGTCTTTCATTATGATTCATGTCGGGTATGAGTTTGAAGTCAACAAGGATCGGGTACGTTCTTACGGGTGGGATTATGTGGTCGCGATGACGACTGCAGGCTTTCCCTGGATTTTTGCCGTACTCTATTTTGTTTTCACCATGCTTCCCCCAGAACTCTGGTCTTCCTGGCAGGCGTGGAAGGAGGTGTTGCTTGCAGGTCGGTTTGCAGCTCCGACAGCGACAGGTGTCCTTTTTTCCATGTTGGCAGCGGCGGGCCTCAGCGCGACCTGGATGTTCCGTAAAATTCGTGTTCTCGTGATATTCGACGACCTGGACACCGTGCTATTGATGATCCCGCTGAAGATCATGATGATAGGCCTTGCCTGGCAATTAGGTTTAATCGTGGTTGTCATGGTTGCGATGCTCTGGATCGCCTGGCGATGGCTGCACCGAATACCGATGCCGACAAGTTGGCCCTGGGTGCTGGGATACTCGCTTTTGATCGTCGGATTTACCGAGGCGGTTTATTGGAGCACGAAAGTCATGGACTCTAGTGTGCCAATTCATATAGAGGTCCTGCTGCCCGCCTTCGTGCTCGGTTGTGTGATGAAATGGCCCGGTGCGTCGTCGGACGAGGATGCCGCTTTAAAAAATCATTCACCAGGCCTTGAAAGCCGCAGCGAACAGTTGGCGGCAACTCTGGTTTCGGCGTTTTTTATGGTTTTGGTCGGATTGAACATGCCCGTGATTTGGGGTGAACCGGTCACTTCCGCGGTCGAACAAACGATAACGATACAACAGCCACAGTTGACTGCTCTGGCATTGGCTGGTCATGTGGCGGCATTGACGATACTCATCAATATCGGGAAGTTGTTTCCGGCGTTTTGTTACCGGCGTGAAGCCCATTGGCGGGAGCGGTTGGCCGTGGCGATCGCCATGATGCCACGAGGGGAAGTCGGCGCGGGCATCATCCTGTTAAGCCTCCAATACGGGATCGGTGGCCCGATTGTGAGTGTGGCCGTTTTGAGCCTCACGTTGAATCTTTTACTTACCCCGTTTTTCGTCTATGTGGTCAATTACTTGATTCGCACAACACCAAACGCGGATCGAGATCAATCCGCACAGCCTCATTCTTGAACAAAAACTTTTAGGAGTTAATCTCATGATCAAGCGAATCCTAGTCGGCCTTGCCGGAACGGAATACGCCGAGGTTGCCATACGTCGGGCCGTCGAACTGGCACGTATTCATACTGCGGAAATCATGGGGGTCACGGTTATGGACCCGCGTAATCTGCGAGTGGGACCTGTTCCCGCGGGCGGGGGTGCCGCGGCCAAAGATCTTCAATTGCATCGGGTTGAGCTGTCTCAAGAACACATTGATAAGGCAATTGAACATTTCGAGAAAGCGTGCATCGCGGAGCAAGTGTCGTTTGATGTGTGTCGCGAAGAGGGGAACGCATTTCGCCTCATGCAAAAAATGGCTCGATTTTACGACCTGACCATTTTCGGGCTACGCAGTGTCTTTGAATACTATTTTGAGGATACGGATTCCAGTTCGCTTTTGTCTCGACTTTTGGGTGAAGGGGTCCGACCAATCATTGCCGTCTCGAAGCAATACCGTCCGATCCATCGGGTTTTACTTTCCTACAGCGGATCAATGGAATCTGCCAGGACCATTCGACGTTTTATCCAAGAGCAACTCTGGCCTGATGTGACATTAAAGGCTATTACCTTCGGTGGAACTGCGGAAGAGGGGCGAAAAAGACTCGGTGAAGTTGTCTCCTACTGCCAGTCGCACGGATTCACGGTCGATTCGGAATACCTGCCCGGCTCACCGGTCAACGGTCTTCTGCAACACGCTGACGATTGGGACGCCGATTTGATCGTTCTCGGAAACAGCCAGAAAAGTTTTCTGCGACGTCGCATCTTTGGCGATACCGTGCTTCACACAATCCAGCACGCAGACCGCCCCCTGTTCCTTTCGCATTAATCTGAAAATGAGGCCAAAGTTTTTGGCTCGCGCCGGAGAAGTCCTGGGATTTTTGGAAGCCCAGGACTACCCCTGCGTCCCTGAATGTATCGACCGTCAGACACTTGTCGAGACCAAAAAACGCTTCTCCCGCAGCCCGTTTCCCCCCGGGGATTCTCGATTATCCCTTTCGGCGTTTCATTAACCCCAAGCTGATCGCGACGAGGAACAAAAGGACGAGGGCTCCCGGTTCGGGGACGGCGACGACGCGAATTGCTCCGGTCGTGTAGAGCCCGCTGACATCCCAGCCGAGCCCGCCAAGCAGTTGCGGCAGGTCGAACAGGGCGAACCCGCCTGAACGGCTTTCCAGGCCGGACCAGTCGAACAGACAGAATTCCTCGCCCAAC
The DNA here is from genome assembly GCA_963674475.2 of Thermoguttaceae bacterium. Classification (GTDB taxonomy): domain Bacteria; phylum Planctomycetota; class Planctomycetia; order Pirellulales; family Thermoguttaceae; genus CAXXFQ01. The sequence continues at coordinate 885,662 of CAXXFQ010000024.1, read as the reverse complement.
GTCGGGGCGAACTCCTTGGCCAAAAGTACCTGAAGTGCCCCGTCGAGGGTGGCGGTGAGTCCTTCGCCGTCGAAGTGGACGGTCGAGCCCCAATTCGAATCGGACAGCTCAAACGCCAACGTGCCACTCGGCGCGATGACCAGGTCGTCTTTCAGGCAGACCTCGATCACCAGGTCGTCGTCAAGATAATCCCGAACCAACAGCCGCTCTCCCTCCTGAAGATCGACCCCTTCGACCGTTCCATCCGGCCGGATCAAATTCCGAACGTTCCCCGCTTGGGCCAAAAGCTCGTCCGAAAGCGTCGCCCCCCGCGTATCGGCACCGCTTAGGTCGGTCTCGTTTAATTTTGTCGCAAGATTACTTGGGAGATTCACCTCATCAAAATCGCACTTCATCAAATTCTGGCCTGAGAGGTTCCACCCTCCCATTTTACATCCCGACCATCCGATTCCATGTAAATCCTTGTCCTGATAACTTTGTGTCGAATAAAGCATCGAAGCTGTCAATCCGGGACTTTGGTAACGCTCTCCACGCGTACCGCTAAAATCGGCTTCGTGGATGATCGCCCCGGTAAAATCGGTGTCGGTCACTATCGCGCCATAAAAATTGGCTCCGACAAGAGTTTGCCCAGAAAAGTCCCAACCTTTCAGATTCCCGCCAGCCAAGCTGATCCCGTGCAAATCCTTGTCCTGATAACTTTGCGTCGAGTAAAGTTGCTCGGCCGTCATTCCGGATTCCGAGTTTTGCCAAGGGGCAGTATAACTAAAATCGGTGTTATGAACGATCGCGCCGGTGAAATCGGTGCCGGTCAGATCGGCGTAGTACAGCGAGGCGCCGGACAGATCTTGCCCGGAAAGGTCCCAGCCGCTCATGTCGATCCAGTCGAACCAGACACCGTGCAGATTGTGGTTTTGATAGCTGGCCGTGGAATACAGTTGGGAAGCGGTAAATCCGGTGGCGTTTCCTAAATCGACCTGATCAATCGTCGCTCCGGTAAAATCGACTGACGCAAGGGAGGTCTGAAAGAACGTCGCGCCGGAGAGATTTTGATTCGAAAAATTCCAGCCATCAAGATTAATGTCGTTGAACTTGACACCTTGTAAATCGCCTTCCGCGTAGCTCTGGGTCGAGTACAGTTGTTCCGGCGCGAACCCGCTGATGCCGCTGAAATTCACTCTCCGAATAACGGCGTTCGAAAAATCGGCGTCCGTCAAATTCGCCCCATGAAAAGCGGATCCGAGGAAATCGACCTCGATCAGATTTTGGTTCGAGAAATCCCAACCGGTCAGATTCAAGTCACCGAGGACAAGATGGCTGAGATTTCGGTTTTGATAGCTACTGGTTGATTCAAGTTGCGATTTCGTGAAACCGATCGCGCCGCTGAAATCGACCCCTTCGATATTAGCACAAGAAAAATTGGCTTTGGTAGTATATCCCGTGAGATTGGTAGTGGAAAGTGTAGCTCCCGCGAAGGAGCAGTTAGTCAAGTCAATATTCTCGAAGCTAAAGTCCTGAAGCGAGTTTCTCGAAAGATTGACACCGCGAAGTTGTTTTTCGAATATGTAACTCTTGGTGGAGTGTATTTGATACGGGGTTAACCCACGAACATTTTCGAAGTTTGCTCCTTCGATGCGAGCACAACCGAGGATAATGCTTTCCAGATTTGCCCCTTCGAAATTGGCGTTTTTAAGGTTGGCGGAGCCCATATTTGTTTGATTCAGGTTGGCGTTTTGAAATTGAGCACCTTCGAGATTGGCTTTACAGAATTCGACTTCCGAAAGATCTTTTTCTGAAAAATTTACACCCGCTAGTTCGGCGTTGTGAGGAAGTTCAATTCCTTGTAAGTTGCCTTCTTGGTAGCTGGCGGTGGAATAAAGTTGTTCTTTGGTAAAACCACCAAGGTAAGCGTTTTGAATCACGGCACCCGTGAAATCGGTGTCGGTTAGCTTGCAGCTAAAACAGGCGTCGGTGAAATCCTGGTGCGACAAATCGAAGCCGGATAAGTCTATCTCGCGACCAAAAAAAATGCCACTGAGGTCTTTTTCCTGATAGCTGGCCGTCGCATAAAGTTGTTGTTTGGTAAAATCGTCGACATACAAGGTTGCCCCTTGAATCAAGGCGTCTGTGAAATCGGCTCCGGAAACAATACCGCTAATACACGCGTCTTTAAGGTTTGCAAAGTTCAAATCAGCATTAGTGAAGTTTCCACCAAGTTCGGAATTGGTCAGATCGGCTGATTTAAAATTGGTATTAAAGAAATTGCCGCTTAGATAAGAATTATTTAGGTTTTGATTCGATAAATCCCAGCCGTTGGCAATCCCCGAAATTCTGATTCTGGTTAAATTTTTATTTTGGTAACTTGCCGTCGAGTAGAGTTGATCCGAGGTGAAGCCATTTTCTGTGTTAAATCTAGCACCCTCAATCGTAGCCCCAGTGAAATTCGCGTTATTCACTGTTGCGCTGTAAAAACTACTCGATTTGAGGTTCGAGTTCTGAAAATCCGCATAGGAAAGATCGATGTCTGTGAATCGGATTGCCCAAAGGGACATTTCACTCAAGTCCGCGTAGGAAAGATTCATATAGCGGTACTTCTCGTGAGGTTGCAGTGTCAAATCCGAGATCTTTTCGCCGTTGTCCCAGCGGTAGATGGCGGCTTGGGGTATGGAGGTGGTGAGAAAAACGATGGCGAAGATTAGCCCCAAACGGGACCAGCCCTTGAAAAACGATTGCCCCTTCTGACTCATGAGAATGCTCCTTTGCTTGCGAAAGTTTTCAGAAAATTGACGGCAACCCGGGTTTCCGCATGGCATTCCTGCTAGGGCAGGGCGGCGGAGGCAATAATTTTGATAAAGGAAAGAATTGGGTTCGTCGTGAATCTCTACTGAAAACCGTTTCGAAAAATGGGAAAAAGATAATGAAACTAATCGGATCTTATCGCGATTTGAAAAATAAGTCCAAGATTTGGTGAGTTAATTTTCAAAACAGCCCGCAAGAGGGGGGGTAGTGGGTATTCGAGATCATCGGATCAAGTCTCGGGGGGACCCATGGCCACGGGGCCGAGGTGTCGGGAGTGGGGCTTCATCATGGGTAGCCCCATCGAGAGGCGGGGGGTGTTGCTTCAAAAACTTCCTTGCGGCAAAGGCGGAAGTTGGAAACTCGCACTGAAGAGCCCTTGACGATTGGCCGATAGAGAGAGTAAATTGTTGTGAGGAAAGGGAGGAGAACTACTCCTGCGACCCTTTGCTTTCCCCCTTAAGCGGGTGTTGCTCAATGGTAGAGCTCCAGCTTCCCAAGCTGGTTACGAGGGTTCGATTCCCTTCACCCGCTCTTTTTGCCCATAAGAAAACCCCGTTCGGATGATCTCTCCGGCCGGGGTTTTTTTGTGTCTTTGGGGAAATTTTTTTTAGGGGGGGGTGTTGTGGCAATCTGGCGAAGATCGTCCCTGTTCTGCCCCTTGGAAAACTTGTTCTGCCCCTTGGAAAATCAGGGTAGGGGGAACCGGACCTTTGCCGAGATGGGGAAATGGTCCGATGGATATCGACCGTTTTCGTGGGTGCGGATAATCGTCGCTTCTTCTACCCGGCACGGCGGGGAAGCGAAAAGGTAGTCGATCTTGGCGGGCGAAGGCTGACCATCAAAGCCGTGGAAGGTGCCCACGTCTTTCGCCTCCGGATGGGCTTGCCGGAACGTATCGACAAGTAGTCGGCCCGCCTTGTTCTTACTCTTGGCCTCGCTCGAATTGTCCAAAAGCAGTCGGATCGGCTCGCCCGACTCGCCGACGTTGAAATCGCCCATCAGGAGGACCGGGTCGTCGTGCCGACGTTGCTCGATTCGCCAACGGATCAATCTTGCCCCCTGATAGCGGGCTTCCTCCGACCGATGGTCCAGATGGGTGTTGAAGACATAGACCGCGCGGCCGGTTTTCCGCTCGATGAAGCGTCCCCAGGTGGTAATCCGCACGCAGGCGGTCTCCCAGCTCCCCGATCCGGGCACGTCAGGGGTCTCGGAGAGCCAAAAGGTTCCCTGCTCGCTCGGATCCAGCTCCCAACGATCCAAGCGATACAAAAGCGGCACCGCTTCTCCCACCGCCGGATTTTTTTCGCGTGTACGGATTAAACCGCCATATTTATCGGCGAAGACCCGACGGAGGTAATCCCACTGCATCGGCGTCACTTCCTGAAGTCCGACAAAATCGGCGGCAGACGTTTCGATGACCGACCGGACCAGTTCTTTGCGATGGGGCCAGCGATTCGGGCCATCGACGGGCGTGTCATACCGGATGTTGAACGACAGTACCGAGACAGCCTGCACGGCGGGCCTGGCATCGGCGGCCCAGAGGGAGCTTGTGGGAGCGAGCAAGGCAAGTATTCCGCAACCGAAAATCCAACGAGAGTGTGAGGAAAAGAGGCTCATGTCCCGAAACCTTTTTGGAAAGTGAGTTGCTTGAAATGTTGGCTTGAAGGAGGGAGAAGTAAGCCCGAAAAAAAGGAACACTTCTCCCTTCTTTATTCTATTAGGATGACTTCTAAGAAGGGCGGCGGCCTTCGTTGCCATGTTTGGCAATCCAGTCCCTGGCATAGTCCACGGCAGCCAGTCCCTTGTTGCACAGCGGCGTGCAGTGGAAAATCAAGCCCTCGATCTGTCCTTCCTTGTAGAGCATGTGGGCGTAATCGAGCTGTTTGGCCATGAAATCCACGCTCAATTCCTTCCTGCCGCCGAAGTCCCACATGTAAATGCCCAAAAGCGTCGGCTTGTCGGGGACCAAGGATCGGTACTTTTTGAAATTCGCGTCGATCTGCGAGATGTCACGACCGTTCCAAATCCAAAGCGAAACCACATCCACGTACTTCAGTACCGGCTTGATCGACGGACGCAACTGATGGGTATACAAGACAACCGACAGGTCGAGGCGACGCTTGTAGGCGATGGTTTCCTCGTGGAGTTGTTTCATTTCCTCCATGGAAAGGGAGGCCGGGGCGGGCTCCGTCTCGGAATTCGCGTCCCCGCGCATGTGGAAGAAGTCGTCGAGATAATAACCGGAAAGGTTCGGCATCGTATCCCGCAGGCCGAATACGTAGTCCTTCAGTTTATTGTAGGACTCGTTGGATCCCAACGACAGGTTCCAAGCAACTCGTTTCACCTCCTCAAACTGTTTGCAATATTCCGCGTCGGGGATTCCGCCCCGAATGACGCAGACGTTGGGGATCCCCATCGACTTGATCCCTTCGGCCATGGTTATCGGCGGGCTGAGGGGGATCTTGTAGGGATCGTCGGGCCCATCGTAATCCCCGGAGTCGTGCCCCCACATCCAAAGGCGATCTCGCAGGTGGTTCTCGTACGCGGGGTACTTGGTTTCCGCGGCTGAAGCGAACGAATTGAGTGACGAGAAAGCGCCAAGTCCGGCCAGGGCCGATGTCGTTTTGAGAAAATCACGGCGATCCATAGGTGTGCCTTCCTTTCATGAAAGGGGCCGATAACGGGGGCAGATCTATTCGGCGGGTAGCTTCTGGATGAACGGAGCAATGGGGGGTGACAGCGCAAATCCGAACTTCGCATTTTCGGAATGGATACAATCGATTGTAGGTATTTCAGTCTCTAGTGTCAATTGTGCCATTCGTAAAAGGAGTGTGCCCTCGACTCAATTGCTTACGCCAAGTTCAATATTATTGAACTCCCTCCCATAAGCAGTGCGCGGGTTTCCAACGAGGAGCCCGGTTTGCCAAAGAGGTCTCAAAAAAACCGTTTCACTACTTTTTCGTATATGAATACGATGTTTTCTATTCACGAATCAAAAACTCTTTACGTATGTCAAAGTGGGGCTTTTTCATCTTCTTCATCTCCCAGATTTCCAGGGAACGAACCCGCACGGAGCCACCTTCCGCGAAGAGTCGCAACCCTTGATCGTTTGGTTCGGGATAGATGACCTGCGTCGCGCAGCCTTGACCGTCGTCGACGAACAGTTCCAAAACCGAGCGGTCGAGAAAAACGTGAAGAGTCACGGGTCCTTTTTGGCTGGTCTGATGATAGGGCAGTTTTCCGCTGGGGGAGTCGGGATGATCCTTGTTGTAGGCACACGGAAGGATTTTTTTGTGGCGATGTTCTCCCAAGGTGAATGCTTTTCCGTCGTAGCGAATCAAAACTCCTCGGTTTCCGTCTTCGCTACAACGAAGGTTGAGGCCGAATGCCGTGGCGGTTCCGGGTTCAATGACGGCTCGAATTTCAAGCGATTTGCCTTTGACTCCGTCGATCTTTTGCGAGGCGGAATCGATGGTGATCGACTCGAATCGGCGTGGATTGGTGCGCAATTTGCTCAATTCCGGGACGGGGCGTTGAATCAAACGGTTTTGCTGTTGGGAATCGAGCGAGAGTACTCGAGGCAAAGCCAGGCAGCCATTCCAGGCCCGATCGGGTTTGAAGTGTTTGACACGAGACAGAAGAATGCAGCGTCCCCTATCATCGTAGAGCGTATTGGTCGCGTAGAGGAAATTGTCGGCCTGATCTAATAGACCCCGACTTTCGGCGGTAAAATGACCGGTTTTGGGGTCGAACGATCCGACAAAATACATGGCTGCGTACGAGGGACCTAGGCCAGAGCCGATCAAGACCCATTTCTCTCCCAGTTTGACAAAGTTGGGGCATTCGAAAAAAGGCCGTAATCCATCGGGAACTTCGAAAAAAATTCCCCGGTAACGCCAATCGAGCAGGCTTGCGTCTGTCGCCTCGAAGATCGGCACCACCGCTTTCCCGTTAAGCTTTGCGGTAAGAATGAGATAGGTTCGCCCATCGGTTTGAAACACAAACGGATCACGCCAATTTTTTTCAAAAGGGGGAAGGCCCTTTTCCTTGAGCGAAAGAATCGGATTCTTTGCCGAACGCTTCCAATAAATGAGATCGTCACTGCCTGCAACGGTCCATTGCTGGCAGGGTTTTCCGCCTAGGGGCACGTGCGTATAAAAAATCAACGGGATTCCGTCTCCGTTGATGGCGAGACACCCGGAATTGCATCGATCTTCGCAATCGGACAGCGGCGCCAGCGCAATCGGCAGATCTTCCCAGTGGACCAGGTCTCGACTCCGAGCGTGGCCCCAATGGTTTCGCGACTTCGGCCAGCCCTCGGGGCCGTACGGATTGTGGATGTAGAACGTGTGGTAGTAGCCCTGATAAAATATCGGCGCGTCCGGATCGCTAATCCAACCCGAAGGGGGCGTGTAATGGTATATCGGGCGTGTCGGATCTTTTTGTGCCTCGGGAGCCGCCGCTTCGACCGCTTTCATCGCTTTGACAATGCTCGGGTCGAGAGAGGTCGTCGCGCTTGAATCTTGAAGTGGTTTTTCGGTTATTCCAAACAAGGCGGCCCAGAACCCGAGCAGAATCAAAGAGGTTGTTGTGTGCATTGTCGTTATGCCAAGAGGGAACGTGGGAAAAATATTGGCGGGGAAAGTACCTATTTTATCGCAAAATGACCGCTGAGACAACTTTTGCGACGCCTTCTTTCTTCTCGCGTTTCAAAGTCGTTTCATCCAGAGGCTTGACTTTTCCGCGGCTAGCTCCAAAAATCGAGTTTCCCTTTTGAGAAGTCCATTCATTTTCCTCCCCCTAAAAAGACGATTTTCCACGATGCTCCAGCTACCTGAACGAAAAACGGCCCTTTCCCTGATGGCCCACCCCGACGACGCGGAGTTCCAGTGCGTCGGTACGATGATTCGCCTGGCCGAGGCCGGTTGGGATATTCATATTGCGACCATGGCCCCCGGCGATTGCGGCACGATGATCGAAAATCGCTGGGATATCAGCTCAATTCGGACCAAAGAAGCCCGCGCTGCGGCCGAACTGATCGGCGCGACCTACCACTGCCTCGATGAGCGGGACGTCTTCATCTGCTACGACAAGCCGAGCATTGCCAAGGCGATCGATTTGTTTCGGCGTGTGGCCCCGTCGTTAGTCTTTACCCATCCTGCCAAAGATTACATGATGGATCATGAGATGACCTCCCTGCTGACCCGCGCGGCCAGTTTTGCCTATGGCGCGCCGAACGCATCGGGATTCCCACTGTTAAAAAACTCCCAGATCCCCTATCTTTACTATGTCGATCCGCTCGAGGGGCTCGATCCGACGGGCAACCCGGTTGAGCCGACCACGGTGATCGATATTAGCGCCCAGTTGGAGAAAAAAGCCGAAATGCTCGCCTGCCATGCCAGCCAACGCGATTGGCTCCGCGATCACCACGGCACGGACGAATACCTCGATTCGATGCGACGTCACACGGCCCATCGAGGCCAATTGATCGACGCCCAGGCGGCCGAGGCGTTCGTCCAACATCGAGGACACAGCTATCCGGCCGACGACTTGCTTGCCGAACTGTTCGGAAAAAGCCGATAAACTTACAAAACGACTTTCCCCCTTGTCTATCTTTGAAGCTCTCAATGGGAAGAGGGTCCCTTTTTTTTCAGGAGAACAACCTATGGCACGACCAATAAGTAAAGTCGCCCCCGGCTGGTGGGACTACACGACGTTAGAACCGGAGCTGATCAATGACGCGGCCCGGCTGACCGTCGAGGACCTCGAGCAATTGTCGCGACCCGGCTTCAAAGTGGTCATGTACGATACGCTCGCGGATTTCTATCTGGCCGAGGCGCTGGAATATATCACGGCCTGGAAGCAGTCGACCGACGACAATCCGGTTGGCATTTGTGGCCCGATCGGTCCGACCGAGCAGCTTCCACTGGTCGCCCGACTGGTCAACGAACTCGAGCTGGACCTTCGTAGTGCCCATTTCTGGGGGATGGACGAATGGGTCGACGAGCAAAGCGTGCCGGTGCCGGTCGATCACCCGCTGAGTTTCGCCAAGGCCGATATGGAGATGTGCTTCAATCTGATCGACTCGAAGCTCCGAATGCCCGAGTCGCACCTCCACTTCCCGACCGGCGATCTTGAGGCGTACCGCCGCTCCTACGACGAGGTTCGCTGTGCCGTCATGCAAGGCGGGCAGGGCGAGGTCAAGCACTGGGCATTCAACGATCCCCCGAAGCGTGAGGGAGAGTACCAGGACGCGCCGCCGGCGCCGGAAGTGTATCGCCAGTTAGGCACCCGTGTGACCGACTTGCATCCGATGACGATCATCCAGAACGCTCGGACCTCTGGTGGGGGGCACGTCGCGTTGGTGCCGCAGCGGGCCGTCACGGTCGGGCCGGTTGAAACGTGGAAATCGGACAAGGTGTCAATCTGGCAGGCCGGTTGCCACGACAACCCGTTCGGGATGCGGCTGACCGCCCTGATGATTTCGAAGCAGCTGCCCGATGCGGCCGTGCCGATGTCCTTGTTGGCCGATCACCCGAGCGTTCAGTTTAATTACTATCGCTTTGGCGTCGGAGAAGTCGCGGCAGAAATGCACTAGCGAAAAAAGAGTCTCACCTCTCCCCATTACCCACGACCGCCAGGGTCGGGCAAGGAAGGGGGGCGGTAACATTAAAAAAGAAGCTTTTAGAAGGGGGAGTCATTTCAAAAATGGTTCCCCTTCTTTTTTATAGCCACGGGCGACGAGACCACCCGTCAGTGCTTTTTCTGCCTCAAAAGACGTTTTCTGGAGAACGGATCGGTCCAAGTGAGACCGTCCTGCTCCCGCAGCGCATGAAAAAACCCGCTTCAACCAATCAGGCAAAAGCAGGCTTTTCAAAAACGCTTGACCGGGCTACCAAAAACAAAAATCGTTTTTGGCCACCTCGGGAAAGCGAGGACGACGGGACTCGAACCCGCAACCACCGGATCGACAGTCCGGTACTCTAACCAGTTGAGCTACGTCCCCGTTGCTAAAACATCAAATTATACAACTAGTTATTCGACATGCAAGTGGCGGTTCTTGATTTTTTGAAGAAAATTTTCAGGAGATTTTCAGGGAAACTTGTTGTTTGACAAAGGGTTAGGGGGGCACCCTTACTGGGGATGGTTGGCCCACCTGTGCTCAGAAGGACTCGATTGACCCCCTTCTCGATTCTTCCGCTTTCATGCCTTCTTATATAGTAAAGTTGAATAGGTCCTGGTTTTCAAGCCAAAAAACGTCGTTTTCCGGCGGTCCGGTTGCGTGTTTTTTCAGGAGGAAGAGAATCAACAGCCCGCTTGGGGCAGTTTTATTCGATGTTTCAAGAGGGCTTAGTACTTACCGACTTGCCACGGTGTGCCTTGTCGAGAGTCCAGAAGAAGAGAGTGCTTCCCATGCTTCACCAACTTAAGTACGAAATCTCACTTTTCATTCGAAACATGGACCGGGAAGAGTTTTTCCTGTTCGGCGTCGCCATGATTGTTTTGGGGGCCTTTTTTCTTCGGGGGTCTTTTATTAAAAAGGCATAAGTCGACTGAAAAGTCGGCAATCCAATTTAAAAAAGCGTAACACTTTAGCTAAGTGAGGCAATCGGTAAGATCGGTGGATGGGCGAATTTCGGGGGGGAGTGAAAATCTTTCATTCAATGTAATCGCCCCGGCTTAAGCTTTTCAGCTGAAACCACTTATCCGCCTGCCGATCGTAAGGTTCCCGCCTCTTATGGCTGAATAGATACAAAAAAGCGTTTTTTGGGCCTTTTTGATGAAACGTCCCTTTCGCGTGCCAAAAAGGGGGGGGCGAGAATCGTCGTAACTTACCCATCAACCGGCGATCTTCGTTCGGTTTGAGGAGTGTTTGATGCCGGAAATGATTGTTTTCGGAAATTCCGTTTTCGATTGGCTCGGTTCGATCCATTTCTGGTTCTGGATCGGAATACTCGTGACACTGGTGATCGGTTACTGGATCGGCCGCCTTCACCAGAGGTTCGAGCCGACGGAAAAAGAGTCCCAGTGGCTTCGCGAAACGCTTCGGGCCGAAGAGGTGACCGAGGAAATCGAACGGGTTGCCGATCGCATCCGGACCCAGTTGGTGACCCACAGCTCGAAGGCTCATTCCTTTCGGCATAAGATCAAACAACTAGAGACGCATCCGGAGGAGCTGGCTTGGATCGAACTTTGTCATGAGGCCGAATCGTTTTTGAAACCGACCTTGGAACTGGCGACCCAACTGGCCGGCGCGTACGACGAACTGAGGCAGCAGGCCCATCGATTGATGACATTTACCGACGCGCGGACCGACCCGCTGACACGCATGAATAACCGTCGGGCCATCGACGAGGAACTTTCCACCGCCGTTGCCCGATTGAATCGGTATGAAACGCCTTTCTGCTTGGCGATGTTCGATATCGACCATTTCAAAAAGGTCAACGATACCCAAGGGCACCTTTACGGGGATGAAGTTCTTCGCCAAGTGGGCCAGTTGTTTGGGAAAAACATTCGCCAAACCGACTTTGTCGGGCGTTACGGAGGCGAAGAGTTTATCCTCATCATGCCGGAAACGAGTTTATTCGAGGGGGGGAAGATGACCGAGCGATTCCGGCGACTGGCCGAGGAAACGCTCTCGGTTACCCTCAGTGCCGGACTTACCGAAGCGATGCAGGGCGACCCGCCCGAACTGATCATCGCCCGGGCCGACGAGGCACTCTATACTGCCAAGGCGGCCGGGCGCAATCAGGTGTTTCGGCACAACGGCGAGGGAATTCACGCTTTCCCCGAAAGGAAACCGTCGGACGCCTCGCAAAAGATCGACCCGGCCGCGATCTTGGAAAATCGCGGAAAACTTTGAGCGACAACTACGGCAGTTCGACCACTTCGATGTCCTTGAAGTAGACCAGCATCTTGTTGCCCGAGTGCATCTGAAGAATCAGATGACCGGCCTTCTGAACCGGGTCGTTGAGCAATTCGGCCACCTTGATCCCGTTGACGTGCGTGATCACATAGCCGTCGATCGCGGTGATCTCCATCTCGTTCCACTGGTCGAAGTTCATGTATCGCTTCACGTGTTCTTCGGTCGGCCGAGAGACCCAACCCCGTTTGTAACTCTCGTAGATTCCGCCGGTGAAACCACGCGGGTCGACCTCGATCTGCAGGCCGTTGGCCCGATCCGGCTCTTCGATATAACCGCGAACGTAAAAGCCGCTGTTTCCTTCGAGCGTCTTGAATTTGAACCGGACCTTCAGATTCTTGTACTTCTTGTCGCTGACCAAAAGACCGTACAGCTTGGCCGCCTTGTCGGTTTTCCCGGCAATCGCGCCGTCTTCGATCTCCCATCGGCCGTCGCCCACCTGGTGCCAACCATCCAAGGTTTTTCCATCAAAAAGGGAGACCCAGGCCGGTTCCGAAGGCTTTTCTTTTTTCTCGTTTGCGGTGGCCGTCATGACGACCGAAAGAAACAGAAGAAAAACGAGTCCTAAAACGGACAAAGCAGAGTGTTTTTTCATCGATTTGACTCCTTTTATAGTGTGGTGGTGTCGGGGGAAGGTATTTCGGTATTGAAAGGGTGTGGTGTCGGGGGGAAGGTACTCCTGTATGACGGGAAAAGAGGGGGGCACGCGATGCGAGATTATCTTGGCCCCACGCTTTTCCAGACCTTTATCCTACCATATCCGGGCTGAAAATGCACCCTTTTCCGCTCTGCGCGTTGTTTCCAATGGCAAAGGGTCTTTTTTCTCATGCCCCGGGCAAGGAAAAATCGTCTTGACAAAATTGCGTTGCTTAGATAGGATTCCCGCTTCAAAAATCGTGAGAGGTTTTTTGTAGTGGAGTTTGGAATTACCTGACGCAACAGGAGGAGCAGACATGATGGCACGTCACGGAAGCATCGTTTTGATTTTCACCTTGGCCCTGGGACTCTCGTCAATCGCCCGGGCCGAAGCGCCGTTGGATTCCGGCTGGAGCGAAAACCCGTATTTCACCAGTCAGACCTGGAATTTCTCGACCGACCAGACGAACCCCATTCCGGACGAGTATCAAAACCCCCAAACGCCGATCCTCAAGGTCGGCACGTCGCACAACCCGGTCCATTTCGATGTTGATCCGGACGAGGGGACGCGGCAAGGTTGTTGGGGGTTCGAAGGGCCGATCGATCCGAAACTCAAGCCCGAACCGCTCCTTCAGTTTGATATTCCCAATACGCCGGGAACCGAGTTGGTCAAAAAAATCTGGTTTCAGATGAGCCTCGACGTCCACATGGACGACCCTTGGGAGCAATTTTTCCTGAAGGCCCTTTCGGTGGATAATATGACATTCTACGATTACGAATTGGTCGATTTCTCGTTTAGCGACGATGAAGATGACCATTTCGCCGAGGTCACCGTCGAATTCCAGTTGGACCATCAGCCCGCCGAAGAAGCGATCTGTTTCTGGGCCCTTTTGAACGAAGGAGACTGGGTCCTTTTCGACCGGGTCAAAATCGAAACCCAGTGTTTCGCGGTCCCGGAGCCGACCTCGATGGCCTTGCTCGCCATGCTTGGACTTGGCCTGATTTTACGAAAAAGAAAATAGCTTTAAGCAAAAAGCTACGGTCAGTCGTTGTCAGCCTTTTTTTAAGAGGCCGGCAACAGGCTGGCCACAGAGCGCTTATCGAAAAAAGGGCGAAAGGCGATGAGGCAGCCAAACTAATTCATCGTCGGGTCGTCGGGCAGATGTTCGATATGCAGGGTTTCATGGAGGAAACGATCGCCGATCTTTTTGGCCACCGCCTCCCAGAGGTTGTGCTCTTCATGAAAAACGTCATCGAGCGTGGCCGGTTCCAAAAGCCAGGACCCTTCTTCCAGTTCCCGCTCGAGTTGGCCCTTGCCCCATCCGCTGTGTCCGAGAAATATCCGAAGCGGCGAATCGCCGGCCGAGACCAACTTGTCGAGGAACTGTTTCTGCGCGGAAAAATAGAGCCCGGGAATGATCTCTCGCTCGGCCAAGTCGAGACAGGTGTGCAAGGCCATCAGCGGACCGGAAACGGGCCCCCCGAGATTGATCGGCCGCTGGACCTGACATTCGGCTTCACTGACCTCTTCCCACAATTGGGCGACGGACCGGTCCCCCAGCCGATTGAGAATCACCCCGAGGGCCCCTTGTTCGTTATGTTCGATCAAGAGGACCACGGCTTGATGAAAATTCTCATCGGGCAATTGCGGAGTCGCTGTCAGAAGTTGACCACGTAAGGATTTCATTGCGAAATGGTTTCCTTAAAAAAACGGGAAGCGGCGCGCACGTCGAGTTATTTTTTCTTTCGAGCGAAGCAAGCGGTCCGACGGATCTTTCCGGAAAACCCGTGGGCTCCCAGCAAATGGTACGTTCTCGCAGACACCAGGGCAACCGTCATCCGGGAAAGGATTCCGTTCGGTCAGTCACGCCGGGCTTCCCTTAGGGGCTACAATCGGTAAACTGGACGGTTTCCCCCGTCAAGCGATCCGTTTTTTCCTTTTGTGCGAGATCGGTAAGCGATGCAAGCTGGAATTCCCCCCGAAACTGCGGAAAAGTTCGCGCGACTGCGTGAGTTACTCGAAGGTTATCGAAATTGCCTTGTCGCGTTCTCCGGGGGGGTTGATAGTACCGTCTTGGCCCATGCCGCTTACGATATTTTGGGTGACCAAGCGGTGGCGGCGACCGCGACCAGCCCGAGTATGCCCCGCAACGAGCTCGAAGAGACGGTCAAACTGGCTCACCAGATCGGGATTCGTCACGAACTGGTCGAGACCGACGAGTTGGAAGACCCCCACTATCAGGTTAACGATCCACGCCGGTGCTATTTCTGTAAACGGATTATTTTGCGTAGTCTAGGCGAGCTAGCGAATCGCCTTGAGCTGCGGAACCTTCTCGATGGATCGAACGCCGACGATCAAGATGACTATCGGCCCGGTTCGCAAGCGGTTCTGGAGTGCCAAGTAAAGACCCCTCTGGCGGAGGTCGGCTTGACCAAAGACGAGATTCGCCTTCTTGCCCGAGAGTGGGGGCTGCCGAACTGGAACAAGCCGGCGACCCCCTGTCTTAGTTCGCGACTGGCCTACGGGGTGTCAATCACGGCCGAACGACTCAAACGGATCGAGCGGGCGGAAGAATTCCTTCGGAAGTTGGGGTTTTCCCCCCTTCGGGTCCGATATCATCAAGGGGAAATCGCGAGAATCGAAATTTTGCCCGAACAGATCCCCCAAATTCTCGACTCGGCAAAAAGGTCCCAGATTGTCGAACGACTGAAACAACTGGGGTTTGAATATATCACGCTCGACCTGGAAGGGTTTCGAAGCGGGAGTCTCAATGCGGTTTTATCGGAGAAGCGGCGTGACGAATCGGAATGAATATTTTTAACCAAAAAATCAAAAAATAAAAAATCGAAGAACCAAAAAACAACATTGAACCGGATAAGAAAGGAAGGAAAAGGATGGCCGAACTGATCATCAGCGTTTCGGGACTGAGGGGGATTATTGGCGAAACCCTGACGCCGGAGGTGGCGATCCGTTATGTGGCCGCCTTTAGCACGACCGCGCCGAATGGCCCGATTCTGGTTGGTCGAGACAGCCGTCCTTCGGGACAATTCTTATCCGACGCGATCACCGCCGCGCTGCAGGCAATGGGACGCAAGGCGATCGACGCGGGGATCTGCGCGACGCCGACGTTGGGCGTCTTGGTTCGCCAGTATCAGGCGGCCGGAGGGATTCAGATCACGGCCAGCCACAATCCGATCCCGTACAACGGCCTGAAGCTGTTTTCCGGTGCCGGACGGGTCATTCCTTCGGCGCCGGGCCAGGAAGTATTGGAGAGATACCGGGCCGGGCGGGCCGATTGGGTGACACATGAGCGGGCAGGATTGCTGGAGCGTTGCGAAGACGCTCACGCGGCGCATCTCGAAGCGGTTTTGAAAACGGTCGATATCGAGCGGATTCGCAGTAAAAAATTCCGTGTTTTGTTGGATTCAAACCACGGTGCCGGGAGTCCGTTGGGGAAGCGGTTGCTCGAAGCGCTCGGGTGTGACGTGGAGTTGATGGGTGGGCCGACCGACGGTCAATTTGCCCATCCGGCCGAGCCGACCGCCGAGAATCTGGCCGAGGTCCTTTCGACCGTTCCGAGAACGTCGTCCCAGATCGGGTTTTGCCAAGACCCCGACGCCGACCGGTTGGCCGTGATCGACGAAAGTGGGCGGTACCTTGGCGAAGAGTATACCGTCGCCTTGATCACCGATCATATTCTCCGACAGCGAAAAGGCCCGATCGTGACGAACTGTTCGTCCAGCCGCATGGCGGAAGACCTGGCGAAAAAGTATGGCCAACCGTTTTTCCGTTCGGCCGTCGGCGAAGCGAACGTCGTCGACACGATGTTGGCCAAGGACGCGATCTTCGGCGGCGAAGGGAACGGCGGGCCGATTGATCCGCGGGTCGGGTTGGTACGCGACAGTTTTGTCGGGATGGCCCAGTTGTTGGACCTGATGGCGGCTCGCGAGATGCCGATCGGACCGTTGGCCGACGAGTTGCCCCGCTACGAAATCGTCAAAACAAAAATTCCCGTTCCCCAGGAAAAGGTGCCCAAATCGCTCGACGCTTTGGAAAAGGCGTTCGACGACGCGCGGGCCGATCGGCTTGACGGGTTGCGGCTGGACTGGCCAAGCGGCACCTGGCTTTTGGTCCGTGCCAGCAATACCGAACCGATTGTCCGCGCCTGTGCCGAGGCGACCGACCGGGCCGAGGCCGAGCAGTTATGCACCAAAGCGGCCCAGGTGATCGCCGCGCTTTAGTCGGGTTTTTTCGAGGCGGGACGAGAGACGTTATTATTTACCGGTCTGCGCAATGCGACAAAAACGGCGCGCGACACGGGGGACGCTGTGGCGGGCGAAGCCCTAATTCATAAGAAGGGACGAGAGGCTTGATCGAGAAGAGGAACCGTCGCTTGGCTTTCTGGGCCGAGTCTTTGATTTTGATTTGGATCGGACTTTTGGGAGCGGGGCACGTCTTTTCGTCCTCGGCTTCGGCGTCCGAGACGATCGATTGGTCGGCGTGGAAATCGCTGCCGGTTTTCGAGCGGGGTCGGGTGATGCCACTTGACACGTACGCGCGCCGGACGGTCAAAAAAATCTGCGGTCGAGAAAACCCGCGATTAGCCCCGGCCGAAGGAGATTCGGAAGCGTCGAAGGTCCTTTTTCCCGACGGTCGACCGAGAAAATTCTCCGCCGCCGAACTGCTTTTCAGCTGGACCGTTGCGCCGGAACTCTGGTCGGACGTCCCTTTTCTGGTCGGGTCAAACGAAACGCTTCGAAAAGACTGGCTCGAAATCCCTCTTTACGCGGCGGACGGACGGCGACTGAAGCGGGTTTCCCCTTCGCAACTGGAGCGTGGGCGAGCGGCCGCGGAAAAACTCGACGAGCTAGCGCGGCGTCAACGTCAGGCCCAGGCGGAAAACCGTCCGTTCGAAATTGACCGGGCCGAAGAATCGCTGGCCAATTTGAACGACGCCTACTCCCTTTTTCGAAAAGTGGCCTACCAGCCGAAAACCGAGCTGGAAGCCAATGAGGAATTCGTACGTCGATTGATGGCGGTCTTAAGCGTCTGGCGACGTGAGTTGCAACCGGTCCTGGCGCCGTGGCTTGGTACGGCCTCGGCCGGTGAGCTGAAAACGCAAATCGAAGCGACCGACGCGGCACTGAAAGAATTGACCACGGTGATGCAACAAGGCCGCATGACGTGGGAGCCGGTTGCCGGTTCAGTCGATCGATTGTGCGAGGCAACCGGAGCAATCGCCCAATTTTTCGAGGGGCTACGTCACAAAATTTTTGAGGCCGACGACGAGAACCAGGCTCAATTGGAACAAGGCCGCGCGATGGTCAATCGGCTGGCCACTACTACGTCGGATTTGGCACGCAAAGCCGATCGGCTCCGTCGTTCGCTTTATGAGACCGACGCTTCGATCCGAGTAGTCCCCCGCCTCGATCGAATGGCCCTGCTAGAAAGTCACGACGCCGACACGGCCGGTTCGCCCTGGTTGGGGCTTGGCGTGTTGCTTGACGGGACCGAAACGACTTTGGCCTCCTACCAGCCCAAAGATAAAGATATTCAAGAGGTGCGAAAGGCTTTTGCCGAGGTCAAGGCCGTCTATCTCGAAGAAAAGTCAACCGATCGTGCCGGTCGTTTTAACGAGGCCATGCGACGGCTGGTCGAGTCGATACGTCGGCTTGGCGTCGAGGTGGACGCCGAGCGTCAAAAGATTATCGACGAGGCCGAGGTAGCCGATCCGCAAGCGGTCGAAATCGACGACCCGTTTCTGGAAAAAACCGCTTACCCCGCGTCCGGCGCGATGAGTGACGAGTTGCTTTACAACCGGGCCGACCCGTTCCTCTGGTCTTGGGTCGCGACTTTGGCGGCGCTGGTGTTTTTCGCGCTGGCCTTCGGCGTGGTTCGGCTGCCGTGTTTCTTTCTCGGGATTTTTCTCTTGGCAATTGGACAAGGGGTAACCTGCTGGGGGCTTTGGCTGCGGGCGTCGATCACGGGAATGGTGCCGGTGACGAACATGTACGAGACGATCCTCTTCACCGGAGCGGTCGTCGGCGTGATGGCGCTTTGGTTTGGGCTGTTGCCGTTGTTTAGGAACGGGTTGTCGGCTGCCTGGCAAGCGACGGCGATTCCTCGCACCTCCGAAGGGGCGCCGATGTCCGAGCCGATCCTCGCGTTGATCGGGCCAGACCGATGGAGCGCGACGCGGACGGTTTTGATCGCGGTTCGGGGACTTTTGGTCGTGGCGATCTTGGTTGTCTTCGCTTTCGGATCACTGAGCCCGAAAGGCGGTTCGATCCTTTCGAGCCTTTTCCCGTTGACCGTTACCGGCGGGCTAAAGGGGATCAGCGGCGTCGTGGTCCTTTGGGTTGTCGGGCTGGCGATCCTGCTTTGGACCCTTTGGTTCTTTCCGCGGGTGATTCCGACTCTCGGTTGGGCGGTGGTTTTGGTGGTCCGAGATTGGCGTCAAAGGGGGATGGCCCAACCAATCCAAAAAACGCTCGACGCGAAAGCATATTTGGTGGCCGGAGCGGCCGTGGCGGGGATCTGTTATCTGGTCGCCTATTTCACGCCGGGCACGATTTTCCAACGGGAAGTCGGAACCGGGATGGCCGCCGTGTTGCGAAATAATTTTTGGCTGGCGCTACACGTGCTGACCATCACGGCCAGCTACGGCGCGGGGGCTTTGGCCTGGGGACTGGGCAACCTGTCGCTTTGCTACTACGCTTTTGGTCGTTATCGTTCGGTTTCTGCGACGGCTTCGAAAGAGACACGCCCGAAAGAAACGGTTCACTCGGTCGTGAAAAATCTTCCGCCGAAGGCCTGCTTGACGTTGTCGGGCTATATCTATCGGGCCGTGCAGGTGGCCGTGCTGATGTTGGCGGTCGGAACGATCACCGGGGCGATCTGGGCCGACTACGCCTGGGGCCGTTATTGGGGGTGGGACCCGAAGGAGGTTTGGGCCCTGGTCACGTTGTTGGTCTATCTGGCCGTTTTGCACGGTCGTTGGGCCGGATGGGCCGGGGCGTTCGGGATGGCCGTCGGCGCGGTCTGCGGCGCGACCTCAATCCTGATTGCCTGGTACGGAGTTAATTTCATGCTTGGCGCCGGGCTGCATTCGTACGGGTTCGGGGCCGGTGGCAAGGGGCCGGTCCTGCTTTGTGTCGCGGCCAACTGGTTGCTGGTCGGTGTGGCAGCGATTCGATACTTTTTCGAGGGCAAGGGACCTTCCTCGGAAACCAGCTCGTAATACGGAGTCCTTTTTTACGCGTTTCGGTTTCCTGGCAGGATGCGAGGGGTAGGGTAATGCGACTGGTTCACCGAGAAGAAGATGAGACGGGCGCACCGGGCCGACGGCGGGCCCCCTCGGTGTTTTCCTCGCGCCGACGGTTGCTCGGCCTGGTTTTGGCCTTGGGGCTGGTGGTCATTCTTTTTGGCGAAGCCCGGAAGCCCGAAAACTGGCGTTGGTTCGAGCGGGTCACGTCGGTCCAACGGCGGGCGCCCGAACGTCCGCCGACTCCGGAAAAAAACGAGGAACTTCCAGGCACGTTTACCAGTCGACCGGAAAGTGCCACCGCGACCGAAGAGGGAAAAACATCCGAGCGTCCGCAACGGAAAACGCAACCTCAGTCGGATACCCCGCCGCGCGTATGGTTCCCCGGGCTTCGGGCGGAACTGCTTAAAACGGTTCGCGACAATCGACGTTTTCTTAATGAAGAGAAGGACGCCTGGTTTCACCTCTTCGAACTGCTTCGGGAAACGCCCGAAAAACGGTTGCGTGACGCGTCGATCGGTCGGGTGACCCGGCTGCAGTTGTTCGAACAGCCCGGTTCATATCGAGGTGACTTGGTCGAAACGGTCGGCACCGTTCGGCGAGCCCATCGAGTGGCGGCGACCAAAAACGAGCTCGGTTTTGAGTATCTCCATCAACTCTGGCTTCAGAGTGAGGATGATCGAACCGGCCCGATCGTCGTGTATTGCCTCGATCTGCCGAAAGATTTTCCGCTGGGGATGGAGATCAATGAGCCGGTCAGCCTGGTCGGGTTTTCGTTCAAACGGTGGGCCTACGCCTCTCGCGGCGGGCTGACAATGGCCCCGGTTCTTTTGGCGAAAACCGTTCGATGGTCGCCGATCCCGGCCGCGAAAGAGACGGCTCGCGGTCCGATCACCTGGGACGAAATCGCCTTGATGATTTTAACCGCCCTGGTGTTGAGTGCTCTCGTGGTCGGCTGGATTTTTTGGCATTCACGTCGGGAACCCAGGCGCGAAAGCGAACCTCCGAAGGAGCAATGGGAGGAGATCGAATGAGTCGATCGGATGACCGTCAAAACGGGCGCGTTTTTCGTGCGAGAGATTTTTTTCTCCTCGCTTTGGTAACCGTGTTGATTGCGTGGAGCCACGGAACGACATCGTTCGGGGCGGAGGAACCGGATTCGAATCAAGCAAGTTTTTCGCTACAGCGTTTTTGGGCCACGTCGGGGATCGATTTTCAGCCGATCGTCGAAGAAAAAAATCAAGCCGATCTTGAAAAGAACCAAATTGAAACCCTGTTGAAAATTTGGTATCGGCTTGATCGTTTCCCCTTGGAAGAGATTTCCCGTCTGGCCCATTCGCCCGAAGAATTTTCCAAGGCGATGGCCGATCCGAAAAAATATGCCGGGGATTTTTTTCAACTTCAAGGGACCGTCGACTCGGTTACGCCGATCGAGTTACCGGAAAATCTGTCGGAGCGTTTTAAAAAACGATTCGTGTATCAGGTTTCTCTGATTGTCGAGGAAAAAGCAGAAGACGGGACAAGCCAAACGGTTCCTTGCGTCCTTTATAGCGCAACGGTTCCGAAAGCGTGGGTTGGAAAGAAAAAACTCAATGAACCGGCCGGGGCCGAAGCGGTCTTTTTGATGGTCGATCGAAAAAAATCGGATGAACCGATACCGGTGTTGGCAGCCGCACGGGTCGGTTGGTATCCGGCTAATTCGTTCTTGGGCCGTCTCGGGTTCGACGTCGGGCTTTTGGAGACGATTCGCGATCAACGTCCGGTCGACCGTGCGGAACGAGAAGCTTTCTACCAGTTGCTCGCGGCCGTCGGTCGAGCGCAGCCGGGTGCGCTTATTGAGATCGCGAAAAAAAGACTCCAAGACCAAGAAAAGCAAACCGATACGGTCGAGCCGCTTTTCAATCGACCGGCGGACGTTCGAGGGCGGCCGGTTTTGCTTCGGGGAACGGTCCGCCGTGCGGTCCGGGTGCGGGTGGACGATCCGGATATCGTCAAACGTTTCGGGATCGACCATTATTACGAACTGTATCTGTTCACGCCCGATTCGCAAGGGAACCCGCTGGTCGTTTGCGTGCGTGAGTTACCCGAAGGGATGCCGACCGGCGATGGCCCGAATTATCGCGAGACGATCGAGGTGGCCGCGATCTTTTTGAAGAGTTGGCGCTACCGCAGCCGTGGTGAGGCGACCGAAGCCTTCTCGGTCGAAACGGAATCACGTCCGAAGGCCCGTTTGGCTCCGCTGTTGATCGGGCGTGAGCCGGTTTGGATTCCGACCGTTTCGGCCACATCAGGATCGTCGGCAATCGGTATTGTCGCGGCGATTCTGGTCGTCGGCGGGATCGGCTTACTTTGGTTTTGGCTTGCTCGGGCATCGAAGGCGGACGAAGCGATCCGACGGCGCCGCCGTTCAAAACCGGAGGGTCCAATTGACGACATACTCGAAAACCGGTAAAAACAAGGGGTTTTGGTTTCGAGAAAAATTCTCCCCTATAATAGAACAAACGGGAAAAAACGAGGATTTTCATTATTATGAATAACACGTTACGCGAGAATATTGACTGGGTCGGGGTCGTCGACTGGAACGTACGCGATTTCCATAGCTACGATACCCACCGCGGGGCGACCTACAACGCCTACCTGGTTCGCGATGAAAAAACGGCCCTGATCGATACGGTCAAAGCGCCTTTCGTCGATCAGTTGCTGAAAAATCTCGCCGAGCGGACCCCGCTTGAGAAAATTGACTATGTGGTCTGTAACCATGCCGAGCCGGATCACAGTAGCGGATTTCCCACCGTGATGCGGACACTTCCCCACGCGAAGGTGATTTGCAACGCCAAATGTCGCGAGACCCTTTCGGCCTACTACGATACGTCGGAGTGGACCTTCGAAGAAATCGGCGACGGGGAAACGCTCTCGTTGGGCAACCGCACTTTGCAGTTCATCAACACGCCGATGGTCCACTGGCCCGAGTCGATGTTTACCTATGTGCCGGAAGAAAAAATCCTGTTCTCGATGGACGGTTTTGGACAACACCTGGCCACGTCGAACCGGTTTGACGACGAGGTTTCGCTTTGCGACGTGATGGACGAGGCGAAGACCTATTACGCCAATATTGTCGTGCCCTACAGTCGACAAGTACTCAAGGTGCTTGAAAAGGCTGCCGGGTTACCGATCGAAATGATCGCGCCGAGCCACGGGGTGATTTGGCGGAGTTACGTGTCGGAAATCCTCGGCGAGTATCGCGACTGGGCCTCGGGGCGTCTCGAATCGAAAGTGGTCGTGCTCTACGACACGATGTGGGGGAGTACCCAAAAGATGGCCGAAGCGATCTACGAAGGGGCCGGGGAGATCGAAGGGATCGACGTCGAAATGGTTCACGCGCGACGGTCGACCTTGACCCGAATCGCGACGGTCATGCTCGACGCCGCCGGGGTGGCGCTCGGTTCGTCGACGCTCAATACGTTGATGATGCCGTCAATGGCCGGGGCTTTAAACTACCTGCAAGGATTGCGAACCAACGCGAAGGTGGCGATGTCGTTCGGTTCCTACGGCTGGGGACGTGGCGCGGTCGAAGGGCTCGAGCCGTGGGTGGACGAAGTGGGTTGGGAACGTGTGGTCGATTCGATCAAACACAAGTACGTTCCTACCGCCGAGACGTTGGCCGCCTGCCGCGAGGCGGGCCGAACGTTAGGGCAAAAAACCGTCGAGCGTGCAGCCGAAACGGCGTAAAGAATTACGGCGTAAAGAGTGGGGCGGTTTCCCCTCGGCTGATTCACTGAGGTTTACTTAAGTAATGAATCGAGGGCTCCCAACGAGGAGCCCGGCATTTTCAGGGGGTTCCTGAAACCATGGGACCACTGCTTTTGCGAATATCAATAAATTCTAAAAACTCCATTGTGTAGTGCACCGTGTTTGAACTTGTCAGTCCGTTTGAGCCCGCCGGGGATCAGCCCCAGGCCATTGAAGCATTGATCGACGGGATCAACGCCAGAAAAAAACATCAGGTCTTGATGGGCGTGACCGGTTCGGGAAAAACGTTTACGATGGCCAATATCATCCAGGCCGTCCAACGCCCGACGCTGGTTATGTCGCACAACAAGACGCTGGCCGCCCAGTTGTATTCCGAGTTCAAGGAATTCTTTCCCAACAACGCGGTCAGCTATTTTGTCAGCTACTACGACTACTACCAGCCCGAAGCGTATATCCCGCAGCGGGACATCTATATCGAAAAAGACGCCTCGATCAACCAGGAGATCGACCGGCTGCGATTGGCGGCGACCAGTTCGTTGGTCAGTCGGCGCGACGTGATTATCGTGGCGAGCGTTTCGTGCATTTACGGTCTCGGTTCGCCGGAAGATTATCGCGACATGATGGTCGGTCTGACCGTCGGGCAGGAGATCGATCGAAACGAACTGCTTTCGAAGTTCGTTGACATTCAGTACGAGCGAAACGATATCGCGTTCGAGTCGGGGAAATTTCGCGTTCGGGGCGATTGCGTCGAGCTGTTTCCGTCGTACGAGGAATTTGCGATTCGAATCGAATTCTGGGGGGATGAGGTCGAGCAGATTTCGTTTATCGACCCGACCAGCGGCAAGGTGCTTCGACGTGAAGAGCAATGTTTTATCTATCCGGCGAAACATTTTGTGCTTCCCGAAGAGCGGATCGAATCGGCTGTCGCCTTGATCAAGGAAGAACTCGAAGAACAGCTTGAAGAACTCCGTCATCAGGGAAAATTGCTCGAGGCCCAACGCTTGAGCGCGCGGACCCGTTACGATATCGAGATGATCCAAGAAGTCGGCTACTGTCCGGGGATCGAGAACTACAGCCAACCTTTAAGCGGCCGCCCGCCCGGGTCGGCGCCGGACACGCTTTATAGTTTTTTCCCCGACGATTTTCTTCTGTTTGTCGACGAGTCGCACGTGACCGTTCCGCAAATCGGCGGAATGTTTGCCGGGGACCACAATCGCAAAAAAACCCTGGTCGAACACGGTTTCCGACTGCCAAGCGCCCTGGATAACCGGCCGCTACAATTTGATGAGTGGGAAAAGCGGGTCAATCAGGTGGTCCTCGTCTCGGCGACCCCAGGTAAATGGGAACTGGAAAAAACCGGCGGCGAATTTGTCGAACAAATCATCCGGCCGACCGGCTTGTTGGACCCGATGATCGAGGTGGTTCCGGCCCGGGGCCAAGTGCCTCACCTTTTGGAGCAGATTCGGGAACGGACCGCCGCGGGCGATCGAGTTCTCGTCACGACGCTGACCAAACGGCTGGCCGAAGATCTGTCGGCCTACTTCAATAAGCAGGGCGTCAGCTGTAAATGGTTGCACAGCGAGCTGGACGCGTTCGAGCGGGTTGAGCTGCTTCGGAATCTTCGCGAGGGGCATTTCGACGTTTTGGTTGGCGTGAACCTGTTGCGTGAAGGGCTCGACCTGCCCGAGGTGTCGTTGGTGGCGATTATGGATGCCGACAAAGAGGGTTTTTTGCGGAGCGAGACTTCACTGATGCAGACGATCGGGCGAAGTGCTCGAAACGTCAATGCAAAGGTGATTCTTTATGCCGACAAGATGACCAACTCGATGCAGCGAGCCATCGACGAAACGTCCCGCCGTCGCAAGATTCAGGAGGAGTACAACCGGGAACACGACATTACCCCCGAGACGATCCGCAAAAGTATCCGTTCGGGGATCGAGGCCGAAGCGGCCGCCCATGCGGCATCGAACGCGGCCGTGGGGCTCAAGGACGAAACCCAGTATATCACCGAAGAATATCTTTCCGAGCTGGAAGCCGAAATGCTTCAGGCGGCCGAGGCGTTGGAGTTCGAGCGGGCCGCGGCGATTCGCGACCGGATCGTTCAATTGCAAGAGCAAAAGGGGAAACCGCTCGAGGAGGCCAAAATCGAACACGCGACCCGCGCCGGACGCGGCCATCGCCGACGGAAAGGAAAACAGGCCGTTTCGAAGGAAGTGCCCAAACCGACCGGAAAAATTCCAAAACCCAAACGAGGGCCTTAGGAAGTGTTTTTGTAAATCCAACATCGCCGACGGACGGCTAAAAATTCTATTCCCGCCCCACGTCGCAAAAACTTGACGTATTTCCAATAGCCCTACGTTCTTGCTCTTTGCGTGAACAGGAATTCGCTCGTCCTCAAGGCTGAAAGTGATTTTAAAACAGCTGCTTTGAAAAAGTCCGAGCGACGCAAGACGCTGTCGATTTTTATCCGGCTGACGATGAAATTCGATTTGCCGGACACCCCGCCTAGGACCCCAATCCAGGAAGTCTTTTCCCATGAACCATCCGGCCTTTTTTTCCGACGACGCGCTGCTGGCCGAATGCGAGATGCGTCGTTTGCGTCGGTCCGGGCCTGGAGGACAGCACCGTAACAAGGTCGAAACGGCCGTGGTTTTGTGTCATCGCTCCTCTGGCGTGACGGCCGAAGCCAACGAACGTCGCTCTCAGGGGGAAAATCGCAAAGTCGCGTTGTTTCGCCTCCGAATCCGTCTTGCCTTGAAGGTCCGATCCGCGCGCCAGCGAGAGGAATTGCCGAGCCCGCTTTGGAAATCGCGCCGAACCTCTTCCGGCCAACTTTCGATCAGCGCCACCCATCACGATTTTCCCGTCTTGTTGGTCGATGCGCTTGACGCGTGGGAAGTTTCGGGGCGGGATTTAGCTCGAACGGCCGAAATCCTTGGCGTCACCACGTCACAATGGGTCAAGTTTCTGGGGAAAGAACCCCAAGCCCTGGTCCAAGTCAACGCGGATCGGGAAAATCGCGGACTCAAAAGGCTCCATTGAGCGGGTATTAAGAACGAACCTTGAAAGCGGGATATTTCATTCCAAATCCTCTGAGGACTTGGTCGCGAATAGACGAGCCGCTAGAATAAATCGCTTGTTGACTCCGCTTTTAGAACACAAAAACGCTTTCCCAAAAGGCAGCAAAAGACCATGTCGAACGACTCCACCTTCATCCCGGCAGACCATGTCGGTTTTGTGGCCAAATGGCTCGCTTCCAAAGAGCAGGGGGCACCGGCCAACGTTTTTCTTGGCCAGGTTGACTCCGGGGGCGGCGGACCGAAACCTCCCCATACCCATCCGCACGACCATATTTTTATCATCGTTTCCGGAAAAGCGAAGGTGATCATCGGCGAAGAGCGCCGAATTCTCGGCTCCGACGAAGCGATTCACGTCCCCGGCGATATCCCCCATTCGATCTGGAACGAGGGAGAAGGGGAACTCAAGATGATCGGGATCAGTATCGACCCGGCCGACTAACAGGCCGTTTTTCAACAGGCCACTCAAACGGGTCACTTCAACTGGCCGCTTCAACTGGCCGCTTCAACTGGCCGCTTCAACTGGCCGCTTCAACTGGCCGCTCAAACAGGCCGGTCCGATTACTCAGCTTCCTCCTCGGTCGACGCCGGGGCGGGAAGCGTTTCGGCCACTTCGGGTCGATCTTCCAGGTAAATTTCTTCCAACTCGATCGCGTCAGTGTCACGCCGCAACAGGAGATAAATGGCCGTTACGGCAGTCCAAAAATAACTGACCGCGAACGAAAGGCCCAGGAATTTCACCAGGATCGCCGCAAGGATCAAAAGCGAGTAGACCGAGAAAGTCGCCCCGTTGCCCGCAGGGATGATCAGCTTCGACCCTAGTGCCGGATCGCCTAAGCTCAAGGCCCAGAAGCTCACACTGATCACCAACTCGGCGAACAGGTTAACGAAAACAATGCCGAGCATCCCGAATAGCAACGCGACAATCGCGTAACCGGCATACTGCAGCGGCCGCTGGAAAAGATAGGCGTAGGTGCGACTCAACGCGTCGAAGCTGTCGGTCCCTTCGGTACTAATGGAGGCCCACATCAACGGCCATCCGAAAACCAGTCCCAAAAGTAAAATCGCGATCACAAACGCTCCGACGACCACGACCGGCAAAAGCAACACGGTCAGCCAAGCGGTCACCGACGTTCGTAAAAACAGCCCGAGGATGGCCAGGGGAATCGCGATCACGGCAACCGCGCAGAGAATCAGAATCGGAGCGCTCGAACAAGAGAACCATTTCGACTTGGCAAAGGAACACAGCGATCGCGTCGAGAGCCGCTCTTTGATGGTCAGGTTGACGGCCGCCGCACGACAGAGTAGCACACCGAAAAATCCCCAGACCAGCAACTTCCACAAACCGCCCAGCCCCCAATAGGCCAAGCCGGAAGAGGACTGATCAGCCGCAGACTGGTTGGTGATTCGATGGAACGACTCGGTCAGCTCCGGCCATGCTTCGACCATCGCGGCCAGAGGGCAGTATCGGGCCCGGCTGGCGTAATCCGCTTCGAACATCGTCGTCACCAAGATTTTTGACGGTTCGAACGCTTCCTGTCGAGCCACCGACTGTCCGTCGGCGTTTTCGACCGGAAATAGGTATCCCAGCCCGAACCAGCCCACGTATGTCAAGGCAATTCCCACGGCGGCAATCGACAACGCACGTAGCGAAGCGGCCGGACGAAAAGTTCGAAGCAGACAGAGCCACGGCAGGACTTCGGTCCAGGCGACCGAATGAATTCGACCCGTTTGACGGTCCATCGTAGAAAAGCCTCCAGTGGTAGGAAAAACCGATCTTTTTGCGATTGGTCAATAACCGATTCGTTACGTTTTGCAAGTCGACTGCCTGCAAGGTCAAGGAGTCGACCGGTTCGCTTATTATAGCGCGTTTGGAAAAGCGACACAATCCGAAAAGCTGCCCCTTCTCCCGTATCTGCTTTAGATAATTTATGTAAACCGAAGGTTTACTCCACGAGAGAATGGAAAAGTGGTCTTCTATTCGAGAAAAAAGGGTCTTCACTTTTCTATTCTCGTAAACTACCTCATTTTCCACGGGTAGCCTTAAATGGCTGCCCGCAACGGACGGAGCGTCGAGGTCGTCCCGCTGATCTGGTTCAACAGCCGTTGTAAACTTTGCGGCGATCCAGGGGTCAGTCGGCCTAAAACACGCGGCAAATCGGTGCCGGTGATCGAGGTCGAATTGCCGGGCACCTGGTCCAAGTGGAACATCGTCAACACGCCGATCGCGGCCGGTTCGATTCCCGCTTTGCTAATTCCAAGCTCTTCGCCGGGAATAAACGGGATCTCCGGCAACCGGGCGGCCAGTTCTCGCAACAGCATCCCGTTGTGACGTCCGCCGCCGGTGAGAATGATTTCATCGACTCTCGCGTCTTCAGGCAATCGATGTCGAATAGCCTGGGCGATTGACTCGGCCAAAAGGTGAGTTGCCGTGCAAAGCAGGTCACGCACCGACCAGTCGTTTTCGACGGCCATTCGCACCGCGTCGTTCAAAAAACGTTCCGGACGCACGCCGCGCGGGCTCCAGCGTGGCAGCGGACGGACAAAATAGGAATCGGCCAACCAGTGCTCCAAGAGCGAGTCGATCTTTTGCCCCTGAACCGCGAGCCGACCTCCCGGATCGAACGCGTGTTCCCCTCCGGTCAGTTGACGAGCCAAATGGTCCGGCAACCGCATTCCCGGTCCGACTTCAAATTCCAACACCTTTCCCGCGCCAAGTGGGTCCTCCTCGGCCGGAAAAAAACCAATCCGGATCGTGTGACGCAGGTCCAATAACACCCGATTTTTTCCGGTCGTACGCAAAAGGGTCCATTCAGCCAAAGCGGAAATGGGACCTCCTTGTCCCCGCCCAGCCAAATCCCTGGCAGGAAAATCGTCGATAATATTCGCACCGGTCAACTCTGCCACTCGTGCCGGGTCGCAAAGCCCCAAGTAGCCCGGTGATCCGGCCGAACCGACCCAACACCCCGGATCATGGATGCCGACGGCCAAAACTCGACCGGGCGCCACGCCTGCTTCCGGCGGCAAACGACTGATCACCTCGGCCTCGACTTCGGCCAGTTCCTCTCGTAGCCGGACCAACGATTCCAATGACACCCCACTGCCGGAGCGAAGCATCTGACCGTAAAGGTCCGTCGTTTCTTCCGGAACCGTTACCGTCGCGGTTCCGAGGATTTCCGGGTGAATCAAAAGCCCTCGATCCTTGGCGGCAATCAAGACACCTTCGACCCGATCGACCTCGGAGGCGACCAATACCCCGATCGTCAAACGTCTCGGTTCCTCGGGAACGGGAAAGGCCAATCTTTTTTTTCTCATGACGGAATCGTTTCGGTTATTGATAGTCGCAAAAGCAGTGGTTTCACAAGTTCGAGACATTTTCCGGAAAACCGGGCTCCTCGTTGGGAGCCCTCGGGTCACTTACTTGTGCGAGGCCCAATAAAGAAAAGCATACCAGGCTTCAAGACGACTCACGGCCTTTTAAAAACTCGCGACCGATCGTCTCCTTTTTCGCTGCGCTACGCCACCAGTTGTAATTCCGGCTTTTTCCCCATGATTCCGCAAACAAACTCTTCGAAAAATTGTAAGTCCAACGCCGAAGCCGACTCGGCCTCCGGATGGAACTGGGTCCCAAACGCAAACCAATCCTCACGGATCGATTCGATCATTTCAATCACCCCGTCGGGACAGCGGGCCGTCACGGCAAAACCGGGAGCCACTTCGTCGATCGCCATGTGGTGCATGCTGTTGACTCGGATTTCCCCTTCGCCGTAAATCCGCTCCATGATGGTCCCCATCTCGATTTCCAACGCGTGGCGATGGTTCGGATCGGAGGAATCCCAGTGGGGCAGTGCCTTCGGAAGATCTTCGGGAACGTGCAGGAATAGATTGCCACCGGCAGTCAGGTTCAGCAACTGCATGCCGACCCCGATTCCAAAAACGGGCATCTGTCGTTCCATGCACTTTTGCATCAAGAGGCGGTCAAAGGCTTCTCGGCGGGGGTCCATCGGACGAATCGAAGGGTGAAGCATAAAGCCATCGTTGCGCGGGTCCAGATCGCCACCGCCGGTCATGACGACGCCGTCCAGTTGATTCAAGAGTTGATCCACATCCTCTTCCGCTTCAAGAAGAGGAAGGGTTACCGGAATGGCCCCCACTTTTTGCAGCGAGTCAGCATAGCCAGCCGAGAGAAAAGCGTAAGCAGGCGAATTCGCACGGGCCGAGCGGAAATCAGAATTGATTCCAATGAGAGGTTTCGAGTTCATCTTGCACTCCTTTGCGACACGAAAGTGCCGTCGTACGGGGACACGACATCGCGCCGAGACTTACGGCATTATCGCAAAAAGGTTCCCGAGCCCTCGGCGCCTTCGCTTCCAACCTAACATGCATGGATCGCCCGACCCTCCATGTCGGTATCCTGCAGCTTGGTCTTCCGCGTTCCCATTGGTTTCCTATCCGGTCCGCTTGTCACCATGGGCAACAAGGGTCCTCCTCCGGCTTTCAGAAACGGTTGGGCAATGGCGTCAAAACCGTTTGACTCGTGATTTTTTGCTCGCTCTAAGTCTCAACACTCCTTAGTAATGTCGTAGCAGTCGCCCGCCACTGAAGAATGCAAGTTGACATGAATGTACCGGTTCTAAGGAATTCGTCAAGTAAATAGCATATTTTGCGTCTGTCGGCAAAGGTAGGCACAAGATGTTGGGGTTGCCCCCACTTTGGAGTTAGGTTCTTTTTACCAAGTCGCCTTCTTTACACAAAGCAGAAAAAGGTCTTTTAGCCGTTTGCTTTCCGAAATTGCCTGGAATACGGGGCGCGCGGTGCGGGAAAGAAGAAAAGTGGCGTGCGAAAGAGGGGGAAAGAGCCCGTTTGAAGCAGATAATTGCCGCTCGAGAGGCAACTGGGCCGTATATTTGGTTTATAAGCGGTCTATCGAGCCTTTTGGCAAACTTGATTTCCCCCTTATCCTGATTATCCCAATTCTTTTAAAAAACCTCGAAACCTGCCGCAAACCCTCATGTCGATTCGAAGAAAATGGACTCTTTTGCTTTTGGCGATCGTGCTGATCTCGCTGGGAATCAGTCGAATTCTGTATACCCAAATGACCATCCATTTGGCCGATAATCTGCGTCAAACGATCCATCGAGTCCTCGTGAGCGACGCCGAGCGTCAGTTGGTCGGGATCGTCGACGACTTCACACGCTTCTCCGTCCAGCAACGCATCACGCTTGAAATGGCCTTACACCTCCAAGCGGAAGCGGTCGAGCGATGTCTGGCCGAAACCCCTTCTTCTCCTTCTCACGCGACTAAAATTGAAGACCTTGGTCACGATGAGAGATTGCCGGAAATCGAAAATCGATTTGAATACCATATTCGAGACGCTCGAGGGAACTTGACCGTTGCCGACGTCTCGTTTACGCATCAATCGGCCTTTCTTTTGGATAAAGATCTTTCAAATAAGGAATCGCCGAATTCGGAAAAACGTTCCCGCGCATTGGCCGACCGGACACGGCTTTCCACGTTGACCGACGAGTATCATTTTATTCGAAGCAAACTCAAGGGGGACCTCCTTTGGCAATACACAACCCTCGAGTCGGGTGTCCATACAGACTACCCGGGCGAGACCTCGCCGCTTGAGATGGGCGATTATGATCCGCGAAAACGAATTTGGTACACGCAGGCAAAAAAACTGGGCAAAACATTCTGGTCCTTGCCCACGGTTGATGTCAC
The DNA here is from genome assembly GCA_963674475.2 of Thermoguttaceae bacterium. Lineage (GTDB taxonomy): Bacteria > Planctomycetota > Planctomycetia > Pirellulales > Thermoguttaceae > CAXXFQ01. The sequence goes on along the minus strand of CAXXFQ010000024.1, from coordinate 853,491 downwards.
GACCGGTTTGACGGTGATTTCGTTATCGATGCCGGTCTATTACCCCGACGGAACTTTCGCCGGAGTGACCGGGATGGATCTCGCGTCGGCCAACCTGTTCGACGCCTTGAAACTTCCTCCCGGCTGGAACGAGGTGTCATCGAAGATGCTGGTGGTTCCGTGGAAAGGGAAATTGATCATCCTGGACCAATCGAGCTATCATAAGCTCGAACAAAGCTGGCAGGTGCCGGTTCAACTGGAAACGCTCGAATCAAAACGGCCGGAGCTTCTTCGGAAAATCCAAGAGAAAGCCATCTCCGGTAAGCCGGGCGTCATACAAATGCCCTACAAAGGGGAAGAGGCGTTTTGGGCCTACGGCGCAGGCGCCCCCGGTCGTCCGTTTCCGATCGTGATCGTTCCCAAAGCGGAAATTGTCGTGGAGGCCGACGCGACCGGCGAGTACATTCAAGATTCTACCTACGAAACGATCAAGTCGACCGGGCTTCTTTTTCTCGTCGTGACGGTCATTGTCGTCGTGGTCGGCTTTAAAACGGCCAAAAGAATCACCCAGCCGATCGGCGAAATCAGCCGCGCCGCTTCCAAGTTGGCTAAAGGGGATTTTGACGCGAGGGCCGACATCAGCACTGGCGACGAACTGGAAGCGTTGGCCCATGTCGTCAACGACGCGGGCGCGAAGTTTCGTGAACGGGAGACGATGAAGGCGGCGTTGGCCGTGGCCCAAGAGGTGCAGCAACGGCTCCTGCCTTCGGTCGCGCCGGAATCAGACCGGTTCGATATTGTCGGAACGAGTCTCTACTGTAACGAGACCGGCGGCGATTATTTCGACTTTATGACGCTCGACCACGAGAAAATCGGCCTGGCGATCGCCGATGTCAGCGGGCACGGAATCGGCCCGGCGTTGTTGATGGCTTCGTTCCGCGGCGCGCTTCGTAGCCACGCTGAAACCATGAGCGATTTGCCCGAGGAACTGTTGGGCATCCTCAACACCTACCTGCTTCACGAATCGGGCGGCGATCAATTCGTCACAGCGTTTTATGGGGTTTTGAACCCACAAAACAACACGTTTATCTGGTCGGCGGCCGGTCACGACCCGGCGTTGCTCTTGCGTCGGAATGTGAAAAACCCGGACGAAATCGAAATCCTCGAGCTGCCCAATACCGGTCTGCCGCTGGGGATTGTCGAGGAGCCCGACTACGCCCGAGGCGGCCCGATCGAACTGGTCACGGGGGATCTTATTTTGATCGGCACTGACGGGATCTGGGAAACCTCGGACGCCGCAGGTGAACCGTTTGGCAAGCCGAGGATGTTGGAACTACTCCGAGAATCGATCGATTTAACGGCCCGTGCGATTCGAGAAAAGCTGATCGACGCCGTCGAGCAATTTCGCGGCGAATCGCCCCAAACCGACGATGTCACCCTCGTCGTCGTCAAGGTTCAATAAGCCGTGTTTGCGGAATCCCTTCTTTGAAAAAGGCTCTTTTGATGAGAAAGAAATCCATCTTGCACCGATGTGATTGATATTATAAAATCCCTTTTGCACTTTATGGGAAACGTTTCGTCTCCTTGGCGAAAAGGGGTTTTGAGGATGATCGATCGACTTGGACACACCGGCTCTTTTCGTCAATTGGCGTTTTTCGTTGTCGTGGTGTTTGCAGGTTTTGTCGCTCCTTGCCATGCCTGGGGAACCACCCCAAGCGGCGGTATTCTCGGTTCATTTCGACACGACGTTCAGTCTCACCCGGGCCCGGCGTCCTCCTCTTCCGGACCAAGCTATTCCGACTACGACGAAACCGACATGTATTCGGGCGAGCTGCTTCTCATGGGGATCGCCGCTCCGTTCGCGGTGCCTCACTGTCTGGCCGACGATGACTTCACGTTCGACGCCGACTTTCCATTATACCCTTATCAGGACGACCATGACGGCTATCTCCTGATTGAGGACGCCCTGAACATGCCTCCCAAATCTTGGGGCGGTCTCCTGCGGTTCGACTACGCGAGCAACACCGACGACCTTTATCGCCTGGGAGGACAACTCCGCTTTGAAACCAACCTCTGGCGACTGGGGCTCGACACCGAAGGACACTGGTTTGAAGAACGATTGGCCGACGATCGGTACGACCATCTCAATCTGGGCGATTGTAACTTCACGTTTCGCTTCGCCCAATCCGACGCGGTCATGTGGCGAACCGGCTTGGGGTTCAATTGGCTCGACGATTCGGGCGACACCGACTTCGGTTTCAATTTCACCTACGGTCTCGACTGGTTCCCTTGCAAGCCGTGGGTTATTCGAAGTGAGCTCGACTGGGGCACGCTCGGCCACGGCCACCTCTTTCGCTTCCGCACGACCGGTGGGATCACGATTCGAGGTCTCGAAGTCTACACCGGCTTCGAGTATCTCGACGTCGGTGGGACCGCCTTCAACGGCCTCATCGGCGGCGTCGGCCTCTCCTTCTAAACTCGACTTTTGATCCAATCGCCCTGGTATAGGGGGCGCCCTCCAACGGCTCCAACTCCCCTCCAAGCGGGCTGGATTTGAACGAAAAGGCTATCGTTTTTCGAATCGCCATCTCGACCAACTTGATATCCAACCTCGGTCGCGGTTATAATAAACCGTCCAATACGATTTACGAGGCAAGAGTTTTCCCCGCCCGCTTCTTTTTCCCGCCAACGGAAGCAAACCTTTTTTTTGAGAAGGCCCCCCCGATGCGAATGTCTTTCAACCGGTGTGTCGCCGTATTTTGCTTGCTGATCGGTCTCGTTATTTCCGCGACGACCGCTGCTTTCGCCGACGACGTCCCCAAAGCGGCCCTGCGCAAGGCGGCCCACGTCAAACCGACCGAACGTCAGCTTGCTTGGCAAGAGCTTGAGTTTACCTGTTTTGTCCATTTCGGCATGAACACGTTTACCGGCAAAGAGTGGGGAGCGGGGAAAGAAGATCCGAAGAACTTTAACCCGTCTCAGCTTGACGTCGATCAATGGGTCGAGACATGTCAGGCGGCCGGGATGAAAATGATTATCCTCACGTGTAAGCATCACGACGGCTTCTGCCTTTGGCCGAGCAAATATACCGAGCACAGCGTGAAAAACTCGCCCTGGCAAAATGGCCAAGGGGACGTCGTTCGTGAGGTGGCCGACGCGTGTCGAAAAGCGGGGTTGAAATTCGGCGTGTATCTTTCGCCGTGGGATCGACACGAAAAAACCTACGGCAGCCAGCGGTATAATGAATTTTACAAAAAACAGTTGACCGAACTGTTGACCAACTATGGGCCGATCACCGAAGTTTGGTGGGACGGGGCGTGCGGCGAAGGCCCCAACGGCAAACGACAGGTTTACGATTGGAAGGGCTATATCGAGGTCGTTCGGAAGCTGCAACCGAATGCCGCCATCTTCGGTATGGGGCCCGACGTTCGATGGGTCGGCAACGAAAACGGACTGGCCCGCGAAAGCGAGTGGAGTGTCATTCACGAAGACGATGGCCGATTGCCGGACGAACATGCCTCGGGCGATCGAACCGAAAAGGATCTTGGCAACCGCCGCTATTTGGCCTCGGCCAAGCAGCTTCGATGGTACCCGGCCGAATGCGACGTGTCGATTCGCCCCAGCTGGTTTTACCGAAAGGGCGATGACGAGAAGGTCAAATCGCTCGACCGTCTCTTGGAAATCTACTACCGATCGGTTGGGCGCAACGCCGTTTTACTATTGAATCTGCCCCCCGACCAGCGCGGTCTTTTTCACGAAAATGACGTCGCCCGACTCAAAGAGCTTCGCGAGGTACTCGACCAAACCTTTGGGACCAATTTCGTCAACGGCGCCACGGCCAAAGCGGATGACGTTCGCGACCAAGCGCCCAAATTTGCGGCGAAGAACCTCATCGACGGCGATAAAAAAACCTATTGGACGACCAATGCCGACGTGGTGAGCGGGTCGGTCACGATCGATCTCGACAAAACGGTCACCTTCGACACCGCGATGATCGCCGAGTTTATTCCCGAGGGACAACGGGTCGAAACGTTTTCGATTGAGGCGTTCGATGCGAAAGCCAACGCTTGGAAAACCATCGCGAATTCCACCACGATCGGCTACAAACGTCTCTTGCGATTCGAGCCCGTAACCGCCTCACGCGTTCGATTGAACATCCTCGACTCCCGCGACTGCCCCCTCATCAGCGAATTCGGCCTTTTTAAACGCCCGTAATGGGGGCCCGCCCCAACTTCTTTATTTCAATTTGATAGAGGTCCCTCTCCATGCGAAAAACCACCATTGGCATTTTTGCGGCATTGTTTATTTTGATCGTCATAAGCTTTTCAGCCTCGGCCGCTGAAAAGCCGCAAGCCGATTTCTACGTCGCCCCGAACGGAAACGACGCTTGGTCGGGCCATTTCATCGAGCCGAACGCCCAAGGGACCGACGGACCGTTGGCCACCTTGAACGGGGCCCGCGACGCCGTTCGCCGCTTGAAAAAACAAGACCGATTCGATCGGTCGATTCGTGTCCAGATGCGTGAAGGGATCTATCACCTCGACGAGCCCCTTGTCTTGACGCCCGAAGATTCCGGCACGAAAACGCTTTCGATTACCTACACCGCCGCGCCCGGCGAAACCCCACGCATCAGCGGCGGTGTGCGCGTCACCGGTTGGAAAAAATCGGCCGATGGTCCCACCTGGACGGCCAACGTCCCATGGGCCAAAGAAGCCTGGTACCCGCGTTCGCTTTGGATCAACGGTCGACGTGCCACGGTGGCTCGAACGCCCAATGAAGGCGAGGTCTTATATTCTGCCGGACCGGGCAAGCCGTGGAAAAATCGTGTCGAAGCCCGAAAAGACCCGACCGTCTGCCGCTCTTTCAAATACTACGAAAATCAATTCGACCCGACCGACTGGACCCTCGACAACGCGTGTGCCATCTACTACCATTCGTGGACCGCGTCGCGTCACGGCATCGAAAAAATCGACCCCGAAAATCGGACCGTCCATTTCACCAATCGAAGCTCCTGGCCGATCTTTTACTGGGGTAAGAAGGAGCGGTTCTATCTCGAAAACTTCCCCGAAGCACTCGATGCTCCCGGCGAATTCTATCTCGATCGAAAGACCGGCCGCTTGACCTACTATCCCCGAGCGGACGAAAATTTCTCTCCCCAGACCGAAGCGATCCTTGCGCGGACCGACGTGCTCGTGCGTCTAGACGGCAATCCGACCGACGACCAGATTATCGAAAACGTCCATTTCGAGGGGATCACGTTCGAGCACACCGACTGGGTTCTCACGCGGGACAAGATGATGGACGGCCAAGCGGCCATGTTCCTCAAAGCGGCCACCATCTGGGTTCGCGGCGCGAGCAACGTCACCTTCGAGCGATGCGAGGTGGCTCATACTGGCGGGTACGCGATCCGTCTGGAACACGGCTCGAAAGACTGTCGCGTCGAGCAATGCCACCTTCACGACCTCGGCGCAGGCGGTGTGCTTTTGGGCGAGACCGGTTTGTCGGAAGACCCCCGACTCCAAACCGAGCGAAACACCGTCTCGAACTGTTTTATCCACGGCGGCGGACGCGTCTTCCAAGCGGGGATCGGCGTTTGGATCGGCAAAAGCTCCCACAATAAGGTGCTGCATAACGAGATATGCGACCTGCTCTATTCAGGCGTCTCGGTCGGTTGGAGCTGGGGATACGCCCCTTCGAGTGCCCACCATAACGACATCTCGTACAACCACATCCACCATCTCGGATACGGCCAGCTCAGTGACATGGGAGGCATCTATAGCCTCGGCATATCGCCCGGCACCCAGATGACCTACAACCGGATCCACGACGTTGCCGGGCTAATTTACGGCGGCTGGGGCCTCTACACCGACGAAGGTAGCACCGACATCGTGATGGAAAACAATATCGTCTATCGGGTCAACGACGGCGCGTTCCACCAGCACTACGGACGCGACAACATCGTCCGAAACAACCTCCTCGGCTTCTCGGCCTACAGCGGTCAGGTCATCCGCAGCCGCGAAGAAAAACACAATTCGTTCACAATCGAGCGCAATATCATCTGGTGTGAACCGGCCCCGCCGTTGGGCAAGAACTGGACCAACGGCAACTTCGTCTTGAAAAACAACCTCTACTGGCGACCCGGTGGCGAATCCGAAATACGCTTCCCCGGCGACAAAACGCTCGCCCAGTGGCAGGCCGACGGCCACGACCAGGGTTCCCGGATCGCCGATCCGGAGTTCAAAGACGTCGAAAACTTCAACTTCCAACTCGCCCCCGATTCCCCCGCGATAAATCTCGGCTTCAAACCGATCGACACCAGCCAAATCGGCCTCATCGGCCCGAACGACTGGGTCGCCATGCCCCAAAAACTCAACCTTCCGCCGGTGAAGCTGATCGGGGAAGAGTAGGGGGCCGTGGTCGCAATTCCCTTGCGAAAACACAATCGATCGAGTATGAAAACCGTTGTCGGGACCCTAAAAAGAAGTTGGCAGCTCCTTCAGCATGCCTGTATTGCTGGTCCCCTGCGAATGTACCCACAAAGGTCTTCGCTTGGCGACCGACTCGTTATTTGGCGAGTATTTTGACAAAAACGATGTTCGTCTACTTATCAATTACCCCGCGAAAGATCAGAATAGTGGTAGATCCCGAAAAGAACCAAGAAGAAGCGGGTGGCGTTTCGAATTGAAAAGCATTCGGTTTCATATCGTAATATGCTAACAAGTGGTTGTTAAACGTGTTAGGAGCAAGCAATGCCAATCTACGAGCTTGAAAAAAAATGCATTACAAGGCTTAATGAAACCACTTTCAGCGCGGAAGGACTGTATGAACGGCGAGACTTGCAGCGTCTCTTGCGAGAACATGTCGAGGTCATCGCCCCGGAAACGCTTATCATTTCGGAAGAGTTTGGGAATTGGGAGGACTCTAGGCGAAGAATTGATTTACTTGGGATTGATAAGCAGGCAAATCTGGTCGTTATCGAACTTAAACGCACCGAGAACGGCGGGCATATGGATCTTCAGGCTATCCGGTATGCTTCCATGGTATCCGTGATGACCTTCGAGCAGGTTCTCGGTGAATTCGCGCTGTACCTGGAACACATGGGCATACAAGATCAAGACCCTCTTGCAACCGTCTTGGACTTTTTAGGATGGGAGGAACCAGATGAGGAGCAGTTTGCACAGGATGTTCGAATCGTTCTCGCATCAGCAGAGTTTTCCAAAGAGCTGACCTCCTCGGTAATGTGGTTAATCAACCATGATATCGATATCCGCTGCATTCGGCTGAAGCCCTACAGCCTGGATGAACGGCTCTTGTTAGATGTACAGCAAATTATTCCGCTTCCAGAAGCTGCGGAGTATCAGGTCCAGGTACGTGAAAAAGCTCGCAAGGAACGCCAGGCACGCAGCAATAAAGTCGACTTCACTCGATTCGATGTTCAGGTCGAGAAGGATCTGTATCCGTCTATGTGGAAGAGAAATGCTATTTTCGTTATCTGCAAGCGTCTCTGCAAAAAAGGGATTGAACCGAATGAGATTGCTGCTCTTTTCGACTGGCGATCCAATCGAGTCTGGTACTCAGTGGATGGTGTTCTGGGTGCGCAGGAGTTCGAGAAACTTGCATTTCAGAAGGCCTCCTCAGAAGGGCCAAGTTTTAATACCCGAAGATTTTTCTGCCGCGACGACGAACTCGTCCATGCTGATGGTAAGACGTACGCCTTGTCGAATCAGTGGGGCGGGTCGAATTGGCATAAGGCGATGAACCTTCTCAAGGAGGAGTACCCGCAGTTTAGAATTGAGTATTCTCCCACATCTTGACCTTCAGCTGCGAATGCTCAATTTCACTGCTGGTCCCAAAACGAACAATTCCGTTATGCGGCAGTGGGCTTTCAAGGGAGAGTTAGAAAATTTGCGACCGCATTTTTAGCTGGCTTAGATTGCTTTGCAATCCCTCTTTTTTTGTTTTGCTCTTTGTTTTTTGTGTTTCGTATTTTTATTCTGTTGGGCGCATCGCCTTTTCGATTAGCTCGCGATCAAAATAATTGATCGACATCCCCGCGTCCACCACAATCCGCTGCGCATTGACCCCGCTCGATCGCGGACTCAGCAAAAACGCCGCTACCGACGCTGCCTCCTCCGTCTGCACCGCCTGCTTACGCGGAATGATCTCCTCCGCATACAGATACGAGTCGACATAACCCGGAATTCCCGCCGATGCCGATGTCTTCAACAACCCCGGCGCGACAGCGTTAAACCGAACTCGAGAAAACTTGCTGAACGACTTTGTCAAGAAGGCCAATGACGAGTCCAACGCCGCCTTGATCGGGGCCATGTAGCCGTAATTCTCGCTCGCCATCCGGGTTGTCGAAATCGAAATCGTCACGACCGACGCGTCCGGGTCGAGCTGCTTCAGGAAGATCCGCGAGATCGACGTTAACGAGAAGCAAGAGATGTCGACCGCCTCCAAAAAGGCCCGCTTCGGCGTCTCATGAAACGGTTTCATCCCGTCGGAATAGTCGGCAAACGCGATCGAATGGACCAGCCCGTGAAACGTCGTATGCCCGGCCGCGACCAAATCGTCTCGCAGCCGCTCGATCTGTTCGTCATGACGCACGTCGCAACAATAGATCTCCCGATCGGCCAGCAGTCGACTTGCAAGCGACTGCTTCACCTCGTCGTTCAAGACCACATAAACACAACGGGCCCCCGACTCCTCCAGAATTTTCGCGATCTGATAGGCGACACTTTTGCGGTTCGCGACGCCAAAGATCAGAATCGATTTTCCGTCCAATTGAAGAAAGTCGGCCATAAGTCCATTCACCAAAATCGTTGCTTAAAAAAATGAATTCCATTAACTAAAACGGTATTTTTCTTTAAAAGATACCAGCGACCCGCCGGGAGCGGGCAATTGTCAACGGTGCGGTAGCACCGGTCCAAAAAGTTTTTGGAAGGGGTTTGGGGGAACCTTTCTTCAGAAAGGTTCCCCCAACTTTGAAAATATTAATATCTATAATTCCGCATTTGTCATCGTGCAGGCGAATTCGAAACGAACGGCCACTTTTCCGTCGGCCTCGGCGATCGTTTTCGCCTTCAAGAAAAACGCCCCGGCAAGTTGCTCGACCAGATCGACCTCAATCCGAACCGTTTCCCCCGGACGGACCATCCGTTTGAACCGGACGTCGTTCATCCGCGTCGCCACCGGCACTTTATTTCCCACGTCGCCAGAGGCCTTGAGTCGAGCGGCCAAAAGGACCGCCCCTGCTTGCATCGCCGATTCACACAACAACACGCCCGGCACCAGCGGGTGACCCGGGTAATGGCCCGCGAAAAAATATTCCTCTTCGCGAAACGTCTTGCGGCAAACGATCCGCGATTCCGACTGTTCGACCACCTCGTCGATCAATAGAAACGGATCGCGATGCGGGATCGCCGCAAGGATCGACTCTCGACTCATTTTTCAGTACCTCAAACAGACCTTTGCTCAAAAAAATCTCGCTCGATGCCGCCGACCAACGGGAGCGGGTTTTCGTCCACGGCGCGGCTCCTAGCCGCAGCCGAAAAGATACGCGTCGACGTCGTTGGCGACAATGACCCCGTAATTCACGGCGCCGAGCCAGCCGGACATGATGATCCCGACGCTTCCGGCGTGGTACATCCCGCCGATCTGTTCCGGCAACGCGCGGCTGACGCCCAGCCCTTCAAACTTCGTTCCGAAGCTGGCCCCGCCAAGATGTTTCGTGTAATGGCGGAACGTCCGCGGCGTCGCACATTCGACGTAGTCGACCTTCTCACGGATATTCGGCACGTATTTATCGAGCGCGTCGAGCGTCGTTTCGGCCAAGTCACGCTTGCTGGCCTGATACTCCGCCTCGGGCAGATCGGCCCAATCCTCGTACCGGGCGTTCATGCTGGCGACGATCGCATGCTGATCGATGCCGGGCCGGGTTTTCGGGTAGTAGAACGAGTAGGTCCGGCTCGTGATGTCGCGACTCAAAAGCATATCGGTCTGGAATCGAGGCGCGGTTGAGGTGAACAACAGATCGCCGCACGATTCGTCCACCGTTTCGCCCGGCTTGATCGCCATGTAGACCTGGGCGCTCGAATTATTCAACCGGACTTCGCGCGCTCGCTGAACGAAATCGGCGTCGAACTCTTTTTCGCCGATCATCTCGAAAATGGTCGAGAGCAAATTCCCGTTCGACACGACCGACCGGGTCGCGATCGTCTGCCCATTGACCGTTACCGCTTTGATTTTTTGGTTTTCGACGTGAATCTTTTCCGCATCGGCCAAGAGGCAGATATCGACCCCGTTGTTTTTCAACTCGGTCCGCATCAACTTGATCAATTGATCGGTTCCGCCTTCGAACGTGAAAACGCCCTTCGACATGAAGTTTGAGAAGACGATCCCGTAGGTCAATGCCGGGTCTTCTAAAGTCGAACCGTTGGCGTACGTGATCGGCTCCATCAAAAGGCGAACCACGTCGTCACGGCCGGGGAAGTATCGCTCAAAAAGCTCTCGGGCCGACATCTTCACGTCGTCCAGATGGGTCATTCCACGCGCCTTGTCAAAAAACGCTTTGACCGACTCGGCTTCGATGCCGAATTTCTCGATCAAGAGTTTCGAGAAGTCATCCCGGTTGAACGTCGTTGTCAACGAGAACATCGGATTTTCGAACCGGATGTTTTTCAGCTGTACAATCCGGTCGGCGATCTCTTGGCTCCAATACCGGCGACAACTCTTCTTCATCCCGAACGGGAACCCGTGCAGCGACACGTCAAAAATATGTCCGCCCGGGCGTCGGAACCAGGTTGCAAGCCCGCCGAGTTTCGAATGCTGCTCCAAGAGCAACACACTCCGCCCGGCGCGAGCCAAAATGTTTGCCGTCGTCATCCCGCCCAGTCCGGCTCCAATGACAACACAATCATACCGTTCTTTAACACTCTTAAGCTGATTCATTTTTTTTTGACCGGCGTTTTTTGGACCGGCGTTGCCACGCCGTTGTGTCAACCCGTTCCCGTTGGTCACTGGTATCGGTTGATTAATTGGTTAATTTTTTTGGAGGCAAATTGGATGAGGCCTCGGCGGGGCCGTTTTCGTTGGGGAAAGCGAGGGGGTTATGCGTTGTGTTTTTAATCGCGTTGGGGGAGAAAACTGTTGGTCGTTTTGACCATGGATGACTGACGCAAGCGAACTAATCAAACAGGTGTGCTGCCGAAAAAAATCGCAAAACCGTTGCCCACAAGCCCCGTCTTCGCTTATTCGAGCATATATTGGTTCGCCACGGTAATCCCGCTGACCAACGCGCCGATGATGCCGACGAAACCCTGGTCGGTTCCGCAAATGAAAAGGTTTTTTAAATGGGTTCGACCGTCGTATCGCTTGTTCGGTGCGCCGTAGACGGTTCCCCGTTGATGGCCGGTGAAGCGCTGGATCGTTGTCGGGGTGAACATGTCGGTTTCGACGACGGACGAGCGAAAATCGGGCACAAAACGGACCGCCGAGGCAATCGTCCGATCGTACCAACGCAGCTTGGCTAACCGATAGGCCTCCGGGTCAAGCCCCTTCCACGCCTCAAAGTTCGCAAGCGAGGTGATACGCATCACCCCTTCGCCCAGCGGTCGATCGTACTCAAAATTGTTCGGCGAACAGATCACTCCACTTCGCGTGTCGACCAAACACTGCGGATCGCGATAGTCGAATCGAGAGGAATCGTTATAGAAGACGATCGTCCGATCATACCCGAATTGCTTCGGATCGGTGTTGAGTACCGAAATCGACTCGACAAATGACAAGCCTCCGTCCAAACGGCTTTCTTCGGCGTGATCGCAAAGATTCATCGTTTCGTGCCAACCGGCCGAGGAGAGAATTTTGCGGGCGGTCAGTTCCGTTCCGTCTTCCAAAACGACCGTGTTGGCCTTTCCCTGCTTCGACGCAATTTCCTGAACTCCCGCGCGAAGGCGCAGTTCGCCGCCCAGAGCTTTGAACTTGCGTAATAGCTTCTTGAGAATCAACCGAACCCCGTCGAACGGCCGTGCGAGCCCTTCGAGAAAGATCGCGCGGAACATGATACAGAACTGATGAAAATCCATGTCATGTTCGCGTGCCCCGCCGTAAAATAACAGCGGGCAGAAGATCATCTCGATCAAAAGCGGGTCGCTAATGTGTCGCGCGACTTCATCCCGGGCTGAACGGCCCGATTCGCTCGTGCCGAGTTGGTCGTAATCGACGATCGAGGCTGACAGCCGCTTGAACCCATCGCTTTGATCAGGGAAGTGGGTCGCGATTTCCGCTTCTAACAGTTCCAAATCGTTCGAAAACTTCAGCCGAGCGTCGGGGAAAGCGATTTCAGAGCCGATCTGCGGTGACAGGCCGAACTCGTCCCAGCGGATACGCAGCTGCCGCAACAATCGGGCCATCGGTCCGCGACGGGTTCCCTTCGGCACAAAGTTCGTCACCGCGTGCAGCCCCACGTCGAACTTCCGACGCCCGATCTGGTAGAACGAGTTCAAACCGCCGATCGTGTTGTGACGTTCGAGGATGCAAACACGTTGGTCATAATGGGCCAGACGGATTCCGGCCGCAAGGCCCGACATTCCGGCACCGATGATGATCGTATCGTAACTCACGCGAGCTCGACCTCCTCCGTTTGAACTTGCCCCACACGACAGAAAAAGAGGCCCCCACCACTTTTTATCGACTACATGTCTTTCATTAACGGCTCAAGATACTTGACCGTCGAGCCCATGCTGGCCAGTTCCGGATAATTCTCTTCAGGGATCTGGATCTTGTAACGCTTGCGCAATTCCATAACGATGTCAAGGAAGTCCATGCTATCGAGTTCCAACTGATCGCGAAACGCGACATCGTCTTTGAGATCGCTAAGATCTTCATCCGGAGCGATATCAGCCAAAATATCGAGAACTATTTTTCGAATATCGTCATTTGTCATACCAGTCATCTCCTCAGGTTCGTGTTACCTCTTCTCAACCCGCTCCTCTTTAGCGATACCTTTTCGTTCCAATAAAGGACGCTTTACGAAAAAGAGGGGGGGAGGGAAAAGCCGGGTTTCCTTGCCGGGGCATGAAGGTCCGGGGCAAGTTTCCATTATTTTTATTTTCTACTAAAAATGAAGAGGAGGACATCCTCTAAATGCCCCCCTATTGTAGCGCATTTCACTTAAATGTAGCGATTTCCTTGCTACAGGAAAGAAAAGTGAAAATTGAAAATCCATTCCAGCCCTTGACTTACCGCAACCTTGGGAACTCTCCCCATGCCGGTGTGACGCTACCCTTTTCTGAAAACCGTTTTAGTGTATTTAAACTAGGATAGCAATTTCCTTGCAGCTAGGGAGTAAAGTGAAAATTAAAAACCCATTTCATCCCTTGACTTACCGCAACCATGGGAACTCTCCCCACGCCGGTGTGACGCTACCTTTTCATGAAAACCGTTTTAGTGTATTTAAACTAGGATAGCAATTTCCTTGCAGCTAGGGAGTAAAGTGAAAATTAAAAACCCATTTCATCCCTTGACTTACCGCAACCATGGGAACTCTCCCCACGCCGGTGTGACGCTACCTTTTCATGAAAACCGTTTTAGTGTATTTAAACTAGGATAGCAATTTCCTTGCAGCTAGGGAGTAAAGTGAAAATTAAAAACCCATTCCATCCCTTGACTTACCGCAACCTTGGGAACTCTCCCCACACCGGTGTGACGCTACCCTTTTCTGAAAACCGTTTTAGTGTATTTAAACTAGGATAGCGATTTTCTTGCTACAGGAAAGAAAAGCGAAAATTAAAAATCCATTCCGTCCCTTGACTTACCACCAACCTTGGGAACTCTCCCCACGCCGGTGTGACGCTACCTTTTCATGAAAACCGCTCTAACCACTGTATTTTCCGACCAAGACCACCGAGTTGATCCCCAGCATTCCGAACGAATTGTTCAGGATAATCTCGACTTGGTCCATCGTTTCCGGCTCGTTGGCCACCAGCCCCGGCATGGCACAATCGGGATCGACATTATCGAGGTTGATTGTCGCGTGACAAATCCGGTCCTCCAGCGCCGGCAGGTTTCCGGCCAACTCGAGCGCACCAGCGGCACCCATCGCGTGGCCGATAAAACTTTTCGTGTTGTTAATCCGCGTCCGTCCCGGTTCGCCCCAAAAACGTCGCAACGCAATGCACTCCTGAGCGTCACCCGACATGGTTGCCGTCGCATGGGTGTTGACCAGATCGACCTCATCGGCCGAAATGCCCGTTCGATCGAGAGCCATTTGGATACATTCGGTCTGTCGCTCGGGGTTAGGCAAGACAAAATCGGTCGCGTCGGTATTCATGGCATAACCGAGAATCTCGCCGTATATTTTCGCTCCACGTGCCCGCGCGTCACTGAGCCGTTCAAGCGTGTAAAGGCAACCGCCTTCGGAAACGACAATCCCGTTTCGATCCCGATCGAACGGACGCGAGGCCTTCGTCGGGTCCTCGTTGTGCGCCAACGCTCCCTGACTATGGAAGGCGGCGAAAATCCCGAACGTATGAATACTCTCCGAAACCCCTCCGACCAGCGCCAAATTGCATTCGCCCAACCGAAGCATCTGGGCCCCTTGAATCAGTCCGGCGTTGCCTGCGGCACAGGCGGCACCCAGGGTGTAATGGGGCCCGGTGATTCCCATATTCAGGCAGATTTCACCGGCCGGGTTGTTGGCGACCGTTCGCGGGTTGTGGTGGTGGGTCCAATACTGGCAGTCGTAATCGTACTGCTTGATTTGATAGATCTCGTTTTCCGTCTCGACGTTGCCGTGTTCGGTGATCCCGACATAGACGCCAACGCCCGCTTTATTGAAGGTATCCCAATCGATTCCGGCGTCGGCAACCGCTTCCTGGGCACAATAGATCCCAATGCTTCCGGCACGGGTGCCTCGACGTAACTCTTTGCGACGCTGATGCTTCTGCTGATCAAAGTCGCATACCCCGGCTACCGTTTCGCCGAAATAGCGGATTTCGTATTTTTGGACCCCACTGCGCCCGGCCAAAAGGTTTTCCCGGAAGTCGGCCAGCGTATTGCCGATCGGCGAGGTCAGTCCCACACCGGTAATGACAATACGTTCGTTTTCAGGTCGCTTATGTGCTTCAGCCATACCTCTTCCCTTGGCTCTTGGATAAACCTTTTAGAGTACCCGCTTCACTCTTTTTTCGCAAGACGGACCAAGGAGGAATCAAGCGGGGTGGCAAAATGTCGTGAATGCCGTTCTCCCCCCATTCACTTCTTCCGAGGGATTCACAGGCCGACTCGGAAGACCAACCTTGGTTTTGGGCCCGGTTTTGTGGATTAAATCGAGAGGAAAACTGCCTATTTTTACAACTTGAAAAGGCTGGATTGACTTGCCATTAAAAAGGGACATCCCCTATTGTTTTTGCCTCGAAGCTTCTTTAGTAAGAAATCTCAGGGGTAATCCCACCCCTAACTGAGAGGGTTTTTCTCGGTTTCTGGTTCGAAATTACTTAATGACACAATTTTTACACAGGTATTACGCATCCGACACACAGTCGATATATCCTGAAATCCGATCTTGGATATAATCAGATATCAATCAGACGAGAGAAAATTCAGGGAAGGAACCGTTCTTCCCTGTTCAGCCACAAGGCGAAAAAGAGGCCAATTTGGCATCGACCTGAGATATTCTCGAAGAATCCCTTTTTGAGAATCGGCTGCCGAGGCGTTTTTCACACGGACGTGAAGAAACACTCCTTCGGCAAAGCCCAGGAAAAATCATTCCTACGAAGAAATCTGAAAGTCATGATTAAAGCAATTCATTCGTTACCCCTTCATCCAAATACCGAAGCGGCCGAGCCGCATTCCCCCAAGGGGTCGAAAACCAAAATTCTTCTGACGGGCGTTTTCGGACCGTACGCCAAGGACGACGAGTACGGCTCCCGGGCGCTCAACCCGATGGAACTCTACCACAATCAAGTGACCCGGACCCAAGGGCCCTTTTCGCTTCGAATGTTCCATCGCAGCTGGGGCCTGATGCTCATTCAAGCCAATATCAGCGCCCCGTGCGTTGTCCTTGATTTCCCGGTTTTGGACCGTTTTATCGAAGAAATCAAGACGAATCGCTACGATGTCATCGGGATCTCGAGCATCATCCCGAATCAGAAAAAAGTCAAAGTGATGTGCGAGCTTATCCGGCAATATCAGCCGGAGGCGAAAATCGTCGTCGGCGGCCATATCACGAACGTTCCCGAACTGGCCGATATAGTCGACGTCGACTACATCGCTCGCGGTGACGGGGTTCGCTGGTTCCGAAATTTCCTGGGCGATGATCCCGAGCAACCACTTCGGCATCCGGCCATCAAGTCGGGTTACGGCACCCGGAACGTCGGCATGACGGTGCCCGACCGGCCCGGCGACGTCGCTGCCACGGTTATTCCGTCGGTCGGTTGTCCGCTGGGGTGCAACTTCTGCTCGACTTCGGCCATGTTCGGCGGAAAAGGAAAATTCGTCGACTTTTACAAGACCGGCGATGAGTTGTTCGCGATCATGGACCAACTCGAAAAAGAGATGAAGGTTCAATCGTTCTTCATGATGGACGAAAACTTCCTCTATCATAAGAAACGGGCCCTTCGGCTTCTCGAACTGATGAAGAAGCACGACAAGTCCTGGGCGATTTACGTGTTCAGTTCGGCCAACGTTCTGCGAACCTACACGATGGAAGAGCTCCTCGGGTTGGGCGTTTCTTGGGTCTGGATGGGGCTCGAAGGGGAAGACTGTCAATATAATAAGCTCAAGGGGACCGACGCCTACGCGTTGGTTAAAGAGCTGCAAGCCAACGGGGTTCGCGTTTTGGGCTCGTCGATCATCGGGTTGGAAAACCATACGATGGACAACATCGACGACGTGATCGAATACGCGGCTCATTACGATACCGACTTCCATCAGTTCATGCTCTATACGCCGATCCCCGGCACGCCGCTCCACAAAGAACTCAGCGAGAAAGGGGTTCTCAAGGATAAAAGCGAATTCGATCCGGCCGATATCCACGGCCAATTGATTCTCAATTATCGCCATCCGGGCCTGCCGGATGACAAAACGGGCGAAATCATGACCCGCGCGTTTGACCGGGACTTCGAAGTCAACGGCCCCAGTGTCGTTCGCATTGTTCGCACGACGTTGGCCGGATACAAGCGTCACAAGAATCACCCCGACCCACGTATTCGACGTCGATTCCGTTGGGAAGCGGCCTCGTTGGCCTCGACCATGGCGGCCATGGTCGCAGGCACCCGAAAGTATTACGCCAAAAACTCGAAGCTTTACGCCAAGTTCTCCGCACTGCTGAAGGAACTCTGCACTGAGTTCGGCTGGAAGGCCCGCTTTTTCGCCGCCGTCGGAGGCCCGCTGGTCAAATGGAAGATCCGACGGGAGGCCAAACGGCTTGAAAACGGCTGGACTTACGAGCCGCCGACCTTCTACGAAAAGAACGAAGCGTGTGACGATTCGGTTAACGCACCCCTTTGTCACTGGGTCGAACCGATGGGAACGGTACCGTCGCAGGAAAACCGCTTACCCGTTTCTCGTCCCAAAAAGGCTCAGAATCCCGAAACAGTGACCTCTTAATTTTGCCCCTCGCATTTTTGCGAAGCCGTAAAATCAAAAGATTTTTCTAAGAGCGATCTCGCCTCCACGGCAGTCGCTCTTTTTTTATGCTCGGGTCGATCTTCAGTTAATTCCACGTCACGTTCTCTTTGCGATTTCAGAGTTCACGAAAACCTCTCACCGGTGGGCCCTTTTTTCCCGTAATTATTTTTCACTGAGAGGAGAAAATGACGGTTGTATCGGTTCTCGGGAAGGGGCCGGTCATTTTGCCCTTCTTATCGCTATATCCCGTATATTAAGATTCATATCACCGTTGCGCCGTTGCCGAGATTGAGAAGTAGTCCACGCTTGTTTTGGATGGCAAAATCGATCCCATTCAAGTCGGCAAGGTCTTTATGGGGCTGGCCGGGGCGGCTCGGAAACTGTTTTTTAACCTTTCATTTCGAGGAGTCAATCACATGGTCTCGAAGTCAGTGCAAGTGATTCTCGTCGTTGTTTTTCTGGTGGCGGCCTGGACTTTTGTGGCGATCCCGGCTCAGGCTGTTGATTTCCATACGCCGCTTCCCAATCCGAACTATTATGTCGCGCCGACCGGAGGTACGCCTGTCGGAGCCGAACTGTATGTTTGCCCCCGTCCGACCCCGGCCCACGTCGGCCACACCTATATCACCTACGAGCCGTTTGCACCCCATGAGTTTCTTTACCCCCATCAAAGAGTCTATTGCCGTAACAACCCTTGTGTCGGGAACACGACCACTTTGTGCTGGTGGCGTAACGCTCCTCTTTTGAATGCTCAACCCTTGCCGCCGCTTTTCAAGACGTTTGGCCGAGTACTGAGTTTTGGGCACTAATGCGTTTTTCAAAAGTTGGTAGCGGCTGTCTGGCTGCGGGAGAGATCCCCTGGTTGTCGCAAGTGCGAAAAGTGAAGTGAGTTTCAATTTCCCGCATTTGTGTCGCTGGCAGGGAAACACGCTACCCTAAAGGGAAAAGGCGTTAAAAAGGAGGTACGAAGAGGATGAAACGATTTCGACAAGTCGCAGTCCTTCTCGCTCTGGCGATCTCGATTGCGATCTTAACCACGACGACCGAAGCGTTCGAGACGAACCAACAGGCCTACTGGCGGGCTCAGGTTCAACCTTGGAACGCCGGTTATTATTCGGCCGGGTGGGGCATGCCAATTGCGCTGGTGGTCCCGCCAAAAGCGGCAACGCAAACCGCCTGGGGCTGGGGCGTCGGCAATACCCGGGTCACCCCGATCAACCACCAGTTCCATGCGATGTGCCCCGTCAGCGGATCTTACCATCCGTATTCGTTCGCCCCAAAACCGGTTTGGCCCCGCGACACGCAACAAATGGGGGTTTATTATATCCGTGGTCCGTGGTGACCGACGAAAAACAATAAATCACCCCCGCCTGTTTAAGGTAAGTCGAGAGTCGGTGCGAATTTCCGTAGGGGTCCCACTGGCTCTTCGCTTTGAGGAAGAAGGTCGACGAGATTTCCTCTGTTATTAAGGGGAGGGGCAGGAAAGGGCTCGAATCCTCAGGGAAAATAACGTTGTATTTTATCCCTCGGAAATCGTTGTTTTGGAAAGTTGGGGTTGTCTCCGCGACCCGGGCGGTTATCATAAGAGTTTGCTGGATAGAAATTTAGGCCGAGTGGCGGAATAGGCAGACGCTAGGGATTTAAAATCCCTTGCCCGTTATGGGCGTGCGGGTTCAAGTCCCGCCTCGGCTACTTCTTAAGTCCTTTCTCTCGTTGGATTTGCAGAGAAAGGTCAAGAGCCGCTCACTGGCTCAGGTCGGGAGGTTTCGTGACAATTTGTCATGAAACCCCTGCGGCCGCTCTTGGAAACGCTTCCTTGCTCAATGGCCGCACCACCCTGTCGCACCGCCGCGGACGCCATTTGAAGGGCGTTGCTATTTGGCCCCTTCGCAGCTCTGTGAAAAATTCGTCAGCTCGGGCAATTTCTGGACTTGGTCTTGGGTGACATAACAAAAACTCTGTGGCGGACGAAAGCCGGGCCAACGCTGTCGGAGTTTTTCCAAGGGAACCGGACGGGAAAGCGGGGCGACCTGATCGAGCCAAAGCCCGACCGCCTGCTTGGCACCGTCAAAATAGGCTTCGAACTCTTGGAGCGTAACGCCGGAGACTTTTTTGACACTCCGCCAAAGCGTCTCGGGCGACTCGACCTGGACGCGGGCAACCCGAGCCGCCGCGACGAGCGTTTTCTTTGGGGAAGTTGCGTAGATCAGCATCGTTCCTCCTGACGCCATGCGCGGACAACTCCGTCGAAGTTCGACCCGTTTTGTCCCGGCGAGAATCTTTTCGACATAGACCGGCCGAATCGAAATGAGAAGTTTTTTTTCGTCTCGCATCTAAAATTCCGTCTCCAAGACGATCGAGTATTTCCCTCTCTTTTACCATCTTCCGATCGTAAGTCTTGATCCGCATACGACTATAGATCGATACAAAAATTCGTGTTATCCGCTGCTCCCCGTTTTCCAAGCTTGGGGGCGTAGTCGGTCGATTGGATTTTTTGGGAAGGGGACGCGTCGGCGAGTTGGCAAAGTCGCAACCACGAATCGCCGCCGTTGGGGTGGTTTTGGTAGTCGACCAGGAATTGGTTGACTTGGTTTCCGTTTTGGCCGGTACTGCCCAGTCGGGCGGCGGTGCAAACATGGCCGCAGAAAACCATGGCAAAATTCGGGTGTTTCGAAACCAGCTTTTCCCACATCATCTGGCCGTCATTGCATCCCGCTTCACTTTTGAAACACGGATAGTGATGGGGCGGGGCCGTTTGCCCTTTTTTCGTGTGGTCGTATCGTTTTCCATCCTTGTTGAGATAAGCGTGCGTCAGCAAAATCGCTTGATGGTTCGGATAAGCCGCGACGACCTCCCCGGCCCAACGCAAGACGTCGTCACGCGGTGCGAATTCCAGTGCCAAGACCAGCCAGCGGTCGTCGCCGGTCGAGAAAAGATGAAAACTGTTGTCCGGTTTTTGCGGTTCGCGATCATACACGCCGCCAAAGGTTGGCTGCTTCTTCCAGAAATCGAGCGGGAAATGGTTGCCGAAATAGGAGTCTCGATTCTTGGTACTTCCCTTCGGTCCCAGATCGTGGTTGCCCAGGCAAATGGCATATGGGACGTTTCCGTCGAGTCGCGACATGGCCGCGCGGGCCAACTTCCATTGCGGGTGGTTATTATGTTGGACCACATCACCGGCGTGAAGCACGAATTGGATGTTGTAGCGTTTGCGATTCTTGACGATCCACTCGGTCTGGGCATGGAAAAGCTCGGGGAAGCTCATCGCGTAGACCTGGGTATCGGGCAAGACGATAAACGAATGGGCCCCGTCGACCGGCACCGGCATCCCGTCCGTGGTACTCGGCTTGGTTTCCCCGCAAAAGACCAACCGGGGAGCGGCCGCCGTCGCGAGCCCCATGGCGGCGTACTTCAAAAAATCGCGACGCGAGGAACGATTGCTTTGGAGGGAAAAGTTCGAGTTATCGGCGGACGGATCCATGGTGAAGTCCCTATTTTCTGGGCGTGTTGTTTTCGTGAAAGGAAAAAAATTGCAGGGGGTGAAACGGCGTGTTGACAAGGAAAACCGGGCGAAACGGTCATGCCAGAGTCGTATTATACTTGATTGGTAAACCGTTTACAACAAAAGGGGCAGGCGTTAAAGCTTTCCTAAAACCACCCTGGAAGCCTTGCAAAAGCGGGGGCGGGGATTTAACATAAATCTTATAGAGAACGAGTTTTTTGCCGTAAACGCAACGATGAAGAAATAAAAAAGGTGAGTATCGGTGATTTGGCTTTTGCAACGAGGCGGTTTAAAAAAACAGGTTGAGCGGCTGACTATCCGGACCGGCTGGCTGGCGGTTCTGTCAATGGCCTGTTGGTTGGGGCAGGGGGGGGCGAGTCCGCTTTCCTCGATGGCTTTAGCCGAGGAAATTCGCCCGGCAGCCAAAATTGCCCCCGTGACCGATGCCTGGCGTGAAGTGGTCCGCCAGAACGCGCCTGGACCGATTGCCGAGACGGAAAAGAAGTCGGAGAAGCAAGTCCAGCCCGAACCACCGTGTCGAAAGATTTTGGTTTTTTCCCACCTGACCGGCTATGTCCATGAAGTGGTCCCGCATGTCGACGCCGTGTTCGAAATTCTCGGCAAAAAAACCGGCCTGTTCAAGACCGTGGTCAGTCGCGATATCGAACAGCTTTCGCCCGAACGGCTTGCCGAGTTCGACGCGATCGTGTTGAACAACAATTGTTCCAAAGGACCCCGACGCAACCTGTTCTTGGACGAATTGGAGACCAACCCGAAATACCAAGATCTGACCGAAAACCAACGCAAGGTGAAAGCGGCGATGCTGGAACGGTCCCTCTTGGACTTCGTTCAGGGGGGCAAGGGCCTTGTCGCGATTCACGGCGCGCCGACGATGTTGAACAATTCGCCTGAATTCACCGAGATGGTCGGCGGGGCGTTCGAGTACCATCCTCCGACACAACGGGTCATCTTGAATTTGGTCGAACCGGCGCACCGGCTGGTGACTGCCTTCCGGGGAAAAATGCCGTTCATCCACACCGACGAGCCGTACTGTTTTTGCGGCACTTATGCCAGGAAAAATTTTCGTCCCCTTTTGGTAATGGACGCAAGCAAGCTCAACGACCAGAAAAAGAAAGCGGCAACCGACATCCGCTACGTGGCGTGGGTCAAGCGGTACGGCGAAGGGCGGGTCTTCTACTGTTCGCCCAGCCATTACCCGGAAAGCTACGAAAGCGCGACCTTGCTTCAATTCCTGCTCGACGGGACGCGCTACGCTTTGGGCGATCTGAAATGTGAGGATAGCGTGCCCGCCAAGGAGGACCGATAACGTCACGTCTTCCCCTTCCGGCTCCTTTTTTTACCCGTGAAAACTCCGACAACCTATACTTGATCGGAGTTTTTTCGAAATCGGGAACAAGCCAAGAGGCGCCCATGAGATTCGCCATTGAGAAGACCGCCCTTTTTGGCTTTTCCCCCAAATACGGTTTAGCAAGGGGGAGGTCTTTCCATGAAACGACGTGATTTTCTGACAGCGGCAGCCACCACGGCCGGACTCGGGACCGGGGGTTTTCTGACGGGGATTGCCGAGGCAGCGACAGACGAAAAACGTCCTGAAGAAGCAGCCCGACAGATCTACAAGTGCCAAAAGTGCAAAACGATTGTCGAGATCGTCCAGCCGGGGCGTCCGACACTCGTTCATTGCGGTGTTCCGATGAAACTGCTGGTCGAAAAGACCGAGGACGAGGGGCGTGAAAAGCACGTTCCGGTGATCGAGAAGGTCGACGGCGGCTACAAGGTCTCGGTTGGCAGCGAGCCGCACCCGATGAAAAAGTTCCACTACATCACCGAAATCCAACTGCTTTCGGGCGACCGTGTCTATACGAAGAAACTCGAGCCGGGTGACGAGCCGGTCGCGGTCTTTCTGATCGACGACACGGACGTGACCGCCCGGGCCTACTGCAACCTCCACGGCCTCTGGAAGAGCAAGTAAGACCAAACCGGCACGCGGAATAAGGACAAGGGTGAGGGGGCAAATCGCTCCGGACTTCTACTCGGCTTACGCCTCACTAGGTTGTTGATCGCTTTTGCCGTACAGCAACCAGTAGACGACCGGGATCACGATCAGCGTGAACAGGGTCGAGGTCAAAATCCCGAAGATGATTGCCCAGGCCAGGCCGGAAAAGATCGGATCGAGCGTGATGACCCAGTTGCCCAAAAGGGTCGTCCCGGCGGTGGCGAGGATCGGACGTGTTCGGACGGCAACACTTCGGACGATCGCCTCACGCAGCTCGAACCCTTCCGCCTGGGCGTGATGGATGAAGTCGATCAAGACGACCGAATTGCGCACCACGATCCCGGCCAGTGCGATCATCCCGATCATCGCCGTGGCGGTCAGAAAGACCGGATTGGGGTATCCGGCAATCGGGTAGTCAACCAACACGTTGAGAAGCCAAAAACCGGGCATGATGCCGATCAATGTCAGCGGGATCGCCAGCATAATGACCAGCGGCAACATGCGTGAACCGGTCTGAAACATCAGAATAATAAAAATTCCCACCAGCGCCGTGCCGAAAGCCAACCCCAGGTCGCGGAACACGTCGAGCGTGATCTTCCACTCGCCTTCCCCGGCCCACTCGGCGAAATATCCCGGCGGAAGACTCCACGTCACGCCCCCGCCTGGCGAAAACCAGGTCCGCGACTCGACCGGGCGCGGCACGGGTTCCCCCGGCTTGGTCCCGTCGGGCAGTTGATCGAATTGCATATCGAGGATCGCGTCGGCCGGAGGTCGACCGGCCGTTTCGGCGTAAACGAAAACGACACGTCGCAGATTCTTGTGATAGATCGTCTGATCGGCTGGTTTCTCGATAAACTTGCCAAGCGATCCGATTTGCACCAGCTGTCCCTCGTCGCCGACGGCGTAAATCTCGCGCAGATCGTCCACCGCCGAGCGGAGCGACCGATTCACGTGCAGTCGGATCGGCAGCGGGTTGACTTCTCCTTGGGGATAAATCGACGTGACCGTCCGGCCGTCGAGAATTACGTTTAGGGTTTCGGCCAGGGTCTCGGTCGAAACGCCCGATAAGGCGGCCTTCGGTTTGTCGGTTTCAAAAACCCATTTGGGTCTGTTCGACTCGGCTGAGCTGTCAACGTCGACCAAACCGGGCTCCTCGGCCATGCGTCGTTCGACTTTTTCGGCCGCGGCGATGATCTGCTCGTAGGTCGCCTCTTGTGGTCCGTAGACCTCGGCCGTGATGGTTGCCAAGACGGGCGGGCCGGGAGGGACCTCGACCAGTTTGATCTTCGCGTCATGCCGGGCCGCGATTTTGGTCAGCTCGTCGCGAATCCGAAGGGTCAGGCCGTGCGACTGTTGCGCACGAAGTTCTTTAGGTGCCAGATTGACACGAATATCGCCCAGGTTGGCTGCCTCTCTGAGGAAATAATGTCGCACCATCCCGTTGAAATCCATCGGCGAGGCGGTCCCGCTAAAAAGGGAGACGTCGCGAACCTCGGCCACCCCCATCAGATAATCGGATAACTCCCGCGCCACGAGGTCGGTTTGTTCGAGGGTCGCGTTTTCGGGAAGGTCGATCACGATTTGAAATTCGTTTTTATTGTCATACGGCAACATCTTCAGCGGCACCAATCGAAACGCGGGCAAAAGCATCGCGGAGAAAAGCAACAGTGCCACACCACCCAGCATCGACCAGGACAACCACCGTCGGTCCAATACCGGGCAGATCATCGCTTTGCTAATCCGGTAGAGCGGCTGTTTCCTCAGGTCGAACGCTTCCCCTTCTTGCCTCTTTCCATGAATCTTTCGCAACGCGACCATCGAGAGCCACGGTGTGATCAGAAACGCGACGATCGTCGAGACCAAAACCGTCAGCGGAACGTTCATCGCCATCGGCGCCATGTACGGCCCCATCATCCCGGTAATGAACATCAGCGGCAGAAAACTGGCAATAATCGCCAGGGTCGAAAGGATCAACGCGGGGCGGACCTCCTGGATCGCACGCAAGACCGATTCTCGCGGTGGAAGGATTCGCATGGCGAAATACCGCGCGATGTTTTCGACATCGGTGATCGGGTCGTCGACCAAGAGGCCCAATGAAAGGATCAACGCAAACAGGGTCACCCGATTGATGGTGTACCCGGCCAGCAGATTGACGAACAGTGTGATGCTGTAACAAACCGGAATCGCCAGCGCCACGACCAGCGCCGGACGCCACCCGATGACCAACCCGATCAGTCCGATCACCGTCAGCACGGCGATCACGAGGCTTTCGACCAGTTCGTTGACCTTTTCATTGGCCGTCTCGCCGTAGTTGCGGGTCACGCGAAAAAAGACCCCTTCGGGCAAAAGCTCGCGGGCCAGCTCGTGCATCCGCTCTTCGACCGCGTCGGCCACCCAGACAGCATTGGCCCCCTTTTGCTTGGCCACCGCGATATGGACCGCCGGATACAGGTCGCCAGGCGAAACGCCCGATCCGTTCTCGGTATCCGCCGGGCCAAAACCGATCCAAGTGTACCCGTCGACTTCCGCCGGGCCGTCGTGAATGGTCGCCACATTTTTCAGATAAACCGGCCTTCCATTGAAGACGCGAACGACCAACTCTTCCAAGTCGTGGGAGTCGCGAAGAAACGTGCCAGCCTCGACGGTAAACGACCGATTTTGTTGGTCGAATTCTCCGGCGGTCACGTTGAGATTGCCCGCACGGATCGCGTCGGCAACCTGCTTGACCGACGTTCGCCGCGACGCCAAACGGACCGGGTCCAACTCGACCAGCAACGTCCGCGGTCGTCCGCCAATCACCTCGACTTGGTTCGTGTCCGGGATCGCTTGCAATTCGTTTTGAAACTGTTCGGCCAGACGCCGCAACTGATGATCGTCGTACCGCTCGGGCCGGTCGGACCAGAGGGCCAAATCGACAATCGGCACATCGTCCACCTCGACCGGCTTGATAACCCATCCGGTCACGGCGGCAGGAGCCCGGTCAATATTTGAATGGATCTTGTTGTAAAGTTTCAGGATCGAATCTTCTCGATCTTCGCCGACGTAAAAACGGACGGTGATGACGCACGCGCCGGGCCGGGACATCGAATAAACGTACTCGACGCCGTCAATCTGGTTGACCATTTTTTCCAACCGGGTCGTGACCGTGCGTTCCACCTCGTTGGCCGAAAGCCCGGGCACCGACACCATGACATCGACCATTGGTACCGAAATTTGCGGCTCTTCCTCGCGCGGCGTCAGGTACAGGGCGACCGCCCCGAAAGTCAGCGACAGGATAATCAGCAAAATGGCCACATCGCCGCGAAGAAACAGATCGACAATCCGGGTTAACGGGGAGATTTTTTTCATCGAGGGATCTTTGGTATTTACCGTAACGTGGTTTTCCGCGGGACGATCGTTCATGCTCGGCATGCTCCCTTCTTACCGGTCCAACTCGGATTGCTTGGTCGCGGGCAAGCGAACGGTTTCGCCCGCCTCGACTCCACTAAGCACTTCGACCTTCCCCGGCATTCCCAGCCGCCCCGTTTTGATCATCCGACGCTCAAGCGTTCGATCCTTCTTCACCACTTCGACATATTCCAACTGGCCAACCCTATGGACGGCATCAACCGCCAAGCAAAGGTGTCGCCGTCGGCCGGAGGGGATCTGAATGCGACCGAACATCCCTTCAAAAAGTCCTTCCGTCAAAGGCAACGCCGCTTTGACCAGAAGCGAACGACTTCCGACTTCCGCCTGAGGCACGATCTCGTCGACCACGGCCGTGACCTCTCGATCGAGCGCGTCGAAACGGACGGTGAACTCGTCCCCCTTTTTGAGCCGGACGGCCAGCGATTCGGGAACCGGCACTTCCAATCGTAACGAGGCCGGATCGTACAGAACCAGCAGCGGAATCCCCGGTCGGGCCGTGTCGCCCGGTTCGGCCAGGCGGTCGACCACCAACCCGACCTTGGGTGCCTTGATCACCGTATAAGAAAGCAGCACTTCCGCCTCGCTCAAAGCTTCCTTGGCTTGACGTAACTGGGCCTGGGCAACGTTTCGTTCCGTTTGAACCCGTTCGAATTCGGAGCGGCTTACCGCGTTCTCCTCCAGCAGCCGCTCGTAACGGGCAAAGTAGGATTTGGCCTTTTCCAGTGCCGCTTCGGCCTCCGTGACGCCCGCTTGGGCCTGAAAGAGCCTCGCCTGGATCGCCCGCGGGTCGAGTCGAACCAGCACGTCTCCCGATTCGACCGTCTGTCCGGCGGCGACGGTGATCTCGAGGATCGGGGCGAGGATGCGCGAGGAGATTTCCGTCCGGGCGGCCGCCTTGACCGACCCGAGGGCCTCCTCGAAATAGGGCTTGATGACCTCGTGTACCTGATCGGTCCGGTCGCTCTCGGCCAACCGTCGCGCGGGGGCCGCCTCGTGACCGGGGGGAATCTTCGAGGTAAATACTCCGGCGATCCAAAGAATAAGGGCGATAAGCACCGCCATCCCCGCGAAAAAGGGAAGCATTTTTAGCGTGACGCGAATCCAGGCTTTCAACGCTTTCATCAAAAACACTCCCCCTAAACCGGCGTAGATATAGATGTGGAAGAGACTTTCCCGCGAAAGGATCCCAATGCCACGCATAATACTCTTTTTTGGCTCCCAAGCTCAAGGCCAATGACGGTGGCTTAAAAAGAGACGCTTCACGGTCGCTTTTGTAGAATCAATAATAAGAGCTACTTATTTTGCGCGAAGATTCACTTGTCTCGATCGGCGCTGTCATGCTAAAATCGAGTTGGGCTCTTAAGGCTTTTCCTGCCACAAGTTAACGTGTCGCGAAATACACCTCACACCTCATTCCATAAAACAGCCAAATAGGTTCCATGACTCGAATTCCTTTGACGCATTCTCTCGTTCGCCTTTCTCTCTGTCTTCTGGCACTGTCGGTTTTTGCCGAAAAAACGCCTGCCCAGGAAAAATCGGCAAGACCGTGCGTCGCGGATTTGCGATGCGAGGCCCTGAAAAATCCGCTGGGGATCGACAACCCGCGTCCGGGCTTCTCTTGGAAGATGGTTGACACTCGCCGCGGGGCGAAACAGACCGCCTACCAAATTCTCGTCGCCGACCGGCCCGAAGAACTCGCCGCGGACCGAGGCACCCTTTGGGACACCGGCAAGGTGGCGTCGAACCAAAACCTTCATGTCGTCTACGACGGAAAACCGCTTGGCTCACGGCAGCGGGGCTACTGGAAAGTCCGGATCTGGGACCACGAAGGCCGCCCGACCGAGTTCAGCCAACCGGCCGAATTCGCCGTGGGACTTTTGAAGCCGTCGGACTGGTCGGCCCGATGGATCTCCTTTTCAAAAGAAGCGGCGAAAACCCGGAATTGCCCCCGATTCCGCAAGACGTTCGAACTTGAAAAGATTCCCGAGGATGCGCGGCTCTACGTCGCCACGCCCGGTTATTTTCTTGTTTACGTTAACGGCGTTCAGGTCGGCAACGACGAGCTGATGCCCACCAACGCCCAGTTCGACAAGCGGATTCGCTACGTCACCTTCGACGTCAAAAAACTTCTGAAAAAAGGAAAAAACTGTGTCGCGCTATGGGCCGGTTACGGTTTTTATAACACCGGATATCGGGGCGTCGAACATGATGGACCGATCGTCAAAGCCCAGCTGGAGATGGCCGACCAAGGTGATGGAAAAAACCTCACGACGATTTCCACGGACCAAACGTGGAAATGGCACGAAAGTCCCCTTGAGGGGATTGCCGGAGATATTCATGGTGGTTACGGCCACGGCGGCGAACGGGTCGACCTGCGTGCGGCCATGCCCGGTTGGAACACGGCAACGGCAGACGAAGCTGATTGGAAACCGTGCGAGGTTTGCGAGATTGGCGAGCGGACTCTTTCGCCCCCGCGGTGCGAACCGAATCGGATCGTCGAGCGTGTTCAACCGGTGGCGATCGAGCGACTGGACGTGGACAGCTGGATTGTCGACTTCGGGTTCAACCTGACCGGGCGAATCGAGTGGACCCCGCGCTGTTTAAGCGACGGCCAAGAGGTGATGATCGAATATGTCGACCACCGCGATCCGAACCACTGTCCCGAACGGCCGTTTGAAACATTTGGCCAACGGGATTTCGTGATCGCCTCGGGCGAAAAGGGCGGAACCTTCCGATCGTACTTCAATTACCGGGCGTTTCGTTACGTGATTTTTTACGGCATGAAAAACCCGCCGACACTTGACGATATGGCCGCCTATCGGATTCGAACCGATTTTGCGAAAACCGCCTCGTTCCAATGTTCCAACGAGACGCTCAACCGGATTCACGACATGATGGAGCTGACGCTCGAAGGTTTGAACGTCGGCGGGAATCTGGTCGATTGCTCCCACGTCGAACGATGGGGCTACGGCGGCGACGGTCACAGTTCGACCGAAGCGGTTTGCACCCTTTTCAATATGCAGGGGGTCTATGCCAACTGGCACGAGGCGTGGCGTGATTTTCAACGTCCCAACGGCGATATGCCCCACGCGGCACCGTGTATCTGGAACCACGGCGGCGGACCGATCTGGTGTGGTTTCGTCCTGACGACCTCCTGGTACCTTTACGAACAGTACGGCGATATGCGCGTTCTGGAACAAAACTACGAGTCGTCGAAAAAGTGGCTCGGCTTCGTCGAAAAACATTGCAAAAACAACATCCTCCAGCCGTGGCCTAGCCCGAAAGAACCGTATCGAGCCATGTGGCTGGGCGACTGGATCGTTCCGGGGGCCAATCGTGATTACGAAGTAGAAGGATCGCTCGAATCGCGGATGATGGTCAATAACTGCTTCCGCATCTACTGCTACGATATCATGGCCAAAACGGCCAAAGCGCTCGGTCACACCGACGAAGCCGGGCAGTATGCCGAAACGGCCAAGCGCCTTCGCCCGATCGTCCACAAGCGGTTTTACAAGCCGGAAAAAATGAGCTACGCGGAAGACCGCCAAGTCGATCTCCATATGGGGTTGATGGTCGACCTGATGCCCGAATCGCTCAAGCGGGATATTCTTGGCACCTTGGAAGAGAATATTGTCAAACGCCATCAGGGACACCTTTGTGTCGGACTGGTCGGAACGTACTTTCAGATGAAGCAACTGATCCAGGACGATCGCCAAGACCTTTTATTCCTGATGCACACCCAACACGATTTCCCGAGCTACGGCTACATGCTCGACAACGGCGCGACCACGACGTGGGAGTACTGGTGGGGCCGTCGTTCCCGGATGCACAACTGTTACAACGGACCGGCATTGTGGTTCTATCGTGGTCTGGCAGGCATCCGCCCCGATTCGGCGCAGCCCGGTTATCGGCATTTTTACATCCGACCTGCCTGCCTGAAACCACTGACCCATGTCCGGGCCCATTACGACTCGGTTCAAGGTCGCATCACGAGCAATTGGCATCGGCTCGACGATCGGCTGATCTTTGAGGTCGTCGTCCCGGCCAACACGACGGCGACCGTCTGCCTGCCGACCGACGACTCGGCCAACGTCGAGGAGTCGGGCAAGCCGATCGCGATCGACGGAAAAACGCCGGGAGTCCGTTTTCTCGGAATCGACCCCTCGGGCAGCGGTCCGCGTGCCAACTTCGAGGTGGTCGCCGGAAGTTATCTCTTCTCGGTCAAGGCGCCAGAGAAGAACGCCGAGACCAAGGCGTATTTGAAGCGAAACTGGCCGTAATCACTCAGATGGGCGAATTTTTCCCTTTCCGAAGAGGGGGGCGACCCTACTATTAGGGAGATCGCATGGAGAACCTGCAATTGTTTTGACAGGGATTTCTCGGCTCATTATAATAAGAGTTGTTTCTTTCCGGCGAGATTGACGGAACCAATTCTCGCCAGGATTTTCCCACGGTCCCTTTAATGAGGGCGCGTCCCTCGAAAAAGCAGAGAGTTGGCACTCATGCGACGCAAACTGATTTTGGTCCTCTTCCTTGGCCTGGTCGTTTTGGGATGTATCCAAAGCACGAAGGCGGATACGGTGAGGGGATTTGATCCCTTTATTCACTCCGATACGCTTACCAGCAAGACGTTGCCCTATCGGCTCTATCTGCCGCCGGATTACGACCCGAACGAAGAATACCCTTGCGTGCTCTTCTTGCACGGGATGGGGGAACGAGGGACCTGGAACCAGGCCCAAATCAATGGCAATGTTGACAATCTGCTGGCCCATCTGACGCTGCCGGAATACCAGTGCATCATCCTTGCTCCGCAGTGCCCGGTCACCGATACTTGGGCCTCGGGGGAAGAAAAGATCGGTGATTCGATGCGAATGACGTTTGACGTCCTCGACGAATTGGCCGACCAGTTGAGTATCGACACCGATCGACGCTATGTTACCGGGCTCTCGATGGGAGGGCAGGGGACCTGGGACGCCATCTCCCGACGACCGGGCTATTTCGCTGCCGCGGCACCCATTTGCGGTAGCGGTACGGTCGAATGGGCCGACCGGTTGGTCGACACGCCGATTTGGGCCTTTCACGGGGAATATGACACCAGTATCCCCGTTTCCGGAAGCCGCGACATGATCGACGCAATCCGGGCCGCCGGAGGGACGCCGCGGTACACCGAATACGCCGGGGCGGGCCACCATGTCTGGGATCCGGCCTACGCGACCGATGAACTGTACGAATGGATGTTCGCTCAAGCGGTCCCCGAACCTTCGACCATCATCATGATCTTTTTCGGCGTGACGCTGCTCATGGCCCATCGGGTCCACGCTCGCAAAAATCGGATCTGACCAAGCTGTTTTTCGCTGCGGTTCTTTTCGCGAGCTCCTTGATTCCGTCCCCCTTTGCTTCCCATTTGAGATGTGCAGGGGGGATGTAAAAGGGTCTGAACAAATCGGCTATGTCGTGGCTGGATCGAAGTCGCGCGATCATCAGAGCCACGGTCAAGGTGCATGATCACGGCAGGTTAAATTTGGGCGGGGTACCGTCGTTCAACTCGGCCGGGTGGCCGGGGATCGGTTTTTCTGGGGTGTAACGAACATCACCAAGCGGGTTTTTCGGGTCGCAGTCTAAAAGGGGCCAGACCAACTCGCCCCGCTTCTGGGCCGGTTCGTTGTGAAAAGCGCTCAGCCGTGGCGCGTTGGAGTCGAGCCACTGGATCAAACGGCGTCGATCGGCGTCCGAGACGGTCTCCCGATGGTTTTCGTCGAACATTGCTCGGCCAAGTCGGCTCTTCCATGCTCCGCAGCGACCGGGAATTGTTCGGGTTCCGCCGTGATTTTTATCGATCACGTGTCCCCGCATTCCCCCGGCAAAGTAGAAGACGTAAGGGCGAAGGTCTTCGAATCCCATCTGGGTCGGTTCGACCTTTTTCTCCTGATGACAGGGGAGGCAACTTTTTTCGAGGATCGGCCGGACGTGCCGGTAGAACGAGAGCGGTTCTACGGGACCGCATTCCGGTTGCAATTTCGAGGGGGCCCGGTTGAACGCGATCGGCGCTTTCAGCGTCGGTTGACTGCCCGACTGCGGATCCTCGTGACACCCATTACAAGTCAGCCGTTCGCCCGGATGAACGTAGGCGGCCGCCCGCATTGACTGGACCGCGCAGAAATTTTCGTCGAGCACCTGGAAGATCAGCTCTTTTCCGGCCGGGGCCTCGAAATAAACACTGCCGTCCGCTTCGACCGGGACGATTCCCAACGGAACGCGAGGCGTGTTTTCCGGCGCATAACCGACGAACGGACGATGCATCCACGGGTTCGGCTTCGGGATGACCTGCGTGACGCGCAACCAGCGGATCGGCCGATCTTTGGGAAGCGGAAGGTCCGAATTATAAACGTCGATCACACCGATCGTAGCCGGACGGTTTTGGTCGACGAAATCTTCCCCTTGGGTCGTCTGCCGTGGAATGACCGGCGGCTTTCGTCGCGGTCGCAGCGGAATCGGTTCACTCAGTCTTAGACGCGGATCGTAGCCGATTGGCAAAAGCTCCCGTTCGACCAGCAACTCTTCGTTACCAAAGCGGTCCAAGACAATCAGATCTTCCCAACGGTTCGCCAGGAAAACGTCCTCACTCAACGGCCATGGGGCACCGTAACAATACTGACTTCGATCGGCGTATTCACTTTCCGGGAACGGGACATAAGGGGTCACCCGTCGAATCTGGTTCATGTGATAATCGTTCTTCTTGCGGAGATCCAAGACGCAAATCGAGCCGAACGACTCGCCGTGATGTGGGGCGGCGGTGAAGACGTATCGATGCGAATCGGGAATCGCCCGGAATTGCATCTCGGTCATCGGTAGCGAGCTGGGCGCGAACTCGCCTTTTCCGAAGCGGGAATCGCCGAAACGATTGTCGTCGAAGGTGTGCCACGGTTGCGGATAGTTTCCGTGCGGCGCGCGCGGGTCACGGCCATCGGGATAGCACGTCCAGAAATTCGATCCGAGACAGTTTTCCCGATCGGTGTAGTCCCAGCGGGTATAGACCAGTTTGCCAGAGTTGTCGACGCTCGGTTGCCACTCGCTCGTTTCAAAATAGCTGATCGGGTAAAGGTCCGATCCGTCGTTTTTCATGCTGTGCAGCACATAGGTCGGAACCCGAAGATTCGCACTGAAACCGAAACAACGGATGTACCCGCCGCGACGCTCCGAGATAAAAGCGACCCGGCCGTCGGGCAGCTCGCACGGGTCAAAATCGTTGAACGGCCCGTCGGTCAACTGGAGGATCTCGTTCGAGTCGAGCTGGGTTTTGAAAAGGTTCCAGGTCGTGTCTTTGGTCCAGATCCAACGGTGTTCCTGTGAACCGCAATGGGCGAAATAGACGGTCCGGCCATCGAACGACAGTTCGGGACTGACGAACGAACCAAAGTCGAGCGTTTTGCCGCCCAGCCGTCCCCCGGCAACCGTCTTCCCTTCTAATAGATTCGTCACTTTCGGCGTCGTCGATTTCCAATCGGAGAGAACAAAAAGCCCGCCGCCGTGAATCGTGTTGAAGCCGAACATCTGCGTTGCGAAATGCCCGCCGATCCGGTCGGAATTCGAAAGGTTGGTCAACCGGCATCCGCTATAGCTGGCACGGCCCAGAAAGAGCAGTTTCGAAAAGTCGGTCAACGGATCGGCGAACATCACCTCCCGACGCAGCGCACAAGCGGCGAAATAATCGGCCGGTCCAAACGGTTTTTCAGCCGGTTTTTCTGCCGCATTGGTCTTCTGGACATACTCGTCGAGCAAAACCCAATCGCGTCTGAGTGATTCGAATTGAGCCCTGCCATGCTCGGTCTCCAATCGATCCAACAACGCGCCGGTCCGCCGGACCACCGGTTCGATCGGGTGACGCTCCCCTTCCTTTATGAGCGAGTGTCGATCGTAAACCTGATCGGCCGCGCCGCGAGGCAGCTTGGTCTTGCCGGTAATCTGGTTTTCGAGATCGACGAACTGTTCTCCCCAGTTGCGTAACACCCCGTCACGGACCCCCTCGGCGCGGACCGTTTGAAGTCCCAGTCGATCGACGGCCCGCTGGAAATCGGTTCGAGCGATCTTTTGATAGGGAATGTTCTTCGGCGGTTTTTCGCCCGGCTTGATCGTCGGTTCGGTCCCACCGGTTGGGTAAAGGGGCTGACAGGGAGGCGTCTGGACCTCCGGCGACAGCTGTGAGCCACTCTCCTCGGCACGGGCAAACCTTTTCTCAAAAGAGAAAACGGCCACAATTAAAATCGAGAAAACGGCTAAAAAAAGGACGAATCGAGGCAAGCGTCTCATGAGTTCGATTCCTCTTGTTTCAAAAAAAGGGGAGGGGAGCAAAAGGGAGGAAACAGTAAACCTTGTTCTATCCTTCGAGATCACTCAACCGGCAGGTATTTTCAAGGTCGACTGTTTGTTTAGCAATTTTATATGAGGGGGCTTTGCGGTTTTTTGGACCACATGGCCCATTTGGGCGGAAATCTCGGCGGCTGAGTCTCTGGCCACGAGTCCCAGCGTGTGTTGGGTCGGCTCGGGCATCCGTTCGGACGGTCCGGTTACCGTAATCGCGCCGACTACCGACGAGGTATGATCGAACAGTGCCGCCGCGACGCAACGCACCCCTTTTTGCCCCTCTTCCCGATCGATCGCGTACCCTTGACGCCGAATCGCTTCCAGCTCCGACTCCAGTTCACCCCGATCGGTGATTGTCTGATCGGTCCATTTGCGAAACGAACTTTTTTCGAGAACCAACGCCCGGGTCGCTTCGGGCAAGTGGGCCAAGATCGCTTTGCCGTGCGCCGCGCAGGTCATCTCACTCCGCAAGCCCGGATCGACCGCGAATCGAAACGCATAGGTTCCTTCAACGCGTTCCAAGACAACCGACTCATGACCGTGCGGCACATGCAAGACGACCGTTTCCCCGGTCTGATCTCGGAGTGCCCGCATCGCCGGAATCGCCGTTTCAACGAGGCTCGTTTCTCGAACGGCTGAATGCATGACTCCCAGCAACTTGCGTGTCAGCAAAACCTGACGCGACTCCGGGTCTCGGCTCACATAGCCCAGATGTTCGAGCGTCACGACAATCCGAAAGACACTGTTGGCGGGGATTTCCAACAGACTCGCGATCGCCGTTTGGGCAAGCCCTTCCGGATGCGCGCTCAGAAGCTCCAGAACCCGCATCCCCCGGGCCAGATTCGGAATCAGATATTTTTCGTCCATCATCAGCAAAAAGGGCCGTTGTTGTGCGTTTTACTTCCAGGTGTAGCGAGACCTCTCTCTGAACTTGCATTTGTTATATCAAAGCGAATTCTGTATTTCAAGCTTTTTGGGAACTTTTTTTACCATCCCCAAGAGATTACCTAATAAGGGGGGGTGATTTCTTCAAGGAGGCTATCCCTTCAGAAGGAGGTGAGGGAAAAATCTTCTGGCCTGGATAATATGCCCGCCGGAAGAGGGAAAACTGTTGCAGTGCTATAGTACTGCAGAGGGTGTACCAACGATTTAAAACAATCCTTATTCGAAAACCTCCGACATCCTCTCGTTCATTCTTTTCCGTGGAACTCGTCGAAACGGGTTCAGGCGAACCGGGCAAGTCGGTCATGAGCCATTTACGGAGGTTGCGAAACGATGGATTCAAATCCTCTTTGGTACAAGACGGCCATTGTCTATCAACTGCACGTACGCTCCTTCTTTGACTCCAATTCGGACGGCATCGGGGACTTCGCCGGACTGACGCAGAAGCTTGACTATCTCGAGGAATTGGGGGTCACGGCCCTTTGGCTTTTGCCCTTTTATCCGTCGCCATTGAAGGATGACGGTTATGATATTTCCGACTATCGACAAATTCATCCGAGCTACGGATCGCTCGACGATTTTCGGGTTTTACTTCGAGAAGCACATCGTCGCGGCCTGCGGGTTATCACCGAACTGGTACTCAACCACACATCCGACCAGCATCCTTGGTTTCAGCGAGCCAGGCAGGCGGAAGTGGGAAGTACGGAAAGGAATTATTACGTTTGGAGCGATAGCTCGGAAAAGTACCCCCAGGCGCGGGTAATTTTTCAGGACTACGAGACTTCGAACTGGTCTTGGGACCCGTTGGCCCACGCGTATTACTGGCATCGTTTTTTTGCCCATCAACCGGATCTGAATTTCGACAACACGGCGGTTCAGGACGAGATCGCGTCGGTTCTCGATTATTGGCTTCATCTAGGGGTCGACGGGCTGCGTCTTGACGGAGTGCCTTATCTTTATGAAAGGGAAGGGACCTCGTGCGAAAATCTGCCCGAGACGCACGCCTTCCTGAAAATGCTGCGCGAAGGCGTTGACTCCAAGTTCACGGGGAGAATGTTTTTGGCCGAGGCGAACCAGTGGCCGGAGGACGCCAGCGCGTATTTCGGCGACGGGGACGAGTGCCACACGGTGTTTCATTTCCCGCTGATGCCTCGGATGTACTTGGCCGTTTTGATGGAAGATCGATTTCCGATTCTTGATATTCTCAACCAAACACCGGCCATCCCCGAGAACTGCCAGTGGATGCTTTTTCTTCGAAACCACGACGAGTTGACGTTGGAAATGGTGACTGAGCGGGAACGGGATTATATGTACCGGTTTTACGCCAGCGATCCCCAAGCCCGGTTGAATCTGGGAATCCGCCGTCGGCTCGCCCCGCTTTTGGACAACGATCGGCGTAAGATCGAACTGCTCAATAGTCTTCTTCTTTCTCTTCCTGGAACACCGATTATCTACTACGGAGACGAGATCGGTATGGGGGACAATATCTATCTGGGCGACCGGAACGGCGTTCGCACGCCAATGCAATGGTCGGCCGACCGCAATGCCGGTTTTTCCCAGGCAAACCCACAAAAATTGTATTTACCGCCCATCATCGACTACCAATATCATTACGAAACGGTTAACGTCGAAACCATGCAAGGGCAGCCCAACTCGCTGCTTTCCTGGATGCAACGACTCATTCGTCTCCGACGCGAATTGCGTCCATTGGCTGAAGGAACGCTCGAGTTTCTCCATCCGGAAAACCACAAAGTGCTGGCATTTTTACGCCGCTGTCCGTCTGCCGACGGGCAAGGAGAGGAGCAACTTCTGGTCGTCGCAAACCTGTCTCACTCGGCCCAATTTGTGGAATTGGATCTCTCGGCGTATCGCGAGAAAACGCCGGTGGAGGTCTTGGGTCGCATTCGCTTTCCCCGCATCGGCGAGTTGCCATACCTTTTGACGTTGACCCCTTACGCGTTCTATTGGTTTGTCCTCCAGTCGGACGAGACTGCCGCCTTGAAACTGGGCACGGGATTGGCTCTTCCCCATTTGACGGTGCCCGAGCAGTGGGAAGCGGTGTTCAACCTTCCGGTAAGCGAACCGTTCGAGCAAGCGTTGCTTCGGTTTATAACGTCAAGTCGATGGCATCGCCATTTAGCGGAGCACGTGCAACGAATTTCGGTTCTCGACGTCTTTTCGTTCGCTCAAGAAGTTTCCCAGGGACAGGCGGACCCACTAGAACGTCGCGAGACAGAATCGGAAACCGTGACCGAATCGTCTTCTCCGGGGATCTCGCTGGTCCTAACGAAAATCGAGTATGAAGACGCGCCGGAAGCGGTTTATGTCATCCCGATCGGATTCAGGAGCGAGGCGCATGAAAGACTTGCCGAATCGATCGAGGCGCCCCGAACCATCGCTCGCATCAAAATCGAACACGATCGGCTTGGAGAAAACGGGATTCTGTGCGACGCTTTTGGCGAATCGGACTTTTGCCGGTGGATTTTCGAGGCGGTCGGTTCGCGATGCGAATTAAAAGGTCGCGAAGGAAAGCTCCTCGCCTGGCCCACTCGGGAATTCGATCGCTTTCGAGCCGAATTGGAAGAACCGGCACGCGCTGGCAATCATCTGGAGGCACAAAATAACAGCGTCGTCGTTTATGGCGACCGGATCTTGATCAAGCTATTTCGACACCTGGAGGGTGGGATCCATCCGGAAGTGGAGATGGGACGCTATCTGGTCGAGCACTCCGGCTTCACTCATGTCGCTCCCGTCCTGGGGGCAATCGAGTACCAAGCCGAGAACCATCCGTCGGTCACCGTCGGGCTGCTTCAGGGGTTCGTCGAACACGAACAGAACGCCTGGGAATATACGCTTGACACCTTGGAATCGTTCTTGAAAAATGTCGGGGCCGATCGGCAA
This sequence comes from Thermoguttaceae bacterium, assembly GCA_963674475.2. Lineage (GTDB taxonomy): Bacteria > Planctomycetota > Planctomycetia > Pirellulales > Thermoguttaceae > CAXXFQ01. The sequence continues at coordinate 814,753 of CAXXFQ010000024.1, read as the reverse complement.
ACGGAGTGTCCTTGCGTGGGATCTTTGGATATTTGGTCGCTCCTCGAACGAACGGAATTCCCCCTTCCCGAGATGGCTCAGGATTGGTTTGGAACCTATTTGCGGTCAGTGGATTTGCTTGGGCAGCGGACGGCCGAGCTTCATGAAACCCTGGCCGCCCCAACGGAGAATCGGGACTTCTCGCCGGATCGCCTGCTGCCTTTTCATTTACGTTCACTTTACCAGTCGGTACGGAACCTGTTGGGACGCGACATCCGTTTGCTGCGGAAGCTTCTACCGGATCTCTCGGACGAACTTCAACCGTCGGCCAAGGCGATTCTCGATCAAGATTTCGAACGACTTCTCGGACATGAACCGGGAAAGATCGGTATGCATCGGGCGTTCCGAATGAACTTGGTTGCAATGCGTATCCGATGTCACGGCAACTACGGTCTAGAGGATGTGCTCTGCAGTGAAGGCGATTTTTTCATCGTGGATTTCGAAGGGGACTCCGATTTGCCGATCACTCAACGGCGTATCAAATCATCCCCACTTCGCGACGTGGCCGGAATGCTTTGGTCTTTCCAGCGGGCCGGCAAGTATGCCCTCAAGGAATATGCTTCCACCGTGGAAGCAGACGATCCCGAACTCGCAAGACTCGGTTGCTGGATCGACCTCTGGAAATATTGGACCAGTATCACCTTTGTACGGGCCTACCTCGACCGGGCAGGGACGGCTTCGTTTGTCCCCCAGCCCCGGGAAGTGGTACAACCGCTCTTGAATCTCTACCTCGCGGAAAAAGGGACGTTGACGTTGTTGCGAGATCTTGAAAAACTCTCTCCCACGGAATCAACCGGACAACATGAAACCTATTTATCCATGCAACAGATACTCGAATTACTCAAGTCGGACCAGACGCCTTCTTCGGAAGCATAAAACCATCGTGACACCATTATTATAGCGAACCGTTTCAATAGAGGCTCGGTATGACAACGATCCTTACGCCAATCGAAAAGGCGTTTTTTGAAGGCCCGATTCACCACCCCCAAGGCGCCCGGCGAATGAAAGATGATTCGGTCCAGTGGCGGGTGTGGGCGCCTGAGATCGACGAGATTCGGCTTGTCTTCTATGAAAACGGGCACGCGAACGAGTACCCGATGAAAAAAGCGTCGGAAGAATATCATGAAATACGGCTTCCCCATATCACCGAGGGCGCACGCTATGCCTACCAGCTCCCCGACGGCATCTACCCCGATCCGGCATCACGTTGGCAGCCCGAAGGGGTCCATAAACCGTCGGCGGTTTTTTCCCCCGAAACGTTTACCTGGTCCGATCAAAGCTGGCCAGGGGTTTTAAGCCAAGACTTGGTGATATACGAATTGCACGTTGGCGTTTTTACCAAAGAAGGGACCTTCGAGGCGATCGAATCGCGGCTCCAGGAGCTAAAAGCCTTGGGGGTCACCGCCATCGAAATCATGCCGGTTGCCCAGTTCCCGGGAGACCGCAACTGGGGGTACGACGGCGTTTATCCCTATGCGGTGCAAAATAGCTACGGTGGTCCCCGCGCGTTGCAGCGGCTGGTCGACGCGGCCCATCGAGAGGGGTTGGCCGTCTTTTTGGACGTCGTCTACAACCACTTGGGGCCGGAAGGGAATTACTTGATGAAATTTGGTCCGTATTTTACGGATCGGTATCGGACCCCGTGGGGAAGGGCCGTCAATTACGACGGAAACTACAGCGACGCGGTTCGTCAGTTCGTGATCGACAATGCCTGCATGTGGGTCCGCGATTTTCACATCGACGGGTTGCGACTGGATGCCGTCCATACCATTTTCGACTTCGGCACACGACCGATCTTGGCGGACCTTCAGAGGGCGGTTCAACAAATCGGTCTGGCGCAGTCTCGTAAGATTCATGTCATCGCCGAGACAAGTCAAAACGACACTCGTCTGATCGATCCGATCGACCGACACGGATACGCGCTGGATGGGGTCTGGTGCGACGATTTTCACCATTCGGTTCACGCCCTTCTCTCCGGAGAGCAAGACGGATACTATCAGGATTTCGGTTGTCCCGAACATCTGGCCAAGGCGTTCAACCGCATCTTCGTCTACGATGGCTGCTACAGCCGCTTGCGTCGGCGATGTCACGGGAGCCCGGTCGAAGGTCGTGATCGGCGCCAATTCGTCGTGAGTATCCAAAATCATGACCAAATAGGCAACCGGGCTCAAGGCGACCGATCTTCGAACTATCTTTCAGAACCGGCTCAGCGGCTGTCCTGCGGCCTCTTGATGTTTTCTCCTTGCGTTCCCTTGTTGTTCATGGGAGAAGAGTATGCGGAACGTCGGCCGTTCCCTTTCTTCTGCTCTTTTTCCGATCCCGAATTGATCGAGGCGGTACGACGTGGACGGCGTGAAGAGTTCGCAGCGCTCGAGTTCGATTGGGAAGAATTGTTACCCGATCCGCAAGACGTGAAAACGTTCGAGTCGGCCCAACTGACGTGGAAGTGGCCGGAAGGCTCGTTTCATGCAGGAATTCGGCAACTTTATAAGGATCTTCTTGCCGCGAGACGACATTTCCCCTCTTGGATCGACCGACGGCATGTTCACGCCCAGATCGTTTACGGCACGGACGACGAAGACGACCTTTCCTCCAAATCAAAGCCGGTCCTCTTGATCAAGCGTGGACCGGACGCCGCACTTTTGGCGGTGGTGAATCTTCACCATCAACGCCGGAACCTTGCTCGGTTGAATGTCGAAAAACGAAAATGGCTCCTCAGTACGGAGGCGATTCAATATGGCGGCCCTCGAAAACGAACCGAACCGTTGACCGACCTTTACCCCTACGAAATGGCAATTCTGGACCGAAAGGAGAGTGGCTCCGATGAGTGAGATTCTGCCCGCGGTCGACACGATCGTCCAGGAGGTGCGGCGGGAGTTGGCTCTCCGACGAGAAAAACAACCGATTGCGACCTATCGGATTCAGTTTGAGCAAAATCGGTTCACTTTTCGTGAGGCGGCGAAACTGGTTCCCTATCTGAGTCGGTTGGGGGTTACACATGTTTATGCTTCACCCTATTTGATGTCGCGATCGAACAGTCCTCACGGGTATGCGATCGTCAATTACGGAAAGTTGGATCCCCAACTGGGCACTAAAGAAGAATACGAAACGTTTGTCCAAACGCTCGAAGAACACGGCATGGGGCATATTTTGGACTTCGTGCCGAATCACATGAGTACCGCACCGGGGGAAAATCGTTGGTGGACCAATGTTTTGGAAAACGGCCCCCTCTCGCCCTATGCCGACTACTTCGATATCGACTGGCAACCGACGAAGCAAGAGCTAACAAACAAGGTGCTTCTACCCGTGTTGGGAAAACAGTTTGGTGAGGTCTTGGAGGCCGGGGATCTAAAGCTGACCTTTCACGAAGGGGCTTTCTTCGTGGTCTACTTCGATTCCACCTTCCCGCTGGACCCGGGAACCTACGATGGGTTGCTTCTCAATCAACTGGAAGCGTTCAAAGAGACCCTCTTGGGCGAAACGGCTCAGAAAAAGCGGAAAGCGGAAGAAAATGAACGGCTCGTGGGCGACTTCCGTGAATTCGAGAGTATCATCACGGCGATCGGACACCTCCCCTCTCGGAACCCAAGCTTCCTTGCCCTCCATAAAAATACGGAAAGTACCTCCGCCTTGGCCGATTTGCCGCAAGGAGAAGGGAGCGTGCCGGACAAACCGTTGCCCGTTTCCCCCACCGAGCGTTTTCTTTTGGCGGTGGAAGAACGGCAGCGGGAAAAAGAGGTGATCAAGGATCGACTCCGCCGTTTGACCTACCGTTGCCCGGAGATCGCCGAATTTATCGAAGGGAATCTCAAGGAATACAACGGCACGTCGGGAGAACCGGCGAGTTTTGATCGATTGGAAGAACTCCTCGATCGACAGGCGTATCGACTTTCCCACTGGAAGGCCGCCTCGGACGAAATCAACTACCGTCGTTTTTTCGACGTCAACGAACTGGCCGCAATTTGCACAGAGGAACCGCAAGTCTTCGAAGCCAGTCATGCACTGGTGCTGGACCTCTTGGTTACCGACAAGGTCCACGGTCTTCGGATCGATCATGTTGACGGCCTATTCGATCCCCTGGAATATTTATGGAGGCTGCAATGGAGCTATCTACGAAAGCTTGGACAAGCCTGCCATGAAAAATACGGTGAAGAAAATTCTGTGAAGGAGGCGGCTTTACCGACGGAAAATCAGGAACGGTTTCCGGTCCCCTTCTGGGAAGAGCTCGAACCGGCATTCCTTCGGGCGATGTGGCAGGACACGGGAGGTCCGGCACCGTGGGATCTTTTCGGTCTCGAGATCGACCAATCCGAGGAAGTTCGAGAGATCGATTCACGAGAAAAAGAAAACCAAGAAACCGGGCAAGCCAAACCAACGCCGCTTTACGTTTTAGTGGAAAAGATTCTCGACCGCGACGAACCAATCCCCAACGAATGGCCGGTGGCGGGAACGACCGGGTACGATTTTTTAAATCTCGTCAATGGCCTTTACCTCAACCAAGAACTTTTGCCCGAGTTGATGAAGATCTATCATCGCTACTCCCACACGCAGACGACCTTCGGGAAAGAGGTGTACCAGGGGAAGCAGCTCATCCTGCGCGTATCCATGGCCAGTGAGCTGTACTTATTGGCTCACCAGTTAAGCCGGATTGCCGCCAGTCATCGACACTCGAGAGATTTCACGCTCAACACGCTCCGAACCGCGCTTCGCGAAATTTTGGCCCGCCTTCCCGTCTATCGAACCTATGTCGGATTAGGGGGAGCAAGCCAACGCGACCGTGAAATTATTCGCCGCATCACCGGAGAAGCCCAACGAAGCAACCCGGCGATGGACGCGGCCGTTTTTGATTTTATTTCAGAAGTTCTTGTCTCAAAACAACCGATCGTTTCGGACGAAACCATCTCAAGTCAGCGTCGGTTCTTTATTGGAAAGTTCCAACAGCTTTCCAGTCCGGTCAAAGCCAAAGGGGTCGAAGATACGGTTTTTTATCGATATTTTCCGCTGCTTTCGGTCAACGAAGTGGGAAGCGATCCGACAGGGCCGGTCGTCACGCTTGAACGGTTTCATGAGGAAAACCAAAAACGGCTCGTTTCCCATCCTTATTCAATGCTCGCCACATCGACCCATGATACCAAACGAAGCGAGGACGTCCGTGCTCGAATCAACGTCCTTTCGGAAATTCCCCAACTTTGGCGAAGGGCACTCAATCGTTGGACCCGTGCGAATCGACGATTTCATCGCAATATTGACGGTCAAACGGCGCCCAGTCGCAACGACGAGTATCTCTTTTATCAGACGCTCGTGGGAGTTTGGCCACTTGAGCCGGTAGACGAAAATCGGCACCAACAACTTATCGACCGCATGGTCGAATACATGAGGAAGGCAACACGCGAGGCCAAGATTTCCACCAGTTGGATCTCGCCGAACGACGATTATGACCACGCGGTCCAGGAATTCGTGGAGGCGAGTCTTCGAAGCGATCCCCAAAATCGTTTTCTTAATAATTTCAAAGAGTTTCAAGAGAAAGTCCTAGACTGGTCCCTGTTCACGGCGCTTTCCCAAACGTTTCTCAAACTCACCTCGCCCGGCGTTCCCGACATCTACCAAGGACAAGAATTATGGGATTTCTGTCTCGTCGACCCGGACAACCGTCGTGCGATCGATTTTTCCCATCGACGCAGATTACTTGAAGAACTGGCTCAACAGTGGAGCGGCGATCCCAGTGCGCGGCAACTACTTGCGAGAAATCTTGCCGCATCGCCCCGGGACAAACGGCTGAAACTGTTCCTGACTTGGAGGACTTTGTCGCTGAGAAAGTACCATGCCCAACTCTTCCAGCAAGGACAATATCAACCGCTGTCGTCTCAGGGAGATCGTGCCGAGAATGTTTGCGCCTTCGCATGGCATGAGACTGCGGAATTGAAAAAACCTCAGAAGATACTTATCGCCATCGCGCCTCGTCTTGTCGCAAAACTCGCTTCCCTGACGGAGGACGATAAATCTTTTCAACCAATGGGCAGTAAGGTTTGGAGTGATACCATCCTTCAGCTACCTTCGTTCGCCTTGGGAAATTACCGCAACGTTTTTACCGATCAAATCCACTCACTCAACTCCGAAACCGTTCGAGTCGCCGATCTATTGACCGACTTTCCGGTTGCCTTATTGGAGAGGTATCTCGTTTAAAACCTTTCGAGCAGCTTCAACCTGTCGGCATCTTCCGAGAATGAACCGAGACTTTCTGGTAAGGGCACGGCAGGGGGGAGCGACAGCCGGTGGCGTACGATTTTTCGTTCTTGAATATTTTCCAAAGCGTATCAAGCCGAATGCGTTTGTCGCCGCGTCCGAGTTTCCTTATTTGCCCATCTCCTCCTCGAGTCACGCGAGGCTATTTAGGCCTATTATAGCCCGACGACATGGATGGCCAGCGGTTTTGCCGGACAATGGTACTCGCACGCCCCACAACCAACGCACTTGCTTTCGTCGATATGCGGATATTTCTTTTTGTCCTTTTCTTCCACCATCGTTATCGCCTTGGTCTGGCAGTGCTCGGCGCAGTTGCCGCAGGAAGCCACTTCGTCCGTCACGAGAACGCAATGCTGGCGGACGTAGACCGCCCGTCCGATCTTGGTCTTGCGTTTTTCTTCGATTGAAAGTGGCATGATCGCTCCGTTGGGGCATACCTTGCCGCACTCGTTGCAGTCCCATTCGCAAAACCCATGTGAGAAATCGAGCTTCGGCATCATCGTGCCGCCCAGCCCGTATTCCAAGAACGCGGCTTTCAGAACGTTTCCCTTGCATTTCGCAATGCACAAGTTGCAGGACGTGCAATGCGTCAACAAGTGTTCCCGTCCACCAGACCCCGGCGGCGAAACGGGCCGCTCTCGTGAAGCCACGGCCATGCCGTCTTTGCAAGTCATTGCCGCCACGACGGTCACAACCGAAGCGGTCGTCCCCGCCATAAATTCGCGTCGGCTGCTCCCTGTCCCTGTTTTCGTATGTTCCGACGTGAAGTCATGTTCGGGAACGTCCTTGATTTTCGCGGCCGTGCCCGCCGTGTATCGTATCGCCTTGGTGGGACACTTTGCCAGACAATTGAAACAACAGACGCATCGTCGGTTGTCAACCGTAAGTGATTTCGCGTCGATGCACGCCGACTTGCACACCTTCTCGCAAAGCCCACACTTCACGCACAAACCCTCGTTGATGTCGATTTTAAAAAGCGGTCGGTGGCTCATGGTTGCCAACAGACTTCCTACCGGACAAATCGTATTGCAATAGAGTCGCCCCCACTTCGCTGCCATGAGGCTGATGGCAACCAGTGAAGTCACGGCGACCGAAAGAGCGAGCATTCCACGGACCAATATTTCTTGTTTAAAAACCAGCGGATACCCCAAACCGTCCGTGATCCACGCGACTGCATTGTTCGCGACCTGCGTGAGGGGTTGCAGAAGATGGGTGGCCACGCGACCGTACAAGCTGTACGGATCAATCATTGCGGGAATGGCGGCAAATCCGACGGCGAACGCGATGGCGACAACGAACAACACGGCATAGCGCAATAACGTGTGCGATGGCGCATAGGCAAACCGTTTTTTCGTGAAAATACGTGCCGCTCTGATTACGATGTCTTGAAACACCCCCAACGGGCAGAGAGTGGAGCAGTAGATGCGACCGAACAACAGCGTTACTCCGAGGGTCGCCGCAACCGCCACGATATTCATCGCCAACAGGGCCGGAAGAAATTGGAATTTTTCGAACACCCCCAGTCCACCGCCGACCCCGATGAAAAAAAGGTTTTCGCATAGAAACAGGGTTGCCGCGACACCCAGTCTGATTCGTCTCAACATGGAGGCCTTTCCACTATTTCGCATCGTATTGTTTCTGAACATGCGCTACGAATGTCTCGATCTTTTTCATCTCGTCCACAATTTTGAACGTCCACTGCGGGCAACCGATTTGACATTTGGCGCATCCGATGCAGTGATTCGCTCTTGCTTCCGGTGGTATCGTGTTGTTGTAACTCACGAGAAATTCCCGCCGCAACGATTGAGAATCATTCTCTCCGGAATCGGCGGGCAGGCGTCCCTCGCCCGCGAAGGAATTGTACCAGTCGAAGATTTGACGGATGTGGACGCCGTAGGGACAAGGCATGCAGTACTCGCAGCCGGTACAGGGGATTATGGGATATTTTCGGAATTCGTCGAGGGCCCGTTCGAGTGTCGCTCGTTCCGGTGCTTGCATCGGCTCAAAACCGGTCGAGAGGGTCTGCACGTTGTCCACGACTTGGTCGAGGTGATTCATGCCGCTGAGAACCGTCTGGACGTTCGGCAACGAAGCGACGAACCGCATTCCCCATGACGCAATACTCCTCGTGGGTTCTGCCGCTTTCAGCACGGCACGCGATTTGCCGTTTAAGTGGGCGATGATTCCGCCTCGCAGGGGCCCCATGACGAACACGGGCAGTTTTTTCGCGGTCAGCATCCGGTAAAGCGTCCCCGCGCCGCTTTGCTTCGGATCGTTCTCTTCGTTCCAGTCGAGGCAATTGAGCACAATCAGCGCGAAATCCCATTCATGGTTATTCAGCAGGTGCTGCATGAGGGGAGGCTTGCCGTGAAACGAGAAGCCGAGATGCCGGATGCGGCCTTTCTTTTGTTGCTCTTTGAGGTAGTCCAGCACGCCCGTCTTTTCGTAGACGTTTTGGAACTCTTTGAGATCACGGAGTGAATGCAGGAGATAGTTGTCGAAATAGCTGACCTGGCACCGCTTTAATTGCTCTTCGAAAAAACGTTTCGCATCATCCAAACTATGTACATACCAGGTGGGCATCTTGTCGGCAAGCATGAAACTCTCGCGAGGGTATTTCTTCAATACGTTGCCGTAGAACACCTCGCCCTGTCCGTCGTGATAGATCCACCCCGTGTCGAAATAGTTCACGCCGTGGCGAATGGCGTAGTCCACGAGTTTCTGTCCCAACTCATAATCAATCTTGGTCGTGTCCCGATCGAGGATCGGCAGTCGTATGCCGCCGAATCCCAACCGTGAAATCTCGCGCCCGGGTTCCGGCAGATAGGGCGTGCGTTGTACCTGCACGGGATCGTCGCTTTTGGCGTCGTCGTCCAAAAACCGGATCACGCCCGCGCGCGACAGGCCGTACAGGCTGCCGCCAAGGCCCGTTATCCCGGCCGTCAAAAGCGCCAAACTGTGTCTTCGCGTTATTTTTCCGTTGCCCATCTCATGATCTCTTTCGTCCTTGGATTGTTGACAATTGGTTTTCATGGATTACCTGGCGTTTGTCTTCTTCGGGAAAATGAATCAGAAAAAGAGCGTCGGCCTCTTCGGGATCGAGCGTCCCTGCAAGGATAGTAGCGAAAGCCCTACGAACCCGGGCCGGACAAGAGTTGGCTAACTCAATGTCCGGTTCGGGAAGGAGTTAGGGAAAAAATCGCGTGACAACGGATCACTGATTGGTAAATGGTTGGGGCCGGTTTATGGGCAGGCGGGGAAAATCAATAGTTCAACAATTGAGACCTCAACAATCGGTCGGGGATGGTCTGTCGTATCTTGCTGAATTGGTATCGGTACATTTTATCCCCAAACGCCGGTATCGACCAGATCGAACCGTCCGGCGTCAGAATTGCACCGGCCGAACGATAATAGGGGCTTTCAATATTTGCCTTAAGCGTCGCTTTTTCTGTTACCGGGTCGAACTCAAAAACGTTCCCACGGGTGGCGCAGATGCTGTAGATCTTGCCGTTGATTCCCAGCTTGGCGTCGCCGCACCCTGAAACGCCTATGTCTTTGCAAATCATTTCTACGGTCTCGGTCACGGGATCGATCTTGAGCACTCCGGGCACCGAGACGCTAAACCCGTACATACAACCGTTGGGCGCGACCGCACAGCTAAACGTGTTGGGCGCAATGTCATTCCCGATGAATTTAAGTTTTTCCGTGTCAGGATCAAGTACAATAACCTTGCCACCGGAATGCGGGTAAAAATAAATTTTACCGTTTGGGTGTACCACGGCCCCATTGTAAAGATTGCGATGGTTTTTACTCAGCAGCTCTTTTCCAAACGTGTAGGCACGTTTTGTTTTCAGGTCGATGGCCAAGATATGATTGGTGTTTCTCGGCGGTTGATAAATCACGCCGTTTTTTGCAAGGATACCACCGTAATGGTGTTCCTTCTTGTACGAAAGCCCCAAGTCGATTTCTTCCACGGTTTGCAAAAGCGGATTGATTTTTAACAAAGTGTTTTTACGACGGGGCATGCCGTAAATGTTCCCGTCCGAATAAACCACTCCGCGTGTCCACTTGAATCCTTCAGTGCTCACATTCCCAAAAAGGCAGAAACGACCATTTTCCGGGTCGATTTCCAATATGCTGCTTGCACCGGTGGGGATGGCATAAATCTTCCCATTGGGGGCATAAACACCACCGACCCATTTATACGCCCCTTTCTTAAATCCCGAGATCTCTTCCACGCCTAAGAATTCAACTTTTGAATTGGCCTGAAGCACCTGGTCCAATTCATGGTTGAAGTCTGTCTCGGTAATAGTGCTTCTGCAAGTAACGCTCGGCTCGGGCGTTTTCAGTTCCTCGGCCAAGCTGCAACGGATAAGCGTACCCACCAACAGAGCGACACTCGCTAGGGCAATAGTTTTTTTCATTTTGCGGATTCCATTTTCTTGATGTCGGAAAGCTCTTGCCGGCTGAATTTCTCTCGTTTCATCTGGAAGTAGTCGTACAGTTCGTTCTGCGGCGTGTTCCAGGTGTTCGTTTCGCGGTTCGGGGCGTGTATGTGCCAGGTGTTGGCCTCGGGGTACGACCCGCAGAAGGGAACCGCCAAGTCGATCCAGCATGCGACGGTCCGTTTTTCGGAGTCGGTCAACTGCACGTCATGGTGGGACGGCTCTAAGTAAGTCATCAATTTACTCCGTGCCGCGCCGTAAGCATAGGGGGCCAAAATAGCCGGTTCCGAGAGCGGGTGAACCCAATTGACAAGAGGGCCGCTTTTCCCCTTTGCCGTTAAACCGAAGTAGGATCGCGTAAAAGCTTTCAAGCCTTTGGTGAACCTGTCGCTTCGTTGCTCTGCCGGAACCACTTCACTCGTCAGGCACAGCGGCGAACGCTTCACCTGGTCCGGATCGTCCGTATTGCCTTGATGACAAACGGTACAATGCTTGTCCAAGATCGGCTGAACCATTTGCGAATAGCTAAAACCGTCCACCGCCGCATCCCGATCGAGTGAACGGGGACGATTGACCCCCATGAAATGATTCACGCTTTTCAGCGAGCCTTCTTTTTCCAGCTCCGCCAACAGCGGGTGCGGTGGCTGGCCGAGGGATGGCTGCAGTTTTTGCGCAGGTCGCATCATGGCGGAAGGAATCGATTTTTCCATCAAAGCCGACTGCGATTTATTTTCGTGGCATCCAACGCAGCCTATTCGCTCGCCGGGCATGACCATCGTCCAACTGCGCATCGTTTGGACGCAGTATCCCTTCTCGTCCAGGAGTTGGAAGTAGACGGCAGTCCGGGCTGGAACTTCGAAATAGACACTGCCGTCTTGCTCGACATCCACCTCTCCCAGGACATGTTTCACATCCTGCGAGCCGTTGCCGACGGCGACGGGAGTGTTGACGATCGAGCCACCGGTATAGAGGCGATTCCAATTGCGGGAGATCCCGGCCGCTCGATATTCCAAGGCAACGACCCTCAGCCGCTTGACGGTTCCCCGCTTGACTCCTTCCAAACCCGGTCCCACGTACACGTCCTGAACGTAAAAAGTACCGAAGGGATTGCTCCAGTCGACGTGTGACGGTTTCACCGGCGGACGTTGACGCGGCATGACGGGGATCGCCTGACCGCACGAATTGCTCCAGTCGAAGGCGAGAAGTTCTCGCTTTCCTTCCGCCGTCATGAAGTACGCGCCAAAGGGGACACTGAAGGGTCCTTTGAAGTAATGGTAGCCCTCGGGATTGAAAGCGACCAAGTAATGGTCTTCGTCAAACGCGTAAGGATACTGCCATTGCGGACCGACTTGGCCAAAGAAATCGTAGAGCAAGTACCAGGAACCTTTTCGTGGAATATCGTTGGGGATATTTGACGACCGGCGGCCCGGAGCAGCGTCGGGCGAAGCGCCGCCAACATATTCAATGCCGCGGTTTCCTTCGCTGCCCTTGGACGGGTCGATGATCGCCAGCTTTCCTTTTTGGAGAAGATGGTGTCCGCCGACAATCGAAATCACCTTGTTACTGCCGGGGATACCGCGTGTATGGAATAGAGCGCTCGGATAGATACTGTTGTTTCCATAAAGTCCCAGTTGGGCGGTCCCGTTTTCGTTCATGACAAAAAGCGATTGCTGGAAGAACGGGTTACGATCGTTGTACTCCCAACGGGTATAAATGATACGACCGTCGTCGAGCACCTGTGGGGTGAGCGTGCGTACCTGATCGAAACCCAGTCGTCGGACGTGTTGCCCGTCGGCATTGCACGAATAAAGATTGCTCGTCGGATGGGCCCAGCAGACATCCAGTTGGACACACCGGGTGGATTGAAAAATGATCTTTCCGCTTGGAGCAAAGCAGGGTTCCGTATCGCTGCAAGGCAATGTCTTGCCGTCGATGGTCGGCGAGAACGTGATCTGCCGAACCACTTTGTCGGCCAAGTCCATCTTATAGAGATGGTAGTCATCTGTCTGAAAATTCTCCCGCATCGAGAAAACCAGGGTTTTGGCGTCGAACGAGAGGTTCGGGTCCCGGATAAGTCCCTCAGGTTTATCAATAAGAACTTCGTTAGTCACGGTTCCGTCTTCGTTGATGGTCGCCAGGCAGAGTTGCGAACCTTCACGGAAATCGGGGTTCCGTTCATAAAACTGTTCATCGCTCACGTTGTCCGTTGCCGAAGCGTGCGTCCAACTTCCGAGTACATGATGTTTTACATAGACAAACTGCGTGGCCCATTGACGCACGGTTTTGAGACGCTGCTGACGCCGTTCTTGGCAGGCCGCGAAGTACAACTCTTTCCAACGCGGATCGTTGCCCGGGACTGAGGAGAGCGCCTCTTTTTGCCCGCAAAGCTCGGTCGTGTCGACCTGCCGCTGCTTGAGCTCTTGAAGCACACGTTCGACCATCGCCTGCTCAAACTCCGAATTGCTCTTCGAGGAAAAACAGGTTGAAATATCCGGGCCGATAGGGTCCTTTCTCAAACTGCTGGTCGAGTTGGCAACCATCGAGACGTTTTTTACGCCGCAGTCCTGGTACATCCAATCGCGTTTTAGGCGACTTTCGGGGAAGGCGATGTGGGATTCGTTCGGGAGCGGCAAATCCTCGGGGCGACCGCGGAAGCAAGAGACCTCGGCGATCTGCGTGGTGAACGTGCCGCCCGTTCCGGCGACTTCGTATCTTGGCCCACCCGTGAAATCAGGCTGCCTGTAAATCACGCTATGCCAACTGCCATTCAACCAACCGAATTGGCATTGCAGTTCTTTGTTTAGCTGTGCCTGGCGATTTTGCCCCACTTCAGCGCCTCGCCACCAATCGCGTTTATTGCGTTTACTGTCGTAAGAATGGAGCACCTGTACGCCTAGGTAACGTGTGGTAACCGGCTCCCATGAGACATGAGCCACGTTAAAAGTGTTGACCGGCGGAAGACGGTGGTTTTCCTTGAGGCATCGCTTCCCCTTGTTTCCGGTTGGCTCCTCGCAGGCAAAGATAGAAACCTTTTCCGCCATACAATTGGCCCAAGATTTCTGGGCGACAAAACGGATGCCATCGACCCTTTGGACCTTTCCTAAATCGATCACAAACCAAGCGGTCACCGGACCACCACCATGGGGCGGCAACGTCTTCGGGTTTTTTCCGGTTGGCGTATCGTCAAGGAAACAACAAAAAGTCGCCAAGTCAGAATCGATCAGACGGTCTAGCGATTCACGTTCGGGCGGAAGGGTCGGTGTTTCACTCCAAACCGCAACGGGCACAATATCACACGTCTCGGCCCTGACGTCGGCAGCTATCACCGCCATCAACAGACCAACGACCAAGAGAGGAAGGATACTTCCGTGTTTATAATTCTTCATGCCCGTTCTCCAGTTTCCCTTTCAACTCAACATGTGTGCGTATTTAATTGAGGGTGTCTAAAAATCATTTGGGGTAATCAGTTGCCAGTGCTCTCTTTTTTGAGCGAGGGGATTTTCAACTCGAATGTGTCAATAACGCAGTCGACCGATGCCTTTGCGTTACCTCCGGCGGCAAAAAACCCGACAAATCGCGGCTTGCAACCGCAAACCTCCTGGCCGAGTTGGATCCAGGGACCGGTTTCCGTGGCCCAAAAGCCCGATATCATATTCCCTTTTCGGACCAAACGCAGCCGAAACGGCTTGTCCAAGCGGTCAATAAAGTTATGCGGTTTTTCCTTGGTATGCTCCAAAAAACTTTGAACCGCATTCTTTTCGCGAGTAAAAGTAAACCCCCGTCCCAGGCGCGTACCCGCATACCAATAGCTCACACGATACATGTTATCTTGATCGTCCAAGACGCTCAGGCTTAAGTGCTGACTACGCAAATCAGGCGTGAATCGCTTGATATGCAAAATGGCATCCAGATCGGTGTCCGGCACCGGCACCACCAGAAGATTGCGGTTGTTGTTGTGTTTTTCGTAAATGTCACCTACTTGCGTTTGCAGTGTCAATAGGCCCGCTTCGGGGGCGAGATGACATGTTTTTTGGTCCGGACGCACGATATCGAACAGATCGAGGCAGTCGGGATCCTCGAAACCCACGCGGATGCTTTTGGTCAGGGGCGGCTTGAGAAATAAAGAGTCACCTTCGAACAGCTTGTGTCGTGGTGTTTCGGTTACCGTCAACCGTGGACGTCTGGGTTCGGCCTCCACCTCGCCATTGAGTACCTCGATGTTCGTATCCCCTTTGGGTGTGACGGAAAGACCGAATTCGGTTCCGAGATCTATCACCCGCGACGCCGGTGTGTCGATAAGGAAACCGACTGCCTGCGGTGGAACTCGGGCTTCGAGCGATCCGCATTCCAGTTTCCCGAGCATTGCCGACTTGACATGGAAAACGGCCGGTCCGTGCAAAGTCACCTCCGCCCCACAGCCGAAACGCACGTGAACGTCTCCCTTCTGGATGCGAACGGTCTCGCCTTGGGTCAACCGAGAGCCCGTCGGCAAATCGACAACGTCGCCGTTTTCATCCCCGGCATTCAACCATGTCAATTCGGCAACATATTCTATATTTTTTGATGGCGTGGTAGCCTTCAATAGTTCCCCTTCGACGGAACTGGTTGATTCACTGGTCTCTGGCGATTGGATTTTGGCTACCTGGGAATTCTCCGCTTGGTCAAGATTTCTCGAACCTCCCAAGATCCATGCCCCCGCCAGTACCAGAACGACCAAACCGCAGGTAAGTGAGGTCCAGAACCAATTCCGGCTCGGCAAACCTGGAGATGGCAACTCTAAAGAAGACGGGAGAGGAGGCGAGGTGGTTTTATTTTCGTCGACATCAGGCAGCCCCACACCAGACGACAAATCCGCCGCAAGGTAATGTCCCAAGGCGGCATGAAGGTTGAGGAACTCGATGTACACCCGCTTGGCCTCGGGATTTTCCAAGACCAGTTGTTCCAGTCGCCGCAGCTTTTGCTCATCGATAATCTCGTCGACCAAATCGCAGCAAAGGGACTCGACTTCCAAAGAAATTGAATTACGGCCGCTCATGCTTGTTCCTCCCCAATGAGGGTGCGACGAACGCATGCCAACAAAGAACCTCTGGCTCGCTGCAACGCCTTGTAAACCGCGTCGAGCGAACGGCCAACCGTTTCGGCAATCGTCTTCACCGCGGCGCCTTCCCGGTAGCGGTGTGATATCAAGATCCGATCCTTTTCCGGAAGTTTTTGTAAGCAGAGCTCCAATGCCTCGCGCTGAGCCTGTAGCGATTCGGAACGCGAAGATGTTTCGGCCGCGACATCTTCGATAAAAACCTCGCTAAAACAAACGGCGTCCCGTCTGCGTGACTCGCGAAATTTGAGCACCTCGAAGTAAGCGACCTGGTTGGCCCAGCGAACGAAATCGGTTCCCGGTTCGAACTGTTCCCTTTTTTTCCAAAGGACCGCGTTGGTTTCCTGCAAGATCTCTTCGGCGTCGGACCAACGGGGTGCCAACGTAAGAACGAAAGAAAACACGCGATTCTGATATTTGGTCTGAAGCTTGACGAATTCAGACGTGCGATCCGTATTATTCATGGCTGTCATTACAACAGGTACCGTGCTTTGCATGGGGGCTCTTGACGAAAATCAATCTTACTCTGAAAGAGCCGGCAGTATGAGGGAGGGCCCAAAAGGGTTATAGGTGCAGCATGAGAAAATTGCGTTTCAACTTTACTGGAGTCAAATCGCTTGTTTGTAGGAAAAACAGCCAAACTTCGGTACCGTCTCTCCGGCCGCGATAAACGAAGTAACCCGGGAAAGGATCAATCGTTATCGCTAAATCAATGACAGTAGGTCAAAGTCGTCCTGTCACTAATATTACTCTTAAGCTGTAATGTATTCACATCTCAGCGGGGGGGCATCCAAGTGGATCGTACCTACGCAATATCGGCATACCCAAAAATGAACCCACAACCATGGTTCCCTCCGTTTAGTGAGAACCTGATTCTATATAGTAACCGGACTTGCCCGTCATTTTGGACAAGAATAATTGAAATTTAATCTTTTTTCACGGGACGGGCCGCCGCAAAATACGGTTTTCTAGAGGGCATTTGAAAACCTGCTTTGAAGACGAAAACGAAGATTTTTGTCTTGCTGACAAGGAACCAAATCGCAGGCATATCCGTAGATATGGCGAGATTTTGTGACGAATTTCAGCAGGCAAAAAGATCGTTTGTAGGCCAAATTGAGGTTTTGAAATGTCCTCTAATCTCTTGACAGAAAAGAGCCGGATGATATAGTGACTCCATGTCGGTTCGCTTTCTCCGCCGAGAGAGAGCGTCGCAAGAGGGAATCCGGTGAGAACCCGGGACTGCCCCCGCAGCGGTAATCAGGAACGACCGCCGTCAAAAAGCACTGGCCCTTTGGAAAATAGGGCTGGGAAGCGACGGCCAGTAGGATTTTTTTGGCCCAACCTTGGATCAAGCCGGTCTCGAATAAAACCGGCCTCGCACCAAGGGGACGTGCCAAGCGCCTGTGAGTCCGAAGACCTGCCGACATCCGCGCACTCGTTGCGTGATATAGTACCAACTCCTTCGTGGGGAAGCCGAGGTTGGTTCGGTCTGTCGGCGTTTGCTGCCCTCTGGCCGGTCCTTCTGGCCGCCACGAAGCCACCCGCGGAAGAATCCGTTTTCCGCCGCGCGCTCATTCATGGTAAGGAGGCCTTTATGGCAATGGCAAACGTGATTACTTCGTCAACTTCTCAAGCGACCGGTTCTCAGACAACGGCACCCACCTCGTTTACCCATATCCGAAAACGGGACGGGAACCGGGTCAGGTTCGACGTAAGGAAAATTACCCGGGCCATTCTCAAGGCGGGGCGAACCACGGGGGAATTCGATGAGGAAGTGGCTCAAACGTTGACCCTTCGCGTCTTGAGTCTGACTCAAATGGTTTCTCACGATTTAACGCCCAACGTCGAGTCGATCCAGGACCTGGTCGAAGAGGTTCTCCTGAGTTCGCCGTTTAAGAAAACGGCCAAAGCATATATTCTCTATCGCGATCAGCACGCCCGCATTCGCGAGATGGTCCAAAAGGCCGACGTCGATCTGATCGACAGCTATCTCGAAAGGATGGACTGGCGCGTTCGCGAAAACAGCAACATGGCCTACTCGCTGCAGGGGTTGAATAATTACCTTTCGAGCGAAGTCAGTAAGACGTACTGGCTCAACAAGATTTATACGTCGGACGTTCGCCGGGCCCACGTTTCGGGCGACTTGCACATTCACGATCTGGGACTTCTTTCGCCCTATTGTGTCGGCTGGGATCTTCGAGACCTGTTGGCCAGTGGATTTCAAGGCGCGTCGGGAAAGGCGGAAAGCCGACCGGCGAGACATTTCCGCTCCGCTTTGGGGCAAATCGTCAACTTTTTCTATACCCTTCAAGGCGAGGCAGCCGGGGCGCAAGCTTTTTCGAACTTGGACACGCTCCTGGCCCCGTTCATTCGCTACGACCAGTTGGACTATCGCGACGTCAAGCAGGCGTTGCAAGAGTTTGTTTTCAATTTGAACGTCGCGACGCGAGTTGGCTTCCAAACCCCTTTTACCAATGTCACGCTCGACCTGCAGCCTCCTTCGACGCTGGCCAACGAGGCGGTCGTCCTTGGAGGCGAAATTCGCAACGAGAAGTACGGCGATTTCCAGGAGGAAATGAACCTTTTCAATCAGGCCTTTCTCGAAGTGCTCAGCGAAGGGGACGCGAAGGGGCGTGTGTTCACCTTTCCGATTCCGACCTACAATATCACGCCCGATTTCGATTGGGACGCGCCGGGGATGGACCGGCTATGGGAAGTGACCGCCAAGTACGGAATTCCCTATTTCGCGAACTTCGTCAACTCCGAGATGTCGCCCGAAGACGCGCGGTCGATGTGTTGCCGTTTGCGTCTGGATCTCCGTTCGTTGGAGCGTCGCGGCGGGGGCCTGTTTGGCGCGAACCCGCTGACCGGTTCGATCGGAGTGGTCACGATCAACATGCCTCGAATTGGTCACGTCGTCCAAAATGAAGACGAGTTTCTCGCCGCGCTGGACCGTCTTATGGAACTGGCCCGCAACAGCCTGGAAACCAAACGCAAGGTGCTCGAACAGTTTACCGAGCAGGGGCTTTACCCTTATACCCGATTCTATTTGCGAAATGTCAAAGAACGGTTCGGGCATTATTGGAACAACCATTTTGCGACCGTCGGACTGGTCGGGATGAACGAGGCGTGTCTCAATCTGTTGGGACAAGATATCGGGACGCCCGAAGGGCTCGCGTTTTCCGCCCGAGTACTCGATCATATGCGAGATCGGCTTCGTCTTTTCCAGGAGGAAACCGGCCATCTCTACAATCTGGAAGCCACTCCCGCCGAAGGGACCGCGTATCGGTTGGCGAGACTGGATCGAGAACGTTTTTCTGAAATTCGTGATGCTAAAGGCGAGTCGGCGGACGCAGAGGAAGAGCCGTTTTATACCAACTCGACGCAATTGCCGGTCAACTATACCGAAGACGTGTTTGAACTGCTCGATCTCCAAGACGGCCTCCAATCCAAATATACTGGCGGAACCGTACAACATGTCTTCCTGGGCGAGGCCGCTCCGAACGCCGAGTCGGTCAAGCAGTTTGTCCGCCGCGTCTGTTCCAAGTACAGCCTTCCTTACTTTACGCTCTCACCGACGTTCTCGATTTGCCCGACGCACGGTTACCTCAACGGTCGACTTGATTCGTGTCCCGAGTGCGGCCATGAAACCGAAATTTATTCACGCGTGGTCGGCTACCTCAGGCCGGTCAGTCAGTGGAACGCCGGAAAACAGAGCGAATTTGCCCAACGATCAACATTTCAGATCGGAGGGACCCGATGAGAATTGGCGGATTGACCCCCTTTAGTTTGAGTGACTTTGTCCAACGATCAACATTTCAGATCGGAGGGACCCGATGAGAATCGGCGGATTGGCCCCCTTTAGTCTGACCGACTTTCCCGGCAAGGTCGCCGCGGTTATTTTCACCCAAGGGTGTAATTTCCGGTGTCCTTTTTGTCACAACGGTCGGTTGATCCCGAAAACATCGAACGAGCCTGAACAAAAATCGGCCTCGGAAGTTTTCAAGTGGCTCGAGGACCGACGCGGCAAGCTCGACGGCGTCGTGCTCAGCGGCGGCGAACCGACGTTGCAAAATCGTTTGCTCCCGTTTGCGGCCCGTTTGAAACAACTCGGGTACGCGGTCAAACTCGACACCAACGGGAGTCGCCCACGGGTGATTCGTGAAATGGTCGACGCGAGATTACTGGATTTTATCGCCATGGATATCAAGGCTCCATGGGAACGGTACGACCGGCTCGCAGGGATTCCAATCAACGTGGACGCTCTTGCCGAGTCGATCGACCTGATTGCCCAAAGCGGAATCGAACACGAGTTCCGCACGACGACCGTTTGGCCAATGCTTTCGGAGGAAGATATCGATCGCCTCGAACGGCTCGTGCCTCCGGGGTCCCCGCATCGACTCCAGCCTTTCCAACCGGAACATGCCCTGGCGTCCTGGCTTCGTCGCGACGAGGCGCATCAAACCATCCAAGAGGACGCCTCTGCCTCGAAGGGTAAAGGTCCTCATTTCAATAAACACGCATCGCATTCTCGTTGAGAGAAAAGGAAAAACCGCCCATGAGCATCAAACCCGACTCTTGGATTCGAACCATGGCTCGCGAACATCGGATGATCGAGCCTTTTGCCGAAGGTCTGGTTCGACACAACGACCATCAGCCGGTCATTTCTTACGGCGTCTCGTCCTACGGTTATGACGTGCGTGTTTCCGACGAATTCCGCGTCTTTACCAATGTTTACGGCTCGGTGGTGGACCCCAAACAGTTCGACCCGAAAGGACTCGTCGAGATCAAAGGAGCCGTCTGCCTGATCCCGCCCAACAGCTTTGCCTTAGCCGTCAGCGTCGAACGTTTTCGGATTCCGGAGAACGTTTTGACCGTTTGTGTGGGCAAATCGACCTATGCCCGGTGTGGGATTATCGTCAACGTCACCCCGTTCGAACCGGGCTGGGAAGGGCACGCGGTGCTCGAAATTTCCAACACGACGCCGCTGCCGGCGAAGGTGTATGCCGGAGAGGGAATCGCCCAGGTCCTTTTCTTCGAAAGCGACACTCCTTGCGAAACCAGCTACGCCAGCCGAAAAGGAAAGTACCAAGGCCAGAAAGGAATCACGTTACCGAAGCTCTAACAGACTTGTTGAAGCATTCACGAATGGCCAAGTTCGGTCAAGATAGCCGGAAAACATGGAGACCGACGCAGACTAAGGGAAGGGAGCCCCCTCCCCATTTTTTAGGTTCCTATCTCTTAGCCATTAATAACTGAGAGATAGGAAAAACCTCTTCGGACGGCAGTGTCGACGGGGAATGAAGTGCGGCTTTTCCCGTGCAGTTTTTTCTTTGACCTGATATTCGTTACGCTCTCTGGCGTGCCGCGCGGCGACGGTCAACTTCCTTGAGTATGGTCTTGCGCAATCGGAGTTGGGTGGGTGTCACTTCAACAATCTCATCCTCTTCGATATACTCGATCGCCGCTTCCAGCGACATGATGCGAGGTGGCTTGAGAAGAATGTTGCGGTCGCTGCCGGAGGCCCGCATATTCGTCAGCTTCTTTTCCTTGGTCGGGTTGACCGACATGTCGCCGGTGCGGCTGTTCTCGCCGACGACCATTCCCTCGTAAATAACGTCGCCGGGGGCAACGAACATTTCGGCCCGCTCTTGCAAACCATCGAGCCCAAAGGCCACCGCCCGCCCCGAGGTCATCGAAACGAGAACCCCGTTAGCACGTCCGGGAATGTCGCCCTCGAAGGGCTGATAGCGATCGAAGCGGTGATGGACAATCGCCGTGCCTTGCGTGGCGTTGAGCAGCCGGGTTCGCAATCCGATCAGACCGCGTGCCGGGATGGAAAACAGAACGTTGACATAGTCGTTGTGAGACATTTCGACCAACTGTCCTCTCCTCGCACCGACCAGTTCCATCACCGCGCCAAGTCGGTCTTCCGGAACCTCGACGACCAGGCTTTCAAACGGCTCTTCGAGCACCCCTTGTTTTTTACGTAAGATGACGCGAGGCTTGCCGATCGACAACTCAAACCCTTCGCGACGCATTGTTTCGATTAATACGGTCAAGTGGAGCAAGCCGCGTCCGGCAACTTCCAGCGAGTCGCCCCCCGGGATTGGACGAACCCGAAGTGCGACGTTCCGCTCCAATTCCCGGTTGAGCCGGTCGTGGAGGTGACGTGTGGTGAGATATTTCCCCTCGAGTCCGGCCAACGGCGACGTGTTGATGCCAAAGACCATTTGAATCGTCGGTTCGTCCACCTCGACGCGAGGCAGCGCCCGTCGTGAGTCGGGATGGCTGATCGTGTCGCCAATCGTCACTTCATCCAGGCCGACCAAAGCGACGATGTCACCCGCGGTGGCCTCTTCCACCTGGATACGGCCCAGCTTGTCGAACAGATGGACCTCATTCACCTTGGCGTTTATCGATTGATCATTCGCTTGCATGATGGCCACTTGCTGGCCCCGGCAGATAGTGCCCGAGTAAATCCGCCCAATGGCGATACGCCCGACATAGTCGGACCAGTCCAGCGTGGTTACCAACATTTGCAACGGCGCGTCCGCGTCGATTTCCGGGCCGGGGATAGACGCGAGGGCCATATCCAAAAGGGGCTGCATCGAGTCGCCTCGATCTTCAGGGTCGAGCGTCGCGTAACCTTCCTTACTTGTAGCGAACAAATGGGGGAAATCGCCTAAAAGATCCTCGGCTCCCAAGTCCAGCATCAATTCAAACGTTTCATTGAGCGCTTCTTGCGGCCGCGCGTCGGGGCGGTCGATCTTGTTGATCACGACAATCGGTTGGAGGCCGCTCTCTAAGGCTTTCGACAAGACAAACCGGGTTTGTGGCATAGGGCCTTCAGCGGCGTCGACAAGCACCAATGCGCCGTCTGCCATGCGGAGTACCCGTTCCACTTCGCCACCGAAATCGGCGTGGCCCGGCGTGTCGATCAGATTGATCTTGACACCTTGATGATGCAAGGCGATGTTCTTCGCCAGGATCGTGATTCCACGCTCTCGTTCAAGGTCGTTCGAGTCGAGGATACAGTCACCGACTAGCTGACTATCTCGAAACTCGCCACTTTGACGTAGTAGGCAGTCGACCAGCGAGGTCTTTCCGTGGTCGACGTGAGCGATAATGGCGATGTTGCGAATGTCATTGCGACGCATGGGCAAGCGTGGATCTAGTAGGTGTAGAGATATGGGGATAGAACGGAAAGTCTAAACTGCTCGTTAAGCAACGCCTTGAGGAGCAAAGCCTTGTATGATACCACAACAACCCATTAACCTGTAAGTGGGGGGGGAGCGAAAAAAAGCAGGAGGAGCTGCCGGGTTTTTGGCAAAATAGAGGCTTAAACCACGCCTTTTTGCAAACGAAGTACGGATTTTGAAAACCCTATTTTTTTACATAAATCGATTTTTGGAAGAATAACGGCAAAAATTCACAAAGCAGATTAAAGAGTATATTATAAAAGTTAGGATAGATCGGCCCGTTTTTGATGGTAAGGTCGGTTCCGCGGCGCCGCGAGTATCCAAGGGGCCATTGGGTCAAGTCAGCCCGAGCCGTGCGCGTTGCAAGCCGATCAAGTAGTTGGAATTGCAGAAGAAAATCGCTTCCGAAAAAACTTGAAAAGATTTCAAAATCAGATCTACCCGCTTGCTACTGCTTTGCCATCTTTCGAAGTGCCTGGGCAAGACAGTCATACTCTTCGTCCGAATTGTAGAGCATTGCCGAGAGCCGAACGCATGTCTGGCCGGGATGGGGAAAGTCATGGATCGTGACCTGGATCCGATAGTGGTCATAAAGATAGTCATGAATCTCCGCATAACTCCAAGGCAAACCGTTGGCATGTCGTGGGATTCGCGGGATTCGGAGATTGGCCATCGAGCCGAGCATCGTCTCGGGACACTCAGGAGGCGTCTCCAAAACTTCACAAAGCACTCGGCGTGCCCGAATTGCCTTTTGGTGGTTTTGGGCATAAACGTTCGGCCATCCGCCCGAAACCAGACTTGGTAGGTATTCCAGCGCGAAGGGAACCGACAGGTAGGAGCTGATATCGAGAGTCCCGGTCCAATCGAATTCGAGATGAAAGCGAGAGCGATCCGTACGGGCGGGGGCGTTGGCACCGTGGCTGATCGTCAGCGGACGAACCTGATCTTGCTTTCCCGGTTCGACGTACAAAAACGCCGCCCCTTTTGGCGCACAGAGCCATTTGTGACAGTTTGCAACGTAGTAGGTGGGCCGCATTGCCTGAAGATCGATCGGGACCATACCGGGCGCATGGGCGCCGTCGATCAAGGATTCAATTCCGCGATGACGCAGTTGCTCGACCATCGCCTCGATCGGAATGATCATTGCCGAGGGGCTGGTCACATGATCGATCAAGGCCAGTCGGGTTTTTGCGGTGCAACAAGAAAGGACTGAATCCAGAATTTCATCTGGAGACTGAATCGAGGAAGGAAGTTCGGCCACGACGACGTGAATTCCCTGCCGAGCGGCGACATAGTTTAAGGCATTCATGCAGGCGTTGTAGGTGTGGTTGGTCGTTAAAATTTCCTCCCCGTTTCGAAATGACATTGACCGTAGCACTGCGTTGACACCGGAGGTCGTATTCTCGATAAAAGTCAGATCGTCAACCGGAGCGTTAATAAAACGAGCCAAGGGACGACACGCTTCGTCGAGCAACGGCTCCAAATCCCGGGCGAAGAAGGCCACAGGATCCCGCTCCATTCGATCACGAAAGTGATCCTGTGTTTCAAGCACCACCTTGGGACAAGCGCCGAACGAACCGTGACTCAAAAAGATGAGTCCCGGGTCAAGACTCCACAAGGTTTTTAAAGGGTTCGAGTGTCTCATTAAGTTCCCTCTTGATTCTTTTTCATCCGGAAACTCGATGGCAAAAGAAATCGCGATCAAAAAATGAGTCGCCGTTCACGTGCGATCGTTCCTCTCCCACACCGTTATTTGTGCGATATGGTGTTGGAATTCGCGAGCCGAATGGCGAACGATATACTCGATGTCTTGGGGCTGATCCAACCGTTCAAAATGGCGGCAAAGGCACTCGGTCAGGCCGTCGAGGGTCGTGTAAAGCTCGCCATCTTTTCGAAATCCGCCGATCCAATTTTCCCGTTTGGTATGAGAATCCCTCCAGTGACAGGTTGACGCCAAGACCAATAAACCGCCGGATTTCAATCGTGTGTGGATCGTCGAAAGAAACTGGCGAGGATCTCTGAGATGATCGATTAGATTGGCGGCCAGAATCAAATCATAATCGGTGAATCGGGGCTTGAGGTTTTCCGCGTCGCCCTGATGAAATTCGACCCGGCCGGCGACCTCACCAAGACCAAAGTCGGCAAGACGCCGTTGGTGATAGGAAACGATTTCGCCCTCTTCGGGCAACTCGTAAAAGATGGTCCCTTTTTGTTGCATCGCAAAGGCGATCCGAATAAATCGGGCCGAGAAGTCGATCCCGGTGACCTGCCGGAATTCCTGGGCCAATTCGAAGGCAGCGCGTCCGACCGAGCAACCCAAGTTCAGGGCCTTTTGTTTTTCTCGACCTTGCATCCATTTTAAGCAGTGCTGCACACATCGAAGGGGGAAATTATCGACGTTGAAATAGCGCGGCCCGTAATACGCCTCACACGCTCGCGCGACGGCCGGATCGGTTTCGTATTTTGCTTCGGCCCTGGCAACCGGCTGCCGTGATTTGACATATCGAAAACCGGCATGTTGAAAAAAGTGGCGTCGGAACGCATACCGGGCGTCCCGGGTCGCCTCGTTTCCGGTAGAGATCCACGAACCGCCTTTGATCAGATTGTGTTTGGTATCGAAGGTTGGTGCTGAAAAATCATCGTAACACGGATGAACCTCAAAACCGTCGAAACCACTGATCGGCGTCTCGGTCCACTGCCATACGTTGCCGATGAGATCGTAAAATTGGCCGAATCGAAATCGATCGACCGGGGCGGGCGAGGCCCAGTGCTCCAGATTGATATTCCCCGGCGCGACGTCCCAGTACGGCTGGTCCGGAATCTCATGCAAGTCGTAGAGACGCCGCCACTCCTCTTCGGTGGGAAGCCGCAACCGTTTGTCGGTTCGCTCCCCCAGCCAGTTGCAAAACGCCTTTGCTTCCAGGTAGTTGACCTCGACCGGCCAGTTCCAAGGCATGTCGATCACCTCGGCCATGGTTCGCAGCTTATAGCCATGATCGGTTTTTTGCCAAAAGAGCGGGTGATTCGCTTCGGTAAAGTCGAGCCACTGCTGCCCCTCTTCGGTCCACAATGCTTTTTTATGGTATCCCCCGTCTTCGACAAAACGCAGATATTCTTCGTTGGAGACCAGGTAACGGCTGGCCGAGAAATCCCAGACATCGAACTCGTGATGGCCATACTCGTTGTCCCAGCCGTAGAGCGGATGTTCCTTCGACTTGCCCAGGACAACTGGCCCCCCTTTGACCGACACCAGTTCGTTCTCGGGTGCCTTCCCTGCTTCGGGGCAAATTTCCCAACCGGGAAGCGGCCGGACCAGGTCAATCGGCAGGCGTCGGATAATGACCGACGAGGTCTCGAGGTGAATTCGCTGATGTTCAATCCCCATGAGGATTAACCAAAACGGGCTTTTCCAACCGATCGGCATCGTCAATTCCAATTGATCGATAACCCGGTCCACGCTCTCGCGGATTTGTTCGCGGTACGCCCGGACTTCGGAAACCTCGGGCCAATCGTAATGGGTCTCATCCAGATCGTCCCACGACATTTCATCGACACCGACCGCGAACATCGACTCGAACTTCGGGTTGATACGCCGATCGAGGATTCCGGCGACGATCAATTTATTGAGGTAGAAAGTGGCCGTGTGACCAAAATAGAAAATCAACGGATGTCGAAGCGGTTCGGGGCGAAGATAAAAAGCGTCGTCCGCGGCTAGAATATCATAAAGTCGCTCTTCAATCGAAAAAGTCTCGTGAAAATACTCACGGATCTCTTGTCGCTTCTCTTCCGAAGATCCTCGGTTGAGTACGACCGTTTTTGTTTTACGGGCATCCATGTCATTAGCCTCCGCTCAAACAAAGGCGTATTCACGTTTGAGGAATATCCATTTATAGCATGAAATCGTCTTTTGATTTAATAAAGAGGTATTTTCGGTGGCAAGAAGCAAAACCGTAGGGGATTCCCCTACGGTTGGCCTCGATCGAAGGCGGTTACGGTGCCGGTTGGTTTGTGGAATCGCATAACCGATTGTCTCGAAAAAGGGGATACGCGAAATGCTGACCAAATTCAACTACCCAAAATCGCCTCAAGATCTTCTTCGGGTGTCGTGATCGGCATGATATTAAAATTGTCGACCAGAACTTGCAGCACGGCCGGGGTGACGAACGCCGGGAGGGTGGGACCGAGTCGGATGTCCTTGATGCCCAGATGCAAAAGGGCCAGCAGGATCGCAACCGCCTTTTGTTCGTACCAACTGATAATCATCGAAAGCGGCAAGTCATTCACGCCACATTGAAACGCTCCGGCCAACGCCACGGCAATCTGAACGGCCGAATAGGCGTCGTTGCACTGTCCGATGTCCAACAG
Organism: Thermoguttaceae bacterium; assembly: GCA_963674475.2. Classification (GTDB taxonomy): domain Bacteria; phylum Planctomycetota; class Planctomycetia; order Pirellulales; family Thermoguttaceae; genus CAXXFQ01. The sequence goes on along the minus strand of CAXXFQ010000024.1, from coordinate 787,364 downwards.
TCGGGGAATGCCGTCGATCTGGCCAAAGTCAAGCTTATTGAAGCGATACTTGCCGCAGGCGAGGGTGAGAATAACACAATCGTCGGGCACCTGCTGGGCGAAATCGGTGTAATAGTTGCGGCCCGGCTTCGCACCGTCGCAGCCTCCGACCAGGAAGAAATGTCGGATCGCCCCGCTTTTGACCGCTTCGATCACCTTGTCGGCGACACCGAGAACCGCGTGGTGTCCGAAACCGACCAGGATCGTCTTTTCCGGCTCGTCCTCGGTGAATCCGGGTGCGGCCAGAGCGGCTTCGATAACGGGTGAAAAGTCCTTGTCCCGCCCGATATGCGTTACGCCCGGCCAGGCAACCAACCCGGTCGTAAAAATTCGACCCTGATAGCTCTCCCGCGGTTTTTGGATGCAATTAGTTGTCATCAAAACCGCCCCGGGAAAGGCGTCGAACTCTTTCTGCTGATCCTGCCACGCGCCGCCGTAGTTTCCGACCAAGTGCTTGTACTTTTTCAATTCGGGATAGCCGTGACACGGCAACATTTCGCCGTGCGTATAGACGTGAATCCCTTTTTCCTCGGTCTGTTTCAACAGTGCTTCCAAATCTTTGAGATCGTGTCCCGAAACGACAATCGCCTTTCCTTTTACCGGCGTTACGCGAACGGTCGTCGGCTCCGGATGGCCATAGGTCCCGGTGTTGGCCGCGTCAAGCAGCTCCATGACTTTGAGATTCAGCTCGCCGGCCTTCAATGCCCAACCGACCAAGTCGTCGAGCGAAGGGTCGTCTTGGGTGAGGAAGTCGAGCGCTTCGTGTATTGTCGCGTAAAGTTCCGGATCGTCCTTTCCCAAAACCTGAGCATGGTCAAGGTAGGAAGCAGTCCCCTTGAGGCCATAGAGAATCAACTCCTGGAGACCGGAGCGATCTTCGCCGATCAGGACCCTCCGATCGAGAATCGACACGGACTCTCCCTGTTCGACCATCCCTTCAAGGTCGTCGGCCGGTTCCCAGTTGGCCGGCCCCAAAAGCGTCTCGGGCGTCTTGTCGATTTCGCGACAGGCGTTTTCATAGAGCGATTTGGCCTTATCACGTATCGTGGACGCCTTTCGGAGAATTTTCCCAAGTCGCTCGGTGTCAAAATCCACGTTGGTCACCGTGGTGAAAAGTGCCTCGATCACGAAGACGTCGATTTCGGGGTCCCGTTTTTCAAGCCGTGCCGCACGATGGGCATACATCGAAATCCCCTTGGCGGCGTAAATCAAAAGATCCTGAAGGGAAGCCGTCCTTGCATCCTTTCCGCAGACGCCACCGACCGTACAACCGGTTCCTTTGGCCGCTTGCTCGCATTGAAAACAGTACATGAAGATCCTCCTAAGGAAAGGGAAATTATTTGAGCCGATTTCAAAACCCTGCTTCGCGTCACTGGTTCTCGGCCGTGGGAGGCCCCGTGGGTAGATTTGAAAATGCCCTTTAGGTCGTGACGACGATAAACTCAAAACGGGTGTTGGATTTACCTCGTGAGTGAATCGTTCTCTTGTCATAAAGATTATCGGTTGCCCTAAGGGCTTTGTCCTTGATCTAGATCAAGGCGGAAAAAAATTCCGGACACATTTCGATACACCCACCTGATCCAGGGGTGTGTGACCGGACCATTCATGATAAAATCAGCACGAAACGTCCAGCACCCTCCTTTGCGCAGACGAGGCGAAACACGCGAGCCTTGGGAGGATCTGGGTACCATGTCGTGTGAGATGAAAAATAACCGACGTCCCCCATGAGGCCGTGAAATGCCCCGCAATGTGATCGACATCCTGGCCGACTGCGCCCTGTTTTCCGAGGTGAGCGAGGCCGGTTTTGTGCGACTTGCCACGATGGCCAGGATTTGCCGGTTTCCCAAATCGTATCGGATATTCTGTGAGGGCGATGATTGCGCAGGCGTCTACGTGGTCGACGGAGGTTTGGTTCGAATTTTCAAGACGGGTTCAGGCGGCAAAGAGCATGTTTTGCACATGGTCGGACCGGGCGGAACTTTTGCCGAGGTGGCGGCCATCGGCGGATTCAAATATCCCGCAAGCGCCGAGACGATCGAACCGACTAACTGTGTCCTCTTGCCGCTCGACCCCTTTCGCAAAGCGCTTGAGGAAGACCATGACCTGTGTCTTTGCATGATGGCGGGAATGTCCAGTTGGGTTCACGATCTGGTCGGTCTGATGGGAAACGTGGTATTGCGTGATGCAGCGGGACGGGTGGCCCGCTATCTTTTAGAAATGGCGACCGACGAGAAAGATACCATCGAGCTTCCCGCTTTGAAGCGACACATCGCCAACCATTTGAATCTCACCAGTGAAACGTTCTCTCGCGTCCTCCGACGACTCATCCAAACCGGCTTGATCTCCGACGCCACAAACCACCGCTTCCGTCTACTGGACAGAGAAAAGCTCAAACAAATCGCCAAGGGAAACGAGTAAAGCGTGCCGTGTTAACTCAATAAAGCAGAGTCCACCATAAATAACCCCCATTTCGCCCCTTGGCACCCCAGGCCACCTCAGAGATCGCGCTCATTTGGGTGCTCATATTGATATAATTGACTATCAGGGGGGGGGAGTGTTCCTTATTTTTCTCAGTTTGGGAGGTACCGAAAAATAGGGACAAGAAGTCATCTCGCGATAGACACGCGCAAGGGGACGATGTTACAATAGTCACTGTTGCGGGCTTGAAGTGACTTCAGGCTCAAAATAAATGGGAAATCTCAGCTTCGTTCTTTCTACCTTCGAGCTTTTTCGTTCGACATTTCCAGTCCTGCCCAAATTATACCTCCCCCACGAAGCACAACGAAAAACTTGACAAAATTGGTACTACCATAGGAGAAGTTCTTAATGAATAAAGCAAAATCGTCCTCCGTCAGCCGTCGTGGATTTCTGACCGCGGGCGCTATGTCGGTCGCCGGGGTGGCCATGACAACATCTGGCTTGCAAGCGGCCGAGAAAGACTCTATCGTCGAGCCGCCTCAAGGCAAGCGAATCTTGTTGTCCTGCAAGTTGGGCATGATCGCCAAGGAAAGCGACGGCAAAAAGCTGTCGCTGGCCGATCAATTAAGCCTGGCGGCCAAAGCGGGTTTTGACGGCGTCGACTTCGACAGGGCTGGTGATTACACGCCGGAACAAGCCCGCGAGGCAGTTAACGAATCGGGCGTGTTTGTCCACAACGCGATCAACCACGCACACTGGAGCAATCGGCTCACCAGCGCCGACGAGAAAGAACGGGCCCAAGGGCGGGCCAACATCGAGCACTGCATGCGGGTTTCCCATGCGGCGGGCGGTTGCGGCGTCTTGATCGTCGTTGGGCATGCCAAAGACGGCTCAGCCGACGTCATCGAAGAACGATGCCGGGTTGAGATCAAGAAGCTGCTGCCATTGGCGGCGGCGTTGGGCCAGCCGATCTTGTTCGAAAACGTCTGGAACCAGATGCACTACCAGCACGACGCCCCGCCGGAACAGTCGGCCGAGGCGTTCGTCAAGTTTGTCGACAGTTTCAACAGCCCCTGGGTGGGAATGTACTACGACATCGGTAACCACTGGAAATACGGTCAGCCGGGCGATTGGATTCGTCAGTTTGGCCATCGGTGCGTGAAGCTGGACATCAAAGGATTCAGTCGCAAGGATAATAAATTCACCGATATCGGCGAAGGCGACTTGCCCTGGGACCAGGTTCGCAAGGGACTGGCCGATATCGGCTTCACCGGCTGGGCGACGGCCGAGGTGAAGGGTGGCGGATTGGAACGCCTGAGCAAGGTATGCGGCCAGATGAAAAAGGTCCTCGGCACTTAATGCCGCCTGCAATGGTTTCGAGTTGATCGAAAAACGGCACCCGACGTTTTTTCCGTGAGTAAGCGTCGGGTGCCCCGGGCACTGAAATCAAAGCCGGTGGCCCTCTTCTCTCTTAGAGCCTATCCCAAAACCTCAATTCAGACTGCAAGCGGTCTTTTTGCTCGTCGGAACTTCGTCGCAAAATCTCGACATATCGGCTAATATGCCTGCGATTTTGCTCCTTGCCGACGAGACAAAAATCCTCGCTTTCGTTAATAAAGCAGGTTCTGGGATAGGCTCTTAGTTTTTCGAAATCGTCTTTTTAAACTTATCGAATGTGGCAAGTCGACGCTGCCAACGGTCGCGGTAACTTTCCAATGCCCGCAGATCGGTCATCTTCGATTCGATTTCGTCGAGCTGGCTGAGGACTTCGTTTCGATACCGGTTGTATCGCTGTTTCGCTTCCGACTCCGCACCTTCGTCCAAGAGACGTTTGATTTCCGCTTCTGCTTCTTTCTGGTGATATTCAGGGAAATCGAGGCGGGTCAGTTTGCGTGCCACATCAAGGGTTTTCCGCATCGGTTCGAGGTAGACCCGTTCGAGTCGATCGCGGTCAATCAGGGTTTCGGCAGGGGCTTTTTTGCATAGCTCGTTGGCCAACGCTTCGAGCTTTTCGATCCGGGCCAACACCATGGGGCGATCCTCGGTTTTTTTGAGTCGCGGTGGCCAGACGGCTTGGCTCCTTTCTTTCCTGGGGCCCCACAAGAAGCCGGTCGGCAGGAAAAATTGGTTTTTGAGTTCGGCCAGTTGGTCGTCGAATTCCATTGCCGTTTCGACTTGGGCCGGGCCATACAGTTCGGTGTAGATCTGTCGGCGAGTCTCGGGCCAATCGGCCTTCGTCGGATTCCAGGCCCAGCGGCCCATCATTCCGACAAAATACTCTTCGGGCCAGCCGTTACAGACGCCCCAGAGCAGCGCACAGTCGGTATATTTTTTCGCATCACGCAATCGGTCATAGGTCGGGTAGTGCCAGCCGCTTGTGATCGGTTGGAGATTGACATAAGCGGGACTTCGATCCGCTCGTAACGAGCAAAGGACATGGCCGTTGTGCAAAAATCCGCCCGGCATCCGCACGAGATTGTGCCACCATCCGGGAAGGGGTTTTAGGCCATTTTTTCTCGTTTCGGACAAATTCTTTTCGCCGGGAAGGCTGGTGAAAAACCATTGGGCATTTTCTAAATTCCAACCGGTCGCCATCGCGTTCCACTGCATAGCCGGTTTTTTGTATTCCGGGTCCGGCGGGGTGATCGCGATTTTACGGCCGGTCATGCCATGCTCGCGACCGAGGGCCAAGGTGCGGCGGACGATCTCTTCCGACGCTTCTCCGGCGCCGGTATCGTCGAACGAAAGCCAAAGCCCGTCGACACCCAGATCGATCAGCTCGCGGAACGTTTTTAACGGGGCGTCGGTATTTCCGTTCTTGGCACTACAAGAGACCGTTCCATAGACGAACAGGCCGCGTCGGTGCGACTGGTCGATCATCCGTTTGATTTGCGGCACGTCCAGCGGCTCACCGGCCGGCAGCCCCATCGAGGCCTTGCGGGCGGGGAAGATTTTACTCTCTTTGACCGAGCGATCGTCGCGGATATCGGTAAAGTTGATCCCCGCGCGAAGATAAGCATCCAAAACGCCCGGTTCGAGGTGGTGGGCCAGGACCGAATGCGGACGTCCACGCCAGGCGATTTCCGGCCGATCGGTATGGTTCAAGTCCTTCCAGACGATCTGCCCTTTTTCACCGCGATAAAAGTGATCGACGAGCCAGTTTTGCCCGTAGATGACGCCGCGCGGGTTACCACCGGCCACGAGAACGACTTGCCGATTGGTGTCAGGCTTGATTTCCGAGTCCAAATTTCGAACGGTAAAGCCGTCGAAACCGGGCGTTTGGTCGTCGAGATGAATCCCGTTCGCTTCAGCCAATCGGGCCAAAAGCCGGTTCGTCTTTTTCTGTCCCAGGACAAAAAGAACGCGGGCCGATTCGGGGATTTGGTTTTCCTCGACGATCGGCAACTCGATCTTGAATCGTCGCTTGATTTGGGTTTGAAAATAGACAGCCGCATACGCTTCCGGCTCGGTCGCATCGAGTCCGACGACAATTGCCGCCGCATTGGCCGTGTCGATCCGGTTTTCGGTCGGCGAGTTGGCCAAAACGAGTCGAGTGTTACCGAAACCGGCTAACAGGAGCGCGATAAGGAGAACCGTCATTCTCGTTGGGTGAATCATGATCGTTTTCCAGGTGGGTTTTTGATGGTGGATGAGAAGTTCTGTTTAAAAGGATTCCGTGTGTCGGAAGAGAAATCGGCTTACTCTTGGTTTTGTTTCGGTCTTTCAATCGGTTGTTCGGATGACGATAAACCAGGCTCGGGGCGGTCGAGTGCCACTTTTTTCCAACAAGTCCACAGTAAAATACCGCCGACCATGGCGATGGCCAAAAGTATTCCTGCGGCAAGGTAATTCGCATACAAAAGGGAGCCGGTTGCCAGCAGTGCGGCGTAGACCACCATGCAACCAAGCAGCATGCAGGCGATCTCCCACGGAACGGTCCACTGCTTAGTCATCTCTTCGGAAGCGACGCCTTGCTCTTGGGCTCGGTCAATAACCCGTCGCCAACCGGGGCCGCCCGGATGAACGCGGCGACAAAACTCGATCAAAGTTCGCTCATCACTCGGTCGAGTCAACCACGTCGCGACAAGCCAGCAAAATGTCGTGATGCCGACGCCAATCAACAGTTTTTGCCAGCCCGGCAAGGATGGCGTGAAAAATTCAAACCCGATTGCCACCAGCAACGAGGCAACCATGGCCGTGATTTCGCTCAGCGCGTTGATGCGCCACCAGAACCAACGCAAAATGAACAGAAGCCCGGTACCAGCGCCGATTTGCAGGATAATCCGAAACGCTTGTAACGCGTTGCTCAGGCAGAGTCCGACGATTGCCGCAAGAATCATCGTCAAGAGGGTGCAGAGCCGCCCTGCGCGGACCAGCTCTTTTTCCGACGCGTCGGGCCGAAGAAAACGTTTGTAGAAATCATTGACCACATACGACGCGCCCCAGTTTAAATGGGTCGAAAGGGTTGACATGAACGCCGCGATCAACGAGGCCAAAACCAGTCCGCGAAGCCCGGTCGGCAACAGGGTCATCATCGCCGGATAGGCAAGGTCATCTTGAATCACCTCTTTGGCCAGGTTAGGAAACCGTGCCTCAAGTGACGCGAGGTCCGGAAAGACGAGAATCGACGCCAAGGCGACAATCAACCAGGGCCAAGGTCGTAGGGCGTAATGGGCCACATTGAAAAGCAGTGTCGCACCGGTGGCGTGCCCCTCGTTTTTTGCTGCCAACATCCGCTGGGCCACGTAGCCACCGCCACCCGGTTCGGCGCCGGGATACCAAACGCTCCACCATTGGACGGCCAACGGAACAATCAACGCCGCGACAAGTAGTTCCGGATCGGCAAGGCTCGGGATCATGGCCGTCTTGACACCGACTTCCGGGTGGGCCAAAAGCGATGCGAGTCCTCCGACCTCGGGCAGATTAACCAAGTAGACCGCCGCGGCAATCGCTCCTCCCATTGAGACAATGAAAAGCAGAAAGTCGGTAATCAGCACGCCGGTCAGTCCGCCCAGGGCACTGAAGATGACCGTGACCACACTGGCCACGATTACCGTCACGATCGGCGAGGTGCCGATCATTGCGCCACAAATTTTAATCGCCGCGAGGTTGGCCGAGGCGAGGACCATGACATTGAACAAGACGCCCAGATAAACCGCGCGAAACCCGCGAAGCAACGCCGCACTGGTTCCGCTGTAGCGAAGTTCGTAAAACTCGAGATCGGTCATCACGCCGCTACGCCGCCAGAGTTTTGCATAAAGGAAGACGGTCATCATCCCGGTTGGCAAAAATGACCACCAAGCCCAATTCCCTGCGACTCCTTGCTTTCGAACCAGATCGGCGACCAGATTCGGCGTCCCTGCCGAAAAGGTCGTTGCGACCATCGAGACCCCCAAAAGCCACCAGGGCATCCCGCGTCCGGAAACGAAGAAGTCGGCCGAGCTACGCCCCGCGCGCTTTGACACGATGACACCCACAGCGAGTGTGGTGGCCATGAACGCGACGACGATAGTCCAGTCGATCGGGGAGAGGTTCACTTTGGGGAGCTCGCTAGGATGGGGAATTCTATTTCAAACGGCCAGTCCGCTTTGCGTTTTTGATAACCGCAGGTGGCACCGACTCAACAAGTGCGCCGATGTCACCAGCGGCCCGTTAGTTCGGTTTACAGATACTCTTCCGGGAATTTCCACGGGGCCCGGTATTCGGGCTTGCTGACCCGGGTGGCCTCGTCATCGCCGAGGATGGTTTCGGTTTTCGGATCGAACTCCAAAGCACGTCCGACCTTCATCGACAGATTGGCCAACATGTTACCCGTGTTCAGCTTGTGGGCGTACTCCACGTGGCTGCTGGGCTGCTTGCGCGTGCGGATGCAGTCGAGCCATTCTCGCTCATGTCCGGGCGAGGAGGGAATCGACTTCTCCGGCGGTTCGGCCTTGGCCAGCGCGGCTGTTTGCGGAATGATCTTGTGCATCGAGTAGTTGCCCAAGAGCGTCCCCTCGACACCTTGCAAATAGTAGCCCAATCGCCGCTGCACCCCACTGGGGACGCCGTGTTTTTTGAACGCGTCGACATCTTGCAAGTTGAAACCAAAGCTGCTGACTTGCGACATCGACCACGTCAGCGTCACTTCGGGGAACTCGAAGGTAACCTCATGCGTGTCGGGGGCGTCGGTATTGTCCTTGACACACCGCTTCGAGCTGAAACTGCTTACTCGGGTGGGGAAATCAAGCCCCAAGGCCCAGTACGGCAGGTCGAGAATATGCTCACTCATACCGCAGGTGCGGCCGCCGCCGTAGTCGAGAAACAGCGTATGAGCGTAACCGCTTTTGGTAATATTCTCGTTATGCGGACGCATCGGTGCGGGACCGACCCAAGAGTTCCAATCGAGGCCTTCTGGCGGATTCGAGTCGGCCGGGAACCCCTCGCCGTCGGGCGCGTGATTGGCCACCAAAAAACATCGGGCGACGGGAATCTTGCCGAGTTTACCCGACTGGACCCACTCGACCACACGACGGTAGTTTTCCGAAGCGTGGATCTGGGTGCCCAATTGAAAAACCCGCTTGTGCTTCAAGACCGCGTTTTTGATCGCCCGGCTTTCAGCCAGATGCAACGTCATCGGTTTTTGCACGTAAAGGTCCTTGCCCGCCTCGCACGCGTCGACCGCTTGGCGGCAATGCCATTGATGGGGCGTGGCGATGATAACCGCGTCAACATCCTTTTGCGCGAGCATCTCGCGGTAATCGTGATACCCTTTCGCGGTTTTTTTATGTTTGGCGACCAACGTGTCCCGTCGTTCTTTCCAGACATCACAGATTCCGGTCACCTCGACGTCGGGATGTTTGACGCACTTGGCCAAGTTGGCTTTTCCCATGTTACCGGCACCGATCAGGCCAAGTTGAATCCGATCGTTGGCTCCCGGCCGATTCGGGCCACCCAAGGCCGTGGCGGGAACGAAATACGGCGCGGCCGCTCCCACGGCGCCGACGGTGGTAGCGTTGGCAATAAAACTCCGTCGTGATAATTGTTTTTGCTCAGACATGATGTTTTCCTCGGTATGGACGAAAGTTATTGTTATTCACAAAAGCAGTGGTCTCATAATTCCAGAAAACCTCTGGAAATACCGGGCTCCTCGCTGGGAGCCCTCGGATCACTACTTACACGAGGCTCGATAACGGGTAAGATTATTCAATAACGCGGGCTTGGACAGGATGGGCATAGGTGTCCCAAATTTCGGATAACACCGCTTCCTCAACCGTGCCGGGATGAATCCAAAGTCGATGTTTCAGGACCAAAGGTTTTTCTTGGGACAAGGTGATTTCTCGATCGCCCGGAAAGGCGGGCGTCACGCTTCGCCAAGGGGGATATTTTCCGAACGGAACCCGTTCGGCGGTTTTCGGGGCCGGATAATTCGGATAGGCCGGGTTGGTCACGTGCTCCAGGAGGGCCATCCCGACCGTTCCTTTCGCGCCGGGAATCTTGCCGGTTAAATGGAACCACGCGCGACGCGGCGAGGCCTCTTGGGGATCGACATGCAGCGCAATGTTTCGATCTTCGAATTCGGGCAAGGTCCGGAAGGTGAATCCGCCGTAACCCGCCTTGGGACGCCCGCCGATCGAGACGTCATCCGCAAGCGCGGTCAAGCGGACCTCGATATCCAGAAAACGACATCGATCGTGTGAATGGAAGGCACGGATCGACACGTCCTCGCGGACGATCGGAATTTCATCTCCCCATTTCCAGACGTTTTCCGCGTCGATTCGTGCGAGGACCGGGCCCGCACTCACGCGATTCATGGCAACCGGTCGCGCCCATGCCCCGCCGGGTTGGTTTGCCAAAACACGAACGGCCCAGATGTCGCGAACCTCGCCCTTGTATCGCAGGACGGGCCACGACCAGAACACGCCCCGATGGTGAGGATGGTTCAACGAGTAGTCGTCGGTGAGCTTTTCGCCATCGGGACCGAAGACCGGGTGAATATAGTCGCCCCGAGCGTAGTAAAGCGGATGTTCCCGCCCCTTTTCGAAATGATCGACGATCTCCTTCGGCGGCGGAACCGTCCCGTGATTGTATCGCAGAACCGGCCGGTCGCCGTCCGTAACGTCGACGAACTTTTGTTGCTTGTCATGCGTCGCATTCATTCCGTCGGACGCGGCTTCTTCGGCGACGACTAATCGAAAACGTCGCTCCCCCTCGGGGCCCTCGGGCATCAGCCACCACAAGGTTCCGCAGCGGGAGCCGGGCGCGTCCGGTTCGAACTGGGCGGGCACCGATTTGCCGGTTGCCTCGTTTCCCTTAACCACTTCCACCAGCCGGAACGATTCCGATTTTTCGTTTCCCTCCTTGAGTTTGGCAAGATCGACTCGGACCGACACCGGTGCCGCGACTCGAGCCGCCGCACCGTCGGGGTCGTTCACCACGATTTGACTCCCCTGAGCCAGGACCGATTGGGCCAGGAAACACCCGGCCGCCAGCCATCCCATTAGTGTCATTCGCATCGTCATAAAAAAGCCTCCTCGCATGGTAAATCACATTGGTCGTTGTAAGGGGCGTACGCTGTTGGTTCTCTTATTCAGGGTGATACACGCTTAATCCATTATCACCGGTTGGCCTGTCCGGACGCTTTCATAGCAGGCGTTCATCGCCTCGATGGTTCGTCGGTGCCACGCTAGGTTGATTTTTGGTTCACCGCCCAAGCGGATACAATCGACAAACTCGTCGATCATGCCGATCCACTCGTCAAAATAGGTATACCCGACGGTATAACGGTCCTTCGGCGTACCGTTGTGATAGACGTTCGGCCCGAAACAGTCGGCAAGGATCGTGCCGCGCTCGCCACCGATCGAAAGATTGACTTCCATCCGCTTCGGAGCGATTTCCCAACCGGGGCCCGGCTCGGCCAGACGTTCTTCGAGACGCGACCAGGAAGGGTCGAACAAAAAGGTCGTCCCGTCAAGCATCTTGCCGGTCACCAGCAAAAGGTCTTCGACTTCCAAGTCAGTTCGAATATTTGGCCCAACCTTCGCGTAAATATGTTCGAAATCGCTGCCGGTCAGATGTCGGATCAGATCGAACACGTGCGGGTGATCGCAAAGGGCCCCGCCACGAAAACGGGCATCCTCCTTGGAAAGGGGAACCCGCGCGCCGTAGCTGTCCTCAGGGACCCCCTGCCACGGGAAGCACCAAACCGGCGAAAGGGTGATGTTGGTCGCCTGAAACGAAACAATCCGACCGATTTGATTTCCGTCCAAGAGCTGCCGGATTCGCTGCAACACCGGGTTGTAATGCAGCTCCAGTTCGACTTGGCACACGATCCCCGACTTCTTGACCACCCGGACCATCTCGTCGTATTCGTCCATGTCGAACGTGGGGATTTTCATCGAAAGGACGTGGATTCCCCGCTCGGCATACCGCCGCATCTGCTCCAGATGGCGCGCGTTGGCCGATGCCGGAATGATCGCCTCGATTTCCGGATGCTTTTCGAGCATCTCCTCCTCGTCCCCGTAGCAGGGCACCCCCTCGACCGCCCGATAAAACCGTTCTCGGACCTCGTCGTTTTCCGCCGTCGCCGCAACCCAATCGAGCTTCGGCGACTCCTTGAGCGTTTGGAAATATTTTCGCGTATGCCCGTGCGTCAGCGAAGTCATCGCTACTTTGACCGGTTTCATGCCGCACCTCCTTCCATGTCGATCACTTGCTGAGTTTTGGCCGAGCGAAACGTCTTTTGCACCAACGCCACAAGACGTTCATGGCGGCTGGCCAACTCCTCGGCTAGCTCCGGTTTCGAGAGCACGTCAAACGCCGAGCGAACCGTCGCGACCTCTTCCGTCGATAGTCCAAAGAGCTCGAAATCGACATCGGTAAATTCGTCGCTGCCCGATTCGGTCATCGTGTAAACCGATGCCTGGGCGACCTGCGTGTCCACCACCCGGTCGCAGGCAATGCTTCGCCGTCCGACCAACTCGTGACGGTCGAGGTTTCGCTCCACTTCAGGGGAAGTGCGTCCGACTTCGACGCTGGCGATCGATCGGTCGTCTAGCGTAATAACGCCGTTGGCCGAAAGCCCTTCGTCGTCTTCGGGGGTGCCATAGGTGGTAAAGTAAAGGTCCGTAATCCTTCGGCCGGTGATCCACTCGACCAGATCGAATTCACGGTAGAGCATGGCGGCCAAGGTCGGGCCTTGGCGATCGGTCAGGTTGGCGAACCGGCACATCAACACCGGAGTGATAACCTCTTGGTCGACCAATCGTTTCAGTTCGACAAACCGTCGCTCGCCCCGCCACGGCAACAACGGAATCGTACGAGATGGGAGAGTATCCAAGACGGAAACCACTTCCCCCGGGATCATCGAAAGCGTTGCCGCGTCTCCCTCATTGAGTTCGGAGACACTTGTTACCAATCGCCACGTTTCAGGCGTCGTTACGCCCCACTTTTGCATCAACCCCGACAGGGCGTCTGTTAATTTTTTACTTAAATTCATTCTTTTAAAGCATCTTGACTCGGGGCCAGTATTTTTCGACAAACCGGGCATTGAACTCGTCGCCGCCGGGCGCGTTGGCGCTACGCCAGACCGGCGCTTCGATCCCACGCTCGACGCAAAGCCGAACTGTTTCGATTTCCAGCCGGTGAGCGATATAAAAATCAACCAGATTCGAACTCGGCGCGATCGGCGTATCGAATCCGGGCACGGTCACGGCACAGTCGCCCACTTCGTTGTAGTCGTCGATGCAGACGTCGGCCAGATCGAACAGGTTTTTGCCACTTGGGTGACGGATAAAATGGTCCGGCGCCATCTCCTCTTGCCACTTGGAGGAACTGATCGCCACAACCTTCACTCCTGCTTCCTTGGCTTCCATCGCCGCGTCGATCGTGGCCGCGTTGATCCCGATATTATGGAAGATCAACAAAACGTCCTCCGACGTCAGACGATAATACTTGACGATGCTGCGGCCGTAATTCGTGCACCGTTCAAGCTCGAGATACTTCAACGCCTGATTGAAAACCGACAGTCCGGTCTCCATGATCGGGTTGATGTTGGCCAGTCCCCCGGCCCGGAAAAACATCTCGCCCATCACCAAGGTCGTGTGTCCGCCGCCACCATAAACATTGATCAAGCGGTCCTTCTCGATCGCGTCGGCCATCAGTGCGGCCGCCTTTTCAATATTCTCTCGCTGGTTGTTTTCGACCTTCTTGAACATCCCGATCGTAAAGTCGAGAAACCCAAAGTCGCTTTTCGCTCCTTCCATTACATCCTCCTTTTTACAGTGTGTTTCCAAAAAACCGTCCCCTTTCTTTGGGGCGGGCCGGAATGGTTTCTTTCTATAACAACCGGCGTCGCTTTAGGCGGTAGCCTTCTTTTCCGAAGACGGCGGCAGAGAGGCTTCTCGAAGCACCAGTGCCGTCGGGTCCGTGCTTCCCCGAACGACCAAACGCGGTTCGAGCAAGATCCGGCTTCCAGGACGGCGCTGGGGATGCTCCATCCGGTCGACCACATTTTGTACCGACAGCCGGGCAAGCATCTCGACCGGGTAATCGATTGTCGTCAACGCGGGCGAAGTGACCCGCGATTCAGGCAGGTTGTCGAACCCGGCAATCGCCACTTCGTCCGGCACACCGATGCCGCGCTCTTGGCAATACCGCAACGCCCCGATCGCAAGCAGATCGTTGTAGGCGAAAACGGCCCTCGGTCGCGATTTTCTTTCCATCAAACGGGCCATCGCGCGGAAACCGTCTTCAATATCCCGCCCATCGGCGTCGACGATACCCTCGGCCGTGAGTTCGATATCCTCTTCCACAAGCGCCGAGCGGAACCCTTGGAGTCGCATGTCACGCCGCAGCCGAGGTCCGATTCCGATGTAGCCAAACGACTCGTACCCTTTCGTCAAAAAATGGCCCGCCATCGAAGCGGCACCGACGAAGTTATGGACGAAGACACAATCGGCCGAAACTCCCTCGACGCGTCGGGCCATCAGGGTCAGCGGAATTTCCCGTTCGACCAAGCTTCGGTAAAGCTGTCGGCTCGCCTCGTCTAGGCCGGGGCATATCAAAAGCCCTTGGACTCCGATTTCCAAAAAACTCTCGATCGCCCTGGATTCCCGCTCAAAACTTTCCCCCGTCTCGGCTACAAGTCCCTCAAAACCCCGTTGCAGCGCCGATTCCTGGACGAATCGCGAGAGACCGCCGAAAAATGGATTGACCGAATTGGGGATTACGATGCCGAGTCGGCCGCGGCCTTGCCGTCCGGGCGAACCGATCCGACCGGCCAGTTTGGGATGAATTACCGCCGGGCTGGTGGGGGTCACTGATTGGAGGAACTCCTGGTTTTTGAGTTCCTTGACCACCTTTTGCGCGGTGGCCAGCGAAACGCCAAAACGAGCGGCCAGGTCGCGAACGGTCATGAACGGGTCATTCGCTTCGCCGTGCGCGCCTTCGAGCAACTCCCGTTTGAGTTCTTTGGCGATTTGATCAAATTTTGCCATCGTCGTCCCGCCCGCTTATTTCGAGTCTTTTTGATTTGGTTCTTGTTTTGGCTCGCCATTCCAGACGCTCTCGCAGCGACCGAAGGAGATTTCCAAGGCGTCGAGGTGCGGTTCGTGGTCGCGCAAACGTCGGCGAAAATCATCCCAGTTACGCTGCGATTGAGGGGTCCAAGCCGCTTCGGCCAGCGCGATCGCCCGCGGAAAGAGTTGGTAGTCGATCCCTGCCAAATCGAGTGGGCGACCATGTTTTTCGTAAAACTTGCTCGAAACGTTACCCAACCAGAGGCAACCTTCGATCCCTAAAATGTGCTTTTGTCGATCGGCCGGGATGGTGCCGGGCGCCGGGTCGAACTGATACGTTTTTTTGACGGAGGTTTTTTGGTAGGTGTAGTCAAAATAATAGTGGGCCGTGATCGAAATCACCGTGTCGTTTCCCTTTTCCATCGCCCGGTTCGCCCCTTGCAGGCTTCGCCACGATTGGACCGTCGCGCCGGGAGCGACTTCCCGCTCGACAATCTCGTCCCACCCAATCATCCGACGGCCTTTTTTTCGAATCATCTCACCGACCCGCCGGGTAAAGTAATCTTGAAGTTGCCACTCGTCGTCGAAACCTTCAGCCTTCATCCGTGCCTGGCATTTGGGGCATTTTTTCCAACGCTTGAGCGTGCATTCGTCGCCGCCGATATGAATCCAGGGGGACGGGAACAGATCGATCAGCTCGTCCAAGACGTTTTCGACGAACTCGTACACCTTATCCTCGCCAATACAAAGCACATCGTGATAACGCCAGGTGTTCCCCAAAAGCTCGACATGACCGCGGCAGGTGAGTTCCGGGTGCGATCGGACCATCGCCATGCAGTGGCCCGGCAATTCGATTTCGGGAACGATCGTGATATGACGTTTCCGGGCATAGTCGACCAGCTCGCGAATCTGCTCTTGGGTAAAATAACCGCCGTAACGCCCGGGTTGGTCGGTGGGCATCATGTTTTTACGAGCAGTAAGGTTCCTTCGCCACGCGCCGACCTCGGTCAGCTTCGGATAACGCTTGATCTCGACACGCCACCCTTGATCGTCGCTCAAATGCCAGTGGAGCAGGTTGAGCTTATAGAACGCCATCCGGTCTAAAACCGTTTTTACCTGATCGGCCGTCACAAAATGCCGCGAGTTGTCCAACATGACCCCACGCCAACCGAATCGGGGTTGATCTTCTATATGGCAACAAGGAAGCGTCCAGTATGGCGGCGAGATTTCCGACGATTCGATCTCGATCGGAAGAAGTTGCCGAAGGGTTTGGCAGCCGTAAAAAAGTCCAGCCGTTGTGGCCGCTTCGATTCGGACTTCTTTGGAAGTGATGTCCAGCAGATACCCTTCCGTCCCAAGCCGGGTCAGTTCCGGGTTTGTCACAAGGGAAATTTTCGTGGTGGTTTCGCTATTCGCTTTTTCCGTTTTTCTTTGTAACAGCGGACGAAGCAATTCGCAAAGATACTCGCCCGTTTCGGCATCGGTCGAGCTGACAGAAACGATCGGGCCCAATTGAAGCTGTCCCTTTTGACGTTCGAGCTTCACCGGTTTTGGGATGAGACCGGCAAGTTGATCGGACGCTTCGGTGGCGAGGCAAGCGTTACTTAGGGTTAAAAGGGAAAGGCCTGCCAGGGCGATCAAAAGAGGCCGCCGCAGAAAAAGGGGGAGGGAAAGGTTTCGCATGGCAATCTCGGGGGGGAAGGAAGGTCAGGTTTTCCGTCTTGCTTTTAGCGTATTTTAATGCTGTTCTAGTTCTGTGTCAATAAATCATGGCGAGAAACGGAAGAAATATCGACATTGCCGTCTTCAGGAATCAATAAAAGATAGAAATAGGTTAACACTAAAGTCAAAACGGCTTGACGTTCCCCTTTGGTGATTGTTACAATATCCGCCAACAACTGTTCTAGTTTCTTTCAGGAAGTCGTAAAAAAGGAAGAGAAAAAATGGCGGTAGTCGAAACCGGGGTTAGCTACTATGGCATGGGGCACGTTGAACACGCCGCCCGTGACTTTGCTGAAATGCGGCGTCACTCGTGCACGGCCGTTATCTTGGCCCTCTCGGAATTCGATCTCGATTTCTGGTGGCCCAACATCCCTCGTATCGTCGAAGCGGCGAAAGAACAGGGACTGACCGTCTATCTCGACACCTGGGGAATCGGGAAATGGTTTGGCGGGGAACCGCCGAGTCTGTTTCTCAACAACAATCCCGGTAACCGGCAAGTTTCGGCCTTCACCGGCGAAACGCTTCCGGCCGCCTGTTTCAATACGAAAGCCTTCCGCGATTACTTTTTCGATATCATCGAACGCTTGGCGGAAGAGGTCGACGCCGACGGGTTTTTCTGGGACGAGCCGCACTACGCGTTGCCGAAAGGATACGCGTCGATCACCGGCGGCGCGGGTGACGATTGGGCCTGCCGCTGCCCGTATTGCCAAAGAATGTTTGAAGAGCTTTATGGCTACGAAATGCCGAAGCAATTGACCATGGAAGTCAAACGGTTTCGCCACGACCGGGCCTTGGATATTCTGGAAACCGCCGCTCGAAAAGTCAAACGGATTCGACCTAACTCGAAAATCACCTGCTGTGTTCACGCGACGCTGGGAACGTATTACGTCACCGAAAACCGCGGCTATGACAACTGGAACCGGGTCGCCCGTTCCGACGCCTGCGACGTTTTCAGTACGACCATTCTTTCCTACCAACTCCCGCGCAGCTTCTTCCGAGCGATCACCGAGCGCACGGTCGAGGTGGCCAAGCAAAGCCACGTCGGCAACCAACGCTGGCTCATGGGATACTACCAGGAGCCGGAAGATCTGGGCGAAATCGTCGATATCGCCGAACTCTACAGCGAGCTAGGCGTCGAAAGCCTTTTCGCCTGGACCTACCGAGGCGGACACGGAACCGTCCTGGCCGCACCACGAGCACTCGAAGTCTGGGACACCATCGGCCGGGCCTACGAACGGGTCCTGGAAAAATAGCTCCCTCCACGACACCTTACGTTGACAGACTGTTTCTCATAAATCCACACGGAGTGTTTTCCAAAGAGGATTAATTGTAAAGGGCCGGAAAATTTGGGCGTGTTGATATGGCAGATTCGTAGTCGGCTGGTCCGGCAAGGGCCTTTATTGGCGTTTGCTTGGAAAATGACCCGGCCAATCAACTTATTCAGCCCTTTTTCCGGTCTCCCGTTGATCGGCCTCGGTTCATGAGCTCTGCAAACGTCAGTAGGAGGCTTGCTTCATGACAAAAGAATAACAGCCGTTTACAGCGACGTTTTTGTCATTCGCGGGCAAAGAAAGAGCACCAAACAAGGTTTTACCGACAACATCGGCCGATAACCCAGCGCCTGGTGCTCGCGCTAATCAGCATGTATACCCAAGGAAGGTGCTCCCCCATTTACTCATAATCCGCATAAGCGGCTGCCCAGAGTTTTTCTTGTTTTAACTCTTGCTCGTCGGACTTCTTGGCGGTTGATTGATGCTGATGCAAGTCGAGCGCCAACGACATTATGACCTCGTTGTCCAAGGTCCAATCAGCCGCCGTCATGGGAGCCGCTTGTGAGGCGACCATCGAAAGAGGTACGGTCACGGGCAATTCGACGTTGACGGTAAACTGATCGCTTGCTGATACCGGACCGCCCATAAGACTCACGCCACCGGTGACGGTGATTACGGCCGGGGTTCGATCTTGTCCTTCGCTGTAGGGCAAGTAGGTCAGTTGCAGCCAACGACCGTCGATCACTTCGGCCATCACCAGTTCGGGATTACTGCTCTCGACCGAGTAGTTCAGCACCAAAGAAGAATCAAGCTGGTCGTCATAATAAAGCGACGCATTGAGGTTAAAAACTTCGTACAGATCGATTGGCTCCGGCTGTGGGTCCCCCTCGCTCAAAGTGAGGTCGTCGACCGGCGTCGAAACCTTGAGCATTGATCCTTGCCAGTTGGACATGAAATAGGCAAAGTCCGTTGCCGAGACCGTGCCGTCTTCGTCGAGATCGCCGGCAACCGAGCCGGTCGGGCTCAGCACCGGATCGCCGCCTGGCCAGTTGGCCGTTCCGTATTGCCAATTGGACATGAAATAGGCAAAGTCGCTTGCGTTTACGTTACCGTCTTCATTGACATCGCCCATCAGAAGCGGAATTTGTTCAAACGCCCCGATATCGATTGTCTCGTTTTGGATCCGCGGGTTCCCGACCATATCGGTTAAAAGCGGATTTCCGGTAGCGTCGACGGCCAAGGTATTGTTCCCCGCATCAACGGCCGGGCTGTAGGGCCGAAGTCGCAGATCGCCATAGTCATCGTTGGCTCCTTCGTCGATTTCCGGTGTCGACGGATCGTCCCCCCAGCCATCGCCGCCGTCGGATGGGTTGCGAATAAACTTCGGGTCCGACCCGAGAAGGCAACTATTGAGCGACGTGACAATACCCGAGATTTCCGTTCCCGAACTCGTCTCGTTGAGCGAGATAATCGAGTTTTGTAGGGATAAAATGCATGTACTGTAAGGGCTATTATGGCGATTATAAATTCCCCCGCCGTTCTCGGCCGTGTTCCCACTGACCGTCGTGGAAGTGAGGGTCAGTTCACCGTAAGTGTAGATACCGCCACCTTTGGCTCCATGATTCCCGACAATCGTGGAATTGGCAATAGTCATGACGTTTTGATTGGAAATCCCACCGCCGCCCATTACGCAAACGCCCTCACCCGTGGTCGTATTACCGGAAACGGTCAAACCCGACAGGTGTAAGGTCCCCGTGTTCGCAAGCGCCCCGCCGTGGCCGCCGGAAGTGTTCTTCGTGAAGGTGGAATCGACGACAGTTCCGGTTCCACCTAACCAGTTGTAAATTGCACCTCCACCTGCATCGGCGTAGTTCCCCTCGAAGGTCGACCCGGAAACGAAGAACTCGCCATTACCTTGACTATAAATCGCACCGCCATCCCGAACCGCCGTATTGTCAAGAAACGTCGAATCGGAGACCGTTAGGGTTCCAGCCCTAAGATAAATTCCGCCTCCACAATCCTTGGCGAAATTTCCTGAGAAGAGGGTGTTGGCTATGGAACACTCACCACTTTCCAAAAGTAATCCACCACCATTACCATCATCGTAAGAATTGAAATGATCAAAGATGATTGAACCTTCAATCGTCGCTGTCCCGATTATCGTGATCCCCGGGCCACCTTGATTGTCATCCAACTTATTACTGGAAATCGTCGAGTTCGTAACCATCAAGTCACCATATGAATAAATTCCACCCTTTGCATTATTCGACACGGTGGAATCAGTAACCGTCAAGTTACTACGACAATTCTTTATTCCGACCCAACTGTTTCCGCTGATTTGGGTATCCCGAATCGTCGCATTAAAAGCATTTCCAAGGTAGATGCCATCACTGACATTGTCCGAGATGATGGACTTGTCAATGAAAACGGTCTCACTGGAATCGCTACTGATCCCGCCGCCGCGATTGCTGGCTGAGTTGGCTGAAATCGTGGTGTTGGTAACGAGTAAAACACCTTGAGACTGGTCGATTCCCCCTCCATCGCCTTGTATAGAGAAATTACCAGAAACGGTCGAATTAGTTAAAGTGAAATCCCCACATTCAGCGTAAATGCCGCCTCCACCATCATAGGTTGCCGAGTTGCCGGAGATCGTCGAGTTAGAGACAATTAGGCTACCAAATGAAACGAAGTTCATGCCACCGCCGCTTATAGTGGCTGAATTGTCTGAGATGATGGAGTTGTCAACACTTGCTGAACAGTCATCCTGACCGTAGATACCGCCACCGAAGCCGGCTGCGTTTCCAGAAATGTTCGAATCCATGACATTGAGCATACTGCCCACGCAACAGTATATCCCACCACCGTAATCTCTGGCCGAGTTATCTGAAATCGTCGTACTCGTGACGGTCAAGTTTCCAGCAAGCTGATAGACTCCTCCCCCTAACCAAGACGAGTTGTCAGAAATAGTCGAGTTAGAGATACTGAAATTGCCAAGGTTACTATAAACACCTCCCCCTTCCCTGTCGGCCGAGTTGCCTGAGATCGTTGAATTGATGACCTTTAGATCACCGGCATTAAAAATGCCACCTCCGCGCATTTGTTCCGGATAATAGATTGAACCATGCGCACTTCCGCCGGTGATCGAAATTCCGTCGAGCGTTGCCTTGATGTTCTCGCCAGAGTAAACGACGGTGTAGGCGTTGTCGGAAGTGTCGGCTTGAATGCCCAGATCCCCGGAAAGAATCGTTTCGTGGGTCGCCCAGTCGCGCTGGTCCAATGCAGCTTCATTTCCCTCAAAACCACCGTAAAGGGCCACGTGGTCCAAGAGTGAGAAGGCGGCTGACCGTTCGTTTTCCGGCTCGAGCCGTTTGGTCGGCAGATACGCCCCTTCGGCGATCCAGATCTGATCGATATCGTTCGTCTCAATCTCGTCGGCATTGAGAACCTCGGCCCGATCGAGCGCCAATTGCAGATCGTCATAGGCAGAACCCCACGCAAGGCCGTCGCCTCCGGCCAGTGCATCGGCGTCGACGTGCAACACGGAAAGCATCCGGCGGTCTTCGAGCGGCTCGAGCCGCAGGCGATGTTGTCGGTTGGCCAGATCGCCAAGCCGTGAAAGTTGAGCAATATTATTTCGAGAGAGACAATCCGTGGTCTTTTTCCATAACGACATGGCCGTTTCTACCCCTGTTTATTTTTTTCTATAAGGTTTTTTGCCTTTTCAATCTATCCCGTTTTCCGCAACTCGTTACCCCGAAAGGGGTGCCTTGAACAAAGACGCTTGCGGAAGTGTTATCGCCCAGAAAGTATATGGCCTTTACCATCTATCGCAACAACACCAAAAGACACTATTTTATTCTAACAAAACGAGAAGGATATCGCAATCGATCTATTTTAAATAGCGAGAACCTCTAAGATGAGGGGATGATATAAAGAGAAATTCGCTCCTTTTGTGTATTACGACAACGTAAGCCCCCCAGAAAAATGCCCGCACCCGGCACCCCACCTTCTGCCCGTTACCAGTCTGCTCGCTAGACCGGGGGGGATTTTTACTATATGTAGAAATATCTGCATATTTCTCTTGACGGGCTCCGATGAATGTGTAGGATGATCTGCAGGTCTGGTAAACGTCCTTTTTCTTGTGAGGTTTTTTATGGCTCAGTTTACCCCCGGTGAGATGGAAGTCATGCGGATACTCTGGGAGCACGGCGAAATGAAACCGGCCGAGATCCAGGAGCATTTTCCGCGTCCGATCAAAAACGCCGCCCTGCGATCTTATTTGACTATCTTGGTTGATAAGGGCCATCTGACGCGGCGAGGCAAGGGGAAGGCGTTTTACTATTGCGCGAAGACGAAGCGGGAATCGACGTTTCGCTCGATGTTGGGCGATCTGGTCGACACGTTCTGTGGCGGATCGAGCGAGGCCTTGTTGTGCCATCTGCTGGCCAAGGAAAAACTCTCACCGAAAGAGTTGCTTGAGTTGCAGCGAATGGCACAAGAAGAATCCAACGAGACCGATTCCTCCGAGAGGAAAAAGTCATGAACGCTTTTCTTAATGGGTTTGGCGGTTCGGAATCGATTTTTCACTTGGGAGTTTGGGGCATGTTTCTTTTAAAAACTACGGCGATTCTGGCGGCCGCCTGGCTGGTCCATCTGCTGCTGATTCAAGCCAATCCGCGTTGGCGGGTTCTTCTCTGGCGCGTGACGGCCGTTAGTCTGGCCGTGCTTTTGGCGGTGAGCTGTTTAGCTCCGGCGTTTAAGATCAAGATGCCGCATCCTGTGCCGGTCGTAGAAATCGCCCCCGCTATGATGGTTGCTTCTGCCGGGGAGCCGTACCGTGATTCCCTCCAGCCGAGCTGGGTTTCCCCGAACCTTATGGAACCCCTTTCGCAAGAGCCATTCGAACCAAATCTTTCCGATTCGCTGCCGTTGAGTTCAAGACAGTCGGGCAAAACAATCGATTTGATCTACCCGCTCTTGGCGGTTTGGCTCGGGGGAGTCGTGGTCCTGCTTGTTCGCCTATGGCATGGCCATCGACGGGTTTCGGCTCTTTCGGTTCGAGCTCAAGGTGATGGTCAAAAGGTGCCCGAGGCGGTTTTGGAAGAATGTCGACGGGTGGCCCGTGCGATCGGCTGTCGACGTCGAGTCGAGGTGGTCCAATCGCCGAAGGTCGCCTCGCCGTTTCTCCTCGGGTTTCGTCGGTCGCGGCTGTTGTTGCCGTCGCGGATGTGCGAGGAGGCTTATCGGGGCGACCTGCCGGGCATTTTGGCGCATGAACTGGCCCACGTTCGCTATCATGATGTGGCGTGGAACGTCGGGCTCCACTTGGTTTCGATCCTGCTCTGGTTTCATCCGCTGGCGTGGCAGATGCGGAAGGCCCATTTGGCGGCGTGCGAGCTGGTCAGCGACGCGGTGTCGGCCGAGTTGGTCGGAGACGTGGCCGGTTATTGTCGGACGCTGGCCCGAGTGGCGATCGAGGTCTGCGGTCCGATTCCGACCTCGGGGATCGCGATGGCCCGGACCTCCACGATCAGCCGCCGCTTAAGCGTGCTGCGTGCAGGGGTGTTCACGCTCCCGCTGCGCCGTCGCAAAACGTTTGCCTTCGGTTTTGCCACGCTGCTTTCCGCCGCCGTCTTGGGGACGCTTCAATTCGTCTTGGCAGAACCGACCGCCGAAGAGAAGTCCGAGAACAATAAGGCCCAACTAGTAAAACGTGCCGGACCGTTTGCGATCAAACTGCCTAATGGGGCGATGGTCGAGGTGCTGGGCGTCAGCGAGCATCCGTCCGAAGGAAAAAAATGGTGGAAACCGGACGGTTCGCTGCTTGCGAAGCCGCCGTATGATTCGGAGGAATTTCGCGGCCGCGTTCATCCTGACATTGGGGAAGCGACCCGCGAAGTGGTTTATCGCTCGGTTGCCCCGCAGGATCAGGAAGAATGGTTCTCCGCTTGTCTTCATCAAACCGGCAGTTCGACAAGCAGAGCTCTGCCGGGCAATGACTCACGAGAGGTCAACATCCAGGCAGCCGTCATCAAAAAAGGGCAGTCGACCGTTTCGCTTCATATCGAATATGCCGTAGGGGAATGGACGACGCATCATGTCAAGGGACGGGATGATGGCGAATCGGCGATTGGCACCCTTGCGGGCAGTTTCATCATATCGACTCCAACGGAAAAAGAGGGGGCCGCCACCCTGTCGGTTACTCATGATTTGCGTCAACGCTATGTCAGGATCGTCGCGATTGATCTTGAAAACAACCAACCTCATTACGGTAACCAATACGGCTGCAGTGCCGGCAAACACCTCAATTCCAGGAGAGCCGAGTTCCCTGACTTGCCCCTGGAAAAGGTGAAAGAGTTTCGTATCCAAAGTCGGCCAAAGCGGTGGGTCGAGATTCGTAATATCTCGGTTCAACCTGACAAAAAGACCCAGATCGAAATCGTCAAGTCGGAAGGCCCGCTTGTCGAACCGGCAAAGGGAATTTCCGAGGAAGCTGAAGAAAAAACGGCCGAGCCGGAAGCGAAAGGTGACTCGAAAAAGGAGGCGAGGAAGACGATACCGGTCGAGGGCGTCGTTGTCGATCCGGAAGGGCGGCCGGTCGCCGGGGTTTCGTTGCAGCTTTTATTGCTCCGCAAACAAGACCCGATTGTCCAAAGCGACGCGTCGGGGCGTTTTCGATTTGATGTCGAGGTCCCGCCGCGTGGCCGAACAATCCTGGCCCGCTTGGCCGATGGGTCTCAGCAGGCGTTTTATCGCTTTCCGTGGGTAACAAACCCGAAGGAGAAGCCACGCGAGCCGGTTCGACTGACCCTTCGCCCCGCGCGGGTGATCGACGTTTCGGTCGTCGACGGCGAGTCGAAACCGGTATCGGGAGCGTTTGTCGGCGCGAGTCTTACGGTCGAACCATTGGATTCTGGGCATACCGATCGGAACGGAAAATGCACGCTACGCGTCCCGGCCGAGGCACCGATGCAAAACGTTTTCGCTCTGAAGTCGGGGTTCGGATTGGACTATGTCGCGTTCAAGCCCAAGGATATGGCGTCACTCGAGAGCGGCCCGTCTGACGAGTTGGAGATAAAAATGTCGACCGTCTTGACGCTCGACGGGGCCCGAACGGTACAGGTCAAGCTCCTCGATCCTGAGGGAAAGCCGATGGCGGGGGCGAAGGTTAATTCTTGGTATTTCCAGAAACCGAGGCAATCCGCCTTAGAGCATTGGAATACGTTGAACGTAAGTGGAATACGCGAACTTACGGAAAAAACTGACGTCCACGGCCTGGTTCGTTTCGATTGGTTGCCTGCATGGAATACCGATAAGATCACCTTCAGCTATTCTCCCCCCCAAGAATATTGCTTGTCAAAGCGAATCGAGTTTGACCCCAAGGGGGATAAAAAAGAACTGACGGCCCGGTTGGTTCGTACCGTCTTGCTGGGTGGAAAAGTCCGTTTCCCCGACGGTCGGCTCGCCGCCGATTTAAAGATGACCGCAATCGGTGCCGGATACCAAACCGATCGGTTTCGACAATCGGTTCAGACGGATGCCGATGGAAGTTTCGAGTTTCACGCCTACCCCGATCAGTTTTACATGATTGAGGTCGAAAATTCCGAATGGGCGGGGACGACTACCGAAGGAATTGTCCTGCGTCCTGACAAACCGATCAATGACGTTGAAATCGTCCTTCAACCAGCCTGTAAAATTTACGGCCAAGTGACTGTCGGACCGGACATGAAACCGTGGGCGGGCCAATCAATGAGGCTTTGGCGGGAAGGGCCGGAGTACCACAAATTGCCGCCCGAAAAGCAATTGCCCAACCCGACCCATAGGAACCGGGCCATAATTGTCAACTTTTGGCGTCATGCAACGACCGACACAAATGGCCGTTATGAATTCCATGTCGGCCCTGGCACATATAACTTAAAAGGGCCTGATAACGCTCCCACGAAAGAGGTCACCGTTACGAAAGAAAAGTCGCTCCAGTTCGATTTGCACGCTCCGCGACCCAACCGTGGTGTCCTCTCGGGACGGGTGGTACTTCAAGGAGACGATTCGAAGCCGGTGGCCGATGCGAAAGTGTACGGCGTTGCAAGATCATTTTCAGGCCGGGATTTCTTGGTAACGACCGACAGTCAAGGACGATTCCGAACGAAGCGATCGCTGAACCAAATGTTTGTCCAGGCGAAAAACAAAGACGGTACACTTGGTGGTATGGTGGAAATCACCGGCGACGATGAAGAGATAACGATCGAGGTACAACCGACGACCTCGGCCGAAGGACGGTTGCTCGACGGAGGCAGTGGAAAGCCGCTGGCCGATCGCAAGATTGAGTGCGGCGTTCGTGTCTACGGCGTCAAGGAAGATGGTACGCCCTTGGAAAGCTGTAGTGTTCGTTTTGGCAGCAGCGTCAAGACCGATGCGGACGGACACTTCAAGATTACCGGTCTTATCATCGGTGCCGAGTACCATTTGAGTACTCCATTGGAAGGGGGCGGATTTACGGCGGGAGGGGTCAGCAAACCCCTGGGGCAGATCGCCGTCAAAGAGCCAAAACCGATTTCCTTGGGCGATCTACAGCTTTCGACGGCGCCGCACCCGTATCGCCCTCCGACATTCGATGAACAGGTCGCCAAGACCTTTTTCGACAAGTCGGGGTCTTTCCAATCGTGTCTCGACGCGACATTGAAAAAGATTCAGTCGACACAACAGCGGGTCCTGATCCTCTTTACCGACCCCAAGAGTGAAGCCTATCGAGAGTATTATCAACGCTATTTCGACTCCGTGTTAGAGGAACTTCAAATCGCTATCGCCGATTATCGACTGTTGGCGGTCGATTCCAAGAGCGATCAGGCGGAAGAAACGGTGGCGTTTTTGAAAACCCGTTTCGGTGTCGATCTCTCTGAACTGGATCAACCGGCGCTTTTGGTCATTGATGCCGACGGGAAACTGCTGGCAAGCGAAGGGGCGTCCGCCGTGTCGAAGGCCGACTCGGTCGACCGTAAAAAACTTCTTGCCTTTCTCAAAAAGCACGCTCCCGAACACCCTGACGCCGAAACCTTGTTGGCCGAGGCACTTGCCCAGGCGAAACGGGATAACAAGCGAGTTCTGGTCTATGAAACCGCCGGCGTCAATTGCAGACCTTGCCATCGGCTGGCCCGTTTCCTGAAGTCGCAGGAGGCGATCCTCTCGCCCGACTATGTCGTGGTCAAGATCGACCGGTGGCGATATCCCCATGGCGGTCAGGTACTAAAGCGTCTTCGACCGGACCGAAACGGCAGCATTCCGCGGTTCGTGATTCTCGACTCCGACGGAACGGCGCTCATCAACTCCGACAGTCCGGAGGGGAACATCGGTTTCCCGTCGGCGCCGAAGGAGATCGATTATTTCATGAAGATGATCAAGACCACCGCGCAGCGGATCACGCCCGAGGAGTTGGATCGCCTGCGTGAGAGTCTTGAAACCGGTTCAACCAAGTGAAATTCGTATTGGGGCAGCAACCCGTCTCTTTGATCTTTTTGGGCTGCTGATGTTAATCAGGCAAACCGTGAAAAGAGAGGTTTTTTTACGATGAATCGACGACTATTTACTCATCTTGCTTTTGCGCTATTATTTTTGACGTGCCCCTGTTTCACCCAAGCGGAAACGGGGCAAAATCCAAAAGATTCGGTCTTTCCTCTTGAGAAGACGATACCGGGAATGAGCGGGGGCGGCTTGGAGATTCCCGAGCAGACGTTGACCGTTACCGAGAAGGACGGCTGGCTGGTCGCGTCGCTGGTTGCCGCTCCGGATGAATTGGAATGGCAAATTGTTCTGGCCAAAATCGACCCTAAACTAAAACCGGTCTTTGATGTCGATCCCCAATTCCCGGTCTTCTCCGTTCAGTACGGCCCGTATTTCGTTCGAGAGACCATGGGCCGACTTCGCGTATTTCGGCAATCAAAAGAGGGCGAGACCTGGCCGACCCTTGAAGAATTGCCAAGTGAAAAAATGGTTATTCGAGCAAGTAGGCTTCTTGTCGTTAAGCAACAGAGCTGGTACTGGATATGTACCTCGCCCAACGGCGATCTCAAAGCAATCGATGCGCTGATTCGTTTCCAACATGAGAAACTACGAGAAAATGGATGCGGTGGGCAAACTTTTTGTGGCAACGAGAAGTTAGGGCGAGTGTTTCAAGGCAAAGCCCAATGCCAAGACGAAGGGGATTTACTGATGGCCAACCGTTGCCCCGGCTACTTGGCACGGGCCAAGGTCGCACAGAAGGCGATCAAAGAAAGTCTCATCGGAAAACCGGCTCCAGAGATCTCCGGTTCCGCCACTTTTCCGGCCGAGGGGATCACCGATCTCGAAAAACTCAAAGGGAAGGTGGTGCTTGTCGACTTTTGGGCCGCGTGGTGCGGACCCTGCTGCGAAAAATTACCGGAAGTGAACCGGCTTTACGAAAAATACCATGACCAGGGGCTCGAGGTCGTTGGTGTCCATTCGTCTCAGAATGCCGACGGACTGGAAGCGTTTCTCGAAAAGAATCCGCTCCGCTTTCCCGTTGTCCTTGACGATGGAGAAACCGTGAAGAAGTACGCCAACTCGAGTTTCCCCCACTATTTCCTGATCGGCCGAGACGGAATGGTGACCTGGGGCTTTTCTCACGATCCACCAAGTGAGAAACGAATCGAGGCGGAACTGGCGAAAAAACCTTAGGCGTCATGCCCGTTATCGAGGGAGATCCCGCCGCTTTGGGAAGTCCGTGGTTGCTTTGGTTTTGCTCGAGGGATAAAGATGACTCGGTCTGAAATCCCTATGGCGATCAAAGTGGTTTCGATACCACAGCCAAAGCGGTGCCAACGTTCGCGATGCGGATCCCGTCGACTTGCCAGACTCCGGAGGCGTCTGCTATAGTATTTTCATCGACATGTATAAATTTTATGAAGCGGGAAGCTTCTGGCGACTGCCCGGTCGTCCGTCGGCCGAATGCCGAAATGAGTCTGGTAACAAGTACGCGGTTTGTACGAACGTCGCGTTTGCTCCCCAAGCGAAAATGGAGAAAAATGAAAGTCATTGGTCTTAGCAGGTATCTTCTGGTATCAACCCTATCCCCGGTCATCGCAGGCTTGATCCTGGTCGTTGGCTGGTCTCTCCACACCCCGACACCCGCCCAGGCTGAGGTGACCACCGAGGAGTTTGCTCGAGAAGTCCAACGCGTCCTTCCTCAAGAGAAACCTTACGACTACCACAAGCGTCTGTCGACCGGCCCGAGGCACGTCCAAAGGCGTGATTTCGAGGCCAAGCTCCAAACCGGCGAGATGGCGCTGCCCAAGCAGGGATGGAAGCTCGTTTGGAACCAAAAAAGCTCGCCGGTCCTTGAAACCGCCGTTGCCGACCTCCAAGACTATCTGGCCACGTCGATGAACGTTCAAATCGACGTCGAAGGCCGGGATTCACTCGACGGATGGCAAAACCTCAAACAGTGCGTCGTCGTCGGAACACGCGATCAGATTCCCGGATGCGGGACGGCACTGAAAAAACCGAAGGACTACGAGATTGTCGTGACGCCGGAGCGGATCATCGTGTGCGGGTACGACGAACGGGGTGCCATGTTCGGGCTTTATAATCTGGAAGAGCGGATGAATCTGCGCGAAGCGCCTTTTTTGCCCGCCAACTTGAAGACGGTCCGGCACAGTCTCTACGACGTGCGTATGGTCCAATCGTGGATGGGGTGGATGGAGTGGCCGGATCAGTTGCTCTCCCATTTGGCCCACGACGGCTTTGACGCCATCTACGCCTCGGTCTACGCCAACCCGAATGGGGATCGCACCACGGTCGAGAATTCGACGGACCATTTCGCGCGAGCGCTTTTCGGGACGCGTCGTCAGAATCCGGCCAAAATGCGAGATTTGATCAACCGGGCTTCCCGTTTCGGCATCAAGGTCTACGCTCCGATCATCTACCAGTACGTGGGCACACCGGAAAGCGAAGCAGGCTTGCGCAAGCTGGTACGGGATAACGTAAAAGAATTTCCCGACATCCAAGGTTACGTCCTCTTGACAGAAGGTTTTTGGTACAAGAAGTGGGGAGCTTTCCACGGCGGTGGCAAGGAACGAGTGCAAGAATGGGCCCGCAACTGGGCCCGGGCCGTGGCAATCGTGGCCGAGGAGTGCCATCGGGTGAATCCGGCGATCGAGGTCTTGCCCTGGGAATACAATATCTATTTCCATCCAAGTAACGTCGACATGAAGCGTTATTTCGTCCAGCAACTTCCGGCCGATGCGATACCGCTTTTGACCTGGGAAAACGGAAAGAGTTTCGAACTCGACGGGATGCAAGGGTATTTGGCAGACTATTCGCTGAACCAAATTGGGCCCGCGGAAGTGACGGAAGCTCAGATTACTGAACTTCGGAAGCGGAAAATGAAGGTCTATTCCAAGGCCGATACCTTTGCCGCCTGGCAGTTCGGCACGATCCCCTACCTCCCGTTTCCGCACCAATGGCACAAGCGGTACGAGGCGCTCGAGAAGTTCGGCGTCAACGGCACCATGGAAAGTTGGAGCAGCGGTTACACACCGAATTTCATGACCGAGTTGCGGGCGTGGTACTGCTGGAGCGACGCGCCGCCGCTGGAGGAGCTGTTAGGCGGGATTGCCGCGCGTGATTTCGGAGCCGGGAAGAAAGAGGCCGTTCTGGGGGCGTGGGACCACTTCAGCCGGGCCATTCGCCTCATGCCGGACACCGGCCCGAACATGGGAACCAACAACGCCGTGGGCAATCCTCTTTTCTTTCAGGAGCCTCCGCTTCGGACCACGACGTTCAAACATTCCTGGTCGGATCACGACAAGTGGATGGGAGGTTTCGGAGTAGGCGTCAACCCTTACTGGCCTTTCGCTGTCTCTCGGATGGTCTTTTACCCCGACTTTACCAATAAGACTAACAAGGCCGAGATTTACGCAAGGATTGCGACTGGAATCTACGTTGGACCAGAGCGACAAATTCTGCCGGTATTCCTGAAATACCTACGGCTCTCGTCCGACGAAATGGAAGAAGGTCTGAAGCTGTATCGGGCCGCGGCTTTGGGGAGTCCGGAATCCAAACGGCAGCGGGCCCTCCGCGAAGTGGTGGTGGCTGAACATCTGCAGCGAATGATGCAAAGCAACTGCGCCATCCTTGAGTTTGAAGACCTTCGATTACAACTGGCTGCGGAGAAGGACCGTCAGAAGAAGCTCGCGATACTCGACCGGATGAAAACCATCGTCCGCGAGGAGATTGCCCGGACCGAGCTTTCGCTCCTTGCCGCGGAGCGTGACTCGCGTCTCGGCTTCCAGCACGAGCAGGACTATGTCTACACGCCGTACTCGTTGCGGGAAAAGCTGCGAAGCCTGCACGAAACGTTGGAAATCCAGTTAGAGGAACACACTTCCGAGATTTCCAAAAACCAAACCGGCCAACCAGTCAACTAACCCGGGCTGCTGGGCAAATGGCTGAATCAGTTGGAAAATTTTCAATGCGCTAGAGAGCTTTTGAAAAATGTCTCATGAAATAATTGGAATGATTGACATGCCGTTTGGCAAGGTTTGCGTGGGGGAAACTAAATTTCGCCCTTGCTGGTTGCGTGGCACTTTTGTCCTGGTTTTCGCCTGGTTGTTGTTAAATTCCTTTGGTGTCGTTTCAATCGCGGCTCCGATTGAGGATACTCCCTGGATTCGCAACCCCGACTTTGCGGACGAACCCATTCTGGGCGTCTTCGAGGCGGGGGAAACCAAGGAAAAAGCCACGCGGCTGAAGAACGTTCATACGTTGTTTCGGAAAGAAATCCGGCTCGCCGAGAAGCCGCGCAAGGCGGTTTTGCAGATTACCGGTGACGATCATTATCGTTTTACCATGAACGGAAAGTTTGTCCTGCAAGGTCCGGACCCGGGTTATTACTTTGCCCATCCCTATGCGACCCTCGACGTCACCGAATATCTCAGCGCCGGGGAAAATTGCTTGGCTGCCCACGTTTACTATCACGGGCTGACCACGCGTGCTTTTACCAGTGCCGACAATCGAAGCGGTCTGCTGGTCCGTCTGGATCTGGAAATGGAGGACGGTTCTCACCAGCTCGTTACGACCGATTCAACGTGGAAATGCGTGACATGTGACGCCTATTCGCACGATCGGGTCTTCGGTTACGCTACCCAATTTAACGAAAACCTTGATTTGCAAAAATGGCCACGCGGCTACCGTAGCGTCGGGTTTGACGATAGGGCTTGGCGATCTCCCCTGGTCGAGCGACAGGACCATGAGTTTTCGTCGAGAATCACCCCGTTGCTCGAACACTCCGACTGGAAACCCAAGCAGGTTATCGACAAGGGCAAGGGGCACTATCTCTATGATTTTGGCCAAGAGGTCGTCGGGCATACGCGAATTCGCCTCAATGGGGCCAAGGGACACGCCGTCACCGTTTGGCATGGGGAAGAGCTCAACGACGATGGTTCAGTGCGTCACAAAATGCGGTGCAACTGCGATTATGTGGATCGGATTACCCTTTCCGGCAATGAAGATCTGGTCGAATACTTCGACTATCGTGGGTTCCGTTATATAGAAATCCTCAACGCTCCGAGCCGGCCGGAAGTCTGGGTCCAAGTCCGTCACTTCCCGATGGACAAGGACCGTTTTTCCTTCCATTCCTCCAATCCACTGCTCAACGATATCTGGAAGATCTGCGTCGAGGGGCTCCGGATGGGCTGCCAGGACGTGTACGTCGATTGCGCGACCCGGGAGAAGGGACAGTATACGGGCGATACCTATATGACCGTTTTGTCGCATCTTCTGTTAACGGCCGATCCTGCCTTGGCCAAGAAGGCGCTGATCGATTTCCATCATTCCCAGCGTTTCGACGAGGGGATGCTCTGTGTCGCGCCAGGCGGATACAAACAGGAATTGGCCGAATGGTCACTCGTGTGGCCGATAATGCTGGCCTACTATCACGATATGACAGGCGATACGGAAACCGTCGCGGCACTGATTGATGCCGGGGCGCTGAAAAAACTTTTCGGGTATTTTGAACGACTTGAAAATCAAGAAGGGCTCCTTGCCGGAGTGGATCGTCATAAATGGGTACTGGTCGATTGGCCCTCGAATTTACGAGGCGGATACGACTACGAGGGAACGAAGAACGGGGTCAACACCGTCGTCAACGCGTTTTACTACGGTTCGTTGAAAGAGGCCGCCCGAGTTTGTCGTGCGGTAGGACGTGACGGCACGCCGTATGCCCAGAAAGCCAACCGTCTCTATGAAACGTTTCAGTCCCTTCTTGATGTAAAAACGGGCACCTATCGCGATGGTGTGGGTTCGCAACACCACGCCTTGCACGCGTCGGCGTTCCCGTTGCATTTTGGCTTGGTTCCGAAGTCGCAGCAAGGAAGCGTCACGGAATTCCTTCGTCAAAAACGTCTGGATTGCGGGCTTTACGCAGCTCCCTACGTCCTTGCCGGGCTTTATGGGGCGGGCGAAGGGGAATTGGCCTACGAGCTTCTCACCTGTCGCGACAAGCACTCGTGGCACGAGATGGTTCGCAGCGGCGCGACCGCGACCATGGAAGCGTGGGCACCGGAACTGAAATGGAATACCAGCTACTGTCACCCCGCCTGCGCTACCCCGATATGGATCCTTATCGCGAAGACCTTCGGAATCACCCCGAGTGAGCCCGGCTGGAAAAGTATTCACCTTGCCCCGCAAATTCCAAGCTCCCTCGAACAGATCGAAGTCCGCTTCCCCACCGTCGCCGGACCGATTTCCGCAAGCTACCAAAAGTCACGCGGATTGAAGTTATCTATTCCCGAGGGCATGCGAATCAGCAACGAATCGCTCCCGGCCCGGGTTGAAGTAATTACCGAAAAAAGGGCGAACTAGGCTTTGCTTGAGGTGGTCCGTGTTATCGAGAAACCGGTCGGCTAGCAGCCTGGTAAAAAACGGGCTGCTAGGGGAAACCGGATGTTTCCCACATAATTGGCGATTTAAAAAATCGCTGATTATGCGAGGCTTGCGGCCACTTGTTGTCGCAATTGCCGAGGTTGAAAATGGCTCGGATGGCCTTTTTCAACGGACTGCTGGGCCAAACGGTCATTTGGATTTCACTTCACGGGCGCCGGGGTCCCCGTAATTGAATGAATGGCGTTCGTTTTTTATCGGCGTCGCTTGCATTCCAATCATGGCGTTGCTTTTGCGCTTTCCGTTTTGCCGGGCACCGACGGGGTTTTGGCACCGATTTCGACGGTAGGGGGATGGTACCATAGCGAACGCCAGTAGGCCCGGTCGGTCTCGTACGGGTCGAGGGTATCTTTGGCCGGGTCGAAGCTCTCGGGCAGAACACCAAATCGCTTCATCCAGCGGATGTAATGTTTATTGGGAGGACAGCCGGGCAGGTCGTATCGCCCGACTTTCTCCTGACGCGTCTTGGCCGCCTGGATAGCCTTAAGGATGGCTTGGTAGTCGCGGTCTTCGGTATTGCTGAAGACCGCGGGCTGGCCATAATTATCTTTGCACCACCCGTACCCGCCGGCTTTCTCCGACAGCGGCGCCAGGAGAATCATCGATTTCTCCGGATGCGACAGATTGTACAGGTTCCAACAGTGCTTCGGCTGGTTCATCTTCCCTTTTCGAACGCGCCGTCCCATCGACGCGGCCGAGTCGTGGCACCAAAGGCACCGATTACGGACAATCCGGTCGAGCGGTTTGCCGATTTCGACTTTCGGATTGCTGTGCAATGCCCCGGCGACCGCGCTTTCTTTGTGGTTATAGACCGCGTAATTTCCCGCAAAGTAGGCGCTTGCCTCGATCCAAAGTCGAACCGTGTCGTGCTCCTGCTTCGAGAGTTTCACGTCATAATGGCTGCCGTCGATCTTTTGCATCAACGGACTGGCCCCGGTGCCGAAACCGTACGGCTTATGATTCCGGAACTCGGTCAGATAACGACCCATCATGTCGCTGATTTGGTTGTAGGCGAAAAGGGCGTAATAGCTCTGCGTAAACCACTCGTTTCGGTCGCCCGTCAGATTCACGCGGCCCGATAACTTTTCCGCGTTATGGCAGGAAACGCAGTGCGCGTCCCAGATCGGTTGGATATCGCGGGGGTAGTCGAACACATCGGGCACGCCGACGGCCGGTTCGATCTTGCTCGGCCGACGCGCAAGCGCCTTCAGCGTGCCGCTCCCTTTGAGGCTTGCGGTGGCGGTGCGGTGCTCATGGCAACCGACGCAACCCTGGGTCTCGCCGGGCATCACCATTGTGTAGCTCTGCATCCGCTTGACCGCCAGATCGTTTTCATCCAGCGCGACGAAATAGAGCGATCGCAAGGCGGGCAACTCGAACGAGGCCGACCCGTCCGATTCCACCGGCACCGTGCCGAGAACCCGGCGAAGCGTGTGGGTACCGTCCATGCTCAAAAGCCCCGGCAGGGAGTAGTAGCTGACCGGCTTGGGCAAATCTTCCAGCACCAGCAGTTTCTTGATCGTGCCGCGTTTGATCCCTTCTATTTCCCCGCCACGCCCGTGGTAAACGTCGGCCACAATCATTTGCCCGGTCGTTTTCTGCAGATCGATTCGTGGCGGGATCACCCGTTCACGCGGACGCGGTCGGATCACTCGCGGATCGTGGACCATTTTGTCGGCTTGATAAAACGTTTGCATCTTGCCGTTACCATCGAGGACCAACAGGCTTTTGTTCCTCGCGACAAAAAAACAATCTTCGGAGAGCGGATACGGATCTCGGTATCCCGCGCGCCCGCCCCCGATCGCGTAGCTTGGAAAATGGTAAAATCCATAGTTCACTTTCGGGGTGAGTTGTCTGGCTGCGGCGTATTGGTCCGGTCCGGCCTTGAGGTCGACGATCATCACGTTTCCTTCGTTCTCTCGCCTGCCGTGTGGTGGCGAAAAGACCGAGACGATTTTGCCGTCCGTGCCGGGGATTGGCAGGGCATCGCATTTCGAGTAGTCGAGTTCCTGCGTCGTGACCGTGCCGCCGTAAAGGATCATCTGATTGGTCCCATCGGGATTCATGACCCACAGATCACGATAATGCACGATCGACGTATCGACGTACTCCCACCGCGTGTAGATTACTTGGCCATTGGGCAGCACCGCGGGCCGGTCGTCGCGGACGTTGTTCGCGGAAAGGCACAACAGGTTGCCGCCATCGGCGTCGACCCGGAAGAGTTGAGCTCCCGGCGTGTTATTGCAGGGAATGAACCGGCGGCCTCGGCTCGAGACAAAAACGATACCGCCGTCGGGCAGGTAGGCCGGGTCCATATCGTCCCAGTCTCCGAAAGTCAGCTGCTTAAGCCCACTCCTGTCAGTGTTGATCTCGTAAAGGTTGTAATGCTTGGTTCCGCCCTTGCGATAACAAAAAAGGATTTTCTTCCCGTCATAATGGACACGCGGGTCACGGATATTGCCCTTGGGGTCATCGAATAAGACGGTAAGCTTTTTGGTTCGCAGGTTGAGCTTGCAAAGGCGGGAACCATCCGGAGGGTACGAGAACCGATTGGGATCGTTAGACCAGCCGCCGAAATTGACGTAGTAATGCGAGTCGGAATAGAGCGGGCGGACTACGAAAACAATCTCTTCCGCATCGCCCATGAGTCCGAGGGCCTTTTCAACGAGATCCGGTTTTTGCGTCGGTGCGGGCTTGGGAGCATCAACCTTCGCGGCCCAAGCGGTACCGGCCAGAGTGACGGAAATCAAGGCAAACCATGCCCAAGCCAGTGAAATCGTTTTCTTCCCATTCATAGTCTTACTCCTACACCGGCTTTTACGCTCCCTCGAATGCAAAAATATTGGAACGTAAGAAACCCTTGCACACAACTTGATCTTTTGGTTAGTATAAGTCATGGGGACGTCGCGATAAACCGTCTTTTTACGCAAAATGGAAGTGTTTTGCGTCCGCCCGTACAAGTCATCCCCTTGAATTTGACGCCGCAATTGTCTCCCCAAAACAACTTCAAGACAAATAACAACCTTATTTTCGTTCAAGTCTGCATAGGCTAAGGTGGAGTATTTCCATGAATTCTCGTGTATCGACGAAGGCACGACGACACGTCGCTTTGGTCTATCCGTTGGCGGTGCCTTGGATGACGATGTACGTTCGTGGAATCATGGACTATGCCAAACAGCACGGCGGATGGTCGCTGACGACGAGCCCTCCATCGTTGATCGGGGCAGGCGAAGAGCCGCTGACGCTCGACGGTCTTCGCGGTTGGTCGGGCCATGGAGTGATAACCGCGATTCTCAAACACGATGATATCCGTTCGGCCCGGCGGCTGGGTATCCCCGTGGTAAACTTGGCGGCAACATTCGAAGACACGGAGATACCGCGCGTGATGCCCGACCATTACGCCATGGGCCGTCTGGCGGCCGAACACCTTTTACATCGCGGGTTGCGTCGTCTGGCCTATTTTGGTCTGGAAGGGTTTTGGTTCTCCCAAGAGCGTTGCCGTGGTTTCGTCGAGTGTGCCGAACAAGAGGGCGCGACGTGTGACGTGCTTCAAATGCCCGTAAAATTGGGGCCGAAGGCCAATTGGGAAAAACGGACCCGACGGTTGGTTCAATGGCTGAAACAACTCCGTCCGCCGGTCGGATTGCTGGCAGTTCAGGATTATCGTGCAAGGGTCGTGATCGAAGAATGCGAACGGTTGGGGCTGCGTATTCCTCATGACGTGGCCGTGATCGGCATGGAGAACGACCCTACGCTTTGCGAATTCTGCCAACCGACTCTCAGTAGTGTTTCACGGAACTCCTATCGTCTGGGTGTGGAAACCGCCAAAACGTTGGATCGCTTAATGGACGGCCTGCCGGTGCCCTTCGACGTGGCGGTTCCGCCCGACGGCGTCGTTGCCCGACAATCGACCGACACCATCGCCGTGGAAGATCCCCATTTGGCCGTGGCCCTGCACTTCATCCACGACCATATCAGCGAGCCTTTTGGGATAGATCAGATCGTGGAAGCCACGTCGATTTCACGCCGCCAATTGGAAATCCGTTTCCGCCGCATGCTCGGATGTTCTCCGCATGACTATCTCAGTCGTCGACGAATCGAACGAGTCAAGAAACTTCTTACCGCACCCGGGAAAACCAAATTCCACAAGCTGGCCATGACCTGTGGATTTTCCAACGTGGAGCGGATGCGTCTCGTCTTCAAACGGGTGACCGGTATGACGCCGATGGAATACCGCCGAACCGAAGCCCAATTGGGTGGTCACACCGAAAGAGATACAACGGCAGACGTTTGGGATGTGAACCCCGATTGAAAAATGCAGCGATCTGGGACTGGTTTTTTATTCAAATTCGGTTCGAAGTTGATTGAAAGAGAGAACTTCCTCCCCCCATCGAAAAGGACCGTCTCGATGACCTCTTGCACGTCGGTGATTTCAAGTCCATATCGACCACGTTGCTCTCGGCGTCCAACACCGCTCGCATCGTTGTCCGGACGAACTTCCCCGGCTTGAGTCTGCCGGATCTGCCGATACATCGAGCAGTTTTAGAACTGTTGCCGTTTTTCCGGCTGCGCGGGCTGGTCTCGTGGGGGGATCTCTCGCCGGGCTCCCAGACGGTATCCTATCAAAAGAAGTAACAAGATCAGTACGACTCCCAAAACGGCCCTTGGAAAGGTACGGGAGTCGATCAGTCTCCCCTGGACGTCCTGATCCGACTCGCGTGTCTCGGTGTCCGTTTTTCTGCGATGCTCGTCATGCTCTGACATATCCACCCCCTAGCAGTAAGAAAGGACCAAGGGCGGCTCCCTAGCTCTGAGCGACTTTTTCATCTGAGATCAAATCGAACAAATCATCTTAAAGCTTGGGATCGCTTGTAAATCGTGAAAACGTGTTCAAAGCAGCAGAGATAGGGCGGCATAAAAGCATAGGTTTCCCTTACGGGCTATACGGGAAAAGGTGGCGTTCCACGACCGGTCGCTTCGATACTGGAAAGGATGGCTTCCCTTAGGAGGAAAAAGGAGGGAGGAGAGGAAAAGGTGCCAGGAACCTTTTTGGGCCTGACAAAGGGAAACAGGGAGAGCCTTTAGATTACACACAATAGAAGGAACCTGAGGTATGAAGTGCAACTGTTCTAGTGTAATTAAAGTTCTTATGCAGATAGTATTATCTATGTGCATGGTCTTACCCCTCTTTGTTTTCATAATTCCATTGTCCCTTTTTTGCACGCCTCTCACTACGTGGCTATCGGAGTTGAATACGTCAGATCCTGAAGTGGTGCGAGAGCTTGAAAGAATAATCGGCATCAAGTTTCCGGAATCCACTGAGTGGATTAATGCTGAAGCACATCAATGGATGGGTATGTATTGCGATATAGAATGTACTATACCTGAAAGTGATATATTTGTAATGTTTCCTAAAAGTGACTATGAATGGGATTTTCAATTACCTAATATGTCTATCACTAAAAGAGAAATTCGATTATTGAAGATTAACTTATATTGCTCAGAGATTAAATGCACCGATGAAACTATGGGAAACTATATTTTTTTCGAAAAAACTAGGAATAATAATGATTCGTGCTTGCGGGTTTTAGTTGACCTAAAGAAAAAAAAGGACTCCCCCCGGCTTCACGTCTACATCAAATGGATGGCTGGGTAGGGAGGAAGGTGTCAGGAACCTTTTTTTGATAATTTTGTTGACTTGATGTGATAAGTTAGATATAACCTAAAAAAGATTCCTGACACCTTTTTGGCCCCCAATGGTCAAAAAGGGCTTCGAAAACAACTCAATCTGGCTCGCAGATGGCCTAAACGGGGGGGTATGGAAACGGGCCGTCGCGTTGTGATATACTCCAATAAACCTGCCTAATAGCACCGCTCTATTCCCTTCCATGAAAACGCGTTCCATGAAAGTCCAGGCGATGGTATTGCAACGTTGGTTATCTTTCATATCTGGGGACCCCTTCTTGCGTGAAACGCCTCGACATCAAGCCAACAGGCTGATCTCAAACCATTTGACTTTTTAGCACGTCACTTGAAAATTTTCCCTCCACGGCAGAAAGGTTTTCACATGCGTCATCGTCATCTTGCAGTACTGTTGATGTTAACCTGGTTCGGTGGTTCCTTCTGCCTGGCGGGAGATTCCGGTCTCAAGAGCATTTGGAGAAGCACGGCGTGTTGGGGGATCACCGATTCCTCGCCCGTGGTGATCGATGCGGACGGTGACGGGGATGACGATATCATCTTCGGGACCGCGACGGGCAAAGTGATCGCCTTGGACGAAGCGCAAAAAATCATTTGGGAACGAATGCTCGATCATCCGGTAACCTGCGCACCGGCCGTGACCCAGAATGCCGATGGGAAGCCGGAATGTCTCGTTCTGGACAACTCCGGACGACTGACTTGTCTCGATGCGACGACGGGGGAGACGAAATGGGACTTCACCCTTTCGGCCGAAGTTGATTGGGGCCATACGACTCCCGCGGTGGGCGATATCAACAATGACAGTATCCATGAGATTCTCCTTGCCGA
Source organism: Thermoguttaceae bacterium (assembly GCA_963674475.2). GTDB lineage: Bacteria > Planctomycetota > Planctomycetia > Pirellulales > Thermoguttaceae > CAXXFQ01. The sequence continues at coordinate 746,938 of CAXXFQ010000024.1, read as the reverse complement.
CAAAGGAGGCAATGTAGTCTGCCTCACCGGGGAAGGCGAAACGGTCTGGAGTGTCCACGGGGATCATGGCAACGCCTGCTGTCCTGCCTTGGTCGATCTGGATGGAGACGGCATGTTGGAAATTCTTATTGCCGGAACCAAACGAGCCATGACCTGTTTCCAAAACGACGGAACCGTCCGCTGGTCGGTCGACGGGGATCAAGGCGGAACCTCACCGCATGTGGCCGACTTGAACGGGGACGGTAAGCCGGAAATCCTTTTCGCGATCGATCGCCATTTCCAGGTACTCGATCGCAGCGGAAAGGCGCTTTGGACCCGCGATCTCGGCGCCAAAATCGACTCGGGGGTGACGGTCGTCGACTTGAACGGGAACGGGAAGCCGGAAATCCTCATTCCCGATTTAAAAAACACGCTCCACGTTCTTGATGGCGAAGGAAACCCACTTTGGGAAGCGTCGATCAAGAACCGATGCCGCCGCAACCCGGCCGTGGCCGATATCGACGGCGATGGCGCGATGGAAATCCTCCTTACCGGTTACAGTGGTGTTCTGTATGTCTTTAGCGCCGAGGGCCAATTGCGGCAAACCGTTTCGTTGTCTTCCCTGGGGTCCGCGATAAACACGACTCCAACTTTGTTGGATTTCGATAACGATAAAACGCTGGACATGGTTTGCTGTGTTTGCAGCGGGGAGATTTCCCGCTTCGAATGGACCAAGGCCGGTCCCGACGCCAAAGTACTCTGCGCGGAATATCGGGGCGGCGGGGACCGCGCGGGCTTTTTCGGCAAGAAGAAAGCCGACGCCGGGCCGCGTATTGGCTCGTGGGATTTAGGAAAACTGTTCGTGGGGAACAACCTCTTCTCCTGTGCCGTCGAGAATCCCAAGACGGCCGAGATCGCGGTTCAACTGACTATTACCATTGACGAAAAACAGCCGTTCTCGATGGTAGAAACCTCAAGCGAGCGTCAGATTGCCGTGTCGTTTCCGTACGCGATCTCCGCAAAGACGACCCAGAAATGTCTTTTCGAAGTTTCGATCCGATCGAAGGGGAAGGTGATCAGCTCTCGAAAACTGGAAGTGGAAGTGGTTCCCTTCATGAGGGAAATAGCCACGGCCGACCTGCGCCTTGCCTCCTTGAAGGCCCTTTTGCCGCAGCTTGATCAGGCGGATCGACTCCAAGAACGGTTCCTTCGACTTGAGAAAAAACTATCAAGAGCTTCGCGACAGGGCGCTGATGGGTCGTGTCTTAGAATCGAAGGAACAAACCGCATTACGCGACAAGATGGGACTGTTTGTCAAGGAGGTGGTTCTTCTTGAAAAAATGGCTCGCATGGCCAAACAGATCGACGAAAAAAACGCCGGGCCGAGTGCTGGCCGTTTTGGCCAACCCGTGGGCCCCGTATGGCGGGATGGAAGAACTGCGAGAAGGTCGCGTCGAATCCCTTGGCGGGATCGAAGCGCTCCAAGGAGAGTCGGAAGCGGCCGCAGTGAATCTGTTCAACCTCAGTGATACGGCCCGTACCTTCCGGGTGACGTTGCCACCGAACGACAAGACCCAAGGGGATTTCGCCCCCCGCGCCGACCGACGCGGTCCAGTTGCGAGAGGTTTTGGCCGTTTCCGACGCAAATGTACGACAAGGAAGCCGACGCCCTGCCGAAACTCAACCAGGCCCAAACGATCACCGTGCCCGCCTGGGGTGCGCGGCAGTTGTGGGTCGACGTCGACACGAAATATTTCAAGCCGGGCGAGCAGGAAATCGTCCTGAATTTCAAAAGCCTCGACATCGAACCGGTCGCCCAATCGGTCAAAATTCCGATGACTGTCTGGTCTGCCTCGATGCCGGCGAAGCATCCGTTCAAACTGTGTCACTGGGGGTATGTCGATCGCTCGATTCTCAAAGATCAACCCAAGAAAGCGGTCCAAGATCAAATTGAGCTATTGACGAGCATTTACGTTTGCACAATCCCGCCGACCTTCCAGTTTAACGAAAAGGGGGAGATCGTCTCGACCGATTTTTCCGCCCTCGACGCCTATCTGGATCTCTATCTGGTCGAAGGAAACGAGCCGATCATACTCCTTTTCCATTATCAAGGAGGAGTGAGAGGCCCCGCCAAACCGGGCAGCGAGGCTTACAGAAAGGCATATATCGCCGGCTTGCGGAAGCTGGTCAAGCACCTCGAGTCACGGGGCCTGACCTACGACAACTGGGCATTGTATCCGGTCGACGAACCGGGCTTGACCGCGGGACGCGTGGAGCAGCAGATTTTCCACGGCAAGTTGGCTCGCGAGGCGGACCCGAAGATCAAAAATTACACCGATCCGGTCGGCCGACTCACCCTGGAAGAACTGGACGCCATGAATCCCTACATCGATATCTGGTGCCCCAATCTGACCGATCTTCTTTTGGACCAGAACCAAGAGAAGCTCGATCGGATCAAGTCGTACGGCGAACCGATGTGGACCTACACCTGCATGGGCAACGCCAAACACCGGACCCCGATCGCCTACTACCGGGCGACCGCCTGGTTGGCCTGGCATCACGGGATCACCGGTACCGGCTTCTGGTCGTACTGCACCGCGCGGAACGACCCGTGGTTCCGCCCCGCGGTGAATGAAGATTATTTATTCCTCTATCCGGGAGACGGCGTGGTGCACAGCAAACGATGGAACGCCATCCGCGACGCCATCGAAGATTACTCCCTGTTCGTCATGCTCCAAGAGGCGGCCGACAAGGCAGAAGCTACTAAAACCAAGCCCGAAGCAGTCGCCCAAGCACGCACGTTGCTGGGAGGCGGGGTGTACAGCGTCGGGGTTTATCCCGGCCTTAACGGCGAAAAGAACGACGCCGAACCGGACGGTCCCGGCGCAACACGGCTTCGCGAGGATACTCGCTGGAAAAATCTTCGCCAGGTCCGACGCGACATGGTTAATTGCCTACAAGCATTGACCGACGTTGAGAAAAAGTAAGTAGAAGAAACGGCAGGTGGCTTTTCCCGGGACGGTCCAGACCGGCAGTCTCAAGAAAAGCTGCCCAGTCGAATTAGGTTCCTTCTTTCGGCCTGGACTGAAGGATAAATAAGGTCTAACTGATTCACTCTACAAGGTTTGGGCACTTTGCCGCCTAAACGGGAGAGCTTGGTGTCTAAAAAAGTAAATTACTTTTTGTGTTAACTTTCCCGGACAAGATACCCCCTTGACTTTGGGGGGTGTTGGTAGTTAATATAGTATCTCTTCGATGCGTGAGAGGGTGAGGCCTTGTTGTTTGCCTTCACTTCTGACGGCCGCTTGGTTGGGATTTCCATTCCTATCCGAGCTTCTTTTTTTGGGCCGTCACCCCCCCGGGGAACTTGTTGCCCTCTTGAGCGTTTGATGTTTCCCCCGATTCTCGATCGGTTGCGGACTTCGAACTGCTTTGCGTCTGGGTTGTTAGTCGGTTGGTCCGAAGAAGGCACCCCCCAGAAGATCAAGAGAAGTGGCTTCCGTAGCGAAAAAATATCGTTTGCGAGAGCCAGATGGCATCCGTTTACCAAGTTTGAAAGTTACTATCTAGATGAATTTCCAAAAGCTGGGTCTTTCCGATCAACTACTCAAAGCGGTTGATGCTCAAGGCTACACCTGTCCGACCGAAATCCAAGCGTCGGCGATCCCTTCTATTCTCGAAGGGCGTGACCTGTTAGGTTGCGCTCAGACCGGGACCGGCAAGACGGCCGCGTTCGCTTTGCCGACTCTGGACCGCTTGAGCCAAAAAGAGTGCAAGGTCAATGGCCGTGGACGCAAGGTGCGTGCTTTGGCGCTCGCGCCGACTCGTGAGTTGGCGATCCAGATCAGCGAGAGCTTTAACATTTATGGACGCTATGCCAGTTTGCGGCAGACGGTCATTTATGGCGGCGTCAGTCAGAATCCTCAGGTTCGCGACCTCAACCGAGGGGTCGATATTATCGTCGCGACGCCCGGACGTCTGATCGACCTGATGCAACAAAAGTTGGTCGACCTCTCGCAAGTCGAAGTTCTGATTCTCGACGAAGCCGACCGAATGCTCGATATGGGATTCATCCCCGATCTTCGTCGTATCGTCGCGAAGGTGCCCAAGAGTCGGCAAACGTTGCTCTTTTCGGCCACGATTCCGCCCTCGATTCGGGGATTGGCCAGTGAATGGCTTCGCGATCCGGTCGATGCACGAGTGGAATCCGATACGATGACGGTTGATAAAATCGAACAGTCGGTTTACTTTGTCGAGCAAAAACAAAAATTGCCTCTTTTAACCAATTGGATGGGGGAAAAGGCCTGGAAGCGAATGCTTGTGTTTACTCGAACCAAGCATGGAGCCGACAAGGTGGCGAAACGTCTCCAACGGGCCGGGTACGAAGCTGATTCGATTCACAGCAACAAGAGCCAAAACGCGCGGAAACGTATCTTGGATCGATTCAAATCACCCAAGTCGTTGGTTCTCGTGGCAACCGATATCGCAGCCCGTGGGTTGGATGTCGATCAGGTTTCCCATGTCGTGAACTTCGATATGCCGGTGGAAGCTGAAAACTACGTCCATCGGATTGGTCGAACCGGCCGGGCCGGAGCGAGCGGTGTTGCTATTTCGTTTTGCAACAGTGAAGAGCGATCGCGACTCAGAGCGATTGAACGGATGATTCAGCAGAGCCTGGCCGTCGCAGAGGGGCATCCCATGTCGTTCATTGCCCAGCCAAAGACGAGCGAAAGCGATTCCCAATCGCAACGTCCGTCGAGTCGAAACCGAGGGCAACGTCGCTCGGCATCGCAAGAGGGAGCACGCTCCAATGCCAAGCCGAAAAGAGGCTCGCGACCCTATTCGAAATCGAAATCCGACGGAAACAGCAAGGACGATAAGCCAAGATATAAAGCGAAATCCGACGGAAACAGCAAGGACGATAAGCCGAAGTTCAAAGCGAAATTCAAGTCGAAGCCGAAAACGGGCTCAAAGTCGAAATCAGAATCGAAGCAAACTTCGACGGTCGGCGAGACCAAACCGAAGAAAAAGAAAAAACGACTTGGTCGTCGCGAACGGGCCCAAAAACGATTGGCGATGAAATAGCGTCAACGGGGAAGGCCGTCCGAGTTGTCAAGAGAGAAAAGCGACTTGGTTTAAGGCGTATTCTTAAAATGAGGTTATGGGGCGTTGCGTCGTTACAGAGCAACGCCCCATAACCTGAGCGATCTCGTAGTCCTCTCATATTCGCCTCCCGATACACTTCTGTGGGGGGTACCCAGTCGCCACCAGCCAACATAAGTGGCAAGATTCCAGGCGATTGACCTCTGCCGGAACGTCAGTCAAAAGGCGCGCTTTGGATCAGCCGTCAATGAACCTCTGTCGCAAGGAACGGCGTTGGCTGAATCCGACATTCGCCACTCAAAATCTGAGGTCGTTACACTATCGACGAGATGCTGTCGAAAAAAGCCGCTTCCTGATCGGCCAAAAGACCCTAAACGGCCCGCCGTTGACGAGATTCTCCTTCGCTGCGGATTACTCGAATCCACCGCGACATAAATCCCGATTCCCCATAGGGCAAGGGCGATACGTGCTGGATTACTCCATTGCGCAGATGGCAATTCGCTTGGCCGGATCTTCTTCCAAAAATGCTTTCATCTTGACTCGCTTATCGAGATGTCCGATAATATTGTAGTGGTTGTAGTTTTAGTGCGGTGTGTCTGTTTTGCGGCCGACGGAAAAGTGGTTCGAGTTCAAGTCGGCTTTAAACCTTCACTTGCGACAACCGAAAGATCTCCTCTCCTGCCTACCTTAGACTGTGAAACGCGACTGGCTTTCTTGGAAAAACATTTTAGCTATTGCGTTTTACGGCAACGACATTAAGAGCGAAAATGATCCCAAGAGGCTTGCTGCTCATGAATATCCTTCCGTCCCGCTCTCGAAAATTCGGCCGGTTTCTGTCCGCGGTAACGTTTTTCCTCACCATGTCCGCCTTGATCGAGGTGACGGCCGCTGACCAGTGGCCAACGTACCTTCACGATTCGGGACGCAGTGGCGTGACGAGCGAATCGCTTGCCCTTCCGCTTGCTCCGGTTTGGACGTATCGCTCGGTCCATCCGCTTTGCCCCTCCTGGTCGGAATCGGCTCGCCACGACTTTTTTCATTATCGTCGTGGATTGCGGGAACATGTCATTTTCGACCGCGCCTTGCATGTCGTTTCTGACGGTAGTCGAATTTTCTTTGGCTCGACGGTCGACGATACCGTCCGTTGTCGCGACGCGGCGACGGGGCGAGAGATATGGCGTTTTTCTACTGCCGGACCGGTTCGCGGCACTCCGCTGTTGAAGGGCGACCGTCTCCTTTTTGGTAGCGACGACGGAACGCTTCGAGCGGTTTCCGCCGAATCGGGTAAGTTGCTCTGGTCGATTCCACCGCGCGGGCCTGAAAAGATGGTCGGCAACGGGCGTCTCATTTCCCGTTGGCCCATACGGACCACGGTGGTTGTCGACGGCGATATTGGCTACTACTCCATGGGCCTTTTCCCCAAGTCCGAAGGCGTCTACTTTCGAAAATTCAACGTGGCTGACGGTCACGTTCTCTCCGAAAAAAAACTTACGCAGCCGGCCCAGGGGTCACCCGTTTTGGCGGGCGAACGGGTCATTGTTCCCGCTGGACGCGTAACGCCAACCTTGTTGACCCAAAAGGAGCCGGACTGGCTCTTGAATCGATTAGGAAGAGGACGAAGCGACACCTACGCCACCTCGGCAGAAAGTGATGGAGTGGTTGTCGTTGGGAACGGATGTGAAGGATGCTTGGACGCTTACTCGAAAACGTCACAGAAGCGAATTGGACACTTCACGGGGCTTCGAGCGGCGATCAGCAAAGAACTGATCGTGATTCAGTCGGATACCACGCTCCAGGCCATTAAACGGGATAACTACTTTGAGGTTTTGGAAAAGCTGGCCAAACTTCAGGAGAAATGCAAACAACAAAAGCGACGTGGCCAGGTTGATGAATCATTGGTTCAAGAGCTTGTGCGACTGAAGCGTCAGCCTGCCGAGCAAGTAAAATGGACCGTTCCCTCTCAGGGTCGCTACGCGTTGATCCAAACAGCGGACATGTTATTTACGGGGGGGGAAAATCGGGTCGAGGCCTTTTCGCTCGAAACCGGAAAGCGGCTCTGGTCGAGAGAAGTCATCGGGCGAGTTTATGGATTGGCCGTTGCCGGGGGACGTCTCTTTGTCAGCACGAGCCAAGGAATGATTTACGCGTTCGAGCCAAAGCAGGCCGTTTCTGTTGCGGAAGACCGTGAAACGCCGAAACAACCGGAAGCGGCTCCCACTCGCCCACTCCCCACGTCGTTCGACGAAGCGACTCTGGGCGCGTGGCATTTCCGTACGGACTGCCTGGTTGCTCCCAAACAAAACGAGACGGGATCAACCATTGTCGACGACCTGGTCGGCTCGTGCGACGCGGTTACGTCCGCGCCGATCGCGATCGAAAAACACGATACGATCGAGTCGGCTCATTTCACTCAGAGTGGACATTTCACTATCGCCACGGATACCGATTGCAAGGCTTTGCCGCGTGAGAGTTTTACCGCGGAGGCGCTGGTTCGTATCGACAAACCGAGCGACTGCGTCGGCTTTATCGGTTCGCTTCAGGATAACGGCTCCTGCCAACGCGGCTGGCTTCTCGGGTGCAAGAACAATTGCCCCTTTCTGGCGCTTTGCGCGAGTGATTCGGACGAAATGAGTTATTTGACCACGAAGGACTCTATCCGGATAGGCACATGGCATCATTTCCTGGGGACCTATGACGGCAAGATGATGCGGCTTTATCATGACGGGATAGAGGTTGGGCGATGCAGTTGGCGATCCGGCCCAATCCGCTATCCGGAAAATAAACAGTCACAGTATGTGATCGGGGCCTATAAGGACGATGACGAAGAGTATAATCTGACCGGACAAATCGCAACGGTCCAAGTGTTCAAACGGGCCTTGACCCCGGAGGAAGTCGCCGCGAGGGCAAAGCGTTCACTCGCTTCGGTGCCCGAAACGTCGGAATTGATCGTTCACCCCAACGTCTTGTCGAGTACTGCGGATTCCGTTGAAGTGGAATGGTCAGCGCAACGGGGGGACCCGAACTACTTGCAATACGGCTTGGTCGGAAACGCTTTTTCGCAAGAAACCAAAGGGACTGTGGTAAACCACTTCCACGTCGCGCATCTGAGCGATTTGGAGCAAGCGGCCGTCTATCAGGCTCGAGTGGTTCAGCCGCGACCCGGTCAAGAACCACGCTACAGCGAAACTTTCTACTTCCGCACCGAAGTCGATCCGAAGTCCCTTGAGCTGCCCGAAGCGATGAGTAGCCAACCGTTGACGCAATCGGCCGAAAAGCTCCTTGCGATGTCATCCGGGCAAAAGGGTTTTTGTGTGATCCTTTATCCGGAAGATGCCCGACTGGCGGTCGAGTTAGCGCGAACCGAGCGATGGCAGGTTATTCTTGTTGCCAAGACGGAGACGCAGGCCAATGAAATCCGTCGAAGTTTGAACCGGCTCTCATTGGGCGGGCGATATATAACGGTCTTGCACGGTCCCCTTGAAACGCTGGGGCTGCCACCCTACTTTGCGGATTTTGTCATCGGCCCGACGTCGGAGCAGTCGCTAGCGTCGGCGAAAGAGGCCTACCGGATAGTCCGGCCGGAAGGAGGGCGGCTTTTGCTCTCGCTTCGAACCAAAGACACGCCTCAAAACGCGAAGTTGGTGCCGGATCCGTTGTCGGAATCCTCGTCGTCCGCCTCGCCCCGTCTGCTTGCCGTTCGTGGAACGTTGCCCGGCGCGGGGACGTGGAAGCAAGGCCTTGGTGAGCCGGGACAGACCGGCCAGAGCAATGATGAGCGGGTGTATGGTCCGATGCGGGTTCTTTGGTTCGGCAAGCCGGGACCCCGACGCATGGCCGATCGCCATCATCGCAACCCACCGCCGCTTTACGCCAACGGTCGTATGTTCGTGCCCGGCGACCAGATTCTTTTCGCGGTCTGTGCTTACAGCGGTACCCCGCTTTGGCAGAAGATAGTTCCCGACTCTCGACGACTTGGAACTTTCCTCGACAGCAGTAACCTGTCGCTCGACGAAAAGCATCTTTATTGGGCCGTTAAGGATCAATGTCTGAGAATCGACGTTGCCAACGGAAAAGAGACGCTCGCCCCTTTGAAGCTACCGCCAGAAGACGCGGGCAAACGGCATTGGGGCTATGTCGCCGCGCTCGACGCAGAGGACGGCTTGGTTCTCGGCACTTCCGTCGAGCCGACCGCCGGTTATAAAGAGATGAGTTTCGATGGCGATTTGCTTTTATGGTACGATGCCATGGAGCTTATCATGGGCAAGAGCCTCTTTGCTCATAACAGACAGGATGGCTCGCTGCGGTGGACCTATCGAGGCGGAGCGATCATCAACACCACCATCGCCATCGGCCCTGAACACGTCTATTTCCTTGAAAGTGAAAGTCGCGAGGCGATTGACAACCCTGTTGGACGCGTACCAATGTGGATTTGTCACCGAGGCGACTGCTATCTCACCGCCTTGAATCTTCACGATGGGAGCGTTGCGTGGCGAAAGAAAATCGATCCGTCGAACTACTATCATATTGCCTACCTGAACTATGTCGACGGGAAATTGCTTTTAAGTGGAAACCGCTACCTCGATAAAAATCTTTGGTACTTCTTCACCTGCTACGACGCGAAGGAAGGAAAGCCCATTTGGAGTGATAAACACAACACGAAGTTCAAGCCTAACGGCGGACACGGTGAGCAAAACCGCCACCCGACGATCGTCGGTTCGACGGCTTATATCTATCCGTATGCCTACGACTTGGCAACGGGAAAACGGGACCCCGATTTCCATTTCAATCGAGGCGGACACGGTTGCGGAAACGTCTCGGCATCGCAAGGCGCTCTTTTCTACCGAGGCGGTAATCCGCAGCAACGCGACTTGGTCAACGGCGGGGGAACGCAAAAAGTCAACACCGTTTCACGCCCCGGCTGCTGGATCAACATGATTCCGGCCGGCGGATTGCTCATGATCCCCGAGGCAAGTAGCGGCTGCACCTGCGCCTATCCACTTCAGACCTCACTTACATATATTCCGGATTCCGACGTATCCAAAAAGAAGTAGTGCGGTTTTCCCGCCAACACGCTAACTTTTTACACGCCGATCTCCATGGAATTACGTAACACGAATTCTCTTCCGCTGCAAAGAAACAGACCGGCTACCCAAAGAAATCACTCAACAAATTTTGCAAAAAACCAAAAAATCATGAAACGACGATCAGCTGAAGTCGGTAGTCGTTTCATTCGCGAGTGATTTTTTCCCCTGTTCGACCACCTTGGTGATCGCGGTCACGATATCGTCTATGTCGGACTGCTCGGCTAGCAAAAGGCGGTGCTCCAGCCAAACGCCCTGCCGGGTGGAAAGCGTTTCGCAACAAGGGCAATTCGATTCGAGATAAGAGGAACTCGATCCGTTGGAACGAGCGCCCAAGAATGGCCCGAACGCTTCATTGGCGAACAACGGTTCGCGGTAAAGGGGGATCGGGTAACCGGCAGAGCAGGGAACTCCTTCCGCTTGGAGCGCGTCGATAAACGTCTCACGATTGAATCCAAGCACGGCCGAATCGATGCGAAAAGAGTAGAGGTGATAAGCATGCCGCGTGCAATCGACGGTGCGTCGCTGAGGCTGGATACCGGGGATTTCGGCCAGATACCGATCGAGATAAAGGCCGTTTTTTTCTCGCCGCTGAAGCTGTTCTTGGTATCGGTCCCATTGGGCGTTTAGCAACGCGCCTTGAAACTCGCTCAACCGATAATTGCCGCCGATTTGATGGTGTTCGTACCATTTTCCTTCTGGGACCCGACCGCAGTTGTGCGTCGACCAGCACGCCCCGGCCAATCGATCGTCGTCGGTGATGACGATTCCCCCTTCGCCCGCGCTGACATTTTTGCACGACTGAAAGGAAAAACAGCCAAAGTGGCCAAGCGAACCGACCGGTCGTCCCCGGTACTGGGCGCCGGGGGCGTGGCAAGCGTCTTCGATCACGATCAAATTGTGTCGTTTGGCGATTTCCATGATTCGGTCCATCTCACACGGCAAACCGCCGAGGTGGACGACAATGATCGCACGGGTCCGATCGGTGATGGCCCGTTGGATCGCATCCGGATCGATACAAGAGGTTTCCAAGTCGATATCGACGAAAACCGGTCGGGCATTGGCTTCAACGACGGCCGACGCGGTTGCGACAAACGTGTAGGGGGGAACGATCACTTCGTCTCCCGCTTCGATTCCCGCGGCAAGTAACGCGATTTTTAGGGCGATCGTTCCGTTGCAGACACCGAAACCGTGTCGCGCACCGTGTGCTTCAGCAAAGTTTTTCTCGAATCGGGCGACCTCGGTTCCTTGCATTTTTCCCCAAACGCCGCTTTGCAAAACGGACAGGAGCGACCGCTCTTCCTCCTCGCCCCATACGGGCCAACAAGGAAACGGCTCGTTCCGGACGGGAGAGCCGCCACAGATCGCCAGAGTTTCAGACATGAGAATAACCTTTTTTATTGCACGGAGAATTTTATTTTATGGAGCAAGGGAACTGACTTAGCTTCTTTTAAGTTAACCTCATTTTCGCTTGTGAACAATGGTCGATCTCGTCAGTTCGACTAGTCTTTTTCGTCAGGTAATTGACTTAGATTCTCGATTGGTTAGGATGGAGTACTGGCATTTTTCATCACTTCCTAAAGGTTCCCCATGGCCGGACATTTTCGCATTGCTCTCTTGATCGGGTCGTCTCGCGAGTTTCGACGCGACCTCCTGCGCGGGATCGCCGCCTATGCGCGAATTCATGGTCCCTGGTCCTTTTATCATCAGGAAAACACCCCTCGCGACAATCTGCCCGACTGGATGGAAGGCTGGAATGGGGACGGGATCATCGGCCGGTTCGAAAGTATAAAACTATTGGAAAAAATCCGGGGCCTCAATATCCCGGCGGTCGATGTTTTCGGACTCCATCAAGTCGAAGGCATTCCGTCGTTTGGCAATCATGCCAGGGCCGCGGCGGAGATGGGCGCGGCTCACCTTCTTGAAAGAGGTTTCGAACATTTCGCCTTTTGCGGTCTACGCGGACTCCATGATTCGGATCGCTGCGAGGAAGAGTTTGTCGACTATCTTCAAGAAAGAGGCTATAAGGTCCATCAGCTCGAGCTGCCGCAATCGGACAATATTCGAAACTCGTTTGACGCCGAGTCGCGAGGGTTCAAAAATGAAGAGGTGATCGCCCGATGGATCAAACCGCTTCCCAAGCCGCTGGGGTTGATGGCCTGCTACGACCTGCTGGCTCAGCAGGTACTCAACGCTTGTAACCAACATGAGATCGCCGTTCCGGACGACGTGGCGGTCATCGGCGCCGATAACGACGAGATTCTCTGCGAACTGAGCGATCCACCATTGACAAGCATTGACCCGGACGCGCGACGTATCGGTTACGAAGCGGCCGCTTTGCTGGAACGGATGATTCAAGGGAAACAGCCGCCTCAGCAGCCGATCTTGTTTCCGCCCTCGCGAATCGTGGTGCGACGGTCGACCGATGTTTTGGCCTTGGGCGATCGGATGGTGGCCACCGCGGTCCAATACATCCGCGAGCATGCGCGTGAAGGAATTTCAGTGGAAGACGTGCTTCGTCAGGTCCCCCTTTCGCGGAGTACGCTTGAACGACGTTTCGCCAAGTATCTCGGTCGTACCCCCAAGGCGGAAATTCTTCGGGTACAACTGGCGCATGTGAAGCAGTACCTAAGCGGAACCGATTATAAATTGTCGGAGATCGCGGAGCTTTGTGGCTTTAGCCATGTCGAAAATATGTTTCATTTCTTCAAGGCGAAGACGGGAATAACACCGGGACAGTTTCGGGACAAATCGAAGCTGTTTTGAAAACGCAACCATAAACAAAAACGGATTGCTTTACACAAAAACGCTTCGGCGGTCAGAGCCCTGCGTAAGAAACCGTTTTTGCCGCCCCCGCGCACGCCCCTCGCGGACTTACGATTTCTTCGATCCACCCCGGCTATACCAGGTCATTACCCCGCCGATCGACAAGAGCACCAGCCCGAATCCGACGCTCAGACCGATCGCCAACGTCCCCGTGATCCAGGGCGTGACAACCAAAAGCATCAGGCCGATCAAGAGGATCGAAACGCCGACCACTCGAAACGGGGAAAAGGCCGCGCTTCCGCCGGTGATTCGATCTTCTTCGAGCGCGCCGATGGGCGTTTCAAGCCGATTCAAGAATCGATCGACCCGCCCGATTTCTTCTTCCCGCATCGGCCACATGAGGCTTACCACCAGGGTCACCGACAACGAGACGACCAGCGTGGCCAAAAAGATAGCCACTTCTTTTTCCAGGGCCAAGAACCAGGCGACCACATTGCGGTCCGAGGGAATTGACAAAGCGATTCCGCAATCGGGACAGGCAACCGACGCCACTCCTTCAGCGGGCCAAGCGAAGGTCCCGCCACAGTCCGGACACAGGACGGCCGGTGCCGGAGCGGTCATTTCCATCGTCACTTGGGACGGGCACCAGACCAAAAGGGCCAAGCCGACCAGAATCCCCAAGCCCCAGCCCCAAACGGCTGCCCGATTGGTCACTCGACGCGACAAAAGCCCCAAAAGCATCGGCACGCCAACCGGCGCGGTCACGATACTAAAGAGCGTCACCATATTCTTAAACAGTCCCTCGCCGGTCCCTTGTGACATCAACAAGGCGATCCCCAGCGCGAAAAAACCGATGAAAAGCGTCGCAAGCCGCCCGACGAAAACCAGCTCCTTCTCCGAGGCGTTTTGGCGGAACAGGCGTCGATAGACGTCGTTGGTCAACACGCCCGCGCAGACGTTGTAATCGCTACTGAGCATCGACATCGTGGCCGCGAACATCGCCGCGATGACCAGCCCCAACACGCCCGCCGGAAGCAGTTCGATACAGAGCCGCGGATAGACTTCCTTGTCGGGCACGTCGCCGAGAAAATGGATCGCCGCCATGGCCGGAAAAAACATCAGCGGCGGTCCGACGACGTTCAGCACCGTGACGAACCAGCCAACCTTCCTCGCTTCTTTCTCATCGGCCACACAGTAATAACGTTGGATCAACGGCCAGTTGACACTACTCCAGGACACGCAATAAAGAAGCGACAACAGAACGACATAAAACCAATTGTATTCCTCGGTAAAAAAACCGCCGATCGATTGGGGGCTCATCCGGTGGATTTCCGACCAGCCGCCAATCGCGTCGATCGACAACGGAAGCAAAATCAACACGGCAACCGACATCACGACAAACTGGATAAAATCGGTCACCGTCACCGCCCAGAGGCCGCCCATGAAGGTGTACAGGAGGATGATCACGCCCGATCCGATCATGCTCGTGCGAACGTCCAACCCGAGGCTGATCGAAAGGAATGTCCCGATGGCGACCAGTTTTAACCCGTCATCGACCATTTTGACCGGGATTCCTTGCCAGGCGATTAGCTGACGGAAAGCACCGCTATAGCGAGTTTCGAGATATTCGACCGGGCTGTCGATCCGCGCACGACGCCACCGTTGGGCAAAGAGCAACACGCTGAAGACGGTCGCGGGGACGGCCACCCAAAGCAACGTGACACCGACCCAACCGTACTTGTACGCAAGCGCCGAGTACGAAACGAACGCGAAGACGCTGAAGCTACTCATGTAGAACGAGACGCCGCTGAGCCACCAGGGGATTTGGTTCCCACCGCTGAAGTAATCCTTCATGTTCCGCATGTGGCGGAAAAAATAGACGCCGATCCCGAACATCAAAACGAAGTAGGCGACCAGCATAAAAAGGTCCGGTCCCGCGATAGCCGCTTTCGACTCGTCGGCAATGAACCATTTTAGCAGCGTGCCATACCAACTCGACGACGTTTGCGAAGCCGTATCAGTCGTAGCGAGAAGCAGATGGATAGCGGGCGACATTTATTCAGACTTTCTGGTTAAGAATCGTCAAATAATCCTTAAATAATTTTTTAGTATAATGAGTGTAGACCGGCTCGATCACTTTTCCGTTTTTCGAACCAACTCATCAACCTTCTCGGTCACGCGTGATTCAACCGACTTCTCAAACGGCCCGGGAAAACGATCCGAATAGTTGAACGCCCCACCCCCTTCGTAGCCGCCTTCTTCCAACACGCGAAGCGACGGCAAGTACCCGAAGACATCGTTCGAGTAGCCGGCGACCCAGACGGGGCTTTTCTCGCCGTACTGGTCTTTGAACTTCAGTGAATAATCGACCACCGTTTCGCCCGGCAAGGCGATCAACAAAAGGTCATCGCCAAAACGGACCACTTGGATCGGCACATCGTACGTGTCGGCGATCTTCCCGTTTTGTTTGATCTGATCAAGCAGGGCCTTTGCGTGCGATTTTAAAAAACGGTTGGACGACTTGGCTTGACGCTCGAGCGTTTCCTTCGTCGGCGGAGTGGCGAATTGGAGTGTCACCGGTTCCAGCGCCACGCGCAACGGCCCGGCCACCGGATACTGATGGGTCGACAAGGCCGCTTGGACCGCGTAGGCCAGGGTTTTTCCGTGGGTCTGGGCGTCGACCGTCGAGCGATGACGCGGGTACGGATTCTGATCGGCACCACAACCGGTGACAAACAGAGGGATCGCCTTCGGGTACACTTTTCGGAGCGACTCTTTCGCGAAACCGGCGTAATCGCCCGAGAGGTCCAACCGGCTCAGCGTCGTGCAGTGGCAAGCATAACCGAAGACCAACGCCCGAACGGTACCCTTCGGGTCGGTGACTCGCAAGACGGGTACCTGATGGTCGACCGGCCCGTCAGGGTGAGGGCGATTCACAAAGTCGATCCGATCGTTTCGTTTGATCGGCGTCCGGCGATTCATGGCGAATCCGGCCCGCGCGTAAGAATAATCCAACTTGGCCGGTTCGAGCCCCTCGAGCGCCTGGCCGATCACGTCGAGCACTTTTCCCGGAAGCGACTTGTAATATCGCTCACATTGGGCCGCCTGCGATTCCGATCGCCCCCAAAGCCGTGCTATCTCGCTGCGGATTTCAGGACCGGTATGGGTGTGAGATATATTGATCCAAAGCGATTCCGGGTTGAGCCCAAAGCGTTTTTTCGCTTCGGCCGCGATCGTATTGCGAAGCTCACCCGTGATCGTTATCAGATCCAACGTCACCAAAACCAACCGTTGGCCTTGCTGGTCTTCCAGGACCAACGCCGATGCCCAAAGATCGTGCAAGACGGTCTCGAACGGTTCGTCTCGCGAACCGTAACCGCCCATCACCATCGGCTCGGCCGGGGTGATCACGACTTCGGCCGCCCCCGCTTTCCACGGATAAGGCTCCTCGGCCGCCAAAACGGTCGTCGCCCCGAGGCACAAAAATAAAACAAGACCGGCGAACAAAGCAGGTTTTTTCATTTATCTTCCTTGGTGTTTTTAGATTTTTAGATATTGTCAAGGGAAAGCAAAAATGTGCTTGCCTCACTTTGTCGTTTCTTTCATCACACGACCGATCGGCTCGACTTCGTCCTCTCGGACGTGGACGGCCGCGAAAAAGACCATTCCGGGCGAACCCATCTCGCGTGCGGCTCGGATTTCCGCGGTAATCGTGTCCATCGGATTATGCTTAGGACCGAGACTACTCCAGGTAATCCCGATCACGGGCACCACCGGAATCCAACGGCCAATTTCCTCCTGGGTTCCTCCTAGATCGCGACGAAAGACGTTCAACGACGTGGTGTACACCTGCGGCATATAGAAGTCAATATAACCGAATCGGGCCCAACGTAGCCAGTCCCGACCGATATGCCAATCGCTATTCGTGCCGCGACTTCCGTTGGCCGAAAACAAAATCGACGGTCGTCGACTTTTCACGAGTTCCCCGGCCTTGATCATGAAATCAGTCGAACAGAACGAGGCCCAATGCTCCAATCGGGACTGATCCCGGTCCGCGTTCTCGTCGTCGAAAATTTGGCGGAGCGTTTTTTTGCAGTAGTCGCAGTGGCACTGGCGAACCGTCCACGCATAGCCGGGCTCCTCGATATGCACTCCGTCGACGTCCGGATGGTGGTCGAGCAAAACACGGATCATCCGAAGTTGAAACTCGCGTACCTCCGGCCGGGAAAGGCACAGGCCACTATTGCACCGATTTCCATCCCGATCGACGCTGGCCCACTCGGGATGAAGACGCAGCTCCGGCGCGCGGGAGATTTGTTTATAGATCCAAGGCGAGTACCAAGCGTGAACCTCCATGCCGCGGCGATGGGCTTCGTCGATCAGCCGCTTGAGCGTACCGAACTTCGCCCGTGCATCGTTCGACCCTTCGACCCCGTCCAACGTCGCCAGATATCGTGTCGGCGTCCAATAAAAGATCGTGTTGAGCCCCATCTGTTGATATCGGTCCAGTTCAAAACGGATTTGCTCAAGGCATTCCGCCTCGTCCTTCGGGGCCGTGGGATGGTGCCAACAAATGCCTCGAAGCTCGCCGTCGGGAAAGCGAACCGGCGTCAAGACCGCATCGTCGACCTCCAACCATCCCAGACGTGTTCCATCCTTTTCCTTCCCACTGACGCCGACCCCCAAGGTGATCTGTTTGGCCTCTTTCGGGAACGGATATCGTCCGGTCACTCGTTGCCACTGGTCGGTCAATTTGATCGGCGGTAATTTAACGCGTTTGCCCACGCGATTGCCCGCCTTGTCCCACCACCAAACCTGGAGGTTCGCTTCGTTTTCGCTTCCTCGAACCCAAAAATCGTACGCCACGGTAAGGGTCTTTTCGGGCAACGCAAACGCACCGTCAGATTGATAGCCGTTGGACCGGCCAAACATTAAAAAGCCATTGATCTGCTTCGGCTTATTTTCCGATTCGTACCAACCGTCCAAGGCCAATCGGGCGGCCGCTTGACCGGAATGGGGCTTTTCGTTCGAAGCGACCAGTTTCACTTCTCCCGCTCCCACATAACAACCGAAGCCAATCGGCACGCCGCCTTTAACTTTCTCAGCCCCCGAATTCAAGATCAGATTCTTCCCGCCTGCCTCGACATTCGCAGGCAAAAAGGCGAGGACCACCAGGGCGAGCGAAAGCAGATATTTTCCATAAAACGGCATGACCAAGCTCCCTTCCTTCTATCAATAACCGGGACCAACGGGTGGGAGGAACCTTTCATCAAGAAAAGCTTCCTCCAACTCGTTCACTTTTATCTTTCTATCAAAAACCGTCAATCGAATTCACCTAGAGACTGCATATAGCGGTACGATTCCTCGATTTCCCATTTGATCTCCTCCTTCGAACGCTCGACCCCCTTGGTCCCTTCAATCTCGATCGTAATCGGACCGTCGTAATCGTGTTCTTTCAGGAGGCAAACCAACGCCGGAATGTTGACCTTCCCTCGCCCCAAAGCGGGGAAATGCCAGCCTTCGAATTCGCAGGAGTGGTCCTTAACCTCAAACATCGCCACGTAGTCGATACATTTTTTCAGTTCAGCGGTCGCGTCGGTGTTTTTATTATAATAAGTGACGTTGGCCGTGTCGAAATTGACCCGAAGGTTCGGATGGTCGATCGCCCGCATCGTTTTAAGATGTTCTTCCGCGTTGGTTCCCAGATCGGGATGCGTCTCGAGTCCAACAACGACGCCGTGCTTCCGGGCAATCGGGCCGACCCGCTTGAGACGCTCGATCGCCACCTCCTTGGAAACCGTCTTGTGCTTGGGGGAAAGGAACAAGTAGCCAACGCCCATCTTCTCGCAAGTCGCCAATTGCTCGGCCAACTCGTCGACGCTCGATTCTCGCGACAGGTCGGTATCGCCACGAAAGACGGCAACCTCGAGCCCGTAGCGGTCGAGTTCTTTTTGCGTTTTTTCGATCTCTTCGGGCTGAATGATGTTCATGAAGACGTATTTGAAACCACACTCGGCCATGTGGGCAAACGCCTCCTCTTGGTACTCGCCGTAGTTAGCCACGCGACAGGCCAGTTGATTCTTCATCTTGGGATTAGCGAAGTACTTTTCGCTCGTCTGGGCGTGGGCCGTCTGAACAATCGACAAACCGAGGAGGACGGCCAAGGCACAAAGGAAGCGGAGAGAAATCTTCATCGTTGAGTCCTCGTAGTTTCTTACTCAGGGGCGGCGGCGGGAAAAGTGATGGTAGGTTTATTCTTTGGGAAAAGGCAGAGGGGACAGAAGTAGTTTCGTTCCCCTCTGCTTTATTGGTCTTCGTTTATTTTTGAAGGCCTGCATTGCCAATGAACCTTCCCATGTTCGAAATTCCAGTAAATCCGCCTGGTACAGGCGCATTTGCGGCTGCGCGAGGATCATTGACAATGCCGACATCATTAAACCAAATTATCTCGATTGGCCCATACTTTTTCGAACGCCCTCACGTACTGCTCGGTCAACTCGGGACAATCTTCGGTAAAGTAAGGCAGCGGAAGGGCCCACTCGTTCGCCTGATACGTACCGGGCAACTCGTCTCGCGTCGGAATCTTTGGAGCGTGGTGCCACCACTTGGCTTCGCGATAAAGGGCCCCCTCGTGCTGCAACAGGTAGCCGAAATTGCTCGTCTTGACCCCTTCGGCCTGAAGCGCTTTGACCGCCGCCGCACGAGTGAAACCGGCCTCCTTCTCGTCGAGGAAAAGCATGTTCCACGCGTAATAGATCCGTTCGATGCCCGGATGATCGTAAGTTTGTTCCTTGAGGCCCGGCAGTTGGCAAAGCCGATCGTTCAACGCCCGAGTCCGCTTGACCCCGTCGGCGTTACGCTTATCAAGACCCTTCAATTGAGTCCGAACCAGTTCGGCAGCCATCGGATGAATTCGCAACTTCACGCCCAGGCCGGTTCCGTCGTAGGCGGCGTATTTCCCGGCACACTTGCGATAAAAACCGAACGCACTGGCCCGATCGTAGTCATCGCGATTTTGGTAATTGGCAATCCCGCCTTCGAACCCCGGCAAAGCCTTGCTCAACTGGAAACTGTAGGCCCCCATCCGACCCCACGTCCCCATTCGTTTGCCATTGAGCTTCGCTCCCTGAGTATGACAGGCGTCTTCCAGAACAATAAGCCCCTTTTCCTTGGCCCAGTCACAAATCGCGTCCATCGGACACGGCAATCCGATCCAATGCACCGGAAGGACCGCTCTGGTGTTTTTCGTCAGCTTCCGTTTTGCGTCTTCCAGATCGAAGTTCAAGGTCTGCGGATCAATGTCGACAAAGACCGGCACGAATCCGAACAGACGCATCGGCACGATCGTCGCGAAGAAGGTATAGCTGGGAACCATGATCTCGCTTCCCGGCGGCAGCTCGGCCGTCAAAGCGAAAAACATCCCGGTCAACGCGCCGGTCCCGTTGCAATGCGCCCGACTGTAGGGCGAACCGGTGAACGTCTTCCACTCTTCCTCTAACCGGGCCCAAGGGGCATAGCTGGGATTTTGGGTCAAGGCGACCATCGCCTTTTCTTCCTCGTCGCCGTAAAGCGGCCAACGCCAAGCCGGTGGCGCGGTCACTGCCTTCGGCCCACCGTCGAGAGCCAGCGTTTCTTTTTTCGTCGCCCCGACAGCGGTCGATGTGCCAGCCCAAGAAAGGGTGGTTGCGGCAGAGGCGACCTTCAAAAAAGTGCGACGGTCGGTTTTCGTGTCTTTTTGATTCATAAGAAAAATCTCCTTGAGTCGGTTGCATCATTTCCCGACAATCCACCTTCCTGCTCGCCAATCACAAAATAAACGATCGATCGAAACACGAATAGAATCGACCGTGCGACAAGTTGGTTTCGATTCGGAAAGATTCCTCAAAAAAAGAGGGAAGCCCCGTCGGTGGGCCATATCGTTTGAAGCGGTTTTTTAATGGTGGGAAAACGCCCGCCGCTCTTCTCCTCTATCATGGCTTTCTACTATACCAAGAGTCAATGGTTTATTGCGTCAATTTACTATTTGCAACTAGTTTTATGCGTCACTCTAGAATAGGGGCACGCCAAAAAGGTGGATTCATAGCCGGTCGTAAACTCTGGTCCGATAAGGGCCGCAGGCGTGTGAATTCCTTGCGAAGAAACGACGGCTATTCACGGCGGCGTTTTCCGACGGTCGCAGGCAAAAAAGAGGAAGAGCGTCAAGCAATGCTTAACCGGCAGAAACCGGCAGGCAGCCCAGAGGACTAGGCCGGTTGGGCCGTTGTAGTTGAGGATGTTGTTACAGTAGCAGTTACGGTTGGCGCCGCTGCCGTCGAAGACGTGGTGGTCTTCGCTCAAAAATCGACCGCCAAATCTGGCCAACTGCCGCGCCATAGAGGTAACGCTTGGCAACTTCGGTCGGCTGCGTGTCGTTGGCCAAGCCGTCGGGCAGCTTGCAGTTTTTCCAATTCCTCTCGCGATTTCGTGTTGCGGATCTATCTCCATTAGCTGCAAGGAGATGCGTCAAAGAAAAGCTTTCTCTAGGCAAGTGAATTAGGTACCTGAAGCCTTTTCCGAAGGATTTTACTTTGAAATTAATTTACCTGGGGTTGACACTTAATGCAATTTGCCTTACACATAAGACATCTTGCCTTATTAATAGTGAGGAATATCATGTCAAGCCAAACAAAGTCGGTTACGGAAACGGAATTCGCGATCCTCAATGTGCTTTGGGACAGTGGACCGATCACCGTGCGAGAAATCGTAGAGACCATATACCAAGAGCACACCCATTCGCTGCATGCCAGCGTGAAGAGTCTGTTGGAGCGACTTGCCGACAAGGGTCTTGTCGCTTGCCAACGGCACGGAGGCGTTCATCTTTTTTCGGCCACCGTGGACCGGGAGAAATTCGTCGCCGGGCAACTCCAACTGATCGCCGACAGCAACTTTGGCGGTTCACTGACGCCCTTATTAAATACCCTTGTCGACAAAGTAAAACTCAACCGTCAGGACCGCGAAGCGATTCGCAAAATCATCGAGAAGATCGATTGACTACGAAGAAAAGGGGTTTTACTGATCTCCGTATTGGTAGTGACCCAAGGGCTCGCAACGAGGAGCCCGATTTTCCAGAGAAATCTCAAAATATCAGTTTCACTCCTTTTGCGAGGATGAATAAAGATGCTTAATGCGATGTTGTGGAATCTGCTGCTGACCGCGGGACTGGCAATGTTGCTTGCGGCGTGGTGTCGTTTGCCTTCGATGCACAGGAAACCGGCTTTGCGGTATTGGCTTTGGCTTTTGGTGGTTTTCAAGCTCGTCACTCCGCCACTGATTGGCTTGCCGCTGCTTCCTGCGATGGCAGACAGTGAGAACTCTTTAGCTACCCTTGGAAACCTGACGAGTTATCACGAATCGGCTTTGGAGCATCCTACCCCAAAGGGTTCAGACGCCGAAGAAATGTCTTCCGCCGTCATCACGGAAGGGGCGGAAGGCGACTCGCCTCGAAGCACTTCTTTGAAACAACACCCTGGCACACAAATGCCCTACCTGATGGTGTTGTTTGCCATCTCATTGACGGGGACCGGCCTGATAGTGACGGTTCATGGAATTCGCGTCACGAAGCTGAATCGATGGCTCAAACGGGCCGGGCGGGAAAACGCTTTGCTGGCCGAATCGTGCCACGTCGTCGCCAAGAAGCTGGGAATCCGTGAAACCGTGGGAAGTTGCGTTGTGGATACACGCACGACGCCTTTGTTGTGGGCGTGGCGTCGGCCACTGGTGGTCATGCCACGCCAACTCATGGACGACCTCAGCCCAGAGCAACTCCGGAGTATCGTTGGCCACGAGCTTGCCCATCTCGTGCGGCGCGATCATTGGGCGAATGTTTTTGTGTTTATCGTCAAGGCACTGCAATGGTGGAATCCGGTCGTCTGGTGGGCCGAGCGTGAGCTGCACACGGCACAAGAGCTCTGCTGCGACGCTCTTACCATCGACCGCTACAGCGCGAACCGCCACTGCTATGCCACCACTCTACTGAAAGCCCTGGACTTCATCCAGGAGGAGCCGTTGGCGTCTCGCGCTTTGGCTCCGCGGATGGGGGCCAAAAGGTCAATTTTAAGGAGATTTGAGATGATCGGTGAAACACGACTTTCCTATCAACTGTCACGGCGAACCCTTCTGATCCTGTTGATTTTGGCGATTCCTCTTGTCTGCATTCCGGTACGTGCGCAGGAGAAAGAGCCGACGGTATCTACGCCCCCGGCCGTTTCCGATTCCGGCGACAAGAACCACGCGGCCGACGTGGCGAGCAAGAAGGAGGACCATCCCAAGGCAAAGCCGGATAAAACCGCTGGTCCTGCCGAGGCACCGTCGATTGATCCTGAAATCAAGAAACTTGCCGAAGCGGCACGAAAGCGAATCACCACCTATTCTGACGAGGAGACGCTGACACTTCGGGATGGCCAGACCGGTCGGATGAAGGTCAAGAAGAATCGGACTCCCGTGACCGAGATAACGATTACCGCTCGAATTGAAAAAGAAGGGACGAAGTTTGACCTGGAGGGGATCGATGCGGCCGGTGAACCGATCGAAGGAACCAAAGTGACCTCTTCGACCATCCATGACGACCAGAGCATGAGAATGGGACTGGGCAAACTCTTCCCCGTGGACGGCGAAAACATTTTTTCGAAAATTCAACTGACTCCCAAGCGTGTCGATGATGACAGCGTTGCGGTTGAAGTAAAGGTGCTTTTCACACCGAAGCTCACGCCGGAAGAACAGAAGGCCTTGCTGTTGACTCAAGGGAAAAACGGCCAACTCCATTCGGATTACATAAAAATCGGCGATTGGGTTAGAGAGTATAAAATGACAGCGGGCCGTTACCCCAAGGATTTGGGAGAGCTGAACAAGACGTTGCCGAAGGATGTTTACAGTCCGAGAGGCGAGGATTATCACTACGAAGCACAACGGAGCAGATTCATCCTCAGCAGTTGCGGCAAAGACGGCATCTATGGAAACGACGACGATGAAATCCTTATTTCGACCTTCACCATCCATACTGGCGAAGACGGAAAATATTCCACCAGCAACATCTCTTCGACCACGGGACAGCGGCATGAATTGTATCCGCTTGAGGAAGAGAAAGAGGAAGAAGTCAAGGCATCAAGAGAAAGGGTGTTGGGGGAACGGCCTCAGGGGAATTGTTCGATCAGCGGGATCGTCGTCTCGGCCGAGACCGGTAAACCTGTTGGAAATGCACGGATGTTTTTGCCCTACAACAAGACCCACGGCTCGATCTTCCTTCATACCGCCGCCGACGGCTCTTTCCATTTCAAAGATATTCCCGAAGGTCCCTTTTCGTTGCAGATGTCTCGCACTCCCGGATACCAGGATGTCGTCTACAATCCCGAAGGCAAACCCGGTTCCTACCCACCATTTTCACTCAAAGAGGGAGAACACCGTTCTGGTATCGTGTTGAAGGCCAAACAATCCCACAAAATATCCGGCAAAGTTCTCGATGAAAATGGCCAGGTACCCAAAGATATTAGCTATTTAACCGTTTTGGGCTGGGTTAAGAAAAATGATGGCAAAGGATATCGAAATACACCTACCCGTGTCAATCGGGCGGATGGTTCCTTCGTGATAGACGGCCTTGGCAGTGAGCCGGTTTACGTGATGGCGATCGACTGGAAAGCGGCCAGAAAAGGAAACGCCTACCCGCCGATCTACTACCCGGGTACTTTCTTCCGGAGTGAGGCAAAGCCGATTACTTTCGACGAAAAACAAACGGTCGATAACATCGATATTACCTTGAAAAAAGAAGGGGGAATCACTCTCGAGGGTACCGTCCTCGACGAGGCCGGGAACCCGGTACCGGAAGCGTTTGTCGTGGCCCATCGACCGGATATGCTTTTCGATTTCACCACCGCGTACACCGACGAACAGGGACGCTATCGAATTGGTGGCCTGGGCGACGGGGAATTTCTCGTTCACGTGGATGCGGTGCATCGTGGATTCGTGAGAACGCGCACCCCGATCGATCTGGATAAGTCAAACAAAAAAACGGAACAGGACTTCACCTTAGCCCGCGGGGTCACGATTTCAGGGAAGTTCGTTAACGAAGAGGGGGAAGACTGGGAGATCGGGTCCAGTTATGGCCGTGCCCATGTCAAGGCTGTCAACTCGAAACCCACTCGAACGGCCAACGGTTTCAGCCTGACCCATTTTTGGAACAAGCACCGGCCCAAGGATCTCATGGAAGGTTCCGGCGGTCAATTCCTTCTTGGCGAAGGGGATTACAAGCAAAGCCAGATGTTTTTCCCAAAGAAAAACACCTTTGTGATTCAAGGGGTCATGCCGGGGCATACGATGATCAGTTTTTCCCCCAAGAAGGAAAAGCAGGAAATTGTAAAAATCCTTCATGATGGCCAAGATATCATGAAATCGGGCATTGTAACCAAACCCGGCCAGGAAATTAAGGACGTGACAATCGTGATTGAGACCAAGTAAAGCGATAGGGGGGCCCCCTAAATCGGGCTGTATAAAATCTCTCTAATATGATTGACTAAACCTAGATAACTCATCTATAATGGCTGCAAATAGGGTCATTACCACCCTTTGTAAGCCTGAATGGGTCTTAACGAATGGAGGTGGGGGGGGGATTCGTCTTTCCCTACCTCCATTCGTTCACCTGTTGTCTGCTTGGCCTTTGACGGAAAATGCCTTTTCCCAAACTCCCAACCTCTCTTCGAAACTGACGGACCTACCTCAGGTGGCATCAAGTGATTTCTGCCGCTCTTATTTCGCCAAAAGTCGGATCGAGTACTGGCCTGCGCCAAGCGTTGGTAAGGCGAAATAATTCCCCGCCTTGGTGGCTTGAACCGGTTTGCCGTTGAGGGTCAGAACGAAATCACGTTCACTATGGGCTTGGGGTTGAGGGACGAAAACCCGGGCTTGCAGGTTACACGGTAGATTGAGATCCATTTCAAAAAGGTTTTTCTTGTGCAGCAGCGTCGAGTTGGCTTGTCTCCAGGCGATCGTGATCGGGCCTCGTTGGCTTGGAACGACTCCCCCGGCATAAGCCAACGGTCCCGGATGGGGACGCACCTGAATCTCGGCCCATCCGGGCTTTAGCGGGGTCACGCCAAGCACATAATTCTGCAACGCCATGACGGCCCCGTAGGCGGTACACGGATGCGACTCGCTGTTTTCCGGTTTGTCGTTGCGGCCCCCCCAGTTCTCATAGGTAAACGTGCCGCCGTCGGTCACGATGTGGGCCCAGTTTCGCCCTTTTGGATTTAAAAGCAAATCATAAAACGCTTCGTCGGCGTCATGGTTCCCATACCCTTGAACGACGAATCGGCTTAGGATCGGGCCGGTCGAGAAGGGGACTTTCTGGGCTGCGGTCAAGGCGCCGGAAACTCGATCGGGAGATGCCAAGCCCGCGGCCAGCGCAATCACGTTGGCTTGTTGCGAGGCGTGAGTGCTTTGCTTTCCGTCGGCGTAGAGCCCGTCGATATAGGCCGATTGCGTCTCGCTCCAAAGCCGCTGGTTAATCGCTTTCTCGATCATCTCGGCATAGTTTCCAAAACGCTTTTGCGCCTTTTCATCTCCGAGCACTCCGGCCAATTCGGCGATACATCGATAGGCAATCTGGGCATTGACACTCAACACGGTTCGTTGGGTCGTCTTTCGATCGTAGCCGTATCGCTTCGGCCAATCAGTAATGCCGCTTCGGTATCCTTGGTCGTCGCCCCAATCGATCAGTCCGGAGCGGGGATTTTCGGACCGCTTGAGATACTCGCCCGTGCGAATCAGGTGGGGCATGACCGCTTCGACCAACTCCCGGTCGGCCGTTTCCCAAAAATAGTCGCGGACCCAAAAGACCCAGCTCTGAGTCCAATCCGGAATGTCCCGTCCGCCATCGCCGTTGGGATAGACCGCATTGACCTTACCGGTATCCAGATGGAACCGTTCTTGCGATTGGGCAAATTCTCGAATCCCCTTTTGCGTCAAATCGCGTTCCAAGAAAACCCGCATCGAGGCCATACTCGTCAGGTAGGCGTCGTAAGTGAATTGGCCCTGCTCGCGGGTCGGCGTATCAACAAAATGTTCCTGCGAGCCGAGCATGGTTGAACGACAGGCCAGGTCCCAAATCGCATTGAGCATCGCATCGGAAGAGTCAAACGAAGCGCGGTCGGTTTCGACCTCATGATGTCGCACGATCAGCCGAATCGCCTCGATATCGACTTTCGTTGGCGTGTCCTCTCCAGGGTGGGTTATTTGTACCTCGACATGGCGAAATCCCAGATAGCCAAACGGCAAAAAGGTCTCCTTGTCCCCGCCGAGCGTGTAGCGGTAGGTCATGTCGGTATTCTGTTCAAAACCGAGCAGTGTCCCGTCCGACTTCGCGCGATAGCCGGTCGTGATGAGGGCCTCGTCGCCCAGTGTGCCGTTGCTGAATTGCACTTCGGGTCGACCGGCGTAGACCTTGCCAAAATCGGCAACCACGTGCCCCGGCCCCAACGTTCGGAGCGAAACCGGCTCGATCGGGTATTCGGCAATTCGCGTTTCCTGACTCAACAACCGCCCGTCCCAAGGGGCGACCGGATGACGCCCGAGATCAACCGGCTTTTGCCAGTCCGAATCGTTGTAATCGACTTCGGTCCAACCAGACGGATGGCGACCGGCCACGATCCATTCCGGCGGCACTCCTTCTCCGTTGCGTGAAAAACGTTTGAGATCGGTTCGCCACTCGGTCGCACGGGTTTTCCACGAACCGTCGGTCACAACCGTTTGAACCTGTCCGTCATCGTAGCGGATTTCGATCTGTAGGAGAGTGCCCGGCGTCCCGGTCGGTCGGCCTTGGCCTTTGCCGTACCAGTGACAGCGTAGCCCCAGAAGATTGGCTTCCCCCGGCTTGAGGACGTCGGTCAGGTCGAAGGTCTGGTAGTAGGCCGTGTCCGGGTAGGCGAAGTTGGGGCCTTGTCCAATCTGACGACCGTTGACGTAAAGAAAGTGCTGATGGCAGGTCGAAAGATAGGCTCTCGCTCGCACGATCGGCCGATCGTGAAGTCGGACAGCGTGTCGGAAATACCCGTGGGAGTGGCCCGCCTTTCGCTTGTTTTTCGTCTCCGAGGAAGGGCCGTTTTCGTTTCGCCAAATCCAGTGGGCCGTCCAATCGTCGTTGGTCAAAAGGCCCATTTCAAAACGGGCCGCCAGGGCCCAGGGACCAAAGTGACCGCAGGCGTCGGCGGTGCGAACGGTCCAGAAAAGGGTCTCACGTGAGGAAAGCGGCTTACCCGCATACGAGATATAGCTACCACGATCGCTCTGAACGACGCCCGAGTCCCAGCGGTCGGCTTTGCCCGGGACGAGTCGGTCCGGCGAGCTGGCCACCAAGATTTGATAAGCCGATTGCGCGGCCCCTTGGCGTGAATCGTGGGTCAGCCAGCCGAATTCGGGCGTCGGGTCGTCGATCCCCAACGGGTTTTGACGATCTTCCACCGTCAATGTTTCAGGAGCACCGGGCCCGGCGTGGTCCGCGTTTTTTTCTTCCAAGGCAAAAAGGACCCCGGCACCAAGGAAAAAATTCCAGCACAGAATCCCCAAAACGATCCCCTTTCGAGCGAGACCCTTTTGGTAAAAGCGGGAAGAGGAAGCAAAATCAAGATGCGAATGCGACATGGTTTTCGAAGGAGCGTCTTTGGCTCGGGGGGGAAAGGGTTCGGGCAGGAAATCGGGGCTCGTTTTTTTCAATAACAAGCGACCCGGCCGTAGGGTTACCCATTATTCTAACCGGTCTCGATATCAAGGTAAACAAGACGATTCCGGCAGGTCAGTGAAGAGAAAGGGTTGACGGCGAATGAGACGAAAATGAGTACTTCCCTAAAAAAACGAAAAAAATTCCAAACCGTAACAAATCCGTAACAATCAGGGACGATAATCCTAGGAAGTCGAACGGGCCAGGGCTTTTTTTGGTCTCTTTGGCTCGGGATTCTGAGCCGGGAGAATTGGTAAGCTCTGGGATTTTTAGTATAATTGGTTTGGTTCAAAAGGAGGATCTGATGACTGGTTTTTATGAAGCGGTTGGTAGTAAGCTCCTCACGCGGGGGCTCTGTCTGGCGGCGATGTTTTTGATCTGGACTTCGCAGGCCAGTGCTGGGGGGGGGTGCGAGAAGATACAGGAAGGGATTTTCCAGGAGGAGATGGAGGGCGATCTTGACGCGGCCGTGAAACTTTTCCAACAGGTCGTCGACGACCCACAGGCAAAAGCCCGAGACACGGTCGAGGCCCGCTATCGGATGGCCGGATGCTATCGGAAGCTGGGCAAAAACGAGCTGGCCCAGGAGCAACTCCGCGCGATCATCGAAAAGTATCCCGATCAGAAGCTCTTCGTGAAAAAGGCGAAAACCGTTTTGGAGGAGCTGACCGCTTCCGAGCCAATCAAGCTGGGGCCAGCGCCGTGGGGAGATAAGGAGGTGCTGACGTACGATCTTATGGGAGCTGGAGGTGGTAAACTCGGCGAGATATATTATTCGATCACCAAGGCGAAAGAAGACGCGGTCGACATCTGGCAGATTCTTCATGAGCAAGACGCCTTGGGCAATCAACTGCGACTGGGTGCGAACGTGCGATGTGACACATTCCAGCCGATCAAGGGTTTTCTGTCCAACAAGGCGATGGGGGAGATGACGGCGGTCTATGGCAAAGATGAAATCACGTTAACGATTGAGGGAAAGAAAAAAACGCAAAAGCAGATACCTTATACCCCGCCTATTTACGACAATGAACAAGTGGTTTACATGCTTCGCCGCTTACCACTGAAAATCGGATATCGAGTCAGTATTCCGATTTTTACGCCCGGAGGTGGCGAAATACTTCAATGCATTATCCATGTAACCGAGAAGAGGAAACAAAAGGTCCCCGCAGGAACTTTTGAATGCTACAAGGCGTCGCTTACCGTGAAGCAAGGAGAGGCGACGTTTCTTGAACATGACCTATGGTATTCCGTGGAGGCTCCGCATTATTTAGTTAAATACGACTTGGGAACGGCCTCTTTTGAGCTTGCCCAAATCGGCGTCAAAAAAGAATTATCCAATTCTGAACCAATCAAGCTGAAACCGGCACCCTGGGAAGACAAGGAGGTGCTGACGTATGAGGCTCTAATGCCCGATAGCCAGAGAATCGATGAATCGGTCTTTGCGATCGCCAAAAAGAAAAAAGGGGCGGAATGCATTTGGGAAATTAACGTCTTACAAGACACCTCGTCTCCTGGAGGAAAAATGAGGAGGGTGGACGCGAAATGCGACACTTTCCAGCCTGTTGAGAGTAATTTGATAGTTGATGGAACAAATCAAACCAGAGCGATCTTTGGCGATGATGAAATTACGGTGGATTATGTTGCAGGGGAAAAGGTGAAAATCGAAAAGACGATCCCTTTCTCCCCGCCAATCTACGACTTTGGCCAATTATTTTATCTACCCCGTCTTTTGCCCCTTGAAGTTGGCTATCGTTTATGTATACCTGTATTCCAGCCAGAATTGCATGACAAGATCCACTTTACTCTCGACGTGATCAAGATAGAGCAGGTGAAGGTTCCCTCTGGAAACTACCAATGCTTCAAGACGTCGTTTTCCATGAAGGAAGCAAAAGATTCTTCTGAAGATAATACCTTTATCGCTTGGTTTTCTGTCGATGCGCCGCACTACTTGGTCAAGTTCAAGACCAGCTTGACTACTTTACAGCTTGTCGGAATCGGCGACAAAAATGACGACACTATTAAGGAACTAGTCGAAAAAAAATCGGGCAAAAAAGCCAGCAGTCGTGATCGGGTCAAATCCCGACAATTGGCGGCGAAGGGATGGCAGCTTTGGACGCAACAGAATTTGCCTGCAGCGCGGAGGCAGTTTATTGAGGCATTAAAGGCCGATCCTCGCAACGACAACGCCTGGCAAGGGATCGGGTGGGTGTATATGAACCAGGGGAAACGGGATCTGGCCCGAGAGTCGTTCGATATTTGCATCCAGCTCAACCCGAAAAACTCTGCCGCCCTCAACGGGCTTGGTTGGCTGGCCCGCGGCGCCGGCAATTTTGACGAGGCGATTGCCTGGTGGGAAAAGGCTGTCGAGGCCAACCCCGAAGCGATCGCCTCCCTTAATGGTCTGACGCAGACTTTTATGGACCAGGAGGAGTACGCCAACGCAGTCAAATATTATAAAAAATGGCTCAAGGCCGAGCCGAATAGCGAAGCCGCCAAAGAGGGCCTCCGCGAAGCTCAGAAAAAAATGAAGAAGTAGCTTTTTCCCTCTTACGACTATTCTCTTTTGACAAGGACAAGCCGTTCACGGGGGCGGTTTTCGCAAGCCAAGCGGAGACATGCCCCCTTGATCGATCGACCGCCTATGCCCCGTTTTCGTGACAAAGACACCGAACCCGTACGCTGGACCGTGACGCTGATCGTCCTGGCGGTCGTTTTGCCGAGCGTCTGTCTGCTTTGGTTCATGGGGCAGGTTATGCAAAATGAACGGCTTGCGATTCGCCAAAAGCTGATCGATTCGTACTCGGCCCGCGCTGACAAGGCGATCTCGCAACTGCAGGATCAATGGCAATGGGGCTACGCGGCGCGACGGTTCCCGGGCAAACCGCTTGTCACGTTACGCTACGACAAAAACGGCGAATGGCTTTTTCCATGTTTCGAAAACGCCGATCCGTCGCAGGAGAATGGGGCGAAACTCAAAGAAGCCTGGCGACTGGAGTTCGTCGAAAAAGATTTGTCGAAGGCGAAGGACGCCTATGAACGGCTGAACGCCGAGGGGGTTTTGCCCTTGAGTAAAACCCTTTCCGGGAAGGCTCGTGTGCTGAAAAAACAAGGGCGGCTCGCCGAGGCGGCCGAAGCGTACCGCGTGCTGGCATGGCCCGAGGAAATACCCCCTCAAGATCATTCCCTGATCGCTCAGGGCCGCGTGATGCAATTGCGGCTCTATCAATCGCTGGCCCATCCCGACTTTTCGAAGGCCTGTCGCCGCTTGGCCGAGAATCGTTTCGGTGACCTGAAGATCAGCACCGAGCAGCAGGTTTTTCTGTTGGAGGAGTTTTTAGAGATTCTCAAACAATCGGGTGTCGAGGCGTTACAAAAGGATCTCTCGCAAAGTTTGACACGCCAGCGGGACGAGTTGCGACTGGCCTTGCAACTCTATGAAGTCGCTTCTCCCGAAAAATTAAAAGCCGCGTCGGAGGGCACGCTCTTTCCTTTCCCAGGCGATCGGTCGTACTATGCGGTCAAATACGAAAAGGACCACGAAATCGAGCTGTTGATTTTCCCCGCCGCATCGGTCCTTGAGCTGGGCAAGACGTTGCTGTCGGAATTCGACAAGGACGAGCTAGTCGCGTTTGCCCTGCTCGAGCAACCTGGGCGACTGCTATTGGCAAATCATCAAAACCATACCGAAGACGACTTACAAAAACCGTTCTATCAAAAAAACCTCTCGGGGGTCTGTCCCGCGTGGATTGTTGCGATTCGGTTCGGGCCCGGGGCGTTTGGAAATGCCGTTGACGGACTAAAAAGGGCTTATCTTGTCATCACCGTTCTGGTCATTCTTGCCATGACCGCGCTTGCCGGGCTCGTGATTTCAAGCCTTCTCCGCCAATCGCGGCTGAATCGGTTGAAAAACGATTTCGTCGCCACTGTGACCCACGAACTCAAGACCCCGCTGGCGTCAATTCGTGTGCTCGTCGATACGTTGCTTTCCGGCAAGCATGAAGACCGCGCGCTTTTGATCGATTATCTCGGGCTGATTTCCAAGGAGAATCTGCGGCTTTCACGTCTGATCGAAAATTTCCTCTCGTTTTCGCGAATGCAACGGAACAAGCAGAGCTTCGAACTCGCCCCGACCGATCCCCGTGAGATCGCCCAGGAGGCCCTCGAAGCGATCGGCGCGCGACACGGTTATTCGCCGGAAGCTTGCACGTTTTCAACCCATGGGCCCGACGTCAAAATTCTGGCCGACCGGGAAGCGATGGTCACCGTCTTGGTCAATCTGCTCGACAACGCCTTCAAAAACACCGTGCCGGAAAATCGCCGGATCGAGTTAAAGGTCCACGCCGCGCCGCCTGTCGTTCGGTTTATTGTCAGCGATAACGGGCAAGGCATGACCGCCCGACAGATGCGACATATTTTCGAAAGATTCTATCAAGCCGACTCCTCGCTCGCACGACCAAGCGAAGGTTGTGGGCTGGGCTTGAGCATTGTGCGGTTTATCGTCGACGCCCATCACGCCACGATCGATGTCCAGAGCAAGCCCAATCGGGGCAGCCATTTCACGATCACCTTCGAGAAGACCGATGACTAAGCCCAAGACGATTCTGATTATCGAAGATGACTCCACGATGCTCCGTGGCCTGGAAGATAACTTTCACTTCAGGGAGTACCAAGTCCTTACGGCCAACGACGGTCGGGCGGGAATGCAATTGGCCCTGTCGGCTCGGCCCGATCTGATCGTTCTCGACATCATGCTGCCCTACGTCAACGGCTACGAAATCTGTCAAGCGGTGCGAACAAAGCGTCTACAAATGCCGATCATCATGCTTTCGGCCAAGGGGCGGGAAAGTGACATCATACGCGGTTTGGACTTGGGGGCCGACGACTACGTTACCAAGCCGTTTAGCATCAATGAACTTTTGGCCCGGGCGGCCGCTTTTCTTCGACGTGGCGGTTTTCAAGAGGAGACCAAAGAGAGACGTTACCGCTTCGGCATTTGCTCGCTCGACCTCGACGCAAGGACCTTCGTGCGAGACGGAGAGCCGATCAGCCTCACGCCCCGCGAGTTCGAACTGCTTGTGTATTTCGTGACCAATCCGTACCGGGCTCGAACCCGCCGCGACATTCTCGACGCAGTCTGGGGCTACCACTGCCTGGCCACGACCAGAACCGTCGACCGATTCGTCAACACGCTCCGCCAAAAGATATCCCCTTCGCCCGATTCACCAAGCCACATAGAAACACTCCGCCAGGTCGGCTATAAATTCCGCCCCGATTCTTAACCAGCAAGAGTATACCAAAACCGTTCCGTCGGAAAGAACCGTGTGATGTTTTGGAACCGCTCGGACAAATCGAATTGATGCGTGCCGCTGAGTGAGCATGCCTGATCGGCGTTATGGTCGAGGAGGTCGCATCCGCACCCACGCCACCTCGGGCGAAGACTCTACGTTGGGCCGCCTCCCTCCGTTTCCAATTGGGTTGATACAGTAATTTATTGACGCTCGACAAAACTCGAGTACAATGATCTACAACTGCTCAAGGAATCGCTCGCACAGGGGCTTTTCTCTTCGAGAATCAGTATCAAACGAGGGCAAAGGAAATGAAGATTCAACGCGCGTGGGTGGTTTTGACAATTTTGTTTGGTTTTCTGCAGGTTGACTTGCTCGACGGTAAGGTGTTCGGCCAGGAAGAGGGAAAAACCGGCGATTCGAGTGTGAGCCAAGCTCCGGAGTGGCTCAGCGGCTCGGGCAAGGATCTTCAGATTCGATTGCGAGGAAAAGTCCTTGATAAAAATGGCGATCCCGCGACAGATTTTAAAGTAACCGTGACGAGGAACTCTCGATCTTTTCACCAAATCATCAAGCCCCAGGTCAATGGGAGTGAGTTTGACGCTTGGATACCCGTGAACGATTTGGATTGGTACTGCCTCGATATCGAGGCGGTTTCTTCCGATGGCGGTCAAATTGCTTTTAAAAGATTGCAAAGGTACCAACTCCGTCAAGCGGCTGCCGACGGAATTACCCTGGCGATGGAAGCGGCCCCTCGAAAGCTCGAAATGACGGTGACCGACCAGGGGAAACCGGTTCCGGGGGCACACGTTCTGATCGAACTGCAACGAGGAAGCAGCAAGCGGGCCCAAACCGATCAATCGGGCGTTGCCCATTTGCCCCTACAGCTAAACGATAAACCGGTGCTATTTCATGCATGGACCGATGATTTTAAGATCGGTGGTTACTCGCTCAGCGAAAAACCGGATCGAAATCTGAAAGAGGATCAACACGTTATCGAGTTGACGCCCTGCCGGAAGCAGGAGATTCGATTTCTCGACGAGAAGAATGCCCCGGTGGCAAATATCAAGTTCCTTATCAACGTCGCAACGCCACCCCCGTTCTACAACTATCTGGGAACCGACCCCAATTCCTTCATGACAACCGACGATCAGGGAAAAGCATTTTACCTGTGGTTTCCGGATTGGGAAAATACCTTTTATTTCGTCACAATCAATGACAAGCAATGGGTCAAGTTTGCCCGAGAGGAAATGGTCGATGGCACAATCGTCGTCAAGTTGAAGAAAAGGAATATGGCCGAACGAAAGCAAGTGGTTGGCCAGGTCATCTCGCCCAACGGGAACCCGGGTGGTTTTCTGGTTTCGCTTAGTTCTCTTCAGGGTGAAAGGGAAGGACACTCGGATATGCTTAGCACTTTCACCGATTCCAATGGAAAATTTTCATGCAATGTCCTGCCAAACGCGACTTATTGTGTATTTGTCAACGACGCGCGTTGGGTCAGTAATACGATCGACGGCATCCCTTATGAATTGGCGACTCAAAAAACGACCTCGCCGACGTTGACACTCACGAAAGGGGTGAAAGTGGAAGTGGTTCTGACTGCGGGACCGGACAAAAAGCCTATTGCCAATCAGTCGGTCTGGCTCCAAACCCCGCACAAGTATTCATGGTATGAAGAAGGGCGAACTCAGTATGGGGTTGGAGGGCGCGGGTGGTCGGTGAAGACGGATGGCTTGGGAAAAGCGACCACCTTCGTCCGACCAGGAAAGCTCGAAGGAAGCGTTTATATGGAAGAGTGGACTTCCAAAAAAGCGATTGAGGTGAAGAAGGACGGAAGCTCGAAAATAAAGTTCCATCAGGAAATCAACACCCAACGAAAAGTCACCGGCCAATTGGTCTTGGCCACCGGAGTGGAAGCAAGTCTGGCTGACGCCGAAATCGAAATCGGTTCCGTCGACGGCAAAACAAGGGAGCGAAATCAGGTGACTTCGAGCCAGGACGGGTCTTTTCAGTTCGAAACGAGGGCATCGCAGATCGGAATTTTCGCCTATACCAAAGATGCGAAAGCGGCGGGGATGGCTATTGTCGAGAATTTCGACACCCCTATTCAAGTAAAACTGCTTCCGACACGAGATTATCACGGTCGACTGCTTGGCAAAGACGAAAAACCCCTGGTTGGCCGTGCCGTGCGTGCTTCGATTAGTATTATATACAATAGCCATAATCTGGGAGGCGGAGGGATAACTTCTTTCACGGCAAAAAACATAGGGACCACAACCGACCAGCAAGGCAACTACACGCTCAGGGGGCTTCCAACTCAGACGGATATCTCTATCTACGCAAATTCTATTGACGGTTCTGAATTTGGTGTCTGTCTAGGAGAAGTCAAACTCACCCCCGATGAAACACGCCCACGCGCCGTGAGTCGCCTGGACAAAATTGTCGCTCGTTCAGCCAAGAAGACGTTTCAACAGCGTTTCGACGTGATGTTGCGTGACTGTCGGTTGTCCGGCTATCACCTCATGGCGATCATCTCGAATCCCGCAGCCAAGTCGTTCGTCGATACCCATTTCATGGACCGAGAAAGAAACCAGGACGTTTATCGTTATATGCAGTTTCGAGCATTCGCAAGGGAATTGGGCTTGAAGCAGGAAGATATCGATTTTACCAAGCAGAAGAACTGGCCAATTCCTGGAGAGGAGGAGGTTTTCGCGTGCGCGATCGACGGGAATGGCAATGAACTCGGGAGAATCCAAATTTCTTTGAACGACAAGAAAGCCCCTGAAAAAGCGACCGCTTTCATTTCCCGGTACGCTCCAAAGCGAGCGGAAGCCAAACAAAAATGGGACGATGCCTTTGCTGAAGCGAAACGGTCCAATCGAAAAGTCTGGGTCCGCCTCTGCCGAAGATACTGTAGGCACTGCTTCTATCTGACCCGATGGCTTGACGTCCAAAAGGAATTTCTCAGTAAAGATTATGTGATGTTATCCGTCGATGATCTACACGACATGAACGGAGACGAGATTACCGAGCGGATCACCATGGGCAAGCCATTTTATCTTCCTTTTTTCGCTATCTTTGACCAAGACGAAAAGAGGTTGATCGATAGTGAAGGCCCCTTCGGCAATATCGCCTTCCCCCGTGGTTACAAAGAGAAGGAACATCTACGTAAAATGCTCCTCGAAACACGTGATCGGCTGACTGATAAGGAAATCGAGGAGATCATGAAAACGGTCGAGGACTTGGATCGCTGATATCAAATTGTGTTTGAGCTATATTTGGCCCGAATGGGAAATGGCAGTTTGTCGCAATGGTCTGTGAGAATGAATTGCCCACGGCTAATCCTGGGGATGTCCCAATGATTGTTCGAATTGGCTTTGGGTTCCTGGGTTGTTAGATTGCTAAGTCTTCATTCTGGCGTCAGGCCACTTCGACTCTGGCGACGACGGAATGGTGGCCGTAGAACGCGGCGTTGCGTTTATCCGATTTGCCTCCATCAGCCTCGGCACCGCGTCTGATATCAGGCTGATGGAAGAGATCGCCAAACGGCTCGGCGACGTGCACTTATATCCCCGGCGAGGAAAGTGTCGGCGATGACGGTCTATTGGCCATCTTCGCGACCATCGCCGACGAGCGGCCGCTGATCCTGGTGAAATAGACGCGAACCGACTCTTTTCATCTAACCCTGCCTACATTAAACGTGGGGCAGGGGTATTATTTTGGCGACTGAACCACCTTCGGCTCGCCCACAATGTCCAGCACTACCACGGTGGCAACCGTATCGAGGGCCTTCTTCGGCACGGAGATGACCACCTCGCCGTCGCCGCGTTCAACGGCCAGCGCCTTCCGCGATTTGTCAGCCAAAAGATAGGCCTTGGTAATCTTGTTGGTCAACCCGGGCACGCGCAGCTTGACGTCGGTCGGCCAGTCGAACACATGCAGGTACAGCTTGCCCGGCTTCTTGGTAGCGCGTCCCCAGGCGAGATTTTCGAAGGGGTTGGCCGTCGTGCCGTAGATGCTTTCCCCGTTCACATCCATCCAGTGTCCGATGGCTTCGAGTCGCTCGACAATCTCCGGCGGAATAAGGCCCTCGGCTGTGGGACCCACATTGAGCAAAAAGTTGCCACCCTTGCTGGCCGTGTCGACCAACTGACGGATGAGCGTGGGCGTCGATTTCCAGTTATGGTCGTGTTTTTTGAAGCCCCAGGTGCCGTTTATCGTCTGGCAGGTTTCCCAGTCGAATCCCGGCATGCCCGTCGCGGGAATTTCCTGCTCGGGCGTGCCAAAGTCGCCGGCAAACTCGCGTGTGTCATCCACGTTCTTCCGCTTCTCTTCCCGGGTAATCTGGCGTCCGCGGCCGATCCGATCGTTAGTGATCAGGTCCGGCTGAATACGATGTAAAAAGGCTTCCAGATCGCGGCCGTACTGTTCCTTCCACTCCAGGATCCAATCGCCGTCAAACCAAAGCACGCCGATGCGACCGTAATTGGTCAGCAACTCTTCGAGTTGGGCCCGCATGAACTTGCGGTAACTCGGGAAGTCTCGCCCCATCGCCTCGTGGTGATGCCAGTCGAGGGTCGAATAGTACCAGCAGATTTCCAGGCCCTCGTGGCGGCAGGCGTCGGCCAGCGGCTTAAGCAAATCGCGGCCATGCGGCGTGCCCATCACGTCGTAGTCCGTCACCTTGCTATCGAACAGGCCGAAACCTTCGTGATGCTTGCTCGTAATCACGACATACTTGGCCCCGGCTCGGCTCGCCAACGAAGCCCACTGCCGGGCGTCATACTTCGTCGGGTTGAACTTCGCCTGCAGCTTGGCGTATTCGCTTTCAGGAATGGGAGCCTTTTTCTGAATGTACGAACTGAGCCCCGACACCGGCTTCGAATTCCACTCGCCCGCCGGAATGCTATAAAGTCCCCAGTGGATGAACATGCCAAACCTGGCGTCGCGCCACCATTTCATCCGTGCATCAATCTGTTGTTGCGTCTCGCCCGGCAACGCGGCCGAACTCGAGTCAACCATTCCCGCGCCAAACGCGAGCAAACCGACAACAACACACCGCATTACCGACGCGAATCGCATACTACTTCCTTCTTGTCGAACAGGTTTTCAATTTCATTCTCTTGGGGACCACGATTCGAAAAACGTTTTCCTATCACGGGCAAACATGGCACCCACAGGCTCCCCCAAGCCGCCCGGTCGCCAACACGAAGTGGTACTTTAAATCGTAACGACTAAGTGAACTTGTCCTGTAATTCCTATAGCCAACATTATAACAACCAAGCCAAGCCCCTAAAACCCTCGCCTTCAACCGAGGATTTCAGGTTCCTTGTTGGGATAATTTATGAGTAACCGTTCCAGGAAGTGTGTTGTCGCTTTATTTTTTGGTCTTGGAATAATGGTTGCTTGGGGTGAATTTCCTTTAGTAAACAGAGGGGGACCGGATGCGACCGCTCAGGTCAGAAAAAGAGGAGTCCGGAAAAAGGTGTCAGGAATGCTCTGTAGAAAACGCTGAACTTATGGTGGATGGTGCTTATATGTTTATGTAGGAGCAGGACGAGCAAATCGCCACGGAAGGTGTTGGTTACCGCGCCGACGGTGGCCCGGAAGCGGCTGCCGGCTACGACAGCGAGTCGAACCATCGGCGCTGTTGCGACGAGCACGGCATCCGATCGCTCATTCCTCCGAAGCATGGCCGACCGACAACCAAGCCTGCCAAAGGGCTTTACCGCCGGCTGATGTAAACCCACTTCGACCACGAGCGCTACGGTCAACGTTGGCAAGTCGAAACGGTCATGAGCATGATCAAGCGCCGCCTCGGCTCGGCCACCACCAACCACTCCCGCCGCCGCGACCTCCTGCTCATGGCCCTCACCCACAACCTCATGATCATCTGGCACATCAAGGTTTTCTACAGAGCATTCCTGACACCTTTTTCCTTCTAAACCTTAATGACTTCTCAATAAAGCTAAAAGTATAGATGATAGTTATTTTCACCCTGGCTTAACGGTGCTCATGAATTTCTCTATCGATAAAAGTGGAAAAACATATCCACGATTTGCATTTATTGCAAAGCTGTTAATCGCCCACACTCAGGACATCGTGAATATTGAATATCTAATCTTTCCTCCCATGCATTGAAGCAAGTTGGACATTGCCGCCAGTAACCCTCAAGCTTCATAGCTTTTATTGCATCTTCAGATGGGATCTCATAACCTAATCGAGACATTGGACCCAAGTATTCCTCGCCCAAAAAAGCAACCCGAACATCTCTACTCGCAACACAACAACCTTTATCAAAACTAATAGCATGATCTACAAAGTCACAAAACACTCCATCTCTGTCTATATTACATTTAAATTGCAATTCATCAAGTGTCTGAAAAGAGAAAAGCTTTACATCTTCACAGATAAATTCAATTCCAAAAACTTTCGGATTCCCCGAAGCAGCAATCATCAGCCGAAGATTCAAAGGAGCGAACCCTTCGCAAATCATATCTTGCCCCAAATTATCCTCGTGTTGTTGAAGGCTATGGCATGAAGTAAAATACAACTCTCTGATAAATGAATGCGGCCAGTCGAATTCATTTATCAGTGTTGGTAGTGCTTCTTCAATTTGAATATAGTTAGTCATTGATTGGACCTTTGTTAAGACGGATAGGATTCAGGCCAGTGCCCTGTCTTGGTGAAATCGGATATTCGAATTTATGTTGATGAACGGGCTCCCCTTCTTTCAATCCATATTGCCGATGAGGGCGACCATGCTGGTCAAATGTGGTAACGGTCTTTATTTGCCCGTTCTTAGTGTATGTTATTTCTAAATTGAAAGGGGATGATCCTGATGTGTCATGCCTTCTATTCCAATACTTTTGGTATCGTGCAGCTTCTGTAGGAGCCATTTCATCAAAAAATGACCCAAGCGGCTTTTCTAAAATCTGAGATTCTTTAGCCAAATGGACTTTGAAATTACTGGCTTCTCGTGCTGTTTTGCTTTCGGCAACGGCGGCACGGACTCGCGATTGGGTAGCGGGAGCTGCCTGGGAGGCTGCCGTTTTCCCGCCGAGGCCGGTCAATTTGAGTCCTCCGGCGAGTGAGGCAGCGGTGCCTCCCAGTCGACCGGCCCCTTCGGCTACCTTGTCGACCCAGTTTACGGCTTTGCCGGTTTGGATGTCAACTCCGACGTACGCCTCGGCCAACTGCAAGAGGCCGATTTGACGGGCCAAACCGACCGCCAGACCATACTCCTTGCCGTAATCGATCGACGTTGATATGTCCTGGATGATGTTCTCGGCCGAATAGAAAGGGTCAAAAGCCGCAACGACGCCACCGGCACTTTTTACAAGACTTCCGGCTGCACCTCCAACGGCCGCCACTGACGAGTATCCGGTTTGAACACTCAGATCAGTAATCGAATCTCCCGCCCAATTCGCCACATGCGAAAACGCCTCACCAGCCGACGGGTCATTGTGCACCGCATTATATTGATAGTCAACATCGTCCGGGGCATAAAGTGCCATCCCGTTAGGGCCGCTTTGAGTGGCGGTGGTGGATTGGGGCGAATAGTATGAGGGCGGGACCGTGGCAAAGATCGAGGTGGTGTCGAAGACCAGATCGGCGGGGAGGCTTGTCGACGAAGAGGAGCCGGTCGAGTAGGACGGGGTGGACTGGTGCGAGAAATCGTAGTCGTCCACCCAAGAGGGGAGGCCTGCCGACGAGGAGGGGGTGATGAAGTTGGAACTTGCGATCGAGTTGTTGAACCACAGTTCCTTTTCCGAAGTGGTCGAACCGATCGAGTCGCCTGCGTCAACTCCCTTCCAGCAGAGCCCGGAGGGGTCGTTGTTGTTGGGGCTGTTGTTGCCGCAGTAGCGGTAGAGGTTCGCGTCGCCGCCGCTGAAGCCGGACGGGACCGCGAGCCGCGGCGGGCAAATGCGTGCGACTTGGCTCGCTTCAGATAGTTTTCCTAAGCGAAAAAAAGACGCACGCCTCCGGCAGTCGGTCCTACCGACCCGTGAGCTGCGGCGGGCGGTAGGAGCTTCCGCTCCATTGTGATTTTCATAACGGGAAGGAAAAAAGGTTCCTGACACCTTTTTCCTCCTGACACCTTTTTCCTCCCTCGTTGCAGGTTTGTAACTGTCCTACTTGGAGCTACAGTCCAGGCATAGATGCAAGATATTTCGCATGGTCTTCTGCCAATTTACTAAAGTAATCCGGAGCTTCCTGGACTAACTCGTCAAGATTGCGACCACAGGTCGGACAAAACTGGAGCCCTACTTCAGCAGAAATGTTTATTTTTACATCAATTGGAATCGGCTTCAATTTCTGTTCATCAACAAATGCCACCCCACGAGACTGGAGCAAAAATTTAACAGCTCCAGACGAAATTTTGCACGCAAGAATTGCGTGACCACGTTCACCAGCACAAGAAATAAGATTTTCAAATCCGGTACAGCAATGCATATTGTCATCCTTTTTTTATTTCACTAAATAATCGCCCATCTTTCCCGATGCAGGTGGCATAATTCGGATTTCTGGGGTGGTAATTCCTGATGGATAATGATAGTCATTCAATGTTTGAATTGAGTTATTAAATCGCCATGAGTCATAAACATCAGTAGGAATTTCAAACTTGTGCAACTGTCCGCCAGCGAATTAACACCCCAGCTTTCCTCATTCTTCACATAGTTTTAGCCATTCCTCAAAGTCTATCTCGCCATAAAGATAACCTTCTCCAGTCATTGCGTCAGATAATACTAAACATTTTAATAGATCCCATACTTGTTCGTCTTCAATATCAATATCATCGTTCAGTGTATATATACAAGCCCAGGCAGAAACCTCCTCCGGGGGTTTTTTCCCATCTAAGAGCGACTTTATCTGCTCAGCGATTTCAACCTTTGTAGGTATTTTACACATAACTACCTTTCCGCTTTTTCCTCCGCTAGCCGCTTCAGGCGGATGACGGATCTGCCGCTTCTGCCAAGAACTCTGGCCCTCGACCGCTCTGAATTGCGTCGCAGAGTTGGCGGGCAAATTGCACATGGTTTTGTTGCCAATCTGCAGGTTCGTAATCAAGCGCGTCAAACTGAGCCTCGACACGATTACACCAATAAATAGCGCGATCCATGTGACCAACATACACATTCAGTGCAGCGAGGCCGTTCGAGTAATTTATATTTTCGATACCATCTCTCTCCGCCTCTTCTTCCGCCAATCGCAACACCTCGGCAATATCCAAAGGCTTGCGTACCGATGGCAGGAACTGCTCTTCCATCGCTTTAATCACCAGTGGCCACATCATATCGTGTTCACGGCGAGATATCTCTCGATGCTTGATGTCAAGGTGTTTATTCAGCACAGAGGGATAGCCTGGAGGACCGACAACTCGAATACTGCATGATGGTCGATAATCTCCGGATCGTAGTGCCTGAAAATCAATATGTTGCGCAATAGGGCCCAAAGAGCGAGTGAGCATAACCTTGTGCTCGACATTCCAGTCCGGAAAGGCTTCCCGGTAGACCTGGAAGTACTTCACGAGTTCGCTTTTTTTGAGTGGTTCAATTGGCATTATGGTCGCACCTCGATAATTGGAGTTTTTGGTGAAAGGTTGGCACCATTGCGAATCTGGTTAATCCGCTGGGGAGTCAGTCCTGCTTTCCCGAATTTGTAATCATACACTGCGGTTGGAGAACGTAAAGGGCCTTCGACAACATCCAATTTAATTGACCCTTTCAAGGGCATCCCTGACTCCCACACGTCGCCGCCGAAATAGCGTTGCTCCGGGGTGAGGCCGCGATCTCCATATATCTTCTGATATCGCTTCAGCAGTTTATCGGCATAGCCGTGTTTCTTGGTGCCGACCGTTTGTGGGCTCGAATCGGCGAAAGCCTTCTGTTGCTTCGAACGCCCCCCCCACCTTTCCGCCTTTGTTGCAATGTTATCGACAAGCTGAGCATTAGTGCTTACCGCGGGAGTCGTTTTCCCGCCGAGGCCGGTCACTTTGAGGCCGGTGGCGAGGGTTAGTGAGGTGCCTCCCAGTCGACCGGCCCCTTCGGCTACTTTGTCGACCCAGTTTACGGCTTTGCCGGTTTGGATGTCAACTCCGACGTACGCCTCGGCCAACTGCAAGAGGCCGATTTGACGGGCCAAACCGACCGCCAGACCATACTCCTTGCCGTAATCGATCGACGTTGATATGTCCTGGATGATGTTCTCGGCCGAATAGAAAGGGTCAAAAGCCGCAACGACGCCACCGATACTTTTTACAAGACTTCCGGCCACACCTCCAACGGCCGCCACCGACGAGTATCCGGTTTGAACACTCAGATCGGTAATCGAATCTCCCGCCCAATTCGCCACATGCGAAAACGCCTCACCA
This sequence comes from Thermoguttaceae bacterium, assembly GCA_963674475.2. GTDB lineage: Bacteria > Planctomycetota > Planctomycetia > Pirellulales > Thermoguttaceae > CAXXFQ01. The sequence goes on along the minus strand of CAXXFQ010000024.1, from coordinate 702,610 downwards.
GCCGACGGGTTATTGTGCACCGCATTATATTGATAGTCAACATCCTCCGGCGCGTAAAGCGCCATCCCGTTGAGACCGCTTTGGGTGGCAGTGTTGAGTTGGGGTGATAAGACCGAAGCCGGAACTCCGGTTAAGATCGAGGTGGTGCTGATCAGATAGTCGGGTACCGCCGTACTGGTCGAGATTGTTGGGTCGAGGAAGTTGTCGTGGGGGTTCATCCAGGAGGGAATGCTTGTCGACGAGGAGGGGGTGATAAAATTGGAACTCGGGATCGAGTTGTTGAACCACAGTTCCTTTTCCGAAGTGGTCGAACCGATCGAGTCGCCTGCGCCAACTCCCTTCCAGCAGAGCCCGGAGGGGTCGTTGTTGTTGGGGCTGTTGTTGCCGCAGTAACGGTACAGGTTCGCGTCGCCACCGCTGAAGCCGGACGGATCTTCACTCAAAAATCGCCCGGCCGACGGGTCGTACCAGCGGGCCCGGTTGTCGTACGCCTCGACATCGGCGTCCCACGGCCGACCGGTGTACGCCTGCGGGAACTCGTCGAGGTAGTTCGTCGCCGGGTCGACGCCCAAGATTTCGCCAAACGCGGAGTACTCGCGAACCTCCTTCACGTCGGCCGAATTATCAATAATACTCCGAACCGACCCTTCATGGTCGGCCAGCCCCCAAAGGACGCCACCGTCCATGTCGTCGGCCGCCAAGACCTGATCGACCGCCGCGCCGTAGAGGTAACGCTTATTAACGGTGGTGCCGTCGCCGGAGACCTCGGCGTAACGCTCGCCGTCCTGGTGGAGATAGGAGAAATACTCGTCGACGTCCCCGTCCGCGTCGGAGTCGACCAGCTTGGCCACGCACTGATCGAACGCATCGTAAAGATAGTCGACCTGATCCGTCGGCGCTCCCCCGGCGCTGTTGCGATGAGTCACGCCGGTCAGACGGTTGCGATGGTCCCAGGTGTATTCGTCGATGTTCGATTTTTCCAAGTAATCGATGACCTCATCGCCGTCGGTATCGTTCCATTCAAACCGACTCGTCCGGTTCCCCTCGGCGTCGTAGGTGTAATGGTATTCCCCGTCCGTGGTCATTTGGTTGCCAGGGTCGGTGTCGTAGTCGAACGTATCGGTCGTGGAGCCGTAAACGGTTTGCGTGTCCCGGTTGCCGTTGGTCTGCCAAAACCCCTGCTTTCATTTGGAAGACACGTGGCGGTTTGCGCGGCCCTTGCGTTGTTGGTTATGGCCTTCTTTTACCCTGATTTTAATTTTTCAGGGGAGGTGTTGACATGGTACAATCGATTGTATAGGATGTTTTATCATGAGAGGAGAAGGCAATGACTGGTAATCGCGTTTCGGCACGGGATGTGGCTCGGTTGGCGGGTGTCGATCCGTCGACCGTGTCCCGAGTACTTCGGGGAAAAACCGTCCAACATAGGTATGCGCCGGAAACCATTGAACGAGTGCGGCGGGCGGCGGCCGAATTGAACTACCGTCCCTCGTTGGCGGCGCGAGCTTTGCGGACCGGTCGTTCCATGATGGTCGGGATGGTCGTTTCCGAGGTGGCGAACCCGTTTTTCGCCCGGTTGGCGTCCCATGTCGAACGGGCGGCGTGGGACCAAGGATATCGCGTGGTGATCTGTAGTACGAACGAAAACGCCCAGCGGCAAGAGCAACAGATCGCCGACCTGGCAAGCCGGGGTGTCGACGGCCTGATCATCGCGCCGGTAGCCGGAGCCTGTTTGGGTGAGTTTCAGGCTGTGGTGGCGATCGACCGCCCGGCCGAAGAAAAAGGGATTCCTTACGTCGGCCTGAATAATGAAAAAGCCGGTCGAATGCTCGGCAAGAACTTGATCAAGCGAGGTTACCGGCGCATCGGGGTGGTTATCCCTGCGACGGAAACCGACCCGACGTTGCAATGCCGACTCAATGGGCTCCAAGAGGAGCTTGGCGCGTCGGGACAAATCGAATGGTGCCTGGAGGTCGCGTCCGATCCGCAGGCGCTTCCTGAGATCGCTCGTCAAGCGATCAACCAAATCGAGCGTGATTCCCTTCCCGACGCCATCGTCGGCTTGACCAACTGGTGTACTTTGGGGATCCTCGAAGCACTGAGACGTTTGGGCATCGCCTGGGGAGAAGAGGTAGGGCTGGCCGGGATTGACGACTTTGCGGCGGCGTCGATTCTCCAACCGGCGATTACCGTGGTCGCCCAGCCGATCGAAGCAATTGCGACCACGGCTACCCAGTTATTGCTCAAGCGGATCGCCGCAACAACCTTGACTGAAGAGCAAACGACCCATTTGCTCGAACCGATTTGGATCGAGCGAGAATCATTACTCTAGCGGTCTGTCCGAAAAACGGGCTGCTTGCGTGTTTTCCCTTTATCTGGACGGCACACGAAAAAGAAAGGATTTCAAAAGTATGACTTCTCCCTTAAATCTTCCGACCATTTCCGACGCGGAATTTCTGGAACGTCGAAAGCGGGCCCAAGCGCTGATCCGGGAGGCCGGGCTGGACATCTTGGTGGTCAACAGCAACGAAGCGGATTACGCCAATGTGCGTTATTTCTCCGACTTCTGGCCGCTGTTCGAAATCGCCGGGGTCGCGATTCCGCCCGAGGGCGAAGCGGGTATCATGGTCGGTCCCGAGAGTGACCGATTCGCCGCCGACCGCGGGAAGCTTCAAAACGTCTTCAAAATGCTCGAATACCGCGAGTCGGCCGACCCCGACTACCCCGGCATCAAGACCGACGGGTTCAAGGAGGTTTTTGCCGCACTGGGTGTCACCAATCCGAAACGGATCGGCGTGGCCGGTTATCTCGTCAGCACGCCGCCGGTCCTCGAAGGACTCAAGAAGGCCTTTCCCGAGGCGACCATCGAACGGGCCGATGATATCATGATCCGGCTCCGCTCGATCAAGTCGGAAGCCGAACTCGTGTGCCTTCGCAAGGCGTTCGAGATCAGTCAAAAGGCGGTTCAAGCGGTCGTCGAACAGATCAAGCCGGGCATGACGGAGTTGCAAGCCGTCGGGATTGCCCAACAGAGTTTTTATACGCACGGGGCCGAGTACGAAGCACATCCGACCTACGTGCTTTCCGGCATCAGTTCGTCGCACGCCATTTCGCGACCGTCGCACAAGGTGATCGAGAAAGGGGAACTGGTCCAACTGAATATCGGGGCCCGCGTGGCCGGTTACTCGCCGAGTATCGGGCTGCCGATCTGCATGGGCAAGATGACGCCCCGGATGCGTGAGCTGATCGAATTCGGCCTCGAAGCCCACGAAAAGACAATCGAGTGGCTTCAACTCGGTACGCCCGCGAAGGAAGTTGCCCAAAAATATCGTCTCCTTTTTGAAGAACGGGGTTACGGCGAGAATTTCGTGTACGGTCCTTGCCACGGGCTGGGGATGATCGAGGTCGAGCCGCCGTGGATGGAAGAAAATTCCGAGTACCCGCTTGCCGAAAACATGACGTTCCAGGTGGACACCTTCGTCATGGACGCCCAGTTCGGCCTGCGTTGGGAACATGGAGCCGTAATCAAGCCCGACAGTCCCGAACTGATGGGAGACAGTTGGCTGAAAATCATCGAACTGGACGTCTAACGGGAGAACCTTCCGATGCGTTATGAGTTGATGTTGCCCCATCAGATCCGGCAGGCGATCGACGAGAATTGGCCTGTCGTCTTGCCCATGGGGGTTTTGGAGTATCACAGTGAGCACTTGAACGTCGGCGTCGATACGCTTGTGGTGACCCGATCGCTTGAGTTGCTCGAACAGGAAATGGATCTGGTCCTGTTGCCGCCGTTTTATTACGGAGCGGGCAGTTACGCGGTCGAACCGCCCGAGCGCAACGGGACTGTTCACGTCGACGCCGAGGAACTGTTTCCGTTCGCCAAGGGGCTTCTTCGTAGCCTGTTGCGAATCGGGTTCCGCAATATCCACGGCGTGGTCCATCATCAATCGGAGAATTTCACGGCCGGAATGCCGACCGATCTGGCGTTCAAGCTGGCGGCCAAACAGGTCATCTTCGCTTTTCTCGAAAAAGAAAAAGGGGAAGCGTGGTGGGGCAACCCGAAGATGGCCAACTACTACGACCAGCACGAGGAGGGAACCGATCCGTTTAGCTGGATTCGTTTCCACGCGTTGATGGACGAGCAGACCATCAAGGACTATTCGTTCGACCACGCCGGGATCGGCGAGACCTCGTTGATGATGGCGCTTTGCCCCGAGGGAGTCGACATGGATCGGCTATCGTCGGAAAAGTGGTATGCCCAGACGGCCGCCGAGTCGACGGTCGAATACGGAAACACGGCAAAAGAACGTATTATGGCCCATCTTCGCCGTGTGATTGGCGATGATACCGGTGGTGAGACCGGCGACGATACCGGAGGTGAATCATGAGTGTCGAACATGGAAAGCGAGTCTGGTTTTTCCCCGACGGGGACTTGCCACCGGCGGGCGACGGAGAGCTCAAGGGGCATGAGTCGTTGGTGATTCTCAACCCCAACGCGACCGACGCCCGGATTGAATTGACCGTCTACTACCCCGACCGCGAACCGCAAGTGATCGGGGACCTGACCGTCACGGCACAGCGCGTGCATTGCATTCGCACGAACGAGCCGATCCACGGCTACCAAATCCCCTTCGGCCAGTACGCCTTGAAAATCGAAAGCTCGGTCGGAACGGTTTGCCAGATCGGGCGTATGGATGTCACGCAACCCAACCTCGCGTATTACACGACCCTCGGGTTTGCCCAATAACGCAAAACCGGGGAGGGAGCCTCGTGCCCCAAAAAGCAATGCCAAAACGTCGTCATGAAAAATTGGCCAGTCAGGCTCTTTCCTTATTCTTAATCTTCTAGAAAAACCTACCACGGAGGATGTCGCCAGTGAGTTGGATCGATTGGACCATTGTGGGCGTCTACGTCTTTTTAGTCACGGTCGTGGTCAGTCTGTTTGCGAGGAAACACGTCCACAAGATGTCCGACTTTCTCGTGGCGGGGCGTGGCGTGCGCAACTACCTGGGCATCGCCGGGCTCATCAGCGCCGAACTTGGCTTGATCTCCGTGATGGCGTTGGCCGAAACCGGCTATAAGAACGGTTTTTCCAGCCTGGTGTTGGGGCTCTGTTTTTCGATCGGTGTAACGTTTATCGGGTTGACCGGATTTATCATCGCCGAGCTTCGCAAATACCGAATCATGACGATACCCGAGTTCTACGAACTTCGCTACGGTCCTACCATGCGTTGGATCGGAGGAGCAGCGTTGAGTCTGGCCGGGATCATGAACATGGGCATCTACCTGCGGGTCGACTCGATGTTTTTTGCCGGGATCAGCGGCACGACCGACGTGATGGTGATTCGCTGGATTATGGTGACCCTCTTGGCTTTGGTTTTGGTCTACACACTCATCGGCGGAATGGTTTCAGTCCTGTTTGCCAATTACATCCAGTTCATTTTTCTGATGGCGGGTGTCTTCACCGCGACCGTGTTTGCCGTGAAAGGGGCCGGATGGAACACGATGGTCGAGGAGGTCCACAACGAGTTCGGCCTTGCCGGTTTCAGTCCGTTTGCGGCTGACGACATGGGCTGGCCGCTGATCCTCTTGAGTACGCTCGTCTATACGACATTGTGTTGCCTTTGGCAACCGGCCGCGGCCATGGGACTTTCGGTCGAAAACATCAAAGTAGCCAAACGGATGTTCCTTTGGTCCGGCCTGACCTTCATGGGACGAGGAACCATTCCGATCATCTGGGGCATCGCCGCCTTCGCTTACTTCAAGACGCATCCCGGGCTCGATTCCGCAGAAAATTTTGAGCCGATCATGGCGATGCCGATCTTTATGTCGAAAGTTTTACCGGTAGGTATCATGGGATTCGTCGTCGCCGGCCTGGCCGCGGCAGCCATGTCGACTTACAACGCGTATTTGCTCGCCTGGAGTGGCATTATCAACCAGGACGTCGTCCAACCGCTGTTCAAACGCAAGCTCAGCGAGCGAATCCGCTTGACGATTAACCGGGTACTGATCGTCTTGATCGGGCTGTTTCTCTTGTGGTGGGGCGTTTTTTACACGCCGCCAAAGTCCTATTTCCTCTACCAACAAGTCACCGGGACGATGTACCTGGCCGGCGCGCTGGCCACCGTCTTTTTAGGTCTTTATTGGAAACGGGCCAACACGGCCGGTGCGTTTGCAGCCACGGCGGTCGGATTCGTTTTTCCGATCATGAACGTGATATTCCACGACCAGATCACCAGCTTACCCGAGTGTTTCCACTTCCTGCAGAACGGTTGGAAAGCGGGCCTCTTTTCGTTTATACTCGTATTCGTCGTCATGATCGTCGTGTCGCTGGCAACGGCGAAATGGGTCCCACCGCGGACGTTGCCCAAGGTAAGTGAAGAAGCGGTTTAAGTTCAAAAGCGATCAAACCCTCGGTTCACAAAAAACTAGGACCCCCGCTCGGAGCTCCCGATTATGGAAAATGCTTGGTTGACTTTTTGGATTGTCATGCTCGTGATCTCGATGTCCCTTTTCTTCGGCGTCGCCATCGTCGTGTCGATTAAAGGCGGGGCCGATCTGGTCCACATGCTCCGTAGCCTGCGTGAAAATACGGAAGAAGATGTGGAAGACTAACCACAAAATTCCTTGAAGAGGATTTTACTCGGATCGCTATTTTTTGAGCGTGGTTTGCCATCGTCAAAACGTTTGCGATGCAATGCCTGGGATAAAAACGGGCCGATTCCTACGAGAGACCAAAACCATGACTTCGCGAAAACGTTTATGGACTGCCGTGTGGTGTTTTTTAATGGCTTGTTGGTGCGGCGTCGTTGTCGCACAAATTTCGCCGGAAAATATGGTGGAAAGTCTCGCGCCGGTGCCCGCCCAGCCGGGGGAAGAGACCTGGACCTTCATCGACGATCTGAAGTCGCCGCTTTGGAGCCGTCATGCGTGGAACCCACGCAAAGCGGCTGCCGATGAGGCGGATCTTGGCAAGGGAGTTCGTGTCGACGCGAGGTTTCCCGATCCCGAAGGGCTTTTGGAGACGGCCTATACCGACTTGGCCGCGTTTCTTACGGCCGGTCAGGTTCCGCAAGACGGCCCGTATGTGATCGAAACGGCAAAAATCGAGACGTCCAAGTTCGAAGCCTATCGGATCGAAGTCACTGAGAAGAAATGCCGGATTCTGGCGGCTGACACGGAAGGGATTCGCCGCGGAATCGTCCATGTCGAGGACATGATGCTTCGCGCCGAGGGACCGTTCTTGCCTTTGGGCACGGTCGAGCGCAAGCCTTTTATCAAGTCCCGTATCTCGCGTTGCTTCTTTGGCCCCATCAAGCGTCCGCCGAGAAACCGGGACGAACTGATGGACGACGTCGATTATTACCCGCCGCAGTATCTCAACCGGTTGGCCCACGAGGGGATCAACGGCCTTTGGCTGACGGTGACGTTCAAGGACCTGGTCAAAACGGACCTCGACCCGGAGTCCGGCAAAACGGCCGAGAAACGCCTCGCCAAGCTTCGCCGGACGGTCGCGAAATGCCGACGCTACGGGATCCGCATTTATGTGTTCATGATCGAACCGGTCGCATGGCACGCGAATCATCCGGCACTGAAAAAGCATCCGGAAATGGGCAGTCCTTCGTCCGGTTCGAGAAAACTTTTCTGCCCCTGGTCCGACGCCTCGCAAAAGTATCTGTACGAGGCGACCAACAGTATTTTTTCGGCGGTTCCCCATCTGGGAGGGCTGATTAACATCACCCACGGCGAGCGCTACACCAATTGCCAGTCGGTAATTCCGCCGTATTCCGACGCCAAGCCGAAGTGCCCGGTTTGTGCCAAGAAAGAGCCGTGGGAAATCCTCAATAAAACGATCGAGCCGATGGCCAAAGGGATGAAGGACGCCAACCCGGACGCCGAGTTCATCTCCTGGCTTTACATGCCGCAGCCCTTGAAATCTGCCGATTGGGTTTTCGAAATCCCCAAGCATACGCCGGACAACGTTATCCTTCAGTTTAACTTCGAGTCGGGTGTCGAGAAGGAGGTTTTCGGCAAAAAACGGACCGGCGGCGATTATTGGATTTCGACGCCCGGCCCCAGTCCGCGATTTGAACGCATGGCCCAAGTCTCACGCGACGCTGGTGGACCGTTATCGGCCAAGATTCAAACCGGCTGCTGTCACGAGGTGGCCACCATCCCCTTTGTGCCGGTCCCGGGCCTTCTGTATCAAAAATTTCACGCCATGCACGAGTTGGGCGTCTCGCACGTGATGCTCTGCTGGTATTTCGGAAACTACCCCGGCGTCATGAACAAGGCGGCGGGCGAACTTTCTTTTGAGCCGTTTCCAAAATCGGAAGACGAATTCCTGCGTCGATTGGCAGGCATCCAGTGGGGGAAAAAGGGCGACGCCGTGGCCGAAGCCTGGCGGCATTTTACCCAAGGTTATAGCCATTTCCCCTTGACCAACTACTTTCAGTACTACGGGCCGATGCACGACGGGGTGGTCTGGCCGCTGCTTCTACGTCCACAGGATGCGCCGTTGGCGCCGACTTGGCAGATTGCCTCCCCTTGGTCGCAAAAGGCGTACGCGCCAAGCGGCGATCGCGTCGGCGAGGCGTTGGGCGAATCGCACACACTGGCCGAGGCGGTCGAATTGTGCCGAAGGATGAGTGACGGGTGGGAGCAAGGGGTTGAAATTTTACGTCGCCTTGAATCCGCTCCCGAAACCACCGCGAGGCAGCGGCTTGACATCGGCGTGGCCAGAGCCTTGGGTCTCCAATTTCGCAGTGGATTCAACATTTACCACTTCTACCAGTTGCGAGAACGAATGTCACAGGAGAGCCCAAAAGAACAACTCGCTACGCTCAAAGAAATGCGAAAAATCGTCGAGGAGGAGTTGAAAAACGGTCCGGAGTTGATCGAGCTGTGCCGCCACGACTCGCGTCTGGGTTTCCATTCCGAAGCCGAGGGCTATAAATATTTTCCGGAAAAGATCCGTTGGCGCATGAACCAGTTACGTGAGGTTCTCGACACGGAAATTCCGGCGATCAAAAGCGAGATTGAACAAGGCAACGACGTTTTCGCCGAATATACCGGCCGAAAACCCAAAGGACCGACCACTAATTCACGCTACTGCGACGATATCAGTAAAAGGATCGAAGGAGGACTCCAGGAACTGCCCGAGGGGCTTACCTGGCAGACCTGTTCACGGCCGGATGCCGCCGAAAAGAAACTCCCCGAACTCCGATGGGCCCTTTGCCATGACGACGAGGCGTTTTATCTGCTGATGGATTATCAACGACGGGGCGAGAAATCGGCAAAATCCCCCGGCCTGGTGCTGACCGTAGAACCGCGCCGCCTTTGGCCGACGCTCGTTTACCGTGATCAGGTTCAAAAAAAGGTCGAAGGTGGTTGGCGAGGCTGGACACGTATCCCGTTTGAGGAACTTGGCATGGACCCGGCCCATCTCGGAGCATTGCGGGTCAACATCCAGCCCACGACCCAAAAACACGGAGAACGTCCCTGGGTGCCGGTCTCCCGATGGCCCCATCGACTCCTGTTGGGCAGCTATGACCCGGCCGACCTCGGATGGGTTTTCTTCGAAAAGAGCCCGAAATAATGGCAATACAAGAATTGCCATACGATGACATCGGGAGCCTTATTACACAAAGGGGCACGAAATAGATAGGGCCTTTCGCCTCGGTTCCGCGGTGCAAAAGCTCTATCTATTTCTGATCGGTCGAAAAAAGGACCTATGCTGCTTGCCACTCATCGAGTTCCCCTTTGCTTAGGATTATACGAACCCACCGCAACGAAATTCCAATTTCAACTCAGGCAAGACACCTCTACTCGCCCCGCTTTTGCACCGACGCGATCACGCGCCGGGCGTTGCCGTGAAAGATCGCCTCGATTTGGCTGCGATCCAGGCCGACTTGGTTGCAGGCCTGTTTGATGGCCAAGAGCGCTTCGTACATGAACAGGGTGTACTTCGCTTCAACCTCGGGCGGCTCGCGATCCTGGTTGAAATAAAACGGATAGCTGGTCCGGTTCCGGTAGGTCGTCCCTTCCCATTGGCGACGCCCTCGCATGTAGAAGATCGGGTTATCGGTGCCGTAAAGAATCCGTTCGGGGCCGAGCGTCTCCAGAGCCAAACGATGGACCTCGGGATTGAGCACCGCCGAGTTGTCGAAATAGAGCCCCTCGTCGTCGGCCAACTGGGTCAGAGCTTCTTCAGCGTGGGGCAAGGTATAGCAACGTCCGAAATGGGCGATGACCAGCTTGACGTGAGGGTAGTCACGGCGGATCTGTTTGATCTCGGCGATGTTGTCGGGATGACCAAGTCGGGCCGCTTTCGGAACGTGGAGTATCACGCAACTGCCCCTATGGTTGAGCACCTCGAGATGCTCCCGCGGGAGAAACTGGAAGATACTCGCCTCGAGATACTTGTCGCGTGAGGCCGGGTCCTGACCGGGAATCAACGCGTAGTACGGCTTCACCCCCAGCGTGTTCGGCTGGTTCAATTGCTCGTCGAGGTGCTCCGCCGACCAATCAGGCTTATTCACGACCAGCCGATACCACCCTTGCTCAGCACACGCCTCTTGAAGAGCGGCGTTGCTCGCGTCGACGTCGTAATCGAGGCTCGGCATACCAAACGCCAGGCAAGAAAAGTCTCGACCCGGAAATACGGTCTCGTAACAACGGGCCGCGTCGGCCGCTCCGATCGGCACGCTCACTTCACTCACCCAATACTGCCGACGTTTCTCCTCGGTCGGTGGTTCGAGCAGGAAGCGTGGCTCGTTGACGTGCGTATGGAAATCGAAAATCTGCTCAGGCAGCCAGCCCTCGAGGTGTTCTTCCCAAAAGGCACGGTCGACGTCCGTATATTCCCAAACGTGATGAAGCGGAATCGGCAGCATGATCGAGTTAATCCTTTTTCGTGTTCTTGGGGAAGGGAGCAAGATACTCCTCGAGTTGTTTCTGATAGGCCTCGGCGTTGGCGTCGGTGGAAATGGTGTGGTCGTCGGGTTGAAGCCGCAGGGCCAACCGGTCGAGTCGTTCTTCCGGGTGGGCAACCGCTCGCGCGATCGTCGCCGCTCCAAACGCACTGACTGCCGGCTCAAGAAGACGGCGCACCGGTCGATTGGTCACACTGGCGAGGATCTGCGGAATCACATGGCCCGACGCCGCCGGACCGGAAAGGATCAGCCGTTTGATAGGCAGGTCCGCTCGCTGAAACCAATCCAGGCGACGGGCCAGTTCGCAGGCCAAACCTTCAATGACCGCTCGAAGCAAGTGATTTGCCGAATGGGCAAGCGTCATGCCCGAGAGGGTTCCTCCCGGCGGCAATCCGGCAACGGTCGGCCGATCGGTCGAGAGCTGCGACCAGAACCTGAGTCCGTCGGCACCCGGCGGAACCGATTCAATCAGATCTTCCAACGCCGCGCCGCCGGACTCACCTCGACCAATTAGCTCCAAGGCCCAAGCGATAACCTCGCCGACATTGCCCATCAGTAGCAACTGGCCGAACAGCCCTTCGACCGGATGAGAGCAAACAAACGTCCGCGGCGCGATCGGCGGCGCCAACCGGCCGGTCGTGGCCAGCAACACCCAGGCGGTCCCCGTCCCGACCAGGACGTCTCCTTCGGCGACCGCACCAGCGCCTATCGCGGCCGCATACTGATCGTGGATCGCCGGGGAGACAGGGATTCCCTCCGGTAGCCCGGTCGCGGCAGCAGCGTCGGCTCGCAATGGTCCGGCGTTTTCAGTCGCTCGGAGTAGATCGGGCAGCCGTTTTCCGTCGATTTTCAGCCGCCTTAGCAGATCGGGATCGGCCTGGCCAAGACTCGGATTGTAGAGCATCGCCAGCGAAAGGTTCGTCCCGTCATGGCCGCGCCGACCGCAGAGCTTTTTAACAATCAGGTCGCCGACATAGCCGATTCCCGCAGCCGTTTCGAGCACCTCGGGCGACTGTTGCTGCAATCGTAGGAGCTGTCCAAGGCTGGTCGTGCTCAGATTGCTGCCGGTATGCTCGACCAGATACGGTTCGCCCCACTGGGCTTCGATCTGCCGATCAAACGGCCTGCCGCGCTCGTCGAGCCAACTGATCACCCGGCCGATCGGTTTTTCGTCGCCGTCGAGCAACTGCATCGCACCACCCTGGCTCGAAATGCCGACGGCTTGAATCTTCGCGGCATCAACGTTGGCGACCGCCTCGCGGATGGCCTGGCACGCGGCGTCCCAAATCTGATCGATATCTTGCTCGACACCGCCGTCGGGGGTTGTCGTACGATCGACCGGCGCCGTGCCTTGCGACACGAGCGAGCCATCGTGGTCAACCACCACGACCTTCACGTTGGTCGTACCGAGATCCAATCCTAGAAACATGAAGGAAAACCTATTAGATTTCAAAGTAGTCTGCGTCAAGCATCGCGGCGGCAGACTGGATTCGCCCCGTGGCGTCGTCGAAACACATGGCATTGTGATGCGCGCCGCCGGCCTTGGCGTAGGCGGTCAACCAGTCGCGAATGTCTCCCGGCATGCGTACACGGAAATGGGGGAACGGCATCGCGGGCACCGGGCCGAAATCCACCACCTCGACCCGGCTTGTGATCAGGCGCCATCGTCCGGCCGGTCCGAGCGTCAGGCAACAGAGGGTCGCGGGCCCGGGACGCAGGCTTACGGCCAAGGCCAATTGTTGGCCCGGGATCGGGGTCAGTCCGGCGGGCCGAGCCACGAGCGGTACCTTGCAATCGGTCCGGGCCATCGCCGAGTTCGCCTCGCCCATGTGACTCATCAGGACGCCGTTGCCCTGGAAGTCGGTCGTAAAAATCTCGCTGAACGTGGCCGGCGTGTGAAGTTGATTCAACAGCCACGTCCCGGTCGCTCCGATCAGATCTCCCTCGCCGCCAAAACCGACCCCCTCGGCCATCAGGCGACTCACGGCGACAAACGGCAAGGTCGGCGTCCGCCCGTCTTCGCCCAAGGCCATGAACTGGAAGCTCAACGCGTCCAATTGATGTTCGTCGACCATCGATCGAAGTGCCAACTCGGCCCGTGCGGTCGCGTCGAGCGCATCGTCGGTAATCTCGGCGGCCACGTCGTAGCTTTGGCGATACTCGTCGATCAGTTCGGCGACCACCGCTTCGGCCGCATCTTTGGCACGCTGATTGAAATCGGCCACGGCAAGGTTAAGCCACTGACAGCCAAGCGTCGCCGTCAGATGGGTCGTATCGATCCCCAGGTCCCCCATTCCTGGAAACGGATAGCCCATCAGTCCCAGCCGACAGCGCCGCAATCGACTGACGGCCGCCGCTGCAATCAGGGCGTCTTCCAGCGAAGCCAGCCCATCTAGATCGTCCAGATGAGAGGTCACGTACTCGAAACGAACCCCACTGCGCAACAGGACGTTACAAAGATCCTGCGTCCCGTGAACGCCGTGGTTGGCGATCATCTTTTCGCCGTCGAATGTCTCGTCGACCGCGTACAGCTCTTGCGTGTTCCAGATGACGATCGGCAGGTCGGTCCGCTTCAGTGCCGGAAGAATCATCTGGCTTGGAGCGTAGGACAAGCAGACCACCAGGAGGACGTCGACTCCCTCGCGCTCGAGGTTGCGTACCGCCAGGTCGATCTCCTCACGCCGGAAAACGGCCTGCTCGAAATGAACCTCGGCCACTTGGTCCAAGGCGGGAAAAACTGCACGGCGAAGCCAAGCTTCACGATCCGATCGCAAATCGGGGGCCAGTGTTTCGTAGAGTTCGAGCGTCAAAGCCAAAAGGCCAACGCGAGGTTTCGACGTTTCGGTAATCATGGATTTTCCCCTTCGGTAATCACGGATTCCCCCTTGAGGCAGGACGACCGGCCCCGACTGCGCGAGAAAAAAGCGAATCCTACTTGAGCCCATATTCCTGGACGGCTTGGTCGACCTCTTTGCCCTGTTTCACGACATCGCAAAGAGCCGCTTGGAAGCTGGTCGGATCGGCCACCTGGATGGCGTTGCGTCCAAACACGACTCCCCCGGCCCCTTCGGCCACTTCTCGAGCCGCCAAAGCCAAGGCGTCTCGCTGCGTGGGAAGTTTTTCCGCGCCCAAGCCAAACACCGGGACCGGACAACTACTGGTCACGGCCTTGAAATCGCACGTATGGAACGTCTTGATCGCGTCGGCGCCCAGTTCCGCGACGACCCGGCTTCCCAACAGGATTTCTTCGTGCATCTGTTCCGGCGACTTCTTGTCCGTATCGGTCGGAAAATACTCTCCGATGACCGGAATACCCAAGGCGTGGCAGGCGGTCAGGAGTTTCGAAAAATTCTCCACATTCGCCGCGTCACGTTCCTCGCAACCCGTTTTCAGGGTGAGCGAAACGAGCCCGATATCCATGCCTGCCCTCAAGGCGCTTTCCGGATCGTAGTTGTCGACGCTCCTGGCTTTCGTGTAACCAAGATTAAAACAGTATACCGTGTTCCAATTGAGCCTCACAACCGCCAGGGGGCTCTTCGGCTTGGCGAAAATACCCGAACAGTGGCGAAGCATGCCCGGCGAGAGCAGGACGGCGTCGACCACGGGATTGATTTTGGTGGCCGTTTTTGGAAGATCTTCCATCGCCGGGATGGGGCCGTCAAAAAGGCCGTGATCGATGGCGATAATGACTGCTCGGCCATCACCCGTCAGCCGTTGCAAGCGGATTTCACGTCCGTCAAGTACCATCTCAGAATCTCCTTTTGTAAGGTCTCGCTGTTTTTTTGTTCCCGGCAAGATTTCATTCGGCAAACCAGTTTTTGCGGGGAAACCAGTAAGAAAACGGGAGCACTTGCCACCGCAAGAAACAACCCCGTCGCTTATCTGTTCATAATGAACAAGCTAGCAAGTCCGTGATCGGGTGTCAAGTGAAAGGATTTCCGTATACCCATAGATATTAGTATTGACAGAGCCGATAACTAATGCTCATATTGAACAAAGCTGCTCAAAAGATGGCTAGTCATTCCAAGGCAGCTTTTCCCAAAACAGCGTGTCTCCGAGGTAGAAGGAATGCCCCAGAAAACCCGACAAACTCGTATTCGCACTCTCGTGGCGCAACGGGGGGAGTGCTCGGTCGAGGAATTGGCACAAGAGTTGGGCGTCAGTGGGATGACCGTTCGCCGTGATTTGCAGAGCCTGGCCGACGAAGGGTGTGTGATTCGTACTTACGGCGGAGCAACCCTCGGCGAGCGAGCCACGTTCGAGTTTTCGTTCCTCAAGCGACTCAACAAAAATCGGAAGGCCAAGACGGCCATCGCCCAAGCGGCGGTCGAGATATCACGCGGTTTTCACAGCATCATGCTCGACGGCAGCACGACGACCTTGGCCATCGCTCGACTTCTGCGCGGCTCGACCGACCTGACCGTCGTCACGACCTCGCTGCCGGTCGCCGCCGAGCTTCAACACGAGCCGGGTGTCGAGGTCCTGCTTCCCGGCGGATACGTCCAACCCGACTCACCCGACTTGACCGGCTCGATGACCGAGGCGAACCTGGGACTGCTCCACGCCGAGTTCGCCTTCCTGGGCGCCGACGCGATCGACAACGACGGCCGGGTCTTCACCAACCCGCCCGACAACTCGGCCGTCCTACTGGCCATGGCCAAGTCGGTCGATCGGGTTTACGTTGTCGCCGATCATTCAAAGCTGGGACAGGCCACGCTTCGATGCTTCGGAGAACTGGGCCAATGGGCCGGATTGATTACCGACGACGGGGCCGACGAAGCGTACGTCAAGCAACTACGAGAGTTAGGGGTAAAAGTGATTATCGCCCCCGCACAGTGATTGGACCACTCGCCCACGACGGGCGGATACCGGATACCACAAGACAAGGATTGCCAAAGGGATAAACCATGCCGGGTACCGAATCGTTCGCCCTTCATTTCTGGGACTATCTCGCGTTTGCCGCGTTTTTTATCGGGCTCTCGGCGGTCGGCTATTGGGCAGGCCGCAAGGAACGGACCGGCGCCGAAGAGTACTTCCTGGCCGGGAAAAAACTGCCCTGGTATGTGGTCGGCGGATCGTTCATCGCCTCGAATATCAGCACCGAACACTTCATCGGGATGATCGGCGTAGCGGTTGTCTACGGGATCTGCGTGGCGATGGCCGAATGGGGGAACGTTCTGTCGTTCACGCTCCTGATATGGTTCTTCATCCCGTTTCTGTTGGCATCGCGCGTCTTCACGACCCCGGAGTTCCTGGAAAAACGTTTCACCCCGGTGCTTCGGCAGTTCTTCGCCCTGGTAACGATCATCAGCAACGTCGTGGCGTTCCTGGCTGCCGTGCTCTACGGCGGGGCCTTGGCCATCCAAAAACTGTTTCAGGTTGAGTTGACCAAATTGACCAGCCTGCTGCCTTCGGCCCTCGTGCCGGACGACCCGACGCAACTCCAGCTTTGGATTTCGATTGTCGTCCTGGGTGTCGTCGCCGGAGTTTGGGCGATCTACGGCGGGCTTTCCTCGGTCGCCTGGACCGATCTGTTTACCGTTTGCGTCATGGTAACCGGCGGAATCACCGTCACGATTCTCGGGCTCAATGAACTTGCCGGGGAAGACGGTACGATCATCGACGGGTTCACGACCATGGTCGAGCGCAATCAGGCAAGTGAGGGGCCGTGGCGCGAGGCGGTTCAAAGTAACCTGGACGATCTGGCCAAGGCCGACAGCTACAATCGGCTCTCGGTCCTCCAACCGGCCAGCCATCCGATCAACCCGTGGCCCGCGATGATCTTTGGGGTCTTCTCGGTCAGCATCTGGTACAACGTCCTCAATCAGTTCATGATCCAACGCGTTTTGGGTGCGAAGAACGAATATCACGCAAGAATGGGGATCGTCTTTGCCGGCTTCCTCAAGGTCCTGCTTCCGGCGATCGTCGTGCTGCCCGGCTTGATCGTGTTTGCGATGAAGCCCGAAATCCTCATGATTGAACCTTGGAGCAATGTCAAACCGGAGGCGGACAAGAGTTACGTCCATTTAATTCAATCGCTCGTTCCGATCGGATTACGAGGACTGTTTCTGGCCGCCCTGTTTGGAGCGATCCAATCGACGGTGAACTCGGTGCTCAACTCGACTGCGACCATCTTCACGCTCGACGTCTACAAACGGTGGATCAACCGGACGGCGGGTGACAAACATTTGGTTACCGTCGGCATCATCTCGTCGATGGGGGTTTTGGCTATCGCGATTATTCTCGGCGGATTCATCAACCGAATCGGCGGCAACCTGTTCGTCTACATCCAAACGCTCTATGCCTTTTTCGCGCCCCCGTTTGCCGCCGTCTTCCTGCTGGGCATCCTCTGGAAGCGAATCAACGGCAAAGGAGCGACCATCGCGGTCTTTCTCGGCTTCGCCTACGGCATCCTGATGAAGCTGCACGTCCAGTTCGACAGTGTGATCCAAGAGTGGATTCCCGCCTTCCCCACACACCCCGATTGGATTGAACCGTACGGAAACCAAGCGATTCTCAACTGGGCCTTTTGTGTCGTCGTCTGCGTCGCGGTCAGTTTCCTGACCGCTCCACCCCGACCCGAGCAAGTTACCGATCAACTCACCTTCAACTGGAAGAAGATGAATATCTTCAATAATTTAGGCAACCATTGGTATTCCAACGTCATTACCTGGTGGCTGCTGTTCGTGCTCCTGGTTGTCGTCCTGTTGGTTCTCTTCTCCGGTTTCATTATTCCGACGACGGCATGACCAGTAAAATTGATTCCGTCGCACGGGCCAACTTGTGAACACCAGGGTTTATCTCGGAATGGAAAATTCCGTGAGCGATACAAACCGTTTTGTTAAAGAAGCGGTTTGCACCAAATATTCATGGATTCCAATCCGCCGGAGATTTGGGTGTTATTGATGAGCCGTCCGCCATAGTGGTAGCCGAGTTTGGCGAAAGTAATGTTCATGCCCGGTGAAATGGCACGGGCAATGGTATAAGCAGTTTTGATGCCCCGGTTTTTCATCTCTTGTTCCATTCGATCCAAAAGAAATACCCCGAACCGATGGCCTCGCCAACTTTCGAGCGTCGCAAAATCGGTCATCTCGACATTGCCATTTTCAAGATCCATCTCGGCCGAAGAAACGGCGATCATCTGTCCCTCGTGCCAAATTGAAAAATAGACCACGTCCTCCTGCATCGTTTTTCGGAGGTACGCCGGGTCGTGAATGGGAAAGGGGTAGCTTGCAAAAACTTCTTTATAGATCTCGCTTATCGTTTCGGCGTCTTCCGCTTGAGCAAAGTGAAATTCAAAGCCTTCGGACAATTCGATAGTCCCGATTGATTTTTCCCGGCCTTGAGCCAGTGTCAAAATGCTCTCCAGCGCCTCGTTATTTTCAACGATAGCTCTTTTTGGCTTGAAATACTTTCCAAGAAATACCCCATCGACTTTGCCCTGATAAAAGTTTGGAACGCGCGCTTCACTCTGATAGCCTGCGTTTAGGAATGCGGGTTCATTGCTTGCGGGAATCTTGGCGAAAATTTTTCCGAACTGATGTTCTTTTGCCAATTCATCCAGTGCCGGCAGAAGTTCGGTCACGTCGCTATCGCCGAGCTTCATCAGATAAATTCGATCGTTCTTTGGGCCGAACTGAATTTTCGCCCCCTTGAGGGTTGCTATGGTATCGTAAGACATGGGGTTCCTAGACAGAATATTTTGCGGCGGTTTTCGTTATCGTTTCGATGTCACCCTCGTGAACGATTCTGCCATTTTCCATATAGATTCCCTTTTGAGCTATGAGCTGGGCAAAGGGCAGGTCATGGGTGACGACAATGAAATGCGTTTCCTCGTGCAATTCTTTCAGCCATTGGGCAAACTCCGCACTGGTGCGTGCGTCCAATGCACTGGTAGGCTCATCAAGCAGAAGGTACTCAGGCTGAAGCATCAGGCCGCGGGCGATGGCAGCTCGTTGGGCTTGTCCTCCGCTGACCTGGGTAGGGTAACTTTCCGCCAAATCGGCAATACCCAGACGCTCAAGCATTGCAGTTGCTTCTTTTTTAAGTTCCGTTTCATGTCGACCCTGTACCACTTTAGGGGCGAGCAGCATGTTTTGCAGGATATTCAGATGGGGGAATAGGTGCAGTTTTTGAAACACGACACCCAGCTTCTGGCGAAACGCTTTTTCGCTCATAGTCGAGATGTCTTCCCCATCGAGCTTAATGGTTCCTTCTTGTGGGTGAAGAAACCGCCCGAGACAATTCAGTAAGGTGGTCTTTCCCGAGCCAGATTCGCCGAGTACCGCGAAGAGGTGATCGGAATGAAACTCACAACTGACAGTAAATAATGCTTGGGTGCCATCGGCGTAGGTAAAATTGACATTTTCTATTTTAATCATGAACAAAACCTTTGGCTTTGATCTGCTTTTCGATATATCCCGCAATCTTCATCAGCGGAAACGTCACTGCAAAAAACATCCCGGCGACTATCAAATAATATTTCGCGGGCTCAAAAGTGACACTGATAATCGACTGGGCCTCTCGGATCACCTCTGGAATGGAAATGACCGCGATAAGAGCGGTATCTTTAATCAAAGCGACGATCGAGTTCATCAGCGGCGGGATCGCAATCCGGAACGCTTGCGGCCAGATAACATGACGAAACTGCTGGAAACGGTTTAGCCCTAGCGCTCTGGCCGAACGAGCCTGTCCAGGATCCACTCCGAGCAAGCCGCTGCGGACCACCTCCGCCATGTACGCCATCGCATTGATTCCCAAGGTCAATATTGCGGCGGTAACCGGTATCAGTCCCAAACCCATCCAGACAAACAGCAGTTGAATCAAAACCGGGGTTCCGCGAATGAAATCAACCATGGTTCGGACAAAATAGTACACCACGCGCCAACCGCCTGTCGGATACGCGAGAATGAGTCCACATGGAATCGCCAGGGTCAGGCCAAGCAGAATCGCTCCCACAGCGACACCAAGCGTCACGCCAAACCCTTTGATCAACTTGCGGGCGACAACCGAGGTTGTCATTTTTATCGAGTTTGAATCATTGGCGGTCTTGGAAATGCCAAAATATTGATCGTGGATACTCTTGAGCGTTCCATCTTTTTCCATCTGCTTCAAAGCGGTATTGATGGAGGCAAGCAACGCGGCATCTTCTTTTTTAACCGGGATGGCAATTTGCTCTTGGTAAAGCATCGGGCCAACGGCGACGAAATCTCGATTGGCCTGTTTGACCTGCCAAGAACCGACAAGTCGATCGGTCACGAATCCGTCAAGCCGTTTTTGACTTAGCATTTCGAAAATCTCCGCCCCCGATTTGAGCGTAACCAGTTCAATATCGGGATAGTTATTTTCGAGGAAATGCTGGTAGGTTTCGCCGAGAACGACAGCAATTCGTTTGTCCGCGCATTCATCAATCGAATAGATTTTCGAAGGGTTGTCACGATGCACAAAAAGCTGCGCGCCGCTAAGATAATAGGGCTGAGAGAAGAGGACTTGCTTTTTCCGCTCCGAGGTAACCGCCATCGAGCCGATAATGGCATCATACTTGCCCGCTAACAGTCCCGCGAGAATTCCGTCCCATTCGGTAGCAACTATTTCGCACGAACGGCCCACGCGACGGGCAATCTCACGCGATACGTCCACGTCAAAGCCCGTCAAATCACCGTTACTGTCGTAGTAGCTAAAGGGCGGAAATTTGCCGGTTAACGCGGTTTGAAGCGTTCGGTTCGACGCGGCATCTTCCCCTCTCACTGCAGACGGAAAGATGCCGAGAATACAAGCAATAGTAAAAATTAGCCCGCCAAGAAAACGGCAATGAAGTAATGCCTTACGATTTAACATTCCTGCATTCTTCTCTCGTGTCTACGATTCCCTCGTGGCACCAGTGCGATGGTCTTGTCGGAACTCGAGAGCAGTTTTTCAATGCCGAGACTTTTCCGCTCGTCGGCATCTTCCAAGGAAAGCTGCAAGTCGCAATTGTCACAGTCGCGATTGCAGAAGGTCGGTTCGTAAGAGTCGGGCTCTTTATAGGTGGTTATGACCCCTTCATAATTTCTCAAGACCACTTTATTGGTCGACCACGAGATGAGATAGTTCGGCATGACGGGGATTTTCCCGCCTCCGCCAGGCGCGTCGATCACGTAGGTCGGCACACAAAAACCGCTGGTATGACCAATAAGGCTTTCAAGGATTTCAATCCCCTTGCCCACGGGCGTGCGGAAGTGGCTCAAACCGCGGGAAAGATCGCATTGATAGAGATAGTACGGGCGAACCCGGTTCGCTACCAACTTGTGAACGAGCGCTCGCATAATACGCGGACAATCGTTGACTCCTGAAAGCAGGACCGATTGATTTCCCAAGGGAATCCCTGCGTCGGCCAGGCGAGAAAGCGCCTGTTTCGCGGAAGCGGTGATTTCACGTGGATGGTTGAAATGCGTATTAATCCAGAGTGGATGATGCTTTTTCAGCATTTCCACCAACGCCGGCGTAATCCGTTGCGGCAGAACTACCGGCGTCCTGGTCCCAATACGGATAACCTCCAAATGTTTAATCGTGCGAAGCTCGCCAAGAATCCAGTCGAGCTTTGCATCGGAGAGCAAAAACGGGTCGCCGCCGCTGAGGAGAACATCGCGTATGCCGGTATTATTGCGGATATAATCAATTCCGGCCAACAAGTCTTCTGTGGACGGAATGCTGTCCCGATCACCAACCGTTCGCTTTCGCGTGCAGTGCCGGCAGTACATCGCGCAGGTATTGCTCACCAGAAATAAAACCCGGTCCGGGTAGCGGTGGGTAATGCAAGGAACCGGACAATCTTTGTCTTCATGCAGCGGATCTTCCATATCGCAATCACTGAGCTGCAACTCCAACGACGAGGGAAAACTTTGTCGAAAGATCGGATCATTTTCCATATTGTCCGTATCGATCAGCGAAAGATAATAGGGCGTAATCGACATCGGAAATTCGGCCAAGGTCTGCGAGAATTTCTGCCGCTGCTCCCCGTCGAGTTCGACTCCGAGAAGATTCTCGAAACTGTTCAAATCCCGAACGCAATGCCTTATCTGCCAACGCCAATCCCTCCAATTCGACGCGTTAGCATCTTCATTAATATTATTAATAATCTGCTTCTGAGCCTGAGAAATAGTCAACGTTTACTCCTGTCTCATTGAGACGATAGTCTAATTATTGCACTTGGGGTATCAAATTCGGCGAAGCATCAATGTGTTCCGCCTCCATCAATTTCACGATCCGTTCCAAAGAGATCGCAATCGAGGCACGTTCCAATTCAGGCAATTTTTCCAATTCATTCGCAAGGGTTTCTTGCAACATTGGCGGAGCGGCTTGGACCAGATCTTCGCCTTTTTCGGTCAAATCGAGAAAGACTTTCCGGCGATCCTTTTCGCTACGTCGGCGCTTGACAAGCCCTTTTCCTTCCAAGCGGTCAGCAATCCCATTGACCGTACTGGTTCCGAGGCTGACATCATTTGCCAACTGCGACATCGTTTGTTCAGAATTCCTCTGAAGGGAATAGAGACAAATCAATTGAGGCACGGTAACATTAAAGGTGCTATTAATCTTACGGGAGTGAATATCTACTCGCCGGATAATCCGACGCATACAAAGCAATATTCGCGCTTCGTAATCTTGAATGGACTGTTCCATAAACAATCTTTCGTAGGAAAATGTTTCGTTCACGAAATATTCTACCAGAAATAATTTTTTGGTCAACGGCCTCACGCAACCCCTCCGTAGCGGGGCTGATTCTATCTGACGACCGTGATGGATTTGCATTCTCGAAAGATCGTTGGTCGGGCAGGATAATCGATTACACGAAGGCGTATCTATCCAAGAGGGTTCGACATGGCGGTCCGGCATCGGTATCCCACGGACCATCTGGACTTTCACGCCGATCGTGGCAGCCAGTACGCGTCGACAGCTTTCCGAAAACGCTTAGAATTCCACCCGACCCGCGAGCCGCGGTGGGCGTAGTGCGTGTGGCCTGATTCGCTTTGGGAAATTCTCCGACGCGAAAAAACGTGCACGCCTCCGGCCGTCGGGCCTCCCGACCCGCGGTGGGCGTAGTGCGTGTGGCCTGATTCGCTTTGGGAAATTCTCCGACGCGAAAAAACGTGCACGCCTTTGGCCGTCGGGCAACTATTGGTAGAACGGATTTGGTTTGAGAGGGCATAATGAGCCCAGGGTTCCCGGGTTGGACTCATTATGCCACCGAGTACATTTGGCCTTCTACAGACCGAGTAAATAGCGATTAGCTCGGTCTTTCAGCTTGGCGTCCTCGCTTTTCTCGCCTACCTTTTTCAAAAGAGGGACGAATATCTGCTGGTTGGGATCTCGCAAAAATTTATGGTGGGCCAACTCGACAATCGATCGGTACGCTGCTTGTTCCAGTGCCGGTTGGCCGGTGAAGGCGGCGATCCATTGGACCGACTCGATCGTTCGAAGGTTGGCACAGCGCTCGATGACATAGGCGCGATCCGAATCGACCGTTGCCAGTTGCATCGCGTTTTTGAATTTTTTCAGTGTCTCTTGCGAAGCACGTTTAGTGTCAAGCGGAATCAAACGGACGTAGGCGCGAAGGGCCCAGCGGCGTTGCTTTGCCGACGGGAGCGCGACGGCAAGTTCGCCCAAACGATCGGTCAACAACGCGTCCGGCCAATTGCAAAGCCCACGCAAAGCGGCCGTCTGGATTGCCGGGTCATCCGATGCGAGCGACTTTTCGAGCAAGCCGAGGGTCGTTTTTCCACCGAGACGTCCCAAGAGAGGAAGCAGCCGTTTCAGATCCGCTTTCTCCTTTGCCTCGTAATACGGAGCCAACGTCGCCCCCCAATCGTTGTCCGACTTTTTCGAACAGACAATCAAAATAGCTCGATCGACCGCTTCACGATGTTTCCCCGGCGCGGTTTTCGCCTGCAATTGGAACAAGCGAGCCAAGTCGGCCTGAATCGGATCACAAATTCTAGTCAACGCGTCAATCACCGGCTCGGAAACAGACAAATCGGCACTGGCCGCCTGCTCGACGAGGTAATCGATCGCCAAGCGGGCTTGGATCGCGCCGATTAAATCCAACAGCGCCGCCCGGTTTCCTTCACCTTTACGGAGCTTTTCAAGCAAAAAAGGGCCGGTCACCTCGCTCGGCAGAGTAAGCAGCGATCTTTTCGCACACGCGCCCGGTTCGCCTCCCTTCAGGGCCATATCGACCAGCACCGGCATCAACTCGGGTTTGTCGCACGATTGCATGGCGGCGATGCCCGCGTGACGAAGTTTCGGATCTTTGCTCAAGGCAGCCTCTTGCGCGAGGGTATTGGCCATCGGGTGACTTCGGTTAATCAGATTCTGGATCAACGTTATCTGAATGTCGGCGGGAAAGCTCGACGATTCCTTGGCGATCGACGCGACCGCTTCGACGGGGATCTGCCCAAGGGCTGCTTTCGCAATAGCTTGCTCGAACGGATCGTCACCGGTAAGCCATTTCGTGATTTTCACCCTGGCCGCCCCGGGATCGATCGAAAGCAATTGGAGCATCGCGCCGCGTCGAACGGCCGGCGTGCGGACCGGCTTGGCGAGTTCTTCCAAAATCGCCTGAGCCGATGCTTGGTTGCCCGACTCAAGCCGTTTTGCCACGAGCATCAACAGCGATTCCTCCAGACCGGCCGGGGCGGGAGCGGAATCGACCTTTTTCAATTCGGCCAACAAGGCGGCTTCGGAATCGGCCGTTGCGAATTTCCCCAGTGCCAGAGTCGCGGCCTGGATGACCGCCGGATCTTCGCCGGTCAAAAGCTCGATCAATTTCTTGTCGGAAGCCGTTTCGTTACGTGCGGCCAACGAGTCGATAATGCCGACAAGCAATTTGCCTTTCGCCCAACCGAGCGCGTCGACCAGTACCGTGGCAGCTTCGGGACCGACGATCTGTGTTAGACCGTACCGGGCCATTTCGAACTTCTTGGAGTCGGAGTCGCGATCGCGAAGCAACATGGCAAGTGCCGGCACTTCGGCCGCGGTGCCGATCTGTCCCAGCATAATGCAGACGCGATGTTTGCCCGCCAGGGTCGATTTCGGGTCAGCCAAAACCGCCCCTAACTTGGCCGCACACGCACTCCGCCGGGCCGGGGGCTGCATCGATTGTCGAACCTCCTGTTGGAGAACCTGCAGCCAGGCAAGATCTTGACCATATTCATAAGTGGACAACGTCACCCAGGCATCCTCGACCGAGGGCGTTTTCGCAAAGGCGTGGGTCACAAACGTTGCCAGTACCACAATCGAGAAAATCCCACAGAGGGAAGTCTTCCGTTGTTTCTGAAGCGTCGTATTCATAATCGCTTTGTCTCTTTCGATTTTTTTATTATCTCTTCGAATGGTTGGTTGGGTTTGATTTTTCGTACCAGGTCAAAACGTTTAGATGGAACGCCGCCGCTTAGACCGTCCAGGACCAAGGGGTCCGGTGCGACCGAAAACACATCGAGTTGGCTTCGTCATCGTCGATAAAACGGTCTTGTACCGGGTCCCAACGCAACTTCCGATTCAATCGCAAAGCGATATCCGACACATTGCCCAGGGTGGTAGCGACATGCCCCGCACAAATCGGCGCAACCGGGTCCTGCCGCGTTTGAACACTTTGAATGAAGTTGGCCATATGCCGAAGATTGGTCGCACCCCAGTTATAAGTACCGGAAGGGGAATACATGATATCATCGCCCGGCTTCGGCTGAATTTTCAATAGCGCCGGGTTACTCGCGGTAATTCCCTTTCGGTTGACATGGACCCAACCTTCGGTACCTTCGAACTTACACCCTTGCTCGGCCGGCTGACCAAATTTCGCCAAACGCGGATCCCGATCAACGCCGCCCGCTTTGCGACCTCGCATGGTTTCCCCGATATCCGAAAAGATCATTTCTCGCCCGCTGTCCCAACGCAGCTTACACTGCCAAGAGATCCAGGTATCCGTTATTCCTTCAGTCGGCATCATGCCCGCTCCTTCGACGGCAAACGGTTTTTTCGCGAATTCCGGCACTCCCCAGCACGCGATATCCAGATGGTGCACGCCCCAGTTGGTGATGAACCCGGCACAGTAGTGCGAAATCATATAGTAACCATGGCCGACGGTCCGTTGCGCGTCATAAGGAATATACGGTGCCGGACCGCTCCAACGATCGTAGTCAAACCCTTCCGGAATCGGGCAAGTCTCTACGGCCGGATAGATTTCGCCACTGGGCACGGCGACATACGCTTTCCGAACGTCGCCCAAATACCCGTTACGAGCCAGGAACGCGGCCCGCCAAAAATCCGAAGCACTTCGTTGCTGTGTACCTACTTGAAAAATCGTGCCATACTGACGGACCGCCTTTTTGAGGCGAACCCCTTCGTCAATCCAACGCGAAACCGGCTTTTCGGAAAAAACATCTTTTCCGGCGACGATGGCATCGTGTGAAACGATCGCGTGCCAATGATCGTTGGTCGCGTTGGTGATCACATCGATATCCTTGCGGTCCAATAACTCCCGGTAATCGAGATAGGCGTCCACCGCTTGATACGTCCCTTTGCCAAAACGATTCGCATAGCACCCGTTGAGAACCTTTTGCAATCGCGTGCGACGTTCCGCTCGACAATCGGACACCGCGAGAACCTGAGTGCCAGGGATGGCTTGGGCATCCGTGATATTCCCGTAACCACGTCCGCCGACGCCGATCGCTCCGACGCCTATCCGCTCGTTTGGCGAAACCGCTCCGTCTTTGCCCAAGACACTCGAGGCGATCACCTGAGGAACAGCGATCGCCGAAGCGGCAGCCGTCATCGCCTTGCCAAACGTGCGGCGGTTCATTTTCGACTTCGATAAACGGTCGTTTTTCATTATTCTGTTTTCCTTGCAGTTAAAGCGTTTTCTCAATCCTGCGATTCTGACGGCAATCAGAGTCTAGCCCTGAAAATGACGAGAAATCTCCTCCGCACTCAGTGCCCGATCGTAAAGGGCCGCTTCCGAGATTTTGCCTTCAAAGTTGAATCGGTTATCGCTTCGTCCGCCAAAATAGATCTGCGGTTGCTTGTCGGAAAACTGTCGTGCGACCGTACCGTTGCTGTCGAGCTTTCCGTTGAAGTACAGTTCGATCCGATCCCCTTTTCGGACCAATGCGACGTGGACCCATTGTTTCAAGGGAAGCTCCGTTTTCCCTGCAACGAGCGTCTCACGATCATCACCGACCATGAAAACCAGCCGATTTTGAGCGACCCCATTGGAAAACGTGCCGCCGATACCAAAATGATCGGCTGTCGTCGCCTTATCCCGGTTTTCGCCGCATGAGAAAAAGTACCCGGCCATCTCGCGATCGCTCGCCGGAAAACCGTTCCAGATCCACGTTTCGGCAGTGTAGTCGTTTCCAAGCCGTTCGACCGTGGCTCCCAAGCGTCCTCCGGCAAAATGGGCGGCCAATCCACACCGCTGATTCCCGCGAACCCGCGAGCAGTCGGGACCGTCGAGGTAATAAGCCACACACGGCTCGTAACGGCCAGGAGTCGAACCGCGCGATGAATCGCGGGGCGAATCGTCCGGACAAGTCCAACCGTCGATGTTGTGCATCCGCCAGTAAACCCGCGGGGCTGACTTTTTCACGGCTGCGAAGTAAGGCGATTCGATCACCGGATAGGCATGTCGTGGCTTGTCGGCCAGTTTTTCGAGTATCCGAAGTTCGGTCTCAACAACCTGGGGTTCCGCTTCCGGCACCAAGCCTGCGGAGCGGGCAGGCCACGTATTGTAACCGCCAAACGGATGCAGCTCCGGCGGCGGAATGTACCCTTCACACCCGTTGGTAAGCTCCATGTTCATCTGCACGGCAAACGGGCTTTGCATCTTGAGCTTCAATCCTGTGATCCCGTAGACCTCACACGGCATCATGACGGCACCGAAATCGCCGATCCGCATCGCCTGCAACGGGACCTCTCGGCTGGGGTCCTTGTCGAGAATGACCGCCTCGCGAGCATAGACCTCCGGCCGTGATTTCGGAAGACGCCCCTCCATTTCCGCCATCAGTTTCCGCGCCCACGCCAAACGATCGGCGTCCGGCACCCTTCGCTGGTAGGTCGCCTTCTCCAAAGTCGCTCCCAGCGGGACCCAGTCGTGATACTCGATCGTCTCGTATCCCTTCATTGCCTGATCGGCGACGCGACGGGCGTAACTTTTCATGTCGATCTTTTCGCGTGGCTTGCCGTAGTCCATCCACTGGGAATCGCCGCTGGTCCCTTGCGAGATCATGACCACGCTCGGCCCGTTCGGACTGGCCATCCCCATGCTTTCCGACATGCAATTGCAAAAAAAGCCGTAATAGTCAGGCGAGATCGGCTTGGCCCCGAAGTAATGCATCGAGTAGTTCGCCAGCAACGCCAACGGTTTCCCGTCGAGCGACTGGAACGCCAACATTGAGATGCCCGGTTCGATCGGCCCACAAGGCCCGAGGTAATCCGGATTCTCGTGCCCCGGATGCATCATCGCCATGACCGTCTTCTGGCCAAACGGGTCGACGCCGATCTTGTCGCTCCGATGAATCCAGACACGGCAATTCGTATCCTGCCGATCGTCGACGCTGGCCCAACCGACCCGCGTCGGCACCTTTTCAGAAGCGGCCTTGGTGACCAACTCGACCAACTGGTCGGCGACCTGACGGGCGTAATCCAAATCCGCGTCCGAGCCAAGTATCGCGCCGATTGAACCGCCGGTGTGCGTATGCGTGGCGGAGAGCGAGATATGCGAGGCCGGAATCCCGGTCTTTTTTTCGATCCGGCTTTTCACCGCATCACAAAACGGCGTCCCCAGAAAACAGAGATCCACGACCACCAAAGCCAAACGACATACGCCGTTGTCGATCACCACGGCCCGTGCGTAAACCGGGTCGACGATTTTGTCGGCATACGCCTGCAAGAAACTCCCGTTGCGGATCACCGGAAATTTTTTCGGATTGATACAGACCGCCGCCGTGCCAAGATAGAGTGTCTTGCCGTCGTTCGACTCCGTCGCCGCCAATCCGGTTGAGGACACCAGACTGCCTACCGCGCCAACACCGGCCGAGGCGTGAAATGATTTCTTCAAAAATTGCCGACGTGATACGGTTGGGCACATTGCAAGAACTCCTATAGTCAACTAGACGATGGATAGGTCAAAAAGGAAGTGACCATGGGTAGGTTTGGGAATGCGAATTTGGTCAAATCGCTTGCGCCCGGCCATTAAGCCCGCAAGCTATTTATTGAGCCTCAGGTGACCCGAGGCCATCAACGGGGACCCCGGACATGCATGGGATGTCAAAATTCAAGGGCTCACTTCTTTTGCGAATGTCAACAAGCGTGAATAACACGATTCCATTATACCTGGCCCGCCAACAAAAAAGAAAGCAGTTGTTTTTATGAAATATGGGATAATTTTTATAACATCTGGTAAACCCAATCGCCAAACGTCTTGCCTGAGTTGTCAAGGCGCCGAATTGGGTTGTTTAAGGTGAATTCTGGGTTATTGAACGGAACCGGCACCCCCGTTCAATCACGTGCCTCGGGCCCCCCATACGCCCGAATGGTAAACGTCCCACGGAGTGTGAAGCTCAAGGCTTTGGTAGCGGCCCTCGTGGTTATAAAACTGAAAGTAAGTCTTCAACGTCTCGCGGCAATCGCCAACGCTGTCATAGTCATTCAGGCACGCCTCCGGCCGTCGGGCAAGCTTTCGGTCACGCCTTCGATCGCCGCCTTTTTCCAAGTGGCTACTTGGCTCGGATGGACGCCCAAACGGCCAGCCAGTTCAGCCGCAGTCCCTTCGCCACGGATGGCCGCCAATGCGACCTTTGCTTTGAGAGCCGGGGAAATAGTACGTCGCTTTTTCGCCATGAACTCGCCTCCTAAGGGTCCTTATCGGACCGCGTGTGAATTTACCTTATTGACACGCGCTAATTTCCCAGGCCATTATACGGCTTCAAAAAGAATCCGTTCATTATAGTGTCCACCTTGACGGCCCCTCGGTTCAATGAAATAATGAACATTATTATTTTTCTTTCTGGCATCTAAAAAAGGATTTGTAAAGGGAAGTTTTATGAGGGGTAGATTCTTTCAGCAAACAGTCTGGCTCTTATGCTTGTCGGCAATCGGGGTCACTTGGTCTTCAGGATGCAAGCCGTCCAGTTCTATTGAGACTGAAATTGAGGCCAAAAAAAATGAAAAGCGGGTCAATCAGCGGTTTGAGGAAGTTGCTGACGCTGGAACCGTTCTGTATCTAGATCAAGGAGACTCATGGGAGGTTTCGCTTCCCCGAGAAGAGTTTTACAAACAGGGCAGCCGGGGTATTCTGACTCGGGAGTTCGTGCGTCAGGCGTTTTTGATAGCGGCCCGAGAAGAGTTGGGGCTTTTGGTTCGTGATGAGTTATTGGGCGATCCGATGCCGACGGAGTCGAATCCGGCTCGAATGACGATGGGGGTTGTCTTGAGAGATGGTGGACGGGAGCTTCGTGTCGCGAGAGCCAATGCAAGGCGGTTTTCTCCGGCTCCCCACTTTTACTCGCTTGGCCCAAACGGGCTCATCAACGACCGGGTTTACGAACAGACCGAAGCGCTTTCTCGTGGGGAGTTCGTTCGTATTTTAAACGAATTTGGATTCCACGGAAAACCGACTCCGTGCAATCCGAAGGCCAAGGTCCCCGAAGCGGTAAAACCATTGCTTGAAAAGATGACGTTCCCCTGCCAATTCGCGGCAATTCGACTCTTGCATCAGACGATCCGCCAACAGGGAGAATCGGACGCCTTGCTGGGAGCCTTGGTTCGTGGTTATGCCAACTTGGCATGGTTGACCGACTATTTCTGGTTGCCCGGCAAGAAGTCGATCCAAGCGAGAGCGGTTCTTTATGCGCAGCGACTGATGAGCCGAGGGGAAAATCTTCGTTGGGCGAGACAGCATCGAGCCTATGCTTTGGCCGCTTGTGGTCTTCACACAGCCGCCTTGGCCGATCTTGAGGCGGCTGACACTCCAAAGGATGTTTACAAACCAATTGCGACGGATGCCGCTTGGAAAACAATCCGCTCGATTCAAGAACCGCCTTCCTTCGAGGAAGAACCCCTCTGGTTTTCTCGAAACGACGAAGTGGCGTCAGAGAGTTCCCAAGTCACTCCGGGATCGGGTGCAAAAGATCCGCCCTGGGTTGATTGTATTCGTGGCTTGTGCCATTGGAACCTTGACCTGCTTGACTCGGAAAAGGTCGATCCCTCTTGCAAGGAATTGGCCGAGCTGTTGAATCTGGTCGCACTGGAATTCTCCGACGGGTTGTCTTGGCGTGCAAAAAGTCCGAAGGCTTCTCGTCGAGTCTCGGAACGGATGCCGGAGTGTTATCGGGCGTGGGCGACCGCCATGTTTAGGGTACCGGTTGGCCTGGGACGCCAACGCACCGTCGAGATTCTCAACCATTTGCCAAGAGAGCTCTACACTCGTTTGGCGATGCTTCCCGACCTCCCCGAAGCGATTCGGCAAATGTGTCAAGAACAATCGGGCGAGGAAACAAAAAAATGCCTCAGCCTGGATCGCCTTTGGGGGTATTCGGGCGGGTTCGATCATGATGAGTTTCAAGTTCGACAGAATCTCATCAAAAGGCTGACCGAGGAGCCCGATCAGGCGGATCTCTCTTGGGCGACACTTGGATATCTGATCCGTGAAATCTCATTCGCTCAAGCGTGGTGGCGAATCCATTTTTATGGAACGATGTTGGGCACCGAACCGGATGAGGTGATTGAAGAAATCTACCCGCTCGTAGAAAACCATCCGCTCAAACCACTGGTTGATATCTGGTCGAGTGATTCGACTCGTGCGGCCCAGGCAAGCCGAGAAGTAGATCGCCTGTCCTTTGCAGGTCTCGACCTCAAGCTGAGTTTGTGTTTTCATCGTTTTTCGGCAGCACAACAACAAAAAGCGAGAGCCGTTCTTCTTCCGAATACCGACATGGTCGCCCGAGACCTGATCAAGGCGATCAGCACCTATAGAAGAAACACCACTTACGAAAGCCATTTACTCCGAACCAAAGCCCTGCTATCTGTAAGTTCCGATTGTCCTTGCGGCTTGGGACTCTATGCCACTCAACATTGGGAACAAGTCAAGGATAAAGAAGAAGTGCTGGTGCGAAAAAAAGGAAAATTTATCAAAATTCTGGAGGGGATCGCCTATGGATATTGGTATTCCGACAACTACGAGAAATCGATCCCCTATTTCGAGAAGGCGATTGAAATCTCCCCTGAAACCGGTCTGTATGAATCGTTGGCGAAAATTTATTGGAACCAGGGTAATCGTGACAAATGGCGGAAGACCCTTTTGAAGCGGCTGAAAAAAGAATCTCTCGGTCTGGAAAATGCCAGGGTTTGCCAAAAAATCGCATTGGATTACATGAATCATTTCGAATTCAAGGAAGCGCTTCCCTATGCCGAGCAAGCCGCCGATTGCTACTCCAGTTGGGGGCTTCGTTGTGCTGCACGTTGCCATGAGGGATTACGCGATTTCGACAAGGCGGAGAAATATTACAAGGCAACCTCCGAGCGCTACGGCGGATATGATTGGTATCTTTACTGCCATCGGACCGGTTCCCCGAATGTCGATAAGGCAAGGCCGTTTGCCGAGGAAAAAGTCAAATTGGCTTTGGAACAACAATCGAAAGACCAACTCGGTTGTGTCGGGATCTACTATATTCTCGAGGGAAAACCGGAAAAGGTAATTCCCGTATACGAGAAAATGTACGAAATGACTGAAAAGAATCCCTACTATGCCCTTCATGCCGCCTTAACGGCAGACGAAGCGGAAAAAGAAAAAGTTCGAGATCGTCTTCTTAATCGCATCGTGGAGGACCATGAGTCCAGCGACAACGAGCTGAATCAGGGCTATGCTAAATTAGCCCAATGGATTCTCTCTGATCTAAAGTCGGAGGGAAAAGGGAAATCAAGCTTGGAGGAAATCGATGAGTATTTAGACTCCGCGTGTTCCGATCATCGCTCCAACCTGCCTTACTTCGTTGGAAAGTATCTGCAGTTGCACGGAAACACGGAAAAAGCAAGAGAATACTTCCGACGATCACTTGCGACAATTCAGGTGGACTATTGGAATCGTACCCTTGCAGGCGCCGCGCTAGTTCCTTTAGGAGAGCCGAGTGATTGCTATCTTTGCGTGCTCGATAAAGAAAGGGAAAACGAAAAACGCTGGAAACAGAAAAACCAGGATAAAATCAAAAAAGCCCGAGAAGACAAGAAGAAAAAGGAAGTGAAAACCACAGTAAAGAAAGAGAGATCGGCAGAGTCGGCTACCTAGCATGGAGCCTGCTTTGAAAAGGAAAATGACAAAAGGTAAGTTCGCCGCCGCTACCCCTTTTGGCCAAACGCCTCGCCGGCCCCTCCCTCACGCTTCTTGCGTCCTTCTTCGTTGAGAGCCACGAGCGTACAGGGATTTCGTCAGGCGCAACTCGATCGTACTCCACATTGGCAATATGCAGTAAAGCGACAAGCATCACCATGACGGCAAGGAGAAACACAACGATAGCGCATCGTACTGCTGTTCTTCAGTTGATCCGAAAAAGTTATCTCCTGCCTTTGAATTTTAGCCACTACCTACTGGGGAATTTTGACGTAGGGCGTAACCAAAAAACCATCTCCGGCACATACTAACCCAATACCTCGATTACTACCACCACCGGCGACCGTACCGCAGGTCGGGAGGCCCGACTGCCGGAGGCGTGCGTCCTTTTACGCTCTGGAAAATTTCCCAAAGCGGATCAGGCCGCACGCTATTGCCCGCCGTGGGTCGGGAGGCCCGACTGCCAAACTTCGACGAAGCAACACGGGAGGAAGTCGAGACGCTTGAGCTTGGCCAGCTGGTCCGACACGAACGGCTCGGGGGGGTCTTGAACTGGCATGAGCGGAATGCGGGGTAAGGGGGGACGGAGTGATCCAGATTCGGTTCCGTTTGAATTTCCCCTTCATTCACAACCTCTCTTCGATAGAGGGGCCAAAGGTATCTGTTTCCGACGTCGCCTCATTTTCGGAATGGGCACCCAATTGGGCTTCGGTTCTTCGGTATTCCATCAGCGTCATACCAGTCACGCGTTTGAAAACCAGACGCATCCGCTCCACGTTGGAAAACCCGCAGGTCATGGCCAGCTTATGAAATTTGGTTTTTCCGGGTGCGGCAAGAAGTTTCTTGACCCGCTCGATCCGCTGGCGACTGAGATGGTCATGCGGAGTGCAGCCGAGTATGCGACGGAAACGGATTTCCAATTGGCGGCGTGAAATCGAGGTGGCTTGCACTATATGATTGCCCCTCAAAGGCTCATTTGCATAGTCGTAGATGAAGTGCAGGGCAACGGCCAGATGGGGAGACAACAGTGGCGTCAAATTCAAGGGGGATGACTCGCACGGGTGAGGCGCAAAACACTTCCATTTTGCGTAAAAAGACGGTTTATCGCGACGTTCCCATGACTTATACTAACCAAAAGATCGAGGTGTGCAAGGGGATTCCTTAAGGTCCAAATTGTCGCATCCAAATGAGCTGCAAAGCGAGTGAAGGGATAGGAATATGAACCACAAGAGACCGATTTCACTTGCATCAACCTGGTTTGTCATGATCTCATTCGTCCTGGCCGGTACTACCTGGGCCGCCAAGGTCGATCCCCCCAAGACCAAACCGGCCGAAAAACCGGATCTCGTCGAAAAGGCCCTCGGACTCATGGACGGCGCGGAAGAGATTGTTTTCGCTGTTCGTGATTTCTGCGCGGCAAGTCAATGCTATGCGACTTTTGGGGAGTATGCGGATGAGCAGAAATTCATCCATGCTCCGGATGGTTCGCAGTTGTGCAAACTCAACTTGCGCACCGGGAAGCTTATCACGCTACTGGATGATCCCAAGGGCACAATTCGCGACCCGCGTGTGCATTACGATGGCGGCAAGATTCTTTTCTCTTATCGCAAGGGTGGCACACACCACTATCATCTTTGTGAAATCAACACCGATGGCACCAACTTCAAGCAACTCACCTTTGGCGATCGAGACGATGTTGACCCGACCTACTTGCCCGACGGTGGGATTGTTTTTTCGTCGAGTAGATGTAATCGGTTCATCCCGTGCAATCGTGTGCCAACGGCGATCATCTACCGCATGGATGCGGACGGCAAAAACATCCAGTGCCTTTCCGCAAACACTTTGCTCGAAGATCGTCCGGCCGTATTGCCGGATGGGCGAATCGTCTACACTCGCTGGGAATACACGGACCGTGCTGCCGAGACGTTTCGCGATCTTTGGGTGATGAACCCCGACGGCACCAACCAAATGGTTCTTTTCGGCGGAATGGGGCGACCGTATCCGGAGTTCTTCGCCAAATGCGATGCCCTGCCGATTCCCGGTGCGGACGGCAAAATCGTCTCGGTCTTTTCGCCAGCACTGGGACATCGCGAAAATGCCGGCAACGTGATGGTCGTTAACATCAAATCAGGGCCGGACCGTTGGTCTGCCGCCGAGCAAATCAGCCCGAAGTTGCGAAATTTAGTGTGGGATATCGGCCTGGGACATGGTCGCGTTGGTTTTAGGGACCCCTGTCCACTCTCGGAAAATTGCTTCCTCGTTGCCAAAGACAAGAGTTTGTTCATCCTTGATGGCGGCGGCGAAATTCACGAATTCTATCGAGCGAAAAAGGCAGTGCACGACCCTCGAGTGATTCGTTCCCGACCACGTGAACCGGTTATTCCTTCCCGTGTCGATGTGCAAAAAAACACCGGGCAATTCATTTTGGCCGATGTGTATCGAGGTCGGAACATGGAGGGAGTGGAACGTGGCACGATCAAAAAGCTTCTGGTGCTCGAACTTCTTCCCAAGCCGGGCAGCAAGCATGGCCTGCCCGGTATGCTGAGTTGGAATGGAATATTCGAGTTGCGCCGGGTTTTGGGTACCGTTCCTGTAGAGGCGGATGGTTCGGCATCATTCGAGGTTCCCGCCAAACGGGCAGTCTACTTTGTCGCGCTGGATGAAAAAAATCTGGCAGTCAAACGTATGCAAAGCTTTACGATGGTGATGCCTGGCGAAACTCAAGGATGTGTTGGTTGCCACGAATCGCGGACGGGAACCGTCAATCCGTCAAATCACGGTACTCTGCTGGCGTTGAAACGCCTCCCGAGTCAGATTAAGACTATTGACGGCGTACCAGGCGTGTTTGACTATCCCCGCGACATCCAGCCGATTTGGGATCGACACTGCGTAAGCTGTCACAGTGCGGAAAAGCCCGAGGGGCATGTTGTGATGACAGGCGACAATAACGAGTGGTTTTCACAAAGCTTCTGTGCGTTGCATGCTTACGACCAAATCAACGACGCTTGGATATGGAGCGAGCGTGGAAACAATCCGCCTTACGGATTCGGTACAGCCGCCAGTCCGTTGATGGACAAGATTGACGGCAGTCATTATGACGTGAAGCTGCCCCAAAATGAACACGATACGGTACGCTTATGGCTTGAATCAAGTGCGCCTTTCACTGGTTCATACGCCGTGTTTAATCACCCTGAAAACGCCGTAGCAGAGAAGCTGAATGTCCACGGCTGCTCATTGGGAAAGCCGGTCGATCCGATCGTTAAGAATCGCTGTTTGACGTGCCACGGCACGGTCGGAAATTTGGCCCGACGTGGCAAAAAACAAAGTGACGACAAGTGGTCCAAGGAAGGTAGGCCACCGGCCATGCTCAACGCGCCCTTGTATTCCTGGAACCTGTACAACCTTTCACACCCCGAAAAATCGATGATCCTTTTGGCGTCGTTAACCAAAAAATCAGGCGGTTATCAATGGTGCAAGGACAAGGACGGTAAGCCATTCGCGGCGTTTCATGACACCAAAGACCCCGACTATCAAAAAATCCTCCAAGCCATCCAAGCGGCTAAAACACGATTCGATCATTACGGCCGACCCGATATCCCAGGCTTCAAGCCGGGTGAATATTACATCCGCTGGATGAAACGATTTGGTGTTCTGCCAAAGAGTTTCGACTCGGCCAAAGACACCCTCGACCCGTACGAGATCGACCGAGCCTACTGGCAATCCCTCTGGCACCATCCCCCAGCCGCCGAAACCCCTTCGATTCCCTAGACCGAAAGCGTGGATTCCGCAGTGAGTCAGCGGGAGAGTCATCGTCGCCCTGTCTGGAATCGCGACGGCACCACCCCCGCCTAAGCCACTGCTCCCAATCTCATCGCCAGCCATCGTCTCCTCCACCAAACGAAACCACGCCATCAAACCCCACACACTTCCGGGAGCGGTTACCCATATTGGTACGACCGACTTGGGTACTGATGGGCAGAGTTTTCCATGAAAGCCTGGGTTTTCGAAACTTTTTCTTTGCGATACGAAACGGGTCGAGCCATTTTTCTCGGGTTTTTCGCTAGCGTGAGCGGTAGAACCCGCCTCTTAGAGCATCGGTCTGGGATGTCTGCTGATGGTTCCGACTTGAGCGAATTCTAATTGTCATTTTTATCAGGTCAGACTGACCTAAAACAAACGTTTTCATCCGGCACCGCCAAAACCCTCTTTTGGCGGCGATTTCAGTGGGGTGCAATGGCTTGTCATCCGGTTACCCCCAGACGAGAAAAGGCGATTTTTCAATCAGTCTTTTTGGTGGTGGCGGCGAATTCAAAGCTGGCTGCTATCGCTGGGAGCCTCATCGTACCAGAGCCACTTCTCTTTTTCCATCACTGCTGAACGGCAGGGGGGATATCGCTCGCTCACTTCTCGTCAATATTCCTGGTTCAGATGCTGGCATACCCTCCCTGGTACAGAAAATTAAAGCCGGTCAGTCGTACAGGGATTTCCTCAGGCGCAACTCGATGGAATTCCACAGTCACAATATAAAGCAGAATTGCAAACAACCCCAAGACGCCTAGGGGAACCGCAACGATAGCGCATTGTACTGCATTTAGTCGGTTGATCCGCATAAAGTAATCTCCTGCCCCTGAATTTCAGCCACTACCTACTGGGGAATTTGACGTAGAGCGTAACCAAAAACTCTTCGACACATCCTAACCGAATACCTCTATTACTACCACCACCGCGGCTCGCGGCCCGGTACGACGGGGGGCGGGTTGGTGCTGCCACACCGCTTTCGAAATTACGATGGAGCAGAAGCTCCTACCGCCCGCCGTGGCTCACGGTTCCTTCCGCCGAACTTCGACGAAGCAACGCGGGAGGAAATCGAGACACTTGAGCTTGGCGAGCTGGTTCGGCATGAACGGCTCGGCGGCGTCTTGAGCTGTTGATAGTGGTGCTAAGGGAGCGAATTCCTTTCCCCTTAACCCCACTCTTTCGAGGGGGGGTAAGTTCCTTAAAACAGATCGCTTGCGATATCCTTTGCGTTCCGTTAGAATAAAATTGTATCTCTTGGTATTGTTACAATGGAGGGTTAAGACCATTGCA
This sequence comes from Thermoguttaceae bacterium, assembly GCA_963674475.2. Lineage (GTDB taxonomy): Bacteria > Planctomycetota > Planctomycetia > Pirellulales > Thermoguttaceae > CAXXFQ01. The sequence goes on along the minus strand of CAXXFQ010000024.1, from coordinate 664,237 downwards.
TACCCTAAACAACACCGCTGCGTGAGCGGCCTTGCTTGAGACGCCCGGTTTGAAGTGCCGGGTTGCGGAAAACAGGATAGACCGAAACGGCAAAAGATAAGTCACAAGAAAATAGGGGTAGAAGTGACCATGTCCTTATGGAAGAAGGTAACGGATAGTCGTCCACGAAAAAACGCCGTTAAACTCACACGGCTTGGCTGTTTGGCCAACCGTCAACATCGCCTTCGGCTTGAACCGCTCGAAGACCGCCGAATGCTTTCCGTGTTGCGCGTCGACGCCGACGCCCTGGCCGGTGGGGACGGGCTGGCGTGGGATTCGGCCTATGACGATCTTCAATTGGCGTTGGATCAGGCCGAGGTACTCAATGCCGACGAGATCGAGACGAACGATATCGATCAGATCTGGGTGGCCGAAGGGACGTACAAGCCGACCGAGCGACTCCTTTCTGAATATGCTCACGCGGAATCGTTCTCTTTGCTCGACAACGTGGGCCTTTATGGCGGTTTTGAGGGAAACGAAACGGCGCTGGAGCAGCGTGACTGGACCGTCCATGAAACAATTCTCTCCGGGGACCTCGGCATTCAAAACATCACAATGGACAACGCCGACACGGTCGTCTATTGCGGAGAAAATATCGAAGCCACAATCGACGGTATCAGGATAACTGGCGGAAATGCCCATTCATTCTACTTTAATGACATTATGCGATGGTATGAATGTAATCACATATGGGGTGTGTTTCCTTCAGAAAAGGATTGTGGTGGCGGGATTTTTAATCGAGGCACGCTCTCGGTCACTAACTCAACCATCACGGCTAACTCGGCAGCGAATCAAGGGGGTGGGATTTACAACGGTGGTAATCTCTCCATTACCGATTCGACTATTGCCGGAAATCAAGCCTTTAGTTCCGGAGGCGGCATTTGCAACAGTGGCATAATAACCGTCACAAACTCGAATATCTCGAAAAACACCGCCAGTTTCCGGGGAGGTGGAATACACAATCATGAAGTTCTATTGCCCGGGATGAATTACATTTGCGTTATCCCTCGCCTTTCTAATCGGGTGTTTCTTCTGAACAGTACGGTTTCAGAGAATACGGCCCAATTTGGTGGGGGGCTTTCGAATGATCTTCATGGGTTGCTTGATATTACCGGCTCGACGATTGCCTGCAACACCGCTTCCAACAACCCTCACCTGTCCGAAATCGAGGACTTAGGAAGAAATGAGATCCACGCAGACGGGGGCGGTATTCATAATCAAGGAGTATTGAAACTTTCTAGTTCGGTTGTCAGTGGCAACGTCGCGAAGAGCTTTTTCGACAGTACGGAAGACGGGATACATAGAAGCTGGGGGGGAGGCATTTTTCAGGATGATGGACAACTGAATATCACGAACTCGACAATTTCAGGAAACTCGGCCAGCCGTGGAGGAGGGGTAGCCATTGAATCAGCCCCTCACCTTGATCCTCCCGACATAATCACGATTCCTTGGGACTGGAGTCCTCTCCCATCGAATATTTTCCAGTCATCCGATAACTTTCAAACCGGACTTTCTATTAGTGCTCCTAATAACACGTCTATAGCGAATTCAATCCTTTCCCTGAATACTGCTACGGCCGATCCCGACTTCTACGGTAACGCACTCATTCTAGAAGGACGCAATAACCTCATTGGTATCGACCCGAAGTTCGTTCGAAATCCGTCCGACGGTGGTGACGGTTGGGGGGACGATCCCGGCACGATCGACATTGACGAGTCGGCCAACGACGACTACGGTGACCTGCGTCTTCGCCCCGGCTCTCCGGCTATCAACACGGGCGCGAACGAACTGGCGGTTTTTGCGAACGGGACCCCGCTTTTAACCGATCGCGACGGTAATCCGCGGATCCTTTGTGGCACGGTCGATATTGGCGCGTACGAATCGGCATTCGATCGCTACTTGCCGAGTTCGGTTCTGTGCGTCGACGCCGACGCCCCCGCCGGAGGATACGGGCTGGTGTGGGAAACGGCTTTCGACGATCTGCAAGCGGCACTCGACAAGGCTGAACTGCTCAATTCGGATGAAGATGAGTCGAACAACATCGAGCAGATCTGGATCGCCGAAGGAACGTACAAGCCGACCGAGCTTCTGGAAGGCGAAGAGGCCCGATCGGCCAGTTTTTCTCTCCTGAACAACGTTGCCCTTTATGGCGGCTTCCAGGGAACAGAAACTGCCATCGACCAACGAGACTGGACCGTCCATGAGACGATCCTCTCCGGCGATCTCGGTATCCAAGATGACGCGAGCGACAATGCCTGCACGGTCGTCTTTTGTAGTAAGTATGTTAAATCCACGATTGACGGCATCAAGATAACTGGCGGAAACGCCGATTTGCTCAACGAGAATTACCTCATCGATTCACGAAACGGACACGACTTCATATACGGTGTTGTTCCTTCAGGAAAAGATTGTGGAGGCGGGATCTTTAATCGTGGTTTGCTTTCCGTTGCCAACTCCATCATTACCGCTTGCTCCGTAACAAATGAAGGGGGCGGAATCTACAACAAAGGTAAACTGACCGTCACCAACTCGACCATCTGCGGCAATGATGCCAAATCCGGCGGCGGTATTTCGAACGATCGCGACCTTACCGTCACGAATTCCACTATCAGCGGCAATCATGCGGAAGGCGGTGGCGGGGGAATTTTGAGCACCTATCACCTTTTTATCAACAACTCGACGATTTCAGAAAACTCCGCCATGAATGGGGGCGGGGTGTTGAATAAAAGCTATAGAATTCCATGGCATATATACCCATGCGTCGTTGACGGTGCGGGTGGAGCCACTATTACCGATTCGACCATCTCGGGTAACTCGGCCAACAACGGGGGAGGGATTTACAACGGCAGCCAAGGCAGTGCAACCGTTACCAACTCGACCATTTCGGGCAACTCGGCCAACAATGGGGGAGGGATTTACAATGGGGGAGGGTTTTCAGCCGGTTGGCAAGGCGTGATAAATGTTGCTAGTTCGACTATCTTGGGCAACTCGGCCAACAACGGGGGAGGAATTTACAACGCGGGAGGGCTTCGCACCGAGGATGGGAGTTGCGTTGGTTTCCGAGGGATGGCAACCGTCACAAGCTCGACCATCATCGAAAATGAAGCCGATTCCTGTGGTGGCGGGTTTTATAACCTTGGTGACCTTTCGCTTATTAGCTCAACCCTTTCGGAAAATTCGGCCCACCAAGGTGGCGGGATCTATAATTTTCACGTATCGGACACTCATCATCATTTGAGCGATACCGATAACTTGCTGGTTATCGCCAATTCGGTACTCGTTGGAAATGAAGCTTTCGAAGGTGGTGGAATTTATTGCGGCGTTCATCACCTCCTGTTTCTGACAAATTCGACCATTTCAGGAAATTCAGCGAACTGCGGTGGTGGGATATACACAACAGAAAGCTTCAAGGCACCATTGTTTTCTCCTGAACCGACCTGGCCCTCATTCAATGACCCGGTCGATATAGTATACAATGAACCGTTCCGTACAATCCTTAATGACCCGATCTGGATCCCACATTCTTCTGCCCCACTCCTTAGTGACTATGGGGTTCTCTCTGGCAATGAACTATACCCGATAACCAATTCAATTATCTGTTTGAATGATGCCGAGACCGATCCCAACTGTCACATACATGCCGAAACCGATCTTAGCTCCAACGTAGAACTCATCTCGGGTCCTGCTCATAACCTGATTGACATCGATCCGAAGTTCGTTCGAAATCCGTCCGACGGTGGGGACGGCTGGAGAGATAACCCGGATACGCCCGGTATCGACGAGTCGGCCAACAACGATCTTGGCGACCTTCGGCTTCGCCCCGACAGCCCGGCCATCAATACAGGCGATAATGAGGGGGCAGTCTATTGGAAACGGGGAAATTGCGGCCACCATGAAAAGAAACCGCTTGAAACCGACCGGGCGGGAGAGTCGAGGATTCAAGAAGGCACGGTTGATATCGGTGCCCATGAGTCGCCTTACACCTTGACCGAATCTTCGTCCTGGAACGCCGGATTGATCGTGCGGCAATGGGGGGATACTTCTTGGACCGATTCGTTGGGCCAGGCCTCGGCCATTCCGGAGAGTATCGATTGGATCGACGAATGGACTGAATGCTGGGTCGAGGTCTGGGGAACCATCAATCACGGCGGAATCGGCACCTTCAGCGTAACTCTGGATTACCCGGAAACCTATTTTGTGCCCGAGATGGATCTGATTGAATTCGGCGGGGGCATGGTTTCCACTTTCATGAACGTCGATCCGGACAACGGAACGGTTTCCTTTTCTGGAATAACAAAAACCGGTGGCCTGGGAATTGACCAGCCAGTTCTTTTGGGCCGGGTGCCGATGAAACCGATTCCCGGCGAATCGGCCATGCCCGATAGGCCGACCGACGGGTATGCTCAGCCGATCGATATCGAGTTTGCCTTCGACCAATTCACGATGTCCCCGTTTGGAGATAGCGCGGCCATTACCATGACCGAATCAGCCCCGGCGACGGTAGAGCTTTGGCCCAAATTGCATGATCTCAATCGAGACGGCCAGGTCGACATTGAAGACATCATTCGATTGATTAGCGTTTACAAAAACGTGCCCGGCGAGTCGGCCTTGGACGATGACTGGGCCGCCGACTTTGACCGCAACGGCCTGGTCGACATCAAAGACATCATTGGCATGATTGGTAGCTATAAGGTCAAAAAGAGTGATCTCGGCGGACGGACGGACTATTCGTTTGATTTCCCATTTCAACGGCAAGAACCGACCAACGATAGTTCTGGTTTCTGGTGTACCACAACTTCCCGATCAGACAATTCAACGGAGATAATGTCTCTGGCCGTTTCGATGGATGCCGATAACCAAAGACGAGAGAAAGATGCCAACGAAAAGGAGAATTCAACCACCGCGATCGACGCCGTCTGGAACGAGTATGAATTGGGTTAGCCTGAACTGAACTGTTTCACCCAGATCGACTCCTCCTCGCCCCACGTCGCGTATGACGCGGCCGGTAACATGACGACGATGCCCGACCGCCCACCGACTTCGCCGCGCACTACACGTGCACCTACAATGCGTGGAACCGCTTAGTAAAGGTGGCCGACGGCGCGACGATGGTTGCCGAGTACGACGGTCAACACGCCTTCGGTTCCGCAGGCCGATACTGCGGCCCCTATCTCCTTACGCTGCATATAGTTAGAGAGAGGTCTGAAAATAGGGTGCCGGTATTGGTACAACGGACTTGGGTACTGATGGGCAAAGTTTTCCACGAAAGCCTGGTTTTTCCGGGTTTTTTTCTTTGCGTTGCGAGACGGATAGAGCCGTTTTTTCTCGGTTTTTTTACTAGCGCGGGCGATAGAGTCCGACTCTTAGAGCATCGGTCTGAGATGTCTTCTGATGGTCCCGACTTGAGCGAATTCGAATTGTCATTTTTGTCGGGTCAGAATGGCCTAAAACCATTGACTCTCACTTGAACCTCAAGAAGGCTTTTTGGCCGCCATTTCAATGGGACACCATTGCTTGCCATCCGGTTAATCCCATACATGGCAAGGCGATGAACGGGATTTTTAATCAGTTTTTTTGGCGGTGGCGGCGGCGACCGAGTCGGAGTTGGTCAAGCAGATCCAGCTAAACTGTGGCGATAGTGAGGCCAATCGATCGCAGGCGGTGGCCTCGGAATGGTAAATCATTGGTAGACGAACTGTCCCGTAACGATGGCGTCTTGAGCTGAGGTCAATCGCACCCAATAGGCTTGAAACCCTTCGGGGAATTCGTGGCGGACGGACTCGCCTGACGCGACATCGAAGGATTTGTATCGTTGCCAGTGTCCGGTACCCGTTACATTCACTTCGACATGGATGGTGACCGGATTCGGCGATGTGTGCGACAACAACAGGGTCTTTTGATCGTAACCGGTCATCAGATAGGGGTCGGAGGCCTGGCCCGACTGTACCTGTGTGTTTTTCCACGGACCGCCCCGGCCGACAACTTTGCCAAGCTGCCAGAGATCGTCTACTGCGCCGACCCACACGGCACACCGACCATCGTCGGAGCGGATAATGTGTTGGTTGTCGCGGCCCGATTCAACGGCGATCCCCGTCATGACCAAAAGCCCTCGCCATGAACAATAGTCGGTGATACGGCGGTTGTGCGTGGTAATGGGACGGATCTTCAAAAAGCCGCCGGCGTTTTCGGCAGGCAGTTCGTAAAAAGTCCCGTGGCAATTGAACAAATCTCGCTCGGTACAGACTTCCCGATCGATCCGCATCGGAATGGTCGACGCCGCATCGAAAATCGGATCGCCCTTAGGCAACCGAAACCGACGGCCCGAGTCGTCAACGTACAATACCGACGCCTCATCCGTTGAGAGTATTCCGTTAGGTACCGCTGCGTTTTTCTTCAGCCATGCATGCGTTTTCGGATCGTCCACGCGACGCAGCTTCATCTCCTTATCGAGTTCGTAGTAGCCGTCCTCTTGAAGTTTTTCATCGCGAACCGTTGACGCGGCAAAGTGTAAAGTGCCTAAATCGGCTCCTCGTGCGCGGATGATTCCGCCGCCATAAGAGGTGTCGTTCGGCTTGGCGAGGCCTTCAAACTTTCTTGCGGCACTCGCCAAGCGTTTGTCGCGATTAGAGTAATGGAAGAAAGCCAACACTTTGGGAACGTTTCGATTCGCACGTACACGGACCCACTGACCTTTCTCGTGGCCGGCAAACTCGACCCATTGGTACCCCTTTGCGGGAACAACGACCTTGCGGAGCTCTTGCCAGGTACCGGTTCCATTGACATCAACTTCCAAAGTGAACGTCACGGGTTCATCGAAGTCATGTGCGAGATGAACCGCACGGTGCTCAAAACCGGCGAACAGAAACGGGTCCGACATTTCGTCGGCTCCCACGCTTTCGTTGAACCAAACGGCGCCGCGGGCCAGCGGAGCGCCGAATTGATCCAATCGCTCAGGTGCGACAAACCAGAGGTTCGATTGACTTTGTCCTGGCCCGGCAAGATCGCCTTTGACTTTGCGTTCGTTGAGAAACTCATTTCTGGCAGTATCGTCGCAGCCAAAGACGACCATCTCCTTCCAGCGGCAAAAGTCGCCAATGACTTTCAGATAAGTCGAACGCGGCGCGATGCCGGCCGTGTTCTTCGCCGAAAACGATTTGGGAAATCGCCAGAACATGCCGTGCATGGTCATCAACAGGTCGTCTTCGCCGATGTCGCGAATCCGCGGCCATTCGGTGTTCCAGCCGTGGGCCCCGTCGTAGCAGTGGCTTGCTTTGGGCAAACGAAAGCTTTGCCACCTTCCACCGTCAAGCAGCATCAGAATCAACGAGCGATGATCCCAACCGACCGCCCATAACGGGTCTTTGTGCGGATCGGAATTTCCGGCGATGCCGCCCGGCCCGGTGACTTCAGTGAACTGGTTGCGTCGCACCACATGCCAATCCTTGCCGTTCCATTCGGCGAGGCAGCCGGACGCAATATCCGGGCGTTGCTGCGCCAGTTTGGAAAGCTCGCCGTTGTTCGAATAAACCAACCTACCTTGCGCCGAATACAGCCCCTTGCCGTGGTAACCTGGAAGAAGTTGCCCTGCATGGTTTTTCTGGTGGTTGGCGTCGGGATAAAGCTCGGTTACCGCCAACGTCTGGACGTCGACCTCATAAATGCCCTCTTCCATCGTCGCGTAGTAGAGCTTTTCGGCCGGATTATAAAGATGCCGGGCGTTGCCCGTGAGCCGACCGGGCATGACACGGGGCTCGATCACACGCACGTTGCGTTGGCGATCGATGACGTAAGGACCAAGGAAAAGTTGTTGCGACTCGCAATGGATCATCCGATTCGCCGGAGTTCCGCCGACGCTTTCAGGACGCACGGTCAAGTTCAACTGCTCATCAATTTCATATAGCTTGTCAGAAGAGCCGTTAGGTTTGTGCGGCGCATAAGTAATCGCCCACAATTGCCCGGCCCACGGAACCACCGCTCCCGTGCCACACTCGCCTTCCTGATTGAAAAAAGCAAGATGAGGGTAAATCCCGCTGACCTGAAACCAATCCGCTCTTGCTTCTTTTGAAGGAGAGCTATTTGGCAGTTCGGACACGGGTGCCAATGTTTGTGTGCACGTTAAAGGGAGCAGAACCGCAAAAAAAGTTTGAATCACTGTTGCGCACCAATGCTTTCAAAGAATCGACTCACAGAAAATTTTCAGTACTAATTATAGTTGGTCGCTCTCGTCATTTCAATTGACCGGTGCCGTGTCGACATCGAACAGTTCATCGGCTCGATCAAACGGGAATGTCTCGACCGATTCCTCGTCTTCGGCGAAAATCTACTCTACCTCATCTTTACCTACATCACCTGAACCCCAACTTGTGTTTTAGGGTAGGCTCCAAAAAACGAAAGTCGGGTCGATAAGCCCAGTTTATTTCAAACGAAAATCTTCTTTCTTGGAATGGAAACGTTTCATTTCGTCGTAAAGCGATCGTGGCTGGCCAATGACACGACGAACGTCGCCGAGTACGATGAGATGCACCATCGCACGGTCCAAAAGACTTACGTCTCCGGCACCCTCGACGAGACCCGGCACTACTATTACGACAAGGACTGGCGTTGTCTAGAAAAACGCTTCGTCACCGCCCACCGGCGCTACGTTTGGGGCCCTGGAGCCCGGGCTGGCGATTGGGAGAGCGAAAACCCACTTGAAAATTTTTCCCAAATCGCGGCCAGTCTCCCTTCGGTCAGTCCGACACGGAAGCGATACATTGACGAGTTGATCCTTCGCGACCGGATGATCACCGTTGGTGAAACGACGACGATTGAGCGGCTCTGGGCGCTGAGCGAAGTAAACTACAACGTCGTCGCCCTGCTGGAGATGCCCGGCTACAACATCCGTGAACGATGCGGCTGAGACGCCTACGGCCAAGTCGAGATCCGCGACGCCAGCTTCAATCTAAAAATACCAACACCAACTACGACTGGCAACTCCTCTTCACCGGCCAACGCCTGGTTATTTGGCTTTCTCGAATTCAGTGCTCAATTGTTTGAGGTATTCCGATACGCCGTCCCTGTGAGGAATATGCTCCGCATCCGCAAGTAACTGCCTTGCTCTTTCCAAGTCGTCATTCTGGGCAACGATGTGGGCGAGCGTTGCCATTGCAAGACAACGGTCATTTGAAGTACGGAGTGACCCATCAATGGCCAAACGCATTTGTTTTTCCGCGTATAGTAAATTGTCAGAGTCCTGTGCGGCGATGACACCGCAAATCCAATATAAGTAGGCACGAGATTGGGAGCTAAGTAGTTTTGGGAACTTGATTGTCTCAATATGTTTCCGAGCAACATCAATATATCCGCGTCGCATAGCCATATAAGCTGGACGAATTGGGCCGTATCGAAAATAGCCGATTACGAATATCGCCGCCGCTGCAAGCAATATGTACCCGGATTCGTTGCCGTTGGCGAGTGCATGACTGCCGTATGCTGCGGTAATCACAATGATGATGATTCGAATGGGGAGTGTGAACATTTACTCTTTCAACATTTTTTGCAAATTACGGTGAAGCTCACGAGCCGCTGACCGGCTTTAATTTTCTGTACCAGGGGTTATGAGAGTTTCGGTTAGGTAACGGGTAATGGGTCAGATTTCGGGCTGTGCTGCTGGAGTGAGGGCGTAGCCCGAACGGAAGCGGCACAGCCCGCTGCAAATTTCGACGGGGATTGGTAGCCCAACGAACCGTGTGGCCGAACGTGGTTGTAGTCTTCCTGCCAGGCTTTGGCCAATCGCCGGGCAGCTTGGAGATTCTCAAATTCCTCACGAGCCAGAAGCTCGTCTCGAAGCCGACAATGGAAGCTTTCGGCATAGCCGTTTTCCCATGGGCTGCCTGGTGCTACGTAGAGCGTCTTCACGTCTACTCGCTCCAACCATTCTCGAACCGTCTTGGCGATGAACTCCGGGCCATTGTCGCTACGAATATTTCTTGGCACGCCTCGCATCGCAAAAAGTTCGGCCAGCGTATCGATCACATCTTCCGAGGTAATGCTGCCAGCCACTTTCAACGCTAAACACTCTCTTGTGAATTCATCAATGATCGACAGCCACTTTAGCGAACGCCCACTCGTCGTCCGATCAAAGATGAAATCCCATGTCCACACGTGGTCCTTATACTCTGCACGACGGCGATGACAAGCGTTCTCACCCGAGCCTAATCGTCGTCGTTTCCGCTGTTTTTGAGGCACTTTCAGCCCCTCTCGACGCCACAGACGGTAAACCCTTGTGAAGCTCGCTCGCCAACCTTCGGCTTGCAGCAACGCGCTGATCCGACGATAGCCGAAACGAGGACGCCCGCTAACAAGTTCAAGCATCCGATCAACCAAACGCGGTTCATCGTCGCGCGGCTTCGTCTCGTAACGCTGTGTGCTACGAGGCTGCTTCAAGGCTCGGCAAGCTCGACGCTCGCTCACGCCGTGCTTCCCTTTGAGCTTTATTACCGTCTCACGTTTCCGAGAGGGGCTCACAAGTTTCCCTCTGCCACATCCCGAAGTATCTGGATATCCAGGGCTTGGTCAGCCACCAGACGCTTCAAACGCTTGTTCTCCTGTTCCAGTTCTTTCAGCCGCTTCGCCTCTTCGGCCTTCATTCCACCGTACTGCTGCCGCCAGCGATGAAACGTCTGCTCACAGATTTCCAAGGCTTGGCACGCTTCGCCGATCGTCTTGCCCGAGTTGAGCATCGCGTCCGCGTCACGAAGCTTCCTGATAATCTGCTCCGGCGTATGTCGCTTCCCGCGATTCTTCACAAGAGTCTCCTTCCACCCCTACAGGGCTCTGGATACTCTCATACCACATGGACCAGTTTTTGAATAGCAGGCCACCGCCAACCGCAGTGAGGGGGAAAATGAAGCCGCCCCCTGCAATCCGGTACAGCGCCGGGTTATGCGATAGGTTGTGGAGGCCCCGAATATCCACCGCTTGGATACCCATCTTGAATTTCATTAAAAATATACTGTAATGTCCATTTCAGTTCATCTTGATTACAATAACAATCTATAATTTCACCAAATTTCTTATAGGAAGATCGGTTAAATCCATCTTCTATATCATTGTACCAGACCACTTTGTTACCATAGATAGCAACTACCCAGAACCCTTCCCCTTCATTTCCCCATGGATCTTGCTTCCATTTCTGGGGGGGTATACGAATAGTTTTCCAGAGTTTCTGTTGCTGAGGGGTCATTCTTTTTTCGGCAGAATTAATTTCATCCCATATTAGTTCTTCAGAAATTGGTTTCCATTTCATTGTTTGCACCTACGCATAACTTTTTATAGGCAGTTTCCGCCTAGCGCTGCTCGGGGCGACGAGCCGGGGTGTCTGCTGGAGTGTGGACTCCAGGGGAGACCTCCCAGTTTACACCGTACACTCGGCCATGGGTTGTGAACTGGCCGAGGTGACGGTGACGGCAGTGGGGCTCCCGGGACGATTTCTTTATCGTACTCAAATTCAAAATCGTACTCAAATTCAAACCGGTCCGTGGTCTAGACAAGTGGGGGGACAGTTTAACTATCGCGCAATCAAGCCAAGACCTTTCCCAAAGCCCTAGTTTTTCAAATCGATTACCGGCGTATCGGGGAAGGCGTCGATGCCTTCGATTTCGATGACGGTGCCCTTTACCGAAATGATTTTGCATCGGCTCATGGCGATCAGATTCGGGCGAACCGGGGAGTGAGTCGTAAAAACGCCCCGCATCGGAGTCCCCTTTCTTCCTCCAGGATGAACCTGAAGAATGGAGCGTTTTTCGGGCGTGTCATTGCGGTCGAACCAGTAGAGGACCCAGATTTCCTTGAACTTCTCCATACCCATGAGGGCAGCTTGATACTTCTTGTCCACTTCGATCGTCGTCCGGCCTTCCGACTTCCGCACCCAACCGATCGGATAGACCATGAACTGCTTCTGTGCTTGCGGGGTCTTGTCTGGCTGGGCTTGGTCCGCGGCCCGAGCGGTTCCGACTGACCAAATACCGAGTAGAGATACCGCGAGCAGGGAAACGAGCAAAATCCTCATCGTTTGATCCTCCGTCTTGAAAGCTGGAAAACAGTCAAAAAGTCAGTTTATCGCTTTTGAGAAAAAAAAGAAGCGGTCGCTGTATGTTTTTGTGACCAAGCTTGCAGTTTTTTTGTTGAGATTACTTCGAAAGGACACCCCCCCACACAACGGACGGAAAACTAGGTAGTTTCACCTATGTGGCCCCTTATCGCTATCCCATGAGGAGCATTTACTTTTATGCCAGGATGCTTTACGATTGCGAGCTTGGCAATATAGGCTATTTGAACTTGAGTCGGGAAGAGTTTAAACACTCCGACGCATAAACTTGGTCGCTCCGTGCCCTTCATCGGTAGGGCACCTCAAACCTCGAATAATACGTGACCGACTTCAATTCCGGCGTTTCATTGAATCTCGAATTTTCAGCGATTCTTTGGGAAAAACGGGGATATCTTGCACTATTAGGGTGACGGCCGTCAAAATTACGCTGCTGAGGAGGGGGTAGAAAATCGTGAAAGAAACCGATGGTGCACTGGCCAAAGCGGCCCGGCGGGGTGATCGTTCGGCGTTTGCCGAGCTGTACGACCGTCGGGCGCGATTGATCCGTGCGATTTGCTTCAACACGACCGACGATCTGCACTCAGCGGCCGATTTGACGCAGGAGGTCTTTTTGCGAGCTTACTCGAAATTGGACTCCCTGCGAGATCCGGAGCGTTTTTCGGCGTGGCTGACAGGCATCGCACGCCAGGTCTGCCGCGAATGGATACGAGGGCGGCTTCGTGACCGCCAGTTGGCTCGTCCGCTGCCCAAGGAGGTCGAGCCGGTGACGCGTCAGCACGAGGCCTCGCCACATCTTGAAACGCTCCAGAAAGACCTTGCCAAGCTCCCCGAGCGAGAACGTCTGTGTCTACAGGCCTTCTACTTACAGGACTTGGACGCTGAGCAGGCCCGCAGCGTCGTGGGGCTGTCAAAATCAACTTTCTATCGCGTGCTGGCCAAAGCACGAGAACGCCTTGCGACGATCCATCGTCGGGAGGAGGTGAAGTCATGACCTGTCCAGATGCCAAAACTTGGAACCTGCTGAGCATGAACCTGTTGGACGAAGCACTTGCCCGGTCGCTTCGACAGCATGCTCTTGAGTGCCAACGGTGCCATGCCGCTTGGCAGGAGGCCTCCCGGCGGCACACGGAGTTGCTCGAGACTTTCTCCAAAACGTTCGACTGCGACCATGACCAGCGTCGCGACCAACTGATGGCCCTGCTGCCCGTTTCGGTTCCTTTATGCAAAGAAGAATCCGATGCTTCCCGGCGGTGGTGGCCCAATAAAGGAGAAATTGCCATGACATTGCGACGACATAAAACCGGCTGGGCAGCCGCCGCGCTGGTGCCCGTAGTCTGTTGCGTTTTGCTTCTGCTGCTACTGACGACCGGAGAGAAGCTCGCCTTTGCCGACGTGCTCGAAAAGATCCGCCAGGCGAAAACGATGACCTGCGATTTCGTCACGACGGTGACCGTGGAGAAAGGTCTGTTACCGGGAGAGCCAACGGGGGAACCCATGCAAGGGACGATCTCGATGCTTTTCGACGGTGAAAAGTATAGCACGCTTATCGAAGGTGAAAAGTCGGTCAAAGGAAAAGCAACCAAGGGAAAAATTCGTTTCCTGATGCTTGGTGACAGGGGCTACGTGTGGGTCGACGGTAAGGTCCGTTTCATTGATGCGTCTCTGTCGGGTATCCCTCCAGCCACGGAAAATTGGTTGAACCGGTTGCTCGAAGTCCGTGAGTCGCCTGACCGCAACCTTGGCGAGAAGGAAATCAACGGGCGTCGTGCCGCCGGTTTCGAAATTGTCGGCTGGAAGCTGGGTTTGGGAGCGCGTCCCACGGAAGGAAATCCGACGCCGAACGATTCAGACATTCGACTTCGTGTTTGGGTGGACCTCGAGCAAAACCTCCCGATTCGCTTGGAAATTAAGCAAAAGCAGGTGATGCCGCGCCAAAGCCGGGTGGTGACCATCGATCAACAATGGGACAACATCAAGTGGAATGTTCCGCTTGACCCCGCTCGATTTCAACCCCCTTCCCAAGAAGAGCTTGGCGAAGAGCCAACCATGAAACTTCCGGCCATAGACGAAGCGGCCTTCGTCGACGGAATGCGTATTTGGCTGAAGTTAGAGAAGAAGGCCAAGGTCCAAATCGACAAGTTCAAGAAAAAGGCCAAGGATCGCGGGGGAGAACTTCCCAGGGGGATGGCCCAAGTATTTGAAGGGGCTGCCATAAATGGCGGTTACCCCGAGCGATTGGACGCCTCTTGGCTGACGAACGTATTCAGTATCCGAGCAGCCTTGGCGAGTCTGGAAAAAACAGTTCCCGAGCAGAAACCGGTCCCCGAAAATCTCAGCAAAGAAGAGCGGCAAGAGTTGATTCGTTCTCGCGGTGAGGAAGCAGCCAAGGCTTCTGCCAAGGCGGGGGTTAAAGCGGCTACCGAAGTATCCCCGAAAGCAACGGCTATCGCCGCGTTCTATCAGAAGCTGGCGAATGAAAAGCGAGAGCCCCGGTACTTCGGGGCGACGGTCACGCCCGGCGATGCCGAAGCCATCCTGCTTCAATGGAAACTCGACGACGGTCGATACCGCGTGATCCGCGGCGATTTGAAGGCAGAAACCGTTGACTCGGTTGACTGATCGACCGACCTCTCGAAAACAGCCCCGATGGGGTCTGAATAAAACACCAAAATGCCGCTGTATCCGGTTTGACTACAGTGGCATTTCTCTTTGAGGTGGCCTACCGATGACGGACACGAAGCAGAGCATTTACTTTTACCTTGAAATGTTTTACAACAGTAGACGTCGCCACACCGTACTCGACTATTTGAGCCCAATCCGGTTCGAGGTCCGACACCTCGCCGCATCGCTCCCGTGTCCATCAGCTGTAGAGTACCTCGAAATGCTTTACACCGAGAATAGGTATTTAGAATGAATGACGTCTGGGTTGCGTTGGGGCTGACCTGTTTCGCCGGAATGGCCACCTGCATCGGCAGCTCGATCGCGTTCTTCGCCAAGCGAACCAACTACCGATTTTTGTCGGTCGCAACCGGTTTTTCCGCCGGCGTGATGTTGTACGTATCCTTCGTGGAAATCTTTGCCGAAGGCACCAACTCGCTCGTGGCCGCTTACGGGGATTACTGGGGACATTGGTTTAACGCGGCCTCTTTTTTCGGGGGAATTCTTCTTATCGGGATCATCGACAATCTGATCCCCTCGGCGGAGAACCCGCACGAAATCCACGCGGAGCAAGAGACCGCACCGTTGCACAACGATTCCGCTCCCATGCCGGATTTCGCTGCCGTTGCGGCCGATCCGACACACGCTCCTCCCGGCGTCCACGACCATCGCGTGGATCACCAAAAACTTTTACGCATGGGGCTGTTCACCGCCCTGGCTATTGGAATCCACAATTTCCCCGAAGGGTTGGTCACCTTCCTGGCGGCGTTGGAAGACCCAAGCGTCGGCTTGGTCATTGCCATTGCCATCGCGCTGCATAACATCCCCGAGGGCATCAGTGTTTCGGTGCCCATATTCTACGCCACCGGCAACCGAAAAAAGGCGTTCATCTACTCCTCCCTCAGCGGACTGGCAGAACCGATTGGGGCGATTATTGCCTACTTCGGCTTGCGGTTTTTCCTGGGAGGTGATTCCGGCGCAATCCCACCCGAGGTGATGGGCTGGCTTTTCGGGGGCGTGGCCGGAGTCATGGTCTACATCAGCCTGGATGAACTGCTGCCAACGAGCCGGGCCTACGGCAAAGGTCACGACAGTCTTCTAGGGCTCATCGCAGGCATGGCCATCATGGCGATCAGCCTACTACTGATGAAATGAGCTAGGGTCCTTGCGCTTGGTTCGACCGAATTGCCGGGCACCCTCACCTACTTTAAAGTTGCCTCAAAGGTGTAGCTGCCCGAGGGAATGTCGAAAACGGCGCGTCCGTCTTTGAACTCAACCGGATGGATTCCCCGCTTTGCGAAATCGGTGCGCCCTGATTCTCGGACCGAGGCGGGGTCAATGGTCGGCACGAAAAGGCGTGCGGTGGAGCCGACCGGAACGCTGATTTCCCATTTAAACATGCCGTTTTCCCGACGCCAGTGACTTTCGATCGGTCCGCGGATCGAATCGTATCGGCATTTGACAAAGGTCAGATCGCCGACCGGATGCGGTTTCATGAGAATACGTTCGAAGCCCGGTTTTTCCCAATCGCAGGCGATTCCGGCAAGGTACTCGTAAAGCCATATGGTCAGGTCGCCGACGAGCATGACGTGGTTGCCGCTGTTCATCGCCGGGTTGGCGGTGTCTCCGTTCCAAAGTTCCCAGATGGTCGTCGCTCCCTTTTGGACCATATATCCCCAACTCGGATAATCAGTGTTGGTGGCGAATCGGTAGCTAAGATCGGCACGTCCACGATCGGAGAGAACCCGGTTGAGCCACTGGCCACCGATCAGACCGGTTCCCACATGATGGTCGGTTACCGTTTCAATATTCCGGATCAACACGTCAAATACTTTACGCTCTTCGCCCTCGGGGACCAAACCAAAACGCAACGGCAGAATGCAAGAGGTCTGCGTCCCGTTGTCGTACTTGCCGGTCGCCGGATCGTAAAATTTCTTGTTGAAGGCGTCGGTCATTCGCTTAGCGTCGGCGTGAAATTTTTCGACGTCGGCGGTCTTCCCGAGCATCTTGGCATACCGGGCAAGCAGATCCAGGTTGTGGATATAGTAGCTCGTCGCGAGAACGGCCTTCGAGGTTTTTCGAGCAGGATCTTCCGAGTGAATCAACTCCGGTTTTTCCGGAGGAACACACCAGTCGCCATAGTTATCCTTGTCGATCAGATCGTCCTTGATAAACGTGGCGAGGTGATCCATCCAGCGGACCATGGCATCGTAGTGCCGCTCGATCGGCCGACGGTCGCCGTACTGCAAATAAAGGCTTTCCGGAATGATCGTGAAGGCGCTCGGCCAGGTTACATTCGAGTTATATAACGGCCAGAACGGTGGGCAGACATCGGAAAGATTTCCGTTGGACGTCTGCGAGTCTTCGATGTCGTTGAGCCACTTCGCGTAGAGAGTCACATTGTCGAAGAGGAACATTTCCCCCTTCGATTCCGCGGCCCGGTCGCCCTGCCAACCCTGGCGCTCGTCGCGCTGCGGGCAGTCGGTCGGAACACTCAGATAATTTCCCCGAACTCCCCAGAAGATATTCTGGTGGATTTGGTTGATGATCGGGGCGGAACATTCGAACGACCCGACGCGCGGCAGGTCGGTGTGAACCACACAGCCGGTGATCGTATCGAGATCGGGCTTGCCGGGGAAACCGGTCAATTCGACGTAACGAAAACCATGGTAGGTGAAACGCGGTTCATAAACTTCGACTCCGTTTCCGCCGGTAGTGTAAAGATCGCGGCATTGGGCGCCACGAAGATTCGCCACGTAAAGCTCCCCGTTGCCGCTTGGATCGAGCGTTTCCGCATGGCGGAGTCGGATTTCGGTCCCGGCCGGGCCCTCGACCTTGAGCCGACACCAACCGACCAGGTTTTGCCCCAAGTCATAGATCCAAACGCCAGGCCGGACCTCGTTGAGCGAAATCGGTCGGATCGTTTCGGTGATGCGCATCGGCGGCATCATCTGAGCGCGAAGTTTCCCTCGCGGTGCCTCGACCTTTTCGGCCGCCGACCAACGAGAATCATCGTAATCAGCCGCACCCCAAACGCCAAGCTTCTTGCGAGCATCGTAGATTTCCCCGTCGTAATCGTTGTTGGCACGAATGGGGCCATCGGTCGTAAGCTTCCAGCTCCGATCACTAACGACCAACTGCTTGGTGCCGTCGGCGTACTCGATTTCCAACTGACAAAGGAGTTTCGGAAAGCCATAATCGCGTGTCACCGTCGGATTATCCCGTCGAGGAGCGTAGTAGCGACCGTTGCCGAGGATGGCCCCGAGGACGTTTTCCTCGCCCCCTTGGACCATCTTCGTCACATCGTAAGTCACGTAGGGAACGCGAGCATGGTATTCGTGCAAGACCGGGTCCAGGCAATGATCGCCGACCTTTTGACCATTGAGATACAGCTCGTAATAACCAAGCCCGGCGACGTAGGCGGTTGCCCGGACCACGTCCGATTTTTCCGCATGGAAACGACGGCGGAGGTAGCGAGCCGGGATATCGGTTTTTTTAGTGGCAACGCGGATTTCTCCCCACGGACCGGCCCCGACTGGAACGAGAACCGCTGCGTTTTTCCATGCTGAATCCTCGAAATCGACCGACGTCACGTCATTCGGTTCGCCGTCGAATGCTTTCCAGGTCGCATCGGTCGTGACTTGAACCTCTTTTCCATCGGCATATCCGACGACCAGTTTCCCCATCGCCCCGGCCGGATTGGGATTCGCGCCACCATTGTTTGCAACCACCGTAACGACGTTTTTCCCCGGCTTGAGCAGCGCTTTCACCTCGGTAACCAACGCGGTCTTGAAATTCATGCTTTTTAGCACTTCTTTGCCGTTGATCGAAACAACTGCCGCATTGTCGCCGGTAAAGGCCAATACGGCAAACGACGGCTCCCCATCATGGGGCAACTCGAACGTTTTGCGGAAACTGGCTTTTCCAGGCATGGCCCGTTTTTCCGCTCCCGTCGTTGTCCAAATCCAGTTCACCCCGTCGAGATCGAGCCGGTAGCCGTCCGTCTCGGCAATATCGACCCCGATCCAATTCCCTTTCCACGGGCGGGGATCGTTGTCGGTCGGAAAAAGGCCGGTCGAGAAGCTGCCGGTATGGAGATCGGATTCGCGTCCCTGGTGGTCTTTGACCTTCAAGAGCCACTCGTATTTCGTCGCCGGACGAAGCGGCTCTCCGGCATATTCGACATGGACGCTTTGACCGCCTTCCACCTCTTTCGAGTCCCAGACCGGGGGAAGTACGCCGCCGGGTCGATTTAACTTCTTCGGGGCCGGAAACACCACGATCCGGTACGCCGTTTGGACATCACCCGGAACGTCAGACGCAAGTTTCCAACTGAAACGAGGCTTCAGTTCGTCGATTCCAAGCGGCTCGACCAAGTATTCGACACGAAGGTCATGGGGCGTAAGCGAACCGGATTTTTTCGCCTTTGGATTTTCGGCCTTGGAATCACAAGCAAAGATCACGGCAGACAATGACGCCAACAAAACAAGGGTAGACCATCGCAGCTTCATTTTCATTCAACCTCTTCTTATACGCCCTCGCGAACAACCACGGCAAACCGAAAATAGGCGGGCCAAATACTCGGTACAATGTTGTCGGAGTGGGCTGCACTGACGAAATCCGATCGTTTTTGAATGTTAAACATTATAATGCTCAAGCAGCCGCAAGGAAATATAGGGGAAAAGGGAAAAGCCAAACAGTAAGGTTTACAAAGAAAGCAAAGCCCACGCCACCTCACGCAAAACACCATTTGGCCACAACGTCATGCCCGCTGAGTCACCGATATTCGAGGGAAAGGCGTGGAGGGAAGATATCCTCAATCTGCACCGAAGAAAATTTTCCCATTAGTAACTCATCAAAAGTCACTGTAGACTTAAGTGCTTTTCCAGAAACACCTTAGACTGCATTTCAATTAATTTCCCAGAAGCGAATCAAAGCATTAAAAAGTTTTTCCTGTCGCAAAATGGCCCGATCTTGCACTATATTGCGAGAGTTCGAATTCTTTTTACTGAGGTTCGCATAAGTAGTGACTCGAGGGCTCCCAACGAGGAGCCCGGTTTTACTGGGAAATATCTCGTATTTTTGAGTTCACTACTTTCGCGACTATCAATAATCATTCTCGCTTGAAGCTGCGCATCGGCCGCCTGTTTACCCTTCGGGAAAACACGCTACTATCACCGCCGGTGAACGCGTAATTTCACTTGAGAATGCGTATCACTTGACGTTGGAAAATCGATGATCCGCAACGATCTTTATTACCTCGATCGGTGTCTTGACGGTCACCCGGACGAGTATCGCTTTCTCGTGGAGCGATATCAGTCGGTTTTGACGGCGTACCTGACAGGAAAACTGGGCAACCGAAGCCTCGCGGAAGAGGCGGCCCAAGAGACCTTTGTGCGAGCTTATTTCGGTCTGCCAAGACTGAAAAATCGCAAATCCTTTTATTCGTGGCTGCTGGGTATTGCCAATCGGGTGGCGCAAGAGGAATTTCGTGCCGCCAAACGTTTTTCAAGCGGGGATCGGATCGATCAACAACCGCTTGAGCAACCCGTCGAGGAGGAAACCTGGGAGGTGGAACGGGCGATCGCCGAATTGCCCGAGTCGTATCGGGAGATCGTGCTTCTGAAATATTACGCGGACCAAAGCTGTTCGCAGATTGCCGAGGAGCTCGATATCCCGATCGGCACGGTCACGAAACGGCTTTCCCGAGCGTACTGCCAACTCCGCCAATTGCTTCGTCGTGAAAGCGAGGTGCAAAAATGAATTGCACAGAATGCCAAGAAAGACTGGTCGACTATCTCGAAGGACTGTTGACCGAACCACGCGAGCAAATGGTCAAGGCGCACTTGCGGTCCTGCGATTCGTGCCGGGCCGATTGGGAACAGTTGCAGCAACTCCACCAGCAGCTTGCTTCTAGTTCAGACCGTTGGCGAAAAACCGATTTCCAACAAAACGTTGCGAATCGAATTATCCGCGAACAACATCAACAATTAAAACGAGTCGGTCGGATCAACCGTCCGCTTGAAATAGGGAGAAAAATCATGCATAGCAAGATAACCAAATACGTCACGGCGGCAGCAACCACCGCCGCAGTGATTTTGATGCTCGCCTTTTTCCACACCACCACCCCGGTTGCCTCCGCCGCCGAGGTCCTCCAAAAAGCAATCGACGCCGTCGCGGATGTTAAAACGGTTCACATGAAAGCCCGGATGCGCACTTTGCCACGGGATAACTTTGGGTTCATGGGTTTAAAGTATGATTTTGTACCACTTCTGATGTGGAAGAAAACGGAATCAGATGGAACCCTCCAGTGGAGAATTGAAAAACCGGGGCGAGTTGTAGTCATGGATGGAAAAACCACAACTTTTTTTGTGCGACCCAATCTTGGATCACGGATTGAGAAGCCCTTCCCCTTGGGGTGTTTTGATGCCTGGTGGGGACGACTCATGAATGTGAGCGAAATATTGAATTGGGAAAAGCAAGCCGCAAAAGATAATCCTCGTCGCAAGGCAAGCGTCGAAAGTAAAAAAATTGACGGCAAGGGTACGCTGGTCCTCACGGTCAACGTCACGACCGAGGTTCCCGAGGACGATTATCTTCGAAACAGTTTTCTTATGGATTCAGACCACCGAAAGGTGTACCGCTTTAATCCCGAGACCAAGTTGCTCGAAGGTTTCCAAGTCTATGTGCAGGACAAAGAGAAAGAGGTGTTGGTCTTTGAAATAACCGAAATCGAATACAATAAGCCGATCCCCGACAAAACGTTTACCATCGCCTTCCCGGAAGATATGATTTGGATCAAGGAAAAAATTGAAAAGCTTCCGGACAATGAGAAATATGAAAAAATGACGCCCAAGGAGGCCGCTCAGGCGTTTTTTGAAGCGTGTGCCAAGGAAGATTGGGAAGAAGTATTGAAATTTGAAAGTTTCACCAGAATAAGCGACCGTTCAAAAAAATATCTGGGCGGTCTCGAGGTCATTTCAATAGGCGAACCATTTCAATCCAAAAGCTACCCGGGATGGTACGTCCCCTACGAAATTAAATTGAAAAACGGCAAGGTCAAAAAACACAATTTGGCTTTTAAAAAACGTCAACCTGCCAACCGTTACATTGTTGATGGCGGTATCTAATCGGCCGACCTGAAACGAAATAAAAAAACGAGTAGGGCGAGCCCTCCACCGCCGTGAAAAATACTTGGGAACCGCTTCCCCCCAAGCCACGCTTTACCGGAAGGGTTCGCCCTGTTTCGTTTTAAAAGTTAGTGTAATATTTTTTCTATAAAAGAGAAACAAGGCATGGCTTGAAAAGGCGGGCCATATCGGTTTCCTTGGATGTATTGTTGAGCCTTGCATAAGTAGTGACCCGAGGGCTCCCAACGAGGAGCCCGGTTTTTCAGAAAAAAACTGAAACACAAGGGCTCACTCCTTTTGCAAAGACCAATAACCTCAATACCAAGGAGACTTTTATGCCCCACTGTGATCATGGTACCGCTTGCAACAATGTCGCGGAACTGCCGGCTCAAAATGGATTTGACGGAATGACTCAGGCGATCGAAATACTCATGAACGAAACCATGAAATTCGAAAGAGGCAACGTGCTTCGAGCCGCGGTGGGCGAATGCGTGCGACTTGGCTTGCTTTGGAAACGTTCACTAATCGATGGAACGTGCAAGCCTCCGGCAGTCAGTCCTACCGACCGCTACGAATATATCTTGGCTCGCCTCGCATCGCAAACAGTTTGGCCAGCGTGTCGATCACATCCTCGGACGTAATGCTATCAGCCACCCTCAATGTAAAACACTCTCTTGTTGAATTTATCAATGATCGACAGCCACTTCAATGAACGCCTGCTCGCCGTTCGATCAAAAATAAAATCTCATGTCTACACGTGATATTATGATCGGCCGACTGAGATAACAAGCGTTCTCGCTTGCCCCCCAATTGTCGCCGCTTCCTCTGCTTCTGAGGCACTTTCAGCCCCTCTCGACACCACAGACGGTAAACCCTGGTAAAGCTCGCTAGCCAGCCTTCGGCTCGCGGCAATGCGCTGATCCCGCGATAACCGAAACAAGGTCGCCTGCCAACGCGAGACGGTCGGTATTTAGGCAAGAACTGTTCCATCGGTTTCTAAAACTCGTCGGGAATATATGAATCGAATCCATCTGAGCACACACCATATATACCCCCCATGAAAAAACGTCCGGTTCTTACCTGGATGCATATGACGGAAACCAAATCCAGTTCTGGAATAGGCTCTGAACAAGACTTTTTCCTGTCTTGACACCCCCGACCACCTCTCAGCCTATATTTCCTGGGAGAGTGAGAAGTTCTGCGACGTATTGAGCTGGGACAGACAAGACCCCTTTTCGACCGATCGCTCGAAGCGAAGGGATTTCTCTTGATACCGGCAATCAAGCTTTATTCATTATTAACGATTCGGCACCCACCGACCTTGAGTATTCGGGTTACCAGGATATCAGACGTTCATGCAACAGCCCTCCCTATCGACGACCAGTGTTGTTGCGAAAATGTCGCTCAACAGATCAAGGAGTTTCAAGACATCGAGAGGCCTCTGCGAACCTCGAGTTTCTTTTGAAACGAAAGACGTATCTTTGGGAGAGTGGAATCATGAATTTTTCCAGACAGGATATTAATAGAAGGAAAAATAACCTATTGCAGGTTACATCTTTATTTATTTTACTCACTCTGGGTACACTCTGGTCAGCGAAAGTTATGGCTCAGCGTGAGCAGCCTCAGTCGCGTCGGCCGATCATCCATGACGCGGAGTACTATATCCTGGAAGCTCAAAATGGCGAGCGTTGGGCGGCCGAAGACCAGGCGCTCGATGGTAGGCTCGCTGAACTAAGAAAGAAACATGGCCGACCGCCGAACATCGTCTTCATCCTTTGGGACGACATGACTTTCGGAGCGGTCGGCTTTCCTCCTCTGCAGAAAAACTTTGGATTCACGACACCGAACCTCAACCGGCTGGCGACCGACGGCATTGCCTTCACACGGATGTACACCGAACCGTCCTGCACGCCCACGCGAGTCGCTTTTCTGACCGGGAGACACCCCGTACGGAGCGGAATGGGAGAGGTCGGCATGCCTCATGAAATGGCGGGACTCCGAGGTGACGAAGTCACGATCGCCGAGGTTTTATCAGAGGCCGGTTACGCTACGGCCCACTTTGGAAAGGGACATCTGGGTGACATCGAGGAAAGCTATCCGCACAACCAGGGGTTCGACGAAGCGCTGTTCACTCCGATGAATCAGATTGTCTCTATCTGGAACCGCCAGGGCGACGCGGTCGGGGCCGCTCGCGGGTTTTCCCCAGAGAACTACCCGCGTGCCCCGTATCGGCTCGACGATCCCGGTTTGATACCAAAGGGCCTCGTGATGGCGATCGAAGGCCGCAAGGGCGAGCAAGGCAAGGAGTGGGGGGCACCGACCAATGAGTGGTATGACAAGATGGATCCCGAGAGTGAGAAGCGGACCTTGGATTTTATCCGCAAAAACGCCAAAGCGGGCAAGCCGTTTTTTGTGGAATACTGGCCCAACCTTCTGAATCTCATGAAGGCGTATCCGAAAAAGAAGACGCAAGCCGGCAGTATGGTGTCCGAGGAAATGCAGGCTCTCGACGCGTTTGTCGGCAAATTAATGAAAGAACTCCAGACGCTTGGCATTGCAGAGAATACGATTGTGATTGCCATGGCCGACAACGGTCCGATGGTCCATAGCCCGCCGCCGAGCTTCGGGATGTTGAGCCTCATGTACCGTGGCGGCAAGGGGGACTTTCTGGAAGGCGGAGTCCGAGTGCCCGCGTTCGCATGGTGGCCTGGCACGATTGACCAGGGGCAGGCAGTTGGCGACATCATCCACGTAACCGATCTCTACACGACATTCGCCCGCTTGGCCGGCGCGAAGAAATACATCCCAAAAGATCGCGTCATCGATGGGATCGACCAGACGGCCCTTTTGCTCAACGGCGACACTCATAGCCGACGTGACTACGTGTTCATTTACACGGGGGACCAACTCGGGGCAACGGTGAAGGGGCGTTACAAGCGGCATTGGCTTGGCGGTGGTGAGGTTGCCGCGTCCGGTATGCCCGAGGCCTACTACGATCTTTTTACCGACACGCGCGAAGACAATCCGATGCTCGTGCCGCTGATCCATACGCAAGGCCAGTTCAACCGAATGCGGGCCCGACATGAACTGATGAAGAAAAAATACCCCGACAAACCGAAGGCATACGGGATTCCGTACACAGGCCTGTCAAACGCGCGCCCGGAAACCAAGGCGATCGGTGAACAGGTGAAACGGAATATCAAGAATCTGCCTTTCGAGGTAAAAGAGTATATCGAGTTCAAAATTCCGGATTCCAAAGCAGACCCGGATTTCGGGAAGTAGAAATTTTCTTTCGTTATTTATCCAAACGGCCGGGCCTTGTGAGACCGGAAACAAGAGTACTTTGGAAGAAACCAGTTGTCACTGGTATCGAATAAACTGATTAAAAAATAATTTAAGGGGAAATAATGATGCGAACTAGCCCCCCCCCACTGAAACTTGCCGTCACGTTTGCCTTGGGCATTTTGTTGGCAGCAGTGACGTCTGATGCTGTTTTTGCTCAGAAAAGCGATGAGAAGGCTCGCCCCGATACTGCGGATGCCAAGCAGAAGCCGCCCAATATCGTCGTGATCTGGGGTGACGACATCGGGCGTAGCAACCTCAGCGCCTATACCGAAGGGCTGATGGGTTATCAGACGCCCAATATCGACCGCCTGGCGCGCGAGGGCATGAAGTTTACCGACTACTATGCCGAGCAGAGTTGCACTGCCGGACGATCGGCCTTCATTACAGGCCAGAGCGTCTTTCGCACGGGGTTGAGCAAGGTCGGGTTGCCCGGTGCCAAAGAGGGCCTCAGTCACAAAGACCCGACGATCGCCGAGTTGCTCAAGAACCAAGGGTACGCGACCGGACAGTTCGGCAAAAACCACCTGGGTGACCGCAACGAGTTCCTGCCCACCGTACACGGCTTCGATGAGTTCTACGGCAACCTCTATCACCTCAACGCGGAGGAAGAGCCTGAGGAACGCGATTACCCGAAAAATCCTGCCTTCAAGGCTAAATACGGCCCCCGTGGCGTCTTGGACGCCAAGGCCACGGACAAGGACGACCCCACCGTCGATCCTCGCTTTGGCAAGGTCGGCAAGCAGACCATTGTCGACACCGGCCCGCTGACCAGGAAACGTATGGAGACCATCGACGACGAAATCGCGGTGCGTGCCAAGGATTTCATGGAGCGTCAGGTGAAGGCCGACAAGCCGTTTTTCCTATGGGTCAACTTTACCCACATGCATCTGTGGACGCACACCAAGCCGAAAAGTCTCGGCCAGGCCGGAGAGTACCAGTCCTTTTACCACGACACGATGATCGACCATGACAAGAATGTCGGGGCGATCCTTGACGAGATCGATAAGCTCGGTATCGCCGACAACACGATCGTCATCTACGGTACCGACAACGGTCCGCACATGAACACCTGGCCCGATGCGGCGATGACCCCGTTCCGCGGCGAGAAAAACACCGGGTGGGAAGGCGCGTTTCGCGTGCCCGCCATCGTACGTTGGCCCGGCAAGATCAAACCGGGCACGGTCTCCAACGAAATCATCTCGAATCTCGACTGGGCTCCGACGTTGTTGGCGGCCGCGGGCGAACCCGACGTCAAAGAAAAACTGCTCAAGGGTTACGAAGCCGCAGGCAAAAAGTTCAAGGTGCATCTCGACGGCTACAACTTCCTGCCCTACCTCACGGGCCAAGAGAAGACCGGCCCTCGTGAAGAGTTTTTCTATTTCTCGGATGACGGGGACCTGCTGGCCCTGCGTCACGGAAACTGGAAGATGCACTTCAAGGTGCAAGACCAGCCTGGCACGTTGGAGCTTTGGCAGAGGGAGTTCCGAAACCTTCGGCTCCCGTATCTTTTCAACCTACGAACCGACCCGTACGAACGTGCCACGATCACCTCGAACGACTACTGGAACTGGTACATTCGCCACGTGTTCCTGCTGGTCCCGGCCCAAGAGAAGGTGGCCGAGTTCCTCGAAACGTTCAAAGAGTATCCGCCACGCCAGAAGGCCGGCAGCTTCACGGTCGATCAAGTCCTCAAAACACTCGAGGATTCGCATGGCAAGTAGACCCAGTCGATATTCGTGACAAACGTCGGCAGCCAGCGCAAATAAAAGAAACGGTTTATACGGTTCCCCCATTTTGGGAAAATCCATGGATATTCGGCGAACCAGTTACATGAAGTACGGTTTATCGTTTTTTGCTTTGTTTCTGGTCGCATGTCAGCTTGGTTGCGGTGGCCCGAGAGGCAATCCGGGCGATTTAATACAAAACGCCAAGGGCCGTAGCGCAACTTGTGCAGGTGAGAAAAACCGGCCGTCGTCCTTCGTTGGTTCGGCCGGTTGTCGCGAATGCCACGCCCGTTTTCACGAGCTTTGGGCGACCTCGTATCACGGGCTGGCCATGCAGCCTTTTACCCAGAGACTGGCCAGGGAAAAGCTTACGCCGCTGGATGAGGAAATCAGAATTCACGAGAACTACTATCGAGTGGACCTTGTCGGTGGCCTCTCCACTGACGGAACGGCCCGGCTGCTCGAACGTGGTCCCGACGGAGAAAAAAAGTACGAGATTCAACACGCTCTCGGCGGCAAAAACGTGTACTATTTTCTTACCTCCAGCGACCGTGGCCGTCTGCAAGTTTTGCCTTTGGCCTATGACGTTCGTCGCCGACAATGGTACGACACCACCGCAAGCGCCGTGCGGCACTTCTCGAATCGGTCGGACGAGGCCGTCGATTGGCACGAGCGCGACTGGACGTTCAATGTCTCCTGCTACCATTGCCATGTCAGCCAGCTTTCGACCAACTACGACGCCAAAAAGAACTGCTACAATACCATCTGGGGCGAGCCGGGCATCAACTGCGAAACGTGCCATGGCTCTGCGAAGGAGCATATTCGCGTTTGTCGCGAGGCCGCCGCAACGGGTACGACACCATCGGATCTCAAGCTTACGGTCGTTGCCCAAAACCGTGGCTTTTCGTCTCAACAAGTCAACACGACCTGTGCCCCCTGCCATGCCAAAATGGTACCCATTTCGAAAAAATTTCAGCCGGGCGACCGCTACTTCGATCATTTCGACCTGGTCGGTTTCGAACACCCTGATTTCTATCCCGATGGCCGCGACTTGGGCGAAAACTATACCTATACCCTTTGGCGAATGAACCCTTGCGCCAAATCGGGCAAGCTCGACTGCCTTCATTGCCACACCTCCAGCGGCCGTTATCGCCACAAGGACAACCCGAATCAGTCCTGTATGCCTTGCCATAGCGAGCGTGTTGCCAACGTGGTCGCCCACTCGCACCATGCGGCCGACAGCCCGGGCTCGCGTTGTATTGCCTGCCACATGCCGATGACCGAATTCGCACGGATGCGTCGAAGTGATCATTCAATGCTACCGCCGACTCCCGCCGCCACGATCCAGCACCAATCGCCCAACGCCTGCAATCTATGTCACAAGGACCAAGACGCTGCCTGGTCCGATCGATTCGTCCGGCAATGGCACCAAGACGACTACCAGATGCCCGTGCTGCACCGGGCCGGACTGGTCGATGCCGCGCGAAAGCAAGACTGGTCCCGGCTGGGGGATATGCTCGATTACCTCAAGAGTAAAGACCGCGAGGAAATCACCGCCGCCTCGCTGGTCAAGCTGCTGGCTCATTATCCCCAGGCCAAGCACGAAGGCAAGAAAGCCCACCCGGTGATCCTCGAGTGCCTGCAAAACGATCCGTCACCGCTGGTCCGCGCGGCGGCGGCGGGAGTCATGGGCGATAATCTTGATCGCTCTTCATTCGCTGCGTTGCTCGGGGCGATTGGGGACGACTATCGGTTGGTCAGAATCCGCGCAGCCGCCGCCCTGGCGAACATTCCGGCCGAAATCGTGCCCGTCGCGGCCCGTAGCAATCTGGATCAGGCGGTTGCCGAGTTTGAAGAAGCCATGCAGGTGCGGCCCGACGATTCGGCTTCGCACCACAACCTGGGCAACTTTCATATGGGGCGTCGTCAGTTTTCCAAGGCGGTCGAGGCCTTCGAGCGTTCGAGCCTACTCGACCCTCGAAGCATCCAACCTTTGGTCAATGCTTCCCTGGCCCATAGTGCCCTGGGCAAGAACCAAAAGGCCGAGGCCGTTCTTCGCCACGCCTTGGTCATTGAACCTGATAATGCAGCGGCGAATTTCAATTTAGGCCTGCTTTTGGGCGAATTGAACCGTAAAGAGGAGGCGGAGAAGGCACTTCGCAACGCAATCAAAGCCGATCCAAAGTTGTCGGCCGCAGCGTTTAACCTGGGCGTTATCCTGGCCGCCGAGAAGCCGGACGAATCCATCCGCTGGTGCAAAAAGGCCGTCACCCTTTCACCGAACAATGCCAAATATGTCTTCACCTTGGCCTTTTACCAGGACAAAACCGGCAGCAAAAGAGCCGCCATAAAAACGCTGCTCGACGCCGTCAACCGTCGGGCTGTTGACGTGGCGGTCTACGCTCTGTTGGGTTCGATATACCAAAAACATAACGAAAACAACAAGGCCGCCCAGACCTACCTTCGAGCTGCAACCGATACGAAACTCACGCCGGACCAACGCCGCCGCTTCCACACCATGGCAAGGTTTTTAAAATCCGACTGATCACCACCGCGCAGCCGCATCACGAGATTTTCGAATAACCTGCTCCGGCAAGTGTCGCTTCCCACATATGACGCTTCCCACGATTCTTCTGCATCGAAAGTCTCCTTGTCCAAAAAAACTCCAGAGACTCTCATAACCCCTGGACCAAAAAATGGGGGGGGTACCACAGTCCCAACATGGCCGAGCGGATATGCGCCTGCGGGAACACGTCGAGGTAGTTCGTCGCCGGATCGATGCCCAAGATTTCGCCAAAGCTCGATATTTTTAGTTTTCAGACTCAGCCTAGTCTCTGTCGGCGCAAAGGACCGAGACGAAAGCTTTCTGGGGTATATTGACCTGGCCGATCTGTTTCATTTTCGCCTTGCCCTTCTTCTGTTTGTCGAGGAGCTTATTCTTACGCGTCACATCGCCACCGTAAAGCTTCGCGGTCACATCCTTTCGGTAAGGCTGGATCGTGGATCTCGCGATAATGGTGCCGCCGATGACGCCTTGGATCGGGATCTTGAATTGGTGGCGGGGGATCGCTTCGGCAAGTTGTTCACAATAGTGCAACGCTCGAGCTCGTGCCTTGTCACGATGCACTAGATAGGAAAGCGTGTCGACCGGATCTTTGTTGACCAGGATATCGACCTTCACAATGTCGGTTTTTCGATATTCGCTCTCTTCATAGTCAAACGATCCGTATCCTCGCGTGATCGTCTTCAGTCGGCCGTAAAAATCGAAGAGCACCTCACCCAGAGGCATCTCGCTAATCACTTCAACCCGTCCCACGGAGAGATAATTCATCGTCTGACTCTCCGAGCGATGTTCGCGGCATAACTCCATGACAGGCCCCACGTACTCTTCGGGCGTAAGGATAGATGCGGTGATGTAAGGCTCGGTGATTGAGTCGATCTGCATCGGACTGGGCCAGTGGCTGGGATTGTCTACCTCGATGGTCTTGCCATCTTTTAAGACCACTTGGTACTTGACCGACGGAGCCGAGATGACCAGGCCGATATCGAATTCTCGTTGCAGACGCTCTTGGACAACGTCTAAATGAAGCAGGCCGAGGAACCCACAGCGAAACCCGAACCCCAGTGCCGCCGAACTGTCTTTTTCGTGGGTGAGCGCCGCGTCGTTGATCGCCAGTTTATCCAAGGCCTTCGTCAGATCCTTGTAGTCGTTGGAATTCATCGGGTAAATGGAGGAGAAGACGACCTGTTTGGCTTCCTGATAGCCGGGAATCGGCTCTGCCGCCGGGCGATCGAGAAGCGTGATCGTATCGCCGATCTGAATCTCCCGCACGCTCTTGATCCCGGCAATTATATAACCGACCTCGCCGGCGCTGAGCTGTTCTTTCGGATTGAGCTTCAACTGGTTGTAGCCCAACTCCTCCACGTGATAATCGCGGTCCGAGTGCATGAAATGGATCGTATCTCGATTTTTCAGCGTGCCTTCCATAATGCGACACTGGAGAATTACCCCTCGATACCGATCGAAATGGGCGTCGAAGACCAAGGCTTTAAGCGGCGCATTCGGGTCGCCCTTGGGACTGGGCAGCTTCTCGACAATGCCGGAAATCACGTCTTCGATGCCGACGCCGGTTTTTGCGGAAACCGCGACCGCTTCGAACGGGTCCAGCCCCAAATCCGCATCAATTTCCTCTCGCACACGCTCAACGTCCGCGGCCGGGAGATCGATTTTATTGATCACCGGCAGAAGTTCCAGCTCGTTGTCCAGGGCCAGATAGAGGTTGGCAACCGTTTGTGCCTCGACCCCTTGAGAAGCATCCACGACAATCAACGCACCATCACAAGCCATCAGCGAACGTCGTACTTCGTGTGAAAAATCAACGTGGCCCGGGGTATCGATGAGGTTCAGCAGATAGTCTTCACCGTCCGGGGCGCGGTAGGAGAGCGTAATCGTATTGCTTTTAATGGTAATGCCACGTTCACGCTCGATATCCATGGCGTCGAGCAGCTGGTCGCGGAACTCACGTTGCGTAACGCCACCACAGGCCTGGATCAGTCGATCGGCCAGAGTCGACTTGCCATGGTCAATATGGGCGATAATGCAAAAATTCCGAATGTGTTTCATACGTATAATTCTTGAAGAAAATGTCCTGGTGATTCGCTCAAAGTTAAAAACTCTAGTAAATGGCGAATTCAAATCTAAAGCACAACGAGAGGTGGGTGGCGAGCGCCCCTGAAAGGAGGGTCGGTAAGTTGATGCTAGGACCGACAATTACCATCGAACAAGGAGTCTTGCGATGCCGCATGTGCATTTTACCATGTTTGAGCGAGAAAACATCGCCCCGATCTCTTTTTTCTGGAAATCGTCTGGTGCCGGTGACCGGCTTTAATTTTCTGTCCCAGGGGTTATGAGAGTAAGGGTTAGGGTGAGTTTGCCCCCTAGTATGGTCCATTTGGAACGTTAGTTTTCCGCCTTGAATGGATTTGGGGCGAGTACCCCCACAATTCCCCCGCTGCCGCGTCAATCGAAAGCGAAGCCGCGAGAGCTCAATAAAGCCAGAATGGCAACCGAGCGGTGCCCGGTTGGGTTGTGGTGAGTGAAGTTTGGAAAAATTACTTGGTCGAGTGCTCCTCATCGTCAAGGGGTTGTTGTGCTGCACGCTCGCTTCCTTTTTCAACGGTCACGCCGCTTCTCCGCGTAAGGATAACTAAGCTAACAGACGCTATTACCAGACCAACGAGGTAGGCATTTAAAAAGAATCTAGCAAATTCCCCACTGCCATCGCAAACCCCAGTATTCTTGATCGCTTGTGCATCGCACCACATGGCATATGCGGTGACACTAAGGGGAAAAACCAACGGAGAAATGAAGGCGATATATTTCGCCATGTTGCTCGCAGATGCTATCTCCAAGAAGAAGACCAGCACGACCGATACCAAGAGAAGGGGTGCAATGACAAGGGCCACTCCTCCTACCGTCTCCCAGTCGATGATAATGGAGTATACCAGACTGGCGATTAACCCGGCCACAGCCGCAACTACCGACTTATACAACATCGTTCGCCTCATCGTTTCCCTCACTGTCTTGTAGGTTTTTATAGATCGACACCATAACTGCGACTGCTTGCCTATTCTATTTGAACATGCTGCCTGGACAAGGATCTTCTTCTCACCAAAAACAGAAAAACGGGTTCGGCGGACTACCGTCAGGATCAATCCCATCGGGCTTCCACCGGACCCGGGGTTTTTAAATTTCCTTGGGAGTTTGAAATCTCCCGGGACTATTCGTTGCCATGGTAAACACAGGGCCAGGAAAACGGCTTCGTGGTTTAAATCGGCCAAAAACACTCTAGAAAGATCATTTGTCGTTTGTGCTTCCTTGGGAATCGGGCTGTTTCATCTCGTTCGCCTTAGGCTCCCAATCAGTCTGCTCTCCGTCCTTCATTTCAAAATAGCTATGAACCTTGTTATTTAGCAAAAATTGAATTACAATTACATTTTTTACTTCTTCAAAGCCAACCTTTGATATTGAAATCGAAGGGTCTTTTTGGTAGAACCACGTATAGCCTACTATGTCTGCATCATAATATACAGCTTCATATAAAGGCGATTTATGATTATAAGGGCCAAGAATTTTGGCCACTTCGTCCGAAGTCATTCCTAAACGAATTTTTGACTTCTTTTCAAGAATCGAATCCCATCGTTTTTGTTGTGCTTGCATTTGCTCTTCTGTTAGTACGATCTTGTGACCATTGCCTTCAGGCCCCGTTTCGGGGGAGCTTCGTGTGCATTGCGTTAGGGATAGAATAAACGCTATCACTAGAAGCAGGGCTATCAGAGTGATCCGAAATGACATGGTCACCTCTCTTTCTTGTTTACACGTAGCTAAAGCCATTGGACCTATATGATTTCTGGTTACGGAGCCTGTTTCAATCCTTCCCAGCGGATGGTCCACTGACCATTATCGGGAAAGCCGGGGGCGTTGCCTGACGGTGCGCCGTCCCAACCGGCCGCCATCATGGCAGCTGCATAAAGCAGGCCACCGTTGGAAGGAAAGTAAGGAAATGGACCACCCGAGCTGAGACCGGTCGGTGTGAAGTGAAAACGTTGCGACGGATGGAGTAACATGTCGATCGCCTTTTCGGGGTCGCCTAGTCGCGCGGCGGTCATCGCCATCATCGGGAAATCCCAGCCCCAAACACGGTCCATCTGCCAACAGTTTACCACCTTTTTGAAAGTGGCGTTCATTACTTTAACGTCGACACCATCGCCTGGAAGCCAGCCAAACGTGCCGATGAGCGACGGGTGCTCCCTTGCAATCAAGCTCAAATTATCCTGTGACCTCCCCCACGTAAAGTGCGGAACTCCACCCATTGACCCAATTCCAACTGGGGGCAAGACAGTTAGCCTGGACCAGGTATTCCGGGAATGAAACGCGGCCGCAACTCGGCCAAGGGAAAACCGCATTTGCAGAAGAACGCGATTCTGATTTTTCTTTAAATCCCAATGTATCTTCAAATATCGCCGAACTGCAAGTTACGTATCCATAAGGGCTAATGCACCATCATACCCGATCGGATCTCTTGCCACAAATCTTCCGAGGCCAGGTGGTACTGGCGGTGTTCGTGATCGTTTCATTTTTTTTCGTTAAAACAATACTTGTAGGTTTCCGGCCGAGTAAAACGCAGCCTCCGATGGTGATATCATGCGTGCGCAAAAATCGTTTCAGACTGATTGGTCAGGTATTGACCTTGATCTCCTTAAAGTATACCTTACGGTAAAACTATGGTGAATGGTAAACCATGCCAGGGAGTAAGCCATGAGGGAAGCGGTTTTGATCTTTCCGCATCAACTGTTCCTGAACCACCCGGCGCTCAAAAAGGTAAGGCCGGTCTTCCTCATTGAGGAACAGTTACTCTATGGCGATTGGCGATACCCTGCTCGATTTCATCAACAAAAACTCGTTTTTCACCGAGCGTCTCTAAAAAGCTTCGCCGCCCAACTGCGCAAGAAGCATCGGACGGTTTTCTATATCGATCATCAACCCGATCCGCATATGGCCTATCTCTTTGATCCGCTGGTCGAAAAGAGGATCGAGCGAATGGTCTTGGCCGATCCCGTGGATCATATGCTAACCAAACGCCTTCGGCGCGAAGCTAAATCGCATGCCATAGAAATCGAAATGCTTCCATCTCCCGCGTTTTTGACACCGCCAGAAGTCTGGTCTGATTGGTTAAGCGGGAAAGACCATTTTACGATGGCCCGTTTCTATCGTCTTCAGCGTGAACGTTTGAATATCCTGATCGAAAACGGTAAACCCTCGGGAGGCCGTTGGAGTTTCGATGAGGAAAACCGAAAACCCTGGTCAGGAAAGATTTCCCCTCCGAGAGTATCCTTTCCGGCACGGAACCGCCACGTACGGGAGGCCATGCGGCAGATACGTGACAGCTATCCCGATAACCCCGGCTCTATTGACCATTTTCGCTGGCCTGTGACTCATACCCAGGCAGAGGCGTTTCTCCAGGATTTTTTAGAAAATCGATTCCATTATTTCGGGGATTATGAAGACGCCATTGCCCGGGAGGAACCGTTTCTTTTTCATTCGTTGCTTTCGCCGCTTCTCAATGTCGGTTTATTGAGCCCGAAGCAGGTTATCGATGCCGCACTGGCAAAAGCGAAAGCCGCCGGCTTTGAGCTAAATCAAGTTGAGGGCTTTGTGCGGCAGATTATCGGGTGGCGTGAATTTATGCGAGCGATCTATGAGTTGGATGGCGTCCGGCAGCGTACGACCAATTTCTGGGGTTTTACCCGACACATGCCCAACGCGTTTTACCATGGTAATACAGGCATCGACCCTGTCGACAGAATCATCCATCGCGTTCTCGAAAACGCCTATGCCCATCACATCGAACGTCTCATGGTGTTGGGTAGCTTCATGCTGCTTTGTGAAATCCACCCCGATGCGGTCTATCAATGGTTTATGGAGTTATTCATCGATGCCTATGACTGGGTGATGACGCCCAATGTCTACGGCATGAGTCAATACGCCGATGGCGGGCGAATGGTGAGTAAACCCTATCTCTGTGGCTCCAACTACATTTGCCGCATGAGCGATTTCACAAAAGGACCATGGTGCGATATCTGGGACGGGCTCTTTTGGCGATTTGTCGATAAGCACCGCGACACCTTCACCAAGAATTATCGACTCTCCCTGTTGGTTAGCCAGTACGACCGAATGAAACCAGATCGCAGAAAAACCCTCCTCAACCTCGCCAAGAATTATTTGCGTAATCTGGACGAAAAACTTTAGTGGCTTTGGGCTCCCCCCATCCGGTTCCGTAGACTGACACTTGGTTTACTATCTCAGTACGCCATGTGCAGATAGGGAGCGACCTCACACTTGGGTGTCCATAAAGGTACAGTGGATTGGACAAGGTGGCTTCCGCAGAGCCTGAGCTGGCCATCCACAACCTCCTGACCGGCTTTAATTTTCTGTACCTCCGGTTATGAAGGTACGGGGCAGGGTTGAGCTTGCCCCCAATCTCACATCCAATCATCGCCTCCTCGACGAAGCCAAACTACGCCATTTCCTCAACGCACTTCCTCAAGCGGTTACCTACATCTTCACCACGAGGCATTGGGTGGTTGGCAGTTCGATCAGAGATTCGGGTTTGTCGTCGAGGAACTCGTCAAACGCTTTTCGTACGCCTGCCAGAATGGAGTAGTCGTGCGACAGGATGATGCCGCCGGTGATCATCTTCGGATAGAAATACTCCAGGCATCCCCGTGTGCTCTCGTACAGGTCGACGTCGAAATGCGCAAAGGAAAACGTCTCGTCTTCCGGTAGCCGTGCCGCCGAATCGGGGAAAAAACCTTTATAGAAGAACACGTTGGGGTATGGCTGAAGGTATTGCTTGACCGATTCAAGACTGCATGCGTACATATGGGTCTTGTTGTGGTGTGCGGTTGCATCGTATTCTGAGGCATCCGGTAAGCCTTCGAAAGTGTCGAAGAGATGGAGCGTCACGTCTCCTTTGGCTTCACAAATCATCCTGGCCGAGCCGCCCTCGAAGACTCCGACTTCAGCGATTGCGCCCGGTTGTTGGCTCTGCGCACGAGCGATTGAGTGGACCAGGAAAGCCTCGTTGGCGGTCAATAGCCATTTTCTTTCTCGGCGTGTTCTGCGGATCAGCCGGAGCGTTTCCTTGTCTTTGTGTCCGGCGAGGCCGTTCATCTCGATCCGCGAGGCAAAACGGATTACCGTGCGTTCCAGCACACCGCCTCCAAAACTTTGAATGAAGGGACTTTGCAACCATGGATAGGTATTTTTCAAAACATCTCCTCCAAGACTTAAAATGTTGGTGACCGGGTTTAATTTCTGTAGCAGTGATTTTGAGAGTTCGAGTTAAGTAAAGTGTAATGACTATATTTCTGGCCGTACTGCTGCCGCAAATAATGAAGTTCCAATTTCATGTTACCCATGTTTGAAACGCCTCACCGATCGTTTTGCCCGCATTGAACCCGCGTATTCGCATCAGAGTTTCCGAATAAACTACTCCGGTGTATGACGCTTTCTTTACCGCTTTTTTTCAAGAGTTTGCACTCGCTCTTACAGGTTTCTGATTATCTCATACCATATGGACCAGCTTTTGAACAGTAGGGCATGGGCTCGGTTCGTGCGGGACCGGGAAAAGTTACAAAAGCTGCAACCGCTCCAGGAAGTGCGTTGTTGCTTTGGCTTCTGGTCTTGGGGGTGAATTTCCTTTAGCAAACAAGAGGGAGACCGGATGCGACAGATCATGTGGCGGCGATTGATTGGGGGGGTACCTGCATGCGAACCCCCGACTATTGGCAAGAGATGATCGAGCGGTACCATGATCGCCCGGCCGGTATGACGCACCGGGAATTCCGCGAAAAGGAAAGGATCCCGGAAGCGAACTTTTCTCTACTGGGCCAAGCAGTTCGAGCAGAAGGCGGGGTAGGGGGGAGAGCGGTTTCTGGGGCTTAAGTTGACGGAATGCGAGAAAAAAGCGAATTCCGCTTTCTACCACCCCTCTTTTGAGGCGTCTTCTTTTAAAATAGATCGATTGCGATATCCTTCTCGTTCTGTTAGAATAAAATTGTCTCTCTTGGTGTTGTTATAATAGATAATTAAGACCATTTCACACTCTAAACGACACCGTTGCGCAAGCGGCCTTGCTTGAGACGCCCGGTTCAAAGTGCCGGGTTGCGAGAAACAGGATAGATTAAAACGGCACAATAGACGTCACAAGAAGGTGCAGGGGTAGAAACGGCCATGTCGTTATGGAAAAAGACCACGGATTGTCTCTCTCGAAATAATATCGCTCAACTTTCACGGCTTGGTAATCTGGCCAACCGACAACATCGCCTGCGGCTCGAGCCGCTCGAAGACCGCCGGATGCTTTCCGTGTTGCACGTCGACGCCGATGCACTGGCCGGAGGCGACGGCCTTGCGTGGGGTTCTGCCTATGACGATCTGCAATTGGCGCTCGATCGGGCCGAGGTTCTCAATGCCGACGAAATCGAGACGAACGATATCGATCAGATCTGGATCGCCGAAGGCTCGTATCTGCCGACCAAACGGCTCGAGCCGGAAAACGAACGGTCAGCCGCCTTCTCACTCTTGGACCACGTGGCCCTTTACGGTGGTTTTGAGGGAAATGAAGCTGCATTGGACCAGCGCGACTGGGCGACCCACGAAACGATTCTTTCCGGGGATCTGGGCATTCAAGCCGACACTTCCGACAACGCCTACACCGTCGTCTTTTGCGGTGAGAACTTTGAGGCGACGCTCGACGGAATTTCGATTACCGGCGGGAATGCGGATGGTCCAATCTATTACGCCAATCCGGAACAAGCACGAGGGGGCGGGATTTTCAATGCTGGTAATCTAAGTGTGATCAATTCAACGATCTCAGGCAACTCGGCCGACAGCGTTGGCGGTGGGATTTGCGGTTCCACAGATAGCACACTGAGCGTCACGGGTTCAAGCATTTCTGAAAACTCAGCCAGCTCTGGCGGAGGAATCTCTCAGGATGTTGGTAACTTGACCGTCACCAATACCACAATTTCAAATAATTCAGCTAGCAGCGGTGGCGGCGGAATATGCGGCCACAAAGGTAGCACTGTAAGTGTCACGAGTTCGAGCATTTCTGAAAACTCAGCCAGCAGCGATGGCGGCGGAATTAACTGTTTTAATGATTGCGAATTGAGTCTCAACAATTCAATCATAGAAAACAATACCGCCGGCAGTCGTGGCGGTGGTGTATTTTTCTTTTATCAGGGCAACTTGGTCGTTACCGATTCGACGATTTCTGGCAACACGGCATACGATGACGGCGGTGGGATTTATGCCTTCCATATAGACTTGACTTTAGTCGATTCAACCGTCTCTGATAATTCTTCGACGCAAAGTTCTGGAGGGGGAATCTATCAGCGTAAAGGCAATTTACTTATCACCAACACCACGATTTCAGACAATTCAGCAAAAGATTGGGCTAGCGGGATCAATGTCGATTCCTGCGAGACTGTTTCTATTGACAGCTCGACTATCTCAAACACAAACAGTGCCGGAATTCGCATCCGCAATTGTTTCAATTCGAACATTCGAGATACCGAGATCAGTGAAAATCAGTATGGAGTCTATCTCGAAGGTGGAGAATTGAGTATTGAGGGATCGATTGTTACCAATTGCAGTCAAACCGGTATCGTGAATGAGGAAGGTAGTCTCAATATCTCCAATTCCACCGTGTCGAACCATTCACAAGGAGGAATTCGTTCAAGAGGTGATTTGACCATAACGAACTCAGCAATCTCTCATAATAATGCGACGGACTACGGTATTGCTGGAGGAATTATTATCATCGGCACAGCAACGATAGAAGGTTCGACCATCTCGGATAACTCCACTCTTGGTTATATGTCTGGGGGTGGAGGTGGAGTTCATATGGGTTCCGGCAATTGCACCATAACCGATACCGTCATCTCGGGAAATTACTCCCAATACTCTGGTGGTGGAATTTATCATTCCTTTGGAACGCTGACAGTCGCTGAATCGACTTTCCTCAACAACACGGCAGCCGGATACGATGGTGGTGCGATTTGCAGTGGAAGTGAAGGGGAACTTTCCGTCTCGGGTTCGTTCTTTGAAGGAAATTACGCCGAGGCGGGTGGCGGTGCGATTCACAACTGGGGAAGCGGAACGGTTGTCGACTCCGTCTTCACGAAAAACACCGCCGGGGGCCACGGCGGGGCACTTGCCAACATGGGAACCTTTTGTCTCTCCGGATTGACCGTTACCGGCAATAAATCTACGGGCGAAGGCTATTGGGTAATGGGGGGAGGCGGGATTTCCAATCAAGACGTCATGACCATTGCCGATTCCACCATTGTGGGCAATCAAGCTGCCCAAGGAGGAGGAGTATATAACTCCCACCAAGGAGGTACCCATTTTGGAGATCTGACCGTTGTAAACACTCAAATGGCCGGGAACACGGCGGTCGATGGCGGGGGAATCTACAACCTAGACACAATGAATCTCACCTCCGTAACAACCAGCGGCAACACGGCCGAGAATGGCGGGGGAATTTATAATTGTGCGGATACTTTGTTTCTCCACAACTCCATCGTCTCGCTTAACGAGACAAGTTCGGGGGCGGAAATTTCGGGCATTGTCACGTCGCTCAATAGTTGCCTTCTCGGGTCGGACCCAAAGTTTATTCGCAACCCATCCGACGGCGGCGATGGCTGGGGGGACGATCCGTCGACACCGGAAATCGACGAAGGAGCCAACGACGACTATGGCGATCTTCGTCTTCGGCCTAACAGCCCTGCCATCGACGCGGGGGATAACAGCTTGGCAGTCGATGCCGAGGGGAATCCGCTGACAACCGATCTTGATGGCAACCCGCGTATTTTTGGTGGAACCGTCGACATCGGGGCGTACGAATCGGACGTCAATGCCCCGCCACGCGTTGTTGAGGTGACAATCGGCCAAGGGAACGAGCGATCAGTCATCCGCCGTATCGACGTGGGCTTCCACGAAACGGTAATGGATCTACTGAACGCCGACGCGTTGCAGCTTTCGAATCTCACCACAGGCGAAATAATTCCTGCTGATGCGATGACGGTTGAAGTCTATCCGGACAACTTCACCGCTACGTGGACTTTCCCCGGCTTACCCGGTGGTCGACTGCCGGACGGCAATTACTCGGCAACCATTCCTGCCGACGCCGTGGTTGACCCAACCGGCAACCCGATGGCTGCCGATTACACGTTCGAATTCCACAGCTTCTTTGGGGATAGCGATGGCGACCGGGATGTCGACTTCGCCGACCTCTTCCGGTTCCGCAAAACCTATCAGAAGACCAGCACGGATGTCGGTTTCGACTTCCGTTTTGATTTGGATGCCGACGATGACGTCGACACGGCCGACCTGTTCGCCTTCCGGCAAAACTATCTCAAAGCTTTGGGAACAACGCCACCCTCAGGAAGTCCAATCGAAGTCACCGCTCCCATTTCAAGCAGGATGCAACAAGCGGCAATCCTTCCATTCTTAACCTCGAAAAACTCCGCTCCACCCGAAATCACTTACGGCCCCGTCCAACGTCCCGCGGAGCGTGGCGTCAAAATCTCGCATGATTTCTTCGCTAGTCGAGTGGGGCTGCCCGAACCGGTCTCCCAAGAACCACTCGCAGCTAATTCCACCTTGAACGAAAGCCTTTTGACAACGTTGGCAATGGACCTACAACAACGTCAATTGAACGCAAAAAAGTCTGAAAAGCAGGAGTCGGAACAAGAAAAACTCATGGCAGCCGCTTATGCGGATTATGAGTAATCGAGCGCAAGAGAGACGAACGGAGTACTTGAGCAGTGGCAACCAACTTCACCACAGCCCGATCGGACACCGCTCGGTTGCCATTCTCGCTTTATTGAGCTCTCGCGGCTCGTTTGCGGTTAACGCGGCATCCGCAGAGGTTGCACCCGGCGCCGTTGTAGTTTGCGCATGTCTTGCAGATGGCGAGAATCGCCTCGACCTCTTCGACGCTCCGACTCGGGCATCCGGCGGAACCCCTTCGGTTCCGCCGGATGCCCGAGTTTTCTATCTCTTTACGCCTGTCTATAGTTCGAAAGAGCTCTAAAAATGGGGTGCCCATATTGGTACGACGGACTTGGGTACTGATGGGCAAAGTTTTCCATGAAATCCTGAGTTTTCCAGGCTTTTTCTTTGCGATACGAAACAGGTCGAGCCGTTTTTCTCAAATTTTTCGCTAGCGTGAGCGGTAGAGCCCACCTCTTAGAGCATCGGTCTGGGATGTCTGCTGATGGTCCCGACTTGAGCAATTAAGAATTGTCATTTTTGTCTGGTTAGAATGGCTTAAAACCGCTGAATCTCACTTGGAACCGCACGAAGGCTTTTTTGGCCGCCATTTCAGTGGGGTACCATTGCTTGTCATCCGGTTACCCCTTTGGCAAGGCAAGGCGATGAAGGCGATTTTTCAGTCGGTCTTTTTGGCGGTGGCGGCGGATCTGTTTGCTATCGCTTGAAGCCTCATCGTACCAGAACCATTCTTTTTTCCATCACTGCTAGGCAATGGGCGAGTACCCACAGTCCTCGACCGATTCCTCATCTTTGGCGAAAACCATCTCCGCCTAAGCCACTGCCCCCAATCTCACCACCAGCCATCTTCTCCTCAACCAAGCGAAACTCTCATAACCCCCGGTACAGAAAATTAAAGCCGGTCACCAGTCCAAGACTGGCTTTTCGCATCGGCTACGGGACGTAAAAATCCTACCTATTAA
Source organism: Thermoguttaceae bacterium (assembly GCA_963674475.2). Classification (GTDB taxonomy): domain Bacteria; phylum Planctomycetota; class Planctomycetia; order Pirellulales; family Thermoguttaceae; genus CAXXFQ01. Next base: position 621,932 of record CAXXFQ010000024.1, on the reverse strand, counting down.
CCCTATCTATTCCACTTTGTATTTTCCTGACGAGGTTTTGGAGATCTTCAGATTTAATCGCTATTGTTGGTGTTGTTCTATTTAGCTATACTGCGCAAAAGCAATAGATTATATCCTATTCAAGGTTACCGATACCCAGAACTGGTTTCATGACTTTCTTAACGTAATCATCAAAGCAAGCGAGATGGACGAAACCGAAAACACTGTCATTTTGCGTTCATAATGGACCGCAGGTCGTCGCCGACAGGTGTTCATTGACGGAAATGGTTTTTGGCAAATCTTTTTTGGAGCTTCACTTCGTGGCACCCGCAAAACGCCTTTGAAGCAAGGATGATTCAGTATCGGCCTGGCACCGCTCTTGCTTGACACCGCAGGCTCAGAAAGCATCGGCTCATTTTTTTCATTGTTTTTCGTTTACCTCAAACCCAACTTTATATGTTTGACGCGGCAGAAAATTCATCATCTTGCGAAATGGCCATTACTTAAGCTCTTCTGCTGCAACGAGTTATTTTAATCTCATGCCACTGAAGGTTATGAAGCCAGCTCTAGAGAAGGATTCTCATGGCAGCAGACGCCACGCCAAATCCCGATAGTCATATCTCCTTAAAGCGCCAATTTGCCCTGAACGCGGCCAGCGGTTGGGTAAATCAGGTGGTCATGGTGGCGATAGGCTTCATTTCGCTTCCCTACGGTATTTGGCGACTTGGTGAGCAATCTTATGGCATTTATCAGCTTGGAGCTTCGGCCCTGGTTTTCTTTGGGATTTTGCAATTGGGGATGGGGCCAACGCTGGTACGTTACTGCGCCAAAGCCATCACGGAAAAAGACCAGGAAAAAATTCGCCAGGTAAGCAGTACGGGCCTAGCCATGCTCGGATGCTTAGGCGCTTTAGGCATGATTTTGTCTTTGGGTTCGATACCTTTTTTTATCCATTTCTATGCGATCCCCCAAACCCTGGTTTGGGAGACGACAGGCCTGCTGGTTTGCATGTCCGTTGCCCTTTTCCTGCGAATGATATCACCGGCGATTACGGGGTTGCTTCTCGGCGCGAATCGTTACGACGTATCCAATGCGATTTCGTCATTTGGTTGCATTTTTCGCCTTCTTTTGATAATCGCTTTTTTTGAACTGGTTCGCCCCTCCATCTTTTTCTTCGGGCTTGCCATTTTGCTCAGTCAACTCACACAAGTGATTTTCAGTTTTGCGTTTTGCTTGAAATTTATTGGGTCTGACTTTTTATCTTTTCGGGAGATCCACTTTGCCACGTTCCGTTCCATGTTGAGTTTCAGTTCCATAAACCTCATCAATTCCATCGCCGACACGGCGGCCATTCAAGGTCCAGTACTCATCATCGGAAAAGTGTTGGGGGAAGAGATGGTAACCGCTTTTGCTCCCGCGTTGGTTATCGCTGCGGCAATGCGAGGCTTTTTAGCGCAAGTGAGCCGACCTCTGGTTCCATTGGCAAGCCGGGAAGCCAAAGGCCATGGAAACGAAAGATTTGGACAACTTTCTATAAAGATAGGGATGGTTACCGCGTTCATTGGCTTCGGGATTATGATACCATTTTGTGTATTTGGGCAAGAGTTGATTGGCCTGTGGCTCGGGCAAGATCGCGTTTGGATATGGTATTTTGTAGCCGTTTTCGCTACGGGCACTGTCATAACACATATCCAGGACGCGAACTATTTTCTGGCATTGGGCGGTGGAGACATTCGAGCAGTCGTTAACAGCCAAGTGGTAGTGTCTTTTGTTATATGTATCGGTGTCACTTTAGGCACACTCTTTCTGAGGTGGCAACTAGAGGAAGTCGCCTGGTTTATCAGTATATGTATTTTTGTTCGCAGTGCGATCTATCTGGCGCATTCTTACTCCAAGCAATTTTCGTATAGCTATGCTCAATGTTTACGTCAGGTATATGGCAAGCCAGCCTTGGTAAGTATGATTTGCATCGCTTTTGGGCAGTTGGTCAAAAACCTGTTCCATCCTTCCAATATCGTATTCCTCGGTCTGGAGGTCGTTTTGATCGGTTTGGTCTATGCGGCAATCGGATGGCTATTCATTTTCCCGAGAGATGTGAAAAAAACCATACTGAACGTGGTTCCCATAAAAGGGTTAACTTCGTTTTGGCTTTAGCAGTTCTGTCACCCTGTGTTAGAGCACAGGTCAGAACGACCCATTCTTCGCATTCCCCTCACCTTGAATGCCTGCTATTGATGTTGGTGGTGTTGGTTCAGTTGGTTTACAATATGGCTGGATGATGGACTATAGGTCTATGGCTTAAACAAACCTAGGCCCCCGGGCAGGCCAAATCATACCAATTATTCAGATTAAATACATACTTAAGTAGCATGAATTTTAGCGAATTAAAGAAGAACCTCAAAAAGGATTTTAAGGGCTTCAGGACGTTGAAGTCGGCTCTTTTAGGGGATTCCGCGACACAATTTTTGGCCCAGGCGATTCGAGGCGCTGGTTACCGGCAGCAGCTTGACATCAACGTCTATGAGGCGGACTATAATCAGACGGATCGGCTGATCCTGGATCCCGGTTCGGAACTGTACGAGTTTCAGCCGGATGTCTCGTTGATTTTTGAAGCGGGTCACAAGTTGCTCCAAAAGTTCAACAAGACCGAAGTGGCAGCGCGAAGCGGTTTTGCAGAAGAGCAGATCCATCGCATACGTCAATTGGTTGCTACTTTACAAGAACGCTCGAAAACCAAGGTCGTTTTTTTCAACTATGCCGAAGAAGATGACGGTGTTTTTGGAAATTTCGCGAGCAAGGTTACCTCTTCCTTTCTGTATCAAGTACGCAAGTTAAATTATCTTCTCACCGAATATGCCGTAGAAAATCGCAACTTTTATATTGGCGACATGTCGTCGATTCAGAATCAACTGGGGCATGAGCGGGTTTTCTCGCCGGCTATCTACACGACCAGCGACATGGTGTTGAGTATCGACGCAATTCCCGTCGTTGCAGAGTCGATTGTAGGGATGATCGCCGCCTTTCAGGGAAAGCAAAAGAAGTGCCTCATCCTGGATCTGGACAACACCGTATGGGGTGGCGTGATTGGTGATGACGGTCTTGAGAATATCCAGATTGGAGGGCTCGGGATCGGTAAGGCTTTCACCGAATTCCAGCACTGGGTCAAGAAGTTGCGACAACGCGGTATCATCGTCTGCGTGTGCAGCAAGAATACCGAATCCATCGCCAAGGAACCGTTCGAAAAACATCCGGACATGGTGCTTCGCCTCGAAGATATCGCGGTCTTTGTCGCCAATTGGAAAAACAAGGCGGACAATATTCGACTGATCCAACAATTTTTAAATATCGGATTTGACTCCATGGTGTTTCTGGATGACAATCCGGTAGAACGCGACATCGTGCGTCAAAACGTGCCCGATATTACCGTGCCCGAACTTCCTGGGGATCCGGCCGAATATTTGGAGTATCTTTACACACTCAATCTGTTTGAGACCGTGTCTTATTCTGTCGAAGACGCCAAGCGTACCGAGCAGTATCAAAACGAATCACGACGGATGTCGGCGCAGGCGTCTTTTATTAACGAAAGTGACTTCTTGAAAAGTCTGGCAATGCTTTCGTCCGTGCAGCCGTTCGATTCGTTTTGCACACCCCGGGTGGCTCAGTTGTCGCAACGTTCCAATCAATTCAACCTGCGGACGGTGCGTTATAGTGAAGAAGATATTCATCGCATCAGTAACTCGTCGAGTCATTACCCTTTTTGTTTCACGCTCGAGGATAAATATGGGGACAACGGCACGGTCTGTGCGGTGATCCTCAAAGAGCAACAGCCGCAGGAGCTCTTTATCGAAAACTGGTTCATGAGCTGTCGCGTTCTGAAACGGGAAATGGAGCATTTCGTGTTGAACACGATCGTGAGTCATGCAAAAAACACAGGTTACAACACAATCGTGGGCGAGTATCTCCCCACGGCAAAAAATGCGTTGGTAAAAGATCATTACTCGACGCTTGGCTTTAGAGAAGAGGGCAATTTTTGGCGACTCGACGTTGCCGAGTATCAGCCGAAAGAGTGTCATATTCGCGCCAAATTATCAAGGAAGGAATAAAAGATTATGGAAAGATCCGAAGTAATTGAGAAATTCAACGTCCTTTTCGAGGAGGTGATCGATGAGGGGCCCGTGTCGCTTACGGGCGAGACGACCGCCGCCGACGTGGATGGATGGGATTCGTTAACCCAGATCCAACTGATCGTCGCCATCGAAAAAGCCTTCGACGTGAAATTCACCTCGGAAGAGATCGTTTCATGGAAAAATGTGGCGGAAATGATCGACTGTTTCTTAACGAAAAAAAGGACTGCCGAATGATGTTCCGACCGGGCGACGCATACCAACACCCATTCGCGGTGACGCAGGAAGTTTATGACCATTTCCAGCGATGTTCCCAGGATCGGAATCCGTTACATACGGATGAGGCATTCGCACGCGAGAAAGGTTTTCCGGAAAAGGTGATGTACGGGAATATCCTGAATGCTTTTCTCTCATATTTTATAGGAGAGTGCCTGCCCACGAAGGATGTCATCATTCATTCCCAACAAATCGCCTTCAAAAACCCGGTTTTTCTGAACGAAACACTTGATTTCGAGGCGACCGTTTCAGGCGTTTATGAGGCCGTGAATGCCGTCGAGTTCAAGTATAAATTTACCAAGCCTGACAAAACCATCGCGGCAAAAGGCGTAATACAGATCGGTGTATTGGCATGAACCTACTCGTAACAGGCGGATCTTCCGGTTTGGGCAAAGCGATAGTCTGCGCACTGGCCGACTCACCCGACCATCGAATCTTCTTTACCTATAACCGTCATGGTGAAGAAGCCGAATCGATGGCCCAAGAGCATCCGAACGTCGTTGCGCATCCGTGCGATTTCACGAAGGAAGACGATCTTCGCGCGCTTGAAGAAGCGATTCCCTCTTTCGACTTGGATGTCCTGATCAACAATGCCTACGTGGGAACACCTCAAGGTACCCATTTCCATAAAACGCCGCCGGAGCATTTTGCGGAGAGTTTCGCGAAAAACGTCCTTCCGCTCATCCGGATCACGCAAGGTGCGGTTGTCGGATTCCGAAAAAAGAAATTCGGAAAGATCATCAATGTCTTGACCGCCGCGTTAGCAAACGTTCCGCCGATGGGCTATTCCGTTTACGCAGCCAACAAGGCGTATATCCTGCAACTTTCCAAATCATGGAGTTACGAATACGCCAAGTATAATATCACGTCCAATTGCGTTTCTCCCGACTTCATGCTGACGAATCTTTCCGCCGATGTCGATGAACGGGTGGTGCAGCAGGTACAGGATCGTCATCCCTTCAAAAAACTGCTGACTCCAGCGGAAGTGGCCGAGACGGTGCTTTATCTGACCAACGCGTCGCAACAGGTCAATGGCACACACGTCATCATCAACGCCGCTCAAAATATCATGTAAAAAAAGGACAGAAAAAACATGATGGAGATCGTAGAAAAAAAACAATGCACCGGCTGTTCTGCTTGCGTGGATATTTGTAAGCACGGTGCTATCACACTGGAAACCGACATCGAAGGTTTTTGGTATCCCAAAATCCATCAAGACCGGTGTGTCGATTGCGGTTTATGCAAACAGACCTGTGCGGTGTTGCACGCGGATGATTTGAAAAAGATTAACTCCGGCGTTCCCGCCTGTTATGGAGCTTATCATAAAGATCCGGACATCCGTTTTTCAAGCACCTCGGGCGGGGTATTTTCGGCTCTTGCCAACAAGATATTCGATGCGGGAGGCTACGTCGCAGGCGCGGTTTATACGGAAGATTTTTCCGTAAAACATATCTTGACCAACAAGAGAGAAGACTTGACGAGGTTGAGGAGTTCGAAATATCTACAGAGTGAGACGCAAGGTCTTTATGTGCAAATAAAATCCGCTTTGGATGACGGAAAGAAAGTCCTCGCCTGTGGCACGCCCTGTCAAATGGCGAGCTTGCGTTTGTATCTCGGAGAAGATCACGAAAATCTTATTATTTGTGATTTCGTCTGTTACGCGAACAATTCTCCTAAGGTGTTTCGCAAATATCTCGATTCTCTGGAGCGGCATTACGGTGCAAAAATCGTATCTGCCCAGGCAAAAAACAAAGAATTGGGATGGAGAGCTCTCACTTTCAAGGCGGAATTTGCCAACGGCAAAGTTTATTACGGGGACCGTTCCCACGACAATTACTTTCGTGCTTACATGTCGGCGAAATGCTGCAGTCGGCCCTCCTGTTACGCGTGCCGATTCAGAGGGTTCCCTCGCATCAGCGATATTACCTTAGGCGATTTTTGGGGAATCGAGAAAGTAGATCAATCACTGGACAACAACACGGGCACTTCTGCCGTATTGCTCAATTCACCCAAGGGCGCAAAATTCTTTGAGTTTATCGACAAGCTGGAAGCTCGAAAGTTTAATACGGAATCCATTTTACCCGGTAATGCGGCTTTGGTCGATTCGTTGTCCACACCATCGTGTGATCGTAAGCAGTTCTACGAAGATTTGGAAAACCTTCCCTTTGAGGAAGTTACCAAAATCTATTTTCCTCCCAGGAAACGGCTCGTGTTTCAACCAAAGTTTAAGAAAGTTTTCAAAGCGATCAAGGGGATAGCTACAGTATTTAAGCATATATCTTTATATCCGAGGCCACTTTGGAAATTCTGGCGCATCAATTTTTTGCGCAGAAAAACGACCAGTAACTTTTCCAAAGGTTGGTTCCTTGCCCCGACCCGATATACTGCCATCCATATACATCGAAATGCCACGCTTGACATAAAAGGTTGGTTTTTTTTCGGAATAAGACGAATCCGAGGTTCCAGAATGGAATCAAGGTTGGCCGTGGAAGGAAACGGTACCTTGGCGGTCGAAGGCAACGTTTCGGCAAGCTATGGAACCGACATCCTTGTTTTTGATGGGGCAAAGCTGACCTTTCGAGGAAAAAATTCGCTCAATCAACGTGTTCAGATTATATGCATGGATAGCATTACGATTGGCAAGGATGTCATGATTGCCCGGGATGTAGTCATCCGTGACAATGATGGCGGCCATGACATTCTCACAGAAGGGTATACCACTACGGCTCCTATTACTATAGGAAATCACGTATGGATTGGTCAGGGAGCCATGATCATGAAGGGTGTGACGATCGGTGACGGAGCGGTCATTAGTGCCGGTGCATGGGTAGTGAAGGATGTAAAGCCAAATACACTGGTGATGGGGGATCCGGCTCGAGCTGTCCGAAAAGATGTGATGTGGAGAGGATAACCGGCCAGCCAATAAGAGTAGCGTGACCTTGTAGAAGGAAAAAAATGGACATGTATCGAACCTTAAACAACGGAGTTAAAATGCCGTCCATTGGTATCGGAACCTACCAAATGGATTGGAAGACGTTGCGGCAGGTATTGTTGACCGGTACCTCCTATGGATTTCGGAGTATCGATACGGCCTATGCCTATTACAACGAATCTTTAATTGGCAAAGCGTTGAAACTGATCGAAAAAGAAAACGGGGTGAAAAGAGAAGAGCTCTTTCTGACCACAAAGATTGCGAATGGCCAGCAAATCAAAGGAGACATCCAACAGCAAATCGACGATTCGCTGAAAAAGCTCCAAACCGACTATGTCGACCTTTGGTTGATGCATTGGCCGTACCCCGGCCATTATATAGACACGTGGCATAAGATGGAGAAAGTGTACCGTTCCGGGAAGGCTCGAGCTATAGGCGTTTGCAATTTCCGAGAAAGGCACCTCCATGCCCTGCTGGAATCCGGTACGAAGGTCATGCCGATGGTCATGCAAATCGAGTATCATCCTCTTCGGAACGTACCGTCCATGATTGCTCTATGCAATGAACATGGGATCCAGGTGGAAGCCTATTCCCCCTTATGCTTAATGAACAAGCGATTGACCAAAAACGAAAATCTCAAATCCATAGCGGCCAAGTACAATAAGACCATTCCTCAAATAATCCTGCGCTGGGATATCCAGCACGGGATCATTCCTGTTTTCAAGTCGGCCAATCCGGGGCGGCTTAAAGAAAATATAGGTATTTACGACTTCGCACTTTCGCCCGACGAAATGGAATCCCTATTTGCCATGGATGAGGACTATAAATTTCATCCTGAATCGTTGAACTGTCCTGGATATTAGGAGAAAGCCTCATGCGTCGCAAAATACGGTGTGCAATACTATCCGGCATGTTTCTCTTGCTTATTGGCATACTGCTTATTGGTATGTATGGTGGGACAGAGGCGCTTCTCGTATGTGCCTATGCGTTGGCTGCCGTGGTCATTTTGCTTACGTTGGCAGCCGGTATGTTTTTATATGCAAACCGGCGTTTTAAAAATACGAATCGATATAAAAACCTGTTTGTCGGCACGGATAAATACATCAACAGTACAACCTACCGGACCAACCATACTCGCAATTACGACATTGCGAATGTCGGCAGTTCGTCGGCAGTGTTCGCCTTCGATTATAAAGATTCCGCAGTAAAGGGATGCAACTGGGCCATGGCTCCGGAAAGCTTGGCATACAATTTTCGCGTCCTGAAAAATTACTTCAGCCTTTTAAAAAAGGACGGCACCCTACTCATTACCATGACTCCTTTTGGTTTTTGCTTGAAGGACTATTCCAATGATTTGGCGAATGCAAAATATTATCGGTACTTGGATTTCCGCTTGATTTTGGGATATACCCGCTGGAAACGATATGTGCTGAAAAAATATCCCCTGCTCTATTCGCCCGTGTATGCACTGAAAGGCATTGTTCGAGATCAGCCGGACGACAACCGACTGGCTCTCGCGACAAATCCCATGTTTTCGGAGGAACTGGAAACCGATGCCATCCGTTGGGTTGAGAACTGGAAAAAGCAATTTTCCATTTCAGATTTGGATGCTCCTGTTTCAGAACGTAACCGTGAAAACATGGTATACAACACCAATTTGCTGGCGGAGATGATTTCTTTTTCTCTGGAACGTGACTTGAAACCGGTCATCGTGCTTCCCCCGACAACTTCGGCATTAAGTTCAAACTTTTCAGATCATTTTTGCGAAACCTACATATATTCGATTATCCGCAACGCCAATACCCAGGGAATACCATTCTTGAACTATCTTCGGGATGACCGATTTGCGAAGGACGAGTTGTTTTTTAACTCGTTTTTCTTGAACGCCGAAGGAAGAAAGGTATTTACGCAAGGGATTCTCAGTGATTTAAAGCTGATAAAAAAGTAACCGCTCCAAGAAGTGCGTTGTACCTTGGGGTGAATTTCCGGAAGTGTCCCATTGGTACAACGGACTTGGGTACTGATGGGTAAAGTTTTCCACGAAAGCCTGGGTTTTCCGGGCTTTTTCTTTACGCTGCGAGACGGATAGAGCCCTGTTTTCTCTGGTTTTTCGCTAGCGCGGGCGATAAACCACGCCTCTTAGAGCATCGGTCTGGGATGTCTGGTGATAGTGCCGACTTGAGCGATTTCGAATTGTCATTTCTTGTCAGGTCAGGCTGGCCTAAAACCATCGACTCTCAATTGGAATCGCAAAAAGGCTTTTTAGGCCGCCATTTCAGTGAGGTTCAATGGCTTGTCATCCGGTTAACTCCAGACGAAGCAAGGCGATTTTTCAGTCGGTCTTTTTGGTGGTGGCAAAATCACCGCAAGCGGTAATCGAGGAAAGCCCCTCCGCTTTTCCATCATGCCTTCGGGTAGGAAGTTTACCACTGAACTTGAAAGCAGGTGTTTTCCGCGGCGGCCATCCTATTCAAGCTTGGGCTTAGGTCGGTTGTTTGGAGCTGCTGCGGATTCCCGGTGGTGGTTTGACAAAGTCGCATCCAACCGTCGCCACCCTTGGGGGCATGTTGGTAGTCGACCATGAACTGATGGACCCGGTTTCCTTTTTGCCCCACACTCTCCAAGTGGGCTGCCGTGCAAACATGACCGCAAAACACCATGGCAAAATTAGAATGCCGCGAAACCAACTTATCCCAAATCATCTGGCCGTCGTTGAGGTCCGCGTTTTTCCCACCAAAATGAAAGGTCAGCAATGCGCGGATCGGTTTCCCGGTCGGTTCATAGATGACCCATTTCTGGCGAGGGAGGTTTTTGTCGTACCGGGCCCCGTTGGGCATTAAGTAACCGTGCGTCAGCAAGATGGCCTTATGGTTCGGATGTGCTGCTGTCACTTCATTGGCCCATCGCAAAACGTCATCCCGCGGCCCAAACTCAAGTGACAAGACCAACCAATCCTCACCCGCCATGTGGAAACGGTGAAAACTGTTGTCCGGCTTTTCCGGTTCCACATCGTAAACCCCGCCAAAAGACGACTGGTCTTTCCAGAGATCCATCGGAAAATATTTGCCAAACAACGAATCTCGGTTGGCCGTTGACCCACCTGGCCCCATGTCATGGTTTCCCAAACAAATCGCATACGGCACCTTGTTGTCAAGCAGACCCATTGCGCGACGAGCCAGCCCCCAATCCGAATCGTCATTGTGTTCCGTCACATCACCCACATGCAGGGCAAAACGAATATTATACCGTTTGCGATTCTCAGCAATCCAACGCGTTTGTTCGAGAAACAACTCAGGATACTTATAAGCATAGGTCTGAGTGTCGGGCAAGACCGCAAACGACTCGGCCGCCTCGACCACCTGCGGCATCCCGTCTACCGATTCATGTCGTGTCTCTCCAGAAAAAACCAAGCGGGGCGCGGCTAAAGAGGCAATACCGGCTGCGGAAAATTTAAGAAAATCACGACGTTTCATCTGTGAGGAACTCCTCGAGGTTAAGGGAAAAATTCGGTCGAAATGGCATTAACCGCTTCTTTGCAACCAAAGGCGAAATGGAAAACTGTCGTTACGGGGTAAACGCTTCTGGATCACAAACGCTCAACCGGGCCGGTGCCAGTCGCCAGAATTCGGGCGATTGAAGGGTTGCCGTACCCTGGTCGGCGAAAAAGGAAATGTTGTCTCGATCACCGTCAAAATAGCAAACCTTGGTGACGCTGGCTCTTCCATTATTGATGAAAAGTTCAAGGACCGACTTATCCAAAAAGAGACGCAATTGGACCGGCTTCCCCTTTTCGACAGGGACTTTGGTTCCTGCCACATCGAGCACTCCTTCCTCCAGAGTGATCGATTGGCTTTGTTCCCCAAGCTGGTCCCCCTCCAAGAGTAAACCGCAACGGCGTGAATCGCCCGGATCGAGCGTTGCAACCAATTCGAAGGTATCCCCGGTTAATCCAGGAATGGGGATGGTCATACTACTGGCTTTAAGCGAATCAATCTTCTTGTGGTCGCGCCGCAAGCTTTGGAGTTCTCGAGCCGGTTTTTGAATCAGGCGGAGTTGTGAATCCAGCGTTAATTCCCGCGGCAACGACATACAACCGTTCCAACCTCGCCCCCCTTTGAAGCCACAAATCCAACCGACCAACAAACAGCGGCCGCTGGGATCAAAGAAAATATTGGTCCCATAAAGGCCCCGTGTCCAAACCCGGTCCTTCGGCGGCGTTTTTCCAAATCCATAATCGAGTGTTGTCGCCGATCGAACGGTTTTGAAGCTTATTTTCTCAGGGTCGAATTGCCCAACCAGATAGCTGAGCGGTTTTGTCGAACGAATAAGAACCCAATGTCCGTCGAGCTGAAAAAAATTGGGGCATTCCCCGTCGACATTGTCGATATAACCGGCGAAATGCCAGTTCGATAAACTCGAATCGGTCGCTTTCCCGACGAGCCCTTGGCACTCTTTAAAGGTGACCCAAGTCTGCCCACCGGCACGAAATACAAACGGGTCGCTCCATCCGGCAAACACTTCTTTGGGGATCCCCTTTTTCCCCGCCGCCAGGATAGGCCCCGGGAGTCGCTTCCATCGGATAAGGTCATCATCCAACGGCCGCGCGGCCCACTGTTCTCGTTTTCCAAGGCAAGTTGACTTACCGTCGGCCGGAACGCGGGTATAAAAGAGCATCGGCTTTCCGTCACCATCCAAAGCAACACAGCCCGAGTTGCATCGAAGTTCGCTTTGCTGTTTCTGCGGCACCAACGCCCAGGGAAGATCTTCCCAGTTGACCAGATCCCGACTCCGTGCATGGGCCCAGACCGTATGATCGTTTCCCCATCGATCTCCGCTGGTCGGGTTGTACTGATAAAAGATGTGGCAGTAATCTTCGTGATAAATCGCGCCACAGATGTCATTCATCCACTGAGAAACGGGACGAAAATGGTAAACCGGCCTTGTCGGATCGGCCTCAGCTTGTGGGATCGCGGCGGCAACAAGCTTTTGAGTTTCGGTCCGATAATCGGATTCATTCAATCGATCAAGATCAACTGCAAGGGTGGAAGTGCTGAGACAGATCAAGAAGATTAAGACAGTGAGGGAACGGGTCATTTTTGCTCAATGGAATGTTTTTTGAAGTTATTGATGTCGGCATAGTCAATGATCCTCACGCAGCCGCAAATGCGCCTGTACCAGGCGGATTTGCTGGTTTTTCCGCCGTGGGAAGATTCATTGGCAAGGCAGCCCTCAATAGATTTGCGAAAATCCTTCATCGCTCAAAGTACTTGGCTATTGTAAAATTAGTCTCCGGCGGTTGTCAACGAGGAGCCAGTAGGGCTTCTCGAATCGGCCGTTGATCCCGATCATCTTCGGCCGTTTTCAATGAGGATCGAATAAGTACGAAAGGATCAAGGATCCTGTGTGAAAGCGGTAACATTTTCCGTGGTTATCAGTTCAAGAGGTACTTTGATGTTTTTTTCCACGGGGTTTCCGTCAAGATGCTCGTAAAGTCGCTGGGCCGCAATTCGCCCGATAGCGCGGGGGAACTGTACCGAGGTCGCATACAGCTTTCTGGCCTTGATTGCCGCAATTCCCGCCGCCGAGCCATCAACACTGACCACGGTGACCCCATCCAGTCGACCTGTCGATTCCAGGGCAGAAATCACTCCTAGAGCCATAGGATCATTGATGGCAAAAACAGCATTCAAATCGGGATACTCCTTGATTAAATCATGCATGACTAGCCGAGCCCCCTGGGTTGTTCCTTTTCCGCCCCGCGCATGAAGGATTCTCATTTCAGGCCATTTAAGCAGTTCGGCCTTAAAACCTTCGATCCTGTCGCTGGATGCCTTGTTCGAGGTGATCGTCAGAATAACGATCCGAGCAGGCTTGCAAGCCTTGACCAGGGCACGAGCGGCAAGGCGACCTGCCTCGAAATTATCGGATGTCACTTGGCAAACGACAAGATCTTTCTCTTTGACCGGGGCATCCACAATCACGCAGGGCACATTATTCTTTCGAGCTTCAAGCAAACTGTGACTGGCATCATCCCACTGGACCGGGTTGATGAAAATCGCGGACACCTTTTGATTGATCAAGCCAGTTATGCTACTTTGCTGTTTGGAGTTATCCCATTGGGAATCCAGGGTAATCAAGCGATCTCCGTGGGACTCGACTATCTCTTGAATACCGGCATTGCATTCCCTAAAAAAAGGATTGTCAAGCGTCTGGAAAACGGCGCCCATGAGCCGCCCGTCGTGAGGCCATTCTTCCCTATCCTTGGGCGATTGGCACGCGCCAACAAAAAAGAGGAGCGTGAATAAAACCAAAACGATGCGGGGGTTCATATCTTGGTCGCCATTTCCGGCAATGGTGTTTGTCTAAGAAGAACTGTTAGGGAGCTGGTGTGCCCGCTACATAAATCTGGTGAATTTCTTGATCCGTCATAACACGGCGAGCCAAAACGAGCTCGCTGATAAGACCTTCAAACGGTCCTTCGTGCGGGGCATCACCCGTTTTTGGACCTGCAGGAGCGCAACCGATCCACAAATCACCTGCGTGAGGAGTAAATTCAACGCCATTTTCCCGTACAACAGGTTGGCCATTGACATAGAGCACCGTATGGTCCGCGTTGACGGTAGCCGCGAGGTGCACCCACTTGCCCGGGACGAACTTCACTTTGGGCGAAATCACTTGACGGTTGCCGGTTTTGAAATACAAGGACCATTGCTTTTCCTGGCCCGTATTCGATTGACAAGTGAGGCCCAGTTCATAATTGGGGCCGACCGACGAACCGTTTGCCTGGCGTTTGGATACAATGGCGACATCGGACTCCAACAGCGCGGTATTTGGACGGATCCAGGTTGCGATCGTGGCGGCCTGAGTGATTATCAGTTCGTTGTCGGACGGCACGTGAACCGTTTGTTTACGGCTGCCATCGAAGCGGATCGCACTTTGCGCCGACCAACGCCCGGGGGCAACCCATTCCGGACAGGTTTCGGTTGTGTCGCCATCGCCAAACAGGCCGTCCAGCTTCCCGGCGGTTGCTCCCGCACAGTTCATCACCCTCGCGGGTTTTCCGATTGCGTTGTCGAAGACGTAGTAAAGCACCAGGGCCGGTTCACGACGCAGATGATAACTGAAGGCCAACCATCGATAGTAGGGCTCGTTGGACATCGCCATGAGGCGAGCCTCAAACTCTTTCGGTGAAACGAAAGCCAGTTCATTGGCGCGAATGTTTTCGATAAAAGAACCGTTCCGCTTGACACTTCTGCCAACTCCCTCGCCGAGCAACTCCGGATCGGACTTCGACCCATTAGGGGTTGCCAGTGCGACTTGGCCGCGAAAGACGTGAACGTCGGTCCCGTTATTACCCTGGCTACTGAGACCAAATTCCGTGCCCAGGTCAACTACCGTAGCATGGTCGGTGTGAACGGTAAAACCGATCGCCTGCGAGGGCACCCTGGCCGAAAGCCGGCCCTGTCGCAATCGCATGCGAGAGCTGGAATCGAGAACACAATCCACGGGTGCTTCGAGAATCACGTTGGCTCCGTCGCCAAAGCGGATTTCCGCCAAACCTCGGTTCAACTTCAGTTCTCCGGCCGAAAGTGGCGTTCCGTCGGGCAAGTCCACTCCAGTGCCCCAGCTAGCACCAAGAGAAGCGACCACTTCAGCCACCGGAGCGGCATGCCCAGCGGGCCGGTCCTTTGACTTGAAAACCATCACGGCTGAGCCAAGCGTCACGGCGACGAAGATGGCAAACATCGTCACGATCGGCCAAGCCTGAAAAATGTTCTGTCCTGAACTCAAGGAAGGAAATCTTTCAAACTCCGACGCTTCGGTCGATTCAGGATTTTGACAGGAAGAGGGGACATTACACCCGGACGGCGAGCTATCGGCCTGATTCGCAAAGCAATCAGTCTCCGAAAAACCCATCGGTTCAGCTTCTGTGTCTCCGTCGAAGACCATACGCAATTCGGCATGGAGAAGCTGATAGCGGACATAATGGCGGCGTGCGTCGGGGTTACGCAGCAGTTGCGCCAAGCGGCGATGACGCTCCGGCGAGAGGTCCCCGTCTCGCTGAGCTTCGGCCAACATCTCCAATTCGCTATAATCTGCGAACTTGGTCATACACTCTCCTCCGCCGCAATGGCATTCTGCACGCACTGCAACAGTGATTGGTGAAGACGAGTCAGGGCCTTGTAGGTGGCGTCCAAGGACCGTCCGAGGTGCTTGGCCACCTGATTGCAGGTTTTCAGGTCCGAATTGTGCCGTGCCTCAAGAAGCTGCCGGGAATGCTGGGGTAGCTTGCCAACGCATTGACGCAAATAACTGAGACGCAAATCGGGGCTTTCCAGTTGGGAACAAGTTTCATCGACGAGTAACTCAACCAAATCTTGAGCAAACACCGTTCGTCCGCGTCGCTGTTTTTCAAAATATTTTAAAACGGCGAATTTGGCAAACTGCATTGCCCAGGCGGTGAAATTCGTGCCTGGCTCGAATCGGTGGAATTTCTGCCAAAGGCCGATGCTGACTTCTTGAAACACATCTTCCGCATCATTGACGTCGGAAATCATGGCGCACACGAAAGCATATACTTTCGGCTGACTTTTGGCGAACAACCCAACAAATTGTTCGGTTTTGTCTGGCGTCGATTTCATTATTGATGTCGATATGGCCAATGATCTCACGCAGCCGCAAACGCGCCTGTACCAGGCGGATTTGCCGGATTTTCGTACGAGGAAAGGTTCACTGGCATTGCAGCCCTCAAAAAAAGGCTTTTACGAGAAGCATGGGTGAAGCAATTACGTAACTATCGCTCCTTAGGCAATGTCTATCTATATATATAATCCCGCGACACCCCCAAAACTAGACATCGCATTTGCTTCGATTTTCGAAAACCCAAGAAATCGAGAAAAAAGTCTGTCCAGTTGGGGACGCTTGACCATCTATAGTTATTGATTCACGCAAAAATAGTGAATTCGCAAAGACGAGATATTTTCCGGAAAAACCGGGTTCCTCGCCCGGAACCCTCGACGCACTTCCTATGTACCTTGAGTAATTAGGGGTTGGGAGTTGATTGAAAAAGAGAACTTCCTCCCCCATGGAAAATCGCCGGTTTTTCTCGATTTTCAACCGAGTTCCTTGATCGCTTGAAAATCGTCTCGAAGCGAACGATACAAACCACGGTAAACGGGAAACGCCCTGTCGTAATAGGTCCGGGCCGCTTTCTTCGGGCTGGTCCGCTCGACGACACGGATGGTCGCTTGGCAGGCCTCCTCGATATTCTTAAACGCCCCATCACCGACGGCAGCCAAGAGCGCGACGCCCATGGCGGGCCCTTCCTCGCTGTTGATTGTCACAACCGGGCGCCCGAAAATATCGGCCTCCATCTGACGCCAAAGGGGGCTTCGACTTCCGCCGCCGGAGGTTCGAATCTGGCGTATCGGCAAGTTCAACTCGTCGAAAATCTCGAAGCTGTCGCGCATCGCGTAGACGACCCCTTCCATGACGGCACGGACCAAATGACCCCGACCGTGTGCCAGCGTCAGGCCGACAAACGACCCCCGGGCGTCCGGGTCTGCGTGTGGCGTCCGTTCGCCGGAAAGATACGGCAAGAAGAAAAGCCCCTCGGCGCCGGGAGGCGTTTCGGTCGCCTCTTCTCCCAAGAGTTCGTACACATCCCGCTTCAGCCGCTTGGCCCGCTTGACATCGGCCTGGCAAAGGGTGTTGCGGAACCACTGCAGCGACCCACCGGAGGAAAGATTGACCCCCATCAGGTGCCACTTGCCGCGAACCGCGTGGCAAAACGTGTGGACCCGCCCGGCCGGATCGACTTTCACCTCGTCGCTGTGGGCGAACACGACGCCAGAGGTGCCGATCGACGTGCTGACCACGCCGCGTCGGACGATCCCGCCGCCGATCGCCCCGGCCGCGCAATCCCCCGCCCCGCCAACCACACGACAGGCGGTCGAAAGGCCCAGCGTCTTGGCCGCACTGGCCGATAGGGTACCGGTCACCTCCTCCGACTCGTAACAGGTCGGCATCCAGGACGGATCGATCTCCAGAGCTGAGAGAACTTTCTTCGACCATCGCCGCTTCGCCACGTCAAGCAACAGGGTCCCACTGGCGTCGCTCACCTCGGTCGCATACTCGCCGGTCAGTCGCCGCCGGATCTCGTCCTTGGGTAAAAGGACCTTACGGACCTTTTCGTAGCGTCGGGGTTCGTGCCGACGAAGCCAAAGGATTTTCGGCGCGGTAAAACCGGACAGCGCCGGGTTGGCTACCTCGCGAATCAGTTTCTTCCGCCCCCCGAGTGCCGCTTCGATCTCGTCGCACTGCGGCCCGGTCCGCTGGTCGTTCCACAAGATGGCCCGGCGGAGGACGCGATCGTTTTTATCGAGAAAAACGGCCCCGTGCATCTGGCCGGAAAGCCCGATCGCCTGAACGTCCTCCGGCTTCAACTTGGCCTTACGCATCACTTGACGGACGGTCGTGACGGTCGCCTTCCACCAATCTTCCGGGTCCTGTTCGCTCCACAACGGGCGAGGATGATGGCACGGATAGAAGGCGGTCGCCTGGGCAACGATTGCGCCCGTCGAATCGATCGCCAGAGTCTTGGTCCCAGAGGTTCCCACATCGATTCCCAGATAAAATCCCATCCGATTCAGTCCTTCCGTTTTTTGAATCTCTTGGGAAACCGGCAAAGCAAAACCGGCCGTTCCCCTACGGCGTAACACCGGCAACTGAAATGGCCTGCCATTTTCAAGCCCCCCATCTCACATCGGGCCCCACGAAGTTCCGTGAAGAACCATATATATAATCCCGCGACGCACCCAAAACTAGACAGCTTATCTACTTCGATTTTCGAAAATTCAAGAAATTCAACAAATCGATGAAAAAGTCTGTCCAGTTTGGCACGTTTGACGGTTTATAGTTATAGCCAGCCTCCGTTGATTAACTGTAGGCAAACTCAGGGGAGCTTGAGTTTGGTGAAACAGTTAGAGCTTTACTTCCAAGGGCTACTCCAGTCTTTGTTCCTTTGAAATTTCCTTCTCGCGTTGTTCGATTCATTTCGACCACCTTTAGGTAGGGGGAACTGCCCCCCCCCAGAACTGCCTTGTATGCGTGAAGAAAATAGCACTATAAAACAATTCCTCGGGAGCCGGTTTTCGAAGGACTGAAAATCGTCAGGAGAATATATTGTGAAGATAAACGCATGTCTCGTGCGCAGCACTATTGTGGCCGCATTGGGTGGACTGCTGTTCGGTTTCGATACGGCAGTCATATCCGGAACCACCGGGCAACTTGAGTCGGTCTTCGATTTAACTCAAGGCGGGCTCGGGTTCACCGTGGTCAGCGCCCTGATCGGAACGATCCTGGGGTCGATCATCGTCAGTCGGCCGTCCGATTCGTTCGGGCGGCGGACCGTGTTGGTTTGGATGGCCATTTTCTATATCGTCTCGGCTTTCGGCTGCGGCGTCGCATGGAATTGGACGTCGCTGTTATTTTTCCGCTTTATCGGCGGGATCGGCGTAGGCGGGGCGTCGGTCGTCTCGCCGATGTACATTGCGGAAATCTCACCGGCGAAAATACGCGGATTCCTGGTGTGCACCCAGCAACTGAACGTATGTCTTGGCATCTGCCTGGCCTACGTTTCGAACTATGCCGTGACCAGTTGCCCGCTGATAGTCGACGCCCACCAATGGCGATGGATGTTCGGCATCGAGGCAGTACCTGCCGCTTTGTTCTTCTGCCTGTTGTTCACGATCCCGCGCAGCCCACGGTGGTTGATTGAAAAGAAACGCGTTGACGAAGCCCGCGGCGTCTTCGCGAAGCTCGGCTCAGAAGACGTTGAAGCCGAGGTCGAAGAGATCGTCGAATCGCTGCACGAACAGTACGACGTTGCCCACGAATCGCTCTTCCAACCGAAATACAACTTCCCCGTCATGGCGGCCGTAGCGCTGGCGGCATTCAATCAGTTCACCGGCATCAACGCCCTGTTGTACTATGCCCCCAAGGTGTTTTCGATGGGCGGTTCGAATTCCGACACGGCCCTGCTGCAATCCATCCCTGTCGGCATCACGCTGGTCATCTCTACGGCTATCGGAATGGTGCTGATGGACAAATTCGGCCGTAAGTTACTCTTGATGGTAGGGTCGGTCGGCATGGTACTCTTCCTGGCATTGGTCGCCTGGAAGTTTTACACCATCGGCGACGCTGAAGACGTGGGCCGCCAAATCATGGTCTACTTCATCGGCTACATCCTCTTTTTCGGTTTTTCGCAAGGGGCCGTCATCTGGGTATTCATTTCCGAAATCTTCCCCAACAAGGTCCGCGCCAAAGGCCAGGCCTTGGGCAGTTTCACGCATTGGGCCATGGCGGCCTTGGTTTCGCAAACGTTCCCTATCGCCGCCAGCATCCCCTGGATCGGCCCGGGCAATTGCTTTGCCTTCTTTTCCGCGATGATGGTCGTCCACTTCCTCTTCGTCTGGCTCGTTCTGCCTGAAACCAAAGGGATTTCGCTGGAACGCATCCAAAAACAGTTAGGGATCGATTAAAATCAAGGAACCATTGCTTTTGTGAATAGCAACAAGAATTATTGAAGTCGATGTAGTCAATGATCTCACGCAGCCGCAAATGCGTCTGTACCAGGCGAATTTACTGGATTTTCGTACGAGGAAAGGTTCATTGGCATTGCAGCGCTCATTAGGAGAATCCCATGAGAAATTTTCGTTTTTTGGTTCTGGCCGTATTTTTATTGCCGACTTTTTTGGGCTTGGCCTCGGCGGATGAAATCAAGCCGATTCAAGCGAAAACGCTCGTCGTTTGGGCCGCGCCGGATAATTTGGATCAGCGTGGCGGTTCGGCATTGACGATCGACAACTTGCATAACGGTTTCGACGGCATTGTCTTTGGCGAGAAGGTTGCCAAACGGTGGATGGCCGGGAGCAACGGGTTTTCTCGTACCCAAGCCGACCAAAAGGCCAACGCCGAAGAGACGGCCGGGCCGTCGACGTTTGTTCAAATAGCGATTGTCTATGACCAAGATGGGGAAATCTCGATCTATCGGGATGCCAAACCGTACGTTTCGTATATGCCGGGCGCCGGTTTGATGAACTTTGGTCCGGAAAGTGTCGTGATGATCGGGAAGCGTCATGTTACCGGCAACAACGCCGCCTTCACCGGGGCGATCGACGACGCGCGGATTTATGATCGGGCTCTTACGCTCGAACAGATCGCGGCACTGAAACCGAACCGGCCGTCCAAACCGGCACCGGTCGCCTGGTGGACGTTCGAGGACGGCAGCGCCCGTGATCTGGCGGGCCGTTTTGTCGATTCGGTGACGATGGGTGATGTCAAGGTGGTCGACGGGAAATTGGTCCTCCGAGGAGAAGGAACCCCGACGTGGATGGCGATGCCGCGGAAGAACCAAATTCTGGCCAAGCTCAATCAAGCGCCCAAGGGAGAAAACCTGATCGGCAGTAGCCGGAAGATTCGCAAGCGGCTTCTGGCCGATCCGTACCGACCGACCTACCACTTCGTGACACCGGAAGGTTGTGCAATTCCGTTTGATCCCAATGGGGCGATCTTTTGGAACGGGGAATACCACCTCGGTTATATTTTTACGGACGAACGGGGTTGCTGCTGGGGACACGTTTCAAGTAACGACCTGCTGCACTGGCGTTGGCACGAGCCGTGGTTGGTCCCCTCGCCCGATGGACCGGACCGAGGGATCTTCAGCGGCAGCTGCTTTGTCAATAAAAAGGGTGAAGCGACGATGCTCTTTCATGGCGTCGGAGCGGGGAACTGTATTGCCACCTGCAGCGACCCGAATCTGGACCATTGGACCAAGTTGCCGAGCAATCCGATTGTCCCCAACCCGGCAGACGACGATCCGAACAAGAAGAAATTCCAGTCGTGGGACCCGCACGGTTGGGTCGAAGGGGATACGTATTACGCCGTCTTCGGCGGCACTCCGCCGAGTGTATTCAAGGCGAAGACGCTCGATAAATGGGAATACGTCGGACCGTTTCTGCACCATCAGGCCGAAGGGGTCGACGATTTCGAAGACCTTTCATGTCCCGACTTCTTCAAGTTGGGCGACAAATATATGATGCTCGGGATCAGCCACCCTCGAGGCTGTCGATATTATCTGGGCGATTGGAAAGACGAACAGTTTCACCCGGAAACCCACGGTCGGATGAACTGGCCCGGCGGGACGTTCTTCGCCCCGGAGAGCCTTGTCGATAATCAAGGACGTCGGATCATGTGGGCCTGGGTCCTTCATAGTGACCTTTGGACGGCCGGCAGTTGGAATCCGGGCGGCGAATGGTGCGGAACGATGAGCTTACCCCGCGTCTTGTCGTTGGCCAGGGATGGATCGCTCAAGATCGAACCGATCGAAGAGCTCAAGCGGCTTCGGAAAAACGAAAAAAGTCTTGAAAATTTGATCGTCAAAAACGGTCAGCCAATAAAACTCGACGGGATCGAGGGGAACACACTCGAACTGAACCTTAAATTACGCCCTGGCAAAGGAGTGAAACGTTTTGGGCTGAAGGTCTGCTGCAGCCCAGACGGCAAGGAAGAAACGCCTGTGGTAGTCGACCTCGAAAAGAAGTCCTTGGTGGTCGACGTTTCAAAATCGAGCACCGGTGGCCATAAATATCGTGAATTTGTCCTTGCTCAAGGTCGCGTTTCCAAAGATCATGGCAACCCGGAACTGACCAAGCAAGAGGCCCCATTCGAATTGGCCGACGGCGAAACGCTCGATCTGACCGTTTATATCGACCGTTCGATCTTGGAGGTTTTCGCCAACGATCGGCAGGCCCTCTGTCAGCGGATCTACCCGGCCGACCCGAAGAGTTTCGGCATCGTCCTGTTTGCCAAAGGGGGCGACGTCCAGGTCGAGTCATTGCAAGCGTGGGAAATAGTCCCGACCAATGCGTGGTAAGCTCTTGACCATTTTGATTCCATCACGAAGGTTTTTTGGATGTGATTTCGTACTCCAAGGGGCCTTTGTTTTTGTCAGATCGGGCCGCTTATCTGACAGGTGTCGCTTGCCTGAGATAAAAGTGAAAAATAGAGTAAAACGCAGTGACGTTGAAAATAGTCAGAGGAACCGTGGATTGAAATCGGAATGAAAATTCTTGCGTTGGAACCGTATTACGGGGCCAGTCATTGGGCCTTTCTCGACGGGTGGCGACGGCAGAGTCGTCATGAGTGGACCGTTTTGCCCCTCCCCTCCTGCGGTTCCGCAGACCGATGGTATCGGTTTTTATTTCTTTACGCCTGTCTATAGTTCGAAAGAGATCAAAAAGTGGGGGTCCCATATTGGAACAAACGACTTGGGTACTGATGGGCACAGTTTTCCATGAAAGCCTGGGTTTTCCGGGCTTTTCTTGGCGATGCGAAACGGATGGAACTGTTTTTCTCGGGCTTTTCGCTAGCGCGGGCGGTTGAGTCCGCCTCTTAGAGTATCGGTCTGGGATGTCTGCTGATGGTCCCGACTTGAGCGATTTCGAATTGTCATTTTTGCCTGGCCAGACTGGCTTAAGACATCGCCTCTCATCTAGAACAGCCAAACCTCTTTTTAGGCGGCGATTTCAGTGGGGTGCAATTGTTTGTCATCCGGTTAAACTCAGTCGAGAGCAGGCGATGAAGGCGATTTTTTAATCGGTCTTTTTGATGGCGGCAGCGGCGATTGTGTCGGAGTTGGCTGCTATCGCTGGGAGCCTAATCGTACCAGAACCTCATTCTCTTTTTCCCTCACTGCTGTAAAGTGCCTCCTCGATCATTCCAGGCGATGAGGCCGGTGGGGTCGTTGTAGTTGGGGGGCTGTTGTTGCCGCAGTTGCGGTAGAGGTTGGCGTTGCCGCCGCTGAAGCCAGAGGGGGCCGCGAGCCGCGGCGGGCGAATGCGTGCGACTTGGCTCGCTTCAGATAATTTTCCTGAGCGAAAAAATGACGCACGCCTTCGGCAGTCGGGGCCGCTTGACCATGGAATTGCCCTGTTTGAGGACGAGTTCGGCCGCCTGGATTTTAAAATCCTTGCCATAGCGTTTTTGCTTTTCCATGATGGACACGCTCCTTTTAAAAGTAAAATAGCATGCATTTTCCCGCATGCCCCGAGTCCGTCATCCGTAGGGCATCTCAAGTAGATCAAAACCGACGCACCGCCGATATGTCATCCTTACATACCCTTGTGTTTTCGTTGACAAGGCCTACATGTTGATTTCGTAGCCCTTGCGGTTTTTTCGCTGGAGGAACGAGTTGGCTTGGTCGTCGGCAACGATCTCTCGTTTGACCGGATCCCAATTAAGTTCTCGACCCAAACGCATTGCGATGTTCGATAGGTGGCAAATTTCGAGCATGCGGTTATGCGACCAGACGTCTGAAATCGGCTGCTTCCTTGACTTCATGGAGTCGACAAAGTTATGGGTGTGATTGTTTTTCAACTCTCCACCGTAAACCTTTTCGAGGGCTCCTTCGGGCAGCGGATTGGTCTTCAGGTCTTCGACGGGCTTTCCGACAAGCTTGCCGCGGTTGACGAAAAATCGACCTTCGGAACCTTCGAAAAGAATGCCGTTGTCTCCCTTGCTTGTGATGACCATTTCGATGTCGTTTGGCATATCAACGCGGAGGCTGAAGCTGGTCGCAACATTGTATCGGTTATCGTAGACGGGATAGCCATCTTTGTACTCGGTTGCCATAGTATACTCGACAGGCGTCACTTTGCTCGGGCCGGTATCGTTGGCACCAATTGCCCAAGATGCGATGTCGACATGGTGGGCACCCCAGTCGGCCATTTTTCCGCCGGAATACTCGTACCAGTATCGGAAGGAGTAGTGCCCGTTGCTATAAAACGGTACACCACCACCGTATCCTTCTCGCATTTCGGGAAGAGCCCGATAAGGAGCCTTCGGCGCTGGACCGAGCCAAAATTCCCAATCGAGCCCCTTTGGAACGGGAGCAACGGGAACGACCGCAACAGGAATGTTGCCGCCAATGCCGCAGGTCACCTTTTTGACCTTGCCGATGCGCCCATCTTCTATCATCGCGATCGCCTTGAGAAAGCGGTGATTAAATTCGGTTCGCTGCATGGTACCGACTTGAAAAACACGGCCCGTCTCTTTAACTACCTTCTCAATAAGTTTTCCTTCGCCGATGGTTAGCGTGAGAGGTTTTTCGCAATAGACATCCTTGCCGGCAAGCATTGCTTCGACCGCGATCTTGGCGTGCCAGTGGTCCGGCGTGGCGATCATGACAGCGTCGATATCCTTCCGGTCGAGTATCTTGCGATAATCCTTATAGGCATCCGGTTTTTTGCCTTGTCTTTTTTCGGTCTCTTCGACATTGACTCCGAGCACTTTCGAATCGAGATCCGCCAGTGCGGCAAAATCAGCATACGGCGTCGACTTTTTCGTGATAGCCCAACCTTGGTTTCTTAGTCCAATCGTCGCAAAAACCGGACGATCGTTGGGCGACTCAAATCCCATGGCTCGATTGATTGACGGAAGTAAAATGGTTGTGGCCCCACCTGCAGCCATACCTTTGAGAAATTGACGACGAGTGGTTTGTTTGAAATTTGACATGGGATCAAACTCTTCCATGGCACGGGGTGAGATAACTGGTAAGCAGATTGCGAAAATCGCTTTAATGTAGCTTCTGACGTTTTCCAATCATCAATGGCAACCGAAAGTGCAGCGATCACCGGATTGAAATGCCCTTTAGCGATTTGGGATTGATATTTTCATTTTAATCGGTTTGGGAGTTGATTAAAAGAGGGACATTTTACGTTACGACATTTCAACACTGCACCCTCATTCGAATACTCACACATGGCTTGATGATTATGGCAAACTGAGGTGCCCTACGGATGACGGACACGGGGCATGTGGTCACCAAGGCAAAGAACGCAGAGTTATGCTACAACCTTTTCCATGTGTGTGGCTATTGCCTTTCTTTTTACCGCCCAAGCCGGATTTGAGACTTATCTCAAATCCGAATCAGAAAAAGAGGCTATCGCCCCATTGTCCGGCTTGGAATGAAGACGCGATCAAAACCCTACTTCGAAACGGCCAACTGGGCGGCCACTTTGTCGAAGTACTGGATACTTTGAACAATTTCTGCCAACGCGTTCGGCGTCTCATGTTCATGCTCGATGACGAACAACGGTTTCAAGCCCTGGCGATGCACCTCTTTTAAGATTCCCTGAATGTTTCCCTTACCGGTTCCCCAGGCAACATCATGGGCGTCCTTGGTGCCGAACCGGTTCATGTCGCGAAGGTGAAAGGATATGATGCGGTTGCCCAACTTCTTGACCGTCTCCACCGGATCAAGGCCGGAACGTGTCCAGTGGCCCGTGTCGGCGCAGGCACCGATCCGTTTGCTGCGTCCTTTGCATACGGCCAAGATGCTTTCCGGCTTCCAGTACTTTGTCGGCGGGGCATGGTTATGGATGGCGAAATTAACCTGATATTCTTCGCACAGCTTTTCGATCATGTCAAAGGCGTCCTGCGGTGGTTCGCCGACAAACGTCTCGATGCCTAGCCTCTTGGCAAGCTCAAATTGATGGCGGCACTTCTGCTTATCGCGGCTGAGATTCGTGTAGTAACTGGTCAGCTTCACGTCCTTCTCGGCCATCCACGCAAGCACTTTCGTACAAGTTTCGTCTGAAATGGCGTTGGTGATGTGAATCTCGGGACACTGCTTGCTGAGCTCTGGTCGCGTGCTGCCCTCAATGTGATGCAGGCCGAGCGAGGCGACTTGATCCAACCCTTCGTAAAACGTAGGCAAGTTCGGGCTATTCCATTGAAGCCCCAGCCGCCACATTGCTCCCAGCCGCCAGCCGAGCTTCGCGGCGTTCGGAGCACACACGGACAACTGATGAACCCGGGAAGCTCGAGCAATACGAAAGCCCATGGGACCTACTCCCAAGGCTCCTGCGCTGGCGGCCAGACCACCAGCGATTTTCAGAAAATAACGACGGCTGATCATTTGGTTAGGTCTTTCTTTTCATCCTCAATATTAGTGGCAACAGATATCAAAAGAGGAACCGTCTGCAACATTCTTCGCGAAAACGGATTTCGTCCCAATCCGCCCGGTCGGGACAACAATACCTGAACCGAGTTCTTGAGACGTCATAAGGAGACGCTTCTGGCGTGCGACTTTTTCACCAAAAGCGTTTGGACACCAATCGGGCGTCTTGAATATTACATCCTGGCGTTGATCTGCCCGGGCACGCGCGAGGTGAAAATCCTGGGCATGACGCCCAATCCGAACGAACACTGGATGATCCAGCAAGCGCGCAACCTGTGCGTCGTCTGCGACGAATTCGCTACTCCTCCTCGCTATCTCATCCATGACATGGACACCAAGTTCTGCAAAATTTTTTTTGAGGGCATTTCATAACCACCTAAAACTTCTTACCCGCTTGAGCAATAGCCCAATAAGAACTTTGTGAAAGTGGCAAGAAAACAATCCGGTCGGGAGGTCTCAAAACCATAAAGATACCGCCGCGTTCGCCGAACATGAACGCCCACTGCGAGCGATTCATCGGGTCGATCAAGCGAGAATGCCTCGACCGATTCCTCATCTTCGGCGAAAACCACCTCCGACATATCCTATCCGAATACCTCGATTACTACCACCACCGGCGCCCGCACCGCGGGTCGGTAGCGTGCGAGTTTTTTTGCTTGATAGACTTTCCAAAGCGGATCAGGCCGCACGCTATTGCCCGCCGCGGTTCGCGGCCCGCCGAACTTCGACGAAGCGACACGGGAGGAAGTCGAGACGCTTGAACTTGGCGAACTGGTTCGGCACGAACGGCTTGGCGGCGTCTTGAGC
Source organism: Thermoguttaceae bacterium (assembly GCA_963674475.2). Lineage (GTDB taxonomy): Bacteria > Planctomycetota > Planctomycetia > Pirellulales > Thermoguttaceae > CAXXFQ01. The sequence goes on along the minus strand of CAXXFQ010000024.1, from coordinate 594,793 downwards.
TGGTATGAGCGGAAGGCAGGGTAGGGTTAGTCTGACAGATCTTCACTCAGGAATCACCCAGCCGACGGTTCTTGCCAGTGAGGGTAGGTTGTCGTATGCCTCGATGTCGGCGATCCACGACCGAGTGGGTTTGCGTCTGGGAAAACACGTCGAGATAGTTCGTTCCAGCATCGACGCCGAGAATACCCCTTCGGTTCCGTAGACCGATGCCGTGGTTTTCTATCTCTTTATTATGTTTATAGTTTAGAAAGAGATCTAAAAATGGGGTGCTCGTATTGGTACGACGGACTTGGGTACTGATGGGCAAAGTTTTCCATGAAAGCCTGGGTTTTCGGGGCTTTTTCTCGGCAATGCGAAATGGGTAGAGCCGTTTTTCTCGGGTTTTTCGTTAGCGCGGGCGGCAGAGCCGCCTCTTAAAGCATCGGTCTGGGATGTCTGCTGATGGTCCCGACTTGAGCGAATTCGAATTGTCATCTTTGTCGGGTCAGACTGACCTAAAACCATCGTCTCTCATCTAGAACAGCCAAAACCCTCTTTTGGCGGCGGGTCTACCTTCGATCGCCAAAGGAAATTTACCCCCAAGCAACCATTGTCCCTCAACCAAAAAACTAAAGCGACAACTCACTTCCCTGGAGCGGTTACGTATTTTTTATTTTTGGAAAAAACAACAAATTCGTTGCTCTTTTTTTAATAATCATTTACGCTCGAAATAGGTTTGCTTCAATTCCACACTGAATGACGGCATTCCAGCTACGCAATGAACAACTGAACAATGACTGTAACTATTTTCTATTTGAAGACTTAGGCCAAGTTACTTCAAGCAGTTTCCTGGCCGTTTTTCAGCAACAATCAAGAAATAAGGGTACTCGAAAGGCAGGTCTTTCATGTTATTTTCCAAGGGGCAGAAAAAAGGCCGTTCGCAAAAAAATCTTTTGAAAATAGCTTCGTCGGGAGAAAATCGGTTCCAAGGTCGCCAACATCGGCTCCGGCTTGAACCGCTCGAAGATCGCCGGATGCTTGCCGTGCTGCACGTCGACGCCGACGCCCTTACTGGGGGGGACGGCCTGGCTTGGGACTCGGCCTATGACGATCTGCAATCAGCGCTCAACCAAGCCGAGTTGCTCAATGCCGACACGATTGCAAGCAACGACATCGATCAGATCTGGATCGCCGAAGGGACGTATCTGCCAAGCGAACGGTTGGAAGCGGAAGATGCCCGGTCGGCCACCTTCTCTCTCCTAAACAACGTGGACCTTTATGGCGGTTTTGAAGGGGACGAAACCGCACTGGAAGAGCGTGATTGGACCGCCCACGAAACGATCCTTTCCGGGGACCTTGGTATCGAGGGAGACATAGCGGATAACGCCTACACGGTTGTCTATTCCGGCAGATTTATCCAAGCTACGCTCGACTGCCTCTCGATCACTGGCGGAAACGCGGATGGGATAGAAGACTCCGAGCATCTCAATAGAACCAGTGGCGGCGGGATTTATAATGCAGGCAGTTTAACCATCAACAATTCGACCCTCTTTAAAAATTCGGCGGTTGATGGTGGAGGGATTTACAACGGTCAAAACAGCATAACCATGATGACCGGCTGCACCATCGAGACAAACGGTGCTGAAAGCGGGGGGGGAATTTACAATGACATCCATGGGGTTATGACGATCTCGGATTGTTCAATCATGGACAATCGAGCCCATCATGGAGGGGGAATCTACCATCATGGCGTTTCTGGACTGACATCGTTTATGACCATCACTGATTCTACAATCGACGCCAACACGGCCGCTAAGGGGGGTGGGATTTATAACGACGCGGGAATGCTGACGGTTATGGATAGTTCGATTTCCGAAAACGTGAGTAATTGCGGTGGGCTTTATAACCGCCTGGGCTTTTCCAATCTTACCAACACGACGATTTCTAGAAACTCCGGAGACGGAATCAAGAATGAAACCGGCGATATCACGTTGAACGGTTGCACTATTCAGGATAACGAACAGTCTGGAATTGATAGCCTCTTAACGGTCTTTGAAGACCAAATAGCCCGTAACTTTTCATTTGTATCCATCAACAATTCGTCTATTTCTGGGAATCAAGCTTCAGGAATTCATAATGAATACGGGAAGTTAGATGTCAATAATTCGACTATCTCGGACAATAACGACGGTGGAATTGACAATCAATATGGCGTAATGACTGTGACCGGTTCGACCATCTCGAACAACTTGGGTGGAAGCGGGATTTTAAATAACTCTGGCAAATTGTCGGTAGTCGATTCTTTGATTACCGGCAACTCGGGAAGTCAAGGTGGTGGAATTCAAAACGATGGGCGTTCTTCATTAACGGTAACCGGGAGTACCATTAGCGGGAACACGGCTGGTAGCGGGGGCGGAATTTATAGTTACATGCTAGCCTCAGTCACGGTCAGCGAGAGTACGATTGAGGGGAACTGGGCACATCATGGTGGCGGAATTTGGAGTGAAGGAGGCTGTACGGTTCTTAAAAGCAACATCCGGGGAAATACGTCGTTTTCAGGAGACGGTGGCGGGGTTTCCATGAACAATGCAGGTTTCCCTCTTATCTTAACTGACTGTTTCATCGCGGAAAACGTTGCTGAGCATGGCAATGGTGGTGGAGTCTGGTCGGGAACAAATTCTGTCATAACCGGCTGCACCTTTTCCGCCAACTCTGCGTCATACGGAGGAGGAATCACCACCTGTAATGGATATCTATACGACATGATCTTGGAAAATTGCATTTTTGATTCGAATCAAGCAGAAGGTGGTGGCGGTGCCGTTCATGTATATTATGGCGATCTTGATTTGGTTAACTGTGCGATTACAGGAAACACGGCCAGGCGTGGGGGTGGAATTTTCAGCAGCGGAGGTAACTCTTTAACTCTTGCCGATTGTTTGATAGCGGAAAACGCGGCAACTGAGCAAGGGGGTGCGATCTACAACGAGGGTAAGACCACATTCATCGCTTCTACCATTTCGGACAATTCCGCCGGAGAGGAAGGGGGCGCGATTTACAACCCTGGAACCTATAGCACATTACAACTGACCGACTCTTCGGTGACGGGGAATGCGGCACCGTTGGGCGGTGGGATTTACAATAACTTGGGAACGCTTGCGGTCGAGGGGAGTTCGATTTCTGAAAACGACGGGAGCGGGGTTTATAATTATCTTGGCATTGCCACGATCACCGATACCGATCTTCTAGGCAACTCCGGCAGCGGCGTGGAAAACGAGTCGGGCGAAATTACCCTCTCCGGCTGCACTCTCAGCGACCACGTGCAATCCGGCATCGAGAACCGCTTCGCCATCGACGAATCGACAGGAGAAGATTCCGAAACAGTTCCCCTGGCGACCATAATCGACTCTACCATCAACGGCAACCAAAATTCCGGAATCGTCAACCACGGCACCATGACCGTCGAAGGCGCATCCATCTACGAAAACTCGGCGAAACAAGGTGGCGGGATTCATAACTCCGGCAACCTCGTCGTCACAAATTCGACCGTCTCGGGTAATCAGACCTTAGAAGGGTACCGAGGTGGCGGAATTTTCAATCATTGCGGTGAAATGACTGTGGGCGGTTCGACCATCTCGAACAACGTTAACGGAAGCGGGATTTCCAATTATTGTTCCAGCATTTTGGTGGTAACCAATTCCTTGATTGCCGGCAACTCAGGATATCGTGGTGGTGGAATTAATAACGAGCGCACTTCCTCATTGACAGTCACCGGGAGTACGATTAGTCGGAACACGGCTATTGAAGATGGGGGCGGGATTTACAGTAAGAAGAATTCTTCCTTGACGGTTATCGAGAGTACGGTTGAAGGAAATTCGGCAGAAGATGGGGGTGGAATTTGGACTGACGGTAACAGTACGGTTCTTAAAAGCACCATCCAGGAAAATACGTCACTTTCAGGAAGCGGTGGAGGGATTTTTCATTGCAACGGGATATTGACAGTGGTGAATGCGGAGATTTATGGAAATGAGAGTATCTTATACGGCGGTGGGATATTTTCGAGTTCTTCGCTCAATTTAATTAATTCGACGGTTGTCGGAAACTCCAGTGAGTATCGTGGGGGAGGAGTCTATTCAGGTACTACCTTTACTACTGCCCTTTTCGTTGACAACTGCACTGTGACTGAGAACGCGGCTGAGGACTCTGGAGGCGGGATCTTTATTGGTTCAAATCTTTGCACGATGAATAATTCCATTCTGACTGCGAATCAAGGGGGAGAGGTTAGTGGAAGGTACATTCCCTCCGGTTCTCAAAATCTGATAGGAATCGCCCCAGGGTTTGTTCGAGCCCCTTCAGACGGGGGTGACGGGTGGGGGGATGATCCGCTGACGTCGGGGATCGACGAGTCGGCCAATGATGACTATGGAGATCTTCGCCTGACGGCAACCAGTCCGGCGATCGATATGGGCGATTCGGCCCTTTTGCCCACGGATAAGTCTGACATGGATGGGGACGGGAACACCAGCGAAACGATCCCGCAAGATTTATCTGGCGGCTCCAGAGTTGTAGGGGATTCGGTCGATATTGGTGCCTACGAATATCAGGCCAGCCCCGCCACGGGACGCGAGACGGCCTCGACGGTCGTGACAACCGCGGCGGATACGGTCGATCTGTACGATCAGGCGATTTCCCTTCGAGAGGCGTTGCTCTACGCGGACCGAGGGGCTCTTGGAACGGACCTCACTTTTTCCGGCGACTTGGACGGCCAGACGATCACACTTAACGGCCAGGCCCTTTGGGTCGATAAATCGGTGACAATCGACGCCTCGTCCCTCTCGACTTTGACGATCGACGCCGATGCGAAGAGTCGAGGCTTTCATGTCTTCGGTGAAGAGGTGAAACTTGTAGGCTTGACCATAACAGGGGGTGTCACCCCGGAAGCCAGTTTCAGTGGTGGAGGCATCTATAATATTGGGGACCTGACGGTCGAGGATTGCACCTTAGTGGGGAACTCGGCCGAAACCATGGGCGGGGGCATCCATAATCAGGCTTTTGGTGCTTTGACCGTATTGGGAAGCACATTCAGCCAAAACACTGCCTTCGATGGGGGCGGGATTTTTAGTGAAAATTTCCAAGTCAGCGACAGTTTCTTTCTCGGAAATAGTGTGGCACGAAGCGGTGGTGGGATCAGATGTGGCGGTGGAACCATTGACAATTGTGTTTTTTCCGGAAATACCGCGGTGGGGGGCTATGGGGGTGGACTGTCTCATTCTTGTAATGCGCTTTCTCGTTATCCGCTTAAGATAACCGGGAGTACCTTTAGTGGCAACTCGGCAAAAGACGGCGGGGGCGTTGCAGTAGGGAGTGATTCAATATTGGAAGACACTGTTATTAGTGAGAATGAGGCCAGTAACTGGGGAGGAGGAATTTGGATCGCCGGACGCGAAGTACTGGTTGTGGATTGTTTGATCGAACAAAACTCGGCCTATGCGGGCGGCGGGATTTATATTCGCGGGATGACGACGGTATCGAACAGTTTGGTCCGTGAAAATGAGTCGCTCGGCGGCAGCGGCGGGGGGGTCTGGAACAGCTCTGATGGCACACTGGTTTTGTACGGTTCCTCCCTTGTCGAGAATAGATCAAAGTATGGCAGCGGAGGTGGAATTAAAAACCAGGGCGATTTGACCGTCCTCGACAGCACGTTCGAAGGGAACTCGGCTCCTCGCGGCGCGGGAGGAGGGATTTTCCGGTTTGGTGGTACGTTGGTCGTGACCGGAAGTACGTTTAGTGGAAATTCGGCGAAGAACCGCGGGGGCGGAATTTCTAGTTACGATAAAGAAGTTACGGTGACCAACTGTACACTCAGCGGAAATTCGGCCGAAGAGGGCGGCGCGATTTGTAACCAATATGGCACATTGACGCTGAATAATTCACTCGTTTATGGAAACGTTGGCGTCACAAACCCGGATGTTTATAGTAATGCCAGTCAGCTGGCGGGAAGTCTGGTTGGTGTTGATCCGCAGTTTGCCCGTGATCCTTCCGATGGCGGCGATGGCTGGGGCGACGACCCGTATACCAACAGCGTCGATGAGGGGGCCAACGACGATTATGGGGATCTTCGCTTACGCCCGGATTCTTCGGCTATCGATGCGGGCGATAACGGCGTGGCGGTTGACGCCGAGGGGAATCCGTTGCTTTACGACCTCGATGGAAATCCGCGGGTTCAAAACGGGACGGTCGATATCGGGGCTCATGAATGGGTTCCTCTTCTTAAGGGGGATTTCAACGAAGATGGGGTTGTCAATGCGAACGATTTCGCCTTCCTGATAAGCAATTGGCAGTACGGAACCGAAAACTGGGGAGACGCGGATCCGGCATTGACTCCAAGAGGGTGTGTCGCTGGGGATATCAATTACGATGCCAAGGTGAACGCGGGAGATTTTGCCTACTTCATGGATAACTGGCAGCGGTCGATGCTGACGGTTTCGTCCCCGATCGAGGATCTCCATTTGGTCGAGGGGGATCAACAGCCGGCGTTGATTGACTTAAAAGCCATCTTTGAATCGACAAGCGAGTTGATTTATTCGGTCGAGAGCAGTAATCCCGAACTGGTGATGGCCGAAGTGATCGACGGTCGTTGGCTGCAACTGACCTACTTGCCCTACAGCGAAGGACAAGATCGAACTCCGGCCGTAATCACCGTCACCGGTGGCGTGAGCCTTATGGGCGGTCCGGTATCGGCAAGCGATCAGTTTACCGTCAACGTCGAATTGCCCGTGACTGTACCTCTTTCGATGGTCGCCTCACAAGCGGCTCCCATGACGGCGGCCGATTGGACCTTGGACGACGAGGTCATAATGTCGTTGGCCCTCGACCTGCATCAGCATCAATCAACCGCCAAGAAGTCCGACGAGCAACAGTTTAGGCAAGAGAAGCTTATGGCGGTCGCCTATGCGGATTATGAGTAATCGGAAGCAAGAGAAGTAATCCCGAAACAAGCGGTGTCCATGAGTTCTGGCAACCAACTCACCACAGCCCGACCGGACACCGCTCGGTCGCCATTCCTGGCTTTATTGAGCTCTTGCGGCTGGCTTGCGATTGATTTTTACGAAGAAGGGGTGGCCTGGCGACCTGGGTAAATCCATCGTCGCCAACCACTTCTCTCGCTGAAATCGCTTCCGTTTCCCCAACGCTATCTCGACTTTTCCGCAACCTTTAACCACACATCAAGATAGCGCTACCAAGCTATTTTGCCAAGGGACTTTTTCAACGGGCTGATAGACGGTCTTTTCACGTAACGGCACGACACCAGCAACGGCGACCCTGATTGCCGTGTTGAGTCTATCTCGCTTGGCTACTCTTTCGGCGTTTCGGTTTCTAGTGGGATTGTGGCACGGATGCCGAAATCGGCGTCTTTATTCAAGTCGGACCAAAGTGTTCCATGCCCGGCGTAGATGAGCTGTAGCTTCACCTCTTCAGGCAGGCCGGTGGCGAAGATCCAGTTGTTGTATGCTTGCGGCGTGCCAAAGGCCGCGACTGCCAAACGGAATCGGTCGGCGGTGGCTTCTTCGACCATCTGCTTACCACGGTTCACCGCCTCCCCTTTCACCTTTTCGGCCTCGGCTTGCAAGGCGGCGGTTTTTTTGTCGATGGCAGCGACCAGCTTGATCGTCTCCGCCCGAATGGTTTCCGCCTCACGTTCTCCCTCCGCTTCACGACCGGCAACCAGTTTCTTGGTTTCGACCTCGACCGTATCGCTCGCCAACAAGACTTGCTCTTCCGATTCACGCAGCTTGGCTTCTATCTTGGCCGTTTCCTGCTCTTGCTGACGAGTGAGCGAAAGTTCATCCGCAACAAAGGATATTTGAATCGGTTTCCGAACCTGCTCGGGGATGTACACATGCCGGACAAGCCCGTAGAGCAACGAGATCTGCTTGGCGTCCAGGACTCTGTGAAACTCTTTGAGGCAGGCGGACTGATACTCTTCACGGTCGTCGCCGACAAGCAGTTGCACCGCTTGGTACGCGGAGCCGTTGTTCCGCAAAATGGAATCGATCTGAGGCAAGACGATCTTCTGTTCGATCGCATCGACGTTGCCAATCGTGCGAATCGCGTGTGGAGCTTGACCGGGCATCACTCCCCAAATCGCCGTGAAGTCGATGTGCATTGAAAAACCGTCCGATGACGGGAATTGAATGCCGCTGTCCTCGTCGGCGATGGTCGGTTCGCCGTTTTCATCCACAATGACGTTGCCGTCTTCGTCCGTCAGTACCTCCACTTGAATCGTGCTGTGGCGATATCCAATCTCGACGATGTCGACATTTTGCTCTCGGCCATTGATCGGGTAGATGCCCGGCGGCAAAACTTTGTCGGCGATACCCGCTTTAGCTCCGGTAAGCGGATTACTCGCCAAATTGGTTACCACTCCCACATGACCTGTAGGAATTTCAACCCAGCCAGCGTTCTTTTCGGTGGTTCCGGAAGTGAATGTTTGTAGCTGAACGGTTTCCACTTGGTAGCCGTAAGGGTTGATCCGATAGTGCCCCGGATGCAGCACCTTGCGTAAGATCCCCTTGAACTTGGTGTCGCCGATGTCGCCATCCACCAGAAATTCGGCAGCCGGTAAATTGTCACCCAGCTTGCAGGTCACGACACCGACTTCGCCCGGTTTAATAATCACATCTTTCACAATTTCCCGTTCCCACCAGACCGGGCAATAAAAGTGTCGACCGGGGCCCCGTAGCTTTGCAAGAACGCCGATCTGGCCTTCTTCGGCCCAGTGTCCCGTTTTGGCTCGGGCCCTGCTGCCAAAGATGAGCGGGCCTTTGTAACGCAGCATCAGGCTTTGGCCCTCTTTGACATAAATTCGGTTAACCGTCCACGCGAAAACGGAGTAGGCCAAGGCGAACGCCAGCGTGCCGACCAGTCCGATGCCGATCAATTTCTTTGCCATGATAGTCTTCCTTATATATTCTGACGGTTTTCGCGATGGATTAGTTTTGAGAGGGACCCGCTGAATCCGCGGCCGCAGGTTCAGGTTTATCCTGGTCGATAAACTGGTGAAAGACTTCCATCAGTGGCGAATTCGCGGTATTGATCATGATCGAACGGTAGCCCGGCGCGAGCTTTTGATATAACACGTAACGCGCAAAGGCTTCGCCATCGTTCCCGAGAGCTTCCACCGCTTTTTTCCAACCGGCGGCGTCTGCTTCATTCGCAAAACCGATGACCGCGGCTTTTGCTTCAGCTCTTGTTAGAGTTGCCACCGCTTCGTCCTTCGCCGCAGCAAGCTTCTCCGTGGCCACGGCCAACTCGCGATTGGCCGCTTCGATCGCGACTTGTTGCTCTTCCTTGGCTAACGTGACCGCCTCGATAACTTTCCGGTCAGCGCCGATGAGTTCTTTCTTCTGCTCGATCAGCGCTTTCTCGGTGGCCAGCTTCGCCTCTTGTTGTTGCTGTAGAATTTCCTGGGTGTACTGTTTTAGTTCTTGCGCGGCAACTTCACGGTCACGCAATGGCTCGGCAATCGCTTGTGGCGGCTTGATCTTAGTAATCAATGCTTGCAAAATCTCCACACCCTGTGTCTCGCAGGTTACCGTGATCGCCTTTTGAAACTCGGTCTGAAACGCCGTTCGAGTCGCGCCACCGATGAAGTCGCGAGCCGAGGAGTTGGAGCCTCGCAATCGGCAGAAAGCGCGTGCGTTGGGCATGATGACTTTATTGATAATCTCTTTCGCGATAAGGCTGGACCCCGGCTTGTCGTTCCCGACGTCGTTGTACGTGACGTAGGTTTGCGCCGCGGTTTTGGGGATGACTCGGAACTCGATGATTCCATCGAGTGAGATCGGGAAACCATCCTTCGAAGGGAAGGTCATGTCCTCTCCCTCGGAAAGATTGAATCGCTGAGACCGGGTGTCGATGGAATTGATGCGGTACATGTACGGATTGAGGTAATAGGTACCCGCATCGAGCGTTTTCTCTTGCGGGCCACGGCACCCTTTTGCGACGAGCAAGACATTGGGATCCTCAGGCATCGGACCTGCCAGATTGGTTACGATCCCCTTGTAGCCCGCCGGGATGACCTTAGGTTCCCAAAGCTCGATGATCTCCACATAGTCTTTTTTCCAGCTGCGCTCTCTGCCAACTTCCTCTTTCGTCTTTCGGTCGATCAATACGGCGTTGATGGCGTACCGCCCCGGCTTGAGCACCGTCTCGATGATTCCTTTATGTTGCCCGTCAGGCGCCAGAAAGTCACCGTAAGGCAAGTCCTCGCCATAAAGACGAATGCGGACCCCCATTTTGTCGCGTGGAATTTCGATCATGGGGTAAACTTCCCAATCCCAAAAGTACGGATTGTAGAAGTATCTTCCCTCAGGCAAAACTTCAAGCTGCAAACCCTTGTGGTTTTTATCAGGAGCAACCTCTTCATGATTCTCCAAGTCTTCGCCGGATTTTTTCGTCAGCACGGCAAAGTGTTTGGCCGGCACGTCGATACGGAAGTCGGTGTAGACGACATACCCACCGATGGCCAAAACAGGAATGACGCATAGAATGAAAATCGGGATGGATTTGAGGACCGATAAACCGCCGTTGGGTCGTTGGCCATAATCGCCGCCGGAATTTTGGCTATACTCGCCACGGGTTTCTTGGTCGTAATCACCGCCGGAACTTTGATCGTAATTGCCACCTGGTTCTTGATCGTAATCGCTGTGGTCGCAAGTCATTTCATTTTCCTCTTATTGACGAAATTGCCTCACGCAAGGCAGGTGTGGGCTGCGTGCGGAAAAGTCACCTATCGCTTCATGTCATGGTAATCTCGTTGGGAATCACGCCCAAAGCACGCGTCCGCGAAACGTGTCTTGAGTATACACCACCGGCGCTGATATTCCAGCGAAAACCTTTCGATTCAGGTATCCGATTTCCTTCACTGATAAAACGAGACGGTTATCTACCGAGCAGGTCCCCGAAAACCAGATGGGGGGGTGACGGGTTAGGAATTCGTGTTCCTTGACGGAAACCATTTGATGCTGAGAAAGCGACGCTCCCGCAGTTGGTTACAACGAGCCGCCGCGGCGAATCGAGCAATTGCCGAAACGGTCGCGGATTTCATCGGTCGCCCGGTCTAGCTGTTTTTGGCGAGGGTTGGTTTCCCTATCAAACAGATCCAATTGGACCTCTGCCGTCTCGGTCAGGTGGCCGACGCCAATACCGATAAGGCGAACCGGCAGCTGCTTTGCCGGGAGCCGATGTTCCAGTATCTCGACGGCGGTCGAACTCAGTTTATCGGTTCGATTGGTCGGCGTGGGCAAGGTCGAGGATCGCGTAACCGTTCGGAAGTCGGCAAACCGGACCTTCAAGTGGACGCTCTTGGCAAAAAGTTTTTTAGCACGAAGTCGGCAAGCGACCTGGTCGGTCAACTCGAGCAAACAGGTCCGCAATAATTTCGGGTCCGACTCGTCCTTGGGGAAAGTTGTTTCGTGGGAGATCGACTTTGGCGAACAGTAGGGGATAACATCACGGCCATCGCGACCTCGTGCAAGATCATAAAAATGCCTCGCCGTCGACTCACCGAAATGTCCGGTCAACCCCGACAGCGAAAGGCGACGCAGTTGACCAATCGTTCTAACACCAATCCGATGAAATCGCTCGGCCGCGACTTTTCCGACTCCCCAGATTCGTCGGATCGGTAACGGTTCCAGGAACGACTCGATCGCTTCCTGGTCGGTCGGCACCACCACAAGCCCGTCCGGTTTTTCCAGGTCACTGGCCACCTTCGCTAAAAATTTATTCGTCGCAACACCGGCCGAAGCGACCAGCCCCAACTCGTCTCGTATCTCCCGTTTAATTTTCCGGGCAATCGATTCGGCCGCTCCGAACAGTTTCTCGCAACCGGAGACATCCAAAAACGCCTCGTCCAATGAGATCGCTTCGACCATCGGCGTGTACCGGTTGAATATCTCGTGGATCTGGTCCGAAATTTCTGCGTACCGGCTCATTCGAAGCGGGACAAAAACACCGTCCGGGCAACGCCGCAAGGCTTGCGACATCGGCATGGCACTATGAACGCCGAACCGTCGGGCTTCATAGCTGGCCGCCGAGACAACGCCTCGACTTTCAACCGAGCCGCCAACAATCACCGGCTTTCCACGCAATTTCGGCCGATCAAGCTGCTCGACCGAGGCGAAAAACGCGTCCATGTCGACATGAATAATCATTGTGCGACTACTTTTCCGGAATAATTGTTGATGCTTTGCCAAACCAACGATGAGTGCCCTCACTCACCTCTGGCGGAATTGTCAAGATATCAGATTATTCCTCAATTCGTCACGTCCCAACAGCCCCCCATTGATCAAGTCGTCCAAAAAAAACATGAACTGATTTGCAAACTGGAAAACTATTATTGGCCCAATAAAAAAGTTATTTACCAACGGGGCGAATCGGGCGGTTTGGTCGTTCAAAGAATTCCGTCTCGACGCGACTGAGCAAGGTAATTTTGCGAGCAAAAGGAGCCCCCATGATTGATCAAGCAAAGTTTTTCGATCCTTCCGGATGCAAACGATCCAGCCGAATTGAATCACAAGAGTTTGTCTGGCAAGCGATGGAGGTAATTGGAAAAGATAAGTCGCAAGCGGCCAAACTTTGCTTACCACCCCTCCATAGGAGGGCAACCATGGTAAGGGAAGTAGAAAGGAGCAAATTTTATCGATAGGTTCTTACTACATTGCTTGTTTTTACAAGATGGCATGTTTATACTCACAAGGTAACGTTCGGAATCTTAACCATGATCGAGTGACAGTCCTTGGCATGGCAGGCGGAGCGTTGCAAGTCATCACCTAAGGTGAGTATTCAACTTTTTTCAAAAACTCTATTACGTTCCAAGAAGAAGAAAAGGGAGAACAAAAGTGTTGCAACTAAAAAGAACGATGGCAGTTTGTGTAACGGCGGGCTTAATTTGGTCCTTCAGTGGTCAAGCAAGTCAAGCCGAAATCCAGGTTGATTTCACCCGTGTCTACGCACCAAATTCTTACGGAAGTGCAAATTACACCGCGTTGTGGGATAATGCTCAGCATGCGGTCACGAATGGCCTGTGCAGCTATGGGTCAGGCCTCGCTGAATTTAAGGACATTACCGAAGTCACTGGGATTCAGTCCTACGTCACCAACTTCCAAAGTTGGAATGGCGCTGAAGTTGCCGGCGAATATGGCGGCCGTGCAAGCTGGGTCTATCATATTTACGATACGGAAGGCGCCGCCCTTACTTTTGACAACATCACCAAAGAGTATTTCGATGATTATGGCGAGCCTCGTCATTCAACCAGTGGTTGGGGCCCTATCGCTATTGACAAATATGATGCAACGAAATTTGTGGGCATCAAGAGCGATGGAACCATAACAACCAATTCAGCCGACGAGGTCGTTGGTCTCATTGGCATGAGTGGCAATTCCTGGTGGTTCGGAAGAAATGAAGCCGAGGACGGGGATGGCTATCCTGCTTACGACGCGGATGGTGATGGGGACCTTGATGATCCGGATTACATCAAAACCAGCGCTTCCCCCTATTGGAATGATCGTTTTGATCTACTCGCCGCTGATGGCGCCGATGCTGAACAGAATCAGACCTTATGGGGCTTTGCGATTGGCTATGGCGGCCAAACCTTTACTGCTCCAGACATCAAAGTCGTCCCCGAACCGGCGACCATGAGCTTGCTGGCAGTGGGCTGCATTTCGCTGTGTGGTATCTTCCTGATGCGACGAAAGCAAAGGTAAAATTTCTTCGTTTCATTATCTCTCTCCGATAACAGAAAATGCCGATGGCAAGCAGATGTGAGGACGCTTGCCATCGGCAGATTTTTTTGGTCCTCGATTGATTGATACTGCAAAAGTGTATCACAGGCTTTTGGGGTGCTCCCCAAAAGCTGATCCATATGTTATGAGAGTCTCTGGAGCCGTTTTTGACAAGGAGACTTTCGATGAAGAGGAATCGCGGGAAGCGGCATACGCCGGAACAGATTATCCGGAAGCTTCACGAAGCGGATACGCGGGCTGGCCGTCGGCAAGACGATTGGACAGATATGCCAGTTCTTGGAAGTGAGTGAACCGATGTTCCATTGTTGGCGACACCAGCAGGGTGGGATGAAGGCCGAAGAGACGAAGCGTTTGAAGGAGCTCGAGAAAAAGAACAAGCGACTCAAGAAGCTCTTGGCCGATGCCGAGCTGGACAAGGCGATCTTGAAGGAAGTTCTGGAGGGAAACTACTGAGCCCGGCGCGGCGTCGCAAGGCGGCTGAACACGCTTGCCAAGCAGTGACCGTCTCAGAGCGTCGGGCTTGTAAGACGTTGGGCGTGCCGCGAAGCACGCAGCGCTATCGGACGAAGCCAGTTTCGTCAGATGAGAAGCGACTGGCGGACCGATTGCATGAATTGGCACGCCGGTATCCACGGTATGGCTATCGGATGATGATGATTGCTCAGGAGCTATCTTGTGAGTGGTAGGCCGATTTTGACGTTCTTGTTTAATATGCTAGATTTATCGAGCGGAGAGGCGTTACGGTGGGATTATGCCGATTCGGAGTGCCTGAACGGTAATTGGAGCGGACAGCGTCATTTTGGAGGATACCATGCGGAACAGACCGGTAGCAGTTGCGGGGACGCTAATGACACTGGGAGCATGCATCATCCTTTTATCTGAAACGGCGTTGGCGGCGGAAATTGCTGTGGGCGATGCGGTTGTGCTCAAGCAGCCTGCCCCGTTGATGCTGGGTCGTGACACGCTAATGACGATCGAAAAGGGAACGAAGCTGACGATCCAAAAGGTCAACGGAAACTTTCTACAGGTCGCTGTGCCGCAAGACGGTGAGGAGACCTGGGGCTGGATCCACTCGCGGTATCTGGAGCCTGATACGACCGACACGTCGGGAGTTTTCTCCGATACCGCAAGTGCAAATGCTGCTGCTTCCAACAAATCGAGCAAGAGGTTCTCGGCTGCCGAGATTAAAAAGCTGCGACAGAAAGCCCAAGAGATTGCCTTCGTACCGGAACAGACTCCGGACGGATGGTCGAAGAGTCTTGTCGATCCGATGAAACTCATGGCTCTGTTCCGACCGCTTCAAGTCAAGAAGGGGTATCGGCTCATGGCGTACCAGTTCAAGGAGGAGAACAACGGCAACGGCGTGGTATGGGCCATGCCGGTTGGGGCCACATTCCCCGAGCCGGGTGAACTGCTGGAAGGGAACACGACTTTGTTCCGGGCTCCGAAGCCGGGCAAGTCGCTGGACAACGTCATGGAAGTCGTCGAAGGCGACCGCTCGGCCAAGTCGTTCTTGCTCGCATCGATCCTGAAACGCGAATTGGACGAGTTCGGAGCCATGTGGCACGGAATCACTTGGACCGCACACCTCGTTCTCGACGCGGATCCGTGGCAGGGTCCGGCATCAACGGAGACAGACAATCCACTGGACCATCCGTCCTGGCCGGCATCGAAATGGCAATGGAAGACCGAGAAGCCAGTCGACTGGCGACCCACCGTGAGCGTGACAGGAGACGTGGCGAAGGTAAAGTTCTACACATTTTCCGCCGTCGGTAAGGAAGGGATTTACGAACACGTGGACGAATATCGACCGGGAGAATACCGTTTCACGACCGAACGCAAGAAGATCGCCGAAGGGCCGATGGAGATTGCCTTTTAGCTGGACCCCGAAAATAGTCCCTTCGCCGCACAAGAGAACCGAATCATGAAACTTGCCCGTGTTGCCACCCTCCTTTTTCTTTTAACCCTTTGGCTTGCCGTGCCGTGCGAGACTCACGCGGATGTGACGGACGACGCTTTGGCCAATGCATATGAGCGACTCAAAGGCGATCCAAACCTCAAGGACGAGGTATCGCGGCACCGGAAACTGATGGAGATGGCCGATCAGTACAATAAGTTCGCCGAGGTTGCGTTCCAGTCGACGGCGGACCTCGAGCAGTACGCCTATAAGGTTCGTTACACCGGCCTGTTGTTCCGCACTTCGTTGCCGGGAGTCAAGCGGTTTCACAAAGACCTCAAGGTGATGACGGAACACTCGGCGTTCAAAAGTTTCCAGAAGTACGCCGAGGTGAAGCAACATTTTGACACGGTGATTGGGTTGGGGAGCCGGTTCGCGACCGCGTCGAAGAACCCCGACCTGCCGCCAAGCGCTCGCCGTGGGATGGTGTTCTTACATACGATTGGCACCGGCCTGGAGCAACTCGGCAAAGTTCCGTTGGCCGGTCCGGTGTTGGAAGGCTATGGCCAGATCGCCAACGGCCTGGGCGACACGATGAACAACATTGCCGGCGAGACGCACGCCACGGCCAAAGCGGGCGTTTTCTCTGGGACCGAAGAACGCGAACTGCTCGGCGGTCTTCCGAAAGGTCAATACATCAAGACGCCGCTCTGGCATCGGGGCATTCCGGTCGTGCATGAGTGGCCGTACGCACAAGGCAAGGACCGCTTCTACATGCAGATGCCCGATGGCCAATGGGTCGGGGCCATGTACGACGAGGTCGCCTCGATCGCGGCCGACTATTATCTGACCGAGAAGAAGAATCCGGATGTGAAGACCCTCTGGAAGTACATGAACGACGAGGAAGAGCGAGAGCGGCTTCACTTCTGGGCCGATACGGAACTGGAGTTCAAGCGGATCGAACGCATTCTCGGCGACGTGTCGGGCGAGAATCGGAAACAACGCTACTCGCAGTTTCAAGCGATCGAGGGCAAGATCAAACGCTGGCACAAGGGATTGGGCCTTCCCCTGGAGTATAAGCAGCTAGAACGCTTGATTCGCGCCGAGTACGAGAACTCGGGCGGAGTGGGCCGATCGATCCGAACCCGTGTCGTTCTTGCGTATCCCGGTTTTGCCGAGTATCTGACATCGCTCAAAGAAGACTCCACGTCGATCAACATGGAATCGCTCCTAAAACGCTTCGGCGAGTATCGTTCAGGGGCACACTTAAACAAGAAACTGTTGGCCGCCAGTTGCTTTATTCAGATGCCAGCCGACCTACAGACCGGATGGTGGCAAATGAAAAGAGCCCTGGATGCCAAGACTCATGACACCGCTATCCCTTGGATGCCTTACGACAAGGACGATCAGTGGCGGCAAAGGTTTCAGATCAGTCGCGACAGCGGGTTCATCTTTGAGAAGGGTCGAGACTGGTGGATTGACCCGAACAACAAACATAGACAATTCTCATACACTTGGGTCGTGGTGGAGATGGACGGGCCGCATCAGGGCGACTACACCGAACGCGTTCTCCAAAATCATCTTGACTACTGGATCAAGGAACCGAATGCCCGGTACGTCACCGAGGAGAAGAAGTCGGTTATCCTCAACTACACCCAAGGCAATGGGACACAGCACTACGTCAAGCTGATTTTCGCGTATCAGAACTGCACAATATTTCTGCAACTTTCCGGTAAGCCCGGAACGCATTCGGATCCCACCGAGGAAATGGCCAAGCATTTTGGAAAATGTATTGCCCGGCACTTGAAAGAACACTTTGAGGTTCACCCGTAACCCCTTTGCGTCGACCGGTGTTTACATTCGCCGTATGTGCGATGTGAACAACGCAAACCATATAGGTTATTCCACCCGCAGCGGTCCCAATGCCGTCGGCACCCACTGCGGTCCCTGAGGTGCCCTACGGATGACGGACCCGGAACATGTGTGGTGCTGGGACTTCGTGTTCGATCGGACCGAAAGTGGCAGCCAACTGAAATGGCTTTCGATTGTGAATGAGTACACTCGCGAGCGTCTTGCCTTGAAGGTTCGTCACGGAATCCCCAGCCAGGACGTGTTCGACACGTTGGCCGAGCTATTTACAATGCAGGGCGTATCCAGGTGCATCCGCAGCGACAACGGCCCGGAATTCGTATCAAAGTCGATCCGGCGATGGCTCAATCAGGCGTAAGCAGAGACGTTTTACACCGAGCCGGGCAGTCCCTGGGAAAACGGCTACGCGGAAAGTTTCAATAGCCGTTTTCGAGACGAGTTCCTGGCCGTTGGACTTTTTGAAAGTCCGTCGGCCGCCATACGGCTGACTAGGCATTGGCGAGAGGATTACAATAATTTCCGGCCGCCCGGTTCGCTGTGGTACGCTACCCTGCGTGAGTTCGCGACCCTCTGTGCACAGCTTCCGCTCCGGTTTCGGCTACGTCTCAGTCTACCCTCCCAGCAGCACAGAGATATACCCCAACCCGTACCTCCATAACCGGTAGTGCAGAAAATCAAAGCCGGTCACCACCTCAAGAAGCGATTCTAGGGAGCCCTTTATACTCGTCTATTAGCCACAAGGGGCTTTTTTTCATGCCTCAGAGACAGGTAAGGTAAAGCTGGAAACTTATACTGCGTGCCCACTAGCTAGATTATCGCTACACCTCCCCCAGCTTACGCTATTAATTTTCGTGACATTACCCTCATCACCAAGGGAGGCTTTTCCTGTTTTTGGGAATTCAAAAAGTTTCCGTCTCATCTATCGAAATTTCATTGACGATTTATTGGTGTTGGCATAGTCAATGATCCTCACGTAGCCACAAATGCCCGTGTACCAGGCGGATTTACTGGATTTTTTCGCCGTGGGAAGGTTCATTGGCAATGCAGCCCTCAATGAATGCCTGAAGTTTTATAAGGGATCGATGAAAAGGCCGCAGAGAGAATCCGCTTGAGATAGCCCTCCTGCACCAACCTTGGAAATCACCATGCAACGGACCAGAGATCAAAAGTTCGGCTGGCCCGCTGTGGAATATCACGAACCGACATCACATGGAAGGGCTTATCTTGCGACGCTTCAGCCTGTTAACGCTACCAGTCATCGCGCTGCTTCTTTCGACAGCAGCAGCCGAGCCGCCTCAATTCGGCAACACTCGCAATGACCTACAGCAGACTGTAAGTTATCAATCGTTGCCTCAGCTGCAGCCTCTGCCCCCGGTCGAGTCTGAAGCGCCGGTCAACCAGTGTGTTGGACAAATTCCAACAACGCTCGAATCGTCAACGTCTGATAGCCCTGTGATCTTGACGAGCTTCGACGATCCGCTCATGGCCCCTGGCGACCAGGAATTCGACCCCCTCGGTCCGGAAATGGCTGAGTTCATCGCAAAGAACTCTTGGAAGAAGGGGAAATTTTCCTTCACGCCTTATGGCTTTCTCCAGGCGAGCGCCATCTATGAAACCAATCCGAGCACTCGGACCGACTACATCCTGTTTGCCAACCAGCAAACGCATGGTGATCGTCCGCAGTTTGGTCTCGACGCCAAGTCAACCCGACTGGGTATGATCGTTACCGGTCCGAAGCCTTGCTTCCTCGGGCAGTACTGGGAAACGGCCGGTCAGGTGGAAATGAACTTCCAGGGTCAGTTCCAGTATTACAACAAGCCGGGCATTCTGTTCCGCCGTGGCTTCGTTGAAATGAAGAACCGTCAATGGCGACTCCTTGCCGGACAAGAGTGGGACGTCATTTCGCCGCTGAACCCGGGTACCTTGAACTACTCCGTTGCTTTCCTTGCAGGTAACTTGAACTACCGTCGTCCGCAGTTCCGTGTTGAACGTACGTTCAACCATTCCAGTTGCTTGCTGTCAAAGGCACAGTTCTCAATCAATCAATCAGTCAAAATTGATGGCACTAAATCGACTGCCGATGACATCGTGGAGTACGACTCCAAATGGCCGATCCTCGAAGGACGTTATTCATGGACGATTGGTCAGCGAAAAGGCCAGTGTGCACGACCTATCGTGGTCGGCATCTCGGGTCACATTGGCAAAGAGAACTACGATTTCGATTTCGCCGTCAATCCGGTTTACAATGTTGACCGAATTACTTGGTCCGGCAACCTTGATGTGGTGGTCCCGATCACAAGTAGATTGGCCTTCCGTAGTGAGTTCTTCACTGGCGAGAACCTTTCCTTGTTCTTCGGTGGTATCAACCAAGGCATCAACCCGAACACGGGCGACACGATCCGCTCGATCGGTGGCTGGCTTGAGCTTGAGTACAAGTGGAGCAGTCGTTGGCGAAGTTACTGCGGGTGGTCCATCGACGACCCGATTGACCGGGACCTTTCGGCCGGCATGCGTGCCCGCAACCAGTCAATTTACGTCAATGCACTTTACAACATCACGAAGGACTTCGAGGTCGGTATGGAAGTCAGTCAATGGCAAACTGCCTACCTGGGAAGCTCCACGCCTGAGCTGACCCGCCTTGAGTGGATGGCCCGCTATAAGTTCTAACAATACAGGCCAACATAACTATCGACATTCAAGTGGCGTCCCCTGCTCCAGAGAGGGGGACGCCTTTTTTTGGCGGCCACCGACTGACCGAGCGGTCACCGTGAATTTCGGTCAGTTTCAGGCCTGTTTCGGACAAAAGGCGATCGGCTGAAGTCACGATCACCTAATGGAAAAAGCTCCGGCACTTACTCAGGCCAAAAAAAAGATAAAAAACCATTAGCTTTTGTTTAGCAATGGTTGAACCTAACAGGGGCATCGTCTATCCTATGTTGCGTACCACTTTCGGGGCATACCCATTCCCTTGAAGTAGTTAAATTGCGTGACTATATGTGCTATGTAGTATCAGCCATGCGAAGGTCACCACACACGGAGAGTCTCCACAGCCTGGGGTGTTCCTGGGCGTTGGAAAATATCTTTTGTCACAGTCAACTGAGGAGAAGACCAGTAATGCTCCATGAACCGGCGCAAGAGCACGGCGAGGATCGTGCCGCACCATACAAGATGCGACTCGGCGTCATTATGTTTGTCATATACGCTGCTATTTATGTGGGTTTTGTCGCGATTAATACCGTGAAACCGACCCTGATGGAAAAAGAGATCATCTTGGGTCTCAACTTGGCGGTCGTTTACGGATTTGCCCTGATCGTCATTGCCCTGATCATGGCGTTGATCTACAACTGCATGTGTTCTTCCAAGGAAAAAGCAAGCGAGTCGACCGGCTCGGACAGCTTGACGGGGGAGGGCAAATAAATGGCTATCGCAATTTTTGTTGTATTCGTCGTCTTTGTACTCTTGCTCTCGTTCTACTTTGCCAGTAAGACCAAATCGGCAAGTGGCTACTTTGCCGCCGGTGGTCAGATCCACTGGGGTGTGAACGGAATCGCTTTCGCGGGCGACTACCTTTCGGCCGCCTCGTTCCTCGGGATCTGCGGCATGATCGCGACCTCGGGCTACGACGGTTTTCTCTACTCGATCGGATATCTGGCCGGGTGGATTGTGGCCCTGTTCGTCGTGGCTGAGCCGATGAAACGGCTCGGGAAATATACCTTCACCGACGCGCTCGACGCCAAGTTCAACTCGCCGGGAATCAAGCTGGCCGCCGCGATCAGTACCCTGGTCGTCTCGATCTGCTACCTCATCCCGCAAATGGTCGGGGCGGGCGTGCTGGTCGAGCCGCTGCTTGGCTTGGCGCACTACTGGGGCGTTATCATGGTCGGTGCCATCGTCATAACGATCGTGGCGACCGCAGGCATGACCTCGACGACCTACGTCCAGTTCCTCAAAGGCGGTCTACTGATCGTCTTCTCCACGGTGCTCGTCATCGCGACGCTTTTCCGTGGCTTTAGTACCGAGCCTACCCAGGGCGACAAGGTTCCGTTCCATGAGTATAAGGTCGCCGCGTTGGCCGACATGGAAGGGGCGAAGGAAGTCGCTAAGGTCGAAAAGGACAAGCACACGTTCGTCAAGATCGAGCAAGACGGCAAAGCCGCGTGGTGGATGCAGCTTGAGTCGGAAAAAGCTGATACGCCAGTCAAGCTCCAAGAGATTCAATGGGAATCGAAGGGCGAAAAAGGCACGGTCATCAACGGCGTTCTTAGAACTCCTGAAAACGACGTGCAGCTACGCCAAGTTGGTTCGCTGTTGTCGATTGACGGGAAGTCCGGGTCCGAGGCGAAGACCGGCGCCGTCGGGCCTTTCGAGTTCCTCTCGCTACTCAGTAAAAAGGACACCGTCGTCCAACGCTGGAAGAACGCCAAGTTTAAAGAGGGTGGCGACAATCTTTCTGTCTACTACCCGGTCGCAACACCTGGTAACGAAGTGATGCGACCTGGCTTGAAGTTCAAGGTGGGCGGCACCTGGCTTGAACGCCTTGACTTCGTTTCCTTGATGTTAGCGCTCTTCTGCGGTACGGCGGCGTTGCCCCACATTTTGATTCGCTACTACACCGTGGCAAACCCCGCGGCTGCCAGAAAATCGACCATCGTGGCGATCGCCGCCATCGGCTTCTTCTACATCCTGACGATGTACATGGGCCTGGGTGCGATGGTGAACGCGGTGGTCAACCCGCTGACGAACAATATGTCGGCTCCGCTTCTGGCGAAGTCGTTTGGGACGGTCCTCTTCGCGATCATCTCGGCCATCGCGTTTGCGACGGTACTCGGGACGGTCAGCGGTCTGATTGTTGCGGCATCTGGTGCGGTGGCACACGACCTGATGGACCGATTCCTGAAGATCAATATGGACGACAAGCAGAAGGTCTACGCTGGAAAAGCGGCCGCGTTTGCGGTCGGGATCTTGGCGATCGCGCTCGGCATCATGTTCCGAGGGATGAACGTCTCGTTCCTTGTCGGCTGGGCCTTTGCCGTAGCCGCCTCGGCCAACTTGCCGGCGATCATCATGTTGCTCTTTTGGAAGAAGACCACCGCCAAGGGAATCACCGCTTCGATTGTCACCGGCATGATCGTTGCTGTCGGGCTGATCCTCGTGTCGCCCGACATGTACGTGCGATATGGGCTTGATCGTAGCGACGCCCTGATTCCGTTTAGTAACCCTGGCATCGTGGCGATCCCGCTTAGCTTTATCACGTTGATCGTGGTCTCCCTGATCACCCAGCCCAACGGTAAAGCAAAGTCGCAAGAGTCGTAACCCGGACCGCGAGCCGCGGTGGGCGGTATGAGCTTCCGCTCCATCGTGATTACCAAAGCGGTGCGGCAGCACCAAACCGCAACCGGTCGTACCGGAACGACTGGATGACTGAAAAAACAAAAAATCCCCGCCGTTCACTTGCTTCGTGAAAGGCGGGGGTTTTATGTTATACTTGAGTTATGTATTGTAGTCCGGCAAGAAAAATGGGGCCTTGCCCTCCCATCCAGTTTTTTTCGCGCGTGACTATAATCTGCAACTGTTCCTGGGTTCCTCGCCACTGGATATCGTCCGTTTAGCTTGAGGATGTCTTATGACAGATCGCACACGGATCAACTTCCACTGTCACTCGGACCTTAGCTGTGACGGAGTCTACTCTCCCGAAACGCTTGCCGCGATGCTTGCTCGCGACGGAGTGCGCTGTGCCGCACTCACCGACCACGACTCGGTCGATGGCTGGGAGCGTTTTTCCGATGCACTTGACCAACACGGTGTAGGAAGCATCACCGGGGTCGAAATCACCGCCAGTTGGGGTGATAACGAGGTCCACCTTCTCGCCTACGGCTTCAATTCCTCCGATCCCCAGCTACGGCTTGCCCTACACACCATCCGCAAGCAGCGTCGCATTGGCCTCCAAACCATCATCACGTCGCTGAGAACCACGCTCAAAGGCCGCGGCGAGACAGAGGATGGTGAAGAGATCGCGGCGCCTCCGCGACTACTCCCCCCGTATAACTGCGCAGAGATCATTAAGTTGGTCCACGAGGCGGGCGGGCTTGTTTTCCTCGCCCATCCTTTTGCGAACTCGCCCGACCTTGAAGAAATTGCTCGGACCGTCCGACAGCTCAAGGAATCGGGGCTTGACGGGATAGAAGTATTTTTTCCTGAGTATTCATCTGATCAGCGTGAACAGTTGATCAGACTGGCCAAAAAGGAGTCGCTCCTTATTTCCGGTGGGACAGACCTTCACGGCCCCAATGAAACGGACAAGGTCCAAACCGGTATCGATATACCAACATATGCTTGGAAAGAATTTCGCAACGCCATCCAAAAGGCAGGCTCTCCCTCTTCGCGATCAAAGAGAAACGTACTGCCCAGTCGCGTTCCCGCCTTTCGCTGGAAGCAGCTTGCGATTCGCTTTGCCTTGCCGGCAGTTTTGACCATTTGCCTCTTTCTCTTGCTCTGCTTCGCGATTCTGATCCCGGCACTTGAAAGTCGCTTGATGCAGCGCAAACGCGAGACGGTCCGAGAGTTGACCGCCACGACGGTCAGCCTTTTGCAACAGTACGCTGACCAGGTAAAAAGCGGCAAAAGAACCAAAGTGGAAGCTCAGAAAGCGGCCTTGGAACGCATTGGCAGCTTGCGTTATGGATCTGAAGGCAAGGACTACTTCTGGGTGATCGACACGCAGCCGGCCATGCTGATGCACCCCTATCGCGACAACTTGAACGGAAAGGACCTTTCCTCGTTCAAGGACGAAAACGGTAAGCTGCTCTTTGTCGAATCGGTGAAAGAAACCAAGAAGGATGGCGAGGGCTACGTGGACTACACGTGGCAGTGGAAGGACGATCCTTCGCGGTTGGAGCCAAAACTTTCACACGTCCGTTTCTTTGCACCATGGAACTGGATCGTCGGTACCGGTATCTACATCGATGATGTCCAAAAAGAGATCGCCACCATCACCGAGCAGCTCGTCTGGAGCATCTTGCTGATTGCGTTAATGGTCGCCGGGCTGTTGGTCTTCATTGTTCAGCAGAGCCTCCGCCTTGAACAACAGCGTAGCCGCGTGGAAAAATCGCTGCGAGAGTCCCATGAAAAATACCGGCTCTTGGTCGAGTCGGCCACGGAAGGGACCATGCTCTTGATCGACGGAAAGTGTGTCTTTGCCAACCAGACCATGCTCGAGATGCTTGACTACGAGTCGGAAGAGATCCCTCTGCTTGATTGGCACGACCTGCTCCCCTACGCGACAGCGGAAGATCATCCGACCGTGCGATACCTGACAGACGTGATGGAAGGAAAGCCCGCTTCACTTGAACATGCCGGTCAACTGCGTCGGAAACATGGCGACCTGACGGCGGTTCGGCTGACGTGCCAAAGCCTCGACCTTGATAACCGTCGCGCTTTGGTCCTCTCTGCTCGAGACGTCGGCGCGATTGACCCAACAAGTCATAACGCTACGAACCAAGAGCTCAAGGCGTTGCTTGAAGAGCTACAAAGCTCGCTCCTCTTTCTCAACGAGCCACTGAACCACTTCCGCCACTCGACGGCAAGCTGCCCACTGGACACTCCGATAAGCGATGTCGCACGACGAATGACGGAACAAAAGTTTAGCGCAATCCTCGTCGTTTCTGATTCGGGTGACCCGGTTGGCATCGTCACCGATGGTGACCTCAGGCGGCGAGTGCTTGCACATTCACACAACCCAAGCCGAGCCGTCTCGGAGATTATGAGCTCTCCGCTATACAGCATCGATGAAAATACCCAGGTCCACGCCGCTTTGCTTAACATGCAAAAGAAAGGAGTGCGTCATCTTGCGCTACGCAACGTCGAAGGTGAAGTGACCGGCCTGGTCCGTGGAGCCGACCTGCTTGCCTTCCATCGATATGCATCGGCGGTCTTGGTTAGCGAAATCGAGCGAGCCAAGACGCTTGAAGAGATTATCGACGTCCGCCAGCGACTCCCTCAGGTGGTCGCTTCGCTGGTGAATGTCGCGTCGAAGCCGCGTAGCGTGACTCGGCTCATTGCATCAGTACATGACGCGATAACTACCCGATTTTTGCGTCTGGCGATGGACGAGCTTGGTCCGCCTCCGGTTCGGTTTGCCTTCATCGGGATGGGCAGTCAAGGCCGAGAGGAAGAAACGCTAGTTACCGACCAGGACAACGGGATAATCTATCAAGACGTCGAACCCCAGCGGCGAGAGAAAGTCCAGAAGTATTTTCTCGCTCTTGGCGACAAGGTCTGCCAGTGGCTCGATGCGGCCGGATACCACTACTGTCCTGGTGGCGTCATGGCCCGATCTCCCGACTGGTGCGCTTCGATCAGCGTTTGGGAAGATCGCTTTACCAAGTGGATCACCGCCTCGGAGCCGAAAGACATCCTGCGTTTCGACATGTGTTTCGACTTCCGCTGCGTCTACGGTGCGGATGAGCTGGCGCAAACGCTACGGCAGTTTATCCTGGAACGTCTGGCTGACCGACCGGAAACACTCTGTCACTTCGCAAGCAACACGCTACTCTACAAGCCGCCGCTGGGATTCTTTGGAAAGATCCAAGTCCGGGAAACGGACGACCGCGAAAAGGTCCTTGATATCAAGGAAGCGATGATGTCCATCGTCAAGTTCGCACGAATCTACGCCTTGCGTGACAAGGTCTTTCAGGCCAACACGCTTCAGCGACTCAATCGGCTCTTGCAGCTTGACGTCCTCTCCCAAACCAGCCATGACGAGATGGTTCAAGCGTACGAGTTCCTCATGGACCTTCGCCTGCGACACCAAGTCAAAGCGTTGCAAACGGACCGTTATCCGGACAATAATATCAACCCGAAGTCGATCACCCACATCGAAGAGGTGACCCTTCGCGAGTCCCTTTCCCAGATCGCCACCATTCAAAAACGCATCAGCTACGACTTCCTCGGCGGCACCGAGGGAGCTTAAGGCTTTTAGAGCCGGTTTCAAAACCCTATTTCACGTCACTATTTCTCGGCCGTGGGAGGCCTGGTAGGTAGTTTTAAAACGCCCTCTCTAGAAAGGCCGCTTCACGCCTGAGCTTGACGAGCTCGTTTGGCATGAACGGCTCGGGGGCGTTTCGAGCTGGTACGAGCGAAAGGCGGGCTAGGGGGGAGTGGGCGGTTTCTCGGCTCTTGTGCTGGCGATATGCGCAAAAAGGGCGGTTGTCACCAACCCTTTTATCCCAAAGGCCGAACTCGATTCCTCCCTGGCGTTCATACGACAGCAATCATTTTACGCTGCCGACAAGTGCCAAGCAGCACCACATCCGCCCCTGGCATTACCTCTGCCCGACCTTGGGCAACTAGCCGATCTCGGCTCCCAATCGCAGTTCGAAACCCTGCTCACCGACCGCTGGGCCGAACGCCATGGCACCATCCCCGCCTCAGCCACTGACCCCAATCTCACCACCAGCCATCGCCTCCTCCATCAAGCGAAAACACGCCATCTCCACAACGCACTTCCTGGAGCGGTTACCCCTTTTATATGACATTTTATGAATCTGGAATTTATCCTCCGTGGCAATCGTATTGCCAAATTTCTAGGTATTTCCCCTTCGGTTCCGTAGACCGATACCGTGGTTTCCCATCTCTTTACGCTGTCTATAGCTAGAGAGAGATCTAAAAATAGGGGTCCCATATTGGTACAACGGAATTGGGTACTGATGGGCAAAGTTTTCCATGAAAGCCTGGGTTTTCCGGGCTTTTTCTTGGTGATGCGAAACGGATAGAGCCGTTTTTCTTGGGTTATTCGCTAGCGTGAGCGGCAGAGCCCGCCTCTCAGAGCATCGGTCTCCATGTCTACTGATGGTCCCGACTTGAGCGATTTCGAATTGTCATTTTTGTCGAGTCAGACTGGCCTAAAACCATCGACTCTCACTCGGAACCGCCAGAAGCCTTTTGAGGCGCCGATTTTAGTGGGGTACAATTGTTTATCATCCGGTTAACCCCAGACGAAGCAAGGCGATGAAGGCGATTTTTCAATCGGTCTTTTTGGCGGTGGCGGCGGCGACTGAGTCGGAGTTGGCCGCCATCGCTGGAAGCCTCATCGTACCAGAACCTCTTCTCTTTTTCCATCACCGCTGTAAAGTGCCTCCTCGATCATTCCAGGCGATGAGGCCGGTGGGGTCGTTGTAGTTGGGCCTGTTGTTGCCGCAGTAGCGGTACAGGTTGGCGTTACCGCCGCTGAAGCCGTACCGGGCCGCGAGCCGCGACGGGCGAATGCGTGCGACCTGTTCCGCTTCAGATAGTTTTTCTGAGTGAAAAAACGACGCACGCCTTCGGCCGTCGAGCCGCCTCGGCCATGAAATAGCCCTGTTTGACGACGAGTTCGGCCGGGGAGAAGCTTGAAATCCTTGCCGTAACGTTTTTGCTTAGCCATGATGGACACGCTCCTTTCAAGAGTAAAATAGCACGCATTTTCCCGCATGCACCGTGTCCGTCATCCGTAGGACACCTCACGGCGAGGGCCGACGCGACGGTGACGGCAGTGGGGCTCGAGAGAACGGATTTTCCACTTCAATTTCCGCAATCCGTGTTCTTGACAGTTGGGGACACTTTAGAATACTGTAGACAATAATCGGCCAACACATACGCTTAACCAGTCAGGTCGACCTGGCATCGATTGATCTTCGGCTGAGAATCCGCTATTGTTAGGTTAAATGACCTTGCTTTTCTCAGATTGAAATAAAATAACTAAATAGAAGAACAATCGGGGAAGAAAAAACAATCAAAAAAAGCAAAAGAAAACTGATAAATGCACATGGCCTGGGAGGAAAAACCGTAAGTACGCTTCCCGCATGTGCTTGTGAACTGATTATACGAGGCGTATATGCCCACCCTTTTGTCGAAAACCATGAAATTCCTTATTCTCATCCCGATACTGACTCTTTTCGTGATTGTTAACGAATGCCGGAGCGAATCAGACACACAGGCTAAACAGCCCTCGCAGTCCTCTGCGACGATATCGAAAACTGGGAAACTGATTTCCGACAGGTGGGCGGACTCCCCGATCTGCCTGAGCGCGAATAACATGTCAATTGCAACGGGACGACCTTCGCTAGTGCTCATGTCAAGCGGCTCGACGCACATTCCGGTGTGGTCATTGTCGGGTAGCACTGTTGGACAGTCTGTCACCGGACTCGTAACAGGCCTTCCCGGCGAATGCGCCGCCGTGAAGATCGAGATCATCGTGACCACGACGGATAAGGAGACAAAACCCAACTATGAGGATGTCTATAGAGTCCACCTGTCGCAGATGGTGGAGGATGCCGCCTTCACGTCCCGGTATGTTCGGAGCAGACCCGTACGAACAGTACTCTCTACCGCACCGTTTTACACCCGGACTATCGTTCTGGAATCCTACTACGAAGTGGACCCGAACGCACCCCTGAGTGTGCGTATTCAGCGGGAGCCTGGCGATCCCGCCGATACATTCACCCGCCCTACCGGTCTGGCAATGGTCAAAGTGACGCCGCTCGTCGCTCCTCCGAAGCCACATGTCGTGCAGAATGTGAGCGGCTACAACTCGTGGCCCATGATTCAGGCCATCGGCAAGAAGCTGGTCTGCGTGTATAGTCGAGGCTCGGGGCACTCAATCGATGAAGATGCCCGCGCTGTTTACGCACGCACATCCACGGACAACGGAAAAACATGGGCGAAAGAAACGGTTGTCGCCAACACGCCAGGCTATGGCGAGGTCGCCGTCGGGAAGGGGCTGGATTCCTCCGGGGCTATGTTCCTCTGGGTGCGACGAATCGGAAAGGGGTGGCACCACGACCTCTACCGCACCACGGATGGTATGACGTGGACGCTCGTGGCAACACCGAAGCTCGCCGTGACCCCCGTGCAGATCACCGATGTCTTCGCAGTCCCCAAGGTCGGACTCATGGCATTGTGGTTCGCAGGTCCCTACAATGACAATGGACCAAGCCACTCTTGGGGCACACTGACCAGCAGTGACAATGGCGCAACCTGGACACAGACTACCATCGAATCCAAGCTGACCAAATCACAGTGGCCAACAGAACCATCCGCTGTCTATCTCGGCAATGGCAGAATACTTGCAATCGCACGGACAGAGCTGGGGAGCACGTCCTCAACGCGATCTCAATTCCAGATGGTATCAAATGACTACGGTTCAACGTGGACGCGCAAACAAACAAATATCAGCGATGTCTTTGCCTCCACGCCAAGCTTGATCCTTGACACCGAAACCGGTTTGCTCAGCAACTACTACTACCATCGTGGCAGGGGTATCCTTCGATGTCGAGTCGTCAATCCAGACAGCGTCTTCGACAACCCGCTCAACTGGCCCGCTTCCGAGACTGTCGCCACCGGGAGTCAGGTCACGTACCATGCGGGCAACGTAAATGCCACCAAGATCAAAGGCGCACATTACCTAGCATTCTACTCAGGCAAAGGTCGTCCTGACACTGCCATTTTTGTAACAGCACGCTGAAGTGGCCCAGGGACTTTCGGCAGCACTTTCGCAGGGGACTCAATTCCCACTTGAGATAGAAAACCATTAACTCTGGTTGTGTCAATCGTTCGTGATGGGTGTGAGTTGAAATAATTAGCAGTTTTCCGCACCCCGTGAGCAACGCTATGTGCCCCGAACTTGACGCCGTGAGGTGCCCTACGGATGACGGACACGGGGCATGCGGGAAAATGCGTGTGCTATTTTACTCTTGAAAGGAGCGTGTCCATCATGGCTAAGCAAAAACGTTACGGCAAGGATTTCAAGCTTCTCCCCGGCCGAACTCGTCGTCAAACAGGGCTATTTCATGGCCGAGGCGGCTCGACGGCTCGCCCGTCGCGGCCAACTCGATCGGCGTCTGGATCAAGGCGTTTCGCGACTCTGGCGAGTTGAATGAAGACGAAACGCTGTCGACGCGAGGCCGACGAATACCGGGCGATTCGCGAAGAAAACCGCCGCTTGCGAATCGAAAACGAAATTTCTTGATATCGGCATGGCTAACGACCCACGCATAGGGCTTTCGAGCGTGGAAGGGTTCATTGTCAATGCCGCCCTCGACAAAAAAAAGCGGCGGCGTACTTTGCGAAGGAGTCGCTGTGAAGTACGCCTGGATCAAAAAACATTCCGACTCCTATGGCGTCATAAATCTAGGCGACACGCTCGACGTTTCGCGAAGCGGATATTATCAATGGAAGCAAGCGAAGTCGAGCAGAACGGCTCTGCGCGCCGAGCGGATCGCGGCCGAGGCGAAACACGTCTTCGAGGAGAACCACGGCTCGGTCGACTATCGGAAAGTGCACGAAGAACTCAACGAAGACGAGATTGAGTGAGGCAAAGAGATGGTGCGAAAAGCCCTTTAAAAAGGGTCTGCGTGCGATTGCCGCCTCGCAGGTTCGTTCCGTGCACCACCGATTCGGACCACGATCTGCCCATCGCCGAGAACCTCCTCGACCGCGATTTCACGGTGGGCGATAGCGTGCGTCTTGAGCCGCTTTGGGAAATTTTCTATCGCGAAAAATCATGCACGCCTCCGGCAGTCGGCCTTCGGTTCCGTAGACCGATGCCGTGCCTCCCTAAGTCTTTATGCAAAAAACTTAGAGAGAGGTCTGCAAATAGGGTGCCCATATTGGTACAACGTTTTGTGCCAAACTCCGAACAGGCCCTTCCATCATACAGCCGCTCAGTCTAGTCCAACCGCCACCTCTCACTCAGGTGCACCGCCCAAGGCGAAACGCCAAGTGCAAAAGGCTTTTCGCATCGGCTCCGCGACGCAAAAAGCCCTATCTATTTTTTTAGGTTTCGTTTGTTTCTGATTCACGTGAAATAAACCATCTCATCGCGATGCTGCGAAGGATTTCGATCGGTCAATAGAAGGAGCTGGAAAAAGAGAGATAGATCGTCAGAACGCCACCCTCGGCATGGGGGGGGCTTGTTAATCCATTCGAAAGTTGTATAATGAATCTTGCTTTTGCAATACCAGATTCTCACCATTGGGGTGGGTACAGCGGGGCTATCCATTCTTTAGTCATCGCCGGTTGCAGCCGACAGCGAGTTTACCGCCATGTTCTCAACTTATAGAAAACATGGAACTCCGGTTGGTATTACCGCAACCTGGAATTGACTAAGACAAATAGGATCTGCATGGATACCCCGACCTCTCACAGTACACAGACCTTTCATCTCCCCGTTATTTAGCAAGGCTTCAGCGTTGACACTCTCTTGGGGTTGGGAAGGCATGGAATCTCCTCGATAATTTTGTTGCTGGACGACAACTGCATTGAGCAAATTCGGAGAGACCATTGTGAGGCGATTGCGTCCATCTTTTGGTAACTGGGAAAGAAACACACATCCATTGCCCGGCAGTGCTTGCTAAAATTAGACAAAGCAGCCGTGGATGACGTGTAAGTGATTGCTTTATTGCCCTAGTCGCAAAAATTTAACACTTAGCGTTTAATTTTTTTTGCCAGAGCAAAAAGCCCTTAACTTAGGGAACGATCATGGCAAGCAACCCGACGGCGATTGTCGTCGAGGCTTCTGAAAATGAGCTTGCCGACGTTGCGTTGTACCTTTTCGGATAGGAAACGCGATATGCTTCACTACTCTAATTAGTGAAGATAAACTCCGTAAGAAACGGAGTTTTTGACTAAAGTATAAGTCAAAGGACGAAGTTCCGTGTGGACAGCAGTGCGTTGCTTGCGCATTCCGCGTTGGGGTGTGCGCTCACAGAACCGTTTCATAACCCGTGAGGGAATTGGTATTAAAAATAGATAATATTCACATCTTCACGAAAGAACACGCTTATTGAGCGAAGGTTAGGCCTATCAACCATGGCCACTCCTTTTGCAAAAAAGAAAGAACCCATCACCATAATCATGGAAATTAACCATTGCGACCGTTCACCCAATTCCGTTACCACGGCAGTACTTCTTGCGGCCGGTACAGGAAGTCGACTCCAGCCTTTAACTGATAATGCGCCGAAGTGCCTCACGGAGGTCGACGGGATACCGATCCTGGAACGACAGGTTCGCTGCCTCTGTCAAGCGGGCTTTAAGCGGCTTGTTGTCGTTGTGGGCTACATGGAACATCGCATTCGTGAATTCCTCGACGCATGGTCGGACAACCTGCAGATCGATTACGTTGTCAGTCCGCACTACCGGACAACCAACAATATCTACTCGCTGTGGCTTGCAAGAAAGGTGGTTGACGAATCTTTTCTCTTGATTGAAAGTGATCTAGTGTTTCAAGCGGCGATGCTTAAGCCGATGCTCCAACCAAACAGGATCGCTATTTCCAAACTGCTGCCGTGGATGAACGGCACGATGGTAACGCTCAATGAGCGGCAACAGCTTGATGCCTTTTTGCTCGGCACAGTGAACCGCAATGAAGCCAGTCATTTCAAGACCGTAAACCTCTACAGTTTCTCCCGCAACACTTGGCAATTGGTCTGGGAACGACTTGATCGACACATTTCCGAAAGGAAGGTGAAAGGGTATTATGAGTCCGTTTTGGCCGAGATGGTCGCTGAGGGGAACCTCACCTTTGCTCCGGTTTTCTTTGATGCCAATCGCTGGTATGAGATTGACACCATTGAGGACCTCATCGTAGCTGAGAAAATGTTCTCCAGGCCTTCCCCGCTCCAGGTTAATGTACGAAAGAGTCTGTCCCCGCTTCGGAAGTCTACTAGCGTCAGTTCTCTGAAGTTAGTCAACATGTAAAAGCCCGGCACCAGCTCCCTGAATGCGGTCAAGACAAAAAAGTACAGCGCATTGGGTAAACCTATACGCCCCTCATCATCCCTTTAACGCTCTGGCCAGATAAATGGCGATCTGCCCTGGCTATCATCAAATTGCGTGCAAGCAGGGAAAGCCGTGCAAGGCAAGAATAAGGCTTATTCCACCGGTTGCACGTGATAACAAAGTTGATTGTAAATTTCCTGTCCTTACCAATAACGTTGGAAGCAGTAAGAATAAAACATGATCAAGCAGAATAACGGTGCCAAAGAACAACAATTTGAAGCCATTGAATGCCAGCATGGTGGGTATTGGCGATATGCCTTTGTCGACCACGCCTATCTTTATAATCTCTATTTTCCGCCAGAGCGTTTCTTTGAAAAATTAACGAGCCAGATTCATGAATTAGTGCTAAATTACCCTGTAGCTCAAGACGTCCTGGCCGGGCTAGTGGGCACGCTCATCGATCAACCGCCGGAACGGATTGTGGTGGGAAATGGGGCAGCAGAGCTGATTAAGATCGTCTCCGGCCATCTTGCCAAGAAGCTTATCGTTCCGGTTCCGTCGTTCAACGAATACGCCAATGCAGCCCCGACCGAAAACGTTATCGAGTTTGCGCTCGAGGCTCCTTCCTTCCAATTGGACGTGGATAAATTTGCGGCAGAGGCTATCCGCTGCAAGGCTGACATTGCGGTGGTGGTGTCGCCAAACAATCCGACTTCACTGCTGGTGCCGAAAGCCGATCTGATCCGCCTACTGGAAAAGCTGGCTGCGTATGACTGCATGCTCATCGTCGATGAATCTTTCATCGATTTCGCGAAGGATCGTGATCGGGAAACTCTGGAAAGGGATATCGAGAAGTATCCGAATCTTGCGATCTTCAAGAGCATGAGTAAGGCTTATGGCATCTGCGGTCTACGTATCGGTTATATGCTGACCGCCAACTCGCTGTTCGCCGATCAGGTTCGTCAAGGACTACATATCTGGAACCTCAACGGCTTTGCTGAAACTTTTCTGGTTCATGCGCCGGAATACCAACAGGAGTTCCTTGCCAGTTGCGATCGAGTTCGGGCGGACCGAGATCAATTTTATCTGGATCTCCGTGCCATCAGTGGACTGTCGGTCTATCAGCCTGATGCCAACTACATCTTCTGCCGTCTTCCCGACCACGCACCTTCCGGCCCCGAGGTGGCCCGAAGATTGTTTGTCGAACACAATATCTACATCAAGCACTGCCAGGGTAAGACCATGCCTGAATCGGACCGCTACCTCCGCATTTCCAGCCGTACTCAGGCTGAAAATCGCATAGTGACTGAGGCCTTAAGTGCCATTATCGATTCGAGTATTGCTCTGGCCAGATAAGTTGCGACCCAAGGTGGCTATCAGTAAAAGCATGCAAGCGGGGAAAGCCGTGCAAGGCAAGAATAAAGCTTACTCTACCGATTGCACGTGACACCCGAGTTGATTTCAAATTTTCTGTCCTTACCAAAAAAACATCATGAAAGAATCTCCTGCGACTCCCAAAGCCATACTTTGCTACGCGAAGGATCTGCCGAACCTCTGTTCTTTGGCCGGACTCCTTGCAGCCATACTTGCTATCTATTTTGCTTTTCTGGGCAATTTCCCTGCTGCAATGATTGGCTTACTCTGGGCGGTTTTTTTTGACTGGAGCGATGGCATCATTGCCCGTCGCATGAAAGATCGAACTAAAGAACAGGGAGAATTTGGTGCTCAGCTCGACTCGCTAATCGATATTGTCAGTTTTGGGGTCTGTCCCGCGGTTATCCTGTTGAGCTATGGCAATTTCAGCCCCTGGTACCTCCCCGGAGCCTTTGTCATTGTCGCATGTAGTGTTATTCGGCTAAGCTATTTTAACGTCTTTGGCTTAGTCGATAAATCAACCTACTGGGGTTTGGCACTCGATAACAACGTGATCTTCTTGACCTTTTTCTTTCTCTTTGATGGACTGATTAGCTCTGCGGTTTTCCTCGCAGCTCTCTACGTTTTCCTGATGGCGCTATCGGCTCTCAACGTTGCCCCGATTAAAACGCCTAAGTTTGGCGGACGCTGGTATTACGCCATCACCGTTTACGCGATAGTGTTGACTCTGCTCTATTCCTGGAAATTGGTTTGCCCAGCTGGTTAACCAGTCGCAAGCGACCAGACTAACATTCCTTACGTTCAATTTTCTTGGCCGAAAAAGAGATCCTGTCATTCTGTAAATCCTGTATAAATTCCGTAATCATTCAACAAGAGGGTTGTCGTCTGCGACGAATTCGCTGTTGCTCCTCGCTATCTCATCCATGACATGGACACCAAGTTCTGCAAAAAGTTCCTCAAAACGCTCCGGTCGGGAGGTCTTAAAACCATAAAGATCCCGCCGCGTTCGCCGAACATGAACGCCCACTGCGAGCGATTCATCGGGTCGATCAAACGGGAATGCCTTGACCGATTCCTCGTCTTCGGTGAAAACCACCTCCGGCACATCCTAACCGAATACCTCGATTACTACGACTACCTGCGACCCCATCGCGGGTCGGTAGGACCGACTGCCGGAGGCGTGCGTCCTTTTACGCTCTGGAAAATTTCCCAAAGCGGATCAGGCCGCACGCTATTGCCCGCTGTGGCTCACGGCTCCTTCCGCCGAACTTCGACGAAGCGACACGGGAGGAAGTCGAGACGCTTGAGCTTGGCGAGCTCGTCCGACACGAGCAGCTTGGAGGCGTTTTGAGCTGGTACGAGCGGAAGGCGGGGTAGGGGGGAGTGGACGGTTTCTTGGACTCTTGCGATACCGTTATACGCGAAAAGAGCGAGAATTCCTTCCTCAATCTACCCCTTCTTTTAAAATAGATCGATTGCGATATCCTTTCTGGTCTGTTAGAATAAAATTGTCTCCCTTGGTGTTGTTGAAATAGATGGTCAAGGCCATTTCACACTCCATACGACACCGTTGCGCAAGCGGCCTTGCTTGAGACGCCCGGTTCGAAGTGCCGGGTTGCAGAAAACGGGATAGATCGAAATGGCACAATAGACGTCACAAGAAAGTGGCAGGGGCAGAAGCAACCATGTCGTTCTGTAAAAAAACCACGGACCGGCGTTCGCGAAAAAATAGGGATAAACTCGCACGACTTGGCGACCTGGCCAGCCGTCAACATCGTCTTCGGCTCGAACCGCTCGAAGACCGCCGGATGCTTTCCGTGTTGCACGTCGACGCCGATGTTTTGGCAGGGGGAAACGGCCTAGCTTGGGAATCGGCTTATGGCGATCTTCAATCGGCACTCGACCGGGCCGAATTGCTCAATGCCGATGAGATTGCCACCAACGACATCAATCAGATCTGGATCGCCGAAGGAACGTACAAGCCGGCCAAACTTCTCGAAGCAGAAAACGCCCGGACAGCCAGTTTTTCTCTTCTAAACAACGTGGCCCTTTACGGAGGTTTTGAGGGGAGCGAGACCGCGCTGGACCAGCGAGACTGGACAGCCCATGAGACGATCCTCTCGGGCGACCTCGGCATTCAAGACGACATAAGCGACAACGCCTACACCGTCGTCTTTTGCGGTGATATTATTGAAACCACGCTCGACGGTATTACGGTCATAGGGGGAAATGCGGCAGATATGTCCTCTGATTCAAATGGTCTAGAAAGAAAAAGTGGCGGTGGAATTCTTAATGTCGGAATTTTAACTGTTAGCAATTCGATTGTTTCGGACAATTTGGCCAAATTCTGTGGCGGCGGAATTTATAATGCAGCCAACCTAACCGTAGCGAATTCGACTGTTTTTGCCAACTCGGCCCTAAACGGTGGTGGGATTTTCAGCTCCGGAGATCTTACTATTCATGATTCGACTCTCTCTGGCAATTCCGCCACAGGAACTGGTGGCGGCATTATTAGCTTAGGCAACCTGACTGCAGTGAACATAATGGTCGCGGAAAATTCGGCGGAAGATGGCGGGGGACTATACACCCAGGGAGACAATTCCACTATAGATAACTCAACTATTATGAGCAATCGAAGCCGGGGCAAAACATGTTACGGTGGCGGGATTTTCACTTCAGGAAATCTTGCTGTAACCAATTCCATTGTCTCGAATAACTTCACAACCTCGAGAGTCGATGGATCAAAGGCGTACGGAGGTGGGGTCTATAACTCTGGTGCTCTAGTCGTTACTGATTCAACTATCGCAAACAATTTTTGCACTTCTTCTGGCTTCAGGTCTTATAGTCGTGGAGGGGGCATTTATAATAATGGCTGTTTAACCGTTAGTAATTCATCTATCCATAGAAATACTGCCCAAGGGGATTGTTACACATTTTATTCTGGTGGCCTGGGCGGGGGGATTTTCAATAACGGCAATCTAACTGTTTCTCACGCCACCCTTTCAGAAAACTTTGCTGAAGAATTTGCTGGCGGGATTTGTAATTTCGAAGAGATGACGGTAAGCTATTCTACTTTTTTCAACAATTCGGCAGATCAAAGCGGTGGAGCCATCTCCAATTATTGCAACATGACGGTTACCGGCTCTCTTTTCCAAGGTAATCGTTCCGGCCAAGATGGTGGCGCCATCGCCAACCTACAATCTGCCGAAATGATGACGGTGAGCGATTCGACGTTTATCGGCAACTTTGCGGAGATTGGCGGAGGCGGGATTCATAACTGGGGAAAAGGGACTGTCAGCGACTCCACCTTCACTGACAACAGGACCAACGGCCACGGGGGCGCCATCGGTAACCCGGGCACCTTGGATCTTTCCGGCCTCATGGTATCGGGTAACTATTCATCCGGTATACGTTGGCGAGGGAATTACATTGATTGCTATATGGGAGTTGGAGGAGGGATTTCGAATGAAATGACGATGACGATCACCAACTCCACGATCGTCGATAACTTTGCCCGATACGGCGGAGGGATGGGGAATATATCAGGAGGATCGCTTACGGTGGCAAACTCGACGATCTCCGACAATACGGCGGAGATCTATGGTGGAGGGGTTTACGGTTCAGGAACAACTATATTTCATGCAACGATTATCGGTAACGTGGCCGGAAGAGACGGGGGCGGTATCTACGATGTTGAACGTATAGGAAACACGGTAATAGCGGGGAATATTGCCCCTGAACACCCAGATATTAATGTTTCAATCAGCGATATTAATTTCGTGGGCACCGAGGATGGCGACCCGATGCTGACGGCGATAACCGACGAGATGGGACGCTTGCTTTATTACCGCCCCCAATCCGGGAGTCCTCTCATTGATGCCGGAAGAGTATTTCAATATACTCCAGGTCGATATCGTATAAAACTTGATTACGACCAGTTAGGAAATCTGCGTTTGACCGATCCACCTCCCGCCGCGGTAGACATCGGTTCGATCGAATTACAGGCAACCCCCGAGCTGGCAGTCACTCCTTCACCCTATTTTGAAATTCATGAAGGGGAATCAATTACCATCGACGTTTGTCTGACCGCTGTTCCCGAAGGAACGATCGAAGTAGCAATCGAAAAACAAGCTGACTCCAGCGACGAAATCACGGCTGACCTTTCGACGATCCTCTTCGATACCACCAATTGGAATATCCCTCAGACGCTCACCCTCTCGATGGCCGGAGAGGTTGATCCAGGTTCGGGGCAATCGGCCGTGTTCAACGTTTTCGCACCCGATATGGAAACCGTCCGTCTCTTCCTAGCTAAACCTACCGATTCCCAGACCTACGTGGTAACCAGTCTCGCCGATGTCGTTGCCGAAGATGGACAGATTACGCTTCGTGAGGCAATGGAAGCGGCAAACACCAATGAGGCCGTCGGAGATGCGCTCCCGGGCAGTGACTCTCAAGAGGACATTATCACCTTCGATCCGGCCCTATTTGCCGAGGGTTCCGCAACGATCACGTTAAGCGGCACCCAACTGGAGATCACCGACCATTTGATCATCAGCGGCCCAGGTGAAGAGCTATTGACGATCGACGCCAACGCCTTAAGTCGCCTTTTCTACGTCGACCATTTTGCATCCGCAACACTCGAAGGACTCACCCTAACCGGCGGAGCGGCTGAAGATGGAGGCGCCATTTTCGGCTTTGGAATGTCTTTGACGATCAACGAGTGCACGATCAGCAAAAATTCGGCGAAAGATTACGGGGGAGGCGTTTTGTTTGCTGGAGCACAGCTAATCGTAAACGATAGTGCAGTGTGCGAAAATTCGGCCTCATCAGGCGGAGGAATCTACATTGATAAAAGCATTGCGAAAATCAACGATAGCCTGCTGATGGGAAACTTAGCCACTGGATTTAATGGAGGTGGAGGAATTTCTAGTGACGGCCTATTGACGTTGACTGGCAGCACAATCCGTGAAAACTCAGCAATAAAAGATTATGCTGGCGGGATACTCAACGCCGGTCAAATGGCAATATCTTTTAGTTCGATTTGTAAAAACTTTTCTTCTGGTAGTGGTGGTGGGATTCACAACGGAGGCTCTTTAACGGTAACCGATAGCTTGATCTCCGAAAACGTTTCCAGTAGTTCAGAAGGGGGTGGCGGGATCTACAACGGTACCCAAATGACGGTAACCGGCAGTACGATCCATGGAAACTCGACCAAAAGTGGAAACGGGGGGGGAATTTTCAACCGTTATGGTCAATTTACGGTTATCAACAGCACCATTTGTGGAAACTCGGCCGAAAACGGGAACGGTGGCGGAATTTCGACGGCAGATTTGAGTTATTATCCATTAAGCATAATCAACAGCACCATCGCTGGAAACGTGGCAATGGACGGTGGCGGAATTTTCCAGTACGAAAACATAACCTTAAACAACTCGATTGTTGCATTAAATGAAGGTGGGCAAATTGGCGGCATAGGAGAAGCTCCCGGCTCCCATAATCTTCTCGATACCGATCCGGCCTTCATCCGTAACCCATCCGATGGGGGCGACGGGTGGGGCGATAATCCCGACACACCCGACATCGACGAATCGGCCAACGACGATTACGGCGATCTTCGACTTCGCTCCGACAGCCCGGCAATCGACGCGGGGGATAATACTTTGGCGATCGACCCCGACGAAAATCCGCTGACAACCGATCTTGATGGCAACCCGCGTATTTTTGGCGGAACCGTCGACATTGGAGCGTACGAATCGGACGTCAATGCCCCGCCACACGTTGTTGAGGTGACAATCGGCCAAGGAAACGAGCGATCGGTTATCCGCCGTATCGACGTGAGCTTCCACGAAGCGGTAATGGATCTACTGAACGCCGACGCGTTACAACTTTCGAATCTCACCACAGGCGAAGCGATTTCCGCTGATGCGATAACCGTCGAAGTCGACTCGATCACCTCTACTGCCACATGGACCTTCCCCGGCTTACCCGGTGGTCGACTACCGGACGGCAATTACTCGGCGACCATTCTTGCCGATGCCGTGATCGACTCGACAGGCAACCCGATGGCCGCCGACTACACGTTCGAATTCCACAGCTTCTTCGGGGATAGCGACGGTGACCGGGATGTCGACTTTGCTGATCTGTTCCGCTTTCGCAAAACCTATCAGAAAACCAGCGCCGATGTCGGTTTCGATTCTCGCTTTGACACCGACGCCGATGGCGACGTCGATGCGGCCGACCTGTTTGCCTTCCGTCAGAATTACCTCAAAGCCCTGGATTCCACGCCATCTACAGGAAGTCCAATCGAAGTCACCGCCCCCATTTTAAGCCGTATGCAACAAGCGGCACTCCTTCCATTCTTAACCGCGAAAAACACCACTCCTCCCGAAATCACCTACGGCCCCGTCCAACGTCCCGCGGAGCGTGGCGTCAGGATCTCGCATAATTTCTTCGCCAGTCGAGTGGGGTTGCCCGAGCCGGTCTCGCAGGAACCACTCACGGCCAACTCCACATTGGACGAAGGCCTTTTGACCACCCTGGCGATGGACCTACAACAGCGTCAGTCAAACACGAAGAAGTCCGACGAGCGGGCATCGGAAGAAGAAAAACTCTTGGCGGTCGCTTACATGGATCTATGATTAATGGAGAGCGGGTGATGTTACCGCAAAACGAAGCGACCTCGCGTCCATGGTCGCTCAAGGACGACAACAACGGCAACCCCGGCACTGACTTGGTTAAATATAACAACCTGTTGGGGCTTAACGATTTCAACTCGGCCGCCCAGCCGTACGTGAACGGTGACGTGAACTTATTCACCTGTGTCGACAATTTCGATCGGGTGACGATGAAGGAATGGTGGAGCGACGACGGCACCAAGCTTGCTAGAACCTCGCATACTTACGACCGCGCTGGCAATCGCCTGAGCCGAACCGACGCCCGTGCCTCGCAGCTCTCGAAACATCTTGACGAGCTTTACAGCTACGACGGGGTCAACCGGCTGACCGAACGCAAGCTGGGCAATCTGAACGCCTCCAACAGTGACATCGTCGCGGGCACGCTCAGCAAGGTGGAACGGTTCACGCTCGACCCGCTTGGCAACTGGACCGATTTCCTCCAGGACGCCGACGACGCGACGCCGTACGATTTGGACCAATCGCGCTCGCACAACAAGGCGAACGAACTGATTCAAATTGACTCGTCCTCGACCCATGTCGCCCACGACGCGGTGGGGAACATGACGACGATGCCGAAGCCGACCGACTTCGCCGCGCACTATACGTGCACCTACGACGCGTGGAACCGGCTGGTCAAGGTGGCCGACGGCGCGACGACCGTTGCCGAGTACGAGTACGACGGGATGCACCATCGCACGGTCAAAAAGACCTACGTCTCCGGCACCCTCGACGAGACCCGCCACTACTATTACGACAAGGACTGGCGTTGTCTCGAAGAACGCGTCGGCACGAATACCGATGCCGAGCGGCGTTACGTCTGGGGACCCGGAGCCCGGGCTGGCGATTGGGAGAGCGAGAATCCACTTGGAAAATTTTTCCAAATCGCGGCCAGTCTCCCCTCCGTCAGTCCGACACGGACGCGGTATATTGACGAGCTGATCTGTCGCGACCGGATGATCACCGAGAGCGAAACGACGACGACCGAGCGGCTTTGGGCGATGTTGGACGCGAACTACAACGTGGTCGGCCTGTTGGAGATGTCCGGCTGGCACGTCCGCGAGCGCTACACGTACGACGCCTACGGCCAAGTCGAGGTCCGCGACGCCAACTCGTAACGCTGTGTGCTACGAGGCTGCTTCAAGGCTCGGCAAGCTCGACGCTCGCTCACGCCGTGCTTCCCTTTGAGCTTTATTACCGTCTCACGTTTCCGAGAGGGGCTCACAAGTTTCCCTCTGCCACATCCCGAAGTATCTGGATATCCAGGGCTTGGTCAGCCACCAGACGCTTCAAACGCTTGTTCTCCTGTTCCAGTTCTTTCAGCCGCTTCGCCTCTTCGGCCTTCATTCCACCGTACTGCTGCCGCCAGCGATGAAACGTCTGCTCACAGATTTCCAAGGCTTGGCACGCTTCGCCGATCGTCTTGCCCGAGTTGAGCATCGCGTCCGCGTCACGAAGCTTCCTGATAATCTGCTCCGGCGTATGTCGCTTCCCGCGATTCTTCTTCATCGAAAGTCTCCTTGTCAAAACGGTGACCTGCTCCCCGAATCTTGGTCCATGCGGAATGTCAGGAATTTTGGTATTCTGACATTTTTAAAAGGAGGATTTGGACCATGAAAAAACGGTATACGGCAGTAGCAGATTGCGTTTGCTCTTCGGCAGGCCG
Organism: Thermoguttaceae bacterium; assembly: GCA_963674475.2. Classification (GTDB taxonomy): domain Bacteria; phylum Planctomycetota; class Planctomycetia; order Pirellulales; family Thermoguttaceae; genus CAXXFQ01. Next base: position 551,782 of record CAXXFQ010000024.1, on the reverse strand, counting down.
AATCGGGCACGGCGGTGGCTGAGATGGTTCGCAAGATGGGGATTGCAGAGCTGACATTTTATCGCTGGAAGAAAAAATACGCCGGTCTGGGTGTGGCGGAGCTTCGCCGATTGAAGCAGCTTGAGGAAGAGAACCGCAAGCTCAAGGAGTTAGTGGCTGACTTGAGCTTGGACAAGCAGATTCTTCAGGACGTGTTGTCAAAAAAACTCTGAAGCCCGAGCGTCGTCGGACTGTGGTGGACGATGCGGAGACTTGATAGAGCCGGTTTCAAGACTCTATTTTGCGTCAATGTTTCTCGGCCGTGGGAGACCTGGCAAGTAGTTCTGAAATGCCCTCTACGAGGTAAGCGAACGTCGAGCTTGCAAGGCGTTGGCTTTCCCTCGATCGAGCAATCGTTACCAGAGTGTGCGCGACCCTCGGGCGGAATTAAGACTTCGACTGCGCGATTTGGCGGCAGCACGGCCGGGCTACGGCTATCGCCGCTTGCACATCTTGCGGAGTCGAGAGGACTGGAACGTCAATGTCAAATTGGTTTACCGCCTTTACTGCGAAGAAGGGCTGGCGATGCGGAAGAAGACGCCAAGGCAAGCGTCACAGTGCAAAACGGCGTGTGGATCGTCCCCAGGCCCGCGAGGCGAACGAGTGCTGGAGCATGGATTTCGTGGCGGACCAACTTTTTTCTGGGGGGAGGTTTCGGGTTTTGACGTTAGTTGATAACTTTACCCGTGAGAGTCTGGCAATTCGAGCCGGGCAGCGGCTTACGGCCGACCACATAGTCGAGGTTCTTGAAGAGGTGACGAAGCGTCGCGGTCGGCCGAAAACGATCCGGGTGGACAATGGTCCGGAGTTTGTTTCAAAGTCCCTAGACTTGTGGGCTTACTGGAACGATGTGGAGTTGGACTTCAGTCGGCCGGGCAAACCTACAGATAATGCATATATCGAGTCATTCAACGGCAAGTTCCGCACTGAGTGCCTGAATCAGCATTGGTTTTTATCGATGGAGGATGCCCAGGAGAAGATCCAAGCGTGGATGCGGGAGTACAACGAGACCCGTCCGCACAGCTCTCTGGGAGGACAGACTCCCCGCGAGTTCGCGATTTTTTCAGGGCAGGCATGCCTGCCCTGAAAAACCTTGTTTTCTAACATTCCAAGTGGACCAAACTTGGGGGCAAGCTCAAGGGCTTTGGATACTCTCATAACCCCTGGACCAGTTTTTGAATAGCAGGCCACACGCGCCCCATGGCTCGGCATGGTTGGTGGATAGTGGTCAAGGGAACCGAAAGAGCGCTTGCGTATTTAAGATCGTCTATGCCAACTATACGAATCTCTTGGGGAATTCGTACGCCCAATCTTGTCAGGTCACGCATGACGAGCGCCGCGGTGTAATCATTCCCGCATATAATAGCTTCGGGTTCACTTGCCTTGATCAAATGGCGGGCAAAGTCGATATCGAAAGAGTCAGCTCGATGCATCCAGTCCAATTGAGGAATGATCTCATTTTCCAGCAAAGCGTCTCGATATCCGGCAATCCGAGCGTCGATCGTTGCTGCGGAAGAGCTTTTCGAAACGAAGTCGATTCGTTTACAGCCAAGTTTTAGCAGGTGCTCAGTTAGCAGGTACCCCGCGCGTCGGTTGTCGATTCGGACCAAGTCAAATTGGCTACGCCGTGGGAATTTTACGACATCGCAGTCAATTAAAATGACCGGTATCCCAGCCTCTTGAAACGCTTTGACAATGTATTGATTTGTTTTTTCCATGCCGGGCATCAACTCAATCGGCTCAAAAAAAACGCCGGCAACGCGTTGGTCGATGTATTGCTGACACAACGATTTTGCGAGAGACGTTTTGCTTTCATCCTTGCCCGCGCTAGAGTCTCCCCAGAAGAGGGTAAAGTTGTGTGCTTGCACCGATTTTGCGATTTGATTGCAAATTGGCTCGAATATTTCACCTTGTCCAAGGCCGGGAACGAGCAGGCCCAGGCTGCCCCCTCTCGCATGTGACGAGTGAAGCACCAAGGTTCCCGAGCCATGACGTCGCTGGACTAGTCCGGCGTTTTCCAAGTCACGCAAAGCTCTGGCCGCCGTTGGTCGCGAAATGTTATATCGTTGCACCAACGCGGTTTCGCTAGGAAGTCGATCCCCCACACGATATTTTCCGCTAAATATCGCGTCGCGTATTTCTTCGAACAATTGTCGATATTTTGGAAGTTTGTTTTTTGGGTTGCCCATAACTTGATCTTACAACTTTTTTTTACATACTTGTCAACATGCCTGTTGCACTCTTTTGAGGCTTTTGTAACATGAGATGTGAAGGTCGTTGCAGCAAATCCTTTTTTTGCATGTAATACCTCGAAATGATATCTCCGGGCTATTTTGTTAGTTGTTGTATCAAGTCCATTGAGGAGACAAACCAGCTTGAACGTTACACTTGGTGTCGATATTGGAACGAGCACGATTACTTGCGTGGCACTGGACGTGCATTGTCATGAAGTCGTTTCGTTAGTGTATCATTCTTTCTGTAAAAGAGAAACAAGGCAGGTTCTGCTCTGCGGAGGTGAGTGTAGCGAGCCGTAGCAGAGCAGGACCTGCTGGCCTGCTATTCAAAAAACTGGTCCATGTGGTATGAGAGTATCCAGAGCCCTGTAGGGGTGGAAGGAGACTCTTGTGAAGAATCGCGGGAAGCGACATACGCCGGAGCAGATTATCAGGAAGCTTCGTGACGCGGACGCGATGCTCAACTCGGGCAAGACGATCGGCGAAGCGTGCCAAGCCTTGGAAATCTGTGAGCAGACGTTTCATCGCTGGCGGCAGCAGTACGGTGGAATGAAGGCCGAAGAGGCGAAGCGGCTGAAAGAACTGGAACAGGAGAACAAGCGTTTGAAGCGTCTGGTGGCTGACCAAGCCCTGGATATCCAGATACTTCGGGATGTGGCAGAGGGAAACTTGTGAGCCCCTCTCGGAAACGTGAGACGGTAATAAAGCTCAAAGGGAAGCACGGCGTGAGCGAGCGTCGAGCTTGCCGAGCCTTGAAGCAGCCTCGTAGCACACAGCGTTACGAGACGAAGCCGCGCGACGATGAACCGCGTTTGGTTGATCGGATGCTTGAACTTGTTAGCGGGCGTCCTCGTTTCGGCTATCGTCGGATCAGCGCGTTGCTGCAAGCCGAAGGTTGGCGAGCGAGCTTCACAAGGGTTTACCGTCTGTGGCGTCGAGAGGGGCTGAAAGTGCCTCAAAAACAGCGGAAACGACGGACGATTAGGCTCGGGTGAGAACGCTTGTCATCGCCGTCGTGCAGAGTATAAGGACCACGTGTGGACATGGGATTTCATCTTTGATCGGACGACGAGTGGGCGTTCGCTAAAGTGGCTGTCGATCATTGATGAATTCACAAGAGAGTGTTTAGCGTTGAAAGTGGCTGGCAGCATTACCTCGGAAGATGTGATCGATACGCTGGCCGAACTTTTTGCGATGCGAGGCGTGCCAAGAAATATTCGTAGCGACAATGGCCCGGAGTTCATCGCCAAGACGGTTCGAGAATGGTTGGAGCGAGTAGACGTGAAGACGCTCTACGTAGCACCAGGCAGCCCATGGGAAAACGGCTATGCCGAAAGCTTCCATTGTCGGCTTCGAGACGAGCTTCTGGCTCGTGAGGAATTTGAGAATCTCCAAGCTGCCCGGCGATTGGCCAAAGCCTGGCAGGAAGACTACAACCACGTTCGGCCACACGGTTCGTTGGGCTACCAATCCCCGTCGAAATTTGCAGCGGGCTGTGCCGCTTCCGTTCGGGCTACGCCCTCACTCCAGCAGCACAGCCCGAAATCTGACCCATTACCTGTTACCTAATCCAAACTCTCATAACCCCTGGTACAGAAAATTAAAGCCGGTCACTACGACCCGATCCACTACCTGGGACTTCTGCAGAAAAAGCCGAATTCACTCGATTTTGGCAAGCCTTTTGAGCAGTGGGACTTGCCGTAATCCGGCGACGATTGGAAACCGACAACGGAAGCGACGGCCCGGTACGACCGGGGGCGGGTTGGTGCTGCCGCACCGATTTAAAAACCACGATGGAGCGGAAGCTCCTACCGCCCGCCGTGGCTCACGGCCCGGTACTACCGGGGGCGGGTTGGTGCTGCCGCACCGATTTAAAAACCACGATGGAGCGGAAGCTCCTACCGCCCGCCGTGGCTCACGGCCCGGTACGACCGGGGGCGGGTTGGTGCTGCCGCACCGATTTAAAAAACCACGATGGAGCGGAAGCTCCTACCGCCCGCCGTGGCTCACGGCCCGGTACGACCGGGGGCGAGTTGGTGCTGCCGCACCGATTTAAAAACCACGATGGAGCGGAAGCTCCCACCGCCCGCCGTGGCTCACGGCCCGGTACTACCGGGAGCGAGTTGGTGCTGCCGCACCGATTTAAAAACCACGATGGAGCGGAAGCTCCTACCGCCCGCCGTGGCTCACGGCCAAGATTCTTCGTCTTTTGGAAAAGCACACGGTGAAGGAACTCGGGGCTGCAATCGATCGGGCCCTTCAAATTGGGGCAATGACGGTCGACGTGGTCCGGCTCCTCTTGCAAGAAAGTTGCGAATCACCGGCCAAGCTGTTCCGGCTCGATGAGCGACCGCATCTCCAAGACCACAATATCCCCGAACCGAACCTCTCGGAATATGCGTACCTACTTCAACAACTGAACGAACCCAACCAAACGGAGCGACACTCATGAAAAAACTCGAGACGAAAAGCACAGTCCTACTGAAGCACCACCTCAAAGCATTAAAAATGCCGACGATGCATGACGAGTGCGAAAAGATCACGGCACGCTGTACGAAGGAGAACGTCGATCATCTAGGCTTCTTGCTTCAACTCTGTGAGCAGGAGCTGATCGACCGCGAAAGACGGGCAGCGGATCGTCGGTTGAAAGCCGCAAAGTTCCCAAACTATAAAACGCTCGAGGACTTCAAGTTCGAGGCCCAGCCGACGATCAACCGTGTGCTCGTCAGCGAGCTGATGCGAGGCGAGTATATCGAAAAGCGGGAATCGGTCATCCTGATCGGTCACCCGGGAACGGGGAAAACCCACCTCGCCACCGCCTTGGGGATCGCCGCCTGCGGACAAGGCAAGAAGGTTCGCTTTCATCGTGTGACCGAGTTGATCACGTAGTTGATGGAAGCTCGCGAAGAACGTCAACTGATGCGAATGAAAGCCCAGCTTGCCAAGCTCGACCTGCTGATTCTCGACGAACTCGGCTACGTCCCGGCTAGCAAGCTCGGCAGCGAACTGCTCTTCGATGTGATCTCCGCCGCCTACGAACGGACCAGCGTCATCGTTACGACGAACCTCCCGTTCGAGCAATGGACCGAGGTCTTGGGCAGTCAACGACTAACCGGCGCGGTGCTGGACCGGCTGACACATCACTGTCATATCCTGGAAGCGACCGGCGAAAGCTACCGTCTCAAAGACGCCAGAAAGCGGTCCTCCAGGAAGAAAAAGACGCCTGACGGCACTAAAACAGACAAGTAGAACAATCGCCCTAACCGGCTCTCCCCCATGGGGGAGGAAGTTCTCTCTTCCAATCAACCCCCAACCCAATTAGAATAAAAGCTCCAACCCCCGAAGCGCTGCACTTTCAAACCGGAAAGCGCTGCACTTTTCAACCGCTTTTTACACTTGGCTTCCCAGGTACCCTTGGCCCATTTCACCCACGATGGCGGCGGCGACCGAGTCGGAGTTGGCTGCCATCGCTGGAAGCCGCATTGTATCAGAACATCTTCTTAGGTTCCATTGCTGCTTAGTAGTGGTGGAACGTAAAATCACCTCCCGCCAACATTCGAGGGTTCGCATGTTGATTCCCCCCAATCAATCGCCGCCGCCTGAGCTGTCGCATCCGGCCCCCCTCCGATCGCCAAAGGAAATTCACCCCAAGCAATCATTACCCCAAGACCAAAAAACAAAGCAACAACGCACTTCCTGGAGCGGTTGCTTTTGCAAACATCAATAAGCTCGGGTAGCTGATCGGGCTTGGCTTCCCTAACTACCCGAGCTCTTGCGAGATTCACGGATTGCTTTGCACAGCTACTGATCTCCGCATTAGTAGCGACCCAAGGGCTCCCAACGAGGAGCCCGGTTTTCCAGAGAAATCTCTTAAAAACATCGGTTTCACTTCTCTTGCGAAGATGAATAAAATGCCTGTTCTAACAAGTACCGGCAGTTGATGACTTTTTCGGCCAAGTCGATCGGAATATAAAAATACTGGTTCGATGCTTCGTAGCCGATGTGGGAATCGGATCGGGCGCAGGCGAACATCGATCGAGCGCAGGCCAGTTCGCGTGTGATCGCTGCTCGGATTCGCTTTTCTAACTCGACGCGCCGCTCGGGCGAGATTTTTTCTTCTGGTTTGGCCGCTTCGTCTTTGGCCAGTTGGTCTCTGGCTAGAAGATACTCGACTTGGTTGGCCGCTGCGGCGAAATGGAGCCCGGCTGCTCGGGCGAATGAAAGTTCCTTGAGCACGTCATCTCGCTGGCCCTCTGATGAGGCGGCGACCGCTTTTTCAAGATGCTCAAGACCCGTTTCCCATCGTTGGGCCACTTTCCGGAACTGATCGCCGAGCACTTCGGGCGGATAGACGCCCCGCCAACCTTGCAGATCGTCGTAGGGAAAACAGACCATCGTCGACTTATAGCCAGTCGATCGAGCAAAGAGTAAATTTGCCGGTCCCGAGTTCTGTGGGCCGTTATAGAGTGTGGGGACACCATACGGAAACTCAGTAAAAGCTTTGGAAAAAGCACGCCATGCAGCTCGAGCTTCTTCGGCACCCGATTTGCCATACCGTTTTTCGGCCATGTCCTGCAAAACCTTCTCGACAATTTCGTCTTTCGAGGAGGCTTTCGCGTCATAGATAGCCTTAACGATTTCCAGATTGGGCGACGCATAGCCACCAAGGCTCCAGCTGAGCATCAGGCCATTGACTTTCTGTTCTCGCAGGTTCGCTATGTGTTGGGCAACCAAGTCGAAGACGGGAAGGTAGGGCACCGCGGCGAGTTCCCATGTATTGTTGACTTGGACCTTGGCGAGCGTTTTTAGACCCGCCGCTCGGGCAAGCTCCCAGTTTCGGATCGCTCGGGGACCCGGGCCGACCGCGGAAATCGAGTACTCGCCAATCACCGACGGAACGCCCCCTCGCGTGATCGGCTTCGACCACTCACTGACCGACTGGATAGAGATATTCTTTGGGAGTTTGGCGATGATTTGCTCGACTTCGGAGTCCGGCCACCACCAGTCCCAAGCGATAACCCGAGCAGTCGGACTACCACGGTGCACGCCCCGCTCGATGGTCGAATTTACCTCGACAATAATATCACCCGTGGAGCGATTCTTGCAGCGAGGGCAAAACGCTTGTTGGAAGTGTGACGCGCAGCTTGTCAAGTTTTCGGAAGCGGTGATTGTGAAAACGCCGCCCAGGCCGGGTACGTTCTTGAAAACATAAGCGAGAGAATCTTCCATCCACTGCAGCACGTTTGGATTTGAGGTACACATTGCGAAACGTATTCCCTCTTGAACGCCTCGCATCGCCTCTCGCTCGGCGCTCTTGGTGTAAAATTCATCCGTCATCCCTCGCGGCTCGTTCATGTAGAGATAGACCTTGACGTGATATTTATCGGCACGTTTTACCAGATCGCGAAGTACGGCAAGACGGTTCTCGTGTCCAGCACCAAATTCGGGAAAGATCTTGCCACCAGGCGCCAAGTCGTGGAGGGCCGTGTGGAGCCAGACGCCGGTAACCCCTTTTTCGGCCAAACGTTCAAGCTGGCCGTTCGTATAAGGCTGGGGGCCATCACCGTCGAGCGGGTCGCCGAAAATACCACAGTAGGCGTAGATATATCGCAACGGACTTTGGGCCGCCTCTTTATCGAGTTCGACTCCGGACTCGGTTTTTTGGGGCGTTTTCACCTGGGACTGGGGGGCTTGGGAGCGACTGGGTTGATCAACAAACAAAAAACGAGGCTCTTCGGGTACCGTCCAGGCGTCGGGCAGTTCTTCTTGAAGTGTCTTTTTAATCCACGCCGCTTGCGCTTGAGCCTTTGCATCCGGCTCATGATAGACAAGCGGCTCGCATTGGGGCTTGTATGCCCCGAGCTTCCAAAACAAAAAATCATCCTCCAAAAGCGATTGGTGCAGCTCCTTAGGAGTTTTGTCGAGAAGCAGCAGAAGCTGTTCATACGGCAAAAGGTGCCAATTTCGGCGGAGGATGGTGATATAACCTCGGTCTTTCCATTCCGACGAGATTTTTCCTTGCGAGGGGAGCCCCATCGAGTCGGCCACTTTCTGAACCTGCTCGACGCTCGCGCCCAGCACCTCGGCCAACTGTTCGACCGGTACGATTTTCCAGTTCCGCCAGATGAACGCATGCATCCGGTCTGGGAAGTGCGAAAAATCGATCGGTTTCGGGGCAGCACCGCTTGGCAGCGTCACTTCAGCAGAGCCGGGCAAAGCAAGAAGAACAAGAAGAACGAACATGGTAAGGCCAGAGCGAAGGACAGTTCGTTTCATGCTGGACTCCAGGTAAGGCAAAAAGGAAGGAACTGAAGGAAGGTTCGGGAGGACATTAGGGGGATGGGATGTGAAATCCCATCCCCCACGCGACTTTCGATTCTATCGCTACGGCTTGATACTGCGTGCGAGCCCGTCGCCGATGCCGATCATAATGACGGAAATGATGAGCACGACGATACCGAGCCATAGATAGACTCGTGTGCGTTTTTTCACCGGGCGCCACTCTCCTAGCAAAAGCCCCCACAGGTTGCTAAAGATGATGATCGCGGCCATGAAGATGCTCCATCCGGCGTAACTGTAATCCCCCATTTTCGTCTTACCCATGCCAAAGGAGAACCATTGGCCATACCAGAGCACGCCACTGATGGCCGCCAGGACATAGTTGAACAACAGTGTGTTGCGAGGGTGGATGACATAATCGCCAAACGCTCCTTTTTTGGCGGTGATGATCATCGTCGAAATGAAATTGGTCGTGAATCCGCCCGCCAGTGCCAGAACCAAGATCGGCATGTTTTTAAAGACTTCCATAGTGCCGGCTTTTGCGGCGATGTCCGCGATCGGTACTCCCGCCGTGAAGGCAAACGCCATACTCGCGCTCATGATACCGCCAAAGACGGCTACCAAGATCCCTTTTAACAGAGCAAAGTCCTTGATCACCTCCTTCTTCTCGGCGTCGCTCAGTTGCTGTTCTTTCAGCACCCCCGCATAGCCGCACAACGCGATGCCGAGAAGGCAGACGACGAATCCTAGCAGAACCACATTTCCCGCAGTGGTAAACAGCAGTAGACCGAGCTTCCCCTCAATGGCGGCAGGCGCGAGCGTGCCCGTGATCGCACAGACACCAAGCGAGATCGATTGGCCCAGTGAGATTCCCAAGTATCGCAACGCTAGTCCGCACATCAGCCCGCCAAATCCCCATAGGACGCCAAACGCATAAGCACACACCATGCTGCGAATGGAACTTGCGTGAAGGATCCCCCAAAGATCGGGCGTCGTGATCAATCCGGCAACCGTCGGCATGATGATCCAGGCTGTGAATCCAAGCGTGATCCAATAGGTTTCCCACGACCATTTTTTAATCCTATAAGACGGCACGTAAAAGCTGGCCGAGGAAAGACCGCCTGCCGCAAGCAGGATGATTCCGATGAGTTGTTCCATCTTTTGCCTTTGCCTAAAGTTGCCGATTAGCCTGGATTATTTAACCGGTTGGTCGGTTTGGTTCTTTGATAGCTCGGATGCAAGACCCTCCAACTGGGTTTCCAGCGTCTCGTGCAGGCTTTCCAGTTTCTCCCGCAACGAGTACGGAGTGTAGACGTAGTCCTGCTCGTGCTGGAAGCCGAGACGCGAGTCACGCTCCGCGGCAAGCAGCGAAAGCTCGGTGCGGGCAATCTCTTCACGGACGATGGTTTTCATCCGATCGAGTATCGCGATCTTCTTCTGACGGTCCTTCTCCGCAGCCAGTTGAATGCGGAGGTCTTCGAACTCTAGGATGGCGTAGTTACTCTGCATCATTCGCTGCAGATGTTCGGCCACCACCACTTCGCGGACGGCCTGTTGCCGTTTGCTTTTCGGACTCCCAAGAGCTGCAGTCCGGTACAGCTTCAGACCTTCCTCCATTTGGTCGGACGCTTGTCGTAGGTATTTCAGAAAGACCGGCAGAACTCGCCGCTCTCGCCCGACCTGCACGCCGGTCGCACTCCTTGCGTAAAGCTCGGCCTTGTTCGCTTGATTGGTAAAGTCGGGGTAAAAGACCATGCGAGAGACGGTGAAAGGCCAGTAAGGGTTGATTCCCGCTCCGAAATACCCCTGCCACTTGCTGTGATCCGACCAGGAATGTTTGAACGTCGTGGTCCGTAGGGGAGGCTCTTCAAAGAAAAGAGGATTCCCGACAGCGTTGTTGGTTCCCATGTTCGGGCCGGTGTCCGGCATAAGGCGAATGGCCCGGCTGAAGTGATCCCATGCCCCCAGAACCGCCTCTTTTTTTCCGGCTCCAAAATCACGTGCGGCAATCGCGCCGAGCAGCTCTTTCAGCGGCGGCGCGTCGCTCCAGCAGTACCAAGCCCGCAACTCGGTCATGAAATTCGGGATGTACCCGCTACTCCAGCTCTCCATCGTGCCGTTGACGCCGTACTTCTCCATCGCCTTGTACCGCTCGGACCATTGGTACGGAAAGGGGAGATAGGGAATCGTGCCGAACTGCCAAGCGGCAAAGGTGTCGGCCTTGCAATAGACCTTCATGTTGCGTTTTCGAAGTTCGCCCATCTGGGCTTCCGTCACCTCGGCAGGTCCAATTTGGTTCAGCGAATAGTCACGCAGATACCCCGGCATCCCGTCGATCTCGAAGCTCTTTCCGTTTTCCCATGTAAGCAACGGTATCGTGTCGGCAGGAAGCTGCTGGACGAAGTAACGCTTCAATTCGACGTTCTGCGGTCGGAAGTCGATGTTGTATTCCCAGGGCAGAATCTCGATTGCCGGATTCACACGATGGCATTCCTCAGCCACGATTTCAACGGCCCGGCTCCAGTTTCTTGCCCAATCTTGGACGTGCTCCTTGCTCGCACCGTGAAGGCCTCCCCATTGTTTGTACCAGAAGCCTTCGGTTAAGAGGACATAGCCTTGGATGTCGGGAAACTCCTTCAGGATATCCCGCACCAGCTTGCGCAGCCCCGCTTCGCTTTCCGGCGTGCCCAGGTACTGGTAGATGATCGGGGCGTAGACCTTGATGCCGAAACGGGAGGCCCGGTCGACCAAGTCTCGCATTTTGGCCGGATTCTGACGGCGTACCTTGAAAAGCAAACGCGAGTAAAAGTTCACCGAAGACTCGGCCGTCGTACGATTTCCATTCGGGTTGGCGTAGACCGAGGCATAGATGGCGTCAAAACCATCGTGGGCCAGATGGGAGAGCAACCGATCCGGCCACTCCATCCACCCCATCCATGATTGGACCATGCGCACGTCGTAGAGGCTGTGGCGGACCGTCTTCAAATTGGCGGGCAAGAAAGGCGCTTCACGCAGATTCATCCGCTCTTCCAAATTATAAAGCCCGAACATGGCACCCCGTTCGTCGTACCCGCACACGATGACCCGCTGGGGTGTCACGACAATCTCGTAGTCCTTCGGTTTTTTGAGCGCCGCGCCGCATCCGGGCATCTGGTCGCGTGTTCCGACGACGACGCATTGTTTGAGGTCTTGCCATCCATCGAGCGAATCCCGGCCTTCGACGTTGATTTGAACGCTCATCGAAGTGGCCAGATAGTCTTGGAGATCGGCCACCGCGGTTTCAAGGACCGGCGAGCTTTTTTGGTTCCAAACGAGCTTCCATCCCTGCTTGGGCAGCGCCATCTCGCCGTCTTGAAGCTTGGCCTCGGGATCACGCTTTTGCACGTGGACGGGGCCGGTCGACAGACGCTTGTGGTAGTCGTACGGTTTTTCTTGAGGAAGGACGCGTTGGACTTCTCGAGCAAACTCCTCGGTGGTCACCTCAGCCTGGGCGGGTGTCGGGGTGTGGAGAGACCAGCCAACGACCAGGATCAAGCCTGCGATGACCGGGGATAGGGTTGATACCAGAAGTGACTCTCTAGAACCAAGGACTTTCATTTTTTCTCCATTCTCGTTTGGCAAGCAAACGCTACGTTCGTGCAAACCGCGTGCTCACTATCAGGCTCATTTCGGCATTCGGCCGGAGGACGTCCGGGCAGCCGCCAGCGGCTTCAATCTCCATGAAATCGCTCGCGTCACTATAGATACTGTAACGAACACCTCTGGAGTCGGGCAAGACGTCGGGATCCGCATCGCGAATGTCGATAAGCGGTTGTTCCGATGGCACCGGCTCGGCCTCACGCCGCACGGTCAAGCCACGACGCGGATCGCGAAACTCGATCCACGGAGTCTTCTCGTCAATGGCAATTTGATAACCTTGCGCCCCATCGGTCCGCGTGTGACAAAAGCGATCCTTCCACTTTCGCTGAGTATCGCTTGGCTCGTAAAGGTCCCAAACCGAGGTCTCTTTTTCACACGGAAAAACAACCTCGCATTCCGGGCCGCTGTCGAACTGGCAGAGCGTCCAGGGGGCCAGTAGGCAGTCGTTACGTCGTAGCAGTTTACGGCCGAGATAGGTAAGCGACTCCTTCGCCCTAACGAGGACCGATCCTTTTTCGGAATCCACGATGAGCTGCCTCTGAAAAAGCAGGGGGATGCCGAGTCCTTGGCTATTGATCAGATCGACCTCCGCACAGACCGTGGCGCTTCCGCTTGTGGCCTGCGTTACCAGATAGCGGGCCGACGTGAGCCCCGGTGGAACTCGCCACTTGCCGGTGGAATATTGGTAGCCGAGAGTGGTCCCCTCGGGAGCAGGCCAGAGCCCGTCGCCGCCAGGGTTCAGGTACTCCTCGCGGGTGCTTTGCCCTTCGATGGCTTCCGGATTGACGCGATTGAGGATTTCCCCGTCAAGCGTGGCAAACCAACGGCCTTCGACGTCGAGCGCGACAATCGCGCCCGCGTCGAGATCGCCCACCAGATGGGCCCGTTTTCCGGCCTTCTTAAAAAGTTTCAGTAGTTCAGACGCTTTCATGATCGCTCCGACGCCAGTTTTTTCGCCGTGACAAAACGCCCGTTTCGCTCTTTGAGCATCGCACAAACGCGGTCCAACTGTTCGACCGCTACTTCACCGCAATTTTTCACGATAAACGGAAGCGGTGTCACGCTGCTTTCGCCAAAATCGAGCGCGCCTTGCGGCATCGGATGAAACTCCCACGGGTGGAGGTAGAAACAGACGACCGGCCGCTTCCCACGAGCGTCGATGAACTTAAGGAAACTATCGACCTTCTCCATCAGGGCGTCGGCCGACTCGGTCCGAAACAACGGCCACTGATCCCGGTCTCGCTGGTAAGGATCGTTGCTCTCCATGCTCAAGTCGCAGAAATTCGGTATCTCGACGATCTTCATGTCGCCCGGCTTCGTCCAGTCTTCCGACGACGGATGATACGGTTCAAACGGCTCGCGATAGAAGTACAACGGGAACGAGGCGTCGGCCACATATCCCATTTTCTCCAGCACGTTGAGCACCGTGGTGCTTCCCCAAAGCCGTGGGCAACGAAAGCTCACCGGCTGAACCCCGCTAATTTCACGAACGATCCGCGTCGCCTCTTGCAGTCGGCCTTCCACTTCGGACGGCAAGATGGGCCAATTATTCGGCAGCGGAAAAATCGGATCGCCGAGTGTCTCGTGATAGAGTCCGTGACAGCCCGTTTCGTGACCCGCCTCGTGCACGCGGAGAACCATTTCGGGATTGTTTTCAGCCGCGTGACCGGTCCAGAAAAAGGTTGCCGGAATGTCATGCTTTTCCATCAGTTCCAAGATCCGAGGCGTCCCGTGCTCGACCCCTTCGTAAAAAGGGGTGAATGAGCCAATGTCCGTTTCCATGTCGAAACCGAACACCACGTCGAACGCGCTGTCGTCACGGAGATCTTCTGCTCGTGCTTTTTCCTTATCCATCATGATGAACCCTTTTTAAAGAGAGAAAGAGAGAGAAAACGTCGAGTTTTTCCATAAAGGAAAATGGCTTCTAGCCGCTAAGTAACGCATCCATTTTCACACTCAAGGGAACCGCGCCCGTTTCAGTAATTTCGTATCCCGTTTCGATACGAGCGCCATTGAACTCCGGATGTCCAAAGAAACTGATATCGACGCAGACCGTCATGCCCGGTTCGAGCCGGTCGTCGCTGCCGGGTCCGAAAAACGGGGTCTCCGCCTCATGAAGCCCGATAGTATGAACAAAGGGGCATACCAGATATTTGCTGAAACCGTGTTTTTCAAAATAGGCCCGCGCCGGAGCGTCGATCTCCCGACCGATTTTGCCGGGGATGAGCATTTCCTTCGTCAGGCAGAAAGCTTCCTTGAGATACTTCATACACTCCAGCTGCTTTGAGGTATACTCTCCTGAAACCGGGAACACCTCGCCGAAGACACCGGCGTAACCGTTGACCTTCGGGGCGATGCCAACCATGACCAACTCCCCTTCCGCAAGCGGTTTGGAGCTGGCCGTAGGGACCACGGCGTTGGATCGCAGACCGCTGCCTACGATTGGCGTAAAACCAAATCCGCTGGCACCACGAGATCGGGCCGCAAATTCGCCCGCCGCGGCGATCTGGATCTCGGACACGCCCGGCTTGACCGCCGCTTTCATCGCGTCGTAACAAGCATCGGCCAACCCAAACGCCTGCCGAATCTGCTCAAGCTCCCAAGCCGATTTAACAAATCGAAAGCCCGTGTATTCTTCGGTTATGTCAACCAATTCGACGCCCTTGAAGCCGGCCTCGAGTTGGCTATGGCAGCCGGCAGGCATGCGATCCGCGTCGACCAAGCCCACTCGCTTCACTTCGCCAATCTTTTCTTTCAGTTCATCAAACAGGGTCGAGAAATCGATGATCGTCGCGTTGGGGTACTCTTCATCGGGGACCATGAACACGGAAAAATTCCGCGTTTCGGTAATGGCGCTGTCGAGCTTGGCAAACGGCTCGCTCTCAGGACCGCCAAGAAGCATCGCCTCCCCCGTTCGCATTACCAGCACCGCTCCACTTTCGAACTGCGGGCACCACCCCGTCAAATACCAGCCGTTGCCGATATTGAATTCGTCGTAATAGATCAACGCGATATCCAGGTTTTTCGCCTCAAGCAGCTGCCGTACTTTCTCGAGACGCTGCTTGCATTCTGTCTGGCTTAAATATCCCATCTTTTTTCCTTTAAAACGAGAGGAACTATTTGGAAGAGGTACTTTCACGCACTTTCAGTTGAGGAACCAATTTAATTTTGCAACGCATCGAGCTTTCAGTCTTCTCGGCAAAAAAATGATTAACGGCGACTCGAGCCAATTCTTTATAATCCAGGTGCAACGTCGTCAGTGTAGGAGTAAGCTGTTCACAAATCGGCAGGCCATCGCAGCCGCATATCGCAACATCCTGGGGAACCTTTTTCCCTAACGCTTTCAAAGCCTGTAAAACTCCCGTCGCCATTTCGTCATTGGTAAATACGCCGTCGAACTCAAGCCCCTTTTCGACACACTCTGAAACCGCCAGCCCGGCTTGAGCCGCGGTAAAATCGGCTTCAATAAGGTAGGACCGGTCCAGCTCCGAATCGGTCTCGGCCATTGCCTGAATGTAACCCTGCTCGATTTCCCTTGAGAAATAGTGATCCGCAAAACCTTTGATAAGCAGGATCTTTTTTCGCCCCGACTCCCGAAGATGCCTCACTCCTACTCTGGCAGCCTCCACATTATCGAAACCGACAGTTTCATAAGCATTTTTGATCGAAGGATGACCTGTATGGTCTACCAAGAGAACCTCTGGAACGATATCCGCGATGACGTCAATCTGCTCCGAGGTAAAATAACCGACCACCAAAAGCCGTTTGATTTGTTGTGCGCGGAGAATTTCACAGACTCGTAAAAAATCGTTGTACGAATTGTCGCATGAACGAATGATGCAATCATGCTGATGCCTGCCGAGCTCCTGCTCAAGCGAAACCAGCAGTGAGGAGTAATACCAAGCCTGACGCGATGTCGAGGTCCCGATCAGAACGTCAACGCAAGGCCTGACTATCGCTTTAGTCCGCCTGGGCCGACCCTGCTTCGCTTTTATCTGATATCCCACATCCTGGGCCGCTTCAAGTATTTTTACACGAGTTTTCTCCGCCACTCGCGAATCCCCTCTCAGCGCACGACTGACCGTCATGCTAGTGACCCCACACCTCGCGGCGATGTCGCTTAGATTGTTGATTTTTTCTGGTTTCTGCTCTGAACTCATGTATAAACCGTCACTGGTGTAGGAAGTTAAATCAGAGATCCGGCCGTGCGATAATGATAGGCACTTCTAAAACACTCCGCATTGAGTGGGAGCCAAATCGCGATTCGCATCGCAATGGTTATGAACGGCCAAAAACCATTGCTTCAAGTTATTTGAACACTGCTTTCTCCGTGCCGCTTCTCGAGCTGCCCGGACCGCAGGCAGTAAATAGCAATCAAATACCAATAATGGCGATAGCAACAAGAAGTTCGACGAGCGTGAATGCAGATAGGCTACACCTTTCCTTTCGGGGCGTGGCGTAATTCTTATGAGTTCGTATTGGAGGCCCCAAAAATAGTCCCTTTTTTATACATCATGCCCAAATGGGCCAACGCACTTCTTTTCCGACACTCACGAGGTCTTGAAACGGGGCATTTACTGTACCATCCAGGTCTTTCCCTAGAGTTGTTTCACCTCGCAATTGACGAGTACCTATAGTATCCACCATCATAGCAGCTAATAATTTAACATAAAAAATGTTAAAGTCAATAGGCCACAACAAGAAAGCGGCAAAACCGAAAACCGCATCTCAAGGGAACCCAACTCCACACTGAAGAGCCAAAAAAATCTCCTTCGGTTCCGTAAAACGATTTCGTGTTCTTTCTATCTTAACACTGCCTCTCGTTAGCGAACGAACTCAAAAAAGGGCACTCCCTCTGGTGCATCGCCCGATATTGATGGGAAGATTGAAACCTACCCCGACCGGACACCGATCGAGACAATCCGCTGTTTTCCGTCATGTATCGGCACCCCCACCGAATCATGCCGACATGCGTGCGTCGTTATCGGATTACCGACGCGGCCGGAAAGCTTTTGGCCCAATCCGACGACAATCACCAGACGCGAATCACCGTCCGTTTTCCCCAGCAAGTCGTGACCGATCGACTCCACCTCACCCTAGACCATCCGTCCGACAACGTCCCGGCGGCCATATTCGAGGTTCGATGTTACTCGACGTAACCACGACCTACCAAGCCTTCCTATCGATGAGGCCCCATGGCCAGGGGGGTGTCAATATTTTTCACTCGTTCGTGGCCTTGTCGACACATTCCTCAAATAGGGGTGAGTAAGTGAGGCGGAGCAAAAATGCCCATTCTTCACAACGCAAGAGAAAATGCGGCATAACCCCGAGGCTGCGTCTCAAGCGTTGACATCCGCCCTGTCTCTCTCGCGGCAAGCGTCGCTCGGGCCCCGCACTTCTCTTGGGCATTTCCTGCCTCTTAATACGTCATACGATGTATATATGATATCGATACAAGCAAATTACAACACCTGTATCAATACCATCCATCCCTGATTGCCAACCGCAAAACGGGACGCTTTGGAAATCGGAAAAAATGAGACTCTGTAACAACAATCCGTCAAACGAGTTGCGATAGCTTTTCTTATTCACTCCACTAGGGATTTCGTAAGTTGGCACCCGGTTTGCGATTGAAAGGAACTCATCGATAAAAACGCTTCCAACTCCATCCAGAAACAGGAGCCAATTATGTTAAAGTGGGCAGTCTATCTAACGTGTGCCGTTCTATCAGCGACGCTATTCCTAACCGGGCCACTCGGGGCCGCGATCTACTCAACTGGCGATGTGGACCCGGCCGACCCGTCGACGTGGGACTCCGGAACGGATGCCCTCATTGGCGAAACCGGGACCGGTTCGGTGACTGCCGACGGTAGTAGCGATCTGGTTTCACGCTATGGCTACATCGGTGTCAGATCCGGTTCGACAGGGGAGGTTACCATCGACGGGAATGGCTCGACCTGGAATAACTCTGGCAGACTCGACGTTGGCTACCAAGGCAATGGGAACTTAAATATTACCGGCGGTGGGGCCGTCAGTTGTCGCGATAGCTACATCGGCTACAAACCCGGTACAACAGGTGAAGTGACCGTCGACGGAGCTGGCTCTACCTGGAACAACTCCGGCAAGCTCATCCTTGGGGTCAAAGGCGATGGGACGCTGAATATCATCAACGGTGGAAACGTGATTATCGGAAAGGATACTCGCGTGGATTGTACTTCTGAATCGTCAGGCACGATCCACTTTGACGATGGAACACTTAATACAAGTGGGCTTTGCTGTGCCGGCAATGATATCACTGGAACAGGTATAATCAATACCAACTCCTTGATCAGTGATGTCGATCTAGTTTTCGACGCCACTCACGGTTTAAATCAAACCTTAATCATGAATAATAACAATAGCCAAAACATCACAATTAATTTAGACTTCGACGGTTCTGGTTCCTTGGGGATCGGACATAGCGGTGTTGGAACGATGAGTATTTCCGATGGGATGGTCGTTGAGTCGGCCAACGGCAATATTGGCTATCAATCCGGTTCAACAGGCGAGGTCACTGTCAGCGGGGCCGGATCAACCTGGACCAATGACCACTGGCTCTACGTCGGCCAAGAGGGTAATGGGACCCTGACGGTTACCGAGGGTGGCACCATTGAATGTAACCGCGACACCTTTATCGCTTACAATATCGGTTCAACAGGCGAGGTGACCGTCGACGGGACTGGCTCTACCTGGAATAACTCTGGCTCAATCTACGTTGGCAGCAGCGGCAAAGGAAGACTGACTATCACCGACGCGGGGGTCGTCAATAGTCGCTCTGGAAGCATCAGTTCCTGTTTTGGTTTGACAAGCGAGGTGATCGTCGACGGAGCGGGGTCGACATGGAACAATACTAGCTCAGTCGGCATTAGCAATGGGAAGTTGAATATTATCGGCAGTGGTCGCGTCAATACTGGTAACGGCTACATCGGCTACAGTTCGGCTTCGACCGGTGAGGTGACCGTCGACGGAACTGGTTCGATCTGGAATAATGCCGGCATGCTCTACGTTGGCCGCTTGGGTAATGGAACGCTGAATATTACCGGTGGCGGAATCGTTGATAGCAATAAATACACCTACATCGGCTTAGATTCCGCTTCGACAGGCGAGGTGACCGTCGACGGAGCCGGTTCGACCTGGACCAACTCCAGCAAACTCCACATTGGCTTTGCTGGCCGCGGGATACTGAATATTACGGATGGCGGGAACGTGACTGTTGAAGCAGATACCTTTGTAGCTTCTCATTCTGACTCCTCTGGCAGAATTCACTTTGACAATGGAACCCTTACGGCAGGTGGGCTTTGCTGTGCCAGCGATGATCTTACCGGTACGGGTACCATCAACACCCATGGCCTCGTCAGCGACGTCGATCTGATCTTCGACGCCACGCATGGCCTTAATCAGATTTTTGCTATGAATAAAAATGGCGGCCACAACATTACAATCAATCTAGATGTCGACGGGTCCGGCTCGATGGGTGCCGGCCATAGCGGCTCCGGAACGACGAGCATTTCCGATGGAATAGTCGTTGAATCAACGGATGGCTATATCGGCTACAAATCCGGTTCCACAGGCGAGATGACCGTCGACGGAGCCGGCTCGGTATGGAGCAGTTCCCACTGGCTCAACGTTGGCTACGCGGGTAATGGGAAGCTGATGATTACTGATGGCGGAGTCGTCAGTAGTGGCCGCAGCCACATCGGCCGCGTATCCGGTTCGACAGGCGAGGTGACTGTCGACGGAACTGGTTCGATCTGGAATTCAGACAGTCTCTTTGTTGGCTGCGAGGGCATTGGAAAGCTGAATGTCATTGCCGGCGGAACCGTCAGTAATGGCGGGAGTCACATCGGCTGCAGATGCGGTTCGACAGGCGAGGCGACTGTCGCAGGGGCTGGTTCGACCTGGACAAATTCCAGTTCGCTCTACGTTGGCTTCATGGACAATGGGACACTGACGATCACCGATGGCGGGACCGTTATTAGTAGCGGTGGCACCATCGGTCTCCATTCAACAGGTGAGGTAACCGTCGAAGGGATCGAGTCAACTTGGGCCAATTCCGGCGAACTCTTCGTTGGCAAAGAGGGCGATGGAAGCTTGAAGATTACCGAAGGTGGTGTTGTCAGTGTGGGATCGACACTGACGATCGATTGGAATAATGACGGAGACAGCTTTATTAACATGGCGACCGGCGGGATGTTGGCGCTTTTTGGTAATGCCGATGATTCGATTGACGAGTTTTTGGGGCTGGTCGAGGGAACCGATGCGATTCGGTATTGGGATGACTCCCTTCCTAACTGGGCCCTTATCACCGACGCGACGGCGGGAGAGGATTATTGGCTTGAGTATCTGACCACCGGGGATCTGGCCGGGTATACGATGCTGACGGTCGGGGTGGTGCCGGAGCCCGGCGCGGTCGTGTTGATTTTGGTCGGACTCGGGACGCTGCTGGCGGTTCGACGTCGGCGGTAGTTCGACCAGAACAGGAGAACGGCTATGCGAAGTCGTTCTTCAGCCGATTGCGAGATGAGCTACTGAATTGAGAAGAGTTCGCAAATCTGCCAAAACCCGCTGGTTCGCGAAGCGTCGCAAGGACCACGCTTTACCAAAGTTAAAGATGCTCTAAGCTCACCTGCGAAAAGACTATTTTCGCAGGTGGCCTTCTCAGAAACATGATCATAAACGAAGAAGCCCGGGGGGACGGTTGGTTCCCTCGGGCTTCTTTCTTGGTTTTACGATGGCTTTGGTTGTCCGTGGGCTTTCAGTCGCCGACGGATTCGTTTTTTCTGGCAACCAGTTTTCAAACGGACTGCTAGCTGATCGACGCGAGAACTTCTTCGTCTTCTCCGAGAATCTTGTCGATGTCGAGAAGAATTAGGAGTTGATTCTCCATATTCACCAGACCGTTGAGGTACTCGTTGCCCATGCTGACGACCGTGTTCGGAGTCGGGGCGATCTGGTGGGTCGAAATACGCAGTACCTCGTCAACGCCGATGACGGCCACTTGTTCCGGAACCTTCAACCCCAAAGTCTTGCAAGCTTCTAAAACATGGCGGGCACGCTTGTCTGTCGCCGCCATCAGTCCCAGGGGCTTTTTCTGCGACGTGAGCCAACGACAGATCGATTTCTGCATCGCCCCCCAACTTCGCGGTGTCTGGTGTCGCCCCGTGTAGATAGAGCAGTCGAATCCTGCCGCCTCTACGCATTCGCAAAACGCCTCGGCGCGTTTCGCTGACCAGCCGTTGATTTTCGTGGATGGATAGCCGCAAAAGGCAAAATTGCGAAAGCCGCGTTCCAGCAAGTGTTGGGCTCCCATCCTTGCGATGCCTTGGTTGTCGGCGAAAAAATACGGTATTTTCGACGACGGATCGTACCAGCCATACCCGCCCCCGAAGCCGACCACCGGAATATCCAGTTCCTGCACCTCTTGGCCGATTTTGGGATCGTCGAAATCCGCAAGAATCCCGTCTCCATGCCATGTATGCAGGTTGGGCAACTGCTGTTTGCCAAGCGCATACTCCTCAATATAGACGCTCCAGTTCCCGACTTCCTGAACATACGCCGCCACACCCTCGATAATCTTCAGGTCATAGGGCAATGTGGCATCGTAAATAAGCGCGATGTGTCGGGTGTTCATGGTTCACGATCCGCAAAAAAATGATATCTTTCCATATCCAGTCTAGCTACACGCAGCCACAACCACAATATTACTGGCCTCTGCAAAAGCAGTGACACGAGGGCCTCCGGTTTGCCAGGGAAATCTCAAAAACATCAGTTTCACTACTTTTGCTAACATGAATATTCGCGGATCTCGAACGCACGATCGACATGCGGCGTTACCTGGTGAGCAAGGCTTTATCAAAAAATACGGCTCATCCGGAAATGGCGCGCACCAACACAGCTTGTTTTCATCAGGGTATTTAGAGAAATTGCATTGGTACTTTCATCGGGCCCGAGCGAAGGTCTTTCAGGCTTACTCAAGGGTCTTTTTCTTGACCGCACACACTAATATCGGATGAACTAAAATCATGTTGGCGATCGCAAGGTCGTGACGTTGGGATGCCAGCCGGTTTCGCTGTTCGGAAAATGTCGCCACTACTAGAGTGACGTGGGTTGGGAGAACGTTTACGACAATCCAACTATAGCTTTTTTGATGACGGGGAAGCAATGCGATAATCCGTAAAATTATTACGATATATCGTAAAAGATAGATTTGACATTTTGTGGCGAGACAGTTTATAATTCCATATACGCCTAGAGGGAATCGAGCAAAAATATACTGATTTTCTGGCGCGCCGGACAACTCCAGACTTGCTATTTCCCATAAACGATTCCTACCAAAAGCTATGGAAAAACAAGAGGAATCTAAGCCATTTTACGTCGAACCACGCGTAGAAAATTTATCTCAACCACAGCCGAAACAGACATGGGTTTTTGGATTGCCGGATGCGTCCAAAACAAAGAAAGCAAGTCGCCCAACGATCGCATCCACATGGCCAGCATCGGTATCGACGGCAAAAGGGGTTGGCGACAGGGCCAACGCCGCCAAAAACGGAGACATGGTGACTGTTTGTAACACCGATAAGAACTGTCTGGGGCTGGCCTCTAAAATAAGTTACCCCAAAGCCAAAACCTACACGGACTTCCGCAAGATGATCTCGACGAGATGGGGGGGGGAGTATCGCTGACTGAGCAAGGATTACGAGGAGCTAACAGAAAACAGCGAAGCAAATGATCCTCGTATGCATGGTCCATCGTATGGTATGCCATCTCAAACCGCCTGAACTGCCCACCGAATGGAAAATGTGACTTTTCAAACACGCTCTGAGCCAACAATTCGTATCCCTACAGCTGAATCGTCTGACATATTTACTCGAAAGGAAAAATGTTTATGAAGAATATCAAGTGTTCTGTAATTCCATTGGTTGCGGTTGTCCTTGTCTTAGCAGGCAGTGTTGTGATCGCGTCTACGACGATAGCGGCCGAGATCTCGGCCGCATCGAAGGCGGTTCGCGACAAGATCAACCTGAAAACGCCGGATGGTTGCAGTCACATTTACGGTTTCAACTATCAGCCAAGCTGGGCACACAATTTTGCCTCGGTATGGGAAGAGCAATTCAACCCCGAAAAGTACCGCGAGGAATTGAACATTGGAAAAAAACACTTTCCCAAGATCAACGCCGTGCGAATTTGGCTCTCATGGGATGCCTATCGGGCCAATCCCGAAAGGACTATTCGCAACTTCCAGCAGGCGGTCGACATCTGTGGTGACCTGGACCTATTGGTGGTGCCCGTATTCTTCAACCGCTGTGGCGGTCTGGGAGAAGAGGTCAAAGTTGCGGAGCAAACCGCCGACTTCAAAACGACATGCGGCCTCTTTGTTAATGCGCTGGTCGCGCCGATGAAAGGCGATTTGCGAATCCTTGCGTGGGATCTATGCAACGAGCCGCTTGGTGGTGACGCTAAGGTCGAGGTTCCATGGCTGAGCAAAGTCCGTGACGCCGTAAAACAATGCGATCCCGACGCCCTGATCTGCATTGGCACGATGCCCGGCGTGAACCATTTAAGGACGTGTGGCCACCTACAGGATATTCTCACCCCGCATCTATACTATCCTCTTTACAATAATCCACCCAAGTCGATACCCGGAAAATTAGAGGATTCGCGAGTACCCAAGAGCGTCGTTGCAGAATCATTTGAGTTTGCAAAGAAAGCGGGAAAACCAATGATGACCACGGAGTGCTGTTGGGGCTCATACGACGACGCCGAACGCGTCCGCATCATTCGAACGGGCTTGGGATTGATGAATGAGTACGGAATTGGTTTCTTTCCTCATGCGTTATGGACCAGCGGAGTAGCCGACCTCAACAACAAGAATCCACGCAAGCTGTACATGCCATTCATCTTGGAAGACGGTTCAATACGTCCGGGACACGAGGTTTACAACGAATACACTCAATAATCGCAGCTCCCGCAATGACAACCGTTGGGCGTTGCCCTAACAAATATTCGGTTTTCTGTACACAATCGGCCCTTACCCTAGCCCCCATTGGTTCCATAGACCGATGGGGACTCCCCCCTAGCTAATGCGAAAGACCCTTGTTTTATAGGGTGAATCGATTTCTTGGCTTGCGGAACATTCCGCATCTCCCGCTTTTGCGGGTATATACGAGGATCGCGATCCTGGCTCATTCGTCCAGCTCTAATAACTCCCTCTTCTCCTGCAAGTCAGCGAGTTCGCGCGAGGATCATTGACCATACCGACATCAATAGGGTAAACCGGTGACTTCCAGTCGAGATGGGGTTGCCGATACTTGGATCCTGGGGATTGTCAAAACGCCTTTATCATCCGCTTGTGTTTTGCCGGACCGCAAGATTTGACCGTTTTGAGTCATTCGCCACTGATAGTTCTGGCCCGGCTTGACGAGGAAACATTGCAAGCGTCGGAGCGTGACGTCGACTTCGGCTTGGTTGGGCGTCTCGACGGGGTTTTCGAGCTCTTCTTTTCGAACCAGTCGAAGTTCCATGGCAAACTGGTCGGCCGTGTCGGTCAGGTTTTTCCATCGAAAGCAACCGTTGATCTGGCCGTTTTGGTCAATAGCGGTCAGGTTTTGGAAGCCGGGGTAGACGTTGTCGGAAGAGGCGCTGGTGAAGACCGGGTAGGCTTCGTTTTTGCGGATCGAAAGCCAAGGGAACTCGGCGACGGTGGCGTTGAACTTGGTCCGATCGTTGATGTGCCCGAGCGGTCCCCATGCGAAGGCCAAGGGGTAACGTTGTTTTTGGCAATAGTCAATCAACTGGCTTTGCCCTTTGGACCAGTTGTCGTTTTGGGCGGAGAAGTTAAACAGCGGCGGCGGGTCGGGATACTGGGTGCCATCCATACGGAATAAAGCGTGGTCGGCACCGGCGGGCACCGTCACGGAAATGGCCGCGAAGAGATCGCCGCGGCGCAGCCCAATGCCGAGCGAACCGCTGCCTCCCATCGAGACCCCGCTCAGGTAGATTCGGTTCGTGTCGATGTTGAATTTCGAGGCGACCCAGGCCACGGTCGCGAGAACTCGCTTTTCGGTTGCGTAGAGTTCGTTTTCGAAACTTTTAGGATCACCCTTTATCGAGTGATATCCCCACCACCAATTGGTCTCTTGGTTACCACGGCAATCGAGACACACTGCATAGAAATCGTCGTTGCGCATTCTCTCGATATTAAAGTTCATTTCGGATTCGCCAGAACCTCCGGCGCTGTGGAGGAACACTCGAAGTGGAACTTTGCCCTTGGGTGGAACCTTGGGGTGCACGACGAAGAAGTAGTTTCTTTGCGGCTTGGGATACTTCCATGCCTCCAAGCTTTCATGCTCATATCGGACCGTTTTCCGTCCCGCGATGGTTCGTTCTTCGCATGGCTCGACCTTGGGCATGGGCAGCGAAAGCGGATTCTCACCCATCGCCGCGTGGGCATGGCGTTTTTCTATGGCTCCCAGGATCGCATCGCCCACCTTTTTGCCGAGTACTTGGTTGCCGGTCGCGTTGAAATGGCACTGGTCCGGGGTTTGCCACTTGGCTGCGCCCGGGAGCGTGAAACGATAGAGGTCGTCAATTTCGACGCCTTGTTCTTTCATCACGCTTTCCGCGACTTGGTTGTATTTCGCGATGTCGTCGAAGCGTTCACCCTTGCGAAACATGATCGGCGTGGAGCTTGCCCAAATGAGACGGGCGTTGGTCGCTTTGAGTATCGTCACAAGTTCCGTGAGGTTCTCGCGATATTCTTCCAGCGTGTGGCGTATGCGTGCTCCGCCCGACGAAGTCGCGGCTTCGGGACCGGAGAGGATGCGGCCCGTCTTCTTCTCGAGATAGTGCGTGTCCCAAATTCCCCAGTTGAAGTGAATGACGTCCCATTTCTTCGAGCCAAGCCAAGCTTCGAGCCGCTTCATCCCATGCGCCGTATGCTGACAGTTTTCCGTCGGGCGGTGCACGTTGGCCTTGCCGTCGAGATAGCTGCGAACCGGAACCGTATAGCCAATCGAGATGGAATCTCCGATAAGCAGTACCCTTGGCAGATCGGGATCATCCTTTGGATTGACGAAGGCGTTTTTTAGATGCTCATAGAGATGAGATTCGATCGGACGGCCAGCGTTGTGATCGGAAGTGGTGGTGGAGCTGTCTTGTGCCAAGGCGGTCAGCGGCACTATTATGAAAAGGCATGCGCAAATCGTTAAGATTTTTTTCATATTCTTCTTTTTCGCAGGTGTTGTGTAACAGTTCACAAAAAGAAAGGTGGATTCAATTTTGTCGAAAGTTGGCCGGGGTTGTCAAGGCTTCGAATTGGGTTGTTTATTGATGCCGACGTTGCCAATGATCCTGATTTGGTCGCCAACACAGCTATTCCAGCCGAGTCTGCTGGGCTTTTGGGCCGCGGGATGGAGCATTGGCAATGCAGGCCTTAATAAGATGTACTCTGGTTCATTTCACCCGCTCAATGGCCCCCTTCTTCACTCCCGTTTGATACACGTCCCACGCCGTTCGTTGGCCGGGGCAATCTGGTTCAGTAGAACGATGCTGTGGTTTTATATCTTTTTACACCTCGCTGTATTTGTGTTTCAAGGGCATGAACGGTGTGATTAAGAACCTTGGACCGCTGCCGATTCCCTTGGCGACGATGGCCGTTGTCGCCTATGCTCGTCTTCTTGTAGGAAATGAGCAAGGCGGTTCAGAAGGCCAGTCTTTCCCATGGGTCTCCCTTGTTCTCTATGTCGGCTTCATCGTCATGGCCGTGCTGGCGGATCCCGTTGCTAATCTGCTTCTCCGCCTACACCCTTTCGGCAAATTCGCCTTGTCTCGCGACGAAACCAGATCCGCGAATCTGGTTGGATTGTGTTTATTGGGCCTTGTTGTCGGGATCTTTGTGGGAGTGGCAACAGACAGCCCTCTTCCGGCCATGGCGGGACTCACGAGCGGGGTGTTGGTAGTCCCCGCCTCGGCCGTCTTTCGCTGCCAGCGTGGTTGGCCCAGGACCACCATGAGCCTGCTGACGGGCGTGGTGACCTTGGGAGGACTCCTCGGTCTTGTGGTCATGGTGATTGGCCTGATTTCACCGTTTACGCTTGGTGTCCCCCTACTGCTGAGCGTTTTCTTTTCGTATGGGCTCGGCAGGGCATTGGCCTCGGCGACGGTTCGAAACTGAGGTTCTTTGAACCGGCGACTCAAAGGCCCGAGGGGTAATCTCCGGAATGCCGCGGCTCTGGCCGGGTCGGTCCTCTCGAAAGTAATGGACCATCGACTCGACCGGGACACGGACATAATCGTCGTCCCAGATCAGGCTCATCCTCGCCCGGATGGTGTCGCAGGACATGATACCAGGGGCCCGGCTGCCGAAGACGACGAAGGCAATTTTTCAGTCGGTCTTTTTGGCGGTGGCGACGGAGCCGGAATTGGCTGGCTGCCATCACCGGAAGCCTCATCGTGCCAGAAACACTTCTCTTTTTCCATCAGTGCCGGGCGGCAGGGGGAAGCACCAACAGATTTCCCCCTATATCGGGCTATGCAAAATATCTCTAATGCAATTGACTTCACCTAATCAGATTCTCTATAATCGCTATCTATAGAATCTTTGTAACGCCTTTTCGTGCTGAATGTGCCTTGACGCATGGGACGGGTGATTCGTCTTTCTTTATCGCGGTTGAAACGGGTTTCGCTCGCCTCTGTGTCTACTTGGGCTTTGCCTGGAAACGCATCAATTCTATCTAACTCTCAACTTTTCATTGATACTTATGGAGCAGAAGTCATGAGATATGGCATTAAATTGGCGTTAGGTCTTTTCCTTCTGTCCGCTTCCACCGCCCAGGCTGCCGTCACCACGACCGGCGATGTCGATCCCGCCGATCCGACCACCTGGACCTCAAGCACGAGAGCCTACATCGGCAAGGATAGTAATGGCACTCTGAGTGTCACCAATGGTAATGCCGTCTTGGGCCAATATGGCTACCTCGGCTACCACTCCGGCTCGACGGGCGAGGTCACGGTAGATGGGGCCGGCTCGACTTGGACGAACAGCCGCGAACTCATCGTCGGCAACTACGGCAGCGGCACGCTGAATATCACCGACGGCGGGCTGGTCAGCAATTCTTATGGCTACCTCGGCTACAACTCCGGCTCGGCGGGTGTGGTAACGGTGGATGGAGCCGGCTCGACGTGGATAAACGGTGGCCCCCTCTTCGTTGGCAACGAAGGAAACGGTACGATGAATATCAACGACCGCGGGCTGGTCAGTAATTCTTATGGCTACCTCGGCTCCGAATCTGGTTCGACGGGCGTGGTCACGGTGGATGGGGTCGGATCAACGTGGATGAACAGCCACGAACTCATCGTCGGCAACTACGGCAGCGGCACGTTGAATATCACCGACGGCGGTCAGGTCAGCAATTATTCTGGATACCTCGGTTCCGAATCTGGTTCGACAGGCAAGGTCACGGTGGATGGGGCCGGCTCGACGTGGACAAACAGTGGCAGACTTGAAATCGGCGGCGGAGGCAGCGGCACGTTGAATATCACCGGCGGCGGGGCGGTCGATGTGCAGGGCGAAACCTGGATGGCTTACTACTCCGGCAGTGGGAACGAAATTCACTTTAATAATGGAACCCTTACGACAAGGTCAATCTTGGCAGGGGCGGATCAACTGACGGGCACAGGTACGATCAACACCCATGGAATCGTAAGCGATGTCGACCTGGTCTTTGACAGTGCCGACGACCTCACGCAGACCATTATACTAAACAGCCAGCCGGAACAGAACATCACGATTTTTTTAGATATTAACGGGCAGGAAGAACTCGGTGTAGGATATATCGGCAACGGATCGCTTGACATCCGAAACGGGGTGGAGGTTTCCTCCCGCGATGGCTACCTCGGCTATCACTCCGGCTCGACGGGGCTGGCCACGGTAGATGGGGTCGGCTCGACGTGGACAAACGGTGGCATCCTCATCGTCGGCAACTACGGAAACGGCACGTTGAATATCACCGACGGCGGTCAGGTCAGCAATTATTCTGGATACCTCGGTTCCGAATCTGGTTCGACAGGCAAGGTCACGGTGGATGGGGCCGGCTCGACGTGGACAAACAGTGGCAGACTTGAAATCGGCGGCGGAGGCAGCGGCACGTTGAATATCACCGGCGGCGGGGCGGTCGATGTGCAGGGCGAAACCTGGATGGCTTACTACTCCGGTAGTGGGAACAAAATTCACTTTAATAATGGAACCCTTACGACAAGGTCAATCTTGGCAGGGACGGATCAACTGACGGGCACAGGTACGATCAACACCCATGGAATCGTAAGCGATGTCGATCTGGTCTTTGACAGTGCCGACGACCTCACGCAAACCATTATACTAAACAGCCAGCCGGAACAGAACATCACGATTAATTTAGATATTAACGGGCAGGGAGTACTCGGTGCAGGATATATCGGCAACGGATCGCTTGACATCCGAAACGGGGTGGAGGTTTCCTCCCGCGATGGCTACCTCGGCTATCACTCCGGCTCGACGGGGCTGGCCACGGTAGATGGGGTCGGCTCGACGTGGACAAACGGTGGCATCCTCATCGTCGGCAACTACGGAAACGGCGCGTTGAATATCACCGACGGCGGTCAGGTCAGCAATTATTCTGGATACCTCGGTTCCGAATCTGGTTCGACAGGCAAGGTCACGGTGGATGGGGCCGGCTCGACGTGGACAAACAGTGGCAACCTCTACGTCGGCAGATACGGCAGCGGCACGCTGAATATATCGAATGGCGGAGCGGTTCGCAATTCCCACTGTTACCTCGGCGAACAAACCGGCTCGACGGGCCTGGTCACGGTGGATGGGGCTGGCTCGACGTGGACGAACAACATCTACCTCTACGTTGGCAACAAAGGAAACGGCACGCTGAATATCACCGACGGCGGCCAGGTAAGCAATTATTCTGGATACCTCGGTTCCGAATCTGGTTCGACAGGCAAGGTCACGGTGGATGGGGCCGGATCGACGTGGACGAACAGCCGCGAACTCATCGTCGGCAACTACGGCAGCGGCACACTGAATATTACCGACGGCGGATGTGTGACTGTTGAAGAGGATACCAAGGTGGCCTCTGCTCCGGGTTCATCAGGTGTAATCCACTTTAACAATGGGACACTTACGACAGGTGGTCTTCTCTGCGCCTTAGATGATCTTACCGGTACGGGGACAATTAACACCAACGGCCTGGTCAGTGATGTCAGTCTGGTTTTTGACGCCACCCACGGTCTTAATCAGACCCTTAGCATAAATAATAACCCCGACCAGAATATTACGGTTAATCTGGATGTCGATGGATCCAGGGCAATGGGGGTGGGGTATAGCGGTCTCGGAGCGATGTGTATTTCCGATGGAATAGTCATTGAATCAACCAATGGATATCTCGGGTACAAAACCGGTTCGGCAGGCGTGGTAACCGTCAATGGACCCGGATCGACGTGGACGAACAGTTCCGACCTCCACGTCGGCAACCAAGGTAGAGGCATGATGATGATTACGGGCGGTAGCCAGGTCAGCAATTCTTATGGCTACCTCGGCTACGACTCCGGCTCGACGGGCGTGGTCACGGTGGATGGGGCCGGCTCGACGTGGACGAACAGCTGGTACCTCTACGTCGGCAACGAAGGAAACGGTACGCTGAATATCAACGACGGCGGGCTGGTCAGCAATTATTCTGGATACCTCGGCTCCGAATCTGGTTCGACGGGCGTGGTCACGGTGGATGGGGCCGGCTCGACGTGGACAAACAGCAGAGAACTCCGCGTCGGCAACTACGGCAGCGGCACGCTGAATATCACCAACGGCGGATCGGTCAGCAGTTTCCTTGGCTACATCGGCCTCTGGGTCGGTTCGACGGGTGTGGTCACGGTGGATGGGGCCGGATCAACATGGACAAACAGTGGCAGGCTTAGAATTGGCGACTACGGCAGCGGCACGTTGAATATCACCGACGGCGGAGCGGTCGATGTGCAGGGCGATATCTGGATGGCTCATTACGCCGGCAGTGAGGGCGAAATCCATTTCAATAATGGAACCCTCACTACAGGGTCACTCTGGACAGGAACGGATCAACTGACGGGCACAGGTACGATCAACACCCATGGAATCGTAAGCGATGTCGACCTGGTCTTTGACAGTGCCGACGACCTCACGCAGACCATTATACTAAACAGCCAGCCGGAACAGAACATCACGATTTTTTTAGATATTAACGAGCAGGAAGAACTCGGTGTAGGATATATCGGCAACGGATCGCTTGACATCCGAAACGGGGTGGAGGTTTCCTCCCGCGATGGCTACCTCGGCTATCACTCCGGCTCGACAGGGCTAGTCACGATAGATGGGGCCGGTTCGACGTGGACGAACAGCCGAGGCCTCTGCGTCGGCAAAAACGGCAACGGCACGCTGAATATCACCGGCGGCGGAGCGGCCAGTAACAGCTTTGGCGGCATCGGCGACGGCTACGACTCGACGGGGCTGGGTACGGTGGATGGGACCAGCTCGACGTGGACGAACAGCGGCGACCTCACCGTCGGCGGTAGAGGCAGCGGCACGCTGTCGATCACCGACGGCGGAGCGGTCAGCAATTCTTATGGCTACCTCGGCAACAACTCCGACTCGACGGGCGTGGTCACGGTGGATGGGGCCGGCTCGACGTGGACAAACAGCAGCGACCTCATCGTCGGCGACTTCGGCAGCGGCACGCTGAATATCACCGGCGGCGGAGCGGTCAGCAATTCTTATGCCTACCTCGGCTACTGGGACGATTCGACGGGCGAAGTCACGGTGGATGGGGTCGGCTCGACGTGGACGAACGGCAGCAATCTCTACGTCGGCTACTTTGGCAGCGGCACGTTGAATATCACCGGCGGCGGGCTGGTCAGCAATTCTTCTGGCATCATCGGCTACAAATCCGACTACTGGCCCATTTCGACGGGCGAAGTCACGGTCGACGGAGTCGGATCGACGTGGACAAACAGCGGAAGCCTCTGTGTCGGCTATTTTGTTAGCGGCACGTTAAATATCACCGGTGGCGGGCTGGTCAGCAATTCTTCTTGCATCATTGGGCACAAATCCGAATACGGGCCCAGTTCGACGGGCGAGGTCACAGTCAACGGAGCCGGCTCGACGTGGAACAATTCCGGCAGGCTCACCGTCGGCAAATACGGCAGCGGCACGTTGGATATTATCAACGGTGGGCTGGTGAGTGTTGCCGAAACGCTAACGATCGACTACGATGGCAATGGAGATAGCTTCATCAATATGGCCACCGGGGGAATGCTGGCGCTGTACGGTGATGCCGATGACTCGCTGTTCGACTTTTTGGACCTGATCGACGGGGCCGACGCGATCCGCTACTGGGATGATTCTACCTTGGATTGGGCCGACATCACGGGCGCGACCTATGGCGACGATTATATGCTCAGCTACCTGACCGAGGGCGACCTGGCCGGCTATACGATGTTGACCGTTGGTTTCTTGGAACCAGTTGCCATCAAGGGGGATATCGACGGCGACGGTGACGTGGACGCCGCCGACTTTGCCTACCTGCATAGCAACTGGCAGTTCGGCACGGCCAACTGGGGTGGCGAAACGCCCATCGACGATCCGGACGATGCCGGCGTGGTCGGGGGGGACATCGACGGTGACGGTGACGTGGACGCCGCCGACTTTGCCTACCTGATTGGCAACTGGCAATACGGCACGCCCAACTGGCCCGGGGGCGATCCCGTCTCCGTCCCGGAACCGGGAACCATCGCTTTGCTTCTGGGTGCCGCGATCAGCTTGTTCATCGTTCGACGTCGACGATAAAGTATTTTGAATCCTTAACTCGATTCAAAATGAAAAAAGGAAACGCGATTCTCCTCAATCGTTTTTGTGGAGAATCGTCCTCAGTCCCCGGTCCGACTCCAAACAGGTCCGCCCTTTTCTCGAACCGGCCTTCCTGGAAAGGCAACTCCCGAAAGCTTCTCCCAAAAACATCTACCACAACCCGACCGGACACCGCTCGATCGCCATGCTCGCTTGATTGAGCGGGGTGGCTCGGAGGCGTCTTGAGCTGGTGACCGGCTTTAATTTTCTGTACCAGGGGTTATGAGAGTTTCGGTTAGGTAACGGGTAATGGGTCAGATTTCGGGCTGTGCTGCTGGAGTGAGGGCGTAGCCCGAACGGAAGCGGCACAGCCCGCTGCAAATTTCGACGGGGATTGGTAGCCCAACGAACCGTGTGGCCGAACGTGGTTGTAGTCTTCCTGCCAGGCTTTGGCCAATCGCCGGGCAGCTTGGAGATTCTCAAATTCCTCACGAGCCAGAAGCTCGTCTCGAAGCCGACAATGGAAGCTTTCGGCATAGCCGTTTTCCCATGGGCTGCCTGGTGCTACGTAGAGCGTCTTCACGTCTACTCGCTCCAACCATTCTCGAACCGTCTTGGCGATGAACTCCGGGCCATTGTCGCTACGAATATTTCTTGGCACGCCTCGCATCGCAAAAAGTTCGGCCAGCGTATCGATCACATCTTCCGAGGTAATGCTGCCAGCCACTTTCAACGCTAAACACTCTCTTGTGAATTCATCAATGATCGACAGCCACTTTAGCGAACGCCCACTCGTCGTCCGATCAAAGATGAAATCCCATGTCCACACGTGGTCCTTATACTCTGCACGACGGCGATGACAAGCGTTTGACCGGCTTTAATTTTCTGTACCAGGGGTTATGAGAGTTTCGGTTAGGTAACGGGTAATGGGTCAGATTTCGGGCTGTGCTGCTGGAGTGAGGGCGTAGCCCGAACAGAAGCGGCACAGCCCGCTGCAAATTTCGACGGGGATTGGTAGCCCAACGAACCGTGTGGCCGAACGTGGTTGTAGTCTTCCTGCCAGGCTTTGGCCAATCGCCGGGCAGCTTGGAGATTCTCAAATTCCTCACGAGCCAGAAGCTCGTCTCGAAGCCGACAATGGAAGCTTTCGGCATAGCCGTTTTCCCATGGGCTGCCTGGTGCTACGTAGAGCGTCTTCACGTCTACTCGCTCCAACCATTCTCGAACCGTCTTGGCGATGAACTCCGGGCCATTGTCGCTACGAATATTTCTTGGCACGCCTCGCATCGCAAAAAGTTCGGCCAGCGTATCGATCACATCTTCCGAGGTAATGCTGCCAGCCACTTTCAACGCTAAACACTCTCTTGTGAATTCATCAATGATCGACAGCCACTTTAGCGAACGCCCACTCGTCGTCCGATCAAAGATGAAATCCCATGTCCACACGTGGTCCTTATACTCTGCACGACGGCGATGACAAGCGTTCTCACCCGAGCCTAATCGTCGTCGTTTCCGCTGTTTTTGAGGCACTTTCAGCCCCTCTCGACGCCACAGACGGTAAACCCTTGTGAAGCTCGCTCGCCAACCTTCGGCTTGCAGCAACGCGCTGATCCGACGATAGCCGAAACGAGGACGCCCGCTAACAAGTTCAAGCATCCGATCAACCAAACGCGGTTCATCGTCGCGCGGCTTCGTCTCGTAACGCTGTGTGCTACGAGGCTGCTTCAAGGCTCGGCAAGCTCGACGCTCGCTCACGCCGTGCTTCCCTTTGAGCTTTATTACCGTCTCACGTTTCCGAGAGGGGCTCACAAGTTTCCCTCTGCCACATCCCGAAGTATCTGGATATCCAGGGCTTGGTCAGCCACCAGACGCTTCAAACGCTTGTTCTCCTGTTCCAGTTCTTTCAGCCGCTTCGCCTCTTCGGCCTTCATTCCACCGTACTGCTGCCGCCAGCGATGAAACGTCTGCTCACAGATTTCCAAGGCTTGGCACGCTTCGCCGATCGTCTTGCCCGAGTTGAGCATCGCGTCCGCGTCACGAAGCTTCCTGATAATCTGCTCCGGCGTATGTCGCTTCCCGCGATTCTTCACAAGAGTCTCCTTCCACCCCTACAGGGCTCTGGATACTCTCATACCACATGGACCAGTTTTTGAATAGCAGGCCGCCAGTACTCCTGGTTCGCATGCTGACTCCCCCCAATCAAACGCCGCCGCGCGAGCTGTCGCATCCGGTCCCCTCTCCGATCGCCAAAGGAAATTCACCCTCAAACAACCATTATCCCAGGACCAAAAACCAAAGCAACAACGCACTTCCTGGAGCGGTTACCAATATGGAGTCTCGGATTGCAAATCCGCCATCCCCGGTTATTCGCAGACAGATTTTTTGAACCTTGTTGAATAAGACGCCAGGTAACGAAAAGCGTTTGGCGAGTCGATCGACCAGTGTGATTTGCGGATCACTCTCCAACACCTTTACAAAAGCACCATCCATCGCAAGCTTGCCAAACTCTTTGGAAGGTGATGATCGCTATGCCAAGCGAGGTCTTTTGTCCCGCAATCGCGGGCGTAACTATCCCGCCGACAACCAGCCAGTCAAACACGGCAAGGAAGAGAGACGGAAACTTTGTAAGACGTGGCATAAAACTTGTCGCCTTTATCTGGATTGGTTTTCTTTCCACCGAGAGTAAAGTTTAGCCAGGCCGTTTGGTGTTATTTGGGTACGGGCAAAAAAGAGGTCGATCCATCTATTTGCCTCACCGAGTTCGAGCATGCCTTGGTCCGTGAATTTGGGGCCTTGGAACTTAAGGCGTTTCAGAGCGGGGGCCTTCGCGATATCGGAAAGGGCCTTGCCGCTGAAGCGGTCGCTTAAGAGCTCTAAGGTCTGAAGTTGCTTCGCATTTTTAATTGTCGCAAAGGCATCGTCCGTTAAACCATTTCCCTTGATGTAGAGCTGCTTGATACTCTCATTTTTGAGGACCCATGCCAGTGCCTTGTCGTTCAAAGGTGAACGGCCTGTGCGGTCCGGTGGAAAGTCCAATACCAATTTCTCGATCGAACAACGGGCAAGCGACGCAAAGTCCTCTTCCACAAGTTCGGCTTGGTCGAGTATAAGCATTTTAAACGAATAAACATCGGGCAAAACGTGGCAAACTTCTCGGATGTCTTTTGTTTTTCGGTCAATGCGGACGCTGCATCCGCCTCCTTTGGGAGCCGGTTTCTTGCTGTTGGGGTGATGGTAAACACGGCCTTTGGGATCGTCTTCCCACGGCACGACATAAGCGCCCGCCTCGACAAGCCGTTCCATTGCCCTGGCATGACGCTTGACATATTGAGAAGGTACCTTGCTAAAATAGTTCGACAGCTTGGGCCCCTTTTCATCAAGCTTTAGTTGATACAAGCGGTCCTGATCAAGAGCGACGATTCCATAACGGGCGGAAGCAAAGTGCAGTAAACCAGCAGGCCCTTCGGCATCACTAAGCAACGGCCAGCACTCGACTTGAAGTGTATCCTTATTGATCCTGGCAAATTTGGTCCCCGGATAGGCCATGAAGATGTACTCATCGTCTTGCGTGACGAAATAGGCTTTGCCGCAATTGAGATCGCCTCCGTCTTGCGGGTCGGCCAATTTCTTGAATGAGGCGGGCACCGTGCCGATCGCCTCAGGCTTGGGAGGAGTGACGACACACAAATTCAAAGGACGATTCCAGGAAAAGCGATGGTTCCCGTGTTGAAAGGCCAAGGTTCGATTCCCGGAAATCGAAAGAGGAGTGAGGTCAAAAAGGCACTGAGAATTCAATGACCGTAACGCGGGAAAACATTTCAGTTGTTGCTTATCGACGCGGACGTCGGAAGGATCCTTGATGTTAACCCACAGCGTCGAGTGCGTTTTATGGCTGTTATAGCTCATGGTTCGCGGCACGGCAAGCCATTGCTGTTTGTCGTCATATTTAAAAAGATGCATCCAAGGTTCCGGGCGAAACGGCGCGTCTGGTGACATAAACTCTTCTACGCTTTGCTTGACAGGGGTCTTGGACGCCAAGTGCAAAGGCTCGAACACGAGACGTTTGGAGGCGTCAATTTTCATACGCCCAATAATCGTAGAGGTTTTCGTTTGCATAACGAGAAGGATTTTACCAGGCGCTTCGATGGTCGTGTACATGACGGGCGAAAAACCGTCCCGTTTTTGCCGCATGACCGTCGAAAAAGGAAAGCCCGGGGTGTTGTAGATGTTGCCGAGCAACTTGCCGTCACGAGTCAAGGCATAAACTCCCCGTTTGGTCGAGGTTACCCAAAGGTAAGTACCATCGTAGAGCACGCTTTTGATGGCACCGCACAAATACTGGCTTGCTCTGGGGAACTGCTTCTTGTTTTCAGACACACCTTCGGGGGTTGCAAGGTTGAAGATCATTTCGGGCTGTCCATGCTTGCGCATGCGTATCAACCTGGTTGGCGTGACGATAAGGTCGGTTCTTTTGTCCAGCTTTAGCAACGTTATCCATTTTTTGGTATCGACGTTCGGTAACGGCGAGTAATAAGCACTCGTTTGCCCTTTGGCGAGATGCGTTTCCGGGCGGATCGGTCTCCCAGCGATTTTGAGAGGATCCTTTTTTCTGAGCTCCTCCGGCACGTGTCCGTAAGAAGTTTTCCTGGCCAAATCATTGAATTTTATTTTGGCACGCTGAAACATCGCTTCGTCAAGCACTTCCTCTCCCGGTTTCAGCAGGGGCGCTTCCCTGGCGAGTTTTTTCAGATGCTGCAATTTCCATTTGCAGTAAGAGTTTATTCCTTTCGTTTTGTACCGTATGGACATCCCGGGAACCACCCAATCAAAATCCATCATCTTCGGCGGTTCGTTTTGCTCAAACTTGGAAGTATGTTTGCATATTTCTTCCAGGAACTTAATGGTCTCATTCAGGCTCGCCATCTCATCAATTGAAACACGTTCGTTTTTAAGTTGCGTGATGGTTCGCTCTTTGCAGCGTCGCAACGCATAGCTGCCGACCATGCCACTGATTTGGACGGCCGGATCATTGTCTTTCGCAAGTCGATCGAACATAGCTTTATAGTGCTCGGTCATCTCGGAAACCTGCATCATCGGTGTCCGCTTCTCATAAATATCCTGCGAAGTCATGCCGGCGAGGTAACGTTCCGCCATGAGACAGGAAAGCCCCTTGGGAAGATATGCCAGGATACAATCCTCCTCAAGAGCCAAAAGCTCACGAGCGGCTGTCTCATATTCTTCGGTGCAACTTGCATAACACTGAGATATCATTTCATGGATCGGGGTCATGAGAGAGATGGAGCAAATCTGCCAGCAAGTGATTTGGCTTTCACGGCTGTCAGGCGGCCAATACTTCATCGCGTTCGGTGCGACTCGCTTCCGGCGAGCCCTGTTGCGTTTGATAAAATCTTGAATCTCAAGCGAGGTACGGATGTCTGTCGGAGCGATACAATAATCAAAAACTTCGTTCAGAGAAGGATCGTTTTCTGTTGGCAAGGTTTTCACACACCTACGGAGCATTGGAAGAACGCTGTGGATGTAATGCTCCAGAAGCTTTTGGCAAGAGGTCCCAACCGGATCAGAGTCGGGCAAGCCGCCCACGTAAAAAGACCTACTGTCATGACGAATGGCATTTGACTTACTGCAATCAAATCCGAGCGTGTAATAGAGTCTTGATGCACGCTCGACGGAAATTTGCTCGTTACGAATCAGATATTCTGTGTGATCAAGCCATCGGTCGAGGGTGCGGTGTAAGAATAACGCAACGTCGGTTCGCAACTTCCCGCGATCCCTGATGCGAGGCAAGCGTTGGCAGCGGCGGTGATATCCCCCAAGGGCGTAGAGTCTGGCAGCGGTACAATCTGGCTTGATCAGCAGTAATGCCTCGGCAAGGTTACAAACTTGAATCAAGTCAACGAGTTCCGCTTGCAACTCGATTTGCCGCAGCAACTCTTCGGCGGTGGCGTCAAGCTCCTCAGGCGAACATTGAATTTTCGTAGAAGCGTCAAGCGTCTCTTGCACAAAAACGAGGATCTGATTGACCGTGTCGCCAGATAAGTGAAGGCTTTGAAGATTGGCATCCCGTAGCGTGAAGGTTTTCTGAGCAACCACTTTGCCGTTACGGGTCGCTTCAAAAATCAGATTGACCCTCGGCCTTATACCAGGCTTAACTTCAACTGCATAGCTCCCTTTGAGAATTGTGATCGATACCGATGTGTTGGGGATTGTACCGAGCTGACGCTCGCGTTCAATCAAGAGGCATTCTTTCGGAGCAAGTACCGTGAAGTCCGTCTCTTGTGTCAAGAGTTTTTCTATCAAGCGTCTCAAGCCAGAGTGGAGTGGTTCCATTCGACCGTATACGGTTTTGGAGACCATAGGCGTCATGCCGATAATATGCCGAACTCCGCCAGCATACTTCTTGCAAGTCGTTACGATTCGGTCTCGAACGGCTTCAATCGACTTCTCTTTATCAAAGAAAAGCAGCGTGTCCACGAGCCGGACTCCATAGCGACAATCGACCAGGACCAGATGGAGTCGGTGCCCCATCGGCGTGGTTCTTTCCTGATGACCACTCTTTCCTTCGTGTGTTGCTTTCAGCACAAAAAGCAGATCAGCTCCGAGCGTTTTTCCCAGTGCCTGCCGGCGTTTGATCGACTCTGGTTTACATAGTGTGGCAAGATCCAGTTCGTTGCGTATGCGATCGATGTTGGCCCGATCGACCAGCTCGAATTTTGGCACCTTTGCCAACTCTGCGGTAATCGGCTCGGCAAGGCCAAGCTGGTCGATTTCAGGAGAAGTCACGATGGCCATTCGAAGCGTGGCGTCTTGAGCATGGGCGGCAATCGTCAGTTGAAAAAAGAGAACACCAAGGCAGAGGAAAGCTTTGGGTGACATTGCAAATTACTCTGTTGCTTAATTCGAACGGGGGAACGACAAACTACTGCTAAGCTGTGGGGGGGATGTCTCGAAAGCCGGAGCACGAACCGGCCTATGGCTCGGCGGGAGTTTCGTCCTCCCGATGGAGTGTCGACTTTTCTTGTCGCGTCCCAAAAACCTACTTACCTTTGACCTTCTTAACCGCACGCCGAAGCACCGCTACGGCGGCAGCCTTACCCGCTTTTTCCAAGGCGGCTTTGCAGCTAAGCGATTCTGTCAGGTCGACTCCCGCTGCGACACCTTTGTCGATGGTCATGACGCTTTTGCCTGGCAACTTGATCAATCGCAGCTCGACGCGTGCGCGGCAGCTAATCAGCCCTTGAACTCGGCCTGCGAACTCGCTAACTCCCTCGCCTTCAAGCAGATAGTCAACTTCTTGACCATCGTACGTGGCCGTCTCCAGCAAGTGCTCCTTCCAATCGGTTGGTGGATCTTTGGGGACAACAAACTGGATGTCCAGCCAGGCAAGGAGATGGGTGATCGCCATCTGCGCGGCAGGGTCCTCTGTGTGGCGATTAACATGCTCCTCGGAAACCTGCACCAAGAAAGTCTTGCCGCGAAACGGTTTGAGAAGTTTTTGCAGCGATTTTAATTTTGCTTGCTCTTCGGCGTCCAGCGGTGTTGCACAAATCGCGGCAACCTTTTCTTCCAGCTCGGTCCCAATTTTCTCCAGCACCACCTCCATGCCCTTGCTAACGGGAGCCTTTGCCGAAATAGTTGTCTGGCGTGTTGTTTCAACATCGACAAGCTTCAAGACCATGTAGTGCGTCTGCCCGATTTTGCTTGCCCGACCAACAAGGATATATTGAGCGTTCAAGACTTTGCCGAGCTTCACGGCCGAATCGGGATCGACTAATCCGGACAAAGCCAATTTCTGTTCTTCCGCTGTTTTCTCCAAATCCGCGCGATCCACAAGCGTTACCTCAGGCAATATGGACGCAAGCGTGTTGAGCTGGTCTGTCAGTGCGTCGGGGTCAACCTTGACGTCTGCGGTTGCTCCGATCGGGAACACCGCCACTCGAATCGCTCGAAGTTCATCTTTTTCTTCTGACGCGGTAAGTTGTTGCACGGCAAAAAAAACGAAGCAACCAGCCAAGAACAAGCGGATCATCCAATATCGACTCATGGTTTCTCCTTAAGTTTAACGGGTACCATTTCGTAGGTACATCAAAACACAAAAAGCCACGGTTGGCCCGTCTCCGGTAAAACAGATCGCCTTCCTTGCTTTTCAGCGCGATGTCCATTATATCTACTAGGCGTTGTCGAAAAATGTTTTTTGAGAAAAATACGAAAATTAAAGCCAAGTCCACTCTACCGGGGGGGCGTTTATGAAACGCTTCGTTAAAGAAACTTTTCTGCTATTTGCCATGTCCATCGCTTTCTCGGTTTTTAGCGATTCCCTGCAAGCCGAAGAGCCGCCGCTCTTTTTTGCAAACTCGGGCCAGGCGGTACATATCCCCACGGCAAGCCAGTTGCGGTTTTTAAACACTCCGATTGCTTCCAATCCCTCAGGCATGTTCAAACTTCCTCAATTACGAGCACCGGGGGTTGTGAAGGCGTTTGACAACTCTGGTGCAAAAATCGCGGAGTTTGTCCTTTATCCGGATCGTGCAACAGATTCAGAGGAACAGGTTGCCGCCAAGCTGCAGGGAGTTCCTGCTTGGTTTGAGCAATGGGCGAAAGCGACACGGCTCCTTGCCGATGAAACGGAAACGCCCAAGCTGCTGATCTTGAGCTCAGATACTGCCGGTAAGTCGCCCCAGGCCACTCTTGATGTCATGGAGCAACACGACCAAAAAACCTCCTTGGTCTTTTCACCAAACTGGTCAGGCCCGGCTCGCTCTAAATCGATCGCTTTGAGCCTTGCCCACGCAAAGGGAAAGCTTTTGCGAAATTATGACTCCCTAGGTAATCCGGCCCCCTTGATCTTTTCACACCTACAAACGCCTTGCAATGCAGTAATAAACCGCACGGCATGGCTTGGGCCTAGCGTGGGATTACCCTATGTTGAAGAGCTTCTGTTTGATCATAACCGCCGCGTCATCGTAAGCTATATACCATGGCAAGAATTACTTGGCCAGCATGAACAGGCAGACCACCTTTTTCGACACTTGCTTGTCAATGCGGCAAAGAATCATGCGTCCTCAAAGGCGTCTGACGATCCAAGTGTTACGCTCCAACTGAAGTGGCCACGTCGCTGGGACGTTCGCAAGGATGAACGCCCGATCATTCA
The DNA here is from genome assembly GCA_963674475.2 of Thermoguttaceae bacterium. Classification (GTDB taxonomy): domain Bacteria; phylum Planctomycetota; class Planctomycetia; order Pirellulales; family Thermoguttaceae; genus CAXXFQ01. The sequence goes on along the minus strand of CAXXFQ010000024.1, from coordinate 509,526 downwards.
CCACATTCTTTCACGTCAGGCAAGAACTTCCGAAAAGCAAGCACCTCAAAGCCCGACGCTTCATGTTGTCGATCTGCGTGGCAAATCGGTGCAACAAGCGAAATACCCTCAGCTTCGCAAAGCACTTACCGCTCGCCCCCTTTTAATCCTCGGCAACGATCCGGCAATCGATGACAAGCAACTTAAAAGCCCTGACGTAATCTGGTTCAAAAATGATTCCTTGCCCTCGGAATTCTCAGACACCTATCGCCTTATGGAAACGCTAGCCAAATGGCGAGTGCCGCTCTGAATCCCACACTGTTTAGTTTCTATTGCGGAATTCGTTTTTAGCGGAAATGGGTAAAGAACTTGGCTTGGTATTATCACGGTCGCCATCTCCGTATTCCCCGGCGATACGAACAACGATGGCCAGGTCAATAGTTTGGACGTCACGATCTTGGCAGGTAACTGGCAAGTTCTGACCGGTGTACCGGTCCAAAGCCTTTTGCTACAAGAAAACGAGACAGGTTTCCACATACGGGCAGATTTCAAAACCAAAATCGCCAGCCGTTGTTTCGGCGAATATCGCGCTGACATGATGGCCAGCCGCACTACCGCGATAACGTGTAATACGGCAGCGGAATTTTCGGTGGATGCGAATCGTAAAGATACGGCTCGAGGTCCATTATGGCTGTCCCCTTCGAAGTAGTACAAACAGTCCATGACAACAGGACCGATGGTGAAATGCGATAAAAGCCTTTAGTATATGTTACGTAAAAAGTCAAATAGTATCGCTCATTGATACAAAGCTGTCTTTTTCACAATCCCGTGCTAGCCGAACCAGCTCAATGACCATTGCCGTGCGGTTAGAAACTTTGAACCGCCCGTACGTTCTTTGGAGGTGGGTACGGAGCGTTGGCTGGGAGATCTTGAGTTTTCGGGCAATTTGTTTATCATTCTCGCCCCGAAGGAGAAGGTAAAGAATGTCAGCCTGTCGCTTAGGCAGGGCCAGATGGTCTACAAGCTTGGACCATTCTGACTCACTAAAGAGTTCTTCTGAAGAGAGGGGCCCTGTTAGGCTGTGCCGAGGGCTGGAAACAGAAGAAGCCTCTGGACTCCCCATCTGATTGTGCGGCAAGCACTCTGATTGTCCCCTTGAAACACCTGCCAACATCAACAGTGCCTGTTGCTGCGTTTGCTCCAAGGCAGGCCATGAAGCGATAAAACTTGCCAAATCACGGTCGATTTCAACGGTTGTGCAACGGCTGTTTGCCCCTTTCTCTAAGTCATTATCCAAATTGGCTTTACCAATATTGGATCTCGGACTTCCAATCCGTATGTTGTGGGTTCAATTCTCGCCCAGCCCCTGCAAGAGGCCGTATTTTGATTACGAATGACTTCTCGTGTCTTTTTATGGCAAATCATAGACACGCCAAAGAGTTACGACGAGCTGCAGACGCCATCTTTTCTTTACCTACCTTGGTCACCAATGCCCCCAAGTGACCTAATTTAGCCCCAAACTTGGTACCCTTTCTGATTGGCTGACTATTTTCTTTTCCTTGTATGAATGCGACCGAATGAGAGTTGTGGGAAGGCAAAATCTGGAGTTGCTGGTCACTTTACTTATGACCCAGTATGATGGGAAAAATAGTGGGAGGGGATTATAAAGATTTTGGAGTGCTTATGCCTCGTGATGAAGAATTGATGCTTGCCGTAGCGAGAGGGGATCTGGCTGCGTTTGCACAACTTGTCGCACGGCATCAGCTATCTGCTTGGAATGCGGCGTATCGGTTTTTAGGGAATGCGGCGGATGCGGAAGATGTTGTGCAAGAAGCGTTTCTAAGAGTGCTCGATTCGGCGGATCGCTATCGACCGACCGCCACGTTTCGAGCCTATCTCTATCGGATTGTTGCCCGGCTGTGCCTCGATTTTTTGCGTCGTAAACGGCTTCGAATCTACAGCGAACTCCCTGACGTAGCGGATGAAAAAGAAACGCCTGAAAAGGCTTTTGAAGCTCAGGAGCAAGCGGCGGCCGTTCGGCAATCGCTCAACTTGCTACCACCCAAGCAGAAGATGGCTGTGATCTTGCGTTACTACGAAGGGCTTGGTTATCGAGAAATCGCCGAGGTTCTTGACACTACCAATAAGGGGGTAGAGCGTCTTCTGAGCAGGGCAAGAACCACCCTGGCGGGCCATCTGGGCGAATTTCTGGAAAAATAACGGAATCCTGCGGGGGTTTCGTTCTTCTCGTGCGTTTATCTAAGGTAAAAGGATCTTTTGGTGTACCCATTTAGCCGCCGAGGTTGGTGATGTCCAAAAAGGTTGATACGATGCGATGCAAAACGGTTCAAAAACGGCTCGATCGATTTGTGCGGCGGGAACTTGAGCCACGGCTGCAAGCGGCGATCGAAGTTCATTTGGAGCAGTGTGATGTCTGTCGTCAGCATCTCGCCCAAGAGGAACGTCTGACGGCGATCTTGAAAAATACCGCCGAGCCGCCGGCGTTGCCCAAGGGGCTTGAAGACCGGATCATCGAAGCCGCGCGACGGCGTCAGTCGGAGTATGTCGTGGCAGGGCCGGCGTCCGGCTCACCTTCTTCGAAGCGATCTTGGAATCGGAAAAAAGGGTGGCGGGCCTTGGTGCCCTCCAGCACTCGAACCGCTCAGGCAACCGTTTTGGCGAGCGGGATTTTGTTGGGAATTTTGATGGGACAGCAAACATGGCATTCGGTTCATTCGTCCATTAGTCTGCCAGCGAGTCAAAACGATCCTCGGACCGCCTATCGTCTCGACTGTTTGAGCGATGCGCCTGATGGCTCGCTCGCCGAAAGTTTTTTAGTGTTGACAGCCACTTCCAGTTCTAGAGAGCCATAACCATGTGGAAATCTATAAAATCGTTGCTGGTCATTTTGTCGGTCGCCTTGAATGTGGCGTTTGCCGGAGTATGGCTAGTTCATGTTTCGGTGGCTCGCGGTGCTTCCGGCACGCAACCTTGCGGGAAATCTTGTGGAGCACCATGCGAGCCAGGTGATAGGCAGACTATATGGTGTCCGTTGCATCGCGAGTTGGATGTCAGTGCGGAACAGTGGAAGGAACTGGAGCCTCGCCTCCGCACGTTTCGAGCCGCGGCCGACGCGATTTGTGATCGTAACCGCCAGGAGAGGACCAGCTTATTGGAAATGCTTTTTCAGCCTGAGCCGGATATGACGGCCATACGAACGAAACAAAAGGAAATCCTCGACGCACAGCGTCAGATACAAGCGTTGGTGATTGAGCAATTGAGCGAGGAAAAAAAGATACTCACTCCCAAGCAACAGCAACACCTTTTTGACCTGCTACGCAGCCATTCCGATTGCGAACATCGAGGACCGATGCTGGTTCCGGGACGAGGTATCTATTGACCTTTGCATTTGTAGTGAACCCTTCCAACACTGAAAACCCAGTAAAATCCGGCCGGTACGGCCGCATTTTGCGACTGCGCAAGGGGTTACTACGAATGGGGACATCAATAATCCAATACCAAAACATCAAAGGGTTTTTACGTTGGAAAATCCATCCAAATTTCAATCTCGGGCGACGGAAGCACCAGCCGCCACACCGCCCCAATCCAAGCCGGACCTGTTTGGATCCGACACTGACGGTATGCGAGCTCGGATGGCGATACGAAGAAAAAAGCGGAAGCGTCGCCGGTTTCGGCTCTTTCTGTTTTTTTGCGTCACTGTTACGACTGCAAGTGTTGTCGGGTGGCAGTGGTGGAGTCGAAGCAATGCCAAAGCGATTGAGCCCGTACAGAAGACAGCCGAAGTGGTCCGACGCGACTTCGCTTCCTCTGTCTTGGCGACCGGCGCGGTAAAACCGCAGATCGGGGCCGAAGTTCGCGTCGGTGCTCGGATCTCGGGAAAAGTCGAGCGGTTGCGAGCCAACATCGGAGACGCGGTTACACGGGGACAAGTGATCGCTGAACTAGAAAAAGACGACTTGATCGCCGTGGTCTCGCAGCGACGAGCCGAACTGGAGCTGGCCAAGGCAAAACTGGCCGCCGTTAAATCGCTCTTGCCCAAGGAGACCGAAAAGGCCGAGGCGGATATACGGCGTTGGCAGGCGACATTTTGTTTGTCGGAAAAAAGCTTGAAACGGATGTCACGATTGGTTGAAAAACGAGCCGTTTCGCTAGAAGATTTTGACAAGGCAACCGAGCAGTTCGAAGTGGCAAAAGCCCAGGTTGCCTTCGCGGAAAAGGTCCATGAACTGGCGAAGTCCACCCATCTGGAACAACTGCGTCAGGCGGCAGCCGATGTCGAACGAGCGACTTCAGCCCTCAAAAACGTGGAAGTGCAGCAGTCCTACGCCACGCTAACCGCTCCCATTTCCGGGGTGATTGGCTCAGTTTCAACGCAAGAGGGAGAGACGGTCGCCGCCGGGCTCAACTCGCCCACCTTCGTGACGATTATCGACCTGAAACGCTTACAGGTCGAAGCGATGGTCGACGAAGTCGATATCGGCAAAATCCATCTGAGCCAAAAGGCCATTTTCACCGTCGATGCGTTCCCGGCCCGTGAGTTCCCCGGCACCGTGGTCGCGATCTATCCCAAGGCAATCCTACTAGAAAACGTTGTCTACTACGATGTCGTGGTGGATATTCAAGGAAACGACGACGAAGTCCTACGGCCTGACATGACCGCTAGCGTGACCATTTTTCTCAACAAGAAAACCGACGTTCTGGCCGTGCCGGTCAAGGCGGTTAAGCGGGAGCAAGGGAGAAACGTGGTGTATGTGATGGAACACGGTCAGCCGCAGCCGCGTGAAGTCAAGATCGGCTGGAAAGATGGCACCTGGATCGAAATCAGGGCCGGACTGGAAGAAGGCCAAACCATCCTCATCGAGCCACCAAAGAAAGTTGGCGTAAAAAATTAAAAACGTTTAGCCATCGAACAACGTTCAACGCGTTTGGGATATCTCTGAAAACACGACGGACGCTGTCCGACGGCTAAACGGTTACGATAACGCGGGGGCAAACACTAAAATTCCAAGGAAGATCCATGATTGAACTTCAATCCATTGAAAAAACCTACACCAACGGTGAAGTGATCACGCCGGTGCTCAAGGAGATATCGTTCCGCATCGAGCCGGGAGAATACGTCGCGATCATGGGCGCCTCAGGGACGGGCAAGTCGACTCTCATGAACATCCTCGGTTGTTTGGACAAACCGACCACCGGTCATTACCGGCTCGACGACATCGATATGGTGAATCTGGCGGACGACGAGCTGTCGCACCTGCGAAATCACAAGATCGGATTTATTTTCCAACAGTTCCACTTGCTTCAACGGACCACGGCCCTGAAAAATGTCATGCTCCCGTTGATCTATTCCGATCACTATCCGGAAGAGGCCGAAGAACAGGCCGCCGAAGCGCTCGCCATCGTCGGACTGGCAGACCGTCTGGATTATGCTCCCAACCAAATTTCGGGCGGACAGCAACAGCGAGTAGCCATTGCCCGGGCGTTGATAAACAACCCATCGATCATCCTTGCTGACGAACCGACCGGTAACCTCGACTCCCGCAGTGGTGCCGAAGTGCTTGCCATCTTCCAACGCTTGAACGAACAGGGGCGGACGCTCGTCATCGTCACGCACGATCGCGAAGTGGCCGACCACGCCAAGCGGATCATCGTCATGGACGACGGTCGTGTGGCGGAGGAAATTTCCGTCACGACACCGCGAAATGCCATCGAAGAGCTGAATTCTCTTGCCAATCAGGAGGACACGCAATGAAAATATTCCGTATCGCTGGCGAGGGAATCCGGGCCCTTGCGGCCAACAAAGTCCGCACGTTCTTCATGATGGCAGGCACGATCGTCGGCATCGCGGCTGTCGTCGTTATCATGGCCATCGGAAAAGGGACCGAAGGCAAAGTGGCCAAACGGGTTGCAAAGTGGGGACCACGTTCTATCATGCTGATTGCCGGTGGTGGGAAAGACCTCCCTCCGCCCGACATGAACACCACGACGCTCCGACTCGAAGATGCCCAAGCGGTCCGCGAGCAAATCGAAGGGCTCGAAATAGTCACTCCCCAAGCGTGGCGGTTTAAGATGAATCTCAAACACGAAACCAATCAGATCCAAGCCGTCGTCTGGGGCGTGGAGCCCGACTGGCACAACGCATGGAAGTGGGAAGCGGTCGAAGGAGACGGCATCACTAATGAAGACGTTGCAACCATGGCACGCGTCTGTGTTATCGGAAGCTCCATTAAACGGGATCTTTTTGGCGATGAAGACCCGATCGGCCAGACGCTCTATGTGAACAAAGTCGCTCTGACCGTTAAAGGAGTGTTGAAAAAAAAGGGAACTGGTGGCATGGGTGGTGTGGCCGATTTCGATAACCGCATGATCGTTCCTATCACGACCGCCATGCGCCGAATCATGAACGTCGACTACGTCGGCGCCGTGCGGATTGTCAGCCAGGACGAGTCGCTAATACCAAAACAAGTCGACGCGATCCGGAAACTGATCCACGACCGCCATCATATCACTCCATCCGAGGAAGATGATTTCAGAATAATCACGCCGACGATCATCGCGAAAGTTTCACGAGGCACTTCGCGTACTCTCTCGTTGTTGCTCATCGCCCTGGCAGGACTGAGCCTGCTGGTCGGCGGTGTGGTCCTGATGAACATCCTGCTCATCTCGGTCGCCGAACGAACCAAAGAGATCGGCCTTCGACGCGCGGTCGGGGCGACCCGGCGCGACGTGTTCCTTCAGTTCCTTACCGAGTCGCTTGCCGTGACGTTTTTGGGAATGTTGCTCGGCACAGGCTTGGGGTGGGGCATAGCACTGCTGATCGCCCGCTTAACGAAAATACCGGTTATCATCTCGTGGGAACCTTTCGCACTGGCCGCACTGTTCGCCCTGCTTGTCGGCACCTTTTTCGGTGTGCAGCCTGCCCGACATGCTGCCCGACTCAAACCGGTGGACGCCTTGCGATGAAGTTTTCCAAAAACGCCACGCTTTCGCTGGAGATCCTCGCTGCCCATAAGTTGCGGACCACGCTGAGTGTGTTGGGAATCGTCGTCGGCGTGGCGGCTGTGATCGTCATGGTGTCGATCGGAAAAGGAGCCGAAAGAAAGATCCTCGATCAGATTCGGGCCATGGGAACCAACCTCATTACGGTCAGTGCTGGACAAACGCGACTGGTCGCCGGACGTCAACGACAAATGACCACCGTCGTGTCGCTTCTCCCTGAAGATGCGGAGGCGATCGCCCGGCAGTGCCCTGCGGTCGCTGCCGCCGCGCCCGCAACAAGCAAGAAACTGGCCACGCGTTGGGAAGCCGAAAACACTAACACCAACGTCATGGGCATCACGCCCGAGGGCTTTTCCGTCCGGGAAATCGCACTCGCCTCAGGTCGTTTTTTCGACGCAGAGGAAAACCGAGCCGCACGACGGCTCGCCGTACTCGGCCCGACGGTTGTGGAAAACCTTTTCGCCAATTCCGATCCAATCGGCCAAACCATCCGGATTGGTCGAGTCCCGTTCGAAGTGATCGGCGTTACAAAACCTAAAGGAGTCGACCCCAACGGCCTGGACCAGGATGACGTGATATTGATCCCTCTCAGTGCAGCCATGCGTCGGCTCATGAACGTGATTTATATCCAAACCATCTATGTCCAAGCAAAACAAAGCGATCTGTTAGAGACTGCCGAGCAAGAGATCCGCGATATCCTGTGCCGTCGTCATCGCTTGGAAGGAAAGCCGGACGATTTTACGATCCAAAATCAGGCCACGTTGCTGGCAGGCGAACGCGAGTTGGCAAGGTCCATGACACTGCTGGTTGGCAGCGTCTCGGGCATTTCACTCTTGGTCGGTGGCATAGGTATCCTTGCCGTCATGCTCATCTCCGTCCGCGAACGCGTCCACGAAATCGGCTTGCGTCGTGCCCTGGGCGCTTGCCGAGCCGACATCCGCAACCAGTTCCTTCTCGAATCCGCGATGCTCGCTTCCTTTGGCGGCTTTGTCGGCATTTTCATCGGCATAACCACAACGCTTATCGCATCGACCTTCGACTTTTGGGACGCGATCGTCTCCTGGGAATCGGTCGTCATCGCTTTCGTTTTTACCGTCAGCCTCGGCATCCTCTTCGGCCTCTACCCCGCCCTCCGTGCCGCTTCCCTCGAACCGATCGAAGCCCTCCGCGCCGAATGATTCATTATAAAACGAGCGTGCAGCTATCATTATTGGTAAGGCGAGATAAATTGAGCCCCCCCTTCGGTTCCGTAGACCGATGCCGTGGTTCTCTATCTCTTTACGATGAGAATAATCTCATAATAGGAAACTCTGTCTGATGGAAAGATTGAGACTCACCACAACCCAACTGGACACCGCTCGGTCGCCATTCTGGCTTTATTGAGCAAGGCGGCTCGCTTTCGATTGACGCGGCAGCCGCAGAGGTTGCATCCGGCGCCGTTGTAGTTTTCACACGCTTGACAGATGGCAAGGATCGCTTCGACCTCTTCGTCGCTACGGCTCGGCCAACCGGCGGAACTCCAGCGGGCGCTCGCGACGGCGTAATGCTTGGCGAGATTGAGGAGCGTGGGTGGTTTTGATGGCGGGAGCGGCTTGCCGTCTTCGTCGACACGACACGCGGCGTGCAAGCGGGCGAGGTCGCCGGTGTAGTTCTTGACGACTCGGCCGCAGCGGGTACAGACGACGTCGGGGCCGTTGCGGGTGAAGGTGCGTTCCACCATGTTATCGAAACGCTCCCGCCTCGACAAGAGGGGCAGTTGTGACACGTATAAAACGTCATCTCCGGGGGGCCGCTTAAGAAGTCATAGTGCATCGGGTGCGATTCAGTCTTCGCTTCCCAGGTACCCTTGCTCCATTTTATCCACGATGCCAGCGGGACGATCGGATCTCCGCAGATGACGCGAAGATGAAAGTACACGTACCTCACAAGGTCGCAGCCGTAGCTATACCAGGTGTCGGTGAACGCTTCGACCTCGCAAGAAATACGTGACGGAGCGACCTCGATCGGATCGCCACAGGTGTAGCCAGAACCTGTACGGTACGCCTTCAACATCGGCCCCGGCCCGTTATATTCCCAATGGTGCCGAGCAGGCAACGACGGTCTTGGCCCGCTATAGGTCTTCTCGCAGACGTAGGTCCCATCGATATTATCGCAACCGTAGTCGTCGCACGGCGAGTCCGGGTTGGTCCCCACGCCCGAGACCTCGACTTGCTCCACCTCCGGCTCCGCGTTTAAGCCAAAGACCGGATCGACCCGCTGAGTGGAGGCCGTAATTGTGATCGGAGTTCCGCTCGATTGTTCGAAGACAAAGTTTGAGCAGTCGTAAGGTGGTGGCCCGGGGATGGTGGGATAATCGTCGAGGGGGTCGCAGGAGCAGCAGGTTCCATATTTGCGAAGCGTGACGTTGCTCGTGCCCCAGGCAGAGAGCACCATGCCGCTGCCGCTGGCAGTACCGGCCGCCGTCCTTGCCGCGCAATCGTTCGACCACTCCATGGCCGCCTTGCCGTAGGGCCCGGCGTCGAGGATCAGATACTCTCCTCACTGGTTGACGCAATTGACGCAAGGGGACTCTTCTTCGCAACAACAGCCCGGCGAAAACTGGAAAGCGTCCCATTGGTTGTTAAAAATTGACGATGGTCTCCGGCTCGGCGATAATGCCGAGTGTTCACTAAAGAAAAACGGCTGGAATGGGTCCGGCCGTGAAAGGAGACCACCGTCATGAATCAGTCTAAGTTCATCGAACAGTTGGGGCAAGCTGACGCCTCCGAAACGGGGCGGATTTTCCGCGAGTATCTTCGAGGTGCGGTCCGTGTGATGATCGCCGACGTCATGGCCGCCGAGGTCGACGAGCTTTGCGGGCTCAAGTATCATCCGGATGGCGATGCCGACCATCAACGCGCGGGGAGCGCGGACGGCTTGGTCGTCTGGGAAGGGCGACTGGAGAACGTGAAGCGGCCCCGGGTGCGGCGGAAGAGGAAGAATGGTTCGAGCGAGGAAGTCCGGTTGAAGTCGTACAAGTCGGCTCGGCGGCGAGAGAAACTTCACGCCATGGTCTTTCGCGCGTTGACGGCGGGCGTGAGTTCACGCGAAGTTTCCGACGTGCATCCCGAGTCGCCCGGCGTGAGCAAGTCGAACGTTTCACGGCTTTGGATCGAGGCGGGCGCCAAGCAGATCGACGAGCCTCGCGCGATTGGCTAGTGATGATGCTCGACGGGATCGTGCTTTCGAAGGAGCAGACGGCGATCGTGGCGATTGGGGTCGCGTCGGGCGGGACGAAACATGTGCTCGACTTCGCGCTGGGAAGTACGGAGAATTACGAGGTCTGCCGCGATTTGTTAGCGCGGATCGTCGCGCGCGGATTCGCGCCGAAGCGTCGTCTGCTGGTGGTGCTCGATGGGAGCGCGGCCTTGAAAAAGGCGACGTTGAAGTTCTTCCCGAACGCGGTGATCCAGCGTTGCCTGGTTCACAAGGAGCGAAATCTTCGCGGGTATTTGTCGAAGCGAGATTGGGGCGAGGTGGCGCGGCTGTTCAAACGGCTTCGCGACGTGCAAGGCAAGGAGGCGGCCGAGGAGGTGTATGCCGAACTCGAAATGTTTTTGTCCGGGAAGAACGCGGAGGCGCTGAAGAGTTTTTATGAGGCGAGCGCGGAACTGATCGCGCCAAATTCGCTTGAGGTCCCGGCGACGCTTCATAAGAGTTTGTTGAGCACGAACCTGATCGAGAATTCGTTTCGCAACACGCGTCGGAAGCTTGGGCATGTAACGCGATTTCGAGCGGAGACGGACCAGGCATCGCGTTGGTTGGCGTTTGCGCTAATGGAGGTGGAGAAGGGTTTTCGTCGGCTTGGGGGCTGGCAGGACCTGCCGTCGTTGGCGGAGGCATTGGAGCGTCCTCCCGAAGGGCTGCGATCGACTCAGGCGTCGACTCCGCTACGGCCTACGCTCCGTTGACGCCAGAAAGAAGACGCAGTAACCTAACAACCCAGGAGCCCAAAGCCAATTCTAACAATCAAAGGGACATCCCGAAAAGCAGACCATACCTACGCTACGGATCGAAAAAATCGGTTTAATCCATATTAGCGGTCATTCTAAAAGAACCCGTACATCCTAAGAAGGGGCTGCTCCGAAAAATACATTGAAGTTACCTTGAGATTAGGTTAGAATTACAGGTTTGTCGTAAATTGCGAGAAATACAGAGTAAATAACGGATTTGCCAGAAGTTCAAGCAAAAGTACCTCCCCCCGCTCGGCACCGACGCCAATAGGAACACTGACACTATGAAAACCCGATATGCCCTCCTTCTCGCCCTTGGGGTGATTGGTCTTACTGGAACCTTCCTCTCCTCTCCGTGCGACCGATGGGGTATGGATCAAAGCTCCTTCGGGCGGAAGCTACAATGTGAATTGGTCTGACCCAGCCACTTGGGAAAACGGCAACATTGCCAACGGGGTTGGAGCGACGGCAACCTTCCGGCCAGATGCGACCTCCATACAATGCACTCTTGACACGCCCGTAACGCTTGGGCATCTCGTGTTCGAATGCACCGGTAATTATAGTTATTAACGTATGGAAGATGATCCCTGGCAGAGGGTCCAGCTTGCAACGACCAGTGGAAACCCAAGGGTTCGATTTCGCTCTCCTCACTGATAACGACGCGACTTTTGCAGGCAGTATTCACGGCGGCGGTAAGCTGGTCAAACGCGGCGACAGAATCCTGACGCTCTCGGGCAATAATAACTCTACCGGCGGGATGTCTGTCGATACGGGCACGCTCAAGCTGACGGGCAACCTGAATATCGAACAAGGAACCCTGCGACTTGGCCACGCCAATGTTGTTGGTGACGACCAGGTGGTGACGATTTCTTCAGGCGCACGTCTTGATTATACATACAATAAAACCGACGAACGCATCGGCGGCCTGGCCGGTGACGGGGGAGTGGTTAACCTGCGACGTAGCGGAGTATTGACAGTGGGTAACAACCAGCAACCAACCACCCGCTGGATTATATAATAGCCGGTACTGCTGGGCACTTAAACCTGACAAAACCAATAATTATGAGATAATTTTCTGTGCTTAGCTGTAGAATTGCTCTGAGAGCTTAAACGAAATAGAGGAATTTATGTCTTTTTTGAAGAATATCTGTGTATTTTTAATTTCATTTACTCTGCTTTTGCAGGTCTGTTCCACCGTTCATGCTGCTGACGGTACATGGTATTACGACAGCACCAAAACTGATTCTGACTACTGGTGGAACACTGGCAATTGGGTTAACGGACATATTCCCAATGGCGCCAATAGAACTGTTGAATTACAGGGCTGGAAAGATCATCAAGCTTTTATCGAGATTTATAGCAGTGACCCTGATATTACACTTGGTGGTATATACTTCGCGGGTACTACCTACTTTTCTTTCGGCAACTGGGGTAAATTCACTTTACGCAGAACTTCTGGCAAACCTTTTATATACAACACTACCAGTGTATCTATAGGAGGTAGTCACAGTTTGCTTGGGACAAATGGATTTGTCAAAAAAGGGGCAGGAACTTTACAGATGTATTCCCAGCTTGGTTTATCTGGCAATATTCTTATCGAACAAGGTGAATTGCAATCAGCAGAACCAGATTCATGGAACGATAATCTTTCAATAACTATTGACGATAATGGTTTATACAGTACCAGTGGAAATGCTGCCGATCAGTTTGGTGGTATAAGCGGTTCAGGGACCCTTAAACTATATTGTGGAAGTGACGCAAGTGATTCATGGATAAGAGTTGGTGCGAATAATGCAAGTACTGAATTTTCAGGACTTATTGAAGGGGCAGGCAGTCTCGGTAAAACCGGAACCGGAACGATGACTATCAGCGGAGCAAATACCTTTACCGGAAGGACTTGGGTTGAGCAGGGAACGCTTCTATTAACCAACTCCAAGGCTCTTGGTAAAAGTAATGTGGAGCTTTCTTCCGGATTTGATCTGAACGGGCTGAATCACACATTCGGCGGAATTACCGGAAGTACCAATTTTGCGCTGGCTGTAAATAGTGTATTGACTGTTGGCGCAAACAACAAAGATACTACTTACTCCGGTGTCCTAAGCGGAAGCGGAGCAAGTCTGGAAAAAATCGGAAACGGGACGCTTACCCTGACAAAAGATAATACCTATACCGGCGGTACGGTTCTCAAAGGTGGTAAACTGTGCGTTGATGAAAAAAGTCAAATAAACCTAGCCAACGGTAAGTTAACCTTTGACGGTGGTATTCTTCGGGTGGAAGGAGAAGATTTTACTTCCCTTGGAGAAGACGAGATGATCTGGGGAGAAAACGGCGGTGGATTTGACATTGTCGATCCGATGTTTAACTATTTCCATCTGGACAAGTCGCTGAGCGGTAATGGAAAACTTATTAAGCAGGGAAATGCGGAATTGATCCTGGTTGGTCATAATGGGAGTATGACCGGTGATGTTCATGTGCAAAAGGGAACGCTTAAGTTGAGATACTATCGTCCCGGCCAGTCAAATTATACCAGCGACCAAAACAGGATTGGCGATACCTCGCTTGTGAATATTGATTCCGGCGCCAAAGTTCAGTTTGATTTAGGCAAACCATCAGAGCGTATTGGTGCTCTTAGTGGCGCCGGTGTTATCGACCTTGGCAAGGATGGAGAACTTATTGTAGGTGATGCACGAAATACAGAATTCTCGGGAATTATCATGGGGGATATTGAAGATGAAGGTGACGTAAGCGGAAAACTAATCAAGGTTGGGTCGGGCAGGCTTACACTCAGTGGTTACAACGGATATAACAGAGGAACAGAGCTGCGTGAAGGTACGCTTAGCATTCATAAGGATCGTAACCTGGGATTCAGCGAAGGCGACATTACTTTCGATGGCGGCATCCTGCAAATCACCGGCACCGACATGGCCACGACCGGCAAAACGATCACCTGGACCGATAACGGCGGTGGTTTCGATATCGACGAGGCGGGGCATACCTTTACCGTCGACCAAGCGATCACCGGCAGCGGTGGGGTGGTAAAACGTGGTGCCGGCACGCTCACGCTCTCGGTAAATAATAACCACACCGGCCTAACCACGGTCGAAGGTGGCGTTCTGCGTCTAACCGCTTACAATTCCGGAACGTTCGAGGTCAACGGCGGTGCCACGCTACGAGCCGGAATCAACAACAGCCTTGGCGCTCAAGCAGAAGTCAATCTTGCCACGGGCGCAAAGCTGATCCTGGAAGAAGGCGAAGATTTCGGCTCGCTTACCGGCTCGGGTGACGTAGAAACCGAAGGGTACAATTTCGCACTCGTCACCGATCTCGATAAGACATTCGCCGGCGATATTCATGGCGGCGGTAGGCTCTTCAAACGTGGCGACGGAATTCTGACCCTCTCGGGCGATCATAACTCCACCGGCGGGATGTCTGTCGATACGGGCATGCTTCGGCTCAGAGGCAACAACGGTTCGATGGCCGGAACGATTCTCGTTAAGGACGGCGCGATCCTGCGAGCCGGGTGCAACGACAGCCTCGGTGTTTCGACACGGGTCAATGTTGCCGCAGGCGGAAAATTCATCATGGAAGACAGCGAGTGTTTCGGGTCGCTTAGCGGGGCCGGCGAAGTGGATATTGGCACATTCGAGCTTAAGGTGGGAGAGGATAACACCGATGCGACCTTTTCCGGGACGCTTCTGGGAAGCCGCACACTGTTGAAATGCGGCACCGGAATGTGGACGCTCTCCGGAGACAACAGCTTCACCAGCAACGCGACGGTCATGGCCGGCACTTTGCAACTGACCGGCAGTAACGCCGATCTGGACGCCACGATCATGGTCCGCGACGGAGCGACCCTACGCGCCGGATACAACGATAGCCTCGGTGTTGATACACACGTCGCACTCGATGCGGGCAGTACGTTTATTCTGGAAGGCAACGAGGATTTCGGCTCGCTTTCCGGCGCGGGTAACATCGAAACCGAAGGATATTACTTTGCCGTCGGATACGACGACACCGACATGGCCCTCTCCGGTCGCATCCGCGGCACCGGCGACCTCTACAAACGCGGCACCGGTACTTTGACCCTCTCCGGCGATACCTCGTCCTATTCGGGCGATGTTCATGTCAAAGGGGGAACGCTGACGCTCGCCGCCGAAACGCTAGGCGGCAGCTCGCTCGATGTATGGGCCGACGCAACGCTCGACGGCACGGGCACAATCGCCGCCGACGTAACCAACCTCGGCACCATTGCCCCCGGCAACAGCCCCGGTCTGCTGACCATCGACGGCGACTACACTCAAGACGCCACCGCTACGTTGCTAATAGAACTGAGCGGCCTAACACGCGGCGACGAGTACGACGCCTTGATCGTCACGGGCAACTTGACACTGGCTGGTGCCCTGAACGTGGTTCTGTTGGACGGATTCGAAACGGCCGTCGGTGACACCTTCGATATTCTCGATTTCGATACCATCAGCGGCCAGTTCGACACGCTGATTCTCCCGTCGCTGGCCACCGGGCTATCTTGGGACACCTCGAACCTCTACACGACTGGCGAGATATCAACGGTTCCCGAGCCCACAACGCTTGCACTACTACTCCCATTTGCCGGCTTGGCAATGCTTTGCCGCCGATTCCAACGACGAAAGCACCTGAGCTAACCAAGCCGCAAGCCGGGTTTCTCGTTTTCGTCGACGCAGCACATGGCGTGAAGACGCTTGAGATCGCCGCCTGTACCCATTGACGACCCTATCGCAACGGGTACAGACGGCGTCGGAACAACGAGTATCTCCGATGGAATAGTCATTGAATCGGCCAGTGGATACCTTGGCTTCAAATCTGGTTCGACAGGCACGGTGACCGTCGACGGGGCCCCTTCGGTTCCGTAGACCGAAGGGAGGTTTCCCTAAGTCGTTGCTGGATATAGAGTTAGGGAGAGACTTGCAAGAAGGGTGCCCATATTGGTACAACGTTTGGGGCCGGGTGGATTCCGCCGTGAGTCAGCGTCGCTCGGCTCGCTGGATCACCGGGCCAAACGCCACGGCACCATCCTGCCTAAGCCCCGTATCTCATATCGCTCGACTGGCCTGCCTCCCCTTCGCCCAGCGGGAAAACCGCAATGAATTTTGTCAGAAATTTCTGTTTTATTCTTTTTTTACAAAATAATCATTGACGGCGTTTGACATTTCTGGTAAAGTCCTGTTTATATTAATGGAGATAGAAGTTAAAAGCTTCACATCTTCGACGGTTCTACACACGCGGTTTTGCAGGTTGAGAAGAGGCAACTCACCTGGAAAGGGGCCACTGTGATGTTGTGGAATTCGACTTCTCGAGCGTTGCTCTTCCGGCAAAGGCCAGGCAAATCGGGGCACGGTCTCCTGCGTATCCTTGGCTTGGTTCTTCTCGCTGCCGCCTTGATGAAGGTACATGAGCTTTCTGCAGTGCCTTATCTTGACCAGTTTCCGCCTCGCTGGGCATTAATCGTCTTTACAGAGTTCGAAATCTTGTTTGGTCTCTGGCTCATTCTTAAGCCGCCCAAGCAGTATCACCGAATCACCTGGCTGGTCGCAACGTGTCTTTTCTTATTATTTGCATGCGTCACTTTATTCAAAGCTCTTGCCGGTGAAGCGTCTTGCGGTTGCTTTGGCCGTGTCGAGATTAGCCCTTGGTATACTCTTATATTTGATTCAAGCATTGTTGCCCTATTGCTGTGGTTCAGGCCAGTTGAAAATAGAATCTTTGCATGGCGAAACATTTTGCTATCGTTGCACTCTTTACGAAGTAAAGATAGTGCGGCTAGTATACTCGGCGTTGGTTTTATATGGCTTGTTTTCTGTATTCCTTCTGCCTGGATTATGGTCAATTTCGTAGAAACCGATACTCGTAGTGACCTTTCAGTATTGGGGCATATTTTCGAAGGTCTGGATAATAAACCTGTTGTAGTGTTAGAGCCAGAAAAATGGATCGGAAAAGAGTTTCCGCTTTTGGGCCATATTGACATTGAAGAGCGATTAAATGAAGGCGAGTGGATTGTCCTGCTATTTCACCATGATTGCCCTGATTGCCAGAAAATAATCTCCAAATACACCAAACTTAAAGATGTATTTTCAGACAAGGAGGGGCTAGTACACCTTGCTTTGATTGAGTCTCCTCCTTTTAGTGATTTGGCTGAAGTCGATTACAGAAAAAGTTTTCACTATGCAAAAGGGCGACTGGATGAATCATTGGAGTGGTTTGTAGAATCGCCGGTTGAAATACAACTTAGTCGAGGAATTGTCACTAATGTGGCAAATCGTGATGAAGTCGTTTCGAAACGGAAGACAGCCTTTTCTATGCAATATTCAGTTAGCAGAACTGGATACCACAAGGGGGGCGTGAATTGAAGGCATCAACAGAAAACAGGACTTACGATACCTGTGATATTTATGGCTGGTGTGAACTTGCATGCTGGACCATGGTTGCAATATCCCCTTTGTTATATTGTATAAATGGGTCAGCTGTTTCAACCGACCAGTTAGTCGTCAGAACTGCGTTGACTGTACTGGCATTAATTAGTAGGGTAGCATTACAAATTATTAAGATGAAGATTGAATACCGATCTAGATGCTACGAGAGAAATGGAAAATCCAGACATAATTAGGCGATACCAAGATCAGCTATAAGCGGATTTGCCATATAGTCAAATATTTTCACATTAAAGAGCTGGCGGCTTATTCTCATCGGGTATGGCGGTGTGCCGCCTGCTAAATAAATTTTTAACTGAGGGTGTATTATGGATCTAAAATATTACGTGTCTGCTTTAGCGTTATATTCTTTATTTATTTTTTTTGTGTCTTTTTTGAGTTTTCTCGCTAGCATTCCTTTACCACAGACTATAACAAGCGGCTTTTTGTATTTGTTCATTGGGGTACTTGGCAGCTGTATGTTTTTTACTACATAAGTCTGTCGCAGATAGGATCGCTAGCATAGAAGAAAAGCTTCGGCAAGCTGGGGATATGAAGCAGGAATGACCCATAAATCATACCTGCATAGTGATTGTGTAAGCCGACTACACGTGTTAGATTAACTGAGTTATTATTTAAAGAGGAGTTTTTTAATGTTTTATGCCGTTCACAAAAGAGAAAAATACCACTTGCCTAATCGCTACTATAATAGCTTGCAGCGTAATCCTGTGTCCAATTGTGTCTTGTACTCATGCTTATGGTTGTTATATCAGAGAATTGTCAGCAGCATCTAGTCAAGCAGGTTTGTACGGCCTGTTCAAATGATTCGTGTTCTGGAGAGGTGTATTCCGTAAACAGTTTCTACTGGTGCGTACAGGCTGGTAGCGCGTGAACAGGGCAAAGAGTACTGTGAATCAGAAGCTTCTTCTCAGGTGGTTGGTTCTATGAATAACTGCATTCTTGTGCAGGATGATGCGTGCGTAGCTGTGGCCCTAGTAACATGTGGAGGATGCTTGATAGCATGTGCAGGTGGGCTCATTGCTTCTTCACCAACAGTGGCTGGCTTGACGGTAGTTGTCGCTGGGTGCGCCACTTGTCTTGCAGGTTGCGTGGGTATAAATTACATCGATTGTTTTTGTATGAGCTGTGGCACAGATCCTAATTTCGAGATAGACATAGAGGCAAAGACATTCAAGAGACTGTATGGGTGCACTGTAATGGTTAATTAGTGGAGCTTTTAAACACTTTTATATTATTGCCACAAGATCATGATTTGACACTTCCATTACCGCGTCACATGTGCCTCCCTTTTTCAATCCTTGGCCATAGCTGTTCTCGGGAAAAGTCTTTGTAGGCTCTTCCTCAATATAGCCATGAGTTGCGACGGGAACAGTGGACTCTTGCGAATTCTTACCAGCAGCTGGTGGAATACGATTCATTTTGTGGACCAGGGAAGATGTCTTCAATAAAATGGTTGTATCGGAGCTCGAAATTCTTTAATGATATGGAGACGAAACAAGGAGGGGGGCGAGATGCCTGCAGTGCGCCACTTTGCTCCAAGTCCAAGACCAAATGCCGAGTGTCCAACAGCCTGACAAGTCATGAAAAGAGAATCGGCACCACGAAACATTACACTGCATTGGATACTTTCCACAATTTGCGATACCGGCAAAGTGGGTAAATCAGTTGTGATTCTAGAAGCAAAGTGCCAACAAGTAGTTTTTGATGATAATTCGTTCATCTTTCACCTTTCCTGGATGCATGTATTCATAGTACTTGACTACACCGGGCCCTAAAAGATGACTCATTTCTAATACGCACGTTATAATTAATAATAAATTAAAGGTTAGCATGGTCGCATCACACAAATACATACTCAGAATAAGTAGATATTCCATTATGGCATTTACTTTAAATGATTACAATCGGTCGTGTATGGTTGCATTTAAAGGAAATGCAATATTGCAACGGGTTTTAATAATCGCTTTAACAAGTTGTTACATTTTTTTTTCTTACAGTTAAATCCACTTATGCGACTGGAGTGGATTCAAGCGTTGGAATTGCCCCTACCGAAAGTCAAGTCGCAAGGTTAGCAGTAGAAGCTTGGCGACCTGTACCTGACACCTTGGATGCTGAAGTATATTATAGTAGAACACCTTTTATCAGACCCATAGAACAAATTCGCGAGGCCGTCAAAAAAGCATACGATTTCAGTAAACCAGCGTCACCTTTCAAGGACAATCCTGAGCTCTACAAAAGGGAAATGGAGGCTGAGATTCAACGTATTGCAAAACAACAAGAACAACCGATCATCATCAAGAAGAGAATCCGCATCAAGAAAGGCCTGTATCGAGAAGATAGTGTGAGGTCGAGTCAAGTAGAGGAGATCAACCCAGAGACAGAATATAAAACTACATATGTGAATTCAGGCGACCCTGAAAAAGGAGATTTTACTAGTTTTAAATATTCTCATGACACGAAAACTGCTTTTATTGATGACAAGAAAACATCTCGGTGGAAGAATCCTGAGATACACTTTGCTCCATCCTTGGGTTTTCAAATTTCTTTGGTGCTGAGAGTGGTCCTGGGGAAAAAGAAAAATAATTCAAAAGCAAATGAACTTATTCCAGATCCAGAAAAGATAAAGCAGATTACTAAAGGTGAGCACCCCGACTTTTTAGTTTCAGTACGGTCTGATACATATGGGAAACATCTAGTTGATAGGTTTGCAATTTCTGCAGCTGATTCGCCCGGTAAAGCTTTATTTGTAATAAACTGCGATCGCAGTGATTATTCACGAATGTACCAGTGTGAATTACATGACCCAAGTGGCAAGGTTGTAGTAATTGAGGAGCGAGACGGTTTTTTTGATTCGGGATTTCCTCGATTTTGGAAGAAATCCGTATATAGCTCTGGGCAAGAGGTAGTAAGTGAAAATTATGTGTTTGCTAATGTCACCGTAAACCCAAATTTACCAAAGGACATTTTTACATTTTCTCCTCATGAAAACTATGGTGTTGTTGATAAGCGGCCAGAGAAAACAATAGTCACTCAACCTCGCGTGGACGACTCCAGAGAAAGAAGAAAAGGCCAAACATCTGCTGTACACCCTACAGCGGCTCATCCTGCTCAAGTGAAAGTGGATCCTGATAGTGAGCAAATTACACCTAAATCACCTCCGCCGAATAGGCCTCTTGTTGTGCTTGCGGGTGGGATGCTCATGTTGATTGCCGCGATGCTAATTTGGCGGAGGAGAAAGTATAATTAGCTCAGGTATACGCTATGGTGATTTTTTGACTCATTGCCACGGGAGTATAGCAGCATTTCCCAAGGAGATATTGATGGCCGAACGATTTACGCCTGTTGTTTTGCGCGCATTATTGATAATGGTTCTTTTGGTATTTGTAGGTTTAAAGCAGGTTTCCGCAGCAGCCTTGAAGGTTGATGGAGCTGTGAAGACATTCGACATCCAAATTGGCGAAACCGTCGATCTGGAGATACCACTCCGCTATAATGGTGCTGAGAGTGTTGAAATTGTGAATGTTTCAGGGCAGTGTGCTTGCAGTAAAGCTCGATTAGTCCCTAGTGAATTAAGGCCTGGTAAGTCAGTAAAATTGTTAGTTCATTATGATTCAAAAGGGAACTCGCCTGGACTGCAAAAGTACTCGTTCATTTGCAAAACATCCTCAGACAAAAAGTACGCATTGAAAGATGCTCTGTCCGTAAATTTGCATAAAAGCATCGTTGTCGACCAGCCTGTCTTGTATCTGGGCGAGCTATCTCCTGGTTCCACGGTTGAGCATAGTTGCGATATTCTCATGGAAGGTGCTTTCTCGATTGACAAAATCAAGACAGTCTCAAGCTGTAATGATCTCAAAATTACCTTAGCTCAACGCAATGATAAAAAAACGGAATCGACAGCTGAAGAAACTGTTTGTTCGATGACAATTAAGTTCTCAACAGGGAAGAGACATGGTGCAATAAATGAGCATGTTGATCTCACCTTTCAATGTTTTAAAGGGCGAAATTCGACGATTCGAGTTCCTGTTGTGGGGAAAATTGCCGAGCCTGTTGAGATCACTCCTGCTAAGGTCTTCTTAGGGCTAATTCGCCCTCTATCAACCGCTCAATTGCATTTCAATATTGTTTCACCAAAGGGATCTGAAATCACGGTTGAATCTATCAAGACGCCTAAATGGATAAAGGCAAATTATATAGAATCGATCAAGAAGAAAGATGCGATGGAACTTGATGTCACGCTGGAAATCGGAAGCAAGCCTGAACTGGCCGGAACGATCCTTTTGAAAATCAGCGGGAACGCTTCCGAGCAGCCATTTGTACTTCATGTGCCGTGTGTGTTCGTAGCTGACATGCAATCAGGGGAGGAGTAAAAGGCGGTTTTAATAAATGCGAGCAAACAAATTCTAAGTTAAATTGGTAGATGTATATATTCTTAACAGAAGGGTTAATTTAATGAGTAGAATTAAAAGTATGGCAAAAGGCAGGTGTTGGTTACTCTTTTCTTTATGCTTTGTGGTCATAGGAAATATCGCTTTAACTGCAGCCGCCAATTGTGAACCCGCATGTTCCAGTGGTAAGGTTTGTTGTGGTGGCACATGTTGCGATTGCTGCTATGGAGGTGCATGCGGGCTCGATTGTAGTGGTGGGTGTTGCGCGAGTGATGCATCGTGTTGTGGTGATGGTTGCTGTAATGCGGGCCAAGCTTGTTGTAATGGTGGATGCTGCCCGGAGGGCTATTCGTGTTGTGCTAGTGGTCTATGCTGTCCGTCTGGCAGCACATGTTGTGGCGACAATTGCTGTGGTGCGGGTTATAAGTGCTGTCCTGATGGCACCTGTGCTCTTAATGAATAATTCATCCACAATTTTGTAGGCCATGATTATGACTAAGTGGATTGGGTGTTATTTATTGAAAGAATGGCGTTTCTTGACGGTTGCGCTATCGGGAATGTTTTGCCTGCTGGCGATTGAGCATTACGCTTGGGTTGCTTTTGGCCCTGGTACATGGGGGCCACGATTTGCGTGTTGTCAAACATGCTTTGATTGTGGGAAGGTTTCTAAAGGTGAGCGGGTTAAACGTGAATTCACCATCAAAAACACGGGACGTCAACCTTTAAGCATACAGGCAATACCATCATGTGGTGCATGCCTTGACATTGAAGGAGCCAAGGCAACCATTGGCCCAGGCGAGACCTCAGGGCTCAAGGTAATACTCAATGTAGACAAACTGGAAGATGGCAATTTCCGTAAAACGATCTTGCTTAGTACGAACGATGAGTATTTACCTAAAACTATTTTTTGTATACAAGGTGAAGTTGTTGGAAAACTGCCGCGTCCAGAAAGCTAGAAGTTAAATTAGGCGATAACGTCTGAAATTATCCGCGCAATTGAAGGATATCCCTTTGAATTGTAGAAAGGACCTTGTATTATTCACTTCTTCCAATACCAACACGGAAGTGCTGCCGTGCACGATTGCAACGAACGGTTAAACGGCGGAAAAGACCAGGATGAAACAGAGAAGTTCGAGGGATGTGGCTGACATCTCGAAGAAAAAATCGGCCTTCAAGAATCGAGCTGACCCGGAGATCGAAAAAGCGGTTGTTGAGCATGTAATTGAGCAGCCTGCTTGGGGCCGGGTTCGTATAAGCAACGAGCTTCATCGCCGTGGGAAGTTTATTTTGCCGGTCGGCGTGAGGAGGGGTTGGCTGCGTCATGATCTCAATTTTTTAGAAACACTTAGAGGCGAATGTCGCTCAAGAAGGAATCGTTTTGACCGACTGTCAACTGGTTGTTTTGGAATGTGGCCAAACAAAAAAAACCGTCGAAACTTCAAATCGTAAACTGAGCATTTGGGCTATCTCGGCTCCTAAGGAACATTCTACGCCGGAACGCTCAAGGGAGTCGGTTGTGCCTACCAGGAGACGCTCGTCGATATCCATATACGAGTTTGCTTTCGTGAAGCTTTCGATCGCAAAAACGCGGTTGTCGCAGCCGACACGTTTTGCGATTTCGTTATCGCGTTCTTTAAATAAGAAAGTATTCCGCTACTGAGAACCCTCACCGATCGCTGCACCGAATACTGTTGGAACCGCGGGTATCACGAGGGCCAGTTATACCTCACGCTCGTATCGACCATTCAAAAATTAAAGCAAGAAGCCCGCAAACAAAAAGGATCTACGAACGAGTCCACAAGACGATTTTGCATTAGTTCTATCAAGTCGCCTTTGATAGATCATTTCAAATTGAGTGAAGCAATTCAAGCTGATCTCGATAAATGTACCGAGCATTGTAATCGAGAGCGTCCTCACTGCAGCAGATGCTGCTACGGCAAAACGCCCTGGCAATATTCAAAGCATCTCGCCGCAGAATGAATGGTTGATTCCATCTTACAGGCAGTTTGGCGAGATAGGCTAAAATTGTTACAAGTTATCCAAGAAATCTCAACAGGATGTCGATGCCAGCATTGCCAGGAAGTTGGTTAGATGATATTCGTATCGAGTCACGAGGCGACGGAAGTTCTGCAGCCAGGCGAACAGACGTTCGACTTTCCAACGTTTTCGGTAACGACGAAGCAGTCGACCGTCTTGTGTTGGCGAACGTCGGCGGTTGATCTTGTGCGGGGTGATTATTTCCACACCGAGTTCTACTGCCGGTTTTTAGTCCAGCTTGTCCGAGTCGTACGCCTTGCCACCGATCACTTTATGCGGCAAATCATCCAGGACGCACGCGTCAAATATTTCTTCGACCAGCGTCACTTCATGTGGGCTAGCGCTGCATGCGTGCACGGCGAGAGGAACACCGCGAGCGTCGATAAGGCCCATGATTTTGGTGCCTTTGCCGCGCTTGGTCTTCCCCACGCCAGCGTCCCTTTTTTTGCTGGAGCAAATGCTTCGTCGATGAAACCCTCGCTCAGGTCGATGCCGCCACGGTCGCGAAGATCCTCCGCCAGGGCGACCAACACCTGCTCGAAAAATCCATCGTCGCTCCATTGTTGGAACCGTCGATGGCAGACACTTTTCGGCGGATACCGCTCTGCTAAATCTTTCCAAAGCACCCCGGTTCGAAGCACCCACAGGGTTCCGTTGAGTACCTCACGTGGACTTACTGCTGGTCGACCACGTCTTCCCGGCCCACTTCGCGGCTCGGGCAGGAACGAAGAAATTCGTTTCCATTGTTTGTCTGTAATGTCCATAACCCCATAATCACTAATGGGTTATGATATCGAAAGTCCAGTTTTCGTATTTTTGGGATAAGTTCTAGGTAAAGCACTGGTTTCGACATGGCTTGGGCGCAGCAATTTCAACCGAATCAGTGTTTTACTCCTCTTTTGATTACGGGAATATTGACATCGCATGTATGCTTGTTGGCATATAGTTCGCTGGTACATAGTCCAACATTAGGTGAAGTATACCACCTCCCGGCTGGATTGAGCCATCTTTATCGTGGTCGATTCGACCTCTTTCGCGTGAATCCACCACTGGTCCGATCGGTTGCAGCTATACCAGTGGCATTATTATCGCCTGAGACTGACTGGCAACGATATAACGACTCGCTGTTGGTTCGTTCCGAGGCAGAAGTAGCCGCTGATTTTTTGAATGCCAATGGACCACGGTCTTTATGGTTCTTTATTGTAGCGCGGTGGGCATGCATTCCATTTAGCATCGCTGGTGGTTGTATATGCTTTCGCTGGGCAAGAGATTTGCATGGGACTTCAAGCGGACTATTAGCTTTGATACTTTGGTGCTTTTGCCCTTACATACTTGGCCACGCCTCGCTCATTACGCCAGATGCCCACGCGGCGGCAATGGGTATTTGTGCAAGCTATGCATTTTGGTTGTGGTTACGAAAGTTTAGTTGGGAATCAGCATTTATTGCTGGATTGCTGTTGGGACTTGCGGAATTGAGTAAATCGACACTTTTGGTACTCTATCCAATATTTCCCGCCATGTGGGTCATTTATCGCATGTCTACCCAACACGGAATTTCAAAAATCCGATGGTCGCAAGATATCCGCATGTTTGCGTCAATCATAGTAATTAGCGTTTTGGTGATTAATGTCGGCTACGGGTTCGAGGGAACATTCTGTCCTCTAGGTGAGTATTATTTTCAATCACAATTATTCAACGGAATTGAAGCAAATGCTGACTCAGTTAATTTAACTGGAAATCGTTTCTCCAATACATGGATGGCATCACTTCCGGTGCCATTGCCTATGAATTACCTCCAGGGAATTGATACACAAAGAATGGATTTTGAGGAAGGCTTATCGTCCTACTTAAATGGTCAGCGGCAGATTGGTGGGTGGTGGTATTACTATCTCTACGCCTTGGTGATTAAGATGCCGCTGGGAACATTGTTTCTAATGGGATTGGCCATCTGCGTTACGATTTTTGGGCATGGCAAGAATGCTCCATGGTGCAACGAAATCATTGTACTTATGCCGGGTCTTGTGATTCTTGTTTTTGTCAGTAGCCAAACAGGTTTTTCCATACATTCTCGTTACGTGCTACCAGTCCTGCCGTTTTTCTTCATATGGATCAGCAAGGTCGCCCGTGCGTTTAAGATAAAAAAAAGAGTATTTATTATTTCTACGCAACACCCTCCAAGATACATTGACAAGTGGTGCATATCATTAGCTTCTCTTGCTAGCAACGCTTTGGTTATAATAGCGACCACTTGCTCAATCGGTAGCTGCCTATGGGCATATCCACATAGCCTGTCATACTACAACGAACTAATCGGCGGGCCAAAAAACGGTCACTATCATTTATTGAATAGTAACACTTCTTGGGGGCAAGACTTATATTTTCTGAAGCGATGGTATGACGATAACTGTAAATATAGGCCACTGTATCTGGCTTATTTCGGATTTCTGGACCCTAGGTTAAGCGGAATTGAATTTACCATCCCTTCAGTTGGGCCTCAGGTTAGCCTGCCACAATCGTGTGCAAATGCGGGGATGCAAGGGCCGTTGCCTGGATGGTACGCAATCGATGTAAACCATCTGCAGGGGGTAAGACTACCAGCCCCTGATGGACGAGGAGGCTGGCGAATGATTGCGGACAATGACCATAATTTAACTTTTTTTCAGCATTTCGAGCCGGTAGCCATGGCGGGGTATTCGATATATATCTATCACATTTCACTTGATGACGCGAATCAAGTTCGCCGGGAACTGAATCTTCCATTATTGACAGAAACGGATGTGAATTGCTTTGTCAATAATGGCGGTGAGGTTGATGTTACTGCAAGCCAGATGGAGCTGGGTGGCGGCAAGAGCAATTAGTTTTATGGATTTGGTTTGAGTAAGTCGTTTATTCACAAAAACGAATGCAACCACAAAGGTCTAAAAGAGCTACTTTGAATGGCTTAAAGCCTGCTGGGGAAAGTTTAACCCAATTTATATATTTCACACAAAAGGTCCCAAATGGGAGCACTTTATGCCTGCTGAGAAATATGCTTCAAAAGATAATAGCAACGGGCGTCAATCTCTTTCTCCGGCTATGCGTGGCAGGTTGGAAAAGCTGATAAAGCAACCGTTCTTCTGTAAAAAAGAGATTTCCTTTTAGGGCGGTTCAATCGGTTTCCATGTTTAGGTAACGTTTCCCGGTTTCCCATTCTTCGGAAATTTCGACAAGCACGGCGCTTGTGAGCCTCAGCAGGGAGGCTTCGTTTGGGAACAGCGTGGCAACGCGAGTTCGTCGTTTGATTTCTTTATTGACTCGTTCGAGCATATTGGTGGTTCGCAGCCGTCGTCGATGAACGGCGGGCAGTTTGAAGACTGCCAATCCTTCGGGTATGTTTACTTCGATCCAGGCCGACAATTTGGGAGCCGACTTCGCGTATTTTTTCACGGCGATATCCAACTGACGCCGTGCCTCGTTGCGGTCGAGCGCGTCGAAGACGGCCCGCAGATCGGCGGCCACGTTTTTGCGCATTGCGATTTTTGGCACGTACTGCATGGCGTTTTGCTGCAGGTGGAACTGGCATCGTTGCTGGGGCACGCCGGAGAAGCGAGCTTCGCGAGCGGCTTTCAGACCTTTGTGGCTGTCGCTAACAATCAGTTGCACGCCGTGCAGACCGCGGTCTTGCAGCGAGGCAAGAAAGTCTCTCCAGTGGACCTCGGCTTCGGAGAGCGAAACACTCACGCCGATCACCGAGCGTTTGCCCTCGGGCGTGATGCCGATGGCCACCAACACGGCACAAGAGATGACTGATCCAGCGTGTCGCACTTTTTCGTAGCGGGCATCGAGGATCAGGTACGGCATTTCACCCAGCGGCCGATTCCGCCAGGCGTCGAGTTCTTCGTCCAAGGCCGCAGCCGCACGGCTGACCTGCGAACTGCTGATGTCCAAGCCACAAAGTTCCTGCGTAATGGCAGCGACTTTGCGGGTTGATACGCCTTGGACGTACATCTCGGCCACGGCAAGTTTAAGGGCCCGTTCGCTACGTTCGCCGCGCTCAAGAGCCGACGGATAGAACTCGACGCCCCTTGCCTGCGGCACTTGCAGTTCAAGCGATCCAAGCCGACTGCGAACGGTTTTCGGCTTGTAACCGTTCGCGTAGCCACGCCTCGCGTCGGTGCGTTGATACGGCGCGGCGTGCAATACGTCATTTCTTTCGAGCTTCATGGCCTCGTTCATGAGTATTTCGATCGCCTGGGCCATTCCGTCAAATCCGTTTTCAGCAAGCAGTTCCACAACATTATTACAGACTTTAAAATGTTCCTGGTGGGTCATAAAAGTCTCCCTTGGTAAGGTGTTGGTAAACTTCCAAGGAAACCGATATGGCCCGCCTTTTCAAGCCATGCCGCCAAGGCAGGTCCTGCTCTGCTACGGCTCGCTACGCTCACCTCCGCAGAGCAGGACCTGCCTTGTTTCTCTTTTACAGAAAGAATAATACACTAACGACCAAACATGGCATATTTACATTTTGGCGTGCTTAGTTTGTAGTTGTTTGCACCTTTCAGTAGACTCTGGATAAATTGTGTATCTGTCATGCCATTTGGTGGTTTAACTTCGTGACATGCGACATCCCAACCAGATTTGTAGTAATCCGGATTGTCCTTTTTCGTGTATCGCTTAGGATCAATTTTTTTCTCGTGATCCGGCAACATCAGCCTTTTGTTTTTTTTGTATTCGATATGGCCACCAACATTAAAACCAGCTAAATTCATACCTTGCTCACCACCATAAAGGTCGGTGAGTTGACCTGGGAAATCTTTGGGGTTGTCTGGTACAATTTTGATGAAGTGATGGTTGCCTAAGAATGCGCCATCCAGATCTCGAACACTCCAATAGACTTTTTCGCCAATAGGGTCAGCATAAATGACTGGATTATTCCAGCAATACCGATACAGGTTAGCATCGCCGCCATCATACCCGATCGGGTCTCGCGTCACAAACCGTCCGAGAGCCGGGTGGTACTGGCGGTGGCGGTAGTGGTAGAGGTTGGTCTCTAGGTCTAATCTTTGGCCGGTGAAGAGGTGTTGCCAGTCGTAGTCGGTGCCGGTGGTTTTTAGGTTGAAGTTGGCGTCGCTGACCTCGACTTGGCCGTAGGCGTCGTAGGTGTAACGCTCGCGGACGTTCCAGTCGGGCATCTCCAACAGGCCGACCACGTTGTAGTTCGCGTCCAACATCGCCCAAAGCCGCTCGGTCGTCGTCGTTTCACCATCGATGAAAATCCGGTCGCGACAGATCATCTCGTCAATATGCCGCGTCCGTGTCGGACTGACGGAGGGGAGACTGGCCGCGATTTGGAAAAATTTTCCAAGTGGATTTTCGCTCTCCCAATCGCCAGCCCGGGCTCCGGGTCCCCAGACGTAACGCCGCTCGGCATCGGTATTCGTGCCGACGCGTTCTTCGAGACAACGCCAGTCCTTGTCGTAATAGTAGTGGCGGGTCTCGTCGAGGGTGCCGGAGACGTAGGTCTTTTTGACCGTGCGATGGTGCATCCCGTCGTACTCGTACTCGGCAACGGTCGTCGCGCCGTCGGCCACCTTGACCAGCCGGTTCCACGCGTCGTAGGTGCACGTATAGTGCGCGGCGAAGTCGGTCGGCTTCGGCATCGTCGTCATGTTCCCCACCGCGTCGTGGGCGACATGGGTCGAGGACGAGTCAATTTGAATCAGTTCGTTCGCCTTGTTGTGCGAGCGCGATTGGTCCAAATCGTACGGCGTCGCGTCGTCGGCGTCCTGGAGGAAATCGGTCCAGTTGCCAAGCGGGTCGAGCGTGAACCGTTCCACCTTGCTGAGCGTGCCCGCGACGATGTCACTGTTGGAGGCGTTCAGATTGCCCAGCTTGCGTTCGGTCAGCCGGTTGACCCCGTCGTAGCTGTAAAGCTCGTCGAGATGCTTTCCGGCATAGGCCGCTTTGGTATCGGTTCGGCTCGTCCGATTGCCCGCACGGTCGTAAGTATGCGAGGTTCTAGCGAGCTTGGTGTAGTCCTCGTCGCTCCACTGGCCTGCTATTCAAAAACTGGTCCATGTGGTATGAGAGTATCCAGAGCCCTGTAGGGGTGGAAGGAGACTCTTGTGAAGAATCGCGGGAAGCGACATACGCCGGAGCAGATTATCAGGAAGCTTCGTGACGCGGACGCGATGCTCAACTCGGGCAAGACGATCGGCGAAGCGTGCCAAGCCTTGGAAATCTGTGAGCAGACGTTTCATCGCTGGCGGCAGCAGTACGGTGGAATGAAGGCCGAAGAGGCGAAGCGGCTGAAAGAACTGGAACAGGAGAACAAGCGTTTGAAGCGTCTGGTGGCTGACCAAGCCCTGGATATCCAGATACTTCGGGATGTGGCAGAGGGAAACTTGTGAGCCCCTCTCGGAAACGTGAGACGGTAATAAAGCTCAAAGGGAAGCACGGCGTGAGCGAGCGTCGAGCTTGCCGAGCCTTGAAGCAGCCTCGTAGCACACAGCGTTACGAGACGAAGCCGCGCGACGATGAACCGCGTTTGGTTGATCGGATGCTTGAACTTGTTAGCGGGCGTCCTCGTTTCGGCTATCGTCGGATCAGCGCGTTGCTGCAAGCCGAAGGTTGGCGAGCGAGCTTCACAAGGGTTTACCGTCTGTGGCGTCGAGAGGGGCTGAAAGTGCCTCAAAAACAGCGGAAACGACGACGATTAGGCTCGGGTGAGAACGCTTGTCATCGCCGTCGTGCAGAGTATAAGGACCACGTGTGGACATGGGATTTCATCTTTGATCGGACGACGAGTGGGCGTTCGCTAAAGTGGCTGTCGATCATTGATGAATTCACAAGAGAGTGTTTAGCGTTGAAAGTGGCTGGCAGCATTACCTCGGAAGATGTGATCGATACGCTGGCCGAACTTTTTGCGATGCGAGGCGTGCCAAGAAATATTCGTAGCGACAATGGCCCGGATTTCATCGCCAAGACGGTTCGAGAATGGTTGGAGCGAGTAGACGTGAAGACGCTCTACGTAGCACCAGGCAGCCCATGGGAAAACGGCTATGCCGAAA
Source organism: Thermoguttaceae bacterium (assembly GCA_963674475.2). Lineage (GTDB taxonomy): Bacteria > Planctomycetota > Planctomycetia > Pirellulales > Thermoguttaceae > CAXXFQ01. Next base: position 478,597 of record CAXXFQ010000024.1, on the reverse strand, counting down.
GCTTCCATTGTCGGCTTCGAGACGAGCTTCTGGCTCGTGAGGAATTTGAGAATCTCCAAGCTGCCCGGCGATTGGCCAAAGCCTGGCAGGAAGACTACAACCACGTTCGGCCACACGGTTCGTTGGGCTACCAATCCCCGTCGAAATTTGCAGCGGGCTGTGCCGCTTCCGTTCGGGCTACGCCCTCACTCCAGCAGCACAGCCCGAAATCTGACCCATTACCCGTTACCTAACCGAAACTCTCATAACCCCTGGTACAGAAAATTAAAGCCGGTCACCGCCTCTTAGAGCATCGGTCTGGGATGTCTGCTCACGGTCCCAACTTGAGCGATTTCGAATTATCATTTTTGTCAGACCGAACTGGCCTAAATACATCAACTCTCACTTGGAACCGCCAGAAGGCTTTTTAGGCAGCGATTTCAGTGGGGTACCATTGCTTGTCATCCGGTTAACCCCAAACGAGGCAAGGCGATGAAGGCGATTTTTTATTCGGTCTTTTTGGCAGTGTTAGCGGAGTCGTAGCTGGCTATTATCGCTGTAAGCCTCATCGTGCCAGAACCACTTCTCTTTTCCCATCACTGCTTGGCGGCGGGGAAGAATCGCAAGTTCACCTTTCGCCAATATCCCTGGTTCGCGTGGGGCTCCCAAATCAATCGCCACCGCGTGAGTTGCCGCACCCGGTTTCCCCTCCGATCGCCAAAGGAAATTCACCCCAAGCAATCATTATTCCAAGACCAAAAAAAAGCAACGGCGCACTTCCTGAAACGGTTAATTTTAGAAGGGTTTTTTATTCACCTGCGTCATCTTCATAAATAAAATCGTAACGCAACCCAGCCTCTTGATGTAAAAAGATCGCGCCCGGTTTGAACTCCTGGAACAAGGGGGCTTTCAGCTGTAATCTTCCGCAGGTGCCTTCTTTGGTGATGAAAAGATAACGCGTCATTTCGTTCTTGTGGTACTCCCCGTTTTTTTCATTCATCAGTGCCAACGGGCCCTGATAGGGCTCGGGCAGATCCAGTTTTTTGCCCTGACGAAGTTCTTCTACGATTCGATTGTAACGGCTGTTGTCGATACGCCACACTTTCATTCCGACAGGCCAAAAAAGGTAGTACCATTGATCGGTACCGGGGATTTCGGCTTTCAGCGTAATCAGATCGACCCCTTCTCGCTCGGCCCAGTTGAGTAATTCTTTCGACGGTTCGTGTTCGGGAGACGATTCAACAAGCGTCTTGCTCGGTGTCGGATAGCGTCCACTATCGAGATCCAAAAAACCTTCTGAAGGTCTTTCCTTGAAAGATCTTATAAAGGTATTAAGCGCCCCGTTAGACACTTTCAGATTTCTCCCACGTGGAAATTCCCCCGTCGCCTTGTGCATTGGACTCTGGGAAATCGCCTGGGCATAATGGTCCAGATTTTTTTGGATCAGATCGAGTTGCGCTTCATCCTCGCTTTGAACATATCGTTGCCAATTGTTTGACCACCAGTCGGCCCATTGCCGTGCCAACTGCAGGAAAATCTCCTTTTTGACACGACGTTGCTTCTCGCCGCCCTCTAGGTACACAAAATTAATATCTTCGCGGGGAAACTTTTTGCCCGTTAGTTTTTCCAGCGCAGACATAATTTCGTGTATAGGACGTCTGTAAGAAAATGATCCATTGTTGGATTCATTGCCGGTCTGAGTGTCATGCTTCGCCATGAATTTACCGAGCTCAGGATCGTCATCCAGTCGCAGAACACAATCACTGCTGGCTGGTTGCAGTGTGCGTGGTATCGAGCGGATCAAGGCAGGCACTGCCCGCGGATCGCCGATTCCGCGTAAGGTGAATCCCATTGCCCGCAACATGGTTCCGCTTTCGGTTCGATCGAGCTCTTCGGTAAGTTTCGGAACTGCCGGCTTGCCGATCTCGATCAGTTCGCGGATGGACGCGGCCCAGGTAGGTTCGTCCTGGCCAACCCGGGATTCTCGCAGGATTTCCAAACCAGCTTTGATTCGCTTGTCCAGTTTGTCGGACGAGTCGTTTTTCAGTATATCCAGGTTCTTTTTCGCATCGTTTCGTTTGACTTTTTCCTCATTTCTCACTTTGGCAAGTTTTTTCATGTCGTCGCGATAAAAATGGCTGGCCATCGAGTCATTGCCAAACGGTTTGCCTTCTTTCCAACCCTCGGGCGAATCGTGTTTCCAGTTTGGGGCCAGCTTGAGGTCCGGTCCCGGTCGACCTTGCGCATCTGCCGTGTAAGTCACACCCTCGACGGTATCCTGAACCAACATTCCTTCCGGAAACGGTGGAGCCTTGATGTCGGCTCGTGTCAGCTGGCCCTGCTCGATTTTTGTCACCGTGGTCTTATCTACAGCAATTCGATCGGGCTGATCGCGAGAGGGGGAAGAGGACCGCGTTTCCGTCATTTTGATGGGCATCCACACATCGCCCACAAGACGACTCTCTTCCACGGTGAATCGCTCCTCCATCCAAAGCTTTTGACCGTTGGTCAGTTGCCAATTCTGCCGTCCTTCGTAACGCACAGGCAAGAAACCTTTCCGAGGATCGAGCAAAAACACTCGGCGACCTCCCGAATCGTTTTCCTGAGGAAATTGCCATGGAACGGTAAGCCGAATTTTGCCGCCCGCCACTGGAGCTTCAATTTGATAATGGTCTTTGAGCTTCAATAGTTGGTAAAACAAACATTTCTCATTAAAACCAGTGCCTTTTCCTTTGTTGGGTATGCTTTGGATCCAGAAATCGTAGCCCCAACGGCACGGCCTGCACGGCGGCTTGAAGGGATACTGCACCTGCCCCTGCAATGAAGGCTTGATCTCTTTACTAAAACTGGTGGTTCGCCCTAATCCTTCCTGCGCATCGACGCCACAGAAACTCCAAGAATCCGGCTCTGCGTTGCTGGGAAGCTTGTACCTTTCGATGTCCTTTCGAAAGGAATCGCCCAGTTGCCAGTAGCGAATGACTCGACGTAACCCCAAGGGATATGGTCCGGGAATCTTTACCGGTCTACCGGGCTTGCCATCGCGGTTTTCGTGAACCTTCTGAATCAATTCCCCTTCGTAGTGCAAATTCTCCGCGTGTTGCAATCGCCGCTGAAAAGCATCGACCAACAACTTGCGTTGCTCTTCGGCTGAAAGAGCCCCGAACTCCTCGGCGGTCATCGATACCGGTTGATGCTCTTGAGGGAGCGACGATGCTTTGCCTGTTGACTCCACGTCACACCCGGCCCACGCCATTTCTCGTACGGCGGCCGGGGTAAGCAGTAGTGTCAGGACAAGTAGTATCGAGGCCGTGATGCCGGGCGTCGTCAACCGGACCGGGACCGGATCCTCCTGTTGGAGAACGCGTAGCACCCGACGCCGAAACTGTGAGGCGTTTTTGCCAGTGGCTGCCAAGGTTGGCGATCCGACCATCTGTCGATTGCCGGTGGCCATGCAAAGTTCGGCCATGTGGACCAGTGCTTCGGCGTATTCATTTCGGTCGCAGTCGGTTCGTAGCACCAAATCGTCGCAGGCGTTTTCTCGTTCGACGCTGACACGGCGGCTGACCCACCAGACAGCCGGATGAAAAAACAGCATGGCCTCGACCAGCCGCTGCAGCACGTTGACAATCGGGTCGAAACGACAGATATGGGCCAATTCGTGAATCATCACCGCTTCGAGTTCTCGGAGCGTCAAACCGGACATCAGGCCGATCGGCATCAAGATCATGGGACGCAATACCCCTACGACTACCGGGGCGCTGACCCGTCCGCAAACGCCTATCAACGGAACGACACGCATACCCATGCGGCGCGCGTGTTTTCCCACTAATTCAAGCATCGTGGCATCTGTTATCTGCGCACATTCTCGTCGCAGACGTCGCCCTCCCTGAAGCCCGAGAAAAAGTCTCGCGAGCATAGCGACCACGCCGAATAAATAAAGAACGCTTATATAAGGCAATACCCAAGCAGTGAATCCGAAAAGATGATTTCCTGCTAGCGGCTGTGTCAACGGTTCATCACGTGGAAATGAAACCGTGTCGGCCGGTTTCTGTATTAAAATGGCAGTTGCCGCGGCGTTCTCGTACTTCTCTTGTGGCGTTGAAACCGTGTCAAGCCCACTCGCGCTCTCCCAATCCGTCGTCTGGCCCACAGGAAGCAGCTGAAGCGTCATTGGAAGGCAAATCGCCATCACTAGCAAAGCCCCCACTCCCATAAGATACCGCGTGTTGGCTGTTGCCACCCTCAATAATCGGGTCAAGACCGCATAAAAAATAGCAATGACACACCCTTGCCAGAGAAAATGCCCAAGCGCGATCGTCAACTGCGAAAAGCAACCGGCCGCTACCCAATCGAACACCTGCCCCAAATTACTCTCGCTCATTTTTCTGCTCCTTCACCTTTCGGCTGATGAGAGTCCGTAATTCCTTCAGTTCGGCGGCATTGAGTTCACCGCAATCGAATAGCCCCAATACGACCTCTTTGACCGATCCGTCGTAGACGCGATGAACGATGTCGCTCAACATCCCCCCTTGTACGTCTTCGCGACTGATTTGCGCCGAAAACATACAGGCATTTCCCTGCATGAAACGACGCAGATACTTCTTACGCGTCATCGAGTTAAGAGTGGTAATCACCGAGGTATGAGCCAAGTCTCGTCCTGACTCGGCCAAGGCCTGGCGTACCTCGCGTACCGGCGAAGGAGAGCGTTCCCAGAGCAATTTGAGAATTTGCAGTTCGAGCCGTGTGGGATGTTCCGGCTTGGGACGGGCCATGAGCAAAACCTCCTTCGAAAAGCACCGAGACGGTATTTTAGTTAACTAGAAGATGGCAGGATGAAACCCACCAGTCAATAGGAACCTTCTATATAACTAGAATTTTTCTCATAGTGGGGGGCAGTTCCGTAAACGAGCACATACACCTTCGCCCTTTCTTGATCTGGTCCTCCGGCACATCCTAACCGAGTACCTCGATTACTACCACCATAGGCGACCGCATCGCGGGTCTGAGAGGACCGACTGCCGGAGGCGTGCACGTTCCATCGATTAGTAAATATTTCCAAAGCGAGCCAAGTCGCACACATTCGCCACCGCGGCTCGCGGCCCGGTACGACCGGGAACGGGTAGGTGCTACCACACCACTTTGAAAATCACAATGGAGCGGAAGCTCCTACTGCCCACCGCGGCTCGCGGCCTGGTACGACCGGGAACGGGTAGGTGCTACCACACCACTTTGAAAATCACAATGGAGCGGAAGCTCCTACTGCCCACCGCGGCTCGCGGCCCGGTACGACCGGGGGCGGGTTGGTGCTGCCGCACCGCTTTGAAAATCACAATGGAGCGGAAGCTCCTACCGCCCCCCGCAGCCCCAAGCACTTCGTCTCTTTCGAGTTTCATGGGTTCGTTCATGAGTATTTCGAGCGTCTGAGCCATTCCGTCAAATTCATTTTAAGCAAGTAGTTCCACTGCATCGCTGCAAACGGTATAATGATCACAGTGGGGCATAAAAGTCTCCTTGGTATTGAGGTTATTGGTCTTTGCAAAAGGAGTGAGCCCTTGTGTTTCAGTTTTTTTCTGAAAAACCGGGTTCCTCGTTGAGAGCCCTCGGGATACTACTTACGCAAGGCTCAACAATACATCCAAGGAAACCGATATGGCCCGCCTTTTCAAGCCATCCCGCCAAAGCTGGTCCTGCTCCGCCAACCGTAGGGCACCTCATTTTGCACAGTTAGTAAAGTCCCAGATGAGCGATGATTTGTTTGTGTTTTTTGAAATGGTTGACAATTGGATCTTGGATTATTTTGGAAATCCCACCCCTCCTATTGATCGGTTTTTATAGTACTCAGAATCGACTTTACAAAAATTCAGATTTATTGATGTCCACATAGCCAATAATCCTCACGCAGCCGCAAATGCGCCTGTACCAGGCGGATTTTGCTGGACTTTGGTACGTGGGAAGGTTCATTGGCAATGCAACCCTCAATAAGGAACATCACGCCATGAAGACTCCACTATTTCTTCTAACAATAGTTCTTAGCGCCATCTCAATTATAGCTACGATCGGAACCGAGAATCTAAGGGCCGAAGAAAGTCACACGGTAGACCTATCCAAGGGGGCCGTTCTGCTTTCCTTCGACGATCTGTTCGTATCACAATGGATGGCCGCCGCCAAGATATTCGAGGAGTTCGACGCCCATGCAACGTTCTTCGTAATGCAGCCTGACCGGCTATCAAAACAACAGATTGCCGACCTTACTCGTTTGCATGAGGCTGGCCACTCGATCGGGTGTCACAGCATGCGGCATCGCAAGGCGGTCGACTTCGTGGAAAAACACGGTATTGAAAAGTACATGGAAGCGGAAATTACCCCAGCGATGCAAGCCTTGAAAACAGCCGGGTTCTCGCCTACTGCCTTTTCATACCCTAACAGCCAACGCAATACGGAAACCGACGAAGCACTACTAAACGTTTTCCGCCACCTTCGCACCAGTATCGGGATCGGGATAACCAAAGAAAAAAAACTCAAAGACGTAAGCGCCATCTTCATCCCCGCCGACAAAGTTGCCCAAACAGGTTGCCTGCGCGGAATCAACATCGACTACACAGGCACAGAAAAACGCCCGGACGACTACTTTGAACAAATCTGCGAAGCGATGCAACGAGCCAAATCGCGGGGTGAAGTGCTCGTACTTTACGGCCACAACATCAGCGACAACGGCCCAGGCCATCACCTGCGGCCGAAGGTTTTGCGAAAGATCCTTGCCCACGCCAAAAAAATAGGGCTGCCCGCTATCGGTTATGACGAACTGCCCTAGAATATTGCTAAAGTTTTGCACAAATATTTCTCTCCGTTACAAGGAGTTTTTTCATGCGAATGTCAATAGCCCTTGCTATTTTGTGGATTGCAAGTTGTTGGGCCTCTGCAGCAGAGCTTAACGACATTAGACCGAACCAGAACCAAAATCCGCCGAGCGAAAACAACGGTGAATGTCTCTATAACGGTATTGTGCTGCCGGAAGTATGGCCGCCAAACAATAACTATCCGAAAGACACGGCTCCCATGCCGGTGCCCTATTTGAAGTCACGTCCCGAAGTGGTACCGATTGACATAGGCCGTCAGCTTTTCGTGGATGATTTTCTCATCGAGTCTACTTCACTTAAACGAACCTACCATCGCCCGAAGAAGTACAAAGGCAACCCGGTTTTAAAATGCGAAAACCAGGTGGAACAAGGGCGAGGCAATAATGCAGAAGCAATGGGCAAGGGAGGTTTATGGTGGGATCCGGCAGAGCAAATATTCAAAATGTGGTACGACGCCGGTTGGATCCATACCATTTGCTATGTCACAAGCAAGGATGGACTGACATGGGAGCGTCCTTCATTGGACGTGGTGCCTGGTACGAATCGGGTATTGCCGCTGGATAGGTTGCCTGATACCTGGACGATTGTACTTGATCTACAAACCAAGAATCCGCAACAACGTTATAAGCTGTTCATGATGGTATATGAGTTCGACGAGCATATATCTTGTGGTCGCCCCCTGAAGGGCGTATGTATGACATCATCGGACGGCATTCATTGGACCGGCCGTGTACCAACCGGGCACACAGGCGATTGCAGCAACATGTTTCACAACCCCTTTCGTAAGAAATGGGTTTACAGTTTGCGTTCCAACTTCCGCGGTCGTTCGCGTCACTACTGGGAGGCCGACGACTTTTTGGCCGGGGCGAAATGGAAGAAATTCGATGTTTGGTCCGGGGCAAAAACGAATCCCAATCAGCCGGTGCCTTGGGCAACGGCAGACCGCGACGATCCGAAGGATTCCATGTTCCAGCAAACGCCGCAGCTCTACAACCTCAACGCGGTAGCCTACGAAAGCATCATGCTTGGTTCTTTTGATATTTGGCGTGGTCCGACCAACGACAAGTGCAACGCCACGGGACTGCCGAAAATCACCGAACCGAACTTTGCCTATAGTCGCGATGGTTTTCACTGGTATCGTCCCGATCGGCGTGCCAGCATTCCGGCAGAACGTCGCGACGTTTGGGATCGTGCCTATGTGCGATCATTGCATAACCTATGCTGTGTTCGTGGCGACAAGTTATGGTTTTATTATGGCGCATTTCAGGGCGATGCCAACAAAACCCATCGGGCCAAATTCAAGAACGGCATGTACTGCAATGGATCGACCGGAATCGCTTTTTTGCGACGAGATGGCTTTGCTTCGATGGATACAGACGCAAAGACCGGCACGCTAACCACACGTCCGGTTCGCTTCACCGGTTCGCGTCTGTTCGTCAATGTGGATGCCCCGCAAGGCGAGCTTCGCGTCGAAATTCTTGACCAGACCGGTCAGCCAATTGCTCCTTACACGTTAGACCAATGCTGTCCCGTGCAAGTTGACAGCACGTTGCAGGAAATCGTCTGGAACGACAAAGAGGATTTGGCGGACTTACAAGGCAAAACGGTGCGATTTCGCTTCACGCTACAACAAGGATCGTTATATGCGTTTTGGGTCAGCCGCGATGCGTCGGGCCGGAGCGATGGTTATGTCGCAGGCGGTGGTCCCGGTTTTACCGGTCCTACGGATACCGTGGGCCGTGCGGCGCTCGAAGCCGAGGCGAAGCTCGGTGTTCAAAAGAATTTAAAAAACGACATACAATAAAAAAATTGTCAAAAGAGAGAAACTGCTACATATAAAAACTTCGAACTCGAGAATTATTGATGTATGCATTTTAAATGATCTTTATGTGACCGCAAAATCCGGCCTTTCCGGCCGGATTTTGCGGTTTCCGCTTCGAAACGGTTCATTGGCAATGCAGACCTCAATAAAGACCACAAGCCAAGAGAATTTACCTTAGTCGAACTGTTGTGGACCGGGCAGTTTCTTAGACTCACGCGATGGCGATATGCGCTGTCCTAGCCATTCCCTTTCGGGCCGGTGATTGTTGCAATTTTCGACTGCTGTTTATACCTTACCCCTTTCAGTTCCGTAGACCGATGCTGTAATTCTCTATCTCGCTAAGCTATTTCTACTTTGAGACCGATCCACCTAATGGCATGTCGCCATCTGGTGCATCGCTAGATACTTGTGGAAAGATTAACTCACCACAACCCGACCGGACACCGCTCGGTTGCCATTCTGGCTTTATTGAGCTCTCGCGGCTCACTTGCGATTGACGCGACAGCCGCAGAGGTTGCACCCGGCGCCGTTGTAGTTTTTGCATGTCTTGCAGATTTTTTGGTATCCAGAAGGGTAGTGGTTTCATGTGATTCCTGAAATTTCAGGAAAAACCGGGCTCCTCGTTGGGAGCCCTCCGGTCTTACTCATGCGAAACGCAATAAGAATCGCTTCGACCTCTTCGTCGCTACGGCTCGGGCAACCGGCCGAACTCCACCGGGCACCCGCGACGGCATAATGCTTGGCTCGCTCGAGGATGCTGGGTGGTTTCGATGGCGGCTGCGGCTTGCTGTTTTCGTCAACACGACACGCGGCGTGCAAGCGGTCTTCGGTTCCGTAGACCGATGCCGTGGTTTTCTATCTCTACGCTGTCTAGAGTTAGAGAGAGACCTCAAAATAGGGTGCCCATATTGGTACAACGTTTTGTGCCGAGTGGATTCACCGGGCTCTGAACTGGCTCTCCCCATCTCCCGGGGGAGCTTGCAAGGGGATTTTTACCAGAAATTTCCGTTTTATTCTTTTTCTGAAAAATAATCATTGACGGCATTTGACATTTCTAGTAAAGTTTTGTTTGCATTGATGGAGATAGAAGTTAAAAGCTTCACATCTTCGACGGTTCGACATTCGCGGCTTTGTAGGTTGAGAAGAGGCAGCTCATCTAGAAAGGGACCACTGTGATGTTGTGGAATTCGACTTCTCGAGCGTTGCTCTTTCGGCAAAGGCCGGTCATATCAAGGTACCATCTTGTCCGTATCCTCTCAGGTGTAGTTCTATTTCTTGCCGCCGCTTTCAAAACGGACGAATTGGCAACGACCCCTACTCTGGGCAATAGCCTGCTTGAGAATCGCTATCTCTTGATGGCGGTAATTCAGTTTGAGTTCTTCTTGGCCCTCTGGCTTTTTAGTGGCCCTTATCCGCGTCTGGCATGGAAAATCACGCTGGGGTTATTCTCCATCTTTACGGTAATAACACTATACAAAGCATTAAGCGGGGAAGCGTCTTGTGGTTGCTTCGGTCGAGTCGAGATAAATCCCTGGTATACTCTTTTGCTTGATTCATCTGCAGTTGGACTGCTTATTTATTTCCGTTCTGATGTCTCGCTTTTAAAACGAGGCTTTAATTTCCGTTGCATTTTCGCTCGGTCTGCTGCATTGGTTGCAGCTTGGTGTCTGTTGGCAATCCCAAGTACCTGGGCCATTGCAAGTTTGCAGCCCATGAGCAATGTGGATAATTTACCTCAAATTGGCCAAGCATTCCAAGGCTTAGACGGCAAAAAAACTATCGTCGTTGAGCCAGAGAAGTGGATAGGAAAGCCTTTTCCATTGCTCCCTTTCATCGAAAACACTGCTGGTAAATTGCAATCCGGCGAGCAAGCTTTGCGGGAACGGCTGTCCGAAGGGCATTGGCTCATCGTACTCTATAATCACGACTGCTCAAAATGCCTAGAATCGATGCCGAGCTATGAACGGATAGCTTTTCGTTCTGCTAGCGATTCAAATGCGTCTCATGTTGCCCTTATCGAAGTATCGTCGTCGAATTTTGATATAAGCAGCTTACCGCTTTCCCCCGAGACACCTTGCAATCTCGGGCGACTGAGCGATAAAGAGGAATGGTTTGTCGAGGCACCCACTGTGATTGAAATCAGAAATTCCCAGGTCATGGAAATTAAAGACCGTGGAACGCCAAGCCTACGGCTTCCGAGATCATGAGTTTCTCAAACTTAAAATCCTCGGCATTCCATAAAACCACATACGCTTTAGTCGGATGAACCAGGGAAAATCTTTTTTCATCCCTTGATACAAGTACTTTCACCTCAGTTTCTTTACCAGCGTGTTATGGCAAGCAATGACGATCTAATAGTTACCAGACGCCCTGCACAAGTCATTATTGCGGTTTTTCTTGCTCTACTTTCGGTGGGCTTCGTCTTTTTCGTCCTTAAGGCGCGTTCATCTTCGAATAACAGCACAGCTCTCGAAAAATTTTGTGTAGAAGCACTCCCCTTTGAGGGGGTATTTCTCGAATCGGATGTACAGCGGGAGGATTTCTGCGCGGAGCATTTCCGTCAATATCGGCTTACGAATCACAGCAACATCCAAGTTGAATGCATGATCGATTCTAGTTCTTGCGGGTGCATTGGGCTCACAAAGGACGACACACCTCTACAGGTTAAGCAGCCCTGGAACATGAAACCTGGCGATACGGTGGTGGTGGAGATGAAGTTGCACATTCCCGCTGTCGGCGTATCACGCGACAGAGCTATCAATCTTGTTGTACGCGATGCCGCCAACCCGCTAATCGCGAAACATGAGCTATTGAAGGAAAGGTTGGCGGTATATCGTGACATCGAAGTCCACCCTTCAGCGGTGCAGTTGCTCTTCAAGCGTCGCGGTTCCGACCCAGCACACTTCGACTTCCAGGTTCAAACAAGAATTCATAAAGAACACGCAACAGACTCGATCGCAAGCATTCAAGCATCGCCTGCATTGGCCGACGCCGTTGAACTGAAGGTCACACCGCTTGAAACCCCTGAGATGCTCTCTCCCAAACTCATACAACAAGACTATCTGGTCACGGTCAGTGCGAAACAATCCAACGCCCATTTGCTGACAAAACACTCCGACGAAGTCGCTAACTTCATTTGCATATCGCTCCCCAACCGCAGTTCCGCCCGCAAAGGCGAACGCAGGTGTGAGTTTCGAGTACCGGTGACGACTGTAGACGAATCAGAACTTAATTCAGTTCGATCGATCCCGTTGGGACAGCTTGTTCGCGGAACGCCGGTGACTCGAGGTTCGCTATCAGCACCCATGACGGTAGTGAGTTCTGCGTATCCAAGAACGAAATCGTAATGCATGACGGGAAGGCCACCGTAGAGTGCAATGTAGCCACGCCTGGGCCTGCGGCGGTCGTCGCCGGCGAGCTAAAAATCATTGGGAAAGATTTGGGGAGTTGTTCAGGGACAATTCGAATCGTGCCACTGGCCTGCTATTCAAAAACTGGTCCATGTGGTATGAGAGTATCCAGAGCCCTGTAGGGGTGGAAGGAGACTCTTGTGAAGAATCGCGGGAAGCGACATACGCCGGAGCAGATTATCAGGAAGCTTCGTGACGCGGACGCGATGCTCAACTCGGGCAAGACGATCGGCGAAGCGTGCCAAGCCTTGGAAATCTGTGAGCAGACGTTTCATCGCTGGCGGCAGCAGTACGGTGGAATGAAGGCCGAAGAGGCGAAGCGGCTGAAAGAACTGGAACAGGAGAACAAGCGTTTGAAGCGTCTGGTGGCTGACCAAGCCCTGGATATCCAGATACTTCGGGATGTGGCAGAGGGAAACTTGTGAGCCCCTCTCGGAAACGTGAGACGGTAATAAAGCTCAAAGGGAAGCACGGCGTGAGCGAGCGTCGAGCTTGCCGAGCCTTGAAGCAGCCTCGTAGCACACAGCGTTACGAGACGAAGCCGCGCGACGATGAACCGCGTTTGGTTGATCGGATGCTTGAACTTGTTAGCGGGCGTCCTCGTTTCGGCTATCGTCGGATCAGCGCGTTGCTGCAAGCCGAAGGTTGGCGAGCGAGCTTCACAAGGGTTTACCGTCTGTGGCGTCGAGAGGGGCTGAAAGTGCCTCAAAAACAGCGGAAACGACGACGATTAGGCTCGGGTGAGAACGCTTGTCATCGCCGTCGTGCAGAGTATAAGGACCACGTGTGGACATGGGATTTCATCTTTGATCGGACGACGAGTGGGCGTTCGCTAAAGTGGCTGTCGATCATTGATGAATTCACAAGAGAGTGTTTAGCGTTGAAAGTGGCTGGCAGCATTACCTCGGAAGATGTGATCGATACGCTGGCCGAACTTTTTGCGATGCGAGGCGTGCCAAGAAATATTCGTAGCGACAATGGCCCGGAGTTCATCGCCAAGACGGTTCGAGAATGGTTGGAGCGAGTAGACGTGAAGACGCTCTACGTAGCACCAGGCAGCCCATGGGAAAACGGCTATGCCGAAAGCTTCCATTGTCGGCTTCGAGACGAGCTTCTGGCTCGTGAGGAATTTGAGAATCTCCAAGCTGCCCGGCGATTGGCCAAAGCCTGGCAGGAAGACTACAACCACGTTCGGCCACACGGTTCGTTGGGCTACCAATCCCCGTCGAAATTTGCAGCGGGCTGTGCCGCTTCCGTTCGGGCTACGCCCTCACTCCAGCAGCACAGCCCGAAATCTGACCCATTACCCGTTACCTAACCGAAACTCTCATAACCCCTGGTACAGAAAATTAAAGCCGGTCACCACCAGCAAACGAAAATACAACCAAAGGTAACAGCCATTGTGGATGCTTCTGAATTAAATCTCCAGGCCTATTACGAAGCCGAGGAATCCGGTCAATTCCGCAACCAAAAAGAGGCGGCCGATCATGCACGTTTTTGTCGAACGGCTCGTTATTTACCGAAGTGTTGGTCCAACTTATTGGACGTTGGATGCGCTGAGGGGTATTGGCTCGATTTTCTCAATCGCACTTTCGACAGCGAGAGGCCCCTTCGGTTCCATAGACCGAAGGCGTGGTTTTCCATCTCTTTACGCTGTCTATAGTTAGAGAGAGCTCTAAAAATAGGGTGCCCATATTGGTACAACCGACTTGGGTACTGATGGGCAAAGTTTTCCATGAAAGCCTGGGTTTTCCGGGCTTTTTCTTTGCGTCGCGAAACGGGTAGAGCCGTTTTTCTCGGGTTTTTCGCTAGTGTGAGCGACAGAGCCCGCCTCTTAGAGTATCGGTCTGGGATGTCTGCTGATGGTCCCGACTTGAACGATTTTGAGTTGTCATTTTTGTCAGGTCAGACTGGCCTAAAACCATCGCTTCTCACTTGGAGCCGTAAGAAGGCTTTTTGGCCTCTATTTCAGTGGGGTACAATTGCTTGTCATCCGGTTAACCCTTGACGAGGCAAAGTGATGAAGGCGATTTTTCAGTCGGTCTTTTTGGCGGTGGCGGCAGATCTGGTTGCCATCGCTTGAAGCCTCATCGTACCAGAGCCACCTCTCAAGCTCCATTGCTGCTTGGCCGCGGGGTATCGCTCGATCAACTCTTGCCAGTATTCGGGGGTTCGCATGCTGACTCCCCCTCGATCAATCGCCGCCGCCTGAGCTGTCGCATCCGGCCCCCTCCGATCGCCAAAGGAAATTCCCCCCAAGCAACCATTATCCCAAGACAAAAAACAAAGCAACAACGCATTTCCTGGAGCAATTGCGTCCATATCTACGCTGCGTCTCAAAAAAAACGGTTTAATCCCTATCGCCATTTTTCTGAAAAAACCCGTCCCCCAAAAAAAGGGGGGGTACCTCGAAAAAAATATTGTACTTACGATGTGATCCGATTAGAATAACACGTTCGTCACAAGCTAAATGGATTACAGATCATGTAACGAATCTGCCAGAAGTTCAAAACGAAGTACTTTCCCCCATCTGTGCACCTACGGAACGCCAATAGGAATATTGACACCATGAAAGTCCGAAATGCCCTCCTTATAGCCCTTGTGGTGACTTTTCTTGCTGGAACCCTTTTCTCTTCATCGCTTTACGCAACCGATGGAGTGTGGACCAAAGCTGGGAGTGGCAGAGTCAATTGGTCCGATCCAGCCTCCTGGGAAAACGGCATCATCGCCAACGGGATTGGCGCGACGGCAACCTTCCGGCCAGATACGACCTGGATCTTATGTAATTTTGATACACCAGTAACGCTAGGGCATTTTGAGTTCGAGTGCCTTGGTAATTACGTGACTTACCGAATGGAAGATGATCCCTGGCAGAGGGTCCAGCTTGCAACGACCAGTGGAACCCCCTCGATTACGGTGAATGACGACGCGACGACAGATTTTCGCTTTCCAGTTGGAGGAAGCCAAGGCGTGGATAAGTTTGGTGTCGGCACCTTGCAATTCAGTGACGGGAATAACTATACCGGCGTCACGACAATTCACGCCGGAGTTATAGAGGCATGGAACAGCGATGCCCTTGGAGCGAACGGCACAGGCAACGAAACTGTCGTTCTCAACGGAGGAAACCTGACCATTGGCCCCATTGAAGCTCTCGATGCGGCAGTCAACGAAGCCGTGACGATAAGCGGACCTGGTGCTCAAAATAACTCCGGCGCACTGCGGCTGTATGGCAACGCCGAGTTTGCTGGGGCGATCACACTCGATGGCGATGCCACCATCAATCAAAATGAGGCGTACCAAAAGGGAGTAGGAAAAATCACCGGAAACATCGCGTTGCCCGACGGGGCCGACGTGACGTTCCAGATGGAGCACTATGCTGCTCCTTACTTTACCATTGACAACTTCACGACCACGGTAAGCGGGGACATCAGCGGGACTGGTGGAGTCTTTGTCACCAGTTCAGGAACCACTGGCAAAGGGACTCTAATTCTCAGCGGAAACAATACGTACAGCGGCGGAAACACCATCGCGGACGAGACGGGTATCAGCGTCTCTGCCGACGTGAACCTCGGTGCTGCTTCCAACGGAGTGGTCCTCGACAACGGAAAACTGAAAATTACCGGCACCAGTTACACTTCAACTGACCGCACTATCGAAATTCAATCCGGCGACGGCACCATTGACATTGATGACGCAAGCCACTCGTTCAGCATAGCCTCAAGCCTGACGGGCACCGGCGACTTGATCAAAAAAGGCGACGGAAAACTTTGTCTAACTAGCAATAACAGCAGCTTTACGCAAAACTTTCGCGTCAAAGGCGGAACGCTTGCCGTGGGACGTGACAATTCAGTCAGCGACCAAACAAGCATTATTCTTTATAGCGGAACCAAGCTGGAGCTCCAAGGCGCAGAAGATATCGGATCCCTTGTCGGGTCAAGCGATACCAGCGTCGACATTCACGAGCACAACCTACGATTCGGCTCGGACGACACGGACGCCAGCTACGGAGGCCCTATCACTGGCACCGGAATGGTAGGAAAATTCGGAATCGGAACGCAAACCCTCACAGGCAACTTGAGCTATACCGGCAATACCGAAGTTCAAAAAGGTAGGTTGTTCCTTGCCGGAAACAACGAAGCGATGACAGGCGACATCTTGATCGAGGAAGGTGCTGCCTTGAAGGTAGCGGGGGGCAACGCCATCAGCTCCGGCACTCGATTAACCATGGAGTCGAACACAAGTTTTACATTGCAAGATGACGAAAGTATCGGTTCGCTCCATGGTGACGGGACAGTCAACACCAGATGTCTCCGTGCCAGTGAACTGAGCGTCGGCCAAGATAATACTGACATGACCTTCTCCGGCACGATCATCGGAGACGGCGGCAAGCTTACCAAGCTCGGCACCGGCACCCTCACCCTCTCGGGCCGCAGCACCTACACGGGTAAAACCACCGTCGCCGAAGGTGCGATCGTGCTTAACGACGCACTTGCCATTGCAGGCAGCGGTACGATCGAAATCCAAAACGGAGCAACCCTTCGGGCGGTCTACATGAACAGCCTCCAGGATTCGAACCATGTGGACGTCAAGGAAGGTGGGATCCTCGATATGCAAGCTGGCGGTGCGGTGAAATCCTTCACCGGAGCTGGAACCATCCTCGGTCACGGCCAAACCATTTTTGCTGGTGCGGACAATTCCAGCTTCACTTTTGAAGGCACACTCGACTGGGTGAAGCTCGCAAAGCAAGGCACCGGCACTTGTACGATTGCAGGCGACCAAATACAAGGATTTGACGCCGTCGTGGAAGCGGGCACGCTGCGTTTCGAGAAACCTGACATCAACGAAACTCGTGGGCTCATTGAAATCCAAAGCGGAGCGACCGTCGAGTCGACCAACAACGGTATCGGAGATTACAACGATGTCGACGTCGCCGCGGGCGCGACCCTCATGCTCGAAGCAAACGAAACCATCGGCTCGCTCTCCGGAGCCGGATCTGTCGTGCTCCCCACTCCCAACCCGGTTGACCCTTCCGATCCAAATCCCCTTCCGCACGCAGACCTTGGATTGAATGTCTGTTCCGGGAATAACTCCCAAACCACGACCTTCTCCGGCACCATCAGCGGCGATGGCCACCTTTTCAAGACTGGAACCCATACCTTGGTTCTTGAGAGCGAAAACACCTACACAGGCGGAACCATTCTCGCCCAAGGCTGCATTGTTGCCGATCACGATCAAGTGTTTGGAACCGGAGGCCTTATCTTTGATGATGGCGAACTGCAAATCAACGAAGGCGTGACCATCCGCAATGAAGTCGACTTCACCACCAATCTCGGCGGTGGAGTTCTATGCGGAAACGGAACCCTGCAAAACGACCTTATTACCGACAATTACGTTTTAATGGCACCAGGAAACCATCCACTAAAGAGTGAAGACTCCATCGGCCTGTTTACTATTGATGGCAACTACACCCAAGGCGATGAAACTTACTTATTCATGGAACTCGGCGGAACCGGCGCGGGCGACTTTGACGTCCTCAATATCACCGGTCTCGCGACTTTGGGGGGAAGTTTGTACGTCGACTTATTCGAAGGATTCACGCCCACCCTCGGCGATACGTTCGACATTCTCGACTGGACCGCCTACGCCGCTGGAAGCCAGTTCGACTCCTTGATGCTCCCGGAGCTAACCGATGACGATTGGTACTGGAACACAAGCAACCTCTACACGACCGGAACCCTCTCGGTCGCAACCACCGTGCCCGAACCGACAACCCTAGCAATGCTACTAACCCTTTTCGTGCTCGGAACACTCGGCCACACGCACTTCCGCAAAAACCGCAAAGCACCAGGCCGGTAAATCTCTACCTTCAGCGCCCCTTCGATTCCGCAGACCGATGCCGCGGTTTCCCATCTATTTATGAAGTTTCTAATTAGGAAGCAATCTCAAAATAGGGCACTCTCTTTGGCGCATCGCTCGATACTGGTGGAAAGATGGAATTAATACTACAATGGTGTGAAAACACGGCGTGGAGTTACCCGTTTCCCATCCTTTTGCGAAGATCAAAACTATTTCTCGTTCGGAACTTCTAGGTCGCCGGCGGCGTACTGGATGCCGCGAAGCAGATGTTCCAGGACAAGGGGATTCCAAAGCACTGGATCGTTGTGGCCGAGACCGGTATAGAAGAGGCGGCCATCGCCTACGGGCTTGATCCAGGAGATTCCGGTGTCCTGATCGGTCGGCTTCAGGTCGTCGACGCCGGCGGTCGCAGGATCGCTCATGTCGAGACTCATCAGGACCAATTGTTTTTCGCGAGAGTAAACTGGCGGATCGGTTCGGTAAATCTCGTCGGAGATTTTGAAACTTTTTCCTTGGAACGCCGCGGTGAGCGGGTGGTTTGGCTTGTCGATCTTGATGGTCCATGTACCGTTGCTACGCCAGGGATGTCCCGTAAACTTGTTTCCCATCATCTCCATGCCGTCGGGCCACTCGTAAAAATTGTCGGCGGCCGCATGGATGCCAACGAGGCCTTTGCCGCTTTTGACGAAATCCAACAAGGCTTGACATTGCTCGGGGGTTTTCGCGGGATTGAATTTCAAACGCACCGTATTGTTCAGACACACAACATCGAATTGCCGGAGTGATTCTTGGGTGAAAACCGAGTAGTCGTCTGTCACGACGGTTACCTCAAAGGCGCCCGTTTTCTTGCCCATGATCTCCAACGCCTGGTTCACGACGGGGATTGACTGATGATAATACCCCTCGCAGCGCCAGAAGATCAGCATTTTTCGCGGTTGCTTCGGGACAACGGCCGGATCGGACGGCATCGCTCCGGTGATTTTGCCGATCTCGGCGTCGCTCAAGTCACGAAGTTTTTTGGAAGGCTCTGCCTGAGACACAGTTGAAATAAGGTGGAGGCAGAGGGCAAGCAGTACAAGGGGAACACAGGAACTGCGTTGTGACATAGGATGGATTTCCTCGTAGAACTTCGCATAAGTAGTGATCCGACAACTCCCGAACGGGAGCTTGTTTTTTCTAGAGGTTTCCAGAAATTACAGGACCACTACATTTGCGAGCATCAATAATGGTTTTCTTTAAATTCGAACCGCACCTTACATTTCGATCGCGTAACCATCACGGTAGGGCCGTGCAAGCATGGCGTTCGCCTGGTCATCGCCGACGATCTGCTCGTTCTTGCCGTCCCATTTCAGCGTGCGTCCCAATCGTGCGCAGATGCCAGCAAGGTGACACGTATTCAACGCCTTCATATGCGAATGGACGTCCGAGATGGGCTCCTTTCGCTCGCGCACGCAACGGAAGAAGTTGGCCCAATGGGCGGCCCGTTCGTTCAACTCCATCGGCGCGCCCTTGTAGGCTTTCTGTAGGGCGTCTTCCGGAAGCGGATCGTTTGCAAGTGCCTCGACCGGCGTCCCCTGTAGGCATTCTCGATTGACGAAAATCCGGCCCTTTTCACCTTCGATCAACGCCCCGTTGCGTCCGTCACTGCGGATGACCATTTCGACGCCCCCGGGCAACTCGACGGTGAATTTGAACTTAGTCGCCGTGTTGTAGCGATCATTTACCGTCGGGTTTCCGTTCTTGAACGGCACGGGGTGTTCCGCCGCGCCGCGGATCGAAAGCGGGGCAGCGTTCTGGCCGTTGACTTCCAGTGCCCATGTACAGATGTCGACGTGATGGGCCCCCCAGTCGGTCAGCTTACCGCCAGAATACTCGTACCACCAGCGGAACTGGTAATGGCCGTTTGTGTTCGGGAATGTGCCGCCCAGATCGATCATGCGGTAGTCCGTCTTCGGCGCCGGTCCAAGCCAACGATCCCAGTCAAGCCCTTCGGGCACGTCGACGACGGGAATCGGACCACAGCTGGGGGCGCCCCCGACGCAGGCTTCCACTCGTTTGATCTTGCCAAGTCGGCCCGATTGGATGATGGCGATGGCCTTCGTGAATAAGTTGAAGGTACTGCGCTGTTGCGTTCCGACCTGAACGATCCGACCGGTCTCCTTTTGCACCTTCCGAATCAACTTCCCTTCGTCGATCGTCATTGTCATCGGTTTCTCGCAATAGACGTCGAACCCGGCCAACATCGCTTCGACCAGCGGCTTGGTGTGCCAGTGGTCTGGCGTGGCGATGTGCAAGGCGTCGAGGTCGTTGCGTTCGAGGATCTCGCGATAATCCTTACAGGTGTCGGCTTTCCCGCCACTGAGTTCATGATTCGCCTCCTCGACTCGATTCGCATCTACGTCACAGATGGCAACCACGTCGCAGTACGGTTTTGCCGCATGCATATTTCCTCGCCCCATCCCGCCGGCTCCGATCAGGCCGATACGAAAACGATCGTTTTTCGACCGGGTTTCTTGGGCAAGTGTTTTCGTCGAAGAGAAAAAGTACGGAGCCGCTACTACGGAGCCCGCGGCACCGAGAGTGGACTTCAAGAAATCGCGTCGATTGGAAGTCGAATTGGACATGCTATTACCCTTTTAAAAATGAAGATCAAGTGCATGTGTCATGGAAATGAAAACGTACATAACGGTCAAGAGGAAAAGAAACCGGTTTCAAGTTTGCATGGTAACGTTCAATGTTTTCAAGTAGAGATTTACAACCGGCAGCAACGAAGCGTTTCGGGTGAATACGATTGGCTCGACCGTTTTACGAGGCTGAGGCTTTTCTCAAGGCTTATGCAATCGCTTGAGGAAAATGGGGTTTTCGCGATCCTGAACGTTAATGACAACCGGCGGTTCCAGCGTCAGCGAAGCGGTCAAAGCGTCGGATTCATTGGCGTTCCATTTCTTCGGTGACCAGATCATGTCGAAACGATATTCCAACACGCCATGTTGGTCGGCGACAAAGTTCGTCACCCACGTGTTGTCGAAAAGCGTGCTGATGACCCTGCCGGGCCTTTTCGGGCAATCTCTTATCCCTTCGTAGGTATGAAAACGGCCAAAAGAGACCAGCGGTGCGTCGCGGGTTGTCCAGAGCCGCGTGCCATCGTCGCTTCGGTAACAAAGCCAACCGTCAATGGAAAAATAATCTTGGCATGTGTTCGGAATTTGGTCGGTATAGGGAGTGAAAGGGACACTGCCATTGGACGCGAGGGGCAGTTGATCCTCCGGCAGTGTCGTCGCGGCACATAATATTTCGGGCCGCTCGTCTGAAATCCGTTTGAATCGCAGCGTCAACGTGGCACGTGGCCGGTGATGGAAAATTTCCAACTCCCGCACAAGCCATTTACAACTGGGATGTTTTAGATACTGTTGATAGACGGTGGACTTGGCCGTTATAGTCAAATCGGCTTTTCCTTCCGGTTCGGCTTCGATGCGTTTGAAAACCTCCAATTGACGTATCTTCTTCGCTTCGTTTCCCTTGACGTGAATCATGCCGGTCGATTTCCATCGCGGGGAAAGGCCTTGCATCTTCAATGCGAAAAAATTTCCCGGGGCCTCCGAAAAGAGTGACCGTTTCATGCCCGGCCATATTGCGGAGGTGGGCCAACCATATTCGTCCGTTTTCACTTGAGCTTGGCTTGTGGTTTTCGATTTGTCTGGCGAAAAACTCTTGCTCGAAGGCAAGAATCGCCGGATGGTCTGCGGCGGCAGATTGTCTATCCAGAACCGGACGAGAACCCTTTCCATATTATCAGCGCAGGTCCGGGACTCGTTTTCGCGAGTAATTTGGGACGGATCACTCGGGGCACGGAACTGGGCGTATCCCGTTTCGAAGAAAAACGGGATTTCCCGGCCGCTTTCCGGTTCTAAAAGCGACTTGATGTCCCCCCGTAAGCTCGACGCCCAAATTTCACACCAGCCCGCATAAGGAACGTCGGTCGGATTGGCCACATAAAAACCTTCTTCGCGTTCATAGATGGCCGTTCGCGCACGGCGTGCCAGCAGGACCTTCGACATGGCCAACGCCTGGTAGGCGGTCCTTGCCTTCTCGTTGTACTGGCCGTGCGTTGCGATCGCATCCGGTTTCCCGAGACTGTCCGCGGACCCCCAAGTGTGTTCGTCAAAAAGGCATAAATTTCGGTAGATGGTGTCGAGGGTTTTTCCGGTCCCCTCGTCTATCGGCCCCCAGACCTTTGATGCGGCGGCCACCGCTTTGCGTTTGGCAAGACGAGACGCTGCCACTTCGCGAGGACCCGACATGATCCCGTTGACCCACCACTCGGTCCATTCTCCCGACACTTCGGGGATCCTGTCTCCGATATGTTTTTTCAATTCCTCGATCGCGGGACCCGCCGTTGTGAAAACCAGTTCAGGCTCAAGTTTTAAACGATTCCAGGTAGCGACAAAGTCGGCCAGGCAGGGCTGAGGCGGATCGTTGTCCATCCGCCAGCGATTGGTGTCTTCCAGCAAAAGCAAGGGGCAGTCATAGCCACCAGCCTCGATCGCCATGAGACGGTCAACCACTCGCCGGTGCGCCCGGCGAACACTTGCTTCGTCCGCGGGATACGTCTCGCCCGGCCTTGGCGGACGAAATTCCGTTGCAGCCACTTCGGGAACGGGCCCCCTTCGCCATCCATCCTCATGAAACCAATCGAATCCGTTAGCGTACTGGGGACCGATGTGAACAAAGAGCCGTCGTCCATCGGGCATCTTCCACCAAAACGCTCGATGACGAGCAAACGGCTCACGACACAAGTGACTGTTCGACGCCATCCATAAATTCTCGACTCCACGATCCAACAAGGCAATCGCTCCCGCACGAGGCAGTCCGGTCACGTCCACTTGCATCGCCACCTCCGGCGCGGCCGCCTTCCAGAGGTCTTCCGGAATCCAATGCGTCATTTTATGCCACTCGGTCGCGTTCAATGTCGCTTGCTGATTCATCGCCAGAGCGGTGATTTCAAGCTGCCCCGTCTCGATAACCGCCAAAAGATCTTTGCGCCGCTTGGGCGAGGCTTGTTGCCACCAGTCATTGACCGCAAGCGTTCCCTCGGCAGTCCAGTAAAAACGTTCCGCAGGCAGTCGTTGCGTCGTCGCCAGTGCCGCATCGACCGCAATATCAAGATAGCGAACTTGCTGGTCCCGGCAAATCGTTGGATGATCCGTAAACCCGATATCCGTGTGCGTTGCGTGGATCAAATAAATCTGCTCGATCTTCCGGGGATTATTTTCGTTCACGTCGGCCGAAGATGAACAGGTTGCCACAAGGAACGCAAACGGAAAAAAGACCGAAGTAACAGAAAGCAACCCTTCTCGCATTGCACTTTGTCCTTTCGGGAAATTCAAGCTGTTCTTGAGTGGTGTCAGGTTCAATATTAAAGATTGCGATTATCTTGTTGCTTGCGTCGCCTGTTCGGCCAAAGTTTCCGTTCAATGATTATGCAAACATCAATAAAACACCATGGCGAGGCGAATGAACTCATCTCGGGGGCTGGAAAAATGAACCAAGGGACTTCCGCTTGGCGATAATGCCGGACGTGGCCGAAAAAACGACCGGAATGGAGGTCGTTTATTAATCGTAAAAAGGGAAGGTCTTTTGAGTACCGTGTTCGCACGAGTCTTCGAATAAACCTAATTTACCCCGCAGCTTCCCAAGCGTAAATGGATAGAATTCACATATTTATAGACGATATTCGCATCCATGCCGTTTTGGCGTTTTTGTCACGATTGGCCTAAAGCTCCCATTTTTTAATGGTTTTCGGGCATTAGCGACAGTTTCTTGGCCGTTGATGGATACTCTTAGGTACAATATAATGACATCCGATCGTCGCTTGTTTTTAACGACTCGCAACATCATCTATCTATAGAAAATTAGCAAATAGACTGAGTCCCAACCGGTGAGCAAGCAATCTTCCTTTGAGATAGAAAAACACCTTCGGTTAGCGTATCTGTACGGTGGACCAATAACCTATCAGCCGGGCCAAACGCTGGGCCCTAGGTTATTGACCGATTGGGAGCTGACCCTCATTAATGAAGGCGATGTGACCTATTCGGCCAACGGACATGACCATCACGTAACACAAGGTAGCATCATCCTTGCCAAGCCAGGCTTTAAAGAATTCTACCGTTGGGATCCCCACGCGATCACACGTCATGCCTATTTCCATTTCTTCGTCGAGGCAATCCCGGAAGATTGGCCGGACTTTCAGGATTGGCCGATTGTCTGCGAACAATACGATCCAACGATGGTGGCTCTTTTCGAGCACATCGTCAAACGTATCAAACGACATTCTATCGGACCGGTCGTCGCCCCTACCCGCCAAGATTGCCGAATAGTCGAAACCTTGATCAGCCTGTTTTTAACAGCCCAAGAAGAAGAAACTTCACCGGAAGAACCGATCCGTCCTGAAGCGGTCAATCGAGCCATCAAATGGATGCGAGAACTGATCGATGAAACCCCATTGCGGTCCATCACTCTGGATGAACTGTCGCAACGCGCCGGCGTGAGCCCGAAACATCTCTGCCGACTGTTCCACACACATTTTGGCCACCCCCCGATGCGAACTTTGCAGCTCTTGCGACTCCAGCTGGGCTTGGCTCTACTAATCCGCTCGAACCTGACGATCCATCAAATTGCGAAGCGTTGTGGATTTGGAGATCAACTCTATTTTACACGTTGCTTCACAAAAGAATTTGCAAAACCACCCAGCAAAATTCGTAAGGAATTTCAACAAGGGCAACTACCGCCGGGAAACCTGTTACCAGTCGATATTACACCGCGAATTTATTGGTGAAAAATTGATCTATTGAGCGTTCCTTCGGTCCCGAGCTCCCGATCGCAACGAGGCTCAGCGGCAGTTCGATCTTGCCGTGAAGAAATATGCGAAGTCGGCACCCAAGATGTCAAGCTGGATGGAATCAAATCTTTCCGAAAAACTTACCATTTTCGAACTGCCTGCCGCTTACCGACGACGGCTGCGAACTACCAATATGCTCGAACGAGTCAATAAAGAAATCAAACAGCGAACCCGTGTCGCCACCCTGTTCCCCAACGAAGCCTCGCTGCTGAGGCTAACAATCGCCGTGCTAGTCGAAATTACCGAAAATTGGGAAACCGGAAAACGTTATCTGAAAATGGAAATCGATAGAACCGCCCTAAATTAAAATCGATTTTACAGAAATACTGTTGCTTGATCGTTTTGGCTGTATGAGAGGATGACATTGAAACCCAAGAATAGAGCATACCAGGATTTTGACCACATCGCCCCTTATTGTCCGGTTTCACTCAGAAGGCAAGTTATTTCCCTAAAACAGCTTCCGGCTATTGCATTTAACCATACCGTCTAGTATGTTAGTTATTATGACTATCAAAGCAGAATCCCCCCGAAAGCAAAATGACTCGCGAGATCGGCTGGTACGATCGGCGTTTACGCTCTTTTCCGAGCAAGGGTTTGATCAGGTGACGCTTGATGAGATTGCCGCGTCGGCGGGCGTGACGAAGGGGAGTCTTTATTGGCACTTCAAGTCGAAACGAGAGGTTATCCTTGCCGCTTGCCAGTACTACTACCGTCGCTGGCAACGGGACGCTTTCGAGATGATTGCCAATGGCGACGACCCTCGTACACAGTTGCGGAATGTCCTAAAGATGTCGGTAGAGAAGTGCCTTTTTGACGAGAGAAACAGGCTTTTTACTACCGATCTGTTTGTTCTTGGAATGCGCGATCCCGAGGTCCTCGCCGGGTGGGGACAGTTTTTTAGCACCGTCCATGGGTTCTATGTCCGCCTCGTCCAGGCCGCGTCCGAGGCAGGGCTCCTGAAGGTCGAATCTCCAAGCCAAAGCGTCGACTGGATGCTTTCCGCGCTCGAAGGCATCAAGCAGCGGGCTGCATTTGAAAAGGAGTTTGCCATCCCGTCCCAGGTTGAACAGGTGGTAGATGGACTCGAAAAAATTATCGTAGGAATCGGCTAGATTTTTTTACAAATGACCATACCGGTCGGTATGGAAGTAGGAATCGTAAAAATGAAAATTGGATTTCACACAGACGCTTTTAATTCATCGTACCAAACCTTTGAAAAGTGCCTTGGCTGGGCTCAGACAAATGAGGTTCGGTTTATCGAATGCGGCGTGATTGATGGGCCAAGCTGGATCCACGGGCTCGGCTACTTCCCGCATATCGCAACGCACGAGGACCCAGTCCTGATGCGAAAGAAGATGGAGCGATATGGCGTCGAGTTCTCGCAAATTGACGCGGCGTATCCGATCTCCGGCCGCGATGGACCAGTTGTCGCGGTCCCTTACGTGCTTCGCACGCTGCAATGGGCCAAGCTGGCTGGCTGCCCAAATATCGCGACTACTGATGGCCTGAATAAGCCAGAGGACCTTAATGATGACGAGGCGATGGACCTAATGCGTCGATCGTATCAGGTGATCGTCGAGACGGCCGAGGCGTATGAAATCAACATTAACATCGAAGTCCATGGTTATTTCACGACTAACCCGGACCGCCTTGCTGAAATGCTCGACTTTTGTGACTCGCCCTACTTCGGTTTGAATCTCGACACGGGCAATAGCTTCATCGCGGGCCAAAATCCGGTCGACTTCGCCCGTCGTTTTTCCGATCGGATTAAACATGTCCACATCAAAGATGTGAGTGAGTCACTAGCGGCTGCTGCCCGCGGTCAGGAGACGGGCATCGCCAGTAGTCATTGTGCGATTGGCGACGGAGTCAACGCCGAGAACATCCGCCAGTGTTTGATGGTATTACGCGATGCCGGTTTTGATGGCGTGCTAAGTATGGAGTGTGAAGGGCAGGGAGGACCGATGATCGAACGCTCCTTGGCTTGGCTGCAAAAGACGCTCGACGAGCTGGGAATTCCCGTCGAATAGAAATTTGAGCCAAGCAAAGTAGGAGTCACTTTATCATGAAATATGGAATCAACCTTTTACTCTGGACCGACACGCTCGATGAACGGTCACTGGAGTTGCTCGAACCGCTCAAATCGATCGGGTATGACTCGGTTGAGTTGCCCATTTTTGAGCCCGACTTGAAGATGTGTGCCCGTTGGGGTAAGCGGCTCGACGAACTTGGGCTAAATCGGACCGCCTCGACGGTCCGGACGGTCGAGGACAACCCGGCCGATTCGGATCCGCGTGTACGACAGAAGGCGGTTGATGCGACCTGCCGAACGCTTGACGGTGCGGCGGCAGCCGGATGCACGCTCCTTTGTGGTCCGCTTCACTCTGCGATCGGACATTTCAGCGGCGCTGGTCCGACAGAGGATGAGTGGCGATACGCTGTCGACACGCTTCGGACTACCGCTGAGTATGCCGACACGATTGGGATCGACTTGGCTTTTGAGTCGCTCAATCGTTTCGAGTGCTACTTAATCAACACGGCGGCCGATGTTGTCCGATTTTGTCGCGACGTCGATCATTCGCGTGCCCGGGCAATGTACGACACGTTCCACTCGCACATCGAGGAGAAGGATCCGGCCGCGGCTCTGCACACGGTCAAGGAGTACTTGGCTCATGTCCATATATCGGAGAACGACCGAAGCACTCCCGGGCAGGGAAACGTCCGCTGGACGGAGACTTTCACGGCGCTGCGAGAGATCGGCTACGACGGCCTAATTGTGGTCGAAGCGTTCGGCATGTCGCTGAAAAAAATCGCGGCAGCAACAAAAATTTGGCGACGGATGTATTTGACCGAAGAACAGTTGGCCGCCGACGCATTGGCGTTTATGAAGCGTGCCACTTCCCCCACCCTATAGGAGAGACTCACCATGAAGCCACTTGCGTTTACCGCACTGTTTCTTACTGCTTTTGTTGGCTCACTCGAAGCTGGAGATCGCTCGGCCCAAGCCGATGCTGACCGTACGGTCCGGGTCTGTATCGTTACTGGCGTCGACGAAAGGTCGCACGACTGGAAAACGACCGGGCCGATCCTTCGTGAGATGCTTGAGCAAAACCGGCGGCTTGAAGTTCGGATCATTGAGGACCCGGAGATTCTCGGTACGAATCTGATCGACGACTATGACGTGCTTTTTTTACACTTCAAAAACTATACACCGCTGACAAGAGAAGCGAAAAGCCGCGAAAACTTAGTCCGGTTCGTCAAAAAAGGTGGTGGACTGGTGATGTTCCACTTCGCGTGTGGGGCGTTTCAGGAGTGGCCTGAGTTTGTTGAACTGGCCGGTCGCGTCTGGAACCCGAAGAAACGATCGCACGACCCTCGCGGCCCGTTCATGGTGCGAGTTATTGACGCCGAACACCCGATTATGCAGGGGGTGCAGGACTTCGAAATCACCGACGAACTGTACACCTGCTTAGATGGTTCGCCAAAGATCCATGTGATCGCTGCCGCCACGTCGAAGGTCGACGGCAAGGAATACCCGATGGCTTTTGTGCGAAACTTCGGCCAAGGTCGCGTTTTTCATATTGTCTTAGGTCATGACAAAAAAGCGATCGAAGCAAAAGGGCTTGAACGACTGCTCCAGCAGGGCGTACTTTGGTCGGCTGAGAAAAAACAACAAAATTGAATCCACGAAGAAAGAAGCTCATGTTACATTCTACCTCGCGACGTACCTTTCTGAAAAAATCAACCTTAGCCGCAGCGGTCGCTACGGTAAACGCTACCGGTCTCTCGCTCGCCCGATCTGCCCACTCTGCGGGTAACGATACTATACGGATCGGTATGATCGGTGCTGGCGGACGCTGCTCGGGCGCGGCCGTGCAGAGCATGAAGGCCGATCCGGGCGTACGGCTGGTTGCGATATGTGACCTGTTTGAAAATCGTGTGAGAAACGCGAGGAACAACGTCAAAAAGGCGTGCCCAGAGCAGGTCGCGGTCGATGATGACCATCTCTTTTGGGATTTCCAAGGGTATCAGAAAGTGATCGACTCGTCCGACGTGGTGTTGATCGCATGTGCCTCGAAGTTTCACCCGATGTACACCGAAGCGGCCATCAAGGCGGGGAAGCACGTCTTTGTGGAGAAGCCACACGCAATCGATCCGGTAGGCGTCCGACGGATCGCGGCCGCGTGCAAAATGGCGGAAGAGAAGGGGCTAAGCGTCGTCTCTGGCCTGCAGAGCCGATTTGATCTCGGCTGGCAAGAAACGATAAAGCGAATTCACGACGGCGCGATTGGCGAAATCATTTCGGCCCAAAGCTGCTTTTTGCGTGGGCCCTACCGTCTCGAAAAGCGGAAGCCAGAGTATACGGAGACCGAGTATCAATTCGCCAACTGGTATCACTTCCGCTGGCTCTCGGGCGACGACGTGACGCAATCGCTCGTCCACAATCTCGACCGAATCTCCTGGGCGATGCAAGAGACGCTGCCTGTCCGAGCTTTTGGGTTGGGCGGACGGTCCAGCTCGTTTGGCGAGGTTTTTGGCGATATGTTTGACCACGATACGGCCGTGTATGAGTATGAAAACGGAGCAAAAGTCTATGCCATGTGCCGAACCACCTCTGGTTGCCACGACGGTTCGGGCGACGTGATTATGGGCACGAAAGGTCAGTGCAACTTGGCCCGACGTAAGATCGAAGGCGAGACTAACTGGCGTTATCGAGGCCCTCATTCGAACCCTTACGATTTGGAACAGAAGGCACTAATCGAGTCGGTCCGGTCGGGCAAGCCAATCAACTGTGGCACATACATGTGCAACAGCACGTTGCTTGGCGTCCTCGGCCAGTTGGCCTGCTACACGGGCAAGCGTCTCGACTGGAAGACGGTCGTCGACTCGAACCTCCGCTTTGGCCCAACGGCGGACGAGTCAAATTTCAAGACGACGCCCCCGAGCCTGCCCGACGCAACGGGCAACTATCCGATCCCAATGCCAGGCATCACAAGCCTGGATGAGTTGGGGGTGTCTTAGCCTGAATAGAGGCTGTCGGTTCAATTTAAGCTTGAGGTACTGGACCTCGGCTTAAACAGGAGTTTTGTGAGCCGACGGGCGAAGTGGCCTGGGTTGTCAAGGCGCCGAATTGGGTTGTTTAAGGTGAATTCTTGGTTATTGAATGGGGCGCCGTTGGAGCGCAGCGAACGGAGCGGAACCGGCGCCCCATTCAATCGCATGACTCGGACCCTTTGGTTCCGTAGACCGAAGGCGTCGTTTACTATCTCTTTACTTTGTCTATAGTTAGAGAGAGATCTAAAAATAGGGTGCCCATATTGGTACTGGCCTGCTATTCAAAAACTGGTCCAGGGGTTATGAGAGTATCCAAAGCCCTTGAGCTTGCCCCCAAGTTTGGTCCACTTGGAATGTTAGAAAACAAGGTTTTTCAGGGCAGGCATGCCTGCCCTGAAAAAATCGCGAACTCGCGGGGAGTCTGTCCTCCCAGAGAGCTGTGCGGACGGGGCTCGTTGTACTCCCGCATCCACGCTTGGATCTTCTCCTGGGCATCCTCCATCGATAAAAACCAATGCTGATTCAGGCACTCAGTGCGGAACTTGCCGTTGAATGACTCGATATATGCATTATCTGTAGGTTTGCCCGGCCGACTGAAGTCCAACTCCACATCGTTCCAGTAAGCCCACAAGTCTAGGGACTTTGAAACAAACTCCGGACCATTGTCCACCCGGATCGTTTTCGGCCGACCGCGACGCTTCGTCACCTCTTCAAGAACCTCGACTATGTGGTCGGCCGTAAGCCGCTGCCCGGCCCGAGTTGCCAGACTCTCACGGGTAAAGTTATCAACTAACGTCAAAACCCGAAACCTCCCCCCAGAAAAAAGTTGGTCCGCCACGAAATCCATGCTCCAGTGACCGTTCGCCTCGCGGGCCTGGGGACGATCCACACGCCGTTTTGCACTGCGACGACGCCTTGGCGTCTTCTTCCGCATCGCCAGCCCTTCTTCGCAGTAAAGGCGGTAAACCAATTTGACATTGACGTTCCAGCCCTCTCGACTTAGCAAGATGTGCAAGCGACGATAGCCGTAGCCCGGCCGTGCTACAGCCAAATCGCGCAGTCGAAGTCTTAATTCCGCCCGAGGGTCGTGCACACTCTGGTAACGATTGCTCGATCGAGGGAAAGCCAACGCCTTGCAAGCTCGACGTTCGCTTACCTCGTAACAAGTCTCCACATCGTCCACCACAGTCCGACGACGCTCGGGCTTCAGAGTTTTTTTGACAACACGTCCTGAAGAATCTGCTTGTCCAAGCTCAAGTCAGCCACTAACTGCTTGAGCTTGCGGTTCTCTTCCTCAAGCTGCTTCAATCGGCGAAGCTCCGCCACACCCAGACCGGCGTATTTTTTCTTCCACCGATAAAATGTCTGCTCTGCAATCCCCATCTTGCGAACCATCTCGGCCACCGCCGTGCCCGATTCGGCCTGCCGAAGAGCAAACGCAATCTGCTCCTCCGTATACCGTTTTTTTCATGGTCCAAATCCTCCTTTTAAAAATGTCAGAATTCCAAAATTCCTGACATTCCGCATGGACCAAGATTCGGGGAGCAGGTCATACTCTCATACCACATGGACCAGTTTTTGAATAGCAGGCCACACCCGCTGCGGCCGCGTCGTCAAGAACTACACTGGTGACCTCGCCCGTTTGCACGCCGTGTGTCGTGTCAACCAATCCGGCAAACCCTTGCCGCCATCAAAGCCACCCACCATTATCGAGCGCGCCAAGCATTACGCCGTCGCTGGTGCCCGCTGGAGTTCGGCCGGGTGCCCCAGCCGTAGTGACGAAGAGGTCGAGGCGATCCTTGCCATTTGCCAATCATGCGAAAACTACAA
Organism: Thermoguttaceae bacterium; assembly: GCA_963674475.2. Taxonomy (GTDB): domain Bacteria; phylum Planctomycetota; class Planctomycetia; order Pirellulales; family Thermoguttaceae; genus CAXXFQ01. Next base: position 446,890 of record CAXXFQ010000024.1, on the reverse strand, counting down.
CGGCGCCGGGTGCAACCTCTGTGGCTGCCGCGTCAATCGCAAGCGAGCCACAAGAGCTCAATAAAGCGAGAATGGCGACCGAGCGGTGTCCGGTCGGGCTGTGGTGAGTTGGTTGCCAGAACTCATGGACACCGCTTGTTTCGGGATTACTTCTCTTGCTCCTGATTACTCATAATCCGCATAGGCGACCGCCATAAGCTTCTCTTGCCTAAACTGTTGCTCGTCGGACTTCTTGGCGGTTGATTGATGCTGATGCAAGTCGAGGGCCAACGACATTATGACCTCGTCGTCCAAGGCCCAATCGGCCGCCGTCATGGGAGCCGCTTGTGAGGCGACCATCGAAAGAGGTACGGTCACGGGCAATTCAACGTTGACGGTAAACTGATCGCTTGCCGATACCGGACCGTCCATAAGGCTCACGCCACCGGTGACGGTGATTACGGCCGGAGTCCGATCTTGTCCTTCGCTGTAGGGCAAGTAGGTCAGTTGCAGCCAACGACCGTCGATCACTTCGGCCATCACCAGTTCGGGATTACTGCTCTCGACCGAGTAGCCAAGCACGCATGTTGCATCGAAGATCGGCTCCAGGTCGATTAGATCTAACTGGGCATCGCCATCGGCCAGCGTTACGTCGTCCAGCGGCATCGAAAGCCCGATCATCGACCGTTGCCAGTTGCTGCTGAGAATTCCAAAATCTTGGCTGTCGACGTTGCCGTCTTGATTCAGGTCTCCGCCAACCGCTCCACTTGGACTCAGTACCGGTTCGCCATCGCCCCAGTTATCGGTGCCGTACTGCCAGTTGGACATGAAATAGGCAAAGTCTCTTGCATTGACCAATCCATCTTCGTTGATATCGCCGCCCAAAAGCGGAACATATTCATACGCCCCGATATCGACCGTCCCGTTTTGAATCCGCGGGTTCCCGGCCAGGTCAGTCAAGAGCGGATTCCCGTCGAAGTCGACCGCCAACGCATTATTGCCTGCGTCGATCGCCGGAGAATTTGGCTGGAGACGATAATTGCCCCCTGCCGGATTGACAAACCGCGGATCAATCGGGCTTTTTACCGTACCGACTTGATTGCTGTCTGTGCCATCAACTAGGTAGGTTTGTCCAGAACCATTGCTAACCAGATTATTCGAGCCGGTTATGAAGCCTGAGGAACGATAGATATCTGGTCCAGTACCGGCTCCATTTTGGGCAACAATGGTGTTGCTTAAATTTACTGTACCACCGTTGAAAATCCCGCCGCCTTCAACGCCAGCCGAGTTTCGGCTAAGCGTGCTGTTGGTTATCGTTATGTCACCCCAAATCGCCATCCCACCGCCGTGGTCATTGGCCGAGTTTCCAGTAATGGTGCAGCCGATTATCGTAATTGTGTCGGAAGCAGTAATCCCGCCGCCACGCCAATCGGAAGAATTTTCGCTGATTGTGCAATTATCAAGCGTTAGCACGTCAGAACAAGAAGAAATTCCGCCACCGCAGCTGTACTGGTCCAAAGAATTGCCAGCAACATTAAGGGCCGAATTTCTAGTAATGCAAGAGCCCGTTACGGTCAATATGCCATCCCTGCTAAGAATTCCACCGCCTCGGTAAGCCGAATTTTCATTCAAACTGCAGTCGATTACCGTTGTCGATCCATAGTAGTTGTCAATTCCACCGCCGTGATAGGACGAGTTTCCAGTGATTGAACAGTCGATGACTGTTAACGTTCCTCTTCTGTTTTGAATCCCGCCGCCGTATTTGGCTGAGTTGTTAGAAATAGTCGAATCGGTGACGATCATGTCGTCATATTCGCTGAGAATCCCGCCACCGCAGGTGTCAGCCGAGTTGCCCGAGATGGTCGAATCGAAGACTTTCAGATTGGCTTCGTAGCTCCAGATCCCGCCGCCCTCTTTAGCCGAGTTACCCGAGACGGTCGAATTTGTGACGACGAGGTTGCCGGAGTTATGAATCCCGCCACCTTGTTTCGCCGAGTTTTCGTAGATGGATGCGCCTTCGACGGTCATGGTGCCGTGGTTGACGATTCCGGAATTTTGGTTGCCGTTGATGGTAGAGTCGATTATGGTCGCCAGGGGAACTGTTTCGGAATCTTCTCCTGTCGATTCGTCGATGGCGAAGCGGTTTTGGATGCCGGATTGCACGTGGTCGCTGAGAGTGCAGCCGGTGAGGGTAATTTCGCCTGACTCGTTTTCCACGCCGCTGCCGGAGTTGCCGAGAAGATCGGTATCGGCGATCGTGGCAATGCCAAGATAATTATAAACCCCGCTCCCGTCGTTTTCAGAAATCGAACTCCCCTCGACCGCAAGCGTTCCCAAGTTATTGTAAATCCCACCGCCCAACGGTGCCGCATTCCCCGTCACCGAAGAGTCGGTCAGTTGTAATGTGCTATAGATATAGGTTCCAGGGTTGTAAATCGCGCCCCCTTTCTCTCCGGCGGAATTGTCCGAAATGGTAGAAGCGATGACTGTGGTCTTACCCTCGTAGTAGATCGCACCCCCTTGCTCAGTTGCCGCGTTTTCCGCTATCAAAAAATCGGTGAGAGTTAAAGAGGTACCTCGGCTGCTGAAAATTCCACCCCCACGCCTGGCCGTGTTTCCTGTAATCTCACAGTTAACCAAATCAAGATCGCCAGAAGATACACTAACGGCACCGCCACCACCTTTTGCTTGATTCGAATCAAAGACGCAATTTTCCAAGACTATGTCGTATAGAAATCCATCACAGGTGATTCCTCCTCCGTATGACGCAGAGTTGGCGGAAAAGGTGCAGCCGGTTATGACAGAATTTGCTATCGACCAGACTCCACCACCATTGCCATACTCAGCAACGTTTTCCGCGATGAAACAGTCAGTTAAGATAAGAGGGAAACCTGCTGTACAGCTCGCAAAAACCCCGCCACCGTCTCCTGAAAACGACGTATTTCCCCGGATGGTGCTTTTAAGAACCGTACAGCCTCCTTCGCTCGAAATTCCGCCACCACTTTGTGCCGAATTCCCCTCAATCGTACTCTCGCTGACCGTTACTGAGGCTGGTATGCAAGTATAAATTCCGCCCCCTCTAACAGCCGTGTTCCCGCTAATGGTACTCCCGGTTACCGTTAATGAAGAATGCTTATCGTTTTGAATTCCACCACCTCGACGTCCCGAGTTGCCGGTAATCAAAGAATCGACTACCGACAATTTGCCAGAGTAATTTAAAATCCCGCTTCCACCCAAGTTGTTCGAGATGGTCGAACCGGTCACAGTCATTACGCCATACTGATTGTCAATTCCACCGTCGTTATTGTCCGAGATAGTCGAATTATTGACATCTAACTTCCCGTATTCATTATGAATTCCTGAAGCTTGATTCCCGGAAATAGACGAATTGTTGATGGATACAAATGAAAAGTTACGGGCTATTTGGTCTTCAAAGACCGTTAAGAGGCTATCAATTCCAGACTGTTCGTTATCCTGAATAGTGCAACCGTTCAACGTGATATCGCCGGTCTCATTCTTGATTCCGTCTCCGGAGTTTCTAGAAATCGTCGTGTTGGTAAGATTGGAAAAGCCCAGGCGGTTATAAAGCCCGCTGCAGCTGCTGACATTCTCCGAAATCGAACTATCCATAACCGTCAGCATTCCCGCGTCGTTATAAATCCCACCCCCCTTGGCGGCCACGTTGGCGTCAATGCAGGAATCAGTGATGGTCATAAACGATGTCAGTCCAGAAACGCCATGATGGTAGATTCCCCCTCCATGATGGGCTCGATTGTCCATGATTGAACAATCCGAGATCGTCATAACCCCATGGATATCATTGTAAATTCCCCCCCCGCTTTCAGCACCGTTTGTCTCGATGGTGCAGCCGGTCATCATGGTTATGCTGTTTTGACCGTTGTAAATCCCTCCACCATCAACCGCCGAATTTTTAAAGAGGGTCGAATTGTTGATGGTTAAACTGCCTGCATTATAAATCCCGCCGCCACTGGTTCTATTGAGATGCTCGGAGTCTTCTATCCCATCCGCGTTTCCGCCAGTGATCGAGAGGCAGTCGAGCGTAGCTTGGATAAATCTGCCGGAATAGACAACCGTGTAGGCGTTATCCGCTATGTCTCCCTCGATACCAAGGTCCCCGGAAAGGATCGTTTCGTGGGCGGTCCAATCACGCTCTTCCAGTGCGGTTTCGTCCCCTTCAAAACCGCCATAAAGGTCCACGTTGTTTAGGAGAGAGAAGGTGGCCGACCGGGCGTCTTCCGCTTCCAACCGTTCGCTTGGCAGATACGTCCCTTCGGCGATCCAGATCTGATCGATGTCGTTGCTTGCAATCGTGTCGGCATTGAGCAACTCGGCTTGGTTGAGCGCTGATTGCAGATCGTCATAGGCCGAATCCCAAGCCAGGCCGTCCCCTCCAGTAAGGGCGTCAGCGTCGACGTGCAGCACGGCAAGCATCCGGCGATCTTCGAGCGGTTCAAGCCGGAGCCGATGTTGGCGACCTTGGAACCGATTTTCTCCCGACGAAGCGATTTTCAAAAGATTATTCCGTGAACGGCCTTTTTTCTGCCCCTTGGAAAATAACATGAAAAACCTGCCTTTCGAGTACCCTTATTTCTTGATATTTGCTGAAAAACGGCCAGGGAACTGATTGAAGTAACTTGGCCTAAGTCTTTAAATAGAAATTAGTTACAGTCATTGTTCAGTTGTTCATTGCGTAGCTGGAATGCCGTCATTCAGTGTGGAATTGAAGCAAACCTATTTCGAGCGTAAATGATTATTAAAAAAAGAGCAACGAATTTGTTGTTTTTTCCAAAAATAAAAAATACGTAACCGCTCCAGGGAAGTGAGTTGTCGCTTTAGTTTTTTGGTTGAGGGACAATGGTTGCTTGGGGGTAAATTTCCTTTGGCGATCGAAGGTAGACCCGCCGCCAAAAGAGGGTTTTGGCTGTTCTAGATGAGAGACGATGGTTTTAGGTCAGTCTGACCCGACAAAGATGACAATTCGAATTCGCTCAAGTCGGGACCATCAGCAGACATCCCAGACCGATGCTTTAAGAGGCGGCTCTGCCGCCCGCGCTAACGAAAAACCCGAGAAAAACGGCTCTACCCATTTCGCATTGCCGAGAAAAAGCCCCGAAAACCCAGGCTTTCATGGAAAACTTTGCCCATCAGTACCCAAGTCCGTCGTACCAATACGAGCACCCCATTTTTAGATCTCTTTCTAAACTATAAACATAATAAAGAGATAGAAAACCACGGCATCGGTCTACGGAACCGAAGAGATTTGGCTTTCCAGGCCTTTCCCTCTCTTGTCTCCCCCCGTCAGCCATCCTCCCTTTTACGGCCGATCTCCAGCAGCCCAACTTCTCCCGAGACTGCTTCACGGCCCTGTCGGACTCGGGCGGGTATCTAGGATTGCATGCCATTGCAATGGTTTATCGGCGTATCGCCCTGGGACGACGCACCGTTACGCGACGAGTTGGTGTGTTAGGTGGGCGAGCAACTCGGCGAAAGCAACGGCGTGATCGTTTTCGATCCTTCGGCGTTTCCCAAGTCTGGCAACGAATCGGTCGGCGTGGCCCGGCAGTGGTGCGGTCGATTGGGCAAGGTCGACAATTGTCAGGTACTCGTCGGGCCCACGTCGAGCCGTTCGGTATCCAGTACTCGATCAAGTACCGCATGGCTCCCGATGGTTTGTTCTCGCGATCCAATCGGCTATAGAACGGCTTGTCACCCGAACATTACCCACGGCTCCTGCGCCGCCGATGCAACCACCTTCACAAGCCATCACCTCGACCAGGTTGCCGGGGCATTTCCCGGTCGCAGCGAATTCTCGCAGTCTTTTGATGGACTTGAGGTCGAGCCCCTGAATCGACACAGGCTCGACCTCTTGGTTTTTCGAGGCTTTTCGTACCGACTCGGCCACGCCTCCCGCGATCGCGAATCCACGTCCCTCGGCTGAGCCGACAAGAATTGTCGTAAGCGGGTTGCAAGCCTCCACCTCGATGCCCTTCGCCACAAACATGGCTCCTACTTCTTCGAAAGTAAGCACGTAGTCGACCATAGCGTCTTCCATGGCCTCGCATCGTTTTGTCACGCACGGTCCTATGAACACCGTCACGGCGTTGGGGTGATGCATTTTGACCCACTCGGCCGTGTAGTGCATGGGCGTAGCAGTTTTCGAGACGTACGGCATGAGCGTTGGCATATGTTTATGCACGGCCTCTACGAAGGCGGGACAGCAGGACGTGGTCATGAAGGGCTCGCCATTTTCCATTCGCTCGGCCAATTCGGCCGCTTCGAGTTTGGCCGTACGATCCGCTCCCCAGGCAACCTCGACGACGGAATCGAATCCGAGACATTGTAGAGCGTCGACGATTTGCTCCGGCTTTCCCGGAAACTGCCCCACAATCGAAGGGGCGACCATGGCCACTACGGGGCGAGCTTCTTGCAGCACGCGAAGAACGTCCAACACCTGGGACTTCTCCATGACGGCTCCGAAAGGACACGCCCCAAGGCAGCGACCGCAATGAATGCATTTTTCGAAGTCGATTTTGGCCTTGCCATCTTCTTCCCGGCTGATGGCGTCGACCGGGCATGCTTCTTGACACGGTACGGGGATGCGTGTTATTGCGTTGAAAGGGCATACCTTTTGGCACTTTCCGCAATTGTGACATAGTTTCGGGTCGATATGAGCTTGCCCGTTTTTAACCACAATTGCACCAAAGGCACAGTTGAATACGCACGGACGCGCGGTGCAGCCTTGGCAGGCATCGGTTACCAGATATCGACTTGCAACACAACCTTGGCAAGCCGTATCGAGCACGGTCAAAATTGGTCCTTCGACGTGCTTTCGTTCAGAAGCCTTAGCAGCGAAATTGGCCAACGGAATCCATTCTTCATGCTCGTCTTCGACGCCGAAGCCCATGGCGGCCAACAACCGGTAGCGAAGCATCGCTCGATCTTTGTAGACGCAGCAGCGGGAGACGTCGACTTTTTTGGGCCGCATGATGTAGGGGATCCGGTCGACCGTTTCCGCAAGCGACCCCTCGGAATACGCCTTTATCAAGCGGATTAAAACTTCGCGCCGGATGCGTGTTGCATCATTTCTGTAGTCCATCAAGCACCGTCCTCTTTCTTTCGACTGTATATACTTTCAAGATGCCTGACCAGGCCGTCCACGGTTGCTTCGGCAAAGGGAAACCCATCGACTTTCGCGTAGGGTGCATTTCCATACTTGTGATCCTTGCAATACCCCAGACAGCTCGCGCCCTGGACTTGAACGTGCTGGCGAAGATGTTTGGGCAACTGCTCTTCCAGAAACTGTAGATCGGAAGCACCCATGAGATAGCAAGTTGTGCCAAGGCAGATTTCGACGATAATCTTCTCGGGTTTCACTTCATGGCATGGAGAATTAAATGTATTCAATGCTAACTTCCTTCAGATAATGATCGCGCAATGCAGCGGCAATCCTTTTGATTATGTTGCGACGAATTTCGAGGTCGACCGGCAAGCTGGGGTCTTGGTGTGCCTCATTTATCCGTGTTCCAACGAGTAGTTCAATTTGATCACTGTCGACAAGTAGTTCGGCCAAACGCCCCGCGGCATCGAATTTGAAGTCGGTTTCATGTGCTTCGAGAATGGACGCCACACGGGTCAGGGTCAGAATTCCTTCGGTAACGAGGTCGATTCCATCTATGCTGCAAACGGGCGGAAGATCACCGCGTCGTCCCCCGAGGCGAGTTATAACCTTGCGGTCGAGCTCGCGTCCAATGATATTCGACGTAGTACCGCCGCAAACGGCCTTTCGGCCCTGAAAAAGTTCGAGTCGGAGAGCCAGCTCACGATCACGTCGACGATCGAAAGGCGGTCCGGTCATGAGGAGCGCTCGGCGCGAGCGGCGAAAATAATGCACGGCACAGGAAATGTCATCCTTGGCAATTTGATTTGGATCTTTCCGAACGGCCTCCTCGACGATTTCCCGAGCCAATTGTCGAGCCGAAATATGATTGTCAGCCGCAATACGACCGAGGACAAATTCCGCGCAACCTTCAACGCGCCATCCGAGTTTCCAATGCGTCGAGCCAAGCCCCGCCTGCGACACTCCGTCGGAAAAGACGATGAGGCGGTCTTCCGGCTGCATTTCAAGGTGAGAGAGTCGCAGTTTACGCTCATCACCTCCCGACGACATCGTCATTGTCGTGTGCTCAACCGGCACGCACTCTCCGTTCCGAATTAGCAAATAGGGCGGATTACCCTGCTCCACGATTCTGGTACTGCCGTGCATCACGGCGTCGACAATCGAGAACGTCGCGTAGCTGATCCTGCGCACTTGACACATGGGTAAAGATTCCATGATCACTTCGCTTGCCCGACGGATATCGCGGTTGGCCGCGAAAAATTTCAGAGCCATCGTCGCCGTCATCAGCGAGAGGATATTAGCCTTGACTCCGCTGCCCAGCCCGTCGGAAAGAACGGTAATCACACGATTTTCCGATGACAACTTCTGCGACCGAAACGCGTCTCCACAAACATGTTGTCCATATTTACTTATTTGGCGACAATCAACATCCAGGAAAAGAGAAGTATCGATCATGGGTCCTTCTCCTCTCGTTTTTTGGGATGAGCCTCACTATTCGATCCATAACCCGACGCAATCGAGTTGAGCAGGATCTCGGTATCCGCCATGTGTTCACCCAAGCTGCAAGCGATTTCCTGGACGGTGTGCATATTCTTCTGAATCACTTCACTCGCTTGGCGAGCGATTCGCTCACGTTGGAACTCGACTTCGGTAACATCCTGGAGCACGGCGCCGACCGTTTGATGCGGTTCGATCGTGAATATCATAATATTCAAAAGCTGGTCGCCGACCGACATATGCTCTCGTGAAATGTCTTCACCGGTTCGCAGGGCCGCTCGAAACAACTCTTCGCAAGGAATGATCTTTCCGAGAACGGCGTCGCTGAGCCCCGGTTGAACATCGAAAATACTCTCCGTTTCCTCGCCGAACATTTCCGCAAAAGGCTTATTGCATTCTATGACGCGCAAGTCGGCGTTGACGATAACGATTCCCAGCGGAATACAGCGGATCAGCGCGTTGGCTTTTTTATGGGCGATTGCCCGCATGTGAGAAACGCACATTTCCGGCTCGGCGTTGCCCTCTAGCAGGGCTGCCGCAAACTGACGGCAACTTTCATAACCGCAGCCACCACAATTCAGTTCGTCGTCGGGCGTACGTTTGCCTACCCGAAGCAACGCATCGCGTATTCTCTCCTCGCTCAGCGGCGCACGGTATACCGCATCGCTGGGAATCGCGGCATCCGAAGCGACACGCAGCGGTCTTTGCCGGAAATGCTCTGGCGTCTTGGCACGACTGCGAACCTCCAAGCGTGACATTAGCCCTGTGTGTTCTTGGCTCATGCAGGGACCGCCGACGCAGCCCCCTTCGCAAGCCAGGCACTCGATAAATACCGGCCGGTCCAAATCATCGGGATCGAGCCCGGTCAAAGCGTGGTCCGTTTGCCTCAATCCGGTCAAATCGAGCAACTCGACGTCGGGGTTGATTTTACCGATGCGGAGCGAGTCTAGCATGCCGCCCACGATCGGATAAAGCGATCCCTCTTCCGCCGTCTCCGGAACGAATACATCATTGGGCCCCGCTTCAAAACTCGATGGGTCGATTTCAGATTCGCGCCACATACGACGAAGATCGCTGAAAGTCAGAGCCAACTGCAAAAGCTCGGGATGGCTGTCGGCCTCGATCTTCTTCGCTACACACGGACCGATGAAAACGATCGCGATATCGTCGCCGAAATGAGCGCGAAGCAGCCGTGCATGTGTCAGCAATGGTGATGCTAAAGGCGTAATCGACGAACGAAGTTGAGGCAAGTATTTTTGCACATAAGCTACCGCCGCCGGGCAGGCGCTGGAAAGACGCAGCCCCGGCGTGCCCGACTCGTAATCCTGCACGATTCGGGCGGAAACTTCCTGAGCCCCCAACGCTGTCTCGCCGACTCCCTCAAATCCCAAAGCGCAAATCGCGGCGATCATTCGCGATGCATCCAGTTCGGGAAACTCGCCGACCCAACTTGGTGCCAAGGAAACGTAAACAGGCCGACCGCTCCTTAAGAGGTGACGTGCCCGTCCCACATCGTCGCGGATATGTTTCGCACGTGCGGGACACACCTCGACGCACTGGCCGCACGCCACGCACCGTTCCGGGATCACGGCAGCGTGTCCGTCACGCACCTTGATCGCTTTGGCCGGGCAATGACGCACACACTTGTAGCAATCCTGACACTCCGTCTCAATCGTGTAAACCGGATATTGCCTATCCATTCGTTTCGCTCCCGGCACCGAAATGTTCTTCGAGTAGATCGATCAGAGTACCTTGATCCATGTGTTGATACAGGGTTCCGTTAATACGAATATTTGGGCCGCTACTGCAATTCTCTTCGCAGCGTTCGCCAACAACATCTACCTGCTCGGTACGATTATTCTTCGCCAGAAACTTTTCGATTACGTTAAGCAATGTCTCGTTTCCCCGGGCGAAACACGAACTGCCCATGCAGATAGTGATTGTCGGCTTCATTTCTTCTCCTCGCCATAAAAGGCGTTTATTAAAAGCTCGCGAATCTCGGCGAACATCGGATAACGAGGGTTCGCTCCGGTGCATTGATCGTCGAAAGCCAATTCGCTTAATTCATCGAGGTTTTCCAGGAACAATTCCTCGTCTACGCCCGCTTCTCGAATGGACATTGGAATACCCAATTCGACCTTCAAACGATCGATCGCCTGGATCAGCCGCTCGACTTTGTCGTCATCGGAATTGCCGCCGAGTTGCAGATAGTCCGCCACGCGTGCGTATCGAGCCTTCGCGTTGGGGAATTCGTACTGCGGGAAAGCCGTCTGCTTCCGCGGCACATCGGTTGCGTTGTAACGAATCACCTCGTTAATCATCAGTGCATTGGCCAGGCCGTGCGGAATATGGTACATCGCACCAAGCTTGTGCGCTATGGAGTGGCAGATGCCGAGAAATCCGTTCGCAAAGGCCATGCCCGCCATCGTTGCGGCGTTATGTACACGCTCGCGTGCATGAGGCTCATTCCTTCCTTCGTGGTAAGAAAGAGGGAGATATTTCGCGAGAATGCGAATCGATTCCAACGCCAATGCGTTCGTGTAATCGGTTGCCGTCACGGCGACAAATGCTTCCAGTCCGTGCGTGAGGGCGTCGATTCCGGAAAACGCCGTCAATTGTTTGGGCATGTCGAGCACTAGATCGGCATCGCAGATCGCCATATTCGGCGTCAATTCGTAGTCGGCGATCGGATATTTCCGACCAGTTGCGTCGTCCGTCACGACGGCGAACGGCGTGACTTCGCTCCCCGTGCCGCTCGTGGTTGGTATAGCAACCATCGTGGCCTTCTTGCCCAGCTTGGGGAACTGATATACCCGCTTTCGGATGTCCATGAATCGCATCGCCAGATCCTTGAACTCGACGTCCGGGTGCTCGTAGAGCAACCACATAATCTTTGCCGCGTCCATGGGGCTCCCGCCACCGATGGCGAGAATTACATCCGGCTCAAATGCATTCATACGTTCGACACCCTTGCGGGCGGTCGACAAATCAGGGTCCGGCTTCACTTCGTAGAAGACATCGAATTCGATGCCCATCTCGTCGAGAATATCGGTTACACGATCGGCGAGCCCCAGATCGTACAAGGGCTTGTCGGTGATCACGAACGCGCGTTTCTTGTCGGCGAGATCCCCCAGGGCGACCGGCAAGCAGCTCCGCTTGAAATAAACTTTCGGGGGAACTCGAAACCAAAGCATGTTCTCGCGTCTCTCAGACACGGTTTTCACGTTTAGTAAGTGGCGAACACCTACGTTCTCGCTAATGCTATTTCCTCCCCAGCTACCGCAGCCCAAGGTAAGCGACGGTTCGAGCCGGAAGTTATAGATATCGCCAATTGCCCCCTGGCTGGACGGCTGATTGATCAAAACCCGGCCGGTCTTCATTTTCTCCCCAAAGGTTTCTATGCGATCATCGTTGGAAAGATCCGTGTACAATACCGTTGTGTGCCCCAACCCCCCAAACTTAATCAACTCTAAGGCCGTATTAGCGCCTTCGTCAAAATCTTTCGCTTTGTACATCGCCAGTACAGGCGATAGCTTTTCGAAACTAAACGGCTCATCCATACCGACCTTTTCCACCTCGGCTATCAGAACCTTCGTGTCCTCGGGGACAGAAAAGCCGGCCATGCTTGCGATTACGGCCGCCGGCTGTCCGACGATTGCGGCGTTGAGCTTTCCACCCTTGATGATCGTCTCGCCCAGTTTTACGCGTTCTTCTTCACTGCAGATATGGGCGCCACGTTGAAGAAACTCTTCTCGCACACGCTTGTAAACTTCGTCAACAACGACCACCGACTGCTCCGAGGCGCAAATCATCCCGTTGTCAAACGTCTTGCTTAGAAGAATGGAGTTAACCGCCATGGGGATATTCGCCGTTTCGTCGATCATGGCCGGAGTGTTGCCCGCTCCAACACCGACGGCCGGCTTGCCCGAACTGTAAGCCGATTTAACCATCCCAGGTCCACCCGTGGCGAGGATCATACTAATCTTGGGATGACTCATAAGGCTTTTCGAGAGATCGACACTGGGCTCATCGATCCAACTGATAATGTTCGGCGGCGCCCCTGCGGCAACAGCCGCGTCGAGGACGACACGAGCCGCCGCAATCGTGCATTTCTTAGCCCGGGGGTGCGGCGAAAAGACGATCCCGTTGCGAGTTTTCAAGGCAATGAGCGCCTTAAAAATGGCGGTCGACGTCGGGTTCGTCGTCGGAACAACACCGGCGAGAAGTCCGATTGGTTCGGCGATCTTACGGATTCCAAATGTGTGATCGACCTCAATCAATCCACAAGTCCGTACATCCTTGAACTTGTTATAGATGAACTCCGATGCGAAGTGGTTCTTGATTACCTTGTCTTCGGCAATTCCCATGCCGGTTTCTTCCGCGGCCATCTTGGCAAGCGAAATGCGGTGAGCGTTTGCCGCCATCGCAGCGGCTCGAAAAATCCTGTCCACCTGCTTTTGTGTATATTTGGCGTAGGACTTTTGAGCTTCCGCTGCCCGTTGAATCATCACATCGAGTTGCTCGACGGTTTGAACGGTTGGCTGCTCCGCGGAGTCCTGTTTTTTTGTCCTCAGCGCAGTTGCTTTCAAAGCGACGGCCGTGTTAGTGCTCTCTCTGCCTGTAATCATCGTACGATCTCCCGTTGTAATTATCGCTAAGGAAGTATCACCCAAGTGAATGTATTGTCTCGCTCGTCAACCGCTTGCGACGGTGACGATTTTTATTTGCGTCTTTTATGGCTCTTCCGTGGTTTCGTTACTATCCGCTGCCGAAGAATTACGTGCGTGTAGAAGCTTTGAAACTTGCACCGTCAAAATGGCCGAGCTAGCGGATAGGTCTTCATGGTGAACGAAAACTCCCTCCCTTATATCGAGTTGAGTCGGCGCAAAGTTCCATATCCCGCAAATGCCGCCATCTATCGCCAGATCGGCTACCTCCTGAGCAACCGACGCTGGTACCGTCAAAACGGCCGTATGAACATGCATCCGACGCGCCAGCGAAGGCAATTTCTCGATAGCAAGCACCGGCTTGTTTGCAATTGTCTCGCCGATAAGATTGGGGTCGCGATCGAAAGCCGCGATGATGTCCAAGCCCTGCTGCCGCAATGGCTCGTACTGCAGTAAGGCCGATCCAAGATGCCCCGCGCCGATGAGAAAGGCCTTCGCAGGGTCGCTCCAACCGAGAAAGCTTTCGAGCTTTTCGATAAGCGGAGCTATTTCAAAACCGATCCTAGGCCTGCCCACAACACCGGCCAAGCTCAGATCCTTCCGGACCAAAATGGCCTCCAAGTTCAATTTCTGGGCAATCGTTGTCGCACTCACGTCTTCGCGACCCTGGCTTTTCAGCTGAAGGAGAAGGCGAAGATAAACGGGAAAGCGACGGACCGTCGGGAGAGGAGTAACCGTTCTTTGTGGCTTTTGTTGCATAGATCATACTTCCTGTATTGCTACTTGCTTTATCGATACCTAATTATCGATATTGGTCTATCGATCGTCAAGTGGCAATCGAATAAAGTAGCCGAAAAAAAACAAAATCCCCCAGAAGTTGGGAGCAAGGTGAAATCAACCAATGTATCGCTACAGGCTAATCTGACAGACGGGCGAGAGTCGCCTTTTTTCCCGCGGAAATAGAGTAACCGCTCCAGGAAGTGCGTTGTTGGTTTGGTTTTTGGCCTTGGGATAATGGTTGCTTGGGGGTGAATTTCCTTTGGCGATCGGAGGGGGGGACCGGATGCGACAGCTCAAGCGGCGGCGATTGATTGGGGGGAGTCAGCATGCGAACCAGGAATACTGGCGGGAGGGTGATCAAGCGTTCTCCCGTTGCCAAGCAGCAATGGAGCTTGAGAGGTGGCTCTGGTAAGATTAGGCTTGCGATAGAGGCCCAGATTTGCCGCCACTGCCAAAAAGACCGATTGAAAAATCGCCTTCACCGCTTTGTCTCGCCAAGGGTTAACCGGATGACAGGCAATTGCACCCCACTGAAATCGCCGCCCAAAAAAGCCTTCATGCGGTTCCAAGTGAGAGTCGATGGTTTTAGGTCAGTCTGACCCGACAAAAATGACAATTCGAATTCGCTCAAGTCGGGACCACAAGCAGATATCCCAGACCGATGCTCTGAGAGGCGGACTCTACCGCTCACGCTAGCGAAAATCTCGAGAAAAACGGCTCTATCCGTTTCGCATTGCCAAGAAAAAGCCCGGAAAACCCAGGCTTTCGTGGAAAACTTTGCCCATCAGTACCCAAGTCCGTTGTACCAATATGGGCACCCCATTTTTAGATCTCTCTCTAACTATAGACAGAGTAAAGAGATAGAAAACCAGGGCATCGGTCTATGGAGCCGAAGGGCCGCCGCGAGCGCCCGCTGGAGTTCGGCAGGTTGGCCGAGCCGTAGCGACGAAGAGGTCGAGGCGATTCTTGCCATCTGCAAGACGTGCGAAAACTACAACAACGCCGGGTGCAACCTCTGCGGCTGCCGCGTCAATCGAAAGCGAGCCGCCTTGTTCAATAAAGCAAGAATGGCGACCGAGCGGTGTCCGGTCGGGCTGTGGTGAGTTTCAATCTTTCCACCAGTAGCGAGCGATGCTCCAGAGGGCGGCGAAAGCGTCGCGGAGGCCGATCTTTTTCCCGGCTTGGTACGTGCGGCCGTTGTACGAGATGCCCAGTTCGTAAACCCGATAGCCGCGTCGGGCGACTTTGGCGGTCAGCTCCGGCTCGATGCCGAAACGGTTCTGCTTGAGTGTCGGGCGGATCGATTCGATCACCTCGCGACGGAAGATCTTGTAGCAGGTCTCCATGTCGGTCAGGTTCAAGTCGGTTAGCATGTTTGAGAAAGTCGTCAGCATTCGGTTGGCGACGTAATGCCAAAAATAGAGGACGCGATGCGAGCCGCCGAAGAGGAATCGCGACCCGTAAACCACATCGGCACGCCCTTCGACGACCGGCTGGATCAGGTACAGGTATTGATTCGGATCGTACTCCAGGTCGGCGTCTTGGATCAGGACGATATCGCCCCGGGCACGCTCGAACCCGGCACGGACGGCCGCCCCCTTGCCCTGGTTGCTATCTTGGTAGATGACCTCGATCGTATCCTCCGACTCGATTTCGACCAGAATCGCTCGGGTCCTGTCGGTGCTGCCGTCGTCAACTAGGATGATCTGCTTAGGGATAGGGACTGCCTGGATCCGCTCGACAATCTCACGCAGTGTCGCCTCTTCATTGAAGATCGGAACAACGATCGAAAGGCACAAATCCGAAGGGATCGGATAGATTCCCAGTCGTCGGGCGTTCGCCTCCCCCAACAGTCGAAACGCCGCCTCCACATCCGGATATTCTTTGGAAGGGGATAATGCCGGTATCACGCGAGGTTCGAGAAGTCGGTTTTCGAGAGGATCGGAAGAAGGTGAACGGTGCATCATCATGGAATATTGCCCCTGACCGGAATCGGTTGACTTGTGATGGTTGTCAGTTGTCCTTTTGCGTGCGACGTTGTTTGAGTAGCCACTCGAACAGTTTTGGGTTGCTATAGGTGTGCAAGCGGCAGCCGTGTTTGACCCCTCGGAAAATGGTCAATTGGATATCGGTGCCGAGGGGCTTGAGTGCCTCGTACATCTCTTCGGAATACTTTTTATCGATGATGTCATCCTCTTCACCGTGAAAGACTCGAATCGGTAGATTTTTGAGTTGTTCCGCCTCTTCCGGACAGCCAACCCCGGCCAAGGGAACCACAGCGGCAAACCGCTGCGGAGAGTGGGCCGCCCAACTCCACGCACCTCGTCCTCCCATGCTGAAACCGCTGAGATATACCCGATTCGTGTCCACGTTCCATTGTTTCAGTACCGTCTCCAAAAACCGATCCAGGAGTTCCGGCTTCCAGCCGTGTTCGGGCGTTTGTGGCGAGACGACGACAAACGGAAACGGCTCGACCCCGTCGATGTAGTCAGTCAGACATGGCCCTTTGAGTTTGTCAAGATCGCTTCCGGTCTCGCCTGCTCCGTGCAAAAAGACGATCAACGGAAAGCTTGGCCCCGCTTGACAATACCCTTCCGGCCGATAGATCAAGTAGGAAAAAGGGTTCGCCCAGGCCGAACAGACCGGATCGACTTGTGCTGATGGCAGTGAACGAACGTCGAGCCACATTCGCACCGCCAGCCCGGTCAGCGTCCCGACAAAGCAGATCGACAGAAGGAAAATCCATCCTTTACGAGACATGGTCGCCCTCTCCGTTTGAAAATCCGTCGGAGGCGAGGTCGGTTGTCTCGTTTTCTGTTTCTTTCGAAGAAGCCGCCTTTTTCGCTCGCTTCTGACGCCAGACGGCAATCCCGATCAAGGCGATACAAGCGACGACTCCTCCTTGCATCGCGATTTCGCTTGCTTTCCAAGGCTTGCGGTATGGCTTTACCCAACATCGCTTGCCACGCTGTTGTTTGAGCATCCAATCGACGACCTTGCATTCCCGTAATGCGGGGATCCAACTTTTGTGGGAGTTGCTGGGAAATTCAGTGAGATGGGCACCCCCACCCGCTTGATTTATGCTTTGGACCGTTTGGCGAACTTTTCCAATCGGCGTACCGGAATCGTAGGTACAATTAAACGCCCAGACCGGCGTGTTTTTGAATCGCTCGAGATGAGAAAAGTCGCTCATGCCGGTCGACGAAATCGGGCTGATGGCAGCAAATCGATTTGGATAGCGTAAGACTGTTTCCCATACCGCGGTTCCTCCCGCCGAAATTCCCAAGAGATAAACGCGGTCCTTGTCGATCGGATATTCTTTGATGAGGCTGTCGAGTATTTCCATTGCAATGGTAATGGGCGCGTCGTCCTTGCCCGAGGGGGACTCTGTCGCACTGACCATGGAATGCCCCCAATCGCGGTTGTCTGCCGGGCATTGCGTCGCCAGAACGAAAAACGGATAACGCTCCAGATGCTTCGTGTCCTGAAAATGATGTTGCATATGGACAAGTTGGGTCTTATTGTCCGTTCCGCCATCTCCCGCGCCGTGCAGCCAGAGTAGGAGGGGATACTTTTTGCCCGACTCAAGTGGCTGTGGTACGAAGAGCCGATATTTTATCGTTTCGTTATCGTAGCGGCCGCCCGTATATTGATACTCTCGCGGCTGAAAGATTTCGACTACCTTGGAGTCCGAGACGCTCGACAGCGTGGCCGCAATGAGAAATAATGAGGTCGTGATGTGTGCCATGATAATCTTTTGCCAAGATCGATATTTGTAAGTTCGTTTGAGTTGGAGATTAAGTCCTATTTCAATTCGGTCATGTCGACGGTTTTTCCATCACGACGATTTGCCAATCTCTGGTGAACGGTGAAATCGATTAAAAACGGGATGCTGTGGACCGATCCGTCGCAAAAACTCATGTTGAATGTGTGTGGGTGAGAAGACCCCCATGCATAGTGGCGTAAGTCAGCTAAGTATCTTTCTGAATCGGAAGCATGCGTGTCCGGGTTAGGCAAGGCTTCGTTGTCGTGTCGAGTGTAGGTGTAGCGAATCGTGTCCGCATCGTGTCCGTGGTACATTGATTGATTGTCGCCGGGATCGTAATCGGTAAAGCAATTGCAATGTTTTTCTCCAAAAAGATAGGTCGAGCTGAGTCCGTCTGAGATCTGTTGGCAGGTAATTTCACTTCGCTGAAAAACCACCCCCTTGAACTCGGAAGCATCGATCCATTCATACTGTCCCTGATCCGCTTGTTCGTAAGTCACCGGACCTTTATTGCTCCCTTGAGGGCAAATGTCCCCTCCGTTGGCCGCATAGCAGGTCTTGGCGACCATTTCCGGGTTGGCGTAATTCCCCGGCACTTGATCTTGGCTCGGCCAAAATCGATAGGTTTTGCATGGCCGTCGGGTTGGGCAGTTGAACACCGGCAATGGAGTTTCGCAAAGACGCCGGGCCGACTCGATTTTGGTTTCCCATTCTTCGCCCGCTCCCAACTTGTAGAGATGTTCCTGTTCAAGGAACGGCAGGAGTTGATAGCACCAACTTCCCGGCTGATTCGCCCCAACCCCACGATCCGGATCCCCCGTCCACATCCGTCCCCATCCCCCGCTCGGAAAATGCCCATGCGTCGATTCGTGATGGACCGCCGCCATCGCCAGTTGACGCAGATGATTTTGACAACTCGTATTACGCGCCGCCTCCCGAGACATCTGTACCGCCGGGAGCATCATCTGGACCATCAGTCCAATAATCGCAATCACCACCAAAAGCTCAACCAAGCTAAACCCACGAAACCGTCGACATCGAGTCTTCATCACATACCCCTTAGAAAAGAAGAAAAGATTTTCAAAACCCCCGCCCAACCACGCACCCCCTTACTTCCGATCCCTCATAGCAATGATCGAAAATAGAGCCACCACCACAATCAAATTAGCCACAAACCACCCAACCCGCGACCAATTCCGAACGTCCGCATACCAGATGATACTGGAGGCCGACCATGCCAGACCGTTCCACACTGGCGTGATAAGCCCACACACCAGCAAGACGACACTCGCCAGAAGTAACCAACCTTCTATACCGAGGCGAAAACCTGTTTTCTCGTTGTTATCCATGTGTTCTTCCTGCAGTTCTTATAGGTAGTATTCAGAATTATGCTTTTTGGGAGCAATTGATATACTTATTCTTTCCAGCCATGGCCCTTATGAGCAGCGAATAAAGGGAGATTAGCTTTGATCCATGGGGGCTGCGTTTCCGTGTTGTTCACGATGATTGCTGATCTTTTCCAGTAAAACAGTGCAATCCTTGTAGTTGAAATCCAGAGAAGCCAGTGCCGTAAGATGCGTTTCGGCGGTGTCAATGTCGTTGAGAACTATTGCAAGACGACCACCCAGGTGCAGGGCTTGTTTCCTGTTGCAAGTGTCGTGATCCGGAATTCCCCGAATCGCTGCTTCGTAGTGGCTCATCGCCAGTGGATATTGCTTGAGTTGTTGGAAGCATTGTCCCAACGCAAGCATGGCGACTCCTGTTCGGGTAGAATCCTTTTTTGCAATTTGCAGTTGCTCAATTGCTTCAGGATACCGCCTGGCCATCATGAAGCGAAAGCCCAAGTCAAACCTGAAACGGAAGTTTCCCGGATATCGTTTTACACGTCTACCGCAAACTTCCAAGTCCTTTGCAAAAAATGCTTGCTGAAGCCGCTTCTTTTCTGAAGCGTCTTCTGTGTGCATAACTCTCTGTCGCAGATGGCGAAGCTGGACATCATCCCAGCGTTCCAGGATATCGGGATCACCTTCAGAGTTTTCATATGCCCGACGCAAGGCGTCTTCAGCGTCCCCATAACGTTCCTCATTGAGAAGGATCTGGGCAAGGTCAAGATAATGATCGACATTGTCAGGTTCTTCATCAATCATTTGCTGAATCTTTTCCGTACGGGCCATTTCCTCACGTTGCTTGGCTTTAAAACGAATCTTTTTCACAACGACATCATTTTCGGTGGGCACATCGAGATCTTCACGCGACACGACTTTCTTGAGTGAAAGATCCCCAATCGCTTTCTCTGCCTCCTCATTGTCAGGCAAAACTTCCTCCACGCGGTGCCAAAAGTCAATTGCCTGGTCGATACGTCCGCGTTCCGCAAGGGCCTTAGCCATGAGACGATTGCATGCGGGATCCCTTGGTGACCCAATGAGTGCTGTCTTTAAGTAGAAAAGTTCACTTTGAAGATGCCCCAATCTCTTCGTCGCCATGGCCATCCCGGTCAATGCTGGTATGTTCCACGGATTCACCATTAGCAATTCCAGGCCGTACTTGATTACTTCTTTCCACTGCTGATTATCCAGGGCTTTTTTCAGAGCAGAGCGCGCACCCAACTTCTTGAATTTCGCTAGCGAGCAACCTTTTTTGTTGTTGCCATATTTTTTGGATAGGTTTTCGATGTATGCAGAAATATACTCTTTGTTGCCCGGATCGCCCAGGACGCATTGAGCAAGCATTTCGGCAATGTAATCGGGGTCTTTCGCTTTAAGCGATTTGGCTGTCGCGTGCTCATAAAGCTTTTCCAACCTGCCACGCATAGCCGGAGAAAGAGATTGACGCCCGTTGCTATTATCTTTTGAAGCATATTTCTCAGCAGGCATAAAGTGCTCCCATTTCGGGCCAGAGGGTGATGAGTGTATGTATTTGGTTTTGAGCTTGCGCTAACAGTATGGAAGCTGGGGTTACTCAAGGACCAAGCAGTTTTTGGAACAGTTAAGCACTTTTACAGGCCTTGTCGAATTACCATTATTTTCGTAAATTTCAGCTTGCTTCATGTGTTCACCATCAAACTGAAAAGGGGGGATGTCCCTTTAATTGTTAAAAATGATTTTTGGCTCCTGGGTTGTTATGTTACTGAGCCTTCTTTCTGGCGCCAGAGTCGATCGCGATGCTTCGGGAGGACGCTCCAAGGCCTCGGCCAACGACGGCAGGTCCCGCCAACCTTGAAGCCGACGAAAACCCTTCTCTACCTCTAAAAGGGCAAACGCCAACCAGCGCGATGCCTGGTCCGTCTCAGCTCGAAATCGTGTCACATGACCAAGCTTCCGACGCGTGTTACGAAACGAATTCTCGATCAGGTTCGTGCTCAACAAACTCTTGTGGAGCGTTGCCGGAACCTCAAGCGAATGTAACGCGATTAGTTCCGCGCCCGCCTCATGAAAGCTCTTCAACGCCTCCGCATTCTTTCCGGACAAAAACGTTTCGAGTTCGGCATACACCTCCTCGGCCGCCTCCTTGCCTTGCACGTCGCGAAGCCGTTTGAAGAGCCGCCCCACCTCGCCCCAATCCCGCTTCGACAAATACCCGCAAAGATTGTGCTCCTTGTGGACCAAGCAACGCTGAATCACTGCGTTCGGAAAGAACTTCAACGCCGCTTTTTTCAGAGCCGCGCTCCCGTCGAGCACCACGAGCAGACGACGCTTCGGTGCAAAATCGCGTGCGACGATCCGTCCCACCAAATCGCGGCAGACCTCGTAATTTTCCGTACTTCCCATCGCGAAGTCGAGCACGTGCTTCGTTCCGCCCGACGCAACGCCAATCGCCACGATCGCCGTCTGCTCCTTCGAAAGCACAATCCCGTCGAACATCATCACCAGCCAATCGCGCGAGGCGATATCGCGGCTTCGAAGTTCGGCAATCTGCTTGGCGCCCGCCTCGATCCAAAGCCGTGAAACGTTCGACTTGCTCACGCCGGGCGACTCGGGATGCACGTCGGAAATTTTGCGTGAACTCACGCCTGCCCTCAACTCGCGAAAGACCATGGTGTGAAGTTCCTCTCGCCGCCGAGCCGACTCGTACGACTTCAACCGGACTTCCTCGCTCGAACCATTTTCCCTCTTCCGCCGCACCCGCGGCCGCTTAATGAGGGCCGCATTGTCAATGCCCCCTTCTGCGTTCGAAAGCCCTGCAAACGGGTCATTAGCTATGTCGAAATCAAGAACGTTCTCCCGTTGCCGTTGCCAGACAACCAAGCCGTCCGCGCTTCCCGCACGTTGATGTTCGGCTTCGATATCCGGGTGATACTTGACGCCGCAAAGCTCGTCGACCTCGGCGCCCATGACGTCGGCGATCATAGCGCGGACCGCGCCTCGAAGATACTCGCGGAAAATCCCGCCCGTTTCTCTGGCGTCTGCTTGCCCCAACTGCTCGATTAATTTAGACTGATCCATGACGGTGGTCTCCCTTCAAGGCCGGATCCACCCCAGCCGTAATTTTTTGGTGTAACACCCGGCATTATCGCCGAGCAGGAGACCATCGTCAATTTTTAACAACCAATGGGGCGCTTCCGCAATAAATCTCTGTCTTTTGAATTTCCGGCAATCCCATTTCTCGCCGCGCTCGATTCGCCTCGTCTAGTGTAATATGATAGATATAAATCGAGTACCCCGCCATTGCCACCGGCTCAAAATGAAGGAAGTAACGATATTGCTTCCAGCGACCATAAATCTCACTAACGCTCAAGGCGTAATAGCCGGGTAGCGGACCGAAAGTGGTGCTATCCATCGCATCTAAATCGTCGAGAACGACTGGTGGAGAACCGGCTGATTCGATCTTGGTATGATCCAGCGGGTAGCTCCCAAAGTAGGCAACCTTGATTGGACGGGCTTCGGGGTGCGATTCGCACCAATCTTCAAGATAGAACAAGTCTTGCCCCCAGTCGATGTTACTGTCTAACAAGTGGCGAGGGCCGTTTCTCGGGCCAATAGTAAGTTTTTCAAAGATTCCTGCTGAAAACCAACTGGAAAGGACGTTGTTCGACTTATGCGAAAATTGGGGCGGTTTTGGGTAGGTTTCGTCGTATGGAGTTGGCAGAATTGCCGCCAATTCGTTGAAGTAGGAAAGGCTATGTGGATAAATGGCCAAGCTGCTTCCCACTGACCATATGAGCGACAAAGAAACCGTCGTGGCAAAGACAAGCCGTCGTTTTGTCCAAGGACCGGTTGATCTCGAAAAAAATTGGCCGACCTTGCTTGTCCAGATGAATAGAAACGGTAACGCAAGAATGATATAGCGAGAATGAACCGAGAACCCTGTTTGGCTACTCACAAAGATCAGAATTACTAGTCCCGGCACAAGCACAATCATCTCATCTCGTCTAGAAGCATTAAAAGATTGCCCCCAAAAGCTAAACGAAATCGCCAAAGCGAGCAAACACCAAGTCCCCAACGGCACTTTTATTGCCAAGGCATACAAATAATAATACCACCAACCATGTTTCTGCCACTGGCCTCGTAAATAAGATGGCATTCCACGCTCAAAATCGTACCGTTGCATATCGATTCCCTGAACCATATTGGATGGTAGCGGCACAGGTAGCTTCTCCAACCACGTACCAGTAAAGCGATTGGCACCATCTATTGGAATATCTTCGATCGAATCATAACCAGTGAGCATCGCCGTCTGAAACTCAAATTTTCCCAGTGGTTTGAAAGTGCCTTTGAAAAGATAGCCGCAATTGATGATGTACACACTCACTAACAAAAGCGTTATTATCATTCCACTTTGCCGCAACCAGTCGCGCCATGCAAAATTTCCCGCTTTCCACTCTGGCAACCGATAAACAATCCACAGCAAGGGATACATAGGGTAAAACACTAGTAGTGTAAATTTGCAAAGCTCGGCTAAGCCCAGCATAACACCCGCAATAATAACCTCCAACCACCGCGGCTGTTTCAACCATTTCCAAAAGAAATAAACGCCTGCAACCCCCATAGCCGCTGTGGGAACATCAGACATGACGGTCGCGCCATGACCGAGGATGTATGGGGAGAAACACCAAAGAGTCAGTGCAACCAATCCTGCACAATAGCCGAAGAGCCTGTTGGACCATCGCCAGCATAACCACGCACCAAACAGGGCAAATGGGATACTACCCAAACGTGCAAAATACAACATCTCCCATGCACAATGTTTGTTGCGATCCATAAAGGACGCGGCCATGGCAAATTCTTCGCGTCCCACAGGTGGTCGGTTGAGGCTCTCATCATCGAAGTTCGATGCCCCTAACAGTGCGACCGTTCCGGCTACTGACCGCACTAAAGGCGGGTTAACCTTTATTGTGTCAAATCTCCCTTGTCGAATGTCATTTAACCCTGCATACAGTTGCGCTGATTCGTGCCAAACCGGGGTCATTGAATAAGCTTGAATCACGAGGATTATGGTAAAAGGCAACAATACCAATACAACTGGAAGATGCCACACACAACAACTTCTCATCTGAATTCCTGGAGGATTATTCTCGAACACGAAAGAGGTCTACATCAACTCGGCTTGTGTTTCTTTCACAGATCCAACATTATTAGAACGCATTCTATCTACACCTGTAACGGATACTTTTAAGGAAACCGAAGAACCTGACAGGTAGTTTGTTGTAAGGGTAACTTGACCATTAATGGGGCCAGCACGCGAGGGACTGCACATGATAGTGACCCACACTTGATTTTTCTTGCCTTCGGTTGTGGAATCCCATTTAACCTGGATATCGGGGTGATCCGACTTTCCTTCAAGTATACGGAACTCTTTCTTATCTGCCGATCTAATTAAAACTCGACGCTGTTGCTGTGTTTCCACGTCAACAAATCCAAAAGATACATTCTCGTCGGCAATCAACCCATCGGTCCGACATAATGCGAGAGGCACGGATCCTATCGATTTCCCGTCCTTTTCAGCAAAGCCTGCCGATACTTCAACTCTTGCCGACGCCAAACCTTTGCCGCGAAGTGCTTCTGTCGGACATGCCGTAACATTGAAACGAAACTCCTGCTCAAATATGCCATGATCCATCTCAACTGGTGGACTGGATGCTTCGATCGGCGACAATGATGCCCATTGTTTCGTTACCTGAGCACTGAAATGCTGCTGTTTGTTTCTGTCGCCTTGCTTTCGAAAACGACTGCGAACCACGATTTCTTGAGACACCTTACCTTCAATGTTTCGGTTTACGTTGATATTCACCGTTCGAGGCGTGAAACAAAAGTCTTCATACACTGGCACCTCGGCTGTAAGTGGATACTGCTCGATACCACCCTCGTCGAACACAGCCTTAAGAATAACTTTCGAACTATGGACGCGTGTTGTACGAGTGAGTGTTACGGCAAAATCGCAGGTGCCTGTTGTACCAGATTCAAGCACCAGTATGTCTCGTGTATCCCCTGCCTCCGATGTAAATCTAACATCAATACACGAACAACTTTTTGACTTAACACTTACGGTTACAGTGGCTGATGACTGGTTTGTGAGGTCGAAACGAAAAGACTTCTTTGAGGAAGAGTCACCAAGACGCGATAACTCGCTAATAAACATTGCCGGCAAAGTGACTATCTGGGATGAAAAAGACAATCGTGACTTGCTCTTAACATGATCTTTTACCGATCTGCTACAACTTCCCAAAAAAATGGTTAAAACAACGAGCAGTTTTAGTGTTAAGTATGAAAAATGCGTCATAATGTTTGTCTATTTTACTCATAGCCCTAAAGGAACAAATACCTTTTAAAGTTGTATCGTCTTTTAACAGGAAAATTTAAATTTACATTTCTTAAAGCGATTTTATTTAATATATTAAGAAAATAACCTTCGCTTTAGCATGAAAAGTAATGCGTCCTTCCTCCATTCGCGATCATACCAGCCTGAAAAGAGTAAAGACCAATGCGATAGCAAATGAAGGAAGGTCTTTCATTAAATTCTTAGTGATGATTATGTAATGCTACGAGCACACAAAGGCAATTTGCAGTGCGCTAAGGATTTAAATTTGAATCTGCCACATGGTTCTGGTCAAGGAAGTGCGACATTGTTATTTGATAATGTCATTTTTTACTTGATCGTTCCGTAATAGAGTTCAATAGGGCGGCTGTACTGTCTTACAATCATTTATATATATAGTTTTCTGCTCTGATGGGGACGCTGTAAGAAATACGCACATACAATTTTCTGTATACATGCACGTTTTCATCTTCTTCGTCATAGTCCAAGGGATGGTTGTATACTGAGCAATGCATCCAACGACTTCTGAATCTGCACAATAAGCATCGGATGGGGGATAATACCCTTCGCCCGAGCATGTACCAGCTTGCCCTCCGCAATTGGTTTGTTGTGCACACCAATAGTTATCCTGTGGATGAAGCATTGCACCACGAGGATGCGAACACATTTTATTTGCCGAAACTGCAAAAACTACTCCTGTCGACAAAACGAAGAGCAATGTGGTCACTCCAATGAACAAATGAGCGACCGGTCTCTTCTTAAATACTTTCATTTTAAATCTCCTTGTAAAATACAAATGGGCCCAAAATGGGACAAAACTATATCTAAGCCGAACGATTAGTATAGCGAATTCTGCGAAACAAGACGATGGAGGTTAAGCCAAGGAATGTAACTGCACTAAGAGTGATAATGTAGGGGCGGATTGTATCTGAGCGAGGATCGCGTTCAATCGTGGATTGTACGAATACAGTGACATCTTTTGTGTCGCATGAGATGGTATAAACTTTTGGCTCTTTGAATTGAGCATCAACGATGCGCGATCCGGCTGGTGCGGAAACAGTGAATAGGGAATCGGACAAGGTTATGTTCGTGTCAATCTCGATCGGCGAAAGAAGCGTTGCCGAGTATATTGAATCATCTTTATAATTGACTCTAAGGGAAATCTCTGGAAAATACAGTCCATCTGGAAACTGGAGTGTTCCCAGTTGGAACAAGTTCTGGAAAACGACTCCGCCCCTTGAGGAAGTTACTTTCCGGACTAGATTTGTGGCTCTTTCGACCATAATATCGATCTCGACTGGGCCTGTCTGGCCGCGTAAATGAGCTGTTGTGTTGTCATTCGTAATCAACTTTAATTCTCCCAGTGGTTGAGAGGAGAATTCCCAGGCAAAGTCTTTCAACGAAAGTGTTCCTCGACGGCTCTCGCCGCCACGAAAAATCGTTACATATTTATTGAGCGGGTCAACTATGATATCATGGTGTCCATCTGTGACCATTTTCCCTTGATCTTTTCCATTGTCTTTCGTACTTTCTACTTTTCGTTGCCTATCGGTCGCAAACTCAACCTCGGCATAGTAGATTTCATTCTTTAGTTTCTCACTACGTAGTTTCTCAGTCAAGAATTTGGTCTTTTTTTCACCATCTTCCAGTTTTTGGCAACTGTCCACTATCGCAACTACTTCATCTGAATTGAGTCGCTTCAAGCTAGAAGGTCCTTTTCGAAAAAATCTGGCTCGTATCTGGATGGTCTGGATTGCTTCGGTTCTCGCTTTCCATGTGGACAGAATCTCTTCTCGTAGCTGGGGAGCTGTTCTGTCAATGTCATCATTGCTCTCTGCCGTAAGAGGGAACTGGAAGCTGGCCAACAGAACCAGACATACCCGGAGTGTCGAAAGACGCGAGTCATTCCATAATCGCCGTGTCATGAATCTATTTCTCCTATTTTACTTCTTAGTTATACCGCTTGGGTCGTTTCTGCGTCGATCAACTTACTGACTCGCAATGAAGCTCTAAAAGTTAATGCTAAAATTACCAATAAGGACCTGACAACTAGCTGATCAGCTGAAACAGCGGGGCCATTTACTCAATAAAGAAATGGCGTCATTAGAACCATGCTCCAGCAATTAAATTCAAACCATCCCAGCAGCCCGTTGAAAAAGGCCGTCCGGGCCTTTTTCAACCTCGGCAATTGCGACAACAAGTGGTCGCAAGCCTCGCAAAACAAGCGATTTTGACAAATCATTGTTTTGAGCGAAACCTTCTGTTTCGCACGCAGCCAGTTTTTCAACAGGCTGCTAGGATTAGTCTGAATCCGCGGTTGTCAATTTCTACTATCGATTTCAATTTTTAAGGCTTTCTTGTTAGTTTTTTGCACTTTCTGGTTGCAGGTCTTGGTCGTCGCTTTGCCGTAGACGGTGCAAGCGCTCGGGCAAGGGCAACGTCCGCAAAATCAACACGATCAACTGCGTTGCGATGGAATTGGTCTTGTGCCCCACCGCCACAAGGAAGTAAAAATAGTCCTGAAACTCGTCGGTGATGCCAGCAGCACGCAGCCAACTGGTTGCCGTGCGACGGCCGCTGGCAAACAGAATGCCAAGCAAAAGCACCGGCAATCGCCAACGGTTGCGGGCATGCAACCCAGCGGCGAGCCACAGGCTCCACTCGTTCCATTGATCCAGTGACCGGCTTTAATTTTCTGTACCAGGGGTTATGAGAGTTTCGGTTAGGTAACGGGTAATGGGTCAGATTTCGGGCTGTGCTGCTGGAGTGAGGGCGTAGCCCGAACAGAAGCGGCACAGCCCGCTGCAAATTTCGACGGGGATTGGTAGCCCAACGAACCGTGTGGCCGAACGTGGTTGTAGTCTTCCTGCCAGGCTTTGGCCAATCGCCGGGCAGCTTGGAGATTCTCAAATTCCTCACGAGCCAGAAGCTCGTCTCGAAGCCGACAATGGAAGCTTTCGGCATAGCCGTTTTCCCATGGGCTGCCTGGTGCTACGTAGAGCGTCTTCACGTCTACTCGCTCCAACCATTCTCGAACCGTCTTGGCGATGAACTCCGGGCCATTGTCGCTACGAATATTTCTTGGCACGCCTCGCATCGCAAAAAGTTCGGCCAGCGTATCGATCACATCTTCCGAGGTAATGCTGCCAGCCACTTTCAACGCTAAACACTCTCTTGTGAATTCATCAATGATCGACAGCCACTTTAGCGAACGCCCACTCGTCGTCCGATCAAAGATGAAATCCCATGTCCACACGTGGTCCTTATACTCTGCACGACGGCGATGACAAGCGTTCTCACCCGAGCCTAATCGTCGTCGTTTCCGCTGTTTTTGAGGCACTTTCAGCCCCTCTCGACGCCACAGACGGTAAACCCTTGTGAAGCTCGCTCGCCAACCTTCGGCTTGCAGCAACGCGCTGATCCGACGATAGCCGAAACGAGGACGCCCGCTAACAAGTTCAAGCATCCGATCAACCAAACGCGGTTCATCGTCGCGCGGCTTCGTCTCGTAACGCTGTGTGCTACGAGGCTGCTTCAAGGCTCGGCAAGCTCGACGCTCGCTCACGCCGTGCTTCCCTTTGAGCTTTATTACCGTCTCACGTTTCCGAGAGGGGCTCACAAGTTTCCCTCTGCCACATCCCGAAGTATCTGGATATCCAGGGCTTGGTCAGCCACCAGACGCTTCAAACGCTTGTTCTCCTGTTCCAGTTCTTTCAGCCGCTTCGCCTCTTCGGCCTTCATTCCACCGTACTGCTGCCGCCAGCGATGAAACGTCTGCTCACAGATTTCCAAGGCTTGGCACGCTTCGCCGATCGTCTTGCCCGAGTTGAGCATCGCGTCCGCGTCACGAAGCTTCCTGATAATCTGCTCCGGCGTATGTCGCTTCCCGCGATTCTTCACAAGAGTCTCCTTCCACCCCTACAGGGCTCTGGATACTCTCATACCACATGGACCAGTTTTTGAATAGCAGGCCACCGGAGCTTCCCAACGACATTTCGAATTCGCCATCCTTGGCTCCTCCGTTGTGCGGTTTGTTTGGAAACTGCAGCATGACGGAAGAGCCCTTTTTTGTGGATATCAGTTTCAAGCGTTTCTCGGAAAGTGAAGCCAATTGACGTTTTTTTAGTAATAACACACAAAAGCTAATAATGTTTATTTATGTAAATAAACATTATAAATGTAAATTATCCAGAAAGGACGAGTTTCAAATCAAACGATTTGTGGGTGTTTCAAGATGGGTTGAGGCTGGCTTCAGAACCCATTTCTCGGCACTATTTCTCAACCGTGGGGCCCTGACAGATAGCCTAACATAACGGTAATGTATTTATTGCATTGGTCCTTCTTTGCCTTGGATATCCAATACTTTGACATTTTAATTTCAATCACAATAGGGGGCTCGGTAAACCATTCCCATTTGCTGTTCAGTTGTCCGAGAACGCATGGCGTCTCAGAAGAAAGTGGTAAGCTTCTTGCATCAATATTCGACGATGATGTTTCGATAAGAGCAACTCGAGGCGCATTTAGATTATTTACAGAACGAATAGCTATCCGTTCATAGTTCGGCATTGATTCCAGGCAATTTGAGCAGTCGTGACGATAGAGTACGATGAACCAATGGCCTTCAGGCAGTCGTTCTCGTAAAGGTCGCTCGCCTGATTGCAATTCACTAGCTGAGTTTTCGATGAAAGGTAACAACGGAAAATGCTTTCCTATCCAATCCTCCGGATCAACGACTATAGTTTTTTTGCCATCCGGGCCTTGGAAGGCTTGCCCAATTAAAGATAAATCTCCCACATTGTCCAAGGGCTGAAAACTTGCAATGGCCCAGGAAGTTGAAATTGCCAACAGACTCCAAACTGCAACCAATGCAGTGGACCGAGCGAAAATGCAGCGAAAAGTAAAGCTTCGTTTTAGGAGCGAGAAATCAGAGCGGCAGTAAATTAGTAGCGCAACTGCAGATAAATCCAATGCCAGTGTATACCAGGGATTTATCTCGACTCGGCCTAAGCAACCACAAGACGCTTCCCCGCTTAATGCTTTGTATAGTGTTACTACTGCAAAGATGGAGAATAAACCCAGCGTGATTTTCCATGCCAAACGCGGGTAAAGACCACTGAAAAGCCATAGTGCCAAGAAGAACTCAAACTGAATTACCGCCATCAAGAGATAGCGATTTTCAAGCAGGCTATTGCCAAGAGTGGGAGTCGTTGCCAATTCGTGCGTTTTGAAGGCGGCGGCAAGAAACAGGACGAATCCTAAAAGGATACGAACAAGATGGTATCCCAATTTGCCCGGCCTTTGCCGAAAAAGCAACGCTCGAGAAGTCGAATTCCATAACATTGCAGATGTCCTTTCCAGGTGAGCTGCCTCTTCTCAACTTGGAAAACCGCGAATGTAGAACCGTCAAAGATGTGAAGCTTTTAACTTCTATCTCTATTAATATAAACAAGACTTTACCAGAAATGTCAAACACTGTCAATGAATGTAACTCAAGAAAAGAATAACACAAAAATTTCTGGCAATAAACATCTCGCAACCTACCCTGAGAGAGGGGGTAGTTCAGCGTTCCGCAGAATCCACTTGGGCACCTCTGACCGGCTTTAATTTTCTGTACCAGGGGTTATGAGAGTTTCGGTTAGGTAACGGGTAATGGGTCAGATTTCGGGCTGTGCTGCTGGAGTGAGGGCGTAGCCCGAACGGAAGCGGCACAGCCCGCTGCAAATTTCGACGGGGATTGGTAGCCCAACGAACCGTGTGGCCGAACGTGGTTGTAGTCTTCCTGCCAGGCTTTGGCCAATCGCCGGGCAGCTTGGAGATTCTCAAATTCCTCACGAGCCAGAAGCTCGTCTCGAAGCCGACAATGGAAGCTTTCGGCATAGCCGTTTTCCCATGGGCTGCCTGGTGCTACGTAGAGCGTCTTCACGTCTACTCGCTCCAACCATTCTCGAACCGTCTTGGCGATGAAATCCGGGCCATTGTCGCTACGAATATTTCTTGGCACGCCTCGCATCGCAAAAAGTTCGGCCAGCGTATCGATCACATCTTCCGAGGTAATGCTGCCAGCCACTTTCAACGCTAAACACTCTCTTGTGAATTCATCAATGATCGACAGCCACTTTAGCGAACGCCCACTCGTCGTCCGATCAAAGATGAAATCCCATGTCCACACGTGGTCCTTATACTCTGCACGACGGCGATGACAAGCGTTCTCACCCGAGCCTAATCGTCGTCGTTTCCGCTGTTTTTGAGGCACTTTCAGCCCCTCTCGACGCCACAGACGGTAAACCCTTGTGAAGCTCGCTCGCCAACCTTCGGCTTGCAGCAACGCGCTGATCCGACGATAGCCGAAACGAGGACGCCCGCTAACAAGTTCAAGCATCCGATCAACCAAACGCGGTTCATCGTCGCGCGGCTTCGTCTCGTAACGCTGTGTGCTACGAGGCTGCTTCAAGGCTCGGCAAGCTCGACGCTCGCTCACGCCGTGCTTCCCTTTGAGCTTTATTACCGTCTCACGTTTCCGAGAGGGGCTCACAAGTTTCCCTCTGCCACATCCCGAAGTATCTGGATATCCAGGGCTTGGTCAGCCACCAGACGCTTCAAACGCTTGTTCTCCTGTTCCAGTTCTTTCAGCCGCTTCGCCTCTTCGGCCTTCATTCCACCGTACTGCTGCCGCCAGCGATGAAACGTCTGCTCACAGATTTCCAAGGCTTGGCACGCTTCGCCGATCGTCTTGCCCGAGTTGAGCATCGCGTCCGCGTCACGAAGCTTCCTGATAATCTGCTCCGGCGTATGTCGCTTCCCGCGATTCTTCACAAGAGTCTCCTTCCACCCCTACAGGGCTCTGGATACTCTCATACCACATGGACCAGTTTTTGAATAGCAGGCCGCCTCATCACGGCAAAAAACCAAAGCAACAACGCACTTCCTGGAGCGGTTACGAATAAAAAAAGGGGCGATTGCAAAGCAACCACCCCCTTTCTCATTACAATGACCAACTTGTAAGGCTGGTCATTTCTTCTAGGTTAAGGTAAAGGTAAATTCATCCTCGAGCGTTAGCGTCGAATCCCAAAGAATGATGCTCGCCGTGACCTTGATGGTAGCTTGGCCGGAAGCCCCGGACAGATAGGTCAAATTCAAATACTCATCGTACAGCAAGTCGGCAGTTACCAAACTCGTATCACTGCTTTCGACCGTAAAACGTAATTGGGTTCTTGTATCCCCGTATGACATACCAAAAACCGAGTACAAATCGATCAATCCAGGTTGAGAGTCGCCGTCGTTGAGAGAGATATCATCGATTGGATCATCGACCACTAAAAGGCTAGCTTGTAAGTCCCCAATCATGTGTAATAGGTCGTTGATATCGACTTTTCCATCTAAGTTGCAATCACAGGCAACGGTTCCCCTTACATTCAAAATCGGGTCACCTCCTGACCAGTCCGGCGTACCATATCCGTAATTCAGCCAGATGAGATTAAATTCATCCTGATCGACAATGCCATCTTCATTGCTGTCGCCATAGACGAGAGGAACCCACTCATGGGCTCCGACATCGGGTGCCGTGCCATTGTCTCTTGGGTTGCCGATCAGATCGCGAGCCAATCGGTCTAGCATATCGCCATCCTCGTCAAGGTCCCAGACATCGACCGGCAGCAAAGTGGAAGAGCCGCGGTCAATCGCAGGCGAGGTGGGTTTGATGCGGAGATCGCCATAGTTATCATCCGCGGTTCCCCAAGTGCCGTCTGTCCCCGCCGAAGGATTGCGTACAAACTCTGGGTCGGTCTCAATAAGGCTGACATTGCTCGCATTGGTATACGCCCCGGAGATTTCTTGATTCCCTCCTCCACTGTTTAATGAGACGATGGAGTTATTCAACGTGAGAGAAGCGGTGCTGTTGTTGTAAATTCCGCCGCCATCGTTAGAGGCTGAATTCTTCGTGAGAGTCGAATTATTCAACGTAGCCACTGCATTGAAGTTATTGTAAATCCCGCCACCTTGGGTAGCGGAATTTCCGGCGAGAGTGGAATTGGTCAGGGTCAGCGTTTTGGCGTTGCTGTTGTAGATTCCGCCACCATAACGGCCCGAGTTTCCATTGAAAACGGAGTTGACAACATGCGAGGTGCCGTAGTTATAAATTCCACCACCGAGATAGCCAGCGGAGTTTCCAGTGAACGTCGAATCGATCACCGTCAGCGTACCGTTATAGCTGTTATAGATAGCACCACCGTCATCCTCCGCTACGTTGTTCGTGAACTCTGAGTGGGATACGGTTAGGTTACTGGTGTTGTATATTGCTCCGCCGTGATGATCGTCATCGCCATCCGCCGCATTTCCGGTAAAGGTCGAGTTGTCAATGGCTAAGGTTCCAGAATTATAGATCGCCCCGCCGAAACATTCGACATAGTCTCCCACAACGTTTCCTAAAAAGCTTGAATCACTAATATTCAAGATTCCAGAGTTGTAAATCGCCCCACCTTGACCTTCTTCATCGCCTCCAGTGTTTTCGGAGAACTCCATGCCAGAAAGGGTTAATGTGCCGCCCGCATTGCAAATGCCGGCTCCATTGTGGGAAGCCGTATTATTCGAGACGAACGAGTTGGTTACTTCTAACGTGGTGCCGGTGGTCATGGAGATACCGGCTCCGTTTCTGCCGCCGTTCGCGCATCCGTCGGTGATTGTCAGGCCATCGATCGCCGCATCGGTGACGCCATTAGCATAAACGATTTTGTAGGAGTTATCGTATTTACTCGCTGTGCCAATTTCACCACTGAGAATCGTTTCGTGGTCTTTGGATAAAACACGACTTTCAAGCGATGGTTCCGTTCCGATAAAGCCGCCATAGAGGGCAACGTTGCTTAATAAAGAGAAGGTGTCGGTTCTCGCGTCACCCGGCGTATAGGTTCCGTCTGCGATCCAGATCTGAGCGATGTCATTGGACGTGTCTCCGTCGTTTTCATTTAGGACAGTCGCTCGAGCCAACGCATCTTGCAAATCGACATAGGCGGTTCCCCAGCTTAGGCCGTTATTTCCGTCATTAGGATCGGCGCTAGCATCGACACACAAAATGTTGGTTGGTACCGAGAAGTACTCGTACGCCCCAATGTCGATCGTATTGTTTACGATCCGGTCGTTTCCTAAAAGATCGATAGGCAATGCTTCGCTTGTATTGCCATCCTCATCTAAGTCGAAAGTGTCAACCGGTAGCAAGCTATTTTCACCCGCATTGATCGCAGGAGAATTGCCCCTTAAACGGAGATCGCCATAGTCGTCATCCTCGGTTCCCCAATTACCATCCGTTCCTGCAGAAG
Organism: Thermoguttaceae bacterium; assembly: GCA_963674475.2. Taxonomy (GTDB): domain Bacteria; phylum Planctomycetota; class Planctomycetia; order Pirellulales; family Thermoguttaceae; genus CAXXFQ01. The sequence goes on along the minus strand of CAXXFQ010000024.1, from coordinate 412,003 downwards.
GATTTCGGACAAACAGCGGATTTGGGTTGTCCCCAACAAGGCTGACGTTGCTCGTATTGGTATAGGCGCCGTAGACTTCCGGATTCAATCCTCCAGTGTTTAGTGAGACGATGGAATTATTCAACGTGAGAGAAGCGGTGCTGTCATTGTAAATCCCGCCGCCATCGACAGAGGCTGAATTTTTCGTGAGAGTCGAATTATTTAACGTTAGCGTCGCATTGTAACCGTTGTAAATCCCACCACCTTGGCTAGCGGAATTTCCGGCGAAAGTCGAATTGGTCAGGGTCGACGTTCCGCTGCTTCTAATTCCACCACCGTAACTGGCGGAGTTTCCAGTGAATGTCGAATTGCTCACCGTTAAGTTACTGCCGCCAATCCCACCACCGTAACTGGCGGAGTTTCCAGTGAACGTCGAATTGCTCACCGTTAAGTTACTGCCGCTAATCCCACCACCGGAATGACCGGAGTTTCCAGTGAATGTCGAATTGCTCACCGTCAACGTGCCGACGCCGCTGCTGTAGATCGCGCCACCTTTATCGCTCGCCTCATTGTCCGTGAACGTCGAGTCGGATACGGTCAGGTTGCCGGTGTTGTAGATTGCCCCGCCGGAATGTTCATCTTCATCGCCTGTTGCTGTATTTTCAGTGAAAGTCGATTTGCTGATATTCAAGGTTCCGGAATTATAAATCGCCCCACCGTAACAATCGTAGTAGCCTCCTACCTCGTTATTTAAAAAGTCTGAATCACTGATAGTCAAAATTCCAGAGTTGTAAATTGCTCCGCCTTTACTGTCATCAGTACTGCCAGAGTTTCCGGAGAACTCCACTCCAGACAGGGTTAATGTGCCACCAACGTTATAAATACCGCCCCCATCTTCATACATAGAAGTCCGGTTATTCGAGATAATCGAGTCGCTCACCACTAAAGAGCCGGAGGTCATGTAGATCCCGGCTCCATTTCCGTTCGAGCGACCCTCGGTGATCGTCAGTCCATCAAGTGCAGCATTGGTGACACCATTTGCGTAGATGACCTTGTAGGAGTTGTCGTAGCTATTGCCAACAGTGCCGATGTCGCCGCTTAGGATCGTGGTATTCTGGGGGTCAGTAAGATCACGTTGGCTAACCAGCGTTTCGGTACCATCGAAGCCCCCGTAGAGTGTGACGTCATTGAGCAAGGAGAAGGTCTTCGACCGGGCAACTCCTGTTTGAAGTTCTTTGCTCGGCAGATACGTCCCCTCGGCGATCCAGATCTGTTCGACATCGTTCGTCGAAATCGAATCGTTATTGAGATAATCGGCCCAGGTCAAAGCAGTTTGCAGGTCGTTAAACGCGGTGCCCCAAGCAAGGCCATTACCGCTTGCAGCCGCGTCTCCATTGACGTAAAGCACCGGGCCCGAAATGGTAACCGAACCAAACTCGTAGGCTCCGATGTCCGTCGTATTGTTGTTGATATTGTGAATTCGCCTTTTTCCATCCTTGTCGACCATAATCGGTTCGTCGTCGGCATCGACCAACAAGGCATTGTTACCTGTATCGATCGCCGAAGAGCCAGTTTGCAAATGGAGGTCGCCATAGTCATCGTTAGCCGCTTCGTCTTCGGGCGTGTTCGGATTGTCTCCCCATCCATCAGCTCCGGATGAAGGAGTTCCCGCAAAACTCGGATTGCTTCCAATGAGGTTGCTATTGGACGTGTATCCGGTAGGCAGATCTGGATTCGTGTTAGCCGTATTTGACCAGACTATCGAATTGTTCAAAGTCAAATTGGCAGGGGTGGCAGAATAAATCCCTCCTCCATCCGAATCGACTGCCGTGGCCGTGTTGTGCGTAATATCCGTGTTGGTAAAGCTGGCTGTCCCTGATGAGTCGAAGTAGAATCCGGCTCCATCTTGAGCCGCCGTATTCCCGACAATGACCGAGTTAATACTGGTTAGATTGGCATCCTTGTTCCAGATCCCTCCGCCATTGTTGGCCCAATTGCCACTGAGGGAGGAATTCTCTATCGAAAGTGGGGCGGTACTGGTAGTGGTGCTTGCATTGTATACACCACCACCATTCGCATTCGCAGAGTTCTTCGATATTGTGGAATTTGTAACCAAAAGCGTGGCGGTACTAGAATTAATGGCACGATTGTAAATGCCGCCACCCCCATAGTCAACAGAAGAAGTTGCAGTATTGTTCACGATGGTTGATTGGTCAATTGATACCGATGCCGAACCAGAAGTAGCGTAGTTTCGAATCCCACCTCCATTGACTGCTGAGTTTCCGCTGATCTCACTGTCAAAGACTAAGACTATAGAAGAAAGGTCGTTATTTGCAAAGTTGGCAATTCCACCACCGTTGCTATTTGTCGTCGTGTTGTTCGAGATAGTCGAACTTGAGATCGTTAAATTGGCATTTTTGTTATATATTCCGCCGCCAATACTAGTCGACGTGTTGTCAGAGATAGCCGAACTTGAGATCGATAGATCGGTTTTTTCGTTATAAATCCCTCCGCCATAGTTAGTCGCCGTGTTGTCTGAAATAGTGGAACTTGAGATCGCGAAATCGGCTTCTTCGTTATAAATCCCTCCGCCATAATTCCCTGAGTTACTTGAGACCAATGAAGTAGCGATAGTAACCGGGCCTCTGTGAGAGTTATAAAGACCTCCACCTTTCTCCGTTGCAGAGTTGTTCAAAAGCTTTAAGTTCTCAACTTCAAGCGGACCCGTATTGTAAATCCCCCCGCCATACTGGGAAGCCGTGTTATCTTCAAGCATCACCTGCCAATTGGGCTGGGGAGGCAGGCCGGTGTTGTAAACATAAGGTTTAACAATGGAAATCAAGCCGTTGCTGGCAATCCCGGCGCCATCTTCTGCCTCGTTGTGGTGAATATAAGTTTGGGAGTCTCCCGAGAAAGTCACTGAACCAAGGTTATTTATAATCCCACCACCAACATAGATCGCCGAATTGTACTTGATAATCGAGCCAGAAACGATGACGTCGCCGTGGTTATTGGATATCCCCCCGCCATCGTTAGTCCCCTCGTTGAACGAAATTGTGGTTGAGTCAGAGATAAATAGATCGCCGTCAAGGTTATATATTCCACCGCCAAAATATGCTCTATTGTGTGAAATGGTTGAATCGGCAACCATAAGACTGCCTTTATTGTAAATTCCGCCACCACGCAACCCTTCGTGAATGCCACTGTAAAAATCGTCTGCATATCCGCCGCTGATGGTCAGCATATCAAGGGCAGCAGTGACCCCTGTGTCACAGTAGACCACGGTGTAAGCGTTGTCGCTACTGTTACCAGGATCCCCCACATTACCAGAGAGTCTCGTTGTATTGCCAGAAACCCTTGTGTACAAAGAGGTTTCGTCACCAGCGAAACCACCGTAGAGCGTAACGCCATCTGGAAGTGAGAATGAGTCCGTTCTCATTGTACCAGGCAGATAAGTTCCATCGGCAATCCAGATTTGATTGATATCATTGGACGTGTCTCCGTCGTTTCCATTGAGGACAGTCGCCCGAGCCAACGCGTCTTGCAGGTATTTGTAGGAGGTGTCCCAGCTTAAGCCATCTCCGCCGGCTGGATCATTGATATCGACATAGAGGATTCCTTCCTCGTTATCCAATACTCGAATCGTGTCCGAAACGCCTGAGTAGGCCCCGGTCACGGAAGCAGATATCGTTGCAATTTCGATCCCATCAATGTCGCTGTCATCGACCGCAGCCATGTTAAATGTTACCGAAGTCTCGCCTGCAGGGATGGTTACCGTCGAAGGGATTTCGATTTCGTTGGAGGTGCCTGAACTGAGTGAAATAACGAGGTCATCACTAAGTGCTTCCTCGATACTCACGGTGCCCTGTGTCGGAGAATCCCCTTCAGCGAATTGCGTCGGAGTCGTGACGGTAATAGGTTTAATCAATAGGGTGGATAGCGTCCCGTAGGCGTTGAGTCGTTTGCCGGTACTCGTCATTCTGTAGAGATTGGGGAGCGTATCGGCGCCATCGTAAATGGCATTTTGAACATCCTCGTAGTTGGCTTCCGGTTTGTAAGAAAATGCCAACGCCGCAACCCCGGCCACATGAGGAGCCGCCATGCTGGTACCACTCTTGGAGGCGTAACCACTAGCATTATAGAAAGTTGGGACTGTACTATATACGGAGGCTCCTGGTGCCGCAATGTCGACCGTGTTTTCCCCGAAACAACTGCTGCTGGCAAGGTTGTCTTGATTGTCTGTCGATGCGACGGCGATGATATTGTCAAGGTCATAGCTTGAGGGATAATGGGGAGAGTTGTCATTATTGGTTCCCTCATTCCCTGCTGCTGCGACGAAAAGGATGTCGGCATATTGACTCGCTTCAATGGCATTGTATAAATCTTGGCTATACGCCCCCCCTCCCCAGCTGTTACTGGTAACTCGCACATTGACGCCGTATGTCGTACGCATCATTGTGGCGTAATTAACACACTCTATAGCGTCCGTTGCATAGCCTGTGGAACGGCCAGTTCCATCATTTGTGGGAAAGAGGAATTTGAGCGCCATGATCGAGGTGTCCCAGTTGACCCCCGTTACCCCAACTCCGTTATCTCCTTGAGCACCAATGATCCCCGCACAATGGGTTCCATGGCCATGGTCATCCATCGGATTGCCGTCACTACTGTCTATGAAATTCCAGCCATGAATGTCATCAATATAACCGTTTCCGTCATTATCGATTCCATCCCCTGCGGTTTCACCAGGATTTACCCACATATTATCAATAAGATCGGGGTGGCCGTAATCAACCCCCGTATCAATGACCGCGACCACTGTATGAGTGCTTGAATCGGTGGGGGAATGGCCCGTACTGAGATCCCACGCCTCCGGAGCATCGATATCTGCATCTATACTGGCATTATGTAAACCCCACTGACTCGATAAACTCGGGTCATCTGGGGTGGTACTGTTAGTGTACATAACAAAGTTGGGTGAGAACGACTCGATCTGATCGTTTGCCTCGAGCCATGCCTCCACCGTTGCCGAATTTGTGCCGGGCGCGGTGGCAAAAAGTTGTCCCGGCAGTCCGAGCCCCTTTTGAACCTGGATTCCGACAGAGGAGTCGGTGAACAATTGGGCCGCTTCCTCTACCGAATTCACCTGTTGCAAAGCCGCTTCGGAAAGTTGAATGATCCATTCGTTCGGAACCACCTCGGTCTGTTGGCTATCCCACTCAATCCAAGTCGTTTCTTCAACTATTTCCGCGGTAGCCACTTGAGGCTGACCGGTCTCGCAAATCGCAGATTCAAGAACCTGGTCTAAATCAAGGGTGTTGTCCACACTTGCAAACCAAGCCGGAGACGGGGCGACACTCAACATTCGTCGCTCTTCCAGCGGCTCGAGTCTCAAACGAGAGTTTCGCGAGCGTTTGGCTAAACCGAGCGTGGAAGTAGTGCGATTCTTGCGACTTTTCCTCTTTTTCCATTTAAACATCAACGAACTCCTAAAATGATGTGATAAAGAAACACAAAACAAACCTTGCCTTCTTCTCTGCTAAGCAGAAATAAATGGGGCCATTTTTTGTAAATCCCCCATCTATACACCTTGAGCCGTATGCGAGTTTAGAAAAATTCCTCCTGAAAAGAGAGTAAACGAGTGAAGTGGTCTGGGTTGTCAAGACGCTGAAGCCGGTTGTTTAAGGTGGACTCTGGTTCTTGAAATGGGGGCGTTTTTGGAGCGGAGTGAGCGTAGCGAATGGAGCGGAAAAAACGCCCCCATTTCGCGCGATCGGAGACTCCCCCTACACGCCCGATTAATACACGTCCCACGGCGTCCGTCGGCCGAGGCCCTGGTGTCGACGCTCGTGGTTGTAAAACTCAAAGTAACTCCGCAATGCATCACGACAATTCCAAACGCTTGCATACTCCTTCAGGTAAACCTCCTTGTACTTCACGCTTCGCCACAGCCGCTCGATCATGATATTGTCGAAACAGCGGCCTCGACCGTCCATGCTGATCCGAACGCCCGACTCCTTCAGGCGGCCCGTGAACTGATGACTCGTGTACTGACTGCCTTGATCCGTGTTGAAAATCTCCGGACGGGAATGTTCCAAAGCTCGATCCAATGCCGTCGTGCAGAACTCCGTATCGAGCGTAATCGACAGATCCCAGCTCAGCACGAACCGGCTATACCAATCCATCACTGCCGTCAGGTAGACAAATCCTCCTCGCAGCCGAATATACGTAATATCGCTGCACCAGACGTGATCCGGTCGGTCGATCCACAGACCTCGCAGCAGATAGGGATACTTCAAATGTTCCTTATTTTCAAGGCTCAATCGCTTTTTCGGATAGATCGCCTGAAAGCCCAGCATTCGCATCAGCCGTCGCACCCGATCACGACAGGTCGGTTCGCCTTGGGCTTCAAGGTAGTCTCGCATGCGTCGCGATCCGCGAAACGGATGACGCGTATACTCCTCGTCGATCAGTCGCATGTGTAGCAAGTCGCGATCGCTCGTCGGCCTCGCTTCGTAATAGTAACTCGAACGTCCAACGCCCAGCATTTCACACTGTCGGGTGATCGAAGGCCTCGCGATACTCGGCTCAACCAACTCCCTCTTGTGCTCACAGCTCTCCAGCTTTTTTTCAACCAGTCCAGCTCGAATTGGAGCTGGCCGATCTGTTGGAAAAGTTTCGCCTCGTGCTGCTCATCCTCCTTGGCCTGTCGCCGCCGACCGTCGCCAAGGCTCTCAGCCATTCCTTCGATGGCCTGTTTTTTCCAGGCTGCCACCTGGTTCGCATGCACGTCAAACCGGCTCGCCAATTCGGCCAGCGTCCCTTCGCCGCGAATCGCCGCCAAAGCGACTTTCGCACGGAAGGGCCCCGTAAATGCCCGTCGTTTCCTTACCATGAATTCGCCTCCTAAAGTCCTTATCGGACCAATTGCGAATCCACCTTATCGGCGCGCCCAGTTTTTCCAGACCATTATAGAGGACGGTTCCTGAACGAGACCTTAAGTCAAATTACTTTTCTCCTAAATGAACCTAAATAGAAAAATCCGAAGCGATCACCTGCTTGATTTCTTCCAGCATTTTTTTTGAACCACGACGCTTCGCGCCAACCTATTTTTCAGAAAACAAAGCCGTAAGGCTCTTTAGAGTCTATAAAAAAGTCGGCATTTCCTGTAAAAATAAACCTACTCGATAATAGCACCATAGAAAAAATCGTCTTATACGTCAAGAGTCTGATAGAATATAAGGAGGAAGCAATAAGAAACAGTAATGATTAGGGGGTAATCCAGCCTTTTCTGCCCCCAATGGTGTTAAGGGGAAATACCTATAGGTGACAAGCGGCAAGTCCCCTTTAAAAAAATATTTCTGCTAGACCAGATGTGGTAGGAAGGGAGGGTAAACCTTGCCGAAGAAATCGACACGGTCGAATGGATCTTGAGCGAGATGTCGGCACGCCGCCGGCCCGAGCTTCGGGTGGGCGAATTTGGCTGCCAGTGAGGAGAAACTTATGAAGGCAAGATTGAACCGCTCATCCAGTTTCGGCTCAGAGCAAAAGCGGTGGCGATTTTGTTGGGGGGAGTCAGCATGCGAACCCCAGAATATTGACGAGAATTGATCGAGGCCCACCTGCCGCCAAACAGTGATGGAAAAAGAGAAGTGGCTCTGGTACGATGAGGATTCCAGCGATGGCAGCCAGCTCTGTTTCTGTCGCCGAAGCCACTGCTAAAAGAACCGCTTAAAAAATCACCCCCATCATCTGGCTCTCTATTGAATATAGCAGGATGACAAACTATTGTACCCCACTGAAACCGCCGCCTAAAACGCGTTCCGATCGCTCCGGATGAAAGTCGGTGGTTTTAGGCCAGTCTGACCCGACAAAAATGACAATTTGAAATCGCTCAAGTCGTGACCATCAAAAGACATGGAGACCGATGCTCTAGGAGGTGGGCTCTGTCGCCCACACTAGCGAAAATCTCGAGAAAAACAGCTCTATCCGTCTCGCAGCGTCAAGAAAAAGCCCGGAAAACCCAGGCTTTCATGGAAAACTTTGCCCATCAGTACCCAAGTCGGTTGTACCAATATGGGCACCCCCATTTTTAGATCTCTCTCTAACTATAGACAGAGTAAAGAGATAGAAAACCACGGCATCGGTCTACGGAACCGAAGGGGTGACACCAAGGGGAAAAACCAACGGAGAAATGAAGGCGATATATTTCGACATGTTGCTCGCAGATGCTACCTCCAAGAAGAAGACCAACACGACAGAGACCAAGAAAAGAGGTGCAACAACAAGGGCCACTCCTCCTACCGTCTCCCAGTCGATGATAATGGAGAATACTAGACTGGCGATTAACCCGGCCACAGCCGCAACTGCCGCCTGATACAACATCGTTTTACGCATCATTTTACTCGCTGTCTTGTAGGTTTTTATAAATTGACACCATAGTTGTGACTGCTTGCCTGTTCTATTTAAACATGCTATCTGGACAGTATTCTTCTTCTCCCGCATCAATGCCCCAAAACTCCCCAGCCTTTTCCCTCGCTTTTTCTGAAACGCCAACGTTCTTAAACAGTGAATTTACCCATGAAGCACAATTGGGCCCAAACGATAAAGCAACCGTTCTTCTGTAAAAAAGAGATTTCCTTTTAGGGCGGTTCAATCGGTTTCCATGTTTAGGTAACGTTTCCCGGTTTCCCATTCTTCGGAAATTTCGACAAGCACGGCGCTTGTGAGCCTCAGCAGGGAGGCTTCGTTTGGGAACAGCGTGGCAACGCGAGTTCGTCGTTTGATTTCTTTATTGACTCGTTCGAGCATATTGGTGGTTCGCAGCCGTCGTCGATGAACGGCGGGCAGTTTGAAGACTGCCAATCCTTCGGGTATGTTTACTTCGATCCAGGCCGACAATTTGGGAGCCGACTTCGCGTATTTTTTCACGGCGATATCCAACTGACGCCGTGCCTCGTTGCGGTCGAGCGCGTCGAAGACGGCCCGCAGATCGGCGGCCACGTTTTTGCGCATTGCGATTTTTGGCACGTACTGCATGGCGTTTTGCTGCAGGTGGAACTGGCATCGTTGCTGGGGCACGCCGGAGAAGCGAGCTTCGCGAGCGGCTTTCAGACCTTTGTGGCTGTCGCTAACAATCAGTTGCACGCCGTGCAGACCGCGGTCTTGCAGCGAGGCAAGAAAGTCTCTCCAGTGGACCTCGGCTTCGGAGAGCGAAACACTCACGCCGATCACCGAGCGTTTGCCCTCGGGCGTGATGCCGATGGCCACCAACACGGCACAAGAGATGACTGATCCAGCGTGTCGCACTTTTTCGTAGCGGGCATCGAGGATCAGGTACGGCATTTCACCCAGCGGCCGATTCCGCCAGGCGTCGAGTTCTTCGTCCAAGGCCGCAGCCGCACGGCTGACCTGCGAACTGCTGATGTCCAAGCCACAAAGTTCCTGCGTAATGGCAGCGACTTTGCGGGTTGATACGCCTTGGACGTACATCTCGGCCACGGCAAGTTTAAGGGCCCGTTCGCTACGTTCGCCGCGCTCAAGAGCCGACGGATAGAACTCGACGCCCCTTGCCTGCGGCACTTGCAGTTCAAGCGATCCAAGCCGACTGCGAACGGTTTTCGGCTTGTAACCGTTCGCGTAGCCACGCCTCGCGTCGGTGCGTTGATACGGCGCGGCGTGCAATACGTCATTTCTTTCGAGCTTCATGGCCTCGTTCATGAGTATTTCGATCGCCTGGGCCATTCCGTCAAATCCGTTTTCAGCAAGCAGTTCCACAACATTATTACAGACTTTAAAATGTTCCTGGTGGGTCATAAAAGTCTCCCTTGGTAAGGTGTTGGTAAACTTCCAAGGAAACCGATATGGCCCGCCTTTTCAAGCCATGCCGCCAAGGCAGTGACCGGCTTTAATTTTCTGTACCAGGGGTTATGAGAGTTTCGGTTAGGTAACGGGTAATGGGTCAGATTTCGGGCTGTGCTGCTGGAGTGAGGGCGTAGCCCGAACGGAAGCGGCACAGCCCGCTGCAAATTTCGACGGGGATTGGTAGCCCAACGAACCGTGTGGCCGAACGTGGTTGTAGTCTTCCTGCCAGGCTTTGGCCAATCGCCGGGCAGCTTGGAGATTCTCAAATTCCTCACGAGCCAGAAGCTCGTCTCGAAGCCGACAATGGAAGCTTTCGGCATAGCCGTTTTCCCATGGGCTGCCTGGTGCTACGTAGAGCGTCTTCACGTCTACTCGCTCCAACCATTCTCGAACCGTCTTGGCGATGAACTCCGGGCCATTGTCGCTACGAATATTTCTTGGCACGCCTCGCATCGCAAAAAGTTCGGCCAGCGTATCGATCACATCTTCCGAGGTAATGCTGCCAGCCACTTTCAACGCTAAACACTCTCTTGTGAATTCATCAATGATCGACAGCCACTTTAGCGAACGCCCACTCGTCGTCCGATCAAAGATGAAATCCCATGTCCACACGTGGTCCTTATACTCTGCACGACGGCGATGACAAGCGTTCTCACCCGAGCCTAATCGTCGTCGTTTCCGCTGTTTTTGAGGCACTTTCAGCCCCTCTCGACGCCACAGACGGTAAACCCTTGTGAAGCTCGCTCGCCAACCTTCGGCTTGCAGCAACGCGCTGATCCGACGATAGCCGAAACGAGGACGCCCGCTAACAAGTTCAAGCATCCGATCAACCAAACGCGGTTCATCGTCGCGCGGCTTCGTCTCGTAACGCTGTGTGCTACGAGGCTGCTTCAAGGCTCGGCAAGCTCGACGCTCGCTCACGCCGTGCTTCCCTTTGAGCTTTATTACCGTCTCACGTTTCCGAGAGGGGCTCACAAGTTTCCCTCTGCCACATCCCGAAGTATCTGGATATCCAGGGCTTGGTCAGCCACCAGACGCTTCAAACGCTTGTTCTCCTGTTCCAGTTCTTTCAGCCGCTTCGCCTCTTCGGCCTTCATTCCACCGTACTGCTGCCGCCAGCGATGAAACGTCTGCTCACAGATTTCCAAGGCTTGGCACGCTTCGCCGATCGTCTTGCCCGAGTTGAGCATCGCGTCCGCGTCACGAAGCTTCCTGATAATCTGCTCCGGCGTATGTCGCTTCCCGCGATTCTTCACAAGAGTCTCCTTCCACCCCTACAGGGCTCTGGATACTCTCATACCACATGGACCAGTTTTTGAATAGCAGGCCAGTGGCACGAGCGGAAGGCGTTCCCTCACCTCAAGAAAGGCGTAATTAATTTTTAAATCTATATACTATACATTAGTGCGTACGCTATGTACGCATTTTTTACGCAATTATTTTGCATTGACTTATTGCTATTACGACCTACCTTATTACACGACAATGATCGAGTAAGTTTTATTTGAGGTTTTCATAAAACGGACTAGATCATTATTTTCGTTCCTCTGCTAAAAATGGGGCGTTCTTAGCGAGCTTGGTTTCTAGTTGAGATTCAAAACCAAAATCTCACCATCTCGACCAACTATCAGCTCAAAAAAGCGTTCCCCATTCCAAGAGGACAATCAAAGGGGTTGGCAAAAGGGGTGAGTACCTTTTCCAACAAAGTTTTATTACTAACTTTTACGCTAGGAGAGAACTTGTGTTAAAGGTAAGGAGATGTTTGAGTCGGAACCAAAATGGAATGTGGCTTCGATCTGGTTGGGAAAAAGAGGTCAAAGGAAGGTCGCCTGTGGGCATTGCAAGCAGTGAGGAATTGGCAAAACCGTTCATGTAGCTTTTCCCTCTCCAGATAAACTGCGCTACCTTCTGCCGTGACTATCATTACAATTCAAATAAAAAGAGACTATTATGTTTAAAAATCTATCGCTTGCAAAAAAATTACTCGCGTCGTTTTTGGGCATTGCTGCCATTACTGTCGTGGTGGGGATCATCGGGTACTTTGGCATCAGTCAAGGGGAAAAGGCGATTCATGAAATTGGCGACGTCCGTTTGCCAAGCGTTGAATCCCTATTGGTTATGAGCGAGGCCCAAACCGCGATCCGGGCCGCCGAGCTAGTTATAATTAACCGAAGAATGGATCCCAAGGACCGACAACACCAGTACGCCGTGCTAAAGGATTGCTGGAAACGTGGCGATGCGGCCTTTGCCATTTATGAGCCTTTGCCACAAACGGCCGAGGAGGCCAAATTATGGAACCAATTCGTGCCCGTCTTGAAGCAGTGGAAAACGGATCACGAAAAATTCATTGCCATCGCCAAGCAGAAAGACAAGGCACTTGCCGATGGTCTTGATGCCAATAGCCCGGAAATAGCCAAAATCGATAAACTTCTCATGAAAACGCAGGTGGCCGGCCGGAAACTTTTCTATCAAAACGAATCGCTCCTCAACCAGATCGTCGAAATTAACACAAACGTCGCCAAGGAAGAGGTTGAAGCATCGAAGGGGGACGCCAGTCGGGCAAAGTTGATTGCAATGACAGGCATGGTCGTAGGCGTTCTTTTGGCCATCGCGCTCGGCGTATTCATTACCCGGGTGATTACCAGGCCAATTCAAAAGGTGGTTAACGTCTTGAATGCGGTCGCGGGTGGCGATTACAGCCATAAGGTCGACTACGAAGCGAAGGATGAGCTGGGTGAAATGGCCTCCGCACTCAACATCACCGTCGATGCAGTTAAGGAAGCCAAGGAGGAGATCGAGGAAAAGGCGTTCTACTACGAAAGTATTCTCAATGCCATTCCGCAACCGATTTCGGTCACCGACAACGATATGAAATGGACGTTCTTAAACAAAGCGGTTTTGGATCTGGCCCAGCTAAAAAAAGAAGACGTCATGGGCAAGCACTGTAGTGCCTGGAACGCTGACATCTGCAATACGGAGCGATGCGGTATCTGCATGGCGAAAAAAAATGGCGGAAAAGCTCGATCCTACTTCACCCAACCGCAATTTCCCGGCAAGGAGTTCCTCGTGGATTGCAGCTTCATGCATGACCGCGACGGGAAAAAGATCGGTCATATCGAAGTGATCCAGGATATCACCGAAGCGGAGCAGATGAAAAAATATCAGGAGGTCGAAGTTGTTCGGCTTGCCGAAAACTTGAGCAAGCTGGGCAACGGTGACCTTGATTTTCAAACCACCGTCACGGAAGCCAATGAGTATACCCAGGAGATCCACGATAACTTCGTCAAGATCAACGGGACGTTGGACCAAACGGTCGGCGCGATCCGACAGTTGGTCGACGACGCCAACGTGCTGGCCGGTGCGGCGGTCGAAGGTCAACTCGACACGCGGGCCGACGCGACACGCCACGAGGGTGAATATCGACGGATCGTCGAAGGGGTCAACGACACGCTCGACGCGGTCGTCACGCCGTTGAACGCCGCCAGTGTCTCACTTGAGGCGATGGCCAGCAAGAACTTCACCAAGGCAATGAACGGAAACTTCTCCGGTGATTTCGCGAAACTCAAAGAAAACATCAATCGTGTGGTCGACAACGTCAAGAGTGCCATGACCGAGATCAACGACAGTGCCAGCCAGTTCAACGAGGGCTCGCGCGTCATCGCTGAAAGCACGCAGACGTTGGCTTCCGGCGCGCAGGAGCAAAGCTCCAGCGTCGAAGAGGTGACAGCGTCGATCGAAGAGCTCAGCCGTTCGGTCAAGGGGGTCAAGGACAACGCGACCGAGGCCGACGACATGGCCCGACAGACCAACGGCATGGCCGAGCAAGGACGCGGCGCGGTGGAGAAGTCGATCGAAGCGATGGAGCTGATTCGCAACAGTTCCGAACAGATCGCCGAGATCATTCAGGTGATTTCCGACATTGCCGGACAGACCAACTTGTTGGCACTCAACGCGGCGATCGAAGCCGCCCGAGCGGGCGAACACGGCATGGGCTTCGCGGTCGTTGCCGACGAGGTTCGCAAGTTGGCCGAACGGACCAACGAAGCGGCCGGCGAAATTACCGGACTGATCAAGGAGTCGACCGAACGCGTCGAGGAAGGGGCTCGCATGAGCAACGAAACCGGCGAGGCGTTCAAGAACATCGTCGAAGGCGTGGAAAACACCACGAACAAGATCAAGGAGATCGCCACGGCAACGGTCGAACAGGCGTTGGCAGCCGACGAGGTCTCGAAGGCGATTCAAGGGATCGCGCAAGTGACCGAGCAATCGGCGGCCGGTAGCGAAGAGATGGCTTCCAGCAGCGAAGAACTCAGCGCCCAGGCTGAAGGGCTTCGTGAGTTGGTCGGCACCTTCCGACTGGATGGCTAGAGCGGTTTTCATCCCTTGCGGTCCTGCTTCCTCGGCGGCGACTTGCCCTTGCCGCCGCCCCGGACGCGGGACGCTTTGATCAAATATACAAGGAATAAATATCCCATGTCTACTACTATCACGCAACCTGCCGGGGAGAGTCGGACGGCCGAAGCGACCGGCACCCGCCAGATGGTCAGTTTCCATTTGGGCGCCGAAATCTACGGCGTGGAAATCACGAAAGTTCGTGAAATCATTCTCATGTGCGAGATTACGGAAGTTCCTCAGACGCCGCATTACGTCCGAGGCTTGATCAATCTTCGCAACACGGTGATCCCGGTCATCGACCTGCGCACTCGGTTCGGGCTTCCCACGATGGAGCAAAGCCAAGACAGCCGGATTCTGGTCATCCATATTGGACAGAAGATGGTCGGCATCGTCGTCGACGGCGTTGACGAAGTGCTGCGTATTTCGACCGACCAGATTGCCCCGACCCCTGACACGGTCGTCAGCATGGGGAACGAGTACCTCAACGGCCTGGTAAAGATGGAGAATCAAATTCTCATCCTCCTCGACATCGACAAGATTCTCGGAGACGATCGAGAAGTGCTCGAGTCGATCGGCCAGATGTAGCTGATGCCAAGAGGGAATCGATTCAAGATGTAATCGATTCAGCAAAGCAAAAAAGAAGCCCACGGAGACCAACCGTCCCCGCGGGCTTCTTCCTTTTTTCATGTCGCATCCTGGATGAGACCGCCTCCAAAAATTATTCTTTGCGTCGGTAGGCTTGGGTTAAAAATTACTTGGCCGGTTTAAAGCCAATTCGATAGGTCTTGCCCTTCTCGACCGTGGCGGTTATCGACCCGTCTTTGTGACGTGTCGTATCCACCGGTTTGCCGTCGCACTCGACCAAATCGATCGCATGTCCCTTGGGTGGAACGATCTTATGGGTGCCGTTGGCCAACGCGTGCAACTCGGCCATAACAGCCCGGCCGTCTTTCCATCGAGCGTCCACTTCCAGACGACCGCGGGCCCGCAACCCTTTGAAATAACCGGTCGAGAATTGCAAGACCGATCGTCGCCTGCTCGACTCGCAGGCTTTTGTAGTACGTCTGATGGTCCAAGTGACCCGAGGCGTAGTTGTAGCCGCTTGAGTTCCCGGCGGCCACGTTGTACGGCAAGTTCAGGCACCGGGCGATCTCGTTCAGCAGTTCGTGTTTAAACTCGGCATAGGTGGTCGACGGGTGCTCCGCTCGGAACTGGCCCATCTTCAAGCCACCGGGCAGTGCGATCCCCATCCGCCGCTCGATCATAATCCGGTCCAGCGGCTCGACCACTTCCGCCCCAGCCGGGTTGTCGGTGTAAATCACCGGCTGTCGGGCCCGACAGCCGGAGGCGTGCGTGCTCCGACGAATAGTAAATTTTTGCAAAGCGAGGCAAGCCACACACCATCGCTACCCGTGGCTCGCGGGCGATCGGGTTGCCAAAATCGTCGAACGTCCGATCGGGTGTGGTCACCTGGTCCGCTTCCAGTAGACGCAGGTCAAGTTTTTCGGAAGTTTGCAATGCCGGGTTACTGGTCAACAGGCCGAAAGCCTCGCCGTCTTGCGCCCGGGCCATCCGCATCGTGCGAAGTTTCTCGGCCAACCGGATCGACTCGGCGTGGAGGCTGAAGCGATGCTCCAAGTACCGGTTCAACCCCGGCTGGTCGGTCAGCATCTGCAGCCGCGGCCCGACTTGACCTAAAAGAACCGCTCCTTGGATACTCGCGGCCACCACGCAACCGACCAGCCCATCGAACCAGTGGGGGAGTGGGCGGTTTTTTATGCTCTTGCGGTGGTGATATGCGTGAAAAGAGCGAGAATTCCTTCCTCAACCTCCCTCTTCTTTTAGGGCACCTTCTTTTAAAATAGATCGATTGCGATATCCTTTCTGTTCTGTTAGAATAATATTGTCTCTCTTGGTATTGTTGCAATAGAGGGTTAAGGCCACATCACACTCCAAACAACACCGTTGCGCGAGCGACCTTGCTTGAGAGACAACCGGTTCGAAGTGCCGGGTTGCGGGAAAAGGGGGACAGGCGGAAATGGTGAAAATGACTTCGCAAAGAATTAACAGGGGTAGAAACGACCATGTCGTTATGGAAAAAGACCGCGGACCGGCGTTCACAAAAAAAATCCACGAAACTCGCAAGACTTGGCGATCTGGCCAACCGTCGACACCGACTCCGGCTCGAACCGCTCGAAGACCGACGGATGTTGGCCGTGCTGCACGTCGACGCGGACGCGCTGACCGGAGGGGACGGGCTGACATGGGGTTCAGCCTATAACGACCTGCAATTGGCGTTGGATCAGGCTGAACTGCTTAACGCCGATGAGATCGAAACGAATAACATCGATCAGATCTGGATCGCCGAAGGAACGTATAAACCGACAAAACTTCTGGAAGCGGAAGACGCCCGGTCGGCCAGTTTTTCTTTGCTAAACAACGTGATCCTTTATGGCGGATTCGAGGGGACTGAAGCTGCTATTGACCAGCGAGACCGGACGACCCACGAAACGGTCCTCTCGGGTGATCTCGGCATTCAAGACGACACGAGCGACAACTCGTACACCGTAGTCTACTCCGGCGAGAATATCGAAGCCACGCTCGATGGCGTTACGGTCACCGGAGGGAATGCAGATAGGGCCAACGATTGGATTCACTTTGAAAGAAGTTTTGGTGGAGGAATATTTAATTCCGGCAATTTAAACGTTGCTAATTCATCTATCTTAGATAATTGCAACGGCGGTGGAATAGCAAACCGCAATGGGACGTTTACGCTAAGTAATTCAATAATTTCGGGCAACTCGTCTTCTGGTGGGGGCGGAATCCGCAACGACAACGGCATATTTTTTGTCATTGATTCTACAATCTCGAGCAACTCGGCAGCCAGTGGTGGCGGCATTTATAACTACGGCACCTTCACCGTCACAAAATCCACTGTTTCGAATAACTCAACCAAAGCAGACAGCTCTTATAGCGGTGGTGGCGGGATATACAACCACGGAACTCTGAACGTCACGAACTCGACAATTTCGAGAAACTTCTCTAAAACGGATGGCTCTAATAGTGGTGGAGGCGGAATTTTCAACCGCGACACCTTAACAGTTGTAAACTCGACAATATCAGGAAACTCAATCAGCACAAACCGTTTTTGGGGATCGTCCCAAGGTGCCGGAATTTACAACAACCCCAACGATACCTTAACCGTTTTGTTAAACAACACTATTGTGGCTGGAAACGGGACTTCGTCCAATAATGATATCTACGATCCATCTAATGCGATTTCGGGCTCTTACAACCTAATCGGTGATGGGACAGGCCAATCGGCTCTGGTAAACGGGGTCAACGGTAATCTGGTTGGAACTTCATCTTCGCCAATCAATCCATTATTCAGCGATTGGACCCAATTCGATACTGGCCAGTGGGGTTACTATCTCTTGCCCGGCTCTCCGGCAATCAACTCAGGCAATAATGGCATCGGGCTGGATCCAGCGGGACAACCCCTCTCATTTGATCTGGCGGGTAATAATCGAATTCAAAACGGCACGATTGATATAGGGGCGGTAGAATTCGTGACCGCGGGACCTTCAGCACAAACCTACATGGTAGAAAGTCTGGATAATACGATCGCCTGCGATGGTGTCTTGACCTTCCTTGAAGCGCTTGAAGCGGCCAGCCGGAACCAGCCGGTGGGGGACGCCGAGGGCGGCTCTTTCAGTCAACAGGATGTGATCCGATTCGCTGACGGCTTGAATGGAACAATTCTGCTTGAGGATGGTGAGCTGACAATTTTTGGTAATCTGAGTATCGAAGGCCCGGGCGCTGAATTTCTTACCTTCGACGCCCAAGGACACAACCGTGTTTTTTCCATCCAGCCGAATATTTCGGTCAATCTAAGCGGGATGACCATAACCGGTGGTTCGGCTGATAAAGGGGGAGGAATTTGGAACGACAATGGCACGTTGTCTGTAACGAGCTCCATCATCGTGGGCAATTCGGCAACGAAAGAAAACGACGGTTCGGGGGGCGGGATTTATAACTCCGGTGGGCTGACTGTCAGCAACACCACTATTGCCAGAAATTCAGCCCGCTGCAACGGTGGCGGAATTTACCACTTTAATGGCACGCTCTCAGTCATTAACTCCACACTCTCAGGTAACTCAGCTGACGGTAACGATTTCAGTAATGGTGGAGGCGGCATTTACAGACAATACGGCACGGCAACACTAAACAACACGATTGTCGCTGGAAACGGGGCTATGCACGGTCCTGATATCTATAGTCACTTTGACGAATGGCTGTCAGGATCCCATAACCTGATCGGGAACGGATCGGATCAATCATCACTCGTTGATGGTGACCATGGCAACTTGGTTGGCAGTGTTGGTTCGCCAATTGATCCCATGTTAAGTGATTGGACCCATTCGGGCTACTATCTCTTGGCCGGTTCTCCGGCCATCAACGCTGGAAATAATGACTTGGCACTGGACTCGGCTGGACAAGCTCTCACCGTAGACTTGTCTGGTACAGATCGTATTCAAAACGAAACGGTCGATATTGGTGCTATGGAAGGCGTAGTCGGGGGTAGCCCCGCAAGAGTTTACACCGTAGAAAGTCTGGACAAAACGATAGCAAACGATGGTATCTTGACCTTCTTCGAAGCATTCGAGGCAGCCAACCTCAATCAGCCGGTGGGTGATGCCCTGGCCGGTTCCTTCAGTGAACAGGATGTAATCCAGTTCGCAAGCGGCTTGAATGGAACCATTTTGCTTGAAGAAGGTGAACTGACCGTTTTTGGTGACCTGAGTATTGAAGGCCCAGGCGTTGAACTTCTCACCTTTGACGCCCAAGGACAAAGCCGTGTTTTTTCTATCCAGCCGAATGTTTCGGTCAGCCTAAGCGGAATGACCATAACCGGTGGTTCAGCTGATAAAGGGGGCGGAATTTGGAACAAGTACGGCATGTTGACCGTCAGAAGTTCCACCATCTCGGGCAACTCGGCTGGCAAAGGCGGAGGAATATGTAACTCTGGCGAGGTGACGGTCACCAACTCCATACTCTTGGACAACTTGGCCGACGGAACCGAAACTCAAAGTGGAGGTGGGGGTATTTACAACCAGGGTTGGTACGGCACTGTGACCATCATTAACTCCACACTCTCGGAAAACTCAGTCAAGGGCTCCAACTCAGATTCTGGTGGCGGCGGGATTTATAATTTCGGCAGGTATGGTAGCGTGACGGTAACTAACTCCACTTTGTCAAGCAACTCCGCTGTAGTCTCAAGTGGGGGTGGAGGGGGAATCTTCAACTACGGGCAGTGTGGCACAGTGACCGTTACCAACTCTATATTCTCGGAGAACTCGGGGAACTTGGGTGGTGGTGGAATTTACAACCACGGCTTTGACGGCTCAGTAACGATCACGAACTCCACGTTCTCGGGGAATTCGACAGGCTGCACCGACAGCGACCGGGGTGGGGGAGGAATTTTAAACTATTCTGGCACAACGACACTTAATAACACGATAGTGGCTGGAAATAAAGCTTTGGCCGGACCGGATATCAAGCTCTCATACGGCAAAGTATTTGGTTCCCATAACTTGATCGGGGTTGGCTCTGGGTCACTGGCCAATAATGGCAATCTGGCTGGCACCTATATTTCACCGATCGATCCCATGCTGAGCGATTGGACCCAATTCGATAATGGCCAATGGGGCTACTATCTTTTGCCCGGGTCACCGGCAATCGATGCCGGCAACAATAGTCTCGCGTTGGACCCGGCGGGACAAATTCTCACCGTAGACCTACTTGGAAATAACCGCGTTCAAAATGGAACGGTTGATATTGGCGCTATGGAAGGCTCGACCGAGGGAAATTCCGCTCAAACCTATACGGTAGAAAGCCTGGAAAATACGATCGCCAACGATGGTATCTTGACCTTCCTTGAAGCGTTTGAGGCGGCCAATCTCAATCAGCCGGTAGGCGACGCCGTGGCAGGCTCCTTCAGGGAACAGGATATTATCCAATTTGCCGACGGCCTGAGTGGTTCAATCCTGCTTGAAGACCGTGAACTGGCCATATTGGGGGACCTGAGCATTGAAGGTCCAGACGCTGAACTTCTCTCCTTTGACGCCCAAGAAAAGAATCGTGCTTTTTTCATTCAGCCAGATGTTTCTGTCCACCTCAGCGGAATGACCATAACCGGTGGCTCGGCCGATAAAGGGGGCGGAATCCATAATCACTACGGCACACTGACGGTCTCGAACTCCACAATCTTAGGCAACTTAGCCAACGAGAACGGTGGCGGAATCTACAACCGTGGCGTAATGACGGTCTCGAACTGTTCCCTTCTGGAAAACTCAGCTAAAGGAATCCAATGGCGTGGTGGTGGGGGAATTTACAACCAAGGCACACTGACAGTCACAAACTCCACGTTCATAGACAACTCGTCAGATTATATGGGCGGCGGAATATGCAACAAGGAAACGCTCACCGTCACCAACTCCATGTTCGCGGGTAATTCAGCCGTCTCCGGCGGTGGAATTCACAACGAAGGCACGATGACGGTCACTAACTCCACCCTCACAGCCAATTTGGCAAGTGGTTCAGGCGGCGGAATATCCAGCCACCATTTTCGCCGTTTTGTAAAAGCGACACTCAACAACACGATTGTGGCCAAAAACATTGCTCGTTTCACCGATGACATCGCTCATGACTCATCCAGCGAGCTCTCGGGTTTCAATAATCTTATTGGAGATGGAACAGGCCAGTCCGGACTGACGAATAACGTAAACGGCAATTTGGTTGGTACTTCTTCTTCGCCGATCGATCCGAAGCTGAGCGATTGGACCCAATTCGATAATGACCGATGGGGATACCATCTCTTGTCCGACTCTCCGGCAATTGACGCGGGCAACCATGATCTGGCACTGGACCCGACCGTACAAGCCCTGACCGTCGACTTGTACGGCAACCATCGAATTCAAAACGGCATGATTGATATTGGGGCGATAGAAGGCGCGACCATGGGTCATTCTACGCAAACCTACACGATAGCAAGCCTGGACAATACCATTGCCAGCGATGGCGTCTTGACTTTCTTCGAAGCATTCGAGGCGGCCAACTCGAACCAGCCAGTCGGGGATGCCCAGGCCGGCTCCTTCCATGAAAAGGATGTGATCCAATTCGCTGACGGCTTGAGCGGCACCATTTTGGTTGATGAAGGAGAAATTATTATCATTGGAAGTTTAGATATTGAAGGTCCTGGAGCGGACCTTCTCACTTTCGATGCCCACGGAAAGAATCGCGTTTTTTTGATTAAACCGAACGTTTCTGCCAACATCAGTGGGATAACCATAACCGGCGGTTCGGCTGACAAAGGGGGCGGTATTTTCAATCAGTACGGCACTCTGACGATCACGAACTCCACGATCACTTCCAACTCGGCCACGGAGGAATACATAGGCGATGGTGGCGGCATTTACAATACCGGAGTGCTGACGGTCAACAACACGACGGTTGAAAAAAATTCGGCCAACTGCGACGGCGGCGGAATTCACGACAATAAAGGTACACTGACGGTTATCAACTCGACATTCTCAGACAACTTGGCCAAGGACGATGGCGGTGGTATCTTCAGCGAGGGCAGACTGACGGCCTCCAACTCCAAGTTTATGAGGAACTCGGCTCTTGGCTCCGATAAAGAAAGTGGCGGGGGCGGGATCTACAACTGTTACCGCCAAGCAACGATCACGAATTGTACAGTATGGGGTAATTCAGCTGTCGGCACCGAATCCGAAAGTGGCGGCGGCGGGATTTATAATCATTACGGCACACTAACGATCACGAACTCCACGATCGCTGGTAACTCGGCTGACAACAGCAACTATCACTGTGGTGGTGGAGGAGTTTACAACCATGGAACCCTTACGGTCACGAACTCCACTCTTACGGGAAATTCGGCCGTCGGAATAGCTAGTCGCGGCGGAGGCGTTTATAACTCCTATGGCAAATCGACACTGGCGACACTGAATAACACCATTGTGGCCGGGAACGGGGATTCGTATGGACCAGATATCCATCTTGTCCACAACAAGCTGTCTGGTTCCCATAACTTGATAGGCAAGGTGTCGAGCGAGGTGACCTTGTTCAATAGCGACAACGACAACTTGATTGGCACCTCTTCTTCGCCGATCGATCCCATGTTGAGCGATTGGACCCAATTCGATAATGGCCAATGGGGCTACTACCTCATGCCCGGGTCTCCCGCAATCAATGCGGGCGATAACAACCTAGCGCTGGACCCGGCGGGACACCCCCTCACCATAGACTTGTACGGCAACCATCGAGTTCAAAACGGGACGATTGACCTTGGAGCTGTGGAAGGTGCATCGGAGGGCACTTCTGCCCAAACTTACACGGTAGAAAGCCTGGATAATACGATCGCCTGCGATGGTGTCTTGACTTTCCTTGAAGCGTTCGAAGCAGCCAACCTCAATCAGCCGGTGGGAGATGCCGTGGCCGGTTCCTTCAGTGAACAGGATAAGATCCAATTCGCCGACGGCTTATGTGGGACGATTTTGCTAGACGATGGTGAACTGGCAATCTTGGGTAATCTAAGTGTCGAAGGTCCCGGAGCCGAATCTCTAGTGTTTGATGCTGAAAGTCAAAACCGTGTTTTCTCGATCTTGCCAAGTGTTGTCGCCAGCCTCAGCGGGATAACCATAACCGGCGGTTTAGCCGGCAAAGGCGCCGGAATATGCAACTTAGGCACTCTAACGGTTACAAACGCTTCGGTTACGGAAAACTCGGCCATTGGAGAGCACGGCAGTGGCGGGGGAATTTTCAACTTGGGGCAGCTTGCGATCACGAACTCCACGCTCACAGGAAACTCCGCCACAGGAGAACAAGGCAGCGGCGGGGGGCTATACAACTATGGAGAGATTACGATTGCCAACTCTACGCTCTCCAAAAACTCGGCTGACGGCACCAAGTACGACAATGGCGGCGGTGGAATTCACAACCGTGGAACCGTAACGGTCATTAACTCATCCCTCTCTGAAAACAAGGCTAGCTACGGCGGCGGTGGAATTCATAACCGTGGTGGTACGGCGACATTCTCAGACTCCCTATTCATAAGCAACTCATCCAGAAGTGGCGGAGGTATTTTCAACGCCGAGGGTACCGTGACAGTCATGAATTCCACGCTCTCAAGTAATTCGGCTATCTGCGGCGGGGGAATTTATAACTGGAAGAAAGTGATAGTCACCAACTCCACACTTACGAATAACTCAGTCACTTGTAATGGCGGCGGGATCTATAACATTAAGACGCTTGCAATCACCAACTCTACTCTCGCAGACAACTCAGGCACCGGAGCAGGCAGCCGTGGTGGTGGAATATACAACTGCGGCGATTCTTCAACGGCAACATTGAACAACACGATTGTTGCTGAAAACAAGGCTTCATCCGGACCGGATTTTTATTTATGGTTAGGCACACTGTCCGGTTCTCATAACCTGATCGGCGATGGGACAGGCCAGTCGACTCTGGTCAATGGCGTCAGTGGCAATCTGGTTGGCTTCCCCTCTTCGCCGATCGATCCGCTGTTTATTGATTCGGAAGGAAATGATTATCGGCTTTTGCCGAAGAGTCCGGCAATTGACGCGGGGAATAGTAGCTTGGCAGTTGATGCGGCCGGAGCTCCGCTTCTGACTGATATTGCTGAGCAACCTCGAATCATTTCGATTTCAGTTGATATCGGTGCGTACGAGTCGCAACACGCAACAACACCTTTGTTTTCCTGGCAATCTCACTTGAGAATTTGTCAATGGGGCGAGGAGTCTTGGACCGACGCGCTGGGCCAGGCTTCGGCCATTCCGAAGAGTATCGATTGGATTGACGAATGGACCGAATGTTGGCTCGAGATTTGGGGAACGGTCAATCACAGTGGAGTCGGCACGTTTGACGTGACTCTGGATTACCCGGAAACCTATTTTGCGCCCGAGATGGATCTGTTTGAATTTGGCGGGGGCGTGGCTTCCACTTTCATGAACGTCGATACGGACAACGGAACGGTTTCCTTTTCCGGAACGACTACAACCGGTGGCCTGGGAATTGACCAACCGGTTCTCTTGGGTCGAGTGCCGATGAAACCGGTTCCCGGGGCTTCAGCCATGCCTGCGTCGCCAACCGACGGATATGCCGAAGCGATCGATATTGAATTCGCCTTCGACCAATTCACGGCATCCTCGTTTGGTGGAGACGCAACTATTACCATGACCGAGTCGACCCCGGCAACCGTAGAGCTTTGGCCCAAACTGCACGACCTTGATCGTGACGGCCAGGTCGACATTAAAGACATCATTCGATTGATTGGCGTTTACAAAAACGTGCCCGGCGAGTCGACATTAGACGATGTCTGGGCCGCCGACTTCGATCGCAACGGCCTGGTCGACATCAAAGATATCATTGGCATGATTGGTAGCTATAAGGTCAATAAGACTGACCTGGACGGACGGACGGAATACCCGTTTGATTTTCCGTTTCAGCGGGAAGAGCAAACCAACGACAATTCTGGTTCCGGGTGTACCACTTCCCAATCAGACAATTCAACGGAGATAATTTTTCTGGCCGTTTCGATGGATGCCGACAACCAAAGGCGAGAGGAAGAGGCCGACGAAAAGGAGAATTCAACCACCGCGATCGACGCCGTTTGGAGTGAGTATGAATTGAGCCAGTAGAAAACATCCATTTCACCCAGATCGACTCATCATCGCCCCATGTCGTGCACGACGCGGCCGGGAACATGACGACAATGCCGAAGCTCGCCGACTTCGCGGCGCACTACACGTACACCTACGACGCGTGGAACCGGCTGGTCAAGGTGGCCGACGGCGCGACGACCGTTGCCAAGTACGAGTACGACGGGCAACACCATCGCACGGTCAAGAAGACCTACGTTTCCGGCACCCTCGACGAAACCCGCTGGCCTACTATTCAAAAACTGGTCCATGTGGTATGCGAGTATCCAGAGCCCTGAGCTTGCCCCCAATCCCATCACCAGCCATCGCCTCCTCCATCAAGCAAGGCTAGGCCATCAACCCCAACGCACTTCCTGGAGGGGTTACCGATGGCTGGCGGAAGATCGAAAACCGAAACAAGAACATATCCTTGTTTTTTGTTTTATTGCCTTTCGCATAAGTAGTGAACCCATCGATTCGAGGCATTTCTCAGAAAACTTGGTTCCTCGTCCGGAAACTCTCGAGTCACTTCTTGTGCGAACCTCAGTAATTGGCGATGACTTGAAAATTATCAAAGATGCTCGGTTTCCCACTTTCGTTGATTAACCCGACTTGGGTCGCATTTTGAAATCGGGATCGCCAACCGATGTGTATCGGCTTGCCGCCTAGGTAATAAGTCAGCTTCGGCCCGTTGGCTTGAATGGCAAGTTCCCACCCGCGCCGGATTGACCGGACCGGTATTGAAACATTGTTTTCAACTTGGCCGTTGGCAATCGTTTCGATTTCAACCAAAAGCTCCTCGCCCACGGTTTTCAGCAGGAATCGTTGCATGTTCTGGCCATCTTCGGCTCGAACGACCAACCCGGCAACTGCCGGCAAAGGTGTCTGGTTCAGAAACAGATCGACGCATACGGTGTAGTTCGGCTGGCCGGCATCAACCAGAAGAAGTCCCGAAGCATTCTTTTTGTCGATCATGGTCGAACCGCCGTGCACGGTCCAGTCGCCGGTTTGGGTGACTTTATGTCCTGATTCCAGCTTGTCGAGTGGGCCGTTGGCTCGACTGAACGTGTCATAGGCCAACGTTTTGTCGAAGCGGACCGGACGAACGGTTTCCGGGGCAATCGAGCCAAAAAGTCCGTTGTAACAGAGTCGTTTAAATTCCGAAAATCGGATCGGCTTTTCAAAGCTTTCCTTTTGCGATAAATCCAAGTCGGTCCAGCCGCAATCGTTGAATTTTCGGACGGTTTCATTGAGATCGCGTCGGTTATCGGCCGATTCTTTTGGATTTTGCTCGGTCAAAAGAAGCTGTCCAAGCGACCGTATCAGATCGATTCGTGAAACGGGTGATTTTGTTAAATGTTCAACCGCCTTGTCGAATACCGCTTGGTCCATCGGCTTTTCGGTATGGTTCATGAAAAGTGAAGCCAGATATTTTTTGGCCTCAGCCGCAGTCAGGGATGATTCGTTTTGGAAGACGTCGCCGGTGTTTTGTTCGGGAACCTGGCGGCAGCCGAGCATCTGATTGACGAGGTGGTTATAGGTTCCTGGAATCGTGTCGTCGAAATAGACAAGCGATTGGGCGTTTTCGATCAGGTTTGCGATCTGAACGCGGCGGATATCGACTTTTCGCGGCGGGATATTCTCTTCAAGTGCCAATTGTGCAATCATCGCGCAGGCATGGCCCTGGAGCACTCGACCGGTTTCCATCCGTGGAAACGCCGCATAGGCCTGGTGGGTGTATGCGCCGGCCGAAGCGACCAAAAGGTTGGTCGCCTCGGATTCGCGAGGAATAAAAACATCGGCCGGAATGCATGGCACGCCGAAATTGGGGTAACCGGCCAACCGCGGAAACTGCATCCCCTCCGGTCCGCTTTCCGGGACGAACTCTTTATGGACACCGTGGATGTCGATCACCATTGCGTTGAAATAGGCGGCCCGCCGATGCCAATATCGTTTTTGATAGAGACGGCCCGAACCGTCGTCTTCGATAAGTTTTCCGCCATAAACATGATCGTTCACCATCCGGCGGCCTTCACGCATGTAGATCAACCCGGGTAACGGCGCGTCGCCCGCGTTGGTCGTAGTGCCAAAGTCGGACAGCCGATATTTTGGAGCAAGCCCTTCATGAAAATCGTATCGAGAAAGCCCGTAATGGTACTTCTTCTTGACGTGTTGAAGATGATAAAGCTTGCAGAGTGTTTTTTGTATGTGGATTTTTTCGTTCGCTTCGCGGTCGCGGATATCAAAACTTTCGAGCACGTGACGTCCGTCAGGCAATCGCCAGCCCTCGACGACGCTGAGGTACCTGTCGAAATCCCACCGGCGATGGTGTTGGCCCAGGGTGACGCCATAGATATGGTTTTTCCACCAATCAAACTCGTCGGCCCTGTATCCTTTCGGCTCTCGCTTGAGTACCCACGGGCTATTGGCGTCCCCCGTGCCAAAGTCTTGCAGCGAAACCCCGGCGCTGTACGCCATCGTTGCCGGTTTTTTATCCGGCTCATTGGTCGAGCCGGGCAAAAGCTCCGGGCCGCCGGAGATGATGACCGAGTCGCCAATAAGTTTGGATTTGGTAAAAATCTTTCCGGCGTACGATTCGTTGTCACGCGTTGGATCGTCACTCGCACTGCGACCTTCCCGGCAAAGAGTGGTCGACACACCGGACAGATGAGTCAAGTCGCCCTCGATTTCGGCGTCGATTACCATCTTTGGCCGTACGGTGATTTGACACCCCTGCTTGAGACGGTGTCCAAAAACGACCTCGACGATTTTAGTTCGGTCCTTGACCACTTTTACCGGATAGAGATTCGAGAGGATCGTCAACGAGTCGAGCCGATCGACCTCTTTTTTGGTGTAGTTGAAGAAATGGTGGAACGGGGAAAGCCAACCTTGACTGTGCGCGTTTCTCCCCCCTTTGTATCGGGCAACCGTATCGAGTTCCATTGCATAACCGCCCAGATGATGAACCGCTATATCGGTGTCCGGATTGATGACGTTGGTCGAAAGCCCGCCGATGTCGCGCGGCGCACGAAGTGTCCAAATGGTATCGACCTCCAATCGTCCGGCCGTCAGCGCCGCGGCCGTTCCGGCACTCGATCCACCAACGATGAGCAGGTCGGTTTCATAAACCTTTTGAATCGGCTCGTACGGGTTTTCGCCTTCGTAGTCAGCCGACTGAAAATCGGCCGACCTGGTGTCGGTGGCAAAAAGGGTGGTCGATACGGTCAGAAAAAGAGCCAGGACCGATCCCAAGATGATGAAACGTCGCACGGTACAAGACCTCAAGCGGGCGGGGTTATCGTTTATTGGCGAAAAATCAAAAGCTTCTATTCTTGACAACTTGAGCGAATTCGAATTGTCATTTTGTCGGGTCAGACTGGCCTAAAACCATCGACTCTCACTTGGAACAGCCAGAAGGCTTTTTTGGCGGCCATTTCAGTGGGGTACAATTGCTTGTCATCTAGTTAACCTTTGACGAGGCAAGGCAATGAAGGCGATGAAGGCGATTTTTCAGTCGGTCTTTTTGGCGGTGACTGCGGAGTCAGAGCTGGCTGCCATCGCTGAAAGCCTCATCGTACCAGAGCCTCTTCTCTTTTTCCATTACTGCTAAGCGGCAGGGGGCCACACGATCAATTCTCATCAACATTCTTGATTCGTATGCGGACTCCCTCCCAATCGCCCGCTTTTGCCGTTGCATCCGGCCCATTAGATCGCCTCGGGAAATTCAACCCGAGCAATCTTTATCCGACGACCAAAAACCAAATCAACAATGCACTTCGTGATGCGGTTACTTTGAAGGGATGTCCCAGAGAACCGGGTCGTTGCGTATGGTCTCGATTGCTGCTTCCTCGAGACGCCGTAGCGGCCCGGGTGCGTAATTGCCGGGGATTCCGCGTAGGCGGACGATTTCGGTGTACGTGGCAAACGAGCCGTGACGACGAACAACGTCTAGCAAGTGGCAAAACCGCTTCTCGTAACTTTGGACCGTTTCCCAATCGACCGCTTCGGCTGCCCGGGTTATCTGCCCGGTCCAACTTGGCATAAGAGCGAAAAGCCCGTCGACGTGCTGCGTCATCCCTTTTTGAAAGCAGGATACCATCCGACCCAACGCCACAGCAATCACACAAAACTCGGAATCAACCCGGGCAAAAAGTTCCTCGGTCCAATCGAGATCACGCGTACATTTGATCCCGTGGATATTCGGATGCTCCGCGAGTCGAAGGGCCGTTTCCAGCTCCAACGCGACTCCAGTCCGGGCCGGGATGTCGTACACATAAAGCGGGTTTCGAGAGCGATCGGCCAGGCGATGAAAGTAGTCGATCAGCTCTGCTTGCGAAAACGGTAAAAAGTAAGGCGTAATCGCCACGACGCCGTCCACCTCGAATCGGTTGGCCCAGTCGATCCGGTCGCACGTCCGAGCCAACCCGGTATCGCCGACCCCGACGAGCAATTCGATCCGGTCGCGACAGAAGGCGGCACTTTTTTCGACCAGCGCATGGTAGGTCGTTTCCCGAAGCAGAGGCAAAAGCCCCATTGTCCCGCCGACAAAAGTCGAACGGACGCCGTTGGCCCATTGTTCCTCAAGATGGCGCTCAAGTCCTTCGACGTGAAGATTTTCTTCGTCATCAAGCGGGGTCCCCAGCGCGCTGATAAGGCGGGCCGCGCGAACGTTGCTCGTCGACTTCGGGGCAGGGGGGGTGTTTTCGAAAAGATTCATCCGTGTTTTGTTTTTTTAAAAGGGAAGACGGACTGCCGCTTTACTCCCATACAACGTGAATTCTTTCGTTATGGGATCTTATTACGAGGGCATGGAATCGAGACGGTCTCGATGGTGGGCCTGCAAGAGTACGCGGCATCCGCTTTGGATGTGCTCGGCCATTGCACGAGACGCACGGTCGGGATCGCCTCGCTTCAAGGCCTCCAAGATACGCCTATGTTCCTCGATCGACCGGACTAACTCAGCCAGCGGCTTTCCAGCCACCTTGGTGCCGAAGATCCGCGACATCTGCCTGAGATTTTGAACCGTTTGAAGCGCCCGACGGTTTCCGGCGACTCGAAGGAAAAGGTCGTGAAAATCGGCGTCCGCACTGGTCCACTGCTCGAACCATTCCGGCCGCCGGGCCTTGCGATCGGTCTTTTGCAAAAGGTCGGCCACCTCGGCCATCGAAGCGAGATCGTCGTCAAGCCGATCAAGATCCGCTTCAGTGATCGATTCGGCGACCTTTCGAATCGCGTGACACTCGATCGCCTCGCGGAGATCGTAGATTTCCAACAGTTCATCGTAACTGGGCGACGGGACGAACGCGCCGACGCCCGGTTGATATTCGACGAACCCTTCGCTTTCCAGCCGGGAAATCGCCTCGCGGACCGGGATCACACTGACCCCCAGCTCCCCGGCCAGACGACGGTTCGACAACCGACTGCCCGGCGGCAAGGCACCGTGGGCCATTCGGTCGACAATATGGGCATAGGCCCGTTCTTTGAGGTTTTCAGACACGATAAAACGCTCATCTTCAAAAGTGTTATAACGGAAACCCTCAACAATAGTACCCATTTCTCGACATCTCGTCAACACATATCCAAATAAACCATGCCTTTCCGGCTATTTCACGGAAATAGCTTGACCTACTGTTATAACACTGCTATAAAGTGGGAAATCACGCGTGTGTCGAGATCCTCGAGTCACCTCAAAAACTTATTCTCCTTTATACTTCACAAAAACCACATGAACCGGACCTTCCCTTTTGCCACCTACGCCGCTATTACCTTCGCGATGGTGCTCGGCTCGCAATCCGGTGGCATTTCGGCTGAAACGAACAAGAAAAATTCCCCCGTTCGTCTTACCCAAACCCCGAAGCTTTTTGTCGACGACGTCGAACTTTACTCGACCTCCGGCGTCCGCCGACGCGTCCACGCCTGCCAAAAACTGCCGCGGCCGGTCCTCGAACCCAAGCGTCCTTGGGAAGGCAATCGGATTTACCTTTATGGATCAGTCCACTACGACGAGACCAAAAGACGGTTTCGGATGTGGTACCAAAGCTTCCCGAAGCAAACGACGCGAGACAAGCGGCTCGACCGAAACCGCCACTCGCTGGTAATGCTGGCCGAGTCGGAGGATGGGGTCCACTGGCAGCGGCCCGAATTGGGACGTTACAAGTTTGCCGGTTCGAAAAAGAACAATATCGTTTACGACTTAAACAGCCCCAGCATCTTGGTCGATTCCCACGATCCCGATCCGAATCGAAGATTCAAAATGATCGGCGAGGTGGGCGAGTCGCGACACGATCTGGCAATGCCGCCGTCGGCGTTTGTGGCCTTCTCGGCAAATGGAATTGACTGGACCGCCGCGGAATTCAATCCGCTTTTCACCACCGGCGATACGATCACCTGGACACGCAACCCGAAGACGGGGGAATACCTGGCGTTCCACAAATTCTACCGCCGTCACCGCGGCTTTCCGCGACGGATGATCTACTTGACGACCAGCCGGGACTTGAAAAACTAGACTCCGTCGCGACTGGTCTTGGCCCCCGACGTACGGGACGACGCCTGGGCGAGCGACCCGAAATCCCGGACCGAGTTTTACAACATGTCGGTCTACCCGTGGGGCGAGCAGTTCCTTGGACTCGTCACGGTATTCCGGGTCGAACGGTTCCAGAAATCCGATCCAACCCGGTCGCAAAGCTCGGTCGACGGTCCGATCGACGTCCAACTGACCCATAGTCGCGACGGGAAAACCTGGCACCGCCTTAAAGATCGCTCGCCGGTCATCCCCAACGGCCCCAACCCGTTCGATGCCGGTTGCATCCTCGGGGTCTCCTCAACGCCGGTCGTCGCAGGGGACGAGGTCTGGGTCTACTACACGGCGATCACGACCAAGCACGGCGGGGCGTTGCCGGAAAAGCGGATCACGATCGGCCGGGCCGCCTGGCCTCGCGATCGTTTCGTCTCGCTCGATGCCGACGAACCAGAAGGGATTATTGAAACGGTCCTGCTCGAATCGGAAGGGGGACGGTTGCTGATCAACGCCGACGCGTCCGAAGGATCGATTCGGGTCGAGATTCTCGACGAAAATGGAAAACCCCTGCCCGGCTATTCGACCGACGAATCGGTCCCCCTCTCGTCAAACGGGTTGCGTGAGCCGGTCACATGGAAAAATCATAAGACGATCCCGACCGGGCGGCCGATTCGAATTCGTTTCCGCTTGAACTCGGCCAAACTATTTTCGTACTGGTCGAAACCATAGAAACACCGGTTCAAAAGAAATGAAAACGGATATCTTGATTGTTGGCGGGGGACTCGGGGGAACGGCGGCGGCGCTTTCGGCGGCGCGGGCCGGGTTCCGGGTCGTTTTGACCGAGGAAACCGATCGGATTGGGGGCCAGTTGACGGCCCAGGCGGTGCCACCGGACGAGCATGGCTGGATTGAGTCGTTCGGCTGTACGCAATCATATCGGGAATTTCGGGAAGGGGTACGAGCGTATTATCGGACGCATTACCCGTTGGTTGCTCGACTGAAAAAGGTCGCCCATCTGAATCCGGGCGGCGGTTGGGTCTCGCCATTGTGCCACGAGCCGAAGGTGGCCCGTCGGGTTCTTGAAGGGATGCTCGCTCCGTTTGTCGCATCCTCGCGAATCCAGATCCTCTATGAACACCGCCCGGTCGACGCGGAGCGAGGGCAGGGGGACGAAATCGAAAGTGTGACGCTTAAAAACCTTCGGGACAGGACCAAGTGTACTGTCGAAGCGCCCTATTTTCTCGACGCGACCGAATTGGGCGATCTGCTTCCGCTGGCCGGGGTCGAATACGTTCGTGGGACCGAGTCGCAGGCCGACACGGACGAACCCAGTGCTGCCCGTGAAGCCCGGCCGGAGAATGTCCAGGCGTTTTCGGTCTGCTTCGCGATCGACTATTGTGAGGGGGAAAACCATCGGATCACCCGTCCGGAACGTTACGACTTCTGGCGTGATTTCATGCCGGACCTCACGCCCCCTTGGCCGGGAAAACTCTTCTCGTGGAAAGGGCTGCACCCGCGGACGCTCGAACCGGTTGACAGTCGCTTCGATCCGCTGGGGGAATCGGGCATCGCCTTTTCGGGACTGTGGACCTACCGACGCCTCTTGGCCCGCGACCATTTCCAGCCGGGCGCATTTTCCAGCGATATTTGCCTGGTCAACTGGCCGATGAACGATTTTTTGCTGGGCGATTTGACCGAGGCGGACCCGGCCGAGCGAGCGAAGTTGATCGACCGGGCGAAGGAGCAAAGCCTCTCGTTGCTTTACTGGCTTCAAACCGACGCGCCTCGGCCGGACGGTGGGTGTGGGTATCCGGGACT
Source organism: Thermoguttaceae bacterium (assembly GCA_963674475.2). Taxonomy (GTDB): domain Bacteria; phylum Planctomycetota; class Planctomycetia; order Pirellulales; family Thermoguttaceae; genus CAXXFQ01. The sequence continues at coordinate 378,697 of CAXXFQ010000024.1, read as the reverse complement.
GCGACTACGGGCCGATGTGGTCGAAACCGACGACGGGCTGGCGGCCTACCCGTATATTCGCGAATCACGACGGATCCGTGCCGTGCGGACCGTGCGGGAACAGGACATTTCGGCGGCGCTTCAGCCGGGGAAAAATCGGGCCCGTCAGTTCGACGACTCAGTCGGAATCGGCTATTATCGAATCGACCTCCATCCGACCACCGGAGGAGACAACTACCTCGACGTCGAGGCGTTGCCGTTTCAGATTCCCCTGGGGTCGCTCGTGCCGCAACGGGTCGAAAACCTTTTGCCCGCGGCGAAAAATCTCGGCGTGACCCATATCACCCAGGGGTGCTACCGGCTGCATCCGGTCGAGTGGAACACGGGCGAGGCGGCCGGGGCGTTGGCGGCCTTTTGTCTGAAGCGGAAATGTCGCCCTCGCGAGGTTCTGGAAAAAGCGGCCCTGCTTCAGGAGTTCCAAAATCGGCTCGTCCCTGGCGGGGTCGAGTTGGCTTGGCCCGAGTCGTTAGACTTATCCGAAGGCGATCCGCACCGACACGCCCTTACGTAACCCAACGTGCCCTTACGGAAAGACAAATCTCTGTTAGCTTTGATATTTCGAGTTCCCACACCAACCCCAATTTTTTGCCGTTTTCATGAACACGCCGCTTAGCCCGACGATCACCGCCTCCCACTTTGGCCCGCTTGATTACGTCGCCTTGGGCGTTTATCTCGGGGCGTTAGTCTTGGTCGGGCTTTACTTCGCTCGACGAGAAAAAACAAGCCACGATTTCTTTCTGGCCGGGGGACGGATTCCGTGGTGGGCGGCCGGATTGAGTCTAATGGCCACGCAAGTAAGTTCGATCGGCTTCATGGCGGTCCCGGCGAAGGCGTACGCGACCGATTGGGCCTATTTCACGGGGGTTTTCACCTGTTTTCTAGTCGTCCCGATCGTAACGAGGGCCTATATCCCGTTCTTTCGAAGACTGGGCGTGACCAGCGCGTACGAATATCTTGAAAAGCGATTTCACCTGGTCGTTCGCCTGTTAGGTACGACGGTTTATAGCCTTCTGCAATTGGGACGGATGGCCGTGGTGCTTTACCTTCCGGCCTTGGCCCTTTCGACCGTGACCGGACTGAATGTCTACGGCTGCATCCTGATCATGGGAGTGCTTTGCACACTTTATACCGTGGCCGGTGGAATCGAGGCGGTCGTCTGGACCGACGTCATTCAAGCGATTCTGCTGATCGGCGGCGCGCTGGTTTGCGTGGGGGTGGTCCTTTTTGATACCGGAAGCAGCCCGGCCGAATTTTGGGAGATCGCCTCTGCGGAAAATAAATTTTCGCTCGGCCAGCTCGATTTCGACATGACCGCGGCTACGGTCTGGGTCGTTTTAATCGGCAACTTTTTCATCCGACTGGGAAGCCTGACCTCCGATCAGGCAATCGTGCAACGGTATCTGACCACGCGAGACGAAGCGGCGTCGAAGAAGGCCCTTTGGGTCGACGTGGCAATGTCGATTCCCTGGGCAATCATCGTTTTCCTTCTCGGCACGGCCCTCTTTGTCTTTTATCGACTCCACCCGAATCTCTTGCCGGGTGATCTGGCGGAAGACGCGATCGTGCCGTTTTTTGTCGTGCAACAAATTCCGACTGGCCTTTCGGGACTGATCATCGCGGCGGTCTTCGCGGCGGCCATGTCGAGCCTCGACAGCGCGATGCACAGCACGGCGACGATCTGGGTTACCGACTATTGGGCCCGATTCCGCCCCGAGTCGTCCGATCGAACCCGACTCCGGCTAGCACAATGTTTTACGCTGGTCCTGGGTCTTTTCGGCACCGCCACGGCTCTTTGGATGGCCGCCAGTGATATCCGATCGGTTTGGGACCATTTCCAAACACTCATGGGACTTTTTATCGGCGGGCTGTCGGGACTTTTCGTTTTGGGAATTTTTACGCGTCGAACCGGCGCCGTCGGAGCGATACTCGGACAACTCGGAAGCGCGACGATTCTGATCATGGTAATCCGATTTACCTCGCTCCACTTTTTTCTTTACCCGGCAATCGGCTGCTCGTCCTGTTGCGCGATTGGATATCTGTCGAGTTTTTTCCTACCCGGTCCGCGTCAAACGGAAGGGCTCACAATATTTTCCCCCTCCGGCCCAAAAACGGCTGACGAATAAATCCTTTTTCGGTTCCGTAGACGGAAAACGGGGGGCTGGGGTTCAGGACCCTTCGGTTCCGCAGATCGAAGTCGTGGCTTCCTATCCATTCACGCTGTCAACAGTTAGGAAGCGGTCTCGAAATAGAGTGCCCATATTGGTACAACGGACTTGGGTGCTGATGGGCAAAGTTTTCCACGAAAGCCTGGTTTTCTTGGGCTTTTTCTTTGCGCTGCGAAACGGATAGAGCCGTTTTTCTCGGGCTTTTCGCTAGTGCAGCCGATAGAGTCAGCCTCTTAGAGCATCGGTCTCCATGTCTGCTGATGGTCCCGACTTGAGCAACTTCGAATTGTCATTTTTGTCTGGTCAGACTGGCCTAAAACAACCACCTCTCACTTGGAACCGCAAGAAGGCTTTTTTGGGCGGCGATTTCAGTGGGGTACAATTGCTTGTCATCCGGTTAACCCTTGACGAGACAAGGCGATGAAGGCGATTTTTCAATCGGTCTTTTTGGCGGTGGCGACCGAGTCGGGGTTGTCAAGCAGACGTTCCCCTGCGTGAAACAGGCTGCTTTCATGCAGGGGATACGGGCCGCTGAAGCGCAAGCGGGCAAGTTGGACTAGATATCACAGTTCCGATTCCAGGGGAACGCGAAAGACCTCCTCGCATACCATCGCGGCGGCACTGGTAAGGGAAGCGGCGTTGCCGAGAATGCCTTGCTCGATCCGGACCGGCTGAGCCCGTTCTGGAAACATGTGCTCGGCTACGGCTTGTCGGACCACGTCCAGTACGATCCCTCGGCTCTCGTGGATAACCATGCCAGTTAAAAGCAGCAACTCGGGGTCGAGGAGATTGATTATGGCGGCAGCTGCGATACCCAGGTGCCGGCCCGCATCTTCAAGGACACTTTGGGCGATAGCGTCACCGTCGGCGGCCGCTTTGCCGATTTGCCGAATGGCCTTCGGCAGCGGACAAGATTCAATCGCCGGAGAGATCAAGGAGTCGGGAGCGTCGCGGAATTTTTTCAAGACCTCGGCAATAATCGCACTGGCGGACGCCACCGTTTCCAAGCAACCTCGTTTGCCGCAGGAACAAAGATTCCCCTCAGGCACTGCCAGACTGTGACCGATTTCGCCCGCCATGCCGCGCGCGCCGTGCAGCAGGCGGCCGCCGAGCAGGACGCTGGCGCCGATGCCCGAATTGACCTCCATGCAAACAGCAACCTTGCTCCCCTTGCCCGCTCCATACCAATACTCGCCGAAAGCTCCGCCGGCGTTATTAATGACAGCAGGTATCCCCAGCTTCGATTCGAGGATCTCCTTGACGGGGACGTTGCGCCAGCCCTGGTTGGCCCAGAACACCAGGAGCTCCCGGTTCGGGTCGATGATCCCCTCAAGCGAAATCCCCACCCCGAGAAGCTTCTGCGGGAATATTTCCTCCTTTTTGGCCAAAGCCAGGGCGTCATCGCACGCGAGTTCCAACACGGCGCGGGGCTCGACATCGACCGCGATCGCTCTGCCGGTCTTCACCACGATGCGTCCCGACAAATCAACCAAGGCGACTTGGGTTTGTCCGGATGAGAGTTCAATGGCCACGACATGGCGAGCGCACGGGTTGAACCGCAATTGGACAGGTTTTCGACCGATCGACGAGGTGCCGGGGCCGACCTCTTTGACAAAGCCGTCCTCTTTGAGTTCCTTGACGATGTTCGCGATCGTCCCAACGCTAAGCCCGGTTTTTTTCAAGAGCTCCGCCTGGGACAAAGCGTCACAACGGCGCAGATGGCCGAGGATGAGCTTCGTGTTGACTTCCCGCATCAAACGACGGTTTCCGGTTCTGGTAGGCATTAGTATCTTGAAAATCCTCCCAAAAAAGCAAGCGGACCATTTACTTCTTTCATTGAATAAATTAATATCATAGTCTAATTGACTTGCAGGGTCAACGTAGTCATTTGAGGCGATTGCATAACCGTAACTGATAAGCATGGAGTTCCTCTCACGCCTAGCGTCTTGCTCCGTTTTCCTCTTTAATCCTTTTTTTCTTAGGAGACATTCCATGAAAAACGTGACTTGGCAAACTGAAATGCGGACTGTATCGATTTGGGCGGTGTTCGCTGTCATGATGGTGTGCCTCCCGCAACAAGCCGGCGGTCAGACGCCCCAAACGGAGACGGTTCGAGATCGGCTTTGGGTCTTTTCTTTCGCGACGAACAGCGATTTCGTGCATATCGGTCGTCGTTCGGTCATGTCGGCCGCCGAAGGGAACTTTTATCTCGACGTGCCAAATATCATCATGGTGCAGTCTAGCGACAAAGAAGCTAAGTACGGCCGGTTCGAGTCGCCGTTGGAGCAATACACCGTGGCGCTACAGCCGCTAAAGAAGGTGATGTGGTCCGTGGTCGGATCGGGCGGCTTCCATAACGCGGAGGAGACTGCCGAGGTACTCGCGATGGCTGGACACGTACCGAACTTCCACGGCGTGATGCTTGACGACTTTTTCACCAACAAGGCCGAAGGAAAGCGGGCACAATGGACCGTCGAAGAGTTGGCGGATGTCCGCCGGAAGCTAGCGCAGATGGGCAAGACGCTCGATATATTCACAGTGCTCTATGTGAGACAATTCGATCTCCCGCTGGATGATTATCTCGATCAGGTCGACGTGCTGACGATTTGGAACTGGAATAGCCGGGAAATTCGGAAGACGGAAGAGATTTTGCGGAAGGCCGAACAACGCTTTCCTAACAAGCGAAAGATGCTCGGCTGCTACCTGGTCGATTATGAAAATAAGGAAGGGATCCCCGTCGAGTTGATGAAGCACCAGTGCGAGGTCGGGCTGCGTTGGCTGGAGGAAGGACGGATCGAAGGGATTATCTTTATGGGCAACACGGTCATGGATTTGGGTTTCGAGTCCGTTGAATGGACCCGACGTTGGATCAAAAAAGTCGGCGATAGAAAATTAAACTAGCCGGACCGATAGTGCCTATACACCTGATTCAACCGAAAATAGATAGGGCTTTTTCTTGACGATGCGAGACGAGTAGAGCAAAATCGCAAAGAGCCCCAAGATGCCTAGGGGGATCACAATGAGAGCGCATCGTACTGCTGTTCTTCGGTTGATCCGCATAAAGTTGTCTCCCATATTGAATTGCTGCCACTACCTACTGGGGAATTTTGACTTAGGGCGTAACCAAAGAACTCTCCGACAAATCTTATCTGAATACCTTGATTGCTACCACCACCAGCGACCGCACCGCGGGTCGGGAGGCCCGACTGTCGGAGGCGTGCGTCCTTTTGCGCTCTGGAAAATTTCCCAAAGCGGATCAGGCCGCACGCACTACGCCCACCGCGGCTCGCGGGTCGGTAGGACCGGGGACGAGTTGGTGCTGCCACACCACTTTCGAAATTACGATGGAGCAGAAGCTCCTACCGCCCGCCGTGGCTCACGGCCCGGTACGACCGGAGCGGGTTGGTGCTACCGCACCGTTATGAAAACTACGATGGAGCCGAAGCTCCCACTGCCCGCCGTGGCTCACGGCTCTCCAGCTTTTTTTCAACCAGTCCAGCTCAAATTGGAGCTGGCCGATCTGTTGGAAAAGTTTCGCCTCGCGCTGCTCATCCTCCTTGGCCTGTCGCCGCCAACCGTCGCCAAGGCTCTCGGCCATTCCTTCGATGGCCTGTTTTTTCCAGGCTGCCACCTGGTTCGCATGCACCTCAAACCGGCTCGCCAATTCGGCCAAAGTGCCCTCCCCCCGAATTGCCGCCAAAGCGACTTTCACACGGAAGGACCCCGTAAATGCCCGTCGTTTCCTTACCATGAATTCGCCTCCGAAGGTCCTTGTCGGAGCAATTGCGAATCCACCTTATCGGCGCGCCCAGTTTCTCCAGACCATTATACCCGCCACTGACGAAGGTGCCGCTGAAGCGTCCGCAGCTGCCCATCCTGAAACCGTCCGGGATACCTCGCCAGAGCAGCCCATAATCGCCGCACATCCAAGTCCGATTTAATTCCCGGGCATCCAGTCCCCCCCGGCCAAAGCCAAATCAGATGGGATGCCACTCATCAATTCAAAACGAAAGACCTAATTGTCGTTTCTTGGAAAATGTAGTTGTCGCTATAGACTCCAATATGGTAAGGTGGGCATACGGCATCGTAGGGCTCCCGGTTCGGTGGTGGTTATTGCATAAAACAACAACTTATCGAACCGCCTTGCGGTACCCTATATCATTTCCTCCCCCTGTTGCATTTCAGATTTGAACTCGCCAAGTTTTGCTTTCGATCGCAAATAAAGATTGACGCGCCGGCAAAAACTTCTAACATGTGTACCATGTTACTTATATGATTTTTATCCATTCGCTTTCCTATCAGGTTTTTGTGAAAGAATGAAAAAGAGACTGGATTTTAAGACCGCATTTGGCAATAGTATTTTGTAGAATAAGAAAGCTTATGCGAAAAGTAAAAGATTTTATCTGCGTTGCATTGTTGCTGATCAGCAGTTCCGTTATAGGAGCCGAACTGTCGAAACCTCGGCTGAAGGCTAGCAATCCGGCCGGTTGGAAGCCCGTGCCTTATAAACTCGACGTGCCCACCTGCGGCGTCACACTCGACGAAGCCGGGTTGTTCAAACCGGTGATGGACGAAAACATCACGTATCTCTTAAACTCGTTTTCTGTCGACCACATGCTCTTTCCGTTTCGGCAGCGGGCCGGGCAGAAGAACCCGCCCTCGGATACGCCGCAGGTTCCCGGCTGGGACACGAAGTTGCGAGGATCGAATGCCGGTCGATTCTTGATGGGCGCCGGCAACACGCTTCGCTGGTTCGAACATGCCGAACTGCGCAAGCGGTTCAACGAACTGATCGACGGTATCGAAGAGTGCGGCGAGCCGGACGGCTACATCGCCGCTCACCCGCGCGACGGAGCGGTGAGCCAGGAACCCAACTACGCAAGGGCCTGGTTCACGCACGGGCTGATCGAAGCGGCTATCGTGGGTAACCCGAAGGCATATGGTCTTCTGCGGGGACATACCGATTGGTTCAATAAATGGGACAGATTGCCGGAGCTGTTGTACTGCGCGGCACACAACCACCAGGGGCACATCGCTTGCACAAGAACCTATTTTACGCCCATCGGAAAACCGGAAGACTTGCAGGTAGCCGAAAAGTACTATGTGTGCGATTGGTGGTTGGAACAATTGGCCGCTCGCGATAAAGAAGGAGTCTGGAAGTATCCTCTCGATAGACCGCACTGTTATGAAATCACCAGTTTTGAGGCGTATCTCGATCATTACCTCGCAACTGGCGATAAGACGTATCTCGATGCCATGCTCGGTGCTTGGGAGTTGATTTACGAAAACTGGTTGCACTTAGGTGGAAGTCTCGCGATATGCGAGCACGGATTGTATCCACCGAAATCTTACTATTTGACGCAGGCAAACCCAACCGGCGAACTTTGTGGCAGCGTGTTTTGGATCAAATTCAACCAACGCTTTCACCGACTCTATCCCGAGCAAGAGAAATACACTACGGAGATCGAGAGGTCGATCTATAACGTCGGCATACCCAGTATGGTGGATGGACGAAAAGTTCGGTATCACAGCGCTATGCAAGGGCTACAGTACGATGTCCGCTGCTGCAATACCTGTTGCGAAGGACAGGGCACGCGGCTTTACGGATCGTTGCCCGAGTATATCTATTCCATCGCCCCCGACGGCTTATATGTGAATCTTTTCGAGCCCTCCAGCATCAAATGGAGGCACAACGACCAGCCGGTCACTTTGGAGATGGCCACGAAGTTTCCCTACGAGCCGCAGGTATCATTGCAACTGGCCACGAAGAAGCCCGTGAAGGTCGTGATCCATGTGCGGGTGCCGTCGTGGGCAGCTGCCGATGTGCCGTTGGCGGTCAACGGCCAACAGGTAGCCGTCGGCAAACCGGGAACGTATCAAGCGATAGATCGCACCTGGGCTGACGGCGACACGATTTCGTTCACGTTGCCAATGAATTTTCGCGTTACGCCCTATGTCGGCAAGGATCAAATCGCCGGTCATAATCGTTATGCAATCGAATACGGCCCGCTCTTGATGGCAATCAAGGGCCCGCTGGATAAAAATGACGCCACAACCATTTCCCATTGCCCCGAAGACATAAAGTCTTGGCTAAAACCGAAGGCCAGTCAGCCGCTGTGCTTCACGATTGATGGAAATACTACACATACGTACATGCCCTACTTATTGATCCGTGATGATGAGACATTCTGCGTCTATCCGATCATCGAACCGGGCGGCAAAAAATAGCCTAACGGTCCTTTCGCTTGCTGCGGACGCCAGAAGCGTTCGCAGCAAGCAAAAGCAACCTCACCTCGTAATTTCCCTACAAAATAAGGTTCTTCCGGAGAATCTGTGGGCAAGAATAAGCGTCTTAGCCTGCGGGAGTGAGCCCTTCGGTTCCGTAGACCGACGCCGTGGTTTTTTATCTTTACACGGTCTCTCGTTAGTGAGCGATCGCAAATTAGGGTACTCCATCTGGTGCATCGCTCCCCGCTGGTGGAAAGATTGAAACTCACCACAACCCGACCGGACAGCGCTCGGTTGCCATTCTCGCTTTATTGAGCTCTCGCGGCTCGCCTGCGATTGACGCGGCAGCCGCAGAGGTTGCACCCGGCGACGCTGTAGTTTTCGCATGCTTCACAGATGGAAAGAATCGCTTCGACTTCTTCGCCGCGACGGCATAGTGCTTGGCCCACTCGAGGAGCGTGTCGATTCTTCCTGGGCTATTGTTGTCGCAGACGAAGCAGGTTTTGCTTGCCAGGCCGTAACCCATAGGCGTCTAAAAATAGGCCCGACCGGCACCAATCGCCGCGCACACCTCGTCTCGCAGATCCTTGCTCGGTCGTTACACCTTGCTTTCCGAAGGTCATGATCGCATCTACGCTCATTTTACTACTATTGAGCCTTGCATAAGTAGTGACCCGAGGGCTCCCAACGAGGAGCCCGGTTTTTCAGGAAAAAAACTGAAACACAAGGGCTCACTGCTTTTGCAAAGACCAATAAACCATTCGAAACTGCGGGGAGGCACTGGCCCGCACGAAGAACTATCCACTGTGGCGGGGCTGATTTATGAAAGAATAACCTGCAATATTCTGACGCGTCTTTTGCGTTTGTCGAATTCATGACCTATGTTTTAGATGGGGCATTCAGCTCTAACCAGCTCTAATCAACGAGGCGCTGCCATGATCGGCATGCGAATGCGAACGAGGGCAAAGGAAAAAAGCCGGACGGACCAGAGACGCGGAACGGCGGCAGTCGAATTTGCTCTGGTTGCACCTCTCTTCATTCTGCTCGTTTTTGGCATCATTGAATTCGGACGCATGCTCATGGTGCAGCAGGTGTTGACGAACGCCACTCGCGAGGGAGCACGGCGGGCCATCGTGGAAGGGACCACGCAATCGGAAGTCCTGACCGTTGTGAACAACTATCTGTCTAATTCGTCAGTCTCAGATGCTGCGGTAACCGTCAATCCAAGCGCCTTGGAAAACGCCGGCTTTGCGGATCCAGTCGTGATCAGTGTCTCCGTACAATTCGACAGCGTCAGCTGGTTACCTTCGCCGTGGTTTCTCAAAGACACGACACTCAGTGCCAGCTCGACCATGCAAGCCGAGCGGCTCCAATAAAAAGCAAAGAGACCAACCATGAGGATTCCCTACAAGAAACGATTTGCCAAGCATTCTCGCCGAGGTAATATCGTGGTATTGGCGGCGATTCTGCTCGTTCTCGTGTTTGCCATGGTGGCGTTCGCCGTCGACATAGGATACATCTGTCACGCGGACGCCGAATTGCAGCGGACCGCCGATGCTTGCGCACTGACGGCGGTCCAGCACTTGCCCGATCAAAGTGCAGCCAGCTTGGCGGCGCAAAAAATTGCAACGTGGAACAAGGGGACTGTTGGACCGGATATCAAGACATCGGATATCGAGTTTGGCACTTGGGATCGAGACACTGCAACGTTTACTTCCACGACTGTCAGGCCTAACGCGGTTCGAGTCGCAATCGAGCGAAGCTCCAGACGGGGAAATCCCCTCTCCCTGTTCTTCGCAAACATCATGGGCATCTCGGAGGCGAACGTCACGGCAGCTGCCATCGCCATGTACGACAACAGCCTCTGCGGGCCATTGGTCGGTGTCGATTGGATATCGGTTACCGGTTCGCCGGTCACGGACAGTTATCGTTCCAGCGACGGCAGCTATGATTTCCAGATTCCGCGTGACAAGGGTAGCCTTTGTAGCGACGGCCCCATCGACGTCGAGGGCAGTGCAACTGTCAACGGTAACGCCAATGCCGGACGCGGCTGCGATACGACACTGTATGGAGGCGCGGTCGTGACCGGAAACACTTCCCCCAGGCTTCGCCCGCTGAATATCCCGGAGGTCGATACCAGCGCGATTTCGGCCTCGAATGACAATCCCTCCTTGCCGCCGATTCTCAAAGGAAAGAACTATGTGGAAATGCTGGACGGATCACGTAATTTCACTTTGGACGGCGGACGCAGCTACACGATTCCCCCGGGAGACTACTACTTCAATGACATGATCCTCACCGGGCAATCCACTTTGACCGTCTCGCCCGGCGTGAACATTTACCTGAGCGGCAAGCTCGACACATCCGGCGGCGACGTGATCAACAGTTCACAGATTCCCAACAACCTGCGCATATTCATGACCGGCAGCACTGCCCGTATCGCCGGCAATTCCGACAACCACATGATCGTTTACGCACCGAATACAGCCGTCGAGATCACGGGTTCCTCGGCTTTCCATGGGGCCGCCGTCGGCAAAACACTGACTCTTAGCGGGGACGGCAGTGTCCATTACGATGAAAGCTTAAAATTGGATGACGCACTGGATCTTCCCAAACGGGTAACGCTGGTACAATGAGCACCGCCAATCCGGTAACGAAGCAAGCCCGATGGCGGAAAGTTCTCGTCACGTGTTTTGTCATGACGTTCTTCTGCGGCGGATGGTATGTAGCCGCGTTGGGATACGTCTGGGCCCGCGACACTTCGTCCTCCGTGAACTCAGGGCCGCGGTTGTTTGTCCCCACAACTCGATACGACTTCGGAAATGTCACTGCGGGGCCTATTCTGCGGCATATGTTTGCCGTGAGAAACGACGGCGCAACAAGGGTCGTTCTCAATCGAGTGTCCTGCGGCTGCTGTGGCAGCGATGAAGACGCCGCCCCCATCATCCTCGGTCCTGGCACAGAGAAAACCATTCCCATGGAACTTCACACGGCAGGGAAAGCCGGAACTTTACGGCGGGTTCTTCAAATCACGACCAGCGACCCCACCCTCCCGCGGATCCTTTTTACTATGACTGCCCACATAAAACGCGTAGAAGTCAGTGGTGAATAACTCCGCTTCGGTTCCGTAGACCGATGGAACGGTTTTCTCATTTTTGTACGGTCGATAGTTTTAGAGCGATTTTAAAAAAGGGATCTCCCTCTGCTGCATCGCTCGCTACTGGTGGAAAGTTTGAAACTCACCACAACCCGACCGGACACCGCTCGGTTGCCATTCTGGCTTTATTGAGCTCTCGCGGCTTCGCTTTCGATTGACGCGGCAGCCGCAGAGGTTGCACCCAGCGCCGTTGTAGTTTTCGTAGGCTTGACATTTTTTTATGCATCCCGCTAGAATTGCTCACATGATCGCTTTTCTCTTGCGGGATGACGCCCGATCCATTCCAGCCGAAGTCTCGGCGACGACTACCGAGCGGCTTTGGGCGATGTTGGACGCGAACTACAACGTGGTCGGCCTGTTGGAGATGCCCGACTGGCACGTACGCGAGCGTTACACCTACGACGCCTACGGCCAAGTCGAGGTCCGCGACGCCAACTTCAACCTAAAAACCACCGACACCGACTACGACTGGCAACACCTCTTCACCGGCCAGCGTCTGGACCACGAAACCGGTCTCTACCACTACCGCCACCGCCAGTACCACCCGAACCTCGGACGGTTCACAGCAAAAGATCCCTTACATTACAGTGCTAACGACCCAAATCTTTATCGATATGTCAAATCTTCCCCTGCAAACAAATACGATCCGTTCGGCTTGTACGCACTCGCATTACCAGCAGCAGGTGTTGCCGCTGCTGCTGATGGCCCTGAGGTGCCTTTATTTTTTGGTCCAGGGGTTATGAGAGTATCCAAAGCCCTTGAGCTTGCCCCCAAGTTTGGTCCACTTGGAATGTTAGAAAACAAGGTTTTTCAGGGCAGGCATGCCTGCCCTGAAAAAATCGCGAACTCGCGGGGAGTCTGTCCTCCCAGAGAGCTGTGCGGACGGGGCTCGTTGTACTCCCGCATCCACGCTTGGATCTTCTCCTGGGCATCCTCCATCGATAAAAACCAATGCTGATTCAGGCACTCAGTGCGGAACTTGCCGTTGAATGACTCGATATATGCATTATCTGTAGGTTTGCCCGGCCGACTGAAGTCCAACTCCACATCGTTCCAGTAAGCCCACAAGTCTAGGGACTTTGAAACAAACTCCGGACCATTGTCCACCCGGATCGTTTTCGGCCGACCGCGACGCTTCGTCACCTCTTCAAGAACCTCGACTATGTGGTCGGCCGTAAGCCGCTGCCCGGCCCGAGTTGCCAGACTCTCACGGGTAAAGTTATCAACTAACGTCAAAACCCGAAACCTCCCCCCAGAAAAAAGTTGGTCCGCCACGAAATCCATGCTCCAGTCCTCTCGACTCAGCAAGATGTGCAAGCGACGATAGCCGTAGCCCGGCCGTGCTGCAGCCAAATCACGCAGTCGAAGTCTTAATTCCGCCCGAGGGTCGCGGACACTCGGGTAACGATGGCTCGATCGAGGGAAAGCCAACGCCTTGCAAGCTCGACGTTCGCTTACCTCGTAGAGGGCATTTCAGAACTACTTGCCAGGTCTCCCACGGTCAAGAAACATTGACGCGAAATAGAGTTTTGAAACCGGCTCTAACAAGTCTCCACATCGTCCACCACAGTCCGACGACGCTCGGGCTTCAGAGTTTTTTTGACAACACGTCCTGAAGAATCTGCTTGTCCAAGCTCAAGTCAGCCACTAACTCCTTGAGCTTGCGGTTCTCTTCCTCAAGCTGCTTCAATCGGCGAAGCTCCGCCACACCCAGACCGGCGTATTTTTTCTTCCAGCGATAAAATGTCAGCTCTGCAATCCCCATCTTGCGAACCATCTCAGCCACCGCCGTGCCCGATTCGGCCTGCCGAAGAGCAAACGCAATCTGCTACTGCCGTATACCGTTTTTTCATGGTCCAAATCCTCCTTTTAAAAATGTCAGAATACCAAAATTCCTGACATTCCGCATGGACCAAGATTCGGGGAGCAGGTCACCGTTTTGACAAGGAGACTTTCGATGAAGAAGAATCGCGGGAAGCGACATACGCCGGAGCAGATTATCAGGAAGCTTCGTGACGCGGACGCGATGCTCAACTCGGGCAAGACGATCGGCGAAGCGTGCCAAGCCTTGGAAATCTGTGAGCAGACGTTTCATCGCTGGCGGCAGCAGTACGGTGGAATGAAGGCCGAAGAGGCGAAGCGGCTGAAAGAACTGGAACAGGAGAACAAGCGTTTGAAGCGTCTGGTGGCTGACCAAGCCCTGGATATCCAGATACTTCGGGATGTGGCAGAGGGAAACTTGTGAGCCCCTCTCGGAAACGTGAGACGGTAATAAAGCTCAAAGGGAAGCACGGCGTGAGCGAGCGTCGAGCTTGCCGAGCCTTGAAGCAGCCTCGTAGCACACAGCGTTACGAGACGAAGCCGCGCGACGATGAACCGCGTTTGGTTGATCGGATGCTTGAACTTGTTAGCGGGCGTCCTCGTTTCGGCTATCGTCGGATCAGCGCGTTGCTGCAAGCCGAAGGTTGGCGAGCGAGCTTCACAAGGGTTTACCGTCTGTGGCGTCGAGAGGGGCTGAAAGTGCCTCAAAAACAGCGGAAACGACGACGATTAGGCTCGGGTGAGAACGCTTGTCATCGCCGTCGTGCAGAGTATAAGGACCACGTGTGGACATGGGATTTCATCTTTGATCGGACGACGAGTGGGCGTTCGCTAAAGTGGCTGTCGATCATTGATGAATTCACAAGAGAGTGTTTAGCGTTGAAAGTGGCTGGCAGCATTACCTCGGAAGATGTGATCGATACGCTGGCCGAACTTTTTGCGATGCGAGGCGTGCCAAGAAATATTCGTAGCGACAATGGCCCGGAGTTCATCGCCAAGACGGTTCGAGAATGGTTGGAGCGAGTAGACGTGAAGACGCTCTACGTAGCACCAGGCAGCCCATGGGAAAACGGCTATGCCGAAAGCTTCCATTGTCGGCTTCGAGACGAGCTTCTGGCTCGTGAGGAATTTGAGAATCTCCAAGCTGCCCGGCGATTGGCCAAAGCCTGGCAGGAAGACTACAACCACGTTCGGCCACACGGTTCGTTGGGCTACCAATCCCCGTCGAAATTTGCAGCGGGCTGTGCCGCTTCCGTTCGGGCTACGCCCTCACTCCAGCAGCACAGCCCGAAATCTGACCCATTACCCGTTACCTAACCGAAACTCTCATAACCCCTGGTACAGAAAATTAAAGCCGGTCACTGGTACGAGCGTAAGGCGGGGTAGGGGGGGTGTTGGGCCTTCACTCAAAATCACCCAGCTGACGGTTCATGCCAGTGAGGGTAGGTTGTTGTACGCCTCGACGTCGGCATCCCACGGTCGAGTGGGTTTGTGCCTGCGAGAAGACGTCGAGGTAGTTTGTCGTCGGACCGTCAAGATTTGGTCGACCGAAGTCCACCATCAGTAGGGCACCTCAGAACTCAAATACTTCTACCCTGAAATATTATTGTGACTGCACGCTAAGCTCATGCAATGCCCTTCAGTACACTCGACTCCGGTTAGCGGCGCGATACTGCCCAAGCGTTTGTCCGTTTTTCTTTTTGAACAACCTGCACATACACTCGACGCTGTTGAAGCCAGCCAGATTCGCGATCTTCAAGAGTGGCAATTCATTGGTGGCCAACAATTCCTTGACTCGCTGGAGTTGTACGCGAATGATCTCGGCCTTGGGCGACCTGCCTAACAACTCGTTAAATTTCCGTTTCAGCGTAGCGTGCGAAACCGCCACGTCCTTGAGTACGTCGCTTACCAGGATCCCCTCGCAGGCGTGCTGGCGAATGAAACGCAAGGCGGCTCTGACGTCTTCGTCGTCAATGGCCAGCACATCGGTCGAGCTCCGTGCCATCACACATACCGGTTCATCGAAAGTGATGTCGGCGGGACGATAGCCATTCATCATTCGCTGTTCACAGCTGTTACGTACTTGATAATTAAAGTGTTTTTTTGCAGAAAAGCAAGATTTTTTTAATACCGGTTCATACGCAAAACTGAAAACCGAACGGACTCGTTACTATCGCTATGCCACTCGTGAAAATGCGAAGCGAAACCTTTACTATTACATCGAAATGTATTACAATTGCAGGAGATATTACGCATCGCTCAACTACCTTGTCACTAACCGCTTCGAGGCCAAAGCAATGCGAATAGCTGCATACCCCACCTCTGCCCCTGTATCCGCTTTTAATGGGGCACCTCAACTTGTGTGATGAACCATAAATTATTCAAGAAAAAGGAAAAAAGTGTCAAAAATAAAGGAGGTATTGCGAATCTCGTATACAAAAGGTGTCGTCGATACCGATATTCATCAGCTGTTTCTACACAATATCATTTGCAGAAATCACACTGGTATTTTGATGGGCTTGCGGTGTTTACGGTGCTTGATTGTCATAGTGCTGTTGTGTGCATCGAGGCAGGTTCTCGCAAGCGACCGACCAAAAGTGGTTCCCGATATCGCTGTTTTGCAAGGAGCAATCAGTGAGAAGGATTTCGCCGCTTTCAATAAGCCGGCACAGGTATTTCACCCGGAAACCTGGTTCCATTTTATCGGCGGAAATGTCAACCCGGAGGGGATTACGGCCGATCTGGAAGCGATCAGCAAAGCAGGCATCGAGGGCGTCCAGTTTTTTCATGGTCAGTTCGGTGGTCCGTGGCCAGGCGTCGAGCCGCAGATCAAGTGTCTAAGTGAATCCTGGGACGAGGCCGTGGTTCATCTGGCCGACGAGTGCAAGCGGCTTGGACTACGTTTCACCATGCAGAACTGTCCCGGTTGGGCGATGTCCGGTGGCCCCTGGATCTTGCCTGAAAAGGCGATGCGGCATCTTGTCTGGAGTCGAACCGATCTGTTGGGCGGTAAGTCGGTGAGCGTCGAACTGTTTCGACCGCAGCCAAGCAACGAGGACTGGCGTGATTATCGTGATGTCGCGGTGATCGCTTTTCCCACGCCGGAAGGCGATACCGGCAAAGCACTAATACCGACTTCAATCAAGACCAATCGTGAAGACCTTGCCTGGGAATCATGCCTGCGTAAAGAAGCCGGGGCACAAATCCGTCTGGAGCAGGGCGAGGAGCCGGCTTGGGTGGAAGTTACGTTCGAAGAGCCGGTAACGCTCCGAACGATCGAATTACCGCCAGTTCAGAGTTTCAATCATAGCTGGTGCTATGAGCCCGGCGTGACGATCCATGTCGAGGCCGTTTTGCCGGATGGAATGCAAACGGTTTCGCAACAGAAAATGCCCCAGAGCAACTGGCAGGGCAACAAGCCGATTTCACTCGCCTGTTCGGAGGTGTCCTCAAAGACCTATCGAATCACAATCGACCATCAGCACACGATGGCATTTCCCTATATCCAGCTATTTACCGCGGCACGCAAAAACAACTGGGAAGCCGAAGCCGCCTGGGTTTTACGGGGGCTGGATCGATTGCCGCATCCCCATCAGTCGAAATCGGCGTGGATTGCCCCAACTACTATCGTCGATCTTTCGGGCAGTCTGGACAAGCAGGGAACGCTCCATTGGGACGCACCGGAAGGTCGCTGGACAATATTACGCTGGGGACATGTCAACACAGGTAAGCGGAATGGTCCGGCTCCGCCCGAGGGAACTGGATGGGAATGCGACAAGCTTTCTCCGGCTGGGGCGGAAGCACACTTTGCCGGTTATATCGGACGTTTGGCTGGAAAAGGTGGATTGCTTGCCGACGGTATGCTACAGGGCATGTTGCTCGATAGCTGGGAATGTGAAACCCAGACATGGACGCCTGACATGGAACGCTACTTCGACCAACTTCGTGGTTATCGGCTGCGAACGTGGCTCCCGGCGCTGGCAGGCTACGTTATCGAAGATCCGGAAACCACGACACGTTTCCTGCGCGACTGGCGCTCAACGATCAACGACCTTTTGGTCGAAAACTTCTTCGGACGCATGGCCGAACTGGGGCATGAAAACGGTTTGACGATTTCGTTCGAGACGGCTTCCGGTGATGTCTTTCCCGGCGATATTCTCGAGTATTACAAACATGCCGATGTGCCAATGTGCGAATTCTGGCAGCCACGATCCGAGGGCTTTGTCGGAAGTTTCGATTTCAAGCCAGTGAAGCCGTGTGTTTCGGCGGCACGACTTTACGGAAAGCCGCGTGTGGCGGCCGAAGCCTTTACGTCGTTAGATCTTACATGGAACGAACACCCCGGCATGTTGAAGCATATTGCCGACATGCACCTCGCCGAGGGGGTGACACATCTGGTGTTTCATACCTACACGCATAATCCTCGTACCGATTTCCTGCCGCCGGGAACGTCGTTCGGGTCGGGTATTGGTACACCTTTCCTGCGAGGCCAGACCTGGTGGAAGCACATGCCGAAATTTACGGACTATCTGGCCCGATGCAGCTACCTGTTGGAACGGGGATATCCGACTTCGGATGTCTTATGGTATCTAGGTGATGAGCAAGACCACAAGCCAAGCCAGCATGCAGCGTTTCCGGCCGGATATAAATACGACTATTGTAACCCCGACATCCTGCTGAATCGTCTGTCGGTGGCGAACGGAAAACTGGTTACACCTGAGGGCTTGAGTTATCGCCTGTTGTGGCTGCGTGATTGTCAGCGAATGCTGCCTGACACACTGCAGCATCTGGTGTCGCTGGTGAATGAAGGTGCGATAATTGTCGGTGAACGTCCGCAGGGACTTGCCACATTGCGCGGCGGTTCCGAGGCGGAAAACCGTTTTCATGATGCGGTCGCAACGCTTTGGGGACCTAATTGCAAAGGCACGAGCGATCGTGT
Source organism: Thermoguttaceae bacterium (assembly GCA_963674475.2). GTDB lineage: Bacteria > Planctomycetota > Planctomycetia > Pirellulales > Thermoguttaceae > CAXXFQ01. Next base: position 360,348 of record CAXXFQ010000024.1, on the reverse strand, counting down.
GCGACGTGTCGGAAAGGGCTGCGTGATATCGGGCATGACCCTCGATGAAGCATTGGCAGAAATGAATATTGGTCCGGATGTTGAAGGTGAAGGCTTTGTTTGGACACACCGTCAGGTGGATGGTGCCGATTGGTATTTCATCGCGGCTCCGGCACAACAAGGGTTCCAGGGGACGATCAGGTTCCGTTCAACTGGCACGGTCGAGTTATGGGACCCGATGACCGGTACCGCTACACCGGCAGGCTTCGTGGCCCGTGAAAACAAAACGAGTTTGGTTGCACTCGATCTTCCGCCGTCGGGATCGACGTTCGTGGTGTTTAATCATCAGGATGTCGCGACATCAAACCGCATCGTGCAAGTCGATTATAATGGCACAACCGTGGTCGACGCGCAGACATCCCACACGGTCGCAAACGGTCCGCAGGTACTTTCCGCCAGCTACGGCGATCTTGCGACCCCGGATCGCTGCATGGATGTGACCGATCTTGTGCGGCGTGATCTGGCAAGTGGCACGAACGTAATCCGGGCAAGTAACGACTGGGCGGGCCGTGATCCCGCACCGAAGACCCGGAAGCGGATATCGGTAGTTTTACGTCTGTCGGACGCTACAGAAAAACAACTCGAAGCATGGGAAGGCGAGCCACTCTCGCTGTTTGATCCAACCGTTGTGCCCTTTCCGGCATGTACGGCAATTGGCGGTGAGGATGCCTGTCTGCTGGCATGGAAGCCGGGCGGATATCGTGCAGTTCTGGAGGATGGAACCACGTTGAGTTGGGAAAGTCGCATGCCGCAAAGCATCACGCTGCATGGTCCTTGGACGCTAAAATTTCCCGCGGATAGCGGGGGTAACAAGACGGTACAGGTGGACGAGTTGAAGTCCTGGACGGAACTGGGGCTTCCTGCTGAACTGCAATCGTTCTCTGGTACGGCTGTATACCTGTCGGAGTTCACTTTGCAGCCGGAGGTTGTCGACATGCCTATACAGCTCGATCTCGGGCGTGTTGCGGATATTGCCGTAGTGCGAATCAATGGCAAGCAGATCGGATGTGTCTGGACTGCGCCGTATCGTCTCGATATCAGTGATATGGTAAAGCCTGGCGTGAACAAACTGTCGATTGAGGTAACCAATACCTGGTTCAACCGTTTGGTATACGATGCGAGACAAAGTGAAGACGCTCGTAAAACCTGGACAATCAAAGGACCGGCTCCAGGTCGCCAACTGGTCCCGTCAGGACTTCTAGGCCCGGCGGTAGTTCATATCGGAGAAAAACTCGTTTTGCCCACAATTTCGCGCCAAAACGAGTAAATTGCACGGCATTATTTTTTGGCAGTACGGAATCGGTGCATAAGTCCAACGCCTTTGTTCACGAGAAAGCGAGAATAATTTCCAGTCGAAACTGAAGCGAGAAACCCTTCGGTTCCGTAGACCGAAGGCGTGGTTTTCTATCTCTATACGCTGTCTACAGTTAGGGCAAGATCTAAAAATGGGGGTGCCCATATTGGTACGACGGACTTGGGTACTGATAGGCAAAGTTTTCCACGAAAGCCTGGGTTTTCCGGGCTTTTTCTTTGCGCCGCGAAACGGGTAGAGCCGTTTTTCTCGAGTTTTTCGCTAGCGTGAGCGATAGAACTCGCCTCTTAGAGCATCGGTCTCCATGTCTGCTGATGGTCCCGACTTGAGCGAATTCAAATTGTCATTTTTGTCGGGTCAGACTGACCTAAAACCATCGCCTCTCATCCAGAACAGCCAAACCCCTTTTTTGGCGGCGATTTCAGTGGGGTACAATTGCTTGTCATCCGGTTAACCCCAGGCGAGGCAAGACGATGAAGGCGATTTTTCAATCGGTCTTTTTGGCGGTGGCGGCGGCGACCGAGTCGGAGTTGGTCAAGCAGATCGAATTTCTCAAGGCGGAAAACGAGATCCTGCGCAGTCGCTTGCCGAATTATCAATAATACTCCGAATCGACCCCTCATGGTCCGCCAGTCCCCAAAGGACGCCACCGGTCATGTCATCGGCCGCCTAAACTTGGTCGCCCGGAGTACGCCATCTGTAGGGCGTCCCATATTGCTTCTCTTTGGGCATTCTGCCTCTTGTCGCCTACGATGTATTCTTTGCACTAGAACCTGCCAACCGACATCGGCTTTTCTGCTATCCTAGATACCACTCCATAAATGAGAAAAAGGTATTCCACTTAGCTTTCAAGCTCCCAATAATTAGTAAATCTATGTCAGCGACATCCACGTCATAAACACAGCCATTATCTTTATTGTAGAGATAAAAGCCTTCGCCTTCCGCTGATGTTAAGCAGATATATGCATCTGGAACGCCAAACACCTCTCGAACAAATTCAGTCACACGCAACAATTGAGGTGTTGGTAAAGCCAAATCCATTAGTTCTTCGTTTGAATTCTGACTAACAACTGACGTGACTATATATTCTTTGAAGAACTCCCCAAACTCAGAAGAGTCATCAATCCCCCAACTCCTTTAAACGAGATAGAACGCTTGGCAAGTCATCTTTAGGCCTAATAACCACCCACAACTGTTTATCCATTAAAATTTGGATACTATTATATATCATTGTCTTTTCGTCTCCTTTGCGCGATCTATCCAATATTGTCTTTTATCAATATCAAAGCTTCTTCGATCTAGCTGAAATGTCCCCCCGCTTGAGCAATAGCCCAATAAGAACTTTGTAAAAGCGCCAAAAGAACGGTCCGGTCAGGAGGTCTCAAAACCATAAAGATCCCGCCGCGTTCGCCGAACATGAACGCCCACTGCGAGCGATTTATCGGCTCGATCAAGCGAGAATGCCTCGACCGATTCCTCATCTTCGGCGAAAACCACCTCCGGCACATCCTATCCGAATACCTCGATTACTACCACCACCGTCGACCGCACCGGTGTCGGGAGGCCCGACTGCCGGAGGCATGCACATTTTTTCGCTTGGTAAGCCTTCAAAAGCGGTCAGGCCGCACGCTATTGCCCGCCGTGGCTCACGGCCCGCCGAACTTCGACGAAACGACACGGGATGAAGTCGAGACGCTTGAGCTTGGCGAGTTGGTTCGGCACGAATGGCTCGGTGGCGTCTTGAGCTGGTACGAGCGGAAGGCGGGGTAGGGGGGGAGAGGTGGGGTCGTTGTAGCCCGGAGTGTTGTTACCGCTATAGCGGCACAGGTTGGCATCGCCGCCGTTGAAGCCGGAAAGGTCTTCGCTTACTTACCTGGCCTTAAAAACCTTCCACTACGTGACCGTCGTCGCGGTCAATCAAATAGACGAAGGTTTGAAAGTCGATTTTTTCACTCAGAAATTGGACTGAGCCGTCACACATGGCCATATTGACCCCGCCTACGTGAAAGCTGAATGGATGACGTTGGTTATTGCATCCGAAAAATTCCTCGCCGGGCATGGTGGTACCGTCTCCTTGAGTGCGTTGGATCATGAACCCGACGCTCCCGGCCCAGGGCCCCCACCATCCAAAGTTGTCCGGCGGATTTGGATTCACGTAGCCGTTGATGTAGTTGATCGGACGTCCCGCCGACTCAAAAATCATGATGGTACATGAACTTCCGTCGGAAATAAGATCGATGCTGGTCGACTTGTCTCCCATTTGACCGTTACCTAAAGCCCCTTCGATTGTGGTACCGTCTTCCAAACGAATCGCACGGGGCACGAAATAATCGGTAGCCTGTCCGGTGTGCCCCAAATCGGCTTTTCCACCATAACGAGGCGCGAACAAATTGTAAATCGCCATCTTCCGATCCCCGCCTACTGATGGGCACTGGTAAACAGGAATTGGCATGTTGACCGCCGGTTGGTTGTCGGCGTGATCATATCCCTTGTCCGGGTCGTACAAATTGTTGATGGTATCTTGCTCGATATACGGAAGGATAAATCCCAAAAAGCCGTTGACCGCCAGACAGTTCGCCTCGTCGGATTCGACCATCAGCCGGGCAGGCGGAAACTGGCTATGTGCGGCGTGGTAGCCATGAGCGGCAATACCGATCTGATGAAAATGGTTCTGGCACGACATCCGGCGAGCCGCTTCCCGAGCCGCCTGAACGGCCGGAAACAAAAGAGAGATCAACATTCCGATGATGGCAATCACCACCAAGAGTTCAACCAACGTGAATCCAGAGAATTTGCTACCCCGATTCATATCATTCAATCCTTTTTTTGGTTTTCGAGAATCCGACACACGGGTTTATTTGGAGCCATCGAGAATCGGACGTTTTTTGGCGATGGCCCGTGTATTTTTTTTAAAACGGCCCCCTCACCAAAATCTGAAGACGACTACATCGTTCCGCGTCCTGACTGGAGTAATTTCAACGGTTCAGTCCGCCCAGTCATGATGGCAGGCCAGATAGCCGCAAACAGACAGAGGAGAATGGTAACGCTCATGCCAAGAGAAATGCTTCTCCAGGGCACAAGCAGCGGAGCCTGGATTCCTCCAAAAAAACCTCCGTATCGGGCCATTCCCGCTCCACACCACCCGGCGGTCAACCCGAAAGCGAGACTCAAAAGAGATGCCGCGACACCGATCAGAATTGCCTCGGCCAACACCAGTCGGACCAGCGCCGATCGGGTCATTCCTTGCGAACGCAAAACGCCCATCTCCCATCGCCGCATACGTGTGGAAGAAACCATCGTATTGACCACCGCCAGGGAGGCAATGGCCAACGTCACCAGCGGCAATTGACTCATTCCCCAGATCACCGAGTCGGCACGATGGCCAATCGCCGTGCCCAATGTTTTCGTTGTCGTGAGTCGGGCTGTCGGGCGATGGGCCATGACTTGCCCGTGCCCAGGCGAAAGATACGTTTCACCGGCGTGCCGTTGGGCAAGGGCCTGCATCGCTTCTTCGGTATCTTGCCGAGGAACGGTCGAATTGAGATTGAGCCAGCAGTATTCGATTCCTTTCAATTGAAAATCGCGACGAACGTCCGGATACGAGGCGAAGACAATTGCGGCGGTTCTCGTTTCGTGTCGGCGAACGCCGGAAAACTTGGTGAACCAGTGCCAACCGGGCAACGAGACGATTCCTGCGATCCTGTACGCCACTTGTCGGTTTTCGTCCTTGGGCGTAACCAATTTCAGGGTATCGCCGAGATGCAACTCCAATGCTTTCGCGAGGCTCTCGGGGATCAGGCAGCAACCGCCGCGCCCCATTTGTTCGACGGCGGCCTCCGGCTTCCCTTCGATAAAGTCGAGATCCAAAAAAGGAAGCTTGCCCCCAAAGGCGGTCTCTGGCGCCACGCCCATGAGGATGACGTTGTTATGCTGAAGTAAAGGGGTCGGCCGGAAATCGGCGAATTTTGGTTGTTCGACGGCAACAGGCAGGCATTCAGACGACTTCACGCCAGGGACCGATCGAACGTCGGCCAGTTCCGAATCGTCCAGGCCGACCGGTTGGAACGCAACCAGGGCATCGGGGAGCCAGTTGCCCGGCAAAAACGGTTGCAACATCGCATACCCCCAGGTTTGCGTCGATACGTAGAGGCTCAGCCCCACGCAAAGGGCAACCGTGGTCCCGATCGTGCGCCAAAGGTTCGCGGAAATCTGCGTCGACGTAAGCTGCGCGTCGAGCCAGAGAACGCGAGCCAAAAGATAGCCAAAGCATTTTTCGGTCAGGAATATGACTGCGGGAACGAGCAACAAAAAACCGACAACCATCGTCGGATAGCCGATGATCCAGTAGATCCAAGACCGCGACTGGACAGGGATTTGCAAGACGAACACGGCCAGTGGATTGATCGCGATCAACCCGATTCCGACAACGGTAGCCAGGAAAGTTGTACGACTGTGTGGACGAGGTCGTGGGGGAACCATGGCATCGAGCGGACGAACCCGCGCGGCCCGCCAGGCCGGAACAATGGCAGCAGCCAAAGATCCGCCCAGGGCGCTTCCGCCAGTCAGGAGCACGCACCAGATTCCCAAGGAAACCCCGCCAGGGAAAAGATCCGGTTGGGCTTGTTGGACCAACCGAAGGAGACCGAACCCGGCCAGCAAGCCACCGCCCCAGCCGATCAATGCCAACAAAAAACTCTCGGAGAAAATCAAGGCGACAACCTGACCTCGCGTCAGACCGATCGCCCGGAGCACGGCCAGTTCGCGGGCCCTTTCACTGACGCCCATTGAAAGGGTCGTGAAAATGATAAACAAGGCGGCCAGAAGGGCCATCCCGGTGGCTGAGTACGCTTGAGATTTCTTGCTCGAAACGTTTCGAGCTTTTCCCATTCCAGCCTCGACGGCCGTGAGATCGATTGCCGCCGCGCTGGGCTCTGATTTTGAAAAACGGGGATTCCACCGTTCGAGAAAGTCACTCGACCTGGTGCCCTCGTGGAGGGCCAACTGCACGACGGAAGGAGGCGACCGGTAACCGTTGATCCGCTCGGCAGTGGCCATGGGGACATAGACCGCGGACTTCGCTGGCCCCGCGACATAGACTCCGGGTAAACTCGGACGACCGGCAGTCTGACTCGAACTGCCTTTTGGCGGTGGGGCAATGGCAGAATTATCCCGGTTTTGAATCAACGAACTTTTCGCCTTGGCTTTGCTTTCGTTTGGTCGGCCTTGGTGAACCTGTGGAGCACCGATTTGTTTAGGAGTAGCGTGCCCCCCTCCTTTTTTGCCGAATGAACCTTTAAGCGATGGTGACAAAGCCGGTTCACGCACTATCCCGACCAGGGGCAAAACGGTCTGATTCGTCAATGAGGTGATCAAAATCATGTCTCCCACCGAAACCCCAAGCCGTTTGGCGGACAAGTCAGTCATGACGGCCGATTCATTCGCGTCGGTCAACCATTTTCCTTCAAGCAGCTCGTACGGCGGCTCACCAGCGTCGGTGCCTACAAGGACCGGGTCGAGCGGGGGAGCACCGTAAACCGGAGGTCGCGAACCGCCCATCAACTGAGCGATCGGATTCGTATTTTTCGTGGAAGCCTCTTTTTCCGCCGAAGCGACCGTTACCCGCGACTGGGTGATCGCATTCAACTCGGCCACAGCCGGATCGGTACGTAAATCGTCGATCAAAGTGCCCGGAAGGGACCCTCCCATGGGACCTTTTGGAACGACGATAATGTCGTATCTGCCGAGGTACGTCGAAGCGTGTTCGTCGAACTGGGCAACCAAAGCATCGTAGCCGCTGACGACCCAAACGACCGCGCACGAGGCGGCGATCACGGCCAGGGAGGCCAAAAGAAGTCGCGCGGGCTGATGGCGGATGTGTGCCAGGAGTAAGGAAAAAACCATTCGAAGAGAATTTTTATTCCCGTTCATGAAGTCCCCTCCTGAAATTCGGCTACCTGAACCACGTCGTGGTAGTGAGCGGCGAGGGACTGGGCGTCGTCAAACTGGTTGGCTCGAAACTCGGTCAAAACGCGTCCGTCGGCCAGAACGACAATCCGATCGGCCCAGATTGCCACGGCCGGTTCATGGGTCACGACGACAATCGTTCGGTTCTGCTCGCGGCAAAACTCTTGCAGAAACCGGCAAAGCTCATGGCCGGTGACCGAGTCGAGACTTCCGGTCGGTTCGTCGGCCAGTACGATCGCCGGATCGGCAATGAGTGCTCGGGCAAAGGCGACCCGTTGTTGCTCGCCACCACTTAAGGCATCAGGGCGATGACTCCGGCGCGACGCCAGGTGAAGACGATCGAAAAGCTCCTCCAAGCGATCGCGAACCTCTAATTCACGACAATCGGTTCGCACGGGCAACAGGACGTTCTGCTCCGCTGTCAGTGAAGGGATCAGGTTGAAGGCCTGGAACATGACACCAATCCGACGACGACGAAAAATGGTCAGCTCACGATCCGAAAAGGCTCCCAGCTCTTGATCCTCGACAAAAACGGTCCCTTCCTCCGGGGTCGTCAATCCGGCCGCGACGTGCAGCAAGGTACTTTTGCCCGAGCCGCTGGCACCCATGATCGCCACAAACTCTCCCGGGGCGACGTCAAGTGATACATCGCGAAGGGCGGCGATCGTCGTGACCCCTTGCTTGAAACGCTTGGTAAGATTTTTTACTCGTAGCGGAAGGACCGGCTCGGCCTGCGGCTGCGGTTTACTTGATTCGATCATGGGAAGGTTTTCCTGTACTGAACTCCTGACGAACTCCTTGCGTGAGACGTAAGGCTATCCGACAAGCAATTCCCGTGCCACTAAAGAAAACCGGACGTTGAGACAACAGGACCGTCTCATTCAGTCCCTTTTTTTGGAATTTTATTTCGACGGAGACCTACAGCCGCCAAATCGCCTGAATGTCCAAAAAAACAACTTCAGTGTCGAAAAATTCGCCATGCCCCCTTATCCGCTACCCTTTAAAAAGATGCGGTGTTTCCCCCAATCTTCCGACTCAAGCGGAAAATCGCTTTCTCCATATGGACATTGGCACGCAAAATGCTTTTTGAGGTTGCCTATCGATCGATACCCTGCCTAACAGAAAGAGCGAACGAGGATGAAACAAGAGAGTCAAGCTGGATCGGCAAGCGGAAGAAAAGAAGATTTCAACCCAAAAAGTCCTTTCATGCAGGACGCGCCTCCCCTGTTGGTGGATCGCCTTACTAAACGTTTCCGACAAGGCAGTCAGGTCATTGAAGCACTCCGCGACGTCTCACTGACCGTTTGTCGCGGCGAATTTGTGGCGATCATGGGAGCCAGCGGCTCGGGCAAGAGTACTCTGCTTCACGCCATGGCCGGACTGACCGATATTGACGCCGGTTCGATCCAGGTGGGCGGCCGGGATCTGGCCGGTTTGAACGACACTCAAATGACCCGCTTCCGACGTGAGCAGATCGGCCTGGTATTCCAAGCGTACAATCTTTTACCGTTGCTGACGGCCGAGGAAAACGTCCGTTTGCCCGTCATGGAAAGTCGAGGCGGCAAGGACAAGGCCTCCGCCCTCATCGAGCGACTCGGTCTGGCAAACCGTCGGACGCACAAGCCGGACGCTCTTTCCGGTGGTGAGCAACAGCGTGTGGCCATCGCTCGCGCTTTGGTCACCGACCCGGCAATACTCCTGGTAGACGAACCGACCGGAAACCTCGACTCGGTCGCCGGAGCTGAAATCTGTGATTTGCTGCGCTCGCTCTGTGACGAACAAGACCGTACGATCGTGATCGTCACGCACGAACCAAGTGTTGCCCTGGCAGCGGATCGGGTCCAGATACTCAAAGACGGTGTCATTGTTGACGGTTTTCCCACCGCCCGGTTCCCCGACGCCCAGGAACTGGCCAACGGCTACCAGGAAGCCCTCCAAAAGGCGGCCGGCTGCCAAGGAGGGGCCTCATGAAAACCGTTTTGAAACTGGCAATTCGTTTTCTACAGCAGCATCCCTTTCGGTTATTTTTGACCGTATGCGCCACCGCCGCGGCTACCTGTTTAGTGCTCTGGGTCGTCAGCGGCTACGAGGCGATTTTGCGTTCCTACGATGTTTTCGCCAATCGGGCCCTCGGACGATATGCCCTGTCGGTCGATCCGATCAGTCGAAAATGGGACCGTCAAGTGCTCCCCGAGATTGTCGAGGCCCTACGGAACGATCCGGACGTAATCGCCGCCGATCGGATGTGGGCCGAACGGGTCGTGGTACAGTCGGAGGTAGTGAAACTCAAGGCCCCACCGCCGGGATCCGGATCGAAACCGGGCAAAGGGGTCAAAGAATGCCTCCTTCTCGGCACCGACGCGCTGGCGCCGCCGTTCGATTTATTGCGAGGCCGGTGGATCGGACAAAAAAAGGGACCGGGCAAGAGAACCGATCCGATCGAAGTGGCCGTCAGCGCCGAAGTGGCAGAACGTTATGGCGTGGACGTCAACAACTCCTTGATCGTCGGGCGGGACGAATCGAGTCTCCCACTGCGGGTCGTGGGAATTGTCGACAATCCGCCAGTTCCCATCACCGGCCTGATGACCGGAAGCATGACCCTTCCCAGTCCGAGTATTGCCGGAATCTATGTCCTCATGGAAGATGCCGCGCAGATTTTAAAACGCCAACCGGTCATCACCTTCGTCGGGCTTTGCCTCAACGAGGGGGTCGACGTCCACGCCTTTCGCTTTGCTTGGGGACCAAAACTCAGCACATTCAAAGAGCCCGCGCAATTCCAAGAAGATCATGATCTCGAAGAGCAGCTCGATGAAGCGGCCTCCGCCGAAAATCTCAAGCTTCAGTCCTACGCGGCCACGCTGATGGCCCTGCTTCTCGCCTTTTTGGTTATCTTCAACACCCTCAACATGGGAGTCCTGGAACGAACACGGCAATTCGCCATGCTTCGAGCGATTGCTCTGACAAGCGGTCAAGTAGCACGAATCGTCTTCGCCGAAGGTTTCTTGATCGCCAGTGCGGGTTTCATTGGCGGGTTAGCCTTCGGACAAGCCCTTCTGCTGCTGACAGGATCTCTTTCTGGATCCGTTCTGCGACACGGGGCCCACCTGGGCGTTCTCGGTATATCGCTTGCGGCTGTGGCATCATTTGGGGCAGCGTTTTTGGCCGCTCTCGTTCCAGCCTGGCGAGCGACCCGCGTACGCCCCCTCGACGCAATGGCCCCGCCACAAGCAAGCAAGATTCCTCCGGCCAAACGGTATTGGTATGCCGCGTTGATCGGGCTTGGCCTGATCGGCTTGGCTTTGGTTTTCACTTTTGTTTTTCCACCGACGAACGAAACGGGGGCGAAGTGTCGTCTGCTTTATGCCTTGATTACCCTGGCGATGGGTTTCTTTCTACTCGCTCCGGCCATGGTTCGACTGGTCGATCGGTTTGTCGGTCCTTTGCTGGCCCGCGCTATCGGTATCAGCCCCAAGCTCCTTGCCCAACAACTCTCTTGCCATATGGGACGTACCGTCGCTTCGGCAATCGCACTAGGTGTTGGACTCGCGATGTATGTGAGTATCCAGGTGTGGGGCTACACGATGCTGGAAACCTTCGTGCCCGGGCAATGGGCCCCCGACATGTTCATCGCTTTCGAACCTTCCGGCCTGACCGCCAAAGGGGCCGAAGAGGTCGCCCACTTGCCAGGGATCGACACCGATAGATGCGCCCCGATCGTCGTCGAACAACCCCGCCTTCGCAAAGATCTCACCGACAGCGCCACACGCGCTTCGGTCATCCGGCAGGACAATGTCGTCCTTGTCGGAATCGATCCGCAAAAAGCGATTGGCGGAAGTGGAAGAAAGCCTCTTTTGGATTTCACCTACGTCCGTGGAACTCGTCGAGGGGCCTTGGCCTCGATGCAAAACGAACGAGGATGTATCGTCCCCGAGCATTTTCTGCAAGAGACCGGATTGCAACCGGGCGACCGTTTCGAGCTGGTTCCCCCGGAAAATCCGCAGAAACCGGTTCTTTACACGATCGCCGCCTCGGTCCGATTCCAAGGTTGGCATTGGATGACGAAGGAGAATAACTTGCGTGTACGCGCCCACCGCGCCGCCGCACTGGTTATCGCCGATTACGAAACCGTGTGCAGCGACTTCGATCTTTTCAAGGCAAAGCATGTTTGGCTACGCTACGAGACTCCGGCGATCGAAGCGGATCAGATAGCCGACAAGGCTCAAGGGTACTACGCCGGTATCCTGGGAGAAACGGTCAACAATGGGAAGCCGAAAAACACGAGCAACACCTCTCACTTGGGCAATGAAAATGAACACTCGTCCCAGGGAAACCCAGCGGACGACATCCAGACTGTTTCCACAGAGGCAGTGCGACAGACCGTACGCGCCCATGCAAAACGTTGGCTCTGGGCCGTAAGTATCCTGCCGCTGGTGGCTGTGGCGATTGGGTGTCTGGGGGTGCTTTCAGTCATTGTCGGCTCTGTCCGGGCACGACAATGGGAAATGGGAATTCTCCGTGCATTGGGGTTCACGCGGGGGACCCTCGTGCGACTAGTGATCGCCGAAGGCCTCCTTGTCGGCATCGTTGCCGGTCTTTTGAGTCTCGGCTTTGGGATCATGGCAGGTTGGTGCGGCGCGGGACTGTCACACCACATAAGTTTCTTCGGTGGCATGCAACCCGCCTTGGTGGTCCCCATGATGGCCTTGCTCATCGGCCTCTTGGTGGTCCTGCAGTTCGCCGCCTTGGCCGCGATAGGACCGGCCATTCGGGTTGGGCGAACCTCTCCGCTTCATCTCCTGCAACAAGGAAGAAGTGCCCTGTAGCAAGTTAAGACAAAGGATTCCACACAAAATGAATAGAAACAACGTATCTCCGACTTGAAACTGCAAACAAGATCCACTTGAAATGCCATATCTACCCCAACATTCACGTTGCCATAGCGTAAATTCAAAATAATGTTTTTTGCTTCCACAAAGCGAAACTCATCAGATGGCAAACTCAGTCGCCCTCCGGTGCATCGCTCGCTACTGGTGGAAAGATTGAAACTCACCACAGCCCGACCGGCCAGTGCTCGGTCGCCATCCTCGCTTTATTGAGCTCTCGCGGCTCGCTTTCGATTGACGCGGCAGCCGCAAAGGTTGCACCCGGCGCCGTTGTAGTTCTCGCACGATTGGCAGATGGCGAGAATCACTTCGACCTCTTCGTCACTGCGGGTGGGGCAACCGGCGGCGCTCCAGCGGGCGCTTGCGACGGCGTAGTGCTTGGCCCGCTCGAGAATGGTGGGAGGTTTTGATGGCGGCAAAGGTTTGCCGCTTTGGTCGACGCGGCAGACGGCGTGCAAGCGGGCCAACTCGCCCGTGTAGTTCTTGACGACGCGGCCGCAGCGGGTGCAGACGGCGTCGGGGCCGTGGCGGGTGAAGGTGCATTTTACCATGTGATCGAAACGCTCCCGCCACGACAGGTGGGGCAGTTGTGGCACGTATAAAACGTCATCTCCGGGGGACCGCTTAAGAAGTCATAGTGCGGCGTGTTGAACGACTCGCTGTCCAGCTTGGCTTCCCAGGTGCCCTTGCTCCATTTTATCCACGATGCCAACGGGACGATCGGATCTCCGCAGGAGATGCGAAGCAGAAAGCTCACGTACCTCACAAGATCACAGCCGTAAGCCATACCAGGTGTCGGTGTACGCTTCGATCTCGCAAAGAACGGTCGACGGCGCGACGGCGATCGGATCGCCACAGGTGTAGCCAGAGCCTGTAAGTTACGCCTTCAGCATCGGCCCCGGCCCGCTATATTCCAAAGGTGCCGGGCAGGCAACGACGGTCTCGTTCCGCTGTAGGTCTTCTCGCAGACATAGGTCCCGTCGATGTTACTGCAACCGTAATCGTCGCAAATTGCGTCCGGGTTAATCCCTACGCCCGAAACCTCGACCTGCACCACCTTCGGCACCGCGTTGAGCCCAAAGACCGGATCGACCCGCTGCGTGGAGGCCGTGATTGTGATCGGGGTTCCGCTCGATTGTTCGAAGGTAAAATTCGAGCAGTCGTAAGACGCTGGGCCTGGCATGTAGGTGTAATCGTCGAGGGGAATACAAGATTCGTATTTCCCGTCTTTGCGAAGCATGGCATAGTCCTCGTCCCAAACAGACATCACCATGCCGCTGCCGCTGGCAGTTCCAGCCGCGGTCCTTGTCGCGCAATCGTTCTCCCACTCCATAGCCGCCTTGCCGTAGGGCCCGGCGTCCATCAGCATGTACTCTCCGCGTTAGTTGACACAATTGACGCAAGGAGAACCTTCTTCACAACAGCAGCCTGGCGAAACTTTTCCAGCAGATCGGCCAGCTCCAATTCGAGCTGGACTGGTTAAAAAAAGCTGGAGAGCCGTGAGCCACGGCGGGCAGTGGGAGCTTCCGCTCCATCGTAATTTTCATAACGGTGCGGTAGCACCAACCCGCCCCGGTCGTACCGGGCTGTGAACACAAGCGGGAGTTGGTCGAGCCGAGTATCGCGAGGCCTTCGATCACCCGACAGTGTGAACTGCTGGGCGTTTCTCGTTCGAGTTACTATTACGAAGCGAGGCCGACGAGCGATCGCGACTTGCTGCACATGCGGCTGATCGATGAAGAATACACGCGTCATCCGTTTCGCGGATCGCGACGGATGCGAGGCTACCTTGAAGACCAAGGCGAACCAACCTGTCGTGATCGGGTGCGACGGCTGATGCGAATGCTGGGCCTTCAGACAATCTATCCAAAAAAACGATTGAGCCTTGGAAACAAGGAACATCCGAAGTATCCCTACCTGCTGCGAGGGCTGCGGATCGATCGGCCGGATCACGTCTGGTGCAGCGATATAACCTACATCCGATTACGAGGAGGGTTCGTTTACCTGACGGCAGTGATGGATTGGTACAGCCGGTTCGTGCTGAGTTGGGATCTGTCGATTACGCTCGACGCGGAGTTCTGTGTCACGGCACTTGACCGCGTCTTAGAGCGGTGTCGTCCGGAGATTTTCAACACGGATAAGGGGTGCCAGTACACCAGTCACCAATTCACGGGCTGCTTGAAGGAGTTGGGCGTGCAAATCAGCATGGACGGTCGAGGCCGCTGTTTCGACAATATCATGATCGAACGTCTTTGGCGAAGCGTGAAGTACGAGGAGGTTTACCTGAAGGAGTATGCAAGCGTTTGGGACTGCCGCGATGGTTTGCGGCGCTACTTCGAGTTCTACAACCACCAGCGTCGACACCAGGGCCTCGGCCGACGGACGCCGTGGGACGTGTATCAATCGGGCGTGTAGGTGGAGTCTCCGATCGCGCGAAATGGGGGCGTTTTTTCCGCTCCATTCGCTGCGTTCACTCCGCTCCAAAAACGCCCCCATTTCAAGAACCAGAGTCCACCTTAAATAACCGGTTCCAGCGCCTTGACAACCCAGACCATCTCAAGGATTCACCACGTCGGTACGGCTGACATTCTCAATCATGAGAAACTCATTCGGCTGAAATTTGCTTTTTAATCGCTTGTTGAAATTATAGGTGTCCAGAAAATCGGCCGTATTAAATTCATCTAAGGTTTCGCCCACGGTGACTTTATACTGGTGCGCCGATTTGGTGACCTCAGTTACATATTGTTTGACCGCTTTGGGCAGGATATGCCTCGCCTCGGCCACAATCGTCCATAGCATAGCCTATACAATGGCACCAAAATCATGTCAAAATTCGTGCTTTTAATTTTGAGGACGCGATTGTTACACTTCTTTTGGCAACACAAACGGTTCGCGGTACTCTTTCGTCAACAGCTGGTTCGCTTCGGGCTGGTTCGGGAAAGTTTCCGTCTTTGGATCGAAGTGAACTGTTTGTTCAGTTTGGAGGGCGATATTACCAAGCAGTGCAAGGACAGTCGACTTATGGCCCTCTTCAACATCTGTGTTAAGGTCTTTGTAGTTCCGACTCCGGCAGGCGCTGATCCAATTTGGATGATGGATATAGTCCATCATTTGCCAAGTCTGAACATTCTTAGGCAAGTCGCTTGGCGGTGAATCGGCAAACGGTCCCGGCTCACGTTTTGCACCAAGAAACGAGTAATAGCTGGTATAGCTTGGGAAGACCATATACCCTTTAGTTCCGAGCAGTATAGCCCCAACAACCGGGTCGGGGTTATTTGTGAAGGGCCAAGTATCACGGAATCCAGCTTCGTTTGGCGTGTACCAGCCACGATGTTCGGCGGTAATCATCCGTCCATCGGCAAACTTACAAGAAAACGTCTGGTTAGTTGGCCACTCACGGTCGTCGTTCGTATGGACCAGTGTTTCGCCCATCGATTGCGCCATAACCGGATGATCTTCGATTCCCATAGCCCATCGAATGATATCGATTTGGTGAGTTGGTTGATTTGCCATATCACCGCTGCAAAAATCTTTAAGCCAATACCAACGTCGCTTTCGGAAATTGCTATAGTCTTGTTTTGGTGCAGCACCAACAAACAGATCCCAATCCAAACCTTCCGGCGGTTTCGAGGTATTATGTCTACCGAGATCGCCACGCAACTTATAGGCAACCGCCCGTCCCATATAGATATCGCCGATCAACCCGGCCCGAGCTTGCCGAACCCCTTCGACGATATTCGCACTAGATCGACACTGAGTGCCAACCTGCACCATCCGTTTATACTTCCGAGCGGCATCAACCATCATCCGCCCTTCGGTAATCGTATGGGCAAGCGGTTTTTCGACAAAGACATCTTTATTAGCCTGGCAGGCCCAAATAGTGGCCAATGCGTGCCAATGGTCGGGCGTCCCGATAGTGACGGCATCGATCGACTTGTCGTCCATGACTTGTCGCAAATCCTGAACGATCGCCGGTCGTTTCACACCATCCTTTTCGACAATATTAGCCGCCCAATTAGCCGCTTCGAGATCGCAATCACAAGAGACAGCGATTTCAACGTTTTTGCCTTCCTTTTGCATTTTGGCGATACTCAAGGCATGCGACAACCCACGGTGCATCCCGATCGCGGCAACTCGAATCCGGTCGTTCGGGCTGGCGGACGATTGGGCCACGGCCGGCACGGCAACCGTCGAAGCGGCCGCCACCGAGGTTTTTAAAAAGGCACGACGCGTAGTGAGTTTCATGCTAACTCTCCGGAATAGAAGGCAAATCGAATGAATGGATGGAAATTTGGAAGGAACATTCTCTACCGATGTTGGCTCGGAATCAAAGGCAATTTCTCTATCACCAACGCCTGAAAGAAATGTTTTGTACTACCTCCAACTTGAGGCGACGTGTTTCCGCCTGTTTACCTCCCGAAAAACAGGCTGTTGTAAGAAGAATGGACACGTGATATCAAAGTGGAAGGTATTTTGGAAGGCTCTTGATCGGTTTGCGTTTCGCGAAATTCGTGATACGCAGCCAGCGATCCCTTTCATGGTAGATTAAGGGAAAGAGGATTGCAATGACATTTTGAGTCAATCTCGATTGCGATATCTTGTCAAATCTTCACGAGGCCTTTTCCTTCCTTTTCTTGCCATTATCGTCTAGAATTAAAGGCAATATCCCCTTTTTGTCGTCGGTAAGATTGGCTCGCCAGCAAGCCATAGACTTTAATAATATCGTTCATTTCAATCCGGCATCAACCCTTTCCTATCTCCAGCGAGAGAAACCAGCGATGGCCAAGCGACGAGTTGCGCTGTTGATCGAGTGGTCCAGGGCCTATGGGCGGGGTCTCTTGAGCGGCATTGCTTCGTATGTGCGAACCCATGGAAACTGGAAGATTTTCTATGCGGAACGACGGCTTTGCGATCAAACGCCCAGCTGGTTCAAGAGCTGGCAGGGAGATGGAATCATCGCCCACATCGAGAACCCGACCCTTTTAGAACAGATCCAAAAGCGGAAAATTCCCACGGTCAATCTTTACGAGTGCGAAGATACCAGCCAGATGGCCAACGTCTATACCAGCGAGGCGGACGTGGGACGCATGGCAGCCGAACATCTGCTGGAACGTCGGCTGGAACATTTCGCCTACTGCGGACTTCCGGGGCTCACCCCAGCGGCGCCGCGCGGCAAATATTTTGTCGAACGATTGGCCTTGGCCGGTTATGAAGTCCATCAATATGAAAATCCCCACTATTCGCAAACGCCGTATATCTCTCGTGTCGAGGAATACGAACTCTTGTGCGAAGACGCGTTAACCGAGTGGATCGACTCCTTGCCCAAGCCGGTCGGGATCATGGCGATCAACGACGTCCGGGCCCATCAGGTTCTCATGTCTTGCAGTGAGAACGGCAATACGGTTCCCAACGAAGTGGCCGTGATCGGGGTCGACAACGACGAGTTGATTTGCGAGCTCTGTCAACCGTCCCTTTCGAGCATCGAGCTGGATTCCCGTCAGGTTGGTTTCGAAGCGGCCACGCTCTTGGATCGGATGATCGACGGCCAGTCGCCTCCCGAGCAGACCACTCGGATCGGGCCGAAAAGAGTGGTTCCCCGCCAATCGACCGACGTGGTGGCCGTGGCCGACGCCGAAACGGCGGCTGCCATCCATTTCATTCGCGAGCACGCCTGCGAGGGAATCTCTGTTAACAACCTTCTCGAGGTGACCCATCTCTCACGCAGTACCCTCCAGCGACGGCTTCTGAAAACGATCGGCCGTTCGGCCAAGGCCGAGATCACCCGTGTGCAGCTCGATCGGGTCCAACAACTCTTGACAGAAACCGACTATCCGCTGGCCCAGATCGCGCCGATCGCCGGTTTTGAATATGTCGAGGGGATGTGCAACCTGTTCAAAAGGACGCTCGGCATGACCCCCGGGCAATACCGGAAACAAGCAAGGTCTCGATAAAAACCAAAAGTAAAATTGCAATGAGTATTTTTCAAAAAAGCCGAACTTGGTTCTTTCCGTGGTTGATCGCACTGGCCTTATTTTCAAGCAGGACCTATGCCGATGAAACGGGCCGCAAGATCGCCGTGGGAATAATCGGCGTCGACACGCCGCATGCCACCGAGTTTACAAAAATCTTCAATGACCCGACAGCGACCGGTCCGCTGGCCGATTGCACAGTGGTGGCCACCTACCTTGGCGGCACGCCGGACGTACCCAGGAGTGTCGAGCTTTTGGCCGAACACGGTAAATTGATTCGAGAGATGGGCGTCGAAGTCGTTGATTCGATCGACGAGTTGCTGGAAAAAGTCGACGCCGTGTTGTTGGAAAGCCTCGACGGGCGTCCCCATCTCGAAGAGGCCAAAAAAGTCATCACCGCGGGAAAACCGCTCTTTGTCGATAAACCGTTGGCCGGTTCGTTGGCCGATTGCATCGAGATATTCCAGCTAGCCGAAGAGGCCGGTGTACCCTGTTTCTCAAGCTCTTCGCTCCGCTTTTCCGAGGGGGTTGCTGAGCTGCGAAACGGAAAGAATCCCCAAGTCGGCAAGGTGATAGGCTGCGCCGCTTATGGCCCCAACAAACCACTCCTGCCGCAACATATGCCCGACTTATTTTACTATGGCATCCATGGTGCCGAGACGCTTTTTGCGATCATGGGCTCGGGGTGCGAAATGGTACATCGCATCAAGGTCGGCAATACCGATTTGGTCGTTGGCGTTTGGGAAGACGGCCGCCTGGGTACCTTCCGCAGCCATGGCGGATTCGGCGCGACCGTCTACGGCGCAAAGGGGGTTGCCCTCGGGGGCAAGTGGACCGGTTACGACCCGCTGGTTGTCGAGATTGCACGCTTTTTCCAAACCGGCCAACCACCGGTAAGCCATGAAGAAACGCTGGAAATCTACACTTTCCTCGAAGCGGCCGATGAAAGCAGGCAGTACGGCGGGGCTCCCGTCTCAATGGAAAGTGTTATGGAAAAGGCTCGCAAGAAGGTGGAAGAAAAAACCGACTAGAGTCCAAAACACGATTGATGTAAGAACGTGCCGAATTCTATCAATTTTTACCGAAGGAGCGCCGGGTAACTGGTCAACAGGCCGAACGCCTCGCCGTCTTGCGCCCGAGCCATCCGCATCGTGCGAAGCTTCTCGGCCAACCGAATCGACTCGGCGTGGCGGCTGAAACGATGCTCCACATAGCGGTTCAATTCCGGCTGATCAGTCAGCATCTGCAGACGCGGCCCGGTCCCCATCGTGTCGTTGGCCAACGTGAGGAGAATCCCCTTTCGCGTAGGAGTTGCTCCCCACTTCGTATCGGGCCCGGTTGCGCAACGTCCGCCGCACTTCGCTCGAGCTGGCCGCGTTCGCCGAGAGCCCATCGGCCGCCGACCAGTGCCGCGCGTTCTCGTCGGTCGTCTCCGCCGCATCATAACGGGCGAGAATAGGACGGCCCGACCGACTTGTTCCGGGCCGCGCTTCGGTTTCGCGCCGACCCGGACGCCGGTCGGGCCATGCAAGACGTAGCCAGTTGGGGATAAGCTTCATTCGCTGCCTGGCGGGATAAGTTTCGTGATATTCAAGCTTCGAAAGGCCGATCGGTTCGACGCGTCCCGAGAACGCAAGTACCGATCCGCTTCGACCAGTTCTTTGAGCGAGTGCCCCTCGCTGGTCAAACCGTCAACCGTCACCTTATGCGGTGAAGTCGCTTGGTCGCGGATCGTTTGGTCAAGTTCCGTCATCGTTTTCGCTTCATTTGCAATTGCTCCCTCTCTACTATAGTGATACGCGTGGACGAACTTTTTTTAGGCCATTTCGGGCAACATTTTTGAATTTTCTCCAAAGTTTTTTACGAAGCGAGTTTCTTCTGCAATTCGGACAACTTGATCGGCTTGCGCTTTGCACGACTCGGGCCGACTTGGCCTAAAAGGACCGCTCCTTGGATGCTCGCAGCGACCGCGGAACCGACCAGTCCGTCGAACCAGTGGAGGGCCGACGCGACGGTGACGGCAGTGGGGCTCGCGAGAACGGATTTTTCCACTTCAATTTTCGCAATTCGTGGTCTAGACAGTTGGGGACACTTTACGATTTCCATGGAACAAAGTCCATGATTTGCGAAAAGACCAACTTGCCAGAATACATGACCCCTTCGGTTCCGTAGACCGAAGGTAGGTTTCCGTAAGTCTCTACAAAGCAAAGACTTACGGAGACGCTCGCAAAAAGGGTGCCCATATTGGTACAACGTTTTGTGCCGCGTGGATTCTGCCGGGCTCCGAACTGGCTACCCCCCCTCTCTCGAGTGAGCATCCAAGGTGATTATTACCAGAAATTTCTGTGTTATTCCTTTTTTAGTAACACCTATTGACGGCGTTTGCCATTTCTGGTAAAGTCCTGTTTATATTATTGGAGATAGAAGAGAAAAAGCTTCACATCTTCGACGGTTCTACATTCGCGGTTTTGCAGGTTGAGAAGAGGCAGCTCACCTGGAAAGGGGCATCTGTGATGTTGTGGAATTCGACTTCTCGAGCATTGCTCTTCCGGCAAAGGCCGGTCAAATTGGGGTACCATCTCGTACGTAACCTAATAGGCGTCGTTCTGTTTCTTGCCGCCGCTTTCAAAACACACGAATTGGCAACGACTCCCACCCTTGGAGATAGTCTGCTTGAAAATCGCTATCTCTTAATGGCGGTAATTCAGTTTGAGTTCTTTTTAGCCCTATGGCTTTTCAGCGGCCTTTACCCACGCTTGGCATGGAAAATCACACTGGGGTTGTTCTCCATCTTTACGGCAGTAACGCTATACAAAGCATTGAGCGGCGAAGCGTCTTGTGGTTGCTTCGGTCGAGTCGCGATAAATCCCTGGTATACTCTTTTACTCGATTCATCTGCAGTTGGACTGCTTATTTATTTCCGTTCTGATGTCTCGCTTTTAAAACGAGCCTTTACTTTCCGCTGCATTTTCGCTCGATCTACTGCACTGGTTGCAGGATGGTGCCTGTTGGCAATCCCAAGTACCTGGGCCATCGCAAGTTTGCAGCCTATGAATGCTGTGGAGGACTTATCTCAAATTGGTCAAATTTTCCAAGGTTTAGATGGCAAAAAAACTATAGTCGTTGAGCCGGAGAAGTGGATAGGAAAGCCTTTTCCATTGCTACCTTTCATTGATAATGCTGCCTGTGAACTGCAATCAAGCAAGGGAGCTTTGCAGGAAAGACTGTCCGAAGGGCATTGGCTCATCGTACTCTATAATCACGACTGCCCAAAGTGCCTGGAATCGATGCCGAGCTATGAACGGCTAGCTTTTCGTTCTGCTAGCGATCCAAGTGCGACTCAAGTTGCTCTTATCGAAACATCGCCATCGAATTTCGATACGAGCAATCTACCGCTTTCGCCTGAGACTCCATGCATTCTCGGACGACTGAGCGATAAAGAGGAATGGTTTGTGGAGACGCCAGTTGAGATTGAAATTCAAAACTCCCGTGTAGTAGGAGTTAAAGGCCGTGGAGCGTCAGAATGAAGGATCGAATGAAATTGCGTCCCAAACAACCAGAATTTGGGGGGTGGATTACTTAGCGTATCACCCTTATTGCAAAAAGCTTTTTTGATTACCGGCGAACCGCAGCTGAGCCGGGGACTTTGAAAGAGGCGAGCCATTTCAATTTCCTTAGAGGGGTTAACCAAAACCCTCCTTATAAAAAAGCTCCAATGATCCACTAAGTGAAATCTAAACGCCTGCGGGAGTTTTTAACATAGCAAGCGATTGCGTTTTTCACGAGTCAGTTTTTTTAACTGGAGAGGCCGTCGCAGATTCATTAAAACTGTCATCCGATATGCCGTGAGCCCACTGCGGAGAGAGATATAACCAAAACTTGTGTTCGGTCTTGAAGACGGCGGCGTACTGTGGGAGGGTGGTTGAAACATGACTAACAACCGCTTCCCCCCAGGAGTACACCACCATGTTGCATCGTAGCATTGACCTCGTTGTTGATCCAGAGGGCACGCAAAGAAATGTTGTGACCGCAGCAGTCAGGCTCGGCCGATGTCTTGACCGAAGTTATTCGGCAGGGCGCCCGACGGCTGTTGGCCGAGGCGATCGAGGCTGAGGTCGACGAGTGGATCGAGTCTCGTGGACAGCTTGCCGATGAACGAGGTCGACGTCAAGTCGTTCGTAACGGCTACCTGCCGGAGCGTTCGATCACCACGGGCATCGGCGAAGTCGAGGTAAGGCAGCCACGCGTTCGCGACCGTCGTAGCCCGGACCAACGGGAGAAATTTACGTCGAAGATCCTGCCGCCCTACCCGCGAAAGACGAAGAGCATCGAGGAGCTGATTCCGTGGCTGTACCTGAAAGGCATCAGCACGGGCGGCTTCCAAGAGGCCCTGCAAGCCCTGCTCGGCGAACAGGCCAAGGGGCTTTCGGCGACGACGATCACGCGACTGAAAAAGGTCTGGGAAGACGAATACGCCGACTGGTCGAAGCGGTCGCTCGTCGGCAAGCATTACGTCTATGTTTGGGCCGATGGCGTGCATTTCAATGTCCGCTTGGAAGAGGACCGGCAGTGTATCTTGGTGCTCATCGGAGCGACGAAAGACGGGAAAAAGGAACTAATTGCCATCGCCGACGGCTATCGTGAAAGCGAGCAATCGTGGCGAGGCCTGCTGCTTGATGTCAAGTCTCGGGGGCTGGCCATCGACCCGCGGCTTGCGATTGGCGACGGGGCGTTGGGCTTTTGGAAAGCCTTGGCAAAGGCATGGCCGAAGACTCGCGAACAACGCTGTTGGGTGCACAAAACAGCGAACGTGCTCGACAAGATGCCGAAGCGATTGCAGACGGAGGCGAAGGCGAAACTGCACGAGATATAGATGGCCGATACGCGGCAGCATGCCGATGACGCGTTTGAATTGTTCATGAAGACCTATGAGGACAAATACCCCAAAGCGGTCGCCTGCTTGCGAAAAGACCGCGACGTGCTCTTGGCGTTTTACGACTTCCCGGCCGAGCATTGGTCGCACTTACGAACCACCAACCCGATCGAGTCGACCTTCGCGACGGTGCGGCTGCGAACGAAGCGGACGAAGGGCTGCGGTTCGCGGACGGCGACGTTGACGATGGTCTTCAAGTTGATGCAATCGGCCGAGCGTCGCTGGCAGCGACTCAACGGCCACGTGAAGCTATCCGACGTGGCCGCTGGCGTGCCTTACGTCGACGGCGTTCGAGTCTGCACGAAGGACGATTCACCGATCAAATCCCATACGCAAACAACCAACCCTCCCACAGTCGCCGCCTAAGGGCATACACAAGTATTGACAATATCTTCTGCTAAGGTTATACAAGGAGAAATACTTTTAAGGTGAAATCAATTAATCAAGATTTATAAATCGAGTAATTCGAGCGTGAAACAACTGAATTACTTCACTGCCACTTAATTAGTCGATTGGTAATATTACGAGGAGCGACGACCGTATAAAGATGTCACTAAACTTAGTGGTGAGTAAGCTCCTCAGGCTGGATGAGCACCCAAAAATAAAAATGCTCTATTTTGCGAGTGCAGTGACGGTGGCTTCAGTGTGCATAGTTTGTTTGTTGGTGCAAAATATTGCTTGGTATCCTCCTCCCGAAGAAACTCTGGAAGAATTGTACCACTCATATGAACCAACTACGACTCAGGGGGGGCAGCCGACTTGTGGAATCTTAGCCATAGTAAATTTATGCTCGTTTCTTGGTAAGCAGACTGACATAGGAACCGTTTATTTGCTTACCGGACTCGGAAATGATGGCATTACATTACAAGCTTGCCTTGCCGCACTCGAACAATTGAAAATTCCGTGCGAAGCAATTCGCTTCAGCTCTGGATACGACATCCCGGATTCCTTACCATGCATTTGTGTAGTTCAAAAGCGAGCTGGCCTGCACGCAGTGGTGGCTCTCCGAGACGGCGACAATATACTGTTGGTCGATGGTTCTAAATCCTTCAATGTATCAGTTGATTATTTTAATCGAGTCTACGCATACTGGACATTGGTCCCAGCAGGAGCAGAGTGACGCTCTCTACTATAAGATTTAATTTCCTCGAAGGAGAAATGAAGATGACGAAGTGCTTGACTTTTGTTTCGTTAGTTTTAGGATTGGTTTCGCTAGTAACAGTTGTGGATAGCCTGAGGTGTAGCCAATTTGCAACTACTATCACCGTTGGAGGAATAACGAGGCGTGCAAAATGTAGCTATGCCGATTGCCCTAGTATTTCGTGTGCTTTAGTGACGAATTCAAATCCGGCCAAGTGCCAGCACTTTGACGATTACCTTTTTGCCGCAGATTACTCTTGCTCTTCCGATAATAATTACGACTGTTCTCGATCGGATTATGGGGGGTGCTACGATAAAGTTGTCTGCACCAAAGTGGAGGGAATAACCTGCAATGCTGAAACCAGTTGCGATGGGGGAGGGCACACTCCCTGTACCACGACACAGTTTTCGAGCTATGACAACTGCGAAGACTTCCTGATTACCGAGTAAGAAGTGACTACATATTCCCTTAATATCCTTACGGTGTGCATAAATCCCTCGCCTTCAAGCAAAGCCTTTTTTTTCGCTTAGCCATTACAATGTCGGCCATGGAGACTACCGAGCTTATTTACCCACTCACTTCTATATGAATGCTATTTATGTGTATTAATAGTCATATTAGAAGCCCCTTTCCAGGTCATTTAGTTATGTTTTGCGACTTGAAGCGAGGGATTTGCCGTAGACATGATATTTGGATTGTAATAGGAGCAGTTTATTATAATCATGTGCTGTTTTTTGTCTTGCCCACCGAACATATAGCCGAGCAAGATCATACAGTATATCAAGGGAGAAGATCTCATAAATTGTCGAAATCCAAGTATAAAAACAATTTGGCGGTCAGCACCATTGGGCACAAGGCTATTTTGTGGCGACAAGAGAGCTTGCCCGATAAAATAATTGTTAAATGCGTTTGCTTGCAAGACAGGAACAGGGCCAACGATCGAGGTGACAATTTTTTAAGTGATTTAATCACGAGCGGATAGCTTCAAGGCTAAATCACGATTACTTCCATAATTTGCCGTTTCCAGACAGTAGTAGGTTTTATTTCAGGAAAAAGAGCATGAAAATTAGAAATTTCACGTTATGTTTAGCGGCTTTTATGATGATTGGTATTTTTTCCGTTAATACTACATTATCATTTCGTCCAGCACACAGAATGATAAACTTAGGGGCGGATGGAAAGTGTTCCTCTTCCGATTGTCCTTCTGAGGAGTGCTATGCCTCTGGAGATAAGTGCAAATCTTTGGACGACTGGGTACTCGCTTCTGATTATTCATGCAATGGGGATGTAAATTTCGAATGTACCCGGTCGGAACTTCAGGATTGTTACCAGGAGCAGCTCTGCACAAAGGTCGCGGGAATCGCTTGTACTGAGCGACCTGAGGCGATTCTATTTAATTCATGCAGTAGGGTCGGTCACACGCCTTGCACAACGACAACTATAAAGAGGTATAACAGCTGTACAGACAGTCCAAAAGGCGAGTAATCGCAATCTATTATGAGGTTTTAATAGTGTGTTCGATAGCTATGTCGCTTTTAATATTGTCGAATCGTTCGTATAAGAGCTGATTGATGTCAGCATAGACATCAAATTACACAGCATAAATATAATGCCATTTTTTTTTGAATTTAATACGAGCTTTTTTTTTGTTTATTGAAGCCTATGCAAGCATTCCGGGAATAGTCACTACGGATTCGTATTGACCATACCTCTTCTTGTTGGTTAATGCGGCATGTTAGTATTTTTGTATTTTGCCATTTTTAAACCAAAAAGAAGCGTTACACATACTAGCAGGTCGCCTTTACTCTGTGGTAGGCGGAGAAGGAGCAATTCGCTTTGCTTGGTTTGAACTTAGATTTTCGCCGTAAACAGACGAGTATTTCCGGTAACTCATTTATGGATAGTGTTTAATGTCGCATTTAAAACATATTACTTACTTATTCGAATTATACAGACTAACCTTACGTCGACACTCACTCAAAAGATATGGCAAGATCGTTTTCGATAGCTTTAGCATTCTTTTTAATGGGGGCCTAACATCTAATTGCACACTCGCAGCTTTTACGATTACGGTGTTTTTTTGCCTGCCATTAGAAGGAGTTTACGGCGGGACTCAACAGCTTGATTCGATCCACAAAACCATTCTCGCTGGTAGCCGGGCAAATCGCGAACGACTCGGGGCAGTGAAACTCATTTGGACATGTCATACCAAAGAGAATAAGTTTATTGGTGACAGAACCATCGAAACTTCCGGCGATTTTACGATGTGGACGAAAGACGACAAGGTTGCTGTCCTCAATATGTACGACCATGTGTACAGCGATAATACAATCAAAAAAGGGGGAACTCGTGCCGCATTTAACGGTAAGGATTTTCGTGCGGTGCGGAATATTGAAAAGCCAAAGCGAATTGGCATAGCGAATAAACCTGATTACCACCTTCACGAAAATTGGTTTGAAATTATCGGATGGACGAAACTTTCATGGCTGGATCGGATGCGAGATGGATTGAAAGGTTTTGCATTTGAGAAGACTTCTTTCTACACAGAAGGCGGCGAACGATACTGCCGCGTGGCCATAGAGAATCCGAAAGTAAAGACTAGAATCATCTTGTCATATAACCTTGATCGCGGCTTTTGCTGCACACATGTGGAAATATTTGAAAGTGACCGGTTAAAGGTGGAGCAGATTTCCAAAGCCGAAGAGGTTCAGGCTGGCTGTTGGCTGCCTGTAGAATATACGGAGAGATCTTTGTCAGTGAAGTCAGGAGACATTGAGCTGGAAAACCGATTTAAACTCAAGCTGGAGGAATGCACATTTGGGGACCCGGACGCCATCCCAGACGATATATTCAAAATTAGGATTACACCTGAAATGGTAGTACAAGACAAACGCTATGGAGAGACGCTGGTCTACACCGGAACAGCCATGCCATTATCTCTTGAAGAGGCGAAAAATCGAGCAACGAATCTGAGTCGGGACGACGAAAGTGGTCCACCTGCTAAAAAGTTCCATTGGCGTTTATGGCTTATTATTGCAAATATTGGGATTATTACGCTATGTGTTTGCGTTTGGTTTATTAGGCTTAGGAGGACAGTTTAGTTATTCGGCTTTTAATATGTTTATAATGGTCTGGAAAAACTGGGCGCGGCGATAAGGTGGATTCGCAATTGGTCCGATAAAGGCTTTAGGAGGCGAATTCATGGTAAGGAAACGACGGGCGTTTACGGGGCCCTTCCGTGCGAAAGTCGCTTTGGCGGCGATTCGCGGTGAAGGGACGCTGGCCGAATTGGCGAGCCGGTTTGATGTGCATGCGAAACAGGTGGCAGCCTGGGAAAAACAGGCCATCGAAGGAATGGCCGAGAGCCTTGGCGATGGTCTTCGGATCGACAGGCCAAGGAGGATGAGCAGCACGAGGCGAAACTTTTCCAGCAGATCGGCCAGCTCCAATTCGAGCTGGACTGGTTGAAAAAAAAGCTGGAGAGCCATGAGCACAAGCGGGAGATGATCGAACCAAAACATGACCGCCTTTCGGTAACAAGGCAGTGCGAGCTTTTAGGAGTTACACGGTCAAGCTATTATTACGAAGCGAGGCCGACGAGTGATCGCGACTTGCTACACATGCGACTGATCGACGAAGAATACACGCGTCATCCGTTTCGCGGATCGCGACGGATGCGAGACTACCTTATAGACCAAGGCGAACCGACCTGTCGTGATCGGGTGCGACGGCTGATGCGAATGCTGGGCCTTCAGGCGATCTATCCGAAAAAGCGATTGAGCCTTGGAAACAAGGAGCATCCGAAGTATCCTTATCTGCTGCGAGGTCTTCGGATCGACCGGCCGGATCACGTCTGGTGCAGCGACATAACGTACATTCGGCTGCGAGGAGGATTTGTCTACCTGACGGCAGTGATGGATTGGTACAGCCGGTTCGTGCTGAGCTGGGATCTGTCGATTACGCTCGATACGGAGTTCTGCACGACGGCATTGGATCGAGCTTTGGAACATTCCCGTCCGGAGATTTTCAACACGGATCAAGGCAGTCAGTACACGAGTCATCAGTTCACCGATCGCCTGAAGGAGTCTGGCATTCGGATCAGCATGGACGGTCGAGGCCGCTGTTTCGACAACATCATGATCGAGCGGCTGTGGCGAAGCGTGAAGTACGAGGAGGTTTACCTGAAGGAGTATACAAGCGTTTGGGACTGCCGCGATGGGGTGCGGCGTCACTTCGAGTTCTACAACCACGAGCGTCGACACCAGGGCCTCGGCCGACGGACGCCGTGGGACGTGTATCAATCGGGCGTGTAGGGGGAGTCTCCGATCGCGCGAAATGGGGGCGTTTTTTCCGCTCTATTCGCTGCGCTCACTCCGCTCCAAAAACGCCCCCATTTCAAGAACCAGAGTCCACCTTAAACAACCAATTTCAGCGCCTTGACAACCCAGACCACTTCAGTTCATCGACGCTTTGCTTACACGGAAATACGATATAGAATGTTTCGATTGCTATTAGTTTTTATGGTGTTATGTACAATTATTGCGGCTTCTTTAACAGTATTTTTTTGGGGGCCTTTCTCGATAGATAGCGTAAACAGCAGTCATGCGGTATCGGGACTTGTTTGCGCGAAGCCGTATAAGAATTTTGGCCGGCTTTTCTACATTCCCAATGGACTTGAGCACGATTTTCACATCACAAACACATCAAATAAAGTGATTGAATTAGAGGTGCAGGCAACATCTTGTAGATGCAATGAGGCGGTGTTAAGCACCGAAAGCGTTCGACCGGGAGAGGAAACGATTCTCACAACAAAGTGGAAACCTGCGAAATTAGTCGGACGAACACATTTCTCTGTTCTGCTAAAGCTTAATACCTCTCCTCCGAAGATCATGAAAGTCGGTGGTGAGGTTGAGATTCTTGATTACCTTCGAGTTGATCCAAAAACCGTTAATTTTAAGACGCTAAAGCCAGCAGAAACGAAGCGGCAACTGGTCCGAATTTGGCCGCCTAGAGGCGAATCATTAAGTTCCAAAATGCGGATTGCACTAGACAAAGAAACTCCGGGACTAATTGCGGAGATCAAGGAAAAAAAGCCTCACATGATGCTAGTGGAAATAACAGTGCATGGGGATGATAGTCCTGGGAGTAGAGCGTACAACGTCTGTTTCATTACGGAAAAGACTGAACAGCCAAGACTCGATATACCGGTGCGTTTTGAGGTACTCGGAAAGTATATTGCTGAACCGAATACAATTATCATGTCACGGCCACAGGAGAATGAGACACAGTGGATTACAATAGAAAGTACTATTGACTGTGAAAACTCTTTTGCTGTCGAGAAAATTGATCTCGACGATGAGATATTCAAAATCACGACGGAGTCTGTTTCCAAAAGAAAAATCAAGCTTGGCTTTACACCTCGATTGTCATCTGCAAAAGGAAAAGAAGCCTCAGGATGCATTAATGTTTATTTTACTAAAAATAAGAAACCTTTATCCTTAGATTACTTAGTTATATGGAAGTAGTATATATTGTTTTTTATTCATACCACTATATATGTTAATATATAGTGCAGTTTTTGCATAAATATAAGTCGGCTTTTATTCTTCATCCCATCTCCCAGTAAATAAAAGCATAAAGAACATTTTTTTTTCAGTTCAATTTAATACTCCTTTGGCAAATGCTTCAGTTCTCGAAAAATATTTCACGAGTTGCGGTTTTTACCATAATGGGTATTCATTCGGTCTTGCTTGGTTGGCAGGCTTGCTGTCATAGCCCGACATGGAATGAAGTGGACCATCTTGTTGCCGGATTAAGCCACTGGGAATTCGGGACGTTCGATCTATTTCGGGTAAATCCTCCGCTCGTACGAATGTTGGCCACAGGTCCCGTATTAGCTTTCAAACCAAAGGTTGATTGGTCTAGCTACAACGCTCAAGCGGGAATTCGGTCTGAACGAGGTATTCGCCATAGTTTCATTAAACTAAACCGGAAGCGTGTATTATATTTCTTGACGCTTGGTCGATGTGCGTGCATCCCCTTTAGCTTGCTTGGTGCATACATTTGTTTACGATGGGCTCGTGAGTTGTATGGGCCAACATCGGGGGTTTTAGCGATAGGACTTTGGTGCTTCTCCCCAAATATCCTTGCCCATGGTCACCTTATCACTCCGGATTTAGGAGCTGCGGCTTTAGGCGTGTCTGCTGCCTACATGTTTTGGCGTTGGTCGAAAAGGCCGACGTGGTGGACTGCGTTTTGGGCCGGAGCGGTTCTTGGTCTTACTGAATTGACAAAAACTACTTTGATTATTTTCTTTTTCCTTTGGCCCATATTATGGCTTGCTTGGCGGATACTAAAGCAAAGAAACCTTTGCTTACGAGCTTGGCTTTTGGAATCAGGGCAGCTAGCCGTAATCTTGATAATAGCGGTATATGTATTAAACTTAGGTTACGGATTTGAAGGCACCTTTCAGCAACTGGGCGATTACGAATTCGTCAGTCAGACTCTCGGAGGCTGCACGAATGATTCCTCGTCGAGTGCACAAGGACAGAACAAGTTCGTCGGCACAAGATTAGCTCGGATTCCCATTCCGTTGCCTAAAAACTTTGTGATGGGCATTGATATCCAAAAGTCTGACTTTGAACGCAAGATGTGGTCCTGTCTCTGTCGTGAACATAGATTGGGTGGCTGGTGGTATTATTATCTTTATGCGCTCGTTGTGAAAGTGCCTCTTGGGACGTGGTGCTTAGTTCTGTCCGCAATTGGTGTAGCCATCTCTTACAAAATTTGCCGTGCCGCGTGGCGCGATGAAATCATATTGCTGGGAATAATTACTTCCACAATAATCTTCGTTAGCTCGCAGGACGGGTTCAATCGCCACTTACGATATGTTCTTCCAATTTTTCCATTCGCCTTCATTTGGATCAGCAAAGTGGGCCTTATATTTAAATTACGACATACGACACCAACGAGGCCTGCGGCCGCTATCGCTATGTTAGTTGTCGTGTCCTTTGCATTCATGATTAGTAGCAGCCTTTGGGCTTATCCTCACAGTTTATCCTATTTCAACGAAATATCAGGCGGACCAATCCGAGGCCACAACCACTTAGGCGGTGTTGAGACTGACAGCAATATCGATTGGGGCCAGGATCTTTTGTACTTGAAAGATTGGCTCGCTAGACACGGAGCCATTGCGCTCGATGGGTTGGCCTATTGCGGTTCATATCCGGCCACGATGGCGGGGATTCCTGAAACGCCGTATCCGCCGCCGAGTCCGCCATCCGAGAATTCCATATCCGAGGGTGAATACGCCATTGACCATCACGGTCTCGGCCCTAGGCCAGGCTGGCATGCTGTGAGTGTGAATAACTTATACCACCGCAACCGGCAGTTCCACTACTTCCGCCATTTCGAGCCTGTCGCAATGGCGGGATACTCGATTTATATCTACCACATTACGCTCGAGGAGGCGAATCTAGTACGACAGGATTTGGGGCTGCCCATGCTCAAACCTGAGGATATAAACGTCGGAACCATTAAGTAAGCAGAAAGGCCATTACTAGCAAGTGCAGCATTGTACATTTAATGTGTTTTTTAATTGCGTATTTATTAATAGCAGATTTTTAATTGAGTCTTCGAAAATTTATTCCACGAATAACTTCTAAGGTCTCCAGAGACATGCTAGAAAAGCGTGAGAACAGAATTGATAACCCGATGCATGACGACGCGCTTGCTGTAGGGGAAATCCTTCCGTGGTTGGAATTGGGATGCTGGACGATAGTTGTCCTGGCACCGTTTCTCTATTGGGTCAATGGCCCGGCCGTGTCAAACGATCAGTTTGTTGTCCGTACAAGTCTGGTCACGCTCGCGCTGATAGGTGGTTTTTCCATTCGGGTGAAAAAGTTGCTCAGCCTGAAAGTCAAATAGGTGTTTTGGGTGCTCCCAAAACTTGCTCCATATGCTATGAGAAACAATGTAATCTGGGCTTTTCAATGCGCTGGGAATGCTGTGTGATACCAATAAGGTCGTGGGGATGCTGGTCAACCTTTTTTATATGCCGATGAGCTCCGAAGCACATCCGTAGCAACAACAGCCCGGAGTTCACAAGATTACGTCATATTGCCGGCACCAAGTGGGGCGCACGTCGTTATCTGGACATGACTCGATTGGGAGAAAAAAATCAAAAGCGGTAAGGCAGGCAGGAATAACCGATCGCGACAACAGACCGAGATAGGAAAACTTTACGGCTTCACCCATGAGGGAGAAGAGAATCTTCCTGCCAGAACCTAAGGCTACCCGAAATCAAAGAGCGCAAAATTCCAGACACTTTCAAATGGAAACACTTCATGCCTACTGAAAAACATGCTTCAAAAGATAAATGCAACGGGCGTCAATCTCTTTCTCCTGCCATGCGCGCCAGGTTGGAAAAGCTTTATGAGCACGCAACAGCCGAATCGCTCAAGCCAAAAGACCCCGTCTATGTTGCAGAAATGCTTGCTCAATGCGTCCTGGGCGATCCGGGCAACAAAGAGTATATTTCTGCCTACTTTGAGAATCTATCCAAAAAATACGGCAACAACAAAAAAGGGTGCTCGCTAGCGAAATTTAAGAAGTTGGGTGCGCGTGCTTCATTGAAAAAAGCACTGGATAACAAGCAGTGGAGGGAGGTAATCAAGTACGGTCTGGAAGTGCTAACGGTGAATCCTTGGGACATCCCAGCATTGACCGGGATGGCCACGGCAACGAAGAGATTGGGGCATCTTCAAAGCGAACTTTTTTACTTAAAGACAGCACTCATTGGGTCACCAAGGGATCCCGCATGCAATCGTCTCATGGCTAAGGCCCTTGCGGAACGCGGACGTATCGACCAGGCAATTGACTTTTGGCACCGCGTGGAGGAAGTTTTGCCTGACAATGAGGAGGCAGAGAAAGCGATTGGGGATCTTTCACTCAAGAAAGTCGTGTCGCGTGAAGATCTCGATGTGCCCGCCGAAAATGATGTCGTTGTGAAAAAAATTCGTTTTAAAGCCAAGCAACGCGAGGAAATGGCCCGTACGGAAAAGATTCAGCAAATGATTGATGAAGAACCTGACAATGTCGATCATTATCTTGACCTTGCCCAGATCCTTCTCAATGAGGAACGTTATGGGGACGCTGAAGACGCCTTGCGTCGGGCATATGAAAACTCTGAAGGTGATCCCGATATCCTGGAACGCTGGGATGATGTCCAGCTTCGCCATCTGCGACAGAGAGTTATGCACACAGAAGACGCTTCAGAAAAGAAGCGGCTTCAGCAAGCATTTTTTGCAAAGGACTTGGAAGTTTGCGGTAGACGTGTAAAACGATATCCGGGAAACTTCCGTTTCAGATTTGAACTGGGCTTTCGTTTCATGATGGCCAAGCGATATCCTGAAGCAATTGAGCAACTGCAAATTGCGAAAAAGGATTCTGCCCGAACAGGAGTGGCCTTGCTTGCGTTGGGACAATGCTTTCAACAACTCAAGCAATATCCACTAGCAATGAGCCACTACGAAGCGGCGATTCGAGAGATCCCGGACCACGACACTTACAATAGGAAACAAGCATTGCACCTGGGTGGTCGTCTTGCAGTAGTACTCAACGACATCGACACAGCAGAAACCCATCTTACGGCACTGGCTTGTCTGGATTTCAACTACAAGGATTGCAAAGTTTTATTGGAAAAGATCAGCAATCTTCGGGAACTACAAGGAAACGCAGCCCCCATGAAACAAAGCTAATCTCCCTTCATTCGCTTGCTTATAAAGCCATGACTGGAAAGAATAAGTATAGCAATTGGTCCAAAAAATATTATTTTGGATATTACCTATAAGGAATACAGGAAGGTCACATGGATAATAACGAAAAAACAAGTTTCCATCTCGGTATAGAAGGTTGGTTACTTCTGACGAGTGTCGTCTTGCTGATGTGCGGGCTTATCACGCCTGTGTGGAACGGTCTGGCATGGTTCACATCCAGTGTTATCTGGTATGTTGACGTTCGGAATTGGTCTCGGATGGGGTGGTTTCTGGCGAATTTGATTGTGGTGGTGGCTTTGTTTTCGATCATTGCCATGCGGGATCGGAAGTGAGGGAGGAGCGGTTGGGACGGAGATTTCGTAATTTTTTTTCTTTTCAAAAAGGGTTGTGTAATGGGGTATCGATGTCGACGGTTTCGTGGGTTTAGCTTGGTTGAGCTTTTGGTGGTGATTGCGATTATTGGACTGATGGTCCAGATGATGCTCCCGGCGGTACAGATGTCTCGAGAGGCGGCGCGTAATACGAGTTGCCAAAATCATCTGCGTCAACTGGCGATGGCGGCGGTCCATCACGAATCGACCCATGGGCATTTTCCGAGCGGGGGATGGGGACGGATGTGGACGGGGGATCCGGATCGTGGGGTTGGGGCGAATCAGCCGGGGAGCTGGTGCTATCAACTCTTGCCATATCTCGAACAGGAACATCTCTACAAGTTGGGAGCGGGCGAAGAATGGAAAACCAAAATCGAGTCGGCCCGGCGTCTTTGCGAAACTCCATTGCCGGTGTTCAACTGCCCAACCCGACGGCCATGCAAAACCTATCGGTTTTGGCCGAGCCAAGATCAAGCGCCGGGGAATTACGCCAATCCTGAAATGGTCGCCAAAACTTGCTATGCGGCCAACGGAGGGGATATTTGCCCTCAAGGGAGCAATAAAGGTCCGGTGAATTACGAACAAGCGGATCAGGGACAGTATGAATGGATCGATGCTTCCGAGTTCAAGGGGGTGGTTTTTCAGCGAAGTGAGATTACCTGCCAACAGATTTCAGACGGACTCAGCTCGACCTATCTTTTTGGAGAAAAACATTGCAATTGCTTTACCGATTACGACCCCGGCGACAATCAATCAATGTACCACGGACACGATGCGGACACGATTCGCTACACCTACACTCGACACGACAACGAAGCTTTGCCCAACCCGGACACGCGTGCTTCCGATGCAGAAAGATACTTAGCTGACTTACGCCACTATGCATGGGGGTCTTCTCACCCACACACATTCAACATGAGTTTTTGCGACGGATCGGTCCACAGCATCCCGTTTTCAATCGATTTCACCGTTCACCAGAGATTGGCAAATCGTCGTGATGGAAAAACCGTCGACATGACCGAATTGAAATAGGACTTAATCTCCCACTCAAACGAACTTACAAATATCGATCTTGGCAAAAGATTATCATGGCACACATCACGACCTCATTATTTCTCATTGCGGCCACGCTGCCAGGCGTCTCGGACTCCAAGGTGGTCGAAATCTTTCAGCCGCGAGAGTATCAATATACGGGCGGCCGCTACGACAAAGAAACGATAAAATATCGGCTCTTCGTACCACAGCCCCTTGAGTCGGGCAAAAAATATCCCCTCCTACTCTGGCTGCACGGCGCGGGAGATGGCGGAACGGACAATAAAACCCAACTTGTCCATATGCAACATCATTTTCAGGACACGAAGCATCTGGAGCGTTATCCCTTTTTCGTCCTGGCGACGCAATGCCCGGCAGACAACCGCGATTGGGGGCATTCCATAGTCAGTGCGACAGAGTCCCCCTCAGGCAAGGACGACGCGCCCATCACCATTGCAATGGAAATACTCGACAGCCTCATCAAAGAATATCCGATCGACAAGGACCGTGTTTATCTCTTGGGAATTTCGGCGGGAGGAACCGCGGTATGGGAAACAGTCTTACGCTATCCAAATCGATTTGCTGCCATCAGCCCGATTTCGTCGACCGGCATGAGCGACTTTTCTCGTCTCGAGCGATTCAAAAACACGCCGGTCTGGGCGTTCAATTGCACCTACGATTCCGGCGCTCCGATTGAAAAAGTTCGCCAAACGATCCAAAGAATAAATCAAGCGGGTGGGGTTGCCCATCTCACTGAATTTCCCAGCAACTCCCACAAAAGTTGGATCCCCGCATTACGGGAATGCAAGGTCGTCGATTGGATGCTCAAACAACAACGTGGCAAGCGATGTTGGGTAAAGCCATACCGCAAGCCTTGGAAAGCAAGCGAAATCGCGATGCAAGGAGGAGTCGTCGCTTGTATCGCCTTGATCGGGATTGTCGCCTGGCGTCAGAAAAGATCGAAACGGCCAGCCCCTTCGAAAGAAGCACGAACCGAGACGGCCGACCGCGCCCCTAACGAAGTCCCAAGCGAAAAGGGTAATCATGTCTCGTAAGGTATGGATTTTCCTTTTATCGATCTGCTTTGTCGGGACGCTTACCGGACTGGCCGCGCGAACGTGGCTCGACGTTCGTTCACTGCCATCCGCACAAGTCGATCCGGTCTGTTCGGCTTGGGAGAACCCTTTTTCCTACTTGATCTATCGGCCGGAAGGCTATCGTCAAATCGGAGCAAGTTTTCCGCTGATTGTCTTTCTGCACGGGGCGGGTGAGACAGGAAACGATCTCGACAAACTCAAAGGACCATGTCTGACCGATTACATCGACGAGAGCAGTCCGTTTCCGTTTGTCGTCGTCTCGCCGCAGACACCTGAACACGGATGGAAACCAAAACTCCTGGACCGGTTTTTGGACACAATCCTAAACCAATGGAATGTCGACGCGAATCGGGTCTATCTCAGCGGCTTCAGTATGGGAGGAATAGGGGCGTGGAGTTGGGCGGCCCACTCTCCGCAACGGTTCGCCGCCGTGGTTCCCTTAGCCGGGGTCGGCTGTCCGGAGAAGGCAGATCAACTCAAGGACCTGCCGATTCGAGTCTTTCACGGCGAAGAGGATGATGTCATTGATAAAAAGTATTCCGAAGAGATGTACGAGGCACTCAAGCCCCTCGGCACCAATATCCAGTTGACCATTTTTCCGGGAGTCAAGCACGGCTGCCGCTTGCACACCTACCGCAACCCGGAATTATTCGAGTGGCTACTGAAACAACGACGTACTGACAGAGACGAGTAAAGCATAAGCGAACCGATTCCGGTCAGGGGCAATATTCCATGATGATGCACCGTTCACCTTCTTCCGATCCTCTCGAGAACCGACTTCTCGAACCTCGCGTGATACCGGCATTATCCCCTTCCAAAGAATATCCGGATGTGGAGACGGCGTTTCGACTGATGGGGGAGGCGAACGCCCGACGGCTGGGGATCTATCCAATTCCTTCGGATCTGTGCCTCTCGATCGTCGTGCCGATCTTCAATGAAGAGTCGACACTGCGCGAGATCGTCGAGCGGATCCAGGCGGTCCCAATTCCCAAACAGATCATCCTGGTCGACGACGGCAGCACCGACGGGACCCGAGCGATTCTGGCCGAACTCGAGTCGGAGGATACGATCGAGGTCATCTACCAGGATCGCAACCAGGGCAAAGGGGCAGCTGTCCGTGCCGGTTTCGAGCGTGCCCGAGGCGATATTATCCTGATCCAAGACGCCGACCTGGAGTACGATCCGAATCAATACCTCTACCTGATCCAGCCGGTCGTCGAAGGGCGTGCCGACGTGGTTTACGGGTCGCGATTCCTCTTCGGCGGCTCCCTTCGGTTCCGTAGACCGAAGGCGTGGTTTTCTATCTCTTTACTCTGTCTATAGTTAGAGAGAGCTCTAAAAATAGGGTGCCCATATTGGTACAACGGACTTGGGTACTGATGGGCAAAGTTTTCCATGAAAGCCTGGGGTTTCCGGGCTTTTTCTTCGCGATGCGAAACGGGTAGAGCCGTTTTTCTCGAGATTTTCGCTAACGTGAGCGGCAGTGCCCGCCTCTCAGAGCATCGGTCTCCATGTCTGCTGATGGTCCCGATTTGAGCGAATTCGAATTGTCATTTTTGTCGGGTCAGGCTGACCAAAAAACACCGCCTCTCACTTGGAACCGCCAGAAGGCTTTTTTGGCGGCGATTTCAGTGGGGTACAATTGCTTGTCATCCGGTTAACCCCTGACGAGGCAAGACGATGAAGGCGATTTTTCAATCGGTCTTTTTGGCGGTGGCGGCGGCAACCGAGTCGGAGTTGGTCAAGCAGATCGAATTTCTCAAGGCGGAAAACGAGATCCTTCGCAGCCGCTTGCCGAAGCGGATCTATACGACTCGGGCGGAGCGGGCGAGGATGGTGAAGTACGCCAAGCAGCTCGGCTCGAAAGCATCCCAGCTTGTCTCGTTGGTGTCGCCGCGGACCCTCATGCGGTGGTTGGCCGAGGATCGAAACCCGAAGCAGGACCGTACCGAGGTCAAAAAGCATGGCCGCCGCAAGAAGCCGCAGGAGATTCGTGACCTGATCGTCAAGTTCGCCTCGGAAAACGAGGGCTGGGGTTCGGGACGCATCCTTGGCGAGCTTTACCGACTCGGCTACAAGGACATCAAGAGAGGGACCGTCTGCAACATCTTGCGAGAAAATGGATTTCGACCCAATCCGCCCGGTCGGGACAACAACACCTGGGCCGAGTTCCTCCGTCGTCATAAGGAGACGCTTCTGGCGTGCGATTTCTTTACCAAAAGCGTTTGGACACCGATCGGGCGTCTTGAATATTACATTTTGGCCTTGACCTGCCCGGGCACGCGCGAGGTAAAGATCCTTGGCATGACACCGCACCCGAACGAACACTGGATGATCCAGCAGGCGCGCAACCTGTGCGTCGTCTGCGACGAATTCGCTGTTGCTCCTCGCTATCTCATCCATGACATGGACACCAAGTTCTGCAAAAAGTTTCTCAAAACGCTCCGGTCGGGAGGTCTTAAGACCATAAAAATACCGCCGCGTTCGCCGAATATGAACGCCCATTGCGAACGATTTATCGGGTCGATCAAGCGAGAATGTCTCGACCGATTCCTCGTCTTCGGCGAAAACCACCTCCGACACATCCTAACCGAATACCTCGATTACTACCACCACCGGCGACCGCACCGCGGCACGGGGTTTCTTCCGCCGAACTTCAACGAAGCGACGCGGGAAGAAGTCGAGACGCTTGAGCTTGGCGAGCTCGTCCGACACGAGCAGCTTGGAGGCGTCTTGAGCTGGTATGAGCAGAAGGCGGGGTAGGAGAGAGTGAGCGGTTTCTTAGCTCTTGCGATGGCGTTATACGCGAAAAGAGCGAGAATTCCTTCCTCAATCTCCCCCTTCTTTTAGGGTACCTTCTTTTAAAATAGATCGATTGCGATATTCTTTCTGTTCTGTTAGAATAAAATTGTCTCCCTTGGTGTTGTTGCAATAGATGGTCAAGACCATTTCACACTCTAAACGACACCGTTGCACAAGCGGCCTTGCTTGAGACGCCCGGTTCGAAGTGCCGGGTTGCGGGAAAAAAGGGGGACAAGCGGAAATCGTGAAAGTGACTTCGCAAAGTATAAACAGGGGCAGAAGCGACCATGTCGTTATGGAAAAAAAACACGGACCGGCGTTCACAAAAAAAATCCGCTAAACTCGCGCGACTTGGCGATCTGGCCAATCGTCGACATCGTCTCCGGCTCGAGCCGCTGGAGGATCGACGGATGCTCACGGTTTTGATGGTCGACTCGTTGGACGACGTGGTCGCCGACGACGGGATGGTCACCTTGCGTGAAGCGATCGAGGCGGCCAACAACAATACCGCCGTCTGCGACGCTCCGGCCGGAAGCGATTTGGAAGTCGACTTGATCGAATTCGACTCGTCCCTCTTCACCAATGGCGTCGACCCCGTGCCCGGCACGATCACCTATACGGCAGGAAACGGTCGGCTCGAAATCACGGATGATTTGGATATCCAAGGCCCCGGACAAGAGCTGCTGACGATCGACGCCAACGGGCAAAGCGGCGTCTTTTTTGTCGCCGAAAACGTCACCGCCACTATCAATGGCCTGACGATCACCGATGGGACAGCTGATTACGGTGGCGGGATTTACAACCTCGGCACGCTGACGGTTGCCGATTCGACGATCTCGGAAAACTCGGCAAGTAATCAGGGCGGCGGGATTCGCAGCTACGGGACGCTGACGGTTGTCGATTCGACGATCTCCGGAAACATGGGGATCGGCGGAGGGATTTTTCATGACGGCATTGGGTTGACGGTCATGAACTCGACGATCTCGGAAAATTCGGGCACGAACGGCCTCGGGATCGTTGTTTTAGACGGAGATCTTTTGATTGATAATTCCGTCATATCGGATAACGAAGGTGACGGGGTTCATTTTAATGGTAGTTACTGTACGATTCGGAATACCCTGATCAGCAGAAATAATGATGGTGTGCGTTTTCGAGGTGGGACATCAAGTATCGAGGGATCGACCATTACCGGAAACAGTGGCATTGGTATCCCAGACGGGGGGGATAATTTGACGGTCTTCGATTCCACCGTGTCGAATAATGCAAAAGGTGGGATTAGTTCCCGGGGTGATTTGACAGTTACGAACTCGACGATTTCCCATAACACGTCGGATGACGCTGATTGTCCGGGAATCACGATAAACGGGTGGGCGACGATTGAAGGTTCCGTCATTTCTGACCACCACAATCACAAAGGTAAAGGAGGAGGTGTTTTAATCGAGAATGGCTTTTGCACGATATCCAACACCCTCTTCTCGGGCAATTCCGCTACGACGTTTGGGGGTGGAATTTATCTTAATCGTGGGAGGCTAACGGTCTCCGATTCGACGTTTCTTGACAATACGGCAGCCGTGTATGATGGCGGCGCGATTCGTAGTGGATGGAACAGTGAGTTTTTCGTTTCAGGGTCATACTTCAAGGGAAATTATGCCGAGGCAGGTGGAGGTGCGATTTACTGCTGGCAAGGAGGAACCGGAACGGTTGTTGACTCCGTTTTCACGAAAAACGTTTCCGGCGGTCACGGTGGTGCGATTGCGAACACGGGGACCTTGCATTTATCGGGCTTGACCGTTTCCGAAAATACGACCACAGGCGAGGGCCATTGCGTCCTGGGCGGCGGCGGGATTTCCAATGAAAGCGTAATGACCATTGCCGATTCCACCATTGTCGGCAATCACGCAATCAAAGGGGGCGGTATTTGGAGTCGTGGTTCATTAAACGTAGTCAATTCCCAATTGGCCGGAAATTCGGCAGTCGAGGGCGGGGGCGCATACAATTGCAATGGTGGTATTACCTTCACGAATTCGACAATTTCGGGCAACGTTGCCGAGTCCGACGGCGGCGGGATCTTTAATTATAGTGACTACAGTATATGTAATGATTTCCTGCGCAATACGATTATATCGCTCAACGAAACAAGTTCGGGAACGGAAATCTCGGGTTCTGTCACGTCGCATGAAAATTGCCTTCTCGGATCGGACCCAAAGTTTGTCCGCAATCCGTCCGACGGTGGCGATGGCTGGGGGGACGATCCGTCGACACCTGAAATCGACGAAGGAGCCAACGACGACTATGGCGATCTTCGTCTTCGGCCAGATTCCACTGCAAGAGATGCGGGGGACAATACCCTAGCTGTCGACGCCGACGGGAATCCGTTGCTTTATGATCTGAACGGAAATCCGAGAATAATTGGTGGCACGGTCGATATCGGCGCTTTCGAGGCGGGACCGATTATCTATGTCGATTGTGATGCGGTCGCCGGAGGGGACGGGCTGGCATGGGAATCGGCTTTGAACGATCTGCAATTGGCGATGGACAAGGCCGAGTTACTCAACACCGATGATACTAACTGCAACGACATTTTTGAAATCTGGATCGCCGAAGGGACGTATATTCCGACAAAACTCCTGGAAGCGGAAGACGCCCGGTCGGCTTCTTTTTCGCTTTTGAATAACGTCGCTCTCTATGGCGGCTTCGAGGGAACTGAAACTGCCCTCGACCAGCGCGACTGGACAACCCACGAAACGATTCTTTCCGGCGATTTGGGCATTCAAAACGACACGAGCGACAACGCCTATACGGTCGTTTATTGCGGGGAGGATATCGAAACTACGCTTGATGGCGTTACGGCCTCCGGGAGCACCGCCAATGGGTCCTATAGTTCAAGTCATCTTGAAAGAAGATATGGAGGGGGGATTTTCAACACTGGAGGATTGACCGTATGCAACTCGACAATAACCAATAACACTTGTTCCAGCGGAATCCACAACTCCGGCAATCTAACCGTCATCAATACAACTATTTCCGGCCATTGGGGCAGCGGCATAACCAATTTCGGAAACCTCATTGTTATGAACTCGACCATCTCGGACAATCAGGCTGATAAAGGCGGCGGCATTTTGAATGACGGCACTCTGGTGTTAACCAATTCGATTGTTGCCGACAACTGGGCACTAGAAAGAGGAGGAGGGATTTACAACAAAGATACGTTATACATCAACAACTCGACGATTTCTGGCAACTCGACTTATGGCTCGTCATATCATGAATATGGCGGCGGGATTTACAACGACGAGGGGGAGATGACCATAAGTAGGTCCACTTTCTCCGACAATTCAGCGGTTCACAGCGGTGGTGCAATCGCCAATTATGGTAACATGACGGTAACCGGCTCTCTTTTTCAAGATAACAATGCTGGCGAGGACGGCGGGGCTATTTCCAACTTTAGCCATTATTATTCTATCAGTGATGGCCCGGCGATGAAGGTAAGCGACTCGACGTTTATCGGCAACTTTGCGGAGATCGGTGGGGGCGGGATTCATAACTGGGGAAAAGGTACGGTCAGCGACTCCACTTTCACCAATAACACGGCCAACGGGCACGGAGGCGCCATCGGGAACCCGGGTACCTTGGAACTCTCCGGCCTTTTTGTCTCGGGGAATTATACAACTGGCAGGACTTGGGGAGAATACGGATACAGTTACGTAAATTATGACATGGGTGTTGGGGGAGGAATTTCGAATGAAGATTGTATGACGATTATTGATTCGACGATCGTCGACAATTTTGCCCGGTACGGCGGAGGGGTTGGAAATATTTTAGGATCGCTTACGGTGGTAAACTCGACGATCTCTGGGAATACCGCCGAAGTCTTTGGTGGAGGAGTGTACGGTTCAGGAACAACGATATTTCATGCAACGATTATCGGTAACGTGGCCGGAAGCGATGGGGGCGGTGTCTATGATGCTGAACGTATAGGGAACACGGTCATA
Organism: Thermoguttaceae bacterium; assembly: GCA_963674475.2. Taxonomy (GTDB): domain Bacteria; phylum Planctomycetota; class Planctomycetia; order Pirellulales; family Thermoguttaceae; genus CAXXFQ01. The sequence continues at coordinate 317,037 of CAXXFQ010000024.1, read as the reverse complement.
GCGGGAAATACTGCCCCTGAACACCCGGATATTAATGTTTCAATCAGCGACAGTAATTTCGTCGGTACCGAGGACGGTGACCCGATGCTGACGGCGATAACCGACGAGATGGGACGCTTGCTCTATTACCGCCCCCAATCCGGAAGCCCTCTCATCGATGCTGGAAGAGTAATTCGAAGAGTTCCAAGTCCATTTTATCCTGGTCGGATTGGTCTTGATTACGACCAGTTAGGAAACCTGCGTTTGACCGATCCGCTTCCGGCAGCGGTCGACATCGGTTCGATCGAATTACAGGCAACGCCTGAACTGGCAGTCACTCCTTCACCCTATTTTGAAATTCATGAAGGGGAATCAATCACCGTCGATGTTTGTTTGACCGCTGTTCCCGAAGGAACGGTCGAAGTTGCAATCGAAAAACAGGTCGGCTCTTGCGACGACATCACAGCCGACCTTTCGACGATCCTTTTCGACGCCACCAATTGGAATGTTCCACAGACGATCACCGTCTCCATGACAGAAGAAGTCGCCCCTGGGACGGATCACTCGGCCGTATTTTCCCTTTCGGCTCCCGGCATGGATACCGTCCGCCTTTTCATGACCAGACCTGCCGATTCCCGGACCTATGTGATAACCAGCCTCGCCGATGTCGTTGCCGAAGATGGTCAGGTTACCCTTCGTGAAGCCATAGAAGCGGCAAATACCAACACAGCCGTCGGAGACGCGCTTGCGGGTAGTGACTCCCAAGAGGACGTTATCACCTTCGATCCGGCCCTGTTTGCCAACGGCCCGGCAACAATCACACTAAGCGGCACCCAACTGGAGATTTCTGACCATTTGACTATCGACGGTCCGGGCGAAGAGCTATTGACGATCGACGCCAATGGCTTGAGTCGCCTTTTCTACATCGACCATTTCGTATCTGCAACGCTCGAAGGTCTCACTCTGACCGGCGGCTCGGCTGAAGATGGGGACGCCATTTTTGGCTTTGGAATTTCTTTGGCGATCAACGAATGCACAATCAGCAATAATTTGCCCCTTTCAGACACGGAAGGTATTTGCTTTGCCGGAGGGGCTTTGACAATAAACGACAGTACGATTTGCGAAAATTCGGTTGGAATCACTAACTACGCCTATCAAATCATCACGAATTCGACTATTTCGAACAACCATCTTGGCATCCGTAATTTGGGCAACTCGACCGTCATCAATTCGACTGTCTCAAGCAACACTGAGGGGGGAATTTACAACAGGGGAAATTTAACGGTAACCGAAAGCTTGATCGCCGAAAACGTTTCCGGTAGTTCGGAAGGGGGCGGCGGGATTTCTAACGGAGGCTTCTTGACCATAATCGATAGTGTGATCTGCAAAAACGTGGCTGAGAACGGCTGTGGTGGAGGGATTTGCAATCATTCCCATATGACGGTGACCGGCAGCACGATCTATGGAAACTCAACCAAAAGTGGCAACGGAGGGGGAATTTACGACAGTTATGGTCGTTTTACAATCATCAACAGCACCATTTGTGGAAACTCGGCAGTAAACGGCAACGGAGGAGGGGTTTATAACAAGAATTGGAGTTTTAATTCATCAAACCTAATCAACAGTACTGTCGCCGGAAACGTGGCAATGGACGGTGGTGGCATTTACTGGGAAAGTAAATACAACGGCTTCTTCAATGTAAACAACTCGATTGTCGCTTTAAATGAAGGCGGTCAATTTGGCGGGCAGACTATAACCGGCAATTCGAAAAACCTCATCGATTCCGATCCGGCCTTCATCCGCAATCCGTCTGACGGGGGCGACGGCTGGGGTGATGACCTGGAAACTAACGACATAGACGAATCGGCCAACGACGACTATGGGGACCTTCGACTTCGCTCCGATAGCCCGGCAATCGACGCGGGGGATAATGCCTTGGCGGTAGACACTGAAGGGAATCCGCTGACAACCGATCTTGAGGGCAACCCGCGTATTTTTGGTGGAACCGTCGACATTGGGGCGTACGAATCGGACGTCAATGCCCCGCCACACGTGACCGAGGTGACGATCGGCCAAGGGAACGGGCGATCGGCCATCCGCCGTATCAACGTGAGCTTCCACGAAGCGGTTCTGGAGCTACTGAACGCCGACGCGTTACAACTTTCGAATCTCACCACCGGCGAGGCGATTTCCGCTGATGCGATGACTGTTGAAGTCGACTCGATCACCTCTACCGCCACATTGACCTTCCCCGGCTTACCCGGTGGTCGACTTCCGGACGGCAATTACTCGGCTACGATTCTTGCCGATGCCGTCGTCGACCCGTCCGGCAATCCGATGGCTGCCGATTACACGTTCGAATTCCACAGCTTCTTTGGCGACAGCGACGGCGACCGGGATGTGGACTTCGCCGACCTCTTCCGCTTTCGCAAAACCTATCAGAAAACCAGCGCCGATGTCGGTTTCGATTCTCGCTTTGACATCGATGCCGACGGCGACGTCGACACGGCCGACCTGTTCGCATTCCGCCAAAACTATCTTAAAGCCCTGGATACAACGCCATCCTCAGGAAGTCAAAGCGAAGCCACCGCCCCCATTTTAAGCCGTATGCAACAAGCGGCACTCCTTCCATTCTTAACCTCGATAAACACCACTCCACCAGAAATCACCTACGGCCCCGTCCAACGTCCCGCAGAACGTGGCGTCAAGGTCTCGCATGATTTCTTCGCCAGTCGAGTGGGGCTGCCCGAACCGGTCTCCCAGGAACCGCTCACAGCCAACTCCACCTTGGACGAAGGTCTACTGACCACCTTGGCGATGGACCTACAACAGCGTCAATCGAACACAAAGAAGTCCGACGATCGGGAATCGGAACAAGAGAAACTCATGGCAGTTGCTTATGCGGATTACGAGTAATCGCGGAGCAAGAGAAGCAATCCCGAAACGAACGGTGTCCATGACAATGGCAACAACTCACCACAACCCGACCGGGCAGTGCTCGGTCGCCATTCTCGCCTTATTGAGCAAGGCGGCTCGCTTTCGATTGACGCGGCAGCCGCAGAGGTTGCACCCGGCGCCGTTGTAGTTTTCGCATGATTGGCAGATGGCGAGGATCGCTTCGACCTCTTCATCGCTGCGGGCGGGGCAACCGGCCGAACTCCAGCGGGCGCTCGCGACGGCGTAATGCTTGGCACGCTCGAGGATGGTGGGTGGTTTCGACGGGGGCAGTGGCTTGCCATTCTCATCGACACGGCACACGGCGTTCAAGCGGGCCAGGTCGCCTTGAAAATTCTTGACGACGCGGCCGCAGCGGGTACAGACGGCATCGGGGCCGTTGCGGGTGAAGGAGCATTTTACCATGTGATCGAAACGCTCCCGCCACGACAGGTGGGGCAGTTGTGGCAAGTATAAAACGTCATTGGTGGGGGGCCGCTCAAGAAGTCGTAGTGCGGGGTGTTGAACGACTCGCTGTCCAGCTTCGCTTCCCAGGTACCCATGCTCCATTTTTGCCACGATGGCGGCGGGTCGATCGGATCCCCGCAGGTAACGCGAAACAGAAGACTCACGTACCGCGCCAAGTCGCAGCCGTAGCCGTACCAGGTGTCGGTGTACGCTTCGACTTCGCAAGTAATGTATGACGGCGCGACGGCGATCGGATCGCCACAGGTGTAGCCCGAGCCTGTAAGATACGCCTTCAGCATCGGCCCCGGCCCGCTATATTCCCAAAGGTGCCGAGCAGGCAACGACGGCCTCGGCCCGCTATAGGTCTTCTCGCAGATGTAGGTCCCGTCGATGTTACTGCATCCGTAATCGTCGCAAATGGCGTCCGGGTTGGTCCCTACGCCCGAGACCTCGACTTGCACCACCTCCGGCACCGCGTTCAAACCAAAGACCGGATCGACCGGCTGCGTGGAGGCCGTGATCGTGATCGGGGTTCCGCTCGACTGCTCGAAGACGAAATTCGAACAGTCGTAAGGCGGCGGACCGGGGATGTTCGGATAGTCGTCGAGTGGGTCGCAAGAGCAGCAGGTACCATATTTATCAAGCGTGACATTACGCGTGCCCCAGGCAGAGAGCACCATGCCGCTACCGCTTGCGGTTCCAGCCGCCGTCCTTGCCGCGCAGTCGTTCATCCACTCCATGGCCGCCTTGCCGTAGGGCCCGGCGTCAAGGATCAGATACTCCCCGCGCTGATTTTTGCAATTGACGCAAGGGGACTCTTCTTCGCAACAGCAGCCCGGCGAAAACTGAAACATCAGGGGCACTCCGCGTTCTCGATATACCAACGACCTTTCCAGCGGATCCAAATCTGGGAACCCGACGCGACGGTCGTGTCACTTTTCATCATCCAAGGGTGAACCTCGACATCCTCGCCCGTGTCGACAAGGTTAGTGCCATCGAATCGCCAGATCGACGCGGTTGCTGTGCCGGTAGCCGTGAGATCGGCATCAAGAACGGCTTGCGCACTCGGGCAAGGGTTGGATCCCAATAAAACGTGGGCCCAGACGGTACCGCTGCCGCTTCCTTTATCGAGGATGACGACCGCGCCACCGGCGGCGCTTTCGAGGTAGCCACTCTCGCCGTCGGTCAGGCTGGCGTAGCCGTGACCTTCGCTGGTGACGTTGACCTGAGCGACTGTAATGCCGGTAACCATGGCCAAGCCGATCGCATCGACGGCTAACGGTTCTTGGATAATGGCGAACTTGTCGAAGTGGCCGGTCGTCGGTGTCACGCCGACAAAAGCCAACCGATTCTGATATTCCTCGAGGTTGTCATCCGGCGAGAAGAGCGGCCCATCGATCCCGAGGACCGAGAAGCGACCCAGGTCGCTATCGGTGGTGTTCTTGATTCGAACCAGACCATGAGGGACGTGACGTCCTTGCTGCAAAGGCCGAGCCGCGACGCTCTTGGTGCGGTAATCGTTGGCCACCTGCAGGAAGGCGTTATACTCCTCGGCAGGGATCGAAAGCGGCTCACCTTTTTTGACCGATTGTCTCATGCTGGCGCCACTCCGATCGCAAGATCGTAGAAGTTCGTGTACCGATAGACCTGCTCGACGTAGGCCGCACGCGGGACGGAGATCAGCTTGTAAGAGTCCTCAATCTCCTCGTACAAAACCCAGAGGTACTGCCAGCCCTGTTTGGCGATCCCCCCTTCGGTTCCGTAGACCGATGCCGTGGTTTTCTATCTCTTCACTCTGTCTATAGTTAGAGAGAGCTCTTAAAATGGGGTGCCCATATTGGTACAACGGACTTGGGTACTGATGGGCAAAGTTTTCCATGACAGCCTGGGTTTTCCGGGCTTTTTCTTGGCGATGCGAGACGGATAGAGCCGTTTTTCTCGAGATTTTCGCTAGTGTGGGCGACAGAGCCCGCCTCTTAGAGCATCGGTCTCCATGTCTGCTGATGGTCCCGACTTGAGCGATTTCGAATTGTCATTTTTGTCGGGTCAGACTGACCTAAAACCATCGACTTTCATCAGGAGCCGCCAGAAGGCTTTTTTGGCCGCCATTTCAGTGGGGTACAATTGCTTGTCATCCGGTTAACCCCTGACGAGGCAAGACGATGAAGGCGATTTTTCAATCGGTCTTTTTGGCGGTGGCGGCGGCGACCGAGTCGGAATTGGTCAAGCAGATCGAGTTTCTCAAGGCGGAAAACGAGATCCTTCGCAGTCGCTTGCCGAAACGGATCTATACGACCCGGGCCGAGCGGGCGAGGATGGTCAAGTACGCCAAGCAGCTGGGCTCGAAGGCAACGGGGCTTGTCTCGCTGGTGTCGCCGCGGACGCTCATGCGGTGGTTGGCCGAGGACCGAAACCCGAAGCAGGATCGTACCGAGGTCAAAAAGCATGGCCGCCGAAAGAAGCCGCAGGAGATTCGCGACCTGATCGTTCGGTTCGCCTCGGAGAACGAAGGCTGGGGTTCTGGACGCATCCTTGGCGAGCTTTACCGGCTCGGCTACAAAGACATTAAAAGAGGGACCGTCTGTAATATCCTTCGTGAAAATGGATTTCGCCCTAATCCGCCCGGTCGGGATAACAGCACCTGGGCCGAGTTCTTGCGGCGCCACAAGGAGACGCTTCTGGCCTGCGACTTCTTTACCAAAAGCGTTTGGACACCGATCGGACGCCTCGAATATTACATCCTGGCGTTGATCTGCCCGGGCACCCGCGAGGTGAAAATCCTCGGTATGACACCGCACCCGAACGAACACTGGATGATCCAACAAGCGCGCAACCTGTGTGTCGTTTGCGACGAATTTGCTGTTGCTCCTCGCTATCTCATCCATGACATGGACGCCAAGTTCTGCAAAAAGTTTCTCAAAACAGTCCGGTCGGGAGGTCTTAAAACCATTAAAATACCGCCGCGTTCGCCGAATATGAACGCCCATTGCGAGCGATTTATCGGTTCGATCAAACGGGAATGCCTGGACCGATTCCTCATCTTCGGCGAAAACCACCTCCGACACATCCTATCCGAATACCTCGATTACTACCACCACCGCCGACCGCATCGCGGCACGGGGTTTTTGCCGCCGAATTTCGACGAAGCGACGCGGGAGGAAGTCGAGACACTTGAGCTTGGAGAGCTCGTCCGACACGAACGGCTCGGTGGCGTCTTGAGCTGGTACGAGCGCAAGGCGGGGTAGGGGGGAGAGGGCGGTTTCTTGGCTCTTGCGGTGGCGATATACGCTGTCCTAGCCATTCCCTTTCTAACCGGTGCGCGCTGCATTTTTTGACCGCTGTTTACATGATCCCCTTTTTATGTGACCTGCACCATCGTTTTCATCGGCGGGTCGTGCTCATCTGGGACACTCTTCGGGCCCATTTCAAGACGGCCAAATACTTCTCGATCAAGCATCCGTCCTGGTTCCTCTTCGTTCCATGCGATTCAAAACGCCCCCATTTCAAGAACCAGAGTCCACTTTAAATAATCCAATTCGGTACCTTGACAAACCAGACCATTTCACACCACTTTTGCGAGGGTCAATAAATATCCAATACTACCCATCTTGGAGACCCCTCGCTTTTTCATAGTATCAATATCAACATTCGCTTCAGTTAAGGTTCAACACCAATCAGGCGACATTTCGTACAGGGATAGCCACTTTTTCTACCAGTGACAGAAGCTCCACCATAAGCATCTTTATAGTAAACACCAAAACGAGGAGAAGAATCTCGTAAAGTGGTTTCCATGATGTAAACACGACCGTCTTTTGCATCGCGAACCCGGAATCGCATAATACGACCGGACTTTCGAACTGCCCCTTTATATTCCGCGCCATTTTTTACTGCCACTCCATTAACTGACAAGATTACATCGCCCTTGCGGAGATAATACAATTTATGTGGATTCGGTAATGAACTTTTATCAGGAAGCGACCATACACGAACGTTCTGCTCACGTTGTGTGTAACCCGTTCTAGAATCACTTAAGCTTCCTCCGTTCGATTTGTATACATCTTTTAACCCACGATCCAATAAGGCCACAAATTGATGCCAATTCATTTTCGTGTGGGCCTTATTTATAAGTATGTCACCGACAACATTAATGAAAAAACTACCATCCTGTGAACAAGTCCATGAAACCTGACCTTCAGATGCCGAGTTAATATCAACCACACCGCGAGCATCTAGAAAAAGCGATTTGAACAACGGAGCTATCTGGCTTGGCGGCTCTCCTTCAAAACCGAACTCCATAGTCGGCGGCTCGAGAAAGATATTGCAGGCATCCGTAATGACAACATCGGTCCCAGCGCCCTGAAGTTTCACTTTTGCTACTAGATCTTTACGATACAGGTTCTGCTGACTGTGCATCGACAAGTAATGACCATTACGACTGTATGCCCCGTGACAACATACGATTACAACCAAGCCATCACTGCTGCGGGGATTAATGCGATCCACTGCTGACAAAATTCCCTGTCTGGAAAAATTTCTGCCAGTAACTTTGCTAATAGTTAGATCCTTCGTGGGAACATGCGCGCGGAACCAAGTTTCAAGATTAGGAACATTTTTGGCAACACCTTGTCCAATACTTTCGTCATTTGTATCGGCCGCGATAAGTAAATGTATCTTTTGTGCATGGCTCTGGGACACACATAAGATAAATGATATTAAAACTAAAATAGCAACCACGAATTTTCTGTAAATATACATATAATTTCCTTTTTATTTATTTGAATTTGCCATATTAAAGTCAGTCAACTTTCGGAAATTCTCAATATCACCCAAATCAACACCATCTCTCTCAACCCCCATGTTTTTATAATATTTATGACGTTTTAGTATTCTTTCACTGCTTCAAACCGGGTAGACCTTCGTCTCAAGGGGGGATTTTGGATAAAAAGGCTTGATGCGTCCATCAGGTGAGATGTACCCTCCGGCACATCCTAACCGAATACCTCGATTACTACCACCACCGCCGACCGCACCGCGGCACCAGCTTCCTCCCACCGAACTTCGATGAAACGAAACGAGAGGAAGTCGAGACGCTTGAACTTGGCGAGCCCGTACGGCACGAACGGCTTGGCGGGGTTTTGAGCTGGTACGAGCCGAAGGCGAGGTAGGGGGGAGTGGGCGGTTCCTTGGGCTCTTGCGGTGGCGGTATGCGCTGTCAGCCCTAACACAACCCCCTGGGGAAAGAGTACTAAAGGCTTGCTAAACCATTCTGCACAAATTCATTCTACTCTAATTGACTTCACTCTACAGCCTCCTTTATAATCACCATTATCGAAGTCTGTACAACGCTCGCCGATGACATAAAACCATATATTTTACTCAGCCCCCAAAAGCCTAAAAACTGGTCCAAAGCCAAAAAAATTTCGCGAGTCTGGGGGACACTGGCCTGCTATTCAAAAACTGGTCCATGTGGTATGAGAGTATCCAGAGCCCTGTAGGGGTGGAAGGAGACTCTTGTGAAGAATCGCGGGAAGCGACATACGCCGGAGCAGATTATCAGGAAGCTTCGTGACGCGGACGCGATGCTCAACTCGGGCAAGACGATCGGCGAAGCGTGCCAAGCCTTGGAAATCTGTGAGCAGACGTTTCATCGCTGGCGGCAGCAGTACGGTGGAATGAAGGCCGAAGAGGCGAAGCGGCTGAAAGAACTGGAACAGGAGAACAAGCGTTTGAAGCGTCTGGTGGCTGACCAAGCCCTGGATATCCAGATACTTCGGGATGTGGCAGAGGGAAACTTGTGAGCCCCTCTCGGAAACGTGAGACGGTAATAAAGCTCAAAGGGAAGCACGGCGTGAGCGAGCGTCGAGCTTGCCGAGCCTTGAAGCAGCCTCGTAGCACACAGCGTTACGAGACGAAGCCGCGCGACGATGAACCGCGTTTGGTTGATCGGATGCTTGAACTTGTTAGCGGGCGTCCTCGTTTCGGCTATCGTCGGATCAGCGCGTTGCTGCAAGCCGAAGGTTGGCGAGCGAGCTTCACAAGGGTTTACCGTCTGTGGCGTCGAGAGGGGCTGAAAGTGCCTCAAAAACAGCGGAAACGACGACGATTAGGCTCGGGTGAGAACGCTTGTCATCGCCGTCGTGCAGAGTATAAGGACCACGTGTGGACATGGGATTTCATCTTTGATCGGACGACGAGTGGGCGTTCGCTAAAGTGGCTGTCGATCATTGATGAATTCACAAGAGAGTGTTTAGCGTTGAAAGTGGCTGGCAGCATTACCTCGGAAGATGTGATCGATACGCTGGCCGAACTTTTTGCGATGCGAGGCGTGCCAAGAAATATTCGTAGCGACAATGGCCCGGAGTTCATCGCCAAGACGGTTCGAGAATGGTTGGAGCGAGTAGACGTGAAGACGCTCTACGTAGCACCAGGCAGCCCATGGGAAAACGGCTATGCCGAAAGCTTCCATTGTCGGCTTCGAGACGAGCTTCTGGCTCGTGAGGAATTTGAGAATCTCCAAGCTGCCCGGCGATTGGCCAAAGCCTGGCAGGAAGACTACAACCACGTTCGGCCACACGGTTCGTTGGGCTACCAATCCCCGTCGAAATTTGCAGCGGGCTGTGCCGCTTCCGTTCGGGCTACGCCCTCACTCCAGCAGCACAGCCCGAAATCTGACCCATTACCCGTTACCTAACCGAAACTCTCATAACCCCTGGTACAGAAAATTAAAGCCGGTCAACACCATCCAGAAAACATCGTTTTTTAGTCCGCTTCCTCTCGAGCCATAACTACCCATTTTTTCTATCCACTTTTTTAGGGATAAATCAAAGTCAGGGGCATAAATGATACCGGATTACCTACTTACGCAAATCCGAGAAGGCCAAGCCGTTCTTTTTCTAGGTTCAGGGGCGTCGTTGGAAGCAAAAGATGACTCTGGTAATGGTCCACCAACTGCCAAGGCACTCGGTGGAATGTTGTCAACCAAATTCCTCGGCGGCAAGTACGCCGACGCACCCCTTAATCAGATCGGGGAATACGCAATAAGCGAAGCGGATCTCCTCACAGTCCAGGAGTTCCTTCGTGGCATCTTCGAACCATTCAAGCCGACTGTGGAGCATTTGTTGATCCCGACGTTTCGCTGGCACGGACTTTGTACTACCAATTACGACTTATTAGTTGAAGAAGGCTATAGGGGAGTCGCAACACCGGCACAAGATCTTGCCGTGCTCATCGACAACCACGACCGCATCAGTGATCGCCTTAGAGATTCGACTTCTGTTCCATACCTGAAACTCCACGGGTGCATCACACGGCAAAATAATCCTGAATGCCCACTTATTCTCAGTACTGATCAGTACATTTCACACAAATATGGGCGAGATCGCCTTTTTAACTCCTTTAAAGATTGGGGTATTGAACATCCAATCGTCTTCGTTGGCCATAGCCTTCATGATCAAGACATTCGAGCGATAATGCTCGAATTGAACGCCCTCGGCGACAATCGCCCACGATACTACTTCGTCGCTCCCAACGTCGACGATATTCAAACTCGCTTTTGGGAGTCGAAATACAAAGTCACTCCAATTTCGGCAACATTCGTTGAGTTTTTCAAGGAGCTGGATAGCCAGTTATCGAGTAAATTCCGCGGATTGATACCAACGATTACGGATGACGCAAAAGAATTCCAAATCACTGAGCGTTTTGCTGTTCGTGAGTGGGCTCTCACCTCCGCATGCAAGCAGTTCCTGAAGACGGACGTCACTTATGTTAAAGGGATAAGCCAGACAGAATCGCTTGCACCAACTGATTTCTACAAAGGATTGAATAAGGGATGGTCGGCGATTGAACAGAACCTCGACGTCCGTCGCCGCCTATCTGATAATATTCTATCTGATCATTTCTTAATTGAGGAAACTCAGGATCGCGATGACGTAAAGCTTATTGTGATAAAAGCTCACGCTGGAGCTGGAAAGTCGATAGTTCTTCGGCGGATTGCATGGGACGCGGCTAAAGAATTTAATTATCTTTGCCTTTGGCTGAACTCGCATGGAGTGATCTCTAGCACAGCGATACAAGAACTCTTGACTCTCTGCAAGGAACACATTTATCTCTTTGTTGACAACGCTGCCGACCGTGTTCGAGAGATAACAAACCTTATTCGTCAGATCGGCGATCTTGGGAGGTTACTTACGATAGTAACGGCTGAGCGAACAAATGAATGGAATGTCAGTTGTTCCACCCTTTCGCCATTCGTTTCAAACGAGTATACGCTACGATATTTGACGAAATCTGAAGTCGGTGACCTGTTAACTCTGCTCGAAACACACCGCGCATTAGGATCGCTCACGAACGCAACACCTGAGGAAAGGAGAGCAGCATTTGTTGAACGAGCTGGTCGGCAGCTTCTTGTAGCGTTGCACGAAGCAACAATGGGTATTCCTTTCGAAAAAATCGTGGTTGATGAATTCAATAGTATTTCTCCACACGAAGCCCAACAGCTATACTTGACCATATGCGTTTTAAATCGACTGGGCGTGCCGGTTCGAGCCAATCTTATTGCCCGCATTCATGGCATTCGCTACGAGGATTTTAAGGATCGGCTCTTTCACCCACTTGAGCATGTTGTACATACAAAAAACGATCTGGTGCTACGAGACTACCTTTATCGAACGCGACACCCGCACATCGCCGAGATTGTTTTTACGAGAGTGCTTACACGACCAGAAGAGCGTTATGACGCATACACACGCTGCCTGCAACATTTAAATGATGCATATGACGTTGATAGAAAAGCCCTTAGAAGGCTTCTTCGAGGGAGAAGCCTATTGGACGTATTAGCTTCCCACGAGTTAATTGAAAAGGTTTACATCACTGCGAGAGAGCAAATAGGGGAAGATGCCTTTCTGCTACACCAGATGGCTCTTTATGAAATGCATCGATCAAATGGCAATCTGAAGGCTGCCTGTAAACTGCTAAGAAGCGCTGCGGACCGGTCGCCAGATGACAGAAGCATTCGCCATTCAATGGCCGAATACTACTTAAAGTCGGCAGACGTTGCTAAATCAGAACTGGAAAAGAAACGATGCTTGAAGGAGTCAGCCGCCATTTGCACGAGCCTAAAAAACCGCTTTGAGGAGAATTCATATGCCTACCATACCCTGGTTAAGGTTGGCATCCTCGAGTTGAGGCTTTCGATTAAACGTAACAACGAACCTGAAGCCCATTTTGAAAAACTGCTTAAGGCTATTGAAGGCAATCTGAGCGAGGGATTAGAACGCTTTCCGGGTGATTCTCATTTATTGGGAGCCGAAGCTGACTTCGCCGCGTTGCTTAAGGATTCCAAGCGTGCGCAAAAGGCCATGGAGAAGGCTTTTGTGGCAAATCCAAGAAACGGCCTTATTGCAATCCGACTTGCGAAAATTCACGAAGACAAGGGGCAACATGACAATTCGAAAGGCATTCTCCATAAGGCAATCGAAGCAAACCGAAACGACCGCCGGTTAAATTTTGCGTACGCTCGTCTACTTATTGACGAGCAGGACCCTGATCACGACAAGATCATATACCATCTAATTCGTTCTTTCGTGCCTGGAGACTCAAACTATCAGGCTAGGCTTCTTCTGGGACGGCAATACTACGTAGCTGGCAGTTTTTCAGAAAGCAAGGACGTATTCCAAAAACTCGAAAGAATGCGTGCATCGGCAGAAGTGCGGAACAGTTTACATTTTCCGCTTGATACGGAATTCAAGGGCGTTGTTACCAGAGTCGAAGCAACTTACTGCTTCTTCGAGCGGTACGGGAGCAGCGACTGGGTCTTCGCTCGCCGGGACAATGTTCCTAATGAGGTTTGGCAAAATTTGACTTTGAACACACGTGTCTGCTTTAAGGTAGGATTCTCTTTCCGCGGCACGAGTGCATTCGACATCTCGCTTGAACGATGAGAATCAATTTCGGAAACCATCAGATCTTGAACTCAGTCACGATACTCTTTTACTTGCAAGTCAAACAATGCTCTTCCGCACCAGTAGCTGTCGAGATTCGGTGGCTTGGCTTAGCAACAGATCGTCGGTACGATCTTATTAAGCCGTAGGCCCACGCACGGCCCGACGTCGTTCGAAGGCCGCCGCTCCGTTCTCGAAGAGCAGTTTCTGCCACTGGTGGAACTGCGTCGGCTGGATTTTATACTCGTCGCACAGATCCGAAACCGCCACGCCATCCACCAGATGCCGTCGCACAATCGCCACTTTTTGATCGGCCGAAAAGGCCCTACGCCGCTTGTCACTCATGAAATTCTCCTTCGCTTAGCGTTATACTAACCCGCCGCAACGAAAATTCCAATTCCAACTGGGGCAAGACACTAATAGCATGTCGCCCTCTGGTGCATCGCTCGTTACTGGTGGAAAGATTGACACTCACCACAACCCGACCGGGCAGTGCTCGGGCCGCAGATGTTCCGGTCAAATGTCAATCGTTTTACAAAAGGATTCACGGTCAATTATCACATATATAATTCACTTATAGAAAGAATAATTTATTATGCATCATAGCATGCCTCTCCTGCTACTGACATGTATTTCAATGGTTTTTTTGCCCGCCTGCCACGGGGACACGTCCGACCAGAAGGAACCAGCAATGAAAGCATATTCTTCTCCAACCGAGGTTTTCGATGCTCGTCGCCAGGCAGTCCGCAGTGGGGATTGGCGAGCGTACTATTCCCTGCTTACTCCGGAAGTCCAACGCTACATGCCTTTTGAGACTCAATTCGTGTGCATAATGAGAAATGACCCAACGCTTCAAGCGATTCAGAAGAAATTTGGCCCTACCGAGGCTGCGGCCGGAAAGAGGTACTGGGAAGCGTACAAACGAAAGCACGGTCATGCCGAACTGATCGACAAGGCTCTTGCAAAGGCAATTCCTTATTGGGAGTCGAAGAATAAAGGAGCCGGTGGGACGGAAACAGGACAGGCTGGCATGGTTCCGCCCCCCCCGGAATCCGCAGCTATGGACGCTTTGCCGAAAGACGAAGAGCTCTCCCGTCAGGCCATTTATGATGCAACGAAAGATAAGGTTGCCTTTTTCGCAGAGGTACAAAAGTTTATTCAAAAAGACCGCAAGCCAAACATCATTGGAGATTTAGAGCAAGTTACTATCAAGGGCGACACGGCAACAGGTCACGCGAAGATCACCATTTTACCCCAGCCTGGAGATTCATTACAAAAAGTTAGAAAGACTGACAAAACCTTTAAGTTTCGACGAATCAATGGTAGTTGGCTCCTTAATTCACTATAGGGCGTATGACATTTATCTCTTTGAATGATCGCCCAATCAGCGGTAGCAATGCCGAAGACAAGACGGAAGAATCCAACAATAAGCTTGGTCTTTTCCTGCAACTGAACCGATACGGAGAAAATGTCATGAGCAGAGGTTTTACAGCAGGCGTTTTGACGTTGTTTGTTCCGATCTTCCTGTTTGCGGCGTCGTGTGCAAGCAGTGATAACGACAAGATGGAGAGGGAAAATCAGAAACGCTATCCGTCACCAACAGCAGCTTTTGATGCCTATCGGAAAGCACGCGACAACCGTGACGCGCGCACCGTTTTTTCTCTATTGACCTCCCAGGCACAAAATAACGTCGTCTTCGAGGCTTTCTTCGGTTGCGCGATGTTACATTCCAAAGAAGCGTCTGCGATTGTAAAAAAATACGTTGATGGTGCCGCGATCAATGACGACTACGAAAAGAGGTATAAGAAGAAACATGGTATCGACATCGCCAAGCTCATGGCGGAGCATGAAAATGACCAGACGTTTGTCCCCCCTCCGCATGATGAGCAATTGTGGCGTGATGTTGTTACGGCGAACATCAAGGACAAAGCGGGATTCTACGAGGCGGTTGCCAAGCATTTAGACGAGAGAGCAGCTAAGCGACACGAAAAAAATCCCGTTTGTCCCCTTGGAGACTTGGAGCATTTGGTTGTGCATGACGATACGGCGACCGGTAGCGCAAAAAAGACTATCTTACCGAAGGGTGGAGAATCGCCGCTGGAACCTGGACAATCGCCACCAGTCCATGAGAAGACTTTCAAGTTTCGACGGATCAACGGCGGTTGGTTGCTTGATTCGCTATAGGCTCCCGGGGAGGAAACCCGTAATGAAGAAGATTTTGATGGCTATGCTGCTTATTGGATTGGTGTGCCATAACATCTCAGCATTGGCGGAAGAGCACTGTTGGCCCACGATCCGTAAGCTCCTGCAAGAAACAAAGACGCGAGAAGAAGCCCAGGTGGCAAGGAAATACTTGGAATCCTTGACTGCAGAGCAATTGATAGTCGCTGGGCGCGATTGTGGTCGGGAGATTCAGAATGCCATCGACTCGGGTAAGCCAGGTGCGGGCGAGGGAGTGATCGCGTTTGGTTTCTTCTCCGTGTACTATCCTCACGCATCAGGCGACCTCCGTGACATAGCTCCCATCCTAAGGGAGATACGGGACAAGAGCCAGCCGACGATTTGGCGAAGCGAACTTATTGGAATTCTTCTAGGCAGAAAATGGGATGCGAAACTAACGACCCACCAGCGAAAACAAGTCTTTGCCAGCCTCGAAAAGGTCTTGAACGACAAAACGGAGGTTGTTTGTGTTCGTCAGAAGATTCCGACGCGATTGGCTAATGTGTTTTTAAGGCTATTCAAAAAGTACAGTAATACGCTTCAGGAGGACTTTCAGGATACACAGACGGAGCAAGAGTTAAACGTATTGACAGAGCAGGTCAGCACGTACTTGGAAAACACCCGGAAGTTAATTTCCGATTCGACAACACCTTTGATTTTACGTAAGAAACTGCTTACCGGCATGACGGTCTGTTACAAGCAAGGCATTCCTTGCAGTGGTACTGCAAGAGATTTTGTTATCCATGTAGTCGCTAATTACCGGGATTACCCGGAGAGCCTTTGGCCACAGATTGCATATTATGTAGTAGATGATTTGCATATAGCGAATGCAGACACCATCCTCGATAAAATGATTAGCCAAGCCGATGATAAAATGGTGAAAAAGAAGATACAAGCTCTGAAGTCAATGGGCAAAAAAGGGAATGCCCGCAATAACCCAATGGAATAGCGCACTATGTCGCCTTCCATTAAGAAAGAGGACTTGAATGAAACGTTTGTTGTCAATACTTTTTTGTGTTGTTTATTGTACCGCTGTCTGTTATGCAAGCGACAACAACGACTATTGGTTGAAGATTAAAGAACTTATTGGTAAAGGAACGCCACAGGATCATGCAAAAACAAAGAAGTATTTGATGTCGTTGACGAAAGACCAAACTTTAACCGCATTACGACAGTATGGTGAGACCGTGGAGGCCGAATATTCGGCTGATATGTGGCCTCAGATGGTGCCTACTGCGTGGCTTATAATGGAATGCTATGCGGAGCCACCGCGTCTATCTGTCGAAGAACTTGCCAAACTCCCGGCCCACGTCAGAAGAAACTACGAGGCTGGTGGTGTTCCCGGCCCGCTATCCGACAAGGCGTTTAACAAGTTGGTTACAGGGATCGCCAACAACAAAGAGGGAATTTTCTTCCGCTACTCCTTCGGTTCCGTAGACCGAAGGCGAATTCCCGTAAGTCTTTTCGCAGCAAATACTTAGGAAGAGGCTCGCAAAAGGCTGCCCATATTGGTACAACGTTCGGGGCCGGGTGGATTCTGCGGGAAGTCAGCGTCGCTCTGCTCGCTGAACGCTGGAGCGATCGCCACGGTGGCATCCCGCCTAAGCCTCCATTCTCATCGCCCACTACGGCTCCTCCATCAAGTGAAACCGCGCCGTCGCCCCCACGTACTTCCTGGAGCGATTACCGATTCCGAGCTTTGGCAGGCTGGCCCTTGCCTTCCTTCTCTTTAGCTGCCTTACGTTGCCGGTTCTTGATCTGGATGGGTATCATGTCATCCACGTTGTTGTAGCAACTGGAGATTTCGTCGCGGTTCGCTTCAAGGAAATCGACCAACTTCATCGCGGCCTCTTCCACTGCCGCTGCATTTCCCCTTGCCAAGCTGTAGTAGCTTTTTCTGAGTGCGACATAATTCACCCATAGCGAAATGCGGTTCAATCTTTCTGCGAGGAGCGGTGATTTTTCGCAACTCTTCATATCGGTGTCAAACGCTATCGCAAGGTCGCGTAGTTTTTCTATACTTTCGGTATCGTTACTTTCCAAATTAATCACTTCAGCGATTGCTCTGATATACTTTTGAGCCAACTCTGCTGAGCAGCCGTAAAAAGCTTGGTCGTAGCGTCGCTTCAACTCTGCCACGTCTTGCGTCGGATCCCATAGCAACTGAGCCTTTAAGTACAGATTCCATCCGTTGGGAATTTTAAAGGGGCAGGGCTCGACACCAATCGAACCGCTGAGCCCCAATTTCTTATAGAATCTCAAGTCGGCCGCGATCACGTCGGGGCGTACGTAAAAGTAGCCTGACCGCTTATTGTTATTCCCCGACCAGTGGTAGTAATCCAACATCAGGATCGGTCCGCTAAAGGCGTCTTGCCACTCACGTAGAAAAGGAAGCCATGCGCCATCCGTTTTCGGCCAAATCGCCTTGTTGCGAGGAAATTGCGTCTCTACTTTTTCCTTCGTCGCTGATTGAATTGGATCTTGGTAGGTTCGAGTGATGGGTGCAAACCACAATATCATATTGCCCATTGAAAGATCGGGGAATATTTCCTTCGGCGGCGACATCGTATCGTAATAGGCAATCAGTGAAACCTTCTTGTTTGGCCATTTTTCGTGAATTATCCTGGCGAGCCGATTAACGAACTCTATGTGTTTGTCGGTCGATGTGTGTTTGCTGCACTCCTCGCACTCGCACCAATTGTTCTTATTATCATCGGCGCGAGGATCGAAAAGGTAAATGCTTGGCCGATAGCTTTCAATGAATTCCAATGAGGTTGCGATAAGCTTTTCCACGGCACCCTCGTTCGATAGGCATGGCTCCACGTTCTGTGGCGCATTCTTCCACGGTCTCCCGCGTTTGCCGTTAACCATTGCGAGATATTGGTGATTCGCCGGATCCTTATGCCACTCGGGACCAAGTCCCATTCTTTCGGCAAAGCCATGCATCGTGCCCTCCATCACAAGTATCCCACGCTTCTCGCACGCCTTCGCTTCATTGGGGTGCAATATGAGATTCATTCGCATTTTTCCCATCCAATCGACGGTCTCGCGACCTTCCCCTTGGTCGTAGAGACACACGCCACGAAGGTCAAACGCGGGCTTGAAAGCCAGATTGAGGTCCGAAACCGTAATCGTTGGCATATGCGGCACAATTTCGCCCGCCTCTCCTGGCTCCAGCCACATGGCACCTAGTGACTCCAGGAACGCATAGACAGCATAGAGAACCGCGCGATCATTGTTGCCCGTCAAAAACAGCCGGTCGCCTTCGCTCTTGATGGTAAAACTATCACACTGCAACCCATGCCTCGGCGGATCAAGGTTCGCCCTGCGCAAAACAATGGCTGCACTATCCAAATCTGTCATTCCACTGCGGATCGGCAGCTTGGCGTCCGATATTTTATGCACGTACTTCTGCAATTCCGTGGCCGCAAAATGGACTACCTCGGATGCTCCAAGCGGTTCAACAATGGTTGCCTTTGGCAATCCTTTCTCGGTAACAAAAATGTCACCAAGCGTCTGTGTCGCCGGCAGCAACAGGCCAAGACTCATGGATGCCAGAACTAAAAACATTCCCTTTGAGTAAATATTAAATCGGTGTAACGTCATTTTCATTTTAAAATTGGACCTTTGATTTGGGGGGAGCCATTCAAAACAAAAAACAGGTTGAATCCACCACGTACCACATTCTGAGTTTTCCGGGTGATTCGTCCATACTGTCTGAGATGTGCTGGGTGTCGATAAACGACATTGAGCAAGTCTGGTATATGACTTTCTTCAACTGTTCTAAAATATCCAAAATTTCAACGTGCATTTTGGACCAAAGATTGGGGATAACTTATACCGTCGCATCGTGCCACCGGATTTCAATTTATATGGCTACCCATGTTGCGTCAATGAAAACATGCGCAAATATTCTAAGAAAACGCGCACGCCGTTCATTGAAATGATATACTTTGCCGGTATACTTTATGGTAAGGAGATCGTATTCGACAAACTCTGACGGGAAACGTGAATGAGGAATTCCAAGGACATACCGTGTGTGGCGATACTGGTCGAAACCTCGAACACCTGGGGACGTGCGATCATCCGCGGCATTGGCAATTACACCCGTGCGAACGAACCTTGGCACCTTTGGGTCCAGGCGTGGGGACGCGGGGCGCCGATCCCACTGCCCCAAACTTGGCGCGGTCAAGGGATCATCGCAGACGTTTGGTCTCCAGCTCATGCACGATTTATCGACGCGATTGGCGTGCCGGTCGTAAATGTGTCGGGGGTGCAATTGAAAGGTTTAAGCTTTCCACGAGTCGCCGTGAATCTACGGGCCGCTGCACGACTGGCAGCCGAGCATTTTCTAGACCGAGGGTTTCGCCACTTCGCCTATTGCGGACTACAGCGGCTCTCCTTGGTGGAAAATTATTGTCAAGAGTTCGTGAAAGTCGTGACCGAGTTTGGCTACGAGTGTTCAGTCTTCAAACCCAACACGGGCACGGGCAGAACTTTCAACTGGCCCGCTTATCACAAGAAGCTGGTTGATTGGCTAAGGGGGTTACCCAAGCCGGTTGGAATCCTTGCTTGGCCGTGTAGTCGTGGGCAACAAGTGGTTCACGCTTGTCGCGAGGCTGGCCTGTTGGTGCCTGAGCAAGTCGCCGTGCTGGCGGGAGATGAAGACGAACTACTATGTGAAACATGCCGTCCCCCGCTATCGGGCATTGACCTTAACTCCGAGCGGGTCGGCTTCGAGGCGTCCGCTCTTCTCGGTAAACTACTCCATAGGCGACGTCCCCCGAAAAAACCGATCCTTGTTGAACCGAACGGCGTTATCTTGCGCCAATCGACCGACACGCTTTCAATCAACAATAGAAATCTCGCCCGGGCAATCGCCTTCATTCGCAGCCATGCAGCCGATCCCATCTCCGTCAAGGACGTACTTGTTGCCGTGCCCGTTTCTCGCCGCTGGTTGGAACAGCGTTTTCAGGAAATTTTGGGAAGAACGCCTGCCGCAGAGATCCGTCGTGTTCATTTCGAGCGAGCCAAACAACTCCTGAAGCAAACCGAGATGTCGATTCCCGCGGTTGCAGCAGCGTCTGGATTTGGTTCGCCAGAATACTTGGCTTACATTTTCAAACGCGAAACCGGCCTGACACCTCGCAAATACCGCAATATGGTTCACGGCCATGAAACGCAGAGATTTCCTCAAGAAAAGCACGCTAGCCGCGACGGCCAAGCCGTACGCAACAGGGAGGGATCATGTTGAAGCTGCCACGGGTTGCCTTGTTGATACAGTCGAACTTGGAGTACGGTCGTGGGTTGTTGCGGGGGATCGGGTCCTACCTGCAAACGCACGAGTCGTGGAGCGTGTTTTATCGAGTAGGAATGTTGCCCGAGTCACTTTCGCCCGAGTTGCGTAAATGGCGACCCCAGGGAATTATTGGTCAGTTCGAGACCCGGCAAGTCTTGCGGCAGGTCCGGCATTTGCGGATCCCCACGGTCAACCTTTTTGGTCTGCATGAATTTCGCAACAATTCTTGTTTCGGTGTCGATCATGCCGCGATTTCCCGTATGGTTGCCGACTATTTTTTAGAGTTGGGCTATCGAAATTTCGCCTATTGTGGTTTTCAGAAGGTGTTTTATTCACAGCGGCGTGGCGAAGCCTTTGTCGACTATCTTGCTCGTAAAGGATATTCCGTGGAGGTTTTTGCCAGTCCCGAGTCCGGGGCCAACACGGGAGTTTTCGAAATCGAGGCGGCTGGACAGTTCGACATTCCGCGGATTGGTCGTTGGCTACAAGCGATGCCGAAGCCGTTGGCCTTGATGGCCGGTACTGATAATCGTGCCCGCCAGGTCTTGGAAGCCTGTCGCTTGTTCGATTGCCGGGTGCCGGAGGAAGTGGCCGTCCTGGGTGTGGGAAACGACGAAGTGCTGTGTAATTTATCCGATCCGCCCCTGACGAGTGTGGCTTTGCGTCCGGAGAAAATCGGATACGAAGCGGCCGCCTTGCTTGGGCGTTTGATGAAGGGTGAATCTTGTCCGAGCGAACCGACGCTCCACGGCCCGTTATGTATCGTGCCCCGGCAATCCACTAACAGTTTAGGAATGACTGACCCTTTATTGCGAGAAACAATTCGTTTTTTTCAGGAGCATTTCACCGATGGGGTTTCGGTCGCGGACGCGGCCCGTCATGTGGGCGTTTCTCGCAGTACTTTACAACGGCGTTTCGTCGAGATCTTGGGACGATCGCCGCGGGATGAGTTGGTCCGTGTGCAACTTGACCGTGTGCAAGAATTGCTCCGCGGGACCACGCTTTCGATCAACAAGATTTCTGAACAGACTGGCTTCGATTACGCAGAGTCGTTGATCAGGCTTTTCAAGCGAAAAATCGGCAAAACGCCGACCGAATATCGAAGTCAATTTGTTGACGTTCTTTAGGCCAAAGTTCCATCCCAAACCACTTTTTCTACAGGGGATGTCTTGGAAAGCGTACGCTCGCATAGGATCCCACAAATGACTAAAAGTGCAAGTATAAATGACTGTTTTAATCATTGCGAACGCCCGTAGTTGGGCTTTACAATGGTGGGATGTCCTTGAGGACGTTTCAGGACACGACACAAGGACTTCCGCGGTCGAAAGTAAGGATTATATGGAGTCTTGCAACCGGCTTTGAAAAAATTTTTCCCCACTTGAAATCCCTAATTCATGCCTCTCAATACGGTTGACTGGCTGCCTACATGACCGACCGTTATCTGATCGACGTGACAGCTGCGCTGCGTAACAATTCGCTCCGACTGGACAACCGTGAGATTCACGAATTCCTCATCGGCAACGAAGACGACCCGTGGCGATACCAGGTCGATGGTTTGCGACTCGCGATGATCCTGATCGGAAACAAGATAATCCAGAGCAGTCCACGTCGGAAAAAGTTTGATCGATTTTTAACCCGGAGTACA
This sequence comes from Thermoguttaceae bacterium, assembly GCA_963674475.2. GTDB lineage: Bacteria > Planctomycetota > Planctomycetia > Pirellulales > Thermoguttaceae > CAXXFQ01. The sequence continues at coordinate 294,554 of CAXXFQ010000024.1, read as the reverse complement.
CGTTCGCCGGTCACGGTTGCCGTAAAAAACCTGTGAAGTGGCCGACCGGCCGCTTTTACCAAAAACCGTTAAAATCCAAGAATCCAGACCCACCCTGCGCGGCGAGCTCGTGCTTTATGAATATTTCACAAGGAACCACCATCATCATGTTTTCCCGCATTTATTTTTCACGCTCGGTAACCGTTTTGTTTTTCACGGTTTTTCTCGTCACTGCCGGAAACCTACTGGACGCTGACCAGGTTGACAAGCCACATAAACCCTCGGTAACGCTTCCTCGGATGTGCTACCGTTCGTTTTGGCCGCAGGAGAAGTACAACCGCCAGTTTGCCGAAGCGGGCGTTCGATTGGTTTTCATCTACCCGTCCAATACGATCAGTTCGATTGGGGTTCCGTACTCGAACTACCCGATGATTTGGACCGGGCCGAATCAATACGATTGGACCGCGTTGGATCGACACATCGAGGATGTTCTGACGTGGAACCCCGGAGCCAAACTCATCGTGATGATTGACCTGAACACGCCGCCATGGTGGGCCAAGACGCACGAGGGTTCCGATAGCGTTGGCCAACTGGGTGACGTGTTGCTCCGCGAGGATTACCGTCGCGATTCGCAGGAATACCTGCACCGATTTCTCGAGCATACCGAGGCGAAATATCGGGATAAAATCGCCGCGTATCACCTTTCGGCCGGGATGGTGTGCGAATGGTTCGACTGGCTGCACGGCAAGACGACGCCGCGCAAAGACGCCGCGTTTGCCAAGGCGATGGGACGTCCCTCGGCGAAGGTTCCCGACGAGGTCGAGAAGACGACCTACCCTCTTTTTTACGATCCGGTCAAGGACGCGGACAAGATCGCCTACTGGAAATTTCATAATCAGTTGGTGGCCGACGCGGCCGTGGATTATGCCCGGCGTGCCAAACAGGTCACGAAGAATCGTGTGCCGATCGGTTTGTTTTTCGGGTATATGATGGCCAACGGGACGAACAAGTTGCTCTATCGGGGGCACCTTGCCTACGACACCGTGTACCAGTCGCCCGCCTTCGACACCGTCTCCGCACCGGCGGTCTACCAGCAACGGAGCATGGGCGGGACCAGCGGTTTCCAATTCTGTCAGGATTCCATTCTGACAAACGGAAAGATCCTTTGGCACGAGATCGATCACCGGACGCACCTTTTGAAGGATGTGAAACAAGGACCGACACGATATGTAACGAACTTTGGCAAAGGGATCAGTTTTCACTCGAAAGAAGAGACCATTGCCGGATTGCGACGAGAATTCGCGATCGGGATGATTGCCGGCGCGCATCTTTGGTGGTTTGACATGTTCGGCGGTTTTTTCGATGATCCGGACGTGATGGCGGAAATCAAACATCTCAACCAACTATCCCAGCGGTTTGCCGATACCGGACCGGGCAAGGCGGCGGAGGTCGCCCTTTTTGCCGACGCCGATTCGATGTATTACGTCAACGGACGCAAACCGCTGACCGATCAGGTTTTGCGCAAGTTGCAGTTCGCGTTGTTTCGAACCGGCACGCCTTGGCGGTGTCATTCACTTGCCGATCTGACACGTATCGACACCAGCCAATTCAAGGTAATCATTTTGCCAAACCTTTTCGCCCTGGATGCGGAAAAACGGCAACTTCTCGAAAAAATGGTCCTTCGAGACGGAAAGACCGTGGTTACCCTGTTCGCGCCGGGGATCATTACCGACGGCAAGTATGACGTTGCCAACATTGAAAAATTTACCGGCACGCGCGTCGATCGACTGAGCCAGCCTGGCGATCCTCAGAAGGCCTTTTATCAAGACCATGAAGATTGGACCTCCGTGTTTCTCCCTTCTCCCCAAGTCAGCCCAAAGCTGCTCCGCGATGTCTTTCGCAAAGCGAAGGTGCATCTCTATAGCACGACCGGGGAACCACTTTACGCGAACGAAGACTTGGTCGCTCTTCATACGGCCAAGGGAGGCAAACGGACGATTCGATTACCTCGTCCATGTCGCGTGACGGAAGTGTTCGAAAATCGGGTCATTTCCGACAAACCGGTGCTCGAGTTTACCGAAACGCTCCCCGCTCCCGCGACCCGGATGTATTTTCTTGAACCGATCCAAGAAAAAGAAACAAACTGCGAATGAAAAGAATGAGAAAGCAGAATGAGAAGAGGGAAACTACAACACCTCTTCCTGGTCTTTTTCGAGGTCCTTCGGTTTCGCATGCCGATACCACGGTTTCCTATCACGTTACGATGCCCCTGATTAGAGAGTGATCTCAAAAATAGGGCACTCACTCTGCCAAATCGCTCACTATTGATGGAAAGACTGAGACTCACCATAACCCAACCGGACACTGCTCGGTCGCCATTCTCGCTTTATTCAACAAGGCGGCTCGCTTGCGATTGACGCGGCAGCCACAGAGGTTGCATCCGGCGCCATTGTAGCTTTCGCATGATTGGCAGATGCCTTCGGTTCCGTAGACCGAAGGCGTGGTTTTCTATCTCTCTACTCTCCCTATAGTTAGAGAGAGCTCTAAAAATAGGGTGCCCATATTGGTACAACGGACTTGGGTACTGATGGGCAAAGTTTTCCATGAAAGCCTGGGTTTTCCGGGCTTTTTCTTTGCGCTGCGAAACGGATAGAGCCGTTTTTCTCGAAATTTTCGCTAGCGTGGGCGGTAGAGCCCGCCTCTCAGAGCATCGGTCTCCATGTCTGCTGATGGTCCCGACTTGAGCGATTTCGAATTGTCATTTTTGTAGGGTCAGACTGACCTAAAACCGCTCAATCTCACTTGGAGCCGCAAGAAGGCTTTTTAGGCGGCGATTTCAGTGGGGTACAATTGCTTGTCATCCGGTTAACCCTTGGCGAGACAAGACGATGAAGGCGATTTTTCAGTCGGTCTTTTTGGCGGTGGCAGCGGCGACCGAGTCGGAATTGGTCAAGCAAATCGAGTTTCTCAAGGCGGAAAACGAGATCCTTCGCAGCCGCTTGCCGAAGCGGATCTATACGACCCGGGCCGAACGGGCGAGGATGGTGAAGTACGCCAAACAACTCGGCTCGAAAGCATCCCAGCTTGTCTCGTTGGTGTCGCCGCGGACCCTCATGCGGTGGTTGGCCGAGGATCGAAACCCGAAGCAGGACCGTACCGAGGTCAAAAAGCATGGCCGCCGCAAGAAGCCGCAGGAGATCCGTGACCTGATCGTCAAGTTCGCCTCGGAGAACGAGGGCTGGGGTTCCGGACGCATTCTTGGCGAGCTTTACCGGCTCGGCTACAAGGACATTAAAAGAGGGACCGTCTGCAACATTCTTCGCGAAAACGGATTTCGCCCGAATCCGCCCGGTCGAGACAACAGCACCTGGGCCGAGTTCTTGCGGCGTCATAAGGAGACACTTCTGGCGTGCGACTTTTTCACCAAAAGCGTTTGGACACCGATCGGGCGTCTTGAATATTACATTCTGGCGTTGATCTGCCCGGGTACCAGAGAGGTGAAAATCCTGGGTATGACACCGCACCCGAATGAACATTGGATGATCCAGCAAGCTCGCAACCTGTGCGTCGTCTGCGACGAATTCGCTACTGCTCCTCGCTATCTCATCCATGACATGGACACCAAGTTCTGCAAAAAGTTCCTCAAAACGCTCCGGTCGGGAGGTCTCAAAACCATAAAGATCCCGCCGCGTTCGCCGAACATGAACGCCCATTGCGAGCGATTCATCGGCTCAATCAAACGTGAATGTCTCGACCGATTCCTCGTCTTCGGCGAAAACCATCTTCGCCACATCCTATCCGAATACCTCGATTACTACCACCACCGGCGACCACACCGCGGCACGGGATTCCTTCCGCCAAACTTCGACGAAGCGACACGTGAGGAAGTCGAGACGCTGAAGCTTGGCGAGCTCGTCCGACACGAACGGCTTGGTGGCGTCTTGAGCTGGTACGAGCGTAAGGCGGGGTAGGGGGAGCGGCGGTTTCTCGACTCTTGCGTTGGCGATATGCGCTGTCCTAGCCATTCCCTTTCTAACCGATGCACTGCGCATTCTCCGATCGCTGTTTACAGCCTAGTGACCGTATGCGGATGATTGAGGGCCTAGGGCCTTTTCCCAAATCGCCTGGGAACGCTCAAAAAGTAATATCGCCTCGTTAAACTTACCCTTCCAGTAAAGTTTAATTGCTCGATCGTTTAATTTCAAAGCTTTTTGAAGTTGTTGATCAGTCACCGATTCCGCACCGAGCGAAAGGGACACTTGCCAAGCTGTTGTCATTCCAGAAACCGCGAACAAGATAAAAGTCGAAAGAACGCTTTTATGACAATTTTCTTTAGAAGTCAAATGACACAAACCCGATTGAAAGAATCCGTTCCGTCAATCGGGCCGTTTCTCGGGTTCTACTCCAACAAGAGGGCAAGCCTCCGTTCAAGCAGGAACACAAAACCAATATCGCCAAGCCTCATCGCTTTTGGATCTTCTCGGCACGCTTCAAAAGCGGCTCCGCCTCCGCATAACGACCCTGGGATTTATAGAGTTCAGCCAGATTATTGAGGCTCTGTCCCGTATCCGGATGGTTGGGGCCGAGGGCCTTTTCTCGGATCGCCAGGCCGCGCTTATGAAGCGGCTCTGCCTCCTCATGACGACCCTGAGCTTCATATAGCTCAGCCAAGTTATTGAGGCTGACAGCCGTATCCGGGTGGTCAGGACCGAGGATCTTTTCAACAATCGCTAGAGCTCGCTTATAAAACGGCTCCGCATCCGAGTAACGGCTTTGGGAGTAATATAGTGCAGCTAGGTTATTGAGACTAGTGGCTGTACTCGGGTGATTTGGGCCAAGGACTTTTTCGAAAATCGCCAGGACACGTTTGTAAAGCGGTTCTGCCTCCGCGTAACGACCCTGGGAGTAATATAGAAGACCCAGGTTATTGAGGCTGGCAGCCGTATCAGGATGAACGGGGCCGAGGGCCTTTTCGCGGATCGCCAGAGCACGCATGTAAAGCGGCTCCGCCTCCGCGTAGGTGCCTCGGGAATAATAATTTAGAGCCAGGTTATTGAAACCGGTGGCTGTACTCGGATGATTTGGGCCAAGGACTTTTTCGAAAATCATTAGAGCACGTTTGTAAAGTGGCTTCGCCTCCGCGTAACGACCTTGGGATCTATATAACGCAGCCAGGTTATTGAGGCTGGCGGCCGTATCAGGATGAACGGGGCCGAGGGCTTTTTCACGGATCGCCAGAGCACGCATGTAAAGCGTCTCCGCCTCCGCGTAACGACCTTGGGAGTTATATAACGCAGCCAGATTGTTGACGCTGGTTCCCGTAATCGGGTGATCAGGGCCGAGGGCCTTTTCATAGATCACCATGGCACGTTTGTAAAACGGCTCAGCCTCCCCGTAACGACCCTGGGAGTAATATAACCCAGCCAGATTATTGAGGCTGGTGGCTGTATTCGGGTGATTAGGTCCGGGGCTCTTTTCAGCGATCGCCAATCCACGCTTAAAAAGCGGCTCCGCCTCCACATATCGACCTTGAGATCTATACAGTTCAGCAAGGATATTGAGGCTTATGGCCATATACGGGTGGTCAGGGCCTAGTACTTTTTCGCAAATCGTCAAGGAACGCTCTGAAAGGGATATTGCCTCTTGGTATTTACCCTGACGATAAAGTTCAACCGCACGTTCGTTTAATTTTAAAGCCTTTTGAAGTTGTGGGTCAGTCGCCGATTCCGCGCCGAGCGAAAGGGGCACTTGCCAAGTGGTTGTCATTCCGAAAACCGCAAACAATAAAAAAAAGCGAAAGAACGCTTTCATGATAATTTCCTTTTACAATCAAATGACACAAACCCGATTGAAAGAATCCGGGCCGTTTCTCGGGTTCTACTCCAACAAGAGGGCAAGCCTCCGTTCAAGCAGGAACACAAAACCAATATCGCCAAGCCTCACCGTTTTTGGATCTTCTCGGCACATCCTAACCGAATACCTCGATTATTACCACCGCCGACCGCATCGCGGCACCGGGTTCCTCCCGCCGAACTTCGCCGAAGCGACGCGAGAGGAAGTCGAGACGCTTGAGCTTGGCGAGCTCGTCCGACACGAGCAGCTTGGTGGCCTCTTGAGTTGGTACGAGCGGAAAGCGGGATAGGGGAAGAGGTGGAGTCGTTGTAGCCCGGGTGTGTTGTTGCCGCGGTAGCGATACAGATTGGCGTCGCCGCCGTCGAAGACGGACGGGTCTTCGCTCAAGAAACAACCGGCCGACGGAGCGGCGAGCGATGGCGTGCGGCCTGATCCGCTTCGGATAGTTTTCCTAAGCGAAAAAATGACGCACGCCTCCGGCACTGGACTTCCCGGCTGGCGTCTTTGAGACGGTAGCTTTCGCCGGTCGCTTCCAGGATATGGCAGTGGGATGTCAGTCGGTCCACTGCTCGAACAAAGTGTTCGTCACAACGATGACGCTGATCCGTTTACAAGAGGGAAAGCAGGGGGGGGGAATCGATCAATTATTATTCAAGGATAGTTGACAGATGATTCCCATATCACTACGCTTAACTGTATGCGAGCTAAGGCGTTATCGACCATTGAACACCTCTTTGCTGTTCGACTCAATATATAGGTATTTTCCCCTATAGACCAACGGGAAGAAAGCCATCGTCAATTTCAAACAATCAGCGGGATGCCATAAACGAAAAATGACGCTGAAATATCGATGAAAGAAAACGGTGCTGGAATCCCCTCAAATCATTGGAGACTAGAATTGATGACCGACCAAAATCGCCCGCTTTTCCAAGATCCCGATCCTGCAGGTTCCTGACTCCGCCACGGCGATTTTTTTCATAGAGAATCATAAACTAACGTTGAGGCTCAACACATCGCCGTATAAACTTGGTCGTTCCGTGTTCGTCATCCGTAGGACACCTCAAATGGCCACAACGTATCCTCTTTTCATCATCCACTTTCCGTAGGAAAAGATCACCAATTGTAGACAGGAACGATAGCGAATGTTTTTTGGTTATATTCACTTGAAATATCTTGTGTTTATTATCGTATTTACTCTGATCGCTAGCCTTACGAGCAAAACTATCGCCCAGGTTAACGGTAACGACACGGTCCAAGTCATAAAAACAACACCATTAAAGGATGGTGCCAGAACACTTGCAGTGCTCGCAAGCGGAACAGTATTAAAGGTAGAAAAGCTGCACGGTCAGTTCGCTTTGGTTACGATTACTCCCAACGGCCAGCAAATTACTGGCTGGGTCATCGCAAAAGACCTTATTGTCGTGTCACCGCAGCAAGACCCGACACAACATAAACAACCACCCAAGGCGGTGCCGATGACGACACCAGCGATGCCCCGCTCCATCACGTCCTTTGCTCCAGAGGCAATTTTGCCTCAGATCCGGAAAGCAAGTAAAGCGGGGAAAATGCCCGAATCGGCCGTGAAGAAGATGCCAAACGGTTGGTCTATCTGTCCGGTTGATCCTAAAGGGCTGGTTGACGCTTACGGCACACTCTCGCTTAAAAGCGGCATGACCCTAAAGGCCTATCAGTTTCACCAGAACCACAATGGAAATGGTGTCGTATGGGCGATTCCAGTAAATGCGGATTTTCCTGATCCGAATAGAATTGGAGGTAATGCAGCATCCTTGTCAAGTCCACCTCGTCCTACCGAGGCATATGACAACTTCATGGACGCGATCCAAGGGAACTACTCAGCACTATCCTTTCTTGAGGCGTCTCTACTTAATCGTGACCTTCAGGAACTTGGCGCTATGTGGCACGGTATCGATTGGAACGCGCACACCGTAATTGTAGAGAACTCCTGGGAATCACGCCGAATTTCATTGCCGCCAATTGATGAATGGAAGTGGCGTGAAACCAAACCAATAACCTGGGCCCCATCTGTATCCGTTGAGGAAGGCATTGTCACTGTGATCTTTTATACTTATTGCCCTATGTACGAGAAAACGATTTATCGCCATGTCGATAAATACCAGCCTGGCGGATATCGCTTCACAACTCAGAAAATAAAAATTGCTACTGCTGGATTTGGCCCCATCTTTTGATGCATTTTTCGACCGCTGTTCACATCAAACATAAACATTCCCGAATAGACAAAACAAACAAGGAAAAAAGTGCGGTATGAAGTACCAACCAAAACCGATGGACACATCAACCGTAACGATACCTGCAGATCTACGCGAGCTTCTTGAACTCCTTGCCCGCAACACACATGAAGTCTGGGCGGCGCAGCGGATTGCTGACGGCTGGAGTTATGGGAGAACTCGTGACGACATACAGAAGACACACCCATGTTTGGTGTGTTATGACGAGCTGGCTGAAAATGAAAAACAATATGACCGTAATACAGCAGAGGAGATCATAAAGGCAATTCTTCTGGTCGGATACGAAATCACAAAAACTCAATAATTGTTAAAATGAACTTGTCACGCCCCTGGGCCAGTTTGCCGATCTAGCACTTCATTTCAACAAGGTTAACCGGAATGTCTCATATACCTATTCTTGGATCCGTTTTGCGATTTGCCGAGTCTATTCGTAAACGTGCGCACCATCTCTCGCTGGGCAATCTCCGAAACCAATTGATTGCGCTACTCATACTCACATCGACTTTTGTTTTACTCGGCGTGATTGTGTCGTGTTCGCGTGGAATCGTAACAGACATGAGCAATCACCCTGACCATTCCAAAACGCAGGGACTATGGTGGGTTCTAGTGCACATAACAGACTCGGGGCATCTTGGTGAACACACCGAGTTTTGGGATCAATTAATCGCGTTTACGATCACCATGGGCGGCTGGATCCTGCTAGGAGGACTCTTCCTTTCACTCTTGATCAACGGCTTCAATAAACATAATTGGCGTATTCGTGAGGGTAAAGTCCGCTACCATTTTTTTGGAAAGCATGGCGTAATTCTCGGATGGGATCAATCCGGTCCAGCAACCCTCCGTTTTTTACAAGATCATCAATGCAAAGAGATAGCTATTTTTTCACTTACGCCCCCGGAAACGATTCGGGATCAGATTCGAGCCAGCGGGAAAGAGGGCAAAAGGATCCTGAAGCATGTTTACATCATGCATGGCGAGTTCGATTCAAAAAGCGAACTGAAATCGCTTAGTCCCCATCTCGCACGGCGCATTGTCATCCTCGGCGACGAAATGCGAGGGCGAGACAGTCGCAATATCAAGACGGCGATGCAGATCGCCACCATTGCCCGGCAGAATGGAAGCTATGTCCCATCGCAGCCGCCGATTTGTCACGTCAATATAGCGAATGCTTGTGCGTACGATCTCTTGCAAGAAATCGACATCGCCCCTGACGATCGGAAATATATCGAGTTTCGCTCTTACAACTATTGCGAGCAATGGGCACGTCGATTGTGGGGCACGTTAGGAGTCGCGGAAACGGACCTCGCGAAACTTCATTACCGTCCGCTTGCTCACAATGGCCCGATCACCGCGAGCGATAAGCGACACGTCGCCGTAGCCTTGGTTGGTTTTGGACAGATGGGCCAGGCCGTTGCCGCACAAGTGGCCCGACTTGGCCATTATGCAAATACGGATCTTGCGAATCCCAAAACTCATACGCAAATCATCGCAATCGACCCGGACGTTACTACGCGACGTGATGAATTTCAGAGCCACTACCATCTCGTTCGCGATAAGGACCAGCAAGGCAAAACGGTTTATTCGTTGCCGGGCGTCCGCTTCGATTTCATTGAGGCAACTTCGCTGTCGACACTTGCCAGAAAAAAACTCGCTCAACTTGGTCAAGCACATCAAGCAGGCGAGATAGTGTTGTCTGTGGTCGTTTGTGCTTCCGATCCAGACGAATCGATGTCCGCCGCGATTGCGTTGCCAAGCGACATCCTTTTGCCGGACATCCCGATCTTGGTTTGGCAAGAAACGGCCAGCGGCCTGGATGAACTGGCTCAGCGTCTGAAACTCCAGGAAAACGAGACTTCGCAAACTCCGGATGGCCAGCAATCGTTTGACACGCGATGGGAAGATATTCGTTTCTTTGGCCGACTTCAGGATTGTATTATTGATGATGGTCCGATTGAGCAACTTGCCAAGTTGATTCACGGTATTTATCTCGGCGGTCTGAAGCCCGAATCTCCCAATCCGAAGCCGAGTCAGCGGACCTGGGAATCGCTCGGCGAGTGCTACCGCTGGTCGAATCGTTACCAGGCCGACAGCTTTCGTGAACGGCTCGTTGCTAATGGCTACGATCTTGTACCCATGGACGAGCTTGCAGAACATGAACCGGTCGAAGCGTTTCCAGCGGAAGTGGCCGAACAAATGGCGGTCCAGGAGCATAACCGGTGGTGGGTGGAACGCACGCTTGCCGGTTGGGCTCTTGACCTGAACCGCAACGACCTGCACTTGAAACATCCCGACCTGAAACCATTCAGTCAACTTGATGAAGACACGAAAGATTATGACCGCAAGGCTATAAGCGGCATGATTGAGCATCTACGCGACATCGGTCTGGCCGTTGTGCGTGTTGGGGAATAACGACGCGATGAACGGTCAAATTCAACCTTAACCGAAACCAGAAAAATAGCCATGCCATCGCAAGCAACAACGAAGTCACAGCATACATACCAGAATCTGGCGTTTATCAGCTATCGTCGCTGTGACAGCAGCGATGCAAGCTGGTTGCGCAAAGAACTGACATCCTACCGTTTTCCTACATCTGGTGTTGCGCCGGAGAATCTTCCGCCGCATCCCAAATATATGCGACCGATTATCCGGGACAAAAACAACCTCGAAGCCAATCGGGAACCGTTTTGGGAGCAGATCAAGCAGCAGATCGACAATTCGAGGTATTTGATCGTTCTATGTTCTCCTGAAACAGCAAAACCGAACGAAAAGGGTGAGTATTGGGTCGACAAAGAAATCAAACACTTCCTGAGTAAATGCGACCGGGAAAATCCACTGGAGTACGTCATCCCTGTTATTGTGAGTGGTCAACCCGGTTCCGGGGGAGAAGACGAATGTCTTCCGCCCTCGTTGCGTGTCCCTGAGCTCATCAAACGCAACCTTCCCAGCCTCGTGCCTGACGGCGACGAAACGAAGAGAAATGTCCGCGAAAACGCTTTAACGCTAGTCATTTCCGGGATATTGCGTGTGGACCGCAACCGGATTTTTGACGAGTATCAACGCGCGAAACGTCGCGTCATCCAACGAATCCTCAGTGCCGTCAGCGTCGCCCTCGTGCTGTTTGTCATACTGAGCATCTGGGCAATTTCCGCAGAAAGACGTGCCAACCGCAATGCAATAACAGCACGGGAAAATGCACAGGAAGCGGTTTTGCAAAAAGAAGAAGCCGAACGCCAGAAAGACGAGGCGAATCGTCAAAAAGAAGAAGCGGTCAAACAGGCGGATATTGCCATGCAAACCCAGGAGATCATTACGAAAATCTTCACGTCGATTGATCCTGCGGAGGCAAAGCTTCGTGAAATCACGGTACGCGAGGTGCTGGATGATTACTCCCAGAAAATCGATCAACAAGATATCCGCCCCGAAGTCGAACTCCCTGTGCGACTCTCCATGGAAGTGATCTATGGAAAGCTCGGCAAGCCTGAAGCCGCCTTCCGTCATGCGGAAGCCGCGTACCAACTGGCGCTAACCATCCACGGCAAAGAGGATCACGAGGAAGTGGCAATGGCTTTGAATAACGTGGCCTACTGCCTTAGCAAACTCGGGCGTTTCGAGGAAGCACTCACGCAATACCAAGCCGCATTGGAGATGCTCAAACGCATTTACTCAGGCGATCATCCCGATGTAGCAACGACTCTGAATAATTTGGCCTTATGTCTTGGCGACCTCGGGAAATTCGAGGAAGCACACACGCAATGCCAAGCCGCGTTGGAGATGCGCAAACGCATTTATTCAGGCAATCATCCCGATGTGGCTTTGAGCCTGAATAACGTGGCCTCCTGCCTTGGCGACCTCGGGAAATTCGATGAAGCACTCACGCAATGCCAAGCCGCATTGGAGATGTACAAACGCATTCATTCAGGCGATCATCCCAATGTGGCAACGGCTCTGAATAACGTGGCCTCCTGCCTTGACGACCTCGGGAAATTCGATGAAGCACTCCCGCAATACCAAGCCGCATTGGAGATGTACAAACGCATTCATTCAGGCGATCATCCCGATGTAGCAACGGCTCTAAATAACGTGGCCTCCTGCCTTAACTCCCTCGGACGCTCCGAGGAAGCTCTCCTGCAATACCAAGCCGCATTGGAGATGCTCAAACGCATTCATTCAAGCGATCATCCCGATGTAGCAACGAGCCTGAATAACGTGGCCTCCTGCCTTGACGACCTCGGGAAATTCGATGAAGCACTCCCGCAATACCAAGCCGCATTGGAGATGTACAAACGCATTCATTCAGGCGATCATCCCAATGTGGCAACGGTTCAATATAACGTGGCCTCTTGCCTTAACTCCCTCGGACGCTCCGAGGAAGCTCTTGCACAAAGCCAAGCCGCATTGGAGATGCGCAAACGTATTTATCCAGGCGACCATCCCAACGTGGCCAACAGCCTGGATAACGTGGCCGGTTGCCTTCACAACCTCGGGCGTTTCGGGGAAGCTCTTGCGCAACACCAAGCCGTATTGGAGATGCGCAAACGTATTTATTCGGACAGTCATCCCGATGTGGCTTTGAGCCTGAATAACGTGGCCGGTTGCCTTAGACGCCTCGGCCGCTCCGAGGAAGCTCTTGCACAAAGCCAAGCCGCTCTGGAGATGTACAAACGCATTCATTCAGGCAATCATCCTGATGTAGCAACGGCTCTGAATAACGTGGCTTTTTGCCTTAGCGACCTCGGCCGCTTCGAGGAAGCACTCCCGCAATGCAAAGCCGTATTGGAGATGTACAAACGCATTCATTCGGACAGTCATCCCGATGTGGCAATGGCTCTGAATAACGTGGCCGCTTGCCTTGGCAAACTTGGCCGCTTCGAGGAAGCTCTTGCGCAACACCAAGCCGCATTGGAGATGTACAAACGCATTCATTCAGGCGATCATCCCAATGTGGCAACGGCTCTGAATAACGTGGCCTGTTGCCTTAATGCTCTCGGCCGGCACGAGGAAGCTCTTGCGCAATACCAAGCCACGTTGAAGATGTACAAACGCATTTATTCGGACAGTCATCCCGATGTAGCAACGGTTCTGGATAACGTGGCCTCCTGTCTTAACGACCTCGGCCGCTCCGAGGAAGCACTCACGCAACACCAATCCGTATTGGAGATGCGCAAACGTATTTATTCGGACAGTCATCCCGATGTGGCTTTGAGCCTGAATAACGTGGCCTCATCCCTTAGCGACCTCGGGAAATTTGAGGAAGCACTTCCGCAATACCAAGCCGCGTTGGAGATATTGCAAGAGCTTTTCCCTGAAGGACATCCTTACCTAAATACAGTCGAACGCCATATCAAACGTTGCGAAAAAATGATTGCAGGTGATTATTTGATGGTTGTCTCCGTAGTGGTCGACGGGGCACCTGGCACAAAATCGGGAGTCGAGCCGAACGATGTTTGGCTTGCCTACGGCGACTGGCGTTTCTTTGATGATACGACACCAGTGAAGGAAAGGTGCTCGCAACTCCGTAGGCAAATCAAGGCGTTGACAAAAAAAGGCAAAACGCTTGTCGTCGCCCGAGAGGAAAAGACCGCCGATGGCAAAACCGAGTGGCGGATACTTTCGTTCAATTTCGGCCCAGGAGAAATGAGCATCGATTGCAATGTCTCAGAAGAAGCCCCGTCACCCGAAACGCGAGCCGACCTGCGTGCCGCCTATCAGCAATGGCTCGAAGAAGATTTGACGGCCCCGAATGTCCCTCCCGAAAATCCATCCGAGGCGAAACAGCGAGTCACGGAGAAGCTGAGCCAGCAGGAAACAACCAAGGAAGAAGAAATTGAAGGTCAAGAGTGAGGCCGAATCGGCGTCAAAAAGGCCGGAAGTCGCACCGGTAACGTCTTGCTTGATGACCGAACAAGTGAACGCCCTTCAATTCCGTAGACCGATGCTGTAATTCTCTATCTCGCTAAGCTATTTCTACTTTGAGACCGATGCACCTAATGACATGTCGCCATCTGGTGCATCGCTAGATACTGGTGGAAAGACTTACTCACCACAACCCAACCGGACACCGCTCGGTTGCCATTCTCGCTTTATTGAGCAAGGCGGCTCGCTTTCGATTGACACGGCAGCCGCAGAGGTTGCACCCGGCGCCGTTGTAGTTTTTGCATGTCTTGCAGATGGCAAGAATCGCTTCGACCTCTTCGTCGCTACGACTCGGGCAACCGGCAGAACTCCAGCGGGCGCTCGCGGCGGCGTAATGCTTGGCCCGCTCAAGGATGGTGGGTGGTTTTGATGGCGGGAGAGGTTTGACGGGTTGGTTGGGGCGGCACACGGCGTGCAGGCGGGTGAGGTCGCCTTGATAATTTTTGACGACGCGGCCGCAGCGGGTGCAAACGGCGTCGGGGCCGTTGCGGGTGAAGGTGCATTTTACCATGTGACAGTGGCATCGACGTACCGGGGAGAATCTCCATGACTAGTTATAGTGTGCCAAGGGCCGAAACCGGTAACGGTTCGAGCGACCAGATCGTCGGTGTCAATTATTTTGTAGCCTTGCGCGTTAGGATAGCACCCAACCGCACCGAAACCATCCAAGCCACACGACACCGTCATCCGATACCCGAATTTTTTTGCACGACAAACGTATATCTCCGGGTCCCAGCTTGAATTCATAGCAGGCCGCACCCCTTCGGTTCCGTAGACCGAAGGCGTGGTTTTCTATCTCTTTACTCTGTCTATAGTTAGAGAGAGCTCTAAAAATGGGGTGCCCATATTGGTACAACCGACTTGGGTACTGATGGGCAAAGTTTTCCATGAAAGCCTGGGTTTTACGGGCTTTTTCTTTGCGCCGCGAGACGGATAGAGCCGTTTTTCTCGAGTTTTTAGCTAGCGTGAGCGATAGAGCTCGCCTCTTAGAGCATCGGTCTCCATGTCTGCTGATGGTACCGACTTGAGCGAATTCGAATTGTCATTTTTGTCGGGTCAGGCTGACCAAAAAACACCGCCTCTCACTTGGAACCGCCAGAAGGCTTTTTTTGCGGCGATTTCAGTGGGGTACAATTGCTTGTCATCCGGTTAACCCCAGGCGAGGCAAGGCGATGAAGGCGATTTTTCAATCGGTCTTTTTGGCGGTGGCGGCGGCGAGTGAGTCGGAGTTGGTCAAACAGATCGAGTTTCTCAAGGCGGAAAACGAGATCCTTCGCAGTCGCTTGCCGAAACGGATCTATACGACACGGGCGGAGCGGGCGAGGATGGTGAAGTACGCCAAGCAGCTGGGCTCGAAGGCAACCCAGCTTGTCTCGCTGGTTTCGCCGCGAACACTCATGCGATGGCTGGCGGAAGATCGAAACCCGAAGCAGGACCGTACCGAGGTCAAAAAACATGGCCGCCGCAAGAAGCCGCAGGAAATTCGGGACCTGATCGTCAAGTTCGCATCGGAAAACGAGGGCTGGGGTTCGGGACGCATCCTCGGCGAGCTTTACCGACTCGGCTACAAGGACATCAAGAGAGGGACGGTCTGCAATATCCTTCGCGAAAATGGATTCCGCCCGAATCCGCCCGGTCGAGACAACAGCACCTGGGCCGAGTTCTTGCGTCGCCATAAGGAGACGCTTCTGGCCTGCGACTTCTTTACCAAAAGCGTTTGGACACCGATCGGGCGTCTTGAATATTACATCTTGGCGTTGATCTGCCCGGGCACCCGCGAGGTGAAAATCCTTGGCATGACACCGCACCCGAACGAACATTGGATGATCCAGCAAGCGCGCAACCTTTGCGTCGTCTGCGACGAATTCGCTGTTGCTCCTCGCTATCTCATCCATGACATGGACACCAAGTTCTGCAAAAAGTTTCTCAAAACGCTCCGGTCGGGAGGTCTTAAAACCATAAAGATCCCGCCGCGTTCGCCTAATATGAATGCCCATTGCGAGCGATTCATCGGGTCGATAAAGCGTGAATGCCTTGACCGATTCCTCATCTTCGGTGAAAACCACCTCCGACACATCCTATCCGAATACCTCGATTACTACCACCACCGTCGGCCGCATCGTGGCACCGGGTTTCTGCCGCCGAACTTCGACGAAGCGACACGTGAGGAAGTCGAAACGCTGAAGCTTGGCGAGCTCGTACGGCATGAACGACTTGGTGGCGTCTTGAGCTGGTACGAGCGGAAGGCAGGGTAGGGGGGGAGTGGGCGGTTTCTTGGGCTCTTGCGGTGGCGATATGCGCTGTCCTGGCCATTCTCTTTCTAACCAGTGCTCGCTGCATTTTTCGACTGCTTTTTATACCTTATCCGCTTCGAGAATCTCGTGGACAATCGGAATGAAAGCTCCGAGAACCGGCTTGGAACGCTTTTCTTTCTTGCGATAACCGGGCGGCTCTTCATGGGCCAGGATTTTCTGAATCGTCCGAAAATTCAGCTCGTACTTCTTGCACGCCTCTCGCCTGCTCAGCTTACCCGCACACACATCCAGGCGGACTTCGGTCCACAGATTCATATCGGTGATCACTCATTTCCCTCGCGATTCTAAGCATGGTCCGACTTGTACTGTTTTTAGGAGGAGTACAAGTCTTGCTTAAAATCAACGAGCAAGGGTAACGAGCGCTGCACATTTCGATCGCCGAGATCCCCCGGAAAAGCGCTGCATTTTTCGACCGCTGTTTACAACAAGTAAACGCTACCAAGGTTCCATCCTGAATAGGCGTCCTTGAATGCCATCATCGTGCAATGTGCATACAATTTCATCATCATTAAAGAATTCCTCCCTTGCTTGAGGGGTTGGCCCGCCAGGAAGGTCGGAGTCGATAAGGGTGATAATCTGTTGAATGCCTAGGTCTGCGTATTCGCGAATAACATCGAGTAAATTTTCTTTTTTTCGGTCATCGAGCGTTTCAAAAATTCCATCATGGAATACAAAGTGGGGGAATTTTGCGTTTAAATAAGCTCGCAAGATTGCCATGTCAAAAGCAATGCACAAAAGCTTTTTGTATGAATGCCCATCGTTTGCGGCAGTAGCGTTTTGTGATTCATCTAAGATTTCTGCTTTAAAGTCTAAATTTCCCTGCTTATTGACGGGAACGCTTATTATTGCCTTGTGGCTTACAACTCTTTCGATAATATCACTAAAATATTCTCGTATCTTGTAGAATATGCCTGTGTCGTCACTGCTTTGCTCGCGAACATTTTTTTCAACATCCTCTTGCATTCTTTCTTTCTCTGCCTTAAGCTCCCGAAATTCTTTTCGTTTTTTTTGAAGCTCTAAAAGACCATTTCGTTTGTATTCTAATGATGTAATGTCAGCCTGGAGCTTAACCATCTGGTTTGATAATTCTTTATACTTTTCAAAAACGTCATCCTCTTCAAGAAAAGAGAGAATTCCTGATCGTTTTTTACCAAGCTTATTGCGTCTTTTATTTATAGCTGATATTTTCTTTTTGTTATCCTCTAACTCTTTTTGTAAGTACTGACGACGTTCTTCTGTTATTGCAGTGTTGAAAGCAAGTAATTGCTCGAAATCCTTTTTGATTTGGCCTTCAAAAACGACCCCCATTTCTCTGAAAAGCTTCCCTGCATGTTCTGGAGAAAAAAGAATCTGCTCTTCTTTCATGGAAGATTTGATCTTCCTTTGGCTAGACGACAAGTAGTATCGCTTCTTATTAAGGCTTGATATTTCTTCATCAATTTCGTCAACAAGTTGCTTGGTTTGTTCCTTGTCTTGCTTGCGAAAATCGAAAGAATCAAGTAAGTCCTGCTTTTCCTTGATATCGCGATAATTAAACTGTAGGATACCTACAATTTTGCTTAATTCTTCTGTTTCTTCGCCAATTTCGCCGCTCAGAGTTATGATGTCAAAGTTTTTCTTTTCGAGATCATTTTGTTTATTGTAATAGTCTTTTATTAAATTTGAATCAAAGCCTAAGACATGCGCAACGTACGGTTTCCAATACTCATGTTTTCCATGAGAAGATCGTTTAAGCTGAAATACATCATCAAAATCACCCTGAGATCTCAGTAGATAACCGAATTCATCTCGAAAATCCCATGGCTTAAGTGCTTGCAAATCAAGTAAGCCATCAACGGTTTGCTTTGCTTTATTAAACGACAACTCCCAATGGTCCCACTGTTTTTCACCAAGGCCAGAATAATCCTGGTTACTACAATCGTGTCTTTTAAGGCTGATCTTGGTTGCTTTCTGAGGTTCACGGCGAATCGTTAAAAAGGAGCTATCAAGCAATTCCACTTCTAGAAAAAAGACAAAATCCTTAAAGCAATCCTTCTGGAGAAAAGAGTCCTTGTCAACTCTTTGCAGTAGGCAGAAATTCAGTAGCTTGCAAAGCGTTGACTTGCCAAGATTATGGGTGTCTTTATCTTTGTGTTCCGGTTTTTGGCTCTCTGCAATGACAACATTTAGGCCTGGGCAAAAAAGTATTGGACCGAATTTTTTTGGCTTATTGCAATATATTTTAGATAGTCTCATTCGAACCTACGTATTCTACTGCGTCGGTTTTAGGTCTATATTCGATCAAGCCTAAAAGGTATAGGAAATTTAGTGATGGGAGAAAAAGAACATCACCTCCTGCGACTAAACCTTTAGTGTAATTTCGCAAGTCATCATAACTAATCAAACGCTCCCTTTTGAGTTTACATCCCAATTGGAGCGCCACGTTGACAATCGTCCTATCTGGGTGGGAATGCTTATTTGGTCTAATCATCTTGATCTCTTCCGATGTCGCAGTTCCAGTACATGTAAAAAAGAATAAGACGAGTTAACCTTTTGTGTCCTTTTAAGATAACGTCCCGGCCTATAATAAACCTGTAAAGGTAATTTATAACCTCATCGAAAGTCTGGTAATCTTTTCGTTTTGCTATAATTTCGAAATTAAAATCATTCGCTACCGTTTCGTACTTTTCTTGGTAAGCTTCATTTCCTGGCATGGAAAGAAATTCTTTAATGTTCCTGGTTTCTAGTAGATGTTTAGCCAATTGTTCTTTTGCATAATCCTCACTCATGTTGTTGAGAGCATTTTTTTCTTCATATGGCGTTCTTGGTACTGGATGCGATTCGTTTACCTTAGAAAAAGCTTCTTTATGAGTACCGAGAGCCTCAATAACCTCAGCTAAATCACTTGGGTCTACCGAAAGAGGTTCATCAATGTGATCGATCTCAGCATGTTCAACTACTTCAGGATATTGTTTTAGTAAGCACTCTAATTGCTCGACCCCTTCGGTTCCGTAGACCGATGCTCGGGTTTTCTATCTCTTTACTCTGTCTATAGTTAGAGAGAGCTCTAAAAATAGGGTGCCCATATTGGTACAACGGACTTGGGTACTGATGGGCAAAGTTTTCCACGAAAGCCTGGGTTTGCCGGGCTTTTTCTTGGCGATGCGAAACGGAGAGAGCCGTTTTTCTCGAGATTTTCGCTAGCGTGAGCGATAGAACTCGCCTCTCAGAGCATCGGTCTCCATGTCTGCTGATGGTCCCGACTTGAGCGAATTCGAATTGTCATTTTTGTCGGGTCAGGCTGGCCTAAAACCACCGCCTCTCACTTGGAACCGCAAGAAGGCTTTTTTGGCAACTATTTCAGTGGGGTACAATTGCTTGTCATCCGGTTAACCCTTGGCGAGACAAGGCGATGAAGGCGATTTTTCAATCGGTCTTTTTTTGCGGTGGCGAGCTGGCTGCCATCGCTGGAAGCCGCATCGTATCAGAACCTCTTCTTTTTCCCATCTCTGCCAGGCGATGGGGGGTACCCAGAGCAATTCATCGGGTCGACCAAACGTGAATGCCTCGACCGGTTCCTCATCTTCGGCGAAAACCACCTCCGGCACATCTTATCCGAAATACCTCGATTACTACCACCCCTCCCGTTCGAACAATGGACCGTGGTCCTGGGCAGTCAGCGACTCACCGGCGCCGTGTTGGATCGGCTGACGCATCACTGCTATATCCTGGAAGCGAGGAGGCGAAAGCTACCGTCTCAAAGACGCCAGCCGGGAGGCCCGGTGCCGGAGGCGTGCGCGTTATTCGCGTTTGAAGATTTGCCAAAGCGAATTTGGCCGCAAGCATTCGCCCGCCGCGGAAGCGCGGCAAACGTTCCTTCAGGAAGAAAAAGACGCCTGACGGCACTAAAGCAGATAAGTAGAACAATCGCCCTAACCGGCTCTCCCCCATGGGGGAGGAAGTTCTCTCTTCCAATCAACTCCCAACCCAATTAGAATAAAAACACCAACCCCAGAGCGCTGCACTTTCTAACCGGTAATCGCTGCACTTCTATGAAAACCTGTCGGTTGTCAATTGGGGGCGAGAACGAATCGTGTGCTTTTCCCAAACTTCTATTCGAGCGTCTTTTTTGAACGCGTATGTCAGCCAAAAAATAGCCCATTAGGGTTGTTCCGAGTGGTTATGACGCCTGCCCAAACTTTTCACGAGCATACTAATAGCCCCTGTGCAGCACGAGCCCGGCGTCATAGACACGAGAAATCACATGGATTCGCTTTCACTCCTTCTTCATCGCCGAAAGGTATTGCAAATTTAGCAGTTGTTGTTTTTGTTGGAACAGGGGCTGTTTGAAGCGCCGTACCGTTGGGAGTTTGAGCTGAGGTTCAATAGACACAAAAGTTTCGATAGTGCGATCAAGCCGCTAGCTGCGACGTGTTTAGTAATTCCATGACTTGATGGAACAAGCGTCGGATCCAGCGGCTGGCAACTGCCGCGACCGCAACGCATTTCGGTTTATGTTTCTTCGCGTGTAATCGATGAAACAGTTCACGCCAGTGCTCGTCGTAACGTGCTAAACGATGCGCCGCCTCAATGAGGACACCACGCAGCATCGGCGAACCTGCCAAGATCAATCCGGACGTTGCTTGACGATTACCGCTTGAAGCGTTTCGAGGCGAAACTCCGCAAAAGTTCGACAGTTGTTTACCGTTTTGAAATCGAGTGAAATCACCGATCTCCGAACGCATGACGACGGCCGTCACGATCCCGATGCCGGTTTGTTTCAGCAACAGCTTGACCAGGGGATCGTTTTTGGTCATCGACACCAGCTTCTCCAGCATGCGGTCCGCTTTTTCCTTGAGCCTTTCGATCGAATCCAGGAGGTCCTCAAATACGAATGCGATGTCGGTCGGTATTTCGTCCGAGTTCCGCAGCCAGGCGATCCACGGTCGACTCCAAGCGGCTCCCTGCGGAACCAAACGGTAATTTCGCAATAAAGCGCGAAGTCTCAGTTTTTCTCGGGTACGATCTTTGACCAGTTGGTCGCGGCGTCGAACCAGGCTCCGCAAATCGCGAATGAATTGCGGCGGCAACCAAACTTCCGGCAAGTAATCGACACGTACCAGGTCGGCCAGGATCCGTGCATCGGAATAATCGGTTTTGTCAGGCGATTGCTTCATCCGGCTGACATATCCGGCATGAGCCTGCCGAATATCCCAGTGATATTCGTGTCGCAACAGGTCCGCCAAAGCGGCCGCACCGGTGCAAGCTTCGATAGAGGCCTGAAAACAACTGGTGTGTTTTTGCACGAAGCTGTCTAGCGTTAGAACCTCGTTCGGTAGTTTTTTGTTGGCAAGGATTTTGCCGTTGGGATCGATAATGCAAACCTGAATTTCGTCTTGGTGGTAGTCGAGTCCAACCGAATGTGTTACGTTAGCGATACTCATGCCTGTCGCTCCTTAATTGTGGGGTGAAGGTAAGATTTTGTGAACACTCAACCTTACAATACCCGCAGCAATTTATGGAGCGGCAGGTTTTCATACCATCTTTTCTTTTCTATCGGTGTTTACAACAATTGCAACGAGACGGGATCGTAGCTAAATCTTGGTTTTAAAAACACTTACAAGAGGTTTGCTTTTTCGTACAGGACGGCTCGATAAAAACCGTTTCCTGCCTGCGTGAATTAGTCGAACCTGTTTTCAACAAGCAGCTTCCGGCAAACAGCCAATTCGCGGGCTCCTCTTGAAGATCAAATACATTGAGATACTTCGGGTTGGTGGCCACTAACCCCTTGACAGGCGGACGTCCCTCACATTAAGCTGACTAGCATCGTCGGGTTTATGCCTAGTAGCCTGAGTGCTTACCCCGTCGAAAACCGTGAGACTTGCGTTCAAAAAAGGGAAAAGCCAACAGATTTTATCTGAAGCGGACCATCGCGATAGCCTCCCTGGTATTCAACATTTAGTTCCGCTCGACATCCACGAATCAGGCATGCAAAGATTACCATATCGCTTCCTGACAAGCCGCCGCTTTCCGAGGGCCATGCCATGCTGATCGTTGGCTACCAGGACGATTCTTCCGGCCAGGCGGTGGCAACCATCCCAAACAACAACAGTGGCCGGCAACGTCAGGAAATGACTCCAGCCGACAGGCTACTTGCGTTCGAGGAGCAATATTCACCACACATTACGTCAAGACATGCGAGGCGTGAAAGGCAAACTATTGCAGGCCGGTTCGCGAGTGATCTGCCACCCGGACGCACCGGACGAAGTCATGGAAGATACACCGGCCAATCGAGCCCGATTCAAGCGGCTTCAATTCGACTGAACGGACCGCATCAGACGTTTATCCGA
This sequence comes from Thermoguttaceae bacterium, assembly GCA_963674475.2. GTDB lineage: Bacteria > Planctomycetota > Planctomycetia > Pirellulales > Thermoguttaceae > CAXXFQ01. The sequence continues at coordinate 271,898 of CAXXFQ010000024.1, read as the reverse complement.
CATCCTCTTAAAATGACTGTCCTATCGATGGACGACGAAGGAGACAAGTATGGCGTTAGCAGACATCATAGCCAAGTTACTGGAACTACTGGGACTGAAAAAGGGCGACGCCCAGAAATATGATCAGACCGAACGGCAACTCCGCTCGGCCAAGGCGACAAATACTGATCGTCTGGAAAACTTGAAAGAAAAAATCGCCGCGCTGGAGCATCAGGCAAAAGCACAGAATGCGAAATACAAGACTGCGAACGGCGATACCAAACGAATTATCGGCGGCGAGATCGAACGTACTTGTAAAGACTTGGACCTCCTCCAAGGCCAAGAAACCATCATTAGCCAAAATCTAGGCATACTCTCTCTGGCACTTGCCAAGCTTGACGAGTGGCGAGTCGCGAAAGAACAGGGTGTCGACGAAGATATGCTTGACAGCCTTGCCATCGAACTGGAGGACGTTTTCGCTGACCTTAAGGCCACGGGTCGAACCGCCAAGGGTTTAGAAGGAGTTCATTACGAAGCACCCCAGGCAAAGCAGATGGACATCGATGGGCGGATGGCCGAACTGCAAGGCGAAGCTCCCGCCTCGGAGGGCCTTAGCCAATCGACAGCCGAGAGACTGAAGGCATTGGACGAAGAATAGGCGAATTGCCTCATCCAGAGACCAGCGAAGCAGAAGACGGTGATGACCTCACGAAACGGCGCGCACTCCTTATCGGAATCGACAGCTATCATACTCTTGGTTTGTTCAAACATGCGAGTTGCGATTAAATGAAGAAACACGCCATACTAATCGGAGTTGAGGACTATCGGGACAAGATGATTTCCCGGCTCCAATTCGCGAGTGCCGACGCAACGGCATTGGCCCAGCGGCTTCATGACCGTTGTGGATTCGATAGCGTTCGAGTTTTGGTCGACGAAGAGGGAGAAGACGAGCCGTTGCTGGTGAACATCATCACAGCCCTACGCGACATAGCAGCCGAACTTTGTCCAGAAGATTTGTTCCTCTTTTTCTTTGCCGGCCACGGCGTCGAGAAGGACGGCCATGGATACTTACTGGCCCGTGACAGCCTCCAGGCCTTTCCCGAACACGGCAGCCTGTCGCTCGAACTGCTACGGAAGACTTTTGCGTGTCTCAATGCAGGCAAATGCATTTTACTGCTGGATGCGTGCCGGAACGATCCAACAGCCGGACGGTCTGATGCCGATAACCCGATGGGAGATGCAATTTCCCGAGATATCGCAGCCGCCGCCCGCTCCCAACAGGACACCGGGACAGCCACCGCCCTACTATCAGCTTGCCGCTCCGGACAGCGAGCGTATGAGTGGCCGTCAAAGAATCACGGCGTGTTTACTCATTTCCTTATTGGAGGAATCGATGGTGCTGCTTGGCAGAATCAGAAGCTTGACTTCCGTCACTTGGCTGCCTTTACGGCAGGACGAGTCCGGAACTGGGCAACCGGCAAGCCAGAACTGCCGACACCACAGAACCCGTGGTATGAAGAGTTCGGGGACCCTGCATCATTGCTTCTGGCCCAAGAGGACTGTTCGGAACGAAGCAAACAAGAACTCTCGCCCAGTTCGACGGATCATGCACAGGCATCATCAACCGGTCAACGCAATCGCGTACGAACGAACTCTCGTTTCGTCTGCCCGGTATGCGGCAAGTCGTGTGATGCTGATATCGGGAGCTTGTGTAAAACATGCAACGCGTATACGCACCACAACTGCCAGAAATGCATGAAGAAAAGGAAAGCCTTCGATTGGTCGTTGACGGCAATGGATTTCTCGGCAACGTTGTACACATACGTTTGTCCGATCCGTGAAACTGTGGTGCGTAAATACAAGCGTTAACAAAATAGGACATTCGCAATCAGTCTTTACATCCTTAGCAAGAGAGGAAGTCTATCATGGGAATCGGTGACCTATTCAAATCGAAAAATGAACGGGAAAAGGAAGAGCGGAAGAAACGGCGTAAGGCGTTTCGGGACGCGGAGAACGCCGTCGATTCGGTGAAGGATCGGATCGGCGGGCTCAAGAGCGAACGGGATAAGTCGTGGGCCGAGGCTCGCGAGTATCTCAAGGCCGGGCAGAAGGCTGCCGCGCAACGGTCTCTTCAAAGCGTCCGAGCCAGCGAGATGATGATGGACCAGCTTGAGAAGAAACGCTGGGTTTTCGATCAATTGCTCACAAAGCTCGAAATGTCAAAAACCGACCAGGAATTCAGTCAGGCCCTCGGCGCGATCAACGCCGTGGTGGAAATCGACCCCGAAGCCGTGGCCGATGTACTCGACGAGGTCCAGGACAAGCTGGGCGAACAACTCGACATCGACAAGATTTGGAACAAGGCCTACGACAAGGAGATGGTTGGGGTCGAGTCGAAAATGACCGATATGATCCCGTCGGTCGAGGACATGATGAAGAACCTCGAAGACGAGGTCGTCGCCGACGTGCGGGGCGATAAGATCGTCGAGACGGAATCCTCCGGCGGCTCGAAGGTCAGTGAAGAAATCGGCGAGGGCCGTGAAAAGCTGAAAAAGCTTCTGGAGGACGATAAATGAGTTTCAGCGCCGACAAGAAACGCGAGCACGAGCAATTGGCCGAGAAATCGCTTGCACAAAAGGATTATGCCCAGGCTTTTTTCCATACCGCCAAGGCGGCGGATTTCGGATTCAACCTGGCCGAGCAGAGCGAAGGCAAGGTTGCCAGGGCATATCTCAACGACGCTAACGAGTTGCTGGACATCGCGGCCAAGCTCAAGGAAAAGGCACGGGGGCAAGACAAAGACTCGCCAAGTAAGGTAGTCAAGGAAAACGAAGGCGTTTCGGCTGAGGAGGAGAAAGCCGCTACCTCCGGCTGGCAACTCCAGGAGCGGCCCGACACGAAACTCGATGACGTGGCCGGGCTCGACGATGTGAAGGCAGCACTCCGCGACGACGTAATCAACGTGATGAGTCATCCAGAAGTTTACGAACGTTTCAAGGTCGCGGGTGGCGGTGGCGTACTCATGTACGGTCCGCCGGGAAACGGGAAGACCTTCATCGCCAAGGCAATCGCAGGAGAGCTCGACGCGGCTTTCTTCGCAGTCGATGCGTCACAGATCAAGGATAAATATGTCGGAGAGACTGAGAAAAACATGCGACATCTCTTTGAGGAAGCTCGGCAACACGAGCGGGCCGTCATCTTCTTTGATGAGATCGACGCCCTTTTGCAGAAACGGGGCAATCAAAAAGTCAACGCTGTCACGCAATTCCTCATTCTCGCCGACGGAATCGCCAAGACGGGCGATTGCACGTTACTGCTTTTGGGCGCGACGAACAAGCCGTGGAGCATCGACCCGGCGGCGCTTAGGCCTGGCCGGTTTGGCAAACAGATTTACGTCGGCCTGCCGGACCAGACTGCCCGAGATGCGATCGTTCGCTACTGCCTGAAGGAAGTCCCGGTCGAAGACAGTTTCCCCTTCGAGCAAATCGCCCAGCGAACCGATGGGTTCAGCGGCGCCGACATGGCCGAGATTTGTGGCCAGTCGAAAAAAGCCGCTATCCGCCGTCAAATCGAGTCGGGCGAGAATGAAGTTGTCGCCCACAATGACTTCGAGCAATCGCTCACCAAGATGGCGCCGTCGGTTGGCTCCGAAAGTTTGGCTGAGTACAAAAGGTGGCGGAATGAACGTTGCACCGACTCGGACGACAACGATGACGCATAGCGTCCGCCATCGGGGAGGGGGGGGGACGGTTTGACACCAAACCAAGGGCCACAACCATGAAAAAACGAGCTTTACTGATCGGGATCAACGAGTATCACTTTCTCGGCGAGTTGAAATACTCTCGCCAGGACGCGGAAGATATAGGTCGGGCGTTGCAGACGCATTGCGGTTTTCAGCAAGATGAAATTACGCTGATGAGTTGCGCGGGCCACAAGTCGCAGATGGCGATGGCCAACTATATTGAGCATGCGATTTCATCGCTGCGGAACTATCGCGATCTGGAGATGCTCGTCTTCGGTTTTTGGGGACACGGTTTCTCGTCATCGCCGGGCAAGCGTTATATCTGCGGTTTGGATACGGACGAAAACGATTTGGAGCGAACCGCCGTCAGCTTCGACTTGATTTGTTCCCAACTGGCGCAGGTCCAAGCGGTCAACACGCTATTGCTTCTGGACTGTTGCCAAAACGCTCCGGCTGGAAAATCGGTTGGCGCGAAAGCAATGACCGAAGGCGAGGAAGTCGCGCTGGCATCCATGGCACGCGACATTCAGGCCTCGCGTCGCAAACAGCCCGATCAACACACAGTCCCAACCGTCGCGATCCTGAACGCATGTCGCGAAGGTCAAAAGGCCTATGAATGGGACAACAGGAGGCATGGCATTTTCACCGCCCACCTGCTTGACGCATTCGACCAAGGCTTTACAAGCATCGCCCCGATCGCCAAATGGGCAACCGACCGAGTGAACCACACAGCAAACAGTCTCTTCCATCACAAACAAACTCCGTACATTACCATTAAAGGCGGTGGAGATATAATACTCAGTTCGCCGGGGGTAAAGCATGCAAAACAACCGCCCAAGCCCAAAAATGAAAGCACACAGGCGTCCTATGCTCCGTCTGCCGCCTCACCTGCAAAAACGATTGCCTCAAAAAACAAAAATTCCTTTGGTCTCAATCGGTTGGCAATATCTTTACTGCTCATGTTTTTTGCTTGTTCTGCAATCTATCTTGCCTCGCAATATTGGAGCCCGGAATGGGTAAGAGAGCGCGACCTTGCTAAGGCGGAAGAGGCGGCAATTAGCGGAAACACCGTTTTCTTGAACGCAATTACCAAAAAGTATCCAAGCGATGAAGTTTTCTCAGTATATCGCCAAGAAGGCCAGAAAGTATGGGAGGAACAGAAGGCATTCGAAAAAATAGAATCGCTGGCTAAAACCGGCGATGTTGAGAATGTTCAATCACAAGTTGCTGATTATCCCGAGAATGTAAGATTCCAACAACTTGTGGATCTTGCTAAAGCACAAAAACAGATTCGAACAGAAGAAGCGTATCAAAGAATCAAAAATCTAGCTGAATCGGGCAACGTTGAAAATGTTCAACTGCAAGTGGCAAATTATGCTGAACCACGCTTCCAAAAGCTTGTTGAGCTTGCAGAAAGCAGAAAGCGCCAAATCGAGACTGACCGTCGGAAGAAAGCAAAGTGTGCTGCGCAATCAGCAGCTGGCAAAGGTGACATTCAAGGCGTTACGGTTGCATCGAATGGCTACGTAAGCGAGCCAGAGTTTGTTCAGTTACTTAAAGATGCTCAAACTACAAAAAAAAGAATGGACGACCTGTCGAAAGCCGAGGAATTAAGTGCGGAAGGAAACGTAGAAGAAGTTAAGAAAATCGTCCAGCAATATCCGAATGATACTGTGTTTACAGATTTCATCGTTAAGGCTGAAAAGGTGGGTGCCAGAGAGCATAAGCTCAAGGAAGCTCATGAAGCTGCAAAGCAAGGTGATGTTGAGAAGGTGAAGGCAATTGTAAGTGAATATCCAAATGACAAAAACTTTCTCGGCATAACCAAACTAGCACAGGAGCAGGCTACATATATTCCTACGTTATCAAAGATTAAATCCACAAACGATCTTGTATTGGCAACTAGCTTGTCTCATCAATACAAGGAGGACACTGCATTTAATGAGGCAATAAATTCAATCCGACACGATGGCGATTATGCTTATATTTTAGGGGGAGAAATTGATGCAAAAGGTTCTCAGTTGAAAGGAAAGAAAGTTAAGCTAACTGGCACTGTAATGGGGATGAACTTGAATGCCGGAGTAATCTGGTCGATTGAGTTGTTAACAAAAGATCAAAATTATAAAATTTCGGCTACATTTAGTAAACCTCCCCCTTCTTCAAGTTCTGCTAATACGTTGAGAGGCAAGGAAGTTACGATATGGGGAATACTGCAAAGTGGATGGACAACTTACTACATGACAGACGTTGATTTAGTCGCAATAGACGTACGAAGTAACCGGAGTGATATTGAGAAAATATATGCAGAAGCAAAAGAAACCATAGCCAGTAAAGATTTTGACAGAGCACGTGTTCTCCAACAATCATTTTGTTCTAGGAAATGGGATAGTCTGAAAACACAAACTGCGAAGAAAGAAAATGAATTCAAAATTCGCAACGAGAGTCAGAAACGCGATGAAACTTTTGACGTGCTTCAGAGAGACGTTTGTTCAATACTTCAAGAACATAGAGTAAGAGAGTTGGTGTTTGCGCCCCTTAATGACTACCCTAAAAGGGGGTTTATTCAACGGGGGTATACAGCAGAAGGAGCAAATACTAAACGAAAAAACATGATGCAAGATTTTCAAAGAATCATGGTTCGCAGTAGCATTTCATGTCGTCTTTCAGAGTCGGAATCAAAAATAAATAATAATTCTGCAATACTAATGTTTGCAATTTCCATTGGGGACACCATGAAACGACATGACCGAAGCGGTCGGAACGTCACTTATAAATTCCAGATACATTCTGAAAGCAACGAGGTTATTTGGGCCAATAACTGGACAGGGTTCTACTGGGACTAGGAGTTATTCATGGGGGCTCAATCATATTTTGGCGGTTGAGCTTGCCGAAAAGGACAAGGCAGCCCATCGGCTTTATCACGAGATGGTAAATCGGCTCAAGGCACGGTTCATGACTGAAAACAAGACATAGAGCTAACTATGCTTCCTAGAATGTATTCGTTACTCACCAAGTGTGGGACACTGTTTCTAGCCGGATATATCGCTTGGCTTGGCTGGGTGAATCTTGGGCCGCGGAAGCCGGAATCTGGCCCCGTTCGACAGCAAATGGCCGACCACGCAGTATCAGAGATAGCCGAAACGCTGCGTCAGCATCGCGGGCAGACCAAGAGCGTCGTTCTGTGCCACTTCAATGGCGATTCGACGGATTATTTTACTGATGCCCTGCGGGATGTTCTAGAACAGCGCGGGTGCCTGGATCTGTTCGATAGAAAGTTTTCGGAAAAACTGCGGAAGCAACTGAGCTTGCGACTTCCCACTTGTGCATCCCCTGCCGAAGCGGCGAAGGCCGCCGACTCTGCCGGTGCCGAGGCTGCGCTGTATGGTGTGTTAAATACCTTCGAGTCTTTCCCCAATGCCGGAAAACTCAACGTCGAATACGGACTTGTAGCAGCCGACGGGACCACTATATACCATGGAAGCTATCAGAAAGAAGTATCTAACGACTCGCTCGCTCCGGATTTTGTCCGCAGCGCCGTCGAACAAATACCCTGGTTCAAACGTGGCCTGGGATGGCTGCTTGCCGTTTTGCTTCTGCCCGTGTTCACGATCAGTTTCATCCGTTGCATGGTCCGGCGGCAGTCAAACTTACGTAACGCCTTTGTGCTGGCAATCTACACCCTGGCCGACATTGTCCTCGCCTACCTGCTTGTGGGCGCAGCCCTGACTGGTTTCTTGTCGGTGCTGTTCTTTATTCTGGCCGTCGCGGCAGCGTTCGCCTACAACGTTCGGATCATGACCTTTGCCCTAAAATTGGAGGAATAGACTATGCCATCCGACCAAGCATTGGTTGACTATGTACAACGTGCCGTTGCCACCGGCACAACCACCATCGAGATCCCGGCCGAATTGCTCTCCAATGCCAGCAAGGAGGCCGTGGACGAGATGCGACGATATTGCAAACTGTGTGGCGTGACAATGGTCGTTCGTGCCTGAAGGCACTACTGGAGAAAAAGCGATGATTACGGAAAACACAACACAACGCCGCTGGGCCGTGCTGATCGGTATCGATTCATATCACGAGAGTCTAGGGGACTTGAAATACGCTGGATCGGATTGCCGCCGGCTAAAAGAGATATTGCAAAGCGAGAGCCTCGGGTTCGCCGAGGAGCGGACTCTGCTGCTCAACGATTCCGAGGGGGACGAACGACGTCCGACCTTTGCCAATATCCATACGTGGCTGGCCAGTTGGCTCGCCCAGCCCGACGAGGATGACTTGGTGTTATTCTACTTTGCTGGCCACGGGCGGGAACTCGATGGTAAAAGCTATCTGGTACCCGGCGACGCAACGCTCGCAACTCTCCACACGCTTGGCATACCGTTGGCCAACATCCAGGAACTGATCGGCCGTTGCAAGGCTAAACAAAAAGTACTGATCCTCGACGCCTGCCACAGCGGGGCTGGTCTCGACGTGGCCGTCATGTCTCAGGCAATGGAAAGCGAAATCTCCAATGCCGAAGGCATCTACACGATCGCCTCATGTGGCGTCGACGAACTCTCGCATGAATGGAACGAGAAGAAGCAAGGCGTCTTCTCCTACTACCTAGCGGAAGCTCTCTCCGGCTCCTGTCTGCCCGACCCCTGTGGCCGGCTCACCATCGATGCTGTCTATGACTGGACATTCGAGAGAGTCCGAGGATGGGCCGCGAAACATCGCTGTCAACAAACGCCCAGGCGTGTTACCGATACTGCGGGTTCAATCACGTTAAGAAACACGATCACCCCAGTTCCACAGGCACCGAGCACACCTATCAACACAAATACGGTTAAGACCGCCGAACTCCAAGATACCGTTGAGCAACTAAGATGTCAGCGTTACGTCCGCTGCCCATCTTATCAAGAGTTTCTGGAAGAGGCGGAGTGCAAGGGTTTTCTGGCTGAGTGCGCTGAACACATGCCCAAGTGCTTTCGTAGCGAGCGGTGGTGGGTGGATTACGGCATAGGGTTGTCTTTACTACTGGGGTCACTTGTCATTCTGACCATCTGTTCAGGCATACTCTTCGAAACATGGCCGTACTTGGTCGCTGTTGCCGGTCTGATTGTTGCCGTATTCGTCGCAGGATGGGGGTGGACGCACAGAGTCTTCCGGAACTATTGGCACTTACATTGCGCTCGGCTTTGTTCTGAAGACCACGATACCACTGGTTTTTGTGAACATGCGGAGGCGATCAAACGACAGGGTATAAGCCGTGAGGAAGTAGTTGACGTCCTTCTCGCCTTTTCCGAAGGTCAGGTTAAGGCTGGCGATGCGGCAATGGGCAAACGGGTATTGGAGTTAGCAGCACTGCGATGGAAATCGCCTCATGCTGAACAACGCTTGTGCGACTTGAACGCGAGACACTGTCAGAGGGTAACAAAATGAGTCTCGAAACAGCCACCCCACGCCGCTGGGCCGTGCTGATCGGCATCAATGGCTATCACGAGAGCCTGAAAGCACTCGACTATTGCAACAACGACGTGATGTTGATGCACGAGACACTCACGTCCGAGTGCTGCGGTTTCGCTCCCGAGAACGTCATTCTTTTGACGGATGACCAACCCAAGGATCGTGTTCCGACGTATGGCAACATTCACTCGTGGCTGGGCACGTGGCTCACCCGTCCCGGTCCCGACGATCTGGTGCTTGTCTATTTCGCAGGGCACGGTCGTACGGCAAACTCGGAAGCCATTCTTGCGCCGATAGACGCGACTCTTGAATCATTGCCAGTTACCGGTATCGCCGTTTCGTACATAACAGGACTACTCGCCCGTTGCCCGGCCGCTCAGAAAGTGCTCCTTCTTGATGCTTGCCACTCTGGGGCAGGCCGAGATGTGGCCACGATGAGCAGTAGCTTTCGAACGGCAATCGATTCGGGCAAGGGTATCTACACGATCGCTTCCTGCGATGCCGATCAGATCTCCTACGAGTGGCCGGATAAGAAACAGGGCGTGTTCACACACTACCTGGCCGAGGCTCTGCGGCACAGGGCACCGGTGGGAATCGATGGTCGCGTCACTCTCGATGCCGTCTACGAAAACACCCGCGAGGGGATCCTTGCATGGACGTCGGACAAACGTCTCAAGCAGGAACCGGTGCGGATCTGCCGGACGAAGGGTGATATCCATATCGCCATGCGTTCGTTGAGCGTTGAACAGCAACTCGACGCGGCCAGAGGCCATATTCGGGAGCAGGAAGAGACCATTCGCCGCTTGCGTGTGGAGGTCGAAAAATTGACTGGAAAGAACAAGGCTCTTGAGGAGAAAAACAAGAGCCTAGCCGACACGGTCGCCATCAAACGAGCTGCCCCTGCAAAACGGGTCACGGTCAAGGAATGGAAGGAGTGGGTTGGGAAAAGGGGACCGTATTCGGAGTTTAAAGACGACATTCTGTGTATACCAGCTATTCTCACGTGTGTAACATTACTGGGAGGACTTGTCGGTGCTGTAGTGATAGGATCCTGTTTGCTTAGCGGACTCCTCAAAGCCCCAACAGCGGCGTGTTGGCTTGGCGCTGTCCTGGCGGGATTGGCACTCGGGCCTGGGATTGCATTCCTGATTTGGCTGCAGATATTCCGAGTATGGCAGAACAAGTATCATCTGTATTGTTCAGAGGAGTGCATGAGCGGTGATGATTACGTGGCCGGTGCAGCGTATGCCCTTGCCATGGGCCGCGCCGGCGTAGATCAAGGCCGCGGTGGAGCCGTTGTTGTCCAGCTCGCTGACCTCGCCGCCGCGAAAGGTGACGGTGAAACAGCAAAGTTGCTCTACGGGTGCGGACACAAAACCTGGAAGGAGCCATATTGCGAAAGGGCTTTGCAGGCCATTGAGGATTTGGCATGCAACGAGGATCAGCCATGAGAGAACCGTTTTCAACGTGGATGATTACCGTGACGGCCGTGCTAGTGCTGACGGCATGGCTTCTCGCCGGGCTGAGAGGTGCGTTCATTGCCCTGGGCCTCGCAACATTTGCCTGCTATGGCATCGACAAATGGCAGGCTCGTCGTGATGGACGACGAATCAGCGAGACGACACTACACATTTTGGCCCTTTGCGGCGGGACGCCTGGCGCGGCGCTTGGACAAATCGTGTTTCGGCACAAGACACAGAAACGTGAGTTTCGACTGGTGTTCTTCGCCATTGCTGCCATGCAGGCAGTGGCACTGACGGTTTGGGGATTTAGATAATAAAGACGTTGGAGAGATCATGAATACGCGAGACATCGCCGCAATGCTACGAGAAGACGTCGCGCCGACCGGCAGTCAGCGGTTCGGCGTGGTGATCGGGATCGAGAACTACCGGGACGAGCGGTTGAATCTCCGTTGCGCCCGGGCCGACGCTCAGGCAATGCGCGATCTAATGATCGATCCGGAGTGTGGATTATTTCTGGAAGATAACGTCACGTTGCTGCTGGACGAATCGGCGACAAAGCAGACAGTCTGGAACGCCCTGGCCTCGCTTCGTCGCAAGGCGGGCAAGGACGACACAATCTGGCTATACTACGCAGGCCACGCCGCGCCGGAGGGCGACGAGTTCTACTGGGTGCCACATGATGGAAACGTCGACGATCTTTACGCAACGGGACTTGCCCGACATCAAATCGCCAGGGTGTTGGGCGATATCCCCTCTGAACGGGTCGTGACGTTCCTCGATTGTTGTCACGCTGCAGCCACAGCCGCCCAGTCGCATCCCGCTCGCGACTCGCTGCCGGCCGAGGAGGTGATCAAAGCCTACCAAGGCCGAGGGCGTGTTATCCTCGCCGCCTCCGACGGAAAGGAAAAGTCGGTCGAGTTGCCAGAACATGGCCATGGCGCCTTCACACATTTCCTCATTCAAGGCCTGCGAGGCAAGGCCGACACGGACCGTACAGGCGTCGTCCATCTCGACGGGCTATGGGGTTATCTACAGGGCAAGGTGTCCGAAGCATCGCGAGCGGTCGGGACGCCCCAGACCCCGATTCTCGGTGGCGAACATTCACATCGCCTGGCGTTGAGCCTCAATCCGCTGGAGTTCGGTCGCCGTCAAAGTATTACTGAAGCGATCAGCAGTCTCGTCGGTGTGAACTCAGAACAGCTGACGACAGACGAAGGACGGATATGCCTAGAGCTTTTGCGGCGCGACGCACGAAACGCAGCCGAGCGGGACCTTATAGCCGAATTCGATTCATTGCTGGAAGGTCGGCTTCGGATCTCAACACTTCGCCGACTTATCGATGATGTCAAGGAGACTGGGGCCTCCGCTCCACCTGCCATGGTCACTTCATCTGATGCTGTTCCTCAAGCAGATAATGTTGCCAAGCATGATTCGTCCAAGCCGTCAGCAAAAGGCTTCGATGACTGCAAGATTGAGTATGCGGATGATTTTGAACAACTCCCAGGGAAATACCAATGGGATAGGAAGCGAACGCTGGAAGCGATCAATCGCTGGAGCAATACGTACCTTGGTGTTCTTAGCAACATGGCCGATCGCTGCGAAGTACTTGATGTTCAGGCACACGGATATTTTGTTTGGCAGGCCAAGATGGTTCTCGAGAAGCGTGAATGGACAGAGCACCACCGCAAGGGCATCAATGTGCCGAACCCATCTGGTCCGCTAGAGTTTCTGAAGCAGAAGCCTCCGAGAGTTCCCAAGCTCACTCTTGAACTAACTGACCGCATCGACGAGATCTGCCCTGACTGCCACGGAACGGGCAAGTATGTCTGCCCGGAATGCTTTGGCAAGGGGCAAATCCAGTGCCCTAAGTGTAAGGGTATCGGTGCTTACGTATGGAGTTCAGGTGGATACAACCACGATGAAAAGTGCCAGCTTTGCAACGGCGAGCAGTTGGTTCCCTGTGATCAATGCAAGGGGGCGCCACGCCATACATGTGTGTCGTGCAATGGCGCCGGATTGATCACCGGCTCCGGAACAGACATGCATGAGCTTACTGGTAAACCTGCTGTGCCAGGACTCTGGAGTGTGCCATGCCCAGTATCCTTTGATCCATGGGTTTCATCAAATGACCGGGTAGTAGCCGAGCACCCCGATGCTTTGGAGATCTGCAAAAGCTGCAGAGGAACGGGCAATTTCGTGTGCAATATATGCTTTGGGAACGGAGAAATTCAATGCCCTAAGTGTAAAGGGATCGGTGCTTACGTATGGAGTTCGGGTGGATACAACCACGATCTAAAGTGCCAGCTTTGCAACGGCGAGAAGTCGGTTCCCTGTCAGGCGTGCAAGGGTGTACCGAAGAGACCCTGTGAGGTTTGCGGTGGTGCTGGCGTGGTTGCAGTGTACCCAGCAATATCGATTTCCCGTACCGAAAAAAAGATAGCGAACGCATCGTCTGCCAACACCAAGTGTGGCGAAAAACACACCATTCCATTGGCAACCATCGAGGGTAGTGCAAAGGCCTTGCCCCAAGTGACAGCCACGCTGCTGGAACGCTTTGAGGGGGCTGAAATGCTGCGAGAGGCTCTCGCGTATTCATCAGAAAACGAGAACGCCCAAATCACCCAAGTTAGAGCTAATCTCCGTTGGTATCCATACATATTGTGCAGAATGAAGGATGTCGGGACCGGAGAGGACTTTATGCTTGCGGTTAACTGTACGTGCGGGACCGTGCTCTTGGTGCATAGCAAGTGTCCCAAGGGCGAGGGCTTGTGGTCTAGATTATTCGGATGGGCCAGTGATCCCTTTGATGTAACAAACAAGACGGAACAAGAGTTCATGCTCAAGCAACTGAGTGTAAGTACTAATAAGGCCCCGCAGAGCTAAAATGTCAAACCGCTGAACACATGAGGCAGCGATGGTTAATCAGCAGAACATATACGGTCTCTTTGTTGGCGTAAATTGCTACGAGAGCGAGGACATTCGGCCTCTAGATTTCGCTTCGGCGGACGTGCTAGCTGTGCGCGACACGTTGGCAAAGCGATATGGCCTCGCATACGAGAACACCGTGGTTCTGGCGGACGACGTGGAAAACGGGTGTGCTCCCACTCGTCGACAGATTCTTCGGGCTATGAATCGTTTCGCGGCTGCGCCGATGAAGAGCACCGACCTCTTCCTGTTTGTTTTTGCAGGGCATGGCTTTTCCTGCATGGGGAAAACTTTCTTAGCAGCCTGTGATTCTGAGGTTGCGTCGGAAGCATTGTTGAGAGAAACTGCGTTATCATTGGAAACAGTCCGGGACTTCCTCGGCCAGCTCCTGGCGGGCCAACAGGTGCTCATTCTAGATGCGTGTCGAGAAGCGTCTGCCAAAGGCACACGAAGCATTGGGGCTCAGGCGATGTCTGGTAATATGACACGAGACATCGGGGCGGTCATCCGGCCAACTCTTGAGCCAGATATGAAGAGCCTCCGCGCCAAAGCGATTCTTTGTTCCTGCTGGGAAGGCCAAGTTGCCCACGAGTATATGGATGCGGGGCACGGTTGGTTTTGCCATAATCTGCTAGCCGAGTTAGACTCGACAGCGGATAATGCCGTGTCGATGGCAGATCTGCACACTCGGATCAAGGAGAGAATGCGAGAAGATGCCTGGCGACTCTTACCCGTCGCCAGTAAGCAGGTCCCGCATCTGGTCGTCGAAGGAGATGTTCCGGTTCTACATACTCATGCTCCTGGTGTGGTTCGCATTCAGGATGACGAACCGAGAACGGGCTCTTATCCAACCAGTAACGTGGACGTGTTACACAGTGGGACATCCCAACCAGTGCCGACGCTTGACAGTGCAGAGAAAGCGTTCGACGCATCACGTTCGGGAAACAGCCAAAGTACAGCAGAGGACATAGAGAGCTATCTTCTCTCAGGACGCCCGCTTGCAGCAATTCAAACGCTGCAAGCGAGTAATGTCGTTTCACCTCGCATTCAAGTGCTACACTGCCTTGCCACTTTGATGACAAAGCCGATGCGGGAACTTAGAAACAGTGAGGCCAGCAATCTTGTCAGCCAACTGGTGGAGCTAATGACAAGCACCGAGAAACCGCTTGCAACCGTTCTTCTGGCGACCCTCTCAAAGCATTATTACCGCCCCTTGCGACGGCGTTTCCCCTCGACAATCACAATCGTGCCGGGGGACATAGATGTCGACTCAATGGATAAACGGTCTCGGCAACTAATAGCACTAATACCTGAAACACTAGAGATTCTCAGCAACAAAAGGTCGCGATGACATGACAAGCGATATGAATGAACACGACAAAACACTCCGGATTGTTCGGTTCTTTCTGCCAAGACTCGGAAGGCAAGAACTGGCCCATGAGATTGAAGAGGAGAAGAATCGGCTTGAGCAAGCAAGACAATCAAGGCTTTCTGAGATACGCCGGGCAGCCGAGGACATACTCCATGAAGAAACGAAGTCTCTCCGCTCTAGCCTAAAAGAGCACGACGAGAAGAGAAATCGCAATGTTGTCTTTCTTATCCTTTCTGCAATTGCTGTGCTTGCTGGCATCATTCTGTGTACGATAAATGTGGGCGTCGGATTGCTAGTGTCCGTAGTCGGGGGAGGAGTTCTCGTTTGGGCCGGTCTAGACTATTCTAGGATCATAGCAAAAATTGTAGCACTGCGGAATGACATCATGTCGCGTGAGGAAGCCATTCATAAAAAGAGGGATCACGATCTTAATTTTGAAGAAAACAGTTTTCGTGAACAATTGGCTGCCTTAGCTGCACGCTTGGACGAATTGGTGCAACTTTACGAACAGAGCATCGCATCTGAAGACGAAGTGGTCGAGTTCTGCGATGACAGGCTGACGGAACTTCAGGAACAGTTGACTCCGGCACTCGGATTACATCCTGACGACGTTCTCGACGAGCGTAGTGCTGAAATCTGGGCACCGAGCTTCCTGCAGGGCCAGGATTTTCCCGTGCCGGTATTGAGGGACATTGCTCGGTCTGAACAAGAGATAGCCGACTGGGCTGAGGACATAATCGAACCAATGCGATCTGCGGTGCCAACGGAAAATCAATGGCAAGCCTTCAGAAGTCGCGTTTTGTCAATCCTCGGTCTATGCGAGCCGACGACAGAATGTGATGGCGACGAATCTGTGCAACTTAACTCGCTACGTGCCGTGCGGTTCAGCACAAGCAGACAGGCTTACTTGGCGGGCCACTATTTCTATCAGAAGATTGTATGCGTTGAGGATTCAATCGGTCTGTTTCGCGCGTACGTTAATGTCATAAGTCGTCGTGTTCCACATACGTATGCTTTGCAGATAATGTACTCAGATGTTGCGGCCATCGGTATTGAAACGTCATTGAATCGCGAGAAATTCGATATATCGAGTATGATGATTGACCAGCACACCCACACCTTGACCTTGGAGCTTTCGAGCGGGAGTAATTACCGGATGTCGGGAGATGCGGGAAGCGCTGGCCAGATCAAGTTAGCGGGTGATACCGAGGTCGAGAAGGTCGTCAGCCGAGCCAACCAGGCATTTCGAGATCAGATCATTAACGTTCGCTCGCTCATACGAGATGTCAAGGCATCGGCCATAAACTCTTCGAATTGAATATTTCACTACGCATGGTGTTGGGACACAAGTATCCAACTGACACTTAAAACGAAAGGGGTAATTAACGTGTTTCAAATCGGCATTATCAATATCGTCACATCACTAAACCTTGGCCTTGGCAACTTCCGGCTTCGCTATTACAAGCAAAAGAAGCTGCTACAAGAGTGCGTCAGCTGCCCTGATACTGAAACATATCTGTGCAAAAGCTTTGCAGATGGAACGGAACGTCTGGAACGGGTAACGAGCGTCAAGCAGGTAGGGCGATTGAACGACTCAGACATCTGCGTCCGAGTGACGACCACAGGAATTTCATACGAACTTAGCTATGCCGGATTGCGAGATCAGGAAAGGACTGAGTTTGACCTAGTCGTCGTCGGCACGTGGAAGATCAGCAACCGCCGGGCCTTCCTGCAAGAATATGGCCTGGAACACCTCAAGACGGGGAATTCGATTGCAGTGGCTTCCTTCGAAAGCACAATTACGGAACGCTGCCGACAGGGGATCTCCGACAAAATACAAACTTTGAGTTATGACCTGATAAAGAACCAAGCCGCTTTGCCCGTTGATTGGTGGAAGAATATGCTGCCTCAATGGATCGGCTTTGATTGGCTGGAACTCGTCGAGGTGAAGGAAGTACGTTACGAATCAGCAACGGCAGACCGGACAGCGGAGATGAAACGACGTCGCGAGTTGCTGGCGCTGGAGGATGCCGAGAGGGAAGAGGAACGCGAGAGGAAGCTTGTCCAACAGCGAGAACAAGCGGAGTATGAGGAGGCCGTGCAAAGCCTCAAGGTGTCTCAGGAGCTTTCAAACGATCGATTAGAGAAACTTAGTTGGGAGCATGAGCAACAAGTCCTGCAGTTGGAACGCGAATCCGAGATCGCAACGCTCAAACACGAGAGCGAGAAAGCTGAATTGCTGGCCAAGATTGAAGACTCGCGAAACCGAAAGGAAGCGGCCCAAGAGATTCTCCGCCGAGCTGAGGAGGCAGAAGGGCATACTGCGGAAAGGCTTCGGGCCATTGAGGATGCCATAAGGGAGCAAGCGGAAGCGGCCTTGTTTGCCAAGAGAGTCGTACAAAATGGCATGGACATCACCAGCCGCATGATCGCTACCG
The DNA here is from genome assembly GCA_963674475.2 of Thermoguttaceae bacterium. Classification (GTDB taxonomy): domain Bacteria; phylum Planctomycetota; class Planctomycetia; order Pirellulales; family Thermoguttaceae; genus CAXXFQ01. Next base: position 254,534 of record CAXXFQ010000024.1, on the reverse strand, counting down.
TGGCCGGAGTATCAACAAGTACCTTGTCCCTGCTTGGAAAAACCTCGGGCCCGGCATATCTGGCACAAGTATTTCGGGAGAAAAATGCCACCTCGCCGGGTGCCGTAATAATGGAGAAGGTGGAACTCCGGACTCGCGATATTGGCACAAAGCGTGTCGATACGCTGGCAATCAATTCACCCTTATGTTTCGAGTTTCGTGCCAATCGTGCCGGATATGCAACGGTGCTGAACATTGGTACAAGTGGAAGGGTCTACCTGCAAAGCCCAAACGCTTACGTGGGAATCGGGCGAGGCCAGGTGGAGGCTGGGAAGCGGTACCAAGTGCCAGGAGCCGAGCTACTTCCCGCCGAGGAAATGCGGCACAACGGCTTGGCGTATTGGGAAGTTGGCCCGCCCGGCTGGGAAGAGTTGATTGTCATCATCTCGAACGAGCCTTTAATGACCAACGCGGACCTGTTCCGATCGATGGCAAGCAAACCGTTTGTCACTCTGTCTACAGAGCGCATTGAGCAGTTATTAGATCAACTTGCCGAGTTGCCCGTAGATGGCTGGGGCGTAGGAATGCTGTCTTTCCTTGTGGAATGAAGAACCACGGCAATGGTGCCGGGGTGTATACGAAGGTGGATCGCCTTCGGTTCCGTAGACCGAAGGCGTGGTTTTATATCTCTTTACTCTGTCTATAGTTAGAGAGAGCTCTAAAAATAGGGTGCCCATATTGGTACAACGGACTTGGGTACTGATGGGCAAAGTTTTCCACGAAAGCCCGGGTTTTCCGGGCTTTTTCTTGCCGATGCGAAACGGATAGAGCCGTTTTTCTCGAGATTTTCGCTAGCGTGGGCGGTAGAGCCCGCCTCTCAGAGCATCGGTCTCCATGTCTGCTGATGGTCCCGACTTGAACGATTTCGAATTGTCATTTTGCCAGGTCAGACTGACCTAAAACCACCGCTTCTCACTTGGAGCCGCCAGAAGGCTTTTTTGGCCGCCATTTCAGTGGGGTACAATTGCTTGTCATCCGGTTAACCCTTGGCGAGGCAAGACGATGAAGGCGATTTTTCAATCGGTCTTTTTGGCGGTGGCGACGGCGACCGAGTCGGAATTGGTCAAGCAGATCGAGTTTCTCAAGGCGGAGAACGAGATCCTCCGCAGCCGCTTGCCGAAGCGAATCTATACGACCCGGGCCGAGCGGGCGAGGATGGTGAAGTACGCCAAGCAGTTGGGGGCGAAGGCATCGGGGCTTGTCTCGTTGGTGTCGCCACGGACGCTCATGCGGTGGCTGGCCGAGGATCGAAATCCGAAGCAGGACCGCACCGAGGTCAAAAAGCATGGCCGCCGAAAAAAGCCACAGGAGATTCGTGACCTGATCGTCAAGTTCGCCTCGGAGAACGAGGGCTGGGGTTCCGGGCGTATCCTCGGCGAGCTTTACCGGCTCGGCTACAAGGACATTAAAAGAGGGACCGTCTGCAACATTCTGCGAGAAAATGGATTCCGTCCCAATCCGCCCGGTCGGGACAACAGCACCTGGGCCGAGTTCTTGCGACGTCATAAGGAGACGCTTCTGGCGTGCGACTTCTTCACTAAGAGCGTTTGGACTCCGATCGGGCGCCTCGAGTATTACATCTTGGCGTTGATCTGCCCGGGCACCCGCGAGGTGAAAATCCTTGGCATGACACCACACCCGAACGAACACTGGATGATCCAGCAAGCGCGCAACCTGTGCGTCGTCTGCGACGAATTTGCTGTTACTCCTCGCTATCTCATCCATGACATGGACACCAAGTTCTGCAAAAAGTTCCTCAAAACGGTTCGGTCGGGAGGTCTCAAAACCATAAAGATCCCGCCGCGTTCGCCGAATATGAATGCCCACTGCGAGCGATTCATCGGCTCGATCAAACGAGAATGTCTCGACCGATTCCTCGTCTTCGGCGAAAACCACCTCCGACACATCCTAACCGAATACCTCGATTACTACCACCACCGGCGACCGCACCGCGGCACGGGGTTTCTTCCGCCGAACTTCAACGAAGCGACGCGGGAAGAAGTCGAGACGCTTGAGCTTGGCGAGCTCGTCCGGCATGAACGGCTCGGTGGCGTTTTGAGCTGGTATAAGCGGAAGGCGGGGTAGGGGGGAGGGCGGTTCATTGGGCTCTTGCGGTGGCGATATGCGCTGTCTACCGCAAAACAAACCCTAATAGGGGAGAACATGGACGATTTTCTCCCTAAATTGGGTTACATGAAATCTCTCATGTCTGATTGACTTCACCTCATCAAGTCTTCTATAATCGCTATAAGTGGTGTCCTTGCAACTCTTTTTTTCTTTGTGGACTTGGCTCATGAGGTGGGGATTTGCCTTTCTCTAGCGCGGTAAACCACCGCGTTCTCTTGCCTCTGTGCCAACCCGGCACGTTCTTACGCAAGCGATTTCCAGCGGTGATCTATTGGTACTGACTACGGCAACTTCGCTCTTTTTACCTAAGGGGGAGATTTGATGAATTCTCGGATGACGTTTTGGCTTGCACTGGCTATCTTGATTTTTGGGAGTTCAGGCGTTTATGCGGAAAGCTTGGTCGGTTTTGGACAACCTCTTTACGAAGTTCAAGTCGGGCAGCCGTTTAAAATTCAAATCCTCTTTGACGCCGAGGCGAGCACGCCGGGAATCCAACTCCTTCCGGAAGGGCTTTTTACAATGGGGTGTCACGTCGGTTTTGACACCGGGGCGTTTCAGCTGTCGGGGTTGGAGACGATCGAGATTCCTTCCCTTCTGAACAACAATGGCCTGGGTGATCCGGCGTTCAAAGAACTTAACGGAAGCGGGCTTGGTTTTGCCGGAGCCGTTTCTTTTGGCCACTGGGAATCGTATACCGATCCACTTCTGGCGACCATCACCTTGACGCCGACCACCCAAGGGGATTTCACTTTCTCCTTGAGCGAATATTTCACCAGCGCGAATAAAGCCAACTTCGTTGACTTCACAGGCCAGACGCTTGATGCCGAGATGCTCTTCGGCACAACGACCGTCAGGGCCGTGCCCGAGCCGTCGACGTTGCTCCTGCTCTTGACGGCGCTCGCCTCGCTTCTGTGGATGAGGCGATTCTAACGCTGCCGTTTTGAAGTCGCTTAAAAATACCCGCTTTGCATAAGGGTTTTATAGCCATGTTGTTTTCCAAAAAACGCTCGAAGATTCGAAAAACTCGTCGTCAGAACAAAGCCTTATTTTCTGCAATTTCCGGTCGCGACTTGGCCAACCGACAGCATCGCCTTCGGCTCGAGCCGCTGGAAGATCGGCGGATGTTGAATGCCTCTGTTACTTTATCAATACCTGGCATTGGCTATGACTACACCTCTGCACCAAGCTTGATTAAACAACTTGGAAATGATGGTGGAGTCCTGATCGGTAACAATAATTTTGGCACCGTTGAAGTACGGTATCGTTTCGATATCCCAAAACTAGGAACGGTAACCGATATCGACATTGCCATATGCGGGAAAGAACGTGCATGGGGTGGTGGCACCGACATTCAAGTTGGATCAGAGAGCTGGACCATTACCGGAACCAATCTCTATCTATCATCCACTTCCTCTAGCCAAGCCAACTCATGGATTGACGGCCAGCCTGATTCCAATTCGATAGCCGACTATATTGAAGTAACGCTAGTCAACAGTCGTCTTGATAGCCTGGAGCTCGACAGCATCGACCTCGAGATCACCTATGACAATGTCGAGCAGTTTCATCTTGACACATTCCAAGCTCTCTATGCAGCGTACCAAAAGTTTAACCATTACAACGACACCAGCGGAGATTACCTGCGGGATTTTGGCACGAATGCTGGCAATGGAGCCCTTTTGAACAACTCCGTATATTGGCTACAGTTTTCTGCGGGGATGCTGATCGGATCTGGCACAACATCGCTTGTAGGACTATTTAGTCCGCTCGCAACGGTTTCTACTACGGCATATAACACCTGTTCAACCATGTCGTCACTTTTAAGTCTTGGCATACAGATACAAAACCTTAATGCCTATTCTGCGTTTCCGGTGATCTCTTATGGTGGAAATGCACAGAGCGAAATAAGTCACATTGGTTCTGATTCACAGGATGCGCCAGACACTTTATTTAACCTCGCGCAAAGCTGGCACAACAAGATCAATAACGGGCGTCTTTCGGATACAGAAGCCGCCAACTTTCAGGCGGAACTTACTATCGCGTCGAATGAAATGCGGACTTTTTCCGGACATATTGACGACTATGTCGACAAGGTCAACGGATATTCCCAGGCTTCTTCGGATGTCAAAAGTTCGTTATTCAAGTTGGTAACGTCGCTGGGAGGCTATACATGGAACGAATCGCAAGGAAACGTGCTAACATCTGGGGCAACGTATCCGTCATCCCTATTCGATTATTTCATGGACGTTAGCGAGAAAATTGATGTCGAGGAACAGCCCGACCCGGGTAATCCTGCCTCGGGCGACGTAAACCTGGCAGCGACTGCTAGTGCCTTCGTGACCGACCTTTTTCCCAACACTACATTCGACGGTGATCTCCCCTTTGGATACCAAGACAGTTCCTATGAATCTTTTCTAAAGTTCAATCTCGACGATATTCCACTGGGCAGTACAATACAGAATGCGTCGCTTTCCGTTGACGTCTTAAACTCTCCGGCGGATGCCTGGTTTCTTCCCTATATCTGCGAACAGTCCTGGAATGCCTCGACTGTCTCTTGGAACAACAAGCCAAGCGTTAGTTTTTTTAATTACTTGCCATACAGATATATTGCAGGTGCTGGTTGGTACACTTTCGACATCACGGATTGGGTGCAAGACTGTGTCAATCTGCAGAACGTCAACTATGGAATCAGTTGGCGGTCTACCGACGGGGACTTCGTGATAATTGGATCGCGTTATGATGAAGGTGCGCCCGTCCTAGCAATCGACTACACAACACCAGTAGGAAATCCAGATCTAGTTTCAAGAAACGTCTCGGGTAATGGTCAAACCGATATCACGGTTTCACCGGGCGATCAGATAGACATCATTTTCGACATTCTCAATCAGGGCAATATTCCTTCCGAGAGCTCGGACGCTGCTATAGTGTGGTCAACGAATAACAGCTTCACGACAAGTGACTACCTATTACAAACCCAGGGGCAACGAGCGCTTGCTGCGGGAGAAACTGACGGCGAATCGCAATGGATTACCATACCTGATGGCGTTATTGCTGGGAAGACCTACTACATCGGTGTCATTTCCGACTACGATGACCAAATTGACGAACAAGACGAAACCAATAACGCCGGTAACAGCTATATTACCGTAACCATTGTTGATACGGTTTCGCCCACCGGCTCGGTTTCCATTTCAAGTGCAGAGGAGTTCGACGGCAACAACAATACCCTCGATTCATCGACAATCCGGATTGATCCGTCGGCCTTTGACGATTCCGGGACGGTCGAGTCGATGCGGATCAGTTACGACGGCACGAATTGGGAGGAGTGGTCGTCCTATTCACCGAATGCGTTTGACGTCACGCTTTCAAAAGAGGTAATCGCCAATGCGAACGGCCAAGTCACGGTGTACCTCCAATACCGCGACCCGTCAGGCAATGTCAGTTCCGTCTATAGCGATTCTCTTGGCATGACCGCCATCCCAACCAACGTCACGAATCTTACGGACATGGTTGCGTCGGACGGCAGCCTTTCGCTCCGCGAGGCACTCTTGGTCGCCACCCTTCGTGCCACAGAAACGATCACCCTCGACGCATCCCTTTTCACCTCCGGCCCGACCGCCATCACCCTCAACGGTAGGCAACTGGAGATCGACTCCGATGTCACCATCGAGGGACCGGGAGCCGAACTACTATCCATCGACGCCAACGAACAAAGCCGTGTGTTCTATGTCGCTAGAGAAGTCACTGCCACAATTGATGGTCTTACCATTACTGGTGGATCGGACGAAGATAGAGGCGGTGGGATTTGCAACGACGGCACGCTAACCGTTACTAACTCGACGATCTCGGGCAACTCAGCCTTCGTCGGCGGCGGGATTTACAGCGAACACAACGGCACGCTAACCGTTATCAACTCGACGATCTCGGGCAACTCAGCCACCTACGACGGCGGCGGAATTTACAGCGGACCCAACGGCACGCTAACTGTTATCAACTCGACGATCTCGGGCAATTCAGCTACCCACGGCGGCGGAATTTGCAGCGTGGGGCTGACGGTCACAAACTCCACGCTCGCAGGCAACTCAGCCGACAAAGGCGGCGGGATTTACAACTTAGAACGCGACCTAATCGTCACGAACTCAACTATCTCGGACAACTCAGCTAACCACTCCGGTGGCGGAATTTACAACAACTCCTACATGCTAACCATCACCAATTCAACTGCCTCGGACAATTCAACAGAAGGCGACGGCGGCGGGATTTACAGCGAATACAACGGCACGCTAACCGTTACCAACTCGACTGCCTCGGGCAATTCAGCAGAAGGCGACGGCGGCGGGATTTATAGCCTTTGCCCGTTGACCGTCACTAACTCAACTATATCAGACAACTCGGCAAATAGCGGTGGCGGAATTTACAACAATGGCAATCTATACATTGCCGATTCGATTATATCGAACAACTCGGCTTACAGTGACGGTGGCGGAATTTACAACAACTCAGACATGCTAACCATCACCAATTTAACTTTCTCGGGCAACTCAGCCAACCACTCCGGTGGCGGAATTTACAACAACTCCGCCATGCTAACCATCACCAATTCAACTTTCTCAGGCAACTCGGCCAACCACTCCGGTGGCGGAATTTATAGCGAGGGTCCCATAGAGGTCGCCAACTCAACTGTCTCGGGCAATTCAGCCAGTTGCGGCGGAGGCATACATAACTGTTGGTACGATAATGAAGGAAAATGTATTCCCGGGTTCTTTGATGCACCCAATTCGATCGTTGCTTTGAATGATGCCAGCGATAGTTGGTATGCAGACATATATGGCGAAGTTCCGCACGACGGGAGAAACCACAATCTTATCAGCATCGATCCCTGCTTCGTTCGCAATCCAGACCCAGGTGACGATGGCACTTGGGGTACCGAGGATGACGACTACGGCGACCTGCGACTTCAACCAGGCTCTCCCGCCATCAACGCAGGCAATAATAACAATGCTTTCGTCCATACCCCAGCAGATGGCTACCAACCATTATTGTGGGATGTTCGTGGAGAAGGCCACAACCGAATCCTTGGCGGAACGATCGATATTGGTGCGTTCGAGACCGTTTTAGTTAGCGACGACATTATTCCCGGTTTAATAAATCACTCAATCACCGGGACCGTAGCGAACAATGACAATCCGCCTGCGGGAACATCTGCAGTTATGGTCAGCGGTGCCTCCAACGGCACACTAACACTTAACCCCGACGGTACGTTTTCCTATACCCCAAACGACAACTACCTGGGTACCGACTCGTTTACCTATAAATATACTGACGCTTCTGAAGACACAAACACCGCTACGGTAACTCTTCTAATATTTTCGGATGGTCCGTTTATCGTGACCACACTGGACGACGAAAAAGATGTGGCCTACGATCCGAACGATTTAAGTCTTCGCGAAGCCATCTGGCTGTCAAAGATACACGAAAATTACGACATAATCCAATTTGCCCCCTCGTTGGCCGATCAGCAAATCACACTCGATCCGGTTTTAGGGGAACTCACGCTTGACACTGATGTCAGAATTTTTAGCGAGAACAACCTGACAATCGACGCCAACCAGCAAAGCCGTGTGTTTTATATCGCCGAAAACGTTTATGCAATAATCGATGGCCTCACTATTACCGGCGGCTTAGCCGACAAAGGCGGTGGGATTTACAACTCCGGCACACTGGAACTTAATAATATTACGATCTCTGGCAACTCGGCCGACAAAGGCGGCGGGATTTACAACTCTTGTGGGATCGATAGCTGCGGCCACCTCGACTTCAGAAACTCAACAATATCGAACAACTCGGCCGACAAAGGCGGTGGGATTTACAATGACTATGGCAATTTAGGCGTTTCCGGTTCCATTATATCGAACAACTCAGCTTCTTACGGCGGCGGGATTTACAACTCTGAACGCAACAACACACTAGTCGTCATCGATTCGATTATCTCTCGCAACTCTGCTTATAGCGACGGTGGTGGAATTTACAATTCCAGCGAATTGCGAGCTTACGGATTAACTATTTTCAGCAACTCAGCTAATCAAGGAGGCGGAATCTTCAACGTAACCGGTACGCTGACCCTTACCGACTCAACGATCTCGGGAAACTCGGGCAACAACGGCGGGGGGATTTCCAACATAATCGGCACACTAAATGTTACAAACTCGACTGTTTCGGGAAACTCAGGTAACAACGGCGGGGGGGTTTTCAATATAATCGGTCTATTGGCGGTTACCAACTCGACTATCTCAGGCAACTCGGCTAACTGCGATGGCGGCGGGATTTGCAACTACGACGAAGACACGCTAACCCTCACGAACTCAATCCTCTCTTTGAATGTTGCCACGAATGGTCCCAACCACTATAGTACACTCACTCCGGAAAGCAGCCACAACCTTATCGGCAGCGATCCACTCTTCGTCCGCAATCCGTCTGACGGCGGGAACGGCTGGGGAGACAATCCTGATACGCCCGACATCGACGAATCGATCAACGACGACTACGGCGACCTGCGGCTTCAGCCCGGCTCTCCCGCCATCAACGCGGGCGACAATGCGTTGGCAGTCAACGTAAGAGGCAACCCGCTAACGTTTGATCTTGACAGGAACCCCCGTATTCAAAACGGCACGGTGGACATCGGGGCATATGAAATATTTGACCAGATTTCTCCAACTGTTACTGAGGTTATTATCGGAGACGGCATTCAGAGATCGAAACTCGACCAACTGGTTGTCCATTTCAGTGAAGCGGCGTTCGATCAACTAACCGCCGGGCACTTGCTGCTCGAGAACCTCACCACCAGCGATACGATTCCCGCAGGATCAATGGCCTTGGCCGTTGAACCGATCACGCAAACCGCCACCTGGACCTTCCCCGGTTTGTCAGGTGGCCGACTGCCAGACGGCAACTACTCGGCTACGCTCCTTGCTGACGGGGTGATCGATCCGGCGGGCAACCCGATGGCCACCGACTATACTTTCGACTTCTTCAGCTTCTTCGGCGATGTCGATGGCGACCGGGATGTGGACTTCGCCGACTTGTTCCGCTTCCGTAGCACTTATATGAAAGCGAGTGCCGACGATGGATTCGACTCCCGCTTTGACACCGATGCCGATGGGGACGTTGATTTCGTCGATCTGTTTAAATTCCGCAAAAACTACTGTAAAGCCCTGGGGGCCCCGGCAACCACTTCAAGCCCAATTGAAGCCACCGCCCCCATTTTAAGCCGTATGCAACAAGCGGCACTCCTTCCATTCTTAACCTCGATAAACACCACTCACCAGAAATCACCTACGGCCCGGTTCAACGTCCTGTAGAGCGAGGCGTCAGAGTCTCGCATGATTTCTTTACCAACCGAGTGGGGCTGTCCGAACCTGTCTCCCAGGAACCGCTTTCAGCCAATTCCACCTTGGACGAAAGCCTTTTGACCACCTTGGCGATGGACCTACAACAGCGTCAATCAAACACAAAGAAGTCTGACGATCGGGAATCGGAACAAGAGAAGCTCATGGCAGTTGCTTATGCGGATTATGAGTAATTGGGAGCAAGAGAAGTAATCCCGAAACGAGCGGTGTCCTTGAGGATGCCAACCAACTTTACCACAGCCCAACAGGACACCGCTCGGTTGCCATTCTCGCTTTATTGAGCAAGGCGGCTCGCTTGCGATTGACGCGGCAGCCGCAGAGGTTGCACCCGGCGCCGTTGTAGTTTTCGCACGTCTTGCAGATGGCAAGAATTGCTTCGACCTCTTCGTCACTACGACTCGGGCAACCGGCCGAACTCCAGCGGACGCCCGCGACGGCGTAATGCTTGGCCCGCTTGAGGATGGTGGGTGGCTTTGATGGCGGCAGCGGCTTGCCGTTTACGTCAACACGACACACGGCATGCAAGCGGGTAAGGTCGCCCGTGTAGTTCTTGACGACTCGGCCGCAGCGGGTGCAGACGGCGTTGGAGCCTTCGCGGGTGAAGGTGCATTTTACCATGAGACAGTTGCATCGACATATTGAGGAGGGCCGTCGCCGCTGTAGTCGGTTTTATTGTTTGGCCCGAAACCCGACACACTGCGTGCATCAAACTCACTGCTATCAACTCTCCTGTAGCCAATAGCTCCAGCAACGCAAGATGACTGCGATCCCGAGAAGCCGACATTCACGTGCATGGTATGGCCGTACCTTGCCGTGAGCCAATCTACAGATTCGGTCGGGTCCCAGGATTCGCTGTAATACGGCGATGCTCCACGAAGATTCACAGACACACCTAAATGCTCTCCAGTACCGAAATACTCCTCTTCACTTTGGTAATGCCAATAAAGCGGAGCGCCATGGGTATGGGCTGGATAATACTCACACATAAACGTATGCCCTAAAAAAAGATCTTCTCCAAACGGATCGCTACAATCTTCACGAACAAGTTGCCCACCATTGATCGTAACTTGCAGCGTCTGAGGAAATTCATACGGTCCCAGCGAGCAGTAATGCCCGTCAGTTGACTCAACTGGCTCAACTGATGCGTTTAGCGTTTGTCGACTCCAATAAGGGAACCACGCGTGACAGGATGAGACGCGGCCGTAACACGTACCATCATATGCCCCTCCCTCGAAAGTTTGATAGGAGTAAGGGGAATCATAATCCTTGATGCTCAAATACGTGTGGCCGCCGTTAAGGAAACTTAAAGATATCCCCGTCGAGCCGAAAATACCGCCGTTCCGATATGTAGGAAGCGTCACTTGCGTTGGACAGCCACTTCCGTGACTCACGCCGTACTGGTAAGAATAAAGTGATGGCATCCAGTTATAGGGAAAACCGTACATGTAAATGCTACCGTTCATCCAACTGCGACTTGAATCAGAGAAAGTGACTCTGTTCATGAAGCCAATGTCGCCTTCACAGTCGCACAGATGGTTCGGCTTTTCCCCACAACAGCATCCTGGCGAGAATCGAAACATGGTTAATCCTCCGGGGGGCAAGCCGCGTTCATGATGTACCAACGACCTCGCCAGCCAATCCAGACCTGAGTCCCGGCGGCGACCGACTCGCCCGAGTTCAGCATCCAAGCGTAGACTGTGACATTCTCGTCCGTGTCGACAAGATCTTCGCCATCGAATCGCCAGACCGATGCCGTTGCCGAGCCGCCCGATGCAAGTGCCCCGTCAAGAACCGCCATCTCGACAGCCGAAGACGAGCTGACGCCCAGCAGTACATGAGCCCAGGTGGTACTGGTGCTGGTGTCGGAACTTTTTTCGAGGATCCTCGCCGACCCGGCGGGCGTGCTTTGCAAATGGCCGCTCTGACCGTCAGCCACTTCGACGAATTCATCCAGCGCGCTACTGACATTGACCTGCACAACCGAGATCCCCGATATCATCGCCAAGCCGATCGCACCGATGGCCAGCGGTTCTTGGATGATGGCGAACTTATCAAGATGGTCGGGCGTCGGTGTCACGCCGACAAACGCCAAGCGGTTCTGATACTCCTCAAGGCTGCCATTCGGCGAGAAGAGCGGCCCATCGATCCCGAGGACCGAGAATCGATCCAAGTCGTCGTCGGTAGCATTCTTGATGCGAACCAAGCCGTGGGGGACGTGGCGCTCTTGCTGCAACGGTCTGGCCGCGACACTTTTGGTGCGGTAGTCGTTGGCCACCTGCAGGAATGTGTTGTATTCATCGGCAGGAATAGAAAGGGGCTCGCCTTTTTTGACCGACTGTCTCATGCTGGCAGTGTCCCGATAAGAAGCCAAAGGAAATCTGTATACCGGTAGACCTGCTCGACGTAGGCAGCACGCGGGACGGAGATCAGCTTGTAGGCGTCCTCGATCTCCTCGTACATGACCCACAAATACTGCCAACCCTCTTTGGCGATCCCGCTGATCTGGCCGACGCTCAGGTTAGAAAGGTTCGGTGACGCGGCGAAGTGGTACTGCAGCTCCCAATCCTTGTTCCCGCGGCGTTGACCGACTGCGCCGAGAAACAGGACCTCACCCGCTTGGAAATCGCGGAAGGCATTCTGATTGACCGTTCCGGTCATGTTCGCCAGTGTGAGACGATAGTTTTTATCGATGAAGATGACCGGCTTGTAGTGCGTCTCGGTCCACTTGAACGTCGGGATCGTGATCTCGCACCCGTTGACCGTCTGGCCGTCGTAACCGATCGCCCCTTGGAAGTTCGGTGCAGTCTTGCCGGTGGGGGCATAGCCGCTGACCGTCGTCAGACTCTGCGTGATCTTCGTCGAGCCGCCGGTCGTGTCGAACTCGTAGGACCAGGAGTCGCCGCTCGAATCGCCCATCTCGTCAAGCGAATAGGTCGCCGTGCCGTACCACCAATCGGTACCGACGGGCTCGATCTCAATCTCATTGAGAAACAGGCCCATGTACTCGTTGGGCAGGATGTCGAGGAACTCCGTCCGGGCTGTCGCCGGGTCCGACGTACCCTCGATGACGTACTTTCGCTCGACCTGCGGACTCTCGCCATCGGTGAGGGCGCAGGAGCCGTGCTGTTCGTAGATGGTCACTGTCATGAGAACGACAACCTATTCTTCTTGCCTTGTTTGACCAGCTTCCCGGTGTTTTCGGCAGCCGTTTCCGTCGCGGTCGCGATTCGTTTCTGCTCGGTCTGGCCACCACCGAAACGCATCGCTGCGAAGCCGCTAAACGCCCCGGTCACTCGCTGCTTGGCCTGGCTAATGCCTTTATCCGAGTCGATTAGTTGACGCTTCAAGTCGAACCGCTTATTGACCAGGTCAATGTCAAGGCCGCCTGATTTGGCACCTTCGAGAGCCTCCTTGCGATTGAGCTCGTTCAGGGCCAAATTACGCCCTCGGTCGTCGCCTTGGTACTGGGCATTGATCTTCTCTCGCTCGAGCTGCGAGCTGAGCGACTTGTTCCCCGACGCGATATCGGCCTGCTCCCGCCGCTTTTGCTCGGCCAGGTCACGTTGGCGATTTTCATTGAGGGCGGTGACCTCGGCCTGCTCGTTCTGGTTGAGCTGATCGAAGACCGGGCTGCCTTCGAGTCGTTTCGCGAGCCGGTCTAAAGTAGCCTCGTATTTTTGACGGGCCGTATCGTGATCCATCTTGCCGTCTTGAGCATCGTCAACGTACTGGCGATAGGCGGACTTCTTCTCCACGTCGTAACGCTCCTGCGTGATCCCCTTGCCGAACTTCCCTTCAGCCTCTTTGTGCTTGTCATCGTACTTCGCAGTGATCCCGGCCCGCTGTCGTTGATAGTCGTCCTCGATCCGGCCGATCTCGATATCCCGCTTCTGCCGCTTGAGCTGCTCAAGGTAGTCGCCTTCGGCATTGGCTTTGCCCGAGCCACCAGAGGCACCGGCACCGCTGGCCTTCTGCATGTCCTGCATTGCCTTCTGGGCTTCCTTGGCCGCCTTCTTCGCGTTTGCCGCTGCCTTCTTTGCATCGCCACCAAACTTGTCGAAGCCGCCACCCGCCTTGCCCATCGAGTCGGTGATCGACTGGCCAAAGCTGCCGATCCACCCGAGGATCTTCTTGAAGACCGAGCTGAATACGCCACCGAGCCAGCTGAGCTTTTTGCCAAGCCAGCCAAGTGCCCCGCCGAACGCTCCCTTGATAAAACTCCACAGCTTGCCGAGGGCCCCGGTACACCAGAGGACGACCCCGCCGATCGTCACCAGTGCCGCGACGACCAAGAGGGCAGGGGAGGCAACCACCGCCATCAGGACCGAGCCGACCGCCATGACGACGGTGCTCAGCATACTGAACGCCCCGGCCAGCACCGAGCAGCTTACCGCCAGAGCGGTTTGGGTGGCGATGATTACATTCAACAGGCCGATCTGGATCGAGAAGACGATCGACTGCAGTCCGGCTTTCGTAGTACACAAGGTGATGGCGGCCGAGAGGGCAGCGTAGCCTGCCGTCGCCGCCGCGATCACCGCCTCGCCCGCAATCATTCCGTAGGCCATCGCCGTGTAGACAACGTTCCAAGCGGCGGTAACTAGTGTCCCGCTTTGGACCATCCCGATGAAGGCCGTCAGCGCCGCACCGACCATACTAAAAATTCCCGACAGCCCGGCGATCACCGTGCCACTGACACCGACAATCGTCCCGAACGCACCAACGGCGCCCGAGGCAAGCGCAAAGACGGTCGCAACTGTCGACCCGGCAGCCGATAGGACCAGCATCCCAGCCCCAGACGCGCCGACCATCGCCACCATTGCTGCCAGACCGACGACCAGACCTTGATTCGCACCAACCCAGCCCATGGTCGATTGGGCCATCGCGGTGAACTGGCCGAACAGATTCGAGAGGACAGGAGACATCGATTCGCCAATGACTGCCATGACGCCCAAGGCCGACTGCTTGGCCGAATCGAACGCGGCAGACATCGTCGCGGACATCTTTTTGAACGCTTCTTCGGTCGAGCCCGTCCGGTTGCCCATCGCGGCGATATCGTCGGCGAACCCTTCGACGTTTTGCAAGGCGGGCAAAACACCCTTGAGGGCCCGAATATTGGGAAACAGTTTCGAGATCGCATCGGGCGGGAGCTGGTTAAGCCGCTCGAAGACGCCAAGCAAGCCTTCGCTGGCAAGGGTTGTCGAATTGAGCTCGAAACCCAGCGTCTTGGCATATTGGGCCCCTTCGTCAGTCGGTTTTAAGAAGGAGGAGATGATCGCATTGACCGCCGTGATCGCGTTCTCGGTCTTGACGCCGTTCTTGGTGAGGGTTGCGATCGTGCCGCCCAGCTCCTCGAGGCTGACCCCCGCCGTGCTGGCGATTGTCGCGACGTTGCCGATGCTTGGGGCCAGCTCGCCGAAATTCGTCTTGCCCCGCTTGACGATCGTGAAGAGCCAGTCGGAGATATCGGCCGCATGCTCGGCTTCGAGGCCATAAGCATTGAGCATTGTCGTGATGGCATCGGCCGCGATGCCCGTTTCGTTCATGCCCGCTTTGGCCGCCTTCGCGCTGACGCTCAGGGTATCGAGCGCTTTTTCGGCCGGGACTGACGCCGAGAGGATATCGTACAGCCCGGCCGAAAGGGTCTCGGTCGACTGGCCGAACTCAATCGACATCGCCTGGACGCTTTTTCGAAAGGTATCCATGTGGGCGGCCGGTTCGTCGAGCATTGTCGACACGTTGGCCATCTGCTGTTGGAAACCCGCAAACACCTTACCTCCGGCGACGAAGGGTGCGGCGAAGAGGGCGGAGAGACCCAGGAGTTTCGTGGCCGACGCGCGAGTTGTCTGGGCAAACGTAGCGACCCGACGCTGGGCCTGGTTGAGCCCGCGCACAAACTTGCTGTTCTTCGTGTACAGCTCGACGTACGCCGCGCCTGCTCGAATGTCACTGCCGCCTGCCATCGATTACCCTTTCATCGCCCTGCGCAATTCGCTCCAAGAGTGGGTCGGCTTGCGCTTCGTCTTTTTCTCGAACGGATGGAAGTCGGACGCGTAGAACGTCTTCTTGCCGTCACTGTGGCATTGGCAGAGGGCCGCCAAGAGACAGGCGGTGTGATCCCAATTGTCGCTACGTCTCGCTTCGGCCATCGTGACCAGTTCGCGAAGTGTGAAGGGGCCCGGATCGAGGCCCAAAACCCCCGCACACTGCCAGATCAACTTCCAGGCGATTGCTCCATTATCCTCTTCGCGATCTCCGTCGGGGCCATCTCCGCAACGTCCTGCTTCGCTTGATCCATGATGAGCGTCTCGACCTCCTGCGACTTGGCCCACATCGCGCCCAGCAGTTCGCGACGCTCTCTCGGGAAAAAATCAATCATCGCCTCAAGCAGGGCACCCGACGCACTGTCGATCCCGTCACCGACCAGGCCACGAGCGAACTCGATCTCGTCGACATTTTTGCCAGGGGCTTGCTCCTCGCAGAGCACCCAAAGCAGATCGACCAGGAAGCAGACGTCCTTGGCCAGGCGGTCCAACAGCACGCCGTCCTTGTTGGCGATCTGCGTCAGATCGACCGGCTGATTGTCGATTGACAACCGGGCGCGAACCGCTTTGATCGTTGCGACGTCGACCGAGACGATCCAGTCGCGATTCTTACCGTCTTTAAAACTCGCCACAGAGGGTCTCCTTTTCTAGGTTACTTAGGTGCCACCGTGCCAGGTCGGTGCCCGATGGACGTCGCACGCTTCCAACGTGACAGAGAAAGTTTGGCAATCTTCGTTCGGCTCGGACCGCGACGCATTGGTGACATAGAAATCACCGTCCGGTCCGTCGCCACTTTCCTCATCGAGGCACAGCACGGCGATCGGAGTCGCGGCGTTCCAGGCGTTGATGAAGATCGGGACGTCGGTTGCCCCCTTGACATTGACGAGCGTGCCCTCGATCTTCATCTCCTTGAGGGTCGGCTTCTTCGAGCGGTATTTACCCGACGCACGACGAGTCGCATCGGCCGTCGCCTGCTCCATGTTGACCGTCACGTCCTTCAGGTTGACCGCTTCGGTGTCGGCAGAGGTTGCCGCCGTTCCCGCGGTCGCGCTGATATACATCTTGCCGTCAAGGCCGGTGAGAATGTCGGCAGTAGACATTGCTTAAACTCCGTAGAGAAAAAAGTTTCAATGAATCGACCCGGCCCAGAACTTGGGCAGACGAGGAGCTGTTTTGATCAGGGTCGGGCCCATGAACGGGCGCTTCGGGTAGTGGCGGCCATGGTAGGTCTGGCCGTGCTCGTGGACGGCACCCGCCTTGCCCACAACCGGATAGGCCGGGCCGATCAGGGCCATGTCGCGACCTCGGTCGACCGCATAGATGATCGACTTGCGAAGCCGCTTATTGCCGCGGGTGTAAGGGGCATGGCCCGCCGGGGCGTGTTTTTTCTTGCGAACCGCGATACTTCGCTGGGCCGTTTTGCGAAGGAAAGCCGCCCCGTGACCGAGCGAACGCGGGTTGGCACGCTGGTGGGCACGAAGGACGCGTCGGACATCGACGCGAGTGCGAACCTTGCAGTCGATCACGATCCGATTCGAAACTTCAGGGTCAACAGGCTGATGAACGTCCGCTTCGACTTGAGGTATTCCTGGTCGAAGATCGGTTCGTTCTTCGTCCCGGCCCAGGCGGCGCCGCAACCGAGCCGCTTGCCGCGAAAGACCGCCGCGATCCGTTCGACCAGGTCCATCAGGCCGTCCAGTTCGCTCTCATTGTTGATATGTTTGATAATGGCAACGTCGATCTGGATCTCGTTTTTGAGCGAACCACGGCCCAGCGGTTCGATCTCCGTCGCTTTCGGGCAGACCGTCACCCGCGTGGTCGCCAAGTCCGACAGGGCGAAGTCCGGCCGATACGATCGCTCAACCGAGATCCCCTCGCCCAACTCGGCTGCGTGAAGTTCCGCTTCGACGGCCGTGGCCACGTCAACAATCAGACTCATCAAAGCACCTCGATCTGTTTCGTGTGGATTCGTAAGGTTGTTCGGCCGGGATCGCTGTAGCGGTAGCACGGCTCGTTGCCGAAGGCCATCACCTCGTAAGCGACCAGCGTCTCGCCGAAACGCTCCTCGATCCGATCGCCGCTCATCGGGTAAATCTGCTGGTCGTCGAGACGAAGGTCGGCCACGGCCACCAGGTAGTCGCGGCTCTCGACCTTCGTCACCACGCCATAGTCGCCTTGGCTCTCGAACTCGCTTCGACCGACCACCGCGGTCAGGTCGCAAGTCACGAGCCCACGTCGATAGGTGACCATCTTGCCCGTCGCCTGACGCAACTGAGCATTGGCCCAACTGGCCGCCGTCTCGAGCATCACCAAGTCCCTCCAATGACCGTCAGCTGGTCACCCGCGGCACCTTTGACCTCGATCTGCGAGAGGGCGACACTTTTGAACTGGTGCCATTCGCCCGGCTGAATCGGGACGTCGTCGCCGGTGTCTCCTTTGAGATAGGCGACTGCCGAGTTGGTCGACATCGCCGTCAGAGTAAACGACGCCACCGTTCGCGTGGTTGCCAGCGGGGCGTAAGTGTCAGAGAGTGTGATCGTTCGTCCGATAGGATTATTCATGCGATTGGGACCTCACTTACTCGGCGGGAGCGACATAGACAAAGCACTGGTTCAACTTGACCGAGACGGTCGGATCGGCTGCCAGCGCCGTCGAAACCGTCTTGCCCATCCAGGTGTTGTCGGTCGCGGTTGCGGTGGCGACCTCAGCACTCTCGTCCCAATAGACGTCGGTGCCGACGGTGCTGAACGCCTCGTTGCCGGTAACGACATCGAAGACGCCCTCGATCGCCAACGCTCCCTGACGCCCGGCCGGGATGTCGAGGTTGGCGATCGCGACCATCGAGCCGATAACGATCACACTGCCCGCTTCGACATTAGATTCGGGGGTGTAGTCGATCAGTCCGCCTTCCTGACGAAAAGATGCTTTTGCCATAATTGAAAAATCCTCTTAGTGAATGGGGTGGTTTGGTTCAAAACGCGAAAGCTATCGCCGTGCCTTGGCCGTTTTCCGCTTCGGCTTGGCTCGGGTCGCCTGTTTCGGCTCAAGGGCGGCGTCCAATCGGTCGGCAATCGACTTGAGGGTGTCGACCGCTTGCGTGAACGTCTCGTCGCTAACCAGCGGCTCTTTCCCAGCAGCCTTGCGTCGGTTACGAATGAAGCAGAGCCCCCAAACGATCAAAGCGATAATCGCCGGAATCGAAAAACCGGTTGTCAACAAGCCGAGAATCGCCCACCAGGGAAACGGGACACTCAGGACATCGACCGGCGGGATCACAATATCGGCCGGGGTCGGCTGATCAAGGAACGGCAGCAGTCCGTCTTCTTTGGGCGGCGGTTCCCAAGGCGGGGCTCGATCGCCATGGGCCGAAGTGACAGTTGCCTCGGCCTTCGGTAACTTCTGGATATACTGCTTGATCGCCCCGGTGATCCGAGAGGCCAGTTCCTTCGGCTTGCTTTGATAGACCCCTTGGAAGACAACCGTCGTCGGATCGCCGTATTTCTTGCTCCGCGGCGGCTGGACAATGACCGTTGGGTAGGTCTTGATATTGAGCTTCGCGAACCGCCAGCGCTGGCTTCGATCGTTTGCCGAATACTCTCGGTAATGGGCCCAAGACGATTCCGCGTCGGCCGGGTTGGCGATCGCCAGAAGCCACGGATTACGGCGCCAAGCCGCTTTGAGCTTGACACAACCCTTGCAGTTGCCGGTCGTGACGACCGAGACGAACCACTTGTCCGCATCGCTCTTCGGCGGCTCGACCGCTTCGGCGTAGAGGGCGTCCGCGCCGGTGCCGTAGCAGATATTCCCGTCAGCGGTGTACTCGACCATGTCGCCACGTCGGGTCACCTCAGCCTGCATCTGAGAAACTTCCGGCGAGACCTCCTCCGCGAAAATCGGCCCGGTCAAAAAGAGGATAGCCACGACTGCCCAAAATCGATTCATAAACGGCTCCTGTAAAAAGGTTGAGTGAATAAATAGCGCCTACCGACCCACGAGCCGCGGCAGGCGATAGCGTGCGGCCTGATTCGCTTTGGAAAAGTTTGCCAAGCGAAAAGACACGCACGCCTCTGGCCGTCGGTCCTACCGACCCGCGAGCGTCCGGTAGGTAAAAGCCCGGACGGTGGCTCGGATCTCTTCTCCGGTCTGGTTGCGAACGAGGATCTTGAACTTGAAGGGGGCGATTGGCAAATCCGTGAAGATCTCGCGTTGCGACTCGTCCTCGTCGAGATAGTTGGTGATGAACGTCGCGAGAGGGGCCTGTTTAGTGAGGTGTGTGTTGAACTCGACCCCGTCCGACGAGTACAGTAAATACAACTCCACATGGGCGTTGGCAGGCGTTTCGTAATAGTGGCACGTGACCTTGACGTCCAGCGTCAGGAACCGATCCCGGAAGTCGGCGTTGTCGATCACATCCCCAATGTAGTAATCGCTACCGACACTATTTATGAAGGCGTTGCTGATCCCCGTGACTCGCTCCGCCGCGACACTGAACCTCTCCTGAACATCACGCCCGTTGGGCCATGAGTACGGCATGGGCTATTCCTCCTTTACCACCATCGTCGATACGTTGCCCGCGCCGGATGCGGCGGGTAGTCCAAGACGACACACCATTGGCCGCTTGCCAAGTGCAACCGCCGAAACCGGGCGTCGGAATAGGCATCGATTTTCTTCGGGCTGTTGTTGTCGCAGACGAACCACGTTTCGCTCTGAGGGTTGTATCCCACAAGCGTCTGAAAGTGGGCCCGACCGGCACCGATCGCTGCGCCACGGCCCGTCTCACACGCCCAACGCATCCAGTCCCACGTGCTTGCACCAGTCACGTTATAAACCCGAAGGCCCCGTTCTCGGGCGTAACGAGCCACCCGAGACGGATACGATCCGCCACGCTGGGCCTTGCCGTAGATCGTGTCCCAGAGCAGCGTCGACGCCTCGGGGACCGACTGATCGACACCGCAGATCCCGATCGAACACTGCACACAGCTGCCGTCCGGGTTGCGATACCACTGGCGGATCTCGCTCGGGACGTCGACCGCCAAATCCGGTTCGGTCGTCTGGCTGGTCGCGCCCAGGGCGCTCGAAAGAACCACGCCCCACGCGACGAGAAATTGCTTCATATCCAAAGACTCCATTGAGAGAAAGAAAGGCGGTGCCGACGAAGTGTGACAACAACGCCGACACCGCCTGCGGCGACAGAGGAGACACCGACACGTGAGGAGTTTACGCTTCGCCCTTGCTTTTGACCGCGGCTCGGTCGTCTTGCATCGCGACCCCAAAATCGAAGTACCCACGCCAGCGGATACCCAAGACGTTGAAGTCGGTCTCGCCCGACTCGATGGTCGGCACACGTCGGCCGCGGAGGTAGGCGATCTCCATAAACGCGATGTCGCCCGGGTCGGCCAAGAGGTACCACGCGTTGTCGCTCGACCCGGCCAGCGAAGGGAGGCCCAGGTAGGGAGAGGCGGCCGGGCGGAATTTTCCAGCGTGCGGGTTGGTGGCGATCTTGGCCTTATTGCCCGCCGGAACTTGATTGAGCTGCGTCTCGGTGAAGAGTTGCTCGGCCGTGACTTTCAAGCCGGTCCCGGTCAAGAGGATCGCCGGTTGGATGAGAATCGGCTTGCCGTCCGTGTCGGTCCGATCGAGGAACTTCTTCTCGGCCAGCGTCAGCGAGTCGATGTCCAATGCCGAATCGGCACCGTCGAAGTAGTTCCCATTGCCTGCCGAGAAGAAGCTGCCCGGGTTCGACAACAGCAGCGTGAAGACGGCCTCTTCCAAGGCCAAGGCGGACATGCGCCCGATCGCTCGCGGGATCTGCAAGAAGGCGCCCAGGTCGTCGTTGATGATCATCTGGCGGGTCAACGTGATCAGGCGGCCGTAGGTGTCCAGCCGATTGGTGTACGATTCTTCGGAGAGCCCGGCGTGCTTCAATTCGCCATCCGGCCCGACTTTTTCGAAGAGCCCGGTGCCGGTCATGCGGTAGCGGTTGACCTCTTTGAAGTCGTTCACGTCGGTCGACGCGCAGATGGTCGGTGCGACCGAATGGACCGCTTGATACGCCGCCAACATTGCCTTGTTCGCCACGTTGCTTAAGATCCCCGAGAGGCTCAGCGTCGAAAAACCGCTGGACGCCTGGATCAACCGGTTGTTGGCCACCAGTGCCGCACGGATTGTCTCGTCATCGACTCGACCCGGTCGTGCCGGTTCGCCAGCGGCGTGGAGCACCTCGTAGACCAGCGTGTGTAGCCCCGCGCCACGCAGTTGGCGCGACAGGGCGGCGTCCATCGTTCGCTCGTCATAGCTCTGCGCAACAATCGACTCGCCAAGGCCAGACGCCATACACAAGGCCGCTTCGATCGCCTGGCCGCAGGGGGCGGTCTCGGCCGCATGGATCGCCGGTGCCGACGGGCGCGACGCGCGGAGCAGCTCCAGCTCAGTTCGGGTCGAATCCCAACCCGCTTCGATCGCGTTGGCCTCGATCTGCGGATGCTCGCCGTCACACAGCTTGACGATCGCCGAGATACGACGCGACTCGTTCGCCGCCCGGGCTCGAATCTCCTGCGCCGGGTCGACCTCTTGCGCCGAGTTCGCCGTCGCTTCAATCGGCGTCTGGACGGGCGTTTCAACGGGCGAATCCACCGGCGGCTCGACCGGCGTGTCGGCATTAGCGCGAGCGTCGTACATTGCCCGGACCGCGCCAAGGTTGCTTTCATCCAACGTTTCCGGCTGAAAACCGTTTCCCTCAGCCCACTGCGTAAATTCCATCGACATCTCCTTGAGGTTCCCTGACGCGACGACCCGAACCGACGTTTGATCGTCCGCCCCGATCGCGACAAAACTGATCTCTTGCAACACCGACTCGCGAGCGACGTAGATCGGCCCTTCGAACGTTTGCCCGTTCGCTTCGATCACATGCCCCTTCGGCACGAACAACACCCGCTTCGGCAACGCACCGATGCTGGCCCGCCACGGGAAGCCGTTTTTGCCCGACTCCAACACCTCGCGAGCCGCGGCACCCGATCCCGAAATGATCCCCAGCACTTCCAGTTGACCGCTTTCGGCTCGGATCACGTCGGTATGGCCCACGATCTCCGATTGCCGATGGTCCTTGAGCACCGGTCGCGAGCGGTCTGAAATCACCAGGCCGGTCAGATCGACCACAACCGGGTGACGCCATCCGGCAACGATCAGTGTCCCGCCCGTGTAGGCGACCATCTCGAACCGCTTGGGCGACTCCGGCTCGCCATCACACAGTCGAATCGAGGCGTCCTCGGCACAGATAAGCAAGTTTTGAGGGACGTCAACCGGCTCAGGCCGCTTGTTGGTTTTCGACAAGTTTCTTCTCTCCCGGGGTTGGTGGGACATCTTCGTGAACGAGGCCCAGCTCTTTCATCAACGCCTTCTCCTTCGCACGTTGGCGAAGTTCCGCCTCCCAGTCGCGGCCCATCCGGGCGTACTCATAGGCCAACGTGGTCGCGTCGCAGTTGAGCCGGGTCTTCAGGGCGTTGGCCTCTTTAGCCGGATCGACGTGTTCTTGTCCGTCCCAAAACCACTGGTGCGCGAGCTCTTTATAGTCCAGTTTCGATAGGACCGGGTCGACCAGGATCGCTTCGGCCAACCAGGCGGCAAAGAACCGATCAAGGATTGCCAGACCGATCGTCGCCTGCTCGACTCGAAGGCTTTTGTAGTACGTCTGATGGTCCAAGCGGCCGGAGGCGTAGTTGTAGCCGCTCGAATTTCCGGCCGCCACGTTGTACGGCAGGTTCAGGCACCGGGCGATCTCGTTTAACAGTTCGTGCTTGAACTCGGCATAGGTGGTCGACGGGTGCTCGGCGCGAAACTGGCCCATCTTCCAGCCGCCGGGCAGTGTGATCCCCATCCGCCGCTCGATCATAATCCGGTCCAGCGGCTCGACCGCCTCCGCTTCGCCACCGGCCGGGTTATCGGTGTAAATCACCGCCGCGAAATCGGCCGCCGTCTCCGCCGCACTCAAGACCGCCAACGTGTATCGCCGCAGTTGGGCAAACAAGGGCAGGGCGGGGGTGATCTCCGGGATGCCGCGGCTCTGGCCTGGTCGGTCCTCGCGAAAGTAATGGACCATCGACTCGGCCGGGACGCGAACGTAATCATCGTCCCAACTCAGGCTCATCTCGCCCGGGTGATGCCGCAAAACGTGATACTCGATCGGGTTGCCAAACTCGTCGAACCGGATCCCGTCGACCGCACCATCTTCATCGAACGTCCGGTCGGGCGTGGTCACCTGGTCCGCTTCCAACAGACGCAGGTCGAGTTTTTCGGAAGTTTGCAATGCCGGGTTACTGGTCAGTAAGCCGAACGCCTCGCCATCCTGAGCCCGAGCCATCCGCATCGTGCGAAGCTTCTCGGCCAAGCGGATCGACTCGGCATGGCGGGCAAAGCGGTGCTCCACGTACCGGTTCAACTCCGGCTGATCGGTCAGCATCTGCAGACGCGGGCCGGTTCCCATCGTGTCGTTAGCCAGCGTGAGAACGATCCCTTTCGCGTAGGAGTTGCTCCCCACTTCGTATCGGGCTCGGTTACGAAGCGTGCGACGCACTTCGCTCGAGCTGGCCGCGTTCGCCGAGAGCCCGTCGGCCGCCGACCAATGCCGGGCGTTTTCGTCGGTCGTCTCGGCAGCATCGTATCGGGCGCGAATAGGACGGCCCGACCGGTTCGACTCGGGCCGCGCTTCCGTTTCGCGCCGACCCGGACGCCGGTCGGGCCATGCAAGACGTAGCCAGTTGGGGATAAGCTTCATTCGCTGCCCGGCGGGATAAGTTTCGTGATATTCAAGCTTCGAAAGGCCGATCGGTTCGACGCGTCCCGAGAACGCAAGTACCGATCCGCTTCGACCAGTTCTTTGAGCGAATGCCCTTCGCTGGTCAAACCGTCGACCGTCACCTTGTGCGGTGCGGTCGCCTGGTCTCGGATCGTCTGGTCAAGTTCAGTCATCGTTTTCGCTTCATTTGCAATTGCTCCCTCTCTACTATAGTGATACGCGTGGACGAACTTTTTTTAGGCCATTTTGGGCAACATTTTTGAATTTTCTCCAAAGTTTTTTACGAAGCGCGTTTCTTCTGCAATTCGGACAACTTGATCGGTTTGCGTCGTGCCCGACTCGGGCCGACTTGACCTAAAAGAACCGCTCCTTGGATACTCGCGGCAACTGCGCTACCGACCAGCCCGTCGAACCAGTGGTTCTCACTGCGCTCCGGCCTGATTTTCCATTCATCTACGGTTCGGCCGCGTCCTTCTGTGCGGACGTGATACTCGGCGGTCATGTGCTCGGCGAACAGGCGATGCTCGTCCGGCTTGGCGCCAAAGAGGGTCAGGCTGCCCCGGTCGCCCATCGGCGTGAGGAGCCGCGCCTGGATGAACGTCTTCCAGTAGTTCGTGTCGTAGACCACGTGTCGGATCGATCGCTTGCCGGTGATCGACGGAACCCGCCAGTTGTGGCCCACACGATCGCCCCGTTTGCGCCGGTACTCGCTGAAGGGGATACTTGACGCTCCGACGTAACGGCCGTGTGACGGGTACAACAGGCCCGCGTAGGCCGATTGGTGGCAGAACCGATAAACCACTTCGGTCGATTGACCCCAGTTGGCATCGATCAGGCACCGATCGATCCGCATATTGGCCCCATCGTCACGCGTCCATTGCCGGGTGAGGTAGTCACCAGTCAACGCTTCGAGCCCCGCATAGATCGCCCCTTCCAACCCGGCGCCGGGCACCGTTTCGAAAAGGGTCGGTCGCATGTCGCGGGCAGTGAAGTAATCGCGGTTCTGACGCGGGTAGGCGCCGTAATCGATCACACGGCCCGTGAAATCGTCTTCCCACGCGGTGACGACGTAGAAGAGGCCCAGACGCTGGACGTCGATGAACATCGTCAGGTGGTTGGTCCCCAGCGGCACCTCGCCACGCCGCGACCGGTCGAGCTTCGCATAGACCTGATCGATCGTCAGGTCGTCCTCGTCGATCGCCTCCTCGGGCAACGGGTCGTTTTGATACTCGGCAAAGAAGGCCCGCTCGTCCTGCAACTTCAAGTTCATCGCGTGCTGCACGGCCGACAGCTCGTCGTAGTTGTAGCGGGCCGACCAGGCGACCACCGCTCCGGCGTCCATCGCGTCGCGGTTCTGGCGATAGAACTCGGTCGCCGGATCGAGCCCCTGGTCGTTGCGAAGCGCCTCGGCACGGATCCGGGCGTACTCGTCCCAGAGTTTTTCATTGGTCGGGAACGAGTAGACCATCTGGGTACGCTGGCCTTGCCACTGCGGGTGGATCTTGCGGTCGAGGATCCGGTCGGCCATGTCACCTGGGCGGATGACGGTGCAGGGCATGACCCCGGCGATCTTCTTGCCCGGTCCAGCCAAACCCAACACGGCGTGCTTCAAAATCCGCTCACGCTGATCGCATTGCGAGAGGGAACGGGCCGACTCGTCCGTCTGCGGATCGTCGAGGATGACCAACGACGGTCGAACCGGGCGACCATCGGGCCGTTTGAGCTTCATACCGCGGATCCGGCCTGTGATCCCCGCCACTTTCAAGACGGCCCCTGACGCGGTCGACCCTTCGATCGTCGGTAGCACGATTTCCTTCGCCGTCCACTCGATATGGGTCCGACACCCGTCGCAAAGCTGGCCTGCGCACCGGTTGGCGATTCCGTCCAGCGAACGGATCGGATGGCACACTTCGGGAAAATCCTCGAGCAACAGATCGTTCCCGTCGAGCTCCGTCTTGATCGACTCGAGCATCGATGCCGCGTGCCCCTCGTCACTGCCGATCAAGGCGACGAACTCGCGATGACCGTAAAGCACAGCCCAGAGGCACGCACATTCGCTCAGTGTCGACTTGCCGCTTCCTCGCGGCATTGCCATGGCAAACAGGCCACCCTTGAGGACCGACTGCTCGATCTTCGCGATCACCTTCAGATGGTCGTCCGACCAGGGTAGGTCGAATGTCATCGGGAAGTATGCGTCGCAGAAATAGCAAAAGTCATCACTCGCTTTCGCCTTGCGGTCCAGGTCGACCACCTCGGGCAAGCGGCCGATATCACGCCCGGCGGCCGAGAGGGCCGCGTTTCGCTCGCGTGCCGCTTCCTTGACCGCTTGGTAATCGCGAGGCTCGCGCTTGGGCGCCGGGTTGTGGCGCCGGTCGAACAGCCAGCCGGTGTAGCGGAACAGGTCGACGCGCCGATCATCGCCCAAGCGGTACCCACCACGGGCCCGGTGACGGCGCAGTTGGCGCTCGCCGAGGACTTCGCCTTCGGGGGTCGAGTTGATCAGTCGGACCAGTTCGGTCGGTTTGAGGCTGCGTGGATTAATTGGCATTCTGCATCTCCTTAAGTAGCCAGGCGGTGTAGTGGAGGAAGTTGATTGTGCCGTCGGCGTTTTGCGGGGCACCGTGGGCCAGGTCGGCCTTGAGCCGGTCCAAGTCGGCCGACGTCGCGCCACTCTTACGCAATAGCTCGACTAGCGTCTCGGGCGCCATCGCCGTGATGGACAACGGCGCCGGTTCTACGTGTTTTAACTCCATACAGAAAAACTCCTGAAAACTTTCGACATTCGTATAAAAACTTGGGGGACTGCGCTTGATGTTTTCCGAAAGTCACGGCTCAATGGCCGTGAGCCACGGCGGGCAGTAGGAGCTTCCGCTCCATGGTGATTTTTAAATCGGTGCGGCAGCACCAACCCGCTCCCGGTCGTACCGGGTCGTGAGCCACGACGGGCGGTAGGAGCTTCCGCTCCACTGGTTTTTTCAAACCTGATGCGACAACGCAAAACCTTAAAGGAAACCAACCATGCGAATCACACGAATCGATTTTGAAGGGGCCCCCGGCAACTACGCCACGGCCCAATGCAAACTGGGTGCCCATCGCAAGGTGACGCACCTTGAGGTCGAGATCCTCAAGCCGGACTACACCCGCCGCTACTTGGTCGAGGCCGATGACGAAGACGACCTTTACCGAGTAGCCAAGGAGACCTTCCGCCATCTCGAAGGCTTTGACGGAACCGGTAGCGACGTCCACGAGCTTTACCGCGAGCTTTCGCGGCTCATCTAACCAACGGAGAACCAACCATGTTCATCGAGATCACTTATGACAACTTGGCTAACGCTAGCGACAAGCATCGCTTCCTAACGCAGACCTGCGGGTTCGAACTACAAGACGCCCGGGCAAGCGGGAATTGGCTTGACGACAAGGGGAATCGCGTCCGACTGATCGGTGCCCCGGTCGGGCTCTTCGACGGGGAGGCGATCGAAGTTGACGGCGACGTCCCCGAGACGTTTCGCCCGAACGACCAGCTTGAACCAAAACTCATCGCCACCTACTACCTGCCCGAATCGCTCGACGAGGTTCCCGAAGGGACCATCGCCCGATACGGTCGTAACCAAAACGATTTTGTCTAAAGGAGAACACCATGCGTACCAAACAAATCCAAATCGGCGGGGTCTATACCGCGAAGGTGACCGGGCGCGTCGTCCCGATTCGTATTGATGCGATCAACGACGAGGGCGGCTGGGACGGCACCAACTTGGCCACCGGCAAGGCGGTCCGAGTCCCCACGCCACGCCGCCTACGACGCGAGGTGACGCGAGCCGAACTCAAAAGCGGCAAGGCACCCGGCATCGATCGCAAGCCGCTGCACGGCGCCAAGGCGGGCGTCAAGCGGCCTTCCAAAAACAAAACGGCCGAGGCGAAATCGATGTCCGCCCTCGACGCGGCCCGGCAGGTTCTGCTCGAATCGACCGAGCCGCTCAGGGCAAAGGAAATCGTCCGACTTGCGGCCGAGGCCGGGTACTGGCACTCCGACGCCAAGACGCCTCACGCGACCGTCTACGCCGCCATTCTTCGCGAGATCCGCGAGAAGGGCACCGACGCCCGGTTCACCAAGGCCGCACCGGGCAAGTTCCGCGCGACAGGCGGCCAGTAAGCCAGGGTCGACAAAACACTCGACCAGGTTGCACGACCACGAGCCGTGGTGGGCGAATGCGTGCGGCCTGATCCGCTTGGGTAACGTCTACTAAGCGATGGAACGTGCACGCCTCTGGCCGTCGGTCCTACCGACCCGCGACACGGGCCAACGTCGTGCGACCTAGGCGGCCTCTGTCGCCTCTTCTCGGCCGAACGATCGGTACTCGACACCGATACCCAACCGTTCGGCCAAGGTGATCTCCGCCTGGACGCCGATCGACTCCTTCCAGCCGGGCATCATCAGGACCAGCAGTCGATCCGCCTTGCGCAACATGTGCGAGTCGACTTTCTGCCAGAATTCCCAATCGCCGGGCAGGCCATACTCGGTCAACGGATAGCTATGAACGATCGGCGAGAAGACGATCTTCCCTTCGCGAAGCAGCTCGGCCGTCTCACGACAAGCCTCTTCGTAACGCGCCTGGCGCACTTCAATATCAGGGGACGAAAAGGGGGTTGCTAGGTAGATCATAAAATCCTTTCGACTTGATTCACTATCATAAAGTGGTAGAATATCCTGGATTTCCATTAGTAAAGAAACGTGTTATGCTTACCAGATTTGACGATCCTTTAGCCTGTCGGGAAGCCATCAAAGCCGCTCCCCGAGGATCGCTAGGCAGAAACTCCCTATAGCGAAATTAACCATAAAACAAAATACGCATGAAAATATCACCCATAACAAAAAATGACCTACCTGAATTAGCAGATCTATACCAACAGCTTATTCCTAATGAGGTTTCCATCTCAAAAATGGAACGTGTGCTTATGAAGCAAAGTGACAATCCAAACCATATTGTCTTAGGAGCAAAGATTGATGGGAAGTTGGTGGGTTCGTTACTGGCAGTTATGTGCGAAATGCTTTTTGGTCAGTGTAAAACGTTTATGGTAGTTGAAGATGTTGTAGTTGACATAGCACATCGCAGAAAAGGTGTTGGCAATGCCCTAATGCAATTTATTGAAAACTACGCCATAAAGTCTAACTGTTCGTATGTCATGCTTATAACCGATGAGGATCGTGTTGGCTCTCAAGCGTTCTACAAATCACTCGGATACAAGACAGATGAATACTGTGCATTTAAAAAGAAGTTGTAGAATCGCGGCTAACAAGACGTTTCACCGGTCGGCACCGCTTCGCGGACAAGCTCTGCTTTCTTGCCGGTGAACGCTCCCCAACGCTCGACGATGACGTCGCAATAAGCCGGGTCGATCTCCATCGCGAAGCAATGCCGCCCGGTCTGTTCGCAGCCGATCAGCGTCGAGCCGCTCCCGCCGAAAAGCTCAAGAACGTTCGCGCCTTTTTTCGAAGAGTACTGCAACGCACGGGTGGCCAACTCGGTTGGTTTCTGTGTTAAGTGCACCATTTTGTTAGGGTTTATCTTTTTGACTTCCCACAAGTCGGTCGCGTTGTTCGGGCCGTAGTACTTGTGGCCCGCGCCTTCCTTCCAGCCGTAGAAGCAAAGCTCAAACGCGCCCATGAAATCCTTGCGAGTGAGCACGGGATGAAGCTTATTCCAGATGATCGACTGCGAGAAGTAAAGCCCGTTTTTCTTGAGCATCGGCGGGTAGTTGCTCAGGTTCGCATAGCCTCCCCAGATGAAAAAAATCCCACCCGGTTTGAGCACGCGAGAGATGTTACCGAACCAGGCGTCCAGCAGGCGATCGAATTCCTCGTCACTGACGAAGTCATTCGCAAGCGGTCGGTCCTTCGGGCGCATTTTGGTCGTGCGTTGTTTTTTGACGTTCTTCGTCGCACCCTTCGAAGCAGCCGCCATCGCTACCGCGTTGTTCGAGCGCGGCTGGACGCTGACGTTATACGGGGGATCGGTATTTACCATATCTATCGAGTTGCCATTAAGCAGCGTATCGACATCCGCCTCTTTGGACGAGTCGCCGCAGAGCAAGCGATGGTCGCCAAGGATCCAGAGGTCGCCTGGTTGCGTTACCGGTTCGTCGGGCGGCTCGGGAATCGACTCGGGGTCGGTGAGCCCTTCGACCAGTTCCTCTTCGCTCAAGAGCTTGGCCAGTTCGTCTTCGTCGAAACCGAACTCGAGCATGTCGAACTCCATCGCCTGAAGGTCAGCCAACTCAATCGGCAAGATCTCAAAATCCCACGTCGCCAACTCGCCCGTCTTGTTGTCGGCCACGCGAAGCGCTTTGACCTGGTCGGGCGAGAGGTCGGTCGCCACGTGGACCGGCACCTTCTTGAGGCCCAGCTTCCGTGCTGCCTTCATCCGGGTATGGCCACAGATGATCACGCCGTCCGAATCGACCACTATGGGTTGCCTAAAACCAAACTCCTTGAGGCTGGCCGCCACCGCGTCGACCGCACCGTCGTTCTCTCGCGGATTTCGCTCATAAGGTTGGATCGAGTCGATTGCGCGAAGTTCTACCTGCATAAAAACCTCCTTGAAAAAGACCAAAAATCGCCCACTTCAAAAAAGCGGACACCCAAAACAAACTGTGCCTAATAAGGCGACTGATTCCGCTTACCTATCCTGCCTATATTCACACGTAGTACCTAACCTATTCCGCCTGCCTTGCCTCTCTTAATGCCCCTAGAGGGGTAAAGGGTACCTGAAATTGACCCAATACCTCACAATAGCTACTACCTATTGCCATTTAGCTACCCCTCTGAAGGATTACTTATTCACTAAAAACAGCCTAAAAAGCCGGTTTTTACCCCCTCTAGTTGTAGGGAAACCCCGTGATAATCACGTGGTTTCCACCCATAGGTGGTAAGTTTCGTGAAACACCGGACAACGACGTGCTTTCCAATCGGGGGGTATCAACAATTCAAGGCTAAAATCGGCTTAAATTTCGAGTGAAAATCGCTTTCTATTGGCTAAAAACCGGCTGGATAGTGCATTGCACGGGGTTCCCGTACTGTTCGGGGGGTGTGCTGAGCACTTCCCTCTGCGATCACAACCCGATCTGGTTCCCATCCGTGGTTTGCCTCATTTCCGCCAACCGATCGCCACCAAAATCTGGTTTCCAAAGCATGGTTTTCACGCTTCACCTTTCACCCCCCCTCTTATACGCGTGCGCAGACCAAATATACGAGGTGAGAGGGTATAAGGGTGAATAGGGGAAAGGAGTAGTAGAGAGAGTTGTTTTTATCTATATATATAGAGTTTTTACTCATTCTCACGTTTCACCCTAAGGGGGCGAAATCAGGGTGAAGCGAGAGAAACGTGAAACCCAAAACACCCTCACGTTTCACCCACGTTTCAACCACGTTTCAACCACCCTCATCAAGGCTATACTCGATCAATGGACTACCGGCACGTGGCGTAGAAGTGACTTGGATCTCCCTTCGTTGCACCAGCGTCTCGATGAGATCTCGAAAGTCTTTCGCTTTGAGTTTCATTCGCTTCAACAACACGCTGTGCGATAGACGCCGGTTGGGCGCGTCTCGTAGCTTCTGCAACACCCGCAAGCATTCCGCATGAAATGGGCTTTTAGCCACGTGGCCGCGTGCCATGCAGAGCATGCGTTGGGTTTGGTGTGTCACCAAGGCCGATGCCCATTGCACGGCGGCTTCGCTGATACGTGGCTCTTCGTGGTTCTCACTGATGGCGTAGAGTAGAGCCAGCTTGCGGACCTGTTCGCTGACTTTATTGCCCGGCGGCACGAACTGGAGCCAATGCCC
The DNA here is from genome assembly GCA_963674475.2 of Thermoguttaceae bacterium. Lineage (GTDB taxonomy): Bacteria > Planctomycetota > Planctomycetia > Pirellulales > Thermoguttaceae > CAXXFQ01. The sequence continues at coordinate 222,296 of CAXXFQ010000024.1, read as the reverse complement.
GGTCTGCTCGATCAACTCGACAGGCAAGGGCGGCTATCTACCAAAAACAAAATGGGCACAGTTGGGCACACTTTACCGGAAGCCTCGAGAAGGCCCCTATCGCCGCCACTGTGTGCCTCACGAGCTCCCTGGATAGATCATTCGTTTTTGCATAACAAGTGGCACAGAGCGCGACTCAGCGCGCCCTCGCGGCCATGAGAAATCTTTGGTGGCCAAAGCTTGAAGGATGGCCGATTCATACTGGGGAATTTCCCCAGTATGACCTGACAAAATTTTTACTGACTTCATCCGGTCGACTCCCTTCTCTTCAAATGCTTAGACGCACGACACACTGTCGAATTCCGACAGTATGACTTTCGCAAAACACTCAAATCGCAATCGCTACCCGACTCAAGCAACCGAGGCGGCCCTGACGATCGACTCATTCATCAAAAACAAAATGGGCACAGTTGGGCACACTTTACCGGAAGCCTCGAGAAGGGCCCTAGCGCCGCCACTGTGCGCCTCACGAGCTCCCTGGATAGATCATTAGTTTTCGCATAACAATCGCCGCAGAGCGCGACTCAGCGCGCCCTCGAGGCCATGAAGAATCCCTGGTGGCCAAAGCTTAACCTCGATGCAAAAAACGGCCATGTCCACCAAGGGGACCAAAGTCATCATGGGGCGGTTTTGCTTTTGAGCTCACAGCCGGCTTTTGACATTCTTTGTCGCGACCTGGATCAACTCCCTGCCAAGCGGATACTCTTTAGCCAACCAATCGGTCGGCGCGAAAGGGTGCCCCAAGTGGCTCGCCGTCGACACGCCGTCGTACATCGCGCTGAGCAACGCTTCGCTCTCATTGCCAAAAACTCCACACGGCATGTACAGCGTCCCGTCGTCGCCAACGAGCGTCGCTCGCATCCATTCGGGCACACTTTCGAAACCTTTTGCTTCCACGGTAATCACATCCATTCCACTCACTCCTTTTTAAGCTACCAAGCTAATTGACATTACGCGCAAAAACACACTCCTTCGTCACGGAAGAAGGGGGACGTTTTTAATCGTCCCCTTCCTCCGTAGGAGGAAGCACTTTTGAGTTCCACACAAAATCGACACCTAAAAAGCACACTAAGTTCTTTAACAGCATAGACTTACAGGCGGGCACACTTTTGGAACTGAGCGGCTTCGTCAACAGCGGTCAGTTCCATTTTTGATCGCCGCAGTTCCAAAATCGATTTCACTCGAGAAAAATAGGGCTCAATCGATTTTTCACGACGGAACTAGACCCCCGTTTTTTTGGAACTGGGTTTTTCCAGTTCCGACTCAATGCCGAGCAATTTCTTGCGAATGTCACTCGCGTATCGGGGCGAGACTTTCGCCCTTTCGACGATTTCTTCGACACTCAATTCGGGATGATGGGCCAGCAGAGCGGCCACAAGTTGGCCCTTTTCTCCCGACACGCCAGGACGAGTTTTGACGTAATTCACCGACGAGCCGAGACGTGTTTTCACCACCAAGCCACCCTCGACCGCCAGGGCAAGAGTCTCTTTTGCCCAGCTCTTTGGCAAGTCAAATCGGCGAGTCGATTCGTGCACGATCAACGTCTGGGAACAAGGGTCGTGGCCGGCGACGCAAGTCTCGACAAACGTCTCGATCGGGACCTCTTTCTTCTCCGCTTTCGGCTTGATAAGCCCCAGCAACACCGAGGTATCGATGCCATGGACCGGCCTGAACAACGGCCAATTCCACGAAAGGGCCAGCGGCTCCACCGGCTTGAAACTGCGAACGGCCGCCTCCATGACTGTGATCCCTTGCTCGGCATGCGGACGAAGAACCAAGTGAGTATCCACCGCTCGCGCCTGGCTGCCGGCGCCGGCTCCGACATCGGTAACCGACTTCCCCGACTGATTCCCTTTGCTCGAATGATGGATCAAAACAAACGCACAGCCTAAATGGGCCGCATAGCGGTCGACCGTGTTATAAAGCAGGGCGATCGCCCCGTTGTCGTTCTCGTCCACCCCGCTGGGCAGCGCCCGATAAAACGCGTCGATGATAACGATCTTGAACGCGTCGGCCGGATACTCCTCGAAAAGCAGGCCGAGGACGTTCATGTCGGCCAATTTGCCACGCAGGCTGACGGTCGTGATCTTGTCTCTATAGTCTCGCTCAGAGACACCCATCGCCTCGCCGACGACTCGATAGCGATAGGTGCTCGTGTTTGCGTGAAGCTCGTTGTCGACGTGCAGGACCGCGCCTTGCTCGACTCCGAAGCCGAGCCAATCCAGCCCGCAAGCGACCGAGATGCCAAGGCTGGAAGCGAGCCACGATTTACCGACCTTCGGAGAGGCGATGACATTCATCGTCTCGCCCTCTCGCAAAAGGCCGCGGATGATCGGCCGATTGAGACCGGTGAACTCATCGAGCCGCTCACGCAAGGTCTTCGGCTCAAAACGCGCCAGTCCCGAGCTGGGCTGGGATTGCATGAAACACGAGAGGTCGACGTCCGAATCGTCGGGAGTCGAGCCATAGCCGGCCTCTCCCAACGCCCGAGCGGCGGCAGTAAAGTCGCCTCCATGCTCAAGGTGCGCCAAGGCGGAGAAACGAGAGTAACCCTGGTACGCCTCAAACGGCTGCGCATTCGAGCTGAACACGTAAAACGTCTGGCCGTTATAGGTCGCCGACAGGGTGCCGCTGGTTTTACCCGGGCGACGCCAGTGCTGGTTCTCGCCAGAGTTACCAAGGTACTGCCAGCCATGCTGACGGAGGATCGGCTCTAGCTCACCACGCTCGTTGAAGTCGTTGCCAGGCAGCCCGTCACGCTCGTCGGCGACCGGCTGGAAGCGCTCTCTGGCGACCACGTCACGGATGAGGAGATGCAACTTTTCCTTCGAGACGACCTGTGATTGCTCGGGCATCGCATAAATCCCCGCCATGCGATGCGGCCGCTCGGGGATATCGTCCCCCTTGCAGTTCCAGGTACCCGGCAAGCGGCAAAGTCGGGCCGGATTGCACACCGAGACATCAATGTGAACCGCCTCCGTCGCGACCGGCTGCAACGCCTGGATACATTTTCGGACCAAGCCACCGTCCTCGGTAGGCAGATCGACCTGATACATCAAGTAATAGCCGTTCCCCGAATCGATCATCAGCGGCTCCGGCCAGCCAAACGACCCCAACCCGTCTCGAATCTCAATCGCCTTCTCCAAGGCAAACCGCTTCTCCTCGTCAGTCGCGGAGATCCCGGACACTCGATCCGAGTCGATATCGAAAAGCAGCCAACGGCGCCGAACGATATCGCGATCCGCGGTCGTATCGCCTCTTTTAGCCGGCTTGAGCCGATTCGCCGAGCGGGCAAAAAGGTCCGGATTGACCGGGTTCATTGTCACATAGACGCCCATCGCCGAGCGGATCTCATCCAACGCCTCCAAGACCGTGTCGATATCCTCGTACTTGAAATAGCCCGACTCGACATGCGGATGAAGGTAATCACGTCGCACCGCGTCCAATAAACGAATCTCGAAAACGTCGCCCGGTGAAAAAAGGGTTTCCAACATCGCGACGATATCCATCTTGTTGAATTTATCTGTACTGGCCAGCTTCGACCGTAGAGCCTGGTTGCTAATCGTCTCTTCCATAAAACAGCTTCCTCAACTGGGGCAATGGGTAAAGTTACCCACTTCGATAAAAACGCAGGGGAAAACCAAGCAGATCACTTGATCAGCAGAGGAGGGAATCGTTCTTCGACAAGCAAAGTACAAACGGTGTCTCTCTACTATAGTGATACGCTTGGACGAACTTTTTCCGGGTGTTTTTGAGGCACTTTTTTCATTTTTCGCAAAAATACTTTGGAAACGCCTCGACTCACCGGCAGAGCAGGGCAGTGGGCCCCGTTTTTTTGCAGGGGGAGTGATGGCAACACGAGCCTTTCATCGATTGAGTCCCGCAAGTGCATACCGCTAGCGCCCAGAGGTACCGATCCCGTTAGCGCACGGAACGATACCTCTGTTGCAAAACACTTAGGAAAATGGGGCGTATTCGTTACGCCTTTTTAGAATCAGAGGGATTGATACTCTGTCCCCCCCAGAGGCCACTCACCGAGTGAACATGCGGAAATTAGGAAGTCTGTCGCCAGTACGACCTAATACGAAAAAGAGGTAAGAAAAGAAGGCTTGGCACGGACTCGGTCTCTGCTTTTGCTCATGCCGAACGTTTCTCAATATAGCGGCTCTCGCGGCCTTGTCAAACGCCCTGCGAAAATTTTTTTCCCAGACTTTTTTCGTGCAAGCGTATAAAGAAAAAGGGAGACAAGTTTTCCACAATTGGTACCTCAAAGGGAATCAATGCAGCAAAAAAAAACACCGAAATTACTCAACGTCAAGATGGTCGCCAAACTGCTCGGCCGGACTGAGAAGACCGTGCGAAATTGGAACACCTCGGGCCTCATCCCCGAGCCGATGCGCATCGGGCGCTCGCTCTTCTGGCGCCCCGACGAGCTCGATGCCTGGCTCCTGGCCGATTGTCCCGCACGGAAGCGATGGAAGCGCATCCGCTCTCGAATACTTCGCCAAAATGCGGCCAAACGATAGGCCTTCAGCCTTGCCGTTTCGCGCAGACTGAGGTAACTGTTACTCACTCGAAAAAAGCACCTTGGCCTTTTCAACGAAAGGAGCACAATGGCCAGTCTGTACAAAAAACCGGTGACCAAGATCGATCCGACCACCGAGAAGCGAATCAAGGGGAAGTCAAAGAAATGGTGGGCCGCTACCGCGACTCGCTCGGCCGTGAGAAGCGAGTCTCCCTGGCAAGCGACAAACGGGTCGCCCAGGCGATGCTCGACCAACTGGTACGAACCACCGAGCGCGAGTTGGCCGGGCTGGTCGACCCGTCGGAAAAGTTCAGCGACCATTCGTTCGAGGAGCATCTCGAAGCGTTCGAAACCCATCTCAAGAGCAAAGAGGTTGGCCAGCGCTACCGCCGCGAGTCGATCACCAAGATCCGCCGTGCGGCCGCCTACGGCAAGTGGGACCGCCTGGTCGACATCACCCCGTCGAGTGTTGCCCGTTTCCTCGACGACCTCAAGCGACGCGGCCTGAGCGTTCAGACGCGTAACCATTACCTCAAGACGCTCAAGCACTTCATCCACTGGGCCATCCGCGAGAAACGGCTCGCCACCAACCCGATCGACCATATCGCCACGCTCAACCCCAAAACCGATCGACGCCACGACCGTCGCGCGTTGAGCCAAGAAGAATTCCGACGCCTCATCGATGCCGCCGAGACCGGGCAGCGCATCGAGGGGATTACCGGTCCCGACCGGGCGATCATGTACCTCCTGGCCGCCTGGACCGGTTACCGCAAGGGCGAGCTCGGCAGCCTCACCATCCGCTCTTTCGACTTCGACACCGATCCGCCCTCGGTCACTGTCGAGGCCGCCTACAGCAAGCGTCGTCGCCGCGACACCCAGTACCTCAAGCCATCCATCGCGCGAGAGATCCAGCGCTGGATCAAGCGAAAGGCCCCGCAACCCGACGAGATCCTCTTCCCCATCTCCGCTCACACCGGACCCGGTATCGATCGCAAAACCGGAAAGATGATGCGTCTCGATCTCGAGGCAGCCCGTCGCAAATGGCTCGCCGAGTCAAAAGACGAAAACGAGCGAAAGGAGCGAAGCGGCAGCGATTTCCTAAAATACCAAGACCAGCACGGCCGCTATGCCGACTTCCACTCCAACCGCCACACCTTCATAACCCGCCTGGAACGCTCCGGCGTCTCGCCAAGAATGGCGCAAGCCCTAGCCCGCCACAGCGACATCCGCCTCACCATGAACACCTACACCCACCTGGAAGAAAAAGAGAAGATCGAGGCGGTTAGGCGATTGAGGTAGGGGGGGTATCGATCAGCTTAAGGACAAGTCTTGCTTAAAATCAACGAGCAAGGGTAGCAAACGCTGCACATTTCGATCGACGAGATTCCTCGAAAAAGCGCTGCGTTTTTTGACCGCTGTTTACACCCCGGGAGTTCGCGATTTTTTCAGGCCATGCATGCCTGGCCTGAAAAACCTTGTTTTCTAACATTCCAAGTGGACCAAACTTGGGGGCAAGCTCAAACCCAACCCATACTCTCATAACCCCTGGACCAAAAAATGGGGGCACCTCACCGCTACCTCAAGCCACACCACAAGTCAGGCCCGGCTCCACTATGGCGAATCAGACTTTGGTCTTTTCCCCATAACTCATACAAAAGCATTAACCGTTCCCCCCGTATAAAAATATCAGGGTCTTTTTCTGTCTGTCGCCATGCTTGTTGCTGAATCTTACTTGCAACAAAAAGTCTTTAAATTAACATTTCCTCTCTACTTTATGCTAATATTTGATATGTCGTGTGACAATAGTTTTATATCGAAGAATATTATCGCTTTCGGTGCTGCATTTCGTGCGAGGAAAAGACAATGACGACAAAAAACATTCCAGTTTACGTTTAGCAGTCATACCATTCCTAGTCACCTTTTGCTTCAGTCTTGGGATGTTGGTACAAGCCCAGAATAGTAAGCAAAAGGTTTCTCCGAAGGTCTCTTCCGAAAAGATTCCAGAACCCTCCAAGCCGGACAGTCTACCCCCCGCAACAATGACGCTTTCCGAAGCGATCAAAGCAAATAACATAGAGCAAGTTAAACGTAACATTGACCGTGGCACTCCATTGAATCGCCAAAACCAAGCAGGACTTACTCCTCTGCACCAAGCTTTGCTAGAAGGCAGGAACAGAAAAGGGCAACCTAAAATTGTTGCCATGCTAGTAAAGGCTGGAGCTAATGTCGAATCTAAAAATAAAGATGGTTTGACGCCGTTACATTGGGCAACAACATTAACCGATCACGAAGCAATTAAGGTACTGCTTGATGCTGGAGCTAACGTCGAATCTAAAAATAAAAATGGTTGGACGCCGTTATATAGCGCAATGTTCTCGGGCAATCCCAAATTAATTAAGGTATTGCTTGCCGCAGGAGCTAACGTCGAATCTGGAAGCAGCAATACTTCACCGTTACATATGGCAGCTACTTTAGGCCAAACCGAAGCAATTAAGGTGCTGCTTGATGCTGGAGCTAACGTCGAATCTAAAAATGAAAAGGGTTGGACGCCGTTGCATTGGGCTACACTCTCGGGTAAGACCGAAGCAATTAAGGTGCTGCTTGATGCTGGAGCTAACGTCGAATCTAAAGACAAGGGTGGCTCAACGCCGTTGCATTGGGCCACATTCTCGGGTAAGACTGAAGCAATTAAGGTGCTGCTTGATGCTGGAGCTAACCGCAATGCACGCAATAGTAAAGGGATCACTCCGGTCGAAGTTGCTAAAAACCGATCCGTCCAATCCCTATTGCAATCTTACCGCAGTAAAGATAGTAAGCAATTAGCTAGGATTCAGGAAAGCAACAGTACCCTTGTATTTTACAACCCTAGTTTTAATGGGAATCTACAAATAGAGCCAGTTCTCAAGTATGAGATTGTAGAAGGCGAAGACCTTAGTATTGGGAATGCGAGACGCTTTCAAGTTCGAGTCTCTCTCCCACAACACTACTCAAAAAAGAGTGTGAAAAATATTGCGAGGGCCATAATTAGAAATGTTGTGGAGGCGGCGCCTGTGAATGCCATCAGTATTTTATTTTATGGTCCGGGCACCGTCACTGATGGCGTCTACGATGTGGCAAAGGTGGATTGGGCTCCCGAGGGTCGTTGGGGGAAAGCTCTTTCCGTCAAGGCAGGTGATTACTCAACATTTGACTATTCGATATCCTATAAGAGCCCAGAAAAAGTTTACCCGAATAAGCTACAATCGGCAGGTAGAAAGGGGCTGCTGGGAGTACCATTGCCTAAAGGCGCAACACTGATTGAAAAACAGTCAGGTAATCCAGCAAACGGTGTCGACCCATCAGAGAAATACGCAGTTACTTCGATTGCCGACATTGCAAGCTTCTACAAAGAAGAGATGCCCAAAGCTGGCTGGTCTAAAGGTGGAGCTTCGACCAAGACAGTCCTCTTTTTTCATAGGGGTAATTTGATCATTAGTGTAATAATCGATAACGCAAAAAAAACATTTACACTAATGGGATCGTAGCAGGGGTATTCTCCTCATACTGGGATGCTCCCCAAAACTGGCCCATAGGTTATGAGAGTATCCAGAGCCAAAGATGGCAAGGAGACTTTCAATGCAGAAGAATCGCGGGAAACGATACACGCCGGAACAGAGAATTAAAAAATTCGACCGGCGTTCAGTGGTGGCTGGCATCGTCATCGATCTTGGCACCGGCAAGCCTCGCGATGACCGGCGTCTGGGTGATGTCGATTCGCAACTGCTTGAGGTCTTCGGCCATGATCTCGATGCGGTCAATCCGCGATCCACGGAGGTCGATCTCATCGAGATTCGCGTGCATGAAACGCGTGCCGGTCAGATCGCAGTTCCGAAAGACGATCCGTTTGAGCGTCGCTCCTTCAAATGTTGCCTCGGTCAGATCGCACCCTTCAAAACGGCATTGGATGATCCTGGACAACTGCATCACGGCGTAGTTCGCCTTGCATTGGCTAAACAGCACGTTCTCATAGTCGCTTTCCGATCCTACGAAGCCGGTCAAACGCGTGGAAACGATCTCGACCTGGCGAAAGCCCCCGCCCGACCAATCGGCGTTCGCCATGTCGCTACCGGTAATCCGAACATCGCTGAGGGCCACGTCGCGCAACCGGGTTCCTGAAAGCGTTGCGTTCTCGAAGATCGCCGTGTCGAAGCAAATGCCCGAGGCCGACTTTCGCTGCCAGTCATCACCGACAAAGGCACATTCACTATACTCCTCGTCGGCCACCACAACATCGCCACGCAGCGGCGTCAGCTTTGCGACGTCTTGCAATACTGGCGGGACCACCCAACTCGCCCTCCCTGCCTTCTTCGCCATCTTCAGTCTCCGTACCTCTGAATACCCCATTGCCTTTCCGGTGAACAAGGACCACCGTCCTTGCAGCAAATTTTTTAGACGCAACAAGCCGATACCACAACCCCTCGAGTGGTCCAGACGCAGATGTCTCTGGGTGGCGGGAGGCACGTCCAAGACCTCCATGCCAGATGACCAACCAAACGACGCCCACCTGTAAACACCGATCGAAAAATGCAGCGCTCACCGGTTAGAAAGTGTAACGCTCTGGGGGTGGTGTTTTTATTCTAACTGGGGTAGAAGTTGATTAAAAGAGAGAACTGCCTCACCCATGGGGGCCAGTTATGGCGGTTGCTTTACTTGCCTGCTTTTTCGCCGCCAGACGTCTTTTTCTTACTGAAAGAATGTTTCCTCGCGTCTTTGAATCGGTAGCTTTCGCCGATCGCCTCCAGGATATGGCCGTGGTGCGTCAGCCGGTCTAAGACCGCACCGGTTGCCCAGAACCTCGGTCCACTGCTCGAACGGGAGGTTCGTCGTGACGATGACGCTGGTCCGTTCACAAGAGGTAGGGCAGGGGGGGATCGATCAACTATTACTCAAGGATAGTTGACAGATGGTTCCCATATCACTACGCTTAACTGTATGCGGGCTAAGATGTTAGTAAGATGCCTCACCGTTTAGGGGTTTTCCCCTAGATGGCGGGGCCTGGTCGGTTCAAACAGCGGCCGGAACGGTGAAGCGAAAATGACCGTAAAAGTTTACGAATCCAATTCGTGGTGTTTAACGTGCAAGTGGCTTCGTGGTGATGGAACGTGTAAAGCATTCCCATCAGGCATTCCCCGTGAGATTTTCTTCGAAGAGTTTGACCACCGGAAGCCATTTCCAGGCGATGGCGGTGTGTGGCACGAAGAATTACTCCACGGGCTCCAAGATTGAATCCGCCCCTCTTTCCTCAAGAAAAGGGCAATATATGACCAACCTTTAGTCTAGATTTTCTATAAGACTGCGATAAACTAAGCGGTATTAGGCTTTTCGGTAAATGGAAAGCGGACTTTTCGAACGGGGTTCTCGCTAGCGTTTCTTAGCCATGGACTATGGCCTTTGAGCAAATTTAAGTTAGGCATGAACACTCTTTCGTTACAGTCCTGTTAAAAAAATGGGGTAACGATGTCAAGCAGCTCGCCACTGGTTCGTCAATGGACACTGTTGAAGATCCTCGCATCTCGGACCGATGGGTTGAGCGTCCAGGAAATGGCTTCCGAAATGGAAGTCAGCCTTAAAACAATTCGCCGTGACTTGGATTCGTTTCAACATGCCGGTTTCATGCTCTATCAGGAAACTGGACCATACGGAAAAAAACGGTGGCGGTTATCCCCCGATACTGAAGGATTAAAGCTTTCCTTTGATTTTGAAGAAGCGGCGGCTCTCTACCTTGGCCGACAACTGCTCGAACCACTTGCTGGAACTCCATTCTGGGAAGCGGCTCAACGTGCTTTCCGAAAAATCCGCTCTTATTTCGGCAATACTGCGACGAATTATCTGGAAGAATTTTCGAAGACATTTCACCACCAGCCGTTTGGCAAGAGCGATTATTCTGAAAAACATGACGTCATCGACACCCTGATGGTCGCCATAGAAGACCGGCGAGCCTGTCAGATCGGTTACCAGTCGCTTCAATCGGCCGAACTCAAAAAATACCCGGTCCATCCTTATGGGATGACGTACCACCACAGCTCACTTTACCTGATCGGCTTTCACGGCAAAAAGAAAAAGGTTTGCCACTGGAAGGTCGACCGGATCGAATCTGCCAAACCCGACTCGGAACCATTTATCCTCATCGACAATTTCGATCTAGAAAAACACCTTCGACACTCATTTGGAATATTTCACGGCGATGAGCCGGTACAAGTCCAGATCCGCTTTGCCGAGCCAGTGACCCGCTACGTCCAAGAATCCAACTGGCACCCGACTCAAATCTTAACCTCGCAAGAAGACGGCTCCCTTCTCGCCGAATTCAAGCTAACCGACACCCATGAGGTCTCCCGCTGGATCTTAAGCTTTGGACAACATGCGGAAGTACTCGAGCCAAAGGAATTGCGAGAAGACATAATCCAAGAGATCGCCCAGATGCAATCCGGTTACGAAGCTTCAAATCAAATGTGCAAACAAGAGTAGACGGTGGGTAAAATAGGAAATCGAATCATGGAACTTGCTCATTCTGAAAACAGCGACGGCATTTCCGAATCGTTGGTCGAGCACCTTTCGACGGTAGCACACCGATGTCGTCAGCTCGGAAAGCCGCTGAAGATCGAAGAAGAAGCTTTCTGTTGCGGACTATTGCATGATTTGGGGAAACTTGGCAAGCCTTTTCAAGAACGTCTTCAGGGAAAACGACGGCGTGTGAACCATTGGTCTTTCGGCGCTCATAAAGCAATTGATTCCCTTAAAAGAAATGGTGCCGCGTCGGCGATAGCCATCAATGGTCATCACACGGGATTGGAAGTCATTAGTGCTCCATTTCTAAAAAAGCTCTACGAAACGGAAAAATTAGTTCAATCATTGGAGAAACAAGGTCAGACTCTCTCCCGCGTCGAGCCTGAAACGGCCACCAAATGGTTGCAGTCGGTTGGATTCGATCTTCCGAAAGTTGACGAGTCGATTTTACCCTACTCTCAAGTTCTGGGAAGCAAACATCCGGCTGCCGAAATGGCCAACCTTCGAATGCTCTATTCCGTGTTGGTTGATTCGGACTTTTTAGAAACCGAAGCTCATTTTCAGGGAAGCAAGCAAGGCCGATATAAACGTCCGGCTCGGCCAGAACTCGATCCGGAAAAAGCCCATGCTTTATTGGCAAAACACCTCAACCTTTGTCGCAAGAACACCGTCGCGCCGAAATCGGTCGTTTCGATGCGAGATGACCTTATGCAGGCATGTCTCGAAGCTAGCGAGCAGCAACCGGGCCTTTTTACCTTAACGGCACCAACCGGATGCGGGAAAACGCTTTCGATGCTGGCTTTCGCATTAAAACATGCAAGAGAACATTCCCTTCGCCGAATTGTGCTGGTCATTCCTTTTCTGTCAATCATCGAACAGACGGCCGCTATCTATCGGGAAATTTTCCAATCGAAATTCGCGCCGGATTATCTTTTGGAACATCACAGTCTGGTTACCGGCAGTGCGACGGATACCGATGATGAAAATAGGGAGGCTGAATCTCGCATTGCCTATCAGGCCAAGCTGCAAGCCGAAAACTGGGATGCCCCGATTATTATCACCACCAACATTCAGTTCTTCGAATCACTTTTTTCCAATCGTCCTGGCGCGTGCCGAAAACTGCATCGACTTGCAAACAGCGTGATTCTTTTCGATGAAGTTCAGACCTTTCCAACCAACCTAGCCATTCCTACCTTGGCAACTCTCTCGCAACTTGCGACTCGATTTGACAGCACGATTGTTTTTGCCACGGCCACTCAACCGGCCTTTCCCCACATGGACAAGGAAGTCAGAAAAATCGGTGGACATGGCTGGCGGCCGAAGGAAATCGTTCCCGAGAAACTCCATCTTTTCGAACGGGCAAAACGAGTCGAAGTTCAGTGGCCCTTACCGGAAGAAACCAGGGACTGGGGCGACCTTGCCGAAGAGCTCGCCGACGAGGAACGGGTGCTTTGCGTGGTAAATCTGAAACGCCATGCTATCGACCTCTTAGAGGAACTGTCGACAAGGGCAGGGCAAGAGGGTTTATTTCATTTATCCACGAATATGTGCCCACGTCATCGAACGCGAGTTCTCGAAGAAGTACGGCAGCGCTTGGCTCGGCCGGATGCCCTGTGCCGATTAGTTGCGACACAATGTATCGAGGCGGGCGTGGATGTCGATTTTCCGGTCGCCTATCGAGCGATGGGGCCGTTGGAATCGATCGCCCAGGTAGCCGGGCGATGCAACCGTAATGGAAGACTTCGGCAAGGTCGAGTCCGGGTTTTTATTCCGACGGATGAAGCTTACCCACAAGGCGGGGGGTATGCCCAGGCGGCTCAGCAGACCAAAAATCTGCTTGGCTCCGAGGGCTCGCTTGACATTGATGATCCGAAGCTGTTCCAGAGGTATTTTAAAACGCTCTACAACCTTCAAGATTTTCAAAAAGAGGATAAGGTCATCCCATCGATCTTGGATCGAAATTTTGTCGAAACGGCGAAACACTATCGTTGGATCAAAGGTGAAACAATCAGTGTCGTGACGCCCTACGATCAGCGACTCTACGAAGAACTGCTTGCGGAAGCCCAAGAGAGAGGAATTTCGTCCACGTGGCGAAAAAAGGCGCATCCTCTGGCCGTTTCCCTTTACCGTGACAGCCAGGGCCAACGAGGGCTGGAAGGATATTTGGAACCGGTTCCTCTTTTTGGTGGGGAGCATGAGTCTGCCGAAGCGTTTTCCGATGAATGGTTTTTTCTTATCGACGAGGAAGGAGACCTTTATGATTCCAAGCTCTTCGGTCTGGTAGGAACCTCCGATCGGTTCTGGATTGCCTAACCTCGAGTAACTACTGACTTTTCACAGCTATTTCTGTTTATTATTCCTTTTTGCAATAGTACCCTCAGGAGTCTATGAAGATGCCTCCTTTACAGCAAACCATTGAGGCGCATGGCGATTTCGCCTGCTTTACCTCGCCGGTTACCAAGTCGGAGCGATTTAGCTACCCTTGTCCAACCCCGTCGGCCGTACGGGGAATTTATGATGCGATTTACTGCAAGCCCAAAGAGTTTCGCTGGCAAATCGACCGGATCGAAATCCTAAATCCCATCCACTTCATCGCCTTGCGTCGAAACGAGGTCAAGGAAAAGATCTCCGAGGGGGCGGTCAAACAGTGGATGAGCGGTAAGAAATCGCCTGAGCCGATCCTGGCTGACGCCGACAAATCGATCACGGGAACCGACCAGAAAGGGCGTACCCAACGCCAAACGATGGCGCTTCGTGACGTTCGATATCGGTTCTCTGCTCACGTGGTCCCTTGGTCCGGTTTTGAAGGACGACAAAAAGGGCTGGAAAACCAATTCCGACGCCGTGCATCGAAGGGAAAATGTGTTTACCAGCCGTGTTTTGGGGTCCGTGAATTTCCCGCCTATTTCCGACTCGTCGAGCCGAACGAACCTTCTGTGGAATTGGTTACGATTGATTTGGATGTCGGCTGGATGCTCTACGATGTTTTTGATCTTTCCAGGCCAAATGGTATTTTCGACTCCTCAAAAAAGGACGGTGGTGGTTGTCGACCGTCCATCAGTCTTTTTCACGCAAAGGTCCAGGATGGGGCATTGGTAGTTCCTCCCTATGAGGATTCAAAGGTGCAGAAACAAATCGATCCAGAAGGGGGAGCCAACTTATGATCGACGCATTACTAAAGTACGCCAAACAACATGGCCTCGGACGGCCCGGCTTTGCCCCTAAAACGGCCAAGTGGGCCATTCAATGTAACGGAAAGGGAGATTACCTCGGCGTTGTCGAGTTAGGCAATACCGGAAACAAGAAAAACTCAGGAAAGGAATTCTCCATTTGCCCAGAAACGCCCGGCATGAATTCCGGCGGCAAGAGTCATTTGTTCGTCGAAACAGCCGAGACCATTCTTTTTCACACCAAAAGCATGGAGAAGCCGGAGGAAGCTCGTACGGAGGCAGAAAAAAAGAGGGAAAAAAGCGTCTTGGGAAAGCATCGGTTCTTTATCGATTCGTTGAAAGAACTCACTCCTTTGATTCCGGAAACGAGTTGGTTTGCCGATCTGCTTCAAGATGAAAAAACTCGTCAAAAGATTTTCGAAGACTTGACCACCATCAAAGCGAAGTTAACTGACAAGTTGACCTTGATGGTCCCGAATCGCGATATTCCGTTTTTGGTCGAGGATCCAGTATGGCACGACTGGTGGGTGGAATACCGAGAGAAAAAACTCCTCGGCGGGGCAAACGACAGTGAGAAAAAAAAGAAAACCGATCTCATGCGGTGTTTTGCCACTGGGAAATTGGTAGAACCGGCTCAGACTCACGACAAGATCACCGAGTTGGCCAGTGTAGGCGCTTCGTCAATGGGAGCCAGTCTCATTTCCTTTGACAAAGACGCCTTTTGTTCTTATAGCTTCAAAAAATCGCTGAATGCGGCGATGTCGGAAGAATCGGCTTCTGCCTATCGTTCGGCGATGAACCAGATCTTGTCGGAGCAAAGCTATCGACTTGCTTCGATCAAGGTTGGATACTGGTTTGATCGCCCGGTTCCTGTTGAAGACGATGGTTTTGCTTTGCTCATGAAAGGATCAAATCATGACGAGAGTACCGGCAAGGCCACTGAGGAAACCCAAAAGCGTGATGCCCTAGGCGACGCTCGCAAGCTTCTCCATTCGCTTCGCTCTGGAGATTATCCGGATCCCGATTCCCTGAAACGCAATCGATATTATGCGATGACGGTTTCCGGAAATGGCGGTCGTGTCATGGTGCGAGACTGGATGACCGGGTCGTTTGAGGAGATGCTGGAAAACGTCTTGGCCTGGTTTGACGATCTCTCGATTATCCATAGAAGCGGTGATGGGTTAGCCCCCGCCCCCAAATTCATGGCCGTTCTCGGCTCGTTGGTTCGCGATCTCAAAGACGTTCCTTCTCCGCTGGCGACTTCCCTTTGGAAAGCGGCCCTCCATCGCGATCCTATTCCTCGAGCGGCGTTGTCCTTGGCCCTCGATCGATTTCGGATTCAACTGATCAAGGAAGAGCCGCCACGTCACAGTCAAGTCGGGCTTATGAAGGCCTATCATTTACGAAAACGGTCCCCACTCAATCAAACCGAAGGAGATATTTCGATGACTGCTTATCTCAATGAAGAACATTCTAACGCCGCGTACCATTGTGGGCGCCTCATGGCGATTCTGGCCGATCTCCAATATGCTGCTCTGGGGGACGTCGGTGCGGGAATTGTTCAACGATACTACGCGGCGGCTAGCTCCACCCCCGCCTTGGTCTTGGGACGTTTAGTTTCCCTAAGCCAGCATCACCTCGGCAAGTTACATAAAGAGAAAGCGGGGCTGGCGGTCTTTCTCGATCAAAAAATCGCGGAGATCTATTCGAAGATCGAAAACGACATCCCCAAAACGTTAACTTTGGAAGAACAATCCCTTTTCGCGTTGGGCTACTACCAGCAGAAAGCGGCTCCCAAGAAAAAGCAAGAATCGTCTCAGGAAGAGGCCGCCTAGGATAATTTCGATTTAATGTTTTTGCTCCTCTTTGAGAGAGTGAGCAGAGTAAAAAAGATTCCAGTAACCAATCAGCATAGCAAATTTATTACAAACTTACCCTATCCAGGAGTGACTAACCATGTCTGAAGCGATTAAAAATCGATACGAATTTCTTTGTCTCTTCGATTGCGAAAATGGAAACCCCAACGGCGATCCCGATGCGGGAAACGCCCCCCGAGTCGATCCGGAAACCCAACACGGCCTGGTTTCCGACGTAGCCATCAAGCGGCGGATTCGGAATTACGTTCAAATGGCTAAAGGAAATGAGATGCCCAACGCCATTTTCATTGAGCATGCCACCAATTTGAATCGACGGATCGTGCAAGCCCATGAAGAAACGGGGAACAAGAAACCGACAGCAAAAGGGGGGAAAGACCAAACTCAAAAAGCGTCGGATTGGATGTGCGAAAACTTTTATGACGTCCGCACCTTCGGGGCCGTGATGAGCACCGGTCCTAACGCCGGCCAGGTACGTGGTCCAGTTCAGATTGCCTTTTCCCGCTCCTATGACCCGGTTTTGCCGATGGACGTTTCGATTACTCGCATGGCCGTTGCCGAGGATGTCAAGGGTGCCAAAGGGAGTGCCGATTACGAGAAGTGGGAAAAGGAACAATCCGAAGACACGCTTCGAACGATGGGTCGCAAGGCGTTGATCCCTTACGGGCTTTATGCGTGTCGAGGTTTTATCAGTGCCCACCTGGCCGAGAAAACCGGCTTCACCGAGAAGGATTTAAATTTCCTCTGGGAGGCACTGCTCAATATGTTTGAACACGATCGCTCGTCCAGCAAAGGGCTTATGACCGTCCAGCATCTTTATGGATTTAAGCACGTTGGAACCGATTCAGATGAAAATCAACGGGTCCAGCAAGCCAAGCTTGGATGTGCGCCTGCCCAGAAACTCTTTGACCTCATCCAAGTGGAAAAAGAGGAGGGCGTCATTACCCCTCGAACGTTCAACGATTACCGGATTACCATCGCGGAGGATCAAATTCCCGCAGGCGTCGAGTTGCTTCATCTTCACGAGTAGAGCTAAAAAAGACTTTTCCATAAAAGGCGGCTCACGGTTTGGTTAAATCGAATCGTGAGCCGTCCCTTCTATTGACGTTTGCACATCAGGCCCATCATGTTTCCGGACGATTTGCTTCTACCGATCTCGGCACTTCAACACCTCCAGTTCTGCCGACGTCGCTGTGCCTTGGTCCATCTTGAAGGAGCTTGGCAAGAAAATCGCTTTACCGCCGAAGGACAAAACCTGCATCAAAATGTCCATGATGGCTCGGACACTTGGGAGCAGGGCACTCGTGTGACTCGTGGTCTTCGGTTGATTTCTCGTCAACTCGGACTCTACGGGGTTGCCGATGTCGTCGAGTTCGTTCCCGCCGATCCGGACGATCCCTTTTCGGGAGAGATTCCCCTACTTGGCGGTTTCTGGACAGTTCGTCCCGTCGAATATAAACGAGGACACCTCAAAGCCGATCGCTCCTTCGAAGTCCAACTTTGCGCTCAATCGCTTTGTTTGGAAGAGCTTTTCCAGATCCCTGTGCCTTTTGGATTACTTTACTTCGGGAAAAGCAAACGTCGCAAAGAAATCCCCAACACCACCGAACTCCGTGAGAAAACGATTTCTCTTGCCGAAAAATTACACGATCTCATCAAAAGTGGAATTACTCCACCAGCCGAGTATTCCAAGAAATGCGACTCCTGCTCCCTAGAGCCCCTCTGCATGCCAAAGTTAACCGAGAAACGCCAAGCGTCAAACTATTTGAAAAAATCCATTCAATCTTGCTTGGAAGAATCATGAAAACGCACGACAACACGCTCTACGTTACGACGCAAAATGCTTATATTGCCAAGCAAGGACGCAATATTGCCGTCCGTGTTGAAAAGAAAACACGGCTTTGCATTCCCATCCATACCTTGGGGAGCATCGTCTGTTTCGGACGGGTTGGCATGAGCCCCTTCGCCATGGGGCTTTGCGGAGAAGCGAATGTGGGAATTTCCTTTTTAACCAAATATGGGCGTTTTCTAGCACGAGTCATAGGTCCCCAATCGGGCAACGTTCTCTTGCGTCGCGCACAGCATGACCAAACCGGTTGCACGAAAGCCTCATCTCAAACGGCAACCATTTTTATTTCGGCAAAAATCGCGAACGCACGAATCGTGCTCCAACGAAGTCTCAGAGATCACCAAGAAAAGGTCCATGCGCCCACTTTAACCGCAACAATCAATCGACTGGGCAGCTTAATCAAGGAACTTCAACAAGGGTTGCCCTTGGAACAAATTCGCGGTGTCGAGGGCGAAGCGGCCCGACGCTATTTTCAATCTTTCGACCAGCTCATTTTTTCCCAAAAACCGGATTTTCATTTTCGAGAACGAACCCGTCGCCCACCGCTGGACAATACCAATTCGGTTCTTTCCTTCTTATATTCGCTATTAACGCACGATGTCCGTTCGGCATGTGAAAGCGTCGGCTTGGATCCACAAATGGGCTTCCTCCATGCCGACCGTTCCGGCCGTCCTTCTCTGGCACTCGATCTGATGGAAGAACTGCGTCCCATTCTCGCAGACCGTCTTGCCCTCTCTTTAATCAATCGACGACAGATTTCGCCCTCAGGTTTTCAAAGACGAGAAAACGGGGGAGTCGAGATGTCGGATAAAACCCGAAAAACGGTAATCACCACCTATCAGAAACGCAAGGAGGAAACAATCCAGCATCCCTTTTTAAACGAAAAAATCACACTTGGCTTGCTCCCACACATTCAATCGCGACTCTTGGCTCGCTGGCTTCGCGGTGATCTAGACGCTTACCCCGCTTTTTTCTGGCGATAAAGCCATTTTAGCAAGTGCCATAATCGGTTTACAATTTATCCGAGGATTAAGTTGAAATGCTTGTGCTTATTACCTATGATGTCAGCGTTACGACCCCCATAGGACGAAAACGATTACGCAACGTCGCTAAACTTTGTCTCGATTACGGACAACGAGTCCAGAATTCCGTCTTCGAGTGTTTAGTCGATCCGGCAATTTGGGCAAAACTTAAAAACGAGTTAGAAAAAACGATTGACCCAAAGCAGGACAGTTTACGATACTATTATTTGGGAAAAAATTGGAGACGCCGTGTTGAACACATTGGTACCAAACCCGGCTATGATCCGGAGGGGCCGCTCATTATCTAGCGAAGGTTTTTTGCGAGTCAGGACGAAATTCACGTCATTTACAATTTAACTATTACTTCATTCTAGAAAGGGGCGAATTGGATCACGAAAGTCTTTCGCGAACGCCAAGTAGTCTCCCAATTCCGGCCAGGTTCGCGAAAGCTCTATCCCCTTTTTTCACAAAGGCTTAAAGCAACCGCCAAAATTCCCAGCCGCAAACCGCCCAGTTTTTTCTAAGGTTCGCGAAATCGTCACCGTAACCCGTTGCAGAATAAAGAGTTAAGTATAACACTGTCGCCCTCTTCGCGAGGGCGTGGATTGAAACGTCAACAACGAAGCGACGTACGATCCGATCCTTGTCGCCCTCTTCGCGAGGGCGTGGATTGAAACAGCTTGCACAGCCTCGATCATTTGGTTGATCGTCGTCGCCCTCTTCGCGAGGGCGTGGATTGAAACCTGGTCTCGAACGTTACGGGGGCCATCGAAAGCTTGTCGCCCTCTTCGCGAGGGCGTGGATTGAAACAAGAACTTTGATGGCGACTTGGCTACGCTTTTCGGTCGCCCTCTTCGCGAGGGCGTGGATTGAAACAGGGCGATCCGGACTTCCTCATCTTGCTTTCTCGTCGCCCTCTTCGCGAGGGCGTGGATTGAAACAGCTTGCCGAAGTGTAGCAGGCTAGCGGAAGCCCGTCGCCCTCTTCGCGAGGGCGTGGATTGAAACCCTGCCGACCTGTACGCCGCATTGAAAGCCGTCTGTCGCCCTCTTCGCGAGGGCGTGGATTGAAACAACGGGGTTTCGGCGCTGGCTGATTCGGGGATCAGGTCGCCCTCTTCGCGAGGGCGTGGATTGAAACTCGAAATGGGATGTCACGCGAAAAAACGAGCTTAGGTCGCCCTCTTCGCGAGGGCGTGGATTGAAACAATCGTGGCAAGCGACGCCCACGCGAAGAGCAAGAGGTCGCCCTCTTCGCGAGGGCGTGGATTGAAACCTTTTCCGTCGCGTATTTGTAGTCGTCAAACTTGTCGCCCTCTTCGCGAGGGCGTGGATTGAAACATTTAAATACTCCTTAACCTGTAAAAACCATACTGTCGCCCTCTTCGCGAGGGCGTGGATTGAAACATTTGGGTTGACTATTCGGGCCGGTTCCCCCGGTCGTCGCCCTCTTCGCGAGGGCGTGGATTGAAACAAGGAACTTCGGAAGCGTGGTTTTTTCGTGGAAGTCGCCCTCTTCGCGAGGGCGTGGATTGAAACGCTTCGGCAATGGTTCTAACTGACGGCTGACACGTGTCGCCCTCTTCGCGAGGGCGTGGATTGAAACTTCTTGCCGTTGCGACGGTAGCAGGTGGGTTGCATGTCGCCCTCTTCGCGAGGGCGTGGATTGAAACGCCGCAGCTCCATGCAGCCTTAGCTGGCGACCTGTCGCCCTCTTCGCGAGGGCGTGGATTGAAACAACAACTCCTTATTTTTAGACCATGAAGAATGCCCTGTCGCCCTCTTCGCGAGGGCGTGGATTGAAACCCTTTGACCTAAAAACCCCCGGCAACTCAGATGTCGCCCTCTTCGCGAGGGCGTGGATTGAAACACCTTTAGTGGGGAGCAAGAGGACGTAAAGGCAAAGTCGCCCTCTTCGCGAGGGCGTGGATTGAAACTTAAGAGCCCCCTTTTTCAACCTAAGAGTACCACGTCGCCCTCTTCGCGAGGGCGTGGATTGAAACGAAAAGATTAGGAATCCGTTGCTCTATCCCCTGAGGTCGCCCTCTTCGCGAGGGCGTGGATTGAAACGACTTGCCGTTTTTCCTCGCAACAAAAAGATTCCCGTCGCCCTCTTCGCGAGGGCGTGGATTGAAACGTCTTGCAGGGCCGGAACGGGTCGGGCAAATCTCGTCGCCCTCTTCGCGAGGGCGTGGATTGAAACAGAAAAGGACAGAGGCGCCAATGGTTTTACCACGTCGCCCTCTTCGCGAGGGCGTGGATTGAAACCTGCTGAAGCTGATCGACGTGGCCAATCCGAAGCGTCGCCCTCTTCGCGAGGGCGTGGATTGAAACCATTCCCTTCGTGCGTCGGCGTGTTCGTCGCCGGTCGCCCTCTTCGCGAGGGCGTGGATTGAAACACGCTAACCACCGCGTCGAACGGCATGTCACGCGGTCGCCCTCTTCGCGAGGGCGTGGATTGAAACACCACGGGTGACCGTGCGGTGCAGAATGACTGGCGGTCGCCCTCTTCGCGAGGGCGTGGATTGAAACATCGCAAAAGGTTGACGGCTCACATCAGCCCGCGGGTCGCCCTCTTCGCGAGGGCGTGGATTGAAACTTCTCCCATCCAAGGACGAGAGGTAAATACTAGTCGCCCTCTTCGCGAGGGCGTGGATTGAAACTTCTCCACTCCGTCGAGATCGCACCGACGTTTGATGTCGCCCTCTTCGCGAGGGCGTGGATTGAAACCTTCTGCTGATCGCCAACAGATTTTCCGAATCTGGTCGCCCTCTTCGCGAGGGCGTGGATTGAAACGTGATATCCTCGGCTCGATCACCGACCCGGCCAAGTCGCCCTCTTCGCGAGGGCGTGGATTGAAACTCAACTCCAGGGAGCCGCTGATACCGAAACGCCCGGTCGCCCTCTTCGCGAGGGCGTGGATTGAAACACTTCTCCGCCCTCCGATAAAAAGTTTCCCCATGTCGCCCTCTTCGCGAGGGCGTGGATTGAAACCTCTGGGTCGAGCGACAAATGAACCGGCCGCGGCGTCGCCCTCTTCGCGAGGGCGTGGATTGAAACCTTCTCTTGCTTCCAAACCTCGATCACCAATTGTCGCCCTCTTCGCGAGGGCGTGGATTGAAACGAGTATGCCTCGCCATTTTTTAACATTTATTCGAGTCGCCCTCTTCGCGAGGGCGTGGATTGAAACAAACGAAGGCTCGAGGCCTTCATGGAATGTATCGCGTCGCCCTCTTCGCGAGGGCGTGGATTGAAACCAAAAATGTTGGGATGAAATCCAAAATTCCTGTAGTCGCCCTCTTCGCGAGGGCGTGGATTGAAACACTCCGTGCCATCAGCGAGTCGCACTCGCGTGAGTCGCCCTCTTCGCGAGGGCGTGGATTGAAACTCAAGGAGCCGGAGGTCTCCATTCAGGCCACCATGTCGCCCTCTTCGCGAGGGCGTGGATTGAAACATGCTCGTACCATCGGCCAGTTCGACCGTTACGGTCGTCGCCCTCTTCGCGAGGGCGTGGATTGAAACCACTTGACCGTGCATTGCATCGAAGCCTTCAATGTCGCCCTCTTCGCGAGGGCGTGGATTGAAACGCCTATGATGTAGTTACCGGATGGACAATCGAACGTCGCCCTCTTCGCGAGGGCGTGGATTGAAACTTCTTAGGCCTGGAGGCTTTAGACGCGGTTCTTTGTCGCCCTCTTCGCGAGGGCGTGGATTGAAACATCCCAGCCTGGCTGGCGAAGCTCCTGCATGATGTCGCCCTCTTCGCGAGGGCGTGGATTGAAACAGCTTTTGTTTCAGGGGTTTGTTGAGGGCTTGCGTCGCCCTCTTCGCGAGGGCGTGGATTGAAACGTGAATTCAATCCTGGACAGATCGACCACCCCGGTCGCCCTCTTCGCGAGGGCGTGGATTGAAACATTAAGGTCGGCGACTAACTTTGCTTCCGTGTGAAGTCGCCCTCTTCGCGAGGGCGTGGATTGAAACAACCGGTGCCTCTTAGGGTTGTAGATCTTCCGCCGTGTCGCCCTCTTCGCGAGGGCGTGGATTGAAACGTAACTGTGTCGTAACTGTGTTCGTCAGCCTCTTGTCGCCCTCTTCGCGAGGGCGTGGATTGAAACCTTGCCCGCCATGCAAAGCTTAAGGTAGGGGCACAGTCGCCCTCTTCGCGAGGGCGTGGATTGAAACCTCGTACAGAGACACGGCTTGCCGCATGGCAGCGTCGCCCTCTTCGCGAGGGCGTGGATTGAAACAAGTCATGCAGCCAAGACCGCTTCACCAAAAATGTCGCCCTCTTCGCGAGGGCGTGGATTGAAACATCATGGAATCGCTCACGGGGGTCGACCCTATCGTGTCGCCCTCTTCGCGAGGGCGTGGATTGAAACAAACTAGTTGACCTTCGCCGCAAAGCCAAGAAGGGTCGCCCTCTTCGCGAGGGCGTGGATTGAAACGATTCCCCTAGAAAATCAGCCACCCTAGTAAAATGTCGCCCTCTTCGCGAGGGCGTGGATTGAAACATTCGCTGTCGCGTATCGAGCTACCCGACCGATTGTCGCCCTCTTCGCGAGGGCGTGGATTGAAACGTCGGAGACTACGTCGGCGCCGTAGCGGATATTTCCCGTCGCCCTCTTCGCGAGGGCGTGGATTGAAACAAAAAACACCGGCTCGATTCCCACCTCTTTCAAGGTCGCCCTCTTCGCGAGGGCGTGGATTGAAACTGTCCAGCTAATCCCAGCTCCATGTCTTACCCTCGTCGCCCTCTTCGCGAGGGCGTGGATTGAAACCACATGCGGACGCGCGGGCCAAATCCACGAATAGTGTCGCCCTCTTCGCGAGGGCGTGGATTGAAACGAGTCGACGACAGGCGTTAGATGATCGCTCACTGGTCGCCCTCTTCGCGAGGGCGTGGATTGAAACCAACTTCGCGGCGGGATGCCTGGAATCCCGTGGTCGCCCTCTTCGCGAGGGCGTGGATTGAAACGATCCGAACATGGGGGAATGCCTTTCCGCAATGGGTCGCCCTCTTCGCGAGGGCGTGGATTGAAACGACTTGGTGTCTGATCCGCCGGCTGTTCCGCCGTGTCGCCCTCTTCGCGAGGGCGTGGATTGAAACTGACACCTCAAGAGATCGACCGTAGTGATGAGGTGTCGCCCTCTTCGCGAGGGCGTGGATTGAAACTGCCTTTTCTGATAGTTTTTCATTTCGCCGATTGTCGCCCTCTTCGCGAGGGCGTGGATTGAAACTATGACCATCGGGGAGTAATTGCTATATGAAAGTGTCGCCCTCTTCGCGAGGGCGTGGATTGAAACCTTTTCGGCGGCGGCCTTTTTCGTCGCCTTATTGGTCGCCCTCTTCGCGAGGGCGTGGATTGAAACCGAGGATGGACGCTGGCGAGAAAGCTCGAATCATGGTCGCCCTCTTCGCGAGGGCGTGGATTGAAACGACTTGGTGTCTGATCCGCCGGCTGTTCCGCCGTCGTCGCCCTCTTCGCGAGGGCGTGGATTGAAACCTCAACTTGATGCGGTAAAGAGGCTGGGGGGGCGGCTGTCGCCCTCTTCGCGAGGGCGTGGATTGAAACAAGCCCGTCTTCGGCGAGCGACGACTCAATGATGTCGCCCTCTTCGCGAGGGCGTGGATTGAAACGATCTTGCGAGGGCAAATGGTCGGCGTAGATGTAGTCGCCCTCTTCGCGAGGGCGTGGATTGAAACAATCAAGGCACGCGGAACGCTCCCCTGGGGCTACGTCGCCCTCTTCGCGAGGGCGTGGATTGAAACACGATGGCCGCGCGTGGCGACCATCGGATTCAGGTCGCCCTCTTCGCGAGGGCGTGGATTGAAACATTGCCGAAAAAACAACGGTACCACGTCGCGACGTCGCCCTCTTCGCGAGGGCGTGGATTGAAACACCTGGCTGGGTTACGGCTCGAGTTGTCGAACTTGTCGCCCTCTTCGCGAGGGCGTGGATTGAAACATTTGGCCTACGTAATATTTCATGGTTACGCTAATGTCGCCCTCTTCGCGAGGGCGTGGATTGAAACTTGGCGGTGATGGCGCCACTCTTGGCAAGCTCCCTGTCGCCCTCTTCGCGAGGGCGTGGATTGAAACTCGTAATTACTTGACTCCTCTCCTGCCGCCTCCACGTCGCCCTCTTCGCGAGGGCGTGGATTGAAACATCGAAGCATCGGTCTATCGTGATCGTTACTCCCTCGTCGCCCTCTTCGCGAGGGCGTGGATTGAAACCTTAGCTCAACTAGTCGCGATTTTCCGGTTGGGCGTCGCCCTCTTCGCGAGGGCGTGGATTGAAACAATTGCGGATTCGGCAACAACGATGTTGGCAGCCGTCGCCCTCTTCGCGAGGGCGTGGATTGAAACCTCGACCCCCCTGTCTAAGCGAGCCTCTCTGTTCGTCGCCCTCTTCGCGAGGGCGTGGATTGAAACCGCATTTTGTCCGCGCCCCTATGCGAAACTCCGGTCGCCCTCTTCGCGAGGGCGTGGATTGAAACGGCTCGCTGGGCTCGTCGCTCTGCATGAGCTGCTGTCGCCCTCTTCGCGAGGGCGTGGATTGAAACCCAACCCGTTTGACGCCCACGATAAAAAGTGATGTCGCCCTCTTCGCGAGGGCGTGGATTGAAACTCAAGAAAGCGGCGGCCGTGTCTGACATTCTCCGTCGCCCTCTTCGCGAGGGCGTGGATTGAAACACTCTCGAGCGAGGCACGGCAGGGTTTTCGACCGAGTCGCCCTCTTCGCGAGGGCGTGGATTGAAACGAGAGGCTTACGACCGAGTCATTGGCGAATGGCTCGTCGCCCTCTTCGCGAGGGCGTGGATTGAAACATTTTCGGGCGTAGAGAAGCTGTGCTCGCCTGACCGTCGCCCTCTTCGCGAGGGCGTGGATTGAAACATCATGGACCGCAAGGAGATGATATAATAAATTGCGTCGCCCTCTTCGCGAGGGCGTGGATTGAAACGTGAATGGCTGGTTCTCCCTGCCCTTTTCTTGCGGTCGCCCTCTTCGCGAGGGCGTGGATTGAAACCTAACCTTGCTGTGTATGGGACGAAAAGGGTTGCGTCGCCCTCTTCGCGAGGGCGTGGATTGAAACCAAAACCAAACCTTCGGGTTTATCATTGAAGTGGTGTCGCCCTCTTCGCGAGGGCGTGGATTGAAACCTCGCTCCACGAATTCCAATAGCTAGGCGGGCAGTTGTCGCCCTCTTCGCGAGGGCGTGGATTGAAACGCATGACCTCGGAGATGAGCCACGCCCAGCATTTCGTCGCCCTCTTCGCGAGGGCGTGGATTGAAACTCGGTCGAGATGGCCAAGAAGTTTGATTGGTGGTGTCGCCCTCTTCGCGAGGGCGTGGATTGAAACTGCCTTGGGATGGTATGCATAAAGGCCCTATCGTGGTCGCCCTCTTCGCGAGGGCGTGGATTGAAACATCGGGCAGACGTTCCACCCTGGACGCATCCACGTCGCCCTCTTCGCGAGGGCGTGGATTGAAACGATGATATCGGCGTGCCGACAAAGAGCCCGGAACGGTCGCCCTCTTCGCGAGGGCGTGGATTGAAACGGGCAGCAACAACGTTCACGCGGAACTGGCTCGAGTCGCCCTCTTCGCGAGGGCGTGGATTGAAACGCGTCCCCATCGGTCGCTTCCGCCTCAATCTCGGGTCGCCCTCTTCGCGAGGGCGTGGATTGAAACATACCGGAACCTCCACAAGGTACACGATTTTACCGTCGCCCTCTTCGCGAGGGCGTGGATTGAAACTTCCTACGATAATGTTCTCGTTCGCCATCTTCCGTCGCCCTCTTCGCGAGGGCGTGGATTGAAACAAGACCGACTTGGCAATATCGCCAACGGGGGTCGGCGGTCACTCTCTATGCCAGGGCAGGGCATTAAAGCGGTCCATCACTCCAAAACAACAGCGATGCCGATAGGGCACCCAATTCGAGCGAGACCAACGCCCCCCGATGGCATCCAAATCACCCAACCCGGCAGCCCAGAATTTTTTCCACCAGAATCGACGCCCACCGTCCGACCTGGTAAACTAGAGAAGATGACAGCCCGCCCGACACATGAATGTGGTGCCCACCAGGGTGACCAGTGGTTGCGGCGGGTGCCCGATATGGTGCCGTGCTATGCGGCAAAGTTGGGTACGGATGGGCAAAGATGGGGGCTCGTTACCGTGGGGAGCGGTCGACGTAAGTCGCGCATAGAAAAAGCCTTATGGCGATAAGTCGTTTCACCATAAGGCTTTAAGTTGAGTACACCCCACAGGGTTCGAACCTGTAACCTTCGGTTCCGTAGACCGATGCTCTATCCAGTTGAGCTAGGGGTGCGGTGAGCTCTCTCTCATCAACGAACGTCAAAACATTCTATACCGAAAACGATCGGCAGTAAACCGCAAAACCTTTTCTTATTTTTGGTTTTCTTGGCCAATCGCTCCCCACCTGAGGGAAAATCGTGCCCCCTAGATTCTGACCGGCTTTAATTTTCCGTACCAAGGGTTATGATAGTTTCGGTTAGGTAACGGCGGGGTGCTCCCCGAATCTTGGTCCATGCGGAATGTCAGGAATTTTGCTATTCTGACATTTATGAAAGGAGATTTTGGACCATGAAAAAACGGTATACGCCAGCAGCAGATTGCGTTTGCTCTTCGGCAGGCCGAATCGGGCACGGCGGTGGCTGAGATGGTTCGCAAGATGGGGATTGCAGAGCAGACATTTTATCGGTGGAAGAAAAAATACGCCGGTCTGGGTGTGGCGGAGCTTCGCCGATTGAAGCAGCTTGAGGAAGAGTGAGGATGTCCCAATGATTGTTAGAATTGGCTTTGGGCTCATGGGTTGTTAGGTTACTACGTTTTCTTTCTGGCGTCAACTGGCTTCGACTCTGGCGGCGACGGAGTGGAGGCCGGAGGCCGTAGCGGAGTCGACGCCTGAGTCGATCGCGATGGAGCGGAGGGATGCTTCAATGCCTCGGCCAGCGACGGCAGGTCTCGCCATCCTCGAATGCGACGAAAACCCTTCTCTACCTCCATTAGCGCAAACACCAACCATCGCGACGCCTGGTCCGTCTCTGCTCGAAATCGGGTCACGTGGCCCAGCTTCCGACACGTGTTGCGAAACGAGTTCTCGATCAGGTTCGTGCTCAACAAACTCGTGTGAAGCGTCGACGGAACCTCGAGCGAATGCAACGCGATCAGTTCCTCGCCCGCCTCGTAAAAACTTTCCAGCGCCGTCGCATTCTTCCCGGACAAAAACCGCTCGAGTTCGGCGTACACCTCCTCGGCTGCTTTCTTGCCTTGCACGTCGCGAAGCCGCTTGAACAACCGCCCCAACTCGCCCCAGTCCCGCTTCGACAAGTACCCGCAAAGATTGTGTTCCTTGTGAACCAAGCAACGCTGGATGACCATGTCGCGGAGTTCCTCTCGCCGCCCGGCCGACTCGTACGACTTCAACCGGACTTCGTCGCTCGAGCCGTTCTCCCTCTTCCGTCGCACCCGCGGCCGCTTCACGTTTTCCCGTCGCCCTTGCCAGAGAACCATTCCCTCGGCGCTACCCGCACGCTGATGTTCGGCATCGCGATCCGGATGATACTTGAGCCCGCAAAGCTCGTCGACCTCGGCGGCCATGACATCAACGATCATCTCCCGAACCGCACCTCGAAGATACTCGTGAAAAATCCGCCCCGTTTCACTGACGCCCACTTGCCCCAACTGCTCGATAAATCTAGACTGATCCATGACGATGGTCTCCTTTCCCCGGCCGGACCCATTCCAGCCGTTTGTGAAAATTGCGAACACTCGGCATTATCGCCGAGCCGGAGACCATCGTCAATTTTTAACAACCAATGGGACACTTCCTGTTCTTTATCCAGACGTTTTCGACTATGCCGCCACGGCCACGTAGAGATTTCATTCTAACGCCGGCTTTCGTGGCTTCGAAGTGGCAATCGTGGACGAAGACGTTTCGCACGCCGGCCGACATCTCGCTACCGATGCCGAACCCGGCGTGGCCGGTTTTCATGTAGCAGTGGCGGACCACGATGTTTTCGCAGGGGATGTTGATTTGCCAGGCCTCTTCGTCTCGGCCCGCCTTCAGCACGATGCAGTCGTCCCCATTGTGAAAATCACAGTGCTCGATCAGGACGTTTTTGCAGGAATCGGGGTCGATCCCATCCCCGTTGGGAATTCCCACAGTCAGTACGTGGAGCTTGCGGACAATCACGTTCTCGCAATAGACGGGATGGATACACCAGGACGGGCTTTCTTTGATCGTAAACCCTTCAAGCAGGACGTTCTTACAGCGGAACGTCTGCAGAAACGGCGGACGCACGCCGTCTTCGACGGTGCCAAAGACACGCTCTTCCACAGGAATCCCCTTAGCTGGCGCGGCGAACAACTTACTCATGCCCGGCTGGTGCTTAGCAAACTTCCACCATACTCGGCCTTGACCGTTGAGCGTTCCCGGCCCGGTAACGGCGATATTATTGCAGTCGATGGCATAGATCAGGGGAGAGTAATTGTAGCATTGCACTCCACCACGCTGAATCAGGACCACGGGCAGGTAATCCTCGTAGCGCTGGCTGAAACGCACTTCGGCATCTTCGGCTAGGTGCAGTTCGATGTTACTTTTGAGATGGATGGGGCCGGTAAGCCAAATGCCCTTTGGAACCAAAGCCCGACCTCCACCCTCGCGGGCACACGCTTCGATCGCTTTGGCAAACGCTTCGGTGCAGAGCTTCTCGCCGTCGCCAACCGCACCGAAGTCGCGGATATCGACGATCCGTTCCGGAAACGACGGTCGCACAAGCTTGGGCATGGCGAAGGGAGCCTGGATCGGGGCAATCGGCTCGAAGGCAGTCTTCGCCACTTCGGCAGAAAACGCCGCGCCCGGCGTCGCGATCTCTCTCAGACCAACTCCGAATAGGAGAAGCAAATACCAATACTTGGTTGTCGAACGAGACGTCATCGCAATTCTCTCTTCTACGCGGATTCGATTTTGAGTTCCCGGCGGGGTGACTGAAAGGACAAAGGAGGTGGTGTTCAATAGTGAGATGATTAAAATCTGACACTCGAACACGAAGCCTTCGGGCACCCTGTTGGGCACCAGATCCATATGCGAATCAGGCTGCCATATTCATCTAGTTTATCAGGCCGGGCGGCGTGAGTGGATTCTAGTGGGATTAATTCTTGGGTTTCGGGAGCGGGCGATTTGGTTGCCGTCGGAGGGGCGTGGGCGTCGCTCGAATTGGCCATCGCCCCTGGTCCTTTTTGGACGCCAGGACAAATGGTAGTCTTGCTCAAAACTCGCGAGCTAGGGAAATGAGCGTTGTATTTCTCGTCCGGTGTCTACATGTCGTGACGCACTCTACGCTTGCTTGCGGATGATCGGGTTGTTTGCCATAATGGCGTACTGACAAACGGGGTAATGCTCCCAACGGGGGCTCCTCCCTGATATCCGATCTAGAACCGATAGAATCACTTCTCGGAGAATCGTTTTAGCGACGAGAAGCGACATCGGGTTTGTCTCGCGAAGCCGTATTACCTTGGCGTGTACGAGATGACGCAGGAGCAGTACGAGCGAATCATGGAGTAGAACCCTTCGAAATTCACGGGATCGAACAATCCGGTGGAGCGTGTAAGTTGGGATGAGGCGGTGGAATTTTGCAAGAAGCTATCGGCTAAGGAGGGCCGATCTTACTGCTTACCAACGGAGGCAGAGTAAGAATATCCGTGCCGGGCCGGGACAACGACACCGTTTCATTTCGGCAGTGGCCTCCATAGTGAGCAAGCCAATTTTGATCGTATGGCAAACGATGTCAAGAACAAGTTGCTCTTGTTTCATTAAGTTAGGAATGACATGACAAAGACGTTCACGATTACATTTACAGCGGCATTTTTATTGAACGCCTTCCTGCTTTTCCCTGTCTATGCAAAGCAGTTGATTGAGGACCCGCACTTTCAGCAAGGTTTTTCGGTCATTGCTCCCAAACATGGAGATGCCACGCGACAAGGGAATATAGGAGTCAGACCGGGCGCTGAGCCAGTTTGGCGGTTAGCTCAATGGTACTCAAAGTATAGCATTGCTACTGCCAAGCCCCAGCAACTTCCTTCTGGTGCGGTAAGGTACGAAAATGAAACCAAGTCCGTCACGATCGGGCCGCCAAGCACTGACGAGTCAGACCTCACTCTGGCGGTTGATTCGCGGCTTGAATACGGGAACGCTTGCTCAACCAAAGTGGAGAACTGGCCACACTTGCTCGTCGAGCAGCCAATCCATCGATCCGCCAGTATTGCCCAAATGCGTTCGCTACGATTGCATCTTGAAACTCGGTTGCTTTACGACGAAAGATTCAAACTAGAAAATTTTAATCCGGATATGCACACGGCGCAGGTGCCCTACGTATTGGTTGTCCAAAACACCAATCAAAAAAGCTCCGGCTATGGCGACTTTTTTTGGTTTTTAGTGCCGCTCTACGACTCGCGTCACTGTCCTGAACTTCCTCTCTATATCGCGGAAGACACAGCAGATCCGACATCAAAATTGATCTACAATCCTGGTTCCAAGGCATATGGCGATTACAATCTCCACGATAAAAAATGGCACATCATTGACGTGGACCTTCTTCCTTTCCTAAAAAAAGCTTTTCAAGAGGCTTGGAAACGCGGTTATCTCCAAGGCAGTAAGGACATGGCCGATTACCGAGTTGTCTCCATGAACCTTGGCTGGGAAGTGACCGGTGTCAATCGTGCCGCCATTCAATTCAAAAACTTAAGTTTGGAAATGATAACAAAATGAGGTATTCCATTTTGGCTTCTCCAACTCAAAACAAACAAATGCGACGTATGTGGTGCGGAGTCGTTGCCGGGCTTGCGATCAGCCTCTTTTTCCTGATGGCGTGGGGAAAATACGACTTCTTTTCCGGCTGGGCCAGGCACTATGAAAAACAAGCGTCACAACTTCGCATCGACGCATCGAATCCCGCTTTGCCAGCAAGCATTTTGCATAGAAACTTGATCGCAGCGGAATGGGCTGAGATAATCGCACACAAGTATTGGCGGGTGGCGTTTCGGCCTTGGCCGTTCGGTTCATATCCCAAAGCTCCATTAGTATCACAGCAGGAACAGGTGGCGGTTCTGGAGCAACTCGCCGACGATGGGCAACTTCCTCGAGACGTGGCCGATAAGTTACTGCTGGATTTATTGAATTCGAAATAGGACGAGTGCTCAACGAGAAATTACCAGGTTCAACCTTCAAAACCAAGTCCGACACAACAGCTATA
Source organism: Thermoguttaceae bacterium (assembly GCA_963674475.2). Taxonomy (GTDB): domain Bacteria; phylum Planctomycetota; class Planctomycetia; order Pirellulales; family Thermoguttaceae; genus CAXXFQ01. Next base: position 189,999 of record CAXXFQ010000024.1, on the reverse strand, counting down.
GCTAATCAGACGCTGAACCCGAGCGGGAATGGCGATCGGGTCCCAGGGTGAAACGAACGTCTCTCGGTGCCATTCCGGACGGGTGGCTTTTTGTTATTAGGCAAGTATCGCACAAAGAGGAGACTAGAATGGGATGGGGAAGAACACTTCTTCTGGGCGACATCGGGAACCGACTCGACATCGAGGATACGGAGCGCGACATGGCTCATTTGAAACGGGAGATTGCCGGATCTCTTCGCAAGGATATGTCGCAGGACAGGCAACTTGAACAGCTTATCGCCGAAAACGCCGAACTCAAGCTTTACCTGTCAGCCACAGTTCGCCTGCTCACATCCAAAGGAACCATCTCCACTGAAGAACTTCAGGCCATGGTCGATGCCGTAGACGCTGAAGATGGTAGTACCGATGGAGTATTCACCGGACCGGTTGTATAATGATGTCTGCAAATTCGAACAAAAAGCCGAAGGCGACGCACTAAACCGTGCGCCATAGTTCAAACCTAGGGAGCAGAATGGATATGAAGAAACGACAATTCAACGTCTGGCGGGTTCTCACCCTTCTCGTCATCGTCATCGCAGGAGGTATTGCTTGGTACGGAGGCTACTTCCCGTCCCTCGGCACTCATCCCCCGGCCAACTCCATCATGGTCATTGCGCCCTACCGGCACGCCGGGACCTGGGTGTTCGATGACGCAGCGGTCGGCCTCCATCGCGAGCCCTTCGTTGCCGGCATACCAGAGATGATCGACGAAATGGTGAAGGACATCCCGAATGCGGAGGACGGTTTTCGCCTTCTATTCTCGACGCAGCCATTTCCCGGACATACCCACAAACTGATTTGGCGACGTGGCGACAAGTCCGGAAACTGGTACTATTCCCCTCAATACGACAAGGAGGGTTGGCTCTGTCCGGGCCTGTTCAAGTATTACATGGATGCACCCAAGGAGATCTATGTGAAGGCGGAAGCCAAGTAGGCCCCCAACAAGCACGCGTGTTCGTACGCCGAAAGCCGTGCTTAGCGCGTACGCCGAAAGCCGTGCTTAGCGCGTACGGCTTCCCGAGGCGGCGAGGGTTGCTGGGGTGTCGGAGCCGACCGTGAGGAAATATCGGAGTTTTCAGCCATCGGAGAAGGTAACACATGAATCAATTCTTGCAATCTCTTGACCTTCAAGTTAGCGCATTGTCTCGGTTCGGCATCGGAATTGCGAGTGATTGGCTAGGCCTTCCGGCCAATTCCGAAATCCACCTTTTTCGAGACTGGGCTGAAGTAAGAACCCCCTCATTTGAAATCTATCAGTTCGGCAATGCCGTATTTCTTGATCGAGTTGCATTACACGACCGCGATCGCCCTGGTGTTGTCGAGAGGTGTTTGGCCGAGATCAATCCGGAATCGCTGATAGTGGAATCAGAAAATGAGGAACAGATAGATATTCCCGATGGTATATCCGTGTCTGTTGACGCTGTCCTGTCACGAACCGAACCAAGCACACCAAGGCGTTGTCAACACCGTATGTGGAGCAAAGAACCATGTCTGGAGAATTGGAACGCGCTAGTCAACTTCTATGAGACCCGCGATGGCGACTCCGATTTTTTTCATTGGCGGTTTAGCCGGTATCGAGAGCGTCTCCTTAGTGAGAGTCCAAAAGACAATTGCACTTGGATTGCTGCAATTCAAGGCGGAACGATTGTGGGCGCCGTTGGTGTTTTTTGGGGAGAAGCTTACGGTTCAGTCCAGGAGGTATATGTCGATCCAGAACATAGACGCACTGGAATAGGCAAGGAAATGATAGAGTATGCCATCCAGAATCGCCCGTGTCATGGCCCTCTTGTGGCCATCGCGGATAGAGATGATGGTGCAGAATCGTTCTATCGCAAAATCGGCTTCCAATTCTGCGGCACTCAGCAATGGATAAAGCGAAAGGGATTGGAACTATGAGTGATGCTCAACTTGTCCTTCCACCAGTGGTTCCTTTGAATTTTGGCAAGTAGTAGCCATCCACAGCTGTGCCAGCGGCTTTCGCCGAAAGCAACGTGAGGTGCCTTGCCCCTGACGAATAGGAAGGGCCAAACTTATCTGGCGAGGGCTTGGCCTCGAACCGGTTCGGGTTCAAGTAATCGAACACGGTGTGGCGACGTCTACTGTTGTAAAGCATCTCTAGGAAAAAGTAAATTCTCCTCGTGGGGTAGCGATAGGGCTAAGTAGGTGAAATTACCTATTGCCAGGCCGGACGGCGGGCGTCGAATCTGGGGGAAAAATTTTAGGGGTTTCGGGTTGGGCGATTTTGGCTTCCAGTGGGTGGTATGGGCGCCGCTCGAACTGGGGTCATCTCGATGCTTTATCCTTGAATACAAGGGGAGGCGATTGCTGTTCACAACCCAACCTCACCACCAACCGCCCCTCAATTAAGCGAAACCATACCGTTAACCCATCCCATTTCTTGGAGCCAATATATGGGCCAGTTTTAAGGAGCACCGTACTCGTTCCGTTCGCTGCTTGGTGGATTCATCGTACCGTTTTCCATTGACCGAGAATCTCGCGTAATAGTACGGGCTATCATTTCGTTTATAAAGATTCACTATTTTTCAGGTTCTATTTAAAATGAAATTTCGTGGTAAAAGAGTATAAATTACGCGACTTTAGTACTTAGGGATTATGGAAAGAACCTGAGGTCGTCAAGTCCCCACTGATTCAGAATCGTTTTAGCCCTGAAAGATAAGGGTAAAACGCCTTTTTAATATCGCCCGAAAGTGGGTCTCACATCCCTTTGGTCGGTGGTTTAAATCCCTCCGGGCCTACTGGCGGATAGCACGCCGTAAGCATTTGAGTTACTCAAGCTTACGGCGTTTTTTATTAACTATCGAATACATCACCAAAAAAACCTTCATTCTTATTCGGACGCCCATTTTCCGATATTTTCGAATAAACCGGTAGGTCAATACGTAATACCGCCGCTCCCCTTCTTAATCTTCCTCGGAGCTGGCAAGGAAACGGCAAGAATGGCTGCCGTGGAAAAGACAAATCCTTATTCCGACGGGACCTAATTCCTTGTTTACTTAAACGGGATAAGGTATCTTAATTGAACAGAATCAGCTTGGTACAAAAATATTCTCATCTATCGCCAGAGCATGGCACGAAAACCCATTTTTAAGGCAAACCGTGCCCTTTCTCAAAAAGTTTTGAGAAACCTAAGCCCTTTTCAGATAGGACATTTTGGGATCGTTTCAACCGAGCCGTCACGAGATACTAGCCGATAACGAATGAGTCAGACGGGCTCAAAGGGGTAGCAATGGTAAGGAAATCTTTTTTCCGAAGTAAAAACTTCGTTTTGGTGGCAATACTCTCGGTCAGTTGCTTGGTCACTTCGCATGCGATTGCGGAACCGGCAAGCAAAATCCTCGTCGCCCTAGAAGACATCGAGCAAACCCTGGAGTCGCCCTGGCCCGTTCGAGAAGGACAGGTTTTTTTCGTTCTCGAAGAAAAGGAACCACAGGTACGCATCCTCGATTTGGATGGACGTTCTCTTATCTGGGTCGACCAAGGCCAATTGGTTTCCGAGCAGAAGGCAAGAGATGAGTTCGAAAACCGCGCGAAGACCACTCCAAACGAGCCGGAAGCTTTTCTTGTTCTGGCGCGGATCGACCGTGCTTCGGGCAAATTCCAAGAGGCGATCACGAATCTCACCAAAGGGATCGAACTCTTGGAAAATAGCGTTAAATCATCGGATCCGAAGATACCGATTGCCTATGCCGAACGTGCGAAGGCCTGGCTAGAGATGGGAGACCAGCAAAAAGCGGAGGAAGACGCTGCGGCTTCTCTGAAACGATCCGCTGAAAACGCCTTGGCCCATCGCGTTCTAGGGGAGGTTCATTTTCTGAAGAAAGAATATCCACAAGCGGCCGACGATTTGGCCCTCGCCTTGAAGAGCTTGCCGAAAGACGTCAAAGCGCTTCTTTTGTCGGCCACCGTGCTTCAGCAGCAAAAAAAATACGCCGAAGCAATCGAAGCCTATGAAAAAATCTTTCAAATTGAACGTCGCAACGTTTCCGCAAACAACGATTTGGCCTGGTTGTTGGCGACCTGTCCCGATGATGAGTATCGAAACGGCCAGCGAGCTTTCCGCCTGGCGATAACCGCCTGCAAGAAGGCCAAATGGAAAAATCGCTCCACCATCAGCACGCTTTCAGTCGCCTTTGCCGAGTCGAGAGAGTTCGACAAAGCGATTCAGTTGCTGGAAATGCTCAACTCGATCGTTTCTGGACAGGAACAAAAGAAAATCCAAGAAAAACTGACCTGGTTTCGCGCGGGCAAAACCTACCATGAGGTGGCCCTGGAAAAAGATCCAAGCCTGGGCTTTCATCCCAACTCTTCCTCAAGGCAATCCGCTCCTGGTGAACTAGCGAAGGTTGAAGCCTCACGGCTTAAGGCAGAGGTCCATTTTGGAAAGAAAGAATTGCCTCAAGCAATCGAACAATATGAAAAGACGTTGGTCTTGGCAACCCAAGTCTTGGGGCCGAGCCATCTCCAGACGATCTCCCTCATGCGAACGCTGGGAAATTTATACCAAAGGGTATACCGCTATAACGACGCTATTGAAATCCGAAAAAAACGTTTTGAACTTCTACTAGCCCGCTTTGACAAAAAGGATCTTCGAACCGCCCAAGCCGCCGTCGATCTGGCCGATGCCTACCTCAAAAACAAACTACTCCGCGAGGCCTTGCCCCTTTTAGAAAACTATCAATCTTTTTTGAAAGCCAATTTGCCGCTAGACGATCTTCGGGTCGCGTATGCAACGAACCAGCTCGGCTATACCTACCACGAACTGAGACGCTTTCAAGAAGCGGAAGTTTTGCATCGTGAAAACCTCAAAGTTCGCGAGGCTTCCCTTGGCAAAAACCATCTCCATGTCTTGTTAAGCCTCAGAAATTTGGCCGGTTTTTACTGGAGTATGGACCAGGAAGAAAAAGCGATTGCCTATTTTGAACAATGGCTTATTCGAAACGAAAGAGGGCTTGCCGAGGAACATCCCGATTATGGATCAATCCTTTTGATGTTGGCAAATAACCACGATTCATTAAATCACAACAAATTGGCCGCGAGTTATTTCCTTAAATCTTATGCCGTCTTCCAAAAAAAGGAAGACGCCCTCTCTGCCGCCAGTGCGTTGATCAGTCTAGCAAACATCTATCGGCTGCAGGGCGCCGAGGGAGCGGCCAAAAGTGAAAATCTTTTGAAACAGGCCCTGACATTACTCGAAAAGAAGCAGGAGCACCATGACTTTGATGCGATGGTCAAATTGTACGTCAAAACAGGATCCTGCTATCATGAATTAGGGCAATTTGACAAGACCAAGTTGTTTTATCAAAAGGTCGTCGATCTCTTCGAAAAAAGGCGCGGCCCGTACGATCCCAGAACGGCCTTGGAACGCGTTCGGCTCATAAGCCTTTATACTCAAACCGGGGCGGTTCATGAGGCAGAATCGGATTGCCATAAAATATTTAAGGCCCTGGAAGCCACGTCCAGCGAATATCACCCGATGCTGGTCGATTGTGGGATCAATTCACTGGCCGAAGTGTATTCTCGATTGCATAAAATGGACGAATACGAGCGGCGATTGGCAGTGCCTCTGAATCTCATGAAGCAGCGTCTCGGAGCAAATCATCCCCGTTATGCAACAGCGATTTTAAAAACCGGAATAGCCTACAGGGCCTTTGGGCGTGTCGACCTAGGCCAAGCCTACTTGAATCAGGGAATCGGAATTCTCCAAAAAAATGGACTCGGAGAGGATCCAAGAATTGCCGAGGCTTTCCAAATACTTGGCGAAATGTACCATTTCACGGCTCACTATGTCGAGGCAGAAAAAGTACTTCAAAAATCGTTGCATATCCTCCAGAAACAACCAAAACCGGACCACATCGCTTTTACACGCTGTCTTACCGATCTAGGTTTCACCTACCAAAGGATGTGCCGTTTTCATGAAGCGGAAAAGGCGTTTCAAAAAAGCATTCAGCTCGCCAAGCTTGGCAAAGACAAATTCCTCTTGGAAAATTCTCTTTGTTATCTGGCAAGACTTTATAGCGAAACGGGACGTTTTGCTGAAGCAGAATCCTATTTTCGACAAAGTCTTGACATTGGAGAAAACTGTCGCAATGCAAACGACCCCAACCTTGCGATGACGTATCTCTTTCTAGGGCAATCCTATCTGGCAAGAAATCGACCTCAAGAAGCGAAGTCCCTTTTTGAACGTTCACTGAAAATGCTGGAAACCTCCTCCGGCCCCAATCATCCCAACACCCGGCTGGCCCTTTCTCAACTCGCGGAGAGCTATTTGATGGCGAAAGAGTGGGAAAAGGCAAAATCATTTTTTCGTCGCAGCCTCGATATTTTGGAAAAGAACCCCAGTCGAAACGAACGCGACTATTCTTTTACTTTGAATCAGATCATGACCGCTTGTTTGGAACTCAACCAATGGAGTGAAGGAGTCGATTACTGTACCCAAGCCCACCAAGCCAACCGCCGCCGTATGGTCCACGTTCTGCCGGCACTAATGCCTCTGGAGCAAATGCGTTACCTTTATTTCCAAAAGGTGGAATTGGCAAAGTCACTGTCGATCGGGCTTCGATATCCCGATCAACCGAAAGCGGTAGCGGCCTCGGCCGAATGGCTGGCCAATGAAAAGGCGCTTTCCTCGGAATTCGTGGCCGAAGGGATTCGTCTGGCCCGCGCCTCTGAGGATCCCCAAGTGGCCAAACTGGTCAAAGAACTCAAAGCGATTCGAGAGGAACTGACACACGCCGTTCTCGATCCCCGTTTGGAGGACGGCTATCAAGGACGGCTCCTCCACCTTCGCAGTTGGGAGCGAGAAATATCGAGAAAAGTGGCTCAACAAACGCATGCCCAACTTCAGGAAGACCAATGGGTCACCATGGAAACCATCCGGAAGTCCTTGCCTGCCGACACGGTGTTCATCGACGTCGCTCTGTTTCCCGTCTTCCAGTTCAACCAAAAACAATCGGAAAAGGAGCAATGGCAGCCAATGCGTTACGTCGCCTGGATCGTGCCCTCCGCTGATCAGGGGCAAGTGACGTTAGTGGATCTTGGCGAGGCGGAAAAAATCCACGCAGCGGTTGCAGAATGTCGAAAGGAACTGACTCGGACATTCCTCACCACAAGCGCTGCCCAAACCAAATTGGAAACCCAAAGGGTACGTGCCAAAATTGCCGTTCTGACCCGACTGATCTGGGATCCGATCAAGAGGTCGGTGGGTAATTCGAAAAATCTCGTGATTGCTCCCGACGGTGCCTTATGGCTTTTTCCTTGGGAAACCTTACTCAACGAGGGGGACTCGTATCTGGTTGAACATAAGCGGATAAGCTATGTCACTTCCGCCCGCGAGCTGGTAGCCAAGCCCCAAAAAATCGCAAGTCGGGGCGCCGTCTTCTTTGTCGACCCTGATTACAACACCAACCCCGACCCGAACTCGAAAACAACCAAACTCGACCGACATCTCAGGGCATATTATGACCGGTTTTCGCGTGCGGGATTGCTACGCGGCGGAAGAGCCCAACGATTGTTGCTGGCGCGTGAGGAGGCCAAAACCTTTCCCCCGCTCTTAGAACAATACGTCCAAAGCAAACCCGTCGTCCTGAAGAGACAGCATGCCACCGAAAACCAGTTCAAGTCTCTCAAAAGCCCCAAGGTGCTTTTATTGAGCACGCACGGATTCTTTCTTGAAGATACGCATATGGACAATATGCCCCAAGCAAACCTCGCGGGTGGGCAGCGCAGATCGTACGCCTCGCAGACCCCCGACGAGAGATCCGTCGTCCGGGTCGATCCTCTGCTTCGCTGCGGATTGATTTTAGCCGGCGCGAACAACCATCGCCAAGCGATAGGAGCCAATGACGGAATTCTCACCGGCTTGGAAATTCTCGACGCCGACCTGCGCGGTACCGAGCTGGTTATTCTTAGCGCCTGTCAAACCGGCCTCGGTGCGATCCGCTACGGCGAAGGAGTGGCCGGTCTAAGCCACGCGTTTCAAATGGCAGGCGCCAAAGCGGTCGTTGGCTCCCTTTGGAGCGTCACGGAAAAATCCGCTTTGCAAACGATTGAGGTCATGCTGGAAAATCTCGCCAAAAAACAGAGCAAGGCCGAAGCACTACGAAACGCCCAGCTTTTCATGATTCAAGATTATCGAAAACGATTCGGTGCCGCTCCTCCCCAACTTTGGGCCCCTTTCACCCTCACCGGCGATTGGAACTAAGAGTGGTTTTCTGAAAAACCTTCAGCACAAATAGGAACCAAAAGCCATGTTCCCAATCGCCAGTCGCAAGAAAGAGTGCCGGAAGAGACCGGTCACGTTGCATCCTGACGAGCCGTGGCTTTCTCGGAAGGATTGGGCCGACGGGAAGATCAACTCCTCCGACAAGGTTGCCGTGTTATGTCCGGTCGCCTTTGCGTTGTTCTGGAACTTTTTTCCCGCGTTCATGCGGTATGGTCTGCGGAGGGCCGAGAGGCTGTTGCCAAAAGACCAAATGTTGGTTGTATTTTGCGATTGCCTCTACGATAATCGGTGTAATGCTCCTGGCTTGGGCGTTGGTCGCAGTCCTGCGGTGGTGGAAGTATCGGCGGTCGCTGTTTGAGATGGCCTCGACGCCGGGCGTGATCGGAGGACAGCTTGCCGGCATCGTTCGCACATCAGTCAAAGTTGAGCCGGAGGACGGTTTTCATGTCAAGCTGAGCTGCGTCCATTGCAAAAACACAGGGCATGGTTCCAAGAGCCGCAACGTCTACACGGCCTACGGCACCGTGACGCGGCTCGACGAGAACTGGACAGCTGGCAGCAGCGTCGAGGAGAATTTCGACGGTCCCATGTACTGCGGCTACTGGTACGACACCGACACCAGCCTCTACCAAGTCCGCAACCGCTACTACGACACAGAATTATCCACCTTCCTTAACCGAGACCCCATCGGCTATAATAGCGGCGATACGAATTTGTATCGCTACTGTGGGAATAATCCGGTGAATGCGGTTGATCCCCAGGGAACGGTCGTTGTAGTTATCCACGGAGTGAATACCGACGCTGCATTGTTTGCCGATGTGCGATCGGGTCTAGCTAACTATAGAAAAGCGGCAAAGTGTAGTTTCTCGGAAGAAGTCATCGAGTTTAGTTGGGGTGACCCGGGGGCTTGGGGTGGTCAAAGCAGAAAGCAGGGTGGGCACCCGAATTACGCCACGGACAATATTGCCGACATTTACAGTACAGGCTGGTTTTCCAAGGAACGCGGGTATATGGGTGACGCGGTACGGCGGTTAAAGGTACTGCTCGATGGGCTGAACATAATCAAACAACGCACCGGAGCCAAGGAATCCATTTCGGTAATTGCCCATAGCCAAGGGACGATCTTGACTCTGGGGGCGCTTCAGAAAGGTGCTCAGATTGATAATCTCATTATGATGGGAAGCCCTTTGGACATTTGGCCTTATGACAAAGACAACAATGATCTGCTGAAAGCGAAAGCGGGGATTCTCGGAAACACGTTTAACTACTGATCATCTGGGGACGAATGGGCGTTCCAAAAAGGCGGTATCGGTGCTTATGGTGCCAACTTAGCCAAGAATCCAGACTTAAGTTGGATCACAAATCGAAAGTTTGGGCCAGGCGTTGTCATCAATGGGTACACGTTGCCCTCGGCTGGTGAATTCGATGAATACGATCATAGCGATTACATGGCTAAGGCCGAGTTCTTCGCAAGAATTCACGGAGTCGATTTGGGCTGTCCGGCCGACAACAAAATATCGAGTGATAGCGGGATCGAAAGGTTGAAGAATATCGCCAAGAATTGGTAGTTTCCTCACAATGGCAGCACTGAAGAATATGCCCTGGATCTGGTTTTATACCGTGTTCGTGGCCGTCTGGACATACTGGTGTACTCGTGGGCGTGACGGTCACCTTATGGCGACAATCGTGGGATTCAGCGTTTTTGGGATTCTCTACGGGTTTACCATATACTGGCATCGCCCCATCACAGCCAGCACCAAGCTATGGCACTTGGTGATTTTTGAAGTTGCCGTGACTATAGCGTTGCTAGTGAATCCGCAACTCGACGAGATGGGGGGCATGCTGAATCTGTTGATCCCATCCATTGTGCTAGCGATTGTGCTTGGAGGATTAATCCTATCCTTGTTTTTCCAGTATTTTGGTGTGAAAGATTAAACAATGAAGAAAACGGCGGGAGAAAACGTGATAGAAGCCTAAAGTGGTCGAGAGTTTTTAATTGTGTCGATTGCCATGAACGACACCTCCAACTTGTAGTAAACGCTGGACGGTCTGGGCAATTTTGGTACGTTTAACGACGGTGCGACAGCACAGACGCAAACCGTGGACGAAGCCAACCAGATCGAAGCCATCACCGGCGGCTGGATCACGCCAACGTATGATGCTGCCGGCAATATGATCTCCGGTCCGAAGACGGATGACGGGACGACTTTGAAGTTAAAATGGTTTTCGCAACGAAAGTCATTTCCAAAATCCCCCCCGACTAAGTGGTTTTGCTGAAAAAATTAATTGGATCGAGGTTTATTTTGGGTTTTCTTATTCTTCTTATTGCTTTCCCTAGGCCTCATCAATATACTTACAAAAATGCGTAATCTTCACGGCATGGCAAAGAAAACTTACTTTGACTACAAGTTTAGTAAGTTGGATTTTCCGGCAAACCATATCGCAAGAGAAAAAAGTGCATAATGTCTGGGCAATATCGAATGGGATACGTCTGGGTGTTGTTGGTCGTGGTGGCGACATTCATGGGAACGCCCGGTAATGCATCGGCGGCGGTGATAGTGAACTTCCCTGACGCGAATTTCGAAACCGAGGTGCGGATCGAGTTGGGCCTCCCGGCCCCGAGCGACATTACTGACTCGGATATGGCAAGGATGACGTCATTAAATGCACACTGGAGAGATATCGCCAACATCCAGGGAATCGAGTATGCCACGAATCTGACCTACCTGGGCATCGGCTACAACCAGATCAGCGACATCTCGCCGGTTTCCGGTCTGAAGAAACTGACCGAACTGGCCCTGACCGACAACCAGATCAGCGACATCTCATCGGTTTCCGGGCTGACGAAGCTGACTGAACTGATCCTGAGCTGGAACCAGATCAGCGACATTTTGGCGCTCTCCGGACTGACGAATCTGACCGAACTGTACCTGTGGAACAACCAGGTTAGCGACATCTCGCCGCTTTCCGGGATGAACCATCTGACCAAGCTGGTCCTGGCCGGCAACCAGATCAGCGACATCTCGGCGCTCTCCGGGCTGGCGAATCTGGTCGAACTGCACCTCCAAGGCAACCAGATTGAGACGTTGGATCTTCGGGGATCCAACCTGTCCTCACTAGAGTTATTTACTATTAAGAATAATCCCATTAGAAAGGTCGTTCTTGCCGACTCGACGCTCATTCAGGCCGTCTTTAACGCTCTCATGTATAATGGGAGAACCTGTTACGACGGGATTGCCGAAATGCCCGGTGTTTTGTCGCTTGACCTCAGTGGGGTGGATTTCAAAGAGACCCCGGACCTGTCGGCGATATACGGGATGGACGATCTTGAAACGCTTTTGTTTGCCGGGGCGACGAATCTGGACGGGAGCCAGGTCACGCAGTTGACTGATAACCTCGATTCGCTCGCGTGGCTCGATGTGACCGGGCTTTGGGAAAGTTTTAGTGCAGGACCAAAAGCCTGCTCAACACCTGGGACGCCGTCGACGGCCACACCCTCATTACCGCCGTCCCCGAACCGGCCACGATCGTCTTGCTCTCGGCGTTTGCTGGGCTCATGTTCCTACGACGAAAACGACGCCGTTAGAGCGGTTTTTGTTTCGACGGTAACCGCTCCAGGAAGCGCGTAGGGTTGACGGCGTGGTAGTTTTCGATCGTCTTGACGGTACGGCCCGCATCGTCAAACTCAACGCGATCCTCCTTTCCCGCCGGATCGAGCGTGCTATAGGCAAAACCGGCGTCGTCGTATTCGGTCGACGTGACCAGAATCGTGTCGCTTCGCGTCGGGATCGTACTTGGGCGGGTCGGCGCGGTCGACAGAGCCCCGTACTCGGCCGCGGAGATCTGACGCCCCAGCGGATCGTGCCAGAAACCGGTATACGCAACCCGAATACGGGCTCCCAAATAAGCTCTACGCGACCAGACCTTCCAGGTCATGTTGTCCGCGGCGTCGTAGGTGTAATCGGTTTGTTCAAGGATGATTTCATTGATGATTACGTCGCTGCTGCTGGTCGTGTTGTCATAGCTTTTGTGCTCCGACGTCAGACGGCCGAGCGATGCGAATCACGAAGACATTGGAGATCCATTTTACGCCAAAGCACGGGAGTTGGTTGAACATGGCGGAAATCGAGTCAAGCGTCCTTTCGCGAGATTGTACAGGCAAACCGATCGCCACCGCCGAGGAACTTGTCGAAGAAACTGACGCATGGGAAACCCGTCGCAACCGAAACGACCACACCATCCACTGGCAATTCACCGCCACCCAAGCAAGAACCAAACTCAAATCCCTCTACCCAGAAAACATTCTGCAACTGAGTACTACGAAAAACCTCCGAAAAAGCTCAGTTTTCTACAGAGCCTTTTGCTTTTCCACTCTTTGTTTGAGCCACTTGCCTGCCTGATACGCATTTTCGTGAATCGTCGGCATAATGCGTCGCAGTTGGTGTCGGATGGCCGTGGAATGGTCCAGTACATTCTGGATAGCCGGCAAAACGGAATTTGCATCGAGATTCTCTGGTGGCACAAGATAATCCGTATGGCCGAATAACATCTGGTTCAAGCCGAATGCTTTAATGCTGTACGCAAGACTTACCGTGGGGGTACAGGTCGAAAAAGCGGCAATCGTCGCGTGGGTTCTAGCTGCAACAAGACACGAAAGTTTCGATATCAACCATTTCGTCTGACGGGCATTGAATCGCCCATCAATAGAATAGATATGGTTATCGCGTTTAATTCCTTCAAGACATGATTCCATAAAGAGGTAGTCATTGTTATGACTTCCGATCGTCACATGCGGAATGAGCACGATCGGATTGTCGAAACGCCTACGAATCGCCAGGATGATCTCCCGGGCGTTTTTTTGCCAGGCCGCCATATCGCCCTGATGACAGTAACGGCGCATGAGAGGACTCAAATTGATACCGATGGCATCTTCGGGAAATTCAAATCCGAGTTGATCCGAAGAGACCGGCTCCGGCTCCATGACAAACGCAGGATCGCTCATCATCCACGTGTTTTCGACCCGGTTGTTTTTCAGATAATCATAACTGCGTTTTTCACGAGTAAAGATACCCGTCACGTCGTGACGCAGATGCTCGAGCATCGTGGAAGCAAAATGAGGATTTTTTTCAAAAGGCCCCACGGAGCCTCCCCAGATGAAAAACGGGGTCCGGTTTGCTTTCGCGAATTGCCCGTGATGCATGAAAATGTAGGGGATACCATAATCCAGACTGTAATTGTCTCCGCCGAGAGAAAGAACTGCCGTCGTGGACTGGAGGTAGGGTCGCATCGCGCGAGTACTTTCATGCTTCACGTAACGATGCCGAAGTTTCGGTAACGCACGCAAACCATTTCGAATCCACCATGCTGCACTGAAACGTTTTTGCGGGGGCTGTGGAAGATATTCGTAGTCCTCCATTTCCGAAACCCAAGAAGGTGGTGAAGCATGAAGATCCCCGAAGTGCCTATCGACAAACGTCACCTTTTCCTCAAAAGCCTTGCGCAGGATTTCTATGGTGCCCAGGGTGATCGCTTCACAACCCCGGTTCTGATATGAGCCATTGCCGATAAAAAGGAATTTAGGCTGTGGCATGGTTTTCTTTCTTCGTTACAGGAACACTGAAACAGCCGTCGAAAAATGCAGCGATTACCGGTTAGAAAGCGTAGAGCTCTTGGTTTGTTTTTTTATTTTAATTAAGTTGGAAGTTGATTGGAAGAGAGCCCCCCCTCCCATGAGAGAGGGTAGGTTGGGGCGATTATTCTACTTGTCTGCGCTGGCGACGTCAGACGATTTAGGACGCCGAAGACGATACGGCCGAGTTTCGGTCCGGCTTCGGCGACGATTTTGAGGACCGATAATGCATATCTCTATCCTCTTACGACACTACAGTTAAAGAATGCGCTCAAACCTGGGTGCGTATATCAATACGATAGATTGGACTAAGCTGCTTCGATTGAGGGCGAGCCGAGAAACCGATCGCCAAGAGCAAACCGGGGCTCTCTTTTCCCCCTCAAAAGGATTCGGTTACATTCCGAACATTCTGGTGATGTCCAGGCCGATGACCCAGACCATCAAGCCGAGAATGAAAAGCAACCCGAGATAACTCAGGGTGATTTGAATACTCTCACTCGCCGGCTTGCCACGTACCAATTCGTACGACAGGAAAACCATATGGCCGCCGTCGAGGACGGGGATCGGGAGGAAGTTGATCACCGCCAGGTTGGCCGAAAGGAGGGTCAAAAAGAGGAGATATTTGGAAAGCCCTTGCGAGGCCTTGCTGCTGGCCGCCTGGACGATCGTGATTGGACCGCCGAGGACCTTCGGTGAAATCTGACCGGTCAGAAGCCGATTCAAGAGCACGAAAATCTGTTTTGACGAGGCCCAGGTTTCTTTCAAACCGAAGCCGACCATCTGGCCGAACGATTCGGCTCGCAACTTGATCACCGGAACCCCGAAGGCAAAACCCCGGTCGGGATTGAACTGGCCCCCGACGGCGACCAGATCCATTTCGACCGGCTTGGCATCGCCATCGAAGATCAATCGAACTCGACTTCCCGGCAACGCTCTTTGCATCACGGAGTAGAACAACGACCAGTTGCGGTTCTCGCCGTCGAAGGCAAGCGGGATTTCCTTGAGCAGCGGTTTCCACTCTTTTTCGTCCTCTTTGCCGAGAAGCTTTTCGACCGATTCGGCCTTCGGAGGAACGAGAACTACCGATTTCAGCACACTTCCAGGTTGGACATCGGCCCCGGCGGCCGGACTATCCGGCACCGTCGCCACGACACGGTTGAGAACCTCGAACGCGACGCCCAACGAGGGAATCGTCACCGGCGAGTTGGGCAAGAACGACATATCCCATCGCTCGACCGGAGCGGGTGTCACGGTCAGCTCCACATCTTTGCCCTCGCGTGTGAGAGTAAGACGAACCGGCTGACCAACCTTGCGGCGAATACGGTTGGCCAAGGTCATCGGATCGCCAGGCTCTTGGCCGTCGATCGATTTGAGTTGATCGCCAGGCTGCATTCCTGCCTGCTGGGCCACGGAACCTTTTCGAATCGAATCGACCGGCCCGAGAGCCATCACCAGCCCGACACGACGCATCGGCTGCGGCGGCAGTTGGACTTTCACCCGCTGCGGTTCCTTCCCTTTCTCGGCCTGACGCAACACGGTCAGTGTGATCGGTTGTTCGCGATACTGCGAGAAAAGGCGATAGAGCGTGCCATAATCGTCGACCGGCTGCCCGTTGATCTCGACGATTTGGTCTTCTGCCTCAAACGGCGGCTGGGCCTCGAAAGCGACCGTGCCGGGAGAGCAGGGCGGCAGTTTGCCCATGGCTTCCAACTTGGTGGTCGAGGGGCTGATAACGCCGATCGTCGGAATAAGGCCAGTACGGTTGGGTTCGAGAGTGATTTCCCGCATCTCGGCTTGCGAGGTTCCGGGAACTTTCCGTTCGACTTTCAGCTGAACCGGCTCGCCTTCCTTACTCAAAGAGATGAGCGTCTGGAGTTGACGGAATTCCTTGACCGGTTCGCCGTTGATTTCGAGCACCTCATCGCCCACTTCCAAACCGGCTTCCCACGCCGCGCCACCGGGCATGATCCCGCCGATCCCGGCCGCGATATGATTGACCCCGACCCCGTAAGCGACCATCGCCGCGATGACGGCGAAGACCAAGTTCATGATGACGCCGGCCGAGATGATCGCCATCCGCTGCGGTACGCTTTTCGCCAGATAACTTCGCGGGTCATAGAGCGCTTCTTCGAGCGTTTTGACATCTCGGAGCGGTTCTTCACCTTCGGAAACCGTTTCCTCCGACTCTGCCCCGGCCGCTTTTTCCGCCTCTTGGAGTTTGGCTCGTTCAAGTTCTTCTTTAATCCGGCCCGGGCTGTCCTCCTGGCCAAGCATCTTGACGTACCCGCCCAAGGGCAGGATCCCGATCCCGTACTCGGTCTCGCCCCACTTAAATTTACAGAACTTCAAACCACCGATATCGAAGCCGAGGTAAAACTTGTCACAGCGGACCCCACAGAATTTCGCGACGGCGAAATGGCCCAATTCGTGGACAAAGATGACCATTCCAAGGCCGAAGGCAACATAGAGAATATTCAGTAAAAAATCGAGGTTCACGCTCGCTCCAATCAAGAGTTTGTCCCATGAAATATTTTCAGGATGGTATCCGGACTTTTCCGGCTTACCGACGGCAAGAGCCGTAGATTATCAAGAGATCCAACGTAATACTTCCTTTCGGGCCCAGCCGTCAAGTTCAAGAACCCGCTCTAACGTGGGGTTTGGTTCGAATGGATGATGCTCCAAAACCGCCTGAACGGCGGGGACAATCTGATGAAATGCCATCCGGCCGTCCAAAAAAGCGGCAACGGCCCCCTCGTTGGCCCCATTGAGGACCGCTCCGGCCGTTCCCCCTCGCCAGGCCACCTCCAGACCGAGCCGCAAGGCGGGAAACCGGTCCATATCGGGCGGCAGGAAGTCCAGCGACATCGCCTCGCTCCAATCCAACTTGGCCGCCGGACCTTCTCGACGCTCCGGCCAGGTCAGGGCGTATTGGATCGGCAGTTTCATATCGGGAGGGCTCAACTGGGCGAGAATCGAACCGTCAATATACTCTACCATCGAGTGGACGATCGACTGAGGATGAACAACAACGTTGATTTTATCGGCCGGAATGTCGAAAAGCCATCGGGCCTCGACAATCTCCAACGCCTTATTCATGAGAGTTGCCGAGTCGACCGAAATCTTGCGTCCCATTTCCCAAGTCGGATGGGCCAAGGCGTCGTCGACCGTGACACTCTGGAGTTGTTCCTTGCTGTAAGTTCTGAATGGTCCACCACTTGCGGTAAGAACCACTCGTCGCACCTCTTTCGGATGACCGGCCTGCATCGCCTGAAAAACGGCCCCATGTTCGCTATCGACCGGCAAGATCCGCGCCCCGGTCTTTCGGGCCAGATCGGTAATAAGTCGCCCCCCCACAACGAGGGTTTCCTTATTGGCCAGCGCCACCGTTTTACCGGCCTCCAATGCGTTCCAAGTCCCTAATAAACCGGCACTTCCGACGATTGCTGAAACGACAATATCGACTTCAGGATCGGTCACAAGGCGTTTAATCTCATCGGGACCGCAGAAAACCTCCACCTCCGACGGAAGGGCGTCCCAGTGGACCGAAGCGTAGGCCCCGGGATCGGTAACCACCATATTTCGCGGCCGGAACTTCTGGGCCTGCCGGAAAAG
The DNA here is from genome assembly GCA_963674475.2 of Thermoguttaceae bacterium. GTDB lineage: Bacteria > Planctomycetota > Planctomycetia > Pirellulales > Thermoguttaceae > CAXXFQ01. Next base: position 172,477 of record CAXXFQ010000024.1, on the reverse strand, counting down.
CAATTCCGCGTTCGAATGGGCCGAAAGTCCGACCACCTTGAGTTCCCCCCGACTGGCGGAAATCACCTCAAGCGTACTGCGTCCGATGCTTCCGGTCGAACCAAGCACGGCGATTTTTCTGGGGACGGAGCTCATAAGATTTTTTTCAATCAAGGAAAAATATATAAATATTGTGGGGAATCGGCCGCGGCTACCGGTTGGCTTTCCTTATTTTAGGAAGATGTCTCGAGAATCGGTACCAGTGGCCAATCTCACTAACCGTCTCGACAAATCAGGGGGGTAGGAAAGGCCCCAAAACGAATCGAACGAGAGGGCAAGCAAACGATTCGGCTTTATTTTCCTTCGTCAACAAGCCGACTTTTCAATAAATAGACAAAACCCCTTGCGACATAACGTCACAACCAAGGGGTGAACCTACCCCATTTACCCCATCTGCCGCACTCTAGCAGCAAGATGCGATTTTTCGCCTGATCCATTCGATTGAGAAAACCGGCCTTCTTCAAGGAAAGCCCTCATTTTACGGCCGTTTCTTTTGAAAACAAGGCAGGCGCAAATGGTTGATCGGCGACCTGATTCCGCTTATCATTAGATTTTACAGAAAGCGTTTATCCTGCCTATTGACGTTTGCACAGCTAATGAACCGAGGCCGACCAACGAAAGGCCGGAAAAAGGGCCAAATAGGTTGACTGGCCGGGTCATTTTCCAAGCAAACACCAATACCCTTCGTTCTTCTCCCAAGCGGTTGAAGAGCGTCCATCATAAGCAAGCCAACGATTGGAGACACACCATGACGGCCTCTCAGACTTCGCACTCTACCGGTACTGCCGAAACCGCTAGCCAAAACCAAAACCAAAAGGTTCTCGGCGCCAACGATCGCGTCCGTATCGGCGTCATCGGCACGGCGAACCGGGGTAACCAGGTCATTAACGCCTTTCGCGTCCACCCGGACCAAGAGGTCGTCGCGCTGTGTGACGTTCGCAAGTCGCACACCGAGAAAACCAAAAAACGGCTCGGCGGGAAGATCGACACCTACGACGATTTCCGCAAGATGCTCGACCGCAAGGATATCGACGCCGTGATCGTCGCCACGCCCGACCACTGGCACGCCATCCATACGATCGACGCGTGCAACGCCGGCAAAGACGTCTATTGCGAAAAGCCGGTCTCGGCCACCGTCTTCGAAGGACGCAAGATGGTCGAAGCGGCTCGACGCAACCAACAGATCGTTACGGTCGGCCTTCACCGACGCAGCTCGCCCCATTACGCTGGAATCGCCCAGTTGGTTCAGGAAGGCACGATCGGCGAAGTCACCGCGATGCGTTGCTACCATCGCAGCAACATGTTCCCCAAGGGAATCGGCAAGGCCCCGGTTACCGAGCCGCCAGCCGACCTGGACTGGAACACGTGGTTGGGACCGCGTCCCGAGCGACCTTATCAGGCGAACATCGAACCGTACAAGTTCCGCTGGTGGAAATTATTCTGTTCGCAAATCGCCAATAACGGCGTCCACTTCATCGACCTCTGCCGATGGATCTCCGCCGATGAAGCGCCGCAGTCGGTCTGTGCGATGGGCGGCAACTACGCCGTCGAGGACGACCGAACGATCCCCGACACATTACACGCCAACTTCGTTCTGCCGTCGGGTTGTTTGTTGACGGTCGGCGTTTACGAAAGCAACGGCAATCGAACCCTTCCCCGCGCCGGGTATTTCGAGATTCGCGGCACCAAGGGAACGCTCTACGCCAACGATAGCTTTTATGAAATCGTGCCCGAACGGGGCGGCCAGTTCCAAAGCCCCGAGCCGCGTATGGAAGCCCAAAAGATCAAAGCCAAGGGGGGCAATCTCAGCATCACGGCCGAACACACACGCAACTTCCTCGACTGCGTGAAATCGCGCGAACTGCCCAACTGCGACATTGAAGTCGGTCACCGTTCGACGACCTTCAGCAATCTGGCCAACATCTCGTTGGAAACCGGCGAGTTGCTCCAGTGGGACGGCGAGAAAGAGCGTTTTACCAACTCCCAAAAAGCCAACGATCTGTTGCACTACCAATACCGCCAGCCGTGGAAGCTCGGCTAATCGGTGTTTCCCAAGTGCGAATCTTTCCTCCCGACAAAAAATTCACTCCAATAAAAAACGAGATACCCATGAATACCCGCATCACTCGACGAACGTTTACCAAAGCGACGGCCGCCACCGCGGCGTTGGGCCTTTCGGCCGTCCGTGCCAATCAAGTCTATGGGGCCAACGAAAAGATCCGCGTCGGTGCGATCGGCGTCGGCGGTCGGGGCCTTCAGGTCCTTGCGAAATTCCAAAAAAATGCCGACCAAGAGATCGTCGCGTTGTGCGACGTTTCAAAATCGAAGTTAGCCGAGGCGAACCAAAAGGTCTGCGGCGGCAAGGCCGACACCTACGGCGATTTTCGCAAGCTGTTGGATCGAAAAGATCTCGACGCGATCGTCATCGCCACGCCCGACCACTGGCACGCCCTGCAAGCGGTCGCCGCCTGTGACGCGGGCAAAGACGTCTACGTCGAAAAACCGCTTTCGGTCACCGTGGTCGAAGGCCGCAAGATGGTCGAAGCGGCCCGGCGCAACAATCGGGTCGTTCAGGTCGGTCTCCAACGCCGTTCGTCCCCGTACTACCAACAAGCGGTCGAGTACATGAAGACCGACAAGCTCGGCAAGGTGACCCTCTCGCGAGCGTTCCGGTTGAGCAACATGTATCCCAACGGCATCGGCCACACCCAGCCGTCCGACGCGCCGGCCGATCTCGACTGGGACATGTGGCTCGGACCGCGTCCGGCGCGACCGTATCAAGCGAACATCGCGCCGTACAAGTTCCGCTGGCACAACCTGTACTCATCGCAGATGGGCAACTGGGGCGTCCATTACCTCGACGTCATCCGCTGGCTGACCGACGAGACGGCGCCAAAATCGATCTGCGCGATGGGCGGCAACTTCGCCGTTGATGACGACCGAACCATCCCCGACACGGCCCAAGCGGTTTTCGAGTTCGAATCGGGGCGACTGGCCGTCTTTGGTCAATACGAGGCCAGCGGCAACCAGGCGTTGCCCAAGGGCGAGATCGAACTTCGCGGCACACAAGGGACCCTGTACTGCACCACCAACGGCTACGAAGTCGAACCGGAACGCGGCGGTCAGTTCCAAGATCGCACGCCGCGGGCCGAAGCGGTCAAGATCAATGGAAAGCCGGGCGAATTCGATATGACCTACTCCCATGTTCGCAACTTCCTCGACTGCATCAAATCGCGAGAGAAACCGATCGTCGACATCGAGACCGGACACCGCTCGACCAGCTTCAGCCTGCTGGCCAATATCTCGTTGGCCGTCGGCAAACGGCTCGAGTGGGATGCCCAAAACGAACGATTCACCAATTGCGACGAGGCCAACGCCCTGTTGCACTACGACTATCGCAAACCGTGGACCCTCGGCTAATTCCGCCTCGGCTTACCTTGCGGAATTCAGAAATAGATTTCGCGATTCAAAAAACTTCAATAACCATAACCGTTCCCACCCTCTCAAGTTCTTCCACTGGATCAGCACCCCCAGAAGAGCAAGAGGAAACCCCTTTCAAAGGATCTCGACCATGAAGAAAACCACTTCACCCGTCTCGCGACGGTCCTTCTTGAAGACGACCGCCGGATTGGCCGCCGCTGCGGTCGTCCCACAATTTATCCCCGGCAACGCGATGGGCAAAGACCTGGCCGTCGCCCCGAGCGAACGGATCACGATGGGCGGACTCGGACTGGGCAGCCGAGGTCGATATGATCTGAACTGCCTTCTGGTCGAACCGGATGTCCAATTCGTCGCCGACTGTGACCTCCAAAAAAATCGCCGTGAAGCGGTCAAGGCGCAGGTCGACAAGCATTATGGCAACAAGGATTGCGTCCTCTACTCCGACATGTTCGACATCTACGCCCGTGACGACATCGACGCGTTGCTGATCGCCACCGGCGACCGCTGGCACACGATGGCTTCGGTCCTCGCGGCCAAGGCGGGCAAAGACGTCTATAGCGAAAAGCCGTGTTCGACCACGATCGCCGAGAGCCAGGCGCTTGCCAACACGATGCGACGTTACGGTCGGGTCTATCAGGCCGGGACGCAACGACGAAACATCCCCAACTTCCAACTGGCGATCGATCTGGTCCACTCCGGCAAGCTCGGCAAACTCAAACGGGTCATCGCCAACACGTTGGCCCCCGGCACGACCCAAGCTTGGCTTCCGGGCCAACCGGAACCGGCGAAGGAAATCTGCGACTGGGACCGATGGTTGGGCCCCTGCCCGTGGCGTCCTTACAACAGCGAATACGTCAACAGCCGTTGGCGAGGGTACTTCGATTTCCACGGCGGCGGCATCCTCGAATGGGGTTCCCATACCGTCGACCAGTGCCAGTGGGCCAACCAGGCCGACGACACCGGCCCGGTCGAATTCACGCCGGTCGGAAACCATATCCACTCGAAATACGCCAACGGGGTCGAGCTGATTATGCGTGACACCGGCTGGTTGGGCCTCGGGACTTGCAGCGTTCGCTACGAAGGCGAAGAAGGCTGGGTCGAGACGGGTGACAGCGGCCGGATGGAAGTCGGGCCCGATTCGCTCCGCGGCGAGATCCAAAACTTCCCCGTCGCCGGCACCGCCCCGCAGGCCCACTTGCGCGAGTTCCTCAATTGCGTCAAGACTCGCGGCGTGACCAAGGCCAACGGCGACGTCGCCGGACGCTCCCACATCGTCTGCCACGCCGCCTATATCTGCTGGCAGCTCGGTCGGAAAGTCCAATGGGACCCGGTCAAGGAAGAGTTCCTCGGCGACGAAGAAGCCAACCGAATGCGAACCCGCGCCATGCGAGAACCCTGGCGTATTTAGCGGCTAGGAGCCGCGGCCGGACTGGTGCTCCCGCACCCAGGACTATACCCGCTCCCGTTGGTCGCTAGTACGCGGCTGATCAGATGGAAACGGACCTGTGTTAAAAAAAATGGAAGGTTTTTTGGAGCCGCAACCAGTTGGTGCTCCCGCACCAGCGAAAAAACCCGCTCCCGTTGGTCGCTAGTATCGACCACAAGAATACGGTTAAATTCGAATTCAATATTTCACTAAACCATATCCACTTCCAAGAAAAATATTCGAGGAACTCATAACCATGACAACTATACGACCCCGTATACTCTCGATCGCGCTATTGGCGTCGATCGTTTCGGTCGGTTTACTTTCAACCGCCCAGGCAAGCGATCAGGGCGAAACGGCCAAACAGGTGGCCGTCCTGAAATCGGACGCGCCGTATTTCCAAAAGGTCTTGGCCTGCAAGCGTCTGGCCACGATCGGCACCAAAGAAGCGGTCCCGACGTTGGCCGGTTTTTTGGGCGATGCGAAGATGAGCCACTACGCTCGGTTCGCTCTGGAGCCGATCCCCGATCCGTCGGTCGATGCCGTTTTGCGAGACGCGGCCGAAAAGCTCGATGGTCTGCTGCAAATCGGTTGCATCAACTCGTTGGGATTCCGAAAAGACACCGGAGCGATCGAACTGTTGGGATCGTTCTTGAAGAAGGACAACCCGCAACTCGTCGCAGCTGCCGCCGCGGCGCTGGGTCAAATCGGTACCCCCGAAGCGACCGCACTTTTGAAAACGGCCCTGGCTTCGGCCCCGGCCGATCAAAAAGCCGCCCTGGCCGATTCCTGCTTGGCCTGTGCCGAAGAACTCAACAAGGCGGGCAATAAAGCGGCCGCGATCGATCTTTATGACACGGTTCGTACGGCGGCCGATCTGCCCTCGCGTTCGGTCATCGCCGCGACGCGTGGCGTGATCCTAACACGTGGAGCCGAAGGGAAAGACCTCGTCCTGGCCCAACTCCAAAGCGACCAAGTGGGGCTCTATAAAGTTGGCCTGGAAACGGCCCGAATGATCCCCGGCGACGCCATGACGAAAGCCCTGCTCGAAGTGCTTCCGAAACTTTCGGCCGAAAAGCAAGCCCACCTCTTGTCCGTCCTGGGCGACCGGGGTGGCAACGAAGTGCTCGCGTTGCTGATCGACCGGGCGAAAAACGGTACCGGCAACATTCAAATTGCCGCCCTGACCGCGCTTCGAACGTTGGACGACGCCTCAAGCGTTCCGGCCCTTTTCGCTGCTGCCACGGGGGACTCTCCGACCATCGGAGCCGCTGCCCGTCAGACTTTGGTCGCGCTGAAGGGGAAAGCCGTCGACCAGGCGATCCTTCAAGAGCTGGGGCAAGCCAAGGGGAACGCCCGCTTAGTCGCCATTGAATTGGCCGGAGCCCGACGCATCGCCGCCGCGACCCCCGAACTGCTTAAGGCGACCGCCGACCAACGACCGGCCTTCCAACTGGCCGCGATCACCGCGCTGGGCGAGACCTGTTCGCTCGACGACCTGCCGGTTTTGGCCAAGTTCTCGTTCGCCACCGGCGACGTCGTCAAACCGGCCCAAACGGCCTTCCTGACGGCCTGCAAGCGGATGCCCAAAGACGCCTGCTGCGAAAAGCTGGCCTCGATCATGAAAGACGCCTCGGTCGACGAACAAGTTTTTCTGTTGAACTTAATCGGAACCGTCGGTGGCACGAAGGCCCTTGAATTGGCCGGCGACGCGGCAATGAGCGACAACGACGCGATCCAAGATGCCGCGACTCAGGTGCTGGGCAAGTGGTTCAGCCCGGACGTCGCGCCCGTTTTGCTTAACATCGCCAAAAACTCCAAGAGCAAGAAGTATCGCGTCCGATGCCTTCGCGGTTACATCCGTATCTTCCGCCAATTGGGACTGCCCAAGGAGCAAAAGCTCGCAATGGCCGGTGAAGCGATGAAACTGGCCGAACGGGACGAGGAAAAGAACCTGACGCTCGACGCAATGAGCCGAATCCAATCGCCCGAAGCGTTGGCCAAAGCGGTCGAATACTTGTCCGTTCCCGCACTGAAAGCCCAAGCCGCCACGACGGCGACGACGATCGGCGAGAAGATCGCCCCGACCGCCCCAGCCGCGGTTGCCGAGGCGATGCAAAAGGTGCTCGACGCCAAGCCCAGTCAGGAGTTGATCAACAAAGCAACAATCATCCTGAACCAAACCAAAAAGTAGAAAAACTAAAAAAGAGGGATTGCAAAGCAATCCTGGTCCAAAAAGTTTTTAAGGGGAGAGCATGAGAGGGGACAATTTTCAAAATGTCCCCTCTCATTTCATAAATACCGGTGACGGCAAAGCCGTCACTCCTTTTCTTTTTTTCTTCCACCACCGGCAGCAAGATACCATGTCCCCAAACCCTCACCACCTCAACAAACCCGCTTGGTATCTTACGTCCCTTCTCGCCACGTTTTTTCTCTTGATGAACGTCGCCCAAGCCGCGTCGCCGGACGTCGTTTCCAAGAAAAAACTTCGGAAGGCTCCGCTGATGCGAGGCACCCTGTGGTGGATCGCCCACCCGGAACACGATCAATGGACCAAAGAACGATTTGCCGAAGAAATCGAGCTTCAACGGGAGGTCGGCTTCGACCTACTCTGGATTTTCAACTCGCCTCAATTGTTGCAAAAGGCCGTCGAAGCGGAAAAACAAGGCACTCCCCATGACACTTTGGAAATGGTTTTCGAGATCGCGGACGAAAAGGGGATGCGGGTGATCGTCGATCTGCCGAAGGCCGGTTGGCAGGGCAAAACCACGGCCGAGGAGATGATCGACAAAAATCGGGAATTCATCCGCCGCTTCCACCGACGTTACGGCAAGCATCGGTCGCTCTGGGGCTGGTACCTCAACCACGAGATCAACCCGTTAGCCCCGGACGAAAAAACCCGCTCGACCTTCTGGCGTGCCGCCTGGAAAGGGATTGTCCGGGAGTGTCACGAAGTCGCGCCGGCAACTGTGGTAACCATTTCCCCCTTCTTTTTGTTGGACAAGGAATCGTATCGGGGCTTTCCTTATTTGACGCCGGAAGCGTACGCCGCCTGGTGGAAAACGACCTTGCAAGAGACCGGGATCGACATCCTCATGCTGCAAGACTCGGGCGAACACCTATCGTTTCTGACTCTCGAGGAACGCGAGCCTTTTTTCGCCGCGGTCGCGCGTGCCTGTCGGGAAGCGGGGGCGGCGTTCTGGATCAATGTCGAAACGGGACAGGCCAAGGTCCGCGACTGGCCGGAATATCTCGAGCTTGAAAAACGGGGGAACAAAGAACCGAAAGCGGGAATCGTCCCGTGGGAGTTCACCCCGATGCCTTGGCTCGAACAAAAGCTCTATCTGGCGGCCCAATACGCCGACCATCTCGTCAATTGGGGCTACTATCCGTTCATGAATCCACGTCCCGTGCCCAACGACGTCCGGCCTGGGCAGCGCGAGGCGTACGAGGCCTATCGCCAGTACTACCGGCGAACGAAAGAAGCGGGATACGAACTGACCCCGTTGCCATGATTACGCTTTCAGCGAAGAAAAAAGCTCCACGGCGCGCCTGCATTTGCGCCGCATATCGCGCAAAACCCATGCCTTCGATATGCAATGCCGGCGCGCACGTGGAGGTGTATTTTGATGAAACGCCTCGCTTCCTGTCAAAGCGAAATCGCTAGACAGAAACGATTCACGTTCTTAGCTCAAAACGTCGAGAATCACGCGCTGTTGCGCAGGCGGTCCGCGAGAAAGCGGAAGCAGAAGGGCCACGGACGGCATGTCGAGAAGCACGACACCAACCGACGGCTCGGAAAACACGGGGGAAAAATCAAGGCTCGTCGTCGAGCCCAATTCCCTCGCCTGTTTGACAAACGAACAGATCGGACATTCCCCCTCTTCCAAGACGGGAGGAACGGAATCAGAGTTTTTTTGTAAATGGGTCTCGGGGTCAGCCTCAGGATAATCGATCTTGAAACCGACCGGCAGCAATGCGTAGATCCCGGCTCCCCGATTTCCGGGCAGTTCAACAAAATGGCCGCATCCGGGCAAAAGATGGAGCGCTTCCCCCGCCAGAAAAACCAGCGTGAAGTAGGCTGCCAAAAGCCAGCGGAAGTATCGGGGATGGCCCATTTCGTGAAGCATTCTTCGTTTGGAAGGGAAAGTGACCGGTCCGGGGCGCAACCGGAAAGTCACTGATGAAACTAATGCTACTTTAATTGAGACTCAGTGTCAACAGGCTTCACCTAAGAAATTCCACCTTCCCCGATTTTGATCAGTTTTCGTGCTTCAATCGAGTCAAAAGTCGCTGCACGGCGATCCCGGCTTTGGCCAAGCGGATCTTGCACCTCATCCCCAAACCTTCGAAGTCGTCGGCGATCGCTTCCATCGTCTTTTGGATTGGCAGATGCTGTGGGCAGGCCTTCTCGCACTTGCCACACTTCAGGCACTGCGACGCGAGCCCCTTTTCGCCCATGATCCCGCCGGGGTGAAGCATGTACGACCAGAGCGTCCCCGGGCGGTCGTTGAAGAGATAACGATGGTTGTAGATATCCAAGACCGTGGGGATGTCGATCCCGGCAGGGCAGGGGAGGCAGTAGCCGCAACCGGTGCAGGCGATTTTGAGCGACTTTTCGTATTCGTCACGAACGTCGGCCAGCAGTTTCAGCTCGTCGTCGGTCATCGCGCCGGGCAGGGCGTTGTCGGCGATACGAAGGTTTTCGTCGAGGTGGTCCTCTTCGTTCATCCCGGAAAGGACGGTTACGACTTCCGGATGGTTCCAGACCCAGCGCAAGCCCCATTCGGCGGCCGACCGCTTGGTTTCGGCCCGATCGAAGATCGCTTGGATCTGAGGCGGCACGTTCTTCGACAGATTCCCGCCGCGCAACGGTTCCATGACCATGACGCCGATCTGTTTTTCGGCCGCGTACTTCAACCCCTCGACGGTCGCCTGGCGGTGTTCGTCGAAATAGTTGTACTGGACCATGCAGAAAGTCCATTCGTAGGCGTCGAGGATCTCCTTGAACAGCGCGTAATCGGCGTGAAAGGAGAAACCGGGGTGACGAATCCGGCCATCTTGAACGGCCCGGTCGAGAAACTCGCGGACGCCCAGGTCCCGCATTCGTGGCCAGATCCCACCGTCCAGCGCGTGGATCATATAGTAATCGATCGTATCGGTCTTGAGCCGCTTCAATTGCGCGTCGAGCAGCCGATCCATATCGTCGGCCGTCTTGACCGACCACGGCGGCAGTTTAGTCGCCAGATGGACCCGCTCCCGATAGCCGTCGGCCAGCGCCTCGGCCAGAAACGGCTCGCTCATCCCGTTATGGTACGGATGGGCCGTATCGATATAGTTCACCCCGCGGTCAATCGCCGAGCGGATCTGTCGGATGGCCCGCGGCTGGTCGATTTTACCCTCCTTCTGAGGCAATCGCATACAACCGTAACCGAGAATCGACAGTTCATCACCCGTCTTGGGCATCGTCCGATAGAGCACAGCAGGGTCCCTTTTGTATCACACAAGAAAGCTGGGGAGAAATCCGGTCAAGAGGAATTTCTCACGACCGAACCCGTATTGTAACGGGAAAAAGGGGCCACGAAAAGTCGAAGGCGGGTAGGGAAAAAAGCAAGAAACAAAAAACAAGAGTGATTGCGAAGCAATCGCGTTCCAAAAAGTTTTTGAGGGGGGGAGTATGAGGGGGGACAATTTTCAAAATGTCCCCTCTCATAAGAAAAAAACAGGTGACGGCCCCGTCCGTCACTCCTTCTTTGATCGTCAAATCCAGTAAACACTATTTTCTATCAGCTAATCGACACACCTCGCTACTCAGATTCAGCCGGAACGCTTTTTTCCTTCTCACGATTCACCCAAGCGAGACCATCCAGTTCGTAATAATGTTTTTCTTCTCCTCGGAAGCCACCCCACTTATCAAGCACCCCATCCCCATCTGTGTCGATATAGATCTGCCTGAAAACATCATCAAAATCCCCTTTACCTATTAAACTCACCGACCCCGATTCGAATTCACCGGTATCTTCCTTATAGTGAAACGAAATAGCATCACCTAGCCCTATCCCGTGAAAGCTTATATCGATTTTCCCTTCCTCGGTACATCGGGTCGCAATCGGTTGGTCCGTGTCAGCATTTGCAACCATATAGTCGTTATTTTTCGAATTGTAATAGACCCAATAAGGCCCAAGCTTCAAAACGGGCTTCATCGCCATAGATATACTTCGAATTTCGTCGGGATCTACGGAAGAATCGTTTTTAAATTGCTCAAGAGTTTCTTCGGTATTACGGGCTATGGAAATGAGAAGCTTGTCATACTCCTGCTGATTGAAAACAACCACTTTGACCTGCGGCTTGACGAAGAAACCGGCCGCGAAACCGAGAGCGAGCAGGAAAAGAACCAAAAAGAGACGCCGTATCATCGAAATTCCTCCTCAGAGTAAGGACGCTGCCACCAAAACCGATATCCTTTAGTCGTCGAATCCAACGCCAGGGATTTTTTCTATCAGCTAATCGACACCCCTCGCTACTCAGATTCAGCCGAACCGTTTTCTTTCTCCTTGCGTTTCACCCACGTGAGACCATCCAGTTCGTAATCGAGACGATTTTGAATATCGATCCACTTATCAAGCACCCCATCCCCATTACCATCTATATACGCAGACTTTAATGGGCCATAAAGTCCTCCTTCTCCAGTAAACGATACAGAGGCCATTTCAAGTTCACCGGTCTTTTCCTTGTAGGTAAACGAAATATCCTCACTTGCTCCCATCCCGTAAAAACTCATATTGATCAGCCCTTCTTCAGTCAATCGAAGAGCAACAGGCTGATTATTATCAGCAGCGTTAAGCACCGCAAAATCCTCGTTTTCGGGATTAAAATAAACCCAATAAGAACCAACCTTCAAAACCGGCTTCATCGCCCGTGATGCGTTATTTTCTATTTTCATGTCAATCCGCTTTAATTGAGCTTCCTCCCTTTTGGCGAGGGAAGCAACCAGCTTGTCATACTCCTGCTGATTAAAAACAACCACCTTGACTTGCGGCTTGACGAAGAAACCGGCCGCGAAACCGAGAGCGAGCAGGAAAAGAACCAAAAAGAGACGCCGTATCATCGAAATTCCTCCTCTGAGTAAGGACGCTGCCACCAAAACCGATGCCTATCTATAAGATAGAAAAAAAGCGAGAAAGTCACAAGGGTTCACTTTCTCACTTTGGATATCATTAATGCCTTTTCTTTCATCCCAACTGAACCATTTTCTTTTCCCCGGCCTTGAAAAAGTTCCTTGCTTCGACATCCGCGACCACGATTAGCTAACCTGTTTCCACGAAACCACTTCCAAGTCGAATTGATTTCCTCTTGAAAAACCGATTACCCCAGCCGCTTTTTTTGCGGTAAATTTACTTAGCATCAATGAAAGCAATCTTTTTTTGAGGGGGCATGGGCGGGAGCGTTTTTTCCTTTTTATTGTCAAACATTTTTACTAACCTCGGCATTGGCTGTGACACTAGGGGTTCCAACAAGGAGCCCGGTTTCCCCGAGTAATTTTAAAAAGCGTCCGTGTCACTACTTTTGCGGACATGAATAATGGCAAAGAACCATGGTAGACCTCACTCATTTTGATACCAAAACGATTGTCGATTCGCTAGGCGACGGGCTCTATGTTTGTGATTTGGATCGAAAGATTACCTTCTGGAGCAAGTCGGCCGAGCGGCTTACCGGCTGGAGTGCCGAGGAAGTCGTGGGACGCGGCTGCTTCGACAACCTCCTCTGTCATATCGACAAAGACGGTCACCGCTTGTGCGGTCAGGAGTATTGCCCTCTTCATCGGGCGATGATCACCGACTCCAGGAGTACGAACTCGATTCTCGTCTACGCCAAAACAAAACAGGGGCATCGCATCCCGGTTCTGGTTGGGGTCGCCCCGATTCAAGATAAAAAAGGACAAGTGATCGGCGGCGTCGAAACCTTTCGCGACGCGTCGGAGGTATCGCAAGATCTTGAAAGGGCCAAAGCGATCCAAGAGCTGGCCCTCGTCCATTCGATACCCGAAGATTCACGAATCCGCTTCACCTCGCATTACGTGCCCTGCGAGATCGTTGGCGGTGATTACTATGCCTACACCCGGCTCGACGAAAAACAATACGGCCTCATCTTGGCCGACGTGATGGGGCACGGCATTGCCGCGGCGCTTTACACGATGCACCTTAGCTCCTTGTGGGACCGTTTCCACCATTTACTGGTCCATCCGGCGGAGTTCGCGAAAGAGATAAACAACCATCTTTCCAAGCTCATTCGAAGCGACACTTCTTTCGCCACCGCGGTGTGCGGCGTGGTCGATCTCGAACAACGAGAATTTCGATTCGCCAGCGCCGGCGGCCCTCCCGTCCTGATCGTTCATCCCGACGGGACACCTGAAACCATCGACCAGCAGGGAATCCCTTTGGGCATCATGGAAGAAGCGTCTTACGAAGAGGTTCGTCGAAAAATCACGGAAGGGGACCGACTCATGCTCTTTTCCGATGGGGCCTTCGAAATCACCAACGCGGCTGGAAAAATGCTTGAAATGGAAGGTTTTCTCGCCATCCTCAAAAAACAGGGCTATCCTCAAAAAGACCTTCGCATGGGGGCGCTCGACAAGGCCCTTCTCCAATACTCCGACGCCATCCACCTCGAAGACGACCTGACCCTCCTTGAAGTCCTCTTCAACCACGCATAAGGACCGATCACCCAAAAAAAATCCTCGATCCTTTCGCCCATAAAGCAAAAAGACCGAGGAGTTGTTTCTTTATCCGATCGCTGTTACGTTTATTCGCTTACACGTCCGACGGGGCCATGGCCATTTGCTTCAGGGCGCTTAAGACCATCAGGACGTCGTCACAGCTGACGTCGCGCCAGCCTTCCATCTTGTGGTGCAAGATCGTGACTTTCATCGTCTCGACCGCTTCGCTCAGGTCGTCCGGCAGCTCGGGCATTTCCTCGAACGGGCGGACCGCCTCGGCCGTGGCGGTGGCCGATTCGGAAGAGGGGACTGACATGGCCGATTCGCTTGTGTCGGAATCGAAGGGCCCGTTTTCGGCGTCGGGGCCCGACTCGCCGGAACCGGGGAACTCAGTCCCTTCCGGGCCGTGGACCGCTTCAACTTGACCGGCCACCGTTTCACTCGGTCGGGGATCGTCGTCGGCCGACACGTCTTCGTCCACCTCGGCGACAATGATATCCTCGTCACGCGGACGCTGATCGTCCGGAGCGCCGAGCGCTTCCCAACGCTGCTTGCGCATCTTCGCGACCGACCAACCGCCTTGCACGGCCCCTTCGAGCCACATCTCGGCGTCGTCCCAATCGACGGCCGCCTGAAAATGGCTCCAGAACAGCCCGTCATACTCCGAGTACGACTCGTTGAAACGTTGGTAGACGCGGCGAAGTCGACCGACATGTTGCGGCGTGACGTTCCCGACGTAGCGGCTCCACGCGTCATCGCTATAGACGCTCACCGGCGCGCCGGAGGCGACCAACGATTCACGCCACTGAAGAATAATCCGCCCCTTCTCCCAGTTGGTCGTGCTGACCAGACGCTGCCACGTTTGAAGAAATTTCGAACTGGTCGCCTCGACCTCGGTGTCGTCGAAATCGGTCTCCGGCTCGACCGTGTCGGAATCGGTGTCGAACGGCGGCTCTTGACCACGGGCGTTTTCGTCGATCGGCTCGGCCGAGGCCAAGTTTTCTTCCGATTCGAAATTCTCATCCAACGGGGAGTAGGGCATTTCCATAAAACAGTATCCTAAAGCATCCTGATGCGGTGGGGTTTTCTCTCAGACCGACACGGACCTTGGTAACGGAACCATCGACGGTGCTACCATTTTATCGGACGAGCAACGTAGGACTAGACAGACGCCCCTGGATAAAAGTGCCAATTCGCCCCCAACACGGCTACGCCCAGCAAGAAATACCCTCAAGGGGCCCGCAATAGGAAAAGTTTCACAAGGCCCCCACGGGGGAAAAAGTGTCGATCGATCGCGCGGGACTGAATCCGACCACACCGCGCAGCCAAACAGGGCAGGGGGGAGGCAGCAGAATCTATCACTGGGCGACCGGCAGCTCCGCGGCACTCTCCTCTTTTACCTCAGACGGCTTGGCCGCCGCGTTCAGGGCGTCGAGGATCGCCTGCTTGCCATAGCCCCCACGGAACACCTTCGGGTGAGCCGGGTCGGTCGGTGAAAAGATGGCGATCACCGGCACCTGCTTACTGCGCAGCCGTGAGAGCATGGCGGTGACTTCCGGGTCGGCGTCGGTCCAGTCGGCCTGAAGGAAAGCGATATCCAAATCACGGACCGCTTGGACGATGTCGTCGGTATGGAGCACCGCTTTTTCGAGCATCTTACAGGTCAGACACCAATCGGCCGTGAAATCGACCATAACCGGTTGGCCATTTTGAACCAGCTCGACCAAGCGTGCCTGACTAAACGGTTCGGGATGTCCGGGGAACTCGTAGACAGTGGTATCCGTTATCGCTGCGGCCGATTCGGTCGCCAACGTGGGTTTTTCGAACGGCCCCGCTTCGGCCAGCCAACCAAAAGCCACGATCCAGATGAGCGTGGCAAACACGATCGCCTCCATCCAACATCGAAGCTTGGTCAATTTCGCCGCGGTAAACGGCATCCGACCGATCCACCAACAGGAAGGCCAGAGGCCAAACAAAAAGGCGACCGTCGCCAAAAGATTCCCCGATTGAATCGACATCAAGACGAAAACCACCGTGCCTAAAAGAACAAACCCCATCGCCTCCTTGAACGTCTCCATCCAGGGACCCGGTTTCGGAATGAACCGACTCAAACGGGGAAACATTCCGATCAACAGATAGGGAAAAGCCATGCCCAAGGCCATCGACGTGAAGACGGCATACACGACCGCCGGCGGTTGACGCAACGTCCAGACCAGCGCGGCTCCCAAAAACGGGGCGCTACAGGGAGTGGCCAGAATCGTGGTCAAAACCCCTTTGGCAAACGCGCCAAAAGCGCCTTCCTTTTGGGATAGTTCAGAGGCCTTACTCGTCGAGGCGAAACCGGGGATTGGCACTTCCCAGACGCCCAGAAAACTCAGCGCCAACACAAAAACGATCGCCGCCATCGCGACGTTAAACCATTCCAGCTGGAACAACTGGCCCCACCCGTACCCGGCAAAAACGGCCAAGGTGGCCAAAAGCAAAAAGATGCTCAGCAGTCCGGCCGAATACCACAGGTTCAGCAAAAACGCATAGGACCGGTTCTGTCCGGCCTGTTCGGCAAAGGAAAGTATTTTCAAGCCGATCACCGGCAGGACGCACGGCATCACGTTGAGAATTATCCCGCCGAGGAAACCGTAAATCAACGCCCAATGAAGACACCCGGCACACCACTCGTCTTCCACTTCGATCTCACCGAGAAACGTGCCGTCACCCTTGGCCGCCGGGCCAGCAGCCGGGGCAGGGGAGGGGGCCGCGGCTTCGGCCGATGGTGCTTGCTTCAAGACTCCCCCATACGCAGCCGAAAAAGCAAACGGCTGCGGCGCCTGACAAGCGCCGGCCGTGCAAGGCTGCGCGACCAACGCGCCGCGGACCGTCAATTGCTTCACGTCGACGCCCGGCGCGAACTCGATCGGCGCGCGCCAGGTGACCTTGGTCGGAAACGTTTCGACCTCCATATTGAAAACGTCTTCGAACTTTCGCTTCGGCGGATGGTCGGGCACATAATCGCCGGTCACACGAAAAGCGTCGGAAGGTTCCAGACGGAGCTTCGCGGCAACCGGGCCGCCTGGTGGCTGGGTGATCGAATAAAAATACCAGCCCCGTTTCGGCGTCGCCGTGATCGACAGCACGCCGGTCCGCGGCTTGGCGGGATCTTGCGGTACCGGGTCCACCTCAAAACGGGCGCTCGCCGAAACCACTTGCCCATTTTTTTTCGCCCCCGGCATGGCAAGCCCCGAATCTCCCACACCGGGCAAACCGACCGAATCGGAAAAACCACCGGGAAGCTTTCCATCAAGATCGACCGACGACGCTTCGGCACTGGGCAAATCGGAACCGGGCAAACCACCCTCAGAGGTCTCTTCCGCAGCGGACGTTTCGCCGCCAGGCAAAATGTCGACCATCTCTTCCGACGCTCCGTTGGCCGACACGATAGGCGTGCCAACGGGAAGGCCAGTCAAACCGACCACCAAAAATGCCAACATTAACACGGCCGTCAAACTTTTCGGAAAAGCGTATCGCATTTATCTTGTCATCAAAAAAAGGAGTGCTTTTGGAAAGAAAACCATAATCGCGACTACTCTGAAGCAGTATAAACGCCTCTCTTGGAAGACTCCATACCGGTCTGTGAACCGCCAAAGCCTTTTTTTCTCGCCACGATTGCCTACTCACGGCAAAGCGGACTCACCGCGAAACGTGGGGGGGGAGGGGGAGATCGAAATCACCTGGTCTTTTAGACTTAGATCGGGTATTCTAACGTACTTCCATCGGCTCTTTTCTTCTCCCGGAGCCAAATCCCCCCCGATTGGGCAGCCGATCGGTAAATCTGGCGCGGGTTTTGCACAAATTTAATTGATTCCATTGTATCCTAATCGCCCCCTATCGTGAGCAATCAGACAGAAAATTCAGCGACCCGGTTCGTGGTCGGTATCGACTTAGGAACGACCAACTCGGCGGTCACCTATGTCGACAGTTTAGAAACCGCTTGGCAAATCCGAACGTTGCCGGTCCCCCAAATGGTCGCGCCGGGCCAGATCGAGTCGCTCGAGACGTTGCCGTCGTTCCATTACCAAACGGTTCCCGGCGAGCTGGCCGACGACGCGCTGCGGCTTCCGTGGAGTGAAACCAACCCCGATTACGCGGTAGGCCGTTTCGCCCGAGAGCAGGGGGCGCTGGTTCCCGGACGTCTGATCAGCTCGACCAAAAGTTGGCTTTCCCACGCCGGGGTCGACCGAACGGCCGAACTGTTGCCCTGGCACGCGGCGGCCGAGGTCGAACGTTTCTCGCCGGTCGACGTGGCCGGACGTTACCTCGAACATATCCACCGAGCCTGGGACGCCGCTCGGCCCGAAGCACCGTTGGCCCAGCAAGATATCGTCTTGACCCTTCCGGCCTCGTTCGACGAGGTGGCCCGCGAACTGACGGTCAAAGCGGCCGCCCGCGCCGGTCTGCCTCGTATCCTTTTGATCGAAGAACCGCAGGCCGCGTTCTACGCCTGGATCTATCGCCATTCGGACCAATGGGACAAGCTGGTCGAACCGGGCCAAAAGATCCTGGTCTGCGACTGCGGAGGCGGGACGAGCGATTTCACGTTGATCCGCGTCCGACGCGGCAAGGCGGGCGAAGTCCAGTTCCATCGCGTCGCCGTTGGCCAACACCTGATCCTCGGCGGCGACAACCTCGATTTGGCCTTGGCCCATCATCTCGAAAGTCGAATCGCCAAAGGGAAAAAACTCGAATCGCGTCGATGGGGAACCCTGTTGCGTCAGTGCCGCCGTGTCAAGGAAACACTGCTGGCCAACGATGCGCCGGAATCGTTTTCGGTCAACCTGCCCAGCGCTGGCTCGAAACTGATCGGCGGCGGGACTCAAGTCGACGTCACGCGAGACGAGGTGCACGAATGGCTTTTGGACGGCTTTTTTCCGAAAACGGCCCTCGACGACCGGCCGAACGAACGCCAATCGGGGTTCCAGGAGTTCGGCCTTCCGTACGCGCCCGATGCGGCGGTAACGCGTTACCTGGCCGACTTTTTAACCACCCACCGTCACGTGGCGCTCGACCCCGAAGAACCCGAGCACCAGCACGACCCGGCGCGACCGGACATTATCCTGTTTAACGGCGGGCTATTCGAATCGGACGCGATCCGCGACCGGCTGGTCGAAACGATCACCGACTGGTTCAACTCCGACGGCGATTACCGGCCGACCGTGCTCGACCCGGACCGACTCGACTTGGCCGTCGCGCGCGGCGCATCGTACTACGGCATGGTCCGACGCGGGGAAGGGGTTCGCATCGCGGCCGGATTGGCGCGAACCTACTATGTGGGTATCGAATCGGCCGAACCGACCGCCAAAGAAGCGCAGCAGGCGATCTGCCTCGTCCCGGCCGAAGCCGAACCGGGCAGCGATATCCTCTTGGAAGATCGGACGTTCGAAGTTCTGGTCGACAATCCGGTCGAGTTCCCACTGTTCGTTTCAAGCACCCGACTGACCGACCACCCCAGCGAACTGATCCCGATCGACCGGGAACAGATGACCCCGTTGCCGCCGATTCGAACCGTTTTGCGAAAACGAAAAAAGACCGACCCCGGGCGTGTCACGGTTAGGTTGGAAACGCGGCTGGCCGAAATCGGGACGCTTGAACTCTGGTGCGTCGCCGTCGACGGCTCCGGGCGCTGGCGACTGGAATTTGACGTCCGCTCGACCACCCAGACCGATATGGAAGCGCACCAAAGCGCGGCCGAGTCCGAAGGTTTTCTTGACGAAACGATCTGGGAGGAGTGTCGGTCAAGATTGCACGCCACCTTCGGCCGCGAGGGACGCGAAAAACCCAGCCGGTTGATGAAAGCACTCAGCCGGACAACCGCGATCAGCCGCCGTGAATGGCCGACTTCGTTTTTACGCCGGATCTGGGCCGAACTGATCGAACTCCAAAAAGGGCGCAAACGAAGCGCGTTGCACGAAGCCCGTTGGTTAAACCTATTGGGTTTCGCGCTGCGTCCCGGGTACGGACTGGCGGCCGACGACTGGCGTGTTGTCGAAAGCTGGCGTCTCTTGCAAAGCGGCCTGGCGCATCCGACCGTCAACTGTCGGACCGAGTGGTGGATCTTCTGGCGCCGGATCGCCGCCGGACTGACCGCCGGACAACAACAATCGCTGTCCGAAGGGGTACTGGGCCCCTTGCGCGGTCTACACAAGCAGATGACCACCGGTAAAGGACGCGGCGGGGAATTCGGCGCCAGTTCGCACGAAACGGCCGAACTCTGTCGAGCCTTGGGTTCGTTCGAACTGCTCTCGGCGACGGCCAAAATCGAACTGGGCGATATCTTCTTGGATCTCTACCCGAAACGAAAAATGGAACCGGTCCGCTCCGCCTTGCTCTGGACCATCGGCCGACTGGGAACCCGGCATCCGATGTACGGCCCGCTCAACACGGTGGTGCCCACCGAGACGGCCGAAGCGTGGCTGGATCGACTGATCGGAATCCGGGACGAATCGGCGATGGTCGCCTTTGCCGCCATGCAAATCGCCCGACGAACCGACGACCGGTACCGAGACCTCCCGGAAAAGCGACGACGACGGATCGTCCAATGGCTCGGCGACCTCGAAGCGCCGGACCACTATCGCCGCCTGATCGAAGAGGTCGGCACGCTTGACGAGGAAGAACAGGGACTCGTCTTCGGGGAATCGCTACCGAAGGGCCTGCGTATTTTGTGATCCTCGCGAGCCGAAAAGGGCAATTCCGACCGAAATACCCCCCCTATATAACGGTACACAACAGGCGAATCACGAAACAACGCCCAAGAGTGACGTGAGAAATCCTTGTGTTTACCCAATCCCTAAGTAGACTAGTATTTAGGCTGTATCCTGAAAGGGTCACGGTCTACCCCTAGCTTTGTCTTTTCTTCAAGCGGTTTTCATGAAAAGGATAGCGTCACAGAAGGCCAACCGGGAGAAATCCCATGCCGACTAAGTCCAAGCGGCGGTGTTGGGGTTCGGTTTTTCCCGTTCCCTCTCGGTTGCAAGGAACCCGTGACGTTGAAGTGAAAATCGCCATAAAATCTTATCTTCACAATTGAATAAGTCCTCATGACTCGCCTTCTTTTGGAAAGGGAAGGCTTGAGGTGCGTGTTCCTTATGGGGTGAGTCTGTCACTCCGAAGGAAAACCAAGAGGCAAACGGAACCCCCATTCGCCACCCCCCACCAACGGTGAAAATGGGGAAAGGAGAACGTGCGGCAAACAATGAGGCTTCGACTAGAGTTGATAGGGATGCTGTTTTGGTGCTGCAGTCTGGCAGTCGGCGCTGAAGTTACGCACCCGATCGCTCCCTTGCCTCCGCCGAGAACCGCGTCTTCGGCTATCACCTCGCCCGTTCCTTCCCTTCAAGAACCCCTATCAGCCACTTCTCCATCGGAAGAAATGGCCAAGCTGAATGAGATCAAGCCGTCGCTGTACTACCTCCCCGATCAACAAGGCCAGCTCGTGCCGATGTTCGGTTTCGCCTATGAAGAGTTCATGTCTTTCTTCGAGCAAATCGAGCAGGGCCAAGCCCAATTGATCCCGCCGGGTTACGTCATCGACCGCCTCTCGGCAAACGGACGTGCCAGAGAGGATCGAGCGGAAATCGATCTCAATTTAGAAATGACCACCCTCCAAGAGGGTCCCCTCTGCGTTCCCTTGGGACTGAGCCGCTCCGCCATGCAAGGAGTCCTGCAATATGAAGGGGAGGGGAACGCCTTTTTGGAATTCGACAGTCGGCACAACGAATACGTCTGCTGGATTTATTCGAAGGTCGGCAAAAAACATCGGTTGTCACTTCCGTTAGTGATCCCTTTGCTGTCGGTCGGTGAAGAAACCCGGCTGAACTTTCGACTTCCCCGGGCCACGCATTCCGAGTGGATTATGGAGGTCCCGATCGCCGAGGCCCTCACGAAAGCGTCGGATGGCGTGTTATTGAAAAAAATGGACTCGTCCAAAAAGGGAACCAGTCGTTTTCGCGCGGTGGGACTTCGCGGCAACGGATGGATTTCATGGCAAAAGCCAAGCCGAACGGGCGACGCCCGGGCCAACCTGATCGAAGCGACGGGAGAGATTCTCGTTCGAATCAACGGCTACTCGGTCAACAGCGAAGCGGCCCTGCAAATCCGCGGACACGGACGACCGTTCGATCGGTTTCAAATTCGCTTGCCGGCCGGTTCCGAATTGGTTTCGGGCGGAACGGCCGAATACCAAGTGGTCCCCTTGGAAAAGAACCAAAAGGAAAAAAACGACGAACCGATGGTCGAGGTGCGTCTTCACGAAAAAACACTTGGTCCCGTGACGATCCACCTGACCACGCGACAACCGCTTGAAGCGGTCCGAACGGCCCAATGGGTTCAACTGGGCAATTTCACGATCCTCAACGCGGTTCGACAGTCCGGTTATCTCGGGATTCAGGTGGCGACCGACCTTTTTGTTTCCTGGTTTCCCGAACGGGGAATCCATCAGGTCGAGGCGATCCCCGAAACGCTCAAGATGACCGATTCGACCGTCGGCTTTTCCTATTTCGCGCAACCGTGCCTTTTGCGCGCGCGGGTCATGCCGAGAAAAAGTCGTATCAGCGTCGAACCGGAATATCTCGTGCATGTCGGCGCAAAACGGATCGACCTGGAAGGAACCTTGAAATATTCAATCGGTGGCAAAAAGGCCCTGGTGCTCAATATCGATTTGGGGCGATGGGTTTTCGACAGCGTCGGTCCCGAAAGACTCGTCGCAATCGACGGGGTCGAAGTTAACGAACAGGGCGTGTTGTCGATCCCGCTGCTCCAGCCGTCGACGGGTCCGATCGAATTAAAACTCAAAGCGCATCGCCCGGTTCCCGAAGAATCACCGTCGCTGCATCTGCGTTTTCCCGAGCCGCAGATCGCGTCGCCCGATCCGGCGGCGCTGGCGATTTTACCGGCGGCCATCGTCATTTTACCGGCCGACAACGTTCAACTTAAACCGAACCTACTGGCGATCCAAGGGCTCAATCGCCAACAGGTCGCGCCGCCGATGCCGATTCCCGTTAGACGACAACAGGCTCCGTTTTTCTATCGGGGCGAGTTGGGCAATGCGATCTTCGCCGCCGATTTCGCCGTCCGTCAACGCGAAATGGCCGTCGCCATCGACAGTCGTGTCACGTTTGAAGGGAACACGGGTCGCGTGGAAGAAAAACTCACCTATCAAATCGATTACGAACCGTGCGATCGATTGACCTTCGACGTTCCGGCGGCGATCGCCCAGCGTAAAGACCTCACGGTTTTACTCGACGCCCAACCGGTAATCCTGTTGGAAGCGGCCGATTCGCTCGCGACTCCGAACGCTTCTCGCTCGGCCCAAACCCCAGAAAACGATGGTCCCGATTCGACCACCGAATCGACACCGGAAGAACCCACGACGATTCTCGACCAACTTCCGATCCCGGGCCCCCAAAAAGCGTCAAAGCCGGTCCCGACGAACCAGGACACCCAAGCCCCCTCGACCGTTTCGATGTTCCTGCCATTGAAATCCCCACGGATCGGATCGTGTGAAATTTCGTTCCACTACTGGCTTCCCGAAAAGGAACTGCTCCCGGACTCGAGTCTGATTCGCGAAATCCCTTTGGTGCTTCCCCATGAAGGAGAACTCTCGGGTCATCGCCTCAGCGTCGTCGCGCCCCCGGGGGTTCAAGTCAGCTCGCAATCCACCGCGTGGACCGTGGGGGGGGACGAAAACCGACGCATTACTGCCGCCGGTTTGCATCAAGCAGTACCCAAATCCGGTCCAAACGGTCAAGCCGAACACACGTGGGCCGCGTCTCAACGTGTCGGACTTGCGACGCTTGGGCTTTTCATGGAATCTCGCAATGAACCGGAGGCGATTGTCGTTCGTCGCGTGCTGATCCAAACTTGGCTCAATGAAAGCTCTCGACAGGACCGGGCGATGTTCCGTTTCGTGACGGCACGCCCTCGAATCAAGCTGCTCTTACCTAAAATCGCGACCAGCTCGACGACGGAATGTCTCCTTGACGGGCGTCCCCAAGAGATCACCTTCCAAGCCGACGGGACAGTCGAACTGGCGTTGCCCCATGAATTGGTCGGACAAGAACGGCTTCTTGAAATCCGTTACCACGGGCCTTTTACCCATCCCGGCCACGGTCATTTTCGCATGACCTTGCCCCGACTCGACGATGGGACCTGGACCCACCGCGTTTACTGGCAGCTCAATCTTCCGTCGAACGAACATCTTCTGGCCACGCCGGACAAAATGGTCGGCGAATTCACCTGGCGCTTCAGCGGACTGTTTTGTAAGCGGGAACCGCTCTTGGAGCCGCCCTCGCTTGAGCTTTGGATCGGTTCGGATTCGTCCAACCTCTTCGCCGCCGACGACTATTATCTGCTCGGAAGTTTTGGCGAGGTTTCCGAGGTCGATCTGGTAACGGCCGGTCGAGCCTGGATTGTACTCATCGGATCGGGCATCGCCTTGGTTTTCGGACTCCTGCTGATTTACGTTCCCGTTTGCCGCCATCCAATCACCCTTTTACTCGGAACGGTCGGCCTGATCGGGGTTTCCCTGCTTTGGCCGGAGCCGACGCTTTTGCTTTTACAAGCCTCGGCTCTCGGCTTGTTGCTGACCCTGGTGGCCGGACTTCTCGAACGGACAATGGCCCGCCGTCGTCGCAATATCTCGATCCTCGATGCCGGAAGCTCGATCCTCGATCACGACTCCACCCAGACGCAACCGTTGCCCAATCTCGCACAAGCAATGGCCGAATCAACGAAAACGTCCCCTCGTCCAAGCGACTCCAATCTCACGAAAAAGGAACCGAATTCGTCCGATTCTCATAAAACCGATCTTTCCCAATAGCCCTATCGACCTTTTCTCCATGAAGCGTCCAACACCGCATCCTAGCCATACCGATTTTCCAAAACGCCGCGATCCGCGGTCGGTCTGGGCGATCTTCTGCGCGTTGGTCTGCGTTTTGTCCATGGGAATAATGGCGGCCGGTTTGGCGTCTGCGCAGTCCCCCAACTCCTTAAAGGGAAACGCCGTCGCGCAAGGAAACCCAAGAGTAAAAATCGATTCCTCAAACCGCTCGCTCGACTTCATGCGTGTTTACGTTCCGGCCGATCAACCGGAAAAGTGGCCCCGAAGCGATGGTCGCTATCTGCCGATGGAAAGCGGAACCTTTTTTCAACGAATTCACCGTTTCAACACGGACCACCTCCGTCCGCAGCCGGAAATAAGCCGTGCCGAATATCGGGCGCGACTCGACGAACAATTCCTCTTGCGAGGCGAGGCCGATTTGGAAATCTCGTTCCCTCCAAGCGATCCATCCAAAACGGTTTCTCCGGCGGCGAATAATCGAACCGAGATTTCCTCGTCGAAAACCTCCGCGTCAACGATCTCGATTTTTTCTTCGTTGGATTCCCGCTTTTGGGGAACCGATGACGAGACGGCCAAGCTGCTCGACGCCGCGAAAATCCTCTCCCTTCCCCAACTTTCCAACGAGGATTCCGAAAAACCGACTGACGAACCGACCTCGTCCGTTTTGAAGAGGGGGCCTCCGTTGCGAAGATTGGTTCTGGAACCATTTCAGCTGGCCTTGGAAAAGTTGCCCCTGGAAAGCGGCCCCAACTCAGAAACCCTCGAAGCCGAAAACCGAGACCCCAATAGCGGAAAAAGTTTTTTCCTCGGCCGCGACGCCGGAGGGCAAATGACGATGCTGGTCTCGCGTCCGGGCCCCTATCGACTCCGATGGAACCTCGTCCCCGAATCCAGTTCCGAAACCACCTTGACCTATCGTTTTCGCGTTCCCCGTTCGCCTCGGACCACTTTGAAGTTAGACCTCCCTTCGCCCTGGCATCCGAAACTGGAAACGGGAATGTTGGTTGAAAAGACCGAAAAACAGTCCTCCGATCGCCAGACCTGGGAGATCCTCTTAATCGATAACGATTTCCTCCTGCGTTTCGTTCGCGGCGAAACTTCTGAAAACGAAATGGAGGAACCGCTCGGCTTACGACAAACGGTCCTTTACGATTTTTCTCGCAAGGGGATCGAAGTTCGCAGTGAATTGCAGTGGGACGAAAACCAAACGCCTCCCTCGCGTCTGAAGATCGCCTTGGATGCGCCGTTGGTATTACTCAAGGCCGAGTATGGCGAAACCGCCCTACGTTGGTCGAAGTTACCCGAATCAACCGACCAGCAGATGACGGTCGAATTACTGCTGCCCGAAATGCCGAAGCCGACTCCCGACCGCGTTCGACTCGTGGCCCTTGCACCATTGGTCATCGAAAAACCTTGGCAACTTCCCCGGTTGATCCCGGAAAAAAAGTACTGGCGTCAGGCGAAGGCCACGTTATTGATTCCTTCCACTTTGCGTCTCAATCCAATCCGTGAGCTCGGCTGTCGCCAAACGAAAACGGCCGCCTTGCCGTCACCACGACATGGCGAAATGATTGATCTGCAATATTTCACTCCCGACGCGACCCTTGATGTCATCCTGTCGGAACCGAAAGAGCCGATTCAAATCGACTATGCCAACCAGGTTGAGATTAGCGGCGTGGGATTCGCGTCGATCTACAACGGCGTGTTTCGTTCGCACGACCGTGAACGTTTTAAAATCCAAGCCGACCTCGCTCCGGAGTGGATCATCGACTCGGTCGATTCCGTGCCGACGGGCAAGGTCGACGATTGGCGAATCGAGCCGGGCACCCGTCTTTTAAAAGTCCGGCTGGCCCACGCCCTCAAGCCCGAAGGGGACCCCCTTCGACTTTCGATCCACGCCCGACGACTCCAATCCCCCCTCGGACGCAAGCTGACCCACGTTGAATTGCTTCCGCTGGTATGGCACGAGGGCCATTTCGGCAACCGTCTCTTGGCGGTCCGTCCGGCAGAAGGATATCAACTGTCGATCGTTGGAAATCTTGCCGCGGCAAAGCGACAACCCCAAGAGCTTGATCCAGAAACACGTCAGCTTTTATCGACAAGGATTCAGAATTCGACCCTGATCGAAGAAAGATCATCCGACGCTTTGACGTTCGAATTGCGTCAACAGCGTCCCGGCTATTCAGGGGCTATCCATGTCGACATGGCCATCGCGGGAAAGACGCTTTTGGAATCCTATCGCTTCCTCTGTCGGCCAAAGTCCTCGCCGGTCGACCGCATTCTCGTCCATTTTTCTCACAATGATCCCGTGCCGTTTCGCTGGACACTTCATGCCGACGAAATCCTTCCGTTGACGGCTCGAAAACTATCCGAAAAACAACGTAAAACGCTCGGATTGGCAACCGAAGGCCAAACCTGGGAGGTCACACTTACGCCTTCTCGAGAGCTTCCCTTCGAGATTCGCGCGAACCGAACCGTGGCATTTGAACAGCCGAAACCGGCCTGCCTGGCGACGCTTCCGGAAGCTCACTCGCAACAGGCCGACCTGACGATTCGAACCCTTGAAGGGGCCGAGGTCCAAATCGAAAATCGGCGTCTGGAACCGGTTCCCCCGCCCCCGTCCTCTCCCGACGCGCCGCCCACCGCGAGAGCCGCTTTTCGATTCGATCCGAACCGAGTCGCGACTTCGTCCACTACCGCCGTGCTGCTGTCTCCTTCCGACATGGCGGGAGCGTCACGCTTGATGGCCTGGCAATGCCGACTGCAATCCTGTCATCTTCCCGAGGGAGGCGTTCGTTATAGGGCCAATTATTTCCTTGAAAATCGCGGAGCCAAACGGCTCCATATTACCTCCAACGAATCGGTCAAAATTCGACGAATTCTCCTCGACGGGATTCCGGTAACCTCGCAAGAGAACACCCGAAACGGGGCAACGGAAAGTACTCACTTACCGGCAACGCCTTCCGGCTCGAATTGCCTCTCGGAGGACAAAACGAACCGGGCCGATCCATCCTCCTCGACTGAAACGGCAACCAATTCCACACCCGGCAAGGCGGCGCCGCTTATAATCGACCTCCCTTCGATGCGTCGTTTTCCGATTTTGACCATCGAATACACTGGTTCCGGAAATCCGCTTGGGGTACTTCTCAACGTGGAACCGACTTTTCTCAAGGTCGATTTCCCCGTCGCCTGTCGCTACTGGACAGCCTGGTTTCCTTCGGATTACGAATTACTTCGGGAAGACGCGAACCGACAGACGGTCGTTTTGCCTGCTCGCCCATGGACCAAGCGACTCTTCGGACCACTCGGACGTGACACGAGCCAAACGCGTTTCAATCCTTTTTCGGTCTCTTCATTGAGCAAGGCGATTCCATGGTTCACCGGCACCTCGAAAACGGCAACTCCGGTAGAAGCGATCCTTTCCGATTTCAGCAAGGTCATTTTACCCCAACAACGCACGCCAGGAAGTCCAATCACCTGGCGAGACCTCATGCAACGACTCGAGTCGGTCTCCGGACGCGTCCTTCTTCTGGATCAAATCGCGTTGGCCGAGCGGGGAGCACGCCCCGAATCGTTGGTTTCGCTTCCGCGATACTCGTCGGTCGAAGTGGAAGCCTGGCTTGAATCGTTGAATCTTCGACTTTTGGTGGACGAAAAAATCGTCCTCTTGACCGACGTTCACCGTGCGACTTTGGTTCATGCCCAAACCAAAACGATCCGCGGTCACACGAGCAAGCAACTCCTTACCGGTCCGCTCCAGGCCCAATTACATCAAGTCGCCACCGGTGTGCCCAACACGACCTACGTTCGCCCCTCCCAATGGTTCGGTCGAAGCGCGTCGGTCGATTTCCCCTGGAATCGACCGGCCGAAGACACCCTGGGCCCGGACGATCTGCGGGGTTGGATTGCCGTGGAAACCGACCAGTCGGAAAAATCGCTCGGCAAGATCACGATGGTCCGCCGACCGTTTACCCAGTCGCTTCGATGGCTGGCCCTGTTCGGGACTTTTGCGCTTGGCGTAGGGCGAAAGCTCGGTGGCGCGCGTCAAATTCTTTGGATTTCCTTCCTTGCCGCGATCGGAGCGATTTGGTTGCCGGCTCACGCTTCGCCGTTTGCTTCGGGAATTTTTCTTGGAACCCTTTTCGCGTGGGGTTTCCAACAACTGTTCCAAAAGCGATCCGAAGAATCCCCTTCCAAAGAGTCGGAATCGAGTCTTTCCCAAAGCAACGCTTCCGTCTCAACCGAACCGACACCAAAAACCCGACTCTGGATTCCCTTCTTGGTGGCCCTTGCTTTGCTGAGTGGACGAGAATCGCTCGCTCAGCCGAATTCCACTAACCACGATTCAACCTCTCGGCGTCTGGAGACGGTCCCTTTTTCTCCCGGCGCTGCCACCGACCGAACCTTGAGTTCGACGCTTTCTTTGGAAAAAAACAATGGAAAATCGGCCTCGGCAGAGAAAGACCGACCCTATAGGGTTCTCATCCCGATCGATCAAAACCGAAACCCCATTTCCGGAAAGGTGTTTGTACCGGAAACCTTTTTGCGTCGTCTCGATACCCTGTTTCTCGCCGAGGGAAGGCAAACGGTCGGGTGGATCATTGAAGAGGCGATTTATCGAACGCGTCTTTCCGACACGATCGGTCCGGAAGAACCGATTGTCGAATCGGTCCGTGCGATCTATTGGATTCGAGTGCTCGAACCGATCGGATCGATTCGTTTCCCCCTCTCGCGAGAAGAAGTCCGCCTGGCCAACCCGACGGCCCAACTGGATGGAAAACCGTTCCATCCTTCCTGGGCGTCCGACGGAACAAAAATTCTCGTTCCCGTTTCCGGACAGGGACGCTATCGCCTGGAACTGCTTTTAACACCCGCTCCGCCCAAAGAAGATATTCTCACCGGCGCGAAAAACCATACTCCCGACGATTTCTCCATGGCAATTCCCCGGGTCGCTCGAAGTCGGCTCGAAGCGGAACTCCCGGATACTTTCACTGAAATTGACGTTCCTTCGGCAATGGGGGCCACGAAGATCGAATCGGGCGTACTTCAATCCGATCTGGGACCGACCGACCGTCTTTCCTTGCGTCGACGATACCATACCGCCCCCGGCGGCCTGACCGAATCGACCGAGGTGGAAGAATTGCTTTGGCTGACGATCACCCCCGGTTCGGTGACACTCAAGGTACGCCTTCACTTCCACTTGGGAGCCACCCTTCGGGCGCCCTCTTACGAGATTCATCTCGACCCGAAACTGCGTCTCCTCCAACCTCCCCGCGGCGGTACCCTCAAACCGATCGTCGGAGCGCCCCACGTCCAACAGCTTCTTTTGAACCCCTCGAAAGACGAACCGGCTCCGACGACCTTCGAAGCGGATTTTCTCCTCGAACAAACGCCCGGCGTGGGACGACTGGAACTGCCCGAATTTCGAATTGAAAAAGTTCGGCTTCCCCGTCGTCGCTTGGCCGTGACGATCGACCCGACCCTGAAGTACGAAGCCGAGTCGGAAGATTTCTTCGAGCCATTTGACGTCACGCGTTTTTTGGAAGAATGGAATGAGACCCACTCGACCGAACCGACCTTTGCCCTTTTGTTTTCTCGGGCCCATCCAAATTGGAGCATATCGACTTCGCCGAGACCGTCGAAAACCGCCGTGGACCGATCCCTCTTGGTCGGGTTACATAAAAACCGGGCCAAAATCGACTTCAATGCCAACTTGACCACCACGGCCAGTCCCCGTTTTCGTTATCGATTGATCGTTCCGGAATCACTGGTGGTCGATTCGATTTCTCTGGTAAAAGACGGTCTCGATCGTCTTTCACGAATGGCACGCACCGAACCGGAGCGACTCGACCTGTTTCTCGACGGACCGGTCGAAGGAACGATGCGTCTGAGTCTGGAGGGCCATCTCCCTCTCGAAATGAACCAACCGCTCGACCTCAAAACGATTCGGGTGGAAAACAGTCGCTGCGAATCGTCAGAGGTCGTGCTGCGTCGTTCTCCCGATATCTTGGTGGATCTCGAACGAACCGAGGGACTCAAGAAAGTCGAGCCGGTAATTTTGGGCCCTCAAACGACCGACGATTGGAGTCGGCCCGTTGCCGCCTATGAGGCAAAAAATGAAGGCGATTCTTCCCTGCGGCTAACCGTTCGCCCTAATCGACCGAAAGTCGAAGCCGACCAGCTCGTCTCGGTGTTTCGAGAGAAAGAAGCCTGGCGGATTCAGACCGATTTCAAGGTAACCCCGCTGGAAGGCGCGGTCGACGAAATCCGACTCCGGGTCCCCGGTCATCTGGTTGGCCCTTTTCGTTTTCATCCTCCGATGAAATTCATCAAGGAAGAATCGACTTCCGACCATGAAATTCTGGTACTTCGCCCGGCAAGATCGCTTCAGAGCGTTTTTCAATTCACGATGGAAGGCTACCTGACGGAAGATCGAGCCGGAGTTCCGGATATCGTTCCGCTGGGGATGACGCTTCGAAATCGTTTTGTCGCTCTTCCGGACCGATGGCACAACCTGCCACTGCGATGGGATATACGTGGGCTCAAACGGCTTCCCGCTCCGCTCCCGGAACAGGTCACTGCGTTGCTCAAACAGCCTCTTTCGGCTCAGAGAAGTGTCTACACGGTTGAAACGTCGTCGTTCCACGCCGTCTGCAACCTCCTCCAGCCGCTCGACGGAGCGCCGATCATCCGTTTTGCCGACCTTCACCTCCGCTGGCAAAGCGATCTCGGTTGTTTCGGCGTCGCGGTCTACGATATCGAGCCGTCAGGCCAATCGTGGATTCCCCTTTACATTCCGGCCCGATTCGATTTAATTCGACTCAGCCTTGAAGGGGTCACCACCGTCCCGGTCCCGCAGAAAATTTCGCTTCACCAAAAAGCAACCGCTACCCAAACCGGACGTCGCTATCAAGTGCCGCTCGTGTCGAGAACCCTTCCGCAGCGAATGGTGATCGTGTTTTCCGGAGAGGTCGGTCGATCCGAAACGGACGATTCATTGCGGTTCGACGTTCCGAAACCGACCGAGGCGACCTTCACGAACACCTTCTGGCACCTCCACGGACCGCCGTCCTTGGTTCCAGAATTTGAGGCGATGTCCCGAGGCACCCGCACCACCAACTTGGAATTTCACCTGAAACACGCTTCAACAATCACGGAGATTCTCGCGTCGCTCGGACAACAGGGCACCGCTTCCCAAAACGAAACCAAACACGCCATATCCATCTGGGCCGCCCGTCTCATGGATCAATGTGAACGGTTGGAAAACGAACTTCCCCGTGCCCCCAAATCCGACAGCACGGATGCCTTGCGCGTGGAAGAAGCGCGAAGTTCGTCGGAGCGATGGAAAAAATGGTACGCTTCCAAAGCGACTCCCGCCATCCTCAACGAAATCAGCGCCACTTGGAGCGAAGGCCCTTTAAGCGATCCTCAGCGGACCTATTTAATCTCGACCGAAGACCCCATCGGGCCGCTTGCGTTGCCTTGGAAGAAGAACAAGGCGTCGGACCACCTAACCGATTCAAACGGCTCGAACTTCTTCGGTTACCTCAGCAGCCGTTTTCCATTCACCATTTTGCCCGAATCGATGCGTCATCAACTCGATCTGGTCTTCGTTTTCGCCCTGCTTGGCGTGACCCTTTTCATGGCAGGCCGATGGCGGGGAGGTTGGCGCCCGATTCTCCAGCGTCCCTATCTGATCGGTATCCTTCTTGGAGGCTTGTGGTGGCTCCTGCTTCGCCCCGACTGGTGCGGATTGGTGTTCGCCATCCTCTGCTTAATCTTTCATCAGATCGGTCGCAAAAAGCAAAAGCCTTCCAAATCGGTCATTATCCCGCTGGAGTAAGAAAAGGAATCTCGGCTCAGACAGAAAGAACTTCTTAACCGATCCACGAGGCCACGTCCTTGGCCCAATAGGTCAAGAGAATCGAAGCGCCGGCCCGACGCATCGCCAGAAGCGATTCCAAAACGGTCTCGCGCCGATCAATCCAACCCCGTTCGGCCGCCGCGTGGATCATGCTATACTCGCCCGAGACATTGTACGCGGCAAGCGGCACGCCAGGAAACCGATCCGCGACCATTCGGATAATATCGAGATAGGCCAGAGCCGGTTTGACCATGACCA
The DNA here is from genome assembly GCA_963674475.2 of Thermoguttaceae bacterium. Taxonomy (GTDB): domain Bacteria; phylum Planctomycetota; class Planctomycetia; order Pirellulales; family Thermoguttaceae; genus CAXXFQ01. The sequence goes on along the minus strand of CAXXFQ010000024.1, from coordinate 139,845 downwards.
GATCGGCCCCTTCAGCCAGATCGAGTTCGATTTCGCGAAGCGACTGCTCGGCCTGGGCGGTAAAATCCATCTGATACCCGCGTCGGTCGCCAAACTGGGGCGTGCTTTCGGCCGCATCGCGAAACGGTCCGTAAAAGCTGCTGGCGTATTTGGCCGCGTAGCTGAGAATCGGAACGTGAAGTAATCCGGCTTCGTCCAACCCATGACGGATCGCTCCGACCATCCCGTCCATCATCCCACTCGGGGCGATCATGTCGGCCCCGGCCCGGGCATGCACGATCGCCTGCTGGGCCAACAGCGCCAGCGTCGCATCGTTGTCGACATCCGGCCGGCCCGTCGCCTTATCGACAATCCCGCATTGACCGTGGTCGGTATATTCGCAAAAACAGACATCCGTGAGAATCAAAAGGTCGTCGGTCTTTTCGCGAATCGCTTGGATCGCCTGCGGAATGATCCCCGACGGGCTGAACGAATCGGAACCCTTGGCATCTTTATGCTCGGGGATCCCGAACAGGATAACTCCACCGAGCCCCAGATCGATCGCCTGTTTCGCCTCTTCAACCAACGTGTCGGGCGAAAACTGATACTGACCGGGCATCGAGGGGATCGGCTTTCGAATTCCCTTGCCCGGTCGAACGAACAGGGGAAGAACCAACGATTCCGGGGAAAGACGAACCGAACGGACCAGCCGCCGCACCATCGGATGATAACGCAGACGCCGAAGACGCACCGTCGGAAACCTTCCGGAAGCAGTTCGATCGGACATGACGCGGTTCCCCTTTCCGTCAACAGAAGACTACGCTCTTCTCAACTTCGAAAAAAGCGACCCGAGATCCCGTTTTTTGGCAACCTGAATTTGAGGCAACCCCGGCCGAACCCTTTCGGTCGACGCTTCCTCCTCGTCCAGCAAAATGATCCCGTTATCCAATGCCGTTGCAGGCTTCTTTTGATGTTCACTCATCGACAAGGTTGTCGGCCGGTTTTCCTGAGACTTCCCGCTACGGGATACGGAAATCGGGTCAATGGTCGTCTCGGCCTGAAGCGAACTGAGACGCAACGGCGTTTCCGCCGTATTGCTCAAAGCTTGCGAAAACACTTCGGCGGCCGCGATATTGTAGTCAGGCGTGACCACTTCCTCCTCTTCAAATGACTCGGAAAACGGATCAACGGCAGAAACGTCATCAAGGGAATCCGTTTCGATCTCGTCGATCGGTTCGATCGCCGCTTGGGACAGGGCCATCGCCTCGGAAAGCGTGACTTTTTCGCCTTCGCACGCAAGTCGCTCTACCGGTTCGTCGGTCTCAAAAGCCGCTTCCTCCGCCGTTTCCGAAAGGCCCCCGATCTCAATCGAGAAAGCCTCGTTCGAATCGTCAAGCGAACCGGCCTCTTCGGCAACGGTCAAATCCTCGTCTAGAATCTTATCCGACTCGTCCAACGGCGACGTTTCCGAAAAAGTCGACGAAATTTCCACGGGGTCCAAATCCGAGGAGGCCGTCGAAACAAACGGTTCCGACGTCGCGCCTTCCGGCAATTCGTCGTCCAATCCACCGAACTCGACGACCGGCCCCGAACTGACCGCCGAAGACGTGATCTCCGGCTCGTCGTTCCACGGCGAGGGCAACTGCTGAAGATTGGCCCACGAGATTTCCACCTCTCTGGCACTGACCTTCGAAAGTCCCTCGGAGGTGGCCAGCAAAAGGGCCTGATCGCAAACCTGATTGATCAAACGGGGAATTCCACCCGTGGCCTGATAAGCCGCCTCGGTCGCACCGGTCGCAAAAAGCTTCAGACCGTTTCCGCCGGCGATATCGATCTGGGCGCGAATATACCGGGTCGTTTCCTTTTTCCCGAACGGTTCCAAATAACCGCGTGCGACCAACCGCTGCGTAAACGAATCGAGTTTCGGATGCGTGAATCGCTCTTCCAACATCGCGTTCCCGGCCAAGACGACACGCACCTGCGCCACTCCCGCGTGGAACAGATTGGTCATCATCCGAATTTCTTCGAGGATTTTCAACGACAGGGTGTGCGCTTCGTCGACCAACAAGATCAGCGCATCGGTCCCGGCATGGGTCAAATAATCGAGTGTCGAAAGACGCAACTCGCCTTCGTCCATCCCTCGAAACTCCTGCCCCAATTCAAATCGAATCGCCTGATACAACGAGCGAATCGAAGTGATCCGGCCGCTCCCGAGAAAGGCTACTTCTTTCGTTCCGGTAAACTGCTGTTTAAGAACGTGCAAAAGGAGCGTTTTCCCTGTCCCGGACGGTCCAACCAGCATCCCGGCCCCCTCACCGCGACCGAGGGTTCGAATCACCATTTGACGAACCGATTCGATCGCTTCACCGGGAAAATAGAGACCGACCTCCGGTACCGGAGCGAACGGCTGCCGCTTTAACCCAAAGTTGGCTATATACATGCCCAAATTCTTCCTACATCCCTCGATTTCCTCAAAAAAACACTCTCACTCCCAACCGGGAGGAGTGTCCCGCCGACCTTACCTTCTCCAATCTAAGCAACACGACGGCAAAGCTGTCGAATCGCACGTCGAGCTTCTTCTCGAACCTTGGGGTCGTGGTCCTGCAAAAGAAGTTTCAATTGCGGAATAGCCGAAACGGCACGAGCCCCGTTGAGACGTAGCGATCCGGCCGCATTCCGACGGGTGCGAGGATCGGAGTCTTGAAGTTTTTCAATAAGCTGTAGCACGATAGGATCACCTAAATTGACCATAATCCCCTCCTGTCAAACGGTTCCCTATGCACGAAACCTTTTCTGTCCACGATCTGAGTCCCCGCCGAAACGGGTTTCATAATTCACCATTTCGTTTTTGGATTACCATGAAAATCCGACCCAAAAATTACCCCCCTAGATCATTCAAGGAGAGATGGCAAGCGAGATAGTTATAAAACTAGCTTCTAAGAAAGTATCGTCTTTTCCGGATTCAGAAATTACGATCCTTTTTATCATTTGAACTGGTAAAAGGCCACCTATCTTACCTAACGAGAAGAACTTACGTCACCGGAACTTGGCAACGGCAATCTACGGAAGAAGAGGAGCAGAGGGTTCCCGATAGGGATCTCGCTTCATTAAGAAAACAGAAAAGATAGGGGGTTTTTGCGGGCATCACCTCGTCTGTGAGTTTTGCCTTTTCTAGGGAGCGAGCGTCGTCGAACTCATTTCCTGCGATTCAGAAGCCATGGAATCGAATTCTTCAGGAATCAGTTCCGGCTCGATCACCCGCATCGAACGCCAGTGACCCTGGAGAAAACGGGTGAGATAAATAATTGCCAGGGCAATAATCCAACCCGTCAGAATACCCCAACTCCAAAAAAGTCCCCAACCAAAATAACGAATTCCGATCCAAGTTGCCGCGACACAGGCGGGCGAGATGATCAGATTGGTCAATAAAATGAATCGCGTGTCACCGGCACCCTTGATCGTCGCGACAAAGGTCAAATTAACCGCGTCAAAAAAGCAATAGACGGCAACAAACCGCAACAAAATGACCGTCACGTCCTGCAACCGTTGAAAATGCTCCGAATCCATTCCCGAGGCGTGCCCCATGAGAAAAAGTTCCGGCAAGCATAAATACAAAACGGCAAAAACACCGGAATAAAATGTCGCAAGAACAAATCCGGTCCAGGTGGTTCTCGCGGCCAGCTCTGGACGGTTTTCTCCTAGACGTTGCCCGACCAAGGCCGTGATTCCTATCCCCAATCCGATCAAAGGCATGAAAGCGACGCTATTGACATTAAATGCCAAGGTAGTCGCCTGGACCGCTTCAGGCCCCAGACGGCCTAAGATCAAAAGAAAAACGGTGAACCCGGCCACTTCGACCAACATCTGCAACCCGCTTGGGCCGCCAAACCGAATCAATCGCCCAAAGAGAACCCGATCGAACCGACGCCCGGCGCGAAGCCGGAACGCCTCCTCCAGTCGAGGACGACGCATCAAAACGACATACGCGATGACGTGATACCATTGGGCCACGACCGTCGCCGCCGCCGCGCCGCCGATTCCCCACGCGGGAAAACCTCCACGACCAAAAATCCAAAGCCAATCGAGCCCGATATTCAACATCGCGCTGGTCACGCCGATCCACATGACCGGCCGCGTTTTTCCGCGACCGATAAAAAACGCGGCCTGCGCCGAGGCGATCACCGTCGCGCCGCCGGAAAGAGTGAGAATCTGATAATAGGTCGTTTCATAGGGAATCAGCTCCGCCGGATGTCCGGCAAAACGAAAGAGAAACTCGATAAACGGGGCGGTCGCCAAAATGCAAGGGACTGTCGCCATGCCGATCAAGACGCCCTGCCAAACGGCTCGTCCGATCCGCTCCGGACGCCCGGCTCCTTGATACTGGGCCACAAACGTATTGACATACGAAGCCACCCCCAGCGGGAAACAGATCATCGAGAAATGCAACATCCCCGCAGGAAGTGCGGCGGCCATCGCGGTCGGATTGTTCCAGAGCAAGAACATCCGATCGCAAAAATTCATTACGGTCCACGAGCCGGTCGAGATAATCAAGGGCAACGCCACGGCCAAAACCTCGGCCGCCCCACCACGTCGTTGCCACCAATGTTTCAGCGAAATGGGCTTCATTGAATCCGACTCATAAGGACAAAAAGAAAAAGGATCGCGGAAAGGGAGGGCAATCCCGAATAAGAAAAACAGACCAAAACCCCTCATCAAAGGTTCGGCCAATTCGGGCCTTGGCAGGGGAGTTTATGAGAGTTCCCCATTTTAGTAGCCTAGCCGGGTCTTCCACAAGTCAAAACCGGAGAAATTTCGACGCTTTCCCCACTCGCTTCGAGAAAAGCTCCACTGTCGAACAAAAAAGAGGAAACGGGACCTTTTTCCTTCGGATCGGGTTTCCTACTGGTCGACTGATTCGACCGGGGGAAGACGCCTGACCTTCGCGTCATCGGAGGACAAAGATTTAGTCGATTGCGTTGCCGGTTGCGACAGGACCTTGGCCGACTTTTCGGCCGATGAGCCGGTTTTGTCCTTCGGCTTGACGACCATATACCGTGTCTGCCGTTTGGCCGAGCCGCTGGACTTTTCTTCCGACTGAATTGCCACCAGCGGCTTGGAAACACGCCACTTCAGAATGTCCGACTTTTCGGCAATCATGGGACATGAGAAAATAAACGTCGGCGCGGGACAGGGTAATTGGGAAGCGATATTCAAAGCCGTGGCCGATTGACCGGGCAAACGGCTCTCCTCCGGGTACGGGTCCGAATAGGAAACTGTCGGGCCCGATTCGGCATCGAGGCTCACCATCGGTACCAGATTTTTTTCCGCTCGATCGGGAGAAACTTGCCCGACTTCCGATTCAGGAAAACAGGCCGGTGACCAACTTTCCTGGGGCAAAACGGCCTGAACCGTGGTTTCCGGTTCGACCTCGACTGGCGTGTAAGGAACCGTCGGTTCGTCGGAAGTCGTCTCTTCCGAAGCGAGCGAGTCGTGGTTCACCGATTGGGTACCAAGTCGGTTGTCGCACGGCTCGTCCAACGTTTCCTCTTGAAGCAAAATCGAAGAAACGGCCATCTGCCCGTCTCCGGAATCACACGGCAGAGAAATCGCGGAATCGGTTTTTTGAAGTGGCACCGTAATGATCCCCTCGGCATTGACTTCGAAGGCTTCTTTTCGCGTCAACTGGGGTGACGACTCAGGATGCGAATCTTCGACAGGAATAAAATCGTCAACCTTCGGGGCGGCATATTCAGAAAGCCCGCCCAACAGAAACGCGTTTGATTTCTTTTTCCTCTTCGGCGACGTGCTCCTCTGCTCGCCGGTATCAACTGATTTTTCCGTCGAAGAAAACGAGTCGGTCGATTCCTTCTTGACCATTTCAGTCGAGGCGGCCGAGGTCGATTCCACATTTTGGGAAACGTTTCCGGCCATTTCCCAAACCACGGGAAACCGGGCGATATTGATTCCGATCGCGATGGCCGTAATAACGACCACGGAGATGGCAGCCGGGATCCTTGCCATCACGAATCTCCTTCGACTTGGGTTTCCTGATTGGGAAGAAAAAACGGCTCACGAAAAACGAAACCGTTTTATCGATTCTTCTCTCTTATTAAACGCGAGGCCATAACAGGCGTCATTTTTTCCAGACCGATCGCGTAATCGGCCAATTAAAAGTACACGCCTCCGAAGAAATGGCAAGCGATTCTTAACGAAATTCCCCGGTTAAAGTGCGGCAGGCGGGAGGAGGATTCGGATAGGAAAAACTGACCTATCAGGAAAGGTCTAGGGGAAAAGACGGCACGGCAAACCGTTTAATTTAGGCAATTCGCAACGGCATCGGGCGAAGGACCGATTCTCTCCCCTCACTCGAAAACGAGAAACACGCGACGCTCACCCTTGACCGTCGCGTGTCGTTTGAAGATGTTCTCGCAAGAATTTTCCGAGCGAACGCGTATTGAGATCGGCCATGTCACAGAATCGCAGCCGAATCGCGTCGTAGCCGGTCCGGGGAACGATCTCTTGTTCACGGCCCAGTTCCAGAACACGTCCAAGCGGTATCTGGCCCTTCGGACCGTTGACGAACAACGAAAGGTCGTCCGTCTGCTTCGTGAAAAGCGAGACCCACGGATGCTCGATCCCCGGCACCCGAAACGCGACGGACGCTTTGTTGTTCCACTGAAATTCCCCGTCGGGCGCCGTCTTCCGAATCATATCGCAGATTTTCTGGAGCAATTGCTCATCCCATTTCGGAGGCTTTCTGATCGGAAAACCCTTGCGCGAAAGGTGCCACTTCTCGCCCATAACACGCCACGGCATCAAGTCGCCCGGCTTCGTCTCGGCCCGATCGACAAAACAGCCGAACCCGGCGATCGCCTCATCCAAAAACTGCCAAAAATCGTCGTGGTCGATCTCGTCGAAACCATGAACCCTCAACTCCACCTCTTGGAACGGCCCACTAAGCGAACGAACCTTTGTCCGGTTTTGCGAACCGTAAAGCGGCAAATCGGGCATGTCGTTCAGCGGCTTCAGTCCCAGCCGCGTCATCAGTTCGTCCGACTGAAAGGTCCGCTTGGCAGTGCGGAACTTCATCTTCAAAAGCCATTCCTCACCCGTGATCGCGTGGAAGAACCACCCGTGCGATTTCGTCTGTCCACGAACCTCGACCACGGTCCGCTGGGACCAGTCGATCGGGCCGAAAAGCTCCGACGCCTCGATCCGCTCGGCCACCTCGGCCAAAATCCGACCGTCCCACTGGCACGGGTTCCCGTTGCGCGCCGTCCGGTCTTGGGTATGCCAACGCGGTCCGTCCGCCTCCCACGGCATCTGAATCGTTCGCCCGACTTCGATGATATCCTCATCTCCGTCTTGCAGCGTTTCTTCCTGCGAAAAATCGTAGACCTTCCGCTCTTCATACGGACCCGCTTCGAGAGCCGGCACGAGCGCTTCGCCGGTATGAGTACGAAGCCGGGAATGGTTCGAATTCGACTTCCACGCCCGGGCATGACGGACCAGATCTTCGGGCGTCCCGGCAGCGACAACATACCCGCCATCGTCTCCCGCCTCGGGCCCCAAGTCGATCACCCAGTCGGCCGCTTTGATCACGTCGAGATTATGCTCGATCACCACCACGGTATTGCCCAGGTCGACCAACCGGTTGAGAACTTCCAATAGTTTTTGAAGGTCTTCGAAATGTAAACCGGTCGTCGGCTCGTCCAACAGATAAAGGGTCTTGCCCGTATCGGGCCCGGGCCAGTTCGGCGGCCAGTTTGACCCGTTGGGCCTCGCCTCCGGAAAGGGTCGGCGCCGGTTGACCGAGGGTCACATAGTCGAGTCCCACATCGCAGAGGGTCTGCAACACCCGTCGGATTTTCGGGATATTTTGGAACAACTGGACCGCCTCGCCGCAGGAAAGGTTCAGCACGTCGGCGATCGAGTGGCCGTGGTATTTTACCGAAAGCGTTTCGGCATCGTATCGGGTTCCGCCGCATGCGTCGCACTCGACCCAGACATCGGGCAAAAAGTGCATCTCGATTTTTAGCTGCCCGTTCCCTTCGCACTTTTCCACAACGACCGCCCGGCACGTTGAAACTGAATCGCCGGGCCGTGTAACCGCGCAACTTCGCCTCGGGCAGTTGGGCAAACAGGGTCCGAATCAAATCGAACACCCCCGGTATAAGTCGCCGGGTTGCTCGTCGGCGTCTGGCCCAGCGCCTGTTGCGTCACGCGGATCACCTTGTTGACCCACTGTAGGCCGAAAATCGCGTCGTGCGCGCCGGCCACCCCTTTGGCCCGATGAAGCGTCCGCGCCAGTTCGGTGTGAAGGATCTCGTTGACCAGCGAACTCTTGCCGCTGCCACTGACGCCCGAGACAACCGTGAACGTCCCCAACGGGAACGCCACGTCGACGTTTTTGAGATTATGATGCCGGGCCCCACGCACCTCGAGCCAACCTTCACCCGGCGGCACCGGACGAATCGCTTTTTTGCCCACCTCGCCCACCGCATCGATCCGTCGATTGGTCGGGATCGGAATCGCCTTGCGCCCGTCCAAATACGGACCGGTCACCGAATTCCGGCGACGCATTAATTCGTCGGGGGTCCCGCGAGCAACGATCAAACCACCGTTTTTTTCCCCGCCTTGGGACCAAAAATCCAACAACTGATCGGCGCCGCAAAGGACCTCCCGATCATGTTCGACCAACAAAAGCGTATTGCCTAGGTCCCGCAGCGCGCCGAGCGATTTCAACAACCGTCGGTTGTCGCGCGGATGCAACCCGATCGTCGGTTCGTCGAGCACATAAAGCACGCCGCAAAGGCCGCTGCCGATTTGGGCCGCCAACCGAATCCGTTGCATCTCGCCGCCGGAGAGCGTCGGCGCGGTCCGACCCACGGTCACGTAGTCCAATCCGACATCGACGAGGAACTTGAGCCGATTGACCACTTCGCGGATCAGGTCCCCGGCGATCTGTTTTTCGGTCTTGTCCGGCTTCCACGCCTTGAACTGCGTAAGCAACGCCCCGAGCGGTTTTCGGCAAAGCTCATCGATCGTCTCGCCGCGCAACCGGACCGCGGCCGCGTCGTCCCGAAGTCGACTTCCGCCACACTCGGAACACTCGACCTCGTCGACGAATTCCTCAAGTCGATTGCGGAACCGGGGCGAAGTACGACTCGCCTCATCGAGCGTCGGGAAAAGCCCTTTGTACTGGAACCGGAAGCAAAGCCGCCCCGAGTCGGCCGGATCGGTCACCTCGAACCACCGGTCACCCGTCCCGTGCAAAAGGGCCCGTCGGTGCCGCGCACCCAACTGATCGAACGGCACGTCGATTGGCACGCCGGACCCTCGACCAAACGCGTCGAGCATCGGCCGGAAATACCGACTGTCAACGCGGGGCCAAAGGTCGATCGCCCCTTCGACCAACGTCAACCGGGTATCACGCAACAACGCGGCCGGGTTCGCCCCGATCTGGGTTCCCAAGCCCTCACAAGCCGGGCACCAGCCCAACGAACTGTTGAACGAAAAATGGTGCGGCGAAAGCGGCTCGAAACTCCGCCCACATCGGTCGCAGGCAAAGTGCTGACTGTGCTTGTCGACCTTCCACTCGGGCTCGTCGACCTTTTGCAACCGGTGGACCACACGCAAAACCCCTTGCCCCAACGAAAGGGCCGTCTCGACACTATCGGCCAACCGGCTACGAACGTCTTGCGTGATTTCCAGTCGATCGACGACCACCTCGACCAGATGCTTACGGCGACGGTCCAAGATCGGTGCCTCGTCGATCGAAACGGTCCGCCCGTCGATCCGGACCCGCGCGTAACCGGAGGCCCGTAACTGGTCGAACATCCGCTCGTACGTTTCGGTCCCTTGAAGCTCGATCGGCGCGGTCACGAGAATCTTCGACCCCTTGCGGAGCGAAAGGATCTTGCCGATGATCTCGTCGGCCGATTGGGTCCCGATCGGAACCTGACAGTCGGGACAATACGGCTCGCCGAGGCGTGCCATCAGGATTCGCAGATAGTCGTAAATCTCGGTGACGGTCCCGACCGTACTACGAGGCGAACTGCCGATCCGTTTCTGCTCGATCGCCACCGCCGGAGAAAGCCCTTCGATCGAGTCGAACTTCGGCTTCTGCATCTGACCGACGAACTGCCGGGCGTACGAATTGAGACTTTCGACATAACGCCGCTGTCCCTCGGCGTAGATCGTATCCATCGCCAGCGAGGTTTTTCCCGACCCGCTCATCCCGCAACAGACCGTCATCTGGTCACGCGGAATCTCGACATGGACCCCTTTGAGGTTATGTTGCGCGGCGCCACGAACCTTGATCGAGTTGGCTAACCGTGCCCCGGGCATGGTCCCCTTTTTCGCTTTTCGCTTCTTCGACGAAGCGGCCTGTTTTTTCGCTTTATGATCCAAGACCTCCCGCAGCGCTCGCCCGGTATACGAATCCTCGCACGCCGCCACTTCTTCGGGCGTCCCAGCCACGACGATCCGTCCCCCTTCGGCGCCCCCTTCGGGCCCAAGGTCGATGACCCAGTCGGCCGTCTTGATCACCTCGAGGTTATGCTCGACGACCAACACGGTATTCCCGGCGTCGGCAAAATTGTGCAACACCTTCAAAAGCATTTCGATATCGGCAAAATGCAAGCCGGTCGTCGGCTCGTCGAGCGTGTAAAACGTGCTGCCGGTGCTCTTTTTGACCAGTTCGCGGGCCAGTTTAATCCGCTGGGCCTCGCCGCCGGAAAGGGTAGGGGAGGCCTGGCCGATTTTCATATAGTCCAGCCCCACATCGTGCAAAGTCTGGAGCTTGTCGCGAACCTTCGGGATATTTTCGAAATGCTCCAAGGCCTCTTGAACGTCCATCTCCAAGACCTGAGCGATCGATTTCCCCTTGTACTGGACCTGAAGCGTCTCGCGGTTGAACCGGTGTCCTTTGCAGACCGGACAGGTGACCCAGATATCGGCCAGAAAATCCATCTCGAGTCGAGTCGCCCCGTTCCCCTCGCACGCCTCGCACCGCCCGCCGGCCACGTTGAAGCTGAATCGGCCCGGCTTGTAACCGAACGCCTTCGATTGGGGCAACTGGGCGTAAAGCTTTCGGATCTCATCGAACAACTTGATATACGTCCCCGGATTGCTTCGCGGCGTCCGCCCGATCGGCGACTGGTCGATGGCGATCATCTTGTCCAGATGCTCCAGCCCCAAAATCGCCTCGTGGGCCCCCGGCGTCCCTTTTCCTCCGTTGAGATCGCGTCTGAGCGTCTCGACCAGGATATCGGTGACCAACGAACTCTTACCCGACCCGGAAACCCCCGTCACGCAGACAAACGCCCCGAGCGGAATCTCGATGTCGACCCCCTTCAAGTTGTGATGCGTCGCCTTTTCGACCACCAAACGACGCGTGCCGATCGGTCGCCGCTTTTCGGGCACCGGAATCTGGCGTCGCCCGGATAAAAACGCGCCGGTCAAACTGTCGGGGTTTTTGGCCAAAACGTCGACCGGGCCTTCCGCCACCACATGCCCGCCTCGCACGCCCGGTCCGGGACCGAAATCGACAATCCGGTCGGCCGCACGCATCGTGTCCTCGTCATGCTCGACCACCAGGACCGTGTTCCCCTGATCGCGAAGCCGCATGAGCGTCCCCAGCAACCGGTCGTTGTCGCGCGGATGCAACCCGATCGACGGCTCGTCCAAGATGTAAAGCACCCCGACCAGCCCGCAGCCGATCTGACTGGCCAGCCGAATCCGCTGCATCTCGCCGCCGGAAAGGGTAGGGGCGGTCCGGCCAATCGTCAAATAATCGAGCCCGACGTCGGTCAAAAAGTGAAGCCGGCCGCAAATTTCCTTCAGCGCCTCGACCGCGATCGCCTGGCCGGTCTGGTCGAGCTCCAAGTCGCTGAAAAAGTCCCGTGTCTCGTCGATCGCCAACTCACAGATTTCCGGAAGTGTCCGCGCGGCCACGCCGTCAAATCTCGGGTGACGCGTCGTGAGGGTCACGGCGCGCGCCTGCCGATTCAATCGGGCTCCGCCACACTCGGCGCACTCGACCACCCGCATGAATTTTTCGAGAAAACGCCGCTGCATCCGGTTGCGACTGTTTTTGTATTGCGACAGCAGATTCGGAACGATCCCGTCGAATGTCCCGCCCCATTTCCGACCGCTGGGCCCGGCCCGCCAGGTGTAGGTGATGTGCATGTCGCCGGTGCCGTAGAGCAGGTCGTGCCGGACCCTCGGGTCAAGCTCCTCCCAAGAGGTCTCCAGTACCGCGCCCGACTCGAGCCCGTAGTGACGCTCGAGCGTCTCGGCCACGCCACGATAGATATGCCGCTTCCAACGCCCCAGGTCGCGCCACCGCCCGATCAGAACAAAACAACCTTGCTGGAACGATTTCGTCGGATCGTCGATGAGCGTTTCGGGGTCGAAACTATAGATTTCGCCCAGCCCGTCGCACGAGGGACACATCCCCCGTGGACTGTTGAAGCTGAACATCTGCGGCGTGGGCGGCTCGAAGCTGATTTGGCAGTGCGTGCACGCATAACGCGACGACAAGGCCCAGTCCTTGGTCTTCGAATCGGTCGGATCATCGTCGGAATGGGCGACCACCAGATTGCCGTCGCCGACCTTCAAGGCCAATTCGATCGCCTCGGCCAGACGCACCCGGATATTCGACCGAATCGACAACCGGTCAACCACCACCTCGATCGTGTGACGTCGCTGACGGTCCAATTGAACGTCGTCGGTCAGCCGGACCACCTCCCCGTCCACCCGCGCACGAACAAATCCCCGTTTCAACAGGTCGGCGAACCGGTCACGATGCTCCCCCTTTTGACCGCGGACCACCGGCGCCAGGATCAAACACTTCGTCCCTTCCGGCAACGAGAGGATCTGCTGCGTAATCTGGTCGCGCGTTTGCGCGGTGATCGGTCGCCCGCACTTGCTGCAATGTCCGGTCCCGACCCGCGCGTAAAGCACCCGGAGAAAGTCGTAGATCTCGGTGATCGTGCCGACCGTACTGCGGGGATTGTTGGCGGTCGACTTCTGTGCAATCGAAATCGACGGACTGAGCCCTTCGATCCGGTCGACTTCCGGTTTGGGCATCTGTCCCAAGAACTGCCGAGCGAAGCTCGAGAGGCTTTCGACGTACCGACGTTGTCCCTCGGCATAGAGCGTGTCGAAGGCAAGCGAACTTTTGCCCGAACCACTGACTCCCGTGAAACAAATTAATTGATTTCGCGGCAAAACGAGATTCACGCCGGAAAGATTGTGCTCTCGCGCCCCTTGTATAACGATATCCGATGCGGTCATAAATTCTTTGTAATAGCCTCTTTCTCAAGATCGGCGGGTAGGACCCGCAGCCGGACTGGCGTTACCACGCCAAGGACCAAACCCGCTTTCGTTGGTCGCTGATATCGATACCAGCGACCAACGGGAGCGGGCAAATGTTATCGGTGCGGTAGCACCTACAAAAAAGTTTTTGAAGGGGAGCATGAGGGGAAACCATTTCCAAAATGTTTCCCCTCATTTAATAAACACAGGCGACGGCCCCGGCCGTCGCTCCTTCCTATCCCCCCAAATTCTTTCCAGGAGGAAACTATTAGGTCTCGTCTACGCCGCCCCGGTCGCGAGACGATCTTGCGGGGTTTGCCAATCAACCAAATGAAGTTCGACGTTCTGTTTGCCCCGAAAATCGTTGATCACCGGCCGGAAGGCAACGTCGATCGGCCCGTCAAGCGCGGCCAAAGCATCGGCCCACTCGCCTCCGCCAAAGGCCACGGCACGGAAAGTGGTCTGGTGTTGAATCAATTTTAAGGAAAGGTGCCGTTCGCCCGAACCGATCTTTTTCGGCGGTTCGGCCAACCGGACGTCGGTCGTGCAAAGCACCGGTCGCGGGTTCCCCTGACCAAACGGGGCCATCCGCTCGATCTCGCGAACCGCTCGCGCCGTCAAGCTGCTAAACGGCGCTTCGCCGTCTATAACCAGTTCGGGCGTCGTATCGACATCCGCCTGTTTGGCAGCCACGTAGTCGCAAAACGCCTCGCGAAAAGCGTCGATTCGCCCTTCGTCGATCTGCAACCCGGCGGCGGCCGCGTGTCCCCCGTGACCTAATAAATAACTTTCGCAAGCTGTCAGCGCGTCGGCCAGATTCAACCCCGGAACGCTTCGGCCCGAACCGACCGCCGGACGCGTGCCAACCTTGTCACAGGCGACCATAATCACCGGCCGATGGTACTTTTCCGCCAACCGTCCGGCGACAATCCCGATCACTCCCGGGTTCCAGCTCGGGTCGGCCAGCACCATCGCCGCATCTTGGGCCGGGTCGAAACGGTGTTTGATCTGTTTGTTTGCCGCCAGGGTCATCCGCCGTTCGAGCGATTGACGATCGGCGTTGAGTTTGTCCATGTAAACGGCCAGTTCGTCGGCCCGGTCCCGGTCGTCGGAAATCAATAACTCGACCGCCAAACGGGCCTGTCCCAACCGTCCGGCCGCATTGAGCCGCGGTCCCAGCGAGAAACCGACATCCTCGGCCTTGTAATGGTGTTTGTGGTCGATTTTGGCCGTTCGAGCCAACGCTTCGATCCCCAAAATCGGACGCGCTTTGAGACTCTCCAGCCCGAACGTGACCAGCGGCCGGTTTTCGTCGACCAACGGAACCATGTCGGCCACCGTCCCGATCGCCGCCAACCCGGTCGCCTCAAGGAGGAAACGGCGCATCCGCTCGCCGACCCGCACCGCCTGACTGGCGTGTTGGCACAGCGCCCAGGCAAGTTTATACGCGACGCCAACTCCGGCAAGCCCTCCAAACGGATAGTCCGTCCCCGGCAACCGCGGATGGACCACGGCCGACGCCTGTGGAAGTACCTCGCCCGGCTGGTGATGGTCGGTCACAATCAGCTCGACCCCCAGCTCGGCCGCCAGAGCCGCTTCGGCCGTGCTATTGATCCCACAATCAACCGTCACGATCATCTCCGCGGGCCGAATGGTCCCTTCGCCGGCAGCCAACTTCCGAACCGCCTCCAGATTCAACCCGTACCCTTCCTCCTGCCGGAGGGGGATATAGTACCCGACATCGGCGCCGAGCATTTTGAAACACCGCCACAAAAGCGAGGTCGAGGTGATCCCGTCAACGTCGTAATCGCCGTAAATGACAATCCGGCGCCCGGCCCTGATCGCTTCGTGAATCTGCTGGGCCGCCACCTCACACCCGGGAAGCAGCCCCGGGTCATGGAGCGAGACAAGTTTCGGCTCCAAAAACGACGAAATGGCCGCCGGCTCGGTAATACCACGCACCACGAGCAATTCGGCCAAGACATACGAGACCCCGGCCGCCCGGGCCAAGGCTTCAATACGGTCGGAATCATGAGGTCGAATACGCCAGCGTTTCGCCATGGGGCACCAAAGAAGAACCTAGGAAAGATATCTCGGATCGTTCGAACCGTCTTCCCCGAACAGCCCTCCACAAAACGCCTTACCTGATTCCGACAATCCGGATTCAGAATCAATCCAACCCATTACTAAAAATAGACTTGGAAAGAATGAACCGAGAACGAGAAACGATCGGTTCGCACGAGGAAAAGGCGGCCGAGTTCCACTCAATCGAGGGGGGCAAAAGAGGAAAGATCCAAATCCCTTTTTCACTCCCCTCTAAAGTATCGAAAATACCGATTTAGATCAAGCCGCCCTCGCGACGATTAGCATCCACCCCAACCGGGCCCCTTCCTCAAAATAACCCGGAAAAGCAATATAGGCAAAACAAGGAGACCGAGCCACTTCCTTCGCGAAAAAAAAGGGGAACCTGCCAAAATCGGTTCCCCCTCTCGTTTCCGCAATTCAATTGAAACGGCTCAAAAACGTCCACGGTCCAACCGGTAAACCACTAGGCTTTTAAACCACTAAGCTTGCTCGTGCTCCGGCTCGGACTGCTCGACAATCTCTTTCAGCTCGGCCGTGTCGATCACTTCTATCTCGATCAGCCGTTGCGCCAAGGCGACCAGCGCCGCGTGACGCGATTGGAGGATATCGCGGACCTGCCGGAGCATCTGATTGATGATCCGTTTGATCTCCTCGTCAATCTCCTGTGCGGTATGCTCGCTATGGTAACGCGCCCGGCTCGCGTCGGGCGTGTCGCCAAGCATCGAATCGGTTCTTTCCCGATAATTGACCCGCCCTAACTGGCTCATGCCATAATCCATGACCATACTACGCGCCAATTCGGTGGCCCGTTGGAGATCGTTCTGAGCCCCGGTCGAAACATCTTCGAAGATCAACTCCTCGCCGATCGTCCCGGCCAACAGGGTCATGATTCGACTTTCCAACTCCGACTGGGTCATCAAATACCGATCCCCTTCGGGTCGCTGGAGCGTGTACCCCAACGCGGCCAGGCCACGCGGGATGATCGACACCTTATGGACCGGGTCGGTGTTCGGCAACGAATAGGCGACCAGCGCGTGGGCCGCTTCGTGATAGGCGACCCGCCGTTTTTCGTCCTCGTGCATGACCCGTTGGCGTTTTTCCAGACCGGCGGTGACCCGTTCAACCCCTTCGTTGAACTCGTCCATGGTGACCGTCTTCTTGTCCTTCCGAGCCGCCAATAAGGCCGCCTCGTTGACCAAGTTGGCCAAATCGGCACCACAAAAACCGGAAGTAATCGACGCCACTTGGTGGATGTCGACCGACTCGTCGATTTTGACCCCTTTCATGTGGACCTTCAAAATTTTCTCTCGGCCGCGGATATCGGGCCGATCGACCAAGACGTGGCGATCGAAACGCCCGGGACGCATCAGGGCCGGATCGAGCGTTTCAGGCCGGTTCGTCGCCGACAGGATTATCACGCCGCTGTTGGGCTTGAAACCGTCCATTTCGACCAACAGGGCGTTGAGCGTCTGCTCCCGTTCGTCGTGACCGCCGACCACGCTTCCGCTGCGGGTTTTCCCCAAAGCGTCCAGTTCGTCGATAAAGACAATACACGGCGCCTGCTGTTGGGCCTGTTGGAACATATCCCGAATACGGGCCGCCCCGACGCCGACAAACATCTCGACGAAATCGGAACCGGACATACTGAAAAACGGGACCTTCGCTTCCCCGGCGATTGCCTTGGCCAACAACGTTTTGCCCGTTCCCGGAGGCCCGACCAGCAAAACCCCCTTCGGGATTCGACCGCCGAGCATCCGGAATTTCTCCGGCTTTCGGAGAAACTCGACCACCTCTTCCAACTCCTCGACCGCCTCGTCAATCCCGGCCACGTCCTTGAACGACACGCCGATATCCTCGTAAGCGATCAACTTTCCCCGGCTACGACCAAACGCGGCCGCGCCGCCGGTACCGCCCAGTCGACGCATCATCACCACAAACAGGGCGACAAACAGAACGGAGATCAGCAACAACGGCAAATGGGCACGCCATCCGCCCATGGCCTGCTCGGCCTGAATGCTCCCTTCCGGTCGATTGAACCCTTTTTCGTGGAAAAGATCAAACAAGTTCTCGTTTTCCAACCCCAAACGATTGGTTCGAAACTGGAAATCTTTTTGCGGTTCGGTCTTTTTGGCTTCGGGAGCGACCACTTGCCGGGTCACCGTCCCGGTAATTGCGGCCCGTCCGATCTTGATATCGTTGAGGTCGGAGTAACGGATCCGGATCGGTTCCTCCTCGCCTCTCCCGGCGGCCGCCTCGTCGACATCGACCTCAATTTGGGCCTTCGGATTCTCCTGAGGGGCTCCCTGTTCGACCAGGCGAATCAGGTCGCCGTAGTGAATCTCCGCTATCTCCGGCTTAAGCGGCCATATTATCACAAACAAGATGGCAAACCCGGCGATCCCAACCAGGTACCAAATCAGATAGTTCCCTGGTGAAAAGGGGGATTTGGGCGGTCGCTCTTTTTCCGGCTGACGTTCCGGTCCGTTATCCATCAATCGTCTCACATAAAGGGGCCAAACTAATATTCAAGAGGTTTTCACCCACCACATATAATTATAGGACATTTCGATCTACCCTCTTGAGGGGGAAAAGAAATGCCAGCAGACATTCCTTCCCCAGAAAAAAGGCACCTCGAAAAGTAGGGGAAAATACCCAGGAAATGTCGTCCCATCCAGAAATAGCCCGACAGAAATAACTCTAAAGAGGGGTGTGACGGGTCGGCGATATAAAAAAACGCCCCCCGTTTAGGTGAAGATAGATGAAGAAAAAAAAGGAACTTTACTTTTCCTCAAGCAGCGTCGATTCGCTTCCCTCGTCGGGAAAGGCCATCTGACCAATCGATTGACAATCCAGCTCGGGCAATATGCCGCCAGGATGTTCGGCCAGTGTTTCCTGCCAACCGGCCCGAATCCGACCGATCGTCTCCGAGGTCCCCTCGGCGTTTTGGCTAGGATCGACCAAGACACGCCATCGATTCGAACCCGCCCGCAAAATCAGATCTTCCACCCCAACGGTCCGCTGCAAAAATTCGTCAACGACGCCGTCCGCTTTTCCCGGAAAATCTTCCCGCATTACCACGTCGATCAGGCCGACTTTCGCCGGCTTCATCGCGGTCGAAGCAAACCGACTTCGCCAACGACGAATCAAATCGACCGGTTCGCCAGTGGGCAAAATCAATTCGAAGGCCAGCGCTCCCTTTTCCAAATCAACCGGCCGAATATGTCCATAATGCATCTGAACCAATCGGGCCACGAGCACCATTTCCCAGATTCCACAATCGGCCGAATCGCCCTCGGCGGTCTCCCGCTCGAAAAGGGCTCGCACGGAATCGAGGGTCGTTTCTTCGAAGCAGGTCTGGCGCGACCCGATGCGGACGAACCACTGTTTCGAACCGGACGCATCCTGAAGGTCCGCCTCGACCCAGATCGAGGTCCCGTCTTCCGAGTAACGGATCAAAAACGCCAGAAGGCCGGTCAACGCCTTGGTCAGTTTGTCCCGATCACACCAAACCGTCTGGTCGGCGTTGTGAACCCGGGTTTCGAGCGTGATTTTTCTCAGGGTCGCCTTTTCATGTACCCCCCGACGAACCGTCTCGAGAATTTCATCGAGCCGACACGGTCGTCGCCAAATCCGAAAGAGTCCCGCGTCCAACCGTCCCAAATCCAACATCGCGTCGAACATCAAGGTCAGATCGTTCGCCCGATCGTGAAGCACATCGACCATCTCCCGCTGCTGATCGTTCAGCGCGCCGGCGATACCGTCGCGCAGGAGCGTCGAATACTTTTTGAGAACGGTAAGAGGAGTCCGAAATTCGTGAGAGACCCGATCGACAAAACGACACGCGTTTTGGGACAAATTCGTGACATCATGATTCTCGGCAACCTCACGGTCGTTCGGAACCTTCTGGTTGGGCGAATCCGACAAGGGGACTCCTCTTACTTGAACAACAAGACCAAAAAGTCAGACAGGAAAAGGGGGAAAGCCGTCCCTAGAGGAAGGGACGCGACACCTATTGAAAAACTTTTTTTCGTATCGACGACGAGCCAAAAAGGGGTGGATTTCACCCCCCAAAGAGTACGATAACCCTATCAAAATAATCATAACTTATTTCCTGGGGCCGTCAAGCGCTCCTTTTCCACGCCGACGCGGGGACGCTAACGCACACCCCACTCGCCCGTTCTTGTCCACCGTGCTATAATGAAAAGCGTGACCTTTCACTGGCGGTGAAACCAGGCGGTCAAGGTTGACGGATAGGTAAAAAAGGCAAGGACTTATTCACCCGGTCGACGGAGAGAATTGGTCGAAAAACCTTCGTCATTTGGCGAAAAACGCTCGCCTTCCGCTCCTTGGTTGATTTTACCCCCTAGGGGTGAATCGTTACAAAAAAACACCTATGGGATGCCGTCGGGAGAGGGCGGCAATTTTTCCCCCCGCTTTTCTCGAGGAAGGAGACGCCCATGCCGGTGCCGATGCAGCTTTCGCGAATCATCATCAGCGAAATCAACGACCAGCAAGTCATCTATCTCAAAGAGGTCGACGGCGATCGGATGTTCCCGATCCTCATCGGAATCTTCGAAGCGACCAGCATCGACCGACGCGTCAAGCAGTTCACGACCCCGAGACCGTTGACCCACGACCTGCTGGTCAATTTGGCCAATTCCATGGGCGGTCAGTTCCAAGACGTCATCATCAGCGACCTACAAGACCATACCTATTATGCCGTTTTGCGAATCCGACAAGGGGACAAGCTGATCGAACTCGACGCGCGTCCCTCCGACGCGATCGCCGTGGCGGTTACCTGCGAGCCAACGCTGCCCATCTACGTCGCCGAATCGGTCCTCGAAAGCGTCCTCGGCGAGACCGAAGAGTAGAGGGCCGGGCGGCAACACTCGGACAAAGCTTCACGACGTTTTTGCCAAGGTGACGTCCCTTTTCAAACAGGCCAGCTTTTAAGCATGGCAGTGTCTCGGATTAGCTTTCGTCTCCGGTTTCGACTTCCTCGACACGGCTGGTCACTTCACCTTGGGCCAAGCGGGTGACAATCCGATCGCCCGGCGAGACCTCTTTCGCGTCGCAGATCAAATGGCGATCCTCTTCCCGACTGGTCAAACTGTACCCCCGTGCCAAGACCGAAAGCGGGCTCAACGACTCCAAATGTCCGGCGATCGCCTCCAGTCGGCGTCCCGACTCGGAAACACGTCGTCCGATCATCCGATCCAATCGCATCCCGGTTTCGTCCAATCGTCGGGACCAGAGCTGAACCGTCTCCAGCGGACGTCGAAAGACCCGGCGTGACGCGACCGTCTCGACGCGAGCGCCGGCCTGGGCTATTTGATGCCGGACGATCGTTTCCATCCGACGCCCGAGCCCTTCCAGTCGGGTGCGCATTTCAAGCGATTCCGGCGCGACCAGTTCGGCCGCCTCGCTGGGGGTCGCCGCGCGAACGTCGGCCGCCAGATCGGCCAGCGTGACGTCGATCTCGTGCCCGATCGCCGAAACCACCACGATCCGACTCTCGGCAATCGCCCGGACAACCGGCTCCTCGTTGAACGCCCAGAGATCTTCGAGACTTCCGCCGCCGCGTGTGACGACCAGACAATCGGGCGGCTCGGGAAACCGGTTGACGGTCCGGATGGCCTGGGCGATCTTTTCGGCCGCCCCTTCCCCCTGAACCGGCACCGGAACAACCAACACCTCGGCGCCGCGCCAGCGTCGTGAAAGAACCTGAAGAAAATCGCGAATCGCCGCCCCGGTCTGACTCGTGACCACCGCCACCCGCCGGACCATCTCGGGCGGGGGCCGCTTTCGCTCGGGCTCAAAAAGCCCTTCGGCGGCCAGTTTTTGTCGCAACTGCCGCAAGGCCAGCTCGAGCGCGCCAAGCCCCTTGGGGGTAATCTGTCGGATCACCAGTTGATACGATCCACGCGGCGGATAGACGTCGATCTCCCCTTGGCAAACCACCTCGAGGCCGTCTTCGGGGGTGAACTTCAACCGCTCGGCCGTGCCGCGCCAGATGACCGCCCGGATCTGGGCCCGATCGTCTTTGAGCGTCAGGTAACAATGCCCACTACGGGGCCGGGCAAAGTCGGAGATCTCCCCGACAACCCAAACCGCCGGAAAACGGGTCTCCAGCTGCTCCTTAATCTCGCCGGTCAATTCCGACACCGACAACGGTCGTTCGGGCTCGCTCCACTGCATCTTCTATTACATCCTTGTTGTTTTAGATAGCCAAACGTCTCTCCACAGTCCCTTCAATCTGCTAATCTGCCAAAAAACCGGCTTCAAGCCAAGTGTTTTTCTTGGAAATAGGAGAAAGCGACCTCAAAACGAGCCCGACTTGGGGCATTCGTACCCCTGGTTTTCCCGGCTGGGGACAAAAACCTAGCCGATCGGCGCGAATTTATTTTGGAGCTTCTCCCATTTGCCTCGGGTGAAATGCACTAAAATAGGGATGGCAGTCTATGGCGATTTCACGCGAAGAAGTCAACAAAGTGGCCCTTCTGGCCCGATTGCAATTGTCCGAAGACGAGCTCGATACGATGACCGTCCAGCTCAACGATATCTTGGGCTATATGGACCTGTTGGGCGAGGTCGATACCGGGGAAGTCGAGCCGATGGCCCACCCGATCGATCTGACCAACGTCTTCCGTGACGACGCGGCCCGACCGAGCCTCGATCGGGACAAGGCGCTGGCCAACGCGCCGAAATCGGACGGCCAGTGCTACCGGGTTCCAGCCGTTTTGGGCGAAAATTGACCCCGGTTGCCCCCCTGCCCTTTCTGCCCCTTCGGCAAAAAGTCCGAGACAGATCGCCGGCATTTCTTTCCAGGTCGGTCAGCTCGTGGTAATGGGTCGCAAACAGAGTGCGGCACTCGAGATGGTCCGACAAGAATTCAACCACCGCCCACGCCAACGAAATCCCGTCGTAGGTGCTCGTCCCGCGCCCGATCTCGTCGAGGATCACCAGGCTTCGACGACTGGCCGTATTGAGAATCCGGGCCGTCTCGGTCATCTCGACCATGAACGTACTCTGGCCACGCGACAACTCGTCACTGGCGCCAACCCGCGCGAAGATCCGATCGGTCAAGCCGATCCGTGCTTCGGTGGCCGGAACAAAACTGCCCATCTGGGCCATCAACGTCAACAGGGCCACCTGACGGATGTACGTGCTTTTTCCCGCCATGTTCGGGCCGGTAATAAGAAGGATCGGCCGCTCGGGATCGGCCATGGTATCGTTCGGCACGAACGTCCCTTCCGGCTCGAGAACGTCGAGGACCGGATGCCGCCCATCGACGATCGCCAGCTCGGGCTCGTCGGTCATCTCCGGTCGACAATAATTTCGCGTCCGTGCCTGATCGGCCAGCGCGGCCAACACATCCAACTCGGCCAGCGCTGCGGCGGTCGACTGCATTCGACGTCGGGCGGCGGCCACCTCGTCGCGCAATGCGAGAAACAGCTCGTACTCGAGTTCCTTGGCCCGTTCGTCGGCCGTGAGAACCTTTTCCTCGTACTCCTTCAACTCAGGCGTGATGTACCGCTCGGCGTTCTTGAGCGTCTGCTTGCGGATATACTCCTCGGGCACCTTGTCCCGATGGGACTGGGTCACCTCGAGATAATAGCCGAACACCCTGTTGAAGCCGACCTTCAAGTTCGGGATGCCGGTCCGCTCGGTCTCGCTGGCCTGATACTCGGCGATCCACCGTTTTCCGCCCGTGGTCAACTCGCGCAACCGGTCCAGCGGCTCGTGAAACCCCTCGCGAATGAACCCGCCCTCGCGCACGTTCAGTGGACACTCGTCGACCAGCGCCGCGGCGATCTTCTCCCGCAAGTCGACACACAGATCGATCCCGTTTTCCAGCTCGGCCAGTCGGTCCGCCTTCACGTCCGATATCCGCTCTTTGATCTCCGGCAGACGACCGAGCGTTCGCCCGATAAAGCTGACGTCGCGCGGGTTGGCCCGTCCGGTCGCCACACGGGTCAACAGACGCTGGATATCGTACACCTTTCGCAACGCCTCGCGCAGGCCGTCGGTCAGGATACTCTCGCCGACAAACTCCTCGACCGCGTCGTGCCGCGCGCGAATCGGTCCGATCTCGACCAACGGGTTGTTCAGCCAGTCGGCCATCAACCGGGACCCCATCGCCGTGACGGTCCGGTCCAAAACGGCCAGAAGCGACCCCTCGCGACGCCCCTCGCGCATGGTCCGGTTGATTTCCAGTGAACGTCGGCTCGACTCGTCGATCTCCAAGATGCCCGACGTCCGATAGGGGACGATCCGGTCGACGTGGGCAAGGGAGTTTTTCTGCGACTCGACCAGGTAATCGAGTATCGCCCCGGCCGCGCGGATCGCCTCGGCATCGCCCGGTTGGCTGTCGAACCCGAACCCTTCGAGACCGGCAGTCCCGAAATGTTTCGAAAGCAACTCGCAGGCCGCGTCATGGGAAAAGGCCCAACCGGGACGCCGCGTGACCATCATCCCTTCTTCGAGGTACGCGGGCATCGGCGGCGCGTCCTCGGCCAAAAGACATTCCGACGGACCGATCCGGGCCAGATGGTCGGCCAGCGCCCGCGGGTCGAACCCGGCCGCGACGAATCGCCCGGTCGACAGATCGATCCAGGCCAGACCGACCGGCTTGTCCGAGCCCTCGGGTGCCGGAGTCACGGCGGCCAGATAATTGCTCTCGCGCGGGTCCAACAACGACTCGTCGGTCACCGTGCCGGGCGAAACAATCTGGGTCACCTCGCGACGCACCAGCCCTTTGGCTTCACGAGGATCTTCGACCTGTTCGCAGACGGCGACCCGCATCCCGGCGGCGATCAGCTTCCCCAGATAGTTCTCCAGCTGATGGTGGGGAAACCCGGCCATCGGGATCGGATTTTCGCTCTTGTCACGACTGGTCAGGGCCAGTTGGAGCGTTTTGGCGGCGATTTTCGCGTCATCGTGGAACAGCTCGTAGAAATCGCCCATGCGAAAAAACAAGAGCGCATCGGGGCAGGCCTTTTTCGCCTCCTCGTACTGCTTCATCATCGGGGTCGTTGCGGTAGCCATGCGGCCATGCTAGCAAAAACCGCGATCTCCACAAGGGGGGGAAGCCCAAACCGCCCGACCAAAAAGTTGGCCACGCCTTGACCGCTTTCCGAACCAAGCCCGGCTGACAAGAAAAACCACCCTTACTGGATGAACTGCTCCTCTTCCTCGTCGGCGTGCAAGCTGACCTCGCCGGCATCCTCGAGTTGACGAACCACATCGACGATCTTCTGCTGCACCTGCTCGACGCTGGAAAGTCGGACCGCGCCGAGGTACTCCATCTCCTCGGTCAAAAGTTCGGCCGCCCGTTTGGACATATTGCCGATGATCCGGCTCCGAAGCTCTTCGCTGCAACCCTTCAAAGCCATGGCCCAGTCGGAGCTTTCGACGTTCTTGAGAATCGACTGGATATCGCGATTCGACAGTTTGGCAACATCCTCGAAGACGAACATGAGTCGTCGGATCTCTTCGACCAAGTCGGGATCGTCCTGCGACAGGTCGTCCAACAAGGCCCGTTCGGTCGCCCGTTCGGTCACATTGAGAATCTTGGCGACCGCGCCAACCCCATCGGCGTTCTCGAAGATCTGATCCATCGTCGACGACATTCGCCGTTGCAACTCGATCTCCACCTCGTGAACCATTTCCGGACTGGTCTGGCCCATCGTCGCAATACGTCGGATAACCGAAATTTGTCGGTCCGGCGGCAAACCGGCAATCACGGCGGCCGACAATGCGGGGGGCGTATGCGAAAGAATCAGCGCGATCGTCTGCGGGTGCTCTTCGATTAAAAAGGTCAACAGGTTTTGACTGTCGGCTCCCTGCAAAAAACCAAAAGGAAGCGATTCAATCGAATTGCGAATATTTTCGATCGTCGCGCCGGCTCGGTCTCCGAGGGCACTTTCGAGAAGGTTTTTGGCCACGGCCAGACCGCCGGCCCGGGCGTCCAGATCGTTCGGACTGGAATTGGCGAAATCCTGGATGGTCGACTCTTGCTCGTCGCCGGTGACAGTCCCCAATTTGGCGATCTCAATCGTCACCATCTCGATTTGGGACTGATCCAGGTTCGAAAGCAGACGACTGGCCTCCTCAGTCGGGATACTCGTCAACAGAATGGCCGCTTTTCGAAGATTCGAGGTCCGCATGATCTATCAACCGTTTTTTTCAAATCGAAAAAGAAAAAACGCCCCCAAAAGGGACTGTCTCTCGCCGAATCCAAAGTATCTTTTCATCGTCGAAAATCGGCCACAACCTCCATTGCAACAGAAATAACCGCTAAGGTTTTACTGCCTCCCCTAACCGTCAAGAAATAAGGAAGGAGCGACCGCCGCCTATGGGCCATCGCTCCTTCTGAACGTCGATCTTACTTGAAATGCCATGAGGAGCGGGAATTCCCCCCTCCCCTTGAGGCCGAACGCTTTTTTTACAAAACGCTCACTTCTTTATCAATCGCACACTTTTTTACAAAGCGCCCGTTTTTTTCAAAGCGCTCACTTTTTTACAAAGCGCCCGCCTTTACAGAGCGCGGCGGAGTTTACGCTTCGGACGTCCGAAGACCGGCTTCGCTTCGAATTCCGGCCGTTCCTCTCGGGACTTGGCCGTTGCATCAAAATCGGCAATCTCGTCACGAGTCAAGAGCCGATTGATCCGCATTTCGATTCGGGTTAGTTGGGGCCCTTCTTCCGGCGAGACAAGCGAGTAGGCGACCCCCTCGCGACCCATCCGACCGGTTCGGCCGACCCGGTGGATATAGTCGTCACAAAATTCCGGGATATCGAAGTTGATGATATGCGAGATCCCGCTGATGTCGATTCCCCGGCCGACCACGTCGGTGGCGACCAAAAGCCGAACCTTGGCGGCCCGAAACTGGGCCATCATCCGGTCGCGAGCCGACTGCTGTAAATCGCCGTGAATGCAACCGGAAGAAAGGTTACTTTTACGCGAAAGCCTTTGATAGATTTTTTCCGTCCCCCGCTTGGTTCGACAGAAAATAATCGCCTGGGTCGGGTTCTCCCGTTCGAGCAGTTTCAACAACAGGTCGAATTTCCGTTCCCGATCGACCGAGAAATAAAACTGTTCGATCGTTTCCACCGCCACGTCCTTGGACGAAAAGTCCAGCACGTCCGGTTCTTGCATGTAGCGACGAGCCAAACGCAACACCGAATCGGGCAGCGTGGCCGAAAGCAACAACGTTTGACGCTCCTTGGGACAGCGACGCAGAATCTTCTCGATATCGGGCCGAAAACCGATGTCCAACATCCGATCGGCCTCGTCCAAGACGACCAGTTCCAGTTCGCCGAGTATGAGACTGCCGCGACCGATCAGGTCGATCACCCGACCGGGCGTGCCGACCACCACATCGGGGCCTCGATTGAGTTTGTCAATCTGTTGCCGAATCGGCTTGCCGCCATAGACGGCAACGATTTGAATACGACTTCCTTTGGCCAGCTTGGCAAACTCATCACGCACCTGGACGGCCAATTCTCGCGTGGGAACCAGTATCAACGCGCCCGGCGCATGTCCGGACTCAAGCTCGCCCAGGATCTCCAGAATGGGAATGGCGAACGCGGCCGTCTTACCGGTGCCGGTCCGCGCTTGGCCCATCAAATCTTCCCCTTCGATCGCTCGCGCGATGATCCCCGCTTGAACCGGCGTCGGCTCAAGATAATCGGCCGCCTCGAGCGATTCAAGCATCGTCGCGGAAAGCCCCAACTCGGCAAACTTCGTTTTCAACTGGCCCCGTTTTTTCGTTCCCAAAGCCGGACGCTTTTTCTTGGGAGAGACCGGTTCTTCTCGGGGCCGCTCGGCCTTCGATTCCGCCACCGCTTTTCGCGGCTTTCGAGCCCGCTCGGCCGGTTTCGCTTGAGGCTTGGGCTTTTTTTGAACGGCCGGGGGCAATTCTACCCATTCGGTCGTTGTTTTTTTCGCACGCGGCTTTTGGGATTTCGGCTCTTTCGCCTCGGAAACCGGCTGACGCGACTCTTTCGCCCGCGACTCTTTCGCCCGCGACTCTTTGCGTTTGGGGGCCGGCTTTTCGGTTGATTTCACTTCCGCGATGGGAGCGGGAGCCGCTTCTTTTCTTTTCCGCACGGGAGTCTTTTCCCGCGGTTTGGCCGGAGGAGTCTCTTTCGGACTGACGGCCCTTTGCTCGGGCTGCGATTTGGCCGCTTGCCCTCGCCTACCTCGGCGACGAGAAGGCCGCTTCGAAACCGGGGGCTCGGTTTCGGTCACTACCTCCGGTTCCAACTCGACCTCATTCGACTCCGGTTCAACCGAAACCGGCTCGGCCGACTCCTGCTTGCGAGCGGCCGACTTCGAACGCCTTCTTCTTCGCTTCTTTTTGGGGGCAGCCGTTTCGTCCGCCGATCCGGAAACTTTCGTCCGCTCGGAACGGCCGACCGCTTCCACCTCCACCGATGTGGATTCCGGAGCCGGGGCAGAAGGCGTAACCGATTTTGTCCCTTTCACACGACGGCGAACGCGCCGCTTCTTTTTCGGCGGGGCGGCCGATTCAACTTCGTCCTGCGAGGTTTCTTCCACTTCGGGTCGCTGCGAGCGATCCGTCTCGTCGGGAACTCTATTTTTGCCCCCCCGCCTACCACCGCGTGAGTCATCCCGTCCACGTGACTCATCCGGATCGCGCCACCATTGGTCGGCAATGTACTCGACGAGCCCGGTGGTCTCGACAATCCGTTTTCCTCTGCGGACTCGTTTCGGTTTGGAAGCGTTTGATTTCGCCAAGGTATTCGTTTCCTTTAGGAAGATCGGCTTTTTCAGTTAAAGAAAAACCTTCATCGATGAAAAAACCGTTAGGTCCCCAACCGGCCGTTTATTGAAAAGACTGGTCCTGGTTGGGAAAAATATTTTCTCTTACTTCGTTACTAAACTGGCAGACCGCGTCGGTAATCGTCGTCTTCAAATCGGCATACGCTTTGACGTGGCGGGGAACTCGGCCGGGAGTCAGCCCTAACAGGTCATGGAAAACGAGGACTTGGCCGTCACATTCGGGTCCGGCGCCGATCCCGATGGTGGGGATTCCGATCGCATCGGTCACCTCTTTAGCGTCGTCGACCGGAATGCATTCCAACACGAGGGAAAACGCTCCGGCCGCTTCAACCGCGTGGGCATCCTCGAGTAACCGGTCCCGATCACGCTGGACCCGATAACCGCCCATTTTATGGACGCTCTGCGGCATGAGCCCGATATGGGCCATCACCGGCATCCCCGCGTCGACGATCGCGCGAATCACGTCAACCCGTTCGACGCCTCCTTCGAGCTTGACCGCCTGGACGCCGGCCTCTTGAAAACAGCGGGCCGCGTTCTCGACCGCCCGGTACTTTTCCAAATGAAAGGTCGGAAACGGCATATCGACCACAACGACCGCATGCTCGGCAGCGCGGGCGACCATTTCGGCGTGATAGATCATCTGGTCGAGCGAAACGGCCAGGGTGTTCGGTTTCCCTTGGACGACCATGCCAAGACTATCGCCGACCAGAATGGCGTCGACACCGGCGGCATCGACCAGTCGAGCGGAAGGATAATCGTACGCGGTCAGAACGACCAATTTTTCCCCTTGTGACTTCATCGCCACCAATTGGGGAATGGTCCGCGTTTGCAAACTGGAAGACATAAAGATCGAATGGGCCTCCTTGGCCCTCGCACCCTTCAATAAAAATGCAAAACAACTATTTTCAGAAGTGCCCAATTATAGAGGAACCAAGAGGAAAAGGGAATGTCCCATCCTTTGGGGGAGGGGTGAACACTCCCCCCGGAAAAGTTAATGCCGCGTCCTCTTCTTCTCGTTACAAAGGGAAGAAACAGAAAAAAACTTATCTCCCCCCACTCGAGAGCCAATCCCCTTGAAAAACCGGCCTTCCCAAAGTTCCCCAAATTAACACAAGACTTGATTCCGATAGGACTTATTATTCATTTTAAAAGCCGGGAAGCAGAAAAGGGGGGGCCGAAGCTTTTCTCCGGCTGATGAAGATGAAACGACTCGAGTGAACGGTAAAAAATTGAAAAATCCGCAAAAATCCTCCGTGCTTTACAGGGAGGGGTATAATTCCGCAGTATGTGCATCCTCCCTCAGGACCGGCATAAGGGGTGTTTGACCGAAAAGATCGGTGAAGATGAGTCGCGTGCGGTTTGAAGAAAAGAACAAATAAGACGATTGGCAAAACGGTAAATCGAAAGAGAAATCCCATGGCGGTCGAAGAACCTACCAAATGTAGTTGTGGGGAAACAACTGAAGAGGCGTTGTTGGCCCAGCTGGACACGCTCCTGGAAGATTACGTCGGTCAGCCGGGCGCCCTGATTCCGGCCCTCCAATTGACCCAAGGCCTGTTCGGCTATCTGCCCGAGGAGGCGTTGAAAAAGATCAGTCGCCTGTTGGGCAAATCGTACAGCGAGGTGGCCGGGGTGGTCAGTTTCTACTCGTTCTTCTCGACCGTGCCGCGCGGAAAATATCTGGTCCGGGTCTGTCTGGGAACCGCCTGTTACGTTCGAGGCGCCAAACAGGTCCTCGAGGCACTGAAAAGCCACCTGAACATCGAAGTGGGCGAAACGACCAGCGACCGGCTCTTTTCGCTCGACATCGGCCGTTGCTTCGGGGCGTGCGGCCTGGCCCCGGCCGTCATGGTCAACGACGACACCCATCGCCGCGTCCGACCGGCCAAGGTGGGACAAATCATCGCCGAATACCGAAAACAGGAAGCGCTCGAAGCGGCAGCCAAGCCCGGAACCGATTCGCCCCCGTCCACGGCTCCCCAGTCGGCCAGTACTGATTTTGAGCCCGCCGATGGCCAACCCGGTCTTCTTCCGGAAGGAGGATGTCAATGAGCCACGACCATCCCGAAGCGAAAAACGACGCCATGTCTCGCATCAACTCCCATGACGATCTGAACCAAATTCGTGACAAGGCCCGCGTAAGCCTCCAACTCCGCTGCGACCATGTCGACCAGCCGACCGCCGGTCCGGAGCCGAGCAAGGTGTACCCGGAAGGCCATTTCGACGTGGCCCTTTGTCTGGGGACCAGTTGTATCTCTTCCGGCGCGGAAAAGGTGCGCGACGCGTTGCTCGAGGAGATCAAAAACCAGGGGCTCACCGATCGGGTCAAGCTGATCAAGACCGGCTGCAACGGGTACTGCGCGGCCGGACCGATCATGGTCGTCTATCCGGGCGGGTACCTTTATCTTCGCGTGACCGAGTACGACGTGCAGGAGATCGTCTACCAACATTTCCTCAACGGACGACCGGTCGAACGGCTGATGTATCAGGACGACCGGACGGGCGAACCGGTGCCGTTCTATAACCAGTTGCCGTTTTTCGCCCATCAAGAGCTTCGCGTCCTGCACAACAAGGGTCTGATTGAGGCCGAAAGTATCGACGAGTATATCGGGCGCGACGGTTATCAGGCGTTTGCCAAGGCGGTCGGCCAGATGACCCCCGAATCGATCATCCAAACGGTATTGGACTCCGGCCTGCGGGGGCGCGGAGGTGCCGGATTCCCGACGGGTCTGAAGTGGCGATTCTGTGCCGAGGCCGAAGGAGACGTGAAATATTCTCTCTGCAACGCCGACGAAGGAGACCCCGGCGCGTTCATGGACCGGAGCCTGATCGAATCCGACCCGCACGCCGTGATCGAGGGGATGATGATCTGCGCCCGGGCGATCGGCGCGCAGACCGGCTACATCTACTGTCGGGCCGAATACCCGTTGGCCATCGACCGGCTGGAAAAGGCAATTGGTGCCTGTCGATCCTATGGTCTTTTGGGAAAGAATATCCTCGGTACCGGGTTCGATTTCGACCTCCATATTTCCCGAGGAAGCGGCGCGTTTGTCTGTGGGGAAGAGACGGCCCTGATGCGGTCGATCGAAGGGCGTCGCGGCGAACCGAGACCCCGACCGCCGTTCCCGGCCGTCCAAGGACTTTGGGACAAGCCGACCGTGCTCAATAATGTCGAGACGCTTGGCAGCATTCCGGGTATCCTGCGCCACGGGCCCGAGTGGTTCCGTGAGATGGGAACCGAAAAGTCGCCCGGAACAAAGATTTTCGCCCTGACCGGCAACATCAAAAACGTCGGACTGGTCGAGGTCCCGATCGGAATGCCCTTGGGCGATCTGATCTACGACATCGGCGGCGGGATCCCGGGCGAGAAAAAATTCAAGGCGGCCCAAATCGGCGGTCCGTCGGGCGGGTGCATTCCGCGTCAGCACTTGAACGTCCCGCTGGATTTCGAGTCGCTCTCGAACCTGGGAGCGATCATGGGTTCCGGCGGCCTGATCGTCATGGACGAGGACAGCTGCATGGTCGACGTCGCCCGATTCTTCCTCGAATTTGTCCAAGAGGAATCGTGCGGCAAGTGCGTCCCGTGTCGAGTCGGAACGAAGCGGATGCTGGAAATCCTCGAACGGATCTGCGCGGGCCAGGGCGAAGAGGAAGATATCGAACGGCTCCTGGAGCTGGGCGAGATGGTCAAGGACTCGTCCCTTTGCGGCCTCGGCCAAACGGCTCCCAACCCGGTCCTCTCGACGATCCGCCACTTCGGCCACGAGTATATCGAACATATCCGCGACAAGCACTGTCGGGCCGGCGTCTGTGCCGCGCTGGTCAACGCGCCCTGTTCCAGCGCCTGTCCGGCCAACGTCGACATCCCCGGATACGTCTCCCTGGTCGGCGAACGGCGTTACGCCGAAGCGCTTCGACTGCACCGGGAACGCAACCCGTTCGCGGCGATCTGCTCCAGGGTCTGCTTCCACACGTGCGAAGGGAAATGCCGTCGGACCTCTTTGGACGACGCCGTTTCGATCCGGAACATCAAACGATTCATGGTCGATCAAGAGGTCACCATCCAACTGCCCGAGGTCCGCGAGAACGGGACCAACGCCTCCCGGTCGATCGCCATCGTCGGAGCCGGACCGGCCGGGCTTTCGTGTGCTTACTTCCTGGCCAGATTGGGTTACCGCCCGAAGATTTACGAGTCCGAACCGCGACCCGGCGGAATGCTGGTCCAGGCGATTCCGGCCTACCGATTGCCGCGAGAAATTGTCGCGCGGGAAATCCGAATGGTCGAACATATGGGAGTCGAGATCTTCACCGACACGAAGCTGGGAACCGATTTCACGCTCAAATCGTTGCGGGCCGAAGGATGCGACGCGGTCTTCCTGGCCTGCGGCGCGCCGGAAGGGGCCAACCTTCGAATTCGCGGCGCCGAGGCCGAGGGAATCACCGACGCACTGGGGTTCTTGCGAACCTATAATCTCCGCGGCTCGGTCCCCGTCGGGAATAACGTCGTCGTGATCGGAGGCGGCAACTCGGCAATCGACGCGGCACGAACCGCCGTGCGACTCGGGGCCGAAAAGGTCACGGTCGTCTACCGACGCAGCCGCGACGTCATGCCCGCCTATAAAGAAGAGATCGAAGAGGCCAAGGCCGAAGGGGTCCAGCTCGAAACGCTCACCGCGCCGGTCGAGGTCATTACCGAAAACAATCGGGTCGTCGGGCTGAAAGTCCAACCGATGCGTCTGGGACAGTTCGACCAGTCGGGCCGTCGTCGACCGGAAGAGATGGGCGACGAATATATCATTGAAGCCGACCACGTCCTGGTCGCAATCGGCCAGACACTCGAACCGGGCAAACTGTTGGACGATGTCTCGTTGGACTTGCGGAACGACACGTTCATTCAAGTCGATCCGGTCTCCGGCCAGACCAACGAAAAATGGATTTTCGGCGGGGGCGACATGGTCACGGGCCCGTCGTCGGTCGTCGAAGCGGTCGCCGCGGGAGAGCGAGCCGCGGCGGGAATCGACGAATATCTGACCGGCGAAAACCACGCGTTTTGGCGGACCGAAAAGGTGGTCGACACCTATTTCGATCCCGAAGCCGAGCCGTCGGACACGCCGCGAGAACATCCGGCGATGATCCCGGTCGAGCGACGTCGCTACAACTTCGACGAAGTCGAACAGCCGTGGGTCGAGGCGGTTGCCGTCCGACAGGCGAAGCGTTGCTTGCGTTGTGATTACGGCAAACGGGGCGGTTGCCCGATGGGCAGCGGGGACAGTATTGCCGACGACGCGTCCTCGATGTAAGCCGCCGGCTCCCGTTTTTATTGAACCAGGTTATCCTTACAAAAACCCCGGTTCAAACCGTCCGTTTTTCGACTGTTTTTCAAAAGAGAAAACGATGATTTCATTGACGATCAACGATATTGACGTTCAGGTGCCCGAAGGGACCATGGTCCTGGAGGCGGCCCAACAAGCGGGGATTCGCATCCCGACCCTTTGCCACGTCGAAGGACTCGAGTCAATCGGCGCGTGTCGGGTCTGTCTGGTCGAAATCGAGGGCGTTCATCAACTGCCCGCCTCGTGTGCCCTGCCCGTCCAGGAGGGAATGCGGGTGCAGACGAACAGCCCCCGAGTCCGCCGGACCCGTCGAACGATCGTCGAGCTTTTGTTGAGCGAGCATAACGGCGATTGTCAGACCTGCGACCGGAACGAAGATTGCGAACTGTCGAAACTGGCGGCCGAGTTGGGAATCCGCGGGGTTCCTTTCCCGGGCGAGAAAACCCGGCGACGGATCGACAAGTCGACCCCGTCGTTGATGCGCGATTCGGGCAAGTGTATCAAATGCCGTCGTTGCGTAAGTGTCTGTCAAGAGATGCAACACGTCGGCGCCCTTTTTCCGCAAAATCGCGGATTCGAAACGGTCATCGGTCCGGCGTTCAACATGGACCTGAACAAAATCGCCTGCGTCCAGTGCGGCCAATGCGCGGCGATCTGTCCGGTCGGCGCGATCACCGAGCGGGACCAGATCGACGAGGTCTGGCAAGCGCTGGACAACCCGAACCATCATGTGGTGGTCCAAACCGCCCCGGCGATTCGCGCGGCGTTGGGCGAGTGTTTCGGCAATGAACCGGGCACGCTGGTCACCGGCCAGATGGTCACCGCCTTGCGACGACTCGGTTTTGACGCGGTGTTCGACACCAACTTCGCGGCCGACCTGACCATCATGGAAGAGGGGACCGAACTTTTGACCCGGCTGAAACGAAAGCTGGTCGACCACGATTCGGTCGCACTGCCAATGTTCACCAGCTGCTCACCGGCATGGATCAAATTCATGGAGCATTTCCACCCGGACATGCTCGACAACCTGTCGACCTGCAAGTCACCCCAGCAGATGTTCGGCGCGGTGGCCAAGACCTACTACGCCGGGAAGCTCGACCGACGACCCGAAGATATTTTCGTCGTCTCGATCATGCCGTGTACGGCGAAGAAGTACGAATGTCAGCGGCCCGAGATGGACGACAGCGGGACACGTGACGTCGACGTCGTTTTGACGACCCGCGAGCTGGGCCGGATGATCCGCGCGACGGGTATCCAGTTCAACGACCTGCCGGACGATCAGATGGACGCGCCGCTGGGCCTTTCATCCGGGGCGGCCGATATCTTCGCCAATACCGGCGGCGTGATGGAAGCGGCCCTTCGCACGGCCTACGAGATCGTCACCGGCCGCGAGCTGCCGTCGGAAAACCTGCACGTCAAGCCGGTCGCCGGACTCGACGGGATCAAGGAAGCCTCGGTCACGATCGAACGGCCGATCGGCGAGTGGAATTTCCTCGACGGCGTCACGCTCAACGTGGCGGTCGCCCACGGCCTGGCCAACGCCGAGAAGGTGATCCAATGGATCCGCTCGGGCGAGAAGGAGTACCATTTCGTCGAGGTGATGAGCTGTCCGGGCGGCTGCATCGGCGGCGGCGGCCAACCGCGGTTCACGACCAACGAGGTCCGTGAGGCCCGAATCGCGGCCATCTATCGCGAAGACGAGGGGAAAACGCTCCGCAAGTCGCACGAAAACCCCGAGATCACCGAGATCTACGAGGCGTTTCTCGGCAAGCCGCTGGGCAAAAAGTCCCACAAGCTGCTGCACACCAGCTACACGCCACGAAACAAGCAGTAAATTTCAACCGACTGCTCAATCAAACCCTCCAAAAGCGCGGTCCGTCGGGGCCGCGTTTTTTTATTTCTTGCCGGCACAGCACCCCCCCTCCTTGGAGCTACATGTAAAACTTACCCGTCAGAATGACAGGTAAACTTGACATACAACGGCCAATTGGGTATAGTTACGGGCAAAGGAACCAGTAATGACCAATTTCCACCTGTGCAATCGTTTGAAAGTCGCCCGTGCCGAGAAAAATCTTTCTCAGGCACAACTGGCCCGATTGGCCGGGGTGACTCGCCAGACAATCAGTTCGATCGAGACGGGCCAGTACAACCCGTCGGCCCTGTTGGCCCTGCGTCTGGCCCGAGCGCTCGACAAGCGGGTCGAAGACCTTTTCTATCTGGAGGAGAAGTAATGAGTACCGACCAAAGTGTGAAACGGGACGAGCGAACCGTGGCGGTCGAAAATGCCGGTTACAAATGGGCCTACAGCTTTGTTGTCTTTGCACTCCTCTTCGATGTTATGTATCGAAGCATGTTTCGCAACGAAGCGGCTTGGGACTTGCTAGCCTTTGTCATTGTGGGTGGGGCCATATGCGCGATTTTCCAATACCGCCAGAAGACACTCAATAGGCCATCATGGAAGTCGATATTTCTATTGGTTGCTTGTTGCATCGTTACGTCCGTCTTCGCCGTTATGATGGCGATCAAAACCATGTGAATCTCACTTCAGGCGTCTTGTTTCGGCCCAGGTTTTAGCGACGCTCTCAAGCCAAAAAAACTTTTTATGTGAGGGAAAATCATGAGTTCCGACCAAACCGTGAATCGGGACGAGCGAACCGTGGCGGTCGAAAATGCCGGTTACAAATGGGCCTACCACTTCCTCGCCTACGGACTTTTGTTAGACTGGTTCTATCGTGTTTACGTTTTGCACGAAAAAGCGGGCGACTTGATCGCCTTGATGTTGGTGAGCATCACGATCGTTTCAGTGAATCTTATCCGACGCAAGGCCGTCGAACCGTTCTCCGCAAGGCGGTTCCTTATTAATGGTGCCATTATCGCCTTTATCATCTCCATGCAACAACTTTTCATGGTATTATTTCCTCGTCCATGACCTCTTGTGTCCGTGCGTTTGACGATCACGATGGCGGGGGGACAAAGCCTCATTTTTATAGGGGAGAAAAAACAATGGATTCCGATCAAAAGCTGAAGCGGGACGAGCGAACGTTGGCGGTCGAAAATGCCGGTTACGGATGGGCGCTGAACTTTATTCTGTTCGCATTGCTCATTGACATCGCCTTCCGGGGGTTTTTTATGAAGGAGGCCGCTTGGGACTTGATGGGGCTGGTCATTGCGACCGGGTTGATCTGCCCGATCTATAAATTCCGGAACAAGAGCCAGGGTCTACCGTCGCGAAAGACGATGCTCTTTCGTTTTGCCGGGGTCCTCGTGGCAGTCGCTGTGGCCGCGCTCATCGCCGCCACCCAGTTGGCGAGAGTCCTTGCCAACTAAGTGTTTTAGCGCCGGTTTTACCGCTTCCCCGACTCGTCCAACAGCGCCTCGACATTTCGAACTTCCTCAGCCGAGTGGGCGTCGCGCCGCAATTGCCATTTTTCATAGGCGGCCGCGTCCTCGGGTTTCATCCCCTCGGTATAGCTGCCGGAGTACGGAATCCCCAGATCGATCCAACAGGCCAGCCGGGCCAACTCGTCCGCGCTGAGCCGAACGTCGTTATGACCCTCGCGCAGACGACGCATGAAAGGGCTTTTGACCGAACCGGCAAAATACGGCGGCAGCATGGTCGGGACTGATTGCGGGTTGGGCCAGTCGTTCCGCTTCACATCGGCCAGCGACCGGTAGGCGTCGCTCCACGATTTCCGCGCCGTTTCGTCCCAATTGAGCGTCCCTTCCAGACTCATCGGCACTTCTTTAGCGGCGACGTTCCCCCGGTTGTGACACGACACGCAATGCCGGTCGAGAATCGGCTGAACGAGTTTCGGGAAGCTAAAACCAAAACCGTCGGGCGTCCCGTGCTCCGGCTCTAGCGCGACGGCCCCTCGGACCAGTGCCATCGCCCCGTCGGCATCGGCCGGGGGAGTCGTGTTCTTCGACTCGTGACACCCGACACAGGAAAAACTCTCTCCCGGCTGAAGGGTCGACCAACTCCGCATCGTCTGGACCACCTGGTCGTGTTCGTCGAGCAGTTGAAAATAAAGCGCCGTCCGGGCCGGAACCTCGAAAGCGGCCGAGCCGTCCGGGTAAACCGGCGCTGTCCCGAGAACCCGCTTCACGTCCCAGCTCCCATTGATCGAGATTGGCGTACTGACCAGCGCCCCGCCGCCGGGCCCCCGGTTTTGATTGGAACCGACACCGCCTGCGCGAAATTCCAGCGCGACGACTCGAATCCGACGAATCGTCCCCCGCGCGATCCCCGCCAGCCCCGGCCCGCGGTAAACGTCATGAACGTAATAGGCCCCCTTCCCGTCGCGATAGTCGACCGCGGTGGCCCGTCGATGGGGACGCTTTCTCGCGGCGGTCGGCATCGGCTGATTGCACGAGATCGTCGGATCGG
Source organism: Thermoguttaceae bacterium (assembly GCA_963674475.2). Classification (GTDB taxonomy): domain Bacteria; phylum Planctomycetota; class Planctomycetia; order Pirellulales; family Thermoguttaceae; genus CAXXFQ01. Next base: position 101,928 of record CAXXFQ010000024.1, on the reverse strand, counting down.
CCACCAACAGTTCGCGCCGCCCGTCGATCGCCATGTAATAAACGCCAAACGGTTCCTCGGCCGCCGCACGACCGATCTTGCTGCCGACCACACTGAAGGTGACCAGATACTCCCTTTCATTGAGCGGAAACGGGTACTGGAACTGATGGCCCTTCGCCCCATACATGTCGACCCGGACCGCGTCAGTCTTGCGAACCGGCGCGACAAGCTGGACTCCCAGGTTTTCCTGACGCCCGAGGGCCGGGTCGATGATCGCCAGTTTGCCCTTCTGGTAGGTATGGTGTCCCGACAAGACACAAAGGACCTTCTGCGTCCCAGGAATGCCGCGGGCGTGCAAGACGGTCGTCGGGAACCAACTGTTATTCCCGTAAAACTCGGTCTGGCCGGTCCCATCCGGATTCATCTGAAACAGCGGTTGCGGAAATAATTGCCCCCGGTCGTTGTAATCCCAACGGGTATAGACGACCCGGCCGTCGTCGAGCATCTTCGGATAGTTCGTATGCACTTGATCGAAGCCCAACCGACGCAAAAAACGGCCGTCCGGCCCGCACCGATAAAGGTTCCCGACGTCGGCCCACCAGCAATCGACAATCTGCTGACACCGGGTCGAAACAAACAGGATATCGCCGTCCGGCAGGTAACACGGCTCGATATCGCTGACGCCCTGGCCGTGGGTGATCTGCCGAACCGTCCGATCCGCCAGTGTCATTTCATAAACGTGATAGTCGTCGTCGGTCATACTGGTCCGTCGAGCGAAAAGGACCCGGCGCCCGTCGAACGAGACCTCCGGATCGCGAACCAACCCGTCCGGCTCCGCCACCAAAACCGCCTGCCGCCCAAAAAGCTTCCCCTCATCCAATCGCCAAAGACAAAGCGCGCCCCCGTGCGGGAACGGGTTATTGTCGTTATAAGGCGAGTCGGACACGTCGTCGGTATAGGCGTAATGCTGCCCGCCGATGTCGTGGTGTTTCGTGAAGACCAATTGGCCAAGCGCCCGCCGATGCGGCCTCAACCGGGCCTCGCGACGGGCAAGACAGACCTCCAAGAAAAGCGCCCGCCACGCCGGATCGAAGTCGGAAACCTTCTCCACTCGTAGCCCGCCAATACGCTGTTCAAACCGTTTCCGTGCCCCACTCTCAAGCGACACGGCCCGACCCAAAACCGTTTCGACCAGATGACGGAACGTCGGCTGTGGTTTTTCCTGCGACGCCTGACGAATCCAGTCGCGATAGACCATCAACCGGACCGCCTCGTCCGGCACCGCCCGATGCAACCGCATTAAAATGGCGTCGACGCCCAACGTCGGATGGTCCTCGGCCCACTTGCCCCACGCTTTTGACGCCTCTTGAAAACGTCGTTCCTTTTCAGGCGAGCGATCCGCCTCAAAAGCCTGCCAAGCGTCGACCCGGGTTTGGCTCACCCGCTCGAACGACCCAAGCGTTCCATCCGACACCGCATCAGGTTCGACCTGCTTCAGTACCGAAATCGCCAAACGGCCCAACGGATAGTCACAAGGCACCCCCGGACCGGGCTGACCGTTTTCCACTTCGGCAAAAGCCGCGCAGGTCGTTGCCCAGCCGAGTCCCAAAATAATCAACCCCGAAAGAACGCGTGTGGTTGCCGATAAAGGACGCATGGTCAGATTCTCTCGCGGTTTTGTCGTACCCACGCCAGATAAAAAAAGGAGGCGACCGGGCACTCGCAAAGGCAGGTTCAAAGTCAGGGGGGCAAAAAACCGACCGGGCAGATCGTCCCGGCCTGAGTCAAACGGCGGATTACATCCGGGCGGATTACATCCCGGCGGATTATATCCGGACGGATTACTCCCCCTATTCTAGCCGGTCCCGGGCAGGAAATCCACCAAACGGACCATTCCTATTGTCCCCACCCGCTCGACCGTCAACAAGAGCCTTTTGTCTCTTTCCCTTGTCGATCTGTCTCCATCTCCTGCCCCCTCTCCGGTTCGTTTCATAAGGGCAAGAGATACACGAGAAAAACGGGACGAGCTGCCCGACTCGGGGGGAAACTCTCCCGGGGCGATCCCGGAATTTCGCCCGGTTTTTTTGACTTCCGAGAAAACGGGTCTAGAATATTAATAGTCAGGGCGTTAGGTGTGACTGCCTCGTCAACGGCGCTCTGACAGGGACACCGCACGAGGCGTCAGGAATATTCCCGCGGTGGAAACCCGTTGAACGTTGAATCCTGACTGGCGCTCAACGGGTTTTTTTATTCTTTGTACCGGCGTTGCCACGCCGCTCGGTAAACCCGCTCCCGTTGGTCGGCGGGCAGAGCCCGCGGCCGAACCGGTGCTTCCGCACCGCAGACAAAAACCCGCTTCCGTTGGGCGCTGGTATCTTTCTGAGAGGTTACCTCTTTTCTGTTTGGCTCGATGGAGCCTCTTTTTTTGCGCACGTTGGAACGTCAGCTTTTAAGCCGAGGAATCGGAAGACAAGTTTCTGTCGTATTTTTTGGCAAGAGTCGGCCTTGGATTTCTCTCACGAAACGGCGCTGCGGAATTTGTCCGCCGCATTCAGGAACCCCTAAATCGGCATGGGGGCGGGGATCGGTTCCGCCTGAGGCGCGGGGACCGGAGCAACGGCCTCAACGGCTTCCCCCTCGACGATCGGCAGCGGAGTGATCGGCGTCTGCCAACCGCCGCCCATCGCTTTGTAAAGCAGAATCAGATTTCCGACGACGTTCGATTGGCTCGCGATCTGCTGGTTCTGGAAGTTCAACAACGCCCGCTGCGAATCCAAGACCGGCTGGAAGTCGATCGTCCCGTTTTGATACTGGATCTGAGACAACTCGACCGCCCGGGCATACGCGGCCACCGTTTGGGCCAAGTACTGGTATCGCTGTTTCTCCCGAACGTACCCGGCCAACGCGTTGTCGACCTCTTCGGCCGCCTGGATCACGGTCGACTGGTACTGGGCGACCCGTTGCCGCTGCAAAAATTCCTCGGCCACAATATTGCAACGGAACTTGCCGAAGTTCAAAATATTCCATCGGAAACCGGGCCCGATCCCCGCGTTGACGCTGTTGGAGCTGAACAACCGGCTGAAGTCCTGCGCGTCGAGACCGAAGGTTCCGGTGATCGAGAATTTGGGGTACAGCTCACCAATCGCCGCCCCGATTCGAGCCGTTTGAGCGGCCACGCGTCGCTCCGCCTCGCGGATGTCCGGACGCCGTCGCAACAGTTCGGCCGGGATGCCGACCGCCACGCTATCCGGCGCCATCGGGATCGGAACCGGGTTGGCCAGCAAAGTATCCACCTGGCCGGGAGGACACCCTAACAGAATACTCAACCGATTGAGCGCCTGACGGTAGCCGAATTCCAACTGCGGCAGTTCCGACATTGAACTCATCAAATTGGCCCGCGCCTGGGCCACGTCCAACTCGCTGGTCGTGCCGGCTCGCATCCGCTGCGTCGCGATATCCAGCGTCCGCCGTTGGATCTGGATATTTTGGCCCGTGATCGCCATCTGTTGCTGGAAGGTCCGCGCGTTGACGTAGTTGGTCGCCACGTCGGCCAGCAAGATAACCAGGGTATCGTTATACGTCTCGACCGAGGCGTCCAGATCGGCTTGGGCCGCTTCGACCAACCGATGAAGCCGACCGAAGAAGTCGATTTCCCAACTCAGATTGGTCCCCCACGACCAAAGGTCGCTGGTCGAATCGACAATGCCGCCGGGCCCGACGGTGCCGCCGGTCGAGGTCGATCTTTTTTGATGATAAAACGATCCGTCACTGTCAATCTGCGGGAAAAGGTCCGATCGGACGATCCCCAACCGGGCCCGGCTCTCACAGATCCTCAGCGCCGTCTCGCGAAGCGATAAGTTTTGAGAGGCCGCCTGGACAATCAGGGTGTCGAGAATCGGGTCGCCCAACGAGGTCCACCATCGGGCCAACTGGGCCGGGTCGGGCGAGGCGATTTCAACCGGCTCTGGTTTCACTTCGTCCTTTTGTGGCAAAACCTCCGACGGCGAGGCCGTTTCGGCCGACTGGGTATACGTCGGCGCGACCGGCGCGGGCGGGGGCCCCTGATAATCCGGACCGACCTGACAGCCGCCAAAGAGAAACAGCCCGGCAAATAAGCAAAAACCAAGATGACGCCAATCCATTGAACCGCTCCCGGGATCCTGTTCCCCCACCTTCAATGAATCGGCCTGTAGGGCCTGTACTTATAATAACGATTTTTCAACCCGAAACCCCACCCTATCCTGCCCGCTTTAACTCTTGCCCTACTCTCTTTCGGTTGCCCGGGCGTCCCCCTTTTTTCCTATTTCCAAGAGACCCCAAACCGAGTCGATTCCCCCAACAGGCGGCCCCTATTCGCTACAGTCCTCGCATCCAAACCTTTCCTTGCGAAAAACGGGGGAAAACCTGGCCAAACAGGCCGTCCGATCGGTGGAAAAAAAGATAGGTTTTTACTGGAAACAAAAAGAAAAAGCTTATCTAGTGTGAACTTATCACAGGGGGGACCGCTCACGCGAGTTCATTTCCCTACTTATCGGCTTATCAATGAAGGTCGGCGACAAGAGGATGACGCCATTCTCGTCCGTCGACGCGCAACGAGAAGAAACATCATGAGAGGTAGCCTGCGCAATGCGCGACGCCGCCGCGGCTGGCGGCACGGAGCGACCGCGGTGGAACTGGCCCTGATTTCGCCCTTCCTCCTGCTGTTCCTCTACATGATCTTCGAGATAAGCCATCTCTATGCCGTTCAAAACTCGGTTCGAATGGCCTGTCGACTGGCGGCCCGCGAAGGGGTTGTCACCGGGGTCACCGAAGCGGAAGTGGCCGACCGGGTTCGCGACGTCCTCTCGCCGTTTGTCCATTCAACGGACAATATCGTCGTCGCGGTCAAAGACGCCTCGACCTACGACGCGGTCGATAGTGACGGAAATCCGATCGATTTTCCGGCGGCCGACTCGATCCAAGCGGCCATCTGGAACCTGCCCGATTTGACCAACCTTCAAGAGGCCGACTTGGGACAGCTTTACGTCGTCGCGGCGCGTGTTCCCTATGACGAGGTGGCCCTGTTACCCGGCGTCATCAAGGGACTGGCCAACTATATCGGTTCGATGTACGACAACACCGGTCTGGCCGAAACCTCGGCGCTGGACGGCATTCAACTGAAATCGTATTCCTTCATGCGACACGAATAATCCAAAAAATGAAATGAAGCAAGTCGGACGAGCCTCGGCCCGCCCCAAGGAGAGCAACGTCATGTCACGCCAATCGAGACGTCGAAAACCGTTCACGCGACGAGGGGCCGTTTCAGTGGAATTCGCCATCCTGGCACCCGTTTTGCTCGGGCTGCTGATGGTCACCACCGCCATCTCCGACATGTACGACGCGGCCAACACGCTCCAGATGGCCGTTCGCCATGGGGGCCGACTCGGCGGGCTTGGCAGCTTGAACTTCACCGACACGACACCGACCAACGACCGAATCGCCGACGACATTCGAGCCTTCTTGAATTCAGCCGGCCTCCAAGGAGAAGGGGCGATGATCCAGATCACCAACCCCGACACGGGCGAACCGATTCCGAACCTGGATGACGCAGTCGATCCGGTTCCCTATTATCAAGTAGATGTGACAATGCCGTACGACATCTTCAACATCTTTACAAGTTCTTCCACCTCGGAAGGCGGTTTCGCCACTCCGACCGAAACGGGAGACACCGGATCCGTAACAACCACGGGAGCGACCTCGTTTCCTTTAAGTTATACGATGGTTTTCCACAACGGCCAGGCCCGCCCGAATCGATAAGGGCCGGGGGGCTTGGTTGGGATACCAATCATTTTTTCAAGGGGCGAAATCGAAAACGCCGTCATTGAAATCACTTTGGGTTGCCTTTGAGGTTGCAGCAGATGGGAGAAGAGCCATGTCATCGCCGAGAGTACTCCAGCCGTCCCGAGGCCGACCGCCACGGGGTGTGGTCGCCGTTTTTCTAACAATCCTTTTGCCGCTTTTACTTGCGTTTGTCGCGTTGGCCGTCGATATGAACCTGGCCAACTACGAACAGACCAAACTGCAAAACTCCGTCGACGCCGCCGCGCTGGCCGCCGCTCAAAAGATCGTCTTCGCCGTCGAAGAAGCGGGTGACGAAGTGGGTTCCGGAGTCGACATCAATGCGTTGGCCGCCGAGCAGGCGCGAATTACGGCCGCGGAGATTGCCCAACTCAACGGGGTCCATGTCGATCCGCAACTGGACGTTTCTTTCGGGAAATGCCAGTTCAACGAAGAGACCCTCAAATGGGAAATCGCTTGGGGTGCGGAGCCTTACAACGTCGTGGGCGTGCGAGCGCGTCGCGGCAATTTTGAAGGCAACACCGAGCAAAACGGCCCTGTTTCGCTTCTGTTCGGCAGCAATTGGGGGGCCATGTCGGCCGGCAGCAGCGCCTCGCAAGAGGAACCGCTCGACCCCACGCCCGACCAGCCGACCGCCACGACCGATGTCGGAACGATCGACCGCACGCTCGAAATCGAAGCGTCGGCCGTCGCGTTTGTCGAATCGCGCGATATCGTGGTCGTCTTGGACTTTTCCCGATCGATGAACTTCGACAGCTGCTTGAACGTCAGCCGCCTGAGCGAGTCGGACGTCATCGCCAACGAATGGGAGATCTACCAGGCGCTCGGAAGTCCCAATATGGGACCGATCCTCACGCCCACCACGCTGGCCGAGTTCGACCAGACCAACTATTTCCAGGAATCCGGCTCCAACAGCAGAGGCTTTTCGGCCAACGTCACCTTCCGCTACGATCAGGTTGACGTTCAAACCAACCGGCCGTTTTACAAAGTGAAGCTTTACTACTACGACTACTACGGGAATGCCAACAGTAAAAGTGTCTACAAGAGCACTACATCGAAATCGTTCAAGAGCACCGATTACAATTCCCGGGGCCGTCGCATTTACAAAGTCCGCGCGTACGAAAACTCCGAGTCGTACGTCACCCTGGCCGACCTCGACCCAAAGGACACTTCGACGTCCGGTTCGCTCAACGACAAGATGGCCTACTTCGGACTCAACACGATCGCATGGCCCTATCCTCGCGGCAGCTGGGAAGGCTTTTTGAAGTACTGCCGATACGAGTACCGCCGGAACAAGTCGACCAGCGAATATGGAAGCCGCATGTATTACACGGGGCGAAAATTCCGATACAACGCGGCCGCCTTGATCAACTACCTGTTGGATCGGCAATGCTATCACCATTACGTGCCCCAACTGGCCAACACGCCCCATTACCCGTTCCACGCGGTCAAGAAGGGGAACTCGCTGTTCCTGAACTTCTTGAAAGATCTCGAATTCGGGGACCGGGTCGGCATGGTCGCTTACGCCTCGTCGGCCAAGTGGCTGACCGGAGCGATCAACTGCACGTCCGGTTGCTCGATGGCCGTCGATATAAGCGACGAGCCGATCAGCCGCGATTTCGATCAACTTGACGCCCTACAAAGCCACACCCAGTCCGGTCACTTCAGTTGGTCGACCGCGATGGGCGACGGGATCCTCAAGGGGACTCAGATGCTCGAAACCAAAGGCCGTTTGGGCGCCCGAAAAACGATGCTCTTAATGACCGACGGAAACGCGAACGTCTCGCCATACTCGATTTACGAGCCGAACGGTTTTTCCTGGAACCTGATCAAGGACGCCGACGGAAACCTTTATACGCCCACGGGCAGCTCGAGTGGAATCAAGGCGAAAAAGTACGCCATTTACAAGGCGTTCGAGGCGGTCCAAAAGGGGTTCAAGATCAACACGATGAGCGTCGGAGCCGACTCCGACGCGAAGCTGATGGAAGTGATCGCCCGGATGGGCGGCGGCATCCATATCCACGTGCCCGGCGGTACCCGGATCGCCGACATGGAGGAACAACTGCTGTTGGCGTTCAACCGGATCGCCGCAAAGGTTCCGCCACCACGGTTGATCGACTCCAGCCAGATCGATTTTTAAGACGGTCCGCTCTCGCACCGGATTGGCACTTGAGCCAACCTTACCGATCATGGGAGAAGGGGGTCGGGGGAACGCCCTGGGAACGGGCTTCCTCCGTCACCCGAAAAAAGGGCGCCTGCTCGAAAAAGCGGGTCGCCCTTTTTTTATGCGCTGCAAAAAAATGGTTTTTTCCATTGGGGGGCGAAAGAAAATAAGGTGCGACAGCGTTGCCGTCGCCTGTATTTTTTAAATGAGAGGGGACATTTTGAAAATTGTCCCCTCTCAAACTCTCCCCTCAAAAACTTTTTGGACCGGGATTGCTTTGCAATCCCTCTGGACTTTTTTATTTTTTTTACGCTTTACGCTTGGGCCCACTGGTCGCGGAGGTACTGGGCCGCCTTCGGGATCTCGACCATCCGGTCCCCCCGACATCCGCATTCCAGACTGCAATACCCTTGGTAGCCGAGCATCTTCAGGCCACGGAACCCGTCGACATAGCTCATCTTGTCCTGACCGGGAAGAATCCGGTTCTTCGAGCGCGAGGCCAAATGGACGTGACGCAGCCGGTCGCCACCGGAAATAAACGCACCCATGTCGGAGGTCTCTTCATAGAACATATGGTAGAAGTCGCCCATGACACAAATGCCTTCGCTCTTGCAGTCCCGCGCGATCGACGCCCCGTCGGCCACCTGACGGAGGAAGTACGCCTCACGCCGATTGAGCGGTTCCATGATGACGGTCGTCCCCGCCTTCAGGGCATGTTCGCCGATCTCGGGCAGCGTTTCGACCAGCAACTCTCGGATCTCGGGGCAGGTGAGTTTCGTCTGCTTATTGAACGCCGGAACGTAAATGACCCCGTTGGCACCCAACTGACCGGCGACGGTGCAGGCTTTTTTGAGCAGCTCTTTGGCGGCAGGCCGTTTGGCCGGATCGTCCGAGACCAAGTCCCCTTTCATCGAGCCGAAGCAGATCGCGCTGACCGGGATCCCCGCCTTTTCGACTTCCTTGGCGTACTCGTCCCCTTTCTGGAGCACGTCGCCATAAAGTTCGACCGCTTCGAATCCCCACCCGAGCATCCGATCGAGTTTTTCCCCGGTCGATTTTCCCGGAATCACGCCGATCTGGCTGGAAAGCTTGAGTTTGACTTCTTTTTTAGCGTCAGCCGCCATGGCCAGTCCGGCACCGGTCGAAAGGGTCGTCAGTCCGGCACCAGCTGCAGCGCCAAGGGTGGCGGCGGTCGTCACGAAATCTCGTCGCGTCATCGTCATTTGGAAAAACTCCTCTATCAAGGGGAACGTCATTGGGGGTATCAGTTGGTTATTAGAACGTGCTTCACTTAGGGCTACCTCTGAAAACCAGGTAGCTTACGAGAATGAAAAAGTGAAGACCCTTATTTTCTTGAACGAAAGGCCGCTTTATCATTCTCTTGCGGAGTAAACCTTCGGTTTACCGAGGTGCCCTTAGAAATAAGTTTTAAAACCGCTCTAAACGCCAAGGAAGGATTCGAAGGCCATCGGACCACGGCCAAAATCGAATATCAATAACTCTCATTGTATCACTCCTTCGCGGGATTGCCAACGTTTCCCACCCGACGAGAAAAGCGGCCTTTTTTGCTTAAAAAAACGCCACCCCCCGTCATAGGGGCCTTCCAAGAAAAACCGCCGCCACGCGTGGAAAAAACGCCGAGGCTGGCAAGACGCGACGTTCCGACGTAAAATGGAAGTTCCCGTGTACGAAAACTTGCCTAAAGCCGCCTCGCGCTGGCTTGGCCCTTCCCGTTTTTTGATTACCACCGAGAACGTCTGGCCTATGCGTCTATTTTTCCCTTCTCGACAAATCCGTTCTGAATCGCATCCCCGTTTTCGCCCGTCGGCGAGAACCGCCAAATGGGTCCTCGTGGCCGTACTTGGAGGGTGCTACTGGTTCGCCAACTCGGCTTCCGCCCAACAACAACCCGCTGCACCTGCCCAGCCTCAAGCACCTGCCCCTGCACCCGCTCAAGGCTTGGCCCAATCCGATGTCGCTTCAGCGAACGGGGAAACCGAGCCGAGCATCCCGGTCCCGGCGAAGGTCGACCGTTATGCCAAGCGGGTCGTTCGTCGCTATGACACCAACGGAGACGGACGACTCGACGCGACCGAATGGGGGAAGATGGGCGGCAACCCGGCCTCGGCCGACACGGATCGAGACGGGTTCTTAACCGAAACGGAATACGCCCGATACGTGACCGACTACGGGCAACGGCGTCGAATTCGGCTCCTCTCTTCCCTCTTCCATAACCTGTCGGAAAGCCCCCGACTACTGCACCCCAGCACTGTTTCCGGCGCTATTCCAACCGAAACGGCCCAGGAAGAATTCCCCCGCAACTCCCGTTTGGTGACCCCGTTGGAATCACCGTCGGCGACCGAGTCAGCCGATCCGTTCGCGGCCCAAAAACGGTTCCATGTCAACCGGCTCCCGTCGGGGCTGCCCGATTGGTTTGCCCAGCGCGACGCCAACGGCGACGGTCAACTGACCTTGGCCGAATTCACGCCGGAACAGACCCCGTCGGCGATCGAGGAGTTTCGCCGCTACGACACCGACCGGGACGGCCTTCTCACGCCCAAGGGACTGCTCGCCTTCTTCCGTTCGCAAAAGGGAGCCGCGAAAAAAGAGGCCCAGCAGGGGGCCCAACAAGGGACCCCAAAACCGGACGCCGCGACAACTCAAAAAAAATAGCCTTTTCCAGAAAACCATCGACCTAGCAGACCATGATCGTAAAACTACTCGGACTGGCCCTGGCCGGCGCGGCGGGGACCTTGGCACGTTACGGCCTCGCCGGGCTCGTGCAGAATTCGACCAAGGGTTCCTTCCCGTGGGGCACCCTGGTCGTGAACCTGATCGGCTGTATGCTCTTTGGCTTCGCCTGGACCGCACTGACCGAACGGCTGGCCGTCAGCCTTGAAATGCGAACGATCATCCTGGTCGGCTTTATGGGCGCGTTTACGACCTTCTCGAGTTTCGTCTTCGACACGAGCCGTCTGATGGGCGACTCGCAATGGCTGGCCGTGCTGGGCAACGTCACCGCGCACAACCTGACCGGCATCTTGGCCTTCTTCGCCGGTCTGCTGGTGGCCCGACTCGTCTTTTAACGACCGCCCTGCCCTTGTTTATCAAAAAGCCGTTTTTGCCAGAAGCGTATCGACCTTAGACGCAATTCGATTTGCTCGCCCACGCGCTCTCCAGTGTGAAAACAGTCTGTTTTCTCGAAGGGTAAACAGGCGGCCGAGGCACCGGCGAGCATGGAATGGATATTAAAGATCGCTGACTTGGGCGATATAGTGATGGCAATGCGGGCAGATATGCGTCTTCGCGTCGATCTCCTGATGGCACACATGGCAGACTTTTTTGGGCGTTTCGAAACCTTGACGGTTGAGCGAAAGGATCGAATCGGACGAGTCGCCCCCCAAGCTGCTTTGCGTGAGATCGACAAAATCACGCCGTTGGGTCGGATCGTCGGGCGCGAGGACGTCGATAATTTCGTCCTCGGAAATAGAAGAGACCGGCGCCGCTTCGAGACGCGGTATGAGAAACTTCGCCTTACAGGCCGGACAACGTCCAATTTTTCCGGCCAATTCGTCCTTGATCTTCAGCTTGTGGCCATTTGGACAAGACATACGGATCGTCATGACAGACCCTCCCCAGATAAGGGTTTTTGACTCCCGTCGACGACCCGCCTGGCAAAGGCAGTCCCGCAACGAGAGCATCTGCCGAAAACCGGACACCCCGTTTCGGCGTACTAAACAAAAACACCCTTTCTCTGTGCCAGAGGGAAAGCCTTGTCTGAAGGAAGACAAGACCTCCACATCCGATTTTCATTCTAGCCCCTTTCGCTTTTGAAGAGAAGCGAAATTTGAAACCGGCAGCTGGAAAAAAAGTGCCCGGATAAAGAAAAGCCTTACGGGGAATCGACTTGGGTTTTTTATTTTTTTCTATCAATCCCCACCCAGCCCTTTTTGGTGGCTAGCAATATTCCAGGCAGATCGTCCGCTTTGCATGAGAGGGGATTTAATCAATCCCCAACCACCGTTTAAAGAGCTGCACAAGCCAAAGCAACAGGGCCAACAGGACCAGGCCGATTCCCAAAATGGTCGGAACCACCAGCCCCAATTCGAACCGGGGAGCGGCCGCCGTCCAGATCGCAGGCCATCGCAGGAGGATCACCGTCGCCGCCAGACAGAGAAACGGGCCGTACGGGATCTCGCTCTCGCGATGCAGCACGAGCGAACCCAGCCCGATCAAAAGGGCCAAAAGCGGCGCGATAAAGAAAAGCAGAACCGACGCCTGCCAGCCCAAAACGGCCCCGATCATCGCCATGAGCGTCACGTCACCGAACCCCATCGCCTCGCGGCCCAAGACCGAGCCGCCGATCAGTCGGACCGCCCAGACCAACCCGCCGGCGGTCGCCATACCGACCAGCGCGCTTAAAAGACCGATCCAACCGGCCGCCCCGGCAAAACGCCAGACCAGACCGATTCCGATCGGACCGACCACGGCCAAACCGATCACATACGGCGTGTTCGACGCGCGTCGAAGATGGGCCCAAAACACGCGCCACGCCCGGGCCACGCCGTGTCGCCCATACCAGACCCGATCGCTCATCGCAAAACACCAGCCCCAAAAGCACATCAGGCCGATCCCCAGCCCGATCGGTCCCAACAGCCACTCGGGCGGCGTCGCGGGAGAGGTCAACGTCATCGTCGGCCAGATTTTGGGCGTCACCAGCGGCCAAAAACCGTCGACCGGCAACCAGTCGGGACAAACCGTCAGGGCCGACAACCCCGTTTTGGAAAACAGGCCCGCCACGACCAGCGCCAGCAGGGTCCCCGGCACCGTGATCGCATCGGGGATCAGTTTTTCGTCAATATCGATCAGCGAGGCGACCAACATCAGCCAGAAAAAGACGATAAAAACGACAAACTGAAGATGAAAAATCGCCCCGTATTCGACCGGCGCCGGACGGGGAACCCAGCCGGGCACGAGTGCCAACCGGTCGATCTGCCACCAGTAAAGCCAGGCCACCCCAAAGCCGCAGGCCAACTCGATCAGCATCGGCCGAATCCAATAACCGGTCCCATGCACCGAGACCTCCCGACGCAGTCCCAGCCAGCCGAAAATCGGAATCCGGTCGCAAGCCCGACGCGGCGGAACGTCGCGCGGCGCGGGAGACCATGGCCCGATCAGACGACGGTTCCAGGCCAACCGATAGATAGCCCAGTTCGCCAGGCTTCCCAAAAAAGCGCCCAGCACCAACAGCCCCGCCAGCCGACCTTCCAAAGCAATCGCATCAAATCCATTCATCGGAAAGCGCCTTCTTCTTCTCGTCGCACGGCCTTTTCCCTCAAAGCCAAACGACTAAAATGACTAACCCGTTATTCCCAAGTCGATTCGCGAAAGAATCTCGTCGGTCAACTCCTCGAGCGTCTTCCCTTCGGTGTTGATTTCGACCTCGGCCAAGTCGCGATAAATCGGCTCTCGAACCGCAAGTACCTCGATCACCTCGTCGAGCCCGCCCCGGTCGGTCAGATCGGGACGCCGTTCGGCGGTCGTGTCGTCGCCGCAGATCCGCCGCCAGATCGTCTCCGGTTCGGCCCGAAGCCAGACAACTTTCCCGGCCGCGCGCATCGCCCGACGGTTTTCTTCCCGCATCGGCGCGCCACCGCCGGACGCCAAGACCAACCGGTCCCTTTGGCATAAATCGGCCGTCACCTCGACCTCAATTTCACGAAAGACCGGCTCCCCGTCGTCGGCGAAGATCTCCTTGATCGTCTTTCCGGCGCGGCGTTCGATTTCCACATCGGCGTCAACCGAGTCCCAGTCCAGCACACGGGCAAGCCGCTCGGCAAGGCTCGTTTTCCCCGTGGCCCGATATCCGATGAGCGTCAAAATCATGGTCAACTTATCGGGCGCCGCCCGGCCTTTATTGTCATTGAAGGAGGGTGTCATTAGAACGCGTTTTTAGTTAAGTGTAGCGTCACACCGGCCGTGGAAGAGTTCCCCTGGTTGCGGTAATTCAAGGTTTGGAAGCAATTTAAAATTTTCCATTTCCCTGGAGACTGCAAGGAAGCCGCTGCACTTACGTGAAATACTCTATATAAATCGCGAGATCAGATTCTCACGTTCTTCGCCGCCGAGTATACCCGAGAGCCCGTTCGAAGCAAACGTCGCTCGGCGAAGGCTCGACCCGACCTATAACTATCTCTTTTTGTTTTATTCTATTTCAAGACCAACCAAACGGGAAGGCGTCACAGTTGGATTCGGACCCCTTCCCGAAAAGATGTCTTTGCCCGCTCGGCATCCCGAATCAAAATCGGGGGCGCAGCAAAGATCAAATTCCACAGCGCCGGTTGCACTAGACGCCCGGTTGCGTCTACTTTTTCTTTTCGACGTGGACGGTACGGCGTCGCAGTCGCGGGCTGTACTTTTTCAGACGAAGCTTTTCGCCACCCGACTTACGTCGGAGCGTGTAGTTGTAATCGCCCGTTTCTTCACAGACGAGAAAAATCGTTTCTGCCTTTTTCTTACTTTTGGCCATCGAAAAAAATCTCCGAATAAAAAAATGGGCTTCGAGCGATCCCGACTCGCCCGAATAGGGACGGAGTGATCGCCAAATATTTTTCTTTTTGCTAAAAGGACCCCGTGTGCCGGAATCGAACTTCCTATTATAACAGCCCGACGCACGATGGGAACGGGCGCCGTGGGCCGATTTTGGTGTCAGTCGGCTAAGTTTTCCCTCTTTCTTGAGCCCTTCGCCCGGTTGCCCGGTCGCAAAAGCCCAAACTCAAGGGGGCCAACCACCCGAAAGTGGTATTATTAACCCCTCCGCTATTTTTCACCAAGACAGTAAATCGCCTTACGGCCCCGCAGGTAAATCCGGCCGTCGTCCAGCACCGGCGAGGCGTAAAGCTCGTCGTCCAAATGGTTCTCGGCCAGTTTTTCGAATTCCCGCCCGGCCCGAACGACTGTCGTCGTGCCACGGGTCCCCGTGAAATAGAGCCGGCCGTCGGCCCATACGGGTGACGCGCGAAACGGGCCGCCGGCGAGACGCTTTTTCCAAAGAATTGCTCCCGTCTGGGCGTCCAGGGCGTGGGCGATCCCGTTGTCGTTGACCCAATAGACGACCCCGTCGGCCACGATCGGGCACGGCGTGTCGGGCGTTCCCTTCTTGCTGCTCCAAAGGATTCGGTCTTCCGACTGTTTTCCTTCTCCCTCAGGTCGCACGGCGATGAACGGCCCCTTCTTGCCGTGGGTCGCAAAGACCGTCCGTCCCGCCGCGACCGGGCCGGTCACCGGTCGGATGCCGATAATCCCCGGCAGATACCAGAGCCGTCGGCCGGTCGCCGGATCGTAAGCGTCCAGGCACTCGCTCCCCATGACGATCAATTCGGTATGGCCGTCGACCTCGTGGAGAAGGGGGGTCGTATAGCCGTCGCCACCCTCGTCATTCGCCTCGGTTGCCCGCATGGTCCGCCAGACCTCGCGGCCGGTCCGCTTGTCGTGCGCCACCACATAACAAGGGGACGGCTCGCCCGGCAGGTCGTGACACATGTCGTTTGTCACGATCGAGATGACCAAATCGCCGTAGAGGACCGGGCTGTTGGCGTGTCCCCACCAGATCGTGTAGTCGCCGTAATCCTTCTGAAAATTCCGATGCCAAAGCTGCTTGCCGTCGTAATCGTAGGCGGCCGTGTCACCGTTGCCAAAATGGACAACGACCAACCGACCATCGGTCACCGGCGACGGACTGGCCAGGTTCTGCATCGTATGGAACGCCTGATGACGACGCTCGTCACCCTTCTTGATGCCCATTTTCTTCCGAGGGGTCTGACCGTGTCCGGCCGTGCGGGTCCACTCGATCCGACCGGAGCGCTTGTCGATTTTCACCAGGACCAGTCGGTCCTCGTCGACATGGGTCGTCAGAAAGATCGCGTCGTCCCAGACGACCGGCGTACTGCGTCCCCATTCGGGAATCGGGGTCTTCCAGACGATCCCCAAATCGGCCTCGGGCGTTTTTTTCTTGTCGAGCTTCTTTTCTTCTTGGTCGGTCGGCGTCTCTGCGGCCGCCTCGTTCTCCGACTTGGCTTCCTTCGCCGGGTCGGCCTTAGGCGTTTCGTTCCACGTTAAGGGTACGTTCTTCTCCGCCGAGATCCCGTTCCCGCTGGGGCCACGCCAGCCGGGCCAGTTTTCCGCCAGAAGCGCGTCGGACGACGCTTGCCACCCGAGGGTAACGAGTAAGATCAGTAAACCAAATGAAAAAAATCGATCGACCGGATTTTTCATGGTGTTTTCCGTCAAAGAACCGTTTAGTAACCGGAAGGAAAAAAAGGGGGAATTCGAAATGCCCCCCTATATTACCATAGCCCGCGTCGGAAGTATAGATTTGGCCCGATCGCAGATGGGCCACCAACCGGGGCCATTAACCGGGAAAGCCCCAGGGAATGACTCCGGGGATGACTGGGCATCGGTCCGACGATAAGGTATAGTTTTTTGATAAGGTGTCCCTTCCAAACGGAGTCCTTTGGCCCTGCGTCTGGGCTCCTGCCCAATGCCGTGGAATAGGTCACCATGTCCCGAAACCCGACCGAAAGCGATTGATACAATGAACCGTTTTTATTCAAAACGTGTATCCCTTTGGGGATGGGTCCTTTTCCTCGTCGCATGCTTTTGCGGTTTGGTATCGGCGGCAGAAACCAAGAAAGAGGACCTTCGATTCGTTCGGATTCGCCATGACGCTCAAAAACGGCCCGAAGCGCTTCAAACGGCAATCGTCCGGTTCGGGCCGCCGGCGGGCAAAACCGGGCCGACGGTCGATCTGATTGCCGCCGTCCATGTGGCCGAGGCGGACTACTACGAGTCGCTCAACGGCCTCTTCAAAAACTACGACGCGGTCCTCTTCGAGATGATCACCGATGCAAAGCGCTACCGAGGTCCGGCCAAGGAAAAGGATCGCTCCAATCCGGTTTCCGCCATGCAGGGCGGCCTCAAGGACCTGCTGGAACTGGAATTCCAACTCGACGCGATCGACTACACGCCCGACCATTTCGTCCACGCCGACATGACGCCCGAAGAATTCAAGCAGTCGATGCGCACCAGGAACGAATCGTTTTTGGACCTCTTCTTGCGGATGATCGGCTACGGCATGTCCGGCGCATCGAAAGGACAAGATGCTCGACTATGGGCCGCCTTTTTGGCCAAGGACCGGGCCTACGCGCTGCGACAGGTTTTTGCCGAACAGTTCGCCGATCTCAGACAACTCACCCGCGTCATCGAAGGGGAAAAGGGATCGACCATCTTGGCCCAACGCAACCAGAAAGCGCTCGACGTGCTGCGTCGGGAAATCGACACGGGCAAAGCACGGATCGCCCTGTTTTACGGCGCGGCCCATTTGACCGACATGGCAAAACAATTGGAAACGTCGTTTGGTCTCGAGCTGAAATCGGTCCGATGGATTCGGGCATGGAAACTCCAAAGGGACTAAGCCGCCTTTCGTCTCGGATGCCCCCGACCGCCGCCGCCTTGAAAGTCTAGGTGAGATAAGAGAAACAAGGGGTATAAGCGGGTTCTTGACGTTTTTTTAAGACATTCCAGTAATCTTATCTATTCATTCTGATTGGAATTCCCTCAAAAAAACCTCCTTGTCTGAAGGCAATTCCCTGGTCGTGTTAGCGAAAAAGGGGCAAGAATTGAAAGATTTTCGCTTGACCAATTCTCGCAAGTCATTGATTCGCAACAGGTTAAAAAAACAAGACTCGTCTTGACACGTAGGGGAAAATAGTTATAATCGCCGCTATTGGAAGTTTTGGCAAAGTCGGCAGGACCGGATAAAACTTCTGTTTAGGACCGTTTTCGGAAAGTACGGGGTCTACGGCCTTTTGTGACTCCGGAGAGCTTTTCTCGACTTTGACACGGACGACTAGAGATTCGTTTGCTTGTTTCGCCAAAACGGGCAAATCGAATTTCGCCGAGACTAGTCACCCCCCTATGTGGCTAGGAGGAGAACGGATTACGAACATGGCAACCAAAACCGTATTCACCACTGGTGAAGCTGCGAAAATCTGCAAAGTAAGTCAACAAACGATCATCCGCTGCTTCGATTCGGGCCAGCTCAAGGGATTTCGCGTCCCGGGAAGTCGTTTTCGTCGTATCCCGCGAGAACAGCTGTTTACGTTCATGCGAGACAACGGGATTCCGACCGACGCCCTGGAAAGCGGAAAACGTAAGGTACTCATCGTCGACGACGATGAAGAGCTGGTAGAACTGATCGCCGACGTCCTGGAGCGGGACGGTCGATTCGAGGTTCGCTCGGCCAACAATGGCTTCGATGCCGGGATGGTGGTCAAGGAATACCGACCCGACCTGATTGTCTTGGACATCATGCTCCCGGATATCAACGGCAAGGAAGTTTGCCAACGGGTCCGCAGCGATAGCTCGATGGACAGCGTTCGGATCATCTGCATTTCCGGGATGGTCGAAGAAGACAAGGTCGGCGAACTGGGCGACGCCGGTGCCGACGACTTCATGCACAAGCCGTTCGAAGTCGAGAAACTGCTCGAGCGGATGTGCCAGCTGCTGGACATTGAAGTCGTCCGATCGACCTAAGGCGTCTTCAACTTCGGTGTAGCCAGTTCCTTGCGACTGATAGGAAACGGCTAAATCAGGAAAGACCCGGTTTTGTCGGACCGCCCGATCGCGTGTTTTCGACAGGGCCGAGAACCCAAAATGGACCTTTGGGGCTTTCGTGGAAAAGTACTTTTTGACAAGAGGAGCGTCGGTTTTCCAGCCGTCGCTCCTCTTGTCTTTTCTTGAAGTCGGTCTCTCTTGGTGAGAGGGGTGTTGGTCGAATTTCGACCGTCAATCCAACGGGAAATCGGCCTGGACACTCTCTTTGGCATAGATCGGCAGGTGTCGGTAATAGACCTCCAAGATCATCACCGCCATTGCCGTGCAGTAAAGCCGCCCGCCCACTTCGCTGGAATGATCCTTTTCGAAAAACCAGCTCCCGCGAAGGTGGCCTTTTTTCTCTTGCCGCGCGACGGTCTGGTCTCGCATGATCCGATTCCAGTCGGTCCACTCGTCCCCTCCCCAGTGACGAAGGATCTGCGTCGCGTAATAGTTGTAATAATAGTTATTCGGACTCGGTCCCCATTTCATGAGATGACCGACGCCGCGGGCCAAGGCCGGGTTGCTCTTCTTCGAGCCGAGATACATTCGAGAAAGCAGCCCCACGGCAGTCGTGCCCTCGTCTTTTTTCGTCTTGGGGTTCAGGTAGCCATACCGGGCTCCGCCGTCCAGTTGGACACTATTTAAAAACAACTCGACCCGACGGATCGTTTCGGCCGGAACATGCAATTTCCCCATATAGGCGCTCTTCAACGCCATCACCTGCCAGCCGGAGACCGACGTATCGCCCGGTTGGCGAGGTTCATAGCGCCATCCGCCACCGACGGGATCTTGCGAGCGGACAATAAAGTCGATCGCTCTCTGTGCGTAGGGAGCCAGCTTTTTATCGCCGGTCATCGCGTACGCTTCACAAAGGGCGATCGTCGCAATGCCGTGGGAATAGAACGTGCCGCCCTTTTCCCACAGACTGCCGTCAGGTCGCATCCGGCCCATCAAAAAGGCAAGCCCGGCCTTGACCGTCTTGCGATAGGGTCCCGGACTCTTGTGCGTCTGTCCGGCACCCAAAAAAGGCAACAGGGCAAGCCCGGTCGCGCCGCTGCGTGCTTGGACCAAAAGTGGCACGCCCGGCTTATCACACCTTCCTTTGCACGAGGGGGCCAGATGGTGAGCGAACGACCAACCGCCGTCGGCCATCTGATGGGCCTCGATCCATTTCAGCCCCGACGCGACCGCCGCTTCGCTGGCCTGGGACCCGCCATATCGGGCGACCAGCTCGCTTCGGACTTGCTCGCCTCGGCCGCTGAGATCGTTTCCCTGCAAACCGCCGATGAGGGTAGACAGCTCGTTTCGGGGCACTTTTTGGAGACTCAGGTCGGCCAAATCGATCGCCATCGCCGCGCTAGCGTCCGACTCGACCGGCGGGGTGGACGTGGTCTCGAGTTGGACCTGGGGTTCGACCTGAAGCGACTCCTCGGCCAAGAGTTCGATCTCGGTCGGCTCCAAAGCGGTCGGCTCGAGCGATTCGACCGCCTGCTCCGACTCGTCCGGAGCGATCACCAGTTCCCGCTCGGGCTCGAAGAACTGGGTGGGAAAAGTCAGAAAAGCCAACAGGGCCAACAAGGCCAGGTGAACCACCAGACTGATCGCCCAACCGGGAAACCGGCGGTCAATGAGAAAACGGCGGTTAAACATAAACCGGGGGGGTTCCTCCCCGACGGTCGCCTCTCTGGAAATCGCGTCCTCCCGTTTGGCGTCGGCGGTCGTTTCGCCAAGAACGCCCCCCTCTTCGAGACCCGGCGCCCGAGGAGTCCTCTTCTTTTTCGCAGAATGAGGTTGTCGGGGTTGAGAATCGCTCATAGGTCGGCAAAGCAAGCGGGTCCGGACAAGCCGGTGGGACGATTAAAAGGTTTTTTGAACCAGTGGTCACAGTCTTTGAGCCAGTGGTCACAGTCTTTGAGCCAATGGTCACGCTTTTTGGACCAGTGGTCACGGGGGCTTGGCAAGATTGAGAGGAGACGCCACAAAGCGCTCGCCCCCGCTCCGGAACTAATGAAAAGTTAATTTTGCCAAGAATTCCCTTTTCTTATTTTAGGTTTCTTTCGAGCGAGAAACCAGGGTGAGCGTCAATCCGGGCGGCCCGGGACACCCACGGGCGCCCCCCCAAACGAGAGGGCCCGTCAAAAAAGCGCCACTCGGCCTACGCCTACTCCTTGCAGTCTACCTATTTCGCCCGCTTCCCACCAAGTGACATTGACCCGACCAAAAACTCCTGTTAAGGTCGGCAGTTTCGGGAATATCCCTGGAACCGGTCTAGGGTCATCCCCAAAAGAAGGTTACGATACCTGTAAATATCCCGCAATTTCATTGAAAAACGGACCCCTTGAAGTAAACCGACCATGACGAAGGAACCTAAAAAGGATACCGCCGCTGCCAAACCGGCCGGTGGAAGCAAAGCCGGTGGCGCTGCCATGTTGGAAGCGTCCCGCCGTGAAAAAATGAACAAGCTGATCGAGATGGGCGTCGACCCGTGGGGCGGCCGTTTCGACAACCACATACCGATCGGCGAGATCCGAGCCCTCGAAGACCAGATTGTCATCACCCCGAGTGAAGAAGAAGGACGCCAACCCGAACAGCAAGGCCCCAAGGTCCGCGCCGCCGGGCGGATTGTCTTGCGCCGCAAGAAGGGGAAACTGTTCTTCCTCGATATCCGCGACTGGACCGGTCAGATCCAATTGTTCATCGGTAAGAACCAGGTCGGTGAGGAGAACTGGGAGCAGTGCCTGTGCTTCGACCTGGGAGACCTGGTCGGCGTCGACGGCGAACTGCGTGTGACGAGAACGGGCGAGTTGACCATCTTTGTCGAAAAACTCCATTTCCTGACCAAGTCGATCGAGACGCCTCCGGCCAAACACAAGGGGTTAACCGATCCCGAGTTGCGTCAACGGATGCGCTATCTCGACCTGATCCATACCGAGGGGGCGCTCGAGCGGGCGCTGAACCGGACCAAGATCGTCCAATCGGTCCGCAACACGCTCGGCGGCCAACGGTTCATCGAGGTGGAAGGGCCGACCTTGCACTCGATCGCCGGTGGAGCGGCCGCACGACCGTTCACCACGCATCACAACGCGCTGGATATCGACCTGTTCATGCGGATCGCCTTGGAGCTGCACCTGAAGCGGCTGTTGGTCGGCGGGATCGAACGGGTCTTTGAGATGGGTCGCGTCTACCGGAACGAAGGGATCGACGCCAGCCACAACCCCGAATTCACGATGCTCGAGGTCTACCAGGCCTATGGCGATTACGAAACGATGATGGACCTGACCGAGAAGATCATCGTCGAGGCGATCCGTGCGACCGGGCAAGATTTGGTCTTGCCGTGGGGCGAAAACCACGTCGACTTCTCCCCGCCGTTTGCGCGCAAGACCTACAACGAGCTGTTCGAGACCCACACCGGCATCTCGCCCGACGACGAGGCGGGGATTCGCGCGTTGGCCGAAAAACTCGGTTTCGAGCCCCAAGGCAAACATATCGACGTCGTCAAGAACAAGCTGTTCGAGGAAAAGGTCGAAGACGCGTTGGAAGGGCCGATCTTCGTCTACGACTATCCGTCGAGCATCTGTCCGTTGACCAAGCGGAAGAAGGGCCACCCCGAAATCGCCGAACGGTTCGAGCTGTTCGTCCAGGGGATGGAAGTGGCCAATGCCTATACCGAGCTCAACGACCCGGACCTCCAAGCCGAACTGTTTAGTCAGCAATTGGCCGGGATGGACGAAGAGGACTCGATGGCCCGAATGGACCACGACTTCATCCGCGCGTTGCGACACGGAATGCCCCCGGCCGGCGGGCTGGGCGTCGGAATCGATCGGTTGGTCATGTTGCTGACCAACACCCAAACGATCCGAGAAATCATTCTGTTTCCCCTCCTGCGACCGGAGACCGACTGAGGATGTACAAATACCTGCTTGCGTGGCGATACCTGCGTTCACGTTACATCGCGCTGGTGTCGATCATCAGCGTGACCTTGGGCGTGGCGACGATGATCGTGGTCAACAGCGTCATGTCCGGCTTCACGACCGAGATGCGAAGCCGGATCCACGGCGTTCAGTCAGACATCATCGTCGAATCGCGAGGGCTCGACGGGTTCGCCGACCCCGAGTTCCAGATCGAGAAGGTCCGCGACGTGGCGGGAGACGCGATAGAAGCGATTACCCAAACGGTCAACGTCCCGGCCATGATGAGTTTTCAGGTGCGCGGCCAATGGATCCCGCGGCCGGTCCAACTGGTCGGGATCGACGAGACGACCTACGGCCAGGTCAGCGATTTCAACAAGTACCTCCAACACCCGGGAAACCGGCAACAGATGGAGTTTCTGCTGCGTGAAAACGGGTACGACACGCAGGACCATCAGGTCGAAGAGGAACGGAAAGGCCCGGCGCGCAAGCAGATGAAACAGGCCGGTTGGGAACGGCGGCGTCTGATCTCCCAGATCCAGGCCGAACGGCGTCGGTTGGAAATGCTACGAGACCGGAACAAAGCACTCAAAGCGGCCCGCGCCCATCGAAAGATTTCCGGCCAAGCGCCGCGCAAGACCGACTCGTCGCAAAACCAACTGCGAGCCGAGAACCCGGCTGCGCAAGCTGCGAATGTTGCCCCGGCTGCCGCCCCGCCGATGCCGTTGCCGGACCTTTTCACCGGAAAGGCCGAGCCGAACGATCGACCTTTTGACGCTCCTTCGGAAAGCCCGACACCGATCAATACGGCAAACCCCATAAGTGAAAAACCGCTTCCGTCGACCGACCGCGTGCTGATCAACGACCTTTTTGCCGCCGCGATGAAAAACGAGCAAAACGTCTTCGATCCGGCGACCCAACAACACACCGGCGCCGTCCTGGGAATCGCGATGACCAGTTTCCGCGACCCCAAGGGGGCCGACCATTTCCTCGCGCTGCCGGGGGACGACGTCGTGTTGACCTTCCCGACCGCCGGGAAGAAACCGGACGGCCAGTTCGCCCGGTTCACGATCGTCGACTTCTACGAAAGCAAGATGAGCGAGTACGACTCGCAACTGGTCTTCGTTCCGCTTCGCAAACTCCAAGAGCTTCGCGGGATGATCGATCCGGAATCGGGCAACCGGTACGCGACCCAACTGCAAA
Source organism: Thermoguttaceae bacterium (assembly GCA_963674475.2). Taxonomy (GTDB): domain Bacteria; phylum Planctomycetota; class Planctomycetia; order Pirellulales; family Thermoguttaceae; genus CAXXFQ01. Next base: position 78,180 of record CAXXFQ010000024.1, on the reverse strand, counting down.
TCAAACTGCGACCCGACGCCGATCTGAACACGGTCCGCGACAAGCTCCGCGAGGCGTTCGATCCGGGGCTCTTCGCCATCTCCAGCTGGCGCGACAAGCAGCACGCGCTTTTGTCGGCGGTCGAGGTCGAAATCGCGATCCTCAACATCCTGTTATTCTTGATCATCGCCGTGGCCGGGTTCGGCATTCTGGCCATCTTCCTGATGATCGTCGTCGAGAAGACCCGCGACATCGGCATCCTCAAGGCGCTCGGCGCGTCGCGATGGGGCGTGATGGGGATCTTCATGGGGTACGGTCTCTCATTGGGGATCGTCGGCTCCGGCGCGGGGACGTTGTTGGGAATCTGGTTCACGAATAATATCAACCGGATCGCCGATTGGCTTTCGATCTTGAAGGGGGAGCCGATCTTCAACCCCGAGATCTATTACTTCTATAAAATCCCGACCATCATCGAACCGTTGACCATCGGCTGGATTATCTTCGGTGCGATCGGGATCGCCGTTTTATCGAGCATTTTGCCCGCGCTCCGCGCGGCCACGCTTCACCCGGTGAAGGCTTTACGTTATGAGTAAGGACGCACAGAAAAACGACCGCCCGACCGTCCCGTTGCCCGAGTCGAAAAAAACGCACGACCCGCGGGCCGTTTTCGCGCCACGGGTCTCCGGCGGCGGACCGTCGCTCGACGGCGGCGAGACACTCAACGCCCGGTCGATCTTCGGCAAGGCGATTGATCCGGAATCGAAAACGGCCGAGGTCATTTCCGAACCAACGGTCGAACCGGCCGCCACGCCGGAAACGACAAACGACACGGATTCGATCGAAGCGCCATCGGAAGATTCTCCGGTTGAATCCACGGTAGACGCTCCCGCCGACGAGCAGGTCCATTACGTCGAAGCGGCCCACACGACGTCGGAAGCGGCCCCGAGCGACCTGTTTCGAACGGAAATCCATTACGACCCGAACGGGGCAGGCGACATGGAAGCGGCCACGACGCCGGCTCGAAAACCGCGTCGGATCGAATCGGCCGACAAGCAGGTCTATATCGACCCGGCCCATACGGCGGCCGCGTCGCAGACAGGCGCATCAAAAACGGCCGTGTGTCGCGGGGTCCTTGAAGCGAGGAACGTCACGAAGCAATATCGGATGGGCCAAGTCACGATCCCGGTCCTCCGCGGCGCAACCGTGAGCGTCGAGCCGGGCGAGTTTGTCGCGATCATCGGCCAAAGCGGCTCGGGCAAGAGCACCCTGCTGCACCTGATGGGGACGCTCGACGATCCCGACTCGGGCGAGATCTATTTCGAAGGCCGACGGATCGACAACCTGCCCAGCCGAGAGAAAGACCGGCTGCGCAACCGGCAGATCGGGATGATCTTCCAGTTCTACCACCTGCTGCCGGAAATGAATATTCTCGAAAACGTCCTGGCCCCGGTCATGATCACCGAGGGGACGTTCGGCTACCTGCGACGACGGCGTCAATATCGACGTCGAGCGACCGAGATGCTCGAGCTGGTCGGGCTGGGCCATCGGCTCAAACACAAGCCGCACGAGCTGTCCGGTGGCGAGATGCAGCGAACGGCAATCGCTCGGGCGCTGGTAACCGATCCCGACCTGTTGCTGGCCGACGAGCCGACCGGCAACCTCGACCAGGAAACCGGCTCCGAGATCCTCGAGATGCTCCGTCGATTGAACCGGGAACAAAACCTGACGATCGTCATGGTCACCCACGACCCGTCGATTGCCGCCGAGGCTGACCGGACCATCCGGCTGGTGGACGGCCGGGTCGAAGTTTTGGCCCAATGCGTCTCCGTCGAAGAGTAAGCCCCAGTCGGCCAGTATCTTGGCAGTACGATGGCCGCCCATTCTCGGGAAGCCCCGCAGGCGGGAAGGCCTAGAGGGCATTTCAAAACCTCAATTAGGGGGTTTCGTGCCACCCCGTTCCGAGAACCGAAAAATACCGTATACTGAAATATGGTCTTGGTAATCCGATTTTTGAAGCGAACGGGACGGTCTCGGTAGCAGTCCTTTCGTACAAGGCGGCTGAGGGAATCGGGCCAGGCGGCGATCAGGGCGTTAGAATCATCCTCTCTCAAGTGAGACCATTTTCAAAAAGCCTGTTGCATCTGGCCGGTCACACGGGAAGAATCCCATGGTTGCCGCAAATGCCACCCGATGAGTCGAGTCAGATGGCCCCCTTTTTTCCGGTCGGTTACCAGGTTCCCGCGACGTCGAAATTGAAACCGGAATAAAATATATCGTCCAAATAATAATAGTGAGAGAGAAAGAGTCGGTCCCATGTCGTTGAAAATTTACATGAACGGGGAATTGGTTGCCAAGGAAGACGCCAAAGTCAGTGTCTACGATCACGGTTTTTTGTATGGGGACGGCGTGTTCGAAGGGATGCGGAGTTACGGTGGAAAAGTGTTCCGGCACCGCGAACACATCGACCGGCTCTGGGATTCGGCCAGGGCGATTCAGTTGACCGTCCCGTGCTCCAAAGAAGAGATGATGGACGCGGTCGACAAGACCCTCGCGGCCAACGAGATCGAAGATGGCTACATTCGTCTGATCATCTCCCGCGGCATCGGCACGTTGGGGCTTGACCCGACCCACTGCGGCACCCCCCAGGTAATCATCATCACCGACCATATTGCCCTGTATCCGGAAGAGTATTACGAAAACGGGCTGGAGATCATCACCGTCAGCACGATCCGCAACCACTCGGCGGCGATGAGCCCACGGATCAAGTCGCTGAACTACCTGAACAACATCCTGGCGAAGATCGAAGGGATGCAAGCCGGTTGCATCGAGGCGCTGATGCTCAACCACAAGGGCGAGGTGGCCGAGTGTACCGGTGACAATATCTTTTTGGTCCATAAAGGCAAACTGCTCACCCCGCCCAACGACGCGGGAATCCTCGAAGGGATCACCCGAAATGCGGTCATCGAACTGGCCAAGGCGGCCGGGATCGAGGTGGCCGAGATTCCGCTGACCAAATACGACGTCTACGTCGCCGACGAATGTTTCCTGACCGGCTCGGCGGCCGAGGTCGTCCCGGTCGTGAAGGTTGACAGCCGCCCGATCGGCACTGGTCGCCCTGGCCCGATCACGCTGGATCTGATCAAGCGATTCCGCGAAGAAGTGCGGAAGTAAAAAACAGGCCACGGCCGAACGGCCCCCCTCCTGCTTCGCTCGACAGAAGAGACGAGAGACAAGAAAAACATTCCAAAGCGGCGTCCTCCGAACGAGAAAACGGGACGCCGCTTTTTCCTTTTGCAGGAAGTCCCCCCGGTCGAGCTATTTTCAACCGCTTTTCTCGCTGCGGCTGAAGTTCCCCACACGGAAGCGACGATACCGATTATAGGGAATAGGCGGATTTTATCGACAATCCTCCTATCCACGCTTTCGTGCTGAAACCGACCCAGTTCCCGGGGACTTTCGTTTCATGGATTTTCGTGTCCAACTGAACGCCTTTCGCGGTCCGCTCGATTTGCTGCTGTATTTGGTACGCAAACACGAGTTGGATATCCTGGATATCCAGATTGCCACGATTACCGACCAGTATCTGAGCCACCTGTCGATCCTCGAACAGATGGACATCAACGACGTGGGCGAGTTTTTGGCAATGGCCAGCCTGCTGATCGAGATCAAGTCGCAACAGGTGTTGCCTCAGTCGGGGGAAATCCAGGAGGAGATCGACGATCCGCGCGACGCGCTGGTGGCCCGGCTTTTGGAGTACAAAAAGTTTCGTGACGCGGCCGAGGTGCTCGAAGACCAGAGCCGACAATGGCAGCAACGCTACGCCCGACAATGCAACGATCTGCCCCCACGGTCGAACGACCCGGCCGAAGCGCCGATCCATGAGGTCGAGCTTTGGGACTTGGTCAGCGCGTTCGGCCTGATCCTTCGAGACACGGTGACCGCTCAGCCGTCGAGTATCGTCTACGACGAGACGCCGATCCACGTCTTCATGGAACGGGTCCACCGGCAAGTTCTCGACGAGGGCCAGGTCCGCTTCGGGGACTTTTTCGAGGCGGGGATGCATAAGTCGACCTTGATCGGGATCTTTTTGGCGATTCTGGAACTGGTCCGCCATTATCGGCTCGGAGTGCGTCAGGACGACCTTTTTGGGGAAATTTCGCTTTCTCCGCTCACCGAACAGACCGAGCCGCTTGACTTTTCGGACGTTGACGATTACCAATCATCCAAGGCGGCGTGACGTGTGACGCTCTTTCACCGAAATGGTCATTCCGTCGATTCTCCGTCCCCCCTCCACCTTTTTTTGGTTCAGACCCTGCTTTCCTTTTTTGGGGTCTTTGAACCCACCCAAGAAAAAACCTTCGATTTCCTATGGTAAACAACCTCCCTTTTGAGACACTTGAATTCAACGGCCTGACGATCGAAGGCTATTCCCGCGCGGCGGTCCAGACCTACTGGCGGATCCCCGAAATGAAACTGGGCTTCGACCTGGGCGCCCAACCGTGGTCGTTCATGGGAACACCCAACTGGTTCGTCTCGCATACCCATTTGGACCATATCGCGGCGTTGCCGGCCTATATCTCGCGACGCCGAATGATGAAGATGGAACCGCCGACGATCTATCTTCCCGCGTCGACGATCGAGCCGATCAAGCGATTACTGAAAATCTTCAGCCGATTGGACCGAGGTCGCCTGCCGTGCGAGCTGGTCGGCCTCGAGGCGGGACAAGAGATCGAGCTTTCGCGCGAGCTGATCGTGACGACCCATCAGACGGTCCATTCGGTGCCGTCGCTCGGCTACACCGTGTGGGAACGACGGAAGAAACTGCGGCCCGAGTTCCAAGACCTCTCCGGCCTGGAAATTCGCGACCTCCGCTTGTCGGGGACCGAGGTGTCGGCCGAGACCCGATTTCCACGAGTCGCCTTCCTGGGGGACAGCACGCCGGAAGGACTGGACAAAAACCGGGCGTTCTTCGAGGCGGACGTTTTGATTCTCGAATTGACGTTCGTCGCGCCGCGCCACCGCAAGGAAAAAATCCACAAGTTCGGCCACCTCCACCTGGACGACCTGATCGAACGAAGGGACCTTTTCAAAAACAAGCTCGTCATTGCTTCCCACTTCAGTAGCCGATACAACGAGCGGCAGATTCGCCATTACGTCCAGAAGGGGATACCGGACATGCTCGACGGGCGGTTGCACTTGTGGATCTAGCAGCCCGTTTTTCCTACCGGCTGCTATCCCCCCCCTGACAGACGCGTCTGCGATACGGCCTCCCACCCTCCTCTTGCCGTGAAAAAAATCCTTACAAAATACCCCGCCTCTCCGATCGGAAGAAAAGGTACACTTTCCCTGTCAAACTGCGAAAACTAATCCCGAACTGACGTTGGAAACGACCTGAAATTTCTGACTTCAGTTCCAAGACCGGGTGTCCGAAATAGGGTGTACTGAGGAATAGATGACGAAATTCGTCATTATATCTTACTTAACCCATCCTAACGGAATAATTGTCGCAGCATGACCGCCAACCTCGATCAGCATTGGTACCCCGGTGACCTGAACTTCCTTACGGCACGTTATCCCGAGATGATGCCGATGATCAACCATCATCCCATGTTAAAATACACCCACCCCCTGCCGTTTGGCGCGATTTTACACGACGACGGGGTGCAGTTTTCGGTAGTCAGCCGTTCGGCGACCGGGATGCGGGTGTTGTTGTACGACAACGTGGCCGACACGGAACCGGCCGAGGTGATCAACCTCGATCCGCAGACCAACCGATGGGGCGACGTCTGGAGCGTCTTCCTCCCCGGTCTGGGCGCGGGGCAACTGTATCATTTCCAGGCCGACGGGCCGTTCGACCCCGAATCCGGACAGCGGTTCATGCCCAACGCCCGATTGATCGACCCGTACGCCAAGGCGCTGGCCGGGACGTTCCAGCAGAGCACCGACGGGATCCTCCGCCCGCCGAAGTGCGTCGCGGTCGACGACGATTTCGATTGGGAAAACGACCGTCACCTCCGTCGGGATCTGTCCGAGACGATCATCTACGAGTTGCATGTCCGAGGATTTACCAACTCGAAATCCAGCGAGGTGACACGACCGGGGACCTATTTGGGGCTGATCGAGAAGATTCCGTATCTGCAATCGCTCGGCGTCACGGCGGTCGAGCTGATGCCGGTTCACGAATTCCCGATTCTCGACTGTCTGGGGCAAAAGATCCCGCGGCCCAACTACTGGGGCTACGACCCGATGGCCTTTTTCTCGCCGCACCGAGGATACGCCTTCAGCGATGAGCCGGGCGCCCAGGTCCGCGAGTTCAAGCAGATGGTCCGCGCGATGCACCAGGCCGGGATCGAGGTGATCCTCGACGTCGTCTTCAACCACACGTCGGAAGGAAACCAGGAAGGGCCGGTCTTTTCGTTCAAGGGGCTCGAAAACCGGGTCTACTACATGCTCGAGAACGATCCGCAGTACTATAAAAACTACTCCGGCTGCGGAAACACGTTCAACGGAAACCATCCGATCGCCCGGCAGTTGATCTTTGATTGCCTTCGCTACTGGGTCCACAACTACCACATCGACGGGTTCCGATTCGACCTGGCGTCGATCCTCAGTCGCGACCGGACCGGCGATTTGGTCGCCAACCCGCCGGTGGTCGAGATGATCAGCGAAGACCCGCTCTTGGCCGATACGAAGGTGATCGCCGAGGCGTGGGACGCGGCCGGCGCGTATCAGGTCGGCACGTTCGGCCAACTCCGATGGGCCGAGTGGAACGGCCGTTATCGGGACGACATCCGCCGATTTTGGCGTTGCGATCCGGGACTCAACGGGGCGATGGCGACCCGGCTGGCCGGTTCGAGCGACCTTTACCAACCGGGCGGGCGACGGCCGTACCACAGCATCAACTTCATCACCTCGCACGACGGCTTCACGCTCAACGACTTGGTCAGCTATAACGACAAGCACAATGAGGCCAACGGCGAGCAAAACCGCGACGGCGACAACCACAACAACAGTTACAACTACGGCGAAGAAGGCCCGACTCGCAACAAGGCGCTCGACGAGATTCGCGTGCGTCAGATCAAAAACATGATGGCCACGCTCCTGTTGAGCCAAGGGGTGCCGATGATCGTCGCCGGAGACGAATGTCGTCGAACGCAACGCGGCAACAACAACGCCTATTGCCAAGACAATATCATCTCTTGGTTCGACTGGCGTTTGGTCAAAAAGAACGAGTCGCTGGTGCGGTTCTTTCGAGCGATGATCGAATTCCGTCGAAGCGAGCCGACCGTCCGACAGACCAACTTCTTGAGTGGCCAGCCGTTCAAAACGGATGGGCTGCCGGACCTCAACTGGTTCAGCCCTGACGGGAAAGTGGCCGATTGGGATGGGGGCGACTCGTCGCTGGTCGCGTTGTTGACCGCCGTGCCGCAAGATCCGAAAACCCAACAGCCGAGCCATCATATCCTGCTGTTCTGTCACGCGGGAATCGAACCGCGCAAGTTCCGGATTCCCGAGCCGGCGCGTCGATTCGCCTGGCGAAAATTCATCAACACGGCCGCCAAGTCGCCTCGGGATATTTTCCCGCAGCTCGACGGGCCCGGCTTCCCCACACGGGGTGAAATCCTCCTCGAGTCGCGTTCGTTGGTCTGCTACGTGGCCCCGCAACGCAATTAGCCCCCCGATTGGTTTAGCCAAAAAGGACCGAACCGATCGGCTCCGGCCTGCGTAACCAAGAACGTCAGCTCATGTGTCAATCCTCCGAGTTTGACAAAACGGCGTCCTTGCCTGTGAAAACGGGTAAGGACGTTTTTTCATTTCTTGCATTTTTGGCTCGGATCTTTTAGGATAGGTTCATTGTTGTAAAAACCATCCTTACCCACCCTCTCTCTGAGATCCCGCCGATGAGACGCCCTTTTGCAATCCTTGCCCTCGTTTCGATTCTGTTGTTCACCAGTTCAACGCAACCGGCCCTCTCCGCCGAAACGCCCCAAACCAAGCCCGAAGCCAAGTCGGCCTTCGCCATGAAAACGGTTCGCGATTTCGGGGCGATCGGCGACGGAAAGACCGACGATACCGAGGCGATCCAACGGGCCGTCGACGCGAAGACCGGCGATATCCTCTTTCCTCGCGGCGTTTATCTCCTCAGTCGACCGATCACCGTCGACCTGGACCGGGTCGGCTTCACGTCGATCCACGGCACCGGCACCGCCACGCTTCGAATGACCGGAGCCGGACCGGCGTTGAAAATCATCGGGACCCACCAAGGGTCGGCCGATCCGCCGTCGGTCAAACCAAACGTCTATGAAAACCAACGCACACCGATCGTCGAGGGAATCGAGATTGTCGGCGCGCACGAGTCGGCCGACGGGATCGAGGCGGTCGGCACGATGAAGCTGATCGTCGACCGGGTTACCATTCGCGAGGCGCGCGACGCGTTGCGACTGGTCACGCGAAACCGGAACGTCATCGTCAGCAATTGCCACTTCTATCACAACCGGCGGGTCGGCCTTTACCTGGACGACTGCAACCTCCATCAGATCAACGTTGTCGGCAGTCATATCAGCTACAACCCGGGCGGCGGGATCGTCGTCCGCCGAGGCAACGTCCGGAATCTGCATATCGGCACCTGCGATATCGAAGGGAACGTGGTCAATATCCTGATCGACAGCGACGACGGCAAGACCGGCGCGGCGGCCGAGGTCACGATCACCGGTTGCACGTTGCAGCACAGCGGCGGGCCCAATTCGGCCAACGTTCGTTTTATCGGTGCCGACGCCAAGGAAAAGCCGGCCTGGGGCCACCTGACCATTTCGGGCAACGTGATGAGCGACGTCGAAACGAATATCGATATCCAGAAGGCGGTCGATGTTGTCGTGACGGGCAATTCGCTCTGGAAGGGATACCTTTACAACCTTCGCGTACGGGACAGCCGCAACGTGACGATCGGGCCCAACACCCTGGGACGCAACCCGCGTTACAAGGCGACCCACACGCACAACGGGGTCGTCTTTGAGGACTGCCGACAGGTGACCGTAAGCGGACTGACGGTCGAGAAAGTCTGGCACACGACGGCGGCGATGGCGTTCCACCGCTGCCGACGAGTCAACGTGACCGGCTGCACCGTGGTCGATTACGATTCGGTCGGCATTCTTTTCGATCAGGTCGTCTACGGCCGAATTTCGGATTGCCTGGTACGAGACGATCGGCCCGATTCCAAAAACACCGACGCGCCGATTGCCGTTGTTGGGGGACACGGTTGCACGGTCCGCGACAACCTGGTGAGCTTTCCCCTCCGGATCGATTCGGACGCGGCGCTGGTCGAGGGGAATTTCATTCTCCCCAAGAAGCAGTAAACGCGGCCCCGTTTTCGCTGAAAAAACACGATCGACCGCCAAGAACAAAAACGAGGGCGACAGGAACATGGGGTTTCCTATCGCCCTCGCTTGGTTTCGATTATAACTCGGCCGAATCTCACACGGGTCTATTGCTGCGTTTCGGGTTTGTCGACGCTCGATTCGTCGGCCGATTCGGTTTTCTTTTCCGACTCTTGAAAACTTTGCGAGAGACCGCTGGTAATCTCTTTCCCGGTCTCAATGACCTTCCCGGTCGCTTCCAGGGCCTTCTGCTTGTCGAACTCGACCGACATCGTGTTCGCGCTCCAGTGGAACGACAAGACGCCGATCGACATCATGACGACGACAATAAACGCAAGAAGCATAAATAATCGCACGTCTGTTTTCTCCGAGGGGGTCGATTCTAATTCCCGACCGACCAGCCGGGGGCTGACCGATTACTTACTCTTAGTATAGGTCACCCGCCGCAGGCAAAACGGACAAAAAATCGGTCGTCACGAGTGAAACCGAAACTCAGGATCATGCCACCCTTTTGGGGAAACGGAAAAAGGAAAAGAATTGGCCCGAAAACGAGGCCGGGACTCCCCTTGGGAAAAAATATCAGGTATGCTTGGGGAACGTTTTTTTGTCTGCTTTCGAGCCCGACTTTCCGGCTTGATTGGCATAATAGTAACGTTCCGTCCCTTGCAAAAACGGAGGAAAGCGACCTCATGACTTCCTCGAACGACCAGCCCAACCCGGACGGCCGGAAATCCTCAAGCGACCCCGGCTATTGGCCCTATTTGGTTTTCCTGTTGCCGTTTGTCGTCTTCATGATCGGCACCTCGCTGGAACCGACCCCCGACCGGCCGGGCGGAGCCGATATCGGGCTGGCGATTCCGTACGACTATTACCCGTGGATCTATACGCTCAAGATCGCCGCGACGATGATCGCCGTCGCCTGGGTCTTGCCCGCGTATCGATCCTTTCCCTTTCGCCTGTCGATCTGGTCCTGGATTGTCGGCTTCGTCGGGGTTTTCGTCTGGATTGGGCTCGTTAAACTTCACCTTGAACAGACGGTTCTCGGCTCGTTGGGCCTGGGCAAACTGGTCGACATGGGCGCCCGTAGCGGCTACAATCCGTTTGACGCGTTGAGTGAACATCCGGGGGGGGCGTGGACCTTTTGGGGGATTCGGCTCTTCGGGCTGGCCGTAGTGGTTCCGTTTATCGAAGAGGCTTTTTTACGCGGTTTCCTGATGCGATTTTTCGTCGAACGCGACTGGTGGAAAGTCCCGTTCGGCAAGGTCAACACGGCGGCCATCCTGGCTGGCGTGATCGCGCCGGTTCTCTTGCATCCGGCCGAAATGGTCGCGGCGGCCGTCTGGTTTTCGATGGTCACTTGGCTGATGGTCAAGACGAAAAACTTTTGGGACTGCGTCGTCGCCCACGCGGTCACCAACTTCCTCTTGGGAATGTACGCCTGGAACAGCGGCGAGTGGTATTTTTTGTAAGAAAACGGTAACGTTCGACTTATTGGCAAATAGGCTTTCGACATGGATGGTGATCCGACCACGATGAATTTACTGGCGCTGGGGCTGATGCTTTTTGTCGCCCTGGCCTTTGGCGCAATGGGCACCTTCGCCCGACTCCCGAAAGTCACCTCCTACCTGCTGGCCGGGGTCGCGGTCGGCCCGTTCGTTTTGAATTGGGTATCGATCGGAAGCACCCACGCCTTCGAACCGCTGACCGAAATGGCCATTTCACTGGTCCTCTTCCAACTGGGAACCTACTTCCAGTTGCGTCGAGTCAGTCGAATCTTCCGACGCGTTTTGCACTACTCGTTTTGGGAAATGGCCGTCACGTTCTTTCTCGTGACGTTGGGGACCTGGTTGGTCGGCCCGTCTTGGGAAATCGCCCTGTTGCTGGGCGCCTTGGCCCTGGCGACCGCTCCGGCGACGACCGTCTTGGTTTTCAAGGAACTCGAATCGGAAGGACCGATCACCGAACATGCCCACGCGATGGTCGCCCTGAACAACCTCACGTCGATCGTCTTGTTCGAACTGTTGTTTGTCGGCATCCACTTTTTCCACGGCAAGCTCGAATACCCGGTCGCCGTCGAATTACGGCACTTGGCCCGCGATCTTTTGGGCTCTGCCGTCTTGGGAATTTTGGCCGGATTGTGGGTGAGCTTTTTTATCGGGATCACGTCGAAAAATTTTCGACTGATGCTTTTTCTCAGTACGACGATTCTCGTTTTGGGCATCTGCCACGCCCTGAACGTCCCCTATCTTTTGACGTTTCTGGCGATGGGAACCATGGTCGCCAACAGCAGCTATCACGGCCGTCAACTGATTGCCGATAGTGGGCGAACCGTCGGCTTTTTGTGCATCATTTTCTTCGTGACCCACGGCGTCGAACTGGACCTCGAGGCGTTCACCCAAGTCGGCCTGCTCGGGGTGACCTACCTGATTCTTCGCGGCGTCGGCAAGTACGTCGGTGTCTATCTTGGGGGGCGCCGTTATCAGGGCGAGGAACCGACGGTCCAACGATGGATGGGGCTCACGTTATGGTCGCAGGCCGGGGCTGCCATCGCGCTGGCCGCGATCGCTGTCGAGCGAGATCCGGCTCTTGGGCACCCGATCCAAACGATCGTTCTCGGAACGGTAGTGGTGTTCGAGATTGTCGGTCCGTTGCTGATCCGCGCGGCGGCCATCCACGGCGGTGAAGTCCCCCTGGCCCATGCGGTGGTCCACACCAGTTTCGACCTGCCCGATCAGCTTCGGCGAATCGGCAACGGCATCCTGATTGGCCTCGGTCGCAATCCGTGGAAAGATCGCCCGCAAGAAGAATTGACCGCCAACGAATTGATGCGGAAGAACATCCGACCGATCCGACATAACGTCACGTTCGACGAAGTGGTTCAAGTGATCGAACACAGTCACGACAACCTGTTTCCGGTCGTTGGCGACGAAGAGAAACTGGTCGGAGTCATCCGGTATCGCGATCTTAGCAGCGCGTTGTTCGATCCGGCACTGGGGAACTTGGTTCGCGCTGCCGACCTGACGACGGCCGCTTGGTACACCTTCTATCCGGAAACGCCGATTGTTGAAATCCAAGACCGTTTCAACCTGACCAAAGACGACTGCATCCCGGTCGTCGAGTCGAAAGAATCGGGCCGTTTTTTGGGGATCGTACGCCGTCGTGACCTGATGCGGCATCAGCTTCGCAGTCAGCCGAAAAACAAATGACTACCGCCCAAAAGACGAGGGTTTTCTACCCCCATCGTGGAGATCAAAACGAGACGGTCGATAAGCCAAGCCAGACTTTATCGTAAAAAGAAAAGGGCCGTTGGCAAGGTATTCGAAACAGCCCGGATCGTTTTTTTCCGCTCGGGCTACTTGGTGTCGTTAGCTTTCCACCATTTTCGAAACGGGCCGCTCTTGGGCGGTTTGGGCAACTCCCGACCCCGGGTCCAAGCGCCCAGATACCACGGGTGCCACGGCAGGAATTTCAAGAAGGGGATCCCCGTCCGTGCCGCCCACATCGTCAATCGATATCGGGCCCCGCTGGAAAACAGAAACGAAAAGCCCTTCCACATGACCCGTTCGACCAGACTATTGACGGGCGACGACTCGTTGGCGGCCCGATTCCGCAAATAGACCAACTGGTGCGGAATGTCGATCTTGACCGGGCACGCCTCGCTACACGCCCCGCATAGCGACGACGCGAACGGTAACTTCCCGGCCGTTTTCAACCCCAAAAGTTGCGGCGTGATGATCGAGCCGATTGGCCCCGGATAGACCCAGCCGTAGGCCCAGCCGCCGACGCGTCGATAGACCGGACAATTATTCAGACAGTTGCCGCACCGGATACACCCCAACGCCATCCGAGCCGGCGGATCGGCCACCGCGTTGCTCCGCCCGTTGTCGATAATGATCAGATACATCTTCTTCCCTGGCGTCGGGCCGTGGATCAGATGGGTGTACGAGGTCAGCTTTTGGGCCGTTCCGCTTCGCGCCAACAGATTCCAAAACAGCGGCAGGTAGTCGATACTCGGGATCACCTTCTCGATCCCCATCAGCGCCACGTGGACCGGCGGGGCCGAGGTCGACAGTCCGGCGTTCCCTTCGTTTTCGATAATGCTGATCGCCCCGGTGTCGGCGATCCCGAAATTCACGCCCGAGACCCCCATATCAGCCTCGATGAATTTCTGGCGAAGGTGCTTCCTCGCGATGGCCGTCAACGCCTGATGCTCTTCGGTGAACGGCTCGCCGAGTTTCTTCTCGAAAAGTTCTCCGCAATCTCCGGCCGACAAATGCAACGCGGGCGTGACGATGTGGGTCGGACGTTGCTCGGCCAACTGGACCAGGTACTCGCCCAGGTCGGTCTCGAGCGCTTCGATCCCCGCGTCGGCCAGCGCGTGGTTGAGTTCCATCTCCTCGCTGACCATCGTTTTTGCCTTGACGACCTTCTTAACGTCGTGCTTTTTCGCAATGTCCAACACGAGCCGGTTGGCCTCTTCGGCGTCAACGGCCCAAAGGACCTCCACGTCACGCGCCTTGAGGTTCCGCTCGAACTCGACCAGCAGCTTATCCAAATTCGAGACCGCGTACCGCTTCACCCGATTGGCCGTGTCGCGCCACGACTGAAAATACGGGATTTCCGATGCCACATCCCGCGCGTTGTCGGCGGCCCGTTTGGCGTTGGCCATGGTCGCGGGCGGGCCGGACGGCTCTTTCAGTCCGGGAATCTGTTCTTGGAGAAAGGCGGCCCCCTTCAGGGGCGATTCGGTACGAGTCATAACAGGAGCCAAAGATTAAATTATCATATTAAGGACGATCAAACACAAAAATACGACAGGCCCTCATTTTACCCCAACCACATGGCCCTGGAAAACCCCTCTGAAGACCCCCATCAAAGGACGGTTTCCGGTCGACTCGTAACGCTTTTACCGCCTGTTTCAGCCATATTGAACCACCTCGGCCCGGCCCGCCAAAAAAGCGTTTCCCTCTCGTCACCGCGGCTGGGTACAATAAAAGAAGCCGATTTGGCCTCTCGACGTCCCCTCCCCTTTCCTTGGAGTCTGCAACCGTGCGTATCCCGCTTTGGATCGTTTACCCCCTGTTGATCGCCTGCTTCCCCGGCTCGGCCCTTGGCCAATTCAAAGAAGAGGCCTCCAATCCGACCAACGTCGAACTGGGCCAGGCGCAGACCCAAAGCTGGAAGGCCGGGATGGAACTCACCGCTGTCGGCGGGCCGTGCCTGGGGATCAAAGGGTACGTTCCCATGCCTGTCAACTGGCCCGAACAGCGGGTCACCATCGTCGAGGAAGATATCGCCCCCGCCGCCCGAATTTCCTACAGAAACGCCGAAGGGGGCATGAAACTGATGGTCATCAGTGTCCCCCGCTTGCCCTCCGGCCAGAAAGCGACCGCGACCGTCACCCTCGAGATCGAACGACACGTCCAACTCCCGCCCGAAAAGACCGACCAGTTCGTCATCCCGACCTCCAAACAACTGGGACGCGACCTTCGCATCTACCTAGGCGCAAGCCCTTATATCGAATCGCGTCACGGGAAAATCAAGAAGCTGGCCAAGCAAGTCGGCGCCGACGAACCGACCGCCTGGGAACAGATCGAAGCGATCTACGACTGGGTCCGCGAAGAGGTCGAGTACAAAAAAGGACCGCTCAAAGGGGCCCTCGCCGCGTTGCGTGACAAGACGGGCGATTGCGAAGAACTGGCCTCGTTGTTTATCGCCATCTGCCGCGCCAAGGGGGTCCCCGCGCGGACCGTCTGGGTACCCCGGCCACTGCTATGCCGAATTCTATCTCGTCGACAACGACGGCAAAGGCCAATGGTTCCCCTGTCAGGCGGCCGGGAGCCGCGCGTTCGGCGGGATCTCCGAGTTCCGACCGATCCTCCAAAAAGGGGACAACTTCCGACTGCCCGACAACCCGCGAGAACGGGTCCGCTACCTACCCGAACGACTCACCGGCGCCGCCTCACAAGGCAAACCCCAAGTAAAATTCATCCGCGAACTTCTTTAGCGGGCAGGGCCCGCGGCCGGACCGGCGTTACCACGCCGTCGAGTAAAACCCGCTCCCGTTGGTTGCTGGTATCGAGCATGAGAATTGCCTTTGCTCTGGTGGTTCAGTGGAGGGTGCCTTGGCGGGGCTTTTTGTCCGGCGTTACCACGCCGTCGATAAAACCCGCTCCCGTTGGTCGCTGGTATCGAGCATGAGAATTGCCTTTGCTCTGGTGGTTCAGTGGAGGGTGCCTTGGCGGGGCGATTCTATCAAATGAAAACGAAATAGAGGGATTGCGCAGCAATCCCGGCGACTCGGAGCCGCGGCCGGACCGGTGCTTCCGCACCGTTGACTAAACCCGCTCCCGTTGGGCGGGCAGGGCCCGCGGCCGGACCGGCGTTGCCACGCCGACGATAAAACCCGCTCCCGCTGGTCGCTGGTATCGAACATGAGAATTGCCTTTGTTCTGGTGGTCCAGTGGAAAGTCCTTGGCTTGGCTCTGGTATCAATACCAGCGACCAACGGGAGCGGGTTTAGTCAACGGTGCGGTAGCACCTACAAAGAAGTTTTTGAGAGGGGAGCATGAGGGGGGACAATTTTCAAAATGTCCCTCCTCATTCAAAAAATACTGGCGACGGCCCCGGCCGTCGCTCCTTTCTTCGCGTCAATAGGGCCCGGTTATCCCCGCCCTACAGCACCCACACAACCGCCACTCCCGCTAAAACCGGCTTAATTGCATCTCCTCATCGCCGCGCGGCACTTCTGCCATCGGAAAATCTCCCGAAAATTTTGCCCCTTTTTCCCCATGTTGTTTTTTTTGCAACCTAGATTTGTTGTGACTTGACAACATGAGGTCTCCGAGATTTTGCCTCCGCAAGCGTTTTCCGCAGGCGGCCAGCACGTTCGGGCCTCGCTGAATCGGAAAAACGGAGCCTTCTTCGGCAAAGGTGTTTTAGGGATGAGAATGAAATTAACCAGCCATACTGAAAAATTTCGTACTAACGTCCGTCGCTTTCTTCTTGCGACGTCGGCCCTTTTGGCTTTCGTCCTATTGAGTTCGTCGACGCCCCCCCTCGAAGCCGCTTCGACCGGTCCCGGCCATCCACAGGCGAAGCCGATCGCCTACGAAAACATCGCCGCGACACTAGGCGAAGTGCCGTTGTCCCGGGTTGAGCAAAAACTGTTCGACGACGCGGCCGATGGCTATCTCGGGAACCACGACTTGTTGACCGCCTCACTGATCGCCGGAGGCATTGACGATCCGTACGAATTGGACCTGCACCAAATCCAGTTCGACGGCTGGGTCGAAGAACTCGAACGTCAAGCGATCCGAAAACTGCCCGAGACGCGGCGTGCCGAGGCGATCTTCCACTTCATGCACACCCGGTTGTTCCACGGCGGCTACGCCCTTGAGTGCACGAACGTCTTCCACATCTTCCAAACGGGCCGTTACAACTGCGTCAGCGGGACGATTCTCTACTGCTGTCTGGCCAATCGATTCGGCCTCGACGTCCGAGGTCGTGAGATCACCGGTCACGCCATGTGCCGACTTTTTCTCGAGAACCGGGCAATCGACATTGAAGTCACCTGCCCGCGCTGGTTCGAGCTGCTGGATAACCCAAAACGTCAAGCGAAGGTCATTGAAAAGACACTCGGCTATTGTCCGGGCGACTCAAGCGAAAACTTTCGCGACGTCACGCCGGTCGAACTGGTTGCGACGATCTACTACAACCGGGGCGTCGACCTGCTATTGAACCAATCGTTTGCCGAAGCGCTTGCCTCGAATCAGAAAACGCTCCGGCTCGATCCGGAAAGCAAAACCGCGTGGGGCAATCTGTTGGCGACCCTGAACAACTGGGCAATCCATGAAGCCGACCAGTGCCATTACGCCAAGGCGGTCGAGCTGCTTCAAGCCGGAATGGCCCTTCAGCCTCAATTCGAAACCTTCCAAAGCAACTACGCCCACGTCACCCGCCGCTGGGCCGAAGCGCAAACCACCGAATCAAACGGGGACGGGCCGAACTAGAAACGGTCCCTTCCTTTTTACTCTTTGATTTTTGGTCCGTCCACACGCGGATGGGCCATCATCCCCCGATGTCCTTCACGGATCGCTTCGAGCATCGCCCGATAGTCCGGATCGTCGGTCGAGTTAAACAGCGGTTTTTCTTTTGCACCCTTTTCCATCCCCAGTCCACGACCGCCGGCCGCGCGGGCCAAATGGGCCGTCAAGGCGGAGCTGAACTCGGGCCGCGAAAGGTTGATCCACGCATAGCGGCCTTCCCACTGGTGCCCTTTTCCACCCCCGTGTACGCCCGGATGGGGTATCGGGCCGTGGCACTCGACGCACCGGCGTTGGTAGACCGGCAGAAACCGCTTGGCGAACCAATCGGAATCCTTGCCCGTCCCGGGATCGGTGAACAGGTCCCGATACCCGCTGGAAAGGGGACGCGTATGATCGTAGGTTCCATAGTACGGCACGTTCGCGTCGATCCAAAGATAGACCCGCTCGCGAGCTTCCAACGGGATCTCTTGGCCGCAGTGTTCCTTGGTCAAGTACTCAAGCAAACGGCTGGCGTGTGACCCGGTCCAGAACGGCCGATTCACGCCGCTGGGAGTGCGCAAAAGCCAGAAGTAATGGACCAGCGGTTTCCCCTTGGCCGCTTCGGCCGACAGCATCTGGCCGGTCTGCATATTGTGCTGGCGATACGACCGGCTTCGTCCGAGCAGGTGGTCGTAGGCCATGTTGAAAAATCGGGTCTTGTCTCCCGAAAGGTCGTAACCGCCATCGGGATCGACACCCGAATGGCACTCGACGCAGTACCGATCCAAGACCGGCTGAACGACCGTCACGAAATCGACGATCCCGTCCGGGGCGAATTCGGGAAATTTCGGCACCGACGGTCTTCGGTACCAGGCCGCATTCGCATCGGTCGACGGTTTCGGCGGCGGGGCCTGGTTACGCGGTTCGTGGCAACCGATACAGGCCTGCGTCTCGCCGGGCATGACCTGGACGGCCGACGTCTGACGCTGGAGTTCACGCCCCTCGGCGTCGAGCAGTTGGAAATAAATTTCTCGCAGCGCCGGAACGCGAAAATGGGCCGAACCGTCCCGCTCGACCGGCACGCGGCCCCAACACCGCTTGGCATAGTACGTGCCGTAGCTCATCACGGGCGACTGGTCGTAAGCCCGACGCTCGAGGTCGGCCTTCTTGCGGACCTGCTCCATGATCTGGATATATCGGACCTGCCCGCGCTCGATCTCCGCCGCCCCGTCATAAACGTCGGCGACGAACATGGTGCCCCACGGCGTCGTCGCGGCGTCGACCGGATCTTTCGGCTCTTGCCGCGGCGGCTCGTGAAACGGAACCTGATGAGGCACCGGACGCGGACGCACGACGATCGGCCCGTGACAGTTTTGTTCCGGGTCGTCGCAAACCGGCCGTTTGTTGCCGAAAAGGTCCAAAAGAACGATACCGAAACGGTTGGTCCCCTTTCGCTCACGGCCGTCGGCGGCCAGAAACAGGTGGTCGGTCACCGGAAACGGGTCCCGATAGGCGAACCGGAACGAGGTGTCCCCGATTCGGTCGTAATCGTGAGTCAACCAAGTGAACCCGATCCCGCGTGGCGTTTCGAGGCCGTGGCTCGCGTCGATCAGGCCGATCGCCCCGTGCGGCCAGCGGTGATGCGGTGCGAAAGTCCCGACCACCACGTGATTGAACCCGGGCAACGGGCGGCACTGCCAAAACGAACCACAATCGCGGATCGTGTTGCCGAAAAACAGTTGGTACCGGCGTCCGTCGGGCATCTGGGTCCAAAGGCTTTGGCGATAGGTCAGATCGCGGTCGATATATTCCCAACGGGAAAACAGGACCCGCCCGTCGTCCAACATCTGGGGCGAGAAGTCGGACAGCGTGTTTTGACTGACGCAACGCGGCGCCGAACCGTCCCGCTCCATTAAATACAAGTTCGACGTCGGTCCCGGCTGGCAAAGGGTAAAGCCTTCGCGGCGCGTCGACACAAAGGCCAACCGGCCGTCGGGCGTTTCGATCGCGCCCACCTCGTGGAACGACGGATCGCGACTGATTTTTTTAAGGCCACGGCCGTCGATCCCGATTTCATAAATCTGCCAACACGGCTCGTCCTTGCGGCGAAAACTGAAGAAAACCGTCCGCGCGTCGCGCGACAGGTTCGCGTCGAAGATTGACCCGCGGGAATCGGAAAAGATCGTCTTTGCGGCGGCCTCAGGCCGTTTCGGGTCGAATACCCGAAGCGAGCAGCCCCACCGCTCGGGAACGCTTTGCCAGATATGACAGTTGATTGCGTTGGGCTGTTTCAACCCGAAACGGGTGAAAAAGAGGATCGGATCGAGCGATTTTATCTGCCGGTCCAAAATCCCGTCGAGCCGTCCGGCCAGCTTCTCGGCCGCCGACTCCCAATGGTTCAAAACGTCGTCGGTCGGAGTCGCCTTCGCGTCGATCTCTTTCTGCAGCGTGTCGGCCGCCTGTTCGATTGCGTCGAGCTCGGCCAGATAGTCACGGCCCGCTTGGGAAAACCGGTCACTTTCGATCAGACGCTCGACCAGCGGTGAGCGGTTTTTGTGGAAACGGAAATGTTCCAGCCGGGCCAAAACGGCCTGACGTCGACGGGTCCGAAGACGCAGGGGGTCATCGCAGAAATCCCACGCGACGATCCCGCCGGAATGATCTTTTTGCAAACGGATTTCGATCCGCACGGCGGTCGTTTCTACGGAATCGAACGTCACGCGGTTGAACCGATCCGGCTCGGTGCCGCGGCTGGTCGGATGGGAAACCGCAACCCATCGGTCCCCTTGGCGAGTGAAAATCTCCCAGGAGACCGGCGCGCGAGTGGCCAACACCCGACCGGCCCTTTCCCAATGGTCGACGGTCCAAAAGACCGACGTCGACCGGACCGTTCGCGGGGAGTCGAAATGGTATTCGGCCCACTCGGTCGTCCCCTTGTGTGGAAAAAACGACTGGGCCGGCCGATGGAGTGAATCGATCGGTTCGACCTGGGCGCGGATCGCCGAGAGCGCTTCCTTGGAACCCCCGTGCGATACACGCACCTCGTCCGCTCCGGCCGGAAGACACACACCTAAGCCGCAAACGGACAGAATCACGGCAAAAGGGATTCTCCAACGACGGCAATGAGAGGAAACGTTCATGGCAGGGGCAACACCAGGGATAAAAACAGCGAGGGAGGGCGAGATCGGTCAAAATGGCTTCGACCTTTCCATTATCCCTCCCGAATGCCATGGTTCACAAGGGTTTTGTGTCTCTTTTATTTGTCGATTTGTCTCTTCATGCGTTTTTCCGTTAGAACGGTCTCGTTACGCCTTCTTCGGCGTGTATTTACGAACTCGAAGCGCGTGATCGCACTCCGTCGTGAAAAGGTTGCCCTGAGCGTCGATCGTCAAGGAATGGGGAGTGGCGGGGACCTTGAATTCGTGCAACAGGTTGCCGTCCTGGTCGAGAATCAAGATGCGGAAAGGGCCGTCGAACGTACCGTCGCCGACGTAGACCAAACCGTCGTCGGTCAGCCACGTGCCGAACGGTTTGCCGACGTTGGTCCACTGGTCGATGAATTTTCCGTCGAGATCGAACCGTTGGATCCGGTTGTTCTTGCGGTCGTTGACGTAGACCCGGTTCTTTTGGTCGATGACGATTCCGTGCGGCCGGTCGAACTGGCCCGGCTGGTCCCCTTTGGTTCCCCAGGCGAATTTGAATTTCCCCTCGGGCGAGAGGACCACGACCCGACTGTTGCCGTAGCCGTCGGTGATGTAAAAATCGCCGCCCGGCCCGACGGCCAAATCGGTGGGCCGATTGAATTGATCTTTCCCGTCGCCGGGGACGCCCCGCTGGCCGAAACTCCGCAGCAGTTCGCCGTCCAAGGAAAATTCGTAGACTTGGTGCAGGTCGATGTCGCAGAGATAGACCTTGTTGTGATAGATCTTCAATTCGTGCTTGTGCCCCAGGATGCCGCGTCCCCAGGTGTCGACAAGTTGTCCGTCGGGATCGAAAACCAGCACCGGATTCTTTCGTCCCCCGGCCGCCGTGAGGATTCGGCCCTTTTCATCGATCGCCACGCCGTTGGGATCGGCCAGTTCGAGCCCCGCGGGGATTTTTTCCCAACCGACCACTTCTTCATAGTGGGGGACCGCTCTGGTTTCGGCCGCCGTGGCCAATCCGGTCGAAAGCCCATAGGCGATAGGCAACGCGGCCACCCCGGCCTTCAACAGTTCTCGACGTGAAAGGCGATTCGCGGAAGAAGCGGGAGATATTGGCTTCATCGAAAAAAACTCCTCGGGCAGGGAAGATGCAAGAAGGCGACTCAGTCGCACAAATAAAAAAACGGCAGGAAGCGTAACCTTCATGATACCTGCGTCAAAGAGGGAACGTCAAACGCTCTTGGCAAAGAAAGGAAGAAACCAGCAAGGGTTTTTCACAAGGGGAAAGGAGAAGCCGCGGGTTCAAGAAAAAAGTTCCCGATTCACGCGATTTAGGGCCTACCGGCAACGAGTATGTCGCCCGGTATAGAGAGCACGGTGTAGAGATATTCAACTACAGTAACTGCATCTCCCACCGGACAAAAAAAGAAAACACTCCCGGCTGATCCAATACTAGCGACCAACGGGAGCGGGTTTTGTCAACGGTGCGGAAGCACCGGTCTGGCCGCGGCTCCTAGCCGCCGACCAACGGGAGCGGGTTTTGTCCTCGGTGCGGGAGCACCGGTCTGGCCGCGGCTCCTAGCCGCCGGGAGCGGGTTTTGTCAACGGCGTGGAAGCACCGGTACAAAAGCCCCGTCAAGGCGTCTTCCACCGGCACCAAAAAGAAAAAGCTCCCAGCTGGTCCAATACTAGCGACCAACGGGAGCGGGTTTAGTCCTCGGCGTGGAAACGCCGGTGTAAAAAGTTGGGGAACAGGGATTTGAACCCCGAATAACTGATTCAGAGTCAGTCGTGCTACCATTACACTATTCCCCAGGAGGGGCGGCAAACCGAGGTCCAACAACCACCAAAAGAGGGGGCAGTAAAGAGACCGGCAGTTAAAACGCCATCTATGGATAAAGATATTATCCCCCCCTCATTTCGTCAAGGCCGTCCTCGGGCAAAATCGGCCGAACCGTCCCGGCAAACGCTGCTCTTGTAAGGAAATAGGGCGGTTTTTTGGTTCGAGTGAAGTCTACTTTCGGAAAACGGGGTAGTTTACGACAATGAAGAAAGCTGCCGACAGCCGAAAGTGGGGCTCCAACGGTTTTATTTCGCCGAATTTGCTTTTTTGGTCGACAATGGACTCGAATGAGTTGACCTATTTCTTGTCCGGACCGTAAAATCGAGGGGGAAGCGTTGTTCCTTTCCGTGCGGGGTAAGTTTTGTTTTTTCGGAAAAGGGAAGACGTGAAACGGTAGTCGGACCGGGGCTTTTTTTGGGGGCCAACTTCTTTTTTCCATGAGACGACTTGAAGGAAGCGATTAATACGATGATGACGGCCGATCTTCGCGTGGTCAAAGGGAAGAAGCCGGGGGAGCGGTTCCCTTTGGAGAAGGAAAAGATCCTGCTCGGGCGGAACCCGGATTGCGACCTGGTTCTGGAAGAGGGTGCCGTCAGTCGTCGCCACGCCCGATTGCGTCTGGTCGACGGCCAATGGTATCTCGACGATCTGAAGAGCCGCAACGGAACCTTTTTGAACGGGGTTCGCGTGCAGGGCTCGGTCGAGATTTCCGACGGGGCGATGATCCGGATCTGCGATCTGGTCTTTGGCTTCGAGCAGGGCGGACTGGGCCACCCGGAAGACGGAAGCGTTGGGAGTCAGCGCAAGGCCCTGCTGGTCGACGACGAGCCGGTGGAAGAACGGTCGGCCATCATGTCGCAGGTCGATTTGGCCAAAGAGCGGTCGGTACGGGTTCCCTGGACGGTCCGACCGGAGACGAAGTTGCGCGCACTGTTGGAGATCGGCCATCATCTGGGCCGGGCGATTGGCCCGAAGGAGGTCTTGCCGAAGTTGATTGAGAGCCTTTTTACCGTTTTCCCGCAAGCCGACCGGGGTTTTATCGTCTTGGAAGACCCGGAGACCAAGCGACTTCGCCCGATGGTCGTCAAGGACCGGAAGGGGAAGGTGGGTGAAACGGTCCGGATCAGCAGGACTATCGTTCGCGAAGTGATGAACACGAAAAAGGCGATTCTTTCGGCCGACGCGGCGACCGACTCCCGGTTCGACTCGGCGCAGAGCGTGGTCGATTTTCGAATTCGCTCGATGATCTGCGCGCCGTTGATCGGGATCGAGGGAAACGTGCTCGGCGTGATCCAGATCGACACGGTCCACCATCGGGGCCGGTTCAACGAAGAGGATCTGGACGTCTTGGCCAGTGTGGCCGGTCAGGTCGCCTACACGGTCGAAAACGCGCTGATGCATCAAGAGGTCCTCAAGAAACGGGCGTTCGACCAGGAGTTGGCGATCGCGCACGAGGTGCAGCAAGGTTTTCTTCCGGCCCACGCACCGGAGGTCGACGGGTTTCGATTCTTCGACTATTACGAGCCGGCCAACCAGCTCGGCGGCGATTATTACGACTATGTCCCGTTGCCCGACGGACGTCTGGCGGTCGTCTTGGCCGACGTTTCAGGGAAGGGGATCTCGGCCGCCTTGTTGGCCGCCCGCTTGTCGGCCGAAATACGGTACCAGTTGGCCGGGGGGCTCGCGTTGCCCGAGGCGATGGGCGAAATCAACCGGGTCTTTTGCGAACCCCATTGGGACGACCGGTTCATCACGATGGTGGTCGGGCTGTTGGACCCCACGCGTCATGAAATTCGCTTGACCAACGCCGGTCACCTGCCGCCGCTGAAGCGGACGAAGTCGCTGAAGATCGAACCCGTAGGACTGGACATCTCGTCCTTGCCGCTGGGAGTCACAGAGGAGACCAAGTATTCCGAGACGATTTTCACCCTGGCACGGGGGGAAAGCCTGACCTTCTATTCCGACGGAATCACCGAGGCGATGAATCACAAGGGAAAACAATTCGGCTCGAAACGGCTCAACAAGGCGTTAAAAACCGACGCGTTGGATCTGATCTTTTTGGGCGAGGGGCTGTTGGACCGGGTCAAGGATTTTGTCGGCCGTCAGCCGCAAAGCGACGACATGTGTCTGGTCATGATGGCCCGGAAGGAGAATTTTTGATACCAAATTTCCACTTGGAAAACGTGCGACACCCCCCAAAGGGAGCCTAACGTCATCTCGGCAAATCGCTCGAAATGCCGGTCTCCTGGGGAAATTGCTTTCGGGCCACTCCTTGCGACCTGACAAAAAATCACAAAAGATGTGGGGGAATTTAGCAGCCGATCCAACTGGCAATTCGATTATCGGGCGATTAGAATAAAGGTTATTGCGAGGAAATCTTGTATTGATTGCCTCGATTATCGTTTCCGCGCTACGGGTTCTCGGCTTTTGAGAAGTTTGCATGCTTTCTGTCCCTCGGGCCCAAAACGGATTCATCCCTATTGGAAAAACCCAGTTTCCAAATACCCACACGCCGCCCTCCTTCGTTTTTTCAAGAACCGCCCTTTTTATGCAAAGCGGATTCGCACGAATCGGAGCCCTCGGGCCGTTGGTATTTGCCCCCTCTATTTCTCGTGAAAACACACTTGTAGGAGAAGATCATGTCGAAACAGACCCGCCGTCGTTTTCTTGCCGACTCCCTGTTGGCCGCCACCGCCGCCGCCGTCGGTCCGGCCATGGCGTCAACCGTTTTGGGTGAAGAGAAAAAGGTCGCCCCGTCGGATAAACTTTCGGTGATGGTCTGCGGTATCCGCGGTCGAGGCCGGTCCCACATCGGCGGTTTCGCCGGTCGAAGCGGCTGCGAAGTCACCTACATTTGCGACGTCGACGAAAGTTACGCCGAGAAAATCGCCAAAATGGTGGCCGATAAGCAGGGCGGTCGCAAGCCGAAGTTCGTCCGCGACATGCGGGAAGCGCTTGACGACCCGTCGTTGGACATCGCCACGTTCGCGACGCCCAACCACTGGCACGCGTTGGGAAGCATCTGGGCGATCCAAGCGGGCAAAGACGTCTACGTCGAAAAGCCGGTCAGCCACAACGTCAGCGAAGGACGTCGTCTGGTCGAAGCGGCCCGGAAGTACGAAAAGATGTGCCAGGTCGGCACCCAATGCCGTTCGATCAAGGGTTCGATCGACGCGATCGACTACGTCCAATCCGGAAAGATCGGTGAGGTGAAATTCGCCCGCGGCCTCTGCTACAAGCGACGTAAATCGATCGGCGAGAAGGGGATCTACGAACCGCCGAAGTCGGTCGACTACAACCTGTGGCAAGGCCCGGCCAGCGAACGGCCGGTGACCCGTCCGCAGTTCCATTACGATTGGCACTGGCAGTACCACTGGGGCAACGGCGACATGGGCAACCAGGGCCCGCACCAGATGGACTTGGCCCGATGGGGACTCGGCCTGGATCGTTTGAGCGAACGGGTCATCAGCTACGGCGGTCGACTCGGTTACGAAGACGCCGGTGACGTGGCCAACACGCAAGTGGCGATCCACCAGTTCGGCGACAAGACGATCACGTTCGAGGTCCGCGGCCTCGAAACCGACGCCTATCGGGACTCGAAAATCGGCGTCATCTTCTACGGCTCCGAAGGTTATGTCGTCACGACCTCCTATGACAAGGGTGCCGCGTTCGACCTCGATGGCAAGCTGATCACGAAGTTCAGCGGTGGCGGAAACCATTTCGACAATTTCGTCCAAGCGGTCCGAAGTCGCAATTACAAGGACCTCAACGCCGACGCGTTGGACGGCCACCTTTCGGCCGGATTGGCCCACACCGGAACGATCTCGTACCGTCTGGGCAAGAAGGCCAGCGCGGCCGACATCAAGAACGTCGTGGACAACTTCCCGTGTAACGACGATACGGCCGAGACGCTCGACCGGACGTTGTCGCACCTAAAGAAGGACGGGGTCGACCTGGCCAAGACGCCAATGACGCTCGGGCCGATGTTGGAAATGGACCCGAAGACCGAAACGTTCCCCGGCAACGACGCGGCCAACGCCCTGTTGACCCGCGAGTACCGCAAGCCGTTCGTCGTCCCGGCCGCCGGAGAGGTATAGCGGGTAGGACCGGCGTTACCACGCCGCTCTGAAAAATTCGCTCCCGTTGGTCGCCGGTATCAATACCAACGACCGACGGACAGCGAAGTATAAAAAGAAAAACAAAAACAGAGGGATTGCAAAGCAATCCCGGTCCAAAAAGTTTTTGAAGGAGAGTTTGAGAGGGGACAATTTTCAAAATGTCCCCTCTCATTCCATAAACACAGGCGTCGGCCCCAGGCCGTCGCTCCCTCAAAATTCGTTTCACCACACATAGAAACGTCTTCTTGATCTTGTGCTGAAATAGAAAAGGGCGGTTGCCACATGCAATCGCCCTTTTTCTATTGCGGAAAAGGCTTTGCCGTTTTAAGAAAGGGATCGCTTTTTATGACGCGATCGCTTTAAGTTTAACAGAGCTTATCGTTTAAGTATTGACTCCTCGTGCTTCTTTTGCTTATATTTCAATCCAATCATGGATTCATATTTGTGGTTCGCGTGATCGATCAAGCGTCATTCGTTAGCAACCATAAAGAGGTCAACCAAGGAGAAAGCGATCATGGGGTATACCTTCACGGAAATTTGGGGGAACGAGGATATAAAAAAGGTTGCCAAATGGCAAAAGGTTATTAACTGGACCGTCGCCGTAAATTTTTTTGGAATTTTCATAACTGGCTATATTGTACTTTCTTCTTCTTTTGATGAACTAGATCGTACTAGCGATATTTTTGCTGCATTTTCATTCGTAGCGACGTTGTTGGGAATAACTTTTATTTTATTTCAGCTTGTCGTCGTCTATAATTTAGCTATAGCAGTCCGATCGAGAATTCCTTTACTATATGTATTATTGCCATTTATAGGGCCGTTCTTCTATATTATTGGCATGGTTTACTTAAGCAATAAAGCGACGAAAATTCTTCGGGCATGTGGGATACGAGTTGGACTCATGGGCGCAAAGTCAGTAGATCTCGCAAAACTGGAACTGGTGCCCGAGGTGGTTGCTGTCGACGAACCGCACAGCACGTAAAAAAAAGGGCAAAATCTGGCAGCGGGTCTCGTGTGAGGCCCTTTTTGCAAACCGGCTCCCGCTTGTCGCGACCGAGGGGATGGGTTAATCTAGGGGGGTGAAACCTTTGCCCGTTTTCCCTCTTGATCTTAATTAAAATGAGCAGTCGCGAAGCTATCCTGAGTCGTCTCCGAAACGCCCTGGCCGACCGGCCCGACGCCCCGTTGCCCCCGGTCCCCAAAGTCTGGCCGTGCACCAACCCGGACGTGAAAACGATGACCGACCGGTTCGTCGCCGAACTTTCGGCCGTCCAAGGGGAATGTGTCCGGTGCCAGTCGATTGACATGGCCCGCGAGAAGCTCCAAGCGATGCTTGAGGAACTCGGCGCGACGACCCTGGCCGCGGCTGACCGACCGGCGGTCGAAGAACTCGTCGGGCCACTTGGTGAGATGGTCCAGTGGCCGTCGGACGACTGGACGCCCGAGTCGATGGGCCAACTGCCCGTCTCGGTCGTCTCGGCCGAATACCTGCTGGCCGACACGGGCACCTCGATGGTCACGTGCGAAACGGCCCAGCAGCGGTTGCTTTGCTATATTCCGCCAGTCTGTGTCGTTCTGGCAAAAGCGGACCAGCTCCGCGAGCACCTTCCGGCCGCTTGGCAAGAGATCCGCACCCGGGCCGCCGAGCCCGACTTGCGCGGCGAGTTCGTCTTCATCACCGGCCCCAGCCGAACCGCCGATATCGAAAAGATTCTCATCCTCGGCGTCCACGGCCCGAAACGGTTGATCGTCCTCCTGGTCGAATAAAAAAACGAGCGGCCCCTTTTCACACGGGCCGCCCGCTTTTGAATACAAGAGAACGAAACGCTACCGTATCTTAAAAATGGTCTACGGAAGTTCGCGGATCACCAGGTTCTTGAACTCAATGGGCGATCCTTCCGATTCGAGACACAGGTAACCGGTCCGCGGTTGGCAATTGGTCCCGCCGGAAACCTCTTTCCCGTTGACCCAAAGCCGGACCTCGCCGTTGATGCAGCGGGCGTAGTAGTGATTCCACTGACCGGATTCACGACATCGATCTTCCGACGGAAAACTTCGGCTCCCGCTGGGCGAGGTGGGCTCAAACGGCGTCATCTTCACCCTCACCGGGAACACGTCACCGTGACAGGAAAACCAGGTTCCTTTTTTCCCGGTTTTTTTTTCGTAATTCGTAAGAAAAGCCGGGTCGAGGACCTGAACCTCGATACCACTGGGCAGTCCCGGTTTCCCCTCTTTCGTCAACTTCTCGATCGATTCGGGCGTCGTCCAAACGAAGATACCCGAGTTGCCGCCCGGTCGAAGATGACGCCACTGGCAGTTGATCTCGAAATTGGTAAACTGTTTCTTCGTCCGCATCACACTGATCGGTTTGCCCGTGCAGCAGATCAGCCCGTCTTTGAAACTCCACGTGTCGTCCGCGCTGTTGACTTTGGTAAAGTCGGCCTCTCCGAGCGCCGTCCAACCGGGTCCGGTCCCGTCAATAAAAGCACGCGGCAGATCCTTCGGTTCGTCGGCGTATCCGGTCGAAACCAGCGCGCCGATGGCAACGACCGCGAGAGCGGAAAGCGCCAAAAAGCTTCTTCCAAAATGGTTTGAATGCATGGGGGTAGTCCTTTTTTAAAGGCTGGAATGAATGGAGTGGAATTACTATTTCAAAATCGAATTTGAATCTTGGACCGTTTTCGGAATACTCGGCATTATAAAGCCTCTTGCCACGAATAATCGTCTTGCTTTCGAAAACCGTCAAGTCGGATCGAGCCGTCCGCATACAGTTCGGCAATCGCATAGGCGCTGTTCTCCGGCGACGTGCCGTCGACCACGCTTCGAAGCGTACAATAATGGATCCCGTTTATCTGGCTGTGATCATTCGCATGATGGTGTCCCTGAAAGACGGCCAAGACCTGTCCGGAATCTTCCAGCACCTTTCGCACTTGCGGGCCGTTTTTGATCGCTATATGGCCAACCGTGTCGACCCGCTGATGAACAAAACAACAGGTCGGCTTGGTCGTGTCGGCCAGATCGGCTTTCAACCAGGCAAGCTCCTGCGGCGGGATATTCGAATCGGTCCAATCGAAATTATTCTCACCATACGGCACGCCATCGCTGCGGAAACACCCGTCGAGGACAACGAAATGGAACCCCGAATGATCGAACGAATAATAAGTGGCCTTTTCGCCGGTCGTCTTTAAGAAGGCTTTTTTGGTCAGGCCGGAAACGCAATGGTTGCCCACCACATGACAGCATCGGCCGGTACACTTGCGGAACTCGGCGTCGATCGCTTCAAGGTAACCCCGTTCGGTTTCGACGTCCGGCGCCGAATCGATCATGTCGCCCAGCTCAAAGGCCAGCGCGACCTTTTTCTCATTGAACGCGCGAACCGCCTCTCGCATTTTCCCGATCGAATCGCGATAACAGCGGGTCCCCCGCGTCGAACGATCGGCGTAATGGATATCGGTCAGCAGTCCCAAGCGGACCACCGGCTCACGCAAAGCATCGGCGGCCAACGAGTCGACACTTCCCAAAGCGGTCAACCAAAGGCCACCCTGGGCCAAAAACATTCGACGGTCGATTCGACCGGTTTCAGACTTTTTCATAAGGCATGACTTTCGCTAAGGTGGGGGACAAAGAAGGGGACAAAATCGCCCGAGATTTAACAACCAAGGTTCCATACCCTTGATTGTATACTAACCGGGCCGCTTACACCAACAACCGGGCCGCCCGCGCCGCGACCAGTTGGCACGGCAGGCAGTAATCGGCCACCCGTCGGCCCGGCGGGAACGAGACCTGCTCGTAGGCGGTCAGATGGTCTTGGGCCTGATGATAGGCCACATGACCGTAGAGACTCAAGAGGAAATCGTTCTTTCGGCCCAGCGACCAGAGGCCGTAGAGATAATCGGCCAACGGCCAGTCGTCCATATGGTTTTTGAAGCGGGTCATGCCGCAGAACTGGCCACCGGCTCTCAGCCGCGCGTCGACCACCCGGTTGGCCAAGTCGGCCGGTAAGATTTCGCTGGAGAGCAATTCGGGCCAATAGCGGTAGTTCGTGTACGACGCCTCCCGGCTCGACGTCAGGCTCGTCGGACGTTCCATCGGCTCGGCCCTCGGCGGCAACCACCAATCGGCCCTGTCGGCGGGCCAGGTTTTTTGGATAGCCGACAGCGTGTCTTTCTCCAAACCGGCACAGACCTTCCGAACCGCGTCGGGCGAGGTGGTCGGTTTGGCCTTCTGACGTTCGCACAGATCGGCCCAACGCTTGAGTCCCTTGACGACCCAACCGTTGTTATGAAAATATTTCCCGGCGTTTTTCCGCGTATCCGCTTCCGGAACCCCGGCGATCAGGCCGTCCGGTTCTTCCTTGATGGCCGTCGCGCGAATCTCGAGAAGGTACTCGGCCGTTTGATCGAGCAAACCAAAACCCTCGTCCCACCAGGTGGCCGTCCCGAGCCGCTGTTCAAACGAGGCGGCCGTGTGAAGAAACTGACCGTACTCGGCGATCGACGGACCGTAGTAGTCGAAACGGCCGTTCTTCTGAATGAAGAATTGAATCCAATAATGCAGCAGCTGGTCGGCCCGTTCCTTCATCCCCCATGCCGACAAGGCGTCGACTGCGGCGATAATCGTCGGCGGAAACCCTTCGTGCTCGACCCGGGCGTAGAAGTCGACGCCGTACTTCGGATGGTCCCCGTCGAACGTCGCGTCGATATAGGCCAAGCCGGTTTTCACCGAAAGATCCAAAAACGGATGCCCCGTGTTCACCTCCGGCGTCGTCCGAAGCTTTCGGATATTCTCGGCGATCAGCCCCTTGTCGAAGGCCGGTTTGCCGGTCGGCCGCGGATACAGCGAAAGAATCTTGTCGAGGTCCGGTTTGCCGGGAAAAAGTTTCCGAACCGGGTCCTCGCGCATCGAAAGCCAGTCCTTTTTCGTCTCTCCGCGAGCGGTCGTAACGACAGACGGGAAAAGAATCGTGGCGGTCGACACGGCGGCGCATCGGCCTAAAAATTCACGGCGGGTCGTTTTCGAGGTAGGCACGGCTATTCCCTTTAATCTCAATGGCTCAATCAAATTTCCCGGACAGTTGCAAAATGCACCGCTACTAAAAAACCGGCTAGCGGCTCGGCTTTTCGTCAAAACCGAGATCCTCTCCTTCGTGGGTCACCAGGCCGATCTCTTCCGGCCACCCATTGGCCCCGTTGTACCAAAGCAACCACTTCTGTCCGTCGAACGCCACGCAAGAGGTGTAGCAGGCCCTCGAGTCGAAACCGCCCTTGGTCGGGCAGATGATCGGGTTTTGCGGATGGCGTTGCCAGTTAATTCCGTCTTTGGACCGGGCCAGTCCGATCGCCGCGTGGTCCCGATCTCGGAAGCCGATGTAGAACATCAAGTACCAATCGCCATGTCGCGTGACGTAGCCGCCGCCGACCTTACTCTGTTCCCACTCGTTGTTCGGATCGGCCGTGAAGACCGGCTTGGAAAACGGCTTGGTCCAGTTGATTCCGTCGGGGCTGGTGGCGTAGCCGATCACGTCCGGCTCGTACGAATCGCCCGCACAGTACCACATCTGATACTGATTGGCCTTTTCATCCCAGACGACACTCGGGCACATCAGAGTCGGTTTTTCCCACGGCAAGGTCGCTTCAAGAACCGGCCGATCGCTCATCCGACGCCAATTCCAACCGTCCTTGCTCGTCGCATAGCCGATCGAGTAGCCGTCCTTGCTCTTTTTGCGATGGCCGGTGTACCACATATGATAGGTGTCGCCCCGCTTGACCAGTCGGGCCCGGTCGACTCGATGTTCCCAATCGGTTTTCGGGTTGGGGGCCAGGATCGTTTTCGGCTTGGTCCAGTTGATCCCGTCCTTGCTTTCGATCAGCGAGAGACTGACCGTCGGGTCGTCGTTCCACCAGGTGTGCCACATCCGATAGGTGTCGCCCTCTTTGAGGACATACGGGTCGTTGACCGTTCCGTTATCGCCGAAGACGACCGGGTTGTTTTTATACTTCACCCAGCCCGCCGTGGTTTCGGCCCCTTCCGGTCGAGCGAGATACTCTTTATTTTCCGCAGCCTGCGCCGTCAAACACACGCTCAGACAAACCACGACCAGACAAACAACGGTCCTTCCAAAAAATCTTTGAGGCACGCGAGAGATCCTCCACAAAGGGGTGCTGCAATTTCCACAAAGGCGGGCGGCAGGCGGGCCGAGCAATTTTCTTCACAAAAGGAAAAACGCGACCCGGCGCCCCACCGGCGCTGGAGTTCCGTGGTTCTTCGACGCATATCCAAATCGTCAATCGACCACTCAATATGAGAATTCATTATATCGCCCCTCTTCGGTCGTGAAAACAATCCAATCCCCCGTCCCGCCGAAAAAAGTGCCTTTTCGGGAACTTTTTCACAGCTCCCTGGGCAAAAAACCCGTCACTCTTTTCCATTTTCTTTAAGGAAAGAAGGTTTTTGCCAAAAAATGGTTTCATGGCAATAATTGACAAATTGACACTCCGGCTCGTTCGTCGATAAGCTAGACGAAAGATGCACCCTGACCTTCTACGACCCTGCCCAAGGAACGACCCCGTGAAAATCGCCCCGTCGCGTCCCCTTCTTCGTTCAGTCCTCTTGTCTCTGCTATCGGTCATGACGTTGACCTCGCTGGGGCGAGCCGAGACACCAGAAAACGGCCTTTCGGAGCGAAACCCCGAAGTCCCGTTTAGCTATCTTCGCGGCGACGTTCGAGCATGGCCGATTTTGCATCGGGCCCTGAAACCGGGCGAAACACTGACCCTTTCCAGCCCGGGCGAAGCCGAATCGTTCGACAACGAACGCGGGCTGAAGATCGACGGGCTGTCGATCCGGGTTTCCCGCGACGGGAAGCTTCACGTCGACGCCCGGGCGCAAGATCCGAAAAAACCGGCCGCCCCGCTCGACCTGAAAATCACGCTCCACCGGGCCGATCAGGCGATCCAGACGCAGACCATCGCGCTTCGCCCCGCGCCGCCCGCGCGTCCAATCTCGTATGTGGCCGACTTCGGCGACGATCTGATCCGAATCTTCTGGGACGCGAACCAAAACCGATGGCGACCGATCACGAAAACCGGCTTCGACCAGTACTTCCGCCGTCTCCAGGCCCACGGGGTCTCGCGATTGATCGTCTGGTTGAGCCCGTTCCCGTATGCGGTCGACCCGGCGAACTACGCCCCGGAAGACTGGCAGCGTTATCAACGGCAGGCCCAGGCGATCGTCGAGAGCCGTTCGCTCCAAAAGGCGTTTACCGAAAACGCGAAACCCCAAAAAACGTGGGGAGTCACCTCCTGGGGCTGGGTCCGGCAACTCACAGCCGCGCGGCTGATGCCCCAGTTCGGCCCGATGCTCTGCCAAAGCGCGGCGGACCACGATATCAAACTGACCGTCAGCTTCCGTCCGTTCGAGGCGGCGTTGACGAAGTACTATGAAATCCCCGCCTTCGACGCCGACGGTCGACATCTCTGGGAATTTTTGCCAATGGCCACCCCGGTAATCAACTACCATCCGGAAAAGGTCTGCTTCGCCCATTACCGTACCGTCTTGAAACAAATGGGACACGCCGAACGCGGGCAGCTCGACACGATCGAAATCGAGAATGTCTCCGGCGCGGCCGAATTCGTCAAGCGGTTCCAAACCCACGGCGACAACTTGCGGATCACGGCGACCGACTTCCCGCCCCTGCAAGAGGAGGCGTTTGTGCTGCAGCGACAGCCGGACGGCCAGTTCCTACTGCGCCCGTACAAAGAGATCCAGGAAAAGGTTCAGTCGCAGGTTCATGTCGTGACCGGGTACACGGTCGAGCAGGCCTCGTCGGATACCGTCCGGATCAAAAATCTCTCGATCCCCGATCGATATCGTTACCTGATCCTCTCCAACCCGACCGACACCGAAGCGGCGCTGGAGATCCCCACCAAACAAAAAATCACCCTTCGCGCCAAAGCGGGCAACCGGCTGGGCCACACCAACGTTTATTGGGTCCTCGAGGGTTCCCCCGACCGGCACACCCGTACCCGCGCCGCCGGAATCACCCCGAACGGCAAATACCACTCCGAGTTCAAAGCGGCCGAAAGCAGCCGAAAATTCCTGGCCGACGGCCCCGACCGACTCCCGTTGCGCAAAAACCGACTGGTAATCAACCGGGGCCAGCCCTGGTCGGTCGAGATGATGGACCTCAATCAACCGGCGATGCGGGCGAACGTGATCGCTGAAATGAAAACCCTCTTGAAATACCCGGCGGTCGACGAGCTGATGATCAACACCCGCTCGCACACGGCACTGATCAACCGGATCGACCTGGGTTATCTCCCCCGCGCAGGCGCCGACGATCGGCAACTAAAATCATGGGCCTCCGATCCGGAAAAGGTCCAGCGGCTGACCTGTTTGACTCCCGACGAGTGGAAAGGGGAGTGTCAATCGGCCGAGAGCCCGTACCGATGGCGTTACGTCCGCAACCGCGAAGTGGCCCGCGGCGTCCGGACCCTTTTGGAAGAACTCGAAACGGCCTTCCCGACCACTCGGATACGGATCGTCCTCCCACCGCGTGAGGCGGCCTACCAGTCGATCCGCGCCGCCGTGGAATCAATGCCCCGACCCGATGGCACCGTTTACGGCAAGTCCTATTTTCGCAACCTGTTCTCGACGATCAACCACATTCCCACGATCGGCGAGGGGATGGCCCTGGTCGACCTGACCGGCCTGCGCACGGAACCGGTCGTCTTCGGCATCCGCTGCCTGGTCGATCAGGCCCCGTTCGAACGGTTCGTCGACGATTGCCTGAAGGACCTGGCCGACAACCATGGCTCCAGCTTCCGCGGCCCCCGTTCGTTCTTCTTCGAAGCGCAGGCGTCGCTGCGCAACCCCAAAGGCCGCCCCGACCGCGAGCGAATGATTCGGTACCTCCTCTCACTGGAAGACGAGATCAACGAGGTGGTTCTTTACGAGGCGGCCGACTGGGCCTATTTCCTGCCCCTTTCCGACCCCGACCAGTCCGGCTACGGTTTTTTGGATCGAGAGGACAACCGACCGTCAGAAAAAAAGAAGAACCAGTCCAACTAGAGGACCCTTCGGCCAAGAACGAATCAACGTTTTTGGGTTGCTTCGTAAAAGGGCAAGGTCAGAAGGACACGAAGAAAAAGCTCGCTCGAGTCGGACGAGTCGACCCGGGCCGCCTTCAGCGCGGCTTGAAAATCAGACTGCCGGGGAACGACCGCCGCCGGAGAAAACCGATGAGCAACCGTGGCAATCGCGTCGGGGCTTTTCAACAGGTAACGGGCGAAAAACGCACCACTGAGCGCGGCGACCGGATCAAGCGCCCGACCGTTCGTCTGTTGTCGAACCCGATCAAGGGTCGCCAGCAAGACAGCCGGACTCTGGTTCCCCGCTCCTCCGGCCACCGTCCAGGCCACGGCCAAACCGAAATCACAGGCTGACTCCCCGCGATGAAAGATCGTCGGTCCGGCCGAGCGGTCGGAAGCCGAATCGGCGCCAGGCTCCCTTTTCAATCGGTCGAGAAGCTCTTTTAACACCGGATGTTTTTCGAGCGAGTCCGAGTCATCCAAGGCGATCCCCAGTCCCAACAGGAACGCCGGCACCCCAACCGTCCGAGGAAGCCCTTCGACCGCCGTGGCCGCCGCGCGTCCATAAAGGCCGGTTAACCGATCGCCATCGGCCAATCGGTCGCCGTCGGTCACCCGACAATCGTCGGTCGAATCGGCCGGTTTAAAATCGGTCTCCTCGTCGCTCGCCCGGGCAGCCGTCTCGATTCGCTTCGGAAAAAAATCCCGTCTACGATCGGCCTCTCGACGTTGATCGGACCGGGCAGCCGCCTGGATCGATCGAAGGACCAGACGGGTCGCAATCAGTCGTTGCTCTTCCCGCTTCGATAATTTCGAACCCGAACCGCGTCGCACCCGCGCCGCCAAAATCTGCGAACTGTCGTCCCCGGGCGAACGGCGGCCCAACTCGGCGTAAAGCAGACCCAACCGCTGCCGACACTCGGGCGTAAAATGGCGAAAACTCTTGGCACCACGGGCAACCAGCTCTTGGCAAAACAGCGAGAGGATCATCGTGTTGAGCGGGTCGAAGCCGATCCGGAACGCACGACTGTTCGAACGGCGGTCGCCGATCGACGGCCGCATGACCGAGCCCCCTTCGGCCGAATGGGCCGCGCCGAAGAGATGGCCCAGTTCGTGGACCAAAACCTCCAGCCGCTCCGCCTTGCTGATATG
This sequence comes from Thermoguttaceae bacterium, assembly GCA_963674475.2. Lineage (GTDB taxonomy): Bacteria > Planctomycetota > Planctomycetia > Pirellulales > Thermoguttaceae > CAXXFQ01. The sequence goes on along the minus strand of CAXXFQ010000024.1, from coordinate 41,455 downwards.
GTTCGACCATTCGCGGATGAGGATATGCGAGGTGAACGGACCGCGCGTGCCGCCCAGATGGGCATCTCCCTTTTTGGGAAACCGATATTGACTCGTAAAACCGATCATCACCGCCGCCGGGGCTCGGCAAGGCACTTCGCGTTCGAACTCCCTTAGCGACTTGCCGAACGCATGCACCTGGTCGTCCGAATCCCACGTCCCGACGCCGACCACCTCGAGGCGAACCCGGGCGTGATGTTCAAAGATGGTCGATGCCTCGGCGACCCGCTCGCGAAGCCGACGTTCCCAGATCTCGCGCCGGGCCGGTTCGTCGTCGTCGACCAAGATCATCACCGGCAAAACGCCGATCCGCTCCAGCGATTCTCGGCTGGGCGAGAGAACCGACCCCTCGGAATCAACGACCGGAATCGGCCCGTCGGCATCCGGGCTCAACGGCCGATGGATCAGTCGTACCCCGGCCGTTTGCGTCACCGTACCACTGGAACCCTCTTTTGAAGTCGGCTCGATGAAATCGTAGATCTCGTTCGGCCGGACTTGGTAAAGTTGGGGCTGATCGCCGGAAATAAAACGAACCGTTTGCGGCTCGACCACCGGAATTGGCAAAAGATCGCCCGACGCGATCCGATACCCTTGTTCCGTCTGACCGGGTTGGCCCGCCTTGTTCGACTTGTCCGCCTGGCCCGCCTTGTTCGACTTGTCCGCCTGGCCCGCCTGGCCCGGTTTGCCGATACCAAAAAGGACCGACCGGGCCGTCCGATTGACAAAGACAATCGTCTCGGCCGGACTCTCTGCGACCAAAAGAGCCGCAAGCAACACGGGCAACCAGAGTCGAAATCGGCAATCGGTCATGACAATCGAATTAAAAAAAGTTTTCCGGGACAAAAATCCACTCAATCCAAAGGGTTCATTTTTGCGGCAGATATTCCTATATTATACCCACGATTCGATTGAACGAGAAATTCTCTCCGGCCATCTGGCGGCCGGCCAAGCAAACGCCGGAGCGAAACCATAACCGACAGAAGGAACCGGACATGGATCAAAATACGTTAATCCTCTCACGCAACCAAGTTCGGCGGCTCGACCACCTGGCGATCGAGCAATTCGGGATGACCGGGTTGGTCCTGATGGAGAACGCCGGACGGGGGCTGGCCGACTTCTTGACCTCGCAAGAGATCCGTGGCACGGTCGTGATCGCCTGCGGCAAGGGGAACAACGCGGGCGACGGGTTCGTCTTGGCACGCCACCTCGACCTACGCGGGTTCTCGGCACGCGTCCTGCTCTGGGCCGATCCCGACGAGCTGACCGGCGACGCGGCGGCCAATTTCCAAATTCTTCAAAAGACCGACGTCCCCATAGTCGTTCGTCCAACCCGTCTCGAAGACCACCTCGACGGGGCCGGATGGCTGGTCGACGCCCTCTTGGGAACCGGCGCCGTTGGCCAACCACGTCCGCCGTTTGACACGGTGATCGAGGCGTTCAACACCGCCGACTTGCCCCGACTGGCGGTTGACCTGCCCAGCGGCCTCGACTGCGACACCGGCGCGCCAGCCACCCCCACGTTCCGGGCCGACCATACCTGCACCTTCGCCGCGGCCAAACCGGGCTTTTTCCAACCGGAGGCCCAACCGTTTGTCGGCCAATTACACGTCTGCGATATCGGCGCGCCCCGAAAACTTTTGGAACAGATGGCGTCCCCATCAAACGCCGACGCCTAGAAAAACGGCCCCCCCTTTCCCGTTCAAAACCTTCAACCCGTTGAGGAAAAAGAGCCTTGATCCCAACCCTCACCGACGCGGCCCTTGCGATCCGCGAACGATCGTTGAGTTCGGTCGACCTGGTCGAACGTTGTCTGAAAAAAACCGACGCCCATAACGGAGCGCTTCGCGCGTGGGTCGAGGTCGACGCCGAAGCGGCCCTGGAAACGGCCCGGCAATGCGACGACGAAGCCCATCATGGAAATTTTCGCGGTCCACTGCACGGGGTGCCGATCGGCGTCAAAGATATCATCGACGTCGCCGGTTTCCCGACCCGCGCCGGTTCCCCTTTACGAGAAAACGGCCCGCCGGCCGAAACGGACGCCCCGGTCGTCGCCGCGCTGCGTCGCGCGGGAGCGATTGTCCTCGGCAAGACGGTCACCGTCGAGTTCGCCTGTTTCGACCCGTCCCCGTCGCGCAACCCGTGGAACGCGGCCCACACGCCGGGCGGTTCCAGCAGCGGCTCGGCCGTCGCCGTGGCCACCGGAATGGTCCCGGCCGCGTTGGGAACCCAAACCGGCGGGTCGCTGGTTCGCCCTTCGGCCTTCTGCGGGATCGCGACCTGCAAGCCGACCTTCGGCCAGGTCTGCCGCGAGGGGATCGTCCCGGTCAGCTACCATTTCGATCACGTCGGCCCGATGGCCCGCTGCGTGGCCGACCTGCGGACGCTGTTGGAGTTGATGCCGACCGATTGGGTCTTCCATCCGCCCGAATGTGAAGCGATCCCGAGCGAAACGACCACCTCCGCCGCGTTCGAACGGCCGCCGCAAATCGGACTGCTTCAAAGCTATTTTTTGGATATCGCCTCGCCCGACGTACGCCGCGCCACCCTGAACGCGGTCGAACGACTCCGAGACGCCGGGGCAACCGTCAAGCCGTTCGATCTATCTCCGGACGACGGGCCGGGGCTCGACTTCGCCCGTATCTTGCCGATGCACCGAAAGATCATGTCGGTCGAGGTGGCCGCCTACCACCAGAAGTCGTTCGAAAAGAACCCGGACGCCTACGGCCCACTGATCGGCCGACTGATCGAAGAGGGACTGCGCTGTCGGGCAACCGAATTCGAGGCAGCGCTCCAATCGCTTCGCACCTACCGACGCCGGATGGCCACGCTGGTCGACCGGTTCGACTTGATCCTCGTCCCCTCGGCCCACACGACCGCGCCCGCCTCGTTGGAAACGACCGGCACGCCCGAGTTCCAAGCGCCGTTTAGTTGCGCCGGGTTGCCGCTGGTCTCGTTACCCTGCGCGATCGGCTCAGACGGTCTGCCGATCTCGATCCAATTGGTCGGCCGATATCACAACGACCGACGGGTGTTGGAATGGGCCCAGTGGGTCGAGGGTTGTTTGGGGTTTGAGGCAGTGCCGGAGGGGTATTGAGCGCAGAAAGAGAAAAGAGAAAAACAAGAGAATAAAAAAAGAGCGATTGCGAAGCAATCGCGCTCCAAAAAGTTTTTGAAGGGGAGCATGAGGGGAAACCATTTTCAAAATGTTTCCCCCTCATTAAATAAACACTGGCGACGGCCCCAGCCGTCGCTCCTTCTTTTCTTGACGTATTTAAAAAAGAATACACGTTTTTTGACGTCAGCGGCAAAGAATGGCCTTTGAGAAGGCCCTCATCCTTTGAAAAAGGTTGGGCAGGCGTTTGACGTCGCGGTCAATTTTTTCAACAACGTTTTTGGATTATCGCGAAATGGTAGGTGAGAATGGGGGAAGTGACCATTATCCCGAGAAATAGGTGTGACGGCTGCGCCGTCACCTATTTTTTTAAATGAGAGGGGACATTTTGAAAATTGTCCCCTCTCATGCTCTCCCCTCAAAAACTTTTTGGAACGGGCTTGCTTCGCAATCCCTCTGCTTCTGTTTTTTATTTTCTTTTTGGTTCTTTGACCAGACCTAACAACACCGCCATTCCACTCATTCGCGCTACCCAGCTAAAAAGAAAAATCGCCGGATAATATCCTACCGTTCCCCACGCGCCGCACGAAAAACCACCCGCGCCAAACCGGTCGTAGAGCACGCCGCCTAAAGTGGTGCTGATCGCGTAACAAAGGCCGGTCACGGTGAAATAGGTCGCGATGTACGCGCTGTTTGCTTTCTCCGGCGAAAGGTTCAACATCAATCCGGGCAGGCCGATGTTCATCCCCGCGTAGGCGATCCAAAAGACCCACGCCCCGACAATCCACCACCACGGGCCGACCGTGGCCAGGTAATAAAACAACGGGCCCTGCGAGACCAGCGCCAGGCTCAACAGCATGACGTTGCGGTTACCGAACCGGTCGACCAGTCGACCCGCCCAAGGGCTGACGACGACTTGGCCGAGTCGGGTGGTCGTCTTCAAGGCGAGCATGCCGAACAGCCCGATTCCCAAAACGGTCGACGGATAGAGGTAGTGGGCCGATTGGCTGATCCCGTTAAAAAAAGAAAACCAGCAGCCGAAGCCGACCAGACGCAAAAAGAGTCGATCTCGAAACGGGCCGAGCAGTGCGGAGACCTGTGCGTCTTGCCGAAGCGACCGGGCGTTTTGTGTCCGGGGAATTTTTACCAGAGGAAGAATCGCCAGGAAGAAAAATCCGATTCCTATCAGGGCCGTCGCCGCGTAACCGGACCAGTCGGGCAGATCGGGAAACGTTTTAGTCCATTTCCAGTGGAATCCGCCGGCCGCCATCAGGGCGATCGCTTGCCCGAGAACCAACCACCGTTGGCGCCGCCCGATAAACCGGCCTCGCACCGGTCGCGGGACCAGATCGGCAAACCAAGACCAGAGGGCGACCGTGCCCAGATATTGGAACAGGTGGTAAAGACACCACAGGACGACCATCGACCAAAGGGCAAACTGAGCCGACGGGGCAACGGACGGCGCGGTGGCAATCAGAAGCAGAAGCAGCGTCATCGCACTCAGCAAAAACGCGCCCACGCAGAACCGTTTTCGATCGGCCATCTTGCCGATTAGCACAGGAGCCAACATGCGCAAGACGCCACACCAATGTGGCGCCGCCAGAATCATGCCGACCCCGATCCCCAATTGATCGCTGCTCAAGTCGATCGCCAGATGGATGATCAACAGGGTACTGGCCAGACCGTTGCCCAACGACCAGAGGCCGCCGTTGACGTAGGCCATCCGTCGCGCGTCATGTCGTCGTGCGATCGTCAACCGTTGGCCGTTGAGGTAATCTGTCATATCGGCGATCGCCCGTTTGCGTCCAGGGGAGGGCCGGGCGGCGAGGGAGCCTCTTATCACGGCCGATGCGAAAAACGGGAAGGAAGAGCCCCATTGTCTGCCCCCCAAATAGTCGGTAAAAGCTGCCCACTATTATAGGGCTTCAACCGGCCCGTGACGAGGAGAGTGAAACGATTTAGGCCGCCAAACACCCCCGACCGAGGGACTATTCAAAAAGGCCTAAAACCGGCCCCTCCTCAGGCGGTCGACGATCGGGTATAGTGATCGGTGTAGGCGTATCTTCGTTTAGATGGTCAGAAATCCCCCCCCACCACCGTTCCGATAGGTCGGATTGTTATGAGATGTCCTTTTTGCGGCGCCGATCATGACCGGGTTGCCGATTCGCGAGCCAGCGACGATGGTGAGGCGATCCGTCGTCGGCGCGAATGTCTTGCCTGCCATCAACGATTCACCACCTACGAACGGATTGAGCGGGTCATCCTGAAGGTGGTCAAAAAAGGAGGCGGCCGTGTCCCGTTCGATCGGAACCGGCTCAAACAAGGACTGGAACGGGCCTGTTGGAAGCGGCCGGTTACCGATAGCCAATTAGAAGAAATCGTCGCCGACGTCGAGAATCTGATCGAAACCCGCTTCGACGGCGAGGTCGAAAGCCACTTTCTCGGCGAGCTGGCCATGCGCCATCTTCGAGAACTCGATCAGGTCGCCTACGTCCGATTTGCCAGTGTCTATCGCGAATTCAAAGATGTTCACGACTTCATCGACGAGCTGCGCCCCATGCTGGCCGATCCGATCAAGCGCTAGAGCTTCAAGCCCCGTCCGCATTTTAGCCAGCCTTTTTTGACCCCGTTTTAACCCCGTTTTAACGCCGTTTTAACGCCGTTTTAGCCCCCCATTCTTGAGGGACTTTACCTGTCCCCCTTCGGCCCTTTCGTTTCAGCCGATCGAGTTAACGCCACCATCGGTTCGAGTAGTCGCTCGGCAAATACCAATACGGGGTGCCGCCCGAACAGCTTCCGCCGACGCCCGACACCTCTTGACGAATCGGGGTACTTTCCGTGATGTGGGTCGTATCGTTTCCTCCACCGGGTGAGGTACGAAAACGGACCCGGTGATGCGTGTAGACCGCTCGAATCACGTTCTCCGGCGTGCCCAGCGAGGCGACCGGCTCGGCATACCGCGAAACCCGATCTCCCGTCTCCGGATCGTGGGAATAAGGCGACGCTCTAAACACCCAGTGCCTGCCGATAACGTCGGCCCCGATAACCTCGGTCCCCATAACATCGGCCCCGAGAAGGCCCACGACCGCCACGACGACAAGGGAGATTCCGATTGCGATGCGTTGTCTCATGAAGTGACTCCCCTTTGCGTTCTGGTTCTCTCGAAGACGGGCTACTTACTTTCTTCCCGACCGACCAGCAGCTCTCCCTTTTTCGGGTCATACACGTAAACACGTCCGGCCGGAAGCTCGGGCAATTTGATACGCGCCGGTTTGAGGATCTGCTCCGTGAACTCCTTGAGATCTTTCGGATACCGATCGTGCAGGGCGCGGAAATTTTTCAGGCCGTGAGGGATCTGGACATCGTAGGTGATTTTCTGCCGGGCCTTGAAATAGACCGACACCGGCTCGGTGATTATCCCACCGCCATAGCCGCTCCCCTTGACCCCGTCACCCGCTTTCGCCTTCTTTAATCCCGTGACCCCGTCGCCCGACGACTTGAGAATGACCTTCGGCTTGGCTTCGGCCGTTTTCGTGGTTTCCGTCGCAGGCGTTTTTTCTACCTGCTTCTCTTCCTCCACCACCGGGGCCTTTTCTATCGGGGCCGCCGCTTCGTTTACCGTCGAGGGAGTTGACGCCGCCGAAGACGTCGGCTCCGGCTCCGGCTCGCCGCCACACCCGGCCAACCCGACCACCAAAATCAACACGCCACCGATTCGGACCAATCCGTTTACTCGCATGACTCCCTCCCATATTTCGCAAAAAAGGTTTTATTGATTCCGCCCTCGTTTTTCGGCCGTTTCCTACTCCCCTTCCGACCGGGAATTTTTTTCCTTTTCTTCGAGGCAAATCTGTTGCATCTTTCGCAACCCGCGAACGACCGGCGCGTCGTTTTTCGAGCGCGGCTCTTGGGTCAGGTGCTCGACCGATTCGGTGTCGAACTCCCACGACCGCATCCGATTCAACTGGGCATAGGCCGTCATGTCGAACGCCAACGGGGTCAAGGCAATATCGCCTGCCGAGACGGCCGACAGGTCGGTCTCTTTACCGGTCGTCCTCGGCGGGTTGCCGGTCATCCAGTAATAATCGCGGCCCCACGGATCGTTCCGTTTTTCGTACTGGTCGCTGTATCGGGTCAGGTCCATCGCCACGGTTCGGACTTTCGGCTCCGATTCCAATGCGGCGATCGGGATGTTCAAGTTGAACAGCTTCGTCTCGTCTTCCTTCTCCTCCTGCTGCGCCAACAGTTGAACCAACACGGTCTTGGCCAAGGCGGCCGCCCGGTCGAAATCGGCTTTTTCGTCGAACTCCAGCGAAACGGCCACGCTCGTGACGCCGAAAAAAGCGCCCTCGATCGCCGCCGCGACCGTGCCGGAATACAGCACGTTGATCCCCGCGTTCAATCCGCCATTGATCCCGCTGACGATCAGGTCCGGTCGTTTCGGACACAATTCGGTGATCCCCAATTTGACGCAGTCGGCCGGAGTACCCTCGACGGCCCAGCCCCAACGCTGTTCGCCATGGTAAACCTCCTTGACGATCAGGGGGGTCAAAAACGTGATCGACTGACTCACGCCGCTCTGCTCCGACGCCGGAGCGACCACATACACCTCTCCAAGGTCCCGCAATTGGTGTGCCATCGCCGCCAGGCCGGGCGCATAGATTCCGTCGTCGTTGGTAAGAAGGATAATCACGGTTTTCCGTTTCGATTTTGAGAAAAGTAACGATTACAAAGGGCCGCTGCCAAACACTCATCATAACGCTGGTGTTGACCGACGACAACACAGAGCGCCGGATTCGGTTGACGGCATGCAACGACAAGATAATAGACTAGGATTTACCATAGGGATGCCGACGGCTCCCCAGGATCGACTCAAGCGTCTTGACTCGATCCCTCTTCCCTAACCCCGATTCGTGAGCGAACTATGGAATTCATCGAAATGGCCGGAAAAACCCTCCTCCGTCTTTCCCAAGAGGGTGGGCCCGACCCCGAAGAACTGGCCCGACTTGGCGTCAACGACGAAAGCGTCGTTCGAATCAACCGACAAGGGGATATCGAAATCCGACGGCCCGACGGCTGGGACCTTGTCGGCGGACTGTTGGGCGACTACGAACACCGCATCAAACGAGAAACCGGCCTCGACTGGTTTTAGCGGGCAGGGCCCGCGGCCAGACCGGCGTTGCCACGCCGTTGATTGAACCCGTTCCCGTTGGTCACTGGTATTGAATGAGGGTACTGGCCTTTTTCTGTGGGCACGATGGAGGGTGCCTTCGCGGTTTTTTAGACCGGCGTTGCCACGCCGTTGATTAAAGCCGCTTCCGTTGAGCGCTGGTATCAAACAAGAAAAAAAAGAGGGATTGCGCAGCAATCGCGGTCCAAAAAGTTTTTGCAGCGGAGAGTTTGAGAGGGGACCATTTTCAAAATGTCCCCTCTCATTTAAAAAAAACAGGTGACGGCAAAGCCGTCACACCTTTTTCTTGGATGGTACAGCAGAAGGTGCCTTGGCCGTTCTTTGCGCCTCAGTTTTGAAGGTGGGGGACGAAAGGGCTTTTCACTTGCGTTTAACGAACGGGTCGAGGCGTAACACCTTATCTGTCAAAGGTTTTCGAGAAATTCGACTCGTCGAATGCCGATTGTGTACTCGTTCGACCAGCGAGGCTTATCTCTATTTTCTTGCTTCGGCTTGTTTTCCCTCTCCAAAACCCCCTGGGCAAGCTGATTGCGCAGCCTTATAATGCAAGATTCAACTTGATATCGTGTGTTTGCTCGTTTGAAAACAGTCCGTTTTCCCGAAGGGTAAACGGCCGGTTCGATACACGACTTCAAGTTGCAATTAATATAATAAGAGGTTTCATTGATCCTCGCCGAGCCGAAGCCCCCCCAGATTGTCCGGGTTTCCGCCCGGCGACCGCTTTTTACCGCAATCCTTTTCGGTGGCGGCCCCCCCTTCGGAGAAGAAGAGGAGAAGACAAGTGAGTCGGCTTGCTGAGGAAAAAATTCTGGTGCTCGATTTCGGGTCCCAGTACGCCCAACTGATCGCCCGACGCGTGCGACACCAACACACCTACTGCGAAATCGTCCGCCACGATATCACGGCCGAGCGGATTCGCGAACTCAACCCGGCGGGAATCATCCTTTCCGGCGGCCCGTCGAGTGTTTACGAAGAGGGAGCCCCGAAGTGCGATCCGGCGCTGTTCGACCTGGGTATCCCTGTCCTGGGCATCTGCTACGGAATGCAACTGGTCTGCGAATCGCTCGGCGGCAAGGTCCAAAACGCCCCGGCTCGCGAATACGGTCGCGCCTACTGTCAGATTGCCCGGCCGAACGACCTGTTCGACGGTCTGCCCGAACAGATGCAGGTCTGGATGAGCCACGGCGACCAGGTCAACGAAGTCAGCGACCAATTCGTCCCGCTGGCGACGACCGAGACCTGTCCGTTCGCGGCGATCAAGCATAAAGAGCGACCGTTCTACGGGCTCCAGTTCCACCCCGAAGTGACCCACACGCCCCACGGCTCGACCCTGTTGGCCAATTTTCTCGACAAAGTCTGCGGCTGCAAAGGGCTGTGGCGTCTGAGCGATTTCGCCGAGGAAACGATCGCGCGGGTTCGAAAACAGGTCGGCGACAAACGGGTCATCTGCGGCCTGTCCGGCGGAGTCGATTCGGCCGTGGTCGCCGCACTGCTTTCCCGGGCGATCGGCTCCCAACTCTCCTGCATCCTGGTCGACAACGGCCTTTTGCGCAAGGGAGAAGCCAAAGCGGTCCTTCGCGAATTTTCGCTCAACTTCCAGTCCGACCTGCACGTGGTCGATGCCGAAGCCCTTTTTCTTTCCGAGCTGGAAGGGATCGTCGACCCGCAAGAGAAACGGCGCAAGATCGGTCACGCGTTCATCGACTGTTTCTCCCAAGAGGCGGTCAAAATCGAAGGGGCCGAATTCCTGGCGCAAGGGACCCTTTACCCCGACGTGATCGAAAGCGGCGGCTCGCAAGACGGACCGGCCGCGACCATCAAGCTGCACCACAACGTCGGCGGGTTGCCCGAAGACCTTGAGTTCGAACTGATCGAACCGTTGCGCGACCTTTTCAAAGACGAGGTTCGCGAGCTGGGGATTCAACTTGGCTTGCCGGAAGAGATTGTCTGGCGTCACCCGTTCCCCGGCCCCGGGCTGGCCGTCCGTTGTCTGGGCGAAGTGACCAAAGAGCGGCTCGATACGCTCCGCGAGGCCGACGCGATCGTCGTTGAGGAGATCAAGGCCTCCCCCGGTCTCTACCGTCAGACGGCTCAGGCGTTTGCCGTCTTGTTGCCGATCCAAAGTGTCGGCGTCATGGGCGACGCGCGGACCTATGAAAACGCCGTCGCCGTCCGTTCGGTCGACAGTGAGGATTTCATGACGGCCGATTGGAGTCATATCCCTTACGAGATCTTGGCGACCATTTCGACCCGGATCATCAACGAGGTCAAAGGGGTCAATCGAGTGGTATACGATATCAGCTCGAAGCCGCCCGCCACAATCGAGTGGGAATAGAAAAAGAGAAATAGAAAACAAAAAAGAAAAAACAAGAAGAAAAACAGAGGGATTGCGAAGCAATCCCGGTCCAAAAAGTTTTTGGGGGAGAGCATGAGAGGGGACCATTTTCAAAATGTCCCCTCTCATTCTAAAAATACAGGTGACGGCCCAGCCGTCACACCTTCTTTCAACCGACTCCGCCAAAACCAAAGGTTCACCTCAAGGCCCAGGCCGTTCGACCGGTTTATCATCGTCACGAAGGAACCATCGGCGGAACGTTTCGTCGTCCTCCTTGAGATCCAGATACTTCGCAACTCTTGGAAAAACCGGAGATACTTCAAATCCCAGGCCGGCACTGACACAGCAACGCCCATCAAGAAGTTTCGTATGCCTTAGATGGGCCTTGGGATTATCGGGATCGAAATTCAAGTCCTCCGGCTTTGTCCAAATGACGGCCGACTCATCTTCCGCGTCGACAACCAGAACCGTGTTGCAAGGCTCATCTTCCTTTTTGGTCAGTTTGAACTCCTCAAGGGCAGGATCAAAAAGGGTCCTTTTCCCCACGGGAGCCAGATAAGTCGTCTTTCCCTTTTCAGCAGATAACCAGAACGATTCAAAATAACTAGGAATTTTTTCAATAAGTTTTTTATTATGAGGGCTGTCCCACGGCTCGTCGAGATGGAACTGATCGTAAAGCTCCTCTTCATGAAGATCGGGCAGTATTCTAACCCGCCAACTCAGTAACGCTTTGCCCGTCTTTTTACAAAAAATATTGGTAGGCAAAGCATCGTTCCTATCCTCATGTAATATCATGCCAAGTGAAATTAAGGCGACTTTCTGTAGTGAACGCCTTTCAGTCATTTTCCTGTCTTCATTATAAGATCTCCACGTAATCCCAATCGAAATCAACACGAAAACCCAGGGAAGAATGGCTGAAACATAAGACTTTTTCATCGACAAGCCTTTTCGGTTTGAAACTCAAAAGGATTTGCTTCTTTTCAGATAGAATTACCTTACAAGCCTAATGTACTCGATCTTTTTTGGAATGTCGAGGGAGAAGGTTCCTGCTTTTTTTAAGAGAATTTTTCCCTTAAGTCTCTGCGCAAAAAAAGAGCGACCACCCCACGGGGCAGCCGCTCTTGGTTTTCTTGAGTATCACCTTTCCGCGATCGCCTAATCGACCGGTCCCGGGCGGACGATGACCGGGGCGTTTTTGATCTTCGGCCGGACCGAGATCCAGTCGACCCCTTGGAAGACCGGGTCGTCGATCGCGCGGACCTCTTCGACGCCGCGGTACGGACACATCGTGTCGACCCAGAGGATCAGCCGACGCAGGCTCACCGGGTCGACCTTCACGTCGTGGTGTTCGCCGCTGGAGGCGTTCTCGATCAGCCGACTCTTGTACGACAAAGTGGTCATCGGGGCGGGCGTCTTGTAAGCGGCCGGGTCCCGTTGATCGTAGGCCTCGACCATCAGTGTTCCGGCGGCACCGAACCCCGGCGGCGAATCTTTCGGCTTTTGATACGGCTTCGCCCAACTCGGTCGACCGGTCAAGGTCATGTACGGCTCTTTAAAGATCAAGTGACCGGGCCGCGAGGTCAGGTCGAGCTTCTTGCGAGCCTCGCCGTCCCCCTGGTGACACTCGCCGCAGTACTTATCCAACACCGGCTGGACGTAGCGGGCGAAACTGATCGAGTCATCCTTAAACGGCGGCGGTGTGATGTCGCGCGGTTTCTTGAGCAAAGCCAGCGGTTTTCCACCTCGTTGCGGCGCGCGGCTGTGCTGTTCGTGACAACCGAGACAGCCCCGTCGTTCACCCGGCATGACCCCGGTAAAACTGCGCATCGTCTGCAAAGCGCAGTAGTTTTCGTCCAGCAGTTGGAAGTGCAACGCCAGTCCCGACGGCGCGTTGAACGAGACCGAACCGTCCTTCTCGATCGGCACGGTACCGATGATCCGCTTGACCCCTTCCGACTGGACCATCGAGACGGCCGGACCGGTCGAAAGGACGATCCGCTTGTGCCAGGTCGTATAGGTCTTCGGGTCGATATTGAGGATCCGCAGATACTTCGCCTTGTCTTGGAGCTCTTGCGGCGCGCCGTAGTAGATGTTGCTACTGTAGATAACGCCCGACTTCCGGACGTTTTTCTCCTCGCGCGAGGGCCACTGGACCCGGTCGGCCAGAACGGGCGGTCGCTTGCGAGGCCGAATCGGCAGGGCGTGGAGGATGTTGTGATTTCCTTCGTAGATCAACTCCCGGTTGCCGTCGGCGTCCATCAAGTAGAGGACGAAATTTTCCGCCGGTCCATTGCAACAGACGGAAACCAGGAAATCGGTCTCGCTCAGCGGATAGGGAGAGTAATAGCCATAGTACTTTCCGCTGGCGTGGTAGGTGGGCGACTCGATCGGGTCGACCGGGCCGTTGCCCGATTCGGGCCAGCTCTTGTCGGCGGTCACCTTGGTCAGGCCGTGGGGAAAATTGCTCCCCTCGTCCGGATTGATGATCCCGACCGACCCGGAGAACCACTCATGGTGGGCGCTACCGGTGAACATCACCCGACGGCTGCCGGGGATCTGACGCGCGTCCTTGAGCAGGTCGGGCCAAACCGACTGATTCCCCCAGAGCGTATTGACCTGAGTCCCGTCCGGGTTGACCGTCCAGAGCCCTTGGGCCCGCCAGAGCGGTTTGTCGGTGTATTCCCAACGGGTATAAAGGATCCGGCCGTCTTCCATCACCGACGGGAGATAGTCCGGCTCGTTGTTGCGTGAGACGATATAAATATTTTTTCCGTCTCCGTCGGCGCGGGCCAAGGGGTACGCGTTGGTCGGCGGCATACACCGGACGTACGTGTTCCCTCGGGTCGTCGTGAAGGCGATATGCCCGTCGGGCAGGTAGATCGGGTCCAGGTCGTCATACGGCCCGAACGTCAACTGCTTCTGGCCGGTCCCGTCGAGGTTCATTTCGTACAGGTGAAACGACTTTTCGTTCTGCGGTTTGAAACAGAAAAGGACCTTCTTCGCGTCGAACGACAGGTCAGGCCGCCAGAACGAGCCGTGCAGCGGGGCGACCGGCGCGAGACGACGCACGCGGCCGTCCGGTCGAAGCCCGTCGAGCACCAACAGCTGGGCGCCGGGCGTGCTTTGGTAGCCCAATCGGTGTCGGGTCTCGTGACGGTACTCGCGTCCTTCCGGGTACGGTCGGTCGACCATCAAGATCTGCTGGAAGTCCAACAGCGGGTTCTTGAACATCACCTCCCGCTTGAGCTTTCGGACCTCGAAATAGGTCCCGGCGTCGGTCGCCTTCAGTTCCTTGACCCGGTGTTCCAACTTCTTCAACCGCTTTTTCACGTCGGTCAGATCGATCCGATCGCCGTGTTGCGATTCGAGCCGGGAGATCAGCTGCCAGGTCCAGACGGTCTCCTTGAGAATCCGATCGGGGGTCGGGTTCCGGTCGACCTGATGGAGCCAATCGGCTTCGAGCCGTTTTTGGGCCGCTTCGGCCGAGAGGGAAACCGGCTCCGGAGTCGACGGCTTGTGGTATCCGGCAACTCCTTCCTTGACGTAAGGGCGGAAGTCGATCAGGTCGTGCATCTTGAGAGCCAGATCGATCGCGCCGACCGTATCCGTCTTCGTCCGTTTCGACGCGACCCATTTCTTATATTGTTCTTCGAGCGGCCCGACCGTTTCCTTCCAATAGGTTTTATCCTTTTCGCTCGTCCGTTCCCACTGGTCCGGAGTGATCGGCCGGTATTCGACCATCAAGTCATAGAGCCACTCGATTCGCGCAACCAACGGGGCGTCGGTCTTGGCCGAAAGGTAGTCGTCTAAGAGAAAACCGGGTATTTCAATCGTTTCATAGCTGCTGCGGCTACGCGACGAGTATCCCCGATCGAACAGACGACCACACGGTTTGGGAAACTTGGCATACAATTTCTTCCGGAGCCGGGAAACGACCGTCGGATCCGGTTTTTCTTTCGCTTCGCTCGCCCTGTCGCGCAAGTCGAGGAGCGTCTCGGCAAAACTTTCCTTGTCGACCCAGATCCGATCGGCCTTTTCTTTCACACGGGCCAAATATTCGGCAACTTGCGTGTTGCCCGCGCTGACCAACTGCTCGATTTGGTTGCCGGTCAGGGCCTTCGAGTAAAGACGAAACTCGTCAATCGCCCCTTGAAAACACTCGTACCCGTGACTCGAACCGATCACCGCCGGGGCCGCTCCGCCCGCTTCAAGCCGACCGGGCCGATTCAACGTGTCGACCAACTGGCCGTCCAGGTAGACCCGCATCGCTTGGCCGTCGAACGTCGCCGCCACATGATGCCACTTGTGATCGAGCAACCGGTCCCGTTCGACCTTCGCATCGCATTCGATATAAGAATGGCCTTCGACCTTCAGGCCCAGCGCCAACACCGAGCCGTTTTTCTGAAAAGCGAAAAGAATCCGCTTCCCCCCATCCTCTTTTCGGAAGATCTCGTTGTACTTGTCTAACTTCGTCGGACGCACCCAGGCGGCCATGCTGATTTGTTCGAGCGATTCAAACGGAGCCGGTTTGGTGATTTCCAGCCGATGCGAGCCGGAAAACGCTCCGGCACGACCGAACACGCCGGGAACATGACCGAGACGCCCTTTTACCATCTTGGCCGTGAAACCGTTCGGCCCCGCGTCGGCACACGTGTTTCCGTCGGCCTCGTCGAACGTCCAGTGGCCGATCAACGGCACGCCGAGCGTCGGCGGTATCGTTTGAGTGGGCGCCCCGTTTGCCGTCGGCGTCTCGGCGGCAGACACAACGATCGGGGTCAAGAAAAGCAGAAGCGCGATCACCCAATAGGGAGCCCGTGAGGGGACCCAATAGGGCATCGAAAATCCTTGGCGAGTCATCTCTATCTCTCTTTCGTCCTTGGATTTGGTGGCAGAGCCGCAGGCGTCATTTTGTATTCTGTCGCCTCAAGCGTCGCGAAAACTTATCGAAAGTATTCACGAAAAGAAAACCATAAGCGGCTCCGGGAAGGAAATTTAGGAGGAAGGCCGATATCGGGCCCATAAGCATTGAATATTATAATTCACTCAGTCGGCCAATGCAAGGAAAGCAGTCCCGATGAGGGAGGATAAACACACCCGACCACTCCCCCGGGAATTCCGCTTGAGCAGACAAGATGGTAGAATAATCGGTTTCGTTACCCCGCAAAAACCGTCTTTCCCTCAAACGAAGAAATCTATTTCCCCATGGACCCGTCCGGTTTTTTTGATTCGATCGCCCGTATGAGCTGGTTTGAAGTCGGCATGCTGATCTGCTTCGGCGCCGGCTGGCCGTTTTCCGTCTGGAAGCAGTGGAAAACCAAAACCAGCGCGGGCAAAAGCCTCTTGTTTCTCGTCCTGGTCTTGATCGGCTACCTGCTGGGAGCGATCCACAAGCTGCTTTACAGCCCGGATGTCGTCATCGTTCTCTACCTGGTCAACTTCCTTTTGGTCTTCGTCGATCTGTGCCTCTGCTTCCGCTATCAACCGCGTCCCCAAGCGACACCCGTCGTGCCAAAAATGCACACGGAGATACACCCGGCCAGACACCCGTCACTGGAATCGCACCCGTCACTTCATCCGGCGCACGAAGCCGTCGACAGACCTAACGAGACGCGAAAAAAACACCGACGGAAAAACGAAGGGGGTTAACAGCCCGTTTCCCCTAGCAGCCCGTTTTTCGCAAAAGCAACAATGGCCCGATCGTCTCGGCCAATTCGGGCGCCGCGGGAAAGACGGCTTCAGAATCGATCGACCTGACTGTTTCGAAGCCGTGACGATGGAACCGGTCCTGTTTCAAACCGTCCGCCTCGGCCACGACCGCTTCAAGCGTCTGCGCTTCGGCAACAATCGGACTTTCCAGAAGGCCATCCAGAAGCAGGTCGAAGTCCACGGCGTAATCCGGGTGGGTAAACCCGTCGACGCGGACCGTCTTTTCACCGACCAGTCGCGCGGTAGCCGCGCCGACCACCGAGCCGGACGCGTTCTGCAAGACCAGCCACTGGCCTCCGCCCGAACGGGAAAGCGATTCATAACGGGGATAGAGCCCCATGCAAGAATTCCGGGCCGCAAAACGGGTCGAGACCAGTCCAAGATTCACGTCCAACAACGGGCAATCGTTGGGAAAAAGGATCGGCGGGATGATCGCCAAACGGTCCTCGGCCGTTCCAGCGCGAACGGTCATCGGCCCGGGACGTCTGGCGAAATAATCGTCGTAAAATCGAGTCGACGAATCGGCCTCGGGGGTCCAAAGGTAGACGTTCGAGTCGAACTGCTGTCGCCAACCAAGCCGCTGGTAGACCCGCGCCGACGACGGCATGACGGTGCCGAGAAAAAGGGCCCGCCCCCCTTTGCGATAAAACCGGTCCCGCGCCTCGGCGCAAAGGTGCCCGGCAATCCCCTGTCCCCGACAGGAAGGCGCGACGGCCACCTCGCCCAGTCCGCCCAGGCGCCGGTCCAATTTCGAAATCGTCAGATGGCACGTCCCGACCGGCTCGTCATCCTCCAATAAGACAAAAAGCCAATTGTCGTTCGCGCTGTTCTCCTTCCCCTTCAGATTGGCTCCCACTTCGGCCATCGGGATCTCGAAGATCGACTCCCAAAACCGGACCACACGATCGACCAACCCGACATCACACGGGGCCTCCACGCAGATCGATTCGAACGACGTCGCCATGGTTTTACCCCCAATTTTTGAGAGAGAAAAACGTTTTCGAATCCCAAAAGGCCCGAGAAACCCGACGCGAAAACCGCCCGTTTTTCCAGCCGATAACCACCGGCCTTAAAAAACCAACACGGCCCACTTGCCCAGCTCGATCTTGTCCCCCTTCTTGACGCTTTTCTGGTAGACCGAACAGACATTTTGAGGGATGTTGTCGAAAAGCAAAAACTCCGCAACGGCCACCTTCTTATAGCCGCCGGCCACGAGTTTTTCCGCTTGACTGTCCGCATTGCGACCGGTCGACGGCGTGACAACCCACACCGAGCCGCTACGAGTACACTCGGCCTGAACTGAATTAATACTTGACTGCAAAAACCGCTTTTTGGCAAGTACCCCGGGCAGATTTTCGATCTTGTATTTCCGATCGGTAAACAGGATGCTCCCCTTTTCAAACGTCTCGATCTTCGCCGAGTCGGACCGAATCCCGGCCGGAACCGCCACAGCGAAAGGAACCCCGTCGGCGTTGGCGTCTAACTCGATTTTGGTCACTTTCTTTTTTTGCGACGGATGGACCCCCGTCGCCTGATTGATCAGCTGACGAAACCGGCACTTTTTCGACACGTCGCGCCGCGCCAGGATATCCTCCTCGGTGAACGTGCTCATCAGAATCGTTTTATCCCCGGTCCGATCGAAATCGTAGATGATATAGATCGTCCCGTCGGCCGCCTGGAATCCGTCCGGATACGAGACCCCGTGCCGTTCATCCAGCAACAGGCCGCCTTCCCAGTTTTTCCCGTCGTTTTTCGAGACGTAGGCCGTCAGATGCGACCGGCCGCTTTGTTTGTCCAAGGGCCCATGTTTGACCAACAGCAAGTTGCCCGACTTCAGACGTCGGATAAAGAACCGAGATACCGGGTGAACCATTTTACTCGGCCGCCCCAGCGTCCACGTCCGACCGCCGTCGTCCGAAAAGGTCTCGCCGATCCCGTAAGTGGTCCGAACCAACGTCCAAAGACGGCCATCTTTTCGTTCGACAACCATATGCTCCATACACTGGGCCTTCGGCACGCGGGCCTGCCCGAGAAACGACCAGCTTTTCCCCTGATCCGACGACGCGACGAAGTTAACCCCGTTGCGCGAGCCCAGATAAAACGCCTGGCCCCGTTCAGCCAACCCTTTGCTCGGCGGGAGGAAATCCCACAGGGCAACCGGCAAGATCCACGTCCCGTCTTTCAAGGCGGTCGGCTTGTTCATCATCACCCCGTCACACAACCGGCGTGGGGCCGACCAGGTCGGATTTTCGTCGTCCGGATTGTCGGTCGTGATCGCCCAGACCCCGGCCCGGCCGTCATACCACGAATAGCCTTGGGCCCAGAACAGCCAAAGCCGCCCGGTCGGATCGGTCCAGAGAGCCGGGTCGAACGCCCGGACATTGCCCGGCGGATCGATCACCAACTTGAACCCGGACCAGGTCTTCCCGTCGTCGCCACTGGTGACGATCGGGACAAAATTGTGCTCGTCTTCTGTCAGTCCGCCGGTGTACCACGTTGCCCAAAGTCGTCCCTTCGGTGCGGACTCGATCCCCGGTATCCCTTGAAAAAACCGGTTCGCGTCGGCATATTCGTCACCCGGCTGAAAATTGACCGGCGGCCGATCGAGGGCCCGATCGTCCGACGTTTCTTTCGCTTCGGCCTGGGAAAAACCGACCAAGAGACAGCTCGTCAAAAACCAAGCGGCGACATACAGAAGCGGCTTTTTCATGAAATACTCCTTCAAAGGAGGCAAGGGCAGGGGTGGGATTCAGAAAATGGGCCCCATAAACGGGGGATATCGCTAGCGCAATTCTACCTTATTCCCCCCGTCATGCAAAGCGCGTCAAAACGAGACCAAACGCAAGAAAAACGGCCCTCTGGCGGGAAGCCCTATTTCCAGATCGACCGTAGCGGCCAGACCTCCAACCGCTCGATCCGGGCCGGGCCCCCCTCGGCCGAAAGCGACAGGTCCTGTTTTTCCTGATCCGGAATGAAACAGGACGAGAGGACATTTTCCCCGCTGTCGGCAAAGATCTCGATCGACGTCCGATCAATGAGCAGGCACAAATCGATCCGGCCGCCCGGCCCGCCACGGAGTTTCATTGTCCCGCCGCTGGGACCGTGCAACGTCTTGGTCGCCACGTCGTAGCGAACCGTCTGGCCCAAAAAGGCCAGTTCGATCGACCGGGCCTTCTCCGGAGTCAAACTCAGATGGACCTCCCACAGGTCGCCCGCGCGTTTTTCCAACCGGTTTTCCCCCGGCCGCAGCACCGCATCGCGAATCGAAAAACCGTCCCCACGCAACGACTCGATCTCCCGGATCGGATTCTGCACAAGACGGACCCCGTCCGAGGTCGAGCGAAGGGTCAGCCGACGCGGAAAGGTCAACTGCTGATCGAACGGCATCCCCGGGTATTTGCCGTACTGCATCCAGGCAATCTGGATCCGTCGCGGATCACTCGCGGGCATGTCGCTCCACGTCTGATTGGCCGAGCAGTTTTTACCGTGATCGATCTCGATCGGTCCGGTTTCAATCTCGAACTTTTCGCCGTCGAACGTGCCGATCGCATACTGGGCCCAGTCCATGATGACCCATTTCTTCCGCGTCGAATCCCCGTCGACCGCCAGCTCGAACAGATCGGGACAGACATAAAAACCGGGCATATGGCCCAGAAATTTCCATTGTTTCAGATCGGCCGAACGATAGAAACCAAACCCGCCCTTGCCGTCGACATTCTGATACAAAAGCATGACCCAGTAGCCGCCGGAATTTTCCGTGCCGGACTGATTCGATTCCGGTTCATACCCATACCAAAAAAGCTTCGGGTCGCGGGCCGTCTCTTTCCACTTTTTAAGCGAGTCGTTCGGCAGGGTCAAAACCGGGTTTCCCTCGTACGGCCGAAACATCTTTCCCGCGTCGCACGAGTAGGCCAGACATTGGCCCCCGCCCCACGCCGTATAGACGGCAACGATCGGCGGCGGGTTACCCGGCAAATTCTCCCCGGTCTGAAACCCGGACGTGTTTTTCCAATCGACGACCGCCGACCCCGAAAAGGCCTTGAACCCCCGATTGTCCCGGATGCCGTTTGCCAGTTCCTGCCAATGGACCAAGTCACGGCTGACCGCGTGGCCCCAGAATTTTTCCTCCTTGCCTTTCCTTGGCTCATACTGAAAGAAAAGGTGGTACGTCCCGTCGTAGTAAACCAGCCCGTTGGGGTCGTTGATCCAACCCGACCGCGCCGAGAAATGGTACTGCGGACGAAGCGTCTCTTGGTACACTTCGGCCGCCCGGACGGAAAAAACGGTCCCAAACAAAAGGGTCCAAACCAAAAAGGTCGGCAGGCGGAATCGGCAAAAGTGCATCGGTCAACTCCTGTGGTGGGAATGCGGCGGGAGGGCTTTCGCGTTAGAAATAGTATAGAACAAGCCGGAATCACTGAGCAATCCGGCTGGTTCCTCTTTTCGCATTAAAAATCTTGCGGCGGTCCGGCGGCCCCGAAATCGTCGAACTCGCTGTGCTGCGGCTGGGCCCGATTTTCAAACCGGGTGTACTTGCTCAACCAGGTCAATTTGACGTCGCCGGTCGGGCCGTTTCGCTGCTTCGAGATAAAAAGCTCCCCCTGCCCTTTCACCCCGGCCGCTTCGGCCTCTTCGTGCGTGTGGTAATAGTATTCCTCACGATGGACGAACATGACCACGTCGGCGTCCTGTTCGATGGCACCCGATTCACGAAGGTGACTCAACCGGGGCCGTCGACTCTCCTTGCCGGTACCCGACTCGACCTGACGGTTCAGCTGGGCCAGACAGGCCAACGGGACTTTCAATTCACGAGCCAACCCCTTCAAACGTCGGGCGATCTTGGCAACCTGCTCCTGACGCGGGTCTCTCGGATTGTCCGGCTGGAGCAGCTGAAGATAGTCGATCACGATCAGCCCCAGGCCGTGACGCCGCTTGATCCGCCGCGCGCAGGCGGCAATCTCCGAGACGGTCCGGTTCGGGCTGTCGTCGACGAATAAAGGCGACTCACCCAACACACCGGCCGCTTGCATCATCTTCTGCCGGTCTTCTTTGGAGAGCATCCCGCTTCGAAACTTGATACTGTCGATCTTCCCCTGGGAGGCCAAGAGACGTTGGGCCAACTCCTGGGCCGCCATTTCGAGACTGACGAACAAGACCGGCTCCTTCGCCTCGATCGCCACGTTCTCGGCCACGTTGGTCGCGAAAGCCGTCTTCCCCATACTCGGACGGGCCGCAATGATGATCAGCTCGGATCCGTGGAACCCGCCGGTCAAATTATCCAAGTCGGTAAACCCGGTCGGCAGGCCGCTTGCTCCGCCGTGTTCAATCCGATGGTCGATCAGGCTGACCGTCTCCATCAAGACGTCGCGGATCTCGGACACCTGATTGCTGCTCCGCGCGTCGTTGACGGCGAATACCTTTTGTTCGGCCTGACTGATCAACTCGGCCGGATTGACGGTCGGGTCATAGGCGTCGCGAAGGACCTCGCTGCTGGCGTGAATCAAACCGCGGAGGGTCGACTTATCGCGGACCAGCTCGGCATACTTCTCGGCATGCGCGGCCACCCCGACTGACCCGGCCACCTCGGCCAGGTAGGACATCCCGCCGACCACGTCCAACTGGCCCGCCGCGCGGAGTCGCTCGACCAACAACGTCACGTCGATCTGGACTCCATCGTTGTGCATCTCGACCATCTGATCGTAGAGGATCTGATGGGCCTCGTCGTAGAAGTCGTCGGGACGAACGATCATCAACACATCGTCGAAGAGGGTCGGATCCAGAAGCAGACTGCCGATAACCCCCTTTTCCGCATCGAGATTATACGGCGGAGTCCGGTCCAGAATCTCGGAAGTCCCCGCGCGCGAGACACGTTTTTTATTGATCGACGAACCGGCTGCCATAAAAACTCCTTTCAACGTTCCATGATAGGGCGACCCCACCAAAAAGGGAAGCACTTCTTTCGGACGGTTTCCATCACGTCAACGGCCCGTTTTTCATGAGACGCCTAATCCGCGATAAGACGAACCGTTTTTCCCAAGTCGCAATAATCGCCTGCGGAAAAAAGGGTTAACTCAAGCGAAAAAACCAAAGGCCAACCCGGATTCCTTTGTGTAAAACCGGTCGACGAAACCCGTTTTCCAAGAAAGGCGAACCCCAAAAAGAAAACGCGATCACCCCCAAACACGGGGCAATCGCGTTCCCTTCTTATTTCTCTCCTGCGCGACAGGGCAGATCGATCGAGCTGCGGAAATTTATCCCGTCTCGATTACCTGGCAAGCCGATCTCATTCCGACCGACTTCGCCTTCTCACCCCTTTATCGCCGCAAGCGATTAGACCGTTATCACTCGGCCGCTTCATCCGTCACTGCCGGAACGACCCAGAACTTCAGGTCGGTTTCGATCGGCTTGTTGTCGGAATCTCTGCCGAATCGAACCTGAACCGTGTAAAGGCCCAATTCCTTGATCAGACCGCCCAACTTGACCTGGTCGGGCTTGATGTCGAAATCGACCTTCTTGAGCGCCTCGGAAATCTCTTCGGCACCAACCGAACCGTAAAGGTGACCCTCTTCGTTCGCGTTGGCTTCGATCGAGATGTTTTGCAGCGCCAAGCGGCTGGCCAACGCCTTGTAACCGGCCATGCGATCCTTTTGAATCTCAGCCAATTTCGCCCGGTGCTTTTCAATCATCCGCTTGTGGTGATCGCTGACAACCGTCGCCAAACCTTGCGGAAGTAGGTAGTTATAAGCGAAGCCCGGCTTCACTTCGACAATGTCACCTTGTTTACCAAGATGTTCAACCGACTGAACCAACAGCAGTTCGACGCCGCCGTTAGGCCCCTTCGGCAAAGTGGCCTGGCGACGGTTTTTGGTTCGTTTTTTTTTCGGCGTTGCAGTATTTGCCATGAGTGTTTCCACCTCACGTCTCAAGGGTTTCGGCCGGGCGAGCTCCGATTTTTTCTGCGTTCATCGGAACGACGACATTTCCACCGAAACCGGTTTGAGGATATCTAAAATGTTTTGAAGTTTATCTTTTCACAGAGACCTTTTACCGGTCCCTGAATACTCTCATTAAAACGGGATGTCGCTCTCCGGCGGCTCGTAAGAAGGGCCACCTCCTCCTTGCGACGGCGGAGGATTATAACTACCTTCGTTTTTCTGATAATTACCCGAGTTCTGCTGGGGCGCCGACGGTCTTCCGGCGTTACCACCGCCGCCTCCGCCACCACGCGCCCCGAGCATCTGCATCCTTTCGCCAACGACCTTGAGCTTCGACCGCTTCTGGCCATCCGTCTCCCAGGAATCCAGCTTCAGTCGTCCTTCGATCAGGACCGGCGAACCTTTACTCAGGTATTCGCTTGCGACTTCAGCCGTCCGATTCCAGAGGGTCACGTCGACAAAGGTGGTCTCTTCGACCCATTCCCCATTCTGGCCTTTACGACGATCGTTGACCGCCAGACCGAGTTCGACCACGGCCGCTCCACTTGGGGTGTAGCGCAAATCGGGATCTCGGGTAACATTCCCAACGAGAATAACTCGATTGTAACTGGCCATAATTACTCTCTCCTTCAGGATGCGGGCACTCAAACCTGCAGCGGTCCATGCCACGCCCATTCAAGTCACCCAGGTCGGCTCATCAAGGTTCCAACCGAACCTTTCGACCAGCTAAGCCAATTATCCTTGAGACTCGTCGCAACGGACCAACCCCTTCCTCCATCGAAAGGTGATCAGCCTCAGCCGCGCAAAACGAACCCCGGAAAGACGGCCCCGAGCAAAAGAATCTTCCTCCCACAACGGCAGGTGATCCTTACGCTTCGTCTTTGGCCTCGTCGGTCGCAACCGCAGCTTCCGGCTTGCTTTCCTTGGCCTCTTCCTTGACCTCCGCTTTGGCCTCTCCCTTGCCCTCTTCGGCCGATTTGGCAACCGGACCTTCTTGGGCATGGGCGACCAACGGTTCGACAATACGCGGGTCGACCTTCAGGAAAAGAACCCGGATGATCGATTCGCTCAATTGGCACTGACGTTCCAGATCGGCGATCTTGGTTCCGTCGATACGGGAGTAAGTCAGCCAATAGGTCCCTTTGCGATGCCCGTCGATCGGATAGGCCAATCGTCGTTCTTCCCAAAGCCGACTGACGAGGACGCTGCCTCCGGCCGCTTCGATCATCTCTGGAATCTGCTTCGATACGGTGTCCGGATTCCGACCGTAAAGCGAGGAATCCAGGATGAACATGCCTTCGTAGACGTTTTCAGCCAAGGGTATGCTCCTTAGTAGGCTTATGCAGCTTTTTTAACTTTCGTGTAGCGTACTACTTGCAACCAAAGGGAATGTTGAAAAAACAACTTCAATCCACCGTTGCACTTATGACAACCGTGAAATCTCTCTCGCTACCGGCAAGACGCTACTGTTTCTTAAAAAATGCTCTAGTTGAACCGATTCATGCACTCCGTCGAGCCTTCGCCGACCCAACACACAACCGCGTCGGCCGCTTGTTGCACGGTCAGTTCCATGACGCTTTTTTCGGTCTTTGTAAATTTTCCCAAAACATAATCGGCGGCATCCCAGCCTTCCGGCGGCGCCCCGATACCGATTCGCAACCGAACGAACTCTTCGGTTCCCAATCGGCGTATAATATCGCCAAGACCCTTTTGGCCCCCTGAGGACCCCTTGAGTCGAAGCCGTAACTTCCCTAAAGGAAGGTTCAAGTCATCGCAAACGACCAAAAGGTCTTTCGCGTCGATTTGAAAGAATCGAGTCGCCTCATCCACCGAGAGTCCGCTTCGATTCATATAGGTTAAGGGGCTCAATAAAAGCACCTTTTCCCCGCCGATTCGCGCCTCAAGCAGTTCGCCGTGAAACTTCGACTTTGCTCGGCCCATGCCGTAACGACGGCCCAACTCGGCGAGAACCATAAATCCAACGTTGTGTCGCGTCTCGTGGTACTTCCGATCGGGATTTCCTAGGCCCACGACGAGCTTCATCAGCAATCAACTCCCCGTGAACTTCTTTCCCCGCGAACTTTCACCACGGTGTTTTTTCATCCCGGTGAACCATCACCCCTCCCCAAAGCCCCATCACGCAGGTGCATCCATCACGGTGATGCTCCCACCGCTCTGGGCCACTACTCTGGGCCTCACACACTGGTGCGTCCACACCTTGGAACGACCACTCGTGCGACTCTTGAGGGGAAAACCGTCTCGCCTATTCTTCGCCTTCTTCGGCTTCCTTGCGACCGATCACTTCCGGTTCGCCTTCTCCCGCTTCGGCAGCCTCTTCAGACACTTCGACCGGCACTACGCATTGCGCCACTACGGTCGAGAGCTCTGCCAAAACCTCGACGCCTTCGGGAACTTTGACCTCGGCAAGCGTGATCGTGTGATCCAATTCGAGGTGGTTGATGTTGGCTTCCAGCTTTTCCGGAACGGCCGTCGCCGAACATTCAAGTTCCACCTCGTGGAGCAAGTGTTCAACCACACCGCCTTCTTTGATACCGGGCGCTTCGCCGCGAAGTTCGATGGCCAGGGTGACCGTGACCTTCTCGTCGGCTGAAGCTCGGATGAAGTCGATGTGCAGGATCTCGTTGCCCCAGGTGTTCCACTGAAGCTCACGAATCATTGCCCCTTCGCTAACCGATCCGGTCAGCTCGACAAAACGGCTTCCATGACGGACCGCCGCTTCGATCGAGTCGGTCGAAACCGACAATGAAACCGTCTCTTGACCGTGCCCGTAGAGAACGGCCGGCGTTTTCCCCGCCTTACGAAGACGACGCGAATTCCGTTTTCCCCGGTCTTGGCGAATTTCAACGGGAAGTGTTTCCGCCATGATTTACCTCAAAATCTTGCAGTCTAATTATCTTGACTTATTTATCCAACTTACGCCATTGGGCTTCCACCCATCAAGGCGATGCATTTCAATCTGCACGCGAAACGAACCTCTGCAGCGAAAACCGTCTATCGACTCCTCGCTGGAGAAACTCATGGCGGCAAGAGGGGGCGAAACGAGGAAACCGTAATAATAACTTTCCACGTCAACCCAGCTTGCCCCTTTTCCAGGAAGGAACGTGTCACTCCCAAGAAAATGCGAACACGGCCGAGATGTGATGAGGGTCGTTGCCAAATTAAGGCGCGGCCCTACCTCGGCCGGGGAATCTAGCTATTTTGGCTGATGGGGCGAGAATTTCAACCCCTACCGCGCACAATTTTCTTCAAATCTCGACTGAACCGGCAGATTCACCCCACTATTTTTTCCCCGAACCCGTGAGAATCTCGATTCTTGCCCCATTTCAAAGCAAAAACAACCCCATAGAGCTACGCAACTCACATCCAATGGAGGTACTTGCCGATAATTGGAAAAAATCGATCGAAAAGGCAAAGTTTTTTTCTGCCGGTTCCAAAAAAATTACCCTGCGGCGATCGGGGAAAACCTAAATGGGCAACTTGTTCCTGTTTCAAATAACGACAAACCGCCTGTTTCCCCTGATGAAAAACAGACGGTTTTCACATAAGGTCGCCGAAGATTTAACCACACCCCTCTTTAGAAGGGAGCCTCTTCGGTAGTCGGAGGCGATACTTTTTTGGCCGCTTTTTTCTTCGTCGCCTTCTTCTTGGCGGTTTTTTTCTTGGTCGCCTTTTTCTTGGCGGTTTTCTTTTTGGCCGCTTTTTTCTTGGTCGCTTTTTTCTTCGCCTTCCTTTTCGACGGCCCCTTCGCCGCCCGCTCGGCCAGCAAGTCCAGCGCCCGCTCCAACGTCACCTCCTCGGGCGACATCGTCCGCGGTATCGACGCGTTCGTCGCCCCGTCGGTCACGTACGGCCCGAAACGGCCCTCCAAAAGCTGCACCGGATTGCCGGTCACCGGCGACGGGTCGAAAACCTTAATCGGTTCCTTCTTCGCCGCCGCGCCACGTCCCCCACGGGTCTTCGGCTGGGCCAACAGCTCGACCGATTTTTCGAGCGTCACTTCCAACGGCGAAATGTCTTCCGGTAACGAGCGGGTCTCGGTGCCCCACTTGATGTACGGCCCGTAGCGCCCGTTATGCGCGACGATCGGCTCGCCGTCCTCCGGATGGACGCCCACATCGCGTGGCAGCGACAAGAGCTTCAACGCCACCTCAAGATCGACCTCTTCCGGCTCCATTCCCTTCAAAAGGGACGCGTTTTGCGGCTTCTCGTCGTCGTCGGCCGTGCCACGCTGGACGTACGGCCCGAACCGGCCGATCTTGATGAAAATCGGTTTGTTCGTATCGGGGCAAATGCCGATCGGCTCGTCCCCCTTTTCGGCCTTGGCCAACAGGGCAAGCGCCGACTCGAGATTCACTTCATCCGGCGGCATCTGGTCGAGCAAGCTGGCCCGTCGATCGCCATGTTCGAGAAACGGTCCGTAGCGGCCGACCCGGACATAAATTTCCTGACCGTCGTCGGCCGTCCCGATCCAAATCCGACTGACGTCCCGCGCGTCGATCTCGTCGACCTTGTCCTTGAGCAGTTTTTTCAACCCCGGATGCTCATCGCCGAAGTAAAAAGCCTTCAGGTAATCGACATAGCCCATTTCACCGCGGCTGATCGCGTCGAGTTTATCTTCCAACTCGGCGGTAAATTTATAGTTGACCAAATCGGGCAGGTGTTCTTCCAGCAGACGCGACACGGCGAACGCGACCCAGGTCGGCACCAGCGCGTTCCCCTTTTTGAACACGTAGTCGCGGGCCAAGATCGTATCGATAATCGAGGCATAGGTACTCGGCCGCCCGATCCCCATTTCTTCGAGCGTTCGGGTCAACGAGGCTTCGCTGAATCGACTGGGCGGTTGGGTCGTGTGACTTTTCGCGTCAAGCCCCTGGCACGCAAGCGACTCGCCCACGGTGACCGCCGGAAGGACCTTTTCGCGATCGGCCAGTTCGGCGCCCGGATCGTCGGACCCTTCGACGTAAGCCCGCAAATAGCCGGGGAAATCGATCGTCTTGCCGCCGACCTGGAAGATCGCGCCGTCCGATTCGACCTGGATGATCGTCCGATATCCGCGTGCGTCGGCCATCTGGCTGGCGACGGTCCGCTTCCAGATCAGGTCGTACATCTTGAACTCGTCGGCGGTCAGTTTCGACCGGAGATCTCCCGGAAAACGGAAATCGTCGCCTGCCGGGCGGATCGCTTCGTGAGCCTCTTGCGCGTTTTTGACCTTCGTCTGATAAGTCCGTTCTTTGGCGGGCAAAAACTCGGGCCCGTATTGCGAATTGACCAGGTCGCGAGCCGTGGCGACCGCCACCTTGGCCAACGTCGTCGAGTCGGTACGCATGTAGGTGATATGCCCGTTTTCGTACAAGCTCTGGGCGACCTGCATGGTCCGTCTCGCGGTGAATCCGAACTTCCGGTTCATCTCCTGCTGCAAGGTACTGGTGGTAAACGGCGGCGCCGGCTTCGAGGTATACGGCCGATTCTCGACGTTCTGGACCTTTGACGGCTCGGTCAAAAGCCGCTGGATCAACTCGCCGGCCGCCTTTTCGTCCAAAAGCAACAGCGACTCGTCTTTGATCTTGCCGGTGGTCGTATCGAAGTCGCGGCCGGTCGGAATCTTTCGACCGTTCATCGACATGAGGGTCGCTTCGAACGATTCGCCCGAGTTGCGTTTAAAGGTGCCCAAAAGGTCCCAATAGGTCGACGTGACGAACGCCATGCGAGCCCGTTCCCGATCGGCGATCAGACGGACCGCCACGCTTTGGACCCGCCCGGCCGAGAGCCGCGGACGGACCTTACGCCACAAAAGGGGCGAGACCTCGTAACCGTAAAGCCGGTCGAGAATCCGTCGGGTCTCTTGGGCCCGAACCAGATCTTCATCGACCTCGCGCGGGTTACTGAGCGATTCGAGGATCGCGCTCTTGGTGATTTCGTGAAAGACCAATCGTCGGACCGGCACCTTCGGCTTGAGGATCTGGCAGAGGTGCCAACTGATCGCCTCTCCCTCACGGTCTTCGTCCGTCGCGAGATAGAGTTCGCTCGACTCTTTGAGCAGTTTTTTGAGCTTGGCGACCTGCTTCGACTTTTCGCGAGGCACGACATAGACCGGCTCGAAGTCCTGATCGACATTGACGCCCAGATAGGCCCATTCTTCCTTTTTATATTTTTCAGGAAGTTCCTTCGCCCCTTGGGGCAAGTCGCGGATATGCCCGATGCTCGCCTCGATCGTGTAGTCCTTGCCTAAAAACTTTCCGATCGTTCGCGCCTTGGCGGGAGATTCAACGATGACAAGCGGTTTTCCTGCGGAACCGGAAGCCGAGTTGGCCATAATAGTACGCACCAAGATAGGAGGTTTAGGGGAATTTCGTTGTCTTTATCTATCTGCCTTTCGGCCGCCCGTGGATAAATCGGACCGTCGACGGCCGAAAGATCCGAGTATTCGTTTTGACCCTCATCCGGCCCCCACGTCAAGCGGGGTCAAGCGGACTGCCAGACAAAACTGGTGTGGAATTGTAGCACGGCTCGACTCGGATACAACGGTGCCCGGCCGAGCCCCTCTGAAGCTTTTGCCCCTTTTTTACCGCGCAATGCCGGTCGGCGGATGGAGTAGTCGAGAAGCGAAATTTCAACACAACTTGTTTTTCAAAAACAACTTAGATTCTTTTTTCGCGTACAGTTGCCCGTGGAAAACGGTTCTAGAAAAAAAATTTCGTTTTTCACCCACCCCCCGACATCAGACACGGGAATACCGATATGGCCCATAAGTGGGGTAAATAGAACCGATCGCCTCTCGCGGCAACAATGGATCAAAAAACGGTCAGAAGTCCGGATTGGGCGGCCTCGGTAACCAGATTAACGCCCTGAATGGGGGGTGACCAACGGATCAAAACGGCCAGAAGACCAAAAGGGCCATCCCGCCGATCATTGGGATCGCGAACATGGCGACCACTTGCCAGAAGAGCCGCCGTTGGCCCATCACCCAGACGATCCCCGCCTTGAAGACGAAGTTCGACAGGATCGCCACGACCAACAGCCGCCAGCCGGTGCTCATCATGGCCAGATCCGCCTCTTTACTCAGCCGGGCAGTCGACAGGGTCACGGCGTCCATATCGGTCATCCCCGAAAGGGCCGCGACCAGATACATCGCATCCTGACCGACAAAACGTTTGGTCGCCGCCAGGGCCAACAGGACAAAGGCGTACATCACACCGAAGAAGAGGGCCGACTTCAATTGGGTCGGGTTCTCCTGTTTCGGGATCGTTGCCGGTTCGCGACGGACTTGATAGAGAAGCACGATCGCCGGTAGCGCGGTCAGGACCATCAAGATCAAGATCGGTCCCAGGGCCTTGAAGAAAAAGGCCTCCGATCCGACCACACCGATTTCGAACAGGACACGAAGGTAGACGACCGTCGAGGCGATCAAAATGACCACGGCGGCGGCCATCGGGCTAAGCGTTTTGGCCTGCGCCTGACGCGAATAGCTGACCGTGGTCGCCGTGCTGGAGATCGCCCCGCCCAGCAAGCCGCCCAACATGATCCCCGTGTTTTTCCCCAGGAATTTATAGGTAATATACCCGCCCAGATTCATCCCGACGATCAGCGCGACCATCAGCCAGGTCTCGAACGGATTGAAGACCTTCAATTCTTTCGGGCCGAAGGTCTCGTTCGGCAGAATCGGCAGGATGATGCAGGTGATCAAGACGAACTGCATGATCCCGGTCAGGTCCTGGCTGCCCAATTTCCGGGCGAAGAAGTGCATCTGCGGCTTGTATTGCAACAGGATCGCCACGCCGCCGCCGATCGCCACGGCCAGCTCCAGAGGGCCGACCATGATCAGAATCCCGACCACGTACATGACCAGCGCCGCCATATCGGTCGTCGTCCCGTGGGAGTAGTCGGCCTGTCGGATTTTCCCCGTTTTGGCGACCAAAAGAATCGCCACGATTCCCAAGAGCCCGGCTGCAATGATCCACCCGCCGAACTGGGCCGCGAGGATCGCCGAGACGCTCCCAAAAACGGTGATCAGCGGAAAGGTCCGCAACCCGACCGACGCGTCGGACCGTTCGCGTTGAAGACCGACCAGAAAGCCCAGTAAGAGCGAAATACCCAGTTGCGTAAACTGTTCCGTCATATCGAGAACCTACTACGGGGAAGGAAAACCGAGGCGGAAGGACTTCAAAAATTAGGGACCAAGACAAACCGGGCTATTCGAAAATTTCCCGCGTCGACGTCGACACGTGCGCACCCCTAGCCCGGGGGCGGTTCTTAATTGTAGCCTATCGAATCCGGTTTTTTTCGTCGACGTGGACGACTTTCGAGTGGAAATCGGCCACTTCTTCCTCGTCCAACCCGCAATACGTGATGATAATCACGATATCGCCCGGTTCAGCCAGACGGGCTGCCGGCCCGTTTAAGAGAATGATTCCCGACCCTTCGGGCGCTTCGATCGCATAGGTGACCAGACGCTCGGCGTTATTGAGGTTAAGCACCTGTACCTGTTCGCCGGGCAGAATGTCGGCCGCATCCAACAAGGTACGATCGACGGCGATCGATCCTTCGTAATTGAGATCGGTTCCGGTGAGCGTCGCGCGATGAATTTTGGACTTGAGAACGAAACGTTGCACCTTGGACCTCTTTTAAGTTACTCCGCATACGAAATCGAAAAAACGGGAAATCGAAATTTTCCCCGCTTGCACCAGAACCATAACCGGCCCAAATGCGTCCGAGTCCCTCAAACCCCAAAGGCAAGACTGGAAACTTGCCAAGTCGAGAGGAACTCGAACCCTTTATTTTTGCGAAAATCGCGTCCGAGGGCAACCCCCTGACCGGACTACCTAACAACCCGATATAAGGGGTCTGCCGACTTGTAATCGGATCAAAAAGCGTCGGTCTCCGATTGAATCGGATTATGCTCGGTCCGGCTGGACCAGGTCGTGAGTCTCGGAAACCGTTGCGACAGGACCTCCGAGAGTTTTTCGACGGCGAACCGTTCGCTGGCGTAATGGCCCGGCAGGATCAGCCCGATCCCCGACGCCTCGGCCTCCAGGCAGGTGTGGAACCGGGTCTCGCCGATGATCATCGCGTCACAGCCAAGCCGGCGGGCGACGTCCAAAAACTCGTCGGCCGCACCACAGGCGATCCCGACGGTCCGCACGGTCCTCTCCCGATCGCCAACCCATCGGACCCGTTCGACGTTCAAAAACCGCTTGACCCGTTCCATCAGTTGCCCCAACGTCATCTCGTCGTCGAGCCATCCCCAACGTCCGGCGCCCAGCGCCCCGGCGCATGGCGAAACCTGCGCGGGTGTCGCCTCCGGGACCAAGGTGCCAATCCCCCGCATCGAAAGGCCGCGGGCCAACGACTGGTTGATTCCGTCGCGGGCCGAATCGAACGCCGTGTGCGGGCTGTAAACGGCGATGTCGGCCCGGATCAGATCCAAAAGAATCGCCCCGGCCGTCGTGTCACTGGTCACCCGATCGAGCGGCTTAAACGGCAGCGGGTGATGCGAGACGATCAGATTGGCTCCCCGTTCGATCGCCTCGGTCGCCGTGTCGGGGGTGATCGTCAGGCAGGTCATGATCCGCTCGATCAGTTGGTTGCGTCGTCCGACCAAAAGGCCCACATTGTCCCACGACTCGGCCAACCGGGACGGAGCGAATTGTTCGAGAAAATTGGCGATATTGGCTAATTCGATCATTCGAGTCTTTCCTAAGAGCGTTCGTTCCAAAAAGTTTTTTTAGCAAAACGGTCTATTCGTAAATCGCTTCCTGCAATTGGTGAATCCGCACCGGGTAGTTCAGTTGGCGTGTCCCACGAATCTCTTGGGCTCTGAGCCAAAGCGTCTTGCCCAAAAGCGATTTCCCGTCATTCAAACGGTAGACGGTCTCTTGCTCCCCGTCGGCCAGGTTCGTCACCCGTGTCTCAAGCCGTTGTCGGCCGGGCACCAACAACACACACTGAAAGTCGACCGGCGTCCGACTTCGATTCCAAAACCGTTGGGTCACCAGCAACTGGCCGCTGGGGGTGAATTCGGGGAACACGTCGATCCCGACCAGGCCATCCCCGACATAGAGTTGCCGGTACACACTAAAGCGACAATCGCCTTTTTCGTCACCATGAATTTCAAAATCGAGCCTTAAGCGATTTTTACCCGTTTTCGAAAAATCAGGCAAGGTAACCTCGAACCCTTCGGCAAACGTTTCCTGATAGGCCAATTCGAACGGGAATTCCGCGGGAGTCGTTTTCCAGCTTTTCGGCGTCACGATCCGAACCAGACCGTTGACCCCGGAAGGGAACCGGTTTTCGACAATCAGCCGATTCGCTTGCGGCTTTCCAAATTCAGCCGGGATCTTTCGATTCGCAAAACGGACCCCCTGACGCCATCGGGCGATTTCCGGGTCGACCCCCGTGACAAACGTCGGCAACGGCCCGACTCGAATCGTCTGCCGATCCCCTTGAAGTTTCGGTTTCTCACTCGCTCCCCACAGATCGATCTGGCGGACGTCCTTGCCCAAATAGAGGACCTCCTCACACGACTGCGTGTTCCAGACGACCATCGTGGCCGTTTGCGAGCCGAGGAACAATCGATTTTGACTTCCGCCGGGCAATTGGATCGACCCGGCCGCCTTGGTTCCGCCCAAAAGCATCGCCGTCGTTCGAAACGGCACATAAAGTTCTCCCGGCGTCCCGTCCGGCTCCAGCAATCCGGTCTTTTCGTCCAGCGGGTCGGTCGCGAAGATGGCCGAATCCCCTTCCCCTTTGGCCACGATCATCCGACGCACCAGATCGCTCACCCGCGTGAGGGTCGTGTACTCGCCTTTGGCAAGCGGGGCGAGCGTCACCCACGTCTGATCGCTGGTAAATCCGTTTTCGTTGCGTCGCAATCGGTCTTCCGAGTCGGTCCGCTTCAGACAATCGGCCAGCTCCGTGTGGGTCATGGTCGGGTCGCTTCGGATCGAAACGAAACCGACCGTCGGCCGCTCGGTCGAGGTAGTCGGAAATCGAAACATCCAGTCCCACGGGATCCCGATATGGGTATCAAGTCCTTGGGGATTGAGGATCTTTTCGATCCGGGCCAACTCGACCGTCAGATCACGACAGCCGACAAAACTCCGGTCCCCGTCACGGCCCAGTTGCCACCAAAGGATTCGGGCCGAGAAATGCTTTAACACCGCGTCGAGCGAAGGGTACCACAATTGGGTATCGGCGGCGAACAGATCGGCCGTCTCCAAGACCGACGGATTGCCGAACCGTCGATAGACTTCCGCGGGCGGCGTGTTCAACAGTCCGACCACCCGATAGCCGGTCAACGACAATCGGTCGCAAAATCGGATCAACGACTCGACCTCTTCCGTGGTGGCCGATTCGCCGTACCAGAGCGGATACTTCACCCAGCCAACGCCGGCCTGCGCGACCAGATCGCCAAGTTGCTTATAATCGAGCGGTCCTTTCCCCCGATCGAAACTCCAACCAAATTCGCTCTCGGTACTACCGTCAAGCGGGCCGAGCACCGCCAGGGTCAATTGATCCGTGCACAATCCGTCCCGCGCGCCGACCAGATGGGCCCTGACCCGATAAAAACCGGGTCCGACCTTCGACGGTTTCCACACCAGCGACGCGGTCTTTTCCGATTCCGGTTGCGACGCGTCTTTCAACTCGAGTCGTCGGGTTTCGCTTCGAACCGTTTGACCGAAGGCGTCCTCCAAGACCAGATCGACCTTCGGCTCCGTCTGGGAAAAACCGGAAAGACGGCACTCGATCGCGATCGGCCGGCCCTCTCGATAAAATGGCAACGGTCGATCGGCCTTGAGCTCCATCCGCGGCAGGCTTCCCAGTCGAAAATCGTTGAACCGGACCGTGCCGCTTAAGTCTTCCTTGGTCGTCGGCCGGACATGCAACCCGATCTTCGCCAAACGGGTCTTCGGATCCGAAGGGGTCACCGGCCCGATTCGAACCCAGCGCCACCCCTCGGTTTTGCGGACCCGCTCAGACGTGATCGTTTCGAGCGGCTTTCCCGCTTCATCCAGAAAGGTGATCGTAAAAAAGGCCTCGTCGTATCGGGTCCCTTCCATCTCCAGACGCCCGCAAAAGACGTAATTATTCGACGACGAAGCGGCGACCGACGGGCTGTTCAGTCCGACCCGGCCCCCGTCCAAATGAATCTCCAAGGGACGCGAACCGTCCGGCCCACTGGCCTCGGCCATTTTCACTTCGACGTGCTGTGGATAGTCCGAACCGTGCCTCCGTTGCCACCCGTCGGGCCAATCGTCGTAGTTGCGGTCCCACGACCGATCCAGCGCGCAGTGGAAGACGGTCGCCGCGCCGGGAAAAAACTTTTCCAACGGCCCGTCTTGGCTCGTCCCGGTCCCCGTCAACGAAGACCAAATCAACAAAGGTGCCAGCCAGCAGTGCATCGCGTTTTGCCATTTTCGCGGTTCTAGTCAATAAAACGGACCCCACGCGCGCCGCGCGCAAGGATAGGAAAAGATAACTTTTGGTTCGACGTGAAGCGGCCGTTTCCCGTATCAGAAAGGCAAAGAACCGCAGAAAACCGGTTCGAAAAGTCCGAGGGAAAATGAACCGGCCGGGTCCGGATGGAATGGCTGTATCACTTATAGTGGCTGAAGTACGCCGACGGACCTTTTTGTACCAAGCGACCGTCAAACGAGGGTCCGCCGAGAAAAGCGCTCAGTTGTCGAACCGCTTTTTTGACCTTCGCCGGAACACCGGCCAACAGGACATTGTCGTCGTAGTCGCCCGCCGTGACGACGCTTCCGGCGGCGATCAGACAACCGTTTCCGATCCGGGCCCCTTCGAGGATCGTCACCCCGGTCCCGATCCAGTTTCCGTCGCCGATGACGATCTTTCCGGCATAGGTCCGCCCGGCCCGTCGGTTCGCGTCGCCCATCTCATGGCTCCCGGCATGGATCGTGACGTTCGGCGCGATGTCGCACCGTCGGCCGATCTCAATATGACCTCCCGTCAAAAGGGTGCCGATATTGACGGTCGTCTCGGCGCCGATTTTCAACGACGGACAGACGATCCGCGCCGACGGCCGAATAATGACCGACGGATCGATCTCGAACCCGACCGTCCGCCAAAGCCACGTTCGAAACCGGTGAAACGGCTTCCCCGGCATGAGGGTGGTCAAAACCCAGACCTGATGTCGCCAAAACGTTCGGATCATTCGTCAGCCGCTCCCTTCTCAGGCACCCAAGCGAGATGCTTTTCCACCAGCCATTTCGATTCGAGATACCAAAGGGCCGAAGGCACAATTCCGCCAAAAAGGGCCATCGAAATAATAATCCCGTTGGAACCATAATAGCTGCCCCACCAATAGCCAAACAAACCAAACAACAGGGCGCCGCCCAGGTTCGACATACTCTGATAAAACAACCGGTTGGTCCCCTTCAAGAAGGTACCGTACACCGTCCCGACCGATCGCACGGCATAATAGACCACGCAGGCGGCCAACATGATCCAGGTCGGAACCGACTCCGGCTCTTGCGTCCACAAAAGGATAATCCGTTGGCCAAACAACAGGAAGACGATCACGGGAACGACCAACAACGACAGGGTCAACCGCCGGGCCCGGCGCAACGTCCGGGCGATCCAATCCCATTCGCCCCGCTCGGCCGCCTCGCCATAAGCGCCCCAAAGCGAAAGCAGAACCGGGGCGATCAACAGATTCATCGCCCCCAACAGTTTTTGCGTCACGTAAAACGGCGCAACCGCCGACGCGTCGACGAGAAAACCGATCAACACGCTCGGCCCACCGTTGATCATCGCGTGCGACAAATGCAGAAACAGGACCAAGAAACCGGTCCCGGTGATCTGCTTCATGATCCCCAGATCGACTCGAAGCGGCCACGGGCGTAAAAAAGCCCGACGCCAAAACAACAGGACCAGTCCGATCAAAAAGATAAAATAGGGAACGGCGACAAAACCGCTGGCCAACAACCAGAGTGGCCCTTCGAGCCAAACGACCAGACAGACAAAGACAAACGCCAAAAGCCGACCCAGTGCCAAAAACGAGTAGCCAAAATAGCCCCGTTGATAGGCGTCGCAGATCCGTTGCAACAAAGCGGCCGGCAGGCCGATCGCAAACGCGACCAGAATCGCCTGCGCCGTCGGCAAAATCTGTGGCGTATTGGCCGGGTCCTCACACTTGACGATTTCCGACCAAGGGAGCCACGGCAAGATAAAAAACGCTGCCAGCACCAAAATTCCGGCGATGGTCGTTAGGCTGATCAGCGCGTTGGCGACCAAAAGAGACGGTTTTTCCCGATCCTCCTGACCGTGGCATTTGATCAGCATGTTTTGCATCCCGATCCCGAGACCAAAATCACTGACGGCCAAAAAAGCGACAAACCCGGTCAGCGCGCCCCAAACTCCAAGGCAAGCGAGGCGCCGCCGAGGTTCGCCTTGCCGGACAGATGGTCCCTGCCGGAGAAGGACAAAAATTAACCCTGTCGATCGCGGGAAACCGAGTCTCGCTCGACGAGGATTTACGCAAAGCGCTTCCACTGTCGATGCAAAAAGTCTGGGGAAATCTCAATCCGAAAGGAGTGATCGACCTGAAGGCCGACCTTGGTTGGGAAATTGGCTCGCGACAATTCGACCTGAACGTCGTGATCGATCCCCAAACCCAAACAACATCGATCGAGCCGACCGCCTTCCCCTATCAGCTTGAAAAATTACAAGGCCAATGGATCTTTGAAAAACGGACCGGACGGGTCCATTGCGATCGGTTCCGAGCAAGCCATGGTCAGGTCACGATCGCCGGCGCCGGCTACTCCGAATTCTCGCCGAATGGCATGTGGCGGCTCCACTTGCGAGACTTGTCGGTCGACCGGCTACGATTCGATCAAGAGCTGATCCAAGCGCTGCCCGGCCGCCTGCGAAAAGGACTGTTCGAACTCAAACCGAATGGGCCGATGTCGTTGCATCATTCGTCGTTCGATATCTCTCGAAATTTGACTTCCACCGAAATGCCCCAGGCTGCGTGGGATATGCAAATTTGTTTCCAACAAGCGAGTCTCGACTGCGGCATCAAAGCGGAAAACATGTACGGCAACCTCGCTTTGAAAGGGGACTTCGACGGAAACCGGTTCTGGTCTCGAGGAGAATTGGATGTCGATTCGTTGACCTTCAAAGGGCTCCAGTTCACTAACTTGCGCGGGCCGATTTGGATCGACAACAAAAAAACCCTCTTCGGCAATTGGGTCGCCAATCAGGAAAAGAACGGAAACCAGCCGCAAGCAATGACCGCCGAGCTCCTGGGAGGAACGGTCAAGGCCGACGGTTGGGTCAGCTATGAAGGAACGCCCCAGTTCGTCTTTGACGCCGACCTACTCCAAGCCGATCTGACCGAAGCGGCGAAAACGGCCATGCCGGGTGTCCAAAAAATCAAAGGGCGCATCGGAGCCAACCTCTCGTTACACGGCATCGGGCGAACCGTCCACGGTCTGGGGGGCAAAGGGTCGATCTGGCTTCGTGACGCCGATATCTACGAACTGCCGGTCATGATCTCGCTGTTGAAAATCCTCCGCATCCAACAACCCGACACGACCGCGTTCAGCCGGGCCGACATGAATTTTGCCGTCAAAGGGCCCCACATCTACTTTCCGAAAATCGATTTCAACGGCGACGCGATCAGCCTCGTCGGGCAAGGGGAGATGGATTTTCAATCGGGGCTGGACTTGAGTTTTTACTCGGTGGTCGGGCGAAACGAGATGCGGCTGCCGATTTTAAGCCCCTTGTTGGGCGAGGCGAGTCGACAGGCAATGACCGTCCGAGTAACCGGAACGGTCCAGGACCCGAAGACCTCGCGTGAGGTGTTGCCCGGCGTCCGACAGGCGCTTGAACAACTGGAGGCCGAGCTACAGGGGCTGCCCGAATCGATCCAACGCTAGTTTTCCAAAAGGGCCAAGGTTCCTTTTATTGCCATCTTCCGTAAAACCCGACTGTTTTACGCCGAACAAAAAGCTATCCTTCACTGGTAACCGAGAGAAAGGTAGAGAAGACCCTTTTTCGAAAAAGCCTTTTGAATCCGGAACGCCCCACTCACCACCTGTTTCGAGACACCCCGAAGAGCGACCGGTTCCTCGGGCGAGGGAGGGGAAACCGGCTACAGATATTCCGACTCTTTCTTGACCGACACACAAACCTAAAAAAACGGCACGCCAACGCGGCGGGAGGTTTGCAATGAGTATCGGCGGATATGGCGGCATCTTGCCCAGTGCGGCGGGAACCCAGTTGGCCCAAACCGGCGGCACCGAACGCGATCGGGTCCAACAGGAGGCCAACTCCCAGGCCCGAAAAGCGGACAGTCAGATCAAGCTCGAAAAGGCCGCTTCGATCGGCGAGACCGACGGCGACAACCACGAGACCGAAGACCGCGACGCCGACGGCCGACAAGCCTGGCAACGGCAAGGGCGCAGTGGCGGCGGCTCGGATGGCGAAACCGAAGAAACGCCCCACGTCAAGGACCCTCACGGCGAGAGCGGCGGCTTGCTCGATCTGAGCGGGTAAGGCCCCGGGGTAACGCTCAGGCCGCTTTCGACTGGTCCGATTTCGATTGGGGCGTTTTTAGATTGAAGAGCCCGAAAATTTCTTCCTGATTCAAGTTCATCTTCCGCGAAGTTTGCGCGTCGGAGAAGATGATGTCGAACAATTCTCGCTTCTCTTCCAAGACCCGGTTGATCCGCTCCTCGATCGACCCGAGGGTCAAGAATCGGGTCACCGTCACCGGTCCGCTTGATCCGATCCGATGCACCCGGTTGATCGCCTGGTCCTCGATCGCCGGATTCCACCAGCGGTCGAACAGAAAGACGTACCCGGCGAATTGCAGATTCAATCCGACCGCTCCGGCCCCGTAACTGATCAACAGGACGTGACTGTCCGGATCGTTGCGGAACTGTTCGATCACCCCGTCACGTTTGGCTGAGGGGATTCGCCCGTGGTATTCCAGCGGTCCGAAGCGTTTCAATGGTCCCTTAAGTCGTTCGAGCGTCTTGACCCATTGGCTGAAGACGATCGCCTTCCGACCACTTTCGGCCACTTCTTCCAGGTCGGCTTCAAGCCGTTCGAGTTTCGAGCTGGCACCGGTGGCCGGATCGAAGTTGCAAATCTGCTTCAGTCGCAACACCAGTTCGAACACATGCTGGATCGTCAGTTCGGCGCCCAGATTATTGAGCTTCACGACGCCGTCCCCTTCGGCCAATTGATAGGCGGCCTGCTGTTCGGGCGATAACTCGACCTCGGCATCGCGGAACATTTTTGGCGGGAGGTCGATTTCGACCTTATCTTTGGTCCGGCGCAAGACGTAGTCGGCCACCGCGCGGCCCATTTTTCGCGGACGCATGTCGGAAGAAAGGTAACCCGGCGCGAGATACTCGAAAATACCGACCAAGTCTTCCGGACTGTTTTCAACCGGCGTTCCGGTCAACGCCCAATGACGTCGACTTTGAATCATTCGCGTCGCTTGGCTGGTCGCGCTGTGGCGATTCTTGATTCGCTGCGACTCGTCGAGCACCACCAGATCGAAATTCAATGCCGGATGATCCTCCTCGAAATACTCCCGATCCCGGTGCAGCAGTTCGTAGTTGGCAATCTTCACCGGCGCGTCGGCCAAGTGCCATTTCCAAGAACGCTCGTCCTGGTTT
The DNA here is from genome assembly GCA_963674475.2 of Thermoguttaceae bacterium. GTDB lineage: Bacteria > Planctomycetota > Planctomycetia > Pirellulales > Thermoguttaceae > CAXXFQ01. The sequence continues at coordinate 465 of CAXXFQ010000024.1, read as the reverse complement.
CCTTCGACGACGGTCGTCGGAATCTCGGGCGCCCAGACCTCGAACTCGCGCTGCCAGTTGGTCACCAACGGTTTTGGGCAGACCAACAGCACACGGCGAATCTCCTGTCGGTGCAAGAGCAACCGGATCGTCGTGATCGCCTGCATCGTCTTGCCCAGCCCCATCTCATCGGCGAGGATGGCCGTCTGGCGTGGGTACAGAAAAGCGATTCCTTCCCATTGATACGCAAACGGCTCGAACGGGCAGGTCAACTGCCCTTCGGTCAACAACGCTTCCAGCGGCGGCTGCAAAATATAGTTGAGTCGATCTTCGAGCTTGATGACGTCGGCCGGCGGTCGGATTCGAGTCGGAAGATGGCTTCTTTCCCCCAGGCCAATCGAGGTTTGATCGGCATGGATCGAAACGGCCATACCCGCGGACTCGTTTTGTGAACTGTCGCCGCTTCCGGCTTGAGAATCGTCTTCG
>CAXXFQ010000023.1:0-17717 GCA_963674475.2 Thermoguttaceae bacterium | reverse complement strand
ATGCCGTCCGGCCGATGCAGCCAGCGCCTCCAGGTTGTAACCTCCTTCGAGGGTGGACACGATCCTGCCGTCGCAATAAAGATTCGCGAAGTCCACAACCGCTTTCGTCATGGTGTAGTAGGACTCGGTCGTCAACCTGATATCACCGAGGGAATCGTCTTCGTGAGCGTCGAAACCCGCCGACATGAGGACGAATTCAGGCATGAACATGTTCACCTGGTCGGAAAGCTGTCCCTTGAAAACTTTCATGTAGTCTTCCACCGTTGCTCCGGGAGGAACCGGCGTGTTCAGCACGCCGCCGGAATGGCTGTACAGGCGGGTGCCCATCCCGGTGCCGGGATAGTGGGGGTGCTGGTGAATGCTGAAGAGCAGGATATCGTTGTCGCCGGCGAGCATTTCCTCGGTGCCGTTGCAATGGTGAACGTCGAAATCGACAATGAGAATCTTGTGTATGTTGTGCCTGTGCTTGAGGTAGCGGGCCGCGATGGCGATGTTGTTGAAAATGCAGAACCCCATTGCCATGGAATAACGGGCGTGGTGTCCGGGAGGACGCACGGGGCAGAAGGCGGTCGTATAACGCCCGTCGATGACACCGTCGACGGCAGTGAGTAACGCACCGGCCGCCCTGAGAGCAGCCTGCCAGGAACCGATGGATACCGGAGTGTCGGGAGAATCGAGGTTGGCGGGCCCCCGCTCGATGGTTTTTTTGACCCGCTCGATGTAATCATGGCCGTGGACAAAGGCAATCTCCTCGATTTCGGCGAGCCTGGGCTCCTCCCAGACAAGCTTCCCCTTGTATTTTTCCTTTTTCAGCTCTTCGAGAATGGCGCTGACTCGCGAGGGGCGCTCGGGATGGCCGATGCCGGTGCTGTGGTTCAGGAAATCGCCGTGGTAGAGAATTCCGGTCATCGTATTTTCCTCGGACGCGATCACCCGCCGCCGTGCGACGGTGCGACAGGCGGTTGTGGCATGCGGGGATTACGTCGCTGTTATTAATGCGTTGCTTTTTTGTGAGTTTTCAAGTTTTGAAGATAACGTTTTTGGCGGGCGTCTTCAAGGAGTATATGAGGCTGGCGACAACCCGGCTTGTCAAATATCGATCGTATGTATAAAGGTCTGAGCCGCAAATATCCATGATGAAATGAAAATGATATTTTAAAAAGCGGAAATCGCCCGCAGTCTTGACTCGGTGCACGGACAAGATTTTTTTGCCGGGATATTGACCTGGAGTGAACGATTGCGATGCCTTTCAGCTTGAATCAGAATTTTATATTAAAAAACGTTTGTTTCTCGTTGATGTTTTTCAATTTGATTAGTGCAATATTTAAGTAAATGACATGTTTTTCCAGGGGATAAAGCTTATAAATAGAGCATGAATGAAATAACATGAAATATGTTGAAACATTTTTCCGATATACAAGTCCTTATTGAAAATGATTTGGGAATTACCTGTTGGAGGCTCCCGTATGAATGATACTGAAAAAAACAAGTATCAGCTCCTTGCTGAATTGAATGATCTGCGTATACAGAATACACAGCTTCGAAACCTGGTGGAAAACAGCAAAGACATGATGTTTCGCATGTTATTGCCTGATGGTAAAGTCGATTATGTCAGCCCGGCATCGACTGACATGACTGGATATACTCCTGAAGAATTGTATAAATCTCCGTTGCTTATAAAGGAAATCATTCATCCCGACTGGCAAGATTATTTTGAGAAACAATGGGCATGTATGCTTTCTGGTGAAATGCCCCTCTCATATGAGTACTTGATAATACATAAGTCCGGCGATACGAGGTGGATATATCAAAGAAACGTACTCGTTTGCGATAAGAGTGGAACTCCGATAGCTATTGAGGGAATCGCTACAGACATCACCGAGCGCAAGCGAGTAGAAGAGGCTCTGGAGAAGCGTGTAATGGCCCTTACCAGGCCCCTGGATGAAGCCGGCGGTCTCGCTTTCGAGGATTTGTTCAACCTGGACGATATCCAGCGCCTTCAGGATGAATTCGCCGAAGCAACCGGAGTGGCGGCGCTTCTTACGAATACTGACGGAATACCCATCACCCGGGGCAGTAACTTTTGTCGGCTGTGCAACGAGATCATTCGCGCGACGGATAAAGGCCGCGCCAACTGCAAGATATCCGACACCGCGATGGGGCGCTTCAATCCCGATGGGCCCACCGTTCAGCCATGTTTGAGCGCCGGGCTCGGTAATGCCGGCGCCGCGATTTCGGTCGGGGGGAGACACATCGCCAATTGGATGATCGGCCAGGTGCGTGATGAAACCCAGACCGAGGAACAGATGCGAGAGTACGCGCGTGAGATCGGGGCCGATGAAGGGGCTTGTGCCGCGGCATTCCGGGAAGTGCCCGTTATGTCGCGCAAACAATTCGGGAAGATAGCCCGGGTCCTCTTTACCCTTGCCAATCAGCTGTCCACAATGGCTTTCCAGAATGTGCAGCAGGCACGCTTTATCGCCGAGCGTACGCAGGCGGAAGAAGCGCTGCGATTCAGCGAGGAAAAGTACCGTTTGTTAACCGAAAACATACAGGATATCGTCGTTTCCATCGACACGAAGGGTGTTGTGAATTATATAAGCCCTCAGGTGAAATTGTACGGTTACAAACAGGAAGAGATCACCTCACGGAATTTCATGGAATTCATCTTTCCCGAAGACAGAGAACGGGTGCATCGTGATTTTGAAAAGACCTTGTCGACAGGTGAAGAGTTTCCAACACAGTTTCGTCTTCAAAATAAAATAAATGATTCCGTTTGCTGGCTGGAAGATCTGGGCAGACTTCACTATAACAAATCAGGTGAGGTGACAGGTGTTATTACCGTGCTAAGAGATATTACTGAGAGCAGAAAGGCCAATGAGGCGCTCCATGAAAGCGAGGAGCGATACCGGCTGCTTGCCGAAACGGCCCATGACATTATTCTCGTTCACAATAGGGAAGGTGAAATAACCTACATGAACAAAGCGGGGATGGCGTTTACGGGGTTATACGGGAATGCGTTCATTGGAAGAAGCGTTGCCGATTTGGTTACCGAAAAACATTTGGAGACTGTTCGTAACCTGCTGTCGGACCGATTTCATGGCAACACCGATACGTATCTCGTCGAGATCGAGGCGAAAAGTGCTATTGGACAGATTGTGCCGTTTGAGGTGAGTTCATCACCGATAGTCGTCAACGGCGAAATGACCGGTGTTCTCGTTGTCGCCCGTGACATTTCCGAACGCAAGCGGGCAGAAACGGAAAGGATAAAACTCGAAACACAACTCAGGCATTCACAAAAAATGGAGGCTATAGGCCAGCTGGCCGGAGGTGTCGCTCATGATTTCAATAATCTTCTGACGGTCATTGTCGGCAATAGTGAACTTGCCCTGATGAGTCTCAATCCTGAAGAAGGCCTGTATAAAGACATCCTGGAAATCAAAACCACGGCGGATCGCGCGGCGAAAATTACCCGGCAATTGCTGGCGTTTTCCCGGAAGGAAATCGTATCTCCAAAAGTTCTGAATTTAAATGAGATTATCCGTGCACGGGAAAAGATACTCGGACGATTGATCGGTGAAGATATCCATATCAGTACTCAACTCGCCGACAATTTATGGAACATACAAATCGATCCTTCTCAGATAGACCAGATTCTCATGAATTTCTCCGTGAATGCCCGCGATGCTATTGAAGGAGTGGGAACGATCACGATTGAAACACGAAACATAACATTGGATGAAGAATACTTCGAAAATAAACTCTTTGCAATACCGGGTGATTACGTGGTGATGCTGTTTTCAGATTCCGGGAGTGGTATGGATGCGGAAACAAAAGACAAGGCCTTCGAACCGTTCTTCTCGACGAAAGAAAACGGAAAAGGAACGGGACTGGGCCTGTCGACCGTCTTTGGCATTGTGAAACAGAATGACGGTATCATCAACGTCTACAGCGAACCGGGTATGGGAACAACATTCACGGTGTATTTCCCCCGCTTTTTCGGAGAATATGTCCTTGATACCAGAAAGAAAACGGAAAATACACTTCATGGCGATGAGACAGTGATGATTGTCGAGGATGAACGGAATATTCTCAATCTCGTAAAAAAAGTGCTGACCGGATACGGTTACAACGTCATTGCATGCAATACACCCTCTGAGGCGATTGTACAGGCTGAAGACTATGAAGAAGACATCCACCTGCTTCTGGCCGATGTCGTAATGCCGACCATGAACGGCAAAGAACTTCAGGGCATAATCGAGTCGCTGAAATCCGAAATAAAGACGGTTTTCATGTCCGGATACCCCGCGAATGTGATAGCCCATCGCGGTATTATCGACCGGGGAGTGAATTTCATCCAAAAACCGTTTAACATGAAATCTTTGGCTGAAAAGATACGGGAAGTGCTGGACAGCTGACAATTCTCTTCGGAAAGCCGGAAAGATAGCACAATGTCCCCCCTGTCTCTCAACCCATCTCCCTACGCCATACCCAGTTCCCGCATCTTCTCCAGGTAACACATGCAATACTCGTCGATGCCCAGAACCGCCTGTGCGGAACAGAGCGTGATCATCATCTCGTGCTCCGAAGGGTCGACGATCGCGCCGTCTGCCCCCGCCTCTACAAGCATGGCGAGGAAGGCGCGGTTGAAGTTGTTGCGCTTCGGGATACCGAAAGAGATGTTCGAGAGCCCGAGTGCGATGTGGGCGTCCGGGTAGGTGGTCTTCGTGTAGCGGATGGCGTCGAGGATGAAACGCGCCTGGCCGGGATTCGTCGAAGCCGGTCTGACGAGATGGTCGAAGTATGCGCGGTCGAGGGATATGCCCTCGCTCGTCATGAGCGATGCGATATCGTCGGTGATTTTCGTGCGGCCGTCAAGATCTTCCGGCATACCGTCGTCGTTCATCGTCAGGCAGATCACCCCCGCCCCGAATTCCTTCACCAGAGGGATAATGCCTTCGACACGGGTCTTTTCCATCGTGATTGAGTTGACTATGGTGCCGGGGCGGTTGCAGATTTCCAGGCCCGCAAGGATGGCGTCGGGATTCGCCGAATCGTAGGAGAGCGGGACATCGATCTCGTCCGAAACAACTCCCGTCAGCCATTTCATATCATCCACTTCCTTCGCGGGATCGCCGCCGGCGTTGAGGTCGACATGGGTTGCGCCCGCCGCCACCTGCCGCGCGGCCTCGTTCCTGATAAACGCCTCGTCGCGGTCCCAGACCTTCTGACGTATTGATTTGCGTGTCATGTTGATGCGTTCGCCGATGACAGTAAACATGAGAACCTCGTTGTTCGGTTTCCGGTTATTTTTTTGATGGTATCCTTGGTTTTCCGGGCCTCGTCGCGTTCTGATTTTCAGACAGCACCGATTCCGTTCTTTCCCGGCCACTCAGCCGCATGATGCCGTTGCTTTGCTCACGTAAACGTTTCACATATATGTCGCTTTCATTTCCTCGAAACGCCCGCAGGACATTTTACCTTCGGGGCAGCGCCCGAGCATGACGCACTTTGGTCCGACACCCTCGAAAATGACCGGCGTGGCCTCTTTCACCAGCCGGAGCATTTCGCCGGCGGCTCTCCTGATCTCCCACTGGGCACGTATGCAGAGACGCTCGTTGAAAAAGTGGAACAGCTCGCGGGCATTCATGGACACCATGATCTTGGTTTCGGTGGCGTTCGGGAGCACGTAGCGGGCGTCCTCGTTCGCTGCTTCCCCGCCGCCGCCGAGGGAGTCACGGAGCTTCTGGTACACTTCGGCGGCATGTTCCATGAACGAGCGGTAGTATTCAGTCGCCTCGACATAACCTTCGTCGGTCGCCACCATCGTGCCGGTGAAGCTCGGCGGGACGATGTAGTCGAACGTATCGTGGGTGACATAACGCTGGCTGCGCTGAGAGTAGGAGGCGATTCGGTGACGCACAAGCTGGTGGGTAAGTGCTCGTGACACTCCCTCCAGGAGGAACGTGTAGGACGCATGTTCGAACGGGCTCAGATGCCCCATTTTCCTGAGGCGGGTGAGAAATAGACGCACCTCGGCGTCGTCATGGCTGAAAACGGTGGACGAATCCGAGGCATAGCAGAGTTTCGCGGCGGCGCATATAAGCTTTTCAGCGTTTGTCGAGTAGGTGACGAGTGTAACGTCGGGATGATCCATGTGATGTCTGATCCGGTTCAATGGGTGTTCAGGATAAGCTTGAAAAATATAGATATTCCGCAGCCATGAAGCAAACAATTCCTGTTTCCCGTATAGTCAGGGACGGAGCCTTCCCGAACGGCATTCATTTTCCGACCGGGATTTCGTTCTCCGGCCCCCGGAAACCATATAAATCCACTTTTTCCTTTTTTCCCCGACAAATACGCTATATTATTGAAGCTAAACGCGATTTTGACATTCATCCACGCCGGTCACGGAGCGGGTCATGGTCCACCAGCTTTGTTCACGCTGCATTCACCACTGCAAACAGGAAGATTCGGTGAAAATCGTCCAGTGCCCGCGTTTCCAGAAACGCCTCACCGACGACGAGTTCAAGGACCTCATCGATCAGCTCAGGGAAATGGAAAACGATGTCACTTCCCTGAAAAAGCGGACTGAGGCCCTGATCGAAACGGCGCTGTCAAGGGGAACGGGACCGGTAACGGACGGGGACAATTGCGATGAGGAGGACGAGCCCGAGTGATCGCGGATAACGGCTATGGAAACCAACAGACCGCTTTGTCTCCATGCAACCGGGCGGCAATGATCAATCTTCGGCAATGACATACTGACACTTTTTCAGACGGGGGCGGTTATGGATAGACGAAACTTTTTGAAATCCTCGGCGGGAACGGCCGTGGCGCTGACCGGCGCTTCCGGGTGCCGTGTGGAGAAGATCCAGAAGGATCACGGCCCCGGATCGGTCACCGACAGCGGTACGCTCGGCGGTCTGACCCTCGGGGAACTGCGCGAGCGGTATTTCCTGGATCTTTTCGACGACTTCCTGCCTTTTCTCGACAGGCATGTGATCGACCACGAGTACGGCGGCTTCATGTGCAACACGAAACCCGACGGTACGAACGTATCGACCGGCAAAGGGGCATGGTACGAGGGGCGCGGCATCTGGGTATATTCGTACCTCTACAACAAGATCGATCCCGATCCCAAGCACCTGGAGGTTGCGCGCAAATCGGTCGACTTCATCATGAAACACCGTCCCGCGGACGATTCGTTCTGGGAGAAATCGTACACGAAGGAAGGAGTTGCCTCCGGTGGCCCCGGCGACATCTACTGCAACCTGTTCATCGCCAACGGTCTCGCCGAGTATTCCAAGGCCGAGGGTAACGAACGGTACTGGGACATCGCGAAGGAGCTCTTCATCTCGTGCATCAGGCGGTACGACAGCGACGATTACATTTACGAGGTTTATTACGGGCCCGAGGCGAAGCACGAGCAGCCGCCGCGCGTCCTCGGTCACTGGATGGTGATCCTCAGGCTCGCCACCCAGATGCTGGAGTTCAGGTCCGATCCCGACATCGAGGCTATCGCCGCCCGTACGGTCGACGCCATCATGAACCATCACCTGAATCCCGCCTACGGGCTCATGAACGAGGTGCTCAAACACGATCTCAGACGGGCCGATCCGCCGTTCGACCAGTTTTCCTATACCGGTCACGCTATCGAAACCCTCTGGATGGTGCTCTACGAGGCTGCCAGAACCGGAAACAGGGGGCTTTTCGACGATGCCGCGCGCGTGTTCAGGCGACACGTGGAGGTATCGTGGGACGACGTTTACGACGGCGCGTTCCGTTGCCTCGACAACGTGGACGAAAACGTATGGAAAACGGATAAGGTGCTCTGGCTCCAGGAGGAAGTGCTCATCGGCACGCTCTTCATGATCGAACACACCGGCGATCCCTGGGCGAAGGAATGGTTCTCGCGCATGTTCACCTACGTGCAGGACAAATTCCCGCAGAAACAATACGGTTTTCCCCTGTGGATTATCGGGGCCGACAGAAAAGTGACGTTCGATCCGGAACGGAGCAGGGTCGGCAATTTCCACCACCCGCGCCACCTCATGCTCAACCTCCTGTCCCTGGAACGCATGATCAGGAGAGACGGGCGCGTGTCGGGTCTGTTCGCATGATCCGTTGCGACAGTTTCCGGATGTCGCATATCCCCGGAGAAGGGATGTGAGATATCCTTTCGATAAACATAATAACACTGAAACCCATACCGGAAATAACCATGAAACGTCGAGCATTCATGACATCAGCCACCGCGACCGCATTCCCGGCCGGACTTGCGGGATGCGGCAATGATAAAACGGCCCAACGGACGCAAGCCGCACAGGCGACCGACAACAGTCGTCTCGCCGGAAAAACCCTCGGGGAACTCCGCGAGGAACACCGTTACTGGCTCTTCGACGATTTCCTGCCGTTCCTCGAACAGCACGTGGTCGACCACGAGTACGGCGGCTTCATGTGCGATACTCTCCGCGACGGCACCAATGTCACGCAGAACAAGCGCGGCTGGTACGAGGGGCGTGGCATCTGGGTCTATTCGTTCCTGTACAATAATTTCGGTCGCGATCAAAAACATCTCGACATCGCGCGTAAATCGGTCGACTTCGTCATGAAAAACGATCCGGGGCGCGGCGCAATCTGGCCCGAAAGCTTCTCCCGCGAGGGAAAACCGATCGGCGAACCCGACCTGCGCGGCTACGGCAACCTGTTCATCGCCAACGGGCTTACGCAATTCGCGAAAGCATCCGGCGAGGAACGGCATTTCGCACGGGCAAAGGAAATCCTCCTCGATTTCGTCGACTTTTACGACCGCGGCGACTACTGCCCCGAGGCGGCGCGCAGCAGCCTCGGAAAAGATGCTCCCCTGATTCCCGGCGCGCGCGTGCTCGGCGTCTGGATGGTCCTTATCAGGCTGACATCGCAGATGCTGGAGCAGTCCGGCGATCCTTCGGTGAAGGCGGTGAACGACCGCTGCATAGAGGCGATCCGGTCGTATCACCTCAATCCGGAATTCGACCTCCTCAACGAGATCGTCAAACACGACATGTCCCGCGCCCCGGCCCCCGTCGATCAGCATGTCACCGCCCACGCCATCGAAACGCTGTGGATGCTCATGTACGAGGCCGTGCGACGCCGGGACAAGGAATTGTTCTATACCGCCGCGGAATGGTTCCGCCGTCACGTGGAGGTTTTCCGTGACGATGTCTACGGCGGCGTGTTCCATTCCCTGAGGAACGTGAACGAGAACGCCTTCACGCTCAACAAGGTGCTCTGGGCGCAGGAGGAAGTGCTCATCGGCGCGCTCGCGGCGGCGGAGCACATGGGCGAGAAATGGGCGATCGACCTGTACGGCGGGATGTACGCCTACGTGCTCGGCAACTACCCGCTCAAGCCCTACGGCTACCCGATCTGGAACCTCGCCGCCGACCGGAAGGTGACGTTTGTCGAACGCTACACCCGTGTGGGGAACTTCCATCACCCGCGTCACCTCATGCTCAATCTCCTGGCGCTCGACCGGATGATAGAACGGAGAGGCACGGTGTCAGATGTGTTCGCCTGACGGGTACGGGGAATAGACGGTAGTCTCTGATGAACAGTATGTTTCCACTTCGAATAAGGAACGTCGTTTTTCGTACGTGCCTGATTTCTGCTTTTACGATATCGTTTCTTTTAAGTCCTGCATTCGCCGACACATGGCGCATGTATACCAACGGGAATGATATCGTGGACATGGCTTCGTACGGTGATCTTCTCTGGTGCGCGACCACCGGAGGCGTTGTCCGCTGGGACACCAGCGACATGAGTTTCACAAAATACACAACGCTCGACGGCCTTCCGACAAACGGCATCAACTGCATCGAGACGGCCCCGGACGGCACTGTCTGGTGCGGGACGGATTACGGGGCCGCGCGGTATGACGGCGAGACATGGGAGACGTTTACCGAAGAGGACGGGCTCTTCGACGATTATGTCAACAATGTGGGCATCGCGTCTGACGGAGTTGTGTGGTGCTCCACAAAAGACGGCGGATTGTCCCGTTTCGCCGGAGGATCATGGGATGTACTGACATGGCCCGACGATCTCCCGACGCGCTGGATTACGGATATGGCTGTCGCACCCAACGGGGATGTCTGGTTCGGTATGTTCGGCGTTTACAGGTACGACGGCGAATCGTTCGAACTGATGACCGACACGTTGGGTGAAACCCAGGTCAGAACAATTGCAATCGCCCCCTCCGGCGATGTCTGGATTGCGATGGATCGTCACCTCCATTATTATGACGGCATTTCCTGGACAACGTATCTGCAGGAGGATATTCCGTCATCGATAGTCCACTCGGATATTACAATAGGATATGACAATACCGCATGGTTCACCCAGGGCGAGACGGTGTGGAAACATGAGGGCGGATTCGTGGAATGGGTGAAGATGCCGATGGATAACGCCTCCGCCATTACCGTCGATGATTCGGGGAATGTATGGGTAGGATCCTCACTGTCGTGGTATCACGGCAGGGGATCGGTGATGAAGGTGAATGAAGACGGGACATCGATATATCAGCTTCCCGATGATACGGGCAATATTATTTATTCAGCCTCATCCGGGCCGGGAAACAGCGTCCTGCTTTCGTCTCCCCATGGAGTGATTGAATATATGAAAGAAGATGCGGGAATGTTTTACGTGCCGGGCGATACGGAGGATTATCCGGTCAGGGCGGACTGTACTGCGTTCGATACACGGGGAAACATTTGGTTTGCCGTGAATAATGGCCTGTTTGCTTACAACACCGTGGACGGGGGCTATGTTTCCCTGTCGAGCGAGGAGTTCGGTGGAGGATACAATATCAGAGCGCTTGTCGCGGATCTATCCGGGAATATCTGGTTTACCTCGTGGAGCGATGTCATGACCACCTATCGCGGGTATGGCGTGGTCAGGTATGATGGAACGGAATGCACAACCTACACCATCGGAGACGGTCTTTTCGGCGACTGGATTCAGGATATTGCTGTCGACAAAGAAGGGAATATCTGGGTGGCGGGGAAATCGGCTTCCGAAGTAGTGCTCTATAAATCGGCGGATGCGCTGAAAGATCCCGTAACCGGCGGCGTTTCCTGTTTCGATGGTTCCTCATGGAAAACATGGCACCCGGAGGATGGTATCGCGCATTATGATGTTCTTTCGGTTGCCGCTGCTCCCGACGGTACGATCTGGGCCGGAACGCGTGAGGGCGCTTCACGCTTCGATGGCGGAACGTGGGTATCGTATCATGTTGAGGATGGTCTGCCCGATGAGCGTATCAATACGGTCGCGGTAGACAACGGCAATACGGTCTGGATTGGAACTGACAACGGGGCCGCCTCGTTCGACGGTGCCACCTGGAAGAGGTACTCAACAGCCGACGGTCTGCCTGACAGGATCATATCGATAATCTACGTTGATCATGACAATTCCGTCTTTTTCTGTTCGAGGCACGGTTTCTCCGTTTTCGACCGCTCTGTCGTATCAGTTGAGTCACAGCGAACAGGGCCTGCTGGTATGACAATCCGGTATATCAGCCCCAACCCCTTCAATCCTTCGACGGTCATCTGCTTCTCGCTTACCGATCCCGGGCGGGTCGAACTTACCATATACAACAGCGCCGGACAGCGCGTGCGGAGACTCGTTTCCGGGTGCCTCGCGGCTGGAGAACACGCTTTTGCATGGGACGGCCTCGACGACTCGGGACGTCCGGCGTCCTCCGGGGTCTATATCGCCGGACTTTGCGCGGGCGGAAAAATCGTGTCGCGGAAGATGACGTTAGTGCGATAAGCGAAACCTTGCCTGTCGGCGTCGTTGTCCGGCGGCAAGGCGGACGACACTATAAAAAGGAGTTGCATCAGGATCAATCCGTGTTCCATTATTGTAAGAATAGATCGGGTAAAAGTTATTTCGTATGATATACACCTAACGTGACAGCACACAACGGGAGAACATTCATGAAACGACGGGCGTTTTTCGGAACATCCCTCGGCGCGGGAGCCGCGGCCGCGGGCCTGTCCTGTTCCAATGAGCAGGGCGGACAGCCGGCGTCGTCGCCGGAATCCACGGTCACCGACAACGGACGGCTGGCGGGGAAAACCCTCGATGAACTCAGGGAGGAACACCGCTTCTGGCTCTTCGACGATTACCTGCCCTTCTATCATAAGTACGTGGTCGACCACGAGTACGGCGGATTCAAGTGCAATACCGACCGGGACGGCACCAATCTCAACGCCAACAAGCGCACGTGGTACGAGGGCCGCGGCATCTGGGTTCACTCCTACCTCAACAACAAGGTGAAACAGGACCCGCAGTATGTCGACATCGCCCGTAAGTCGGTCGAGTTCATCATGAAGCAGAATCCGACCGGCCCCGAACTCATGCCGGTGGGCTATACGCGCGAGGGGAAACCGCTCAGGAACGAACCGGATCCCATCTTTTACGGCGACATGTTCGTGGCGAACGGTTTTCAGGAATTCGCGGAAGCGTCCGGTGAGGACAAGTACTGGGACCTGGCGAAACAGATCCTCCTCAAGTGCTCCGACATCTATGACAACCGTCCCGACTACGGCAATCTTCCGAAAACGGATACCGCGCCGGAAGTCGTCCGTCCGCGGACGCTCGGCCACTGGTTCGTGCTTCTCCGCTGCACCACGCAGATGCTGGAAAAACGCGACGATCCCCAGTTGAAGGCGATCAACGACCGCTGCATCGACGCCGTCATGAACAAACACTACAATCCCGACTACGATCTCATCAACGAGCATATCAACCACGATTTCTCGCATATCGACAGCGATTACGGCCACATTATGAGGGGACATGCGCCGGAAACGCTCTGGATGCTGCTTTTCGAGGCATTGCGCAGGAAGGACAAGGCTCTCTTCGACCTCGCAGCCGAGCGCTTGAAACGCCACATCGAAGTGTTGTGGGACGATGTTTACGGCGGCGTCCTGCTCGGTCTCGAAAACGTCGACAGGAACGAATTCAATGTGGGCAAGGCCCTCTGGCTCCAGGAGGAGGTGCTCATCGGCACCCTCTGCGTCATCGAGCATACGGGTGCGCAGTGGGCGAAAGACTGGTACTCGCGCCTCCACACCTACGTGCTCGACAAGTTCCCGCTCAAGCAGTACGGCTACCCGCTGTGGATCCTTTATGCCGACCGCAAGGTGACTTTCGAGGAGCACACCGGCAGGGTGGGGAACTTCCATCACCCCCGGCAGCTCATGATGAACATGCTCGCGCTGGACCGTATGATCGAGCGCGGCGGGAAGGTCTCGGGACACTTCGGCTGAATCAAAAAGCGTGGTGAAAAACCTTTTTTGCCGGGGAAACCCATCATTTCATGGGTTTCCCCGTTCCCCTTCCGGGAAAGGGGCCGTGGCCCCCTGACAATCTGATGTGCCGTCTGATGTGCCGTGGCGTATCATCCGCGGAAGGGTGCTGCGCGACCTTCCGCTGCACCCGCGGTATCACGGGGCGGTCCGTTCGGTCGCTCTCCCCATTACCGGGAACCATCGTATGAAATCCATCCAAACCATAGTCACAGCTCTTCTTGTCTTCTTCTCCGCGACAGCCTGCCGTACCGGAACGCCGTCTCCGACGGCGGTCAAACCGGGCCTAACCATCCGGACACTATCCCCGGCTCCTGCCCTCGTCAACTATATTACGCTCGGGACAGATACCGCGACAGATACGGAAACGATCACATGCCGTCGTGTGCTCATCGTGATTTCCGGCAATGTCAGGATACTGTCGGACGGCGAATCGCAGAATATGGGACCGTTCGATTTCATCCGGCAGGATGCGGGAACCCGCTGCTCCTGTGCCACGGTTGACGGAACGGCGGAACTGATCGACATCAGGATCACTGGCCGCGACAGTGACGATCATGTCGAACGCGGTACGGGCGACGGGAGCATGAAAACGTATATTGAAGCGGGCACCGTCCACAACATCCGCGAGCTTCTTTTCTGCCCTCTCGGCGACGGCGTCTATGCTCGGATCGTCGAGGCGGGGCAAGGGCTCGTCTCCTTCGACCGCCTGACGCCGGGGAGCACATTTCTCGTGGAACCCGGATCGGACAGGACAATGGTCGTTCTGAGCGGAGAGGGAGTACTATCACGGGACGGCAATCGTGGAAAACTGTACGAAAGCGATGTTGTCACATTCCGTGCGGGAAGCACGGCGTCAATCGCGTCCCCCGATTCCAGCATGGAACTCCTGACGGTCGCCACCTCCGTGCCGCGCCGTTATCTCGACACGCTCGACAGACAGCGGTTAAAACTGCGGACAGTGATCCTCGCAGGCGCGCGCCCCGTACTCCTGCTCGACGGCGCTTCCTCGACACCACGGCTGACGACCACGGAGGGCCCCTCGTGGCTCGACGGCGCGTTCTATTTTTCCAATTACTACAGGTTCCGGGGCCCTGTCGGCGGGCGCGATGAGGGAGGATTATGCATAATCGGCACGGATGGCCTTTACCGCGTGCTCAACAACGGCGTTCAGACCTGCGGGACGACGCCCCTCGGCAACGGGAATCTCGCCGTCTGCGACATCGTCGAAAACCGGGTGATCGAAATGACCCCTGAAGGAGAAATCGCCGGTGTCATAGCCGATTCGTACAACGGCATCCCGCTCGGCATGCCCAACGACTGTGTCACCGACCTCGTAGGCGGCCTCTATTTCACCGATCCCCGTGTCGCCCAATCGGGACCGAAACAGCCCGGTTCTGCGGTGTATTATGTGGGCTCGGATGGCGATATCGGGCCGGTCACCGGCTGGAACGAGTTCAACGTGCCCAACGGCTGCCTTGTGAGCGCCGGCGGGGAAACGTTTTACCTGAGCTGTTCCCGGGAGGCGACAATCTGGATGTTCGATATTGGAAGTGACGGGACGCTGTCGAACAAGCGTCCGTTCGCGCGGCTCATACCGCCCGCTTTTCCTCATGACAAGGACAGGGGACGCGGGACCGCCGACGGCATGACTATGGATCGCGAGGGACGTATTTACATTGCGACGAACTTCGGAATACAAGTGTTCGACCGTACGGGGGAATTTCTCGGGAATATCTGGATACCGGTTTCACCCGCGCATTGCGTCTTCGGCGGCGGGGACATGTCCACGCTCTTCATGACGTGCAAAGACAGGATTTATTCGATCGAGACGACCGCTCGGGGATATCAGTGGCCCCTCGGTGATCGGTAGTTTCCCCTGACAGACAGATATGAAGACATGTAACCAGCACAAGGCATGATATGGTCTTATGTAGTGTCCCGAAACCGCATGGGCGCAATACGCCGATCTTTTTCAGGCAACATGACGGAATCTTTTTTCGGATGATTTATTACGGCTATACCGTCGCGCCGCCGGAAGCGTACTTCACTACCATATAGAGAAAGCTGTCCTTGTCGCTCTCGTTTCTGATGATGTGTCCGACATCGGCGTGGAAATGGATGGTGTCACCCTCTTCGAGCGCCGCATTCTTGTCGTTCACCTCGACCGTAACCCGGCCGTTGATGACCGTAACGAATTCCTCCGTTTCCGGCGAGTGCGGGGGAGCTTTCCAGGACACCGTCCTTTTTGAGGGTGAGCGTGTAAATTTCGAGCTTCTCCGCCATGGACAGGGGCGAAAGGATGCGAAAGACCACACGACCGCCGTTACGCTCCAGTATCACCGCCTCGTTCTTGTGGGTGACATTGAACAGGGGCTCCTCCTCGTCGCGTACCAGGAGTTCGTGGAAAGGAACGTCGAGACCGTAAGCGATTTTCCATACGACCGCAACCGTGGGATTGACCTTGTCCTTCTCGATCTGGGAGAGCATGCCGGTCGACACGCCGCTCCGCCGAGAAAGCTCCTCGAGTGAGAGGTTCCTGAGCCTGCGTATGCCCGCGATATTCTTGCCGATTTCCGGCATGTCCGACAGGGGAGCCATGACAACCTCCTTTTTATTATATTGAATAATTTTTCATTATGATGAATTAAACGCTTGACTTTGCCGCTGTTTTTACTATATTGAAACCAATTATAATATATTAAATGTCCGCCGTCAAGGTTATTTTTTCCGCATATCATGCGGTTCCGGTCGTCGCATCGGAACGGTGTGATTTTTCTCCGGCAGCTTTGGATGTTAACGTTACCATGGAGTCATGTATGAGAGCGCTTGTGAAGGAAAAACCGGGAAAAGGGCTGGTCCTGAAGGATGTCTCCGAACCATCGCCCGGAAGCGACGAAGTGTTGATCAAGGTGCGGGCTACCGGTATCTGCGGGACCGACGTGCACATCTACGACTGGGACAAATGGAGCCAAAACCGCATCAGGCCTCCGCTCGTGACCGGCCATGAGTTCGTGGGCGAGGTTGTCGAGGTCGGCGGCGAGGTGCACCATGTCAGGACGGGGCAGCGTGTCAGCGCGGAAGGTCATATCACCTGCGGTCAGTGCGAATTCTGCCGTACGGGACAGGGACACATCTGCCGCGACGTTGAAATCATCGGTGTTGACAGGGACGGGTGTTTCGCCGAGTATCTGGTGATGGACGCCCGTAACCTCTGGCCGGTGCACGACAATATTCCCGATCATATCGCCGCCGTTTTCGATCCTGTAGGGAACGCCATGCATACGGTTATGGCCGAGCCGGTTGCGGGGAAGTCGGTGCTGGTCACCGGTGCGGGAGCCATCGGTCTTTTCGCGGTCGCCATCGCGCACAGCCTCGGGGCCTCACCGATCATCGTCATGGAACCGAACGACCGGAAACGCCGGATCGCACTCGAGGTCGGAGCGGACGCCGCTTTCGATCCGGACGATCCCGCTTTCACCGGCGCCGTCAGCGATCTAACCGGAGGACTCGGCCCGCAGGTGCTTCTCGAAATGGCCGGTCATCCCTCGGCGATCGATCTCGGGCTGAAGCTGCTCCGGTGCGGCGGAAGCGCGAGCGTTCTCGGCATCCCTCCCGGCGGCATAACCATCGACTGGGCGGAGGACGTCGTCTTCAAGGGTATCACGATACGGGCGATCAACGGGCGACGCATGTTCGACACGTGGTTCCAGTCGCAGAACTTCATGCTGCGCCACCCCGGAGCGGTGGACAGGCTTGTCACGCACAGGCTGCCGTTCGGCGACTACGAGCGCGGGTTCGAACTCCTGCACGCGGGCGAGGCGGTCAAGGTCGTGCTTGAAATGGAGGAGTGAAGGTGTGGATCGTTAGTGTAATATCTTGGTGTAATGACGTGAAGCCAGGATATAATATACTGTTCACAACATAAACCTTGACAATACTTGAATTATATGCCATAACATACTATTCTATAATAATTAACACGTTTTATCACTTGCAAGGTTCAGCCTTCACATCATAGGAGTGAAAATGAGCGCCATGACGAAGATTGGTATCATCATATGCAATCGCTATCGCCGTTGTGCGGGTGGAAAATGTCTCCGGGCCATGAAAAACAGGGAAGGGGCTTTCAGCGTATATGCCGACACTGAAGTGGAATTGGTCGGTTACACTACATGTGATGGGTGTCCGGGCGGCAATATCGAATATGCCGGGGAAGAAATGCTGAAGAACGGAGCGCAGGTCATTCACTTGGCTACCGGCTTTGTCGTCGGCTATCCTCCCTGTCCCTATATACCGACATTCAAACCTTTTCTTGAAAAACGCTTTGGCGTAAAGGTCATCGTAGGAACGCATCCTATT
>CAXXFQ010000022.1:0-7897 GCA_963674475.2 Thermoguttaceae bacterium | reverse complement strand
ATTCGCGATTTCACAGGTTCCTTTCTCAATCCCAAATCTTATCGGGACAAACCGCACCAGATATGCCAGGGTATGGTCTTTGACCCGCCCGCCATCCACCGCGCTGGGCTGCAGGATGGGGTCGCCGGGATCGGCCTGGTTGGTGTTTGCCAGGACATGGTTGTTTGAGAGGATCAGACGGGTGCCAAACTCCCGGTCGCGCACCACACACCCGAAAGTCCCTGCTGTGGTGCGGAAGTGTCCGATGCTCACGCCGCCCGGCGCGGGGCGGAATACCTCGGTGGGGGATTGGAGCGCCCGGATTTCTCCGACTTCGATGACATCGGTCGCCACACCATCCAACTGGTTCGGGATCATGGACTGTTGAGAAAGGCCGGATTGGGGAACTTTTTCTTTGACCAGGGTGACCACACACAGGCGATCTGTCTGCCTGCCACGGCTGATCTTATAACCGGTTCCTACACCAACCACATGGTCTTTGGCAAGGATGGTCTCTTTGTATTGTTCTTTTATATGATTGACCTGTTCCAGGGACATGTAACCCTCCTGTTGATTATTTAGCTGATTCCAGAATACGCCGCATCATTTCCGGATCGTCTTTGAGGAAACCTGAAGCAGGCAGACGCTGGACAAGGTCGGCCCAATTGGGATTGTGAGAAAAGACTTCTTTGAAAAGCGGCAGTGCTTCTTCGATTCGCCCAAGGTCCGCCAGGGTAACCGCCTGCCAGAAAGGCAGTTCATCGAGCCCCGGGGCGATGCCTGCGGCTTCGCTGTAAGCTTCTAAGGCATTTGGTACATCGTTCTGCTCCATAAAACGATCGCCTTCATTCATTTTGTCATAAGCCTGATTAAGCCGCACCAATCTTTGCAGTTCTACGATGGGATCAGGATGATCTTCCACGCGCAGGTCTACCAAAGTATCTTCCCAGGGGCGCTTTGAGGCACGCGCTTTTACGATCAGGATGCAGGCGCTCTGACGCCCGCGGATATCCCCGCCGGCTTCCTGTCCGGCTGCCATCGCGGCCATCATGCGGGCAGCAAGATCACCCCGCGCGGAGCGGTACGCGGCTGCCATGGCAGGCCATACCTGACGATTAACCATCATATTGGCCTGCACAGAAAACTGCTCGCCGATTTCATGCCCGGCCTCGGCAATGCAGCGCGCGCCGGTGTGGGCGGCGACTCTCCCGTTTGAGTCAACCATGGCAACCTGGCGAAGTTCGCGACCTTCATCCGGTTCAAGGAGGGCGGAAAGGACGCCGGGGGCAGATTTGTTGGTGTACATCAGCTCCAGCCCCAGCGGGCCATAACTCGGTTCGACAATAGACTGGGTGGCAACCACGCCAACGCCGGCTTCCGCCCAGGGGACCAGACTGCCCTACAGAGAACCAATGGGACTGTACGGCGACGCCCATCTGTCCGGTTTCCGGATCGCGGGCAACGATGGAGAAGGTGTGTGCCATTGGGAAGCGGGGGGTAAATTCCAGGTTGTCGGGTGTAAGTTTCATCGCGTTGTCCTTTTCAGGGTAGGGGCTGCGCGGCCCACAGATGGGAAAGGTGAGCACAGTGGATGGTTGATCTTAATTCTATGATAACAAAAAAGAGGCGAAAATAACATCAAGTTCAGGGGATAAGTTGGACAAATCTTTTGGTCCGGCGTAGAAAACACCGGGCTTTGTATTTGTTTTGTTGAAACAATTCGGAACAATTCCTTTTTTATAAGGGTGGTAATTTACTCACGAATAGATGCAAAGACCGCAAAGAAAATATTTCAAATTAGGTTTCAAGTGTAATTTTGAGCGAATGTTGAGGAATCTTACTGGGAGGGCCAAGATTTCTACCCTGCGGGCACGCTGTCAGTCGCTTTGCTTTCGAAAGTGACAGCGGAAGGCAGAATTTTTTGTCTCACGCAAAGCGGCAGTGGGCGCTAAGTTTCTGCCTTTGTAGGTTCAAGGACTGTTTTGCAGATAAATTCGATGAAGGCAGTTGACTCTGTAAAAAATGCGGATAGGTCTGGCATTCCCGTGACGCAGGGAGTTGATTTGGGTTTGCTGATGCCACAAGCCAAATCTCAACAACCTGCGGAACGGCTTGTGATATTTGTCATCCTGAGCCGGACGGCGAAGGATCTCTGGCAGCTGTAAAAGATGACGTAGAGATTCTTCTTCCCTATCTTCTGGTCGATCAGAATGACATTTGGGGCTGGATTAGATGAGCGGGGAGGAATTTTGCCCCGGTATTCCATAATACGCGGGATGTTCGCAACGACATTGTGGGAGGTGGTGTTGGGTTTCGCGCTGCGTGCTCAACGCCAACCTGTGTACGGCTTGTGGCATTTGTCATCCTGAGCCGGATGGCGAAGGATCTCTGGTTGGCTGTAAAAGTGACGTAGAGATTCTTCTCTCCCTTCGGTCGATCAGAATGACACCTGGGGCTGGATAAGATGAGCGGGGAGGTTGCCACACCGCCCCGCCAAATACCCGGGACGGTTCGCAACGCAAACGGGGGTGGGACGGTTATTGCAACGACATCGATGGGAGTGTGCTGGGTTTTGCGCTGCGCTTGCTCAACGCCAACGTGGTGGGTTTCGCTGCGGTATGGATGTCAGATAAAATCGTTGTCTGTAATGCCCAGGAAATAGCCAAAAAGTTTGATGTATTCTAAAACGGTTGCTTCCCACCCGGCGCGGCTGAACATCCAGGTGCGGGAGCGGTACCAGTGATCGCGCACGGGGCGGACGCGCACGGTGAGGCCGGTCTCATCAAATTCGTTACGAAAGAGGAGGCGGGTGCGGAAACTGTGGAAGGGATCGGTGATGACGATGCAGGAGCTTAACTCGGTTTTTTGCAGCAGTTCGCGCACGGCCTGGGCTTCATCCTGGGTGCTGCTGACGGTGCGGTCGGTGACCAGGATGGCATCGCCGGGGACATCCATCTTCAGGGCTTCGTTCTTCCGCAGGATGAAGTATTGTGATCCCAATTCCGGGACTTCCTCGCCGGTCTCTGTGAGGATCACCCATTTCACAACTTGTTCGTTATACAATCTGGCGGCTTCCTGCACCCGGTCCAGTTCCCCACCACTGAGGGCTACGGCGGCATCCACGTTTTTTGGGGATCCGCGATTACCAGAAACGCGCCCAGAGCCCACAGGGCGAAATAAGCGCCAATTACACCCAATAGAAAGACTATTCCGCCGCCTAAAAAACTCAGGCAGGATTTTGATCCCCTGGTTTGATTGTGTGTCTCTTCAGTATTCATTGTCAAATCTCTTGTTTTTAGCGATTAAGCAGCGCGTTTTTCATCCGTGTAAGGGCTTCTTCGAGCATGGAACGCGGGCAGCCGAAATTAAGGCGAACAAAATCCTCGCCGCCCTTACCAAAAGACGCGCCTTCGTTTAAAGCCACACGGGCCTGTTCCAGGAAAAACTTGTGCGGGCTGCCCTCAATGCCGGCTTCCCGGCAGTCCAGCCAGGCCAGATAGGTACCCTCAGGCGAGGCCATGCGGACGCCGGGTAATTCCTGGTTGACGGCCTGGCAGAGATAATCGCGGTTGGCTTCCATATAGCGCAGGGCCTGATCGAGCCATTCCTGCCCGCCCTGGTACGCAGCCAGCGCGGCGACCAATCCCATCAGGTTGACATGGCCTGTCAGCCCTTTCCCGGCAGCCTGGAATCGCTTGCGCAGGTCGGGATTCTGGATCACCGCGAAGGAGCAATCCAATCCGGCGATATTGTAGGTCTTGCTGGGCGCCATCAGGGTGATGGTGTTTTGGGCGATCTCCGGGGATAAGGTGGCTAAGGGGTAGTGCCGCTGCCCTGAGAAGATCAGGTCGCAGTGGATCTCATCGGAACAAATCATCACATTGTGCCGCAGGCAAATTTCCGCCATCCGCTCCAGTTCGTCCCTGCGAAAAACTCTCCCGACCGGGTTGTGTGGATTACACAGGATAAACAGCCGGGTCTGGCTGGTGATGGTTTGTTCAAACAGATCGTAGTCAATTTCGTAGCTGCCATCTTCCCTGCGGGACAGCTCCATTTCCTGACGGGTCAGCCCGGCGTTCGCGGGCGCGGAAAGGAAGGGGAAGTAAACCGGCGTCTGGATCATCGCGCTGCCGCCTTCGGCAGAGAACATGTGACAGGCCAGGTTGAAGCCTTTAACCACGCCGGGCACAAGAACAATCTCCTCAGGTTTCACAGTCCAATCGTACCTCGCTGCCAGGTGATCCTGAATGGTTGCCCGCAGTTCGGGTAATTCCATCGCGTATCCAAATACGCCGTGCGAAACCCGTTCCCGCAGGGCCTCGATGACCGGTTCGGGTGAGCGAAAATCCATGTCCGCGACCCACATGGGGAGCACGTCTTCGTCGAACACACGCCACTTAACACTTTCGGTATGCAGGCGGTCAGGGAGGAAATCAAAATTGTAATTCATAAAAAAAGAAACCTTTCTTAATATCCAGGGTGGGTTGAAATGATTATAATCCATTGCAAATGTGTGGAGCGGTGTGGGTATAATCGTTTCTTGTGGGGAAAGTTATGGAAAAAGGATGATTTAGTTTTTGCCTTTTACTGGGCCGTAAGCACAGGGTGAAAACTGGTATACTCATTAAACTGGCATGAATTATAAAAACCAGTATATAACTGATTCTCAGGATATTGAATGACTGAACAAAACGAAATTCGAAAACCCCGGTTGGAAATACTCACGATGCCGGGCAGTGAATCTTATGATTTATTGGACAGTGGAAACGGGCGCAAATTGGAGCGTTACGGCGACCATGTGCTGATCCGTCCGGAAGCAGAGGCGATCTGGAAGCCTGCTTTACCCGATAACGAATGGAAGAAAGCGGACGCGGAGTTCACTCCCTCACCGGAAAAACGGTGGGCATTGGACTTATTATCACCAGATTCCCCGCCGCTGGCTGTTTAATTTTGAGGGCTTCCAGCTCTGGCTTCAAACTACAGCTTCGCGGCATCTGGGGGTGTTCCCTGAACAGGCTTCCCAATGGAATTGGATTGGCGACCAGGTGAGACGAGCGGGACGGCCCATCAAAGTACTCAACCTGTTTGGCTATACCGGGGTGGCATCGCTGGCGGCGGCTCAGGCCGGGGCGAATGTGACCCATGTGGACGCTTCGAAAAAGGTGCTTACCTGGGCCAAGGAAAACCAGCGAAGTTCCAATTTGGCAGACCGGCCGGTACGCTGGTTGATGGATGACGCGCTCAAGTTTGTGCTGCGTGAAGGCCGGCGTGGTTCGGTATATGATGGGATTATCATGGACCCGCCCAAGTTTGGACGCGGTCCAAAAGGGGAGGTCTGGGAATTCTTTAAGTTG
This sequence comes from Thermoguttaceae bacterium, assembly GCA_963674475.2. Taxonomy (GTDB): domain Bacteria; phylum Planctomycetota; class Planctomycetia; order Pirellulales; family Thermoguttaceae; genus CAXXFQ01. The sequence continues at coordinate 2,564 of CAXXFQ010000022.1, read as the reverse complement.
ATGGCGGATCTGTTAGACGCTTCCCGCCAGATTCTCAGCCCGAATCCACAGTTCGCGGTCATCACAGCTTACGCGGTTAAAGCTTCTCCAATTACGCTTGAGACCGCTTTGTTGGAAACCCTGGAAGGAAAACCTGGCGAAACCTCGTGTGGCGAAATCGCGATACAGGAAAAGAGTGCCGGGAGATTGTTATCGACAGCGATTTTCGCGCGCTGGACAGCCAGTGGGCGATCTGGAAAATCTTAATAACAGGTGTGCATATATGAAAAATCATCCAACTATTGCATTGGTAGGGCCAGGCGTTATGGGCGAAGCAATCATTGCCGGCCTGCTGCGGAATGGGCTGGCTAAACCGGAAAATATCCGGGCAGCAGGGCCCATTGTTGAGCGTGGAGAAGAGTTAGAGCAGTTTATATGGCGTTCCACCATATTACGATAATAAGGAAGCGGTAAAAGACGCCGAGATTGTAATTCTGTCTATTAAACCGCAGACACTGGACTGCGTACTGAAAGATCTGCATGGTGAAATTCCAGCGGATGCTCTGGTGCTTTCCATTGTGGCCGGCGCTCCGATTGGCGTGATCCAGCAAGGTTTGGATCATCAATGTGTGGTGCGGGCAATGCCGAACACGCCGGCACAGATCGGCAAGGGTATCACGGTGTGGACAGCCGCGGCAGAAGTTTCTGAGACGCAGATTGAGCGCGCCAGAGTCGATCATTCGAAGCGCTTGGTGAAGAAGTCTTTGAAAAACAGGAACGGTATCTGGATATGGCTACCGCGTTGAGCGGTTCTGGCCCAGCTTATGCCTTTCTGTTTATGGAAGCGATGATTGATGCCGGCGTGTGCATCTTGGTTTCCAGCGGCGCACCGCGGAAAAACTGGTTATCGGAACCCTGCGTGGTTCTGTGGAATATTATGATTTGAAAAAGGATCACCCCGCCAAGCTGCGCAATGAAGTGACCTCACCGGCCGGAACATCGGCGGCGGCGCTGTACTATCTGGAAAAAGCCGGCCTGCGGACAGCGATTTCGCGCGCGATCTGGGCAGCTTATGAACGCTCCCAGGCATTGGGGCGCGGGCGCGACAGCCAGCCTCCGGACAAGAATGGAGATTGATGGTTTGAGATTTGCGGTTGAGTAGTGGCCGTTTGAATGGTAAGAGAACGCGGAAAATAACGACTGAAGTCGTTACTACATTGATTTGTTGTGAGTACAGTAGATTATTATTAATTTGGTGCGGATTGCATAACAGCCTTTAGTGAGAAAATGATAAGGAGGACAGAATGTTTGAGCGTTTGTCGAACAGTTGGGAGCTGGTAAAATCCAGCGCCAAAGTGCTGGTGGCGGACAAAGAACTGCTGGTTTTTCCGATAATCTCTTCCATTGGCGTGTTGATCGTCTCTGCTGTTTTCATTGTCCCTTCGATTTTCGCGAATCTCTTCGACAGTTTTTTTTCTGAAAAATTTCAGATCATAGGATATGTGGTGTTGTTTCTGTTCTATGTCGTACAGTACACGGTGATCTTTTACATGAACACCGCGCTGGTTGGCGCGGCATTGATCCGATTGCGGGGCGGCGATCCAACTTTGAAAGATGGATTCAGCATCGCGAGCAAGCATTTCGGCCCGATTGTGGGCTACGCGCTGATCGCCGCGACCGTGGGCGTGATCCTGAAATCCATTTCTGACCGCAGTAAAGGGTTGGGGCGGTTCGTTGTTGACCTGATTGGGCTGGCCTGGAACCTGGCTACTTTTCTGGTGGTTCCGGTGCTGGCGGTGGAAGATGTTGGGCCGCTGGATGCGATCAAGCGCAGCGTGGAATTGTTGAAGCGCACCTGGGGCGAGCAAATTGCCGGGAATTTTGGCCTGGGTAGTATTTTCGCGCTGATCTTTGTGGCTGTGGGCATCGGCGGCGCGGTGCTGATCGGTATCGCGTTTGCGGTGTTTGAATCGCCTGTTCTGGCAATTGTTGTTGGCGCGGGTATGGTTCTGGCGTTTGTGATCATTGGACTGATCAATTCCACATTATCCGGAATTTACACCGCCGCGGTTTACCAGTACGCGGTCTCCGGCAAGGCTGATGGATATTTTGAGCCGGGGCTGGTGGAGAACGCTTTCCGTCCGGTTTAGCCCGGGTTGGAAGAAAGCAAAACCTATTTTCAGCAGGCTCTTTTTTGAGAAGCGGCCTGCTGATTTACTATCCCGATCAAAACTGATGAGTTTGTCGCCCGTTTTTTATTTTTGTTAACTTTTTATCAATTGGAGGCATCGTATGAATCCAGTCATGGAAGCGATCCTGAAACGACGCAGTATCCGCAAGTATGAGAACCGGCCGGTATCCAAAGAACAGCTTACCGAGCTGCTGAAAGCTGCCATGGCGGCCCCCACAGCCTGCAACAGCCAGCCCTGGGAGTTTGTGGTGGTGACAGATCCGGATGTGCTGTCAAAGTTAAAAGGAAAGCTGATGTTCGCGAAGCATAACGCGCCGGCAGCGATTGTGGTTTGCGGCAACCCGAAAGTGGCGCGCAATGCTGCCTGCAAGCGTTTCTGGATTCAGGATTGTTC
>CAXXFQ010000021.1:0-170968 GCA_963674475.2 Thermoguttaceae bacterium | reverse complement strand
CCTACGACGAAATCGCCGGGATCCTCGATATTTCAGTCGGCACGGTACGAAGCCGGCTGCATCGAGCCCGACACCGCTTGCGAATCCTGTTGCAACCGATTTTATAGTGTCATTTCCTTTTCATGACACCCAATTTATTCATTCGTAACCAAAAAAGACGTTGAAAAAGATGACCGAATCTCGGCCCGAATTCGAACTTTTAAGCGCCTACCTCGACGGCCAGCTCGACGACCAAGAGCGTGCGCAAGCGGAACGCCTTTTGTCCGACGATCCGGAAGCGCGGGCCTTTTTGGCCGACCTCAAGCGGCTTCGCGCGTCAATGGCCGAACTGCCACGGCACCGTTTGGGAGACGATTTTGCCGCGGACGTCCTTCGCCGGGCCGAACAAGAGGTCCTCACCCGAGGAGATCGGTCGCCAGACTTGACGACCAAGATGCCTCGACCCCATGAAAATCCGGCCGATCCGGTCGTGTCCCCTGCAACCGGCCTCCTCAGACGACTCATCTCCTCACGGGCAATCGGCTGGTCGATCGCCATTATTCTCATCGCGATCCTGCTGAACGTCAATGAATCAGAGCATTCGAGTGAAGCGCCCCTTGAGCCGGATTCGATAGCGATGAAAATGGCCGACGAATCCGCAGCCAGACGCCCGCCGGTAATCTCGGCCTTCACGGCACCGCCAGATCAAGAGGACACGGACCAAGCAAAAACGATCGAAAAACGGCACGCCGAGTCCGAATCCAAGGAAACGGCCCCGGTCTTAGCCCGCTCGTCAACTCATGATCGGGACAACGAGATCGCGGGAACCCGTGTCGCGGAAACCGAAAGGTCGGCCACCGAGATTAAGGAAGAGCACTCCTTGCTGAAAACCCAATCGTCGACACTGGAAAAATCGATTCCCGATGCCGCTGATAAACCGTCTGCCCCCCAAGAACGGGCCACCCTGAAAGAAGAAACTCGCTTTGCACAGAAAAAACCGGCCGCTCGCCCGGCTGAAAAACGTCAAGCAATACCAACGATCGACCCCGCTTCCAAGCCTGCGGCGTCCACGCTGGTCATTCGTCTGGAAGTCCCCGACGATTTCGACTATCGAAAAGATCTGATCCCCTTGGTCGAAAAGTTGCGTCTCTCGAACCAAACGCAAGACGCCGAATCTTCCGAAACCAAAAGCCTCGAACTGACCGGCCTCGATTGGGCGAAGCTGATCGGACTACTAAAAACCCTGAACGCCCGCGGCGATCGGTTCCTTTCGCTCGAAATAAGGTCCCCTTCCGATTCCGAAGGCGAACCACGCTTGCCGGAAACTTTGACTCAGTTCAATCGGACCAGGACAGAAAAAACCGACCTCATCCAAGCCGACATGGCGGGAAAGAAGTCAGATGAACCGGAAAGGGCTCTCACACTCGAAGCGCCAACCCTCAAAGCGCCAACCACGTCGGCCCCAACTCTAGGGCAAGAAAGGGAGCAGATCCCTTCCGTGGTGCTTCAATGGTTCACGCCAGAGCGAAAACCGACGACAAAGGCTTCGAAGCGTTAGCTCGCGGCGCTCGCGCAAAACAAAAGAACGCTCGGCCGGGAGGGCCCGGCTGTCGGCGGCCCGGGACGTGCGCATTTTTTTCGCTTGGCAGATTTTTCAAAGCGAATCAAGCCGCTCACTCTCGGCCGGGAGGGCCGACTGCCAGGGACGTGGCTGCCAGGGACGTGCGCATTTTTTTCGCTTGGCGGATTTTCCAAAACGAATCAAGCCGCTCACTCTCGGCCTCGTTCAAAAAAACGTTACGATTCAAGCGCTTCGTCGATCGCTTCTTCAAGGCGGGCCTTCGACTGAACCCCGACAAACCGATCTTGGATGTCGCCACCCTTAAACAGCATGATCGTCGGAATACTGGTCACGCCGTAGGCGGCGGCAATCCCTTGATTGTCGTCGATATTGACCTTTCCCACCTTGATTGAATCGCCTTGGTCTTCGACCAATTCGTCGATAACCGGCGCGATCATACGACAAGGACCACACCAAGGGGCCCAAAAGTCGACCAAGACCGGCTCACTGGCTTGCAGAACTTCAGCTTCGAAATTCGCATCCGTAAATTCTTGTACATTAGCCATGGATGGAAAACTCCCGGTAAATCTTTCGCAAAACTAGAACGCGTTTCAATCTAGAGTAGCGTCAAACCCGCTTGGGGAAAATTCCTCTGGATTGCAGTAAATCGAGTTTGAAAAACATATCAAATTTTTCACTTCTCTCCTAGACCGCAAAGCAAGACCGCAAGCCTAGACCGCAAACCAACCCGCTACCCTTACATGAAAATGCGCTATAAAAACGCCCGCCCGCTTTGGCTGGGGGCATCCCACTTCTTGTAAGATTATACGTCGTATAGAAAAACCGTCAACGAGGCTAAACCAAAAGAAAACGCGAGAATGGAAAACTCCGGGAATCCGAGTTTTCGAAAAATAGGTAAAGCAGGTGAAATTTACCACCGGCATCCCCCATTCTCCGTCTCAGTCAGGTCGAGAAAAGACCCTATTTCCACGGAAAAAGGCTTCGAAACTCACCCGGCGGGGCAATCGACCCGACGACTGACGAAACACCGTTCGAAGGGACGCTTCAGCCTGGTGAACCACGGCTCCAGATCGGGGCGAATCGGATCGACCAGAATCGTATAGAGTCCGGCCAAACGGCCGGCTGCCACGTCGGCAAAAACCTGATCCCCTACCATCGCGGTCCGTTTCGGGTCCCACTGCATCGTCCGCACCGCGCGTCGACATCCAAACGGAAGCGGCTTCATCGCCGTGGCGACGTAGGGCAGCCCCAGCTTCTCGGCAAACCGATGAATCCGCGGTCCTCGGCCATTGGAAACCAGGCAGAGTCCGACCCCATACTGGCGAACCATTTTCAGCCAGAGAGCCACTTCCGGCAGGGGGATTTCGCTATGATATTCCTTGAGCGTGCAGTCGGCGTCCAAAAGCAGCGAATCGATGCCAAGCGACTGCAGCCACTCGGGCGTCAACTCCACCACCGAATGGAGATGCAAATCTGGTTTCAAGAAAGGGACCATATTAGAAAACGACGTTTAAAAAACGGCTAAAAAAACTGAAAAAATGAGGGGTTTCCCCTAGAAAAAGGAAGCGGGCGTCCGGCGATTCCTTCCGAACCGCATTTCCCCCCCGTACGCACAACAGCACGGGACATTGTATTTGAAAGCGGAAGAAATGAAAATACGAAACCTTCTTTCAAAAAAAGAAAAATCCATCCGGAAAAATTTGCTGAAATGCTTGACATGCGTCGCACGATGGATAAAACCAATATTTAGAGTTCGCTGGCCGGTTTCTTTTTTATTTCCGGCCGACTTGCTTTCCGGCTTTTTATAGTGCCTTTCACTCAAGTGTAGTGGGCCCTTTGCAACCGAGAGGGAAATGGAAAAGTTAAACCCTATTCCGAATTCGGTCTTAGACAAACAGGGGATCTCTCCTGCTGTCACCCGTGACGCTACACTTACATGAAAACCACTTGAAGAAAAGCCTCGACAGAATCTTTCGTCAATCCTTTTTCAGGAGAGAAAGATGGTGGGGGTTGGGAAAACGAGACTTGCGATTTACGCTGATGGGCTTTACGCCGACGTAGCGAAAAAGGACAAGGTATTTCCATTTTTCGCGATGGGCTTTTGGTGCCGTAAAACCAAATCGCTAGCCCGCTTCTTCTCGCTCAAAGCGTCCCACGAAGACGCCCCTCCTCTTGTCACTCTTTCGAAACGCGCTTCTTCACCAAAAAACTTTTGCCATCCCTGGAATCAGGCGCAAACGTCTTTTTTGACGGTTCTTAATAGACGAAAACATCCGTCTCCAAAAAACCTTCTGCAAGAAAACCTTTTTACCAGAAAAAACTGCTCCCAAGAAAAAACCCCTTGTCAAGGATGGGACCGCCGAGGACGCTTCCGGTATCGATTGTCTCAGGTCGATTCACGACCTGCCGGATCCGGACACGGAAGGAATGCTCGGGGCGACTTAATCCAGTCAAAAAACCTTTTTAGTCGCTCCGAGCCCTCCTCGGCATTTTTTTTGGAACCGAGACTGCCGTCGACCCAGGTAAAACCTTTTGGGAAACCAATTCGCCCCTCAATTAAGAGAAAGGGTATTTTCAAGAAGTCCATCTTCTACAGGGAGAAACGAGAGAAGGGGAAAAATATTGGGGAATCGCGTAAGGATCGCGATCCGAACGTTCTGTATGGAGACACGGGGGGAAACGCTTTTTTTGAGCACGGCGTTTCCCCCCTGTTTTTTTGAAACCCAAAGGGCCTTGATTCGAGATCGGCTATCGAGGTTTTCGAGAATCGGATCGGGGCCCCTTCTGCTTGGAGCCGGCCCCTTTCTTCGTTTTTTTGGGAAAGCGTCGAAAAGGCTTTTTTGATTTCGATTTCGATTTTGACCCGGATTGCGTCGGGCGTTTCGGCCCCCTTGGTGAAACAAGGCATTCCGGTCCGTATCCGATCAGATCTTCCCGACCGGCCAACTGAAGCGCCTCGATCACCAGCCGATGATTTTCCGGCTTATCATAAAGCAACAGGGCCTTTTGCATGCGCCGCTCCCGCTCCCCTCGCGCAACATAGACCTTCTTCCCGGTAAACGGATCGAGACCAGTGTAGTACATGGCCGTGGCCAGATCGAACGGGGCGGGCAAAAATTCCTGGACCTGTTCGACCCGGTACCGGTTCTTCTTGAGGTATTCGGCCACGCGGACCATCGCGGCCAGATCGCAACCCGGATGCCCGGCCATCAAATAGGGAACCAGATATTGTCGTTTTCCGGCGGCCGCCGAGGCGTCATAAAATTGCCGAGCAAACGCGTCGAACACCTCGATCAACGGTTTTTTCATCAGACGCAACACTTCCGGGTCGGCATGTTCCGGCGCCACTTTCAAACGGCCGCCGACATGGTGTCGAACCAACCGATCGAGAAAACGAGGGTTTCCACAAGCCAGATCGAATCGGATTCCCGACGCGATGAAAACCCGCCCAACCCCCTCCTCCCGCTCAACCGTCTCCAAAAGTTTAATAAAAGCGGTATGGTCCGTGTCGAGATTCTTGCAAATCGCCGGGTGAAGACAACTGGTCCGTCGACACGTTTTTTGTTTTTCTTTCTCACGACAACCGAGCCGATACATATTGGCCGTCGGCCCGCCCAGATCGGTCACCGTCCCGGAAAACGGAACCTCCGGGTCCCCGGTCATCCGCCGCACCTCGGCCAGGACCGACTGTTTTGAGCGGCTTTGGATGATCCGGCCCTGGTGGGCAGTCAACGAACAGAAGGCGCACCCACCGAAACAGCCTCGCATGATTTGGACCGAGTCGCGGATCATCTCGTAGGCGGGAATCCGTTGGGTGCCGTAGCTCGGATGCGGCTTTCGGGTGAAAGGCAGGTCGTAGATCCGATCGATTTCCGATTCGCCAAGCGGCAGCGACGGCGGACAAACGACGATCGACTCGGTGCCGTGAACCTGGACCAGTCGGCGCGCGCAGTACGGGTTCGTTTCGAGGTAGGCCAGACGGGTCATCTCGGCAAAAGCGTGACGATCGGCCGAAACCTCCTCGTAAGACGGCAATCGAACCGTCCGGTCATCGTCGGGCGGCGGGGTCGAGGCACCGAGCCGATAGGCGGTCGAACGGACGTCACGAATCGACTCGATCGGCGTGCCCGCGTCCAGCCGTTTGAGAATTTCCAACAGCGGCGCCTCACCCATCCCGTAGACCAACAGATCGGGTTTGGCATCCAACAGGATCGACCGCCGCACCTTGTCGCTCCAATAATCGTAATGGGCCAGCCGGCGGAGCGACGCTTCGACTCCCCCGGCAATAATCGGCACGCCCCGATACGCCTCGCGTGCCCGTTGGCAATAGGCCAGGGTCGCCCGGTCGGGCCGTCGGCGAATTTGACCATCGGGGCTGTAAGCGTCTTCACTGCGGATCTTTCGATTGGCCGTATAATGGTTGACCATCGAGTCCATATTCCCCGCACTGACGGCAAACGCCAGCCGCGGTCGCCCGAACGCCTTCCACGGCGCCGAGCTGTGCCAGTCGGGCTGACTGAGGATCGCCACCCTGTACCCGTTCGCCTCAAGCACTCGAGAAAGAATCGCCATGGCGAAACTCGGGTGGTCGACATACGCGTCTCCGGTCACGAAAACCACGTCGACCTCATCCCAGCCGCGCGCCGCGACCTCTTCCGGGGTCATCGGCAAGGGGCGATTTTTCACAGCAGGATCAACCAAAACGGACTCTCTCTTGTTCAACCAACCATTTTACCTAGGACAATAAAAAACCCCCTTACTCCCGCCGGAAAGAAGGAGTCGAGGGGGTATCTATTTAATTTTATCTCGTTTGACGCGTCAGGTCGAGACCGCCCAAACCGGAAACCCCGGTTCGGAAAACTTCAGACCGGAAACCCGCGCCCGACCGCTCAAGCCCTCCCGATCATACCGGTTCGGGAATCTCGATCTTCACTTCGGACGCGGCCGCGCGAAGCTTGCTCAACGCCCGGGCCTCGATCTGGCGGACCCGTTCCTTGGTCACACCCATCTCGGCACCAACTTGCTTGAGTGTCAACGGAGGACGCCCTTCCTTCAGACCAAATCGATGAATAATGATCATTTGCTCCCGTTCGTCGAGACACGCAAGAATCGCTTCGATCTGATTCTGTCGTTGTTCGTAGGCCACCTCCAACTCGTGCTGGTCGGTCCGCTCGTCCTCGGTCGCCACGAAAAGCTCCTCGTGACTGGTTCGAAAACGGTCCCGATGTCGGTGTTCGCCAGGGATCGTTCGGGCGTAGTTTTTCATGATCGCCCAACTGGCGTAGGTACTGAACTTGTTTCCCCGAGCATAATCGAACTTCTCGACCGCACGGATCAACGAAATGTTTCCATCGCTGACCAACTCGAAAAAGTCCTCGACCGGCCCGACATGCCTCTTGGCGATCGAAACCACCAGACGAAGATTCGCTCGAATGATCAGATTTTTCATCTCGACCGAACCCTCGTAAAGCTTTTCGATTCGCTCCATCAAGCTCGCTCGCGGACGATTCGGATCGAGTTGGTCGCGCAGCAGGCCCGCTTTGAACTTCAAGTAGTTCATCTTTCGAAAAAGATGCATCTCCTGCTCCCGCGTGAGAAGCGGAATTTCGTACAGGCTAGCCAAGTAAGACGGAAGCCCACTGGGCAGCCGCGGCTTCCGCTTCGGCGATTCGACTTCCGGCATCGGTCCGAGAATTTCACGCTCGGTCTTGGTATTTTCCCAAGTCGCAAAATCGTCATTGGAGATATTGTCCAAAGGAAGCTCTAAAACCTCCTGCAGACGCATCTCATTGACGATTCGATAAATACTCGTCCTCGTTCGGCAGTGACGCTGGGCAAGCATTTCGACCGTCTCACCGCCACGATACTGGCGGAATATTCGCCGCTTCGCCTCTTCCTGGAGCGGCCCCGTATGATTGGGGAACAAGGCCGATTCGGGATGCTCTTGATCGTGCTGCCGAATAGTGTATCGAATTGTTTCGACACTTCGGCCGGTATAACGAGCCAACCGCTTCGTGACCTCCGAAGGACATCCCCCGGCCCGAACCAAACGTCGAGCACGCTGGATAATCTGGTCCTTCTCCTTCTCGGTCATCTGCGAAAAGCGAGCGCCTCGCTTGATCCGATCGGTGTTTTTCGACACGAATCGATCGACCGAACTCTGCAGGAAACCGACCCGTTTGCGACCTCCGATCAAAAATCGGCGGCTGACCAGCCCTTGCTCGCGCCATCGAGAGATGGTTTTGGTCGAAACGTTGAACTCCTTGCTGAGTTGCTCGACCGTCATGACCCGCTCGCCCACCGAGGAGCTGGAAAGATCGGCCGCATCGGAAACGTCCTCAACGAAGAGCTTGAGGTCGTGACGCGCCTCCTCCCCGGTCAACTGGACGTTCGGGCCGGGCTGCGGCTGGAAATTCGTGACCCGGCTAAAGATATAATCGTAGCTGTAGGTCTTTTGTGGGTCGAGTTCACTCAAGAGCTTTTCGGCCGAATTAACCTGATCGACCTTCTGGGCTCGCCCCGCAGTGTGAACCTGCTGATCGCGGAGCTGACGGATTGCCGGGATGTGATAGTTACTATGCATAACCCTTCCTCCTTTCCTCCCCCCTTGTCTTCCGGGACATCCGCTGCCTAAGAGGGAAAACCGACTCCTCTCTGTTACCCTTCTCCTTGGAATCTCTGAAAATTTCGACTATCAAAAAAGGCTTCCTCTCCATCCACCTTTCATGATAACCGAGGCTTTAATTTTTCACAGCTTTTTCTGTTAAATTTCTCGGGAGATTCGTTTCTTTTTATAAAAGACTCCCTTTTTTCCAAAACGCCAATGGATCCACCCTTTCAAGAGCGTATCAAGCGTGTCGTTTTTCTATTTCAGTCAAAACATCCACCCCCTCAAACCGGAGGGGAAAGAAGTAAAAACCTTTTCCGCCCTTTACCGTATTAGATGCAGTGTCCCAAGAAGAAGTTACGCAAAAAAGCGAAAAATTCCTCAAGTTTTTCTATTTCCCTGCCGAAAAGCCCGCCGAGAAAATGAAGGCTAACGACGCACAAGACTTGGACGTCGAATTCCCCCCCAAGCTTGGTAGACACTTTTTTCCAAAGGAGCTGTCACACAAGCAACTTTGAGGGTTAGCCAATTTGGGCATCCCCGTACTCCCCGCTTTTTCCGAAAGGGGCCCCCAAACCGGCGAGCGTCCCCTTCGACCGCCTCTTTTTTCTTAACCGATACGGTTCTTCCAGTCGATCTTTTCCAGAAGACCGTTGGTCTTTCCTCACCGTCCTTGCTTCGTACTATCCCTATAAATTACCCCCAGATCAAAGGGGGAGGAGCCCTCTCATGTCGCTTCGAAAAAACGTGACCCGTCTCGGCTTGTCCTTTTCGATTTTGGCCCTGATCCTCTGCGCTTTGCCGGCTTGGGGAAAAGGGCCCACCGAAAAATCGGCCCCTCCGAATCAGACCAACCAAAAATATCAAATCCAAAACGGACGGAAAGTCGGCAGCTTGGATCGGGTTACCGCCAAGCTGGAAGTCGGCGGCGACTTGATTTTCTCGACCGGAGATAAAATCGATCGAGCCAAGATGAGTGTGGTCGGTCAAATCGTCTACGACGAAAAGACACTCGAAACCTCGCCCGATTTCGCCGGCAAAACCGTGGCGGCCCGGTACTACCACAATGCTGACGCCGTCATTAAAGTCGAAAAAGAAGGGAAAAAACCGGTTCTCCGCGATCAGCGTCATCTGATCGGCGCTGTGGTCGATGGAAACCGACGCACCCTCTTTTCACCCGAGGGCCCGTTGACTCGTGAGGAACTGGAACTGATCGACCTTCAGGCCAACAGCCTGCTTCTGGACCGTCTTCTGCCGAAAGGAAAGATCGGCGTCGGAGAAACCTGGAAACCGACCAACGCGCTGCTGGCAACCCTCCTTGGAGTTGACGAAGTCCAAACCTCGGATGTCCAATGCCAACTGGCCAACGTCGATGCGCAATCGTTCCTCTTCGAAATGCAGGGCGAGGTTGACGGTTTGGTAGCCGGGATCATGACCCAAATCGAACTCAAAGCGAAATACCGCTTCCTGAAAAAACGAAACCGGATCGACTGGCTCGGCATGCTCATCAAAGAAACCCGCGATGTCGGCCATGTTGGCAGCGGACTCGACGTGGTCGCCAAACTCGATTTAAAGGTCGCCCCCTTGGCCAATTCCGAGTCGCTCTCCGACGCGTTGTTGGCCGAAATCGACTGGAATCCCGATCCGGAAGCAACTCCCCTTTGCTTTGAACCGAAAAAGGGCCAGTGGCGTTTCCTCCACGACCAAGCTTGGCATCAAACCGGGTCCTCCGATCAAGTCGGAGTGCTCCGGATGATCGACCAAGGAGAACTGATCGCACAGTGCAATGTCACCACGTTGCCTCAAGTCGACGCGGGCAAGATCGTTTCGCTGGAAGCCTACCAAGAGGAAATCAAAAAAACGCTCGGCGACCAATTCGGCCAGTTTGTCTATGCCGGACAGAAGGCCAACGACCACGACTACCGCGTCATGCAAGTGACGGTTGACGGAACCGTGTCCGAAATTCCGATCCGTTGGCACTATTATCTCATCGCCAACAAGCACGGCCAACAGGTCGCCTTCACGTTCACCGTGGAGCAAGATCTGGTCGAACGAATGGGACCGGCCGACCGGCCGCTGATCGAAACGTTCGAGTTCGTCGAGCCGGAAGTCTCGCTCAAAGAAGAGAAAACCGCCAAGAAGTAACCGGCTCCTCATTTTTCGGCAAAAACGAATGCACGCAGAAATCATCGCAATTGGTGACGAAATCACCAGCGGCCAAACCGTCGATACCAACACCGCCTGGTTGGCCGCGAGGCTGACCGAATCGGGAATTTCTCCTCGTTTTCACACCACCGTCGGCGACGATCTCGCGGCCAACGTCGAGGTCTTTCGTCACGCGATCGAGCGGGCCGATCTGATCATTGCCACCGGCGGACTGGGCCCCACGGCCGACGACTTGACCCGTGACGCGCTGGCCGAGGTGACCGACCGACCGTTGGTACGAAACGACGAGGCACTGGACCATATCCGCGGCCTTTTTGCCCGACGCAACCGCCCAATGCCCGAGAGCAACGAGCTGCAAGCCCTCTTTCCCGAATCCAGCCGGATGATCGCCAATCCGGAAGGAACCGCGCCGGGGATCGCCATTGACGTCGAACGACCGGGAAAGACACCCTGCCGCCTTTACGCGTTGCCCGGGGTCCCGGCCGAGATGAAAACGATGTTTTTCGACTCTATCGAGCCGGAACTTCGTACCCTTTTGCCCGAGGCGCGACTGATTCGCCATCGTCGGATCCACTGCTTCGGTGCGGGGGAAAGCGCGATCGAGGAGAGTTTGCCCGATCTGATCCGTCGTGGACGTCGTCCCCAGGTCGGCATCACGGCAAGCGGTGGGACGATTACTTTTCGGATCACCGCCGACGGTCAGACCGAACAGGAATGCCTCGACGCGATGGGCCCGACCGTCGAGACAATCTACGCGACGCTCGGCAATCTTGTCTTCGGCGAAGCAGAGGACCAGCTCCAAGACGTCGTCCTCCGATTGTTGGACGAGAAAAACGCAACGCTTGCGACCGTCGAATGGGCAACCGAGGGACTCCTGGCCCACGGCCTGGCTGTCGCCTCGGCAAACCAACCTGAAAAGAAATCTCCCGAAGCCCAAGACCCAGAACCAAAGTCAAAACCGTCCGGCATTCTCGGGAGTGTCATCGTCGGCCAAGACGCCGGGCTCACGGCGTTGATCGATCACGAAAGTCTCTCAGCGTCCGCCGATCAAGCAACTCAAGAGACTCAAGAAAAATCAGTCCGCGAAATGGCACTCGCTGTTCGAACGCGTTTTGAAGCCGACTTCGGGCTGGCGATCGGGCCGCTTTTGGACGGTTCCTCAACCCCTTCGGTTTTTCTCGCGTTAGCCACAGACCACGGTGTCGAAACCCGTAAGGTACCGCTAATGGGCCACTCGGCCATCCGCAAGATCGTCGCGATCAAAACGGCATTGAATCTTTTCCGTCTCAAGCTTTTGGAAGAGCGCGAAGCGGTGTAAACCGCCCCTATGCAACGAGCTTCACCGCGAAATGCTCGGCTTCCCTTCGGCCCGGACCGTTCGGATCACTTGCGCGACCATCCAGCCGATCACCGCCAGGCCCAAAAGCAAGAGAACCAAAAACGAGATCAGCGGGCTCCATTGGACTTGGGTCGGCAGACTACCGATATCGAGATACGCCCCAACCTGAAAATTCTGGACTACTTGCCGACTCACCGCGTTGAGCCCCAAGACGGTCAGCTGGGCCAGGACCATCCCCAGCGCCGCCGAGGTGTCCACCCGCGGCTTTTTACCCAGGCGAAGGCAGGCCACAAAGACCAACCCCGGCGAGACGGCCGTCAGAACGGTCAACGGCAACCGGATGCCGGTGAACATGTACTCAAACAGCTCACTTGACCAGGTCTTGAAGACGTAAAACGACCCGGCCGTCACGAAGAGGATCGCCCCGCTGACGGTCAATATCCCGGCGGCCCGCCGGGTCCAGCCATGATAGGCGGCCAGCCATTCGGAATCGACATCTCGCAAAAACCAGGCCGTGTCCAACACGATCCAAGCGGCCGTGGTCAACGTCCCGAGGCCGAACATTATCCCCCAACGCTCGTAAAGATTCGCGTCCGCCAGGTTCGATCCCAACCCGAGCGTCGCCCCGGCCACGGCCGTCTTTTCCCAGATCGGGCCCCAGGCATCCACATGGACCATCAGGCTCAACCCGTTGGCAAAAAGCAATCCCAACAAAAGAAACAGCCCGGCGACCGACCAACCGACCAAAATCCGCAGCACTCCGCCCTGTTCCGAGCCGCCGCGAAAGAAGGCATAGAAATAAACCCCGTAGTAGGCCGGAATCAAAATCGCAACGATCGAAAGCCAGAACCAGGCGGTCAGAATCGTCGCCGCATAGAAAAACGAGAAATAGCCGACCTGCAAAAACAACAACGGCACGATCCCGAAATTAATCCCCAGCGCCACCAAAATCGGCATCTGCGACATCAGCCGATGCGAAAAATGCCGCGCGAACGGGCAGCCGAACGTCCGGCCCATCATGGCGATCAAAATCCCCGCAAACCAAAGGTTCATCGGGATCATGTGCATCCAGAAACCGACCGTTTTAAAAAGCTGGATGAACCAGTACGGCGCGGGCAACGGTCCGGTCGGTCCGGTGATAAGCGATTGAGGGTCCATTGGCTTTTCTTCTTTTTTTACGCTTGGTTTATATAAGAAACCCGTTCGTCACGACTTCGCTTCACCGCACGCTCTCCCCGTTCTGGCGACCGCCGAAATACATCCCCTCCGGCGTCGGCTGGGCGATCGTCATGAGATACTCGGCCAGTACGTGCGCTTCCTCGATCGTCCCGCAAAACGGCGGCATGAAGAACCGACTCTCGTGCAGATTCAAAACCAAATGCCGAAACTCCTCGACCGTCCCCTCGCCCAAAAGCGGCCCGGCCGGAGAATACCCGACTTCAATCGCGTGACAATCGTTGCAATGATACTGGAACAGCGTCTGGCCCACCTCGATCCGCGACGACGGCGTTAACTGCAAAAGCCGACGAGCGTCGATCCGGTCCTCGACAAACACTTGCGGGTACTTTCGCTCCATCCACGCTTTGGTCCAGATTCCACTTTCCAGATACCCGGCCGCTTGCACCGCGGGCACCTCGTCGGTGAGAATCTGGTTGCCCAAAACCACGTTATAAATAATGAACGGTTTGCGGATCGCCTCACGGACGAACTCGCTGATCCCGACCGTCGCGAAACCGACCACCAGCAACATCCCGGCAAATCCGGGCGAAAGCCACTGCGGGTTGCGATACGGCCCGACATACAAGGCGATCAGAATCACCAACGTCATCCCGGCCAAAAGCGCAACGAAAATATTGAGCGTCGCCGCCGAGGGAATCGCCAACAGCGCCGACGCGGGCAGCTCGTACAAAAACCAAAACACGCCGACCAACACCAACACCGCCCCCAACCCGGCCGGGCGCAACGATCGACGACTGATCCGGGCCCGTAGTTTTTCATCCGAAAGAACGATCGCCGCGTGGAAGTAGACGTACAACGAGGTCAACAACAACGCCCCGCCGGTCCGCGCGACCGTCTGTGGAAGGAACTGGGGATTGAGCAACCCGCTCCAGAAATTCCGGTCCTCGATCCAAGAGCCCGGTTGGAGCATGAACGCCGTGATACCGGTAATCAGCACCAGACTGATCCACGCCGCGATCCCGTAGATCCACCCGATGGCCATGTGGGTCTTCTCGGGCAGGCGTCCCCAGTAGTAGAAAAAGATGAACGCCGAACAGATCTCGACCACAAAAAAGACCCATTCCATCGCCCAGCCGAAGAGGAACGTATTGATCAACACCTGCGTGGCCAACGGCGAGGCCAGCCCGATCGTCCACCAAATGCCGACCCCGGTAATCGCCCCAAAGGCAACGGTCAGCAACACAAAGAACTTCGCGTGACGTCGGAGGTAATCGAGATACTTTCGATCGCCCGTCTTATAGGCGTAAGTGGTTTCGACCGCCAAGAACAGCCCACCGCCGACCGCGTAGTGCGAGACCAACACATGGACCACGGCGATCGCCGCAATCAGCATCGGCGAGGTCAGATGGGGAACGTACCACCAAGGATAATGCATAAGCAGATCCCCTTCGCCCTTTTTTATGGCATCAAACGGTTTATGCTTCTACAAGATTTTTACTTCATTAAGAGCCGACCAGCTTTGCCTCTCTCTTGGTACTGGTCGGAAAAACCTATCTGCAAAATCCACTTTTACAAAGCGAGAGCAAATCACTCCGACCGTACCGATCGTTCCACAAGCACAAACGTAGCAATTAAACCAAAAGGAATCAACCCGGCAAGAGAGTACCCCTGGAAATTTTGGAGTCTTTAGTGCTCTAGCGGGGTTTCGTTGGGGGGAAATTTCTCAGATCCCCTCAAAAACCAACCCCGCTAAGCCAACTGCTTCCGGAATCGCAAGATGCTCAGCGCCAAGATTACGACGCAGCAGATCGACAGCCCGGCAACCGGTCCGAGTAAATCAAAGAATCCGGCCGAACGCAACACAATCCCGCGCAGGATCTCGATGAAGTAGGTCGCCGGGATAATCAGCGAGATCGGGTAAATCTCCATCGGCATTTCCGAACGAGGAAAGACGAATCCCGACAACAGGATCGACGGAACCATGAACATGAAAGCGAACATGACGGCCGCCACCTGGGTTTTCGCCAACGTCGAAACCAACAGCCCCATCCCGAGCGAGCAAAGCAAAAACAAGAGCGCTAACAGGAGCAAAAGCAAAATACTCCCGTTGATCGACACGCCAAACACGTAGACCATGACACACAAGACGATCAACGTTTCGGTGAACCCCAGCAAGGCATAGGGCAACAGCTTGCCGAGAATCAGCCCGGCCCGACCGACCGGCGTGACGAAGAGTTGTTCCAACGTGCCCGACTCCCGTTCACGAACGATCGCAAACGAGGTCAAGAACAGAGTGACCAATTGCAAGATAATCCCGACCAGTCCCGGGACGAAGAAAAACGCGCTCCGCAGCCCCGGGTTATAAAGCAGCCGGGCCCGCAGATCGATCGGCAGGGCCGGAAGTCCACCACCACCACCACCACCGCCGAGACTAGCCATTCGAAACGGCGAATCGCCCCCTCCGGTCTGTTTTCCCATCTCGTCGAACGAAAGATGCAAGCCCAACAGCCCGGCCGAATACTGGGCCGTTGTCGCCACGGTCGAATCGCTCCCGTCGATCAATACTTGAACCGCGACCGGCTCGTTTTGAAGAGTCCGATCAGTATAATCCCCGGGTATTTTCAGCCCCACTTTGGCCCGACCGCTGCGCAGCGCCTGATTGAACTCGCTTTGGGAGTGGGTCTGCTGGACAATCCGAAATTTGCGCGTATTGATAAACGAATCGACCAACTCGCGAGACGCCTGTCGCCCATCCTGGTTCCAAACGACCGTCGGGATATTTTCGATCTGCATGTTGATCGCATAGCCGAACAGCAACAGTTGAAACACGGGGACAATAAACACAAACACCAACGTCACCGGTTGGCGCCGGATATGGTAAAACTCCTTCAAAAAGATCGCCCCCAACCCGGTCGTGTTCCCGACCCGACTGCCGTTTTCCCGGACCTTCGTTTCCCCCGCCCCGTTTTCCGGCTCGGCCGCCCCGCCCTGCTGCTCTGGTTTGTCGGAAGTCGATTCGCCCGTCTCGTCCGACCGTAACGGCTCGTCGATCGCCCGGACCTCGACGCCTTCCTCACGTCGCGCATCGTAACGCTGGGTCAGACTGATAAAAACGTCTTCCAGCGACGCCCCGATCGGCGTCAGTCGCACCGGTTCTTCAACCTTTTCCTCAGCGACCGGTTTCGGCTCTTCCGGTTTGGCCACCTCCAAAAGCCGCGGCTCGTCAATCGAATCGTCGGCCAAAAGGTGGATCGTTTCGCCAAACAACGTCGCGTCGCGGACGCCGGAAACCCTTCGCAGCGCCGAAAGACACTCGGTCGGATGGGGCACCGCCAACTCGAAACGCCGCATTCCTTCGGGCGTCACCTCGGGCAGCCCCTTCAGGTCGTCGGGCCGACCGAGCGTCAACAGCTTCGAATGGTACAAATACCCCAGGTCGGTACACCGGTTGGCCTCGTCCATGTAATGGGTCGTGACAAACAGGGTCACCCCCTGCCCGGCCAGCTCGAACAACAGATCCCAGACCTGACGCCGCACGACCGGGTCGATCCCCGCGGTCGGCTCGTCGAGAAACAACAGCTCCGGCTCGTGAATAATCGACGAGGCCAGCGCCAAACGTTGCTTCCAACCGCCCGAGAGATGTCCGGCCAACTGGTCGATTCGATCCGTGAGCGAGGTGATTTCCAACACCGCGTCGATTCGACTCCGCAACCGCGCGCCACCGAGACCATAGATCCGTCCGAAAAATTCGAGGTTTTCGCGAACCGACAGGTCGTCGTAGAGGCTGAACGACTGCGACATGTAGCCGATCCGCCGTTTGATGCTCTCGCTTTCGTAGCGGACGTCGTGCCCCAGGACGATCGCCGTTCCTTCCGACGGCGGCAACACGCCACAAAGGATCCGGATCATCGTCGACTTGCCGCTGCCGTTGGGTCCCAGTAATCCGAAGATTTTTCCGCGATGAACCTCAAACGAAACCCGATCGACTGCGGTCAGGTCGCCGAACCGGCGCGAAAGATTTTGGATTTCGATGACCGGTCTTGTCATGACGCTTCCCCCGACGTCACGGTCAAAACCTTTTTCTTGTCCGACTCCGCTCCCTCCGGACACGGCCTGTTCCGATCGAAACGCAACGTCACCTCCATCCCCGGCCGAAGCAGCTCGAGTCCCTCGTCCAAGCGGACCTTGATCCGATAGACCAGCTTGACCCGTTCGTCAGGCGTTTGGATGTTGCTCGGCGTGAATTCCGCCTGAGAGGCAATGAAGACAACCGTCCCGCAAAACGCTCGATCCGGGTAGGCGTCGACCAGGACGTCGACCTTTTGCTTCAACACGACCGGCATCGCCTCGGGCACGAACGCGCGGACCCAAAGTTTTTCGGGGTCCAACATCGAGACAACCGGCCCGCGCGGCGCGACCAGGTCGCCCGGTTCCAGGTCGATCGACTCGATTCGCCCGTCGCTCGGCGCGAGAATCCGCAACTCGTCTTTTTGATCGAGGACCGTTTCCCGATTCGCCCGGGCCGCTTCGACCTCGGCGCGGGCCATTTCGATCTCTTCCTTGCGAAAACCGGCCTTTTTCAAGTCCCACTCGGCCAGTGCCGCCGCCGCATGGGCCGCCGCCGACGCTATCTCCTCACGTCGAAATCCCTCTTCGAGCAACTGGAGTTCCTTCTTGCGCACTTCCAAAAGACTCTCGGCCGCGTGGAGCTTTTGGGTCACTTCGTCCAGAACCGACTGCGGACTGGAGCCGGTCTTGTTGAGCGAGCGATACCTTTCGTAAGACTGCCGGGCCAAGATCAACGACGCACGGGCCGACGCCACCCGCGCACGGGCCGCCTCGATCTCAGCCGGGCGGGGGCCGTTTTTCATCTTTTCGAAAATCGCCTTCTGGCCCAGATAGTTTTCTCGACTGGCCACGACCGTCTCGGGACGGAAACCGGCCAAAAATTCGGCATATTTCGCTTCCGCCGCCGCCAAACGAGCCTCGGCCCCGGCGGCCCGCGCATCCAGATCAAACGGCTCCAGCTCAACCAACCGGTCCCCCGCGCGCACCGAATCCCCTTCGTCAACCAGTGTTCGCGCAACGCGACCGCCGACCAACGAGCCCATCCGAATGACGTCCGCCCGAATCGTCCCGGAAACTTCCGGCGGTTTTTTAAAGAAACGGTGGGCGACCAGCACGACGACCAAAACTCCGGTCAGCGCGGCAGCAGCGAGAATCCTTTTTTTCATCACAATCGTCCCAAAAGTCCATAGCACAAGCGCATTGCAACAAGCTATCTAACTATGGGACACGCGACGCGAGAAGCAAAAAAGAATCGTGGTTTTATGCCTGGCGAGAAAACTCTGTTCAAACAACCACTGCGACAGATTTTTTCAAGAAATTAGGGGAAACCTTTCTAAAGAAAGGTCTCCCCTAAAACCCCTTCCAAAAATTTTTTAGACCGGTGCTCCCGCACCGCTGATTATACCCGCTCCCGACGGGTCGCTGGTATCTACCTAGAAAATGGTTTTGGCGATTGCTGCGTAACCGCTGTTTCCTCTTTGTTAATACCGTTTTTAGATCGGGTTTATCACCCTCTCTCTTCCAACTCCCGCCGGACCCGTTTCATGTCGGCGTCGACCATCATCTCGACCAGTTGATCAAACGACACCTCCGGCTCCCAGCCCAGCTCGGTTCGTGCCCGACCGGCATCGCCACAAAGCGTAAACACCTCGGCCGGTCGAATAAACGCCGGATCGATCACGACGTAATCCTCCCAATCGAGGCCGACATGCGAAAACGCCTTCTCCACCAGTTGGCGAACCGTGTGTTTGACCCCGGAACTGACGACATAATCGCCCGGCTTCTCCTGCTGGAGCATCAGCCACATCGCTCGAACATAATCGCCCGCATACCCCCAGTCGCGAACCGCGTCGAGGTTACCCAGCTTGAGTATATATTGCAGGCCCAACTTGATCCGTGCGACACCGTCGGTCACCTTGCGCGTGACGAACTCCTTGCCGCGTCGGGGCGATTCGTGATTGAAGAGAATGCCCGAACAGGCGAAGATGTCGTAGCTCTCGCGGTAGTTGACCGTGATCCAATGGCCGTAGACCTTCGCCACGCCATAGGGACTTCGCGGGTAGAACGGGGTGTCCTCGGTTTGAGGCTCTTCGCGAACGTGGCCGAACATCTCGCTGGAGCTGGCCTGATAAAATTTGATCTTTCGGTCGACCAGACGGACCGCCTCGAGCATCCGCGTGACGCCAAGCGCCGTGAACTCGCCGGTCAAAAGGGGCTGAAGCCAACTGGTCGGGACGAAACTTTGCGCCGCCAAGTTATACAGCTCGTGGGGCCGCACCTCTTGCAACAGGTTGACGATCGAAAGCTGATCGAGCAGGTCGGCCTGATGGAGCGTGAGATCGGATCTCAAATGGTTGATCCGCTCGAAATTTTCGGTACTGGACCGTCGGACCATGCCGTGGACTTCGTACCCTTTTTCGAGCAGAAATTCGGCCAGATAGGCGCCGTCTTGGCCGGTAATTCCGGTAATCAAGGCTCGTCGGGTCATTCGCGGATCACTTTCGTTGGGCGAAAAAGAGGAGAAAAGGAAAAATCGCTTACGAGAAAAACTCCCTAAACCGAACCGATAATTTACCGAAAACGCCCCTTCGGGACAAGACCGGCCCCAATCCCGCCGGTAAAACAAAGTGGTCTAGGGACCAAATCGGCGGATGAGGTATAATTTCGAACCGACTCGGGCGCCGGCCGGTCTATCTAATTTTACGGTAGCCCCCCCAGAACACGACTAGACTCCACTTTTTTTCTCCATTGGCCCTTTCGACAACACCGATCTTTTAATATGAGTTCAACCCATTTCGACCCTCACGAACGAATCGCCCTGACCCGGAAGGTCACCGTTTGGGGCCTGGTGGTCAACCTGCTCTTGTCGATATTCAAGTTCCTTATCGGCTTGATAAGCGGTTCTCAGGCGCTGATTGCCGACTCGGTCCACAGCCTGTCCGATTCGGCGACCGACGTGGCCGTCTTGGTTGGCGCCCCCTACTGGTCGGCCCCGGCCGATCGAAGTCATCCCCACGGACACGGCCGGATCGAGACCTTGATCACCGCGCTGATCGGCGTCATGTTGGCGCTGGTTGGCATCGGATTGGGGTATCACGCCTTGGCCACAATCGGGCAGCCGAAAGATTCAATTCCCGGATGGTCCGCTTTTATCGCAGCGCTGGTTTCGATCGGCAGCAAAGAGGCCCTCTACCGCTGGAACCGTCGCGTCGGATTGCAACTCCGCTCCTCGGCGCTGGTGGCCAACGCCTGGCATCATCGGTCCGACGGACTCAGTTCCGTCCCGGTTGCCGTGGCCGTGCTGGGCGAACATATCTACCCGGCCTGGCATTTCCTCGACCCGGTGGCCGCGTTGTTGGTTTCGATCTTGATTTTTCACGCCGCCTATCGGATCGTCCGTCCGGCCCTCGAGCAGCTTTGCGACGTCGGGGTCGAAACCGAGACCTATCATGAGATTCTCGACTTGGCCCGAGAGATCGACGGGGTTCGCACCGTCCACGCCCTGCGAAGCCGCAACGTCGGCAGCGGCTGGCAAGTTGACCTCCACGTCCAGGTCGACGCCGAGTTGACCGTCCAAGAGGGCCACGACATCGCCGGCCGAGTCAAGCAACACCTTTTGGAAAAGGGGACCGAGATCGTCGACGTCCTGGTCCATATCGAGCCGTATTTGCCCGACGAAGAAAAAACGCCTTAACGCAAATACTCCCGGCAAAACGGGCAATTTTCCCCGGTCCGTTTTTTAACCTTTTTGACCCGACAAGGTCCGTCATGAAAATTTTTCAAGAGTTCAAAGATTTCGCCATGCGTGGCAACGTCGTCGACATGGCCGTGGGCATCATCATCGGCGGGGCGTTCGGCAAGATCGTCACCTCGCTGGTCAACGACGTGGTCATGCCGCCGATCGGTTTGCTCCTGGGGAACATGGATTTTTCCAACCTCTCGATCATCTTGCGCAAGGCGATCCCTGCAAACCCGTCGGAAGGAATCGCGGCCGCCGAAGCGGTGAAGCTCCAATACGGGGCGTTCATTAACACGACACTCAACTTCCTCATCGTCGCCGCGTGCATTTTCGCCGTCATCAAGGCGATGAACCGTCTCCAACGCCAAAAGACGGCCGCCGAGCCGACCACCAAAGACTGCCCCCACTGCCTCTCGTCCATCCCGATCAAAGCCACCCGCTGCCCCCACTGCACCAGCGAGTTGGAAACACCGTAGCGATTTGGAAAACGTCGAACAAAAAAAGGCCGCCCGGGAGGTTTTTCTTGCAAAAAAATCCCCCAAGCGGCCACAAGCTGCCCCACGACTTTCAAGTACAAACAGCCTATTTATTCTTGGCCTTTCCTCCAGACACCTTGCCCGCCTGTTTTATATAATCCTCTGGGATCAAACTGCCTTCCGGAACCACCTTCACGAATTGGCCCTCGGGAGTAAACACAAAAACTTTTTCCATGGTCTCGGTTCTGAGTACCTTTTTCCTCTTACCCTCCTGTATGGCTTCATATTTATAGCGAATACTCCGATTTCCATCCTCCTCCGTTTTCGGCTCCCCCCACTCGATCGTCTTATGGATGACGAAGCTTTCCTGATTCTTTAAAAATTTCTTTAATAATTCACTTTCCACCTTCTTAAATTGTTTGTTAACCAAAGCAATCATCGCTTTTTTAGTGGAGGTGTCGCGCACGAATGATATAAGATCTACCTCAACACAGCCTCCAGCAGGGGTAAAGACATAACGTTCTTCCATGACCGTTTTACACTTTCCCGCAAGATAATGTACCGTTTTACAGCAAATCGATCGATTGAAATCCTGATCGGTTTCCGGTTCACCCCATTCAATAAACTCCGGCAGTTTTCGTGAGGGTTTCCACCTTTTTTTATACGCCTTGACCAAAGCGATCATCCCTTCCTTGGTCGTGGTATCCACTTTGACCTCGGGCTTGGAAAGTTTTTTCTCTTTCGGGTACCCGGACGCCTGTTTTACTCCGGTACACTCCCCCTTCTCGTTGAAGGTAAAAATCCGCTCGTCGATCTTTCGCGATGCGTCCGACATCAGCGCTTCGAACCGATAGCGAATCGCCTTGCTCCCGTCTTCAAGACTTTCGACCGCCCCCCACTCAATGGTCTTTCTTGCCTGGATCTCGCCGTTCTGACGCGTCAGATAATCTTCCACCCGCCCCATCATTTCGGCCTTCTCGGCAGAAACGGGCTCGGCATTCATCGACGCGGCAAAACCGGTCATCGAGACGGCCAAAAGGACTGCCACCACACCCACGGTCGCGAAGCTCTGCTTCGTCGACCTGGTCCGGAAAGATTGGATCATGGTTAATCTCCTCTCAAAATTGGTTTTCCGTTCCACAAGACAACTCAATCCCGGCGTACGCGCCGTCGAGACACGTAACTTTTGCAGAATCCCGACCAGCGAATGCCCATATTCCATTCGCCGCGCGGGCTCCAGCAGACTCAGGACCCGTTCGTCGCAAGCCGTTTCACAATCGAAATAGACCCGCCGCCCGGCCCACCATAGAAACGGGTTGAACCAGTGCAGCGAGACGGCCACGGTCCAGACCCACGAAAACCAGATATCCCCCTGCTTCAGATGGACCAACTCGTGAAGCAAGACATGTCGCATTTCGTCCGGCGTGGAAGAGTCGATCAGCTTTTTCGGCAGCAGAATCCGAGGTCGAATCGCCCCGACCAAACAGGGAGAAGCGACACCCTCCGACGCGATCAGCACCGGCCAGGTCCGAATCTTCAGACGATCGCGACACTCAAGAAAAATCGCTCCAATCCAATCGGGAACCGCCGACGGCGCCCGCGCCACCTGCCGGGCCATGCGTCGATTTCGAAAAACGATCGCCCCCGGCAAAACCACCGCCCCAACCAACCAGATCCCGGCCAGCGCGACCGGAAACGACGGAAGCATTGAAGCGAGACGTTCCGAATACGATGGTTTTTCAATAGAAGTTTTCAACAAAAGCGTCGGTTTTACGTCCGGTACCATTTCCGGCATCCGCGTTCCTTGCGGCTCGACTGCAACCACCGCTGACGTTTCCGACTCCGAAAGCGGCTCGACTGTGACCACCGCCGACATTTCCGACTCTGAAAGCGGCGTGACCTTCCCTTGCGTCTCCCTTGAAATCACCGGTTCCGGCTCCGGTTCGGCCGAAGGCAACATGGAAACCGCCAGGAAATCACTCGACGGTTTTTCCGACGTGTACGGCACGAAAAACGCCCAGGGGATCAGACAACGGATGACCAAAACCACCCACAGCAGTCGACAAGCCCGCGCGCCGAGCCACCGGCCGAACCAGTGCCGGATGAGCATGATCGAAACCACGCCCAGCGAAACCTGAAGTGTCAGAACCACCAACCCGTCGAGCAGAAACCGGATATTTTCGGCGGAAAGCATGGGCTACCCCTTTCCTTTATCCTTTGAAGAATTTTTTCAATCGAGAAAAAAGCGTCCTACGACTACCTGGCCTTGGCCCTACTTTTTTCGAGGGCGAGAACCCTTTTGAGGCACCTTCGAAACCCCTTCCAAAAGCCGCTTCATCGCATCGATCTCGTCGGCCGAAAGGTTTTCCTTTTCAAGAAAATGGCTCATCATCGAGACCGGACTTCCTTGAAAAAAACGGTCCAGAAACGAGCGGCTTTCCTGACGAAGACAACGCTCGCGCCGCGGGATCGGCTTGAAGACGTTAATCCCATGGGCCTTCCCCTTTTCGACCGCCTTTTTTTTGACAAGCCGGTCCAAAAACGAACGAACCGTCTTGACGTTCCAACTGGTTTCCGCCCCCAGACGCTCGAAAATCTCCGCGGCACAAAGCGGCGAGCCACCCCAGAGCACTTCCATGATCTCCCATTCAGCGGGAGAGATTTTAATCGGTTCCGGCTTCATTTTTTCAATTCCAATTAATTCTGAAAACCCTTTCCTTGACCACGGAAAATCCCAGACTCGACATCAACTGCCTTCCTTATACAACATCTGTTATTCAAGGTCAACACCTTGATGAATATTTTTCCAAAAAAGGGGATTTTGGGCAAGAACCGGGCTTGAAGAACCACATTACCGAAAAAGAACCGGCACGGAGGAGCAAGAGGGGAAAGAAACCAATTGGATGCCCATAGAAAGCGAGAAAAAACAGTCCGACTCTCAAGAAGGAACAAGCGGCAACTAAAATTCTTGGTCCCGGTTTTCCTTGGCCGCATGTCGCCGTGGGTGGCCCGAGCCTATGATGAGCCGGAACTAATGGGATGACGCCGAAATCAAAACGACAGGGCGTTACTGCTCAGTCTTCTTGCTCTGGTCGACTTTTGTCTGCATGAGACTCTGGCAAAAAGCCCATCAAAGCGCCGAAAAGGAGACATACAGGGGCCCCAAAAGTGGACCATATGGCCCCTAGCAGCAAAGATACGTAATCGGCATCCATCCAAGAATACGCAGCTAGGGCTAACGCAAAAAACCATCCAAGAAGGAGCCCCCAAAAGGCACCGACAAAGCGACCGGTCCAACCTTTTTCCCATAAATATTGAACCGGTTTGGAAAATCGAGCTCCCTGACGGACACGGCCGTATCGATCAAAAAAATACCCCGTCAAAAAACCAACCGTAAAAGCGGAAACGGTAGCAAGACAAAACCGTCGGCTCACCACCTCGAACAAATTGGGGGAAACAAATATCGAGCAATACAAATTGTAAAAATACCCGAACACTACGCCGGTCGCGGCCAAAGAAATTCGCCAGAAATAGCGTGCGGTCCAATCCGACGACTTGGAAACAACGGTGGATTGACGATCGTCCATTTCATGTGCCCCACATTTTTGAAGGTTGAACGAAACTGGTTGAACTTATGATGGCTAGCCTTTATTGGTAGGCACTCCCCCTTTAGCTATCTCACCAACATATAAAAATAGAAAACCACTCCGCCTAGGAGGGCGAAGATGCCTAGGCTGATGGCGGCGACTCGGGGGCCGATCTCTTCGGGGGGAAAATACTCGGGGTTGGGGATGTCGACGCCGTCTTCGAACTCGTGTCCGCACCAGGCGCACGTCTTGGGGAACGCGGGTAAAAACGGCTCGTCGCACATCGGGCACATCAGGACGAGCTGGTCTTCTTCGTGGTCAAGCTCCTTCTGGTCGGTCGGCACGGGATCGGACTCGGCACCCGGCGTGGGCAACACTTCCCCC
This sequence comes from Thermoguttaceae bacterium, assembly GCA_963674475.2. Classification (GTDB taxonomy): domain Bacteria; phylum Planctomycetota; class Planctomycetia; order Pirellulales; family Thermoguttaceae; genus CAXXFQ01. The sequence goes on along the minus strand of CAXXFQ010000021.1, from coordinate 145,862 downwards.
TCCTTGGCTTCCGGCGGCTTTCCACAAGAACAGGTTCCGCCACACGACTTGGCCGCTGCGGATGTTTCGTCATCGTGGACCGTATTTAAGCCAATCCCCCAGATGTACTCCGGGTCGGACTCGGGGAAAAAGGTGCCGGTCGATTTGCAGATCGGGCACGACGTGATCCTTGGGGCGCCGCACTCCGGACAGCGCGGCCAGGGACGGGCCATCTCCTCCTCGCATTCGGGCAGGGGCAACTGGCTTTCGACCTGTTGGGCGCCGCTACGATCGTATTCCATCGCGATCCGTCGCGCGGCGATGGCGTATTGACGCTCGACCATCACGCGTGGCAACGTCGCCCAGCCGACCACCTCGCTCCCGGCCCCGGCCGAAAGCGTCTCGTTGGTCACCGTCGCGCGGATCCCGTGTTCTTCCAGCCGGGTCTTCAGCAGATGGGCCTCCGGCAGATTGGCCGCGGCGTAGATAACGACTAGCCCTTTTTTCATCGATGGGTCCTTGATCGTAAAAAAATAGAATAGAGAAAACGCGATTTAGCAAAGAGGCCATTTCCCCCTTCCCGAGGGATTTTCATAGCGCATTTCACGTAAGTGTAGCGAGTTCCTTCCAGATTGAAAGAGAGATGGAAAATTCCAACACTTATCCAAAACTCGACTTACAGCAACCATGGGAACTCCCCCGCGGCCTCTTGTGAACTGCCCTTTGCTGAAACTCGCTCAAGTGAGCCGCCCCTTTCCAGTCTCACGCAAAACCACTTTTCTTCTTAAAAATGTCCCGGACTGAGGGTAAATCCGATGGTACCAAGTCGACTCGGCAAACAAAAGTCCGTTCCCTCTAAAAAGGGCCGCAAGGGCGTCGAATCTTCACGTCCGGGCCACGCTGGCGGTTTTTCACCAAAAAGCCACCCCCAAAAGGCTTAGAAGCCGCTCGACCAACCCAGCCCCCTCCTCTCTCGTAATCTTCCTGTCGAAAAACCAAAGTGACGTTTTTCGTCGGACCAATTTTTGGAGAGGATGCCAACGCTTTCAAAATTCGTTCGTTCCCCCTTAATCAGGTTGCAATCGGACGAATCCCCCCCCTAAATAATGCCGTATTTTTGCCGGGTTTTTGGCTGTCAAATGCTTCTTCTGCCCTCGTACCATAGAATTGAAATGAGGAGGGATAGAAAACCGTTTGAGGTTTCCCCCAAGACCGGCTGACGAACCGTCACAAGCGTCTCGTCCGAGCTTCGACACCTCCCCGACTGAGTCCGTTTTGAATTCGTTACTGGTATTCGTGTTCGCACTTTACCAAACGCACCTGCAATGACCGAGGAGAATCAAAATGGCCAATGCACCCGATAAGATGAAGCCCGATATGTCGAGCCGGGACACCGGTTCCGTCAGTCCGGAACAGCTTCGACGCGACCGAATCAGTTTGGTCGTCGTTTTTGCCGTGTTCGCCGGACTGGTGGCGTTGATGATCTGGCTGGCGACCATTTCGCCTCCGGGTAATGTTGACTACATCTACCCCATGATCCCCTAACTGCGTATTCTGCCACTTTGAGAGGGACCCAAGGAGCTTTGGGCTCTCTCTGAAAAGCCAAGTGTCGCCATGCGCACCCATGGGGGGAGGAGTTCCGCAGTCAAGGAACCCCACGGAAACGGCCTTTTTTTCAAGCGATCCTTGAAGTAAACTGAGGCGGTACTGGAAATTGTTTTCCGACCCCCGACCAAGGATGGGCCATGGCGACCAACCCGAAAGCCGATTTAGGCGTCAAGCAAAATCGTTTGACCATTGCGCTGGTGGTGCGCGACGAGGCGGGCCGATTGAGTCGGTCGCTCGAATCGATCGAAGCCTGGAGCGATCAGATTTTCGTTATGGATATCGGTTCGGAAGATCTGACCGTTGAAGTCTGTCGAAAGCACCAAGTGGCAAGACTGGCCATCGACTGGGCAAGCGACTTCTCCGCGGTTCGCAATGAGCTGTTTCGCGGAGACTTTTTTTTCAACCCGGTCGGCCATGACGCTCACGATTGGATTCTTTGGCTCGAAGCGGGCGAAACGCTCACCAGTCACGAAGCGGCCAAGCTGGTCGATTGGGTTCATACGTCGGCCCAACCGGACTGCGTTTACCATCTGTTGGTGGAGTCACCGCCCGAACACCCAAGGCTTTCGCGCGAACGAATCCAAGAAATTCGCCTGATCCCCTTTCACTCGGATTGGCGTTTTGAAGGTCGCGTTCGCGAAACGCTCGAGCCGTCGATCGACGCGCTGGGGTTTTCGAAGGAAATGGCCCCGGCGACCATCCAGCGCGACGGCGACGACCATCTGCCCGAACGAAAAACGGCCCGTGCGCTTCGCGACTTGGAACTGTCGGCCATCGAAATCGCCGAATCCGAGACGGTTCGTCCGGCCGTTCAAATCGCCCGTGGCCAGGCGCTCTACGATTTGAACCAAAAGGGCGAGGCTCGCAAATCGTTTCGATCGGCCATCGCGTCGTCCAAGCTGAAATCGACCGAACGACTGGAAGCGTATCTCGGTTTACTTTCGACCTATCAAGGCGGATCGACCGAAGCGGGTCCGTTCCTCCAAGTGGCCGTCGAAGCGTTGGAAGAGTTCCCGCTGGATTCCCACCTGCTTTTCTTCCTGGGAACCGTCTTGCAATCTCAAGGGCAAACCGATCTGGCCGCCCGCACGTTCCAGACCGTGATCGACCACGGTCAAGTCAATCTGGAAACCTGGCATTTGGCTGAAATCGCCGAGATGACGGTGGTCTCCTTGAGTCTGGTTTGGCAGCTTCAAGGCAAGAAAGAAGAGGCCGAGAAACTGATCGATCAAGCGTTGTCCTTCTCCCCCGAATCGTCGCGCGTCGCACGACACGCGATCGATCTGAAAGTCAAAATGGGAAAGCGTCAAAAGGCGATTGAGTTGATCGACCGGTTACCGTTGAATCTGGCCCAGCGACGCGCGTACACTCAGGCAGTCCGCGGCGCCGCGGAAGTGGTCGAGCGTCAATTTCCTAAAGCGATCGACCATTTGGAAAACGCCCGCGAAAACGGTTGCGACGGACCTTTTTGCCTGCGATGGCTGGCGGCCGCCTATCTGCTCCAAGAAAACCACAAAGCGGCCAAGGTTATCCTCGATGCTTGGCAAAAACAAGAACCCGACAACCCGGAAATCACCGCCTATCTCGCGGCCATTTCCCCCCTTGCCGAAGCGGCTTTCGGAACGCCCCAAGAGATCCAATCAGCCGAAGAAACGACCGGCTTGGATGAGGTGACTCGTGAAACCACGGCGGAATCCGGTTATCGCATCGACTCGGCGGCAACGACTTCCGACCTGCAAACCGGGCGGCCTTCGAAAAACATTGAATCCATATCCCTCGACACTTCCTCCCCACGCGAGCAAGAGAGCCCCTCTCGAGAGAAAAAATGCCCCGAGAAAAAGAATTAAGTCGGCGTGCCCAATGGGCCGGCGCCGAACCGATCACCAACGCGCTGATGGCCCGCGCACTGGAAAATCCGGACCTGATCTCCTTGGCTGCCGCGTTCATCGATCAAAGTTCCCTTCCGGCCGAACCGGTAAAGGAAGCGTTCGACGCGATCTGGGCCGACCCGGACGAAGCTCGTGCCGCGCTGCAATATGGAACCACGATCGGTTTCGAGCCGCTACGCAAGGCGATCTGTCGTCGGCTAACTGAAACCGACGGCGCCGTGGCCGAGCATCCGAGCAATGTTCCTGAAAAGTGTGCTCCTGAAAAGTACTCGCCCGAACAGATGGTCATCACCTCCGGAAGCAACGAACTGCTTTATCTCCTAGCCGACTCGATTCTCGATCCGGGCGATATCGTCCTCTGTGGCGCGCCGAGCTATTTCGTCTTTCTCGGCTCGTTGGCCAATCTGGGTTGCCAGGCGATCGGCATAAAGACCGACGCGAAAGGGATGATTCCCGAGTCACTGGAAGCGACGCTCGTTCGGCTTCGCGACGAAGACAAACTGGACCTGGTCAAAGCGATTTATGTCATCAGCTATTTCGACAACCCGACCGGAGTGAACCTTTCGATCGATCGAAGAAAACGGCTGGTTGAAATCGCCCAGCGGTTTTCGACCTCGCGGCGGCGTTTGCGAATTATCGAAGATGTCGCATATCGTGATTTACTCTACGAGGGAGCCGATTTGCCGAGTATCCGCTCGTTCGACGCCGAAGGGGAAACGGTCATCATGATCGGCTCGTTTTCGAAATCGTTTTCGCCCGGCCTTCGGGTCGGCTGGGGACTGTTTCCGTCCGATTTATTGAAACCCGTTTTGAGCCAAAAGGGACACATCAACTTCGGCTCCCCCCATTTCAGCCAAACGTTGATGGCCAAGGTGCTGGAAACCGGCCAGTTCGACCGGCATTTGCAAACACTGCAGGCCGCCTATCGCGAAAAGCTCTTGGCCTTCGACTCGGCGGCCGAGGAACATCTGCGCCCCTTGCCGGGAGTGACATGGAACCGTCCAACCGGGGGGCTGTATGTCTGGCTCGAGTTGCCCGAGGGGATCGAGGCCGGTACCGAATCTCCCCTGTTTGCGCAAGCGGTGAAGGAAGGCGTCCTTTATGTGCCGGGCGAACTTTGTTATCCTGGGCCGGTGGCCGAGACGCCCAAAAATTGTCTCCGCCTGAGCTTTGGCGTTCCCCCGGCCCCCATGATCCAGGAAGGGATCGCCGCCCTGGGACGCGCCTTGAAGGCGGTTTTGCCTCTGGATTGACCTCAATCTAACACCAACCGTTAATTCATGACGCTTTCGCTTGCCGGGAGTGAGGAATCGACTCCTCCTCTTTTATACGGAAGGAACCGATGACGATAATCGACCGATATGTCTTGCGACAATTCATCAAGACCTTTTTGATCTGCTTCTTGAGCCTGACGGGGCTCTATGTCGTTTTCGACGCGTTTACGAACCTCGAAAACTTCAGCAACTCGGCCGGAGAACAGGCCAATCTTGCGGCCCTTTTGGCATCGTACTATGCCTATCGTTCGCTGTTCTTCTTCGACTTGACCGCGCCAATGTTGACCTTGACCGCCGCGATGTTCACCGTCACCTGGTTGCGCCGCCACAACGAAATGACCGCGCTTCTGGCGGCCGGGGTCTCGCGCATGCGAGTCGTCAAACCGATCATCGTCGCTGCGATTGTCATGACCCTTTTGGCCACGATCAATCGGGAAATCGTCATGCCTCAGTGTCGTTACGAACTTTGCCGCTCCCCTTACGATCTGGTCGGAAAGTCGGAACGGGAACTGAAATCTCGCTACGACGCCAAGACCGACATCCTCATCGACGGGGCCAGTTCATGCGCGGCGCTCCGAAAGATCGTTCGTCCGGTTTTTTACTTCCCGACAACGTTGAACGACTACGGCCCTCAGCTTGAAGCGAAAGCCGCCTATTACCTTCGCGCCGAAGGAGACCGGCCGGGAGGTTACCTCCTCCAGGGAATCACCGAACCGAGCGATTTTGCTTCTCGTCCGTCGCTTGTCTGGCAAGGGGAACCGATTTTGCTCACCCCTACCGATTCGCCCGTTTGGTTGCAAAACGACCCGCGTGTGGAGGTGCTTCGAAAGAAAATCGCTCGCTTCGAAGGGAAAGACGAGACCACGTCGACCGATTCCGGCAAATCGTCGCCCGGGCTTCGGAAAGACGAGTGCTTTGTCGTAAGCGACGTGGTTTTCGAGATGCTCACCGAGGGTTTGACCTACGCCTCGACGGCGGAGCTGATCTCGGGAATGAATAATCCGAGTCTCGACTTCGGCCCCGACGTTCGGGTTAACATCCATTCGCGAATCGTCAGCCCGTTCGCCAATGTGACACTACTTTTTCTCGGCCTTCCGATGGTATTGCGACGGGAAAATCGCAACGTCTTCCTGGCAATCGGGATTTGCATGGTCGTGGTGACCGGTTTTTCAGCCGTTTCGATGACGGCCAATTATCTGGGAACCAGCTACCTGATTTCCTCGTCGCTGGCCGCCTGGTTGCCGCTTATCCTTTTCATTCCACTGGCGGTCTACTTGAGCTACAGCATGTTTGATTAAGACCGGCGTTTGATCAAGACCGGAACTCTCGATCAAAAGCCCTCACCCGCCCTCTTCTCAGTCGTCCCAACCCGCATTGAAAAACGATGGAATTACCCGCAGTCCCCTTGTCGACCGAACCTCACGGGAGCGAAGTCGATCGAATCGAGGCGTTGCTGGGGCAATTCGGGCTGACCGAGTTTCGTGAAGGCCAAAAAGCGGTCATCTCGACCGTACTCACCGGGCGAGACAGTCTTTGCGTCATGCCGACCGGCGGCGGTAAAAGCCTCTGTTATCAGCTTCCGGCCCTGGCGATTGACGGGGTCACGTTGGTCGTTTCGCCACTGATCGCGTTGATGAAAGACCAGGTCGACCAGCTCCAGGCGTTGGGCCTTCCGGTCACGTTCATCAACAGCACGCTCACGCCCGACCAGCAAAGCCGACGGCTCGATGAAATCGCGGCCGGCGCGTACAAATTGGTCTACGTCGTGCCGGAGCGGTTTCGTAGTTCTCGGTTTTTGGACGCGGTTCGGGCGACCCGCTTGGGCCTATTGGCGGTCGACGAGGCCCATTGCATCAGCGAGTGGGGACACGATTTTCGGCCCGACTACGCGCGGCTGGGGCGTTTTCGACAGCAGTTGGGCAACCCGACCACCATCGCCCTGACGGCCACGGCGACCGACGCCGTCCAACACGATATCGTCGAGCTGTTGAATCTCGACCATCCGAAAACGTTCGTCACCGGCTTTGCCCGCCCGAACCTTTTTTATCAAGTCGGCCTGGCACGAACCGATCGAGAAAAAAACGAACGGCTTCTCGATTTTCTCGAAAAAGAAGACGGTTCGGGGATCGTTTATACCTCGACGCGAAAACGGACCGAGGAGGTCGCCGAGCTGATCGCCAGCTCGACCAAGCGGCAGGTCACGTTCTACCACGCCGGAATGGGCGACGACGCGCGCAAAGTGGCCCAAGAGGCGTTCATGCAAGACCGGGCCGATCTGGTCGTCGCCACCAACGCTTTCGGCATGGGGATCGACAAGCGGGACGTCCGTTTCGTCATCCATTATAACCTGCCCGGGACGCTGGAGGCCTACTATCAAGAGGCCGGTCGAGCCGGACGCGACGGGTTGGACTCGCGATGCCTGTTGCTCTACCATCCGTCGGACCGGTACTTGCTTGAATGGTTTATCGAAAACGCCTACCCGACGCCCGATCAGGTCGCGGCCGTCTACGGGCTCTTGGCCGCCATCGACGCCGAGGTAATCCAACTGACCCAGCAGGAAATCAAGGATCGATTGGACCTCTCGATCACAGGCGATGGGGTCGCCGCCTGCGAGCAGTTGCTCGAAAAGAGTGGCGTGATCGAGCGGCTGGTCTCGTCCGAAAACCGGGCCTCGGTCCGCATCGACAGTGACATGCCGACACTGGTCGACCTTTTACCGAAACGGGCCAAGACCCGGCGCAAGGTCTTGCAAACGGTCGAACGATGGGTTGGCAGTCGTCGCAACGAATTGGTCTCGTTTCGACCCCACGAACTGGCCCGGACGCTCGAAATATCAACCAACGCCCTTTCGGCCACGTTACGTCGACTGAACGAGCTGGGGCCGCTGACCTACGTTCCCGCGTTTCGAGGTCGCGCGATTCGAATGCTTCGCCGCGATCGACCGTTTGACGAGCTGGAAATCGATTTCAGCTCGCTGGAAGAGCGAAAGAAGGCCGAATACCAAAAACTCCATCGAGTCATCCGTTTCGCCACCGGAAGCCAATGTCGCCAAGAGACGATTTTGCATTACTTCGGCGAAAACGACACCCGACCGTGCGGCCATTGCGACAACTGTGACGACCGAGAGAAAAACTCGTCCTCCGAAGGAAACACCGAGAACGAAACTCGCGTCTCGGAAAAACTTTTGGAAACGATTCGAATCGTTTTAAGCGGCGTCGCGCGAGTCCGTTGCCACCTTGAAAAAGGGGTCGGAAAACATCTCTTGGCTCAAATGCTCCGCGGCCGCACGACCGCCGGTGTCCAGCGGTGTCGCCTCGACCAACTTTCAACCTTCGGACTCCTGGGACACCTCCAGCAGAAAGAGCTGGTCGAACTGATCGACGCCCTTTTGATGACCGGCCACCTGGGACAAAACCGTATCGAACCGAATCGGCCGGTTTTGTGCCTGACCGAAGAAGGGCTCGAAACGATGCGGGGGGAGAGCCTGTTTACGCAAAAGTTGCCCGTCTCGGATCTCCTTTTTCGTAAACTCAATCGCCCCGGTCTCGGAGCAAAATCGGCCAGGGGCCAAGCCGAAGGAAACGCCGACGAAAACCCCGCAAACGATTCCGACTTCTTTCCGGTCGACCCGGAAATCGCCGACGCACTAAAAACCTTTCGACGCCGGCAGGCCGAGGAAGAAGGGGTTCCGTTTTTCCATATCCTTTCCAACGCTACGCTGGAAGCAATTGCCCGAACCCGTCCGCAGTCGCTCGATGAGTTGGCCGAAGTCCACGGGATTGGCAAGGTAAAACTGCGTCGCTACGGCGAGGCGATCGTCAAGATGACCGCTTCGAAAAACCAACCCCAGTTCGAGTCGGAAACAACGCCGACCGAAACGGCCCCGGAAACTTCCGCTTCCGACCTTACGGCTTCGCACGAAACGTCCGAATTCGACATTCCCTCTTCACTCGACTCTCCGATTACCGAACCGTCTTTACCGGCGATTGCCGATGAGGACCGCCGCGGTTCGGACTGGTTGGCTCGTCAAGCCGGTTGTCCGACTCCGGCATTCTACTGGACGTGGCGGCTTTTGGCGGCCGATTTCACCTTGGAGGAAACGTCCGAAATCCGACGTCTCTCGCACGAAATCGTTCTGGACCATGCTCTGCAGGCGATTGAAGCCGGACTGCCCCTCCGCGAGGAGGTACTCCTGTACGTCAAAGTGGCGGCAAAATCGGCTTAATCCCCCCCTCTGGCCTACCGTCCCTATTCTAGTGAAAAGAACCCCGTTTTTCTCCGTGCAACGGGACTGGTCCGTAATTAGACTCGAATCTTATGGAAACCCTTTTTTTGTAAGAATTCTGGACCACTTGCCACTAATTACTTGACAAAAGCTCTATAGATCGATCCAATAAGAGGCAACGCCCGGGACCGCTTCGGCGTCTCGATCTTCCGGGCAACTTGATCGACCTAGAGAAAAAACGTTCGCATCTCGTCTGGGTAAAAATTACTTCGGAGCAGAGGCTTTTCCCTTATGGCAAAATCGAGTTCGAAGCGAAGACAACAAAAAGCTCGCCGGAACCGTCAAAAAACGGCTCACTCTTTTCGGACGACCTCACTTCGTGTGGAAGCCCTCGAACCGCGGATGGTACTCTCCGCGTCGCCCGTGCTGGCACCTTTTGCCGAAGGGCTCGTACTCAACGCTGGAACACCGCTGTACATCGCCCTGGACGGTTACGATCCCGACAGCGACCATCTGACCTACGAAGTCGAAGTCTCCGGCGATCTCAGCGCCTCGGTACTCGAAGGAAATCGAAGCGTCAAGATGACGGTCGCCGATTATGGCGAGATGACCTTCGAACTCTTCGAACAGCGTGCCCCCAACACGACCAGCCAGATTATCGGCTTGGTGGAAGACGGTTTTTATGACGGGCTGACCTTCCACCGCATCGCCGAATACTCCGACGGAACGCCGTTTGTCATTCAAGGCGGCTGCCCCAACGGCGACGGAACCGGCGGCCCCGGCTTCAAGTTCGATGACGAATTCCACCCGGAACTGTTGCACACCAGCTCCGGCCTTTTGTCGATGGCCAACAGCGGAGACGACACCAACGGGTCCCAGTTCTTTATCACCGGCTCGGCGACGACCCATCTGGACTTCAACCATTCGGTCTTCGGCTTCTTGACCGAAGGGGACGATGTCCGACAAGCGATTGAAGCGGCCGATGTCGACGCAAATAACAAACCGGTCAACGATATTGTGATCGAGTCGGTCGAGGTCTTCTACGACGAAGAAAATGGGACCCTCATGCTCACCGCGCCGGAAGGAACCACCGGCACTGGCGAGGTGACGATCCGCTGCTACGATACCGAAGGGAACATGACCGAACAGACCTTCGAAGTCACGATCGCCGAGGATCACTTCGATCGACAACCCTATTTGCAAGAGATCAACCCGATTGAAGTCAAGCCGGGCGAGTCGACCGAGGTACAACTGGAAGGGTTCAGCCTCGACGACGACTACCTTGGTTATGACGGAATGGTCTATCCGGAATCGGACGACATTGCGATCGAAATCGATCCCTACGGCAAGATGACCATCACGGCGACCGATTCGGCCTGTGGTGTCTATAGCGTCTATGTGGGCGTCCACGAGTTATCCGACAGTCGTTGGGACTCCCAGATGATCCCGGTCTACGTCCAACCCGACGCGCCGAGTTCGATTGAGTTAATCGATTCGTTTGACACGGGAGTCGACGACGCCGACGGGATCACCAGCGAAAACCAACAACTCCAGTTCCGCCTCACCGGCATCCAGGAAGGGGCCGAAGTCTCGATCTTCGCCGATGGACAACTGATCGCCTCCGGAACGGCCGACGCCTCGGAAGTGATACTGATCGCCAATCCCGAAGTGACCTTGGCCGATGGCGATTACGAAATCACCGCCACCCAAACACTCAAGGACTCGGAAGTCAAGATCGGCAATCTCGACGAGACGGTCGATCTGGTAAGCGATCCGAGCGAAGTGTTCTCGATCACCATCGATACCGAAGCGCCGGTGATCCTTTCCGATCCGCTGACTCAGGCGACTGCCGGAATGGCCTACGCCTATCTGCTGGACATTCAAACGGGCGACTCGACCGGGCTTTACTACGAGCTGACCGCCGCGCCGAGCGGAATGACCGTCGATCCGGCGACCGGTGAAATCACCTGGATGCCGACCTCCGCCCATAATCAATCCGAGACGGTCACGGTCAAGGTGACCGACGCGGCCGGAAATGAAGTGACTCAAACCTGTCAGGTCGAAGTCGCACTTGGCCCGATCGTCCAGACGATCCAAGACCAAACAATCGATGAACACCAAACGCTCTCGGTCACCATCGAAGCCGAGTCGGGAATCGACAACGATCCGAGCATGACCTTCGGTCTGCAAGAGGGGATGCCCGAGGGGGTCGCGATCGATTCTGAAACAGGCGTGTTGACCTGGACACCGACCGAAGCGCAAGGACCGGGCCAGTACACGATCACGGTCTCGGTCACCAACGCCAACGGAGCGATCACGTACCAGTCGTTTGACGTGGCCGTCGGGGAGGTCAACGTCGCACCGGTCCTCGATCCGATCGACAACGTTTCGATTGACGAGGGAGCATTATTGGATTTTCTCGCCGAGGCGTCCGATGAAGACCTTCCGGTTGGAGACTTGATCTATTCGTTGGTCGACGGCACTCCGGCCGGCGTTTCGATCGACGCAACGACCGGCCGATTGACCTGGCAACCTGGTGAAACCCACGGCGGCGGGACCTATGAGCTGACGGTTCAAGTAACCGACTCGGCCGGCGCCACCGACGAAAAAACCTTCTCGGTCACGGTCAACGAGATCGACGAAGCGCCGGTTTTCGACCCGACCGCGGCAGTCACCGCCATCCCCGGTATCCCGATGGAAATCACCGTAAAGGCCCAGGACCCGGACCTTCCGACCCACGCGATCGAATATCGGTTTACTGATCCGACCCAGGTTCCCGACGGAATAACCCTCGACGCCCAAACCGGCCAACTTCATTGGGACGTCCCCGAATCGATCGGTTTTGAGACGTTCGTCGTTTCGATCGAAGCGGTTGAACAGCTCGGCGACGGCACCGACGGTCTGGCCACGACCCAAGCCGTGACAATCGAGGTGATCAACCCGTGGGCGATGGCCTTTAACGGGACCTTGCGAGAGACGCGCTCGGTCCTTTCGCGGGCCGAAATCGATTCACGACTCCTCGACGCCATTTCCAACGGCGCAGCGCCCCAAAACCGATTACGTTCTCGGTCGGTCACTTCGCAACCGGATTCGATCGGCCACGAAGGAACGCTCGGTTTCCAACTGGCTCCGGACACCGAGTCGTTTGGCCGTGCCTCGGCCCGACAGCAAGAACGTTCGAAGAAAAACGAAGAAGACGGCAACGAAAAGCCCGAAACCGACCGCCAGGAGAGTCCCGCAACGCAGCCGGGTTCAAAGCGACGCGGAAACAGTTCGGAAAACGTCCACGCGATGGCCGAGACGGAAATGCCGATGGGACAGATCCATCAAGCGGAAGCGATCGAACGAGCTTTCGACCAACTCTTCTCGCAAGCCAGCGATGAGTCGATCGAGCAGATCGTCGACCAGGCGACGGAATAACTGCCCCCCAATAACGACCATTTCCTCTTCCAGCGAAAACGGTTCAAAGAGGCTGCCGCGAGACCATCGAGGCGGCCTCTATTTTTTTTCTGGCGCTGGCGACGCCGCTTCTTCCGAGAACGGTTCGCCCGTGTCGATCAACATCTCGGCAGCCCAGAAAAACGGGTGATCCGCTTTCAGGGGAGCATTCCGAGAAGAAACCTTCAGACGCGGTTCGGCCTCCGGATCGAGTTCGGCCGATTGGGTCACCAGCACGGCCCGTTGCCAGGCGGCCGGAGGCGTGGTGTGCGGCAGTTCCTGGACGAACTCGCGAATCCGGGTGTAGGAGGTGGCCCCTCCCGCTCGCCAGCGGCTGATAAGGATCGTTCGCGTCCCGCCCGACATGAGTCCGCAAAGCGACAAGAACATCTCTTCCCCGGCCGCGGACGGTCGGATCTTTTTCAGGCTGTTTTCGGCCGCCGTATGGAAACCGGGCAAGACCAATGTCTGCGGGGCCCCGATCGGCAATTCGAGCCAGTCGGCCAAGGCGGCACCGTATCGGACCCGTGTTGCCGGGAGCAACTGCCACGCATAAGGGTGAGCCCGGTCGGCCGCGATATCGTCGAAAACCAGCAGCCGATCGAAACAGGTCCGAAAGACCGACGGCGGCACGGCAAGCGGCGTTTGGATCGCCACGGTTTTCGGCAAGACTTCGGTCAAGGTGTCAAAAGCGTTTTGGGCCACCGACGGATTATCCCGAGGGAAAAGCCTTCCGAGTACGGCACCGGTTCGACCATCGAGTCGTCGAGACCGCCGTTCGTCGACCGCCAGACCGACCGTCGGGGCGTAACGGATTTCAAACCGTTCAATCATCGATTCGGCCTTCCCGTGAGATCGAATCTGAAGCGCCTCGAACGGGACGTACCAAAGGAAACCGTCGGGAACGATGATCAGCTGTTTGAAATCGGTCGCAAAGTCGGCTTTCGACCCAACCAGAATCGCGTTGAGCGTTTCTTCAGCCGCCTTTTTCCATTTCGTTTTCGCAAGATCGTCGGCCGACAATTCGACATTCGCTTCGTAATGCCCCATCTCACGCAACAGGGCGACCAACGGCTTGAAAACCGCCTCGGGCGAGTGAATCGTCCACTGGGTGTACTGCTTTCGATTCAACAGATAGGCGTCCAACTTCCCGGCGGCTTGAACAAAAGCCAACAGGGCGTGTCCTTCGGGCAAACGCCGCTGAACCTCTTCGGTCGTCAAAAGGGGCGGAAAAACCAGTCCGGCCGGATTTCGCGCCAGGGCGATCTCGCGTAAAACCAGCTCTTGCTCGGCAGACAAATTGGCCAAATCGTTGATCCGCCGTTTCAGTTCAGTCCCCGGTGCGCCCTCTTGCAGATTGAGCGGATTTCGCCTCAGATCTTGCTGTAACGCCTGTGCGGGTTTCTGTAATTTTTCATACCGCGGATATTGCGTCAACAAATCTTGCCGAGTCAAACGGTCCGACTCGTTCAGCCAACGTGGATCGGTTTCCAGAATATGACGCAACGATACGACACGTCCTCCAAACGGCAACGTCGAAAAGAACCGATGACGCCGGAGCCGATCGCCCACTTCAAGAGCGACTTCCGTCTGGTTCCGTTTCAAGACACATTGGTACCAATCTTCGTAAGGCAACGGATGCGGCGTGGTCAAGACGGCCATCGTTTCCATCGGGCGCAAGGTCCAATCGTCCGGTCGCGGGTCGCGAAGCACTCGGGCAAAAAGTTCGGCCGACGCTCGCGCCGTAAGACTGTTGTCACGATAGCGCCCGTCGACCAGTCCGATATGAAAAAGCCAAAGCGAGCCGCCACGCATCAAATTCATCGCCTCGGCAAACGCGTCGTTTCCCGCCGCCAGATTGCCGGTCTGAAAACGACTAATCGCCGTCAGATAGGCCCACTGAGCGCCCAAACGAACGTCTTGAGTGTCTCGGCGACTCAACCAACCGGCCGCCTGTTTTAAAAACCCGTCCGCTTCCTTGGGATGGCGAAGCCGGGTCTGCGTTTCAGCCAAAAGCAACGAAAGCGAGACTTCCAACCGGCGGTACTTATTGATGCGTGCCCACCGAAGCCCTTCGGCCAACGGCTTAAAATCCCCTTTTTGATTACTCAAAAACGAGACGAGCGTCGCGTAACGAAACCCCTCTTCGACGAGATCGATGTCGCCGAAAAAGGCGGCCGAATAGGTCGTTTCGGCAAACCAATAACTGGCCCGTTTATAATCCCCTTCCCGAAGCGCCATGCGTCCCAGCTCGAACAGGGCGACCGCCGAAAGCGGATGGTCGAACTGTCCCGCGGCGGCGAGCGATTTTTCGAGGGTCACCTTCGCCTGTTTTTCTTTACCGGCAGCCAACTGGGCCAAACCCAACTGGACGTCGATCCAGCACTCGGTCCAATGGTTCGGCAGTCCGAGTCGTCGCGCCGCGGTCGTCAGGATTTCGCCGGTAAGCCGATCATGGGGCCCTACCGGTCCCAAAAGTTCCATGCGACGACGCATCGCCAGGGTGGTACATCGAACGACCTCGATCGCATCGACGCCGAACAGCATCGCCGGATCGGCCACTCCCCCTTTTTTATAGGTTTGATACTGATCAACCTTCCCCTGGCTCATCAAATAGGAGCTGGAAAAATTGCCGGGCACCACTTTTCGAGTCGAACTTCCCCAAGTCACCCACCGTTTTCCTCGGGTGATTTGCGCCGGACGAATCGTGGCCGGAAAGCGAACCCGAGTCATCCAGTTCGAAAAACGCAGGTACAGCGTCATGGCCGAATTGTAGCTTTCCAACGCTTCAGGAAAGCGGCCCAAACGATAGTAGCACTCGCCGATCATCGTGTAATAACAGATCGAATCGATCCAACGCGACTCGGCCGTTTTGATTCCGCCTCGGCACTCCGATTGAAACGATTTCAACGCGTCCAAAAGCTCGGCGTCATAGTAGGGGCCAAACGTCGCGCCGTAGCGGGCCGAAGGGATACCGCGTCCGCCGAACTGGGCCGGGCTTGCCTCGCAAAAGATCGTCATCACCGCCAGCAAGGGGGCAAAGCCAAGTAGCCACGTCTTCCAAGACCGAATCAATCGATACATGAGCGTCTCTCTCGTTCACGCGTCCATCGAAAGCCGCCCCAAAAAAATTGGAACTTTAGGGGGCATAGACGCGATCGACCAACAAGCGTAAAATATTTCCCAACCATTACCATCGGTATTTTCGAACCAGAAAAACCCGACTCCTGCCGGAGGAGGTGAAGGGGGCATAATCTATCCATCTATTATAGGTTACCACCGGCAAAGGGGAAGCTTTGTCCCCCAACGATGACGCCAAACCGTTTGAAAAAAGGGATTATTCTCCCGACGTCATTCTGCCGAAGCAAAAGTAATACCCCCTACAAACAATTCCGTTTCCTCAAGTGGCAAGACCAATGATTATCGGCGTTCCTAAAGAAATCAAGCGTGATGAATATCGAGTAAGTCTGCTGCCGGTCGGCGTGGAAGAATTGACCCGTTTGGGCCACCAAGTCCTCGTCCAAAACGACGCGGGGCTCGGCTCCGGCTTGACGAACGAGGATTACCAAAAACAGGGCGCTGCGATCGTCGATAAACCGGCCGAAATTTTCGAACGCGCCGAGTTAATCCTCAAAGTCAAAGAGCCACAACGGTCCGAATGCGCGATGTTGCATGAAGGACAGATTGTCTTTACTTACTTTCACTTTGCGTCTGATCGCGAACTGACCGAACGGGTCCTCGAATCCGGCGTCACGGCCGTGGCGTACGAAACGCTCGAAGATGAGAATGGACAACTTCCCTTGCTCGTTCCGATGAGCGAGATTGCCGGACGGATGAGCGTTCAAGAAGGGGCAAAACACCTCGAACGACCTCAAGGGGGACGCGGGATTCTTTTAGGAGGGGTTCCCGGTGTCGAGCCGGCCAAGGTTATGATCCTCGGCGGTGGAGTGGTCGGCGCCAACGCCGCAAAAATCGCCTCGGGCATGGGAGCGGACGTGGCCATCCTCGACGTCAACATGGACCGGCTTCGCTACCTTCACGATGTCATGCAGCCGAACGTCAAGGTCATCTTCAGTGACCGTCACTCGATCCGACGCTTTTTGGGACAAGCCGACTTGGTTATTGGAGCGGTTCTTTTACCTGGAGCCAAAACGCCCCGATTGATCGAGAGGTCGGATCTTGCCCTAATGAAACCGGGCAGCGTGATCGTCGACGTCGCGGTCGATCAAGGGGGCTGCATCGAAACGACCCATCCGACCACCCACAGCGAACCGACTTTCCTTGTCGACGAGGTCATCCATTATTGTGTCGCCAACATGCCCGGCGCGGTCGCACGGACCAGTACCTTCGCGTTATGCAACGTGACGCTTCCCTGGGCACTGCGTATCGCCGACCACGGCCTTCAGGAGGCGGCCAAACGTTTCCCGCCCATCGTCTCGGCGATCAACCTGCACGAACGAAAAATCACCAACCAAGCGGTTGCCGAAACGTTCACCATGGATTATTCTCCTTGGTCCTATTGAGCTTTGCCTAGTTAATGAACCGAGGCCTACCAACGGGGGGGCTGAGAAATTTTGCTAAAACGCTTGCGCCAAGGCTCATTGACAAGACAAACATCAATAGTGCCTTTTTTTACTCAAACGCGTCTTCGGTAACCAAGAGGAGTGCAGAGCTGATGTCGGAAAAACCGCGAGTGGGAATCGTCATGGGAAGCGATAGCGATTGGCCAAAAATCAACGCCGTTGCCGCCGCCTTGGACCAGTTCAGCGTCCCCTACGAAGTCAACGTCATGAGCGCGCACCGGACGCCCGGAGTGGTCGAACAGTACGCCAAATCGGCTCGTAACCGTGGGTTGCAGGTGATCATCGCCGCCGCAGGGGGGGCCGCCCACTTGGCCGGGTCGTCGCCTCGCACACCACGCTGCCGGTGATCGGGATTCCGGTCCCGACCGCTCTTCAAGGGGGCATGGATTCCCTTCTGGCCACCGTCCAGATGCCCGGCGACGTCCCGGTCGCGACGGTCGGGGTGGGCATGGGTGGCCCGCGGAACGCCGGATTGCTGGCCGTCCAGATCCTCGGGGTCGCCGACGAAAAAATCCAAAAAGCGTTGGCCGACTTCAAAGTTCAGTTGGTCGAAAAGATCGAAAAAAAGAACCGGGCGTTTCAAGAGACCCTTTCCGAGTAAGACAACCCCATAAACCCCTCTACTGGATAATACCATACCGCCAGAGGGACTATACAGGGAAAGCTACTGTGGAAAACCGGCTATTTGGGGCAAAATGGGGCCAAATCGATTGATCTCGGAACGATTTATCCGCAACAAATCTCCCTTTTTGACCCGATACCATGCTTGTCACACCGCCCGTGCACGAGTATACTGGGTGGTTTATTGGAATTGCCCTTTCGTCGGCAAGGATTAAACGCCGGCTGACAATAGGATACACCGTTTGGATTTATTCTTGGAGAAAAATCGATGACAATCGACAAAAGTCTCAAAGTACGAGCCGGACTCGTTAGGGCAAGGAGTGTCCTGACCCGAGCCGAACGAATTGAACGACTCAAAGCGTCGGACCGCTGGCAAGAAGGCGATAGCCCGCTCGGACTGGACAAAGTTCGCGTCTACAAGATGTCGATGAAAAAGAAGAAAAAGAAGAAGGAAGAAGAAGGAGACGAAGACAAAGCTTAACGGCTTCGCTCCCTTTTTTCTTGGCCATTCCCAAATCCATGCCTGTCATATAGATCGGCATGGATTTTTTTATGGGCGATTGCAAAAGCCATACCGTCACGTAATACGAAGGGAATTCTGGCGGAACGGACGTCCAATAGGATTGACGAGCGAGCGCGGCCGCAATTTGGCAGGACGGATCATCGCACACGGTCGTCCAGCGTTGCATGGTCCACAAGAAGTAAAACCTTCGCGGGTATTTGTCGAAGCAAGATGGGGACGAGGTTGCCTAGTCGGCTGCGCGAGATCGCAAGGGAAGAGGCGGCGGAGGAGACGTACCCCGACATGGAACGTTTCTTGAAACGGAAGAATGCGAAGGCGTTAAAAAATTTTTAGAAAACGGGCGAGAACCTAATCTCGCCCGTTTTCGCTGGACGTACAATCGACGTTGCACAAGAGTCTGCCAAGCACGAACCTCAACGAGAGTTCGTTTCATTTACAAAAGCGAATTGAGATGCTCCAGGCTTCGCTTGGCCTCTTCGACGCTGCCACATTCGACCGACATGACGATATCACGCGGCGTTTTGGTTCGGACGATCTCAATGATCCGGGCCCAATCAAGAACGCCATCGCCACAGGCACAACCGACCGGCGTTCCAGCCACCTTGCCCCGTTCGGCCTCGGAATGCTCGACGCTGATATCCTTGGCATGCAAGTGGACCAACCGGTCGGCGACCCGCTCCAACCAAGTATACGGGTCCTGTCCGGCCAGATAGGCGTTGCCGGTGTCGAAGTTAATCCCGATCGAAGGCGAATCGACCAGGTTGTAGATCCGGTCAAGCCCCTCGGGCGTCTTGGTGTACTGCTGATGGCACTCCAGACCGATACTGATCCCCCTCGGCTCGGCCATTTGGGCCGCTTCGTAAAGGGTGTATCGAATCAGGACCATATCCTCTTCTTCGGTGGTCCAAGGGGCTTTAATCCCTTCGTCGGTGCTGACGACATTGGCGCCACACTCGGCTGCGTAACGGATCGCCTGTTTGAGATATTCACCGTGAACCTCGGGGCGACCGAGTGGCCCGTGCGCCTGGAGCCCGGAAACTTTCACCCCGGCTTTTTCCGCCGCGCGGCGAATTCGAAGCGGATCGTCCAGCATCGAGACGGTGTGATAGTACCCGGCCTCGCTCATCAGCTCGCGGCCCCAATGAACCATCGGTTCGACATACTCGTAGCCCAACTCGGCCGCCTTGTCGACGCCCCACTCAAACGGCTTTTCGGCCCGCCGGACCGCTTCCATATTGAGACCTACATAGACGTTACCCATACTCGAATTCCTCCTTGTTTTTTAAGCGTGACTTGAGTCCGTTTCTCGTGACGACTTGAACAAAAGTTGCAAGTTGACAGGAGCTGCTGACATTGCCTTCTTACTCGAAGGTAACGCCCCCTCCATGTCCGGTCAATCAACCAAGGAACGACGGTTTTCCACTTTACGAAAAATCGTAAATGAAAAACCAAAATGGGGAAAATGGTATTGAATCGTATTTTTTACAACGAATTTCACGTAAGCGCACCGGTTTCCATGCAGCCTCAAAAGGAAATGAAAAATTTAAAATAGCCGCAAAACCTTGACTTACCGCAACCAGGGAAACTCTCCCGCCGCCTCCTTGTGACGCTACCCTCAACTGAAACTCGCTCCAGCAATTAAAGTGAGGCAAAAAAAGAGCCGGTTACCAATTGGAACCAGCTCTTGGGATCGGTTCTAGATTTTTCGGACACAGCCTAGGCTTCAACGATGTCCTTTGGCGTGCTTGCCGATTCGACTGTCGCCACCGACTCGATCGCGGGCAACTCGACATGAATCCGGGTCCCTTTCCCGGGAGCACTCTCAATCTCGGCACGTCCTCCCAAAAGCCTCGCACGCTCTTGAATTCCTCGAATTCCGAAATGTTGAGCCTTCACCTTTGCCAAATCAAAACCGACGCCCCAATCTCGAACCTCGATATCGATTTTGGTTTTTTCGCGACGTAGCCTGATCTCTACCTGTTGGCTTTGGCTGTGCTGCTGAACGTTATTGAGCGACTCTTGGACCATTCGGAAAATGGCGTTTTCCAGAGGTTGAGCCAATCGGTGCGTCCCCATATCCGCGAAGAGTTCGATCTGCATATTATCCGGCTTTCGATAATCGTCGGCCAGATGTTCGATCGCAGGAACGATCCCGTATTCATCCAACGCCGGCGGCCGAAGCCCTCGTACCAGTCGTCTCGCTTCAGTGATACTCTCCTGAATCATCTTCATGCCGAGTCCATAACTTTCCGGAACCTGACCGCCCGTTTGCCGAAAAGCTTCCGAGGCTGCCTCGAGTTGAAGAATCGCGCCGGTCAGTTGCTGGCAAAAACCATCGTGCAATTCGAACGCGATCAGTCCTCGATCTTTTTCCAAAAGTTCCAATAACCTCCGCAAAAGCTCTTGCTCCTCGAGGATAGCCTCTTCCGAGTGCTTTTCCTTGGTAATGTCGGTCAAAAAAACCATCACATTCTCGACGTTGCCCTCTTTCGCAATGGGCACACCGCGACAATACCACCAATTCCCCAAAAAATCACGAGCATTCACTGACTGATTAGCCTGCATTTGGATCGTTTTTTCAAACGCTTCCCTGACAGCGGCCACACTTTCTTCCTCGACAAACGACAAGAAGTTTCTCCCAACAACCTCTTTCGTCGAAAAATGATCCCCACTGTGATTCCAATAGAGGATGGTCCCTTCGAGGTCGAGCATCACGACCCGGTCGGGCATATTGTTCAAGACCCGACGCAACGAAGATTCAGACTCAGCCAACGCCTCTTGGGCTTCCTTTCGCTCCGTAATATCCTCAACAACATGGATCACTTTCCCCTCCTCATGGATGAAGGAAAGCGAAACGCGACCCCAAAACGACTTTCCCTTGCTCACGAAAATCGGCTTGACCACCTGCAACGATTTTTTCCCCTTTCGAATGCACGCTTCGATCCGACTCTGAATTTCAGCGCCATCTTCGGGAGTAAAGAATTCCGTATACTTTCGCCCAATCAACTTTTTCGACGACAAGCTTTTCGTCATCGAAGTAAGATTTTTATTCACTTGAAGTATCGTTCCGTCCTCATCAGTCACCGCCATCCCCAAAGCGGCTTCTTCAAACACGGCATAAAATTTCGCTTCCGTTTTAGCGACCGCTTCTTCGGCCTTCACCTTTTCCGTTACATTACGAAAGAAACCGACAAGACACTCTCGTCCGTGGGAAATCAAAGGGAAAATTCCCATATCGCAATATATCGTCGAGCCGTTTTTGTGACGCAACGGAACCGAGGACCGCTGAATGGTTCGCTTCTTTTTGAGCAATTCGTACCGCCCTTGTAAATCGACCGAAGGTTCAGTTTGAAAAAGATCCATCGGCCCCATTTTACGCAATTCTTCTAAATCATAACCGGTAATGCGCGACATGGCCGGATTGGTCCGAAGAAAGATTTCCGATTCAAGATCGAGAACCAAAATGCCGTCGTGCATGCCCGAATAGATCGAAAGCAGCTCCTCGTTGGTTTGACGCAATCGATTCTCGGCTTTGACTTGTTCGGTCACGTCTTGAACAATTCCTTCAAGCTCTTTCGGATTTCCTTGATCGTCACGAATCGTTCGACCATAAACCCGCATAATGAATTCCGTACCATCTCGCCGCTTACCGAGGAGTTCTTGCCCTGCAATATAATTCGACCAATTGGTCCACAACTGGTCTCGCTCTTCGGGATTGACATAAATGTCTTTTGGCAATTCCAACGCAAGCAAATCCTCTTCGCAGTCGTAGCCAAACATTTCCGCCAAGGCACGGTTCGCTTCCAAAATACGTCCCTTGACCGTGGTGCGAAAAACCCCGTAAGGAACATCTCGTGCAAGCGATCCGGATGACTCGACGAGACTTCGAATCGAGTTATCCTGCATTCCCATGAAACCGATCCCCCTCACGCGACATTCCGCTCCGGCCAGACGCCCACCGAGACGATCGTTCTGGGAAGGCATCGCAATGACGTCGTCATAGCCGACCGCCAAAAGACGTTCGACCAAAGCAGAATTTGTCCCTTGGCAAACCGACAGAAGCAAAATCTGCCATCCCTGGGGAAGTGCCCGAACCCGAATGGCAAACTCCACACCTTTGTCCGGCAAAAATTCGGCGCAAACGAGAATAGCTCGATAAGAATCCGACTGCAGCTTTTCAGAAACCTCAGAGACGTTGACGATTTCTCCTCCCCAACCGTAATGGGAGAGCAACGAGAGAAGCGAATTTTCGGAAGAGACTTCGGAGCTGACGATCAATGCTTTCATGACAATCTTTTCTCTCGCAACGAAAAGCGAGTGCGGCCGTTTTTTTATTCCTATCAAGCATCAAGAATCGAAATCAAACGGGGCCAAAATGCAGATGGCCTACCGAAAAGCACGGTTTTGCGTTCCCCGAAGGTCTCTTCAGCAGGGACATGAGCGAACGGAAATAATACCGCCTCCGCACTCAAAAAAAGAAACTCCCCCTAAAGAGACCAAAAGTGAAATCGCAACCCGATCCACTTTGGTAGTCCATTTACTTCAAAAGGGCCCCGAGGTTTTTCAAGCCTTCCACAAGCCGTGTAAATTGCAGTAGGCCCGAACCTGATAAAGTCCTTCGGGCAATGGAAAACTCGCTTCGGGCGCGTCCCCAGGTAAAAGATGTTTGTGCATGGTCGAGCCCCCGCTGGAGACCTCGATCCACTCGATAAAGTGGTCTTCCTGCATAGGGTGAGGAACACTTCCCACCTGGACCTTGATTTGATCCCCTATCGTCTCCACCACCGGCACATGTTTTTCTACGGCAGCGTCGGTCGTGTTCTCCGTCTGCAGTTTCATCGACTGCCCACAACAAACCAACTCCCCAGCTCCAGCCCGAAGTACTTCCACCAGGTTCCCACAGACCTCACACAAATAAACTTGTCTTTGTTGAGTCATGAATCTCGCTCCCCCAAGGATTTTTGATAAAACCGTATTTACCAGTTTTGATTCTCGAGAAGTCCATCATCGCATAACAGGTTCATGCTTTAAGCTTACCTTTTTCGATCGATCAAGGAAACTATCTCCCATCCAAAGCAGATGGTTTTTTTGAAAAAATTATCGCACGCTCAAGAAACTTTTCCAGGGAGAGAGAAAAAATTACACCTACCTCTGCTCAAGAATTTTACCCAGGCTCCCCTATAGTAAAATCTTGTTTTATCGTTAGCTTCTTTCTCTTTCCTTCGCAATTCCTTATCATCACTGCTTGCCCTCCCTTCCTTTTTAAACAAGCGTTTAATACAATTGTTCAGAATCTTCTTACGCCCCGTCTTTCCATCAAAAAAAGGGACGCACGGCTCCCACAAACGGAGAGACAAAAGCCACGAAGATTCGACTTTATAGCTAAGTACACACCCCCTACAATAGCTAAATTATGTCGCGAGATGACCCCAAAGATCGCATTCTTGAAGCGGCCGGGAACCTTTTCTCGGAAAAGGGGTTCTCCGAAACCACCGTTCGTGAAATCGCTCACCGAGCCGGGGTCAACGCGGCGGGGATCAACTATTACTTCGGTAGCAAAAAACACCTCTATACCGAAGTACTTCGCCAAGCAGCCGAAGAAATGGCTATTCAAATCCCCCCAGAACAACTAGAAGGGCTCCCACCTGCTGAAAAAATCCGCCTTTTAATCCGAGAACGGGCCACTCAAATCCTGGGCGGTGATCCCTCTTCCTGGAAAAAACGACTGATCCACCACGAAATCATGCGTCCGACGCCGATCGGGCGCGAGATGATCGGCCAAAATGCCCGAAAGATTGCCGACCGTTTTGTAAAGGTGCTTCAAGAAATTCTCCCCGAGTCGCTCCCACGCCACCATCTCTATAAGCTCACGATGAGCATTTTCGCCCAGATTCTCTACTTCTACGACCTGTCCGAAAAACTCCCTTGGATGTTGCTCGACGAAGAGGACCGCGCCCATTTCAACCTGGACGCCTTACTCGACCACATTACGGCAAACTGTTTTGCCTTCTTGGGTCTCGAAGCGCCCGACTGGGAGAAGCGAATCACCGCTGAAAACGAAATTTTTGAGTTGCTACCCAACAAAACTTTTTCGAATGAAACCGAGCCGGACCACCTACTAGAAAAGATAAAGCCCCGCTGAGCTGCAATCATAAATCCGTAACCAGAAACCAACCCTTACTCAAAACGAAATTAGACCGATAGGCATCACGACCATGGGAACGTTCCCTCGCTATCTCGCCAACCTGATACGAATCTTCCTGCCGATGTTGATTCTCGCAATCGGCATTGGTGGACTGACGGCGATCTACAAATATGGACGTCCCCAAACGCTCACTCGACCGCCAGAAGCCCCCCTGCCGCCGTTGGTCGAAACGGTCCCGGTCGTCGCACAAACCGACGGGCTGGATCTCGACGTCGACGGAATTGTAGTTCCCCATCGGGTGATCACGTTGGCCACCGAAGTCGCCGGGGAAGTGGTCGAAAAATCGCCCCTTTGTCAAGCCGGTTGTTATGTGCCCAAGGGAACGTTACTGGTCAAAATCGATCCCCGCGATTACGAGATCGAGGTCCGACGACTCACCGAACAGCACAAACAGGCGGGCATCAGTCTTGCCGAATTGGACGTCCAGATCAAAAACATCGATTCGCTCATCGAGATCGCCAAGAAGAATACGAAGTTGATCCAGCGAGAAGTCGGACGACTGACGAAACTCAGCAAAAAGAACTACGTCACTGAATCGGCACTCGACGCAGAAAGACGCAACGAGTTGGCAGCCCAAAACTCGTTGATCGTCCTCGAAAATCAGCTTCGCGTCTACCGAATCCAACGTGAACGACTGCTCAGTGCCCGGGAACTGAATTCGATCCTTTTGGAAAAGGCGCGGCTTGAACTCGAGCGGACCGAAATCCGCGCTCCGATTGATGGCATGATCGTCCGCGACGAGGTCGAAAAGGACGATTTCCTCCCCATCGGAAAAGCCGTGGCCGAGATGGAAGACGTCTCCAAAGTGGAAGTTCATTGCAATCTGCGGATGAAACAACTGTACTGGGTCCTAAGTCAAGGCAAAAAGCCGCTCCCCGACCCTTCAAAGGTGCCCGGCGCGCGAAGCTACCAACTGCCCCCGACGCCGACGACGGTCATCTATCGTCTTAACGATAAAGCGTACCGATGGAACGGGGTTTTAACCCGCTACCGCGGAATCGGTATCGACGAAACGACGCGAACCGTCCCGTGTACAGTGATCGTCCTCGAACCGGATCGCGTTCACATAATCGACACGGAGGGGAAGAAAATCGAAGAGGAAGAAGGTCAAGCGTGGCAAGGGCCCGAAGCGCTGGTCCGAGGGATGTTCGTCGATTTGATCATCCATACAAAACCGAAATCCCCCCTGTTACGCGTCCCGGAAAAAGCAATTCGTCCCGGCAATCGGGTGTGGGCCGTTCGCGATAACCGTTTGCATGTCGTGCCGGTCTATGTGGTCGGTGTCAGCGGCGAGACGGCCATCGTCCAACCGCGAAAGAAAGGGCAATTGAACATCGGCGATCAAGTGGTGGTCGTCCCGATGGCATTCGTGGAAGACGGGATGGAAGTACGTCAGAAGGAAGAAAAAACGCCTTCGCAGGAGGAGACCAAACCACGATGAAGGCGTTCATTCGATGGACCATCCGAAACACCCCGACCATGAACACGCTCATGGTCGGCATCCTATTTGTCGGCCTGGTGAGTCTGGTCATGATCCGGCGCGAGGTCTTTCCCGAGTTCGAGTTAGAGTACATTACCGTCTCCGTCCCCTACCCCGGCGCCAGCCCGGAAGAGGTCGAGGAAGGGATCTGCCAGAAAATCGAAGAGGCGGTCCGTTCGATCGACGGGATCAAAAAGCTCCATTCCACCGCGCGCGAAGGGGTCGGGGTCGTCATTATCGAGCTTTACGGCAACGTCCCCGACGTCCAGAAAATCCTCAACGAAGTCCGTTCCGAAGTCGACCGTATTTCGACGTTTCCCCTTCTGACCGAAGACCCGGAGATCAAGCAGATCACACTACGTCGTCCGGCCATCCGGGTCGGGGTACTCGGCCCCAAAACCGACGACGATCCGGAAGCCGAAATCCGTCTCCGCGAAATCGCCGAAAACGTCCGTAACACGATCCTCCAACGGACCCCCGCCTCCCAGGTCGACTTTGTCGGGGAGCGTGACTACCAAATCGATATCGAAATCTCGGAAAAAACGCTTCGCAAATACGGACTGACGCTCCAAGAGGTGGCCAATCTGGTACGTCGCGAAAACATCGAACTGCCCGGCGGCAACATGAAAACCGAGTCGCAGGAGGTGCTTCTGCGAGGTAAAAACAAACGATTGCTCGGTTACGAAATCGCCGAACTGCCGCTGATCTCCCAGCCAAACGGTGTCGTCCTGACAATCGGCGACCTTGGCACCGTTTCAGATGCCTTTGAAGACACCACTTCGATCAACCAAATCAACGGGCGACCGGCAGTCATCGTCGCGGTCCAAAAAACCTCGAGCGAAGACCTTCTCGAAATCGTCGACTCGGTCCACGCCCTCCTGGACAACATCAACCAACCCGGCGGCATCACGATCCCGCCCGGATACGAACTGGTTACTTGGCAAGACATGTCGGTGATCGTCCGCGACCGGATCAATCTGTTGACCAAAAACGGGGTCCAAGGGTTAATCTTGGTCCTCATCGTGTTGGGTATTTTTCTGGAGCGACGCCTGGCATTTTGGGTCGCGATGGGGTTACCGTTTGCAATCCTTGGCGCCTTCGGCATCATGATTGGCACCGACCAAACGCTGAACATGATGTCGCTTTTCGCCTTTTTGACAGCGCTGGGGATTTTGGTCGATGACGCGATCGTCGTGGGCGAAAACGTTTACACTCATCGTCAATCGGGCAAAGGCCCCATCGAATCGACCGTCGA
The DNA here is from genome assembly GCA_963674475.2 of Thermoguttaceae bacterium. Taxonomy (GTDB): domain Bacteria; phylum Planctomycetota; class Planctomycetia; order Pirellulales; family Thermoguttaceae; genus CAXXFQ01. Next base: position 118,782 of record CAXXFQ010000021.1, on the reverse strand, counting down.
CGGAACGGCCGAGGTCGTCCCCAGCGTCTGTGCTTCGGTCTCGACGACCATCATTGCCTTTTTCCCACTGCTTTTCGTCCCTGGCGTGATCGGAAAATTCATCGCCCCGTTGCCGATGGCAGTCATCTCGATGCTTTTGCTCTCGTTGTTCGAAGTCCTCTTCATCCTACCGTGCCATTTGGCCCATTCCAAAGAAATCAAACTGCAAGAGACCCTTTCCGGTCGCTTCGGCCGTATGGTTCAGGCCTGCCGACGGCCGCGTTTCCTTTTAATTTGGACCCCCGTCGCCGTGATTCTCTGGTCCGCCGTGACATGGCAATTGATCAATCGGGCCATCCCCCGCGAGACCTCTTTCTTGATCGCCGGTGGACTGCTGTTAGTCGTCCTCTTTCCTTTTACCGTCGAGCTGCTCAATCAAATCAGACGGGCCCTTCGTTGGTTCGCCGTCAACGTCTTGCAGCGGGCCAACAACCTTTCGACCCGCGTACTCCAATGGACAATCCATCGCGCTTATATTCCGACCCTCCGCCATTCACTCAACCGCCCTTCGGTCACCCTGGCCACGGCGGTAACCATTTTGCTTTTGTCCGTGGGGCTCTACGTTTCGGGAACGGTCAAGTTCCTCTTCTTCCCCAAAATCGACGGGAAAATTGTCAAAGCCTCGATCACCTATCCCGACGGTACCCCGGCCCCCGTGACCGATAAAGCGACCCAGGACTTGGAACGAGCTATCTTCGATGTCAACCGAGAATACGAAGCGCGAACCGGACAACCGCTGGTCGTCTTGATCCATCGCTCCGTCGGGCAGCCCGATTCGGACGAGCCGGTCCCTGAAGCGGCCGGAAGCCACTTGGGCCTGGTCGAACTCGAACTGGTCGACCCGTCACTACGCGATATCAGCAGCGATGAAGTCATCTCCCTTTGGCGCAAACGGGCGGGAGAATTTCCCGGCGTTGAAAACCTGACCTATGTCACCCAAGCCGGTGGACCGCCGGGAAAAGCGATCGAATTTCGACTCCTTACGACCCCGGACCACATGGAGGAGATGGAAAAAGCGATCGAACTGTGCAAAGCCAAACTGGCCGAATACCCGGGCGTTTTCGATATTACCGACGACTCGCAACCAGGCAAGTGGGAATATCAGATCCACGTCAAAGACGAAGCCAAAGCGATGGGCAATACCGCGTCCGACCTGGCCGAAACGGTCCGAGCGACCTATTATGGCGAAGAGGTGATGCGACTGCAGCGTGGCCGCCACGAAGTCAAACTGATGGTCCGCTATCCCAAAGAGGAACGAAGTTCGCTGGCCAATTTTGAAGATATTCGCGTTCGAGTCAATCCGTCGGTCTCCGAACTGATTCAGCGGGCTCTTGGCCAATCCGAGTCAACCGATCCGCGTCCGGCAGAGCGTCCCCTGACCGAATTGGCCGAAGTCGAAGTCAAGCGAGGCTATTCGGAAATCAACCGACTCGACCAGTTCCGGTCGATTTCGATCACCACCGACGTCGACAACCGCATCGCCAACGCCGGGGATATCGTCGCCGACATGAAGGAAACCTTTTTTCCCGACCTTCTGGAAAAATACCCCGATCTACAATTGCGATGGGAAGGCCAACAAGCCGATACGGCCGAGTCGGTTCAAGGGCTTTTGATCGGACTTCTCTTGGCCTTGTGCGGCATGTTCGGCCTCCTGACGCTCGAGTTCCGTTCCTATGTCCAACCCCTTTTGATCTTGGCCATCATTCCGTTCGGCTTCATCGGAGCGATCATCGGCCATATCGTCCAAGGGCTCGATCTCACGATCATCAGCATCTTCGGTCTCGTCGCGCTGACCGGCGTCGTGGTCAACGACTCGATCGTGCTGATCGACTTCATGAACCATCGCGTCCGAAGCGGCATGCCGCTCAAAGAAGCGCTGATTGACGCCGGTCGACGCCGTTTCCGTCCGGTACTGCTGACCTCCCTGACGACCATCGTGGGACTCTTACCGATTTTGACCGAGCGTTCGCTTCAAGCCCAGTTCATCATCCCGATGGCAACGACTCTCTGTTTCGGATTGGCATTCTCGACCCTACTGATCCTGCTCCTGGTCCCAACCGTCTATCTGGTTTATGCCAAGCTAAGTCGCCTCGAAGAAAAAGCGGCCACCGAGTCGAGCGATTTTCTCCACGCGGCCAACGGCGAGATCCCCATGGAGCACAAGGACAAAAGGATCGAGTAAAAATCTCTCGGTCCTCATGAAAAAAGAAGAGGTGAAAACCTCAGGAAGACCGTTCGCTCTCGATCGATACATGCTCCAAAAGACGGCCGATCAGTTCGTCCGACCGGATTCCCTCGGCTTCGGCGTGGAAGTTCATTAGAATTCGATGACGAAGGACCGGATAGGCTGCCGCGTGAAGATCGGACTGCTCAACATGGAACCGTCCGCACAAAACGGCCCGAGCCTTGGCGGCCAACACCAGATATTGGCTGGCCCGCGGTCCAGCGCCCCATCGGACCAGTTCGTTCACGAAATCGGGCGTTTCCGGTCGATTTGGACGGCTGAGACGGACCAGATTCACCGCCAGTCGAGTCAGATAGTCGGCCACCGGAATCCGGCGGACCGTTCGTTGGAGCTCAATAATCCGCCGCGCATCGAGCATGGGTGTCAGTTTACACTCGAGATCGCCGGTCGTGCGCCGGACGATCTCCATCTCCTCGTCTTCGCTGGGATAATCGACCAGAATCTCGAACATGAACCGATCCAACTGCGCCTCGGGCAACGGATAGGTCCCCTCCTGCTCGATCGGATTCTGCGTTGCGAGGACCAAAAAAGGTTCCTCCAACCGGTGCAACTGCCCGCCAATGGTCAATTGGTGTTCCTGCATCGCCTCCAACAAGGCCGCTTGGGTCTTCGGCGGCGTCCGATTGATTTCATCAGCCAGAATCATCTGCGCGAAAACCGGCCCCGGTAAAAAGGCCAACTTCCGATGCCCGGTCGTTCGATCCTCCTGAATCACTTCGGTCCCGGTGATGTCCGACGGCATCAGATCGGGGGTGAATTGAATTCGATGGAACGAAAGCGAAAGGGTCTCGGCCAACGAACGAATCATCAACGTTTTCGCCAATCCGGGCACACCGACCAAAAGACAATGCCCACGACAAAACATCGCCATCAAAAGCGTTTCGAGAACCTGATCCTGCCCGACAATCGAACGACTTAGCTCGTCCCGAATCGCCCCGTAAGCTTCCGAAAAAGCTTGCACCGCCTCGACGTCATGAGATTCGTTTTTCATAGATTTTTTCGACGGTTTTCAACTTTTGGTTAGCCGGTTCTTTTTGACCGTGAAGAAAAGAGCGAACGGATTTGGTGGCCGAACTCTAATTGCTTAGTTCGTCTTGCTGCAATACGGAAAAGTGGGCGTCTCCCTTTTCCCAATACTCAGCTCGCACACTCACCGAGCGACCGGGAAAAAGTCGACTTCGAATCGTTCGCCTTCTCTGGGCTTTCAAAACGACCCACTCGAACGTGCAACAACCGATCTGACAAACCGTTCCCACTGATTCGAATCCCAATCGTTTATGGGCGGCAAGAGACACGCGATTGTACCCGGCAACCACGCTGTAGAAATAGTTTTTCTCTGCCGAAAGGACCCCCTGCTGCCGCAACGCGTCCAATAATTTTCCATAAACGCCTTGACGACGAAATTCCGGCTGAACAAAAACGTTCCCGATAAAACCGGCCCCCGCGTTCATCTCGAAATCAACAAAACTCTCGGCATCCTGAGCTCGACGGTTTGCTTCCAGCTTCAAGGAATATTTTTGCGGAAAAAACCAAAGATACCCGGCTACTCGCCCCTCCTTTTCGGCCAAGTAACAAAGATTCCCGTTGGCGGCGCAACGCTCGAACCATTTTGCCAAGCTGCCAGAGTCGGTTTCATTCAATCCCATAAGAAGCGTGGGCAAGTCGTCCGACGAAGCAGGCCGGAATCGAAAACCGTTTTCCTTCGAATCCGTGCCGTCAAAAGCGGCACTATCTGAAGCGGCACTGTCTGAAACAACATTGCCAGAAGCAACACCGTCTGAAACGTTCTTTTCACAAACGGGTTTGCGTGATCCTTCTCGGGAAAGAGGGGCGTCTTCCGGCTCGAAAAAACCCTCGCATCGCAAGATATAACCTTTATCAAACCAAAAGAGCCCAAACGGGATCAGGCGATCCAGCAACACGCCCCATTCTCGCTCCTTCACCAGTTCGATAGCACGAGAAACTTTCGAGCGAAAACAAGAGACCACAGACGCTAGAGAAAAAAACATCTTGACGAAAATGCCTATCAAGAAGAAGGTAAGAAAATGGTATCGTTTTTTTCAGAATAACCACCTGGAAAAATCGTACTCAAAAGAACCAACCCTCAAAAGAACCAAAGGTTTCCCAAATCGTAAGAATATCCAAAAATTCCAGAAAAACCTTCCGGCTCTATCTCTATCGGAATATATCGTTCAAAAAGGGAGAAGAAACCCCGCTTCCCCTTGCCTCCCCTTGACTTGACTGGCCTATTTAACTTGCGTGAATCATCTTTCTTTAGACTCACAACTCACCCGCCTATCGGGGCTTTCGCTTTTCGATCGGCAGTTGATCCAAATCTTCACGATCGTTCGGATGCCACAAAGGTAACCCCGAAGCGACCCGCTCGGCCAATACGCCTAACTTTTCCTTGGTTCCCGGCATAGCTTCCGTAGCATCATAACGACCGCTCTCGACTTCCGTTGGCTCGAACTCCCAAAGTCCCAGTTTGATCGCTTCCAAGATCGACTTCGGCATAAAACCCTCCCTCCTTGCGCAGGCGGAGACGTCGAACCTCCACCTCCAAAGAATTACTCACCGGTCGAATGTGCTTGGTTCAGACGACTCCGAACGATTTTCGAAAAGCACGCAACACAACTCGACCAACCCCCTTCAAGAAAAGTGCGAACTGCATTTATGATAGGGATCCGGTTAACGGCTTGTCAAGTAACCCGACTGAATTACCAAAAAATTAACCGACTAACCTAATAGGTAAAATTCCTCAAACCTGCCACACCACACCTCGCCAGCCTTGCCTAGCCTACCTGAATTAACAGCCTTCGTGCAATTCCCCCTATTCACATTAAAAAAAGATTGAAAAAAATTTTGAACTCCTCGTGAAAATGAAACGAAAATGCTCGAAAATTCGGCTTTTTTTAAACCGAGTGAGAGAATTGCCCCCCGAAGTAGGCATTGATTTTTTCTCTCAAATTCAGTCTCCTTATTATTTCGTATATCTACAATTCGTTCGAGCTTGAGGGGCTTGGAATTTCCCAAGCTGTGAAGAGTTAGGGCACCGTCTCGACCGAATTATTCCTAGAGTACGTTTCACGTAGGTGTAGGAGTTCCTTGCAGCCGGCAAGAGAAGCGGAATATTCCAAATGTTACCCAACGCTTCACTTGCAGTAACCGGGAAAACTCCCCCGTCCGCGCCGTGTGGCGCGACAATCAACTAAAAAGACGCTCTAGAAGAGAAAAGCCAGCCCAAATACAAAACCAGAGGTTGTCATTAATGAGTCACGATCACGCTTCGGGGGGATCCGGCAAGGGACTTCTTGCTGCCATCACCGCCATCCTTGCAGTCTATCTCATCCTCGCCGTTCTCGGCATTCCCCAAAAAGGAACCGCCCTGATCGCTGCCAGCGAACACGGTCACGCCGCTCATGCGGAAGAGGGCCAAGCGGCTGATCATTCGGCCACGCATCAAGAGGGGACGCACGCGGCCGACACCCACGCCGAAGAAGCCGTGGTCGTTGAAGAAGGCCAAAAAGTCGTCGCCGAAACCGAAATCGCCGGGGAAAAAGCCGAAATCGTCACCGGGGAAGATTACGGCGAGGATATCCAAAAAACCCCACCCCCGTACTGGATGGTAACCTGGTTCGCCATCCTTTTGGGAGCGATCGCCATCTTTCCGCTGTTGCCTTTTACCGAGCACTGGTGGGAAAGCAACACCTCGCGATTTATCGTGGCCGCCGGCTTGGGCCTGCTCACGCTGCTTTACTATTTATTCATGCACAACTCGCCGATCGACGGCCATTTTCCGATCCACTATGTGGTCCAACCGGCCGAAAGCGGGCTGAACTGGGGCATGTTTTTCACCGTGCTGTCCAACGGGATACTCAACGAGTACATCCCTTTTATCATGCTCCTGTTTAGCCTCTACACGATCAGTGGCGGCATCCGGATCAGTGGCGATTTACAGGCCCATTCACTAACGAACACAACGATCATCGGTATCGGCGGACTTCTGGCCAGCTTCATCGGAACCACCGGTGCGGCAATGCTCTTGATTCGTCCGCTTCTGGAAACCAACAAAGAACGAAAACATGTCGTCCATACCGTCGTGTTCTTCATCTTCGTCGTGTGCAACTGTGGTGGCTGCCTGCTGCCGATCGGCGACCCACCGCTGTTTTTGGGTTACCTGCGCGGCGTCGACTTTCTGTGGACGTTCCAGCTTTGGGAAGCCTGGCTGTTCGTCAACGGCATGTTACTGTTGGTCTACTTCCTGATGGACCACTTCTACTGCTACAAGAAAGAACTCCCGCTGGACGTCGCGATTGACGAAACAGCCACGACGAGGATCAAAATCGAGGGTCTTTGGCCTAACGCCCTGCTGCTTTTGGGCGTCATTCTCTCGGTGGCCCTTTTGGACCCACACAAGGTATTCCCGGGCACCCAATGGCGACCGTGGATCTACATGCGGGAAGCGGTCCAAGCCGCCATGGTCCTGTTTTCGCTGGCCTTGGGAAGTCATAAGGTCCGCGATGAAAACAAATTCAACTATCACGCGATCCTCGAAGTGGCCGCGTTGTTCTTCGGGATCTTTATCTGCATGCAACCTGCGCTTCAAATCCTGGGCGTCAAGGGACCGGAGCTGAACCTGATCAGCCCGATGCAATTTTTCTGGGCGACCGGTGGCCTTTCCTCGGTACTGGACAACGCGCCGACTTATGTGGTCTTTTTCGAAACGGCCCAAACCCTCGCCAAGCCGGAAGGGGTCAAGGTCGTTGCACGCGTCGCCGAACCGCTCCTGGTGGCGATCAGCCTCGGTGCCGTGTTCATGGGAGCGATGACCTACATCGGAAACGGTCCGAACTTCATGGTCAAAGCGATCGCCGAGAAATCGGGCGTCAAGATGCCCAGCTTCTTCGGCTATATGGTTTACAGTTGCCTGATCCTTTTACCGATTTTGGTAATAGCGACTTTCCTTTTCCTGTAAAACCGATTGACATAAAAAACCCCTCGGCAAAGGCGTCGAGGGGTTTTTTGAGTTCCGATTTGCATGGAAGGCGGTTCCCCGGATTCGGAGACCGCCTCTTTACCGGGCCGTCGAAATGGAACCCCGACGGCCTTCCTCTCTATTTTTTTAGAGAACCAAAGAGAAGGGGCCACGTGATTTGATGCAACCATCACCCTGCTTCGTCCCAGGTTCCCTCTTCGGGAAAACGGGTCGAACCGGGGCTCTCTGTGGATACCCCCAACGATGACTTATTCCTTTATTTCGTCCGACGAACAGTTGATCGATTTCTGTCAGGACTTGGCCGATGTCGAAACCATCGCGTTCGACACGGAGTTCATTTCGGAAAACACCTACCGACCGCAACTCTGCCTGGTCCAGGTGGCCACCGAACGGCACGAGGCGATCCTCGACCCGATCGCGATCGACGATTTACGGCCGTTCTGGGAGCGTCTGGCCGAACCGGGCCACGATGTCATTGTCCATGCCGGTCGGAGCGAAGCCGAATTCTGTCTCGACGCGATCGGACGACTTCCCGACAGTTGGTTTGACGTTCAGATCGGCGCCGGACTGACCGGTATCGAATTTCCGGCCGGATACGGGTCGCTGGTTTCCAAGCTGGTGGGCATCCCGACCCAAAAATTGGAAACCCGAACCGACTGGACCCGTCGCCCGCTGTCGGATCGCCAAATCAGCTACGCGCTGGACGATGCCCGCCATCTTTTGGCGATCAAACAAGAGATCGTCCGACGGCTCGAACCGCTCAACCGTTTTGACTGGTGGGAAGACGAGATGCGTCATTGGTGCCAAAAACTCCAGCGCGACCTCCGCTGGGACCGATGGCGGAAGGTCTCCGGCTCCACGGGACTGGATCGTCGAAGCTTGGCGATTCTCCGAGAGCTTTGGCAATGGCGTGAAAAGGTTGCCCAAGATCGCAACAAACCGGCCAAATGGATGTTGCGTGATGACCTGATGGTCGAGTTGGCCCGACGGAAATCGGCCAATCCCAAACGAATCCAAGCGATCCGCGGGATGGAACGTCGCGACATGCAACGGGTACTGGATGATCTGGTCACCTGTATTCAGAAAGCGCTCGACCTGCCCGAAGAAGACTGGCCCAGCCGCTTGCGACGAACCAGCCCCGGTAAATGGACCGTCCTGGGGCAATTCCTCTTTTCCGCCCTGGGAAGTCTTTGTCGCGAAAAACAACTCTCTCCGGGTCTGGTCGGTTCGCCCAACGACGTGCGTGCCTGGTTGGACTATCGACACGATCCCGACGCGGCGTCTCGAGAATATCTTCCCCAACTGGCCGAAGGATGGCGGGCCGAAATCGTCGGACGCTGGTTCGACGACCTGCTCTCCGGAAAAATCTCCATCCGAATCACGAACCCCTGGTCCGACGCGCCATTGGGATTTGAAGAAGAGTAAACGCGAAACCGACGCGTTTATTGAGGTTCGCAAAAGTACCGGGTTCTTGCGTGGAAACTTTATTCCAGAAAATCGGGTTCCTCGTTGGGAGCCCTCGACTCACTGCTTATGCAAGGCTCAATAAAACTGCATTCTGAAAACAGATTACTCTCTTAAGCGCAAAGAAAAAGGCGACTGCACGACGCAATCGCCTTTTCTTTTTTCTTGCTTTCGCTTACTAGGCGGGCACTCCGCTGAGCTCTTTCTTCCTCGCCTCGATCACCTCGCGTTCCAGACTCGGCGGCAATCGCTTGTAGCGGGCAAACTCCAACGAAAACGTCCCCTGCCCTTGCGTCATGCTTCGCAGCGTGGTCGAATAACCGAACGCCTCGGCCAGCGGAACCTCGCCTTCGACTCGAGCGGTCGCCCCGCTGATTTCGGTCCCCATCACAATACCGCGACGGGCCGTCAGGTCGCCAACCACCGACGCCTGGAATTGGGTCGGGCATTCGACTTCGATTTTCATCGCCGGTTCGAGCAACACGGGCTTTGTCTTCGAGAACAAGTGTTGCATCGCCGTCTTGGCACAAATCCGGAAGGCCATTTCGGAGCTATCCACTTCGTGATACGAACCGTCATTAAGCGAAACGCTCAGGCCGACCACCGGGTATCCGGCCACGGGGCCTTTTTCCAACCGATCGCGAATCCCTTTTTCCACCGCGGGAATGTACTGTTTCGGAATCCGACCGCCAACCACATGCTCTTCGAAATGGAACGACTCGTCAGCGTCCTCGGCCAGAACGCCGAACTCCCCGACGATATGAGCGTATTGCCCTGAACCGCCCGACTGCTTACGGTGGCGATAGTCAAACTTGGCCGCACAGGTCGGCGCTTCGCGGTAACTGACTTTCGGCTGACCAACCTCGACCTCGACGTCGTACTCGCGTCGAATTCGTTGGACGTACACTTCCAAATGCAATTCGCCCATGCCCGAAATCAGCGTCTCACCCGTCTCTTGGTCCACCTTGACTCGCAAGGTCGGATCTTCTCGGATGAACCGGCCGATTGCCTTGGAAAGCCGATCGGCCCCACTGCGTTCAAGCGGGTTGATCGCCAACTGAATGACCGGCTCGGGAACGAACATCTTCTGAAGTTGGACATATTTCGGTTCGGGGGCATACGTGTCGCCGCTGGCCCCGTCGCTGCCGAGCACCGCCACAATGTCGCCGGCATGCGCTTCGGTGATCTCTTCACGTTGGTCGGCGTGCATTCGGACCAAACGTCCCAGCCGCTCTTTACGACCGGTGCGTTGATTGTAGTACGTGTTGCCTTTGACCAGCTTGCCTTGGTAAATCCGCATGAAGGTAAGCGTTCCGTACGGATCTTCGACCATTTTGAACGCCATGGCGACCGTCGGCAGATTCGGATCGGACTTCAGTTCAACTTCACCCACTTCCTCATCGAAACTGTGAGCCGTAATCGGACGTTCTTCCGGGGCGGGCAAGTAGCGAACGATGGAATCCAGAAGCGGCTGCACTCCCTTGTTCCGATAGGCGGTCCCAATCAGAACCGGCGTGACCTTCAATTCTTGCGTGGTTTCACGAAGCACCTCGTGAATCAGCGACTCGGGGACCTCTTCTTCCATCAAGAGGATTTCCATCAACTCGTTGCTGTACATCGACAGCGCTTCGAGCATCTCGTTGCGTGCGATCGTCGCTTCATCCTGCATATCGGCGGGAATCGACTCACGACGGACGTTTTCACCGCCCGTCCCATCGAAATAAATCGCCTCTTGCGAGATCAGGTCGATCACCCCTTCGAAGTCGGCTTCTTTTCCGATCGGCAATTGCAGCAAGAGCGCTTCGCAATCGAGCCGTTCTTTCAACTGCGCGGTGACTTTCAGCGGATCGGCTCCGGTTCGGTCCATCTTATTAATGAACGCGATCCGCGGCACTTTGTAACGTCGCATCTGACGGTCGATCGTGATCGACTGAGCCTGGACGCCACCGACGGCACAAAGGACCAACACCGCCCCATCCAAAACCCGAAGGCTTCGCTCCACCTCGACCGTGAAGTCGACGTGGCCCGGGGTGTCGATCAGGTTGATTCGCGAGTTGTCCCACTCGACCGAGGTGGCGGCACTGGTGATCGTGATCCCACGCTCCTTTTCCAGTTCCATGTGGTCCATCGTCGCGCCGTCGCCGCGGACTTCCCCCATTCGGTGAATCCGTCCGGCGTAGTAGAGCACGCGCTCGCTCAACGTCGTTTTGCCCGAATCGATGTGTGCCGAAATGCCAATGTTACGCAATTGCTTCGTCATTTTGTTTACTTCAAAAACCGTTTCAAATAGTTCCGTTGGCGGAGAGGGGCATTATCGCTTTCTTCCTCTCCAATTAGTTTGACAATTTCCTCAAAATCCCGTAATTTCCCCCGACCCGACTAGGTCTACACGGTCCACCTATCAGGCAACGAAAGATGCCGAAGCCCTTGCGAGCGAGAGAGGACGCATGGAGTCAACCCATACCAAGCTACCACAGACCTCACAGGCGTTTTACCTGGCTTCCCGGCAGCTTGGTCGAGATTCGCCCTCGTCGAGACAACTCTTTACGCCAATCCACCTTCAAGAGAGGGGGGGTAAACGCAAGGGATTTCAAGAGGAAGGGGGCCCAGAGATTGTTTAGCTACTTAATAAACAAACACCCGGGTGACTAAAGCTATGTAGTTTAGTCGCACCGACTGGCCTTGTCAAGCGAATCTTCGGGATAAAAGAATCATTTTCGACCAGAAAGAGGACTCTCATGAGAAAATGGGGGGGTAGTTCAGAAAATAGCCCCCTTTTTCAGCCTCGTTTTCATTTCTTTCGAAAACGGTCGAAAAAATCGAGGATCGGCGCCGGGTCCTTGAGACTGTGTGGGTGATGGCCGACTCCCGGTTTCGAGATCACCTCGATCTTCCCGCCAAGCTTTTCGTAACGGTCCTTCAAAATCGCCGTATTTTCTTCGACCGGGACCGCTTGATCGGCGGCGCCGACCACGTGAATAATCGGTACCCCGGCGTCAGCCAGCGGACGGAGGTTGTCGATCGGATTTTTGTCGTAACGCAGGCCCTCCTCTTCGGTAAGACCATACATCCGCAGACAATCTTGCCACCACGTTTGATTCCCCGGCCCTTTCCCTTTGCCGCCCGGCCAACTTTTGAAATCGCAAACCGGCGCGTCGCCGTAGATCGCCCCGACCTTTTCCGGGTTCCGCGCGGCCCAATTATAGATAATCAACCCGCCGCGACTCATCCCTTCGAGGACCGGTTTTTTCGAAAGACCGACCGATCCACTCATGAGCTTGTACCCCGTGTCCCATCGGGCAACCGCCTCCGGACCGCCAAAAAGGGCCTCCACGTCGACGTAAACAACGTGCCAACCCCTTGCCAGCAAAGCGGTTTCCAACTGCGGCTCGTGTCCCCAAAACCGGGCACGCCAGATCCAAGGCCGATCCGCGGCGACCTGCTTCGGCGCGACAATCAAGCCGCGAATCCCGTCCGCCTCGAAAGCGTACTGATCGTACCCGTGGACCGATTTCCCTTCGAGCGTGCCGGGATAGGTGATCGGCGCGTTTTTCTCCTCGGCGGATACAATCCCGCCCGTCAATACGACAAACAGGATCGCATAACAAGCGGTTTTCATTATCACACGATTTCGTTTCATAAAATTCACTGGAGATAGAAAAAAGCCGGGCAAGCCAAATCGTCGTGCGGACATGATCGTTTCACCTTGAAGTGGGCAGGAATTTTTTGGTAGGGGAGGTCTGACGCAGAAAGTCAAACCAAAAAAATTTCTACGGAAACCAGAGCGGTTTATTATAGCGCAAGCCATACCGCCACTGCAAGCAACACAAAAAACGCACGCAAGAAGGGCCTCTTGCGCGCGTTTGAATCATTTTTACTATTCCGATCCCTAAATCGGAAAGCCGTCGGTTGGAGCCGGTCGACTAAAACCGCTTCGAAACCTGAAACGCCAACGTGTCAGCTTCGGCGTCGAGAGTAACCGAGGTTCCCGCAATCGGGTTGTGGCTACCGTCGACATAGGGACCGGTGATCGATTCCTTGAACGCATGGACATAGGTACTCGAAAGAACCCAATTGTTGTCAAACGCGTACGACATCCCCATCGTCAGGCAGTGTTTGATGATCAGCGGCGAACCGACGTTGCCGAAAACAGCCATCGTGTCGACCGGGTTCTCGTTGAAAATGTACCCCATCCGCAACGAAACCGCATCCGTCAATTGATACTGCGCCCCGAGGCCCATCGACATGACCGAATTCCAGTCGAGTCCCTTCGCCACGCCCAGTGAGTTTCGTCCAAAGCCGAAGCCGGTCGTATTGGCATAGTCGAACCAACGAAGGTCGCAGGCCAAGGTCCAGCGATCGAAACCGCTATAGGCCGTCCCGAACGAAAGGATCAACGGCAAATCGACATCGAATTCGACGTGCTGCGGATTGCCCGCGGCATCTTCCGTATTGTAACGGAACGGTTCACACCATTGGGGGCTCTTGAACGAGGCCCCGAAATGCCAGTCATTATCGGTCGTGTAATAGGCTCCCAATTGGAACCCACCGCCCCAGGTCCAACGCGTTCCCACCCCGGAAGCAAACTGTGGCGGAGGTCCGGCCACCGTCGGCGGACCAAGATAAAACGGCATCGCCACGATCTTGCCCATCGAAATGGTCGGGCCAAAACCGATCGCCAGATGGTCGGTTACTTGATAGGAAACAACCGGGTTGACTTGGAGAATTTCGACCTCACAAGAAAGACGTCCGAAACTGGGAAGTCCAAACGGATTCGACCCTTGCGGGGCGAGAATCGGGTTAGTCGGGTCGGACGGATAGTTGACCCGAGAGCCACCCACGGCAAACATGCCAAGCCCCATCGTCCATCGCGAACCGGGCGTCTTGCGAACCAACGCCATGCTCGGAGCAGGCACCGCGCCGGCTTCGCTTTCAGTCGAACCGGTGACGATACCGGCACCGGTGGGTGCGGTCGACGTGACGGTCGACTTCGGCAACAGCATCCCAAAACCGAACGACATGTCCGAGGAAGCCATCCCACTGATGGCCGCCGGGTTCCAGTAAAGCGATCCGGCCGCATCGATCGGGCAGGCCGTCGCACAACCACCCATCGATTCATTCACCGGGCTCACCCCCCGCAAGAGCACCCCTTGTGCCAAAGCGTCGCTGCCAATAAACGTCAACACCAAGGTCAGCGCAACGGCGATGAAAATTCGTTGCGATCTACCAAAGTGGGTATTACCTGAATTGCTCATGCAAAATCCCCCCCATTTTGGGCATTCTCTGAAAAATATTCGCTTCTTCTCAGTAAATAACGGGCACAGACGGTATTTTTTACCGCCCAAAAATTAGTTATCGCTCACCCCCCCCAAAAAAAACATGCGAAAATGGGCTTTCTGGCGAAAAGGTAGGAAATACCAATTAATCCTCTTGGGGGAAAAAGTGAAGATGCGACAAATAACGTCAATGTGTCAAAATGTCTTCCTGCACCTTTCATGAGAAAAATCACTTTTTAAAGAGACTTTTTCCTGACCTCCGAACAGGATAAAATGGATTGCTTCTTGGGAGCCGATCGACCACTTTGAGTCCTCTGACTCCTTTCTGCATTTCCCCTCCCTTATGGAAACTCTATCCGGCAATGATGAAAACTCTTGTTATTGGTCTTGGAAACCCCCTGATCGCTGACGATAGCGTCGGTCTGAAAGTGATTGACCACCTGCGGCCTCAGCTGCTGGGGCGCAGCGACATCGAAATCGATGAAGATTACTGGGGGGGGCTTCGATTAATGGAACGGATGATCGACTATGACCGGGCGATCGTGATCGACGCAATTTGCACCGGCGCGGAGCCGGGAACGATCCATCTGCTCGAAGTCACCGACATCCCGACCCAAAAAACCAACTCGGCCCACGATTTGACCTTACGGATGGCCCTGACCGTCGGCCGTCAAGCCGGTGCCAAACTGCCCGAAGACGACTCGATCCGACTGATCGGCATCGAAGCCAAAGACGTCCTGACCTTCGACGAGTCATGTACCCCCGAGGTCGAAGCGGCCATTCCCCACGCGGTCGAAAAAGTCCTGGAAGTACTCGATTCATTCACCAACGACGCAAAAGCGTCGAACTAAAGGGGGCCCCCTTTTGCACGAAGTCGCTATCGTTCAAACCCTGATCGAACAAGTGGAAGACGAAGTCACCAAGGCGGGCTGCGCGGGTCCGGTCACCCGATTGGAGGTGGTTGTTGGACGCTTGAGCGGCGCCAACGCCGACTCGATCCGGTTTGCCTTCGAACTTCTCGCTCCTGACCACGCCCTGATCGAAAAGGCCGAGCTGGTGATTGACGAGCCCAAGGCGATTTGTCGATGTCTCGCCTGTCAAGCCGAAAACGAGATTGACGAGCTGCTGCCCGCCTGTCCGGATTGCGGGAGCACCGAGATCCGTTTTGAAGGGGGGCAAGATCTACTGCTGCAAACTATCGAACTGGAAGAGGAGTCATCATGAAAATCGTCGCCGCCAAAAAGATTATGAAAGCCAACGAGAAACACGCGGATCTCAACCGGGTTCGTTTCCGCTTGGCCGGCACTTATGTCGTCAACCTGATGGGCTCGCCCGGCTGTGGTAAAACCACGTTACTGGAAGCGATGTTTGCAAAAATCCGCGAACAACTCGCCCCGGCCGTCATTGAAGGGGATTTGGCCAGCGCGATCGACGCCGAGCGGATCGAGGAGCTGGGCATCCCGGTCGTCCAGATCAACACCGACGGGGCCTGTCACCTCAACGCCACGATGGTCGCCGCGGCGTTGGAGAATCTCAAGTGCGAAGAGATCGACCTGCTTGTGATCGAAAACGTCGGCAATCTGGTCTGCACGGCCGGATTCGACCTGGGCGAAAGCCTTCGGATCGTGATCCTCAGTGTCAGCGAAGGGGACGACAAGGTCGCCAAATACCCGACCATCTTCAAGAAGTCGGACATCCTGTTGGTCACCAAGATCGATCAGCTTTCCGACGGACGCTTTGATCTCGACCGGGTCAAAGCGGACATGGCGCACCTGAACCCGGAAGCCAACGTCTTCAGCGTTTCGGCGTTGACCGGCGAGGGAATGGACGAGTTCGTCGGCTGGCTCGCCGAAAAGGCGAAAAAGTCCAAGCAGAAGTAACAAAACTGGTCGTCCCGAAAACGGCCCCGCAATCCGCCCCTTTCCCACCCCCCAAAAAACCGGTTTCCCATAAAAGGATTTCATATGAAAACGCGTCTGGTCTTTTGGTCTCTTCTCGTTTTGGCAGTTGGCACGAGCGGCTCATGGGCAGCTGAAAAAACGTGCCTTTGGGATCTCGATTCGCTTTACCAAGTTCCAAAGGCCACCTGGGGCGAGCAAGACGGGTTGGTCCGGGAAGTCTACTACGAAGGGGAACCGGTCGCAGGAAAACCGACCCGCGTGTTTGGCTACTATGCAACTCCCGCAGAAGGGAACGGTCCGTTTCCGGCGATGGTTCTGGTTCACGGGGGCGGAGGAACCGCGTTTCGAGAGTGGGCCAAACTTTGGGCGAAGCGCGGCTACGCGGCGCTGGCGATGGACCTGGCCGGACATGGTCCCGACAAAAAACGGCTTCCCGATGGCGGCCCCGATCAGGGTGACGTGGGAAAGTACAGCCAGTTCGACCAGTCCGATTACCGCAAGATGTGGACCTACCACGCGGTCGCAGCGGTCATCCGTGGCCACTCGCTCTTGGCCAGCCGCGAAGAGGTCGACGCCCGACGAACCGGCATCTGTGGGATCAGCTGGGGCGGATACCTGACCTGCATCACCGCGGGAATCGACCATCGATTCAAGGTTGCCGTGCCGGTCTACGGTTGCGGATTCCTCGACGAAAACAGCGTCTGGCTCCCGTTTTTCAACAAGATGACTCCCGAACTCCGTCGGCGTTGGGTCAAGTACTTCGACCCGTCTGGATATCTTTCAGACGTCGAGTGCCCCATCTTTTTCCTCGCCGGGACCGACGATCTCGCGTACCCGATGGACATCCATCGCAAGTCATATCGCTCGGTGCCCGGCTCGGTACGACCGAGAGCGGGTAGGTGCTGCCGCACCGATTTGGACACCACGATGGAGCGGAAGCTCCTACCGCCCGCCGCGGCTCGCGGCCCGGTTGACCTTCGGCTTCAAGTCCACATGCCTCACGGCCACTGGGAAGGCTGGGCCCCGAAGGAAATCGGTCTCTACGTCGATAGTGTTCTCAAAAATGGGAAACCGCTTCCCAGACTCGGCCCTCTCGCGGTCAAAAACGGCAAGGCCACCGCCACGATTGAAAACGGTTCGACGACACAAATCAAGTCGGCCGCGCTCCACTGGACCACTGACAAGGGTGGCTATCGAGACAACTTCACAAAATGGGAAAATCGCCAGTGGCACACCGTCGACGCGACGTTGGAAAACGGGCAAATTTCGGCCGAAATCCCGTCGAAACGACCGATCACGTTTTTCCTCGAAGTGACCGACGACCGAGACGCCACGACAAGCACCCATTACGCCGAGCTGCCCTAGCAGATCTCAACCTTCTTTGACCATGCTTCGCTGAAAGGATTTTTTCGATGGACCAATCACGAAGAACGTTTTTGCGAAATTCGGCAATCGTTACGGGGAGTTTGACACTGGGTTCCTCTGCCCGGCTAGTTTTTGGTGACGAAGAGGCGAAAAAAAATACCGACGACATCTCGATCGACGGTGATTTCCCCGGTGGAAATATTGTGGTCGAGCGAATCGATGGCGGGCAGGTCGACCTGCACCAGGACTTTCGCGATACCGACGACTGGTTCTACTGGTACTTTCGTGTACGCGGCGCGGCGGGCCGGACGATCACCTTTCGGTTTACCAAAGGAAATCCGATCACGGCACGTGGCCCGGCAGTCAGCATCGATCGCGGGGAAACGTGGTCTTGGACGGGCAGCGAATGTGTCCACGGTGCAACGTTTACCTACACGTTCCCGGCCGAGGCCGACGAAGTCCGATTCTGCTTGGCGATCCCTTATCAGGAGAAAAATCTGCTCGCATTTCTTGCCCGTTACAAGGAACACGAACACCTGCTGGTCGAACCGCACTGCCAAACCAAACGGGGGCGTACCACGCGCCGACTGCGAGTGGGCAACCTGGGCGAAAATCCCCGATATCGATTGCTTTTCACTTGCCGCCATCACAGCTGCGAAATGATGGCCAGTTGGGTCCTGGAAGGGCTGCTTGGAAGGATTCTCTCGTACACGGACGACGGACGCTGGTTTTGCGAAAACATCCAGGCGGTGGTCGTGCCTTTTATGGACAAGGATGGCGTCGAGGACGGCGACCAGGGAAAAAACCGCCGCCCCCACGATCACAACCGCGATTATTTAGGCGAGAGTATTTATCCTTCAACGGCCGAGCTTCGCAAGTTCATTCCCCAGTGGTCAAAAGGCCGCCTGGATATGTCCCTCGACCTGCATTGCCCATGGATTCGCGGCGAGTCGGACGAAAGGGTTTTTCTTGTCGGAGGAAGGAACCAGAAAGTCTGGGAACAGATTGTCCGTTTTTCCAAAATTATTCAACAGGCACAAACGGGCCCGTTACAATACGCCCCCGAAGACAATATCCCCTGGGGCGTTTCCTGGAACAAAAGAAAAGTGCCCAGCTCGTGCAGCGCTTGGGCGGCAAACCTCCCCGGCATCCAGATAGCAACCACAGTCGAATTCCCCTACGCCAACATCCATGGAATCCCCACCTCGATTGAAAACTCCCGCCAGTTCGGCGGCGATCTGGCCCACGCCATCCGGCAGTATTTGGAAACCCTTTAGTTTCCTTGATTTTACTCATTCACTGCTCTGGAGGGCTCCCACTCCATACACCGGCGCACCGCCTCCTGCCACCGAGTGTAACGCTGATCGCGCCACGTGGCGTCGACCTGAGGGACAAAACGTCGATCCAACGCCCAGTTCTTGCGGATCTCGTCGAGCGATTCCCAGTACCCGACCGCCAATCCGGCCAGATACGCCGCCCCGAGCGCAGTCGTCTCCGCCACAACCGGCCGCTCGACCGTCGCGCCCAAGAGGTCGGCCTGGAACTGCATCAAGGGATTATTGACCGCCGCGCCGCCGTCGACTCGCAAGACGCTCAAACTCCGCCCGGCGTCCTTCTGCATCGCTTCCAACAGGTCGCGTGACTGGAAGGCGATCGCTTCGACTGTCGCGCGAGCCAGATGGGCGGCCGTCGTTCCGCGGGTGATACCAAAAATCGCGCCACGGGCATATGGGTCCCAATACGGCGCGCCGAGGCCGACCATCGCCGGCACGAAAAAGACCCCGCCGCTATCGTCGACCGTCGCGGCCAATCGTTCGACATCGGCCGACGTCTCGATAATCCCCAGACTGTCGCGCAGCCATTGCACGGCCGCCCCGGCGATAAAAACGGCCCCCTCGAGAAAATAGGTCACCTCGTCGCCCAGTCCCCAGCCGACGGTGGTCAACAACCGTTGCGTCGATTCGACCGGCTCGTGCCCTGCGTTCATCAACATGAAGCAACCGGTCCCGTAGGTATTTTTGACGCTGCCCGGTTCGAAACAATTCTGCCCGAACGCGGCCGCCTGTTGATCGCCGACCATCGCGGTGATCGGAATCGGCCGACCGAAAATCGACGCATCGGTCATGCCAAAGTCGCCGCTTGTGGGAAGCACCTCGGGGAGCATCGCCCGGGGAATGTCGAGCAGGCGAAGAAGTTCGTCGTCCCACTGGAGCGTGTGAATATTGAAAAGCAACGTCCGGCTGGCATTGCTGTAATCGGTCGCGTGCCATCGGCCGCCGGTCAAACGCCAGAGCAACCAACTATCGACCGTGCCGAAACAAATCTCACCCCGTTCGGCCCTCGCGCGCAGGCCGTTGATCGAATCGAGCAGGTGTTTTAGTTTGGTGCCGGAAAAGTAGGGATCAAGAAAAAGCCCCGTTTTCTCGCGAAAAATCGGCTCCAGCCCTTCTTGTTTGAGACGGTCGCACTCCGGCGCGCTGAGCCGACTTTGCCAGACGATCGCGTTGGAGACGGGGCGTCCGGTCTCCCGCTCCCAAACCACGGTCGTTTCCCGTTGGTTGGTCACCCCGATCGCCGCGACCACCTCGGGGGCGATTCTCGCCCGCCGCAACACCTCGTGAGCCGTTTCAATTTGCGATTGCCAAATCGCCTCGGGGTCATGCTCGACCAGTCCGGGCCCGGGCAGAATTTGAGGAAATTCCCGATGGGCCGACGCGATCACCCGACCGTCATGTCCAAAAAGAATCGCCCGGCTCGAGGTCGTTCCCTGATCGAGCGCAAGCAAATATCGATGGTCCATAAAGCCATATCCTTACGTGGGGCCAAAATCGTTCAGAGATTCTGACCCCCTCGAAAGGCTCAGACCCCTAGAACAAAAATTGCTGACACCAAAAGATCGTCCCGTCTTTGGTTTTGTAGGCGGCCGCACCGATCCGCGTGTAGGACGGGTTGAGAATATTCGCCCGGTGCCCCTTCGAGTTCATCCAATCGTTGACCGCCTCTTTGCTGGATCGCTGACCCATCGCGATATTTTCGCCGACCGGGCGCTTCGTGTGTTGCAACGAACGTCGCGAGGCCATCCACTGGGCATGATCGCGGGCCGAATCGATGAGCTTCACATCCAACTTCAACGGACGCATGCCACGTCGCTGCCGCTCGCGATTCGTATACTCGACAATATTCTTTTCGATCGTCCGAATGTCGTCGCTTTCTTTGGCCTCATCCGATTTGGCCTCTTTGGACGAAACCAATCGAATCTCGGCAGCGTCGACCGACGCATTCGGCCCAAAGACCGTCGCCACCACAAAACCACCAAGCAAACACAGGGGGAGCCAACTTCTCATCGTCAATTACCTCTTCCTTTTGGGGAAACCAAATACTCCGTTCCAAAACAAAAAACAAGAAAAGCCGCCACGACTTGCCTTACCTCTTCCGGTAGTACGCAGCAAACGGCCCAAAATGGCCATCCGGGCATTTCCTGAACGAAAACAACCGAAAAAATTCGCGCCCCTTTTCCGACTTTCCTTCGTAGTGGAAAAAGGTTCTTTCGGTTGATTCTCCGCAGCCGGAATGTTAAAATAGTGGACTGGCATGGAAATTGACAAGTGGGGGGCATTTGTCTTTTTTAAGGTTTATCCCGACTCCCCACCCTTCCACCCACGGCATTTGGCCCCCCTACCGCTTAAAGAAAAATCGTTTAAACTCTTCCTTATTAGTTACTTACCACGATCTTCTTAAAGACACTGAGGATACCCACATGAAAACCATTTTGAGTTTGGCCCTTTTCGTCTCGATTTTCCCCGCTTTGGCGTTTGCCGCCGACGCCCCCTCCTCCTGCGGGAGCGACGAAGCCGGATTCGTCAGCCTGTTTGACGGCAAAACGCTTAACGGCTGGCAAGGATCGACCGACGGATACGCCGTCGAAGACGGGATGTTGGTCTGTGTAGAGAATAAAGGGGGCGTCCTCTTTACGAATAAAGAATATGCCAACTACGCCTTCCGCTTCGAGTTCCGGCTCAATCCCGGTGCAAACAACGGAATCGCGCTTCGTTATCCGGGCAAGGGCAACGGCGCCTATGCGGGCATGGAAAGCCAGGTCCTGGACCACACCGCCAAAAAATACGCCAACCTCAAAAAGTATCAGTACCATGGTTCGATCTACGGCCTGCTCCCGGCCAAGACCGGTTTCCTGAAACCGGTTGGCGAATGGAACAGCGAAGAGATTCGGCTCGACGGCTCGAAGGTCCAGGTCGTCTTGAACGGAACCGTCATTGTAGAAGGCGACTTGGCCAAAATCGACAAGCCGATGGACGGCCGCGATCACCCCGGAAAAGACCGTAAGTCCGGCTATCTCGGATTCCTGGGTCACGGCGACCGACTTGAATTCCGCAACATCCGGATCAAGGAACTGCCGTAAAACAGAAAACGGCACCCGTGCCAAAGCTGAAAAGAACAGCAAGAATCAAAAAAAGGGCCCCGGCGGTTTTTCCTAATCGCCGAGGCCCTTTTGCATTGCGTGTTTCACAAGGAAAAATCGGACGTCTTTTCCCCTACTCTGATTCCAACACCGTTCCGGCCGGGCAGACAGCGACTCGACCGGGGAACTCGCTCCACAGCCGGGCCGAGGCGGCAAAACCGCTACAGTGGGCCGGGAACAGCCGTTTGATATCGAGTTCCCGAAGCGCCTCGACCGTGCGATCCATCCGGTTTGCGTCGGCCGAGAGCAGGTGCGTTCCGCCAACGACGGTATGGATCGGGCGATGGTCGGTCAGCTCGTGAATGTAGCGAAGCGTGTTGATAATCCCCGCATGCGCACAACCGAGAATGACCCACGTCCCGTCCGGCGTATCGAAGAAAGCCGACTGGTCGTCGAGCAATTCGTCCGGCGTTTGGCACTCGGGGTCCAAGAAAAACGGTCCGCCGGTGTCCTCGAAATCGGTCGTTCTCGGAACCTCGCCGGTGACGAACAGCCCGTCGCCGATCTCGGTCGGTCCGAGGGTGGAAACGATCTGGGCCGATTGAGCGATCACCGCGGTCTCGACCGACCGGATGCCGATCGAACGGGACTTGCCGTCGGGGTTTCGGGCATATTTCGGCGCGAAGGCGGCCGGATGTGCAAAAAGTTTTACCCCCGGCGCGAGTTTGAGCAAATCGCCCAACCCGCCGGTATGGTCATAATGACCGTGACTGAGCACCAAGCGATCGACCGTGGTCAGACGGACGCCCAATTTTTTCGCGTTATGAAGCAGGACGTTTCCGCTCCCGGTATCCCACAGGACCCGCAGGCGGCCCACCTCGATCCAAAACGCCAACCCGTGTTCGGCCAAAAGCCCGCCGGAAGTTGCCGTATTCTCGACCAGTGTCGTGATTCGAATTCCACTCATAATAACGGAAACGCCTCCGGTTTGAGTTGACGGGAGACCGATTCCCATACTGAAACGATATCCGCGGCACAACCGTCGGTTTGATACTCGACAACAGCTTTTTTCGCAATTTGCGCCTCGGTCACCGCCCGATCATAACGGACTTTCCCGGCGGTCAAAAGCCCCCGATGTCGCGCCTCTTCGAGAATGGTTTCGGCCATTTCGGGGTTGATGTCCCACTTATTGACGCAAACCATCGCCGGGATTCCGAAATGGACGGCCAAGTCGGCCACCCGTCCCAGATCGTGTTGCCCGCTGAGGGTCGGCTCGGTGACGATCAACACCAGATCGGCCCCGGTAATCGACGCAATCACCGGACACCCGATCCCCGGCGAACCGTCAATGAGAACCAAATCCTGCTTCCGCTGCACAGCCAGACTCTTGGCCGCTTCTCGCACCGTACTGACCAGTTTCCCGGAATTCTCTTCGGCGACGCCCAACTTGGCATGGACCATCGGACCGTGTCGCGTTTCGGAAATAAACCAATGGCCGTTGACCACGGAACCGAATTCGATCGCGTCTTCAGCACAGAACCAGGCGCACACGCCGCACCCCTCGCAACCGACCGGATCGACACGGAACGTTTTTGGAATACGTCCATTTCCGGGTCCGTCGAAATAGATTGCATCGAACCGGCAAAGTTCTTCACACTTCCCACACGCCGTGCAATGGCCCGGCATGATTCGCGCGCGACTTCCGCCCGAGAAACTTTCACGACGCACCAGACGCGGTTCGAGGACCAAGTGCAAGTCGGCCGCGTCGACATCACAGTCGGCCAAAACGGCCTTTTTCGCAAGTGCCGCAAACGACGCGACAATCGAGGTCTTTCCCGTGCCCCCTTTGCCGCTAATAATAACAAGCTCTTTCATCGCACCGGCCTCCTCTGGGAAATCTCGTCTTGCCGCTTTTGAACCCGCTGGTCCAACCGCTTAAGCAACGCGCCGAAGTTTTGACGAAACTCGGGCAACGCCTCCACGGCCATCTCTCCGCGCGAGTAGGCTTCGGCGACCCGGCGATCGTCGGGAATCTCCGCCAAAATCTCGATCCGCTGCGTTTGACAGTATTCGGTCGTTTTGTTGTCACCCAGACCGGCCCGATTGACGACCACCCCAAAATCAATCCCGAGCGCCCGGACCATCTCGACGGCCAGTTTCAGATCGTTCAGCCCAAAGGGAGTCGGTTCAGTCACCAACATGACAAAATCGGTGTCGCGAACACTTTCGATCACCGGACAAGAGGTTCCCGGCGGCGAATCCAACACGGTCAGATCGACCTCGTCCACGGCGTCGCGGACCTGTCGAATCACCGGCGGACTCATCGCTTGGCCAACATCAAGCAACCCTTCGACAAAGGCGATTGGCCCCGAATGGCCCTGATGTAACCGGCCGGTTTCGCGAAACCCTTCGGTGATCGCCCCGACCGGACAGACCAGCCAACAGCCGGCACACCCGTGGCAAAGCTCAGGAAAAACCATCACCTTTTTGTTCATCAGGACAATGGCACTGTATTGACAGATTTTCTCGCACGCTCCACAAGCCGTACATTTTTCAAGATCGACTTCGGGCACGGACAACCCGACGGCGCGGTTCTCCTCGATCTCGGGCTTCAAAAAAAGCGCGCCGTTGGGTTCCTCGACGTCGCAGTCCAAATAGGCCACACTCCGTCCTTCCAACGACGCCACCCGCGCAAGGTTCGTCGCGACAGTCGTTTTTCCGGTGCCCCCTTTGCCGCTTGCCACCGCAATTTTCATCAATGGTCACTCCCTTCGGGGAAAAATTGCCCCCCCTGTGCTCCAGTTCCGCACTTACTCGCCCTGCGCTTCGGCATTTTTTTCTACCGCCCGCGTTTCCAACTGGTTGAGTCGAGCCTGAATGTCGCTCAAGGCGGCGACCATGGTTTCGGCCTGCGCCATCAGTGCCGCAACCTCGCTTGATTGCTGAACAGGCTGCGTCGGTTGAGGCATCGGCCCGACATCACCCGCGGCCTGCTGGGCCTGCGCGGCTCGCTGCCACCCGGTCAATCCGGTCGCATTAAATTGGTTCCGACGTCCAAAACCGCCCCGACCACGGCCACCTTGGCCACGACCGAAACCGCCCTGTCCCTGTCCCATTCCAAAACCTCGACCTCCTCCGGGATTGGCATAACCGGGAACTTGATTTCCCGTACAAAAACCGGCAGCGCGTCCAGTCATCGGTCCTTGGCCTGACGGTCCAGTTCTATCTCCACCTGGCATAATTACACTCCTTTTTAATTTTACAAATTGATATTTTTTTTGCGAGTACGAAAACTCTTTTCCAGACGCGATTGCTTATCCTCGCGTCATGGTAGCCCCGCACTGGGGGCACTTCAGTTGACTGCACGGTTGACCGGGAACGTGCGGCATTTGGTGTCCACACGCCGGACAAACACATGCGCCACCGGGTCCGGCCGCAAAAGGGCCGCCCATCTGGCCACGTCCGCCGCCACCTTGACCACGTCCGCCACCGCCTTGGCCACGTCCGCCACCACCTTGACCACGTCCACCACCGCCTTGACCGCGTCCACCGCCACCTCCGCCGGCACCGCCGACAGGTCCCGTTCCATTACCCTGAGGCATCAGAATCACCTCCTTTTAAATTACGTTTTCTCCCTCGACCACCACGATTGCAACCACCCCGCCCTCGACCCTGTCCCTGTCCTCGGCCCTGTCCTTGGCCACGGCCCTGTCCCTGTCCTCGACCCTGTCCCCCGCCGCGACGACGTCGACCGCAACAACCGGGCATCAAGAAAACCTCTTGGTCCAATCGGCCCTGGGCGAAGGCGTCCAAAACCTCGTCGACGCGCCCGCACAGGTACCCAACGACTTCGATCCCTGACGCCTCAAGCGCCGTCTGCAAAGGACGAGAGATCGCCCCGCAGAGGACCAAATCGACGCCCAACTGGCCCAACAATCGGGCCCGCTCAAGCGGTTCAGTCGCCTCCAGCGAGATCGCTTCACGCGCGGCCGTCTCGATCCCCTGCTCGGTGTCGACCAGCAGGAATCGGTTTGCCGCATCCAGGACCGGCGAGACCCGGTCGTTGAAGTGGGGAATGGCTACTTTCATCGCAAGAACTAGATTCAATAAGCGTGCCAAAACGGAAAAAGAAATATGAAAAAATTTTAAACCACTATTGAATATAGAGTTACCACTTGCCCGACTCCCCTCCCGGACACGACAAAAGGATTGCATAATGCAATCCTACCGCCACTAAACCATTGCATTATGCAATATTTCAGCCTATAATTCCAACATGAAGCAAAACCTGGAACGCTTGAAAAACCATCTACCAAGCGAAAACTGCCAAGACGTCATCCTCGACTCGATCAACGAGGGGGTTTTTTCGGTCGATCTCGATTGGCAGATCACCGCCTTCAATCGGGCGGCCGAACAGATTACCGGAGTCCCCCGCCAGGAGGCGATTGGGCGTCATTGCTGCGAGGTTTTCCGGGCTAATATCTGCGAAAACGACTGCCCGCTCAAAAAAACCCTCGCCTCGGGCCAACCGGTTGTCAACACCACGGCCCATATTATTACCAGCCAAGGGGAACGGCTGCCAATCCGGATTTCGGCCGCTCTGATCAAGGACGAAAACGACCAAGTCACGGGCGGCGTCGAGACTTTCCAAGACCTAAGCCAAGTCGAACAATTGCAAAAAGAGCTCGAAAACCGCTATACGTTCGAGGATATTGTCGGCCGCAGCCCGGCGATGCGACGGCTTTTTGAAGTCCTCCCGCAGATCTCCCAAAGCACCAGCACGGTACTGATCGAAGGCCCCAGCGGAACCGGCAAGGAGCTGTTCGCCCACGCGATCCATAACCTGTCCCCTCGCAAGAAAAAGCCGTTTGTCGCGGTCAACTGTGCCGCACTGCCGGACACCCTGCTGGAAAGTGAGCTTTTCGGCCACAAAGCAGGTGCCTT
This sequence comes from Thermoguttaceae bacterium, assembly GCA_963674475.2. GTDB lineage: Bacteria > Planctomycetota > Planctomycetia > Pirellulales > Thermoguttaceae > CAXXFQ01. The sequence continues at coordinate 92,135 of CAXXFQ010000021.1, read as the reverse complement.
CACCGACGCGAGGCGGGACAAACCGGGCCGATTCGCCCTGGCCCAAGGCGGGACCATCTTTCTGGACGAGATCGGCGACATCTCCCCGGCAATGCAGGTCCGATTGCTTCGGGTCTTGCAAGAGCGGGTGTTCGAGCCGCTCGGGGCGGTTGAGTCGGTTCAGGCCGACGTTCGGGTTGTCGCGGCAACCAACCGGGATCTGGCCAAGCTGGTCCAAACCGGCGATTTCCGCGAGGACCTGCTTTATCGAATTCGCGTTATCCACTTGAAGCTACCTAACTTACGCAGTCGACGAGAAGATATTCCCTTATTGGTCGATCACCTGGTCGGCAAGTTCAATCGGCTTCAAGGCAAGGCGATTGCCGGGGTTTCGGACGAGGTCATGGCCCAACTGATGAACCACAACTATCCGGGAAACGTCCGGGAACTGGAAAACATCATTGAACAGGCATTCGTCCTCTGCCGAGGCGGGATGATCGAACTACATCACCTTCCGTCGGAGCTGAGACCAAATACCTCGGGATCTTCCGATTCACCGCCGATGAGCCTCCGAGGGATGGAAAAACACCTGATCGTCGAGTCCCTGCGACGGCACCAAGGCAACCGCAAACGGGCTTCGGAAGACCTGGGGATCGACACGAGCACCCTCTTCCGGAAAATTCGGGCCCTCGGAATCGAAACTCCGGAAACCGACGGACGAAACCGGCGTCGATAACATTGCATCTTGCAATACTGCCATCATTTTTTCATTTTCCGTTTTTGCAAATTGGGCCACATTCCTCACATCTTAAACCCTTTTATTAATTGGGTTTAGCAAAAACTTCCCCACCCAAAAAAGATAGTTGGCACGCCGGTTGCTCTCATATTAGGTGAAACCCCATAGCCACTCTATCCGAAAGGAGATATCATGAAAGTTGCTGTAACCGCCCAAGGTACCGATCTGAACGCCCCGGTCGACCCTCGATTCGGACGTGCCAAGTATTTCGTCGTGGTCGACACCGACACCAATCAAGCCGAAGCGTTCGACAACAGTATCAACCTCAATGCGGCCCAAGGCGCAGGAATTCAAGCGGGCAAAAAGGTCGTCGAACTTGGTGTTAACGCGATTTTAACCGGTCACGTCGGCCCCAAAGCGTTCGCCACTCTCCAGGCCGGGAACATCCAAATCTTTACCGGAGCCACGGGTACCGTCGCCGAAACGGTCGAAGCGTATAAAACAGGCAAACTGACTCAAACCGCGTCGGCCGACGTGAAAGGACACTGGGCCTAATTTACCCTGGGCCAAATTTTACGATGAACACTTCTTTGGACTGCATCCCTTGTTTTGTCCGGCAGTCGCTCGACGCGGCACGGATCGTCACGGACGATATCGAACTCCAAAAGCAGATTCTCCAAGAGGCGCTCCGCGCGGCTTCGGAGTTGGATTTTTCCGAGCCGCCGCCGGTCGTTGCGCAACGAATCCATCGAAAACTTCGTGCGATTACCGGGATTGACGACCCGTATCGACCGGTCAAAGATCAATTCAACCGGCTTGCGTGGGAACTGCTCCCGGGTCTGGAAGAACAGGTCAAAACGGCGGACGATCCGTTATGCGTGGCGGCTCGAATGGCGATTGCCGGAAACGTGATCGACCTGGGTGTCGGCAGCGGCATCACCGAAGACGGTGTCCGCGAGGCATTCGGGCAAGTCCTGACCGAACCGTTTCACGGGGAAGTCGACGCGTTTCGCGATGCGGTCGAAAAGGCTGAAAAGATCCTTTATCTGGCCGACAACTCGGGCGAGATCGTCTTCGACCGGTTGCTGGTCGAACAATTGCCCCGAGAACGCGTCACGCTGGCGGTCCGCGGCGGGCCGATCCTCAACGACGCGACGATGCCCGATGCCCACACGGCAAAAATGCACGAACTGGTCGAACTGACCGACAACGGCTCCGACGCGCCGGGCACCATTTTGTCCGACTGTAGCGACGCGTTTCAAAAGCGATACCGCGAGGCCGACTTGATTATTTCCAAGGGCCAGGGTAATTTCGAAACCTTAAGCGGCCGGGCTGGTAAGGACCCCATTTTCTTTCTATTCAAGGTAAAGTGTCCGGTCGTTGCCGATCGAATTGATTTGAAGTTGGGGACCCATGTGTTAATGAAGGCCGTCTAGGCGGGCAAAAGAAGAAAAAACAAAAAGAGGGATTGCGAAGCAATCCCGGTCCAAAAAGTTTTTGAAGGGGAGTTTGAGGGGAAACAATTTTCAAAATGTTTCCCTCTCATTAAAAAAACAGGTGATGGCAACGCCGTCACACCTTTTGTTTTTGCAACCTCCCCGCAATCCCCTTCCCCTTTAAAAATAGGACCAAAGCAAACCATACCACAGAGGACGAGGCACGAAGATGAATCAAAAACATCCGCAACTACCGATGGCGGATCAATCGCAGCAGGAGATGGAAGAGCTCGAACTGCAAACACGCATGGAGCGAATCGGCCAGAAGCTGTTGGTTCTTTCGGGCAAGGGCGGCGTGGGCAAAAGTACCGTGGCCGCCAACCTGGCCATGTCGCTTGCGCTTGCGGGCAAAAAGGTCGGCCTCTTGGACGTCGACCTGCACGGCCCGAGCATCCCGGGAATTTTGGGACTCGGTGAAAAGCGACTGGGACCGGACGGCACCGGCGGCATTGAACCGGTCCAACTGACTGAAAACCTCAAGGTCGTCTCGGTCGGTTTCTTGCTGGATAGCCCGAAAGATCCGGTCATCTGGCGCGGGCCAATGAAATTCAACGCCATTCGTCAGTTCCTCAAAGACGTCAACTGGGGTGAGTTGGACTTTTTGGTCATCGACTCGCCGCCGGGCACGGGGGACGAACCGCTGGCCGTCGCCCAAATGATCGGCCCCGGTTCCCAAGCGGTTATCGTCACCACGCCGCAAGACGTGGCGATCAACGACGTGCGTCGGAGCATCACTTTCTGTCACAAGGTGTCGTTGCCGGTGGTCGGGATCATCGAAAACATGAGCGGCCTGATCTGCCCCGACTGCGGCAAGCGGGTCGACCTGTTTAAATCGGGCGGCGGAGAAAAACTGGCCGAAGAGATGGACATCGCGTTCCTCGGTCGGATTCCGCTGGACCCGCAGATCGTCCATTCCGGCGACCACGGTCGGCCGTTTGTTCACGCGTTTGCCGAAAGCAACGCCGCCAAAGCGTTTGCCGAAGCGATCGAACCGATTCTCAATCCATCGCCGTCGAAAAAAGCCGAGTCCGATTCTCAAAAATCGGAAAAGACCCCAACAAAAAAACCTTCTGTCACGGAGAACTCGAAAATGAAAATCGCCATTCCCGTCGCCGGTGGTCAAATCTGCATGCACTTTGGCCACTGCGAGCAATTCGCCCTGGTTGAGGTCGACACCGAAGCCAAGTCGATCGTTTCGACCGATTATCTGAACCCTCCTGCCCACGAGCCGGGCGTCTTGCCGCGATGGCTTCACGAGCAGGGAGCCAACATCATTTTGGCCGGTGGCATGGGACAACGGGCCCAAAGCCTTTTCACTCAGAACGAGATCCAGGTCGTCGTCGGTATCACCGGGGGAACGCCGGAGGAGATCGTGACCGCTTTCCTCAACGAGAATCTCGAAACGGGCGACAATGTCTGCGATCACTAAACCGGGCGAGCAGTTACTCGAGCAAGCCCAAAAGCGGTTCCATCCGTTTTGTGTCATCTGCAGCCGAGCCAACGAGTGCGGGCTCGGCTTGCAGTTCGAACTGCGCGACGATGGGAGTGTCGAAGCCTGTTTCGATTGCCAGGAAGCGTTTCAAGGCTACGAAAAGATCCTCCACGGCGGGATCACGTCGTCGCTTTTGGACGGGGCGATGACCAATTGCCTTTTTGCGCACGGGCTGGTCGCGGTCACGGCCGAGTTGAAGGTGAAATTCCGTCACCCGATCGAGGTCGGCAAACCGCTGGTGACCCGCGCGCGGATCAAGCATTCGATGCGCCCGTTGCATGAAGTCGAAGCTGAACTCTTTCAAGAGGACCAGCTCAAAGCCAAGGCGGTGGGCAAGTTCATGGAGACCGAGAAACAAGTCTCGCTTACCGAAAAGCAAGACCCGTCCGCCGCCTAAAAGCCCAAGAATCCAGGGAAAAACAGGCCCCTTCAGCGCGACATTTTGTCCCGCCGTTCGGCATTAGCGACGATCCGTCGGGCCATCTTGCAGCTGCACTCGTCTTTTTTCGAGAAAGCAAGGACGATGGCAAAAAAGGCGAAAAAGAGAACCGTGGCCAAAAAGGAAATTAAGATCGTCATCATGGTTTGCACCTCATGAATTCTGTCGTTTGTCGCTCGATAAACTGATCGTCTTGACGGATCAAAAACGCCACGGCGACGTTCTCCCTTTCGGCCGTTTTTAAACCCTCTTCGGAGCCGAGGACCATTAGGGCCGTGGCCCAGGCGTCCGCTTCGGCACAAGTCGTCGCGAGTACCGTGACCGATGCCAACCGATGACGAATCGGCCGCCCGGTACGCGGGTCGAGGAGATGGGAGTAGCGAACCCCGTCCTTTTCAAAATAGTTCCGATAGTCGCCCGAGGTGGCCATGCCGCCGTCGCGAAGTTCGAGCACCTCGTGAACGACCCGCGCGCCCGCGTCCGGTTTTTCGATCGCGATCCGCCACGGGGTCCCTTGGAAGTTTTTCCCCTTCGCGCGAATCTCGCCGCCCACCTCGACCATATAGTTCTCACAGTCCGACGCTTCCAAAAGGTCGGCCACCCGGTCGACGGCATATCCTTTGGCGATCCCCGAAAGGTCGATCTCGATCGCCGGATCGGTCTTCCGAACGCTCGGCGGATCGAGACGGACTTCGAGCTTTTCAAAACCCATGACGGTTCGCTGCAAATCGATTTGCTCGTCGGTTGGAGGGTCATCAACTTCCTTGCGTCCAGCGCCGAAATTCCACAGACGCACCAGCGGTCCAATCGTGACGTCAAACGCCCCGTAGGTCAATCGACCGATCCGAATCGCTTCGGCGATCACCTCGGCGGTCGAGCTCGAAACGTCGAACCAATCAGTCCCGCGAGAGGCGTTAAACCGCGAAAGCTCGGAGTCGGGCTTGTAGGTCGACATCCGAGCGTTGACCACTTCAAGCGCCTGGTCAATCCGTTCGGCCAGCGATTTTTCATCAAGCGTCGCAGGAGCCGGCCCCAATTTGACCGTATACCCGGTCCCCATCGTCCGCCCGCGGAAAACAATCGTTTTCGCCGGGCAACAGGACCGAGGTTGTGCCATCCACCAACCGAAGGCGATCAGAGCGAGCAAGCCAAGTCCGCCACAGACCAAGAAGATGCGTCGCCTGATCGCCAGGTTGGTTTTCATGGTTTCCCCTTTTTCCCCAAAAACAATTTGACGTTTACTACTGTCCAAAATCGTCGAAATAAATATTTTCGCGCTCGACGCCCAGGTTGTCCAGCATTCCAAGTACCGCGCTGGTCATCATCGGCGGGCCACAAAGGTAATATTCGCAGTCTTCGGGATTGCGGTGTTCCTTGAGATAGCCGTCGTGCAACACTTGGTGAATGAACCCGGTCGGGCCGTCCCAGTTATCTTCCGGCTGGGGATCGGAGAGAGCCAAGTGCCAACTGAAATTTTCGTACTTTTCGGCCAACGCGTCAAATTCCTCGGCGTAGAACACCTCGCGCAGACTTCGGGCCCCGTACCAGAACGAGATCTTTCGTCGGGAACCGACCCGTTTGAGCAAGTCGAAGATATGCGATCGCAGCGGCGCCATTCCCGCCCCGCCGCCGATGTAAACCATTTCGGCCATCGTTTGGCTGGGGAAGAACTCGCCGTATGGGCCGCTGACGGTCACCTTGTCACCCGGCTTGAGATTGAACAGATACGACGACATGACACCCGGCTTAACCTTCGGTTTTTTGGGCGGCGGCGTGGCGATTCGGATATTGAGTTTGACGATCCCACTTTCTTCGGGATAGTTGGCCATCGAGTAAGCGCGGGTGGTCGACTCGCCAACCTTTGAAACGTAGTGCCACAGGTTGTATTGATCCCAGTCGGAACGGTACTCAGGCAGGATATCGAAGTTTTGGTATTGCACCTCGTGCGGCGGACATTCGACCTGAATGTAACCGCCCGCCTTGAAATCGACCTCTTCGCCCGGCGGCAGTTCGAGGACCAGTTCTTTAATAAATGTCGCCACGTTGTCGTTCGACCGAACGGTGCAGATGAATTTTTTGACGTCGAAAATCTCCGGCGGGATCTCGATCTTCATATCCTGCTTGACGCGGACTTGGCAACTCAGCCGAACTCCGTCTCGAATTTCGCGGCGACTCATGAAATCCCGCTCCGTCGGCAGGATATCACCGCCCCCTTCGAGAATGCGGACCTTACACTGGCCACAAGTTCCTCCGCCGCCACAAGCCGAGGGCACGAAGATCTTATTGGCGGCCAACTCGCCGATCAGCTTTCCGCCGGTCGAGACATCGATCGTTTTTTCCGGATCGTCGTTGATCATGATCTTGACGTTCCCTTGAGGAACCAGGAGTCGTCGGGCGAGCGTGATAACGACGACCAGTCCCATCGAAAGGGTCGTGAAGGCAACGACACCGAGGAATATTTCTTGAAACATGATACTTTCCTACGTCTATCCTCTTTTTGATGTTTGCATGGTCAATGAGCCTTGGTTCAAGCGTCTTGGCAAAATTTCCCGGCCTCCCGTTGGTCGGCCTCGGTCCATTAGCTACGCAAAGCTCAATCAAAGGACGCTTTGCTATGGTTTGCTTCCACTTGAAACCGAAACCACTCGAAGCAAAAACGGCCTTCCCTGATGAAGCTATTTTTAAAGCTGAATTCCGGAAAAACACATAAACGCCATCGCGATCAGACCGACGGTGATAAACGTCAGGCCGAGCCCCTTGAGGCCTTCCGGTGCGTTGGCGTAGTTGAGCTTTTCGTTGACCGCCGCCAGCGTGATAATCGCCAGGGCCCAACCGGTGCCGGAACCGAAACCATAAACCAGGCTCTCGGGGAACGTGTAATCGCGTTCGACCATGAAGAGCGTCCCGCCGAGAATCGCACAGTTGACCGTAATCAACGGCAGGAAGATGCCCAACGTATTAAAAAGCTTCGGGAAAAACCGATCCAAAGTCATTTCCAAGATCTGGACCATCGCGGCGATCACCCCGATGTAACAGACCAGACCGAGGAAGGTCAGGTTGGTCTCGGGCAAACCCAGCCAGGAAAGGGCCCCTTCGCGTAGCACGTAGTTGTAAAGCAGATTGTTGGCGGGGATGGTGATTGTCTGGACGATAATGACCGCGACCCCCAGCCCCATCGACGTCTCGACCCGTTTCGAAACGGCCAGAAAGGTGCACATCCCGAGAAAAAAGGCCAAGGCCAAGTTCTCGGAGAAGATCGTTTGAAACAACAGGCTCAGGTAGTGTTCCATATTTCCATTCCTTTATAGGCATCTCGGTTTCCCGAGGTTTTTTCTTTTAGACTTCATTCATCGCGAGGAACGATTACGACTCTTCCGGACAAACCGATCGGGCGATCCAAATCAAAAAGCCGACCAGGAAAAAGGCGCCCGGGGCCAAAAGCATCAAACCGTTGGGCACGTACCAGCCCCCTTCAGTCACGAGTGGTAAGACGCTATAACCCAACAACGTTCCGGCACCGAGCAATTCACGTGCTCCGCCGACCAGGATTAGCACCAGGCTGTATCCCCCGGCGTTTCCGATCGCGTCCATGACGCTCAAACCGGGCGAGTTCTTCAAGGCAAACGCTTCGGCACGGCCCATAATGATACAGTTCGTAATAATCAGGCCGACAAAGACCGACATCTGTTTGCTGATATCGTAGGCAAACGCCTTGAGGCACTGATCGACGAAGATAACCAGCGAGGCGATGATCGTCATTTCGACAATCATTCGGATGCTCGACGGGATATGGTTTCGCATCAGGCTGATGATCAGATTCGACGACACGAGAACAAACATGACGGCCGCCGACATCGTCAAGGCGGTGTAAAGTTGGCTCGTGATAGCCAGTGCCGAACAGATTCCCAGCACTTGGCTCGTAATCGGGTTGGTTTTGACCAACGGGTTCAGCAGCGTACTCATATAGCGATTCATGGCCGAATATTTCCTTTTATTGGTATTTGCATTTTCATGAAACGGTTATTCATGGCCAACTGTCTGCAAGCCGGGCTTCCGTTGGAAGCCCTCCATTGACTGAATATGCAAGGTTCAATAGGTTTTGATCGCGTCAGGTTTTAAGAAAGGGAAAAACCGTTCGACATCAAGAACCCGATTGATTCAAATGACTGGTCGTCGACGAACCGGTTTTGTCAATCTCGCCGAGCCGAGCCATCATCGGACCGAATCCGTCGGGACCGAGCCAAAACCGAACCAGGTTCATCACACCGCGACCGGTCAGGGTCGCGCCGGAAATGCCGTCGACCTGATGCGCCGCTTTCTCCTCCGGCGCCGACGGGTCGACCGCCCCCTTGATCACCTCGATCACCGGCCAAGACGCCCCCTCGTTGGCCGCGAGCGTTTCCGCATCGAAAAGCTGTTTCCCGACCCACTTGGCTTTCCACTTCGGATTGTCGATTTCGGCCCCCAGCCCGGCCGTTTCACCGTGGCTGTAGAACGTGATTCCCTTGACCGTATTGGCATCGCCGGAAACCGCGAGATAACCCAGGATCGTCGACCAAAGCCCTTTGCCGCGGATCGGCAACACGATTCGATCGAGTTTTTCCCCGTCGCGAATCAGATAGACCATTTGGTACTTGGCCCGACGCTGAATTTTTCCCAGGTCCTGCTCGTCGGTCAGAGCGACGCTGTTGGCGGGATCTTTTTCGAGCTTGCCCGATTCGACCTGTGCCGGATCGACGTCGTCGACAAAGCGGCCCGAGTCGAGTTCGACCACACGGACCTCGACCTGATCGTAAAGCGTGTTAACCTCTTCTTTAGTCGGACGTGTGCTCTGGTCGATCAGTCCGGCGGCGATCAAGATATTCTTCTTGCGGTCGTTGGCCTGGTTGGCCTCTTGGATCGGTCGCAACAGCACGGCGGCCGAGGCGACCAACACCGAAGCGATTCCACACACGGCCAGCGCGACTGCCATTGTTTTAAACTTGGATTCGTTAGACATGGCGAAGACTCCTTCGTTTGATGTTCGCGCGGACGACGAAGTAATCCAACAACGGGGCGAAAACGTTGCCCAAGAGGATCGCCAACATGGTTCCTTCCGGAAACGCCGGGTTGATCACGCGGACTAAAATAATCAGCCCGCCGACCAAGAGCCCGTAAAGATACTGCCCCCAATTGGTCATCGACGCGGTCACCGGATCGGTCGCCATGAAGATTGTCCCGAACGCGAAGCCGCCAAGGACCAGATGCCAATGGGGCGGCAACTCGAACGCCGGGTTCGACTCGCTTCCAACCAGATAAAACAAGGTCGCCGCGGCCAAAGCACCGAGGGTCATGCACGAAATGATCCGCCACGAGCCGATCCCCGTGACGATCAAGATCGCCGCGCCGATCAGACAGGCCAGCGTCGAAGTCTCGCCCAACGAACCGGGCATCGTCCCGAGAAACGCCTGGGCCCAGGTGATCTGTTGCGTAACGGCGTCCATCCCTTTTTCAGCCACGACAGCCAAGGGGGTCGCGCCGGTGAACCCGTCGACGGCTGTCCAAACGGCATCGCCCGAGATTTGGGCCGGGTAGGCGAAAAACAAAAACGCGCGGCCGGTCAGCGCCGGGTTCAGGAAATTTCGCCCGGTACCGCCAAAAATCTCTTTGCCGATCACCACGCCGAAACTGATCCCCAAGGCCACTTGCCAAAAGGGAATCGTTGGCGGAAGGGTCAGCGGAAACAGGATACCCGTGACAAAAAATCCTTCGTTGACCTCGTGCCCACGGATGATGGAAAAAAAGACTTCCCACAACCCGCCGATCAACATCGTCAACGCGTAGATCGGCAGAAAATAAAGCGACCCGTGCACCAGACAGTCAAGCGCGCTTGCCGGGTCGTATCCGACGCCAAGCGTGCCAAGCACCATTCCGCGCCACCCGGTCGTTTCGGCCTGTCCGAGTGAGGCAAGCGCCGTATTGGCTTGCAGACCCGTGTTGTACATCGCAACCAACGCACACGGCATGACGGCGATGACGACGATCATCATCATCCGTTTGAAATCGATCGCGTCGCGAACATGGACCCGGCCGCGGGTCGGCTCCTTGGTCGTATAGAAGAACGTGTCCGTCACTTCGAAGAGGGGGTAAAATCGTTCGAGCTTACCCCCTTTTCGAAATGCCGGGCCCATTCGATCCAGCAATTTTCGTAGGGGTTTCATCGTTTATTCCTTGAAAGGGGCACGCCGCTCGAAAACAGCGTGCCCCGGGCTTGATGCGTTTTCTTAGTCAGTTCCCGATACGTCGGCGTAAAGCTCGTCCAACATTCGTCGGAGCATCACGCCATAATCGGCCTTACCGGGACAGACGAACGTCAGCAGAGCGACGTCTTCTTCGTCCAATTCCAGGCAACCCAGTGCTTCAGATTGTTCGAGATCACCGATGGACAACGACTTCAAGAGGAAGGTCGGCAGGATATCCAGCGGCATCACTCGCTCGTAGGCCCCGATCGGAACAATCGCCCGACGGCCGCCATGGACCGCCGTACTGAAAATCATCTCCCGTTTGGGCATCAGACACGAGGCGACCACGTTTTTGATCGAAAACTTTTTCACGCCCGGCGAAATCCAGCCGAACATTTCTCGGTGAGCCATTTCGGGCAACACGGAAACTTGCAGATCGTAGCGTCCCAGGAAACCGAGCGTCTCGCCGTTTGACTTTCGACCGTCGAGGACCGAACCGGAAACGATTCGCATCGGGTTTTCCAAACGGGACTCGGGTGCGACCGGGTCGACCTTTTCGTCGGTCACTTTGACCGGGTTTTGTTGAACCAGTTGACCATCGACCAATTGGTTCAAATCGGCACCGAGTCGGGTGCGAACCAAACGGGGTCGCGCCACGCCCGGACCGGCCAACGAAACGACCCGCTCCAGGTCAAGCCTTCCGGTGCGGAACAGCTTGCCAATGGCGATGACGTCTTGATAACCGATCTGCCAGACGGTCTCTTTCCGCCCGACCGGATGAAGCATGTGGATATGGGTTCCCGGCAGCCCGGCCGGATGGGGCCCGGCAAAATCGACTCGCTCGAGGTTCGGCAAATCGCCGCCCGGAATCCGTGCTCCCGGCGCGGTGCAAAGATAATTCTTCGCAATCCCGAGCCGTCCGAGTACACGCAGTCCGTCGTAAAAGAAACCGGCCCGTTGCCCGATCACCACTTCGGGATCAGCAGCCAAAGGGCGGGTATCGATTGCGGTAATGAACAGGGCACCTGGAATTTGACTCGAACCGGATTCCGAATCCGACTCGCATCCCGAGCCCGCCGAAGCGCACGAACCGGAGCACGACTCGCCGCTGGGGCAAGCCGCCTGCCCGGAACCGCGGTCGATCTTCGCAATAATGGGCAATTTGATATCGCCGATTTTCACGGCTTCCTCGACCTTCGCGCCCGCAGTGCCAAGCGCCGTCGGACTGGGAACGCGACCAAACGGCCGAGTTCGCAACGACGTCCAGAGCCCGGATTCGACCAAATGGTCAACCACTTTCTGCGCGTCAAGCTGATCCAACTTCGCGTCGTCGTAGCGCGGGAAATTCTCGTGCTCGTTTCCTTCGAGATCGATGACCACCGAAAGGAAAGCCCGTTTGGCTCCCCGGTGAATCGCCGTGACGGTTCCCGCGCCAGGCGCGGTATAGCGAACCCCGGGTTGCTTCTTGTCGGTGAACAACAATTGACCGGCACGAACCTTCTCGCCCACTTCGACGGCCATGGTCGGCTTCATCCCGACATAGTCCGGTCCTACCACGGCGACACGCGTGATCTCGGGTCCGGCTTCGATCTCTTGCACCGGCCCTCCGGCCATCGGCAAATCGAGCCCTCGCTTGATCTTGATGGTACGCGTCGGCTTCGACGGTCGGCTGAGTCGGCGAACCGTTTGTTCGACCGCCCGCCGCTGGGTCGCGGTATGCACCAAAACGTCAAGTTCGGTTTGATCTTCGAGAGAAAACGGACTCAGGTCACGTTGTTTCTCTTGGAAAGGCGTGTTGATTCTTTTGTCGAGGGACACGGCGTTTCCTTCTTCCGTATCTTGCGCAGGCGTCGCGCCGGAGGGAGCCGTCTTCGTCGACGGTCCACTCCCGCTCTTCGGCTGCGGCAGGTTAAAACGGGAGGCAAGAGGCGGAGGAGATTCGTCCGCATCCGCCTGATCTCTTCACCCGTCTGCCATCGCGACAGCGATATGACTCGCGAGTGCTTCGATAATCGATTCTCCCAATCCGGCCAGTTTGTCCGTCTCGGTGACCGGTTGGATCGTCAAAGTGGTCACCCTTCCGGCAACCGTCATGTCGGCCAGCTGGACCAGATCGTCCTTCGATTCGACGACCAAACTGCCAACGGGGCGCCCCATGTCTCGGGCTGTCAAAATCAATACATGTTCGTATTTCTTGGCCGCCTCGAGAATCGTCAGTTGAGCCACGTCGCCCTGGCCGAGCATCGTTTCGACCGGCAGCAGTCGGGCCAATAGTTTTTCGCGTACTCTCTGTCCCAGTCCCGCGTCGGGCAACAGCAGACCGTCTTCAATCAGCAGTCGAACCTGATGACCAAGCCGATTGCGGATCTGAATTCCCGAAAGACACCGGGCGTTCGGATCGGTGGTAGCGCTGGGTCGGGCAACCGCTTTCCCGGCGGTGGGGCAGAAGACGTTGTCGAGTACCTCGGTCAGCTCTTGGCGGTCAATCGGCTCAACAGCATAGTAAAACAAACGGTGACGACGGTAATCGGCCTCAAGGTCGGCGTCCGACGCGGCGATAACCATTACCTTCGCACCCGGAACCGCCAAGGCCACCGCGTCGACCATTTCGGGACCGGCCTCACCGAACGACGTGGCGTCAAAAACAACCAAATTGGCATCGGCCTCTTGAAGCTGATTCAGCGAGGGACAAAGCGATACACTGCAACCGGTCGCCGAAAGCATCGCAACCATCGACCCAATCGGTTCGCTTTGCTTCCCCAGAATGGCCACGTTACGGGTTTTTGTCGCATGATTTAGATCAACCCCGGCCAACGAATTGGGGCTGACACGAACAATCCACCCCTGACCGCAGGGGTCGCCCCAGATCGCCTCGAGCCCTTCTCGCAATTCAGCATTGACCTCGACCACCGTTCCGGTCACGGCCGCCCGGAGGGTTCTCGTTCCCCCTTCCGACTCGATCATCGCCCAAGGCAGCCCCTCATAAACCGTCTCGCCGATCTTGGGAAGACGAATGGTCGCGTGCTCGGCTTTTTTCATCGGCGGCAACACGGTCCCCATCCGATAGGTTTGATCCTCTCCCGCCAAGACCCAAGTCTCGCCGACGAAGCGGAATTGGGAATCCTTGTTTTTCCAAGGACTCAAACCCGGCAGGGCATTTTCGTCCTTTTCCGGTTCGGTTTCCGATTCGGCCGCCTGCTTCTTAACCTCGATCGATCGGTTGACCGCCTCGGTAATATCCTGGGGGGTAAACGGCTTGGTAACGAAATCACTCGCCCCAAGACGTACCGCCGAAGTCGCTTTCGGCAGGCTCGGGTAACCGGTAATGAAAATAACCGGAACCTCGGGCCGCGTTCGGCGCAATTCTTTCAGGAAGGCAATTCCATCGAGGCTGGGCATATTGATATCCAAAACTATCGCCGAATATTCCCGCTCTTCAGCCAAACTCAGTCCTTCGGGGGATCGGCTTGAAACGTCCACACGAAAACCCTGACGGGTGAAGATCCGTCGGCACCCTTGGCAGATCGATTCTTCGTCGTCGACAATCAGCAAACTCGGATTGGCCAACATGATAGATTCCCCTTGTAAAGAAAATGACAAAAAATTGGAAGATGTCTTTTTATTTTTTTGAAGCGCCAAGCCTCACCGAGAAAGACGCTGCCGGAGAGCCGTTTCGTTGCCTCTGGGCATTGCTTTTCTCGACATGATGGTTGTTGGGCAAGAAGTGTGCCAAACAGGAAGAGAAGTCCCTTAAAGGAGCAATTTCACGGGGCATAAAGAAGCACTAAGATGCTTCCCTAAAAGACGTTACGTCTTTTCAGAAAAACATTGACCAGAGATCCGAAAAGGAAGGTCAGCTGGCTGAGGAAGCCCAAGAAGTGTATGTTGAAACAATACAGTGTATGGCCGTACGAGAGGAGAGATTCGACCGACTCCGAAATGCAATCGGCGGCTGAACGGCCAAAAAAATGAGAAAAAAAGACAAGAACCGGGACGCAGAACACCAACTTACGGCCCCCCGGCGGTCAATTGACCGAAATACCGTATTTTCGCATCAGAGCGTGGAAATGGGTCCGCTGCATCCCGATCTCCCGGGCCGCCTGACTCACACTCCCTTCGTGACGAGCCAGCGCCTCTTTGAGAAACCGTTCTTCGAGTTGACGGACCGTCGCATCTCGAACCTCTTGCTTGAGATGTTTAAAATCCTCCCAATCCCTGGGCAACTCGGTCGGCGTTTTTTGGGGCCGGACCGACTGGATCTCGATCGGCAAGTGGCGGGGCTCGATCCGGCTACTGTCACAGAGAATGGCGATCCGCTCGACGATATTCCGCAATTCCCGCACGTTTCCCGGCCACCGATATGCTTCCATAAGCGACATCGCCTCGGGGGTGAACGCTTCGACCTCGACCGAATTTTTTCGACAAAACCGATCGAGAAACACCATCGCCAAACGGGGAATATCCCCTTCTCGTTCACGTAGCGGCGGAAGGTAAACCGGCACGACGTTAAGCCGATAATAAAGGTCTTCACGGAAATCGCCCGATTTGACCAACTCGGTCAACTCGCGATTGGTCGCCGCCACCAGACGGATATCCACGTCTCGCTCCTCGGTATCCCCCACCTTGCGAACCTGCTTGGTTTCAAGGACTCGAAGCAGTTTCCCCTGAATTTCCAGGCTCAAATTGGCAATTTCATCCAAAAAAAGAGTCCCGCCGTGCGCCGACTCGAACAGCCCCTGTTTCGTGCTGATGGCACCGGAAAACGACCCCTTCACGTGGCCGAAAAGCTCGGTCTCCAAGAGCGTTGGCGCCAGCGCACTACAGTCACAGGCAACCATCGGCTGGTCCTGGCGACGACTCAAACGGTGGATCGCCCGGACGATCATTTCCTTGCCCGTGCCGCTTTCGCCGGTAATGAGAACCGTTCCCTCGGTTGGGGCAACCCGCCGCAACAAGGTAAACACCTTTTGTATTGCCGGGCTTTCGCCAATGATCCCTTCAAGTCCTTGCTCGACTTCCAGCTCACGGCGCAGCGCCGCGTTCTCCCGCATGAGGGCCGATTGCTTGGCCACCTTCTCCAAGACCATATAGATCTGCTGCGGGGTAAACGGTTTCGGCAAGTAGTCGGCCGCCCCGATCTGCATCGCCTCAACGGCCGTTTCGACAGTCGAGTGGCCGGTAATAATAACCACTTCCCCCGACGCGCCGGTCGCCTTGAGATCGCGCAACACGTCCAGCCCACTACGCCCCGGCATCATCAGGTCAAGCAGGATCAGATCAAAGCCATTGTTTTGGGCCAGCTGCAACCCTTCTTGGGGGTCTTGGGTCGTGACAACCTCATGCCCTTTGGGCGTGAGAGCCCGTTGAATGCTCTTCCCGATGGCCCATTCGTCGTCAATAACAAGAACCTTGTTCTTCAGAGGGGTAAGGTCGGGGATTTCGCTGGGGGTGCTCATAGGGTTGCCTGGCCCGTAGAATGAAACATAGTTGATACAGGTGCGACAGAAACCGCGATACAGTGTATGTCACCATAATACACTTCCGTAAGTCGAACGTCCATTCTTTCCACCCGAATTAGTGGATTCAGCTATTCCACTTCCCGACTCTTAAAACGCTTAAGTCATTACACAGCAAAGAGTAAGAATCAAAATAAAAGATTCCTTCTATTTTCCTTATTCGTGTGGCACAGCAATTGCCTTATCCCAAGGAAAGGAAACCCTATGCAAAGCCCGACCCAGTCGAAACAGGATATGAGGGAGCCGATGCTGCCTTACATTTGGACCATCCCCGAACGTTGCCGGATGTGCTACACATGCGTCCGTGAATGCCCGGCCAAGGCGATCCGGATTATCGACGGCCAGGCCGAGGTGATCGCCGCGCGGTGTATCGCATGCGGAAACTGCGTAAAGGTTTGCTCTCAAAAGGCCAAGCAGATCCGCTCTTCGGTCGACCAGGTTGAAGCACTGCTTCAAAACGACGTTCCCGTCGCGATCTGTCTCGCCCCCAGTTTTCCAGCCCATTTCGACACGCTGGAATACCAAAAGCTACTCGGAATGATACGGGCTCTGGGTTTCAACTCGATTCACGAGGTCGCCTTCGGTGCCGACATCGTGGCCGCCGAGTACCGTCGGAAAGTCCAGCAGCGACAAGGGGAACGGATGATCGCCACCACTTGCCCGGCGATTGTCAGCCACGTGGAACGCTACCATCCCGAATTGGTCAAAAACCTGGCCCCGATCGCCTCCCCGATGGTCGCCACGGCCCGATACCTCCGAAAATACCTTCCGCAAACGTCCAACGACAAAAAAACGCCCGAATCAAAAGAAATCGCGATCGTTTTCGTCGGCCCGTGTGTCGCCAAAAAGATGGAGGCTGACAGCGATCCGCTCGAAGGGGAGGTCGACGCCGTTTTGACCTTCATCGAAATCGAAACGATGTTCGACGCCCACGGCATCAAACCGGAAACGGTCGAACCGAGCGATTTCGATCCACCCTTCGGCGCCGCGGGGGCGTTGTTTCCGATCGGACGCGGAATGCTTCAGGCCGGCAATATCAAAGAAGACCTCATGACCGGTGAGGTCGTTGCCACCGAAGGTCGGCAGCATATGCTCGAGGCAATTCGAGAATTTTCCCGCGGCGATTTGGGCGCCCAGCTGTTGGAAATTCTCTGCTGCGAAGGGTGCATCATGGGAGCCGGCATCCAAAACGAGTTGCCGCTGTTCAGCCGACGTCGCTTGGTCCGACTTCATACCTGTCGTCGTATCGACCAGCTCGACAAAACACAATGGGCCGAGCAGATGGAGCGGGCCAAAACGCTCGACATGACCCGAAAGTTCACGGTCGATGACCAACGTCTCACCGCGCCGGAAGAGCCTGAGATTCAACAGATCCTCGCCCGCATGGGAAAATTCTCCGAAAAAGACGAACTCGATTGCGGCGCGTGCGGCTACGACACCTGCCGCGAACACGCGATCGCGATCCACAAGGGGATGGCTGAAAGTGAAATGTGCCTTCCCTACACGATCGAGCAACTTCGCGACGCGATCGGTCAAGTCGACCAGTCCCACCGCGAACTGGCCGACGCGCAACAGGCCCTTTACCAGTCGGAAAAAATGGCCACGGTCGGACACCTGGCCGCCGGAGTCGCCCACGAGGTAAACAACCCGCTGGGTGTCGTGTTGATGTACGCCCACCTTTTATTGGACGAATGCGAAAAGGGCTCCCCGCTGCACGAAGACCTGATAATGATTGTCAAGCAGGCCGACCGGTGCAAGAAGATCGTCTCGGGACTGTTGGACTTCGCACGTGAAAACAAACTGGCCCGTCACCCGACCAATATCGGCGAGATGGTCGACGACATTCGCCGCGCGGTCAAGCTGCCCGAATCGATCCAACTGGTCGTCGAACACGAACTGGACGTCTCGATCGCCAATATTGACCAGGATCAAATCATTCAAGTATTGACCAATCTGGTCAACAACGCGGCGGCCGCGATGAAGGCGGAAGGAACGATCACGATGCGAACCTCCGGCGACGCGAAGACGGCCGTCATCACCGTCGCGGACAACGGCGTCGGCATCAGTCAGGAAAATCTCAAACGGATTTTCGACCCGTTCTTCACCACCAAACCGATGGGCGAAGGAACCGGTTTGGGGCTGGCCGTCGCCTACGGGATCATTGAAATGCACGGAGGCGACATCGACGTCAAAACGAACGACGACCCGACAGTCGGACCGACCGGCACGTCGTTTACGATCACACTCCCGAGAATCGATCCGGGAAAAGGAACCCTGGCACATGGAAAGCGAACTAAAAAATAATCCCTCCGACTCGGTCAAGATTGAAAAACTTCGAGTTTTGATCACCGACGATGAAGTGGGAATCCGACTCGGCATCCGCCGGGCAATCCAGCGTCTGGTCATTCCCGTACCCGAGGTCGACTACCACATCGGGTTCGAAATCGACGAGGCCGAAACGGGAAAAGAGGCCATTGAAAAAATCGAGTCGACCCGCCCGGACATTTTGCTTTTGGATCACAAGCTGCCCGACATCAGCGGCCTGGAAATCCTCGATTATTTGAGCGAAAACGGGATCGACCTTTTGACGGTCATGATCACCGCTTACGCCTCGCTCGAAACGGCCGTCACGGCGACGGAACGCGGCGCGTACGACTTTTTGGCGAAACCGTTTACTCCCGACGCGCTGAACGGCGCCGTTCGCAAAGCGGCCACACGGGTCGTCCTGGCCAAAGAGGTCCGTCGACTGAAAAAAGAACTCGATCAAACGCCCCCCTAGCAATTCGTACTTTGGCAGCCTGTTGAAAAACGGGCTGCTGGATGAAGCAGGACGCTTCATTCATAGACGTCGATTTGCAAAATCGCTGTCTATTCGAGACTTGCGGCCACTTGTTGCCGCGAAAGTCGAGATTGGAAAAGGCCCGGATGGTCTTTTTCAACGGGCAGACAAGCCACTGGAAGCAAACGGATCAGAGAACGAGAGGCCCTCCTTTTCCCCGTTAACTCCTCCGGCTCTTTCAATCCAAATTAATAATCGAAGCCCGTATCCTTGAAAGGACCCGGAATATGGCAACAACAACCTCCGATACCCCCAAAGCCGACGAGGCCCCCGCACCGACTTGTGCTTGCCAAGGCAAAAGGGACTCCAGCATCTCGGACCATTTTCAAGCAGTATGCGACATTCTCGCACGCCACCGACGTAACCCGGCTCACTTGATCCCGATCCTTCAAGAAGTTCAGGCCCAATACCGTTACCTTCCCGAAGAGGTGCTGACATTCGTGGCCACGTCGTTGGATCTTCCGCCGGCGCGGGTCTATGGCGTGGCAACGTTCTACTCCCACTTCACGCTCGAGCCGAAAGGCAAGTACACGATCCGGCTCTGCAACGGGACGGCCTGCCACGTTCGCGGTTCGATCGCGGTGCTCAACGCCCTTAAGAAACGATTGAACCTCCCGGCAGACAAAGAAACGACCGACGATATGCTCTTTACCGTCGAGGCAGTTTCCTGCCTTGGCGCGTGCGGTTTGTCTCCGGTCATCACGATCAACGACAAGGTCCACGGTCTGATGACCCCCAAAAAAGCGGTCGCGTTGTTGGATGAGATTTTAGAAAAAGAGTCGCCCAAAACCGAATCGAACTAGCCGTAGCACCCTCCACTGAATTTCCTCAAAACTTGAACGATGTCGCCCGCAGAAAAAGCGACTCGAGCCCGATAGGAGAAACCCTCATGACCGAAGAACCCTCTGCCGTTGTCATTCCGACGGTCGATCTCAATGAGGTGGCAAAACAATTTACCGAAAACCACAAAAACGTCACACGACGCGTGGTCCTCTGTGCGGGAACCGGCTGTGTGGCGGGCGGGGCGTTGGACGTCCACCGCGAGTTCCTCGTTCAGATCGAACGGGCCGGACTTCCGGTCGCCGCCGAACTCCAACATGAAAAATCGACCGAGCCAAACACCCATTACGTCTCGAAAAGCGGTTGCCAAGGTTTTTGCCAAATGGGTCCGCTGGTGGGAATCGAACCGGACGGCATCCTTTACACGAAAGTGAAAGTCGAAGACGTCGAGGAGATTGTCCAAAAAACGCTCGTCGAAGGGAAGGTGGTCGAGCGGTTGCTTTATGTCGACCCGAACACGGGACAAATGTGTTTGGGGCCCAAAGAGATTCCGTTCTATCGGCAACAACAGCGAACCGTCTTGGCCGCCTGTGGACATATCGATCCGGGCGCGACATCGGTGAGTATATCAGTCACGGCGGGTACGAGGCGGCCCTGCAAGTCTGGACCCAAATGACTCCCGAGGCAGTCTGCGAAGAAGTCTCCCATTCGGGCGTCCGCGGTCGTGGGGGCGGAGGTTTTCCGACCGGACGCAAGTGGGAACTGACCCGCGTCCAGGAAGGCCAAGAAAAGTTCGTCATCTGTAACGCCGACGAAGGAGACCCCGGCGCATTCATGGACCGGAGCATCATGGAGGGCAACCCCCACCTCGGTGATCGAGGGGATGATGATTGCCGCCCGCGCGATCGGCGCGAACAAAGGGTATTTTTATGTCCGGACCGAATACCCGCTGGCGGTCGAGCGAATTCGACAAGCGGCTCAGAAGGCCGAGGAGTTCGGGCTTTTGGGCAACGACCTGTTCGGCACCGGACAATCGTTGCATTTCCATGTCATGGAAGGGGGCCGGAGCGTTCGTCTGCGGCGAGGAAACGGCGCACCTGATCGCCTCGATCGAAGGGAAGCGGGGGATGCCGCGTCCGAAACCGCCATTCCCGGCACAAAGCGGGCTCTGGGGCAACCCGACGGTGATCAACAACGTCGAAACGTTGGCCAGCATTCCGCGTATCATCCGCCAAGGCGCGGCCGAATACCGCAGTCGCGGGACCGAAGGCTCGCCCGGCACCAAAACGTTCGCCCTGACCGGCCACGTGGCCAACACGGGACTGATCGAGGTCCCCTTCGGCACGACCCTTCGCGAAATCATTTTCGACATCGGCGGCGGGGTAATCGACGACGAGGGCAATCTGTTCGAAGACGGTTTTAAAGCGGTACAAATTGGCGGCCCTTCAGGCGGCTGTCTTACTGAAGAGCATCTGGATTTACCGCTGGACTTCGATTCGCTGCAAAAGGTCGGCGCGATGATCGGCTCCGGCGGGCTGGTCGTGATGAACCAAAACACCTGCATGGTCAAGGTCGCCAAGTTCTTCATGGAATTTACCGAGAACGAATCGTGCGGAAAATGCGTCCTTTGCCGTGAAGGGACCAAACAAATGCGAGCCTTGTTGGACGACATCGTCGAAGGAAACGCCGACGAAAAAACGCTCGAACTGCTCGAACAAGTGGCCATCGCCGTGAAAAAGGGATCGCTTTGTGGGCTTGGAAAAACCGCCCCGAACCCGGTCCTCTCGACGCTGAGACATTTCCGCGCCGAGGTCGAAGCCCACGTTTTTCAAAAGCGATGTCCGGCCGGACAGTGCAAGGCGCTGGCCGTTCCCGAAATCCTCGCCGACAAGTGCAAGGGATGCACCGTCTGTGCGAAAAAATGTCCCGTCGGCGCGATCTCCGGCGAGCGAAAAAAACCGCACACGATCGACGTCGACAAGTGTATCCGCTGTGGCGCGTGTGCCGAGGCCTGTAAGTTCAACGCCATCGTGGGAGTCGGGTAAATCACTCTTATCCCTTGATCGCAAGCCCATATTCATCTCTTGAAATACTGTGATGTATAAGGAAATAATCATGCAAACCCAGCCCACGATGAAGATCGATCACAAAACGGTCCCGATCAATGGCGAGCGAAACATCCTCGACGTCGCCCGGAAAGCGGGGATTGATATTCCGACGTTTTGCTACCATTCGGAACTGAGCATCTACGGCGCGTGCCGCCTCTGCCTGGTCGAGATCGAGGGGCGCGGGATTACGACCAGTTGCTCGACCGCTCCGGAACCGGGAATGATCGTCCGAACGCATACCGATGAGATTCGGCAAATGCGACGTATCGCGTTGGAGCTGCTCTTGGCCAATCACGACCAGAGTTGTGCCACCTGTTCCAAAAGTGCAACGTGCGAACTACAAAAACTGACTCGCCGTCTGGGCGTCGACGAAGTCCGCTTCAAATCGACGCAAAAGAAGGTGCCCATCGACCGTTCGTCCCCTTCCTTGATCCGTGACCCGAACAAGTGCATCCTCTGCGGCGACTGCGTTCGGGCGTGCGACGAGATTCAAAGTGTCGGCGCCATCGACTTTGCCGGGCGAGGTGCAAATACCCGCGTCATGCCCGCGTTTGACAAGGACCTCAACGAGGTCGAATGCGTTCATTGCGGGCTCTGCGCGTCGGTCTGCCCGACCGGGGCGCTGACCCCTGCCCCGCAGCTCGACGAGGTCTGGCAAGCGATCGAAGACCCGACAAAAACCGTGGTCGCCCAAATCGCTCCGGCCGTTCGTGTTGCCATCGGAGAAGCGTTTGGCATGGAACCCGGCGCGATCGAAACCGGACGCATCGTCGCCGCGCTCAAAGCGATCGGCTTCAACCGGGTCTTCGACACGAGCTTTGCCGCCGACCTGACGGTGATCGAAGAGACCGAAGAATTCTTGAAACGAAAAGCCACCGGCGAGCGACTTCCCATTTTCACCTCGTGCTGTCCCGCGTGGGTAAAATTTGTCGAACAGTTCTTCCCCGACCTGTTACCAAATCTTTCCTCGTGCCGATCGCCCCAAGCGATGTTCGGCTCGGTAGCTCGAAAGATGCTCCCGGAACAACTCGGGACAACGCCTGAAAACCTGGTCGTCGTTTCGATCATGCCCTGTACGGCGAAAAAGTACGAGGCGCGTCAGCCGAAACTTCGCACCGACGGCCGACCCGATGTCGACCACGTAATCACCACACAAGAGTTGGCCCTGATGATCGAACAAGCGGGACTCGACTTCAGCGCCATGGCACCGCAATCGCTGGACATGCCGATGGGGTTCAAAACCGGGGCCGGGGTCCTTTTCGGCAACTCCGGCGGCGTGACCGAGGCGGTCCTCCGCTATGCGGCCGAACGGGTCGACGACACGCGACTGGACGAAGTCGAATTCCACGAAGTTCGCGGCGTCGACGGGCTCCGCGAAGCGATCGTCCCTTTAGGCGACGGTCAAGTGAAAGTCGCCTTGATACACGGGCTCCGCAACGCGAGAACCGTAGCCGAGTTGATCCGCGAAGGGAAGGCCGATCACGATCTGATCGAAGTGATGGCCTGCAACGGCGGCTGCATCGGCGGCGCCGGACAACCGTTCACGCGGGACCCGCGCGTCCGAGAAAAACGGACTGAAGGAATTTACAACGCCGACCGGATGCTTCAGCTACACAAATCGCAAGACAACCATTATGTCCAAGCCTGCTACGAGGAAGCGCTCGGCGGCAAGCCCGGCTCCCAAGTGGCTCACGACCTGCTTCACACCCGTTACTGGAGCAAGCGACGCATCCACGGCAACCCGCTTCGAATCGTCGATTCCACGAACGACAAACCGCTGCGTGTCTCCGTTTGCATCGGGACGAGCTGTTTTGTCCGCGGCTCCGAAGAGCTGCTTAAATTGCTGGCCAGTTACGTCCAAGCCAACGATCTGGTAGGCGCGGTCAAGGTCGAAGCAACCTTCTGCTTCGAGCAATGCGACCGAGGCCCCACCGTCCGCGTCGGCGAAACGATCCTCAACCATTGCACGTTCGAAATGGCCTGCCAGACAATCCAAAAGGCATTGGCCCACCAACCGGTAACCTAACGTAAAAACGAATCGAGACCACGATGGACCTCAATTCACGCAACCACAGCACCAACCAGACAAACGGCCCCCCGTCAATTGACCCGTCGGTCGACGCGGCCGTCGAACGCCCGATCCTTTTGACCGATCGCGCCCAGTGTCGGGACTGCTACCGGTGCGTGCGGGTCTGTCCGGTCAAGGCGATTCAGATGCGCGACGACCAGGCCCAGGTGGTCCCCGAACGGTGTATCCTCTGCGGAAAATGCATCGAAGAGTGTCCGCAAAAAGCGAGGTACTTCCGCAATGACTTAAGCCGCGCCAAACGGCTCATCGAACAAAGCCAAGCCGATCCAAACCGGAAAACGGCGATCAGCGTCGCGCCTTCCTTTGCAGCCCTATTTCTCAAGTGGCAACGCGACCGATTGCCCTCGGCGCTGCGAAAATTAGGGTTCGACTACGTCGGCGAAACGGCGATCGGGGCCGGGTACGTCGCCGAAAAGGTTTCCGAAATCGTTCGATCGGACCAGAACTCCGACGGACGGGCGCCCCACATCGGAACCGCCTGTCCGGCCGTGGTCCGTTATGTCGAACGATATCAACCCGACCAGATTGAACGTCTGTTGCCGATCGTCTCACCGATGATCGCCCACGCGCGACATATTCGAAAACAACTCGACGGCGAAATATCGGTCATCTTCGTCGGGCCGTGCTTGGCGAAAAAGGCCGAAGCCGAACGGCCCGAACTGACCGGGGAGGTTCAATGTGTCCTCACCTTTACCGAGCTGCTCGATTGGCTGGCCGAAGAAGAGATCGAACTGGCCTCGTGCGAGGAAAGCGATTTTGACGAAGAACCGGTCGCCGTCGCACGGGTCTTTCCGCTCGAAGGGGGCTGTCTTCGGACGGCCGGATGGCGGACCGACCTGTTGGATCGCGACGTTGTGGCCACCAGCGGGCTGGACGAGGTCTGCTCGATGCTGAAACAACCGCCGGTCCAAGACGGCCCGCGTGTCATCGAACCGTTACTTTGTCGGCAAGGCTGCATTGGCGGCCCGGCGATGCCCGACGAGTTGCCCCTCTTCGCGCGACGAAGCAACGTCCTGCGTCACGCGTCACAACAAATCGGCAAGGACCGGGAAACGCGCGTTTTGGATCTCGAGACGACGTTCCATCAAACCGATAGCAATTTGAACCGGGAATACACCGAAAACGAGATTCGTCGCGTTTTGGAAACGATCGGCAAGGCCCATGAGGAAGACCAGCTCGACTGCGGCGCCTGCGGCTATTCCACCTGTCGAGAGAAGGCGATTTTCGTCTTGCGAGGACTCGCCGAACCGAGCATGTGCATCCCGCGAATGCGTCACTTGGCCCAACAACGGACCGACCGGATCATCGAGACCAGCCCGAACGGAATCGTCATCCTCGATTCGCACTTAACCATTTTACACATGAACCGGGCCTTCCGAAACTACTTCGCCTGTAGCGAAGCGATGTGCGGCCGCCCGATTTCCGTGTTGATGGACCCGGCCCCGTTCGAAAAGCTGTTGCCCGGCGGCAACGATGTCCCGCCTGCCGAGCAAGACGACCCGATCGAACTGACCGTCGAACACA
Source organism: Thermoguttaceae bacterium (assembly GCA_963674475.2). Taxonomy (GTDB): domain Bacteria; phylum Planctomycetota; class Planctomycetia; order Pirellulales; family Thermoguttaceae; genus CAXXFQ01. The sequence continues at coordinate 66,916 of CAXXFQ010000021.1, read as the reverse complement.
AGCGTCATCGGATCATCACGCATCAAATCCATTACCGGTTACCGGAAGAAAACCAGCTGGTCGGCATTTTCGTCAACATTACCGGCAGCTGCAACAACCAGGCCAAACTCGACCACGTCCGGGCCGAAACGGTCCTCCAAGCGCGCGAGCTGTTGCAACATCAACTCGACATGGCCGAGACGATCGCCCGGGCGCTGGGCGAAAGTACCGCGCGTGGCGAGGCGCTGGTCGAAAAACTGCTCCAGTTGGCCGAGGATGCCCAACCTCATCCTAACGAAACGTCGCCCTAAATTTCGGTGTTCCACCCCTCCACTTTTTTCAACGTACGAACTTCCGTATCCCTGTCAAAAAAACTCCCATGCCCAAATCGATTCACGTCGAACTTGTGACGCGACAATCGTCGAAATGGCCCGAGCGGCCTTGCGGAGACGTCGTGGCCTGTCGACGGACCCTGGCCGGGACGCTTCTGGTTGTCGGCGACGGGATCGGGTCGGGAATCCGTGCCCATATCGCGGCCGAGATAGGAGTCCGACGGATTATGGAGCTCTTTCGACTCGGCTTTTCTCAACACAAGGCGGCCCGAGCGGTCGCGGAAAGCATGAATCGATATCGCGCGCCGGATCGGCCGTATGTGGCCTTCAGCATCGCGTGGATTCGCGCCGACGGCATGGCGACGATCCTTTCTTACGAGGCGCCGCCACCGCTTATCATCGGCGATCAACACGCCGAACTGTCGACGGTGCGCAATGTCCCGGTTCACTGCGGAACGATCGGCGAATCGAACTGCTATCTGCGTCCCGGCAACGCGTTGGTCTTGATGAGCGACGGAATCACCCAGGCGGGCCTCGGCACCCATTTCCCCTACGGTTGGGGCTCTGACGGCGTGGCACGCTTCACCAACGATTGCCTCAGCGAAGGTTATCCGATCGCCGGACTCCCCGAGCGAATTCATCGGCAGGCCCGCGACTACTGGGTCGAAGGGGGCGACGATTGCACGGTGGCGATGGCCCGGGTTCGACGCGGCCGGACCGTCACCCTGTTGACCGGCCCTCCGGAAGATCGGCTCATGGACGGGCGGCTCGTGCGTCGTTTCCTCAGACGGCCCGGCACGAAAGTCATTTGCGGCGGCTCGACGGCCGAGATGGTCGCCCGTGAGATGGGTCATGAGATCAAAATGGACGACCGGACCAAAAGTCTCGTCGCCCCGCCCGGCTATCAAATTGACGGAATCGATCTGGTGACCGAAGGAGCCGTGACGTTGAACCAAGTCTATCGGATTCTCGACAGCAATCCGGACGATTTTCCCGAAGCCTCGAGCGTCTTCGAGCTGTGCCGTCTCCTCCAGCAGGCCGATCGAATCGAGATCATCCGTGGCGACGCCAAGAACCAAGCCACCGGGCACATCTATTTCCGACAAAAGGGGGTCCTTTCACGCAACGAGATCATCCCGTTGTTGATCGAGCGGCTTCAGTCGCAAGAAAAACTCGTTTACGTCACCGAAGCGACCGATCTGATCCGGCGGTGAGGCAAAAACCGATAGCACCATTTCGCGGACACTCACTGTATTATCCCTTTTCTGGCATCCGCTGCGTAATCCATGAGGTTTTCGTCGACATAGTGGTTCTTCAAAAACCGATCGATGATTCTTTCGACCGTTCTTCCGTCTTCTCCCTCGGAAAAAATGTGCCCCAGACCATGAAGCGCGCTTTCTCGGCAAGCCCGGTGATTGATTTGCAAAATCGACTCCAGGACAGAAAAAACGGTCTCAGAAATCTCTTTTCGATGGACGTTTCCCTCTAGATAAGCCAAGGGAGAAATATCCCAGAACATATAGCAAATACCATTGAGTTCATTCTCGTTTTCATCGCGAGCCGCCAATACCTCCTCACATCGGGGTGCGAAACAATCTCGATAAAGATCGACAATACTTCGAATCGCTTCCAGTCGTTTTTCTAATGCAACCTCCGAGTCACTCACGAAGTTTATGTACCCCGACCAACCGCTATTCATATACCAAAGCCCTTGCTCCAACTGTCCATTGGAATAGGGCCGAAGACATTCCCCGGCTTTCTGGAACGTGGCGGTAATCAGCTCGACGCCTTCTTCCGCCGTCACCTCAAAATCGGGGGCATCCGTGTCCCAATACCACTCTGGATCTCGAACCTCATGGTCAAAGAAATAACGAATCCAGCTTTCAAAACGCTCCGGAAGTTCGCTTTTCATGGCTACCCCTTTTTCTCATGAAAACAGCAACGCCCAATATCACAATGACCAAGTCAATACCGCTAAGACCTCGCAGGGTCAAGATGGTTCAGTGATAGAGAAAGTTTTTTGAGATTTCCGTTTTCTGCAAAAATTTCAAAGCGGCTTCGGCTCTTGGGCCTCTTGATTTTCTGCGGCTTGTTCTTTCGGACGCTCGGCCAGATGTCGCTTTGCCCGGGCCAGCAATTCGCGGGCTTTCTCCCAAAGGGAAATGCCGTGAGATTTATCACCGGCTTCGCCGTCACGCATCAACTCAGCCAAAAGCTCACACGCTTTCGCCGATTCGCCTCGTTCAAGATAGATCTCGGCCAACGAAAACTGAACGTGCGGTCGCAGCCGACTTTTTCTCGAGAGATGGGCAAAACGTGACCCGCAAGCCAACGCGAGTTGATAATTTTCCTCGGCCAGGTCAAACCGCTTGTTTTTTTGGTGATGTCTTCCCAGCAAAAAGTGGGCCACCCCTTGCAGGAAACGATAACGGGGCACCTGTGGATACCGATCGGCCAGGGTGCGAGTCTCACGAAGCGCCTCTTCAACGCGAGTTAGCGAGTCATCATAGACTCGATTGCGAATCCAATCCACGCTGGTAACCAGCAGAATTTCGGACAAGAAATTTCGATAACGCGTGTTTTCGGGATGATCTCGAACCAATTCTCGGATCATTTCCGTAGCCCGCTCCCGCGATTCTTCCGCTTCCCATTTCTGCCCAGCCACCGAAAACCGGCGACCGAGATTACTGTGAATCCGAGCGGATAAGAGTTGGTATTCCGGCACCTCGGGGTTCTCGGCAATCAGCTTGTCAAGAATCTGCGACGCGGCCAAAAGCTTTTGCAGTTGTTTGAGGGATTCATCTTTCGCCTGAAAAAACGAATGGCCTCCCACTCTTCTTTGTGAATCGTGAAAGAAGATCAAGACATTCTGATAAAGCGACTTGGCCTTATGAAAACGAGCACGCCTGGTCAGCTTGGCCGTTTCGGACAAACTATCCAAGAGGTCAAATGCGCGGGCCGATTTCTGCTCGGCTTTCTCGCGATCCCCGAGAATGCTGTAGATTTCGGTCAGTCGGTTCGCGACCTCCACCGCTTCCATCGTGGCAGAAACGGGATCGTCGAAATTGCCGACCAGATTTTGATAGATTTTCAAAGCGTGCTCGTTCGCTTCCGACGCCTCCTCCAATCGACCAAATTCGGCCTGGATCGTCCCGACCCGCGCGTAAGCCTTCGCCGTATCGAGCCGTAAATTTTCGTCCTCGTGGTTACGTTCGATAAACCGGTCATAAAATGACAAAAGTGTCTCCATCAGCTCGGCTTCTTTTTCCGTAACCATCGCGTCCGGCGTCAAATTGCCCAAGGCATTTTCTTCTATCCCCAAAGAATCGGCAGCCGTGACTCCACTGAGCTCATTAAAAATATCCTCAAACGCCTCAATGGCCAAATTGAGGTTCGCTTCGGCACGGACCCGCTCGACTTCCGCTTTTTGCAGCGCATCGGCCGTTCGATAATAACCGATCGACGCCACAACCGTGATCATCCACGTCAGCAACAGCGCGAGCGACGCCGTTGCCGCCAGCGCCCGGTTTCGTCGACACCAACGCCAAAAACGTTCCAAGGAAGAAATGCGACGGGCCCGGATCGGACGATCGTCGAGAAAACGTTGCAAGTCGTCAGCCATCTCGCCCGCCGTGGCATACCGGTCTTTCGGATGTCGGGCCATCGCCTTCAAAACGACCGTCTCCAAATCGCGCGGGATCGCCCGATTCAAATGTCTAGGTTGCGGCGGCGTTCCTTCAGCCACCTGGCGAACCAACCGATGATAGCTCTTCTCTTGATACGCCGGACGAAGCGTCAGAAGTTCATAAAGCGTCAGCCCCAGGTTATACACATCGCTTCGCGCGTCGGCCCGACCGTCGAATTGTTCCGGTGCCATGTAGCGCAACGTCCCGACCATATCGCCCGAACGCGTCAGGTCTTCTTGTTCGGTGAATTTAGCCAAGCCAAAATCGGTAATCCAAACCGTTCCCTGCTGGTCCAAGAGCAGGTTGGCCGGTTTGATATCGCGGTGCAACGTTCCCTGTCGATGCGCATAGTCCAACGCCCCGGCCGCCTGACGGCCAATTCCCGCGACACTGCGAAAATAATCCTCTTGCCCGACCAGCCCGAAATCTTTCGGCGAGGAATCAAGCTCGACAAGGTTTTCAGAATCCGCCCCTTTTTCGTCCGACGTTTCCGAAAATGACGAGCCGAAACGTCCGGCGACAATCGAGCGGGCAATACGGTCCGACATCGGCAGGGTCAACGAAAAATCCCCTTTGGTCAAACCGCTCGCCGCTTGAAGCCCCGAAAGCAGATGATCGAGGCTGTACCCCTCGATATACTGCATGACATAATAAAAATGCCCTTCGTGCTCGCCGATATCGAACACCGGCACGATGTTCGTATGGTGCAACCGGGCCGCCGCTTGGGCTTCGCGACGAAATCGTTCGACCGCGTGAGGTGAGGAAGTACACGAATCGGACAAAACCTTCAGCGCCACATGCCGACCCAACGTTTCCTGCAATGCCTCGTACACGACCCCCATCCCGCCGCTGCCGATCTCGCGAACGATTCGATATTCGCCAAGAAGTTCCGGGTGACGCAAAACCCGAGCTTTTCCTTTCGACCGCTTTCCAGACCTATCGTCGCTCGAATCGTTCTTGCTTTTTTCCAGCAGCAAAAGCGTCGGAAAGAGCGTGCGAATCCGGTCGGCCCACTGAGGATGACGTTCGATGTAGTCCTCGACCGACGGGTTCTTTCCTTCCCTGAGTTCTTCCAGAAAAGCCTCGGCCAGGATTTCAACGGGATCGCGATTTTCCGAATTTGATTTCATAATCAAAACGACCTTAAAGACTTTATTGAAAAAATCAACTCGACTCGAAATCACGCCTTCTCAAGGGAAGAGAGCGAAATCGCGTGCCCCGGCCTATCAAGCCATCTTTCAGGAGCCGAGTTCAAAACCGGGAATCCCTTCCATTTCTTTTCTCAATCGCTCCAAGGCCCGGATATACCGCTTGCTGGAAGCCTGCGCCGAAATCCCCAACTCCTCTGCCGTCTCGGCGTTGGTCAGCTCTTCGTAATGTCGAAGCGCCAAGATTTCGCGATCGATCGGCTCCAAATCGTCGAGAATCGCTTCCAAACGGGATTGTAACTCTTGACGCTCCATCGCGCGGCTAGGCGACGTCAGACGACCTAAGAGGAGCCCCGACATCGAGTACGAATTGGCCTCCGGCCGCGAAAATCTTTGAAGCGATACCTCCTGTTTCGCGTCGCGCATTTTGACGCCCAGGTGATGACGATGCAAAGCCATCAGCCGTTGCCCGGTAAGAAAACGCAACCAAACCAACGGCGACATCGGCGGCTCGACCACATAACGATCCAACTGCCGCATCGCGTCGATAAACGCCTCTTGGACGACATCGGACGGATCGACCCGATGCGCGATCCGTCGATCCAGACGCAAGCAGACCATCCGCGCCAAACGGTCCCGATACTGGGAAAACAGATCCGCCAGGGCCGCCTGTCCTCCGTCGCGAAGTCGATCTAAAGATTCAGAATTGGGCATAAGTTCCCGTATCGCGATTTTTTATCAGCCGGTTAAAAGGTCATCATGGCCTTACCCCAACAGGCTGACTCGTCAACGATGGCCACCAAAGTGGAAAAACGAGGACCTTTTTTAAAAGCAAAGCGTGCTGCCCCAGCCACCCTTGCTCATTCGAAAAACATAACGACACCATCATCCCAAGTTTGCCTGATTCCGACAAGGTTCAAACGACCTCCGCTGAAAAAAAACTCCGCGACAAATCGTGACAAGGCCAAACGTTGACTCGATTCTCTTAACCCCCGGTCCATTCAAACGAGAATCAGGGCACTGGCTCTTTTTTTGAGCAAAAAAGCTGGAAAAACTTCTTGTACTCTGATTGTGTCCCCACCACCCTGAGAAAACCCTCTATAAAAATTGACTCCAATTCAACCCATCCCCCCTAGCCCCGGCCCAAGGCTCCCCATCCTCCCTCACAATAAGGTATTCCAAAACACCTTACTCGAACCAAAACGTACAAAAACGGGAAAAAATTTTGTTTTCTTTGTCGATTCGGAGCCTCCTTTCGCAAATTAAAGGGGGGAGTAGTTTCGTGTGTCGTTTTGCCTGTCGACCCCGTTGTCGCACTCTGGCAGCTCAAACCGGAGTTGGGGCAAAAAAATCAACCTTCGATAAAAAAACGACACTCTCCTACTAAGGGCCGGCCGTGGGGCGGACCAAAGGCGGCAATTCGTAATTACCCAACCCCCACGAATCCGCCGGCAGTTCGTTCCCACGGCCATTTTTCTCCAAGCCGGAAAGGCTGGGGCATACGTTTCGTCCCCCAAAAACCGGGACTCCCCCGATTTTTCCTTTCCAAACCAAAAAAGTCTCTTTACTTCTTGCCTGACCTGATGGTACTCTCGAGGGGTCTCTACCTTTTTTTCGTTCCGCTGACAAAAAAGTTCGGAACTCTGCCTCTCCAAAACGGTTGAATACCACGGCAGCCTGTTTTTCAACGGGCGGCAAGCAGTCCGTTGAAAAAGTCCATCCGGGCCTTTTTCAACCTCGGCAATTGCGACAACAAGTGGCCGCAAGCCTCGCATAGTCAGCGTTTTTTCAAATCGCTGACTATGTGGAAAACATCGCGTTTCCCCTAGCTGCCCGTTTTTCAACGGGCGGCCAGTGTCATCCGATTATCCGTTCTCGAAAGCCCCGCAATAAAGACGCGGTTTGCCCTGAGAAATACCTCATTAAAACGTCTTTCATCAAAACATGGTAAAAACCAAGCTGCAATCCCAACTCGGCGTCCTCACGCGGACCGTCTTTTCCTTGATCATTCTTGCCGTGGCGGTTTTGTTTTTCGTCGAATTCGGAAAAAAGGAACCGATTAATCGCCTGAAGAATCTGGAAAAACCCAAACCGACGGTCGAGACCGTTGCGGCCCGTCATCACCAAGAGGGAATCCGTTTTCAGGTCGACGGGGTCGTGATCCCGTTTCGCGAGATTCGTTTAAGCCCCGAGGTTGCCGGTCGCGTCGTCTTCAAGGCGGACAAATGTCGGCTGGGAAGTTTTGTCCAAAAGGGAGAATGCCTCTTTCGGATCGATCCAAGTGAATACCAACTCGAGGTACGACGCCTCGAGGAAGATCTCTGTCAGGCGGAAAACAATATCGAAGAGAATCTCGTCGAGATCAACAATACGCAAAAACAGATCGTCCTTTCCCGACAACAATGGGAGATTGAAAAACGGGATCTTTCGCGTTACGAATCAGTCAAAGATCCAGGCGTCTATTCTGCTTCGGCGATCGATGCCGCGCGCCAAGGGGAACTGGTCTCCCGTAATACCCTTTTGCAATTGGAAAACCATCTCCGATTGACTCAGGCGAAGAAGAACCGTTTAGAAAACGCGCGTGATCTGGTCCAAACCAACCTCGAACGGGCCGAACTGGACCTGCGTCGGACCGAAGTCTTCGCCCCCTTGGACGGCCTGGTAACCGAGTACAACATCGAAGAAGACTGTTACGTGCAGCGTGGTACGTCGGTCATCACGATTCAGGACACCTCTTGTCTGGAAATTCGTTGCAGCCTCCACATGCAACAAATTCACTGGCTTTGGCAAACGCCCAATCGTCGATCCGCCGACTCCGAAAAACTCGCGTCCGGCCCGGATCAATCGTATCGTCTGCCGCAAGTCCCGGTGGAAGTAAGATACGAGCTGGACGGAACCAAATGGATCTGGCAAGGATATTTATCCCATTACGACGGTGCCGGGCTCAACAGCAACACCCGCATGCTTCCGTGCCGGGTGACGGTCGACCGCCCGCGTGTCGCCGTAAGAACCACCGCCGACTCGAATTTCACGACCAAAACGGTCCCTTCCGACAAAGCGCCGCCGTCGTTGATGGCCGGGATGTTTGTCCAGGTCGCTATTTTCGCCGCACCGCAGATCGAACTGGTCCGGATTCCTGAAACGGCCCTGCTGCCGGGCAATGCGGTCTGGACGGCCAACGAAGGCCGACTGAGCAAGCGACAGGTTCGAGTCGCGACAACAACGTCAGAAGGGGTACTCGTTTATGCCGACCAAGCATCGCTTCAACCGAACGACCAGGTAATCATTTCTCCGCTGGCCTCGCCGACCGAAGGGCTCGCCGTCAACGTGGTTCAGCAGAACCTTTCTCCCGAGTCCCAGACGCCAACCTACCAACAGGCGATTCGGCCAAATCCTCCCATTGCAAAATCAAGCGAGGCAAACGGAAAAGACCACACCGCGGCGAAATCCTCGACCTTGGTCCACCCGGTCAGCACGGAAAAACGAGAAAACCGAAACGAAACCAAGCCGTAGCTCAGGGATGAGAAAACCCGGCCTTTGATAGAAAACACCACTGTCGCATAATAAAAAGTCCCCGATGAAAAAATTCCTCCGTTGGTCCATCTCGAACACGCCCGCCATGAATATGATCATGTTGGTGGTCCTGGGCTTCGGGCTTTACTGCGGAGATAATCTCCGTCGCGAGACGTTCCCGAATTTCGATCTGGAGATGATCTCCGTGTCGGTCCCCTACCCCGGCGCAACGCCGGACGAGGTCGAGGAAGGGATCTGCCAAAAGATCGAAGAGGCGGTCCGGACGGTCGAGGGAATCAAGAAAATCACGTCAACCGCCTCGGAAAGTTCCGGCTCGGTACTGATCGAGCTGCGCAGCGACGTCCCGAACGTCGACCGAACCCTGAATGAAATTCGCGGTGAAGTCGACCGGATCCCCAGTTTTCCCGAACTGGCCGAAGATTACGACGTCAAACGAGCCAAGATGCAAGAAACGATCTTGAACATCGGCGTCCTGGGGCCTCCGATCGAAACCGCGCAGGACGAGTTGGCGCTGCGCGAGGTGGCCGAACGGATTCGGGATGATCTGCTTTTGCTCCCGGCCATCTCGCAAGTCAATCTGGTCGGAAGCAAAAACTATCAAGTCGACATCGAAATCCCCGAAGCAACGCTCCGTTCTTACGGCCTTTCGCTTCGCGAGGTTTCGAACATCGTTCGCAAAGAAAACTGCAAGCGACCCGGCGGCACGATCCGCGCCCGTTCGCAAGAGATCAACGTCCGGACCGACAACCAGCGTTATCATGCCAAGGAACTGGCCGAACTGCCAATCGTCAGCCAACCGGGCGGCTCGGTCCTGAAGCTGGGCGATTTGGGCTTTGTTCGAGACGAGTTTGTCGACAGCCCCTCCCAGACGTTGATCAACGGCAAACCGGGAATCGCCCTGGCCGTCCAACGCAATACGAACGAAGACCTGCTGGAAATGGTCGATCAGCTCAAGGCCTACGCCGCCAAGGCCCAACTGCCCGAAGGGTATTCCCTTCTGACCTGGGGCGACCGATCGGTCCACGTTCGACAACGACTCGACCTTTTGATCTACAACGGCCTCCAAGGGCTGTTGATCGTCTTTATCCTGCTGACCTTGTTTCTCGACATTCGTCTGGCTTTTTGGGTCGCCATGGGGATTCCGTTTTCGGTGCTGGCCACGTGTCTTTGGCTCTATTTCACCGGCGAGACGCTCAACATGCTCTCGATGTTCGCGATGATCATGGCGTTGGGGATCGTCGTGGACGACGCGATTGTCATCGGGGAAAACATCTTCAGCCATCGCAAGAAAGGAAAACCGTTTTTCCAAGCCGCCGTCGACGGGACCGCCGAAGTTTTTCCGTCGGTTGCCGCTTCAGTGACCACGACGGTAATCGCGTTTCTCCCACTGCTTTTCGTCTCGGGAATCATGGGGAAATTCGTCGCCGTCTTACCGGCCGTCGTGATCGCCATGCTGGTCGGATCGCTGTTCGAGTGCGTTTTCATCCTGCCTTGCCACTTGGCCCATCGCGACAGCGCGGTCTTCTCGGCGATTCATTTGGTATTTTACGTTTTCTCATGGGTGGTCCGTCCGATTCACTGGTTGAATCAAAAGGCGTCGCAAGGGATGGACTGGTTCATCCGCATGGCCTATTTCCCCGCACTCGGATGGGTTCTTCGATGGCGTTCGGTTTTTTTGGCCGGCAACGTGGCCTTATTGCTCCTCGGGGTGGCCGCCGTTCGGGGAGGGCTGATCCCGTTTGTCTTCTTTCCCAAAATCGACAGTAGCGAAATCCAAGCGACGGTCAGTTTTCCTAACGGCACCCCGGCCGCAGTGACCGATCGATGGACCCGTCATATCGAAGACTCGTTCTGGCGAGTGATCGACCAGTATGATATCCCCAAGGAAGAGCTTACCGAGCATGCGTTTCGCGTCGTCGGGATGAAACTTTCCGGACGCGGCCGCAACCTAAGCAGCAGCATGGGCGGCGGCTCGGGCCATTTCGGCAGTGTCGAAGTCGCCTTGGTCGACGGTGATCGACGTTCGATCCCCAGCAGCGAAATCATCCGTCGCTGGCGGGAAGAGGTCGGCGTCATTCCCGGCGCCGAAGAGGTTGCGTTCGAGGTTTCCCATGCAGGGCCGGGGGGTGTACCGATCGAATTCAAGCTCCGTGCGAAGAAAGAAGACGCCCAATCGCTTCACGAGGCGGTCGAACGTTGCAAAACTCGACTGGCCGAGTACCCGGGCGTCTTCGATATCTCCGACAGCGACGTGCCGGGCAAGTGGGAGTTTCGGCTTCGGATCAAAGAGGACGCCTATAGCATGGGAGTTCGTCCCGACGACTTGGCCAATACCGTCCGGGCAATCTACTTCGGCGACGAAGTAATGCGAATCCAACGTGGTCGGCATGAAGTCAAAATCATGGTCTGTTACCCGCGCGAGGACCGACGTTCGTTGGCCAATTTCAATGAGATTCGGGTTCAAACGCCCGACGGAACCCAACGGCCGATCACCGAGTTGGCCGATATCGAAGTGGTTCGCGGCTACTCGACCATCACCCGCCACAATCAGCTTCGCGCGATCACCATCAAGGCCGACGTCAACGAAAACACCGCCAACGCGTCGGAAATTCTTGGCGAAATGCGGGGCGATTTTTTCCCCGATCTCTTGGCCGAACTGCCGGGCGTCTCCGTTTTCTGGGAAGGCCAGCAAGAGCGACGGTCCGAATCGTTCGGGAGCATGTTGACCGGTTTTCTCGTCGCACTGCTGGGAATGTACATCCTCCTGTCGATGGAATTTCGATCGTATCTTCAACCCATTTTGATCTTGATTATCATCCCGTTCGGCGCAATCGGCGCGATCGCAGGGCACGGGCTAATGGGCTTTCCCATTTGCTTCTTCAGCGTCTTCGGCCTGGTCGCCTTGAGCGGAATCGTCATCAACGACTCCATCGTCTTGATCGACTTCGTCAACATGAAAATTCGCGAAGGGGTTCCCCTTACCGACGCCATCACCCAAGCGGGCACGCAACGATTCCGCCCGGTCGTTTTGACGTCGACCACGACGGTCGGCGGCCTACTTCCCATCATGACCGAAACGTCCCTTCAAGCCCAACTCCTTATCCCAATGGCGATCAGCATCGCGTTCGGCGTCCTTTTCGCAATGGTGTTGGTCCTCTTCTTGATTCCGGTCCTCTATTCGCTTTACGCTCAGGCCCTAGGACTTTTTCACGTCAACGTCGAAGAGGTTATCACCGAAAAGATGCAGTCCGAAGAAGAAAGCGCCCCGGCGTTGAGCTAAATGTCATTTCCGCTTTCTTGAATTAGCCGCACCTCGCGTCACCCTGGCGACCCGTTTTCGCTCTATTTCTCTTAGTTGATTTCAAGTCTTGTATCAGTTAGGATAAAAGGGAAAGCGTCGCGAGAAAAAACCACTTCCGCCCCCCGTCAACTTCCCCTGTTTGCCACTGCCTCTCTCGCGTCTGCCCTTTCTCCGGATATTTTACTCGCCCACCACGGCACACCACCGCCCAAAAGGAATTACCCCGATGCGCCGCGACACCTTCCAACGAGCCCTTTTTGCCGCCCTGGTTTTCGCCTGCTTAAATGGCCTTCCGTCCTGGGCCGAAAACGCTTCGAAGTCCAACGGGCCTGAACTGCTCGAATCGGCCGAGTCCCTTTTTCAAAAAGGGGATTTTTCACAAGCGGAAAAGCAGTGGACAACGGCGTTGGAGTCACCTGAACTCACCTCGCAACAAATCTGGAATGCCCGTTTTGCCATCGCGCGAACCCAGATGGCCCGCAAGGATTACCCCGGAGCACGCGAGGCGTTCGAAAAACTGGCCCAAACGGCCGACACCCCGGTATCGGTTCGCGGCGAGGCCCTTTTGAGTGTCGGGCACACGTTTTGGCGCGAAGGAAGATTCGCCGAAGCGGCCGAGGTTTTTGAAAACACGGCCAAACGAGACGATTTGACTCGGCTCCACTGCTGGGAAGCGGCCGACCGAGCTCGCGAGATGCGACGATTGGCCAAGGGACTTCCGGCCCGCGACCCGAAGGCGTCTCGAACACCGTTGGCCAAGGTGCCCAGACCGTCGACCGTTTTGTACGTTGCCCCGAACGGAAAGGCAACCAACCCGGGCACGCAGGAAAAACCGCTCGGCTCGTTAGCGCAGGCAGTCGAACGGATTCGACAACTTCGGCGTGAAAAAAAGATTGGTCCCGGTGGCATCGAAGTGCTTTTCCGCGGGGGCGAATACCCGGTTTGCGAAACGGTCCATCTGACCGAAGCCGACAGTGGAACGGCCGACGCGCCGGTCGTGTTGCGCGCCTACCTGGGCGAGAAGCCGGTTTTCACTGGCGGCGTCGCGCTGCGGGGTTTTAAGCCGGTCGACGATCCGGAAATCCTGCGTCGTTTACCCGAAGAGTCCCGAGGCAAAGTGGTCCAGGTTGACTTGAAAAAACTGGGTATCAGTCAACTGCCGCCGATGGGACGACGGGGTTATAAATGCAATGGTCCCGACGCGAAACCGTGGGTTGAACTGTATGTCGAAGGCAAGCCGCAAACGCTCGCACGTTGGCCGAATGATGGTTTTGTTAAAATCGGCAAGGTTCATCAAGCCGAACTCAAGAATTGGAGAGAACCGCCTTCGGGCAAGGCGGGTATTTTTGAATACCAAAACGAAGATTTCCGTCAATCGCGTTGGACCGAGGCCGACGACGCTTGGCTCTTCGGTTACTGGGCCCATCTCTGGGCGATCAACTCACGCAAGATCGACCGTATTGACCCGGTCGAAAAACGGATCGAGATGGAGCCTTGCACAGGCTACGATTATAGGAAAGGGAATCCGTATTACGCCTTCAACCTCCTCGAAGAAATCGACATGCCGGGCGAATGGTACTTGAACCGAAAAACCGGAACCCTCTACTTTTATCCGCCGGGAAAGCTCGACGAGGCGCAAGTCCAACTTTCGACACTCGCGGGCCCGTTTCTCGAAACCCACGGCACGTCCCACCTGAGAGTCGAGGGGCTCACGTTCGAACTCGGCTGCGGCGACGGCGCGAAAATCTACGATGGCCAGTCGGTACTTTTGATTGGCTGCACCTTCCAGCGCCTGGGCAACTGGGGCGTTTCGATCCAAGGCGGGAAAGGTCACGGCCTGCATAGCTGCGACCTGGCCATCCTCGGCGGGGGCGGCGTTTTTCTCAAAGGGGGCAATAAGGCCCGACTGATTCCGGCAGGCCACTTTATCGAAAACTGCCACATCCACGACTTCACCCGCATCGACCGCTCCTACGCCCCGGCAGCGATCATCGACGGTGTCGGAAACCGGATGACCCACAATTTGGTTCACGACTCGCCCCACCACGGGATCCGCCTGGAAGGGTACGAGCATTTGGTCGAACTGAACGAAGTCTGCGACGTGGTCCAGGAGTCGGACGACCAGTCGGGGATCGATATGTTCGGCAACCCGGCGCTGCGCGGGAATGTTATCCGATACAACTTTTGGCATCACAACGGTGGCGACCATCTGCCCTGCGGTCAGGCCGGGATCCGACTGGACGACATGATCAGCGCCGTCACGATGTACGGCAACGTCTTTTGGGACACCGCCCGCGGCCATTTCGGCGGAATCCAAATTAACGGCGGCAAAGAAAATGTCGCGGCCAACAATCTGTTTATCGATTGCAGTGCGGCATTCAGTTTTAATCAGTGGAGAAAAGAGTATTGGCTTAAACACATGAATAAGGGGCTATGCCACGACCTGATATACCGCGACGGCGTCAAGCCGACCGAGCCGCCGCACGTCACGAAATACCCCGACCTGGCCCATCTGGAAGAAAAGATCAGCCACAACTACGTCTGGAGAAACGTGACGTTCGACTGCCCGAAATTCGCGCTGCGAGAAAAGGGGCAAAACGAACTGCTGGAGAACGTGCGCCTCTCGCAAGATCCCGGCTTTGTCACGGCCGCCACGGGCAACTTCACACTGCCGACCGACTCGGTACTGTACGACCTTCTAGGCTTCCGCCCCATCCCGTTCGACGAGATCGGCCTATACGAAAACGAAAATCGTACGACCCTTCCCCCTGAAACGGCAAACCGGACGAAATAGCCAACCAAAGCACAACCGCCCGCGTCGGCCAAGCGCTTCGCCAGCCAGGTCTTGCCGCTTCCACTGTTGCCGAGAACGACCGTTCTGGTTTGACGAATATCCATTTCGTTAGCCTCCGCCAAAACAAAAGCGTATTCACTTTCGGGGGACATTGCCTGGACCGCCTCTCTAGTTTTTGCCGGCACCCTGCCCTTTGCCGGCGCCCTGCCCTTTGCCGGCGCCCTGTCCTTTGCCGGCGCCCTGTCCTTTGCCGCCTCGCTTGGGCTCGGGCAATTTCATTTCGGGGAGATGCTTTCGAATGGCGGCAAAAAGACCGGACGGGGAGTATCCTTGAGTTGCCGCGATTTCGCCAAGCGTTTCCGTGCCACGATCTTTGACCTCAAATCCTTCGAGGTTGAGCGCTTCGACGATTCTATCGCCCGAGAGGCCTAGATGACCGGCCAAAACGTCGACGGTAAGCTCTTCGGCGTGGGGTACCGGTGCCGAGACACTGGTTTGTTTCCAATATCGCTTGATCGCGTCGTTGGCCTGAACGATCTGATGGAACGGGGGCAGTTCATAATAGGTGCCAAGACACGTTGCGATTATCACGATAGTAGCCAAGGCAAGCTCGCGTTTCAGAGGTACTCCGGCAGCCACCTTGCCGCGAAGATAACTCCAGAAAATCGACCAATTGAGATAAAGGTGAAGAAAGGCCACCAGTAAAAAGAGCAAGCTGACCACCATGTGGATACCGCTCCACTCCTCTTTCGTCAGCCCGAAAAGGGTCCACCCGGTCCAGTGGGCCACCCGCCCTTTGGGAGTCACGTAGAGGATGATCCCGGAAAACGTCAGGACGAAAAAGGATAACGTCAGAAGTAGCGACGTAAAGCCTTTGAGGCGGAAACGGCGTGCGGGGGCGGCTGGTTTCATTCATTTTCTCCAAAAAGGACAACAAAAAGATGGAATCAGGAACGGGATGGGACTTCGGCAATCGTGTCCCTTACTCTAAAAGAAAAAGCAAACAAGATCAAGAAACGTTCTTGCTCGCGTGAAAGTTACTCTTCACAAAAGTAGGGCTCGAAACCGGCGCGCGTGCTCAACGCTCGCCATAGTCCATAATCGACAGAATCATTAATAAAATGGACACTGCCGTCGGCAAACAGCGTGTTGACACCGCCGGGATGGCTGCTTCTCGCGGCGAAAAAGCCGGTTCCCTTGGCCGTCATGTCGGGCACTCGGGTGTTGGGCAGCATATAAGCGGAAAAGGTGTTCACCTGTTCGCGGCCCCAAATCCAGGTCGCCCCTCGACAGCCTCGCCACATCGTCGCGTCGTCTACGAGAGAAGCCAAGTCAGGATCGACCACTCCTTTTAATCCCGGCTTCCCCTGATTGAGCGAAAACTGGTTGCACATACCGGCCATTTGACGCTTGAAATTTTCGGGAGTTTTGCCGTAAGTGTCCTTGTCGCATCCCAAAATCGATTCGGACATGACCATGGTGTGGCTCGTTCCGTCACGAATTTCTTCAAATCGGACGGACGAATCTTTCCAGAACATCCCGTCGCTTGGGAAACGCAGGTCGTAGTTGGTGCCCGAGCCCGAACCGGTGCAGACGACGTAATTGGTTCCGGCCGAAGTGACCCCCGCCGTCGAGAAATGGACAAAACTGGAAAATTCAGGATTGGCACCGTCACTGGGACATAGAAAAATGGGAAGTACGGTTTGAGCCGCCATCGCTTGAATCGGATTGACCGAAGCGCTGCCGCCACCGCCGAGCATCAACGGTTCTTCAAAGTCGATGGCATCGCTGATCGCTTGCTGTTCGAGGTAGGGCAAAATTCGGGCGTGGACCGAAAAGCTGGTCTGCGGTTTAGAGCCGATTCCGGGGAACTCCCCACACGCGTTTGCCCGCTGATGAAGCCCCAACCCCAATTGCTTGAGGTGGTTTTGACAGCGAATACAACGGGCCGCTTCTCGTGCCGATTGGACAGCGGGAAACAGAAGGGAAACCAATATTCCGATAATCGCGATAACGACCAATAGCTCCACAAGCGTGAAGCCTCGCCGAATCGAATTCGTTTGATATCTTTGGTATTTATTGCAATGGTACATAAAATCTCTGGCGCAAAGAGAAAGGACAGGAAACATGGAATTCTTTTCCAAATAATAATGGCACCCCCAACCGAAAGCTGACAGCGGACTTTCGATTGGGGGCACACGAGCGGCGTTTGGGGCTTACGCCTTCAAACGTCGCCGCGGTCTCCGGAACAAACCGAGAGCGAGCAACCCGGCACTCAGAAGGAGGATCGCCCCTGGTTCCGGAACCATGATTGCCCCGAACGCGTCGAAGAACGTCCCGGATCCAGAGCCGTTAGCCGCACGCTCGACTTTGACGTAGGAAACACTTTCCCCGAAATGCCCGCCAAAATCGAAATACGCTTCCTGCAACACACCAGGCGTACCGCCGCCGATCGTGCCGATTTCGGTAAACGTCGTTCCATCGATGCTTGCCGAAACAATCGCCGCAGCTTTGGGGCCGCCATAGAAACAAACAACCAGATCGTCGCCCGGAAGATCGGAAATGCCGCCTTGCCAGGACATCGTGATAAACTCGTCCGGCGCGTTCGATCGCCAGCCCGCCACATAATCACCCAAGTCTCCGTCCGGCGATCCGGTCAACCACCAATGGTTACTCGACTCCATCGGCGTTCCCAAGTAGTTCTGGATATGGCTTGACGAATTGGCCACCTGATCCGCCCAAAGCCAGTCGTCCACGATCAATCCGGCCTGGGTACAAGTCGTGATCAAACCGGCCATAATGGCAACAGACAATGTCAAACTAATTTTTTTCATTCTTTTTCTTTTTATTTTCTTAAGAGGATAATTGTTACTGAAAATTTTATTCGTAGTTATTTATGGGAAAGGCGAAGTTAGAGGGAGACCGGCCAACGTACGGGAGATAGAGCTCGCCCGAATGAGTCTCCTGTCAGAGGAAAAGGGGTTTCCTCTTTCCAGGACAGTGGCCCGGTTGGCAGGAGGGTAGCAACCGGGAAAGACTCGACGAAAGGCGGCCCTAGATCGCCATGGGCACCTCCGGTAAGGCCCCGCTTTCGGGGAGGAGGGTGCGAAAATTGACTCAACGTTAATAGCGCCGGGGGGACGTCCGCAAAAGCGGCACAAAATTCGAGGCGATTCATGATTTGAAAATGACTGCCCGCCCCGAAAGTGGCGCATCCAATCCGAGGCAGTAGTTGAGATTAAGTCTCATTATCACTTAGGGACCCCAAACCGTCAACCCCTAGATAAAAAAATATTTACTTCAACTTTGAAGCCTTAACAGACCAGACCTCTCCGTTTTCTATCCGTGACACCTTGATAATTACAGTAGCCCTAACCACTTCACAGAAAACAGGTTAGCTCTTATTGCAAACCATTTTCCAAGCGAAAAGCTTTGAGTATTTCACATTTTCCTGTCGCAAAATGGCCCGATCTTGCACTATATTGCGAGAGTTCGAATTCTTCACTTGACGTTGGAAAATCGATGATCCGCAACGATCTTTATTACCTCGATCGGTGTCTTGACGGTCACCCGGACGAGTATCGCTTTCTCGTGGAGCGATATCAGTCGGTTTTGACGGCGTACCTGACAGGAAAACTGGGCAACCGAAGCCTCGCGGAAGAGGCGGCCCAAGAGACCTTTGTGCGAGCTTATTTCGGTCTGCCGAGACTGAAAAATCGCAAATCCTTTTATTCGTGGCTGCTGGGTATTGCCAATCGGGTGGCGCAAGAGGAATTTCGTGCCGCCAAACGTTTTTCAAGCGGGGATCGGATCGATCAACAACCGCTTGAGCAACCCGTCGAGGAGGAAACCTGGGAGGTGGAACGGGCGATCGCCGAATTGCCCGAGTCGTACCGGGAGATCGTGCTTCTGAAATATTACGCGGACCAAAGCTGTTCGCAGATTGCCGAGGAGCTCGATATCCCGATCGGCACGGTCACGAAACGGCTTTCCCGAGCGTACTGCCAACTCCGCCAATTGCTTCGTCGTGAAAGCGAGGTGCAAAAATGAATTGCACAGAATGCCAAGAAAGACTGGTCGACTATCTCGAAGGACTGTTGACCGAACCACGCGAGCAAATGGTCAAGGCACACTTGCGGTCCTGCGATTCGTGCCGGGCCGAATGGGAACAGTTGCAAGAACTCCACCTGCAGCTTGCTTCTAGTTCAGACCGTTGGCGAAAAACCGATTTCCAACAAGACGTTTCGAATCGGATTATCCGTGAACAACATCAACAATTAAAACGAGTCGGTCGGGTCAACCGTCCGCTTGAAATAGGGAGAAAAATCATGCATAGCAAGATAACCAAATACGTCACGGCGGCAGCAACCACCGCCGCAGTGATTTTGATGCTCGCCTTTTTCCACACCACCACCCCGGTTGCCTCCGCCGCCGAGGTCCTTCAAAAAGCAATCGACGCCGTCGCGGATGTTAAAACGGTTCACATGAAAGCCCGGATGCGAACTCGGCCTGGGGATAACTTTGGATTAATCGGTTTAGAGTACGATTTTGTGCCACTTGAGATGTGGAAGAAGACAGAGCCGGATGGGACTATCAAATGGAGAATTGAAAAAACGGGCTGGAAAAAAAAGGAACTCAAAGAAAAAATAGGCCGAATAACAGTCATGGATGGAGAAAATACTACTTTTTTCAGTCGACCTAATATTGGATTTCAGATAAAGAAGCCTCTCCCATTGGGACGTTATGATGGCGATTGGAGTCGGATCTTGAATGTAGGCGATTTATTGGAAAATGAGATTCAAACCGCAAAGAATAACCCCGATCGTAAAGCGTGCGTCGAACGTGAAATGATCGACGGTAAAGATACCCTGGTCCTCACGGTTGAGGTCATGAGCAAGGTTCCCGAGGACGACTATCTTCGAAATAAGTATATCACGGATTCCAATCACCGAAAGGTTTATCGTTTTAACCCTGAGACCAAGTTGCTCGAAAGTTTTCAAGTCTATGTTCAGGCCAAAGAGAAAGAGGTGCTGGTCTTTGAAGTTACCGAGATCGAATACAACCAGCCGATCCCCGACAAAACGTTTACCATCGACTTCCCGGAAGATATGATCTGGCAAAGCCTAAAAGTCCAAAGACTTCCCGATAATGAGAAATATGAAAAAATGACTCCCAAGGAGGTCGCCACGGCGTTCTTTCAAGCTTGTGCCGATGAAGATTGGGAAGAAGCAGCAAAATTCGATTCCCACAATAGGGTCAGCAATTATATCAGGAACGATTGCGGTCGTCTCGAGATTATCTCAATAGGCGAACCATTTAAATCCAAAGGCTACCGAGGGGTATATATTCCCTATGAAGTCAAATTAAAAGATGGTACCGTCAAAAAGCACAATCTGGCTGTTCGCAATGATAATCGGGCCAACCGGTACGTTTTGGATGGTGGCCTCTAATCGACTGATCTAACAACAAGAATTACCGTAAGAAAAACGAGTAGGGCGAGCCCTCCACCGCCGTGAAAAATACTTGGGAACCGCTTCCCCCCAAGCCACGCTTTACCGGAAGGGTTCGCCCTGTTTCGTTTTAAAAGTTAGTGTAATATTTTTTCTATAAAAGAGAAACAAGGCATGGATTGTAAAGGCAGGCCATATTGGTTTCCTTGGATGTATTAACATCAATACCAAGGAGACGTTTATGCCCCACCGTGATCATGGTACCGCTTGCAACGATGTCGTGGAACTGCTGGCTCAAAATGGATTTGACGGAATGGCTCAGGCGATCGAAATACTCATGAACGAAGCCATGAAATTCGAAAGAGGCAACGTGCTTCGAGCCGCGTCATGCAAGCGTACCGAGGAACGACGCTGTAAGCACCAATCAGAAATCCTTGTATTTTTTAGTTCGTTTTTCGCACTCATCCAAATGCAACTATAGTTTTATACGGACTAACATCCACCGAGTCCGACGACATAGCTGATCCAGGTATCGACTAAAGAAACCGCGTTTTCCTGAAATATAGGCAAAACGCACCTCGTATCGGTCCCGCCAAGGATTGAAGGTTGATTCGTCAAAGGAGTGGAGATGGCCTTGGTGAGGAGTCATTTTGTGGCAATGGATGCACAGAGTTTGCTTGATTTTTTCTCGATAAGGAACGCAGACGAGCACCTCTTTTTTTGCAACCCGTAAAAGCTCTTCAAGACCTGACTGCCATTCGGGCAGGTGCTCTATGACCTCCAAGCAGGTCACGACATCATACGACCCATTTTCTTCAGGAAGTTCAAAAATACTTCCTTGCCGCATGCCTAAGCTTGGAAAACGGGTTTTTGCAGCTTTGACTCGATTGGATGCATATTCATAGCCGCGAAGGGTCCTCTCGCTGTCGAAAGCGCGATTGAGAAAATCGAGCCAATACCCCTCAGCGCATCCAACGTCCAATAAGCTGGACCAACACTTCGGTAAATAACGAGCCGTTCGACAAAAACGTGCGTGATCGGCCGCCTCTTTTTGGTTGCGGAATTGCCCGGATTCTTCCGCTTCGTAATAGGCTTGGAGATCTAATTCAGAAGCATCCACAATGGCGGTTACCTTTGATTGCAATTTAAGGTTGCTAAAAAAAGTGAAGCTTGGAATATCATGACAAACGATGAAAAAAGTTCCACGGCAAAGGCCGGAGGACTTGGGATTTAAGCTACTGCCGTAAAGACCTCATCATGACCATACGTTAAATAGTCCTTTAAGAGCAATGCCTATTTCCGAATGCAAGCGTTAGGATCAACTGATCAAGTAACCTCTTTTCTGTAAAATATGCAGATTGAGTTAATCGGTTTCCGGTTACAAGTGGGGTTTCCGGTTTCCCCTTCTTCGCTGGTTTAGTCAGTGAAACAATAATGAATTGCAGCAAAGCCGGTTCGTTGGAGAACAGGGTGGCAAAACGAGTTCGTCGATTAATTTCCTTGTTGAGTCACTCGACCATGTTTGTGGTGCGGAGCCGGCAACGGTGCAAGGTCGTCAGGACAAAACCGACCACCGCTTAACCCAGAACTCCCATCTTACCTTCTTGCGATTACTGCTAACCCAGGAAAGCAGGAAAAGGTTTAAGGATGATACAAAAAATGACGATTAAAGAAGCGTTACCTTTGCCAGGTAGTCACAAGCCAGCTTTTTTGCCGAAGGGCATTGTGAAAAATGGAAGCTATGCTCGAAAAACTTACGGTAATCATCCCTTGCAAAAACGAACGTGACCACCTCGCCGACTGCATCCGATCGGTGCGGCAGGTTGCCGACGAAATCGTCGTTGCCGATTCGGGTTCAACGGATGGCACTCTTGAAATGGCTCGAGAAAGCAAAGATTGCCGAGTCATCGAACGGGAATATCGCTACTCGGCCGATTTCAAAAACTGGGCTATTCCACAAGCGTCGCACCCTTGGGTTCTCATTGTCGATGCGGATGAGAGGCTTTCCGAGCGTCTGATTCAATCGATCAAGGCGGTTCTTCAGAAACCCGCCCCTCAAGTTCTCGCTTATCGCATTTCTTTCGCCTGTTATTTTTTGGGGCATCACCTCAAGTATTCCGGATGGAACAATGATGCTATTCGATTGATTCAACGTGACTCGTGCCGCTATCATGATAGATTGGTCCATGCCGACATCGATATTCCTCCCGAAAAAGTCGGGAAACTCAAAGGCAGAATGCGGCACTACAGCATTACGAGCTATGAACAGTATTTCGACAAATACCTCAAATACACCAGTTGGGGTGCGGAAATATTATTGAAAAAAGAGCGACGAGCCACGTTTAGCAGCCTGTTTTTCCGCCCCGTCTTCCGTTTTCTTTTTCTCTATCTCATTCGAGGTGGATTTCTCGACGGACTGCCAGGCCTTCAAGTTTGCATGCTGACCGCCTTTTTCAATACCTTTGTCAAACAGGCCAAATTGTGGGAAATGACCGAATGCAAAAAATGCCATCAAGAGTCCGCTGAAAAAGAAGAATCGCAATCTCTTATTCAGCTGGAAGAATTCCGTCCTGATCAGGTGAGTACTTCCGAATCGAAAGTACCCTCTTCTCGAAAAGCGGTCGCGTAAAAAACGGCCAGGCTGGATATCTAACTCGTTTTTGAATTAAAGAATAAGTCGGACCGATGTTCCACATTATCGCAGATCAATTTTCCTGGTCCGGCTGGCGTCACGAAGCGGCAGAACGCCTTTTTCCCGCCCACGATCGAGAGACCAAGCGAGAACTCGAAAAAAATTTAGCGACTCTAGGAACGTCCGCTCCTCGTTTTTTATTGATTGAAAGCATTTGGGAAAATTGGGGCCGCTGGAAACGAAAACCGAAAAAACAATTCGCTTTTCTCGAACAGCTTATCGAACGTTATCGCTCCCATGGCATTCCGACCGTCTTTTGGTCGAAAGAGGACCCTCCTCATTTCGAGCGGTTTCTTCCCTGGGCAACCCTTTGCGACTTGGTTCTCACGACCGATGTCAATTGTGTGCCCAAGTATCGAGAGCGTGGTTGTCAAGCGGTGCACCCGATGATCTTTGCCGCGCAACCGGCGATCCACAAAAATTATTTTCCTCAAGAGAAAACGGTCTGTTTTGCCGGCTCCTGGAATAAACACCATCCGACGCGAGTCGAGGGAGTCGAAGCCCTTATCGATCCACTCCTGGACCGAGGACTCGAGATCTTTTCCCGGATGGGCAAATGGCCCCAAACGTATCGAGGCCATATCGTCGGAGCCTATCCGTATGAAGAACTGTTGCGCAAGTACTCGGCCTATCAGATCGGCCTGAGTATCAGCAGCGTTCGAGAGTCGCCGACGATGTTTCCGCGACGCGTCCTCGAGATGTCTTGCGCGGGCTTACTGGTTCTTTCCGATCGATGCCGTGGAGTGACAACCCAGTTCCCCGACATCCCATGTTCCACCTCGGCACGGAAAACCCTTGAGGTGGTCGATTACTACACACAGCACGAGTCGGAACGCATCGAGTTGGCATCGAAAATTCGCTCGCAAATCATAGGCGCACACACCTACCGACACCGAGTCGAATATATCGAGAGCTTACTCGAAGAAACCGCTTCCATTCCGTGAGATTCGCTATAAAAAACGGCCGACGATCAACCGTGTGCTGGTCAGGTCACGGTTCAAGCCTTATTTCTCCGTATTCGCAGAATCGTCGAATGAAACAGCCGTTGCGGCCGTCTTCTGACCGGGTTGGAGTGAGACGTTTTTGAACTCGACCCAATCGTAAGGTCGCACCTGAAAGCGGAACTCCTTTATCGAGGACAATGGCAGACGTTGAAAGAGAGCCGTGCCGTCGTTCCCCCTGTAGCCGAGCGAAGTCGTGTATTCAATACCATTGTCGGACACTGCTACCAACCGTTTGTGCCATATTCCATAGGAGTCCGTTGACGTGAGGGTGACGCGTGTGGAATCTTCCGCAAGACCTTCCGCCATTTCTGCTTTTAAGAACGTCACCGTCCACTGCTTGCCATCTTTGGAAAAACTCGACGTGCCGAGGCTGTCTGCTTTCTGAATTATCACCGACGCCCATGCGCCCGCACTGACGCCGACTCGCAACTTGGCCGTACGGGCCGACGCGCCAAGTTCCGCGCAAAACATTTTGTAGTTTGGGACCACTTTTCCTTGAACATCCAAGACACGAGAGCCTTCCCAACGGCCGGCGTAAGGTTCAATATCCCAGGATGGCCAAGAAGCGTCACTGGGTAGGTCCTTAAGACGGAGCAAGAATACCATCGGCTTTTTATTCGAAGAAAGCGGCAGTTGCATTGAACGTGGCAGAAACGGTCCCAGATCTGTGGCAGAACCATCCGGTTTCCACCACTTTGATTGGGCGTTGGGCGGGTAATTGGTAACGCCAACGAGTTCAACCGTACCCTGTAGCAGGTGGCCGACAAGAGGTGCAATCTGCTCCTTTTCGACCTCCACCTTGACTTCCGGTTGCAACGACAATTCCAACCGGGTGATTCTGCCGGCCCGGACAATCACTTCTCTCTTGTCCGGTTGGCAACCCTCCAACTCGATAAAGATGGTACCTTTTCCAGGTTTGATGCGAAACAGGCCGTCGGAGGTGCCCAACTCTTTGCCGTTGAAGAGCACTTTGGCCCCGGGCGGATCGGTACTGACATAGAGCAGCGTGTCCCGCTTCCTGCCCGTTTTCACCCGCTTGCCCGATGCGGCAGACACATGGGCAAGCCCCAGGCTGCACAGCAAGACCACGACCAGCAGACGACTCGTTTTTCTCAACATGGTTTCCTTTCCTTCACGCAAGGTCATTTTGCCTATTCTTTACGCACAGTTTTTACGTCTCAAGTATAGTAACATCATCGCGAAGATTCCACCCAGCATGGCGACGGTACCGGGCTCGGGAACACTCGCCACGCGGAAACCGACCGTACTATACGCGTCCGCCGCGGGGCTGCTGTAGTAGTAGGAGGAGGTCAAGCGGTCGGAGGGGAGGTGGCAATCCCCACCGCGTAAACCTCGTGAAGTACCGTGAGGGACCGCCTCGTTCCACTTCCAGAGATTGCCTCCCATGTCATACGTGCCATAAGGACCGGGCGAAGCCTCAAACGCACCGACTGGCGTCAGTTTATTCGTTGGGTCGGTATAGTCGCCGTCGTAATAGTTGGCGTGGTTCGTCCCGGTTGCGGAAAAGACGTTGCTAGGCTCGTCGTCACTTTGGGTCGGGTATAGCCAATAACCGGCATCGGTCCCGCCACCCTTGTAAAAGGCCGCTTTATACCATTCGTCTTCTGACGGAAGGAAATAATTGGCGTCCGCGTTACGGGTGACAGCCATAAGATCCTCGCTTGTGACCGCGCCGTTGAGCGTGTATGCCCCGGTCTCCGTCGTGCCCAATCCCTGATCACCGGTGGGCTGGCCATTATGCAGCCAGTTACAGAACCGGGCCGCGTCGCCCCAACCGACCGCGAATACGGGACAATTCTCCTTCTCGCTGTAACTGCCGGTAACCGAATAGCTGTAGCTGCCCGGACTACCGCTTTGAGTGATGGCCACCGTCGAATAATAACCCGCGTCCATTCTGAAGTTGTACAGACCATAGTTGTCCGTTTTCGCAACCGCGTTGAGAAACTCGCAGTACTGAGCTGTCGTCACGTCATACTTGCCGATCTGGTACGTGTAGTCTACCGCACCGTAGTACGTGGGGTCCCCTTCAGCGAGCCTGCTTGGTTCGCCGGTGTTGCCCGGATCGCCCACGGTGACAAAATCCAAACTCGTCTGGCCCGTAGGCAAGTTGAACACGTCGGCACACGCCGCGACTGCCATCAGCGTTACCAGGGCCAATGCGGGCGCCATTATCCAACTACGATACCCCATGGTTTGTCTCCTTCTCGTTAATAACAGTGAATTGAAACCCGAACACGCTCGGAAGAGTACAAAGACCGAAATATCAGCTTCCCAGTACGGCTAGGCAAGTCGCACCCTCCGCCGGGAAATTTCTTATTCGCCGGGTCGAAGGAGCCTCATCAGAATTGCCCCGGCTGTCCTCGACACCGGCTCTACTTAGAATATGCGCTTCGCCATGAAAATCAGCCACCTTGTCTTGAAAAAAAGCGGATTTTATTTTAATATCGTTTTATGGTAAATACTACGCGAGCAACACTCTTGGAGCGGCTTGGCGACGGGGCCAACGCCTTGGCTTGGGACGAGTTCTTTGAGCAGTACTGGCCGACGATCTACGGCTTTGCCAAACGTCGTGGCTGCTCGGAGCATACGGCCGAGGAAATTGTCCAGGAGGTAATGCTCACGATCTTCCAGCATCGCGACGTCTATCAGTACGATCCGGCTCGCGGTCGCTTTCGCGGCTGGCTGGGCACCGTGGTCCGCAACAAGGTGGCCGAACATCGCCGCAGACCTGCGAATCGGCTACGAGGTGTCGGTGGTAACTTGGACAAGGACTCGCTGGACAATTGCGCACTGGATCAGGCGGCCGATCAGCAAGCTCCGGACGATGCTTGGGAGGCGGCCTTCGAAGGCGGTCTGCTGCTTGCGCTGTTGGATGTGGTGCGACGGGAGAGCAACGCGCGGGCCTACCTGGCCTTCGAACTGGTTACGTTGGAGGGTTTGTCTGGCGGCGAGGCGGGTCGACTCACCGGCCTCTCTCGCAACGCGGTCTATAAAGCCAACAAGCGAGTTATTGGGCGGCTCATGGATCTTGGTGCAACCTATCGCGAGAAAGGTCAACTTGCGGACCGCATCAAACAGGCCCTAAAACATCGCCCCCCCGCTGCCGTCGAACGTTCCGTCACTGCGCAGGTCCAGCAAACGATGTATTCGAGATAGGAGTAGCGCTACGGTGGATCAGCATCAGACGAACTCGTTCTCGGGCAAAGAGCAAGGCCCACCCGACGTGCCCGACTTCGATTTGATCCGCCCGGTGGGTCGGGGCGGGTTCGGCGAGGTTTGGCTTGCCACCAATCGCACGACCGGACAGCTTCGGGCGATCAAAATAATCCCCTTGCACGAGCCGGGCCAAACGAGCCCCGCGGCCCGCGAGATCGCTTCGCTCACACGTCTGCAGGCCAATCTCGGCCGCCACCATTCGAACCTCGTGACCATCCACCACGTCGGCAAGACAGCTCGCCATCTCTTCTACGTCATGGATCCGGCCGACGACGTTGGGGGTGGGCCCGCTTCGAACAAGCCGAATTACCAGCCAGCCAGCCTGCAAACTCGGCTTCAAGCGGGGCCTCTTTCGGCCGAACTCTGTAGGGACTATGCCTGTCAGCTCTTGGCCGGACTGGCCTCGCTGCATGCGGCCGGCATGGTCCATCGCGACGTGAAACCGGCCAACTGTCTGTTCGTCGATGGCCAGTTGAAATTGGCCGATTTCGGCCTGGTGACCGAAGTCCATCCGTTGGTCTCTCGGATGGGCACGCAAAAGTACATGCCGCCCGACGGACGCATGGATATTCGGGCCGACGTCTACGCCGCCGGATTGGTTATCTATGAAATGATAAGCGGGCTGCCGGTCAACGACTTTCCCAGGTTGGGCCATCAGGCGAATTGCGTGCGTAACAACTTGGCCCTCGCCAAACTGCTTCGGCTGGTCCTTCACGCGTGTGAGCGTGTGCCGGAGCGACGGCCGGTCGACGCACAGGCGATGCTTGCCGAGTTGGCGATGCCCGGCCAAATTGCCCGTCCTTCACCCGGCCGCCGTCTTTTATGGGCAATCTGTACCGCCGCTATGGTTGCAATGGGCACACTGGCTGCCTGGAATTTTAGTTCTTCGCCAGAGGGTGTGTGTGATGTGAGTTTCGTGACCCAGCCGTACGAGGCGAAGATTTACCTTGATGGCGTCCTGCAATGCGATCCCAAAGGGAATGCTTACACCACGCCCTGCACCGTGCGCAATCTTCGCACGCGAACGTGCCGCGTGGAGTTCGAGTATGCCGAGCTGCCACGCTGGGATGCAGGCACGTACGATCTGGTAAGAACGAAACAGATTGTCGCTCATTACCCCGATCAATAGTGCTTTCCTCGTTACAGCTGAAGATTGGGGCATTGCCACGACGAACTTCCCGTTCGAGCAATGGACCGGCTGACGCACCACTGCCATATTCGAGAAACGACCGACGAAAGTTACCGGCTCAAAGACGGCAGGCCGGGAGGACCGGTACCGAAAGAATGCACGCACCCTCGCTTAAAACATTTCTAAAGCGAGCCAAGCCGCACGCATTCGCCCACAGAAACTCACGGCCCGGTACGACCGGGAGCGGGTTGGTGCTGCCGCACCGATTTGAAAATCACGATGGAGTCGGAACCCCTACCGCCCGCCGAAACTCACGACCGGGAGAGGGTTTGGTGTCAAAAAAGGGACAAAAAGGATCCACGCCTTAGGTAGCTACAACCTCGGGCCCGGGGATTCCCGAGAGCAGATTTTCTATCACCTCTTGGGCGGAATACGATTCGGCCTCCGGCGACGAAAGGAATTTGGTAACCTGCCCTACCTCGTCGCCACACGTGACGAGCATTTTTTCCTCATAACCGTCCGGGCGAACTTGTCCCAGGCTCACGTTTGCCATAAGCGAGTTGCAAAGACACTTACGTCCAACCGTCTCGCCTACTTTGCCTCCTTTTTTGAGATAATTTTCGATCGGCTCGGCCGGACATCGCCAACCAAGCGAACCGTCATCGCGTTTGTAAGCTTGACGGAGATGTCCCAGATCGCAGATGCGTCGTCGATGGCAATCGACTCCCTCTTCCGAAAGAGAACCAGGAACCGCGAGAACTTTGAACGGAAATCCCGTCGGCGAGGCGAGCGGATCGGTCAGTACCTCACACTTTTTCTGACGACTCATATCCAATGCGTGACGTTTGACCTGAGGATCCAAGCCGGATTCCTCACAGAAAGCAAAGGGGGTGCCTACCTGAATCCCGACGGCTCCCGCCCGAATCGCTTCGACCATTCGCTCGGGGGAACCGTATGATCCGGCCAACCAAAACGGTCGGCCCAACGAACGGAAAACCTCCAAATCCGGGATATCTCGGTCACCGTAAATGGGCTCACCGCGATCGTTGCAGGTCATCTTCCCTCGCGGCGGAGCGTTATGCCCGCCGGCCGTAGGGCCTTCGACAACGAAACCGTCGACGTACCCGTTACTCTTGCGAACGAGCATGGTTGCCAACGTCGAAGACGAAACGATTGCCAAGAAACGGGGCCGCTCGAGCCAGGGCACGCCTTCCTCAAACAGCGAAGCCGGATCGAAGTGAGAGACAAAAGAATCTTTTGGGCCCGCTCCCTGAACGTATAACGGCAACTCGACCGGCTTGCCTTCGCATAACCGATCCAGGATGCCGGGAATAGTCCGCGGTATTCCCGCTCCCATAAGAATGTAGTCGACCCCGGCCAACATCGCTCCGAAGATCGACGGCAAGGTCGGAAGTTGTATTTTTTCGAGGTAGTTGATCCCTACCAGCCCGTCATGATCCTCTTTGGCGAGATAAACCTCGACAAAATTGGCCACCACCACCAATTCAACAGCTTCCCGCGTCATTTCAAGCTTATTGGGCGGAATCGGGATGAAAGAAGCTTCGGGCGATTTGCCGCCTGGAATATGGTAACGTTCGTAAATCCGTTCAGCGATTTCATGGTTGGGAAAAACGTCCAACGCCCGACGAATGCTCCCGTCAAGATCACCCAACTGAAGCCGACGCGCCAAAACGGTCTCCAAGCCGGTCCCCGAGAGAACCCCCAGCTGGCCCTCTTTCGCCACCGCTTGAACGAGTTTCCAGGAAGAAACCGCGACGCCCATTCCGCCCTGAATGATCCTCGGTTGAGATCGGTTTGTTTTCATTAATATCTGCCTTGACATTTTTTCCATATGGTGTGTAGATGAAGCCACCATAGAAGAAAGGCTCCACCTAGAAAACAACCTCGACCACCCAGCATAACCTTTTCTCATAGCCAGTACGAGACTTATGACGTAAAAGTTTTGTAAGAATCGACATTTGCTCTTCCTAAAAACGGACGAGCTACTACGAAAAGAACCCCATTCCTGGCGCAGGGGCACGAATGTACGTTTTAGGTTAAGATTAAGGGTTTAAAAGTCGGCCAGATCCACATTGAAAGCTGTGCCAAGCGGAAAAATGTCATGGGCAATGGAAGACGACGAAGCCGCCTATCAAGATTGGGGAAATGTCGTTCCACGGCCCGCTACACTCGCCTCCGCAGAGCAGGACCAGCCTTGTTTCTCCCTTACAGAAAGAATGATACACCAGCAAAAGTAAAAACTTTGGCTAGTTTATTCCGTGCACGCTGAAACCCAACAATAAAAAAACCGCCGCAAACGGAAAGACTTATTTCCATCTGCGGCGGTTTGATTAAAAGCACGCCCGGCAGGACTCGAACCTGCAACCTGCGGATTAGAAGTCAGCTGCTCTATCCATTGAGCTACGGGCGCTTGGAGCTTATCTGGGACGTATAATAACGACACGTATCATTATGGCACGTTCGGCAAGCCGGTTTCCCTCCCCCCTTGGGGGAGAAGGAAGCGTTTTATTCTACTTCATTTTTTCAACGAAACAAGAGCGGTTCTCCCCTAGAAAAAAGCTCACCACCGCGTTAGTCAATTTTGGGCGGGCGTCGATTTTGCTTTTTCTGCGACTTTTGACGCTTCGAGTCGAGTCGCCGAACCTGGGAACCACGGGTGCGTCGGGTCGGAACGCGCCTTTTGGGCTTGTGGGTCGCCTCCTGGAGCATCGCTAGAAGCCGGTTCTTACAGTCCTGGGCGTTAACCGGCGCGTCGCGCGACCGGGAGCTTTGGAGGACCACCTCCCCCTCTTTATTGATTCGATTAGCAAATTTTTCCAGAAACCGCGCTCGAACCGCCTCGGGCAAACTGGGACTGGCGACGACCGGCCAATGAAGCGTCGCTTTCGAGTTGACTTTATTGACGTTCTGCCCGCCGGGCCCCGGGCTTCGCGAAAAGGTCAACCGAAGCTCTTCCTCCGGAATTTGGATCTCTTGGTTCACAATGAGCATAAATTATCCACTTAAAAGCCAACCGTTACTTGCCTTATCAGGCCGTTTTCACAGGTTTTTTCGGCAAAACAGGAAGTTATATCAATAGTATCCCCTTTTCCGCTCCGTTTTTAAACCTGGACAATCGAGAAAACCTCGTGGATAATAAAGATTGTATCCATTTTCATCGAACCTCTGAGAGGGAGTGATATGATTGGAGGAAAAGTCGTCGTTTACACGTCGGGCACGTTTGACCTTTTTCATTCGAACCATTTGAAAATGATCAAATACGCCCGCGGCCTGGGAGAAATCCTCATCGTCGGGGTCAGCACCGACGAGCTGGTCTGTTCGTATAAAAAACCGCCCATGATCCCGTTTGAAGAGCGGTTGGCGATCGTCGAGGCGCTGAAATACCCCAATATCGTCATCCCTCAGCACTCGTTGGATCACACCGAAAAGGCCAAGGAGCTGCACTTCGACGTCTTCGTCGTCGGGAACGACTGGAAGGGAAAATACGACTATCTCGAAGACGTTGGCGTGACAACCGTCTACTTCCCCTACGGAGAGGGGTCAAGTTCCACCAATATCAAAAAAAAGGTCTTCAACGTCTACAAGAAACAGCTTGAAGAAATCGACGTCCACGAACATCCTGAGGTCCAGCAATGAAAAAGGCTCTGGTTACCGGCGGTGAAGGGGGAATGGGAACGGCGATCGCCACGGCGCTCCGCAATGATTACGAGGTCTTTAGCCCGGACGTTGCCGATTTGGACGTGACCAATCACGCTCAAATCGAAGCCCTGTTCGAAAAACACGGCGGGTTCGACGTGGTAGTCAACAATGCAGGAACGATCCACCCGGTCCCGGTCAAAGACTCGGTCCCCGAGAAGTGGATCAACGACATCCGAGTCAATCTGATCGCGCCGTATTTCATCTCGCGATTGGCTCTGCAGTACCATCCCGAGGCGATCATCATCAACATCGCCTCGACGGCCGGGTATGCCGCGTACAAGGAGTGGAGTTCGTACTGTGCCTCGAAGGCCGGCGTCATCACGCTGACCAAGTCGATGGCCAACGAGGGCGTTCAAGCGTTCGCCATTTCGCCCGGCGCGACCGATACCCAATTCCGAAACCATTTCGATCTGCCCAGCGACAATCTGATGCCGCCGGAACGGATCGGCGAGTTGGTCCTCGAAATACTCGACGGCAAATACGAACCGGGCGTCAGTCTTTTTGTCCGGAAAAACGATTTCGAGATACGATAAAAAACGAGCCTCGCGATTTGATCAAAGCCATTTGGGAGTGAAGTAAAACCATGTCCAGATTCGTGAAAAGAGGCGTCTATTTCGTCATGCGCGTCCTCAACGCATGCGCGCCGAAGTTCAACTGGGCGGTTGTCATTTCCGGCTGCGAGGATACGAGCATTGTCATCGGCAACGGATTATTGGACTCTCCGGTCAAACGGGTCTTCGTCCTCGATTCGACCAGCCGGCCCCATCGCCCCAAAGAACTCTCGGAAAAGGTCCACTACGTACGACGACGGACGCTCAAGGCGTTTTTCTTGCAGCTGTTGAGTAAATACATTTTTTTCACCCACGGTTTAGGTGATTTCCGTGCCTCCCGACGACAGGTAACCGTGAACCTCTGGCACGGGGCCGGGTACAAACGGATCGGGCGACTGCAAGGGTTGCAAGGGGTGCCGTCGGACTATTCGGTCGTCTCGTCGCCGGTCTATCAGGATGTCCACAGCCGGGCCTTCGGCGTGCCGCTGGAGCGAAACGTCATCACCGGCATGCCGCGTAACGACCGGCTGTTTCTCTACGCCGAACAAAAGAAGCAAATTCTCGCGCAGGCCGGGCTGGCTTCCGACTACGACAAGGTCCTCTTTTGGCTTCCGACGTTTCGTCAAAGCGGCTCCCATTGCGATGGCGTCCCGACCGACAACGTCTTCAGTGTGCCCAACTTCGACACCGGTGCGTTCAACCGGCTGCTCAAGGAAAACAACGCCCTCTGTCTGGTCAAGCCGCACCCGCTGGCGCCGGCGTTCGACCACGGCTCCCTATCGAACGTCTTCTTCCTTGACGAAACGTGGCTGCAAGAACACGACCTGACGCTATACTCCCTTCTGGCGGTGGCCGATTGTCTGATCTCGGACGTCTCCTCGGTCGTGATCGATTACATCATGCTCGACCGGCCGATCATCTGCATGATGGCCGACCTCGAGGAGTACGTGCAAACACGCGGCGTGACCCTTTCACCAGTTCGAGACTGGATCCCCGGCCCGATCACCGAAGACGCCGACGCGTTTTTCGTCGAACTGCAAAGCCTCTTCGGCGGCACCGATGTCGGTCAAGCAAAACGCCGCGAGTTGATGCCGAAGTTCCACACCCACCTCGACGGCCATTCGACACGACGGCTCTTGGACCTGGTCGTGCGTCATTGATCTTCGCACAATTAGTGATCTTAGGGCTCCCAACGAGGAGCCCGGTTTTTCTGGGAAAAAACCTTAAACCCAAGGACTAGCTGCTTTTGCAAGATGAATAGGCGGCCGGACGGCCCCCCTCAGAGGCTGTGGTATTCTGCTTTTAGAACGGTTATACTGGGCGGTTTCTCCGGAAATAGAATTTCGCCCTAAACTACCACCTATTCGAGGTGATACATCACTCCCCCGAGCCGACTTGCCGCTCGAAGTGCCCACCTGAAGGAGAGCCATGTCATGAAATATCGTCCTTACGCTAAAACCGGGACCGCCGTTTTGGTCACCTTTTTCGCCTTTTCGTCGCTCCTCTTCGCCGCCCCGCAAGAGGGCCCGAAATCGGCCGAGATCAACCCGAACGTCGTCGAGGGGCTCGATCTCCGCGTGACCGGCCCGATGGAACTGACCGTTACGCCGGGCGTCTGTCGGATCGACGGCAAGGAAGTTAAAGTCAACCACACGACAGTGCTTCACCTCGCGCAGCCGGGCGATATCCGGATCGAAGGGGAAGAATATGTCCTGAAAACGGAAGAACCGAAACGCTGGTACGGCGGCACGAAATTGCGGGGCTGCATGAGCAACGTGATTCCCCTGCCCAACTGCTACGTTCCCCATTCGGTAAGCGTCCGGCCGCTTGGCGACGCGGCGGCGAAACCGTTTGAGGAAGGCAAAGATTTCCTGGTCGACCACGGCTGGGGGATGGTCGGTCGCGTGGCCGAAGGTCGCCTCGGCGCCGAGGAAAAGGTCGCCGTCGATTATGCGTACAGCTTGCGACGAGTCGACACCGTCCAAGTTTCTCCTTCGGGCACGGTAAGCCTTCGTCGAGGCACGGCCGCCAAAACTTGCCCTCATCCGGCAGGAGCTGAAGCGGGTTGCTTGGCACTGGCCAATCTGTTTTTCGACTACCGGGCTGAAAAAATCACCGACAACGAGATCTTCGTGATCGGTCGCCCCTTCCCGAAGGAGAGCCCGGAAGCGTGTCAGGCCAAAGCGGCACTGGTCCCGGGCGCTCGAAAACGGTTGGCCGAGGGCGGGACGTTGAAGATCGGCTTCTGGGGCGACAGCGTCACCTGCGGCGCCGATGTCGACAAAAAAGATTCCTATGTCGAATCTTTTATCCGCGAACTGAAACAAACGTATCCCAAGGCGACCATCGATTATTTCAACGCCGGGATTGACGGCTCGAGCACCGGGGGACGCTTGCCCAACTTGCAAAAGGACGTTCTCGACCAGAAACCGGACTTGGTCATTATCGAGTTCGTCAACGACATGGGCTATTCGCCCGAGGTGATGCAAAAACATTACGGCGAGGCGATCGACAAGATCCGCGCGATCGGGGCCGAAGTGATCCTCGTCACGCCCCACTTCACGATGCCCGCCTGGATGAAATTTGAAGGGTCACGCGGGAAGGAAAATCGGGCCGCCTGTCTGGAGCTGAAAAAAATCGCCCAACAAAAGCAAACCGGCCTGGCCGACGCGTCACGGCGTTGGGAGTACCTTGAGGTCGAGGGGTTACCTTATGTGACGCTGCTTTTCAACGGGATCAACCACCCCGACGCCCGCGGGCATCAGTTGTTTGTAGAAGAATTGATGACGCATTTCCAAAAATAAACGGGTAGGACCCGCGGCCGGACTGGCGTTACCACGCCACCGATTAAACCCGCTCCCGCTGGTCGCTAGTACTAATACCAGCGACCAACGGGAGCGAGCGATTTTTAACGGTGCGGTAGCACCAAGAAAAAAGTTTTTGAAGGGGAGCATGAGGGGAAACAATTTTCAAAATGTTTCCCCTCATTTAAAAAATACAAGTGACGGCACAGCCGTCACTCCTTTTTTTCCTCCCCCTTCCAACCAAGAAGAACATGACTTTTACCATAGACCAACAACTCAAGTCACTCGACGAAAAACACCTCCGACGCAAGACAACCGTCATGGAGTCGTGGATCGATTTGTCGAGCAACGATTATCTCGGGCTATCGCGTGATCCGCGAGTTAAACAAGCCGCGGTCGAGGCGATCGAGACCTTTGGCACCGGTGCGCGGGGCGCACGATTGATGTCGGGCACATTGGCCGTCCACGAGGAGTTGGAACACGAATTGGCTGCCCTTTTCGACACCGAGGCGGCACTGGTATTCGGGAGCGGTTTTTTGACCAACGTCGGCGTTTTGAGCGCGCTGCTGGAGCCGGGCGACCACTGCTTTGCCGACCGTTTGAACCACGCCTCGTTGGTCGATGGGATGCGACTGAGCGGCGCCAAGTTCCACCGTTACCGCCACGCCGACACGGACAATTTGCGACGCAAGCTCGAAAAAACCTCCTGTGACGCCAAACAGGTAATCGTTTCCGATTCAGTGTTTAGCATGGATGGCGACGCGGCGTCGGTCGATCGTCTGAGTAAAATCGCCCTTGAGTTCAACGCCCTCTTGATAGTCGACGAGGCGCACGCTTTGGGCGTCTTGGGGCCAGGCGGAGGGGGGCTTTGTCGCGAATTACCGAAGGAGCGTCGACCGGATCTCGTGGTCGGAACGTTGAGCAAGTCGCTTGGCAGTTACGGCGGTTGCGTAGGCTGTTCGGCGTCGATGCGAGAGTATCTGGTCAACTGCGCTCGCAGCTTTATTTTTTCAACCGCTCTTCCGCCCGCGTCAGCGGCCGCCGCATTGGCAGCAATTCGGATCATTCGGAAAGAAAAAACGCTCGGACAACAGTTATTGGAAAAGACGAGCCGATTCCGCGTTTGCCTCCAAAACGCGGGGCTAAATATTCCAGAGTGCCAATCCCCGATCATCCCGGTGCAAATCGGCGACAATGAATCGGCGATGCGATTGGCCCGGCAACTTCGAACCGAAGGGCTGTTGGTCACGGCAATCCGACCTCCGACCGTCCCGCCCGGCACGGCCAGACTACGGCTTTCAGTCTCGCTGGCCCACCGCGACGAGGATTTGAAGAAAGCGGCCACGATGATCGGCACCGCGGCCAAAGAGGAGGGACTTCTGTGAGTTCGGTTCGAATTCTCGCCCTCGGCGGCTGGGCCACAACGGATGATTGTTGGAAAACCGTCCAAGCCGCATGGAAAAAACGTCCCGAGGCAGCCGACACCGTTTGGCAATCGGTCAGCTGGTCCGACCTGCTCGATCAGCCGGAAGATCTTTTTTCACAAGCGCCCGACGCGACAGAAAAACTTCTTGTCGTCGGCTGGTCGTTAGGCGGCCTTCTCGCCTTGCAGGCGGTCGCAAGCCGGAGCGAGCGGGTCGCCGGAATGGTCCTGATCTCCAGTACGGCCCGAATGACAGCCGACGGGGACTATCCCGGCGCCGATCCCCGAGCGATTCGGGCAATGCGGCTACGTGTGATGAAAAAACCGGACCGGGTTCTTCACGATTTCGCGGCCGCGGCGCTGGCTCCCGAAACGGTCGAGTCGTTTCCGGAAATTTTTCTTCAGTGGGGACACACATTCACGTCCGAACGGCTCCGAGACGGTTTGACCTACCTGGCCGAAACCGACCTGCGCGACACGTTGGAAAAGATCGAGGTGCCGGTTCGAATCGTTCACGGAACCGAAGACCGAATCATCCCGCACACCTCGGCCGACTATCTGGCCGGTCGGCTTCTCCATTCGGAACTTCGGTCGGTCTGCGGCGCCGGACACCTGCTTCCCGTGACCGCCGCGGAAACGATCGCCGAGGAGATGGCCCTTGTCCGGATTTGATCCCGCCTCCGACAAAACCGCAACGGCCCGCGGCTTTTCGACTCCTCGCGACGACTACGCCACCTGGGCCGTTGTCCAGACGCGCGCGGCAGAAGCGATTCTTGATCGGCTTCCCGACACAACCGAACGTTTCGAAAAAATCGCCGACCTGGGATGCGGTCATGGAACGCTTACCGAAAAGTTGGCCCAAAAATATTCCCAAGCGCAAATCTGGGGGATCGACTTGGCCGAAGGGATGATCGCCCGAGCCAAAGCCCGTTGCGCCGAGACGCCCAATGTGACCTGGGTGACCGACGACCTGGAAACTTTTGAAGGTCGGAACTTTTCACTCGTCACCACCAACTACGCCCTTCAATGGGTCGGGCCAATCGAAACGGTTTTCACCCGCGTCTACAATTCGCTGGCACCGGGCGGTCTTTTCGCGCTGGCAGTTCCGCTTGAAGGGGCATTCAAAGAGTTTTATCGGGCGTATCAATCGGCACTGGGGTATTCGTTCGAAGGGATCCACCTCCGTCGGCCAAAACGCTATCTTGACGCAATGAACCACGCCGGTTTTTCTCGCACCGCGTTTGAAGAAAACGAAATGGCTCTCGAGTACGCCACGGCGGCCGAGGCGCTCCATTCGTTCCGCGCGATCGGCGCGACGTTCCAATTCCACAAAGACTATCAGCCCCTTTCGATCGGCCCGATGCGTCGATTGCTACGGACCTATCGACACGAATCCACGTTGCCGTCCGGCAACGTGACACTGACCCACCACTGGGGTCTTTTTCTCGGGGAAAAACCGACCGTGAACAGCGGCTGAAAATTGCAGTCGCTCGCTGCGGTTACACCTCACGTGGAACACACCCATGTGGGTTTGTTTCCATAGGACCAATCGCCAAAACCGCTGGCAAAGAACTTCTGGTAGCCGCAAACTTCAATAGGAATCCCCACCTCTTCAGGCCAAGCCTACGCCGCCATCGGAAGTGACAATATATCCGTCCAGGCTGGCAGCAATGCAATAAGTGACACGCACGTTTTTCATCTTACAATGCGTTCTGCTCGCCACTCGGCTTTTCAAGGATCATCGTGTATGCGATGGCACTGCCGTGAACCGCTTTCTCCCGAAATCCGACCTCCTCAGCCAATCGGGCAACTGTCGAACGGCGCTGAAAATGCGGATCGAAGATGACCTCCGTCACCGACAACCAACCGCCCGGCTTCAGTGCGTCGAAAACCTCCTTCATCGCTTTGCTACGGTCTGGAATCTCGCCCAGTACTGTCACAAGCAAGGCCCGGTCAAACTGATCCTGTCCCAGTTTGCCTTCGCCAACACCGGCCTTTACGAGCCTTATGTTCCCGATCTCTGACGACTTGGCCTTCTCCCGAACTCGGTCGAGCATGCCGGGCTGAATATCCACCGCGACCACTTTGCCGTGCTCGCCGACGCGCTTCGCCAGAGGAATCGCCAGTCGCCCGGGGCCACACCCAACATCCAAAACGTCCATACCGGCTTCAAGATTGAGATGCTCGACGATCACCGCCGCCCGGTTCGTTCGGGTGAAGGGGTTGTCCAGTTCAACCATCCAACGCAGCCATACCGGACATGGAAGTGAATGGCGGCGCGAAGCCAGTCGCCAGGCGATGAAGATCACCACGACAAAGCCCACGATGCCGAGTAGTATGTAAACGGATGTTTCCATTCATTATGCCCAAGAACCAGTCGATCCGGCACGGCGTGCAGATCGGGGTTGGTAAATTGTTTTTTCGTTGAGACGGTTGGTCCAGCTTTCACCGAGTACGGTGATATTACCAGGAAAAATCCCGCATGGAAACCCACCCTCGGACACCCGAGCCATGCCTGAAAAAATCCCGGGCTGGCCCCAACATCTGAAAGAAACTGCTCGCAAAGCGAGTCCAAACTACACTAATTTCAACAAGCAGCTGTCTCAAACAGGTCGACACGTTCCGCCTACGAACCAGAGAGATTGAGCGTGTTTCTGACGGGTTGGTTATCCGTATTCACAAATCTTACGGGTGACGAGAAAATGAGAGAGCCCGAATTGAGCCGTGGAGAATCGGCAAACACGCATGGCTTATTTTTAGTCTTACAAGGTGTTCTGTTTGCCAATCGTTTCCAAGTCGGTAGCCGACAGACCATTATCTTCAAGCACCGACAGAATGAAATTACTTTTCGCTTCACAATAGCGATCAATGTCATTGGGATATTTCTTGGCAAGGCTTTTCTTCAATTCGCTATACTGTTTGGCCAGCCTCTTGTCAGCGCGCAAGGCATCGCGCAGAACCAGGTGATTCCGAAATGCCAAACTGTCAAGATTGCACAAGTACAGATAGTGAGACGGCAGTGTTGGCTCCGGTGGCGAAAAAAAGGCCTCTCTGCCAACAATGCCAAGGTCGCCCCGATGTTGGTACCCCAACGCCTCCAAGGCTTGCTTTAGTTGCTCAACATGCTCTAAAGATTCGGCGATGATATCCATATCAATGATCGGTTTAGCCGCCAAGCCAATCACGGAGGTGCTGCCGACATGTTCAATCCGGACCTCGGCAAGACGGGGATGGCGTCGCAATACGGCGACGATAGCGTTGAAGCTATCTCGCCACGCCGGATCATATCCTATGACCTCAACGGTTGATGACATTTCCGTCTCCCCATTATTTACGCAAAAAGCCCGCTGAGATTTACTGCATGCTTTCGTCGTCTGCCAACAAAAAAAGCCACAGCTTTCGCTGCGGCTTTTTTTATTTGCCTGGATAATGACCTAGCCAGTCAACCTATCTAACCGTTCCTCAGGCCTCCCGTTGGTCGGCCTCGGCTCAATAGCTGTGCAAAGGTCAAAAAAGCTCCCCGACAAGGACTCGAACCTTGGACAAGGCGGTTAACAGCCGCCTGCTCTACCAACTGAGCTATCGGGGAATGTGAAAAATTTATTTTAGCGACCGTTACACGTCGTGACAAGGGAAAAAATCGGAAATCCGACCCGGCAAGCTTGAAAACTTTCTGTGATTTTCTGCCCCAAGACCTTACTAGCCAAAGCGTTAAATCCTATCTTGCCAGAAACCCCCTGACAGAGCGTACAGAAAACCCTCTACGGAAGTGAATCACACCCCCTCCTGGCAGGGCAAAACGATCCGAGGAAAAATTCACTGCGTAGCCTAATCGGCAAAAAGTCGACGTTTTTCTAAAAGGACCCGGTTTCCCCGCTCGTTAAACTCGACGCGATCCATAAATTTTTCCATCAAAAGAACTCCACGTCCAGACGGTTTCTCACGGTGCTGCTTGTCGGTCGGATCGGGGAGGTGATAATAGTCGAAACCCTCTCCTTCGTCTGCGATGACTATTTGCACCCGGTCTTCCGAAAGCCGCAATATCGCGTGGATTCGCTTGGCCTCGTCCTCTTGATTGCCATGCTTGATCGCGTTGGCCAGTGCTTCCTCCAGCGCCAGATGGACGCCGAAGATTTCTCGCTTACCCCAATCGTGATTCTCCAACTCCGAAATCAACTCGTCACGAATGGCTCGCGCCGCTTCGTAATTGCTGGGCACGCAATGTTCGCGAATCCAAATCCATGACGATTCAGGCATGATACTCGGGCGACCTGAAAATGAGTTAAACCGAGATGGGGAAAGAAACCCTTTCTTACCAGGGAACTAAAACGCCGCCAGCGCGTCGGCTTCGCTGGGATGGATCTTAAAAAGGCGATCGAGCTTCGTAATCGTAAATACTTCAAGAATTTCAGGCTGAATCTCGCAAAGTTTCAGAATGCCGCCGGTATTTTTCACCTTTTTCTCCAAGGTGATCAATTTCCCCAAAGCGGAACTGGAAAGGAATTCGACCGTGGTAAAATTCAGCACCAGCTTCTTGCAATTCTCGACTTCGACCAAATGATTGAGTTCTTGTCCGAGCTCTTGGATATTCAAATCATCCAGGATCTTCTGATCCCGAAAATAGACCACTGTCACGTCGCCGACTTCCTTCACTTCAAGTCGTCGGTATTCGGCCATGAGTCAACTCCTGTACACTCGTTATTATTTCATGGAAAACGAAAAACGCGTTTTCACCATTTTTTCAATAAGTCGGTCGATCTAAAAAACCATCAAATCGCCGAGGGTTTTCCTTTTTTGCTCAAACCGCCCCTCTCCTAGCCGAGGGGACTCCAGCGCCGCTTCCTCTATCGTAGCGTATCCGGGAAAAGGGTCAAGCGACACAAGAACAGACGGGGGGTGATCCTCACTCGGCAACGAGACGGGTGCCCCTAGCCCGACCAGCCATCTCCGGTGCCAGCTCTTCAGTGACAGCGTGTTCTATCAAAATATAGTTCTCGCCGCCAAATTCGGTAACGAGGCCAGTGATTTGCCAAAGTCGGTGCTTCGACTGGGTCCGAACCACCCGAGCGATCCGCTGCAAGCCGAGATTTTCGAGGCCGATCAGACGCCTTCCGCCCTTTTTCGGGAAAAAGAGGAGCTTGTCGCCGACGCGTCGAAACTGTCCCAAAACGCGAACCAGATGGGTCCCTTCACGAAGAAGAGGGTGCGAATCCTGACTCAAAACCGACTCCGTCGTTGACGCCGTCGCCGTCGCAGACGCCGTCGTGGAATCGTCGATTTGAGCTTCAGTCGCCTTTCCGCTCTTGATTTCCGATGGCGCATCGGCCGTTTCCGCCGCGATCCCTTCCCAAACACCCCACCACAAGAACGTCCCTCCCAGAAGCGTAATTCGAGCGAAATTTTTCCAATTCTTCAGAGGGGAGAGAGACATAGGGTGCTTGGACTCTTCTGTAAGGATTTTTTAATAGAGCGGCGTCTATTGGTGTTTGGTTTAAAAATGACCCGGACAGTCAACCTCTTTGGCCCTTTTCCCGGCCTCCCGTTGGTCGGCCTCGGTTCATTAGCTGTACAAACGTCAATAAAACGATTTTCGGTCAACCATAGCTTCACACACCGGCGTGGGGAAAGTTTCCATGGTTTCGATAAGTCACGGGATGGA
This sequence comes from Thermoguttaceae bacterium, assembly GCA_963674475.2. Taxonomy (GTDB): domain Bacteria; phylum Planctomycetota; class Planctomycetia; order Pirellulales; family Thermoguttaceae; genus CAXXFQ01. Next base: position 24,473 of record CAXXFQ010000021.1, on the reverse strand, counting down.
AGCGAGTTTAAATTTCCCACCCTTCTCCCCAGCCGCAAGGAAACCGCCACAAGTGAAATTCGCTATAACTAAAAAGCATTCCACGAAAGTCGGATCTTTCGCCAACGAAAACGATCGAGTGGTTCCCTCAGTCGTGCGGGCACGTTCTTCTGGTCGATCGAATGGGATGAACCACCGATCGCATGCCGCGCGGCTCGAACCACTCGATGCACTTATGGTTTTTTCATGGCGAGGCTGTGGAGAATGAGGACCGCTCCGAACGAAAGGAACGAGTAACCGACCCAATCGGGAAGCTCAAGCGGGTAGCTCGGGGCAACCGTTTCTTCCCCGTTACTACTCTGATCCATCGATTCAATAGCCGCCGCCATACGGTGACCGGTCTTTTCCGCCAAGACTTTCGTACAATGGGGCGTCAAAACAAAGGCGTGCACCATCCGGAACTGGATGCCCAGAAGGAGTACGACCATACCGATCAAAAAAAACTGATTGCGATTCAGATCCATGACTTTTTCTCCTGATGGAGATTCGATGAGTCAGGAAAAGGCCGTTTAAGAACGACTTTCCTTTTCCCGTCGGGGAAGACGCATCCGAACCTCTTTCCCTATTGAAAATAGGTTATTTTTCGCCTTGGGACGAATTTCGGTGGAAGAAAAAAGATCCCACCGCCGTCTTTATCGTATCCGGAGGGGGAGAATCTCGAACTTCCTCGCCATCAGGAGGATCGTACGGTTCCGACCGTTTTTAGCGACACGGAAAAGGTTTACCTCTCCGACAAAAATCCCCAAAACCAACCACGAAAGTCCGATGGCGTAGAAAAACCTTTTCGCAAGAACGCGACAGGTCGTAGGGGATATATCGAATGATTGCCCCCTTTTTTTGACCGTTCCACCAACGGCGTCACTTCAGAGTAGAGGGAATTTCATTCGGACTTCGGCAACGCGGGCAGTCGAACCTCGAACACCGTCCGCATCTCCCCACGGCCGCTGTGGACCTGGATCGAACCGCGCAATCGACGCACAAGGATTTGAACGATATAAAGCCCCAGCCCGGTTCCCGGTCGATCACGCGTCAGCTCGACGCCAAGACGGACAAAGCGTCGAAAAATCGTCCGTCGAAGCTTCGGCGGAATCCCTCTTCCATTGTCGGCGATCCGGACCAAAACCCGATTCGATAAGACACGCATCATCCGAATTTCAACCCGGGGAGAAGTGCCCGCGTATTTCACCGCGTTATCGATCAAGTTCCGGAAGATCAGCTCCAAATCCAACCGGTTGGCCTGCACGGTGACCGGCATCAGTTCCAAGAGAATCGTTTCCGGAGGAACTTTGTATCGCAGGCAAATCGATTCGCAGCAATCTTGCAAGAGAGGGGCCAGGTCGACTTTTTGGCTTTCGACCGCCCGTTCCTCAACCGAGTCAAGCCGTCCGGCCTCCAGGATATGGTCGACCAGCTCATCCAGCCGCCGGAGATCTTCGAGCATCGCCCCGTAGAACTTGGTCTGCTCCTCATGACTGACCGTGCGACGGCTCAAGGTTTGCAGATACAATTTCATCGAGGCGATCGGTGATTTCAGTTCATGCGTCACGCTGTCAATAAAATTCGACTGGCGCTGATTCAGATTGATCGTCATCATCAAAAGAGCCAAATAGAATGAGATGCCGACCAGCAGGAAGACATAGAAAACCGACCCGACGGTCAACAACGCCCAGAACACTCCCGGAGAATCTTCGCTGGCAAGCGCGTTGAAAACCAGCAAGAGCACCCATCCGACGATCAGCAGGATCAAAAGAACGATCATGATGACCCCGATAATAATCGGCCATTTCCGAGTAATCATGAACGACCTATTCGGCTAAAAGAAGAAATGGAAAACAACCAACCACCAACCGCGCGGGGTGGACCGACCTTCCGCCCTTTCAAAAAACCGGCGTACGAGCCCCCCCGAAGAAGCATCACATTTCGTCGGAATCCGTTCGGGCGGCACGACGGATTTCAGTGGAGGAAATATCGTCTCGAAATTGTTCCAAGGGCACTTCTCGACAAATCGAACGCAACGTATCGGGCAAATAAAGTTGCCTCAGCGAAACAAATCCGGCTCCTCCCATACTCCGGCCGAAAACCAAAAATCGACACCCGCGCGACGCTATCTCTTCCAACGCCGCTTGGCAGGCGGCCCGATCGTCTCCATAATAGCGCGGCTCGGCGATTCGACGCAACGTGTCGGTACCTACGACAAACGTCGCGCCGGGAAAAAGTTTCGACTTTTCGACAAAGGTCGACGAACGCGTGAGCCAGACCACCCGATCCGACTCAAACTGGTCAATCCGCTCCTTCATCTGGTAAAAATCGATCGGCGGCTTGTCGGGATTGAGGATCGAAATCTCGAATTCGACCGGCCGTTCGAGAATCTGCTCGGCCACCCGGGCCATTCCTAAATGGCCGTCATGGATCGGATTGAACGCGCCGGGAAAAATCACTTTGTCATGCAACTCGCTCGGCTCGGGCACCTTGGTTCGAAGGAGAACTTGTTTTTTACCCAAAAGCAACTCCTGCCACGTCGGCGGAGCGATCGTCTGGGACCGTTCGATCGATTCAGATTCTTCCAATTCGATCTCCAACGCAGGCTCCAAACCACACGCTTCGGCAATCGCGTTGAGAATGACTCGGGTCACCAGGTGCTCCTCGTCTTCCCGACTCCGAAGCCCTTTTTTCAGATGCAACGAACGAATCGCCGTAAAAGAAAGGGTCTGGATCGCCACATGCGCCCGGTGTTCGCCACGCTTCGGCCGCGTCGTCGCCAGTGTGGCAGTACACGCAATTCCCGCCAGCGGCGAGTCGGTCTCGGCCAGCTTGACCGAGCGCAGAAAACCGGCCATTGCCATCCGCCGAGCCGTTTCGGACGAGCAGTATTGGTCAGGTCGTCCTCCCAAAAGGGCAACCATCGACTCGGGCGAATAGGGAACAACCGCCTCCAACAACGTCTGCGAAGCGCCGGGAATCTCCGCCAGCGCTGTGATCGCGCCGGTCCCGCCTCCGCTTATCGCCAAAAAAAATCTCGACGGAGAGGCGTGAATCCGTTCAATCAGTTCTTTCGGCGATAAGCTCATCTGACAAAATCTCCTTACTCGGTCGAAGAAGGCGAATCGAGAAGCCCTTTTTCCGCCTCAAGTTTAGCAAAGCTACGACACCGACGAGAACTAGTAATATTGAACCAGTTCGCACACCTCTGGCAGCCGGTCCTACCGGCACGCGAGCCGCGTTGGCAGAGGCGTGCGGCATTTTCCGCCTGTGTAACGTCTCCTAAGCGAAAAAGGACTCTCGCCTCCGGCAGCCGGTCCTACCGGCCCGGGGTGTATTCGAACTCCTCGTTTGATTTCCGTGGCGGAACCTCGCGGTCCATTGCCCAGAAAATCGCGTTGACCAACAATGTTTCGAACGCCGGGACTTCAAAATCCTTCGGATGCCCCAAACCGGTGTAAAACACACGCCCGCTCCTGTGCGACCGGACCCAAGTCAGCGGATGACTTTCGCCCAAAATCGATCCCATCTGCAACAAGGTCGCGTCCTCGGCCACCGGGCCCGTTCGATACAAAGACCCCACGCTGTGCCAGCGGGCCGGTTCGACCCCACGTAAAATCGGGTGCCCGGCCGCAACGGCGACCTCGGCCACATCGGTTCCCAACTCCCCTTTGGCGTGGTTATGGTAATTCCCGCCAAGTACCTCAGCGTCAAACTCGGGCCACTCGTCCCTTCCCTCGGGCGTTTGGTATCCTTCGGGATACTTATAATGTCCCGCAAAAGCGTGACTGGCCGTTCGTAGCGCGACCAACGGCTTTCCGGCGTCGAGGTAATTCCGCAAGGCGCTTAGTTGTTTTTTCGGCAAAACCAATCGTCGAACATAAAGAACGACCAGATCGGCCTTTTTCAGTTCGGCGGTCTGTGGCAAGTTTGCTTCGTGTTGACCGTGCAAAACCGTAACGTGACAGCCGTACTCTTCCCGCAGTTTTTGGGCAAACACCGGCAGTGTCTTGTCGGCGTGATAATGGTCGTCACTGACCATCACCACCACATGCGGCCGATCGTCCTCTTTGAGCCGAACCGCCGGATCACCGGTCAAGTCAGTACTGGTGACGGTCGGACACCAATACTTTTCGATATGCTCCAGCACCAACTCGGTCCCTCGAACATGATTGACAAACGGACGCGACTTCGGGTTGTAAAGCGAGTCGGTCATGTCCCGCATCAGGAAAACCTTTTTCCCTTGATACGTCAATTGGCGAATCCCGAACGGACGTCCCAAAATACACCGGTTCGTGTGGACCCCCATGAGGATGACGTTTTCGATCCCCTTATGCTCGAGAAAATAGTAAACGTCGACATTGTCGCCGATTCCGTCCCCCGGTTCAATCCGAATCGCAGGGTGCTGGCAGCTTTGAGGAGGGGTTTTGGCCGGTGGCGGGCTCCCCCAGCCCCACTCGTCGTCAATCGGCAGCGCCGGTTCACGCTTCGGATCGAGCTTGCGCCACCCGTAAAGCGGAACCTTGGTCTTGACCACCGGCGCCGCTTGAACTGCCTTTCGGCCCGGATGGTCCGCGTACGGCCCGAGCGTGCCGCTGGGCGAATGGACGATCAACATCCCTTTCTTTCGTGCCGCTTCGACCACCCGATTCATCGGAGAAGCCAACTCGTCAACCCGTCCCTTGGTGATCGGGCACCAGAGGGTATCCCACATATCACAGATAATGACGGCCGTCTTCTTCGGGTCGAGCTGGACCGTCTCGTAAACGATTTTGAACTTGCCCGAATCCGTTTTTTCACGACGCCGGGTGAGCATTTCAACCGATTCGTCGGCTTCGACAGCCGCTTTGGGTCTCAAAGCGGCCGCTTTTGTATTCGAAAAGGCCGTTTGCGCAACCGATTGAGACGAGAAATCCACAATCAGTATAGCCAATAGCGACAAAATAAAGACGGGGGAAAACGTTTTCATGACAAAACCTGCTTCGTGGATGCTTTTCGAATGGGAGGAGCTGGGGAGTAAAAGCGGTAAGATTTTTTGAAAGGGAAGTAAAAAAGGGAAGTGAAAAAGGGAAAAATCCTTCGCCACTTCAGACGAAGAACTTGAAAGCCCCCCACCGGTTCACCGAACACCCTATCATACCGAGAATAAGCGGGTTGTATCAAGTCAAACGGTGCGTGGAGGACGAGATAGGGCGGAACCGGGCGTCACGGCATTTTTTTACGCAGTTTGCGTAACTGGCAAGCCAAACAGGGCTTTTGCACGAGTTTTCCGCACTCGGGACAACGAGTTGGGGCCCCCGTCGGAAAAACGATTCCCTCGGATTTCTCCTCGCAGCCGGTTTTATGGACCGAGTCTTCCGTTCTCTTTCCCTGTGCCACGGCATTGACGGTGCCGCGGCTGATACGCAGCTTTCGAGCAATCTGACGTTGCGAGAATCGACCTTGGCGAAGCAGTCGCTGGATCTCTCGGATAACAAAGGGGGCAATCACGGTCGTCGTCTCCTGCTGAAAATTCAAAAGAGGCGAAGGGACAAGGGACGAGCTAGAGCGTTTTTCAACAAATCGGCGGCATCTCACTCCTCTGCCGGAGATCTCTCATGGTTACCACAAGCACAATGGCTAAAATGATTCAGATTTTTTCCATTTTCTGTCATTTGCAATGCAAACGCCACCAAAGTTGAACACGCTCCAAAACTTGAAAAGGCATTCTCTTCCTTAGTATGGTAACATAAAATAAACTAAATCTCAAACACTTTTGGCTAGATTATCAATATATTTTGCCCATTTTATATGACCTCCCCCCTTCGCCTGCTCTCGACTTCATGGCTAGGTTCGTTTACGATGCGATTCGGACCCCCCTACAGTAGAAATTTTACCACCAGCCACCAACAGAAAAAGGTTTGCAAGAGATGACCCTACAACCATACGGGGCCGAAAAGCTCGATCAACTCGCCCTTCAATGGCTTGATTTGGCGGCAATGGCAAGAAGCATGGCCTCTACTTGCCAAGAAAATCAGATCGACGACCTGGTACTTCACGACAAAAAGGCCAATGAATGGCTTCAAAACTTGAAGCGATGGACCTTAAGGGCCCAAGTAGAACTTGAAATTCGAATTGCCGACGCCAAGGCGGACCAAAACGCAACCGCGAGGGAAAAGGAATAAACGAAGAATAGCCCCCTAAAAGGACTAAAATTTAGAATAAGTTTTGGTCAAAATTATGGACAAAACTTTTCCCTAGCGAAGATGCTTTTCCCCCTCGCGTACCGCCTCGAAAATCAACTGGCAACGCTCCTGCTCCGAAAGAGAAGAGGCTGCCTGGCGTGCCGAATCCAAAAGCGAATCCAACGTCAAGTCCCAGATCCGAACCCGATGGTGCTCCCCCTCTAACGGTTCAGCGCCGCTTGCCAGCCAATTGCCGTCCGGGCTGACCCCTACGGTCGACACCGGGCTGCGGTGACCACGGAGGATCTGCACGTGCCCCGAGGGATCGGTTTCCCTCAAATCCCAAAGACGGACGGTCTTGTCAAAGCTGGCCGAAACGAGACATTCGGAATCTGGACTGAAAAGGACTTGGCGAATCCGCCCATCGTGACCGTCAAGCGTTTGGGCCGACTTCTCCCAATTCGGTAACCCGAGATCGTACAAACGGATCGACTTGTCGTAGCTGCCGGTGGCCAACCAACGGCCATTCGGGCTAACCGCGATCGAGACGACCCATCCTTGATGCCCACGAAGGACAATCGGTTTTTTGAACGGATCTGGCGACGAAAGATCCCAAGCACGCATTGTCCCGTCGTAACTGCCGGTAAAGAGCGTTCGACTATCGGGACTGACGGCCACCGACGTGATCCAGCCTTCGTGGCCGTGCAAGATGATTTGTTCGGCCGCCGGATGAGACGCGGTTAAATCGTAAAGCCGGACCGTCTTATCCTCTCCGGCGGTAATCGCCCAACGGCCGTTCGGACTGATCGCAACCACATGAATCGGGCTTCGGTGCCCTCGAAGTAAAACCGGCGACACCTGCTCAAGATTTTCTTCGCGGAGATCCCAAAGCCGGGCAGCGTGATCGTCGCTGTCGATGCTGCTTCCGCCGGTCAAAAGCCACCGCCCGTCACGACTGACCGCCGCCGAAGAAATGCGTCCCCGCGCCCCGCGAAGTACAACCGGTTCGGCTTCGTCGTCCTGAATATCCCAAATCCGAACGGTACCATCGTGTCCGGCTGAAACGAGCCGTTTCCCATTGGGAAGAAAAGTCAAAAAGCGAACCCAGCCTTCGTGCCCCTTCAGCTCTCTCAATGCCGGGCGTCCACGATCCGACTTCAAATCCCAAAGCCGAATCATTTTCTCTTCGCCACCTGCCGCCAAAAATCGACCGTTCGGACTGACCGCGAGTATTTTGACCCCGTCCACCTCACCGGGAAGCCCCTTGCCGCCGAGCATCGCCAGGGCGTCGCGAATCAACTGTTCCTGCTCGGTCGACGGTGATTTCCCCTCCTCCAACAACGTTTGAAGAGAGCGACTCGCCTGAAAAAGAGATCCGGTCGGGTGATCCGACAGTCGACGACGCGAGTCTTCCAAAAGCTCCAGCGCCAAAACCATATGCCCCTCACGCTCCAATTGAGTGCGTTTCGTTTCGGCTTCGACCCGTTTCCGATCGGCCTCAAGGCGCTCCTGCTCCGCCAGTTTCTGGGCTTCCTTCGCTTTTTGGGCCAATCGTTCTCGCTCTCGGACAAGTTGCTCTTTTTCGGCGACCAGACGTTCCGCTTCGAGACACCGATTTTCCGCGGCCGAAACATGATGATCCGCCAGCGCCAGACAGTCCCGGTGATAACGGAATCCCACGTGAATCAATCCGGTCGCCAGCACCAGAAGCAAGACCGAAGCGATTGCCCCCCAGACCAAACGAGGAGACCGCTTCGCCCACTGCCCAAAACGGTCCCATCGTTTCAACGAATTTCGTTTTCGTGGAGCCGTTCTCAGCCAGCACCTCAATTGTTTTTTTTCGACCAAGGGGGCCGGCCCTTCGAGACTCCACGCTTCGATTTCCAAGGACGAAGAAGCCAGCGGACGATCCAACGGAAACCCAAAGCCACACGAACCACACTTGACGTTGGCCAAGTTGACTGCCTCGCGCAAGACAAGCAGACGCCCACAAAGGGGGCAATGGACCTCGATCACGGGGCGATCGGCGGCGTTTTCCCACGAGAGCGATTTCGCCGAAGTCTGACTTGAAATCGTTTCTGGTTGTTTATCCATCGTCTTAACTGCCCAAAACGTAATGTTTTCCAAAAGGGAAAAGGTCTCCCGTCTTCCCATCCGGCGTTTACGGCCGAGAAAGGTAGTTTTTCCGCACTACCGGTAAAGCCACTAAAAGCCGAAAAGGACTCCTCATCTGAGAATCGACCATTCCGACCGGAATCACTCCCAAAACAGGGGCTTCCCCTACAGGCCGCACAGGCGGTACAGCCCGACCAGGATTCTTTTGATTTTTTACTAGAAGCCATCCCGAATATCCGTTTCGATCCGCAAGCGAGCCGAGGAGAAAGAAAGAAAACAGGATAAGGAAAACCGTTTTGAAAAAACCACCAGCGACCAACAAGAGCCAATTATTGAAGACGGCCGGAATCGCCGACCTGAAATGGCTCATTGGCAAGGGAGGGGCGGCGTGGCTGGAAAAGCTGGCCCGCACGGACCTCGAATCGGTTTCCCTGGTCGCCAAGCTGCGTCGTGAACTTTCGCCGGAACAGACCCATCTGGTCCTTGAACAAGTCGCCTTGCGTCGTCGAGCCCGTGCCAAATTCGACGCGGCCGACCAAATGTTTTTCACCTCGAAAGGGTTCGAACAATCGACCGACCAGTGGATCGCCCGATACAAGGCGGCCCGTTTGATTCCCGGCAAAGAGGCCGGTTCGGAAAGCCGCGTGGCCGATCTGTGTTGCGGGATCGGCGGCGACCTAATGTCATTGGCCGAGCGGGCCGACGTGGTCGGGGTGGAAAAAGATCCCCTCACCGCGTGTCTGGCCGAGGCGAATCTTCAAACGGTCGAAAACCGCACACACACCGCAAGCGTCACGGTGGCCGACGCCGACTCGTTTTCACTACGGGATTTTGACGCCTGGCATATCGACCCGGATCGACGTCCCGAGGGGCGAAGGACGATTCACACCGAACTTTTTCAGCCCTCGATGGCGACGATCGACCGGCTGTTGACCGAATGCCCCAACGCGGCAATCAAGTTGGCCCCCGCCACGCCGACGCCGGACGAGTGGTCCCGTGTGGCCGAGCGGGAGTGGATTTCACGCAATGGCGAGTGTCGACAACAGATCGCCTGGTTCGGTCGCGCGGTCGAAGCGCCCGGAAAGCGGCGGGCAAGTATTCTGAAAAAGCCGTGGCGGGTTCCGGAAGATCTTTCGACGTTTGTCGGCGAAGGAGATTTGCCGATTCCGACGACCGGCAAGTTGAATACCTATCTTTACGAGCCCGACCCGTCCGTCTTGGCTGCCAGGCTGATCGGAGCGATCGCCGAGCATTTTGCGATTGCCGCATTGAACCCGTCGGTCGCTTACTTGACCGGCGACCGACTGATCGACGAGCCGCTTTTAGGAGCGTATGAAGTCCGAGAAACGCTCCCCTTTCACGAAAAGCAATTGAAGCGACGGTTACGTGAACTGAAACTCGGCCACGTCGAGGTGAAGAAACGGGGCGTGGCGATCGACGCCAACGAGTGGGAACGTCGGTTCCGCAGCAAAGCGCCGGGGCGGGCAGTGTTGTTCGTTTTCCCGATAGGGGAACACATAACGGCAGTCTTGGCCGACCGAGTGAAAAGAAGCTAGAAACAAGACCAAAACCAATTCACCCTACCAACGCCCGTCGGAAACAGCATTTCTCTTACAAAAACACCAACGACCAACGGAAGTGGGTTCAGTCCTCGGTGCGGAAGCACCGGTCCGGGCGCGGGCCCTGCCCGCCGGTGCGGCAGCACCGGTCCAAAAAGTTTTTGGAGGGGGTTTTAGGGGGAAACTTTCTTCAGAAAGGTTCCCCCTAATTTCTATAAAAATTCAAAATTAAAACTACTCCGCCCCCAGCCGGGTCCGTTCGGCCCAGAGCCCCAGCGCGGGGTTACTGATATAGAAAATCAGCTCGCCGTCGGCGGTCGTATTCCAACCGTCGCGGAGTTTTTTCGGGTCGTACTTCTGGAGCATCGGTTCGAGTTCGGCGTACCGGTACCCGACCGATTCGATCTCCTCGCGCGTCAGCTTTCCCGGACAATAGGTAATCGTAAACCGGCCTTCGGACGACCCGTGGATCAGATGGGCGGCGGCCGAGAGGTTGCCGGGCAGATCGTCCGTTTCGCGGACGTTTTTCATGATCTCCGGCGTGGTGCGATAGCCGTATTTTCGGATCAACGCATCGATCTCCGGGTCTTCGCCGAAGGTGCCGACCGCCGGGGCCATGACGACCAACTCCCCACGGTCGGCAATCGCCATCCGGGTACGATAGATCGCTTTGTTGCCGAGCCACGTGCTGTGAAACTCTTCCGGGTCGAGGTAGACCACCACTTTTTTCGGCGCCTCGTCAAGTACCGTGAAGTTGACCTTGACCGACAGTTCGGCCGCCCGCTCAAAGCACTCGACATCATCGCCGATATAAAGGCCACGCATGGCCAGAGAGCCGTCATCGCGCGGGCCGATCACCGTCAAAACATACAGAAGCGGCAACTTGTCACAGAAATGGTCCTGGGCGTAGTTCAAGATCCGTCGCAGCGGAGTATCGGCGCGGCCCATCATCCGTTCCATCCCGTAGGCGGCCCCGATGAAATGGCTCTCATTGATCCCCGACGCGCCGCCGGTCCCGACAAACAGGTTCTTGTTGTAGTTGGCCATCCCGATCACCTCGTGCGGAACGACCTGGCCGATCGAAACGATCAGATCGTGACCGCCTTCCCAGACCAGCCGGTTCAACTGGGCCGGCCACGGCTTGTCGTAAACCCCCTCGGTCGCCTCGCGAACAAACTCGGCCGGGACCTCGCCGATCGTAACGACGTCGTTGCGCCAGTCGTGTTCTCGGATCAACGCTTTCGGCACGGTCGGAAACATCCGCTCGAGCTGCCAATCGGGCATCGGAACATGGGTCCCCAGCGCCGGCATGACATCGACCAACCGCTGCTCGTAATACTCGTGCGTCAAACAGGTCAACGGCCCGGCCATGCTGTTAAACCGCGTGAAGTCCGGCGGCAAAGCGAGAACGCGCGGTCTGGGGCCGAGCTGCTCGAAGACGAAAAAAAGGGCCGTACGCAGATCGTCTTGCGTCAAATCGGTGGTCGAAGAACCTTCGGCGAAGTAGAGGGTCATGAGGGTATGGTCTCGAATAAAACGACAAATCGGTTCTAAAAAAGTTCTAAAAGAAAAAAGGAGCGACGGCCCGCGCTATCGCCCCCCTTTTCCTTTTTCCATTATACAGGGGTCGGACATGGTCCCATGCCCCTGTCTTTTCAATAGGCTCTCAATTACGCGCCAAACTTCCCGAGCCGCCCGGCGTGGGCCAAGGCCAACGGCATCAGGTGAACCGCGTCAAAATGACCCAATCCGCCCGTGCAACAGGCCGTCTCGCCAAACGATTCACACGCGTCGGTGCGGCAGATATCGGCCGCCAGCATCGTCGGTACCGGATGGAAGCTGTGCGCGGCCATCTTTGCCGGGGTGCTGTGGTCGCCAGTGACGATCAGGACGTCCGGGTTCAGCGCCTCGACACGCGGAATGATCGCGTCGAACTCTTCGATCATCTTGACCTTCGCGTCAAAGTCGCCGTCTTCGCCCCGGCTGTCGGTGTACTTGAAGTGGACGAAGAAGAAGTCGTAGTCGTCCCAGACCTTTTCCAAGACGTCGATCTCTTCTTCCAAAGTGGTCGCTTCCCCTTCGATCGACATGCCGACCAGTTGGGCCAACCCCTTGTACATCGGATAGACGGCGATCGCCGCGGAACGGACGCCGTAGACCTCTTCGTAAGTCGGGATGTGCGGCATTTTCGAAAAACCACGCATCGTCAACCCGTTCGCCTTCGGCTGGTCGGCCAAAAGTTTTTTCGCCTGCGCGAAGAATTCGGCGGCCACTTCGGCCGTTTTTTCGCTCTCGGCGTTCTGAGCAACCGGCGCCAGCGGCGGGACACCCGTCTTTTGCGGGTCGGTGTCATGGACGTTACCGCCCAGCCCCTCGCCACGGAAAACGACGACAAATCGGTGTTCCTTGACGGGGTCGACGAAAATTTCGATCCCGGGAATCTTCACTTCACGAAGCATTTCGGCCAGCGGGGCGCTCTCTTCGGTCGGGATTCGTCCGGCACGACGGTCGGCAATGTTGCCGTCGGCGTCGAGCGTGCAGAAGTTGCAGCGAATCGCCACGTCCTTGGGCCCCACGGCAAATCCGATCCCGGTCGCTTCGAGGACGCCACGTCCGATGAGGTATTTCAGCGGGTCGTAACCGAACAGCCCCAGGTGCCCGGGACCGCTGCCGGGGGTAATCCCGCGGCGGATCGGGTGAGAGTTACCAGAAATGCCTCTTTTCGCCATCTTATCGAGATTCGGCGTCTTGGCCGCTTCCAATTCGGTCGGTCCGCCCGGCTTCAGGGGCAATCCGCCCAGACCATCGGCAACCAACATGACGATTTTCGAATCGTTCTTGTCCATCAGAGAACGTACCAGCTCTTGTGTATCCATCGTTTTTTCCTTAGATTTTCAAAAAAATGAATCGGTCCCGACCTCTAGTCACCAAGGCCGACGATATAAGGTGTATTTATCTGATTTCTATCGGCCGAACTTGCCGATTTCCACAGGATACCGGTTTCGTTACAAGTTGTCACCCGGGACAACCTTCGAAAAACGGGCGATATTCGGCAAGAAACGGCGTTTTGGCGACGCTTCAAAACAAAAAAAACGGCTCCAATAGGCTCGTTTTTCGCAAATCGGGGCATTCGAAGGGACCGACGCCTTGAAATCGATCGGCGGTACGTCATATTTTCATATCTTCCGCAACCGGCCCGTTTTGCCCTTTTTCCGCCAGCAAACCAAGTCGGACACCGCCTCTTTTTCTGATAGTTCCAAGAATTGATATAGACCAAAAAACAAGAAAAAAACCCTGTCCCATAAAGGTAAACAACTATGTCATTATCGTATCCCGTAATCAAGTATGACCCGAGCGCAACCCTCATCCCCGAAACCGGACTGGCCCAGGCCGACCTCGATTGGATCGCCCCGCGACTGGAAGCGGCCCGCGCCGAAACGCTCGACGACCTGGCCCTTTGGCAAGCCGGCGGCGCGGTACCCGAGACGAAAATCCCGCTCGACGCCGGGTTCATGGAGCTGCCCGAGCGGCTTTTGAACGAGTACGAACAGAAAAAAGAGGCCTCCGAGCTGGGCCGAATCATCGCGGTCGCCGAGGGGTTGGCCGAAAAAACGGATCGGATCGCCGTGTTGGGAATCGGCGGATCGTACATGGGAGCCCGCGCCTTGTTCGAGGCCTGTTGCCATCCGTATCACAACGAACTGCCGCGTGAGGCCCGAGGCGGACGCCCCCGACTTTACTTCGAAGGAAACAACGTCGACAACGACGGGCTCCACGGTCTGATCGACCTGTTCCGGCAAACCGACGACCCGTGTGGGATTGTCGTCATCAGCAAAAGCGGTGGGACGCTCGAAACGGCCCTCTCGTTCCGATTGTTCCTTGATGAACTTCGTAAAAAGGTCGGCGACGACCAACTGGGCGATTGGGTCGTCCCGGTCACCGGCGACCCGAGTCGACTCCGCAGTCTGGCCGAGGCGATCGGTTGCAAAAAGGACGCGATCTTCCCGATTCCCGACGGCGTCGGCGGACGGTTTTCGATCCTCTGCGCGGTCGGCCTGCTTCCGGCAGCGATTTTGGGGCTCGATATCGTCAAACTGCTCGAAGGGGCCGCGTTGATGAATGAGCGTTTCCGCAACGAACCGCTCGGCTCGAACCCGGTTTTGGACTACGTGGCCGTCTCCCATCTGCTGGAAGTCCGGCGGGGGATCGATACCCGCGTCCTTTCGACCTGGGGCAAGGGGATGGAAGCGGTCGGCCTGTGGTACGACCAGTTGCTGGCCGAATCGCTCGGCAAAGACGGACAAGGGGCCCTGCCGCTGACGGCCGTGAACACCCGCGACCTACACTCCCGCGGTCAACAGCACCAGGAAGGTCGACGCGACAAGGTGATTACGAACCTGATCCTCCAGTCGCAAAAGTACGATTCGATCGCGCTCGAAAAATCCGACTTCGACCAGGACCAGCTCAACGAACTGGCCGGAAAGACGTTGCCGGAGATCATGGACGCCGCGATCGCCGGGACCAACCGGGCCTATGCCGACGACGCCCGACCGACCGCCGATCTGTTCCTGCCGAAGCTGGACGAGCCGAGCCTGGGGCAACTGTTCCAGATGCTCCTGTTGGCCACGGTCGTCGAAGGCCGTCTGATCGGGATCAACCCGTACGGCCAGCCGGGCGTCGAGGCGTACAAACGCCACATGAACGAATTTCTTCGAAAGTAATTTTTTTCTACTTTGGGACGGATTAATTTTCGACCGGTACACGCTGCGATTTTTCAAAAAAGGGAAATCGCGGCGTGGAAACGGTTCCGTCCCCACTTCGCAAGCCGACCGGCCCCGGCGAAAGGATGCCCCTGGCCCCCTAAGGAGGAGGTAAATCTCCGCTTGGCCTTTGCCATGATTCCCGGGCGGATTTTTCCACGGGCGTGCGCCCTCTCCTTTTCGCGGTTGGCCGAAATTGCTATGATAAACGGCTTGTTTGCTTGGACTTTTTTGCAAACAGACCGATACCTTGCCAACATCGTCATTTAAAAAAACATAAAAAATCCCAAAAGATTTACTCGTTTTTCCGGAGAAGCCAAGATGCCGTTTCCTTGTTTTGACCGAAGTCGTCTGATCCTCAAACCGCTCGAACAACGGGTCCACGATATCGACCGGTCGATGATGATCTATCCGGATTCGCCGCGCGAGCCGTTCGAACACAAGGCGCTGCCGATCCTTGCCGAGCGGATCGTCGAAGGTCGCAAGAAGGACGCGGCCGTCATGTTCTGCTACGGGGCCCACGTTCTGCGAAAAGGGAACGGCCCGCTGACGATCGACCTGATGAAACGGGGACTCGTGACCCATTTGGCGCTCAACGGGGCCGGGGCGATCCACGACTTCGAACTGGCCATGATCGGCGAGACCTGTGAAAGCGTCGCTCGCTATGTGCGAACCGGTGAGTTCGGCCTTTGGAACGAAACGGGGTTGTACAACGAAGCGGCCAACAACGCGGCCAAAGAGGGAATCGGCCTAGGCGAAGCGCTGGGCAACATGATCCTCGAACGGGATTTTCCGTACGCCGAAACGAGCGTCTTGGCCGCCGGTGCCAAATACGGCGTTCCGGTCACCGTCCACGTCGCGTTCGGCCAGGACATTGTCCACGAACACCCGAACTTCGACCCGGCCACGATGGGCCAGGCGACCTACACCGACTTCCTCGTCTACACCCAGAGCATTATGAACCTCGAAGGGGGCGTCTTCCTCAACGCCGGATCGGCCGTCATGGGACCGGAAGTCTACCTGAAAGCCCTGACCATGGCCCGCAACGTCGCCCATCAAGAAGGGAAAAATATCGGCAAATTCACCACCGGGTTGTTCGACATGATCCAACTGGGAGAAGATGAAGACCTGAAAGCCACCGTCGACAAGTCGGACCCGCGTTACTACTTCCGTCCCTACAAAACGATCCTCGTGCGAACCTGTGCCGACGGCGGCGAAAGTTTTTATGTCCGCGGCGACCATCGTCAAACGGTCCCGCATCTGTACGACGAGGTCATCAAGCGGGTGTAGGACGGAGTCTTGAAATCGCGGAGTCTCACGATTTCGGAAACCGGACCTGAAACAAAAAAACCCATCAAACGAAGCCAATTTAAAATATAAAAGGACCTCTGTTGATGAAAACCTTTAACGAAATGAGCGACGCTCGGCTCGACGAGATTCTCGGCCGTTTTCCCTCGTTGCGGATCGCCGTGGCGGGGGATTTCTTCCTCGACAAGTATCTTGACGTCGAACCGGAATGGGCCGAATACAGTATCGAAACCGGCAAAACGGCCCACCAGGTCGCCTCGATCCGACGTAGCCCCGGCGCGGCCGGAACCGTGGTCTGCAATCTGGCCGCCCTCAAAGCAGGCACGCTCCATGCGCTGGGCTTCACCGGCGACGACGGCGAAGGGTACGACCTGCGCCAGGGCCTCCATAAGCTGGGTTGCTCGACCGACCATCTGCACATGGTCGAAAATCGAATGACGCCGACTTACCTGAAGCCGCGCGACCGGACCAAAGCCGGTCTGGAAAGCGAACACGAACGTTATGACACCAAAAACCGACAGCGAACCTCGCCCGAAACGATCGAGAAGATGATCGCCTCGCTTGACGTCCTGTTGCCGGAGATCGACGCGTTGATCATCCTCGACCAGGTCGAAGAGGCCGAGTGCGGGGTCGTGAACAAAGCGTTTTGCGAAGCGGTCGCCCAACGGGCCAAGGATTTTCCGAACGTCGTCTTCTGGGGTGACAGTCGACTTCGCGTCCAGGATTTCCGCAACATCACGATCAAGCCGAACCAGTTCGAAGCGATGGGGGTCGAAAATCCGCCGCCAGGATACGAGATCGATCTGGACAAGCTCACCGACGCCGTCAACCGGCTCAAGGCGAGCATCGGCGGGGAAATCTTTGCGACCCGCGGCGAACGCGGGATGTTGGTCAGCGACCCGGAACCGACGATCGTGCCTGGCGTCCCGGTCGAAGGGCCGACCGATCCGACCGGTGCCGGCGACAGCGCGACCGCCGGAGCCGTCTTGTCGTTGGCAGCCGGTGCCGAAGCGGCCGAAGCGGCCTTGGTGGCCAACCTGGTCGCCTCGATCACGGTCACCCAACTGGCGACCACCGGCACGGCCGACCCGGCCCAACTGCCCGAACGGCTGGCCCGCTGGCGAGCCAATCTCGGTTAAGAAAAACCAAAAACCGGGCAGGCCGGTTATCGACGTCCAGGACAGAGGGGAAGCCTATCCACAAGGAAAGGTTTCCCCTTTTTTTACGGCACCCCCCCCTGCAAGAGTTAGCTCAATAGGGTTAGTTGCACCGATTGTAACAAAAAAAATCGCCTTTTCACTTGCACCCCCCCCACCGCTTCATTTACATTGGAAGTTATCTGTACGGAGGCATTTCAGAGAAGAGCATTTATCAAAGCGAGACACCTTACCATGAAACGGTGTTATCTTTCACCTATTTCTTGCATGATTCTGACGGTTCTTTCGGCCGCCGCTTATGCATCGCCCGGGAATTCGAGTGTGGCCACTTGGCTGGACAACGCCAAAGGGGCCTACACACTGACGACCGACGATAATTTTGGAAGTCAGGTCAATGAGATCGGCCCGGCATTGACCCAGCGGGGACTTGTGGGAACGTTTTTCGTCAATCCGAGTGATACTCTTGCTTCTTGGCGACGGTACAAAAATCAGTACGCCGTGTTGGCCGAAGAAGGGCACGAACTGGCCTCCCATACGATGGAACATTTTTCCGTGGTCCCGAACCAACCGGCCAACCCGCTTCGTGTGGATATGTGCATGACGTCGCTGGACCAACTGCGTGAGGATTGCCAAAACGTCAATGCGGCGCTGACCGCCTTGACCGGAAAACCGGCTTATACCTTTGCCTATCCATGGGGAATCGACAACGCCCAAACGCACGCCGTTCTCGGCGAATATTTCCTTTCGGCCCGCGACGTCTACGGCCAACACAAAAATAGCTCCGGGCATTTCGTTCCCAATCCGTCCAGTCCCGAAAACATGTATAAATTAAGCTGTTTTTTAACGGCCAGTCATTCCTCCAGGTATTGGCAGTACGAAATGTCGGACTACGAGGTCGCCAAGTCGGTCTATGGCCGCTATCTCGAGGACACGATTGACGCCAAAGGTTGGGCGATCGAATATTTCCATTTACTTGACGACAGTGTCGACAAAAACGCCTACCTGGAACATCTCGACGCTATCGCCGCCGCCCAATTGGCCGGTGAGGTTTGGAACGACACCCAAGCCAACGTCAGCCGCTATATCTATTCGCGTGACGCGGCCGAGATCACGGTCGAACGGGTAGACGACAATGAGATGCTGCTGGTCATCGACGATCACCTCGACGACGAGCTTTACAACGTGCCGCTGACGATCAATACCGAGCTGCCGACGAACTGGTCGACCGAGGTTTTGAACGTTTTTCACAACGGGACGCCGATCGCCTATGACCTTTCAGAAGAAGAGGACGGAGCAACGATCCTCACTTACAATGTTCTGGCCGACGGCGGACAGGTTCTGATCGCCAACCACGCCCCGGAACCGAGTACGCTGGCAATGTTGGCCTTCCTGGGAATCGGAGTTTTTTCCTTAGCCTCGAAGCGTCGCAAAAAGGCGTAACCTCTCTCAACCGGCCGATCTGGCTCCGCCTGCCTTGAACGAAAACACTGTCGGCCCTATTCCTGATCAAAGACAGAAAAACGCCCAAGTAGTTCCGTTTCCGTGAAAAGGAAATCGATCCACTTGGGCGTTACGTTTTTCTTGGCCTCTATGACGAAACGGTTGTCGCGGCAATAACAGGCTCTTCCCCTTCGAAAAGGTCAGCCAGTTCCCCGGTGTCTTGGCCAACCTGACGTTCGTAGGCGATGGCCATTAAGGATATTCCCAAGGGAGAAAGTAAAAGACTGATGATCAACCCGATATGATCTGACATAACCAAAGAGGGACCACAATTCATCGATATAACCAAGAAGGCGATAGCAAAATTCTCGATGAACCCTCTCCGATTCACAATCGCAAAACTCTTTCCCAGAGAATCGAGAATTCCAAGATCCTTGTCCACCATGAGCAAGTCAGAAAAAAGCCAAATCGTCGTCAGCAAGAGACCTGGAATGATAAATAAGGAATAGCCCAAAAGGACTGGCACAAGGGTGAGAAAAAACATACCGAGAAGAGGGAAAAATTTTCTACAAAAGGCATCGGTCATGTCACCCAACTCTAATTTTTGACCTTCTCGACGCAGAGCACAAAGGACCATATACAAAAAGCCGCCCATCAAAGGCCCGGCGAGAAGAAACAGGCTGCAAATATGCAAAACGAAAACGACAACCGTAATCAGAAGAAACATAAAAAAATTCTGTCTATAAAACTGAATCGCTTCGTTCAAGTAGCTGCCGATGTCAATTTTGCCGAAAGGGACCAGGGTTGGCATTTTGCCCCCCGCCGAATCCTCTTCCGACACTGAAGGCCCCTTCTCTGAAACGTCCGACTCGTCAGAGACGTACACCTCGGGCGGGCCGAGTCGCTCAAGGACGTTAGCCATTTGCACCAAGGAAATCTCGTCGTCAGCCAAGACCAAAAATTCCTCCTCGATATGCTCTCTGAGCGACTCGATCACCTCTTCGACTTCCGACGGATCGCGTAGTGCAAGGACCGATCGAACGCGGGCCAGATAATCTGCTTCCAGACGGGCGGCTTCCGAACTTCTCGGTTTCATTCTACTATCTCCCCTTCGCATGCGTTTTGAATTTGGTTCTCGTTTTCCGTGCCGATGAACTGATTCACGGCCTCGGAGATCTCCTGCCATGCCTCATTAATGCCTCGACGATGACGACAACCGTCGACCGTCAGTTCGTAGATACGTCGCGCCGGACCATGCGGCGACTCGACGAGCGAACTGACCAAAAAGCCTTCCCGTTTCAAGCGGCTCAAAAGTGGATAGACCGTCCCCGCGGAAATAACCAACCCGGGCGTCGCGGTCAGACGTTTGACGATTTGATACCCATACATTTTTTCCTGACAAACCAGATTGAGAATACACAGTTCGAGCAAACCGCGTTTAATCTGGGTCAGCCATTTGGAAGGGTCCATAATCCGATCTCCACAGGGGTTATCGAGGTAACAAGCTATATTGTACCGCCATATAGCTTGTCGTCAATAGTAACCAAGGAAAATCAGCCACTTACTGAAAAAACCCATATAACCACCCGGTGAAATAAATTAAGAAAAACTTCACTGATATTTAACTTTTTAAAATATTAGTTAATTTTTACGAGGCTGCTATTGAATAAAGGGTAATCATTTGTTAATTTCACTGTAGTTCGGCCACAAAAAAGGGAGGTCATTATGTCAAAACATCGTTTTCCAACTAAATGCCCGGCGTGTGACTCGGGCCTTCATGTCTCCCGCCTGGTCTGCGCGACGTGTGGCACCAAGGTGGAGGGCAACTTTCCGCCTCCGCTTTTGAGCCGTTTGGATTCGGACGAGAAAGAGTTTGTGGTCCGCATGGTTCTCGCTAGAGGCAGTTTGAAAGAGCTGGCTCGCATGTATGGAGTTTCTTACCCGACGGTACGAAATCGCCTGGAATCGCTCCGAGAACGGGTTTGTCAGTTGGAAAACGAGGAACAAGACCAAGACAACGAAAAGGAATGCGAATCATGAAAAGCGCGGGGCAACTTTCAGTAGCCGGTTTAACCATTCTCCTGGGACTGGGGACGTTCGGATGTGGCGAAAGGGAAGCTCCCCTCTCCGAGGCAGGTCCTTCAACTCAAAACCAATCGCAATCGAACCAGGTCGAATCAAGCACGAATTCAGAACCGGCTTTGGGTTTCGTGGGCCTTTTGTCGGATGGCTCTTTTGCGAAGGCGACCGAGAATTTGTCTACGGAAATGAAGCGTGCCATGTCGGCAAATCAATTAAAAGCCCTTTGGCAACAACTTCTCACCGGGGGTGGAAAATATCTCTCGAGCGAGGTTTTCAAGAGGACGACCGAAGAGGGTTTCCACTGCGTCTTTGTTCTCTGCAAGTTCCAGAACGCCTCTATCACGCTCAAAATCGTCTTGAACGAAAAAGATCAAATAGCGGGACTTTGGCTTCAGTAACTTCGTTATTACCACCCCCCCTTAATAAACGAATCTTAGGAGAAAAAGATATGGACCGCGACGCAAGGGAAACAAAGGAATCCGGAAAACGAATCTGGACTTGGCTTTTCAATCCCTTTCATTTCATCGCGGGGACAAAAGCGCTGACGGCAGGTCTGATCGTCTTACTCCTCTCCGGGGCGGGCGCTTGGGCGATTGCCGGTCACTTCGATGGGGTTCTGGATTTTCATGTTGGATTCCAGGGCGATTGGTGGCTTCCCTTCGCCGAGATACTCATCGATTGGGTGGTCCTGTCGGTCTGCCTCTGGATCGTCGCCCGCGTTTTCATCCGACAACCGTTTCGCGCCGTGGATCTCTTTGGAACTCAAGCGCTTGCCCGTTTCCCCACACTGGGAATGCTTCTCCCTTTCTTCTTTCCCCCGGTAAAACAAGCCACGGTTGCCATTTCGATGGGAATGTCACCCAACTCTCCGATAGCGTTTCTTGTTCTCGCGATCTCGGTGTTCTGGGTTTTCGGCATGCTGATTTGGATGGTATGGCTGATGTACCAAGCTTTTTCGGTCTCGTGCAACGCCAAGGGGGGACGCGGAATCGCCCTTTTTGCAGCCGCCCTGCTTACCGCGGAGGTCCTTTCCAAAATCGCGATCATGTCGATCATGCCGCCAACCTAAGAAACCGAAAATTCAGACACCGGCCCTTCGACCGGCTCGTCCCCAACCAAAGGATTGCACGCGAGGTCTATTCGCAACCGTGCTCGTTGAGCTCGACGAGCTCTTGATATTGGGGAACGTGGATCGGCCAGCCGAACCGTTGTTGAATTTCTTCGGCGAGGCTTAGGGCCGATTGCTCGTCGCCGTGGGTCAGGAAAAGCTGTTTGGGCGGGCGGGTGAAATTTTCGAGCCAGCTTAAGAGCATCGGCTTGTCGGCGTGGCCGGAAAAACCGTTAACCTGGGCAACCCGGGCACGGACGGGCCATTTGAGGCCGTGGATTCGGACTTCCCGTTTCCCGTTTACGATAAGCCGCCCCAGCGTGCCGGAGGCCTGGTAGCCGACGAACAGGATCAGCGATTCGGGCCGCTTGATGTTGTGGACCAGATGGTGCTTGATGCGCCCGGCGGTACACATCCCCGAGGTGGCCATGATGACGCACGGTCTCTTTTGATTATTGATCTGCTTCGACTGTTCCGGCGTCGTGGTGATATGCAGGTCGGGAAATCGAAACGGCGTGTCGTTGGCGTTGATCCGCGCCCAAGTCTCCTCATCGAACAGCTCCCGGTGGCGACGGAAAACCTGTGTCACCCGCCCGGCCATCGGGCTGTCGAGATAGACCGGCAAGTGCGGAATTTTCCCGTGTCTGATCAACTCACCAATCTGATAGATCAACTCTTGAGCCCGCTCGATGGCGAACGTCGGAATGACCACGTTCCCGCCGCGGTCGATTGTCTCGTTGATCAGCCGGGCCAACTGCACGTCGGTCTTCTCCACCTCGCGATGTTCCCGGTCGCCGTAGGTCGATTCCATGACGAGGTAGTCGGCCTCGGTGATGATCGACGGGTCGCGAATGATCGGCCGGTGGTTTTGGCCCAGGTCGCCGGAAAACAACAACGTTCGCGGACGCCCATTGCAAGCCAGGTGCAGTTCGACCATCGCCGAGCCGAGAATATGTCCCGCGTCGTGCAGCGTTGCGCCGATGCCGTCGGAAAGCTCGACCCGATGTCCGTAGTCGAGTTCTTCCAACATCGGCAGCGTCTTGCTGACATCCGCGTCAGTAAAAAGCGGACGTACCGGATGAGGACCCCGTCGGCCTTCTCGCCGGTGACGTTTTTCCTTGAAGGCCGCGTCTTCCGTCTGAATCCGAGCCGCGTCGCGAAGGACGATTTCCAACAGATCGACCGAGGCGGGCGTCGTGTAGATTGGCCCACGAAAGCCGTCATGGACCAACTTGGGCAAGAGCCCGCAATGGTCGATATGGGCGTGGGTGATCAAGACCGCGTCGATCTCGCCGACCGGGACCGGGCTCGGCGCCCAATTGCGATCCTGAAACCGCCGCTCCTGGTACATTCCACAATCGACCAGCACCTTTCGGCCGTCGGCCATCAGACAATACTGCGAGCCGGTCACCTGCCGAGCCGCGCCGAGAAATTGGATCTTCATGGGAAAAGCTCTTCGATTGCGAGGTCGTCATCCGCGTATCATGCGGCCCGGAGCGAGCCCCCCCCTTTACCTTAGAGAGCTCACCCCCTATCCCTTATGATACACCGAATCGAACGGAGGTTCGACAATAATAGAAAATGGGTCCACCTCGCAAGCGTGGGTAATAAATGCCTCGCTGGGGTCATTTTTTATTACTAGGCGGCTACCCACAAAGTCCCTCCGATGGTAAACTGCGTCATAATCGTGTGCGATTGACAGAGATTTTTTGGATACGGAACTTTTAATCTTCCAATGAGAGTAATGAGAGAAAAAAGGAGCAAAAGTATGTCTCGAACGATCTCGATTCTTATGATTCTTGCCGTGTTACCGTGGTGCGGCTGTCAACCCAAATCGGAAACCGATCAAGCGGCCCAACCGGATACGGCCCAAAAAGAAACGGCCCAG
This sequence comes from Thermoguttaceae bacterium, assembly GCA_963674475.2. Classification (GTDB taxonomy): domain Bacteria; phylum Planctomycetota; class Planctomycetia; order Pirellulales; family Thermoguttaceae; genus CAXXFQ01. The sequence goes on along the minus strand of CAXXFQ010000021.1, from coordinate 874 downwards.
AAGACGGCCGATTTTCGCCCGACGCTCTATCTGGAATTGCCGGAAAGCTGCCCGACGCCCGACGGCTTAACGCTGGACGACGCGACGGGGACGATCTATTTGAACTGCCCGAATTTCGCCGAACGGGACGAAAACGGCAAGAAAATCCACCCGTCCGTCCTAATGGCGATCGATCGAGACGGCAAGCTGACCGAACTTTTGCAATATGAAGTCCATCCCCGAGACGGGGGAAGTCGGCCCGATGGGGCTGGATATCGGCCCGGACGGCCATCTTTACGTCGCCGACAACCAGTACTTCGTCGACAGCGACCACAAATCGCGTGTATTGCGAGTCGAAATGAAAGATGGCAAACCGACCGGCAAGGTGGACGTGGTCGTCGACGGCCTGAAGCTGCCCAACTCCCTGAACTGGAAGGGAGACAAGATGTACGTGACCGACACGTTCCTTGATCTGCCCGAAAAATTCGGCATCGGTGGAGTCTGGCAGTTTAGCCTTGAGAAACTGAATGCCGGTCCGGTCAAGGTCGAACCGAACGGAACCGATAAACACCTTATCGTCAAACTGCCGGAAACCAAGAAGATCGGTCGGGAAGATCGGGCCGGGGGCCGACGGCTCCACGTTCGACGCCGAGGGCAACCTTTGGGTCGGCAATTTTGGCGATGGGGTAGTCAATCAAATCATCTTTGATGAAAACGACCAGGTCAAAGAAGTCAAAACGGTCGTCGACACCGACGAGTTCCAGTGCTGCGACGGGATTTTCTTTGATGCCGGAACCGGACTGATCTACCTGAACGACTCGCAGGTCAACGCGATCCGAACGCTCGATCCGAAGACGGGCAAGCTTGCCATGCTTTGGAAAAACGGCGACACCGA
>CAXXFQ010000020.1:0-12367 GCA_963674475.2 Thermoguttaceae bacterium | reverse complement strand
TCGCCGCGAAGGGGGGCGGGAAAACCCAGGAGGGGCAGGTCGTCGTAGGAGAGCTCGGGGCGGCTCAGGAGCTCCCGGAGGCGGACGGGTTTCTTGAGCTCTCCCGTGGAGAGGGCGGCGAGGCGTTCCCGCGTGTCCCGGTCGGGGCGGACCCGCGTGCTCTCGAGACGGCAGAGCTCGAGATCCACGGCGAGGTCTCTCTCCCTCTCCCGCCTCGCCCGCTCGGGAGAGACGAGGCCCAGGCGCAGGCCGAGCGGCATGAGGCGGCGGCAGGCGTTGTCCGATCGAAGATGGAGGCGAAACTCGGCCAGGCTCGTGGTCACCCGGTACGGATCGTTCCGTTCCTTCGTGATCAGATCATCCACCAGGACGCCCAGGTAGGACTCGTCCCGGCCGAGGATCACCGCATCCCGGCCGAGGGTCTCGGCGGCGGCGTTCACCCCGGCCACCCAACCCTGGGCGGCGGCTTCCTCGTAGCCCGAGGTGCCGTTGATCTGCCCGGCGAGAAAGAGACCCGGGATCCGGCGCAGGGCGAGACGATGATCGAGCTGTTCGGGAAGGACGTGGTCGTACTCGATGGCGTACCCGTAGCGGACGATCTCCGCCCTTTCGAGGCCGGGGACGCTCCGCACCACCGCCTCCTGTGCGGGGGCGGGCATGGAGGTGGTCAGTCCCTGCAGGTAGATCTCGGAGGAGTCCTCGCCTTCCGGCTCGAGGAAGACCACGTGCTCGAACATGTCGGGAAAGCGGAGCACCTTGCGGTCGATGGACGGACAGTGGTGAGGGCCGTGGTCGGTGATGTTGCCCAGGACGAGGGGAGAATGGGAGATGTGGCGTCGCACCGTTTCGATGGTGGCCTCGGTGGTGCGGGTCATCCAGCAGCTCCAGGGGTCGGGGCGGCTCGGGACGCCGGTGAAGCCGGGGCGCCCCGCCTCTCCGGGGATCTCGACGAGATCGGTCAGGTCGATGGAGCGCCGGTGGACCCGTGGCGGGGTGGCGGTCTGGAGGCGACGGGTGCGCACGCCGAGCTCGCGGAGGGCCGGTGCGAGGCGGAGGCAGGCCAGCTGGGCCGAGGGGCCTCCTGCGTGGCGGTGGGCTCCCACGATGATGGTGCTGTCCAGATAGGTCCCCGACGTGATCACCGCGGCGGGGGCGTCGAAGGAACGGCCCGTTGCGCTTTCCACCCCCCGGATTCGACCCTGTCCGTCCACGAGGAGACGGGCCGCCTCGGCCTGGCGCAGCTCGAGATTTTCCTCGGCGAGGAGGGCGTCCATCATGGCCGTCATGTAGCGCCGCCGGTCGATCTGGGCGCGCAGGGCCCGCACGGCGGGACCTCGGGTGGCGTTGAGCTCTCGGATCTGCAGGTGCGCCCGGTCCACGGCGTGGGGCATCTCCCCGCCGAGGGCGTATAGCTCGCGCACGAGGTGCCCCTTGCCCGGTCCGCCGATGGAGGGGTTGCAGGGCATCATGGCCACCGTGCTCAGATTCTGGCTGAGCAGCAGGGTGCGGGCCCCCATGCGGGACGAGGCGAGGGCGGCCTCGCAGCCGGCATGACCGGCTCCCACCACGACCACGTCCCAGCGCTCCACCCGGACTCCTCTCCACTCCGAAACATGTCTTACGACAGGAATAGCTCGACGGCAGAAGATCGAGGCGCATTATACTCCAAGGGACGGATCCCGTGGGGCGGGATCGCCGAGGTTCCACGTGGAACATCACGAAACGAGGAGGATGAGGAGCATGACCGAGGCCATTCGATGCGCCGTGCTCGTGACGAGCGACAAGGCGGCCCGAGGCGAGCGGGACGACTTGACGGGTCCCATGATCGAGGAGAGACTCGTGGCTCATGGCGTGGACGTCCTCGAACGGCGGGTCGTGCCCGACGACGTGGGAGCCATCGCCGAGGCCCTCATCGATCTCATCGATCGGGACGGCGCTCCCGATCTCGTGATCACCACGGGCGGGACGGGCTTCACCGCCCGGGACGTGACGCCCGAGGCCACGGAACGGGTCATCGATCGACCCGTCCCCGGCATTCCCGAGGCCATTCGGGCTCTCGGTCTCGCCAAGACTCCCCACGCCATGCTGAGCCGGGGCATCGCCGGCATCCGCGGCGCCTGCCTCGTGGTGAACCTTCCCGGTTCGCCCAAGGGGGTTTCCGACGGCCTCGAGGTGATCCTCTCCGTGCTCGATCACGCAGTGGAGACCCTGCGCTCCACCACGGGAGTCGACTGCGGCTGAGGCGAATCGCCATGGTCCCCTGCCCCCCATCCGGACGGGTCGACGTCGTCCCGTGCCCCTGAACGCGCTCTCCGTGTACGAGAAGACAGGGTGGCACGAGTCTTGAGATGATCTTGCCGGAGGTGGGTCATGGATCGTCTGGGACACTTCGTGCTCGAACGCCGCATCGGTCGGGGGGGAGCCGCACAGGTACATCTGGCCCGGGACGTGCGAAGCGGTCGAACGGTGGCCTTGAAGGTGCTCGCCGCCGAGCATCGCCACGAGGGACCCGCCCGGAAGGCCTTTCGCCGCGAGGCGAAGGTGGCCCTCACCCTGTCCCACCCCAATCTGGTCTCCTGCCTCGATGCCGGCGTGGACCAGGATCCTCCCTGGATCGCCTACGAACTCGTGAAGGGAACGGCCCTGCCCGCCCTTCTGAAACGGAGCGGCTTCCTCGACCCGGCGTGGGCCACGAACATCATCCTCGACGTGGCTCTCGGTCTGGCCGCCCTGCATCAGAAGGGCGTGGTCCATCGGGACGTGAAGCCGGCCAACGTGCTCTTCTCCAACGACGGTCACATCAAGCTCATCGACTTCGGTGCCGCCCTCACGTCCGACGGCGAGCACTCCGGCGCCGTCGGGGACGACCTCGGCTGGAGCGGGACCCTTTCCTATGCCTCCCCGGAGCAGCTGCAGGGGCGCGAACTCGACGGCCGGTCCGACCTCTACTCCCTCGGCCTGGTCTACTACGAGATGCTCACGGGCCACCGTCCCGTGACGGCACGGGATCGCATGGAGGCTCTCGCCGCGCACGGTCGCCTTCTCGACGAACTCGAAGCGCCCAGCGCCCTGCGCCCCGACGTGCCGGAAAGCCTGGACGCCCTCGTCTTCGGTCTTCTCGATCCCTTCGCCGAGGAACGGCGCTTCGCCGACGCCCTTTCCCTGGTGGACGCCCTCGAAGCGATCGCCCTCGAGCGGGGCTGGGTCGGTCCCGAGCAGATGGATGCGCGCCGACGCGCCCGGGGCGAGATCGTCGAGACGGCCTATTGGCAGCTGCGCAATCGCCTCGGCGAGGGCGACCTCGACGGGAATCTCGATCGGGCCGAACGGGTGGTGGAGCTCCTCCGGGAGAATCCCGACGAGGCCGTGGCGGAGAGCCTGGCCCGGGATCTTCTGTCCCTGCTCGGCGAGGCGGAGGAGCCCGAGCTCTTCGCGGCCATGGACGACGAGATGCGACTGGCCCTTCTCGAACGGCTGCGCCGCTTCGCCGCTCTCGGCAGAGCCCTGGACCATCGCCTGCTGCGGGTCGTGGTGGCGCGTCGCGCCCTGAACCGTGGCCGAGGGGATGGGCGACGGGCGCGAGCGCCTTCGCGCCCTGGAACGCCACCTGATGATGGACCCCGGCCACGTGACCATGGGGCTCCGGGCGGTCGAGCTCGCCGAGGCCCTGGGGCGACGGGGCTTCGGGGAGAACATGCGGGCGGCCATGGCCGTTCTCGGTCTCGAACGGGGCTGGATCGCCAAGGCCGTCGAGCTCGCGGGCGCCTCCAAGGCCGGTTCCGTGGCCGCGGGGGTTCTGGCCAAGGCCCGGGTGCGCCAGGAGGCGCGGGCCACCTTCCGTCGCGTCTTCGACGCCCTGCGAGGGAGGGGCTGCCACGCCGAGGCCCTGAACCTCAGCACGCGCTTCCTCCGCGAGGAAGGCGGGTGGGCCAGAATCTGGGCGGCCCGCTCCGAGATCCTCGCGGACAGGGGCGAGCTCGTCGAAGCGGCGGCTTCCGCCCGGCAGGCCGGGATCCTCGCGCTCGAGCGGGGGCGCCTCGCCGAGGCCCGTCGCCACTTCGGCCGCTGTCTCGACTGGAACGGCCGGGACGAGGAAGCCTGGGCGGGCTACCACGAGAGTTCCCTCGCCCTGGGCTGCATTCCCGGCGGCTGGGCCGATGGCCGAAGCCGACGCATGGCCCTGCTCCTGGCCGACGGGCACGAGCGTGCGGTGGAGTCCGACGTGGAGGCCCTCTTCGCCGGCGGTCTCGACGCCGGGGCTCTCCTCCGTCTTCTCGCCCTGCTCCCCGGAGGAATCTCCGGGCTCCGCGCCCGCCTGGAGAGGGAGCGAGCCCTTCGCTGCCTCGAGGCCCGCGACGCGGAGGGAGCTCTCCTCTCTTTCGAGCTGGCCATCACGGCGTCCCCGAACCCCGACGAGGAGCTCGAGGCCATCCTCGCCCTTCCGGGAGTTCGCGGAGGGCTGTCCCTCTTCGAGCGCATGCGTCTCCGGCGCGTGGCGGGACGAGGCGAGGCCGCCACCTCGCCGGGGCGGGTCTTCGTCGCCGCTCCCGCCGGGGAGAAAATCGCCGGAGTCGCTCCCACCGACCTCGAGGCCATGGGTCTGTTGCGCCAGGCCGGTTAGGCGGGTAGACTGATCCCGGATCTCTCGGGGGGATCCATTCGAGGAGAGAGGGGACCGGGATGAAGATCCTGACCGCCGACGACGATCCCGTTTCGCGACGCATCTTGCAGGCCGTCCTGACGAAGTGGGATCACGAGGTGCTCGTCGCCTCGAACGGACGGGAGGCGTGGGAGACCATCCGGGACGAGAAGGTCCGTCTGGCCATCCTCGACTGGGAGATGCCCGAGCTTTCGGGGCCCGAGGTCTGCAAGCGCGTTCGCGAGAGCGATCTGGGAGGCTACACCTTCATCATCCTCCTCACCTCGCGCAAGGGGAAGGACGATCTCGTGGCCGGACTCGAGGCCGGCGCGGACGACTTCCTCACCAAGCCCTGCGACCCCAACGAGCTGAAGGTCCGCCTCAAGGTCGGCATGCGCACCCTCGATCTGGAGACCCGGCTCGCCCATCGCATCGTCGAGCTCGAAGAGGCCCTCGACAAGATCAACCGCCTCGAGGAACTCCTGCCCATCTGCGCCTATTGCAAGAAGGTCCGGGACGACCAGAACTACTGGCATCAGGTGGAGACCTACATCTCCAAACGAAGTCAGACCAAGTTCAGCCACGGCATCTGTCCGGACTGCTACAAGAGGCTCCTCGACGGGGAGATCGAGTAGGAACGGTCTCGGGTCATTCGAGGACGAAGAAGCGCGTCTCGGCTTCGACGCTCGTGGCCCCCTGCATGCCCGCCCCCTTGACGGTGAAGCCCTTGAAGCGGAGCCGGGCGTGGCAGGCGCCGTTGCGCAGCTCGTCCAGCGGCAGGGAGCAGGCGTAGGTGTTCGTTCCCGAGGGATACCAACGGCCCTTCGTGTCCCGTCGTCGGCCGTTCACCACGAGCTCGAAGCAGGTGTCCACGTAGCGATCGTTGCGCACGCCTCCCAGGCGGAACTCGAGAAGGACGCGCTCGTCCCGCCCCCGCTCGTAGGCCCAGCGCTCGGGCTTGAGTTCGCAGTCGGCCATCCAGTTCAGGTTCACCACCATGAGCCCGGCGAAGAGGAGCCACACGAGGAGGGTGAGGCGACGGTTCGAGGGCAGACCCTCGGCTCCTCCCCCCACCCGCCAGAGGCCGAGATTGCGATGGAGGCGCTCCCGCAGGGCGTCCCAGTTGCGCGACGCCCGGCCGATCACGGGGAAGAAGAAGAGGATCCGGGCGAGGAGGCGCAGGCAGACTCCGGAGACCAGATAGACGAAGAGGATCGCCGCCATGGGGCCCAGGATGGTCAGTTCGCCCTCGATGGCCAAACGGAGGCAGAGGAAGGCGAGGAGTCCCATGAAGCTGCGGTGGAGGAAGCGGAAGCTCCGGAAGAAGAGGTTCGTGCAGATCCCGTCGAGTTCGGCCACCTCGCCGGGCCCCCCCGTCGTGGCGGTGGCGAGGACGGGACGGGCGAGGGTCTCCCGGATGAGGCGCCCCAGGGACCGGGGAGGGTCGCTTGCGCCCTTCCCCTTCTCCTTTCCCTTGTCCTTTCCCCTGCCCTTGCCGTTGCGCTTCCCTTTCGGAGGCAGCTCTTCCCGCTCCGGAGCGACGGGTTCCGTGCCCTCGCGACCGTCCATCATGGCCGCGGCCATCCAGTGGCCCCGATAGAAGATGAAAGCGCCCATGCCGAGGACCACGATCTGGAGAGAGGTCATGGCCCCCAGGGCGAGAAAGAGGGTGAGCAGCCCGTCCCAACCCGTGTGGCGGCCGTAGTCGGCGATCTCCCACGCGATCCACAGACAGCCGGCCATGAGGGCGGTGGCGTAGGTGAGCTGCGCCTCGAGTTCCACGGGGTGTTCCGGGCGGGGGGCGGACATGGTCACTCTCCCTTCTCGGCGCCATGCTACCACGTCGGCCTTCGAACCGGTTCAGTTCATGGCCCATGCCCACCGACGGCCCGGTTCAGAATCTGGACCGAACGATGCATCGCCTTGCCGTCTCCGCTGAGAACGAGACCAGGCACGTCCGATGGACAGCGGAACGCTCGTTCGCCCGACCCGTCTGGCATCGTTCTTGGTTACCCCCTGGTCCTCATCCGAGACGAACGCCGTCCGCACGGAGAACACAACAGGAGGAATCATGAAATCCCGCCCTCGCCTTCCCCTCTCTCTCATCGCCTGCTTCGCCCTCGTGGGCCTGCTTCTTCTCGCCCCCGCTGCTCGGGCCGGTGACATGGCCGAGCTCGAAATCGTGGGTTTCTCGCCCGACGGGGAGACCTTCGCCTACGAGCAGTACGGCATCTCCGACGGCTCGGGTTTTCCCTGGGTGGAGATCCGCTTCGTGGACACATGGGATGATTGCCCCGCCGCGCCCCCCATCCGTCTCGAGGACGAGGAGGAAGGCGCTCTCGAGAGCCTTCGCACCGCGGCGCGCACCCGGGCCGTGCCCACCTTCCGCAAGCTCGGTCTCATGAGCGCCGTGGACGGGGAGAGTCTCTTCAGCCGTCCCGTGGCGGGGGATCTCTTCTCCTTCCAGGCCCTGACCACGGCGCGGGTGGCCCTTCTGGGAGATCCCATGGATCTGCAGGTGGTGGAGACTCCCGTGGCGGATGGGAACGAAGATCCCTTCACCGGCGGCGGTGCCGCACTTCGTCTCGTGGCGGTGGAACCCGTCTCCGGCGTGAGCATCGTGCTCCACGACGACGATGGCGTGCTGCCTCCCGAGCGGGCCGCGGCGCGGGACTACTCCATCGTCGCCGTGCGCAAGGTCGCGGAAGGACACGTGGTCGTTCTCGCCTATCGGGTGCCGGCCTTCGAAGGCCCGTCCCTGCGCTACATGGCGGTGGGCTTCAGTCTTTGACGTCTGATCCAATCACCGTCGAGCCGCGCGGGTCCGGTCCCGCGCGGCTTTTCGTGCGCAAGGGCGGGTGCGCGGCAGGGGAAACTCCCGTTGTGAGGTCCTCCGATTCGTGATAGGGTCGAGGCCATCCGAGGAGGATCTCATGCGTGAACGAATCGAGGCGGTGATCCGGAAGCAGGCCGTGCGCTGCGACTATCTGGACGTCCGCGTGGAGGAAGAGGAACTGCAGTCCGTCCGCATGCGCGACGGCGAGGTGGACGGGATCAAGCGCAGCCGGAGCGTGGGCGGATCGGTGCGCGCCTGCCACAAGGGCGGCTGGGGCTTCGGCAGCTTCAACAGCCTGGACGAGCTCGAGGCCTACGCAGCCCGCATCGTCGACGCGGCCCGCGCCGTGGGCGACGGCAAGACCACCCTGGCCGCCGTCGAACCGGTGGACACGGTGCTGCGGGCGCGCTTCGTCGACGATCCACGGGGGCACTCCATGGACGAGAAGGTCGACCTCCTGCGCGCCTACAGCCAGGTGGCCCTCGGATCCCGGCCGGAGATCAAGAAGTGCTTCGCCTTCTACTTCGATTCCTTCCGGGTGAAGACCTTCGCCTCGAGCGAGGGCAGCTACATCGTGCAGGAGAGGCCCGATGTGGCCATCGCCATCTCCCCCACCGCCCTGGGCGACGGTCTGACCCAGTCCGTCCCCGTCTCGGCGGGGAGCACGAACGACTTCGGCGTCGTGTTGAACCTGGACGAGGGCATCCTCGAGAAATGCCGTCTCTCGGCGGAGCTCCTGAAGGCCCCCAAGGTGGGCGGAGGCATCTTCCCCGTGGTGATCGATCCCCACCTCGGGGGCGTCTTCGTCCACGAGGCCTTCGGGCACACGAGCGAGGCCGATGGCCAGGTGGACAACCCCCGCATGGTGGAGATCTTCACCCTGGGCAAACGCTTCGGGTCGGACAGTCTGACCATCTACGACACGGGGCTCGACGAGGGCCTGCGAGGTCACGTGCCCTACGACGACGAGGGCGTGCCCGGGCGGCGAACCGTGCTCATCCGCGAGGGCATCCTCGAGGGGCGGCTCCATACCCGCGAGACGGCGGGGAAGCTCGGCGAAGAGGCCACCGGCAACGGCCGGGCCATGGACTATGCCTCCGCGCCCATCTGCCGCATGCGCAACACCTGCATCGCCCCGGGCGAGGCCCGCTTCGAGGACATGATCGCCGACGTGGAGGAAGGGGTCTACGCCATCGGATCGGGGGGCGGCTGCGGCGGCGAGACCTTCACCTTCAGCGCGAACTACGGCTACATGATCCGCAAGGGCAAACTCGCCGAGATGGTGCGGGACGTGAAGCTCCAGGGCAACCTCTTCGAGACCTTGAAGAACATCGACGTGGTGGGTGCCGACTTCCAGATCCACGACGGGCCGGGGGGCTGCGGGAAGATGGGGCAGTTCCCCCTCCCCGTCAGCCATGGTTCGCCCCACCTGCGCATCCGGAATTGCACCGTGGGAGGTGAGGCCCGATGAAGGCCCTCGTCGACGCCATGACCCGAAGCTGCGACCGGGGCGAGGTCTTCGCCCTCCGTGCCACGAGCTCGGGAATCGAGTACAAGAACGGCAAGTCTGCACAAGGTGGAGCACTCCGAGACGCGGGGCCGCACCCTGCGGGTCGTCCGCGACGGCCGCCTCGGCATGGCCACCTCCACCGCCACGGGGGACGACGCCCGTCTCGTCGAGATGGCCGCCGAGGCCTGCGCCTGGGGACCCGAGGCGAGCTTTCAGTTCCCCGAGGGCGCCTTCGAGGAGACCCGTCATCTCGTCCATCTGCCCGACGACCATCTGCCCGGCCTCGAAGAGATGGAGGCATGGTGCGCCCGCTGCGCCGAGCGCATGCGGGCCTTCGATTCGACCCTCACCTACGAGATCCACGGCGGCGGGGGCGAGGTGGAGGTCGAGGTGGCCAACACCACGGGCCTTCGCCGGGCGTGCAGCAGCAAGGAATGGGGCATGTCCATCGTGGTCACCGAGGCCACGGCCGGGGACATCTTCATGTGGTACGCCTCCGCCTCCGATCCCTTCGCCGATCTCGATGGGGTGGATGCCTGGATGGCGCGTTTCCTCGAGGACTTCTCCCTGAACCGGACCGTGGTCGAGCCCGTGTCGGGGAAGATTCCCTGCATCATCTCGCCCAACACCCTGCGGCCCATCCTGGCGGGGCTCCTCTCGGGAACCTCGGCCGTGTCCATCCACGAGGGACTCTCGCCTCTGAAGGACCGGATGGGCGAGAAGGTCCTCTCCGACGTCGTCTCCATGCGGGACGATCCCACCTTCGGGCTGTCCTCGCGCAGCGTGCCCCACGATCACGAGGGCGTGTCCACCCGGGTCACTCCCATCCTCGAGAAGGGGGTCTTCCGGGGATTCGTGAACAACCTCAAGTATGCCGAGAAGACGGGGACCGAGCCCACGGGCAACGGCTTCCGCGTGGGAGGCATGGGCGGGGGGACCCAGCTGGACGCGGCCCCTTCCGTCACCCTGACCAACCTCGTCTTCGACGGCGGCGAGACGCCTCTGGAGGAGCTCGTCGCCTCGGTGGACGACGGCCTCTGGATCGAGTTCGCTCCCGACGCCTTCCAGGGCAACGTGTCCAACGGCGACTTCACCGGGGGCATCCGGGTGGGGCAACGCATCCGCAAGGGCAAGCGGGTGGGACGGGTGAAGAACCTCTCCATCTCGGGGAACATCTACGAGCTCATGGCCCAGGGCAAGGTCGAGGCGAGCCGCGAGTGCGCCTACCCCACGGCGGGAGGCAAGACCCTCTGGACGCCCCACTTCCTCTTCAAGGAGGCGAACGTCTCCTAGCACGCGGCCCGAAGGCCCACGCGCCGGCGCGGTGCTTCCTTCTCCGATCCATTTTATCCATATCATGGCGGCACGGTTGACCCGTTCCGTCCCATGAGGTACAAATGGCGGCAACGTCTCGCCCTTCCTCCGGATCGGGCGGGGCTCCGACGGGCGCGAGCGGACGGCGGAGCATGGGAACCCTCTTCGTGACGGGCTTCGAGCCCTTTCGCGGAAAGAAGACGAACCTGAGCTGGGAGATGGCGAAGGCCTTCGACGGCGGCGTCGTGGCCGGTCTCACGGCGAGGGCTCGTCGCCTTCCCGTCTCCTACGCCCGTCTCGTTCCCGCCGTGCGCCGCATCGTGAAGGCTCGCCCTTCCCTGCTGCTCATGCTCGGCGAATGCCGCAGCACGGATCCCCTCCGCTGGGAGCAGCTCGCGGTGAACGTCCGTCACGCCAGGGGACGGGACAACGACGGGGTGCGGGCGGAGGATCGCCCCGTCGTTCCGGGGGGCCCCCTCGCCCTGCGGGGCACCATGCCTGCGGGGCTCCATCGCCTTCTCGGAGGCGGGGGGGATCGGGCGGTGCCGAGCTTCCATGCCGGCACCTTCTGCTGCAACCAGGCCTACTACCTGGCTCTGCATCAGGTGGCTCTCGAGGGAGCCCCCACCCGGGTGGGCTTCCTCCACGTGCCCTGCGTCCCCACGGGGCGCATCCCGCGGGCTCTGCTCGAGGGACGGATCGACCGGCTGAGGCGCTGCCTGGAAGAAACCTTCGGATCCGCCGAGGGGGACTGCCGAATGACCATTACGAAGAGTACTGCGTTCCGGACGACGATGAAGGACCATCCATGCCGAAGCTCGTAATCGTCGAGTCGCCCACCAAGGCATCGACCATCGAAAAGTATCTCCCCCGAAGGGTACGCGGTGCGTGCCTCCGTGGGCCACGTGCGGGACCTCCCCGAGAAGGCGAGCGAACTGCCCGAGGCCAAACGCAAGAAGGCCTGGGCCTACCTCGGGGTGGACGTGGAGAAGGACTTCGACCCCGTGTACGTCGTCAAGGGCGGACGGGCGAAGAAGACGGTGGCCACCCTCAAGAAGGAGCTCGCCTCGGCGGACGAGCTCATCCTCGCGACGGACCATGACCGCGAGGGCGAGGCCATCGGATGGCATCTCGTGCAGGTGCTCAAACCCAAGGTGCCCGTGAAGCGCATGGTCTTCCACGAGATCACCAAGTCGGCCATCCAGGAGGCGCTGAACCAGACGCGGGAGATCGACATGTCCCTCGTCGAGGCCCAGGAGACGCGGCGCATCCTCGATCGCCTCGTGGGCTATCCCCTCTCCCACCTGGTGAGCAAGAAGATCAAGTACGGCCTCTCCGCCGGCCGGGTGCAGTCCGTGGCCGTCCGCCTTCTCGTGCAGCGCGAGCGGGAGCGGCGTCATTTCCACGTGGCGACCTACTGGGACCTGCGCGGTGCCTTCGAGGCCGAGAGCAAGCCCTTCCAGGCCGATCTGCAGGCCATCGACGGCCTGAGCATCGCCACGGGCAAGGACTTCGACGAGAACACGGGCAAGCTCGCCGCGGGCAAGAACGTCCTCCTCCTCGGGGAGACGGAGGCCCGCGCCATCACCGATCGCCTCAAGGGAGCCCCCTTCCAGGTGGTGGACGTGAACGAGTCGAGCTACAAGATGCGGCCCAAGCCGCCCTTCACCACCTCGACCCTCCAGCAGGAGGCGAGTCGCAAGCTCGGCTACTCGGCCCGCGAGACCATGCGTCTGGCCCAGACCCTCTACGAGAACGGTCTCATCACCTACATGCGAACGGACAGCACCCACCTGTCCCAGCAGGCCATCGGCGCGGCGCGCAAGGCCGCCGAGGGGCTCTTCGGCGCGGCCTTCGTTCCCGACACCCCCGGTTCTACAAGACCCAGAGCAAGGGGGCGCAGGAGGCACACGAGGCCATCCGTCCCACGGGTGATGCCTTCGTCCATCCCGATCGGGCCGGTCTCTCGGGAAAGGGCGCCAAGCTCTACGAGCTCATCTGGATGCGCACCGTCGCCTGCCAGATGCCCGATGCCCAGTGCACCGGAGCCGGGTGGACCTCGAGGCCA
>CAXXFQ010000019.1:0-786202 GCA_963674475.2 Thermoguttaceae bacterium | reverse complement strand
CGGACGACAATTCAACAAACACCGTCGTAACAACAAATGTCTTTACGCCACTCATGACAGGTGAAGCCAACACGGTCCTCGACTACGAGCTACCTGACGACGAAACGGGCGAATTGAGCGACGCAAGCAAAGCGGCTTTGGCCTTTGTCGGTGACCAAGTCAACCCCTCGGTTGCGATGGATGCCAACGGTGGCTTTGCGATCACTTGGAACGGTCCTGGAGCGCAACCGGATCCGCTTGACGAAACCAACCCCGACCTCTTGGCGAATGTCGACGAAGATGGTGTTTGGATCCGTTGGTTCGACTCGGCTGGAAACGCGATCACCACACAAGGACGAGTCAACGTTACCGAAGCTGGCACCCAGCAATTTGGCTCTATCGCGATGAACCGTGACGGCGACGTCGTGGTTGCTTGGGCCGGTGCTGGGCGTTGGTGACCGACATGGCGTCTTCTCCCGTGCATACGACACAACGGTCAACGCGGTCGGCCCCCTGGCAACCGAACTGTATCACGTCGGTGAAAACCCGAACGTCGGTGCGGGCGACTCCTACCTGTTCGTCGCGGAAGGCGATCAAGTTTACGGAAATCCGACCTCACTGCTGGTCGTCTTCAACGAAGAGATGAACACTTCGCAAAAGGCGGACAACACGCCTGGCATCCCACAGTGTCGAAAACGTCAACAACTGGGCTCTGATTACCGGACGGGACGAAGAGGTCTCTGGTGCTATCGACCATGTTGACTTCCACTTCGATGCAACACTCAATAAATGGGTTGCGGAAGTCTTCTTCGCTGGTGGATCCCTCACCAATGGCGACTACACCCTGATCGTCCGAACGGCCGTACAAGATGCTTCGAATAATCTGCTCGACAAGACCGGATACCGCCCGAATGGAACCGGCGTAAACCTTGGTTCCTCCGCTACGATTGATGACCTCCTGAACCCGCTCTATCCCGTTGAACAACCCGACGGGTGGCTTCGGCTTCCGGTTCGGCGTAAACAACACCTTGCCCGGCGATCCCAACTGGGGTGATGTCGATCAGCAGGTGAACTCCGAAGAGTTCGGACGTGAAGATGACGCCGCTATTGCTCGTAACGCCTCTGGCGACTACGTGGTCGCTTGGGTCGAATACACGCCGGTCGCCTATGTTAACCCGAACACGGGCAGCAGCGACAGCGGAAGCAGTGACAGCAGCGACAACACAGACAGCACGTCGAACTACTCGGATCCATGGTTCCTCTATGAGGCAAACATCATGGTCCAGCAGTTCGACTTCTGGGGCCGCGAAGTTAGTGGCCAAATCCAAGTCAACTCCTTGCCGATCGGGACCCTCCTCACCGAGACTCCGATCGACGTCGCGATCGACGACGAAGGCAACTTTGTTGTGGTCTGGTCAGGGGACAACACCCTGATCGAAGGCGAAGACGGCATCTTCATGCAGCGTTTCGATTACGACGGCGACAAGATGGGTGGCCAAGTTCGCGTTAACGAGTATCGTGACGACGTCCAAACCGACCCGTCGGTCGCAATGGTCGGAGCCACGGGCGACTTCGTGGTAAGCTGGACTAGCTTTGCTCAGGACGGTAAACCAAGACGCGATCATCGCCAAGCAGTACAAGCCTCTCCGGTGCGGCCAAGGGCAACGAGTTTGTTGTCAACAGTCACACCTACGGTGCCCAACGCGGACTCCGACATCGCCATCGATGCGGGCTGGCAACTTTGTGGTAACCTGGATGGGTGAAGAGTACAACGGTGCAGGATGGGGCATCTACGGCAGACGATTCAACTCCGCCGGCTCCGCACTCGCAAGCGAGTTCCACGTCAACACCCTCACCAGCAGTGACCAAATCACGCCGGCAGTGGCGATGGACACTCAAGGAAACTTCGTCGTAACCTGGGCAAGTTATGTCCAGAGCGGAAACAACGTCTGGGACATTTACGCCCGACGCTTCAATTCCGCCGGCACGGCTCAAGGAAACGACTTCCTGGTCAACCAGACCACGACTTACAACCAGATCACTCCAGACGTCGCGATGTCGACCAACAAGGGATTCGTCATCACTTGGTCCTCGTTCAATCAGGACTACCCGCATGACGAAGACATCCGTGACTACGGTGTCTTTGCCCGAATGTACAACTCCAACGGAAGCGACTACGTCGACACCCGTATCGGAACGAGCCCGGTTGGTGAATTCCAAGTAAACGCTGACATCCTGGGTGACCAGATGAGCCCGGCCGTCTCGATGGACGCCGCTGGACACTACGTCGTCGTGTGGACTGGCCCGAACCGACCTGACACCATCGGCTTACTTGCCGATGGCTCGGCCCCTGCTGGCACTGACTCCACTAGCTCCACCAGCACTACTACCACGACCACCAGCGGTGATGGCACTGACGACACGACAACGGTCAGCAACCAGACCGAGTACGGTAACTGGGTCAATGCTAGTGGCGAATGCCCTGGACGCCTATGACCTCAAACTATGTCATACGAGCCGACTTGCTTACTAGCGATGACACCACGAATGACTCTACTGACAGTGATAGTGATGGTCCAATTAGTGACATTGCAAACTGGCTCCTTGATAAAGAGTCGACCTCGATCTACTCGCGTTTGATCGACCCGCCGATTGTGGTCGCCACTTCGGTTGCCCTCCAAGACATGACGATCATGGGGACTTCGGGAGACGACGTCATCGAGTTTATCGGTGGTCCTTCTTCGTCCGGTTGGGTTGTCAAAGTCAAACGGCGTCCTCCGCACGATCGGTGCCAATGTCGGCACTCTCAAGTTCGATGGCCTTGGCGGCAACGATACGCTGAAGTTCACCGGTTCGAGCGAAGACGACGCGATCACATTGGCCCCAGGCTCAAGCTCGTTCGTCAGTAACGACTACACCGTGATTGCCAACCACTTCGAGTCGATCACCGCCAACGGCGGAACCGGCGACAACGTGGTCAACATTAAGGACACCTCAGACAATGACGTCTTGACGATCCAACCCGGCTTGGCCGAGTTGATCGGTGGCGGCAGCACGTTCCGAGCGGAAAACTGCTCCACTGTTGTCGCAACCTCGACTTCCGGACAGGACACGGTCAAGATCTACGACACCCACGGGCGACGACTCCTTCACCGCCTCGCCAACCGAGGCATCCATGATCGGTGACGGCTATGATGTCGCGACCCAAGGTTTCCGATACGTGATGGGCTACTCGACTGCTGGAACCGATACAGCCAACCTGTACGACTCCACGGGCGACGACCTGCTCACTACACGTACCGCGTACGCGAAACTGGCAGGAAACGGTTTCTACTCGATCGCCACCGACTTCCGCTACATCTGTGCCTTTGCCTCCGAAGGCGATGACACAGCAAAAATGTACGACTCGGCCGGCGACGACAACTTCGAAGCCGAACCTGGATACGCCAAGTTCACCACCGATACCTACTACGTCCGAGCCGACAACTTCGATTCGGTCAAAGCGGATGGATCGGCCGGTGGAAACAACACGGCCACCTTCTGGGGTACCGAAGGCGACGACACGTTTGTCGCGGGCAACGGCTACGGTAGACTCTCTGGTAACGGAGTTGACATCCGAGCCGACGGTTTCCAAACCGTGGTCGGTCGTGGCCAGGGCGGCAACGATACCGCAACACTGCTCGACTCCGCAGGCGACGACACTCTGATCGTAACCAGTGCTCTAAGCCGAATGACAAGCTCCGACTGCGACGTCAAAGCTTACTCGTTTAAGACGATTGAAGCCTTGGCCAACAACGGTGGCCACAACACCGCGAGCATGTACGACTCGGCAAGCCAGGACCTACTGGAAGCTAGTGATAACTGGGTACGAATGAGCAGTGCAGAACTGGAGTACACCTATCGACTGCTCAGCTTCGACCAAGTGACCGCCAACTCAAGCACGGCTGGCGACAAGAAGGATGTTGACCAAAGCATCGACTTCCTCTTTGCCCAAGGCCTCTGGGAGGACATCGACTAAGGAAGCTTTTTGGTTCGGTGCTCCCGCACCGGCGTGTTAATAATCCTTACTAACAACCATCGCGGGAGCAAAAACCAAGCTTGAGAAACGGGCTTTTCGGCCTGGCGATCACGGGGGCACCTTCACAAAGTGTCCTACCACGTAAGCAAAACATGATACACGGGAAAGCTGTGGTCCGCGCCATCGGGTTGGGTTATAACGCTCGATCCGATGGTAACGGCACAACTGCCCCCCTAAAACCAGATAACCCAATAATCCTTTCGAGGGGGTTCTGGGTTTGCAAAAAAGACTTTATAAGAAAACTTGGGGGGAACTTAACACTCTCCCCACCGTGCAACCGATCCGACCGTGACAAACCCACCAAAAAATGGGGGGATGACGCGTTCGGTCCCGGTTTGTCGTGATAAATCGTTGAAACCAAAGGGGTTTCTGTATTTAATCGAATTTACCTCTTTTCCTTAATCGGAACGAGTAGATGCCGCCAGCCTTTTTGACATAAACGGCTTTATTAAAAAGGGCGGGCGAAGAAAAACAATAACTGGACAATTTGCGGTCAGTCAAGGCAAGTGACTTCCGACCGCTGCCTAAGCACTCAGGAGTTTGAGGCATTATGAGAATCTGGAACGCCATTCGTCGGTTTTCAGGAATTGGAAAACGCGTTCGCGCCGATCATTCGGTTCGCCGGGCCAGTAAACGCCAAGGTCCAACCCTTAGTTCCTTGATCAATCGTGGGCTTCGCATGGAGCAATTTGAGGAACGGATGCTGTTGAGCATTTCGCCCTCGAATCTCAGCGAACTCTGGGAGGTCAATGCGGACCTGGCACGTTCAATCGAAAACGCCACGAACCTCGGTGGATATTCTGCCGAAGAGTTAGCCACAGCAACGCAATGGGTCGTCGGGTTGTCCAGCTCCGACGAGTCCAGCAGCTTCCACGCTCTGGCCGCCAACGCCGACTACCTCACCGAAACCGGCTACCTCCCCAACGCCGCCATCTGGCAGTTCGACGCCTCACTCGATTGGAACACCGTCGTCGATACTCTCGAATGCGACGGAAAAATCGATTACTACTATCCGTTGGTTACTAGGCAGTACGAAAGGATGTATACGCCGAACGACCCATTGTTCGTCGACCAGTGGCATCTGGAGAACACGGGACAAGATGGCGGTACCGCAGGCATGGATGCGAATGTGGTTCCAGCTTGGGATAGCGTTCTGGGAACCGGCGTCACTATCGCCATTGTCGACGACTGCCTTCAATACGATCATCCTGATTTGGCTACGAATTATCAAGCGGATCTTTCCTGGGACTTTGGCCAAGGCGATTCTGATCCCTCGCCATATTACAGTGACGACAGGCACGGCACCTCTGTCGGTGGAGTCGCCGCGGCAACAGGTAATAACGATCTTGGCGTTTCGGGCGCTGCTCCTGATGCGGACATCGCCGGCATTCGCGTGAACTTCGGTAATGAGGGCATTCCCTGGACGGATATCGTTACCAGTGAGGCGCTAACGTACCAAAACCAGGAAATTGACATTTACAACAATAGCTGGGGTACCAATAACTATCTTGACGAATTTGCCCCGGTTGTTCAAGGAGCACTTGATGATGCCGTCGCCAATGGCCGCGGTGGGCTAGGAAATATCTACGTCTTCTCTGCGGGAAACAGCCGCATGGAAGGAGACAACACAGCCTTCAGTGAATATACCAATAGCCGATACACAATCGCCGTAGCGGCTATCGACTACAATGGTAATTATTCTACCTACTCGACACCTGGTGCTTCGGTATTTGTGTCTGGCTGGTCGAATAGCATTAATTTGAATACCTACAGCTTTTTCTCTAACATCACCACCTCAGACCTGGTTGGTGAAGAAGGCTATAACGCAACTGGTACAAATGAGGAGACCCCAGATCCACTTGAAGACATCGATTACACTTCAACATTCGGCGGAACTTCCTCGGCGGCACCACTGGTTTCTGGTGTCCTTGCGTTGGTACTTGAAGCAAATCCAAACTTGACCTACCGCGACGTTCAGCATATCGTGGCTGAATCTTCATCCATGAATGACCCCAATAACCCAAGTTGGGACATCAATGGTGCCGGGTATCACGTCAGCAACGACTATGGCTTCGGTGCTATCGACGCAAACGCTGCCGTTAATTTGGCTTACGAATGGGAAAACGTTAGTGAAGAAAAAAGTGTTTCCAGTGGGCCTATTGATGTTAACGAACAGATCCCTGACGGAAGCTCCACTGGCGTCAGCAAAACGATTACGATGGACGATTCCATCGACAAAATCGAATGGGTCGAGGTGGTCCTTGATGTCGACCATTCGATGGTAGGCAATCTTGAAATTACTGTCACTTCCCCTGATGGCACCGTATCCCAACTAACCGAGGGAAATGGAGCCTATGTTTTGGGTAATCTCGACAATTTCAACATGACATCCTGTCACCATTGGGGAGAGGCGTCTGAAGGCGAGTGGACGGTTCAAATTCGCGACCGCGTGGCTGGCTTTTCAGGAACCTTCAACAGCTTTGAACTCAATATCTACGGTACCAATGATGGTGATACGCCTATCGATCCACCGGTGGTCGTAGCTGAAGCGATCGGGCTTGAACTGGTTGACGTTATTCCTAACAGTGGCACCGCGATCACGGAGGGAAGCACCCAGCATGTCGCGCCGCGTGAATTGACCCTGGTCTTTAACGACGAGCAAACGATCGATCCCGCAACCATCGGCGCTATCTCCATGAAACGCGCTGGCGGCGACGATATCTTCCTGAACCTGAACGACGAAGCGGTTGATTTTGGTTACGTCGCTATCGGCGACCGACCGAACGAAATCGTAATCCGTTTTGCGGAAACGTTGCCCGACGACATGTATCAACTGACCATCCTCGGTACAGGCGATGCACCGCTTGCAACCATCGGTGGCAATGCGTTCCACGCGGGCGAAGACCTCACCATCACGTTCAACCTCGACTTGGGAGCCCAAGTCACCGCGATCGTTCCACAGCCGACGACCCGAGACGCTGACACCGGCGCAATCTCGCAGAGCCGCAACACGATCGAAGTCTACTTCAACAGCGACACCCTGGACCAAGCCTCGGTCGAGAATGAAAACTTCTATCGTTTGGTAGCCACCAATGAAACCGCCACACCTGACGACGACTTCGAAGCGGTATTCGCTCCAAACGGCGTCGCTTATGATCCCATAACGAACAAGGCCATCCTGACGTTTGCGCAAGATTTGGCCGACTACGGAACCGGCGCGTTCCGGCTACGAATCGGCAACGAGTATCAAGAAATTGAAACCAGTGCAATAACGGCCGAGTTGGTGGCTGATGTATTCAGTGACGCCACCGTAATCGAAGGAATCGGCGGAGCCACTAACGGGCAAAGCATTATTATTTCCTCGATCATCGAGCCGCAGCCTTACGACATCATCTTCCCAGGCGGAACCAACGAGCTGGGCCACCGCAATCTACCGTCCGCCTCAGAAGTAGAAGGACACTATCTCTTTGGAGCCGACTCGGAATATGGCACCTCGACCATTTACTACAACTTCGACCAAAATCTTGGCGGAGGATTTTACAACCAGATCACCGAATCGCAGAAGCAGCGTACCCGAGAAATCTTCGAGCTTTATGGCAACTACCTTGGCATCGACTTTATCGAAGATACGGCGCTTACCGGCGGCCGCGGCCTCATTGTCGGAACCGGTGACCTGCAAGCACTCAGTCCACTCATCCCATCCGGTCCTGGCGGCGTTGCTGGGCTAGCTGGTGGCGGCATAGCCGTCATGGACATGGCCGAAAGTTGGAACAACGAGTATAATGGAAATTGGTTCAACACCGCCATGCACGAAATCGGGCACTTGCTCGGACTCGGCCATGCCTATGACCTGCCCGGCTATACGATCATGGGCAACCGTGGTATAACCGCAACGCAATACTACGTCGCGTCGGCCGAAGCCATGTATCCCGGCATTTCCGACATCATCCACGGTCAGTATGTGCACCGTCCTGACAGTATTGATGTCGACGTCTATAACTTCACACTCGACACCGATGGCACCGTTAGCGCTGAAATCATCGCCGAACGACTTGACAACTCAAGCTTGCTTGACAGCGTGATCACGATCTATGACGAAGATGGTCAAATGATCGCCCGCAACGATGACTACTACAGTGAGGATTCCTACGTCGAGCTTACCTTGACTGCCGGAACCTACTACGTCGCGATTTCCAGTACCGGCAATACCGAATTCGACCCGAACGTCCCGTGCAGTGGCGAAGGCGGAACCAGCCAAGGTGAATATGACCTGCGTCTGAGCTTCCTGCCGACGCTGATCCCCGGCCAAGCAGTCGATTCGGAGCATATGGTCGACACCACCGGCACGATGTTCGATGGCGACACCGATGGTATCCAGGGCGGAGTCTACAACTTCTGGTTCGACGTTCAAGCCGAAACGGATACTCTTTTTGTCGATAAAACGGCAGTCCCCGAAGCAAATGGCGGCTATGCCGATCCTACCGCACCGCTTGGTTCCTTGGCGAACCCCTACACGCAAATCGACGAAGCGTTGGCCGACGCTAACGAAGGGCAAATTGTCCGCATCGTTGGCAACCGCGTACAGGATTTCGATGACCACAACACTGTCAAAACCTTTGACGCTCCGCAAGATGTTGCCGTTGGCGACTTCAACAACGACGGTGTCCCAGACCTAGTCACCATCGCTCAAGACAACCACGATGAATTCTACGCACAGATTTACTTCGGCATCGATGGTACAGATTACCTCGTTACTCCGATCAACTACCTCATTGGTACCAACCCGACCGATGTCAAAGTGGGCGACTTGAATAATGACGGCGCGGACGATATCGTTATCACCAACAGTGGTGAAGCTACCTTGTCGCTACTGATAAACAATGGCGATGGATCCTTTGCTCCCAATGCGACTCGATTCACCGGCAACGAACCGGTCGCGGTCGAGTTGGGTGACCTAAACGGGGACGGCCGGCTTGATTTGGTTGTTGCCAACCAAGCGGCCAACACCATTGGTGTATTTTTATCCAACAGCGTCTCGTTCTTCGCTGACCAAGTTGCCTACACCGTCGGCGACCAACCCAACGCAGTCACCGTGGGTGACGTCAACAACGACGGCATGGTCGACATCGTCTCCATAAACCAAGACGGAACCATTTCCGTCCTGTTAAATGCAGGCAAGAATTCCGAGACGGGCCGAACCACTTTCGCAGAACAAGTTTCCCAAGAAATCACGGGCAATTTGACCGCTGGAATCCTGGCTGACTTCAATGAAGACGGGACCAATGACCTAGCCCTGACGGATGCTACTACCAATCAGCTTGCCATCCTGATCGGACTTGGTGATGGCACGTTTGACACTCCGACCTATCGTACAGTCGGCACCGACCCAACCGATATCGGCATCGGCGACTCCGACGACGACGGCCACCTTGACCTGTTTGTCTTGAATCAGGGAAGCAACAACGTTTCCGTACTGTTCGGCCTTGGCAACGGCACCTTTGGCGCCGAACAAGCTTACGATGTTGGCACAAGCCCCTCTGGCATCGCCATCGCGGACGCGGACCGCAACGGACGTCCCGACATCATCGTTGCCAACGAAGGCAGCGATACCATCTCCATCCTCACCGCGGTTCGCGACCAAGCATACGAGATTGGTTACGACATCTTTGATAATCCTCTTGAGGACGGATGGCGAATGGAAGTGCCCAAGGACGTCACCGTAATGATCGACGCGGGCTCGGTATTCAAGCTGCGTGGAGCAAACATCGATGTCGGTAGTTCGTCGCAAGGCATTGACCGAAGCGAAGGCGCGTTGCAAGTGCTTGGCACACCGCAAACCAGCGTTTACTTCACCTCCTTCCACGACAAGACCCTTGGCGTTGACAACGCAACGCCCACTGACAAAGCAACTCAAGGCGACTGGGGTGGTTTGGTCTTCCGTAGTAAAATCGACTATGACACAGAAAGAGTCGTTCTTGAATCAGAAGGAATCTTTGTTAACTACGTCAATAATGCGGAATTCTATTACGGTGGTGGTCAAGTCACGGTCAACTCGGTACGTCAAGTCTACACTCCGATCCACATGATCGAGTCACGACCGACAGTGACGTTCAATGAAGTTTATCTGAGTGCGGATGCCGCCATGTCGGCCGACCCGAACAGCTTTGCCGACACCAAGTTCCAAGGCGACGACTTCACTTCCGACTATGATCGAGTCGGTCCCGACATCTATGGCAACACCGTTATCGACAACAGCCTCAACGGCCTCAATATCCGAATCAATACGGCGGCTGGTGATGTCCTTGAACACCTCGAAATCTGTGCCCGATTTGACGACACGGACATCGTACACATCCTTGGCGAAAACCTCATTATCGGAAGCACCCCCGGTGGCCCGACGCTCGCCGCTGATGGAACAAGCTTTGACGCACGGACCGATGGCCGCTTGATGATCGATCCAGGTATCGTGCTGAAATTAAACCAAAGCCGAATCGAAACCGAGATCGGCGCCCAGTTTATCGCGGAAGGTACGGACGAACTACCGGTTGTCCTTACCTCTTACCTCGACACCCGTTACGGCATGGGCGGGACGTTCGAGACGACGAACATTGAAGGAAACTACGCTCCAGACTCTGGTGACTGGAGCGGCCTCTACTTCGGCCCGACTTCAACCGCGAGCATCGATAATGCAGTCATCGCCTACGGTGGTGGCACCTCGCGTGTCAAGGGTGGTTTTGCGGACTTCAATGTCGTTGAAGTTCACCAAGCTCAGTTCCGCCTAACCAATAGCGAACTGGAATTCAACCAAGGCATCACGACCACCAGTAACCGAGTCGGTCGTGAGGGAACGGAGTCATCGGTCATCTATATCAAGGGTGCGCAACCGATCCTGACCAATAACGTCATTATCAACAACAGCGCTCCGGCCATCAACATCAACGCCAACTCCCTGACCAACGATTACATGGCCGACTGGGGACGAAGCACCGGATTGATTGATGCCTTTGACCAGTATCCTGACAATAGTGGTCCGCTTGTACGAGACAACCGCCTCTATAACAACGACATCAACGGTATGCTGGTCCGCGGCGAAGTTCTTTCGACCGCCAGCATCTGGGATGACACAGACATTGTTCACGTTCTTACGAGTGAGATCGTTATACCCAACTTCCATACCGAAGGTGGATTGCGTCTTGAAAGTGCGCCGAACGAAAACCTCGTCGTAAAACTATTTGGAAGCAACGCCGGCTTCACTGCCCTTGGCACTCCGAGCGAAATCGACGACCGCATCGGCGGTACGCTCCAAATCATCGGCATGCCAGGCTTCCCGGTCATCTTGACCTCCCTGCTCGACGACACCGTCGGGGCTGGTGTCGACCCGTGGGATCGATCCATGCTTGACACCGACAATTTGAACGCTCAAGCTGGCCCTGGTGACTGGCGAAGCGTCAAGCTTGAAAGGTATGTCAACGACCGAAACGTGGCCGTTGTCAATGAAATCGAAGCCGCCTATGGCCTGGCCAGCGGCACCAATGACCTTGCCACCAACGCGCAATACGTCGGCCTACTTGCTCCAAACCAAAAATCGGGCGACGACAACTTGCGACTCGGCTATGACATCCAAGGTTTCATCCGTTCCGACGACACGACCGACGCCGACGTCTATGCCTTCAACGGCACTGCCGGTACTGAGGTTTGGTTCGACATCGACGCCACCTCGCTTGGCTTGAACTCCGTTATCGAGCTGATCGACGCCAATGGCAACGTCCTCGCCAAATCGATCAACTCGGCCCAGGAAGACCTCAACGCACTGCCCCACATCGGCCTTGCTCGAACGATGGACCGCGATGCTTGGGATATCAACGACCAGTACACAACCAACCTCAACGACGCCGGCATGCGAGTGATCCTGCCTGGCACCGAAGGCGAAACCCTTACTTACTACCTCCGCGTAAGCAGCTACGACGGCGAAAGCCGTGGTGGTTATGAGCTCCAGGTCCGCCTGCAAGAAGAGCAGGAAATCGCCGGTTCGACGGTTCAGAAGGCAAGCATCCGCTACGCCTCGACCGGTATCGAGCTACGCGGCCTCCCGGCCAACTCGCCTCTAACAGTCGACGCGGCTGAAGTTGAAACCGACAACAACGTCTTTGCCAACGCACAGGACCTCGGCAATCTGCTCGTCTCTGACACTGGCCAACTCGAAGTGGCTGGTAACATGAGCGGAGAAGGAGATATCGATTGGTATAAGTTCGATGTCTCGCTTGGTGGGGTTCAGCATATCCCCAACGTCTCGGGCGAAGGTATCCAATGGCCGACGATCTTCGATATCGACTATGCCGACGGCATGGCAGGCCCCGACATCGTCCTTTATGTCTTCGACTCGACGGGCACCCTGGTCTACTACGGCGACAACTCCAATGTCGTCGACGACCAGCCCGACCCGCTTAACGGTCCGAGCATGGACGAATTGATGCGAGGTAGCTATGGTACGGACGACCCATTCATCGGTTCCGTCAACCTCCTCGAAAGCAGCGACAGCACCTACTACGTCGCCGTGACCAACAAAACCATGGTCGCCGAAGCACTCAGCCAAGTTGATCTTCGCGTTGAGCCGGTCAACTCGACCACACGCGTCGCTGAAGATCAAATCGGCACATCCGGCGAATCGTACGTCGCGGGCTCCCCGTATAACTCGCTCTTCCCCACCACCGATGAAAATGGTGATCCAATCAGCCTCAACGTGTACGCGGAAGAATATACACTGGACGATGTAGTCCTCTATGTCACCTCTGGCGGCGACCTTTACACGGTCAACCCGTACACCGGCCAAGTGCTCACCGACGTCACCGGCGCCGGTGCCAACTATTTACCCGGTGTGGCAGAAAATGGCTATGGCTATCGCGATATCATCATGCGTGCCGATGGTCGTCTCTACTCGTTAACCGCAGGCGCATACGACCCAACCGAGGAAAACCAGGGCCTTTATACCCAGTTCTCACCGGAAGACGGTAGCCAACTCTCTCAAGTGAACGACGGCATCACCGCTTACATTAATGACGATGGCTCAGCAACGGAATACGAGCATGGCGGAATCCTTTTCGAAGCGATGGCCTATCTCCCGGACAGTCTCATCGGCGGTCCCATCCAACCGGGTAGCTTTATCGCAGTCGGAAATCACTCTGCCGGTGGTGCGGGTGGCGATTTCACCGAAAACCTGCTGTATGTCTTCAATCCCGATGGCACGGCATTGCAGTGGCCCGGCCTCAACGACGATCCCGGCGACATCCTTCCGTCTAATATCCTTCCGTGGAGCCAACTTGCGGCGGGCACGTCCCCGTATACCATCAAACCTGCTTCCGCAATCTATGATGGTAATGTATTGTCTCTGGACGGCCTCACACTTGAATACGACTTAGGTTTGGTTGTAGACATTGAAGGAACCCCGGCGGACAAGAGTACGTTCGAGATTGAACTTCCAGGTGGCACCGAAAAATTCATGTTCTATCATGATCCTTACATCAGCCTGGAGGACATCGCCGGAGACGGCTACAATATCGGCGAGGGCAAGTCTTTCGCGTTGCGTGATGCGAACGGTTACAAAACGTTCGAGTTTGACAGAGATGAAACCGTTTCCGCCGGTGCGGAAGCAATCGATCTCAAGTACGTTACGAGCACGGCTGACCTTGGAGCGGCTATCGTGAACGCCATCAACAATGCGAGCGGCTTCAATGTTACCGCAAGTTACAACAATGGCGTCGTTTCATTGCAAGGCGACCTGGGCTACAACGATGCCGGTCTTGCCGAAGAAACCGACATCAGTTTTGTTGGCGAATATCCCACCAATGAAGACTATACTTTCATTGAAATCCGCAGTGGCATGGGAGAAATGGAAGTTATCGTCAAAATCAGGGACGTGATGGCGGATGAAGGTATCACGACCCACACCAGCGGAAATCGGCTCGCGTTCCCCGACGCAACCGATGGTACCTTTAGTACTGAAAGCCAGATGAAGCGAGAAGGAAGTTCCGCTGACGGACTCAGCAACACGGACAATACGATCATCGAAATTACCTTTGGTGAAACTGGCGCAGAAATTGCGGCGAAACTGGAAGCTGCCATCACCGCCGCCAATGTTGGACTCAGTGCGACGGTTACCGACGATGTTCTCACTGTTGATGGCGGTACCAACGGCATGATCACCGGCCTGACCTTCATCAATGGCGCACTGTATGCCAGTGACGATGCCGGTAATATCTTCACCGTGGACGATCCTCTCAAAATCGGTTTCACGCTTCCGCCGGAAGACAGTGACAGCGAGGAGGCGGCAGAGCTCCTGGCCAAGACGGACGACGACGGCAATGCGATAGGCCCGGTCATGACCTTGCTCTACAACGGTGACATTGATTTCACCGGCCTGGAACAGGGACCACTCAACACGGAAGGTTCCATCTATGCCAATATCATGTTTGCCACTGGTACGAACGATGAAGGCATCGTACTCTTCGCGCTTGATACCGACGGCAACCCGGCCCCCGTCTTTGCCAATGGACAAAGCTCTATCGTAATTACGGCTCCCTCGGTGCCGGGCGACGACATGGGCGGCGAGGGCGGCTT
This sequence comes from Thermoguttaceae bacterium, assembly GCA_963674475.2. Lineage (GTDB taxonomy): Bacteria > Planctomycetota > Planctomycetia > Pirellulales > Thermoguttaceae > CAXXFQ01. The sequence continues at coordinate 771,531 of CAXXFQ010000019.1, read as the reverse complement.
CGGCATCAGCCTGCCGCTCACGGACGGCCTGACCCTGGGCACCGGCATGTTCATGGGCCGCCGCTCCGTGGACCTGCAATACAACGGCAAACAGATCTCGAACATGTTCGGCCCCGGCGCGTTCCTGAGCTACGCCCCGGAACCCTACGGCTGGCGGGCCAAGCTCGGCGCGCTCTACGAACGGGCCAGCCTGGAACTCAACCGGGGGTACACCAACGGGGCCGGGAGCACGGTCGCCAAGGGGGACACCGAGGGGCACGTCTTCTCCCTGAGCGGGCACCTGGGATACATCCACCCCCTGACCCCGGTCCTGGCGGTGCAGCCCTACGTGGAGTACGACCTCCAGGCCACGATCCTGGACGCCTACACCGAGACCGACACCCCCTTCCCCGCCCATTTCGACGAGCGCAGGGACGTCATGAACAAGGCGCGGCTCGGCGCGGAGCTGCGCTGCACGCAATGGGAAAACCTGGACCTCTGGGGCTGGGGAGCGTGGTCGCACCGGTTCGACGAGAAAGGCCCGTCCATGGAGGGCTACCTGGTCGGCCTGACCGATTTCTCCTACGGCGGCGGCACCATCGATCACGACTGGGCCGAGGTCGGCGGCGGGGTCAAGTACCGCCCCGGCGAACGCACCGAGATGTTCTCCCGCGTCACCTTCGCCTTGGGCAACGACCACTACGCCGCCCCGGACGTGGCCCTGAACACCGGGGTCTCCTGGAGCTTCTGACCGCCGCTCCCCTTCTCCCCGCCATTTACCCCCGCCCGCTAATCTGCTAAATCACTCCATCCGAAACATTCTGCAAGGAGCACTGCGGACATGCCCGTTCGTACCAAAGATAATTTCCTGGTCTTCGGCTCGCCCCTCATCGGGCAGGAAGAGATAGATGAAGTAACCGCCTCCCTGAAGTCCGGCTGGCTCGGCACCGGTCCCAAGGTGGCCCGGTTCGAAAAGGACTTCGCCGCCTACCTCGGCACCGGCCACGCTGCGGCCTGCAACTCCTGCACCGCGGCCCTGCACCTGAGCCTGGTGGCCCTGGACCTCAAGCCCGGCGACGAGATCATCACCACGCCGCTGACCTTCTGCGCCTCGGTCAACGCCATTATCCACGCGGGCTGCACCCCGGTCCTGGCCGACGTGAACCCCAAGACCATGAACATCGACCCGGACGCCATCCGCGAAAAGATCACGGACCGCACCCGGGCCATCCTGCCCGTGCACTTCGCGGGCCGCGCCTGCGACATGGACGGGATCATGGCCATCGCCGACGAACACGGCCTCAAGGTGGTGGAGGACTGCGCCCACGCCATTGAGACCACCTACAAGGGCCGCCATGCCGGGACCTTCGGCGACTTCGGCTGCTTCTCGTTCTACGTGACCAAGAACGTGGTCACCGGCGAGGGCGGCATGGTCATGGCCCGCACCGCCGAGGACATCCAGACCGTCAAGGTGCTCGGGCTGCACGGCATGTCCGCCGACGCCTGGAAACGGTTCTCGGACGACGGGTACAAGCACTACGAGGTCATCCACGCCGGGTTCAAGTACAACATGATGGACATCCAGGCCGCCATCGGCATCCACCAGCTCGCCCGTGTCGAGGAAAGCTTCATCCGCCGCTGCGAGGTCTGGGACATCTACCAGGAGGCGTTCGCCGCCCTGCCCGTGGGGCTGCCCGCGCCCGAGGAGCCGGACACCCGGCACGCCCGGCACCTCTACACCCTGATGATCGACCCGGTGTACGCGGGCATCGACCGCGACCAGTTCCTGACGCGCATGAACCGCGAAAACATCGGCTGCGGGGTCCACTACCTGTCCATCCCGGAACACCCCTACTACCGCGACCGCTTCGGCTGGAAGCTGGAGGACACGCCCCAGGCCGTGGCCCTGGGCCGCCAGACCGTGAGCCTGCCCCTGTCGGCCAAGCTCACGGACGACGACGTGGCCGACGTGATCAAGGCCGTCAAACTCTGCCTGGAGGCCTAGATGCGCCGACTTCTCATTGCCCTGTTCCTGGCCCTGTTCCTGGTTCAGGCCCCGGCCTTGGCCGGGCAACCCATGCCGGACTTCGACGCGGCCGGTGCGCCCGCCGACCCGGACTACGAGCAGCCCGAGAACTGGCTCGCCCTGCCCGCTGACCCGGATGAGCACCCGGTGGACGTGTTCTGGGTCTACCCCACCGTGCTCGCGGACCGCGAACACTGGCTCATGGACCCGGCCGCGCCCGAGTCCCGCGACATGGCCGCGCCCACCCTGGCCCGCCAGGCCAGCGTCTTTGCGGGCCAGGCCAACGTGTACGCACCCCTGTACCGGCAGATGAACTTGGCCGGGCTGGGCCTGCCCGAGGAGCAACGCAATGCGCTCCTGGAGTACGGCAAAAAGGACGTGTGGCGCGCCTTCAACCACTACCTGAACCACCTCAACAACGGCCGCCCGTTCATCCTGGCCGGACACAGCCAGGGGTCCAACCTGCTGGTCCTGCTCGCGTTGGAGAACTGGGGCGCGCTCGGCGCTGAAAACCAGCTCGTGGCCGCCTACATCATCGGCTGGTCCATCACCGGAGAGGACCTCCGGCAGAACCCGACGCTGGCCATGTGCACCTCGGCCGACCAGATCAACTGCTTCATCTCCTACAACACCGTGGCCGAAGGACGGCAGAACGTTGCCCCCACCATCCGCCGGGGAGCGGTCGTCACCAATCCCCTGACCTGGACGACCACGGGCGAACTCGCGCCCGCCACCCTCAATCTCGGGGCGCGCTTCTTCAACGCCGACGGGACCAGCAAGGTGTATCCGCACTTCACCCCGGCCCAGGTCAAGGACTCCGGCCTGGTGGTCAAGCCCGCCGACCCGGCCCTGGTCGCCTTCGACTCCCCGACCTTCCCCAAGGGCGTGTACCACCCCTTCGACTACTCGCTGTTCTACGAGAACATCAAGGCCAACGCGGCCCTGCGCATCAAGGCTTTCCAGGAAAAACAGCCGTAACGGGAACCGCCTCCGGCTGGACGAGCAAAAGAAAAGGCCCGGAACCGCTCCGGGCCTCTCCTCAAAATGGATATGACCGATCGTACGACAGGCGGGCTTCCGCTAACAGTCGTGAAAATCCTTGTTGATGTAAAAGCAGAGATCGAACAGGTTGTGGACCATCTCGTCCACCAGCTCCTCGGAGTCCGCGTCGCAGTGCTCCACGCTCATGGTCTTGTTCACTATCTTTGAAAACAACATGCCGATGAGCTGGTCATCGTACATCGTCCAATACTTGCTGCCCGAAGGGAATTTCTTGTCGAATCCGTGAAAATACATTGCTTCGTCTCCCGTTCCACGCTGATTTCCGAGCGTTGTTACCTGTACTATCGGCGCGCCTGCCCGACTGCTTAAGGGGTCCGGGAAACAAAAATTTAGTTCATTAATCAAACATGTTACAAAAATGTCATCCGGGACGCGAAAACGCCCGGAAAGCGCCCGGAAGGGTGTCCCATGGAATAAGTGACATTTCGTCGTGATAAAGTTACCAAGGTGTAACATTTCCTTAACACAAGGTGGGATATAGCTGGCCGTAACATTTCATTTTCGCCAAGGAGACTCACCGTGTCAGCCCATAAGATTCTGGTCATCGAAGACCATAGGGACACCCGCGAACTGCTGAAATACAACCTGGCCGCCGCCGGGTTCGACGTAGCCGCCGCCGAGGACGGCCAGTCCGGCATCGGCCTGGCCGACGCCTTCCGCCCGGAGATCATCCTGCTCGACCTTATGATGCCCGGCATGGACGGCCTGGAGGTCTGCCGCCGCCTGAAGAGCACCCCGGAGCTTTCGCGCATCCCGGTGATCATGCTCACCGCCAAGGGCGAGGAGATCGACAAGATCGTCGGCCTGGAACTCGGCGCGGACGACTACGTGGTCAAGCCGTTCTCACCCCGCGAGCTGGTGCTGCGCATCAAGGCGGTCCTGCGCCGCTCGGGCGCGCCCGAACCCAACGCCCCCAAGCTCTGGGAGCGCGAAGGCCTCAAGATCGACTTCGAGGCGCACCAGGTCGAGATCGACGGCGAGGACGTCACCCTCACGGCCACGGAATTCAAGCTGCTCACCGTGCTCATCTCGGGCGCGGGCAAGGTCCAGACCCGCGACAACCTCCTGGACACTGTCTGGGACACCCATTTCGAGGGCTACTCCCGCACGGTGGACACCCACGTACGGCGCCTGCGCCAGAAACTCGGCCCCTTCGCGGACTGGATCGAGACGGTCCGAGGCGTCGGATACCGATTCAAGGCATAAAGAAAGCTGCCCAAGGGCAGCTTTCTTTATGCGACCCGGCCTGCTATCGCAAGCCTCACTACGTCAGGGTGCTTTCGTGGATGACGCGAAGGGCGCTTCGCTGCTTCGCTTTGGCGGGACTCGAAGGAAAATTTTTTTCAAATGCTGCGAAGAGGCAATCATTCCCTTCAACACACTCGCCTTTCAACCCCCCTCCCGGTTTGAGCCGAAGGAAACGGCTGACCTTGCCCGGCGAAACGGCACGGACTCCCACCCGTTTCCTCCGGCTCAAACCGTTACCCGGCCCGGCGGGTCGGACGCCCAGTCCGTCCCGCGCCGCACGACCTTGCCGCACAACCCTAACCGCCAAAACGCACGACTAAACGCGCCCGCACGGACGCGCGGATGCGCCTATGGGATTCCTAAGGCCCTCGGCCTTAGGCCGTCGGAGACGCCCCGCCGGCGAGGCGACCGCCGGTAGGCCCGCCGGAGGCATTCCCAGAAGGCTAAGGCTAATCGCTGCCCAGGGTGATCTGGAAGGCTATGGCGTAGAGGTGATCGAAGAAGTCAACGTACTCCACCGGGATGTGTGGCGGGACGTTGATGCGTGAGGGCGCGAAATTGATGATGCCGCGAATATTGGCATCCACGAGGTGGTTGGCGGCGCGTTGGGCGCGGTCGGGCGGCGTGGCGATGATGCCGATCTCGAGATTGAGTTCGGGCGCCTGTTCCTTGAGGTGTGTGGGACAGACGATTTCCATGCCCTCGAATTCGAGGCCGATCTTGTCGGGGTCGCAGTCGAAGGCGGCGCAGATCTGGAAGCCCCGGCGTCCGAAATCATGGTGCCGCAGCAGGGCGGTGCCCATGTTGCCCACGCCGATGAGCGCGCATTTCCAGACGCGGTCGATGCCGAGCGACTGTTTGATGGAGGTGATGAGTTCCTGAACGTAGTAGCCCACACCGCGCACGCCGAATTCGCCGAAATAGGCCAAGTCCTTGCGAATTTGCGAGGAGTTGACCGAGCAGGCGCGGGCCAGTTTCTCGGAGGAAATGACGTCGTTCCCGTCCCTGAGCAGATTTTCGAGCACCTGGATGTAGACAGCCAGGCGGCCGATGGTGGCTTTTGGGATGTGTTCACTTTTCATGTTTCGGCGTCTCGTACGGGATCATTCACACGGTCAAATATGTGAATTTTTTAACAAGAAAAAGGCAGAAAAAGGGAGGCCGAAGCCTCCCTTTGGGGTCGCTATTGTCGGTCTGAAACTAGACGACGAAGAGCAGGATCAAGCAGACAACCAGGCCGTAAATAGCCAGGGACTCGATGAAGGCGAGGCCGAGGATCAGGGTGGTGGTCAGCTGGCCGCCAGCTTCGGGGTTGCGGGCGATGCCTTCGCAGGCGCCCTTGAGGCCCATGCCCTGGCCGATGCCGCAGAGACCGGCGGCGATGCCCATGCCGATGGCGGTGGCGTAGGCTTTGGCGGACATGACGGGATCGGCGCCTTCGGAAGCGAAAGCGATGGAAGCAACCAGGACCATGGCCAGGGTGGTGAACAGAATCTTAGCGATTTTCATTTTGAATCCTCCAAATGGAATCATTTAATATTGTTTTGGTCCAAGGACCATTTCCCCAATGTGAGCGAGCGTGCTCTAGTGAGCGTGCTCGATGGAACCCTGCAGGTAGATCATCGTCAGCATGAAGAAGATGAACGCCTGGATGGTTTTCGCCAGAATGAACAGGAAGTACATGGGCAGGGTGCCGAGCACCGGAGCCAGCATGAACAGCAGGATGAGCACGATTTCCTCACCGCGGATGTTGCCGAAGAGACGAAGCGTCAGGCTGAGCGGCCGCGCGATGTGGGAGATGGGCTCGAGGATGAGCATGAGCGGGGCCAGGAAGCTGACCGGGCCCATGAAGTGCTTGATGTAGCCGAAGCCCCATTTCTTGATGCCGACGCCCTGGTAGAACAGGAACACGATGATCGCCATGGCGGCGTTGGTGTTGATGTTCGCGGTGGGAGCGTCACAGCCGGGAATGAGGCCGGTGTAGTTCATGGTCAGGATGAACAGGAAGATGGTCACCAGCAGCGGAACGAACTGACGTCCTTCCTGGCCGAGGTTGGCGACCACGAAGTCCTCCAGACCGCCCACGATGACCTCGAAGAGGTTCTGGAGGCCGCCGGGGACCAGTTGCAGTTTACTGCGGACCAAAAGGCCGGTCACGAAGAGAATGATCATGGCCATCCACATGTAGAGCACGTGGTTGCCGATGTGGATGCCCGTCGCGGCCTTGAGCATGTCCATGTACAAGAGAGGATGCGGCAATCCGCCGGAAAAACCCATATCCAAGCCTCCTTAAAAACAACTAGGCTTTCTTTTGCCCCATTTGGACCAGGCCCGTGACCGCGATATTCACGACCACCGTACCAAGGCCCGTAACCAAACCCCAAACAGGAACTTGCTTGACCCCGATCAGCCAGTACAAGGCCAACCCGCTCAGGATCATCTTTCCCATGAAGATAGCAAACAAGAGAAAGGGTGCGCCTTTGCGAACATATATCAACGCCTGGACAATGCGGGCCATGGCCCAGAAGTTGATCAGAGCAAGAACTGCTCCCGCCGCGAAGGCAAGCGACCACTGCGAGAAAAGGGTTACCAGCACGATCACTAGAGAGGTCCCCAGCGACACGTAAACCTGATTGCGGATGATGATTCGAACTTCGGGATGGACGAAGCCGCTCTTCGTGAGCAGCCGCTCCACCGTCTGATTAATCGTTTCCACCGCTTTTCCCGTCATCTTGTTTCAAAGAACTCATTTGGTCCTTTTTCCTGGCTTCCTCGCGCCTCTGGAGCCTGCGGAAATCCTCGTAGACCATCTTGAACCCGGACACGATCCCCAAGAGAAAGAAGATCATGATAAGCCAGGGCTTGGTCCCGAAGAAGTCGTCGAGCCAGTAGCCGATGAACAGCCCCACGACAGTGGCGGACACGAAATGCAGCCCGATCGTCCCGGCGGTTCCCCCCACCTGGACGATGTTCACCCACTTGTCGTCTTTTGAAAAGAACACTGTTACCCCCGTGAAGGTTTTCGCGCATTCCGAAAAAGGATTCTCAGCGAAAAAGCAATTCGTGCAATCCTTCACAAGTTGTGGAGAAGTAGCACAGAGAGGGTTTTCCCGTCAATCCGTTTTGGCGGAAAAACGATCTTTTTTTCACAATTGCACGCCGACCCCATGCCCTGCCCCAACGGTTCGCGAAAACTGAAAAAACATGCCTCGGCCGATTTTGGTTCCCCCGCCCGGTTTGCCCCCCGCGCGGGTCGGAAAACAGCGGAACCGGCGCGCACCCGCCGTGCGCCCCGGTCCCGTTCGATAGCATTGGTTCGGCCTACTCCGGATCGCCCACGTCCACGACCTTGACCAGGAACTCCTTGACCCCTGCCGGGGGTTCGAAGAACACGGCCATGAACGGCGTGGATGCGCCGGGACGGATGAAGGTGTTGTTGGACAGGATGCCCACGTCGCTCTTCAGGCCGTCCTCGATCTCGGGCCGGGTCTGGACCTGGAGCTGGAACTGGGAGAGCACGTTGCCGCACAGGAAGGCCTGGGAGGCGAGCACGTTGCCCGTGCCGTCGTAGAGCACCACCTCGACCTTGATCCGCTCCTTGGGGCCGGAGAACTGGTTGACCGCCTTGCCCTCGACCACGAACAGGTTGCCGGTCTTCTCGTTGGCCACGTAATACTGCTTGACGTTCTTGAGCACGATGTTGCGCACGCGGTCGGCCGGGGATTCGCCCGGAGCGGCCTCGGTCTCCCCGCCGGTTTCCTCCAGGCAGAGCTTGCCCACGTAGGGCACGTTCTGGACGTAGGTGCACGGGTCGAACCCGAACCAGCGCCACGCCTTGAGCCAGACGGCCCCGCCGATGAGCAGCACGAGGATCAGCAGGATGATGAGGCAGCCCAGGGGCTTGCGGCTCCTGGTCGGCTCCTCGTCGAAGTCCAGGCTGCCCAGGTCGTCGTCTTCGTCCTCTTCCTCTTCCTCGTCTTCGTCTTCTTCCTCGTCGTCGTCCGAGGCGAACAGGTCGCCGTCATCGTCGCCGCCCGCGAACAGGTCGTCCGCGCCGCCGTCGTCGTCCGTGTCGTCCTGGTCGTCCTCGGTCTCGTCGAACAGGTCGTCCCCGTTGTCGCCGAACAGGGCGTCCACGTCGTCCGCCGTGGCCTCGCCGTCGGCGGGTTCGTCCCCGCCGGAGGGTTCGTCGTCCGAATCGGCGAACAGGTCGTCCATGTCGGGCATGTCGTCCTCGTCCGGAGCGGACTCCGTCCCGGCCTCGTCTTCACCGCCGGAAGCGACCTCGTCAAAGGTCTCGTCAAAATCGTCGCCCGCGCTGGTGTCCGTGGACGGGGTCTCCTCCTCCAGGAGGTTTTCGACCTCTTCCTCGGGCGTGGCCGGGGGAGCCTCGGCCTTGAACACGTGGGCGCATTTGGAACACTTGACCTTGACGCCTCCGGGCGGAACCTTGCCGTCGGGCAGGTTGTACCGGGTCTGGCAATTGGGGCAGGTGACGATCATAAATTTATCTCCAATTATCCTTATTCAGTGGACAATTCGTAAATTCCATCCAGTTCCCTGTAGCGCTCGGCATAGTCCAGGCCATAGCCCACAATGAAGCCGTCGTCCAACTTGAAACCCGCGAAATCGACGGTCACGTCTTTCTCCCGTCGCTCCTGCTTATCAATAAGCGCGCATATTTTCAAACTCTTCGGATTTCTCCGGCGCAGCACGTGCAGCAGGAAGTCCATGGAGTGGCCCGTGTCCACGATATCCTCCACCACCAGGACGTCCTTGCCCTCGATGGAGATCTCCAGGTCCTTGGAAAACACGATATCCTCGCCGCGCGCGGTGCCCGTGCCGTAGCTGGCCAGCCGCACGAAATCGACCTCGATTCCCCGGTCGATCTTCCGGATCACGTCGGAATAAAAAAGAAACGCGCCCTTGAGCACGCATATGCAGACCAGGGGTTCCTTGCCCGTATACCCGGCAGTGATCTCCCGGCCCATCTCGGCCACGCGGTCCGCGATCTGTTCCGCGGTGATGAACGGTGTCAGTTTATGTCCCATATCTCTCGAATTCGGTTACAGTTCCATTACCATGGCCACTTCGTTGCAGTGGTCCGGGAAGCGGGGGCAGTTGAGGCAGTCGGCGAAGACCTTCTGGTTAAGCCCGTCCATGGCCGTCTCCTCGAACCCGAGGTGGGCGAAGAACCCGGCCTGCTCGGTCAGGGTGTAGACCGAGAAGATGCCCAGGGTCACGGCCTCGCTCAGGGCGGCCTCCACGAGCTTGCGCCCGAGCTTTTTGCCCCGGTGATCCGGCACCACCACCAGGGACCGGATCTCGGCCAGGTTGTCCCAGATGATGTTCAGGCCGCAGCACCCCACCACGCGGCCGTCGTCGTCCACGGCCACGAAAAAGTCGCGCAAATGCGAATACAACTGGCTGAACGACCGGGGCAGTACCAGCCCGTCATGCTCCTCGTTGTGCATGAGCAGGGAATGGATGGTCTTGACGTCTGCGATGCGTGCTTTGCGGATCATGGCTACCCTGCGGTCAGGTCGTCGACCACTTTCTGGAGCATGGCCAGGGGAAACGCGCCGGGCTTTGCAAAGACCTGCTTGCCTGTCTTGCCGAAGATGACCAGGGTCGGGATCGCCTCGATGCGGAACCGGGCCGCCAGCTTCTGGTCGCCCAGGAAGACCGGCATCTGCAACGGGTTCTTTTCCAGGTAGGTCTCCAGGGCGGCCGGGTTCTCGTCCAGGGAGACCGCGACGATATTGGCCTTGTCCCCGTGGGACATGGCCAGGGCCTCCATCTCGGGCAGGGCCTGCTTGCAGGACGGGCACCAGGTGGCCCAGAAGATCATCAGGGTGGGCTTGCCCGCGTTGGTCTTGAGATAGGCGTCCAGGTCGGCGTCGCCCAGGGAGGCGATGGTCGAGCCGCCCCCGGACTTGACCCCGGCCCCGGCCTTGGATTCGTCGTTGCCGCCGCATGCGAGCAGCAGCAGGGAGAGCACCACGAGCCAGGACATCAGCCAAATTTTCTTCATATTATCACCTCGCGTCAATGTCCGGGCAGTCTAGCAGAGTTGCAAATCAAATAAAAGCGGTGAATGGACGCCGCCCCCTGCTCCGGCGGCGGGCCGGGCCGAAAGGCGGGCGGCCCCGATCTCCCGGCGCCTATACGTCGAGGCCTGATTTTTTATACTCGTTGAGCTTGTTGCGCAGGGTGCGCACGGAGATGCCGAGCAGTTCGGCGGCCCGGGTGCGGTTGCCCGTGGTCTCGGCCAGGCTCTTGAGGATGAGCCGCTTTTCCATCTCGTGGATGGGCATGACCGAGAGGGCCTCGTCCGGCCCAGCGGGCGGCTCGCCCTCGCTGACGGCCTGCTGGTCCGCGTCCACGGCGGCCAGGTCGTCCGGGGTCCACTGCTCGTCGCCCATGAGGAAGTGGCGCGGGGTGATGGGTCCGGCCCCGGCCAGGAGCACGGCCCGCTCCATGAGGTTCTGGAGTTCGCGCACGTTGCCCGGCCAGTCGTAGTCCATGAGCCACTGCTTGGCCTCCTCGGTGAAGGCGAGCCGGGCCAGGCCGTAGGCGGCGGTGAACTTGTTCACGAAAAATTCGGCCAGCAGGATCACGTCGTCGCCGCGCGCGGACAGGGGCGGCAGCTTGAGCGGAATGACGTTGAGCCGGTAGAAGAGATCCTGGCGGAACTTGCCCTCGGCCACGGTCCCCTCGATGTCGCGGTTGGTGGTGGCCAGCACGCGAACGTCCACCTTGACCGTGTCCACGCCGCCCACGCGGTCGAACTCGGACTCCTGGAGCACGCGCAAAAGCTTGGCCTGGAGGCCCGGGTCCATCTCCGTGATCTCGTCCAGCAGGATGGTGCCGCCCGAGGCCAGCTCGAACTTGCCGAGCTTGCGGTTGATGGCCCCGGTGAACGCGCCCTTTTCGTGGCCGAACAGCTCGCTCTCCAGCAGGTGTTCGGGCAGGGCCGCGCAGTTGATGGCCACGAAGGGCTTGTCCGTGCGGTCCGAATTGTGGTGCAGGTAGCGGGCGAACATCTCCTTGCCGGTGCCGGATTCGCCGGAGATGAGCACCGTGGCCTTGGACCGGGCCACCTGGCGGGCCAGGGCGAGCACGCGCAAGACCGCCTCGTGGCGGCCGATGATCTGGAACCTGCCCGAGGGTTGGGGCGCTGCGGCCTGGACGGCCTCCGGGGCGGGTTCGGGTTCCGGTTCAGGCTCGGGGTCGTCGGGCAGGATGAGCTTGATCTTTTCCCAGGCCAGCGGCTCCACCCAGAAGTCGCGCGCGCCCAGGGACAGGAACCGGGTGGCCTCCTCCGCGTTGCCCGAGGCGGCGAACACGACCACGGGCGGGAAGCCGTCCATGTCCTGGGCCTGCTTGAGCAGGGCCGAGGCGTCGAACCCCTGGAGCCTGGGACGGCAGAAGACCAGGCACGGATTGGACTTCCTGATGAAGCCCAGCGCCCCGGTGAGATTGTCGGCCAGCCCGGCCTGCAGCCCCGCCTTCTGCAAGGTGGGGAAGATTCCGGTCACGGCTTGCGGCTCCGCGATGAAAAGGACAGTTCTGGGCGACATGATCCATTCTATTAACGGTAAGTTGGATTGTTTACAAGTGGTTCGGCAAAACAGGATCAAAAGCGCAGGCCGCCCCTTCTCCGATGAACATTCGGGCCACAGCCTCACAATGAAAAAAGCGGCGTCATCGCACGATGACGCCGCTTTCGGTTGCCGGGAAAAATTCGTCTAGGCGACCTGGGAGGCCGCTCCGCCGCAGGAGACGTTGCGCTTCAGCTCCACGCCGCTCTGCTCCAGGGCCGCTCGCATGGAACCCTTTTTCTGGGCGGAGATCAGGCCGAGATGGAAGGCGCGCTCGATGCCGTCCTCGGACAGGGTGATCACCGGCTTGAGCAGGAACAGGCCCGAGGACTCCATCTCCTTGACCGCGCCCGGACCGTACGTGCGAGGCGAAAACCGCTCCATGCCGCCCTTGAGGAATTTGGCAATGCACTCGTCCACCAAAGATATGCTCTTCATCTCGTGTCTCCCGATGATCGAAAATGGTGCAATGACATTTACTGGAAAAAGTCCAGACAATCAACCGCCCAGGCGAAGTTACTCGCATTTCTTCCCCGGAAGGGTCTGACGGCGTGTTTTATGATGCGTTTAAAACAACTCGTGTATTCAAACGGTTACAGCATGCGGCCGGGACGGGCGGCGCACAAGTTCTTCATCCGACGCCCGGGTCGGCCAAGCCTTTTGACAACGCGGCAAAGCCCCTGTTTTCTTGCCCTGACGGGCTGCATCTGGTACTCCCTGAAAGCCACGTGCGCACGAGAAAAAAATGATCCGATCATCCATACCCGTTTTCTGCTACCACAACGTCAGTAAAATCGACGGCCACACGCCCGAGCGGTTCGCCGAGCACCTGGACGCCATCCTGGACGCCGGGTGGCGAACCATTTCCGGGCGCGACCTGCTGGGAGTGGTGCGCGGCGAAAAAACCGTCCCGCGCAAGTCCGTGGTCCTGACCTTTGACGACGGCCACCTGTCCAACTGGCTGACCGTGGTCCCGGAGCTGGAAAAGCGGTCCATGACCGGCACCTTTTTCGCGCTCACGGACTTCATCGCGCCCGGCGAACCGCGCACCAGGGACTCGGCCCCGGCCATGAAGACCATGCCCGAGGCGTTCAAGGACGCGCTCCAGGGCGAGGACTTCTCCCAGTTCGTCAACGAGGGCGAGATCAGGGCCATGCTCGACCGGGGCATGGAGGTCTTTTCCCACGGCTGCCGCCACCAGGGAACGTTCCGCACGCTCAGGCCCCTGGCCCGCATGGGCGAGGCGCACGCACGCTGGCCCGCCTGGTCCATCTACCCCGGCTTCAACCCGGACTGGCCCACCTTCGACGACGCCAGCGGGTACGTGTACGACGGGTTCAAGCCCGTATTCAACGGCTCGGGCGCACCCCGGTTCGTCATGCGCACCCCGCAGGAGCGGCTGGAGTTCTGCCGCAGCGACTTCGCCCGCAGCCTCAGGCGCATGCGCGAACTCAACCAATTTCCCGAGCAACTCTTCTGCTGGCCCTGGGGGCAATTCTGCGACGATGCCCGCACCGAACTCGAGGCGGCGGGCTACGTGGGCGCGTTCACCCTGGAGCGGTGGGTCAACGCGCGCGGCACGGACCCGTTCCGGCTCAACCGCATCGGCGTGGGACGGCCCAAGACCGGGAGCTGGGTCCAGGCCCGGCTGCGCATGTACGGCTCGGACCCAACGGCACGCGTCTTCTTCAAGCTCCACACCAAGAAGCCCGAGATCAAGCGGGTGCTCTACGCCACGGACTCCCTGCGCCTGTCCGGGGGCAGCCGCCAGTTGCTCAACAACATCAAGGCGATGCGGGACCTGGGCGCGGAGGTCCACGCCGTGCTCCATCCGGACTCCTCCCTGGCCCGAGAGGCGGCGGGGCTGGGCGCAACCGTGACCACCTTCGACCGGTTCAAGGACTACCTGCACGCGGGCGCGTTCCTGAAGCAGCTGGTGCGCGAGCACGAGATCGACGTAGTCCACACCTTTCACAACCGGGCCTACAAAATGGGCGTCATCGCCCGGCTCCTGGGCGCGAAGAACAGACTTTTCATCAACCGGGGCGTCATCTCCCGGCCCAACGACATCTTTTTCCTCTGGACCGCCGCGGCCAACGGCGTGATCTGCAACTCCGCCAAATGCGCGGACGTGCTGGCCCGGTACCGGGTGGCGAAAAAGCGGCTCAACGTGGTCTACAACGCCTACGACGGCCCGGACTTCGGCGACCCGGCCCCGCGCAAAAAGCGGGGCACGCGCTTCGCCTACATGGGCAACGGGGCCGAGGTGAAGGGGCTGGACGTCTTTCTGCGGGCGGCCTCCGCGTTCTGCGAAGCGGGCTGCCGCGACACGGAATTCCTGGTCATCGGCCTGCGCAAGGACGACATCTCCCTGTTCGACCACTGCATCACCCCGGCCCTGCGCCAGCATCTCACGCTCATGGGCGAGATTCCCCACGACGAGGTGCTGGACACCCTGCGCTTCTGCGACGTGCTGTGCATGACCTCGCGCAAGGAGAGCCTGCCCAACACCCTCCTGGAGGGGTTCGACCTCGGCCTGCCCGGACTGTGCACCGAGGTGGGCGGCGTGCCCGAGCTGGTCCGCGACGGCCTGAACGGGCACCTCTGCCCGAGCGAGGACGTGGAGTGCCTGGCCGCCAAGATGCGGCTCCTGGCCGACGACCCCGAGGGCCGCTACCGCATGGGGCTGGCCGGACGGGCCGTGGTCCGCACCCTGCTCACGCCCGAGGCCAAGGGACGCCAGCTCATGCGCGTCTACATGGGCGAGCGGGTCCACGACCCCCTGGACGTCGAGGGCGCGGCAGGCCTGCTTTCCACTCCTGGAGAAATTGCATGAACCCGTCCAATCCCAAGCCGCTGACCGCGTTCTGGCTCTCCCTGCCCGAGGATATCAGGACCCGGCTGCGCCTGGGGTTCACCGGCAAGCTGCACCTGCTGGAACTGGCGGGCCGGGCCTTACGTTCGGGCGACGCCGGACTGTACCCCCTGGCCGTGGACGCCATCCAGACAGCCTTTGCCGAGAACCCGCTGGACGGAGGCATGGCCGGGGAACTCCTGTCCCTGGACGCCGTGCGCTCCCTGCTGCCGGACCAGACCGTGGCCGGACTGGCCGCGCTGCGCGACCACTGGCGCAGGCCCGAGACCCCGGACTATTTCGAGATGCTTCCCGAGCGCGACTTCGCCCGCATCCGGGAGCACATCGAGCGGGCTGCCGCCGCCGATCCGGACAACCTGTTCTGGCGCGAGCAGGCCATGTCCACCGGGCTGGTGGACAACGACCCCGAGTGGGTCGCGGCCATGATGAATTTCACCCCGCCGCCCGGCCTGGAACCGGTGATGACCAACGTCTCGGCCGCCGTGGACCTGCGGCGCGGGGCCTGCCACGACGCGGCCCGCCTGGCCCAGAACGCGGGCGGGACCTTCGGCCCGGCCTACGCCTCCCTGCGCGCCGGGCTGTGCATGCTCGACGCGGGCGACAAGGGCGCGGCCAACCTGCTCCTGCTTGAGGCCCTTGCCCGGACCCCGTGGAACACCAGCCTGCTCCTGCGCGTCCACGACCTGCTCTCAGGATGGGACGCGCAACGCCACCCCCTGACCGGGTCCACCGCGATCCTGGCCTACTCCTGGAACAAGGACGTGGAGCTGGACGCCACCCTGCGCTCCCTGTTCAACTCCGAGCTGTCCGGGGCCTCGCTCTTCGTCATGGACAACGGGTCCACGGACCAGACCGGGGAGATGCTCGAATCCTGGGCCACCCGGTTCCGCAACAAGCTCGGCCCGTCCCGGTTCACCACCCTGTCCCTGCCCGTGAACATCGGCGCGCCCGCCGCCCGCAACTGGCTCATGCACCTGGACGAGGTGCAGAGACACGACTTCATCTGCTACCTGGACGACGACGTGGAGCTGCCGAACGACTGGCTGCTCCGGTTGGGCACGGCGGTTCGCCAGTACCCCGGAGCCGGGGTCTGGGGGTGCAAGGTCGTGGACCACGCCAACCCCGCCCTGATCCAGAGCGCGGACTCGCACCTGCTCGCCGACCCGGACGCGCCGCCCATGGACCTGGGCAACGTCGCGCCCAACCCGTTCAGGCTCTCGGACCTGCACATCCAGTCCCTGGACACCGGCCTGTTCGACTGTTTGCGCCCCTGCGCTTCCGTGACCGGGTGCTGCCACCTGTTCCGGACCACAACGCTCCTGGAGTCCGGAGACTTCGCCCTGCACCTCTCGCCCACCCAGTACGACGACATGGAGCACGATCTGCGCCTTTGCGAGTCCGGCCTCTTCGCGGTCTACCAGGGCCACCTGGCCGTGCTCCACAAGAAGCGGTCCGGCGCGGCCTCCCGCGTCTCGGCCCAGGCGCAGGGCAACGCGCTCGGCAACAAGTACAAGATGCAGACCATGCACTCCCCCGAGGCCATTCTCAAAGCCATGGAAAAGGAGCAGAAGCTCCTGGACGACGACATCCTCAGGAAAATACACGTAGTGCAAAAGGCGCTGGCGTAGACGGAACCCCCGCCCGGACTTTCCCTATTTCAGGGTCTCGTCCAGCCAGTCGAGGATCAGGGCCATGCCGACGGCCATGCCGCCCACCTGGCAGTGCTGGTTGGCCTGGTGCTCCCCCTGGAACGCGAGGAAGGTCCTGGGGCAGGCCAGCTTGTCATACAGGGCGCGGGAGTCGGCCAGGGTCAGGAAGTGGTCGCCGTTTGATCCGATGACCAGGGTCGGGCACTTGATGTTTTGGACCACGCCCTCCAGGGTGAACTCCCCCCAGAATTGCATGAACTCCAGCGGCGTGGCCTTGCCCGTGGTGAACAACCCGTTCTCGATCCACCAGCGGAAACCCACGCTCTTGGCCATCTGGGCGCGCAGCTCCTTGTCGGTCCCGGCCGGGTCGGAGAGCATGCCCTTCCACTCCTCAGGCGAGGGCCGTTGCGCCCCGTAGAGGTCGAACTGGCCGGGGTTGGCGATGCAGGCGGCCAGCCGGTGCTCGAAGGCGGCGGCGCGGGGGGTCAGGAACCCGCCCATGCTCAAGCCCATGAGGGCCACCCTGTCCGGGTCCACCTCCGGGCGCGACAGCGCGTAGTCCTCCACCGGGGTGACCACCTTTTCCCAGTCCTTGCGGAAATAAAGCCCCTGCTCCAGGAGCGCGGCCCCCTGGCCCGGCCCCTCGTAGATGAGCACGTTGTACCCCCGGTCCAGGGCGAACACAGCGGTGAAGTACAGCTCCTCGCCCGTGCCGTCGAACCCGGTCTGGAGCAGCAGGGTCTTCCGGGGCTTGCCGGACCGGTCGGGTTGCAGGAAATAGCCGGGCAGGGTTGTCTTCTCGTACGGGATGCGCACCGCTTCCACAGGCCGGTCCATGAGCGCGGCCGCCTTTTGGAAGGTCTCGCGGCTCAGGCGCGCGGTGTCCCGGATGCGGGGATCGGCCGGGTCGCCGTGCAGGAAGAAGGCGGCGGTGCGGTAGTAGTTGCTGGCGCGCAGCAATGCGTCGCGGGCCGAGACCTCGTGTCCCCCGGCCAGCGCCTTGGTGGCGTCACCGTGGACGCGCTCGGCCAGCCCGTTCCACGCCTTGAACCAGGAGTCGGAGTCCCCCGGCGTGATGGTATGGGCGGTGTAGATGCATTCGTTGATGTCCGCGCCGCCGGTGAACGCGTAGCCCACGTTGCGCTGCAACTCGTAGTCGAAGGTGATGTCCTGGAACACGAACGCGGGCCGGGCCGGTTTTGCCGGAGGACCGTCAGCGGCGCGGGCGGTGACCGCCAGGGCGGTAAGGGCGAAAAAAACGGCCAGGGACAGGGTGGCTATGCGGGGCACGGACATGGCTTGCTCCTTTTTCCGCCCTATACCCCGAATCCGGGTTGGGAGGAAAGGTCCAATTCAACATGGAGAACTGACGCGCCAGGCAAAAAAAGGCCGGAGCGAAACCGCCCCGGCCTTTTTGTCGTCGTTATTGCCCGGCCTAGTCGTATTCGACCGCCGAGAACTTCATCAGGGCGTCCCAGTTGTGGATGGCCTCCACGTACCGGATGGTGCCGGTCTTGCCGCGCATGACCAGGGAAGAGGTCTCGGCGCCGTGGCCGTGGTAGGACACGCCCTTGAGGAAGGTGCCGCCCGAGATGCCCGTGGCCGCGAAGAACAGGTCCTGGGACTTGACCAGGTCGCCCACGGTCAGCACGCGGCGGACGTCCATGCCGTATTCGGTCAGGGCGTTCTTCTCGTCCTGCTTCTGCGGATCGAGCTTGGCGAACATCTCGCCGCCCATGATGCGGATGGCGATGGCCGAAAGCACGCCCTCGGGGGTGCCGCCCGTGCCCATCATCACGTCCACCTCGCAGCGGGGGTCGATGGCCATGAGCGAACCGGTGATGTCGCCGTCCGTGTGCAGCTGGATGCGCGCGCCCGCCTCGCGGATGTCGGAGATGAGCTTCTTGTGGCGCGGCTTGTCGAGCACGAAGACCACCAGGTCGTCCACGTCCTTGTCCAGGGCGCGGGCGATGAGCTTGAGGTTGTGGCCCGTGGGGGCCTCGATGTCCACCACGTCCTTGGCGTGGGCGGGCACGACCAGCTTCTGCATGTAGTAGCTCGGGCCCGGATCGAACATGGCCCCGGCCGGGGCCACGCCCACCACGGAGATGGCGTTGGGACGGCCGTTGGCGAGCAGGTTGGTGCCCTCCAGCGGGTCCACGGCGATGTCGACCTTCGGGCCTTCGCCCAGGCCGAGTTTCTCGCCGTTGTAGAGCATGGGGGCGTCGTCCTTCTCCCCCTCGCCGATCATGACGCGGCCCTCGATCTCGAGGGTGTTGAAGCACAGCCGCATGGCGTCGACGGCGGCCTGGTCTGCGGATATCTTGTCGCCCTTGCCGAGCCAGCGGGCGCAGGCGAGCGCCGCGGCTTCGGTCACGCGGACGAGGTCCAGAGCGAGGTTTTTCTGTGGGGCTTCCATGATGGTCTCCTAGAATTTTTCCCGAATCAAACGGGCAAAGTTTTCGGGCGTGAAGCCGTACTTGTCGGACAGGATCTTGCCGGGCGCGCTGGCACCGAAATGATCCAGGCCGAGCACCACGCCGCCGATGCCCACGTACTTGTACCAGAGATCGGTGCGTCCGGCCTCGGCGGCCGCGCGCGCGGTGACTTCCGGCGGCAGGACTTCATTCTTATACGAATCGGGCTGGTCGTCAAACAACTTGGTGGACGGCATGGAAACCACGCGCACCTTGCGCTTGAACAGCTTGGCGGTCTCCAGGGCCAGGGCGACCTCGGAGCCGGAACCGATCAGGATCAGGTCCGGGGTGCCGTCGCAGTCCTTGAGCACGTAGCCGCCCTTGCGCGGGCCGTCCGTCACGGCCGGGTACTCGGCGGGGTCGAGGATGGGCAGTCCCTGCCGGGTCAGGAAGATGGTCGAGGGGTGCCTGTCCTGCTTCAGGGCCAGGTCCAGGCAGACGGCGGTCTCGTTGGCGTCCGCCGGGCGCAGGTCGATGACGTCCGGGATGAGCCTCAGCGAGCTGACGTGCTCGATGGGCTGGTGGGTCGGGCCGTCCTCGCCCACCCAGAACGAATCGTGGGTGAACACGTAGAGCACGGGCAGTTCCTGGAGCGAGGACATGCGGATGGCGTTGCGGCAGTAGTCCGAGAAGGTCAGGAAGGTCGCGCCGAAGGGCAGCAGGCCGCCGTGCAGCTGCATGCCGTTCATGATCGCGGCCATGGGGAACTCGCGCACGCCGAAGGCGAGGTTGCGCGCGCCGTAGCCGTCCACGGCGAAGTCGCCGTAGGTCTTGCGGAACTGCGAGGTCTGGTTGGACGGGTCCAGGTCGGCGCTTCCGCCCACCAGGGTCGGCAGGGAGTCCATGACCGCGTTGAGGCAGGTGCCCCACGCCTTGCGGGTGGCCATGGTCTCGCCGGGCGTGAACGCGGGCCAGTCGATGGACAGCTCCGGGCGCGGCCGGGTGACGTGGCCCCACATGGTTGCGAAGTCGCCGTCGGAAAGCTTGGCGTCCACCGTGGCCTGCCAGTCCGCAGCCCCCTTGCGCATGCCGTCGAAACGGGCGCGGAAGCCGTCCACCACGTCCGCCGGGACCTGGAAGGACTGGTCCGGGTCCAGGCCGAGATTCTTCTTGGTGGCCGCGATCTCGTCCGCCTTGAGGGGCGCGCCGTGGGTCTCGTGGCTGCCCTCCATGGTGGCGCAGCCCTTGGCCATGGTGGTGTGGCCGATGATCAGGGTCGGCTTGGCGGTCTCGGTCCGGCCCGCCTTGATGGCGGCGCGGATCTCGTCGTGGTTGTGGCCGTCCACCTCGATGACCTGCCAGCACATGCCCTCGAAAATCTTGCGGTGGTCGGTGCAGTCCACCTTGGCGCACGGCCCGGCCAGCTGGATCTTGTTGGAATCGTAGTAGGCGATGAGCTTGCCCAGTCCCCACAGTCCGGCCAAGGAGGCCGCGCCCAGGGCGATGGGTTCCTGGATGTCGCCGTCGCTGGAGAGCACGTAGGTGTAGTGGTCCATGACGTCGCTGCCCAGCTTCTCGCGCAGGAACGCCTCGGCCGAGGCGAACCCGACGGACATGGCGAAGCCCTGGCCCAGGGGACCGGTGGTGGCCTCCACGCCGGGGGTCAGGTGCACCTCGGGATGGCCCGGCGTGAGCGAGCCGAGCTGGCGGAACTGCTGGATGTCGTCCATGGTGATGAACCCGCTCAGGTGGAGCAGGCTGTACAGCAGCATGGACTCGTGGCCCGCGGACAGGATGAACCGGTCGCGGTTGAACCAGGAAGCGTCGTCCGGATTGAAATTCAGGAATTCGGAAAACAGGATGGTGGCGTAGTCGGCGGAAGACATGGCGCCGCCCGGATGGCCGGAGTTGGCTTTGGCAACGCCGTCCATGATCAGTCCCTTGACCACGGCGATGGTCTTGTCCGTCTGAGTGCTCATGATGGAACCCTTTGTGCTTGTGGTTATTTGGATACTGTGTCGATGAGGTCGATGCGCCGCTGGTGCCGATCGCCCCCGAATCCGGTTTCCAGGAACAGCTTGAGGATGGACAGGGCCACCCCCTGGCCGGTGACCCGCTCGCCCATGCACAGGATGCGGGCGTCGTTGTGCTCGCGCGCCATGCGGGCGTGAAATTCGTTGGAGCACAGGGCCGCGCGCACGCCCATGCGGTTGGCGGTCATGGACATGCCGAGGCCCGTGCCGCAGATGAGCACGCCGAGCTTGGCGTCGTCCGCCTTGACCGCGTTGGTCACCTTGGCCGCGTACAGCGGGTAGTCGCAGGAGTCCAGGCAGTCCGGGCCTTCGTCCTGGACCTGGTAGCCCCACTCCCGGAGCGCCTTGATGCAGGCCTGCTTGAGATAGTATCCGCCGTGGTCCGAACCGATGACGATGGTTTTCACGTCTGTCTCCCTTTTTTATGCGTCCTGGCCGTCGCGCAGCTTGGACATGCGGTCCTCGCGGTCCCGGGCCAGCTCGCCCTTGAGCGTGGCGATCTCGTCCTTGAGAAAGTCGATCTGCTTCAGGCAGAGATCCTTCTCCTCCATCCTGCCCCTGGGCGCTTCGGCGATGCGTCCCAGCGTGGCATATTCCCGTTCCAACTCTTTTTCAAGCCGTCCGATCTCGAACCGGCCGAGCAGCGACCGGGTGAGCCACCCGACCTCGGCCAGCCAGGTCTTGACCCCGAGCAGGAAGACGTCCAGAACCGATTCGTCCGTTTTTGCACTCGTCATGACTTGTCCTCGTACACCACGGGGATTTTGGTCTCCCCGGCGGATTTCGTCCCGCTGTCAAGGCGGTGGAATTCCACGCCTTCCGGCAGGGCCAGGTTCAGCGCCTTGGCGGGCCAGGGGGCCATTTTAAGCGCTCGGGAGCGGATGCGCAAGACGCCCATTTCCCCGTTGTCCAGGGCCAGGGTCAGCCGCCCCGGCATGGGGACCGCCTTCCCGGCAGGCTCCTCGTAGGCATTGATCTCCAGCCGCCACTCTTGGGCGGTTTCATACGCCTTGGTGGTCCGACCTTCAAGGAGAATCGGGCGGCCGTCACGGTCCAGCTCCAGAACCGTCACCAGCCCGTCATCCAGGAGGTAGCGGAAGCCGCCCTCCGTGCGCGCGCCCTCCTTGGGCAGGGCCGGGATCAGGCCGGAAAAGTCGCCCGCCGTGACCCGGGCCAGCTCGTTCAGGGAAAAGGGAAACGGCATGCCCAGCCGGGTGGCCCCGAGGACCGCGTCCGTGTGGGCGTACGCCTTTTTCTCGGTGGGATAGAAGACCAGAAGGCCGCCCCCGTCCTCGCGGATGTGGGCCAGGAGCTTGCCCATGCCCGCCGCGACGTCCAGCCGCATGGGGCCGTTGAAGTCGCCCCACAGGGTGACCAGGGTGCGGTTGGTCCGCTTGGTGGGCTTGACCCGCGTGTAGTACAGGGACGCCTTGACCAGCAGGCCGGGTTCCCTGCGGGGGGCGCAGTAGTTTCGCCGGAAGACCTTCCAGGCCGCCTCGGGCGTGGCCGGGCCGGAGTCGGCCGTGCGCCTGGGCGTGCAGCCCGGAGCCAGCAGCAGGACGGCCAGGACCGCCGAGAGGAGCGTCAACCGAGAGGGACGGATCATAATTCCTTGAGCTTCTTCCTGACTTCTTCCGGGGACTTGGTCCCGTATTTCAGGGAATAGTTGTACCCCTTGCGCGCTTCCTTCTTCTTGCCCAGGGCGCGGGCGATGTCGCCGTAATGCTCCCATATGGTGGGATCGTCGTCCACGATGTCCACGGCGTATTTGATGTTTTCCCACGCCTGGTCATAGGCCTTCATCTTGTAGTGGACCCAGGCCACGGAATCGAGGATGAACCCGGACTCCGGTTCGAGCAGCGCGGCCTTCTGGACCAGGACCAGGGCGCGTTCCAGCTCGCGGTCCTCCTCGGCCAGGGTGTAGCCCACGAAGTTCAGGGCGTTGGCGTCGTCGGGATGGGTGCGCAGCACGCCCTCCATCACGGACAGCCCCTCTTCGCGGCGGCCGGTCCCGTCCAGGAGCATGGCCAGCTCGAAGCTCAGTTCCGGGTTGCCCTTGAGCCGGTCCAGCCCGTCGCGGATCGCCTTTTCCGCCCCGGCCAGGTCCTTTTCGCTCTTGAGCAGCGCGGACTGGAGGATGTAGAAAATGGCCCCGTCGGGGAAGAGCTTCCTGCCCTCGGCCGCGATGGCCAGGGCCTGGTCCGTGTGCCCCTGGGCGTGCAGGAGCTGGGCCTTGAAGCGCAGGGCGTGCGGGTAGAGCCGGTCGGTCTTGCTGACCTTGGCCAGGTAGTCCATGGCCTTGGCCGGGTCCTTTTCGCCCTCGTTGGCGATGACCGCCTTGTAGAAATAGAACTCCGCCGGGACCTGTCCGCCCGCGGTGAGCATGTCCAGGACCGTGGACCCCTGGGCGTAGAACCCGTCATTGATGAACATCAGGGCCGCGTCCAGGATGAACGCCTTGGTGTGCGGCCCCTCCAGGGCCACTTGCATGGCCCGGTCCGGGTTGTTCAGCTTGAGGTTGAGATTGATCAGCCTGAGCCGCGCCTCGGGAAAGGAGTCGTCCTCCAGGATGCGGGTGTAGACGTCCTCGGCGGCCACGTAGTCCTTGGCAAGCTCGTACTGGTAGGCCAGCTCGACCATGGCCTCGGTGAACGAGGGGTCCATCTTCACGGCCTTGGACAGGTTGGCTATGGCGGCCTTGCGCATGCCCAGGTTGCCCTGGACCCTGCCCATGGCGTACAGGGCGTCCGGACTCCGCTTGTCCACGGGAATCCGCTTGAGCACGTCCAGGGCCTGGGTGTCCCGGCCCGCGTCCATGAGCAGCTGGCCGAGGCGCTCGGTGGCCTCCACGTCGTCCCCGTGCCGGGAAAGATAGTCGTCCATGACCGCGATGGCCGCGTCCGCGCGGTTGTCCATCAGGTAGGAGTTGGCGAGGTAGATGGTCAGCATCCGGTCGTCGGGATACTTCTTCAGCCCCTCCTTGAGGGTGCTGCGGGCCTGGGCCGGTCCGCCCGGATCGTTCCAGTGCAGCCCGGCCTTTTCCAGGTAGAACTGGGGCGACGGGTCCGCGGCGAGCAGCCGGTCAAGGGCCTGTTCGGCCCGCTCGGTGATGGTCCGCACCTCTTCCGGGGTCAGGGTGCTGCGCTGGCCCAGGGACGCGTGCCGCTGCAACCGCTGCAACTGGTCCTGGTACACGAGGTAGTCGTAGCTGGCCTGGGCCTCGGACGAGATCGGCCGGGCCTTGAACGCCGGAGAGGGCGCGGTCCGCCGGGTGCCGCAGGCGGCCAACAGGCACAGGCAGGCCACCAGAAGAATGGCCAGGGCAGGGGATAAACGCAATCGACGGAAGGTTGTCATCATCATTCGTGCTCCAGCACCCAGTCCTTGGAAAAGTCCTTGATTTTATCGGTCATGTGGTCCCGGATCTTCGCCAGCAGCCGGGCCTCGATCTGGCGGACGCGCTCCCGCGTCACGTCGAACCGCTCCCCTATCTCCCGCAGGGTGACCGGGTCCTCGGAAAGCAGCCGCTCATCCAGGATCGCCAGCTCCTTGTCGTTGAGCGTGGGCCGGATGGCCTTGATGTTCTCCAGCAGCAGGTCCACGATCTGGCCGGACGCGATGGACTCCTCCACGCCCGGGGCCAGGGAGGGCAGGAAGTCCATGCGGGTGGCGTCGGAGTCGTCGCCCAGCGGCGTGTTCAGCGACATGTCGTTCTTGGACAGCCGCTGGTCCATCTCCTCGATTTCCTGGGTGGTCACGCCGAGACGTTCGCTCAGGACCTCGGTGGTCGGGTCGAACCCCATGGACTGGAGACGCTGGCGTTCCTTGTTCAGGTTGTAGAAGAGCTTGCGCTGGGTCTGGGTGGTGCCCACCTTGACCATGCGCCAGTTGTCCATGATGTACTTGAGGATGTACGCCTTGATCCAGAAGGCCGCGTAATAGGAGAACTTGATCCCCTTTTCCGGGTCGAACTTGGTCACGGCCTTGAGCAGGCCGACGTTGCCCTCCTGGATCAGGTCCAGGGCGTTCTGCATCCAGCGGCGCTGGAAGTCCATGGCGATCTTGACCACCAGGCGCAGGTGGGAGGACACCAGCCTGAAGGCCGCGTCCTGGTCGTTCTCGTCCTGCACCCGCTTGGCCAGGGCGTATTCCTCGTCCGGGTCCAGCATGGGGAAGCGGGCGATCTCCTTGAGGTAGAGCTGCAAGGGGTCGCGGACCCGCATCTCCCGCGACGAGGGTTTGATAAAGGCCGGAAGCGTTTCGGTCGCCTCGGGCTTGGGCGCAGGCGGATTCACCGCCACGGCGGTGTTTCCGGCATCATTGTCCGGGATGTCCAGGGGAGCGTCGTCGAGATCGACAAGCTCCGGTTCGCGAGGGTCGTCCATGTTCGAAAATGTCATGTCTATATGGTGGCTAGGCTCGTGGCCCGGTTCAATACAGTATATTAGAAGGTAAAAAAAGGACACTATAGTTTTTATTTGCCCGAATCAATGTTTTTCACCCTTCTGCACATCGCCGGACCCAGTGTTTCCGGCCCCTTCCGGGCCTGCGCCGTTTGTGTGAAAAATACTTGCGTTTTCGTGCTTTCGAAGCTATATCGAGATATCTTGATATAAGAATACAACGGTCCGGCCGCACAGGGGAACGCGTCCCTCGGCCCACGGACCGGACACCCGGAGGATATCGTGCCCGATTTCAGGTCCATACTGCGTGACGACAAGGTCTATTTCTTTGACGGGGGCTACGGCACCCTGCTCCAGAGCCGGGGGCTGCCCGCCGGGCTGTCGCCCGAGCTGTGGGGACTCAAGGAGCCGGACGTGATCCGCTCCGTGCACCGGGACTACCTGGAGGCCGGGGCCAACATCCTGACCACCAACACCTTCGGCGGTTCGCGGCCCAAGCTCGGCCTGGACGCGGACGTGTACGAGCTGAACAAGGCCATGACCAAAATCGCCCGCCAGGTGGCCGGGAACAACGCGTTCGTTGCCGCGTCCATCGGCCCCACCGGCCATTTCGTGGAGCCGCTGGGCGACCTGACCTTCCGCGAGCTGGTGGACATCTTCAAGGAGCAGATCAAGGGATGCGTGGACGGCGGGGCCGACCTGATCCTGGGCGAGACCCACTTCGACCTGGCCGAGGCCAAGGCCGTGGTCGTGGCCGCGCGCATGGTCTGCGACCTGCCCGTGGCCATCTCCATGACCTTCGAGGGCGAGGCGTCCCTGACCGGCACCTCCCCCCTGACCTTCGTGGACACCATGCAGAACCTGGGCGTGGAACTCATCGGCACCAACTGTTCCGCCGGTCCCGAGCAGATGCAGGAGACCCTGAAGAGCTGGGCGCCGCGCCTGGAGACCCCGACCTTTGCCGAGGCCAACGCGGGGTTGCCCGAGCTGGACGACGACGGCAACACCTCCTTCCGGCTGGCGCCCGAACCCTTTGCCGAACAGGCCGCGCCCTTCGTGGCCCTCGGGGCCAAGTTCGTGGGCGGCTGCTGCGGCACCACCCCGGACCACATCCGCGCCCTGCGCGCCAAGGTGGGCGACGCCGCCTGGCAACGGCCCGAAAGATCCGACGACGCGCAACTGGTGCTCACCTCCCGGGCCGTGTCCGTGCCGGTGGGCTTCAACCACCCCGGCCGGATCATCGGCGAGCGCATCAACCCCACGGGCAAGAAGCAGCTCACCGCCGAGCTTCAGGAGGGCGTGTTCACCGAGGCGTTGCGCTTCGCCACCGAGCAGTCCGAACTGGGCGCGCCGATCCTGGACGTCAACGTGGGCGCGCCCCTGGTGGACGAGACCGTGCTGCTGCCCGAGCTGGTCAAGACCCTGACCGGCCGGTTCACCGCGCCCCTGTCCATCGACTCCAACGACGCCAAGGCCGTGGAGGCCGGGCTGTGGGCCTACCCCGGCTCGCCCCTGGTCAACTCCATCTCCGGCGAACCCGGCAAGATGGAGGAACTCGGCCCCCTGTGCAAACTCTTCGGCGCGCCGTTCATCCTGCTGCCCATCGTGGGCAACAAGCTGCCGGTCACGGCGGCCGAGCGCATCGCGGTCATCGAGGGGCTGCTGGACAGGGCCCGCGCCCTGGGCATCCCGGACCGGCTGATCCTGGTGGACGCCCTGGCCCTGACCGTGTCCTCCAAGCCCGAGGCCGCGCGCCACGCCATAAACGTCATCCGCCACTGCCGCGACGAGTGGGGGCTGCCCTGCACCATCGGGCTGTCCAACATCTCCTTCGGCCTGCCCGCGCGCGAACTGCTCAACTCCAATTTCCTGGCCCTGGCCATGGGCGCGGGGCTGTCCTCGTTCATCGCCAACCCCAACTCCGCCCGGCTCCAGGAGACCCTGCACTCGGTGGAGGTCCTGCTCAACCGGGACCCCCAGGCCGAGCGGTACATCGGCAAGTTCTCGGACTGGACCGGCGGCCAGGCCCCGCAGTCCGCCTCGTCCCCCAAGGGTTCCGGCGCGGGCGACGCCACCCTGCCCCCGGTGCAGGCGGCGGTGGTCAAGGGCAACAAGGACGGCATCGTGGCCCTGGTCGAGACCGAACTGGACGCGGGCAAGTCGGCCATGGAGATCGTCAACGACCTGCTCATCCCCGGCATCCTGGCCGTGGGCGAAAAATACGAGCGCAAGGAATACTTCCTGCCCCAGCTGCTCCAGTCAGCCGAGACCATGCAGACCGCCTTCACCCGGCTCAAGCCGCTCCTGGAGGAGGACGAACAGGCCGGGTCCAAGCCGGTGGTGATCATGGCCACGGTCCAGGGCGACATCCACGACATCGGCAAGAACATCGTCTGCCTGATGCTCAAGAACTACGGCTTCGAGGTTGTGGACCTGGGCAAGGACGTGACCGCCGAGACCATCGTGGACGCGGCCGAGGAGCACCAGGCGGCCATCATCGGCCTGTCCGCGCTCATGACCACGACCATGGTCCGCATGGAGGACACGGTGAAGCTGGTCAAGGAGCGGGGGCTGAACGCCAAGGTGATCATCGGCGGGGCCGTGGTCACGGAGAAATTCTGCGCCGCCATCGGCGCGGACGGCTGGTCCACGGACGCCATGGCCGCGGTCAAGCTGGCGCAGCGGCTGGTGCAGTAGCAGACTTTTGCAATGAGAAAACAAAGGGCCGTCCGGCAACGGGCGGCCCCTTTTTTCGGCCTTCGTCGTCGCAAGCACAGGCCCGGGTCGTTGCCTTGCCGTTGGCCGTCTTGCGCCGACTCAGTTGCCGGGATGAAACACTCCCGCCAGCTCTTCCGCGGCATCTATCAGCCTCGGGCTGGGGCGGATGACGAACGCCGGATCAATGGAAACGATCTGCGCGCCGCCAAACGGCGGCTTCCGCATCCAGTCCGGGACGGAAGTCCCGTGCGCCGCAAAGAGAATGATGTCCGGGGCAAGGGAAAGAAACGCCTCCCTGGACACGCCCTGCCAGGCCTTGCCGTCGTCCATCCCCACCGGCTCGCCTCCGGCACAGCGCACGGCATCGGCCACAAAGCTCTCCGGCCCCGCACAATACAGCGGCGACACCGACACGACCGTCAGGACACGCGGGCGCTTGAGGCCCGACATCCGTGCCTCGAGCCGCTTCAGGCGTGCGGCATAGGCCTCCCGCAATCGAATCCCGGCTTCCCCGTGTCCGAGGTACGCCGCCATCCGTTCGATGGAGGCAAGCATCGCATCCATGCGGGAAACATCCACCAGCAGCGTGGGAATGCCGAACTTCCCGAGAAGCCGCACCAATGGGGGAGGAGTCGAGCCGACGAGGCCGACGCACACCCTCGGACGCAGGGCGATGATCCGCTCGGGTTCGGGGTCGAGAAACCGGCCGATGCGCGGAACGGCCTTGGCCGCAGGGGGATAGTCGCTGTACTCCGTGGTTCCCGCGACCTGTTCCCCCAGCCCCATGGCAAAGAGGGTTTCCGTGATGCTGGGGGCAAGGGAGACGATGCCCCCGGCAACCTTTTCGCCACCCCGTGCACTGCCCGCCAGCACGAGGAACAGCAGGCAGGCGGAAAGACACCCTAGGACCTGTCGAATTCCCATTGTATGGACCTCCCCAGTGCCTGCCGCACGCATTTTCCTATCAACTCTCCGGCGATCACGTGCTTGCCGCAGTATTTGACCTCCGGCCCCTCCCCAAGACTCGCCACCGCAATCGAATCGGTGCCGGTCCCGGTGGCAGGCTCCATGGAGACCCGGCTCATCACGCCCGCGTCACGCAGAACGGCGGCCTTGGCCTCGACCGCGACGGCAACGGCCTCCACCATCGCAGCAGGGGACAGATTGAGCGGCGTCAGGATCGCCATGTTGATGGTCCCGGCATGTTCCGGCCGCCCGGGAACGGAGCGGCAACCGGCGGAGTCTCCGGCACAAAGGGCATTGGACAGGCCGGAGGTGACCAGGGCGGCCATGGAGACTCCGGCCTCATCCAGGACGACCACGCGCAACGACTTCATGGACGCGGCCGTCATCATGCCCACGGCCCGGCCATCCCATCCCATGGCCCGGCAATGGGCCTCTATGACCGACTCCGGGGTAGGCAACCCCTCATCGGGACGGCAGCAACAGCCGTTCACCCTGAGATTGACAAACCTGTCGGCGCGCACCAGCCCCCCGCCCAGAACGGCGCTGCTCAGCACCCTTTTGGCGGAGGGAAACGCCACGTGGACATGGTCCCCGGTCCGTTCGACAAGGCATCCGAAAATATCCATATTGCAAAAGTCCGCGCCCGGACGGCCGGGCGCGGAACGGATTAGAAGGAATAGCTGGCGCCGAGCTTCATGCTTCTTCCCGGCATGGTGTAGTCATCCACACAGTCGTATTTCCGGTCGAAGAGATTCTGCACGTCAACATAGGTGCTGAGCCTCTCCATGGGCCGGAACGTCAACCGGGTTCCCACAACGGTATAGGGGTCCATCGTCGTATACGTGGACGGAGCCGTCCTGAAACTCTCGATCTTCTGTTTTCCCACGTACACCATGTTCAAATCGTACGTAAACCGCGGACCGATGTGGGCTGTCAGGCCCGCCGTCAGGGTCATTTCCGAGATGTACAACGGCAGCTCGGTCCCCCGGGTGTTTTGCAGCGACTCATCCCTGTTCTTGCGGTTGAGATAATAGATGCCGTTGAGATACGGCTGGAATACCAGCTTGGTATCCTTGTATTTCATCTCATATGAAGACCGCAGGTACCCTTCCAGCGCCGTCAGGTCCAACCCCTTGATGTTCTTGTAGGTATAGCTGGGGAACGTTCCCGTGGTGGTGATGGTGTCCTTGCTGCGTGTGTGAAACAGCGTCATGCCCGCGGTCATGCAGTCCAGATAGAAATCCGAACCGATTTCAGCGGTAATGGCGGTTTCCGCCTTGAGGTCGGAATTACCCGTGTACGTCGCGCCCCAGTTCGTCGTGTAGGAACCCGCCAGCTCCTCGGCCGAGGGGGCGCGGAAACCGGTACCCACCGCCGTGCGGAAGGCGAGCCATTCGGTGGCGTCGTACACGGCGCCGCCCCGCCAGCTCAGTTGGGTGAATTTCCGGGACTCGGCGGAAACGGTGATGGAAGAGGTGTCCGCCATCTTCATGTTGTAGTCGTCGTACCGCCCTCCCAGGTAGAAGATGAAATCGCCCGCCGTCACCCGTTGCTCCGCATGAACGGCGTAGTTGTTGTAACGCGTGTTCGGCCCCCAGACGGTTTCCCGCTGGTTCTCCTTTATCCGGTCATATTCGACGCCGAGAATCAGGTTGCCGAAACTCCCGGTTTCAAAATCCAGACCGGCCCGAAGCCCTCCGGAGATCGTATCGATCTCCGTCTCGCCGTCATTCCAGTCGTAGGCGCTCTTGACGGCATACGCCCGGCCATACCAGCCGGCAGCGCCGCCTTCGCGTGTCGTGGTCCAGTCGAGAGACGCCCGCTGATACAGCGTACTGCTCTTGTCGGTCGAGCTGGGGAACGCTCCGGAACCGGGAGAGCCGCTTTCCGCCTTGTTCACTATTCCGACGGCATTGAACGAATCCCTGCCGCCTTTCCTGTATGTCAGGCTGCCGGACAACCCCTTGTTTTTCATCTGGGAGTTGTCGATGGTCTTGCCCCCGCCCGTGACGTAATCCCCCTGTCCTTCGACATGGCCGCCAATGGCGTAGCCGACCGCGTCCTCCTTTACGGCGCCGGACGCCTCCCCCATCACCTTGTACTGGTCGGACGAGCCGACCTCCGCAGTGACGCTGCCCTTGGCCTCTCCCGTCCCCCTGCGGGTGATGATGTTGATGACGCCGCCCATGGCGGAACCGCCATAGACCACGGACCCCGGCCCTCGGACCACCTCGATCCGATCGACGTTGTCCACCGGGAGATTGCTGATCCGCCCGGTTCCGGCCCGCATGCCGTCTATGAGGATCAGGGTCCGGCTCTTCAGGTCGGTGCCGACCATGCTGTTGCTCCTGAATCCGCGAATCCCGACCGAGGAGTAATCCACCCCGTACTTGTGGAAATGGCCGGGCACGTATCGGGCGAGGACATCGGACATGTCCTTGGCGTCGGCTTCGCGTATCTGCTGCGAAGTCACCACCTGCACGTGCACCGGGACCTCCTTGGTCGGCTGTGGGATCGAAGTCGCGGTAACCACGACTTCGGGAAGCGTGCCTGCCGGGAGAACTTCCCCGGAACCGGCTGCATGTGCCAAGGGTGCCAGCAATAGGACTGCCAGCACGAAAACTACTGCGCGCATAAAGAAAACCTCCTGTTGTAGCGTCACAGGAGGCTTCGAGGAGTGGTGTGGGGAAAGACAATACAGCCAAGCACAGCCGTGCACGGCGAATCGTGATCCCAGGCTTTGCCTCGAAGCCTACAAAATCCGCCTTTCGGGCTGGTCTCCCGGCTTGAGGATCATCCTACTCGCCGCGCCTTCCCGGGTCTCCCCAGTGGCTTTCTGCGGCTTTCGTCCCCTCTCACGGTTGCGGGCCAGCGTCGGTTTTCCACCGAACTTCCCAATTATCCCTGTCTGACAGGGACCCGAAAGGTTCCAAAATGGTTGCCTTGGATTCAAATATGAATATATTAGAACCCAATGAAGTTGACCACTTACTTAGCAGGCAAGCCTTCTGTCAAGGCTTTTCACTTTTAATGCTGAAATATTTCCTGCTCCTATCGATTCCGCTGCACGCCCTGGCCCTGTCCCTGGCCTTTGTCCCGTCCGGCAATACGCCCCACTCCCTTTCCCCTTGGACCGTCTACCGGATATCGCTATCGGAACTATCCGGCACGGAAAGGCCGGGAAGCGGAAAAGGGCAATCGGGCAAGACCGCGCTTCCCGTCGCCTCCCCCCAAAAAACGAAAAACGCGAACGTCCCCAAGGCGCAACAGCAGAAGGACACGGCCATTACGTGCGAAGCAAAAGCGCCCGAATCTCCCGAAGAAGAAAACAGGGATTCCGGGGACGCCCCTGTCCAAGACGGCCGGAACCTCTCCGAAAAGGGCGGGCAAGGCACGACCACGCTGGAAGGCGGGGCTTCGGAGGAGGGCATTGCCGAACATGGGGGCGGCGAAGCCCGAAAAGTCGGCGCGGGCAACGGCGGGGACGGCAACCTCCCGGTGGCGCTGCATCAGGTCAGCCCGGCATATCCCCGGAAGGCGAGAAGAGAAAACATCAGCGGGCGAGTCGTCATTTCCTGTACCGTGACGACACAAGGCAACGTGGCCGAACCGGTCGTCACGGTATCCGAGCCAGAGGGAATCTTCGACCAAAGTGCGCTCACGGCTCTAAAACAATGGAAATTTAGTCCGGCCTTCCACAACGGGCACCCGGTGCCAAGCCGAATTACCGTCCCTTTCCGGTTCGAGCTTGATTGAACCGGGGCTTCCCGGCGGCTCTCTACGAAAGGGAAGACCGGGAGCCACACACCGAGGGCATGACTATTCCCAGTCCCCCGGCCTCTGGTGGGTCCAAGGGAGGGACCGCCGTTAGGCGTTCTTCCCTCCGCCCCGTGGCCCGCCCTCCCGCAACGCAAGACCGGCCAGCGCTCCATGAAGCGCTGGCCGGTCGTCATTCCTTGGGGGGGATTGCCGCTTATTTGCCGTGTTTTTTCAGGTCGGCATCGCGGATTTCCTTGCGCTTGATCTTGCCGGAGATGGTCTTGGGCAGGTCGGCGACGTACTCGATGACGCGCGGGTACTTGTAGGGCGCGGTGAGCTCGCGCACGAACGCCTGGAGGGTCTTGGTCAGGTCGTCGGACGGCTCGTAGCCGGGGGCCAGGACCACGGTGGCCTTGACCAGTTGGCCGCGCACGTCGTCGGGCAGGCCGGTGACGGCGGCCTCGATGACCGCGTCGTGGGCGACCAGGGCGGACTCGACCTCAAAGGGGCCGATGCGGTAGCCCGAGGACTTGATCAGGTCGTCGGTGCGGCCCATGAACCAGAGGAACCCGTCCTCGTCGGCCCAGGCCTTGTCCCCGGTGTGGTACCAGCCGTCGCACTTGACGCAGGCGGTCTTTTCCTCTTCGTCCATGTAGGAGTCGAACAGGCCGACCACGGGCTTGTCGATGCGGATGCAGATCTCGCCCTCTTCGCCCTGGGGCACCTGGTTGCCCTCCTCGTCCATGAGCGCGATGTCCCAGCCGGGCACGGGCTTGCCGATGGAGCCGGGCTTGGGAGTCATGAACTTGAAGGTGGCCACCTGGAGCGTGGTCTCGGTCTGGCCGTAGCCCTCGTAGATGGGCATGTTGAACGCCTTTTGCCAGGCGAGGAAGACCGAGTCGTTGAGCAGCTCGCCCGCCGTGGTGCAGTGGCGCAGCGCCGACAGGTCGTACTTGGTCAGGTCCTCGCGCACCAGGAACCGGTAGACCGTGGGCGGCGCGCAAAAGGTGGTGATCCTGTTTTCGGCCATGATGCGCAGCAGCTCGGCGGGTTCGAACTTGCCCCGGAAGTCCCAGACGAAGACCGCAGCCTTGGCCATCCACTGGCCGTAGAACTTGCCCCAGACCGACTTGGCCCAGCCGGTCTCGGACAGGGTCAGGTGCAGGTCGCCCGGCTCCAGGTCGTGCCAGAGCGCGCCCGTGGTGAAGTGCGAGCAGGGGTAGGCAAAGGTGTGCATGACCATCTTGGGCAGGCCGGTGGTGCCGGACGAGAAGAAGATGACCATGGGGTCGCTGCCGCCGGGGGTGTCGGCCGTGCGCGGGCAGGACGGATCACCCGAGGCCAGGAGCGCTTCGTAGTCCTCCCAGCCGTCGTTCAGGTCGCCGTCGATCTGGACCAGCAGGTTCAGGCCGGGGCACTCGGGCTTGGCCTGGTCCACGCGCTCGCAGATGGAGTCCTCGCAGATGATGGCCGAGACCTTGGCGTAGTTGACGCGCTGGGAGATGTCCTTCTTGGTGAGCAGGGACGGGGACGGGATGGGCAGCGCGCCGATGCGGTGCAGGGCGAGCATCACGGTCCAGTATTCCATGCGCCGGTAGAGCACCAGCATGATCCGGTCGCCCTTTTTCACGCCCTTTTCCATGAGCGCGTTGGCCAGGCGGCAGGAGGTTTCCTGAAAGAAGCCGAAGGTGAATTCGCGCCGCTCGCCCGCGTCGTTGACGTGCACGAGCGCGGTCTTGGCCGGGTCCATCCCGTCCAGGACGTCGTAGGAAAAGTTGAAATTGTCCGGGCATTCCGGTTTGTACCGGGCCACCAGGTCCTCGTAGCTCTTATATTCCTCTTTGGTAAACATTTTGTCGATTCTCCGTGATTCCGTGTAGTTGTTCAGTTTCCGGTCAAAACCGCCGACACTTGTTCCGGGCGGGCAGCGGGAATGCGGCCAGCCCTACAGAATCACGTCGAGGAACTTGGCTTCCTTGCCGTCCAGGCCGCGCAGGGCGTGGGGCGTCTCGGAGTTGAAGTAGAGCGAGTCGCCGGGCTCGACGATGATCGGCTCGCCGCCGAGGCGGACCTCCAGACGGCCCTCCAGCACGTACATGAACTCCTGGCCCCGGTGCGAGGTCTCGGTCATCTCGTCCCCGGACTTGGGCGGCACGGTGATCAGAAACGGCTCCATCTCGCGGCCCGCGAACTTGTAGCCCAGGCTCTTGTAGTCGTAGTCCTTGCGCCGGTCCACGGAGAACCCCTCGTTCCTGCGGACCACGGAGTAGGACTTCAGATGCGGCTCGCGCCCGGAAATGAGCGTGGTCAGGTCCACCCGGCACAACCGGGACACGTCCAGCATGTAGCCAACCGGGATCTCGGCGGTCCCGGACTCGTACAGCTCGACCTTCTCCTTGGGCAACCCCAACAGATCGGCCATCTCCTCCACGGTCCAGCCGA
This sequence comes from Thermoguttaceae bacterium, assembly GCA_963674475.2. Lineage (GTDB taxonomy): Bacteria > Planctomycetota > Planctomycetia > Pirellulales > Thermoguttaceae > CAXXFQ01. Next base: position 736,350 of record CAXXFQ010000019.1, on the reverse strand, counting down.
TCCCCTCGCGCAAACCGATCAGACGGGGCGCGATATCCTTGTACTGTTCCATTACCAAACCTCCTGCTTGTATGCCGGACTCCCGTCATGGGATGCCTCCGGCGGCCTAAGAACCTTTTGAAAAAGGTTCTTAGGAATCTCCAAAACTTTTTATCGCGGCGCTGACGGATTGTGCGGACGCACTTGCACGGCATGCGCCGATCAGGGCAGTTGTGTGCGAATTATGCCAAGTGGGGAGAGACTGCCCCCACGCCGCCCTGCTTGTCATCTTGCCCCCCGATCTTCCTGGCGGCGTGGAACCAAAAAGTTCTGGAAGGGGGTCTGGGGGAAACCTCTCCCAAGAGGTTTCCCCCAGATCAATTTTTCAAACCAACTACGCGTCCGGCCACATTTCGGCGGCCATTTCGCGGAGCTTGTATTTCTGGATCTTGCCCGAGGCTGTCATGGGATATTCCTTGACGAACGCCACGTATTTCGGGGTCTTGTACCGGGCGATCTGGCCTCGGCAGAAGTCGATGACGTCTTCCGGGGCCAGGTCCGCGCCCTCCTTAAGGATAATGAAGGCCCCGACCTGTTCGCCGAATTTCGTGCTGGGCACGCCCGCCACCTGCACGTCCAGGATGCCGTCCATGGTGTACAGGAACTCCTCGATCTCGCGCGGGTAGACGTTCTCGCCGCCCCGGATGATCATGTCCTTGAGGCGGCCGGTGATGGTCAGATAGCCGTCTTCATCCATGAAGCCCAGGTCGCCGGAGTGGAGCCAGCCGTCCTTGTCGATGGCCTCTTCCGTGGCCTTGGGGTTGTTGTAGTACCCCTTCATGACGTTGTAGCCCCGGCAGCATATCTCGCCGATCTCCCCGGTGGGAGACTCCTCGCCCGTATCCGGGTTCGTGATCTTGATCTCGATCTCGGGCATGGCCGGACCTACGGTCTCGGTCATGTGCTCGATGGTGTCGCCGGGCGTGGTCTGGGACATGACCGGGCTGGCCTCGGTCAGGCCGTAGCAGATGGTGATGTCCTTCATGTACATGACGTCCATGACCTTTTTCATGGCCGTGATCGGACACGGCGACCCGGCCATGATGCCGGTGCGCAGGGAGGAGAAGTCGAACTTCTCGAACATGGGGTGGTCCATGATGGCGATGTACATGGTGGGCACGCCGTAGAGCGCGGTACACTTCTCCGTCTCCACGGTGTTCATGACCTCCAGGGGGACGAAGTCCTCCTTGATGACCATGGTCACGCCGTGGTTGACGCAGGCCATGACGCCCAGGACGCAGCCGAAACAGTGGAACAGGGGCACGGTCAGGCAGAGCCGGTCCCCGGCCACGAAGTTCTGGTTCCTGCCGATCCAGTAGCCGTTGTTGGCGATGTTGTAGTGGGTGAGCTGCACGCCCTTGGGGAACCCGGTGGTGCCCGAGGTGTACTGCATGTTGACCACGTCGTGCGGGTCCAGTTCGGCCTTGCGCGCGGCGTACTGCTCGTCCGTGACCACGGCGGCCATGGCCTGCAGCTCGGGGATGGAATACATGCCCCGGTGCTTTTCGTGGCCCAGGTAGAAGACCCGCTTCAGCTTGGGAAACTTGTTGGTCTTGAGATGGCCCCGCTCCTGGACCTTGAGTTCCGGCACCAGGTCGTAGACCGTGGACAGGTAGTCGTGGTCCCGGTACTCGCCGATGAGGAACAGGTTCTCGGTCTCGGAGTGTTCAAGCAGGTACTTGAACTCATGGGAGCGGTAGTGGGTGTTGACCGTGAGCAGGATGGCCCCGATCTTGGCCGTGGCGAACTGGAGGGTGACCCAGTAGGGCACGTTGTTGGCCCAAATGGCCACCTTCTCGCCCTTTTTGACGCCCAGGGCCATGAGGCCCTTGCCCACGGTGTCCGTGAGCTCGTCGAATTCCTTCCAGGTCAGCCGGAAGTCGCGGCCGGGATAGACCACTGCCTCGTAATCCGGGTATTTCCCGGCGGTCTCGTGCAGCAGGTCGCCGAGGGTGATTTCTCGAAGCGCTGTCATAACGGCCTACTCGGGGAAATAGAGGACAGCGTAAATTTCGGCCTTCCGGCCGTCTGCCGCACCGATGTTGTGGGGCACTACGGAGTTGTAATAGACGGAGTCGCCCGGCTCCAGGATGGACTCCTCCTGGCCGTATATCAGGCGGACCCTGCCGGAGTGGACCACGATGAATTCCTCGCCCTCGTGGGAGGAGAGGGTCGTGTCCTTGCCGGATTCGGGCAGCATCTCGATGAAAAAAGGCTCCATGTGGCGGTCGGTCTTGCCCTTGCCCAGGGAATGGAAAACCATGCCGGGTTCCTCGCCCGCCATGTGCATGGTCAATTCCTCCTCGCGCTCGGCGAGCTTGACGATGAGGGGGTCGCACGACACCTGGTCGTCCATGAAGGTACCCAGCCGCACGCCCAGGGCGCGGGCCAGTTTCACCAGCGGACGGAGCGACGGATACTGGTCGTCCTCTTCCACGGCCTTGATGAATTCGTAGCTGAGAGCGGTTCGGCTCGCCAGGTCCTCGATGGTCAGGTTCTGTTTTTCGCGGTAGGATTTGATCCGCTTGCCCACGGTGCTCATTAACTGGGTCTCCTTGAAAGCGTCTTCGATTGTACAGATATATAAAATCTTCTGGAAAGGGTCCTTTCCGAAGACAATAATTCGTCGCACTGCCTGTACATGAAACGGATGAGAAAGTCACCACCGGGGGCGGGGAACGCATCGGGTCACTTTCTTCGGCAAAACACGTGTTTTACCGCGAAATGTACGATCGGCACCGGTTTTGCGGGGGAGGACCGACGGCAACCTCCCGATGCCGCAAAACATCGGGCCGGAAACGGCGGCGCATTTTTTCCGGAAAAACGGGCGTCCGGTTGCCAACGGACCGGGGCGGGTGTATTTTCCCGGAATGAGCGGACAAGGGAGTCAAGAAACGGCGGACAGGGCCGACGCGGTCCTGGCCCTGGACAAGGTCTCCTTTGCCTATCCCGGCGGCCCGGCCGTGCTGGAGGAAGCGTCCCTGGCCATCGAGGCCGGGGCGTTCGCCGTGGTCCGCGGCCCCTCGGGCGCGGGCAAGTCCACCCTGCTCCGGCTGCTCTGCCGACTGGAGGAGCCGGACCTCGGCCGCATCCTGTTCAACGGCACGCCGGTGGACGCCATGCCCCCGCCCGCGCTGCGGCGGTCCGTGGCCTACGTCCAGCAGATGCCCACCCTGCTGCCCGGCACGGTGCGCGACAACCTGCGCCTCCCCTTTGCCTACCGGGCGAACAGCGACCTGACGCCGCCGTCCGACCGGGACATCCAGGCCCGCCTGGACGAGCTGCTCCTGGACGGCCTGACTCCGGACACGGCGGCGGACAGGCTCTCCGTGGGCCAGGCCCAGCGGGTCTGCCTGATCCGGTCCCTGCTGCTGAACCCCGGGGCCGTGCTCCTGGACGAGCCAACCGCCTCCCTGGACGCCGAGAGCGCCCGGGTGGTGCTCGACCGGACCGCGACCCTGTCCCGGACGGGCGTCACCGTGGTCATGATCTCCCACTCCGAGACCCTGCCCGAGGCGGCCACCCGCGTCATCGAGGTCCACGACCGCAAGCTGAGGTACGCATGACCGGCCCCATCATCCAGATTGCGCCCTGGCAGCTCTTCCTGTGCCTCGGGTTCGTGCTCCTGGCCGGGGGCGCGTCCGTGTACCACAAACTCGGCCTGGGCCGGGACCTGCTGGTGGGGACCATACGCGCCTTTGCCCAGCTCTTTCTCGTGGGCTACGTGCTCCGGTTCGTGTTCGACGTGCGCCTGTCCTGGCTGGTGCTGCTCATGTTCACCTTCATGGTCGGGGCCGCAGTGCACACCATCCGGGGGCGGGTCAAGGACCGGACCATCCCCTTCGTCATCCCGACCTTCCTTTCCATGCTCGTCACCTACACCCTGGTCACGATGCTGGTCACCGGGGTCATCGTGGGCGTGAAGCCGTGGTGGACCCCGCAATACTACATCCCCCTGGCGGGCATGATCGTGGGCAACTCCATGAACGCCATCGCCATCTCCCTGGAGCGGCTGTTCTCGGACCTCAAGGCGCGGCACGCCGAGGTGGAGATGAAGCTCGCCCTGGGCGCGGACTACCGCGAGGCCTCCCAGGACATCCTGGCCGGGGCGGTCAAGGCGGCCATGATCCCCTCCATCAACTCGCTCATGGCCGTGGGCCTGGTCTCCCTGCCCGGCATGATGACCGGCCAGATCCTCTCGGGCACGGACCCCACGGTGGCCATCCGCTACCAACTCGTGGTCATGCTCATGCTCGTGGCCTCCAACACCCTGGGCGCGCTCGCCATCACCGCCCTCATCCGCAAACGCTGCTTTTCCCCGGCCCAACGGCTGCTGCTCCGATAACAAACAAAACGTTTCCCGCCGGAGCGGCGTGCGGCCGGGGGCGCAAAGCGTTCGGCCGCGCCCCTTCCGCCCGGACCGGACCACCCCTCCGACCGGCGCGGACAACCTTCACTCTTCTTTGCTCAACCCCCTTGACACGGATATCTTTTCTAAAATAGTAACCCTATTGTGTTACACATCTGCATTTCGTGCTAACAGCGGCCAGCGCATGCACGGCTGGCCGTTAGCAAAGGAGGGTATCCTATGTCAGGATCCAGACCTAAGTCTTCCCCGGCAGTGACGCCGGTAGACTTGTCTTCAATCCACCCCAACAAGGAGGGAACCATGAAAAAGATTGAAGGCGTGATGACCCAAACCAACGCACCCAGCGGCGTTGACCCGGACTCCATTTTCTTCGTCCAGGTCGATGCCACCAAATGCGAGGCTTGCGGCACATGTGAAGAGGTTTGTGCGACCGGCGCGATCCAGTCCATAAACGAGGACGGCATCCGCCAGGTGGTAGACCCGGCGGCCTGCATGAACTGCGGCCAGTGCCTGGTCAACTGTCCGTTCGGCGCCATCTACGAGGGCGTGTCCTACGTGGACGAGATCTTCGAGAAACTGAAGGACCCGGACACCGTGGTCGTTTCCATGCCCGCTCCGGCAGTCCGCTACGGCCTGGGCGAGTGCTTCGGCGCTCCCACCGGCACCTATGTCGGCGGCAAGATGCACGCGGCCCTGCGCCAGCTCGGCTTCGACTACATCTGGGACAACGAGTTCACCGCCGACGTGACCATCATGGAAGAAGGCACCGAGCTCATCCAGCGGGTCAAGGAACAGGGCAAGAAGGACGCACGTCCCCTGCCGCAGTTCACTTCCTGCTGCCCCGGCTGGATCAAGTTCGCCGAAACCTTCTACCCGGATCTGCTGCCGAACCTGTCGAGCTGCAAATCCCCCATCGGCATGCTCGGCCCCCTGGCCAAGACCTACGGCGCCCACGAGACGCACACCCCGGCCAAGAAGATCTACACGGTCTCCATCATGCCCTGCATCGCCAAGAAATACGAAGGCATGCGCGCCGAGATGGCTGACAGCGGCTTCCGCGACATCGATGCCACCATCGACACCCGCGAGCTGGCCTACATGATCAAGACCGCGGGCATCAACTTCAACTCCCTTCCCTCCCAGGCCCCGGACGCGGTGCTGGGCGACTCCACCGGTGCAGCCACCATCTTCGGCAACTCCGGCGGCGTCATGGAAGCGGCTTTGCGGTTGGCCTACGAAGTGCTGTCCGGCAAGACCCTCAAGGACCCGGACATCAAGGTAGTGCGCACCCACGAAGGCATCAACGCCGCCGACGTCAAGGTGCCCGGCTTCGGCACGGTCAAGGTTGCCGTGGCCTCCGGCCTGTCCAATGCGGCCAAGCTCTGCGAGGAAGTGCGCGCCGGGAAATCCCCGTACCACTTCATCGAGATCATGTCCTGCCCCGGCGGCTGCGTGAACGGCGGCGGGCAGCCCCTTGATCCCGAAATCCGGGCCTCCCTGTTCCGCAACACGGTCGCTCAGATCAACAAGCGGTTCCGGGCGCGCCGGGTCACCGCATAAGGAGGAATGAGACCATGAAAATGAACAGACGCGGTTTCATGAAGGCCTGCGGCGTCGTGGCCGGGTATGCCATGCTCGGCGTGAACATGACCAAGGAAGCGGTTGCCGCCTCCATGGATTTCGTCGGCCTGCGCCAGAAATCCGTGTACGCGACGGACGCCGACTCCAAGATATACAAGTACAGGAAGTCCCAGAACAACCCGATGGTCAAGAAGATCTATGACCACAAGGACGGATTCCTGCACGAAGGTCCCTGCGGCCACATGTCCCATCACCTGCTGCACACCCACTACGTGGACCGCAGCGCCCGGGTGAATGCGCTCAAGGCCAAGGGCTACAAGTTCAAGATCTAGCTTCGTACAGCTTCGACCTGCGGCAAGGATTCCTCTGATCCTAGGGCCAAAGCTTTCCCTTCCCCCCTCCATTCCCACTGTTTCCAACCGTTTTCGTCCAATTTTCAATTCCCGCCTCATTCTGGTGTAGTATTACTTTTTTTAAAAAGTTATGCGTTCAGTATAATTTTTTCTTGATTAGTAATATTTTTTTTCGTACAAATCGTCCTCAGAACACCTCCTTAACGGAGAACATCTGCCTGCGGGAAGGGTACGCCTGAACCCAGGGTGGAGCCACCCGGCTCTGCCAAAACCGTGGGCAGCGAATACGCCGGAAAAGCTCCAACCGTTCCCAGAGCAGAAAGCCCGGGAGTGCTAAACCGGGCTTTCTCCTTTGAGGGGCCAAGAACACGAAGGACCAGCCATGCAAAAAAGACTCGGCATAATCGGCATCATCATCCAGGAAAGGGACAAGGCGGCGGGCAAGGTCAACGCCATCCTGAGCGACTACGGCGAAATGATCGTGGGCCGCATGGGACTGCCCTTCCGCGAACGGGGCGTCAGCGTCATCGACCTGATCATCGAGGCCACCACCGACGAGGTGGGGGCGCTCACCGGCAAGCTCGGCATGCTCGACGGCGTCCAGGTCAAGTCGCTGCTGGTATAAGCTTTCGGACCAATTGCCGGAAAACGGCGGCCCGCCCGGCGGGCGCCCGCTCCGCAACCAAATCGGGAACACCCCCGATCCCGACCGGAAACGCCGCCTACCGACCGGCCGGACGGACGGGCGAGGGGGAGCGGGACCTGCATCCCGGGGAAAGGCAGAAGATGCGGAGCGAAAAGCCGGAAGATACCCGGATCGAACGGGACGGATTAGGCGAACGGACCATCCCCGCGGACGCCTATTGGGGCATCCACACCTCGCGGGCCGTGCGCAATTTCCCCTTCACCGGATATCACCTCAACCCGGCCTTCATCCGCGCCTTTGCCCAGGTCAAGCAGGCCTGCGCCACCACCAACGCGCTCCTCGGGTTCCTGCCCGGGGAGCGCGGCCGCGCCGTCATGGACGCCTGCGCCGAGATCGCGGACGGCGCGCTGCACGACCAGATCGTGGTGGACCCGTTCCAGGGCGGAGCCGGGACCTCCACCAACATGAATTTCAACGAAGTCATCGCCGGACGCGCCGCCGAACTCCTGGGCGGTGACCGGGGGGACCGATCCCTGGTCCACCCCATCCGCCACGTGAACATGCACCAGTCCACCAACGACGTGTATCCCACCGCGCTCAAGGTGGCGGTGCTCGTCCTGCTCACCGGGCTGGAGACCGGGATCGCCCGTCTCCAGCAATCGTTGCAGGCCAAGGAGGCGGAGTTCCGCGACGTGGTCAAGGTGGGCCGCACCGAGCTGGCGGACGCCGTGCCCATGACGCTGGGCATGACCTTCGGGGCCTTTGCCGACGCCGTGGCCCGCGACCGCTGGCGGGTGTTCAAGTGCCGGGAGCGCATCAAGCGCGTCAACCTCGGCGGCACGGCCATCGGCACCGGGCTTGGCGCGCCGCGCGACTACGTGCTGGCCGTGGCCGGACAGTTGGCGACCATCACCGGCCTGCCCGTCTCCCGGTCCGAGAACCTGGTGGACGCCACCCAGAACATGGACGTGTTCGCGGAGGTCTCGGGCATCCTCAAGGCGTGCGCAACCAACCTGCTCAAGATATCATCCGACCTGCGCCTGCTCGGGAGCGGCCCGGACACCGGGCTGGGCGAGATCGTCCTGCCCCGGCTCCAGGCCGGGTCCTCCATCATGGCGGGCAAGATCAACCCGGTCATGCCCGAGGCCGTGACCCAGGCCGCCCTGCGGGTCATGGCCAATGACCAGGCCATCACCCTGGCCGCCGGGCTTGGGCAACTGGAACTCAACCACCTGCTGCCGCTCATCGCCCACGCGCTGCCCGAATCCCTGACCCTGCTCACCGCGTCCTGCCGGGGGCTGGCCGAGGACTGCATTCCCGGCATCCGGGCCAGGCAGGAGCGATGCGCAACCCACGTGGAGCGCTCCGCCGCCCTGGCCACCGTGCTCGTGCCCGCCCTGGGCTACGACCGAGTGGAGGAGCTGGTCCGGGACGCGCGGGCCGCCGGGATCTCCGTGCGCGAACAGGCGGTCCTGGCGGGCGTGGCCCCGCCCGAGGTCCTGGAGCGGCTGCTCTCCCCCCGGCAACTGTGCAAAATGGGATTTTCCCCTGACGAATTCAACGAGGTGAACGCACCATGAACGCAAACGACATCCTCACCGGGCTGCTCGGGACGAACGACCAGGCCCTGTTCAAGCGCGCCCACGAAACCCGCTGCCGGACCCTGGGCCACGGAACGGACACCCAGGCCGTGGTGGAATTCTCCAACGTCTGCGGCGGCCACTGCCGCTACTGCGGGCTGCGCGCGGAAAACCGAAAGCTTAAGCGCTACCGCCTGCACGCGGACGACATCCTGGCCGCAGCGGACCGCGCCGTGGCCCAAGGGGCCGGGACCGTGGTCCTCCGGTCCGGGGACGACCCGGACTATTCCATGGAGCTGATCGGCGAACTGGTCCGCGAGATCAAGGCGCGCCACACCGTGCGCGTGGCCCTCTCCCTGGGCGGCCGGAGCGTGGACGAATACGCCTTCTGGCGGAAATGCGGCGCGGATTGCTGCCTGATGAGCCTGGAGACCACCGACGCCCTGCGCTTCAAGCGGCTGCGCGAGGACGGAAGCTTCGGGGACCGGCTGTACATGGCGGAAACCCTGCGCCGCCTCGGCTACGAGGTCGGCTCGGGCGTCATTGCCGGGCTGCCCGGCACCTCGCCCATGGACGCGCTGCGCGACATCCTATTCCTGACGGAGCTGAAGCTGGACATGATCGCGGTGGGACCGTTCGCGCCCGCGCCGGACACCCCGATGGCGGGCATGACGCCCGGCTCGGTTGACCTCTCCCTGCGCATGACCGCGCTGCTGCGCATCCTCAACCCGAAGGCCGACATCCCTGCCGCCGGAACCCTGGACGTGCTGCGGCCCGACAGCTCCGCCCTGGCCCTGGCGCGCGGCTGCAACGTGCGCAGGGTCTTCCCGGTCCGGGAGGACCGGGCCGGCCGCGAAACGGGCTTCGCCGCGCCCGCATCCGCAGGCTTCTCCGGGGGGACGGGCCATGTCGGGTAAGGCCCCGCGCGGGGTCAGGCTGGTCATCGCCCTGATCGGGCGGCGCAACGCGGGCAAGTCCTCCCTGATCAACGCGCTCACCGGCCAGGACACGGCCATCGTCTCGGACACGCCGGGCACCACCACGGACCCGGTCGCCAAGCACTACGAACTGCTCCCGCTGGGGCCGGTGACCTTCTACGACACCGCCGGGCTGGACGACGAGGGCGAGCTGGGCGAGCTGCGCATCAAGGCCACCAAGAAGATTCTCTACCGCTGCGACGTGGCCGTGGTCGTCCTGGGCGAGGACGGCATGACCGGCCACGAGCGGGACCTGCTGGCCACCATCCGCGACATGGACGTGCCGTGCATCGTGGCCTGGAACAAGGCGGACCTGCGTCCCGAAGACGCCCCCCCGGACCCGGCCCTGCTCCACGTCTCCGCCGCCACGGGCCAGGGCGTTGACCGGCTCAAGCAGCGGATCATCGACGCCGCCCCCCTTGAGTACCGCCAGGAGCGGCTGATCCTGGGCGACCTGATCCGCGAGGGCGACCACGTGCTCTGCGTGGTGCCCATCGACCTGGCCGCGCCCAAGGGCCGCCTGATCCTGCCCCAGGTGCAGGTGCTGCGCGAAATCCTGGACTGCGACGCCATGGGCACCGTGGTCAAGGAGCGGGAAATCGAGGCCGCGCTCTCCGGGCTGCGCGAGCCGCCCGGCCTGGTGGTCACGGACTCCCAGGTGGTCATGAGCGTGGCCGGGGACGTGCCCGATGAGGTGCCCCTGACCACCTTCTCCACCCTGTTCGCCCGGTACAAGGGCGACCTGAAAAAGCTGGTGGCCGGGGCCTCGGCCATCGACGCGCTCAAGGACGGCGACACCGTGCTCATCGGCGAGGCGTGCTCGCACCACGACGTGGCCGACGACATCGGGAGAGTCAAGATTCCGCGCTGGATGACCCAGTACACGGGCCGGGACCTGCACTTCGAGGTCTATGCGGGCCACGACTTCCCGGACGACCTGGAGCGGTTCGCCCTGGTGGTCCACTGCGGGGCGTGCATGCTGAACCGCACCGAAATGCTCCGGCGCATCACCGAATGCGAGCGTCGGGGCGTGCCCATCACCAACTACGGCGTGGCCATCTCCAAATTGCAGGGAGTGCTGGACCGCGTGCTTCGGCCCTTCGGAATGAAAGGGTAATCAAAAGACAAAAGAGAAGGGCAGCTGAGAACACCCCCGATGCCGCCCTTTCTCCCGCTTGTACAGCTCGCTGAAAAATCAATAAAACAGACCGTTAACCATGACTATGGCCATGGTCGTCGCCGCCGTCGTGGGCGTGGTCCGCGTCATGGCTGTGGGTGCCGTGGTCGTGCACGTGCTCGCCGTCCGCGTCATGTTCGTGGACGTGGCCGTGGGAATGGGTGTGCACGTGGGTGTGCTCATGGGAATGCGTGGTGCCGTCCTCATGGGTGTGCTCGTGCACGTGGGCATGCTCATGCTCGTGGTCGTGGTCGTGAACGGCCTGACCGCCGTGGGCATGCTGGTGAACCTTCTTATCCTTGCCGAGATTGCAGCCGCAGGTCTTGCACATATGTCGCTCCTTGGCGTTATTGTTTTCTTCCCTCTGCTTAAAGAATACCGATTATTTTTCAAAAGACAAGCCCGCAAGAAAATAAATTCCATGAATACAAATGGATATATTACATTTTTTCCGTACTGTTTCTTGCTACGCTTTCGCAAATCGTGCACCGGAGGGCACAATGCCTCGCACATCGTGATCCGGGCCGCACACAATAACCGCAATGCCGCAATCGGGCACCCGAATGTCCTTCTCCGCCACTTCCACGGTTTTACCAATTTTATACCAATCTACTCTGATTGACACTTTTTTTGTTTTCGTGCTATTCAGCGCAATCTTTTTTAAAAACCGTACTCTAAGCGAGGTGTTCATGCGTGTTTTTAACCCCTTGTCCTGCAAAGGACTTTCCTTCATTTTTGCCGTTTGCCTGCTCTTCCTGTGCCTGATGGGCGGTTCGCCCGCCATGGCAAAGGATACCCTGACCCTGGCCGTCAAGGGCGAGCCGGACGAGGGATACGACCCCACCCTGGGTTGGGGCAGGTACGGATCCCCCCTGTTTCAGTCCACCCTGCTCAGGCGGGACGAGAACCTGAACATCGTCAACGACCTGGCGACCGCCCGGTCCCTGTCCAAGGACGGGCTGGTCTGGGACGTGACCATCCGCGAGGACGCCAAGTTCTCCGACGGGACCGGACTGACCGCCGAGGACGTGGCCTACACCTTCAACACGGCCGCCAAGTCCGGCGGCAAGGTGGACCTGGTCAACCTGGACAAGGCCGAGGCCACGGGCAAGTACACCGTGCGGCTGACGCTCAAGAAGCGCGACACGACCTTCATCAACCGGCTCATCAGCCTGGGCATCGTGCCCAAGGCCGCCCACGGTCCGGGATACGCCCGCAAGCCCGTGGGGTCCGGCCCGTACATGATGGTTGAGTGGAACGAGGGCCAGCAGATGATCGCCCAGGCGAACCCGCACTATTACGGCGACAAGCCCTACTTCAAGAAGCTCGTCTTCCTGTTCACGGACGAGGACACCTCGTTCGCCGCCGCCAAGGCGGGCAAGGTGGACGTGGTGGTGGTCCCGCAGGCCCTGGCCGTGCAGACCGTCCCCGGCATGGTCCTGCACCCGGTCAAGAGCGTTGACAACCGGGGCCTGATGCTCCCCTGCGTGCCCGACGAGGGCAAGGTCACGGACAAGGGCGCGCCCATCGGCAACACCGTCACCGCCGACCTGGCCGTGCGCAAGGCCATCAACGTGGCCATCGACCGCGACATGCTGGTCAAGGGCGTGCTCGAAGGGTTCGGCACCCCGGCCTACGGCCCGTGCGACGGCCTGCCCTGGGACAACGCCGAAGCGAACAAGTTCAAGGACGCCGATCCCGACGCCGCCCGCAAGCTCCTGGCCGACGCGGGCTGGAAGGACACGGACGGCGACGGCATCGTGGAGAAGGACGGCGTCAAGGCCGAATTCACCGTCATCTACCCGGCGGACCGCCAGATTCGCCAGTACCTGGCCCTGGCCGTGGCCGACATGCTCAAGCCCGTCGGCATCCACGCCGTGGTCGAAGGCAAGCGCAGCTGGGACGAGATCAAGCACCTGATGCACTCCTGCGTCATCGTCTTCGGCTGGGGCGCACACGACCCCATCGAAATCTACCAGCTCTACTCCAGCCACCACGCGGGCCAGGGGTGGAACGACCCCGGCTACTACAAGAACGCCAAGGTGGACGAGTACATGGACGCGGCCATCTCGGCCGAGAGCTACGAGGCGTCCCTGCCCCTGTGGAAGAAGTCCCAGTGGGACGGCACCACCGGCTCCAACACCAGGGGCGACGCGCCCTGGGCCTGGATGGTCAACCTCGACCACACCTACTTCGTCAGCGAGCATCTGGACGTGGGCGTCTCCCAGGTGGAACCGCACGGCCACGGCTGGCCCATCACGGCCAACATCCAGAAGTGGACCTGGAAAGACTGATCGAACAGCCGTGGCGGCGCGCCCGGCGCGCCGCCACGGTCCGGATAACTACATGCACGCAATATCCCTGCGATTCTGTATGGGGAAGGCGGGTCGGCTGGCCCTGATCCTGTCGCTGGTCTCGGTCCTCGCCTTCACCCTGGTCTCCCTGTCGCCCGTGGACCCGGTCTCGGCCTACATCGGCATCGACCGGATGCAGATCTCCGCCGAACAGGAACAACGCATCATCGACCGCTGGGGCCTGGACAGGCCCGCGCCCGAACGGTTCTTCATCTGGGCGGGCAGCGTGCTCCGGGGCGACCTGGGGCAGTCCATGATCTTCAACGAACCCGTGACCACGGTCATCGGCAAGCGGTTCGTGACCTCCCTCTGGCTCATGGCCTCGGCCTGGCTGCTCTCGGGCGTGCTCGGCTTCGTGCTCGGGGTGGTGGCGGGCACCCGCCGCAACTCCCTGACCGACCGGATCATCCGCATCTACAGCTACACCCTGGCCTCGACCCCGTCCTTCTGGATGGGGCTGGTGCTCCTGGCCGTGTTCTCCGTGGCCCTGGGCTGGACGCCCATCTGCTGCGCCACCCCGCCCGGCGTGTCCCCGGACGACGCCACCCTGTGGCAGCGGCTGCACCACCTGATCCTGCCCGCGGCCACCCTGTCGGTCATCGGCGTGGCCCAGATCGCCCTGCACACCCGCGAGAAGACCATCGACGCCATGAACAGCGAGTACGCCCTGTTCGCCTTTGCCCAGGGCGAGTCGCGGACCGGCGTGGCCTGGCGGCACGCGGTTCGCAACGTGGCCCTGCCCGCGGTCACCCTCCAGTTCGCCTCCCTGGGCGAGCTGTTCGGCGGCTCGGTGCTGGCCGAGCAGGTCTTCTCCTACCCCGGCCTGGGCAAGGCCACGGTGGAGGCGGGCATCCGGGGCGACGTGCCCCTGCTGCTCGGCATCACCCTGTTCAGCGCCGTGTTCGTGTTCTCCGGCAACTTCATCGCGGACATCCTGTACGGCGTCCTGGACCCGCGCATCCGCATCGGCGCGGAGGAGGCGAAATGAGTACGGAAGCCCTCCGCCCCACCCTGGCCCAACGGTTGCGCCTCATGGACGGCCGGGGCCGCGCCGCCTGGGTCCTGGTCCTGTGCCTGGCCTATTTCGCCGCCCTGGTCGCCACCGCCGCCATGATGAGCGAATCCGGCCTGACCACGGATTTCCTGCACAAGAAACTGGCCCCCTGCCTGGAATTCCCCTTCGGCACGGACTGGCTGGGCCGCGACATGCTCGTGCGCACGGTCAAGGGCCTCACCCGCAGCCTGGGCATCGGCCTGCTGGCGGCCTCGGTCAGCTCCGTGGTCTCGGCCGTGCTCGGCACCCTGTCCGCCACCCTGGGCCGGAAGACCGACGCCGTGGTCACCACGCTCATCGACCTGGTCATGGCCACCCCGCACCTGGTGCTGCTCATCCTGGTCTCGTTCGCCTGCGGCGGCGGGGCCACCGGGGTGATCATCGCCGTGGCCGTGTCCCACTGGACCCGGCTGGCGCGCATCATCCGCGCCGAAATCCTCCAGCTCAAGCAGGCGGAATTCGTCATGGTCTCCAGGAAGCTCGGCCGCTCGCCCTGGTGGATCGCCCGCAAACACATGCTTCCGCACATCATGCCCCAGTTCACCATCGGGCTGATCCTGCTCTTCCCGCACGCCATCCTGCACGCGGCCGGGCTGACCTTCCTCGGGTTCGGGCTGTCCCCGCACAACCCGTCCATCGGCATCCTGCTCTCCGAGTCCATGCGCCACATCTCGACCGGCTACTGGTGGCTGGCGATCCTGCCCGGCCTGTCCCTGCTGGTCACGGTCAAGCTCTTCGACGTCCTGGGCAACAGCCTGCGCGTCATCACCGATCCCAAAACCAGCCAGGAGTAAGCCATGCTGTCGGTCAGAAACCTGTCCATCGAATTCAGCCGGTACGGCTCGGGCTGGCAACGCAAGTCCATCCACCCGGTGCGCGACCTCTCCCTGGACATCCGGCCCGGGGAGATCGTGGCCGTGGTCGGCTCCAGCGGCTCGGGCAAAAGCCTGCTGGCCCACGCGGTCCTCGGCCTGCTGCCGGGCAACGCCTGCGCCACCGGGGACATCCTGTTCAAGGGCGACCGGCTGACCCCGCGCGCCATGTCCCGGCTGAGGGGCAAGCAGATCGCGCTCATTCCGCAGTCCGTGGCCTACCTGAACCCGCTCGCCCGCGTGGGCAGGCAGGTCTACCGGGCGTCGCGCCTCAGCGGCCGGTGCTGCCAGGGCGCGGCCCGGAACACGGACGCCGCCTTTGCCCGCTACCGGCTGGACGGAGGGGTCAAGTCCATGTTCCCCTTCCAGGTCTCGGGCGGCATGGCCCGGCGCGTGCTCACGGCCACGGCCACGGCGGGCGACGCGGACCTGCTCATCGCGGACGAGCCGACCACCGGCCTGGACCCCGAGGTGATCACCCAGTCCCTGGGCCATCTCCGGGAGCTGGCCGACGCGGGCAAGTCCGTGATGCTCATCACCCACGACATCGGCGCGGCGGTGACCATCGCGGACCGGGTGGCGGTCATCTACGCGGGGACCACGGTGGAGCTGGCCGGAGCCGACGATTTCCGGGGCAAGGCCAGGCTGCGCCACCCGTACACCAGGGCGCTGTGGAACGCGCTGCCCCAGCAGAACTTCCGTTACGTGACCGGCAACCAGCCCATGGAGGACAGCACGGTGGACGGGTGCATCTACGCGGACCGGTGCACGAGCCGGACCGGGGAGTGCGCCGAGCCCCAGCCGCTGCGCGAAGTGGACAACGGACAGGTGAGGTGCTGCCATGCTTAGGTCCGACAAACTCTTCTTCCGCTACGAGACCACCCCCTGGATCATCAGGGGACTCGACTTCGAGGTCCGGCCCGGCGAGGTGGTCGGCCTGCCCGGCCCCAGCGGCCGGGGCAAGTCCACCCTGGCGAAGCTCCTGGCCGGGCACCTGGCCCCGCAGCAGGGGACCGTGACCTGCGACGGCGCGCCCCTGCCCTCCCGCGGCTTCTGCCCGGTGCAGCTCATCTTCCAGCACCCGGAGCTGACCATGAACCCGCGCTGGAAGCTGGGCGACAGCGTCAACGAGGCGTGGCGTCCCGACGCGGCCGCCATGGCCCGGCTGAACATCGAACCCGCCTGGCTCTCCCGCTATCCCCACGAGCTGTCCGGCGGCGAGTTGCAGCGGCTGGCCCTGGCAAGGGTCATGGGGCCGCAGACGCGCTATCTCCTGGCCGACGAGATGACGGCCATGCTCGACCCCAACACCCAGGCCCTGGTTTGGGACGCGGTCCTCGGCTGGGCCGGGAAGCAGGGTGTGGGCGTCCTGGCCATCAGCCACGACCGGCACCTGCTGGACCGCATCGCCCACCGCATCGACGAGACCTTCGCGCCGCAGTCGCCGGCCGAGCCGGAGGACTCCTGCCGGGCCGCCGCGTGACGGGCGCGCCGGGGGTCCCGGTCCCCCGGCAAAAACATTCCTGAAAACGGCCCCGCGCCTTTGCTTTCGCCGCCCCCTCTGGTACGGAGGGAGGACGAGGAGATACGCATGCCCAAACTGAGACTTGTGAGCATGGTCAAGGCGGCCGGTTGAGCCGCCAAGATCGCTCCGGGGGACCTGGAGCAGGTACTTTCGGGCATTGAGGCCCACAGCGACCCCCGCATCCTGGCCGGAAACCCCGGCGACAACGAGGACGCGGTGGTATTGTCCTTCCCGTCCGGCCAGGCCCTGGTGCAGACGGTGGACTTCTTCACGCCCATCGTCAACGATCCCTACCGGTTCGGGCGCATCGCCGCCGCCAATTCCCTGTCCGACGTCTACGCCATGGGCGGCACGCCTTTCTCGGCCATGAACATCGTCTGCTTCCCCATCAAGAAGCTGCCGGGCACCGTGCTCACGGAGATCCTGCGCGGCGGCATGGACGCGGTGCTGGAGGCCGGGGCCGTGCCCTCGGGCGGCCACAGCGTGGAGGACGACGAGATCAAGTACGGCCTGGCAGTCTCCGGGCTGGTGGCCCCGGACGGGTTCGCCTCCAACCGGGGCGTCAGGCCCGGCGACGAGCTGCTCCTGACCAAGCCCATCGGCACGGGCGTGCTGGCAACGGCGGTCAAGGGCGAGATGGACGGGTGCGACGAGATGGAGAACGTCCTGTTCGAGGTCTGCGGACGGCTGAACAAGACGGCCGGCGAGGTCATCCGGCGGCTCGGGCTGGCCGGGGCCACGGACATCACCGGGTTCGGCCTGGGCGGCCACCTCATCGAGCTGGCCGAGGCCAGCAACGTGTCCATCGACCTGCGCATGACATCGGTGCCGCTCATCGACCGCGCCCTGGACCTGGCCTCCATGGGGCTGATGCCCGCCGGGTCCATCTGCAACCGCAACCACTACCTGCCGCGCACCGATATCGCGGACGGGCTGGACCCGGTGCACGTGGACATGATGTTCGACGCCCAGACCTCGGGGGGGCTGGTCCTGGCCGTGCCGCCGGACAGGCTGGCCGAGGCCGAGGCCATGCTCCTGGAGACGGGCGACCTGGCCGCACACATCGGCACCGCGCTTCCGCCCTCAGGCGGGAAGACGGTCCTGCGCATTCTTTAGGCTCTGTCTACAAAATCCCTTCTGTTGCGTTTGGCCCTGACTCCAACGGGCTGCGTTGTCGGGCGAAAATGCTCCTCGACGTAGCTTTGGCTGCGCCTTCGGCCCATTTTCACCTTCCGCCTTGCCGGTTGAAATCATTGCTCAAACTCGCGACGAAGTTATTTCGTCAACAGAACCCAGGGGAATCTACGCCTTCCCGCGATCCATGACCCGCCGCAACTCGGCTTCCAGCTCGGCCAGGTCAAAGGGCTTGGCCACGTAGCCGTTCATGCCCGCCTCCAGGAACCGGTCGCGGTCGCCCTTCATGGCGTGGGCGGTCAGGGCGATGACGGGCACGGACAGCCGGAGCTTCTCGCGGATGATGCGGGTGGTCTCCATGCCGTCCAGGCCGGGCATCTGGATGTCCATCAAAATGCAGTCGAAGGCGCGGCCGCGCAGGACCTTCAGGGCCTCCTCGCCGGTCTCCACGCACACGACCTCGTGCCCGAGCTTGCCCAGCAGCCGCCTGACCACGGTCTGGTTGACCCGTTCGTCCTCGGCCACGAGCACGGAGAACCGGGCGTTCTCGTCGTAGGTCCCCGCGAGGACAGGCGTGAGCCGGGTCCGGTCCGCCTCCTCCGCAAGCAGGGTGAAGGCCACGACGGTCCCCTTTCCCTCCTGGCTCGTCATGGAGACGTTGCCGCCCATGAGCATGACCAGCCGGCGCACGATGCCCAACCCCAGCCCGGTGCCCTGGTACTTGCGCGTGGACGAGCCGTCCACCTGGGTGAACGGGTCGAACACCGAGTCCACCTTGTCGTCCGGGATGCCGATGCCGGTATCGGCCACGGAAAAGAAAATCCGGGTCTTCCCGTCAAGGCCGGGCTGGGCCAGGGGATAGGCCTCCACCTCGATCCGCCCGGACTCCGTGAACTTGGAGGCGTTGCCCACCAGGTTGAACAGGATCTGCCGCAGCCGCCCCTTGTCCGCCACGAAATGACGGGGCAGGTCCTCGTCGATCCTCCAGGATATCTTAAGGCCGCGCGACTCCGCCTGGTGCCGGAACATGGAGACCACGGACTCGAGCACCTCGCCCAGCTCGAACGTGCTCGCCTCCAGCTCCAGCTTGCCGGACTCCACCTTGGACAGGTCCAGGATATCGTTGAGTATCTGGAGCAGGTTGCGGCCCGAATTCGTGGCCGTGTCCAGAAACTCGCGCTGTTCCTCCACCAGCTCGGTGAGCTGGAGCAACTGGAGCATGCCGAGCAGTCCGTTGAGCGGGGTCCTGATCTCGTGGCTCATGTTGGCCAAAAATTCGTTCTTTGCCAGGTTGGCGGCCTCGGCATCGGCCATGGCCACGCGCAAACTCTCGGACATGATCTTGATCTCGGTGATATCCGCAGCCATGTGCATGTGGACCACCTCGCCCTCCAGCCACCGGATGGCCCGGTCGTGGTTGAGATACCAACGGTTGCTCAGCGGATTGTACCACTCGCGGACGATGGTCTTCACGGGATCGCCGTTTTCGTCCAGCAGCTCGGGCTTGGGACAGAGGGGACACTGCTCCGGCTCGCCCCTGAAGAATTCGTAGCAGGGCATGCCCTCCTGGGGTTCGCCGAAGCTCCCGCGCATGTGGGCGTTCATGAACAGGATTTCGTGATGCTCCATGCTCGAGACGTAGATGTCCGCGTCGATCCCGTCCAGGATGGTCAGGAGCCGCTCGTGGGAAAGCTGGAGCGCCCTGGCCGCCTGCCGTTCCATGGTCACGTCGCGGGTGGACCCGAATAACCTGACCACCTCGCCCGTCTCGTCGGTCTCCGGGATGGCCATCCCGACCAGGACTATCTCCTTCCCGTCCGGCAACACCGAGCGGAATTCCAACTTCACGGGAACCTTGTCCCGCACCATGCGCTGCATCTTTTCCGAGAACTCCTCCCGGTCGTCGGGGTGCACGCAGGTCTCCAGGAACTCCTCCAGCTGCGGGGGCGGAAACTCGGCAGGAGACCGGCCGAACAGCCGGTACTGGCCCTCGGTCCACTGCACCGTCCCGGTCACCTTGTCCACCTCCCAGCCGCCGGTCCGGCTGACCCGCTGCACCTCGTTGAGCAAGGACTGGCTCCGCCGGAGCGCCTCTTCGGCCCGCTCGCGCTCGGTCAGGTCATAGGCATAGGCGAACAGGTATTCCATATCGCCGTAGCGCTTGAAATGGCTGGTGATGCCCACGGGGATCGTGGTGCCGTCCTTGCGCCGGTGCCGGGTCTCGAAACGCCGGAGACCCCCGGCGCTCCGCTCGTGCCAATACTCGGTCCACCCCTCGGGGGTCATTTTCACGTCGATGTCGGGGATGGTCAGCTGGAGCAGCTCCTCGCTGGTGTACCCGAGGCTCTCGCTGGCGCTTTCATTGGCATAGGCCAGACGGCCCTCCTTATCGGTCCAGTAGATGGCGACCGGGGAATAATCCACGGAGAACTGGGTGAGCCTCAGCGCCTCCTCGGTCCGCTTGCGTTCGGAGATGTCCACCACGCTGCCCTCGAACATGACGGCCCGGCCGTTCTCGTCCCGCACCTCCCGCGCGTTCTCCGAAATCCAGAGCGGCTGGCCGTCGCGGCGGCGGAGGAGGACCTCCAGTTCATGGACGGCACCCTTTTCGCGCAGCAGCCTTTCCAGCTTCTCGCGGTCCGCGGGATCGGCATAGAACTGGGAAGGGATGTCCGTCACCGTCGCCATGACCTCTTCCGGGGTCTCGTACCCCAGGATGTGGGCCATGGCGGGATTGACGCTGACGAACCGCCCCTCGGGCGTGGACTGGTACAGCCCCTCCACGGAATTTTCGAAAATATTGCGGTAGCGCGCCTCGCTCTCCCGGATGCGCTCCTCCGCCTGCTTGAACTCCGTGATGTTGGCGATCATGGCGAAGACGCCGAGGAAGTCGTTGTCTTCCCCCATGATCGGTGCCGCCGAGACCAACCCCCAGACGGTCTCGCCTCCCTTGCGCAGGAACCGCCGCTCGTACCGGTCGTGCACGCCCTTCACGCGCCGCCGGAACTGCATCTCCTGCTCTTCCAGATCGCTTGGAGCCAGGAAGTCGCTCAGGGGACGCCCCAACATCTCCCCTGCGGAATAGCCCAGGAAGTCCACCGTCCGCTGGTTGACGAACGTCACCCGCTGGTCCGCGTCCAGCCCGATGATCCCCTCGTTGACCGTCTCCACGATGCGCCGGTACTGGGCCTCGCTCTGCTTGAGCGCCTGATCGGCCTGGATGCGCTCGGTGACGTCCCTGGCGTAGGCGGCGACCTTGGCGATGTGCCCCGTCTCGTCCGGAACGGGATAGATCACGGTGTCGATGACCCGCCCGTTGTGCACGTTCTGTATGGAAGTGGCCCGGCCCGTGTCCACGGTCCGGCCGAGCGCCTGCATCCACTTGTCCGCCACCTCCCTGGGCAGGGAGGCCGCAAACGTCTCGTCCTTTCCTCTCGCCGCCGCGCCCGGCCCCAGCAGGGAGGCCATGTTGCGGTTGATGACCAGGATATTCCCTTCCCTGGAGAACAGCCCCACGGCGTCGTGCGTGGCTTCGAGCATGGCCCGCAGGGAGCGCTCGCTGTCCCTGAGCCGAAGCTCCATCTGCTTGCGCTCCGAGATGTTGCGGGTGGTGCCCAGGAAACCCACACGCTCGCCGTCCTGGTTGCGCATGATCCGAAGCTGGATTTCCGTCCACACCGTGGAGCCGTCCGCACTGTGCAGCTCGGCCTCCCACATCTGCGGCTCGACCTCTTTTCCCCTGGACTCCTCGGCGATGATCTTCCAATACCGCTTCGAGGCCTGGGCCTTGGAGTCCGGGGTCATGGAATCCAGGGAGTTCTGCCCGATCAGGTCCTCGGGCCGCACCCCCCGCAAATCGTGCACCGCCGGGCTGATGTAGGTATAGTTGAGGTCGTTGTCCACGGTCCAGATGACGTCTTCGGAGTTCTCGGCCAGGAGCCGGTACAGCTCCCTGGACCTGGCTATCCGGGCCTCGGCCTCCAGGACGTCGCTCAGGTCCCGGACGAGCGCCCACACTCCCTGGGGAGCGCCCGCCTCGTCCAGGTTGGCCCAGGCCCGGATCGAAACCGGCACAAGACGGCCGTCCGCATGGATGAACTTCTCCTGGAACTTGGCGCAACACCCGTCCTTGAGAACCTGCTGCCGGAAGAACGCCCGCTCCGTATCCCCTTCCTCTTCGGGCATGATGTCGAGAACGTGCTTGCCCAGCAACTCGTCCTCGCCATACCCGAGCATGAGGCACAGGGCCGGATTGACGTTCAGGATGGTCCCGGAGGTGTTCGCGTAGACGATGCCGTCGGCATTGGATTCGAAGAGCCCACGGAACCGCCGTTCGCTCTCCGCCAGGTTCTCCCTGGCCCGAAGCTTTTCCGTGACGTCGTGCAGGATGGTGTGGGTCCGGGGGCCGTCGGGACCATGCTCCAGCCGGCTGTCCAGGCTGACCTCTATCCGGGTCCCGTCCCGCTTGATGTACGTGAATTCCAGCGCCCGGACCTCGCCGCGCTCCAGGAAAACGGGATAATTCCTGACCATGAAATCCCGGCTTGCCGGAGTCATGAAATCGCCGACCCAACGGCCGAGGACCTCGTCCTCCCGGTAACCCGTCATATCGAGCCAGGCCTGGTTGACTTCCAGCAGCCGCCCCTGCTCGTCCAGGGACTGGTAGGGAAGCGGGGCGCTGTCGAAGAGGTGCTGGGCCGGGGCCTTGCGGACCATCTCCCGCAGGCGGGCAAGCTCCTCTATAAGCTCGGCCTTGGTCTTTTTGGCATCATTGGTCATTGGCGCGGTTCCAACCGAAACGATTAATAGTCACGTGAAGGTTATTATCCCATTCGCCGAAATAAAACCCTTATAATATTCGCCCCATGCCCTCTCCGGAGGCATGGGGAACCCGAGGGCCGCCCCCCTGCGGTCATTCCTCTTCGGGCTGGCCGAGCAGGAAGATGCCGAAGGTGGCGAGCAGGTTGGGCAGGAAGGTGATGATGCGTCCCTTGGTGTCGAGGTGGTCGGTGGAGATGGCGACCTCGCGCACGATGGGCACGTTCAGTTCCCGGCAGAAGCGGCGGAAGTCCTTGATGGGCACCACGTGGATGTTCGGGGAGTTGTGCCACTGGTAGGGCAGCTCCCTGGAGACCGGGGCCTGGCCCAGGAAGAAGACCTGCAACCGGTTCTTGTAGTGGGTGAAGTTCGGGAAGGAGACCACGCAGCGGCGGCCCACGCGCAGCATCTCGCGGATGAGCATGGCCGGGTCCGCCACCTGTTGCAGGGTCTGGGAGAGGATGACGTAGTCGAACAGGCCGTCCGGGTAGTCCTCGATCTCCTCGTACACGTCGCCGTGGATCACGGTCAGCCCCTTGGCGATGGCCTCGCCCACCGCGTCCTCGTCGATCTCGATGCCCGTGCCCTTGATCCCCTTCTGCTCGGTCAGGTGGGTAAGCAGGGAGCCGGTGCGGCAGCCGAGGTCGAGCACCTTGGAGCCGGGTTCGATCCAGGAGGCGATGACCTGCAGATCAAAGCGCATGGGCACCTCCGGCGACGTCGTCGCTGACGCGGTCCAGGAACCCGCGCAGCAGGGTGGAGAGCCGCTCGTTGGGCAACAGGAAGGCGTCGTGCCCCCAGGGGGCCTCGATCTCGCAGAAGCTGACGTCCAGCCCGTTCTTCTTCATGGCCTTGACCATGGCCCGGGACTGGTAGGTGGGGTAGAGCCAGTCCGAGGTGAACGAGACCACCAGGTAGCGGCAGGAGGCGCGGGAGAACGCGGCCACCAGGGAGCCGTTGCCGTGCCGGTTCTCCAGGTTGAAGTAGTCGGCGGCCTTGGTCAGGTAGAGAAAGGAGTTGGCGTCGAACCGCTCCACGAACTTGTTGCCCTGGTAGCGCAGGTAGGACTCCACCTGGAAGTCCGCCTCGAAATCGAAGGAAAGCTCGCACCGGTCCTGGAGCCTGCGGTCGAACTTGTGGCGCATGGACTCGTCGGACAGGTAGGTGATGTGGCCGACCATGCGGGCCACGGCCAGCCCGTGCTCCGGCCGTCCGGACTCGTAGTAGTCGCCGCCGTTCCACTTGGGGTCGGCCATGATCGCCTGGCGGGCGACCTCGTTGAAGGCGATGGCCTGGGCCGAGTGCTTGGTGGTGGTGGCCAAGGGGATGGCCGCGCGCACGCGGTTCGGGTAGCGCACGGACCAGTCGAGCACCTGCATGCCGCCCACGGACCCGCCGACCACGGCCAGGAGCGTGTCGATGCCCAGATGGTCGATAAGGCGGCGCTGGCAGCGGACCATGTCCGCGATGGTGACCACCGGGAAGGCGGTGCCGTACGGCTTGGCCGTGAGCGGATCGTTGGACTGCGGCCCGGTGGACCCCATGCACCCGCCGATGACGTTGGAGCAGATGATGAAATATTTGTCCGTGTCGATGGGCTTGCCCGGCCCGACCACACGGTCCCACCAGCCCGGCTTGGGATCGTCCGGGGAGTAGTAGCCCGCCACGTGCGAGTCCCCGGTCAGGGCGTGGCAGACCAGGATGGCGTTGGACCGGTCCGCATTGAGCGTGCCGCAGGTTTCAAAGGCCAGGGTCACGGGGGCCAGGGTGCGCCCGCAATCAAGAGTCAGCTCGTCGCCGTCCTCGCCGAAGGTGAAGTCCTGCTTGCGGACCTGGCCCACGGAGGCGGTGGAGTCGTCACGTGCAGTCATGAGGGGAAAGGTAAGCCACGACCGGGGCGCGGTCAATGGCGGGCGGCCGGATCACGCATTTCGGAGGACCCGCTCCAGCGTTTCGAGGAAACGGCGCAGGTCGGTTTCATCCACGGTCAGGGGCGGGTCCAGGCGCAGGGCGTCGGCATGGGGCCGCAGCCCGGTGACGAAACCCCGGTCCAGGAGGGCGCGGTGCAGGCGCGCGCCCAGGCCGGGGACCTCCCCCGGCTCCAGCTCGATCACCGCCATCAGCCCCCTGCCCCGCACCTCGCGCACCAGGGGCGAGGCCGACGCGATGCGCGTGAGCCCTTCGAACAAAATGTCGGACAGGGCGGCTCCCCTGGCGATCAGCCCGTTGTCCTCGATCTGGTTGATCACGGCCAGGGCCACGGCCGCGCCCATGGGATCGTTCTGGTGCGACTGGCCGTAGGCCACCTCGCTGCCGCCGAGCAGGTCCACCGCCCTCCGGTCCAGGGAGGCCACGCTGACCGGGTAGCCGTTGCCGATGCCCTTGCCCAGGGCCACGACGTCCGGCGCGAGGCCGTAGTGCTGATACCCGAACCACTTGCCGGTGCGGCCCACGCCGGTGGTGACCTCGTTGACCATGACCAGTCCGCCGCGCTCCGTCACGGCCCCGGCAAAGGCCCGGACCAGCTTCCGGGGCGGGAAGCGCACGAAACCCGAGGAGCTGCCCGGCTCCAGCAGGAACGCGCCGATCTCGTCCAGCGGAATATCGTCCCAACGCGGGCAGTCCGGGGTGCAGTCCCGCCTGTCGCAGGACTGGCAGGAAAACCAGTCGAAGCGGTGCCAGCCGCCGCTCCCGGCGGCATCGCCGTAGGCCCCGAAATAGGAGTCGGCCATGGTCAGGAAGGTCTTGCCCGGCAGCCCGGTGCGCATGGCCCGCACGCCGAACTCCACGCCCTCGGACCCGGAGCAGAGAAAGGCGCACCGCCCGCCCTGGTGGCCCAGGAGCCGCTGCACCGCGCCCGCCGCCTCCTCCACCACCGGGGAGGAATAGCAGAAGCCCGCGTGGCCCAGGGAGGTCATGCGCTCGGCCAGGGCCAGGAGCACGGCCGGGCTGTTGTGCCCGATGGAGGTGCACCACACCCCGGACTCCAGGTCCGCGTACCGCTTGCCGGACGCGTCGAAAAGGGAACAGTTCTCGGCCCGGACGATGTCCGGCAGGAGCAGCTCGTGCCCGTGCAGGGGAAAGGTCTTCATTGGGTCTCCGGCCGGGCGTTCGGCTCTTCCTGCACAGGCCCGCCGAAGAGCTTCCAGGCGGCCATGCCCCAGGTCAGGTTGGTCACGTCGGTGTAGCCGCCCTGGCGCAGTTGCCGGGCCACGGGCGGGGAGCGGTGGCCGGTCAGGCCGACCACCACGACCGGGTCGTTGGGATCGGGCGAGGCCGAGACCAGCTCGGCCAGGGTCGGGGGATAGGGCACGTTGATTGCGCCCTGGATGTGGAAGGAGTGGAACTCGGCGGGCGTGCGCACGTCGATGATCACCGGGGCGTTGTGCTCCTCCACCATCTGCCTGAGCGTCCACGGATTCATGGGCTGCACCCCGAATCCCCACCACCAGGTCACGTCCCAGGCGATGAACAGGACGATGATTCCGACGAGCACGGTCAACCAGCGCATGGCGTCCTCCTAGCCCAGCTCGAAGGAGGTCACGCCGAAGACCTTGGACACGTCCATGGCGGGTTCGCCGCCCGTGTACATGCGCACGGTCGCGAAGACCTCCTTGAGGTCGTGTTTCTTTACCAGTTCCCCGGCCGCCGCGTTGGGTTCGATCACGTCCAGGTAGAATTTCTCGCCCGGCACGGACGCGGTCAGCGCCCGGTACAGGGCCTCGGCGGTTTCCGCGTCGTCCGCGAACAGCGGGCCGATCTTGTAGCCAAGGGCGCAGGGGCGGATCACGCCGAACCCGGCCAGGTCGCCGTCGTTGACCACGCCGAACCCGCGAGCGCCGGGCGCGTCCAGCCAGGCGCGCAAAAAGGATTGGCGGTCGCCGGGAAAGCACTGGCGGTCATAGGCCGCGACTTTGACGAAATCCACGGTCTCCAGCCTGACCACGGGCTCGGGCCGGGACCCGCCGCCCATGCCCTCGTACCGGGCCGAGCGGTAGTGCGTGGAAAACCCGGACCGGAGGTAGGTCATCTCCTGCTCGGTGACCGCGTCCAGCCCCACGTTGCACCCGTCCAGGTGGCGTATGGCGTGGTTCCACAGTTCCAGGCCCCACCCCTTGCCGCGTGCGTCCGGGGTCATGATGTACAGCCCCACGAACCCGAAGCCGCCCTCATAGCGCACGACCGAGATGGTGCCCACGGGCCGCCCGTTCAGCTCGGACACGAAAAACCCCTCGGGGTCGGCGGCGTAGAAGCAGTCGGCGTCGGACAGGCCGGGGTTCCACCCCTCCTTGGCCGCCAGGCGCATGGCGAAATCCACGTCCTCGCGGGTCATGGCCCGGATGGCGGGAGACTCAGGCATCGTCAGGCTCCTTGTCGATCTTCACGGTCAGGGCGGAATCGGGCTTGAGCAGCACGTCGCGCTGCGGGAACGGGAATTCGATGCCGTTTTCGTGGAATATGTGCCACACCCGCACGAGGACGTCGCTGCGCACGTTGGTCACGCCGTCCTCGGCGTCCGCGATCCAGAAGCGCAGTTCCAGGTCCACGGAGCTGTCGCCGAACCCCAACAGACGGGCTGCGGGCGCTGGTCTGGCCAGCACGCGGCGTACGCCATCCGCAGCCTTTTCCAACAGGTCCAGGGCCTTGTCCAGGTCCGATTCGTAACTGATGCCCACCTTGACATCCAGGCGGATGTTGCTGTCCGTGTGGGTCCAGTTGATCACCTCGCCGGTGATGAGCTGTTCGTTGGGGATCAGGTGTTCCTTGCCGCTGCGGGTCAGGACCGAGGCGTACCGCCCGCGCATGTCGCGGACCACGCCGAACACGCCGCCCACCTCGATGGTGTCGCCCGGCTTGATGGAGTTGTCCATGAGCAGCAGGATGCCCGCCACGTAGTTGGAGAACACGGTCTTGAGGCCGAAGCCGATGCCCACGCCCAGCGCGCTGGAGAAGATCGCCAGGCTGGTCAGGTCGATGCCCACGCTGGACATGGCGAAGAGCACGGCCCCGGTGTAGAGCAGGACCTTGAAGGTCTTGACCAGGAGCACCTGGAGCGAGGGCGAAAGGTCGTGCACGGACTCGATGCGCCGGGTGACGAACTGGGCGGTCAGGGACGCGGCCTGGAGGAAGATGGCGGCCAGGGCCACCCCCTTGATCACGCCCAGGGCGGTGAACTTGGCGTCGCCCACGGAAAAGCTGAGATTGCTCAGGAAATCGGTGATCGGGGTCAGCAGCCCGAAGATGGAGAGCGCGGCCACGGTCCAGACCAGGGCGATGACCGCGCGCGCCAGGACCCGGTTGGGCATGATCGAGGTCAGCAGCCGGATCACGATCCAGGCCACGGCCAGGTCGCTGGCCGCGTCGAGCACGCCCGGCTTCAGGTCCAGGGACTGGAACACCGCCGCGCACACCTGCATGGCCACCACAAAGGCGGCCACGTTGCCCGCGTCCACCAAGGCCCGAAGGATGGACCGGCTCAGCTGGCCGACGTTCTTCCGGTCCAGCTGGTCGAACAACCGGCGCTCGAAACTGCGCCAGAGGACGGCGGTCAGGACGTAGGAGACGATCACGCACGCCCACTGGACGGCCGTGTTCCAGGTGAGCACGTTGGCGTTGAGCCAGTCGATCAGGAATTCATATGCCGCGACGAGTCTCTGCTCCATGGGTCACTCCTCGACACTCTCCCTGGTATCAGGCCGCGCCCCACAGATCAACGACCACGCCCAGGAAGAGGATCACTGCGATAACGCCGTTCATGGTGAAGAAGGCCACGTTGACCCGGCTCATGTCGTCCGGCCTGACCAGCAGGTGCTCGCCCATGAGGATCACGCCCACGGCTCCGGCCACCAGGAAATAGGTCGCGCCCAGTCCGGCGCTCCAGCCCGCCAGCAGGAACAGGACCGCCGCGATCACGTGGCTCAGGGTGGAAAAGGCCAGGGCCGCCGGAACGCCGAGGCGGGAGGGCATGGACCACAGGTCTCGCTCGCGGTCGAAGTCCGCGTCCTGGCAGGCGTAGAGCAGGTCGAACCCGGCCGTCCACAGGGTCACGCCGCAGAAATAGAGGACCGCAGGCAGGGAGAACGTGGGGTCCACGCACAGCCAGCCCGCCAGCGGGGCCAGCCCCAGGACCATGCCGAGCACGAAGTGGCACCAGTAGGTGAACCGCTTGCAGAAGCTGTAGAACGCGCTCAATCCCAGGGCCAGGGGCGAGAGCAGCAGGCAGAGCTGGTTCATGAGCGCGCAGCAGGCCACGAACGCCGCCGCCGTGCCCAGGATGAAGAGCAGGGTGAACCCGGTGGACAGCTCGCCCGTGACCAGGGGGCGGCCCTGGGTGCGCGGGTTCTCGCGGTCGATGTCCAGGTCCGCGTAGCGGTTGAAGGCCATGGCGAAGGAGCGCACCGCGACCATGGCCGCCGTGAGCACGAGCATGTTCCACAGGCCGGGCCAGCCGCGCGCGGCCAGGAACGCGCCCACATAGGCGAACGGCAGCGCGAACACCGAGTGCTCGATCTTGATCATCCGGCAGATCACGCCGATGTTTTTGAGAAAAGGCATGAATCCCCCGTCAATATTTGTTGACCAGAAATGCGCCCAGGATGACCAGGGCCACGCCCGCCAGGCGCGGCAAGGACACGTCGCGCACCGCAAAGCTGATCAGCCCGAAATGGTCCAGGATCAGGGCGGCCAGGAACTGCCCGGCCAGGAGCCAGGCCATAGAGGCCGTGGCCCCCAGTTGCGCGGCCAGGATGATGATCACGGACACGAAAAAGGCCCCGAACAGCCCGCCCAGCCAGGACCACCACGGCGCGGTCGCGGCCATGGACACGGTGGGAACCGGGCGCAGCACAAAGGCGTACACCGCCAGGGCCAGGGTGCCCACGCCGAAAGAGACCAGGGCCGCGAAGATCGGGTCGCCCAGGGCCTGCTTCAGCCGGAGATTGACCCCGGCCTGCATGGGCATGGTCGCCCCGGCGGCCAATGCCAGGAGTATGAAAAACCACTTCATGCGCGGGAGAATAGCGTGCAAACCAACGTTCGTCCATGGATTTAGGAAGCAAGGAGGTGCCGAATTGTCGGCCAGCTGTAACTGAAGCGCCATTCTCCCCGGCCAGGATGGCGATAGAGACTGTCCTATGGAAACATCCTGAACCCGGAGGAAACACCATGACCGAGATGCAGCGAAAGGAAATCCGCACCCACCTGATGCGCGGCCTGTCCATACTGGCCGACCTGGGCGGCGACGAGCCCTTTGTGACCGAAAACTGCCCGGACGAAACCGACTTCGCCACCCAGCTGGCCAGCCAGGGCGTGAGCATGGCCGTGCGCAACCGCCGCGCCGCGCGCCTGCGCGAGCTGGAAAACGCCCTCAGGCGGCTGGGCGAGGCGGACTACGGCCTGTGCGAGGAGTGCGGCGACCCCATCGGCACGGCCCGGCTCAAGGCCAATCCCTCGGCCCGCCTCTGCGTGCACTGCCAGTCGGCATTGGAAGACGGCCTGACCAGGCGTTGCGCCTAACCGGGGCCACACCCCAACCGGAGGGTACCGCCATGGCCGATTCCAGCTTCAAGGTGGACCTGCACGTCCACTCCAAGTTCTCCACGCGCCCGTCGCAGTGGATTCTCCAGAAGATCGGCTGCCCGGAGAGTTTCACCGAGCCGCTCAGCCTCTACTCCATCGCCCGGTCGCGCGGCATGGACCTGGTGACCGTCACCGACCACAACACCATCGAGGGGGCCCTGTCCATCGCCCACCTGCCCGGGACCTTCGTCAGCGAGGAGATCACCACCTATTTCCCGGAGGACAAGTGCAAGCTGCACGTGCTCGCCTGGGACATCACCGAGGCGCAGCACGAGGACATCCAGCGGGTGCGGGAAAACGTGTTCGACCTAGTCCCCTACCTGCGGGGCCGGGGCATCACCCACGCCCTGGCCCACCCGCTCTTCGCGGTGAACGACCGGCTGACGCCTGCCCACTTCGAGCAGGCGTTGCTTCTTTTCACGCTCTTCGAGGAAAACGGCACCCGCGACGCGCGCCAGAACCAGGTCCTGCGCGACATCCTGACCCGGCTCACCCCCATGGACATCGAGCGGCTGTCCAACGCGCACAAGATCGAACCCCACGGCGACCGCCCCTGGGTCAAGGGCATCATGGGCGGGTCCGACGACCACTCCTCCCTGAATATCGCCCGCATGCACACCGTGCTTGAGGGCGACCCCTCGATGGCGAACGTGCACGCATCCCTGCTCGACCACAGCTGCCGTCTCGGCGGCACCCCGGCCACACCCCGGACCATGGCCCACAACCTGTACGGCATCGCCTACAGCTTCTACCGCTCGCGCACCGGGGCCATGAGCCACGCGGCCAGCGAGCACCTCTGCTTCCGGTTCGCCAAGGGCGCGCTGGACCCCGGCCGCGACACCGGGGACCAGGGATTGGTGGAAAAATTTCTCAGGCTCATCGGGCGCGGCAAGGCCACCCTGCACCAAGAGTACGGCCCGGCCGAATCCGTGCAGGACGCCCTGCTCAAGGAGGCGGCCGACATCATCGCCCACGACCCGGACCTGATGCGCATCGCGCGCGGCAAGGTGCGCGACGTGGTCACCCTGGAAAAGGAGTGGTCCAGGTTCGTGTCCCTGGCCGCCAACCGCGTGCTGGCCCAGTTCGCGGACCGGACCCTGAACTCCGTGCTCGGGGCCAACCTCTTCGACGTGTTCCACTCCATCGGCTCGGCCGGGTCGCTTTACGCCCTGCTCGCCCCCTACTTCGTGGGTTACGACCTGTTCGCCAGCGAGCGCGCCTTTTCCCGCGAGTGCCTGGCCCGGTTCCGGTCCGGCGGACGCAACCGGCGAAGCCGCGACCTCAAGATCGCCCATTTCACGGACACCTTCGACGAGGTCAACGGCGTGGCCCGGACCATCCGCCAGCAGCTCAAGATGGTGGCCCGGCACGGCAAGGACATGACCGTGATCACCTGCGGGGCCAGGGCGGACGTGCCCGGCGCGGTGAGCTTCGCCCCGGTGGGCCGCTACACCATCCCGGAATACGAGGACATCTCCCTGGCCTACCCGCCGTTCCTGGACATGCTCACCCACTGCTTCGAGCAGGAGTACGACTGCATCCTGGCGGCCACGCCCGGCCCGGTCGGCCTGGCGGGCCTGGCCATCTCCCGGATCCTCAAGCTCCCCTTCCACGGAACCTACCATACCGCCTTTCCCGAATACGTGGGAGCGTTCACCGAGGACGCCGGGCTGGAGGACGGCTGCTGGCGCTACATGAGCTGGTTCTACAACCAGATGCAGGTCATCTACGCGCCCAGCGAGTCCACCCGGTTCGAGCTGGCCGACCGGGGCATCGACCCGGAAAAGATCATCACCTACCCGCGCGGCGTGGACACGGACCGGTTCCACCCGGACAAGAGAAACGGGTTCTACCACCGGTTCGACGTCCAGGGCCGCACCAAGCTGCTCTATGTGGGCAGGGTTTCCATGGAAAAGGGCCTCGACGTGCTCGCCGAAGCCTTCAGGAAGGGGGCCGCCATCCGGGACAATCTCCAGCTCATCGTGGTCGGGGACGGTCCCTACCTCAAGGAGATGCAGCGGCTGCTGAAAAACGCGCCCGCCACCTTCACCGGCACCCTGGTCGGCGAGCAACTGGCCCAGGCCTACGCCTCGGCCGACGTGTTCGTGTTCCCCTCGGCCACGGACACCTTCGGCAACGTGGTCCTGGAGGCCCAGGCGTCCGGCCTGCCGGTCATCGTCACGGACCGGGGCGGCCCGCGCGAAAACGTGCTCCCGGACGAGACCGGCCTGATCTTCCCGGCCGGGGACGCCGACGCCCTGCTCAGGGCCGTCATCCATCTCGTGGACGCGCCCGAGCGCATCGAATACATGGGCCGCAAGGCACGCCGCCACGTGGAACGGCGGACCTTTGACGACACCTTTCTGAAAACCTGGGAAATCTTCGGCGCACAGGTGTCCGGCAGGCACCGCGCCGCCTGACCGGCAAAAAAAACCAGCCCCGATAAAAATCGAGGCCGGAAAAACAGACCACACCAAGGCAACCAGCGAATCCGCCGAAGGCGCCCAAAAAGTTTAGGAGATTCTTAAGAACCCTTTTCAAAGGGTTCTTAAGCCGCCGGAGGCAATCTTAACCGCGCACCCTCTCCAGGAACCCGGTGGTGGAGTAGCCCTCCAGCAGGGGCAGGCTCAGGACCTCACCGCCCGCCTTGGCGACCACGTCGTTGCCCACGATCTGGTCCACGGGCCAGTCCCCGCCCTTGACCAGCACCTGGGGCCGCACCGCCTTGATCAGCTCCAGAGGCGTGGACTCGTGAAAGATGACGATGTAGTCCACGCAGGCCAGCCCGGCCAGGACGAACGCCCGCTCCTCCTGGCTGTTCAGGGGACGGTCGTCGCCCTTGCCCAGCATCTTCACGGACTCGTCGGAGTTCAGTCCCAATACCAGGGAGTCGCCCAGGGCGCGCGCCCTGGTCAGCAGGTCCACGTGCCCGGCATGGAGAATATCGAAGCAGCCGTTGGTGAAGACCAGCCGGTGGCCGGGAATAAACTCCGCCTTGCGCTTCAAAAACGTGCGCACGCTCATCAGCTTGGGATTGGTGGGCAATGCCATGGGGATCAGGCTCCTTTCTCCTTGAGGTTGGCGCAGTCATGAAACAGCATCAGCTCGAACCAGTCCATGGCGAACGACAACGCCACGAACTCGTCCTCCAGTATCGCCTTTTGCCGCTTCACGTCCACTTCCAGACGGTCGAACAGGCGCATCTTCGTGATGAAGGCCTGGAACTCGTCCACCTTGTACAGGGCGAGCACGGCCATGTGGCCCATCTTCTCGGAGACCGGAACGCCGCCCTCCTTGATCCGGGCCAGGATGTTCATGTACCGGTCGTTGCTGGCCGTGTAGTCCTCGAACCCCTGGTCCTTCTTCCAGGACGCGCCGGACCACTCGTCCGGCTCCAGGAACCCCTTGCAGTGGTCCTCCCGGACAATGAAAAACCGCTCGCACACGCCGCCGTTGCCGTCCGGGCTGGTGGCCCGACCCAAGGGGTACATCCGACACGCGCCGGGCCGGTCCGCGTACACGGAACACCCATCCTCCCTCACGAACGGACAGGTCCGGGACTCATTGTCCATCATGCGCAGCCGGAACTCCGGGAACTGCGTGTCCTGCGAAAAATGGCCGGTGGTGTGGCTGCCCAGAAAATCCACGCTCCCCTTGTGCAGCGCCCGGCGCAACCGCAACACGTCATAAGGCGTCAACACCATGTTCAGATCGGTGCAGCAGGCATTGAAACAGGATATGCCGGGATAACACTTGAAATTATACGTCCTGCCCTCTTCCAGCTCGGGCAGGGAATCCAGGAACTCCTGGGTTTCGTCGGACATGAAATGCTCCGGGGACACGCCCCAATGTATGCGGCAACGGAAAGCCCGCCACCCTGTCGGTGGCCTCTCCTACCACCATGCGCCCCGGAACGCAAAGAACGCTTGCCAGCGGGGAAAAGATGCCTCCGGCGGCCCTTCCGGGGGACCCCTTCGGGGCGACCAGGGCGCTGCCCTGGACCCGCTTAAGGCCGAGGGCCTTAAGAATCCCATAGCCGCTTCGCGGGGGCGTAGCGCGGGAGTACGTGCCATGCAGCGACGTTCGGACGGACGCCGCTGCCGTGCCGGGTAGCGGTTTGGGCGATGGGAGACGGATAAAAATGGTGCGGCTTCGCCAAACATTTTCAGCCGTCTCCCATCGCCCAAACCGGGAAAGGTTTATTTTAAGAAAAAGGCAAGCAAATAGCTCTCGCACTTGCCTTTCAATCCCAAACACTGTTCGGAGACCTGCGGTTAGCCCTCGAGCACGAGGCTTAGAGCGTGACAAAACGGGTAAGGCGGCTCTCGTTCGGCTGCCCGTACGGAATTGGTTGAACTCGGTGTGTTTGGGGAGGCAGGGACATTACTTTTCCTGGAGTGAAGCCGTCCCGTTTTGATCAGGCTCTTGGCCTGTGATCGCGAGGCGGGAGATCATCTGAAAAGCGCTTTTTGTGTTCCCTTTTTGGCGCTCCAAAAAGTGAACCGCCGTCCGCGCAGGACATGGAGGGCATTGGGCTGCGCAGCAGCCCACCCGGCTCTGCGCCGAAGGCGCTTTCTTCCAATTCTTCATCGCCGTCCGTCCCCGGACGGCCTTCCCTATTTCTTCCCCTTCAGGGAACCAAGATAAATCCCCACCAACGCCAACCCAACCCCCGCAATCTCCACCCCATTGACCGGCTTGCCGAAGAAAAGAATATCCCAGACAAAGGACAGCGTAGGCTGCAAGAGCAGGATCAACCCCACCAGGGAGGTGCGCACCATCTGCACCGAACGGGTGATCAGGAACCACCCCACCGCGTGGCAGACCAGGGCCAGCGTGGCCAGGGCCAGGAGCGAGCGCAGGTCCGGAATGACAAAGGACTCCCCCTGCCCCACGGACAAACCGCCCAACAGCACCCCGGTGAGCAGGGCCACGGCGCAGGCCATGGCCAGGGGATCGGCCCCGGCCTTGTTCAGGGAGAATTTCAGGCTGAGCAGGTACAGGGCGTAGAACAGGGCCGCGAGCAGGCCGAAGGCCACGCCCACCCGGTAGTCGGCGGTGAAGCTCTCCCAGGACACGCCGACCATGAGGTACAGCCCGCCCAGGGCCATAGGAATGGCCGCCATGAACGGCACGGTGACCTTTTCCCGCAGGAAGACCACGGACACGGCGGCCAGCACGATGACCTGGAAATTGGCGAGCATGGTCGCCATGCCCGGCCCGACCAGGCCGATGGCCCGGTGCCAGAAAAAGAAGTCGCCCATGAAGAACAGGGCCGAGAGCAGGGACCAGGTCCAGATGTGGCGCGTGAAGTGCCCAAGCTTGCCCATGCGCCACAGGAACACCCCCATGCCCAGCCCGCCCACGAACAGCCGGTAGAACCCGGCCACGTCGGGCGGCACGTCGGCCAGCCGGACCATGACCGAGGAAAAGCTGATGATGATCGCGCCGATGAGCAGGCCGGTCACGGTCGCACCACCTTGAGTTTGCGGCCCAGCCGGATGCCGTTTTCGTCCACGTGGGCCACGTAGGGCCAGGCCTCCACGCCCCGGTCCAGGGCCTGGTAGAACAGCTCCGCGTAGACCGGGTCCACCACGTCGGCCGGGCCGAAACAGTGGCCGTCGGGCCGCTGCACCAGGAAGAACAGGGCCACGCGCGCGCCGGTTTCGGCCAGCGCCATGAGTTCGCGCAGGTGTTTCTGGCCGCGTTCGGTGACCGCATCCGGGAAACAGGCCACGTCGTCCTCGACCATTGTCACGTTCTTGCACTCCACCCACAGCTCGCCCGCCGGGCCGGACAAATGCGCGTCCAGCCGGCTCTCGCCGACCTTGGCCTCCTTGCGGAATCCGGTGTAGCCCGCCATTTCGTCCATGGCCCCGGCCTGCCAGGCCGCGTGCAGCATGCGGTTGGGGGTGAGGGTGTTCACGCCCACGAAAGCGTTGTCCAGCTCAAGGGCCTCCAGGGTGTACTTGAGCTTGCGCGCGGGATTGGCTGCGGGCGAGAGCAGGGCCGTGCTTCCGGGCCGGAGCAGGCCGAGCATGGTCCCGGTGTTGTTGGTGTGAGCCAGGAGGACCTGTCCGGCGTCGTCCCCGTCCAGGGCGCGCGCCTCCACCGTGAACCGCTTGTGGCGGGCCAAAAAAACACCCGTCCGGCAGGGGGCGGGAAACGGCAGGAAACACGGCGTATCGGACAAGACCATCCCTCCGGGGACAAGCTGCCGTCATTTCTAATCCTTGGCAAGGCATATTCTGTTGCCCGAAAAAAACAAATACCTTAGAGTACGTCCAGCCGATACTTTTGACTCAGGGGATGGCATGCCGAAGCTGAAAATCGACGACATTGAGCCGGGGATGGTCCTGGCCGAGGACCTGACCACGGCAGAAGGGCGCATGCTCCTGCCGCGCGGCGCGGTCATCACCGACGCGCATCTACGCACCTGCCGCGTCTGGGGAATCGTCGAAGCGGTCATCCAGGGCGACGAGGACGAAGACGAGAATCCCACCTCCCTGGACCAGCTGCACCCGGAAGTGCTCGACGCGTGCAAGATCCTGGCCGCCCAACGGTTCGTGCTCAACCCCTCCTCCCATCCCGTGGTCCAGGAGATGGCCAAACTCTACGTGCTGCGCCAGGCTCGGGGGGTGGACCCCGAACAGGCGCGCTGGATGCTCTCGGCCACGACCCACGACGACGACGTGGGCCTCTTCTGCCAGCCCGAGACCCCGGAGGCGCGCATCAATCCGAACGAGGTGGTCAAGCAGGAGATGGAGCTGGCCTCCCTGCCGAACATTTTCTACCAGATCTCCGAGGCCCTCAAGAACCCGCGCAGTTCGGCGGCCTACGTGGCCGAGGTCATCAGCAAGGACGTGGCCCTGTCCGCCAAGCTGCTGAAGATGGTCAACACGCCTTTTTACGGCTTTCCGAGCGAGATCGACACCCTGTCCCGGGCCGTGACCATCGTGGGCACCAACCAGCTGGTCAATCTCGCCCTGGGCGTGTCGGTCATCACCGCCTTCGATGGCATTCCAGAAAAATTCTTCACCCTCAAGGAGTTCTGGCTGCACTCGGTGATGTGCGGCATCGTGGCCCGGCTGCTGGCCAGCAAGCTGGGCATGGAGGGTGACGAGAAATTCTTCGTGGCCGGGCTGCTGCACGACATCGGTCGGCTGATCATCCTGCGCAGCCATATCGACGAGGCCACCGAGGTGCTGCGCCAGGCCGCCGTGGGCCGCAAGGGACTGGTGGAAGTGGAGCAGTCGGTCTGGGGCTGCACCCACGCGGAGATCGGCGGGCGCATGCTCAAGCACTGGCGGCTGCCCGCTTTCCTGGAAGTGCTGGTCCATCACCACCACACGCCCACCGAGGCGTCCATGGTCCGCGAGGCCTCCGTGGTCCACGTGGCGGACTTCATCGCCCACTCCCTGGCCATGGGTTCCAGCGGCGCGTCCCTGGTGCCGGAACTCAACACCAACGCCTGGAAAGCCCTGGGGCTGGAAAGAAAGGACCTGGCCGGAATCTCCCGCCAGGCCGAACGTCAGGCCAACGACATCATGGCCGCCTTCTTCCCCGCCGACTGATCCGGCGACCGATCAATCCCGCTGTTTCTTGAGGGCGTCGAGAATGGTCTCGGCCTCGCCGTCATAGACCGCGCGCTCGTCCTCGGGCGTGGGGGCGGTCACGGCGGGCCAGGCCGAAGGCTGCGGTTCGGGACCCTTGCGGGCTTCGGCCGTGGGGTCGCGGTCGGCCATGACCGGGGTGGCCCGCAGATCAACGCCCGGAACCGGCGCGCTGAACTCGATGGCGATGTTGTTGGGATCAAAGGAATAGACGGAGTGGATGAACCCGTGGTCCACCACCTCGGAACACCAGAAGCCCGCCGCCTCCAGCTTGTCCTTGAGTTCCCACAGGTCGTCCTCGCCCGCCACCTCGAAGGAGATGTGGTCGAAGGCGTAGCGTCCCCTGACCGGCACGCCGTGGTCTTTTTCCTCAAGCGGCTCCACGCCGTCCCACTCGAAAAAGGCGATCATGTCGTGTTCGGCTATCTCGAAAAAATAGTGGCGGTAGCCCGGACGGCCCAGCCCCACGACCAGCCGCATGCCGAGCAGGTCGCGCCAGAACCGGACGGTGGCGTCCATGTCGCCCGTGGCCATGGCCAGGTGGTTGATGCCGGTGAACCTGGCCATGCCTACTTCTCCAGGCAGACCTTCTGGCCCTCTTCCAGGGCGCGCTCCTTCTGGCGCAGTTCGCGGCGCAGCTCCGCCTCGCGGTGGCGGCGCTTGGCCGTGTCCGAATCGAGCAGCAGCGGGGCCACGGGCGCGGGCTTGCCGTCCTCGCCCAGGGAGACGTAGGTCAGGTAGGCGGAGTTGGTGTGCCGCACCTCGCCGGTGCGCAGGTTCTCCGCCTCCACGCGCACGCCGATCTCCATGCTGGACCGCCCCACGTGGTTGAGGGAAGCCTTGAAGATGAGCAGTTCGCCCATGTAGGCGGGCTGCTTGAAGGCCATGCGGTCTATGGACACGGTGACCACGTTGGTGCGCGAGTGGCGTTTGGCCACCACGCCGCCCGCGGTGTCGATGTGCCGGAGGATGACGCCGCCGTGCAGGTTCCCGGCGGGGTTGGCGTCCTGGGGCATGACCAGGTGGGTCATGATCACTTCGGATTCCCTGGCGGATTTCGGTTCCATGCTATTCTCCCCGGCTCTTGCCGTATTGGACGCGGGCCTCCCAGACCAGCTTGCCCACCTTGCGGCCCAGGTCGGACTGCCGCGCCTTCATCAGGGCGTCGGCGGCCTCGGGTTTGCCCTGCTGCTTGAGCAGGGTGGCGGATTCCAGGTCGCGCAAGTGGCGTTCGCACTCGCGGACCAACTCGGACAGATTGAGGGTTTCCAGTTCCCTGGGAACCCGGACTGAGCGCACTTTTCGACTCACCACATACCTCCCGCGTATTCATGCCGTCATACCGATTTGATGACAGAGCGTGGCCCGCGCTGTCAAGCAGCCCCTTGCGCGAAGGCCCGGCCTGGGGCATTGTGTCCGACAGTATCCAAAGGAGTAGCCATGCATAGAATTCTTCTGACGGTCCTGCTCGCCGCGCTCCTGGTCCCGGCCGTGGCCGCTGCGGGCGACTGCGACGCCAAGGCCATGGTGGACAAGGGGATCGTCCACATCCTCAAGGTGGGACCGGAGCAGGCGGCCAAAGACTTCATGGACCCGGCGCAGCCGTTCATCCGGGGCAGCGACTACCTGCTCTTCTACCGCTACGACGGCACCTGCCTAGCCCTGGGGGCCAGGCCGGAAATCGCGGGCAGGAACCGTTGGGACGTGCACGACCCGGACGGGGTGTACCAGATCAGGGAGATGGTCGAGCGCGCCAGGGCGGGCGGCGGATACGTGGAATACAAATACGCCAACCCGGCCACCGGCGAAATCCAGCAGAAGCGGACCTGGGTCAGGCCCGTGCCGGACATGGACGCCTTTGTGGGCTGCGGGGTCTACTACTGATGGCTCTGTTTACAAAATATCTTCGTCGTGAGTTTGAGCAATGATTTCAACTGGCAAGGCGGAAGGTGAAAATGGGCCGAAGGCGTAGCCAAAGCTACGTCGAGGATCATTTTCGCCTGACAACGCAGCCAGTTGGAATCAGGGCCAAACGCAACAGAAGGAATTTTGTTAACAGGGCCTAACTATTTATAGGAAATGGACCAGCCGCCGGACGAGGCGGAAAGGTCGATGCGCACGGACCCGAGGATTTCCTGGAGCAGGGTCTTCTCCTCGATCGGTCCCTCGACCAGGGTGGCCTTGCCCTCGATGTGGCAGAGGGCCTTGAGCTTGTCGATGGCCTGGCGGCGGCTGCCGAGCATGTCCACCAGCCCGAGGGCCAGGGCCTGGCGGCCGGACACGGCGCGCCCGTCGGCAATGGCGGCCACGTGGTCGCGGTCCATGGACCGCGCCTTGGCCACGTCGGACACGAACTGGTCGTGCATGTCGAGCATCAGCCCCAGGAGCTGTTCCCGCTGTTCGTCCGTGAGGTCGCGCAGGGGCGTGCCCGCGGCCTTGTACTTGCCCGTGGTCAGCACCTCGGGCTTGACCCCGAGCTTTTCCAGGGCGTCGGCCACGGTGATGAACTCGGCCATGACGCCGATGGACGCGGTGATGGAGCCGGGGTTGGCCACGATGACCCGGGCCGGGGCCGAGGCGTAATACCCGCCGCTGGCCGCCACCGAGCCGTAGGAGGCGACCACGGGCTTGACCTTGTTCAGTCCGGCCACGGCCGCATAGATTTCCTGGGACGGGGCGATGGCCCCGCCGGGGGAGTCCACGCGCAGAAGCACGCCCTTGACCGAGTCGTCCTCCTCCAGGGTCCTGATCCAGTCCACCACCTTGGTGGAATCCATGATCGTGCCCTCGATGTAGACCACCCCGATCCGGTCGCGCCCCAGGGCGAAGTCCCCTGCGGTCCAGCCCATGGAACGGAAAAAGGCCATGGCCCCCATGACGAGGGCCACGGCCAGTAGTATCATCAACACCCCAAAGACAAAGGGGTGGCGCTGGGAGAAACGCGAGCGGGCTTCTTCCATGCGCATCATGGCATTGCCTTACTTGGCTTCCTCTTCCTCGGCCGGGGCTTCCTCAGCGGGAGCCTCTTCCTCGGCGGGAGCCTCTTCTTCGACAGGGGCCTCGGCCTCGACCTCGGGGGCGGCGGCTTCGGCCACGACTTCCTCGGCTACAGGCTCTTCAACGGCCTCGGGCTCATCGGTCGGGATGTCACCTGCGGCCTCTTCCAGCTTTTCGCGGAGCAGGTCGCCCAGTGTGGAACCGGCCACGTCGCCGGAGGTGGTGGAACCGAAGCTCTTGGGCTTGCGGCCGCCGCCGGCAGGCTCTTCCTTGGTCTGCTTGATGGACAGGCCCAGACGGCGCTCGTCCGCAGACACGTGGATGACCTTGGCCTCGATGGAGTCGCCTTCCTTGAACATCTCGGAGGGGGACTTGACCTTCTTGCGGCTGATCTCGGAGACGTGCACCAGACCCTCGATGCCTTCCTCGACCTCGACGAAGAGACCGAAGTCGGTGATGTTGGTCACGGTGCCGGTGATCATCTGGCCCACGGGGTACTTGGCCGGGACCTGGGTCCACGGGTCCTCGGTGAGCTGCTTGACGCCCAGGGTGAACTTCTCGTTCTCCTTGTCCACGGTCAGGACCTTGGCCTGGACGGAGTCACCGGCCTTGTACACCTCGGAGGGGTGGCGGATCTTCTTGGTCCAGGAGATGTCGGACACGTGGATCAGGCCGTCGATGCCCTCCTCGATGCCGATGAACACGCCGAATTCGGTGATGTTCTTGATGGCGCCCTCGAGCACGGTGCCCTCGGGGTACTTCTCGGCCACGACATCCCACGGGTTCGGGGATATCTGCTTCATGCCCAGGGAGATGCGCTTCTTGTCCGGGTCCACGCCGAGCACGATGACCTCGACCTCGTCGCCCACCTTGACCATCTGGGACGGGTGGCGGAGCTTGCGGGTCCAGGACATCTCGGAGATGTGGACCAGACCTTCCACGCCGTTTTCCAGCTCGACGAACGCGCCGTAGTCGGCCAGGTTCGTGATGATGCCGGTGAAGCGGGAATCCTGGGGGTACTTCTCGGCGATGTTCTCCCACGGGTCGGGCACGAGCTGCTTCAGGCCCAGGGAGACCTTCTGCGCCTCGCGGTCGAAGGAAAGGATCTTCAGTTCCAGTTCGTCGCCGAGCTGGACCATCTCCTTGGGATGCTTGATGCGCTTCCAGGACATGTCGGTGATATGCAGAAGGCCGTCCAGACCGCCAAGGTCGATGAACACGCCGTATTCGGTGACGTTCTTGACCTTGCCAGTGACAACCTGGCCGTCTTCCAGGGTGCCCAGCAGCTTGTCGCGCTGCTCGCTGCGCATCTCTTCGAGGAGCACGCGGCGGGAGACGATGACGTTGGAACGG
This sequence comes from Thermoguttaceae bacterium, assembly GCA_963674475.2. Lineage (GTDB taxonomy): Bacteria > Planctomycetota > Planctomycetia > Pirellulales > Thermoguttaceae > CAXXFQ01. The sequence goes on along the minus strand of CAXXFQ010000019.1, from coordinate 694,330 downwards.
CGGCGATTGATTTTCAGGATCTTGAAATCGAACTCCTGGTTGACCAGGGCGTCCATGTCGGGGACCGGACGCAGGTCCACGTGGGAGCCGGGCAGGAAGGCTTCGACGCCGCCGAGGTCGACCGTGTACCCGCCCTTGATGCGGCGGAGGATGCGGCCGATGACTTCGCCGTCCTTCTCCTGCAGTTCCTCGAGCTTGTCGAAGAGCTGCATGCGCTTGGCCTTGTCACGGGACAGGTAGATGGTGCCTTCGGCCTCGTTCTTGCGGGCCACGTAGACATCGACCTTTTCCCCGACCGTGACGGCCACGGTGCCGTCGGGCTCGGTGAACTCGGCCACCGGGATCTGCCCTTCGGACTTGAAATTCACGTCGACCAGGACATAGTCCTTGTCCACCTTGACGATCTCACCGGAGACGATGGTGCCTTCGTCCAGATCGCCGAAATCGGAATTCAGATACTCGTCGAGAGCATCGGCAAAATTCATTTCCATCTCGGGCATTTCAACAGATTCTTTAGTTTCTTCCATGGGTTACCTCCACAACGGACCTCGGACGATTAGATTTTTTTAACGTATATTTGCAAGACGGGGGTACCGGCGCTCCCGGGTCATCGATTTCCGAGGCAGGCGAGCCCCGGGTGCGCGGTCGGCACTGGGCCGGTTTCTCCGTCCTTACGCCCAATAATAAAGCGTGCCATTTTGACGACTTAGCAATAGCCGCCCATCTTCTATATAAGAAGAGTCCTGCTATTAGCGAAAAAACGGGTGGGTGTAAACTCTTTTCCCGGACCAAAAAGCCGGAATCGAGGTGCGCCGGGAACTTCGCCGGACGGTTGCGGGGTTATTCAGAGCCTACGCAGTTCCAGACCTCTTCCGCAGTCATCTGCACGCCCTGCAGGGTCACCTGGGTATTGCCGTATTGGATGATCGTATTGTTGCCGCTGGTCGAAACGGTGATGTCGTCCATTGACGAAACGCCCTGGAACACCAACCGGTCGTCCCTCGCGTTAAAGTCCTTGATGACGTCGCTGCCGTCGTCCGTATCGAACACGAAGACGTCTAAACCGGAGCCGCCGGACAGGATGTCGTCGCCGTCGCCGCCGGTCAGAATATCGTGGCCGTCGCCGCCCCGAAGCGTGTCATTCCCCGAGCCGCCGTCGAGCGTGTCATGTCCCGAGCCGCCGTTCAAGGAGTCGTCGCCGCCGCCGCCCAGGAGCTCATCGTGCCCGCCCTGACCGTAAATTTTGTCATCGCCGTCACCGCCGTCCAGATAATCGTCGCCCTCCTGGCCGCCGTTGAAGTCCGATCCGCTGAAATCGCCGTAGAGCACATCGTCTCCGGTCCCGCCATACACCGTGTCGTCATCGCCACCGCCCCACGCGGTGTCGTTCCCCGCCCCGCCGTCGATGTAATCGCTCCCGTCACGGGCGTGGCTGTGCTCGTTTCCGGTATCGCCGACAAGCTGATCGTTGCCGGACCCGCCGCAGACCGTGTCATCACCTTCCCCGCCGAATATGGTCTGATCGGGGTCGGTGGTGCCGCCTCCCCCGCCGTCATCGTTCTTGCCGCCGACCACCATCTCCAGTTCCATGTCGGACAATTCATCGTCCAGGCCCAAGGTAAAGAACCGCTCCACGGCCTCGCGGGTCACCGGCAGGCCGAACAGCTCGCCCAGCCGAAGCACGATGGAGGCGCGTTCGCCGTCGTCCGCAGCCCCGGCCACCTCGGCCATGGCGTGCGGGTCGTCCAGTATGGCCCGGCAAAGTTCCTTTTCAATGGGTTTCATGATTCACTCCCGTGTGTTCGGTTCCCTTTCCACCTGAGATGCGCCACATCTCAAAAAGTTTCCGCTCCCGTCTTTCTTCGGATTCCATAGTACAACACGGGACGCCGGGACAGGAAAAAGAAAAAGGACGCCCCCTTTCGGAGACGCCCTTTTCCGGAGAGGGATATGATGAAGAAAATTATTCCTTGCAGTTGTGCTTCATGGAGGTTCCCTCCTTGATGAAGACCACGGATTCGGCCACGTTGGTGGCCAGGTCCGCGATGCGCTCCAGGTGGCGCGCGCCGATGATGGCGTGCACGCCGCGCTCCACGATGCGCGACTCCGTGACCATGTCGGACACGAACTGGCGCAGGATGGCGATGTTCAGGTCGTCCGCCTTGTCGTCCATGCGGCAGACCTGGCCCGCCAGGACCACGTCCTCGTCCACGTACGCCTTGAGCGCGTTGGAGAGCATGGTCTTGGCCGTGGCCGCCAGGCTCTCCATCTTGGGATTGTGCGGCAGGGGCGGGCGCGTGGACAGGAACATGGCCCGGTGGGCCAGGTTCACGGCCTCGTCGCCGAGCCGCTCCAGGTTCACGGTGATGCGCTGGGCGCCCACGATGGTCCGCAGGTCCACGGCCATGGGCTGGTCCAGGGCCAGAAGCTCCAGACTGAAGTTGTCCAGGTCGTCCTCAAGCTCGTTGATGACGTTGTCCCCGAGGATGACCTCCTCGGCAAGGTCGGAGTCGTTTTCGAGAAAGGCCTTGGCCGCCTTGTGCACGGCGGACTCGGACAGGGCCGCCATGCGCAGGACCTTGACCTTCAGATCCTCAAGCTTCTTGGAAAAATGTGCGCGTTGTTCCATATGATTCCCCCTCCCGGGCAGAACGTCTTTAGTCTTATATCTCGCTTTTGCTTCCCTTACTCCGCCCCTGCAAATGATTCAAAACGGTTCGAGTGCAAGGCGCGGCCGTCAACGCAGGCCCGACGCCCAGCCCCCTACCCGAGGGATTGCGTCGGCGGACGCAACGCGGCAATCGGGCCGTTTTCAATCATATGCTAGCCGAAGCGGCCGGTGATGTAATCCTCGGTCTGCTTGTTGGCCGGGTTGGTGAACATTGTCTTGGTGTCGTCCACCTCGATGAGCTTGCCCATGTAGAAGAACGCGGTCCGGTCGGAGACGCGGGCGGCCTGCTGCATGGAGTGGGTGACGATGATGATGGTGAAGTCCTTTTTCAGCTCGTGGATCAGGTCCTCGATCTTCTGGGTGGCGATGGGGTCCAGGGCCGAGGCGGGTTCGTCCATGAGCAGGACCTCCGGCTCGATGGCCAGGGCGCGGGCGATGCACAGCCGCTGCTGCTGCCCGCCGGACAGCCCCAGGGCCGAGGAGTGCATGCGGTCCTTGACCTCGTCCCACAGGGCCGCGCCCTTGAGGGACTCCTCCACCCGGTTCTCCAGAAACGCCTTGTCTTTGAGGCCGTTGACGCGCAGCCCGTAGGCCACGTTCTCGAAAACGGTCTTGGGGAACGGGTTGGGCTTCTGGAAGACCATGCCGATGCGCCGCCGAAGCGAGACCACGTCGAGGCCCGGCGCGTAGATGTCCTGCCCGTCCAGGGTCAGATCACCCACCACGCGGGTCCCGTTGATGAGGTCGTTCATGCGGTTGATGCACCGGATATACGTGGATTTGCCGCAGCCCGAGGGACCGATCAGGGCGGTCACCCGGTTGCGCTCGAAATCTATGCTGATGTCCTCCAGCGCCTTGAAATCCCCGTAATAGAAATCCAGGCTCTTGGAGGCGACCTTGATGGCGTTGCTCATGCCGAATATCTCCCGAATTGGAAATGATCATGCACCGCACCAACGGCGCGGGAATCACAGTGTCTACCGCGCAGGCGTTACGTCACAATGACCCGTCCGTTACAATTGCGTTACAGCACGGGAGAGGGGGGGGCCGGGATCAGTCCGTGTTCACGGTCACGGTCAGGGTGTTCCCGGCGCGGCGGAATTCCGGGGAGAGCGCGCCCTTGGGCGGCGTGCGGAAGTGGATCACGAACCGGAGCCGGTCCGGGTGCTCGCCCACCACCACGTGCCGGACCATGCCGGTGTCGGAGCGGGCCACGTTGCGCGTGCCCAGCTTCCAGGGCTGGCGCAGGTCCACCACCAGCCGCCGGGGGTTGGTCAGGTTCATGTAGGTGGTGTCCCCCACCGGACGGTCGCAGGTCAGGGTGAGGGTGAACCCGTGGTCCGTGGACTCCAGGGCAATGCCCCGGACCGTGCCGGGCTGGTCGGGTGCGGGCTTGGCGGCCTGTGCGGGCGCGGGTTCAGGCGCGGGCTTGGGCGCGGGTTTGGCGGGCGGGGCCTGCGGTTCCGGCTTGGCGGCCACCGGTTTTTCGGGCGCGGGCTTGGGCGCGGGCTTGGGCGCGGGCTTGGGCGCGGGCGCGGGCGCGGCAGCCTGTGCTGGCTTGGCCGGTGCGGGCTTGGGCTGGGGCGCGGCTTCCGGTGCGGGTTCCACGGACGGACCGACCACCGTGACCACCGGGGGCTCCTCATTCACGGGCGCGGCCGGAGGAGCGGTTTCCGGGGCCAGGTCGGCCTCCCCGGACTGGTTTTTCGCCGGGGGGGCGTCCGGGGGCAGCACGGGCGGCAGCACCGTGGGGTCCACGGCCATGCGCACGCTCGACTCCCCGCCGTCGGCCGGTGCGGAGGCCGCACCCAAGAGAACGAGCAGGATTAGCCCGGTCGCCAGGAACAGGGCCGTCCGCCCGACATATTTACCGAAAGTCTGTGCCATGCCCACTCCGATCACGAGTTCAGAGTGTGTGATATACGTAAATCCTTGGAGAAAAGCAAAGCCGTACCGAGCCTGAATCACAGGGATTCGTAAAAGTCGGCCAGATGGCGCGCCACCCGCTCGTCGGACCAGCGCTCCTCCATGAACGTGCGCCCCTTGTCGCCTATGGCCTCGCACCGGGCGCGGTCCTGCCACAGCTCGATCAGCCGCGCGGTCAGCTCGTCCCGGTCCCGGGCGATCACCCAGGGCAGGTCGTCGGTCCCGGCGAACTCGGCCACCCGCTCCCGGTTCCAGTCGTCGAGTCCGGCGATGACCGCCAGCCCCTGGGACAATCCCTCCAGGCTGGACACGCCGTAGTACCCCTGCATGTGGTCGAAGAGCACGTGGCAGCGCCGCTTGCGGGCCAGGCAGACCTCGTTGGGCACGTCGTCGATCAGGTCGATGTGGAGCCGGGCGCGCCGCTTGTTGACCTCCTGGACCGCGGCCAGGAACTCGTCCGTGTTCTTGAGGTCCTTGCGCGTGGGCGAGTGGCAGACCTCAAGCTGGCCGGGGTCGTCGTACCGCCCCCACTGGGGCCGGAGCAGCGGCTCGTTGATGGGCACCAGGTTCGGCTGCCACCTCGCCTCGGGCAGCTTGTGCATCAGGTCGGGCGTGCTGACCAGCAGGTTGGTACGCCCAAGCTCCCGGTACTTGCGCCGGAAGGACTCGGGGTCGGACCGGAAGTCGTGGTGCCCGTGGTGATGGTGGACCACGGCCTTGCCGCGCAGGTAGTCGGCGGGCAGGTGCGGCCCGAAGGGCTGGTGCTCGTCGCAGGTCATGTGGAAGTGCAGGACGTCCGCATCGCGCATGAGGATGGCGATCTCCTCCAGGCCGTCCGGTCCCAGGTCCGGCACGTGCAGGTCCTTTTCCCAGGCGTGGGTGTAGCGCGTCTCCAGGGTCACCAGCCGGCAGCTGTGGCCGGTGTGCAGGTTGAGCGCCTTGGAAAACTGAATGGCGGTCCCGGCCGGATCGTTGATGGCCAGCATGAGAATGTTCACGCCTGCTCCTCCCCGTAGACCACGCGCACGCGGTTCAGGTAATCGCCCGCGGTCCGGGCGAGGGCCGCGGCATCGTCCAGGTCCCCGGCCACGGCCGCCCGCTCGATGGCCGCCCCGATTTCGGTGAGATAGGGAAATCCGTAGGAGGACCCCGTGCCCTTCATCTTGTGGCCCGCCAGCCGGACGGTCTCGGCGTCGCCGCCGGTCGCGGCGCGCGCCACGTCGTCCAGCCCCTGCCGCTGCAATTCGAAATATCTCGGAATGATCGGTTCCAGTTCACTGTCCACCAGGACCGTGATCGTCTCCATGCGTCCTCCCTCGCTCACTGCCCGGCTCCCTCCCGCTTCCCTGCGTGCGGCGTCCCTGACAGGTCGAGCCGGTCAAAGGCCCGATCATCGGGCAGCCGCACGGTGAAGTCGTGCAGGATGTCCAGCCCGGCCTCGCCCGAATCAAGGGCGAGGTCGAGCACGTGGCCGCCGCCGCTGCGGTCTTTCGTCAAAAAATGCCAATGGAATCCCGGTATGCTCACCCCCCGCGCAAACGCGGGCAGATAGAAGCCCACCAGGGTTCCGGGGCCGGAAAATTCCGTGACCGCCTGCTCCTTTTCCGCCTCGGCCAGGGGACGGTACGGCGGCTGCTGGCCGGGAATGGCCCGGGTCTTCACACCGGAAAATTCCGCCTTGATGCGGATGGCGCAAAACAGGTTGGGGGAGGGCATCGCCTGGATCACGGCCCGGTTCAACGCTTCCAGGGAGCCGATCTTCCCGAGCCTCAGCGTGCGCCCGGGGGTGAAAAAACAGACCGTGGCGAACGGGAGGCGGTCGGAGTCCGCCGGGGTGGAGACCTCGCCCCCGGCCCTGGCGGAGTAGGCCTGCCCTTCCAGCAGGGTCAGCTCGCCGTCCAGGCCGTTGAGAAAGCCCAGGCCGAAGTCGCCCTTGAACTTGAGGGACTCCAGGGTCATGTCCCCGTCGTACAGGCCGGCCAGGAGCGCATCGGCGGTGGAGTACTGAAACACGGCGTCGCCCGCCCGTCCGGTTCCCGGAACGAGCAGCGCCAGCGCCGCCAAAAACATCCATGCAATCCTTCGCATCATCGTCCCGGAGCCTATGGGCTACAGCTTGGTTCCCGCGTCCCCGTCCCCGGTCCGGGCGGCCGCGTCAAGACTGTGCAGCCGCTTGAGCCAGATGTCGCCCGTGTGGGTCTGGAACATGATCTTGCGGCCCCGGTTGCCGCCCACGTCCTCCACGGCCACCGAGAGCCGCTCGAACTTGAGCAGCCTGCGGGCCATCTCCACGTTGCGGCGGCCGATATTGTAGCTGGTGGACTCCACCCCGCGCAGGGCGATGCCGTTGGAGCCGCCGAACATCTTGATGACCAGGTCCCGCCGGGGCACGCCGAGCTTGTCCAGGGATTCGAGCATGTTCATCAGCGCCGTGTCCACGAACCGGCATATCTGGGGATCGAGCCGGTGCTTGCCCTCCCGGCTGTCGGGCAGGAAGGCGTGGCAGATGGTGCCCACGCCCTGCTTGGGCGCGTGAATGGTCACGGCCAGGCACGACCCGAGCACCGTGGTCACCAGGGTGGGTTGCACGCCGAAAAAGCAGTCGCCTGTCTGCAAGAAAACCTTGGGAAGCCCCTGGCCCAATCCTTTCATCGCAACGCCTTCAGCCCATGCCGGGAGCGGTCATAAATAGGATTCATTATCTCACTTTACATTGCTGTCCAGCCAAGTCAACCTTGAGCTTGCTGGTTGCGCAGCTGTCCGGGGATGCACTGGGTCAGGATCAGCGAGACCACGGAAAGGGCCACCGCGCCCAGGAACACGCTGCGGTAGTCCGCCATCCAGGCCAGCCCGCCCATGAACGGGATGAACACCGCCGCGATGTGGTTGATGGTGAAGCCCACGGCCATGCCCGAGGCGATGTCCGCAGGGTCCGCTATCTTCTGGTAGAAGGTCTTGATGCCCATGGCGAAGTTGAACACGATGTTGTCCGCCACGTAGAGCGCACCGGCCAACAGCGCGCTCTCGGTAAAGGCGTAGCCCAGGAAGACCAGGGTCAGGGTACTGTATTCGATGGAGAGCACGGCCCGCTCGCCGAACCGGTTCACCGCCCGCCCGATCAAGGGGTTGGCAAAATAATTGAGCACGTTGTTGACCACGAAGAGCACGGTCACCTGCTGCACGGTGTAGCCGAACCTGGACACCAGCAGGTACACGGCAAAGGCCACGAACACCTGCCGCCGCGCACCGCTCAGGAAGGTCAGCGCGTAGTAGAGCCAATACTTCTTTTTAAAGGTCATCTTCTTGCGCTGCACCGGCAGGTCCGTCTGCGAGGGGTCGCGGGTCAGTGCCCACAGGCCGCAAACCGCGGCCACCCCGCCCATGACCGCGAACATGGCCGTGTAGCCCATGTACCGGGCCAGCCCGTAGATAGCGCCGCCCACCAGGATGTTGGTCAGGGCGTTCACGGACCGCAGCCGCCCCATGACCAGCGGGGCTTCGGCGTGGCTGAAGTACTGGAGCGTGAGCGACTGGTTCATGGTCTCGAAATAGTGGAACCCGAAGCTCATGAGCAGGGTGGTGAAGACCAGCCCGGCCGTGGTTGGCATGGTCCCGGTCAGCCCCACGCCCAGGCCGAGGACGATCACGGACACGGCGGCCAGCCGGTGCTCGCGGATGATCAGGATGACGTACAGCGCCAGCAGGGCGAGGAACCCCGGCACCTCGCGCACGGACTGCACGATGCCGATGTCCAGGCCGGACAGGCCGCCCACGTCCACGGCAAAATTGTTGAGCAGGGTGCGCCATCCCTGGAAGGCAACGGCGCTGCCCGCCACCAGTACCAGCAGGAACAGATACATCCCGCGCATTTGATAGTCTTGTTTCACGGGCGCACAATAGGTCTTTGACACCGCAAAGATCAAGGATAGAATGGACCGAACACAACCCGGAAAAATCGGAAGCGATCCATGAAGAAACCCATCCTGGTCAGCGCCTGCCTGGCGGGCATCTATTGCAGCTACAACGGCTCCTACAACACCACCGAGTCCGTGGTCGAACTCGTCCGCAAGGGCGAGGCCATCCCCTTCTGCCCCGAGGTCCACGGCGGGCTGCCCACCCCGCGCCCGCCCTGCGAGATCAACGCGGAAGGCAAGGTCGTGGACGACACCGGCGCGGACCGCACCGAACAGTTCCATCGCGGGGCCGAAGAGGGCCTCAAGCTTGCCAAGCTGGCCGGATGCACCGAGGCCATCCTCAAGGCGCGCTCCCCGTCCTGCGGCAAGGGCGTCATCTACGACGGCACCTTCACCTCCACCCGGGTCAAAGGCAACGGCGTGTTCGCGGACCTGCTCCTCAAGAACGGCATCACCGTGCACACCGAGGAGATACCCCCCTCCAAATGACCGAATTCGCGGACCTGCCCCTGACCGTCAAGGAACACCCGCGCGCCCGGCGCGTGCTCGTCAAGCTCGTGCCCGGACGCGGCCTGGAGGTGGTCGTGCCGCGCGGTTTCGGCAAACGCAACGTCCCGGACATCCTCGAGGAGAAACGCGCCTGGATCGAGCGCACCCGCGACCGCCTGCTGGCGCGCGGCCTGCACTTCTCCGACGAACTCCCGGCCCCGCCCGAACGCATCGACTTCCGCGCCTGCGGCCGCGCCCTGCGCGTGGGCTACCTGGACCGGCCCGGACGGGTCACGGTCACGGAAAACGGCCCCCGCCTGCTCGTGCGCGGCCCCCTGGCCGACACCCCGGCCATCCTCGAAGCGCTCCAGAAATTCACCATGAAAAAGGCGCGCGAATTCGCCCTGCCCAAACTCGACTCCCTGTCCCGCGCCCTGCACCTCCCCTACGAGGCCCTGCGCGTGCGCCGCCAGAAAACCCGCTGGGGGTCCTGCTCGGCCAAAGGCACCATCAGCCTCAACGCCAAGCTCCTGTTCCTGCCGCCCGAACTCGTGGACCACCTCCTCCTGCACGAGCTTTGCCACACCCGGCACCTCAACCACTCCAAACACTACTGGGACCTGGTCGCCCGGCATCAGCCCGACCACGCCCGCCTGGAAAGGGAACTGTCCCAAGGCGGCAGATACGTGCCCGCCTGGTTCGCGCCCGTCAACTGAGCCGGGCATGGGGAATGCCCGGATTCGCCCCGTCCTGGGGTTCACCCCTTGGGGGCGTTGCCGAAGACGGCAACGTCCAAATCCGCTGTCCTGCGGATTTGCCGGCGGCCCCCTCGGGGAGACAAAGGCGCTGCCCAATCGCTGCTGTCGAAGGCTCCAAAACCGGGCGAGCTCGGCCTGAGACCCGACGCGGCCCCGGCAGGGAACGAAGCACCCGCCCCCCCCACAGGCGCATCCGCGCGTCTGCTGCGGGCATCCCATGTACACAGGAGGCCGGCCCTGCCCCCCCCACAGGTGCATCCGCGCGTCCATGCGGGAAGCGGGCAAGGCGGCTCTTGTATGGTGGCCCGCCCCGCCACAGGCGCATCCGCGCATCCGCGCGTCCGTGCGGGGAAGAGTGAACGTGCGGGCGGGCGCATCGGTGCGACGGGGCAGTCCGCCGTCCGCAAATCTTCGGTCGCCCCCCGCTCCCCCGATGCGTCCGAGATGAGCACCGTCTCCGGGTTCTGGCCTAAGAAACGAGCCCCATCTCGCCACCCGACAGGGCTAACCGGCAAAAAACAGCGCATATCGCAAGAGATTTTGCAATTTTTGACCGGCCAGACCTCGCCTATCGCGCAAAATTTTTCCAGCGAACACGCCGATTTTCACTTTCTTGAGACAAAAATGGACGCCGATGCTCAAATTTCGGGGCGTCGCCCTTGAAAACGCGCAAATTTCGACGACGAGTGACGCTTTCGGGCTTTGCGAGAAAATAATCTATTACTTCAAACAATTAATGAATAGAAATGCACATCGGCCGCCCGCTATCGAGACGGTTTAACGGCCTATTTGGCAAAAATAGCCCGTTTGAAAAATTACTGGCAATCCAATTAAGTAATAAATATCAAATTCTTGCCGATGGTGTACTTTATGCATTGGGCGCGCGACGCAAGCACGCCCGCCAAGAGTTCGGCGTCAGGAGAGGCCTGACCGCAAGCTCTGAAGGGGTCGGGGACCCGAGTCCCGGCCCGTCGGGTGGTCGCAGGGGAAAAGCCGGAAGAGACATGAGGGGCCGCCTGGCCTGATCGAAAGTCACGGTGGCTGCCTCCGGCGTAACAGGCGCACGAACCGCGTTGGCAACGAAAAGAGTGGGGAAGATGACTGCGATTGCAATTTTCAACGGTCTGTTCTGTGAAGCGGACTCTGTGGTTAAGTCTGTTGTCGAGATTACGGGTTTCGACCTGATCACCGACAAGGAAATCATCACGAATGCGGCCCGGATGTCCGGTTTGGATGAAGGCGTATTCGACGGGATGCTCCTTCAGACGGCTTCCGGCCGGGCCTTCGGCGCCCGGGAACAATTGACGGCCTGGATGCGGCTTGCCGTGGCGCAACTGCTCACGGAAGAACGGGACGCAGTCATATTCGGGTATGCCGCGCTGCTGGCGCCCGAGGCGAACGAAATCCTCCGGGTGTGCCTCATCTCCGACACGAATGACCGCCTGCGGGAGGCGAAACGCGTCCATGGGTACTCGGAGTCGGCCGCCCTCGAACTTATTCATTCGGACGACATGCTTCGGGCCGATTGGGCGATCTCCCTGGCGGAGGGCCATGATCCGTGGGCCAGCCCGCGCTACGACATGGTGATTCCCGTCGGATCGCTCGGCGTCAGCCAGAGCGCCTATCTGATCGTGAAGCAACTGGCCAAGCCCGCACTGGGGGCCACGGACTTCTCCAGGGGCATCCTCAAGGATCACCTCCTGGCGTCCGAGGCCCATGCATTGCTTGCCCACAAGGATTGCGGCCTGGCCGTCTCTTCCGAGGGCGGCAACCTCATGGTCCGGCTCAAGGATCACGACCGGGCGCTGCGTGCGGAGGCCCGGGAGCTGGCCGATTCCATCACCGAAATGACGGGAGTGAAGAGCGTGGAGGTCGGCACCGGGAGGAGCTACTCCCAGGGCGACGTCTATTCCAAGGGAGACCCTTGCGGCCTTCACCGGGGAGCGCGGGCGACGCGGACCGAAACGTCCCGTGGCTATGTCGGCGCGGAGTGCTCCGCAGAACTCGCCAGGGATTGCGAACTGGCGGCAAGGATACGGGCCGGTCTTGCGCTCCAGGAATATCCTGGGGCCGTTCATGTCAAGGACGGGGTTGTCTCCCTGACCATAACCGACCACAAGGCGATGCTGACGGCCCTGGCCCGGAGGCTGTGCGCGCTGCTCACCTCGATGGACGGCGTGCGGGGTGTCGAAGTCGGCGTCGATACCGCATACCATCAGGCCGCCCAATACCGGAGGGTGCGGCGGAATATGGCCGCTTCACTGCTTTCCGCACCGGACCGGAAGTTCGAACTGGCCCTCTCCCGTCGCCTGCAGGCGGCCGTGGGCGCGCTCGTCGTGTATGACGAAAGTGCGTTGAGCAGGGTCAAGGACATCGAGGTCCTCATACTGGACGTGAACATGCCCGGCATCGACGGGCTCGGGGTGCTCCAGCAGCTCAAGTACGACCATCCCCATATCCCGGTCCTCATCCTCGCGAGCCGCGAATCCGCAGTCGACCGGGAAACCTGCCTGGGACTCGGGGCGCGCGCCTACCTGAACAAGCCGGTCAACGCCGAAGCCTTTATCAGTACGGTACAGTCCATCAGCGCCCGGAGCAGTTTCTGCTCTCCATGACCCTCGTCTAACCATCTATCCGAAATATTGGATGATCATTGATCATCATGATCCCGGGACAAAAGACCCCGTTTCACCCGGCCCGTCCATCGGCGACGGGCCGAGCGGAAATCCCCGGCCTGCCGAAAGGGCTTCGGGCCAAACACTTCAGTGGGTTCTGTTGAGGAAACAATCGTGAATATAGCGGGTTACAATACCAAAAACCTCCGGGGCGACGTCTGCGGCGGGGTGACCGCCGGAATCGTCGCACTCCCCCTCGCCCTGGCTTTCGGGGTGGCTTCGGGGGCGGGGGCCGCCGTGGGTCTCTACGGGGCGATCGCCCTGGGACTGTTCGCAACCCTGTTCGGCGGGACCAAAACGCAGATTTCTGGCCCCACGGGTCCCATGACGATCGTGGCGGCCTCCGTCATCCTCGCCTTTCCCGGGAATCCGCAGGCCGTGGCGGCCGTCTTCCTGCTTGCGGGCGCGCTGCAAATCGCGCTCGGCGTGGCCAGGCTGGGCGTGTTCGTGCGGTTCATTCCCTATCCGGTCGTCTCCGGCTTCATGAACGGCATCGGCGTCATCATCATCCTGCTGCAATTGCAGCCCCTGCTCGGATTGCCGTCGGTCAACTCGCCCATGGCCGCGATCCTGGGGCTGGGAGCCGCCCTGGAGGCGTCCCATTGGCAGGCCCTGACCTTGGGGCTGATCACCATGGCCATCGTCTTTCTCGTTCCGGCGAGGATATCGCGGGTGGTCCCGTCCCCGCTCATCGCCCTTGTCCTGGGAACATCCATCGCCTGGGCAGGACATTGGCAGGTGACGACCATAGGCGCCATTCCTTCCGCCCTGCCGAGCCTGGTGATTCCCTCTTTCGATTATTCCCAGATCGGACGGATTTTCGGGCTGGGGCTGGCGTTGGCCGTTCTCGGATGCATCGATTCGCTCCTGACGTCCGTCGTCGCCGATTCCCTTACCCGGAAGAAACACAACTCGAACCGCGAACTCGTGGGACAGGGCGTCGGCAACATGATGGCCGCCCTCCTGGGCGGCCTGCCCGGAGCCGGGGCCACCATGCGTACGGTGGTCAACATCAAGGCCGGGGGAACCACCAGGGTCTCGGGGGCCGTGCATGCCCTGCTGCTCCTGGCGGTACTCGTCTGCCTCGGCCCGCTGGCGTCCCACATCCCCATGGCGGTGCTCGCCGGAATCCTGGTCAAGGTGGGCGTGGACATCATCGATTACCGTCTCCTCTCCCTGGTCAGGCGGGCGCCCCGCGCCGACTTCCTGGTCATGGTCGTGGTTTTCGGGGTGACGGTCTTTGTGGATCTCATCGTGGCCGTGGGCGTCGGGGTGACGCTGGCCGCCGTGATGGTCGCCGTGCGAACGGCCAAGCAATGCAGCGTGAGCATCCAGGAAGTGGAGGGCAATCTGGTCACCCGGAAAGTGGAGGACGAAATCCAGCGGGAAACCGAATACCGCATTCAGGTGGTGACCATTCGCGGCCCGTTCTTCTTCGGCACCACGGCCAACATGCAGGACAAATTCTCCGCCATGCTGGGAACGCAGGTCGTGGTGGTCAATTGCCTCGACGTGCCGTTCATGGACCTCTCGGCGGTGTTCGCCCTGGGTGAAACCGTAGAGAAATTGCAGTCCGCCGACGTCACGGTCCTGCTCGCGGTCCGGGGCGAACAGCGTGAGAGGCTGCAACAGCTGGGCATGGGCAAATACCTTTCCCCGGACGCCTATTACGCAAGCCACGAATCTGTGCTTGCGGCGGCCAGGGGCATGTTGGACCAGAGGATGCACCACCCCATGCCCCTGAGCGGAACCAACGCGGCGCTGTAGCCGGAACCTTCCGGCAACCGCGGTTTTCATACTCCATATGAGCGGGCCGGTCTTCCCGGCCTCCCCTGACCGGCAGCCTCTTGCCGCCGGATGCCTGCCTACGCCGTTTTTTCGGGCTGGGCGAACCGTTCGCGGAAGACCTTGCGCTCCTCCGGCCCGCCCATGACCATGAGGGTGTCGCCGGATTTGAAGGTCATGGTCGGTTCGGGATTGGGGTGCATGATCCGGTTGCGCATGACGCCGACCACGGACACGCCGGTGGTCTTGCGGATGTTGAGGGAGGCCGGACTTTGGCCGTCCAGGGGCGAGCCTTCCAGGACCTCGACCCAGGCCACGTCCATGGCCCGCATGGCCTCCATTTGCTGCAATGCGCCTTCGGGCGGTTGCTCGCCCTGGCAGATCTGGGCGTAGCCGCCGCTCTGGACGGCGTCCGCGAAGCATTGCACGGCCAGGGGCGGCATGCCGAGCAGGCGGAGCATCTTGCGCGCGTATTCCAGGCCGGTTTCCAGGGCGGGCTGGACCACCTGGCTGGCCCCGAGCTCGCGCAGGATGCGAAGTTGCTCCTCGCCCACGGCCCGGGCGATGACGGTGAGGTCCGGGGCCAGTTCGCGGCAGTATTCCGTGACCTGGCGCACGACCACGAAGGAAGGCGCGGCGATCAGCACCATTTTGGCCCGTTCCGGGTGGGCGGCCTCCATGACGATGCGCTGGGTGGCGTCGCCGTAGATGACCGGGACGTTGTCCGCCTTGAGGGCCTCGAAGGGGCGGTGGGCCACTTCGATGACCACGAAGGGCACGCCCACGGAGGTCAGGACGTTGGCCAGGAAACGGCCGACCAGGCCGCCGCCCACGATGATGACGTGGTCGCGCAGTCCGGCGTGGTCGTCCATGTGCACGGGGTAGACGGGTTCCTTCCGGAAGTACCGGCCCAGGACCCGGTAGGCGGGAGCGGCCAGCCGGGAGGCCTGCGGGGTGAGGATCATGGAGACGATGGCCGTGGATAGGATCAGGCCGAACTGGTCCTGGTCGAGCGCGCCGGTCTTGCGGCCCGCCTCGGCCAGGAGAAAGGAGAGCTCGCCCACCTGGAACATGACCAGCCCCACGGCCAGGGGCACGATGTTCACATAGCCGAAGAGCCGGGCCAGGCCGCCGCAGACCACGCCCTTGAACACGGCCACCACTGCGGTCAGCGCCAGCACGACGGGCCAGTTTCGGATGAGGAAATTCGGGTCCAGGAGCATGCCCACCGAGGCGAAGAAAAGCAGGCCGAACAGGTCGCGCAGGGGCAGGATGCTGGTCAGGGCGTGGTGGCTGTAGTCCGACTCGCTGATGACCATGCCCGCCACGAACGCGCCGAAGGCGAAGGACAGGCCGAAAAGCCAGGTGCCGTAGCCCACGCCCAGGGCCAGGCCGCTGACAAAGACCAGGAACAGCTCCGGGGAGTCGGTCCGGGCCACGCGCCGCATGAGCCAGGGGAAGCCGCGCTTGCCCACCAGGACCATGGCGGCCAGGAACAGGGCGGCTTTGAGCGCGGCCCAGCCCAGGAGCGCGCCGCCCGATTGCAGGTGGCCGAGCACGGGCAGGATGACGAGCATGGGCACCACGGCCATGTCCTGCACGATGAGCATGCCGATCATGACCCGGCTGGAGAGCGTGCCCATGACGCCCTGGCTCTCCATGGTCTTGAGGATGACCATGGTGCTGGACAGGGACAGGATCGAGCCGAGCCACAGGGACGCCTGCCAGTCCCAGCCCAGCCAGCCGCCCAGCAGCCAGCCGAACGCGATGACCAGCCCGATCTGGATGGGCGTGCCGATGAGCGCGATCTTGCGCACGGGCTTGAGGTCGTCCAGGGAAAATTCCAGGCCGATGCCGAACAGGAGCAGGGCCACGCCGATCTCGGCCAGCTTCTCGATCTCGTGGACCGAGGAGACCGTGAGGCCGCCGGTGAACGGGCCGAGCACCACGCCCGCCACGATGTATCCGATGATCGGGGGTTGCTTCAGCCGGTGCGCCGCCATGCCGAAAACCAGTCCGGCCACCACCAGAAGAACGATGTCCGCCGCTATGCCCATGATTGTCTACCGCTCCGTGAAGTCAGGTTCAATGCTCGTAATAATGGCAAGTCTCGAAGCGGGATTCAAGCAATATCGGTCGAATCTTCCGGAGTTACGCCCCGGACAGGATCATGGAATAGACCCGCTTGAGCATGGCGGGCGGCAGGTCCGGGTCCCAGTGGCCCGTGCTCTTGGCCAAGGCCCAGAACAGCAGCAGCAAGGCCACCGAGCCGACGCCGATCACGTACCAGGGCAACCGGAACCCGCCCGGTCCCCTCACGGACAAACACCCCGGAACCGGGCAGTTGCCCACGCACTCCGCGCACCCGATGCACTCGGGCGAACGCACGGCCGCCCGCTCCTCCACCGGGATTCCGGCCGGGCAGCCGCGCGTGCACTTGCCGCAGCCGATGCAGGCATCCCGGTCCCGGACCACGGCCACCGGGCTGAACCAGGAGAACAGCCCGAGCAGCGCGCCGTAGGGGCACAGGTAGCGGCACCAGAAGTTGCGCACCGCCAAAGTGAGCACGCCCAGCGCCCCCAGGACGGCCAGCAAGAGCGCGGACGGGTCCGTGAAAAAGGCGAGCATCCGGGCGTCGGACACCCGGTTGTAGGGCGCGTCCAGAAAGAACTGCACCGACCGCAAATCCATGGCGAAAAACGTGGTGAATACGAAAAAGCCCAGTCCCAGGTACTTCAGCCCGGTCAGGGCCAGATCCACCCTGCGCGGCGGGACCTTGGCCAGCCCGATCCTGCGCCCAGCCCGCTCCAGCAGCGAGGAGAGAAAGCCCACCGGACAGACGTAACCGCAAAACCCCTTGCGGAACACCAGGGCCATGACCAGCACGGCCAGCAGGATGGTCAGCCCGGCGGGATGCACCGCGTCCCACAACCCGGTGGCCGCCAACTGGCGAAGCCCGAGCAGCGCGCTGATGGGCAGGAACCCCTCCACCGCGCCGGGCCGGGGAACGTACACCTCGGACCGGCCCAAGGCCCAGGCCAGGAACGCCGTGAAACGAAACCCCACGTACAGGCAGAAAAGCGTGAACGAGGTCTGGACCAGAAGCCGGAAACGGGCGGGAGTGAGCATCGACATGACGGCGGACCTACCCCCGATCCGTAACGATGGCAAGCGTGTGCAGAAGGATGCCTCCGGCGGCCCCTTCGGGGAGACCAGGACGCTGTCCTGGTCCTGCCAGGGAGCGAAGCCCCCTGGACCCCCATAGGCGCATGCGCGCGTCTGTGCGGGGAAGGATGGGGAGTGCGTGCTGGCGGTCGGATTGGCGGGGCGAGGCAGTCCGGCGTCCGCAAATCTTTGGCCGGAGCAAGCCCGCCCTTCGGGACGGGCTTGCTCCGGCCAAATCTTAGCGGACAGTGCCCAAGGGGGAGAGGACGGGTGAAGCTCGAAAAAAAGGATACTTTTTCAATTTCCTTCTTTTCTTCCCCAAAACCCCTTCGGTTTGGGCGAGGGGAAACGGCTGGCGTTGTTTGGTGAAGCGGCACGTACTCGGCCCGTTTCCCCTCGCCCAAACCGTTACCCGGCACGGCAGCGGCGTTTGTCCGAACGTCGCTGCATGGCACGTACTCCCGCGCAACGCCCCCGCGAAGCGGCAATGGGATTCTTAAGGCCCTCGGCCTTAAGGCCCCGCTGGCAAGCGCCGCCGGAGGCATTCTTCCCTTCCACACGAAAAAGGGCGGACGCATGATGCGCCCGCCCTTGATTCGTCTTAGATTCGCCTCGTGAACTACGCGCCCACGTGGAGCTTGAAGGCTTCGAGGGTGTTGACCATGAGTTGGGCGATGGTCATGGGGCCGACGCCGCCGGGGACCGGGGTAATGGCGTGGACCTTGTCCTTGAGTCCTTCGAAGTCGCAGTCGCCGGCCAGCCCCTCGTCGGTGCGGTTGATGCCCACGTCGACCACGACCGCGCCTTCCTTGACCATGTCGGCGGTGACGAAGTTGGGCACGCCCACGGCGGCGAACACGAAGTCCGCTTCCAGGCATTCGGCCTTGAGGTCGGCGGTGCGGGAGTGGCAGAGGGTGACGGTGGCGTTGGCGCAGGGGCCGCTTTGCGAGAGCATCATGGCCAGGGGTTTGCCGACGATATTGGAGCGTCCGATGACCACGGCCTTTTTGCAGGCCGGGTCGAGGTCATAGCGCTTGAGCAGGTTGATGACGCCCGCCGGGGTGCAGGGCTTGAAGCCGGGCAGGCCGAGGCTCATCTTGCCCACGTTGACCGGGTGGAAGCCGTCCACGTCCTTGTCCGGGTCGATGAGATCGAGGATCTTCTGGGAGTCCAACCCCTTGGGCAGGGGCAGCTGGACCAGGATGCCGTCCACGCTCACGTCGCGGTTGAGTTCCTGGATAAGACCTTCGAGTTCGAGTTGGGTGGCGTTTTCCAGCCGGTGCGGGACGGAGCGGATGCCGCAGTCTTCGCAGGCGCGCTCCTTGTTGCGCACGTAAACCTGGCTGGCCGGGTCTTCGCCCACCAGCACCACGGCCAGGCCGGGCTTGCGCCCGTACTTGGCCTCCAGTTCCTTGACCTCATCCCTGATCTCGGCCCGAATGGTCGCGGCCGTCGCCTTTCCGTCGAGAAGAATCATGCTGTGCCTCCGTGTGCGCCGTTGCCGCCGGGAGTGTGGGGGGGGGAGCCGGTCCGGGACCTGGCCCGGATGGGAAAAATTCTCTGCAAAACGCGGCGGCGTTGGGAGGTACGTAGAGAAAAAAGGGCGAATGTGCAAGCCGCAACACGGTGTAGGGGCCGATTTATAACTGATGGTTGATAGTTGGCAGGGAATCCGGGATACTCTGCCGGAACGAACACAATCCCCTGCCTGGCGCGGGGGCCGAACCGGACGGGGAGTCATGCAGGAACGCGGAAAGGAATCATTTTGGGACAGGAAGGCCGAGACCTTTCCCCGGTACGAGCCGGGGGATGACACTTACGAGGCCGGGATGCTCGCCCGGATCAGGGAGAGCGGCGTGGACTTCCGGGGCAGGACCGTGCTCGACGTGGGCAGCGGCAGCGGCATGTACACCCTGCGCCTCGCCCGGGAGGCCGAGCGGGTCACGGCCGTGGACATCTCCGGCGAGATGTTGCGTTTTCTGAGGGAGGACGCGGAAAAGCTGGGCCTCGGCAACATCGAGTACGTGCATTCGACCTGGGACGATTTTCAGAGCGACGAGACCTTTGACGTGGTCTTCTGCTCCATGACCCCGGCCATCGAGAGCGAGGAGTCGCGGCGCAAGCTGCTCGGCTTCGCCCACGGCTGGACCGTGTTCATGGGCTTTGCCGGGGTCATGGACTCGGACGTGCTCAACCCGGTTTTCGGAAAGTACGGGGTCTCGCCCCGGATATTCAACAACGGCCCGGAGATGCGGGAGTGGCTGGAGCAACAGGGAATCCCCTGCCAGAGCCGCCTGGTGGAGGGCCAATGGGTGGAGGAGCGGACCCTGGAGGAGAGCATCAAGGCGTGCACCGCCTCGCTGATCCCCTATTCGGTCACGCCGGACCGGGCGTTCCTGGAGGAGCACCTGCAGAAGTTCCGCACCGGGGAAGACGTGTACGTGGAGCGCACGGACTACAAGATCGAGCTGCTGCTCTGGAAGAGTCCGAAGGGAGCATGACGGCGGCAGGCGCTGGCAGCGGGGAAACCGCATTACTCCCTTGCCGCGAAGGGTTTTTACGGCTAGGACCAGTGAAAAACAGGCAATCTTTTAAATACAATCCGCACAGGCAACCCCGTCGTGCGGACAACGCAATCCCGGATGCTTCCCGTGCACGAACGACAAGCCCTGTGGGCGCGATGGGCGTCCGCCATTCTCCTGGCCGGTCTTCTCCTGTGGCCGACTCCGGCCCCGGCCCATCTGGTCACGGTGATCATCCCCCCCGACGTCCTGAAGGACTACAAAGCCTTCCTGCAAGGCAGGGATCCCCTGGCGATCACCGACTACTCCGGCCCCATGTCGAGGCGGGACGTCATCGAGGTGGTCCTGTTCCAGCAGGCCCTCGCCCTGGGCGGGTTCGCCACACAGTTGAAGCTGCGGACCGTGCCGTCCTACGCGCGCTCCCTGCTCGAATTGAAGACGGGCGCGACCGTGGCTGCGGTCAATACCCTGTGGCGGCGGGACCTGGCCACGCTGGGCAAGTCCGTCCTCATCTCCCCGGCCCTGGTGCGCGAGGGGGAATTCGAGGCCGGGCTGTACACCTCCTCGGATGACGCGAAGGCGCTCGTGGCAGCGTCCCTGGCCGACTTCCGGCAACTGTCCGGGGTCTGCAACCGGCAATGGGTCCCGGATTGGGACATCATGTCGGACCTGCAGTTGAAACAGCTCTCCAACGCACCGAGCTGGGAGGTCATGGTCCGCATGACGGCCGAGCAGCGGGCCGACTTTCTCATGGCCCCGTTCCAGCCCACGAAGGACCTGGGCCTGACCGCGTACGGGTACACCCTGATCCCCATCCCCGGCCTGAAGATTCGGCTGCCCGGCTCCCGCCATTTCTGCGTTTCGGCCAGCCATCCGCAAGGCGAGCGGGTATACCGGGCGCTGGTCAGGGGGCTTGAGAAGATGCGAAAGAAAAACCTGATACGAAAGGCCTACACCGAGTGCGGCTTCTTCAATCCCAGGACAAGGGAATGGAAGGTCCTCAACCCGAAGGGGACCGCAAAATACGGCGAGTGACGGCGGCGTGAAGGGAGTCCGGGGGCAGCCCGGAGAGACGGAAAGAAGACGGCCGGAAAGGGACTGGGTCCCCTCCCGGCCGTTGTTGATTTTAGTCCTCGAAGAAGCTGCCCGCCAGGACCGGGCCGTAGTACAGGCCGTCGTCGGCCAGGTCTTCCTCGATGCGCAGGAGCTGGTTGTACTTTTCCAGCCGGTCGGAGCGGCACAGGGAGCCGGTCTTGATCTGGCCCGCGTTCACGGCCACGGCCAGGTCGGCGATGAAGTGGTCGCCGGTCTCGCCCGAGCGGTGGGAGATCACGGTGGTGTAGCCCGCGGTCTTGGCCAGCTCGATGGTGTCCAGGGTCTCGGAGACCGTGCCGATCTGGTTGAGCTTGATCAGGATGGAGTTGCACACGCCCTTGTCGATGCCGTCGGCCAGGATGTCCGGGTTGGTCACGAACAGGTCGTCGCCCACCAACTGGATGGTCTCGCCCATGCGCTCGGTCTGGAGCGCGAAGCCGTCCCAGTCGCCCTCGGCCAGCCCGTCCTCGATGGACACGAGCGGGAACCGGGAGGCCAGGTCCTCGTAGAAGTCGATCAGCTCGGCGGAGGTCAGGGTCTTGCCCTCGCCCGCCAGCACGTACTTGCCGTCCTTGTAGAACTCGCTCGCGGCGGCGTCGATGGCCATGCAGATTTCGCGGCCAGGCTCGTAGCCCGCCTCCTCGATGGCGCGGATGATGTACTGGAACGCCTCGGCATGGGACTTGAGGTTGGGCGCGAACCCGCCCTCGTCGCCCACGCTTGTGACGTGGCCGTCCTTGGCCAGGATGGACTTCAGCTTGTGGAAGGTCTCCGCGCCCATGCGCAGGGCCTCGGCAAAGGTCTCCGCGCCCACGGGCATGATCATGAATTCCTGGATGTCCAGGTTGTTGGGCGCGTGCTCGCCGCCGTTGATGATGTTCATCAGGGGCACGGGCAGGATCTTGCCGTTGACGCCGCCCAGGTACTGGAACAGGGGCAGGCCGAGGTAGCGGGCAGCGGCGCGGGCCGTCGCCATGGACACGCCCAGGATGGCGTTGGCCCCCAGCCGGTCCTTGTTCTCGGTGCCGTCCAGGTCGATGAGCGCATTGTCCAGGGTGACCTGGCGCAGGGCGTCCATGCCGATGACTTCCCCGGCGATCTCGCCGCGCACGTTCTCCACGGCGGTGAGCACGCCCTTGCCGCCGTAGCGCTCTTCCTTGTCGCGCAGCTCCAGGGCCTCGCGGGAGCCGGTGGATGCGCCCGAGGGCACGGCGGCGCGGCCCATGTCGCCGGATTCCAGGATGACTTCGACCTCAACGGTGGGATTGCCGCGCGAATCCAGAATTTCTCTGGCCCAAACGCCGGTGATGATACTCATGGTCCACTCCTTCGAATATTTTGAAATGATTGAATGCCCGGTGAAACAGATGGAGTCTAGACGAAATTTCTCCAATGCTCAATTACCTATCCCGGCCGCGCGGATTTGGCAGTTATTATTCCGGGGACCGGGTTTTTCCGGCAAACCGTAACACAATGCGCCGGGAAATGGGGTACTTTTCAGCGACCGAATTCCGACGGGCCGGAAAAGATTCGCCCGCATGTTGTCAGGCCGTCCGGATCGGGATACGGTGAACAATCCGTCAACCCTAGGAGGAAAATCATGTCTGCAAAGAAGATACTGATGCTGGTCGGCGATTTCGTCGAGGATTACGAGGTGATGGTCCCGTTCCAGATGCTGCTGATGGTGGGCCACGAGGTGCACGCCGTCTGCCCGGACAAGAAGGCGGGCGAGACCATAGCCACGGCGGTGCACGACTTCGAGGGCCACCAGACCTACAGCGAGAAACCGGGCCACAACTTCCTGCTCAACGCGGACTTCGCCTCGGTCGACCCCGCGCAGTACGACGGGCTGGTCATCCCCGGCGGACGCGCCCCGGAATACATCCGCCTCAATGAGCGGGTACTGGAGATCGTGCGCCACTTCGCCGAGGCGGACAAGCCCATCGCGGCGGTCTGCCACGGCCCGCAGATCCTGGTGGCCGCAGGCGTGGTCAAGGGCAAGTCCTGCACCGCCTACCCGGCCGTGCGCCCTGACCTGGAAGCGTGCGGCGCGACCTGGGTCAACCCCAACGAGACCTTTTCCAGCGCCCACGTGGACGGCAACCTGGTCACCTCCCCGGCCTGGCCGTCCCACCCCGAACTGATCGCCAAATTCCTCAAGCTGCTCGGCACGACCATCGAGCCGTAGGCAAAAACGAAACCCAAAAAAACGGCGGCGCCGGGCATGGTCCGGCGCCGCCGCGCTG
Source organism: Thermoguttaceae bacterium (assembly GCA_963674475.2). Classification (GTDB taxonomy): domain Bacteria; phylum Planctomycetota; class Planctomycetia; order Pirellulales; family Thermoguttaceae; genus CAXXFQ01. The sequence goes on along the minus strand of CAXXFQ010000019.1, from coordinate 671,084 downwards.
TTTTCCGGCCAAACGCCGCCCGCCCGGGACAGGCGCTGCCCTGCCGCCCGGCCCCTTCACCGTGACCCATTATAATCATCCTTTTTCCCAGCAATATAATAGCTTCGCGCATCTGCCAGCGTAGACTGGCTCCAAGCACTAACGACTGTAATCACCCGATCACAATCTACCATTCATCTTTTCCATCTCACCAGGAGGTTCACCAATGAAACTGTCAACCAAGCTCACCTCGGGGTTCGGCGCGGTCCTGGCACTGCTCCTCATCCTGGCAGGCTTGGCGTACTGGGCGCTATCCAGCGCCAACAGCGGCTTTTCCCGCTATCGCCACCTGACCGTCAACGCAAACCTGGCCGCACGCCTGCAATCGGAAATGCTGGCCGCCCGCATGCACGTCAAGGATTACATCCTCACCGGAAGCGAGGATATCCTCAAGCAGTACAACGCCGCCTTCGAGAACATCTTCAAGGAGATGTCCACGGCCCAGACGGACATCAAGGACCCGGCCAGGGCGCAGATCGTGGACAGGACCGACGACCAGCTCAAGGAATACAACCAATATTTCGAGCAGATTAAAAAGTTCCGGGTGCAGCGCGACGACATCGTGAAGAACTCCCTGTACGCGCTGGGTCCGGCCATGGAAAAGAACCTGGACAAAATCCTGGAGACGTCCAACCGCGACAACGACATGGAGGCCGCCTACCGGGCCGGGCTGGCCTTGAGCGACATGCTCTCCGTCCGCCTGTACGCGACCCAGTTCCTGGAGGACAACAGCCAGACGGCCGTTGACCGGGTGCAAGAAAAGCTGGCCGACATGAAGAAAAACCTGCACGTCCTGGATGGCAGCCTGCAAAACCCCGAACGCAGGAAGCTGCTGGCGGAACTCCACCCCATGGTCGAGAAGTACGCCGACGGGTTCACCAAGGTGACCGAGATCATCTTCGCCCGCAACAAGGTGGTCTCCAGCCACCTCAGCGTCATCGGCGCGGACGTGGGCGACAAGATGGACGAGTTGAAGCAGCTCTTCCTCGATGACCAGAGGGAAATCGGCAACCACGTCCAGGCCACCAACAGCCGGACCAACATGATCATCATCGTGCTCAGCCTGGCCTCCCTCCTGCTCGGCGTGATCACGGCCTTCTTCATCATCCGCACCACGCTGAGGCAGCTGGGCAAGGACCCGGCCGTGATCTCGGACATCGCCGAGGCCATCGCCGGGGGCGACCTGGACATCTCCTTCGATGCCGAGGCCATCGGCGTCTACGCCAACATGAAGGATATGACGGAGCAGCTGACCCGGGTGGTCTCGGACGTGCGCGAAGGCTCGGCCATGGTGGCCGCAGGCAGCAACGAGCTGTCCTCGTCCGCCCAGGCCCTGTCCCAGGGCGCCACCGAGCAGGCCGCCTCCATCGAGGAGGTCTCCTCGTCCATGGAGGAAATGGCGGCCAACATCCAGCAGAACACGGAGAACGCCACCTCCACCGAGTCCATCGCGGCCAAGGCCGCCCTGGACGCGGGCGAATCCGGCGCGGCGGTCAGCGAGGCCGTGGTCGCCATGAAGAACATCGCCGAGAAGATCTCCATCATCGAGGAGATCGCCCGCCAGACCAACCTCCTGGCCCTGAACGCAGCCATCGAGGCGGCCCGGGCCGGTGAGCACGGCAAGGGGTTCGCGGTGGTCGCCGCCGAAGTCCGCAAGCTGGCCGAACGGTCCGGCACGGCCGCAGGCGAGATCAGCGAGCTGTCCACGACCACGGTGAACGTGGCGGAAAAGGCGGGGAGGATGCTCGAGGAACTGGTCCCGAACATCCGCAAGACCGCGGACCTGGTCCAGGAGATCTCCGCGGCCAGCACCGAGCAGAGCACGGGCGTGGAGCAAATCAACCAGGCCATCGCCCAGCTCGACAACGTGATCCAGCAGAACGCCTCGGCCTCCGAGGAAATGGCCTCCACCAGCGAGGAACTCTCGGGCCAGTCCACCCAACTGCAAAACACCATGGCCTTCTTCAAGGTCGGCGGCGGCGGAAGCCCGATCCGGAGACGCAAGGTGAGCGTGGCGACCGCGCCCGCGCCCGCCCTGCCGTCCGGCAAGAAGAGCGGCGCACCCAAGACGGCGACCAAGCCGGTCCGGCCCGCCTCGGGCTTTGACATGAACATGGACGACGGCGAATTCGAACGCTTCTAGCCGACGTCCCGCAACCACAAAAAAAAGCGGCGGCAGGGTCACCCTGCCGCCGCTTTCGCGTCGAAGCCGGACATCGTCAGTCGTTGTAATAGGCCATCCACAGCCCTTCCATGACCAGGTCGGGACGCAGCTCGTCGATGGTTTCCGAGATTTGGGCAATGGTCGGGGCCAACCCGCCCGTGGCCACGATGAAGGGGTCGCCCAGTTGGTCGGACAGCTTGTCCACCAGCCCGTCCACCATGGCCGCGAAGCCGAAGACCAGCCCCTGGTTCAGGCATTGTTCGGTGGAGCGGCCCCAGGTCAGTTCCGGGGAGTCGATGGTCAGGTTCACCTTGGGCAGCTTGGCCGTGCCCGTGGCCAGGGCCGAGGTGGAGGAGAGCACGCCGGGGCAGATCAGCCCGCCCAGGAACGCGGTGCCCTGCACGCAGGCCAGGGTGGTGGCCGTGCCGAAGTCGACCACGATCAGGCTCTGCGCGTCGTAGGTCAGCCGCGCGGACAGGCAGCCCACCAGGATGTCCGCGCCCACCTGCTCGGGCCGGGCGTACCGGTTCTCCAGGTCGATGACCAGGTCGCGCCCGGCAAAAAGCGGCTCGCACCCCAGGAAGCGTTGCGCCATGGACGCGATAAGCGGGTCCAGGGGCGGCACCACCGAGGCGATGACGCACGCCTCCACGTCCGCCGGGTCCACGCCCTCGCGGCGCAGGATCGCCTCGATCTTCAGCCCCCAGTCGTCGGCCGTGTTGGCCGGGCGGGTGGGCAGGGTGTAGCTCTCGCCCAGCCCCTCGTCGTTGGCCAGACAAATCTTGGTGTTGGTGTTGCCCGCATCGAAAAGCAGTATCATGGCGCGTCTCCTCCGGTCCGTTTCCCGATTTTCTACCCGTTTCCCGGCAAATGGCAAGGGGCGGTGCGGGAAGGTGGTGCAGGCCGCCCTATTGTGAACCCGGACCAAATCCCCTATACATTGGAATTAAGCCATAAGGAGAAGCCATGAATCCCGCGTCCCTCATTCCGCTGGCGGAACCCATACCCATCCCCTGGGGCTGGTTCGACGTGCTGCTAGTGCTCACGTTCACGGTCCACATCCTGTTCATGAACGCCCTGCTCGGCTCGGCGGCCATCGGGCTGGTCCGCTCCCTGCGCGGCGACCACGAGCTGGCCCACGACGTGGGCCAGAAATCCCCGCCCCTGCTCGCCCTGACCATCAACATGGGCGTGGCCCCGCTGCTCTTCCTCCAGGTGCTCTACGGCCACTTCGACTACGTCAGCTCCGTGCTCATGGGCGGCTGGTGGCTGGCCGTGATCGCGGCCCTGCTCTTCTCCTACTACGGGTTCTACACCTACAAGTTCAAGTACGACGCCCTGGGCGACACCGGGCGCAACGCGCTGTTCCTGCTCTCCGTGGCCGGAATCGTGTACACGGGCTTCATGCTCACCAACAACATGACGTTGATGCTCCTGCCCGAGACCTGGACCGAATACTTCACGCGCGACGGCGGATTCCTCAACCTGGCCGACCCGACCCTCGCTCCGCGCTTCCTGCACTTCATGGTCGGCTCCCTGGCCGTGGGCGGGCTGTTCATCGCCCTGCTCGGGCGCATGAGGAAACGCGAGGACTACGTGGACGACGGCCTGACCTGGTTCATCCGGGCAACCATGGTCAACCTGGCCGTGGGCATCTGGTTCCTGGCCGTGCTGCCGCGCCCGATACTGCTCGCCTTCATGGGCGACTCCCTCCCGGCCACCCTGACCCTGCTGGCCGGGCTGCTGGGCGCGGGCATGGCCCTGTGGGCCGCGTTCCGCAAAAACCCGGTGCAGACCTCGGTCTGGGCCGTGCTCACGGTCCTGTTCATGAGCCTGGCCCGCAACTGGGTGCGCACCCTGTACCTGGCCCCCTGGTTCAAGGCCGAGGACACCCTGGTCACGCACCAGTACTCCTCGTTCTACCTCTTCCTCGGATTCCTGGTGGGCGGCCTGGCCCTGGTCGGGTACATGCTCAAACTCTATTTCCGTTCGCGCGAGGGGAGGGCGTAACCCATGGAATATCCCATCTGGCAACTGACGACCCTCGGCGGCGGATTCTGGATAGCGCTCATTGCGACCCTGCACGTGTACGTGGCCCACTTCGCGGTGGGCGGCGGCCTGTTCCTGGTGCTCACCGAACGGGCGGCCTACCGCACGGGCAACATCGACCTGCTCAACTACGCCAAGAAGCACACCAAGTTCTTCCTGCTCCTGACCATGGCCTTCGGGGCCGTGTCCGGCGTGGCCATCTGGTTCACCGTAGCCCTGCTCGCGCCCCAGGCGACCATCACCCTCATCCACCAGTTCGTGTTCGGGTGGGCGGCGGAGTGGGTCTGCTTCCTGGGCGAGATCGTGGCCCTGATCATCTACTACTACACCTGGGAGACCATGGACCGGCGCGACCACATGATCGCGGGCTGGCTCTACTTCCTGTTCGGGTGGCTCTCCCTGTTCCTGATCAACGGCATCGTCGGGTTTATGCTCACCCCGGGCGACTGGATCAACACCAAGGACTTCTGGGACGGGTTCTTCAACCCCACCTTCTGGCCGCAGCTCGTGTTCCGGACCTTCTTCAGCGCGGTCTGCGCCGGGCTGTTCGGGTTCGTCACGGCAACGCGCATCGAGAACGAGCCGACCCGGCTTTCCACCGTGCGCACCTGCTCGCTGTGGACCATCCTGGGCGTGCTGGCCACCGTGGCCTCGGGCTGGTGGTATGTGGAAGCCCTGCCGGACGCCCAGTACCAGCTCATGACCATCGGCTCCCACCGCGCCCACGCCTTTTTGCAGTGGTTCTGGATATTCTCCGCAGTGACCCTGTTCGGCGGCCTGATCCTGGCCTTCAAGATGCCCAGGGCCACGAGCTTCGTCCTGGCCCTGGTGGTGCTCGCGGCGGGCCAGGGGCTGTTCGGCTCCTTCGAGTTCCTGCGCGAGGCCGCGCGCAAGCCGTACCTCATCTGGGACTGGACCTATTCCAACTCGATCCAGAAGGCCATGGTCCCAGTCATCAACCAGAAGGGCGCCCTGGCCTCGGCCAGGTGGACGCCGCCGGACCTGCGGGACGGGATCACCGACGCCAACCGCATGAAGGCGGGGGACTTCCTGTTCCAGCTTCAGTGCTCGGCCTGCCATTCCATCGACGGCCCCATGAACGACATCAAGAAGCGCACGGCCATGTACGATGCGGACGGCCTGGCCGCGTTCCTCACCGGCATGGGCAAGATCGCGCGCTACATGCCGCCCTTCGTGGGCAACGACGAGGAGAAAAACGCCCTGGCGACGTACATCGCCCAGGGGCTGAACGGGAAGACGCCCGTTGCCTCGGCCGCGCCCGAACCCGGTCCGTTCGACCCCGCGCCCTTTGACGCGGACAAAGCCGAATACGCGCTGGTGGCCTGGGCCGACCAGGGCATGCGCTTCTACGCCCAATCCGGCAAGTGGACCCTGCTCCCGCCCGGCTCGACCCTCCGCGCCCAGCTCGTGCTGCGCGACGCGGCCCCCGAGCTGACGAGTGAGGGCGTGACCCTGACATTTAGCGTGGAAACCGGTTTCGAGGGCGACACCCTGACCGGGGAAATGGCCTGGGAAAAGGACCTGAACCGGTTCGAGGCGTCCATTGCGCCCCTGCCGTACAAGAACGGCACGTTCGATCCGATGCCCATGGTCGCGATCACGGCCAGGGACGACGCGGGCAAGGTCCTGGCCGAAACCAAGGTGGCCGCGCCTGTCAGCGGCCGGATGGGCTGCCTCTCCTGCCACGGCGGGCAGTGGGCCAGGGACGGCTCCGGCGTGTCCGACACGACGGTGGTCGACATCCTTGAGGCCCACGACCGCATCAACCGGACCGATCTGGCCTCGCGCGAGAGCGTGGCCTGCGCGGACTGCCACGCGGACCCGGCCCTGAACGCGGCGGGCGTGGACGGGGTCCCGTCCCTGTCCACGGCCATCCACGGCGTGCACGCGGTCTTCCTGGCCGGGCGCGACGCGGACGGTTCCTGCCTCAAGTGCCACCCGCAGGACACCCTGCGCGGCAGGCACGCCGAGGCGGACCTCTCCTGCGCCAACTGCCACGGCCCCATGGAGGACTTCGCCATCGGCCTGCTCAAGGGCGAGGGCGACTCCCCGTTCGCCAAGCGGACGCTCCCCCTGCTCATCCCGGCCAACGCGGCCAACCGGGACGCGGTGGAACCGCGCAAGCCGTGGACCATGCAGCCCGACTGCCTGACCTGCCACCAGGACTTTGCGCCGCCGTCCTCGGACGACGCCTCCAACCGATGGACCGAGGACGAGACCGGGCTGTACTCGACCCGGCGCGGCGACATGGACGCGGTGGTCTGCGCGGCCTGCCACGGCAGCCCGCACGCAGTCTATCCCGCCGGAAACGACCGGGACAACGCCCAGCCCGTGCAGTACACGGGCGACGCCCAAACCCTGGGCGCGGCGGGTTCGTGCACGGTCTGCCACGTGGACGAGATGGACTCCCCGGCCCACCACTCGGGCATGGGGCTGGAGTAGGCCAGACAAGAAAAAAACAAATGAAAACGGCCCGGAAGGATGCGGCAGAACCGCCGCACCCTCCCGGGCCGTCCTTGTAATCATTTCCACATAGTGTACCATGCGCCAACGACAACACAGAAAATGTATGAGGTGCGAATGTCCGGCAACGACTTTCAGATTTATCTGACCGAGGCCAAGGCGGGATGGCTCGAATCCCGCATCGTGCAGGACGGTTCCCACTACGACCTGAGCGTCCACGCCAATTTCTCCGAACCCATCAAGGACCTCTGCCGGTGTTTGGCCGACGCCCACGGCCTGGAGGGACCGGTGGACATGGACAGGGACTATCGCCACCTGGAATTCGAATGGGTGGGCGAGGGATGGCTCTACTACTGGAACGTGACCCCCGGCCCATCCGGCAAGCTGCGCGTGGTGGTGGACTTCAAGGGCAAGCGCGAGGTGGGCGGCAAGGAATACCCGGTCTGGAAGATCGACTGCGAGACGAATTGGGAGACCATTGCCCGGCAGACCTTCACCCAGGCGTCCGAGATGCTCTGGATGTACGGCTTCACCGGATACCACGACCGCTGGGGCAAGGACTTCCCGGCGGCCCACCTGATGCGGCTGGGGCACCTGCTCCACGGCCAGCCCGCCACCATCGACGACTTCTCCCGCGAGCTGGGCTACCTGGCCGAGACCCGGTAACCGCCATGCGGCTGTGGACCGTGCACCCCAGGTACCTGGACGTGAAAGGGCTGACCGCCGTCTGGCGCGAGGGGCTGCTCGCCCGGGCCGTGCTCCTCGGCCGGACCAAAGGATACCGCAACCACCCGCAGCTCGTCCGGTTCCGCGCCCAGCCCGACCCGCTGGCGGCCCTGGACGGCTACCTGGCCGGAATCCTGGCCGAGTCCAGGCGGCGCGGCTACAACTACGACGCCGCCAAGATCGACGAGACCGCCCGGCCCGCACCCGTGGAGGAGACCGCCGGACAGCTCGACTACGAGTGGTCGCACCTGCTCGCCAAGCTCGCCGCCCGCGCCCCGGACCTGCACCGGAAGTTCGTCCCCATTTCCCGCCCCGACCCGCACCCGCTCTTCGTCATCAAAGACGGCCCGGTGCGGGAGTGGGAAAAGGGAGCCGGACCTCCGCAGGAACGCGCCCGAAAACAGTGAAGAGGTGATCCCATGAAACTGCGCATTCCCCAGGACATCGAGTACAAGGACATCAACGACCCGGCCTTCGGCCGGATCGCATCCCTGTGCGCCGAATACTCGCTCACCGTGGTGCGCGGGCTGGAACCGTTCTACGGGCTGTACACGGCGGTGGAATACCTGATCCGCCACGATATCCCCGGCGACTTCGCGGAGTGCGGGGTATGGCGCGGCGGGTCGGTCATGGTCGCGGCCATGGCCTGCATGCACTTCGGCGACGCCAAGCGGCGGCTCCACCTGTTCGACACCTTCGAGGGCAACCCCGAACCGGGTCCCGAGGACCGGGACTGGGACGGCAGGGACCCGCATCCCGCGTGGGAGCAGCTGACCAGCCAGGGCAGGAAGTGGGGATACGGCGGCCCCCTGGAGGCCGTGCGCAAAAACGTGCTCAGGACCGGCTACCCGGAGGAGAATTTCGTGTTCGTGCCCGGCCGGGTGGAGAAGACCCTGCCGGACGCGGCCCCGGAGTCCCTGGCCCTGCTCCGGCTGGACACGGACCTGTACGAGTCCACGGCCCACGAGCTGGAGACCCTGTACCCCCGGCTCGTCCCCGGCGGGGTGCTCATCATCGACGACTACGGCTACTACCGGGGCGCGCGCAAGGCCACGGACGAATACCTGGAAAGGACCAAGGCCAAAATCCTGCTCAACCGCATCGACGCCTCGGTCCGGCTCGGGGTCAAGATCGGCTGACCCCCTTGATTCCACCCCCTGTTTGCCGGTAGCATGGCCCATGACCCTCCCGCGCCGCATCCGAATCCCGTTCCTGCTCCTGGCGGTCCTGTGGCTCCTGCCCGCAGCTCCCGCCCGGGCGCTGGACCCCTGGAAACCCCTGCCCACCTGCACCCTTGCCATGCCCCTCATGGGCGAGGCCGTGAAAAAGGACCAGCAGGGCATGATCATCGCCGTGTTCAAGGCGGTGTACGAGCCGGTGGGCATCCGGTTCCGGCACCGGAACATGCCCTATGACCAGGCCGTGACCGCAGTCGAGCAGGGCAATATCCACTGCACCCTGGACGTCAAGGAACGCAAGAGCAAGCTCGTCCGGGGGAACCACCCCCTGTTTTTCTACGACCTGGCCGCGGCCCGGCTGAAGACCACGGAGTGGAAGGGGCTCGACTCCCTCAAGGGCAAGCGCGTGGCCTACCTCCACGGCCTGGGCCTGGAGACGTTCCTGCCCGTGCAGTTCGTGCCCCACCACATCTTCGACCTGGCCTCGGCCTTCCACCTGCTGGACCAGGGCATCGTGCAGTACGCCCTGGACGACAGCCGGTTGCTCCGGTACGCCCAGCGCGACTCCAAGCTGCCCTCCCACTTCTTCCGCATCGACCCCATCCGCAGTTTCGGGGTCTACCCTGTCTTCGCGCCCACCCAGGAGGGGAACCGCTACCGCGAGATCTACAACCGCCGCATGAAGGAAATCGTCGCCTCAGGCGACCTTGCCAGCGTCCTGACCCGCAACGGGTTGAGCGACGAGCGCATCGAACGCATCCTCAAGGCCCAGTGACCATGGACGAGTACGCCCGCATCGCCCATCTCTACGACGGCGTTGTGGGGCCGTTCCTGCGCCCGGTCTACCGGTCCGTGACCCGCGCCCTGCCCCGGACCGGGCGGGTGCTCGACCTCTGCTGCGGCACCGGCGCGCTCACGGCCATGGCGGCCGGACGGACGGGCAACGCCGTGGGCGTGGACAACTCCCAGGCCATGCTCGCCCGGGCCAGGGGTGTGCGCCCGGACACGGAGTTCATCCTCGCGGACGCAACCTCCCTGCCCTTCGGGGACCGCGCCTTTGACGGCGTGGCCCTGAGCTTCGCCCTGCACGAAAAGGACGCGGCCACGGGACGGGCCATGCTTGGCGAGGCGCGCCGGGTGCTCCGGCCCGGCGGCCTGCTCCTGGTGGCGGACTACCGTCCGGCCCGGACCGTTTTGGGGTGGGTGACGAAATTCGGGGTGGTTCTGGTCGAGCGGCTGGCCGGGAGGGAACATTTCGCCCATTACCGGGAATACATGCGCGCCGGGGGCAGCCGCGCGTTCCTGGAGCGGGCCGGATTTTCGCCGGACCTAGCGGCCACCTTCCTGCACGGCTGCGCCGGGTTGTACGCGGCCCGCCGCTAGCCGGTCTCCGATCCCCGGAAACCAAGGAAGCCCGGTCTCGGGGGCATGAGACCGGGCTTCCTGGGGGTTGAGGTTGAGTGAGGAGGAGTGAGGTAATGGCTCTTTATTGCTATGCGGGTTCGTAGAAGCAGCGCTTGGGCGAGGTCACCAGGCCGTCTTCACGCAAGCTCTTGATGGCCTTGGAGACGTCCTTGCCGTCCGCGCCGAGCGCCTTTGCCACGTCGCCGGGGCGAACCGGCTTGCCCGCATCACGCATCGCTTTGAGTACTTGGTCTTTCATTGCCGTATTCCTTTGTCAGGGAGTGAGTGTCTATCGTTAGTAGTAACTATTCCTAAGATAGCTTCCGGGGTCAAGCACTTTTTTCATTTTTTTAGGGTGTGCTGAAGCCGTGGCCCATGGTGCCTATTTTTATTATTTTATTGCGGTATGTTACAATCTACAGGCCAACAAGAAAAAAAGCCGTGCTCCAGGCTGGAGCACGGCTTTTCGATGCGGAATAGGGTGGACGATGAAGGGTTATTGCCGCTCGAACAGGCCGCAGCCGTCGTAGTCGAACTCGCGCAGGGTCACGCCGGTGACCTCGCCCTCCGGGGTCACCGCGAAGTCGAAGTGGTACACGGGATCGTCCGGGTCCATGCCCTGCCACTCGCCCGCAAAGGTGTGCATGGTCAGGTGACCGGCCCGGATGACCTCCTGGAGGTTCGCGCCCAGCCGGATCAGGAGGTCCTTGCCGTGCACGGTCACGGTCAGTCCGCCCAGCACCTGGCTTTCATAGTTCCCGACGTAGGCCGAGGTCTCCAGGCCGGGCAGCGCGGGTGCGGGCTTGTCTTCGGCCTCCTCCGCCTGCGCCGCCTTTTCCTGGGAGAGGAACAGCGCGCTCCAGTCCGCGCCCTCGTTGCCCGAGAGCCAGTCGAAGAACTGCAAGCCCAGGGCGTCGGCCAGCTTGTGGTGGCCGAGGTTGGTCAGGACCACCAGGGCCGTGTCCAGGTCCGGGGAAAATCCCACGAAGGCGCAGATGCCCGAGGTGCCGCCGTTGTGCCAGATGACGGACGTGCGCGAAAGCTCGGTGCGCATCCATCCCTGGGTGTAGGCCGCGTGGAACGGCCCCATCTTCACGGGCGTGCGCGGGGTGTGCATGTAGTCCGCCGAGTCCTCGTTGAAGATGCGGACCTTGCCGAGCCTGCCCCGGTTCAGCTGCATGGCCGCCCACCGGGCCATGTCCAGGGCCGTGGAGTTGAGTCCGCCCGCCGGGCCGTACACATAGGGCCAGTCCAGGAGCATGGTCCCCGGCTCGATGGGCGCGGGTTCGCCGCCCACGAGCACGTGCAGGGCGGCCCCGTTGTTCACCTTGGTCAGCCCGGCCTCGTCAAGGGAGGAACGGGTCATGGACAGGGGGGTCAGGATGCGCTCCTGCATCAGGGCCTCCCAGGACTTGCCCGTGATCAGCTCCTCCACCTTTGCCCCGGCCACGAACAGGTTGTTGACGTAGGAGAACTTGTCCCGGAAGGAATAGACCGGCTTGACGTGGCGCATGGACTCGATGATGTGGTCCCGGCCATAGCCGATGAACGACTGCGCGTCCCCCGCATAGGCGGGCATGCCGCTGTGCTGGGCGAACAGGTCGTGGATGCGGAACTCGCGGGTCACCCAGGGGTCGTAGAGCTGGAAGCCGGGGAAATGGTCGATCACCCGGTCGTCCCAGTCCGCCTTTTCCGTGTCCACCAGGGTGGCCATGAGGGCCACGGTGAACGCCTTGGTGGTGGACCCCACCTGAAAGACCGTGTCCGGGGTCACGGGCAGGTCGGCCCCCGCCTTACGGGTGCCGAACCCCTTGGCCCAGACCACGGCTTCGCCCTTGACCACGGCCACGGCCATGCCGGGCACGCGCCAGTCCTCCATCCCCTTGACCGCATAGGGTTCCAGCCGTTTGATGGTGTCGCCCAGCCGGTCGGCGCGCGCGGGCAGGGGCAGGAGCAGCAGGGCCAGGAACAGGATCGGAAAAATGCGTTTCAACATGAAGACCGCCTCGGGTTGACCATTGATTTCAATTGCAGGGAGCTGCGGGATCAGGCGGGACCGGCCCGGCGCACCACGCGCAGGGTGCCCACGGACAGGGTCTCGACCCATTTGCCCGCGCCGAGCAACTCCTCGTAGAACCGCGTGACCCCCTCCCAGGTGGACACGTCGTGGAACGCGACCACCCCGTCGGGCCGGACAAAGGGGGACCAGGCGTGAAAATCGTCCCTGGTGGCCTCGTAGGAGTGGTCGCCGTCGATGAACAGCAGCCGGATGTCCCCGGACCACGCCGCGGCCGCGTCCAGGGAGCGGGCCTTGACCGGCCGGACGTGCGTCTCCACGCCGTGGGTGGCCAGGTTGCGGATGAAGGTCTTGAAGGTGGACCCGGTGGCTTTGATGTCCGCCTGTTCGGCGGCCTGCCCGGCCTGGTGCTCGGGAGACCCCTCGAAGGTGTCCACGGCGTGCACCGTCCCCCGGCCGTTGCGCATGCACCCGGCCGCCATGTAGCAGGTGGACCGGCCGTACAGGCTGCCGATCTCGGTCACGCACCCCTCGCCCGGCCCGAACGCGGCCAGGAGGTGCAGCGCGTATCCCTCGATGGGGTCCAGGAATCCCTGCACGTCGGAGAACCTGTCGTTGAGAAGCCAGTAGTCCACTGCGGGCCTGAGAAGCGAGGTGATGGTTTCCATGACCGGTCCCGGATGATGCGATTTCGGAAAGGACGCCCCGCCGGGGCGTCGCCTGAACACAACGCGCCAAGGATATAAGACCCTTGGCCGCGTGGCAAGGCATGTCCGGCGATCACCCGTTGCCTCCGTCCCACCCCTGGGCTATCCTGGCGAAAACCTCGCCGGAGTAGCCCCATGTTGATCCCCCGACTCCTGACCCCCGTCCTGCTCGCCCTGCTTCTCATCCTGCCCGCTCCCCGCCCCTGCCATGCGGACCGGGACAGCCTGGCCCGGTTCTCGGCCCCGTGGAAGGGGGACCTGCCCGCCATGTTCAAGGAGCACCGCCCCCTGCGCGTGCTGGTCTCCTACAGCCGGACCAACTTCTTCCTGGACAAGGGAGCCATGCGCGGCATGGAGCACGACCTGATGCGGGCCTTTGAAAAGCGGCTGGCCAAGGCGCACCCCAAGACCCCGGTGCGCATGGTCTTCATCGCCGTGCCCTTCGACAAGCTCCTCCCGGCCCTGCTGGAGGGCAGGGGCGACATCGCCGCCGCCGGGCTGACCGTGACCGAGGCCCGCGAAAAGCAGGTGGCGTTCAGCACGCCCTACCGCAAGGACGTGACCGAGCTGGTGGTCGGCTCGGACCGCTCCCTGCCCATCACGAAACCCTCGGACCTGGCCGGGAAGACCGTGCACGTCATGGCCGGGTCGAGCTACGTGAACCACCTCAAGGCGATCAACGCCACGCTCAGGAAGCGGGGCATGAAGCCCGTGAACATCCGGGAGGCGGACACGGACCTGGTCACCGAGGACCTGCTCGGGATGGTCAACGCGCACATGATCGACTACGCGGCCGGGGACTCGCACCTGGTGGACGTGTGGAAGGAGGCGCTGCCCAACCTGCGCCCCTATGCGGACGCGCCCCTGTTCACGGGCGGCAGGCTGGCCTGGGCCGTGCGGCCCGGCTGCAAGGCCCTGCGCAAGGACCTGGACGCATTCGCGGCCACGGTGCGCCAGGGCACGCTCATGGGCAACATGGTCTTCAAGCGGTATTTCGTGAACGCGGACTGGGTGAACAACCCCCATGACCCCACGGCCCGGCAGGCCCTGGACAACATGGCCGATGTCTTCATGAAGTACGCCGAAAAATACGATTTCGACTGGCTCAAGCTGGCCGCCCTCGGGTTCCAGGAATCCCGGCTGAACATGGCCATGAAGAGCAAGGCGGGCGCGGTGGGCGTCATGCAGGTCCGGCCCGCCACCGCTTCGGACCCCAACGTCAACGTCGGGGACATCGAGACCCTGGACGGCAACATCCACGCCGGGGCCAAGTACCTGCGCTTCCTGCGCGACAACTATTTCCTGGACGCCGACCCGGACGCGCAGGTGGACTTCGCCCTGGCCGCGTACAACGCGGGACCGGCCAGGGTGCGCGGGCTGAGGAAAAAGGCCGAGGCCATGGGGCTGGACCCGGACCAGTGGTTCGGCAACGTGGAATGGGCGGCCTACCGGGAGATCGGCGGGGAGACACCGGCCTATGTGGCCAACGTGCAGATGTACTACGCGGCCTACACGTCCGTCAGGAAGACGCTGGGCAAGCGCAGCCCGCAGCCGTAGACCGGCCAACGGGTGCAGTCATCGGACGCAAGCCAGGGGCACGGCCGCAGGCCGCAACAATGCGCCGTGGCCGGAGAGGGTTTCCGGCCAGGCGGGGTGTGCCGCCTGTGGGAAGCTAGTACCTGGGACGGGGGGCGCGCGGCCGGGCTTCGTTGACCTTCAGGTTCCGGCCGGACATGTCGCTGCCGTCAAGGGCCTCGATGGCGGCCAGGGCTCCGGCATCGTCCATCTCCACGAAGGCGAAGCCGCGGAAACGGCCCGTCTCGCGGTCGTTGATGAACTTCACGGACTGGACGTCGCCGTACTCGGCGAAAAGGGCCTGCAAGTCGTCCTCGGATACGCTGAACGGAATGTTGCCGACGTAAATGCTTTTCATCTCAACCAATACTCCAAATAGAAACTCCGGATTGCGGACGACGAAAACAGCACTCCCGTCGCGCCCGCGCCTCTGCCTGGCTGGGCCGCCGAAACAGTGCGCACCGGGCGCAATGTCGGACGACTCAAATCTGCCGTTACGCCATCCAGTTTTTTTCGTCAACAAAATTTATACTTTATAAGACCGCTTCTCAATTCGGCTCCCGGACGGCGGACCGGGGCCGCGCGCCGTCCCGGCAATCCGGCCCTTGCCCTTTGTCCATTACCTATGTAAGGGAGGGGCCTGCCGCTTCGAGCGGACAATATATAGAAGGAGCAACCCATGGCATCCAACGTGGACGAAATCACGATCAACTACTCCGAGGACAACCAGCTCATCGTCAAGGAGCTGGACAAGGTCATCCTCTCCAAGGGCGCATGGACCACCATCGTCTTCCGCTACCAGGAACTCAACCGCGCCAAGGGCGAATACGGTCCGGAAAAATTCACCATCCGCCGCTACCAGAAGGTGGACGGGACCTACCGCCCCAAGTCCAAATTCAACATCTCCAGCCAGGCCCAGGCCCAGAAGATCGTCGAAGCCCTGTCCGGCTGGATCGACTAGCGCTTGGAGCACCCCGTGTTTCTGGGGGCGCACATGTCCATCGCCGGGGGGCTGCACATGGCCTTCGAGCGCATCCGGGCCGTGGACGGCACCGCGCTCCAGATCTTCACCCGCAACCAGCGGCAGTGGAAGGTCCCGCCCCTGACCGGATACGATATCGAGCTTTTCACCGTGGCCCGCGAACAGTGGGGGGACTACCCCATCGCGGCCCACGACTCCTATCTCATCAACCTGGCCTCGCCGGACCCGGAACTGGCCCGGCGCTCGCGCAGCGGGTTCGCCCAGGAACTCAAGCGGGTGGAGGCGCTCTCCATCCCCTTCCTGGTCACCCACCCCGGCTCGCACCTGGGCCAGGGCGCGGACGCGGGCATCAAGCGGTACGCAACCAACCTGGACGAGGCCATCGAGGATTCGGGCACCCGGTCCGGCCTGATCCTGCTGGAGACCACGGCGGGCCAGGGCACCAACCTCGGCTCCACCTTTGAGGAGCTGGCCCGGATCATCGAGCTGTCGGACCACCCGGACCGGCTCGGCGTGTGCTTCGACACCTGCCACGCCTTTGCCGCGGGCTACGACCTGCGCACCCCCGAGACCTACGCGGCCACCTTCGACGCCTTTGACAGGACCATCGGCCTGGACCGGCTCAAATTCTTCCACGTCAACGACGCCAAGGTCCCGCTGGGATCGCGCAAGGACCGCCACGACCACATCGGCCAGGGCGAGATCGGGCTTTCCGGGTTCCGCAACCTGATGCGCGACCCCCGTTTCGCGGACGTGCCCAAGACCCTGGAGACGCCCAAGAAGCCGGACCTGGAGGACGACGTGCGCAACCTGAACATCCTGCGCGGACTGGCCGGGGAAGCGTGATGCAACGGCTCGACGCGGTCATCTTCGACTTTGACGGCACCCTGGCGGACGTGCCCCTGGACTTCACGCTCATGAAGACGAAAATCGCGGCCCTGGGCGAGGTCTTCCTGGACGAGCGGCCCACGCCGGGCGAGCTTCCGGCCTTGGAGTGGCTGGAGGAGCTGGTTCAGCGGACCATGGAGCGGGACGTGGCCGAGGGCAAGGAGTTCCGCACGCGCGGCCAGCTGGTCATCACGGCCATGGAGCTGGACGCGGCCAGGGACGGCAGGCTGTTCGATTTCACCCGCCCGGCCCTGGCCCTGCTGCGCGAACGCGGCGTGGCGCCGGGCATCATCACCCGCAACATCTCGGCGGCGGTGCGCGCGGTCTTCCCGGACGTGGCCGAGCTGACCAGCGTGTTCATCCCGCGCGAGGACGCGGCCAGGGTCAAGCCCCACCCGGACCACCTGCTGCGTGCCCTGGAGCAGGTAGGCGCGCACCCGGAGCGCTCCCTGATGGTCGGCGACCATCCCATGGACGTGGAAACCGGAAAGAATGCGGGAACCCTGACTGCGGGCGTGACCTCCGGGCGCATGACCGCCGAGGACTTCGCCCCGTTCCGGCCGGACTTCATCGCCAGTGACGTGGGCGAACTCATGACCCGGCTGGACCGGGCCGGACTGATCTAGCGCATCAATCTTCCAAAAAATCCCAGCGCTTGCGGCGCAGCCAGCTGTAGGAACGCATGCCGTGGACCATCTCGGCCAGCGGGGTGGACGCGCTGTTCACGAACAGGGCCAGGGACCTGGGGCCGCCCCACTGCACGGCCCGGAACAGGAGCCAGCGCAGCCGGTCCGACGCGCGCAGTTCCGGGATGACCTGGCGATGCAGCCGCCGTGCGTAGACCGGCCCCGGCGTGGTGCCGGTGCGCAGCGCCCCGGCCACGGCCTCGCCCGCGTACCAGCCCGTGCACAGGGCAAAAAAGATACCCTCCCCGAACAGCGGCTCCACGAACCCGCCCGCGTCACCGGCCAGGAGCGCCCGGCCGTGGGCCGGGTCCTGCACGTAGTTGCCGTAGGGCAGCGGGTGGCCGCGAAACTCCGGCGTCCGGGCCGGGTCCACGCCCAGGAAATCCAGGTACTCCCGGAACAGGGCGTAAAAATTCTCGCGGTTGCGGCGCAGCCCGCAGATGCCCGCCACCACCATGTCGCCGTGAGGGAAGACCCAGCCGTACCCGGCCTCCAGGAACCCCACGTACAGCTCGGGCGCGTCCACCCGGCGCGGGAAATCCGCCGCGTCCAGGGCCACCTCCAGGGCCGGGGCCATGAGCCGACGCATGCGGATGCGGTCCAGCCGCCGGAAGGAACGGCGGACCACGGAGTTGGAGCCATCGGCCCCTATGATCCATTCGGCACTGAAAACAGTGTCGTCTTTGGCGTAAACGACACCCTGCTCGGCGTCTACGCAGTCGATTTCGACATCTTCAAACAGTTTTGCCCCTGCTGCAACGGCCTTCCGGAGGAGGAGTTCGTCGAACGCGGCCCGGTCCACGAAATGAAAGGGGAACGGCAGGCCGCCCTGGGCCAGGGGCGCGGCCAGAGTGCGGATGGCGTAGCGGTCCGCGCTGCCGATGACCGCCCCGGCGCCGGCCAGGGAGTCCGTGGTCTCGCCGAAGACCCGCTCCAGGAGTTGGACCGATTTCCAGGTCAGCAGCCCGCCGCAGAGTTTTTCGCGCGGGAAGCGCGCCCGGTCGATCACGGCCACGGATATCCCGCTCCGGGCCAGGGCCAGGGCCGCCGCCGACCCCGCCGGGCCGCCGCCGCAGATTATGGCGTCGTAGTTTTTCTCCATGCCAATCACCTGGACCGTCATACACCATCAGGCGGGGGCTGCGCAAGAAACCGGCGGCTGAAACCAGTGGAATCCGGGCGTGTTTGCCCGGTCCGGCCGGGTCCGCCCCCCCCTGCTTTGCCAAACCGCGAAAAATAGTAGTATAGCCGGACACGAACAGTCGCCACCGGCAGCGCAGGAGCATTCGTGTACACAAGACATCGGGACAAGGCCAAGGAATACACCAGGAATCTCTTCCTCATCCTCCTCGCCGTGGGCGTGGTCATCATCTTCTTCAACCTGGACGTGATCCGCAAGGGCGAGTCCGTATTCAGCAAGTCGGCGGACAAGAAGCTCAAGTTCACCGGACGGCTCAAGCAGAAGGACTACTCCGAACGCGAGGTGGACCGGCTGCTCAAGTTCGTGAAGCGGTACGACGAGCAGATCGACGGGGTGACCGTCAAGACCTCGGCCCAGGACACCTACACCAACATCTCGGACAACACCGAACTCCTCTTCGAGATCGCCATGGTCCTGAACGACGGCACGACCATCTCCACCCCGGTGCGCCGCGCCAGGCGAAAGACGCTGGTCGCCGAAATCCTGTACAAGCTGAACAAGGACATGCGCGCCTACCAGAGCCTGAAAAAGCAGGGCAAGAAGATGGACTCCCTGGTCAACACCATGTGACCCGCCGGGGTCCTGCCCCATCCCATCATTTCAAGGAAAAATCCGGCTCATTCGGCCAGTCGCAGGAGGACGCGCGCGCTCGCAGGGCCGCCGTCCAGGTCCACGGCGCGGCCCCTGACGGACCGGCCCAGCGCCTCGGCCATGCGGGCGGCCAGGGTCTTCGGCGCGAGGTCTTCCGGCGCGAGCATTCCCACCGCGCCGCGCCGGGACAGCCGCTGCGTGCGCATGCGCTGCTCCCGGTTCTGCGCAAAGGGCAGGATCAGGCCGTAGGTCCCGGCGGCCAGCAGGTTCATGGTGGTGTTGTACCCGCCCAGGGACAGGGAGAGGTCCGCCGCGTCCAGGTAGGCCGGGAACCGCCCGGTGAACCGGTTCACCGCGATCCGCCCGTCCTCCCCGGCCAGCTCTTGGTAGCGGGCGAAGTCCTCGTCCGTGCAGTACGGGCCGGTGAACGCGAACAGGCGGTGCAACACGGTCTCCTGCAACAGCACGGACGCCCGGATTCCGGCCTCCAGCAGCTCCCCGCCCACACTGCCGCCGCCCACGCTGAGCACGATCATGCGCTCATCCGGGCCTACGGGCAGCTCCGCGCGCAGGGCAGCGCCAGCGCCCGGCTCGGGCCTGAGGGCCACGTACCCGGTGTAGTGCACGGGCGGCTCGATGCCCCCCATGCCGGGATAGGTCTCCTCCAGCCGGACCACGGCCGGGTCCGCGTGGCAGAGCACCGCGTCGAAATGGCCGTTGAGCACCGGATTGACCCGGCTGACGTACTTGGCCGGGTCGTCCTTCTCCACCAGGATGTCGCGCACCGAGCAGACCGCCTTGCACCGTCCCCAGCGGGACGCGTTCACGCCCTGGAGGATGGGCAGCAGCTCGAACCGGAACTTGCGGCGGCCGAAGGGATAGAGTTCCACCAGAAAAATGTCGGGCCGGTATTCGGCCATGATCGCCTCGAACCGGGCCAGCCGCCGGGCCAGGACCTCGTCCACGTCCTGCGCGGACTGCTCCAGGGGGATGAAGGTCTTGAAATCCGGGCTCATCATCAGGCCGGGCAGCCGCTCGCGGACCATGTTTTCCGGCGGCTCGAAATCCACCTCGTCCCCGCCCGTGACCAGAACCACCTTGTGCGGGGCCAAGGCCCGGACGATCTCCAGGCTGCGGAAGACATGACCCACGCCCAGCACGTGCTGGCAGTAGAAGACGATGCGCATTAAAACTCCATGTTTGCTTCGCCCAGGGCGATTTCGTTGTCCGAACATTCGATGCGGTGCAGCCGGTAGGGCAGGACGGGGACGGGGTCTGACGGCAGGAACTCCAGCCCGGACAGGGCGTAGGCCAGACACTTGAGCACCCCGTTGTGGGTGACCACCAGGACCCGCTTGTCCGGGTGTTCCGCCGAGAATTCGATGAGCGCATCGCAGGCGCGCATGAGCACCTCGTCCCGGCTCTCGCCACCGGGCGGCCGGAACTCGAAGCCGCGCATCTCCTGCTTGCGCAGCACCTTGCCCAGCTCGCGCATCTCGTCCTTGGTCCGGCCGGTCCACTCGCCCCAGTCCTGCTCGGCCAGCCGGGGGTCGGCGTGCACGGGCAGGTTCAGCCGCCCGTGTCGCAGACGGCCGTCACTCGCGCGTTTTCCTGAAGCGAGATCATCACCGCCTCGCCCCGTCCGCGACCGCCGAGCCCAATGATCCCCAGGCGAAGTTCGCGATCCTCCCTGGCGTTGGCCTGCGTTTCGGCCGCCGAGAGCAAGTCCCCACCGGCAAAACCGGCCGTCGCGGCCAAGGCGACCGACCCGGAAAGTCCACGAAGAAAGTCACGACGATTTGACTCAAACGGCATTTTTATTCTCTTTCTTCTCGCAGGCGAGCAATAGGAATGACGGTCAGGCAGTGAACGTGGGCTGCACACCCAGACAGAGGGAAGAGTGAGGGGGCCACGCAAACTGGGGAAAGGAAGGCCTCCATTATAAATCAAACCAGACTCAAAAATCCACTACTTCCCATCCATAAAGGGGGGCAAACGCTTCAAAAGATAAAGAACGCCAAATAGGCAAACCTTCACGACGCGTTCCCCGTAAACGCAGCCGACCGCGAAAAGCACCACCCCCTCGAATGAATTATTCCAGAACCACTTACAAGAGCGTGTCCGTGATATCCAGTGCCTAAAAAAAGACAACTCGAAAAGATCCCCGCCCTACACCACCCCCCCTCGTCCGGGTACAATAAATGATATCGTTTTATTTTCCACCTTTTTTCCTACCTTCGGGCACTCCGCCTAAGAGAAGAAAGTCTCACCCATGGCTCGGTTTGTTATTCGCCTTCTTGCTTTCCCGCCCATCGTCGCCCTCATGTTGGCTCTGCCTCTTGGAAACACCAACCAAGTCGCGGCGGGAGACTGGCCGATGTGGCGATGCGACGCGCAACGATCGGCGACGACACCCGACGAGCTGCCCGAGGAGCTTCACCTCGAATGGACACGCGCTTACCCGCGGCTGCAACCGGCCTGGGAAGATATCGTCAATCAGGACCGAATGCCGTTCGATTGCTGTTACGAACCGATCGCCGTGGGGGACACCTTGTATTTCGGCTCAAACCGAAACGACCGCGTCACGGCACTCGATACGCGAACCGGGGAAGAAAAATGGCGATTCTACGCCGACGCCCCGATCCGCTTTCCGCCGGTCGTCTGGAAAGACCGACTCTTCTTCATCTGCGACGACGGCCATTTGTACTGTCTCGACCGCAACGATGGCCGACTGGTTCGAAAATTTCTCGCCGGACCGCGCGGCTGGAAGGTGTTGGGCAACAGCCGTCTGACATCGACTTGGCCCGCCCGAGGTGGCCCGGTCGTCCGTGACGGAAAAGTTTATTTTTGCGCCGGGATCTGGCCTTTCATGGGAATCTATCTTTACGCGGTCGACGCCGAGACGGGCGAGACCGTTTGGCTCAACGACGGCTCGGGAAGCACCTTCCGCGAACAGCCGCACGGAGGAGCGACCTCGTTTTCCGGAATCGGACCGCAAGGGGCCCTGGTCGCCACGGAGGATCGACTGTTGGTGCCCGGCGGCCGCTCGGTACCGGCCTGCCTGGATCGCGAGACCGGCGAAGAAAAATACTTTTTCCTCGAAGGGACCCCCGGCATCAAACGCCATTTGGAAGGCGCCTCGCACGTCGCCGCGGGCGGTCGCTTTTACTTCAACCATCGTGGCATCCACACGATCATGTACGACCTGAAGGACGGAGCGTTTCGCTACATTTGGAACGAAACGGTCTTTCCGGTCCTCGATGAAAATACCCTTTACCTTTCCGGAAAACAAGTTCGCGCCTACGACCTCGGAAAAATTCCCGACGATGGCCAACCGCTCAAAGATTTCCCACCGCTTTGGTCGAAAGAGGTCGACGCGACCGGCGCGTTGATCAAAGCGGGAAACCGGCTTTACGCGGGCGGGAAAAACCTGATCACGGCGTTGGAACTGCGTAACGACGGGCCGCCGGAAATCCTCTGGAAGAAGTCCCTCGAAGGGAATGTCGCCCGCTTGATCGCCGCCGACGATCGGCTGTTCGCCGTCACCGAAGACGGTCGGTTTTACGCCTTTGGACCGGAAGAAAAAACGCCCCACAACTGGAAACCGGAAGGGACAAGCGAATCGGACCGCCCGGCCCTGGTCGACACCCCAGAGCTGGACAACCTCATCGACCGGATGGGCGAAACGCTCGCCCTCAAAAAGGGATACTGCCTGGCGTTCGGGCTTTCCGACGGCCGACTGATCGAAGCGATCGCCCGCCGTTTGGGACTCCACGTCATCGGTGCCGATCCCGACCCCGAAAAGATCGACCGACTGCGTCGCCATTTTGACGAAGCCGGAATCTACGGGACGAAGATCTCGCTTCAGGTCGGGACGCCGGAGACCGTGTTTGCCCCCCCGTACCTGGCCGTGTTGGCCGTCAGCGAAGATCCGCAGTCGATCGGTTCGAAATACCCGATTGCTTCGGTCTTCCGCAGCTTGAGACCTTATGGCGGCGCGTTCTGGCTCCCGTATGCCGACGAAGAACAACGGCTTGGACTCCTGGCCCAATTTCGCGCCATGGAACTACCGGGCGGACGACTCCGTGACGATCAGAATCATCTGGTGGTCATGCGTGACGGTCCGCTGCCGGGAGCGGGGACATGGACCCATCAAAACGCCGACATCGCCAGTACGACCAAATCGAACGACCAGTTGGTCAAACTGCCTTTGGGCCTTTTATGGTTCGGCGGCAACTCGCATGACGATGTCCTGCCCCGACACGCCCACGGCCCCTCGCCGCAAGTGCTCGACGGCCGTTTGTACATTGAAGGGGTCGATTGTCTCTCGGCACGCGACGTCTACACCGGCAAGGTACTTTGGAAACGGCGGTTCAACTGCCTCGACACGTACAACACCTACTACACGGTCTCTTACGAGATTGATCCGCTCTTCCAGGGCTACAATCAAAGACACTTTCCCGGCGCCAACGCCCGCGGAACCAACTACGTGGTCACCGACGACACGGTCTATTTCCTCGTCGACGACGAATGCTACCTACTCGATCCGACCACCGGCGAAACGCGTGACATTTGGACCTTACCGAAAAAAAATCCCAAAGACGATCCGCCCGAATGGGGCTTTTTGGGCGTCTATGAAGACCTGCTGATCGCCGGCGAAGAGTTTGTCCCCTATTCGAAACTTTACGGCGTCAAAGCCAAGGAAAAATGGCCGGTCTACGATCGCAGCGCGAGTAAGAAATTGCTCATCATGGATCGGAAAACGGGGAAAATCCTTTGGAGCCGCGACTCGAAACTCGCCTTCATTCACAACGGCATCATCGCCGGGGAGGACCGATTGTATCTGATCGACCGCCTGCACCCGACGATCCTCAAAGGGATGGCCCGCCGCGGCGAAAAGCCCAAAACCAAGGCGACCCTTTCGGCCGTGAATATCCGAACCGGCAAAACGATCTGGGAGACCGACGAAGACGTGTTCGGGACCGCCCTGGCTTACGACCGTCCACACGACCTGCTGCTTCTGACCGGCAAGGGAGGCCCCGACACGCTCAGCGATGAACCGAACGACCAACTGGCCGCCTATCAAGGCCGCAACGGCGAAAAGGTCTGGCATTCCAAACAACGTCATGGCGGCCCGGTCATGATTCACAACGAGACGATCTATTTCAACGGCTACGGCGGGGCCCAGCTATTGACCGGCGAACCGTTGATGCGTCATCACGCGCTGACCGGCGAAATACTGCCCTGGGGCTTCAAACGGTTCCACGGCTGCAACTCGCTGATGTGCGCCGAACACTTGATGACGTTCCGAAGTGGCTCGGCCGGTTTTTACGACCTGCCGACCGACGGAGGCACCGGCAACATCGGCGGCTTCAAATCCGGTTGCAGCGCCAACCTGATCGCCGCCGACGGGGTCCTCAACGCGCCCGACTACACCCGGACCTGCACCTGCTCGTACCCGAACCAGACTTCCTTGGCAATGATCCACAACCCGGAGGTCGAATACTGGACTTTCAACTCCTACCAGACCGAGGTGACCGGGAAAAAACGGGTTCGACGTGTCGGCCTGAACTTCGGAGCGCCGGGCGATCGTCGCACCGAAACCGGGACCCTTTGGCTCGATACGCCGTCGCTGGGCGGCGCGTCGCCCGATATTCCGGTGATAACCAACCTTGACCCGTCGATTCGCTATTTCCGCCATCACCAAATGCAAGTCGAAGACGCCCCGATTCCTTGGGTCGCCGCGTCCGGCATCGAAGGGGCCCGGGAAATCCGAGTCCTGTTGAACGGTCAAGGAAAGCAAAAGCTCGAACATGGGATCCAAAACGGGGCCGACGACGCCGAAGAGCTGGTCGATAAGAAGATGGCGCTTACCAAAAAGAAGCTGACCCTCGTCGATCTCGATGGCAAGGCAGAACAGTCCCAGACCGTGGGCCTTCGCTTTTCCAATTTACCGATTCCGCGCGGAGCAAAAATCGTCACTGCCTATTTCCAGTTTGAAACGGAGAAACGTTTGATCCACAAAGCCGAGGTCGAAATCCGAGTGGAAGCGACCAACGACGCGGCCCCCTTTGGCGCAAGCGAAGGTAATCTCACCGAACGAGCGACTACCGACTCGGTCATCCCGTGGGAAATCCGCCCGTGGGTCAAGCCCAACCTTTCCGACTTGGACCAGAAAAGCCCCAACCTGGCGATGCTGCTTGAGGAGATCGTCGCCCGCCCCGGTTGGAACCAAGGACAAGCGGTCGCCTTTTTGCTCCACGGCAAGGGACACAGAACGGCCAAATCGTTCGATCTCGATCCAGCCAAAGCGCCGCGACTGATCGTGGAATATTTCCCACCGAAAGCGGAGAAAAAATGGCACGATCAACAGTACACGGTCCGACTCCATTTCCTCGAACCGGACAAAACCGCCAAACCGGGTGATCGGGTCTTCGACGTGATGCTTCAGGACCAAACCATCCTCAAAGATTTCGATATCGTCGGGGATGCCGGTCGGGCAAGGTGCGGCGTGGTCAAGGAATTTTTCCACGTACCCTCGCCCAACCTCATGACGCTACGTCTGATCCCTCGAACCCAAAAACGGCCGATCCTCTGCGGGATCGAAATCGTCGAAGAGTAAAGCGGGACCTTGATTGTCTCGAAACGCCCCACCCAACTTAAAGTGTTTGGTAAGAACCAAATAGGGGCGACATATTTTCTGAAAAAGACTTGGGACCCCAAAAGTAAGGCGGGGCGCTTTGAAGCAAACCGCCTTTGCATCCGTGGATGGCTTCCTTTTCCCAAAAAAAGAAGATAGTAAAAACAGCGAAGGTTTATTCAATGGGCGTTTATAGATCGTTGTAACGATATTTCCCCCGTGATCTCTTAACTAAAAGCCCCCACCTCCGAAGGCCGATTAACCCCTCTGGAAACGCCCTTCCCAAGGCGACCTCAAGAGGAACTCAACTCAACACCAAGCTTTTATCAACCCAAAAATTCCGCAGCTTGGATTTGCTTCTACCTTTGGAACTTGATTTCTCTCGCTAAGTTCTCTCCTCTTGGTTTGCCTGGGAACGACTCGACCTTCACGACTCCTTGTGAAAGAACCCGGTTGAGTCATGTCGCCTTGAACTTTCTCTCTCGAAAAGGCGTTTTCATTGCTTCTCTGCAAAACAGCTTTGGTTATCCCAAGAGACTTACACGATTTTTGGAATCATTCTTCCCTCTTTGAAGCCTGCTTCTGGTACCGGTGGCGGCAAAATAGGGGAATCTCCGGAATCGTGAAAGGTTATTAGAGCGGTTTCAGTGCGAGTTGTATCGTTTTCCTTGCAACTGCAAGAAAAAAAAGGGAAGCCCTAAATCATTCAAAGGGCCATCCCCAAGAATGCCCCGGGGGATCTCCCCCCGTAGCCGTCAAAACGCTACTAACTTTTTGAAAATGCTCAAAACACCCGTTTCACTATTTTCAAAGTGGCCACTTCCAATGGTTCTCTCGTCCGTGCCCTACAGTTCCGGCACGAGGGGAAGGCCGCGAAGAAAATAAAAAAAAGATAGGTAACCTTATTCAAAAAGGGGAGAGTAACCATGCAAAACCGTCGTCTTCTAATCATGGGACTGGTGGGAATCTTAACCTGCTGCGTTGTAGCCGGTTCGGCTTCGGCTTTTGAAAATTTGTTTGGCGGCTGGGGCTTGGGACACTCAGGTTGCTGCGGCTCGAGCTGCTGCGATACGGGCTGCTCAAGCTGCTGCGATGTCGGGTGTGGAAGCTGCTGCGACACGGGATGCGAAAGCTGCTGCGATATGGGCTGTGGCTGCGACTGTGGCTGCGGCTGCGGTTCTTCGTGGTTATTTTATGCCGACGCATTACTTCTTCACCGCGATTCGAACTACCCGTCCGGTAACGGCAAGTGTCATAAAGATAATTTTGACGAAGAAGAAGGGTTCGACCTGGACTCAAAAAATCATGACTTTGATAGCGTCGGGATTGGGGCAAGCAACGGCTGGCAGATTGGAGCGATTAAAAAGCTCAACTGCCGCTGGGACATGGAAGTCCGATTCCAGATGTTTGACGGTGACTCAAATAAGTATTTTGAGGAAACCGGAACTTTCGGGCCTCGGGACCGATGGGAGTGGGGAACTAGCGCCTGGCAAGAATATGTTTCGTCGGTCTATAGCACCGAAATCAATTTGGGCTTGACGCATAACTGCTGGCTGCGTCCCTTAATCGGCTTTCGATGGATCGAATTGGAAGAACGTTACAATCAGGGCAACGATGGTTGGATTGATATTATCATCCCGGTAGGAGCCGGTTTTGGGCAACAGGTCAAAACCAACAACCACCTCTATGGTTTCCAGCTCGGAGCCGATGCGGTACTACTCAATCACCGGAAATTCTCCATTCTGGCGGGCATGCGGGCCGGTATTTACGGCAACTACTGCCAACAAAGAAGTCAGTTTTGTGTTTGGGGAAATATAGGCGAAATTGAAGAAGAAATATGCTGGTCCGAATCAGCGGACACGAACAACACCGCCTTCCAAGGGGAGCTTACTCTGTTGGCCGAATACACGATCAACTGCCATTGGGCAATTCGCGGCGGATATTATCTCTACTGGCTTGAAGGGGTGGCTCAAGCGCCCAATCAACTTGATGGTTCTAATAACAATGGTCCGCGAGACGAAGGATGCCAATGCAGAGATGCCGTGGTCGTAACCGACGGAAGCCCGTTCTATCAAGGAGTGATGGTCGGCCTGGAAGCATCCTGGTAACGAGAGAAAAGGAAAGGAAGGATTCCTCCAAAAACCAAAGGAATTCAGACCGACAAAAGAGACCCTTTTTATAAATGAAACGAACGGATTCGTTTTCAAAAAACAGTTTTCAAACCCATTGAAAAACTCGACAGCGTCTCATTTGGCCGAAAGAAAATTTTATGGTTGTACCAAGGCTATTTTAGAAACAGGTTATTTTTCCCTCGTTCGCAAGGAAAAGTCTATCTCACCTTGAAACCGTTTTAAAACCTCGGTTCGTTACCTAACCACTCCCTCTCGAGAGATTCATCAAAAAAAGAATCTCCCGAGGGGGAGTTTTTTTCAATATGGCGAAAATAGAAAGGATGCGTTTAGTTTGTCGATATTAACGGCTCTTTCTTTTAATTGGAAAATACCTCTCGTAACGGTCGATCACCCCCTCTAGAACGCCATTTCCAGAGCGTTACCGAGAGGGACTCAACCCGCACCAAGCTTTTGCGAAAACGGAATCTTGCCGCTTGGATTGACTTCTGCCCTTTGGAACTTGACTCTCCATCTAAGTTCTCTCCTCTTGGTTTTGTGCTGTGGACTATCCGATCTTGAAGTTTCCTCATGGAAACCGATCCGATCGAGTAGCTTCTTTGATTTCTCCTTCTTGCAACGGCGTTTTTTGCTTCTTGAAACGCACCCAAGATTTTTAAGCTGATTTCATTGTGCATTTTCGTTCCCTGGCCGGAACGTGAGCGCGGCCGTTGGATCCTCTCGCCATGCAAAGCGAAAGGGGGGGACGGCCATGATGAAACAAGCAAAAAAATGCTCGTCGAATTCGTGGGCGAATTCTGTCAAGCTTTTGCTGCCTCAGGTACCAGTGGTAGCCGGCTGACAATCGTTCCCGAATCGTCAAATTTACCAATAGGGTGTCCCAGAAATATCAAGGGGAGAAAAACCATGCAAAACCATCGTCTTCTAATCATGGGAATGGTGGGAATTTTAACCTGCTGTGTTGTCGCCGGTTCGGCTTCGGCTTTTGAAGGCTTGAATTGGCTGGGCTGCGGCAGTTCCCAATGTTCGGGCTGCTGCGACATCGGGTGTGGCGACTGCTGCGATACGGGATGCGGGGAATACTGCGATACTGCCTGTGCCTCATCCTGTCCCGACCGCTGTGACACGTCTTGCGGAGATTACTGCGGTGACTGTTGCGGCTGCGATATGGGATGTGATATGGGCTGCGGTTGTGGTTCGGGGTGTGGTTGCGGTTGTGATTGCCTGTTTTATGCCGACGCTCTGATGCTTCACCGCGATTCGAATTATCCCAACTACCCCTATACTCCCCTCTTAGGAGAGATCGATGGGGAAGGGTACAATTTAAACGAAATCGGAATCGGCGCGACCAACGGTTTTCAGGTCGGGATGATCAAGAAGTTACGCTGCTGCTGGGACATCGAAGTTCGCTACCAGATGTTTGACGGGACCGGAGGCTTTTGCTTCGAGGAAGAGGGATACTACGGCCCGAACGAGGATGAATGGGGAGTCGAGATGGAATCCGACTACGTTTCGGCGGTCTATAGCGCTGAAATTAATTTCGGGAAAACCTACAACTGTTGGCTCCGCCCCTTGATCGGCTTTCGGTGGATCGAGTTGAACGAACGTTTCAGTTCCGATTTACTGTATTGGTATAACGAATCTGCAATGGAATATCAATCAGAAATCAAAGCCAACAACCACTTGTACGGGTTCCAGATTGGCTTGGACGCGATCCTGATCGACACCTGCAAATTTTCCATACTGACCGGACTGCGAACCGGTATTTATGGCAACTTCTGCCAACAAAGAACCGATCTGACCATTGACTCGCAAGAAACGCAACGGCATTATTCGCAAGCAGCCGATACAACGCATACTGCCTTCCAAGCGGAGCTTTCCCTGATGGCTGAGTACACGATCAGCTGCCACTGGGCGATCCGTGGCGGCTATTACCTGTATTGGCTCGAAGGGATTGCCCAGGCGCCCAATCAAATTGGAGGGATGCCGCGCAACGGCGACGATCAACGCGAGCTCAACCATCCCGCGGTCGTGACGACCGGGAGCCCGTTCTACCACGGTGCGATGGTCGGCCTGGAAGCATGTTGGTAGTAAAAAACGATCAAGGGCAACTTCGAAATGGGCTACAGGATAAGTCAGGACTTCGACAACTTCTCCTTAAGAATTTAATGACGAGGCCGGTCGGCAGGAAAAGGATTTCGAATCGGCCGGTCTCCTAGGGCAACCTTGATTTCGTGGTAATGGGCAACGAAAAAAAGGGGGCAGAGGAGCGAGTGGCGCACGCGCGATCCCGCGAGATCAACCTCCCACGAGCAGGGCAGGGGAGGGCGGCGTACTCGCTCCTTTTTTATTCTTTGAGACTCTCTTGATTCAACCGTCGAGATTATTCAAAAAGTGATTGAGCGATTCATAATAATCACTCTCGGGCGAATCGTTGTGATCCAGCCCCGACTCGATATAAAAAAACTTCGAATTTCCCGGGGCCGCATCGAAGAGCTTTTTGCCCATTTCCAGGGGAACCAGCGAGTCGGCATCGCCGTGACTTTGGAAAAGGGGACCTCGATAGTCGCCCATTTTCGCAAGCGCGTTAAAACGGTTTTGCATCACCCATCGAACCGGGAACCAGAAATAATACCGGGCCGCCACATCGGGCACCGAAGTAAACACGCTTTGCAAGATCAGCGCCTTCGCCCCGTTTCGGACAGCCAACTCGACCGCCACCGCCCCGCCAATCGAACGGCCCAACAAGATCATCTCTTTCGGATCGATCCCTTCCCGATTCGCCAACCAGGCGCGGGCCGCGCGGGCATCGCGATAGAAACCCTTTTCGCTGGGACTTCCTTCGCTACGCCCATAGCCGCGATAGTCGAAAATAAAAACGCTTACCCCCAACCGGTCGTGCAACCGAGCCACCACCTCCGCCCGTCCGGTCAAGTTCCCTGCATTGCCGTGACAATAGAGCAGGACCCCTTTCGGCTCGGGATGGGGAAGATACCAACCGTGGAGTCGGACCCCGTCTTCCGCCTCGAAGAAAACGTCCTCCGGCACCAGCCCCGTCGGCTCCCAATCTCCTTGAGGATAACGGCTGGGAAAATAGACAAACGAGTCCTCGATAAGACGGAAATAGCCCAATACCATAACCAGAATCACCCCGTAAAAAAGAACCCGTTTCCAAAACGTCTTCCGCCGAAAGAATCGGCCCGAAATCGTCTCGCTCGATTCCGTGGGCTGAGACTCCAAAGGTATCTCCTTTTTATGCTGCTCCTTAAAGCGTCGCTCTCTCAATGGGAGAGCCCCCAACGTAAAAAACTATTCCACTTCCAAAATCACGACCATATTATGACGGGTCGCCGCCAGTCCGGTACCAGCGATCATGACAACGCGATCGCCGGTGGTCAAGTAACCGGCCGTCCGAGCCTGTTCGACCACGTGACGAGCCATTTCGGCCGGGTCATCGGTCGGAACACCGCCCAACGGGACCACGCCCCAATACAAGCACATCCGCCGCAAAGTCGCTTCCGAATCGCTGACACCGATCGTTCGAACAAAATTCCGATTCTTTGAAACCCGAAGCGCCGTCCTTCCACTCGCCGAGGCGACGATCAGCATCTGCGCGTCGAGTTCCTCAGCCAAACGGCCTGCCGAATAGGTGGTCGCCAAGGTAATCGGGTTGAGCTCTTCAAGATCATCATCAATTGAAGGCTTTTTCAACGGCGGACGTTCTCGGAAAAGCGGCTCGGTAGCCATCGCGATCCGATGCATCGTTTCGACCGATTCACGTGGATAAAGCCCGATCGCCGTCTCGCCCGAGAGCATGCAGGCATCCGACCCGTCGAGAATCGCGTTGGCAACATCGGTCACCTCGGCGCGGGTCGGAATCCGGGAATATTGCATACTGTCGAGCATCTGAGTGGCGGTGATCACCGGACGATTGTACTTGTGGCACATTTCGATGATCCGTTTTTGCACGACCGGAATCTGAGCGATGTCGGTCTCGACGCCCAAATCGCCCCGCGCCACCATAATCCCGTCGGTCGCCTTGACGATTTCCTCGAGATCGTTGAGCGCTTCGGGCTTTTCGATTTTCGCGATCACCTGCGTGTGGCCGCCCAGACGCGAAACAATCGACTTTAACTGCCGAACATCGGAAGCGTTTCGGACAAAACTTTCTCCAATGAAATCGATCCCCTCGCCCGCGGCCCACTCGGCGTTGGCGATATCCTTTTCACTTAAGGTCGGCACGCTCAGCTTCACCCCGGGCAGATTGACCCCCTGACGCGTTCGAACCAGCCCCGACTGCATTACCCGGCAGATGGCCGAATCGCGATCGACCTGCTCGACCTGAAGACTGACCACCCCGTCGGCCAAGACCACCCGATCTCCCTCGCCAAGTTCGTCGATCAACGGCTCATAACTGGTGGTCAAATCGCCCGGCTCTTTGGCCTCGACGCCGCGAACGAACCGGACGGTTTCTCCAGCGACGCACTGATACTCGTCGCCAGGCAAATGTCCAAGTCGAATCTTCGGCCCGGCCAAATCGACCAAAATTCCTACCGGAATCCCCGTTTTTCCCGAGGCCTGCCGGATCGTGTCAACTTTCTGCTGATGCTCTTCCCGCGTGCCGTGAGCCGTATTGACCCGAAAAACATCGACACCCGCGTGAATGAGCTCGACCATCGACTCGACGGCGGCACAGGCCGGACCGACGGTCGCCACGATCTTGGTTTGGCTCGGACGTTGATTCGAAGGAAGCGAATTGGGAAACATGGACTTCTCTTTCTAACGAAAAAACTGTTTTTTTAACAACCCGGCACGAGTTTCTCTAGCGTATTTCACGTAAGTGTAACGGTTTCCTTGCAGCTGGAAGAGACGGAAAATGGACAACCCCCATCCATCCGTCCCTTACGGCCGCCCCCCCGGAGAAAACTCTCCCCACACGGGAAAAAACCGCTCTCCCCCGGGAAAGTGGCTCTTAAAAACCGTTATACAATTATGCGTCGGAAAATGGACCTAAGCAAAATGGCCCGTTTCGGAAATTCGGCAATATTTTTCTTTGGTTTATCGGCATTTTCGGCCGATCGAGGAGGGAGAAACGAAGCCCCATCGAATGTCGGACGCCGGAAACCGCCTTTTTTCGCCACAACCGACATACGAACCCAGGCAAAAAATGGGGAAATTCACCTCATTTTGCACCACAATCCCAGAAGTCGTGGCTAAAATTGAGAATGTAAAAAAAATGGCTGCCTAAAGGCGTCCCCTCCAATGGGCTACCCACCGTCAATCCGACTCTGAAACTTCCGCGGCTCAAAACCGCCGTGAGGCCAGACGAAAAAGATTGCCAAAAGTCCGCTTGACAAGCCCGGGGAATATCATTTACAACGACGTCAGTTTGATGAATTTCGACCGTCGCCCCATTGAAAGGGCCCAGGTCTATTATCTAGTCCGGTTTTGGAGATCGAAAGGATGACTTACGCTAACGTTTTGTCTCCAATGGAAGAAACCAAAAATTCCTTTCCTTGGATCCAACTCGACACCAATGTCGCCGTCATCGAAGCAAGCGACTACGACGATGACTATGACGAAGACTTCGATGATGACTTTGACGATGATTTCGACGATGATTTCGATGAGGATTTCGAAGAAGATTTCGACGACGACCTCGACGACGATGATGAGGACGACTTCGACGAAGAAAAAAACCTCGGCTGATCCGATAACTTCCCGCTCTTCGCTTACGGAGAGTTTTTAACAGTCCAACCCCAGATGAAGTGGCCGCAAGCCCGCATAACCAAAAGTCGGTTTTCGCCGCGAACCGTCTCCCCAAGAGGAGATCTCGAGCCGAAAATCGCTGACCGTTGTGCGGGCCGCCTCTTTTGAATTACCTCGCAGCCACCAGCTTTAGAAAGACGGTTTCATGCTTCAACTAGCTTCAAAAATCGAGGAAGCGATCGAGGCGATCCGCGCATCTTGGTCGGGGACCCCGCGCGTCGGAATCATTCTCGGAACCGGACTCGGCTCGATTGCCGGGCGGATTCAAACCGAAGGGTCGCTCGATTACGAAGCAATTCCCCACTTTCCTCGCTCGACAGTCGAAAGCCATTCGGGGCGTCTCATCTTCGGCAGTCTGGAAGGAGTTCCCGTCGTGGCGATGGAAGGCCGCTTTCACGCCTACGAAGGATATTCCTATCAGCAAATCACCTTCCCCGTCCGGGTCATGAAATCGCTCGGCGCGGAAATTTTGATCGTCTCGAACGCCTGCGGAGGAATGAACCCGCAGTTTTCAGCCGGCGATCTGATGGCGATCGACGATCAGATCAACCTGATGAACGGCAACCCGCTGATCGGCGTCAACGACGACCAGCTCGGCCCGAGGTTTCCCGACATGTCGCGCCCCTACGATCCGCAGCTGACCGACTGGGCGATGGAAGTCGCGCTTGAGGAAAAGATCGTCATGCACAAGGGGGTCTACGTCGCCGTAACCGGTCCGAATCTGGAAACCCGCGCCGAATACCGTTTCCTGCGTGCCATCGGCGCCGACGTCGTCGGCATGTCGACCGTCCCCGAAGTTCTCGTCGCCATCCACGCCGGAATGCGGGTACTCGGTCTCTCGGTCGTCACCGACATGTGCCTGCCCGACGCGCTGGAACCGGCCGAACTGGAAACGATTCTGCGGATCGCCGCCGAAGCCGAACCCAAACTCGGCCGCGTCGTCTTCGGCATCATGAAACGCCTGGCGGCAAGTTAGACGAGCTTCCTCGCCCCATCCTTTCAAGGCAACCCGCCCCCTCAACGGCCACCCCCGGCCGAAAACCGCTCCCCTTGGAGCCAAATCGACCAACCGTTATAATTCAAAGCGATCGACCAAGATCAAAAAAGCGCCTGTAGCTCAGGGGATAGAGCAACGGATTCCTAATCCGTAGGTCGCAGGTTCGAATCCTGCCAGGCGTACTCACTTCCAATCCCACGCACGTCACAGCAAGTCCTATTCTGGTAAAGACGTACGGCCTGCCAAATCTTACGGTTCGAGGGGACCGGCTCAAGCCTCGATGCGTCGGCCCTTTCTGAACGTTATCTCTGAGGCACCGCGGTCGATCAGATTTTGGCCGAGGAGGTGGTCGACGACGTGCTTTGGACGGTCACCGATCCTCAGAAATCGGTTCGCTTCTTGATCAAGTACGACCCGACGACCGACACGACCAGCGTAGTAAGATCCCTGAACTACGACTCCTTCGACAACATGGTAAGCCAAACCAGCCCGACGGTCGAGACGTTGTTCCAGTTCACCGGCCGTCTGTTTGACGCCGACACCGGGTTGCAAAACAACCTCAACCGCTGGTACGACCCCGAGATCGCCCGCTGGCTAAGCGAAGACCCCATCAGTTTCGCCGCCGGAGACGCCAACCTCTACCGCTACGTCAGCAACAACCCGGCTGCCAAGACTGATCCAACCGGCCTGGCGGAATGGAATGATAGTAGATGGGACTGGATAAATCCAATCTCCTGGGGACAATCGATTGGTGATCCTATTGGAAGAAAAATAGGCGGTTGGGCTTATGGAGTTAATGATGCTGCAATAAATCGGAAAATTCGTGAGTTATTGTCCGATAACATTCTCGATCCGGGAGGAGTCCAGGCCTATCAAAATACGTACAAAGCCCCGAAAAGCGCAACCGCAGCCATGGAAGCTCTTGCGGAAGCCGCAATAACCTTTGAAACATCCGGGCCATTTTTGACTCGCCCAAACGCGGGTCGATTTTCCGGAGGCAGTAGAGGCTTTCGATATAACTGCGAAAAACCCGGTAGCAACGTTTGCGAGTGCTTAGAGACGGAAACTTCATTCAATCCATTTAAAGGAAAAACCTTTAAAGAAATTGACTAAATGCTTAGAGATAAAGGTTTTAGAAAAGTTAAACCTGATCCGCAAAACGTAAAGGGAGCGTATTTCCACCCTCAAACTGGACGAAAATATTACCTTGATCCAGCAGGC
Source organism: Thermoguttaceae bacterium (assembly GCA_963674475.2). Classification (GTDB taxonomy): domain Bacteria; phylum Planctomycetota; class Planctomycetia; order Pirellulales; family Thermoguttaceae; genus CAXXFQ01. The sequence goes on along the minus strand of CAXXFQ010000019.1, from coordinate 635,637 downwards.
AAAACATACAAAAAAACTGGAAAGAGCTTCCCCACGTAGACGTTCACCGAAATAATAACTCCGTCCTTCCGAAGAAAAAATATCCATTGGGAGATTCTTTAAATGAATAAAAAAATATTGCTTACTTTTGAGTATGACATCCAAAACGAAATGCTAGAAATTCACGCTAATCCAGAGGGTATAAAAAAACTAATTGCAAAGCTATCTAAAATTTTGGAAACCGGTGATGATTCATGTCATGACCATCTTTTGACTCCAGATTGGGGAGGGGATGAATTATCAAATGAAAAACAGTGTAAAGATAATATATTGATAAATCATGTAAAGATTTTTAAATGGTAGAATTTAATTAGGCAGGAAAAAGATGGGGAAAGGGAGGGGAAAAGGTGTCAGGAATGCTCTGTAGAAAACGCTGAACTTATGGTGGATGGTGCTTGTATGTTTATGTAGGAGCAGGACGAGCAAATCGCCTCGGAAGGTGTTGGTTACCGCGTGGACGGTGGCCCGGAAGCGGCTGCCGGCGTATGCTCACAGGTTCAGTCCGAAGAAGTTCACGCAGCCTCAGCTCTTTGCCTGCCTCGTTCTCAAGACGTTTTTGAAGACTGATTATCGTGGTCTGAGGGAAAAATGTGCAGGGAAAAAGGTGTCAGGAACTTTTTTTGATATATACGATTCAGATTGGACATATATAAACAAAGAGACTCTTTATGAAGGATTTCAAAGGCAAAATTGCAGTTATCACAGGCGCAGGTCGTGGGATGGGACGTGGAATTGCGTTACATTGTGCCAAAAAAGGGATGAAAATCGTGCTGGCAGATATTCGGTTAGAATCACTGACAAGCACCGAGGCTGATTTGAAAGCATTGGGCGCTGAGACATTACTTGTACAGACGGATGTCTCACGGTTAGCGGATGTGGAAAACTTGGCTAAGAAGAGCTATGAAAAATTTGGGGCTGTCGATCTTCTGGTGAATAATGCCGGAGTATCAGCAGCATCAACCGTTTTGGAGAGTAGTCTGGATGACTGGAACTGGATTATGGGTGTCAATTTTTATGGCATGCTTTATGGAATACGTGCTTTTGTGCCACGCATGATCGAACAAAACACAGTTGGTTACGTTGCGAATGTCGCGTCGATGGCAGGGGTAGTTGAGGCTATTGATGCATATCATGTATCAAAGCAGGCTGCTGTTGCCCTCACGGAGTCACTTTATCATGATCTAGCCGACAGTGCTCCACAGATCAAAGTGTCAGTTTACTTACCCGGTCTGGTCAATACCGAACTCTATCGGGCAGAGGAATCGCGACCGACACGTTTCAACAAAACCAATATAACATCGAATACCAACGATGAGCATAAAGATATAAGAGAATTTTTTAGCAAATATGGGTTTTCCATTGAGGAAGCTGTCCATGTTTTGTTTGAAGGGCTGGCGCAAGAGAAACTCTATATCGGCCCCATGGAATTCCAGAAGCAATCCCCCAAAATACTAGATGTTATTCAGAAACGGGCAGAGAATATTGTCAAAGAGCTTAATCCAGAGCATCCTCGGGATATTGGTCCAACAAATCCAGCATAGTTGCTCTGTATTCTAGTCACAGCCTAACAAGAGAATCGAAGGAAGAGAGGGAAAAAGGTGTCAGGAACCTTTTTGATAATTTTGTTGACTTGACGTGACAAATTAGACATATTGGGGGCATGGGTAGACCAAGAAGAGCCGCGCAGGGCGGGCTGATTTATCATGTACTGAATCGTGCAAACGCTCGAATGACGATCTTCAAGAAAGAGGACGATTTTGAGGCGTTCGAGCGGTTTTTGCAAGAGGCTGTCGAACGATACCAAATGCGTCTGCTGGCGTATTGCGTTATGCCCAACCACTGGCGCTTGGTCTTCTGGCCGGAAGAAAAGCCAAAAAGGTTCCTGGCACCTTTTTTGGCTCTAAAAGGGATTTAATGAAAATCATTCTTGAAATTTGTGCTCTACTTCTAGTGCCCGGTGGTCTAGCTGCACTATGGTTCCAGCTTCCGATAGTAGCAGGTATTAGCGGAGGAGGATTGGTTATTCTACTGTTTATCCGATTTGCCATATTTCTCGTAGAGTTAAAAAATGACTACAAAGAAAGGAGAAGTAAAAACGGATGACATTGAGGATAACGGTTGATTCTTAAAAAAATAAGTAGAAGTATGTATGAAAATGAATTCTCTGGCCCAAAAAGTGCTTGATGAAAATCATTCTTGAATTTTGCGTTTTGCTTTTCGTGCTGGGTATTTTAGCTGCTCTATGGTTTCAGCTTCCAGCAGTTGCCGGAATTTTTGGCGTGGGAGGATTGATTGTAATATGCGTACGCTTTGTTGCATTGCTCTTGGACCTAAAGAATAACTACAAGGAAAAAAAGTAAAAAATAGAGGATGCGAAAAATTCGAATGATATTGGAAGGGGAAAAGGTGCCAGGAACCTTTTTTGGCTCGCAGGACGGCGACCAGATCCTGGCCCGGTTCGAGGGGACCGGCGCAAGTCTCGGCGCTTCGGCCTTTCCGAGCGGTATCTCAGGACCACTGCGGTCGATCAGATTTTGGCTGAGGAGGTGGTCGTCCGATTTCTTCGCCTTTGCCGACGGTGGAGCGGCAAGAAGGCTACAGTAGAATGGTTTCTCGAAAAAAAGGCCCGAAAACAGGGCAGGGGAGTATCCGATGAGTGTCTCCGTTCCGACGCCGGAACAAATTCTCAAACTGGCCAACGGTTTTCGCGCGGCTTGCGTCCTGGGAGCGGCGGCCGAGTTCGACCTTTTTTCGCTCTTGGCTGAAAAGCCGAAAACGATGGAAGCGATCTGCAAACAGCTCGAAAGCGACCCGCGCGCGACACGGATGATGCTCGACGGGCTGGTCGCGATCCGGGTGCTCGATAAATCGGAAGGGGTCTATTCGGTTCCCAAGCGACTCGTCCCGTGGCTCGTGGCCGAGACGCCAGAAACCCTGTTGCCGATGCTCCAACACCTGTCGAACCTGATCCGCGGATGGGACCAGTTGGCCTGGACCGTTCGCGCCGGTATCCCCGCCCCTCGCTCGTCAAGCATCCGCGGCCCCGAGGCCGACCGCGAATCGTTTATCGCCGCGATGCACTCGGTCTCCGGCCCCGCGGCCGCGCCGTTGGTCGAGCAGTTTGGCCCACCGCCGTTTCGCCATCTGCTGGATGTCGGCGGAGCGTCCGGGACCTGGACGTTGGCGCTGTTGGAGGCGATGCCCGAAGCCCGTGCGACCATCTTCGATCTGCCCGACGCGATAAAACAGGCCCGACATCGGATTCACGGAACCCGGTTTGCCGATCGAATCGAGCTGGTCGCGGGCGATTTCTACCACGACGACCTCCCGCCGGGTGCCGACTTGGCCTGGGTCAGTGCGATCATCCACCAACATTCTCTCGACGATTCCCGACGACTCTTCCGCAAGGTGTTCGACGCCCTGACGCCGGGTGGACAGATCGCGATTCGGGATTTCGTCATGGAACCGGGCAAAACCACGCCCGCCGAAGGAGCCCTGTTTGCGATCAATATGCTGGTCAACACGGCCTCGGGCGGGACGTTCGCGTTCGACGAAATTGCCGAGGCCCTTCGGGACGCCGGTTTCGAGAACCCTGAATGGACCGTCCAAGATTCGACAATGAATTCAATCGTCACGGCGGTCAAGCCGGTATGAGTTCGAAAACACGCGGCGATTTCCCTTTCCAAAAAGCATAAAAAAACCGGAGCCCTTCAAATAAGGACCCCGGCTTTTTGTGTTTCAGTTAGAATCATCTCCGCCTAGGCGAAAAGTCTTCTGCTTAGTTTTCCAGTTCGCGAATAAAGATATTGCGCCAGCGGATTTCGCCACCGTGGGTTTGCAGTTGGATCGGGCCCTGTTCGAGGATCGACTTGCTGCGATCCCAGTAATTTTCCATCGGCACGTTATCGACAACCAATTGGTCGTTGAGCCAGACCGACACGTTTTCGCCCTTCATGAGGATACGGAAATGGTTCCACTCGCCAAACGGCTTGTCGGCCAAGACGAGCGCCCGGTTTCCGGCCTTTTGGTTGTTCCAAAGGGACCCCGACCCTTTGTCGGCACCGATGCTCCACTTGCCGCCCGCTTCGGTCGTGTCCCAAATCTGGACCTGCGGAGTCGCGCGGAGATAAATTCCACTGTCCGCTTTGGCAACCGTCTTGTAATCGATGAGCATTTCGAAGCTTTTGTACTCCTTGTCGGTCGTCGCGTACGCGCCGTGGCCGTCGTTGACCAACTCGCCATTGTCAACGCGCCAATGCTCTTGGAAGCTTTTTTCTTGTTCGTCGAGGAACTTCTTGCGGTCTGCCTCGCTCATCGCCTTGAGCTTGTAAGGATCCATATGGCCCAAACCGTGCCAGCCGGAAAGATCCTTCCCGTTGAACATCGCAACAAAACCTTCGGGCGGCTGATTTTGCTTTTGCGCTTCTTCGGCCCAAAGCGAGCCCGCCATAAATACTGTCGAAAGTGCCAGTGCCAAAAAGATTCTCATGGATCGTATCCTCATTCGTCGTAAAAATGTATTAAAGAATCAAATAGGAAAGGGAAAATCTGAGACGAAAAAAAGGAAGGACAAACCGGGCGACGACACCGAAAGCCGCCGCCGAACGGTCATAAAGCCGTCTCAGAACGAAGTTCTCAATACTAAAACGCTATTGTCTCAATTTTTTACCCAATTTTCAAGCGATAACCGTAAAAAACCTGCGTTTACCGACAAGAAGACCCCAATCGTCTCCAATTGTCGCCTGCTCGAAAGCCTGTTAAAGTAGTATATGTCGGGTTTTCAACTGGAGTCCGATCGTTCAAGATGACGTAAATATAGAGAACCACCCCCCTCATCAGGGCTACACCAAAAACCCTCAACCGGCCTCGTGGATTTCCACAAGACGCTACCGAAAACGAGTAAGATGGCCTTAGATCCTCAATCCGCCGCTTCATCGCCGCCGGAATCCCGCTTCGAAGGGACCCAGCTGGGCGACTATCAGCTTCAACGTTGTCTCGGGCAAGGCGCGACGGCCGAGGTCTATCTGGCTCGACAAGCGTCGTTGAATCGGCCAGTCGCGGTCAAAATCCTCAAAGACGAGCTGGTCGACGATGAGACCTACGTCAAACGGTTCCGCCGGGAAGCGGAGGCGGCCGCCGCGCTGGTGCATGCCAATATTGTCCAGATTTACGAGGTCGGCTCCGTCGAGCGGGTCAACTATATTGCGCAGGAGTTCGTCGAAGGGGAAAACCTGCGTCGCTGGATCGAGCGAAACGGCCGGGCCGATCTGCCGGAAGCATTGAGCATTCTCGGCCAAGTCACGGCGGCGCTGGTCAAAGCGGCCGAACGAAACATCGTCCACCGCGACATCAAGCCGGAAAACATTTTGCTCACCCGTTCGGGCGAAGTGAAGGTAGCCGACTTCGGACTGGCACAAATTCCACAGGCGGCCGACCGGATCGATTTGACCCAATTCGGCGTGACGATGGGCACCCCGCTCTACATGAGCCCGGAACAGATCGAGGGCCACCCGCTGGACCCGCGAAGCGACCTCTACTCTCTCGGCGTGATGGCTTATTACTTGTTGGCCGGGGAGCCTCCGTTTTCCGGCCAAACGGCGTTGGGCATCGCGGTCCAACACCTCAAAAAAGAGCCGACCCCGCTGTCCGTCCACCGGGGCGACCTGCCCGAGGCGTTTTGTCGGCTGATCGACCGACTACTGGCAAAATCGCCCGAGGATCGCCCGGCGTCGGCAGCCGAGCTTTTGAAATCGCTCCGTCAAATTCAACGGGAAACCTACGGCGAAACGTGGCCGGAAGTGGTTTCCGATTGGACCGATTCGATCATCGTCGAGGTCTCGGCTTCCGGCGTTGCCTCCGATGTCACTCGGCAGCTGCAAGCGGTCCTGGACGAAAGCGGCACGAAACGGCGTGGCGGCTCCAAATGGTTGCGGATGGCAGGCTACCTGTTTCTCAGCTTCTTGGTCGGATCGATTCTCGCCTGGTCCCTGGCCCGTTCGGGGCGTTTTTTCACGCCGGCTTCTCCCCAGGAAGGAAAGATCGAGCGACTCGACACGCCCCAGGCCCAATCGATCCAGGCGGCCCGCATGTCGACGCCCGAGGCGTGGCAGGCGGTGGTCGACTATTTCCCCCAGCGCCAACTGTTCGTCCGTCGCGCTCGAGTCCAACTGGCCCGACTCTATCTGAACGAACGTGACTTCCGCCGCGCGTCGGACGAATTTCACGCATTGCTCCGACAGACGCCCGAAGACCAATCGATGCAGGCCTTCAGCTTGGCCGGTCTGACCGTTATCGCCGCGCTGGAAAACAAGCCCGACGAAGCGCGAAAACATTATGAAAAACTCTTGCCCATTCGCGACAAACTCCAAGATGCCGAAGTGGGCAACTGGGTCGACCGCGTGATGACCTCGTTTCCCGATGCAAAACGCCCGAGCCCCTGATCAAAGGCGCCCCAAAACTTGCTCGAGCAACTCCGGCTCGCTAGAATGAGGTTTCCATCTCGAATGCCCAATGGGCATCATTCCCGCTGAAAACCTTCCTCGTCATTCCACTTCAGTCCCCTCCCACCATTCACGGAGAAAATCATGCGATTACGATGCGTTTCTCTCCTTGCGTTTCTTTTGCTTTCGTCGATCACCTTCGGTCAAGAACAAACGCAAGAAAAAACCTTCGAGGACGGCGGCGTGGTTTTCCATTACAAGCCGACGTTGATCTATGACTTCAAACCGGAAATGGGTTACGCTCGCGAGCCGGTGTTGGCCCGGATGCCTGACGGCGATCTGACCTGCCTCCACTACACCGGCGGCCCGAAAGAACCGGCTCCGGACAACCTCGTCATGATCACCCGCAGCAGCGACAACGGCCAGAGTTGGTCGAAGCCGGAAACTCTCTTCGAACATCCGCACCGACCTGTCTGGGGAACCGAGATCTTCACCGGCGGCGAAAAACCGATCGCTTTCATCCATACGTTTCATCCTGCCACGTACTATGCCGAAATCCAGTCGTTCATGACCACGACCGGCGACAACGGAAAAACTTGGTCCGAACCGGCCACGATCCCCGGCAACGGGAAAAACGTCTCGGTCCGAAAAGGGATCGTCCTGGAAAGCGGCGACTGGGTCTTCCCGGTCTATTGGATCGAGGCGATGGGCCGATGGGGCTGGAAAACCGAGGGCGAACCAAACCCGCCGTTCAAGCCCCAAATCAAAGGGGCCTCCGGAGTCCTGATCTCGTCCGACCAAGGCAAAACCTTTTCGATCCACGGATACGTCCGAACGCCCGACCACTGGGTCTGGGAGCCGAACATCGTCGAGGTGGCGCCGAATCACCTGATCATGCTGGGACGCTGTTGCCAACGTTTGGCACGAAGTGAAAGTCGCGACGGCGGCCGAACGTGGTCCGAAACGGTCTTAAGCGACCTGCCCAACCCGCAAAGCAAAATCGATTTCTCGATCGTCGAAGGCCGGGTCGTGCTGATTTTCAACACCGACCAGCGGTATCGCAACCGACTCGAACTTTGGGTCAGCGACGACGGCTGCAAGACCTGGAAAAAGAAGGTTCGCTTGGCCGAAAGCAAAAGAAATAGCACCCAGATCTGCTATCCCCACAGCCTCCGCGACGACCAAAATCAAGAACTCCTCATCGCGTGCGAGAACGGCAAAAAACACTGGCTCCTCCGCGTTCCCTACGCCGATTTTCTCGATTAAATTGTCCGTTCACCTAATTACTTTACCAAAAACCCCTCTTTAGCAGGAAATATTTTAAAAAATTTGGGTATTTTTCAAGAATCCCCACTATTTCTACTGGTAATTTAGCTAGACTTATTTAAGATGAGAGTCAATCTGATTTGTTTATTCACTCCTTCACCTTCTATCGCCCGATAGATTAAGCAGCATGCAAAAGTAACTTTTTCTTGTATTTTACCTGCCTTGGATCGGATTAACGACTTTATCTCAAGCCGAAACCCTTGCCGATCCGACGGCAATGATACAAATGTAAAACACGGCACTCAGCGGTTAAGAAAGCCTTGAACTGTTCCCGCTTTCCCCCACCTCTCCGGTACAGGAAGCGTCGACAATGACACTGCTGTTTAGCTTACTTTTGACTATCGGTGGCGTAGCCACCTTCCGAAAATAATAAAAATAAGAATTATTTCGGTTGAGTTTTTTTGAGCTGCCTCAATTTCAGCCCCCTGGGAAGGCTGAATTTCGTAAGCCGCACCCTTTGCCTAGAGGGGTGCGGCTTTTTTCGTTACCCTACGGGTCCGGTTCACCAATCCACCCCCTTTCGCCACTCTTTCAAGGCTCTGGTTCGCCAATTCTTCCAAGAAAATCTCCCTCGGCGAAAAAAAGCTAACATTATTGGAGAACGGTTAAGAAAAATCGGTTTTAGGAAAAAAGGGGGGACCATATATCGCCCCCCAATCAAGGGAAGATAAACCAATTTAATCTTCATTTACCTTTCTCTAAAAAAGGGTGTTCGATTATGTTCGAGATTCATGAAGAGTCGGGAGGCAGATGTATCGGTCTGAAGGTGGACGGCAAATTGCTCCACGCCGATTACGAAGGGTTCGTTCCCCAATTCGAAAAACTGATCAAAGAGCACGGCAGTATTCGTTGCTGCATCGAACTGACCAATATGGAAGGCTATCAGCTTCGAGCGATTTGGGACGAAATGAAATTCGACGTGAAGCACATCCGCCAAATCGAGCGATGTGCGATCGTGGGCGACCCGTCTTGGCACAAGTGGTGGACCAAGCTTGGAAAAATGCTCTTCCCCAAAACCAAAGTGCTTTATTTCGAGCCTGACGAAATCGGCGAGGCATGGGAATGGCTCAAAGAGCCCGTTCCAGTCGGGGCCGGACACTAAAAGTCCGTTAAAAAAAGCCATCCGGGCCTTTTTTAACCTCGGCTTTTGCGGCAACAAGTGGCCGCAAGCCTCGCATAGACAAGCGATTTTTCAAATCGCCGTCTATGTGGGAAACGTCCTGTTTCCTCTAGCAACCTGTTTTCAACAGACTGCTAGGCGGCTTCCAAAAGAGAGAGGCGTCTCGTCGCATTTCAAAAGCGGGGAGGCCGTACGCTTTGATACGGCACTCCCCGTTTTTTTGTCTCACAAAAGAATAACGCTACGCCTGTTTTTTTAGCTGTTCCAGAGCCAGCGCCGTTGCGTCGCGTTTCTCTTCCAACTCAACCAGCCCTTCGCGTTCTTTTTCAACAACGACGGCCGGAGCACGAGAAACGAAGTTTTCGTTTTCGAGCTTCTTCTTCTTACCGAGAATGAACCCTTCGATTTTGTCGAGCTCCTCTTGCTTCTTTTTAATCTCGGCTTCGACATCGATCAAATCGGCCAAGTCGACAAAGATTTCCGCGCCCGGCAAAGCGACATTCGCCGCCAGGGCAGGGGGGGCGACCTCAGGGCCAAATCCGACCGCATGGGCCGCGGCCATCGATTCGAAGTACGGCTTCATCGGTTCAAGCAGTGCGGCCTCTTCCGCATCACATCGGACCATGAACTCGATCGCCTTCTTCGGCGGCACCCCTTGACGGGCCCGAATTTCACGGACGCCACGAAGTACCTCCTGGAATCGGGCAAACTGCGCTTCGATTTTCGCGTCGGCCCACTTCGAGTCCACTTCCGGCCACGGGGCGATCATGACCGACTCGGCCGCCGGTTCGGGTGAGTCAATTCCCCGCTCGGGCGCCAGTTCGCCCAAAAGCTGCCAGACCTCTTCGGTCAGGAACGGGATCATCGGGTGCAACAATCGCAAAAGGGTATCGAGCGTGTAGGCCAGAACCTGACCGGCCACGTCGCGTGTCGCTTCATCCTGCAATCGGCCCTTGACCATCTCGACGAAGAAACTACAGAACTCGTCCCAAGCGAATCCATAAAGGGCCCGGGCCGCGTCGGCGTATTTGAACTGGTCCAGCGCCTCGGTCACCTCGTCGGTCACGGTCGCCAAACGGCTCAAAATCCAACGATCTTCGACCAAAAGCTCCTCGTCGGCGATCGGCCGCGACGAGTACTCTTCGAGATTCATCATCGCGAACCGCGACGCGTTCCAGAGCTTGTTGCAGAAGTTCCGCGCCAACTCGAAGCGATCCGAAACAACCGCCCCGCGTGGCAGCGCCTTGTCTTCCGGATTTTCAGCCCACTGGGTCGAGAACTCGCCGGCACAGAACGGACATTTGACCCGCGGCAATATCCGGTTCTTCTTCGTTTGCTCGATCAGCTTTTGGCAATGCGGACACTCGAACTCAACCGGCATCCGGATATCTTGCGTCTCGGTCGTCAGGTAGGCGATGCCGAATCGCAACGAGTCGGCGCCGAATTTTTCCATGACGTCCAGCGGATCAACCCCGTTCCCCTTCGATTTCGACATCCCCTCGCCGAACCCGTCGAGGATTTTCGGGTGGATATAAACGTCGTGAAACGGAATCTCGCCGACGTTGAACAGTCCGGCCAGGACCATCCGGGCGACCCAAAGGGTAATGATGTCGCGACTGGTAATCAGGACACTGGTCGGGTAATAGTACTTCAACTCCTCGGTCGATTCGGGCCAGCCGAGGGTCGAATGGGGCCAAATCGCCGAACTGAACCAGGTATCCAAAACGTCCTCTTCACGCGTGAGCTGGTGTCCCGGGACGGCATCCTCGGCCAGGTCCTCTTCCTGGGCACAAATGAGCCATTGGCCATATGCTTCGTCCCGATACCAGAAAACGTCATCGCGTCCGGCAAACGCCTTTTTGAGGTCTTCTTCGGTGGCCGTTTTGCAGAACCAAATCGGAATCTGATGGCCCCACCACAACTGACGGCTGATCGGCCAGTCCCGTTTTTCGCTGAGCCAATCGTGGTATCCCTTGGCGTAGCGGTTCGGCGTAATTCGGACCCGCCCGTCGCTGACCGCGTCCATCGCCGTCTGAGCCAGATCGTCCATCTTGACAAACCATTGGTCGGTCAACAGCGGTTCAATCGGCGCCTTCGACCGGTCGCTGTGAGCCAGCTCGATCTCCCGATCCTCGACTTCGACCAAGAGCGCCTCTTTTTCCAGATCGGCAACCACCGCGTCGCGCGCCTCGGCGATCGTTTTGCCCGCGTACAACCCGGCCTTTTCGTTGAGGGTCCCGTCGAGGTTCAAGATACTGATCATCGGCAGCGACTGCCGCAATCCGACCTCGTAGTCGTTCGGGTCGTGGGCCGGGGTGATCTTCACGCAGCCGGTCCCCATCTCCGGTTTGGCCCACTCGTCGGCGATCAGCGGGATCTCCCGATTCATAAGCGGCAACAAAAGCTTTCGCCCATCGGCCGCCATGTCGCGCAACTGCACCAGCCGCGGCAAATGGGTCTTCCGACGCTCGGCCAAGTCGTCCAGCTGGGCTTGAATTTCCGGCTTCTGCTTCTCCGACGCGGCGGCCAGACGCTCTTTCAAGTCCTTTTCGACCTTGTCCAACGCGCCGGCCGGATCCGGGTGCACCGCGACGGCCGTATCGCCCAACATCGTCTCGGGCCGCGTCGTCGCAATGGTTACCTCGGTCGGCTCGCCCGGCTTCGGATCGATCACCGGATAATGGAAATACCAAAAGTGGCCCGGCACCGTCTCATGGAACACTTCGTCGTCGCTAACGGCCGTCTGAAGCATCGTATCCCAATTGACCAGCCGCTTTCCGCGAAAGACGAGCTTGTCCTTGAACATATGGAAAAACGTATGACGCACCGCCCGCGCGCAGACCGGATCGAGCGTGAACCGGGTCCGTTGCCAATCGCAACTGCACCCCATCTCCTTGAGCTGACCGAGAATCCGCTGCTCGTAAGCGGCTTTCCAGCTCCAGATCCGCTCGACCAACTCATCACGTCCAATGTCATGACGCGTCAGATTTTCCTCTTCGAACAAGCGCCGTTCGACGACCGCTTGCGTCGCGATCCCCGCATGGTCGGTCCCCGGCACCCAAAGGGCCTCGAACCCTTGCATCCGACGATGTCGAACCAAAATATCCTGAAGCGTGTTGTTCAGCGCGTGTCCCAGATGCAACGCGCCGGTCACATTCGGCGGCGGAATGACGATCGTGAACGGACGTTTATTTTCATCCGGTTCGCTATGAAAAAACCCTTTTTCTTCCCAGAAGGCGTACCAACGCTTTTGCGCGGTCGCATGATCGTATTGCTTCGGCAGTTCGCGGTTCATGTCTATTCGTTTTTACTAATTGGTGTTTTTTATTGGTGTACCAGCACAAAACGGAAAGCCTGCACTTCAAGAAGTCGTCGGCATCGGTACCGGAAAGAATTTTTCGATATTACACTTCGGCCGCATGGGCGTCTTCGTCTTTATGCAACTTATACTCGAAACTGTCGACCAACGCTTGCCAACTGGCCTCGATGATATTCTCGCTCACCCCAACCGTGCCCCAGACGTCGTTTTCGTCCTGACTTTCGATCACCACCCGAACGCCCGCGGCGGTCGCCGCTTCCGAGTTGATCACCCGCACCTTGTAATCGACCAAATGGGTCTTGTACAAGGCAGGAAAATGACCGTTGAGCGCTTTTCGCATCGCCGCGTCCAGAGCGTTGACCGGACCGTCCCCTTCGGCCACCTCGTGACGGATCTTGTCCCCGATACGAATCTTGACCGTCGCTTCGGTCGTCGCCTTGCCGTCTTCGTCCATCTCAACCGTAACGTGACTCTTCAGCCGCTCGAAATGCGGGTGAAACTCGCCGGCACTCTTTTTGACCAACAGATTGAACGACCCTTCGGCCGCTTCAAACTGGTAACCGGCACTCTCCATCGAGACGACCCGTGTGAGGATCTTGTCCATCAGCTTCGCATCGAGCTTATGTCCGAACTTATTGGTCATCGCGACGATATTCGACCGGCCTGAAAGCTCGCTGACCAAGATTCGCCGCTCGTTGCCCACCGTGCTCGGATCGATATGCTCGTAGCTGGAAACGTTCCGCGCGATCGCGCTGACGTGCATCCCCCCTTTATGGGCAAACGCGCTTTTGCCGACAAACGGCTGATTCAGTCGAAAATTAACGTTCGCCGTCTCGTAAACGAATCGGGACAGCTCGGTCAGACGCGGAATACTTTCCGGCAAAAGCACCTCGCACCCCTCAAATTTCGTCCCCAGATTGGCGATAACCGAAATCAAATCCGTATTGCCACACCGTTCGCCGAACCCGTTGATCGTTCCCTGGACATGGCCGGCTCCCGCGCGGACCGCCGCCAGAGCGCTCGCCACCGCCAGTTCGCAATCGTTGTGGCAATGGATTCCGACGGCCACCTCGGGGCCAAGTTTATCGACCACCTCCTTGGTAATCCGGGCCACCTCGTCGACCATACTCCCGCCGTTGGTATCGCAAAGGGCAACGGTCGTCGCCCCGGCTTCCACGGCCGCTTGGATCGTTTTCAAGGCATACGCCGCGTTGTCCTTGTAACCGTCGTAAAAATGCTCGGCGTCGAAGATAACTTCCCGTCCGGCGTCGACCATCAACCGCACGCTGTCGGCGATCATGGTTAAATTTTCATCCAGATCGGCTCGGATGACCTCTTCGACCTGGAACGCCGACGACTTGCCCACCAGCGTGATAACCGGCGCCTTCGATTCTAAAAGGGTTCGAAGCCCCCGATCTTCTTCGGCGGCGATCCCCTTGCGTCGGGTCATCCCGAACGCGGCGATTTTGGCGTGCTTCAAATCGGCCTTGGCGATATCCTGAAAGAATTGAAAATCCTTCTCGTTCGAGCCGGGATACCCGCCTTCAACATAATCGAACCCCAAATCGTCGAGCCGACGGGCGTGCTGAAGCTTGTCTTGCAGCGAGAAACTGATCCCTTCGGCCTGCGAACCGTCGCGAAGGGTCGTGTCATAGATTTTGATGCGACGCGTCATTGATAGCTACCTATTAAGGTATATTGCGTGTCTCAAAAGAGCCAAATCCTTTCCGCTCTCTTCGAACATGTGAAAACCCGAAGAAAATCTTCCGACCGACGAAGGCGCCGACACCTGAGCGAGAACGGATCAGGACATCTTTTGTCGCACAAAGCAGAAAGTGGACAAACTACTTAGGATATCCCTCCGCGAGAAACCTGTCAACGCCCGGCGGCTCAAAAATACCTCTCAAGAGGGACCTTCTTCTCAACGGCCCGTTACCCGGCAAACCACGCCGAGCCAAAACGGCCGCTCAAGTGACCCCGGCGACACGCCAAACTCCTTGGCGTCCTCCCAGCGAAGAAAAAACAGGGGTCTTACTCAAAGAAAAGACCCCATCCGCAGGGCACCGGTTCGTTCTAAGCCGATTCGGTCTGGTCAACCTCGTGGAGCGACTCTTCGGCAACGACCCAACCACGACATTCCGGACTTCCGCATTCACAGCGAATCGCCATCTCGGCCGGCCAAGCGTAATCGATCGTCAGCTCGTCTTCGGGTTGAATCGGCCGGATCGCCTCGACCCAGACAGTCGGTTTTTCCTCACCCTCTTCCCAACAGAAAGCCAAAACACAATTCGGCTGACAACAATGATTCAAATAGCAAAACGGAGCGGCCGGCTCCAACGAATAGTCCCCTTCCAGGTGGATGCAATAATCCGACCCGTAATTCGCGTCTTCGATAAAATGTCCATCGATTTCTCCGACGATTTCTTCCGGAGAGAATTCCTCGGTCGCGAAAACCCCGGTCCCGATCGAAGAAGAGCCGACTCGAATCAACCAAGGGAAATCCGCCATCTCGTCATGTTTTTCCGTACTCAAATGCCTACCTCTCCTTATGTATTCCATCCGTTATTCGCGTCCCGTCGTTTATCGATAGTCGCAAAAGCAGTGGCCCCATGATTTCAGGAAACCCCTGGAAATTCCGGGCCTCCCGCTAGAAGCCCTCGGGTCACTACTTAGACGAGGCTCAATAAGCCGACGAGTCCACGTCGAAAATCAAATCTGCTCCTGGTTCCACCTATTCGCTCATTCCATCAAGAAAGCACCGTCTCCCGACCAAATCGTTTCACTAAAAAGCAACCCCGAAAGAAAAATCGATCTCTTGGGCAAACGGCGTGAAAGCGAAGCGAGAGTCGACCAAGACAGGCGGCTTTCTCTCGAAGGGGAAAAGAACTCTAGTATGGCTCCAGGAGCGATGATCGTCAACGCCGAAACCAAAAGGTAAAACAAAAATCAAAAAGGGAAAAAGTCGCCTCGTCGATCTCCGAATGAAAAAAAGAAAAACGACCAAATGACAACCCGGCTTTTTTTGTCAAAGAAAAAAGCAAAAAACGCGTACGAACCGAAAGCGCATCGGATTTCCGCTCGTCAACGGCCCCAGATCTTTTCTCGGTCCGCTTCTACTTGAGCGGCTTCATCAACAGTTCGACATGGGCCGAGAAATCCCGCGGGTTCATCGTCGCGTCCATATCGAGCCCGCGGAACCAATTCAACGGCGGCGCAAGGTGGTCTTTCGGCACGGTCTCCTTGCCCGACGCGTCTTTCCGTGCTTCCTCAAACGCGGTCGAAGTCCAGCGCAACACGCCATCGGCCCCCTTTTGACAGACGTACTTTCCCCCCAAAGGACATATCAACTTGGCATTGAGGACCAATTCGGCCTTATCCAGCCCCGCTTCGATCGGAAGCCCCAACTGCTGGTTCAATGAAAAGATCAGCCGCAAATTGGCCAGCGACGTCTGTCGAGTTCGCAGGTAGGCCAGGGCGCCAAACGTCGGCGTGGCGGCCGCGTCGCTCAGGTCTCCCACATGAAGTCGGATCTGGGCCGGACGTGGCGCCGGTTCATAATACAACCCTCCGGCCACTTGGTTCAATATTTCCTCTTGGAACGAGTAGATCGTGAACCGTTGGTCCTGATACCGATGGATCCCCAAAAAGCTCGACGAGCTAGGCGGCTGGGCCATGGAAGGGGCAGGGGAGGGACCGCCGCCGAGCAGTTGTCGGGCCAAATTCCCCAGCCGACCTCTTCGGCCCCTTCGCGGCGGCACGTTCGAGGGGGCCGGGCGAGCCGACTGCGTCGCCGGAGAACCGACCAACTGATCCAAAAAGCCCAAAATCCCCGCCTGACCGGTCGTTCCGAGATAGCCGACCAACAGATTCCCGATTCCGCCACGCGGCACCACTCGTCCGTCGACCACATCGAACGGCAACCCGACATTGCGCAACCCGCCGAAGAGCAGCTGTTCGGTCATCTGCAACTCGAACGAGGCCAAATTCCCCGGCACCGGCGCCAGACGGTCTTTCTGCGGCGGGCCCAAATGCTGCGACAATCGCTCGAAATGCTCCCGGGCAAACGGGTTGGCCCGCACGTCCAATGTGATCCGTTCGATCCCGCCGGAAATCGCTTCCCGCTTGACGCCGACCATCATCGGATCAAGGCGTCCCCAGCGTCCGTGGTAATATTCCAAAAAGTCGCGATACGCTTCGGCCTCGACACGGGTAATCTTTCGCACCGGGACGTCGGGAATCGGCAAGAAAAAGCCCCGTCGGCCACGCAGGCTGTCGACCACCCCGTCGGACGTAATCTCGGCACGCGACCCGTCCGGTCGAGGCCCAAACTCCGGCGGCAACCACTGATGGGTCTTCAACTGGTCAATCGTCTCGCCGGGCTGCGAGGCCCCTTCGGCCCCGATCTGCGCCAGTTGGACCGACACGATATCGGCCGCCGCCTGCAACCGGCGCGACATCTCGATCCAGTAGTGCGATCCGGCCATCTCTCGGAAAAACGGATCGGAAAAATAGATAAAAACCGTATCGCCCCGATCGACAGGGAAGACCGACCGCGCGTGTCGAAATTCGTCGGTCTGCCCCAATGAACGCTGAGACTCCTTTTGTTCCGTCTGTCCTGTTTCAATGAAACGTCGCATCAGGGTCCTCGACGTCGTCACCAGGACGTACCCCTCGTCGGCCAGATAGTACGACCGGACCCGACCGTCGGGCGAATGCAGATAGGAAACCTCTTTCCCGGCGATCGTCACCGTCTCTTCGGTCACGCCCCCTTCGTCAAGTCGGGCCTGGCGTTGGGCGAGCAACTCACGGGTGAAAAGAAACGTCTGGCGTGCCTCGAACAACAGGCCAAACGAGGCCCCTTCACGGAAAAATAAATCGGTTCCGACCATCGCCACGTCCGAAACGACCGTCCCGCCGAGCATCCGCCCCAAGGTCGTTTGTTTGATGACCAGTTCTTCCTCGATCCGCTTGGAGACTTCGTCGTCGACCCCGCGCAAAGCGACCAGGTTGCGCATATCGCCGCCCCACTCGTGCAGCGTATCCTGGAACCAGAGGAAATTGGCGAAACTGCCGAAGCGGATATAGAGCGATTCCTCGGGCACCCGCATCGCGATCGGCTCGACCTTCACGTCGTCGGCCACCTCGGGCAATTCCAGCGGGGTCCAGCGTGTCGCGCGGGGCAGGGGGAACTCGGCCTTCTCCTCCAAGCCGCGCTCGCCAACCATCCGGGTTCGCACCGCATCGGCCAAGACCCGTTCGGTCCCGACAAAAAGGCCGATCTTCTGTTCCAATTCGGTCCGCCACGACCCCGACGCCCCTTGCTCCGGGATAGGCAACATCAGCCGCCGGGCCAAAAGCCCTTCAAGGTAGTTGATCACATACGGCGGATAGTCCGGTTTCTTCTTGAAGATCCCCGACGGCCGGGCGCGAAACGTCTCCCACCAAAGGTCCAACGCGGTGTGATGGGCGTCCGGATCGACCCGCGGGACCACTTGCCACGAGCGGGGCGGGACCGTGCCAAGGGTCAATGTCAACGGCTGCCGGCCGGTAAAGAGAAAATAAAAGGTCGTCTGCGGCGGGGCGTTCGCACTCAAAAACCCTTCCAAGATCCCGCGTGCCTGCTGACGGACCGGGCCGCCCTGCCAGACCGGCAAACCGAGGATTAAATCTTTAACGAATGGATCGTTTTCCCCTCCAGAAATGGCCGGGTAAAGCGTCCGACCATGGGCGTCTTGAAGCGTCACCCCTTGAATCCCCAGGGGGGCCGGACATTCGGACGGATCGAGCGTGATCGAAATACGCCCGACCCCATAGGGCTTTCCGGCAACCGCGTCGATTTCGACCGACGTTTGGGCCTCCGAGACTGACGCCCCGAAAGCCAGCAAAAACACCGTCGCCGAACCGAACCAACCAACCGTCCTAAGGTTTTTCATCGCTTTTATCCTTCGCGATCGCGAATAACCGGGTTTTTGTCGCTATATATATAGTATCGCCCACCGCGACCGGCGTACTGTAGATCATCTCGTCCATCGCGTTTTCGCCAAGGATCTCTTTGGTCGAAGCCAACCGCAAGACCACCACGTCGCCGTCTTCGTCCGGCTGGTAAATTTTCCCGTCGGCCACCAGCGGCGAGCTCCACGAGGCGGCCATCAAGTCGTGCGTCCAAAACGGCCGCCCCGTCTTCGGGTCCACGGCGTGCATCAACCCGGCCAAATCGGTCACGACCAAGACCCCGTCGGCCACGACCACCGTACCAATCGTCCGGTGCATCTCCTCTTCGAAATCCTTTTCCCCGTCGCCGTTTAGATCACCCCCGTCATATTTCCAGACGGCAGCCGAGTTGGGGTTCGGTTCGATCCGGTCCCCGGAGTCGGGATCGGCCGCCTGAAAACGGCCCGGCCGCAGAGGGTTGCCGTCACGATCGAAAGCCAGCGTCGGGCTGACGTCCCCCCGTCGCGTCGGGTCGATGCACCAAAGCACGCCGGGCGCCTCGCCGAACTCCGGATCGTGACCGGTCCCGATAAAAACCCGATCGCCCACAATCACCGGGGTCGAAACCAGATTCGCCCGGTCCCCCATCCCGTCGCCGTCCCAGGTCGATTCCTTCGCGTTGACGTCAAACTTCCAGAGCAACTCGGGGCGGCCCGACTCGGCCGCTTCGGCGCGAAAGCTGTAAACCCAGCCGTCCCCCCCCGCGAAAATCGCCTGCCCGACCCCGTCGATCTCAGCGTAAGCGGCCGACGACCATTGTCCGTGCAGCAGATTTTTCCCACAAGAGCCATCCGCCCAGAGCAGCTTTCCGGTCTCCTTGTCCAGGGCGATAAAACTGGGAGCCGTCGGCGCGGGGATCCGATCGTGCGAGTCGTCGACCCCGTTGGAGGTATTGATCAGCAAAAGATTTCCGGCCGACGTCGGCGAGCAACTCGACATATTATGAGGGAAAACCCCTAGTTGGCGAATCATATCGAACTTCCAAACGACCCGAGACGTTTTTTCCGCCGGATCGCCCGCCGGGTCGCCCGCCGTATCGAGACAGACCACCTCCCCCCGATTGGTCACCACCCAAAGCCGGTCTCCCTCGATCAATGGGTTCGAGCAGATCCCCTGCAGGGGCCAATCGATCGCGCGTCCCGCCGGATGTTTTTCGACCGAGTGTTGCCAAAGAAACCGTCCGTCCTCCTGCCCAAACGCCAGCAAAACACCCAGGTCGACCGTTTTCGGATAGGCCGCAAGATATCCGGCCCCGTTGTTGGTCGCCTGAAAGACCCGCGTTCCGGCGACAATCGGCGTCCCGTAGGTCGTCGACCCCAGCGTCCTCGCCCAGCGAACGTTTTTCCCCGATCCGTCTACCAAGCGGCCCTTCTCGGCATCCCACTGGCCCACCTCCCACTCGACCGGCAGGTTTCGCGCATCGACGACGTTGTTTCTTCGCGACGAATCACACCACTGCGCGTGGATCTTCTCTCTTCCAGTTGACTCGGTTGCCGCATCGCGGCTGGGTTCGGCGGCCAACTCCTGCGAACCGATAAGGAGCAAAACCACAACCAAGAAAAAACGTGGGATCGAAATGAGACGGCACATCGGTTTTTTTATTTCTTCCAGAAGCGAGGCAATCGCTCCATCAAGGCTATCTAGTTGGAGAGAAAACGTGAGGCAAGTCAAAAGGGAATTCTAGCAGCAGTTCGCTAGAGGGGAAGGCATATCACCCACCTGAATCAGGATTCCTTTCACCAACACCATCAGTTTTTAGCATAGCAGAAGGATTGCCCGGAAACTACAAGAAGAAAATCCGTCGACCGCGCTCGGTCGGAAAAAAAAATTTTCCTTAAACCGGCTCTCCGGGAAATAATCCAGGAAAACTTTACCGGTTAGTGAATCGTTTACGAGCCCCGGAACCGCCGATAGCCCACTACAATCGACAAAGTTTAACAACTCAACGCGACCGGCATGACCCCTATAACAATCCGTCGTAAATCTTTTGCCTAAAAAAGGTTCCGTTCACTCAAGGGAGTCCGGAAAAGTGGCCGATATCGATTTTGATCTCTGACTTCGACGGAGGTAGGAGACAGAGAGCACGCCGGGAAAACCGTAGAAGAAATCGAGTCAAGGAGTGGCTCGACGGGCCCGACGTGAAGGACCCATTGGACCGAGGAAAACTCAATTCCTTTCCTCTCCCGTGATTTGGTAGTTCCCCGCTGTTGCGTCGGTTCTTACCCATGGGAGAACCCGCTCAACAGAAAAGTAGTTACTCACGACTGATCGTAACGGTGTTCGGGAAATAACCACCGGGAGATTGGGAAAACGCTTTTCTCGGTTCGAACAAAGGAGACGTTGCTCGATGAAAAGTAGAATGGTTGTTGGAGCGCTCCTCTTGAGCGTCGCCCTATGCGGCCCAAGTTTCGGCTTCGAGCTGTTCGGTTTATTCGGGGGCCACGGCTGCAATTCCTGCGGCTGCTGCGATCCGTGTGCCGATCAATGCTGCGAACCGGCCAAGTGCTGTGAGCCGGCCAAGTGCTGTGAGCCGGCCCAATGTTGTGAACCCGCCTGCTGCGAACAAGAATGCTGCGACTGCTGCTGCGGTCACAAATGCGATCTGTTCGCCGGCCTGAAGGGTCTTTTCAACTTCGGTTGCTGCGACTGCGGATGCTGCGACACTTGCTGTGAACCGGCCCAGTGCTGCGAACCGGCCAAGTGCTGCGAACCAGCCAAGTGCTGCGAACCGGCCTGCTGCGAACCGGAATGCTGTGACAGCTGCTGCGACAGCTGCTGCACCCCGTGCTGCACCCCGATCCTCGACTTCCTCGATGATCTCTGCCGCACCCGCATCTTGTTCTACAAAGCCCCGAAGTGCTGCAACACCTGCTGTGACACCTGTGGCGAAAGCTGCTGTGGCGACTGCGACAGCTGCGACGGTGGAGCCGCCGCTCCGGCCGAAGAAGAAAAAGCCGCTCCGCTTCCGAAGGAAGACAAAAAAGCCTCGCTGAGCCGTCCTTACTACAACATCAGCGGCTGAGCGTTAACGAAGTGAATTCGACATCCCCCGTATCTCTGTAGACGGGAATGGTCGAAACCACAAAAAACAAAAAAGGTCTGCTCGAAATCGTTTCGGGCGGGCCTTTTTTTATGCGTCCCAAGTCTTCTCAAAGAAGAGATTTCCCCCCTCAAGGTTGCGTTTCTCTCTTTTCTATGACATAATTCCCCCACATGTCAAAGAAAATCATCAAACGCGCCATCGGATGTACCGATCGAAAAACCGATGAAACTTAAGGTAACCTCTGTAAACCGAAGGTTTACTCCACGCTTCCAGAGGTAGCCCTAAGAGAGAAAAACGCTTAACGCGAGACTTCACTTTGGAGCCCCCCCGTTTCGTTTACCGCCAAGTCGATCGACCTTGACAAGGACACGTTCTAACGGTCCGTCCTGCCAAGTTAAGTCGAAAGGAGACGAAGATGAGTCATACGATTGTCATATTCGGAGCGTCGGGGGATTTGACCAAGAGAAAGCTGATCCCGGCTCTCTACGAACTGTATCGCAAACAACGACTGCCGCACGGAACCCGGATTGTCGGCGTCTCTCGCACCCCCTTTAGCGACGACCAGTGGCGAGAAAAATTAGGCAAATCGACCGCCGAATTTTCCGAATCGACCTTCGAACAAGCAACCTGGGATACGTTTGCCCAAAACGTCTACTACCGACAGGGAGACATCGAGAAAATCGACTCGTTCGTGGCCCTCAAGCGAGAGCTCGAACTGCTCGAAACCAGCGGACCGGCCAGTCGCGTCTACTATTTGGCCACCGCACCCCATTTCTACGAACCGGCTGTCGCCCACTTGGGGCAAGTCGGACTGGTCGAGCCGAACAATCCCGACCGTCGGGTCGTCATCGAAAAGCCGTTTGGGACCAATCTGGAGACGGCCCGGAAACTCAACGAGTCGATCCACCGAGTCTTCAAGGAATCCCAGGTCTACCGGATCGACCATTACCTGGGCAAAGAAACGGTCTCGAACCTTTTGGTTTTACGCTTCGCCAACACGATCTTCGAACCGATTTGGAACCGAAACTACATCGACCATATCCAAATCACCTCGGCCGAGGAGTTGAAGATCGGGCGGCGAGCCGGCTACTACGAAACGGTCGGCATCCTTCGCGACATGTTCCAAAACCACCTGTTGCAGCTGATGACGCTGACCGCCATGGAAGCGCCCGCCCGATTGGATGCCGACGCCATCCGTGACGAAAAAGTGAAGGTTCTCCGGGCGATCACCCCCATGACCCCCGACAAGGTCACCGAATTGACGCTCCGCGGCCAGTACCGCACCTATCGTGACGAACCGGGCGTCGCGGCCGACAGTCAAACGGCCAACTTCGCCGCGATCAAGCTGCATATCGACAACTGGCGTTGGCAAGGCGTCCCGTTCTATCTTCGATCGGGCAAGGCGATGTCATGCCGAACGACCCAGGTCGTCATCCAGTTTCGCCAGCCGCCCCATCGGATGTTCGGTCCCCCCTCGAAAAAAGAACCGCTCGACACTTCCGGCTCGAATCGGCTGGTCGTCCAGATCCAACCGGCCGAAGGAATCCAAATCCACTTCCAAACCAAGGTCCCCGATTCGGAAATGTCGCTACGCCAAACCGAGTTGGACTTCAATTTCCGCCACGCGTTTCCCGGAACGATGCCCGACTCGTATCAACGGCTCCTGCTGGACGTGATCAACGGCGACCCGAGCCTGTTCGCCCGCTCCGACGAAGTAGAACTGGCCTGGCGTCTGATCGATCCGATCCAACAGACCTGGAACCGACGTCAACAACCGCACCTGGATCTCTACGAATCGGGCGACTGGGGCCCTCCATCGTCGGTCGAATGGATGAAACGCCAAGGCCGCGAGTGGTTCGACTGCTGCCCGGTGCTGCGATAGGTTTCATCCTCATTTCAAAACATAAAATGGGAAAGCTTTTCAAAAACGGCCTCAAGGACTACCATAACGAAAGAACCTTTTTCACCACCACGAGGAGTCCTACAATGGAATGCCCCAATAAAAAACGTAACCTCGACTTTTGCAACTGTAGCTACCCTGGATGTTCTCGCAAAGGAGTCTGTTGTGAATGTCTCCAATCCCACTTGCGCGCCCGACAGTTGCCGGCCTGTTGTTTCAACGCCGATGGCGAAAAGACCTATGATCGCTCCTTCGAGCATTTTGTCCGGCTCGTCCAAGAGGGCGAAATCTAGCCGCCGTTTGGTTCCTTTTTTGATCGCGCAAAAAAAGCGGGAGACTCCATAAAAAGAGTCTCCCGTTTTTTGATGAATCGATCGGTTGTCCGAAAATCGCCCTTGGCAGCTTGTTAAAAAACGGGCTGCCAGGGGAAACAGGATGTTTCCCACATAATCGGCGATTTGAAAAATCGCTGATTATGCGAGGCTTGCGGCCACTTGTTGTCGCAATTGCCGAGATTGAAAAAGACCCGGATGGACTTTTTCAACGGACTGTTAGAGCGACTTGACAAATTCGACCAGATCGTCGATCTGTTTCTCGTTCAGATCGTCCGCTCCACCGAAAACCTGACCGTGTCCCCCCTCGGTCAAAAGATCCTTGATGGTCGTGTAATGACCGTCGTGCATGTAAGGGGCGGTCCGCCAGCACTCGATCAACGTCGGGGTATCGTAGTCATCGCGTCGATCATACTTGCCGCGGCTCTGGACATTGTGCATCTTCTTGTCCGTGTAAAGCGGGGCCGGATGACATTTTGAGCAACCGACCTTTTTACTGAGGAACAGTTCCTTGCCACGCTGGGCCGCTTCACTGAGTTTCCCGTTGACCAGACAAGGGCTCGGGACCGGCTTGAGCGTTTTCAGATAGGCATCGATCGCCTGGGCGTCTTCGTCCGGCCGGACGGCGAACTGAATATGAGTAATCCCCGCTCGAACTGCAATCGTCGCGTCACTTCGAATCCCCGAAGACATCGACGGCGGCGTCTGGTGGGCCAAGAGCATGCTCTTGACGTTCTTCGGATTTCCCAGACCATCGTTCAAAAGGTCCCAGTTCAACCCGTCGACCCGAACATCCGGGTGGCAACTGACACAGCTTTGCCAATGCTGGAAACAAAGCCGAGCGTCGTTGAAGAACAACTCCCCTTGGCGTTCCTTGGTCAAAGAGGGCTTGAGTCCCAGAGCGATCGCGTTTTCGACCACTCGTTGTTTCTTCTGAAGGTCCACCACATTGAGCGTATCGGAGAAGAATGCCGTGACGACCGCTCGAGAGCCAACCATAGCCAGACCACGCGGCCCTTGGCCGGAAAGATGAATCCGACGTCGCAACCCGACCAAGAAGGCCAGATCGTTGGGCACATCCTCGGCGATGACCGAAGAGTATTGGCTCAGGTCCTTGTTGTCCTTTTTGGCTTCGTCGCGCGTTTTCGGCATTGCCAAAAGCTTTTTCATCAGCTCGGGAAAATCAATCACGCTCAACTCGTGCGAACCGGCATGGGTCACACAGACGGTCTTCCCGTCGGCCGAGCAGGTGATACCCCACGGATTGGCCGCACCGAGATCAACATCGTCGAGCAAGACCGTGTTGACCAACGCCCCCGACTTCGCATCGATAATCGACATGGCATTGGTGTTCATCCAGCCGCGTTCCAACTGGGTCGTCGGCATCTGGTAACGCCCCAGGACATGGGCGACCAAAACATAGTTGCCATCCGGCGTGACCGTGATCCCTCGGAGGCTCGAGCTTCCGTTAGGCAACGGGATCGAGGAAACTTGCTTCGTTTTCGTATCGACAACCGTTACCAACGCGGCGACGTTATAACTGTCGGCCCGGTTCAACGGCAGAAAATTCGCCACAAACAGTTTCGCCCCGTCAGGAGTCACCGCGGCGGCAATCGGCTCACGTTTTGCGGCGAACTGAGCGGTCTCTTTGCCGGTCATCGCGTCGAGCATGGCCACTTTTCCCGAAAATCGGTAGCAGACATAAAGGGTCTTGCCGTCCGGACTCACCACCGGGGCGGTCGGCCAATGGGCCACGTCCCAGGTCTTGGCAACTTGCTTCGTGGCCAAATCGATGACGACCACCTTGCCCATCGGGTCGGCACAGGTCACATAGAGCATCTTGTCGCAAGGACAAATGGCCAACCCGGTCGGCGTCGCGGGTAGGTTGATCGACGCGAGCACTTTCCCGCAGAGATCGACGGCCAACACCTTTTTCCCATCTTCACACGCGACATAGACCGTCTTGCCGTCTTTCGAAGCAACCACGTCGAACGGGCCCAGATAGGCCTCGGTCCCCCCGCCGGCCAAGGCCGGAGTACCGGAAACGACCACGACAAGGCAGGCAAGCAAAACAAAAAGGAAGGAAAATAATCCGGAAGAGGTTTTCATGGAAGCAAACTCCTCAATAAGGCATTTTTTCGGTAGGCTTCAAGCGTGTGCTATCTCTGTAAAATTTAGCTTAAACCATCAGATCAGGCCGGGTCCAACCGGGCCAGATCCGCCCAAAACCAGGCAGGGGAAAGGATTAGTGGGATAAAACGCGTTTTCGGGGGAAGCGGCCAAGTAATCCGACTGGACAATGCGACCAGACCAAAAAAACGAAAAACAGCACCGCCGTGGACACACCACACCCACTCGAAAACGACAGGGGGACCTAAGTGTTATGTTTTTCGGAAAGGGTAGGAAAATGCATCTTCAAATACTCCGTACTGGGTTTTTCTCGGTATCTCTCAACCCAGCTCGCCGAGATTCTGCTGCGGCAGGCTAGTTCGTACGCGACTCTATCCGAATATCCAAGGGACGGGCAATCACGCAATCGCGTGGTTGATTGCCGTAACGACCGACCACACGAAGCGAGACATTTCCCTCGCCCAACAAGGTGGAATCGATCTCCACTTGGCCGGAAGGACCGACCATCTTTCCAAGCGGCCGACGGTGATAATACACCTCGATCTGCTCGGCACCGGAGCACTTGGCCGTCACGACCAACGGCTGTCCAAAACGGACCACCTTGGGCGGACTGAGCCAGGCCTCGATTGAGCGGCCATGATTCTCAGACCTAAACGGAAGAACCACTCGACCTTGAGTATAAATCGGGGACGGCCCGATTGCAACCAACCGAAGTTCATGATACCCGTCCGGCAGAAGGGCCGTGTCGATCGCAACCCCCTCTGAAGGACCGGTTCTTCCAAACCGAAATCCGTTGACAAACCACTCGCAATGGTCTGCCTCGGCTCCGTTGAAAAGGGTGATTTTCGGCTTGAGCGAGATTTTTCCGCTCACTTTCGCCCCGGCCGTGAGCCCTTCGAGGTCAACCTGGGGGATTTTCGCCCACGGCCGACACAACGGCTCCCCGACGATCAAAAGCTGATACGGCCCGTAAACCGACTGGTAATAGGCCTCGGCCAACGAGCAACCGCGGGCATAGTGGACAAAAAGCATCGGGTCGGAAAACTTCGCCGGCAACGCGTACGGCTCGATAACCGTCCCACACGAACCGGCCGCGCCGTAGCGCAGGAATTCGGTCAACGGCGTCTGACTGGCCGACGCGCGCATATCGCCGCCAAAACTGGTCAGATTGTCGCAAATCGCACCGGGCCGGATCGCACGGGCCATCGGACCGGCGTCGAACCGGGCCTTTCCCATCATCAGCCCCGCGATTCCCCGCGTCTCGACAGGTGGGGCGTGGTCAACCTGACAGGCTTCAACCCCCATGTCGCTCAACGCCTTGATCGCCTGGGAATATTTCGGCTTTCGGGTCCGAGACCGCACCTCGTGGTTGTCGACAAAATAGACGGTCCCCTCAGGACAGGTTCCGTCGGCCTCGACCGCTCGACAGAGGTAATCGAGAATTTCCGAGCGAGTGTTTCCACGACGTTCCTTGTTTTGAGGAACCCCCAGCATCGCCGAGAGGATATAACGTCGGCCCCCCTTTTCCAAAACCGTTCCATCGGGAGCGAATTGCGTCTGGCTGGAGAACCCTTGCGAGGGCCTTTCGGGCTGACCGGGAAGCGACAATCCACAATACCAGTTGGTCGCCAGCCCGAGATAGTCCGGCCGACCCGACATGACCAGACGACCCAGATAGGTCATCCCGGTCAACGAACCGACCTGCGTGAGCGTCTTTGGCCAAGTCGTTTTTTCTTTTTTGGTCTTTTTTGATGTCGGCGTCAATGATCCACGCGCAGGAGGCTTCATTGACGACTCGTCCCTCGATAAAAACCGCTTGACATCGGCCGACGCGTCTATGGCCGTCGGGTAATCGGACGAATAGACGAGGTAGTCAACCTGGGATTCGAGCCGTCCAACCCGAATCTGCTGATAGATCGGCTTGAGAATCTTGTCGCGGAACGTCTCGACATCGGTCCTTTGAACCTGGGGGTCCCATGGAATGAAGACGACATTTCTCGACGGGATACCTCGAAGCGTCACATAGTGATTGGCAATCGCCAGCGAATCGGCGCTTCGCGGATTGACGATCAGAAGCAGGTTTTCCGGCCCGCCCCCACCCCAAGCGGTTCCGGTCCCCGCCGCGACAACGGCCAAAAAAACGGCCAGCACCATGACAAAAAAGGGTAAACACGTGGCAACGCGCAGCTTCAAACGAGAATTGGTACAAGACATAGTCAACTCAATCGGGGGAGTCTGCGCAAGACCTTTTTACGGCAACACGAAGCAAAACGGCATTCTAACGACCACTTCCAAACAGTATAAGTTCTCACGCCGTTTTGAACGAGAGAGATTCCCCTCATGAAAAGGATATTTTTCCGAAAACCTTTCCTCGCCCCTGCTTCAACGACGGCGGAATACCTTTCCTTCTCGACGGACAAGTACCCTATTGTCCCAAAAGTCCTTGAACCGTCTCGGCGATCATCTTGGCCTGTTCTTCTCGCCCTTGCCCCCCATAATGAACCCCGTCTTTGTTGAAATACTCGGGGTGTTCGCTCATCGGGGTGTAAAGGTCGATCGTCGGAATCGATTCGCCGGCCAATACTTTTTCAACCGCCGCGTTCCGCTCGATCACCGTCTGGTTCTGCTCCGGCTTCCCCTCGACCCGCATCGGGGTCGAATTGCGCCAGACGAGCTTCGCCTCCGGCTGGACTTGCTTCAGATGGGCGACAAGACGCTTCATCCCGGCGGCGTACTCGTCGAGCGAATAGTCGAAACCGTGCAACCCGTTATTGAAGACGATTACTTCGAATCGATAATGTTTCAGGACGGAATCCAACACGTCGAAAAAGGCCGGGTCGCAGACACAACTGGCCGTCGCCAAATGACCGCAGTTGGCCCGACCGCCGAGGAGTTTTTCGACCGCGTTGAAATGACCGGCAACAATCGAGTCGCCAACCAAAAGCACGCGCGGCTTGTCGTTTTTATCGGCGTTGGTCAGCCAAATCCGAGTCCACTCGATCCGCTCTCGCCGCACCGGAGGAAAACCGTCTTCCGAGGCACCTGCGTTAGGTTGCTGCTGGGCCTGAAGCGACGTCGACGACATTCCCACCGCCAACAGACAAACGAAAAGGGCCAAAGTCACAAACGACGAAAAAGACAAACGCATGAGAAAAATCCTTTCCAAGCAGGCACAACCAGGGGAAATCTTAGGAGGGAGGAGGGAGAGCCAAGCAACCTTCTCACGTTCCCGACACCAACCAGAGCACATCAGACGCAAGAATCGCTTGACGAAACCATCATAACCGAAGACGAAACCCGAGTCGAGACAGACAAATACCCCCAAAAAGGGTCTTTTCACTAAACCCCCTCATATTGGTTATTTCTTTTTAGCCCGAAAGAGGCGATATAATTAAATGGGTAAGGAACGCGGCTTAGCCAAAAGGAGTCAAACCATGTTCAGACGACTGTCTAACGACGACATCCACATGGTGCTAGCCGAGCTGATCAGCAGTTATTGCTGCGGCGAAAAGTTTCGGGCGAAAAATCCGGTTCTTGTCTACAACGACGAGACGGGAAAACTTTCGATCGAGGACATCACCGAGGTGGATGAAACCAAGCAGCTCGTGGTTTCCAGCCAACTCGACTCGACCGAAGGGCTCGCCCAACTATTTGAAGAGCGCCAGTGCGCTCCACCTTCCGAGGAGGACGCAACTTGGTTCCGAGGCGTGGTGCACGATTGGTTCGGGTAAGAGAAGACTCCCGACTCTTTCGAAGAAGCTCTTCATGTAAAAGACAGAGAAAAGGCAGATGCGGTCAGCTCCGGCTAGACCCGCTGCATGAGGTGGCAAGTAGCGGGGTGGGAAAGTTCTCAATCTCGAGTGGCCAGGCAAGGAGAAAAATGCCTGGCCTTTTTTTCGCCGGTAAAGCACAAAACCGACTGCGAATTCGGCGTTTCTTCGTCGCTTCACTGAGGTTTTCGCGTTTCAAGCCAAGTGGGGAAAAGGGCCGCCTCAAGACCGAAACGGATTTTCAGGGCGGCTTTTATCGAGCTTCATATAGCTAATAAACCGAGACCGACCAAGGGGAAGCCGAAAATTTTTTGCTGAAACGCTTGAACCAAGGCTCATTGACAATACCGGCATCAATAAACTCAAAAAAGTGAATTTGAGGACAAAGAGCATGGAAGACTCGAAAAAGCTGACCAATAACGCCGGGTCTCCGGTAGCCGACAACCAGAATGTCATGACCGCCGGGCCACGCGGCCCGATGTTGTTGCAGGATGTCTGGTATCTGGAAAAATTGGCCCACTTCGATCGGGAGGTGATCCCCGAACGGCGGATGCATGCCAAAGGCTCCGGCGCTTACGGCACCTTTACCGTCACGCACGATATCACTCGCTACACCAAGGCCAAGGTGTTCTCGGAAATGGGAAAGAAGACCCCGTTATTCACTCGGTTTTCCACGGTGGCCGGCGAACGTGGTGCAGCCGATGCGGAACGGGATATCCGAGGCTTTGCGGTTAAATTTTACACCGAGGAGGGGAACTGGGATCTGGTGGGCAACAACACGCCCGTCTTTTTTCTGCGCGACCCACTGAAATTTCCCGACCTCAACCATGCCGTCAAACGAGACCCCCGCACCAACTTACGCAGCGCGCGGAACAACTGGGATTTCTGGACCTCGTTGCCCGAGACGCTGCATCAGATTACCATCACCATGAGTGACCGGGGTATTCCCGCTTCCTACCGGCACATGCACGGTTTCGGCAGTCACACGTTCAGCCTCATCAACGCCGCGAACGAACGGTATTGGGTCAAGTTCCATCTGCTAACGCAACAAGGGATCCGCAACTTGACCGATGAAGAGGCCGAAGCGATCGTCGCCAAAGACCGCGAAAGTCACCAGCGGGATCTGTACGAGAGCATTAATCGGGGTGAATTTCCTCGCTGGACGATGTTCATCCAAGTCATGCCGGAAAAGGAGGCGGCCACCTGCCCGTATCACCCGTTCGATCTGACCAAGGTCTGGTTCCGCAAAGACTATCCTCTGATCGAGGTGGGCGTCCTTGAACTGAACCGAAACCCGGAGAACTATTTCGCCGAAGTCGAGCAATCGGCTTTCAACCCGGCCAACATCGTACCCGGCATTGGCTTTTCCCCGGACAAAATGCTGCAAGGTCGGCTTTTTTCCTACGGTGACGCCCAACGCTACCGTCTTGGCGTGAACCACCATCTGATCCCGGTCAATGCGTCCCGCTGTCCCTTTCATAGCTACCATCGCGACGGCGCGATGCGGGTCGACGGCAACCATGGCAGCACGCTTGGCTACGAACCAAACAGCTATGGCCAGTGGCAGCAACAGTCGGAATTTGCCGAACCGCCTCTCGACCTCGAAGGGGCCGCCGATCATTGGGACCATCGTGAGGACGAAGATTACTACTCTCAGCCCGGTATGCTGTTTCGCTTAATGACTCCGGAACAGCAGTCGGCCCTTTTCGGTAATACCGCTCGCGCGATGGGCGATGCGCCAAAAGAGATCAAGCTTCGCCACATCGGCAACTGTCAAAAGGCCGATCCGGCTTACGGCAAAGGGGTTGCGGACGCGTTGGGTATCTCGCTGAGCGAACTGCCAAAGGAGACCTAACCGCTTGTTGGAAAACGGGCCGCTCGGGCTCCATTTACTCCTCTCGCGGCTGCTCGGTCTCCTCTGCTTGTTCTTGCGTATTCGCCTCACGCAACTCCGCCACTTTCCATATCGCTCCGCAGTCGAGACAGTGAAACCGGGGCGTCCGAAACAGCAGCGGAAAACCGAGAAAGAGCAAAGAAAGGGCCAGCATCCACTTTCCCAGTGCCGCTTTTTGCAGGCGTGTTGACCGGCACGCCGGACAAGAGGGTTTCGGCAAGAAAATGTACCGGCCCGGAATCTCGTCATGTTCCTTGAGAAGCGATCGAACCCGCTCCAAATCTTCTTCGAGGATTTGAACTTTGATTCCCCCGATCGCGTTTGAAAAAAGCCAATTCATGCCGACCACTTCCGCATCGTTCACGCAAGCGCGAATCCCGGCCTCCTCCAAGTGGGAACAAAACATCTTGGCATAAAGCGGATTATCGAACGTGGCTACCGTAATCATCATTTCGGGCAATCCCTCTCACGCGCGGGTTACAAAACCGGACGCCGAAAAAAATTTCTCCACGCCGGCCCAATGCCTAATTACTCCTTGCAAGTATATAAAGTTCCACTACTCCGACAAGAGGGATTTCCGCCGTAGCCTTGTCTTTCGAAAAAGAATCGCCCATCCCCTATAAAAAAAGGGCCCTTGAAACAAAGGCCCTTGCAACATCCGAAAACAGCCATTTATTCCATCTCGTGGCACATGCCGCAACGCATCTTCGAGATGGCGTCGGAATGGAAATCGAACTCTTCAGCATCATGCTTCGTCGGAACTTTCGCATCGAGATAGTCGTTCATCAACTCGACCGTCTTCGCCGCGACACTGGCCGTCAGACGGGCACAGCGTTCCTTCCGCTCGGGGCTTTTCATCGGTTTTTCCGCGATCTTACACCAGAGCGACGAGGACACGTGACAAAGAACCGCGCCCGGCTTGCACGTCAGAATTTTTTCTTTTCCCTCGGGAACGTAATTCGGCAATTCGGTTTTTCGATACCAGTTGAACAAATCGCCGGTAAGCAGGTCACACGTTTTTTTCTTCTCGACAAACAACCCGAACACCGCCGCCGCGCCGTTGAGCGTCCCGCAGGTAGTCCCCCAACCGCCGATGCCGCCGTGACCGTAACGCATCATGCCAAACGGGAACGAGGCATACGGCTGACCGTACTTTTCTGCCAAGGCGCCGACAATCGACCCACAAACCGCGTACATGCAGGACCCTTCACGGTAAAGCGTGTACGCCTGATCGGCAACCGGCTTCGGGTCCAGCTTGCGATAGGTCCAAAATTCCAAACCGGGTTGCCCCGATTTTTCCGCTTCCTTCTCTTCCGCCAACGCCTTGGTCATTCCCCCCAGAAGGAAAGCCCCTCCGGCCAGCCCCAACGATCCCAATACCGCACGTCGTGTTTTTTTGTCCGACATTGATGCCTCTACTTTTGTTCTTTTTCAGTGCCAATCTATTGCAAAAAAAGCATTCCCCGGAAAGAAGATCCTGTCGACTGAAGAATCTCAACCTTCCCGCCACGGGGCCACTTATACTATCGGTTTTGCGGGCCGTTTTTTTACAGCTCCGCTAGACAAAATTCAAAAAACGGGTAACCTATTAGCCAAGTATAACAATTGAGAGAGCTTTAGGTGGGCAAAGGGAGCGAGGAAACGAAAATACTCTTTTTACGGGTGAAGTTCCGAACGAAATCCACCAAATTGACACACTTGTCACCTTCCGATCGTAAGTCTCAAGCTGCATACAGCTAAATAAACACAAAAATATACTTTAGTGAAAACCAGACGCCAAGTCCAACAAAAATCCAGCCGGTCAGCATCCGCGCGACCCACTCGGTTTTCGCAAGCGCTTGATAGGCCTTGCCTACCGACTTGGCGCTGACGACCAAAAGAACCGTCACCAAAAGGACCGGCACCGCCGTTCCGATCCCGTAGACCAACGGCAACACGGTGGTCGAGCCGGGTAAGACGGCCCCGGGCAAACTGATGCCGACCCTTTCGAGAACCGAGCTGATCGCACCGCTGTCGGAACCCATGATCAGCGCGACCAGGCCGAAAAACCAGGCGGCCGACGTGGGGCAAAACGAAACGGCAAACAGCAAGCCTAGAAAAAACGCCCCCCAAATCCCCAATGCGTCGACCCGATTTTGCATCGCCTCGCTCACGCCTCGTCCGCCGGTGCTGATCGAAATCAAACCGACCAGAAACATGCCCAGCAACAGAAAAATCGGTCCCAACACTTGGTGCATGTATTTCTGGAGGAAGATCGAGACCATCGGGATCGCCAGCGCCGTGGTCGACAGCAACACGGCCAACCCCAAATACAACACGCACCGGCCCAGCGTATAAAGCATCCCGGCCGCAAACACCGCCCTCGGGTGATTGACCTTCCGCCCGACGTAGGAAATCGCCGCGATGTTCGTCGCCAGCGGACACGGACTAATCGAGGTCAGTACCCCGAGATAGAGCGCCGCGAGGATATAAAGCGAGTAGGTCACCATCGCCTGGTTCTCCCTATACTGACCTCCGCAAAAGCGGTAACACGAGGGCCACCAACGAGGGGCCCGGTTTTCCAGAGACATCTCAAAAACATGAGTTTCACTACTTTTGCGAATAGGAAAAGCTGCGGACATTGTCCCGCACGTATTTGAAAAAGCCGTCCTTATCGCCGACCAGCTGCCAGATCTTCGGAAGCGCGACCCATCGGAGCGCCCGATTTCCCTTGACACCGGCAACCACCAACGCGGGACCGGTCACTTTGTACGCCGCCGCGAGCTTTTCATTTTTCTTGTTTTGAAAATCGACGTAGTAAAACGCGACGTCTCTTTTTTGGATCGCTTCAGGAAAACCGGTCTTGACCGCTTCCTCCGAGTAGCCGCCCATCTTCTGACAAGTCGGGCACCGCTTGGTCCGGTGGAAATACATCACCACCACCGAATCAAAAGAAACCGTTTCAGGCGAAGCGGCTTCAGGCGAAATTTTCGCCGCCACCTGCTTCGGTTTATCGGCCTCCCCGGCCTCGACCGAATTGACGATCATGACACTTACCAGTGCCATCAAAACCAGTGAAAGAACTAAATACTTTTTCATGGCGTTTTTCCATTTTTTAAAAAAACTAATCGGAATCCGCTTTCGCGGTATGCGTGACGGCTTGAGGTTTGAAGATTCGATTTTCTCTTCGATCCGTCACAAACTGGACTACTTTTCGGGAGTCGGAATCTCCGGAAGCGGAATTGCCGGCGTCGTTTCCGTGGGCAGGGGCAATGGTTGGGGCAGGGCAGGGGGGACGTCCCTGGAAGGCACCTCAACAGTTTTCGCTTCGTCCGTTGCCTTCAACTCCCCGCGTAACGCCGAAGCAATTTGACCCTTGATGAAATCCCCGAAACCCGTTGGATCGCCGACCAAGCCCCAAACTTGGTCAAGACGCTTCCACGCTTCCAACTCGCCCGCCTTCATCTGCGCCAGAACGACCGTGGGCATCTGAACGCCGAACTCGATGGCGAAACGCTCGTTCCCCGACTTTTCGTAGTTAACCACCTGCCAGGCGACCTCTCCCCGATCGAGTTGGTCGGAAAAGTTGGCGGTCAACGCGTCGTGCGTTTGCTTTTCGATCGACTCGCACGTCGGACAGCGCGTGTTGCTGTGGAAATAATAGACCACCAACCCGTCCTCAAGCGATTCGCTCGGAACGTTCGCGACTTCCAGTCCGTCGGCCAGCTTCAACGAGGCGACCTGTTTTCGCAGCAACCGGACCTCGTCAGTCAGTTCGACCAACACCGGCTCCAGTCTCGACGCCCCTTGCAAATCCAACGCCCGGGCGATCAGCACGACCATCGACGCGGAAAAAAAGGTGATCAGACAAAACGCCACCGCTTTTTTGAGTTCCATAAACGGACCACTCCGCAAAAAGGGAAAACTATCACGACCGGTTTTGGCCTATTGCAAATATCCCTTGATCTCATCGAGGGAAGGGACTTTCCCGGCGAATTTCACCACTCCGTCGACCGCCATCGCGGGTGTGGTCATCACGCCAAAACTGGTGATTTCCATGATATCTTCGACTTTGGTAATCTCGGCGTCGAGGCCCAATTCAGTGACGGCCTGCTCGCAAAGTTCCTTGAGCTTGCCGCACTTGGCACAACCGGTTCCGAGTACTTGAATTTTCATAATCGTTCTCCGTGTTCAAAAGGAGGAATTACTATTGTGGCATCGCGGCCGCCGTCATCGGAATATTTAATACTGGATTGTCCGGATAAAAATAGCCGTACCCCATTCCCGCAATCGCCGCCATGACGATCACCAGCAAGACGAACACGACCGTTTTCGAATTACCCATCACCGAGCGAATCACCAGAATACTCGGGATCGACAACGCCGGTCCGGCCAACAACAGCGCCAAGGCCGGACCGCTGGCCATCCCGTTACGCATGAGGGTCTCAAGGATCGGAATTTCGGTCAAGGTAGCAAAATAGAAAAAGCAGCCGATCACCGACGCAATCAGATTCGAGGTCAGACTGTTATCGCCAACCAAACGGGCCACGTGCTCCTCGGGGACCAACGCGCCGAGGAATCCGACGATAAACACTCCGCCGAAAAGCAACGGGACCAGCAGTTTCGCGTAAAACCAGGTATTGCCCATCCACTCGGTCATATCGGTTTTATCCAACCAGCAGACACTCATCAAGACGATCAGAGCTCCCATCGCCGCGGCCAAATACCAGCGAATATGGTGAATCCGAACGACCCAGGTGTCTACGTCTTCGATCGAGACAATTTCGGCCTTCGGCAAACGGACCACCTCGCCCGTTTGATGATCGGCATAGACGTCCTTCAACCGCAAGTCGTATTCGCCGAGCGTTTCGTATTGCAACGTGGCTTCGAACCGCGTCCCGTCGCCAAGTACCACGACCTTATCGCCCGGGTTGAACCAATCGCTGAAGACCAAAAACGCGATCATCGCCAACAACAGGCTCGCGTTTTTCCACATCGGGTGTTTCGCCGCCGGCGGATCGGGCATCTGGAGGACCGCCTCGTTTCGCGACTTTTCACTTTTGGAAAACAAAACAGCCATGATCAGTCCGACAATCACGCCGAAGACGACCGCTCCGATCACTCGAGCAACGCCCAGTTCCCAACCCAACACCCGCGCGGTCAGAAAGATCGCCATGACGTTGATCGCCGGCCCCGCATAGAGAAAACAGGTCGCCGGACCGAGCCCCGCTCCGATACGATAAATCCCGGCGAACATGGGCAAAACGCTACAGGAGCAGACCGCCAAAATCGTCCCCGAAACCGACGCGACACTGTAGGCCTCGACCTTGTTGGCCTTGGGGCCCAAATGCTTCAGCACCGACTCCTTCGAAAGAAAGGTCGTGATCGCACCCGCAATGAACAACGCCGGAACGACACAGGCCAACGTGTGGTTTCTCGCATACCATTGAAGCAGGACAAACGCCTCGTAAATCGCCGTTTTCACCCGTGGATTTCCCAGCGGAAGAAAATAGGCGATCAGGAAAATGCCAAAAAGCCACGCGAAAATTTTGAATTCTCTTTTCACGATCCGTCTTCTTCTTTTTTCTTTTCTAGAGTGAAACTATTTGTCAATTTGGCTAAATAAGAAATAAGATGGCAAAAAAAATTACCCGGCCCTGCCTTTTATCCCCTAAATCCTCAGCCGCGAAATCCCCGCATCCGTGCCGCTTCGTTTTCAAGCCGATCAAAACAGAGCTGGTTGACACAAACGAGAAAATCGGCGATGCAGGAACAAGTCAGCCGGTAATGGATTTGCGTCCCTCGTTTTTCGCCAATCACCACCCCTGCGTTGCGCAAGACACTCAGATGCCGCGAAATGGTCGACATATCCGATCCGACCAGCTCCTGCAATTCACAAACGCAGCGCGACCCCTCCATCAACGCCTCGACCATCGTCAGCCGGGCCGGGTGGGCAAACGCTTTAAGGACATGGGCCCGCGCTTCGGCCGAATATTTTTTCTTAATTAAGTTCGTCTTCAGATTCGTCTTCATGAACTCGCCTTTTCCGATCCTTCCACCTACCGAGCTTGCTGGAACATTTACAACCGACCAAGCACTGCCCTAAAACCTTTGATGCTCAAAAGTGTCACACCCGAGGACAATCAATCTATTTTGCAATATAGCCAAATAAGCAAGGTCTGTCAAGTTTTTCGGACCAAGAACTTCAAAAACTTGAGCCTCTTTGAGTCCGCCCCCCCAGTTTGCCTGAGGTAACAGCCATTCCCAAGAGGGAAAAGGACCCCCTTTTCGCCTCTCAAACCGGCAAACCCATTGCCCGACGAACAACGCACGGTCTTTTTTTACAGATATTTAGGAAAAATTCCCTCCCTGTCCAAAACCGAAAAGCTACGCTCTAGAAGGAAAAGGGGCTCCGTGACCATTTTACCTCCGTTTTGAAAGCACGAACCAGAACGCTTTCACCGGCAAGAAAGGGCCCCAAACATGTTTCAGGCCAAAGACATCATGAACCCCCAGGTCATCACCGTCGGGCCAAACGATACGGTCGACGAAGTGCTCGGCCTGATGTTACTGCATCGGATTACCGGCCTCTTTGTGGTCGACCAAGAAGACCGAATTCTCGGGGTCCTCTCCGATTTCGATCTCTTGGACATGGTCTACGACTGTCACGTCGAAGAGAATCAGGTTTCTCACTATATGTCGACTGACATCGTTGAGGTAGACAAAGAGGCCAGCTGGATCGAAGTGGCCGATCTCTTGCGTGCCAAACGGATTCGTCGACTTCCCGTCACCCATAAGGGAAGAGTGGTCGGAATCATTTCGCGACACGATCTCATGCGAACGATCCACTCGTTACGGCAGCAGACTCGCCTGAAACTCAGCCAAACGGTTTCCATGGAAGTCTAAAACGCCCACCTCTTTTCAAAAAAAGGGGGGGCAATTCAAGCCAGAGACGATCGCTCGACCAGCACGGTCACTGAAAAGCGATCGATTCGCATCAATAAAGAGGTTTCACAAAACGGGGAAAACCGTCAAAGTGAAACCTCTTTTTTTATAGCGTAGAAACAACGAGAACCCAAGCCAAAAAAGTTCTCGCCGAAGCCCTGTCAGGCTGAACAGCTATACTTCGGCTACTTCCGCGACCGACGTAAGCCCGACCTCGAGAACCAAGGGGCCCCAGTCTGAACTGAAGGAAACCGAAATCGGCGGGACCTTCGACGAAAAGTTCACGTGATGGTCTCGCCCGGTAATGACACTCGGAAGACTCACCGAAAGCGAATATCCCTCCAGCTCTCCCTTCGCGCTTCCGGCGATCATATTGGTCAGTTCTCCAATCGCGTCAATGACATCCTCGTCGATCTCCGTCAATTCGGTCATCAGCATGGTCGAAGCCGCCTTTAAAGCAACCTCTCTTGAAATATTCAGCACGACGGTTCCCTCCGCATTGCCTGAAAGGCCGATCACGCCACTAATTTCGTATTTCGGATCACTTCCTTCCTTGAGCTTGATTTCCTCCTGCGTAAACTGACAACCGACCATTGTATCAAAGGTGTTGACCAGGGATTTGATAAAAGGATTGATGTATTCGGCTTTCATAAAATGATCTCTCGATATTAAGGTCTTTCTTTGATGCCCTTGTGACCTATTGCACTAAGCCGCTACCCGGCCAAGCGAATTCCAAATACTCAAAGGTATCCCTCTAGTGCAAAAACGTTGTCGGCTAAATATACGTTTCTATGGGTACCGGTCAAATCAAGAACCCGGTTTTCGAGAGCCAACAAAAGATGTGCCTTCGAGTGAGGCAACTAGCCTTAAGGGTTAGGCCGCATGTAGGGGGTCTGTCACTGTTTGAGTAAACAACTCGCTCGGCGTAAGCCCCCATTTTTTTGCCGTCGCGTTAAGAGATAAGGTCCCTCCGACCCTCGCGGAAGCGAACGAGAAAGTCACGGGAAAAGAATCGCTTTCCTGCCAGATACTACCTCTTCCATACGCAAAACCGGTCTTTCCTTTTTCCCGAAATAGCACCGCCGTTTTTTTGTAACCTATGTTTGGTTATAAAAGCGGCGACACGCCGTTCCCTCCCTTTTTTCCGATTTACAATAGTTTTTCTTCAATATCTCCAAAAGCATTTATAAAGAGTCATTTGTCAAAGGAACCACCCCCATGGCGATTCTAGCAGAACGACCTTCCAACGCAGACAAAGAACACCTTCAAAAGCCGAAGGAAGCCCTCGCCAATCAACGCGAAACGGCCCGTCGAGTCGCCGAACAAATGGCCAAGGAGACTCCTTCGTCAGAAAACGAAAAAGAGTCCGTTGTCGAATTGATCGCCACCGCAACCGAAGAAATGTCGAGCGGTACCACCGAGTCTGCCGCGGCCATCAAGGAATTGACCAAATCCATCGCCTACGTCACGGGAAATAGCGAAGAAGCGCTTCAAAAATCAAAAAACTGCTTGGTCGCAATCCAAGTCATGAACGAGTCCAGCGATACCGCGGTCTCCAACACCAGTCAGACACTCTCAAAAGTCCACGCCATTGAACAACTCGTCATGAACACCGGCGAAGAGATTGAGGAGTTGATCAAAGGGATCGGGGAAGCGGCCCGCGCGAACATGGAATCGGCCAAGTTGATTGCCGAATTGGAAAAACAAAGCGAAGAGATCGGTGACATTGTCGAAGCCGTCGTACGTATCGCCGACCAAACCAACCTTTTAGCCTTGAATGCCGCGATTGAAGCAGCTCGTGCCGGGCAACATGGCAAGGCGTTCGCGGTCGTCGCCGACGAGGTTCGCAACCTGGCCGAAAACTCCGAAAAATCGGCTCGCGATATTCGAGAACTCGTCGAACAGATCCAAAGCGATGTCCGCCAAGTGGCCGAAGACGTCGAAAAAGCGAGTACCGCCACAAGCAACGAGGCGGAAAAAGCCAAAAAATTCACCGATGAACTGACTCGCATCAAAAATGGAACGTTAGAGATTCAAGCCAGCGGAGAGAGAATCAACAAGAACGCCCTTGAATTATCCCAAGGCGCGGCGGGCTTCCAAGAGGGAGTGCAATCGATTTCCGAGGCAGCGGAACAAATCAATTCCGCAGCAGGCGAGGCCACCAAAAACTCGCAGGAACAAGAGAAGGCCTTGGAAGAAATCGAACAAGTTTCTCGTGAACTGGCCTCGATGGCCGAAGCGCTGAAGTATTCCCAAGTGGGCGATAAATCGCGAGACGAGTTTGCAACAGCCGCCGAAGAACTCTCCGCGGTCGCTCTCGAATGTGGCGCCGCCTCGGAACAGATTAAAATCGCGATTAACGATATTGCCCAAGCGATGGAAACGGCAGCCGTCAGTTGCGAGGAATCGAGTGCGGCGGGCACGCAAATTGAAAATGCGGCCAAAATGATGGAAAACGAAGCGGAAGGCTCGCTGCAAAAAGTAAAAGGCCTTCAAGAACTCCTCAATGAAAACAAGAAAAATATCGCCGACATGATCGACGGGATCGGCCAAGCGACCGAAGAATCGCTTCGATCGGTCGTCAACATCAAGGCTCTGGAAGATCGAACACGACAAATCGACAAGATTGTCGACGCGATCGTCAACGTTACCATCCAGACCAACATGCTGGCGGTCAACGGAAACGTCGAGGCCGCTCGAGCAGGAGAATATGGCCGTGGCTTCGCGGTCGTGGCCGCCGACGTGCGAAATCTCGCCGGGGATTCCAGCGAAAACGCCGACAAAATCAAGGATCTGGTCCGAACGATTCAACAACAGACCACCGCCGCCGCCAGCGACATCGAACGAACCGGACGGGAGGTCGAAACTCAGGCGGAAAAAGCCAAAGGCTTGACCACGGCACTCGAAAGGATCGACTCGGACATTCACGAGATCCTCGAAAGCGTCGAAAACATCAAGGACTGTCAGGTCAAAGCGAAACAGGCCGTCGAAGAGGCAAACGTCGACCTTCAATTCATCGCCCAATCGGCTCAGCTCAGCGTCGCTCGCTCCGAAGAAGCGGACACGGCGGCAAAAGAAAGTGCCCGCGGAATGCAAGAAATGTCGGATGCCATCGAGGAAATTTCCAACCTGGCTCTGGAAATGCAGAATTAAGCGGAACCGGGAGACTACAAGCCTCCCCCTTCGCTCGATGAGTACGAGGAGATTGATCTGATGACATTGGATGACGGAAAAACCATCGCGAACCCGACATTGCGGGATACCATCTCGGAAAGCCGGACAGAGGACCTACGCGAGTTGCTTACCTTTTTTATTGGGGGCATCGAGTTCGGCCTCCCCATTCACACCATCCAAGAGATTGTTCGCCCGCCCAAGATTACGCCGGTCCCCCAGGCGGCCCACTACGTCCGAGGATTGACGAACTTGCGTGGAAACGTCCTTCCGGTGATTGAGCCGCGTCTGCGATTCGGAATTGGCGAGAAAGACCGGGACGAGGCGGCGTGTCGCGTGATCGTGGTGGAGATCGAGGATAATCCGACCGGCATGATAATCGATGCGGTCCATGAAGTCCTTCAAGCCAAAGAAGCCAATATTGAGCCGCCTCCTTCGATCGTCTGTGGAGTCGACAGCCAATACTTAAAAGGAGTTGTCAAACTCGACGAGGGCGAACGTTTGGTCCTGCTGCTCGATCCGGAAGGATTCGAGCTGGAAGAGACCATCGCTCAGATCACCAAGAAGAGCTCGAGCATCGCGAATCGATCCGGGAGAAATGAACCCGCTGCGCAAGTAGAAGAAGATCATGAACAACTGGTAACCTTCCGCTTGGCGGGCGAAGAGTACGGATTTCCCATCCTCGAGGTCCAGGAAATCATCCGAGTTCCGGAAATCACTCAGATTCCCAATGCGCCCTACGGCATCGAAGGGATCACGAGCCTTCGGAATCGGGTCCTCCCGATCATGGATCTACGGACCAAGTTTCACTTCAACACCCTCGCAAGCGAAATGGAGTCATTGCTTGCCCAAATACATGACTTCGAAAACAAGCACCTCAACATGTTTTGTCAAATCGAACATGCCTTGCGCGAGGGTTCGATCGCGGAAGAGGTACTTGGATACGAGACGTGTGCGTTTCGAGCATGGCGAGAGTCGCTTTCGACCGCGGACCAACTCATTCAAGAACAGCTTCGTCCTTTCGAAAATGCCGACCGTAAATTTCACGACGGGCTCGAAGCCGTTGCAAAGAAGCTCCGCTCAAACGATCTGGACGAGGCGTCCCAAACATTCCAACAGCGAGTAAAACGATCGTTTAGGGAAATCGAAATCCTTTTCAAAAAATGCCTGAAAAATCTTCGCCAACGGCAAGACGGACGTTGCCTTGTCGTCAACTCGGGAGGCGCCGAACTGGCCCTGCGGATCGACGCGGTCAACGAAGTCTTGCAAGTTTCGAAGAAATCAATCGAGACCGCCCCTGAAACTATCGGCGGTCAGAACGCGTCGCGAGAACAGCTTCGAGGAATTGCCAAACTCGACGAAGGTCGCCGCTTGACGATGATTCTCGACGCGGGAAAACTGTTGAGCAAACCGGAAGTCGAAGCGATTTCGACCAACCTCCCCGATAAGACTTCGTCGTTTTCAAAAAAAGAAAACCTCCTTTCCGAAGAGGATGAGGGCAGCAACAACGACCGACAACTGGTCACCTTCAAAGTTGCCCAAGAGGAGTTCGCCACCGACATCATGCTGGTGCATGAGATCATCCGGCTAGAAAAAGTTACGCCGGTACCGCACGCCCCCAACTATGTCGAGGGGGTGGTCAACCTTCGCGGTGACGTCCTGCCGGTCATCAATCTCCGGAAACGATTTTCCATGACCGAGAAAAAATACAACGAATCCACCCGAGTCGTCGTGGTTGAGGTCAACGGCCTCAGAACCGGAGTTATCGTCGACCAAGTCACCGAGGTGATAAACTTCCCGGAAAAGGCGATCGAAGAGGCTCCGGCGATCGTCCAAGCCGGTTTGGGAGCGGAAACGCTCGAGGGAATCGGAAAGGTTGACGACGGAAACCGGATGATACTGATCCTCCGACCCGAGCGTCTTCTTGGCGACCAGGATATGGCTGCCTTCATGGAAAAGCCATTCAAGACTTCCCCGAAAACGGACAGATCGCAAACTGCATCGAAGCAGGAAAGCAATCTCGAGCTTCTTGGAGCAACCTCCGGATAAATACTTGAGACGTTTTTCCCTTTTATGATTTTTTCCAAGAACCTGTTACTAAAAAGTAAATTATATTTTGAGGACAAGTCCTCCGTTTTTTACCTACAAAAAAACGACACCTCGGTGTCTCTTATAATCAACCCGATCGAACTAGCATGGCAAACGAGATTACCGTCCTGATCGCAGACGACTCGGCATTGATGCGTCAAGAAATCAAACGCATTCTGGAGCAAGATTCCCAGATCCGCGTGGTTGCCTGTGCGCGGAACGGCCAGGACGCCGTCAGACTCGTTCGAGAACACGAGCCGAACGTCGTCACGATGGACATCAACATGCCGGTGATGGACGGAATCACCGCCTTGCAAATGATCATGATGGAATCGCCAAGGCCGGTGGTGATGTTGAGTTCCTTAACGCAAGAGGGGGCGGTAACGACCTTCGAGTGTCTCGAACTCGGCGCGGTCGATTTCATCGGAAAACCGTCCGGCTCGATCTCACGTGATATCGACAAACAGTCGGCCGCCATCATCACCAAAGTCAAAGCGGCGGCCCACTCGAAACCGGCGACGCGACTCCGTCGACCAAACCTTGCCACACGACAGCCCAAACCGGCTTTTGCAAGAAAACCTGTCTCCACAAGCTTTCAAGCCGCCACCCAAGTCGTCGTCATCGGCATTTCGACCGGCGGTCCGAAGACGCTCATGGAGATGGTCCCGAAGCTGCCAGGCGACCTCGATGCCGCTGTCGTGATCATCCAACACATGCCCGAAGCGTTCACCGGCCCCTTCGCCAGCCGTCTGAACTCGGTCAGCCAAATCGAAATCAAGGAAGCCGCGACGGGAGACCTCTTGTTGCCTGGACACGGCTATCTTGCTCGCGGCGGCAAGCATCTAGTATTTTCTCGTTCCTCAAATGGGCGTGGAACCACACTCCGCTGTGTCGGACACCCCAAAGATAAACTCCATATCCCTTCAGCCGACGTCACCATGGATTCGGCGGTAGAACACTTCGGCTCGAACCTCATCGGCGTCCTGATGACCGGAATGGGATCGGATGGTGCAGATGGCATGCTGCATATCCGAAACGCGGGTGGCCAAACCATCGCTCAAGATGAAAGCACCTGTGTCGTGTACGGCATGCCGGCCCAAGCGGTAGCCAGAGGGGGTGTTGATTACCAACTCCCCAGCTATGATATCGCCAGAAAAATCGTCAAACTCTTACCCTGTCGGGTGTAGCATGATAGAAAAAGCACAAGAACTACAACCGCGAGAATTCGAACTCATCCGCGACATGGTCTACCAAGAGACAGGGATGGTGTTCGACGACCGCAAACGAACCTTCGTTCAGTCCCGCATCACCCGACGCTTGGCGGCGGTAGGATGTTCG
The DNA here is from genome assembly GCA_963674475.2 of Thermoguttaceae bacterium. Taxonomy (GTDB): domain Bacteria; phylum Planctomycetota; class Planctomycetia; order Pirellulales; family Thermoguttaceae; genus CAXXFQ01. The sequence goes on along the minus strand of CAXXFQ010000019.1, from coordinate 590,812 downwards.
ACCCCGCGCGAGTATTACCGATACCTTCGGTACCAGGACAACTCGGGCGAAGAGTTTCAGAATTTTGTTGAAACGCTGACCACGAACGAAACCTATTTCTTCCGGGAATATCCCCAGTTGGAATGTTTCGCCAACCACGCGCTGCCAACGATTCTCGAAGCCAAGCGAAAAGCCCATGACTACCGATTGAGGATTTGGAGTGCCGCCTGCTCCACGGGAGACGAACCGTATACGCTGGCGATTATTTTAAAAGCCTGCCTCGAAGATTTTCACAAGTGGAAGATCGAGATTCTCGCGACCGACATCGACACGAATGTCTTGGCAACCGCCAAAAATGGGGTTTATTCCGCCCGAGCCGTCAAAGATGTCCCGAAGACCTATCTCCAGAAATATTTCCAAGAGGACTCAAACCGCTATACCCTTTCAGAAGAGATCAAAAAAATGGTCTCCTTCTCACAAGTCAATCTTTTTGACCGAAAGTCGATGAGGACCTTCCGAAGATGCGACTTCATTTTTTGTCGCAACGTCCTCATTTATTTCGACGACGAGTCGAGAAGAAAAGTGCTCAGTTCTTTCTACGATTCACTCATGCCGGGTAGATTTATTTTCTTAGGTCATTCCGAGTCGGTGGGTCGAATCAGTGCGGCTTTCGAGATGATATCGTTAGGCGGTCGGATCACCTACCGCAGACCGCTCGACAAAGATAATTCAAATCGCGTTCCTACGGGAGGTGAAGCATGTCTGACCAAATAACAGAATTGATTCATAATTTATTGAGTCCTGACGAATCGACCCGTCGTTTCGCCGTGGAAGATCTGGGCGATATGAGAGAGGTTCGCGCGGTTGAACCGTTAGTCCCACTCCTGTTCGACCCAACCCCCGCTATCCGCGAGGCCGTGGTCGACTCACTCAAATCGATCGGAGGCGAGGAAACGGTCCTGGCAATCTTACCGGCCTTGCGAAGCGATAACGCCGCAGTGCGCAACGCCGCAAGCGAGATTTTGCAAACGATCGGGGAACCGGCCATTCCTCATTTAAAAGAACTGCTCCAAGACGACGATAAAGATGTTCGCAAATTCGCCGTCGACATCATGGCCATCATTGGCAGTTCCAAAGCCGAAGAGGCCTTTATCGAGGCGTTGGACGACCGAGATGTCAACGTGGCAGCGGCCGCCGCCGAAGCGATTGGAGAAGTGGGGAGCCAAAAGTCAGTCGCCCACTTGGTCCATTCCTTGAAGGCAAGCACCTGGATCCGCTGTTCCATCGCGAAAAGTCTCGGTCAACTCGGCGGAGAGGACGCGGCAACGGCCCTTCAGCAATTACTTGCCGACGACGACCCGATGATCGTCTACACCGCGGTGGAAGCGTTGGGTGAAACCAAAGACGCCCGGGCATTGGAAAGTCTTTTACCGCTTTTGCAACACGAAAACCCCTTGATCATGCACAAGGCGATTTCGTCGATCGAGCAAATTGAAGACGTTATTCCCGAGGACGGATGGAAACGGTTACGCGGGATCATTCCTCTCGACGCGGTCGTCGCTTTGACACGAGACCCCTCGGTAACGCTCCGTCAAAGAGCCATCGCGATGTTGGGAAGAATTGGATCGGACGAAGCGCTCGAACCGATTTTGGACATCCTTTTGTCGAAGGAACGTCGCGAAGGTCACGATTTGCGTGAGCTGGCCATGCGATCGCTGGTTTTGATCGATCCTGCCGATCTCGGGCCGATTTTCGATCGACTCGACGACGAAACGACCACCGTTGAAGCCCGTTGTGAACTGGTCGACCTGTTGGGGCAACTCGGTCGGTCCGAAGCGTTTGAAACGGTCGCCCGATTTCTCGAAGAAGACGAGGTAATACTTCAACGCGTTGCTGCTCGATCTCTAGTCAGGCTGGCCCCTCAACGGGCCGCGACTTCTTTACGCAAAGCGCTCCGGAATCCGGACGACCAAGTTCGATTCCACGCCGCCTGCGGACTGGCACACGCAAAACAGGATCTTGACGACATCGCAACCGATTTATCCCCGGTTTTGGACGATTCCGAATTCGAGGTGCGTCAAGCGGCCGCTCGATCGTTGGCCGCGTTGGGAACCGATCGAGCAATCGAATGTCTTCTTTCGGCAGCCCGGAGCGACCAGTCGGCTAGACGACACGCCTCAATCGAGGCAATGGCCGACGTTTGCCCCTTGCCGGAAGTCAACCAGATCCTCACCGAAGCGATCTCGGACCCGGATGCGGATATTGCGGCCGCCGCGCTTCGCAGCCTCACAACTCGAGGCCGGGTTCCCGTCAACAAATCACTGTTGGACTGCCTCAAACACCCTGCCCATACCGTTCGTTGCGCAGCGATTCAACTGCTCGCCAAGCAAGAGCCGGACTCCTGGACCACCCAAATTTTGGATTGTTTCCGGGAAGATCCCGCCCCCCAAGTTCGTCACGATTGTGCCTTGGCCTTGGCGACATTTTGTCCTCCGGAAACTGTCGAGATCCTGATTGATTATCTCGAAGACGACCCCCATCCTCTCGTCGCACTCGGTGCCATCGAAGCGTTAGGCCAAATCGGCGACGAGCAGGCCGACCCCATTTTGGATATCCTCATTTGCAGTGACGATCCGGAAATTGTCGAAGCGGCCTCTCAGGCAATGGACCGAATCTCCCAACATATCGTGCTAAACTCCTAACGGAACCACCAGCCCACGAGGCTATAAAGGAAATGAGTCATGACCATAAAAACCCTTGTTGTAGACGACTCTCGCATGGTGAGAGATTTACACTCCTTCATGCTGCAAAGCGGAGGACACGAGGTTGAAGGTGCCGAAAACGGTAGCGAAGCGTTGGAGCGCATCCTGACCGAGAAATACGACCTGATCGTCACCGACATCAACATGCCGAAGATGGACGGCTACGAATTGGCCCGTTCGGTACGACAAACCGAAGGCTACCAAAACACGCCGATCATCATGGTGTCGACCGAATCGGAAGCGGCGGACAAAGCAAAAGGGTTTGAGGCCGGGGCGAATGTCTATGTCGTCAAACCGGCTTCGGCGGAAACCCTTTTGACCAACGCCCAAATGCTCGTCGCTCACTAAGTCGAATTATTACCAATCAAACGGAAAGCGCCTTAAAAGCGGAATGGATAGCTATGAGTGACCAAAATCGCCCACCCGAACCTATTGTGGACCAAGAACTTCTCGGTGATTTTGTCGAAGAAGCGCGGGAACACCTCGGTACCATCAGCGATGGTCTGCTTCAAATGGAAAACAACTCCGACGATCCCGAAGTGGTCAACTCGGTATTTCGGGCGTTGCATACCATCAAAGGGGTTTCCTCCTTTATCGGCCTGGACGACATCAACCGCTTGAGTCACGTGGGAGAAAACGTCCTGGATGCCGTCCGCGAAAATTCGGTCAACCCGACCCAAGAGGTAATCGACACCCTCTTGGAAACGTGCGATGTCCTTTCATCGCTGGTCGACGACGCCTTGAGCCTGGAACAAAACGAGGATCGTAAAGCGCATATCGACCAACTGGCGACGAAGTTAAAAGGGATCCTCGAGAAGCCGCAGGAAGCCGCTCCGGAAGAACCGGCGGCCGAAAATACGAACCAAACCGAAACGCCCGATTGGCCAGCGCCCGGAACCGGTTTATCGCCCGAGCTGGTCGCCCAGTTTGTGAACGAGAATCTCGACAACCTTCACGAACTCGAGGAAAGCCTGCTCAAGCTCGAAAAACAACCAAATAACGCCGACATCGTCCATGCCGTTTTTCGACCAATCCATAGCATCAAAGGGACGGCCGACTATGTAGGTTTAGCGCAAATCAAGACGCTCAGCCATCACGTCGAAAGTATTTTACAACTGGTTCGTACCGACTGCCTCGAAATGAGCTCCTCGGTAAGCGACCTCATCTTCGAAGGAGCCGACGCTCTGAGAATGATGATCGACGAGCTCCAAACCGATAACGAAGTCGACCGCGATCTCCGTGATTTGATTACTCGTATCCATGCGGTTACCAACGGAGTCAGTGACGAAGAACAGGCGGCTTCGCAGCCCGCGAAAATTACCGCAACAGAAAACAGTACTCTTGCCATTTTCGTCCAATCCGCCAGCCAACACGTCGAAAGCATTGCCAAGCAAGCCAAAAAGTTGCTCGAAGGAAAAGACGTCGAATCGAGTCTTACCACCTTACAACGTTCGCTCGCCACTCTTCAAAACGCGGCGAACTACATGGGACAAGACGCCTTCCTCGACCCTAGTGAAAGTCTACTCGAACTGATCGGACAGATTGATCAAGAGGATTCGGACTTGGACGAATCGACCAAGCAAACGATCAGCTCGCTCACGGAACAACTTGAACGTCTTCTCGAACAGGTCCAAAACGAAATCGGCGATCCGCAACCCACCGAAGGCGAAACGTCTGTTTCCGCTACTGGCGCCAATCCGAAAAAAACGCCTCCAAAAAAAGCCAAGCAGTCCTCGGCAAGCTCGGCCACCGGCAAAAACGCGGGTGCCAAAAGCATTCGGGTCGATCAGGAAAAACTAGATCACTACATCAACCTGGCCGGGGAGTTGGTCATCGCGAGAAACACCCTCTCTCACGTTTTCCTCCAATTCCAAGACGACCATCAAGACGATCTTCGCCTGCTCAAATCGGCCATTGAGGGAGTCGACCGGATCGCCGGCATGATCCAAGACAACGCCATGGCCATGCGTATGGTCCCGGTGAAAACCGTCTTCCAACGGTTCCCTCGCGTCGTCCGCGATATCGCCAAGGCGCAGAACAAAAAGATCGACCTGCAAATCTTCGGCGAAGAAACCGAAGTCGACAAGCAGGTAGCCGAAGCGTTGGGCGATCCGCTGGTCCATCTGATCCGCAACTCAGCCGACCATGGGGTCGAAACTCCCGAAAAACGGCGAGAAGCCGGCAAATCGGAAACCGGATTGATCACGCTGAAAGCCGGTCGTGAAGGAAACTTCATCGTCATCGACATTATCGACGATGGTGCGGGCGTCAACGTCGCGCGACTGAAGGAAAAGGCGGTCCAAAACGGTCTGCTCACTCAGGAACAGGCCGACAACATGCCTCGAGAAGAGGCGTTGAATCTGATCTTCTCCGCCGGGCTCAGCACGGCCCAAAAGATCACCGATGTCTCCGGACGGGGAGTTGGAATGGACGTGGTCCGAACCAATATCCTCAACCTTGGCGGAAACGTTTCGGTCCATTCCGAAGAAGGGGAAGGCTCGCAACTGCGAATCCAACTCCCCCTGACCTTGGCCGTCACGACCGCCTTGCTGGTCAAGAGTGAGGAACAAACCTATGCCATGCCGATTGAAGTCGTCCAAGAGACGGTCAAAATTCTTCCGGAAGAAGCCAAAAGCCTCAACGGTCAATGGGCTCTGAGTCTCCGAGGAAACATTATCCCCATAAAATCACTGGGAGAAATACTCGGGGTTGAATCAAGTAGCGAGACACTCCATACCTCCGAGCAACGCAATCGACTCGAGGTCGATCAAACCGGCCGAATTCCGATTGTCGTCGCCGACGTCGGTGGACAACAGTTCGGGTTCATGGTCAACGAGCTGCTTGGCCAGCAAGAGATAGTTCTTAAACCGCTGCCGGGATATCTGGCCCAACTACCAGGGCTCGGCAGTGCCACGGTCATGGGAGATGGAACCATCGTCCTGATCCTTGATCCGGCCACCCTCTACGAGTCGATCCTAGGTGCAACCTAGATCACCAAAGGCATTTCGATAGACCTTTTTCCTTTTCAAGAACCAACCAATAATCAAAAAAAGAATCGTTTAGACCGATTCACAAACCAAGGAACCGACCGTTCCCGGAAAGCTTTTCGCCTTCCTCCGTTTCAGGTCGATTCCTAAAAAAAATTGGCCCTTATTAAATCCTTTTGTCAGGGAGTATTACGATGAGTTTAAAAGCACTAGTTGCAGACGACTCCGGAACCATGCGGAAAATTATCGCCCGATCACTTCAAACGGTTGGGATTACCAATATCGTCGAAGCCAAAGACGGAGAAGAAGCGGTCAATCTCTTTGACTTGGGCGGGTTCGATATCGTTTTGACCGACTGGAATATGCCGAACAAAACCGGTCCGGAAGTCATCCGGGACATTCGCGTCAAAGACACCAATATCCCGATCATCATGGTCACCACGGAAGCGGAAAAAGAACGAATCGTCGAAGCGGTCCAATCGGGCGTCTCCGACTACTTGGTCAAACCGTTTTCCGCCGACACGCTACGAGACAAGCTCAGCAAGTTCGTCAGCGTCTAGCAGGCTGTCAAAAAACGAAAATCGATCGATATAGACCGATATAGATCGAATCAAAGGAAAAGTATCGCGTCTCTGCGGCCGCTGGATTGTTACCCCACGGTCGTGGAGAAACGCGAACCTTCCGGAACAAACCGCTTCTGAGAAAAATCCGTTTTCTCACAATGGCTTTTGCCTCCCCCCGCTTATTCTAGAGCGGTTTCCAGCTAGTGGAATACGCCTTAAAAGCCCTAAATCATTTCCCGCAAATGACCTACGTCTGGCAGAAAACCACGCTCTTCTTTCTCTCGCCCCGCGCCGGGGCGAAATCCGCCTGATTCCAGCCACAGTTGCCTGCTTGTCCACCCGTCCCAAAAGCGGTATGGTATCCAGGGCTTAAAAAACATGGTCATGGCATAAGGTAACCTTGAATCATCGCGGAAAACCGTTTGTCAAAACCGTTTGTAGAAGCCGTTTGCATCGCCCGTTTACCGACTCTCGATTTTCCCCAAATCTTGAAATCGCACGCCACTTGGTTCGTAAAAATCAAGAAACGGATAACCAGTCTCTTCGGCCGCCAATACCGACAAGAAAAGGAGCCGGATTATGTTGAAAGACCATGTCATTTTCGGTGTTCACATTACCGATCGTGTCAAACATGTCTCGGAAGTCCAAAAGGTCTTTACCGAATTTGGGTGCCATATCAAGACGCGAATCGGGCTGCACGATGTCGACGAGAACTACTGCTCTCCTAACGGCCTGTTGCTGCTCGAGTTGGTCGGAGATCGGGCCAGCTGCGACGAAATGAAAGCACGGCTTACAACCATCGAAGGGGTCGAAGTTCAGAGCATGGTATTCCATCACCCGTAAAGGCCTTTTTCGACTTCAACTTTCGCGGCAACAAAGCGCGGCTAGAATAAGATCCCATTCGATCCTAATCCAATCACCGTCGCGGGGACTGGCCTTTCTGAAAACGATCTCAAACCGCGGTAAAGATAAATTTACCAGCGGTCTCTTTCGCTCGACTGAAATATTTTCAGAAAACTGGAAATAATTTCATTGCGATAGAAATTTTATTCGATATGATGAATGCTGTCAGGCGGTTTCAGCGTTAGGATCAAGCCTCTTTTTTTTCGACATCCAGAAGAGACAATATCCTTAAGTCGTTTGAAAGCAAGTTGTTGACATCATTCCGCAAATCATTTTCCCAATCGGGGTGCCGTCGTCGACCTTTGGAAAACGGACGAAAAGCTGGCCAAGACCCCCTAACATCACCCCCCATTTATCCTCCAAGATCTCACAAAAAACCACCCCCAGAGAGGTAACAACATGCGGTTTTTTCACACCAAGTCACAATGGCCTATTTTTGGCGTTTTTGTTCTCCTAGCTGCGACACTCAGTCTCTCGCAAGCCCTGGCAACCGAAAAGCTTGTCGACAAGACGCTTTACGCCAATTCCCCCAAGAAGGAGGGGGTCTATCGCTGGAGCGAGGGATCGATCGTCTCGATCGACGGTAAGAATCACCTAATGATGGTGGTCACCGCGTTGGGCTTCGGCGGTCACGACGACACGCCCGGCGACATCCTCCGGGCCGACTCGCTCGACGGTGGACGAACCTGGACGCCGATGGACCAACTGACCGTTTTTCAGAAAAACCTCGGCAAGGCGAACGTCATGTCCCCCTCGCTCTTGCGACTGGACAACGGGGATTTACTCTGTTTTTTCATGCTCAAAAACCGGGCGTTGGTCGACTGCGGCACCTGGGTAAGACGTTCGGCCGATAACGGCAAGACCTGGAGCGAGCCCAAGCGTTTGCCTTATGACGGGTACGGCGGACTGAGCTCGGATCGTGCACTACAGACCTCGACCGGGCGTATCATCGTGCCAAGCTGGGTCAGCCACGACTCGCTCAATTCGACCCACGTCTACTGCTTCTATAGTGACGACCTGGGAAAAAGCTGGAAGCGAACCGCCTACCTCGCGATGCCCAAAGGTTCGTCCGGCCGAAAAACCAACCCGGCCGCCGAGGAGCCGATGGTGGTCGAACTCGAAGACGGTCGGCTGATGATGTTCATTCGAAATTACTTGAAGTCGATCTACGCGAGCTACTCCGACGACAACGGGACGACCTGGAGCAAGCCGAAATCCAGTGGCATTCCCGCCCCCGGCGCGATGCCGACCGTACGCCGCATGCCCGACGGCAATCTGCTTTTGATCTACAACTACGGCCCGTGGGAAAAGATTGACGGACCCTGGCCGCGGAATCAATTGGCCTCGCTCGTTTCGACCGACAACGGCAAAAGCTGGTCGTCGCTTCAAGTCCTCGACGGCGCGCCCGATTTTCCGGGCAAGATCACGATGGCCAACGTGACGTTCGTTGACCAGAACACGGTCATTACCTACAGCAAGTCGCAGACGCGGAAAAACGCCTACGCCTGGCAATTGCAGGTGATTCCAACGGCCTGGTTCTACGAAGGGGATCGGTCGGTGACCTTCGGCGAACCGTATCTGCCGACCCTCGAAGCCAAGCTGACCAAGGAGACCCCAAAGCCCGCACCGCGAGTGGTCGGAAAGAACCACCAACTGTTCTTGGACGACTCGTTGATCGAAAACCTCGACCAAGTCGAGCGGATCGTCAACCAGCCGAACAAGTATCACGAAAACCCGGTCTTGACCTACGACCGGCCGTGGGAAGGAAACTGTGTGATTACGTGGGGCTCGGTCCTTTATGACGCGAAAGAAAAACAGTTCAAGGTTTGGTACGAAGTCTATAAAAAATTCCCGCCCAAGGGGGAAGATTCGACATTAATCTGTTATGCGACCAGCCGCGACGGAATCCACTGGGAAAAACCGAATCTGGGCCTGTTCCAATTTCGCGGTTCAATGGAAAACAATATTGTCTTCGGAGGTAACGTCGACTCGCCGGTGGTCATGGCGAACCCTCGCCCCACCCCCGAGGCGAAATACCTGCTCTTCTGGCACAACTGGCATGACCGAACGGTCGACAAAAATGCGCCCGATTACAAGAAGCCGGGCATCCGAAGCGCCACCTCGCCCGACGGGATCCACTGGACGCGAGTTCCGGGAATCCGTGTCGAATCGGGCGACCGGTTTGCCGCCGGATACGATTCGCTACGAGAGAAATTCTATATTGTGACGCGAACGCCCAAATCGAATACCCGAACGGCCGCCCTTTGGGAAAGCGAAGACGGCGTGAAATTTAACGTGGCCAAAGAAATCCTACTGGCCGATCAGTCAGACCCGCCAGAGACCCAAATTTACGGTCTGATTCCGTTTCATTACGAGGGGCTTCATATCGGTTTTCTGGAACCGTTTTATATCCCGCTTCGCAAACTCGACACCCAACTGGTCTATAGTCGCGACGGCGTCGATTGGCGTCGGGCGTGTGATCGCCAGACCTTCTTGCCGTGGGGCCCTCCGGGGTCGTGGGACCAAGCGTGGGTCACCCCGTCACACAACGGCCCGATCCGTGTCGGCGACAAGCTGTATATCTTCTACCAAGGTCGGTCGACGCTCCACTGGGCCGAAAAACCGTTCGGCCATATCGGATCGGTCGGCTTGGCCTTCTTGCGTCCGGATGGGTTCGTTTCGATCGAGACCCAATGGAACGAAGGGTCGGTGACGACCGTGCCGGTGAAGCTCGAAGGGAAAACACTCCACGTCAACGCGATGGCCCGTCCGGGTACTGTCCGCGCCGAAGTGCTCGACCAACAGGGCAAAGTCATTGACGGTTTCTCCAAAGACGATTGTCAGGCGATGCGTATGACCGACAGCCTCGACCAGATCTTGACCTGGAAAAACCACAAGACGCTCGACACGCTGGCCGGGAAAACGGTCCGACTAAAATTTTACGTCCAAGGGGCCAAACTCTACTCCTTCTGGAGTGAGTAAGCAGAAAAACACCCTATCCTGAACTGTTGCAACGTAATTTTCGCCAACAACCTTTCACGGTTACTTGCTCCCGAGCGACCGTGAAAGGCTATATTGTATAAGGTAATTTCCGAAACATAAAAAACCATCTCGTTTTGAAAGCAAAGCTTCCCCCGACCCTGAGCAGCTTCCTAAAAAATGTCTGAACGAAAACAAGTTAAAAAAATCCTTACCCTGGCCGAGCGATTGGTGGACGACATTCGTCAACGAAAACTCGAACCGGGCGACCGATATTTAAGCACCGCCGAAGCGGCCAAGATGTTGCACGTCGATACGGCGGCAGCCAACCGGGCGCTTCAGCTTTTGGCAAAGCGGAACCTGATCCAACGACGACAACGGGCCGGAACGTTCATCGCCGAACCTTCGACGAAAAACGAAACCGCTTTGAATCAAATCCACATTCTCACCGGCGACGAACAGCCTCGTCTCGAAGGATGGCTTACCCCCGATTCGATCCTGGCCCTGCAAGCGGAATTACCGAACGTCCGGATTCAATTCCACACGGTGCCCAAGGAAACGGAGCAGGCGTATTTACAATCGACGGTCAACACCGCACTCAAAGCTCCTTGCGTCGAAGGCTTCATCCTCATGCGGTCATCACTTGCGATGCAACGAATCATGAAAGCCAGCGGACTTCCCGCACTGGTATTCGGACACCCGTATCCGTCGGTTGGCGAGATGGCGTTTATCGATCGCGACCAATTCGAGATGGGCCGGTTGGCAGCCAAGTATTTGCTTGAGCAGGGACACAAACGCTTGGTCGTCCTCATGCGACAAACCCTTTTGCCCGGGGACCACCTGATGCTCGAGGGAATCCGCACAATCGCCGCCGAGGCGGGACTAAGAGCGGATGAGGTAATCGTTTACTGCCTTCCGTACGATCAGGAGGAAGTGACTTATGTGGTGGGCCAAATGCTTGAAGACGAGAACCCTTTGCCGGGAATCATCACGCGTCCAAAAATGATGGGAGACGTCGCCGTCACGGTCCTTGGTGAAAAGGGGCTCAAAGCAGGTCGAGATATCTCTTTAGTAGTGGCCGACTATTTCGGCAAGGCGAACCAGCCTTACGCCTCTCTTCAACCGACCGACGATAAGTTCTCTCCGACACGACGTCTGGTAAAAATGATTCAGACGTTGGCCTGTCCGGAAATACTCGATCACGAAAATCAGCTCATCCCGGTGCGTCTGATCGCCCCTGCATAATGCGGTAAGGCGTTACCATCAAATACGAACCGCGTTTCTCCTCGATAAAAAGCCGTTTCGGTCTGCTGGCGATTTTCACTTCAGGCTACACTGAAAGTGAAGTAGCTTTCATTTGCCATTCGTCCTCAAAGGAACTTTTAGAAAACGATGGGTTCTTTTGACCTCTCCTCCATCGAAGGATATACTTCCCTCGATTAAATGAATACTTCGATCCCGGCTTTCAGCCTAACGATGATGGATAAAACCAGCTTTGCTGATGGAAAAAGCCAAATCCTTTTCGCCCTTTTCACCTTTCACCCATCTTTTGCATGATTATAATAAAAAAAGGTTGTCAAAAAACCCTCACGAGCGGCTTCAAAACGCGAATTAGCATTTCCTCCTCACTGACAGATAAAGAACCTTTTAGCGGCCCGATAAAAAAGGCCCTTTCGAGCCTCCTTCCTCAATCCCCGCCCTAAAAAACTTTCGAAGTGGAGCATCATGTCCTGCCGCAAAAATTTTCTTTTTTCGATATCACTTTTCATCGCCTGGTTCATCGCAATCTCGTCAGTGGTGGCGGAAGAGAAGAAAGCGGCCGAACCACAAATCATCATGCAAGGCGGTTATCGAGAAATCGTCGACCCGAACGTCGACTATAAAGATCGCCTGCCTCGGATCGCGCCGATAGAACCGGCCGAGTCGCTCAAGAAATTCCGGATGATCCCCGGCTTCCAGTTGCAACAGGTCGCCACCGAACCGCTGATCGCCGACTCGGTCGATTTGGCATTCGACGAAAACGGGCGCATGTTCGTCGTCGAAATGATCCCGTACTCCGAAAACAACTCGGTCGAATTCGGTTCACCAAACGGCCGGGTCTCGCTCCTGGAAGACACCGACAACGACGGCATCTACGATAAAAGCACCGTGTACGCCGATGGGCTGGTCTGGCCGACCGGCGTGATGGCGTACGATGGCGGGATCTACGTCGCGTCGGCGCCCGACCTTTGGTACTTCAAAGACACCGACGGCGACAACCGGGCCGACCTTCGCGAAAAGGTCCTCACCGGTTACGAAACCACCAACCCCAACGCCGTGCCCGGCAGCATCCGTTTCGGGCTGGACAATCGAATCCACGTCATGACGAGCACCGCCGGCGGGATGATCACGCCGCTGAAATGGCAACGCCACACGGGCAAGACGGTCGACCCGGTCCAATCCCGCGGTCGCGACCTCAGCCTCGACCCGGTCACCGGCGAAATGCGTCTGGAAACGGGCGGCTCGCAATACGGCACGACGTTCGACCAGTGGGGACGCAAGTTCGAATCGAGCAACTCGGCCCCGTGTAAGATGGTGATGTACGAAAATCGTTACGCGGCCCGCAACCCGTTTTACGCCGCGCCGGGCGCCTTGATAAAAGCCTGGAACGGCGGGCTGACCGTCTACCCGATCAGTCCTCCCGAACCGTGGCGTATCGTTCGTATGGAAATGCGGATCAAGGGAAATTTCAACGGTCCGGTCGAAGGGGGCGGCGCGCCGAACGGCTATTTCACGGCCGCCTGTGGGGTGATGAACTACCAAGGGGACGCTTGGCCAGAGAAGTATCGCGGCAACATGTTTACCTGCGAGGGAGCCGGGAACCTGATCCACCGGATGGAGATGCGGCAGGAAGGGGTCCAGTTCCGCGGTTTTCGTGCCGACGAAAAAACCGAATTCCTCACCTCGGAAGAAATCTGGTTCCGACCGTGTCAAATCGCCAACGGCCCGGACGGCAACCTTTATTTCGCCGACATGTATCGCGAGATTTTCGAGATCGCCTCGGCCGTTCCGCCGTCGGCCAAAAAACACCTCGACTTAAGCTGCGGGAACGATCGCGGCCGCATCTATCGGATATTCCACGAGAGCAACCCCACGCCGCGCAAAACGCCCCGGCTGGGTGATTCCACAACCGATCAATTGGTCGCCCTGATCGAACACCCCAACTTCTGGCACCGCAAGACGGCCGCCCGCTTGCTCTTCGAGCGTCAAGACCAATCGGCCATCGCGGCCCTGAAGAAGTTGGCCGCCGAGTCGAAAAACCCGGTCGGTCGGATGCAAGCGAGGTACACGCTCGACGGCCTCGGCGCTTTGGACGAAGCAACCGTTCTGGCCGGGCTCGGCGACGAAAGCCCGCGGGTCCGCGAACACGCCATCCGACTTTCCGAAAAGTTTTTGAAAGGAAAAGATTCGAACGATTTGTCGACCCTCTGCAACAAGATCTGCGGCATGGCCGACGAGGACGATATCCGACTTTTGTACCAACTGGCCTTCACTTTGGGCGAAATCAACCGCCCCGAGGCGACCGTGGCCTTGGCCAAAATTACCGAAAAGGCGGGCGAAGACCGGTGGATTCGCGTGGCGATGATGACCTCCTGCACCGCTCGGGCAGACCGGCTGTTCGCAATCCTGTCGAAAAACCCCGACTGGCGCAAAACACCGATCGGAGTGAAGGTTTTGCAAGGCCTGGCGCGTCAAGTCGGGCTGGAAAACGACCGAAAGCAACTGGCCAACCTGATCGAACAGATCGACGCCTTGCCTGAATCGGAAAGCTCCTTGGTCCAAACGGTGGTCGACTACCTCTGCCGTGGCCAAGCGGGCGCAGGCGGCGGGAACGGCGATCTTCTGGCCGAGAGCGAAAAGGTCAACGAGGCACTGGAAGCCCTCCTCGAAAAGGCGATCGAGACGGCTGAAAACGAGGACGCCAAAGCGAAAGTCCGCGCAGGGGCGATCGGATCCCTGGGCCTTGCGTCGTTCGATGATGTGGGCGACACGCTGGCCGAAATGGTCGCTTCACGACAGCCCAAAAGCGTTCAGGTCGCGGCGATCCAGACGTTGAACCGTTTCCGCGACGAGGGGGTGGCCGAAATCCTGATCGACGCGTGGGGCGGCTTTTCTCCAGAAGTGCGGAAGCAAGCGGCCGAGGCGATCTTCGCCCGACCGAACCGACTCAACGCGTTGCTGGACGCCTTGGAAGAGGAACAGATCAAACCCTCCCAGCTCGACCCGGCACGCATCGAGTTTCTCGTCAAACATCCCAACTCGGAGATCGCCGCGCGGGCCAAGGAGCTGTTGGGTTCGGCCAAGCTGGCCCGACGCGACGACGTGGTCCAGCAGTACAAGCCCGCTTTGGAGATGAAAGGGGATATCGATCGCGGACGAAAAGTCTTCCGGCGCGAATGCATCATTTGCCACCGATTGGAAAACACCGGTTTCGATCTCGGGCTGCCGTTGGGTTCGATCAAGGACCGGGGTCCCGACACCATTTTACTCTCCACGCTCGACCCGAACCGGGACGTCCAGCCGCAGTATCTCAACTACGTCATCATCACCGACGACGGTCTCTCGATCACCGGGATGATCGGTAGCGAAACGGCCACCAGTGTCACGTTGACCCGGGCCGAAGGGGAAAGCGACACGGTGCTTCGCGCCAACATCGACGAGATGGAAAACTCCGGCATGTCGATCATGCCCGAGGGACTGGAGAAGCAGATCAACGCCAACGAGATGGCCGACCTGATCGAGTACTTGATGAACGTCGAGTAAACAATCGGCCGCAAGAAACCCTTTACATCAAAGCTGGAAACGCTTAAAAAACCGCCAGGAAAAACCAAGAGGGCAGGGCAGGGGGGGCGAAAAAATCTTGACCGGAATGCCTCCCCGATGGCCTTGATATCGCATTTCATGCCTATTGCAAAAGGGAATTCCCCTACGGTACAATAGGTGGAGCGTGTAAGAACACGCTCTTGCCCCTGTCGTGCCCCCCGAAAAATCCCTCCTTTCAACGCTGGAAAAATTTCCCATGACGACCTCCCGCTTTCCCGCCGTGCTTACGGGGTTGCTTTGCTCGCTTCTTTTGACCGCACCGATTTCGGCGGACGAGACCCCGACTGGCTCTGCAAAACAGGCGACCGATGCTCATCGGACCGATTGGATGAAAAACGCCCGATACGGGGTCTTCATGCATTTACTGCCCGACAACGAGGAAACGCTGGCTCTGGTCGAGCGGTTCGATGTCGAGAAACTGGCCGATCAGCTTGAAGTGGTCGGAGCAGGGTACTTCGTGCTTACCTTGGGCCAAAACTCGGGCTATTTCAACGCGCCGAACGCCGTTTACGACCAACAGACCGGCTACGCACCGGGCCAGCGGTGTTCGAAACGGGATTTGCCCCTGGAGCTTTCTCGGGCCCTGGCCCAAAAAGGGATACGCCTGATGCTCTATCTGCCTTGCCAGACGCCCAACCGCGATCCGCGTGCCCAAAAGGCGTTCGGATTGCCCGCCAGCCCGAAAGACCAACCGATCGATCTGGAATTCGCCCGGAAATGGGCCGCAGTCATCCATTACTGGTCAGACCGTTACGGCGACCAGGTGTCCGGTTGGTGGTTCGACGGTGGCTACGAGCGTATCCATTTCAACGAAGCGATCGCCCAGACTTACAAGGACGCCGTCCGACGCGGCAACCCGCAGGCGATCGTCACGTTCAACCCGGGCGTCAAGCTGATCCGATACACCCAGGCCGAAGATTATACGGCCGGAGAGTTGACCAAACCGTTTACCGTCCTGCCGACCTCGCGCTGGGTCGACGGGTCTCAGTGGCATGCCCTGACCTACCTCGGGTCCAGCTGGGGAAAACGGGAACCCCGTCATCCAGACGAATCGTGGGCCAAATGGATCCGCACCGCCACGGACCGAGGGGGCGCGGTGACGCTCGACGTGGGCCCCAACTGGGATCCCGAGAAGGGACCGATCGGCGCGATTTCCGAAGCCCACATGCGACAACTCAAAGCGATCCACTCGGCGTTGGCCCCCTGAGCCGTCAAAACGATGCTTCGAGAAGCGAATCCCGAATAGGGCACTCGGCCCAATGGGAAAAAAATACTCCCTCCCTCTCCTTGGCTTGACAACCGGCGAAGCGCTCCGGTAGGATAAACGTCTTGGGTGTCCCGTAGATGAAATCAACCCGGGGGGCGCCTTGATCCTGTTTGGTCTCATCCAACCAAAAATCTTGCCGGTCGATTCGAAAACCGGTAAAGACTTTCCCCCTAAAGAGATAAAGAGAAAAAGGGAGGACTGAAGTCATGAAAAAAGCGATTGTATCTCCGCGCCGTTACGTTCAAGGTCCGGGGCTCCTCCATGACGTGGGAGCGACCGTCCGATCTCTTGGAACCAAGGCCGTCGTGCTTTGGGATTCGACCGTTCGACAGATCGTCGGCGATCGGGTGCTTGCGAGTTTCGCCGAAGCGGGAATCGAGGTCTTCGAGTACGACTTCCCGGGCGAATCGACCCAAAAATCGCGTGCCGAAGCGGCCCAACTTCTCTCAGAAAACCAGGCGTCCATGATCGTCGCGTTCGGCGGCGGGAAAGCGCTCGACGTGGCCAAAGGGGCCGCCAGCGACGCGGGCGCGGGAATGGTCTCCTGCCCGACGATCGCCTCGACCGATTCGCCGACCAGCGCCTGCTCGGTCTGGTACGACGAGCAAGGGAACTACGAAGGGTTCGACATGTGGCCCTTCAACCCCGACATGGTCCTGGTCGACACCGAAGTGATCGTCCAAGCGCCGGTCCACACGTTCGTCGCCGGCATGGGCGACGCGCTGGCCACCTGGATCGAAGCCGAAGCGGTCCAGAAATCTCGCGGCAAGAATTTCGTCGGCGCCCACGCCACGATGGCCGCGCTGGCATGGGCCGAGTTGAGCTTCAAGACGATCATGGATTTCGGCCTCGACGCGCGTCGCGACGTCAAAAATCATCTGGTCACCCCCGCGGTCGAAAAGGTCGTGGAGGCGAACGTCCTGCTTTCGGGCGTCGGGTTCGAGAGCGTCGGTCTGGCCTGTGCCCACGACGTCGGAAACCTTCTATCGAACTTCCACGAGTGCCACGAAAAGGGCCTCATGCACGGTCACAAGGTCGCTTTCGGGATCGTGACCCAATTGTGCCTCGACGACGAGATGGACCCGTGGCACCGGCAAGAGATCGTCGATTTCGAAATCGTGCTGGGGCTTCCGGTGACGTTCGACGACCTGGGCCTCGAAGGGATTTCGGACGAACGTCTGAAAGAAATCGGGGACTTTTGTGCCGCCGAAGGTTCGTTGACCCGCAACCACCCGTTCCCGATCAGCTCGGCACGAATCGTCGACGCGATGCGGTCGGCCGATTGCCTCGGGCGCGAACGGAAACGAATCTTCGAAGTCTAGCGAAAAGAAAAAACCACCTTCGCTCGCAGGATCTCGAACTGTTTCGAAGAGGACGGCTCGCCTGGATTTTTCCCGACAGAGCGAACCAAGTTCGAAATGGTCGAAAACCCTTTGCGGACAGCCTCTCAACAGATACCCTGGTTCGCCGGCCGAGTTCGTCAACATCAAAAAACCGGCCGGCACATATCAAAACATATACGAAAGGACAACCATGTCTCTGGTCAACCCCAAGCAGATGCTTCTGGACGCGAGAGAAAACGGCTATGCGGTCGGGGCGTTCAACTTCGTCGATTACACGACGGCCGAAACGGTGGTCGAAGCGGCCGAACGGAGCGGCTCGCCGGTGATGCTCCAAACCTCCTCCGGCGTGATCAACCATTTCGGGATCGTCAAACTGGTCGGCATCGCGCGGGTGATCGCCGAAAAAAGTTCGGTTCCCGTCGCGTTGCATCTGGACCACGGCAAGGACGTCAAAGTGATCGCCGAGGCGATTGCCTCGGGCTACAATTCGGTCATGTTCGACGGATCGCATCTGCCGTTTGACGAAAACGTCCGGCAGACCCGCGAGGTGGTCGAACTGGCCCATGGCAACGGCGTCTCGGTCGAAGGGGAGATCGGCGTGGTGGCCGGAGTCGAGGACGATATCGTCATCAATCAGGACGACGCGATTTACACGACCGCCGACGAGGCGATCGAGTTCCAGCGTCAAAGCGGGATCGATTTTCTCGCCCCGGCGATCGGAACGGCCCACGGTTTCTACAAGGTCAAACCGCGTCTGAACATCGATACCCTGGCCGAAATCTCCGCGGCGGTCGACTACCCGCTGGTCGTTCACGGCGGGACGGGCCTGCCGCCGGAAACGGTCCAAAAGCTGGTCGCCGCCGGCGGGTCGAAGTTCAACGTCTCGACCCAGATCAAACAGACAATGATCGACGCGATGTTCGGTTACATTGAATCGCACCGGACCGAATACAATCCGTTAAAGTTGCTCGACGAAACCCGCTCGAAGTTGGTCACGATGGTCTGCGAGTACATGGAACTATTGGGAAGCGCCGGACGCGCGTAAAAAACGAACCGGTAGCCAACCAATCCTTCGCTTCGAATCCAATCCGAAAACGATTTTGTGAACAAGGAAAAAATCCCCGTGTCCTCCAATGAACTCGAAGGTCGATTTCCCTGCGACCTGCATTGCCACACCACCCGCTCCGACGGCAACGACACGCCTGAAGAACTTATCGAGCGGGCCGCGTCGCTCGGGATGCACGCGATCGCGATCACCGACCACGACATTGATCCGCTGCGAGAAATCGGCGGGAAACCGGCTGTCCAATATGCGGCCGAACAAGGGATCAAACTCCTGCCGGGGTACGAGTTCTCCTGCGATACACTGGTCGACGACGTCCACATCTGCGGCTACCGAATGGACTGGGACCATGCAGAACTGGCGGCCGAAATCCAAGCGGCCAAGGAGAGCAAGTCGAACGCGTACCGGGCCCTATGCGAGAAGCTGACCGAGTTGGGGATGCCGGTCGACTGGGAACGGGACATTTTGAACTACACCGATCCCGAGGGAAACCCGCGAACACGGTGTCCGGACGAAGTGCAACGGAAACAGGTTTTCGAAGCGATGGCGGCCCGTGGTCACGCGCCCGGTTGGAGCGAGGCGAAATTGATGGTCCGTGACAATCCGACGCTGAACCTTCCGCGTCGAAAGATCGATCCGGTCGACGCGATTCGGCTGATCCACACCTGTGGCGGCATCGCCGTTTTGGCCCATCCGTACCTGATCGACGAGATGATCGACGTCGAAGGCCGCCCCTCGACGCGGCACGCTTATATCGAGCGCCTGATCGACGCAGGGCTCGACGGGATCGAAGCCCGATACACATACGATAAAACCTCCTACAAAGGCTCCATGACTCCCGAGGCGATTGAAGCGGAGGTTCGTTCGCGCTACGGCGACCAAGTCACGTTCATCAGTGGCGGATCGGACTACCACGCCGACCATAAGAAAGCAAGCGCGAAAGTCCGTTACCTCGGCGAATGCGGCTTGACGGTCGGGGAGTTCGAAGCAACGCCGCTGGCGTGATACATCGGCGATTCCTTTGCCCCCTTTTGCCAACAACCAAAAAATCAAAAAACCAAAAATCCAATACGAAGGCCTTTTCCTCAATGATCGATATCAAAAATCTCGATGAAAAAACCCTGGCCCGCACGATCGACTTTTCGATCCTGCCCAAAGACACGCAGGAAGCGACGATTCGCGAAGGGTGCGCGGTGGCTCGTCAATACCGGTTTGCCGCCTTCTACACCAGCAGCGCCTACTGGGCCCCGATCGTCAAGGAAGAGCTGGCCGAGTTCCCCGAGATCGAAATCGGCACGGGAATTGCCTTCCCGTTTGGCTCGGCGCCGGCGTCGGTCAAGGCGTTCGAGGTCGAGGACGCCGTTCGGCGCGGCTGCACGGCGGTCGATCTGGTCATGAACATGGGCGCGATGAAGGACGGTCGTCACGACGTAATCCGCGAAGAGCTGCGAACGTTTGTCGAGGCGGCCGGGGACGCGGTCACCAAACTCATTCTCGACGTCTGCTTCCTGTCAGACCAGCAGATTACCGAAGCGTGCCAAATGGCGGTCGAAGCGGGAGTCCAGTACGTCAAGACGTCGACCGGTCAGTTCGATGGCCCCTCGCTCGAACAACTGTTGGTGATGCGCGACGCAATCAAAGGATCCAATGCCAAGTTGAAGGTCGCCGGCGTGAAATTCCCCCGACCGCAAAACGCGATCATGTTCCTCATGGCCGGGGCCGAGCGGATCGGCACGCGTGCCGGGGTCGAGATCGTCGAAGGGTTGGCCGCCGTCAAAAAGGCCGGGCTACTCGGCGGATAATTTTCATGGGCAACTTCTAGCAAGACCGTCGACACTTTTTTCTCCCACTCAAAAAGAGGTCCCCCGATGGCCCGTTACCTGGCAGGACTGGATATCGGCACGATGGGTGCCCGTTGCATGCTGTTCGACTTTGGCGGAAACGTCGTGGCCGGGGCCTACCGGGAATACGGCGCGTCGTATCCGCACCCGGGGTGGGTCGAGCAGGACCAGGGAGAAATCCTCGACCGGGCAATGGAGGTCGCCCGTCTGGCAATCGCCGAGGCTCAGATCGATCCGAAAGAAATCGCCTCGATCGGTATCTCGACCCAACGGTCGGTCACCTGTCCGGTCGATGACAGAGGGCATCCGGTCCGACGTTCGATCTCGTGGCAAGACGCCCGCTGTGGCGCGGAGATCGAAGAGCTTCGTCAAAAAATCGACGCCGAGGAATACTACCGGATTAGTGGGTTGCCGTTGGGCACGACCTGGGTCATCAGCAAGATGCTCTGGATGCGTCGTCACGAACCGGAGCTTTACGCCAAAACGGCCCGGTTCGCCCAGATGTCGGGCGTCGTCTTGAAGGCGTTCGGCGCGGACGATTTTTATACCGATCTCAGCTCGACCGTCTTCTACGGCGTGTGGGACGTCGCGCGGGTGCGGTGGAGCGAAACGCTTCTGGAGCAGTTCGACGTGAGCCCCGAGCAGTTCGGGCCGCCGATCGCCGCGGGAACCCAGGTGGGCGAAATCACCCCCGAGGTGGCCGAGCATACCGGATTCGCCGTCGGCACGCCGGTCTGTGTCGGGGCAGGGGACCAGAACTGCAGTGCTATCGGAATGGGGGCGGTCGAGTCGGGAATCGGGACCGTTACGTTAGGGACATGCGGCATGGCGATCCTGGCAACCGATCAACCGGTCCCCGGCTTCGGCGGGATGATGAGCACCAACCACGCGGTCCCCGGACTATGGGAAATCGAAGGGCTGACCAACGCGGCGGCAAGCGCCTACCGATGGTTCCGTGACGAGGTGGGCGCGGGCAACGGTTTTGAAGCGGAAGGAAACCCGAACGGCTTCGCGGCGCTGAATGATCTGGCCGCCTCGGCCGCGCCGGGCTGTCAGGGCTTGCTCTTCTTGCCCTACCTGGCCACGGCCGCCTCGCCCCACTGGAACAGCAACGCCCGCGGCGCGTTCGTCGGTCTGTCGTTTGCCCATCGTCGGGCCGATCTGGCCCGGGCCGTGATGGAAGGGGTGACGCTGGAAATCCGCGACCTGATCCAGACCTGGCTCGACGCGGGACAGAAAGTCGATTCGCTACGGATCGGCGGCGGGGCGACGAAAAGTCCCCTTTGGAACCAGATTCAGGCCGACATCTACGGGATCCCGGTCGCGCGGACCCAGTGTGAGGAGTCGACCTGTTTGGGCGCGGCCCTTTTGGGCGGTGTCGGGGCAGGGGTGTACGGCTCGATCCACGAGGCGACCGACGCGGCCGTTCACGTCACCGGTCAAATCGAACCGGACCCGGAGCGTCATCGTCTCTACGAGGAACTATACGAAACCTTCGCGACGACCTACGCCTCGCTTGACCAGCGTGGGATTTTCGACCGTCTGGTCCGGTTTTCGCACAACGGTTAGCGGCCTGCAAAAAAACTGGCTGCGGGTCGTTTCTATCGGTATGAGTGTTGCTGCGTGGGGATTTGCGTCATCCCTTTGGCGCCGGTCGCGGGAAGTTGCAATTTCATCCCGGGCACCAGATAGTCGTAATCCTCTCGGAGCAGATTGCGATTGAGGTCGTAGATCTCCAGCCAACGTCGACCTTCGCCAAGCTCGTATTGGGCGATGTCAAACAGCGTGTCGCCGGCCTGGACGGTATAGATCTGCCCGCCGCCTCCACCGGCATAACGGGGCGAGGCCTCCATCGTCGTGGCCCGACGGCGAGCCATATCACGCCGCTTCGAACTGGGACAGAGGGCCGAGTAATCCCGCTCCAATTCGGCGATCCCCGGTGCCGAAAGCGTTTCCCCCACCTTGAGTCGGCTCGGATCGAGACAACGGGCCTGATTGTGTTCGGCCAAGGCGCGGAAATAGGCCCCCGTGCCGTAGAGCCGTTCGGAAATCGTCCAAAAGCTGTCCCCCGGCTGAACGACATAGGTTCCATCGCCACGCCGGGCCGACGGATCGAACGAGGAACGACTGCCTGCCATGGCACTGTTGCCCGAGGAACCGATCTGGCCGCTCAACGGATTCCCGTTGACTCCGGTGTTTCTCCATGAAGAACCCTGATCGGGCGAAGCGGAAGCACGATAGGAATTCGAAGAAGCCGATTGCGGAGGGGCAGAATAGTTCGAAGGAGAATTGGTATAAGAAGACCCGCCCGTCGATTGACTGGGTCGGTAGGTATTGTAAATTCCGGTCGATTGGCGAGTCCCTTGCGGTGCGCCGCTTAGATGGTTAGGTGATCCGGCCGGCTGTCGGAGCGATCCTCCCGGATAAGTGGCCGCACGATTCGAACTCGGGTGAGCGTTATCCGGGGTTGTTTTCATCCCGGGCAAAACGGTGTTGCCGCCCGGACGCTTTTCGGTCGCTACCGAATTCACCCTCGGCGATGCCGATCCGTAAGGTTGATACGGGCTCAGCTGCGTCCCACCACGTTGGAAGTTGGGCGGAGCGGGGAGGTTGGTCTTTGACTCGGTGCCGGAAGGATAATCTCCTCGACTACTCCTGGCGAGAAAAGGATCCGACGCCTTGACGTCCAACGTCGAAGGAGACGACTTCCAAGGAGCCAAGGGGGACGCCGTCACCGTGACCGATCTTTGCGAACCGTCGGTCTTCAAATTTGCCCCATTCCCAGGCGCCGAGCGATTGGGGTTGGAATGAGGGGACGGAACAGTTGCGTCGTTTTTCTTATTGTCAGCCAAGCTGGCCCAAAGATTCTGCCCCAGGTTGGAACGAGATCGATTCGTCTCCGGAACCACAGTAGGGGGCTTGGAAACAAACGGTTTTGCGCCGTTTTTCTTTGCCAAAGCGGCCGCTTTTGACGAATCGGCAGGGCCCTTCTTGGCTATATCCGCATTGGCCGCCGCTTCGGGATTTTCGGAATTGGCG
Organism: Thermoguttaceae bacterium; assembly: GCA_963674475.2. Lineage (GTDB taxonomy): Bacteria > Planctomycetota > Planctomycetia > Pirellulales > Thermoguttaceae > CAXXFQ01. Next base: position 567,223 of record CAXXFQ010000019.1, on the reverse strand, counting down.
ATCTTCTCGGGACCGCTTCCCTTTCCCACGAATCGATAGGCCAAAACCCCCGTGAGAATAAGAACGAGACATCCGATAATGGACAATCCAATTTTGGTCTCTTTGCCCATAATGACGAACTCCTTTTTGAACGGCCCGACGGCCGATTGCTCCCATGCCAAAGGCGATTCAGGACGAAAATCCAGAATCGAGAATAATTGGTATTTAATTTCGTCAAGTAATGGCCCATCTGACAATTTGCCACACGGGCCGCCTCCCATTTGGTCGGCTACCTACTTTGTCGATTCAAAGCCCAATAAACATCCAGTGGGGGGAGATTGTAGCGAGGCTTCGAGTCGAGCGGAAGATCAACTTCCTGTTTTCCCCGAAGCAAATCGACTCAAATCCCCCGAAAGCTAGGCACTAAAGGAGAAAGGCTGGGAAAACTGCGTAGCTTTTTAACCGAAAAATACTTCACTAAAAGGTCAACATCAAAGTCTGGCGACCGAATGGCTAGCGAACCTTGCAGTGGAAGCGAATGACGCCCCCTTCACCCACTTCAACCGGTTCGTCCAACTCCCAACGAAGGACCTCCGACCCGGCTTCGTTCGGCTCGGTCGAAAACGTCGCGGACAAACTACACTGGCTGCTCTCGGGAAGATACTCCAGGCGTCCGGTCAGATTGTCGAGCAAGACAACATTGCCGATCGGCTGATTTCCGACATTGTCGAAACGAAGCGTAAAATCGACGATTTCGCCCGGTTTGGCAAACGGAGTCGAAGCTACCTTGACCAACTGCAATTTCGGACAGGCCGGGCCTTCTTTGACCGTGTAGACGGCCGTCGGAACGGTCGTCGAGACCTCCTCCGAGGCGGATTGGCCGTCGAGGATGATTTGAATCTCTTCGATCTGCGACCAGGCGATCGCGGCGGCCGCGCCTTGGGCCAACTTGGCGTTTTCCTTCTGCTCGAAGCAACCGGCACGGATGATTTTCAAGTTTTCATACGGCAGGAACTGATCCTGGACCTGTTCATACGGTTGCTGCATCGTTGAAACGGCCCCGTCCTCTTGTTTTCCGCGATAGACGACCGGCGGCAACGAGGCGATATTCCGACCGGGTTGAAGATTCTGCTTCGCGCCGAACGCCTCTTGAACCTCGCGATGTCCGGCAAGCCGCTCTTGTTTTTTCACGCCACCAAGGGCCGTGTGCTGCTCTTCCATCGCCAGGCCGACCACCTTTCGGACCGCGCCGAAACGAGGGGCGTAAATGCAAACTCGATTAGACGGCTGGACGAGTGTTTGCCCCCCGACCGTATCGAAATGAGCGACGGTGTCTTCCGTCTGCAAACCGAGAACCTGCCATTCGGGCGAGACCTCGACCCCGGTGTTACGATCGCCACCGTCACACAAATATTCCTCGGCCGGCCACGGCTTCGCGATTCCCGGAGGACAATAAGGCCCGGTTACCGTGTAGGGCAGGGGGGCCGGTTCGGCACTCGCTCCACCGACATAAGCAACCTGACAAGTCGTCGGCGTTCCGCCAGGGCAGGGGCTTAGCGCCTCTTGCGCCACGGCAGGCTGAACGACCGCAGAAGACGTCTCGGTAACCATCGCCGTCTGTCTGAGATGGCTGCACGAACAGAGAATCAGACAACCGATCGCCAACGGTATCCATCGGGCCAGACGGAAAGATTGCTTCGGCATGGGCTGACAAGAATTCGAGAGACGGTCGGTCATGACGCAACCTTTATTACTATCGCAGGAGAAAGCGATCATCGCAAAACCCAGCGGGATTATTTTTTCTTGGGCGGCGGGCCAGACGCTTCGGACGAGCGGCCAACTGCTCGGCGTTACAAGGATACTGAAGGAAAGGCGGGTAGTTGAAACAAAAACCGGCTTCTTCAGCCGGATCGCCAATCGGCAGTCGTCCGCCAAGACGGAGGATCGCCACGGGTCGCCCCAAACTGTCGGCCGTTGCCAACGGATCGCCTCCCGGTTGAACGTCGAACCATTGAACGCCGTCGCCCTCTTGCGCAGTCGGCAGCGCGGTACTCGGATCTTCGACGTAAATGACTCGCGTCACAAACTTCCCGGCAGCCGCCAGACGAAGCTCTTCGACGGTCAAATCGATCGGGATGGCAAAACGACGCTCTTGCCCCTTCGGAGCGAAAAGTCGGTCGACCAGCTCGATCGTCGGATAGACTTCAACGCCCGACTCCAAAGGAATCTGCGTCACGCGAAGCCGATAGACTTGCCCGACTAGAAGTCCGACAGTCCGGGGAGTCGATTCTCCCTTAATAAAAGTCCCTTCGGCTGCCAGGGAGACCGAGGCTCCTTCGGGAGCCTTGATCTCGACCGGCTGGAAATATCCGTGCAATGGTCCGCCCCGCTGGAGTCGAAGACTTCCAATCGCTCCCGGTGGCATTGCGCCCTGGTGCAGATAGTGAACTCTCGTAGACGGAATCGGGGCTTCGGCAGCTCGCCCGACCGTCGCGAAGATCACAAGCACCATTGCGCCAACGACTCGTACCCAACATGGAAAATCGGGTGTTGTCGGGTAGCGGAGCTTCTTGACCATTGTCACGAATCAAATCCTTACTGAGTTTCGCATTAGTAGTGACCCCGAGGGCTCACCACGGGAGCCCGGCTTTTCCGGAGGTTTCCCGGAATCACATGGGCCACTATTTTGCGGATATCAATAAACGTAAAAGGGACATCTTTTCCGTCGTTTCCTTGAAGCCCGATCCCAACGTTCCCTCGTGAAGATCGGGCTTTTTCTTTTTCCAAAAACGCCTCACGGCGATTACGGGCACTCGATCGTCGAGCAACCACCCGTGTTGCAATCGGTCGGGCAGGCCGGTACGGCACACCCTTGCGGGCCGAGACACTGAACCGCCTTGTTCATCGGCTGCTCGAAGCAGTCCAACGGTGTCTTGGCCACTTCCAAAATCATCGCGTGATTGGCCGGTCGCGGATAACCAATTCCGGGAAGCTGAGCCACGTCGAGACGAGTCACACGAGTCGGACACGGCATGCAAGTGGGCGTATGATTCTTGATCACGTGCTTTCGCAAACCGGCGGGCACTCCAAGCGGCACATGCGGCGGTCCGGGCAGCCCGATCGGCGTCCCACAACTGGCCATGCCATACTGGGGCCCCGTGACTCCCGAGACATAGCTCGACGGAATCGTTCCGGCACCAGCTCCCGCGGCCATCGGAAGCGCTCCCACAGCGGGAACCACACCACCTTGGACCATCGGCTGGCAGGCCGTTTCGAGGTCTTTGTTCCCCAGACGAACGATCGCCATGATCGAACCGCGGCGGTCCGCTTCGACAATCGGGTCGACGCCCGGATCAAGTCGGGTACTGACCAAGGTTTCAACCCCGGCAAGCGCCAACTCTTGGAAGTCCGGATCGGGAAGGTAAATCACCTTCGTCACGAAGTTGCCTCCGATGACCTGATCGAAGTCTTCCTCGGTGAACTGAACCGGAACCGCGTTGTGCGACAGGAAAGCGGCCGTCCGCGGCATCGCGGTCCCCACTTCCAGCGTCGGATACAACTGAACGGCTTCTCGCCCCGGAATGCCCGAGAGCTTGAGACGATAAATCGCCCCTTGGCCGAAGTTGTAACGACCCGGGCAAATCAGCGGATCCGAGTCGAACTGCCCTCGAGCAGCCACGTCCCATTGGATCGCCATCCCTTCAGGGCCGGAAAACTCGACCTGTGACACTTGACTGACGGCACCGCAACCGGGCTGCTGATACTGCATGACCCCCGGTCCAGGACCGTCGACCCCCGGCCCCGGATGCATCAGCATCGGCGACGGAGGAAGATTTTGCTTCAGCGGCCCGGCGCAACCAGCGACGACAACCGCTACCGACAACACGAACATTAATCCGTATTTCATAGGTGTCCCCCCTACTTCCGAACGCAACTTCAATAGGACGGAATCGTTTCTTCCGTAATCGATTTGCATTCTCTTTTCCCTTAATCGGGTTAACCAAAAACTTTTTCCAATGGGGTACCGTCGCGACTTGCCTCATTTGCCCCAAGCCGGCCCCACTCCGAAGGAGATAAGAACGGCTCATTTCGAGCAATTGACATAGACCGCTTACCCGCTTCCGTCGTACAATGGTCTTCTGAAATAGGCGGCAGAAGAGCAAGATGCCTTCTCTTTCTACCGACGTAACTTCATCGACCTTAGACTCCGACGGTATTCCCGTGCTCTAATGGTCGGCCTCTTATAATGCGATTCTTTGGCAAATCCGGCAAAACCGTTACAATGAAGTCAATTCCCCCTATCTTGACAGTCTTCCTGGCCTTAGCGAATCTATTGGTATTACCACCGGCTCGAGGGCTTTCATCTCCTCCAGACCGCCCATCTGCCGCATCCACCCAGGAAAGACTTGACGCGAACCGGCTTTTGGAAAACGCGGTCGGCCAGCTCGAAAATCGCCACTCGATCGCCGCCGAACTGGGCTGTCGGATCGACATCTTCAATCAAAAGCTGACCGGTCGGGGGATTTACCGCGAGGTCCGCGTTGGCCCAATACCGTACATCCGAACTGAGCTAACCTTTCCAATGGACCCGAAACCCGGGGTAATTGTCCAGGTTTGCGACAGTCGTTATCTTTGGACCTACCGGAATCTGGCAAAATTGGAATCACTCGAGCGAATCGACTTGGTGCAAGCGGACAAGGTGCTTGAAGAGGGAAGGGCAGAGGAATCGGCCAAAAATCCCGGCGAAAAAGCGTCCGCCCGTAAGGCTCAGTTCGATCCTCGAAACCTGGCCAACCCGACCGGGCTGCTCGGGGCAGGGGGGCTCTCCCGCTTATTACGTGAAATCCAAGGGGCCTTCCTCTGCCAAATGGCCGGACCAGGAACGCTCTCCGGAACCCCCGTGTGGATAGTAAAAGGAAAATGGCGGCTCGAAAAGCTGGCCGAATTGCTCGGGAAGTCGCCGGGCGCGGTACGTAAGATGAGTCCGGAAAAACTCGAACAGACGTTGCCCGATCATCTCCCCGATTCGGTTGTCGTTCTGCTCGGACAACAAGATCTATTTCCGTACCGGATTGAATATCGACGCAACGGAAATCTTGCCCCTACGAGCGAAATCAGCTCGACCGACACGAAAACGTTGGTCGCCATTCAACTGACCCAGGTGAAGCTCGACGCGCCGATCAACTTTTCCTGTTTCGAATACCAACCGGGCGATCTGGAAATCAAAGACGAAACCGACACCTACATCGACGCGCTCCAGAAAAAGCAAAAGGTGTCCTCAAAAACATCGGGGACACCTTAACCGCTTTTCCCTGGCAGCCTGTTTTTCAGCAGGCTGTTAACCGCCCTTGGCAAATCACTTGAGATGAAACATCCCGTTGGTGGTAATCAGTTTCCACTTGCCCGACTTATATCGGAGTAAGTTCACTCCGCAATTGCTCTGGGGCACCAAGCGGTAGTTTTTCAGCGGACTTCCAAGCAGCGAGGAGAGGAACGAGCGGTTCACCACATTGTGGGCCACCACGGCAAGGCGACGCCCGACGTTTTCCTCAGCCAATTGGGTCATGGCCGGAAAGACCCGGTCCTGGACCATCTGGAACGATTCCCCTCCGGCGTAAGGATTCACGCCCGGGTCCTCGACAAACGCCCGATACTCCTCGGGCCACTTCGCTTCGACTTCGACCCAAGAATGACCCTCCCAGTCGCCGACATCGACCTCGGTGAGCGGTTCGAAAAGGTTGACTTCCAAACCATGGGGCCAGGCAATCGCTTCGGCCGTCTGGCGAGCCCGTTCGAGGGGGCTACTGAAGACCACGTCGAGGCCCGAATCGGCCAAGAAAAGCCCCGTCTTCCGCGCCTGCCGCCGTCCTTCGTCCGAAAGCGCCGGATCGGTCCGCCACCCCTGAAGCCGCGGTGGATTAGCCAAATTATTATCGGTGGCTCCGTGCCGAACTAAATAGATCCAAGTTGACGACTGATCTTCATTCATGGGTCACCTTAACTTTTTATGCGTCTAAGAAGAGACGAAAAGGGACGATGGTTTTTCGAAAAAGGTCCTGTTAAAATGGAGCGTTTCGGTCGTTTCTCATTTCGGCCAAAACCGCCCGTCAAGAAGGCTTCAGTATAGTTCAATCCGCCCGAGTCCTCCAGGGTTTGTCGGAAAAGTCTGTTAGCCCGTTGAAAAATGATTTCCCGCCTACACCAAGGCCACCTGCGCTAAGGGCAGGGGGGAGGAGAAAATCCAGTTCGATGCGAGCCATCCTCCAACGCGTCAGCCGCGCCCAAGTAACCGTCGACGGAAAAATTCATGGAAAAATCGCCCAAGGATACCTCATCCTCCTCGGAGTCGCCCATGAAGATACCAAAACCGAAGCCAAATTCCTGGTCAACAAGATCGTGGGCTTGCGCATCTTCAACGACGACGAAGGGAAAATGAACCTCTCGATCGACCAGGTCGATGGTCAAATACTTGTCGTGAGTCAATTCACCCTGTTTGGCGACTGCCGAAAAGGACGCCGACCCGGCTTCACCGACGCCGCCCCTCCGGAAAAAGCCAACTCGCTTTACGAATATTTCTGCGAAGAGATATCCCGCAAAGGGATCGAAGTCCAGCAGGGATGTTTTCAAACGGAGATGAAAGTCGAACTGGTTAACGACGGCCCGGTCACCCTGCTGCTGGACACCGAGACACTGTCGCGACCTCGACGGAGCAAATAAGTCGACCTACTATTGCCCCACTTTGGTCGCCATATCGGGCTTTTATCGCCGCTAGGTCGGGAAAGCGTTTTCTGCGTGCCCCTTATCGAAAGAGACCCTCAACCCGGTCTCGCAACGCGCCAACCGCGTCGGGCAAATCGGTCCGGTTTTCTTTCTCGGCAGAGAAGGCGGCCGGAGCTTCGCCAGATCCCGTAGCGGAACCTTCGACCGCTTCCTTCGACTGGGCGATAGGTGTCGCGCGAAATCGCTCCATCCAACTCGGCTCGTTGACCACCAAAAAACCGAGTAAAAGCAAGTTCGCATAGACAAACCCGTTGACCAGCCAGCCGCTTCCGAACACCTTTAGTGCCGTCCCAAACGATTTCTTGATCCGAATCCCGCGACTGGCATCGATACTGGCAAACTCATCCAAAATCAAATGCGAAACGTACCCCAGCACCACGGCCGACGCTTTAAAAATTCTCAGCCGTAGATCGGTCTCGGGCGAAAGAAGGAAAATTATCTCACCGGCAATGATCGCCGCCGGCAAACTGTGAAACATCCCCCGATGGACGGTAAATTTTTGCAGCAAGGCGGAAAAACCAAACCGAATCAGCAAATAGAGCCCTGCCCCCGCCAGCACAATCTGCTCGGCGTTGAGGCCCAGTCCTTCAAACCGACGCATCAGCATCATCGGCACCACGGCGGCCGCAAAAGCCATACTTTCACGCAACGGCCGTCCCGAATCACTATCCAGATCGGGCAGCATCCCGGCCACGGAACAAAGGCCTCCGGCCAGGACGCAACTGGATATCGGAAATCCAAAACCCACGTGGGCCCCGACGGCGTATCCGATTCCAACCAAACTACTCGTCGTGATATGTGCTTTGAATCCGGCCATGGAGTTTAATCCGTTTCCTTTTTTCTCAGTGGGACTTTTGGTTTCCCAATGGACTTTACCAGAGCCCGTCAGCGGTACAGGTAAGACGCCGCCGGTTCCAGAAACTATTGCCTAATGAGATGGGATCAAAGGATACTCGAAAAGAAGCGATTGCTCCAAGACCGATTTTCTTCACCAATTCCCTTTATCCACCCCCCCTCCTCAACCACCGCAAGATTGCTATTCGGCAAACTGCCCTCTAACGCTATACTGGGCGCTTTCACGGAGGAATCACCCGCTTTTTCCTCCGCTTAACCATCGGTCCCCTTTCTCCCTCACAAAAAACGCTTGGTCGAATCATGCAGCCTTACGACATCGTGATTTTGATCCTTCTGGGGGTCGTGACCCTCCTGGGCTTCTGGAAAGGAATGGCCTGGCAAGTGGCCTCGTTGGCCTCGATTTTTGTCAGCGCCGGAATCGCAGTCCACGGCAGCCGCCCCATCGCCCACTGGTTTGGCGAACACGAACCTTGGAACCGCTTTCTGGCGATGTTGGTCCTGTACCTCGTCACCGCATTGACAATCTGGATCGCTTTTCGACTTATCTCGGGAATCATCAATCGGGTCCGCCTTAAGGAATTCGACCGTCAAATCGGCGCAATGTTCGGCCTTGCCAAAGGGATTCTTTGGGCTTTGCTGCTGACTTTTTTTCTTGTCACACTGACCGTTTCGGGACGCGAAATGGTTCTCCAAAGCCGCGCCGGACGCGTACTCTGTTCGACGATCCAAAAAGCGAAGCCAATACTACCCGACGAAATAACTAATAAATTAAGCACCTATCTCGACGACTTCGATCAAAAGCTGGAAGGGGAGGACCCGTCCGGGAAAAATCCCTCGCAGGCCCCTTCTGAAACACCCCCGCCTAAACCAACGGAAACGGAGAAGGAAAACGACAAAATCAACCGTCTTCTCGAACCGTTTCTCGATCTCGCGACCGAACGGTTTTTGGAATCCCAAAAGAAAAACCAAGCCGCTTCGAACGAATCAAACGGGGCCCAGCCATGACGCAACCGATCGTCCTCATGAACCTCGCGCCGCAGAAGATTCGTGCGGGAAATCTTGCCTCTAACTTCCGACGGGGTGGATTTACGAAGCAGTCCTCGCAAATCCAAAACCTTGTAAAACTAGGCAAAAAATGGGTCTCCGACCGAACATAAGAAACATTATCGGACGTTGGAGTCCGGCGTTTGATTGATTTCACTCAAACGGGTTCACTCGCGGCAACCCATCTAAAACCTGGCAAAAAGCGATTTCTGAAGTTCGTTTTTCTCTCATCGCCCCGCCCCGCTCCCCGAAAAACGCAAAACGGTCCGATCAAAATAATCATCTCGAATCAAATCGTTTTTCTCGGTTTGAAAAAAGCAAGAATCGCACCCCCAGATTTTGTGCTCTCTAAAAAAATTCGCCCGCTCAAAAAACGTCAAAATTTTTGTTATTTTCAGCAGGGCGTTTCGAGAAGGGCCTTAGAGCGATTTTCCAGTTAACGGTAACGTCACTCCGGCGTGGAAGAGTTCTCATGAAGGAAACGGAATCAAAATACCTTTCTCCATCCTTTAATTCACTCTTGCCAAGAAGAATCAATAGCGCAAAAGCAAGCGTCGATCCGGTGATTTCCGAATCGACGCTTGTTCGATTTCCGACGACCGCCGCCCTTAAAAAAGAAACGGGAATCAAAAAGTTTTTGTCGCCCTTATTTTTCTTCCGGCTCCTTTACTTTTTGATCTTTCGGCTCCTCCTTCTTTTTCTTATCCACCCTGACCTTGACCTGTGGAAGACGTTTCTTGATCAATTCCGGGTCCATTTTCACCCTTTTAATTTCAGCAACCGCCAAGTTTTTCAATTTCGCAATTTCATCCAGACCGGCCTCCGTGATATCAAGGCCACTCACAAAAAGCTGCACAAGCCCCTGTGCCGCGACAAGCTTACGAAGTCCCTGGTCTGTTACCTTGGTATCAGAAATACTGAGAATGACCAAACGTTTCATTCCCAAAATCGTGTCGATTCCCGCGTCCGTAATAACGCATTTATTGAGTGTAAGGCCTTGAAGATTCGGAATCGTTTGCAGGTGCTTTAAACCGGCGTCGGTAACCCGAGTATTCGTCAGATTGAGGCTGACAAGTTCCCCAAGACCACGCAAATAAGCCAACTGAGCGTCATTAATCTCGGTTCCACTCAAATTAATCACTGCAACCTTGTATAAATCAGAAAGGCTCTTATACGTCGCTTCGGTAATTTTCTTGGGATTACCAAAATGAACCGCCGTCACATGATTTTCAGGAGGCTCGGTAATAGCGATCACCCCCGCTTTCCTCAGGCACTCACACGCCTTGGCTTCTCGTTCAATTCGAGGACCTTCCAACAAAAACTTGTCTATTCCGTACCAGCCTCCCACGCAAATACCGAAAACCAAAATGGTGCCTATCACGACGCTAAGAAGACGGACCGATTTCCCCTGTGGTTGCTGTTGACTCATCACTAATAACCGCTCCTGACTGATTTGACTTACTTGGAGAATATCAATAAAAAAAGGGGGAATTCTCCCCCTCCATGAACTTTGCATCAAAATTATCCACACGGAAAGAAAAAGCGGCCTTCCTTAAAAAGGTTCCCCCAAGAAGGAACGTTTTTTGGCTCTGCCAATCCCTTTTCGTCGATGACTCCGCACCGTTTAGTCGGCCTGGTCAACCGCACTCGAAACGGTCGAAGGACGATTGCGACGTAGCGTGGCCCGAGGGGCATTTTGTTTCGATGACACTGCCGGTTCCCCCTCGCGGAAGGAAGCCATCTCCTCTTGCTCAAGCTCGAGAAAAGCCCCCATACGACGGAATCGTTGATAGCGATCTTCGAGAAGTTGATCGACCGGCTTATCCACCAACTCGCGAAGCTGGTTGCGCAAGAAGATTTTCAACCGGGTGGCCATTTGGTGTGGATTCCGATGCGCTCCGCCGAGCGGTTCTTCCACCACGCCGTCGACAATCCCCAAACCGGGCAAATCCTTCGAGGTAATCTTCAGCGCCTCGGCCGCTTGATCTTTGTAGGTATGACTTCGCCACAAGATGCCGGCACAACCTTCCGGACTGATCACGGAATAATAGGAATGCTCAAGCATCGCAACCCGATCGCCCACGCCGATTCCCAGCGCGCCGCCGGAACCGCCTTCTCCGATGACCACGCAAACCACAGGGGTCGGCAGTCGGGACATCTCCAACATCGAGTTGGCGATCACGTGCGCCTGGCCGCGTTCTTCGGCTCCAATACCGGGATAGGCGCCCGGCGTATCGATGAAGCAGATGACCGGCATGTGGAACTTGGCGGCCAACTTCATTTTGGCCATCGCCTTACGATACCCTTCCGGATGGGCACAACCGAAATAACACTCATTTCGTTCTTTGAGCGTTTTCCCTTTTTGGTGTCCCACCACCATCACTTTATAGGTATCGAGTTTAGCCCAACCGGTTCGAATCGCGCGATCGTCGCCAAAAAATTTATCGCCGCGCAGCTCGACAAATTCGTCGAAAATCAGATCCAAATAATCGGTCGTCATCGGGCGATTCGGATGACGGGACACCTCGACCGTTTCACTCGGCTTGAGATGACTGTAGATTTCCCGCATACGATCGTTCAGCTCACGTCGCAGACGCCAGACCTCCCCCTTGGTTTCCGGGGTCTGGTCGGCAAGACGCTCCAATTTTTCGATTCGTAATTCCAGATCGCAAAGCGGCTGCTCAAAGGACAACCAATGATCGGAGGTAGCCATATACTTCTCTTCCGTTTTCTCGTATCTGCCAAATCGGGCCTTCCTTACTCCGAACCTCTCTCGCCAAAAAACCAAAACGACAAGAGACCCGTCAGCCCGATCATTGAGAGCATTTTCCAAAAAAATACAACGTTACCTGCGAGAGCCATGGCCCCCCACCAGACTTCCAAAGCCGATATAAACACGTCGCTATAAACCTAGCCTGGAAGTGAAGCCGGGATCCATTCCCCCAGCTGTCGAAACGCTATACCTCAACTGAAAATTGCTCTAGAGGATGCTTCCTATCTTTATTATTTTCGGCCTTCTAAGGGCCAAATCCGCATAGAACTTTCCAAACAATCGGCACAAGGGCGATAAAACACAAACTCCCCTGCCCCCCTGCCCTCTCGAAAATCCCTAACAATAAGGATTTTCGGTAAAATTCAGCCAAAAAGCAAGGTCTGCTACCGACTCAATGGGGTATTTTCCCCAAAGATTTTGGACGTTTTCTAAAATTTTGTCATTTTTTACCGTGACTAAAAAGAGAATGACATTAAATCACTCATTAAGTAACCGCCCTTACTGTCCCTCCCCCTCTTCTTTCCTTTCAGGTCGCTTTGGCGTCTTGCGGAAAATTCGAGTTCTACGTATTTCCGTAAGAAAGTCGACAACCGAGTCGGGCCGGGCCGAGGGCTTTTTCGCCATCGCGCTGCGAATCAACTCCCCGAATTCGGGGGTCACGTTATGGTTAGCGCTCTCAAGGACCGGCGGGGCCGACTTGAGATGCTTCGTCAAAAGTTCGTTGGCACTGTTGCCGGTGAAGGGAAGTTTTTGGGCCAAAAGTTCGAAAAACGTGCAACCGAGGCTATACAAATCGGCCCGGCCATCCAGCGCTTCCCCTCGAATCTGCTCCGGAGACATATAGCTTCTCGTCCCCTGGATTTTCGAGCGGGGAGAAAACCATTTTGCAAGGCCGCCCTTGGTGCGCTGGGCCATGGCGAAGTCAATCAACTTCACCTCCCCTTTGCCGGAAAGCAAGAAGTTATCAGGCTTTATGTCGCGGTGAACCCACCCGGCTCGGTGAAGGGCGATCAACCCCTCGCACATCTGCTTCATGATATCCGGGATGAAAAACTCGATTTTCTCATAATCATGTCGCAAGCGAAACTTGAGATTTTGGCTCGGAAACCACTCCATGACCAGATACGGGACCTTTCGATCGGTCAGAAAATCACGAACCTCGATCACACGGCTGCTCTTAAGCTTGGCACCGACGATCCACTCTTGCTTGAGATACCCGACATGTTCCCGACTGCGACGATATTCCTCCAGCAGGATCTTGATTCCAACCACCTCACGAGCCGCATCATCATAGGCCTGCCAGATCTGACTGGTCTGGCCGGTGTTGACGACGTTCAGAAGACGGTAAGGACCGAGGTGTCCGGGAGTTGCCTTGGCCAAAGCGACGTTTCTCTTTATCGAGGGAAAACGGAAAAGACCCGAAACGCTTTCTTTGGACGTGGATGACCCGTCTGAAAGGCCTTCATTTGGACCACGGTGATAAATAACCACCATTTATGGGGGGTAAGTAAAGAAGGCGATAGCCCCTCATCCCCATTGCCCGAAATCCATACAGACTTGTCAAAACGCGCTGAAAGCAATTCGACTACAACCAATACAGGTTCCCATTTTACCCAAAAAAGCGGCCCGATTCAACGCCAAAATCCCCTCTATAGTGTTATTCAAAGCGCCAACACCTTCTCTCCGAGCTACGAATCATAGCAGAACACACCCCCCACCGGACCTATAAAAGGCCGTTTATTCGAAAGAAGCCGAAAAATCCGCAAGTTCGGCATAATTTTACACGATAAAGCTATTTGTAAAGCCTCCGAAGCGAGGTTTTCCACGTGATTGGCTTGCCCCTTCCCTGTGAAGATGCGGGCCGGTTTGCCTCGACGCCAAGTCGTCACGCCTGTCCGCTTCTCGGACCGGAAGATCGATTCGGTCGTCCTGAGGCGAACTTTTCATATCGAACCTAACAACCAGTCGACGGTGCCATCACACTCACACCGTCCCTGTCCCGGACCTTTTCGCCGAGGAACCGACACATGACACAGAGGATCATTACCGCCACCATGGCTACGCTGGTTATCGCCACTTTGGGGATGACTACCGGATGCCAGACTGTTTACGGACCGCAATTGGGCGTCTTTGCTACGCCGCCAATTCCGGTTCCCGCCTTCTTCCAAGATTGTCTGGAAGACAAGGCGTACGAACATGAACGTTACGAACGCGTCCCGATCTTGGGCCCGCTGACCGCCGGAGGTCCGGCAAAAGCGCTCGATCCGCCGACCGACGACGAAGTCACCCGTGCGTTGGAGCACATTTACAAATGTAAGGGAGGCATCCCCTACGCTTGGACACGGAACCGAAACAACGTCCGAGTCGTCAAGGAATTGATCGCCGATTACGTCGATCCGCCTCGCGTCTACCCGATGGTCGGACCGGCCCAGCTGCACCACGCCCATTACAAATGTTCGGTTTATTATACCGAAGTTGTCCGGGTCGGCTGGCCGATTCCGTACACCACGACCGACGAAGAGGCCCAAGAGGTCATCTACATCGACCACAACCACCTGCACATGGTCGGCAACGTCGATACGGGGGCGTGCACCGAATTTTAACGAAAATGATCCCGAGTGTTACATAGGCACTGTCGACTTTTTCGGAAGCCGACAGTGCCTCCTTATGGTTAAGGGGTTTTTCTCTTCTTTCAAGAGCGCTATAACGGCTATGCTCTCCTGCTTATCGAAACTTCAACGCCGAACGCGTCAAGGCCGAACCAAAATTCAAGGCCTCGGCGCAACCGCCTTGAACGCCGTCGTTGTTGGACTGGCGTTTTGCTGCATTATTATTTCTGGTAGCAGTGCTTCCGAAATTGCCCCGGTCGACCAACCGGCCGTCCGTGCCGATCGACAGTTTTTGGTCGCCGCGGAACATTATCAACGAGGCAACTGGGCCCTGGCCGTCGAGGAGTTTTCGGTCTATCTTTCCGAATTCCCCGATCAGAAAAAGGCCCCTCTCGGCCGTTTTTTCTTAGCCGAGTCGCTCATGCAATTGCGGCGATGGGACCAAGCGGTCGACGCTTTCACCGAATACCTTGGCGAGTCGTCCGATCCCGACTATGTCCGAACGACCCGTTTTCGCTTGGCCGAAATTGCTTATTTCTTGCAAGATTTCCCCAAAGCCAAAATGGCCCTGGACGATTTTTGCCGCCGCTATCCCAACGATAAAACCCTTCGCCCTTTTGCTCTCGGTTACCTGGGCGAAATCGCGTTCTCTCAAAAGCGGTTTGACGAAGCTACGACCTATTTTGAGACCGTTTTGGACGCCTTTCCCGATTCGCCCCGCGTCGCCACGGTTCGGATGGGACTGGCTCAAGCGGCCGAAGCCCAAGGGGCGTTTGACGAAGCGCGAGAAAATTACCACACCCTTTTGGAAGCCGATCAACCGATCGCGTGGGAAGCTCGATTTCGTTTGGCCCAACTCGAATTTCGACAGAAACGGTTCAACCGGGCCCTCACCATTCTCGCCCCATGCGACCTGCCCTCTTCGAAGGCGAACGGGGCGGGTCAAACCGACTGGCTCGCTCGGGGCAAATTGCTTCGCGCATTGATCCTCCGTCGCGAAAATCGCCATGCGGAAGCGAGCGTCCTTTTGGAATCGCTACGATCCGAGAAGACGCTTGCCGCCCGTGCCGAATTTCAGATCGGTCTGATCTGCCAAGAAGAAAAAACTCCGGAAGAAACGCTCCGTTATTGGACCGCGTGGATCGAAAAGTATCCCGGCCACACTCAAATGGCACCGGCTCGACTTCGCGCAGGCGAAACCGCTTTGAAACTCGGAGAACTCGACCGGGCAGAGCGTGAATTCGACTTGATCCTAGGCAGTGATCACAAGCCGCCCTTGCCCGACTCGGTTGGTGAGGACGCTTCCTACGGAAAAATCCAAGTTGCCTTCCAGCGCGACCGACGGCAAGTCGAATCGCTTTCGGAAGAGTCAAAATCGACCTCAAACGCCCTGCCCTTTTTGGCGAAACGTTTTCAGAAGGAATTTCCGCGGTCGGAACATCACGATCGGATCGTCCGTTTGTTGGCCCGCTCCTACTTAAATCATCGGGCTTGGGAAAAGGCGATCGACGTTTTACGACCGCTGGCCCCCCCTGCCCTTTCCGGCGACAATAAAAAACTAAGCGACGACGAGGCCGAGACACGATATCTCTTCGGGCGTGCTTGTGAAGGAACCGGCCGTTTCGACAACGCTCGGCAAATCCTCGACCCGGTAATTCGCGAAAACCAAGACGGCCCGTTCACGCGAGAGTCTCGCTTAACGTATGCGTCGGTCCTGATGGCCCAGGGCCACTTCGCCGAAGCGTTGGCCACCTTAAACCGTCTGCAAGCCACGCTCGATCAAACAAGGGCCGCTGAAGCCGATTCGACCTGGAAAACCTTGTCGATCAACGCTCGTTCCCGGCGCGCGATCTGTGCCGCGCGTACCGGCGATTTTACTCTGGCCGAGACTCTCTATAACCAATGGCCCGAAGATCAAACAGCCGATCCGTTGTTTTTACCGATGGTCAGTCATCTGGCCGAAGCGGCGTTCGACGCCAAAAAATGGAATCTCTCGGCCCTGTGGTTCGAACGCCTGGCACAAGACGGCAAAGGCAAACTCCGAATTCAAGGGTTTTCGGGCTTAGCATGGAGTCAATTCGAAGCGGGACAACTCGAAGCGGCAGCCGCCACGTTCGGCCACCTTTTACGAGAATATCCCGAACCGGAAATCGCCGCCGAAGCGGCCCAAACGCGGGGCCATCTTTTCGAAAAAATCGACCGCCCCGACGCCGCCCTGGCGATGTACGACATGGTCATCAACCGATACCCGAACTGCCGCGAATTTCCGAAAGCCCTGCTGGCCGCCGCGCGACTCTCGGACCGACTCGAACAAAACGATCGCGCGGCGACGCTTTACGACCGGTGGCTGGACACTTGCGCCGACGATCCCCTTCATGCCATGGTCCTTTACGAATCGAGCTGGGTACTGGCCGAACTGGAAAAAGAAGAAGACTCGTTGGCCCGCTGTCGTCAGATTGTGGACACGTTCCCTGAAAGTCCTTATCGCCTTGAGGCGGCCTATCGTCTGGCCCTTTCGGCGTTCGAAAATGACCAACTAGCCAAGGCCAAAGCGGTTCTCGAACCGGTTTTGACCGACGATAGCACAAACGATTCGGGCCGCGACAAACGGTTTGTCCTTCGATGGGAAATCGCGGCGGCCGAGTCCGATTGGCGCGGGCTCGCCGACACGGCCGAACGTTATATCAAGCTGTGTCAAGCCGACAAAAACCCCTCCTCCGATACCACGGCCCGTTTGGCCGAATTTTGGATCGCCGAGTCCCATTTTCGCCGCGAATCGCATGAGGCAGCCGAAAACCGCTTCGCCAAGCTGCTTGAAAAAACGGCCGACGTCGAAGCCCCTTGGGTCGCGATGATTTCGTTGCGACAGGCCCAAGTTCACGGCCATCAATCCCGATGGGACGAGGCGTACCGGCTGGCGATCCAAATCGAAAAACGGTTTCCCGATTTTCCACGACAATACGAAGTCAATTACCTGATCGGTCGCTGCCTGGCGGCCCGGGCCGACTTTGACGGGGCTCGTCGCGTTTATCAAAAGGTGATCGACTCGCCCGGGGGCCGCGACACCGAGACCGCCGCAATGGCTCAATGGATGATCGGCGAGTCCTACTTTCACCAACGTGATTACGAGCGGGCCGTCCGCGAATACCTGCGGGTCGAAATCCTTTTCCCCTACCCAAAGTGGCAAGCCGCCGCGTTGTTGGAAGCGGGCAAATGCTACGAGCGACTCGAACAAAAAGACAAAGCGTGCCGAAACTACCGGCGGATAACCCGGCAATACGCCCAGACCGGTTTTGTCGAGGAGGCGAACGAACGTCTCGGCCGACTCCAATACCAAACGGCCTCACGGACAAATACGGCACAACGATAAAATACCTCTCATTGAGACCTGGCATTGCCAACGAACGATCCGCGGCCACAACGCCCGACAAACTCCGCTAAAACAGCGGTTTTTGTGACTGAAATAGGACCATTGGCCCCATCGATATCAATAAAAATCAACCCCTTAAAAACCGACCACCGACGGTGAAAACCATGAAACTTTTTCGCCCTGTTCTTTTGGCCTCGTTGACCCCGTTGGCCATTCCGGTTGCCGCCCTGGGCGCCGAGCCGCTGACGAATCAAGAGCCGATCCAGATCCAGGTCCAAAACCTTTGGGACATCATCCAAAGCGGGGGACCGATGATGATCCCGCTGGCCGTCTGTTCCCTTTTGCTTGTGGCGTTCGTCTTCGAGCGGGCGATCAGTCTGCGTCGTCGTCGGATCATTCCGGCCCCGTTCGTGCGACGCTTTTTGGAGCAGATCCGCGGTGGGGAACTCGATCGGACCGAGGCGCTTGCTCGCTGTCAAGAAAACGGAAGTCCGATCTCGGAGCTTTTCGCCGCGGCGGTCCGCAAATGGGGACGCCCCGGGGTCGAAGTGGAACAGGCCCTTCTGGATACCGGCGAACGGGTCACGAACCAACTGCGTCGCTACCTTCGCGTGATAAACGGGGTGGCCACGGTCAGCCCGCTTTTAGGTCTTTTGGGAACCGTCGTCGGGATGATTCGCGCGTTCAACGCGATCGCCACCAGCGACGCGATGGGGCGTCCCGAACTGTTGGCTAGCGGCATCGGCGAAGCCCTTTTAACGACCGCTGCCGGTTTGAGCGTCGCAATCCCGGCGTTGATCTTTTACCTCTTTTTCGTCAGCCGGGTCGACCAGATCGTCATGGAAATCGACTCCTTGGGGCAAGAGCTGGTCAACCTGATCTCGGCCGAAGAACTGCAAGGGGCCGACCGGCCAAAACCGCCGGCGAAAACGAAAAAAACCGCCCATTCCGAGACGACCATGACCGACGGACCCCATCCGATTCCAGCGCCCCATACCACTACCAGTACCAAAGCCGCCAAAAATCAAAAGAGCAAAAGCAAAGCCAAGCGTTGTTGAGCCTCGCATAAGTAGTGCTCCGAGGGCTCCCGACGGGAGCCCGGTATTTTCAAAGGTTTCCTGAAATCATGGGACCACTGCTTTTGCAAACACCAATAAGGGTCGCTCGGCTCTGAAACCCAACTGCAACGAGCCGAAACTCGCACGCCCATCAAAAAAACGCTCAAAACCGAGTCGAAAAATGCCGCTTAAAACCTTTCGCGACGAGCAGCCGATCTTGAACCTGACGCCGATGATCGACATTGTTTTCTTGTTGGTCATTTTCTTCATGGTCGGAACCAAATTCACGGAACTCGAACGCAAGATCGCGTTGGAGGTGCCCAGCGTCGCCGAAAATACCGCCCTTTCGGTCGCGCCGGAAAAACGGGTCGTCAACGTCTATCGGGACGGAACGATCACGCTCGACCGGCAACAAGTTGTCCTGGACGAACTGACTCAAAACCTGGCCGAGTCGCGTCGCCAGTACACCGATCTGGGCGTCCTGATTCGCGGCGACGGCCAAGGGTCGTTCCAAAACGTGGCCGAAGTGCTCAACGCGTGCAAACAGGCCGGAATCGCCGAGCTGGGCATCTCGGTTCGACTTGATCAAACCAAACGGCGCTAAAGGGAGACCCCGCGATGCACCCAGCGAATCTCAATCCCGCGCCCACCGCCGCCGCGTTCGGTTTCGGCAACCTGCTTTTGATCCTCCTTTGGACCGGACTGGGGCTGTTGACCGTCGGCCTTTTGATCCTGATGCAAACCCGTTGGGGACGGTCGCGTCCGATCCGCAAATGCTTGATCCTTTCGGTTTTGGCCCACGCCCTTTTTGCCGGGTATGCGACCACCGTGACGATCGTGACCCCCTCCCCTGCCCTTCGTGAAGAAGAACCGTCGATCCGCGTGTCGCTCGTAGACCCCGATCCGCTCGACGCGCCCTCGCCGACGCCGGCGTCCGGGGCCCTCGACCAAAATCCCTGGGACCGTCTGGCCCACGCCCCCGCTTTCCGGCCGACCGTCGATCCGGAAACTCGTCCTCCGTTGGAAACCGAGACACCCGCTCCGCGCCGCCAGAGCGAACCGACCGAGACGCAACTGCCCCCCCTGCCCGACGCGTCCCTCTCCGAGCGAATGCAAACCTCCCTATCACTCAACGAGGAAACGACACCAAATACAATCGCGTCCGAAAGCATAAAAACGCCCCGACACCAACCATCCGACCCGACCCGACTCTCCGTCGAGCGACCCGTCGCTTCTCAAGCGAAGCTGCCCAAACGGACCCCGATGACCGGGCTCGCCGCGGCAGAACGTCCCCATCGGTCGAACCTCGCGCCAAGCGGACCCACGGTCGAAATCAAGCGAACGGGAGCCACCACCGCGGCGTCGGAAAATCCCCTTCCGCTGCCCCAACTCCAAGAGACGTTTCATCGCGAGACCACCAGTGAGGCGATCCTCGGCCACCACGACTTGCCGACCCCGTTGCGACAAGGGGGCCCTGCGCCAATTCCGCCGCAGGGAGATCCGCTCTCCGGCTTCGATAACCGGGCAGTGTTAGCCGAGACAGAAACCTTCTCGGTTTCCGATCCGCCTCAAAAAGCGTCTCCCGAAACCATCGCGTCGGTAACCACGACTCCCCCCGACGCAACGCAGGAAATAGCCCGACCAAAAATCCCCGAAATTTACCGCCTTCGCTCCGCATCGGATCGACTCCAACGAGCGGCCCGTTTCGGCGCGACGCCCGAGAGCGAAAAAGCGGTCGAAGCGGCCCTGGCCTGGTTGGCCCGTCAGCAAACGGCCGACGGAAGCTGGAATCCTCGTGACCACGAAGCGGGAGTCGAACAAAAAATCGACGGACAAGATCGTCGCGGCGCTGGCGGACAAGCCGACACCGGAATCACCGGTTTGACCCTGTTGGTCTTTTTGGCCCACGGTGAAACCGCCCAACAAGGCGACTACCAATCGACCGTCCAAAAAGGGATCGACTACCTGCTCGCCCGACAACGGCCCGACGGAAACCTTTCGGGCGGCGCGAGTCTTTTCGCGGCGATGTATTGCCACGCCATGGCCACGCTGGCGATCAGCGAAAATTACTCGTTGACCCACGACCCGCGTCTTAAAAACCCGTTGCGCCGGGCGATCGACTTCACACTGGCCGCCCAGGACCAAAGCGGCGGCGGCTGGCGCTACGCTCCCGGCGACGTCGGCGATACGAGCCAACTGGGCTGGCAATTAATGGCGCTCAAAAGTGCCGAACTGGCCGGAATGCCCATCCCCCAAGAGACCGTCGACCGGATCCACTTCTTTTTAAACCGGATCTCGTCGGGCACCTTCAACGGCCTGGCCGCCTATCAAATCGGGCGTCAACCGTCCCACGCAATGACCGCCGAGGCGCTGGCATGTCGCGTCTTTCTGGGGATGCCGTCGGAAAGCCCCACCGCCGACGAAGCGGCCAATTTTTTGGTCCAAAAACTGCCCGGCGATGGCCGTCCGAATCTCTATTATTGGTACTACGGCACCGTCGGAATCTACCATTTCCAAGACGCCCGATGGCGACGTTGGAACACGGCGATGCAAGAGACACTGCTGAGATCTCAACGCCAAGACGCCAACGCAGCCGGAAGCTGGGACCCGGCCACCCGATGGTCCTGCTACGGGGGACGTGTCTACAGCACGGCGATGGCGACGCTCTGCCTGGAGGTTTATTACCGCTATCTGCCGCTTTACTCTCTTGAAGGGCCGCAATGCGCCACCAGGCCGCAACCGGCTGAAAAGACGGAACTTCGCTGAGACATTCCCCCCTCAATGGCCATCACGCCACGCCCTACCACGAAGGTAAAGGCGAACCCCCTTTTTATATTATCTTCTTCAGGAAAGAATTTAACGTCTCCTCTTAGGGGAAAACCACTAATTTATCGTATTTTTTCCGCTCTTGGAGAACGTAAAAAAACAGCGGCACCACCCCTTAAGAATTACAATCAAATACCCTCTCAGGATGGTTTTAGTCATTTTTTTCAAACTATTCCCTGACGACACAACACTACATAAGCCTATATATATAAACAGGTTACGAAATAGGAATTTTATTCTCACTCCTAGTCCATTCAAAAATCGCAAAGCCCCCCTTCGCGTTAAACCCCCATTTTGATATCATCATTAGAGGGTTGGCCATATCATCTGCAAGGGGGTCCTTGTCTAGGGAAAACGACCCCCCCCTATCAAAGGTATGGTATACTTGGTTGACATCCGGGATGTCCCCTCTTTGGATGCCCACCCTAACCCGATCGAAATTTTCGTAATCAGTCGAGTGAAAATGCTTTCCCCGCACCGCTATTTTTCCATGTGTGGATTTATTGACGTGGGGTAAGTCTCTTGAAAAAGCTTTTGGTTAACCCCTCTAAATCGGAACAAGGGGCAAATCGGACATTTGCGATTAACGGGAGTCCTAGATGAGTAATATTAGACTTTTGATCGCCGACGACCATGAAGTGGTTCGTTGCGGTCTTCGAACGATGCTGACAAACACCGAAATCGAAATCGTCGGTGAAGTCGCGACTGGCGAGGCGGCTGTCAGCTTTGCCATGGAAAACAACCCGGACGTCGTCCTTCTGGATGTCCGGATGGTCAAAGGGGACGGTCTGACCGCCTTGGGACGTATCAAGCTGGAAAGACCGGAAATGCCCGTCTTGATGCTCTCGGCCTTCGACAACCCGACCTATATCGCCCGTTCGTTCGCCCTGGGGGCCAGCGGCTACCTCCTCAAAGGCTGCAAGAACGACGATCTGATCGAAGCGATTCGCATGTCGGCCAAAGGCGAAAGCGCTTGGACCCGCGAGGAGCTGCGTCGGGTTACCGGTGCCCTGGCCACGCCTCGCTTGGCCGGCGATATCGAAGTGCCTCTGACCCAACGCGAAAGCGAAGTCCTCCGTCAGCTGGCCTACGGCCTGACGAACAAGGAAATCGCTCAAGCGTTGCATATCAGCTACGAAACGGTCAAAGAACACGTGCAACACATTTTGCGTAAGATCGGGGTTTCCGATCGAACCCAAGCGGCCGTCTGGGCCGTCCGAAAAGAGTTGGTCTAACAGCCCGTTGAAAAAGGCCATCCGGGCCTTTTTCAACCTCGGCAATTGCGGCAACAAGTGGCCGCAAGCCTCGCATAGTCAGCAATTATTTAAATTACTGGCTATGTGGAAAACCTCCTGTTTTCCCTAGCAGCCAGTTTTTCGGGCAGACTGCTAGCCGCCAAGCCGTGAAACCAACGACGAAGGAGAAAAACGTTTCCTAACAACGGGAAAGCAGTTTTTTCAAGTTCAACCCGTTTATCGCAAAAAATATTTTTCGCCGACGAAGCCATTTTGGATTTTCGTCGGCGTTTTTTACTGAGCCATAGACGATCTCGATGCCGATTCCCATTGACAAACCAAGGCCCCCCTCCTCCCCTGCGCCTTGAAAAACGGTCAAAATAGAAGCCTTGGATCGCGCAAGCAGAAACAACAGGATAACCTTGCGGCGTTCCTCTAAAAAACCGTCGACCAAAACCAAAATCGCCCACCCGGATAGGAGTTTTCCCATGAGCAAACCGACCGACATCCGCCTCGTCGAAGCGACCTGCCAAACCGAATCGTTCGACTACCGCACCCCGATCAAATTCGGTGGCCGGGCCGTGGCTGACGCGACCCTTTTGCACGTCACCGTCGAGGTCGAGACCCGCGATGGACGCCGCGGCAAAGGGTTCGGCTCGATGCCAATGGGAAACATCTGGGGCTGGCCGAGCCAAGCCGTCCCGGCCGAGGCGACCTTGTCCGCAATGGTCGAGCTGGGCCGACGCCTCGTCCAAAAAGCGACCGACTACGACGGCTCCGCTCACCCGCTGGAAATCACCCACGACTTGGCCCGTGAACAGGCCAAAACCGCCGCGGAGGTCGTCGCCGACCAAGGGCTCGCCGAACCGATCCCCCGCCTGGCCCAACTCGTCGCGGCAAGCCCTCTCGAAGCGGCCATCCACGACGCCTATGGAAAAACTCTCGGCGAAAACTCCTACAATCTTCTCGGCCAAGAGTTCGTCAACCGCGATATGGGAGCCTATCTGGGCGACGAATTCGCCGGAGAATACCTCGATCGCTACACCCTGCGCAATCCCAAGCCACAAATGCCCCTCTACCATCTGGTCGGCGCGCTCGATCCACTGACCGAGGCCGATATCGACCAACGGATCGACGATGGCTATCCCGAGACGCTGCCCGAGTGGATCCGTGCCGACGGCCTGACCCACATGAAAATCAAGCTCAACGGCGACAACCTGGACTGGGACGTCGACCGGGTCGTGGCGATCGACCGAATCGCCGCCGAAACCCAAGCGGCTCGCGGCGTCGATACCTGGTTCTACTCGGCCGACTTCAACGAGAAATGCGAAAACGTCGACTACGTCCTCGCCTTTCTCGCCCAAGTCCAACAACGGGCCCCCAAGGCGCTCGACCGACTCCAATATATCGAACAGCCGACCAGCCGCGACCTCCGCGCCAACCCCGAAAACCGAATGCACGCCGCCGCCAAGATCAAACCGGTCGTCATCGACGAGGCGCTGGTCGATTTCGAAAGCCTCCTCTTAAGTCGCGAGCAAGGCTACTCCGGCGTCGCCTTGAAGGCCTGCAAGGGACACACCGAAGCCCTGCTCATGGGCGCGGTCGCCCAAAAATACGGCATGTTCCTCTGTGTCCAGGACCTGACCTGTCCGGGCTATTCGTTCCTCCACTCCGCCTCCCTCGCAGCCCGTATCCCGACGGTCGCAGCCATCGAAGGGAATGCCCGCCAGTACTTCCCCGCCGCCAACCGCGACTGGAAAGACCGCTACCCGACCATGTTCAACCTGACCGACGGCACCCTCGAAACCGCCACACTAAACGCCCCCGGCCTCTTTTAATTTGGTGCTTCCGCACCGGCGTGTTAAACCCGCTCCCGTTGGTCGCTAGTACCGAAAAAGAGAAAAACCGTTTCTCTGATGGTCCAATGGAGGGTACCACGGCGGGGCAAAAGAAAAAGCAAAGGCAAGAAGAGGGGGGCTTTGCTGACGGGCGCATCGCTGGCCGGGACCGCTTGGCGAGATATAATGGAAAACACTCCTTCCATTAAGAAACGAACTCCTGATTGAGAACCTCAGCTAATGCCGATTTACGAATTCCAATGTCAAAAGTGTGGCCGACAATTTGAGGTCCTCGTTCGCGGTCAAGAAAAAGCGGCTTGCCCCGACTGCGGCGGCAAAAACCTGGAAAAACTCATCAGCGCCCCGGCCGCACCGCCCGCTTCGAACGGTACCCCGCCCTGCCCCGTCAAGCCCGGCGGCTGCTGTGCCGATCCGGGCGACGGTTGCCCCGGCTGCGGATGCTCCCCATTTGGCCATTGAACCGAAGCCGGCCCGGCTCAAATCGATTCACCCAAGTGAGTAAATTACAAGCTCACTATCCACTCCACTTACTGCATCTTAACGGCAGCTTCATCCCGCGACGTCAATTACTATACCACTAAAGCTATCTCTAACTCCTCCACAGCGCCCTCTGCACGCCGCATCTGCCCCAAAAAGGCCAAAAATAAGCTAGCGAAACCTGGCTGACTTTACCGATAAAGTGGGAAGTATCGGTTTTTCCGCTATTCGGGGAATCCCCGCGCGATCAACCGCGGAAACGGTTTCAATCAACCTGCAAGGGATTACACCTCCTGATTCGAGGCGTTCCGAAATCATGTTCTCACGACGCCCACTCATCGTCTGCCTACTCGGATTTTGGCTTCTGGCCGGCTCCGGCTGCGCCCTGGTGCCCGACGTGGTCCACCAGCCAACCATCCACAACCCGTTTCCTCAGCTCTCGAAGGTCGCGATCGTCCCGTTCTTCAACATGAGCCTGGAACCGACCGTCGACGGGATGAAGGTGGCCGAGCTGTATTACACCGAGCTGCAAGATATCCCCGGCTTTGAGGTGGTTCCGGTCGGTCTGGTCGATTCGGAAATCAAACGGCTCAAACTGTCGTTGGACAGCCCGGAAGACGCCCAGAAACTGGCCCGTCAACTCGGGGTCGACGCGGTCGTTGTCGGCGTAGTCACCGATTACACGCCGTTTTACCCGCCTCGTCTCGGCATCCAAGTTCAATGGTTTGGGGCCAACCCGGGCTTCCACCCGATCCCACCAGGCTACGGTCTGCCGTGGGGCACCCCGGCCGAAGAGCAGATCCCCGAAGAGGTCGTCCTCCAGGCCGAAATGGCACTTGCCAAAGCCCAGCTCGAAACCCAGACGCCCCATTGCCCGATCGATTCCGAGGAAAAGAAAAAGCCCTCCCAAGAAGGAGACCAGTCCTCGCCTCAAAATGCTGATTTAAGCGCCGATCTGGCCAAAAACTCTGCTCCCGAGGTGATTCCGACCCCCGAAACGATCGAAAACCCCGGTCTACCTGGTCTCCCGGCTAACTGGCCCGACCCGAACGGCTTCATTCCATCGCCGCCTCAGAAAAACCCGGCTCCTTGCTCCCCTTCCAATAAACCGATTTTGGAACATACGGCGATTTACCGCGGCAACGATGCTGAATTTACCCAGGCGTTGGAAGACTACTACCAATTCCGCGATGACGCCCGATTTGGGGGATGGCAATCCTATCTCCAACGCAGCGACGACTTTATCCAGTTCTGCTGCCGGATGCATATTTGGGAAATGTTGACCGCAAGAGGGGCTGCCGGGGAATCTCGAGTGGTGTGGAGGTGGTCAAAAGACCGATAAGAGTTGCAGGAAGCGAAATCCGAGGCATCCCAGAAGAATCAAAAACGGGCCAAAGTCGCACACCCATGTGCGACACGCGGTCCCAAGCGTTTCATAGGAGTTCAACGATCGTGGCAGAGGAAATCAACG
Source organism: Thermoguttaceae bacterium (assembly GCA_963674475.2). GTDB lineage: Bacteria > Planctomycetota > Planctomycetia > Pirellulales > Thermoguttaceae > CAXXFQ01. Next base: position 540,887 of record CAXXFQ010000019.1, on the reverse strand, counting down.
TATTGGCTTTGGTCAAAGGGTCCGAACGGTACGTCTTTCTGTACGACGACACCAGCCGTGCGGAAACGCTCCGCGTGCTGGGCCGCTACGCCTCCAATCCCGAACTGAGCTTCTCCTGGTACGATGCCGCGGTCTTGAGTCAAAAAATCCGGCAAGAGAACCGAAAGCAGACGCACCAACACCGCTTCAGCATGACCGCCCCCGACGACCTCTTTTAGACCGGCGTTTTTTGGACCGGCGTTACCACGCCGTTGACTGAACCCGCTCCCGTTGGTCGCTGGTATCTACTGAAGAGAAATGCCGGTTCTCTGGGGCATGGTGGACGGTCAAATGAAGTTTGGCTGGTTGACGGTTATATCCCATTGATAGAGAGCAAAGCGATGGAAGAAACGCCATCGCTCTTTTTTTGATACGCATTCTAATTTGAAATCTCGTGTTCACCCGCATGAAAATAGCCTGCTTTCCCGAAGGGTAAACAGGCGGCAACACGCAATTTGAAAGTAGAATCAGGTATAAAACCCCCATAACGTTTTGAGCCGCCATGCACAAAGCGACCGCCCGATTTCTTCAATACCTGCAAGTCGAACGCAACGCCTCGGATCTGACGATCAAAAGCTATCGTGAAGATCTGATGGCACTGATCGAGTATCTGGTCGAGGCAAACGAAGGCCATTGCCCAACGCCCAGCGACGTCTCGACGCTTGAGCTTCGCGGTTACGTCGCGGCGATGCACGAGGCCGACTATTCGAAAAGCACCATCGCCCGCCGACTCGCGTCCCTGCGCAGCTTTTACCAATTCGGCCAGCGCGAAGGGTGGAGCAAAGCCAACCCGGCCAAACCGCTTCGCAATCCACGTCAGGGCCGCTCGCTGCCTCACTTCCTCTCGTCTGAAGAATTGGGACAACTACTCGAAGCACCACCGATCGACACCACACTCGGGCTTCGTGACCGGGCGATCCTCGAAACGCTCTACTCGGCCGGGCTTCGTGTGAGCGAACTGGTCGGGCTCTGCGACGGCGATCTCGACTTCGACGCCGGCGTCCTGCGTGTCCGCGGAAAAGGACGAAAAGAACGCCTCTCGCCCATCGGCAGTTACGCCATCCGGGCACTGCAACGTTGGCTGACCGTGCGAACGCTCCACGCCAAGGAACCGACCGGTCCGTCGGCGCCCGTGTTCGTCAACCGGTTTGGTCGCCGCGTGACGACTCGTAGCGTCGGCCGGATGCTGGAAAAATATCTCAAACTGACCGGACTCGACCAGCGCACGACACCCCACTCCCTGCGGCACAGTTTTGCCACCCACCTGTTGGATCAAGGGGCCGACATCCGAAGCGTCCAAGAGCTTTTGGGTCACAAGAGCCTCGTCACGACCCAGATCTACACCCACGTCAGCACGGCCGGGCTCAAACAGATCTACGAACAGGCCCACCCCCGCGCCGCGGAAACCGAAGAAGCACCGGCCGGTTCGACGAGCTAGCAACCAAACGCTTCACGCTGCTAGGCGGGACTCCGTCTGGCCAGATCCGGATGGACGATTAACTCGGCATCCAACGGGCCCACCTTCGCACCGATCGTGCCGGAGCCGGTTTCCAGATGGAACGTTTCCGTCTCATTGGAAAGGTTCCAAAGCAACACGGCACGGGCCGACGGATACCAGGCACACACGACCGGCTTATCCTCTTTGACGTACGGCCCCTTGTACCCCTGGGCAACCAGTCGATGTTTGAGCTTGAACAGCTCGGGAAGCGACTCCCCGATGCTTTCCGTCCGCTCGCACGGCTTTTTGGCCCCGTTCCGGACAATCACTTGCCCTCCCTGCTCGACGGCCCGACGGGCGTCCGATTCGGGCCACTCGCGAGCGTCAAAGTCCGACACAAAATTCCAACCGTCGGTGGCCAGATCCTCACAAACCGAAAACGGCACGCCGCAAGCGAGGAACAAGCTAAACGGCCGATCGTCACTCACATAACGGGACGCCTCACCCCAGATATGCTTAAACGGTCCGCAAAGCTCCGCACCGGCGATCTTCGCATGGATCTCGGCCTGACGACGCATCGCCGGAGCCAACGTTTCCCAATACTCGATCGGATACGGCGTTAAGCCGGACATGAACATCGTGTTACGGACATCGGCGATCGTCGAGATGGCCAGTTTCGCCGCCACGTTTTTCGCCGAAAGCGCGTCGAACGGGTAGGCGGTCGTTTCGCTGTAGGCCCACTCGGGCTTGACGAAGCGCCGATGAAAAAGAACGCTAAACAGCTCGTTGGTCTTCCCCTTGACTTTCCCGAACGAGTCATCTCCGAAATGGCCTTCGCCGACCCGAAACGGGACATCCTGATAGTCGGTCAGGCGAATCCCGGCCTTCTCCGCCCCAAGGTACATCACCATCGGGCCGACATTGACGCGGTCGGCCGCCGCTTGCTGAGCCTGGAAACAGGCGGTCAACTCGTCGCAAGTGAAATGAACCCACTCACGAAGCGCCGGAGTGAGACGACGATTTTTCACATCGTCCAACAAGCTTTCCATCTGGGCCGGGGAAAAACCGGTCCGCTCGACAAAACGTTTTTTATGCCAATCGCAGAAGCAACCGCCGATTTGGCCGGGGCTAACCGCCAGACGAAAATCGTCATCCAGAAAAACGAACCCCGGATCGAGCGCGGCCATCTTCCGAATCGCCTCGGCGTTTTCACGCGTCGCCGGCGGATGCCATGACGTCCCACAATACCGTGAACCATCGGGACGGGTCGCCATCTTCCAATGTTTCGGCGGAGTCAGTGCCAGGTCGCCGGAGGACTCCCCCAACGAATCGCCCGGATGGCCCAACGGACAGGTGAGCAGCCGCCATCCCAAACCGGCTTCTTCTACCTGACGCCGTCCGGCTCGCAGATTCTCGAGCGTATCGTACCAGTACCCATAGAAATAGCTCGGCTGCCAGACTTCCGCCACCCCGGAGAGCTTGACCGTCGGCAAAAGGTCCGGATTCTTTTTACATTCTTTATGACTCAGACAAACGTGGTAGCGACGAACCGATTTCCCGCCGGACGAGGCGGCTGCGGGCATCCCTTGTACCGCGTCGGAAATGAAAGAAGCGCTCAAACCGGCGGCCGCGGTCGCTTGGAGGAATCGTCTGCGTGGGATTTTCATCGGAGAACACCTTCTTGGTCTTGTCGGCGGAAAATGGAGAGGTGACACTTTAACTTGATGCGACTCAACCGCAATCTAGATCTATTGTCCTTACTGAAAAAACCCTTGTCAATTGACATTTGTCTCACGGCAAAAAAAACGGGCCGCCCGAATTTCTTCGAGCGACCCGTTCTTGATTTCATATGCTATCCGAACCGAACTTCGGTCCTTTTCTCTACTCAACCGCCGGGACCGGACCGGCCAGCAGCTCGTAGTCGTCCATCGGCACCGAATCGCCCGACATGACTTTTTCGCATGCCATCCGCAATTCGGGCAACTTCTTGCTGAGGTACCTCTGGGCGACCTTTTTCTTTCGTTCGTTCGTGGCCCCCTGCCCTAAGAACAGGTGTCCGCAAATGACGAAGATCGCCGAATCGACCAGGCGACGCCCGGACAGGTCGACATAGGAACCCGACTGGGCCTTCGCGAAATCGACCGCCTCGCGAATCTTGCCGCGGGCTTCGATCAGCTGGACCTTCAACGCTTCCAGGTCGGGATCGTCGTAGGTCTTTTCCTCGAAGTCGGCCACATACTGCTCGAACGTACCGGAGGTCACGCCACGAATCGCGGCGACTACTTGCAACTGGCTCGTTCCTTCGTAAATCGTCGTGATCCGCGAGTCACGCAAGTACCGTTCGGCCGCGTAATCTTTCATATAACCCGACCCGCCAAGCACCTGGATCGCGTCGTGGGCAACCGAGCAACACATTTCCGAACAGTAGTATTTGGCCATCGGGGTCATCATACTGTTGAGCCGCTTGAACGTTCGGGACTTTTGCTTACGCTGCTTCTTTTCGTCCGCTTCAAGCTGGTCAGCGTATTCGAGAATCCGCAGGTTGTTGTTCTCATGGTCACAAACACGCGCGGTCTCGTAATTCAAGGCGCGAGCCGCCTCGATGTCGATCTGCATGTCGGTAATCATCTCGGCGACAGCCGGCAGCCGTTCGATCGGACCGCCAAACTGACATCGGGTGTTCGCATACGTCCGGGCCAAACGATAGGCCGCTTCGGCAATTCCCAACGACTGGGCGGCGATCCCGACACGGGCACCGTTCATCAACGCCAAGACATAGGTGATCAAACCACGCTGTCGTTCCCCGATCAGTCGGGCCGGGCAGTTATCGAAGACCAACTCGCAAGTCGGCGAACCGTTAATTCCCAACTTGTGTTCCAGGTGGCGGACCTTGACGTTTTCGCACCGCTCGGAAACGAACAGGCTCAAGCCACGTCCGTCACCAATTTCCGGCTCGCTACGGGCCAACGTCAAAAGGACTTCCCCACAACCGTTGGTGATGAACCGCTTGACTCCATTGAGGACCCACTCGCCGTTTTCCTTCTGCTCGGCACGAAGTCGGACCGCCTGAAGGTCACTTCCCGCGTCCGGTTCGGTCAGAACCATCGCGCCGGTCACCTCGCCGGTGCAGAAACGGGGCAGGAACTCGTCTTTGATCTCTTGGTTGGCAAACGCGTTGATCGTCTCGGCGATCCCCTGCAAGCCAAACATGTTCATGAACGAACCGTCACCACGAGAGACGATCTCGGTCGCCATCGTGTAGATCACGTTCGGACAGTTCAACCCGCCGTATTTCCGCGGCAGCGTGAACCCCATCAGGTCGGCTTGGCTCATCCGGTCGAGGTTTTCCTGGACCAGCGGGTGATAGGTCACCGTGCCATTGTCGTTGAGCGTATTGCCATCCTCGTCGACCGTTTCGGCGTTCGGAGCAATCACGTCCCCGGCGACTTCGCCGACCAGTTCCAAAACGCGGCGGTAGTTATCGACACAATCTTCATCATCGCAAGGCGCGTAATCGGCATCGCCGTTTTCGGCTCGGAGTTCCTGAAGCTTGGCCAGTTCGGCCAGATCGAGATGATCGAAAAGGAACTGGATGTCTTGGTTATCGTTAAAGAAGTTCGCCACAAGCAACCTCCATCTTGATTTGGGATTCGCCCTATCAGAGCCGTTGTAGAGCCGTTTTCAAAACCCTATTTCGCGTCACAATTTCTCGGCCGTGGGAGGCCTGGTAGGTAGTTTTGAAATGCCCTCTAGGCAATCAGGTCCGTTTATTCATATTCGCAAAAGCAGTGAAACTGTAATTTTCAAGATCTTCCTGGCAAACCGGGGCCCCTCGTTGGGTGCCCTCGTGTCACTGCTTTTGCGGAGATCAGTAAGTATTCTCTAGGCTCGCTCTTTGAGCGACTTGATCATCATCGGGATTACTTGGGTCATATCGCCGACGATCCCGTAATGGGCGACCGAATGGATCGGCGCGTCGGGGTCTTTGTTGATCGCGATAATCTTGGCCGACTCTTCCATTCCGGCCCGGTGCTGAACCGCGCCGCTGATGCCGCAAGCGATATAGAGCGCCGGACGAACCGTCGTTCCCGTCTGTCCGATCTGGTATTCTTTGCCGATGTACCCGCTGTCGACCGCGGCACGACTGGCACCAACCGCGCCACCCATGGCTCCGGCCAAACTTTGAATCAGCTGAAAACCGTCCTTACTCCCGACCCCGCCACCTCCGGCCACGATGATACGGGCCCCCTTGAGGTTGACCTTTTTCGGTTCGAGATGTCGCTCGATCAATTTCAAGGCCAAGACCGACTCATCGAATTCGATCTTCTCTTCGATCACCTCGCCGGTTCGCGACGGATCGGCGTCCAACAACGGCATGACCCCTTCGCGGACCGTCGCCATTTGCGGCCACCAATCGTAGTTGACGATCGTCGCAATAATGTTCCCGCCGAACGCCGGTCGAATCTGGAGCAACAGATTTTCGTGCGTCGTCCCGCTTCGCTTATCTTCGACGTCATGGATATCCAGGTCGGTACAGTCGGCCGTCATTCCGGCACGCACCATCGAAGCGACTCGCGGAGCCAGATCGCGCCCCATGGCCGTCGCCCCGTAGATGACGATCTGCGGTGAGTGCTTTTCGACCAACGTCGAGATCACCCGAGCGTAGGATTGGGTCTGGTAATGGCCCAAGGCCGGATCATCAACCAGATAGACCCGGTCGACCCCTTGGTGGATCAATTTCTCGGCCAATTCGCCGGCACCCGAACCGGGCAAGACGGCTCCGACGCGTACGCCCAACCGATCGGCCAGCTCACGCGCCTTGCCGCACAACTCCAACGCGACGTCGTGCAGCAAACCGTCCTCTTGTTCAGCGAAAACCCACACTTCGCCCTGACGATTCGGTTCAATCATGTTCTATCCCAAAAGCAACTCAGAAGTATTTTTGATGGGTAAAGGTTTTTCCGGCCGTACGGCTAAGCGAAAAAACGCCAAGCAACTTTGCCCGAAAACCTATCCTAGAAAAAAACGGATATTCACTTAGCCAAGCGTCCGGTCCATCACCAATTCGTGAATCAACTGGCGTACGCCGTCTTCGGTCGGTTGGATTTCGGTGAATCCATCCTTCGTCAGAACGATCGACTGGATGCGGAAGACCTTGGTCGGCGAACCGTCGACCCCACAACGCTTCAGTTCGGCGCCGATCTGGTCGAGGTCCCACTGTTCGAGCAAGAGCCCTTCCTGCTTGAGCGATTCAACCCGTCGAGCGGTCTCCGCGGCAACCTCTTCGGCCGAAGCATCACTCATCGCACGTCGAACTTCCATCGAGATTTCCGACTCGACTCGGGCCCGCTTGTTTCGCATGACCTTTTTGGCCCCTTGCGGACGGGGTCGGTTGGCCGTATCGATCACCGTGACCAAGAGGGGCAACTTCGACTCGACTATTTCCCAACCGTGCCCGATGTTTCGTTTGATCTGGACGGTGTCACCATCGAGTTTGACAAACTCTTCCAGATAGGTAATCTGCGGAATCCCGAGCTTCTCGGCACACTGCGGCCCGACCTGAGCCGTATCGCCGTCGATCGCCTGCCGTCCACAGAAAACGAAGTCGAACTTCCCGACCGTCTTGATCGCCTGGCTGAGAATATAGCTGGTCGCCAACGTGTCGCTCGCCGCGGCCCGTCGATCGGTAATAAGAATCGCCCGATCGGCGCCTCGGTAAAGGCATTCCCGCAAGACATCGCCCGCTTTGGGAGGCCCCATGCAAAGGACCGTTACGGTTCCTCCACAACGATCGCGAAGTTCAAGGGCCGACTCCAGGGCGTGGAGGTCTTCGGGGTTGAAAATCGCCGGCAAAGCGGCCCGATTGACCGTCCCGTCCTCTTTCATCGCATCGGCCGTCACATTGGCCGTGTCGGGGACCTGTTTGACGCAAACAATACTATCGTAGGGCACAGCTCATTGCTCCCGGAAGGACACACATCTATATAAAGGATCGGAGATTATCACTGTTTCGGCGATTGGTCAACCCCTGCCCAAGCCAAAACGGGTCAAAATAAAAGACAAAAATGACATTCTTGTTCGTTTTTCTATACCGCCCCTTCTCATGCAGCCCTAATTAGGGAAACCAACCCCCTACTAAAAGGCGGGCAAAGGCTTTCCAATTTCAAAAAAACCTCAAAATTTGGTAAGGACGCCTTGCATTCTGTTCCGATCGTTCTACCATAAGTAACTTGTCGTTCGCGGCAAAGCCCCCTTAGCTCAACTGGCAGAGCATCTGACTCTTAATCAGAGGGTTCAAGGTTCGAGTCCTTGAGGGGGCACTTTTTTCTGGGTGATACTATCACTTACTTGAAAGTGCATATACCTAGAACGCCGGCTTGCCCGTGGTGCGTTCGTTTTCTTCTTAAAACGGTTTCGCGAAACCTCTTTCTTCTCGGTGGACAACGCTCGCTAGGGAAAAGTCGATCGTCTCGAGTCGGCCCCGTGGCACCCCTGTAACGTTACGACTTACCGGACGCCAAAACGTGTTGCTACCGGACCACCAAAGATGAAGATCCAACGATATCGAACCTTTTAGCGCGTCTTCAATTTTGGTCTAACCGGCCGTTGAAAAAGACACTCCAGGCCTTTTTTGACCTCGGCACTTACGGCAACCTTGAGACTTCACCCGCGGCCGACAAAACGCTTACAAAAGACCGGCCGCTAACGTTTCGGTTTCCTCTTTAAAAAAGTCCTCTTTCGAGCAAATTTCAAGAATAAAAAAACCATTCGTAATAATTTTCTCTGAAAGTATTACCTAACACTAATTCAAAGAACCACTTAAGCGGCTCATCCAAAAATAACACTAAAGATTTTTTCGTAAGACAATCTTTTTCCCACTCTTCTACTGAAAAAGCAAGTAGTCCGTAAGCCTGCAACGACTTAGGAGACAAACCGTTTTTCTTCGTGATGCTCCCCTTCCAATAATGCGGGCCAAAAATGAAACCGGTAAATCCTATCCCCCGTATTTAGCTGAAATTAATAAAGCATTTTATGTCAAAAAAACCGATGAAATAAACGGAACATGCAAGGGGCGATTATCTCAGGATTTTTCCTTACGAATCGGCATCACTCTGAGGGGCCCGTGAATCATGGCAACGGTTGATACACTTTTCAAAAAGCACAAGGGCACGCATGGCCCGTCTCCTCATCTGCCCTACACTTCATCCTCACTATCTGATTCAAAAACCTCCCCTTCATGCCCTCTGACACAAAGCTTTGATTGCCTTCTGACGAACTTACGAGACGGATTGTTTTTCACCACTTTCGAAGGCCAATTCCAAGAGTGCAATCCGGCCTTCGAAAAAATGGTGGGGTATTCGATCGAAGAGCTTCGTGAAATCTATTACCACGATATCACCCCTCGTAAATGGCGTCCCTTTGAAGAAAACGAAATACGACAACAACTTCTCGACCAGGGCTTTGCGGAAACCTACGAAAAAGAATTCATCCGTAAGAATGGACCGGCTTTTTTCGTCGAGCTAAACCTTTATTTAGAGCAAGATCAAGAGGGGATACCGAAACGGGTTTGGGGGATCGCACGCGACATAACCAAACACAAAAGAGCTGAGCGATTTGCCACGCGGCGTCTCAGAAAACTTCACAGTCTCCACGACCTTTCAAATATGGTCATTCGCCATTTCCATGATCTTGATGCGATCCTGCAAGAAATCGTTGAGCTACTGCCCCGATCCTGGCAACCTGCCGAATCCTGCCGTGCCAGACTCGTCTTGCGAGACCAAGAATACACCACGGCCCATTTTCGAACCTCACGATGGAAACTAGCTTCGGAAATTCGGGTGAAGAACGAAGCGGTGGGAACCTTGGAAGTTTACTACCAAAGGGAATCGTCCGATTTCAACGACGCGTCCTTCGTTGAGGAAGAACAACAGCATATCGATCTCGTTGCCAGGCGAGCCGGGAAAATCATTGAACGTATCGAAACACAAAGAAAATTACAGTCTAAACAACTCGCGCTCGAAGAGGCAAACGCCGCACTTCACCGAATTTTAACGCACTTGGAAGAAGAAAAAAGTCAAATCCACGATTCGGTTGCGACCAACGTCGATACCATTTTGATGCCGATATTGCACACTCTGGAAACCGAAGCTTCCCTCAGGCAAAAATTTCATCTTCGCTTACTCAAAAAGAGTCTTAAGGAGATCACCTCCCCCTTTGCGAGCAAGCTTTCGAATTTATTTGAGTCGTTGACCAGTGTGGAAATTGAAATCTGCAAGATGATCCGAGACGGTTTTAACACCAAAGAAATCGCGCGGCTTCGACACGTTTCTCCTGCAACGATCAGAAAACAACGAGAACGAATCCGTCGCAAATTGGGGCTCTCCGGAAAGTCAACCAATTTAGCAAGCCATCTTTGCTCGATCTCGGCCAAGGATATCTAGAAGCCCTTTTAAAAAGGCCATTTGAGCCATTTTTTCACCTCGACTTTCGCGGCAACAAGTGGGCAGAAATCTCTCATATAAAGCGATTTCCAAATCTCCGTCCATGTGGAAAAAATCCTGTTTTTCTCGCAGCCAGTTCTTCAACCGGCTGCTGACACCGGCATTCGACTCGTCTCCGCCTTTCAAAATGAACCTCTCGCAGCCCTATCTCCTGCGCGAACGTTGCCCTCACTTTTCGCTCAACATTTTCCGCAATCCATTGCGGTTTCATTCGTGGTTTAAAAAGGGCAGTTCCTCTCCTCAATGCGTACAAGTGCTCCTCGTAATGCGTACGCACTGTACGTATTTTTTACGGGTAATTCTCGTTGACTCTTGGCAAAGGCAACCTAGCTTTTGACATAGTGAAACCAATTTCTGTCAAAAAGCTCTTGAAGGACGAGAATCTTTCTCTGGCGAAATCGAACTTACTCCCACGACATTTTTTGGTTTCCAGTCATATCCTCTGTCAAAGCGACCCTTAATCAGGTTGGGTCCAGGGGTTGGCCAACCAAGCGGGAAATTCAAGACGTGGCAAACCGGTCAAAAGAAAAGTGGCATGCCATGCCAAGCAAGTTCCCCGGTTTGACAGCACGGGATCACGATAGCCACCCGGGCCAACGGAATACCATTTTTCAGCTTCTTGCCCTTAGGAGAGTTTACGTATGAAAGCCAAAATTGTAAAAGTCGGAGCCAAAATGGCATGCGGTTTCTGGTTGGATGAACAAAAGTGGATTAAGGAAAAACGGTGGGGGGGACAGTGCAAGCGGTGAGGAATTGGCAAAACCGCTCGTATAGCTTTTCCCTCTCAGAATAAACTGCGTTATCCTCTGCCGTGACCAATTTTACCATTCTCATACAATAGAAGAAGAACATCATGTTTAAAAATCTATCACTTGCAAAAAAATTACTCGCGTCCTTTTTGGGTGTTGCCGCCATCACCATCGTGGTGGGAATCATCGGGTACCTTGGCGTCAGTCAAGGGGAAAAGGGGATTCATGAAATTGGCGATCTCCGTTTGCCGAGTGTTGAGACTTTGCTGACCATGAGCAGAGCCCAAACCGCGATCCGTTCCGCTGAGCGAATCATGATTAACCGAAGAATGACCCTCAAAGATCGACAACACCAGTACGCCGTGCTCAAGGAATGCTGGGAGCGTGGGGGCAAGGCCTTGGCCATTTATGAAACTTTGCCTCAAACCGCTGAGGAGGCCAAATTGTGGAAGCAATTCGTGCCCGTCTGGAGCCAGTGGAAAACAACTCACAAAGAAGTCGTTGCCATCGCCAAGCAGAAGGACAAGGCGCTTGCCGATGGCCTTAGTGCCGATAGTCCGGAAATAGCCAAAATCGATAAGCTTCTCTTGAAAACGCAGTTGGCCGGGCGAGAAACTTTCCGTCAGTCCGAATCGTTTCTCAACCAGATCGTCGAAATGAACTCGAAAATCGCCAAGAAAGAGATTGAAGCATCGAAGAAGAACGCCAGTCGAGCAAAATTGATTGCAATGGCAGGCATGGTCGTGGGTGTTTTCATTGCCATCGCACTAGGCGTCTTCATTACACGAATGATTACCAAGCCGATTCAAAAGGTGGTTGGCGTCTTGAACGCGGTCGCAAGTGGCGATTACAGTCACAAGGTCGACTACGAAGCGAAGGACGAGCTGGGCGAAATGGCCTCCGCGCTCAACGTCACCGTCGACGCCGTAAAAGAGGCCAAGGAAGAGGTTGAAGACAAGGTGTTCTACTACGAAAGTGTTCTCAACGCCATCCCGCAACCGATTTCAGTCACCAACAACGACATGAAATGGACCTACATGAATAAGGCCGGCCTGGATACACTTGAAAACAAGGACTTCTTGGGCAAACACTGCAGTGCTTGGAATACGAGTATCTGCAATACCGAAAATTGCGCCATCTGTACGGCTAACAAAAACGGCGGAAAGTCTCGCGCTTATTTCAATATCCCCTCCTTACCCGGTCTGGAATTCCTGGCGGATTCCAGCTTCATGCATGACCGCAACGGGAAAAAGATCGGTTATATCGAGATCATCCAGGATATCACTGAAGCCCAACAGGTGAAAAAATATCAGGATCTTGAAGTCGATCGGCTTGCCGGAAACTTGAGCAAACTGGGCAGCGGTGACCTTGATTTCGAAACCACCGTCACCGAAGCCAATGAGTATACCAAAGAGACTCATGATAACTTCGTCAAGATCAACGGGACGTTGGACCAAACCGTCGAGGCGATCCGACAGTTGGTCGACGACGCCAATATCTTGGCCGGTGCGGCAGTCGAAGGTCAACTCGACACGCGGGCTGACGCGAGTCGCCACGAGGGTGAATACCAAAAAATCATCGAGGGGGTCAACGACATGTTCGACGCCGTCGTCACGCCGTTGAACGCCGCCAGTGTCTCACTTGAGGCGATGGCCAGCAAGAACTTCACCAAGGCAATGAACGGAAACTTCTCCGGTGATTTCGCGAAACTCAAAGAAAATATCAATCGTGTGGTCGACAACGTCAAGAGTGCCATGACCGAGATCAACGACAGTGCCAGCCAGTTCAACGAGGGCTCTCGCGTCATTGCGGAAAGCACGCAGACGTTGGCTTCCGGCGCGCAGGAGCAAAGCTCCAGTGTCGAAGAGGTGACCGCGTCGATCGAAGAGCTCAGCCGTTCGGTCAAGGGGGTCAAGGACAACGCGACCGAGGCCGACGACATGGCCCGACAGACTAACGGCATGGCCGAGCAAGGACGTGGCGCAGTGGAGAAGTCGATCGAAGCGATGGAGCTGATTCGCAACAGTTCCGAACAGATCGCCGAGATCATTCAGGTGATTTCCGATATCGCCGGACAGACGAATCTCTTGGCACTCAACGCGGCGATCGAAGCCGCCCGAGCGGGCGAACACGGCATGGGCTTCGCGGTCGTCGCCGACGAGGTTCGCAAGTTGGCCGAACGGACCAACGAAGCGGCCGGCGAAATTACCGGACTGATCAAGGAGTCGACCGAGCGCGTCGAAGAAGGGGCTCGCATGAGCAACGAGACCGGCGAGGCGTTCAAGAGCATCGTCGAGGGCGTGGAAAACACCACGAACAAGATCAAGGAGATCGCCACGGCGACGGTCGAACAGGCGATGGCGGCCGACGAGGTCTCGAAGGCGATTCAAGGGATCGCGCAAGTGACCGAGCAATCGGCGGCCGGTAGCGAAGAGATGGCTTCCAGCAGCGAAGAGCTCAGCGCCCAGGCTGAAGGGCTTCGTGAGTTGGTCGGCACTTTCCGACTGGACGGCTAGAGCGGTTTTCATCCCTTGCGGTCCTGCTTCCTCGGCGGCGACTTGCCCTTGCCGCCGCCCCGGACGCGGGACGCTTTGATCAAATATACAAGGAATAAATATCCCATGTCTACTACTATCACGCAACCTGCCGGGGAGAGTCGGACGACCGAATCGACCGGCACCCGCCAAATGGTCAGTTTCCATTTGGGCGCCGAAATCTACGGCGTGGAAATCACGAAAGTTCGTGAAATCATTCTCATGTGCGAGATTACGGAAGTTCCTCAGACGCCGCATTACGTCCGAGGCTTGATCAATCTTCGCAACACGGTCATCCCGGTCATCGATCTGCGCACTCGTTTCGGGCTTCCCACGATGGAGCAAAGTCAAGACAGCCGGATTCTGGTCATTCACATTGGACAGAAGATGGTCGGCATCGTCGTCGACGGCGTTGACGAAGTGCTGCGTATTTCGACCGACCAGATCGCCCCGACCCCTGACACGGTCGTCAGCATGGGGAACGAGTACCTCAACGGCCTGGTGAAGATGGAGAATCAAATTCTCATCCTCCTCGATATCGACAAGATTCTCGGAGACGATCGAGAAGTGCTCGAGTCGATCGGCCAGATGTAGCTGATGCCAAGAGGGAATCGATTCAAGACGTAATCGATTCAGCAAAGCAAAAAAGAAGCCCACGGAGACCAACCGTCCCCGCGGGCTTCTTCCTTTTTTTAAAAGCGAACGGCTCAACCACCGCATTGCTTACACGGACGGCCTTCGTCGGGCTTGCAAAATCGGCCTTTCGATTTCTTATACCATCGACACGACGACTTGTGACGCACCCCGCTTGAGGTGGTCAGCCAATACTTTCCTTCGCCTTCCTCATTCTTTTTTTCTTCCGCGTTCGAAGTGGCGTCGGCCTTCTTTGCCAATTTTGGATTTACTTTTGCTTGAGAAGGGTGCTTCTTTCGCCACTGCCAAGGGGGAGTCGGTTTTTCGTCAACCCAAAGTCCCCGGCCCTTTTCTTTGGCCTCCGCTTGGGCCTGAACGAATTTTCGCGTTTGAGCCAAGTCACCTTTCTCCCCGTTTGACACATGCCAAGCGAACCCTTCGGAAACCAGAAAACGGTTGAGATTGGTTTTTCCTTCAAAAACCGTCCCAATGCATACTCCCGATGGGCCTTCTTTGACCTCGCGAACCGTCACTGATTTTCCTTCGAGCAGTTTGGCCAACTTCGCTTTGGCCTGATCGCCAAACGGCTGACCTATCTCCGGAGCATCAATCCCGGCGAGCTGAACCCGGATGGTTTTTTGCTCCCCTTTCAACTCAATGGTGTTTCCGTCGACAACACCGGCGACCTGACCGGAAAGTACTTGGCAAAGCAACAGCGGGGCAAGTAAATGAGAGAACATGGAGAGCTTCTCCTAGAAGAACGATTAAGTCATAATACCGGTAACTCATGATATCAATCATCCATCTTTAAAGCAACCATTAATCCCCCAAAAAGAGCCTACCCCCCCTCCTTTGGGTAAAAACTCCTCTCTTGCCCTAAAAAAGTAATTCAAGTAAAATCACTAGTTCTTCATCGGGATTTAGGAAGGTCTCACAGGACGAAACCAAAAATAAGTTGACGATCGGTCACTTCAATGACGACCGCGTTTTCGAATCGATAACGGACTATGGATTTCGAAAAAAACACCAGGCAATGGCACCGCTTTTGGGGACAAATCCAGCCGGTCTTTGGGCTTTGGCTTCTCGTGGTCGGATGCCTGACGATCTACCGAGGCATCTTTCTATTTCTCTTCCGCGAGAAACTCGGACCGTTTGAATGGGCCGATTTGGGTCGCTCGTTCCTGGTCGGATTTCGCTACGATGGAGCGATCGCCTGCTACTGGATCTTCCCCGCGTTGGTGGCTGCCTTTTTGATTCTTTTTGGGAATCGTGAATCGTGGGCCCGACGAATCCGAACCGCGACCCTTTGGACCTTTGGACCTCTCTTTGGCTTCCTCAGCTGTCTGGCAATCGGATTCTATGGTGAATTCGACGATATTTTCAACCACGACCTGTTTCGCTTCCTCGACGATCAGATGTGGGTCGTTCTTCAGACGGTCTACAAGGAATATCACCTACTGCAGGCCCTAGCATTTTCGGCCATGGTCGGGGGGAGCCTCTTGTTGGCCGACCGGCTGTTTTTCTCCAAACCGCTGTTCAAAGAAACCATTTCACAGCGAATCTTTTCGACCCGAGCGCGTCGCCTGACTGCAACCGTCGCGATCATCGTCTCGTTTGCCTTCCTGATTCGCGGCTCCCTGACAAGCCAACCGATCAAACGTAAAAACGCCGCCGTCACAGGGGTGCGACTCCTCAATAAAGCAGCACTCAACCCGTTTATCGCGTTTTACTACGCCTTGGAAGACGAACTGAAAACGGCCAACGATCAAAAAGTATTGGAGGAGCTGCTTGCCGGAAATGATATCGTTTCGGCATGCCGAGAAGCGTTTGGGGACCAAACTCCCCACCGAAAGATCACCGACTACCTCGCCCGCAAGGCGTCCGGCCCCAAGGGGACACCGCCAAAACATGTTTTTTATATCTTCGCCGAGAGTTTTGACCTTTGGCCATTGCAAGAAGAATACCACGGACTTCACGTGGCCGATCATACCCGACGTCTGGCCAAAGAAGGGGTTCTTTTCGATACGTTCTATTCCGTCGGAAATGACTCGCATACGTCGCTTATGGTAATGAACACCGGCCTGCCCTGCACGTCCCATCGGGTTGGCAACGCCACGAAACCGTTTCCGACGTCGCTTCCTCACCAGATGAGCAAGTTGGGCTTCCGACCCCGCTTCTTTTACGGCGGTAATTTAAGCTGGTATAAGGTCGACGCTTGCACCCTGGCCCAAGGTTTTGAAGCGGCCTTCGGCGCCGGCGATATGGGACGCAAGAACCGCCACAACGAGCGGGGCGTCACGGACAAAACCTTGTTCGATTTTGTGCTCAAAACGGTTCCAACCGACCAACCGAGCTTCACCTACATCATGACCAGCTCGTTCCACCCCCCTTACGATCTGGACGTCTATAAAATGGGCTACCCGGTCAAGGAAGTTCCCGAGAACCTCCGAGAAAAATTCACGAAAGATCCTGAAAAACTTCTCCCGATCCTCGGTCACCGCTGGTACGCCGACCGGTGTCTGGGAGAATTCATCGCCGAAGCCGAACGTCGCTACCCCGACGCGCTATTCGTCATCTGCGGCGACCATTTCTCGCGACGCTTTATCAACGAAACCCCCACGCCGTTTGAAGAATCGGCGCTGATCGGAATTCTGTACGGCAAATCGATCCTCCAGGGCGTTGAGCGTCCGAAAAACATCACCGGCACCCATTTCGATCTAGTCCCGACCATTCTGGAACTGGTCGCTCCGAAAGAATTCGACTACTACGCGTTCGGCAACGACCTCTTGACCCCCCACTCGAATCCGTGCGCTTTCCATAAAACGTTCATCGCGGGGCCCAATTATGTCTTGGACGGAAAATCGACCCATCGCTTTCACTCGGTTCCGGGCAAGCAATTGCCGACTCATCTGCCCGATCCTCAAAAACTCCAGCGGCATCGCGACTCCCTCTTCGCGGCGGCCCTCTGGCTGGTGACCCAAAAAGACGAACTGCCTCCCTCCGAAGCCTCTTCGCATGTCGCGCGGAAAAAGGAAAAATCTCTCGTGAAGTAACCGGCCCCCCTCGCTAAAGTTCACGCCCCCCCTCTTCTCACACTCCACTTCCTTGCCGCACACCCCCATCCACAATGGCATTTCAATACCCCTCCAGACGGTTATTGAGAGAAGTATCGGAGCGCAAATACCTCTGAACGCTTGCCTAAGGGCGTTTTGTGGGTTATATATGCATGTTAACTTATGCCTCGCGCGTGCGGCATCGCACGAGTGACACCCCCTGCTGTGCCCCTACCTGCTACCTTGATCACCAAAGGAGTTCGATCATGATCCTGCGAGACCGCGTCAAAACGTTTTTGCTATTACTCTGTGGATTGCTTCTGACGGCCAGTTTGACCAGTCTCTCGCAAGCCGAAGAGGCCGTCAAGAAGAATACGGCCATCGAATCGGTTCCTCGCTGCGGCGAAAAGGACCAATGGTGGATCGACCGCCAGGACCGATTCAACCAACGGATCAAACAAGGCGACGCCGACCTGTTGATGATCGGCGACTCGATCACTCACGGTTGGGAAGGGGCAGGCAAGGCGGTTTGGCAAAAGTATTACGCCAAACGCAGCGCCGTCAATCTCGGAATCGGTGGCGACCGAACCCAACACGTCCTGTGGCGTCTCGACAATGGCAATCTGGAAGGAATTTCGCCCAAATTGGCCGTCGTCATGATCGGCACGAACAACGCCAGGGATAACCAACCCGAAGAAACGGCCGAAGGAATCAAGCAGATCGTCGAAAAGCTTCGTAAAAAGCTACCCAAAACGAAGGTCCTCCTTCTGGGCATCTTTCCCCGCGGCGAGACGAACGAGGATGTGCTTCGCAAGAAAAACATTGCGGTCAACCAAATCATCCAAAAGCTCGACGACGGGAAAAACGTCTTCTATTTCGACTTTGGCGACCAGTTCCTCACCGAAGACGGCACGCTGAGCAAGGAGGTCATGCCCGACCTGTTGCACCTCAATTCCGACAGCTACGTCATCTGGGCCGAAGCGATCGAACCGTATGTGGCCAAATATGTCGGTGGCGAGCCGGACTCGGAAGAAGGGTTTGCCCCGTTGTTCGACGGCAAGACGCTCGACGGTTGGCACCAAGAGGGCGGCTCGGCGACCTACGAAGTCAAAGAAGACATGATCGTCGGCACCGTCAACCCGAAGGCCCAAAAGAACACGTTCCTTTGCACCGACAAAACGTATGCTAATTTTGTCTTGAAGCTGGAAGTCAAGATGGGACAACCGACGTGCAATTCGGGCATCCAGATCCGAAGCCACCTTCGCCCCAACGGGACGGTTTTTGGATACCAGTGCGAGTTGGACCCGTCGGAACGCTCTTGGAGCGGCGGGATTTACGACGAATCGCGTCGCGGTTGGCTCTCTCCGCTTAAAGGAGATGAATGCCGACGAGCCCGAGCCACATTTAACCGAAACGATTGGAACACGGTCGAAATTCGTGCCGACGGCACGTCGATCCAAACCTGGATCAACGGCGTCCAGTGCTCCAACTTAAAAGACGACAAGGACGCCGAAGGATTTATCGGTCTCCAAGTTCACACCGGCAAGGAAGGTCAAGTTTTTTGGCGAAAGATTCGTATCAAGGAATTGCCAAAATCGGAATAGGAATCCACCCTGATTTTTTCACGTTTTCTTCCGATACCAAGGAACCTTTATCATGAAATCGATACTCCAAATTATTAGTCTGACCTGCTTGCTTTGCCTTTTCACTTACGTCGACGCTTCGGCCTCGACCGGCGGTGGCACCAAATCGTACTCTTCCCGGAACGGCCGCCATCTCAGCGCCCAGCAAATTCGAAATATGCCGCTCTTGCAGCGTCCCAATCGGCCGGGTCACTTCATCGGCAACACGATTCGAGGCATGCACCGTCAGCGAAGCTATTCGATGCGAGGTCGATAAAAAACGAGGAATCAAATCAACCTCACCATTTTTCCCACAAAGAGCGATTGCCTTGCAGTCGCTCTTTTTTTATGCTTACGCTTGTTGGGGGAAATTATGATCGTCATGAAACGGCGACATCCAACCGCCCAAGCCGGAAAGCTTGAGGCGTAAAAAACCTGGAAACCGAAAGGATCTCGGTCCATGTTCCGCGCCCTCTTCAAAAGACTGGGAACGTACTTTCTCGCAGGCGTCTTGGCCGTTTTGCCGCTGGTCATTACCGTCGGCGTGGTTATCTGGGTCGCCGGCTTTTTCCATCGAATGCTCGGCCCAGACGCCGTACTTGGAGCGGGATTTCAAAAACTGGGCATCCAGTTTATCGAAGAAAAAACGATCGCCTACATTCTCGGCTGGGGAATCGTCCTGGCGGGGGTTTTCGCCTTGGGCGTTCTGCTTGAAAGCGGGGCCAAAAAGTTTTTTCAAAGCAAAACCGATGCGATGCTCAAAAAGATCCCGATCATGGGCAGCATCTACGGCACGGCCCGCCAATTGGCCGAGATGCTCGACACGAAAGCCGACGCCGAGTTGAAGAAAATGAGCGTCGTCTACTGTATCTTCGGTCAGCAAACCGGGGCCATGTTCTTGGCCCTCATGCCCACACCGGAGCGATTTCGGATCGGCGAGATCGATTACCACGCCATCTTGATCCCCAGTGCGCCGGTCCCCTTCGGCGGGAGCCTCATATTCGTTCCGGCCGACTCGGTCCACCCGGCCGACATGACAGTCGACGCCTTCATGAGCGTCTACGTCTCGATGGGCGTTTCCGGTCCGCAATTTTTGCCGATGTCACCGGGAGCCGTTTCTCCCGAAACCGCTGCGGAAAAATCGGACCAATCGGAGGCATAAACACGCAAAAATCGGAGGCAACTGGGTCCTCACCCTCGATTTCGTCAAAAATTCCCCCCTGATCGTGCTACCTAGAGCGGTTTCCATGGAAGTATAGCGTCACACCGACAGACGAGAGAAATTCCATGTTTGCCTAACATTCCGTTGAAAAGAGGCCATCCGGGCCTTTTTCAACCTCGGCGGGTTGCGGCAACAAGTGACCGCAAGCCTCGCATAGTCCGTGTTTTTTCAAATCACTGACCATGTGGGAAACATCCTGTTTTCCTTAGCATCCTGTTTCTCAACAGGCTGCTAAGTGCATGTGGCAGAATGGGTTCTCATTTTCCCTTCCCCTTTCAGTCGCAAGGAACCCGCTTCACTTCAGTGAAATACGGTATATATCCCTCGATCCACACGCGATTCTGACAAGAAAAACAATCCTATCTTGACACCCACCTTCCCGATTCGGTACGATGAGCGTCGTTTCATTAGTTCTTATCCATCTTCGTCATATTTATTATCATCATGAATTCTCTCCCCCTTCGGGTTAGCCAAAAAAACCAAACCGGTCCGGTCGAATCTTGTCCGGAATCCGGTTTTGCCAAAGCCCTTTCGCGCACGGCCGATTTCCCCTATGTCACCTTCGCGCCGTTGCATTACGAACCGAACTACGCCTATCCGCTGATCGTCTGGCTCCACGGAACCGGCGATACCGAGCGGCAGCTAGTCCGCATCATGCCGATGGTGAGCATGCGAAACTATCTGGGCGTCGCTCCGCGTGGCGTTTCAATTCCGGTCGAATCCAAGCCGGAAAACGCCTCAACGGAAAAGACCGCCGAGCAGTTCGGTTGGTCGCAAGACGATGAGGCGGTCGATACGGCAGCCGCTCGCATTCTTTCGAGCGTTGAAGCGGCGGGCGAAAAGTTCCACTTCTCGACGAAGCGGGTTTTTCTCGCCGGATTCGACACTGGCGGTACCATGGCCTTTCGAATCGCCGCCGAATATCCCCAACGGTTCGCCGGGGTGATTTCGTTGGGCGGTCGTTTGCCAACCGGTTGTAATCCGTTCGGGAGCCTTAACGCGCTTCGCAAGTTGCCGATTTTCATTGGAAGCGGGCGTGACAGCACGGTCTTTCGGCCGACCGACGTTTGTGAAGACCTTCGATTGCTTCACACGGCCGGTTTCTCGTTGACGATCCGGCAGTATCCGTGTCGGCAGGAGTTAACAGCCGGGATGTTGCGGGATGTGGACCGGTGGATTATCGAGCAGGTCACCAGCTAAAAAGAAACAACAAAACAAAAAACAAGAAGAAAAAAACCAGAGGGATTGCAAAGCAATCCCGGTCCAAAAAGTTTTTGAAGGGGAGCATGAGGGGGAAACAATTTTCAAAATGTTTCCCCTCATCCCAAAAAACACAGGCGACGGCCTTTGGCCGTCGCTCCTTTCATTTCTTGACGTCTGAAAAAAGCGAGAACGCTTGTTTTGTACGCTGGAGGAAAGCCTTGTTTAGAAGGGGTTCTCGAACTTCGACAAAATGAGGCAATAATTTAACGTCGTTTGGAAGTAGGAAGTTTTCAAGCTATAACCTAAGCGGCAACCGGAACTGAAAATTGCAACCGTTCCCTCAAAGAAAATGGTGTGACGGCGTTGCCGTCACCTGTATTTCTCGAATGAGAGGGGACATTTTGAAAATTGTCCCCTCTCAAACTCTCCCCTCAAAAACTTTTTGGAGCGCGATTGCTTCGCAATCGCTCTTTTTTCTACTTCTTTTTATCAACCACCTTCACCTTCATCTCATCTGAATTCCCCTTCAACTCCGGCGCGTACATCCCCTCCCCCTCCGCCGGCAACGCACTGAACCGCCCCGGAACCTCGGAGCGAAGCCGATACGAAACACTGTGCCGCCCGTGGGCCAGTTGCCGGACAAAGAAAAACCACCTTCTCGTCACGAAACTCGACATACGCCCCCATCTCGTTGCCCGTGTACCCACTTCGAACCGAAACCGCCTCGAACCCGGCCGGTTTAGGATCCTCGAAGATGAGGTACTCGTAATCGTTTTTACTCTCGATCACAAGTTCCACCTCGACCAGATCCCCACTTTCCACCGTGGCCAAATTCTCAAGCGCCTCTCGACGAAATTTCTCGACACGCCGGTCAAGCACCTGACCATGCGACCCGGCCGCCGCGACCGTCTTCTCCTCCGGCACCAGCCGATAATAACGCCGCGCGACCTTGACCTCCAACCCGGCCGCCGTGATGTACGGCTCCTTCGTAAAGTTGGTCATGTAAGCGTTGTAGTACAAAGGTCCCGAACCGGTCTTTTTGATTTCGATCGTATGGGCCCCGGCCGAAAGGGCGTCCCCTTCCAAAACCAGACGATCATCGAACTCAAAAAGGTTCTCCCGCGTGATCCGGACCTGTTTCCGCTCGACCCCGTCGACAAAAACCGAAACGGTCAGATCGGGCCGGTCTTCGCCGCTGGAACGCAAATAATCGGCCATCGCCTCGATACACGCAGCCGTGTCACGGGTCGACGTCCAGTACGTCCCGTTCTGGCGCCCGTTCAAAAGGTATTTGACCAACCGTGAAGTCAAACGGTTTTTTCGGCTCGGTCCGACAGAGCAACTTCAAAAAGGCGGCCTGCGTCTCGAAACGGCTGCCGTACCAGTACCAGCGGTAGGCGTCCGGGATATTCAGGTAAGCCGTTTGATTCTCGTCATCCTCGACGACGAACTGACTCAAGTTCCGGATGACCCGATCACGCACGTCGGCCTGTCCGAGCCGATCAGCCGCCTGTCCGAACAGGGCAAGCGCGTACGGGGTCAAGCGGGTCCGATCCCGGTCGAGATACCCAACCATCGCCTTCGTTTGCTCGTTTTTCACCCCCGACTCGGCCAAGACCATCAAGACCAAAGCGTCGAGCTGATCGGCCGACGATTTCACGGGGACTTTTTTGAGTTTCTTTTCGGCATTGCGAAGTTTTTCGAGTTCCCGGGCCTGGTAACCGGCCAACCACTCGATCCCCTTTTCTCGAACGCCACGTGGAAGCGCTACGCCGTTTTGCTCGGCCAGAAACAGACCGTGAACGACGATCGCAGTGGTATGCGGGTAGGACCGTTCGCCCCAACCGGAAAACCAGCCCCAGCCGCCGTCAGCGCACTGCATCGAGACCAGCCGGGTCACCCCCTGCTTGACCATCCGATCGACCTCTTCGGAATCGAAAACCGGGTTGCGTTCGAAACGTTTCCACCGCGAAGCCCGCTTCTGTGGATCGCCCAACTGCTGGGCGTTGAGGTTGGCCCGTTTGTCACGAATTTTTTTCAGGTCGACACCCGATTCGAGCAAAATCTTTTGGGTGATGACCGTCGGCAAGAACCGGTTAAGCGTCTGTTCGGTACAGCCGTACGGGTAATCGGCCAAGTAGGGCAGCGCGTCGACCATCGCCCCGGCCAGCGTCGGCGAATAACGTACCACCAACCGCGTCAGATCAGCCTGACGTTCGACGGGAACGTTCACGGTAAGCCGCCCGTTGTTTTCGTTATTTCGAAGCGCGCCGGAGTACGAGTCGGTCTTCAACATGCCGTGAACCAAGACCGGCAACCGGACCTCCATCGCGTCGGACTCCTCGTCGGAAAGCGCCTTCATTCGGACCACCGCCTCCCCTTCCTCTCGGCACGAACCGACCAATCAACCCGCGTCTCACCGCCTGCGGGAATCGAGACTTTTTGGACACTCGGCTTGTCAGTCGTCTCGCCTTTTACATCAAGCGGAACCAGACACGGGCCATCGAGTTCCAAATGGACCTCCAGCCGCTTGTCGTTTTTCAGATAATTATGGATCACCGCCGAAAGGACCACCTCGTCCGTCTCGACCAGGAATCGGGGTGCCTGGAGCCTCAGGATCAGATCCTTTCGCGTGATGACCTCGGTCGCCCCTTGCCCAACGCGGGTCCCCTGCCCCATTGCCCAGACGCCGATCTTCCAGGTCGTCAGATTTTCCGGCATCGCCAGTTCGACCTCGGCCGTCCCGTCGGCGTCCGTTTCGAGGTTGCCAACCCAAAGGGCCGTATCGGCGAATTGCTTTCGGACAGTCGGTTCGACCAACGGTTCGCCGCCACCCGCCCCTTCCCCGTCGGCCTTGGAAGCTTCGGCCATCGGCTGGGCGGCCAACACGGCCACCCCTCTCGACCTCGGCGCGGCCGACTTGACCATCTCGTAATCGACCCCGTTACCGAACGAGCCGCCACGGGGCGCGAGCGAATCGTCCGGCTCAAGCGTCCCGAGCGATTCCATCGACGCTTCCCCTTCCTTGACCAGCGGCAGGGACCAACCCTTGAGGTTTGACTCGGTTCGCGGCTGGTGATGACGCAGCCAGCTCCAGAAAAACGTCTTGATATCGGCCGGTTTCAGGCCTCCGGAAATGTAGTCGATCGCCTTGTCGTAAATCGAAACGACCGTCGTGCCGATAAACGGTTTTCCCTCAAGGTCGGTCAAACGGATTTTCACCTTCGCCTTCTCGCCCGGGCGAAAAATCTCTTGCGATGGCTCGACCGCGACGTTCAAGATACGCTTCTCCGGCGGGACGAGAATCTGCCGCGATTGGGAGTAAACGCGACCGTCAGCCACCGTGATCGCCTCAACAAAGAAATTCGGTCGGTCAGCCTCGTGGACGTCGATTTCAAAGACGGTACTTTTTCCTTCCAGACGCAACAGATGCGGCTTCGGATAAACGCCACTGGACGGCCGGACAAACAGCAACACGGTCGACCCGGGCCGATCGGTATTGATTCTCAGACGAACCTTCTCGCCCGGACGGTAGGTTTTTTGGTCGGGGATCAACTCAAGCTGGTTGAACCGAAAGTCCCGTCCGTCGAACCCTTCGCCGGTGACCAGAAACAGCCGCCCCCCTTCGATTTCGTGTCCGCTCTCCAGCCCGCTTGAGTCGGTCAGTTTGTACGACAATCGATACTGTCCCGGCTGCGACGCGGTCAACTTGAGCGAAGCTTTTCCGGCTGCGTCGGTCGCCACGTCCCACGACTGGACCGGAGTTTCAATCGGTTGTCCCTTTTCATAACGGACCTTCAGCAGTTCAACGTGTCCCTGTCCTTGGACCGGCTGACCGTCGATCCGTCGGGCCTGAAAATCGGCACGGATCGGTTGCCCCACGCGAAAATAGCCACGATCCAACGAGACGTAAACCTCGAACGGCTTGCGCGCGACCAGCACCGTCCCACGGCCGACGATCGCGCGGCGCGAGAGGTCGGTCACCTCGGCGGTGATCGTATATCGATGGTCCCGATCCGGATATTTCCCCAGAGCGTCGGCCGTGTCGATCTCGATTTTGACCGTGCCATCGGGGCCGATTTTCACCTCGTTCTCCTCGATCAACTCAGGAGGAGGGGAACCGCCACGCCACCACGGCGGCAGCGGTGCGGGACATCCCCAGTCGGACCAACCGGGGAACCACTTGGCGTCGCCGCCCAGCCAGCCGTAGCCACGACCGTAAAGCCAGTCCCACGGTCCCAGCGGGTACCATCGATCGTCGACGCGGTTGCGGAGCACTTTGTATTTCACGGTCGCGTCAACCACCGGCGAGCCGAAATAATAGTCGGCCCGGATTGTCGCCGTGATCTTTTCGCCCAGCGCGACCGGCTCCTTCGGCGCGTCGACGGTGACCTCGAATTCCGGTTTTTTGTATTCCTCGACACGAAACTGCCCCCGGCCCAGATAGTGCCTCTTGCGGCCCGGCTTCCCCTCGCGAACCGAAAAACGCCAGACCCCAAGCGTCGCCTCTTCCGGTAGCGTCCACTGGCCCTCGACCCCGCCGTACGAATCGGCCGTGACCGTTTTTTCAAAGACTTTTTCCCCCTTCGGGTCGTTCAGCGTCAGGGTGAACGTCCGCCCGGCGAACGTCGAGACATCACCCAAATCGTAACGGGCCTGGCGAGCCCAAAAATGGTAATGGACCGTTTGATCAGGTCGATAGACCGGCCGATCGGTCAGAAAGTACGTCTTCGCTGTTCGGTAAGGGGACTCGTGTCGCGAGGCGAACCGGATCCGGTCGAAACCGAGATAGGCAAACCGCCCGTCCTCGGTCCGCGCGGTAACCAGCCAAGAGTAACGGTCCGGCATCTGGCGTTTTTCGACCACCGCCTGCCCGTCCTTGTCGGAATACTCGGCAAACCGGACCGTCTCGATACGCGGCCGAAAAGCCTGGGTGTTCCGACTTCTTCCGATCGGCCGTCGAGGAGCCCGTTCGCTGCCGAAACCGAAAAACTCGACGTGCGCCTTTTCGATCGGGCGGCCGGTCTTCGCGTCGGCGATATAATAAAGGTTTTCGTCGTTCATCCGTTTTTTGAGAATCGCCGTGTCGCGAACCCAGAGGACGATCCACGACCGGTTCCCGTTTTCCATCCGCGCTTCGACCAGATAGGCCCCCGCACGGGACAACGGGGTGGTCACCGTCACGCGTCGATCGAAATGCCCGACCAACGGATCGAGCTTCATCGACCAGTCGGCCACCTTGGCGCCAAGATACTCCTTTTGATTTTTCTCAATCAGAAAGTACCCCAGATCGTCCAAGTTATGCCAACGCCAATCGCGGTCCTCCTCCGGCTTATGATTGCGAATCCGCTCCTGGATATCGGCCAACAGTTTTTCGACCTTGATTTCATGCGCGGTGAATTCAACCTGATCCCCGTTACGAAAACGGTACTCGACCGTCGCCCCGGACCCGGCCGCCTGCCCCTCGACCGGTTCGAACTGGCCCCACGCGCCGGTGATCTGCTTGAGCCGGGCTTCCCACGATTGGATCTTTTCGGGCTCTGCCTTGGTTTTCTTCAATTGGGCCAGGATTTGACGAGCGGTTTCGGCCACGCGAGGGTACTGACGTCGGGCACCGAAAACCGAAACGAGGTTTTCCAGAGCGTCAAGTTTCTGCGCCCGAGTCGCTTCGGCGTCAACGGCGGTACGTCTGTAAATCTCGATATAGTTCGAACCCGGTGGCAACCTGAACCGCTTTACCCCATCGGCCACTCGGGCGATCGTCTCGTCGTCGTCGAGCTGGGTGAACTGAAGGACCCACTTTTTTTGTGGCAACGGCCCTCCCCTTTGAAAAGGAGCCACGCCGCTCCCGCCGTGCAAAACCGTCTGGACGCCAAACTGTTGCCGACAGAACTCGGCCCAGAGCATTTCGGTCTCGACCCGACGCCGCGGATCGACCTGCGCCGCGCGGGCCAGACACCATCGCATCCGCTGGCCGTCGTTTTCGGCCGCCTCGAAGGTATCGGGAACCGTATAAAAAACCGGGTTCCCTTCCGCGTCAACCGGCGCTCCCGGCGACCTTCCGGGAAATCCATAACGACGCTCTCGATCGTAGTCGGGCAGTTCTTTCAAATCGGTCAACGCTTGCAGACGCCATGCCTGGGGACCTTGGGCATCGACAAGCCACATCCGGGCATAATCGATCAAAAACGCCGCCACTTCCGGGCGATCCGGATCCTCCAGCGCAAGCGGCCGGGCCAGATCCATCCAACGAAGCGTCTGGACCCGATCCCGTTCATAGGCACTGGCCCACTGTCCCCCGCCGCGATGACCTCCCCGATGAAACTCGCCGGCGATCAAATAGCCGTCGTGCGTTTGTTCATAACAACTCTTCGCCGCACGCCAAAGGACGCGCCACTCGCCCGGATGCGCGTCGACCACCTTTTGACGAAACGTGTCGACCTGATCGGCCCGATTCAAATTCCAAAGAGATTTCAAACCGTACGTAAGGGCTTCGACCACGTCCCGTGACCGAGTGTCCGGCTTCAAGGCGATCGGCTCAAAACGCTCCCACGCCTCGCGATAGTTCCCTTCGTCGAAAAGATGTTTCGCTTCCGCAATCGCCGCCGATCGTTCCTCGGCACGGTTGGCAGTCGGCGTATCGCCCGGTTCTTTGGAAAAACCCGCCGAGGCGAAAAAACCGAGCGAAAGGCCAAGAAGACCCAAGAAGGCAATAAAAGTGCGTTTCCCCTTCACAATCCGTTCTCCTGATTCAGTATTTCGGAAACCTTTTCGCACACCATCGTACCATCGAGCCGCGAAGCCACCGACCAAAATGGTCCATCGGCCAACGGCCCCACAGTCGGTCGGCCTGTTCGTTTTCCGGATATCGTTTTGTAAAAGACACCTTTGGGACGAACCGACGACGAAAAAGTTCCCGATCGTTTTTGATTTTTTCCGATAAAGAAAAAAAGTTGCTTCTCATGAAGCGTCGCAACGCTCCTTAAAAGGATGGATTATTCCCGAGATAATGCAAGTGGGGTAGACTGCGTAAGGAAAGAAGGGAGTCGACCTGACCGATGCGCGGGGGCATTTGATCGAATGCATTGGTTTTTCGGCCAATGGGTCAGTCCGCTCCCCCCCGAATCGTTTTCAAGAAGGCCAGTCCCCCTTTCCGCAGTCTTCTCACGCGATGAGCCTCCGCCCCTCTGCCCCCCCTACCCTTTTAAGCGGGAACCGAAGAAAATAGAGCCCCACAAGCAGCCGTTTTTTCAACAGTCTACGAGGGAATGATCCCCCTCGGTATTCAATAAAGCGATACCTAACTAGATAAAAATAGTACGTTTCATGGAAGCAAAATACGTTATCGGAATCGACCTGGGAACGACCAACAGCGTGCTGGCTTACGCGCCGGTGGGTTCGGAGGCCGAGGAGCCGGAAATTTCTCTGTTGCCGATCCCCCAATTGACCGCCCCGTCGACCGTCGAGTCGCGGACCACGTTGCCCTCGTTTGTCTATTTGGGACGCGAAGAGGAGGCCCAGTCCGGCGCAATGGACCTGCCCTGGTCGCAAGGGAACCGGTTCGCCGTCGGCCAGTGGGCCCGGAACCAATCGGCCGACCTGCCCGAACGGACCGTCGGCGCGGCCAAATCGTGGTTGGGCCACCATCGGGTCGACCGGCACGAGCCGATCCTGCCGTTTCAGGCGCCCGCCGAAGTACCGAAAATCTCCCCGGTCGAGGCCGCCTGTCGGTATTTGAAACATCTGATCGACGCCTGGAACGCCGCGATGCCCGACGCGCCGTTTGAACAACAGCGGGTCGTCCTGACCGTTCCGGCCTCGTTCGACGCCTCGGCACGCGAACTGACCCACGAAGCGGCCCTGGCGGCCGGGCTGCCGGAAAACTTTGTTCTGCTGGAAGAGCCCCAAGCGGCCGTCTACTCTTGGCTATCCCATATGGGCGAGCGTTGGCGAAAAAGCCTCAAGGTCGGCGATACGCTGCTGGTCTGCGACGTCGGCGGCGGGACCACCGACCTGACGCTGGTCGAGGTGGCCGAAGCGGACGGGGAACTTTCCTTGCAACGTCGCGCGGTCGGCAACCATCTGCTGGTCGGCGGCGACAACATGGACTTGGCGTTGGCCCATTACGTGGCCGGGAAATTCGCCGAGAAAGGGACCAAGCTCGACCCGTGGCAGTCGGTCTCCCTGTGGCACTCCTGTCGCCACGCGAAGGAAGCGCTGCTGAGCCCGGACGGCAAACCGACCCAAACGATCTCGGTCCTCGGTCGCGGCAGCAAGTTGATCGGCGGGACCGTGTCGGTCGAGGTCGAAAAGGACGAGGTCGCCGGGCTTTTGGTCGATGGCTTCTTTCCCCACTGTCAATTGGACGAACGGCCGTCAAAACAGCGTCTGTCCGGTTTCCAACAGATCGGTCTGCCGTACGAATCGGACACGGCGGTAACACGCCATTTGGCCGCGTTTTTGCAGGATCAAGGGAATACCGAGAGCGGTCCGGTCGCGCCGACCTACCTGTTGTTCAACGGCGGGGTGTTCAAGGCCGATCGGCTCAACCGACGTTTGCTCGACGTGTTGGGCCAATGGTTCGGCGATCGGGCGACGGTACCCACAGCGCTTGCGGGCACCCACGATCTGGACCATGCGGCGGCCCGCGGTGCGGCCTATTACGGCTGGTCGAAAGAGGCCGGGGGCGTGCGAATTCGCGGTGGAACGGCCTTTTCCTACTACGTGGGCATCGAAACAGTCGGCCCGGCGATCCCCGGTATTCCGCGTCCGCTGACCGGGCTCTGTGTGGTTCCGGCCGGAATGGAAGAAGGGACCGACGCGGACGTCCCGTCGGATGAGATCGGCCTGATCGTCGGCGAACCGGCCGAATTCCGCTTCTTTCGCTCGTCGGTTCGAAAAGACGATCAGCCCGGCGACCTGTTAAGCTCTTTCAGTGACGAAGAACTGATCGAAACCGACCCGCTCCGCGCGACGCTCGAGCCGGACGAGACGATTGACCAGCCGTGCGTCCCCGTAAAATTCCGTTCGCGAATCACCGAGCTGGGAATGTTCGAGCTTTGGTGCGTCGCGACGCAAAGCGATCGGCGTTGGAAGCTGGAGTTCAGCGTCCGAGAAGAAGAGTGAAAAAAATCGTCCCTCGTCTCGTCACGTTCCTCATTTCGTAACGTCCCTCGTCTTGCAAGGAAATCGCCTCCGTTGAGTACCTCCGACTTGATTCCCCCGCTTCGGCCGCTACGTCTGGGAAACCTCGAGATCGGTTTGCCACTGATGCAAGCCGCACTGAGCGGATTTAGCGATTGGCCGATGCGAACGATCGCGCGACGGCTCGGGGCCCCGTTCACCTTGGGCGAGGTCTGGCTCGATCGATTTGTGATCGATGTGGCCGGGGGGAAAAAGGCGAAGCGGTACCTTCGCGTGACCGAAGACGATCATCCGGTGGGCGCCCAGGTGATGGGCAACGATCCGCCACTGATGGCCCGGGCGGCGATGCAGTTGGTCGAATTCGGCTTCGATCTGGTCGACATCAATTTCGGCTGCCCGGTCAAAAAGGTACTCGGGCGAAACCGGGGCGGCTCGCTGCTGGGTGAACCGGAATTGGCGCTCGAGATTGTCGAGGCGGTTCGCGAGGCACTGCCGCCGGAGATTCCGGTGACGGTCAAAATGCGATGCGGGATCGACGACTCCGAGGAGAGCCGCGAGCGGTTTTTCACCATCTTCGACGGGGCATTCGCTCAAGGCGCAGTCGCCGTGACGGTCCACGGACGAACGGTCTGCCAGCGCTACGAGGGCGTAAGCGATTGGAATTTCCTGCGAGAGGTCAAGCGTCACGCGGGTGAAAAGACGGTCCTCGGCAGTGGCGACCTCTTTTCGGCCAAAGATTGTCTGGCAATGCTGACCGAAACCGGCGTCGATGGGGTGACGATTGCCCGCGGCGCGATCGGCAACCCGTGGATTTTCCCGCAGGCGGCCGCCTTGTGCCTTGGACAACCGTTGCCGCCTCCGCCAAGTGTGTTTGAACAGCGAGAGGTGATCGCCGAACATTATCGGTTGGCCCAGGAAATGTACGGGCCCCAACGGAGCGCGCAGAAAATGCGGAACTTCGGGATCAAGTATTCTCGGCTCCACCCGGCAGGCGAGGAGGTCAAAAAGGCGTTCATTAACGTTGAACACTCGGCGGAACTCGACGAGTTATTCCAAAAATGGTACGCTGTCGACCGGCCCGGACAATATCCCGAGATCACCCGTGGGGCCGACGACCGATAACCGGTCCGAAAGGCGCCGCGTGAAGAAAAACCGTTCAAAACGGCAACTCACTTTTATTCTTTTGGTAAAAAATGGGGGGGAATCAATGGAAAGTCAAGCAAAAAGTTCTGAGGTCCAAGTTCGTTTAGCGTGGGCCGTCGAGGCGGTACGAGAGGCCGGACGGATCACTTTGGACTATTTCCGACGGTCCGATCTGACGGTAGAGCGAAAACAGGACGACAGCCCGGTGACGGTGGCCGATCGCGGGGCGGAGGCCTTCTTGCGAGAGCAGATCGCCGAACGGTTCCCCGAAGACGCGGTCGTCGGCGAGGAGTTCAAGGAACAGGACCACGACGGGACAAGCGGTTTCCGTTGGATTCTCGACCCGATCGACGGAACCAAGTCGTTCGTCCACGGCGTTCCACTCTATTCGAATCTGATCGGGCTGCAATACGACCGCAAGAGTGTCGCCGGCGTGATCCGGATTCCGGCGCTCGACGAGATGGTCTATGCGGCCGACGGCCAAGGCGCCTGGTACGTTCGGGGGGTGGCCGATCCGGTCCGAGCCCAGGTTTCCGCCACGCCGGAGCTGGAAAAGGCTCTTTTCCTGACGAGCGAAATTGAGGGTTTTTCCCAAAAAGGCCATTTCGACGTCTTGAATCGACTGGCCGATGCGACACGAGTATCCCGCACTTGGGGGGATGGCTACGGTTACCTTCTGGTGGCCACCGGGCGCGCCGACCTGATGGTCGATCCGGCGATGGAGGTCTGGGACGCGGCCGCCCTATTGCCGATCCTCCGAGAGGCGGGGGGGACTTTCACCGACTGGACGGGGGAAGAAACGGTCGAATCAGGGAACGGATTTGCCACCAACGGGGTACTTTTCGAGCAAGTACTGCCCCTACTTAGGTAAATATAGGCATAATAGGAAATTAGCGACCCTTATCCACTCCAAACGGTCTCTTTTGAGCAGGCGAAAATTGGAATTCCCCCTGCGGATCGGCTTACTTTGCCCCTTTTGCGGTCTGTCCGACTGGACAGGTTTTTTTCGCCGCAGTTCATTATTAGGGTTGCGTTGGTCGATGGAGTGGGTATATTGAGGGTTTGTCAAAATCTCGCCAGAGTTAAACTGTCTGTTGGAGCAAGAGATGGCTCAAGTTTGTGAAATCTGCGGCAAGAAGCCGATGGTTGGCAATTCGATCACGACCCGAGGTCGCGCGAAGCATCTCGGTGGTGTCGGTACCAAATTGACCGGAATCACGAAACGGAAATTCAAACCGAATCTGCAAAAGGTTCGCATTACGACCAATAACGGAACGCACAAGACGGTTCGTGTCTGCGCCCAGTGCCTCCGCAGTGGTGCGGTGCAGAAACGCGTGCGTCGCGATCCGTTCCGTCTGCCGACCGAAGTAAAAAAATAAAACGATTTTCAAGTAAGGGAAATCCCCTAGTTGGCCACCGCTAGTCGGTCAGAGCCCTGGGGGCTTTTTCTGTTGCGCCGAGGCGAGGTTTCGGTCGAGCGGCTTCCCATAATGGTGCGCTCGATGTGAAATCTCGCCTTTGTTTTTTTCTGATCCGGCCTTGGTATTGTTTGATCGATACCGGTTCTCTCGAACGCGTTTCATTTAAACGTTGCGTAACACCCACCCGCGGGAAAGTTTCCTCACACTTGCCGTAAGTCGAGCTTTGGAGGACATTTGGAGTTTTCCATTTTTCCTCCGGGCCGCGAGGAAACCGTACACCGAGGTGAAATGCACTAAAATAGGGATGGCAGTCTATGGCGATTTCACGCGAAGAAGTCAACAAAGTGGCCCTTCTGGCCCGATTGCAATTGTCCGAAGACGAGCTCGATACGATGACCGTCCAGCTCAACGATATCTTGGGCTATATGGACCTGTTGGGCGAGGTCGATACCGGGGAAGTCGAGCCGATGGCCCACCCGATCGATCTGACCAACGTCTTCCGTGACGACGCGGCCCGACCGAGCCTCGATCGGGACAAGGCGCTGGCCAACGCGCCGAAATCGGACGGCCAGTGCTACCGGGTTCCAGCCGTTTTGGGCGAAAATTGACCCCGGTTGCCCCCCTGCCCTTTCTGCCCCTTCGGCAAAAAGTCCGAGACAGATCGCCGGCATTTCTTTCCAGTTACGACCTCTCCTTCTGTGACAAAAAATATGTCTCTCATCGAAAAAACGGCGACCGAGCTTTTGGACCTGCTCGGTCAAGGGGAATTGACGTCGGTCGAGGTGACCGGAGCCTTTTTGAACCGGATCGAGGCGGTCGATTCAAAGGTTAAGGCCTTTTTGCGAGTCGACCGGTCCTCGGCGCTGGCTCAGGCCGAAGCGGTCGACGAACGGCGCAAGGCGGGCAAAAAACTGGGCCGCCTGGCCGGGTTGCCGGTGGCGATCAAGGACCTTCTGTGCACCGAAGGAGAAGTGACCTCCTGCGCGTCGCGGATTCTCGAAAATTTCGCCCCCCCCTATGACGCAACCGTCATCCGGAAGTTGCGTGAGGCCGACGCGGTCCTGATCGGCAAAACGAATATGGACGAGTTCGCCATGGGCGGCTCGAACGAAAATTCGGCGTTTGGACCGGTTCGCAACCCGTGGGACCTCGACCGAATCCCCGGCGGATCCAGCGGCGGCGCGGCGGCGGCCGTTGCCGGACTGATGGCCCCGCTTTCGATCGGGACCGATACGGGCGGGTCGATTCGCGCTCCGGCGGGCTTGTGTGGCGTAACCGGAATGAAACCGACCTACGGCCGGGTGAGCCGTTACGGGCTGGTCGCCTTCGCCAGCAGTCTGGACCAGATCGGCCCGCTTGCCAAAACGGCCGAGGACACGGCCCTGTTGTTGGAAATCCTTGCCGGACACGATCCGGCCGATTCGACGTCGGTCGATTGCCCGGTACCGAACTATACCGAGACGGTCACACGTCCGCTTGAAGGGTTGCGACTGGGTCTGGTCCGCGAGTATTTTGGCGAAGGGCTCGATACCGAGGTCGACGCGGCGATTCGCGAGGCGATAAAAGTCTATGAGTCGCTCGGTGCTGAGGTCAAGGAAATCTCCTTGCCTCACAGCCGGTACGCGATCGCGACCTATTACCTCATCGCCCCGTCGGAGGCCTCGAGCAATTTGGCCCGTTATGACGGAGTCCATTACGGCTACCGGTGCGATCTGGAAAAAATGGCCGCCGAGCTGGAAGAAGAGCGAAAGACGCTTGAAGCGGCCGGAGACCAGCATGGGTTGGACCAAATGGACAACGGCCTGGTGCGGATGTATCGCAAGAGCCGGGCCGAAGGGTTTGGCGCCGAGGTCAAACGGCGAATCATGCTGGGCACCTACGCCTTGAGCGCCGGGTATTACGACGCGTATTACTTGAAGGCACTGAAGGTCCGACGACTGATCAGCGAGGATTTTGACCGGGCGTTTGAAAAGGTCGATTTGGTCGCCGGTCCGGTCACTCCGACGCCGGCGTACAAAATCGGCGAGAAGGTCGACGATCCGCTTTCGATGTACCTGTTCGACCTTTACACGGCCAGTACCAACTTGGCGGGAATCGGCGGAATCTCGATCCCCTGCGGGTTCAGCTCCACCGGATTGCCGATCGGGTTGCACCTGCAAGCGCCGCCGTTCGAGGAAGAACGGCTGTTACGCGGCGCTTCGATGTTCCAACAAGCGACCGATTGGCACACGAAGTTCCCCGAAATCGCCTCGTAGTCGACTCCTTTCGCACTGAATCCCCTTATTTTTACCGACAGGAAGCCTCGAACCGTGAGTACTCCTTACGACATCATTATCGGCCTGGAAGTCCACGTCCAATTGGCAACCGAGAGCAAGCTGTTTTGCGGCTGCTCGACCAAGTTCGGCGCCCCGCCCAACACGCAGACCTGCCCGGTCTGTATCGGGATGCCCGGCGTCTTGCCGGTGATGAATCGGCGCGCGTTCGAGTTGTCGCTGAAAACGGCCGTGGCGATCAACTGCGAGATCCCCCGTTTTACGAAGTGGGACCGGAAGCAATACTACTATCCCGATCTGCCCAAGGCGTATCAGATCAGCCAGTTCGACCTGCCGATGAGCCAGAACGGCTACCTCGAGATCAGCGACCCGAAAGGCCAGTTCGAGACGAAAAAAATCGGCATCATCCGGGCCCACCTGGAAGAGGACGCCGGCAAAAGTATGCACGACGAGGTTTCCGGCAAGGGGGACAGTCGGATCGACCTGAACCGAACCGGGACCCCGCTGTTGGAAATCGTCAGCGAACCGGACATGCGAAGCCCGGCCGAAGCGAGGGCCTATCTGACCGAGTTGAAGCTGCTGTTGAACTATCTCGAGGTCTCCGATTGCAACATGCAGGAAGGGAGCCTGCGAGTCGACGCGAACATCAATCTCCACGTCCACACGCCCGAGGGCAAGGTGGCCACGCCGATCGTCGAAGTCAAGAACATGAACAGCTTCCGGGCGGTCGAACGGGCCATGACCTACGAGACCGGGCGGCAGTGGAAGATCTGGCAAGAGACCGGCCAGCGACTCGGCGAGATGCCGAAACAGACCCGCGGCTGGGACGAAAACGCTCAAATTACCCGTGGCCAGCGGTCCAAGGAAGAGTCGAGCGACTACCGATACATCCCCGACCCCGATCTGGTCCCCGTCATGACCACCAAAGAAGAGGTCGAGGCGGTCCGGGCCTCCTTGGGCGAGCTGCCCGCGGCGCTTCGGTCCCGTTTGGAGAAGGATTTTGACATCACCTTCTACGACGCCGACGTCTTGGTCGGCCAAGGCCGGGCGGTAGTCGACTATTTCCTCGATCTGGCCAAGCGGATCGGCGACGGAAAGCTGGCGGCCAACTGGGTCCAGCAGGACGTCCTCCGGGTACTCAACGAGCGGCAAATTGGGATCGACGAATTTCCCGTCTCGGCCGAGCAACTTTCCGGATTGCTTCGTGAGGTCCAATCGGGTAACCTAATGACTAGCCGGGCACGAGAGGTTCTCGCCGAAATGATCGAAACGGGAGCCTCGGCGGCCGACGCGATGAAAGCGATGGGGATCGAGCAGGTCGACGATTCGGACCTGGAAAACCTCTGCCGCACGTTGCTGGAAGCCAACCCACAGGCGGTCGCCGACCTCAAAGACGGAAAGGTCAAAGCGGTCGGAGCGCTGATCGGCCAGGCGAAAAAACAGAATCCCAATGTGAATCCTAACCAGTTTCGGCAATTGTGTCTCCAACTCGTTGAGCAAATGTGAGCATCATTACCCTGACCACGGATTTCGGTGTCGGCAGCACGTACATCGCGGAAATGAAGGGAGTGATCCTTTCGATCAATCCCGACGCGACGATTGTCGATTTGACCCACGCCATCGCGCCCCAAGACATTCGCGAAGGGGCGGTCGTTTTGGAGTCGGTCGTTGACGCGTTTCCCGAAGGAACGATCCACGTCGTGGTCGTCGATTCGGAAGACGGTTCCGACCGGCCGATCGTTTGTGCCCAGCTGGGTGAACAAATCTTTATCGCGCCGGATAACGGGCTTTTGACCCTACTGGTTCGCCGACTGTTGCCGAAACAAATCGTTCGACTTGAAAACGACGACTATTGGCGTCATCCGGTTTCGCCGACCTTCCAAGGCCGGGACATCATGGCGCCGGTGGCGGCCCACCTGAGTCTCGGCGTGCCGATCAGTAAGCTTGGCCCCCCGCATGAATCGGTCTGCCGTATCGAATGGCCCGATGTGATCGTCAGCGAGGGACGGATCGATGGCATTATCATGAAGGTCGATTCGTTCGGCAATCTGATCACCAATATCCCGGGAACCCTGTTGGCTGGGCGACCGACCGATTCCCGCGCGTGCGTGGTTTGTGACATCTACGAGACGTGGGGGATCTATCACGCCTACGGCGAACAGCCGCGAGGAACCTTTATCGCCATGGTCGGTTCGAGCGAATTGCTGGAGTTGGCCATCATCGGCGAGTCGGCCGCGGAACGGCTTGGGATTCATGTCGGGATGCCGGTGGCGATCGGGTGGGAGCACGGTTAAACGCGCTTCGTCGTTTCCTGAACCTCACCCCTTGCGCACTTGACCATTGGCTTCGCTTTTTTCTTGTTGTTTTTCTCTATGCTTCATCGCGTCACCTCACTCGACGACCCGCGTCTTCATGCCTATCGGAACCTCCCGGAACGGGCCGTTCGCGGAGAGAATTGCTTTATCACCGAAGGCCAATTGGTCACACACCGTTTGCTGCAAAGTGATTACGAGGCCGAGTCCCTTTTTGTGACCGAATCGTATGCCAACGAGTTCGAAGCGGCCACCAAGGGAAAAATCCCGATCTATGTCGCGACACCGGCGATGATGTCGAGTGTCGTCGGTTTCCGTTTCCACCGGGGCGTTTTGGGCGTCGGGCGACGACCGGTCGAGCGACGCTTGGATGCTTTTTCTTCGCGATTGGAAAAACCAGGCCGACTGCGTCTTGTCGTCTGCCCGAATGTAAAACTGTCGGAAAATATGGGACTGATTTTTCGAACGGCGGCCGGTTTTAACGTCGACGGGATCCTCGTTGGTCCGACCGCTTGTGACCCGCTTTCCCGTCGCGCGATCCGGCTGTCGATGGGCGGGGTTTTGCGGATTCCGTTTTTCCGATCTACAGAAATTACCGCCGACCTCGAAGCGCTACGCCGACGCTGGGGGGTGACTCTTTTCGCGACCGTGCTGGACGAGTCGGCCGAACCGTTGCCGACAGTCGAATGGTCCGAACGGGCCGCGATGCTCTTTGGCAATGAGTTCGAGGGGCTCGACGACGAGTGTTTGGCCTGTTGCGATCGGAAGGTCACGATCCCGATGCCGCCGTGGGTCGACTCGTTGAACTTGGGTGTCGCGGCCGGAATTTTCGTCTACGAGATGATGAAATCGACGCTGCCCGACATCGAAAAGTCTTGCTAACGAGGGGAAACCACGCATGAACCATTTCGTTCTCCCCCGATTGATGCGGGTAATCCAAGACCGATCTTTTTCACACCTCTTCAGCCGCGTCAAAAACCGACTTCCCGCCGACCCAGGTCTTCGCGGCCGAAACCCCGTCGGCCGTCTCGTCCCAAAGGACCAAATCGGCGTCAGCCCCAACTTCAATGACCCCTTTTCGATCGAGCTTCAATAGGCGTGCCGGGTTCGACGTCCCCATCGCCCAGATCTTTTCCGGTTCCAGTTCGGGTAACCACCGAAGCAAATTCGACACCCCGCGGTCCATCGTCAACGAGCTGCCGCAAAGCCAGTCGTGCGTCTCTTGGCCCGGCGAGTGAATCCTTGCCGCCCCTTCGGGTTTGACATGCACGGTCGGTCCGTCGGGAATCTCGAAAAACCCTTCCGGCTCGCCCGCGCCGACCATCGAGTCGGTGATGAAGATCGTGTTTTGCCACCCCTTCGCGGCAATGGTTGAACGGATCAATTGTGGATCGACATGGACGCCATCGACAATCATATCGACCGTACAGTCGGGATCGGCCAAAAAGACCTCGATCGGTCCGGCCGAACGGACTCCCGCTTCCGGCGGTTCGGGATCGCGAAAGACGTTCAAAAAATGGGTCGCGTGTCGCGCGCCGGAGCAAATCGCCGCTTGGGTCTGGGCGACGGTCGCACCGGTATGAGTGATCATCGGAACAATCGCCCGCTTAACCAGCCGCTCGATCACCGGAAGAATCCCCCGCGTGTCGGGACTGATCGACATCGCAACCATCCGCCCATCGACCGCGTCAATCAAGGTATCCAAGAGAGCGACATCCCCATCGAGCGTCGCACAA
Organism: Thermoguttaceae bacterium; assembly: GCA_963674475.2. Lineage (GTDB taxonomy): Bacteria > Planctomycetota > Planctomycetia > Pirellulales > Thermoguttaceae > CAXXFQ01. The sequence continues at coordinate 501,864 of CAXXFQ010000019.1, read as the reverse complement.
CCGGCGCCCGGAAAGGCGAGAAACGGTCCTTCAAAATGAAAGCCAGGAAAACAGACCCCCTCGGCACGATCGAGTGCCTCGGCCAGTTCGGCCAACAACGGGAGATTCTCACCCGAGGTGTTTCGGAAAAGGGTCGGCAGCACACTGGTTGTGCCGTATCGAGCCGGGCGAGAAGCCGCGTCGAGCATCGCCTTCGAACCGGCCTCGTAGATCCACGGGCCAATCCCGTGCGAATGAAGGTCGATCAGACCGGGGGTCAACAACCGTCCTTTGGCATCGACCCGGTTGTCGATTTTCTCAGCCGTCTCGCCACAAACGCCAATCTCGGCAATTCGTCCATCAACCAACAAAAGTGAATCGGCAACGATCCCCTGGCCGGGCGAAAGGACGCGAGCGTTGTGGATGAGGAAGCGAGACATGGCTTTCGACGATTTCAAAATGGAAGAAGACGGGGTTGCGGTATCACGATTCCCGGTCGCCATCCTCAATGGATTTTTTAGTTTTTGCTTTCGTTTTTAAAAAGCGCTTTTCAAAAAGGGGCACCCATTATTCATGGAAAAGCGCTTTTCAAAAAGGGGCACCTTTTATTTACGGAAAAGCGCTTTTTGAAAAAGGGGCACCTTTTATTTTTGAAAAAGGGCTTCCAACGTGATCTTCGACCACGATTCGAACCGGTCCAAATCGGCCAACAGCTCGTCGACCGGCTGAAAACCGCTCTCGGCAATCTCGGTCTCGCGGGCGAACACCTCGGGCCGCTCGACCTCGAAGCGGTAGACCATCCCCAGATGGACCCGGCCGACCTCGGTCTCGTCATCGTTGATCATCCCGACGCACCGACTCTCGTAAGAAGTTTCGATCCGGACCTCCTCGTCCAACTCGCGACGCATTCCCTCTTGAAACGGATCGGCCGAGCCGTCAACGTCGTCACTGGAAATATGGCCGCCGATCCCGACGCTTCGCTTGCTATGCAATCGGCCTTCCCCCTGCCCTCGCCCGCGGGTGTATTGGAAGATCGACAACCGGCCGTTTTCGTCGGTGTGGGTGAACAGAACGTACGGGATCAACTGCTTGAAGCCGGGGTCCTCTTCGACTTCGTTTCGCGGCAGGAAACGGATCTGCTCGGGCGCGAACAGGCTCGGAACGTAACGGTCGGTCTCGCGGGTGAAGCCTTGAAAGTAACCCAGTTCGTTAAACCACGGGGTGGGGACGACCAAAACCTGTTCAATAGGCGTTTCCGACACGGTCCAGTTCTCCTTGAAGGTTGTGGATTTTTTTCAGATTAAAATTAGAGGATCAACATGGCGTCGCCGTAGCTGTAAAACCGGTATTCCTCCCGGATCGCCTCTTCGTAGGCGCGGCGGATCAATTCGTCGCCGCCGAAGGTCCGCACGAGAATTAACAACGTCGTTTTCGGCAGATGGAAATTCGTCATCATGACGTCGACCGCGCGAAACCGGTATGGCGGGCGGATAAACAGATCGGTATGACCGGTAAACGGGTGAAGCGCCCGGTCTTCGTCGGCAGCCGTTTCCAGCAGCCGGACCGACGTGGTCCCGACCGCCACAACACGTCCGCCCGCTTGACGACATCGGTCGATTTTCTCAATCGTCTCCTGGGTCAGTTGGCCCCATTCCGAATGCATCTGGTGTTCGTCCAACCGCTCGGCCATGATCGGCCGGAACGTTCCGACACCGACATGCAACGTCAGCCGACAAAGCTCGACGCCCGATTCACGAAGATCCTTCAGCAGTCCTTCGGTGAAATGGAGTCCGGCCGTCGGCGCGGCGACTGCCCCGGGCGTGCGAGCATAGACGGTTTGATACCGCTGCCGGTCCCCTTCGACCATGTCGCCCCCACGGATGTACGGCGGCAACGGAACGCGACCGATCCGCTCCAACAGGGCGAACGGTTCTTCGTCGGTCTCCGGTTTGGCGGCCCAGATACCCCCTTCGAGTTTGGTGGCCAACCGCAGCCGAACCTCGTCGTCGGCCTTGAGCCCTTCGAGGGTAATCGTCTCGCCCGGGCGAAGTTTTCCACGGGTTTTCCCCATAACACGCCAAAAGCCGTGTTCGTCGAAATCCAAGAAAAGCCCCTCCCAGCGACCGCCCGTCTCGGTACGATATCCGACCAGCCGGGCCGGGACGACCTGCGTGTCGTTGAGCACGAGACAATCGTTCGGCCGAAGGTAATCGGGCAAATTCCGGATATGCGCATGCGTGATCGATTGCTTTTGGCGGTCGACCACCATCAGCCGGGCATCGACTCGGCGTGGAGGGGGCGTCTGCGCGATGAGCGCTTCCGGCAGATCGTAGCTGTAGGGTTCCAGTTCCGACATTTTTTTTCTGAGGTTCGCCCAAGTAGTAAATCGAGGGCTCCCAACGAGGAGCCCGGTTTCTCTGGAAAAGGTCTCGAACTTATGGGTTCACTACTTTTGCAACTATCAATAATCTGCTCCCCATATTGAGAGATTCGCAAGCGAGTTTTCCAAGGGAAAGTATAAAGGGCCAGAGGCAGTCCCGGCAGGGGGGGTGGCGAGAACGCCTTCGTCCCTTTATCGTAGAGGAGATTGGCCTTTTTAGTCTTATTCAACCGCCAGACTTTCCATCTCGGCTTGTCCACCGGGACTCGTCCCCCGGTTCCCATTTTACGAAAGCGTTTACTGATGTCGGAATCCGAAACGGTCCATTTGCCCGTCATGCTCGAAGAAGTCCTGGAAGGGCTCGACCTTCAACCCGGAATGAAGGTGGTCGACGGGACCCTAGGCGGCGGGGGACACACCCTGGCCATCGCCCAAAGGGTCGCGCCGGAGGGGCTGGTCGTGGGGATCGATCGGGACGCGGCCGCGCTGGAACGGGTCGAACCGCAGATCCAAGGGTTGCCGGTCCGGCTGGCGCAGGCCAATTTCTGCGATCTGCCGGAGGTGCTCGACGCGGTCGGGCTGGAAACGGTCGACGGTGTCCTTTTGGACCTGGGACTTTCAAGCGATCAACTGGCCGACCGTCAGCGGGGGTTCAGCTTCAACAGCCCGGGCCCGCTCGATCTGCGATTCGATACGACCGAAGGGGAGCCGACCTGGCGTTGGATGAACCGGCTCAGCGAGAAACAGTTGGCCGACATGATCTACCAGTACGGCGAAGAGCGGTTCAGTCGTCGGATCGCCCGGGCCATTCTCAAGCGACGTCGGACCGACCCGATCACCACCGCGACCGAATTGGCCGAGTTGCTTCGACGGGTCATCCCCAAGTCGCGCGACACCGCGCGGCTCGATCCGGCAACGCGGACGTTTCAGGCGCTGCGGATCGCCTCGAACGAGGAGCTCAAGTCGTTGGACATCGCGCTACGTCGTATCCCCAAACATTTGGCACCGGGCGGGCGCGTCGTGATTATCAGTTTTCACTCGCTGGAAGACCGCCGGGTCAAGGAGTCGTTTCGGGACGAGACGGTTTACGAGGTGTTGACCAAGAAACCGATTCGCCCGACCGAAGCAGAGATGGACCGAAACCCGAGGGCGCGAAGTGCGAAATTGAGAGTCGCGAAAAAAGTGGAACAAAAGGAAACCTAAAAGAACCAAGTACGAAAAAGAGGGGGAGACCGCTTTCCCGGCCCCCCCTTTTTTTCTCGCTTACTTAATTCTGAAGAGTCGGGCCGCTCTCATGCAACGACAACCATTCCTTCGCTAAATCCGACCTTGCCGGCATCGGTGCTGATTCCGTTTGAGGGACCTCTTGCAAGGCGGTATCGACCGGTTCGAGCGGAAGGTTCACCGGCGCGGGAGTCGGAACGGATTCGGGGTATCCGTCGTCGGTCGGATTTGCCTTTCGCCCTTCAGAAATGGCCTGACTTTCGGCCAGTTTTTCCTCGAAAGTCTCGCTGTCGGCCCACATCCCGTTCGAGTTCAAATTCAAGACCCCCAAATTGAAGGCCAAGCTGATCCGTAGCGACTCGTACTCGACCCAAAGGTCCAAGAGATTGTTTTGGGCATTCAACAGGTCGTTGATCGAGTCCAAGACGTCACGAGCGGTGGTCGCGCCCATGGCCGATCCGCCCGCCTGTTGGGGTTTGAGCAGAAGACCGATCTGCGTAAAATCGACCTGCGTCGTTGCCGAATAGACAGCCGCTCGAAGTTGCTCAAAGTTGATCTGCGCCAGACGGATTTCACGAAGGGTCTCTCGAAGCGTCTGGTCGACTTTATCCTCGAAAATGTAATACGCGCGCCGGGTCCGTTGGTAGTCGATCAACGTTCTTCGATAATCGTTCCGTTCGGCCAAACGGGTCAACGGGGCGTCGAACTCCAGGCCCACACGCAGGCGTCCCCGGGTACTTCGAAAACGGAACGGCCGTTCCTTGTCCGTGCCGAGATCGCCGCTGAAGACGACGTCGAGATCGCTTTCCAAAGCGTTGGCGACCACTTCGATTTTCCGCCATTTATCGACCAACGCGGCACGAGCGTTCATCCAGTCGCGTCGATTTTCTCGGGCAATATCGATCGCCAACCGTGGATCGAGCGAGAGGGGACGAAGCATGAGGGTATCGAGTCGGGCACGGGCTTGGATGATCGAGAGTTCGACCATTTGCGCCTGGAGCGATTGGGCGACTTTGCTTAAATCGCGACGTTGATTCTCTTCGAGCGGCTTGCCGTTCCTTTGAAGGGATTCAAGCGATTCCAACTGAGATTGAGTCTCTTGCAATTCCTCACTGATCAGTGCGAACGAGGATTGAATTTTTTGGAATCGGGAATCCAGCGATTCGACACTCATGATGGAAGGGTCGATTTCGGGAGATTCGAATTCGGGCCGTTTGGCCAGTTCGCGGAGGGACGCGCGCCGACGGGGCAAGGCGGTTTCAAGTCGTCGGATATCTTGACGTACCAGTTCGCGTTGTTCGAGGCAAAGCTGTCCCAGCGGGACCAGCTGTCGAGTTGCCCCCGCGAGTTGTTCGGGAGATTTTGGATCGCGGATGTCGGCCAACAGGGTCGTCACTTGATTTTGCGTCTCGGTCAGTGTCGGATCGATCAGATCGAATTGCGACAAGAGGGGATCGGAAATCCGTACCGGTAACGATGGGGGAAGTCCGAGGGTGATCTTGTAACTGTCAAGCCGGTCCTGATACCGTTTCCGAAGGTCCAATAGACTGATTTGTGCCTGATAATGCGTCAAACGAGCTTGCTCGACTTGAAGCCGGGTGATTTCGCCGCTGTTGAAAAGGGCTTCCAGTTGATTAAGGCTTTCACGCAAGGCGACGACATTTTGGACCTGGTTACGAATTTGAACCTGTTGTCGTAAAAGAGATAAAATTCCCCCCGAACTGCCGCTTGTCCCTGCGGAAAAGCTTCCAATGGATAAGCCATCCGAAGAGGGACCGGTCCCCGGTGAACCACCCGCGATGATCTGAGCGTAGAACCCGCGTTGGAACCGTTCCATCTGACGGATATTGGCCAACAGGGCCCGTTCTGAATCGGTCAGATGTTCCAAAACGACCGCCCTTCCGCCGCCACGCAACAACGGTTGAACCAAGTTGAAGTCCAAGAGGGTCATTCCCGCGTAGTCGTCGGGACCGGAGAATTGCCAGACCAGCGAGTTGGCCATATTGACCACCATCGTGCCGCCAGTGGCAAACAGTTTCCCCATGGCGACGTTGGTATCGTTGGTCAGATAGCTTTTCGAATGTCCACCGCCCAGGGCCGACCCTTCGGCGTCGAAGTAAAGATCGTTTCCCCCGAAGAATTGGGTGTCGAATCGAAAACGCTCATAAGAAACCTCCAAGGCCGAAAGGTAGAGGTTTTCCACCGAGGTTTGGTACTCACTTGAATTGGTCAGCGCCGTTTGAACCGCCGCGGCCCGGTCCAGAACCAAGGCCCCTTCAGGATTGAGCGAGAGGGTTTGAAGCCAGCAGGGGTTTTCGACGAAATCGGTTTTTCCATGGCAATCCCAGTAAGGGGACCCCTTTTTCCCGTCGACGCATTTCATGAATTTATGCGAGGCCGGATCGTCCGGCGGCATCGGCGGGCAATCAGGATTATTCGAGTCGTACATCCGGGAATACGGCTTCGGCGAGACGTCGTAATTGCCCGGTTGACCACCGGCAAGCATCGCACGGCTGTTGATCAGACAATCGACTTCCCGATTGGCCCATTTGCGATAGTAGGCCCGGCTGCAACCGCTACTTGCGAGTAGGAATAAAGTCAAAATCCAAACTAGATTCCGCCTTCGCAGATAGGAGGATGGAAAACGAGACAAGCTGATCAAGAGGGGGAGGTGGTATCTCACTGCGGTAGGTCTTCTGCCCTCGTAATACGCGTTCCAATTTGGAATTGCGCGTTGCCTCGTGTGAAAACTACCTGTTTCCCCAAAGGGTAAACGGGTGACAACGCATAATTTCAAGTGGGAATCGGTATAAAAAAAGGCCTTCGAGTGTTTTCTTTTCCCTCGCCGACTCGTTACGAAAAAAAAGGAACCTCAACCGGCCACTTCTACGAGAAGAGAAACGGTTTTACGCGGATTCGCTTTCTTTCACGTCCGTTGGTCATAAAAAATCGATCCGACCAAAGACGCTCGTTCGAACACGAGGGAAGATGTCATCCTAGTAAACAAAATCTTTTTTGCTCAAGAGAGAAGACCATCCTGTTTTTCCAGGGCGGAGGCGATGATCCGGCACTGGCTGGAGTGATCGATAACTCTCGGGCTTAGGTAGGATCGACCTGCGAGGTCAGAAGACTTTAAGGATAATGCCACTTAGAGGGAATAAGTAGAATTTAACGATTGACTTCACGACATAACGCGAGACGACGGAAGGGCTTGTTACGATAGAACAAATAAACAGAATAGGTAGAGATTTCTCTATCACGAAGACAGCGGTAACGTTTTGTCCCGCTACTTAAATACCCATTCGCGACTCTTGCGGTAGTACCCGTTTCGGATCGTGAGATCCTTTTTGGTCGACTGGGCCCCGAACCAGCCCCATCGGTAGGTCGGGACTTGGGCGCCGTAGATATTGGCTTGATGGGCCGGGTTGGCGATCAGATAGGGAACCGGTGTGGGGGCCGACATCGCGCCCGTTTGAGGGACCGCTTGGGCAGGCTGCCGGTGTAGGATATTCCCCAAATGGTCAAAAATCTTCGCCGACGCCGATGGCGAAGCCGCCGAAAGAATCGCCAATCCCAAGAACAATCCCCAAAGAGCCGACCTTTTCATCGTTTCCCCCCGTGGAAAAATTTCCCCTTTTCTCTTTTGATCGTGCCATCGGCGTTTCACGCCCCAAGAGAAAACGGAGACGGACCTTTTGTCGAAGAAAGGGGGGCCGATGGTAGGGGAGAGGGGGAATGGGAAAAGGGAAGGGGAGGAAAAGCGAGCCAACGAATCGGCTGGTCGCTTCCCCCCAAGCGATTTTTCATTACGCTTCTTCGTATTTGATCAGACTGAACAGGTCGTACTGTTTCAGACGTTCGGCGCCGCCAAGACCGATCAGCTCGATGAGGAAGACGCATCCGACGACCTCGGCTCCCATCTTCTCGACCATATGACAGCAGGCCTCGACCGTCCCGCCGGTAGCCAGGAGGTCGTCGACCACGAGGACCTTTTCGCCTGGGCCAATCGCATCGGCGTGGATTTCCAACGTGTCGGTGCCGTATTCCAGATCGTAGGTAAACGAAAGGGTCTCGCTGGGCAGTTTTCCCGGTTTACGGATCGGAACCAGACTGACCCCCAATTCCAGCGCCAACGGCGCGGCAAACATAAACCCTCGCGCTTCGGCCGTCGCTATCCGATCGATTTTTTTATCGCGAAACGGTTCAGCCAACTGGCGCACCGTCTCGGCAAACGCCTGCGGTTCGGCCAACAGTGGCGTAATATCACGAAACAAGATGCCCGGTTTAGGAAAGTCGGGAATGGAGCGGATGAAGTCGGTCAAAGGGCGATCAAAAGATTTTTTCATGGAGGGGTCTCTTAAGTACTCAGTAGTGAACGGAAAGGGATTTTCATCAATCACCGTCGCGTAGTATAAACCTGCTTTCACGTCGCGTAAAGGGTTTTGGTTTTTAGGCGTTCTATGCAGTGGGGACTGTGGGAGAGAAGATCGCCTCGGTAGAAATCACCTCGTTCCGGCCGATTCGGGATTTTGGCGGCTGGGGAATTCGATTTGGGAAAGAGGCGACCGCTTATTTTATGAGTGGGAATCGCGGGGTTCTGATTACCGGTTCTTTCCATCGAAAATATATTCTTGGCTCCGATACGCCCGAGCGATTAAAGAGCGTCATTCAATATGCCGTCGCAAAAGAAAATCAGGATGAGGAGGAATCGAACCAGATGACTTAAAGGGGTTTGGGGGGTTCCTCCTGCCCTGCGATCGGGCTAAAATACGGGTTTTCATAAACCAATACCATCGTTCACTCGCAAATGAGCCTACTGATGAAAACGATCGTTACTTTTGGCGAAATTATGGGGCGAATCAACCCGGCCGGATTCGGACGAAACCGACAGGCGTTTCCGGGGACGGCCGAGCTGAGCTTTGCCGGGTCCGAGGCGAACGTGGCCGTTTCGGTAAGCCTTCTGGGCGGAAAAACACGGTTCGTCACCGCGCTTCCCAAGCACTCGGTCGCCCAGGCTGTGTCGACACGTTACGGGGTCTTGGCGTCGATACCGAGTCGATCCTGCGAACCGATTCCGGGCGACTGGGCCTTTACTTCGTCGAAGCCGGAGCCAACCAACGCCCCAGTCAGGTGATTTACGATCGTGAAGGCTCCTCGATCAGCCTGACCGACGCGTCGAACTATGATTGGCCAACCGCCTTCCAAGACGCCGGTTGGTTTCACATCTCGGGAATCACCCCGGCCGTTTCACGCCTGGCCGCCGAAGCGACCCTCGCCTCGATCCGCGCGGCAAAACAAGCCGGGTTGACCGTCTCGATCGACTTGAACTTCCGCAAAAAACTCTGGCATTGGGACCCGTCGAAATCGGCAAAAGAGCTGGCCCGCGCGACGATGCGTGAGATCGTCTCGCACGTCGATCTGGTCGTGGCCAACGAAAGCGATTGCGACGATGTGCTCGATATTCGGGCCGACAACACCGATGTCGAGCGGGGCCAGTTGGACGTCGCCCGCTATCCCGGCGTCGCTCGAAAGGTCGTCGCCGAATATCCCAACGTCAAACAGGTCGCCATCACGCTACGAGAAAGCATCTCCGCCTCGCACAACAACTGGGGGGCGATGTTCTTTGACGCCAAATCGGACCAGGCCCATTTCGGCCCCTGCGACGACCAGGGGAACTATTGCCCCTACGAGATTCGAGCGATCGTCGACCGGGTCGGCGCGGGAGACTCGTTCGCCGCCGGATTGATCTTCGCGCTGAACACGCCCGAGTTGGCCGAACCGTCGGTCGCCGTCCGATTTGCCACGGCGGCCAGCTGTCTGTGCCACTCGATCACCGGCGACTTCAACTACAACACGCGAGAAGAGGTCGAAAACCTGATGCATCACGGCGGCAGCGGGCGCGTCGTTCGCTAGTACGGTTCGCCTTTGACTTCAAAAAGATCTTGCCCCTTCAAAAGAACAACTGCTTAACAAAAAATGATGAACAAAACCGATATTCTCAATCGAATCAAGCAACTCGGCATCGTCGCCATTCTTCGCGCTCCGGAAGGGGAGAAGATCCCGGCGGCCGTCGACGCGGTCCACGCCGGTGGGGTCGACGTGATCGAAATCCCCTTCTCGGCACCGGGAACCCATCGGGTCATCGAAAAAGTGGCCGACCGCTTGGGCGATCAAATCCTCCTCGGCGCCGGAACGGTTCTCGACCCGGAAACCGCCCGGATCGCCATCTTAAGCGGAGCCGAATTCCTGGTCACGCCGACGCTCAACCCGCGGGTGATCGAGGTCTGCGTCCGCTACGGCAAACCGTGCGCTAGCGGGGCAATGACACCGACCGAGATCCTCACCGCTTGGGAGTCGGGCGCCGAACTGGTCAAGGTTTTTCCATGTGACGTCCTGGGCCCGAAACATATCAAGGCGGTCCGAGGCCCGCTGCCCCAGATCCCGTTGGTACCCACCGGCGGCGTGAACCTCGACACGGCGGCCGACTTCCTCCGTGCCGGCGCGACCGCTCTGGGTGTCGGCGGCAGTATCGCCCCGGTCAACTTGATCCTCGAAGGGGACACCGCGGAAATCGAAAAACGCTCGCGGGAATTCCTGGAAGTGGTCGAGAAAGCCCGCGCATAGAAAAAGCCCGGAACGGCTCCGGGCTTGAGTTGTTTTCATTTAAGTGTAGCGTCTGGAACGGACGCGGGAAATATCCCTGCGGCTGCTCAATGCATAGAGGGAAAATCGATCTTTTAAACTTACCACAGTCCCCTAAGTTGCAAGGAAGCCGCTACACTTATGTGGAATGCGCTCTAAAGTTTTTTCAAACAAAATAGCGGGATTGCTTTTTTGCAAAATTCCGCAGCAGCTTATTCCAACGACTTTGACTGACGCTTGGAATGTCTTTCGAATAGTTTCTTAGTCAATTTTCTGGTGGTTACCAGTTTCAAATCAGGATTCTCTTCGATCACTTTTCCAAGTCCCTCGGGATCGTTCGTACAAATTCCACCTACCAATCGATCGCTGGCCGGCCACGTGCGAAAACAACCGATTCGGACCTGATTGGTCTTATGGAAGCTTTCTTGAAGTTCATCAAGAAGTTCCTGTGAACGTTGTGGCCTAAAATCGCCAACCGACTTAAAAATTGCCAGGTGAGTATACTTTACCTCGGGAATAGAAACACCCTGCAACGACTCCTGCTGTCGCTTCTCGTGTTTTTCAAACGACTCTTTCGTCAGCCGATCGGTACTGATCCATTCCAACTCAGGGTTTTCTTCAATCGCTTTTTTCAGTGCGTCAGGGGTGCTCGTACAAATCCCTCCGACCAGTCGACCGTCTTTCGGCCAGGTTCGGAACCAACCGGTCCGAATCCCCCCGACCTTATGAAACGTTGCGTGAAGCTCATCGAGAAGCTCTTTGGGCGTTTTCGGCTGAAAATCGCCGACCGGTTTGAAAATCGTTAAATGCGTATGTTTACCCTCGGCGATAAAAGGAGCGCCCGACAAAGGCTTATGACGTCGCTTCTCGTGTTTTTTGAACGACTCCAACGTCAGCCAATCGGTGCTTATCCACTGCAAATCAGAGTTTTCTTCAATCGCTTTTTTCAGTGCGTCAGGAGTGTTCGTACAAATCCCCCCGACCAGTCGACCGTCTTTCTGCCATGCTCGAAACCAACCGGTCCGAATCCCATCGACCTTATGAAACGTTGCGTGAAGCTCATCGAAAAGCTCTTTGGGCGTTTTCGGCTGAAAATCGCCGATCGGCTTGAAAATCGTCAAATGCGTATAATTGCCCCAGGTGATAAAAATGCCCGGCATCGACTCCTGCTTTCGCTTCTCGTGTTTTTCAAACGATTCTTTTGTCAGTCTCTCGGTACGAACCAATTCCAACTCGGGTATTTTTTCAAGGAACTCTTCGAGCCCTTTGGGATTAACAGTGCAAATCCCGCCGAACAAACGACCGTCTTCCGACCACGTGCGAAACCACCCGGTCCATGCCCGTTTCGAATTAGTGAGGTTCATGGTGAGCTTCTGAAAAAGTTCCATCGGCGTTTGCGGATCAAAATCGCCGACCGGTTTGAAAATCGTTAAATGCGTATGTTTACTCTGGGCCTTCAAAGCGCCCGGCATCGACTCCTGTTCTCGGCTTTCATGTTTTTCAAACGACTCCTTCGTCAAACGCTCGGTACGAACCAACTCCAACTCGGGTATTTTTTCAAGGACCTCTTCAAGTCCCCCAGGATTCCCGGTACAAATCCCGCCGAACAAGCGACCGTCTTCCGACCACGTGCGGAACCAGCCGGTCCGAACCCGTTTCGACTTGGAGAGGGTCTTGTTGAGCTTTTGAAGAAGTTTCATCGGCGTTTGCGGCTCAAAATCGCCGACCGGCTTGAAAATCGTCAAATGCGTATGATTGCCCTCGGCGATAAACACACCCGGCATCGACTCCTGTTCTCGGCTTTCATGTTTTTCAAACGACTCCTTCGTCAAACGCTCGGTACGAACCAACTCCAACTCGGGTATTTTTTCAAGGACCTCTTCAAGTCCCCCAGGATTCCCGGTACAAATCCCGCCGAACAAGCGACCGTCTTCCGACCACGTGCGGAACCAGCCGGTCCGAACCCGTTTCGACTTCAAGAGGGTTTTGTCAAGCTTTTGAAGAAGTTCCATCGGCGTTTGCGGCTCAAAATCGTCGACCGGCTTGAAAATCGTCAAATGGGTATGATTGCCCCCGGCGATAAACACACCCGGCATCGACTCCTGCTGCCGTTTTTCGTGTTTTTCAAACGACTCCTTCGATAGCCGATCCGTGCTTATCCACTGCAAATCGGAGTTATCTTTAATCGCCTTTTCCAGTAAGTCAGGAGTGCTTGTACAGATTCCTCCGACCAGTCGACCATCTTTCGGCCAAGTTCGGAAAAAGCCTGTTCGAATCCCACCGACCCTTTGAAACTTTTCGTGAAGCTCATGAAGAAGTTCCATCGGCGTTTGCGGATCAAAATCGCCGACCGGTTTAAAAATGGTCAAATGGGTGTAGTCGCCAAGTGGTGTTTTGAACTCTCCACCAGTTTGGGACGGTTCTCCCGACGTTGAAAACGTCCAGAGATACGGCTTCAGCGGCAGCCCGAGTTCATTCCTGAAATTTTGGTACCTCGGACTGTTGAGCGAAATCCGGAACTCGTGTCCCGGATCGAGATGGGCAATCGTCGTGCAGGTTTTTCGATCGTCGCTCCAGGTGCTTCCTTCGAGTTTCATCGCCGTCGAAAGACTGCACCAAGACATGCCGCCACCCATCGGAACATTGAACGTCACCGAAAGTTGCGTCTCCCCTGGTTGGACGCCGGTCGCACCGTTGGGAATGCTCACCGAAACCACCTCAGGCGGTGTCATCAGCTTCACCAAATCGGCACTGGCACCCTTCGTGCAAAAGTAAACGGGGGTCGGAATAGCGGGCCAGCCGTCGAAAGAGCGAAACCCTTCGAATCTCGGAGTGTTCAATGACAAGAAGTAAGCTTGGCCCTCTTCAAACTTGACGGGCAAAACGCACGTGCGGGCGTCGATCCATTTCGGCCTCCCTGTGGTTTCAGGAAACCGCGGGCCGCCGCCGCACCACGAATGAGCCCCACGCTCCATATCCCGGTCAAAGGTGACACGGATTTCCTTCAGCCCCGGATCAACGTCGATCGCGCCAACAGCCGGTTCGATCTTGATCGGTCGCGGGTTGAGGCCGAGGTGGACCGTTTCGGTGGTTTCAGCCTGGTCTTTGGACGAAGTCGCCGGTTCTGCCGCGGTTGAAAACTTCCAGACGTACGGCTTCAAGGAAACACCCAGTTGGTTCGCGAAATCATCCCCATAATTTTGGTGTTTCGAACTGTTCAGATAGATGGTGTACTCTCGCCCCGGTTTGAGGTCGGCGAACATGGTTCGGGTCTTTCGATCCGGACTCAACCCGCCTGCTTTGTCAACAAACTTGGGAGAATCGGGACCCTCTTCAAAGTAAACGTGACCGCTCATTGGCATGTCGAACGTCACCGACAGTCTCGTCCGCCCCGGTGGGACATTGGTCGCCCCATTGGGGACGCTCAACGAAACCACCTCCGGCGGCGTCATCTGCTTCAGCAAATCGGGTTTTGCCCCTTTGGTGCAAAAGTAAGCGGGAGTCGGAACGGAGGGCACGCCATCGATAGAACGAAAGCCGTTGAATTCCCCGACATTAATCAACCAAAAGTAGGCTTGGCCCTTTTCGAGCTTGACAGGAACGACGCACGTGCGAGCGTCAACCCACTTTGCCTCTCCTGCGACCTTTGGATGTCGTCCATTGCGTACACACCAGGCGAAACACGCTGTATCCATATCCCGGTCGAATGTGATGCGGATTTCCTTCAACTCCGGATCGACGTCGGTGGCGCCAACGGGCGGCTCGATCTTGATCGGGCGTGGTTTGGGGCCAAGGTGGACCGTTTCAACCGTTTCGGCCTTGTCTTTGGCCGCTTCGGCTTTTCGCTCTTGCATCAGAGCGATCGTGAGCGTTGTCCCAAGAAAAAGAGTCACAACGGTGGTGGTCCAAAGCTTTGAGTTCCTCGGCAGTCGCTTTGAAGGAGACTGCCCGAAATCGAGGACGTTTTTGACGCGTTCCATGATTTTCTCCTTGCGTGAAAGAAACAGAAAAGCAGCCGGTCGACGTCGACTTGCGGCCATTTGAACGATCATATCGGCGTACGAGTCGGGCCGGATCGGGGCGTGAAACAACGCGATCGCGTCGCACGCCTGATCGGAGCAAAGTTCGCTACGCCGTCGGATGAGCCAGTAGAGCGGGTTCCAGAAAAGCAAGCACCCCAACAGCTGGATCAAAAAGCTGCTGACGTGGTCGAACCGGACCAGATGGGCCAGCTCGTGCAAAAAGATCGCGTCGCGCACCTGGGAAGAGACCCCTTCGAGCATCCCCTTGGGGAAAAGCAGGCAAGGGTGAATCCCCCAGCCCCAGATGGTCGGACCCGAAACCGCATCGGAAGTGAACAGCAACGGAGAACGACGACGCCCCAACTTTTCGGCAACCTGTTCGATTTGGCCCTGCACCGCCGGATCGGCCACCGGTCGAGCGTGAGAAAGCAACACGCGAGACCCAAACAGACCGATCACCAGCATCGCCATCAACAGGCCGCCCGTGATCGCCAGCCCCCAAACGGTCCCTTTCCAGAAGAGCCATTTTGATTGCTCTAGCAAAAACACCGAGGACGACTGCGTATGCGAAAGTATTTCTGTCGACGGCTCGCTCTCCGAAAAAACCGTCTCGGCTTGAACGGCGTCGGCTTGCGCCGTCTCGGAACCAATTTCATTCGGTACCGTATTCGGTTGAACCATGTCGCTTTCGACAAGAGCCTCTTCAAAACGCGCCGGTTCTAAACGCGCCGGTTCTAAACGCGTCGGTTCTAAACGGATCGGCTCGGCCACCATTTCCGGCACGGAGGAAAAAATTCCCCAACCGGCTTCGGCACAAAATATCGAAATCCCTGGCACTGCCCCGGCCCCTAAGACGCCAAGTAAAAGCAGCGTCTGAGCCCGCCAAGGAAAACGTCGAAAAAACCACGAGCCTGCCAGAGCCGCCGCCAGAACAACAGTCGACTGCCACCACGCAAAGCTTAGATATAGTTCGATTGAGGAAAAAAGATCGTTCATCGATACCCCTTTCGATTACGGAAAACCCTCATCGGTCGTGAACCGAAAAAAACCAACCGATCACTTTTTTCGTTGAAAACTTTTCACCGCGACCCAATTATTTTTTCTTTTTAAAAATCTTGCGGCGCGAAGCGATCATCTCGCGTGCCTCGCTAAGTTCCTCGTCGGTCAGCCCCGCATCGTCAACGAAGTGCTGGAACATCAGCAACTTGTCTCCACCGAAAAGGGTGCTAACCAGATTGCGTAGCGTTCCGCCGAGGGCTTCTTTGCGACTAACCACCGGCGTGTAGACGTAAGCCCGACCCCGTTTCGCCCGCGCGGTGTGAGTGAGCCAGCCCGCCTTTTCGAGCTTCTGCATCACCGTCAAGACGGTCGTGTACGCCAGGTCCGGCGCGTCGCTTTGGGAGTTAAGCTGGTCCAAAACCTCCTGGACCGTCGCCCCGTCCTGCACCCAGATCATCTCCAAAACCCGTCGCTGCTGGGCCCCGAGACTATCAAGTTCAAAATTTTCCATCCGATTTACTCCTACCAAAACCAACGGCCCCCTGACTCAAACTACTCACGATAGTACTACTATCGGTAGTCCTTGTCAACAGGATCCTCTAAAAAATTCTAAAAAAATTGAGATCTTTCCCCCTCCCCTCCCTAAACCAAGGGTCCCGGCGCCTCTTAGCAACAGCGGGATCGCTGCTATAATGGACCTTTCACGTTGCGCGAAATCGCAAAGAAGCCCGCGAAAAGGAATAGAAATATCGTGTATCGCTTTGAAAAAAAATCGCCGCTGAAAATCGCCGTCCTGATTTCCGGCGGGGGAACGACCCTGAAAAACCTGCTGGAAAAACGTCGCGACGCCGCACTGGATATCGACGTCCGGCTGGTCGTCTCCAGCTCGTCGAAGGCAACCGGACTCCGCTTTGCCGAGGAGGCGGGGATTCCCCAGGAAGTTTTTCTCGCCAAAAACTACGCCGACACCAAAGCGTACAGCGAGGCGATTTTCCAGCGATGTCGGGCGGCCGAGGTCGACTTGGTCGTTCTGGGCGGGTTTCTAAAACGACTCGTCGTCCCTGAAGATTTTGCCAACCGAGTGACAAACATCCACCCGTCGTTGATTCCCTCTTTTTGTGGAAAAGGGTTTTACGGACACCACGTCCATGAAGCGGTGCTCGACTACGGCTGCAAGGTCACCGGCTGCACGGTCCACTTGGTCGACAACCAGTACGACCACGGCCCCGTCATCCTGCAACGGACCGTCGCAGTCCTCGACGACGATACGCCCGAGACGTTGGCCGCACGGGTGTTTGAAGAGGAATGTCAGGCCTATCCCGAAGCGCTTCAGCTAATCGCGTCGGGCAACTTGGTCCTCGATGGTCGTCGAGTACGCCGCGTGTCGAATTGAGCCTTGCGGACGTCACTGCCCCTTGCATTTTGGAACGCGCGTTTTTTTTGAAATGCGTGCGTCGTTCTTGACAATACCGAAACGATCTGTTCTGATGGAACGATCGGGTGAGTTGAAATTTGGGCAAATTTTTGAGCTAAAAAGGGGACCCCTCTCTTCCTTAGGTAATCCCCTTTGAAATATCGAGGTGTCATAAGAATGACACGGCTTTCCATAAGCGAAACGACGACGCTGCGTTGGTCGTTTGAAGAAGATGTCGTTCGGTATCGACAAGCAGGCATCCACAGCATGGGCGTCTGGCGACACAAGCTCTCCGACTTCGACATCGAAAACGGAACCGCCTTCTTAAAACAAAACGAAATGGCGGTTTCCCATCTCTTCTGGGCCGGGGGCTTTACCGGTAGCGAGGGACGCTCGTTCGAAGATAGCGTCATCGACGCGCGCGAAGCAATACGAACCGCCTCGATTCTCGGAACCGACTACCTGGTGATCTACAGCGGTTCGCGACTTGGTCATACCGACGCGCACGCCCGTCGCCTTTTTCGCGACGCGCTGGACGAACTACTTCCTTTGGCCGAAAAACTGGGAATTTTCCTCCTCATTGAGCCGATGCATCCCGGCTGCGCGATCGATTGGACCGTCGTAACTTCCCTGGAAGAATCGCTCCAGCTGATCGATCAAATCGGTCACCCGAACCTTCGCCTCCTTTTAGACACTTACCATGTCGGACTCGACGAACGGCTCTTTGAACAAATCGAAGCGATTCTCCCTCACCTCGGCTTGGTCCAACTCGGCGATCGACGTAGACCGCCCCGAGGAGAGCAAAACCGGTGCTTGCTCGGACAAGGTCGGGTCCCCCTCCGTCGAATCATCGACCACCTCAAATCGGCCGGTTACGAGGGCGACTACGACGTCGAACTCTTCGGAGAAGACCTCGAGATAAAAGAGTACGGACAACTACTCGAACACGCCAAAGAGCTTTTCGAAACCCTCGTCCATGAAGAGAGCTTTCGATAAATTCGACAAAACTTAGAGGGCATTTCAAAACCTGCTTTGGTTGCGAAAGCAAGGATTTTTGTTTGCTGGCAAGGAGCAAAATCGCAGGCATATTGGGCGATATGGCGAGATTTTGTGACGCCCTCCAGCGGACAAAAAAACCGCTTACAGCCCAAATTGAGGTTTTGAAACGCCCTCTAAACAAGAAAAACAAAAAAACCACCGGGAATCGAAACCGGTGGTTTTTTCTTTTTTCCAAAGGACCGACAGCCAGCCTAGTCGAAGGCAGTCGAATCGTCGGCGAAATAGGCCCGATGATCGTGAGAATAAAAGGTTCGGGCAATCTGGTCGGAGAAGACTTTGATAAATCGATTCCGGAATTGCGATTCCGATTGGTCCGACGCAGGAACGCCACCGGTGGGCGGCCAGAAGGTCGGATCGGGCGTCTTCTCGAAGACCGTTTCCCCCGTACTACAATCGGTCACACAAAGCGTGTACGATCCTTTGCCCTGAAAGATCGTCTGACCCTTGTAGATATCGAAGTCGTACAGGTCGATACTGATCACCATGTCAGCCTCCAAGGCACGACCAACCTCCGCATACTCTTCGTAGGTATTGTTGTCCATCCAATCGATCACTTCGTCATGTTTGACGACATCGACCTTGGAAACATTCTTTTGGATCAACTTGCCAACCGACTCCCCAATCTTGTTAGCCGCGTTCATGTTACGGAATTTCAATTCCACCTGTGGTGAACAAACGACGACCACGCGTTTTTTCTTGAGGTCTTTGAATTCGGCCTGCGTATCGCTACCGCCGGTCAAATACATGGCCGTCAATAAAGCACTCGTACATCCGGTAGTCGCCGTCAGCAGCATCGCGACAAGCAACAGGGCTCCGGAACGGGCCAAACGGTTTCTTTTAGGATTCATCATTTTCGCCTCGTCGACTTCCATGTCGAGGTAAAAGTATATGAAAAATTTTCGCTATCGATATCCGTCCGATTTCGGGCGAATTTTTTTATCTCGTTGAAAAAACGGGGTCACCCGTCTCGGTCAACCGCCCCAATCGGCCATGAGCCGAAAGGCCCAATCGACCACCATGATCATTACGACGACCAGGACGATCCAAAGGATCCAGCGTTCGTCCGGTTTCTTGAAAAACCACCGCCCAAAAATCGCCGAGACAAACAACCACGGCCCCAACAGACTTAAGACCGATACCAAAACGGTCGCTCCGACATTGGATCGAAGTGCCTCGACCGGTTCACCGCGCATAAAATGCGCAAACGCGGTGGTCGAACCGCAACCGGGACATCGAACCCCGAACCAAGCGTGAAACGAACAAGGCGGCAGTCCTAGCTGGAGATGCGTTCCAATCCGTTTCGGCGAAGGGACCAAAAAGGAACCAACCAAAAGTGGCCCTATCAGGACGGCTCCTAAAAGCGCCGTTCGAACTCGTTGCTCACGCGACAATCCCATAGACCTCAAATGGGCAGTGCTTCCTGGACGATATCCCATCAATTGCGAGAGGTGATGATAATGAGAAACCCAAGTGGAAACAAGGCGAGTTTTCCGATTTCCCTTTCGAAGACGACCACCCAACCAAAGCAAAATCGGCTCAGAAAAAGTTCAAGCCACGAAGACTAGGCTAACTAGAGAAGCGTGTAATAAGAAATAACGCTTGTTTTATCCAGCTTTCACACGGAGACAAAAGGGTCGGCCGACAACCATGCCACTCTTTCCGGCCCCCCCCTTTTTTTACTCCTCGGACGAATCGTCTTCACGGGAGGAGGTATCCAGCAGCCTCTTGAGAAAAGCCGGGTAGGTCGAACCGTCCGCGGTCCCCGCCCCGGGCATCCCAGCGCCGAAGGTGATGCTGTCGCCCAAACAGACGACCCGACCATGGGGGAGCCGGTGGTGCTGAATCGCTTGGTAGACGGCCAACGCCATGAGCCGATACCCGTCGGCCGTCGGGTGGACTCCGTCGGGCTTTCCCGAATTGGCTTCGTTGCGCAACAAGCTTTCCGGCTCGGTGCCAATCTGGCCAATCGCCGTCAAGAGCTGATAGAGGTCAACCAGCGGCAAGTGTTTTTCGACTGCGAACTCCCGAAGGAAACCGTTGACCTTTTTAACTTTCTCATTCGGCCCCTCCGGTCGATAAAACGCCGGGGCATGACGGGAGAGCAGATACGGTTCGTAACACGGCGGGACGGTTATCAAGACCGCCCGACTTCCGGACGCCTCGATCCGTTTGACCAATCGTGCCAGATTCGCCCGATATTCGGGAAGGGACACGGCATTGCCGGAATTCAACATATCGTTGGTCCCGACCAGCAGAACGACCAGATCGGCCTCTTTTTCCAGTACCGAGTCAAGTCGACCAACCAGATCGGCCGAGTTATTCCCTCCAATCCCCAAATTCAGCACGGTCGTTTCGGCACCATCGACCGAGAGAGGAAACGTTAAGCTAAGAATAAATAGAACCAAAGAAAAAAGGCGAGGAAGGGAAATCATCTCGAATCCGTCTTGCAAGGGAGGAAAAATCGGGAAGGGAACGTTTCCTTCTGCGATTGGGGTTAACCCTCTCTTTATAAATCGGCAACCGGCTCGTTTCAAGCGCCTTTTATCAGGACCCGATAAGTACCCTACTGAGCCACTCTTGACACGTCGCAAGCCACGTGAGAAAAAAATCATGATTCCGATCAGCTGGAAATCCGACACCCTTACCTTTCGCTATATGCGATCCGAAGACCTGCCCGACGTCGTCACGATGTTGGCTAAGGAATCGGTCTGTCGCCACGTGTTTTTCGGTCCCAACACGGAAAAAGTGACCCGGCAGTATTTCGAACCGCTTATCAATGCGATCGGCAAGGCGTTGGCCCACGGCAAACCGCCCGAGGTGTCCGTTTTTTCGATCCGGGAAAATCGAACCGATCGTTTCGTGGGCAACTGCGCTTTGTTGCCGATCGATTTCAGCGAAGGGAATTATCTGATCGGCTATCAATTCGACGCCCCGTTCTGGCACAAGGGATACGGGACCGAAGCGTGTCAATTTTTAATTCAACATGCGTTCCTCGAACGGGATGCGTATCGACTAACCGGCGACTGCATGGCCGACAATACCGGCTCCGCGCGTATCATGGAAAAATGCGGTTTTCAATCCGAGGGATGCCAACGCAAGTATTACCATGTCAAAGGGAAAATGGTCGACAACCGACTTTTCGGCCTGCTCCGCGAAGACCTTGCCCCCTCGACACTGGAAGCGTACCACACTCGGTTCGTTCAAGAGGAAACGTTTCTTTTTTGAAAAAAGGCAGACCTTGCTTGAGAGCTTCGAAAGCCAACCCGACCGCGTTTCGTCCGGTCCGCTTGAACCGGCCGCCGCGCGACACCGAACTTCGTTTTTGCGACTTTGGCGTCGAACTCGAAGATTCTCTGGGAATTCGCTTAAACGACGAGGAAGCCCTTGCATGTGTGAGCAACGACGATCTTTTGAATCTGGTCGTGTCAAAACGTCGTTTTTCCCCCGAGATCGTTTCTCGCGAAGCCCGATGTCAGCTCGAAGAACGCGCGCTGGCCCAGGTTCGTCGCGATCTGGCCCGAGTGCTCGACGTCGAAGCAAAGGCGATTTCCGCTTCGGACGATTTGAATCGATTGTTTCCAACGCGGGAACGAAAGGCCCGATGGGCCCGTCTGAGAGCCGTGTCCCACTTTTATTATCCAGAACTGTCGGGTTCCCGTCGGTTTCGCTTGTGGCTGAATCTGTTTTTCCTTGCCCTCTTCCTGATGACGGTCCTTTTGGTTTGGACAACGACCTCAGTCATGTGGCCGGACTTCGAATTTCGAATTGGGGTCTTCATTGCGATACTGCTTCCGATCGGTGGAGTCAGCCTCTTGGTACTCACCCTGATGCTCGGAACCCGATGGAAGTTGATCGAAGCGCACTTTTTTCCCGGGACACCTTATACGGTCGAAACTCTCGGGCGGCATCTCACCCTGATGAACTTGACCGCGTTGCATGACGAACTTTTCGGAAAAAGCCAACTCGATTCCGAACACGTCGAACCGACCGTGTCCGAAAAAAACCCCCTTCCCGATTTCTGGCACAAGGTCGCCTTTCGCGTCACAGTGGAAAAACTCAAACACGTTTGCGAAATCCCCGCCGAAGCCCTCCATCCCGAAACGCCGCTTGCCGACCTAATCCCCCGGACTCGGGCCAGGGACCAATGGAATCGACTTCAATCGATCGGCAAATGGGAGTTGCCCGACTTGCGTTTGCCTCCCGTTTTAGAAAACATGTCCTCTTTTTACCAATGGATTTTGGTTTTGAGCATTTTCTTGGCGGCCCTTTTTTTGACCCCTTTCCTCTTGGCCGGTCTCTTGGGGCTAACACTGGCCGTCGAGGTCGAGCTGGCCGCGTTCGGGACGGTTGCCTTCCTCGTGGCACTCTTGATTTTGCGAGTCGCCTTGATGCCTGCCGGACGTTTTTTGAAGCGACATTTACCGACCGAACTGGAAACGGTCGGAGATCTGGCCAACGAGATCCTGCGATTCAATCAGCAGGCGATCGAAGAAGCCATGACGCCGGAAGAAGTCGAGACGCTTCAAACTCCCGATCGAATCGACCTGCGAACCGTCCACTGGGAGATCCTTCGTCGTCAAATCGCCCTCTACCGCGGTTGTCAGCCTTCTGAAGTCAACCTGGGCGATCCGCTTCGCGGCTTCTATTGATGTTCGCAAAAGCAGTGGTCCCATGATTTCAGAAAACTTCAGGAAATTCCGGGCTCCACGTTGGGAGCCCTCGGGTCACTACTTATGCAAGGCTTCATGGTATCTATTTTTAAACATCCATGAAAAAACGTTAAAAATTTTCGCGCGGTTTCAAAATATAAAAAAACGGAGCAACCGTCCAAACGGCGCTCCGTTGAAAATTCAATTCGAGAAAACCGATCCAAAAAAGGCGTTTTCTTTTTTCGGTACTTTCCGAGATAGCAAAGATATTAGAACCAGGTCGCGGTAAAACCGCCGTCGACGTTGACGTGCGTCCCGGTGATAAACTTTCCGGCCGTCGGCGCGACCAACAACAACAGCGCGCCGATCAACTCTTCCGGCTCGCCAAATCGTCGCATCGGCGTGCCTCGCATGATACTGTCGATCCGATCCTGGTCCAAAAGCTTCCGATTCTGTTCGGCCGGGAAAAAGCCGGGACAAATACAGTTGACCCGGACTCCCTTGGTGCCAAAATCGTCGGCGATGTTCCGCGTCAGATTCAACACGCCCGCCTTGCTGGCCGCGTAGCCGAAAACGCGCGACAACGGCAGGTGCGAGTTGACGCTGCCAATATTGACGATCGAACCCGACCCATTATCGACCATGTGACGACCAAACACCTGGCAGGCGAGAAAAGTCCCCTTGAGGTTGATCTCCATCGTCCGGTCCCAGGCCTCTTCGGGATGATCGAGGAAATCGGTCCCGTAGTTCACCCCGGCGCAATTGACCAGAATGTCGCACTTGCCAGTGGGCCGTTTGGCCACGTCGAGCAGATTCTCCAGCGAATCGCGCTTCGTCACGTCGACCACGACATAACTGGCCTTGCCGCCGATTTTTTCCAGTTCCGCGACCCGCGCCTTGCACGGTTCCTCGGCCACATCGCCCACGACGACATGGGCGCCGGCCCCGACGAGCCCTTCACAAAGTGCGCCGCCCAAGACGCCCGCGCCGCCGATAACCACCGCGACCTGACCGTCAAGGCCGAACATTTTTTGCAGATATTCCTGCGTCATCACTGACTCCTTTTATCGTTTTGTTAGAAAAACCAGCGCCCGGCGATTCCTAACTCTCTCAAAAACAAATCGCGAGGACGCCCTGGTGTCATGTGGCTCTGGAGCCAGTTTACTCCGGTTTTTTACGCAGGTCGAGCCACTCGGTGTGGAACGGCCCTTCGCCCGGCTTGTCGACGCGGTGGTACGTATGGGCACCGAAATAGTCCCGCTGCGACTGCAACAAGTTGGCCGGAAGGCACTCGCTGCGGTAGCCGTCATAGTAGGCCAACGCGGCGCTGAACGCGGGGGCCGGGATGCCCAACTCGACCGCCGTCTTGACGACTTCTCGCCAGGCGTCTTGGGCCTTTTCGACCGCGTCCTTGAAGTACGGGGCGATCAGCAGGTTTTCGAGATTCGGATCGGCATCGAACGCTTCCTTGATTCGTTCGAGGAAGACGGCACGAATGATACAACCGCCGCGCCAAAGCATGGCGATCGGGCCGAACTGAAGCGACCAGTCGTGCTCCTTCGCCGCCGCCTGCATCTGAACGTAGCCTTGGGCATAGCTGCAAATCTTCGAGGCATAGAGCGCTTGACGGACCTTTTCGACAAACGCGGCCTTGTCCCCATCGTACATCCCGCTCGGGCCGGTCAATTGGCGGCCGGCGCGGACGCGGGCCTCTTTCATCGCCGAGAGGCAACGGGCGTAAACCGCTTCGGTCACCAACGTGCTCGGGACACCCAGGTCGAGGGCCAACTGGCTCATCCACTTGCCCGTCCCCTTCGCCCCGGCCGTGTCGAGGACCAGGTCGACCAAATGTTGCCCCGTCTCTTCATCCTTGACACTGAATATGTCGCGGGTGATCTCGATCAGGTAGCTGTCCAGATCGCCCCGGTTCCACTCGGCGAAGACGTCATAAAGTTCGTCGTTGCCAAGACCAATCGCGTTTTTCATGATCCAATACGCCTCGCAGATCAACTGCATGTCGCCGTACTCGATCCCGTTGTGGACCATCTTGACATAGTGCCCGGCCCCGCGCGGCCCGATCCACTCGCAACACGGAATGTCGCCGTTGGGTCCGACCTTGGCCGAAATCGCTTGGAACATCTCTTTAACCAGCGGCCAAGCCTTTTCGCTTCCGCCGGGCATGATGCTCGGACCCTTCAACGCCCCCTCTTCGCCGCCGGAGACGCCCGTGCCGATGTACAAAAGGCCCTTCGATTCGACGTACTCGGTCCGCCGTTCGGTTTCGGTGTAATGGGTGTTACCACCGTCGATGATCACGTCGCCCGGTTCGAGGTGGGGAATCACCTTTTCGATAAACGCGTCGACCGCCGCCCCGGCCTTGACCATCAACATCACCTTGCGCGGCCGCTCGAGGCTGGCGCAAAGCTCTTCGATCGAATGGCACCCGACGATCTTTTTCCCTTTGGCTCCACCATTGATAAAATCGTCGACCTTACTCACCGTCCGGTTGAACACCGCTACCTGATAGCCGCGGCTTTCGAGGTTCAACACCAGGTTCTCGCCCATGACGGCCAAGCCGATCAGACCTAAATCACATTTTTCCGACATGCTATTTCCTTTTCTCTTTTATTCAAAACTTTCCCACCGAGTGAAAAACCTTTTCTCTCGGCGGTGCAATGGTATTTTTCTTCAGGGCGCCTTTTCTTCGGTTCCAACGGCCGCCAAAAAACCTCAGTCAACCGTCCACGGCGGGTTTTCGGGCAGGTAGCGCTCAAATTCGTCCAACAGTTCCTGTTGGTAAGTTCCGGCGAACGTGCCGCCAAAGAACCGCTCGATCCCTTCGTCGAACAGTCGCTTCCAACTGGCCTCTTCGGCACCGGGGTTGATCGGGAAGAACAAGGCACTGTTCGCACGGGCCGCGTTAAAATCGCCCGGCGCGTCGCCGATCATCAACGTATGGTCCTTGTCGTACTGCGCGGCCGTCACCAACATCTCTTTCTTCGTGCCGATCTCCTGACCGCAAATCGACTCGACGAACCCGTCCAGCTCGTGCTCTTCCCACTCACGGTGAAGCGCCTCGTTGGGCGTGGCCGAAACGACCAGGATGTCCGCCTTCTCGGCAAAAGCGACCAAACACTCGCGAACAAACGGGAACGGCGGCACGCCACGAACCATGTCGGTCACCGATTGATTGACCGCTTCGGACCACTCAAGCGTTCGTCGAAGCGTTTCATCGCCGGTCTCCTCGACCGCTTTGATCAGCGCCGGGTTGCCCAACTTCGTTTCCTTCTCGATCCACTCGACCAGCGCGGTCGGCTCGGCGATTTTCATCTTCCTTGCCTTCACTTCCGGACGACGTCGGAGCCAATCGAGCACCTCGATCAACGCCGGAAACCGGTTGATGCCCCGGCTCGTGCTGTAAAGGTTCACGAACTCGGCCGCCTCGCGGGCGTATTTACTGACCCCTTGCAGGTTCCAGTAGTTGATCGTGTTCGGGATGAAGCATTCCTTGTGCTTCAGTTCCATCGTATCAAAAACGCACCCGTCCGAATCGATGCCGATCAAAAAGTCGTTCTTACGAGAAAAATCGATCATACTGTCTTCTAACCCTTGTGAATGCTTCTTTGGCAACTGTTTTGTGAAATGATTCGTCAACCAACGCCGATGACAATCAAGCTTCTTTCCGATCGGCCTGCGGGACGTAATCGCCAAGCTTCTTCTCCGCGTAAAGCGGCGCGAATCGGGTCATCCGCTGACGGCCGTCGACCATCGGCAGGCTGACCATCTCGTTGCCCAAAAGGGGCTTCGCATAGCGGACGAACTCGTCGGTCACGTCGCAACCGTTTTCCGTGATCCATTCGGCCGGGAAAGTCCGTTCGCTGTTGGCGACCTCCGGCAACGGCACCTGGTCGTAGCGGACGTTGTAAATCGGTCCCGGGTCGCGAAGGATCGTCGACATGAACCCGCTCTGTCCGGTCGCGGCCAACTCGCACGCCTTCTGCCCAGCCCCGTACGCCTCGTCCAAATCGACCGTCGAGGCATACGCGATCGCGTGACGCTGATCGGTCCCCGAGACGTTCCCACGGGCGGCACCCTTCGCGGCCAGTCCGATCTGGTTGAGATAGTTAACCACCACCTGGGCCACCGTCGTTTGACTCGAACTGAACGACGTATGGCCAAACGAGTCTTTCACCTCGCCCAGCGAACCGACATCGAACCCTTCGCTGAGAACCACGACGCAACGCCCGTCCCGTTTCAATTGGTCGTTGACCTGATCGGCCAACTGCTCGAGCGAACAGGGGCTTTCGGCCAGATAAATTTGAAGCGGCATCTCCCGCGCCGGATCGGCCAAACGGGCGGCGGCCGGGATGAACCCGATCTTGCGCCCCATCGCCTGCATCACCAACACCGGATCGGCCGGGCACGAACCGCGGTTCTCCTCGTTGGCGTTTTGGACCATATGCATCCAGTACTTGGCCGTCGAGCCGTAACCGGGCGTATGGTCGATCAACTTGAACTCACTATCGCCGACGTCGTTGTCGATTGTCTTCGGCACGCCGACCCCGACCAGATCGAGCCCCTTTTGCTGGGCCAACAGGGCAATCTTGTTGGCCGTGTCCATCGAGTCGTTGCCGCCGTTGTAGAGGAAATATCCCACGTCGTGCGCCTTGAGCACCTCGATGACCCGGTCGAAATCTTCCTCCTGCCAGTCCTTCAGTTTATAGCGACATGTCCCGATCGAACCGGCCGACGGCGTGTACCGCAACAACGACACTTCATCCGGAGCCTGGGCCGAAAGGTCGATCAACGCTTCTCCCAAAACCCCTTCGATCCCGTGAACCGCCCCGTAGACGGTTCCGATCTGGTCGAAATCCCGCGCCGCCTCGATCACGCCTTGGAGACTACTGTTGATCACCGCCGTCGGGCCACCGCTCTGGGCGACCACCAAGTTGCGAGGTCTACTCATCTGGTTCTTCCTCAAACCGTTTTCCTAAAAAGCGCTCTTCAATATACGCGAACCGTCCCCTACGCGAACCGCCCCCACCAAGAGCCACGGCAGAAGTTCGTTGATTCCCCCACAAACGAACAGGGACGACCCGGAGTAAAGATGCTTGAAAATAACAATCTGCCAAAAAAGTCATTCTAGCAATTGACTCCGATCCACACAAGAAGCGAGGCGGGGCAACTCGTTTTCTTCCCCCCTTCGATCGGAGTCGGCAGAGAGAGAAAATCACCTCGACCAACCGTGTCTGAAAACAGCACGGTATTTCCAAGGTTATGGCGTGAGACTCCGAGAAGCCGGCATCGAAACAACGAAATGACGAAACGACATAAATGGCTTCTAATAAAAGCTTTACAAACAATCAAGCGTCTAAGAAAAACCCCTTTTTTCCAACTCAAGCTACCATGCGTTAATGAAGCGTCACGGCCAAATCAAAGAGCGTCCAAACCGGCAATTCTTCTCATCACCAAAACGTTTCGCTCCGACAGAAAAACCACTTGAATGAGCCAAATCTTTTCCTGCCTGGACCCCACGCATAAAAAATGACGCAATAAGCCAAACTCTTTAGTCTTTTAAAGCAGGCAGTCCTTCATCTCACGCAGCAAAACTTACGCGTAACCAACTTCAAAAAAATCATGCCACTTTGGCCACATGGCGACACCCGTGACTTGTCTCGGAGCGTTCCAAGAACCGATCGACAAGAAGTTCGTAGGCGGTTTGAACCACGAGCTCTTTTCGCTCGGAAACCTCGGCCCTATCGATCCGCAGCAAATCGGCAGCCTCGACCTCCACCATCTCGGTCGCCCGCGCCAAAACATAACCTCTCCACTCCGCCTCCGTCCGACACCGCTTCACGCTGGGACTTGCGACCTTCTCCGACAGCTTTTCTTCACAGTGCGCTGCAACCGTTTCAGCCGATTCCAGGACCGAATGGTTGCCAAACATGTGCCAAAACCTCTCCGCTAAAATGCTCATGAACCCCTCCAAAATGGTAGAACCAACTCGAATGGTGGAAAAATCAATCGGTCGCCCTGCCGAAAAAAGACAGAAAAATCGACCTCTTTTAGAAATCGTCGATCCCACGTCTTTCAATCAGGTTCTTTCGTCGATTCGGTCCGTTGCCCCGCGCCCGACTGCAAAACGACGCCTAGAAGTCCTGCCGCCACGGTCAAACCATAGAGAGAAATCCCCGCCAAAAACCCCTCTACCAAACGAACCCCACACCCTACTCTCGGGGACCCTCATCTCCGTAAGTCCCCAATTCGCCAAAGATTAAAGGCAAACAAAATCGTTGAAACCGACAAATCTCCGTTAAACTCTGCCAGGGGAACTTTCCGATAACTCCCTTGACCAAGGGCCTGGCATTCATTAGATTGGCCCTTTTCCGGCGCCGTGGCCAAGCGGCTAAGGCAGCGGATTGCAAATCCGCCATCCCCGGTTCGAATCCGGGCGGCGCCTCTTTCACGTAATCAAGCCACATCTCCCATATCGGGGGGTGCGGCTTTTTTTGCACCTTCTCACCGTTGCATCTTGCCTGCAAAGACCTTATTATTAAAGAAGTTTATCTATTCTCTATCCTCAGCCCCCTTATTTAACTATTCCAAGGCGGGATTCGACAGGCTTTTCTTATGAGCTCCTCTTATTTTAGTGTCTCGGAAGCAACACCCCCCCTCTATGCGGGTATCGACCTCGGTGGCACCTCGGTCGTTATCGGAATCGTGGACGACCTTGGCCGTCCGATCTCCACGACCTGCATACCAACTGAGGGGGAAAAAGGCCCCCAAGACGCTATGCGCCGAGTCAACGAGTCGCTCAACAGCCTCCTCGCGGAAATCGGCCTCTCCCACTCCGATCTGGTCCGCGTCGGGATCGGAACCCCGGGAACGATGGATATTCGCGCCGGAATCCTCCGCACCTTATCCAACTTGAAAAACTGGAAAGACTTCCCGATTTGTGACGAACTTCGCAAACTGTGCGGTCTGCCGGTCACGTTGTCCAACGACGCGTCGGCCGCCGCCTATGCCGAATATTGGGTCGGGGCCGGAAAACAATTCAAAAGCATGGTCATGCTGACCCTCGGAACCGGGATCGGCGGTGGGATCATCATCAACGGTCATGCGCTGATCGGCGAAAACAGCAGCGGCGCCGAATGCGGCCATATCACCATCGACAGCTCCCCCAACGCTCGGCTTTGCGGATGCGGCCAACGCGGGCACCTCGAAGCGTACGCCAGTGCGACCGCGGTGATCAAACGAACCCAAGAGGCACTCGAAAACGGCCACGCGACCGCCTTGCGATCCCGAATCGAGTCGGGCGAACAGCTCACGCCCAAACTGGTCGCCGAAGTGGCCGAGACGGGCGACCCCTTATCCCTCGAAATTGTCGACGACACGGCCCGCTACCTGGGCATCGGGATTGTCGACTTCCTCCACACCATCGACCCTAACGGCATCATCCTCGGCGGGGCCATGAACTTCGGCGGAAACAACACCGAACTTGGCCGCCGCTTCCTCGACACCGTCCGCCACGAAGTAGTCGCACGCGCATTGCCCCCTTTGGGCGAGCGAACCTCGATCGACTTCGCCACCCTCGGAGGCGACGCCGGCTTCATCGGCGCCGCCGGAATCGCCCGAGCCGCCGAACACAAATCCCGCCAACCCTTTTGACCGGTGCTTCAGCACCGACGCGCTGAACCCGCTCCCGTTGGTCGCTGGTACGCGGCTTTACAGGTGGTGTGTGCCGATTTGGGAAAAAAGTGGACGGTCGTTCTAGATTCAACTTGTCGGGCAGGGCCCGCGGCGGGACTGGTGTTTCCGCTCCATTGATTAAACTCGCTCCCGTTCTCCCGTTGATCACTGATATCTTTTAGACCAGTGCTTCCGCACCGATGTTTAAACCCGCTCCCGTTGGTCGCTAGTATCTTTTGAAAAGGATTGCCCGTACTCTTTTGGCATAATGGAAGACTTCCTTTCGATTCCTTTCCTCCTTTGCACTATCCATTTCTTGCTTGACTGCCGGGTTGCTTCCGAAGGTTTTCCGAAAGATAATGGTAGGGCCTTGAACCGATCTTAAAAGAGAAAGAAAAGGAATCTTAACAATGGCGACGTTCGAAATGGCCATGCCGGGCAAAACACGAATCGGCTGGATCGGAACCGGGGTGATGGGGGCCCCGATGTGTGGCCATCTGCTCGACGCCGGGTTCTCGGTCACCGTCCATAGCCGAACTCGAGCCAAAACCGACCCGCTTTGTGCCCGTGGTGCCGTCTGGGCCGATAGCCCCAAAGCGGTCGCCGAAGCGTCTGATGTCGTTTTTGCGATCGTCGGATTTCCCGCGGAGGTCCGCAACGTGTTCCTCGGACCGAAAGGTATTTTGCAAGGCGCCAAACCGGGCGACCTGATCGTCGACATGACCACCAGCCCCCCTGCCCTGGTCGTCGAAATCGCCGAAGCGGCCGCGAAACTTCACGTCACCGCGCTCGACGCCCCGGTTTCCGGCGGCGATATCGGTGCTCGCGAGGGACGTCTTTCGATCATGATCGGCGGCACGAAAGAAGCGGTCGCCGCTCTCCAACCTTGCTGGTCGGCGATGGGCCAAACGATCGTCCATCAAGGAGGCCACGGTGCCGGGCAACATACGAAGATGGTCAATCAGATCTTGATCGCCACGAACATGATCGGCGTCTGCGAAGCGTTGCTTTACGCTTACCGAGCTGGACTGGATCTCGAAACGGTCCTCCGCTCGGTCGCCTCGGGCGCGGCAGGAAGTTGGTCGCTTTCGAACCTCGGCCCGCGGATCATCGAAAACCGCTTCGAGCCGGGATTCTTCGTCAACCATTTCCTCAAGGACCTGCGCATCGCGTTGGAAGAGGCCGGGCGAATGGGACTGGCGTTGCCGGGGTTGGCGTTGGCCCATCAGCTCTACGTTGCCCTGGCAGCCCAAGGCCACGGCGAAGACGGAACCCACGCCCTACAAATGGCGATGGCGTCGTTGTCCGATATCGATTGGAAGGCACGAGAGGCTCAAGAATAGCAATTCTGTTCCGTTCGCGCTGATGAAAGAATGAATTCGCATTCGTCATGCGTTACGGCGAATCTGCCGACGACAAACCGGGGCGATTCATTTCCAGCGGGACAAAACTGCTTCCCGCAGGGGTGCGCTCGGACACGAGATAATGGGGAATTTCAATCGCCTCCAAGAAATCTTTCCCGAAGATCCGATTCACCCGAGCGGTTATTCTTTTGGCGAAGATCCGATGGGTCGGGTCGCGCAGATCGTCGAGCGTGCAGGTCCGGACGGCCATCGAAACCTGCTCCTTAAAAGAACGCAGGTGGCCGTTCATGAACTTTTGAAAATCCTGTTTCTTTTCCAACTCGGTGCGGCCCATCAGCTCGAAATCAACCCGAAACAGGTACTTCGAAATCGGGTCGAAAATCTCCACGCGATATTTCCCCAGTTCGGCCACCCCGTGGCCGTAGTAACCGAGTCGCTCGACACCCGGCGCCAGTGCTTCTACGGCAAGTCCCGGGTCGTTCGGATCATCGTACGGATCAGCCGCTTCGGGAGTCGACTCGGCCCCTGCCGCCCCCTCGCCGCTCACCCCCAAGAGACCAACGGTCAAAACCAAGGCGATCGAAAGAAGCCGTGATTGAAAAAAGAGATTCATCGTCTTGGTTGCCTAATACGCGTCTGCGGGAAATTCTATCAGAAAACGGGGAGACTCATTAAAAGGGAGCCAAAAAACTCTGAAAAACTCTACCATACAAATCGGCCCTAACCTTATCTCAGTTGCTTTGCCAACAAAGACGTTCGGTCGCCAACCCGCTTTCCTTTCTGCCCACTTCGAGCCGTTTTTATACTTTTTCGTTTTTTTATTACACAAATTGGTATAACCCGCAACTTTTATTGACTCCCACGCCAAGAGCCAACTAGAATCGGACTGTCCATATCCCTTTCTAGCCACACACCAAGCCCGCTAAAACACGAAATAGGTACTTCATGCGAGTTGCAACGGTTCTTCTTTTTATTCCGACTGTGATCGTGAGTTTTGCCCTTGCTGCCGGCGAATCCACCATAACACAACCGGATCGGCGTTTCGCACGGACCGCCTCCCCGGCCGAACGACTTGAATATCTCGACGCGTTTTCGGACCCGTACTACCCGACGCTTCAGACTGCCCGCCTGACGACGCCCCAATGGGTCGGCCAAGAAGGGGTCGACGCGGCCGTGGTTCTCTCGACCGACGATCTGCAAGACGAAGTGGTCGACCGGTATGAAAAATTTTGGCGACCGGTCCTCGAGCGGCTTAAAAAGATCGACGGCCGCGCACCGCTTAGCATCATGTCCCTTCGCGTCTCGCCCGATTTGCCCCAGCTCAAACGTTGGATCGAAGAAGGCGTCTCGATCGAGGCTCACACGATCGACCACCGTCATCCGCTGCTGCAAGGGGGCGATCTGGCCGCTTCGAAAAACGCCTACGATCAGATGGTCGATCTTTTAACAAAAGCCTTCCCCGAAGGTTCCGGCGGAGTCGCCTATCGGATGCCCTACTGCGACTCGGTCAACACGAACAGCCCACGGTTTTTCACCGAGATTTTCAATAGCACCACGCCGCAAGGGAATTTCCTTCAACTCGACTCGTCGGTCTTTGTCGACCTGACCCAAAACGATCCGGCTCTGCCCGCTCACGTGGCGACCGACGAATCGGGGATGCCCCGTTTTCCGAAATACAAACCGGTCGATCGCAAGTTCGCCAACTACATCGAAGATTATCCGTATCCCTACGTCATCGGTCGCACCTGCTGGGAGTTGCCGATGGTCTCGCCGAGCGACTGGCAGGCCGAACACTATCTGGGCGGTTCGTGTCGTCCGGAGTGGCTTCGCGACATGAAGGCGGCCCTCGACGGGATCGTCGCCAAACAGGGAGTCGATACGATCATCGCCCATCCGCACGGTTCGTGCAGCAGCGATCAATTCATCAAGCTGATCGACTACGCCGAAAAAACCTACGGCAAGCGGATCCTCTTCCTGAACTTCACCGAGGTGGCAAAGCGGCTGAACCAAAATCTGCTCGAAGGCCATCCGTTGCGCGACGCCGAGGGGAACGACAACGGGGTTCGAATCCTCGACGTCAACGCCGACGGCTACATGGACGTCGTGATCGCCAACGGTCAAACCCGGAAAACACGCGTCTGGCAGCCCGGCGAAAAACGCTGGCTGGAAACCGGCTTCCCGGTACCGCTGGTCGAAAAGGGCCCCGATGGGAAAACCCAAAACGCAGGCGTCCGATTCGGCGTCTTGGATGACTCAGGCACGGCCTGGATGTTGGTTCGAAACGACAAAAAGGCCAGTCTTTGGCACTGGTCGGGCCAGACTTGGACCGAAGTTCCCGGGGGACTCGACGGACTTGAAATCGATGGCCGTCCGGTCGTCACCGCCCGCGGCGGAGCAGATCGAGGCGTCCGACTTCGCGACATCAACGACGACGGGCGTTGCGAGTTGATCGCCGGGGCCGAGGAACAAAACGGCCTCTTCACCTTTGACGGCAAACGCTGGCAAAAGCTTTCCTATGGTTTGCCCGAAGGTGTCCTTTTGGTCGACAAAAACGGACGTGACGCCGGAGCCCGTTTGGTCGACATCGACGAAGACGGCCGCGACGATCTGGTCTTTTCGAATGCCGACCATTATTCGCTCGACATCTTTGCCGACGATACCAACGGCTGGTCGCGACGGTTGATTCAAGGCCGCGCGGGCCAGAAACCGCAAGGCGCCGCTCCCAAGGCGATTCCGCAGATCGTCCGCGCCGACGGAACCAACAACGGCGCGTGGTTCAAGTACCGGTACATGTGGGTCCAAAACGAAGACACCCCCGGCCACTTCCCCCACGAGGTCGACACCCGTTACTTCACCAACGATTTCCTGGCTCACGAAAAAGAGCCGCCGGGACGCACGCCCCAACAAGAGTTGGCCGCCCTGATCCCGAAGCCCGGCTTCACGATCGAACTGATGGCGGCCGAGCCCGCGGTCCTCGACCCGATCGATATCGCCTGGGGACCCGACGGTTCGCTCTGGGTGACCGAAATGGCCGACTACCCGATGGGCTACGCCGAGCCGGGCCATTACGGACCGCCCGAAACCCCGGGCATCCCGTGCGGTCGCGTTCGACGTTTGACCGATACCGACGGCGATGGCCAATACGACAAGTCGGTCGTCTTCCTGGACAAGATCCCGTTCCCCACCGGCGTCATGCCGTGGCGCGACGGCGTGCTGATCACGGCCGCCCCGCTGGTCTTTTTCGCCAAAGATACCGACGGCGACGGCAAGGCCGACTTCCGCGAAACGCTGTTCGACGGTTTCCACGAAGGGAACCAGCAGCACCGGGTCAACTATCCCCGATGGCGGCTGGAC
Organism: Thermoguttaceae bacterium; assembly: GCA_963674475.2. Lineage (GTDB taxonomy): Bacteria > Planctomycetota > Planctomycetia > Pirellulales > Thermoguttaceae > CAXXFQ01. The sequence continues at coordinate 467,089 of CAXXFQ010000019.1, read as the reverse complement.
AACTGGATTTCACTGGCCAACGGCGACAGCGACGGCAAGGTCATCTCGAAAAAAACCGGCCAAGTGATCGATATCAGCGGCGCCGACCTGCGAATCAACCCCGACACGGGTCAGATCCAACGGATGACCGGCCGCTCCCAGTACGGTCGTTCGCGCGACGATTGGGGCAACTGGTTCGGCTGCAACAACAGTTGGCCGGCGTTCCATTTCGCGATGGACGACCATTACCTGGCCCGCAACCCGTTCGTCTCACTCCCGTCGTTGCGACACAACGTTTCCGAAATTCCTTCCGCTTGGCCGGCCGGTCGAGTGATGACCCATTGTTTCTACGACCAGCCGACTCCGCAAGAAGGCCAACCGGGCCGCTGGACCTCGATCTCCGGCGTCACCGTCTATCGGGACGACCTGTTCGGTCCCGAATACGAGGATAACATTTTCTCGAGCGACTCGGTCTATAACGTCATCACGCGAGCGAAACCGCGTCGCGAGGGAATCCGGATCTACGGCGACCGCGCGGCCGACGAGTTGCAATCGGAATTCGTCGCCTCGTCCGATCCGAACTTCCGCCCGGCCACCGCGCGAACCGGCCCGGACGGCGCGCTGTGGGTCGCCGACATGTACCGCTACGTGATCGAGCATCCCGAGTGGATCAACGACGAGCTGGAAAAGGAACTCGAGCTCCAACGCTACAACGATCGGGGCCGCGTTTTTCGCATCTACCCGGTCGGCAAGACACCGCGTGCGATCCCCGACCTGACCAAGTTGAACCTCGAACAACTGGTCGCCGCGATGAACAGCCCCAGCGGTTGGCAACGCGACATGGTCCAGCAAATGTTGATCTGGAAAAACGCCGTCGAAGCCGCGCCTTATTTGGAAAAGCTGGTCAAAACGTCGAAGCGTCCGCAAACCCGGCTTCAAGCGCTCTGCGCTCTGGACGGTTTGGATAAACTTTCGGCCGACATGCTCCTCTTGGGTCTCGAAGACGCGCACCCGGGCGTCCGACGCCACGCGGTCCGGTTGTGCGAAGGCCGATTCGACCTTGACCCGCGCCTGGCCGAGGCGCTCAAAAACCGGCTCCACGACTACGACGAGATGGTCCTCTTGCAGCTGGCCTACAGTCTGGGCGAGTGGAAATCCACGAAAGCGGCCGAGATGCTGGCCGAGATGGCGATCCGCTACGAAGCCGATCCGCAGATGTTCGCCGCCGTGATGAGTTCGACCGTTCCCCACGCGCAAAAGATGGCCGAACTGATCCGCGCGAAGAAGGACCAGACGGCCAACCAATTGCGTCTGGCCGCGAAGCTCGAACAGCTGGCCGCAGACATTGAGGAATGGAACGAGACCGACCCGGAAGATCGTCAAATCGAGCGGCAGGCGTCCGATGAATTCGTGATCGGTCGCGAGACGCCACCGGAAATCGCCGCCGCGATCGAGAAATATAAACCGGCTCTGAAACTCAAAGGGGACCCGGTCCGTGGAGCGAAAATGTTTGAAGAAGCGACCTGCTCGTTGTGTCACCGACTGGATAGCATCGGCGAGCATATCGGGCCGGACCTGCTCTCGCTGGTCGACCGTTCGCCGCCGGTAATCTTGCTTTCGGTCATCGACCCGAACGTCGCGATCAAGGAGCGGTATCTGCAATACACGGTCATTACGGTTGACGGTCTGACGATTCAAGGCCAACTGATCGAAGAGACCAGCAACAGCCTGACCCTGGCCGATATCACCGGCAAGAAACATACGGTCTTGCGAAAAGATATCGAAGAGATCCTCTGCGACGGCCTGTCGAACATGCCCGAGAAGCTCGAAGCGAAGCTCGAACCCCAGCAGATGGCCGACCTGTTGGCCTTCGTCCACGGCGCCAAGGCCGAAGCGGCACCGGCGGCAACGACCGAGAAGAAGGTCGAGAAAAAAGGCCCGACCCTGGTTCGCCCTGATGAAAACGGCGTGTTGAACCTCGAGTCGATCGACGCACTGGCGACCGGTCCGGAGATTAAATACATGCCCAAGGAGAAGGCTTTCGGCTGGTTCACGTCGCGAGACCGGGCCGAATGGCATATCGAGGTCCCCGAGACGGGCCTTTACGAAGGGTATCTGACCTGGTCGGTCGATAAAGACAACGCCGGTCACCCGTGGGTCCTGCTGCACGGCACCAACCAGATGAAGGTCGGCCTGATCGGGGCGGTCGGCGAATCGGGCGGTTGGGAAACCAGCAAAACGGTCCCGATCGGTCGGCTCGAACTCCAACGGGGCCGCAGGCGGATCATTGTCGGCGCGGGCGGCTCGTTCGGCGGCTACCTGTTCGACCTGTTCCGCGTCGATTTTGTCCCGGTCAAAGAAGAGGCGAAAGAGTAAACCGACCCCCCGTTTTTCCATCCGGCCGCCAGGAACCCGTTGACAAACCGTCGACGGGTTCCTAGAATATTGAAGTCCCGTTTGGGATTTGGCCGATAAGGATTCGGTCGAAGGGTGAGCGACTACCGCTCCCCTCTTCCAAACGACCACAGGCCCCCTTCGTCTAGTGGCCCAGGACGTCGGATTCTCAGTCCGAAAACAGGGGTTCGATTCCCCTAGGGGGTACTAGCTGCGTTTTTAAGTTTTTTGAGAAAACGCACTCATAGAAAACACGAAAACCAAGCCTCTGTCACCACACAGGGGCTTGTTTCGTTTCTTGGCAGAATTCCTTTGGAAATCACCCACCCGCAGCAAACCTGCCTGGACTGTTTGACAAAACCACTGTGAATCTGTAAACTAAATTCGGTGTTAGGTCCCCCCTTCCTCCCTCAAAAACCCTCCGTCTTTCTCTCACGCTGAAACAAAACCGCCTGCGTGCCGTCACGCAGCTTGACAGAACCTCATTGCCCGATCGGAAGCCGAACTTATGAAATTAGTTCCATTCTCGCCCAGATCGCTTGCCCTCGTTCCCCTGGCCGTTATTGCGATTTCTCTCTCGTGGTTCGCGTCGCCGATCACGACAACAGCCCAAGCGGAAAAGCTCGAAACGAAATCGGTCCGCCGCCTTTCGTTTGCCGACTATCGCGACAAGATGGCCGCCGGATGGATCGGCCAAATGGCAGGCGTCGGCTGGGGCGCACCGACCGAGTTCCAGTTCAACGACCGCATCATTCCTCAGGACCAAGTGCCACGTTGGAAGCCCGAGCTGATCAACCAGTTCAAGCAGGACGATATCTACGTGGAGATGACGTTCCTAAAAACGCTCGACCAATACGGCCTGGACGTCTCGATTCGTCAGGCGGGTATCGATTTCGCCAACAGCCAGTACGAGCTTTGGCACGCCAACAAGGCCGGGCGTACCAACCTTCGCAACGGCATCGCCGGGCCCGATAGCGGACACCCGCAGTTCAACCGCCATGCCGACGATATCGACTACCAAATCGAAGCCGACTACGCCGGTCTGATCTCGCCCGGCATGCCCAACCTGGGGATCGAGTTGGGCGAGAAATTCGGCCGACTGATGAACTACGGCGACGGCCTCTATGGCGGCCAGTTCGTCTCGGGAATGTATAGCGAGGCTTTCTTCGAAAAAGACATGAAGAAAGTCGTCCTTGCCGGTTTGAAGTGCATTCCGGCCGGAAGTCAATATACCGAGGCGATCCTCGACGTGCTGGCCTGGCATGCCGAAAACCCCAACGATTGGCAGGCAACCTGGAAGAAGATCGACAAAAAATACCGGTTGAACCCGGCCTACCGGCGATTCACTTGTTCAAACTTTAAGAAAGACGTGTTCAATATCGACGCCAAAATAAATGGCGCCTATATCGTCATGGGGCTCTTGTACGGCGAGGGTGATCTCGACAAGACGATCGTGATCTCCATGCGATGCGGGCAAGACTCCGACTGCAACCCTTCCAATGCCGGGGGGATTCTCGCCACGTCGATGGGCCAAAAAAATCTGCCCAAGCGGTTCACCTCCGCCTTGGACCTCAAACCGAAATTCAGTCACACGGCGTACAACTTCCCCGGCTTGCTGGAGGTCTGTCAACGACTGACTCGCAAGGCGGTCCTCCGCGCCGGCGGCAAGATCGAGCGCCAGGCCGACAACAGCGAGGTCCTGGTGATCCCGGTCGAAGATCCAAAACCGGGCAAGCTAGAGCAGTGCTGGGCCCCGGGACCGATAGCCGGTTCCAAATTTACCGAGGCCGAAAAGGAAGCCATTACCGCCGAATGACGGTCACTCCAGCCGGGTTTGAATATTTCATGCCCGACTGAGGGCATTAGAAAAAAACGGACCGGTCCAATGGAACGCCTCGGACGAGTTGGCATCTTAGGACTTTCCCGTCGGAATATCGCTCTTGATATCGGACGGCGTCTACTCCGCAGGTTTTTCGACGACGACGTAACGGAATTGGCCGCCGACTTGGATCGGCATGTAACACGTTTCGCCAGACTGGAAGTAGGTGATCTGCCCTCGCTTGAAATAGGAGATTTCGCTGGGCAACTCGTCGACGACGGTCCCGGCGCGAAGTTGGGTTTGGGTTGCAAGGCGTCGCGTCGCTTCAACTTGAACCGGCCTCGACGGGGAACCGCCGGCGGGGATCAATTCAGGAGGCGAGCCGGTCTCGTTGGATATGGGCCCCACTTGGACTTGCGAAGCCACTTGGGGTGAAGGTGCTATCGCGGCTGGAGCTGCCGTGTTGGTGGTCGGTGCGGCAGGGGTCGGCGTCGGGGGCGTCTGTTGGGCGACTTTGTAGTTGGCCCGGTTGTCGCGGTAGTAGACCTGACCGTCGATGACGATTCTTTCGGCGCCGGACGGGGGACTGGCAACTGCCACATAGACCGGCGGCGCGGCTTCGACGTAAACCCATCGATCTTCCTGCCACAGAGGACGATAGTAAACCAATCCGTGTTGATAGTAAGTCACATCACCAAAGGCGACCGTTTGATATCCGATCGGAAGAGAGAAAACGATTCGCGGTTTTGCGGCAATCACCACGCGAGGCGCCGGGACAGTTCGAACCACCGTTCGGGCCGGCTTGACGACACGAACCGCAGGAGCCGGAGAAGGTAGAGTCACCTTCAAAGAGGGGCCAAACTTGATCGAGGGGCCGCCTCGTCGAGGACCTTTTGCTTCCACGTCGCCCGGGTAACAAGCCAGCACTAATAGTAACCCAAAACTTCCGACACAAAACGAACGATAAAAAGATCGATCGAACTTCATCATGGGGCTCCTTCGATTTGCGTTTCTGCATTCGCACCCTGGTTGAATCGCCCCTGAAAAAAATCCTATTTTTTGGATTTCAGCGGATCATACCGCTTCCGTAAAGGAAACTCAAGGTGAAAAACGTCGATGGCCGGATACGGAAAAAGGTTTCATAGACAAATTTTCCCTCGGCGAAAACCTGCCTCTTTTTTGACCGTGCCCAATTTGGTTGCAATTCATCTTGGAAAGTTTATACTGGGTAAGGGATTTCCGCGTATCGAATTCCCCCCCTGCCTGCCTGATTTCCTATTATTGAGGGTTGCATTGCCAATGAACCTTTCCCAGCTCGAGAATCCAGCAAATCCGCCTGGGACAGACGAATTTGTGGCTGCGTGTGGAACATTGACTATGCCGACATGAATAAGCCCCAAGTTTCGCGAGAGTCATTTTATTTCATTCCCCCGTCCCCTCTTATAAAAATCTCACCATGCTTCGATTTGAAACTCTCGTCCGCTTTCCTTCGCTTGCCTTGCTTTTAACCGTCTCGTTGGCGCTGACCTCGACCTTCGGATATGGCCAATCGGCGACGTCGGTTCCTCCTTTGAAAACCGATGGGACTTGGGTCGAAACCGATTTCGGAAAACCGATCCTCGACCGGGGCGTGCCGGGTAGCTGGAACGCGATGGCGGTCGACAACCCGTTTATCTTTGTCGACGGCGGCGTCTACTACTGCTTCTTCGAGGGGCAAGACAAGCCGTTCGGGCAAGGTGGCCACGAGCAGATCGGCTTGGCCGTTTCGCCTGACGGGGTCCATTGGCAAAAATTGGCCGATCCGATCATTCGCGTCGGCGATTCGGGCCAGTGGGACTCGACCGTCGCGAAACTGCCCGCCGGAGTGATCAAGCACGAGAATCGGTACTACCTTTTCTACGCCGGCCGAAAAAAAGGGGTCAAAGCGATCGGCACGGCGGTGGCTGATCATCCGCTGGGCCCTTGGAAAAAGGTCAAAAACAACCCGGTCTTCACGGGGCAGTCCGGTCCGTGGGGCCAATCAGTTTCGACACTGCCCAACGTGACATTCCGGCGCGACGGACGATTTTGGATGCTGTATCGAGGGCTGTCGTCGATGCAAGGGAATCGCCTGCCGTCGATCTACCGCAATCAAGCGGTCGGGCTGGCCGTTTCCGACAACCTGCTCGATTGGCGACGGGCCCCTGAAACCGACGGGAAACCGCTGACGCCGACGGCCGAGGAGATTGCCTCGTTCGCCGTGGCCCAAACGCCTAAAGGGTATATTGCCATCTCGCAACCGATGGATCTAAAACTTCGAGCCTACTGGTCTTCCGACGATTTGACCCACTGGAAAAAAGGCGGACCGGTCCGGCTCAAAGCGTCGGGCGAGGTCTCGACCATCTCGAATCCGTTTCTGGTCGATGGCCGTTGGAATATCGTCTATGAACTAGACGATCGAATCTACCGGGCCGCCCTGTCCCCTTCCGGTCATGCCAACTAAATCAATCTTATCGAAAAAACTTGCTTTCAGAGTGAGCCATACCCCAATCTTAGGGTGAACCATTGTCTCGGTATGGTTTCGCCCTAAAATTATATAGGTCTATTTTTGATGAATCCGCTTCTTGCTTTTCTCGAAAAACGAGTTCCAAAGACCGGCACCAGACGATTTCCCTGCATTAATCCGTAAACCCGTTTGTGGTGGATGTGCGTGATGGAATTGACCGCCTACCCCTTGCTATGGAATAATCTGTATTTCCAATTGGCGATCGAGTGGGGGTTTTTTGCGATCTTACTGGGACTCTACTTTTTCGCCCCCTTCCGTCCGCGTCCGATGCAGGCCAAACGGTTTGCCACGTTCGGCTTGATTGGCATCGGCATCTGGTGTCTTTTCGACCTTTCGATTCATACCATCGCCTTTCTTCTCGCGTTCGACTTATTGTCCCACCCGTCGATCCTCTTTTTACGTATCCTCTTTTGGAACGGGGGAATTCTCCTCATTGCGCTAGGTGTCTTTCAGCGCCGTTTTCGAAGGGCGGCTCCGATCGAATCCCTCCTGTTTCTCGATTTCGCCCCCGACGGTTTTTTCTTATACAACGTCTTCACCAAAAAAATTCTCTGGTGCAATCAACGGTTTGCCCAAATGGCCGGATGCACGGCCAGTCAACTCAAGGGAGAAAATTTTTATCAGTTTATTTTGGAACAAGAGAAAGCCAAGGAATTTAGCCGCATTCTCCAAAAGAAAGGGAACATCGCCAATGCCGTGATGCGTATACAGAACCGACAAGGGGAAAGATCTTTTTGTGAATTAAACGCCTATATGGTGCCCCAATTCCCCCATCTGGCAGCCGGATTGATTCGTGACGCAACGCTTCGAATCAAAGCGGAAAAAGTTCAGGCCCGTCTGGCGGCGATTGTCGCATCGACCAATGTCGGGATCGTCGGAGTCGATCTCGAAGGGATGATCACCAACTGGAATCCGGCAGCGGAAAAAATATTTGGTTACTCGGTCGATGAGATCCAAGGACGGCTCTTTACCGACATGATCGAGTCGAAGAACCATGAAGAGGCACGACAATCTTTCCATCGTCTTAGTCAGAAAGCCCAACATGGTTACGTAGAAGAAATCGAGACGATCGGGGTTGCGAAAGAGGGAACCAGAATCCACCTGAACGTCGCCGCCTCTTGCCTTTTCGATCGGAATGGCACGGTGATCGGCGTTTCTGGAATCGTGCAAGACATCTCTGCGCGCAAACAGGCCGAGCGAGAACTAAAATTCTCCAATCAACGGCTCCAAAACCTGATCGATAACAGCGGGGATATCATCTGGGAACTCGACCCCCAGGGAAGATTCACAAGCATTTCCGGAAAGGTAAAAGAAATCCTCGGTTACTCACCCGAGGAAATGGTAGGCCATTTGTACGAGGAATTTCTCGTCACGAAGGAAAAAGACCCCGGCGTGGAAATTTTTCGAAAACTGCTCCGGAAAAGAGAACCTTATTCATCCATCATCTATCACTATCTTTCCAAAGAGGGAAAAGTGGTCTTCCTTCGAGAAAACGGAACCCCCTTCTTTGATGAAGACGACACCTTTCTCGGCTACTTGGGTGTCTCGACCGACGTGACCGAGCGAATCGAGTACCAAACCCGCCTCAAAGAGTATGCCCAAGAGTTGGAAACGGCCTACCGCCAATTGAGAGAATCCCATCAACGGCTTCAAGATATCGTCGATCATACCGGGGATCTCATTTGGGAAATCGATGAAAACGGAATTTACACCCACGTCTCAGGAAGGGTGGAAGAAATACTCGAATACACTCCCGAAGAAATCGTTGGAACGCCCTATACCCGATATCTGGTTCCGGATAAGGATTATCCTTGGAAAAAAATCTTGGAAAAACCGCTGGTGATCCAAGCCCCGTTTAAAGGAATACAAAACTGGGGCCTTTCGAAAACGGGTAAACGGGTTTACTTTGAGGCCAACGCCTCTCCCATTTTTGACGAAAAAGGGATCTTCCGCGGATACCGGGGCGTCTCGACCGATAAAACCGAGCGAATCCAGCACGAAGCCGACCGCAACCAGTACGCCCATAAACTTGAAGCAGCCAACCGAAAACTAGAGGCGGCCTATCAACAAGCCGAAAAGGCCAATCAAACCAAGAGCGAATTTTTGGCCAATATCAGCCACGAATTACGAACCCCTTTGACCGCTATTATGGGATTTGCCGAACTTCTTTCCGATCAGCTTCAAGGGGACGAAACCGATCCTTCGGCCGAAGCGATTCTCCGAAATAGCAAACATCTTTTGGAATTGATCAACGATATTCTCGACCTCTCCAAAGTCGAAGCGGGAGAGCTGAAAATCGAACGCCTTCAGGTCAATATCCCTCAACTTTTTGAGGAGATTCGCTCGTTATTCCGTCCTAGAGTCGAGGAAAAAGGGCTCTCATTTAAGATCACGCTTGACGGCCCCATCCCGGAATCGATCCAATCCGACCCGGTTCGTCTACGCCAGATTGTCATCAACCTCATCGGCAACGCGGTCAAGTTCACCGATCGGGGCTCGATCGAAGTCATGGTCAAGTTTATTCAAAAGACGAACCCACTTTTACAAATTCAAGTTATCGACACCGGAATCGGCATCTCCAAGGATAAATTTGCAACTATTTTCCAACCGTTCAGCCAGGCCGACACCTCCACGACGAGAATGTTTGGCGGCACCGGACTCGGCTTGGCGATCAGCCATAAATTAGCTCGACTCCTCGGCGGCGACATTACCGTCGAAAGCGAATCCGACGTGGGAAGTGTCTTCACTTTGACCGCCGCAACCGGTCCGGTCGTGGGAATTCGACCAATCACCGAACTCAAGGCGGAGTTAATAAGAAACGGCAAACCCGAAAAAATCACCCCCAAGGATTTCTCCGAGTTGGCCGGAGCGAGAATCCTCTTAGCCGAAGACGGACGCGACAATCAACGGCTGGTGGCCGCGATTCTCAAACCGTGGAAGGTCCATCTTTCCCTCGCCGAGAACGGAGAGGAAGCAGTGCAGAAGATCCTCGAGAGCGAAGAAAAATTTGACGTCGTCCTGATGGATATGCAGATGCCAATCGTCGACGGCTACAGTGCCACCCGACAACTTCGCATGGCCGGATATCGCCAGCCGATCATCGCCTTTACGGCCCACGCCATGTTGAGCGAACGGAAACGCAGTTTCGACGCAGGGTGCGACGACTACGTCACCAAGCCAATCGATAAAGTGTCTCTCTTAAACACGATTTTGAAGTATTTCGAAATCTCGCGTCAAAAGCGGCCTTCCTAACCTCGAGTGTCCTCACGCGATCAACGAGGCAGGCTAGCCGTTAAGGCGATCTCATGTCGGTTGAATTGAAGCTGTCTCGCGCGAACTACCGGGAATCCCCACTCGCGAACCCGCCCCAGATACTCGTCGACGCGAGAGGCCATCTCCGGCTGGATCAGTTTCAGCGTCAGCAGGATCCCGCGAATCTTCACGTCCGGTCTCTTGACAATCTCCTCGATCACATCGAGCGTGTAGTTCGGCGTCACGTTCATATCGGCCGTCAGCCAACGGACCTTTCGATAGGTGGTCCGACGAACCTGATTCGAGCGACGACGGATATGGGTAAATCGCGGATGCAGCAAAACGGCCGGGTCCATCCGAGCCGGATCGATCCCCAGAACCTCGCAACCGCGCGACAAAAGGGCCTGACTGCCGCCACCGGGCGCCGAGCCGATCTCCGCCACCCGATCGCCAACTTGAATCGGCAATTCGGACCACTGGAGTCCTTCCTCCATCTTCAACCAAGCACGACTGACCATCTGCGGAGGCAATTCAAGCGGAAGCATCCCGCCCGGCAAACGCGTCGAAAAACCTCGGGCCCGATGGTAGCCAATCCACCACTCGTTCGGCTCGACCAGGATGCAATCGAGAATCGGCTCCCCATGCCCGGCCAGCTCACTGCGCCATAGTTCTCGATCGACTAGCTCCGTCCCCTTTGGAGCGTGGCGTAGCAAGGCCTCTTCCGCTTCCAACACCTCGGGCGTCACTCCCGGTTCCCAACCACGATGTCCGCGACGTGCCTGGTCCCGCTGCCAAACGTGGAGACGACAGACCGGCCGATCCCCGAAAAGTCTCCAGGACTCCTCGGCCCGCTTTTCCAAATCATCGCCGGAAACCTTTCCCAGCGAAAAGGCATACCCGCGAGCGAAAACGGCCCGCAGACGATAATCGGCCGGAAAAGACTCTCCTTCCGGCAGCTTGAACGTCACAAAACCGGGCCGCGAATAGGCAAACCGGAACGCCGGGTACCGTCGCGCGATTTCCGCTTTCAGTGCCGCCTCGAAACCGATTTGGCAGGTTGTCATCAGAAAATGGGCATCTTCGGACATTTTAAACTTTTTCAACCTTGTGAAACGTGTTCCTTGCAACCGCAGGAAAAATGGAAAACCGAAATCAATTCAATGATAATTCTTGCGCCAACCACGGGATCTCTCCCGCAGAGCCGGTAAAACGCTATCTACCTTCAAAAATGGCGCTAGAGACGCTCAGGAAACAAGGAAAGGACCGCACGAAAAAACGAATTCCCAAGGATAGCCGAAGCGCACGCCCCTCGCAAGGGACCGCAACGCTGGAGGAACCGCCCTTTACTGCCCCGCCAAGCCATAATTCCGTTCTTATTCATCACGATTGACAAGCTCCCCTATTTCTACTATTAAAGGGGCCAATCCGTGTGAGACACTTTGTCCAAATGGGTCGTTTTGTCGTTATTTTAGCAGCCTGTTGAAAAACTGGCTGTTAAAGGGAAACAGGATGTTTCCCACAGGATCGGCGATTTAAAAATCGCTGATTATGCGAGGCTTGCGGCCACTTGTTGTCGCAATTGCCGAGGTTGAAAAAGACCCGGATGGACTTTTTCAAGGGACAGTTCGAGCGATTTTAGTTTGAATACAGCGTGTTCCTTGCCACCAAAGAAAAAGTGGAAAAATCTACCTTGGCCCGTTCGCCAGAAGTACCCGTCCCCCCTTATTAACCACCCGATGAACCGCACCGATCTCGGACCCAATACCGGCATGCAAGCTAACCTTTCCCAACCCGACTCGTCCTCCTCCTATAAACCGGGAACCATCCGCACGCGCGGTTTTTGGGGGCTTTTTCTTACCCAGTTCCTCGGCGCGATGAACGACAACATGTTCCGCTGGCTGATCGTACCGGTCGGCAAGGATATTGTGGGGCCGGAAAACGCCCCCATCGTCTTGGCGCTGGGCGGTGCGGTGTTCGTTTTACCGTTTCTTGTTTTGGTCGCTCCGGCCGGATATCTGGGAGACCGGTTTAGCAAGCGAACGACCATCATCGGCTGCAAAATTGCCGAACTGGTCATCATGATCCTCGGGTTTCTGACCCTCTTGATGGGCAATGTTACCCTGATGTTTATTATGCTCACTCTCATGGGCACCCAAAGCGCCCTGTTTAGCCCGTCAAAATACGGAATCATCCCTGAAATCGTCGAAACCAGCTCGCTGTCGAAAGCCAACGGCCTGATCGGACTGAGCACCGTCGGTGCGATTTGCGCCGGAGTGGTCGCCGGAGGTCTCCTCTACTGGGCCACCCAGGCATTGCCGTTTTGGGGCTGGGTCATTGCCGGCGCGGCACCAATCCTCGTTGCGTTGATCGGATGGATGACCAGCCTCATAATCCCGAAAACGCCGGTTGCCAATCCGCAATGCCGATTCCCGGTCAACTTGGCCAAGGACACCGTTTCCGACCTTTCAGCCTTGTTCACCAGGCGAAACTTGCTGGGAGCGGCCCTTGCGACTTCGTTTTTCTGGGGAACCGGGGCGTTGGTTCAACTGAACATCGATCAACTCGTGCGGACCGAAATCGGACTGCCCCAGCAATATGTCGGCCCCATGTTGGCCACGCTCGCCTTGGGAGTCGGCATCGGAAGTGTCCTGGCGGGACTCTGGTCGGCCGGTCGGATCGAAGTGGGACTTTCCCCTTTTGGCGCGATCACAATGGGAATCACCGCCTGTCTGGTCTTCGTCCCGTGGGGTGGGCAAATGGCCGATTACCGCTGGATTTGCGGCTGCCTTTTGGTATTGGGAATTGGCGGGGGATTGTACGACATTCCCATGGTCACTTACATTCAGAAGATGAGTCCCGAGAACTCCCGTGGCCGGATCCTGGCGGCGGCGAACTTCCTTACCTTCGGGGGAATGCTGCTTTCCTCCGGGGTGTTTTACCTCTTGAGCATTGCCAACCTTTCCCCGCGCGAGATCTTTTTGGCCATAGGACTGGTCACCCTCCCTTTGGCGGTGTATATTATAAGGCTTATACCGATTCCGACCCTCCGTGTGGTCTTCTGGACGACTCTCCGACTGCTCTACCGCATCCGGGTAGAAGATGTCAAAAACCTTCCCGAAAAGGGGGGCGTCCTTCTGGTCTGCAACCATGTCACCTGGCTTGACGGCGCTTTCGTCTTCCTCTCGTGCCCACGTCCGGTTCGTATGTTTGCCTATGCCGACTATATCAATCGCGGATTCGTCGGTTGGTTGGCTCGAAAAAATCGGGCCATCGAGGTCCACGAGTCGCGGGAGTCGATGCTCAGGGCGATTCGAGCCGCCCGGCAGGGACTCAAAGACGGTGATGTCGTGTGCATCTTTCCCGAGGGACAACTGACCCGAACGGGACTCATGAACCCTTTCCAAAAAGGGTATCTGACAATCCTCAAAGGAACCGGCGCCCCGGTCATCCCGATGCGTCTCCACGGATTATGGGGCAGTATTTTTAGTTTTAAAGGAGGAAAGTTTTTCTGGAAAACCCCCGAACGATGGCCCTACCCGGTTTCCATCCTTTACGGAAAACCGATGCCGCAACCGGTCGACCCGCGGGAGGTCCGACGCCAAGTAGAACTGTTGGGACTTGAAGCCATGCATAAAAATCATATACCCCTTATCCCCATTCGCCGCTTCCTTCGAAACTACCGAAGAAAGATGCGACGTACGAAAGTGGCCGACTCGACCGGTGCCAGTTTGACCGGTGCCGGGTTGCTCATCCGAAGCCTCGTCCTGCGCCGTCTCTTGCGTCGCGAGGTCCTCGCCAAAGACGAAAAAACGGTCGGCATCCTGATCCCGCCCACCGTCGCCGGGGCCGTCGTCAACGCGGCGCTCGGGCTCGACGGTCGAACAAGCTCGAACCTCAATTACAGCGTCAAGTCGCCTCGAATCCTCAACCAGTGCCTCCACAAGGCCGGGATCCGCCACGTTCTGACCAGCCGGAAGGTGATGGAACGGTTTCCCGATTTGAAGCTCGACGCCCAGATGGTCTGCCTGGAAGATTTCGTCGACCAAGTCCGCTTGAGCGACAAGCTGATCGCCGCGTTCCAGGCGTGGCTGTTGCCGGCCTGCCTGCTCGAACGGATTCTCGGGCTGCACAAAATTGACTTGGACGATGTCCTGACGATCATCTTCACCTCCGGCTCGACCGGCGATCCGAAGGGGGCGATGCTGACCCACCGGAACATCACCGAAAACATCAACTCATTCAACCAAGCGTTTGAGTTCACCTCCAACGACGTCATGATCGGGGTCTTGCCGTTCTTCCATTCGTTCGGCTACACGGCGACCCTTTGGTCCATGTTTATCCTCGACATCAAAGCCGCCTATCACACCTCGCCGCTGGAGCCGCGTCCGATCGGAAAATTGTGTCGCCAATACGGCGGGACCGTCATGACCGCGACACCAACCTTCCTGCGGTCGTATATCAAACGGATCCCACCGGAAGATTTCGAGACACTCAACCTCATGGTCATGGGCGCCGAAAAGCTTCCAATCAGTCTGGCCGACGCCTACGAGAAAAAGTATGGCGTTCGCCCGATCGAAGGATACGGAACGACCGAAATGTCGCCGGTAGTCGCGGCCAACGTTCCCCTCCATCGGCTCCCCGGCAAAACCGATCAGATAACCATCAAGGACGGAACGATCGGAAGACCGTTACCCGGCATTTCGGCAAAGATACTCGATCTCGATACCGGTGAAGAAGCGGAGATCGGCCAATCGGGGATGCTTTGGGTCACCGGACCGAACGTCATGAAGGGCTACATCAACGATCCCGAGCAAACGGCCGAAGTGCTGAAGGACGGCTGGTATAAAACGGGCGACGTCGCCATGATCGACGAGGATGGGTTCATCACGATCACCGGTCGAATCAGTCGATTTTCGAAGATCGGCGGCGAGATGGTTCCTCACGTCCGAATCGAAGACGAACTCATCAAAATTCTTGGCCTGGAAGAAGCGGAAGAGGTCAAACTAACCGTCACGGCGGTTCCCGACCCGCGCAAGGGAGAGCGGCTGATCGTCCTCCACACCGGTTTGGAAAAAACGCCCAAAGAAATCTGCAACGCCTTGGCCGACGCCGGTTTTACGGCCCTTTGGATCCCTTCGGTCGAAAGCTTTCGGCAAGTCGACGCCATTCCGGTCCTCGGCAGCGGCAAGGTCGCCTTGAAAGAGGCCCAACTACTGGCCGAGCAACTTTTTCACGGCTAGGCCTTTTCCTTTGAAAGAAAACCACCCAGACCTTCCCCTGCCTTTGATTCAATAATAAAAAACCGTTTCTACGCTTGAGGTCAATGATGCAAAACCAACGCGAACCCTGGTATGACAGTCGATGGATGAAGGCGGCCCGCGGCGAGCCGGTCGACTGCACGCCGGTTTGGATGATGCGTCAAGCGGGCCGATACCAGGCCGAGTATCAGAAGCTGCGAGACGAGATCTCGTTTCTCGAGTTATGCAAAACACCCCGTCTGGCAGCCGAGGTGATGCTGCGGGCAGTCGACCAACTGGGCGTCGACGCGGCCATTTTGTTTGCCGACCTGTTGTTGATTTTCGAACCGATGGGACTCAAGTTGGAATATCTTCCCAACCACGGTCCGAAGCTCAGCCCACCGCTGCGAGAGGCGGCCGATCTGAAACGGTTTCACGAATTGGAAGATCTCGAACCGCTCGCTTACGTGGCCGAGGCGGTCCGTGAAACCCGCGCGGGGCTCGACGATCGGATCCCGCTGATCGGGTTCGCCGGCGCACCGTTTACGCTGGCAGCCTACGCGATCGAAGGAGGCGCGAGTCGCCATTTCCTCCATACGAAAAAATGGATGTTCACCGACCCGGCCGGTTTCGCGGCCCTTTTGGAAAAAATCGCCCGTAGCGTCGCGCGGTATCTCAACATGCAGATCGACGCCGGGGCCCAGGCGGTCCAACTGTTCGACTCGTGGGTCGGCTGCTTGAGCCCCGAAGCCTATCGAAAACATATCCTCCCCGTTACCCAATTGATTTTCGACTCGTTGCCGCCGGAGGTCCCGGCGATCCATTTCGGCACCGGCAACCCGGCCCTGATCCCGGTGATGGCCGAAGCGGGCGGAACCATCCTCGGGGTCGACTGGCGGATCGGACTCGACGCGGCCTGGTCCCAAATCGACCATGACCGACCGATCCAAGGGAACCTCGACCCGACCGTCCTGTTGACCGATCGAGAAACAATCCGTCGCGAGGTGGCCGAGGTTTTGGGCAAGGCTGACGGGCGCCCGGGCCATCTTTTCAATCTGGGCCACGGCATCTTGCCGCAAACCCCGGTCGAAAACGCCCAGGCCCTGGTTCAAGCGGTCCACGAGCTCTCGTCCAACTGAATCACCTCCCAACTTCAGCCGGAAGGGTTTCCGTTTTTCTTTGGCAGGGGATTGCAAGAAAAAACCAACTTGCCATAGTTATAGGTGTTTTGCCATGCAGGCAAGACCATGTAAATCTGCGATTTCGGCGCCGTCGACACGACCAACCTGCACAACTTCGCCGGAAAGTATCGCGCCGGTTTCGGAACCCCGTTCGGCAGCAGCGGGTTTGATCTGGCGGCCGTCGGTGTCATCCATGCCGTTCCCTCTCGTCGTTAATTCGACCGATTGAATCTCGTCTGAAAACCAATAAAAAAAGAGCGATAGCATTTGCCGTCGCTCCTTTTTTTATCGATCAAACTCGGACGTCTCGCTTTTACGCGGCCGCCTTCTTCGCCGGGGTCATCTCGTATTTCAGATCGAACCGTCGCTTCGGGTTTTCCTCACACTTTTTGAGCGTCGGCGAGTAAAGCCGGACCTTGATCAGGTTTTCCTTCGGGCAAAACCGAATCAACGTCAGCCAGCCGTTGCCACCGTTGGCCTCGGCTTGCAAGTCGGTCAACACCTCATAAACTTTTCCGCCGGCGTCGTTGGTCCGCTCGAACATCGATACGTCACACACATGACCACAGAAGACTAAAAAGATGTTCGGGTTCTTTCGGATCAGTTTTTCCCAAATCCGATTGCCGATCCCGCTCCGTTTCCCCCTGGTCAGATAGGCATGCGTCACGACGATCACGCGTCGATCGGCGTTTTGCTTGACCACTTGATCGGCCCAGGCAAGAACCTCGTCGCTCGGTTTATACTCCAAATTGACCACCAAAAACTTCATCCCATCCACTTCGAAGCGTCCGAGATTATTAAGGTTGGAATCGCCGAAATGACCGGCATACTCGGTTCTCCCTTCAAACCGCTTGAGTCCAAAGTACTGGTCGTAGAAGCGGGTATCCTTGATCTTTTTCCCCTTTTGGGCGGCACCGCCCCACACATCGTGATTCCCGGGCAAGACGCTATAAGGGATCTTCGCCTCGTCCAAAACCTGATGGGCCCGATCGGCCACCTTCCACTGCGACTCGACGTCGCAATGCTGAACAATATCTCCCAGATGAATCACGTACTTGAGGTTTTCTGCCTCGGCGTTTTCGACAATCCACTCGGTTTGGATCTGATAGGTTTCCGGGAATTTTTCCGCATAGAATTGGGTATCGGGCAAGGCGATCATCGTGAACGGTTTTGAATCTGCAGCAAACAAAGTGGTCGACCAAAGCGCCGCACACACCAGAACCAGCATCACTGTACATAAACGCCACTGAAAAAAACGTCGTTGTCGCATCAATCTATCCTTTTTTACGGGGGGTGAAAAGGGGAGGGATTATCCAGAGGAAAAAGACCTACTTTTAGTGTAGCATAACGTGACCGGAGGGAAAACCCTTTGAAAAGCCCTCGAAAGAAGGCGAAAAATCATGCATCCTTTTTTCGATCACGCGATCGCACTCAATCAAGCGTCGCCCGTCGCCTGAGAATATGATGGTAATGCTGGGCGAACCGGTGCGCCTCGTCCCGAACGTATTGCAACAGCCGAAGCGCATAGGCATGACGCGACAATCGGATCGGCTCGTTCAACTCGGGCAGATAAATTTCCTCCTCCCGCTTGGCCAACGAAAGGACCAACGGCGGCTCGATCCCCAACGTCGTAAACGCGCCCAACGCCGCATTCAATTGCCCCCGACCGCCGTCGATCAAAAGGATATCGGGGAACATCTCGTTCCGCTGTGAAAGCGTTCGGAATCGGCGGCCGACCACCTCGGCGATACTGCCATAATCGTCCACGCCGTCGACAGTCTGGATTCGATACCGACGATAACCGGGCTTGAACGGCAGCCCATCGATAAACTGCACGAGACTGGCAACCGTTTCCTTGCCGCTTAAGTGGGCAATGTCGATCCCCTCGATCGTCCGTGGAGTCGTCTTCAACTGCAACACCTTGCGAAGCCCCACGAGTCCTTTTTTCGGATCGATCGGAAAGACTTCCGGCTGGACGTTTTTGTCAAGTTCCCCGTGCTCGTCGAGCGTTTCAAGGTCGCGGATCTGGTCGCGCAGCTCGGCCGCCTCTTCAAACTTCCGCTGTGCCGCGGCCAGTTCCATATCCTTGCGCATTTCCTTGATCAAACTGTCCTTATTCCCTTCGAGGATACGCATGAGACGACGAATCATTTTTCGATACGCCTCTTTCGATACCCGACGGTTGCACGGCGCGAGACACTGATCGATCGAGGCCAACAGACACGGCCGATACCATTTCCATCGCGGATCGTCCTCGTTGATGTCGAGGGTGCAGGTACGGAACTTGAAAATCTTCTGCAAGACGACCACCGCCCCACGCAGCCCGCGCGAACCGGGAAACGGGCCGTAAAGTTTCGTCCCCCGATCCTTCGGCGTGCGTGTCGTATAGACCCGGGGAAAATCGTCACGGGTCGTGATTTCCAAATACGGGAACGTCTTGTCGTCGCGAAGGTCCCGGTTGTACTTCGGCAGAATATCCTTGATCAGCCGCGCTTCGACCAACAGCGCGTCGACCTCGCTCTCGGTTTGCAGATAATCCAGATCGCGGATCTCGCGGACCAGTCCGGCGGTGCGTTGGTCTTCGGCGGCCGCCTTGAGAAAATAGCTGCCGACCCGATTGCGCAGGTCTTTCGCCTTGCCGACATAGATCACCCGCCCGGCGTCGTCCTTCATCAGATAGACCCCCGGCGCGTGCGGAAACGTCTTGGCCTTTTCCGCGGGCGTCATCGACTCGAACGATTTAGGAAATTCCGAAGGCATACGTCAAACAAAAAAAGGGAAAAATGAACGCGGCCACAAACCGTGCATTAACATTGTACCTTTCGCCACAAAACCTTATTCAAAATGGGCCTCGACCTCGAGCGCCTCGGCCAGCCGATCCAGATACTCACTCTGAGGAATTTCGATCGCCCCAAATTGGACCACGTGCGGGTTCGCCTGCTGGATATCCAAGAGGACAAAGCCCCGGTCGCGCAAATGGGTTACGAGCGCAACCAGCGCGACCTTCGACGCGTCACGCTTGCGGTAGAACATCGACTCGCCCGCAAATAGCCCTCCGATCGCCACGCCGTAAACGCCGCCGACCACCTGGCCTTCACACCAAACCTCGACACTATGGGCATGGCCCAACCGATGCAGCCGCAGATAGGCCTCCCGCATCTCCTCGGTCAACCATTCGACCCCCACCCGGCCCGGCGCCGTCGCGCAACCGTCCATGACCTCGGCAAACGCCCGGTTCCGCGTCACCTCGAACCGCCCCGATCGAATGGTCCGTTGCAAACGGCCCGGCACGTGAAAATTCTCAAGCGGCAAAACCCCTCGCGGGTCCAACGACCACCAAAGCATCGGCATCTCGTCGCCCGCGACCGGCCAAGGAAAGATCCCGTGGCGATATGCGTCCAGAACCAACTCGACCGACAGATCGCCCCCATAGCAAACCAGACCGTCTTCATCGGCCACCTCGGCCGACGGGAAATACTGGGATGGAGGCAGCTTTGGGGTCATGGGGTTTTATCACTCGGGGTGATGGTTGGGGGGAGAATGTATTTTCTGTTTGATGAAAGCGAGAAAGAAGAAAAAGGTGTGACGGCGTTGCCATCACCTGTTTTTTTAAATGAGAGGGAAACATTTTGAAAATTTTCTCTTGGTGCTCCCGCACCGATATCAAAACCCGCTCCTGTTGGTCGCTAGTGTTGATACCAGCGACCAACGGGAACGGGCCATAGTCAGTGGCGTGGTAACGCCAGTCAGGCCGCGGGCCCTGCCCGCCGGGATTGCTTCGCAATCCCTCTCTTTTTTTCTTCTACTTTTATTCGCCGCTACAAAGCCGCATAACCCGGCAACCGATCGCTCGCAATTCCGCCTCAAGCCGATGGAACATATCTTCATCCGCATAGGTCCCGACAATCGCCCCACCGGAACCGGTGAACTTCGCACTCGCCCCGGCCGCACGCGCCCGATCGACCATCTCGAGCTGGTTCGACGGGATTCGACAAATCGAGCGGCGGATCTCAAAATTCCGATCCATCAGCGGCCCCCATTTTTCCGGCTGTCCGGCCAGAAGCGTCTTTTTCGCCTGATCGGTCAATTCGGCCAACTCACGCATCGCGTCGGCCACCCCACGCTCTCCACGTTCGAAACGCCCGCGAAGATCGTTATGGACCTGTTCGGTCGGATTGCTTACCTCTTCGGCAAACGAAAGGTAAAGCGGCGGCAACAACGTCGGATCGAGCCGTTCGTATTGACCGCACGAAAAACCGTGGGTCTGTCGCATCGCCTCGCGGCTGAAGTCCATGTAGACCAGCCCCTCATAGACCTGGATCACCCGGTCCTGCAGGCCTGCGGGAATCCCCAATTCGTCCGCTTCGACCGAAAGGACCAACGACGGCTGGACCTCACGCGGTATCGAAATATCGTAGAACTCCATCAGACAGCGCAATGTCGCGGTGATGATCGCGCTGGAGCCGGCCAGACCGACCATCCGCGGAATCTTCGACTCGTAGCGGACCGAAAAATTTCGGTTATGCAAAGAGATCCCTTGAGCGCGACAGTAGTCGACAAATTTTTTGATCGTCGCACGGACCAGACGGATGCCGCCGTAGTAACCGTGCAAGCCAACGTCGTGAACCAACTCATCAATCGATCGGAACCGGTGTTGATCGTGACGGCTCCAGACCAGTTCGACTTCATCCCATTCGTAAAGGGTCACTTCGGCAAAAAATTCAGGAACGATCAGCGAGATCGTCTTGCCGAAATAGCCGTCCGACGGGTTGCCGATCAACCCGGCTCGCGCAAAGGCCTTTTTTCGCGTTAACCACATCGCCCTTGGTCCTCCGCTTTAGGCGCCCGACTCGGTTGTTTCGACGTCGAAATAAGATTTCAGTTTCTCACGCAACTCCTCGCCGTACTGCGGATCGGAAAGGGCGAACCGAAGAAAAGCGTCAAAATAGCTGGGAAAATTCCCAATGTCATAACGCTGATGCTCGCGAGACAGACGCACTCCCAAAACTCGCCCGCCCTGCTCCAAAAGCATTCGAATCGCATCGGTCAGTTGAATCTCGCCCCCCTTGCCCGGATCGGTTTTGCGGAGACACTCGAAAACCTTCGGACTCAACACGTACCGGGCCGCGATCGCCAAATTACTGGCCACCTCGCCCGCGGCCGGTTTCTCGATCAAATCGGCGATATCGAACACCTCGCCCGGCGTGCCTTGCGGGATCGCGATGCCGTATTTCGAAACCTCTTCGTCGGCCACCTCTTCCAAGGCGATCACCGCGTCGGCGCCCATCTCCTCGAACTGATTGATCATCACGCGAACAATCCGGCTCTCGGCGTGCAGACCGATAATCGAATCACCCAAGGCGACGACGAACGGTTCGTTCCCGACCACCGGCGCCGCGCAAAGGACCGCGTGCCCCAGGCCCAACTGGCGTCGTTGTCGCGTATAAAAATATTCGAGGTCGTCCCGTTCGAAAGACAGCTCGTCGAGCAACTCTTCCTTGCCCGTCTCGCGCAAATGGGAGATCAGCCCTTCGTCGACGTCGAAATGATTCTCGATCGCCGTCTTTCCCGGCCCGGTGACGAACAAAAGCCGAGTGATCCCCGAACGGGCCAGTTCCTCGACCACATATTGGACGACCGGTTTTCGCCCGACAGGCAACATCTCTTTGGGTTGGCTTTTCGCCACCGGCAAGAGTCGCGTCCCCCGTCCAGCAACCGGAATCACGGCAAGATTGACGGCCATCGTATTCGATTCTCCCCTTAAGTTATTTTTAGCTGTCTCGCCATTCGAAACGTCTTCAGCCGTATGCAGTATATCGGATCGCTTCCCCCGCCTCAATCGCAAGCAACGGAAACCCTACACCTCGGCGCAAAGCAAAAAGGCCAAGTTCGCCACAAGGAGCGCTACCGTTCGAGAAATCGGGGGGAATCGCCTCGACCGCGACCGATCGTCCGCCCGATCGAATCGACCAGACGACGAATCGACCGGTCGACCGCTTCGGCCGTTTCGACCACCGCCCCTTTCTCCAAGTAAATTTCGTAATCGCTGCGAAATCGCTTCGGCGTCACGTTGGGCATAATCACATTCGCCCCGCGCTCGAGTCCAAGCCGTCGAGCCTCCTCACCAAATCGGGCCGAAAGAGCCGTTGTCGCCGGGATATTGGCTTTCGGACAGACCAGCCGCGCCAGGGCGATCACCTTGTACGTCGTCAGGTCGTCGGCCGGTACCTGATCCTCCGAGGGCTCGTCCGACACTTCCGCCGCCAAAGGGGTATCCGGGTGCGGCAGATACGGCCCGACCCCGATCATGTCGAGATCCAACTCGGCAAAACACTCGATATCTCGCGCCAGATCGTCGTAAGTCTGTCCCGGGATGCCGATCATCACACCGCTTCCCAGTTCATAACCGATCCGACGAATCATGCGCAACAGGGCCATCCGGTCGCTCGGCCGTCCTTGGGCCGCTTCTTCCGGCCGATCGGGGTGAATCCACCGATAAAGAGCCCGGTTGGAAGTCTCGAAACGCAACAGATACCGATCGGCCCCCGCGCGATGCCATCGGGTCAATTCCGCCTCGGTCCGTTCACCAACGCTCAACGTCACCGCCAAATCGGCGTGGCAAGCCTTAATCTTGCGGATCACCCGCTCGAGCGTCTCGGCCGTCACCGCCGGGTCTTCCCCCGACTGCATGACCACCGTCCCATAGCCGAATCCGACCGCCGCGTCGACTGCCGCGAGAATCTCGTCCTCGCTCAAACGGTAGCGGTGGATTTTCGGATTTCCGGCACGAAGTCCGCAGTAATGACAGTTCCGTCGACAGGTATTGGAAATCTCAAGCAGCCCGCGCAGATGGATCTCCGGCCCGACCGACTCGGCACGGACCCGATCGGCCGCGGCCCAAAGCGACTCGAGTCGCCTGGAATCGATTTCGCGAAGCCAACCCACGATTTCCGCATGATCCATAAAATCGACCTAACCCGTTTTTTTCACACCTTCAAAAAAAGGCGATCCCGCGGACCGCCCTTCTTTTCCATTCTACTCCATTGCGGGAAAGAGAAAAACCGCGCCTCCCGCACGGGATGTTGGGGAGGTTACCAGTTTTCGCCCAACAGCTCGAAATACGCCTGCGGATGGGCACAGGCCGGGCAGACCTGGGACGCTTCGGTCCCTTCGTGGACATAGCCGCAATTGAGACAACGCCACTGAACCACCTCGGCCCGCTTAAAGACCCGGTCGTTTTTGAGATTCTCGTACAACGCGCGATAACGTCGTTCGTGCTGACGCTCGGCGACCGAAACATGCTCAAAAACGTTGGCCACCGCCGCGAACCCTTCCTCGCGAGCCTTTTCGGCAAAGGCCGGATAAAGCGTCGACCACTCCTCCAATTCCCCCCCGGCAGCCGCCAAGAGGTTCGCTTCGGTCGAGCCGATCACCCCGGCGGGAAAGGCGGCCGTGATTTCCACTTCGCCCCCTTCGAGGAACTTGAAGAACCGTTTCGCGTGTTCCTTTTCTTGATTGGCCGTCTCTTCGAAAATCTGCGCAATCTGGACCAACCCTTCCTTTCGAGCAGCCCCGGCAAAGTAGGTATACCGATTTCGCGCTTGGGATTCTCCGGCGAACGCGCCCAAAAGATTCTTTTCCGTCTGCGATCCTTTTAATTCCATCGATTTCTCCCTTTTCTTAAAAGCCACTCCTTGTAGACCCACCGAAAACGTGTGGAAACAACACCCTTTTTCACCCTTCGGTACCGGCAACAACATGCCTTAAGCCGTTTTGCACGGTCCATAAAAAAAGTGGGAAAGCGGTTTTTGCGGAATAACCGTTTTCCCACTTTGAAATTTTTTGATCACACTCCTTAAAACGAGGAGAATGCTTTCGATCATCGTCGCTCGTTCCCTATGAAAAAAATCGTTCGGAAAGAGCGGCAATCCAATCGCGACTACTCTGCCTTCTTCGGCAAGACCCAGACGTTACGGAATCGGACCGGATCGCCGTGATCTTGCAGGAAGAGCGGACCCTCGGGCCCTTCGCCCTTGACAATTCCACCGGGCGTATGGTTCGGCAGTTCCAAATCGTCGTGGATTATGACCCCGTTCAAACGAGCCGTCAGCCGGGCATTCTCGATCTTCTTACCGTTCTCGTCGAACTTCGGCGCGGTGAAATCGATATCATAGGTTTGCCACTGCAGCGGCGGCAGGCACATGTTCCACTTCGGCACGGCGATCTTATAGATCCCGCCCGCGTCGTTGTTACGCTTATTCCGTCCGAACGAGTCGAGGATCTGAAGCTCGTAACGGCCTTGGACATAACAACCGCTGTTGCCGCGACCCTGGTACAGACCGGTCGGCATGAACGGCGTGCGGAACTCGAGGTGCAACGTATGGTCGCCGAACTTATCTTTCGTGACCGCCCCTTGCTTGAGCAGACCGTCTTCGGTCATTTCGCCCTTTTCCAACTTGTCGGTCGAGGTGCCGTCAAAAAGGACCGTCGCCCCTTCCGGCGGGTTCGCCCCGAGCGTCGGACTTTTGCGTTCGATCCGATCGAGTGTCCCGAGAACCTTGCCATACTCGTCTTCGACCGTGATCTTGCCGTCCTTGATCGTCGCCAAACCGCCCTTGCGGACTTTGTTGGCTTTGCGGAAGAGACGCTTGCCAAGCGGGCCGGCCTTTTCGGGCGAGGTCAACTGAGAAATCGCCACTTCGGCCACACCGTCGGCCGCTTGGATCGCTTCAAAAACGAGCTTCTCACTCCCATCCCAACCGGCGCCGGGAAGTCCGCCGGGAAAAGCGACCCCGACAAAATTACCGTCCCCAAACGCGATCAACTGAGCGCCGTACTGGCCCAACCCTTGAAGCGTCCCGACATACTCTCCCTGCATCTGATAATCGGGCCCCGCTTCCTCGACGGTCAAAAACGCCTCCGGACCGGCCATCGCCTGGGCGACCAAACTCAACGAAATAACAACGGCAAGACAAATACTTGCTTTTTTCAACATGGACCTTCTCCTAATAAGAACCTAACACCAGGGTGCAACTACAAGATATTACACCATACCATTTTAGCTTACGCCCTGGCAACCGATCGAAGGGGGAGAAGAACCGGAAGAACCGGAAAAGTCGACTCTGGCCGAGAAAACCGGCCGTGACAAGAAGAAAATGACCGCATCAACGAAAACAAGCCATCGCATCCAATACCCCAAGCGCGGGGAAGACATTCCTTTTTCTATCCTGTTTTCTCTCGGTTACTTTTGAAAAAAACAAGAAGCAAAAACAGAATGGGGAATCAACTCGAAGAGAAAAAGTAGAAGCAAACGGGCGACGGCCGGGGCGTCCCTCTTTTTTTATTTTTTCTTTCTTTTTCGCTAACCGGCCATCAATGTCTTTTCCACCTGACGAATCGCGTCGTCAACCCGGACGACCCGCTCGGCCAGCACCACTTGCTCCCCTTCGGCCAACCATGTCTCGACCCGTTTCTGCGCCGAAAGGACCGTGCTGTGACTGCGTCGACCGAAAAAGGTGCCGATCTCGCTCAAACCGGCTCGGGTATACTTTCGTGCCAACCACATCGCCAACATCCGCGGCTGGGCGATCACCTTGGCCGTTCGCTTCGAATGCAACGAAGTCGGCTCGATCCGGAACAGCTCGCACACCGCCTTCTGGATATCCGGCAGTCGAACCATTCGGATGCTATGTCGCACCAAGTCGGCCAGCGCCTCCTCGGCCATCGGCAGCGTGATCGGTTCCGCAAGCGCCTCGGAAGTCGCCTGCAACCGGTAAATCGCCCCGGAAAGTTCGCGGGCATGCGCCGTCAGGTGCGACGCGACATAATGAAGCACGTCGTCGGGCACCTCGAGTTGATGCCGCGTGACCATCTGCTTCAAGATTCCCAGTCGGGTCCCGTGTTCCGGCGGATCGATCTCACAGGCCAGCCCGCTCTTCAGTCGAGAAACCAAATCGGTTCCCAAACCGTCCAGTGCGTCCAGCGGTCGGTCGGCCGCGACAACGATCTGCTGTCCCTCACGCAACAACGTGTCGATCGTATGCAACAGTTCGATCACCGTGTGTCGTTTGCCGAGAAAGAACTGCAAGTCGTCCAACACCAACAGACGCACACCTCGGTACTTTTGTCGGAAACTGGGCAATCCGTTTCCTCGAAGCGCTTCGATATAAGACGAGGTAAACTGTTCGGCCGTCAGATAGATCGACCGGGTCGTCGGATGGGCCCGACGCCACTCGGCCTGGATCGCCTGCAAAAGATGGGTCTTCCCAACGCCGGTCGATCCGTAAACCACCAGCGGCGTAAAATGCCCGGGCCGCGCCACCACCGTTTCGGCCGACGCGCGGGCAATGCGATTCGACAAACCGGTAATGAACGTCTTCAACCCGCTCGGTTTCTTGACGCGTGAACCTTGCGCCGCACCACCGACAGAAGAACTGCCGACAGAAGAACCGGTAAACAGATTCCGCCCGCCAATATTCTGACCTTGATCCGCCGAAGCAACACTCGGTTGAAAAAGCCCCAGCGATGGCGCACCCTCTGATCGCGTACTCGAAACGGCGGCACTTGATTGAGCCGATTCGGCCGCGGAAGAAGCCGCTTGGACGGCGGGCGTTGCGGGAGTTTTTTGCGTCGCCGGTGTCGGCAAAGTCGCATCGACATAGAATCGAAGCCCCACCGGGCCGCACCCGACTCGTGTCACGGCCGAATCCAACTGGCTACGAAAATTCGTCTGGAGCCAATCGCGGAAAAACCGATTCGGCGCGCCGATCGAGAGCTCTTGCTCGGTCAGCTCGAGCTTGGTACTTTCCCCAAACCAAAGTTCAAACCGTTCGGGCCCTAGCTGTTGGGCCAATTCGCTTCGCAGGGCAGCTACGATGTCCGTATCGTGGGTCGTCACTTCCTAAAGCATCCTCGGCACACTTCCCCCAAACGAACGACCATTCCTCTATCCGTGTCGAATCGTTTTCCATTCAGAAAAGAAAGTCGGCAGTTTTCCAACGAAACGGTCTGGTCGGGACATGTCTGTGAAAAAACACGCCCCCGTCCAAGTTTGACGGCAAAGCCAAATCGACCGAGTAAGAAAAACGCCTCCAAAAAATGGGGGACGCCATGCTGCGACGGCGGTCGCCATCTGGGTCAAAAGATTATCTGGTTATCTGTTTGTCAGGCTTCCCTTTACGGGCCGCCTGGGAGTCCGATTTTAGTCGGAGAGCCTATAATGTCAAACCACCGAATGGGCCGTTCGAACTATTTTTCCCGCAATCGTTTTTTTGCCGGGCAAAAAGGCCCTAAAATCAAAGGATTTCAAGAAAAAACAACTGCTTTTTTCTCCGACCACCCTCGTTCAGTCCGGTGGAAAAGTTGTAGCTAAACCAGAATTCACCCTCGTCCCGTCAGCGCGATCAATCCGCATTCCCTTGCTCCCCTTTTTTATATTGCATTTCACTTAGGTGTCGCTTAGATGTCGCTCGTTCCTTGCAACCGAGAGAGAAATGGAAAAATCAAAACCCATTCTGCCACAAACACTTAGGCAAACATGAGATCTCTTCCACCGCCTCCCGTGACGCTACACTTCCATGAAAACTACTCTAATGAAAAAACTTCGTGTAGACGACTCGCTTCTCCCAGGCCTCAAACCCAACGCCCGTGTAGGCTTCCAAGGCTGGGCCGTTCGCCTCGTCGACGCCGACAACCAATCGGTCCCGTCCGGCCTCGACCGCAAGCCACTGGGCCTGACGAGCGATTTCGCGGCCACCCCCCTGCCCTCTCGCCGAGGGGATAAGCCCCATGTAGACCAGCTCCGCCAGCGCCTCGTCAGGATGGTCGGCCACCAACAAAACGCCAACCTCCTCACCACCGCGACAGACGATACGCCAAAAACGCGTCTCACCCGCCGAACTGGCCCAATACCCTTCGAAAACCTCCTCGATCGATTGAACTCCGCTTAACGCGGGACAATCGAGCGTTTCCTCGAAGGTTTTCTCCACAATCCGCCGCAAACGTTCCAAGTCGGCCGGCGTAACCGGAACCAACTCAAAACGACCTTCATCAGGTCGCCGTATCGGAAAGCTCTCTCGACGACTCTCCAGGTACGCCAGGTCGGCCAATCGCCGGAACTCGGCCGCGACCAAAACCGCCTCGTCCGCTGCCGCCCCGACAGGCAACAGGGCCTGGGCCATCCGAAATCCTTTTGATTCCAACCAACCGGAAGCCACGTCCAATAACTGAACGAACGTCTCGGTCGACAAGTCCAACCGACCTCGCGGTGGATGGACATAGGCCGCCTTTCCGGGACGACCCTCAACCAACACGGCACCGGCGACCGTCGATTCCGTCTCGTTGAAATCGATCGCAACAAAAAGGCCTTCCGGAATCCTCTTCTCGGCTCTCGCTTTGATCGACTCGATTTGGTTTCGCCGGGCGACCGGATCGACCCAATCGCCAAAAACCAGCTCCAACGCCGCATCAACCGTTTCCGGTCCGGCCGCTTGAATTCGGAGGTCGTTTTGCCCGGCCACAAGCCCACCTCGAACGAATGTACTGTGAGAAAAAGGAATACCCCTTCGCCGCTTTGACTTCAAAGTCCCTCGGCAACTCGGATCTGTCGAGCCGCCTCGAACGCCGCCACCGCCACGCTCACCGACAAGTTCAAACTTCGGGCCTCCGGTTCAATCGGAATCCGCAGGCATCGATCTTGATGTTGTTCCAACAACGAACCCGGCAACCCTTCCGACTCACTCCCGAAAACCAACACGTCCTCCTGACCGAACGGAGCGTCAAGATACGCCTGGTCGGCCTTCTTGGTGAAAAACCAAAACGTGTGTCCCGAAAGCCGCTCGGAAAGCTCGTCCCAATCGGCGACGATCTCCCAATCCAACGACTGCCAGTAGTCCATCCCGGCCCGCTTCAGGCGACGGTCGTCGATCTGAAAACCCAACGGACGAACCAACCACAGCTTGGCCCCCAATGCCACACACGTCCGACCGACACTCCCGGTATTGTAAGCAATCTCCGGTTGATAAAGCACGACGTGAAGCTTCGTACGGGCCATCTCTTGTATCCTTTTTCTTAACCGGAGAATCACTTCTCCAGCTGGCGAATCCAGATATTACGGAATCGGATTGCGCTGCCGTGTTCTTGAATTTTCAAAGGCCGTTTCCGTTTGTGCGGTTCGTAACGCGGCGCTTCGCGAAAAGACGTTTTTCCTTCGATTTTAAAACGATTTAAGATCAAGACGCCGTTCTGAAATGCCGTGATCTCGGCCGGTCGAACGAGTTGTCCTTTTTCGTCAAATTCCGGCGCGGTAAACACCACGTCGAACGATTGCCAACGTCCCGGTGGTCGGCACGCGTTGACCAACGGCGGACGCTGTCGATAGATCGAACCGGCCATCCCGTCTGGTTTATTTTTGGTCCCATACGACTCGAAGATCTGAAGCTCGTAGTGGCCCATAAAAAAGATGCCGCTGTTGCCCCGATCGCTCCAGGGCCCGTCTTCTTCGAGGGGAATCTGAAACTCGATATGAAACTGGCAACTGCCAAACGAGCGTTTCGTCCAGATCGACCCTTCGGCCGCTTCAGCGTAACCGTCTCGCACCGTCCAACGGTCGATCGGGCCGGTGAACGCGGACAGGTCGGTCCCGTCGAACAGAACTACCGCGTCCGACGGCGGCACGCCATTTTCCCCCGGCGTCACCCGCGGCGGCTCGGGCCAATCGATCCCGCTGTCGTATTCCCGACCGCACGAGACGATACCCAAAAGCAGCAGCGTGCCCAAAAGCAACCCAAACAGAACCAATCCGCCAAGATAGCCAATCCGAGGGAGCGACTTCCCGCCCATGAGAAATTCTCCAGCCGAACTTTCCTTATCGATAAAGCACAGCCACTTTAACTAAGCCGCTTTACCAAAATCGCTTAAGCGAAATAGTCGACCGCATTCCGGAAAATCGCAAAACCGTCGCCGGTCTCTTTCGTCTCCAAACGGGTCCAGCGCGGGTGGTGGGTCCGCTCGATGTGCCGTTCCGGGTGTGGCATGAGTCCCAAAACCCGACCGGTCGCGTCACACGCCCCGGCCACGTTCCCCCACGCCCCGTTAGGGTTGTCCGGATAGGGCAGAATCCCGGTCGTCGCGTCCGGCTTGGTCTCTTCGGACAACGGCCCGTAACGGAGGACCAACTGTCCGGCCGCTTCCAACTGGGAAAACGTCTCGACGTCGCGCGTGACAAATTTCCCTTCGGCGTGGGCCACCGGCAGATACATCCGCTTGACATCTTTGAAGAAAACCGACTTCGTTCCGTCGACCACCAGTTCGGTCCAACAGTCTTCGAACTGGCCCGAATCGTTCCAGGTCAACGTCGCCGGACGACCCGCTTCAGCGTCAACGTCGAACAGCACGCCCGACTTGATCAAGATCTGAAACCCGTTACAGATCCCCAAGATCAGCTTGCCCGCCTCCTTGAACCGATTCAAAGCCTCGGCCAAGTGATGTTCGATCTGATTGGCCAAGATGCGTCCGGCGGCCACGTCGTCGCCGTAGCTAAACCCGCCGGGGAGGCAAAGGATCTCGAACTCGTCGAACCGCGCCGGGTTTTCGAGGAGTCGGTTGATATGCAAACGTTCGGTTTTCGCTCCGGCTCGCTCGAAGGCGAACGCCGTTTCCCGATCGCAATTGGTACCGGGAGCGCGAAGGATCAAGACATTCGGTTGTGCCATCGTCTGATTCTATTATTTTGTTGGATTGAAGAATTTTTTTATATAAAACAGCAAAAAACAGTCGCCCACTATTTTAATCGACCTCCGGTCAGTCTCTTCGAAAAACACCAGTGACCAACGGGAACGGGTTAACACAACGGCGTGGAAACGCCGGTCCGGCCGCGGCTCCTAGCCGCTTACCACGCAAGAGGCGCTTGCCAGGCCGCCTTGAGCGACGCGAGGTCGACGCGAAGCTGTTGGCCACGATCCTTGCTACCGAGGACCTCCAACACCGGCTCGTCAATCGTCTGGCCAATCCGTCGACAAGGCAAGTCGCCCATCGCCTGCTCGAACGCCTCGGCCTTCTCCGGCGTAACTTCGCAAAGGAACCGGGTGTTCGACTCGGAATAAAGCAAAACCAGATCGGCCGCGTCCGCAGGAGTCGTAGCATCGAGATCATTTGGCACCGCGTCAAGTTCGACACGAAGTCCGACCTCACCGGCAAATCCCATCTCGGCCGCCGCGACCGCCAAGCCGCCTTCGCTTAGGTCGTGACACGATCGGACCAGCCCGGCGTCGATCGCCTGGTGCATCGCCGCAAACGTCGCCTTCGCCCGGTGCGGATCGACCTGCGGCACCTGCCCGCCGGTCAAGGAGCTAACCAGCGCCAAGTGCGAACCGCCCATCTCGTCGCGGGTCAGGCCAACCTGATAAATCAGGTTCCCGGCCGCTTTGAGGTCCATCGTGACGCATTTTTCGACGTCGTCGACCTGCCCCATCGCACTGATCAACAGCGACGGCGGAATCGAGATCGGCTCGTCGGCCCCTTCCGGTCGAAATTCGTTGTTCAAGCTGTCCTTGCCACTGACAAACGGCGTCTCCAACACGGTCGACACGTCGTAGCAGGCCAGCGACGCGCGGACCAACGACCCGAGCGTTTCGGCCCGGTCGGTGTTGCCCCAACAGAAGTTGTCGAGGATCGCGATCTGCGACGGATCAGCCCCGACCGCCACGCAGTTACGAACCGCCTCGTCGATCGCACTGGCCGCCATATGATAGGTATCCAGATCGCCATAATGCGGGTTCATGCCGCACGAGACGACCACGCCCCGGTTGCTGGTAAGAACCGGCCGGAAGACACTCGCGTCGCCCGGTCCGTCGTTTTTCACCCCGACCAGCGGCTTGACCACGCTGCCGCCTTGGACCTCGTGGTCGTACTGGCGGATAATCCAATGCTTGCTGGCGACATTGTACGAACCGAGAATCTTTTTCAGCGCGTCGGCCGGATCAACTTCGGACAAGGCGTCCGAGGCAATCGGCTCGACCGGCTCGGGCGTAAAGACCGCGTCGCGAACCACCGGCGGACGACCGTCGTGCATGAAAGCCATCTCGAGATCGCCAACGGTGTGCCCATCGTATTTCAGTTCGAGCCGTCCGGTCGGGACAAACTTGCCGATCACGACCGATTCGACCCCTTCGGACTCGCAAAGCGCGAGAAGCTCGTCCACCTTTTCCGGCGGAACCGAAAAGACCATCCGCTCCTGCGCCTCGGAGATCCAGATCTCGGTGTACGAGAGGCCGGAATATTTCAGCGGGGCCTTTTCCAACCAGACCTCGGCGCCGATCTTCTCGCCCATCTCGCCGACCGCACTGGAAAAACCACCGGCACCGCAGTCGGTCACGGCGCTGTAAAGCTTCCGCTCCTGGGCGACCATCATGATATCGAGCACGATCTTTTCGGTGATCGCGTTTCCGATCTGCACCGAACCGCCGGAAAGCTCTTCGCTCTCGTGGGTCAACTCGGCCGAAGAGAACGTCGCGCCGTGAATCCCGTCGCGCCCGGTCCGTCCGCCCATCGCGACAATCATGTCGCCCGCCTTGGGCTCCTTGAACGACTGGTCCCGCTCGAGCAACCCGATATCGCCACAATAAACCAACGGGTTACCCAGATAGCGCGGATCGAAATAGACGGCCCCGTTGATTGTCGGGATGCCCATCCGGTTTCCGTAATCGCGGACGCCCTGCACGACGCCGCGCATCACCCGTCGTGGATGAAGAATCCCTTGCGGAATTTCTTCCGGCGCGGTCTCCGGCGGGGCGAAACAAAAGACGTCGGTATTACAAACCGGTCGCGCGCCCATGCCGGTTCCCATCGGGTCGCGGATCACGCCGCCGATCCCCGTGTTCGCCCCGCCATAAGGCTCCAGAGCCGACGGGTGATTGTGCGTCTCGACTTTGAAGCAAATGTTGTACTTCTCGTCGAACCGAACGACCCCCGCGTTGTCCTCAAAAACGCTCACGCACCAGTCGTCTTCCCACCCACGACGAATCTCTTGCGTCGCGGCGAAGATTGTCTCCTTGAGCATGTTTTCGAAACGGATCTCGCGCGACTCGTCCCGATAATGAATCCGCCCGGCAAGCGTCTTGTGACTGCAATGCTCACTCCACGTCTGGGCGACCGTTTCCAGCTCGATGTCGGTCGGGTCGCGGCCCAACTCGCGGAAATAATTTTGGATCGTCTGCATCTCGGTCAGCGAAAGATAAAGCTGCCCTTTGAGGCTCAAACGGCCAAGCGATTCGTCGTCCAACTCACGAATACCGACGGTAACCAGTTCGAACTGGTAATCGCCGCCCACCTCGAGCTTGTCGAACAAGAGCGGCCCGACAATGATCTGCTCGATCGCGTCATTGGCCAGCAATTTCGACCCGAGTGCGGCCAACTGGTCCTCGTCGACGCCGGCGATCCAATATTTTTTGAACGTCCGAATCGCGTCGGCCTCGATTTCGAAGTCGGCGATCGCCTGACGCGCGCTTTCGGCCACCGTGTCGGTCACCCCCGGCTTCGGCAAGACATGGGCCAAACGGACCGCGCCCGACCCGGCAAGACTGGCCGGAGCCTCGTTCAACGCGGCGTCTCCCACCGGCGCGATGATCGTCCGCTCGACCACCGGGTCGAACAACAACTCGGCGGCGATCCGCTCGATCTGCTCACGGCTCAAATCCCCTTGGACCAAGTAACCGCGGGCCGCGTCCACGGCCATCGACAACTTCAGTCCTAAGTCGGCCGACTCGGAAACGACTCCCTCGGCCAGCAGGTTCGGCAACCCGGACGCCGGATAAATATCAACTTCCCAAAGCATGTGGATCCTTCTTCTCTGACAATCCCACTGAATATTTTCAATCGCCGACGCGCTGGTCGCGCGCCGTGTTGGTTACCGATCGGACGAACGGGAGGCGAACGCGTCTCGACGTGCTTTCGCCTCGGTCAAAATCTCCAAAAGGGCCGCGCCGTCCTTACGTCGAATCGCCGCGACCAAACGGGTCAACTGCACGCCGAACTGTTCCATCGCGGCCAAGACGTTTTCCTGATTTTCCAAAAAAATATCGGTCCATATTTCCGGCCCGCCGGAAGCCAGACGCGAAGTACCCCGCATCCCGGTGCCAACCAGACGGAAATACTCCTCCGGCACACTCGCCGCCAAGGCGACCGCCACCGCGTGCGGCAAATGACTGGTCAGCCCGACCGCCCGGTCGTGTTGCTCGGCCGTCATCTGGACGACCACCGCGCCGAGATCGGACCAAAACTGCTCGATCCGGTCGAAATCCTGGGCCTGGGTGCTGGGCGTCGGGGTCATGACGACCACTTTTCCGACGAACAGATCGGCCGTCGCCCCGGTCGGCCCGACCGTCTCGCCACCGGCCATCGGATGCGACCCCAAAAAACGACATCCCCGATCCAAAGGCCCATCGAGCGCCTCGACAATCGAAAGTTTCGTACTTCCCGCATCGGTGATAAGGGTCCCTTCCGGCGCATGCCGGGCAATTTGACGAACCTGTTCGACAATCCGCCCGACTGGCGTACAGAGCACGACCAACTCGGCTTCTTTGACCCCCTTGGGCAGATCGACCGTCGTTTGAGTCACCGCGCCAAGCCGTCGGGCCGTCCGCAACGTAGCCTGAGTCCGTCCGATCCCGACGACGTTTTTGGCAAGCCCCCGCTCGCGCAACGCCAGCCCGATCGATCCCCCGATCAATCCGACGCCGACAATCGCAACCGTGTCAAAACTTTTCATAGGACCATTTTTAATCACGAAGCCCTTTTTCAGATCATGAGACCTTTTTCTTCAAGATCATAAGACCTTTTCCAGATCCTCGTCTGTCATCGATCTTCGCGGGGCTGCTTCAGGACGAGTCAACTGCCTCAGATGGCAAAACTAAATAAAAGCGGCAAACCGGGTGAAACGGGCTATTATAGTCCCAAAACGGGTACCACGTGAATCGGGGGGGACCGGAATTCTCGAACACCCCCCCATTTGCAGAAGAACCGAGAGGCCTTTCAACCTTCTTTCCACACGCAATGCCCGTTCTCATCGTCACGCTTTCCGGAAAAACCCGCATAAAACAGAAGGTTTAGACAAGAATCCCTCCCGGCAACCTGAGCTGCTCCCCCTCTCAAGAACCGACTATTTTTAACCCACCATTACATTTTGCCAATCCGGAACCTGTTTTTTAAATGGAATAACCCCCCTAAATTCGCCATCTCTTACGAAAAACGTCCAAACTCAAAAGCTTTTGTAGATTGAACCAAACCGCCAAGGTTTGTTATGATAAATATCCCCAAACCGTGTGTCACTTCACACGCCCTATTGCTAAAACTTTTTGGTTCAGGAACCCCAACCGCCATGAAAAAACTCCACGCCGTCAGCCTGCTCCTCTTGTTCGCCTTTTTTTTCGGCATGGCAATCCCAACCACCGAAGCCGCCGAAACGCCCAAAACGCCATCCCCGAAAATCGTCTTCCTCGTCAGTGAAGATCCCAACAACTACGAAGCGACCCGGACGATCCCGGTTTTCGCCAAAATGCTCGCCGACCGCTACGGCTGCCAATGCGAGGTCATCCAAGGAGAAGGACAACCCGGCGAGTTTCGCTTCCCGGGGCTGGAAACGCTCGAAGACGCCGATCTGCTGGTCATCTTCTTCCGCCGCCGTGCCTTGAGTACCGAACAACTCGGTCTGATCCGCGACTATTTGAAGGCGGGCAAACCGCTGGTCGGCATCCGAACGGCCAACCACGCCTTCTCGGTACACGGCGACGTGGCCAAGGGATTCGAAAAATGGTGGGAGTTCGTCCCCGAAGTGCTCGGCTGCAAGAATCGCGGCTACGGCCCGGCCGACAAGGGGACCAACGTCGCCATCGTCCCCGAGCAAAGCAAGAACCCGATCCTCAAGGGAATCGTGCCGCAGAAGTGGCACAGCAACGGCAACACGTACCTGGTCGCCCCGATGCTCGACTCAAACGCGACCATCCTTTTGACCGGTTCGTTCGACGACAAGGTCGAACCGATCGCCTGGACCCGCGACTACCACGGCAGCCGGGTCTTTTATACCTCACTGGGCTATCCGGACGACTTCGATCAGGCCCCGTTTGAAAAACTTCTGATCAACGGGATCTTCTGGGCCATGGACCGACCGGTCCCCGTCCAAAAGTAGACAAAAGCCCCAGAGACGATAAAACGCCAGACAATCAAACTCGAATCGGCGAAAAAAAATGAGCCTTACCCCCAAGAACAAGGAGTGGGTTGCATTCGGATGCTCTCTTTTCTTCGGAGCATTCCTTTGGATTGCATCGCCGTTGGTCACGGGCCACCAAGAGCCCTGGGATTCTCCAGGACGGACCTACCAAGGGCTCTTGTTTTTTGGTGGTCTAGCAATCGGCCTGTCCGTGCCGCGACGCTTCTGGCTTTGGGGGCTGGGCATTTTGCTCGGCCAGATCATTGGCTTTACTTGGTGTGTAGCTACAAGCCCTGAAGGTGGCGACCCACTAATGCTGCTGGGCCTATTTATAGCCTTACCCCTATTTTCCCTTTTTGGACTTGTCGGTTCGTTTTTCGGCACGGTAACCGGCAAGCTGTTTCGAAAACTCATGCGGAAGGGAAACCAGTAGATCTACTTTCATCGAGCGTAAAAATGCGGGCGTACACCATGGGGAAAAAACGTTTTACGTCCCGCGTGTCTGGCCAAACCACTCGATATGCTTTCTCGGGCAATAGTGAAACGACCGTGTGTCGCAGTACGGCACGAGCCATCGGGCCCGGTCGGCCAGTGTCTCCAGCTCGGTCCCTTCGGGCATCATCCATACCCGGTCCGACTCACACAAGTCCAGCTCGTCCAGATAGGCCTCGACCTCGTGGCAATCGGCCTCGTTGCCAATAACGAATTTCAGCTGGTAGTCGTACTCCGCGATCAACTGCCGGATCACCTCGGGGCGGTGCCGTCGTGATTCGTGCCGCGCAAGCCAGTGCGGCGGTTGCAAACCGGTGGGGCGGGAGTTGGACAACTTCGGGCTGATCGACATCAAATCACAGCGAACCGGCTGAAACAAGACACCGGACGTCTCGATCGTGATGTGATACCCACGCTCGGCAAGCGCGTCGGTCAACTCGGGCAGGTCATCATAGAGCATCGGCTCGCCGCCAGTGAGGACGACGTGACGGATCGGAAACCGCTCGACTTGTTCGACAATCGATTCGGTCGAGCGGTCTTCTCCTTCGGCGTCCCACGAGGCGTGGGACGTATCGCAATAGCCGCAGCGCAGCGGACAGCCGCTGAGACGAACCAGGACACTCGGCGTCCCGGTCAATCGGCCTTCCCCTTGCACGGTGCTATAAAGTTCGTTGACACGCATCAAAATGAAAAAACAAAAAGAAGGGGATAGTAAAGCCCGCCACCGTTACCACTTCAGACCAAACTTGCCCCCTTCGGACTCTCGACCACCGATGCCCCCTTTGAGCGTCTTCGGGTCGACCTTTTCGATCGGCTTGATCGGTTCGTCGTCCGGCAGTTCGTCTTCCTTCTTCTCCTTCGTCGGAACGGGCAACGTGTCCTTCATCGAGAGGCCGATGCGGCGCGCGTCGGGGTCGACCGACTTGACCATCACCTCGACCTCTTCCCCTTCCTTGACGACGTCGCTGACGCGAAAGACCCGCTTGTGATCCAACTCGGAAATATGGATCAATCCTTCGACACCCGGCTCGAGTTCGACAAACGCGCCAAACTCCATCAGCTTGACGACCGTCCCTTTGACAACCTCGCCGGTGGGATACTTATTTTGGATGCTGTCCCACGGGTTTTCGAGCGTCTCTCGGTAGCTCAGACCGATCCGTTTCGTTTCAAGATCGATCGACTTGATCATAACCTTGACCGTCTGGCCCTCGGAAACGACCTCGCTAGGATGGTTGACCCGGCCCCAGCCAAGTTCGCTGATGTGCAACAACCCGTCGACGCCGCCAAGGTCGACAAACGCGCCAAAATCCATCAACTTCCGGACAACCCCTTCGTGGATCTGCCCCGTTTCCAATGAGGCCAACAGTTCCTTGCCAGCCGCTTCCTTTTCGCGTTCGATGATCGCCCGACGGCTGAGCACCAAGTTGCCGCGTGACGGATTCGCCTCGGTCACGAGACAAACGAATTTCTCGCCGACAAACGGTTCGATATTTTCGACCCGGTAGTCCGAAATCTGGCTGATCGGGATAAAGCCGCGGATATGGTTGACTTCGCATTCCAGCCCGCCCGTGTTATGGCCGGTGACCCGCGCTTCGACGGTCATCCCTTCCTCAAGATCGGACCAGTCGCCCACGTCGGCCGCCATGCCGGGCAGGGTCAGGTCGTAGATCCCGTCTTCCTGATTGAACCGGTTGACGATAACGTCGATCTTTTGACCGATTTCAGGAACTTCGTCGAAGCTCTTTTTCGCAACGACCCCTTGCTCGCGACCGCCCAGTTCGACAAAAATATCTTCTTCTTGAATCGCGACAACCGTCGCTTTGCATTTAGCCTCGCGTTCGAGCATTTCCTGCTTGGTGATCGACTCGTCGACGTCCATCAGGCTCTCGATCGCCTCGCCCGAAAGCATCTCCTCCAACTCGGCCTCCAGTTCGGGCGAAAGTTTGCCTCGAATCGAAGGGGGCGGAAAATGCTTCAAAGGGGCGTCGCCCTTCGATTTATCCCTTTCAAGCGCCTTTTCGAGCGCCGCGGGATTCAAATCGACCTTCGCTTCCTCGGCCACTTCCTCGACCGGTTTTCCTTCCGGTGCGGGGGCCGAATCTTTTGGCTCGGACTCCTCGGACGGGGCCGAAGCCTCTTCCTTTTTTTCTTCGGGAACGGTCCAATCCTTTTTGGCTCGGGGCATCGGGACGCCCGGGTCGCGCTGCGAACCGATCAGAATCCGCCGCGACTTGCCAGAATCTTCGCTCGGCGAATCGGTCGGGGTCACCTCCGTCTGCGCCGCAGGGCTTGGGGCGGACGGGTTTTCGGGCGCCTGGTTTTCAGGCGTCTGGTTCTCGGGCGTCTGGCTCTCAGGCGTCTGGGAAGTTTCAGGGTGCTGCGAGTTCGAAAAATTTTCGCCGCTCATCGGTTATTCCTTGAAGAAAAAACGGGGAAAAAGCAGAATCATTTCATTGTAATCGGAATTTCAGAAAGGAAAAGCGCTCTCGATCAAGAGAAAAAGGGAAAAACCAAAAAAGAAGAGCGATCCACTTTTCGGCCATCGCTCTTCTAAAAAAGTTCACCTTTGGCTCATGGAGGCGTGTTTCTTCTCGATGCGGAAGCACCAAGGAAAATTAATTCATCTTTGCACAGATCGCGTCGGCCATCTCTTGGGTCCCCACGGCGGTCGGATCGTCCCGGTTGGGCTTCATATCGTAGGTGACGTCCTTGCCCTCGGCGATGACGGCGGCAACGGCCTTCTCAAGTCGATCGGCCGCTTCAAACTCCTTCAAATGCCGAAGCATCAGCATCCCGGAGAGGATCAACGCGGTCGGGTTGACCTTGTTTTGTCCCTTGTATTTCGGGGCGCTGCCGTGGGTCGCCTCGAAGACGGCCCCGTCGGGACCGACGTTCAGCCCCGGCGCGACACCTAGCCCGCCAACCAGACCGGCCGCCAAATCACTAAGAATATCGCCGTAGAGGTTCGGTAAGACGATGACGTCGTAAAGTTCGGGCTTCTGGGCCAATTGCATGCACATATTGTCGACAATTCGGTCTTCGAACTCGATATCGGGGTAATCTTTGGCCACGTCGCGCGCGATCGCCAGATACAGCCCGTCGGTGTACTTCATGATATTGGCTTTGTGGACCGCCGAGACCTTTTTGCGGTTGTTTTCGCGGGCGTATTCGAACGCACAGCGGATAATCCGTTCGCTCCCGGAAACGCTGATCGGCTTGATCGAGATGCCCGTTTCCTCACGGCCGGAACGAATTTTGCTACCGGTCGACACTTGATTGATATAGTCGAACAACTCGCCGGTGGCCGGTTGGCCCTTTTCGAACTCGATCCCCGCGTAAAGGTCTTCGGTATTTTCTCGAACGATGACCAGGTCGACCGGGATCTCGCTAAAGAAGCTCCGGACGCCGGGGTAATACTTGCACGGTCGGATGCAGGCGAACAGGCCCAACTCTTGTCGCAGGTGGACGTTGATACTTCGAAAACCGGTTCCGACGGGGGTCGTGATCGGGGCCTTCAAGGCGCATCGGGTCCGCTTGATGCTTTCCATGACCGAGTCGGGCAACGGCGTCCCGGTCCGCTCCATCACGTCGATGCCCGCCTCTTGGACATCCCAGTTGATTTCCACGCCGGTCGCCTCGACACAACGTCGCGCCGCTTCGGCCAGTTCGGGACCAACGCCATCGCCGGTAATCAGAGTAACTTCGTGAGCCATGATCTCCTCAAATCCTTTTTTATATGGGTGCGAAACAGGGGGGACGGTACACCCCCCCAGTAGCCATCTTCAGATACGCCTCAAGGACAAGCCGTTTAGGATACCAAACCCCAGACAGATCGTCAATTTGGCCCTCACTAGCACAAACAGGGGGCCCCACCCCATTTCATTCGTCAAGCCACACGCGGAAACTTTTCAAATTGATTCACGTCAAAAAAACCGATAGGTACTTTTAGTATCTGCCTGACTCCCCCTATAGTATCTGTCTGCCTCCCTCTATTGCCTGCCTGTCTCCCCCTGCCTTACCAGCCCATCAACTCTCCCCTTTATCCCAGAAATACCGCTTGGGACCACTGATTGCTGATTTTTGCGACTTGGACCCTCAGAAAACAAGCTTTCCCGATAGCCCCTTTCCAATGGTTGTTTTTTCGGCTTGGGCTAATTATACTGAGAATATATGATAGATTGTTGGCCGCTCGCCCCCATTGAGCCATTTCGCTTTCGAGCGGATTTTCATGGATCTCTCGGC
Source organism: Thermoguttaceae bacterium (assembly GCA_963674475.2). Taxonomy (GTDB): domain Bacteria; phylum Planctomycetota; class Planctomycetia; order Pirellulales; family Thermoguttaceae; genus CAXXFQ01. Next base: position 425,748 of record CAXXFQ010000019.1, on the reverse strand, counting down.
GATCGGCCTTAAAACCACCCCTTTTTTCATGACCGGCCTTCCTGCAAGCAACGCAAAATTCCCACCCAAGAACGGGCGTTCAAGACCGGGCGTTTCGGCGCTCTTCTTTCTCAGCCGACATCGGCGTTACGCTTTGGGCAATTTTGACTCACGGAAACAACGGTCCACTCACAAGACATTCCTTTACCCTTTTGCATTCCATGAAGGAGAACTTCGATGGCATCAGAATCCAAGCTTAACTCGCTAACCACCTCGCGCCGATCGTTCCTCAAAGGGACCGGTCTGGCGGCAGGGGCGGCTCTTGCCGGCGGCTCGTTCACCCGGATGGCCCACGCCGAAGGAAGTGGCGAAATCAAAATCGGCCTGATCGGTTGCGGCGGTCGTGGAACCGGAGCGGCAGTCAACGCGATGAACGCCGACCCGAACGTCAAGCTGGTCGCCATGGCCGACATGTTCGATGACGCCTTACAAAACAGCCTCAAGCAACTCAAGCAGCAAAAGCCGGAACAAGTGGCCGTCGAGGCGGATCACCAGTTCACCGGCTTTGACGCCTACAAACAGTTGCTCGCCACGGATGTCGACGTCGTTCTGCTCGTCGCACTTCCCCACTTCCGTCCGATTCACCTCGAAGCGGCCGTCAATGCGGGCAAACATATCTTCTGCGAAAAGCCGATGGCGATCGATGGCCCCGGCATGCGGAAAGCCATGGCTGCGGTCAAGAAGTCCAAGGAAAAGAAGCTCAACCTGGTGGCCGGATTCTGCTGGCGATACCACCCGGCCGTCAAGGCGACCATGCAACAGGTCCTTGATGGAAAGATCGGCAAAATCCAGAACATCGAAGAAACCTACATCGTCGGCAACGTCGGTCGAACGATGGATCGCAAGCCGGAAATGAGCGAGATGGAATACCAGCTTCGCAACTGGTACTTCTACACCTGGCTCTCCGGCGACCATAACGTCGAGCAACACATCCACAGTCTCGACAAGGCCTCCTGGGCGATGGGCGACAAGCCGCCGAAATCGGCCTGGGGCATGGGCGGTCGTATGCTCGAAAAGAAGGGCGACATCTACGACCACTTCGCCGTCGTTTACGACTATGGCGACGGGGTCCGGGTGAACGCCTTCTGCCGTCAGCAACCCGGTTGCTACAACGACGTGTCGGACCGCTTCACCGGCACCAAGGGAACGGCCAACATCCTCAAAAGCATCGTCAACGGCGAGGAAAAGTGGAAGTACCGTGGCCCAAGCGGCAACATGTACGACCTCGAACACAAGGCCCTGTTCGACGCGATCAAATCCGGCGGCTACATCAACGACGGCGACCGAATGCTCACCAGCACGATGTTGGGCGTCATCGGCCGCATGGTCGCGACGACCGGTAAGAAGATCACGTGGGAAGACGCCATCAATTCGCAACAGTCGTTTGCCCCGAGCAAATACTCGTTCGAAGTCGACCCGCCCGCCATGCCCGGCCCCGACGGCAAGTACCCGCTGGCGATCCCCGGCGTCACGAAGTTCGCCTAAGCAGACACCAAGGCGACCTTTTTTCGGTCACATGAAATGCCGAAAGTCATAAAAAACAAAGGCATTCCTTTCCATCGAAGGGAATGCCTTGTTTCTTTAAACACAGTTAGCTTTTGTTTGGCGATTACCTATCTACCGCTTGATCACGTTCGGCCCCTTGCCAAGCGTTTTTTCATAACGGCCATCGCCGGCTTTTTTGTACTGCGTGAACCCTTTCGCCTCGAGATTCTTCTTGCTCAAAATGTCGCCCGTGCTTTTGGCCATCGAAAAAGAGGAAAGTACCCGATGACACGGCGCGCCACATTCCGGACATTCACTCAGCGACGCGGCGTTGATCGATTGGAGTACTTCGAAACGATCCTTGCAAAACGGACAACCTTTGCCTTCGGATTCGTATTCGTACAACGGCATGATCTTCTCGCTTGATGGCTCGGTGCGGTTGGGTGTCTTCGAAGAGGGGGTGTTTTTGAATGGGGGTCGGGGCTGAGGTCGAAGGTTTAGCGTCGACAAAAATGGTGTCGGAGGAAAATATAATGGAGCTTCGGCTTCGCCTGCGCCTGTTTTTATTTTTATGAAAGGGGACATTTTGAAAATTGCCCCCTCTCAAACTCTCCCCTCAAAAACTTTTTTCTTGGTGCTACCGCACCGTTAGCACTTGCCCGCTCCCGTTGGTCGCTAGTATCGATGCCAGCGACCAACGGGAGCGGGTTCGCGCAGTGGCGTGGTAACGCCGGTCCGGCCGCGGCCCCTGGCCGCCGGGATTGCTTCGCAATCCCTCTCTTTGTGTTTTCTTTTTTTCTACTTCATTTGCCAGACGGCCATTTTCCAAAAATCACGGAAACGCTGATTCGCCTCCAACACGGCCGCCGGCTCAAACCCGCAATGGACCAGACAATGCTCGCAACGCGGATCGTTGCCCGGCCCGAGCGCGTCCCAATCGGTCGAATCCAACAACTCTCGGTACGTTTCGTAATGACGGTCGGTCACCAAATAACAGGGCCCCTTCCATCCACATATATTATAGGTCGGATTGGCCCACGCGGCACAGGTAAGATCCCGCTGACCGCAAAGAAAATCGAAATAAACCGGCGTCGTCGTCAATCGATAGGACGAAAGCATGGCCCGCGCCTCGCGAAATTTCTCATGGACCTCGTCACGAGTCATGAAAATCGCTTCAGCCTCCTCCGGCGAGGTATCCTGGACCGCCTTATAGCCGTAGGCGGGCGAAACCATCACCCCGCCGACGCCCAATTCTTCAAGATATTCGAATAACACGGCCACCTCGTTCAGATCGGTCCCCCGATAGACGGTCGTGTTCGTGCAAACCATGAACCCGGCCTCGACCGCCGCGCGAATTCCGGCGACCGCTTGGGCGAAAACCCCTTCCCGGCCGACGATCGCGTCGTGAGTCGCCTCCATCCCGTCGATATGAACATTGATAAACAACCGATCGCTCGGACGGAATTTTTCAAGCGACGATTCCAGCTTCACCCCGTTCGTGCAGAGATAGATATGCTTTTTGCGTTCCAAAATCGACTCGACCAACGGACCGATTTCCGGATAAATCAGCGGTTCCCCGCCGCAAAGGCTCACGACCGGCGCCTCGCACTCGTCGACCGCGGCCAGACATTGATCGAGAGTCAACTGCTTCGCGGCCCAGTCGGCATACTCCCGAACCCGACCGCACCCGACACAACGGAGGTTACACGCGTGCAACGGCTCGAGCATCAAAACCAGCGGGAAACGGCGTGCACCGGCCAACCGTTTCTTCAAAAGGTAACCACCCATCGAACGGGTCAACGAGAAGGGAAATCGCATGGAGTTTTTTCTATTTATGAGAATCGGTGGTGATCAGCGGAGCAAACTTTTTTCGGACGAGTCGTCTCACGAAGTCTCAGCCGTCGCTTTCGATGTCGCGTCTTTTTCGCCGCCTTGATCTTCGTCCATTCCAACCAGCCGCAACTCGGGCGCCGGGAAGGTGTCCGAGATCTTCGACACCGCCACGGCCCATCGAGAAATGGCCATCAGCGGGAAGTAAATTCGATAGTAATGATAGTGAAGATAGAAAACGCGCGGGAAACCAGTACCGGTGAACTCCGGTTCGTCCCACGTTCCATCCTCGTTTTGGTTTTCAACCAGATACTGAATTCCCTCCAAAACGGCCGGATGGTTTTCCAGCCCGGCGGCCATCAGCCCCATGATTGCCCAGGCCGTTTGCGACGCGGTCGACGGGCCGACTCCCGGTGTTCCGTCCGGTTCATACGAATCGGCCGACTCGCCCCAACCGCCGTCGGATTGATGGACCGACAAGAGCCAATTGGCCCCGGCTACTATTGCCGGATCGTCTCGGTCAACCCCCACGGCCGCCAGCCCGCCCATCACCTCGCCGGTGCCGTAAATATAATTGACCCCCCAACGACCGAACCAACTTCCGTTGGCCTCTTGGTTTTTCCGCAAATAGGCAACCGCCTTATCAACTTGCGAATCGCTGTCACCTTGTGCATCATTGCCGACACGGTGCCCCAATTCCCCGAGCGAATCCAAAATATGGCCGGTCAAATCGGGCGAACTCGGATCGATCATCGCGTTGTGATCGGCAAACGGCACATGGCAAAGCAACCGGCAATCGTTGTCCTTGTCGAAGGCGCCCCAACCGCCATCGCGGTTTTGCATCGCCAATATCCAGTCGAGGCCCAGTCGAATCGCCTCGGCCGCCCCCTTCATTCGGCTGACCTGCGCCTGGTCGTGCGGATCGTCCGAACGGTTCATCGCGACCCGAATATCCGGCGGCAACGCCCCGAGATCTCCGCCGGCTTCCTGGAACTGGGTGTTGATCGCCATCAGGGCTATCGCCGTGTCGTCCGTGTCGGGATAAAAATCATTGTGGTACTCAAACGCCCAACCACCCGGCTCGACGTCGACCGTCTCCGACCAATCGCCCGGACGCCGAATCTGTTTTTCCAACAGCCAGTCGACCGCCCGACGCAATTCGGCCCGATCGCGATGCACGCCCGCGTCGACCAACGCGAGAATCGAAAGGGCCGTGTCCCAGACCGGCGATTTGCACGGCTGAATACGGACCGTCTCGCCCTCGACATCTTCAATAATCAAATCTTCCAATTGCTTGCGGCACTCGAGAACCTCCGGGCTATCGTCCGCATAGCCAAGACACCTCAACGAGATCCAACTCCACACGATCGGCGGAAAAATCGCCCCGAGCCCGTCACTTCCCTCAAACCGCTCGAGCATCCACTGTTCGGCTCGCTCGATCGCCCGACGCCGAAGGGGCGTCACTCCGTGGCGATGACACCATTTGAGCCCCTTGTCGACCAAACGGAAAAAACGATCCCAACTGAAAAGACCGGTTCCACCCGGCAAGTCGGGACACCGAAGCGTCGGCCACTCGTTCGGTTCCCGAATGAAAAGTTCGCGAATCCCACGACTCGGGTCCAACTCGCGCACCGGCCGATGGCTCCACATCAGTGAAAGGGGAACGATCATCGTCCGCGACCAAGAGCTGACCTTGTACAGGTTGATCGGGAACCATTTCGGCGCGAGAAGGAACTCCGGCGGCACGGCCGGGCAATGTTCGTAAGAGATTTGCCCCAACAAGGCCAAATAGAAACGCGTGTAGCTGTTGACCGCGTCGGCCCCGCCGTGGGCGAGAATCGCTTGACGAGCCCGCTGCATGTATTCGGCCCGCGGATCGTGACCGGTCAGCTTCAACGCGAAATACGCTTTGACGCTGCCGCTGATCTCGAGCTTCCCGCCCGGATACATCTGCCAACCGCCCTCGGGCATTTGTTTTTGAAGCAGATAGTTGGCCGCGCGCCGTGCCATCTCGGAATGCTCTTCACCGAGGAAGGTCAGCAGCAAAATGAACTCACTCTCGAGGATCGTGTCCCCTTCCAACTCGGCGACCCAATGGCCATCGTCGTGCTGTTGACGAAGCAACCATTGACGTGTCAGCGTGATCGCGCGACGGGCCGTCAAGAGCGTCTCCTCCCGCCGAGCCGGATCGAGCGTCAACTCGCCAAAAGGAATTTTCTTTTCGGAATCAGGTTCTTGAGAAGAGGAAAAACGATCACGATTTTTGGTCATGGTTTGCTTACCCGCACCCAGCATTCATCCTTGAGGACCGACAACCGTTGTCGATCTGCCTTCCGTCAGGATCGCATCGAACAACGATTAGCTTACGCCATCCCTTCGATTCCGACAAGATCGCGCCAAAAGAAAAATGAGAAGAAAACCGCCATAAAATCCAAGCCAAACGAAAATATGTCTGCTTTTCCGGGGCACCATGACCCGACCAACCTTACTAGGCAAACCGAATCTCACCAGGAACAAAAAACCTTTCAAGCCAGGCCGTTTTTGCCGGGAACAGGAGCGATCGAGTGACAAGCAAGAAAAGAAAAAGGCCCCACAAAAGATCTGTGAGGCCAAAATTCATTTCCTGATTCGACGAGGTCGATTTTCCGTGAAGCGAGTAAAAAATCTTTTATCAAAAATCGGAAAAAATCGAGAAAAACGATCAACGACAAGTCGGCTAAAAAAGAATAGGGTCGGTCCGTTTGCTTGAGGCACCATCAGGCCTTCGATGCACACGCTGCCGACTCAAATCTCTTCCTCTTCCTCTTCGTCTTCGTATTCCCAATCGTCTTCTTCGTCATCCGCATCTTCTTCGTCTTCATCCCAATCGTCTTCCCAGCCCTCGTCCTCCTCATCCTCTTCTTCGTCGTCCTCTACCTCTTCCCACTCATCCTCTTCCCATTCCTCGTCTTCGTCTTCGTCCTCACTCTCATCCTCATCTTCGTCGACATACTCGTATTCTACATCTTCGTCGGCGTCTTCATCCTCATCCTCGTCTTCGTCTTCGTCGACGTCTACATACTCATATTCTTCATCTTCGTCTTCATCCCCGTCTTCGTCGACGTCTACGTACTCATACTCCTCGTCTTCATCCTCGTCGGCATCGACGTACTCATACTCCTCTTCCTCGTCGTTTTCGAGCTCTTCGCCCGGATCAGAATCGTCGATTTCATGGTCACCGCTGCAAAACAACCCACTTTTGCTCCCCAGGAGCTCACAGGAATCGCCGGCGGAAGAAAACAGTTCACCAGCAAAATTCGGCGACGTGTTGAGCAATTTCACTTTCTTCTCCTAAATCCGATTAGGGATGATCGAATCAGATAATCATTTCTACAGAGGACTAGCAACAGGGGTGCTGATTTCCTTATCATACAAATCCTAAAGATGAAACTGCACGTTCATCCGCGTGAAAATAGCGGGTTTTCCCAAAGGGTAAACACCCGGAAAAGGTGCCGTTTCAACAGGAATTGGTATCAAAAACTATTTTCGTCAAAATCCCTCTCTTCCCACACCTTTTCCCCAATTGAATGACCTGTTTTTTTTAACTTCCACACCACAAGAGCGCCTACAGCCTTTTCGCGTAGCCCACTCTACCTATTCATCCTCACATTCCAGGATACCCTCTTCAGAAACGGCGTCAACCACTTCCTCAACAGGGAGTGAATCATCGCCATTCCCACAATAGCCCGGTTCACCATCGGGGGCCCCTTCCTCGTCGTCCAGGGCAGGTCCTTCTTCTTCATGATCTTCCATCGTGTCCCCCTCCCCCTCCGGCGAAGCGACCCATTCCCGACGGGGCAGCTCACTCAAATCACGAAGCCCGAAAACCTGCAAAAATCGCTTCGTGGTTCCGTAGAGCATCGGGCGGCCCAGATCTTCCGAGCGGCCGACGATCCGAATCAAGTCCCGCTCCATCAATTGTCGAATGATTTCGCCACATTGCACCCCACGAATCGCCTCGATCGTGGCCCGCAAAACCGGCTGGCGATAGGCGACCACGGCCAACGTCTCCATCGCGGGGGGGGAAAGCCGAACTTCGACCTGAGAGCCGTGCAGACGACGCAACCAGGAGCTGAACCCCACACGGGTCCGCAACTGAAACCCGCCGGCCACCTCGACAATATGAAAAGCGGATTCCTCGCGATCATAAAGCCGGTTCAACTCCCCCATCAAATCGCTGACCCGAGTGCCCGGCTCAAGACCGGCCAGCCCGATCGCCTTTCGAGGAACCACCGGCTCACGCGACAAGAAAAGTACCGCCTCCAAAAGGGCCAATTCCTCACGACGGACCGTCGGCCCGGGCGGGAGCAGGTCGTCTTGCTTCAAAGAAGAACGGATCGAGAGCCAATCGACGACCGACCGGCGAGCGTTTTGCCGACAATCACCCCGGACCGCTTGCCAACCGCCACGAACGGTTTTCCGATTTCGGGCTGCCAACTGCTCCCAGTTCAGCGGTCGACCTTGCCAAGCGGGGTAATTCATCGTCTCAGACTCGGTTTACCTTGCCTTTGGGCGTGCCACGATTCGACCTCGGCCAGAACCCGCTGCATCGCTCGCACGGCGACCGTGTCAGTCGCTTCAAACTGCTGGGCCAGACGCGATTGCCCTTCAATCCCCATTTGACAGTGGAAACGAAAACCTTGAGGCCGATCCCCCCAAGTCTCCAATCGATAGTAAACCGCTCCGAGCTGTCGAAGCCGAGACTGAATTTGGCTAAACCGGTCGGCTTGAGCGTCTCCTTTTCCCGCTGGGAAAAACGGCTCCTGAGGCGAAACCGGCGCGATCGGCACCAAGGCACTGGACGAAGGAGGGGCCATTGGGCTTGCGGCTATTGAGCCAGAGCCCTTTTTTCCCGTCTCGGTAAAGGAAACCGGCTGGGCGGTGAACGGAATCTCTTGTGGAAATCGGCTGCCAGAAGCCAAATCCGACTCGCCCGCGGGGATCGGCATTGCCTGGGCCGAAGCAGGGACAAATCGATTCGTTTGGGTCTTGTTGGTGGGAAGCTGACTCGAAACAACCGGAAACACCTCTTGAGACTTCGCCGCTTTGAGATCGGCCTGCCTCGAAAAAGCGGGCGTCACTTGCTCTCCCCTCGGCAAACCGGCCTCGACAGCCGCTTCGCGAAATAGGGGCGCGGCCGCCCTATGCGACAGCTCAGCAGGTGCCCGAATGGCAACGGTCGGCTCGAAACGGGGCGCTTCCTCAAGTGTCTGCTCTGCAGCGATCACCTCCCCGTTCCAATAACGATCCAAGACCGTTCTCGTCAGCTCGGGCAGGGATCCGCCAAAGAGGGCAATCAAAGGTATCACGATCAGGCAAACGGCCAAAACCGATAATCGACCGAACATCGCAAGAGAAGTACGCATAGTTTGAATCGGCTCCATCCGAATAAACTTTTTTCCAAGAGTCGTCCATGATAGCCCGTATCGGCCCTTTTTGGCAATGCCAAAAAAACCGGGCAGCGCCTTTCCGGGGATAGAAAAGCACTGCCCAAAAACGGGGTGAGGAAAATGAGTTGATAAGGAAAAGAGCCACCGGACAATCGGCCCAGTTCCCTCCAGTTAATTTTAAATAAAACGGGCAAAATGCAAAGCATTTTCCGGGAATCAAAGGCCGATCGGGGGAAAAATCTGCCTAAAAGGGACCGTTTGAAGTAAAAGTGACTTTTATTTGGATCGAAAATATTTTCCGCCCTGCCTACCATCCAATCCCCCCCTATTTCGAGGGTTATGTCAGCTTCCCCAAGCCACACATTGGAAAAACGTTTCAAAAACTCGGGAACCTGCCCCTTGCGACAAGTTGAAAAACACCTCTTTCTCCGACTCCCAAAAAACAAAAGGGCCACCGCCCACGTTTAGGCGATCGCCCTTTTTCTAATTTATTTCATGCGGAAAAAGTCGGCTTCCCAAAAAGCTTAATTTCCAGCCGCCCCAAACATTTGCCCCATCGTCGCCAGGGTTCCCAGAACGCGCAAAAGCCCTTTCTGCATCTCGATCCGCTGAAGGGTTCCGTCGGGAATCGATTGCGTGGTCACGACCACCCGGTCCTCTGCTCCGGCTTGGGCCAGGAAGGCAAGCGACATGGCCAGCGACTGCTTCACTTCAGGTTTTTGAACAATTTGCGCCGCGTTCTGCAAAAGCGAAACCACCGCCAACGAAAACCGACTCGACAGAACCGACTCGTCCGCCATCTCTTTCGAGCGGGCAATCGCGATTTCCAAACGGGTCTGGGCATCGGCCCCGGCGGCCAAATACACCGCTTCCGACGCGGTCCCGACGAGGATGGTCAGCTTTTCATCCAAGGCGGCCCGCAACTCGGCCGGTTCCTCGGGGATCGGCACGATGATCTGATGGAATTGAATGTCGCCATATTTCGAAGCGTCGAACTTGACCTCAAGGTTCAGCCCGTTCTTTTCCTGCTGAGCCACTTCAATTATCTCGCGAAACTGCTTATCGAATCCGGCTCCGTCGGCCACTTTCGCTCCGGCGATCAAGCTGAGGCTTTTCGGGGAAGAACCCGACTGCACGGCCAAACCGAGGTCGACCTTGCCCGTTTCGATCGTGCCGATCCACAGATCGACCGTTTTCCCGACAAAAGCCTTGGCTTTCTCCTTTTGCTCTTCGGAGAGCTCTTCATTGGAGTCGATTCCCTCGTTGAACTGGCCAACGCCAAGAAGCATATTGTTTTTGAACTGCTCGATTGACTCGTCATCAAGCGCGGCTTGAACGTTGCCCGTCAAGATCGCCTCGGGCAGATAAAATCCGGCAAATTTCGAGGGACCGTCCTTTTGGAGGTTCCACTGCTTGGCCAGACCGGTTCCCGACACCGCTTCGGCCCGGAAATCGAAATAAGCCGTTTCGTTTTTCTCGTTCAGCTGAAAACCGATCATCATCGTTTCCAACTCGTTGACAAACCGCTTGAGCTGTTTGACCGAGTTTTCTGCCGCCTGCACCCGAAGGGCGTACTGCTCGTCTGATTCGTCCGACTCCTGCTCCAGACCCAACGTCAGGCCAACTTCGACCTGACCGATAAGCATGTTTTTCAACGGCTCGGGCAGGTTTTTCATCAACAGCTGCACGGCCATCGTGTAGTCGCCCAGGTCCCCCACCAACTTGTCCGGTTCGTCGGCAACCAGTGCGAAGGCGGTCGGCGAGATGGCCAGATAGGCCCAGTTCCCCTTCTGGGTCAAAAACAACGACATCCCCTTGTCGGGATGGCTGATCTGAAAAACGGTCTCTTGACCGTCGAGCGGTTCGACTGTGACTCCGGCCGATTCGAGCGATTTGGTAAACGCGTCGAAATCGCTGACCGGCAAAAAGATATACCCTCCGATCAGAGTAATCGGATCGGGCAACACGATCACCCCGGCGGGCCGCTTCCGATCGAGACTGTCCAGAACGTCGGTTTTGGAGGTAAGAATCAGCTCCAAACTTTCCGCCAGCGCCGGGTTATTGGCCAGTTTCCCGAGATAGCCGACCTTCTGCTTGATCTGGTCGAAACCGGCAATACCGACGGTCAACACCGGCTTGACCGATTCCTGCGCGGCGGCAGGAGCCGGACTGAAAGTCGGAAGAAAAAGGCTCAAAACGAACAAAATCGGCAACGCCGCGCGAAACAGGGATCGCATCCTCATTTTAGGTTTCTCCGTCATCGGCAAAAAAAGGCAATAGGAGGGGGTAAAAAAAGTAGTCTACAAGTTCGGGGACATTTTAGACCATCCGTCGACGGTCGAAAATACCATTTGAGCCAGAAAACCGGTTTCGCCTCACACGGGGGAAGCCGAAATTTGGCCTCCGTAAAATATAGTGCATCATTAACAAAAGTAAAGCCAAGGAAAGCGAAAAAAGGAGGACTCAAAAATCCGGCAATACTTCAAACCGCGTCATTTTTTCACCGTTTCGACCGCGGGAGGAAAGAGGTTATTGCCTATCAAAGCCCGCAAAACCCCTTCCTCGACTCGAAAACGAAGCAACTGCCCGTCCCGCAACGACTCGGCCGTGAACGTCACCCGATCTCCGTCCGATCCGCTCAAGGTCGTGAGCTTTTCAGCAAAAAGCGGCCCCTTGGCACTGTCCTCCGTGGAATCGTCGGTCGTCGATAAGTAACTTTGCATAAGCGGGGCCACCGCGACCGAAAAACGGGCCGAGCAGACCGGTTCGTCAGCTTTCGCTTGCGAAAGAAAGATCGCCGCCTTCAGTCGTTTCAGGGCGTCGGCCCCGAAGGCCAAATAGACCGATTCAGGCCCCGTCCCGACCAGCACCGTCAGATTTTCCCCCAGCGCCACTGGCACCTTGTCCGACAGTGGCGAGAGCGGAAGAATGAGTTCGTGCAAGCGAACCTCCCCATATTCGTGGGCGTCGAACTTTACTTGGATATTGAAAACGGACAGATGGGGACGATAAAGGTCGATCAGTTCGCGAAACTGCTTTTCAAACTTCGCCGTGTCGGCAACCTTCGCCCCCGCGACCAGACTCCAACCGTTCGAGGCAAGATCTCCCTGCAAGGCGAACCCGGCGTCGAGACGATCCGCCTCCCACGGGGCAAAAATCAGGTCGGTCAACTTTCGAGCCGCAGCGAGGCTCTCCTCCCGCTCGGCTTCGGCAAGCTTTTTCTCTGCCTCTTCCCGCGCGATCTCCTCCTCGGTCTTTACCGGCTTTTCCTCGGCATTTTCTTCGGCTTTTTCGTCCGACTTTTCGGTCTCTCCTTCCGCGACAGCCTGATCCGCTTCACTGATTTCTTCTCTAACCGGGGGGTTGGAAAAATTCTCTTCAAACAGAAGTCTTACCAGCTGGAAAAACGCTTTCGTGCCGGGGTCCAACGGTTGGACCACATTGCCGGACAACGTCGCCTCGGGAAGATAAAATCCGGCAAACTGCGAGGGGACCGCCTTCGATTGATTCCAGCCCTCGGCCAATTTGCTTCCCGGCTCGGCTTCCAGACGAAGATCGACCAGGGCAGCCTCGTTCTCGTCGTCCATTTGAACCCCGACGCACACCGAACGAGATTCGTTGACAATCGCCACGACCTCCTCGACAATCGCGTGGAACGATTCTTCAGCAAACGGCACCATTTGTTTCGTGGGTAAAGTGAACCCGGCTTGCATTTCCGCAGACTCGAAGAGACCGATGACCAATTGCTTCCAATGCAGCGGGAGGTTGCCGAGGTGGGCCTTCGTGGCAATCGAATAATCGCCCAGATACCCAAGCATCTGCTCCGGTTCTTGGGACACATTCGATAAAAAGATCGGCGAGATCGCGAAAAAAGCCCAATTTCCCTTTTGCGTCATCACCAGGGGTTGAATGGTCCCCTCTCCGCGAATTCGGAGAATCCCCTCTTTCCCCTTCGACGGCTCGACCGTCTTGCCGGTTGATTCGAGAAACCGGACGAACGTGTCGAAATCACTGACCGGCAAAAAGGCATACCCGCCAAACAGCGTCAACGGAAGAACCAGACCGGCCGGTCGCCCCGACTCGATACCGGTCAACGCTTCGAGTTGGTCGTCCGAAAACTGCTTGCCAAGAAGCCTCATATACGAATCGACCGAGTCAATCCCGGCCGTCAGGACCGGTTCGACTGCCTGCTGGGCATGGACCGTGCTCGCCGCCGAGCAAAACAAGGCTGCCACAACCAAAACGGCTTCCATCCTCCGTGAAAGAAACGACATTTTTCTATACCCCATTGAATCTCAGGAAAAACAAGACAATTACCGAGCGTGAATAAAAATCAACTTAATCAGAATCTATTTTATGACACACTCCTCCTTTCCCAAACCCCAGTTTATACCAAAACAGGTAACTGGCCATTTTTCAGCCGAGAGCTACAGTTCTGGCGCCTTTCGCATAAATGCTGCGGGGATTCCCAGAACCTAACGTGAAGTAAATTTTCATCTTCGAAAAATCTACTTCCAGCTGAAAGACGCCCCGAATAGAAATACGTGGGCGCATGCAAAAAGAGTTCACTCGTGGTGAAAAAAAGAGAGGGGAAACCAAAGGGATTCAGAAAGGGCCCTCTTGTCCGCAGATCAAGCCGTCCCCCTCAGAAACCGTAAGATATCACGGAATAAAGAGCCCCAAGCGGGGGGCGGCGGGGCGAACTTGACCTCCAGCAGTCGGCTGAAACGGGCCGGATGGGGTCTTTTCGGCCGACTATTTTAACGCTCGCGGTAGGTAATGCGACCCTTGGTCAGGTCGTAAGGGGAGAGTTCAACCGTTACCTTGTCGCCAGGGGACGATACGAATGAAGTGCTTCCGCATTTTGCCCGCAACGTGAGCGATGACCATGTGGCCGCCTTCCAACTCGACGCGAAAACGGGTATTCGCCAACGCCTCGGTGACGACGCCCTCAACTTCGAGAGCTTCTTCTTTTTTTGCCATTTCCTGATTATCTCCAAAGATGGACCGTTTTGAGTTTTTTTGGGGGAAGTGTCTATAAAATTCCCCCAAACCTTTTATCCTAGCAGTTTTTTCGGCACGAGTCCAGGGGGAACGCCACTTTCGATTCCACGGCCTTCCCCCCTTATCCCCCCAGCCCGGGTTAAAAAACGGGCTTTTTCAGTCGAGGTAGCCCCTTGATCACTTCTGCCCGCCGTGCGAAGTGAAATAAACCGGAATTCTTTTCCCGTCAAACCAACCTACCCCAAAACCGACCTATTTTTTTGCAGAAGCCATTTTATTCCGGAATGAAAGGGTTTTTGCTCTATCTGTACCGTTGCAGAACGCGTGATTACTCCTTTTCCAAGATGAATCAGCTTCTCCTATTTTCGAAAACCAATTGGCCCGATCCGACAAACCGGCCCACCCCCTGATCGGCTACCGAAGCGAATTCGGAAAACCTTTCATGATTCGGAGAAAAACGCCTGCTTCCGACCGTGGAATTTTTTTTGCGTCGGATGGCGTGAACCATTACAAACATTTCTTTTTTTCTGGTCCTTTCTTGAGGAGAGGTGATTGAATGAGATATTTTGCTCTTTTTATCATGACCGTAAGCCTGATTGCCCTTGCGATCGGTTGCCAACCAACCGCCGAGCGTGCCGCCTACCAGAAAGCGCCTGCCGAGGAGGCAGAAAAAGCCGAGGTAGCTGCCCCAGAGACGGACACGGCGGTTGAAGGAACCGTCGAGGTCGAAGAGATCGTGGTCGAATCGCCGACCACTCCTTCCGAAACCCCGGTCGTCGAAACCAAAGAACCGGTCGCTCCGGAAAAAGAGGTAGAAACTCCGGCGCAAACTCCGGCGGAAAAACCGGCCATCGAAGCGCCCGCCGCCCCCTCGGTAACGCCCCCGGCCGAGACAAAACACAGAAGAAGCACCGAAATAAGGCCGAAATAAAATCATTGAAAAGCCTGAAAATCTTCTTCGAGCGAAACAAACGAAAAGAGGAGTTCTTCTTTGGATCGATGGACTCCTCTTTTTTCGTTCGGGGTTGAACCTTTTTTCTTTCATGATAGAAAATAAAGACCACCATTCTAAAGCCGAATCCTCCCCTCAAGTCCCTGCGTAACCCGCGGTATCGAAGGGCACACGCTTCGGCAAAAGCAAATTAGGAAGGAAAAAAAGTGATGTGGAATTTCACCTATTATAATCCAGTCGAAATCGTCTTCGGCAAAGGAATGATCGCCGAGCTCAAAGATTTGATTCCACCAAACGCCAAGGTGATGATGACCTACGGCGGCGGATCGATCAAAAAGAACGGGGTCTACGACCAGGTGATCGACGCTTTGCAAGGTTTCGACGTGGTGGAGTTCCCCGGCATCGAGCCAAATCCCAAATACGAACACTGCATGAAAGCGGTCGAGTTGGCCAAAACCGAAGGGGTCGATTTCCTCCTGGCGGTCGGCGGCGGATCGGTCATCGACGCGACGAAGTTCATCGCCGGCCGCTTTATGTTACGATGACGAGCCGTGGAAAATCCTGATGGACCGAGGCGCGTCGATCGAATCGGCCACGCCCATGGGGTGCGTCTTGACTCTCTCGGCAACCGGCTCGGAGATGAACATGCTCTCGGTCATCTCGCGAAAAGAAACCGGTCACAAACTGGCCTTCGCCAATCCGGCGATCTATCCGCAATTTTCCATCCTCGACCCCGAGGTCACCTTCACGTTGCCGCAACGTCAGGTTTCCAACGGAATCGTCGACACGTTCGTCCACGTCTTCGAGCAGTACATGACCTACGACGTCAACGCCCCGCTGCAAGCGCGTCAGGCCGAAGCGATTCTCGCCACATTGATCGAAGAGGCTCCCAAAGTCCACGAAAACCCAAACGACTACGACACGCGAGCCAATCTGATGTGGTGCGCGACCTGGGCCCTCAATGGGCACCTCGGGTGCGGTGTTCCACAAGACTGGACCAGCCACATGATCGGCCACGAGCTGACGGCGATCCGCGGCATCGACCATGCCCGGACGCTCGCGTTGGTATTGCCCGCGGTTCTCCGGCATCAGCGTGAAAACAAACGGGACCGTTTGCTCCAATATGCCAAACGGATTTGGGATATCGAACGGGACGATAAGGACGAGGCAATCGACGAGGCGATCGAGCGGACCGTTGCCTTCTTCGTTTCGGTGGGAATCGAAGTGAGCAAAGGGAAGTTGGGGATCACGGAAGAGGATATCGATCATGTGGCTGACGCGATCGATCGGGAAGCGGTGGAGATCGAGGATCGCGACAAGCTTGGGGAGCATAAGGCGATTGGGGGGAAAGAAGTCAAAGAGATATTGAGGATGTGCGACTAAAAGGAAAAGTAGAAAAAGAAACCCAAAGAAATAAAAAAGAGGGATTGCAAAGCAATCCCGGTCCAAAAAGTTTTTAAGGGAGAGAGTTTGAGAGGGGACAATTTTCAAAATGTCCCCTCTCATAGAATAAAAACAGGTGACGGCGCAGCCGTCACTCTATTTTTTTGGATAACAGTTACTATCTTGTTTCCATCAAGCACATTGCGATCGATAATAACTCCCCTTGGAAGCAACGCGCGACTTTGAATATGTGTTCAACCTTTTGCTTGCAAAATTCCAACCCTGGCGTGAAAAAAACGCATTCTCGCTTTCACACCGTCAAGAAAGAAAAGGAGCGACGGCCAAAAGCCGCCGCCTGTGTTTTTTGATTAGGGGGAAAACCTTTTAAAAAAGGCTTTTCCCCTAAAACCCCTTTCCAAAACTTTTTGGACCGCGATTGCTGCGCAATCGCTCTTTTTCTTGGTTTCTCTTTTTTTCTTTTAGGGTGTCATGAACATCCTAAAAAACTGAAAACACGGCCCCGCCGCCAACCCCAACAACACCAAAAAGAAAACACAAACCCAAGCCGTCACCGCCGCACCGACCGCCCCACACCCGGGAATCGAGTCGCTCGACTCGCGAAAATACATCACCCCGATCAGCCGAAAATAATATCCGGCCGCCACCGCCGCGTTGACCACCATCACGACCCCCGCGACGACAAACCAGACGGGCGAAATCGGACCCTCCGGATCACAACCCAACCCGGCGGCGATCACGAACAGCTTCCCCCAAAAGCCGATCAACGGCGGAATCCCGGTCAAACTTAAAAGGCAAAAACTCAGTGCACCAGCCGTCCATCGCGAAGTTTTTCCCAGCCCGGCCAACTGGTCGACCCGATCGATCGGACGCCCGGGCCGCTCCCAATACACGATCGCCGCAAAAAGCCCAAGCGTGGCCAACGTGTAGGAAAGCAGATAGAAAAAGGTCGACGCGATCCCGCCGATCGCCGGAGGATCGTAAAACGACGCCCCATCGGCCGCGGCCAGCCCCAAGAGCATGTACCCGATATGGGAGATCGACGAGTAGGCCATCATTCGACGGATTCGGTCCTGACGAATCGCCATCGCATTGCCCCAAACGATCGAGACCATTCCGACAACCAATAGCATCCGCCCCAACGACGGCTCGAGCCCCGGCAACACGTCATACAACCGGACCAGCGCGACCAGGGCGGCCATCTTCGGCACGATCGACAAAAACGCGGTCACCAGCGACGTCGTCCCGTCATAAACGTCCGGCGCGTAAAAGTGAAACGGCACGGCCGCCATCTTGAATCCCAGACCGGCCAACAACAAGACGGCCCCGGTCAACGCCGCGTACCCGTGGAACCCGTCGGGCGTCGTCCCGAGCGTTCCGCTTAACAACCGGCCGATCTCCGCCAGCCGCGTCGCGCCGGTCGCGCCGTAAACAAACCCGATCCCGTAGACCGTCACCGCCGACGCGACAATCCCCAAGAAAAAATACTTCGCCGTCGCCTCCATCGCCGCCGTGTCGGTCCGAGCGAAGGAACAACAGGACATAGGTCGGAATCGAAATCAGCTCCAGCGCCACCAGCAAAAGGACCAAGTCGCTCGCCTGAAAGACGATCATCAGCCCGACCAGCGCAAGCAGCATCACCCCAATATACTCGGCCGCATGGGTCGTCCGCTGGCCGCGTGCCGAGCCGATCAGCCCGAGCCCGATCAGGGGAACGAAAAAGCGTCCGAACAGGGCCAAATGGTCGGCCACCACTTCCGAGCCGGGCACAAACGAAAGGGTCACCACCCCCGCAACGACCGTGGCCAAGAGTCCGACGATCGCCGTATAAATCGGCACCCGAGTCGGTTCGCTCACCCGACGCAGATGGACCATCTCCAAAATCACGACCAGCGCGGTCGTGACCAGGATCAGTTCCGGGATCAGATACAAAAAGGTTCCCATCAATCTCGCCTACGGTTGGCCTGGCTCTGTTGAAGAAAACAACGAAACTCTTGAAAATCCGAACGTCTCGGAAGTTTTTCCACTTTCCCAAAACAAGGTAGTCGCGGTCCCTGGTGGCGTAAGTGGTTGATCTTCCTCGAACCGCTCAAGTCGCCGCGCCCGGTCAATCCGCTCCAGTGCCGGACGCACGATTTCCGCCACAGTCGGCGTCATCCGATCGACAAAAAACCGTGGGTGCAGTCCGATCCAAAAGATAAAGACCACCAGCGGCCCGATCGTGGTCACCTCGCGAAACGACAGGTCGCGCACCGGTTGTTCCGCGTTGGCCGGTTCCTTGAGCTGACCAAAAAAGACCCGCTGGATCATCCACAGCAGATACCACGCACAGAACAAGATCCCGCTGACCGCTCCCACGACCATGACATGCTGGAAGACCGACCCATCGATCCACGCCGTCTCGAACGCCCCGATCAAAACCAAAAACTCCCCGACAAAACCGTTGAGACCCGGCAGCCCCATCGACGCCAGTGCCATAACGACCATCAACGTCGTCAACCGGGGCATCCGCTGTGCAATGCCGCCCAAGTCGGCGATCTGTCGGGTATGATACCGCTCGTAAAGCATCCCGACCAACGCGAAAAGCCCGCCGGTCGAGATCCCGTGGTTGATCATCATCAGGATACCCCCTTCGGCGCCGGTCTGGTTTAACGAAAAGATGCCCAACGTGCAGTAGCCCATATGGCCGACACTCGAGTAGGCGATTAGCCGTTTGATATCCGACTGGGCCAGCGCTAAAAGGGACCCGTAAATAATCCCGGCCACCGACAGCCCAATCATCCACGAGGCAAACATCACGGTCGCGTCGGGCAACATCGGCACGGAAAATCGCAAGAAGCCGTAGACGCCGATCTTCAACAAGATCCCCGCCATGTCGACACTTCCGGCCGTCGGCGCTTCGACGTGGGCCAGCGGCAACCAGGTGTGCAGCGGGAACAACGGCGTCTTGACCGCGAACCCGGCGAACAGGGCCCAAAACAACCAGCCCTGCAAGGTCGGATCGATCGGGTCGGCCGCCAACCGGGCCGAAAGTTCCGGAATCGAAAAACAAAGGGTCCCGCCGCCGGTTTTCGCCGCGTCAAGCAAGACGATCCCCAACAGCCCCAAAAGGGTAAGCAGACTTCCGGCCAACGAATACAGGATAAACTTTTTCGCCGCCAGCCGCCGCTTTTCCCCGCCCCAAATCCCGACGAGAAAATAAAGCGGGATCAGTGTGAACTCGAAGAAAAAGTAGAAAAGGATCACGTCCCGCGCGACAAACGCGCCGAGCAATCCCGTTTCCAACAAAAGCAAAAGCCGATAGAACGCCGCCGGTCGGTCCTGGATCGCTTTCCACGAGACCAAAACCCCGACCCACGAAACCAATCCGGTCAGACCGTAAAGCCACAAACTCAACCCGTCGATCCCGATCGAAAACCGGATGTCGACCACCGCGCCGGGCACCTCCGGCACGCCGATCCACGGCACGCCGATCCACGGCACGTCGATCACCCCGATCACGTCAGCCGTCCCAGGCGGATAATGAAAAACGACCCACCCGACCAGCCCCAAGGTCGCGGTCGAAAAAACCATCGCCACCCAGCGCGCCGATGTGACCGAGCGCCCGACCAAGACGGCCCCGACAATCGGAAGCAACAAACTGGCTAAAAGGATCGTGGACATTTTTCGGTCTTTTCCCTTGAGGTTCCACGCTTGGTGGAAAAACCAAATCGCCTTACCAAATCACCATCAAAAGCGCGACAAGCCCGACCATCATCGCCAGCGCGTAAAACGAAACGACCCCGTTTTGTGTCAGTCGCAAAAGGCCGCCCAACCGGCCCGCCGCGCGACCGACCTCGTCTGCCGATCGATCGACCACCCGGTCGTCAAACCATCCGGACCACGCCGCCACACGCAAAAGCGGCCCGACCACCAGGGCGTAAAACAATTCGTCGACAAAAAACTTCCCCTGCGAAAGTTGATACAGCCCCAGCCGCCGCATCATCTGGCTCAACACGTCCAGAAGTCGGTTCGGCCTCAGGTACAAAAAGGCGGCGAGCAAAATACCGGCCAAGACGACCGCCGTCCCGACCAGCTCGACCATCAACCCCGCGTGGAACGGTTCTTCCGGGGCGAGACAGGCTAACGTCGGCGTCTGCGCCAAAAAACGATCGAACCAACCGGTCGGCTTCAGCGCCACCCCGATCAAAACGGTCGCCGAGGCCAAAACCCCAAGCGGAACGGTCATCGCCCGGCACGATTCCGGCTTGGTCGCCTTCGATTCGTCGGGCATCCGATACGGCCCGAAAAAGGTCACGAAATAGACCCTCGCAATATAAAACGCGGTCACGAACGTCATCAAAAACGCCAGCAGATAACAGACCAGCCAAACCGCCCCTTCCGGCCCGCCCTGGGAAGCCCGCGCCGAAAGGGCCATCAAGATCGGCTCCTTGCTCCAGAACCCGGCCAACGGAAACAGCCCGGCCAGCCCCAACGCACCGATACCGAACATCACACAGGTCGCCGGCAGCCGGTGTCGCAATCCGCCGAAACGCCGGAGGTCCAAGACGTGTCCGGTCGCCACCAAAACGTTTCCGGCCGCCAAGAACAACAGGGCCTTGAAAAAGGCGTGCGTCACCAGATGGAACATCCCCGACGCCACGCCGGTCGAGCTGGCCAGACCGACCGCCATGAACATGTAGCCGAGTTGGCTGATCGTCGAGTAGGCCAGGACTCGTTTCATATCGGTTTGGGTCAGCGCGACCAGCGCCGCACCGGTGGCCGAAATCGCCCCGATCACCGCGACCACCAGTCCGGCACTGCCCGAAGCGGCAAACAACGGCGCCGACCGGGCGATCAGATAGACCCCGGCGGTGACCATCGTCGCGGCGTGGATCAAGGCGCTGACCGGCGACGGGCCTTCCATCGCGTCGGGCAACCAGACGTGCAGTGGAAACTGGGCGCTTTTGCCCATCGCGGCCCAGGTCATCAACAGGCAGATCGTCGTCACCATCCAGGTCCCGGCGTACGGCGCAGCCGCCGAAAGCCGCGAAAGACCGAAGATCCCCTGCGCGACCACCTTGCCTTCGACCAGTGTGTCGTGAAAGTCGAACGTCCCGAACTGCATCCAGATCAAAAACAACCCAATCAAAAGCCCAAGGTCACCCAGCCGGGTCGTCAAAAAGGCCTTTTTCGCCGCAGCCGCCGCCGACGGTTTTTGGTACCAGTAGCCGATCAAAAGATAGCTGCAAAGCCCGACCCATTCCCAAAACAGATAGAGCAGTAAAAAATTGCTCACGCTCACCAGCATCGTCATCGAGAAGGCGAACAGCCCGATGAACGCGAAGTAGCGTGGGCGGCCCGGGTCGTCACGCAAGTAGCCGGTCGAGTAGATCGCCACCAGAAGCGAGACCAGACTGACCACCGTGAGCATGACCGCCGTCAACGGATCGGCCCGAAGCGCGACCCCGATCGGCCGGGCGTCGACGGCAATCCAACTACCAACGGTCAAAATACGCTCGAAACCAAGGCTACTTTCGCCAGCCGACTCCGTGGCCATCGCGCGGACCATCTCGACGACCAGGGCGATCGACGCGCAAGACGATCCAACCAAAGCGACAATCACCGGCAATCCGACCCGCTCCCCCAATCGACGACCGACCAACGCCGTCACGATCGAACCGACCAACGGCAACGCGGGGATCAAGATAACCAATGAGATCCATTCAGACATGGTCGCGGTACTCGTCTTCGGGGGGAGTTTCCGGCAAAAGCCCGGCCGTCGGCAACCGGGGCCAATCGATCTCCGGCGGCGCAAGGTCCTCTTCGCTCGGGTCCGGCGCCGCGTCGGGCAGATCGTCCTCGTGCAACCGGCACCACAGGGCCAAGTCCAAGCTGCCCCGGCGGTGTTCGAGCATCAAGATCAGCGCCAGCCCGACCGCCGCCTCACACGCGGCAATCGTGATCGACACCAAGATCAATACCTGCCCGCCCCAGTCCTGATGGTACCGGCCCCATCCGACCAGACTGACCGCCGCCCCCTGCAACATCATCTCGACCGAAAGGAATAGGACGATCTGGTTGCGCCGACTCAAAAACCCGACGACGCCGATGCCAAACAACAACGCGCCGACAAGCTGATAGTGAAAAAGTAATTCGACAGACGGATTCACGACTTGGTCTCTCTCTTGATTTTGACGCGTTTTTTTCCACTTTCGCTGATCGCCGTCGCGCCGACCATCGCGATAAACAACATCACCCCGGCCACCTCGACGGTGACCAAATGGCGGGTAAACAGTTCGGTCCCCAATCGGGCCACATGGGCCGTCTCCTCGCCCGCACAAAGACACTCGACCGACGGCCCCGTTTCCGGCTCGCCGCTGTCGAGATCCAGGTCTAAAATCATCCCGCCGATCCCCGTGCTCAGCATGACGACCAACGCGGCCCCGACCACGGCCGAGAGAAACGGTTGGTTGCACTTGCGATCGTAGGCGGCGCGGCCCTCGGGCTGGGCGAGGATCAACACGAACAAAAAGGTGACCAAGATCGCCCCGGCATAGACAACGATCGTCGCGACCGCCAGGAATTGGGCCCCTTGAAACAACAACAGTCCGGCCACGCCCAACAACGTCATCCCGAACCAGATGGCCGAATAGACCGGTTTGCGCATCGTGATCGTCGCCACGGCGGAAACGACGGTGACCACCGCCAACGCGTAAAACCAAAAGGCCCCCATCACGTCGTGCAACCCGCCCAGTCGCCCGAGGAACAGTCCCAGTCCGACCGCGCCCAAGACGATTCCTCCGGCACGGACCGTTGCCCCCCGTTTCCAAAAGGCCAACAAAAGGGCCAACGACGCGGCGCCCAAGACGGCCGACACCCAAAGCAAGATCGTCGCGGCGCTCATCGCGTTTCCTCCTTCTTCGATTCCCAGGTCGCGTCGTAGACGTCCAACAATTTCGCCTTGTCAAAAATCATCTGCGCGCGACTCGGACCGATCAGGTCGTAGATCGGCGTCAACTCGATCGCCTCGACCGGACAGGCCTCCTCGCACATCCCGCAATAGATACACCTCAGCTCGTCGATCTGAAACAACTGTGGATACTTATCCCGATCCGGCCACGGGCTCTCGGCCGCCACGATATCGATGCAATGGGCCGGGCAGGCGGTCGCGCACAAAAAACAGGCGACACACTTGACCCGCCCCCGCTCGTCCCGGTTCAACCGATGTAGCCCCCGATAGATCTCAGGACGCGGGATTTCGTGTCGGACCTCGGGCGCATTGACCGTCCGTTTTCGCGAAAAAAGATGTCGGATCGCCGTCGTCAGCCCGGCCGTGAAAAGGGGGACAAACAGCTTGCCCGTGAGCCCCAACTTTGGACGTCGGACCTGACGGATCGTCTTTTCTCGCACGTTCATCGCCAATCCTCCTCCAGCCGCGGCCGGTTGTCGCTCGTCTCGGGAACCAACCAAGCGGTAAGTCCGATCACAATCGCAAAAACGGCCCAGCCCCAAACGACCGTCATCACCGGCAACGAAAACCCCCACCGCGCGGCCCAGACGGGGCCAAACTCCCACCAAAACGCCGTCGCCACCAAGTGAACCAGCCCCAGCGGAACCAGGACCTGCCAGGCCAGGGCCATCATCTGATCAAACCGGAACCGGGGCCAACTCCATCGGGCCACGAGAAAAAACAGCGTCACCAACATCACCTTGCCCAACAGCACCACGACGCGCAAAAGGCCCGTCGTCCAACTGACCGTCGACCCGCAGCCGGTGATCCCCCAAAAATGCCAACCGCCGAAGAACAGCAAGACGATCAAAAACGAAACGATGAACAGATGGAACACCTCGCTGACCAAAAGCAACATCAGCTTGACCCCCGAATATTCGGTATGGAACCCGCCGACCAGTTCCTGCTCCGCCTCGGCCAAGTCGAACGGCAACCGGCCCGACTCGGCAAACGCGGCGACGAAAAAGACGAGGAACCCTAGCGGTTGGCTCACGACATACCAAAGTCCCGACTCGGCCTGAGCGTACTGGATCGTCTCGAACCGAAGCGACCCGGCCACCAAAACCACCCCGAGGATCCCCAGCCCCAACGGCAGTTCGTAGGAAATCAACTGAGCCGCACTCCGCAGCCCGCCGAGAAAGCCGTATTTATTGTTACTGGCCCAACCGCCCAAAAGGACCCCGTACACGGCGATACTACTGAATGCGAAAACGTAAACCAGCCCGACGTCGATCCCCGGCGCGACGACCAACGCGATCGGCTCCCCACCGCCGATTCCCGGCAAGACATCGCCAAACGGGATCACCGCAAAGGTGGCCAGCGCCGCCGTGAACATGATCAACGGTCCCAAAAAGTAAAGCGCCCGGTCGACGTAGGTCGGCGTGCATGCTTCCTTGAAGAATAACTTGATCCCGTCGGCCAGCGGTTGCCCCAGCCCCCCAAGTCGAATCCGCGTCATCGGGATGCCGACCCGACTGGGCCCACGCCGATCTTGAATCCAGGCGGCGACCCACCGCTCCAAAAGGACCAAATAGGCGGCCGCCCCCATCAAGATGACCATCAACACGACCATTTTCACGATCGGTTCGATCAAATCGCGCTCCTTCACAAAAAGTTCAGTTCGAACTCACTCACGTCCTAGATTCAAATCAATCCCTTCGTTTTCGAATCGGCCGTTCGCCCACGGACCGCCTTGCTCGAAGACCTTCAATGCCGGAACCGTCTCGGCCATTTCCTCCGCGATTCGATCGGCCTGAAACCGTTCGGTTTCTCCCATGAGCCGCGTCAACCATTGCCCCTCGCTCCGAACGACGCGCGGCGGCCGGATCGCCCGTCGAGCGAACTGCCAACGCCCCGGCGCACTGACATACGACCCGTCGCGTTCGGCAAAGGCGGCCGACGGCAGAACATAATCGGCCACCTTCGACACGGGCGACTCGAACAGGTCGCTGACAACCAACAGCTCCACCCGGCGCAAGACCCGTGCGGTCGGTTCGTCGATCCAGTCGTTCGGGTAACCGCCCAACACGACCACCGCCGTGGGCCGATCTTCGTTTTCTTCGAAACCCGACAAAAACCGCTCGAACGTCGTCGGCTCGCCGTTCCAATGATTCAGCAGCAACTCCAGCCCACGCCGATTAGGACCTTTTTCCGCCCGGATCGTAAAACCATCGGCGAACGAAAGGTCTTCGCCCACCACCGGCACCGGACCGATCGCAAGCGGGGACGACGGGTCGAGCGAACGAAAATAACGACAGGCCAGATGGGCCTCTTCGAGTGTGATAAACGGACTGATCACCACCGCCGGCCGCGCGGTCGACGTAAGCGCCGCGCCGATTTCCGCGATCGCCGTCCCCCAGTCGATCTCGACCGCTTCCTCCTCCATTTGTCGACGCGGATGGACCAACCGATTTGGGCTGTGCAGATGGGCGTAACGATACCGGCCTTCGTCGCAAATCCAATGCGGATTGACCGATGCGTTCGGCCGTGGCGTGATTCGATAGACCTGGTCCTGGTTCGACTCGATCCAAATAGAACATCCGGTCGCGCAACCGGTACAGACCGACGGCGCCGATTCGAGAAACCAGACCCGCTGCCGGTAGAGAAAACGCCGATCGGCCAACGCCCCGACCGGACACAGGTCGACCACGTTACCGGCCATCGGGTTGTCGAGCGGAACCCCTTCAAAGACGTCGATCTCTTCGTCGGTCCCCCGAGCGCGAAAGTATAACTCGCTCGTCTCGGTGATCTCTCGACAAAACCGGACACAACGCCCGCATAAGACACACCGGTCGACAAACAACGAGATGCCCGGCCCCACCTCGCGACACCGACTATGAAACGGTCGCTCGTCGGCCCGACGCTCCGCCTGGCCGTAGCGGAAGTGGTAATCTTGCAGAAGACACTCGCCCGCCTTGTCGCAGACGGGGCAATCGATCGGATGACGTAGCAGCAAGCCCTCTTCGACCCGCGCTCGGGCCGCGACCACCTTCGGACTGTCGGTCACAAAAACCGAACCGTCGACCGCCATCGTCGAACAGGCCGGGACCAACTCGTCACGCATGACGATTTGCCCGGTTTTCGCATCGATTCGTCCCGCTTCGACCAGGCACATTCGGCAGCTTCCGACCACCGACAGAGCCCGATGGTAGCAAAAATGAGGAATCTCGATCCCCACTCGGCGTGCCGCCTCGATGACGTTCATCGGCCGCTCATCGGGCAGAACCAGTTCGCGCTGGTCAATCAGGACTCGGGCCATCGCATCCTGCTATTGGCTTCGGGTCTTTTCTATCGCACAAAAGAAAATCAGCGATACACGGTCGGAATCGTTTCAGTCCAGCCGACCACGGGAACGTTCGGCGCCATCACGAAGATTTCGACGCGTCGGTTTTTATACCGGTTCTTCTCGCTCGAATTCGGCGCGACCGGCTGATGGGCCCCGAATCCGGCCACTCCGATCCGATGGGTATCAACCCCAAACAGTTCCAACTGTCGCGCAACGGCCAATGCGCGTGACGAACTCAATTGGAAATTGGTCGAATGCCGCTCTAAACTTTCGCGACGGCCGACCGCCTGATCGTCAGTGTGACCGGCGACAAACAGCCGAAGGCCTTTGGCTTCGTCAGCCTTGAGCACCGAGGCCATCTCTTTCAAGAACCGTCGCGCGGCCGGTTTGATTTCGTCTTGTCCCTTTTCGAAAAGGATGTCGACGTCGACCTTGGCGATGCCGGTGTTCGGATCGAACTTCAAATGGGGATACGCCTCGGCCACCTCGGCCAAACGGCGCGAAAGATCGGGCGAAATCGGAATCGCCCCGCCGTCAAGTCGATCAAACGCCTCATGACGGAGCGTCTCTTGCTCCTGTTCGTAATTGGCCAACCGCTGTCGGTCCAAACCGAAGCGAGATTCCACCAGGGCAATCTCCTCCTCGGTCCGCTTCAACTGCTCCTCGGTGTTGCGGCTATGGATTTTGAGATTTTCAATTTCGGCAAGCTGAGCCCGATTCTGCTCCGAAAGGACCCGATTTTGGGCGAGAATGGTGTTGTAATCGCATTGGGGTACCATACACCCCGAAGTACCCAAAACGGTCAACACCAAACCCAAATGCCATATCAAAGATAGCGAACGCATGATTCGACTCCTTTCGAATCGCCCGTCATTTTTTCAGTAAAAAATCAGTGTGGACGCAAAAACGTTTTTGGCGTGTCTCAAAAACCCTCGACTAACGGCCGAGAATCAGATCCATCAGCCAACTGTTGACACCAAACGCCTGATTCCAACTCCACATGTTTCGAGCCAGGTCGTACATCAGCATCAGAACCAGACACAACGAAACATTGGTCAGCCCCAGGAAGAAGATCCAACCTTTACCGAAAGGAACTTCAGCCGAGGCCCCGGCACCAACGGCCACTTGGGGATCGGCCATCCCCTCTTGACCAAACGCCGCCGGTCCTTCCGCTTGACCAACCGCTTCGCCAAACCCGTCGGCGCTCTCGAACATGCCAACGCCCGAAAGCCCGGGCTGAGAATCGCCCATACCGGCTTGCGAACCCATGCCAAGTTGCGAACTGCCGATTCCCAACTCGGAACTCATTCCCAGCTGCGAACCTTCAAGGCCCACTTCCGAACCAAGCCCCAACTCGGAACCGCCCAATTGAGAACCGACCTCCGAACCGGCCACCGAACTCGATCCGGCCAATCCCGACCCGGCCAATCCGGAGCCGGCCAGCCCAATCTCGGAACTGCCCAAGCCAAGCTCGGAACCGGCCAAACCGATCTCCGAACTGCCCAGTCCCAAATCAGAAACGCCCGAACCGCCCGAACCGGGCATCGCGTCCTCGTCTTCTTCCAAGACGATCACGTCGGACCCGTCTTCGATCTCATCGTCGTCGGCCGCACTCAAAAGGAAATCATCGCTCCCTCCGGCTTCCGCGCCGAGCACACTTCCTTCGGCCAGGGCCAAAAGACTGTCTTCCTCATCCACATCGTCGTCGGACAAATTCAACGGTTCTTCGAGCGAAAGTCCACTATCGGTCGGATCGACCAGCGAGATGCCGCTGTCGCCGCCAAGGGTCAACTTACTCGAACTGCCGCCCAGATCGCTACCGATGCCACTCATGCCGCCGATAACCAGATCGTCGTCATCGAGATCGTCGTCGGCCATCTGCAAAAGCGAACTGCCGGTACCGCTACTAATATCCAAATCGAGACCGCTTTCATCTCCCAAATCGAGAGACAACTCGGATTGAGAATCATCCGCTTCGACAAGGTCGTCGTCACCAAGCTCGACGAGCCCGGCATCCAAATCGATCCCGTCCATCTCCACCGGTTCACTGGCGACGACCGTCCCGGAACCACCGCTTCCGCTTTCCAACAGATCGTCGTCCATCACCAGGTCGACGTCTCCGATCTCGAATTCGGCAACCTCGTCCTCGTCGCTCGTCAAACCGCCCGAAGCGCCACCTTGCTGGGCCAACTGATCGACCTCTTCGGCCTTGAATTTCCAATCCGAACCGTCACGATAGCCATGCAGTTCGAGGCGTTCTCGCATCTGATTGACTTCGGCCGCCGAGACCCCTAAAACCTCAGCCGCCTTTTCGACGTTATAGAATTTGGTCGCCATACGGAATTTACCTCTGCTCCGACAACGCTTGGATCTCTTTCGGCAAGGGACGACTGCCATTGAAATCCGTCATTTGCAAGTCCCAATGAATGTTGCGAACGCTCCGAAGCGTAATGGTACCGGTGACCAGGTCTATATGGTAGACACTGATCACCTGTTGCTTAGGATCGATCACGGTTACTTGCTGATATTTTTTGTCGACGACCTCACTAAACGCCAACATCTCCTTGCCAAACGCTTTTTTGACCTCCGAAGGGGAAGTCGCTCCAGCAATATAAGCAGGGGAGACCGAATGTCCGGGCGAATCGGCAAGGGCTCCATCCTCATACGCCAGCCACCCAAACAGCGTCACAATCGACAAGACTACCAACAAGCCGCCAAACCGTTTCGTCATCATGACAAACCTCATCCTCCTGGGATAAGGGAACGGGGCTCAAACACCTATTCTAGATGCCCCAATCTCCCTTTTCAAGCAAAATTCTCCACTCAACTTAGACGCAACTTCTTACCACATGAGCACACCCCTCCCTTAGGCGACATAATACCACCATTTAGGACTACTCTTCCCCCCCGGGAATTGCAGCGGAGTGTAACCACCCCTAGCCGAAAAGGCAAGACCAGCTTCCTCCGCCCCACCATCTTCAAGAAAAAGGGCCGAGAGTGCGCCTCAAAAAAAATCAATCCAATACAAAATTTTTTCTCAAGACGGAGAAAATAGTCAATTTAGGGGAGGCGTTCTGGAATTTTGACCGAAATTTTTATACTTACAAACAACTTCTCGCAAAACCGGCCAATGGACAGGGAGACGAACCGGGCTTAGAATTTTGGAGAAGTTTTTTCACGATAAAGATCACAAATAAATACACGCTTAGAAATTTTCGGCAATTCGAGAACCAAACGGCCCTTGAAGCATGCCGGCTCGTCTCCAATAAATCCTTGGCGCAAGAAAAATGAATGCTCTCTCCTTTCTCTCTCAAAGCGAAACCGATACGGACGAATTCGGGATAATGCTCGCCGAATCGCTGGTTCCCGGGACCACCGTTGGACTTTGCGGAACGCTCGGAGCGGGAAAAACCCGGCTGGTCCAGTCGGTTGCCATCGCTTTAGGCGCGCAGGAAGGGGCGGTCGTCAGCCCGACCTTTGTCCTGATTCAGGAATATCCGACCCATCCGCCCGTCTACCATATCGATACCTACCGGCTGCACGACGAGGACGAATTCCTGGAGTTGGGCGTCGAAGAATATTTCGAAAGCGACGGGATCACGTTCGTCGAATGGGCCGATCGGATGACCGACTGCCTTCCGGACGATCGCCTCGAAATCCACCTCGTTGTTTTAGGCGAAAACCGCCGTCGTTTTGAAATCAGCGCCCTCGGAGAAGCCTCGCAAACCGTGGTCGATCATTTGGCTAAACTGCTGCCAAAGACATAAAAACGATCGCTTCGAGAGTCTGGATTGACGGGGCAAAGGCGTTTGGGCCCCCTTACCAGTGCGCGATTCCTTTTTCTGAAAAAACCCGAAAAAGCGAATCGCCCTCTGTATCTATACTGGCTATCTCTCGCCATGCCTAAAATCTCAGGAACCGTTAAACTCCCCTTCACGGAAACATCCCGTCTGCACTTTTCAAAAGAAGCAAATCTTCGCACCCTCAGGTAGACCATAGGAAACTAATTCGCCGATAAAAGAAGTACGATCCCTCGAATCAGCTTCCCCAAATGAAGTGCGAATAAATTACCGGTGCCATTTTCCATTTGAGTCTAGCGGGTTCCTTTCGGATGGAAAGAGAAGTGGAAAATCCCAAATACGTTCCAATTTGATAAATTCCCACGAGTATCAAACGAAAAAAGACCACCGATGACGAGTGAGACAAACCGGTTCTCACTGCCGAGAACGCTCGTCGTGAGGTTTTCCGACTTCCACAACCAACTCATTCATCTAGCTTCTACCTTCTAAGATGAAACGATTAGGCCCCTTGGCAATTCGAACCGACAAAAACTGGCGAACCTTGCCGTCGAAGGGACTCTTTCTCCCTGCCCGATCGTTTTTTCTCTGTGCCCTGCTGTTTTCTTTCGTCCTGATCGCCTGGCTTTTTCTCGGCACGGGATCGCTTCTTGAAGCGCAGGCCGAAAACGTCCCCGAGAACCGCGAGTATCCGATCAAAGCGGCCTATCTTTACCATTTCGGACGGTATATCAAATGGCCTCCAGAGGCCTTTGGCGCGGCCGACACCCCTTTCTTCATTGGTATCCTAGGCCCGAACCCCTTTGGAAACACGCTCGACCAACTCGCACGGCAGAAAAAGGTTCGCGATCGGCCCATCGTTATAAAAAACTTCAGCCGGATCGAAGAGTACACCCGCTGCCATATCCTTTTCATCTCGGGACAACTGCCTCAAGAGCACCAATTCGAAACGATACGCCGACTGAGTAACGGTCGGGTCTTGCTGGTCGGAGATCAGTACGCGTTCGCGCATGCGGGCGGATGCATTGGTTTTTTCCTTGAAACCAACCGGGTCCGTTTCGCCATCAATCTCGAAGCGATGGAAAAAGCCCAACTGGCAGTCAGTTCCAAAATGCTCAACTTGGCTCACGTCATTGATCCCCCCGCCCGCAATTCGATAAACTCGTCTTCGTTTCAAACGAAAAACTCCCGCCGCTGAGCGAAGCTATCGCAAAACGGCCCCCTGGTCCCGCTTCGGTGCCTCGACCCAATCACGGTAGCACGTGAGTCAGTTTGAAGAGCAACTCGGCCAGTTTCTCTTGTTCCTGAGCCAGTCGGGTCAACTCGACGCGTGCTTCTTCCGGAAGTGGGTCGATCGATTCCCACTTTTCCCGCCATGCCTGCGTCTGTCGATTAACCTTAGTTTGAAGGCGTCGAATCAACTCCAGTTCAAGCCGTGTCCACGCACGAGACTCTACCTTTTTTGCGGCGACATCTCGACCTTCGGCCCGTTGCGTCAAATCGGCCTCGGTTTCGGCCTGTCCGTTTTTTTGAAGCGAAGCGACTTCTACCAAAACACGCAAGTCGTCCAGCGCCTCTTGCTGTCGCGTTTGGGTTTGGTAATCCACCAGCTCGCGTCGGAGTCGGTTACCCGCTTCGCGCATCGCGGCGGCCGACCGTTTCAAGACCAAGGCAAAAACGGGCGATTCGGTTTCCTTCCGGACTTGCTCGGTCGCCTCGGCCAGTTGGTCTTGCGCCTCGGCAATCCGGCGCAACGCGATTCGCTCCCCCCTGCCCCATTGGTCTTGCTTCCCGTCCAACTCGGCCGTCCGTTCCATCAGCGTCTTTTGCCGGTCAATCCATTTTCGAACCGCCGTCGGATCGATCGGCCCGTGGGTCTGGTCCCCTTTTTCCTTGGCGTGAACCGAACGCTCCCCATGAAGCAGACGAAAACCGATCTCCAAGTCGGCGCAAATCGATCGTTCCAACGTGACGGCGGCGCCGATCCGGTTTTGATACAACGCTTCGGCCGCCGAATGGATCCGTGGCCCAATCCGGGTTGTCTCGACATGGTGCCCGGTCTGCGCAAGCGCCGCTCGATTCGACTCGGCTGACGGTCCGGAAACCTGCTCATCGAGCGCCGCGCTGAGTTGATCGAATCGCCCGGCCAACATCGACTCGGCCGCGGCCAAAGCGTTTAATTCCTCACGTTGAGGCAAAGAGAGTTCCTCCAGTGGGCGACCGAGCGTTTGACTCGCCATGCTTCCGCTGCGAGCCAGAAGGGCCGTCTGTTCGGCGAGAATCCCGGCCCACTGCGCTCGAATTCCGTCCAACCGATTCCAGCCTTCCACTTCGCCAAGAACTCGTTGCAAAGAAACCATCACCTCGCTTTGCATCTGGACCACTTGCGAAAGCCGCTTTGCTTGCCGCGACACCTCGTCAACCGCTTGGTCCGGGCGATCGATCGAATCCGCTCCCTCTTCCAGCCGTCGCCCCATTTGCTCCATCCGCTGGCCAATCGTCGGTAACACCTCTCGATTGAGCCGCCCGATCAGATCCTTCAACGCGACCGTCTGCTTAAACCAATCGGTGCGTTCCAGACGGTTCTCGGCCATCTCGTCACAAAATCGATTCAGCCGCACCCCAAGCCCGTCGCCGGTGAGGGCCAAGAGTCGGTCGACTTGGTGCTGATCAAGTGCCGCGGCGAGAAAAAGTTTTTGGTCGTCACGATTGAATCGCCCCGTTTCTTCCAGACGACGGCAAAACGCAACGAGTTTTTCTCGCGAGGCCTTTTGCAGCGACTCGGCGCGGGCCGCTTCGTTTAGAAGAAATTGCCACCGTCGACGAAGCAGTGAAACCAATCGTGGACGATCGACAACCGAAAGCCGTCTGGTAGAGCTCTTGGTCGTATGGCCTCGATAGTCGGACGCCACCAACCAAAAGTCAAATTCCTCGCCCGGCGCCCAACCGGTGCGATCTCCGTCCCAATCGGTTTTGATTTCGGACCGATCGGGATGGGCCAAATCGGTTCTCGTCGGAGGCGTATCGGGCCCCTGATAAAGCATCGTCCGAGTCGGCTCCTCCGACGGCGGCACCCGTTTTTTGACAATCAACTCGACCTGTCTGACGGCCAGATCGTCGACCACCTCGGCTTCAATCGTCACTCGCCCGTCGGGCACTCGAACCACCTCGGTATTCGGTCGCCGCAGTTCAATCTTCGGCGAACGATCTTCCACCACGTCAATCCGGCCCAGCGGCTGACTTTCGGTAGTCAACCCTTTTGGATCGGTCAGCACAAACCGATAATCCCCGGACCGCTCGATTACCAACGGCTCCGTTGCCGTCGAATCAGCCCCCGTCGGATCGGCTCGTTCCGCTTGGGAAAAACGGCCCACTTCGATCTTTCGTCCCTCGTCGAAAACGCGACCGACGACCTTTTGGTCTTGCTGCCAAACCAGAACGGCCTTTTGAACCGGGCGATCGACCGTCGCCAAAAACGACACCCAAGAACCGGCCGCCAACTTCACCTCTCCTTCAGTCGTCGATGGGACCAATCCGGTGTTCAACGGTGGTTCGACGTGAACCCGACACGACTCGATCACCGGCGGCGGAACCACCTCGACCGTAATCCAGCGCATCGACCGATCGTCGCCCCCTTCGATCCGAAAGGCAAACGGCCGACGAACCGACTCCCGGCGGGCAATCATCCTCTTCCCCTGGCGAACCATCGCTTCGCTCCGTTCTTCACGTCGACCCCCGACGTCTCGAAGGCGATAGACGATTCGGGTATCTTCCGGCAAAGGACGACCGAACCGCTCGACCACGTCAACCTCAAACGGGCTCCCCGGGGTCAGTCGAGTCGTGGCGTGACGTACTTCGAGGTGAGTCCGACGCGGCCAAGTCGCCTGCCCCCACGGCGCAAAAAGACGTCCCGCGGCCGTTCGCCCCGTTTCCGGAACGACGAGAACCAGACCGAGCGTGATCAGTCCCAATAAAAAAGCGGTCCATCCGGCTCGAATGGTCGGACGGGGATCGAAAATGACGGAAAAGTCGAGCCGTTCGACCCGGCGGTTCGTCTCACGGATTGCCTGACGCCGCAGGGCCGCCGAGCCGAACCGAGGGTCCTCCTCAGTGCGTTGAAGAAACTCGACCGAACTGGCCAAACCGTCTCCGAGTTCCGGAAATCGCCGCTGGATCCGACGAGCCAACTCGACATCATCTTCCCGCACGGTCCACAATGGGACCAAATCCCGCCAGACACACCGGAAAACCATGGCCAGCCAGACCAACGACAAGAACGCTCGCCAGGTCAAATCGTCCGGTCGGAAAAACCAGTCGACGCCGGCCAAAACCCAGAAAGCAACCAACCCGGTCGAAATCAACCGAAGCCCAGCCCGAAGCCCGGCCAAACGGGTCCCGCGACGACGCGTTTCGAAAATTTTGGCTTCCAGCGGTTCGACCATACGATTTTTTGAGATTCCAGCTTATTTTCGACAAAAACGCCCTCTGCCCCCGCCGCCTGGAGGTATGCCCCCTCATTGAAGATCCCCCCCGGTTGCCAAGCAAGGCTGTCATAATAAAGATTTCCCCCCACTCCGACAACCCAAGTCTCCCAACCCAAGTCTCCCCCCCTCGCCGTGACACAATCCGGCCACGACAAACCAATTGACCAACGACTCGCAAGAAACGCAAAATTGGTGTAAGATGTTTTTATGGTGTCATTTCATTTAAAGGTCGGTAGGGTTCCTCGCAACCGACGTGGAAAAGGCACGGGGCGATTCATTGACGGACAGAATCCTCCCCCGTTGGTTCAAATCGTTCCCGGAAGAAAGGGGGGGCCTCGTGCAAGCAAAGGTCCCCTCTGGTATGAACCCTATTGGCGTGTTGCAAAGCGAACGCCGTTTGCGCAGCTCATGAACCGAGGCCGATCAACGGGAGGCCGAAAAAAGGCCAAATAGGTTGACTGGCCGGGCCATTTTCCAAGCAAACATCAATAATCGCCGAAAAAGGAGAGGCCGCCGATGATCCGTGTCGTTTGCCCCCAATGTGAAAGTAAGTTCAACGCCAAGGACGAACTGGCCGGAAAAACCCGAAAATGCCCCAAGTGTGGCGGATCGCTCAAAATCCCCCAACCGGGGCAAGACGACCCCACCCCCAAAGAGAAATCTCCGTCGCAAGAACCGGCGGTCGATACGGCGGTGAAACACGACAGCTTCAACCCGGCGGCCGAGCGACTTCCGACCGCCCCCGCGCTGACACGTCTGAACCGCCAGAATCGCTATTTGATCGTCGATAAAACCAGCGTCGCAGCCACCTGGAAAAACGACGGCCGCGGCTGGATGATCCGACTGGCCTCCGGTTTTTCCCAGGCCAAACCCAACCGAGACGCCCTTCCCGCTTATGGAAGTTTCGTCTTGATCGAGCTGGTCATGGATCACACCGACGAGGGAATCCGGCTGACTGAGTTAAAAACCTATCAATTGGCCTCGCGCTACGCGATGACCAAGCTCGATAAGGGGGATAACGAAATCTGCGAAGCAATCTCCGGCTTGGGGCACCTTTTGTGGGAACAAAAAAACGCGATTCGGGCCATTTTCCCCGAACTGTTCATGCGTGACGTGTGGGGCGGCGCCCAAGAGGTACTTGAGTTTTTGGCTAATGCCGATTACCATTCTCCAGGCAGCGCGGCCTCGGCAACCGAGACCGATTCGGAAGAAAAGTAGCCCGGTCAATCCGGCTCGAGTATCGTTATCGGTCCGCCATCTTTGGATCTTTTTCGTTGCTTCGTCCTCGTGATAACCCTTATTTTAACAAGGGAAAAATCCCGCTTTTGTTTTTTCATTGTCCTGACACACGGCCTAATTCAAGATGAGTCGAGAACCGATCCTCCGATCCTCCGCCGAAACCAACGACGAAGATCGTTCCTCCGCCGAAACCAACGACGAAGATCGTTCCTTTGCCAAAACCAACGACGAAGATCGTTTTCTGCGCCCCCGACGGATGCGCGAGATGGTCGGACAACGGGCCGTCGCCGAGCGGATCGAGATCGCGATCGACGCGACTCAAAAACGGGGGGAACAGCTGGTCCACATCCTCTTCGACGGACCGCCGGGCCTGGGAAAAACGACCTTCGCCACCTGCATCCCTCGCGAACTGGGCGTCTCCTGCCAGCTTGCCAACGGCGCGACACTCAAAGCGCCCAAAGACCTGATCCCCTATTTGACCAACGTCGAAGAACGATCGGTCCTGTTCATCGACGAAATCCACCGAATGCACAAATCGGTCGAAGAGTTTCTCTATCCGGCGATGGAAGATTTTCGTATCGACTTGACCTTGGGCGAAGGGGTCAACGCGCGAACGATCAACATG
Organism: Thermoguttaceae bacterium; assembly: GCA_963674475.2. GTDB lineage: Bacteria > Planctomycetota > Planctomycetia > Pirellulales > Thermoguttaceae > CAXXFQ01. Next base: position 389,186 of record CAXXFQ010000019.1, on the reverse strand, counting down.
CGGCTCAAACCGTTCACCCTCATCGGCGCGACCACGCGGACCGGTCTGCTGTCGGCTCCGCTACGAGATCGTTTTCAGATGCGAGAACATCTGACCTTCTATACGGTCGACGAGCTGGCCGAGATCGTCACCCGCAACGCAGCCAAACTCAAAATCGATATTTCGCCCGAAGCGGCCGACGAAATCGCTTCGCGCAGCCGCAGCACACCCCGTCTGGCCAATAACCGACTCCGCTGGATCCGGGACTACGCGACCAGCCGAGCCGACGGAAAAGCGACCCTCTCGGTCGTCCGAGACGCATTGCAAATGCAAGGGATCGACTCGCTGGGGCTCGACCCTCAAGACCGGAAATATTTGGAGACGATCGCCCGACTCTTCGGCGGCGGTCCGGTCGGGGTTGAGGCGATCGGCCATACCATCAACATCCCGGCCGACACTCTGGTAGACGAAGTCGAACCGTTCCTTCTGCGAAGCGAGCTGATCGTACGCACCCCACGAGGACGAAAGTTAACCACGCTCGGTTTCGACCATCTGGGAATGATTCCCCCGGCCGATACCGGTCCCACGCTGCCGATGCATTTCTAGAGCATCTTCAACTTTGGTTTAGCGTCATCTTTGCAACTGGCAAAAAAGCGAGAGAAAAAGATAAACCAAATGTCCATTTGAAAAAAGGGACCATCTCGTTCAAGAAAAGCCCACCTTAGTGGAAAAATTTCACCCTTTTTGTGCGTCACCCGACTTCGGCAGGCTCAATCCGACCCCCACGACAATCAGCCCTACGAGTAAAACGGCTCCGGAAACCCCCACGCGGATCCAATAATCCCGGATGGCCCTTTCATAAACCTCGTCAAATGACCGCTTGGTAGTAACTCCCCTCTGGGCCGCTTCCCAAACTTGATAAGTCTCCAGGAGGGAAAATTGCTCGATTTGCCGCTCAATGATATCGGTTTCGAGAATTTTCGCGGGGGGAATCGGCTTTCCTTGACCGAAATAGACGAGCAAAACAACAGCAAAGAGGACGACCAGCCCCCCCAAAAAAAGCACGGCAGCTCGTGGACTCATCCCTTCCGAAAGCCGTTTTTCCTCATGGGAATCAACGGATTCGAGCTCTCTAAGCGTCTTTAACCTGGGTACGGACAAGGTTTTTCCACAAGGACAAAAGACAGTCCCCCCCGCCTGCGCGGGAGAAACCTCGACCTTTTTACCACACTCACAGGGAAGTAAATATTTCATCTAAAACCTTAACTTTAATACCTACAGTAGCACCCCACTCCTAGGGGCCAATTCCTTATCTTTTTCCCCTTTCGTCGGAGAAATGGAGAAATAACAAGCTGAATATGGAAATTTCCCGATAAAAGCATAAGTTGTTTATTTCTAAACCATTACGACTTTTTTGAGAAAAATCGGCAGCCAACAAAATTCGACCGGCAGTATCGCCTACACCAACCCGACAGTCCAATAGCCTCTCACTTCGAGAATACGGCTTGCGTCCACGTTTGCAAACCGCTCTCAAAGGGGAATTTTTTTCCGTGGGAATAAAAAATAATTACCCCACACTAACTCCTCTCTCCATATTAACATCGGGTTTGTCGGAGCAGCCTGAAATATCCCTCATTATTAGGAAAACCGGATTGAAAAAAGCTGGACTACCCCCTTTTTCCAACTAAAATAAGGAAAGCTTGGCCCCATCGTCAAACTTGCCTTTGTTTAAAGGCCACGGGAACGGTCTATCACCACCCGTACCATCCTAACGGTTCGATAGGGGCATTCTAACACGATATCGTCCTGATGAGAAACGCCACTAGGATAATCAACTGAGTTTGGTTTTTTTAGTCCTGTTTTGACGGTTTGTGCACCGAGTGTCGATACCGTTTTCACGGGAATGAAAAAATCACCGGGAGTCGATGTGGTTTTTGCGGGAAATCACGAATCCTTAAAAACTATTATCACCCCCAAAAAAATCAACGGAGAATGCAAGCTCTCCTTGAGTTAAGTTGGATACCGATCCCCCCCTGTCTGCGTTTTGAAAGATTGAACCAGATGAGGGTCCGTGGCGTAAGAAACCGTGATTTCGGTTGATGCCCCCCGCGGGTCGAATGTCGTTCTCAGGACGAGCAAACCTGAACTGAAATGTCAATTTAGAGAGGGTAGTGAAAGTTTGAAAGCCCCCTCGTTTTTTCGTAATCGTAATTCTCTTCCAAATAAAAGAGAGTGGCCGACGAGGTGAAAAAGCGCGGTTAGAATTGGGTGGTTTGGAAAAGCCATCTTAGGGGGTCACTCAAAAATGCCACCTCGTTTTCATTCAGGAAGATGACCCAAGACGAACGATTCGTCATCCGTCATTCCTGGCTTTGAAAACGACGATAATCCTCTCAATAAACACGAAACGTTTCTCGAAACCATAAAAATACGCTGGGAGTGTTGCTTTGTACGACACATTATTGGATGACATGGACGGCCGATCTCTCGTTCACTCGGAAGATTCCGAGGAAATGGATTTGAACGCGAAACGACGCCCCTCGACCAATCTCGACGATGTAGACGACAGCCTGATTCTCAACAGCAATAGCGCTGACAGCAAGTTCGAAGAGCCTCTCGAAGAGGACGACGACGAACTGTCCGAAATGGCTGAAGAGGAAAGTTGGTCTGACGACCCGGTTCGGATGTACCTGACTCAGATGGGAGAAATTCCGCTCCTGACCCGTCAGGAAGAAATCTCTCTGGCCAAGCGAATCGAAGTAGCGCGAGCCCGGTTCCGTCACGTGGTTCTCGAATGCGACTACGTCATGCAAACGGCGGTTCGCATCCTCAATCGAGTCAGTCGAGGCGATCTGCCATTCGACCGCACGATCCAAGTCTCGGTGACCGATCATCTCGAAAAAGAGCAGATTCTCGGACGCTTGCCCCACAACCTCCAGACGTTGGATGTCCTGCTGAAGCGAAATCGGCACGACTACCAAACGGCCACGCGAAAATCGATCTCGGAAGAAAAACGGTCCCAAGCGTGGCAACGGGTCGGCCAACGACGCCGCCGGGCCGTCCGTCTGGTTGAGGAACTTGGCCTCCGAACTCAACGAATCGAGCCAATGGTCAAGATGCTCGAAGAATTCAGCCGTCGCGTCGACGAACTCAAAGATCGGATCGACGAGCACCGCCGGTCCGGGCGTCCGGAAGAAGAACGGCAACCGTGGGTCAAGGAATTTCGAAATATCCTTCAAGTCACCCAAGAGACGCCGACCAGTCTTCGAAACCGAATTATCAGACTGCACCAAGTTTACAACGAATACCAAGCGGCCAAACGGGGCCTCTCGGAAGGAAACTTGCGTCTGGTCGTCTCGATCGCCAAAAAGTATCGAAACCGGGGTCTGAGCTTTCTCGACCTGATCCAAGAAGGAAACGCCGGCTTGATGCGGGCGGTCGACAAGTTCGAATATCGCCGCGGCTTCAAGTTTTGCACCTATGCGACTTGGTGGATTCGTCAGGCGATCACCCGCGCGGTGGCCGATCAAAGCCGGACGATCCGAATCCCGGTCCACATGGTCGAAACGATGTCGCGCGTTCGCAACGTCTCGCGAAAACTGCTCCAGGAGCTCGGTCGTGAACCGACGATCGAAGAAACGGCCCGAGCCAGCGGAACCTGCATTGAGGAAACGCGTCGGGTCTTGGCGATGAGTCGTTATCCGATCAGTCTCGACCGGCCGGTCGGCAACAGTGAAGACAGCCAGTTCGGCGACCTGCTTCCGGACGGAACGGCCGAAAGCCCCTCGATCGGCGCCTCGCAAGATATGCTGCGAGACCGGATTTCCAGCGTCCTCAAGACGCTCAGCTACCGAGAACGGGAGATCATCAAGTTGCGTTACGGACTGGGCGACGGCTACAGCTACACGCTCGAAGAGGTCGGCCATATCTTCAAGGTCACCCGAGAGCGCATTCGTCAAATCGAAGCCAAAGCGGTCCGAAAGCTCCAGCAGCCCAGCCGCAGTCAGGACTTGGTCGGTTTTCTCGACTAGAACAACTTTGGCGGACGTCCCTCTCAACAAGGCAAGAGGGAAAAAACCGGTTGATTCAATCCCGAACGGGCCCAACGGTCGATCTGATCGTTTGGCCCGTTTCGCTTTTCTTGACCCCGAGGTCTTTTCTTTTTGCTCGGCACTTGCGGCAAATCGGGATGGCGGGATGAATTATACCAATTCTACGGGCGTTTTAGCCCCTTTGCTGGCCGACATGACCGAGCGAACCCGAACGGTCGAATCTTCCGGCGCGGTGCGAACGAGACGAAGAACCGGTCGGTCCCTCTTTTTTGACATGGCCTGCAAGTTGGGTATATCCATTGCACTTAGGCAAAAACCCGCTTCGCTGCAGAATCCGATTTCCTGGGGACGATAGACTCTTGTACGATCGATTTCCCGACGCAAGGATGACTTCTTTTCACCATCCAGAAAACCGAAAATCGACCAGCAGGTCGAGCGAAGGAAAAGAAGACAGAAAATCCGGTCAGGAAAGCGATAACGAAAATCCTAAAAACGCGGATCTCGATCCCCGATTCGCATCCCCCCTTGCGAACCCAGAGTGAACGCCTAGATGGAAACCATAGCTGAAACAAAAACAACCGGTCTGAGGGAAAACGACTCGCACTCGAGCGTCCAGTCTCCCTTGGAGACCTATCTGCGTGAAATCAACGAAACGTCGCTCCTTTCGGCAAAAGAGGAACAGGAACTGGCCTATCGGATCGGCGAGGGCGACATCCAAGCCCGCGATCGAATGGTCCGCGCCAACCTTCGCCTGGTCGTCAATATCGCTCGCGGATACACCGGCAAAGGGCTCGGCCTTCAGGACCTCATTGAAGAGGGCAATCTCGGGCTACTCCGCGCCGTCGAAGGATTCGACCCGGCCGTGGGAACTCGATTCTCGACCTACGCCAGCTACTGGATCAAACAATCGATCAAACGGGCCCTGATCAACACGGCCAAAACGATCCGGATTCCGGCCTACATGGTCGAGTTGCTGTCAAAATGGCGTCGGGCGAGTACCCGGCTGGCCGAAGAGCTGCGACGCAAGCCGACCCCTGAAGAGGTGGCCCGGGTCTTGGGCGTTCCGCGCAAGAAGTTGCCGATCATCAAGAAGGCGATCCGAATCTACAACCTCACGCCGCAAACCGATCAAGCCGACGCCGGCTGGTCGCTGGGCGAAATGGTCATGGACGAACGGGCCCGAAGCCCCGAAGAGGAACTGGTCGAAAACGACAACCTCTCCCACGTCATGCGTCAGTTGGAACTGATGGACCAGCGAGAAGCCACGGTCTTGAAGATGCGTTTCGGACTCAACAACAATGAGCCACGAACGCTCAAAGAAATCGGAGAAACCCTCGGCTTGACCCGAGAGCGTGTCCGTCAGATCGAAACCGAGGCGCTAAGCCGCCTAGGCGACAGTCTCAACGGTCCACGAGATTATTAGAGCGGTTTCACACTATCAGCCTGTTTTTCAACAGGCTACTAAAAGCCCGTGACTCAAAGTGAATATCGCTTCGCTTCAAAAGGGTCCGGAGTCGACTCTTTTTCCCGAAAGGCTATTACCCGAAAGGGCGGCTTTTCGCTGGAAGGGGTTTTCGACTCCGGGCCTTTTTTCTTATAATGGGCTCAGTTTTGGAAAGAGGCTACCTTTTCGGCTCCTCCGCCGAAATTTGGTTTCGCCTCTCTCCTACCCCCCTGCCCTTCCACGGAGAAAACCGATGCGCACCTGTGTCGCCCTGTTCTTTTGCCTTCTCCTGAGTTTCGGCTTTCCTCGGATGGCTCGCGCCGAAACCGATCCAATCTCGGTTCGTTTCCAAACGATCGATCTCGATATCGGGCAGTCCGCCGAGGTCAGCTTACCCGATAAGACGCCGGTCTCAATTCGGCTGATTCAAATCGACGAAACCCGTGACACGATCCGACACGCCTTGAGAAAAGCGGTCGCGACGATCGAGGTCAACGGCGAACGGGGAAAAGTGACTTGCGGAACCTATCATCTTCCCGTCCGGCTCGGAGGCGTCCGAATCGACTGCCCGGTCGTGAAGGGCTACGTTCAGAAAGGACGAAATCCGTGCGCCATCGATAACGACGCCCGATTGCGTATTTGGCCGACAGAAGGACCACTATTGACTCCGGGAACGTTCCGCTATCCGGTCGCCCAACGCTGGTTCGCATCGGCGACCATCATGGACAACGAAATCGGCGACGGGGAAAGCCCCTCGCACCGTCCGATCTATTATCATGAAGGGTACGACTTCGGCGGCGCCGACCAACTCGTTCCCCTACGGGCGGCCACCGACGGGCTGGTCGTTTCCTCTCGGGGAGAAAAGCTCGAGGACCTCCCCCCTTGCGTCAAGCCTCGTGGGGATGTCGTCTACCTTCGTGACCGACGAGGCTGGCTCTATCGATACAGCCATCTGGACTCGATCGACCCGGCGATAGAACTGGGCAAAAAGGTCTCGATCGGCCAGAAGCTCGGCGTTCTCGGCAAAAAAGGAGCCAGCGGCGGCTGGGCACACCTCCACTTCGAGATGAACCGGAAATTTCCAAACGGCCGTTACGGCGCCGACAGCATCTACGCCTTTCTCTTGGAAGCATACCGGGCCGAAAAAGCGCTTCCGCTGTTTGCCTGTGCTCGCCCGCAAAAGGCGGCCTGGGTCAATGAGCCGGTCGAACTGGACGCCTCGACAAGTTGGAGCGAAGCGGGGACCGATCGCCTGAAATTCCAATGGTTTTTCGACGATGGCACGCAGGCTTCCGGACCGCGAGTTACCAAACGATACGCCAAGCCGGGCTCTTATAAGGAAACCGTTCGGGTCACCGACGCGGCCGGACGTGTTGCCTACGACTTCGCCGAAATAAGGATCATCAATCCGGACAATCCGAAAGCGATGCCTCCGAACCTCCATGCCGCGTACTGGCCGACTGAAAATCTCAAGGTGGGAGAAGAGATTCGTTTCCTGGCCCGATCGTTCCGCCCGATCGGACCCGACGATTACGAAGAATGGGACTTCGGCGACGGCAGCCCAAGAGTTCGCGTCCATTCCGACGGAAACCAACAAGGCCGCCACAATCCGGACGGTTACGCCGTGACCACGCATCAATTCACAAAACCGGGCCACTACCTGGTTACCGTCCGGTGCACAAACGAACGTGGAGAAACGGCCGTTGATAAATTATCCGTTCAGATTTCTCCCTAGCAGCCCCCGTTTTTCTCCCCAGCAGCCCGCTGGAAACAGGCTGCCAAGTGAAACACCCTATTTCCTATACCGCGATTGGCAAAACAGCGATTGACAAAACCGCGGTATAGGCGAAATTTACGGCCACCTTTTGTCCCGAAAGTTGAGATCGGGCCATTAAACCAGGCCGTTAAACCAAGCTGTTAAACCAGGCCGCGACGGACTGCCCAAACGGCCGCTTGCGTTCGATCGCTGACGGCGATTTTGCGCAGGATATTTTGGACATGCTCTTTGACGGTTTCGACACTGATTTCCAGCGAACGACCGATCTCTTTATTGCTCAAGCCCAGCGCGACGTGACGCAGCACCTGGGTCTCACGTTGGGTCAAAGGCACCTCGTCATCATCCAACGGCTGACGCACTTTCATGGCCCCGGCTACCCGTCGCAATTCGCCCGAACGAGTCGGCGCTTCTCCCCGAGACACCGCGGTGATCGTGCTAATCAGATCGTCTCGCGACGCCCCTTTGAGGATGTAATCACTGGCGCCCAACGCGACCGCTCGAGCCACGTAGGTCGGGTTATCGTAGGTCGACAGCATAATCACCTTGGTCTCGGGCAACGTCGCCTTGATCTTCTCCAAGGTCGCCAAACCATCGCTCCCGGGCATCCGAATGTCCAAAAGCACGATATCGGGGCGGACCGCTTCGACCTGCTCCAACGCTTCATTTCCATTGGCCGCTTGCGCTACCACTTCGATTTCCGATCCGGCTAAAATGGTAACCATCCCGGACCTAATGACTTCGTGGTCGTCACAGACAAGAAGTCTGATAGTCATGGGTGACCCCTCACGACAAGAAAAAAGGTTTTAAGTAAGGAAGTATCAATTACCCCATATGCAGGGGGAGCTTTTAACCATAGTGTACCTTAACTGAGAATACTTACAATCCTAATACACCGCTTCCGAGTGGGTAATCCCCCAAAATAACTCCTACACCCCCCCATTAAAGCGTCATAAACAAGAAAAATCCCCTGAATCGGGGGGAATTCGCCCTCTTTTTGAAGCTACTTCCTGTGATTTTTTTCCCAGAAAAAACAAAAAAACGGCCCCCCCTTTCATTTCCGGCTCTCTGAATGAGGACCTAGGCAAAAAAACCGCACCACGCTTTAACCGGTTGTCGCCGCGTGCGAAACCTTTTATGATTGATGAATTCACGGCGTTTCAACACCTATCTCCTTGCCACGCCTCCATTTCGTTGAGGAAAAAACCATCATGTCCATCGACTGCTTATGTGCCGGTATCCTTTTTGCCGACTGCGGCTGCGTGCCGATACCCCGTATGCCTTCGTCCGGCGAACTGGTCAAAACCGAAGGAATCCATCTGACCGTCGGCGGGTGCGCGGCTAACGCCGGATTGGACCTGACGAAGGTCGGTTTCAATGTGGGCGTCTGCGGTTGCGTCGGAAACGATTCGTTCGGTCAATTCTTGATTGACTCGATCAAGGCAGGCGGCGCCGACACGTCGGGAATCCACCCGCTCGAAGACCACGGCACCGCCTGTAGCATGATCATCAATGTCGAGAACGAAGACCGACGTTTCATCAGCACGCCGGGCGCGTCGAACGGTTTTACGCCCGACCACATCCCGCCCCAATGGCTTGAAGAGGCCAAAGTCCTCTACATCGGCGGCTACTTGATGCTTCCGGGTCTGGAAAACAAAGTCCTGCGTGACTTGTTCCGTGAAGCGAGAAAGAACGGGACCAAAACGGTTCTCGATGTCGTGCTGATGGGCGGCGATCATTACTGGGACGCGCTGGACTTGATCCTGCCCGAGACCGATTATTTCCTGCCCAACGACGACGAATCGAAACTGATTACCGGCCTCGACGATCCGGTTGCCCAAGCCGACCGATTCCGAGACGCCGGGGCCAACACGGTTGTCATCACACAAGGTTCCCAAGGGAGCATTTTGGTGGCCGACGACCTGCGACTTCGCGCTGGAGTTTATCCGACAACGTTTGTCGGCGGGACCGGATCGGGCGACGCGTTCGACGCCGGATTTGTCGCCGGACTGCTTCGGGGAGAAGACCTCGCCGGTTGCCTACGTTGGGGCAGCGCGCTCGGGGCCAGTTGCGTTCGTTCGATCGGAGCGACCGAAAGCGTTTTCAGTCGAGAAGAAGCCGAAGCGTTCATGCAAAAAAACAAACTCAAAGTCGAAACTTTTTAGACTGGTGCTTCCGCACCAAAATTAAGATAAAGGGTTTCTAAAAAATCACCTCGAAATTAAAATCCGCGGGAGACTGGTGCTTCCGCTCCAAAATTAAGATAAAGGCTTTCTAAAAAATCACCTCGAAATTAAAATCCACGGGAGACCGGTGCTTCCGCTCCAAAAGAATCTCAAAGCTTTTATAAAAACACAGCTCGAAATGAAAAACCTATGAAGAAAGGGAACTCGTCCAAGAGGCCCCTTTCTTCATTTTTTATTTTCACTTCTCCTCTTTCGCGTGCGGCGGCACCGCTTTAATCCGTCCGGCCCCTTTACGAAAAGCCGGAAATGTCATCTCGGACGACCGCTTGTTGTAATAAAAAATGGTAAAACCCTCGGCCCCGAGCTTTCGGGCAATTTCCACTTGGCCGAGAATCCGATCGGCTGACGGCAGAAGCCACGCGCCAATCCCCGGATAAAGCGGAATGCATCCCTCGACGAGCTTCATCTGTTTTTCAACCCATTGCTCGAAACGCCCGTCGTCGGTGAGGTAGTTCATCGGACAGGCAAAATCCAAGTAACCGGCCTTGGCCCAGGCGACCCAATCTTGAAAAACCTCGTCACGACAAGCGGGGTATTTCTGGAAGACGGCCGCCGACACCTTCACTTCGGGGCGAATCCGCTTCGCTTCACGCGAGACCGTTTCGACCAGCCGGGTAATCTGCTTTCGTCGCCAATCGTTGTACTCCTGGAAGCGATCTCCCTCATAACAATCGGTCGGCCAGTTCTCGACCTTTTTGCCCGTTTCCGCTTCGAATCGGGCGCGGCATCCGTCACAGAAACAGAATTCGGGCGAATCGTAGCGGATAAAATCGAAGTGGATCCCGTCGACCGGATATTTCCGCACGACCTCGAGCATCGCGTCGCGTTCAAGCTCGAAATTCTTCGGGTGCGACGAACAAAGCCATTTCCCCTCCTGGCCATCGACCGATTTCTGAAGACGGCCCTCGCGCCGAAGTTTTTCGACAAAATCTTTCGGCGACCCATCAATCCTCCAGTTCACCTTCCAGACATGGACCTCGACACCATATTTGTGGCCCGCCTCGATGCAAGCGGCGATCTGATCGCCATGACGCTTGAACTTCCCGCTTCGCGGTAAAACGTCGCTGGGATAATGGGCCAAACCACCCCAGAGCATGTTGGAAAACACCATGTTGAACCCGGCCTCGGACAGCTCGCGCAACGAGCGATCCCAATCGCCCGGATAAACGCCGGTTCCGCTATGATCCCAATACCCGCGTGCCTCGTTGGGTCGACTGGAAATCGAACGGATATATGCCTCCGCCAGACACCGATGGGCCTCTCGAGCGGCACGAATCGCTTCGACGTACGCCCCGTCCTGAAAAAGGGCGTCGACCTTGGCAAAATCGTCTCGCGTCTGCTTGGCAAGCTCTGATGCTTGATCTACCTCAGAATGCTCGATCTTCTTGGCAACCTCCTCGGAAGAGAAAAAGGGACCAACCCTCGCAGCCCGTTTCAACTCGACCTGGGCCATCTCTCGCCACGCGTCCGGATAGAGCTTTCCGACCAAAGCGGCCAACAGTTGGCGTTTCGCCTCTCGATTGTCTTCCAAAAGGACATGGGTCAAGAGGGCCCCCCGGTCGCTTGCGATCACCGCGGCCTGGCCGGTCGCTTTCCCCTGGTCGTCGAACCAGGTTCCCCACACGTGCGACTTCCCGGCGATCGGCTTGGCCGTGTTGAGATTCCACGAGGCTTGACGCACCGATGCAGGCAACCCGGCAACCGCCGCGCGGGCTTCGTCGTCGAAACGAATTTCGGCAAACTGACCGGGCCGATTTTGACGCTGATAGCGACTCGGTTCGATCCCGATCGTTTGCCCCAGTGACGGCGGCAAATGATAGGCGACGAGTATCTTGCCGCCCTGTTTCACAAATCGAACTATCGCTTGCTCCGTCTCGGAAGGCAACGACGCGTTGCACGGCAGGATGACCAATTTCCTCCCCCGCAACAAATCGTCCGACAGTTCCGATTCGCGCAACTGATCGGCATGGAGCCCCAGCGTGTCCAATTCCTTGATCAGCGTCTTGGCATAGCGACGATTCTCTTTTGCCTCGGGTCGATCCGAATCGGTCAGAACGACCACGATTTTTTCGGTGATCGCTTGAAGCTGCTTGATTCGAACCGCCCCGTTTTGGTTGTCCCCTTGCCAAAAGGACAAACGGATCTTGTCGATTTTGCTCCAACCGGCAGGACGCTCGTTCGTTTTCACCCTCGACTTTTCAAAAATATATTGGTTGGACTTCGGCGAGACCCGTTTCCCACGCGCCCAAAACCAGCCGTCTTCGCTATGAAAATGGAGCGTCACGACATCAAACGCGTTCGGGGACCCTTCCTTTTCGATCTCCAAGGAAAAACGGCTGGGCGCCAACAGATCGAAATCCCCCTGACGATCCAGATAGACCCGTTTCCACTTGGGCCGATCCCCAAACGGCAGCTCGACTCGCACGGTCTTTTTTTCGTCGCCCGGCGTAACCGTTAACAGAGACTCGACCGAACAGGGCGGCCCGGCCGATTTTTCCGTACTCCAGACCGCCCGAACCGCCGCCGTATCCGAATAGTCAAACGCATCCAAAAGGCCCTCGTCCGCTTGACAAATCGGGCAAAACAAGACAGCTAAAACACTAAGAAACACGCATCCCAACCTGAGATCACGCGTCCGCCCGCTTAAAAACAGCCTGTTTTCCCGAAGGGTAGACAGGCGGCAACACACCATTTTAAACAAGAATTGGTAAAAAAACCAAGGCACGCGATTCATGGTCGGTTTTCCTTTAGAGGCAGGCATGGAGGGGAGGGGAAAATTTCACATTAGAAACGTGGCTTCCATTTTACCTAAAAAGGGAACGTCGGTACAACCGGCGCTCCCTTGGGAAATTTTCGTATCAGCGATTCTTGTCCTGCCGCCTAATTAGCAGTCCGCCAAATTCGATCAACTAGACCATGGCGTCGGAAAACGCCTTTTGCAAGACCCCATAGGCCCGTTTGCCTTGTGCCCCCTCGACGGCGGTCGAGACGCACATCTCGCTGGTGCTGATCATTTCGACATTGATCCCTTCGGCCGTCAGGCTTTGGAACATCCGTCGAGCCACTTCGGTATGGCTCCGCATGCCGATCCCGCTGACCGAGAGTTGGGCCACTTGCGGATCGTTGGTCGGCGACCCCCAACCGTGTTTTTGAGCCATCGCCTCGGCGATTTGCATCGTCCCGTCAAGGTCCGTTTGCGGGACCGTGAAGCTCAAGGTCGCCGTCCCTTTGCCCGAAAAACTTTGAACGATCATATCGACCAAAATCCCTCCGGCCGTAATCTCATCGAACACCTGGGCCGACAACCCGGGCGTGTCGGGCAAACCGGGGATCGTTACGCGGGCATGCGACTCGTCCAAACGGATCGATTCGATCATCAACTCTTCCATGCTCTGCAAACGGGCGATCTCATCGGCATTCCCCTTGGCAGCCTTCGCTTCGGCCGGAGCCATCCGAACAATGTTGGCCGGCTCTTCTTCAAGCTGGAACGTCTTATGGACCACCTTCAAGGCATCGGAAGCCGAATCTCGCGAAACGAGAACGCTGATTTTGATCGGGCTGGTCGTAATCATTTCGACGTTGATACCCGCTTGCCCCAACGCTCGGAACATCCGATCGGCCACGCCGGTCTGAGAAATCATCCCCAACCCGACGACCGAAACGACCGAAACCTCGTCATCGTAATTGAATGACTTGGCACCTATCTCTTCCATCGCCTTCTCGACTGCCTTGAGCGCCCTGGGCAGATCGTCACGAAAAACAGTGAACGAGATATCGGCCAAGCCCTCTTCGCCAATGTTCTGGACGATCATATCCATCGCGATATGCTTGTCCGCGATCTTCGAAAACAGCCCGATCGCTGCACCGGGCTTATCGGGAAGACCAATCATACTGATTCGGGCCTGATTCTTCGAAACCGCCGCGCCGCAAACCGGCTGATCGGGCGATTCTGCTTCGGCGGTGATCATCGTGCCGGGGGTGTCGCTGAAACTGCTGCGAACGTGGACCGGAACCGAAAACCGCTTGGCGAATTCAATCGACCGGTTGTGCATCACACCGGCACCGGCGCTGGCCAGTTCGAGCATTTCGTCATAGCTGATCCGACTGACGCGTCGCGCCTCGGGCAAAACCCGCGGGTCGGTCGAGTAGATACCGTCCACGTCGGTGTGGATCTCACAGATATCGGCGCCCAGCGCGGCGGCCAGTGCCACGGCCGTCGTGTCGCTTCCACCCCGGCCGAGCGTCGTGATATTGAAAAACTCGTCGACCCCTTGGAATCCGGCCGCAATGACGATCTTGCCGCTATCGAGCGCCTCATGGATTCGTTCGGTCGAAATCGATTGGATTCGCGCCTTCGTGTGGGAGCTGTCGGTCATGATCCCCAACTGGGCACCGGTCATGCTGATCGCCTCGTAGCCGAGCGAGTTGATCGCCATCGCCATCAGCGCGACGGTCACCTGTTCGCCGGTCGAGAGCAACATGTCCATCTCTCGCGCGGGCGGATTTTCGTGGATCTGACCGGCCAGTTCGACGAGCCTATCGGTATTTTTGCCCATCGCACTGACGACCGTGACAACCTGATTCCCCTCTTGATGCGCCCGGATCGCCTTCCGCGCGGCCGCTAAAATCTTATCGCTGTCCGCGACACTCGTTCCGCCAAATTTTTGGACAATAATTCCCATCGTTTTCGCTTTCGATTTTTCCTCGAGTTCTTTTCAAAAAGCCTTGTACGCGACCCCGTGAGCGCCCCAAGGTGATCACCCCGGATTGGCCGCAATAGCAGGCGTTTCCCTCAAAAAAAATCGCCCCGAGCGTGCGGCGATTCCCCAACAATGGAGACCAATCCCCCTGTTCGGGTTCGCTTTTTTCTGAAACAAAAGCCTATTTTTCGTCACATCACTTCTCGCCGGCAGTGACCATGGCAAACTCGAGACGTGTCTTACTGGTATCCACCAAGGGAAACGGGGGGGTTGCCTACTTGCCGAGAAACCACTCCATCATCTTCCAACCGGGCTCAAACGACCACTGGGCGTCCGCGGCGTTCAGCTCGTCGAACGCTTTCATCTTGTCCGGCTCGACCCCCGTCCCGGCAACGGCCAGAGGGACCGGTCCCCGCGAATGGGTCTTGGTCGCGATCGGCGTGGGGTGATCGGGCGTCACGAGAATTCGGTACTCGCCCAACCCCTGAAGGGCCCGATAGATCGGCGAGACGACATGATGATCGATCTCCTCGATCGCCTTAATCTTCGCTTCGAGATCCCCCTCATGCGACGCCTCGTCCGGCGCTTCGACATGAACGCAAACCAGGTCGAACTCGCTGAGCGTCTCAACCGCCTTTTGACCTTTGGCGGCGTAATCAGTATCGGTATAGCCGGTCGCCCCGTCGACCTCGACCATCCGCCACCCCAGCAACTTGGCCAAGCCGCGCAACAGATCGACCGCGGTGATCATCGCCCCGCTGCAACCGAAACGCTCGGCGAACGGGTCCAGTTGCGGCATTTTCCCTTGGCCCCAAAGCCAGGCGGTCGTCACCGGAAGTTTTCCTTCTTTACGACGCTTCAAGTTGACCGGATGGTCGGCGAAAACCGTCTCGCTTTGCCCCATCAGCTCGACCAAAAGGTCGCTTCCCGGCCCGCGTGGATAGTCGTCCAGGATCGATTGGTCGGTCAGATCGTGCGGCGGTGTGGTCCGCGTTTCGGCCGTAAAAGGAACGGCTCCCTCGGCGGCCCGACAGATCAATAAATTCCGATAGCCGACCCCCGGATGGTATTCGAACCGGACGCGGTCCGACGCCTCGGCCAACGACGCCAAGAGTTCCTTCGCCTCGTCGGACGAAACATGCCCGGCAGTGAAACTTTTCATCATCTGATCTTCGATCGTGACCAGATTGCACCGCACGGCCCAATCGTCTTCGCCCAGCTCGATCCCGCCGGCAGCCGCTTCCAACGGAGCCCGACCGGTGTAATATTCCAACGGATCGTAGCCCAACAGGCTCAAGTTGGCCACGTCGGAACCCGGCGGCAAATTCTCAGGCACATGCCGAGCCAGTCCGACCCGTCCGGCTTGCACGATCGCGTCCATCGCCGGAGTTCGAGCCGCCTGCAAAGGGGTCTTTCCGTCAAGCGCCTCTTGCGCTTCGTCGGCACAACCGTCCGGGATGATGATGGCATATTTCATAGTCTATCCTTACTCATACACCACGACAAAAAACCTTTTCCCTCGTGGCTCGAATTTCCTTAATTTTCGACCCGCAACCGAACCGGTGTCGATCGGACGTACGAAAGTTTTTCCAACTCGACCAGCGCGCGTCGAATGGTCCCTTCGGTCGTCTTGTGGGTCATCATAACCAGCTGAACCACACCGCCATTGGTCTCCGAACCGCTCTCGTGTTGAATCAGCGACGCGATCGAAATCTTGTGGTTGCCAAACACCCCGGCAATCTCGGCCATCACGCCGGTGCGGTCTTCGACATGGAACCGCAGATAGTAACGGCCCGGAATCTCGTCCGGTTCGCGCGGTGAAATCGGTGCTTCCCGGGTATCCGACCAGAGGTCCAAACGATCGAAAGTCAATTTCGCGCGACCGCATACCGTGTCGACCAGATCGGCCACCACCGCCGACGCGGTCGGGTCCTGTCCCGCGCCTAGCCCATGGAAAAACGCCGGACCGAGCGCGTCGCCAACCACCTGAACCGCGTTGAACGCGCCACTGACACCGGCCATTGTCGTTCCTTGGCGAACCAACGTCGGGGTGACGTGCAACTCGAGCCCCTCGGGGACCCGCTGGGCGACGGCCAACAGCTTGATAGTGTAGCCCAATTCGTTGGCAAATTTCAGATCGGCCACCTCGACCGTGTCGATCCCGATCCGCGGAATCTCACGCCAATCAACTTTCGCGCCGAAGGCCAGTTGGGCCAAGATAGAAAGTTTTTGAGCCGCGTCGGTCCCGTCGACATCCATCGTCGGATCGGCTTCAGCGTACCCCAACCGTTGGGCCTCGGCCACCGACGCCGAGTAGTCCAAACCGGTCTCTTCCATTCGGGTCAAGATAAAGTTGCTCGTCCCGTTCAAGATCCCGTGGATTGATTCGATCCGGTTGGCCGTCAACGACTGGCCGATCGACGCGATAATCGGAATCCCACCCGCCACGGCCGCTTCAAAGGCGATCGACCGGTTTTGCTTGCGGGCTTTGGCGAACAGCTCGGGACCGTACTCGGCCAATAAGGCCTTGTTGGCCGTCACGACCGACTTCCCGGCGTCCAGCAGTTGGTGCATCACCTCGCGAGAAATTCCCGTGCCGCCGATCAGCTGGACCACCGCTTCGATTTCAGGATCGTCGATCACCGCCCGTAGATCGTCGGTCAGCATCCCCTCGGGCAACGTCACGTTCCGCTGACGCGTCAAATCCTTGTCGACCACCCGGACCAATTCCACCGGGCGACCGGCGTGACGAGCCAACTGTTCTTTTTTCTCCAGAAGGATCCGAGCGACCCCCGATCCGATCGTTCCGAATCCGATTAACGCGACTTTGGTTGCTTCCATGGGATTTTCGTCCTGCTGTCGTCTATTTCGCTTGCGGCCTTCAAGACCACAACTCACAAAAAAAGGAGGGCCAAAAGGTCCGCCTTGTTAGAATCTTTTTTACTATTTCTTCAACGTCCATTTTAAAAACATCGACGTCTTCACTTCCAAGTCACGGCAAACACGAAAAAACGTCATTGCCGTTTCTCTTGACGCGGCGTTTCCTCACCTCGAAAAAATCAAACCTCCACGCGATCGACGTCGGACCCGTTCGCTTGCAACAGCCTCGTCTCGATCAACTCAAACAGCGCCCGGGCCGTCTCGCGTTTAGTCCCTTCCAACCGAGCCAAAACGGCCCCCTCGCCGTCGAGCACCTCTAAACAGGTCCGCTGTTCACAGATCGCTTCCGGACCGTTGAGCACGATCCAATTGGCGTTTTTTCGACGAAGTTTTCCCATCGCCCGCTCGTGGCCGTTTTGCGTTTCCAGTGCGAAAGCAACCAACCACTGCGACGGCTTTTTGTCCGCGCCCAAAGCGGCCAACACGTCGGGCGTTTCGACCAGCGGCAAATGCCAAGTCTGACCGTTTTTGGCGATCTTGTGTTCGGCAAACTCGACCGGTCGATAGTCGCACGGCGCGGCCACGCCAATCATCCCGTCACACTCCGCAAAAAGTTCCCTCGACGCGTCAAGCATCTCCTCGGTCGTCACAACCGACACGACTTCCGCCTGGGCCGGGTAGTCGATCTCGACCGGACCGGAAACCACGACCGGCTGGTGTCCCGCCGCCAAAATCGCCTCGGCCAGCGCGCAACCCATCCGACCACTGGACGCGTTCGTCAAGTAGCGAACGGGGTCCAGGTACTGTCGCGTCGGTCCGGAGGTGATTAGAATACGTGCCATAAACGAGAATTTTCATTCAATGAATCAATACGAGCCGGCGCACTCTCGCGTCAGGAGGGTTCTCCGTTCGCCTAACCTCTTTCAAGGAAGCATCTAGCTGTCCGTTGAAAAAGTCCATCCGGGTCTTTTTCAATCTCGGCAATTGCGACAACAAGTGGCCGCAAGCCTCGCATAATCAGCGATTTTTCAAATCGCCGATTATGTGGGAAACATCCTGTTTCCCCTAGCAGCCAGTTTTCCAACAGGCTCCTAGGCCCCTTTCAAGCAAGCGCCCGGGCAATCGCCTCGAAAATCGTGTCCGCCGAAACCATCCGCCCCTTGCCCGACTCGCCGCAGCTGAGGTGTCCCTCTTCCGGCTCGAGCAAAACCCGACCGTCCTCGGTCAGTTGTCGAACGTTTCGTTGCACCGCCGGATGGTTCCACATCCGATAGTTCATCGCCGGAGCCATGATGACCGGCCCATCGAACGAAAGCAAAACGGTGCTCAACAGATCGTCGGCCAGCCCGCAAGCCGCCTTGGCCAGAATATTGGCCGTCGCCGGAGCCACACAGACCAAATCGGCCTGCGAAGCCAACTCAATGTGCGGATGAGGACTTTGTTCAAAAAGCGCCAATCCGACCGGACGACCGGTCAACGCTTCGAACGTCTTCGGCCGCACCAGCTCGGTCGCCGAAGCGGTCATGACAACCGACACACCCGCCCCGGCCTGGACCAGCTTACTAACCAGCCCGGCCGTCTTGTAAGCGGCAATCCCGCCAGTCACCCCGATCAACAGTTCACGACCGTTCATAGTTTATTAAAATCAAACTCCGCCGGCGGTGTGGGACCAAATTCGTCGGCCATCTGCAGGTTCGCTTCGCTATCGAGATAGATTTTGTCCTCCATAATCTCTCGAATGACGACCTGGAGTTTATCCTCTCCCGGTTTGGCCTCGACCAGCGGTCGGCTCCCGCCGTTAAGCGCGACGAGCCGCTTTTGCATCAACGTCGACAATCGAAAGCGACCGCCAACCTTATTGATGATCTCTTCTTCGCGAAGTTCATCGAGCATTTCTGTTTCTCTCCTCAGTATAAGGTTCCCGGGACGGCCCTGATGGTTCGCCCCTTGGCACTATTTTTTCTCAGCGATTTGAGTTTTTCGCAATTTTTTTCGCAATTAAGGCCAAAAAGCCCGACAAAAAACCATCTTTCGGTTAACTATTCTTTCCTTTCTCAAGGCGACGACAACCCCCCATTCTAGCGTATCGCCAGTCATTCGCCCCTATCCTGGCTTCGCCTGTCGTCAAACCGCCCACCCACTAGGACTCGGCACCCTTGGACTCGACCCACTAGGACTCGGATTGAGAAAGCGACCGAAGAAGTTCTCGGATCTCACCGGCGGCTCGTGTCACCGTATCGTTGACCACCCGATATCGGTATCCGTCGGCCTCGGCCATCTCGCCACGGGCCTGCTCAAGCCGAACTCGGATCGCCGCTTCGGTCTCGGTTTGTCGTCCTCGAAGCCGTCGTTCCAACTCGTCGAGCGACCCGGGATCGAGGAAAATGGTCACCGCTTCACGATCATGTCGAACGACCTGCTTGGCCCCCTGGACGTCGATCTCCAAGAGGACCCACTCCCCTCGCTCCAATCGTGGCTCGACCTCGCTTTTTAAGGTTCCGTACCAGCAGTCCGTTCCAAAGACCTGGAAACATTCGAGAAACTCGTCGTTCTTCCGTCGGCGGGCAAACGTTTCGGGCGAGAGAAAGTGGTAATCCACTCCATCGACTTCTCCGGGACGCGGTTGCCGCGTCGTCGCCGAGACACTCTCGACCAAGCGTACCGGCGACTGCCTGAGCAATTCTCGAATGACCGTCCCTTTTCCAGCGCCCGACGGGCCGGAGATCACCACGATTTTTCCTCGTTTCGCCTCGCCCGTCATACCGTCCTCGTTTTATCCCGAGCGATTGAAAAAGCCTTTTTTCTCAATCAAATTTCCGCCTGGACCATCCGTTGTTTTATTTTATTGGCCCCAACCGTGATTTGAGACAACCGTTGTCACCTTCAAGTTTACTCGACGTTCTGGACCATCTCGCGGATTCGCTCGATCGCCGCCTTGATCTCGATCACCTCTTGGGCAATCTCGAAATCGTTCGCCTTCGAACCGATCGTGTTCGTTTCGCGGAACATCTCCTGCGTGAGGAAATCGAGTTTCTTCCCCTCACTCGTTTCGCAATCGACCTGCTTTTCAAATTGCTCCAAGTGGTTCCGTAGCCGGACAATCTCTTCGGAAATATCGCACCGATCGGCAAACAGACCCACTTCCCGGATGATATCTTGCGGTTCGAGAACCACATTGACATCGTCGATATTTTTTCGGACTCGCTCCAACAGACGCGTCTGATAAGTCTCGACGATCACCGGAGCGAGAGTCTCGATCTTTTCAAGATGTTTCTGGGCAAGCTTGATATTCACCAGCAGGTCGTCGGCCATCGCTTGGCCTTCCTGAATCCGCATCCGTTGAAGGTTTTCCAACGCCTCCGAAACCGACTCCTTCACGACCGGCCATTCGGCGTCGACGTCGACCTCAAAACGGGCCGTGTCGTCAACCACACCCGGCAGACGCAAAAGGCCGTCCCATGGGAAACGGTCGTCATCCAGCGCAACGCCACTCTTCCCGGCCCAGCTTAAGAGGCTTTGCCGAAATCCGTCGAGCGCTTCGAGATTCAGCTGAAAATCTTCGGCGACACGGGTCCGCGTCACGCGAAGCTGCACGAACAACGACCCCCGCTTGAGCTTTTCCCGAAGCCGCTTTTCGATCTTCGGCTCGAGCATCCCGTACCCTTCGCTCGAGCGAATCGACATCTTGAAGAAGCGGTTGTTGACGCTACGCAGCTCGACGCGAACGGTAAGGCCATCACGCTCCACAAGCGCTTCGCCAAACCCGGTCATACTCAATAACAACGTACCGTCTCCTTTTCATGAATCAACCGATCCGCTTGGACAAAGAACCAGCGGAACTGCCTTTTCAAAAAATCCTCTTCCTCGGAAAAGGCGTTTATTTCGATGTCTCGGCCTTCTTGGCAGGCGACTCAGGCTTGGCGGCCGGTTTTTCAACCGGGGTCGTTGCGGAATCGGCCTGCTCAGCCGTCTTCTGAGCGGCCGGCGCCGGAAGCGCTCCCGCCCCATCAAAACGACTACTCGTTTTCAAAAAGCCAACCGCCAAAACGCAAAGGAGGATCCAGACGAAAGCCACCACGATGGTTACTTTCGTAAATAAATCGCCCGCCTTGGTTCCAAACGCGCTCTGACCTCCCGCGCCGCCAAACGCGCCAGACAGTCCTCCCCCCTTACCCCGCTGAACTAAAATCAGCAGGACCATAATGAGGGAAGAAAAAAGCAGTAACAACATAAATAGGGTATTCATAACTTGGCTCTCTCTCCCTATTCGGAGCGAAAACAGACCTCTTTCGAAAAGAGATCCTTATCTCTATCTTGTGACGTTGATGATAACCGCCTCTTCGCCTATAACCGCAATCGGGCTCGGACAAGGGAAAAACCGTTTCCGTGGTTCGCACTCCCCTTGCCCGCCTGTTCAAATTGCCCGCCCGTCCAAATTGCCCGCCCGTCCAAATTGCCCGCCCGTCCAAATTCTCTCTTACTGCGCGCCCTGGATGATTCCCAAGAAGGGCTCGGCCTTCAGGCTCGCTCCACCGACCAGCGCGCCGTCGATGTTCGGCTGCGAAAGCAATTCTTTCGCGTTGTCCGGCTTGACGCTTCCGCCGTACTGAATCCGAACCACGTCGGCCGTTTCAGCGCCGAAGACTTGTACCAGAAGCTGACGCAGGTCGGCGTGAACCTCTTCGGCCTGCTCGGGCGTGGCCGTCATACCGGTCCCAATCGCCCAAACCGGTTCGTAGGCGATAACCACTTTTTGCATCTCGGCTTCCGAAAGCCCGGCCAACGACCCATTGAACTGCGTCCGAATCACCTCGAGCGTCTGACCCGCTTCACGTTCGGGAAGCGTTTCACCGACACAAACGATCGGCAACAAACCGGCGGCCAAGGCCGCTTTCACCTTACGATTGACGTCTTCGTCGGTCTCGCCCATGATGTGTCGTCGTTCGCTGTGACCGAGGACCACATAGGTACATTTGACGTCCAACAACATCGCGGTACTGAGTTCGCCGGTGTAGGCGCCGTTGTCTTCGAAGTAGACGTTTTGGGCACCCAACTTCACCTGCGACCCTTCGAGCGCTCCGGCGACGGCATCGAGATAGCACGACGGCGGACAAACGGCCACGTCGACCCCTTCGATCCCTTCAACCGATTTGGCCACTCCGGCGGCCAGCTCGACGGACGAAGCCCGATCAAGATTCATCTTCCAGTTTCCAGCGATAAACGGACGTCGCATTCACTCAGCTCCTTATCTTATTCCCATTTGGCGAACCACCATATTCGAGGAGAAATGGTAAAAACGCACTATCTTATCGATTACGTAAACCCATAATGGTCGCCTCCCTTTGCTTTTCCTTTTTCTTCGGAAACGCTAGGATAGCTTCGGCACGAACCGGGGGCGCACTACGGAAAATCAAGCTTACTATTATGAACCGATCTTCTCGAACCCGCAAGGGGGGTTATACAAGCTCCCCACAGGCAAGAAATCTCAGAAAAACCCCTCGAAAGAAGTAGCCTCCCCACAAAAGGCAAGTGAGGGCAATCCGCTATTATCACCCTCACTGTCACTGCAAATTAACTAAAACGCCTATATTTCCCATTTCGAGAAGTGCGTCATCAAGGGGGGGGCCTCCCGCCCCTCGCCAAGCGTGATTCTCAGTAAATCGGCCCCAACGGCGTGATCCCGATCGACTTGGCCGCCTCCATCATCTCGGGCAGTTGATCGACCAGCGGAAACTCGACCCCCGCCTCAAAAAGCTTTTTCAGCTCCACCGGGTCATTGGTCCCAAAATAGTTGACCCGAACCCTGGCCCGCTTCAGTTTTCCGATCACCTCCGGCTCGGGAAAGCCTCCGCAAAGCTGGATAAACCGATCCTTCCGCCCGATCGTGTCTTCCGCATAGGCGATCGATTTTCCTTGTCGATGCATATTGCAGATGAAAATCTTGGGGCAAACCTTCCGCGCCGCGTCGGCCGCGTCATAATCGCAAGCCAAAAAGGCCTGATGCGTCCGATTCTGTCGAACCACCTCTCGAGCGACCGCTTCGCCAACGTCGCCACCACCTTTCAGATGCAAATTCAGCCAGATATTCCGCGGCATGACCGACAACGCCTCGCGGAATGTCGGGATCCGGGTTCCGGCAAATCGGGCGGCTTTCCAGGAACCGGCATCGAGCCGTTTGATTTCGGCCAATGTCAAATCCACCACCCGACCGGTCCCATCGGTCGTTCGATCGACCGTCGAGTCATGAATGACGGCCAGCTTACCATCGCGCGTCCGATAAACATCAAACTCAATCTGGTGCGCGCCGAGCCGGATCGCTTCGAGAAACGCGGGAATGGTGTTTTCCGGATGCGTCGAGTTGGCACCTCGATGGGCACAAACACCCCGTCGAGGCATCGGAAGCTCTTCTCCGGCCACCGCGACCCCTAGACTAAAGTAACAGGGAAAGGTCGGCGCGGCGATCGCCGAAAAAGCTTCGGCTCCATCTCCCGACCACGGCACGATGTCGACTTTCATGTCATCGACCTCGACACCAACATTTGGTCCTACAATAGCGGGAGAATCCGCCAACATCGGACCGCAGAAAGTCGCCAACGCGACAATCGGCCCCAACACGAGAGCGACCCACCCGCGGCGGATCGTCTTTTCTTTGCTTGGTTCTGCCTGTCTAAGAACGTGTCGCCGTTGCCGACCCCACAAAACCACGTCATTTTGATCCCAACTCATGGAAGCCCTCCCATCAAAAAACCAATGGCCAAAATTGCCACCCCCTTTTTGCGAAAAAAGGACAAACCTTCCTCCGACCAGGGTGAATTTTTCTCAAAGATGCCGACCAAGCAAACAGTCCGGTTTTTATCGGGGCCTCCTCTCTGAAGGGCCGACACCTTCGGCGAACCGGTTCGGGCGGATAGTTTTTCTTTTTATCCATAGACCGACCCTTTTTTGTTCCTCAAAAGGATACGGCATTTGCCTCGAAACCGACTCTTAAAAATCAAGCCTCCTTCTCTAGAGCATTTTTCAGTTAAGCGTTCACGTCACACCCGAGCGGGGGAAAGTTTCCACGGTTACCATAAGCCAATCGCTGGATGGCCGCTGGAACTTTCGACTCCTCTCTCCCAAGCTGCAGGGAACCCGCTACCCTTAAATGAAACTCGCTATCATTCTTTTCTCTTCCGTCCTGACGCTTCTTCTTTTGCTCGATCAAACACTTCCGATCGAGCAAATTTCACTTCCTGTTCACGCTGCCTTGATTGTAACCAATTTCCCCCACAAACGAAGTACGGTTTTTCAGATTTTTCACAAACGACCGATTCCCCCCTTTCCTTGGGGAGACCCAATATTACCCACCGGCCAACCGGGCGCGCCCGAGCGGTTCGTAAATCGGTCCCGACCGTTCGAGAATACTTGAAAAAACCACCAACTCGCGAACCACCATACTTCCGGCCTCGAATTTCGACGCCGCTTCAATTCGCTCGGTCAAATCGGCCATACCCGACCCGCCTCCTCGCACCCGACCGAGGGTCAGATGCGGATGAAAACGTCGGGCATCTTTTCGAAAGTGGAACTGTTTGGCCAGCCGGTCTTCGAGAACGTCAAAGAGGGATTCCATCTTATCGGCCCCCTCGCCCGCCCCGAGCCAGACGGTTCGCGGCCGGTGGGCGCTGGGAAACGCGCCGGCTCCGACCATCTCTATCGAAAACGGCGCGAGCGGCTCAACCGCTTGACGAACCACCTCGCAAATTCGAGGGGTTTCGTTCAGATGAACGTCGCCCAAAAACTTCAACGTCAAATGGAGATTCTCCGGCTCGACCCATTTGACATCCGCAGTCGTTCTTTGGAGCTGCCGCATTAACTTTTCGCAATTGGCGCGGATCGTCTTCGTCGCCTCGACGGCGATAAAAGCTCGAACGGTCGGTTTCATGAAAAGACTTTCTCGACAAGGAACAAAGTGACAAGGGGCAGAAGAATCGCGATATCGTCAAATCGCCCCTCCACTCGTCTAACTCATACTATATACGATCCTTACGGCCAAGGGCAATTCTTTCCCGCCAAACAAAAAAATAACTTCTCCCACCCCCCCCTGCCCTGTTCGGTTCTTACCCCCATCCCCTAGAGAGCGTTTCAAAACCTGCTTTGAAGACGAAAGCGAAGATTTTTGTCCTGCTGACAAGGAACCAAATCGCAGGCATATCCGTAGATATGGCGAGATTTTGTGACGAAGCTCAGCTGGCAAAAAGATCGCTTGTAGTCCAAATTGAGGTTTTGAAATGTCCTCTAGCCTTTTGGAACGGTTATGATATAGTAAAAATCCGCAGAGAAGGCGGGGCGTCGTTTTTTACAGGTAAGCGTTGGTCCCTGCACTTCTTTTTGCCTCGGTTTCCCCAAAAAAAGATCGACAAAAAACGCATCATGGTCAGCAAGAAAAATCGTCAGCCCCTCAAACGAAACAAACCTCGCCGGAGCGAAATTGCGGCCGACGAGAACCTCTGTAACCACTGCGGGGCCAAATGCTGCCGTTATTTCGCCCTCCCGTTGGAAGCACCGACCGACTGGGAAGATTTCGAATATATCCGCTGGTATCTACTGCACCAAGGGGCGACCGTCTTCATCGAAGACAACGAATGGTATCTGCTGGTCCATAGCCGGTGCAAAGCGCTCCGCGACGACAATCTGTGCGGCGCGTACGAAACCCGTCCGCAAATCTGCCGCGACTATCACACCGACAACTGCGAATACGAGGACGACTGGGTCTACGAGCATTACTTCGAAAACGACCGACAAGTCGCCGAATACGCCGAAGCGATCCTGGGCCCCCGCCAATCGGGCGGTAGTCATCGCAGCCCGCGTCCCCTGGTCGGAGCATTGAAATGAAATGCCTCCCTGGCTTTTGCAGGATCTAAAAAAAGGGAATGACCGGGCCTCACCTTACCCAGCCTTCCCATCCTTTCTTGACTCGCAATCCGCTCCTGCCGATAATCCGATCGTGTGGAAGTATTGTGACGGGCCGACCGTGATGGGCTGATTGCCTTGATGCCATCGGCCGTTTCCACACCACCGTTGCCCGTGTCTTCACTTGGATCAGCTGAAGAGGAATCCCCAAATGATGGTTTACCAAAGGATTGGTTTTCATCGAATCGCCTGGCCGCTCGTCGTATTGATGGCCTGCACGCTCGGATGCGCGACATCCAATCACACCGAACGGGGCGCAGTCGGCGGCGGTCTTCTCGGGGCCGGAACCGGCGCGATCATTGGCAGCGCCACCGGCAACGCCGGCGTGGGAACGGCGATTGGAGCCGGACTCGGCGCCCTGGCCGGATCGACGATCGGTTCGGAAATGGACGACATCGAGTCCGAAAACCGGGCCCTCCAACAACAGTTGGCCCAGACGCCTCCGCCCAGCGCCGTGTCGATGCAAGACGTCATCACGATGAGCCAAAACCAGATTGACAAGTCACTAATCGTCAATCAGATTCAGGCCAACGGGGTGACCGCCCCGCTGACATCGCAGGATTTGATCGCCTTGAAACAACAGGGAATCGACACCGACGTGGTCCAAGCGATGCAGACCGCGCGGGTCGCGACTCCAAGGCCGACGACGGTCATCGCCCAACCGGCCCCGGTGGTCGTCGAAGAACATTATTACAGCCCTTACTACTACGATCCTTACTGGCCGCGACGTCGGTGTCGCCCCTGCCGACCGGGCGTTTCTTGGGGAGTCAGCGTCGGCCACTAAGAGCCTATCCCAAAACCTGCTTTATTAACGAAAGCGAGGATTTTTGTCTCGTCGGCAAGGAGCAAAATCGCAGGCATATTAGCCGATATGTCGAGATTTTGCGACGAAGTTCCGACGAGCAAAAAGACCGCTTGCAGTCTGAATTGAGGTTTTGGGATAGGCTCTAAGCCAAAGCCCGTTTGAGCCGAAATTCATAGGGAAAAACGTCACGTGAACGAATCGACCGAACCAAACGCTTCTCCCCATTCCAAGGGCAAAACCACGTTCGCCTCGCTCGAAGGAAAAACGGCCGTCGTGACCGGTTCGTCCAGCGGGATCGGGCAAGCCGTGGCGTTGGAGCTGGCTCGGGGCGGGGCCGCCGTCTTGGTTCATGCCCGGAAAAACGAAAAAGGGGCTGCCGAAACAGTCGAAACGATCCAAAAAGCGGGTGGAACCGCCGATTTCCTCCTGGCCGACCTGGCCGCTCCGGACGAAGCCGACCGATTCGTCGATCGGGCATGGGACTGGCGCGAAGGGGTCGACGCCTGGGTCAATAACGCGGGCGCCGACATCCTTACCGGCGGACGAGCCGACGCCCCGTTCGACGACCGACTCCGCTGGGTCATGGAGGTCGACGTCATGGCAACCATCCGCGTCTCACGCCGCATCGGAACAAAGATGCAGGCGGCCGGTTCCGGCTCGATCGTCCAGATCACCTGGGACGGAGTCAAACGGGGCCTGGCCGGAGATGGCGGTCAGCTGTTTTCGATCTCCAAGGGGGCCGTCGCCGCGTTCTCCCGATCGTTGACCCAAACCGTGGCCCCAGAGGTCCGGGTCAATTGCGTCGCACCCGGCTGGATCAAAACGGCCTGGGGCCAAACGGCACCCAAAGCGTGGCAGCAACGGGCCGTCGCCGATTCGCTCCAAAATCGCTGGGGCACTCCAGAAGAAATAGCCCGAACCGTCCGCTTTCTGGTAAGCGACGCCGCCGGTTTTCTCAACGGACAAGAGATCGAGGTCAACGGCGGCTTCGACTACCATTGACGCCAAAAAACAAACCGCCCATTCCCCCCTGCCCTCTTAAAAACTCCCGCATCCATTCACACGGGCCCCCTTCCTTCTAATTCACACACCAGTCCGGCCCCGGCTCCTAGCCGCCCTCCATCTTTTTCCAAGCCACCACGAACCACCTGCGCAACCGTATACCAGTGACCAACGGGAACGGGTTTCACACGTCGGTGCGGAAGCACCAGTCCGGCCGCGGCTCCTAGCCGCCACCTGCACAACCGCCTACTAGCGACCAACGGGAGCGGGTTTACACGTCGGCGTGGAAACGCCAGTCCGGCCGCGGGCCCTGCCCGCCGGGAGCGGGTTTCTTGAGTCGGTGCGGAAGCACCAGTCCGGCCGCGGCTCCTAGCCGCCACCTGCACAACCGCCTACCAGCGACCAACGGGAGCGGGTTTCGCCCTCGGTGCGGAAGCACCAAGAAAAAGGGGTTGATTTGGGAGGTGGGATTCGCTACAAGATTGCGGTGTATTTTTCAAAGTGTTTTTTTTCAAGGACCGTCGAATCTCGGTTTCCCTAAAGGAGCCGTTCCATTATGTGCCGCTATACACTCACCATTTTGACCGTTGTTTTGTTCCTTTCGTTTGGAAGGGAGGCATCCGCTCTCGAAGAGCCGACGTTCCCCTACACGGCGACGATTGACACCAAAGAGGTCTACGTCCGCAGCGGTCCGGGAAAGCGGTACTATCCGACAGAAAAGCTGCAAGACGGGGAACAAGTCGAGGTCTATCGCCACGATCCGGGCGGCTGGCTGGCGATTCGCCCGCCGAAAGGAAGTTTCACCTGGATTTCGCGACGGTACCTGAATCCAATTGGAAAAAACCTGGCCGAAATCACACGTCCCCGTGTAGCCGCCCGGGTGGGAAGTCGTTTCAGCGATGCGCGAGACGTCATCCAAGTCCGACTCCATGAGGGGGAACGAGTCGAATTATTACCCATAGGGAAAAACGACCCGAAAAGTTGGGCCCGGATTGCGCCACCGTCGGGCGAGTTCCGATGGATCTCGAGCAAATTGGTTGATTCCCCTTACCAAACCGAGGGGATTAGACAGGTGGAAGATCGCTCAAGCCCGATCCTGGGAAAAAAAGCGGCCAACACCCGGCCTTCCGTGGGGACGGAAAACCGCCGGCCAACCGCAAGTAATCCCAAACTAGTCACTTTAGTCGACACCCCTCCGGACGAATCCGCCCCCCTGGTCCGTTCCCGGCCACTTTCTTCCGAAGCGATCCAATCGCGATTGGACCAATTGCAAGCCGAATTTTCCTTAATGGTGGCTGAAGATACGACTAAATGGTCGTTTGATTCCTTTTCGAACGAAGCCGAATCCCTTTTGAACGTGGCCGAAACGGCGGTCGATCGGGGCAAAGTCAGACTCTTCTTGCGCAAGATTGACGAGTTCTCCAACCTTCAAACGCGTCACGAGGCATTGGCAACGGCGATTGCCCGGACCGACCGAGAAAATCACCGTCTGGCCACACTCGGCTCGCGTGCTTGGGGCCAACGTCCCTCGAACGCCAGCCGGACCACCCCTTCGGCAGCACGCCGGTTCGATACCGCTTCGACGGTTCAAGAGGTCGGCGCAAAAGCCCCGGCTACCTCGAGCGCTGAACTGGACCGTTTCGATGGCGTCGGGCGTCTCGTGCGTATCCCGAACGCCAAAGAGGGTTCCCCTCATTACGCTCTGGTAAATAAATCTGGTGGAATCCTCTGCTACGTCACCCCCTCTCCAGGGGTAAATCTCCGCTATTACGAAAAACGGGTCATCGGCATCAACGGCAGTCGAGGATACGTCCCCGAACAGCGGGCCCAGCACGTCATGGCCAAGCACGTCCAATTGCTTGAGCAACCCATCCTTCGATAACCGACACTGAAAGAGACGGCTCTAAAGAGGGGTTTATGCAACGACCTCTTCCTCACTTCCGTTGAGAGGAATTATCTAATAATTCGGTGTAAAGTCTTTTATATATAGGTTTAGGACGACTCTTCCTTCTTTAAAACGGAAGAAATGCCTCTGCGTGGGGGGTCCGCAAAGCTTCTTCAATCATGGAGAACTAGAACACCCCTCGTTCTTAGGGTAAAAGGTTTTTTTGCCTTGCTTTTCGATTTTACGAAGCGACGTTAACCCGATCAACCGTTACGATCGTTTGACCGTTGAGCAAAACCTCGCTCGGGGACCGATTGCCCTAACCGGTTCATCTTGTTATGTTATTGGAAGTTGTTGGCTTGTCAGAGCCATCCCTTTGGGTTACACCGAAATAGGTTATTGGAGGGTTTAGTGGAATCGAATAGCGAAATGGCCAAACTGATCCTTGGAGATAACGAGTATGATCTCCCCGTCCGCATCGGGACGGAAGGCAATCGAGCGGTCGATATCTCCAAACTGTATGGAGCGACAGGCCACATCACGCTCGACGACGGATATGCCAACACCGGTTCGACCATGAGTACCATCACCTATGTCGACGGTGAAAATGGCATTCTACGCTATCGAGGCTATCCGATCGAGCAAATCGCCCGACAATGCGACTTTACCGAAACCGCCTACCTGTTGATCTATGGCGAGTTACCCACCTCCGATCAGCTCGAGCAGTTCCGCGACAACATCCGGCATCATACGTTGCTGCATGAGGGGATGAAAGGTATTTTCGCCGGATTCCCCCCGTACGCGTATCCGATGGCGATCCTCAGCTCGGTCGTCGGCACGCTGGCGATCTACGACAAGGGGGTGGTGGGCGATCCGGCCGATCCCGACCAAACCGACCTGGCCATTTATCGAATGATGGCCAAAATGCCGACTATTGCCGCTTACAGTTACAAGCAGTCGATCGGCCAACCGTTTATTTATCCTCAGAATCATCTGAGTTACTGTCAAAACTTCCTCCATATGATGTTCGCCGTTCCAAGCGAAAAATACCAGATGGAGGTCGATTTTGTCGAAGCGTTGAACGTCCTTTTGATTCTTCACGCCGATCACGGCCAAAACTGCAGCACGTCGGCCGTCCGAATGGTCGGTTCAAGTAACGTGAACCTGTTTTCCTCGATTTCCGCCGGCATCTGCGCCCTCTGGGGAGCGTTACACGGCGGGGCCAACGAGGCCTGTATCCGGATGCTCGAACAGATCTATCACGACGGTCGAAACCTTCAAAAATATATCGACAAGGCCAAAAATCCGGACGATCCGTTCCGGCTGATGGGCTTCGGGCACCGGGTGTACAAGAATTATGACCCGCGGGCAACCATCATCAAAGAGGTCTGCCACCGGCTGGTCGAGAAGTACGCCGCGAACGATCCGCTTTTTGAAATGGCTCAAGCGTTGGAAGAAGTCGCCGTGAACGATTCGTACTTCGTCGAGCGGAAGCTATACCCGAACGTCGACTTCTATTCGGGGATCATCTATCGCATCATGGGAATCCCGAAAAACATGTTCACGGTCCTCTTCGCGCTGGGCCGCTTGCCCGGCTGGATCGCTCATTGGCGAGAAATGCACCTCAGCGGCGGTTCGCGGATCCATCGACCGCGACAGCTTTACACCGGTCATACCGAACGCGAGGTCATCCCGCTCATCAAACGCCAATAACCATTACACGGAAAATTCGGCTTAGACAAGCAGGGGTGACCAGGAAGAACTATCCGGGTTTCCCCTGTTTCGGTTATTCACACAAAAAATGGGGGCCATCTTGGCCTCTCCTTGGCCTGAAAATCGGCTCTCCAAATTTTCGCTCGGCGCGGCTTCGAGTGGAGACCACCGTTCCCAAGACCGATTCATACGTTATAATTGCCTACTTCTCGGACCATAAAATGAAATCCTCTCGAAGGCGGTCTCTTGTCGGAGAAACTTCGAAAGGCGATTTCTGAGTAAAAATCAATACCGATTCATCGACTTTCCACTTTAGCGAGGTGCGCTTTGTCCAACTCCAGACCTGATTTTGAAAAAGGCGACGGCCTTTTACCCGCGATTGCCCAAGACGCCGACGACGGCACCGTCTTGATGATGGCCTACATGAACGCCGAATCGTACGACGAAACGCTCAAAACCGGGCAAGCCGTCTACTTCAGCCGAAGCCGAAGCAAGCTTTGGCGCAAAGGGGAAGAAAGCGGCAACGTCCAAGAGATCAAAGGGATCTATCTCGACTGTGATAGCGACACGATCCTGCTGAAGGTCAAGCAGATCGGCGACGCCGCCTGCCACTTGGGATACCGAAGCTGCTTTTTCCGTCAGGTCACCCCCGAAGGGCTCAAGATCATTGCCGAAAAGGTTTTCGACCCGGACGAAGTGTACAAAAAGAAATAACCAAGATCGCTCCCGGGATCTTCCTCTCGCCAAGCGACAGAAATCAACGAGAAAGTAGACGATTCAAAAATGGCTCCTATCTTAAAATTGGGAATCCCCGCCGGCAGTCTTCAAGAGGCGACCGCCGAGCTGTTTCGGCGTGCGGGGTACAAGCTCAAATTCAGTTCGCGAAGTTACTACCCGGAAATCGACGACGACCGGATCGAATGCCTTTTGATCCGCGCCCAGGAAATGGCTCGTTACGTCAACGACGGCGTGTTGGACTGCGGCCTGACCGGCCACGACTGGATTGTCGAAACCGAGGCCGACGTTCATGAAGTCGCCGAGCTGGTCTTTTCGAAGGTCAGCCGACGCCCGGTTCGTTGGGTTCTGTGCGTCCCGGAAAACTCCCCGATCCAATCGGTCAAGGATCTCGAAGGGAAGCGGATCGCCACTGAAGCGGTCGGCCTGACCACGCAGTACCTCAAAAAACACGGGGTCACGGCCAAGGTCGAGTTCAGCTGGGGCGCGACCGAGGTCAAAGCGCCGAAATTGGTCGACGCGATCGTCGAGGTGACCGAGACCGGAAGTTCGTTGCGAGCCAACAACCTGCGAATCGTCGACGAGGTACTTCAAAGCACGACCCGGTTCATCGCCAACCACAGCACTTATGCCGATCCCCAAAAGCGGGAAATCATCGACGACATTGTCCTGATGCTTCAAGGGGCGATGGCCGCCGAAGGAAAAGTCGGCCTCATGATGAACGTCCCGCAAGGCCAGCTCAAGGCCGTGTTGGAACTGCTTCCGGCGTTGCAAAAACCGACCATTTCCGACTTGGCCGACGGAGAGTGGGTCGCCATCAATACGATTCTCGACGAATCGGTCGTCCGACAAATCATCCCGCGACTCAAAGAGTCCGGTGCCCGCGGGATCGTCGAGTATCCGCTGAGCAAACTGATCGACTAACCGTTCGATTTAGAATCAAAACGAAAAAAGAGCGATGGGTTTTGAACCGTCGCTCTTTTTTTATAACGAAGGGCAAACGCTCGATTAACCGGCTTCGTCGAACATTTGGACCAACGGCTCGGGGACGACGATCGGTCGTTTCGATTTCAGATCGACAAAGCAGCCCGATTGCGTCGCCCGAATTGATTCTTCGCCATCGACGAACATTTCGGCCGTCACGGTAAAACGGACCTTCGAGATTTTCGAAACCCAAATCGACGCGTCGACCTTATCCAAAAAAGTCACTGGCCGACGATAACGGATGTCGGTTTTGGTGATGATCGGCAGGTAGCCGTCTTCCATCTGTTTTTCAACCGGCCAGTAAAGCTCCAACATTTTCATGCGCAGATCTTCCAGCCATCGGACGTAGACAATATTACTGACGATCCCGAGCACGTCGATATCATACCCTTGCGGGCGAATCGTCATACTGACCTCAAGCGGCCGTTTTTCTTTTCGCTGTAACATAAAAAGGAAGGTGCGATTCTGGAGAAAATATTGGAAAGACCTATCTCTGGAAAGCTCCCCCCAAAGATATCCAACTCCTCCTACTATAACAAAAAGCCGAATCGCCGAGCAGCCCAGGGAAACCGCTTAAGTGAAATTCACTGTAGATACCAGACCTTGTCACCGTGGTAGTCTGCAAACAGGCAGGAGAGCGATTTGCGGAGGAAAAGCCAGAATATGCATGTCCATCACCGCCCCCGGCTTCAACCACAGAACCATTCGTGTCCCTGGAACATCAAGCGGCTAACCCTGACACAATCTCCTTGATCGAAAAATCGAATTCCTGACAGTGACCGGTTCATCCAAGAAAAAGGGCCTCGCTGCCGGAGATCGACAGGTAACGTAAGTTACGTTTCAGCCTAGAGTTAGGAAAAGTGGGCGATGAGGGACTCGAACCCCCGACATCCACGGTGTAAACGTGGCGCTCTAGCCAACTGAGCTAATCGCCCTTGCGACAAGACCGGTTATCTTTCTCGCTTGAGAAAAGTGATTTTAAAGTATAACTGGTTGCGCGGTTTGACAAAAGGGGGATGTCACCTGAAGTGGATTCGATCATGAGGAAGATTGAGCGGAAGAAGCAAACCACTGCTCCAAATCGCGTACCGCCTTTTCCATTGCCTCCCGTTCGTCAACGGTCAAACGGTGATGCCCGAAGCGAACCCGATAGTATTGGGCCACCACTTCCTGGATCAGGCGTTCGAGTCGCGCCCCTTCGGCTTGGTTCGCGAAATTCTCTCCGATCCGATGGGCAAACTCACGTTCCGTTTGACCGTCACGTCGCTCGTAACCACGACGAGCCAGAACGGTTTGGAAGCGTCGATAAAACCCGATATCCGCACGCCTCGCTTTTTTTATCAAGCGGCTCCGTCGCTTGAGGAGATCAAAAAAAGTACGTCCCACCCGGCGTCCCCAGCGAACCGTGCCCACCAAAAACAGCCCCGTTCCAAAAACAACCAAGCCGCCGCGCCAACTGAACCATTGCCCCCAATTCCAACGGGCCGGAGCGAACCAGACGCGAACTTGATCCCATTGATAACGCCACCAACGACGATCGGATATTTGATTCCAGAACTGTCTGATTGCTTTGAACAGCGGTGAATAAATCGCCTGACGTTGACGAGAGCCGTCCATCTCCATGACATAATTTTCCCAAATATGATCGAACCATGCGGTCGTTCCGGCTAAGGTACTCCTCCAAATATCCTGATCGGAAATTCCTTCCCCGGCCGGAGTCGGATCAAGGCGGAACCAGGCGCCCCGAGACCAGTCCTCTTGCCCGGCCAAGATATCCTCCGGAATCATTTCGGGCGGAAAGTATGCTTCAACCCACGTATGCGCGTGAAGCTGTCTTACTTGATAGTAGTCGCCGAGGCGGTTGAACTCCTCGGTCCGGAAGCCGACCACCAAACGCGTCGGAATCCCCACACTTCGCAGCATCAAGGCCAACGCCGAAGCGAAATATTCGCAATGGCCTTGCCGGTTGCTCTTCATGAAGTCTTCGATCGGATCGACGGTCCAATCGGATCGAATCGCTTTCAAGCTGTATCGAAATTCTTGGGACAAAAGAAACCGATTCTCGAAATCCCGAATCAGATCGAACCGCGATTTGGAATCGTTCTCCACGGCCTCCGACCAACGACGACCGGTCTCGACCAGTGTGGGAAGCAGGTCTTTCGGATATTCCAACAGGGTGGACGTTTCGAACGGCATTTCGCAAGGAACCCATCGCATTTGCCAACCGTGTTGGAACGCCGACGTGTACAACTCATAATGAAAACGCTTCATCATCAACGACGGCTCGCGCTGCAATCGTTCAGTGCAAGGGTCCCGCCCAAGATCGATATTCTGCCGTTGCCCTTTAACAAAATAGGGCGTCACCGAAAAAAGGTCAGATTGGCCAAGCGGTTCGATATCGATTTTCTCCAACACGATCGGCTTTGCAACGGGACGCTCCAACTTGCGAAGCGGGTGAAACGCTTTTTTCAACAAACGGTTCTTGGAAAAAACGCTTTCTCCAAGGGAACGCTCCTTCGGAACCAACCAACGTCGATTTTCATAGTGGGTCAAAATGGTCCCTTGAAAATAAAGCGGCAACTGCAATGAGATCGGCCTTTCGGTGACCGGATCGACGAGACGCGCCCGAAAGACTTCCGTCGGATCTTGCAGCGTCTCGCCAAGCGATCCCAATTCCACTTCGCGCGAGTACCCGACCAGACCGACCGGGGCGACAATATGGCTTCGCCAAGCAGGCGTTCCAAAACGAGGCAAAAGAAAGAAAACCACACCGGCAACGGCCAAAGTGGTCAGCCCCATTTTGAAAATCTGTTTCACAAACGGGGCGCCGGTCGACTTGCGAACCCAGTTTTCCGACGCGGCATCGGCGACAAACGCAACGGTGCGAACCTCGCTCCGCGCGGCCGTTTGGCGTTGGCGGAAAAGCAAGAATAAAAATAAAAACCAAATCCCGACGAACAGATAAAGAACCACCACCGGGCCAAAACTGCTCCCATGCAAAAAGAGAGCCGAAACGACCACTTGAAGCAGACTCAATACGGCCAGTTGCCAATAAATCGCCACTTCTTTTTTCTGAAAAAGAAGAATCAACTGCAAATAGACCAAAAGCTGGGCGATCGAAAGGATCGAGCCGGTGTTACTCAAGGGAAACGCTTCCCAAAAAGCGCTCACCGTGGCCACCATCGCGATCAGACCGGCCGCGGTCCGATTCAACCGGAACCAGCCGTTTAAATCGGTCACCCAAAAGGAAAGACTGGCCGCGATAAGCACCACCATCGGCCAATTCGAATCGGTTTGCCCCATTCCCAGGAGGATATTCCCGAGAGTGACTAACGTCAGCGTCGCGATTTGAAGAAGTCGTTCCATAGCGGCCAATTACTCCTCCCTGGTCACGCGAAAAATGCGATCAAGACTCTCATCCGAAGTGTCAACCGTTCGGACGGAGCGAGCAACGGCGCGTCGCGAAGCATTTTTCGAAAACGAAGGAAGACGTTCCGAGTCGTGTAGGTCGATCCGTCGCGGCCCCACCACAATAAAGTCGATCCCCGGTTCGATCCGGTCAGCCATTTGACAAAACGCCCGGTCGAGCCGGTCCTCCGGATGCGTCTGGACCAAAGCCAACTCGCGCATCACCTCTTGCATCAGTCCGGCGGAAGACAAACCGGCGTGCATTTTTTCCGGATCATGCGTCGTGGCAACCCAAAGTTTGGCCCCTCCACGCCGACAGAGATCGGCCACCACGGTAGCGGCAAAGCTGATGGCCGTTTCGATCCGCGGGGCATCGGGATGGGAATCAGGAAGCGAACCGTTCTGGTCCACACGGGGACTCCAAAGATCGATCAACAAGGCGACATCCCGATTGTACGTCTGCTCGAACTGGCGCACGACCGGCGCGGCGCGGCGGGCCGAACTCCTCGCATGAATCGCTCGACACGTGTCTCCATCTCGCCAATTTCTAACGCCGAAAAACTCCCCTTCAATCCGACTCTGACGCCCCAAGTGCCGTTGGGAACCCTCAAACGCTTCGAGCTGTCGACTCAGCCAGCCGGTCGAAAGTTTCCCCAAGCGGGGAAAGACGAGCAATTCGTCCTCCTGGCCCAGCGATTTGGAACATTCCAACAAACCAAACGGGAAGCGAGACCGGACCACCGCCGGACCTATCTCATAAGCGCCTCGATCGACCAACCGACCACGATAAATTCCCTCTTCAACCGTGCCACATTCCAGATAGGGGAACGAAACCACCGCGCGGGCCATTTCGTTCCCGCTGCGTCGAATCGGATCTTCAACCGTGAGTCCCCACCCGTGAAGACGACGACGCAAGTTCGATAACCGCAGCTGCACGACCAACAGGTCATCGGCGCAGACTTCGCGAGGCACCTTTCTTTGCAACGAAAGCCCGCGCAAAGAGACATGAACCAGACGCCAGTTGATCAAAATCGGGCCAACCAACAACCCGGCGACGACATAAAGCAGATTGACCTGACGCAACATCGCCCCGCCGATGACCACCGCCAAGACGGCCAAAAAATAGCCCAGTTCCCGAGACGCTCGGGCCTTCCCGGTAGCAACTTCGGACGTTTTTCGCTTGGTCGAGACGGAGCTTGGCTTTGGATGACGAACCCCGTTTGGAAATAAACGCATGACACTCAAGCCATCGGATCTTTTTTTGACAGCCTCAACCGCTTCTCCCACCGACGTCAGGCCCTTTGCCTACCGTTTTGCGAAAAGGGAAGAGAGAGGCCCCATTATAGTCGATTCCCGTTCTAAACAAAACAACACCCCCCTTGCGGAAATAAGTTAGCAGCACACTCGCTCATTTCGTCTCTTTTCCACAACGGTTTCCTTTGACAAAACCCTTGATTCTCGGAAACACTTTTGTTATTCTCGAATATATCAACTTAAACCCCTCCCCTCTCACCACTTGAGAATTGGACCACAGGAGTTTTCCGACCATGTCGAACCTACCCAAATCAAATTCGGCCCTGCCCCGTCGTGATTTTCTCAAAACCGTCGGCATCGCCGGCGCGGCGTTGGGACTTACCGGAAAAGCGATAGCAGCCGAAACGCCTAAGATCGTCGGCTTCGACGACACCGGCAACGGCGTCTATAGCCAAAAAGAAAGCTGGGTCCTCCCGACCGATCGCAAGGTTCGTGTCGGCATCGCCGGTTACGGGGTCTGCCGATTCGGTGCAAGATTCGGCCTCCAAGACCATCCCAATGTCGAGGTGGTTGCGGTCACCGATTTGATCCCCAAAAATTGCGATGGCCTGGCCAAAGAATGCCGTTGCGAAAAGAAGTATCCGTCGGCCGAAGAGATGTTCAAAGACGATTCGATCGAAGCCGTGTTCATCGCGACCGACGCCGCCAGCCATTGTCGACTCGCCATCGAGGCACTCAAACGGGGCAAGCACGTCGCCTCGGCCGTTCCGGCGGTTTGGGGATCGGTAGACGACGCGTTTGAACTTTTCGAAGCGGTCCAAGACTCGGGCCTGAACTACATGATGTACGAAACCAGCACGTACCGGGCCGACCTGCACGCAATGCGTCGGATTTACCAGGCTGGCGGCTTCGGAAAACTGGTCTACAGCGAAGGGGAATATTATCACTATATCGAAAAAAACATGGCTTCCTACAAAGGGTGGCGCGACGGATGTCCTCCGCTGTATTACCCGACCCACTCGAGTGCCTATTACGTCAGCGTGACCGGCGGTAGTTTCACCCAGGTCTCGTGCCTTGGCATGCCGAGCATTCTCGATCGCCTCAAGCCGGAAAACAACCCGTACCAAAACCCGTTCGGCACCGAGATCGCCCTGTTCCGCACGTCCGAAGGCGGCATGTCGCGCATGACGTGCAGCTGGGACACGCCCGGCGACCACGGCGAACGAGGACGGATTCGCGGCCAGAAGGGCTCGTTTTACGGGAAATACGAGGGCCTCGCGAAAGTCCCCGCCGAAGTCAATCGCCCCGCGCTGCCGTCAAGCATGAAAGGTGGAGGCCACGGCGGATCACACGGCCATTTGACCTGTGAATTCATCTCGTCGATCATCGAGAAACGTCGCCCGCTGGTCGACATCACGCAGGCGTTGAACATGACCGTCGCGGGAATCGTCGCCCACCAGTCGGCCATCAAGGGCGGCGAAACGATGAAGATCCCGCAGTTCAACCTGAAAGAGGCGTAAGCAAATTTTTTGCCGACAACCAAAAAAAGGGACAACTGCCACTGCTGCGGTTGTCCTTTTTTTCTTCAATGCAAGAGAACCTTCTCGCAGCCTGTCGAAAAAGGCCATAGAGAACCAACTACCAGACACAGCCTCCATCAAAAAATACCTAATAGTTCCCAGGTATAGGCTATCTACCTCTTGGCAAGACAAAACCCTTGATTCTCGGAAACTCTTTTGTTATCCTCAAACATATCAATTTACCCCCCTCCCCTCTCACCACTGTTGAGAATTGGACCACAGGAGCTTTCCAACCATGTCGAACTCCTCATTGCCCCGTCGTGATTTCCTCAAAAACATCGGCCTCGCCACCGCCGCGTTGGGACTTACCGGCAAAACGCTGGCCGCCGAAGCGCCTAAAATCGTCGGCTTCGACGACACCGGCAATGGCGTCTATAGCCAAAAAGAAAGTTGGGTCCTCCCGACCGATCGCAAGGTTCGTGTCGGCATCGCCGGATATGGAGTCTGCCGATTCGGCGCCCAGTTCGGCTTCCAAGATCATCCCAATGTCGAAGTGGTCGCGGTCACCGACCTGATCCCCAAGAATTGCGACACTCTGGCCAAGACCTGTCGTTGCGAAAAGAAGTATCCGTCGGCCGAGGAGATGTTCAAAGACGATTCGATCGAAGCCGTGTTCATCGCGACCGACGCCGCCAGCCATTGTCGACTGGCCATCGAGGCACTCAAACGGGGCAAGCACGTCGCCTCGGCCGTTCCGGCGGTTCTTGGTTCGGTGGATGATGCCCATAAACTCTTCGAAACGGTCCAAAACTCCGGGCTCAACTACATGATGTACGAGACCAGCGCTTACCGGGCCGACCTGCACGCGATGCGTCAAATTTATCAGGCCGGTGGCCTCGGCAAACTGGTCTACAGTGAAGGCGAGTACTATCACTATTGCGACAAAGCGATTCCTTCATACCAAGGTTGGCGTGATGGCCTGCCACCGCAATTTTATCCGACCCACTCCAACGCCTATTACGTCAGCGTGACCGGCGGCAGTTTCACCGAGGTCTCGTGTCTTGGGATACCAAGCACTCTCGATTGGCTCAAGCCGGAAAACAATTCGTACAAAAACCCGTTCGGCACCGAGATCGGCTTGTTCCGCACGTCTGAAGGCGGCATGTCGCGAATGGCGGTCAGTTGGGACACGCCCGGCGACCACGGTGAACGAGGACGGATTCGCGGCCAAAAGGGCTCGTTTTACGGGAAATACGAGGGCCTTGCGAAAGTCCCCGCCGAACTCAACCGCCCCGCGTTACCGTCAAACATGAAAGGTGGAGGCCACGGTGGATCGCACAGCCATTTGACCTGCGAATTCATCTCGTCGATCATCGAGAAGCGTCGCCCGTTGGTCGACATCTGTCAGGCGTTGAACATGACCGTCGCGGGGATCGTCGCCCACCAGTCGGCCATCAAGGGCGGCGAAACGATGAAGATCCCGCAGTTCAACCTGAAAGAGGCGTAAACAAATTTTTTGCGAGCAACCCAAAAAGGGACAACTGCCACTGCTGCGGTTGTCCCTTTTTTTAATTCCGTGACGAAAGCATCTCCTCCAAAGAGGAAGAAAACGCCTACGGCTCGATCTTGGTGCCCAGAAGTTTGAGAAAGGCGGCGATCCATGCCGGATGGGCGGGCCAGGCTGGGGCGGTGACCAGATGGCCGTCAACCTCGGCATTGGTAAACGTCTCGTTCGCGTCGCACCAGCTGGCCCCCGCGGCGACCAGATCGGGCCCGACGGCCGGATAGGCACAACACCGCTTTCCGGCAACCACCCCGGCGGTGATCAACAGTTGCGGCCCGTGACAAATCGACGCGATCGGTTTTTCGGCCTCGTCGAACTCCTGGACGATCTCGACCACCCGGGAGTTCAAACGCAAATACTCCGGCGCCCGACCACCGGGAATCACCAAGGCGTCGTAATCGTCAACCTCCACTGCGTCGAAATCGGCGGTAAGCGTGAAGTTATGCCCCGGCTTCTCGGAGTACGTCTGATCCCCTTCGAAATCGTGAATCGCCGTCCGAACCTGCTCCCCGGCCTTCTTCCCCGGACAGACCACGTCGACCTCGTGCCCCACCATCAGAAGCATCTGAAACGGGACCATCACCTCGTAATCTTCCACATAATCGCCGACAAGCATCAGAATTTTTTTGACGGCCATACGAAACTCCTTTTCCCTTTTGGGAAGGATTGCAAAGTGGGATGAACCAATCGACAACGACGCGATTGATTGCCCGCCGCTAGCACGACCCGTTCATAAAGAAAGTCGCGTTCATCGGCGAGACATAGACCTCGCTCCCGCGCTCCAAGCCGAGTAAGCGGTAACGCTCCTGCGACATCTCGGCCACGAGCGTCTCGCCCGACTCGGCTTCCAATTCGATTTGCACATTCGGTCCGGCCGAGTGAATTCGACAAACGGTCGCACGGAAATTCGGATCGTCGCCGGGATTTTTTTCGACCTTGAATTCATGCGGTCGGACAAACACCGAAGCCGGTCCGCGAACCGAATGATCCGGCTCCGGCGGCTCCCAAG
This sequence comes from Thermoguttaceae bacterium, assembly GCA_963674475.2. GTDB lineage: Bacteria > Planctomycetota > Planctomycetia > Pirellulales > Thermoguttaceae > CAXXFQ01. Next base: position 347,283 of record CAXXFQ010000019.1, on the reverse strand, counting down.
CGACGGTCGAAAAGCAGACCTTGCCGTTTTCCAACGAACCGGAAAACCGGTTGACCTGACCGAGAAAGTTAACCACAAACTCGGTTTTCGGATTATGGAAAACGTCGTCGGGCGTGCCGATCTGTTCGATCTGGCCCTGGTTCATCACGACCACCCGGTTGGCCAACTCGAGCGCTTCGTCTTGATCGTGCGTGACGAAAACCGTGGTAATGTTGATCTCCTGCTGAAGCCGCTTGAGCCACCCGCGCAATTCGCGACGGACCTTGGCGTCCAGCGCGCCGAACGGCTCATCCAACAACAGGACCTTCGGCTCCATCGCCAACGCCCGGGCCAACGCGACACGCTGACGCTGCCCGCCGGAAAGTTGGTTCGGATAGCGGTGGGCCATGACGTCCAACTGGACCAATTGCAACAACTCGTGAACCCGTCGCTGGATCTCTTTTTTCGAGGGACGCTCGCGTCGCGGGCGGACTTTCATGCCGAACGCGACATTTTCGGCCACCGTCATGTTTCGGAAAAGGGCGTAGTGCTGAAACACAAAACCGACCCGCCGGTCCCCCACGTAGCGGTTCCCCACATCCTCGTCGTGAAATCGAATCGGCCCACTTGTAGGGTTAGGTGTCTCGAGCCCGGCGATGATCCGCAGCAGGGTCGTCTTCCCCGATCCCGACGGCCCCAATAGCGCCACCAACTCCCCGGTATTGACCGTGAGACTGACATCGCTAAGCGCCGCGAACGTGCCGAAATTCTTGCTAATGTTTTCGACCGAAATACTCATAACGTCTCCTCCCCCGTCGCGAAAGCCTGCTCGGCCATCTGCAGACGACGCTTGGCCTTCCACTGAATGACCGATTGCAAAATCAAGGTGACCAGCGCCAAAATGGCCAACAACGAGGCGACCGAAAACGCGGCGACAAAATTATAATCGTTATACAACGCCTCGACGCAAAGAGGCATCGTATTGGTTTCTCCACGAATCTGACCCGACACAACCGACACGGCGCCGAACTCGCCCATCGCCCGGGCGTTGCAGAGGATCACGCCATAAAGCAGCCCCCATTTGATATTCGGAAGCGTCACGTGCCAAAACGTCTGCCAGCCGTTGGCGCCCAACACACAAGCGGCCTCCTCTTCCTCGGTCCCTTGCGACTCCATCAACGGAATCAACTCGCGAGCGACAAACGGGAAGGTCACGAACAGCGTCACCAGAATTACCCCCGGCACGGCGTAGATAATTCGAATGTGATGTTCCGCCAGCCAGGGCCCCAGCCAGCCTTCCCGGCCGAAGAGCATTACAAAAATCAAACCGACCACCACCGGCGAGACGGTAAACGGCAGATCGATCAACGTGACGAGAAGGTTCTTGCCGCGGAACTGAAATTTGCCGATCGCCCACGCGGCCGCGACGCCGAAAAGGGTACTAAGCGGCAAGGAAACCGCGGCGGTCAAAAGCGTCAGCCCAATCGCCGAAAGCGTATCGGGATCTTCCATCGAGTGAAAATAGACTTGAAGCCCTTCGCTCAACGCCTCGGCAAAAATAACCACCAGCGGGAGTACCAAGAAAAGCGCCAAGAACGAAAAGGTAATCCCCATCAACAGCACACGAACCCAAAGCGGCTCGGCCGTCGGAGAGCTTATCAATCGAACTTCAGACCGGCTCTCGGCCGGAGTCAGTTCCGCAAGCGCCATCGCTACGATTTCCTCAACACTTCTAGAAATATTTCCTCAAACCGCCTCCAAGGCCAACCGGTAAAACGGACCGACATCAATCGACCACGTTCCGAGTGCACCACCAACGAAGCAGATTAATAAACAACAACATGAAAAACGAAATCATCAACATCACTACGGCAATCGCCGTCGCGCTGGAATAGGCGTATTGTTCAAGCTTGGTCACGATCAACAACGGGACAATCTCGGTCTTCATCGGCAGGTTTCCGGCAATGAAAACGACCGACCCGTATTCTCCCAGCCCGCGGGCAAAGGCCAACGCGAAGCCGGTCAACATCGTCGGGAAGAGCATCGGAAAAATGACCTGCCAAAAGGTCTGCCACCGTCCGGCACCCAAACTGGCGGCCGCCTCTTCGACCTCCGAATCGAGATCTTCAATCGCCGGCTGCAACGTTCGCACCACAAATGGCAACCCAATAAACACCAACGCCACCACGATCCCCAACCGCGTATAGGCGACCGGAATTCCAATCTCGCTGGCCCAATGTCCAAGCCAACCGGTCTTGGCGTACAGCGTCGTCAATGCGATACCGGAAACGGCTGTCGGCAGCGCGAACGGCAGATCGACCATCGCGTCGACAATCCGCTTTCCGGGAAATTCGTAACGAACCAAAACCCACGCCACGATGAAACCGAAAATGGCGTTGATAAAAGCAGCGATAATCGAAGCGCCAAAACTGAGTTTATACGCAGCCACCACCTGTTCGTTGGCCGCCGCCTGCCAGAAATCAGCCCAGCTCATCTCCGCACTGCGCAGGAAGAGCGCCGCCAACGGGATCAGTACGATCAGTCCCAAATAGGACAACGTAAATCCCATGGTCAGGCCGAAGCCAGGCAACACACTATCCGGTCGCAGTCGAACTCGCAAAACTGATACTCAACTCTCAAAAAAATTCGGTCCGTCTCACACCGACGTTAAAAAACCGAAGGGGTTATTTGTTTACGTGATAAATCTGATCAAAAATAGCCTGATCGATAAAATGCTCTTTTTGTGCTTTTTCCCAACCGCCAAACACTTCGTCCACCGAAAACCGCTCGACCTCGGGAAACTGCTCCAGCAACTCCTCGGGAACCTTCTCGGTCGAAACAGGCCGATAATGGTGTTTCGCCGCCAGTTTTTGCCCCACCGGCGAATACAAATATTCCAAATACCCCTGCGCCAAGTCTCGCACCCCGTGTTCGTCGGCCGTCTTGTCGACCAACGTGACCGGCGGCTCGGCCAAGATACTGACCGAAGGGATCACCATCTCGAATTCTCCTTGATACTTTTCCTCTTTGAGCGAAAGGATCGCCTCGTTTTCCCAAGCCAAAAGGACATCGCCAATCCCCCGTTTGACAAAAGTCATCGTCGCTCCGCGGGCACCCGAATCGAGAATCGGAACATGGCGGTACAGTTCCGTAATGAACGCTTGGGCCTTCTTCTGCGCGGCGGCCACTTGGTCGGCATATTGCGGATCGGCCAGCTTGGCGAAATCACCCAATTCCCGTTTCAAAACATATCCCCACGCGGCCAAATAATTCCATCGGGCCCCGCCGGAGGTTTTGGGATGCGGCGTGATGATTTCAACCCCTTCTCGGGTCAGGTCGTCCCAATCGTGGATCTTTTTCGGGTTTCCCTTTCGGACCAAAAAAACAATCGTCGAGGTATACGGCGAACTATGATGGGGAAGTCGCTTTTGCCAGTCGGCCGGATAGAGCTGCGTCTTTTGCGAGATGATGTCCATGTCGTAGGCCAAAGCCAAGGTCAACACGTCGGCGGCCAGCCCGTCGATTACCGCGCGAGCCTGCTTCCCTGCTCCTCCGTGTGACATCTGAACCTGGACCGATTCGCCGGTCTGCTCTTTCCAGTGACGGCAGAATTGTTCGTTAAAATCCTTATACAGTTCCCGAGTCGGGTCGTAAGAGACATTCAAAAGGGTCCGTTCCTGCGAATCGTCCGAAGGAGCGCCACACCCACTCAAAAGGAGACTGCCCAGAAGACAAGACCAAACAACCCGGCTTCTCAAACAGCCCAGAAGTAAAAAGCCAAATCGAAAAACATCCTTGATTTCCATAATATTTACCTAACAAATACAATTTTAACAACGTCTCTAGACGTTCTTATTCGAATAGTATCGGCTATTCCTCCGGATCGACCTTCCTTCAGTTCTTCCGCTCTGAAAATAGGAGCTAAGGGGGGGGAGAAGCCTGAAAGCAAAGGCCGCAAAAAAACCGGCGGATCGGAAGAAGCTCTCTGAATGAGCAAATGTCGCGCCCAAAACCCAACAAAGAGGATCACACCCTTTATTATCGCAAGATTGCGACTTTAACCCCTTATTTAAAAAGGATTTATCGCATTACGAAGAAGTTTGGCAAAAGGGATTGCCGCAAAAAACCGTTGCATTACACAGACAATTCTATCAAATACAGCGGTTATACCGTCAAATAGAACGGCCACTTTACTTTACACGACGTCCTTCATCCAGAAACTCGAGTCGCGCGAGGGGGGGCATACCCGTCGCCCCCCTTAATCATTACCCTTTTCTTCTCGACCACTGGCAAAACAGTACTAGAGCGTCACCTTCATCTTCCGTAAAACCCGCCGCTCAACCGGCGTGAGCAACTCTTCATAGAGTCCTCGCTTTTCCGCTTTTTTCAACGCCTCTAAAGCCAGCTTGGTCTTCCCATCCTGATAAAGGACCCGCGCGAGATGAAAATAATAAACCGCCTCGTTCGGTTTTTTATGGATCGCTCGCTGCAAATCAGCCAAGGCGGCCTGATTCTTTCCCTGCACCAGACTAAGCAAGGCACGCGAGTCCAATAAATCGGCCTGTGGCCCGGCCAGCTCGATCGCCCGGTCAAGTAAGCGTGTGGCTTCATTGAGCTTCACTTGACGCAACGCCAAATGAACCGCCAAATTATTCATCGCCGTCGGATTTTCCGGAAACGCGGCAAGCGTCTTCCGATAGACGGCCTCAGCCTCTTCGGTGTTTCCTTGCAAATCGGCAGCCACTCCGTAGGTAATCTGAAGAATCGACGCGTCGGGATGGACGGCAAGCGCCTTTTTCAAAACTCGGGTGATCTTTTGCTGATCGGAAGCGGTGACCCCGCGCGCGTTGACCAGTTTGAAGGAAACCGCCGCCACTTGGCGAGGATCGTGCCCTTCCCAATTATTGATGAAATGCTCAACCGCTTGATCCACCTTGCCCATATTGGCTAAAAAGATCGCGAGCTTCAACGGTGCGTCTTTCTGGCCCGAAACCGCCTGGCCAAAGCGGGTTTCCGCCTGTTTTTGATAAAAATCGGCCATCGCGTCTTTATCGAGTTTCGCGAGTTCCGTCGCAAAAGCGGCCAAAAATTTCGCAACAACCAGCTTTCGACGCTTTCGTTCTTTCGGGTTTCCGGCCGTCTGGTCGCTCCAGTTGTCCAAGGTGCGGACTACCGAGTCGTATTCCTTCTTGGCAAAAAACAGCTTCGCCTGGACCTGGACTGTTTCGTCACTGTCGGGGGCAATCCGATGCAACTGGGCGATCCATTTTTCCGCCTCGGGAAACTCCTTCTTCTGGCTCAACGCTTCGACAAACGAGCCGACATAGCGAGCCTGATCCTTATGCTCCTCGAGGAGTTCCCGCATTCGATCCTTGTACTTGGACCACTGTTCTTTTTCGAGATAGTAGCTCGCCAAGGTAAAAACGGCCTCGGGATAAGAAGCTCCTTCATCCTGGACGATCTGTTCGAGAATGGCGGCCCCTTTCCGATGCTGCTCTCCGGTCACGTCGGCCAAGAGTAAAAGTGCCTTGGTGTACAAATCCTTAAACGAGCTCGGGTCGACCGCCAAATTCTCATCAAGGAGTCGAATCATCTTTTGTTGATTCTGAGGATCGCCTCGGTCAAACAGCAATGCTGCCATGGCTCGCTTGGCCCATCGACGTTGCGTGTCTTTCGCCTCAACCTCGCCCTCGATGATCTGCATCAGCTGCTTTTCCGCCTTGCCGGGCTGCTTATTCCGCAAATAAAACTGAGCGACCAACTGCGCCAGCGCCGCGTTTTTTGGGTTTTGAGCTATCGCTTTTTCATATTCCGCAGCCGCCAAATCGGTTTGTTGGAGAATCTCGTAAGCCTGCGCCATCGCCATGCCCACCTGTTCCGGAGAAATCGCTTTCCGGGCTTCCTCCATGACGGCCTGGGTCATCGCTTGGTTCTTCTTCTGGCCGGCTAACTGAATCAACGACACCCAAGCGCCGGGAAGTTTCGAGTCCAGCGCGATCGCTTTACGAAAGGCGTTTTCCGCTTCTTTTTCGCTTGCTTCGGCCTTCTTGGCGTGAGATTCGCCCCGTTCTTGCTTGGCATGAATCATCGAAAGCTGGCCGAGCCAAATCCAATCGCCATACTGGTTGGAATCCTGCGCCACCTTCCTCGCAAAATCAATCGCCTCTCCATACTCTCCTAAACGGGTCTTGACCGAACGAAGTTCTCGCTCAACTCCCTTAAGTGATTCCCGGGTCGACCCCAATTGTTTAAATAGGTTATCGGCTTCTCGAAAACGACCTTGCTTCATGAGGAAATGCGAAACTTGCTGAACCACCTCCGGATCGCGCATTCCGCCCTCAACCGACTCGATAAACATTTCCACCGCCGCATCCTCTTGGTTTTGCTTCGCGAGGATTTGCGCCAGCATGAGCTTTGCCGCCGGCCACTTTGGCCGTAACTGAAGCGCCTGGTTGACCGCAAGCCGCGCTTCCTCGAGCAACTGAGGACTTTTCTCTTTTTCCGAACGGAGCATCAACACCACGGAATCGCCGAAAAAGGCAAACTCGTCCTCCTTGCCTTCAATCTCCTTGACCCGCTTGAGTGCCGCTTCCATGGCGGGTATATCTTGGCCGCGCATCGCGATTCGAAATCGGGTCTTGAGCAATCCCAAATCGTTTGGAAAAAGTTTTTCCGCACGAAGACACAAGTCATTGGCCAAGGCGCCGTCTTTCACTTTCGAGGCCAGACTGGCCAAACCGCTGAAAAGGGCCATCTGCTGTTTTGAAGTAAACGAATCCGTCTTCTCGGCCAGTTGTCGAATCTCCTCCGAGGCCTTTTTCGGATCTTGTCGGACCGCTTCGGTAGCGCGGAGCAGACGAATCTGGGGCGTATCTCCCAATTCGGACGAGGCCAACGAGAGGATCCGATCGGCCAGCTCACGATTGGAATGTTGTGAACCGATTTGGACCAAAAGCTGCCAAATCATCTGTCGAGTCGACTCTTCCCGACGCGCCTTGAGAAGCAGTTTTTTCGCTTCCGCCAACTTCGCTTCCTTCGCCTCTCCGGAAAGATCACGGGCCTCTGCCATCAGGTGATCCCGTTGCTTGAGCGTCTCTTGTTTAACCATTTCGATCTGTTTTCTCGAATGATCAAGATACCCCAGCGCCTCGTCGACCTTCCCTTTGGCGGCCATCAGTTGAACCCGAAGCTGAAAAATTCCAATCGAATCCGGCAGCAACTTTTCGACCTTCTCAATCGCCTTTTCCACCTCGTCCCAATTTTGCTCACCCGAAGGCTTCATTCGATTGGCAAGCAAAAGCAAATGAGCGTATTCCAAGTGGGCTCTTAACGGAACCTTCGGATAGCGCAACACCAAACGATAATCCTTGAGCGCCTCGTCGATTTCGCCGGAATTCGCTCTCGATCGGGCAAGCCCATAGAGCGCGGGCAACCAGGTTCGATCCGAAGCGATCGCCCGCATATACGCATCGCGTTGGTCGTCGCGTCGTCCCAATTTTCCGTAGCATTCGGCCAGAAGCCAGTCGATTTTCCGAACTTCTTGCGGGAAGAGCGAAAGCTGCAAACGGACTTTTTCGAACGCTTCGGCCGCTTCGTTCCATTTCTGATTGGCAAAGTCGATCTGCGCCAAGAGATGGGCCAAAAGGATGTCCGAAGCGCCCTCTTTTCTCAGCTGGGCAATCAAGGCTTGCGCCTTTTCGATCTCCCCTTTTTCGATTTCACGGCCAGCCAGTTGCCAGAGAATTAAAATGCTTCCTTTGGTTTTTTCCTTACCGCGTCGAAGCCACTGGTACGCCTCCTGGGGATTGCCGATCAATTGCTCCAAATAGGCAAGCATCATATAGCATCGTTCGTTTTCGGGGAAAAGTTCCACCTGGAACAAGCCCCACCGTTTTGCTTCCTCCCAGGTCGGCGTCTTCTCGAAGGCGATTTCTTTCATCCGCTTCTTCGAGTCGTCCTCCGAAACTCCATCCAACGATTTCGAAGCGACCGTTCCTTCACGACGAAAGCGTCGAACGGCCGCATCCCCGGTGAGAAACAACCCTTGTCGAATAAGATCGATTTCCTCTTCGGAATCGGGGATTGACTCGGCGGATTCGACGGCCAGTCGGGCGGTCTTGATCAACTGATCCCGATACGCGGGGCGGATCTCCCCGATCGACTGTTTTCGCAAAACGGTCAAACGATCGAACGCCTCCTGCAGCGATTTCGTTTTCGCCTGCAGCGATCGGTCACGATAGGTTTTCTCCACCAAATGCTGGATCGCCTTGGTGACCATGGTCATCGCGTCTTCCTGCGCGGAGAGGGCCATTTCAATCGCCTCGGAATCCTCGTCCACTTTTCCCACCCGCGCAAGACGAAAACCGGCTCGTAGCGAGTACGCTTCCGGGTCGTCCGGATTGGCGTCGACCACTTCCGTCATCCAATACTCGGCGTCGGTGGAACGATCCATTTCGCGAAGGGCCCTGGCCAAGGCGGGGTAAAACTTCAACTTATGAGGTGCGAGAGAAATCCCCTTTTCCAACGGCTTGATCGCGTATCTTGCTTGGTCCAAATGAAGCTGACACTCTCCCCACACATAAAGCAGGTCGGGATCTTCGAGAACCATCCACAGATTCTCGTCGCCAATGGCTTGGAGAAGTTTTTCCGTTTGAATCGACTCTTTGCCGTACTCCGAAAAGTAACTCAAATCGCTGGCCGCCGATTGTCCGGTACTCCGTTGGACCGTCTCCCAGAGTTCGTATCGGTCGAACCATTTCTGCAGCGCATCGCGATCTTTTGGAACCTCGCCGAGATAACGAAGGTGACTGATCACATCCCGATACTGTTGGAGCGAGAAGAGCAGATCGACCGCTTGTCGGCGGAGCGTCTTGTCTTGCGGCACAAAACGCAATGCCTTTTCTAGAATGCCGATTGACTGTCCATAAAGTTTGCGCGCGTCATGGACGTACTTCTTCTCGCGAAGGAAGTTGCCAACCTCGTACAACAGCAAGGCCTCTTCGGACATCACTTGAACGTCGTCTGGAACGAGATTTAAATATTTTTGATATCCCGTTTCGACCTTATGAAATTGGCGGAGTTTTTCTTCCGGTTCGTCGGTTTGCTCGAGTTGTTTTTTCTCGAGGCGCGCCTGCTCCAGATAAAACAGCGCATGCTGCTTCATTTGATATTGGTGCGCAAAATAAACCCCGACCCCTGCCAGGACAGCCAACAACAGAATCGCCACCAAAACCCGAACGTTCAGGTGGAATCCGCGATTATACATCTATCAATCCTCGGCGGTTCTCTCTGTTCCAATTTTCGTAAAAATGCCTTTCTCGCCCAGGTGCGTCAAAACCGAGAGACTGCTCACCGCAAAAGAAACCTCTTCCTTACTTTGGATTATCCCAAAACTTGCAGATGAGCCAACAGCCCGTTAAAAAATCAGGCGGCTAAAGAACCTCGTTTCTCTCCGTTTTTTCGTCCACTCACACCCCTCTGGACACTCCCCCTTGAAAGCTCGTCACAAAAAAATGCAACTAGAGCCCTTACCAGTGGTTGAATCGGTTTTTTACCTTTATGCTCTTCTCTTGATTATAGGCCAACATTCGGGGGGGGAAAGGAGGCGGTAGGAAACTTTCTCTGACGCGTTTTTCTCCAAACAGGCTGCTCCCTCGGTCCGGCAACGGGCGTTCCACTCGACAACCCTGGAAGAAAGTTGGAAAAAAGGCCGATTCAGAGAACACCGTTTGAGAGAAATGCCCAAAAACATCTCGTCCGCTTCTCCTATCGATCCCTTTGTCTTCCCCCCCAACCACTTCCCCAGCCAAACACAAAACCAAAAGGCCTAACAGTCCGTTGAAAAAGTCCATCCGGGCCTTTTTCAACCTCGGCAATTGCGACAACCAGTGGCCGCAAGCCTCGCATAATCAGCGATTTTTTAAATTGCCGATTATGTGGGAAACATCCTGATTCCCCTAGCAGCCCATGGTTCAAGAGGCTGCTAAACCTCTATTCTGACAAGCCGGAAGCAAAAAAGGAACCCACTCTTTCGAGCCATTAACGCCGCGCAGTCGGAATATTTGATATCACCTACGCAAAACTCCTTCCTCAAAAGCCCATTCGCGTCAAAAAAGGTACCCCCGCCGGAAAATCATCGCGTAAGTTTTAGTAATAACGATTTCGGGACAGCTCCCTTTTTCCCAACTGATGTCCCTACGAGAGGATAGGCGCTTGATCGCTTGTCCTAACGTGAGGCAAAAAGTAGGGCGAAATCCTGACAGACGACCTGTTTAAACCGAGTCTTTTCAACTTGGCCACCCCTCTTCTCGTTCCCCCACCGGGCAGCTACAAGAGCGAAAGCCGCCGAGAAAGATATCCGGTCAGGCTCCAAGAAACACAGGGATTCGCCTCACGCGGCACCACAGGTTCAGGAACTCTGGTCAGAAAAAAGGGGGAGGACCGTCTTCGATTTCCGAGAGGAAAACTTTTTCATCTTCAATAGTACTGGATTCCTTTGTAAAGGAGCGCACCGTGGCCGACACCGAAAACCAAGCTACCCAAGATGCCCCGCAGGCTGCTCGTCCCCAGATCCAAATCGACGATTCAAAGGCGCACTCCGCGTACGCCAACTTTTGCCGCGTCACCGGAACGCCGGAAGAATTGATCCTCGATTTCGGGCTGAATTCCCAACCGTTCGGCGTTCCGACCGAGCCGGTTTCCGTCGATCAGCGATTGATCCTCAATTTTTACACCGCCAAACGGATGATGCACGCTCTGCAAATGACCATCCAACGGCAAGAGGCGACCTTTGGCGTCCTGGAAACCAACGTCCAAAAACGGGTTAACCCGGCGATTCGCCAGTCGGCCCCGGCAGCCCCCGCAGAAAAAGCTCCCGAATCGACTCCGGAAGCCGAAGCGGCCGAATAATTCGAGCGTCACCTCGACTTTGCGGAAAAAATCGATAAGATAAAATAACAAGGCGGGCCGGGACAGCGAATCCGGTCCGTCTTACTCTTTTCTTGACGACCGTTTGGCGAACTTCACCCCGAACGGCCGACTAAAGAAGAAGCGATCAATTTTTTTAAAAAATTTTCCTGTGGCGGAGCGCGTCGTTTTTTCCTTTGTCGGAAAGAGCTTCTCCCCACCCTCCTTTTAACCAACGTGTACCGAACGATGCAAGAGAACGCCTTAAAATTTTTCCAGACGATCTTGGAAATCCCCAGCCCTTCAGGATACGAAGCCCGCGTCCAAGAAGAGGTCCGCCAGTATGCCGAAACGTTTGCCGACGAGATCCGCACCGACGTCCACGGCAATGTCATGGCAATCAAAAACCCCGACGCGCCGATCAAGATCATGATGGCCGGGCACTGCGACCAGATCGGCATGATCATCCAGTACATCGACGACGATGGCTATCTTTATCCCGGACCGATCGGCGGCTGGGACCCGCAGGTCCTCGTCGGTCAGCGAGTCACGGTGTGGACCAAAGACGGGCCACTCGCCGGGGTGATCGCTCGCAAGCCGATCCATCTGCTCGAAGAGGAAGAACGAAAGCGAGTCGTCAAATTCAAGGAACTCTGGATCGACATCGGCGCGCCCAATCGGGAAGAAGCCGAACGGCGAATCCGCATCGGCGATTCCGCCACGGTCGAACTGGGCTATCGCGAGTTGCTCGACGGCCGAGTTGCATCACCCGGCATGGACGATAAATGCGGCGTCTGGGTCGTCTTCGAAGCGCTCCGACGTGCCAACGCCGAAAAGCTCGGCTGTGGCCTCTACGCCGTGGCAACCGTTCAAGAGGAAATAGGACTTCGCGGCGCCCGAACCAGCGCGTTCGGCATCGATCCGCAAGTGGCCATCGCCGTCGACGTCACTTTTTCGACCGATTGCCCCACCATCGACAAGAAGGTCGAAGGGGATATCAAACTTGGAAAAGGACCGGTCGTCTCCCGCGGTCCCAATTTCAACCCGAAGGTCGTCGACATGCTCATTGACACGGCGGATGAGAATAAGATCGACTACCAGTTGGCCGCCGCCGGACGAGCGACCGGAACCGACGCTAACGCGATTCAGGTTAGTCGCGCGGGCGTCGCCACCGGTCTGGTGAGTATCCCAAACCGGTACATGCACTCACCGGTGGAGGTGATCGATTTAACCGATATCGATCGGGCAGCCGACCTCTTGGCCCGCTTCGCCGAAGCGGTAACGGCGGAAACGAATTTCATTCCGTAAAAAACCTTTGGCGTCCTGGTAGCCCGTTAAAAAAGGCCATCCGATAAAGCCGATTCGATCAACCCCGGATTGGCTCTTGGCAAGAAAAGAAAAAACGAGGGCGTGCGAGAAGCGTTTTTCAGTAAGGCTTCCAACCGTCCTCGCTTTGTTTTGCTTTGACCTACAAAAAAACGAGGGCGAGCGGGAAGCATTTTTCAGTAAGGCTTCCGACCGTCCTCGTTTCGTTTTCGCTTTTCTCTTGTGATAAAGCGGCACGCGATTTTCCCTTTTGATTAAGGAAAATCCATGACAACTGTCTCACATCGAGTCAACCGTCTCTAGGCCATGTCTTTGAGACCCTTCAGCGGTCGCACCTTGATCTTGTTGTAGGCGGGTCGCGCTTTGACGTCCATCATTTCGCCGGGCTTGAACGGATTCGGAACGTTCTTCTTCGCCGGGCGAGCGGGAACCTTTTTCTTTTCGACCTTCAAGAGACCGGGAATGGCGAAGGCGCCGGCGCCGCGAGGGCTCAGACTCTTCTTGATCTCGGCCGCCAGGGAATCGAATACCGCACCAACATCCTTTTTAGTCAGACCGGTCGCTGCGGCGATGTTGGTCAAAATTTCCGTTTTGGTAGGCGGTTTTTTAGTGACCGCAGCAGCCTTCTTTTTCTTGGCCATGCTCATCATTCTCCATACGAGCTTACACGATTGACAATCTCATGGGTCCGTCCCACTTTTTTAGAGCGATTTCCTGTCCGAAGCGGCCGTCAAAAGGAATCTCCTCTTGTGGATAACTAAGAGGGGAACCCAAAAAACGGGAACCGGTGAACCCTTTGGAAAGCGTCTCTCAAAAATTCCGCAAAATCTGCGGAAAGGTTTTCTTGGTCGCATTTGATAATTTCCGGACTGCCATTGCAACCCGTAAAACGCATCAAACCCTTAAAATTTCGGGAAAAAACCGCCTCGAACAACAGTTTTCCCCCTTTTTTTAGAGCATTTTTCGAATTTATTTCTGTGAAAGGGCGTTTTTTGCGTGTTTCAAGGTCACTCACCCCTGCTCGGAAAGGCCGACAAACGGCGGAAACGAGCGGTTTGAAACCACCCCCTCCTTTAGGGAATAACGCGGCGCCACTTCCCCTCTCCGCACGACATTTCAGGCGGTTTTCAGGCCTAGGTCGGGTATAATGAAAAAATGGAAAGGGGCCACTTCTTTTGCGGCCGCTTCGCATGGAAAAATGGTTGCTCACGCCGCTCAGAAAGCTATTTTTTAAAACGCGGTTCTCACGATCCGCAACGGTGCCAAAAAACCGACCAAATAAGGGTAGACCAAGAAAGTCGTGCGGGCAAAGCCATGTGAACAAAATTTCCCATTTTTCAACCGAACTTTTTCAATAAAAAAGCGAAGGAGTTTTTGGTTTTTTGGATGCGGTTTTAAAATGATTTATTCATCTCCTACCTCGGTTTTTTACCGGCGTAACGATTCCAGGCTGCGGCAACGGTTCCCAAAACGGTTTTCTCGAACGAACGCCGACCGCTTCCAAACGGCCTCTTTGACGCTCTGAAAATTGACTCGTTTGAAGACGACAGAAAGACCAATCCGCCTTGACGAACCGCACCTCAAAATCGCCGCCTTCCGCAGGGCAATACCTTCGGAAAAGCCTGCGCGTGGCGTTTGGGGTTCTGATCGTCTTCGGCACTGCGTGCACGACGATGGCCGACGCGCCCCCCTCGACGAAAGTTGCGAAAGACCCGTTGGTCGGCAACCCTTTCTCGATCCCCAATCGAAACTTGACTCAACAGCTCGCCAGTGCCGAGCGTCTCATGAAAAGCGGCCGTTTCGGCGAGGCGGCCCACCATCTCGGCGCGATCCTCCAAGATCCCCATGACACGTTCCTTCCGCCCGAACCGGGCAGCCCGGTCAGCCATAGTCTCAAGGCGAAAGCGCGACGCCTGATTGCTTCAATGCCTCCGGAAGGACTTCGGTCGTTCGATCTGCTTTACGGCGCCGAAGCACAAAACGAACTGACCCGTGCGATCCAGTCAAACGACCCCGCCGCGTTGGCGAAGGTGGTCAAAACGTTTTACCATACCGAGGCGGGCTACGAAGCGGCGTTTCTGCTGGGACGCGTCTATCTCGACCGGAGCCAACCTTACCTTGCCGCGTTGTTCTTCGAACGTTTGCGAAACCAACCCGGCGCCCACGACCGTTTCGAACCGCTCCTTTCGATACTGTTGGCCGCGAGTCAGAAACGGGCCGGACACCCGGACCGAGCGATTGCCACGTTGAAAATGCTTCGCGAAACGCAGGGTCAAGTTTCAATTGCTTTGGGCAACCAAACGCTTTCCCTCTTTCACGACGAAGCGGGGACCCCGATTCCACCGGAAGCGGCCTTGGACCATCTTGAAATTCCCGTCCTCTCTTCGCCGATCGAAAAAATCGCCCAATGGACCATGGTTGGCGGAGCGCCGTCGCGACAGGTCAACGTCGAGGGAGATCTGCCGCTGTTGAGTCGGATCTGGAGCATCCCTTTGACCGACCATCCGCTGTTGGAAGAGGCGATCCGAAAAAAACAGCTTGAAACCAAAACGTCCGGTCAACCTTATGCGTCGGGATTCCAACCCTTGATCGTCGGCCAAACCCTTTTGACTCGAAACCTTCGAACGCTCACGGCGATCGACTTGCCAACCGGCAAACGGGTCTGGGAAGTGGCGGTTGACGATCCGTTCGACTTCCTTTCCAAAAACAACCGGCTTTCCAAAAACAACCGGCCCCTCGGCGTGGCCCAGGCGCGTACTCGCATTCAACCGCTTCAATGGGCCAATTGGCTGATTACTCGGCTCTGGTCCGACACGCTCTACGGTTCGCTCTCGGCCGATGACCAACGCGTCTATTCGATCGAAGACTTAAGTCCGCTCGGACGGTTCGAGCATCGTCTTCTCCAGATGAAACCGGGAGTAAAACTCAACCAAGAAAAACGCACTCCGACCAACCGATTGGCCGCGCACGACCTTGGCACGGGAAAACTCGTCTGGGATTTAAACGACGATCCAAAGAACTCCGAACATCCAGCGGCAGGAAGTTTCTTTCTCGGCCCCCCGTTGCCGGTCCAAGGAAACCTCTATCAACTGGTTGAACGAGACGGTGAAATCCGACTTATGACGCTCGATCCGGCCACCGGAAAAACCAGAAGTGACCAACCACTCGTTCTCGCCGAGTCGACCGCGCAAAAAAATCTATCCCGCCGGAATCGGGCCTTTTCGCCCGCTTGGGCCGACGGGATCGTGGTCTGCCCCACCGGCGTCGACGTGATGGTCGCGATCGAATCGACGACCCAGTCGTTGCTTTGGGCCTACCAGTTCGAAAACGCCAACACTGAAGCCGGGCCGCTTCGAAGAAGGTCGAGACGCAACCCCTCAAAAGACCTTTTTCCCCACCCGGCCGCCGAGCCGATCGTCGAACAGGGACGGGTCTTCTTCATGCCGCCGGACGGATCGTCGATCCACTGCCTCGAATTGACCACGGGAAAACCGGTCTGGAAGTCCGATCGGCAAGACGACCTTTTTCTCGCCGGCGTTGAGGCGGGCAAGGTCATTTTGGTCGGCCCCCATCAAGTCCGAGCCCTTGATGCCGAAAACGGAGAGTCCAAAGGGGGCTGGATCTGCCCGTTACCCAAAACGGCCTCGCCCAGCGGAACCGGTTTTTTGACTGGCAGCCAGTATTGCCTACCGTTGGATTCGGGAGAAATCCTGAAGCTCGACACGACAGCCGGACAGGTCGTCCAAAAAATCGGCCCCCAGCAAGGAGTCGAACCGGGAAACCTCCTTTGCCACGGCGATCGGATCTATTCCGTTTCGCTCCGTTCGCTGGACGCCTTCTATCAACTTCGCCCACTGCAAACGAAACTCCGAAAACGATTGGCCCGTCATCCGGATGACGCGGCGGCGTTGCTCTGGCAAGGGGTCTTATTGGCACAACAGGGAAAACTCGATCCGGCAATCGACGCGATGCTCCGGTCCTACCATTTATCCCCGACCCTTGCGGCAAAAGTCCGCCTGCGCGAAGCGATGTTCGACGGGCTTCGAAAAGATTTTACGAACGTCTCGAAACGAATCGGACAACTCGAACCGCTTCTCGACACGCCGGAAAACCGGACGACCTATCTTCGCCTTCTGGTCGAGGGATATGAAAAAGCCCAGGCCTGGACCCCGATGGCCAAGACCTGTCTGGAGCTGATCCAGACCGAAACGAAATCGGATGACCTAATTTCGGTCTCCCCGGGACACCAGGTTCAATTCGACCGCTGGCTGCAGGCCCGGCTGTCAACGTTGATTCAATTCGGCGCGTCGAAGGAGATCGGTTCGTTGGATCAGCAAATCGCCTCGACCGTCAATCGGGCGATCGAAGCGGACAATCTTGTGACCTGGAAACGATTCGACTCGCTCGGGACAGGCTTGCCCTCGATAGAAAATCAAAAGCGCAAACTGATTGAAAAACTCTGGCAGTCGGGCAATTACCTCGAAGCCGAATGGCGTCTTCTGCCCGAGCTCAACTCCTCCGACCCGAAGCGGTCCGGACACGCTCGAATTTTCCTCGGACAGCTTTTGACCGAAGCCGGTCACCCGAAAGAAGCGGCCCTTTGTTATGAACCGCTGCTCCGTCACACGTCGACCGGCCCGAACGGCCATGAGAAAACGGTCCGGCAGCGGCTCGAAGCGATTCCGGACGAGGCTCCGGTGAAAAAACACTTGGCAATCGCCCGATCCGCTTGGCCACTTGGTCGAGTCGTCGTAACGTCTTCCGAACTCAAAAAACCACACTCCAAAAAGACGACCGGTTGGTACACCTTGCCGATCGAAGGGAAGCCGTCCCCGTTTTTCGAAGGCCGAACGTTTCGGGTCTATCAGCCCAACCAAGAGATCGTCCTCGAAAACCGATTCGGTCGCCCACTTTGGTGTTTGAGTTTAAAGAAAGCCAACGGGGATCGACGCAAATTATCCATCCACCGGCGTGGTCGCGTCATGACCGCCGGTCATCTGGCGATGATCTGCTTCGGGTCGCAAATGGTCGCGATCGACGCGTTGGGCAAAAAAGGGTCCGGTCCTCGCGTCCTTTGGCAACGCGATCTGAACCAACCTATCGAGCTCGACGATTCCATTTCGCCCAACACGTCTCGCACCCTGGGGAACTTGCTTCTCCATTCGAACACGTCAAACCAGATTCGACTTTTCACCGGTCGGCTTTTGTGTTACCAACGCGGCCCGCGTCTCATCACGTTGGATCCCCTCACGGGAAAACCGACCTGGGCCCATTACACGGAGACGTCCGAGGGCTGGTTCGGGGATAGCGAACGGTGCTTCACCTTAAAAAAGGACGGGACGCTCAAGATTTTCGACTCGCTCGAAGGCCGACCTATCGAACGAGAAACGGCCGATTTGCTTCAGAGAAAAAAAACGCTCGGCATACTTCGACAAGGACTTCTCACCTTCCAGTTGGATCCGAAAACGCTTAAAACCAAACTGGCGCTCGTGGACCCGGCAACCGGCCGACCCCGCTGGACGCCGATCCCGATCGACATCAAAAGCCGATGGGCGATCGCCGACGACCGGGCAATCGCCATCCTGGAACCGTCAGGCCGATTCCAATTGGTTTGTGCGGAGAACGGAAAGATCTTGTGCGAAACCCGTCTCAAAGCGAACAAAAGGCTCAAGGAAATCGCTCTCTATGCGATTGATCGACAGTACCTCTTGTTGGTCAATTCCTCGAAGCCGCGCCTTAGCAACCCTGGCTGGGTACCGCGACCGATCGTGGGAACCGTCTTCAAATCGTTCGAAAACGGACGCGTTTACCTCTTCGATCACGAGGGGAAACCGGTTTGGACCGATCGGCCCGAAGGGGTGGTCGTAACCAATCAGCACCTACTCCTCCAGCAACCTTCGAAGCTGCCGGTCCTGACCTTCGCTTCGATGAAAAGAATCAAATCAAAACAAAAGCAACAGCGAACCATCTCGATCTTGATTCTCGACCGTCGAACCGGCCGACGTTTATACGATGAAACGCTTCCTCCGGGAGAGATCAATATCCCCTCCCTCCGTGTCCTCGGCGATCCGGCGGCCCGTCAAGTCTATCTTCAGATGGCCGGTCGTCGCGTGACGCTAACGTTCACCGACGAACCGATCCCGGAAGAAGAAAGGGAACCGACTCCGAAAAACACCTCCGCCGATTCCCGATTGGACCTTTTGGAAAAGGCCCTTCCGCCGACCTGGAGAGCGATCCTTCGAACAGGAAGAGATCTCTTGATTCAATCGACCGACCCCGACGAGGAGGACGATGAAAATGGAGAATAACCAAAGTCGCATTCCGAGGAAGCGTCCTACTCCCGGTCTGGACCATGGGTCCCGAGTGAATGGATTTCGAAGCATTGGCCGATGTCTTTCAACCGGTTTGGTCGTCGTCTGGCTCCTCGTCATTTTCAACTCGACCGCCTGGGCCACCAACAACACCTCACTGGAAGTCCAACGACGGCGGACCGTCACGCGAGGGTTGGACTGGTTGGCCTCGCAACAGACCCGAAGCGGACGCTGGGCCGCCCGCGACGGTCAATACCCGACCGCCATGACCGCCTTGGCCGGGATCGCCCTCTTATCGGAAGGCTCGACGCCGACCCAAGGAAAATACGCGGCCCACCTCCGCCGGGCGATCGACTACCTCGGGTCGAGAAGCCAAACAAACGGGCTGATCGGCGATCCGGCATACAACGACCGGTACACCTACGGCCACGGTTTTTCGATGCTTTTTCTTTCGCAGGTTCTCGGCGAAGAAGAAGACCCTCACCGGCGCGACCAGCTCGTCGACATCCTCATCCGAGCAGTCGCCTTCACCGGCAGCGCCCAAACCACGGCCGGCGGCTGGGGCTACGTCAGCGCCAAAGACGGACGCGACTTCGACGAAGGCTCGACCACCATCACCCAGGTCCAAGGCCTGCGCAGTTGCCGCAACGCGGGAATCCCGGTTCCGGCCGAAGTGATCCAGCGGGCGATCGGCTATATCCGCGGGTGCACGGCCCCGGACGGCGGCGTCTATTACAGCACGAAAAGTCGCGGCGTCGGGCGTCCGGCCATCACGGCCGCGGCGCTTGCTTGTCTGTTCAACGCGGGCCAATACGACTCCGACTACGTCCCGAAACTTTTGGGCTACTGCAAAAAAAATCTCTACGAGACCAACCGCGGCTTCGGCTTTTGGCACTATGCCCACTACTATTACGCTCAAGTCCTCTATCGCGAAGGGGGCCCGGAATGGACCGACTATCGCGATCGCATTTATCGAAAAATTATCAGCGAAGCCTCACCCGACGGCGCTTGGCGACAGGGATCGATCGGAGCGATCTACATTAGTGCGATCAACCTGACGATCCTCCAATTGGAAAATCGAACGTTGCCAATCTATCAACGATAGGCAATTACCTCTTTTTAGACAAAACAAAAAAACACCTGACTTGTTTTTGAAAAAGGAATCGGCATCATGACCGACCCACTGCCGCAAAAACCGACACCCGAATCGACTCACACGGAATCGGCCTCGATCGAACCAGTCGACCGCGCGACGATCGACCGCCTGGCCCAGGCCCGTGAAAAAATCCTCGGGCAACTCTCCCGCGTGATCGTCGGCCAAACCGAGGTGATCGACGAGCTGCTGATCAGCCTGTTCAGCCGCGGCCATTGCCTCTTGGAAGGGGTCCCCGGACTGGCCAAGACCCTGATGATCAGCACGATCAGCCAGACGTTGGACCTCTCGTTCAGTCGAATCCAATTCACTCCCGACCTGATGCCGGCCGACATCACGGGGACCGAGGTGCTTGAAGAAAATCGGGCGACCGGCACCCGGGAATTCCGCTTCCTCGAAGGGCCGCTGTTCGCCAACTGCGTCTTGGCCGACGAGATCAACCGAACCCCGCCGAAAACGCAGGCCGCCCTCTTGGAGGCGATGCAGGAGCGTCAAGTCACCGTCGGGCGAATCCGACACACACTGGCCGACCCGTTTTTCGTCCTGGCGACGCAAAACCCGATCGAGCAAGAGGGAACCTATCCGTTGCCCGAGGCCCAGCAAGACCGGTTCATGTTCAAGGTCTTCGTCGCCTACCCCAACTTCGACGAAGAGTTCGAAGTCGCCCGGCGAACCACCTCGGTCGAGGTCAACTCGGTCGAACCGGTCCTCTCGGCCGAAGAGATCGTCGCCTTGCAACAGTTGGTCCGCGAGGTCCCGATCGGCGACCACCTGATCCGCTACACGGTGGCCCTGGTCCGCTCGACCCGCGTCGGCCAACCGGGGGTGCCATCGTGGATCGAAGCGAAGCTGGCCTGGGGCGCCGGGCCTCGCGCGGTTCAGTTTTTGATCCTCGGCGCCAAGGCGCGGGCCCTGTTGATGGGACGCACGCACGTCACGACCGACGACATCCGCGCCCTGGCCAAACCGGTCCTGCGACACCGACTGGTCCCCAGTTTCGCCGCCGCGAGCGAAGGAATCTCGGTCGACCAGCTAATCGAAAAGATTCTCGAACAGGTCCCCGTCACCGAAGATGAGCTGTTAAACAGCCCCCGCTTTGCCAAGATGTTTCAATCGTAGCGAAGCGAGTCACGTCGAATAGAAAAATATTCGATTGCTATTAAAAAGTCCCCGCTTTGCCAAGATGTTTCAATCGTAGCGAAGCGAATCACGTCGAATAGAAAAACTTTTGCCAATTGACACTTAAAACACCGTTTCAATAAAACCGATGGCCGATCCAAACCGTTTCCTCCAACCTGAAATCCTTCGCCGTGTCACCCGGCTGGACCTGCGCGCCCGGCAGGTGGTCGAAGGGTTTTTGGCCGGTCGCCACCGGAGTCCCTATTTCGGCCAATCAATCGAGTTCCGCCAACACCGCGAGTACGCCCCCGGCGACGACCTGCGCCACCTGGACTGGAAGGTTTGGGGCCGACAGGACCGACTCTACATCAAGCAGTATGAAGAGGACACGAACCTCCGCGCGACGCTTCTGGTCGACGTCTCGGCCAGCATGCGTTACGGCCGCGGGGCAATGAACAAGTTCGAATACGCCTCGACGATCGCCGCCTCGTTGGCCTACCTGCTCTTGCGTCAACAGGACGCCGTCGGCTGCATGACGTTCGACGAAAAAATCCGACGGACCGCCCCACAACGGACCAAACAAAACCACCTCGACGCGATTCTGCAAACGCTCGACGTCAGTCGTCCGGCCCAGAAAACCGACCTCGAAACAGTCCTCGTCCGCGCGGCCGAAACGTTCCCCCGACGTGGCCTGATGATCCTCGTCTCCGACCTGCTGACCGATCGAAAACCGCTCTTTCGCGGACTGAAACTACTGGCCGGACGGGGTCACGACACCATTTTGTTCCATGTCCTTGACGACGATGAACTCGATTTTCCGTTTGAAGGTTCCACTCGATTCGAAGGGCTCGAACATAACAGCCAATTGACCTGCAACCCCCGTGCGCTGCGTGAAGGCTACCTCGACGCGATGGGCCGCTACCTCGACGAGATCCGCGAGGGATGCGCCGCCTATCGTATCGACTACACGTTGCTGCGGACCAGTCAACCACTCGACGCGGCCCTGGCAGCCCTGTTGGGACATCGCGGTCGGGCCTTTCGATAACCACGAAATAAATGAAGACAAACCGGTTTTACCAAATTTTCACTCGCTTTAAAAAAATTTTTTTGGCCGATTGACCATGACACCTTCGTTCCTCTATCCGACGCTCGCCTGGGGCCTTGCTTTGGCCGCGGTACCGGTGTTGATCCACCTGATCAACCTGCTGCGCCAACGTCGGGTCGAGTGGGCCGCGATGGAGTTTTTGCTCGACAGTCAAAAGAAAAACCGTACCTGGGTCCGCCTGCGGGAACTGCTATTATTGTTAGTCCGCATGGCAATTATCGCGCTGATCGTCCTGGTCGCCGCCGGTCCGATCGTCGGTCATCACCTCGGCTCGCTTTTCGGATCGAGTCGAATTCACCATGTAGTGCTTCTGGACGACAGCTATTCGATGTCCGAGCGGACCACGGCCGGATCGACGTTCGAGGAGGCCAAAGCGACCATCCGACGTATCGCAAAAGGGGCCGCCGACGACGCCCGTGAACAGACCTTCACCCTGTTGCGTTTTTCAGAAACGGTCAATCACGAAAAAAAACTCGAACCCGATTTCTTCGAAACGCCCATCGACAGTCGTTTCGGAGAGCGGGTCGCCAAGGCGCTCGAATCGCTCGAACCGTCGGCGACCGCGGTCGGTCCGGAAGCGGCCGTTGCGGGCCTCGAATCACTTCTGGGCGAGTCGCAAGAGGAGGAACGGATCGTCTATCTGATCTCCGATTTTCGACGCCACGATTGGGAAGACGCCTCGTCGCTTCGGGACCGTCTCGTTGCAATGCGACCTTCGATCGGGCGACTCCGGCTGATCGACACGTCGGACGTCCGGCAATCGAACCTGACCCTGGCCGACCTGCGACTGTTGCCCGGCAACCATGCCGTCGGCATCCCCGTCGCGCTTGAAGCGAGGGTAATCAACCACGGCTCCGACGAGGCCCAAAAGACCACCGTCTCACTCCAACAAGACGGCCAAACGATTTCGACCGCCCAGATCGACTCGATCGCCCCGGGACAAAACGCCACGACCCGCTTCTCGATCCGATTCGCCCGACCGGGAACTCATCAGCTTCAAGCCCAGCTCGAAAGCGACCCGGTCGAGTGCGACAATCGGCGTTACGCCCTCGTCGATATCCCGACCGACAACCCGGTTTTGATCGTCGACCCCGACGGCAACACCCCGGCCGCCCGCACTTTGTCGATCGCCCTGGCCCCCGGCGGACCGGTTCAAACGGGGATCGCGCCCCAGGTCGAAACGCCCCGTTTTTTGGGCCTTGAAAAACTTGACAAATATCGGGCCGTTTTTCTGGCCGACGTCGACCGCTTGGAAAGTCCGGCCATCGAGGCGCTCGAGCGTTACGTGGCCGACGGACGAGGCGTCGCCTTCTTCCTCGGACCGCGGACCAACCCGGTCTGGTCCAACGAAAAACTGTTCCGCGACGGCGCCGGGCTGTTTCCCGTGGCGTTGGGCGAGCCGACCGGGCTGACAGTCGACCGAGTCGAACAACTGCCCGACCTGAAACCGAGCGACCATCGTTTATTTCGAATCTTCGCCGGAAAGCGAAATCGGTTCCTCGACACGGTCAAGATCGACCGGTATTTTACGATCGCGCGATCGGAGAGTCTCGAGACAACCAACCTCAAAAACAGCTCAAACGCCGACGCTTCGAAGACGAAAAATCAAGATCAAAACGAAAACAAGAAAAACCGCTCGGCAACCGAGATCCTCGCCGAAACCCGAACCGGCGCACCGCTGGTTCTCGAGCGACGCTTCGGCAAAGGCCGGGTTGTGGTCATTCTGACGACCGCCTCGACGGCGTGGAACAACTGGGCACGGGCAAACCCGAGTTTTGTCGTCTTCCTCCAAGAGCTTCAAAGCTATCTCGGCGCACGCCCCACGTCGAACAGGTCGCACCTGGTCGGGACGCCGCTGCGATTTTCGCTCGACAGCCGACAATACCTGCCCGAAATCGACCTCGTGATCCCGGGACCGGAAGGCACTTCGACCCGACGAATCGAAGCTCGCTCCACACCAACAACGACCCCTGCGACATCAACGCCGAAACAGTGGGAACTGGCTTTTTACGAAACCGACCGACCCGGGTTATATTCGGCCAGTTTGCTTACCCACGCGCAAAAAGAAGAGGCTCGACCGCTGGCGATCAACGTCGACCCCGAGGAAGGAAATCTCCGCCAACTCGAGCCGGACGAACTCAACGCGCGACTCGACGGAGTCCCGTTCGAATACCACACGGCCGGTGACTATCAAGCCCGACCGATCGAGTCGGAAGGGCATAACATGTCCCTTTGGCTCTTCCTGTTGCTTTTGGCCCTGTTGGTCATCGAACCGGCCCTTGCACGGCTGGTCTCGTACCATCCGCCTGGGAAGGATCGACTCGCGCACGCAAATCCTTCGCTGGGGAAAGGAGGGATCCGATCATGATCGACGCGATCTTCCTCCTGGCTCAAGCCGTTCCAACGCAAAATGACGCGGCACAAATCGTCAGTCGAACCTTTTTCCAATGGGGGCGAATCCAGACAAACGCCGATTGGATTCTGCCGATCGTCGTTTGCGTCGCAATGCTCGTTTATATTCGGACCCTGTACGCCAAGGAAACCCAGACGCTGGGCACCCGGTTCGGATGGCTTCTGACAGGCCTCCGAACGGTCATCTGCATCGGCCTTTTGCTATTTTACCTCCAACCCCAATGGCGTAACGAACAGGAACGCCAAATCCCGTCGCGCGTCCTGGTCGCTGTCGATACGAGCCTGAGTATGGAGCTAACCGACACCACGCCAACCGACACTGATACCAACTCGGATACAGGTACAAATACCAAAAACCCCTCCAGGTCGGAACAGGTGATCAAAACCCTTGAGGACAGCCGCCTGGTGGCGCGACTGGCACGTCGCCACAATGTCGAGTTGTTCGGTGTCGGCGCGGAGCTCAAACCGGTGGGTTCGTGGGTCAAAACGCCGGATGCTCCTAAAAAAACCGCCGAAGGGTCCGAAACCGAATCGGCTAAAGAAACGCCCGCGTGGAAAAACGGCCTTCTCCCGTCGGCGTCCGAAACCCGACTGGGCCAGACGCTGACCGAGTTGATCCGCGAGACGAAAACGGACCCGGTCGCGGGAATCCTCTTGTTTTCCGACGGCGGTCAAAACGCGGGCCCCTCGCTCGACAAGACGATCGCCGAGGCCCGAGAAGCGAAGATTCCGATCTTCACCTTCGGCGTCGGCTCGACCGAGAAAAAACCGGGCGTCCGGATCGCCGATCTGGTCGCGCCACGTCGCGCTTTTCCACGCGATCGGTTCACCGTGACCGGGTTGCTCCAAGCGCAAGGGCTGGCCGGGCAGACGGCGACGGTCGAACTGTACCAAGCCGACCGCCCGGACGAGTCAAACGAACCGGACCGCCTGGTCGAAAGTCGCACGGTCACTTTCGGAGCCGACGGTCAAAGTGTGCCGATCCGTTTCGAAATCCTGCCCGAGCGACCGGGAACGCAACGACTCCGTCTGATAGTACGCCGACGGCCGGAAGAACGCCTGGACAAGGACCACCAGGCCGAAACCGAGGTCGAGATCGTCGATCGCAAGAACCGGGTTTTGCTTTTCGCCGGAGGCCCGATGCGGGAGTATCGATTCCTACGCAATCAACTCTTCCGCGACAAGTCAACCACGGTCGATGTCCTGTTGCAAACGGCCGCGCCGGGTGTCTCGCAAGAAGCCGATCAAATCCTCGACGCGTTCCCCACAACCCGTCAAGCGATGTTCGCCTACGACTGTCTGATCGCGCTGGACCCCGACTGGAAAAAACTATCCGACCAACAAATCGACCTTCTGACCGAGTGGGTCTCACGACAGTCGGGCGGCCTGATCGTCCTGGCTTCGAACGTCCACCAAAACGACCCGATCGACAGCTGGACCCAAGAACCACGGCTCAAAAAGATCCGCGACCTCTACCCAGTCACGTTCGATCGACGGCTCGTTACCGGCTCGACTCGCGCGACCGGGGCGATCGAACCGTGGCCGTTGGAATTCACCCGCGAGGGAACCGAAGCCACCTTCCTCCAACTCGAGGACGACCCGGCCGAAAATCAAAACGCGTGGAAGACCTTCTCGGGCGTGTATCAATGTTACCCGACCGAAACGGCCAAGTCGGCGGCGGTCGTGTATGCCCGTTTTTCCGATCCCCAGGCCGCCTCCCCAGGGCTAAACCAAACCGGTGCGACCGGGCCGATTTATCTGGCCGGTCAATTTTTCGGTTCCGGAAAGGTCCTTTATCTCGGCAGCGCCGAAATGTGGCGACTAAGACGGCTCGACCCGGCTTACTTCGAACGGTTTTATACCGAACTGATCCGTCACGTCTCCGAAGGCCGCCTGACGCGTGGCAATCCACGGGGAACCCTCCTGGTCGAGCGCGACCGGTATCTGGTCGGCCAAACGGTCCAGGTGCGGGCCCAGTTGACCGATCCGAACTTCCAACCCCTTTTGAACGCCGAGGTCGAACTCGATCTGGTCGCTCCGGACGGATCGAACCCCAAGGTCGTCCTGCAAGCCGACCCGAACCAACCGGGCAACTATCGGGGCCATTTTCGCGCCGCAATTGAAGGAAATTACGAAATCACCCTCCCCTTGCCCGAAACCAAAGATGAAACTTTATTACGCCGAAAGATCCAAGTCCGACTGCCCGATCTCGAGCGCCAACATCCCCAGCGTAACGACGCGATCCTGGACCGTTTGGCCCGCGAGACCGGCGGCGTTTATTATCGAAACTTGCTCGAAGCGCTCGCGTCGAAATCCGACTTAAGCGGCGAGGACACGACCGGCTCGCTCCTGGCGCAGTTGCCCGACCGAACGAAGACGGTCATCCTCACAAGCGCGATGGATCGACCGCGAGAAAAGGCCTGGCTGACCTGGTGGATGTACACTCTTTGTGGAATATTCTTCCTCGAATGGACCCTTCGACGACTCGCCAAACTGGCTTAACCGAAAATACTGATGCCTGAACAACCCCGCTCAACCCGAAACCTCGACCCGATCGTCACGACGACATTTCAGCGTCTTCGTCGACGGATTCGCCGGTTTCTTTGGACCCATGCGTCGGCAACCGCGATCGGCCTGCTGGGCGTCTGGTTCTGGTTGAGTCTCTCGGCCGATTGGTTTTTCGAACCGACCCGCCCGTTCCGGCTTGTCGGTCTCATTGGTATCATCGGCCTTGGATTGGTCGGTCTGGGATACGTCGTCCGACAAATCGTTTCGCTTACCGGAGCCCGACTCGGCGACACCCAGTTGGCAACCCTTTTGGAACGTCGTTTCCCCCAGCTCGACGATAGCCTGCTGACCACCGTTGCCGAGACGCCCGAGCTGCCCGGCACGAGTCACGACCTGTTCCGAACCCAAACCGGAAACGAGGCGACCGCCCGGCTAGCTTCGATCGACTTGCGTCAACTGTTCGACTACGCCCCCTTGCGTCGCACCATCGGCCTGGCGGCAATTTCAATCGTCTCGGTCGGCCTGTTCGGATTCCTCTTCCCCGAGGCGACCGGTCTTTGGGCCCGTCGAACCCTTTTGCTCGCGGACGAAAACTGGCCGCAACAGACTCGCCTGGAACTGGTCGGTTTTGACGAGACGCAAAAGACCAAGGTCGCCCGCGGCGCCGACTACACACTGCACGTCCGCGCTGATGCGTCGATGCCGGTGATCCCCTCGACCGTCACGGTCCGATACCAAACCGAATCGGGCGCCACCGGCCGGGTAACGATGAACCGCGTCGGAAACGCGGCAGCGACCGGCGAACCGTTCCAGCGATACGAGTATCCGTTCCAAGCGGTCCTCGCCTCGCTCACTCTCGACGTCCTCGGCGGCGACGACCGAATCGACGACGTCCGACTCCAGGTCGTCGAAAGCCCGACGATCGAACAGCTCACCCTCGAATGCGCGTACCCCGACTACATGGAGCGAGCCTCGCAGACGATTCCGGTCGGCGGCCCGATCAGTCTGCCGGAGGGAACCACCGTGACGATCGTCGGCCGTGCCAACAAACCGCTTCAAAAGGTCCGAATCACCGACCGGTCCGCTTCGGAAACCGACAACACAAACCCGGCAACCGAACCCGATTCCACCGACACCAATTCGCCCGACCCCAGCCAACCGGTTGTCTTGACCATCGACGGAACCAACGAATTCCGCTGGGAATCGGGCCGTCTCGACCGAGATCGAACCGTCCGTTTCGAATTGGTCGACACCGAGGAAATCGAAAGCCGTCAGCCGATTTCGTTTTTACTGACCGCGATCCCCGACCGTCCGCCCGAACCGATGGTTGAACTCGACGGGATCTCGACGGCGATCACCCCCGGTGCCCGCATTCCGCTGGCAGGCCGTCTCTTGGACGATCACGGCTTGGCTCGAAGCTGGTTCGAGTTTTCAATCGACGACGAGGCGGTCCAAAACGAACCGCCGACCGACTATCAAGGCAACCCGACCGAAATTCCCCTCCGCGCGGCGGCGTTCGACCTGGACCGGCGCGGGTTCGAAGCCGGGCAGACGTTACATCTCCGACTCAAAGCGGCCGATCGTTGTCTGCGCGACGACCAACCGCAAACCGGCGCCGGTCGACGCTGGTCGTTGGAAATCGTGACCCCCGATCGGCTCCGCACCCTTTTGCAAGCACGCGAGCTGGTCTTGCGGCGTCGCTTCGAAGCGATCTACGACGAGGTCGACCAGACCCGAGATATTTTGGTAGACTTCGCCTGGCCCGAAGAAAAATCGCCCCATGCGTCCGATTCCGACCGGCCCCCATCCAACCACGCGTCCAACCACGCGTCGTTGGCCCGACAACTTCACGCCGAACGGGCGCTGCGAAACGGTCGCAAAAACCGGTCCGAAACGCGCGGCGTCGCCGAGGCGTTTGCGGATATCGACGCCCAGTTGACCAACAACCGGATCCACACCAACGAACTCAAGGAACGACTCGCCGACGGCATCCTCGGCCCGTTACGGCGCCTCGTGGAGAACGACTTCCCCGAACTGGAACGTCGTCTGACCTCGCTACGCGAAACAATCGACGAACCGAAAACGGCCCCGATCAAGCGTGACGAGGCCCGCGCCGCCATCGACCAAATCCTGGTCCGAATGAAACAGACCCTCGGCCGCATGATGCAATTGGAAGATTTCAACGAGATCATCGCCCAATTGGAATCGATCCTCAAAGCCGAAGAACGGCTTCAAAAAAACACCGAAAAAGAACACAACGCCGAACTCGAAGATCTTTTAGAATAGATCGAACTTAAATTAAAGATTCCCTTAGAAAGTTTCCCAACAAAAGCATTAAACCGAACTCGAAGATCTTTTGGAATAGAACCTCACTCAGCCGAAAACAAGATAGACCCGATGCGTTTTTCCAGCACGACCGCCACCGACCTTCTCCCCGAACGAAAGGGACACACTGCGCCGATATTGCGTCTTCGCTCTCGGTTGGCGCCGACGGTCTGTCTTGGCATGCTCGTCGCGTTACTGGTTCAAGGGACCCTTTTGGGCCGCATGGGATTGGCTCAGGAAACAACGTCTGAAAATACCACGGCAACCAAAGCGTCTTCTACATCAGAAGAGAAAAATCCGTTGGCGGCCGAACAAAAACGAATCGCCCAACAGTACGACCATTTCGAACAGGTCCTGCTTCGAATGGCCGAGCTGACGGCCACCACCGATCCGGACCGGGCCGCATTGTTGCGTCGCGTGGTCGCCCAAAGCAAAAAGCATCTGGTCGGCCCCCAATTCCGCGAAACGACCGAACGGTTATCCGAGGGAAAACTTTCCCAAGCGATCGAGTCGCAAGAGGGGCTGCGAAAGGATCTTCATGCGTTGCTCGTGTTACTTCAAAGCGAGAATCGTCAAAAAGAACTCGAAGCCCGACGGGAGCAACTCCGCCGCCAACTCAAAAAACTCAATCGGTTGATCGGCCGCCAGCGCCAACTCCGTCGCCAAACCGAGCGGACCGATCGCCCCAAAGACCTCGCCAAACCGCAAGCCAAACTGGCCGACCAGACCGGCCGATTGTCGCAATCGATGTCCGAAGCAAAACCGCCCCAAGATGGCTCCCAAGAGGGCTCCCAAGAGGGCGGCCCTTCCCAAGATAAAAAACCGTCCGGCTCGAAATCTTCTCCCTCGGGCAGTGGCCAGCCCGGACCACCTCAAAAAAAACCGAGCGAAAAACCCCAGGACGATTCGGCGGAATCGCCAAGTGGCCCGGCCTCCGAAGCGACCGAAACCTCTGAAAACTCCGAAACGCAAAAACGGCTCGACGCCGCCCGAAAACAGATGGAGTCGGCCCGAGAAAAACTCGAAAAAGCCCAGAAAGACCAATCGATCGAAGCACAAGAGAAGGCCCTCGACCAGCTCCAGCAGGCCAAGTCCGAACTCGAAGCGATTCTCAAACAGCTTCGCGAAGAAGAACGCGGGCGACTGTTGGAAAACCTCGAAAGTCGACTCCAGAAGATGCTCGCCACGGAGAAAAAGATCCACGCGTCGACCTGTCGCTTGAGTGAAATCCCGCATGCCGATCGAACCCACCGTCACGAAATCGAAGCGGGCCGTCTGGCTGACGATCAACAACAGGTCGTCCTTGAGGCCGAAAAAGCCCTGCTCCTACTGGGTGACGACGCCACGGCCGTCGCCCTGCCCGAAGCGCTGCGGCAAGCGACGCAAGACATGCGTGAGATTGTCGGTCGACTCGAGCGGGCCCAGGTCGACCCGGTGACCCAATCGTTGGAAGAGGATGTTATCGAAACGCTCGGCGAGATGCTCAGCGCGGTTCGTAAGGAACTTAGCGAGATGAAAGAAAAAGGGAAACCGTCCGACCAGCAAAGCAAGCCGGGCGAAGCGGCACTGATCGACAAGATCGCCGAGCTGAAAATGATTCGCTCGCTCCAATTACGCGTCAATCGGCGAACCGAGCGGTTTTCGAAATGGTTGTCCGAAAAAGGGGACGACGTTTCGGCAAGTACCGATAATCTTCGAGCCGCCTTACGTCGTCTGGCCCGGCGTCAGGCGAAAATTTACCAAATCACCCGCGATATCCAGATGGGGAAAAACCAGTGATCGAAACCGGATCGCCCCAATTCGAAACCCGGCCGCCGCTTCGGACGAGCCTTCCCATGACGGGACGGTTGTCGACGTGGATTGTCGGTCTTTTGATCGCCGGGATATTTTTCACCACCGCTACCTCGCCGGTATGCGCGAACGAAACTCCCCTCCCCTCGAAGTCGCTTCCGAACCGGTTGACCCAATGGCTCGACAAAAAATCGGTCGACGATTC
This sequence comes from Thermoguttaceae bacterium, assembly GCA_963674475.2. Taxonomy (GTDB): domain Bacteria; phylum Planctomycetota; class Planctomycetia; order Pirellulales; family Thermoguttaceae; genus CAXXFQ01. Next base: position 316,144 of record CAXXFQ010000019.1, on the reverse strand, counting down.
CGTTCGAAAACAGATCGACGCGATTTGGAAAACGGAACCGAACTGCCCGATGACCGTTTTGGAAAAAACCCTTCGATCGATCGCGCTGGTCGATCCCCAGTACGAACCGTGGGTCAACGCGCCAACCTCGAGCGATCTTGCCAAGACAGAAACGGCCGATCAAACTGGGACCGATTTCCCGTCGGCCCACCTTCGGCTTTGGACGGCCCGCGCCCTGATCCAAGAGCACCGCTTTGACGAGGCCCAAAAACTTTTAGACGGTTTGGAACCGGAACAGGTCGTCGACCCGGCGACCCTTTGGTTTTCGCAGGCGATCGTGTCCCATCAGTTATTGAAAAAAGAGGTCTGCCTGGAAGCGATCGAATCGCTTTTGGCTGATACCACCGAGTGCCCGCGTCGCTACCGGGCCTTGGCCGAGCGGATGCGCAGTGAAATGAAAAACCTCAAAGTCGACGACCTCGACCACATCGCCCGACGGATGAATGAAATCCGACGCCGACTCGAATTGGGGCAAACCGACCCAAAAGTCCGTCGGATCGAAGATGGGGTTATCGAGTCGCTCGACAAAATGATCGAAAACCTCGAGCAACAACAGAAGCAACAGCAACAGGCGTCCGCCTCGTCGAGCCAATCGCTCCGATCGAGCCGTCCGGCCGAGGAATCCATGCCCGCGGGCGGAAAAGGGCCGGGTCGCGTCACGCAAAAAACGTTCGACGGAAAATCCGACTGGGGAAATCTTCCGCCCAAAGAACGCAAAAAAACCCTCCAACAGATCGGACGCGAGTTTCCGTCCCACTATCAAGAGATTATCGAACAATATTTCCGGCGTCAGGCCACCGAAGAAGAAACCCCGTAGTTTTTTAAAAAAATGCCACTGAAACGTCTTTCCCTAATACCGATCCTCTTTTTGATCGCGATACTTTCGCCCGCGATTATGTCGCCCCGATCGTTATGCGCCGAGACGATCCGATTTCAGGTCGATCTGCTCGACGGCCGCAACGTCGTGGGAGAACTGATCGCCTCGGAACAACCGGTTCCGAATGAGGAGAAAACTGCCCTTCTCAAATTGAAAACACCCAAAGGAACCGAAAGCTGGCCGATCGATCAGGTCCTCCGCCTCACCCAAACCGAGTCGGCCTCAATCGGATCGCCCCCGACGAAAAAATCATCAAAAGCCGTTTGGGTTGAACTGGTCGACGGGTCCCGAATCCAAGTCGACGACCTCTCGATCACCGAAACTGGGGCGCGGCTCGATCGACGTCCGGCCCCGCTGGAAATCCCGATTCGCGACCTCCACGCCGTTCGTTTCCGAGAGGCTTCGGGATCGATTTTCAACCAGTGGCGCGGCCTGACGACCAAACCGTCCGACAACGGGGATCGGCTGGTCGTTTTGAAGTCGGACGCACTGAGTGTCCATCACGGCTCGCTCGGCCCGATCGACGCCGCGCGAGTCGAACTGACCGTCGGTGAGCGAACGTTGCGTGTGCGTCGCGAAAAAGTGTTCGGGCTGATTTACGCCCACCCGGCCGGACGCCCGCTTGCGGAAACGGTCTGTCGGCTGACCGAGACCAACGGTTCGACCTGGTCGGTCGCCTCATGGACGATCGGCAAGGGGAAAATCAAATTGACCCTTCCTTGCGAAGCAACCGCCACGTTGCCGTGGGAATCGATCCAAACGATCGACTTTTCCCGGGGAAAAATCGTCTACCTCAGTGACCTGGAACCGACCTCGGTCCGCTGGAAACCGTATTTCTCCAACGCCAATTCGGAAACCGACAAAAGCGCCGCCGCCTGGTTCGCCCCCAAACGAGACCGCACGATCCTGGGTGGCCCGATCCGCGTCGGGGACAAGACCTTTGACAAAGGGCTTTCTGTCCACAGCCGGACCGAACTGAGCTACAACCTGACCGACCGGTTTCGACGCCTCAAAGGGACCGCCGCGCTGGACAACAGGGCCGGACCCGGGGGTCACGTTCGGTTGGTCCTCCGTTCGGGCGATCGGGTCTTGTTGGACCGGCCAATCGCCGCCGGGGCCGCGCCGGTCCCGATCAACGTCGACCTGACCGGCGTGACAGAATTGACCATTCTCGTCGACTACGGCGAAAACCTCGATATTTCCGACCACCTCAATTTAGCCGAGATTCGACTGATCAAATGAAACGTTTTGCCCCCCTGCCCTTGCGAATACGGTTTGTCGGCCTGATTGGCTTGACCGTCTTGGCGTCCTGTCTCGGGACGTCAAGCCTCGCGAACGGCGCGTCGGTCGACCGGGCGGTCCTCGACGCCGAAGCGCGACGGATCGAGGTGATCGACCGGGCCGCTCAAACGGTGTTGGCCATTTTCGGCCCCGACTCGGGCGACAAAAAGATCTCCGGCGGCTCGGGAGTCGTCATTAGCCCAGACGGGTTCGCCCTGACCAATTTTCATGTCGTCCACCCGATCGGCCCGTGGATGAAATGCGGCATGGCCGACGGAAAGCTTTACGACGCGGTCCTCGTCGGGCTCGACCCGACCGGCGATGTGGCACTGATTAAACTACTGGGCCGCGACGATTTCCCAACCGCCGAACCGGCCGACAGCGACAAGGCCCGGGTGGGTGATCCGGTCTTCGCGATGGGAAACCCGTTCCTCTTGGCAACCGATTTCCAACCGACCACGAGCCACGGGATCCTTTCCGGAACGCACCGCTACCAGTTTCCCACCGGCTCGATTCTCGAATACACCGACTGCCTCCAGACTGACGCAGCGATCAACCCGGGCAACTCGGGCGGGCCCCTGTTCGACGCCGACGGAAAGCTGCTGGGCATCAACGGGCGTTGTTCGTTCGAAAAGCGGGGCCGCGTCAGCGTTGGGGTCGGCTATGCGATTTCGATCAACCAGATCGGCCATTTCCAAGGCGTGTTGCGAAGCGGTCGAATTGTCGATCACGCAACGCTCGGCGCGCGGGTCGCCTTCGACGCCAACGGCCAAGTCGTGGTCGATGATATTCTCGATACGTCCGACGCCTACCGCCAGGGCTTGCGCTACGGCGATGAAATCGTCCGTTTCGCCGGGCGCCCGATCGACTCGCCAGGCGCAATGAAAAATATTCTCGGCATTTTCCCCAAAGGATGGCGTGTCCCGCTGGTCTATCGTCGCGACGGAAACCGTCAAACGATTTTCGTCCGCTTGGCCGGACTCCACCACGAGGGCCAGCTCGAACAAAAGATAAAAGACAAACCGCCCGAACCGCCAATCCCGAAATCACCGATCCCTGCTCCCGAACAACCGGAAGGGAAAAAGAAAGAGAAACGCAAGTCGGCGAAAGAACTCGAGTTCACCCAAGAGAAAGAACCGATCCCGATGCCGTCGATCGTCGGGGCCCATTACGAGAAAAAGGACCGATTCGCCAACTACCATTACAACCGGCTCGGCCGCCAACGGGTTTGGTCGTCCTGGCATGAGAGTCTCGGCGCGGCCGGTTCGCTTTCGGGCACTTGGCACCTCACCGGACATACCGACGGCGGCCAACCGTTTTCCTGGACCATCGACCGCGGCGGTGTCACGGCGAAATTACCCGGCGGCCAACTGACACTCGACGCCGGAAGCCCGTCGGGCGAGAACCTCGACCCACCGCACAGTGGCGGCCTTTTGTCGGCGTTGTTTTTTTGGAACCGGATCGAAAGCCAGATCGACCAAGCGTTCGCCGAGATGACCTACTGGGGATCGCTGCCCGCGTCGGCTTGGTCCGCCGAATACAAAGATAACCAAACAGCCGAAAACGGGCCGCTGGAAATCCTCCTCGGTCGCCGTGATGGTGTCGAGATACAGTTCATCTTCAATGCCAAAAACGGCCGCCTCGTCGGGATCGACCTTTTCCCCCACGCCGACGCCGCGCCGTGCGAGATCCGTTTTTCCGGCTTTAAAACGGTCAACGGAAAAACCGTGCCGTGCCGCTGGGAAGTTCGTCACAACGGCCAGCGCTATGGCGTTTTTCACGTTGAACAATGGCAGATCGAGCCCAAACCGACCACGTCCCAAGACCACGAAACCAAGTTGCAATAAACCGATGAAACCGTTTTTATACCAATTCCAAATTGAAACGGCGAGTTGCCACGCGTTTACCCTTCGGGAAAACACGCTATTTCCGCGTGGGTGGACGCGCAATTTCAAATTGGAACGCGAATTACTTGAAAACCCAAACCGAAACAACCGCTCCGTTTGGAGCCGGTGCCTGTTGGTCTGCGCCGTCATGTTCGCGTCCTTTTGGACCGGCGCAACCCACGGCGAGGAAGGTGTCATTAATAATTGGCGAGACGCAATTCCCCGCGTCGTCAAGATTACCGGCGCGGGCGGGCTTCAAGGACTCCAGCCGTATCAGACGGGGATTCTCATTTCCCCAAGCGGCCATGTTTTGACCGCCCTGAGCTATGTGCTCGACACCGACGAGATTTCGGTCACCCTCGATGACGGCCGCCGTTTCTACGCCCGATTGATCGGCGCCGAGGTGCGACGGGAAATCGCCGTGCTGAAAATCGACGCTGACGACCTGCCGCATTTCGACTTGAATCAGATCGTCTCGAACGTCCCGGCGGGAACGCGGGTCTTCGCCTTGAGTAACCTTTTCCAAGTGGCTGTCGGATCCGAGCCGGTCAGCGTCCAACGGGGCGTCATTTCGATTCAAACCAAGCTCAGCGCGCGACGCGGCGCGGCCGAAACCCGTTTTGACGCGCCGGTCTATCTGCTCGACGCGATCACGAACAACCCCGGCGCCGCCGGAGGGGCGGTCGTCACCCGCGACGGACGGCTCGTCGCGATGCTTGGCAAAGAGTTCCGAAGCGCCGTCCATCACACTTGGCTCAACTACGCGCTGGGAATCGACCAGCTTCGTCCGTCGATCAAACCGATTCTCACCGGCAAAAAGATGGCGAACGCCGAAAAAGAAGAGCCACCCCGGCCCGAGTCGCCACTGACCGCCGCGATCCTGGGCGTCGAACTGGTCCCGAACGTTTTGGATCGGACCCCGCCTTTTATCGATCGGGTTCGGCCCGACTCGCCTGCCGCCGCCGCGGGTTTACGCCCTAACGACTTGATCGTTCTGATCGACGATCGGCTGATCCAAACCGTCGACCGCTTTTGCGAAACACTCGAACGTTACGAGTCGACCGCGCGACCCGCGATCACCGTCGAACGAGACGGAAAATTGATCGACTTGAAATAGATTTACTTCTCTGCTTTAGGAGCCTTCTTCAAGATCCCGAGCGTGCCGGGAATATGAAAATCTTCGGCCTCGGTTTTCGGATCGACCCACGAGATCCACGCCTCCAACGGTTTCGGGCCGTCGGTCGTGCTAAACTCGGCACGGAAGAAACCGGCCCGCAGCTTGCCGGAATCCAGACTCGGAAGCCCCATCGTCTCGAGCGTCTTCAGCGGAACCGTCCCTTCGACGACGTACCCTTTTTCGGTCCGACGCCCGGCCGTTTTCAGCTCGGGAAATGTCCAATCGAAATCGAACTGGCGGTGGAACTTCGCTTGATAATCGAGCTTTCGACCAAGCAGGTCCATCTCGACCGAGTAGTAGTTTTCGAGATCCAAGTCGGGGGCGAAGTAGATCTCGACCCGGTCTTCCCCGACCAGGGCCATCTCCCCTTCGGTCTTTTCGTCAAGCACGACGTCGGCGTCTTCGACCTCGAAGAGAAAATACAGATTCTCGTCGTCGCAAAACGCGCGAAACGAGGTCGGCGGAGCCGGTTGGTCCTTCCACGGAAAAACAAAGTCGGTCAACCGGTTCGCCTCGTTCCAAGCCGGTTCGTCGGCCAGCCCGTCAAGTTGGAAATCGGGCTCGGTCAGTTCAACCACCTCATAGGTTTTCGAGCTCGGTTTACCCGGATCGACCGGCGTCTGGTCGGCCGTTTGACTGGAATCGACGGCCGGAGAACAACCGACCACCATGGCCATCAAAAGCATCCATCCGTATTTCATCCCATGTCCCTTTCGCTAGGTGATTGACGTTTAGGCCATATCGGAGATCATCGACGCCGACTCGATTCGCGTGTCGCGCGTGATCTCATTGAAGCTCAAAACGATCAGTTTCGGCAGTTGCGTCTGCGTCATCTGGCGCACCGCCGGGCGAATTTGTGGGCTGACCAAGAGGATCGGCGGACGGCCCTTGACGGTCAACTGCTCGATCTCACGTGCCACCATTTGGTTAAACTGCTCGACCGTCTGCGGCGCCAGTCGGATGAACAACCCCCGTTCATTGTGATCGACTCCGGCGCGAATCCGATCTTCCAGACCCGGATCGAGCGTCACGACGTACATCGCGTTTTCCCGATCCCGATACATCGTACAAATCGCTCGGGCCAACCGATTGCGAACGTATTCGCCCAACAGAATCGGGTCCTTCGTCCGTCCGGCAAAGTCGCCGAGCGTCTCGAGAATCGTGGCCAACTGGCGAATCGGAATCTGCTCGCGCAACAACGCTTGCAGAATCTGCTGAACTTCGGCCAGCGACATCAGCTTGGGAATCAACTCTTCAACCACCGCGGGCGCGCTTTGCTTCAGCTCGTCGATCAGATGCTTGGCCGAATCGCGGGTCAGAATTTCGTCGGCATACTCGCGGACCGTGACGGTCAGATGGGTCGCCAACACGCTGCCCGGCTCGACCACCGTGTAACCGTTCATCTCGGCCTGCTCGCGGTACTGCGGCTCGATCCAAAGCGCGGGGGTGCCGAACGCCGGATCGGTCGTCTCGATACCGGGCACCTTGCCGGTGGTCATGCCCGAATCGATCGCCAGCAAGGCATCCGGATAGACCACCCCAATGGCAACCGGCATCCCGGCGATCTTGATCCGATACTGATTCTGGTCCAACTGAATGTTATCGCGGATACGGACCTTGGGCAAAATGATCCCGATATCGGCCGCCACGTTCTGACGGACCACCTTGACCCGTTCGAGCAAATCGCCGCCCCGCTTCGGATCGGCCAGACGCAACAGCCCGACGCCGATCTCGAACTCCATCGGATCGGACGTGAGATAATCTTCGATCCGTTCCTCGGCCGGTTTGGCTTTTTCGGCCTCCTCTTTCGCCTGCGCGCGTTGCTTGGTCTCGGTCGACTGATGGGAAACCATGTAGGCCAAGCCGAAACAGGCCGACCCGAGAATAATGAGCGGAATCCGCGGAAGGCTGGTGAAAACAAGGACACCCAAAAAGGCCCCCGCCACGGCCAACGCCTGGGGACGGGAAAAAAGCTGGGAGATAAATTCGCTCGGCAGGTTCGAATCGCTGCTGCTTCGAGTGACCAACAACCCGGCCGCCATCGAGATCAAAAACGCCGGAACCTGACCGACCAGACCGTCCCCGATCGTCAACTTGGTAAACAACGCGGCCGCTTCGCCAAACGACATCCCGGCCTGCACCATCCCGATAAACAGCCCGCCGACAATATTGATACACGTAATGCAAATACCGGCGATCGCGTCGCCGCGCACGAATTTACTGGCACCGTCCATCGACCCGAAAAAATCCGACTGGGCCGTCACCTCGTCGCGTCGCCGTTTCGCTTCCCGCTCGTCGATAATTCCGGCGTTCAAGTCGGCGTCGATCGCCATCTGACGCCCGGGCATCGCGTCGAGGGTAAACCGGGCAGTCACCTCACTGATCCGGGTCGCTCCCTTGGTGATGACGATAAACTGGATCAGAACGATGATCGTGAAAATAATCAGCCCGACGACAATCTTGTCTCCGGCCACGAACTCGCCAAAACTTTTAATCACCCCTCCGGCAGCCATCAGCCCGTCGGTTTCAGCCCGGGTCAGAATCAGCCGGGTCGTCGCGACGTTCAACACCAACCGCGCAAGAGTGGTCGCCAACAAAAGAGACGGGAAAATACTGAATTCAAGCGGCTTTCGGACATAGATCGTCGTCAGTAAGATAATGACTGAAACGGTAATATTGGCCGAGAGCAAAAAGTTCATCAACGCCGACGGAAGTGGCACCAAGATAACGAGAATACTAGCGACAATCCCGACCGGTAAAACGAGATCTTTGCCCCGATCGAGCAGATTTATCACGTTTTGAACGGGACTGTTGGAGGCCATGATTCGGTCGGTAAAAGCGAAAGAAGTGGGAAAACACCCCCTTGAATTGGGGAGAATCGAAAGTTCGTTGAAAGGTACTAAAAAATGGCCAAAAGATCCAGTCCAATCGTCCGCGCTGGTCAGGGACTAGCCGGAGAGCCGGTCAGGATTCTCACCTAATTTAACAACTGCCTCAATGAAACCCCTCGGCAGAGTTATCCCCCAACAGGTTGGGGGTGTCCGCCATAACGAGAACCGACTAAAATGGTTAGATTCGTCGCGACTTGCGTGCCGGATCGGGTCCGTTTTGGCTCGACCGACCAGCCAGCGCAAGCCGACATCTATTCCCATACCCAAAAAGCATTTTCTTTCCTTTATATTGGAGTAAACGAACCGATGCGATCCGACACGATCAAGAAGGGGGACGCCCGCGCCCCGCACCGAAGTCTCCTGCGCGCCACTGGACTGAACGACGACGATTTCAACAAGCCGTTCATCGCCGTCTGCAACAGCTATACCGACGTCATCCCGGGTCATGTTCACCTGGATAAAGTAGGGCAACTAGTTAAAAAGGCCGTCCGGGCAGCCGGGGCCGTGCCGTTTGTCTTCAACACGATCGGCGTCGACGACGGGATCGCGATGGGGCACTCGGGGATGAAATACTCGTTGCCCAGCCGCGAACTGATCGCCGACTCGGTCGAGACGATGCTCGAAGCGCACCGGTTCGACGGGATGATCTGTATCCCCAACTGCGACAAAATCGTTCCCGGCATGCTGATGGCCGCGATGCGAAGCAACATCCCGACCGTCTTCGTCAGTGGCGGCCCGATGGAAGCCGGTCGCACGCCGGACGGCAAGACGGTCGACCTGATCAACGTCTTCACGGCGGCCGTCGCGCGTCAGAACGACCAGATCTCGTCCGAGGAACTGCACACGATCGAGCAGTGGGGCTGCCCGACCTGCGGCTCCTGCTCCGGGATGTTCACGGCCAACAGCATGAACTGCCTGTGCGAGGCACTCGGGATGGCGTTGCCGTTTAACGGGACGCTGATCGCCACCAGCGAAGAACGACGAAAGCTGTTCGAGCGGGCCGCGCGCCGCGTGGTCGAGATGGTCCTCGAGTTCGAGGAAAAGGGAGAAGGTCACGGGCTCTTGCCGCGTGAGATCTGCACCCAAAAATCGGTCGACAACGCAATGGTTCTCGACATGGCGATGGGCGGAAGCACGAACACGGTCCTGCACATGCTGGCCATTGCGCAGGAGGCGGGCGTCGATTACGACGTCGAGCGGATCAACCAGCTCAGCCGCCAGACGCCCAACGTCTGCAAGGTCTCGCCCAGTTGCCAGTACCACGTCGAAGACGTCCACAACGCCGGCGGCATCCACACGATCCTCGGCAGTGTCAACCGCGGCCGCGCCGGACTTTTGAACCTCGACAGCCCGACGGTGACCGGCAAGACGCTCGGGGAAAACATCGCCGATTACGACATCCGCAGCGAAACGGTAACCGACGAAGCGCTCGAAATCGCGGCAGTCCTCCCCGGTCGCAAACGGACTCCCGAAGGAATGGTCGTGGAAAAAACGGCCGCATCGATCCGGGACCTTTCGGCCGAGCAACTCGGCTTCGATCCGGCCGATTGTATTCGCGAAGTGGAAACCGCCTACAGCGAGGAAGGCGGCCTGACGATCCTTTACGGCAACGTGGCCCCCAAGGGCGCGGTAGTCAAGGCGGCGGGCGTCTTGCCGCAAATGATGCAGCACCGTGGCCCGGCCGTGATTTTCGAAACCGAGATGGACGCGTACGACGGAATCGTCGGCGGCAAGGTCAAGGCGGGCGACGTCGTCGTGATCCGCTACGAAGGCCCGCGCGGCGGCCCCGGCATGCAAGAGATGCTGGCCCCGACGACGGCGATCAAGGGGATGGGCTTGGACGACAAGGTCGCGTTGATCACCGACGGTCGCTTTTCCGGCGGCACGGCCGGTGCGAGTATCGGCCACGTCAGCCCCGAAGCGGCCTCCGGCGGCCCGATCGGCCTGGTCGAACCGGGCGACATCATCGACATCGACATCCCGGGTCACAAGTTGCACCTGGAGGTATCGGACGAGGAGCTTGAAAAGCGGCGTGCCGGTTGGAAGGCGCCCGAGCCGCGATACAAGACCGGTTGGTTGGCGAAGTATACGGCGCTGGCAACCAGTGCAGACACCGGAGCCGTGTTACGCTGGCAACCAAAGTAGAAAGCAAAAAACAAAAAGAACAAAGAACAAAAAAAGAGGGATTGCGAAGCAATCCCGGTCCAAAAAGTTTTTGAGGGGAGAGTTTGAGAGGGGACAATTTTCAAAATGTCCCCTCTCATTTATTAAAAACAGGTGACGGCAAAGCCGTCACTCCTTTTCCTTTTTCTTCTCCTTTTCCTGCTCCCTTACCCCACATCCTCTTCCCCCCAATCAATATACTTGTATAATGAGAAAGTATGAAAAACTTTCCAACACGACCAACGGGGCACTTTCATGGTTGACCTTTTTCTACAGCTGATTACCATCACGATCATCGGCCCCGCGATCCTGATCCTCTCCACCCCATCCTTTCTGGTCTTTCGTCTTTTCGTCCGCAAGCGTTCGTATTGGAAAGACGTCGGCAACGATCTCCGCTCTTCGTACAAGCGCACTCTCGAATGGTTAAGCTTTTTCCCTTGATTTCAAAGAGAGCTAACCATGGTTCGAAACAGGAAAAACTCCCGTTTTCAATCCATCTTCGGCTCAAACTCGTCCTGGCTGCCGCCGCGCATTTTTAGTTGGGGCTTTTCCAACAAGACGGTCGTGTTGGGGGCGACCGATTGGGTCATCCAGACACTTGACCCGATCACCGAGTCGTGACCGAGGACCGTCTGGCCGCCGAGGATGGTCGCGTTGGCGTAGATGACGACCCGGTCCTCGATCGTCGGGTGACGCTTCGTGCCTCGGACCAGGTTGCCTTGTTCGTCGGTCGGGAAACTCAACGCGCCGAGCGTGACCCCTTGATAGATCTTGACCCAGTCGCCGATCTGGCACGTTTCGCCGATCACGACCCCCGTGCCGTGGTCGATGAAGAAATAATCGCCGATCGTCGCGCCGGGGTGGATGTCGATCCCGGTCCGGCCGTGAGCCCATTCGGTCATGATCCGCGGGATCAACGGGACCTCGAGCTTGTGAAGTTCATGGGCCAAGCGATAGACCGTGATCGCCTCGAGCCCGGGATAGCAAAGGATCACCTCGTCCAACGACTTGCACGCCGGGTCCCCCTCGTAAGCCGCCTGGACGTCCATCGCGAGGCGCAACCGAATCTTTGGCAGCTTCTCCAAGAAGGCGTAGGCCCGGTCGTGACCGAGTTGCTCGAACCGGGCCTTTTGCTCGGCGGTGCAGGCCTTGCTCTTCCCGGCATCATGACACAACGCGCGGGAGATCTGGTTGCACAACAGATCGTGCAGGCTGTCGATCAGATCGCCCACATGGTAGGTCACGTTCCCGTGATGCAACCGGCTTCGACGCCGATAGCCCGGGTAAAGGACTTCTTTGAGGTTTTCGGTCGCCTCGATCACCCGGTCGATGTGCGGCAACGGGCACTGGCCCAAATGGTTGATCGTCGCGATTTCCGAATAGGTCTCGACAATCCGGTCGGTCAACGCGGGCAGTTTTTCCTTGATACGAAAATCGGTCGCCATGAGAAGTCACTCCCTCCTGTTACCAGGAATGTCAAAGCGTCTCCCCCCCTAAGAATGCCACCAACGACAAAGGGAAAGCCGCCAAAGAACGAAATACAAAGACGCAATACCACAAGCCAAAAGAGGTCCGGCCTATGCCGGACTTGTACAGACGCAACAACAGAGAACGACCGGTGTCGTGAGGTACATGATAGTCTTTGTTTTTTATCGAAAGAGGGTATTCGCAAGGAAAGAGACCGGTTTTCCGGGAAAAAATCCCGATGTCAGAGCCGATCCCTCGGTTTGGCTCTCTTAGCCTATTCGGCCAAAACGGGGTGTGCGGTTTACCTGTTTTTTTGGGACAGGGACTTCGTTTTTGTGGCGGAAGTTGGGAACGGGTCGGAGATGACAGGCTGAAAGAGTGATTCACCGTGATCCGGAAGGAAAAGGTGTGACGGCGTTGCCGTCACCTGTTTTTCTGGAATGAGGGGAAACATTTTGAAAATGGTTTCCCCTCATGCTCCCCTTCAAAAACTTTTTGGACCGGGATTGCTTCGCAATCCCTCTTTTCGTTCTTACACACTAAACCGAATCAACAACACATCGTCGTCGTCGACCACATAATCTTTTGGCTCTTGGCGCGCGAGTCCGGCCGCCTTGACCTCACGCTCGCCGCCCAAGCGGACCAGATCGGCCACGGTCATCACCTCGGCACGAATGAAGCCGCGAGCCAAGTCGGAATGGATCCCGTCGGCCGCCTCCAGCGCCGTTCCCCCTTGCCGCAAAAGCCAGGTGCGAACCTCCTTCTCGCCGGCAGTGAAAAAGACCCGGTATCCGGCCCGAGCAAGCATCGCCGTAATCAGTCCGTCTCGATCGGAACCGCCGACCCCCATTTCCTCTTCGAACTCGGCCCGGTCCTCGGGGGTCATCTGGGCCAACTCGGCTTCGAGCCCGGCGGGAACGGCAAAGATCGGCAACTCGTCGGTCGACTTGGAAGTAAATCGCGCCGGGTCCTCCTCATCGTCGGCCGTGTTGAAAACCGCCATGCGCGGCTTCTCGCTCAACAGTCGAAACGCGCGGGTCACGCGGCTCTGCTCGTCGGTCAGGTCGCTTTGGAGAAGCGGCTGGCCCGCCTCCATCGCGTCGAGTACCATGCGTAACGTCTCCTGCTCGTGGACGACCGTTTCCCGCTCGGTCTTCGGCAGCGGCTTCTTCAACGACTGCTCAACCCGCTCTAAACGGTTCGAAACGATCTCCATGTCGGCCAGTAAAAGATCTTCGTCAAACGCGGCCAGATCGGCCATCCCCTCGGTCCCGCTGTAAGCGTCGACAACGAACACCAGGCAATCGGCCTCGCGCAACAGGGCCAACCGGGCGGCGTTCCCTTGGTGATCGCGGGCCAGACCGGGCGTGTCGAGCAGCTCGATTGAAGCGCGGGTGATTTTCTTCGGGTGGAAGATCTCGACCAGCTGCTCAATGCGCGGATCGGGGATTTCGGCCATCGCCGTCTGTCCCGCATGGGCCTGCGCCGGGTCGGCAGGCGTTCCGGTGAGCCACTGAAAAAGGGTGCTTTTTCCCGATCCTTGGTATCCGACAAGACCGATTTTCATGATTTTTTCTTTTTCCGTAATCTAACACGCGATCCAATTTGAAATTGCGCATCCACTCGCGTGAAAACAGCCTGTTTTCCCGAAGGGTAAACAGGTGGCAAAGCGCAACCAGCAAGTTGGAATGGGCATAAAACTGCGTCATCCTTTTTTGTCGCAAAGGAGCGAACCGCCCCCAGAGACAACCCGGATATGATAAAAGACCGGGCCGTTTGACGCCACCCCTCTAGGGGATTAGGCGAATCGACCTTTACCGGCGGCTTTGGTTTTCTCGGCCAATACCGAACCGATCGATACCAAGCAGCGGTTTTCAAGCTCGCCCCATGCAAAGAAGAAAGAAGAGGGGAAAGCGGGAAATAGATTAGGCAGCTATAAAAAAAGTCCTCACCCCTTCAAAAAAGGGCAAGGACCTATTTTAAAAACTCCAAGCGGAGAGGACAGGATTTGAACCTGCGGACCAGTATGACCCGGTCACCGGTTTAGCAAACCGGCGCTTTCGACCACTCAGCCACCTCTCCGGAAAGCCCCCCCATTATAACTGGGGCAGCCAAAGCACAATGATATGATACCACAGAATGATCGGCAGGCAAGTCCGTCCGGGGTTATCTTTTTTACGCTTTTTTGCAAGACCGAAAACCGGCCTCGCGCCCCGCCCAAAAGCAGGAGGCTGACTCCGATCCCCGATCCCCGATCCCCAGTCCACCAGCCCTCCAGCCCCCACCGGTCCAGCAATACAGCTTCATCGCAACTGTCAATTTTGCCGATCTTACCGGATCGGGGCGTTTTACCTAAGCTATTACCGACAAGTCCCGTTAATCGGACTAGTTCTGTTCTTCGGTATACTGTCCTTGATGCAGGGACGACTCGTTTTCGTCTTGCGTCTTCTTTTTCTCTTCGAGGCGACGCTCGACTTCCTTCGAGATTCCCATGGCCATCTGGAGCTCGGACGCCTTGAAATAGGGCTCTTTGAGTCCGTTGACGTGCTCGATCTGCTTGGCGGCCAGTTCTTCCCAGCTCATCCCGTCAGTATAGTGCCACGAGGCGGCCTGCGCGGCCCGTTGCGGCAGTTCGCCGTTGCCCAACATCCGACAGAGCTCTTCCACTTCGGGCTTTTCCGTGAACGTCTTCAGCGGCTCGATACGATAGGCGGCCTGCGGTCGGGGCTCGTCTTTGCCATGCTCGAGACAAACGGTCGTAACCTTCATGTCGCCGACTTTTTCGGGCGAGACGTTGAACATTCCGCCGCCCATGCCGCCACCGCTCGATTGGGAACCGCCACTGGAAGAGGAGCTTCGCGAGCTACGACCCGCAGAAGGTCGGTGTCCACCGCCACCGCCGCCACCACCGCCGCCACCCGCATCGCCGAATCCGCCGCCACCGAATTGAGCGACCACCGGCATCGCCGCAAACGTTTCGGGCAGTTGGATATTTAACGGTTTGTCGGTCTTATTGGTGATGAGAACGCGACACTGCTTCGAACTCTTCGGAATCACCTTGACTTCGAGTTGGGCATCCTCGATCGCCTGAAACAATTCGACCGTTTCGTTTTCCGGATTGTAATCCCCGGCACGCAACCGTTTCGAACGTTCGGCCGCAACGACCAAGGTCGGCAAAAGCATCACCAAAAGAGCCGGAACCAATCGGCCGTAAATCGTTCGTTTCATTTTTCTAACTACCTCCGAGTTTTTATCAATGAAGATATACGCTGATGTCGCCTGTAGATATAAGAGCACGTTTCACGCTCGCGGGAAAAAAAGACGGTAAACCCTTTTCTGCGCCATCGATAAAAAGCGGATAAGAGACCTCTTCAATCAGGTCCCCTCTTCTCTGCCCTTCTCCGCGCCCCTCAGATAGGGAAAATGCCCCCTGAGACGGTCCTGCCTGTCTATCCCGTACAACGTATTTAGCGTAATCGATACAGACCAAAAAGCCAAGTAAAAAACCCCTTAGCTTGCCCCAAGTATCAGATTTTCCACTTGTTCGGAGCGAATTATAACCCATATTCGTTCTAGAGTGGCTAAAATCTCGAGGAGGGCCCAAAAGGCCAAAATAGTCGAGGTTGGCCACGAGCACCACTCTATAGGGGTAAATCAAGGGAAAAAGGTGCCTCGGCACGAAGGATTCGGCTGAGAATTTTTTCCCGAGAAGCAAAAAACGTCGTCATCATACCCCATACAAACGGGGCCCGAACCGGGAGAATTACTTTCTCGCTTTGGGTGGTTTCCCCGTTCACCCACTCGATCACTTCCCCCCTTTGCCCAAAACCATTCCCCCCAAGAAAAAAGAGCCCTGAAACCGTAATCGTTTATGGGCAATACGCTTCCGTGCCATCCCTTACCGGAAGATCCCCTAAAATATTCATCCCCCCCCGATTGACCAAATCAACTCGATTTTGCTAGAATAGCCGATTCTTTCGTTTTTAAAAAGACGCCCGTCTTTTTATCCGGAATCTGAGGACCTCGCCACCGCGAAAAAACGGGGGGGTAACCCGCAGATTCTTTACCGTTTTTACACCATGGAATACGCACCGGCCAGCCCCGGCGTCCGGTGCTCCAGGAACAAGTGCTTTCACACAACCAAGAAGGGGAAAGTATGAGATTCAGTAACGTTCTTCCGGCCGCAGCTTTGCTGTTGGGCGGTAGTAGCACCTTGATGGGTGCCGAGGCGACCGAAACGGCCGCAGCCGCTGCCTCAGGCAGTAGCGAATTGATGTTTACCGTTTTCTGGGCGATTGCCTTTGCCAGCGCCTTGACTGCCTTGGGATTCGCCATCTACTTCTTCCGGCAGATGATGGCTTCGGACGAAGGCAACGAAGAGATGGTCGAGATTGCCGAACACGTTCGAGTCGGTGCCAACACCTACATCTGGCAACAATACAAGGTTGTCTTCATCTTCTTCATCGTCATTGCCGCCTTGCTGTCCTATCTGGCGTTCGTCAAGCACGCGCAGAGTGAATGGGTGCCGTTCGCCTTCCTGACCGGGGGTTTCTTCTCCGGCTTGGCCGGTTGGTTCGGCATGAAAACGGCCACCTGGGCCAGCAGCCGAACGGCCGCCGGTGCCCAAAAGTCGTTGAATCAGGGTCTGCAGGTCGCGTTCCGATCGGGTGCCGTCATGGGTCTGACCGTCGTCGGTCTGGGTCTTTTGGACATCACCCTCTGGTTCGCCGTCCTTTACTGGCTCGTCCCGCATCTCGGATACGAGCAGATCAGTCTGGTCGAAATCACCGTCACGATGCTCTGCTTCGGTATGGGTGCCAGTAGCCAAGCGCTGTTCGCCCGCGTCGGTGGTGGTATCTTCACCAAAGCGGCCGACGTCGGTGCCGACCTGGTCGGTAAGGTCGAAGCGGGCATCCCGGAAGACGACAAGCGTAACCCGGCCACCATCGCCGACAACGTCGGGGACAACGTCGGGGACGTCGCCGGTATGGGTGCCGACCTTTACGAATCGTACTGTGGTTCGATCCTCGCGACCGCCGCGTTGGGCGTCGCCGCCTTCGCCAGTGGGGAACTGTTGCCCGAGAGTGTGAAGGCCGAAATCGCCAACGGGACCATCTTGGCCGCCGACGCGATCAAAAACTTCCAGCTCCGCGCCCTCTTCCTCCCAATGTCGATGGCCGGTATCGGAATCTTGCTTTCAATCATCGGTATCTTCCTCGTTCGAACCGAAGAACAGGCCGACCAAAAGACGCTCCTCAAAGCGTTGGCCCGTGGTGTCAATATTTCAAGTATTTTGATCGTCGTCGCTTCCTTTTTCCTGTCCTACTTGCTGCTGCCCGCCTACTGGACGGTCTCGTTCAGCGTCATCGTCGGCTTGGCCGCCGGTTGGATCATCGGGAAATGGACCGAGTACGCCACCAGCGACGAATTCGGTCCGACCAAACGATTGGCCGACCAAGCGTTGACCGGCCCGGCCACCATCATCATTGGTGGTATCGCCGACGGGATGAAGAGCGTCTGGCTGCCGGTCATCGTCGTCGGTGTCGCCACGATGCTGTCGTTCGGTTTCGCTGCCAACTGGCAGTTTGACGACATCCACCTATTCGCCATGGGCCTCTACGGAGTCGGCATCGCCGCGGTCGGTATGCTCAGCACGTTGGGGATCACCCTGGCGACCGACGCTTACGGTCCGATCGCCGACAACGCCGGTGGAAACGCCGAAATGGCCGGTCTCGAACCGGTCGTCCGCGAACGCACCGACGCCCTGGACAGCCTCGGTAACACGACGGCCGCCACGGGCAAGGGTTTCGCCATCGGTTCGGCCGCGTTGACCGCGTTGGCCCTCTTGGCCGCCTACGTCGAAGAAGTCCGGATGGGTCACATCCACTGGAGCGAAGGCGTCCTCGAAAAACGAGAACCCGGCTGGTACAAGATCAGCAATCAGTTCGTCGCCCATCTCACGAAGACTCAGGACAGCGAGAAAGCGGCCATTACCGGTTACCTCGCCATGCCCGAAGACCTTCGTGAAGCCGAAGTTAACGGCAAGTGGACCGACCTTGACGCCAAAGCCGGTCCGATCGAGGTCAAGAACCTGATCGATATCAAGGATGGTCAAGCGACCTTCCTGGCCACCGGCGACACGTTGATCCCGGTCTCCAGCGCCAACATGCTCGACTGGATGACCTACTACTCCTGTAACTTGATGAACCCGCGTGTCCTGGTTGGTGCCTTCCTCGGAGCGATGGCCACATTCGTCTTCTGTGCGATGACGATGAAGGCGGTCGGTCGAGCGGCCTACGGAATGGTCGAAGAGGTTCGTCGCCAATTCCGCGAAAAGCCGGGCATCATGGATTACACCGAGAAGCCCGACTACGCCACGCCTGTGGCGATCAGTACCAAGGCGGCTCAACGGGAGATGATCCTCCCGTCGCTGCTCGGCCTGGCCACGCCGGTCGTCACCGGGATGGTTCTCGGCGTCGCGGGCGTCATGGGTCTTCTGGTCGGTGCCTTGACTTGCGGTTTCTGCCTCGCGATCTTCATGGCCAACGCCGGTGGTTCGTGGGACAACGCCAAGAAGTACATCGAAGCGGGTGCTCATGGCGGTAAGGGAACCGAAGCCCACAAAGCGGCCGTCGTCGGCGACACCGTCGGCGATCCGTTCAAGGACACCAGTGGTCCGAGCTTGAACATCCTCATCAAGCTGATGAGCATGGTCAGCGTCGTCGCTGCCGGTTACATCGTCCAGTGCTCCGGCCTGTTCTAAACGGCTTAAAAAACCATGAGGCCAAAACCGGCCTTCATGAAAAACCAACAAAAGACCGTAGTTGTTTCCAAAACAGCTACGGTCTTTTTGCTTGGTGCTTCCGCACCCAAAATTAAACCCGCTCCCGTTGGTCACTAGAACTAATACCAGCGACCAACGGGAGCGGGCAATTTTTATCGGTGCGGAAGCACCTACAAAAAAGTATGAGGGGAAACAATTTTCAAAATATCCCCCCTCATTCCACAAAAAAAGAGCGACGGCCTCCCGGCCGTCGCTCTTTTTTTTGCCCTTTATCGATTCCTTCCCTTCTCAATAACCGGTTTTTACCATTTCCTGCACCGGTTCCTAAAAATCAAGATATGGGAACTATTTCACGCCGTCGCCGCTCATTTCTTTCGAGATCGGTTCCTCCACGGATTTCGCTTTGCTATACTGCGCTTTTGCAACTGCTTCCCTCTTGCGATTTCAAAGTGAAGGAGAATTGACCATGACGCTGCGTGCCGGTTGTGCCGTCCGCGATATTTGCCCGTCGAAACCGATGGCCCTATTCGGCTATCCGCACGTCGAGCGGATTTCCCGGGGGGTCCACGACCCGATCCTCGCTACGGCCTTGTATCTGGACAACGGCCAGACGCAGTTGGTGTTGATCTCGCTCGACATTCTGCTGCTCGAACCGGACGAAGTCGCCGTCATCCGACAAGAGATTGCCCGACAGCTCTCGATCCCCGAGTGGCACGTTTTTCTTCACACAACCCACACCCACAGCGGCCCCATCTCCGGTACCATTTTGGCCTGGTCGCTCGACCCGTCGATTCCCAAGCCGGATCGCGACTACCTGGACCACGTTCGAGAACAAGCGGTCGCGGCGGCGGTTGAAGCTTCGAATTCGAAAAACCTCGAACCGGCCGAACTGGCTTGGGCGACCGGCGACGCCCGCGGCGTAGGTGGCAATCGACTTTCGCCCGACGGCCCGACCGACCCCGAAGTCGGCATTTTGGCCGTCCGAAAAACTGCCGATAAAACAATGCTCGGCATGGTCGTCAACTACGGCGTCCACCCGACCGTCTTGCACGAAGACTCGCCGCTGATCTCGTCCGACTTCCCGCACTACACCCGCGTTCATTTAAAAGAGCGCTTCGGCGACGGGCTGACGGTTGTCTACCAGATGGCCCCGTCGGGCAACCAAAGCCCTCGCCATTTTGTCGACGGACAAACGTTCGAGGAGGCCGAGCGTCTGGGACGCCAACTGGGCACCGCAGTGGTCGACGCGTTCGAGAAGCTCGACGCCACCGCGTTTACCGACTCGCCCGAGCTTTCCGGTACGTTCCGCGAGGTGAAGTTACCCCGACGCGAAATCCCTTCGCTCGACGAGTCGAAAAAGCTCCTGGACGAATACCGGGCGACCTACGAACGACTCAAAAATTCCCCCGACGCGCTCAAGGCGACATCCGAACGGCCGAGTGCGCCGTTTTCGGGGCCGAAAGCACCGTCGGGCTGGCCACGGTCGGCGCGACCGGGCTGATCGAATCACGACTAACGGCCTACGGTCCGCTTGGCGTGCAGACCTTGCGGATCGGCGACACTTGGCTGGTCGGGCTTCCGGGCGAACTTTTTGTCGAGTACGCTTTGGAAATCAAACGTCGGGCCGATGAGCCAGTCTTCCTCGCCAGTCTGGTCGGCGGCGAGATTCAAGGCTACGTCGTCACGGCCGAGGCGATCGAAGCGGGCGGGTACGAGGCGACCAACTCGCTCTTCTCTCACGAAGGCGGCCCGATCCTCGTCGACGCCGCCTTGGAATCGATGAAACGTTCTTGATATTCGCAAAAGAAGTGAGCCCCTGAATTTCAGGTTTCTCCTGGAAAACCGGGCTCCTCGTTGGGAGCCCTCGGGTCAATACTTATGCAAGACTCAATAAGCAGCCTTTTTTCATAAAAAAACGTTCAACATAAAACGGAATACCCCCATGAAAACAATTCGAGTTGGAATTATCGGTCTGGGCCTGATGGGACGCGAATTCGGCAGCGCGGCCGCTCGCTGGTGTCACCTGACCGACATGGACGTCCGCCCCGAGATCACCGCGATTTGCGACACGAACGAAGGGCTGTATGACTGGTTCGAGAAAAACTTTTCGAGCATCAAACTCGTGACCAGCGACTACCGGCAACTGCTCGACTCGGCCGATGTCGACGTCGTCTACTGTGCCGTGCCGCACCATCTGCACGAGCAACTTTACTGCGACATCGTCCGCGCCGGAAAACACCTGATGGGCGAAAAACCGTTCGGCATCGACCAGAAGGCCAACGACACGATCATGGCCTGCCTGGCCGAACACCCGGACGTCTTCGTCCGCTGCACGTCCCACTTCCCGTTCTTCCCGCCGATGCAACGGATCGGCCGGATGATTGACGAACAGGCGTTCGGCCAGATCATCGAGGTCAACTCGGGCTTCCTCCACTCGTCCGACCTGAACCCGGACAAGCCGATCAACTGGAAGCGGATGATCGAGATCAACGGCGAGTACGGCTGCATGGGCGATTTGGGCATGCACCCGTGTCACGTCCCGTTCCGCGCCGGCTGGCTCCCCAAAACGGTCCGCGCCATTCTGTCGAACATCATGAAGGAACGCCCCGACCGCGACGGCAACCGGGTCCCGTGCAAAACCTGGGACAACGCCACGCTGTTGTGCGACGCCGTCGACCCGAACACCGGCGAGCCGTTCCCGCTAACGATCAAGACCCAACGGATCGCCCCCGGCGAAACCGACAGTTGGTACTTCGAGGTGAAAGGGACCCAAGGTTGCGCCCGATGGTCGGCGACCAACCCGCGTCGGTTGGAGCTGATGCAGTACCGGGGTGGCTCGGATCAGGCGTGGCAGCAAATCGACATGGGCTGGGAAGCGACGTTCCCGGGGATCACCGGCGGGATTTTCGAGTTCGGCTTCACCGACGCGATCCAGCAGCTCTGGGCAGCTTACCTTTACGAACTGACTGAAGGGAAGCCGAAGAGTCGTTTCGGCGGATGTGTCACGCCGGAAGAAGTGGCCTACTCGCACCGGTTGTTCACGGCGGCGTTGGAGAGTCAGAAAAACGCGACGACCGAAAAAGTGTAAAAAAAAGAAAAACAAAGAACAAAAAAAGAGGGATTACGCAGTAATCCCGGTCCAAAAAGTTTTTGAAGGGGTGTTTGAGGGGAAACAATTTTCAAAATGTTTCCCCTCATTCAAAAAAACACTGGCGACGGCCTAGGCCGTTGCTCCTTTTTTCTTGGCGCTCAAACAGCGAGAAAATTTTCGCACACAAGAGGCGAAATCTTGCTTTCCGGTCTTCTTGAGCTGCTTTGCCACGTTACGGTTTGCCGGAATCGCCCATCGAAATGGTCCCGCCGCGGCATCCTCCACTGGGCCATTTCAACAAAGGTTATTCTTTTCAAAACGTACTAGCGACCTGCCGAGAGCGGGTTTACACAGAGCCGTGGTAACGACGGTCTAAAAGGTGTGACGGCGGAGCCGTCACCTGTTTTTTCTAAATGAGAGGGGACATTTTGAAAATTGTCCCCTCTCAAACTATCCCCTCAAAAACTTTTTGGAGCGCGATTGCTTCGCAATCGCTCTTTCTTTTTTATTTACTCTTTTCTTTTTTCTTCTTTATTTTTTCCTTTTATCCTCGCTTTATTGCCGCCACCCCTAAATACACCACCCCGGCGACCAACACGATCACCGGACCCGTCGGCAAATCCCAACCATAACTCAACACAAACCCGACCACCATAAAAACTCCCGAAAGCCCGATCGCCCCGACCATCATCGGAACCAGCCGGTCGACAAAACGACCCGACACGGCCGCCGGCAAGGTCAACAAGGCAATCACCATGATCACGCCGACGATCCGGACCAACAAGACGATCGTCAGCGCCGTCAGGCAAAGTAAAAATAGATAGTAAAACCGACTCGAAACGCCCCGCAACCTGGCAAACTCCTCATCGAAACAGACGGCCAGAAACCGGTTGTAGAAAACGATCGCCAACACGACCACCAACAGATCCAAACCCAACACCCATCCCAAGTCGGACCGCCCAACCAACAAAATATTGCCGAACAAATACGACATCGGGTCGACGTAGCCGGGCGTGATCGAAAAGAACAACAGCCCCGTGGCCATCCCGACCGACCACAGCGCGCCGATAGCCGAGTCCTCGCGCTGCTTCGCGTAAAGACCGATGAGCCCGATCGCGATCGCCGCCAAAAGGGCCGCCACCGTCGCCCCGAGCATCGGGTGACACCACCATTGACCGTGGGCCTCCTGAAGATAAACGGCCGCGCCGATCCCGCCCAACACCGAGTGGGCGATTCCGCCGGCCAGATAGGTAATCCGCCGAACGACGACGTAGGTCCCGACAATCCCGAACGCCACGCTCGACAGCAGCCCGGCCACCAGCGCGTAGCGTAAAAACGCCATATCCGGATCCACCAGCGCCTCCCAAAATTCAACCATCGGCCCCCTCCCCCGGTTCGAGCGATTCGTCGTGTCGCACCACGCGAAGCGGCCGTTGATAGAGATCTTGAATCGACCGGCCGTTGACTTCTTCGGTCGGATGAACCGCCACCCGATGGTTCACACAGACCACCTTCGAAACCATATCCGAGACAAACGCCAAGTCGTGGGTCACCATAACCAGCGTCCGCCCCTCGGACAGCTTGGCCAGCAGCTCGTGCAATTGCGACTCGGCCAGCGAATCAACGTTGGCGGTCGGTTCGTCGAGCAACAAAAGATCGGGCCGACAAGCCAGCGCCCGGGCGATCAGGACCCGTTGCCGCTCTCCGCCGGAAAGCCGCGAAAAAGGCCGCCGCGAAAATCCGACCATGCCAACCTCGTCGAGCGACTCGAGCGCCACACGCCGATCTCCCTTTGAATACCGTCCCACCGCCTGGTCAAGCCGTCCCATCAAAACGACGTCCAACACACTCACGGGAAACTGAAAATCATGATAGACGTGTTGCGGCATATACCCGACCCGAAGCCGGGTCTTCGACGGCCCCCGGCCAAAAAGGCGAACCTCCCCCCGGTCCGGATGAAGTAGCCCCAAGATCAATCGAAGCAGGGTCGTTTTCCCACCGCCGTTGGGGCCGACAATCGAGACGGCCTCCCCCGGGGCAACCTCGAACGAGACGTCCTCCAAAACGGAAATTGCTCCGTAATCGAAGTAAACCCGGCGAAGCGAAATCGCGGCGGAAGAATTTGTCTGGTCTTTCGACATCTCAATTCCGATCGAAATCAACCCGGTTTTTGTTTACTTTTTCCACGTTTCAACCAATACGTCAGCAATCCGCTGCCAGTTTTCCAGCAAGTCACTCGAAAGCGGATCGATCGGCACAACGGTTCCATCAATCGACTCGGCCACGGTCGCGGTCGCCTTGGTATCGAACTGCGGCATGACGAAAAGTACTTCAACCCGCTCGGCCCGGGCCTGCTTGATCA
The DNA here is from genome assembly GCA_963674475.2 of Thermoguttaceae bacterium. Lineage (GTDB taxonomy): Bacteria > Planctomycetota > Planctomycetia > Pirellulales > Thermoguttaceae > CAXXFQ01. Next base: position 292,126 of record CAXXFQ010000019.1, on the reverse strand, counting down.
ATTGGCGAAGCTGGCGGGGCGAAGGAGAACGGCCACCCGTCTCGACCGCCTTCTGCTTCAAACCATACGCGTCACAAAAGTAGCCGATCGCCGGATGATAGACCAACACCGTCCGACCACGATAAGGGGCCAGCTTCGCGCGGAGCTTTTGATCCACCTGGTCCAACGACTGCAAAAACCGATTGAGACCCTGTCGATAGCCCTCGGCTCCTTGCGGATCAAATTGCGAAAGCGCTCGGGCGATATTTCGAGCTTGGACCTTCACCGGCGCCGGAGCCATCCAGATATGCGGGTCCAACTCGCCATGCCTACAACTGGCGTCATGCTCATGAACGTGGTCGTGGCCTTCTTCGATCCGACGCCGCCGAACCCCTTCGGACGTGTCGACCACCTTCAAACGGGGATTGACCGATTGGATTCGCTCGAGCAGCCCCTTTTCAAAAGGCATCCCGACGGCCAAATACAGATCGGCCCCGGCCAACGCGCGAATTTGCTGCGGAGTCGGTTCGAACGTGTGCGGATCGCGGCCCTGCGGCACGAGTAGTTCGACGTTGGCCCGATCGCCGGCAATCCGCTTGACCATTTCGGCCTGTGGCGGCACACTGACCAGCAAACGGATCGTTTTCTCATTCGGCACCTCAGCCGAATCGACCGTCGAAAGGCCCAAGAAAAACGCAGCCAAGAGTACCGGCCACGCAAAAAAACTCGCTCGCCCTCGCATCGGAAACTTCCTCCCAGATTCATGGATGAGAAAAAGAGGAAAACCAAACCGACCTCTGCGACCATCATAGAAAAACCGTCGCCATTTGTACACTACTTCTCTTTATCGGCGAAACGGTCCTCTCCGGCATGAGTCGGAGAAAACCAATCCGCCCTCGGCGGACAGACGCCTCGTGGGAGTCAAATTACCGATTCGACCGATACAACCGGCCTTCTCCCTGGAAATTGCCACGAGTTTTTGGACCAGGAAACTCGCTAAAAATAACGTAAACTTGATTGATTCCCCCTTATTTTTGGACCAAAACCAACCCAAACCCGACAGGGCCACCCTCCCATGTGCGAAACAACCGAAAACCAATCCAACGAAAGCGAATCGTCGTCCCGCCCGATTTGCGAGGCCTGGCGAGAAGCGGTGACCGACCGAGTCCGAGCAGCACGCGAAATGCCCGTCGGCGACATGGCCGAATGGGTCGCGACCGGCGTCCGCAAACACCCGGTCGCCGGAGTCACGATCGCCGCCGCGATCGGATTCTTCTTAGGCCGCCTTTTCCGACGATAGGACACTCGCGACATGGCCCCCATCCATCACACCGCCCCAACCGAATCGCCCCACGACGACATGCCTGATCACGCCTGCGCCGAAACGAAACCGGATACCAAGCCGGAAGCGGAAAAAAGCCGCCGTAAAAAAAAGCCGCCGTGTGAGATCCGGGAACTTCGCTTTCAAATCGGTCGACTTCGACGTCAAATCGATCGGCGGGTTCGTTCGACCGAGCGGGAAGCGCGGCGGTTGACTTCTTGGAAAACCTACGCGAAATATTTCCCCTCCAGCGCGATCGGTCTGGCGTTTGGGCTGGGTCTGGCGTTGGCGGCCGGGTTGTCCGGACGACGTGTGATGCGTATGACCGCCGGCAGCATCCTACGCCGCAGTTCGAAGGGGTTGAGCGAAAATCTCGTCGCCCAGTTCGGTCAGATTTGGGCCGAGTCGGCCCCTCGGGGAAAGGAGTCTCGCCATGGCTGAATCTGCCCGATCCGTTTTCGCCAATCTACGTGACGAATTCCGTGGCTTGAGCTCCGAATTGAAAGAATCGCTCGACTTGCGACGACGGCTGGCGATGCTCGAGTTGGAATCGGACCTCAAGCAAGGGGTTTTTCTTGCGATCCTCGTCGCCACGGCGTTGGTGGTCGTTCTGGTCGGTTTTTCCGTGCTGGCGGTAGCCGGAGGGCTTTGGCTAGATGCGGTCTATCCGATCGACCCGGTCAGTTGGTTGGGCGTGTTGGGCGTTGCAATGATCACGTTGGCCGCCGTGGTGGTTTGGGGTGGGTGGAAACGGTTTTTGCGGAAGTTTACGGGGCTGGAGCAGACGTTGGAGGAGTTGCGAGAGGATATGAGTTGGTTGGAAGAGTGGATCGGAAGCGAAGAAAAAGAGAAGTAGAACCAACAAAGAAAAACAAACAAAGACAGAGGGATTGCAAAGCAATCCCGGTCCAAAAAGTTTTTGGAAGGGGTGTTTGAGGGGAAACAATTTTCAAAATGTTTCCCCTCATTCCCAAAAAACTGGCGACGGCCCCGGCCGTCGCTCCTTCTTTTCTTGACGCCTCACTAGCAAGAACGCGATTTTTGCGAGCAAGAGGCAAAACCATTGTTTGAAAAGGTGAGACGTTCGTTTGACGTCGAAATTGCGTCTTCTGAGGGGAAGCTTTGGACTATCCAGAAATGGTAGGCCGGAATGGAAAAGTGACCGTTATCCCAAGGAAAAGGGGTGACGGCTGCGCCGTCACCTGTATTTATTGAATGAGAGGGGACATTTTGAAAATTGTCCCCTCTCATACTCTCTCCTCAAAAACTTTTTGGAACGGGATTGCTTCGCAATCCCTCTTTTCTTTGTTCTTTTTTTCTTTTTTTATTTTTACTCTAACTGGCGCCGCTCATTCTCACCTTCTCCCACTGGCGCTCAATCCGCTTCGCCGATACCGGCACCGCCGTCTTCAACCGCTCGGCAAAAAGCGACACACGATACTCCTCCAACATCCATCGCAAATGGACCAACTCGGCATTAAACCGGGCAGCTTCGACCGACTCCTCATGCGCCCGACAGTACGCCTCCCAACACACGTTCATCTCGCCCGTCGCACGACGGTCTCGATCCAAGCTGCCCGCCTGCAACCGGTCGATCCGATGCGTGACCGCCTGAAAATAACGCGGGTAATGGGCCAACCAACCGGTCGGCGTTCGGATCAAAAAACCCGACTCGGTCAACCGATCAAGTTGGGCCGTCATATCCGCTTTGGCGTAATCCCAAGTCGAGGTACGAATCTTCTCGACCGCCAACCGGGCCTCGTAATGGGACTGAAGCAACTTCGGCAACAACTCGGCCACCTCTTGCGTCGCCAGACCGATCCGCTCGCGTCCTTCGGCCACCTGAGCGTCAAACGCTTCGCGCGTTCGTGGAATCGGCTTGTCCGTTGGAAAGGCCCGCGAGGCCAGAAGCCCGGCCGCCTCCTCTTGCAGTTGGAAACCGGGAATCGATGCGGCCGAAAGGACCAGTTTTTCAAAACCGGGCAACCAGGCGACCTGTTTCTTCAAATCCCGACCCACCGTTCGGGCGAAAAGCCGTACCAGCCCCGCTCGGGTCGCAGCCGCCGCCCGCCCGGCCGACTCGGTCAGTTCGAGCGAAACCGAATCGCCCCGGTCGACCAAGGCCGGATAACAACGCAAGGTCAACTGCCCGCGTCGCACCGAAACCGACTCGGGCAGTTCGTCGAAATCCCACGCGGTGATCCCGTCCCGGTTCCACTGCGGATCGTCGATCGTCGCCAAACGGTCGGCCACTTCGCGCCCGAGCTTGCCTTGAAGCGTATCGAGATCCTTCCCCCGCGCGATCGTCTCGCCCCCTTCGTCAACGACGGCAATCGTCATCCGAAGCTCGCCGGGCAAGCGGTCGAGGTCGAAGTCGCTCGGCCCGATCCGTTCACCGGCAATCCGGCTCAAAATATTCGCCAAGACATTCAAAAACGGGCCTTCACCAAACTCGATCTGTCCGGCAACCCGGTGCGCCGTATCGGGCGCCGGAACAAGACGTCGGCGGACCGGTTTGGCCAAGGTCTTGATCAGCGCGGCGATCTTCGCTTCCAAAAGGCCGGGAACAAGCCATTCGATCCGTCCGGAATCGAGTTGACCGAGCCCTTCGGTCGGAACCTCGAGCGTGAGGCCGTCTTCTTCGGTGCCCGGCGAGAACTCATAACGGATCGGCAACCGCCCGGTCGGCTCCTCCAGAGCGTCGGGAAACGCACGGCCGTCAAACGGCTCGTCGGCCCCCTCGGCCACGTCGTGACGCTGCATACGAAGCAAGTCCGGGTGAGTCCGTTTCTTCTTTTTCCACCATTGTTCCAGCCGAACGAAATCGTAAACGTGTTCGGGAATCCGCTCGTCGTAAAACTCGTAGAGGGCCCACTCCCCTCGCATCAAATTGGCGCGGCGGTATTTCTTTTGCCAGGTTTGAACCTCTTCGACAAGCGCCTCGTTGTGCTGCACAAAATCGGGCTTTCGGCGCAGGGCCCCTTCGACCAGGCCGTGACGGATCAATAACTGGCGCGCCATTTCCGGATCGATCGACCCGAGCGTACACGAGCGCCCCGGAACAATCAACAGCCCGAACAGCGTGACCCGCTCGGTCGCCATGGCCGCTTGGTTCCGTTTACTCCAGTGCGGATCTTGATAGGTCCGTTTGACCAAGTGCTCGGCCAGGGGCTCAATCCAATCCGGCTCGATCCGCGCACAACAGCGGAGGTAACGCCGGTCGGTCTCAATCAACTCCGAAGCGACCAGCCAGGCCGGCTTTCCGGTGAAGGCAGCCGAACCGGGCCAGACGTGGGCCTTGGTCTGGCGGGCGGCCGTGTACTGATATTTTTCACTCCGAAAGGCGATCCCCGAAAGGAAACCGGTCAAAATGGCCCGATGGATGGCCGGTTCGTCTTCACTTTTGCGCGTGGTGCGTAAACCCGCCTGCTCGGCCAGGTCCTTCAACTGACGATGGATGTCGATCCACTCGCGCATCCGAGGGAACGAAAGGAAATTCTGTTGGCACACCTTGCGCAAACGGGACCGGGAGAGCTTTTGCTTTTGCTCGTGATAAAAATCCCACAATTTCAGGTAGAACAGAAAGTCGGACGACTCGTGTTGAAACCGACCGTGTGCTTCGTCGGCGGCCGCTTGTCGATCGAGTGGTCGAACCCGCGGGTCTTGCACCTCAAGGGCCGCGGCAATGATCAAGATCTCGCGCAAGCACTGCTCTTCGGCACCGGCAAAAACGATCCGACCGATCCGCGGGTCGACCGGCAAACGGGACAACGTCCGCCCGAACTGGCTCAACTCCCGGTCCTCGTCGATCGCCCCGATTTCAAACAGGGTCTTCATCCCGTCACGAATCGTCGCCGTTTTCGGCGGATCGAGAAACGGAAAGTTTTCCAGATCGCCCAGCCGCAACGCCTTGGCCTGCAAAATGACCGACGCCAAATTGCTCCGTTGGATTTCCGGCTGGGTGTATTGATCACGCCGCAAAAAATCCTCTTCGGCGTACAGCCGGATGCACTTGCCCGGCGCGATTCGACCGCACCGCCCGGCTCGCTGGTCGGCCGACGCGCGGGAGATCGACTCGATCGGCAACCGTTGGGTCCGCGATCGGGCCGAGTACCGACTAATCCGCGCCGTGCCGGTATCGATCACGTAATGGATCCGCGGGACCGTCAACGACGACTCGGCCACGTTGGTCGCCAAGACGATCCGACGTCGCGCTCCCGGGCGAAAGATTTGCTGCTGTTGGGTTCCCGGCAATCGGGCGTAAAGCGGAAGGATCTCAGTTTCTCGACCGGGCGAGTCGCCGGGAATCGGCCGTGAACGAAGCGCCTTGACCGCCTCGTGAATGTCCCGTTCGGTCGGCAAGAAAACCAACATGTCCCCCTGCCCTTTTCCCTCCCGGGCCAACTCGTCGACCGCGCGGCGAACCGCTTCGATCGGATCAAGTTCTTCCAACTCGATCTCGTCTTCACCTGGCTTGGGGTTCTTCTGTCGACGTTCGACAAAAGGCGGACGATAAAGGATCTCGACCGGATAGGTCCGTCCGCTGACTTCGATGACCGGCACCGGCCGCTCGGGCGTCGAAAAATGCTCGGCGAACCGCTCGGCGTCGATCGTGGCCGACGTGATAATCACCTTCAAATCGGGCCGTTTCGGCAAGAGCCGCCTGAGATAACCGATAAGAAAGTCGATGTTCAACGACCGCTCGTGGGCTTCGTCCAGAATGATCGTGTCGTAGGCGTCGAGGTGGCGGTCCCGCGCGGTTTCGGCCAAGAGGATCCCGTCGGTCATCAGCTTGATGAGCGTCTCGGGCGACGTCTTGTCGGCAAAGCGAATCTTGAACCCGACCAACGCACCGAGCGAACTACCGATCTCCTCGGCAACCCGTTGGCCAATCGACCGAGCGGCCAGACGTCGCGGTTGGGTGTGGCCAATCATTCCCCGGACGCCGCGACCGAGCTCCAAACAAATCTTTGGCAGCTGAGTCGACTTCCCCGACCCGGTTTCGCCGCAAACCACAACGACCTGATTCTCCTCGATCGTTCGGGCCAGCTCGTCGCGCCGGGCCGAGACGGGCAGTTCGTCGTCGTACTCGATTTTCGGGACGGAACTCTGACGACACTTGGCTCGTTTGAGAGAGTCGGCAAGTTGCTTTTCCAACCGTTCCTGATCCCGCCCGGTCGGTTTCGCCTCATTGAGCCGCCGATCGATGCGTGTCCAAAGCCGACCCAACGGGAACCGATCCGTGATCATCGCATCGCGTAATTGGGCTTCGAACGACGGTTTTGAGGGAAAGCGATCCCGATTTTCCGACGACAAATTCGAATTCGACTTGGCGTTATCCGACATCGCAATTTTTTAGTTCATGACACTTCGAAACGTCGTGGTTCAAGCAGAGATTGGGCCGAACCCACGCGTGGGAAGAAAAAGACAATAGGAGAAGAGATGCTAAAAAAAGAGCGACGGAAATCCCGCCGCTCTGTCCAATAAAAGAAAATGTTCCCTCAACAATCGACCGATCCGATCCTCACCAGTAATGCGAAAAAACCGGCCCCTATAACCAATTTTTTTAATTACTGTTCGTTTGACCGTGGATTTGGCGAAGTTCAACCAGCTCGGTCGCCAAGCGATGACGCAACGGGCTTTCGGGTCGCAACTCGCTAAGCAGCGCTTCCGCTTTGACAAAGGTTTCGTCAGTGCAAGCACCTTGTCCCAGCAATTTGGTCCAACTTCGCGTAATCTCTCGTTCGGTTAACAAATTATCACCTCATTCTCTTTAAATCGTCACAAAAACAATCAACGATGCCCTTTTCCACGTCAAAAATGATGAAAACCAAAGCCTTTTTGAAGGGGAAAAAGAAAGTACTCTTAATTCTACGCGGGCGAAAGGAAGAAGAAAGGAACGCCTGAGAAACGGATTCAAGAAAACCTTTCGCTTTCGGGGTAAAAGCAAATTCCAAACCGTCTCTCCAAAGCCCCCTTTTCCAGATTTGCCCCAGGCACCTACCCTGCGAAAGGTTCAATAGCCCCGGGCTCACTCCGCACCTTGCTCACTCGGCACCTTGCTTAAATCCGCACCGGGCTCACTCGGCACCTTGCCTTAAAACGGATCGACGTAAGTGAAGTCCTCCTAAGAGGGAAATGCCCCAAAATTCACCCTATGAAAGGCTTACTCCGGCAGGATGGGACAACGACGATCCAGAAGTTTATTCTGCTAAAACAAACCGCTTGGGTCAAGTCCCGAATGCTCATTTTTTAAAAAAGTTCGATTTACGTCCATTTTTTCCTCCTCGTGTACCGCTTCAAATCCTAAGAAAAACCAGTGTAAAACAGGCAAAAACGAGGCAACCATTTTTTCCTTATCCACCTCTCCCTAAAAAATTTAGTCCTTTCCAAACCTGCGTCTTCACAAAAACCCCTTCAATTTAGGTGCAGCAAACCCATCGCAAGAAGGTAAAACCAAATTTAGGTTCCCCCCGTTTCTCTGAATCGTTCCAACTCCCTTTTCACCTTCACTTTTCGCGGTCGGCTTCCAATCCAACTCCTGTTGGTAAACGAGGTTTTTTACGCTACAATCCGACCAGCCCGGTCTGAAAAACGTTCGAAAACCGACCGGTCGACAGAACGCCATTTCCCCATTTCAACAAAAAGTCAAAATAGGCATCCTAACGCCTCGCCCAAAAAAACCCGGCGGGCGCGGAATAAAACCGTTATGCGACGAATCTTGTCGGTCGTTGGAAGCTTTTCGATCGTGGTGATACTTTTCGGAGTCTATCGCCTCGCGGTGGTTCCGTATGTTGAGCCGTCGATCGATCCGCTGCTGCGCCGCCAGGTCTCCGAGCAAACGCTCCAAGTGGCCCGTCAAAAGTCGGCTCGACAGTTTGCCTATATGGCCGAACTGTTCCCCAAAGGTTCTTGGGAATTGGACAACCCGATTATCCTCAACAGCGATCAGGTCCAGCTGCTCATCGGGAAATACGAGCCGTGCAAAGGAAACCGCAACCAAGTCAGTCTGAAACCTTGTACGATCATTTTCACACCTGACGGACCGCCAGAGACGCTTGCCGAACGTCGTCGCCAGTCGATCATCATGCAGTCGGAAAAAGAGGCACTGCTGAACTTCGACCAACCGTTCGACCTCCGTCGCCTGCAGGTCGGCAAAGTGGTTGGCGGGCGTCTGATGGGCAAGATCACGATCCGCAGCCGCGGGAAAACCGACCGCGCCGACGATGACCTTTGGATCGAAACCCGAGACGCCCAATTGGACGAACAAAAAATTTGGACCCCTCATCCGGTCCAATTTCGAATGGGCCCCCATCGGGGGCGCGGGCGCGACCTTCATATTCGCCTCGCCTCAGACGATTCACTTAATCCCCAAGTCGGCCTATTGGGAAGAGGCGGCAAAAAGAAAAAAAGGAAATCGACCGATTCCGAACTCGGCGGGATCGAAATGTTCGAGCTGCGACAACTCGACTTCCTTGAACTGCTCATGTCCGACAAAGCGATCGGTTCGGTCGCCGAATCTACGCCGCCGGTCACTTCGGGCGACCCCTCAAAGCAAAATAAAATGGTTCCGGTTCGGATCACGTGCCAAAGAGGCTTCCAGCTCAACCTGGCCCAACAGTGGGCCCTCTTCCAAGACGATGTCCGAGTTGAACGATTTTATCCTCAGGCCCCCAGTGATCTGCTTTTATGCGACAAATTGACGATCGAGCTGGAATCCCAAAAGGTTCCGAAAAACGAGGCGTCAAAGGAAACGACGGAAAAACTCTCGGAAAAAACCGTCCCACGAAAACTGATCGCCGAAGGACGTCCCGTACGGGTTCGATCGATCGTCGAAAAGTTCGAGGCCGAAGGGGCCCGGCTGGAACTGGATCTGATCGAGAAAAAGGTCTCCCTGGAAAATCCCGACACGAAACCGGTCCGTTTGCAATACGACGGCAACGAGATCCTCGCTCCCAACCTGCAATATGGCGCATCGCCCAAACCGGGGCGGGTCGGTCAGATCGTCGCGGCCGGACCGGGTTGGATTCATGGAAAGATCGGCAAAAACCAAGACCAACCGTTTCGGGCCCAGTGGCAGCGCGAACTGCGACTGCAACCTCACCAGCAGAACCAGGTCCTTTCGTTAACCGGGGGCGTCTTTCTCGAAGCGAAACCGACCGGGTCGCTCTCGGCGGGGGAGATCCACCTTTATTTGAACGAGGTCGCCTCCGTCTCTCCGCAGACCGGCAAGGAAACCGTCACGCTCGAACCGGACCGAATGCAGGCCGATGGCGAAGTGTCGCTTGAGTCGGATCAGGTTTCGGCCAAGGTCAATGAGCTTCAGCTCTGGTTCAAAAAAACACCTGCCCCGGCAAACTCTGCCCCCACGTCCGATTTGGCCGGGCACTCGCCCCAGCCGCCAGGCCATCAGCCAAACAACCGCGGCCCGTCCCCCTTGGACCGTCCGAAGAAAAAACCGGACAACCATTACTCGCTTACCGCGCGACTGCTCCAAGCCGAAGCGGTCCTTCAAGATCGGAAGGCCCGTCTGGTCAAGTTGATTTTGTTGGATGAAGTCGAGCTGATCGAAACGAAAACGAAAAACCCCGACGATCGGCCGATCGTCATGCGTGGTGAGGAAATCCATGTAATCGATGCCGTCGAGCCCCACGCGGCCGCCACCATCACCGGCAACCCGGCCCGATTCGAAGGACGCGGTCTGACACTGACCTCGTCGAACATCAATTTGAATCGGGGAACCAATCTCCTTAAGGTCGACGGCCCGGGAACGATGGTCCTTCCGCCGATGAAACGCGACCTTCAAGGGCAATCGGTCGCCGCCCCCCAACCGATTCAAATCGACTGGCAAAAACAGATGGAGTTCGACGGACGGACGGTCGAATTCCAGCACCAAGTTGTTGCCCAAACGGCCCACCAACGTCTCACGACCGAGACGATGCGAATTTCGCTTAACCAGATGGTCCGCTTCGACGAAAAAAAACCGGGCGAACGTTTCAACCGCGGGCAATCGGCCTTGGACGTCCAAGAGCTGCTCTGCCTGGGCGGGGTGCGGCTCGAAAACCAAACGATCGAAGCGGGGCTTCTCGTCTCGAAAGAGGATATCCACGTCCGCCAAATGGTCTTCAACCAACTGTCCGGACAGATGACGGCCCAAGGGCCCGGATCGATTCGCAGTGTCCGCCTCGGTGGACTCACCTTGCCCGGCGCAGACACCACAAAACCCAACCGGGCTTCCCTCGCGGCCAATCCGACCGCGTCGGGACCGCAAATGACCTATCTCCACGTCCGATTCGCCGGAAACGCTATCGGCCACTTGTCAAATCGAACGATCCGTTTTGCAAACGAAGTTCGGCTGACCTTCGGCCCGGTCACCGACTGGGGCGCCACGTTGCCGGACGACAACCCGGACGCACTGGGACCTTCGGGAGCGGTGATGAGTTGCCAAGCAATGACGATCACCGAGATGGGCTCCTTGACCAACGGCAAACCGGCGATGGAACTTCAGGCCTCGGACAACGTGGTGATCGAAGGCCTCGATTTCACGGCCCGAGGTTCCAAAATAAGCTACCAACAGCAAAAGGGGCTCTTGACCCTCCAAGGAGACGGCCGCAGTCCGGCCAGCCTATGCCGACAGGCCCAAGTCGGCGGCTCGCAAGAGAACGTCGCCGCCAAAAAAATCCAATATTGGCTCCAAGGCGGCCAGATACAAGTCAACGGGGCCCAGTCGCTCGAGGTCAACCAATCACCTTTCGGCACGGAGTCGAGACGGTGAACCCCATGCGTATTCTGATCGTGACACGTCACTACTGGCCCTGGTTCGACGAAGCCGGACGAAACTGGTCGCATCTGGCGGCCGAGCTCAAAAATCGAGGACACCGGATTACCGTCTTGACTCCGCTTGACCATCCGGACTGGCCGGCCAAGCTGATCGGGCGCGGCGCACGGATCGAACGCATCGAAAACCGGCCCCACGATCGTCGCTCGGAAAAACGTTTTCTCAAAAGCTTGGCCACCTGGCTTAAACGGAACTCGCATCGCTTCGATCTGATCGCCGTTTCCGGCTTCGCAGCCGACGCGGCGGTTGTCGTCCACACGCTGCACGGCGTTTTGCCGATCGTTCCCTCCCTTTTGAGCCCCAACGATCTGGTCGAAGTCACCGGACGACAACAGGCCCAATGCCTCCAGGCCGACGCGGCGATCGTCGCTGGCCCTCAAACCGCCGAAGCACTGGTCGCCCAGCAATTTTCCCCAGAGCGAATCACACCGATCCCGCCGGGAGTCCCCCTGTCTCCGCCGCGAACCAAAACCGCGCGTCACGAGGCCCGAATGGCCCTGGCCGCGATTGGCCCGAATTTCGAAACGTCCCCGAAAGATCGATTGGCTGTCTATTGCGGTCCCTTGACCGAGGAACGTCAACTCGATCGCCTGGTGGCCGCCTTCCGACCGATCGCCCGAAAATGGTCCGGCACCCGGCTTTGGCTCATCGGCGAAGGCCCTCAACACGAAGCGATTCGGCAGCACATCGCCGCAATCGGACTGGTCGGCCGTGTGCGGATCATGGGGCAATTCGACCAACTTGATACCGTTTTGGCCGCCGCCGATCTGCTGGTCGATCCGTCTTCGACATTATCCCCGCTACTGGTTTCCCTTGAAGCGATGGCCGCGGGACTGCCGGTCGTCGCCTGTCGCCCAACGGCCGATCGCACGTGGCTGGAAGCGGGAACCAATTGCCTTCTGGTCCCAAGCGACGAAACGTCCGATTTGAGCGAGGCCATCGGCTCCTTGCTCGAGAATCGCAAGCAGGCCGACCAACTCGGTGACGCCGGAAGGAAACGGGTCGAAAACGATTTCTCGGCCGCTCACATGGCCGATCGTTACGAGACTCTTTTCGCCGAGCTTCTCGGTCTGTCAATCCGAACGCGACGAATCGCTTCCCACAACGCAAACCCATCAGGGATAGAAAACTCATGACGAAGCGTCTGGTTCAACTGGTCCCCTCCTTGCAACGGGGAGGCACACAAAAACAAGCCTCTCTTTTGGCCGCCGGGCTCGATCCCAAGGAGTTCGAGGTCCACGTCGTCGTTTTGAACGAGGACGGTCCGCTTCGCGAAAATATCGAGGAACACGAACTTCCGATCCATCGAATCGGTCGCCGGACTCAAGTCGATCCGTTCGCCTATCTGCGTCTAAAACGTTTGATCGCCCGCCTTCGTCCCGACCTGGTCCACAGCTGGGGCGCCGAAGCCAACCCGTATGCCCAACTGGTCAACACGGCTCTCGGTGCTGGCCAACCGCTGGTATCCGGCCTACGCGGCACGCCGTTTTGGCAAACCGGTATCCGATCGGCCTTCGACCGATACTTGGCACGTTCGACGACCCGTTTCGTCGCCAACGGTCAGGGGGTAAAAAACTTTTTCATCCAACGGGGATTGCCGGAAGACCGGATCGAGGTCATTCCCAACGCGGTCCCCACACCAAATCCAAGTTCCTACACTCGCGACGAACTGCTTCGCACTTTCGGCCTGGAAGAATCAGTCGAACTGGTCGGCGTCTGCGGACCCTTGATCCCGTCGAAACGAATCAAAGACGCCATCTGGACCAACGACCTGATCAAGGTGGTACGAGACGGCCTGCATCTTTTCATTTTCGGCGACGGTCCGATGCGCGACGAGTTGATCCGCTATCGCAATCAGGTCCACATCGTCGATCAGGTCCATTTTCTCGGACAGCGTGACGATGTCGAAGCGATTCTGCCCCACTTGAATCTCTTGTGGTCGACCAGCGAGAGCGAGGGACAATCCAACGCAATCATGGAAGCGATGGCTGCCGGAATCCCGGTCGTCGCCGGCGATCTTCCAGGAAACGCCGAGCTGGTTATCCCTGGAGAAACCGGCTATCTGGAACCGGTCGGCAATCGGGCCGCCTTCTCGAAATGGACCCAACGGCTTTTGAACGACCCCGATCTGGCCCGCCAATTCGGTGAAGCCGGGAAACGACGAATGGTCGAGCATTTCAGTATCGAAAAAATGGTCGGCGCCTACACCGATCTTTATCGAAAGCTGCTTTCCTAAAAGAAGACTCCGCGATCCCCCTCGAAAACGCCTGCAAAAAGAAAAACGGAGGCTACCCTTGATCGTAAGTCCAAGGAAAACCTCCGTCTCGGTTTTTTTATTCAACGCTTACTCGAAGCGGTTTTTACGCGTTCCATTCGTCGAACACCGTGTCCAACACGTCTAGCGACTCGCCCTCTTCCGACGTGCCGTCCGTTCGCGTCTGGCCAACCAGTTCGGCCCCGACAGCCCAATCGAACGAATCGGCTTCATCGAGGCTGAAACCCGTTTCGACAATCGCTACGCTTTCGTTCTGACCGGGAAGCTGCTCAACGAGGACCGAGTCAACCAGTTCGCCCCGCTCTTGGCGAACCCGATCGGCCTTCTCTTGGAACAACCGATCCCAGGTCATCTCGCCCTTGAGCGAACCTTCGATCCGATCGAAATCACCGGTCGAAACACTCTGGACAGCAAGCCCGTCCGCCTCGCCGTGCATGGCCGCCCTCAGACTGGCCCCGGCGACGGTCGTGCCGTCGGAAGCCGCTTGGGCCAAGGCGATCATTTGAACATCGAGTTCCGAAATCGCTTTCCGCTGTCCCGGTTCAAGGGTCGCAGCCATCAGGTCGTCGGCATAAGCCGAATCAGTGATATGGTTGCCCGGAGCGTCCATTTGGACCTCGAAGTTCGGCCCCACAAAAACGGTCCCGGTCGCATCCGATTCCAGATAGGCGTCAAACCCGTCGTAACCGCCGACGAAACCGAGCGTATGGCCAATTTCGTGCAGCATCACGGTGTAAAGGTCGTAACAACCTTCGACCGGCGCTTCGTCCACATCGGCGTACCAGCCAATTCCGGCCGCGTCGCTGTCGATCGTGACACGTCCCATGGTCGGGGTGCCATCTTCGCCGACTTCGACGATCTCTCCTTCGCCCAACTGGCTTCCGTCCAGATCGTCAACGACCAACTGGATATCCATCAGCTCCTCTTGTCCCAGGGCGATTGCCCAGGTTTCCAGAGCCGTCTGGAAGACCTCGTCGACCGTGTTGTCCCCTTCGGCCACCACGTTGGTGCCCACCCAGGTCTGCGTGAAGTTCTCGGGCAGACACAGGTCCACTCCATCGGCCTTGCTGATCCCATAGTTGCCGATCAGGCCCAACAGGTCGACCAATTCCACTCGACCATTGTGGTCGAAGTCCATGTTCATGGCCATCACGTCGTTGGTCTCGAGGACGTCGACCTGATAGCTTCCGATAAGGCCAAGGACGTCAACCAGATCGATGCTCCCATCGTCATTGGCGTCCATCGGGACGGCCCAGACTTGGGTGTGAGGCATGGCGGCCACGTCGGCGGTTGGCGCGGCGATTCCGGCGATCTCGATCTCTTTGAGTTCGACCGAGAGGCCCAAGTCGTGCGGACCGTTTTGACCATTTTCCAAATCCAACGCGACGTTGTCCCCGGCGAGCGATTCCAACTTCACGCGACCGAGCAAGACGTAACCGTCGGTTCCGGCACCTTCCAGCGAAGCTTCGCCGCCGAGCGAAAGAACCGATCCGTCGACCGACCAATCGCCGGTGAAGTTTTCGGCAAACGCCGGGCCCGGTTCGAACGCGGTGGCGGTAAAGTAGTCGGCCTCGTACGTCAAGTCGACTTCAGCCGCCGTGACACCGGTACCCTCGTCCGCCTTGACCCAAACTTCGACCCAATGGGCGTCCCACTCGTCAATCCACGCCTCGCTATTAGGCAACGCGGCCACCTCTCCGAGGGCGTCCACCGAGGTTTTTTCCTTCGACACGGTCGTGAAGATTCCCGTCGGAGTCGCGACCGCCTTCGGATCGGCCACCACGGTCCCCTGGAGCGGGGCCGAAGTACTCGAATCAGCGTCGAACGAGATGGTCACCGTCAGATAACTGCCCGCTCCGAATTCCGGGATGTCACTCAGATCGACCTGACGAGTCATACTGAGGCTCAGATTCATGCCACCGGCACCAGAGACCAAGACACCGCTGTCCGCGGCAGTCCCGACCAAATCGCGACCGCTGAGTTCAAACGAGTTGCTTGAGTCGTCATTCGGGTTGGCTTCGACATTGAAATGCGTATCCAAGTCTCCGGAGCTAAAAATAGTCGAAATCGGCTGGGCCGAGAAGGTGCTTGTCGCTCCACCAGACGAGGACAAATCAATGTTCCCGCTGGAGAAATCGACAACCATATCACGAATCGCCATCTCGATCAACGTGGTGACTTGGTCCGAGGTGAAGGCGAAGTCTCCAGCCGCCCAGCCTTCCTCGCCACCAACCCCAGGGCTGAACGGAGGACCGGCATAATTCACTACGTCCATGAATCCGGCAGGAATCTGCATCGACGAAGGATTGCCCGCATCGTCAAGCACGACCAAAACGGTCCCTTCCGCCTTGCCGGTATTCGCATCGCTTGGGTTTGGCACCAAGGTTTGGCCGTTGATCTGACCGCCGACCACCAACGAAGTCATAGACCCAATGTCAAACGAAACCAAACCCTCCGGAGCGGCAACCTGCTCCACTGAACCGTTGACGATTTCAATCTGGGTACCATCGAGACTACCGCCACCAAGCCTCGAAATCATCTCAACATCGATCGCAAAATTTTGGCTTCCAACCCCGGTCGCTTCGACAGTGGTGTAACCAAGGCGAACATATTTGCCAACCCCGATACCAGGGGTCAAGCTGAACCCGCCTAAACTATCGATTAGGCCGTTGGCCTGATCGACCGTTCCGCTGGTAATGTTCAAATCATCAAAGTAACCGTCGAAATGGAGGTCGCTTTGGTCAATCGAGCCAAGCGTCTGGTCATAACTGACGTCGATCGTTCCCCCACCCAAACCGGCACTTGCCGCGGCAGTCCCGTCTAGATAGGAATCCCTCAACCAGTATTCGACCACATAGTTCGTTCCCACATAAACTTCGTCGACCGAGGTTGGTAACGTCGATACGCCCTCGGCAACATTCTCGGAAGAAGCGAAATACCGAACCACGGCGATCACTTCGACCGGGGAAATCGGGTCGACCGTCACGGTAAAGGTGTCACTGACCGTGCCTGCCGTGGCACCCGTTTCAGTCGCCGTTACGGTGATTTCAGCCGGGGTTCGATCTTGGTTGGACGCATAGTTCGCATAGGTAATCTGAAGTTTGTTTCCGTCAACGATTTGGACCGTGACCAGTTCCGTGTTACTGCTGGTCGCCGTGTAAGTCAGAGGCCCGTCGTCGGAGAAAACGGTCGTCAAGTCGATCATCGCCGGTTGGCCGTGGCCGTCGGTCAGATTGAAATCATTGATCGGAGCAGTCAGCGTCGGAGCGGTGTTGACCAACGGTATCACGTTGACCGTCACCGTCGCAGTCTCACTTGCCCAGGGAGCAGGATATAAGTCTAAAACACTGTACGTGAACGTCTCCGTCCCTTCCCCGCTGGGGAAATTGCCCGGAGTGTACAAAAGCTTTCCGTCGGAATAGACGACCGTACCACCTTCACTCCCTTGGCTATATTCGAAGATCGCAATCGTATCCCCGTCCACGTCCTCAGCATGGGCCAGGACGTCGATCAACGTCGACTCGCCATAAGGAACCGTGATCGTGAAATCGTGTACAACCGGCTGATCGTCAACCCCCGTGACGGTCACGGTGATCGACGCGGTCGCGGTACCGCCGTGCGGATCGGTAACGGTGTATTCGAACGTGTCGGTCGTCGTCTGGTCTTCGCCCAACGCGACAAAGTCGGCCACGCCGGTCGGATCGTAACTGAACGTCCCGTTGGCGTTGATCGTGACCGCGGCCCCTCGGCTGCTGGTCAGGGTATCGGCCACCACCGAAAGCGTATCCCCGTCCGGATCGTCAGCCCCGTTGAGAAGCCCACTGTCGTTGAGAACCGCATCGGCGTCAGCATCAACCGATTGCCCGATCAGCGTCGGAGCGTCGTTGACGCCGGCCAACGCAATCGTGACGGTCGCCGTATCGGTTTCGCCCAGATCGTCCGTCACCGTGTAGGTAAACGTGTCGGTCGCCGTATCGCCGACACCCAACGCATTAAGCGACGTCGAACTGGTAGGATCGTAGAGGAACGTCCCATCCGCGTTGAGCGTGACCGTCGCCCCCTCGGCACTGGTCACCGTCGCGGCTACGACCGAAAGCACATCGGTCGTGTCCGGGTCGGTATCGTTGACCAACACGTTTCCGCTCGTGGTCGTATCCTCATCGGTCAAGAAGCCCGTATCGTCCCAGGCGGTCGGCGCTTCGTTGACACCGGTCACGGTCACGGTGACCGTCGCGGTCGCAGTTTCACCGTGCGGATCGGTAATGGTGTACTCGAACGTGTCGGTCGTCGTCTCACCCTCGCCCAACTTGATAAACTCATCAACCCCGGCCGGATCGTAGCTGAACGTTCCGTCCGCGTTGACCGTCACCACCGCTCCCTTGCTACTGACCAGCGAACCGGCCACCACCGAGAGCGTGTCATTCACATCCGGATCGGTCGCTCCGAGCTCAAGACCACTACCATTGAGAACCGTATCAGCCATCGCCAGTTCGTTGTCATGGTCCTCCGCTGTCGGAGCGTCATTGACACCGGTCACCGTGATCGTGACGGTCGCCGTATCGGTCCCATCGAACTCATCGTGAATGGTATACTCGAACGTGTCGGTCGTTGGCTCACCGAGCCCCAACGCAACAAACTCGGCCACGCCGGTCGGATCGTAGGTAAACGTTCCATCGGCGTTGATCGTGACAGCCGCCCCCTTGCTGCTGGTCAGCGAAGCTGGCACCGCCGAAAGGGTAGCGACCGAATCCGGATCGGTATCATTGCCCAACAGATCGGTGCCGGAGAGAACCGTGTCAGCGTCGGTCGAGGACGTATCATCCCCGGCCGTCGGCGCGTCGTTGAACCCCGTCACTTGAATCGTCACGGTCGCCGTGGCCGTTCCGCCGCGGCTATCGCGAAGGGTGTACGTAAAAGTATCGTCAATGATCTGGGTTTCGCTCAAGCTCTTAAGAGCGGCAGAGTTGCTCGGATCGTAGGTGAAATTCCCGTCGGCATTGATCGTAATCGCCGCCCCCCAGGCACTGAGCGTATCGGAGGCAGCTACATCGACCGAAATCGGGTCGCCGTCCGGGTCGCTGTCGTTGCCCAAAACGGTGCCACTGGTTCCGTTATTTTGGCCGGTCTGAAAACCCGTATCATCCACGGCAATCGGCATTTGATTCGGCACCACGTTGACCGTCACCGTCGCCAAGGCGCTTTGGCCCCCATTGCCGTCAGAGACGTAGAACGTAAACGTCTCAGTCCCTTCGCCGGTCGGGAAATTGCCCGGCGTGTACAAAAGCTTGCCGCTGGAAAGGACCAACGTCCCCCCTTCACTACCCTGGCTGAAATCGAAGATCGCAAGCGAATCGCCATCGATGTCGTCGGCGTGGGCCAGGACGTCGATCAAAGTCGAACCTTCATTGGAAACCGTGACTTCAAAATCGCTTGCTGTCGGCACGTCGTTGACCGGCGTAACGGTGATATCGACCGTACCGGAGGCCTCTTCCACGGCGGCCCCATTGTCGCCGTCGTCAGTCACCATGTAGCTGAACGACGCCGGACCATGATAGTCCGCATCCGGCGTAAACCGGGCCGTATAACCGTCCGCTTCCAGTACGACCGTCCCATGTTGCGGGACGCCGACCAAGAAGACCAAATCGTCATCGGCCGTTTCGACATCGTCGACCAACGTCCGAAGATCGATCACGACCGAGTTGTCTTCCGCCGTCGTCAACGTGCCCAGATCGGCCTGCGGCACCGAGTTGACCGGCGTGATATCGATATCGATCGTCGCCGAAGGACTGGTAATCGCCGGATCGGAACCCTGCTGGGTATCGGTAACGGTGTAGGTAAACGACGCCGTCCCGTTGTGATCCTGATCCGGGGTGAACACGGCCGTGTAACCGTCCGTATCCATCGTAACCGTTCCGCCCAAAGGACTGTCAACGGCGAAGACCAGATCGTCCGCCAACGTTTCCAGATCACTGGCCAAAACGCGAAGGTCGATCGAAATCGGTTCATTTTCACTGATAGTTACCAAATCGCCGTTAGCCGTCGGCGCGTCGTTAACCGGCGTGACGGTGATGTCGACCGTACCGGAGGCGGTTTCCGCGGCGGCCCCGTTGTCGCCGTCGTCGGTCACCGTGTAAGTGAACGAGGCCGGACCGTTATAATCGGCATCCGGCGTGAACCGGGCATTAAAACCGTCCGCTTCCATTTCGACCGTTCCGTTGACCGGGTCGCTCACGTTAAAGATCAAAGCATCATCGGCCGTTTCGACATCGTCGACCAACGTCCGAAGATTGATCACAACCGAGTTGTCTTCCGCCGTCGTCAACGTGCCCGGATCGGCCTGCGGCACCGAGTTGACTGGCGTGATGTCGATATCGATCGTCGCCGGACCGCTGGTAATCGCCGGATCGGCACCTTGTCCGCTGTCCGTGACGGTGTATTCAAACGAAGCCGGACCGTTGTAGTTCGCCTCCGGCGTGAACACGACCGTGAAACCGTCCGACTGAAGCTCGAAGGTCCCGTGTTGGGCATTACTGAGATTGACAATCAGATAGAAGAATTGGTCTTCGACATCGTCGATCAGATCGGTCAGATCGATCGTAAGCGGGCTGTTTTCACTGACATCGTACGAACGGGCATCAGCCGTCGGGGCATCGTTAACCGGCGTGACGTCAACGTCGATCGTAACGGTCGAAGATTGCGGGGCGGCCCCATTGTCCCCGCTGTCGGTCACCGTATAGGTAAACGACGCCGGGCCGCTGTAGTTCGCCGCCGGGGTAAATCGAGCGTTAAAACCGTCCGCTTCGAGCACGACTTCCCCGTTCACAGGGTCGTCAACGCTGAAAGTCAACTGGTCGATCGGCGTCTCGGTATCGCTGACCAACGTACTAAGGTCGATCGTCGTCGACGTGTCTTCGGCCATGGTCAGGCTGCTCGGATCGGCTTCGGGAACCGAGTTGACCGGCGTGACCGTGATGTTGACTGTCGCACCACTTTCTTCCGGCAAGCCGCTATCGACCGTGTCCTTGACAACATAGTTGAACAAAGCCGGACCGTTGTAGTCGGCATCCGGAGTAAACCGGGCCGTATAACCGTCGGCATCCAATTCGACCGTCCCATGTTGCGGGAATCCGACCGAGAAGCTCAAATCGTCGTCGGCCGTCTCGACATCCGAAGCCAACGTCCGCAAGTCGACCAGAAGGACCTCGTTTTCGGGCGTATCGAACGTCTCGTCTTCCGCTACCGGCGGGTCGTTGACCGCGTTGACCGTCACGTCAAAGGTCGTTTCGACCCATTTCCCATGCTGGTCAGTCGCACGGACCGTAATCGTCGCCGTCCCCGACTGGTTTTCGTTGAAATGGAGCGTCACCTTTTGGTCGGTCGAACCGTCTACCGCCACGGCAGTCGCCGTGACCAACGTTTCGTTGTCACTGGTCACGTCGAAAGTGAAGCTGTCCTCGGCGTCGGCATCGGTGAAAAAGGTTCCCGTGCGTTCCACATCCGCGGCATCCTCGTCCACGACCACCGGATCGATCGACGCGCCAACCGCAGGCGCCGTGTTTTGGAGAAAGGTCTTTACGACCGCTTCCGACTGGGCCCCGGATTCGCTCATCGCCGTGACAGTCAACACGTTGTTGCCGAAGTTCAAAGTGTGGTCGATAAACGAGAAATTCCCCGACCCGTCGGCATAGGCCTGCCACTGGTCGGTCCCGTCCGAAAGAGTCACCAGCGCACCGGCCGCCGTCTGCCCGACGAGCTTCACCGTCGTGGCCTCGGTCTCTTGATCTTCCTTCTCCCCGGTATCCGAAGCGTCGTCCAGATCGAACTGGCTCACCACCGGTACGGCCGTATCGATGGTGAGAAACAACGGATCGCTAATCACACTTTCGTTGTCGGCCAGATCGGTCGCTTTCGCTTCGAATACATAGATTCCGTCGGCCAACTCCTCGGTCGTCAATGTGGCGACTCCATCGGCGTCGGCAACGACCTCGGCCGTTTTCGTCTCGCCACCCTCTAGCCAAGTGAAAGTGACCGTCGCGCCGACCTCAGCCTGAACCGTAATGGTCGGCGTCGCGTCGGCCGTCAGATCGTCTTGATCATCGAACCCCAGATCGCTCTCGTCGATCAGATCCAGGTCGGTCGGTTTCGCGGGAGCGGTCGCATCATAGGTGAAGTTAATTTCGTAGGTATGGGCGTTCCCGCGGCTGTCTTCGGCCTTTAGATAAAGCGTGTACTCGACATTTTCTTCGATCGAATGACCGGCAATCATCTCGAGATCGGCCAGCGTCAGGGTAAACGTCCCCTCGTTGATCTTGTTGAGAACGTCGACATACCCGCTCGTCTCGTTGTCGATGCTCGCCGAGAAAACGACAATCTCGTTCTCGTCCGCAATCGTTCCGTTCATGTCGATCTCGGAACTGACCCAGTCAGTGCTGTCGCCGGTATCGTTGGCCAAACTGACTTCCACGACCGGCACCTCGTTATCGGCCAGGTCCAACGTATACGTGCCCAACGTGAGATCCTTGTTGGCGTTTAGGCACTGCAGATCGAACGCGGTCAACTGACCGTCGGCGTTGGCGTCGAACTCGCTCCGGTACATGTCCGACGAGATTTCGATCCCGAGCGACTCGTAATACGACGCGGTAAAGCCGTTCATCGTCCCGTTGGCCTGGGACATCGCGGCCGCCAACCACAGCTCATCATACTGACTTACCTGCCCGTCGCCATCGGCGTCTCCGACCAAGGAAAGGTCGACATGGAAATCGCCCGTCGTCTGACCTTCGCCCATGACGGTGATGGTATAAGTCCCCGGACTGAGTTCACCAACCCAAAGGCTATCCGTGGTCCCGTCGACATCGGCCATCGAACTGACCGGGGCGATGGTATGTCCCGAAACGCTTTCCACCTCCAGCCGACCGGGGTCAAACCCCCCCGCTTCTCCACTGGTTCGCAACGCCACCAATGCCGACTGGCCGTCGGCGATCGTCAGCTCCAACTCAGTCGCATTACCGGCACCGAGGACGTCAAGGTCGGCAAGAAGGTTTGCCGCCAAGAGCCGTCGCTCTTCCAGTGGCTCGAGAGAGGGAGCAAATCGTGTCGCGTCAAGATGAATACGACTACCCGCTTTACGTGATTTGCGAGAAGAGCCCAATCCGCATAGATGCCCGAGTCTAGTCATGATGTCTCTGCTACCTTGGCTGTAGAAGTTGCCCAAAGAACCTAAGACTCGATTTTCATTAGATCTGTCAATTTTGTCAAGAATTTTATCTGAAAAGCACGCTTTGACCAGAACCGCTATCTCAACATTCTCTCCCTTTAAAAAATTAAAATCGGCCACTCAATGCCGCCGTAAGTCGTTTCTATTAAAATACTTAAAGGCTAAATACCGCTTAAAGTAATATGCCCACTAATTAAATTATTAATTCTTTATTTTTCTTCTCAATCGTTTTTACCGGCTTAACTAATTTTTACCCTACTTCTAGAGGGAACCACCCCCCTTCTACGAATCGCAAAACCAGATGATCCCAAAAAATCCCTAAATCTTAAACATTTGCATTAACCGGCCCATTCGGATTATCCGACACTAATCGATACAACAACCGGTTTATTTCACCTACAGGGGGGGCAATGCCTTTCAGGCAAACCCCATTGGGGGGGGTACCGCGGCTCCCAGACCTGCTGCGGCAACATAGGAGGTTCTACCGATGTCAGCTCGCGCGTCGTTTTGCGTGGTTCTCTTTGGAATCGTCGTTGCGTGGACAGCGCAAACGTCAATGGCCCTTTCCGCTTCCGTCGAGACCGGCCAAACCGAAACCGCCACATCGCCTGAAAAACTACTTACGCCCGAGGCAGTGGAAGAAAATGAGAGGGCTGACGTATTAGACGACGCCGAATTGTGCCAAAGAGCGCCGTGTGAAGAACTCGCCTGCGATCTGGAATGCTGCGAAGATACCTGTTCCAACGCTATTTCGTGCTCAAACCGTTTTTCTTGGTTCAATGAAGTCGAGCAATTTGATTCCGTTTGGGACTCGCCCGACTTTTTCCGCAAAAATCAGTGGTTTATTCAGTCGTGGATCGAACAGGGAATCACGTTTAATTCCCACAGCCCGACGAGCCGTTCTAACGGCCCCATAGGGTTCAACGACCGGTCGAACGACTATGAGATGAACCAGCTCTACCTGACCATGGGCCGCGAGGCGATCGCCGACGGCTGCCGCTGGGACCTCGGCGGACAGGTCGATTTGCTTTACGGAACCGACTATATCTACGCCGAAGCAACCGGGCTGGAAACTCGTACCAACGGAACCCAGCGATGGAACCCCAATATCGGGCCGCGAACCACGGCAACCGGACCGGCCGCCCTTTATGGACTGTCCATGCCGCAGTTGTTTGCCGAAATTACCGCACCCTGGGGCAACGGGTTCTCGGCCAAGTTCGGCCACTTTTACAATATCTTGGGGTACGAATGGGTTCCGGCGACGCAGAATTTTTTCTATTCCCACTCCTACTCGATGATCTACGCCCAGCCGCAGACCCAAACGGGAATGCTTTTCACCTATAAACTTCGGCCCAATCTTCATCTCATCAGCGGAATGACCCGCGGTTGGAACACGTGGGAAAAAACGGACCAATCGTCGCTCAGTTATCTGGGCCAGGTCCGCTGGAACAGCTGGGACGAGCGAACGACAGCCAAATTCGGCATCCTTACCGGCGAAGAACAGCGTTCGCTGATCGACACGATGATTCACAACCGGACCATTTTCAGCATGGTCATCGAGAAAAAGCTCGGCTGCCGGTGGAAATACGTCCTCGAAAACGACTTTGGCCTCCAGTCGCACGGCACGATCGGCGGCAGTCTGATTGCCCCGCGAGCCGAGACGGCCCACTGGTACAGCATGGTCAACTACCTCTTTTTCCGTGCCAGCCCGACAACGACCTGGGGTGCCCGTTTCGAATGGTTTCGTGACGAGGACAACAGCCGAATCCTGCAACTTCCGGCAAACTACTTGGCCACGGGGAGCAACTATTACGAGCTGACCTTCGGCATGAACTGGAAACCCAACAGCCGATTCGTGCTGCGTCCCGAAGTCCGATGGGACTGGTCCGACGTCAAACCGGTGTTGAGCGACGGCGTCTACAACGACTTCCAAAGCGAGGAACAGTTCACCTTCGCCGTCGATGCGATCTACACGTTCTGATCCGCCTCGGTCGAGCAAGAAAAACGACCTTTCGTTTCCAAATACAATGCAAAAAGAGCGACTGTCTCAGACGAGGCAATCGCTCTTTTTTTCGTTTCAACAGAGGGTAAAAAACGTCTAACGTTTGAGTTAACGTGATCTTCTCCGCTGGTTGCCACCTGGCCCCGGCACAGGAACGCCGGAGACGGTCACTTCCGACTGCCCCAAAGTCCCGACATCTTGGCCTTCGGCGAACGGTTTGATCAGTTTGGAAGGGAAATCGCCGCGATTGAAGAACGCGTAGTTCGGTTTCTCATGTTTTCTAAGGCATTGTTGGATCGTTTCACCTTCTTTCAGACTAAGACCTCCGGGAACGTTATTGCCACTTTTTTCCCAGACCGTCTTACCCTGGAAGACAAACTTCAAACGACTGATATACTCTCGCAACCTATAAACACTGCTCCGCATCTGCCCAAAAGTGCGATAGGCGACTTCCTTGTTCCTTTTCCCGTCTTCCACCGACGCAACCAGTTCGATCGTTCCGTTGTCCCCGACCTGAAAACCTTCCTCTTCAAGCTGTTTTGTCAATGCCTCACGAACCTTTTCCTTCTCGCCGCGCAGACCGTCCAGATTGAGTTTCACCGTCACCCCGGGCTTCAGTACGAAGAAATCGGGCAACTCCATCACCTTGGCAAGTTGTTCTTTCAAACGCTCATGCGGGATCTTTCCCGGAACGAGCGAACCGGGCTGATCTTCCCCACGGCAGACCCAAAACCAGGCCACTCCACCGGCCACCGCGGTTTTTTTCATCCCATTGAAGTTCCAAAGGGGTACCTGGTGATCAGCATTAATAAGATACTCATCGCCCAAAAGGACGTATTCCTCGTCGACCCATTCGATCTTGTTGTTCGCTCCGTTCAGCTTGTTGTAAACCATCTCCTCAAGCAGCTCGCCGTTCTCGAAATCGAGCACATAGAGCCGACTGAAAGCATTGCAAGCCAACCGAGTCCCTCTGGGGCTAAATCCCAAAAGAGGCCACGGCAGATGGTCAGCCACCTTCTTCATCGCCACGACCTCTTCGGCCTCCAGATCGAGGATTCCGATTTCCTTTTTGGTCGCAAAAGCCAGCAATTTCCCATCAGGGCTAAGGGCCGGCTTACAACCACCATTGATCTGAAGGTAGTAAATCGGCCGGATTGTGTCGAGATCCCAAACCGCCAGTTTCCCTCCCCTGCTCAAGGTGGCGAATCGATCGTTTCCAAGGAACATGGCCCACCGAACATCCCGATCCCCTTCGTGTTTTTCCTCTTTATACGGGTCCCAAATGAACTTCTTGACCAACTTCGACCCTTCGACCTTCCAGAGCTCGAGCCGATCTTTATGATGGAAGTCATCGACACACATCAGGATCTGATTGCCGTCCTCGTCCAGATCCATCGGGATATACTCACCCGACATGGGCTTCAGATTGGCCGCCCGACCTTTCACCAAATCGCAGAGGACCAATCGGGTCTGCCCACCCCGGACTTTGTGATCGTCGAGTTTATAGCCGATAACCGCTTTGGCACACCTCGGATTCACCACCAGCTCGGTTGTACGCTCGAAAAAATCGACCTTGGCCGGGATCGCAATCCCCCGCTTGCGTTTAATTTCGACCGTTTCTTCTTCCGAAGCGGCCGGTGGATCGAATTTCCACTCTTCCTTGGTCGGGACCAAATCGATCTGCGATATCCGAGACGAATCGACCTCGATCAGCTTCCCTTGCTCCCCACCGGAGCCGGAATCGGAGCCGGGCGTTTCCTCTTCAAACGGGCTGGCCTCAGTCTCTTCAAACGGACTGGCCTCCTCGGCCTGTTTTTTTGCATACGCTTGATCTTCGGCAGACAGTTTTCCGAGGGGGATTTTGACCTCTTTGCCGCCGGACTTCAACAACGTGACTTTCCCCCCGTCAAGCGACTTGAATTCGGCCCGGATTTTGTGCTTTCCGGTGCTGTCGGTCCAGGTTCTTTTTTCCGCCAAGCCGACCGAAACCATCGCCAAGAGACACCAAACGGTAAGAACCCCCCTACCAAAAGCACACCGTGACCAAACCCACCCAGAATTCATGACTGATCCCCTTTTTCCCAAGTCCTGCTCCCCTGTCGAACCTCACTTTGAAACCGCTCCGACAAGAACGAAAAAACACGAACTAGCATGAGTTTATCAAAAAACACTTATCCAAGCAAGCATTTAACTGACCTTCGGCATGAACCGGCAAACCAACAGCCGATTCGTGTTGCGTCCCGAAGTCCGATGGGACTGGTCCGACGTCAAACCGGTGTTGAGCGACGGCGTCTACAACGACTTCCAGAGCGAGGAACAGTTCACCTTCGCCGTCGATGCGATCTACACGTTCTGATCCGCCTCGGTCGAACGAGAAAAACGACCTTTCGTTCCCAATACAACGCAAAAAGAGCGACTGTCTCAGACGAGGCAATCGCTCTTTTTTTCATTTTAACGAACGGGGAAAACGCACCATGGGATAGCCCAGCAGCCTGTTGAAGAAGGCCCGTTCCACAATAAAAAACCTAAGAGAAAAATTCAAAATCGAAAATCGACCAAGAAATCAACGTCAAAGGGATCCATTGGTCGCCACCTTTTTCTGCCTCGCCTCGTGACGACGCATCAAATCACGCCAGTCGGTTTGGACGATCCCTTCCTCTTGCAAAAACTTTTTGACTTCGGGATCGTGAAAAAGTTTCGCCTCCCAAACCCGCTGTTGCCAACTGCCGGTGATACGCTTGAGCGTATCGCTTTCGTCCGACGGATGAAGAATCATCTCGGTAATCCCCGGCGGCAAAGCTTGGACCTGATCGCAAAACCGCTGCCGCACCTCTTCGTACGAATCCCCATTGGGAACGTAGGTAAAACGGTCGAGTTTCGGCATTGGGTAATCGCGGACCGCCTCTATCAACGCGGCGTTAAACGGGATCCCTTTCATTTTCATCATCAAAAGGACCTCGGGCGACATTTCCAGAACGAACGCCGGAATTTGGTACTCGCAGGCCACCTTCATCAGAGCGATCGCGTACTCGGGCCGCGCGTAAAGGGCTCCCATATGAGTATCCAGATGGGTCGGTTTCAACCCCCGCGCTATCACCCGCTCTATCTGCGCACGGATCTCCGCCTCGACCTCCTCGGCCGTGGCCTTTTGGGCCGTTTCCTTAACCCCACGATACAGATAGCCTCGCGCATCGACCAGACGGGGCACCCGCGCGCACGGGGCAACCGGTCCCCATTTATAATACTTCCATTCGCAGTTCAGCGCCAGATGGACACCGATGTCATAGTCCGGATGATCGAGCCACCAAACCGCAAAATCTTCGAACCAAGGACAGACCGACATGACCGAGCCGCTGCGCAGGGCCCCTTCGGAGTAATAACGAATTCCGGCCTGATTCGCCTCGTGGCACATTCCAAGGTCGTCCATATGGAAAATCAGTACCCGCTTCTCGGCCCCAAAACCGAGCCGATCCGCCCAATTTATCGAGCGACTCGCCCCGGCTTGCTCCCCCTGCTTTTCGTTCACCTTTACCTCATTCGCCCACGCAAAATTAGTGAGCGCCGCCGCAACAAAAATCCCGCCGAACCAACTACAAAGAAATTTCCCTTGGCTCATAATAACCCCTTTTGGCATCTTTGTCTCTCTTTAACCCCGGCCGCCTGACTTCAACAGCGTGACCTTCCCCCCGTCGAACTTCACTGCAAGACTTACCTTCAAACTCCACTTTAAACTCTGTCGACAAGAGCAAAAAAACACGAACCAGCATGAGTTTATCAAAAAACACTTATCCAAGCAAGCATTTAGCAGCCTGTTGAAAAACTGGCTGCTAGGGAAAACAGGATGTTTTCCACATGGTCAGCGATTTAAAAAAACGCTGACTATGCGAGGCTTGCGGCCACTTGTTGTCGCAATTGCCGAGGTTAAAAAAGGCCCGGATGGACTTTTTCAACGGACTGTTAGGGGGCTTTCGCTTCTTTCGAACGAGGGGCCATCTCGTCCAGAACCGGCTCTTTCGGAACCAGGGCGATCGACGTCTGGATGGAGTAAGGGCAGGTGCACCCGGCGCCCGATTCGGGCAACAGGATCAACCCGCCGGCCGGAATCGCGTTGATCCAACAACCGATCCGGGTCACTTGCGAGAGACGAAACCGGTTCCCTTTTTCAAGATCGCACATCCACGGCGTGTTGCCTCGCCAGAACAGTCCGTACTGTGACGCGGCAATCTCACCGCATCCGTGTCCGCCCCGGTCGAACTTCCAGCCTTCGACCTTTTCGCCCGTTTTCAGATCGTACGCATAGGGCCAGGCATAGACTTTTCCGCCGACAACGATCGGATGCCGCGTGTTCTCGCCGTGTGCGCCGTCGGTGTTCAGCCCGCTCGGATGACTTTTACTCCAAAGCGGTTCTCCCGACCGACTATCGAAAGTCAAGATGGTCGTTAGCATCTTTTCGCCGTCGCTCGTGCCGCCCAGGATGAGCCGGCCGTCGCAGTAGACCAGATAGACCAGCTCGCCAAACCGGTTGACCTCGACCCGCTTGCGAAAACGGGCCTTCCCCGTTTCAAGATCGACCGCGGTCAAAAAGACCTGATCACCGTCGAACAAAATATTGGTCTCCATCCGGCCGGTCGGATGGTTTTTCGCCTTTTCGCTCTGGGAATCGAGAAAGAACAAACACCCGTCTCCGGCGGCGATCGTCGGGTTCGGCACCACGCCATCGGGCCGATATTGCCAAATCGGTTTTCCCGTTTCGGAGTCGAGCGCGAAAAGCCGGTCGCTGGTAATCGTGACTTGGCCCCGCCACCAGACCTTTTTGTAATCCTGGTAGATCATCGACCGATAGATGGCCCCCTTTTTGCAAGCGCTGCCGAGAAGAAGACCGTTCATGCGGGCCAAGTAACCCCACTCGTGCGGCCTGGTCTCGTTTTCACTCGGTGGGATCGAAAACGTTTTCTTCTCCTGCCCATTTCGGACATCGAGCCGGACACACCGGTCGGCCGCCGCGGCGTAAAGTGTTTCAGGATCGACACAGAAACCGCTACAATCGTGCGGAATCGAAAGCCGACACGAACCGGGAATCGCTCGTTCCCAGAGGATCGTCCCGTTGTAGGCGTCGACACACGAAACCCGATCGCTGCCAGGCACGAACAGCCGACCGTCGAGATACATCGGCGGCGAGGTTCGCTGATGACGATCGACCATCCCGCCGGGCCCGGGCCGTCCGAACCATTGCATCTCGACCGGCGAAGTAACGAGCAAATCCCGACTACACGCCGTGTTCCCCGGTTCGGCATAGCCGTGGGTCCACTGCCCCGCCCCGGGCAACGCGCCACGACGCCCGATTCCCATCCAGAAACCGTCTTTTTGGGAAACCTCCCACGAGTCGAACTTCCCCCGGCCCCAATCGCGAAGCCGCGCAAGCGTCGCCTTATCAATCGCCTCGGGCTGAACCAAAACCACCGTCCCACCGCACGGCCGGGCCCATCGAGCGACCCGATCCACGTCGGGAAACGACTCCGAAACGATCAGGTTCATCGTCTGTCGTTGGAAGTCGACCTCGTCGATTCGTCCTTGGCGAAGCGCAACCCGCGGTCCATAGATTCCAGACAGGTGAAACCGCTTCACCAAAGCGGCTAACTGCGCCCGGTCTTCCTCGACACTGACGATCTGAAACCGCGAACCTTCGGCAAGGGCGCGAATCAGCTCCCCGTCGCCCGGGTCGAGTACCATCGCGTACCCCTGATCCTGCTCGAGATTTTCGAGAACCGCCCGCGCGATTTTTTCCTGATTCATACAGCCTGACGTTGTCTCCGATTTCCTGTCGCCCGCCGTGGGAGAAGGCTTCTTTGAGACGGAAATCGGCTGAACCGTCCCCTTTGGTGAAACCTTTCGTGAAACCTTTTTCTTGTTGGCCGACGCGAAACCTTGAATCACCCCTTGATCGGTACTGACCAGCAAGCGACCTTCGGCGACCGCCAGACGATAGGCCTTTCCCTCGACCTCGCCCGACCAGACGATCTTGCCATTGGTAACGTCGAACGCCATGACTTGGCCGTCCGCGCCCAACAAGAGCCGATCGTCGGCCTTAATCAACTCGTAAAACGGCCCTTCCAGTGCCGTGGTCCACCGTCGTGCCTCGGCCTGGCGACGTTTGGCCTGTTCGAATTGTTGATTTTCCTTGTCGGTTCGCTTCTTCTTTTTCCCCAACCGGCTCACCTCACGAGACGCCGCCAAATAGGCCTCCCGATCCAACGCGTAAAGCGACCCTTTGGTCATGACATAGACCATCGGCCCGTCGGCGATCATCCGGATCCCGTCTTGGATCGCGACGATCCCTTCGCGCGTCTTCGGATCGACCAAGCGCATCTGGCCCCGTTCGTCGGTGCCAAAAGCGCAGCAGTCTTCGGCGACCAACGCAAAACAGCCTCCCAGGCTCCCCAGTTTGCCGATCTGCCGTCCGTCACAACGGGAAAAGGCGGTCGGCGCGGTACGTCCCGTCGGAACGATCAACATCTCCTCGCTCGCGGCAATCGGGCCTTGCGCGGAAACGGGGATCGATTTTCGCCAACGCGGTTTCCCCGTTTCGGTCTCCAATGCAAAAAGCTCAACGCCCCGACTGGGGAAAAGGCCCGCTCCGAAATAAACCGTGGCATCGTCGACCACAATCCCTCCGCGGACCGGCTTGCGCGAAATAAACCGACCGTTGCCGGGTAACCAGACGCCTTCGGGATCCACGTCGAATCGCCATTGCAACTTGCCCGTTTCGGCACCGAGGGAGTAAAGCCGCCCGTCATCGCTTCCGACAAAAACCCGATCCCCCGCCACCGCCGGGGCCAAATGGATCGGGCCCTCGGTCGTAAAGACCCATTGCAGCTCGCCCGTGTCGAGGTCCAGGCAGCGAACCGCGTCGTCGGCGCTGGAACCAAAGAAAACCCGCCCGCCCGCCGCGACAATACCAAACGCGTTATCGAAGACGACCGCCGGCGTCAGTTTGGAAATTTTGGCGGCGATATCGTCCTTCGCGGGCGATTCGGGCCAACTCGGCCTGGGCGCATGGGTCGCCCCGTAGCGCCACGCTTCTGCCAGCGGGAAAGCGAGCCGTGCTTCGGTCACGCCGCTTCGACGTCGGTCTTTGCGACACGTTGGCCAATCCTCGGCTTGAACCGGAAGTTGCCAAGCCGCCAGGATTACCAACACCGTCAAACAGAATAACCGGCGGAAAGCAACACTTCGATCAAGCGCGACGAGAGAGAGAAGCAGATTGTGTACCGTCTTCATCAGGCAGGTTCCCTTGAGGAATAAAAATCAAGGTGGGAAATTCAGAATCCAAAAGGAATCGAGGTAAACTCGCCTTTTCCCGTCTCAGGACAGCTCCTTTGGACATCTTTGTCGCTCTTCGACCCCGGCCTCTCGATTGGCCGTCCGTGCCAGCACGAAAAACAAATCGCTCAACCGATTCATATAGGCCAGCCAGGCCGGATTGACCTCCGACATCTGACGCTCAACGCCGACCAAGGACCGCTCGGCCCGTCTCGAGATGGTCCGAACCCAGTGCAGCAAGGCCCCGGCCCGCGCGCCGCCCGGCACCACAAACTGCTTCAACTTCGGCAGGTCGGCATCGAAACGATCGATCGCCCGTTCGAGCGATTCAACCCGCTCCACCGGAAATGGCGTCCGCTTGGCCCACCTGGCCGCCGTGCCCGAAAGGTCGGCGCCCAACTCGAACAAGGCTTCTTGGACTTCTCTTAGAAGAATCTCGACCGAGCCGGAAAGCTCTTCAGCCCGAACCACACCGATCGCGGCACTCAGCTCGTCCAGCGCCCCCAGCG
The DNA here is from genome assembly GCA_963674475.2 of Thermoguttaceae bacterium. Classification (GTDB taxonomy): domain Bacteria; phylum Planctomycetota; class Planctomycetia; order Pirellulales; family Thermoguttaceae; genus CAXXFQ01. Next base: position 259,668 of record CAXXFQ010000019.1, on the reverse strand, counting down.
CGGCAATCGAGGGAGAATCCTTGTCAGTGCGAACTCCGGGCCCCAGATCGGTTTCCCCTCGGTCCCCACCACGAGTATAAATCGGCACGATTCCTTACTCCTGTTCGAGCAGTTCGATTTTCAGTTTTCCCATGACCTGCAGCACCGGCAAAAAGGCGGTTTCCGACATCGCCTCTTTGAGGTTGCTGTGGGCCAACTTCAAATGGGCCGCCCCGATCCCTTCCGGCCCGAAAAGCGGGTCGAGCGGGATCCATCGGTCGTCGACATAGAGTTCGGCCCACATGTGGTACCCAAATCCGCCCAACTGGCCGGAGTAAACCAACCCGATCGCCGTTCGCGCGGGAATCCCGACAGCGCGGGCCAAGGCGACCAGCAAAACGGCGTGTTCCGTACAATCTCCCCGACGCGACTCGGCCACCTCCGAAGCGGTCGCAAACGCCTGCGAAAAATCGACCGTTTCGATATTCGCACCAACGTACTTCGACAGCGCGACAGCCTGTTGCCAGGTATCGGTCGTCTCGCCCACCGCCTCGCGGGCCATGGCGACGATCTTCGGATCGTCCGACTGGATGATCGGATTGGGTCGGAGGTCGTCGTCCGTCGGTCCCTCACCGCTTGTGGGCAAATCGGCCTTGGGCGTCTGGGGACGAATTGCTCGGACGATGACTTCGGCCGTCGACGGGGAAAGCGACCGGACCGTTTGATTGACCCCGCTGGTAAAAACGCTCGCCGGATTCCCTTCTTCCAAGGTGATTCGATACCGAATCCGTCGGGTCTCGTGCGGCTGCCGAATCGGTCGGTCGATCGAAACGGTCGAAAGGATTCCCAGGTCGACTTTTTTCGTGGGGCCGTTTTTCGCCGCAAGCGCTTCGGCCTGAGTGACCCGATAGGTCGTCTGGTCGAGCGTCTGCATCCAGGTCTTGCGGACCTCGCCGTCGGGATCGGCCCAAACCGCCCCTTGAAGCCGCATCCCAGGCTCCATTTTGGTTACCATATCAATTTTCAACAATTCTTCCGAGCCCTCAAGAAGCGGGGTATTCTCGAAATCTTGCGCCGTCAACTCGACGACCATCGGCAAAATCATCGTCGGCTCCAACGTCATGACCCGGCGCCGTTGCCCGGGTTGGAGTGGATTTTCCCGCATGGACCGTTCGACGGCGTAAAACCCTTGATTCTCCTCCCCCCAATCAAGAGAGCGGGACGCCTTGGCCCCTTGGGTTTCAGTCTCGATGATCAACCGGTCCCCTTCCACGCGTCCGCGTGTCTTTTGCGGCGTGGGACCAAGTTTGATGATGCTTTCGAAATCGATCAGGCGCCCCTCAAGCGTTTCGTGACTGACCAACTCGGACCCCAATGTGGCCGTTTGTCCGAAGCGATCGACCGTAATCTCCATCTCCTGCCTCAACTCGAGGACCTCTCGTCCGCCTTGCTTGACCCGTCCGATTCGGGTATGGGTCTGACCAACACGTCCCCCCTGCAGATAGATGAGATCCCAAAAGGCTCGACCGTCCGCGGGAATTGCGGCCGACCGGTTCGATTTCCCGTCACGATCCGTTTGTGTAAAACGGGGCGCCTCGGTCGCCGCGGAAGGAGCATTTGGGGCCGAGGGAGTTTCCTCTTTCGCACATCCGGCAAAAAAAACCAACACCACCAGCCCACCCAGGACGGCTCCCCCCATGACACATCGCGATCGCCAACCGTGGCAGAGTCGATAGGGTTTTCGCTGGAACATGTTTGGCCCTTCTTTGCTGGTCTTGAAATTGGGTCGTTACAGAAGGAAAAACCGCGTTATTTTTCAACGGGGTTCTTCAAGGAGCTTTTTGCCGGGGAAAATTTTTCTGGCAGGGGAACCTACCATAGAGAACATTTTACGTGAATCACTCAAAAGAATCGACCCACCGAGGCCCCGAGAAAAAACGAATCTTGATTCCCGGCCCTTTGGAAACCGTTTTTCCGAAAAAGTCGCCCGGTAAAACTTCGCTGATCGAAACGACATCTCCTTGCCGGAAAACAAACCTGAAAAAAGCGGGCACCTCGGCAAAGCAAACCGGTTTTCGAGTGCTACACTTACTTAATCACCGCAGGAACGGAACGATTCTTCCTCTTGGGGAAGGGGCCACGGCCGTGAAAAAAAGAACCGTAACCTACCGATTCCCGGACCTTTGGGCAAATCGGGCTTGAGAAAACGGTTCTTCCGAATCGGCTGATTTCTCGGTTTGAAACGGTGCGAAAAGGGAAATTTTATTCGACTTTTTCGCTTCCCGGAAAAATGGCTCTGACCGACGGATCATTTTTAACCTACGGTTGACTAGTGCGAATCGGCCCCCAAGGTCGGTTTGCCGCTCAGCAGGAAAACGGAAAATACACAACACGTAACCAACGAGAGCATCTATGGGCTTTCTGAAGAAATTTTTTCGTAACGTGTTCCGCGACGGCTCAATGCCGTTGGGCACCAGTAGCTTTGAACACCTTACGGAAGAGGAACTGGAAGCGCATTTGGGCGTGAGCCGATATGGCAATTTCGCTCTGACCGACGCGATACGACCTTCGTATGATTTGCAAGTGGTCCCAGCCCAAGGCTTCCGGCACGACTCGTTTAAAGACGAGGAAAGCCAAACAAATGTCCCCGTTTTGATGGGCGCCGTCACGAAAGACGCCCTTTTCGAGACGTTCCTCGATCTTCTGGACCCGCTCGGCCCGGTCGTCGACGTCGTCTTGGAAACGAGCCACAATCGCGATCAGGCCGGCCATACCGACCTGTATCGGGAACACATCGACATGCCGGTCCTCAAGAGTATCCTTTACGAATATGAGGACACCTTGATTAATGACGGTTGTGTCGGTATTGCGGTCCTCAATCCGGGCATCCCCCAGGAAGTGCAACTGGACGAACACAAACTGTTGATCGTCTATGGGGAACAGCAAAATGCGTATGAAGAGATCTTCGAAGATCGAAGTGTCCATCTGGACGAATCGCTTCGTTTCATTACCGAGGCCGAACACGTCCACTCGTCGAGTGAGTATTACTCCCAGCAATTCGAAGAGCTGAAAACCCGATTGGGGATGGACTGCGGATTCATGTAATCGGCCGTTCGGCAGCGAACGACCATCAACGCTCGAAACCGACTGTCTTCCTCCCCTTTTTCAAATGAGCCTTTTTCAAGCCCGAAGAAACCGCCTTGGTTTTTTCGGGCTTTTTTTAGAGCTTTTTGGTCACCGAGTAGCGTTTTGGTCAACGAATAGCGTTTTGGTCAACGAATAGCGTTTCAGTCAACCAGTAGCGTCACGGAAGGCCGTGGGAGAGTTTCCATGGAGGCGGTACGTCAAGGTTTGGAAACCATGGTAAGTTCCCCATTTCCCTTGAGGCTGCAAAAAGACAAGCCCCCCCTACTGGACACTCCGTAAAACCGATTTCTTTTACCCTTTCCTCTTCTGCGGAACTTTTCGTGGCGTGAGATCCATTGAGTTTGAGGCCTTTCTCAGCTTTCCTCAAAAAAAGGGGTTCGTGAGTCGATCGACTACTGATGGCGGTAGGTTTCTTCGCTTTTCCCATCAACAGGAAAAAGGCCCATGGCTTCCATTCCCTTTTTGCGCTGGTTCGCGATCCGACCGAGTTGGTCACGAACGTCGATTTTGAAAACGACGTTCGGCCTCTCGGTATTGGGGATTTTATTGGTCGTTTTCTGGACGGGAAAAAAGACGGCCCCGCCCCAAACGCAAAAGACCGCCATCGAAACAAACCGGACACCGGAACAAGCGTCTTCCCTGAAAGCCGACGGATCTTCACTGCCGAAAGCATCCCCCGATTCCCTGGCCGATTCTTTCGTGTCCAACCGGGATACCCAAACCAAATCCGACGCGCCCGTTGCCGTCCAAGAAAAAACGACTCCGCCGGCGAACGTTCCGGAAACCCGGACCGCCTCCGACGTCAAAAAAGATTCCAAAATCGGTCAAAAACCCGACCGATTCGAGCCGGTCGAGATTCCTTCCGACGCCCAGGAAAAGGGGCCCCACCTTTTTCAACCGACGGCGATTCTATTTTCTCCGTGGGAATTCCGACATGAAGCGCGCCACACCGGCTTTTTCTTGCTCGGCGGAAAACTCGACGCGGCGTTTCAAATCTCTCCCGAGGACTCCCACGAGGTGCGATTGGTAAGCTCGACTGAAAATCACCCCCAGCCGGATTCGTCGATCGAGTTGGTCGGTCCGATGCTGGAAACCCCGACTTTGCCAAAGCATTCCCCACAAGAGATCCCCCAGACCGCCTCCTCCGAAAAACTGGAAGAACCGGCACCGTTTGTCGCCCTGACCCCTTGTCGACCCGGGTTCCGTTCGGACCGTCTGGAATCGATCGCCCGCCAAGCCGATGAGCACACGCGTCGAGGATACGACCTGGCTGATCGGAAGGCGTTTTTCTCCGCCCGCGCCGAATTCATCCGGGCCCTTCGCATGCTGGCCCAAGGACTCGACCTGGAACACAGCAGCCACTTTCACTCCAAAGCGCTTTCCCAAGCGATGGTCGCGCTGAAAGAGTCGGACGACCTCGATCCTCAAGGAGCAATCCTCGAAGGAACCCTGAATCTGAAAGAACTCGTTTCGGCCCATCAAACGTCCGAGTTTCTCGGTTCGACGACCGAGGGCGCTCTGGTCGCGTTGGACTTACGAAAGCGCTACTTGAGTTTCGCCCAAGAGAAGTTGGCCGAAGCGGTCGGAAACGAGGTGGCCGGTTCGATGGCCCTCCACGCCCTGGGAAAGATCCACGCTTCGAAAACCACCATCGAATCGCGACCGAATGTCCCGAAAGCGATGGTCTTTTATCAGGCCACCTTGATCGCCTGCCCGCAGAATTATTTGGCCATGAACGATTTAGGAGTCTTGTTGGCCCGCGCCGGACGGCCAGGCGACGCGCGACGCATTTTGGAATACGCCGCCTCGTCACGTCCCACTCCGATCCTTTGGCAAAATTTGGCCAAGATCCATCGCCAGATGGGAAACGTCCAAGCGGCCCAAGTCGCCGAACACGAGGCAACGACCTTAACGCAAATGCAGGCCAACTCGAAGCGTTCCTCGAAATCGAAAAGCCCGGTCCCGATCTCCTGGGTCAAACCGGACGAATTTGTCCGATCCTACGCCCAATCGGCCGACGCGCGAGAGCCGTTGCCCGTTCGCCAGCCGGTGCAAAAAACAAAAGGTCAGGAAGCGGCGGTTTCGAAAACGAATGCCCGTTCTCCACGCGCTACGTTTTCCAAAACCCTTTCCCCGACTGCTGAAAAGCAGAACTCGTTTTTCCAATAATATTTCCACTCCCAGGCCTGATTGTCATGCGCTACGGCTTATCCACCTGCAAGATCGACGACCTCAAGCGGCCCTCAGACGCACGAAGGTTTTTTGCAACACGATCGTGTCGACAAAGCTTGAACCAAGGTATCTTGGTCACCTTGACGCTGATGGCCGTGCTTCTGCCGGTGGAAATCGCGTTGGCCCAGACGGCCCCAAAGCGCGTGCCGACCGATGCTTCTTCTTATCGAGCCGTCCCGCGCGACAGTGCTCAGCATCATGGCGATCAGCATCATGGCGCCCAACATCATCGCACACCACATAACGGTACCCCTTACGTCAACACCTCGGGCCGTCCCTACCGAATGGGAGTCGACTGTTCAACAGGCTGCCAAACGGGATGCGGTGGATACGGATGCGAAGGCGGCCAAGCCTGCTGGGGAGGCTGGGAGCAATGCCGTTTGATCCTCTGGGAGCAATACGCGCAAGGCGAATACTGCATGCCGGCACGAACGGCACATGTTCCCGAATATCGACTCCGCGTCGACGACGAACTCGATCTGGTCTATCGTCTCACGCGAGAAGAGCAACCCAACCCGTACGAGTTGAACGTCGGCGACGAAGTCCAAATCGAATCGGCGGCCGACCCGCGGTTGAACCGAAACCTTTTGATCCAACCCGACGGCACCGTCACGCTCTACCTCTTGGGCCAAGTCCACGCCACCGGGATGACCGTCAGTCGGCTACGCGAGCGGATCGAAGAAAAATACAAGAAGTATTACAAATCCCCGTCGATCACCGTCACGCCGATCCGGGTCAACAGCAAGCTGGACGACTTGCGCAACTCGGTCGACGCCCGTTACGGTACCGGCGGTCAGCAGCGTTTCGCCCGGGTTTCGCCCGACGGAACCATCTCGCTTCCGGCGATCGGCGTCGTCCAGGCGCAAGGGCTCACCCTGCAGGAGCTTCGCGTCGAACTCCGCGAGGCCTACCGACGCGAGGTCGAGGGGATCGAAGTCATTCCGGTCTTGGCGACCCGCGCGCCCCGCTACGTTTTTGTCCTCGGCGAAGTGTATTTACCCGGCCGCTTCGAACTGACCGGACCGACCTCGCTCATGCAGGCGTTGGCCATGTCCGGAAGTTGGAAGGTCGGGGCCAACTTGCATCAGGTCGTCGTCTTCCGACGCGATGAAAACTGGAATCTCAAAGCAACGATGGTCAATATCCGACCGGCCCTCTACGGCAAGGACCCCTGTCCGGATGGGAATATTTGGATCGCCGATAACGACGTCATTGTCGTTCCGAAACAGCCGATCCTCGTGGCGGACGACTTTATCGAACTGGTCTTCACGCGGGGAATTTACGGCGTACTGCCGTTATCCGCCAACCTCGATTTCTTGAGCGGCAGTTCGCTTTGACCTTCGCTTGCTAAAAAAACCGACTTCAAAAAGGGCCCCTTCAAACGGTTCGACATCTTGGCCTGGGGTGAACCCAATTGCGTCTCCTTTTTTTCGGGAACAACCAGATCATGAAAAAATCGTTTCTTCTTTTGCTGATTGGTTTCTGGGCGTTTGGAAGCGTTTCCCAAATCGAAGCGGCGCTCGGGCCGTCAAATGTCGGCATCATAGCGATGGAAAGCAGCTCCCAATCGAAAGAGCTGGCTGAATACTATGCCGTGGCCCGTGGTATTCCACGCGAGCAGATTCTGCTTCTGCCCGGCAAACCGGGGATCTTGGTCTCGCGCAAGAACTGGGAAACCAAAATGCGCCCGGCCATCCGAGCCTGGCTCCAGGAATCCAACCGCGCGATGCAAATCCGCTGTTTGGTAACCGTGTGGGACGTCCCGTTGAAAATCCATGCCCGCCCGGCCGATTCTCCCGAGGTCGAGACACGCAAGACCCATCTGATCGAGGCCCGTGCCGAATCGGTCCGAAAGATTGCCAGTCTTTTAGGATATCTCGAAGCGGCCGCGCAAGGAAGAAAACCGATTTCAGCCCCCGGTCTCTCGCCCGACGAACCGGTCGACCAACTGGCAAGCCGATTCGACGGGGCATTGAAAAAATACCAGCAAGTCGTCGGATCTCTCCCCCAGGCCCAACAGCGTCAAGCCTTCACCATTCTCCAGAGCATGGTCCTGGCGACCGGCGGAAATCAATCGATACTTTCGCTCTACGCCGCCAAAAAAACGGCAGAGAAAAAAACAAGCGTCAGCGCCCAACAGGCCCTCTTTGCCGGAAAACAGCAGGCCTATCAAGAGACCCTGCAAAGTCTCGAGCGAATGCCCGATACCCCGGCCCGTGACGAATCGATCCTGGAAGTCACTCAAAGCGCGACAGGACTTCTGGGAGGCATACGCTGGATCGACGAGGAACTTGCCCAATTGGAGAAAAACGAAACGCTTGCGGCGTTCGACGACGAGCTGGCCTTGGTCCTTTGGCCCGACTACGCGCTGCCGCGTTGGCTTTCAAACCCATGGCACTACACCAACGACGCGCGGCCCGCTCGCCGCACCAAAACCCTGATGGTCTCTCGGCTGGCGGCGCCGAAACCCCAGATCGTCAAGCGGATGATCGACGAATCGATCGCCGCCGAACGGACCGGACTTGACGGAATTGTCTACCTCGACGCGCGCGGACTAAAAACCAAACCAAGCGACCACAAAGGCTCCTACGCCACCTATGACGAGTCGCTGCGTCTACTGGCCAAACGGATCCAAGAGAAAACCGACATGAAAGTCGTCCTCGACAACCGGCCCGATCTCTTCGCGCCGGGGAGGTGTCCCGAGGCGGCGATCTACTGTGGCTGGTATTCAGTCGGAAAGTTCGTCGACTCGTTCACTTGGCGACCCGGCGCGATCGGCTACCATATCGCCAGCTACGAAGCCAATTGGCTCCAAATGCCCGGAAGCTGGAAAGACCCCAATAAAATCCCCTGGTGTCCGGGACTCCTGGAAGACGGCGCCGCTGCCACCCTAGGCGCGGTCACCGAGCCGTATCTCTTGTCGCTGCCGAAACCGGACCCGTTCTTCTCTCTCCTTTTGACCGGAAAAGTTACCTTGGCAGAGGCTTTTCATCGAACCAAACCGTTCGTCTCTTGGCGAGTCATCTTGATCGGCGACCCCTTGTACATGCCGTTTAAAAACAATCCGAAGCTTCGCCACGGCGACCTTCCGCCCGAATTAAGCCGCTCGCTTCCGGCCGCAGCCGGGCAGTCGGCCCCTTGACAAAACGAAACCACTCGTTATTCTGGCATTTATCTTGTTGTGATTGTGGTGGTCGAGCGGGCTGTTTTTCATACCGCTCGACGAACAGGGAACTCCGGTGCAAATCCGGGACGGCCCCGCCGCTGTAACAAGGGTTCTCGCCCCCGTTTTTCCAATCCGGGCTGGGTTTTCCAATCCGGAAGTGGGCGAGAAAAAACCGCTGAATCTTGAAAATGCCATTGTCGAAACACGCGTGTCTTGTGACGCAAACGGTTTCGATGAGAAGGCCGGCGGTTTTATAAGAGTTGATTTCCCTAGAGGGCGTTTAAAACCTGCTTTGGTTGCGAAAGCAAGGATTTTTATTCGCTGGCAAGGAGCAAAATCGCAGGCATATTGGGCGATATGTCGAGATTTTGTGACGCAGTCCAGCGGACAAAAAGACCGCTTACAGCCCAAATTGAGGTTTTGAAATGCCCTCCAACCTCTCTGGGTCCTTGGAATGTCATTGCCTGGATCCGTTCGAAGTGGGGAATCCGCTTTGTCCCTTGAAGTCAGAAGACCTACCACACACAAATTGAAGCCGGTTCGGCCGCGAGGGACGGCCACTTCGGCGAAAGATGCGCGTCGGCGCGTCGATTCTGTTTCGGCTCGCCACTGACAGGTAGTGGGCGCGTCTTTTTTCCAAAGGTTTCCGGTAACGTCGACCTCATTTTTTCGTGTTACCAATTGCCCCAACCTCTGGAGACGCGGCTACCCGGTTCGTTCATCTCATTTTATTGGAGGACTTCTTGATGACTCTTTCCTCACTTCGATCGGCCCGTTTTTTCCGAATCGGTGTGGCTTCCCTTCTGGTGTTTTGTGGACTCGCAGGCATCACCGCGGCGGCGGAAATCGTCGACCCGACGGCCGACTACCTCTCCTGGGATCGACTCCACAACGACGACGACTTCATCAACTCCCGCTGGCCCGAAGCGTGCCAATGGTACGGCGACTCCGTAGCGATGTTTGAAAAAGGAAGCGGCCTGGAAATCGTCGACCCGACAACCGGATCCGTCCAGTGGTCGTTGGGCCAGCCCGATTCCTATTTCGACTCCTACTCCGATTTCTACAACAACGAACAGCACATCAACGTCTGGGCCAGCTTCCTGAAACCCGATCCCAACGAAGACGCGTTCTGGGTCGGCTTCACCATGCTGGGAGATACCGACGACCGGATCTATCACGTCGACTTCGACGGCAACTGGACTCATATGGCGACCCTCACCGGCAACGACGATCTGGAATTTCACGGCAACGACGCGTTCGTCTCGGCCAACCCCGGTGCAAGCCAATCCCCGTTCCAGCCCGAAACGGGAATCTATCTCCTGGACAGCTCGGGAACCACGCCGGCCGACGAAACGGCTCATCAACTTGTGGCCGAAGTAGGCGGCTATTCCTCGGGACTCGGAGTCGACAGCCAAGGCAATATCTATTACGGAACCTACAACTCCGATTCCGGCAGCAATGAAATGCTTCGGTTCGCCGTGGAGGATATTAACGAGACACTTTCCACGTCGACCCCCCTTACGCTTGCCGACGCCGAAACACTTTTCGATCTGGCTCTCGGCGCCTCGGACGTCGACGTCGACGCGGCCGACCATGTCATTTTCAACGGCAACGACGCCGACGGAAACGTGCCCGGCTATATCGCCTCCTGGTCGGAAGACACACAAACCACTCAAACAATCGCCACGACCAGCTCCGACGACGCCTACTGGCTGACCCTGTTCGCGACAAAGGGAAATATGACCGGTGCCAACGGGGGCCTGCTCGCCGTCGACTACTACCACAGTGGTTTTGGCGAGATCCGACACGAAACATCCGAGTTCTTCCCCGGCGACGCCAATGTCGACGGAACGGTCGACGCGCGGGACTTTGCCTGGCTCATGGATAACTGGCAGCAAACCGGCAAGAGCTGGTACGAAGCGGACTTCAATGGCGACCAAATCGTCGATGCACGCGATTTTGCCTACCTGATGGATAACTGGCAACAGACCGCTCCGACGAATCCAACCTCCGTGCCGGAACCGGCGGCGAGCGTCTTACTCTTGGGACTGGGCCTCTTACTCCACCGGTTCCGTAAAAACAAATCCCGCTCCTGCAACGCATAAAGACGAAACGGGAAAAAAGAGCAAACCCTCCATTTTCCTCGGCAAAAAGCAAAATCCCCCCCCGATTCAAAATTCAAACCGAATCGGGGGGATTCTCCCACTCCTCATTCTCCCCCCCGGATCGTTCCCACCTAGAAAATTACTTCCGGCTTTCCCCCCACAAGTGTCACACCAGAAAAACGGGGTTGGTAGATCGGCGTTACTTTGCAACAATAAGGGTTAAATCAAAGCGGGTAACGCCTCCACGCCGGTCCCCTCGGTAGTTTCTGCCCCCCTTCTGGTCAGAAACATCTCCTTTGAAACAGTCGCATCGGTAGCTTTTTGAGGCGGAACACGCCATCTTCGGAAATAGAAAAAACAACATCAATTACTTAATAGTTCTTGTATTTTTTACGGCGAAAGAGGTCGCAAGGATGACGCTTTTTTCTCGATCTAAAAACTCCTCGCTTTTAGCCACGACCGATTCGTGCGTGAGGCTTTTCCTTGCAGCCCTGTTCCTATTTCCCCTTTTCCCAGGCTGCGGGCCCGCCGATGCTCCGCCCTCGCCCGAATCGTCGGGGACGGTCGACACGAACCGCTTGAACCTCCCGTCGAAAACAAGCTCCGAAACAGAAGAAAAAATTCTGGAAACGGCCCAATCCGAAACGCTCCCCTTGCCCAACGAGTCCTCCACGCTGTCCGTCCCGCCCACGCCGGGCGGCATGTTTGACGCGTCCTTGGAAGAACTCCCTTCGGCGGAAGTTTCTCTCGCGCCCGAATCGCCGGTAGCGCCGAGCACTCCCTTGGTCGACTCTCTGAAAACGGCCCCTCTCGACGAAGCAACGCTCGAAGAGGCCGATGCCGATTCGTCCCCTCTTTTGATCAATCCGCTTAGGACGGCCCAAAACGACCCGCTTGGGAAAAACCCGATGCGTTCGGCATCCACCCTGCCCTCCGGTTCCCGAGTGCCTCCCTTGATGCCGATTGTTCCTTCGACGACCGACGAGCCACCCAAATCGGAAAGTCCGGCCAATGAGACCACCGCGCAAATCCCCGCGCAGGTCCTTCCGCCGGTACTGGCTTCGGCCGGAAAAAAGGACGGCTCCGACTTCGACCCGATCAAAGAAAACGGACCGATCTTCGTCGGTTGGGAAAAACCAGACTTGGCCTTGGTCATCAGCGGTCGGATGGACGGCTATATCGAACCGTGCGGTTGCGCCGGACTCGACCGGATGAGTGGCGGAATGAGTCGCCGCGCAACGATGATCGACCAACTTCGCAACGACGGCTGGCCGGTGTTGGCCTTGGACGTCGGCAGTCTGATCAAGGGTTACGGCCGCCAAGCGGAAATTAAATTCCAAATGGTCGTCGAATCGTTTCGAAAAATGGGGTACGACGCGATCGGCCTGGGGAAAACCGACCTCCAACTCCCGGCCGGCGAGCTGGCCTCGGTGACCGCCGGAGAGGAAAGCCCGTTCGTTTCGGCCAACGTGGGGCTGTTCGATCTCGACAGCGAGCTGATCGCCCGGTCGAAAATTCTGGAAGCCGGCAGTATCAAAGTCGGCGTGACGAGCATCTTCGGCGAAAGCTTTCAGAAACAGATCAACAACCAAGATATCGTCTCCTTGAACCCGGCAGCCGCCCTCCAAAAGGTCCTTCCCAAGTTCGAAAACGAGTCGCTTTGCCTTCAGATTCTCCTGGCGTTTTCTACCAAGGAAGAGGCGATCAAACTGGCCAAGCAATTCCCCCAGTTCGACATCATCGTCATGGGCGATGGCCCGGCCGAACCGCCTTCGAAACCCGAAAAGGTTCCCGGAACCGATCAGCTACTGATCGAGGTGGGCGACAAAGGGACCAACGCCATCGTGCTGGGCTACTACGCCGGAAATCCCGATCCAAAAATCACCTACCAGCGAGTCCCATTGGATTCCCGTTTCCCCGCATCAACGACGATGGGCCATTTGATGGCCGCCTATCAAGAGCAACTCAAGATGCAAGGGCTCGAAGGGCTCCATATTCGCCCGGTGCAGTTTGAAGACGCGCCGTTGAAAGGGGAATTTATCGGCTCGAAAAAATGCGAGACCTGCCACGAGGCGTCCTACGAAGTCTGGAAAAAATCGAGCCACGCCGACGCCTGGCAATCGTTACTGGACTCCCCGATCCCGCGAAATCATGATCCGGAGTGCATCAGCTGTCACGTGGTCGGCTGGCACCCGACGCGATATTTCCCGTACAAGAGCGGCTTCTTGAGTGTCGAGAAAACCGACCACCTCAAAAACGTCGGTTGCGAATCGTGTCACGGCCCCGGCGACGCCCATGCCAAGGCGGAAGTCGGTGCGGACGAGCCGCTTCAGGAAAAGCTCCGCACGGCGATGAGGGTCACCGTGGAAGAAGCCCAGAATGACCCGCGAAAAATGTGTTACAACTGTCACGACCTGGATAACAGCCCCGATTTCAACTTCGAGACCTATTGGCCCAAGGTCGCCCATAAGGAAGATGAGGACGACGAGGAAGCGGATGACGAAAGCCAACCTTCGCAATAGGGGGGGTAGCCGGGCTCGTTGGCCCAAAATTCGCCACCTCTCTCAATAACCCGGCGCGATCGGCCCGACACGGCGGATCGCGTTTTTTCTTTTCTTGCAAAAACTCTTGCGAAAAAATCGGCGGCGTTTTTTCCTTGCACAGGCGTCGCCCGTCTTTTGAGCGAAAAAATGAGGGAAAACCCTCATTTCTGTTTTACGCCACCCAACGGCCGTTCGCCCGTTCGAGGAGATAAGCTATTTTTGTATAGTCCATGCCTTCCATGGGCAGCACCCCCCCTTATCTAGGGGGCTTTCGACCCGATTCGGATTTTTTCCTGAACAGCCCCAGCCCGCGCCGGATCAATCAGGCGTTCAAGGGCCTCTACCCTTACGACACGGAGCCACGACTGTGAAAACCGCCTCTCCCCTTGCCGCCCTGACACTTGGCCTCCTCCTTGCCTGGAGTCCCCTCACCGAAGCAAACGAACCGCCCCCCTCTCCCGCCCCCAACGGGACAAACGTCCAAAACGTCCTCTCGAAACTGCACGAAATGGGCGTTCGCAACGTGGGTAGCATTCACCTGCAGGACGGACTGTGGCGTGTCTCGCTGCTGGACGCGGGACAGATCGTCACACTGGAAATCGATCCAACCACGCTCAAGGTGGTCTCCCCCGAGCCGATGCGCCTCGAGCGACGATGGGAAGTTTCGACCGACGGCAAGCCCTACGAACCGGCCCATTCCGACAACGCCGTGAAGGAGTCGACCAGCTGGATCGAAAACCTCGAGTATACCGAGGGGCAAATCAAGGTGGGCCCGGAAGAGCAAATCCGTGCGACCGAAGAACGAATCCGACCGAACCCGATCGACGGGAAAGACGTAACGATCGAGTGAGGCAAAAACCTGACAGCCCCCCCTCCAAGGGTGGGAAACCTTGCCAAGCCCGCTTTCTGCTCTTAAACTAAGGTTTTACGGTATCTTGCTACAGAAAAGGTCCTCGACTGAGGCCACCATGGTCCCCCGATTCAGCTGAAGCGGGTTGCTCCTTTGTTTCCCCGCTCAATCAGCTGAAGAGTCGAACCGTTTCTCAAGATCATTCCTCCATTCGTATTTTTCATCTCCCTATTCCCCTAGGACGATAAAGAAGACTCCCATGATTACACGACGTGATTTACTGAAGATGGGTCTCGGTGCCGCGGCCCTTTGTGCGACCGGAAATCCCCTGTTTGCGGCGGCCAAAGCCAAGAAGGTCCCGATCGCCTTGCAGCTTTACTCGCTTCGTGGCGACAAACGCCCGTTCCCCGAGGTCCTCAAGGCGGTTGCCGAAATCGGTTACGACGGTGTCGAGTTCGCCGGCTACCACAATTTCTCCGGTGAAGCGCTTCGCAAGATCCTCGACGACAACGGTCTGAAAGCGGCCGGAACCCACACCGGGCTGAAACAATTGGACGACAAGAACTTCAACGCCACCGTCGAACTGCACCAGGCGCTCGGCGCGAAGTTCGTCAACGTTCCCGGCATGCCCGAATCGATGAGAAACTCGGTCGACGCCATCAAGAGTACGGCCGAGAAGTTCAACGCCTGGGCCGACAAGCTCGCCCCGTTTGGGCTTTACATCGGCTACCACGCCCACGGCGGCGACTTCAAGATGGTCGACGGCAAACCGAGCTGGGACCGTTTGTTCGAAGCGACCAAGCCGGAAGTCGTCATGCAGCTGGACGTCGGCAACTGCCTGATGGGCGGCGGCGACCCGTACGCCACGCTGAAAAAGTTCCCCGGTCGCACCAAGTCGCTGCACGTGAAGGAACACAGCCCCAAGCGTAACGCGCCGATCTGCGAAGGCGAAGTCGACTGGAAGAAGATCTTCGACATCTGCGAAACGATCGGCGGAACCGAATGGTACGTCGTCGAGCAAGAGCAGTACCGCACCACGCCGATCGCCTCGGTTACCGCGGGCCTGAACAACCTTCGCAAGATGGGCAAATAGTTTTTCGCCTTGAAAATAAAACGAAAACGGGAAGTCGCCTTTTTTCTCAAAATCGGCGCTTCCCGTTTTTTATTGCGCGACTTTCCACTTTTCAAGACGTTTTCGGTTACCCCAGGTTCAACGACGATCGCCGTTGCTCACTCGAGCGCGTCGGCACCACGTGGATCGTCGGGGCCGAAACGACCGCGATATTCTTCAGACGGATACTTTTGACGATTCTTGACCATCTTGTTTTCCAAGGCGGTCGAAAGGTCCATGTCCAACCGATTGGCCATCGCCAACAGATAGGCCAAAATGTCGGACATCTCGTCGGCGATCTCTTCCCGTTTTTCTTGAATCTCTGCCGCCTCGTATGCCTGCTCGGCCGAGAGCCACTGAAAATGCTCCATCAGTTCGGCCGCCTCGATCGAAATCGACATCGCCAAATTTTTCGGGTTATGAAACATGGCCCAATCGCGCTGGTCGACAAAACGCTCGACGATCTGACGAAGTTGCGCCACGGTGGTTTGGGAATCGGACATAGCTTGGGTTGTTGCCTCTGGTGAAAACGGGAACGAGCAACACGCATTCTAATTTGAAATTGCGCGTCCACCCGCGTGAAAATAGCGTGTTTTCCCGAAGGGTAAACGCATAGCAACGCAGCCAGCAAACGAAAACTGGTATAAAAAGCGTCGAAAACGGCCTCAAGAAAAACCATGCTTCATTCTACCAGAGCGCGGCAAAGCGTCCAGAAAAACCGTCGACAAGAAAAATTTATTCGAGACTGGCCACCGACGGCATTTCAAAACCGGGCAACAAGAGCTGCCGGGCCGGGGTAACGCGCTGCTGATATCGTTTTCGGTATCCTTCGGCCAGATGGATCATGATCTCGAGGACCAGCAGATCGGCCCGCGTCATGACGTGTCGCGCGCTTCGAGAACCGAGCCCTTGGACCATTTCCTCCAAGACAAAAAGATGCAGCTGCATCGTCTCGCAAGCGTTGACGGCCGCGTTAGTCAACAGCTCGGCCAGCTGACTAAGCTCGTGCGCCAAGTTTCCCGACCCCATAATGACGTACGCCCGAAGCAGTTCACGATAGTGATCGATCAGCTCATCAGGCAAATCGGGACGTCGAGCGATCGGCGTGTCGGGGTCAGTCTGCACTCGCGCTAGACCGGAGCGTCTTTTGGCAGGAGGAATATCACTCGGCTCGACTTGAGCGTTTCGCTGCCGAATCGCGTCAAGATCGTCGATCAACGCCTGCTGTTGGCCCAAAAGCCGGCTTGCTTCGTCGTGCTCCTGCTGAAGACGGCGTCGCAAGGACTGGGAAAGTCGCGCGTTCTCACGCAAAAGCTCGTGATGCATGATAGCTCGCGAAACGACCCAACGCAGGTGACATTTCGTCGTCGTATTGACACAGACATACGCCTCGGCGTCGAGTTCGAAGCACAGGGAACCCATTTCCTGTTCGCTTTCGGTGCCAAGCACGATGATCGGCGCGTCGGCGACCCCGGTCCGATATCCCTCGAGCAACGCAAGCGCATCCAGTTCGCCCGGCTCATGACTGACGAGAACGACGTCAAAAAGTTCCTCACGCAAGCGGCCCAAACCGGCCACACTGCCGACCACTTCATCGAGATCGATCTCCGACGACACCTCGGAAGCAAACGCCTCGGCCAGCCACCCTCCGGTCCGATGGACCGACGTAATAAACAGAACCCTCATCCGAGGCGGAAGGGCCGGGGTTTTCTCTTGCGAGCTGGTTTGGTTGATCGAGGTCACGGTCGCGCTCATGTCGGCCGACTCCAACAAGTCTGAGGATACGAAAAAAGACCGGCTTACTGTATCGACTGGCGTTTTTCACGTCAACCCGGAAGCCCCTCTCCCCTGGCAGCCCGTTGAAAAAGTCCATCCAGGTCTTTTTCAACAGGCTCCTGGCTAGACTCCTTCACCCTTGCCGCTTGAGACACCACACCCCCCGATATGACTGATCTTCTCCTTTTTCCTCAAGAGCCCAACTGAACTCCAGCGCGTCTGGCTGTGACCCACACCCTGAACTAAAATTAAGATAGTCAAAACAGGTTCTTTACGTAAAGAATTTATTTTACCTTTTAGTCTCTGCTTTCAGTCCGTTGACGAAGCCGAGGCCGGAATCTAGGATTGAAAGGGTTACCTTCCATTCCAGCGAAGGGGATTGTTTATTACAATCTGGTAACCTTCACACCGATCAAGCAGACCGGCGTTAAGGTAGGTAGGATAGTAGAAACAGGACTTTTTTAACCGTCTGACAGCTGAATCTCTGGCAGACAACCCTGTCATCTTGTGAAAACTGCCCCACCTTTTGTCGAGTGACTCGTTACAAAACTTGCACGGATTCGCCCTACCCATTCCAAAGAGGGAGATTTTCAATATGGAAAGCAACCGGAATCGTAAGAAAACCGCGATCAAGATATCTACCATTTTCGTTTCTTGCTTTTTTTGCCTGCTCCTCTCTCCAGGAGTCCTCGTTGCTGCCCCCCAAGAGAAGGAGGCCCCGGCACTGCCCGCGCCGGAAGAGGTGGAAATCATCACCCGAGACGGGGTTAAGCTCCTCGCGACCTTCTACCCCGGCACGGGCGGCAAAGAGACCGTTCCGATCATCTTGCTCCACGGCTTTGAAGGCAGTCGGGCCGACTGGAGATCGTTGCCCGAAAGTCTCCAACAACGGGGATACGCCATCTTGGTTCCCGACCTGCGGGGACACGGCCGTAGCACTCAGGTTGACGGGATGCAGCGTCCCTTGGAGGCCCGTTCCATGCCCCAGGCGGCCGTTTACGCGATACCGGGCGAGGCGGGCGATGTCGAGGCGTGCAAAAAGTTTCTCATCGCCAAAAACGACGCCGGGGAGCTGAACCTCAATAAACTCTGTCTGATCGGCTCCGAAATGGGAGCGGTCATGGCACTGGAATGGTCCCGTTTGGACTGGAGTTGGCCGCCGCTGCCGACCTACAAACAGGGGCAAGACGTCAAGGGGCTCGTGCTGATTTCCCCGAGTTGGGCGTTCCGCGGAGTCCAGATTCGTGACGCGATGGCCGACCCGGTCATCTGCCGAGACATCGGAATGTATATCCTTGTCGGGGAAGGCAAATCGAAAGCGCTTCGCAACGCCAATCGGCTCTATTCGACTTTTCTTCGATGTCGTCCGGGCACCGAAGATCTCGAACCGGCCCAGCGAAACCTTTTCTATCGGAAAATCGACACGAGCCTTCAAGGGGCCGAGATGTTTTCGATCCCCGCTTTGGAGTCGTTGCTTTGCGAAAAGATCGCCAACTTTATCAAGCTCTGTGTCGAAAACAAGAGTTTCCCTTGGGTAAAACGGACCCAGGAACTCTAGCCACTTGTTGAAAAGCCGCCCATTCTTGATATAAGAATATGCTTTACGAAGCGATCGGAACCAACGGCCCGACGACCGACTGTTTTTGGGACTTGGGCTCTTCGATCGACTCAAGCGGCCGTGGCGTGGCAGAGACCGGTTTGGTCGGTTTTGAGGGAATTCGAAGCTCAACTCCGATCGGTAATCCTTCGGGACTGGCAAGCTTATTGCGGTTCGCCTCATAGATCGTCCGTGCAAACTTCGAATCGCCCAGATAGCGGGCCGCCAGCGTTTCAAGCGTGTCCCCGTCGACAACCTTATGCAACCAGGTCGCCGGTCGCGTTCGCTTCGGTAAAGGCAATAGATACCCATACGTCTCACAAGAGGCCGATCGAGAAGCCAATAAATTTCGATCGGGCGTTGCGGGAGCGGGAAATTGTCGCTGGAGTTCGGGCGGCGGAACCGTCGTGGCCAAGGTCGGTCGGGCCGTAAGCCGCGTCTTTTCCACCCAGTGCGTCCGATATTGATCCGCACTTTGCGTCGAAGGGGTCATCCGCGTCGGCCGAAAGGAAGTGTGGGAAGAACGCTGAGGAACCGGAACGCTTTTCGGAGCTTCTTGAACCTTCAAGACGATCTGAGCAGATGCGTCCGACTGGTTCTTCTTCTGCTGCAGTGTGGCCGGGTCCGGACGAAACGCCAGCGCAGCCAAAAGGCCGACAATCAGGACCACTGAACTGAGTACGATTTTGACACCACGATCCATGACGATTTTCCCCGGTCCGCGTCTTCTGAGAATCGTCGTTTTCTCTCCGGTCAAATTTCAACGACCAATCAAAGAGAAAATAGTGACGCTCAAACGCCGACCTTCTCTATCCCAAAGATTTCCATTCAAAACGAATCTTGGATAAATCGCCCACCGTGGCATTTCCATGGAGCCGGCTTCCTTGTCTCCGGCCCACTAAAGAACTCCTTGTTTTCGATTATCGGAAGGGAATATCGAGATCTGAAAGAACTTCGCCCCGGTCAGGCCAAAAGAAAAAAATCGCGAATCGCTCGTAACAGGTGTGCCAATGATAGCGACGCACTTTAATGATATTACCTTCTCGCTCGACCAGGTCTGAAAAACGGGTTCGATCCGTTTTTTGGACTAGGTTGACCTGTTTGGAAAGCGAAAGAATTTTGAAAAAACCGATTGCGCTTCGGGCGAAGCAAGCTTTGCGGCTTCACAATAAAGACAACGAAAATTCGTCTCTCGGAAAAAAAGGGCGTTTCTCTTCCTCTGTCTGGACGAGAAGATACAATAGATTGAAGGAGCGGGCTGGACGGCCGCTGGTCGAAGCCGCGAGAGCGGTTTCGGCGGGAGGAAAGTCCGGGCTCCACAGGACACGGTGGTGGGTAACGCCCACCGGTCGCAAGACCAGGGAAAGTGCAACAGAAAGTAAACCGCCCCACTCGCGTCTTTTTTGACGTCGCGTGCGGTAAGGGTGAAACGGTGAGGTAAGAGCTCACCAGCAGGCCGGGTGACCGGCTTGGCTAGGCAAACCCCACCGGGAGCAAGGTCAAATCGAAAGTGGAAACCATCGGCCCCCGGACGTTTTCGTCCAGGCCACGACGTTCCCGGATTGGTCCGATCCGCGCAGTCGATGCGGCTTTCAGGTGGACCGCGCGAGGGGTCGAGCAATCGGCCCCCTAGGCGAATGGCCGTCACTTGGCGCTCGTTTTGGGCGTCGAGAACAGAACCCGGCTTACAGGCCCGTTCCTCCTTTTTTTTAAAATTAACCGAGGGCGATACCAAAAAGAGCGATTGCAAGTGCAACCGCTCTTTTTGCATGGGTATCGGAAACTCGCGTTCAAACGTCTAATCCAAGGCGAACCGCTTGAGGTCCTCGAAAAACGCGTCAAGCCGTTTCGCTTGGGCCGCTTTGATCACTTCCAAATCTCCGCCGGGCGCGTCGTAGGCGAACATGTAAAATTTGACCTTCGGCTCGGTGCCCGAGGGACGCACGGCAACGTAGTTCCCCGCTTCGGCCAGATCGAGAATCACCAGATCCCCCTTGGGCCCGGCCAACGGTTCCGTTGCTTGACCGACGACAGTCACCGTTTGCCCCAGATAATCGCGAACCCGGACGACGTTCATCCCGTCAAGCGACTCAGGCGGCTTGGATCGGAACAGGGCCATCACCTCCTTCATCCGTTGCATCCCTTCGGAGCCGGGCATCTTGATCGAGACGGTCTTTTCACGGTGACAACCGTACTCGGCAAACAGGGCGTCGAGCTTCTCGTGGAGCGATTTTCCTTCGGCCTTCGCCTCGGCGGTCAGCTCGGCCAGGACCATCGCCGAAACGCCGGCGTCCTTATCGCGGGCGTGGTCGCCGATCAAAAATCCATAGGATTCTTCGGCGCCAAGGACGAACTTCGTCGGGTCACGTTCTTCGACGACCCCGCCAATCCACTTGAACCCAACCAGCAGGTCGCCGACCATCTCGACTTTATATTTATCGGCAATACGTCGCATCAGTTCGGTCGTCACGAGCGT
This sequence comes from Thermoguttaceae bacterium, assembly GCA_963674475.2. GTDB lineage: Bacteria > Planctomycetota > Planctomycetia > Pirellulales > Thermoguttaceae > CAXXFQ01. Next base: position 238,686 of record CAXXFQ010000019.1, on the reverse strand, counting down.
TTTGACGACATAATGGTCCGGCGACAACGTCTTCGCTTCGGCCCCCTTGGCAAGCAGATATTCGGTCAACAACGCACCGATCTGGTTGCCGGTCAACACGTCCCACGGCGCGCCGGGTTCGAGGGTCTTCGGCGCCGAACAGCCAACCCGGTCGGCATCGGGATCGGTCGCCAGAATCAACTCAGCCCCGGTCTTTTGCGCATGCTCGACGATGATATCGAACACCCGCGGGTTTTCCGGGTTCGACACATGGTCCGGAACATTGGGGAAATCAGGGTCCGGATCGGCGTGAGGTCCGAACAGTTCGACCTGGTCGAATCCGGCTGCCTGAAGCGCCGGCAACACGACGGTCGTCCCGACGCCGTGCAGCGGCGAGTAAATAATTTTCAAATCGCGCGGCCCGGGGCGGCTTTGCTTTTCGACCGCCTCGCAGTAGGTCCGATCGATTTCCTCCTGACAGTACTCGACCCGTTGGTCGGCCAACGCTTCGCGAAAATCGGCCCGTCGGATGTCGGTCACGTTCATCACCTGATCGATCACGCCCTGGTCGTGGGGCGGCAGAAGCTGGCCGCCGGTCGACCAATAGGCCTTCACCGCGTTATCGGTCGGCGGGTTGTGGCTGGCCGTGACCATGATCCCACAGTCGCACTTTTTTTCACGGACCAAGAACGACAACTCGGGCGTGCCACGAAAGCCGTCCAAAAACCAGACCTTGAGCCCGGCGGCAACCATGATCTCGCTGCAAAGTTCGGCAAAATCCCGGCTGCGATGTCGCGTGTCGTAGGCGATCGCGCAGGACGGGTTTTCGTGATCGATTTGTGAAAGAACGTAATCGGCCAGCCCTTGGGCGCTCTCGCCGATTGTCCGGTCGTTGATCGCGTTGCTTCCGATCGGATAGATCCGACCACGTCGGCCGCCGGTCCCGAAGGGAATAATGGTCCAGAAAACGTCGTCAAGCGTCTGCCACCGCTCGGCTTCGACGTGCTCGACAATTTGGGGGACATACTCGGCGTAACGCGCTTCGGTCAGCCAGGCCCGAAGATTTTCGACCGCACCAGAAGAAAGTTTCCCGTCGGCCGCCGCCGCTTCGATTTTCTTGAGAATCACAGAAGTGTCGCTATCCATGCTCGGCTCAACTATTTCATACTTAAATGGAGATACTAAATGACACCAACAGGAAAAGCCTCGAATAAGGCTACCTTATGGAAATATCGGGAACACCCGCAAAGAGAAACTAGGCAAGTTGGCCTAAAAATAGAGATCGCGGGCGTCGGTCTGACGGATTTGACGGATACGCTGGATGACCTCGACCTTTTGGTCCGAATCGGCCATTTTCTCCAATTCGACGTCAATCAGCTTCCAACCCAGCTCGGCCGTTTCGTCGGACGCGTAGTCGACCAGATATTCCGTGAGCGTCGTCAGCGCGTTGGGCGTGCATTTTTCCTGAATGAAGCCGGGGATGGCGTACTCCATGAACTCCTCGCCGGTGCGCCCGAGCCGATAACAGGCCGTGCAAAAACTGGGGATGAAGCCGTTTTCAAGCAGATCGCCCATCACCTCGTCCAGCGGCCGCGTGTCGCCCACTTCGAACTGTTCCCGGTCGAGCTCTTGTTTTTCCACCTTTTTTTCGGTGTAGCCGCCCAACTCCAAACGGGTTCCGGCGTCGATTTGCGAAACGCCAAAACCCAACACCTCGCGTCGGACCTCGACCGGCTCGCGGGCGGTCAGAATCATTCCCGTGTACGGCACCGAAAGTCGCAAGATGGCGACCAGCCGTTTGAAATCGTCGTCCGAGACGAAGTAACGCGAATCCAACGACACGCCGTGCGCCGAGCGGATTCGCGGAAAACTGATCGTGTGCGGTCCAACCCGATAATGCTTGAACAGATGCCACGAATGGGCAACCAGCCCCAACACCTCAAACCGCCAATCGTAGAGTCCAAACAGGGCCCCGATTCCGATGTCGTCGCAGCCGGATTCCATCGCCCGGGCCAAGGCGTCCAGACGCCAGAGATAATCCCCCTTGCGTGTTCCTTTCGGATGGACTTTCGCGTAGGTCTCGTGATGGTAGGTCTCTTGAAAAACCTGATAGGTCCCGATCCCCGCCTCGGCGACGATTTTATATCCTTCATGGTCCAGCGGCGCGGCGTTGATGTTGACACGTCGGATGTCGCCGTGACCGTGGTGAACCTTGCTGACAGCGCGAACCGAATCGGCAAGGAAATGGGGATCGTAATCCGGATGCTCGCCGTAAACCAAGATCAACCGCTTGTGTCCTTGATCGACCAACGAAACGACCTGCTCACGGATTTGATCCGGACCGAGAGTCACCCGAACCGCGCCCGAGTTCGAACGTCGAAACGCGCAATAGGCGCAATCGTTTTGGCAAAGGTTTCCGATATAAAGCGGGGCGAACAGAACAATCCGATTGCCATAGACTTCCCGTTTCAGTCGTCGGGCTGCTTCGAAGATCGCATGAACCGAATCGGGATCGTCGGCCGCAATCAGCGCGGCCGTCTCTTCCAACTCAAGCGGTTCTTTCGCCAGACTCTTGGCAATAATATCCTCGACCCGCTTACGATCGACCGGACGCCGTAGGAGTTCGAAAAAACGACTTTCATCAACAAAATCTTCGGCCGATCGGCTCAAACGACCTAGGGGGGATTGGTTCGACATGAAACTCTTGCAAAACGAAATGAAAAAATGGGAAAACAGCAAAGCGGCCGAAGAGTAAAAGGAAGAAACCGCGAACGAAAAAGAACCCCGGCTCTTAAGGACCGCCCATCAATCAATCATAACGCATGAACCCCTAGGAAAAACCCCTCTTAAGATGCATTCAACGACCGTCTCCCCGGGAAACCCAAGTTTTGTAAGGATAAGCGTTTTGGGCAATCGCGATTAAAACGTAAAGGTCAGCCCGGCAAACGCCCCGTGAAGAATCATTTCGCCGTTGTTGTCGATCGAGGCGATCTCCGGCGTATCGATCACATAATGGGGAATCTGGTTGTCAGCCAGTCCGATCCCGGTAATGGCCATCACGCGATAGCCGAACACGGCGCTCCAACGCGGGGAAAAACGCCACTGGACGCCCAGATTGATCTCGCTGATCGTCGATAAATAATTGCTCGACGAGCGGACCGGATAACTGGTGTCGTAATCGCTGGTCGCACTGGTATAAGCGTGAAACCCGTCTCCCCGATACAGGTCGAAGTAGTTTTCGATATGGTTGTTGTAGATGCCGAATTTGATCGCCGTCAACAGTCGGAGATTATAATACTCCGGCGAAGTGAGCAGAAAACCGAGCTGCGCCCCCACCATGCTGTTGGTCATTTCGTCGCTCAAATAGCCTTGGAGGTTTCCCTCACTCGGGCCCCAGGATGAGCCGCCCGCGGCCAACGAACCGAAGAGCAAATCTTCCTCAAAGCGGAAATAGCGAACCCCGGCCAAAAATCGCGGCTGCCATCCGGCACAGTCAAATCCCCGGTATCCACCACAGGCATACCCATTCCCGCCGTAAAGACCGGAACCGCCGAAGATGAAATTCACCTCGACATTGTGCATCTCATTATCGCGCTCCAAGCGATGTTCGGTGGCTATGTCGAACAGATCTTCCATCGGATCTTGGCCCGGCCCAACAACCAGATTGCTCAGATTCAACGGCGTGCTGACCCCGTTGGCATGGGTCATCGAACACTCGCTAGTCATTCGGGGCAACCACCAGTAGCTGGCCTCGATCGCAAACGCGCCGCAACAAAACGAACGTCCCAAGAGAAATTCGCCGCCCCCGTGCCAGGACATTTCGATATCGCCGGTATTCATCAACTGATTCGGATTGTTCCCCGACTCATAAGTCGTCCAAACCCGATTGGACTTATCGCGGCCCATGAAAACGCCCCCGGCATAGGCGTACCAAGGCGGCGGGGTGCAACAACAGGGTGTCTCGCAACATTCTCCACACGAGGTTTCACAACAAGAATCGCTACACGAGCCTTCGTAGAAGTTTCCGTTTCCGTACTGGGAAGATCGATTCATCTGCTCCCCGGCAGGAAGCGGTTCAAGACTGGCGTGGTCCATCGAAGCCGCCGCATAGGGCGTAATGGGCGGAAGCATTCGTGACGGGTTCGCCGATGGTGTGGGGGTCCCATACGGATAAGCCGCCGGACGAACCGGTGCAAGCCGAGTGCCGACCGGCCCCGCTTGAGAAATCGGAGGGGCGCCCGGCTGAAAAGTCGAAAGCAGCTCCGGCGCGCCATAGGTGCCAAATTGGGCCTCGGCGGGAACCATCATTCCCATGGTCAACACGACCCCGACCGCGACAAAAAAGAGATTGCTTTTTCTCATGTTTCCTGCTCTCGCCGATTTTCCTTCCAGGAGGGTGGACCATTTCCGCGTTACCTCATCGCGGTACTTCTCCACCTCCAATTACGGCAATACCCCCCCGGCATGAAGGAGTAATTTATTCCAAGAGCGGTTTGTGAGAATAATTCCAGATAACCGGCCGATTCCTCAGGCGTCAGGTTTTTCGCAGTCCAAAAATGACGTTTTACACCTCCAAGACCGACAACCCAAAATCGACTCACAACCCTTAACTCTTCTCCAACTGAAACGAAATACGCCAAGCTTCCTGACGTGCTTTTTACGTCTTCCTTTTCACGAAACCCGATCCTTTCACGACGCTCGTCGCCAAGCGGCTACCTACCGTAAAATGGGCTTGCGGCAGACAGCCGGTTTTGGGACCATATGGCGGAAATTCTTCTATTCGGACTGCGTAGTCCACAGGCTGCAAAAAGGGCGAGAGAGGCGGTCAAACGCCAGGGGAAATGAAAAGATCCTTGCTGAAAATCGGACTGAGTCTCGTCCTTGCCGGACTGCTCGCCACGGGGACCCTTTTGGCATACCGGCCGGCCATGAGGCATCTCGCTTCGGGCTGGGCCAAAGAAGTCCCCCTGCTCGACGAAACCGAGGCGGCGGTCCAAATCGGTCGAATCTACCGCTTGGGCAACGAAGCGAGTCCCGCGCTGGTCCCTCTGCTGGGAAGTCGACGAGAAACCATCGCCGCCGCGGCAAAGCAATCGCTGATGAAGAGCCTCAAAGAAGCAAACCGGCTCGAATCGGCCACGACGCGGGAATATTATTACACACGGTTGGCTGAATCGCTTGCCATGGAATCGGCCCGTTTCGATCCCTCGTCCCATCCCCATGCGATCGAGTTGGCCCAAGCAATCTTGCAATCTCACCTCGATCCGGCCTGGAAAAATACAACCCGGATTTTGGTCGCCTGTGAGCAGATTCTTGAACTTGAACTTGAACCTGAACTCGACGAAAGAAAAAACCGGACGCAATCTGCGTCAAATCGGCCGAACGATTCCCGCGAAATCGCCAACGCTGCCTATCCCGCAAAATCAGAAAATCCCCGCCAGCCCTCTCGCGATTCTTGGAAAGCCAACTCGCCGTCGGGCCACTCGCTTTTCGATCTGACCAAGATTCCCGGCGGAAATTTATCTACCCCATCCTTGGTCGAACCGAAGCGGACCATTTCTCGCGATAAACACGCTCCCCAAGCGTCGGCCCCCGCGGAAACCGCTCCGCCTCGGCTGACGACGGGACTCAACTGCAAACAATCGATCCCCTGCCCCGCTCCAACACCGTCCTCGAAAAACCGGCTCGTCAAACAAGATCCAAATCAACCGGGCGGCCAATCGATCGACGCCCTGCCAGAATTTCCTTTCGCCCAACCGGCTGAGCCAACCGTCGCAAGAACGTCAAATCTCCTTCCTCCGTCGATCCAAGCTACGCTCGAACTGATGCGGCTTCTCCAAAACGCCGATCCAAACGAAGCGGCCCGCGCCCGTGCCGAACTGAAACAAAAAGGGTTTCGGGAAATTCATTTTGCCTTGGCACGAAACCTCTTCGACCCCGATCCGCAAGCCCGAATCGAATTGGCCCGGGCGGTCCCCCGTTTGACAAGCGTCGATCCCCAGCCGTGGCTCTTCAGTCTGACCGTCGACCCGGACCCGACCGTCCGACGAACCGCCTTGGGACTTTTGGCAACCAGCGGCAACCCGGCGATCGTCCAGACGGCCGGTCAAATCGCCCGAGCCGACGAGGACCCCGAGGTCCGCGCGTTGGGAACCACCATGGACGGCCCGACTCCGCCCCATGCGTCCCAATCTCCTCGTGTGTGGCGATAGTTTTTTGTTGATCCCATTCTCATGCCGCGCATAAAAAAAGGCCAAGGCAACCCTTTTTCACCACCGCGCATAAAAAAGACCGGGACGAACCCTTTTTCACCACCGCGCAAAAAAAAGGCCGAGGCAACCCTTTTTCACCACCGCGCAACAAAAAAGACCGGGACGAACCCTTTTTCACCACCGCGCAAAAAAAAGGCCGAGGCAACCCTTTTTCACCACCGCGCAACAAAAAAGGCCGAGGCGAACCCGCTAGAGGATCACCTCGGCCTGCTCAGCAAGGAGAACGGTAAAACGCACGCAGTTCTCTGGCAAAGCGCCTTCCTGTTCAGGATGGCAAGAAGGGGCCCTGCCTAAAAAAAGTTTTTTTCTCCGTCCCCGGATCGTTCTCCGTGGCTGTGTATTGCCTGAAAAAAACAGGAAACACAACCGACGGTGCTTTAGAACAAGCAAAACCGTGACACCATAAATTACATGCCCGCCGGAGCACAGGTCCCCGGTTGGGGACAGGTACTGCACGGATCGCAGCAGGTTGGGGCACACGGATCACAAACCGGCATCGACATTACCGTTGTCGGGACCGGTTCGGCCAGAGCGCCGCGGAACCAACTACAGTTCCGGCACCCGACCGTGGTGGCCGTCAGCGTAAGGACGGCCGTCAAAACCAATAGACGTTTCATGACTCGAATCTCCATCTCGAGAAACCTGGTTTCTTCTCGGTTACCAATTCCTGGAGTCTGTTTCCTCGACTCAAAAAAGTTCAAGCGAGCTTCCCTTACTTGCGATCGACAGCAAATTCCATGACAAGCAAGGGCCATCGGAAAGTGAGGAAACAGCCTCTGTAAGCCGTTTTAAGGCGATTCTGACGGTTGTAACGACCATCTTGGGGCTATCCAGGTTGAGCCCAGACAACTCTACACCACATTTCACGATGTGCAAACGCAACAGGCGTTTTTTTTTGGAAACAGTCGGTTGTTTTTTTGCGCACGACAAAAAATTAGGAGCTACATTTATACAAACGGTCCCAATCAAATCGATTTCTTCAGAGAAGCGGGCAGCCTTCTTTTTTTCCTGTCCAGCCACTTTGGAAGAACATCTGGAAAAATCGCTGCGATCCGAAAAAGGTCGGACTCACTTCCGTTTTCCCAAGGACCTACGACTGGTAAAACTGAAAAAACCCGGGGGATCGCGATTCCCTCGTAAGGAAAAGAAGCATTTTGGAGGATGAGAATGGTTCGTTATTGGTCGATCGGCAAAACGTTTTTCCTGGTATCGGTTGTAAGCCTTAGTGGCCTCGTTCTTCTTGCTGAAGCCAACGCGGAATCGTCCGCCGAAATCCGTTGCGACGCCGAACCCGATTTTTGGGTCGTCGACACCCGCACCATGACCTCCTCCTGTGTCGGCCTCTTGGAAGAGGCGTCCCCGACCATTCGACAATTTGATGATTGCGGTCGCGGAAACACCGTCGAGATGGAGACCTTTTTCAACTCGGTCGATCCCAGCATTCCACTCGTCGTTTTTGTCCACGGCAACCAGGTCGATCGCGGTTGGGCGATTCGACAAGGTCGCCAACTGTTCCGAATCCTCAGGCGTGCTTGCCCCGAAAGTCGATTTCGCTTTGTCGTCTGGTCCTGGCCGTCAAAAAAGATTAGCGGCCCGATCCGACGTGACATTCAAATCAAAGCGCGACGCAGCGACGCGCAGGCTTCCTATCTGGCCCAATGGATTGACCGGCTCCCCGAAGGGATGAACGTCGGAATGGTCGGCTATAGCTTCGGCGCCCGGATGATCGGCGGCGCGACGCAAATGCTCGCCGGTGGCTGCTATCGAGGCCGGGTTCTCCTTCGTCAAAACGGTTCGACCGAGGTTCCCGAAACCCCGCTTCGCCAGTATCGATTGGCCTTGATCGCCTCGGCCAGCGACGTCTGTTGGCTCATGCCGGGACACTCGCAAGGCCTGATCGACGATTGGGCCCAAGACGTTTTGATTACGGTGAATCGCCACGATCGGGTCTTGAAATGGTATCCGCTCATGCAGCGAGGCAACAGGGCCAAAGCTTTGGGTCATGTGGGACCGCCGCGCAGTGTCCTTCGTTGCGGACCGGGAACGATTCAAACGATCAATGTCAGTGGCTCGGTCGGCTGCTCGCACGATTTGGACCGATACCTTTGCTCTTGCCGGTTACGTCAGCTTCTGCCGTGGTACACCTTTTTGCAAGAGGGAACCTCAGACAACGTCGATACCGACGACGCCGATACCGACGACGCTTCTGCCCCGACCCTCGCGCCAAGTCAGGAGTAAAATTTACTCAGCCAACGTCGCCTTCAACGGACCTTTGTCCCAAGAGTGCGCAGATTACATAAAACCACCCCTGACAAAAACGTGTCAAGAACAAAGCAAAAAGCTGACACATTTCCAAAAGGCAATAGCGTTTCATCGGCAGCGGGAGAGATTTCCATGGCTCCCGAAAGTACAACGATTGAATCAAGTTAACTTTTTTTCCACTTTTCCTTCGGTCGCAAGGAATACGCTATACTATAATTTAAAAACGTGCTAAAACGCCCCTTCAACGGAGTCCGGCGATGAAATCGCCCCCGCCCCCGCCCAACATGAACCAATTGCCCACCTTCGATCCGGCCCGTGCGAAAAAACGTCCGGCCCGACGGTCCGAGGGACTGTCGCTGGTCACGGTCCTTTTAGTGCTGTTTATCTGTTTGGGTTTAGCGGCGTTGGCGTTGGACCTTCTTCGGATCGTTTCCAGCCGCGCCGAACTTCAAAAAGAAGCCGACGCCATAGCCCGACAAGAGGTCCAAACCGTGGAACTTCCGGGCAAGGGACCAATATCGCGTCCGTTGACTCCCGTCGAGCGAACCATCACCGGCCGCTCGAAAACGACCGTCCAATACGGCCATTGGGAACCGCGAACCAGACGCTTCACTCCCGATCAGAAAAACGGTCGCGCCGCACGAATCGTGATGAGTCGATTGCCGGGTGGGTCTCGCGATGCGCCCCTTTTGTTCCAGACCTTTTTCCACCTTTTCCCGTTCACTACGACCGTCGAATCGGTCGCGATCCCCTGCCCTCGTGAGATTGTCTTGGCGGTCGACCTGTCCGGCTCGATGAACGACGACGCCGAACCCTGCTGGGCCACCGAGGCGATCAATGAATCGAACCAAAAGAACGATCGGAAAACGCTCGGCGACCGAATTGCCGCCCAATTATACGAAGACCTCGAACTGGGCGATTTTCCCGGTCCGAGTGAATATCTGACCGAATCGATCAGCGACGAGCGAGGAGAATACGCCTACGCGGCATTGACTCGCGACGAAGGACCTTTGACGGCCGAGTCGATTCCCGAAACCTACCGAATCGTCCCCGGCGACAACGAAGCGGCGCGCAAACGGAAAGCCTACGCCTACCTGATCGACCACCAACTGGCTCGACTGATGCCCGAGGCGTCGCCAAAGCCCGACAGCAAAACGGCCTACGAATTCTGGGCGAAATATCTCGACTACGTCATTCGCCCCTATCCGGACGATCCGTCCTGGCCGGTCGGACAAGGGACCCTTCCGCCGGGCCAGTCCGACAACCGGCTGGTCCGTTTCAACAACCCGGCCCAGGCGATCACCATCCCGGTGCCCAAAAACTTGCCGAAAAAATACGAAAACCTGCTCGGCTATCGAACCTATGTTCAATTCCTCTGCGACTTCGGCCGCGATCTCCACCCGATTGCCGACGAGTACGTTGCTCTTTCAGTCCACAGCCAAACGTGTCCCTGGCACTCGGAAGAGACGCCGGGCGGAACGTTTCGTTTTCCGCCGCGAACCCAACCGATGCACGCCATCCGGCGAGCACTAGTCGCGACACTTGCCAAAATCGAAGAAGCTAATGCCGCCATCAAAGATCCCGACTGGAAAGACCGGGTGTCGATCGTCGTCTTCGACCGGATCGAGACCGGGGGAGGACGGATCGCCCAGCCACTGACGACCGACTATCAAGCAGCGATGCAAACGGCCGCCCAGCTTCAAGCCGCCGGAGACCGACACCGCGGCGTACCGACCGACGCCGGGCTGTTGACCGCGGTCGACTCACTCAAAAAGGCCGAGCCGCGAAAACCGTCCCACACGGCCAAGGTCCTGCTTCTGGTGACCAACGCGCCGCCGGACGCGATGATCGGCGAGACCGACGCCATCCGAAAACACTTGTCCACTCAGCGAGAACGAGCCGACTATTACCCCGGCTGGAAAGAAGACTCACGCCTCCTGGCACGCAACGCCGCCTTGATCGCCGCAGAACGAATCCGTGCCGACGGATGGCACCTGTTCCCCATCGGCATCGGGCAAGAAGTCGACCGCGATTTTCTCGACCGGATGGCTCGTATCGGCACCGGAAATGCCGAGGATGCCGAAAAAGCGCCCGTCTGCAACCGGCCCGGCACGTACGAAAAAAAGCTGACCGACGTGCTCGAATCAATCCTCTCCAAACCGGTGGTTCGCGTCGTTCAGTAGTTTTTTCTTGTTGCGCGAAAGAACAAAAAAGGAGTGACGGCTGCGCCGTCACCTGTTTTCATAAAATGAGGGGAAACATTTTGAAAATTGTTTCCCCTCAAACTCCCCTTCAAAAACTTCTTGGACCGGGCTTGCTTCGCAATCCCTCTTTTTTGTTTTTCTTTTGACGTTTCGTTCGATATCAGCGACCAACGGGAGCGGGTTTAGTCAACGGCGTGGTAACGCCGGTCCGGCCGCGGCTCCTAGCCGCCTGTGCCCAATATTATCTTCCCGACATACAACCAGATCGGTATCGTCGCCAAGCAAACCAGCGACGTCAACAACACGATCCGAACCGCCGTCGGCGCGTGACCGCCGTAATGCCGGGCCATGACGATGCTGAAAACGGCCGACGGCATCGCCGCCTCGACCGAGACGACATTGCGAAGTTCCACCGACGGCCCGAAACACCAAGCAACCAGAATCATCCCCAACGGAATCAGCCCCAACCGCAGCGCAACGGCCCACCCCATCACCTTGAGCCCGTTACCATTGCGCCAGCCGCGGGCCGAAGCCTCCAACTCGTCGGTGATGCTGGCCCCGATAAATATCATCGAGACCGGGATCGCCGCCTGCCCAACCCAGTCGATCGATCGGGTCAAAAAGACTGGAAAATAACCGGTCAGATGAAACGCGTTGCAAATCAGTGCGAAAAAAATCGTCAGACTCGGCGGATTGATCACCCGACGCCAAGAGCTTCGGTCGAAATGTCCCGTTATGACCACGATCCCGATCGTCCAGAAGGCGATTTCGACCCCCATGTTGTGCAAAAAAAGCATCGCCAGATTCGACGAACCGAAAAGCATATCGACAAGCGGAATCGCCAGGTAACCGTAATTGTAAATCCCGACACAAAAGGCGAACGTCCGCCGTTGCTCGACCGTTTCCAGCCCGGTCACCGATTTTCCCAAACGAGAAACGGCCCACCCGCCCGCCAACCCCAAGGCGATCGACAAGAACCCGACCACCGGCGGCATCCAAAGATTGGCCGCGTCTTCGAAAATGTCCTGTTTCCCCGTCACGACGGAAAAAATCAGGCACGGCACCATGACGCGAATCACCAGCTTGAGGAAACTCTCGTCGGCTTCCTTGTTCAAGATACCGGTCCCTCGGGCAACCATTCCCAAGGACACCACGGTAAAAACGGTCGCTGCCGCACTGAGCACGCTGAGCCAAGATTCAAACATAATGGGGATCTATCGATGACTTTCAAAGAGGTCGTACAAAGCGAAAAACGTCTCGCGGACGTTTCGATCATGGCGGGTATAACAGGAGTCGACCTGTTCCGGGGTAAAAAGAGGGCCTTCTTGGTCGAGACCGCTTTGACCGGTCGCTTCGCCCGCCGAAACCCGGTCGAACAGCTCGGCGACCAGCGTCCGAACCAATTCCGGCGAGGTGCTCGTTCGAAACAGCTCCGGCAGACCGATCGATCGATGCGTGGTGACCAAAAGCCCGATTTCGCGACGTCGACAAAACCGTTTCAAACGCAACCGCTCCAGTGCGCCCAACTGCTCGAACCCGTCGACGACGATCAAATCGACCGGTTTTTCCCTATCCAGTCGACCGATTCGCACCGGCAAACGACGCTGTCGATCGTGCAAGACAAAGTGACGAACCGTTTTGCCCGCCGTCGCCCATCGCATCAGAAGTGAGGCCAACAAGGTCGACTTCCCCGACCCGTGTGGCCCGACGATCTGGCCAAGAGAGCCACTTTCTTCAAACCGGGTCCAAAGTCGATCGAGTTGCCGGTTCGATTCGTCGACATCAAAGGGACGAGACTCCGCCGGATCAAAACAATACGGGATCGCGCCGGGACGAACAAAACGGGTCGAAAACGGGTTGGATTTCAACGGGTTGGATTTAAGCCGATCCACTTCACAACCGCTCATGAACCGTCCACCCCAAACGGACAAACCGCCCCGAGCGTAAAATCCTTCTGCGCAACGAGTTCTTTTTCTCGCTTCGGAAAAAGGCGAACTCGAACGCACCAACGGATTTTGAGGTTATGGCCGTCGTAACTCAACGGACTGGAGGGCAACGTCACCTGAAATCGACCGGGACGGGTCACATCTATTGGACCATTTTTCTCCTCCGAGGTTCGCTCGAAAGCGTGAACGGCCATGTCTTCGTCCCCTTTGCCTTCGGTATACCAAAGGACCGAAAGCTCGACCGCCTTGCATTGAAGCGGCTCGACCGAATCGACCCGGTACTCGCCCGAGAGCGTTTCCCCGGGCTGGAAGACCAGACCGTTTTCGTCAAAACGAATCAAGACACTCGGATGAACGTCGGCCATTATTCGCCCCCTCGCAATTCTTCCGCTCGGACCGCTTCCGCCCCTCTCGACTCGTCATGTTCTTTTTCCGGATGGACAATCAGATAAAACTCCCGCTGAAAATTCGGCTTACGCGTCAATTTCCCTTCGACGACCAAGAGCCATTGGATCTCGTTATTGGCCGAGCGAAACGAGTGCATCACCCCTTGCGGCACGGCCATTTCGACCTCCGCTTCAAATGGAATCCCTCGTTGGATATCGAATCGCTGTCGGCGGAATATTTCCTGAGAAAAAACCGTTTTCGTTTCGATGCGTGTATCGGTCCCTTCGCGAAACTGGGTCTTTTCCCGACAAACCAAAAACAATTTCAACGACCGAACCCGCAATCGCCCGGACTGATGCACCAAGACCCGACAAATCTGGCCGGGGTGCAGCGGATGATCGGAAATTTCGAGGAACGTCTTTCCAACACCGGTCGCGATAAGCAATTGCCGAAAGAAGAGAAAGATGAAAAAAATCCCCAGCGCCACAAACGGCACCAAGAAGATGGTCACCCACCAGTCCGGCTGCCCCAAAAGAAAGCCTCGCACCGCAATCGTCGTGAAGTAGGCTACCGCGGCGTTCCAAAGAAGGGCCGCCAGTAAGATCCCTACCAACTTCCAAGTCGGCGACGCGCTGATCGGCAATCGATAGGCCAAGGTCGTCCCGGGGCTGTTGGTCATATCGGCGCCCTGTGGAACGCCCGGCAGGCGGTTCGACTCAGCCTGTTTCTTAACGACCCGATCCCAATTGCCCTTCCGCCAGGTAGCCAGGACGTGTTCGTCCGATTTCCCGAAGCGAAGCAAGACAAAAAGCACTCCCCCGCCGCCGATCAGAACAAACGGCAACGCGCCGAGCACCATCATCATCGCAAACCAGCCGAACTCCCGAACCAAGACGACCCTTGTGGGATCGCTCGGATCGTACCAGCAAGGATAAGTCTGACCGACCTCGTAACCCTCGAGAATCGCTTCCTGCTCGGCCCGATTGGTCGAAATCACCCGACAGACACTATATCCCCAGTGAGCCTGTGATCGTCCCTCGACCTCAAAGCGGAGTAAAAATTCCGGCCGAAACCGGGTCTCGTCCGGGTCGTCGGTAACAACAACCCGTTTATTTTCGATCTCACAGACCGTTTCAACAAAACGGGTATTGGCCCGCCAAAGAGGAGTGACCAAAAACACCAGCGCAGCGGCCATCCAGACGAGCCCAATCAGGAAAACGATTCCAAAAAAGACAAGCTCCCCGAGGTGCCCCGCCATCGGCGAAACGCTATGACGGTGCCCGCGTTTTTTGTGAACCAGTCGAAAGCCGCGTCGCAATCTGGTTTCTCTCCTGTCGCATTTTTTGCCGAGGGCGTCTGGCGTTTTCTCTCACTACCCGATAGCCTCATCCTCGTGATTCCCCTGAGCGAAAAACCACAAGAGGGCTATCCGTAGCGAAAAAACCACTCCAGAAAATTCAAGTGGGCTTTAGGCGTTTGAGCCTCGTGGTTTTCGATAGAGGTCGATCCCTTCCAGCGCATGATAGACTTCTTCGAGCGTTTTTTCGCCAAAATTCGAGATACTCAGCAGATCTTCCCGCGTACAATTCAACAGATCGCGAACGGTGAAAATACCCCGTTCTTCCAGACAATTGGTCGTGCGGACCGTCAGTCCAATCTCCGCCGTGCTCATATCGAGCTTGGCTTCGAGTGTTTCGGCATTGTTTCGGGTGTCCGGCAAACGAACACGGGTAACGGCCATGGGTTCCCTCCCTTGGAGCGTAAGTTGAAACGTCGAAGGAGCGCGATATTGGCCCCTTCCGTCAAGAACGAACCGACTCTGACGAAACATCATTCCCCCCATTGAGAGGCAGACGCTTCGCCCAAAGATCAAAACAGAATCGGATTTTTAAGCGGTTTTCATTTAACGGTATCGTTCCACCGGCGTTGGGAGATATCCCGCGGTTGCTTTAAGCCATAAGGTGGAAGTGGGTTTCATTTTTCCACTTTCCCTAACCGCAAGGACCCCGCTACGCCTAAGTGAATCGTGTTCTAATATATCAGAAAAAAACCCCTTGGGTAGCCTCTAGGGGACGATTTTGGTAGAAAGAAACCTCGCTTTACCATGGCGAAAAATTCGCCCCAAGCATTCACCTAAAGAGGGAGTGAGGCTCACTTTCCCCGCTTCCCAAACGCCCGAAAACCACCCCCCGATCCTTTCCCCAGGCCGGGGACAGACCGCAAAACCCCCGAGAAGAGGTAGTCGGAATTGGACGTCTTCAGCCAGTCACTTTTTGAATCGCTCAACCAACCTCAAATCGAGGCGGTCCGTCACGTCGATGGCCCGATGATCGTCTTGGCGGGCCCGGGCAGTGGAAAAACCCGCGTCATCACCCAGCGAATCGCCTATCTTCTCACCCAGGGGATTCCGGCTCATCAGATCCTCGCCCTGACATTTACGAACAAATCGGCCGAGGAGATGCGTTCCCGTGTCGAACGGCTCGCCCCCGGCCATCCGGTCTGGATCGGCACGTTCCACCGGTTCTGTTCCCGGCTCTTGCGGCAACACGCCCGGCTGGTCGGCCTTTCGGAGAATTTCGACATCTTCGACACCGACGACACCCGCCGCTGTATCAAGCGAACGATGGAGCGGCTCGAGATCCCCAAGAAGACGGTCCGCCCCGAGACGGTCGCCTCGCTGATCAGCACGGCCAAAAACGCGCTGGTCGAGCCGGACAACTTCATCGCCGACGTCGGGGGAATGGTCGGCGCGGTGGTCGAAAAGGTCTATCCGGCCTACCAAGAGATGCTCCTGGAATGCAACGCGGCCGACTTTGACGACCTGTTGTTGCACGTCGCCGTCTTGTTGCGTGACAATCCGGAAATCCGCCGCCGCCTCGACGCCCGGTACCGTTACATCCTCGTCGACGAGTACCAAGACACGAACCAACCCCAGTACATCATCGCCCGCAGCTTGTCGGTCGACTACCCGAACCTGATGGTTACCGGCGACCCGGACCAGTCGATCTACCGTTGGCGCGGCGCCGATATCCGGAACATGCTTCGGTTCGAACACGACTACCCGAAGGCCCGCGTCGTCCGACTCGAACAAAACTACCGCAGCACCCAATCGATCCTGAAGGTGGCCGACCAACTGATCGCCTACAACGTCGAGCGAAAAGAAAAAACCCTTTTCACCGACAACCCGCCCGGCCGCGCGGTCCGTCTGGCCTGTTACGACGACGGCCGCGCCGAAGCCGATCGAATCGCCGCCGAGATCGCCGAACAACTCGAACACGGCCAACGACGCCCAAAGGATTTCGCCGTCTTTTACCGGACCAACGCCCTGTCGGTCCATTTCGAATGGGCCCTGCGGAAGTACGGCATCCCGTATCAGATGGTCCACGGGCTGGAATTCTTCCAGCGTCGCGAGATCAAGGACATCCTGGCCTACCTCCATTTGGTCAACAATCCACGCGGCGACCTGTCGCTGTTGCGGATCATCAACGTCCCGACACGCGGCATCGGCAAAACGACCATCGACCGGCTCTCGCGTCACGCCCACGGTCGGGGCCTCTCGTTGTTGGAAGCGGCCCGGGAAGCGGACGCGGTCGAAGGGCTTTCGCGTCGTGCGATCGGATCGATTCGAAAGTTTGTCGAAAAATTCGACCGGATGGCCGCAGCGGCCGAGGGATATCTCGAAGAGTTGATCGGGTTGGTCCTCGAAGAGTCGGGGTACCGCGAGAAGCTCGACGGCAGCAAACTCGAAGGGGACGAAGACCGGCTGGCCAACGTCGAGCAACTGTTGACGATCGGCCGCGACTTCGACGAACGTCACGGCGAGCCGGGCGCTCTGGAATCATTCCTGGAAGAGACCGCGTTGGTGGCCGACACGGACGATTGGGAATTCGAGGCGGACCGGGTCACGTTGATGACGTTACACGCGTCGAAGGGGCTTGAGTTTCCGTGCGTCTACCTCGTGGCGGTCGAGGAGGGTCTTCTGCCACACGAGCGGAGCCAAGACACCCCGGAGGAACTCGAGGAGGAACGTCGGCTGTTGTTCGTCGGCATCACCCGAGCCCAAGAAGAACTACAACTGAGTCTCAGTCGTTTCCGCGATTTCCGTGGCCGCCGCGCGATGAGCATCCCGAGCAGTTTCTTACTCGAACTGCCTCGCGAGCAGATGGAGTTGATCGGGATGGTCGAGGAAAACTCGCTGGCCGGGGCGTCCGATTCGTTCACCGTCGAGCAAGAAACGAACGACGACATCGCGTTCGACCCGTCCAGTTGGGACTACGACGCGATCGACGAGGAGCCGCCCGAATCGTTACCGGTTTATGAACACGACGCCGCTTCAGACGATTCTGAGGACGGGGATTTCATAACGGGTTCGGAAAGGGCCGTGGAGGGGGCACGCCACTTTGAGCCGGACGCGTTTCATCAGGGGATGATGGTACGGCACCCGGAGTACGGTTTGGGGATACTGGTATCGTTGAGTGGATCGGGCCGATCGCGCTCCGGGACGGTGGATTTTAGTGGAGGGGCGGAACGGAAGAAGTTTGTGTTGGAGCAGAGCCCACTGAAGCCCATAATCAGATAGAAAAAGAAGAAAGAAAAAACAAGAAAACAAAGAGAAAAAAGAAACAAAAAAAGAGGGATTGCGAAGCAAGCCCGGTCCAAAAAGTTTTTGAGGGGAGAGCATGAGAGGGGACAATTTTCAAAATGTCCCCTCTCATTAAATAAACACAGGTGACGGCCCAGCCGTTACTCCTTAACTTTGGATGACGGCCATTTCCTCGTTCAAGCTTTGCTATTTCGCAAGAACTCCGAACTGCAAACTGCGAAGTCAAACTCGCAACTCAGCTTTGCGAAACGGCCCCCTTAAAACAAATGGTTACCTTAAGGGTACAAAACAAGCGTTCTTGCTTTCACCCCCGTCAAGAAAAAAAGGAGCGACGGCTTTGCCGTCGCCTGTGTTTTTTTTATTAGGGGAAAACCTTTTAAAAAAGGCTTTTCCCCTAAAACCCCTTTCCAAAACTTTTTGGACCGGGCTTGCTTCGCAATCCCTCTTTCTTTGTCTTTTTTGTTTTTTGTTTTTTATTTTGTTTTTTTGTTCTTTGTTTTTCTACTTCTTTCTCAACGCTGCCTTCATCCTCACCGCCGCCTCCGTCGCATTCTCCACACCCGTCACCGCCGAACTCACCGCCACACGACCAAACCCGGCTCCCCTCACCTCCTCCACATTCTCAAGCGTAATCCCCCCAATCGCAAACGCCGGCAACCGAATCTCAGCGGCCACCTCGCGCAACAACGGCACGCCCGGGTAATGGTCAAACGACTTCGTCTCCGACTCGAACGTCGGACCGACCCCGATATAATCCGCCCCGTCCAACACCGCCGCACGGGCCTGCTCGATCGAATGGGTCGAAACTCCGATCATCATCTCCGGACCGACCAGCGAACGGACCTCCTTGACCGAAAGCTCCTCCTGACCGACATGCACCCCGTCAGCCCGGGCCAAAATCGCGAGGTCCGCCCGGTCGTTCATCACGAATCGGGTCGAACCCTCCTCGGTCAACTCACGCAAACGGCGCGCTCGACCTAACAACTCCCGATCGCCCAGACGCTTGTCGCGAAGCTGCAAAAGATCGACCCCGGCAACAATCAGATCCTCGACCATCGACTCGAACGCCTCGAGCGACTCGGCGCCATCGATCAAAACATAAAGCGACGCCTGCTCCAATCGCTGCAAACTCGAACGGGTGTTCTCGATCGCCCGATGCAGTGTGTAACTCTGATAACGGATCTGCTCAAACTCGGCCGCCATCTCCGGATCGAATAGCTTGCCAAACTCCTCCAAGCTCCGAAGCGCTTCCTGCCAGCGGCCGAAGTTGGCCCCCAACACACTCCGCGCGTCGTGCCGGATTGATTCGGTCTCGGTCGTAACGAACGTTCCCACATCGGCCTGCGTTTCGCGTGCCGCCAATCGAGACGAACCGGGCACCCGCTTAAGCGCCGTTGTCATCCCGTGCCGCAACTCCTTGAGCCGTTCGGTCAGATGGCGATCGTCCAACGCGAAGCGGACGTAATCCTCGATCACCCGAAGGCCCTCACGTCCCCGGTTGGCCGCCGCGTCAATGACCCGCAAAACGGCAATCGCGTCGCCCGGCGTCTCTTGATGCGTCAAACTGCCCGGCCGCCTCTGGTCCCACGTCGCGAAAGAAACTTGGGGCGAATCGTCCTCCGGCATCGACAGCGCCTCGGCGTCGGCCGCCGCGACCGGCTTGCCATAGAAGGCCAAAATCTCTTCGGCCAACGTCTCCGGCGAAAGTCCTTTCTCCCGAAGCCAAGCACCCAGTTCGTGCTCGGCGGCCGCCAAACCCCAAAGCAAATGTTCCGTGGCAATCTCCAGCGGCAAGCAATTCTGGGCCATCCAAACCGTCGTCAAACGCAACGATTCTTGAAGCTCGAGAGAAAAACGGTCCATCGCCTCCGGCGCTTGGAAATCGATCGCCAACGGCAGGTTTCCCGGCGCCGGTTCGATCACGGCGTCCGGCCAGCGTCCCTGGACCACGCCGGCGTCGATTCCGTGACGAGAAAGGAGGGACGCCGCTCGACATTCCGATTCGGCCAACAAACCCAACAATACCGTGGCCGCCTCGAGCCGAGACTGGTCACGCCGCTTGGTACGATTCCAAGTCCAATCGAAAACCCGCACGACGCCGGGGGTAAAGTCGGCACCAAGTCTAAAACCATTTGCCATGTTCGCCTACGTTTTTTGTAAAAAAAAGGGAAAGGAACGTGTCGCAATTTTTTGAAGTCGAAAAACCAAGGCCCATCACACAAAACATGGGGATTATTTCTACATCAACGAGAAATAGAAGAAACCACCGCCTGCGATAGTGAAAAATCCCCCACAGAAAACTATTTTCGCAGAGTTAGCACCCGCTTTCAAGCAAACGGGTAAAAAGTTTCTTGCGCATCAAGGGAGGGCGGGCAGCGAGGGATGGAGGGTGCCGATCTTTTGCAGCCAAAAAGCCTTTAAAACCGACCGGGGAAAAGAACCACCAAGCCGAAAGGGTTATCTATTTGACTGCATCCGAAAATCGCTGGAGTAAGAGCTATTGAACTTTTCGACCATTTTCCCGTTGGGCCGTTTTTGCCGCCGAATTGCCCGATCCGTCGTCGAAGATGGTCCACACCAGAGTTTCACGCTTGAGTTTTTCGCGATACTCATCGAATCGATCGGCAAACCGCTTGTCCTGGATCTGCTTTTTAATCTCGGCTTGAACCTCGGCCAAAGGGGTCGTATGGGCTTCTTTACGCTCGAGGATTTTTATGATATGAAAGCCGCTCTCATCCGTGAGGATAGGGCTCAACGACCCGACCGGCAGCGCAAAAAGATTCCGGTCTATCTCTTTCGAACGAAGGCCCCCCGGGCTGGTCCAGTCCCGTTTTCCTCCTTTGGCGGCGGTGATGCCGTGAGAATGATTCTTGGCCACCTCGTCAAACGCGACGCCCCCTTGAATCTGATTCCCCAGTTCGGCAATCCGCGCATAGGCCTCGGCCTTCGAAGGGAAACGCGAAAAACGAACCGTCAACTGCTGCCAACGAGCGCGGGTCGGATTTTTATACTCTTCCAGATGGTCGTAATAATATTTCAGCAACTCGTCATGCTCGACCGGTTCGTTCGGCTTGACGTTCATCGCGACCCACTGTTGACTCAAAGCCCGCTCTTTGAACAGGTGCTTTTGGTTTTCCAGTGACGACCCCATCGCCTGAAACTTTTCCTCGAGCTCTTTGCGATTTTTGGCATTCGCCTTTTTCATCAAGCGGGAAATTTCTTCCTCGGTAAAATGCTTGCTGAGTTGTTCGTCCATTTGAGTCAAGCCTTCCGGCGGGATGGCTCGTTTCGCATCCAAATAGATCAGTTTGTTTTCGATCACCATCGGCAACAACTGCTGGGTTGCCTGTCGACGATACTCCTCGGGAAATTTCTCCACCTTGCCGACCATTTCATTCGCCAAAACCGCAAGGATATCGCTTTTCAGAATCACTTCCGTCCCAACGCGGGCAAGAATTTGGGCCTCTTCGCACGGCTCGATCTTTCCTTCGAGCAAAAAATCGACATCCGAGCCCCGCCCCTTCGCCACGTTCGGATACGCCGATCCGACAGCCGGAAGTCGGGCCATTTCGACGCCACCGCCGGTCGAGGCTGCCGCCCCAGGCCAATGCGCCGGACGGGTTGTCGGTTGGGGGGCCGTCGGCGAGCCGGGAACGACGCCGTATCGCTGAGAACTGACGGAAGAAACCGTCGCATCAGCCGAAGGATATGCCGCGTTACCGGTCGAAGCCAGCCGGGGGTCCGACAGTCCGGAAAATTCGTCTGCCCAGCCGACCTGCCAAGTCAAGCAAACCAAGGCCGCCGTCAGGACCAGACCTACGAAAAACAAGGGACGTTGGTGCTGCACGAGTCTCATCCGGTTAAAATGGGTAAAATATGCGGATTCAAATGGCAAGAATCCTTGAGAAATATCGGGGCGCGGATTATAGATAACTAGCCGCGCGGCCGCAACACGGATTTAAGGATTTCCAGAAGTGATTCAGTCCCTTTTCGGCCGTCCGACGGCAAATAGGCCGACCGGGAGTCGACGATCCGCAGCCGACCGCCGGTGTGGCTTTGCAGCGCCTTGACCTTTTTCGGCGAGGTGTATCGAAACACGACGTACGTGTTTTCGGTCCGAATCTCTCGGATTCCCCAATGCCAAGCGGCAATGCGAATCTCGGCAAGGGAGAGCATCTCGGCAAGCGGGGCAGGTGGCGGGCCAAACCGGTCGTGCAACTCGTCAATTAAATCTCGCAATTGGCCTTCGTCGGCCACGCGTGCCAGCCGGCGGTAAAGATCAATTTTCGAACGCATGTCGGGCACGTAGCTCGACGGGATATACGCCTTGCACGGCAGGTCGATCTCAACGTCGACCGACCGTTTCGGCGGAAGCCGTTTGAGAACCCGAACCGCCCGTTCCAACAGGTGACAATACAACTCGTAGCCGATCGCCGCGATATGGCCGCTCTGCTGGGTGCCCAAAAGGTTGCCCGCGCCGCGGATCTCCAGGTCGCGCATCGCGATCGAGAACCCGGCCCCCATGTGGCTGAACTCCTCGATCGCCCGGAGTCGTTTCGTCGCCACGGGGGTGAGCGACTTGTTCGGGTCAACCAACAGATAACAATAGGCACGGTGCTTGTACCGGCCGACCCGGCCTCGAAGCTGGTGCAGATCGGCCAGACCGTACCGATCGGCCTCGTCGATGAAAATCGTGTTCGCGTTGGGAATATCCAATCCGCTCTCGACGATCGTGGTGGCCAATAGCACGTCGAACTTATGGTTAACGAAATCGAACATGACCCGTTCCAGATCGTGTTCGGGCATCTGGGCGTGACCGATTTCGATCCGCGCCTCGGGAACGATCTGACGTAATTTTTGAGCAACGATCTCGATATCGCGAACCCGGTTGTGGACGAAATAAACCTGGCCGTCCCGGTTGAGTTCGCGAATGATCGCGTGGCGGATCAGTTCCGGCTGCCAACGGGTGACACGCGTCTCGACCGCCAGCCGTTCCTCCGGCGCCGTCTCGAGATTCGAGATATCCCGCAGCCCCAACATCGACATGTGCAGCGTCCGCGGGATCGGCGTCGCGGTGGTCGTCAGAACGTCAACCGTCGTCCGCAGCATCTTCAAACGCTCTTTGATCTCGACGCCAAACCGCTGCTCCTCGTCGATGATCACCAGCCCCAGGTTCTGAAACTTGACATCCGGCTGGGCCAGACGATGGGTTCCGATCACGATGTCAACCGACCCTTCGGCCAGACGCTGGACCGTTTGGTGCTGTTGTTTTTTGGTAGAAAAGCGGGACAACGAGGCGATTTCAAACGGGAACGCGGCGATCCGCTCGGTGAACGTCCGCCAGTGTTGTTCGGCCAAAATGGTCGTCGGCACGAGCATTGCCACCTGGTAACCGGCGTCGACCGCCTTGAAGGCGGCCCGCATCGCCACTTCGGTTTTGCCGTAGCCGACGTCGCCGCAAATCAACCGATCCATCGGCTGGTGGCGCACCATGTCGTCTTTGATCGCGCGAATCGCCCGAAGTTGGTCGTCGGTTTCGCGATAGGGGAACGAGGCGTCAAACTCCCGCTGCCAGTGCGAATCGTCGGAAAACGCGATCCCCGGCTTCGATTCACGGGCCGCCTGCAACTCGAGCATATCGGACGCCATATCGAAGACCGCTTTGCCGATCGCTTCCTTTTTCCGTTGCCAGGTCGTCCCGCCCAGTTTCGACAGTCGAACCTTCCCGCGCGACCCGCCGACATATTTCTGCACCAGGCCGATCTTCGAGCCCGGCACGAACAGTTTGGTCCTCCCCTGAAATTCCAACTCGAGATGTTCCTCGACCTGTTCGTCCTTCTCCAGCAGCTTCATCCCCCGGTAGCGGGCGATCCCGTGCGAGACATGGACAACCAAGTCCCCTTCGCGCAGGTCGAGAAAGCTGTCGATCGCCCGGCCCAGATGGCGCCGCGCCACCCGTCGCACATCGTGACGGTGCATCAGTTGGTCGCTGCTTAAGACGATCAGCGATTCCGAGACGAATCGAAACCCTTCCGAAAGCGTCCCCAACACAAACCGCAATCGGCCCTCGGCCAAAAGGTTCGTTTCGGCAAACAGGGCGCTCAAACGTTCGATCTCGGCCTGCGTCGGACAAACCAGAAGGACCGTCTGTCCGGCGGCCGTCGCGACCAACTCGTCACGAACCCGGTTCAAATCACCGGTGAACTGCTCGACCGACTCGATTTTCAACTGACAGCGAGCCTCGTACGACCCCGAGGCAATCGACGACGCACTGACCGACGGAAATTGAAAGACCCGGTTGAGCGTCTCGGTCGGGTGGTGCACGTCGCCCGGTTTGTCCAGACGGCGAAGGTAATTCCCTCCGGCCTCTTTCAGGTCGGACGGTTCGACCAAAAAGAACCAACTTCCCGGCGCGAGATAATCGGTCAAAAACGCCCGATGGCGACCGTTGGGATCGAGCATCGTGACGTCAACCGACATGAGTTTTTCCAACGACCGTTGGCTGGTCACCTCGAAGCGGCGGATCGATTCGACCTCGTCCCCAAACAGTTCCACCCGGACCGGATCGACCCAATCGGGGGCAAAGATATCGAGAATCCCACCCCGTCGAGAAAATTCGCCCGGCAGCTCGACCGCCGTCGTGCCTTGGAAACCGCACTCGACCATCCAACGGCAAAACGCGTCCAGATCGAACTCCTCGCCCACGACGAGCGAGCGGGTATGGGCCGAAAGCGAGTTGGCGTCGGGGACCGGCTGCATGAGGGCCGCCATACTGGCAACGACCAGCTTCGGACGATTCACTTCTTGACTCTCGTCCGGCAGCAGAGACCCCTCGTCCGCCGAACCGGCCGGACAAAAAAATCGCTTCAGAAGCCGAACCCGATCTCCGAAAACCTCGTCGTGAAAGACCCGGTCGCCAAGGACCGTCTCGCACGCAGGAAACCGCTCGGGCGTAAGCGGAGTGAAAAGAGTCAGATCGTCGACCAGCCGATCGAGCGATTCTTCGTGGGCCACGACCAGGACCAACGTCTGCGGCACCCGACGGGCAAACGCGGCCGCCGCCGGCGCGCAGGCCGAGCCCCAGACACCTTCGAGCGTCGCCGCGTGTCCTGCTTCGAGTTCCGCCAGAATCGGGGCGAATCCTTCCTGACGCTCAAACCGATCGACCAACTCGAAAAGGCGATCGTCACGCGAGGATTCTTGGCTTACTGCATCCATCCTTGCGCATTTCCCAAAAGGGGATAGCCTCGCACCGGCAGCGGGAGAGATCCCATCGTTACCACCCTAGCAGTCAGAAAAAATCGTTCCCGTTTTCCCGTTCTGCCGACGGTCGCAAGGCACCGTATTCCAAGGCCAAAATAGTTCAAAGAAATTATATCGACCTTGGCAACTTTCACCAAAGCCAGTCCTCGACACTGACTACCACGACGGATGGGCACGACACCCCCCCGCGACCAAAAAACCTTATTGAGCCTCGCATAAGTAGTGCCCAAGGGCTCCCAACAAGGAGCCCGATTTTTTAGAAAAAAGCTGAAATTATGGGGGGCTCACTTCTTTTTCGAATATCAAGAACCCTTTTGGGCCATCGTACGCAGGATCTCGATTCCCTTCTCCAACACGGCGTCGTCGGCCGCGTAGGAAAGGCGGAAGTGAGTGTCCTGTTCGCTAAAGACATTGCCCGGGATGATCAGAAGCGAGTGTTCGGTGATCGCCTTTTCGACAAACTCGGTCGCCGTTCCCCAAGGGGCCTTCGGAAACGCGTAAAACGCCCCACGTGGCACGGCCAGTTCGTAAAGATCGGACAGCCCGTCCACGACCATATCCCGCTTGCGTCGGTACGCTTCCACCTGAGGCGTCCGATCGACCTCTAGCGCCGCGGCCACTCCCCATTGCAACGGATGGGGCGAACAGACGAACGTGTACTGCTGTAACTTGATCATCTGGTCGATGATCTCGCTCGGACCGTGCGCGAAACCGACCCGCCAGCCGGGCACGCCCAGATTCTTGCTGAACCCGTCGATAACCAGCGTCTGCGGATTGTACTTCGCCGGTGAGACAAACGGCCGATCGTAACAGAAATCGCGATAGATCTCGTCGCTCAACAGGACGATATTTCGTTCGGCGGCCAGCTCGGCCAGTTGACGCGTTTCCTCCTCGCTCGGCACCGCCCCGGTCGGGTTGGCCGGCGCGTTGAACAGGATCAACTTCGTCCGATCGGTAATCGCCGCCTTGACCTTTTCGAGATCGATTCGGAAGTCGGGATAAGTATCGACATGGACCACCTTCGCGCCGACCACGCGAGCCAACGCGTCGTACATGACGAAGTACGGATCGAAGATGATCACCTCGTCATCCGGGTTCAACAGAACCGCCATCGTCAGAAGCAGCCCGCCACTGGTCCCACTGGTAATAAACGCCTCGCGATCGGCGTGGCCGTAGGTCTCATCCACCGCGGCCTGAATCTTCTCCAACAAGACCGGCATCCCCTGCGTCAGCGAATAGCCATTCTTACCACTCTGGATCGCACGGATCGCCGCTTGCTTCGCCTCTTCCGGCGCGTCGAAATCCGGCTGCCCGATCGACAGGTTCACCGGGTTTTTCAACTTCGCGCCCAAATCAAAAACGCGACGGATGCCCGAGGCGCTAAACAAACGGTTCCGATCGGCAAGCCAATGAGAGGGGATCGACGTCATAATAAAATTCTTTTCCTCAGCCAAATAAAAATCTAAGCACTTTTTTACCGCTTCGGCAAAAACGAAGCCGTCTCCAACAAGATCCCTACGCCGGGACTGCAAACTGTCTATTCTACCTCACCCCCCGTCCCAGGTCGAGAACCTCGGGAAAAGATGGATTCCGGCGTAAAAGAGGTGAACGCGGTTGTTTTTTGGCCTCTATCGGAGGTGGAGTTTGGGTTTCTTGAAGGACAAGAGGCTTTTGTAAATGGTTCGAGTGAAAGGAAAAAGGAGTGACGGCTGCGCCGTCACCGGTTCTTACTAAATGAGGGGAAACATTTTGAAAATTGTTTCCCCTCAAACTCCCCTTCAAAAACTTTTTTCTTGGTGCTTCCGCACCGTTAATACAAACTCGCTCCCGTTGGTCGCTGGTATCGATACCAGCGACCAACGGGAGCGAGTTTTCAAAACGGCGTGGTAACGCCGGTCCGGCCGCGGCTCCTAGCCGCCGGGATTGCTTCGCAATCCCTCTGTTCTTTATTTTTAGTTTTTATGCTTTCTTCTCTTGTTGATACCCGTACCGCTCCACATAAAATCCCCAGTGCTCGTCCACCATCCGACGCACCTCCGGATCGATCTCATACCGGTTCGTCTTATAGTTTTTATGACTCTCGACATACGCCTCCAATTCCGGAAGCACCGCCTCAAAACCGTCCAGCCCGATTTCGCCGTAGATCCGCTTCATCTGACCCGTCTGATCGCCAACCAGGTCCTCGTAACGGACCTCGCTGAAACGGCCCTCGGGGATCAACTCGCGGTCCCGATCGAACGCGGCGTACATCTGCTTGAAAGTCTCCAGGACGTATTCGTCCAGCCCGTCGTAACGAGGTGTCTGGAACCCTTCGTCACGTCGCAGCCGTTTCCAAAGGTTCACCGTCGACGCGAACACGACGTACGGGTCGCGGGTGATATGGACGAATCGAGCGTCGGGATACATCTCCAAAAGGGTCTTGATCCGCGCGGTGTGCGGCGGCGACTTCATGACGACCTGCTTCCCATTGGCCTGGACAGTCAGACACTGAACGAACCAATGGAAAATCGACTTCCACTGATCGACCTCTTCCTTCGACAGGCCTTCCATGTCCAGATACTCGGAAAATTGCGGCGGCCGGTTCGGAAAGGCCAACGTCAGATAGGGCGAGTTGGCGCCCAAATTGCAAAGCGCGAACTCATCCTCCTGCGGCCGGTCGAACCCCATCCGCATGTTGTCCATCGGACGCTGCTTCGGCATTAGAAACCCGACCATTTTCGGCATGAACCCGCCGGTCAACAGAAAATGGGGCGCGGCGAAACAGGCGTAGGTGTCCGGAAACGTCAGCTGTTGGTCGAGAATCATCAGCTCGTGCAGCATCGTCGTGCCGCTTCGCCAGTGGCCGATGATGAAGATCGGGTCCTTTTCGAGCTTCGTTTCCCGAATTTTTCGACCGTAAAGCAGCTCCTGAGTGCCCCAGAACCCGGCGTTGACAAACGACAGACCCGAAATGATCCCCGCCATGGCGACCCGCGAGGGCCCCACGGCAAAGTGGTTCTTCCGCAACAATCGCCACCAAGGACGCATCCCCATCCCATCCCAAAAGCGGGGATACCACGGGCGATCTTTATAGCCTCCGGTGGGCGGTTTATTGGCTTTGGCCTTTTTTTGACGGGAATCAGCTTGGTCGGCCATAATATTCCTATAGAAGGGGGTGGGAACTTATCGCAAGATGCGAGTATACTTTCCTACGCGAAACCTGTTATGATAACCGGTCTTTTGGCCCTTTGACAACCCCACCAACACGTAGAGCGAGGGGGCCCGTCCGGACCTCTTTATCCACGCGAAACCCCCCAGAGGGCATTTTCAAAACTACCTACCAGGCCTCCCACGGCCGAGAAACAGTGACGCGAAATAGGGTTTTGAAACCGGCTCAAAAAATTTTATCCGAAGGACCATACCGCCCATGTTTCACTGGGACAACGGACTGATCTTGACCGGCTGCGGCCTGGCGATCGACTCGCAACGTCGACGTCAAGCCGGGTTCGTCTCCCACGCCCACGCCGACCATATGGCCCGGCACGAACTGGCCCTGGGCACCCCGGCCACAATGGCATTGTACCAACACCGGCTCGGGCCCCGACGGGTCAAGGAGATGCCTTACCGCGAAACGATCGACTGGGCCGACCTCCGCCTGACCACCTTCCCGGCAGGCCATTGTCTCGGCTCGGCAATGCTCCTGGTCGACGACGGCCACACGACGATGCTTTACACGGGCGATTTCAAACTGGGCGAATCGGCCACCGCCGAAAGGGCCGAGCTGCCCGAAGCCGAAACGCTGATCCTCGAATGCACCTTCGGAAAACCCAAGTACCGAATGCCGCCACGCGACGAAACGATCGCCCGGTTGGTCGAACTGGTCGGCGAGGCGCTCGACCGCGGCGCCCGGCCGATCGTCGAGGCGTACGCGCTGGGCAAGGCCCAAGAGGTGACCCGAATCTTGACCGACGCCGGGTTCTTCGTCCTTCAGGACCGTGCCACGTTCCAGTTGAGCCAGATCTACGAATCGTTCGACGTCGACTTGGGCCCCCACGACCTGCTGACCGCCGACGACCGGGCGGACGCCGTCTGGGTCGTCCCGCCACGCCGCTGGACTCCGGAAACCGAGCGGCCCGAGGTCCGCTTCGCCGTCACCGGATGGGCGATCGACGAATCGACCAAGTACCGACTCAAAGTCGACCACGCCCTGCCCTTGTCCGACCACGCCGATTTCGACGAACTGTTCGAGGCGGTCCGTCGCGTCAACCCGAAACGGGTCTACTGCACCCACGGTCAGGAAGAATTTGTGCATCGGCTACAGGAAAACGGCTGGGACGCGCACCCCCTAGGCCGATCGGAGCAAGGGCGGCTTTTTTAGGAGATTTTGCAAAATCGGCTTACCCAACAAGAGGCCGGATAGCATCGACCTAGTGCGATTTACCTCAGCTTGCTCGGGCCGTCACCAAAGAGACCGGTTCGATCGCTTCAAGAAAATCCTCAAGAATGCAATGGGCCGGATGAAGTCGCGCTTCGTGCCAAGCGAGGGAACGGTCCCAATACCCGGAAAGGTAGGGAAACGGCTCAACGCCGAAGCAACAACTGGTTTCCACAAATCGCCACACGCGGTCGGAACACTCGACCCAATCGAAGCTCAACGCTTCCGTCTGCGTTTTTCGAACGACGTCGAAACTGGCCCGGATCACGTCCAAGGGAATCAAGTTCGTATCGAATTCAAAAAGCCCACTTCCAGAAGCACGGAAGTCCCCCTTCCGACAAATCCGTCGAAAGGCCCACGCTCGGTTGCCGACCACCGAAACCCGAATATCGGACCGATTGTTCGGAACAAATTCCTGAAAATAGACGTATCCCCTTTCTCGCGGAAAACCGGCCTTCGCCTTCGTCATGACGTCAAAATAATGCGGCGCCTTCTTCAATCGATTCCAAACGCCGCGAACTCCGCCTTGCTGCAAAGCGACGTTGAATTTGTGCTTCGCGTCATTCAGAAAACGCGGAACCGGGGAAAAGCCGCTGCCAAACATCTGCTTGACATAGCGTCTTGCCTCGGCGACGGTTTTCAAGAGCCGCACATTGTAGGAACCGGCCCCCCGTCGCAACTTCGCCACCAAAGGGAAACGGGCCTTTTCGAGAAATTGAAATGCTCGACGCTTTTCATAAAAAACCCAACTCTCGACCGCCGGGATTTCGTTAGCCTCGAACCAATATTTTTGGGCGATTTTATTGTCGTAATGCCAGTTCGACCGAAAACGGGGAAACACCTTCAGTCCCATTTCCTCGGCCGCGTTTAAAACGTCTCGGGCCATGAACATGTCGACCGGCACAATATGGTTGATGTGCCACAGAAAACCGGACGCCCCCTTGAGTTGTTTCAAAATATCCGAGTCGTACCCCGAAACGATTTTGTGAGGAATCCCTTTTTTGCAGCAATAGCGAATCCACTCAACGGCCCACCCTTCACCTTGATGAATGGCTATCGGCTTCATTTACACTCCCCCCCTCTTCCCCACAAAAATGTATTTCTATTTTCGTTGAAAAATCTGCCCCACTGCTCCTATCAAATCGAGAGAGCTCTCACGAGAACAACACCCGAGGAGTTTTCTCAAAAAGAAGCAAACGTCAGAAATCAAAAGAAGACTGCTCCATCGAATCGGCATACATTCCAACCAGCGTTTTTTAAACACGGACGATTGGATAACCGCTTGAACAAGAGATCGTTCAGAAGTGTCAGTCAGAGAACTTGTTGCGAAAAAGCAAAACCGAAACGAGGAAAGATTCACTCTCTCATTTATTCACCATGCTTGTTTTTCGGCAAAAGATCCCCAAAAAGCAAGCTGAGATAATTCCATCATACAAACCCGGAAAAAATTTCGAGGAAAGACTGGATTTTTTACCGGAAAACGGTCCGAGAAAGCCGTAAGCTGTAAAAAACGGGCTCCTCCGCTAGAATCGCGAGAAAGCAGGAGGAGCATGTAAACGCCATATTGTATTCGACTTACGGCAATTTAACTTCGTCTTTCGGCCCCAGTTTTCGCCAGCGGAGGTCTTTGAACTGGACCTTCATCGGCGGACCGGAATGCAGTTGCAAAGCCAAGAGGCCAGCCAGGTCCTGATTTGCCGGATCGTTATCCGTGACCTCACCGACCAGACGACCGTTGACGTAGAGAGTCATTTTCGGGCCGCGACAGATCAGGTGGTACTCGTGCCAGTCGCTCAAAGCGAACCAAAGCTCTCCTTTCGCCTCGGGGATCTCGGTCACGGTCTTCTTCCCGGTCTCGTCGAAGATGGTCCGCTCTCCACGCGCCGCGAGCGTGTGACGCCCGAACTCATCGTACAGTTGCACTCGGCCGGGCAGGTTATTATCGATTTGATACCCCTTGCAATCGTCCCCTTGGTAATGTTCGCTGCGGTACTGGAACCCGCTGTTGACTTCGTATTCCGAAACAATCCGGTGGACCAGCTTCAACTCGAAATCCTTCATCTGGCCGACTTCGCAGAACAGATATTGATTCTCCTTGCACGGCTTCGCTTCGGTAATCGTGGCGGTGATCGCCCCGTCCTCGACCGACCACCAACTCCTATCAGCCGCCTTCCAACCGTCAAGCGTCTTCCCGTCGAACAACGAAACGAACCCCGGACCGTCCTCGCTTCGAACGTTCGAAGCAGTTTGCGTGCCGGCGTCGGCCCCGTGGGTCAAACTCATGCCGAAGGCAGTCCAGGCAAAGAGAATCGTTGCGGCCAAGAGAATGGTTCGACGATGCATGGGTTTTCTCCGGTTGGAAGGGGTGGTTTTTTTGAGACAGCGAGGGAATTTATAAAGGAGTGACGGCTTTGCCGTCACCTGTTTTTATTGAATGAGAGGGGACATTTTGAAAATTGTCCCCTCTCAAACTCTCCCCTCAAAAACTTTTTGGACCGGGATTGCTTTGCAATCCCTCTGTTTGTTTTTTCTTTATTTCATTTTTTTGCCACTTCTGCTTTTTTCGCTTCTCGCACTATCACCCGGAACCCGACGTCAAACAACGGCTGATGCGGAAAATGATAACGCCTTGACGCCGACGTCGAATCGACCGGCCGGTCGTGCCACGAACCGCCACACACGGCCGCGCGTCGGGTCAGTTGCCGGTCTTCCTCGGTCAACGGAGCCGGACCGATCGAGTCCGACTGCTTCTCCGTCTTGGTCCATTCGGCCACATTGCCGTGCATGTCGAAAAGACCCCACGGGTTCGGTGCATACGTCCCGACCGGCGCGGAGATCCGGTACTGATCGTCAAACCGCGCGTCGGCCACCCGCCACTCGGGAATCGCGATGGGCAAATAATGGTAATCGACTTCCCGGAGCGTCAAGTCGGCCAGGTTGGCCACATTCGAAAAATCACTGTTCGTCCCGCCATACCAGTGGGTCGTCGTCGTCCCGGCCCGGCAGGCGTATTCCCACTCGACATCGGTCGGCAGGTCGAACGTCGTCCCCGTTTTTTCCGAAAGCCAACGACAAAACGCCTCGGCCCGGTCCCGACCGATCCGAACGACCGGTTGCGTCAGACGGTTCGCATCGTAACCCCGTTGATACGGGCCAAACTGCAGAAAATCGCCCGTTTCCAGGCGGCTATCGTGGTTCTGATCGAACTGGGCAAACTGGCGGTTGGTCACCTCGAACCGACCAATCCAAAATTCCTTGGTCGGTTTGCCATCGGTCTCTCCCGCCGGGAGACGGACCAGCTCCATCGAAACCCCGTCACCCAAATCGACCTGGCGCGTGGGCAATTCGGCCGGTTCTTTTACCACCGCCGGTGACGGTTTGGCGACCGGCTTTTCGGCCGGCGCGGGAGCCGGTTTTTTCGACGCGGCCCACGACTCGGGCACCACCGGTTCGATCTTTCGAACCACCTCGAACACCGCTTCCTGATCCTCGTCGATACCGGTCGTCTTGAGCATCATCTCGCGACGCCGCTTGGCCTGTTTTTCGATTTGGTCAGCCTTGGCATCGCCGCAGACCTCGAACCAAGTCCCGTGGGCCGGCGCGTTGCAATCGATCCAGGTGATCAGTCGGTCCCACGCTTCCACGTCGAGCTTGACGTCATGGTGTCCACGTCGCAACATCCGGATCAACGGAGACGTGTCGGCGTGGTACTCATACGGCGGCAACATATGGGCATCGCTTTCGAGCGTCGGTGTCCGAACGTGGCGACGCAACGCCATGTAAGACGGCGTGAACCGGGCCCGATATCCGCCCATTCCGGGAACCTGTTTGGCCGGTCGAGCGGTCAAATCGCCCAACGTTTGCCCGTCCTGCCCGGCGGTCTTGCCGTCGTGACAGCCGATACAATAGCGATCCAAGACCGGCTGTACCTCCCGTTTGAACGAAAAGCCCCGCGTCGGCCCGTACCACGGTTTGATCTCTCGTGCCGGACGTCGCGCGGCGAGGGTCCCTTGCGACGGCGGCGTGCTGTTTTGGGCTTCATGACATCCGACACAGGAAAGCACCTCGCCGGGCATGGCGGTTAACCAACTCCGCATCAACTGGATCGCTTTCCCTTCGGCGTCAAGTGGTTGGATCGAGATCGGCGTGCAGGCCGGAACCCGGAATCGGGCCGAGCCGTCCGCTTCGACCGGCACGGTGCCGATCACCCGCTTCACATCCCAAGGACCGTCCAATCCGATCCGGTCCCCTTCGCCTCCCATGCCGTGATAGGCGAACTGGTAGGTCAACAGCCGAAGCGATTTGACCGTCCCGCGCGGCACCTTTTCGAGCCCCGGCCCGGTATAGACGTCGACCATATAGACCTCGCCCTCCTTTTGGGTCGGGTCAGACCGATCGGCGATCACCGGCGGCGTCGGACGTGCCTGAAGCGGGATCGGCTCCATCATCGCGTAGCCCGACTCCTCGTGCAACAAGACGTAGTTCCCAAAAACGTCGACCAAGTAAAGGCCCCAGTTCGATCTGATTGTCGGCTTGCAAGAGACGATCAGGTATTTTTCATTCAAAGGCCACGGGTGCAAGAATCGAGGCCAGCTGTTGCCGATCAGGCCATCGAGGATCACCGGTTTGACCTCTTCTTCCTTCCCGCCGATCCGCGTGACGACCCCCTCGGTTTCAAAACGACCGCGTGCCGGGTCCAACAGCAGCAGCTCGCCCATACGCGGCGTCTCGTGGTGTCCGCCGACGATCGTCGCCACCATCGTCGGATGTCCGGGAACCGGCCGAGCGTAGAACATCGAGGTCGGCCAATACGAATTGCTCCCGTAGAACTCGGCCTGGTTCGTTCCGTCGGGGTTCATGTGAAAAAGCAGTCGATAAAACGAGTGGGCAATATCGGCATACTCCCAGCGCTGGTAAAGGACCCGCCCGTTGGGCAAGACGCGCGGCGACCAGTTGTGCTCTTGGTCGTTCGTCAAACGGCGAATCGAACCGTCCTGTTCCAGCCGGTACAGGTTCGTCACGTGCGAACTCCCGCTGACGCACGGCACGCCGGTAAACGGGGCGGTCGAGTTGAAGATCACCCGTCCGTCGGGCAAATAGCAGCCGTCGTAGTTGTCGATATCCGCCTCGTTCAAGAGCGGAAGCATCCGAGCCGATTTGGCCGGTTGGCCCTGATCGGCCGCCTTCAGACCGTCGAGCTCGAAAATACGCCAACGCCCGTCGATGTTCGACATGGAAAAGAGCATCTTGTCGGCGTCGAAATGAAGATCGATATCCCCGACGAACCGTCCGCCCTCCGGCTGGAAAATCGTTCGGACCGGTTGGCCGGAATCGTGGATCGAGCGGGTTTCGACCCGATTGTCATACCCGGCTTGCGGCAGGCTCGAATTGCTCTGGTAGTTCGTCGGCAGCCCCATCTGGTTCGTCCGACGGCGAAGGTACATCAGCCGATCGAAATCCAGAAGCGGATTGGCCAACAGGGCCTCGCGTCGAAGGGCCTCGAAACGCCGGGCGGCCGCGTCACGCTCGGGCGTGGCAAGTTGCGTTTCGAGCTCTTGGAGTTCGGCCAGATAGGCATCGGCTTTGGTGTATTGGTCGGGGAAACGTTGGCGAAGGTCCTCAATCGCCTGGCGAAGCGACGTGAATTCGTCGACCGTCGGCAAAAGCTTCTTGGGAACCGGCTGAGGCGCGGGCGGCAGTTTTCGTTCCCGGTAGGCCGAACGAATTTCGAACGGATGCCATCCCTTGGGGGCGGCCAAATAGGCAAGCGCGTTTTTGGTCAGCTTGTCGAGATTCTCTCGGTGGACGTTTTTCGTATCACTGAAATGGGGCAAGTGCCAGCCGACGCACAGGACCCGGCCTTTTCCACGCCGGTATTCGGTAATCGGATTCTCGACCCCCTCGGGTGTTCGAGCCAAAAGCATCCCCTGAAACGGACCGCCCCAAGTGTAATCGCAGACCGCGGGAAATCCCCCTTCGGCTGTCCAGATTGTCCCCGACTCGTCGGCCTTCAAACCGCAAAACAGCGGATGGTCCTTTTCCACCGGCACGACTCCCGCCGGACGACGCTCGTTGAACGGATGAAACGGGTGACCCTGAGGCCGGTCATAGCCTTCCAGCGAAAGCGTCCAGAGGAAAAGCAACCCGCCCCCGCTCAAGTAAACCCCGCGTCCTGAGGAAGCAAACTGATTGATTTGGTTAGCGAACTTCGTACCGGGCGGCAAGCCCCACCGCGTGACGGTTTCCCCCTGATGATGCCAAAGGACATCGAAGGCGTCCAAGTCGATCGGTTTGCCCGTGGCCGCCTCAAGAAGTCCTTCTTTCTTATCGATCCGAAAAAGGACCGGACGCTCGACGGTCGCTTTGAGCCAGTTCCACGCGGCGGCCGTCTCCTCCCCGACCGGGTTGCCGGATGCGTCGACGTTAATAGCCAGGAATCCGACTCGCAGCGATTTTACTGAAACTGAATTGGAATCGGAACCGGTCGGTTCGGCCGCGTGGGATTCATGAACAAACCACAAACCACAAACGATCAAACCAACGAAGAGACCAACAAACCGGCGAGGTCGACAAACGATCACAATCATTCTCCATGAGGCAGGGGAAACCATCGCGATAAAACCATCGCCATAGTTTTATACAAAATTCTCGATTGTTGATGGCGAGTTGCCGCCAGTTTACCCTTCGGGAAAACAGGCTCTTTTCACCCATGTGGCCGCACGATTTCAAATGGAAACGCGTTTCAGGCCGGGTAGGACATTTTTTGGTATGAGCGAGACATCAAGCCCCGCAGATTTCATTATAATCAACGGTCGGTGTCGGGCATACCATTTACACTTACAAAACCCGGATTTCCCTCGTTTTTCTACGCTCCCTCGCTTCCCTCTTCTTGACGCGAATCCCCGCTTTTGACAAACTGGCGTTTTATTGCATGCAAGCCGCCTGGTTGCATGCAAGTTTTTTATCTCATTGCATGCAATCCGCCGCCTTTTTTAAGGAAAGAACCATGATTCGCCCCGCCCCACTGCTCTCGCTGACCCTCGGCCTGGCCCTGCTTCTCTCCGGCTGCCAGAAACCGGCCCCAACCTCGACCCCGGAACCAACCAAAGCTCAAAAAACGACGACCAACTCCACCGCAACGCAAACCAAAGTCGACCCGACTGAAATGGCCGATTTTTTGAAGCAAAAAAAAGCAAAACTCAAAACCGACAAACAAGGGAACGTCACGGCGATCACGCTCAAAGGGTCCGACGTGACCGACGCCGATTTGGAAAAGCTCGCCGCGTTTGCAAAACTCAAGTCGCTCGACGCGCGCGATACCCCGATCACCGGCGAAGGGCTTAAAAAAGCCGGAAAACTTTCGAGCCTGAAACTCCTAAAACTCTCCGGCCCCCAGGTCACCGACGTGACGCTGCCGGAACTCGATAACCTGCCGAATCTCAAGGTCCTCGGCCTCGACAACACCAGTGTTACCGACGCGACCATGGCGAAGCTCTCCGCGCTGCCCAAGGTGGAAGAGCTTTATCTGGCCAACGTCCCCGTGACCGACGCCGGGGTCGAAGCGATCGCCGCGCTGCCAAAACTCCGACGACTGCGCCTCAGCGGAACGAAACTGACCGACCAAGCGATCAAAACGCTCGGCCGCGCGAAGAACCTGACCGATCTCGACTTGAGCCTCACCGCCGTGACCGACCAAGGGGTCGCCGAACTGGCCGCGCTTACGAATCTTAAACGACTGAACCTGTACACCACCGCCACGACCGACGCGGCACTGAAAACGATCGCCGGCCTGACCAACCTGACTTGGCTGAACCTCGATAAGACCCGGGTCACCGACGCCGGATTACCGACGCTCGCCCCGTTGACCAAGGTGACCTGGATGCACCTGGGCCGTAACGCGATCACCGACGCCGGACTGGAAATGATCGGAACCTTCAAACAACTCAAGGAAATCCACCTGACCAATACCCGTGTCACCGCCGCGGGAATCGAAAAGCTCAAGGGACAGCTGAAAGATTGCAAGATCCACGAGAACACGGGAGAAACCAAGGAAAAGCCGGAAAAGAAGTAAAACAGCTTTTATCCCTGTAGTTGCATAAAAAGACTGCCCCGTTTCCGAACGGATCACCTAGTTTGGAAACGGGGATTTTTCAACCAAGAAGACGCCAGAGCTGGGCGACCACGAAACAGACGGCCACGCCCAACACGACCGGCAAGAGCGTGGCCAACAGGGTCCAACGGACGCTCCGGGTTTCTTTATAAATCGTGTAGATGGCCGTCGAACACGGGTTGTGGATCAAACTGAAAAGCATCAGGTTGACGGCTGTCAACGTAGTCCAACCTCCCGTACGAAGAATCTCTCCCATGGCCGAATCGGACGTCTCGAACATGACACCCGCTTCGGCGCCCACACCGGTGAGCCCGGTGGTCACGACCGTCAACATCAAGATCGTCGGGATAACAATCTCGTTAGCCGGAATCGCCACAAGGTAGGCCAACAGCACGACCCCGTTTAGGCCAATCGGCACCGCCATCGGGTCGGCATTTCGGACAAACCAGTCGGCCAAGGTGGACGAGCCAATCTCGACGTTGGCGATCAGCCAGATCACCGCACCGGCCGGGGCGGCAAAAACGATCGCCCGCCACAAAACCAACAGGGTCCGATCGATCAACGAGGTGTAAAGCGTGTGAAGCAGTCGAGGCGGCCGGTACGGTGGCAGCTCAAGGCTAAAAGTCGACGCCTCGCCGCGGAGCAACGACTGCGAAAGAAACCAGGTAACCACAAACGTCAACACGACCCCCAGCAACGCGACGCCGACCACCGAGGCGGTCGAAATCAGCCCGGCCCAGTAGGAAGGAACCAACGAACCGAGAAAAATGGTGGCGATCAAAATCTGCGTCGGCCAGCGCCCATTGCACAGGGAGAAGTTATTGGTCACAATCGCCAAAAGTCGTTCGCGCGGGCTGTCAATCACGCGTGTCGAAACGACACCCGCCGCATTGCAACCGAACCCCATCGACATGGTCAGCGCCTGTTTACCATGGGCGCCGACCCGTCGAAAAAAACCGTCCAGATTGAACGCCACCCGAGGCAGGTAGCCGAAATCCTCAAGCAGCGTAAACAGGGGGAAAAAAATCGCCATCGGCGGCAACATGACCGAAATGACCCAGGCCGTGGCCAGGTAAACCCCGTCGATCGACACCCCCACAAGCCCGACAGGCAGCCCGAGCCCCAAGGCGGCTGCCCGAAGTGCCGGATGGATCGTCTCGATTAACAACCACGACAAAAAGGCCGACGGATAGTTCGCCCCCACGACGGTCAACCAAAGCACGACGGCCAACAGACCGACCATCACCGGAAACCCGGTCCAACGATTGGTCAAGATCCGATCCAGTCGCCGATCGAGCACGGGGCGCTGATCCGTTTTTCGTCGCGCGCACAACTGGGCAATTTGTCCGGCATCCCAATAAAAACGCTCGGTCGCCGCCTCGGACGACGATTCCGGAAAAAGGGCCTTGTGCTCGACCGTCGGCATCGAACCCCTTGAGTGACAGGCCCGCGAAGGCAAAACACCGCCGACCATCCGATGAATCGTCGCCCGAAGTGCCTCGATCCCCTGCCCAAACCGAGCGCTGGTCGCCACGACCGGAACGCCCAATTTCTCCGAAAGCCGTTGCGTGTCAACCTCGATCCCGTGCCGTCGAGCCTCATCGACCAGATTCAAACAGACCACGACACGAGGGATTCCGTGGAGAATCTGCAAAACCAGATTCAAATTCCGCTCAAGACACCCGGCATCGACCACGACGACCGTCACGTCGGCCTCGCCGGAAAGCAGGTAGTCGCGAGCCACTTCCTCATCGGGCGTGGTCGCGGAAAGGGAATAGGTCCCCGGCAAATCGATCATCCGAAACCGCGTATTTTCATAGGTAAAACGGCCTTCGTGACGAGCGACCGTTTTCCCCGGCCAGTTGCCCGTATGTTGGCGCAGGCCGGTCAGCTCGTTAAAAATAGTGCTCTTTCCCACGTTCGGATTTCCGGCCAGCGCAATGACATACGTCCCCCGATCGATGCGAAACCGCTTCGTCTCACGCCGGGCCCCCTCGGGACATCCTTGGCAAGTGGTACAAGGTAAAAGGGTCATTTTTAAAAACCGATTCATGGGGCAAGAGTGCAATAGAAAAACCGGCGGGAAAATCTAGAGGGCGTTTCAAAACCTGCTTTGGCTGCGAAGGCAAGGATTTTTGTTTGTTGGCAAGGAGTAAAATCGCAGGCATATTGGACGATATGGCGAGATTTTGCGAAGCAGTCCAGCGGACAAAAAGACCGCTTGTAGCTCAAATTGAGGTTTTAAAATGCCCTCTAGACGTTCTCGGCGACGAGAATCCACCGGGCCTGGGCATCACGAAGTGCCACCAGCGCTCCCCGAATGAAATAGGCCCTCGGATCGCGACCAAGGCTCTCCATTTCGACGCGGACCTTCGTTCCGGGAACGATTCCCAAATCGAGCAGCCGACTTCGCTGCGGCCCCTGACACGCCGGGGTCAGACCGAGAACCGTCCCCTCTTGCCCTAAGGAAAAATCGGCAAGTGTTTTCTTGAACCTTTTTTGAGTTCTCGCATGCAGTTTCGAAGTCATGGATTTCGTACCGTTTGAGGACCGAGGCTCTGATTGACAACGCAAACATCAATAAAAGGACATGGCGGCAAAGTGCCAAAAATCCTTTTTACTTGAATCGGCTTTCTGCAATGCCCCCTCAGAGAAAAGCTCACGCCGTTTCTCCCATTGCCGATTCATGCGAACACTTTGTCCAAAAAAACCAAATGCAAGGGATTTAAAGAAAGCGATACGGGAAATCTTCCAGGACGATTTGTCTAGGGGGAGGTTTTTAACACCCGATTTATTTGATAAAATCGGCACGTTTCGCACTTGCATCATGTGCCTGCGTTTCGCACCTGTATCGAAAGCGGAAATCCCCTTTCCCTATCGTTATTCAAAAACCGGAAGGAAACCCCAGT
This sequence comes from Thermoguttaceae bacterium, assembly GCA_963674475.2. Lineage (GTDB taxonomy): Bacteria > Planctomycetota > Planctomycetia > Pirellulales > Thermoguttaceae > CAXXFQ01. The sequence goes on along the minus strand of CAXXFQ010000019.1, from coordinate 198,337 downwards.
GAGTTCAATTCGACTTATCATCAACGGCGCGGGCGGTCGGATGGGTGGCCGTTTGGTCGCTCTCGGCTCGGAAGCGGCCGATTTACAAGTTGTCGCCGCGTTGGAAAACGGGGCCTATCCCCGCCTGGGCGAAGACGCCGGAACGGTCGCCGGAATCGGACCGATCGGTGTCCCGATCACCGAGACCTTTGACGGAACGGCCGACGCCGTGATCGACTTCTCGACCCCGCAAGGGACCGAAGCGATTTTGGCGTTTTGCGTCGAGAAACGATTGCCGCTGGTCCTGGCAACCACCGGTTTGGAAGCGGCGGGAATTGAAAAAGTCAAACAGGCGGCCCAAACAATCCCGGTCCTCTGGTCGCCAAACACGAGCCTGGCGGTCAACGTGGCGATGAAACTTTCAGAAGTCGCGGCCCGCGCCCTGGCCGAGCACGACGCCGACGTCGAGATCCTCGAACGGCACCACCGCTTCAAAGAAGACTCGCCCAGCGGAACCGCGTTGAAGTTTGGTCGGATCATCGCCGACGAGATGGGTCAAACCGAACATCGTCACGGTCGAGAAGGACGCCCCGGCGCCCGGCCGCACAACGAGATCGGCTACCACGCGATCCGAACCGGCGACAACCCGGGCGAGCACACGATCGTCTTCGGCATGTTGGGCGAAACGGTCGAAGTCACCGTCCGTGCGTCGAACCGCGACTGCTACGCCCGCGGCGCGTTGTCGGCCGCCCAGTTCATCGCTCAAAAAGAGCCCGGCCTCTATGACATGAACGATTTTTTGAATCTTTAGAAGTCGCAACACGCAAGAAGAAAACTCAAAAACGGTCCTCCTCGAAGCCCTTTAATGAAAAAGCTTCTTGGAGGATTTTTTCTTATTTCTTGGCAAAATCGATCGAAAAGAAATAAAAGCTCTCCCCCCTTTTCCAAAGCGGCACGCACCACCTGCACACCCGCATACCAGCGACCAACGGGAGCAGATTTAATTTTGGGTGCGGAAGCACCGGTTTAAAACTCGTCTAATTCATCCAAGAGTTTATCAAGTTTTTGATCCTGTTTGTCGAGTCCGTTTTCGACGGTTTTAGGAGTTTCTTTTTTAAGCTTCGCGACGCGACCGGAAATTTGCGGATCGTTGAAATAGGGGAACATGATCGCCCCTTCCGGACAGACCCGCGCGCAGGCCGGACAACCGGGGCGACACATGGCCGGGTTTTCGACAAGGATATTTTCGTCGTGATCGAGGTTATAGACGCCGAAAAGGCAGTAGTTCAAACATTCGAGACAGTTGATACATTTCTCGTAATCGACGATCGGATGCCAACGGACGGCGATCTCCTCATCGACCCGCTCCAATTCAACCGGTTCGCCCGGCGAAGAGGTCTTTTCCAACAACGGGTCGAGTTGCGCGAGAATCGAGTCGTGGTCCTCGTAATCGGCCACCTCAAAGCAGGACCAACTCGGACACAACCCCAACCGACAAGCCATCCACCGAGCCGCCCGAGGCGGAAGGTCGCTGAAAAGGGCAACCGACCCGTCAAGTTTTTCGAGCCGCTTGACGGTCGGCCCTTGCGGGTCGAGATCGTGAAGCGAGCCGATCGTCAATACCTCGGCCACCGGCCGTCGCGCTATTTGATCCAACAGCGCCGCGTCGATCGCCAAAGGGGAATCGGCACCTGCTTGATTTTTGGGATGGGGAAGTGAAAGAACAACCGTTATCGGAATCGACATAATAGGAAAATCATTTTATTGGTGCTTTTTAAAGGCTAAACGTACACTGGCAAGCCTTTCCGTCCGAAAAAACCATAACAACGATTCTCGTATTATACCCCCCCGGAGCCCGGACTTCGACCCGCCAGTCAGAAATCGATCGAAGGGACGTTCACGGGTGCGTCTTTTTCCCGTCAATTTCGACCGGTCGCCCTTTTGGGGGCCCGATGATATAATGGTATGATTCAGCTTATTTGGTTTAGCCCTTGTCAAAGTCATCTTCAAGCTATCTGCATTCTGAACCTTCGATCCCACGGGGCAATACGTCCCCCGCTCATCCGATGTCAAACGTCCCGGAAAATGTCGAACCGACTCGCTTCTTGATCACCGTCCGCGGAGTGGTGCAAGGGGTCGGATTCCGCCCGTTCGTCTACAACACGGCCGGGCGTTACGGGTTGACCGGTCTGGTCCGGAACGAAACCGACCGGGTCCGGATCGAGTTGCAAGGCGATCCGGCGGCGATCGAGCGGTTTTTGGAAACCCTTCGAAACGCCCCTCCTCCGGCGGCGAAGATCGAGTCGATCGACGTCGAGCCGCTTGCGATTTGTGAGAGGGAGACGACGTTCGAGATCCGCGAGAGTCTCGATCTGGCCGCCCCTCGACCGACAATTCCTGCCGACCTGGCCACCTGTCCGGCCTGCTTGGAAGAAATTCGCACCCCTGGCGAACGGCGATACCGGTACCCGTTCACCAACTGCACCCATTGCGGCCCGCGCTGGTCGATCATCGAAGGGGTTCCGTACGACCGTCCGCGAACGTCGATGTCCCGATTCGACCTTTGCGACGACTGCCGACGGGAATACGAAAACCCGAGCGACCGCCGGTTCCACGCCCAACCAATCGCCTGCCCCCAATGCGGACCGAGGTTGGAACTGCTGAACGCTTCCGGCGAACCGATCAGCCGAGACGAGGCGGCGCTAGAACAAACAATCGAGGCGATTTCGGCCGGGCGGATCGTCGCGATCAAGGGGCTCGGCGGTTTTCAACTGGTCGTCGACGCAACGTGTGACGAACCGGTCAAAACGCTTCGGGCACGAAAACGCCGCCCGCACAAACCGTTCGCCCTGATGATGACCGATCAGGATATGGTCCGGCAGTATTGCGAGCTTTCCGACCGTGAGGCGGCCGATCTGGAATCGGTCGAGCGGCCGATTCTGCTTTTGAAGCGAAAAAAAACGACCCGTTCGTTACCCGAATCGGTCGCACCGGGACAACCGAACCTGGGCATCATGCTGCCCTACACGCCGCTGCATCAGATTTTAATGGACACCCTGGATCGGCCGATCGTCTGTACCAGCGGCAATCTGGCCGAAGAACCGATGGCCACGACGACCGACGAGGCCGTCACGCGACTGGGGCCCATCGCCGATTTAATTTTGACCCACAACCGGCCGATCGTCCGCCCGGTCGACGACTCGGTCGCCTGGCGGGTGCCCGACGGACTGCAACTTTTGCGTCGCGCGCGGGGGTTCGCGCCGAGAGCGATCCGAATCGCCCAGGCAGGCCCGACGGTCCTGGCGGTCGGCGGTCACTTAAAAAACACGGTCGGACTACGGCTGGAAAACGACGTCATCCTCAGTGCCCACGTCGGCGATCTGGAAACGTTCGAATCGGTCGAGGTCTTCCGCCACGCGGTGGACGACCTGGTCGGCTTTTTCGACGTCGTCCCGGACCGCGTCGCCTGCGACCTGCACCCGGACTACGCCTCGACCCGCTACGCCGAAACACTGGCCCAGCGCTGGAACGTCCCGTTGGTCCGCGTCCAGCACCACCTGGCCCACGTCGCGGCGGTTGTGGCCGAACATCGGCTCGACGGCCCCGTCTTGGGACTGGCGTTCGACGGCACCGGCTACGGCACCGACGGGACCGTCTGGGGCGGCGAGGTCTTGCTCGGTGAAAAAAACGCGTTCCGTCGCGTCGCCCATTTAAAAACGTTCGCCCTGCCCGGCGGCGATCGGGCAGTTCGCGACCCACGTCGCTCGGCGTTGGGACTGCTTTACGAACACAACCCGGAATTGGCCTCTTCGCTGGCCGGAGGGCTCGGTTTTCCCGATGACGAAGCGACCAATCTGCCGGCGATGCTCTCGCACGGAATCAACGCGCCGCGAACCAGCAGTGTCGGCCGATTGTTCGACGCGGTCGCCTGTCTGGCCGGAATCGATCCGACGATCACGTTCGAAGGCCAAGCGGCCATGGCGCTGGAATTCGCTGCCGCCGAAGAAAACGAATCGAACAAGGTGGCCTACCCGTTCGACCTGACCGGCGCCGATCCGATCGAAATCGACTGGCAGCCAATGCTCGAAGCGGTCCTGGCCGATCGGGCGGCGGGGGTGTCGACGGCCCAGATGAGCGGCCGTTTTCATCGCGGCCTGGCCCGGGCGGTGGTCGCCTTGGTCAACCGGTTCGAGACGCGTCAAATCGTCCTCTCGGGCGGCTGTTTTTTGAATCGACGGCTCTCCGACCGGCTCGAATCGGCCCTAAAAGCAGCCGGGTACGCCGTTTTCGTCCCGCTGGCGGTCCCGCCGGGCGACGGGAGTATCGCGTTGGGCCAGGCCTGGATGGCCGGGTGGGATAGACCACCGGGGGGCTGCGACGGTATGATAGAGTAAGGGTTTTTTGTTAGAAAAAAATTCGCCGACTCCTTTTCCCTTTTACCTTGAAGAAATCGAAATAGAAGAAAAACGTCTATGTGTCTTGGAATTCCCGGTCAAATTGTCGAAACCTACTCCAAAGAATCGCTGCCGATGGCGAAGGTCGATTTCGGCGGCATCGCCAAAGATATCTGCCTCTCCTACACGCCCGAGGCCGAGCCCGGTCAGTACGTCCTGGTCCATGTCGGCTTTGCGATCAGTCTGATTGACGAGGAAGAAGCCAACGAGATTGTCGAAACGATCGAAGCGGTCGCAAAGGCCGGTCGCGAAGAAGAGGCAGAAATGGCAAATCGTCTGAAGGAGGATTCGTCGCGATGAAATATATTGACGAATATCGCGACGCCACGGAAGTCCATAAGATCCTTGATAAAATCCGTTCGGTCGTCACCCGGCCGTGGAACCTGATGGAGGTCTGCGGCGGTCAGACCCACTCGATCTTGCGATTCGGACTCGACGAGCTGTTGCCCGAGGGAATCCGTCTGATCCACGGCCCCGGCTGCCCGGTCTGCGTCACGCCGATCGAGATGATCGACCGGGCCGTGGCGATCGCCTCGCGGAAAGAAGTTATTTTCTGCTCGTTCGGCGACATGCTCCGAGTGCCCGGTTCGAATAAAGACCTTCTGACCGTCAAGTCGGAAGGGGGCGACGTCCGGGTGGTCTATTCGCCAATGGACGCCCTGACACTGGCCCGCGAGAATCCGGATCGCGAGGTCGTCTTTTTCGCGATCGGTTTTGAAACAACCGCCCCGGCCAACGCGATGACGATCGCGCACGCCGCCAAATTGGGGCTCACGAATTTCTCGGCCCTGGTCAGTCACGTTCTCGTCCCGCCGGCCATCCGGGCGGTCTTGGATTCGCCCGATTGTCTGGTCAACGGTTTTTTGGCCGCCGGACACGTCTGCAGCATCATGGGAATCCACGAGTACGAACCGATTGCCGAGGAGTATCGTGTCCCGATCGTCGTCACCGGTTTCGAGCCGGTCGACATTCTCCAAGGGGTCCTCTTTTGCCTGACCCAACTTGAAGAAGGTCGCCACGAGGTCGAAAACCAGTACGCCCGATGCGTCCGTGCCGAGGGGAACCTTGTGGCCCAACGACAACTGGCCGAGATCTTCGAAACGGTCACCCAGAAGTGGCGCGGCATCGGCCCGATCCCCGAGAGCGGCTACGCGCTGCGGGAAAAATACAAGCCGTTTGACGCAATTGTCCGATTCGGCGTGGAAGACATGACCGCCGACGAACCGGCCGAATGCCTTGCCGGAGAGGTCCTTCAAGGCCACCGCCGCCCGGACGAGTGCCCGGCATTCGGAAAGCGATGCACTCCCGAAAACCCACTCGGTGCCCCAATGGTCTCCTCCGAAGGAGCCTGCGCCGCCTACTGGCGTTATCGACGCCATCAGTAGTAAAAAAGATCGTCCATCTAAAATCGAAAAAGGAGCGTGAAAAAACAACGCTCCTTTTTTCATGGCCGTTTTATTGCCAAATCGCGTTCATCTATTCTCGCTCATTCAAAAATCGCCCCTTCGCGAAACCGTTGCCAGGCCGTTTCGAACCAAAGGTCCTCCTCGGGAATCTCACGGCGCGGCACCCAGCGGTTCGTGACCCGCCGGGGACCGTCGACCTTGGTTTCCAAAACCTTCTGGCGAAACGCAAGGTCTTCCGGCACGATCCGCCAAGCGTCGTCGAGCTTCTCATGGATCGGTTCGCCCTGCCGGTCCAGCACGATCGCCGAACCTCGACTGCCGACCCCGGCGCCAAGCGCGTCACGAATCGCTTCGAGATAAACCGCATGGGCAAAGCAGAGGTACCGGTTCCGAAGGGCCTCGATCCGGTCCGCGTTTTTCTCACATTGAGACCCGGCGGCCTCGAACGATTCGAACGCTTGCCACGCCTGCTCGACCACCTCGTCGAGCTCCTCCACACGACGGATCTGGGCCCCCGAGCGACTCATCCGTCGCTGGAACGTCTCCCGCGTTTCTGCCCACGATTCCAACGCACCGGCCCCTCGGGTCAACCAGTCTTCCAGCCGCTCGACCACCGCCGCGCCAAGCTCTCGGACCCGCGCCGAATCGACGGTCTTTTCAGCGTATCGATGGGCGATAAAATCGGCCGCCCGAATCGCGCCGACCTGACCGGCATTCAGCGCCGAACCGCCCGGACGAGAAACGCCGTGCGAGCCGTTGACCTCGCCGATCGGGAAAAGATGCTTCAGATTGACCGACTCCCACCAACGATTCCCGGCCAGCCCGCCATTGTTATGCTGGGCACAAACGGCGATCTCCAGCGGCTCGGCCGTCAGATCGATCCCGTGGTCGGCATAGACACCGATCGCCCCGGGGTTCATCTTCGCCAGACGGGCAATCGGCGTTTCCAACCGCGCGTCCGACTTTTCAAGATACGTCCGCGCCTCGTCCGAAAGCGCATCGAACGAAAAACAGTCCGGTTCCGTGCGGAAATCGAGAAAGACCCGACGCCCTTCCAAAACCGTTTCGCGATAGACCAACAGGTCCACCAGCGACGACCCGTCGACCACCTTCCGTGCGTCAAACGGCCACTGGTACCCTTTGAGAAAAACCTTCGAGTGCATCGCGCCGGGGGTCGGGAAAAACTCGGTCAAAAATTCGCGCGGGTCGCTCTGGCCGTCCGCCTCGGTGCTGACGAAACGGGGGACCACCTGCATGTACGTGCCGGAAACGTTCCAGCGGAAGCGTGTCGACGCCAGACCGAATTGCGACTCGGGCAGATTCTGCGCACTCGCTCCCGCCATGAGGGCCAAACCGATTCCGCCGGTGTGAACGGCCGGGTAAACACTCGCTTGGTAAAGCCCGCCTGGCCCGCCGGTAGCAAAAACAACGTTTTCGGCCGCGACGATTTCAAACCGCCCGTCCGAATCGATCAAGACCGCCCCGACCACGCGCCGCTCCCCCTCCCCTGCCCCGTCGGCCGCTTCAGCCGCTTCAGTCAACAGCTCGACCGCTACGCGATTTTCCCGGACAGGAATTTCAAGCGAGCGGACCTCGCCGATCAACGCGCGGCACATCTCGCGCGACGTGTACGGCCCGATCGACGTGGCCCGACGTCGCGGATCGTGGTCGGTTTTGTAGCCGACAAACTGGCCGAATCCGTCTTGCGGAAACGGGACCCCCAGATCGACCAGATTCAAAAACGCCCGCGCCGAGACCGACGCTTCGACCAGCGCCAGATCGCCATGCATACTGCCGCCGTCGAAGTAGGTCCTCGCCATCGCCAGCGGGCAATCGGCCTCGTCACCGCAGAGGGACATTTTGTAGTAGGTCTGTTTGTCGCTGCCGGTGTTGATCGAGGTCCCCATTTCGAGCCCTTCGGTGACGATCAGAAGATCGCCGACGCCCGCGCGACGAAGTCGGACGGCGGCGGCCAGTCCGGCGGCACCACTGCCGAGGATAAGGGTATGAACAACGGTAAATGGAATATGAGTCATAAAAATCAAAAAAGAAAAAAGAAAAAATTTAAACAGAGGGATTGCGAAGCAATCCCGGTCCAAAAAGTTTTTGAGGGGAGAGTTTGAGAGGGGACTATTTTCAAAATGTCCCCTCTCATTCAAAAAAACAGGTGACGGCAACGCCGTCACTCCTTTTAAAACTCCTGGATCTTCCCAAAACCAAACCAAAAACCATTGCACAAGAAAACACCGAGGCGGTCAACCCATATCGAGTCAACCGCCTCGCAAAAAACTTGTCGCCTTGAATCAGCCTGCGTTACTTACCGGCGATAATCAGATCGAGCCGTTTGCTCTGTTCTTCCAGCGAAATTCCGCCGCTGCCTTCGATCGTCATGAAGCCATTGTAGCCGATATCATCCAGCGCCTTGCGCACGACCGGCCAGTTGACGCTACCGTCGCGGATGTCGACAAACTTGCCGCCTTGGCCGTTGGGGTTGAGCTTGAAGTCTTTGACGTGGATCTTTTTGATCAAGTTGCCCAGTTTGTAAATCCACTCTTCCGACGGGGCGTACTTGACATGGTTGCCGATGTCGTAGTAAGCCTGGACCGACGGGCTGTCGAACGAGCGGATGAAATTGGCCGCCAGGTCCGGCTTGACCCAAAGGTTATTCCAAACGTTTTCCAACGCGATAATGACACCCGCCTTCTCGGCCTCGGGGATCAACTGTTGAACCGCCTTGCGTGTGGAATCGGTCGCGTAGTTTTGCGCCTCGATATACTTTTCGTACTTGGCGTTGTCCCCCTTGGCCACTCGCTTGACGTGGCTGGTCTTCGGGCAGAACTCGATATCGAATTCCCAAGGCTGGGGCATCGGCATCCCACCGACCCGGCACGGCACGACGAGGACCGTCTCAGCACCATAGCCCTTGGCAGCGTAAAGCGCGCCGCGAACCTTTTCGATCGACTGGTTGACTGTCCCTTGATCCGGGCTATTAAACTCGGCCCAACCGAACAAGACCGAATGGATCTGCATCCCCAGTTTTTCGGCGATGAGGCGATCTTTGGTCGCGTCGGCTTCCGATTTACTGTAGGCGGCGGGGCTGGTGGTTTCCATCCCGTCGAAACCGGCCTCTTTCCAGGCCGCGAGCGTCGCTTCGCTCGGGGGAGCAATCTTGGCCTTTTGCAGTTTGGTCTTATATTCGGCAGCCTGCAAACGGCCCCCGGCCATCAGCCCGACCCCGGCGATGGCCGAAGCGGCCAGAAAATCACGTCGATTAAGCGTCATAGGAAAAACCTCCAAAGTGGTTTGAGTGGGTGTAGGTGGGAGGGATATCGGCCCTGGAATTCCGGTCCGTTGGCCTTTGGTAACCGTTCCCTTCATGGGGCATGAGTAGGAGTCGACGATTCGGGCTCGTTGGCGTGAAAACCAAAAGACCCGGTCGATCGACACAAAAGCATTAGTATTATCGAGGCCCGCATTGCCAATAACACCCCTTTTACGCTCGAAAACCCCGCAAAAATCAGCCTTAAACAGTCGCACTTGCGAGTCGCACTTGCGAGGCGCATTTACGAAACAGTAAGGATCATTAGCTATGCCGACACCAATAAGTATGCGATAGACGTCCGGTCGAATCAACCCCTCCTGCGCGGCCACTTCGGGTTTTTTTCTCCTAACGGGAAAGATTCTTCCTCAAAAGACGTTACCCAAAAAGCGTTTCGACCGTCGTGTCGATCTCTTCCTCGACCTGTCGGGCCGCGTCCGAATCGCCGGCCAGGCCAAAACGCAACTCGACCAGTTCGACCAGCCGATCGTGCTTGCGTCGCTCCCCGGAATCGTCAAAGCGGATCGGTCGAACCGGCACGGCCGAAAGGGTCCGGCAGCCGATCTCCAGCCCGATCCCCCGTCGTTTGGCATGATGTCGAAACCACTCGTGCAAGAGCCGACTTCCCAAGAGGGCGACCCAATAGTTCGGATGCTCTTGGGTCGAAGGATCAGGGACAAACAGGTTCGCGCTGAAGGGCAGATAGACCGATCCTTCGGTCGCCACGGCGGTCGGCCGCGGTGCCATCTGCGGGACGACCACCTTCGGCCCCTCCCAAAGCGACACCTCGCGCGGCCAATGCAGGTGCCACCAAGCGCGGGCACCAAGCCGGGTCTCTCGACGGGCTTCCATGATCGGTCGAAAACGGACGAGATGGTCGCGCAACGTCGGAAATCGCTCCAGTTCGGGCCAGGTCTCGGCCGTCGAATAGATCAACCATGCCGACGGTTTTTCAGGACGCGAAAATCGATCGAAATCGGACGGACGATAATAGGGTCGAACGAGCGCTCGCTCTGGCCCGTCAAGATCCAGTCGATCGACCTCGTCGTCGGTCAATACAAAAACTCCTTCGCCAACCGTCCACCGTTGGCCATAACGTTCGTTCGTCCGCCGATTGATCGACGCCGGATTTTCCGCGATCCCCTGACGGACCTGTCCAAACTGCCCCAGAGAAGGGAAACGACTCAAGCGGTCCAACCACGGCCCGGCCGACGGTTCCAGGTCGATCCGCCCATCATGAAAAAGTTCCGCGTGGGTCTTGGTCGTCGTCACAAAAGGAACCCGGCCGTCGAAAAGCGATTCCGTGTCTTCCGATCCCCTTTCAGAAAACGCTTGCGATGAAATCCGCCGGATCGTCGTCGGCCGCCCCCGTTCGGCCGAACCGGAACGTTTGACGAGTCGAAAAATCAGATGATGGCCGTTTACCTGATCGAAAACGGGGTATTTTTCTAGATCGACCATTTCGGCAAACCGGGTTTCGCTTTGCAACCGGTCAATCAGTTTCTTCGCCCCGCGTCCGGCGGTCCAATAGCCGTTGACGATAAACGAAAGGACCCCGCCTTCCCGCAAAAGGTCCAACCCCCGATGGACAAAATAATGCCAAAGGTCCATCCGCGACGCGTGCCACCGACGGCCGAATTCGGTTTTTCCGATCCGATCGAAAAGCGCCTTCGCCCCCCGCTCACGCAGGTAGGGCGGATTACCGAGAACTAAATCCAACGGCTCCTCGTTTGAAACCAACGAGTTGTCGGTCATCGCGTCGCCGGTCCGGATATTTTTCATCAAGACGTCGAGCAAAGGCCTTTCTATTCCGTTCGAATCGAACCGCGCAAGGGTCAACAGGACGGCCCCCCGTGCCAGAAAGACGGCGTCCGGATCGAGATCGATCCCCGTAATCGCCCCGGCAAGTGCCCTCATGTCGAACGATTTTTCAGCGGCCCTTGGTCTCTTTTGAAAAGCTCGAATCGCCGAGGTCAAAAAGATCCCGCAACCGCAGGCCGGGTCCAAGACGCGGGGCGGACGGTCCGAGGCCCATTCGGCCAGCGCCCCGTCGGCCATAAACCGGGCAACCGGGGCCGGGGTGTAAAACGTCCCGCTCGATTTCCGTCGACGTCGGGTCGCCCGGGCCGCCGTTTCCCCTGTTTCCGTGTCGAGCAACCGTTGATGCAACCGCCCCAAAAAATCGGCCGGGTCGACTTGTTTCGTTTCCGTCGAGAACGCAAGTCGTTCCCACGCCCAACCGACACCAAAACGAACCGGTTCGACCATCGCTTCAGGAAGGTCGGCCCAACAAAACGACTCGCCCAAACGGTCCACCGCCTCGCCCAGAACCGATTCCGCCTCGCCGTCCGACAAAAGACATTCGACAATCGCCCACTTCAACAACGCGACCGTCTCAATCGCACGACGGGCAGCCCGGAATCGCTGCGACTTCGTCGTTTTTGGAAAAGCAGACGCAAGCCATTCGACCAAATCGTGCCAAACGCGAGGAGCGTGCGAAATCGCGAGATCATTCTTGGCGTGGTTCATGGCCCGGTTAAAAAAAGGGATTCACCGTATTAACAAAACGCGATCGTCACGATCGTCCAACCGATCCCCGCCAACGTCGCGGCAACCGCCGCCTGGGGCAACTGGGTCTTCACGTGATCCATCAGGTCACAGCCGGTACACATCGCGCTTAAAATCGTGGTGTCGGAAATCGGCGAACACTGGTCCCCGGCGGCCGATCCGTTCAACACGGCGGCAAAACAAATCGCCATATAAAATTCCGGATGAGCCATGCCGCACGACTGGGCAACGGCCCACGCAAAAGGCATCGCCAGCGGATAGACCACCGCGTAAGTGCCCCAACTGGTCCCGGTCGAAAAGGCGATCAGAATCGTCAACAGCTCAAGCGCCACCGGCAAGGCCCAAAAAGGAATTCGGTGCCCCATCAACTCGATCATGAAGACGGCGTTACCCACCTCGTTGCTGACGTAGCCGATCGCAATCGCCAACAACAGGATCGTGCAACCGGGGATAACCCCTTTCATCCCTTCGAAAATCCCGCTCATCAGATCGGCCAACGTCATCCCACGCACCAAAGCCAGACCGAACGCCACCCCCAGCGCCGCCCCGAAAGCCCAGCGAATTGCCGGAGAACCGAACAGGACGAATGTCCCCACGGCCACCGCCAGTAAAACCAAAAGGGGCGTGAAAAACTCGATCACGTGCGGCCGATACCCTTGGGGGACGTGACTGGTCTGAAGCTCTTTGGATGCCAGCGGCCGTGCCTCAGCGTCGTCCAGCTCACCGGTCGTCCGGGCCCGCTGGATCGCCCGCTTCATCCGCCCCCCGATAAACGGCGACCACCCGAGACTCAAAAGCAGGGTAAACAAGACGGCGAACATCGCGTAGAAACTCAGAGGCACCGACGTGAAGAAAAATCGAATTCGGTCCGACTCGGTCGCCAACCAAGGAACCCCGGCGACGAACAAAAACGATTGGACATAACCGGGCCAGGCGTTGAACGCCAAAAGACAGGCGATTGGCGAAGCGGTTGAGTCGACGATGTACGAAAGCTCCTCGTGGCTGACCCGTTCCCGATCGGCGATCGGCTTGACCGTCGTTCCGACCAAAACGGTGCTGATGCTCCCGCCCTGAAAGAAAACGACCCCCAATCCCCAGGCAACCAACTTGGCCGTCTTCGGACCGCGTACAAACCGGCGGGTCATGAATTCGGCGAACGCCTGCGCCGCCCCGGTCCGATTCCAAATTCCCAGCAGACCGCCCAAAAGCCACAGATACAAAAGCAGCACGCCGGCCGCCGCGGGGGTCGAAAAACTCTTGAGCAAGACCCGGTCCAACAGGTCATACCAGCCGAGGATCATCGCCCCGACCACGATTCCGGCAAACAGCGAAAACAACGGCTCGCGCGTGCTCCAACAGAGGACGATCGCCGTCAACACCGGCAAAAGGGACCAGATGCCCCAGTGCCGCTTGGCCACCAGTTCCGAATAGATCGTCACCGGCCGCCCATCCTCTTCGACCGTCTCGACGACAAACTGTCTCAACACTTCCGGCGGTGTCCCCTCGCCGTTTCGCCGCGCGATCGCTTCCGGTCCCAGCGCCGCGCTGTCGATCGGCATGATCGCCTCAAGATCGATCGGTTCCCCGGCCGACCAGACGACCGTTTGCCCCGATTCTTCCTGGGTCGTTTCCAGTTCGATCTTCTCGACAACCCACGTCGGCGGCACGTTTCGCCCGATCCAAATCGACAGGACAAAGACGATCAGAACGAAAAGGGTCGTCGCGATCGTTTTTTTCCCAAAAAGTCGCTTTTTTGATGTCTGCATGGCCAATGATCCTCACGCAACCGCAAACGGGTCTGTACCAGGCGGATTTGCCGGATTTTGGGTCGCGGGAAAGTCTATTCGCAACACAGCCCCAAATTAAGTCGGCTGGTTCATTTCACGCGAAATCCTGAGTCTTCGAAAGCGGCTATTTTAACTTGGTCCAACCCGGCAAGGGAAGGACCGCGCCGGAAGTTTCACCGTTCGAACAACTTAAAACAAAAGCCCGCTTTCGGACATGCCAAGAGCGGGCCGAAGGCGGGCCGGGATATCTTTTGAAATCGAGGGGCTGCAAAAAGGCCCCTTTCCTCTATCGAGCCACGGCGGTCGAGGGCGGCGTGGCCGTTTGAATCGGTGCGGCACTTCCCCGGGCAGGAGAAGCGGGAGCCCCTTGTCTATTTGGGGAAGCTTGTCCCTTTTGGGAAAGCTGGGCCTTGACCGCCTTTCGGGTCTTCATGATCTCCTCGGGCTTCTCGAAATCCAACATCAACGGCGCGGCATCCTTGACGACCTGGATCGCCATCCCGCCAATTCGCCATCCCTCTTCGGTCTTTCGAAGGGCCCAAACAATCTCGGAAACGCTCGGCGAGCTGGTCGCGTTCTTTTGGTCGCTCAACCGACACGGCACATAAGCGACCTTTTCGTTCGGAAAGTTGACCTTCCCCAGTTCAAACCGGGTCGTATCGCTGGCCGGCGGCGCGACGCGGAAATTTCGCTTGGCCATTTCCGCTCGTGCAATCGGCGTCAGAAGCATATTGACCGTTGAGTCGTCACCATTTTGTGCCCCGGCCAGATAGGCGCGAACCACCTCGACCGGATCGTTCGACGGCATGGCGGCCGCCTGTTTGGAATCGGCCGACTTCTGAGCTTCCGGCGTCGACGACTTTTCCGAATCCCCGGTTGTGCCCGATTGGTCTCCACAACCGGTCATCAAAACGAGACCCACAACCACGAAACCGACCCAAGCTATGCATCCGTGCAAAATTCGCATTTTGTCCTCACTCCCGAGAAAACCGTTTCCGGCATGCGACCTATCAACGACTCGTGGCCGCGACCGATTTTTGATCCATCAAAAAAAGGAGGAAAGAATTCTTCATTCGATCCTTGGGGGCCAGTGTCGCAAGAATGGAAATCCAAGTCAAGACGGATTCCCCGTTCGGTTTTTAGAGATAAACGTTTCTTTCGAAACGGGTTAGAACACACCAACCCACCGAAAGAAGGGGGAGAAAATCGACTCACTCCCCCCCCCCTGCTCCGGCTGGGTAAGCTGGCCTACTTGGCTTCCCGTCGGGTCGAGAGCGTCTTGAACGTCTGGCCCGCGGGAAACGCCTTTTCGAAGAATTCCTGCATCGGCCCGTCGTACACCGCCTGTTTGACGTCGGCCCAGGTCGCCTGGTCGCCGGTCGCGTAGATCAGGATCGTCTTGCCGTCGCGCTCGAACAGATCGACGTCCGAGTTATTCGACCCTTCCTCTTTGCTGGCCTCGAGAATCGGGTTCTTCGGGCTAAGCTCCCAGGTTTCAAGGTCTTTCGACCGGGCCAGGTAGGAAATCCACCCGTTGTGCCCTTCGATCGGACGGTGCAGATAAATCACGTAATAGTAAGGCGCAAAGTACCGAATGGCCGGGCAGGCGCTGTACTCATTCTGCTCCCCGGTAAAAGCAAGCCCCTCGACCGGTTCCCATTTCGAGAGATCTTTCGAACGAGCGAATCGAAAACAAAACTGGACCGGCTCGTTCGACTCAAACGCCATCAAGTAACCCTGCGGGTCACGACAGACCGACGAGTTGAACAAATGCTCGTCGCCCACACGAGTGATCGCCCGCTCTTGCTTCCAATTCTTCAGATCGTTCGACCAGAAATGGTTCAAATTGGCCGTCCAGTCGTTCGGCGTGTACTCGGCCGCGAAGGCGTGGACGGTGTCCCCCTCGACATAGACGCTCCCAAAGGAATGCTCCGAAGCGAATCGGGCCAACTCATCACCCGTGTCCAGGTCGAAAAACGACAGGTACATCCGGTCCTTGACATCCGGCGTCCCCCCGTTCTCCCGTCGACAGCCCAACAGAATCGCCCGGCCCTTATACCAAAACGGAGCCGTCTCCATCACCTCATGAAAATCGCCCAACGGCTTCTTCGTCAACTTCCACTCGGAAGCCGCTTTGACCGGACCATCGGCGTTTTGCTCCCCTGCGCGGGCCGGGGAAAGATTTGCGAAAAACCCAAAACCAAAAATACCAAAAACAAAAAGACTCAACCCCAACGAAACGAGGGGGCGACATCGGGAAACTACGGAAGGCATCATCTTCTCCTTAGGGAACATTCTCTACGCCAAAAAGGCTTTTCTCTTGATCCACGATACAGGAAAGAAGAAATCGGGCTCGAAATCGCCGAACCGTTTTCTTAAAGGGAGGCAACTATTTTCAGACGATCGAAAACCGCCTTTTTCTCAAATGGGGACAGAAAGGACCACAACCCCATCGTATTAGAAACCGGCCGTCCCGTAAAGCGTTTTAGTGCCGCGATACGAAAACAGGAAAAAGACGGCGCCACCGAGAACCCAAACCCGAGCAAGGCGAACCTTTTCAATCAAGGCGAACCTCTTCAATCAAGGCGAACCTCTTCGAACAAGGCGAACCTCTTCGAACAAGGCGAACCTCTTCAAACAAGGCGAACCTTTTCAAGCAAGGCGAACCTTTTCAAGCAAGGCGAACCTTTTCAAACAAGACGGACCCCTCTAGAAAAAGACGGTCATTTGAAGGCGAAGCAGCTCTTCTGAAAACGGCCTAGATTCCAAACAGGGAAAACGGAGGGGCCGAGAAAGACAAACACAGAGCCGAAACCGGCAAGAAAATCACGGCAAAAAAGCCACAAAATCAGGCCGAAGCGCAGCAACTCACAAAACCACCCACTGCCCCCTAAAGCCGCCTCTCGATCTGAAGAGGCAGCCAAGACAGCGCGGGAACCTAATGCGCGTAATGAAAACGGCGAGACTTTAGCGTCCTTGGCCTTGGAGCATCCGATTACGTTTAGACCGACGTTCGGCTCGCAGGCGTGCGCGACGTTTGGTTTCACTCGGCTTTTCGTAATACTCGCGGCGACGCATCTCTTTCTTCAGACCACTTCGTTCCACCAATTTACGAAAACGACGGACCGCCTCTTGAACCGATTCTTTCTCACGCAACGTCAGTTTAACCACGCACTACGCTCCTTTCGGAAATACCAAAAAAGTTTTCTCGGATGACCCCAAAAAACTAATTTCACTTGAACCCCGCAACACCCTCACTTGGGTAATACGGCTGGTTGATTTTTCTACGCAAAACCCCTACCAAAGGGGAAAGAGTTCAATCTAATCATGAAACCATAACCTGTCCACCCTGATGAACGGGCTAATGGGCTATTTTTTTCAAAAATTCGCGATTTTCCACCTCACGAGAAAGGTCGACCAAAAATTACACCAGAGGGGGGGTAGATACTAAAACAATCCCCTCTTTTGGTGAAAACCTCTCTCCCGCAATCACGCAGGGCGAAAGAGTCAATATCGACCGGGGGGGTATCCCCCCATGAAGGATAGCTCCTCTCTTTTTTCGGAAAAATAAACATACCGGGTTTAACGAACTGACAAACCTTCCCTAAAACGAACATCTTCCCCCACCCCTCTTTCCCGCAAAACGTTGCTTATCTGGAGCAACCCGGTTTTCCAGACCGACCACTACAAGAGAATCAACCGGGGATGCCGAGACGTTTGCCAAATCCCGGACGAAAAAATACGAGACGGCCTCGGCCGATCAAATAAAAAACGGTGGGGGAGAACCAAATCGCTATGGAAAACCAAGAGCGACATTTAACCATTTTTTCCGAGCTGGAGAATCTTCAGAATGATCTGCTCAAACGGCTCGACGATCTTGACCGTCGGGTAAAACAGGTCCTGGACGATTGGACCATGACCAGAAAAGAAGAAAAGAAGGCCGGGTAACCCGGAACCGGATAAAAAAAGACTTATCTGTCACGGTCACGGCGTTCTCGCCAGCCTACCCCTTCATCTTCAACAGCATCTCGAGCGACTGTTGGAGATCTCGATACGCCTGACTCCGCGTCACGCCCGCCCCATCGCGCAACTCAACCAACAAATCGCCAAGCAACTCCTTCTCCAACCACGAGGCCAACCATCCGGCCCGCTGCTTGGCGTACTGTGATTGCAAGCGGGCAAATAGCCGCCCGGCCGCCTGCCGAACCCCTTCGGCCGTGGTCGACACGATCGCTTCTCCGCCGCCGGTAATGCCACCGGTGATGGCCGCTTCGGCCGCCAATTCGCTTGCCGTATGACCGGCCGCCTGAACGGCCGCTTGCGACACCACATCCCCGGCGACAACCCAACCACTGACGGCCAGCGACACGGTGATCGCCGGTCGGGCGACGGCCGCCACATGATCCAGCGAGTGCAAGACACCGACCGCACGCGGATTCGACGCTTTCCAATCGTCCAACTCCCGCCGGAGATAGGCCCGATAATCCTCGTCGACCGTCGGCAACGTTTCGTGAGCCTCGCGTACCTTTTCCAAAAGTTGCTTGCGTGATTGGCCTTGCAAAAGTTGTTTCAGCCGGGGCCGCAACGTCTCGCTCCCCACTTGGGCCAGCCGATCGAGTTCGTCCAATAGTTTTTCGACCGCTTCGAGGATCGCCCCCCGTTCGCGAGTTCGCATCGACTCGACCGGATCGACCCGAGTCGGATTCATCGCATCGTAGGCGGCCCGAATCGGCCAGGTCATCCCTTGCCCCAAGGTCCGATAGAAACGGTGAATCTTTCGCGACCACTGGACCCGATGATCGTCCCACCAGACGCGAATTTCGTCGACCAGAATTTTCGCAGGCAAAGTGGGCCACGAGACCCGCGCCATCTCGACTGCCGAAAGCGCTTCGGCCGCCGCTTGAAATTCGCCAGACGAACGACGGACCGCCTTCAAGTACGACTCGACACCCGTGACCGGATCGAGAATTTGCCCCATCGCGCCGCGAAACGTCCGGATCTTGACCGCGTCAAATTCCAACCCTGAAAGATCGTCTCCAAGCCCGTCGGCACGCTGCGGTTCTCCGCTACCGTCGACCGCGATTCGATAAAAGGGCAACCGGCCCTCGTTGGCCGCCGCGCGATCGATCGGCAACAGATAAACCGATTCGGGCCGCGCGCCGGTCTCGTCGCAGAAGGTCGAAAGCCAGTGGCCCCAGTACGGCCGATCCGCTTCGAGATCGACCTGGTTGAAAACCAAGATAATCGGTTTCTCGGCGGCAACCGCCTCGCGGAAGAACTGTTTGATCGCCGCGTCGTTGTATTTTTGCTGCGTCAAAACGACAATCAACAGGTCGGCCGATTGACGGATGGAACGGGCCCGCTGCCAGTTGACCTGAACGTCCGAATCGACGTCCGGCGTATCGAGCAAAAGCAATCGGTCGGGAACGTTCTTACCGACTCGCCAGAAAAGAAAATGCTCCGACGCTTCCGAAAGCGGATCTTCCGGCGAACTCCACTGTTGCAGCGTGAAGGCGGGAAAAAGATGGGCCAGAATCTCGGGGTCGGCCAACGGTTTTGGCACGAGACAGACCGGGTGACGGGTTCCGGCCGCCAAAGGACTGACCCCACTGGCGACTTCCCCGGCCATCTGATTGAAAAGGACCGATTTGCCGATGTTCGTTCCGCCAACCACTCCGACGACCAAAACCGGCGGAACCTCGAGCTGCGCCATGAGTTTCTGCTTCAGCAGTTCGTACCACTGCTGGGACTTCGGCCGTGCGACCCCCAGCGCCTCGGCACGAGGTTCGAGGCACTCGAGCGACCGATCGAGTCGGCGGATTTGTTCCGTCCAAGCTTGATAGGAAGAGGTCATCATGGCAAAGGGAAATTTCCCCTCATTTTTTCAACACGAATCGGGAAACGAAAAAAGCGACAGGATACGCTCCTGATGAATTGTATCCTATCGCCTCGGTATCGAAGGGGTTTTTCTCTAAGTCGAACAAAGAAAATCGGTTAAGCCGACTCGCCCTTACTCGACGAGCCACCTTTGCTGGATGTGTCGCCGCTCTTGGACGCTTGGGCCGCTTTCGCCCCCTTTTTATAGGACTCGCTCCGATAATCGGTCTGATAGAATCCGGAGCCCTTGAAAACGATCGCCGCGCCGGGGCCGATCAGGCGACGGAGCTTCAGCTTACCGCACTCGGGACATTTTTTTTCCGGGTCAGCCTTAATCGACTGAAAAAGTTCAAAACTATGGCCGCACGCGTCACAAACATAGTCGTAGGTCGGCATGGTGTAACATCCTCTTCCCAAAAACAACAAAAGGCCGCTTCTCGTTCAATTCCCTCAAAGGCTTCCTTCAGGGGCGAAACCATCCATTATAACCAACCGCGGAGCCGTTGTCGCCCGCCCTGGTTTTTGTCACAAAAAAACGCCACGCATCGAATGAAAACCGACTCTTGTCCGTTCTTATTCCTCGTCGGCTTCTTCCGGCGGCGCGGTCGAAACGATCACTCGGCTCGGTCGCACAACCCGGTCGTAAAGCTGAAAACCGGTATCCACAACGGTCAGCACCGTGCCCGCCGGGAAATCGGCCGACGGCTGCTGCAAGATCGCCTCGTGACAATTCGGGTCGAACGGCTGATGCAGGGAATCGATCTCGACACAATCATGTTTGGTCAAGACCGTCTTCAACTGCCCGACCACCATTCGAAAACCGGCCAAGAGCCCTTCGTGATCCTGCCCTTTTTCGGCCGCCTCGATCGCCCGGCCCATATTGTCCCAGACCGGCAACAGGTCACGCATCAGGGAAATATTGGCGTAGCGACGCTCATCGTCCATCTCGCGGGCAATCCGCTTTTTATAGTTTTCCAATTCGGCACACGCTCGCAACGCCCGATCCTTGGCCTCGTCGAGCTCATCGCGCAATTCGGCCAGCCCGGCCAGCGCCGCGTCAACGTCGTCGCCCGTTTGCTCGTCAAAAACCTGATCGACCGTCGCTTCGTCTTGCGATTTTTTCGTTGTTTCCTCGGGAGTTACTCCCGACTCGCTACCCGAAGCGACCGGTTTTCGATCCTCTTTGTTTTTTTTCGCTTTTTTATGAGGCACCGTTTATTCCTCCGTTCCCTCTTCAGGGGAAGTAAAGCACTCTTTGACCTTCTTGAAAAACGATTTCCGATGGGGCGTCACATGGGCTTTTTCAATTGTGGCCAGCTGACGAAGCAGTTTTTCGTGCTCCTCGTCGAGCTTTTTGGGCACTTCGAGATAGACCTGAACCAACAGATCGCCCCGCCCGCTATACCGCGTACTGGGCATCCCGAACCCCTTCATCGTAAAAACGTCGCCCGGCTGAGTCCCCGCTTTGATTTTCAATTTCTCCGGCCCATCCAAGGTCGGCACGTCGATCTCCGACCCCAAGGCCGCTTGCGAATAGCTGATCGGGATGCGACAGATCAAACTGGTTCCATCTCGCTCGAACAGCGGATGGCTTTTCACCTTGATAAAACAATAGCAATCGCCCGAAGGACCGCCGTTGGGACTCGGCTCCCCTTCGCCGGAAAGACGCAACCGCGTGTTGCTATCGACGCCAGGGGGAATATTGACTTCGCGAACCACGTCGTCACGAACATAGCCGCTCCCCTGGCAATCGGAACACGGGTCTTTGATCATCGTCCCGGCCCCTTTACAAACCGGGCAAGTCGTCTGCATCGAGAAAATGCCGGTCGACTGAACCACACGTCCGGCCCCGCCACAATAGCGACACGTTTCCGGCTGAGTCCCGGGGCGTGCGCCCGAGCCGTGACAGGTTTCGCACTCGCGATGACGTCGAAACTCGATCGTCTTGGCGGCGCCGCGGGCCGCCTCTTCCAGGGTGATCGTGACTTGGGCTCGAATGTCGGCCCCTTGCCTGGCCCGACTTCGACCGCCGCCGAAACCGCCGCCAAACAGGTCGCCGAAGATGTCGCCAAACGCGGAGAAAATATCGCCGGCATCGTGGAACCGCGATCCTCCGCCCCCGTTTTCCACCCCCGCGTGGCCGTACTGGTCGTAGCGGGCCCGCTTTTCCGGGCTGTGGAGAACGTCGAACGCTTCGGCCGCTTCTTTGAATTTTTCCGACGCCTCTTCGTCCCCCGGATTACGATCCGGATGGTACTTCATCGCCAAGGCGCGATACGCTTGGTCAATCTCACTCTGCTCGACCGAGCGGGAAACACCGAGAACTTCGTAATAATCACGTTTGGCTGTCATGAGGTTTGCATTTCAATCAGAGAAGAATCCATCATCTTTTTT
The DNA here is from genome assembly GCA_963674475.2 of Thermoguttaceae bacterium. GTDB lineage: Bacteria > Planctomycetota > Planctomycetia > Pirellulales > Thermoguttaceae > CAXXFQ01. The sequence continues at coordinate 176,553 of CAXXFQ010000019.1, read as the reverse complement.
TCGGGAAGACAAGCCAGCGCAAGTCCCACGGGGACCCTTTGGCAAAAATCGCCTCCCATTCATTGTACCCCACCAGGCAAAGGGCCCTGCCGCAACACCCTCGTCGTCACCCGCTCATCACGGCGTCCTTCTCACCAAAGCAAAAAGAACTTCCAGCCGTCTATCTGGCTACCAGAGAAAAGGTTCTTCTCTTCAACCGATACCAGCGACCAACGGGAGCGGGTTTTTCAAATCGGTGCGGGAGCACCGGTCCGGCTGCGGCTCCTAGCCGCCGACCAACGGGAGCGGGTTTTTTCAAGTCGGTGCGGAAGCACCGGTCCGGCCGCGGCTCCTAGCCGCCGACCAACGGGAGCGGGTTTTTCAAATCGGTGCGGGAGCACCGGTCCGGCCGCGGCCCCTGGCCGCCGACCAACGGGAGCGGGTTTTTCAAGTCGGTGCGGAAGCACCGGTGAGAAAAGGCCCACCATTAGATCCTCCACTGGACGATCTTCAACAAGGCATTTCTCTTCGTTAAATACCAGCGACCAACGGGAGCGGGTTTCATCCACGGCGTGGAAACGCCGGTCTAAAAAAGGCGGACCTTCTCTTTGGGTGAGATGGTCCGCCTTGGTTGGGTTTTCCTTTTTTCGCTTAGCGGACGCTACCTTCGATTTGGGCCTTTTCCTTGTCGGCCTTATCGAGGTCGGTCACCAGCGTTTCGGTCGTCAGCATCAGTCCGGCGATACTGGCGGCGTTTTCCAGGGCGGTTCGCACGACCTTCAGCGGATCGATGATCCCGGCCTTGAACATATCGACGTACTCGCCCTTATTGGCGTCGTAGCCGGTGTTCTTGCCCTTTTGATCGACCTCGTCGGCAATGACCGAGCCGTCGAGCCCGGCATTATCGGCGATCTGTCGGATCGGGGCGGAGAGGGTTCGAAGAACGATATCGACACCGATCTTTTCGTCGCCACGCGCCGCGCTGCGCGCCTTTTCAACCGCTTCTTTACAACGAAGCAAGGCAACGCCACCACCGGGAAGGATCCCTTCTTCGGCCGCCGCACGGGTCGCGTGCAGAGCATCTTCGACGCGGGCCTTGGTCTGCTTCATTTCGGCTTCCGTCGCGGCACCAACCGAGATAACCGCCACGCCGCCGCTGAGTTTGGCCAAGCGTTCTTGGTACTTCTCGCGGTCGTAATCGCTTTCGGTCGCTTCGATCTGTTCACGGAGCTGGTTGATCCGGCTCTTAATATCAGCCGTCTTCCCGGCACCCTCGACAACGGTCGCCGTATCTTTATCGACGATGACCTGCTTGGCCTGACCGAGATGACTCAGTTCGACACTCTCGAGCTTCATGCCAAGGTCTTCGCTGATGACGGTCCCGCCGGTCATGACGGCGATATCGCCCAACAGGGCCTTGCGTCGATCGCCAAAACCGGGCGCCTTGACCGCCGCGATATTCAGCACGCCGCGAAGCTTGTTGACGACCAACGCCGTCAACGCTTCGCCTTCGATATCTTCAGCGATGATCAAGAACGGCTTGCCGGTCTGCGCGACTTTTTCCAGAAGCGGAATCAGTTCGCGAAGGTTGCCGATCTTCTTTTCGTGGATCAGGATGTACGCCTCTTCGAGGAAGCAGTCCATCTCGGTCGCCCGGTTGATGAAGTAGGGCGAGAGATAGCCGCGATCGAACTGCATCCCTTCGACCACGTCGTAGATCGTCTCAGCCGTCTTGCCTTCTTCGACCGTGATGACGCCGTCACGTCCAACCTTTTCCATCGCCTCGGCCAACAGTTCGCCGATCGCCCGGTCATTGTTGGCACTGATCGCACCGACGTTGGCCACTTCCTCTTTGGTCGTCAGCGCCTTGGCCATCGAGCACAGGTGCGCGATCGCCGCGTCGGCCGCCTTCTCGATCCCGCGACGTACGGCCGCCGAATTGCTTCCGGCCGTGACGTTTCGGAGCCCTTCTTTGAACAGGTTGCGAGCCAAAACGGTCGCGGTGGTCGTTCCGTCGCCCGCGATGTCGGACGTTTTGGAAGCGACTTCGTTGACCAGTTTCGCGCCCATGTTTTCGAACCGGTCTTCCAGTTCGATCTCTTTACTGACCGACACGCCGTCTTTGGTCACGGTCGGACCGCCGAACGACTTGTCGAGAATTACGTTTCGGCCGGTCGGTCCCATGGTAACGGCAACCGTATCGGCCAGCTTCTCCACGCCTCGGAGCATCCGCTGCCGAGCCTTGTCGTCAAAAAGTAATTGCTTCGCCACGATGGCATTCCTCGCTGGTTGATGGAATTGTCGTTAGGGGGTTATTTGACCACTTTCGCCAGGACATCGCTTTCGCGAAGGATCTTGACTTCGACGCCGTCCAACTCGAAATCGCTTCCCGAGTATTTCCCGTAGATCACCTCGTCACCAACGGCAACCGACAGTTCGCCACGCCCGCCATTGTCGAGTTGCTTTCCGGGACCGACAGCCACGACAACACCGCGTTGGGGCTTTTCCTTGGCCGAATCGGGCAGCACGATACCACCGGCGGTCACTTGCTCCGCCTCGACCGGCTCGACAACAATACGATCGTCCAGGGGACGCAATTTGATATTTTTCATAATCGAAATCCTTTTGAGTCTATTTTTATGTCGTGTTCTGTCAGGTTAGAAAAACTTTCGAAAAAGCAGGACAGGCCGAAAGCCTCAGGGCGAAAAACCGATCGACTCGGCATTCACGGGGCAACGGACACCGCAGGGAAGGGAAGGCAAACTTTTTTAGAAGCCCATGCCACCCATGCCGCCCATGCCACCCATGCCACCCATGCCACCCATGCCACCCATGCCACCCATGCCACCCATGCCACCCATGCCACCCATGCCACCCATGCCACCGGGCATGCCACCGGCCGGAGGTCCCGCGGCGGGCTCTTCGTCACTGGGAATGTCGGTAATCAGGCACGAGGTGGTCAGCAACAGCCCGGCCACGCTGGCGGCGTTGGTCAAGGCCGTCTTGACGACTTTCGCCGCGTCGATGATCCCCTGTTCGACCAGGTCGCCGTAGGTATCTTTGTCGGCGTTGTACCCTTCGGTCTTTTTCTTCATACTGCGAACCCGATTGACGACCACGGCACCGTCGACTCCGGCGTTCTCACTGATCGCTCGCAAGGGAGCGTCAAGGACGTTGCGGACGATCTGGGCGCCAAGCGCTTCGTCGCCGTCGAGTTCGAGCGAATCGAGCGCTTTTTCACTTCGCAGAAGGGCCACTCCGCCACCGGGAACGATCCCCTCTTCCAAAGCGGCCGCGGTCGCGGCACGCGCGTCTTCCAGAAGCGCTTTGCGCTCTTTCATTTCGGTTTCGGTCGTCGCCCCACAGTTGATCTGCGCGACGCCTCCGGCCAACTTGGCCAGACGCTCTTGAAGCTTTTCACGATCGTAATCGCTATCGGTCGTTTCGAGCTCCCTGCGGATCTGATCGACACGCCCTTCGATGTCGGCCTTCTTGCCGGCACCCTGAACGATCGTCGTGTTGTCGGCCGTGATGGTCACCTTCCGGGCCTTGCCGAGATCGGTCACCTTGACCGCGTCGAGCTTGACGCCGAGGTCTTTGTAGATCGCTTCGCCACCGGTCAAAACGGCAATATCGCCCATCATCGCTTTGCGTCGTTCACCGTAACCGGGCGCTTTGACCGCCGTGACATTCAAGATGCCGCGGAGCTTGTTGACGACCAGGGTAGCCAGGGCTTCGCCTTCGATATCTTCGGCGAGAATCAGAAGCGGCTTGCCCGCCTTGCTGACCGCCTCCAAGAGCGGAACCAAATCCTTGGCGTTGGAAATCTTGTCTTCGTGGATCAACACGAGGCAGTTTTCCAGCTCACAAACCTGATGATCTTGATCGGTCACGAAATGGGGCGAGAGATAACCCCGATCGAATTGCATCCCCTCGACGATGTCGACGTAGGTCTCGGCCTGACGTCCTTCTTCGACGGTGATGACGCCGTCCTTGCCGACCTTAATGAAGGCGTCGGCCAAGACGTTGCCGATCGACGGATCGTTATTTCCGGCGATGGTCGCGACCTGTTGGATTTCTTTTTTACTTTTGATGTCGACCGCTTTGGACATCTTCGTGATCGACTCGACCACTTTGGCGGCCGCCTTGTTGATCCCTCGCGAAAGGGACATCGGATCGGCCCCGGCGGCGATCATGCGAAGGCCTTCGCGATAAATCGCTTCGGACAACACGGTGGCGGTGGTCGTTCCGTCGCCAGCCACATCGTTGGTTTTGCTGGCCGCTTCCTTGACCAACTGGGCACCGAGATTTTCGTACACGTCGTCGAGATCGACATCTTCAGCGACCGTGACGCCATCTTTGGTAACCTTGGGGGCTCCCCAACCTTTGTCGAGGACCGCGTTACGTCCTCGAGGTCCCAACGTACTTCGCACGGCCTTGGCTAGCTTGGCCACTCCCTCAGCGAGAGGTTGCCGTGCTTCGTCATCAAAAACCATCTGTTTTGCCACAGTGGATGCCTCCTGTTGCTGGCGAAAAACGGATTCACACCCCCGAGACTCCGACGCCCCAAACGGGTGGTTGCATTCATAGTAAGATCGACGACGTCGCAGATATGGCAGACGGCGCGATCGTTTTGGCCCCTTATACCGCAATCAGCGTGCCAAAACCGAGTAAAGAAACGCAAGCTCTTTCGTAGCAAGAGGTTGCAAAAGGAACGAACTCTTCAAGGAAAAATCCGACCCCAAGCGCTGAGCGACAAGATGCCATTTTGGCAGGAAGCAGGTCCATTTCCTATAACCCCATTAGGGGACACTTCCAAAATCCCGCTTTACCAAGATCACTCCCAAAAAACGGTGTTCGCGGGGAAGCGGCCCAGATCACTCCTTAAAAAGGTTCCAGATCCAGCCATTTCCGGCCAGAAAGCGGAGGACGATCGTCACAAGGAGATAAAAGGAGTAATGGAAACAGCCGTTGGTGAAATCGAGGTCGAAACAGCCCAGGGCGATCAGTGCCCCGGCGACGACAAACGGCACGGCCGCCACGATCCAGCTGAAGATCTCGCCGGTAATCAGATATTCCGATGAGTAGCCGAAAACGCCCCAGAGCGCCGCATAGGCCGCTCCACAAATCAACGAACGAATCAAGACGCTCTTGCCCCGATGCGGTTCGAGATCTTGATCCCGAAGTAAAGCATAACCGGCCAACGCAATGGCAGGTGAAACGACCAGCGTTCCGGCCGCCAAGGCCAACCAATTAGTCGTAAAGACCGAACGGCCCAGATAGGCCAGCAAAGCAACCAGGCCGATACTGCCAAGAATCAACCCCATTCGCAGAGGGGTGACCTTGGTCTCTTCCCGGGTGATCGGTTTGAGGAGCAATTTCCCGTCTTGTCCACGCCCACCGCTCTCGTACGCCTCGCCACCGTGGACCTGGACCTCTTCTTCTTTGGCCGGGATTTTGATGACCGTTTTACATTTTGGACAGGGCCCCGATTTTCCGGCAAATTGTTCGCTCACCTGAAAACGCTTATGACAGCCCGGACAGACGATTTGGATCGGCATAAAACACCCATCAGAGGGGAGAATCAAAGAAAACACGGTCAAATCTAGCAGACCATACCAGTTATACTATCCAGTCTGACACGCAACAAAACCATGTCAAGCGACCGGTCGAAAAACGGCCCAAATCCGCCGGGTTTTGAGATCGAAGAAACGGCTGCCCAACAAACCAACGGTCCAAACCAACCTTTCCGGCCAACCAACCAGCTACCAAGAAGACGGAAATCCAGCACAAACCCTACGTTTGACCGTCTGCCCATTTTCCAGTCGGCACCCGCCAAAGCACCCTCCACTGAACCATCAGAGATCGGGTTTTCTCTTCGAAACATGCCAGTGACCAACGGGAGCGGGTTTTCATGTCGGTGCGGAAGCACCGGTCCGGCCGCGGCACCTGGCCGCCGGGAGCGGGGTCAGCGTATCAATACAAAGCCCCGCCCAAAAAGGCATCCACCCATTTTCCAGTCGGCACCCGCCACCTGCACTCCCCCATACCAGCGACCAACGGGAGCGGGTTTTCATGTCGGTGCGGAAGCACCGGTACAAAACGGTCTAAAGGTCGTCTTCGTGGAGCATTCGGACGTTTTGGGCAGCGAGGGTCTCTTGGGCCAGTTCGAGGTTATCGACCATCAGGGCGACGACCGCCTTGCCGTGGGGTTGGACAAGCAACGGGTAGGTCTGGATAATATTGACTTCGGCACGAAGCAACGCGGTGCAAATGGCCAAAAGTGGCTGAGGATCGTCGGGCAATTCAACGGCGAGCAGATCGCTTTCGATGATGGCCAGCCCGGCCCGTTCGAGTACCTCTCGCCCGGCTTCGGGATCGCTTAGGAGAAATCGGACAAAAGCGCACTCGGCCGAATCGGTAATCGACAGGGAGACGATTTTGAGGTTGGTATTTTCGAAACGACGCACGACCTCGAGCAACTGGCCTACCCGGTTCTCCATGAAAACCGTAAATTGGCGAATGCTCGGGTAATCGCGTCCGCGCATGGTCGGGACATCGACTGGGGTACCACCGTCGGTACTCATTGGTTAGGCTCCTTCAAAACAGGCAGGCTTTCGATAAAAACGATCGCCGATCCTCACAGTATAACCGATTATCGGCCTCCGAAGCGGGGCAAAGCCGCTTCAACCTCCGTAAAAATGGTTTTCCCAATTATTCTCTTTTTTTGACAAAACGAGAGCCCCCCCTCGCCAGAATAACACTATGCTACGCGAACACGAATACGAGATCCGAGTCCGTTACACTGATGCAGACCCGATGGGATTTCTCCACCACGGCGCCTACCTCACCTATTTTGAAATCGGGCGCACCGAATTGCTCCGCGCTTCGGGGGGTAATTATCGTCAGATGGAAGAGGAAGGGCTTTTCGCCGTCGTGGTCGACGCGCGGGTCCGGTACCGAAAACCGGCCCGATATGACGACCTATTGAAGATCAAGACAACGGTCTCCCGCGTCTCGGCGGCGAAAATCGAACACGATTACGAAGTCCGGCGTGACGGTCAGTTACTGGCAACCGCGCACATCATCTTGGCGATAATCAATGCCGAGGGCCAAGTCCAACGTGTCCCGGAATGGTTTCCAAGAGGAGATGACAACGAAACGGCCAAACAGAAAAAGACATCGTGAGAGTTTCCAGCCCGGCAAGGAAACCAAAAGGCCGTCCACCCATTTTCCAATCGGCACGCCCCACCTGCACATCCGCATACTAGCGACCAACGGGAGCGGGTTTTTCAAATCGGTGCGGAAGCACCAGTCCGGCCGCGGCTCCTAGCCGCCGGAAGCACCGGTCTGAAAAGGCCGTCCACCAATTTTCCAACCGGCACGCCCCACCTGCACACCCGCATACTAGCGACCAACGGGAGCGGGTTCAAAGGAAGCTGAAAAAGGCCGTCCACCTATTTTCCAATCGGCACGCCCCACCTGCACATCCGCATACCAGCGACCAACGGGAGCGGGTTTTTCAAATCGGTGCGGAAGCACCGGTCTAAAACGGTCTAAAGAGTGCCGACGATGACACTGGCGTTGTGGCCACCGAACCCGAAGCTGTTGGACACAGCGGTCTTGAACTTCCGCTCGCGTGCCTGATTGGGAGTATAGTCGAGATCGCAATCCGGGTCGGGCGTCTCGTAATTGATCGTCGGCGGGACAACCCCATTTTGCATTGCCAAGATCGAGAGGACCAGCTCAACACCGCCACTGGCACCGAGCAGATGGCCCAGTTGACTTTTCGTACTGGAAATATTGACCTCACGAGCGTAGTCACCAAAAACACTTTTAATAGCGCACGTTTCGGCCTTATCGCCCAAGGGGGTACTTGTTCCATGCGCGTTGACATACCCGATATCCGTCGGGTTGAGTTGGGCGTCATTCAAAGCGATCCGCATGGCCTCGGCAGCACTGGCCCCATTTTCATCAGGTTTGGTGATGTGCGTCGCATCGGCCGTTTCGCCACAACCGAGTACTTCGGCGTAGATTTCGGCGCCCCGCGCCTTGGCCCGTTCGTATTCTTCCAGAACGAGAACCCCGGCCCCTTCGGCCAGGACAAACCCATCTCGATTGCGATCGAACGGCCGACTGGCCTTTTCCGGCTCGTCGTTCAATTCGGAAAGCGCCTTCATTCGACTGAAACCGGCCAACGCCATCATGGTGATGGTCGCCTCACTACCGCCGGTAACCATAAAATCGGCAACCCCGTACCGAACCGCCCGGAAAGCTTCTGCGATCGCGTTGGAAGCGCTCGCGCAAGCGGTCGAGATGGACGTATTAATCCCTTTGAGGCCCAGATGGATCGAGACTTGCCCACTTCCGGCATTGGGTATCATCTTGGGGATCGTGAACGGCGAAACTTTTTGCACGCCCCGATTCAATAGACGGGCATGCTGCACTTCGGTCTCGATGAGACCGCCAATACCGGTACCGATGATCACGCCACCACGATACGGATCTTCTTTTTCGAGATCGAGTCCGGCCATTTGAACAGCGTCGACCGAAGCGGCCACGGCGAACTGCGAAAATCGATCGAGCCTTCGTGCCTCTTTGACCGGCATGTAGTCGAACGTCCAATCGACGATCTCCCCGCCAAAATCAATTCGGTCGATGGGACTCTCGAACGAAAAACGCTTTACACCACTTTCGCCATTACAGATTCGGGGCCACAGTTCCTCTGTGGTTGTCCCGAGGCCCGTTACGACACCAAATCCGGTTACGACAACACGCCGTTTCATGGAAGCTCGTCGGAATGAAAGGTTCTATTGAAAGAGACTCAAAAAACCAAAAACGCTCCCAATTCCTCAGCCGAAGCGAATCCTTGAGATCCGATCTCCAGGCTCAAGACCCCTTGTCCTTTTGTCGGGCTTCCCTCCACTCGACAATCAAAGGGCAAGCCTTGGAAAGCGGCCTCGAATCACCGGGAGAATCGGGGGTTTCCAACTGGCCACCACGCGAGTTTCTACACTCACCCGGCAAACCAAAACCACCGTTTGGCTTGAGACTCGAAAAAACAAAAAACAGGGGGCCAGACGGTCGACACAACTCAAAGTGGGAAAAGATCTTCGCACTCTTCGCCGTGATCGACCGGCCACCTGTTCACAACTCGATTTGAAAAAGGGAAATTCCCCCAAAGGGTCATTTCTTAGAGCCGTTTCAACATGCCATATAGCACGCCAATAGTGACAGATGGGGAATAGTCCCCCCGAAGCGGGTCCGAATCGTCCCCGGATGGCAGCCATGAGATTTTTCCCGCAGCCGCCAAGTCACTACCGACTTTTAGAAAATGCTCTCTTACTCTTCTTCAGCCAACTTTTCGATATGCTCAATCGCCTGGCCAACCGTCTGAATCTTTTCGGCGGCGTCGTCCGGGATATTGATATCGAACTCTTCTTCAAGTTCCATAACCAACTCCACGGTATCCAGAGAATCAGCGCCAAGATCATTGACAAAAGAGGTTTCGCGGGTGATCTGATCTTTGCTCACGCTCAACTGTTCAGCGACAATATCAACTACTCGTTCTTCAACTGAGGCCACCTGGCGGTCCTCCTATCAATCATCGGTTTGTGGGAAAGGTTTACTTCCCCCTTGATGCTCCAAAAAACAACTATTGGCACATTACGCTTTTGGGAAAATCGCCTATGGCGACGACCCCCCCACACTCCATTCCTTGCAACACGCGACCCCGAAGGGTGCGGATATGCCTCTTGCAAGGTTACAGTCTATAACGATTCTTTGGGCCCGTGTCTAGGGCGATAAGCCCACTAGACCGCAAAGAATGGCCTTTTTAGGAAAGAGAGAGGGAGTAAACCCTTCTGTAGAACTAGTATAAAAAGCCCAAATGGGTGAAATTCGTCACTTTAGGCAATCTAGCACCACCAACCCTTTCCGAAATATTTTTTCTCCCTAAACGGTCATTCCACCGTCGACAACCAAGACGTGTCCCGTGATATATTGGGCCGCGTCACTGGCCAAAAACAGCGCCGCGTCGGCAATGTCCTGAGGTTGCCCCAGACTTCCGAGCGGGACTTGGTCCTTGACCGCTTCAAGGATCTCTTCGCCCAGCTTGGCGGTCATCTCAGTCTTGATGAAACCGGGGGCGATCGCGTTGACTGTGATCCCTCGACCGGCCAGCTCTTTGGAAATCGTTCGGGTCATCCCGATCACACCGGCCTTCGACGCGGAGTAGTTCGCTTGCCCCGCATTGCCCATCATCCCCGAAACACTGGCGATGTTGATAATCCGGCCACATTTCGATTTCATCAGCGGCTTGGCCGCCGCGCGACAGAACAGGAAGGTTCCACGCAAGTTGATGCTGATGACGCTGTCGAACTGGTCATCCTTCATTCGCATGAACAGGCCGTCTCGGGTGATTCCCGCGTTGTTGACGAGAATATCCAGGCCGCCGTTTTCCTTGGCAACGCTCTTTACCACGGCATTGACCTGTTCGCTATCGGTCACGTCGGCCGTATAGGCGTCAGCCTGACCGCCTGCCGAGCGAATCGCCTCGACCGCCTCGGCCAGTTGTTCGGCGTTCACGTCGACACAAGCGACCTTCGCTCCGCCCGCGGCCAACGTTTCGGAGATAAAACGGCCCAAGCCTCGCGCGGCTCCGGTCACCAAAGCGACTCTTCCGCTGAGATCGGCGGAAATCCGACTTCGATTCTGGTCGGTCATTTACTTTCTTCCTTAGTTCTCTTGAGCCTGACAAATACAAAAATACGTTTCGCGTTTTTTTGTCATCCCCTCATGCCGGAACGCTCCCTCGAAAAAAACACGGGGAAAAGCCCTCTTCCGTGAACGACTATTCGAAAAGAAAGGGGAGACGACTAAACGTCGACGTTCTGACAAGCGATCTTCCGGTTGATTCGTCGCAGCAGGCCTCGCAAAACCCGGCCCGGCCCGACCTCGTAAAACTGGTCGACCCCTTCATCCAAAAGCAACCGCATCGAATCTTCCCATCGAACCGGCTGGAGAATCTGTTTGATCAAGATCGAACGAATCTCTTCGGGGTCGTCGTGCGTTTGAGCATCGACATTCGAAATGACTGGAATCTTGGGCTTTTGCATCGAGACGTCCGCCAGTGCTTCGGCCAAACGCTCGTCGGCCGGCCGCATGATCTCGGTGTGAAACGCCCCGGCAACCGCCAGGGGAATCGCCTTCATCGCGCCCATCGTCGGCGCCAGTTCGGCGGCCCGTTCACAAGCATCGTTGTTCCCCGAAATCACGATATTTCCAGGGCAAAGCAGATTGGCAATCTCGAGCGTTTCCCCCTCGCGAGCCTTGTCGCAAAGCGCTTCGACTTGGGCCTTTTCCAGACCGAGGATACTGACCATCCCGCTGGGCGTCGCATCGGCCGCCTCTTGCATCGCGGCACCCCGTCGCTGAACGAGCGTCAGCCCGTCTTCGAACTCCATGACGCCCGCGAAGACCATCGCCGTGTACTCGCCGAGACTCAAACCGGCAGCCACCTCACACGAAAGGACTACCTCGGGTGTCTCTTGGCGAAGCGCCTCCAGCGCGGCCAAACTGGTCACGAACAAGGCCGGTTGGCTACAGACGGTCGAATCGAGCTTTTCCGACGGACCTTGAAAACAAAGTTCGGCCAAATCGTAGCCGAGCACTTCGCCCGCTCGATCGTAAAGCTCGCGAACCGAAGGGTATGATTCCGCCAGACGTTGGCCCATTCCGACGACCTGGGCTCCTTGACCGGGAAACAAAAAGGCAACCTTGCTCATAGTTTCTCGCTTCCATAGCGAATTTCACTTAGTGTAGCGGTTTCCTTGCAGCTAAGGAGGAAGGTGGGGGGAAACTGGTAATCCCTTCCAGCCCTCGACTTACAGCAACCATGGGAACTCTTCCCACGAGTAGTGCGTGTGACGCTACCATTGACTGAAAACCGCTCTAAGAGAATCCTTCTATATACAGATTCCTTACACGCCGTCGGTTCGCCGATGAAAAACAGCAAACCTCCAACGGCGCATACCAGCCACGCTTTCCAAAAATCGAAAAACCGATTCTTCTCTCAGGGGGGAGGGAAGTGTTTTCCCTCGCTAAAACCCGTCGGAATATCGTCCCCCAAGTCGAAATACGCAAAAATCTATCTTTACGCTTCAACCATTGCCGAGATCGCTATCCCTCGCCTGCTCCACCAGGAAACAGGAGGCACCTGAAAAAATTTTATTCTTCGACTTCGACAACCGTGCGACCCATGTAGTAGCCACACTTCGGGCAAACGACGTGATCCGGCTTGGGCGTACTGCATTTCGGGCAATACGAAACCTGACGCGCCTTCAGGGCGTCGTGCGCGCGACGGATTCCGGTTCGGTGATTCGAGTGTTTTCTTTTAGGAACGGCCATATCAAATCTCGACCAAAGTAACAGTTTTTAATGCGATTTCGAGGCTTAAGCCGGCAACCGTTTTTCGAAAATCCGTTTTCATAACAATTCCTCGCTTGAAACTGCGCTTCGCCCAAGTGTTTACCCTTCGGGAAAACATTGCTATTTCCATGCGTGCGAACGTGCATTCTCTCTGCAGGACGTGCATCAAACGGGTCGAGCGGACCGGCCGACCGGGAGACACCCCCCAATCTTACGCCTACTATACGAATCCCTTATGGTAAATGGGTTTTTCTACCCTGTCAACCGTACCGAGTGCAACTTCACGACGGTCTCGCCGAAAAATCGCTTCACTTCGACCTGACAGCAAGAAAAACCACCCCCACAGGGGTATTTCGAGCCAAAAAATGACCCTAACGATTTTCCCCATGATATCGGTTACTCTCTCCCCCCACCACAACGTTTTTCCATGGATTCCACACCTACCCCCCACCAAACAAAACGACCCACCTAACCCTTATGCCATAAAAGCCTTTATAACACACCCCTCTATAGAGGCGCTGCACCCTGCGACCTATTTATCCTTTGGTCCGGATGCCGCTTCAAAGCATAATGAAAAGTAAGAGGAAAAGTGCCGAGGTTTGAGCTACTTCTCCCCGTCATTCCCTTTCTTCTTACTCCTTACCCTTTGGAGCCATTATCTCAATGTATCGCTTTCTGGCCGACACGATCGTCGTGACCCATTTGGGTTACCTGCTCTTCGTCGTCCTCGGACTCCTCGCCATCCTCGTCGGCGCGTGGCGACGCTCAAGTTGGGTTCGTAACTTCTGGTTTCGCTCGCTCCATCTGGCCGCCATCGGAATCGTCGCCCTCGAAGCGATCCTCGGCGTGACCTGCCCGTTGACCAACTGGGAAAAACAGTTTCGCACCCTTGCCGGGGAAGCCGCCCACCAGGGAACGTTCGTCGGATATTGGGCCCACCGCGTGGTTTTCGTCGACCTGCCCGAGTCGACCCTCACCCTGGCCTACTGCCTCTTTGGGCTGGCGACGTTACTCCTTCTTTGGGCAATCCCTCCACGCCGCCCAAACCAACCCCCACCGGCCGAAAAAAAGTAAGGGTTTTTCCTCTGGCGGCCTATGGATTTCCTTGCCAAAGCGAGGCCAAACGAGTATCATGAGAAGTGGGTGAGGGGAAAGTCCTAAAGCAAGGATTTTTCCTCCGGACCAGTAAGACATTTTCCACTGGACCACCGGAAAACGGGCCTTCTCTTCAACACCCACTTGCGACCATCGGAAGCGGTTTTAATCAGCGGCGTGGAAACGCCGATCCGGCCGCGGCCCCTGGCCGCCGACCAACGGGAGCGGGTTTAATCAATGGCGTGGAAACGCCAAGAAAGATTCGTGGGGTCGACGCAACTAACGTGCAGAGCCGATACATAGCCCGTTGGGTGCCTGCTTTTTAAGAACTCGGAAGCGTGTATAGTCGTAGACCGATCTCGATCGGCTGCGAATCACACAACACCGAGAGCCAGGCCACCCACTTGATGCAACGGGTTCTCACCATCTTGCGTCGCCCACTTTTTCTTGGAGCTACTGCTCCGGAGCGCTGAACCCGCTCCCGTTGGCCGGCGGCCAGGGGCCGCGGCCTGACCGGTGCTTCCGCACCTCTGATTAAACCCGCTCCCGTTGGTCGCTGGTAGGTGTTGAAGAGAAAGGCCGCTCTCTGTTGGTCCAATGGACGGTCAAACGAAATTCTTTTTTTGGATAACCGTTGAAATTTTTTATTCTCTCTTGAGAAATTAAAATGCGGCGTTCTTTTTGTCCCGATAATTTCGGAACAAAGACCTTTCTCAATTTCGCATCAAGAAACGAAAAAACGGGAACGCTTCTCGGTTGGAAAAACGTCCCCGTTTGTTTTTTTGACGGTGGAGTGTCCCACCAAAACCCTTCTAACCGACCAACTAGCGTGTCGTCGGATGGGCCTGCAACGACTGGGTCGTCAGATCGACATACCGTTTGTGGTGGCGCATCTTCGGGCGGCCTTCGTACCATTCGATCGCGCCGACCTTGACGAAATCCAACAGGAACATCCACATCGCGTTATAGATGTACACGACCGCGATCAGCGCCCACGGCAACTTCGGCACCAACCAACCGAAACCACACATCATCACGCTCAACGCCTGCGTCCCGACAATCGCCCAGAACAACTGCCATGCCGGGAAGGGGCGGCTGTATAACGAATTACGCGACCGAGTCACGAACAACAGAAAATGGCCGCCCGCGACCAGTTGGAGGAACATCATCGACTGGATATGGGTCAAATCCATCTTCACGCCCAGATAGCTTTGTAACCACGTCTGCCAACCGGCGTTGTCCATGATCCCCATCCCAAGGGCCAATAGGCCGAACGTCTCGACAACCGACAGCACGCCGAGAATCCCGGCCATCGCGATCATCTCTTTCACACGGAATTTCGACGGGTTCTGACTGATCGTCATCCGGTCGTAGGCGATCGTCATCACCGGAATATCGTCCAACAGGGCCAACACGACGATCATGATCGCCGAGAGGGGCCGGAAGTCGAAAAACAACGTGGCCAAGACGACAAACAGCATGATGTCGAACGTCATCGCGATACGATAAACGGCATACGCGACCATCCGCTGGAAAATCTCGCGTGACATCTCGATCGCGTGAACCACGGCCGAAAGCCCCGGCGCGGTCAGAATCAGATCGGCTGCCGCGCGGGCCGCGTCGGTGGCCCCTTGGACGGCGATCCCGACGTCGGCCTGCTTCAGCGCCGGCGCGTCGTTGACCCCGTCGCCGGTCATCGCCACATAATGGCCACGCTCCTGCAACGATTTGACAATCGCGTATTTGTGTTCCGGAAAGACCTGGGCAAAACCGTCGGCCTTTTCAATCCGAGCGGCCAGGTCCCCGTCGAGATGTTCCGGGTCGGTTTTCGAATCAAACACCTCGTCGGCCGGCAAAAGATGGGTTCCCAGTCCGAGTCGACCGGAGATTTCCGCCCCAATCGCCACGTTGTCGCCGGTGACCATTTTGACGTCCAGTCCGTACGCCTTGGCCTGTTGGATCGTTTCGGCCGAATCGTCGCGCGGCGGATCGAACATCGGCAAGATTCCCAGAAATCGCCAGCTATGTCCGTCGTCGGTCGACTCGGCCACCCCGAGGCTCCGATATCCCTTCGAGGCCATCTGATCGACCACCTCGGAACCCCGCTTCTTGCCGGCCGCGTCGAGGTCGCTCATCTCGAGGATGACTTGCGGCGCCCCTTTCGTGTAACGAACTTTTTGCCCCCCCGGCCACAAGACGGTCGCTTCGGTCCGTTTGGTAATCGGGTCGAACGGGACGAACTCCTCTTGATGGTATTGGGCCATCTCCGACGGATCGCCGAGCGCTTCGATCACGGCCAGGTCGATCGAGTCCTTGTCTTCCGCCTTCGACGCCAACGCCGCGGCCAGATAACATTCGTGGTTGTCGGCCGCTTCGAAAAGGACCGGGTCGCTCAAAGTCAGTTGGTTTTTCGTGAGGGTCCCCGTCTTGTCGGAGCAAAGCACGTCGACCCCGGCCAGTTCTTCAACCGACTGAAGGGTCGAGACGATCGCCTTCTCTTTCGACAGTGCCAACGTCCCGAGAGCCATTGTCACCGAGAAGACGGCCGGCAGCGCCACCGGAATCGAGGCGATGACCAACACGAGAATGAACTGCAAAAGATCGAGAAAACTGTCGCCCCGGACCAATTGGACCGACGTCAAAACAATACTCAGGCCGATCGCCATGACGATCAAAAAGTTGCCGATCTTCATGACCGTTTTTTGGAAGTGCGAGATATTCCCCGCGCTGGCAACCAGTTTGGCGGTCCGGCCGAAAAACGTATTCACCCCGGTCGAGGTGACCAGGCCGTCCATCTCGCCCTGCTTGACCACCGATCCGGAGAAGGCCGTATCGCTTTGGCCTTTCGAGACTGGCAACGATTCACCGGTCAGGGCCGCCTGGTCGACCGACAGGTATTTCCCTTCAACCAGTTTCACGTCGGCCGGAATAATGTCGCCCAGTCGAAGTCGGACCAAGTCACCGGGCACCAGCCGCCGCGCTTCGATTTCGCGCCAGCTCCCGTCGCGCAAGACCCGACACATCAGGGCTAACTGGTTTTTCAACGCGTCCAGCGCATTGGTCGCTTTGTGGTCGTTCCAGTAGTCGATTCCCGCGTTAAAGATCAATAAAAACGTAATGAAGATAAAATCGGGATAATGACCGATGACCAGCGACAGGATGGCCGCCACCTCGATCATCCAGGGGATCGGCCCCCAGAAGCCCGACGCGATCTTGGCCCAAACGTTGTGTTTCTTTTCTTCCAGGGCGTTTTCACCGTAGAGTTCCAACCGTCGGCTGGCCTCTTCCGAGGAAAGGCCCTGATACCGGTCTTCGGCCACCGCTTTCGCCGCGTCAGGCCCCATATCCAGCATATCAAAAAGCGTTTCGATCGAGGCATCCTTGGCCTGATCATTCGTAATAATCGTTTTCGCCGTCATGGTCATAACGCCATCTTCTCCCGAAACGGTCCTGAATCAAAAAACGTTTTCGACTTCGACCAAGATTTTCTCGACGCGCGGCAAGAAAAGCACCCAGTCGCTCGTCTAAATATAGGTTGCGTCGAAGTGTGGGAGTGACGTTTTTTTTCGAGAGTTCCGGCAAAGAAAAATCGGCGGCAAAGGCGCGTCCGACGCTCAGCGAATCACCGGCCGGTCGGTCGGTTGATAGACGCAGTCCGGCTCGGTCGCCAGCGGGTCACCGAAGACCGTATAGGCCCGCGCGCGGCTTCCTCCGCAGACGTAGCGATATTCGCACCGGCCGCAGTTCCCTTTCAACTGCTCGGGATCCTGCAACGACCGGAAGGTCGGGTGGTTTTGATAGATGTCGACGACCGAGTCTTCCGGAAATCGGCCGCAACACAACGGCAAGAAACCGGCCGGAAAAATTTCCCCTTTGTGATTGACGAACATGACCCCTTTGCCGTCGGTCACCCCCAGCGGGGCCCGGTGGCCCTGGTAGGCCGACGGATCGCCGGGGCGCGCGGCCGGGCCGGAAAGCGGATGGCCGCCCGCTTCAAGAACGTAACGCCGGTAATGGGGCGCTTCGGTCGTTTTGACGCCAAACGGTTTCGTCCGCGAGTGGTGCCAAAGCCGCTCGAAGGCGATTTCGTACTCTTCGGGCCGAATCCGCTCTTCTTCCACGCCCCGACCAACCGGAACCAGAAAGAAGACCGACCACATGGCGATCGACCGCTCGGCCAACAGCTCGGCGATCCCGTCAAGCTGGTCGAAGTTGCGCCGGGTCAACGTCGTATTGAGCTGGACCGGCAGTTCGAGCTTCCGGGCGTTGTCGAGCATCTCCATCGTCCGCTCGAAACTCCCATCAAAACCCCGAAACGCATCATGCGTCGCCGCGTCAACCCCGTCCAAAGAGATCCCCAGATGGCCGACCCCCGCGTCGCGCACCCTCTCGAACGCCTCATACGTCGCCAGCGGCGTGGCCGACGGGGTCAAGGCGACCTGCAAACCGCTCGAAACGGCCGTCGAGATCAACTCGGTCAAATCGGGCCGTTTCAACGGATCGCCGCCGGTGAGAACCAAATGCGGCTTCCGCTCGAACGAGGCGATCTGTTCGATCAACCGACGGGCATCGCCGGTCGAAAGCTCCCCCGGATCGGGCTCCTCCTGGGCCGACGCGCGGCAATGTTTACAGACCAAATCGCAGGCCAGCGTGACCTCGTAGTAGAACATCAACGGATGACGGGTAAAATCGGCCGCCGTATAAGGAGCATGCTGCATCGGAATTTCTTTATAGGGGAGGAATGAAGGGAATTTTTTTCAATCGCCGGATCAAACGCAAGGATCGTCCAACCGGGCTGGGTCATTCCCATTATAGCTTCTCGGCGAAAAACGAAAAAGGATGCGAACCTTTACTAACGATTGGTAACGATACGGTAAGCCCTCCCTTGATCCCGATCAAATGCAACCGTTTCCCCACTACCATTACTACTGAAAGTCCTCTCACTAACCAGGCCATTACATATCTCCGTCCATTCACCATTATATCGGTCTATAGATAATGTTTCTTGAGCTATTTCCCGCAAATCCCACTTCATTCTTGTGGCCCAATCAACGAAGGTCTCTTCGTCGATACTAAATTCATAGGCAATTGCTATAACACTTAAACATACGGGAACGCGATAACATATATCTGAGGCACCTTCAGGAACCGAGCAATAATAACCACGGTCGCACTCTTCATATGAGAGGTGTTCAAAAATGCGGGGTCCACGAGCTATATCAATAAAACAGTAACTCGTACATCCAACAAAAAACAGAAAAAAAATGAGGCAACCTTTACCGAGACACCCCCCTTTTTTTGATCCTTCTCTTTTCAATTGGCTGCTCATTTACACTCTCCTCTCCGCTCATGGCTCCCAGCTGCCGGGGGTTTAAAAAAAGGAACAACGGCTGCGCCGTCGTCTGTTTTTTCTTAATGAGAGGGGACATTTTGAAAATTGTCCCCTCTCAAACTCTCCCCTCAAAAACTTTTTGGACCGGGATTGCTTCGCAATCCCTCTTTCTTTTTTCTTTGTTTTCTTGTTTTTTCTTTGTTTAACTTTTTTTACAACAACACCGTTCAAAAGCGCCGTATACCGCATCATTGAAAAGCACAAAGCGAACCAGCCGCGGTTTCCCGTGTTTGGCGAGAAAATCAAACGTGGTCGACAACGCAATGTCGGCCGCCTGATCAAGCGGATAACGATAGGCCCCGGAGCTGAGGGCCGGAAAGGCGATACTCTGGCAATCGTGTTCGACGGCCAGTTCGAGACAACGTCGGTACGCCCCGGCCAGCAGCTTCGCCTCGCCCTGCTTGCCACCGCGGTAGATCGGCCCGACGGCATGGATAACGTATTTCGCCGGAAGGTTCCCGGCACCGCTGATCACCGCGGACCCGGTCGGGCACCCGTGTGGATGTTTCTGGTTGGTCTCGGCCATAATCGCCGGTCCGGCGGCGCGGTGGATCGCCCCATCGACACCGCCTCCCCCGGCCAGATGCCGATTGGCCGCGTTGACAATCGCGTCGACCTGTTGCTCAGTGATATCGCCCAGATGCAGCTCGACGGTACAGTCGTTAATCGTCCGTTGCATCACACGTCTACCCTCCTTTACGGGAAATAGAAAAGCCGACCGGATTTTGTCCAGAAATTATCTCGGCCCATTTGCATATAAAATAGACTTTCTTTCCACCAAGGTCGAGCCCCACTTGAGGTGATATCGACCGCTTTCGCCTGATCGAGCAAGTCTTCCTCATCGGCCCTACCCGACCGACCAAGCCCACCTTCTGAGGTATCCAGGTCGGAACAACCGTTACCTTTTCGTCTAGTTGCTTGGGGTTTTGACAAGGAAGTGCTTCCCTTTTGCCCACGAGGCGAATTATAATCAGGGTTATAAAGTGGGGTGATATGGGCCGATTCCTATCCAGCTTACCTGAAAGGGAAAATTTCCCTGACATGGCAAGCGACTTTGAAGGGATCGCCCTTGTTCGTCCTCCAAAAAAGAAAAGTTACGTGATCCCCAGGAGCGCCGAAAACCATGACTAACGACACCGTGGGACGTCCCATGGAAATCCTGCTGATCGAAGACGATCTGGAGGACGCCGGCTTGACGATGGAAGCGTTGAGCCAAAACGACGTTTGTTGCCGGGTCAGTTTGGTCCGAGACGGGGAAGAAGCGTTGGATTTCCTCCTCCTAAAGGGAAGATATGCCCGTGCGCCCAAACCCGACTTAATCCTCTTGGATATGCACCTGCCGAAACTCAGCGGGCGAGAGATCCTTGCCGAGATCCGTCACGACCCGGAACTGGACCGCGTGCCGGTGGTCGTCCTGACCGCGTCGGCAACCCATCGTGAAGTGCTCCAAGAAGAAGGGCTCCACGTCGAAGATTACATGGTCAAGCCGGTCGATTTCGAGCAGTTCATCGCCGTGGTCCAATCGCTTCGTCGGTACTGGTTGACCGATGTGATTCTGCCCAGTTAAAATAGCCTACTAAAATGGCCTACGGCCGTTTCTTTCAGTTGCCGTTACGGCGGTGGGAATCGAAGTCGACCCACCCGCCGTGCAAAGGGAAAACCGTCATTTGCCGTTTCCTGCAATATTCCCGCCGACAATAGCCGTTTTCCGCTTTCATACAGTATTCCCGCCGACAATAAAAAGGAGTTCACACCATGAAAAGATTCCTCTCCCCCTCCGCGCGACCTTTGACGTTGCTGCTGCTTCTTTCGCTGGCCGTCTTCTCTTGGACCACCGAAGCCCTGGCGGCGGGAAAACCGGCCCTTTCGATCGACACCGATCGCAAAGACGCCCTTTATGAAACGGGCGAGACGGTCTGTTTCCAACTGAAAATCACCTGCGACGGCAAGCCGGTCACCGAAGGGACGTTCCGCTACGCGATCAGCACCGATGGGCTCAACGTGATCGAAAAGAAATCAGGCCTCGTCACCTCGATGCCCGAAGCCGTGACGGCCACCATGGACCAACCCGGTTTCTTGCAATGCCGACTTTACTATCGCCCGACGCCCGACGCAAAAGAATGCCGCGTTTTCGGGGCGGCCGGAATTTCGGTTGAGAAGATCCAACCGAGCCTCCCGGTCCCCGACGACTTCGACGCCTTCTGGGCCGACCAAAAAGCCCAACTGGCCCAGATCCCGATGCAGGTCGAGATGATCCCGGCCAAGTCGTCCAACCCGAACATCGAGGCGTTCGACGTCAAGGTCACCTGCGTCGACGGCGTCCCGGTCTCCGGTTACTTCGCCCGCCCCAAGGGTGCCAAGCCGGGCAGCCTGCCGATCGTCCTTTGGGTCCACGGCGCCGGGGTGCGAAGCTCCAGCTTGGGCAACGCCGTCAAGGGCGCTTCGTGGGGCGCGTTGTCAATGGACATCAACGCCCACGGGAGCGAAAACGGCAAGCCGGCCTCGT
The DNA here is from genome assembly GCA_963674475.2 of Thermoguttaceae bacterium. Taxonomy (GTDB): domain Bacteria; phylum Planctomycetota; class Planctomycetia; order Pirellulales; family Thermoguttaceae; genus CAXXFQ01. The sequence continues at coordinate 155,152 of CAXXFQ010000019.1, read as the reverse complement.
TTTATCGTGACCTCAGTGCGGGCAAACTGAAAGATTACCGTTACGCCGGACGAGAGAGCCGCGAAACGTCCTACTTCCGCGGCATGTACCTTCGACTGGTCCGGGCGATCGACTTTTTGGCCTCGCAACCGGAGTTCAACGGCAAGCAGGTCGCCGTCGTCGGTCACAGTCAGGGGGGCGGTCAAGCGCTGGTCGCCGGCGGCTTGGACCCGCGTGTCACGTTCATCGCCTCGGGTGTCCCGGCCATGTGCGACCACACCGGGCGGGCGATCAATCGGATCAACGGTTGGCCGAAACTGGTTCCTCAGAACGGAGCTGGACAGCCCGAACCGGCCGTCCTCGAGGCGTCACGCTACGTCGACGCGGTCAACTTCGCCAGCCGGATCAACTGCGGAGCGATCATGAGCGTCGGTTTCATCGACACCACCTGCCCGCCAACGACCAACTACTCCGCCTACAACGCGATCCGTGGCCCGAAACAGGTGCTCAACGAACCAAAGATGCCCCATGCCGCCCCGGCGCACATCCACAAGGCGTTTGCCGACGCGATCCAAAAGCATTTCGGGGAGGACCAGAAGAAGTAACCCTTCTTCCTAAAAAAACGTGAACGCCAATCTCGATACGAACCGGATCCTCGACGAAACGTTTGTCGGGGGTCTGGATTTTTTTGACACGGTCAACTCGACCAACACCACCGCGCGAGCGTTGGCCGTTGAGGCATGCCCGCATCTGGTGGTCGCCGGAAGTCAAACCGCCGGACGGGGCCAACGCGGCGCCCGTTGGTGGACCGGCCCCGGAAGTCTGGCCATGAGCCTGGTCCTCGCACCCGACCATCTGCCTTCCGACCCGCGACGTGGCCCCCTCTTGGCACTGGTCACGGGGCTCTCGGTACTCGACTGCGTCCGCCCGCTTTTAAAAGAAACCGAAAAAAACGTCCTCGGCCTCCACTGGCCCAACGATATTTTCCTTGATCGCTGCAAATTGGCCGGAATCCTCATCGAATCGACCGCCGACGGTCGAAGCATCGTCGGCATCGGAATCAACACCAATTGCCGCAAAGAACTGGCCCCGGCGGAACTTCAAGAGGCCCTTGTCACCCTGGCCGACGTGACCGGCTCGCCCGTAAACCATACGGAACTGATCATTCGACTATTAAAGTCGCTGAAACGGGGGCTTGAAACCTTGAAAGAACGGCCCGCGACAATCGTCGAAGCGGCCGATCGGGCCAATCTTCAGAAGGGCCGTCTTTTAGAAATCGGCCACGGCACCTCGGCCCGGCAAGGCCGTTACGCGGGGATCGCCGAAGACGGGGCGCTGATGGTCGAAACGCTCGAAGGGATACAGATCTTCCATAGCGGCCCGGCTCGAATCGTCGAGGATGAACCAGTTTGAAACGTTTTCGTCTCGAACCGAACGGTCAAACATCCAGTGCGGGATAACCGGCGTACACTTCGAGAATTTGACTCTGCACCTTGATCGCGCGGAGCAAAACCCAGACCTGCTCCATGTCGAACGACTCGGAATCCGACTCGGCCAACTTTTCGAGCTCTTCAGTAACGGCCGTATACTGATCGGTAATCGACTCAAGCATCAGACCGCTTCGTCGCCAAGCCTCGTCAAAGACGGCCTTTTGTTCCAGTTGGTCCAAGGGATCGACCGTCCCGGTCATCAAGAGACAAAGCCGGGCCACCTCACGGGGGTCCGCCTCCGGTTGACACTGTTCGATTCGCGCAGCCAGATCTTGACAAGTCATCATGTTGCACCACCTTAGCTGTCAGTCTGCCACGTTGAGGGTTAGTAAGAGTCGAAAAATCAAAAACGTTCCGAACGCCCCTTCCGAAAGGAACTTCCTTCATTACAGAGTTCCATTCATTACCCTAACGAAGTGTAGCATTCAAATCGAAGGGGGGCCAAAAGCCAAAATCTCGGCTCGGCAGGAAATCAAGCCAAATCGGGCCAATCTCTTTGGAAAACCCGTCACGGTCGGCATAACCGGGGCTTTCTTCGGACCGAATTCTTCCGAGGCCGACTGAACCGCTTCGTTTTTTTCTTCCACCAAACACCTCGCCCTCACGTTTCAAAACGCTTTAATAGAAATGGCTTCCTAGCTTCATGGCGTTCCATATCTCGTGGTTGATCCTTCGGATGACCACAAGATGCCGTATAAAAATGGAACCGTTTTAAGTTGTAAAACCGCTTTTTGTCGAACTTGACCGGCACGAATCTTCGCTTACGATAGAGAAAGCGTTGAAACTGATTCCCCTCCTTTCTCGACCTCTTGGAGTGAGAGCTACCTACGATGAAACGATCCCTCCCGCTTTGCTTCGTTGTCCTGTCCACACTGATCGGCCCGCTCCCGGCCGCTGAAACCATCCCAAACGTCCGCGATCGGGTCCCGCTTGAAAAGTTCGTCATCCAGGCACACCGAGGCGGCGGGGCCCACTTGCCGGAAAACACGCTCGAAACCTTCCGTTGGGCGTGGGCACTGGGCATCGTTCCCGAAGCGGATATTCGACTCAGTCAAGACGGCGTCCTGGTCGCTTTCCACGACAACCATTTCAAGCGGCTCGCTCCCGGCGCGCCTGAGTCACTCAAAAGCAAAAAGGTCGAGCAGCTGACCTACGACCAACTCCGGCAGCTCGATGTCGGCGCGTATCGTGACAAAAAATTCGCCGGCCAGCGAATCCCCCGTTTAGAAACCGTTTTCGCCGAAATGCAAGACCAGCCCGACCGTTGGCTCTACCTGGACATCAAAACCGTCTCGCTCGATCGCCTGGCCGAGCTGGTCGACCGTTACGGCCTGGCCCGTCAGGTGATCTTCACCTCAAGCAAACCGGACCTCCTCGTCCAATGGAAAACGCGTGTCCCCGAGTCGATGACGTTGCTCTGGATGGGCGGTTCCGAAGAAAAACTTCGCCGTCGGATCGCAGCGCTTGAGCAAAACGATTTTCAAGCGATCACCTCGCTGCAGATCCACATCAACCAAATCGATCTCAGCAACAACCCGCCCTATCAGCCGTCGCCCGCGTTCCTTCACGCGGTCGGGAAAAAGCTTCGGTCTCGGGGGATCACGTTTCAGGTTTTGCCCTGGAAAGAAACCGATCCGCGGGTTTTTCATCGTTTGATGGACGACGGAGTGGAGTCGTTTGCGACTGACGAGCCGAAAAAAGTCAAAGAGGCAATAAAGGCCTATTACAAAAAGAAGCAGTAAAGAACAAAGTAAAGAACAAAGAAAAGAGGGATTGCGCAGCAATCCCGGTCCAAAAAGTTTTTGAAGGGGTCTTAGGGGAAACCATTTTCAAAATGTTTCCCCTAATTCAATAAAAACCGGTGACGGCGCAGCCGTCACACCTTCCAATAGCCTTAAACGGCTCAAATACCACACCACAAAAAAATTCCCCTTGACGACAATTAGTTTAGCTGCTAAACTTTCTTATATGACCAAAGCAAAAGATAAATTTCGAGATATCATCCACCGGTTTAGTCGCGTGGTTGACAAGTTTTCGCAACTTGAAGCGAAACCTCGCCGTTTCGGCTGTAGGCATATGCTGCATTGTGTGGAAATTCACATTATCGAAGCCATTGGAGAAGCCGGTTGCACGAGCGTTACCGACCTATCGCAACGTCTGGGCGTGACCAAAGGGGCCATTTCCCAAAAAATATCCAAACTTTCCGAGATGAACCTGATTCGCAAGTCCCAGGATGGGGCGGATCGAAGGAATGTGAGCATCAAGCTGACGGCAGAAGGAGAAAAAGCGTTTCGTGGACACGAACAATTCCATCAGGATTTTTTCAAAGCCTATGCAAAGGAAAATAAAAGTCTCTCCCTGAAGGAATTGGCTGTTTTCGAAAAGGGCTTGAATCAAATGGAAGAATGTATCACCAGAATGATAGATGAGACGCCAAGCGAAACTTAAACCCAATCGGCCTCTTGATTGAAAAAGATAATTTTTTTATCCAATAGTTTAGATACTAAACCAATGTCGCTCAGCCCCTCTTTAACGAAAGCCTTCGGCTGCAACGGCATGCAATTCGGAAGGAAAAAGCATGAAAATCTTGAATATCTATTTCTCCGCGACAGGAAATACCGCGAAGGTAGCAAGTACTATCGAAAAAGCGGCCAAAGAGTCGGGACACACCGTTGTGACCATACCGGCAAAAGGAGAAATCGACGTGGATTTCTTGGACTACGATTTTATTTTCCTCGGATCGGGCGTCTATCATTGGCTGCCCGGAAAACCGCTCATCAACCTCATCAACAAAGCATGCACCAACTATCGGGCCTCTGGTGCTTTACCGCGTAACGCTCCACGCCGACCAAACATAAAAGCCGTCACGTACTGCACCTTCGGCGGAACTCATACGGGAATCAACGAGGCCTACCCGTCGACGCAATGGATGGGGCAGTTTTTCGACCATTTGGGGATCGAAGTCATGGGCGCCTGGCATATTGTCGGAGCATTTTACGGCAAGCTGGAAGAGCTCTCGGTTGGCGGCCGATTAGGAGATATTCGAAACCGGCCGAACGAAGCCGACCTCAACGATGTGGCGGAAAAGACCAAAGCGATACTTCTGGCGAAAAGTGGTTTACCCGTTGCGTGAGCCAATTTTCCGCCCCGGTGTCGGAGGAAAAATTTCGTCTCACCCTTGCTCGTTGCGTGGGGAAGAATTCTTGGCGGTTTTAAAGAAGAAGATAAGAAAGATAAGGAGCGACGGCCGGGGCCGTCGCCTGTTTTTTTTAATGAGGGGAAACATTTTGAAAATTGTTTCCCCTAAAACCCCTTCAAAAACTTTTTGGACCGGGATTGCTGCGCAATCCCTCTGATTTTTTCTTCTACTTTTCTTTGTTTTTTTGCTTTTCTTTTACAGCTTGATTCCCATCTCTCCCATCAACAACTTCATATCTTCCCACGTGTCCCGCTTCGCCGCCGGGTTGCGCAACAAATAAGCCGGGTGATACGTACAAAGCACGCGGATCCCGTTATACGAATGAAACGCCCCACGCATCTTGCCGATCGGCGTTTCCACCGCCAAAAGGTTCTTCGTCGCCACCGCACCCATACAGCAAATGAACTCCGGCTGAATCACCGCCAGTTGGGCGTCCAAATACTCCCGACAATTCGACGCCTCAGACGGGGCCGGGTTCCGGTTCCCTGGCGGACGGCATTTTAAAATGTTTAGGATATAGATATCCTCGCGCCGAAGCGTACAGGCCTCGAGAATCTTGTCCAACAGCTTTCCGGCTCGCCCGACAAACGGCACCCCCTGCCGGTCCTCGTCCGCCCCGGGCGCCTCGCCGAGAAAGACCAGCCGGGCCCGCGGGTTCCCGTCCCCAAAAACGGTCTGCGTTCGCGCCTCGGCCAGCTCCTCACAACGACGACACTTGGCCACACGGGCCTGGATTTTGGCCAATTCGGCTCCGGCCGCCTCGACCGTCAGATTAAGCTGGTCGGTTTGAGAAGACTTGGGCGAAGATTCGGGCGCCGCTTGCCTCGAAGGTTGCTTGCTCATCGGGGTGAAAACTCCTTTTTTCAAATGCGTTACGCCGGCCCGCTTTAGATCTTCTAAACGGGCCTTTACCGCGCGGCCGATCGGGTCAACGTTGGCTTGGTTTTGGTTCGACATTTCTGATGCATCTCGTTTATGGGCCTGAAGAACGCTCCAGTATAAACCTTCCCCGCTGTGGGGGAACCAGGGGGAAGATTTCGGGGAACGTTTCCGGGGACCGTTTCCACCCCCCGAGGGACTATCCGCGAGGCCCTTTTTCGAATAAGATATAAGGTTCCCTGTTCTTCGTAAAGTGATAGATTAAAACCTTCTAAAAAAGAAATCGTTTCATGGGCGTTCCCCAGGTAGTCATCGTCGGTCGACCGAATGTCGGCAAATCGAGTATTTTCAACTGGCTCGCCGGGCGACGGCTGGCGATCGTCGACTCGATGGCCGGCGTGACGCGCGACCGCGTTACTCATGTTGTCGAGCTTGACGACCGGTACCTCGAAATAGTCGACACCGGCGGCATGGGCATCCTCGATTCCGACAATCTGACCGACCATATCGAAGACCAGATCCAAACGGCGATCAACGGCGCCGACCTGATCCTGTTCGTGGTCGACGCGATGGACGGCATCGTCCCGTTGGATGAAGAGGTCTCCCGACGCTTGCGTCACGCCAGCGCGCCGATCCTCTGTTTGGTCAACAAGACCGACCATGAGGGACTTACCCAGCAAGCAAATCTGTTTTACCGGTTCGGCTACGATCGGATTCTGCCGGTCAGCACGATGCAAAACCGCGGCAAGGGGGAATTGATCGAGATGATTCTCGAAACCCTGCCCGAAGAATCGGAAGAAGAGAAAAACGTCCATCCGGCCATGAAAATGGCGATCGTCGGTCGCCGCAACGTGGGCAAAAGCACGCTGGTCAACAGCCTGGTCCAAACCGATCGGATGATCGTCAGCGAGGTCCCCGGCACAACTCGCGACAGCGTTGACGTCCGGTTCGAAATGGACGGCCAGACATTCTTCGCTATCGACACGCCGGGCCTACGGCGGCGCAAGAGCGTCAAGTCGAACGTCGACTTTTTCGGCGGTCACCGGGCCATGCGAAGTATCCGCCGGGCCGACGTGGTCCTCTTGCTTTTCGACGCGGCCGATGAGATCAGTAAAGTCGACAAGCGCCTGATCGACCTGATCATGACCGAGCACAAGCCGTGTATCTTTGTCGTCAACAAGTGGGACCTCTTGGCCGACAAGGTCGCCACGGAGGACTGGGCCGAATACCTTCACGAAACCTTTCCCTCGTTGCTATACGTGCCGATCGCGTTCATCACCGCCGAAACGGGCCGGAACCTCAAAACGCTGATCAACCACGCCCAGATGCTTTTCAAGCAATCGCGAGCCCGCATCACCACGTCGAAGTTGAACCAACTGGTCAAAGCGGCGATGCAGAACAATCCGCCACCGCTTTTGTACCATCGCCGACCGAAGATTTACTTCGCCACCCAGGCCGCGACGCAACCGCCGACCATCGTGTTGTTTTGCAACATGCCCAAGGCGTTCACGCGACCGTACCAGCGATATTTATTGAATTTCTTCCGAGACGAACTCGATTTCGGCGAAGTGCCGATCCGGCTGTTCTTCCGCAAGCGTGAAAGCGAAGACACCCGAGACGAAGTGAAGGCCAATGTCTAACCGGGCCGACGTTTTTTAGGTCCAGCTTCTATCCCTACCTACCTCAAACCTGATACCCAAAACCGTGACCCATTCCAACACGCCCCAACGTATCGCCGTGGTCGGGGGCGGGATCGCCGGTCTGGCGGCCGCCCATCGATTGACTGAAATCGCTCCGGAAGTGGAGATCTTGCTCCTGGAAAAGAGTGACCGGCTCGGCGGCGTGTTGAAAACGGTCCATGAAGACGGGTTCCAGGTCGAGACCAGTGCCGACAACTTCATCACGACCATCCCGTACGCGTTGGACCTGTGCAAGCGGCTGGGGCTCTCGGATCAACTGGTCCAGACGAACCCGGCCTTCCGACGGACCTACGTCGTCTGTCGCGGCAAACTCCGCACGTTGCCCGACGGCTTTCTGATGATGGCCCCGACCCGGATGCTCCCGCTGGCCACGACGCCCATTTTGAGTCCGCTTGCGAAACTCCGCTGTGCCTTGGAATATTTCCTCCCGCCACGCCGTCACGACCATGACGAGAGCATGGCCGAATTCGTGCGACGCCGACTGGGACGCGGGGCGTTCGATCGACTGGTCGAGCCGTTGGTCAGCGCGGTCTACGCGGCCGACATGGAGCGGCTCTCGGTCAAGGCGACCCTTTCGCGGTTCCACGACATGGAGCGTGACCACGGCAGCCTGGTCCGGGCGATGCGGGCCCAAATGGCGGCCAGTCGCAAGGCGAAGAAAAAAACCGAGACGCAAAGCGGCGCCCGTTACAGCATGTTCGTCACGTTGCGCCAAGGCCTTTCGTCGATAGTCGACGCGATTGAAAAACGTTTGCCCGCCGGGTCGATTCGTCTGGGGCAAACCGTCCAAGCGATCAAGCCGTCGGACGACAAGACCAAGTGGACCCTTCGCACGACCGAGGGGAAAACGGAGACGGTCGACCGGGTCATTCTGGCGACGCCGTCGTTTATCACCGCCGATCTGCTGCGCGGCCTCGACCGGGAATTGGCCGACGAGCTGGACCGCATCGAGCACTCCGGCACGGCGATCGTCTCGGTCGCTTTTGACGCGTCGCAAGTCGGTCAGCCGATCGAAGGGATGGGCGCCGTCGTCCCGAAAATCGAGAGTAGCCCGATCCTGGCGATCAGCTTCAGCAGTCACAAATACGTCCACCGGGCCCCTGATGGAAAAATTCTGCTTCGGGTATTTGTCGGCGGCGCGCGGGCGCCGGAGATGGCCGAGATGGAAGACGACGCGCTGATGCCGATCGTCCTCGGTGAACTCCGCAAGCTGTTGAAAATCGAGGGCGACCCCAGCTTCACCCACGTGGCCCACTGGCCGCGAACGATGCCCCAGTACCACGTCGGCCACCTGGACCGGATCGCCCGGATCGAAGCCCGCCTCACCAAATACGACGGCCTTGAGCTAGCCGGCAACGCCTACCACGGCGTCGGCATCCCCGACTGCATCCACGGCGGCGAGCAAGCCGCCGAGCGCGCGACTAAATAATTTTTTCACGCAGAAAAACAAAAAACCCCCCTGCCCTTCGCTTTTTTTGGGAGTGTGATACGCGTCCCAATTTAAAATGACGCGTCCGCTCATGTGAAAACCACCTGTTTTCCCGAAGGGTATACAGGTGAGGGACGCGAGATTTCAAGTTGGAAGAGGTAGGAAAACATGTCGATTGAAATGAATCCGATTGGTATCATCCACACCCCTTTCACCGAGCGCAAAGGGATGCCGATCCAACCGGCCGGAGCCGCAGGGGTGAAGGGGACGGTCGAGCTGTTTGAACCGTTCCGGGCGGGCTTGAAGGACCTTGACGGTTTCTCTCACGTGATCCTGCTGTTCCAGTTCCACCAGAGCGAGGGTTACGCCCTGGAAGTCGTCCCGTTCATGGACACCCAGCCGCGCGGTCTTTTCGCGACCCGCGCGCCCAAGCGCCCGAATCCGATCGGCCTTTCGGTCGTGCGGCTCGACCGGATCGAAGACACCGTTCTCCACATTCAGAACGTGGACATCCTGGACGGCACCCCGTTGCTGGACATCAAGCCATACGTCCCCGAGTTCGACAGCCCCACCGAAGTCCGAACCGGCTGGCTCGAGCAAGCCAGAAAAACCGTCTCCAAACGCAAATCAGACGAGCGTTTTCACTAGGCCCCCTGCCCTGCCCCACCTCTCTTCTCACTCTGCGCGGTCACTCTAAAAATCCGCTCTTTCTACAAGAGAATCCCCCTGGTTGCACAGTAATTACTAACGTGCTACACTCGGGTTATGCAAGCTAAACTTTTGTGTAAATGATTTTCAAAATCCCTTTTAATTAGCAAGGAGGAATTTAAATGGCTGAGACTCCAAAGCTTGACTGGAAAGAAGAATTCGGTCGATTCTTTGAGGCACCAACTCGAGAAGGCCTGCGAGAGGTCCTTAAATGCCGGACAGGGGAATATAACTTTTTGGATTTCAAAGAAAAATGGCCTGAAATTCCTAAGCTTGCACGACACATCCTCGCCTTTTCTAACAGCGGAAACGGGTGCATGGTTTTTGGAGTGTCTGAACGTGATGACAAGTCCTTTGAAGTTAACGGATTGGAGGAATTGCAAGATAAAACAAAAATCGAAGAATCCGTAAATAAATTCTTACCTTTTAATGTAAGCTTTGGCATTCTAGACTTTGTATACGAAGAATCGGAATACGAGCGAATTAAAGGCAAGAAATTCCAAGTACTCTTGATAGTTCATAATCCAGAATCAATCCCTTTACTTGCCAGAGCTGACGGAAAAGACATCTATAGTAATAGAATTTATGTTCGTACAAATACAAGCTCTACCGAAGCAAACCACGAACAAGTGCAAGAGCTAATTCAAAAAAAAATTGAAACCTCAACAAATAAATCTCCTGTAAAACAAGAAATCTTGGACAATCTAACCCAACTCAAAACATTATACGACCACAAGAAGTCCGAGAATCCCTTATTGAGATTAGTTATAAGCCCCTTCCTAACAGGAAGAGATTTCAATGACTTTATTGTCGAGATGATAGAAAAAAAAGAAAAATTTATCGAGCGTTTTTTACTAGAACGAAACAACTAAACATCACTAAAGGTATTTTATCCATCTCTGTCCCGCCCCCCTACTCTCCCGGTTCATCATAGTGGAGGGCGAGCCAGATGGAGGGGACTTCTTGGTCGGTGGCTTCTACTCGGTGGCGGGTGTGGGCGGGGATCTGGACGTAATCGCCCGGGCGGAGATGGCGGACGTGGTCTTCGCCTTCAAACTTCAGCTGGGCCGAGCCGGTCAATAGCAGGACCCATTCCTCGTCCGGCTGGTCGTACCAAACGCCCGGCTCGGTCGCCTGACCGGTCGAGACGATCCGCTGCAGACGAAACGGCCCGCCCTCCCCTTGCAACAGGGTCTCGAAATGCTCCACCTCCGCGTCGGCCGGAAGCGATTCGAAAAAATTATAGATCTTGATCGGCTTTTCCATCCCTATGGCCCTCCTGCTTTTCCCGCCCCACTCGGTCCACACAGTCCCACTCGGTCCCACACTGTTCCGGTTCTAAACATCTCTCTCCCCCCCGCAGCCGAACCTTCCCCGCCTCGAAGCATAACGTGAGAGCCAAGCGGCCGCAATCACCCTCGGCCGCCAAAGCGTTTTGCCATCTTCGCTAAATCGCCCATCCCGCCGATCGACCTAGGTGCAATCCGCACAATCGTTACAGTCTACCCCGCGAAACGGCCGATAAAGAGAACAAGATGTGGTGTTATCATTGCGGACAAGACGTACCTCAGATGGCCTCGAGCCAGTACGAACGGCGGCACTGCCTCCGCTGCGGGAAACCGATCTCGCCAACGGAAGCCGAAGCGGCCGTCGATGGACCGCTGCGCGAGGAGAGCGGTTCGAAAGAGTACGATCCGCACGCGTGGGAGTATCTCCGCTCGCCGATGGGGCTCGATCAGTGGGAGATCGCCGAGCAACTTCGGCATATCGGACGGATACTCGAACGACCGGGAATCCCGCTGACGCTCGACCCTGACAAGACCAACGCCCCGACCCGTTTCGGCGACGGGCAATCCCCCACAACCAATCGGTCTTACCGGGTCGATGGGCCCCACTCGAAAAACGCGGTTCAAAAAACCGAAGCGTCGACGGCTCGAATTTCAGACACCGAGCAGTCGTCGAACCATCGCATGGTCGGCTGGCTCTCGTGGCTAACCCTGCTGGCCGGGCTAACGGCGGTCGGAATCGGTTTGGCCTTCTATTTTCGCCTCGAACTGATCGCGTTCGAAACCGGCTCGATCCCCGCCATTCCGATCACCCTTTGGGGCACGTTTCTGATCCTCTTTTCACTGACGCTTCAGATCGGCCACCTGGCCCGCGTCAACCGGCAGGCGACCAGAAAACTCGACCGGATGGCCCGGCGGCTCAAACAACTGGCCAATACGCCTTCGTAGGTCGAATCTCTTTAGAAGGTCCTCGCGCAACGGTTATTATTGATCGTCGCGAAAGCAGTGAACCGCAAGTTCGAGATATTTTCCAGAAAAACCGGGCTCCTCGTTGGGAGCTCTCGATTCACCTGCTTAGGTGAACCTCAGTAAGGGACCTTGGCCGCCCATTTCTTTCCCAACATCGCCCGGATATCATGCTCGGGGTCGGAAATCGGCGTCAGATTGAATTGATCGGCCAGGACCTCCAACAGATCTTCGGTGAAAAAAGCGGGCAGACTCGGACCGACCCGCATCCCTTTAATCCCCAAGGACAACAACGTCAAAAGAATCGCGACCGCTTTCTGCTCGAACCAGCTTAAGACCAACGAGAGGGGCAGTTCGTTAACCCCACACCGGAAAGCCTCTGCCAACGCTTGAACAATCCGAATGGCCGAATAGGCGTCGTTGCATTGCCCCACGTCCAAAAGCCGCGGAATCCCGTCGATCTCGCCAAATTCCATTTTATTGAAGCGGTATTTCCCACAGGCAAGGGTCAAAATGACACAATCATCGGGGACTTGCAAAGCCAGCTCGGTGAAGTAATTCCGTCCCGATTTCGCCCCGTCGCAGCCGCCAATCAAAAAGAAATGGCGAATCTTCCCCGCGCGGACCGCCTCGACCACCTTGTCGGCCACCGAAAGAACCGCGTCGGCGGCGAACCCGATCATGATCCGGCGCTCCGGCAGCGCTGCGGCAAACCCCTCCTCCGCCAGGGCCGCCTCGATCACCGGCGTGAAATCTTTTCCTTCACCAATGTGACGCACCCCCGGCCAGGCGACCAGCCCGGTCGTGAAGATCCGGTCCTGGTATGAGTCCTTCGGCTCTTGGATGCAGTTGGTCGTCATCAGGATCGCACCGGGGAACTCGTCGAACTCCCGACGCTGGTCCTGCCACGCGCCGCCGTAGTTGCCCGCCAGGTGCGGATATTTTTTCAACCCCGGATAGGCCAACCCGGGCAACATCTCGCCGTGAGTGTAAACGTGGATATCCCGCCCCTCGGTCTGCTCGAGAAGCGTTTCAAGATCCTTCAGGTCGTGTCCGGAAACCAAGATCGCCTTGCCTTCGATCGGCGTGATGCGCACCGACGTCGGCTCCGGGTTGCCAAACGTCTCGGTATGGGCCTCGTCCAGCAGCTCCATCGCCCGATAGTTGATCTTCCCGACCCGAAGCGCCTCGTCCAGCAACAGGGCCACCTCGGTCGACTCGGTCGCCAAGAAGGCCAGGCTTCGATGGAAATCGGCAAAAAGTTTCGGGTCTTTTTTGCCCAAAAGAAACGCGTGATGAGCATACGACGCGGCCCCCTTGAGCCCGTACAGAATCAACTCCTGTAAGCCCACCGCCGTTGCACCCAACCGATCCCGACGACGCTCGATCGAATGGGCGCGACCGGCCTCGACCAGTGTCTCGATCGAGGGCTCCTCGGCGCTGGAAAGGTCGACCTCGCAGCCAAGCGCCTCCTTGCCGGCCTGGTCCATCTGGATCAGACACCGGGCTCGGCGTCGAATATCGGCCGACTCGTGGATCAGCGCGGCGATCCGCTCGGGATCGAAATCGACGTTCGTCACCGTGGCAAACAACGCCCGAAGGACAAAGTCGTCGATCTTTTCGTCATGAACCCCATTCGAAGCCGCCTGCTCGGCCGCCGAGGAGATCTCCTTGGTAATCGCCACCAAAAGATCCAACAGCGCGGCGGTCGTCTCGTCCTTCCCACAGACCCCTCGCGTCGTGCAGCCAATCCCCCGCGCCGTTTGTTCGCACTGATAACAAAACATGCTCATAATGGACTCCGCGAAAAGCGTATGAGAAAAAAGATCGCCGACGAAAAAGGAGAAACAAGCCCTCTCCCTCCTGGTTTTCTCAAATATACACCTATCACGATTGCGCCGAAAAAAACGAGGAAAAATGCCCTTACCCTTCTTCCTTTTTTGAACCAAAGGCACACGCTCGTAACGTGCCTTCCCGAAAGAAAAAAACCCGCCGCGGAGTCAGTCGAGGACCCAAGAAAAGAAAAAAGCCCGCAGTGACACTACAGGCTTTTGAAAAAGTTTCATGAAACGGACGCGACGAACTTACGCCACATCCGACCCGGCGACCAGTTCGGTGACGCGGACGCAGAAATTGTCATTGAGCACGAGCACCTCGCCACGCGCAACCAAACGTCCGTTGACGAAGATATCGACCGGGTCGCCGGCCAGTTTATCCAAGGGGACCACGGACCCCTTTTTGAGCTTCAAGACGTCTTCGAGATACATATGGGTTCGCCCCAGCTCGATCTTCAGATCGAGATCGACGTCACGCAACAAATCGAGAGTCGCCACTTCCGACGAGGCGGCCGCTCCGGCAAATCGCTCCAGCTGGAACTCGGCCACGCCCGGCGGCACTTCCCCAAGATCTTCGCTTTCGATCGAATCAAGCGCGTCCTGAGCCTGAGAGAGCAGATACTCGACATCTTCCTGAGCCATTTGCTCCGAATTCTTCTTGGGAGCAGCCGAACCGGCTTCGACATTTGGATTGGCCGGGGCACTCGCTCCCGCAACGGGGCCGGGAGACGGTCCGGTCTGCTTCAACAGGGCGTCAATATCTTGTTGCCCCAAGGTCTCTCCCTTTGATTTGGGTGCGGGATTCTTCGCCGCCGCAGAAGGACCAGGAGTCCCCGCTTTGGGGCCGGCCGCTTGACTCAGCAACGCATCGATTTCACTCTGGTCGACCCCCGTTCCCCCTTGGGGAGGAGTCTGGGCGGACTGGTTCGGTGCGTCGGAATCCGATTTCCCTCCGACCCCGGCCAGCAGCTTTTCGATTTCATCCTGATTGGTTAATCCGTCGTCTGCCATTGGAATCCGTTCCTTTGGATGAAAAAACCATTATTTACTTTTCGAGATAGGAATAGTCGGCAATGACCGATTCCTGAAGTATCGGTTTGCCAAGAAGGCGATTAGTTTTCTCTAAAATTCGCTTTTTAAGCAACCCCAAACCGGGATCAGTCAGCTCAAAAGCACCGGCAGCCCGGAAAATTTCGTTCACCAACTCACGAGAACGGGCCTCATTGGTCTCAAAAAGGGGCGAAAACAGCTCCATGTCCTCTTCACGCACCACCCCATAGAGGTGGAAGTTAATCCGTACCGTGGTGGACGAATCGGGATGATAATTGGTAATCGAAAATTTGCCCATATCGACTTCGATCTTGGGAACCGCTTCTTCGTCCGTCGCCTCGCCGCTTTGGTTCTGCGTCTCCAAAATCGCCGCTTCTCCGGTGGGGACGTCGCCGTCGGCGCTGACCGGACCGGGCAGTAAAACGTAGGCCGTCGCACACTCGGCGATCACGACAAGACCGATAATTAAAACCATTTTGAAGCGAGCCAAAAACGAGGGTTTCCCCTCCTTCGACTGCTCTTGCTCGTCTTGGACTTCCTCTTCCTGGGCTAAATCTTGATTCGCGTCAGCGTCAGCCATGATTAGCCCCCCTCTTTAGGACTAGCGTTTTTTATCGTTTCACTCAGGAGTTTAATTTCGACTCGTGGGTTCTTTTTCTGCTCGATCGGATCGATGCCCCGATATTTCAATTCATTCCCGGCAGCGACGGCGATTCGAATCCGTTTTGATTTGATCCCGCGCTTCACGAGATAATCTTTGACCTTGCGCGCTCGCGTATAGGCCAAGTCCCAATGATCGCCGATGGGTGCGCCGGCGGGCAAAGGGTGGTTGGTCGTATGCCCGACGATCTCGATTCGCTGTGGGATCCCCGCAATCCGCCCGTAGATCTCATTGAGGATAGTTTCATCTTTCTCCGTCAGCCGATCGTTTCCTTCTTCAAAAGGGACCATTCCGGCCACCAACGGATCACTCTTTTGCCGCAACGAGGTCACACGCTCGGCATCGCCCACGGGCGCGTCCTCTCGAGCCTTGCCGCTCATCAAATTATCCCGTTTCGTACGAGCCAAGCTGGAGACCGTTTGGAAGTCGGAATTTTGCGACGAAAAATCGCCCGGAAGAATCGACGCCAACGACGCTTCATATCCGAACGTTTTTCGAAGTGACTCGACCGTCGCCTGAAAACGTTCATTCTCTTTGATCTCGCTCATCGAGAAGAGCATGATGAAGAACGTCAAAAGCAACGACATCATATCGCCAAACGTGACGACCCATTCGGGGACGCCGCCGGAGTCATCCTGAGTTTGAGATTTTCCGTTGCTCATGAGGAGTTCGTCTCGTTAATCAAATACCGCAGCCCCGACTATGCCGCCTCGGCCCCGTCGGAGTTTCGCTGACTCGGAGGAATGAACGTATTGAGTTTTTGTTCGATCACACGAGGATTGTTTCCCGATTGAATTCCCAAAATCCCTCGGATCATAATCTCCATCACGAGCATCTCGTGCCGTCCGAGGAAACCGAGTTTCTCGGCGAATGGCAGACAGAATAAATTCGAAACGATCGCACCGTAAAGCGTCGTCAACAGCGCGACGGCCATTCCCGCACCGATCGTGTCGGGGCTCATATCCCCCAACATGATAACCAGTCCCATCAGCGTCCCGATCATCCCGAAAGCCGGAGCAAAACGGCCCAACTGGTCGACAACCTGCTTGCCGTTTCGGTGACGCTCTTCGACCGCGTCCATTTCGGTACGCATGATCCCTTCGATGACCTCCGGCTGACTACCGTCGACCGCCATCTGAATCCCCATGATCAGGAAAGGATGCTCGATTTCGTCGATCCGGTTTTCCAAAGCTAACAGCCCGTCGCGACGCGCCGTTTCGGCCAAAGAAACCAACAACTGGATCAGCTTCGGAATATCCTCTTGTCGATTGAAAAAGACATTTTTGAGAACCGAAAACGTCTTTAAAAAACTATTTAAGGGGAAAGAGATCATGACCGCGGCAATCGCCCCTCCGATGACGACCAAAATGGAAGGAACGTCGATAAACGCCGTAAACGTGGCCCCGTCGGAAATCAGGATCGACATGGCGATCAACCCGGATCCCAAAATAAGCCCGACTAATGTTGCGATATCCATGATAGAAGGCGGTTCGATTCCGCTTCGAAAGGGGGTCCAATATTTCCCGAATCACCTCCGTTTTAACGAGGTCTCAAATGAAGATTAGGTTATAAAATTCCCCCCGGCGGCCCTTTTTTCATGGTCCAAGGCGATTTGAGGCTAACTTTCCGCAGCCGCTCGGTGTTCCGCGGACGAATACCCCAACGCGGGCATTAGATGTTTCGCCTGTTGATACGCGACCGTTCGACGGATGACTTCGTCCACCGATTCGGTCACGACGATCCGCTCCCCATTATTGAGCGTGATAAACGTGTCGGGCAACGCCTCGACGTACCGAATCAAATCAGCGTTAAGCACAAACGGCTGACGATCTAGACGTGTCAATTTAATCATGACGATAATTCCTATCGAATCGATCGTGACAGATACGCGGACCTAGCCCCGCCGACTCCTTTTCAGCCAAATTTTTTACCGGTTCAACGCCAAGAGTTCATCGAGCAACTCTTGGGAGGTCGTGATGACGCGTGCGTTGCCTCGATACATGGTCGAAGCCAAGATCAAGTCAACCAGGTTTCGGCTCATATCGGTGTTGGACAGTTCAACCGCCCCGGAAACGACTTTCCCGAGCCCCTGTTGGGTCGGATTTCCGGGAATCGGATCGCCCGAGTTGACGCTCGGCGCCCAAAGGTTCTGGCCCTTGTTCTCGAGCCCTTGCGGGTTTTTGAAACGGGCCAGTTGCAAAAGGCCCAAATCGCGGGTCACGCCGTTGCTGAAAATACCCCGAATGGTCCCGTCTTCACCGATGATGAAGCTATTGAGCGTCCCCGGCGCCGAACCGTCTTGTCCGCTGACGGCCACATTCGCGTTCGAGTTGGCCAACCCGGAAATCTGACCGAAATCCAGGTCGAACTGCAACGGGCTGGTGGCGGCCGTGTTGTCGCGGTAAATCACGACATCCGATCCATACGCTCGGACATAGTTTCCCTCGCCATCGAATTGAATCAGCCCGGTTCCGCAGTTGAGCCCACTCACTCCGTCACTCGAAGCGTTGTCGGCGCTGTCGGCGTACCAACGATACGTGGTGTGGAACTCGTCGCACCCTTCCAGGACAAACGAGAGACGAACCTTAAGCGGCGTGCCAAGACTGTCGTACACGATAAAGTCGGTCGAGGAACTGGTACCATTGGCTTCGGTGTCGACGCCAAAACTCAAGTCGACGCTTTGGACGGAATCGCTCCCTGTCGCTTTGAGTTGGAACGAGGTCAGGGAAAGATCGACCGCTTCGTCAATACCATTGTTGCTGACCACTTTGATTTGGCCGTCTTCGATGGTACAACCGGCGTTGCACGAAGGTTCTTTTCCTTCATTCTTGGTAATGGGATGCAACGGATCGGGTCCCGGCGGAGAGACAATCCCGAGCGAATTCTTCATGAAACCCAAAAGTTCGCTGACATCGGTGTCGTCCTCAATGGTGAACTCCTTGGTCGAAAGGGTCCGACCGCCCTTTTCCCCCGTAAAATCAAGGGTTCCTTCTTCGAAAACCGACTTGTAGTTCGTGCTCAAACCGTCTCGCGTGATCAGGTCGACCAAGGCGGTCGCGTCAGTCGCCTTCGGCCCGATAAAATCGAGCACATTCTCATTTTCGGTTGTCGGGTTGATCGGATCAGGATACTTCAGATCGTTATCTGACGTATTATCGGTAAAGGTCGGCGGATTATCCCGTGAGGCCGTGATGGTGTCGAGCAGATAGTAGTCGTCCGGATTTCCGACCGTATTCCGATAGATCAACATCTCGTACTCCCCGGTCGCCTCATTGGTGATCCAATAGTCGGGATCAGGTCCTACGTCCTCGGGAATCGGCAGATTGTAAAGATGGATTCGCCCGTCGACACTCAACCCTTGTTCAATTTTGACCGAAGGGCGACTGATGTTGTCCAACCGCTTGAAGCAGGTGTAATAGGTGTAACTCCCCTGAAGATTTTCGGTCTGATCGAGCGTTCGAGTCGGGTCGGTTCCCAACGGCTCTTCGTCATCATAAGTTGCCGGCAAAACTGCATCGGTCCCATCCGGATTGTACGCCGCAAAGGTTTCGAGGAGTTCAAAATCGCCCCCCGAATCCGACCGATACAGCCGCAGTTCCGCATTCGGATTGGTATACAAATCACGATTGAAATCTGGAAGATTTAGACGAACCGTCGGGTCCGCGACTGTCGGCGTCATCTCAATCACATTCGACGGGCCCGACTCACTCCCGTAGACGAGGTTCCCCGTGGGAGTCCCATCCGCGAAAACCCATTGATAGCTATAGGTCGTCCCGGCGGTCAAACCGGTCCCCGCCCCCGGCGCTTCCAACGTCGCCGGGATTCCCGGCAGCACGGGAGCCTCGCAAATGCAGACTTCCGGAGCCGTCCCGCCCTGGTTGGCCGGTTGCGAAAACGCGGCGTTGCCCAGGGTCTCCGTCATGATGATCTGACCGGCCGTCGCCACATCGTCGGTCGGCGGCAACGACCCTTCCAACGCAACGTTTTGGGTCGCTTCGGCCACCTCCTTGCTTCCGATCGGAATTTCCAACGGCATCAAGCCCGAGGAGGTATCGACGTTGTAATTCTCGTCGATGCCGTAGCCCATCAAAAAGTGACCGGTCATGGTCACGAGTTGGGATTGGCCGTTGAGCGAGAAGATCCCGTTTCTCGTGTACAACTGCTCGCCACCGTAGCCCTGAACAATGAAAAAACCTTCCCCTTGAATCGCCATATCGAGCGTATTCGAACTGGCGCTGATCGTCCCTTGATTGAAGTCCGGGCTGATCTCCGCGACCAAGGTCCCGAGGCCGATCTGCTTGGGGTCGGTTCCCCCGTTGTTTGCCGACGGCTTGGCCCCCAGAGAGATCGTTTGCAAAAACTGGGTGGCAAAATTGGCGTCCGAAGCCTTGAAGCCCACCGTGTTGGCGTTGGCCAAGTTGTTACCAACTACATCGATCGTCGTTTCCGCCGCGGTCATTCCGGTCAGCGACGTCGTGAGTGCAGATGCTAGACCCATGATATTTTCCTATTATTGCTTCAAGTTTAATTTTTCAATTCGTCGTTTTTTACTTACGCAGCCGAATCCGTGTCGCCAGTGGCTCCGGTCTGTTGCGTGGAGTCTTCGGAGCCGTCAGTCGACGAGTCCCCTTCCGTGTCTTCGGGAATCGTGCCAAAGACGTTGGTCATATTATCGTAATCGAGCGTCTCGCCCGTGGTCAGATACAGTTTGACCTTATTGTCTTCGTCAACGAAAACCTGCCCCACGTAACCGCCGATCACATTGTCTTTCGTATCGACATAACCGACCACCGGCTGATCGACCAAGGCGGCCGCCCGGGTCAGTTTATCGATCAACGGCTCGTTCGTTTCGACCACCTCTTCCGGGAAGACTTGCGAAACCTGGCTCAGACGGACCTTATAATTTTCCGCCTCCTCGGAATCGGCGTTGGTCGGCGCCACCTCGAGAACCGGTTCCCCGTCTTCCATCGTGACCTTGACCACGTTGCCGACCACCGTCTCCTCACTGCCGGTCGATAGATCGTCGATACCAAGCACTGCCTGACCGATCAACGAGGAAGCGACCGAAAGCTGTTGGGCCGATTCGGTCGCACTGAGGCCGGTTTCCGCCCCTTCCGGAATCAGCTCATACACGTTTTCGATCGAAACCGCATGCTCAATGCGAGATTCGGGGATCGTCCGGCCGCTGATTTCATCGACCCGCTCGGGAACCACTTCGACGCAATGCAGTTTGGTGGATCCGTCTTCGACCGAAACCCGCTCGACCTGACCGGTGAATTTATTTCCCTCGTCATCCAGCGCTCGAACGGTCTGATTGATCATCCGCGAGCCGGACGCCAAGTTTTCACTCAGCATGAGCGAATCGAGCGACGTCGACAGCTTATCGTTCGCCGCGATCTCGTTCATCGTGCTGACCTGGGACATCAGCTCGTTGTTGTCCATCGGGTCCATCGGGTCCTGGTTTTGCATTTGAGTGACCAAAAGATCGATGAAGTCACCCAGTCCCATTTCGGAATAGGCGTCGTACCCTTCCGCCACCATTTCGGTCGAATTCTGCTGCGTCGGATAGCTGGAAATCGGATTGGAAGTCGATGTAACGCTCATGATTTTCCTCGCGCCGTATGATTTTTACGTTGGCGACGTTGGCCCTATCTGTTTTCGATACGCTAAATAATCAAATCGATCTGCGAACCGGCCCCGGACTCTCTCGGCGCCGATCGGGACACCGACTCCCTTTGCGATTCGGTCGACGCCTGCTCGCGCCCGAAGGTGTGCTGGTTATCGCGTCTTTGGTTCCAAGAAGACGAATCGTTCGCCTCCTGCGAATTCTGGCCGTCAAAACCGCCGGGCGAATAATCGATGTCCAGTCGGACCAAACGAATCTCCTGCTGGGCCAACCGCTCACGCAACGCGGGCAGTTGATCCATCAGAATATTCCGCGCTTCGGCGCTTTCCGCTTCGATCCGAGCGTGCATCCCGTCGCCACGCATCGTCACTTGCAGCCGGAGAGAACCGAGTTCTTCCGGATGCAACCGCATTCGAACCGTCTGGTTTCCGCCGGTCGACTGAAACGCGCGGGCCACTCGCTCGACGAACCGAGCCCGGTCGGCCGTATCGACCGCCGAATCTTGGTTCGCACCGGCCGAGGCAGCCGTGCCGTCGGTCCTTGCCGTGGAAGAAACGCCCGTCTCGGCTGTCGTCACATTAGTCGGCGATGACGGCTCGACAATCGGCGCTGTCGCCGTCACCTCAGCGGCAGCTTGCATGTCGGGCGTGGGCGTCGCCGCTTCGGTCGAAACGGAAGTCGACGCCGCGCTGGCTTTTACCTGCTCGACCGGCTCGGTCTCCTGCTGTTGACCGGACGATTGCCCGTCGTCCGATGAGGAATCGGCATCCTCGTCATTCGTTTTTTCGTTGGCCACTACCTCGCCCGACTCGGGTCCGGAATCACCTTGACCGTTCTCCTCTTCGGACGTCGATTCGCTCGCGGCAACCCCCGGCCCCGTTCCTGTCGTCACCTCAGCCTCGCCTGCCCCGTTCGGATCGGTTGATTCGTCCGCGACCTCCAAAACGTCGCTCGACACTGCTTCGGTCGGTTCGGCCAAACCGGGCTCGACTGTCTCCTCGACCGTTTCGGCTGTTTTCGCTTCCTGCGGCTTCGATTCAGAAGGAACCGTCCCCTCGCCGGAAAGCGTTTCCTCGACGACGGCCCCTTCGACCGGAACCATCGCCTCGAGCGATTGCCCATCGGTCTGTCCGTCGCCGGTCTCCGACTCCATCGACGCCGCCGAAAGAACCGTTTCCGTCACTTCATCCGAAATCTCGACTTCGCCCTGCGTTTCCGTCAAAACCAATTGCTCCACATCGGCAACAAGAACGTCCGCTTCGTCTTCCGAAGACGGTTCCTCCGTCTCAAAAGTCTTGTCTTGAAGATCGGCGGAGTCACGATCCGTGTCATCCGCCGTCGGAGTCTCGTTTTCAGTCGATTTCGTCTCGACCCGAGAATCGTCCGAATCCGACGGAGAATCGGCTTTCCTCGAATCATCCGAGCGCGCTCTCATCGAATCGCGGTCGGGTTTTTCCGACGAACGAGTCGAGCTATCGTCTTCTTTTCGAGACGAGCCCGATTCGCGCGTGTTTTTCGCGTCGTCGTGAAAATCGGACCTTTTTTGACGCGCCTCTTTCAACATCGAGTCGAAAGAACGCCCTTCTTGGGAGAGAAGATCACCCGATTTCTCGTTCGAAGCTCCCACATTTCCCGTGCTCGGGCGAATCGACGACGAGCCGACAAGATCAAACAGATTGAATTTCGACATGAGTGCGTTACCGATTGCTTAAGGTGCGTTTTGCGTCAAGGGTAGTTCCGGCGGGGGATTGATTCCCTCGTTCCCCGAAGGCAGGTTCAGCCCGTTTTGTGCCGTTTCGGTCAGTTCGGTAACCGGTCGGCCATCCCGAATTCGCTTCAAGATCTCCGCCAGGATTTTCTTTTCCTCCGGAACTTGAAACTCCCCGGTGATCCGTCGTCGTTTCCCCGGATCCATTTGGGTCAAAATGTCAATGATCGCCTCCATCTGATCCGACTCGTACATCTTCAGCAGTTGGAATTTTGCCAAAACCGGATCAAGGTTTTGAAGCATCACGACATTCTCTTCCAGCCCGGCCGACTGTTGACGGGCCTCTAAATCTTTCAATTGCTTTTCGAACTCGCTTCGAACCAGAACGAGTCGTTTTTTCTCGTCCTCAAGTTTTTTCTTTTCGTAGCCCAGTTGAAAGGAGTCCTGCTGCACGGCCTGTTCTTGCAACTCAAGATCGCGCATCCGAAAAGCCCGTTTTTGGAGAACCTCATCGAACGACGGCTCCTCGTAGCTGACGATCTGCTGCGTCACCGTGGCTTCTCCTTCGTCGGCGTCGCTTTCGAGCGTTCCCCCTCGGGCGATCAAGAGCGCCTGTTGGAGCCGATCCCCGTTCATATCCCATTTCACCCAGAACATCGCCAGGATGATCACTTGAGCCAACAGTGTCCCGTAGCAAACGGCAACGAACAGGATTTTCAACAGCGATTTCAGCCGTTTCACCATCAAGGCATCTCCTTCCTTTGCCGAAACGTTCGTCCAAGGGCCACCTCATCCAAAAGGGCGCCGTCGATCCGTTCTTCTTCTTTTTGGTGCCGCTCGAGCTGCTTTTCCCGAAGTTTTTCGAGGACTTTCACTTCACGATTCGCCTGCACCAGCGCCTCGCGACGTCGGGCGATTTCTTCGGCGACCTGTTTTTGTTTCTCGTTGATCTGACTCTGTTGAAACCGCAACAAGATGTCATGCCGTTGGCGCATAAGCAAAAAATCGATATTGACCGCGCCCGGTCCGGCCGCCTCGCGACTCTCGTCGAGCAGCGACAATTGCTCGTTTCGAATTTCGTCGTACTGGTTTTTCAAAATCGATTCCGCTTCATACGCTTGCCCCAACTCGGCCCGCCGTTGGTCACGTTCCGACTCCCGCATCTTCTGCAAAGTCGCCAGGCGAAATTTGAATTTTCTCATGGTCACTCACCCCTGGCAGTCCGTTTTAACCCGGCTGCTCGTTGCCCTTATCCGGCGGCCGCCGTGGCCGGTTGTGGTGAAGGCGAGTTATGGGCAATCGGCGTTCCCCGGCCTTGCGGAGCGCCGGAGGCCGCTTTTTGAATCTTTTGAATCTCCCCGCGAACCTGGGCGATTAATTGGTCCAACGCCGCCTTCGACTCTGCCATCGAGGCGCCTTCCTCGACTTTTTGCTTAAGGAACCGTCGAATCGGCTCTTCAAACGTGATGGCCAAATCGACCACCGGATTGCTCCCACGACGATACGCGCCGATCGAGATCATGTCCTCTTGATCACGGTAGGCCGAAAGCATTTCGCGAATCGTCTCGGCCCCCTCTCGATGTGCCGGATCGGTGATCTGCGGCATCAACCGGCTCAGGCTTTCCAAAACGTCGATCGCCGGGAACTGGCCTCGGGTCGCGATTTTCCGCGAAAGCAAAATATGCCCGTCCAACAGGCCGCGGACCGCGTCGCTGATCGGCTCGTTCGGATCGTCCCCTTCGACCAACACGGTATAAAAAGCGGTGATGCTGCCCGATTCCGCACGCCCGGCCCGCTCGACCAGTTTCGGCAACAAGGCGAAGACCGACGGTGGAAACCCGCGTGTCGTTGGCGGTTCTCCAGCCGCCAGCCCGATCTCCCGTTGGGCCAACGCAAACCGAGTCAACGAGTCCATCAACAACAGGACGTTTTTCCCTTGATCTCGATAATATTCGGCAATCGCCGTGGCAGTCGAAGCCGCGTTGACCCGAACCAACGCCGGTTCGTCACTCGTGGCGACGACAACCACACTCTTGGCAAGTCCTTCCGGCCCCAGGTCGCGAGCAATGAACTCGTTGACTTCACGTCCCCGCTCGCCGACCAGCCCGATCACGATCACGTCCGCCTCGGTATAGCGGGCCATCATCCCCATCAGAGTACTTTTGCCAACGCCCGAACCGGCAAACACGCCAATCCGTTGCCCCTGTCCGCAGGTCAACAAAGCGTCGATCGCCCGCACGCCGGTCCCCAAAGGTCGGTCGATCGGCGGTCGAGAACAGGGGTGTGGCGGATCTCGTTCAAAGGGGGTCCGATCGACCAGTGCCGGTTGAGGTTTGCGATCGACGGTCATCCCTTCGGCGTTGATCACGCGTCCGAGCAACCCGTCTCCCACTCGCAACCATCGGGACGTTCGCACCAAACGGACCCGGTTTCCGCGCCGAACCCCTTCGAGTTGGCTGTAGGGGTAAAGCAACGTCAGATGATCCTGAAAACCGACCACCTGGGCTTCCACAAATTGACCATTGTCGCACTCAATCCGAGCCCGCGCGCCGATCGGGGCGGGAAATCCGGCCACCGATGCCATCATCCCCACCGTCCGAACCACGCTTCCGGTCAGGGCGGTCGGCATCATCGCGTCGAGCTGTTGTTCCAAGTGCGAACGGGTCATACTTCGGCCAATTCCTCATAAACACGTGCCAATTGGGCCTGGACCTGCTGATCGATCGACCCGAACTGGGTATCGATCCGACAACCGCCCGGCGTGATTTCCGGATCGGCCACTACTTCGACCGGGGCCAACGACTGGATCTGAGCGATCACCATCTGAACGTCTTCTCCGAGCGTTTGGCAATCCTGCGGACTCAAACGCACCTGGATCTGATCGTTTCCGACAGCCAACTCCAGCGCCTCGCGAACCCAATTCAGGGTAATCTCGGGTCGATTTTCCACTTCGCGCCGGATAATGCGCTCAGCAATATCGATTGCCACCTGCACGGCCGTTTTTTCCCAGTGCGAAATCCAGGCCAACCGGGCGTGCTGAACCTCCTCGACGACCTTTTTCAGTGCCGGCATGAGGGTGGCCAACTGTTGAGTTTGCTCGGCGACGAGCTGATGTCGAATCTGTTTCTGGAGCGTGTCTCGCCCTTCTTGTTGGGCTTTTTTCCGGATCCCTTCGGCTTCCTTTTTTGCTTGCGCAATCAGACCGGCCGCTTCCTGACGAAAATCGTTCAGACGCGTTTCGGCCTGCCCGACCATGTCGTTGAAGTTAAACGCGACGGGCCGGATATGTTTCGTATGTTCCGACGCCTTGATCACGGTCGAAATGGATCGGTCTCTTTTCAAGCGAAAAAACTCCTCTTCGAAAATTCGTTTCCCGATTTATTTCCAAATCGGACCAACTTTTTCTACGCCATCATCTGTAAACTGGGATGCCGCATCCCCTCGGGCAAAACCAGCCGACCGTCAAGGACCATCGCCCGGGCCATTTCGGCCAACTTCTGCCGTGCCAGCTCCACGTCGCTCAAACGGATCGGCCCCAGATGCTGCAAGCGACCGCGAATCATTTCGGCGTCCACAAACCCAAAATGACTCAACACCCGCTCGACCAACTCTTCCGATGCGCCGACCAGGGCCAGCTCCCATAATTTTGGTCCCGCCGCCGCCACCAGCGTCGCCATCGCTTCCCGTGGCAACCGGGCAACATCGTCAAACGACAACGGTCCGATTTCCGGCTGAACCGGCTTGATCGCCAACTGGTCAACCAAACGCCGATCGAAGCGAGACAAATTTTCCAGAATTTCTCGCCCCGCTTCGTCGTTGATCGCCTTCAACATCCCTTGAACCGCCGAAAGCCCACCCACACGTCGTCGCCGTAAAGGAACCCGGTCGACCAGCCGATTTTTCAACGATTCCTCGACCTCACGCAGCACCTCGGGATCGGCCTCTTCCAAATCGACCAGACGCCGAATCACTTCGGTTTGCAACTCGGCCGGAAATCGGGTCAAAACGGCTCCGGCCCGCGATTCCGGCAAATTCGAAAGCACCAAGGCAATCGTCTGCGGACGCTCGCCGCTTAATATCGAAGCTAAATCTTCGGCTTCGGCGTTGCCGAGAAAACCAAACGCTTTGCCCGACGACTTCTCCTCGACCGGGGCAACTGGACGAGTCGGCGCGATTTTATTTCTTCTCTCTCGTCGAGAAAAACCGGCAACGCTCCGCCCAAACCTCGACGGTTTTTTTTGCGAGGTCGCGGACGATTGTGATCCGACGCGGAAGAACTCTACCAGAATCGCTTCCTCTTCTTTGGGGTCCACCTCGTCAAGTAGAGCGACGGTTTCCTGAACCAATTGGGCCGTTTGGGGTCCCAACCCGTCAAGCAGATTTTGGGCCAACGGTTCGTCCAACGCGCGCACCAAAATGGCCACCTTGCGGATGCCCGGATCGGTTTTGTCGGAATGGTTCATATCCATGATCTTTTCGATTTATTTCTACAAAAAACGTGACTTGTTTTTGCACTCGTTAATTTTTACTGCCGATCCAATTGCGTAAAATATTGACCGCCGAATCGGTATCCTCCTGGATCTGATGCGAAAGTTCCTCTCGCAACGAAGGGGCCCGCGAGCTGAACGAACTCAAACGTCCCTCGTACTCTTCCTGAGGTACAAAAGTTTCCTCGGTCGGCGACTCGTCGAATCGAGCCGTATGAACCTCGACCGGCTCGGCGGGCACCGATTTGAGCATCGATCGCATCATGGCCAGCCCGAAGAGAACCAAAACGAACATCCCCACGGTCGTCCAATGATTGTCCAACCAGGCCAGCGCCTCTTCGGTGGTCGTCGGATCCGGTAGTCTTTCCCCGATCAGGCTGGTCAGGAAGATCACCGTCACTTGATCTTGCAAGTCGCCGACCCCTTTCATCTCGGGCAAGATCCCGGCAACCGCCCTCTTGACCCGGTCGTTGACCTCGGTCTCGATCTGTTTCAATTCGTTTTGCGGCGGCGTTTTGGGTTCCTCCCCTTCGACAACCGGGTGTCGCGTCTTCCACACTTTCAGGACATAATGGTCCGGGATCGTTACCGTCGCGCTAACCAGCGTCGGTGTGGAAGGGGTCAGCTCCTTTTCCTCGGCCATGCCGCCGACCATTTTCTTTTCTTCCGACTTTCGGGTCTTTTGTTTCTCGTTCGAACCGCGGCCCTGGGTCGGCTTCAGCCCCATCGGCTGGTTCGCCACATAACCGGGACGTCCACCCGGCGCGGCACCGTTGTAGTCGCGCGAATTTTCTTCCTCGACCGATTCGTACGACGTCCCCTTACTGTCGGGCTTTCGCGTTTGGATCACATGGTGTTGGTACTCGTTCAACACGACATTGGTCGAAACCAGCGCCCCGGGGATGTAGGACAAAACTTCTTCGATCCGACTTTTCCAGTCGTTTTGGTACTTCTCCTTGAGGTTGGAATACCGGTCACCCATCGTTCCGGTGCCGTTTTCCGGATCGCCGGAGAAATATTGATTGTTGATATTGTCGACGACCGTGACGTTCTTCTCATCCATCGCAAATGTCGAAGCCACCAACGCCCGATACGATGCCGCCTGCTCGGTGGTCAACTTCTTTCCTCGAATCGGCTCGACCGTCACCGACGCGGTCAAGACCGTTTTCGAACGAAATCCCCGACTCGGCTTCGATCCGATGAAGACCTTCGCCTTTTCAATTGACGGATTACTCGCAATGATACAGCCAAGATCCTTTTCTTTCGCCTTCCTTTCCTGAGAGCATCGCATACTTTCGGTTGCCCAAGGGCTGTCGTTTTTCACCATCTCGTCCATCGCGTCACCCCAATCGGCCGGCATGGCGCCATTCACGACCAAGGCGTCTAGATACTTGTACTTATCCGATTTGGGCACCCGGATTTGATCGCCGTCTATCTCGTAATCATTCAACTTGGCCTGCGAGAAAGCGCCTTCCATCTGTTTGATTTCCTTACTCCCGTACCGCTGACCGCCTAAGAGAAGGACCTTTGAGGAGATCACCTGACCGGAAAACAAAAAACCCAAGCAGACGACAATCGTCACGAGCATCAACGCCGACACGATCCGCGCGCCGGGCGTCATCGACCGAAAGACGTCGGCCATCTGCTGATAGGTTTTATTGAGGAAATCCATCCTTGGAACCTCGTCCGTTTATCGAGAATGAAAAGGAAATAACAAAAAACTACACCCGAATGTTTTGGACTTCGTTGTAGGCGTCGACCAATTTATTTCGGATTTGCATCATCATTTTGAAGGCGATGTCGGCCTTCTGGACCGCCGTGAGCACTTCGCCCGGATTGGCGTCGCCACCGACCATCAAGTCCTCGACGGCCTGGTCGGCCTTCTGTTGCATCGAGTTGACCTCTTGGATCGACTCGAGCAGGTAATTTTTGAACGAATCGTCCTTCGTCCCGTCAACGCCGCCGACCTTCGCTTGGGAAAGATTTCCAATCGGGGCGATCGAGTCGATTTTAAAGTTGGCGATGGGGTTCATCGTCTAGAAATCCTGTTTATAAAACCAAGGGGGATTTTTTCGCGGTAGGCCGGTCGGGTCAAAACGTTTTCGAGAACCCGTCCGAATCTCCCGCCATCTCTTTTTTCGTTTACGCGAGGATCGACAACGACTTGTTGAGCATATCCTTCGAAATCTCAAGCGCGCCGAGGTTCGCCTCGTAGGTTCGGGCGGCCTCCATCGCGTCGGTCATTTCGATCATCATGTTGACTCCCGGATAGGCGACCCACCCTTGACGTGGGCCTTCCTGAATCGCGTCCGGGTGCCCCGGTTGGAATTTCCAACGAGGGGGAACTTCTTTGTCCATCCGAACCTCACTGACCGCGACGCCGGCCGATCCATTGCTTCCGATCGCGTCATCGGCCTCAAAAATCGCGTAGCGAGGTTGGTACGGCTTCGACTCGCCCTCTTCGTTGTGGGTAGTCGAAATATTGGCCAAATTGCTCGAAATCGTATTCATTCGAACCCGCTGAGCCACAAGACCACTGGTACTCACATCAAGTGCGGAAAACATGGTTTCGCTAGTCCAAAGTTGCCAAGGGGGTAGTTTTACGAGTGCCGTTCTCACGAGCGTTTGGGAAGACCGTTTTTCAGCATCCTCTTTAGTTGAAAAAACCGCCTCATACACGTTCCAACTTAAAATCGCACGTTCCATCGCGTGAAAATTGCCTATTATCCCGAAGGAAAGACAGACGACCTATACGCCATTGCAAGTTGGAATGGGCATCAAATAATCTCGTTCGTTAAGCTCCTCTTGATCTATATGGTTATCTGTTTGAAAGTCATCCTCATTTTGGCCTATGGACTTATTAAACCCAGGGGCCCGTCACGACGCGATAAACGTCGCGTTAAAATCGTTCACGGATGGCCGCTTCCAACAGTTGCAATTGATTGTTCATAATCGTTAATGCCAAGTTGTGTTCGATCTGGTTTTTGACCATCACGGAAACCTGGCCTTCCATACCGACGTTCGACTTGTCGTGTCGAAGAATCGATTCCGGGTTTTTGGCGATCTCGGCCAAATTCCGATTCGCCTTTTCGACTGCGGCCGGATCACTTTGATCCGGTTCTCGACGCGCTTCGACGACCGCCTGAAGTTGGTCCCGAAACGTGTCGACGTCCAAATCCCGCGTCTGATAGCCGGGCGTATCCAGGTTGGCGATATTACCGGCCAGCACGTTTTGTCGCGCCTGGGTAAACCCAACCACCTGCTCGGTCAGCGGGATCACACTGTCTTGAAATAGGTTGCCAAAGATCGAATTCGACCCACTCATAGGCGAATTTGCCTCCTTCCGTAATGCAATCGACATGCCGTTTGCCGTGTCGGATTGTTTTTTAATTCATTCATGAAGGAAAATAACCTATTTTACCACAACGGGTTACACGCTTTTTCGGTATCCCGATTTACCCAAAATGCCTTCCATCCCTTTTCGCCTTTTCAAACCGCTCCAAAGCCGTTCGGCCGAATCGGCGCGTTGACAAACCGGCCGTTATTGCCGATTCGCCATTTTTGGTGTATTTCACGTGAGTCTGGCGGGTTCCTTGCGGCTTTATTAAAAATGGGCAATTCAAAACATCTTCCAAAACTCGACTTGCTCCAACCACGGGAACTCTCCCACGGCCGGTGCAACGCGACACTAAAGTGAAACTCACTCCAGCCTCCTCGCGAAATCACCTCCGCTACCCGGCCTTCGCCAACGGCTTCGATCGCGGAGCATAACCGTACTGACGCAGCTTCGTCTGTAACGTTCGAATCCCAATCCCCAGCGCCTCGGCCGTCTTGGCCCGATGCCCGTCAAAGTGGGCCAGCGTCGCTTCGATCAAACGACGTTCAGTCTCTTCCAGGCTCGTTCCGACCGAAATCGTCGTCGCGGACCCGGCCGCTTCATCCGAAAACCTTTTTTGCGGCAACGGCCGACTCGGATCGAGTTGCATCCAACTGCGCAACCGATCGGCGTCGATCGAGCTGTCCCCGGCCAAAACACTCACGCGTGTCATCAGGTTCTCCAACTCGCGAACATTTCCCGGCCAGTGATAGTCGGTCAACAGGTTTCGCGCGGCGTCGCTCAACTCACACGGCCCGCGTCCCAAACGGTCGGCGGCCAACCGCAAAAAATGGTCCACCAGTTCCGGCACGTCTTCGATCCGCTGTCGAAGCGGCGGCACCCAAATCGGCACGACCGCCAGCCGGAAATACAGGTCTTGTCGAAAACGGCCCTCGGCCACCTCCTTTTGAAGGTCCCGGTTCGTCGTGGCCAAGACCCGAACGTCGACCTCTCGCGTCTGACTCGCCCCGACCCGCTCGAACGACCGTTCCTGCAAAACCCGCAACAACTTCGCTTGAAGCCCGAGATCGATTTCGGTCACTTCGTCCAAAAGGATCGACCCGTGGTCGGCCATTTCGAACCGTCCAATCCGCGCCGACTCGGCACCGGTAAACGCCCCTTTTTCGTGACCGAACAGTTCGCTCTCCATCAAATGGGCCGCCAAAACCGGACAGTTCAGCCGGACCATCGGACCGGTCGCACGCTGGCTGGCCGTGTGGATCGCACCGGCGACCAGCTCCTTGCCGGTCCCGCTTTCGCCCATGATCAACACGGTCTCCTGAGTCGGGGCAACCTGGTCGATCCTTTCTTGCAGTTCCCGCATCGCCGCGCTGGTTCCGATCATCACCGGCGACTGCGGACCAACTTTATGATTGTTTTCTTCTTGCGCCGGGCCCCGGTCTTGCATCAGACGTCCGTTGCGAACGGCCCGCCCGACCAGGCGCTCCAACTGGTCAACGTCGAACGGTTTTTCGATATAGTCGAACGCCCCGTGACGCATCGCCCGAACCGCCGTCTCGACCGAGGCGTACGCGGTAACCATGACCACTTCGGCCGGGTACTTTCGCCGACGCAGTTCTTCGATCAGTTCAATTCCGCTCATCCCGGGCATCTGTAAATCGGTAACGATGCAATCGAACCGTTTTTGCCCGATTCGTTCCAACGCCTCGGCCGCACAGGAACCGCACTCGACCCGATGCCCGGCCTGTCCCAGGACAAAGGCCATCGATTCGCGCGCCTGACGATGATCGTCGACCACCAACACCGATCCGGTTTCCAGCAGCGTCTTGTTTTTTTCTCGCGGCAAATGGCTCATGCGGCAGACTCCTTCGAAACCACGCTCGGCAGTTGTAAAGTAAAAACGGCTCCTCCTTCGGGGCGATTCGACACGACGATCTGGCCGCCGTGGACCTCGACAATGCGGGCCACGATCGCCAGCCCCAGGCCGGTTCCGCTACTTTTGGTCGTGAAAAACGGGTCGAACAGTTTTCCGGCCACCTCGTCCGAAAGCCCCGGCCCCGTGTCGGCCACCTCGATTTCAATTCCCGTCTCTCGCTCGACGGCACAAACTTCCAATCGGCCCCCTTCGGGCATGATGTCGATCGCGTTGAGCGTCAAGTTCAGAATCGCACGGCGAAGCATGTCGCGATCGGCCCACACGGTCAACTCCGAGTCAACCGTGTGTGTCGCGTCGATCGATTGCGCTGAAAACTGCGGTGCCAATGACTCGACAACCTCCTCGATCAGCTCGGAAACCAAAAACATTTCGCGCCGCGGGTCCCGATCGGCCGTGAAGTGCAGCAGATCGTGGACCGTCACGTCCAAAGCGGTGAAACCGGCCTCGACCTTATCCAAAATTTCTCCGCAGGAACAATCGTCGGCCACTCGACGTCGAAGCAAACTCAAATAAAGCGTCACGGGCACGAGGTTGTTTCGCACCTCATGGGCAATGTGCGACGCCATTCGACCGAGGTCGGCCAAACGGTCTTTGCGTGCCAACTCCCGATTTTTGACCTCAAGTTCCCCGGTCAGGCGCTTGACTTCCTCGCGCAACGCCTCGTGCGTCCGCTCCAATTGGACGGTCGCGGTGTACCACGCCGACAAAACCGTTTCGAGGTCGGCGTCAGAACCCAGCGACAGCGGATCAACTTGGGAAATACTGTTGGTCATCGAACTGAAAATTCCTTATCCGGCAAGCGGTTCTTATCACCATTTTTGCCGGTAAACACATTGGTCTTTTAAAAGGGGGACGGTTATAAAAAATCTTTTAACCGGAAGCCAAATCAAGTTGTCTCGATTTCCGCGGGTCGGTGTCCCGATAGGTACCTCGCACTTCGTCGGCATGATGCACTTCACGCAACTGAACGGCCGCCTGGTCTCGACGCAAAGTCAGCTCGGTCTGACATTGTTTTTCCTGGTCGACAATCTCAGCCAATAACTTTTCGCACGCCTCAAGCTCACGGGCCGATTTCTCTCGCTGCTGCTGCGAACCCCACGGACGCGACTCGGGATCTTGATGCCGATACGGGTCCAAAGCTCGTTCGATTCGCTGCAATCGTTGGATCAAATTTTGTTTCGCTCCCAACACCTTCAACAATCCGGTCATCTGCCCGCCGTGGATCATTTCGAGCTGACGCACACCCATCTCGCGCAGATCCACAAGACATCGAAACTTGTTGTCGATCAAAGCGGCCAATTGGGCCGTATCCTGTTCGGTCATCGAATAATCTCGCAACGCTCTTTGGGGAACCTACTAAAATTCACAGCTCGGTCTGCTCGAACGAATCGAGGAGTTGCTTCCACCCGGCTCGGTCAAAATTGGTTGTTTGGGCATACGGCCCGTTTTCAGGCAAACGGTCGAACATCCATTTAGCCTGTTCGATCGCCCGTTTGGCGCGAAGGGGTCGATCCAGTCGCAAGTAAATCCGGGCCATCTGAAGATAGGCCTCCAGCGACACCGGTCGGTTTTGGTATCGATTGGCAATCGACGAATAACTTTTGACCGCCGAATCATATCGGGCCATTCGAAAAAGGACCTGGGCGGCGAAAAACTGGCTATTGCGAAAAAGCTTTTCCTCAAGCGGAAAAAGGGGCGTCTCTTGTTGCTTGTGCGCGATTTTTTCTTGAACTTCTTGAAAAATTCGATACGCTTCGGCCAGATGTTTATCCAACTGTTCTTGTTTTTCGAGCCGAGCGTTTTCGACCACTTCCTTTTCGAGCGATTCGTAAATCACCAAACCCTTTCGGCGATGAGAATCCGCCAAAAGGTATTCGGCCAAAATCGATTCCGACGAATCAGGATAACGGCGAACCATTTCATCGAGACGGCGAATCGCCTCGTCAAACTGTCCCGTATCGTGCAAAAGTTGGCCCAGTTCGAAAAGGGTCTGCTTCCAGATTCCGCTTCTTGGCGTGATCCCGGACGAAAGCAAATTTGCCTCCAAGCGCCGTTTGGCTTCGTCCAGCTTGACCAGCTCCCGGCAGACCTGTGCCGACAAAAGACGCGCCTGGAACATGTCGACATGGTTCGGGTAAAAATCGATCCCTTCGTCGAACGCGGTCAAGGCTTCGTCCCATTTCTCAAGCGACATCAGCGCCTTGCCCAATCCCAAAAGGGCCTGCGGCTGACGCTTCACCAGTTCGATTTTGAGATATTTTTGAAATTGTTTCTCGGCGTTGGTAAAATCGTGCCCTTGCAAGTAGCACTGGGCCGTTTCCCAAACCAAATCGGGATGCCGTCGATCCTTTTCGTGCAACCGCGCAAGCCGCTCGAAAGTCCATCCCGCCTCGCGATAGGCGAATCGCCCTTTCCGCAGCAGAATACGACGTTCTTCGGGCGTTTCCGCCGTTTTCGCCTGAACGATCAGCGAATCGCCCCCATGACGGCCGGTCTGCGCTTGAAGCGTCCATAACCGCTCTCGATCAAAAAGGGGAGCGGCCGATTTGAGCAAAGCCAACGCCTTCTCGTAAGCGCCCTTGCTTTGAAAATAGTCATACAATTTCAGGCTTCGACGGCGTATTTGGTCAAGGGTCAACCACGGATTGGAAAAAGCGTCCCATTCTCCGATCGCCTCGAGAACCTTCCGAAAGCAGAGGAGGAGTTGCTCGTCTTGCCCTTCTTTGAAGTAGTGCACGGCCTCGGCATAACGACTGGCCAGCGCCTCGGGAGAATTTGGAAACGCTTTTCTTAATCGGTCCCACTGCTTCAGCGTCGCCGGAAAATCGCCCAGCTCCTCCAGTCCGACCCCGATCAGATACATGGCCCGTCCGACAGCCTGCTGCCCGGGCTGTAAATTGGCAATAGCCTGGCGCAAAAGGCGAATCGCCTCTTCAAGGTTTCGCCGACGTTCGGCCTGGTCAATGGACGACGGCCGGTCTTTCGACAAGGCCTCTTGGCTTTCAAACTCGTTATCGAATGGTTTGGTTTCCTGGAGCAACGCTTCGGCACGAAGGAGATCGATTTCGGCCGCCGCAGGGCCCTGAATCGGTCTGTCCGAAACCATCTTATCCAAAAGCCGAAGACTCGCGTCGCGCTGGCCCATTTTCAGGAGTATTTTTCCTTTTTGGATCATCCCCTGTTCCCGTCGGGAGGGGCTGAGATCTTCCAGCTTCAAAAACGCTCCGTTTTCGCCCAGCGTTTCTTCGAAGTCCGCCTCGGCATCCTCGAGCGTCGCTTCGACCCAAAGGTAACGCAACGACGCCTTCGCTTGCGGATCGGCTGCCAACGAGATCGCCTTCTTCAGCCAAGGCCGACTGGCCGCCGTCTGCCCACTAAAGTAAAACGATTTGCCCAAAGCAGAATAGGCCGTGAAATGCTGGTCTTCAGGGATCCCTTTTTCGACAGCCACTTCGAGATATTTCGAGGTCAACAGAAACGCCTCCCGCCCGCCCTTGGGCCATTCGGCCATCCCATTGTCGTAAGCGATCATCCCCAAAATAAACGCAGGCGAACCGGCTTCCTCTTCAGGAATCTTTTCGCGACGGGCCAGTTGATGGGCCAAATCGGTCGCTTCGATCAGATCCCCTTCACTCAACTTTTCCAAAGCCCGCTCAATCATCGTCTGGGAAACCGCCTGTTCGGCCTGGGAAATCAAAAAGGCGAACCCGACTCCCATCACCACGCCGATCAGTACCACGCCGACGCCAAGCCCCAAAACAAGACGCCACCGATTCAGACAACCGCTCCAAAAACGGCGCATCGGCCCACCCTGAGAACGACCGTCCTCCGGCGAAGCTCCGTCTTGTGAATCGTGTTTGGTTTGGTCCGTTTCGGCCATCGAGATGGTCCAGAGGTGCGAGTGAACTATTGTGTCAACCGGTACCAATTCCCGGACTTGGCGAGCAAGCGCGTCGGCACCGATAAACGAAATCTTGAGAAAAAGGTTGGCGATTTGTACAAAAATCCCCATTGGGAGTCAATGCACGTTCTCAACTTAGGCCCGACCGCCAATAAGACCGGCTTACCTACCTCACTCAAAATACCCAAATAAAAAAGGGTGTGGCAGCCAGATTCGCTACCACACCCAAAACCTCAAAACGCACCGTTTTACCAGCCCCCTCTTACTCCTCTAATCTCAAACGATAAACCGAGTAATCGTACGCGTGTCGTTTCCCGGTATGGTCGAAGGCCGCCACCCCGAACGAACGGGACTGCCCCGGCACAAACTCCACGTCAAACTGGCTGCCCGTGTCGAGCTTTCGGCGGATATAGAGTCGCCAACGCCCGTCTTCATGATACGATTGACAGGTCACGTCACCCCGATCGCCAACAAAGGGGGCGGAAAGGATCCCCGGAACCACCGTTTCTTCAACTATCCGCTCGGCCCGCTCTCTGGAATAGTTGACCGCCTTGTCAATTGGAATGGCCCCTTTTCGAATCGAAGCGAGCTGATCGGGCAACTTGGCCGGATGGGGCGCGTCGCCCGATTCGTTTTTCTTATACCCGCCCCCCTTCTTGGGATCTCCGCGTCGCGGGCCACCTTTCTCGTCCTCCCTGGTCCAATATTTATCATCTACCTGTCCAGAGCCATCGGTGCGAACCGCCTTCCAGTGCCAAACGTCGGACGGTTGATGGGCCTCTTTGCAGCCGTACCCGTGCCCTTCGCCCAAATGACAATAGACCGCGCACCCGAAACGCTCAAAGGCGCCGTCCGGCTGCAGGGGAAAAACCAAAGAGAATTTATCCTCATAAAAAACGGTCTCATCTTTGGGATTGGTAACCAGCCGCTTCCAGCCGTCGGCCGTTTTTTGCCAAGGGATATAATGTCGACTTTCGGTCGGGTCGTTCCATTCGGCCAGGACAAACAGCTCGTTCCCGTCATGCAAGGCCCGCAGTGTCACATCGGTCCGACCACGGTCAAAGCCAATGCCGTTGGCCAGCGGAACGACCAGTGGACGCGTCTTGCTCCACGGCAACGCTCGGAGATCGTCTTCAGGGGTCTCGAGACGCTCGGCAACCAGATCATAATAGACGCCCGGTTTCGTCACCAAACCGAAAATCAGTCCGCCGAAGAAAAACAGCAAAACAAAAAAGAGGAAAAACGTCCGCCAGCGCGGCGCGGCGGTCGGGTGAAACGCCGGAACCAGAACCGGACGTCTTTTGGTTACCCCCAGCCAAAAATGCCAAGCAAACGCAAGCGGCAACACAACCAGCCCGACCACGGTATGGGTCAAGCGGGCCAGGACGTAAACCTCCGAGGGGCCGTACGGCTTCAGCATAATCAAACCAGTGCCGATCGTCAAAAGCGAACCGACCAGCAGGACCAAATGGGTCGTCTGCCGCTTTCCGTTTCGCTGCGAGTAGCAAAAAACGATCGAAATCGCCGCCGCCGAAAAGAGGACCCCCAAGACCAAATGGAAAACACCGACCGGCCCCTCCCACATCCAGGGCCGGACGATCCCGTCGAACAGCGACCATCCCGGATGGGCCGAGGCGTGCAGACTGATACCACTGTAGATCAACCCGACCAGCGAAATCCCGATCACCCAGTGCACGACCCGAAACAGATGAGAATACGGCGTCCGAACGCCCTTTTTTACTCCGGCGACTTTTGCCTCGGCATTTTTCCGTGCTTCAGCCGATTGCGGCTGAGGACCGTTTTTCGTTTCGTTCTGCGAAGATTCCATCGTTTTTTTCCGAAAGGGTTTTTGAATGGACTAAAGGAAGGGCAAACCGGAAAGAATTTTTTCCAAAAGGGAAAACCGAATGAAATCGATTTCCCCAAGGCAAGGCGTTTCACTCTATCGATTCAATTCGCGGCAGTAAAATCCGCTCCTTTTATCCAACCACCGATTCGGCAAAAGGTTTTGCTTGAATCAAAAAAACAAAACCACAACGGGCTTATCAAAAAACCGCTAGTTTTCTTGCGGCAGGAGATGCAAATCGGCCTTATTGACACTCAATTTCAGCAAATCGCCCGACACCGGCTTTGCCTTCAAAAACGCCTGCTTTCCGAGACTCACCGACAAAACGACCCGATCGGCCAACTCGACCGTAAGATAAACCACCGCCCCCATATCGATCAGATCGGCCACCGTCCCGTCGAGACTCAAGGTTTCCTCGCTCCCTTGCTCGGCAAAAACGTCGCCCACACAGATCGATTCGGGACGGATCATCAAAACGGCATCAGCCTCTCCTTGGACCCAGTCGGGACGGACGATTTCGCTGTCGATCCCGCCTGCCCCGCGCAAGGCCACACGATCGCCCCGCGGAATGACCGAAACCGGCAACAAATTTCCCGCCTGGACGAATTGGGCAACCCGAACGTTTTTCGGACGTCGCAACAACTCCTCCGGCTCGGCCACCTGCCAAAGACGGCCCGACTCGATCACTCCCACCCGATCGGCGACCGTAAGCATCTCGGCAAAATTGTGACAGACGTGAATCGTCGTCACTCCCGTCTCCGACTGAAACCGCTTCAAATCGCGACAAAGGGCGTTCCGAGTCATTTCATCCAACGCGCTGACCGGCTCGTCCAACAGCAGGACATCCGGCCGACACGCAATCGCGCGAGCCAAGGCGGTTCGCTGTTTTTCACCACCAGACAGTCGCAACGGGAGCCGGTCGGCTAACTTCTCGATCCCAAACCGACCGAGCAAATCATCGACCGTTTGCTTCTTTTCTTTGTCGATTTGATCGCCAAATTTCAGACCGAACGCCACATTTTCCCGCACCGAAAGATGAGGAAACAACGCGTAGTCTTGCGGCACATATCCGACCCGCCGATAGCGCGGCTCACGATCGGTGACCTCTTGCGAGTTGATCGAAATCTGCCCGGTGTCAATTTGATTCAAACCACAGAGACACTCCAAAAAAAGAGTTTTCCCCGACCCGCTGGGCCCGAGTAAAACAAAATAGGCCCCCCGCTCGACCTCAAGGGAAATCTCCTGAAGCGAAAAGGTTCCAACCGAATAGCTCAACTTGTCGATACGAATCATGATCGCCCGATCCCCACTCTACGAATTATAACCAACCCGACGATAGCCAACAAAAGCATCAACATCCCGACGGCCAACGCCGCTTCGATGCGTCCGACCGACTGTTCCAGATAGATCGAGGTCGGCAGCACCTCGGTCCGCATCCGCACCGCCCCGACAAAAACCATCAGTGGCCCAAAAATCCCGAATGCTCTGGTCCAAACCAGAATCGCTCCGACAACAATCCCCCGACGGGCCATCGGCAACGCGACCCGGAAAAAGGCCCCGGCCCGCGAACATCCCAACGTCATCGCCACCTGTTCCAATCGCGGATCGATCCCGTCGAACGTCAGCTTCAGCGCCCTAATCCCGAACGAGGCCGACGCCAAAAACTGACACAGTACAATCCCGCTTTTTTCAAAAACAAAACGCAAACCGATCGATTCAAGCCACTCGCCCATCCCGGTCTGAAAGAAAACCAGAAGCGAAAGCCCGATAATCAACGGCGGCATGATGATCGGCAAATCGACAATCGAATCGACCAACGTGTGCCCGGGAAACCGATACCGGGACAAGGCGTAGCCGATCGGAACGGCGAACAGGACACCCAAAACGGCCGTCGTCAAACTGGTCCAAAGCGAAAGCCAGGCCGCCGCGCGAATTTCTCGCGACAAGAGCGACTCGACGAACGAATCCCAATTCGTGTAGGCCATATCGGCCCCAATCAGAACGATCCAGCCGCCCACAAACAACACGACCACCGAAAACAGCGCAAACGCGAACCACCGACTTCCAGCACCACTGACCGGCACCGAAGGACGCGAATCGGAAACGAGAGAAAGTTTCATGGCAGGAAAAAAGGACCTTTCTATTTGGAATTGGAATCGGAAACCGCCGCCTCTGGACGCTCAGAACCGGGTTTTTCAACCGTGTAATGGTGTTTACGCCAGATCGCCTGGCCGTCCGGCGAGGTAAGAAAATCGGCAAACGCCCGCGCCCACTTCGGATGTTCGGACGTTTTCAACACCCCAAGGCCCACGGTCGAGATGACATTCCGTTCAGCCGGAATCGGAACCGCAACGCCCGAACCGTCGCCCTCCGAATCGGTATAGAGCGCAGCGACGGCATCCCACGTAATAACCGCGTCGAGCGTGCCCATTTTGATCTGGTTCCCCAGTTCACTGACGGTGACCGATTCGTATTCGACGTTCTTCAACACCGCATCCGCACTGAACCCGTTCTTCTTAAAAATCTTCCATACGAGTCGACCGATCGCGCACGTCTTTTCATTGCCGATTCCCAGTCGAATGCCGGGGTAGAGAAGATCGTCGAGAGAGAATATCTTCTTCGGGTTCCCTTTCTGGACCAAGATCACCGGGACGAAATAGCAAACTTCCTTTTTCGATTCGACCAGTCCCTTCTTCTCGATCAAGTCGACATAATGGATCGCCCCGGGCAGAAAGAAATCGCCCCGCTTCGACAACTCCAATCGGGCCAAAATCCGCTCGCTCCCGTCGTAGTCACGGGCAATATCGACAATCGTTTTTTCCGCCTTCCCCTCGATTTCGATCTTCCCGTCGGCGGCCCGTTTTTGGAATTCCTCGACCAGCTCGTCGACCGCCGGACGCAATCCGGCCCCGCAATAGAGCCGCATCGGGATCGCGGTCCCTTCCGCTTGCCCGGCATTCTCTTGACCACACCCGACCACGAAGCACAATAGCCCTACGACCAGTGCACAGCCAAAGCCTATCCTTATCCTTTTTTTCCGAAGCATTCCCTGCATCGCCTTCTCCCTTGATGTGGCTCTTCGATCCCCGTTTCCCTATCAGAAAAAATTGCTCGAACAGACCGATTTATTTTTCGTAGCCAAACTCCTTGAAGATCGGCTTTCCCCGTTTGTCGACAAAATCGAGAAAGGCCTCGACCGCCTCTTTTTTCTTCGTATAGGAAAGCCCCATCACCGAGACGCCAATCTCCTGATCATACTCGTACGGCGTCGGCACGATCTCGATCGAATCAAGCCAGTTATTCGCAATCCCGTTCCACATGATCCCCGCGTCACGATGCCCCATCTTGATCGGCGCGGCCACC
Organism: Thermoguttaceae bacterium; assembly: GCA_963674475.2. Lineage (GTDB taxonomy): Bacteria > Planctomycetota > Planctomycetia > Pirellulales > Thermoguttaceae > CAXXFQ01. The sequence continues at coordinate 113,766 of CAXXFQ010000019.1, read as the reverse complement.
TGGGCGTGAGACCGAACCAGCGCGTTTTCGACATTTTTCAAAACCGCCTCTTTGATCCCCTTCTTCTCCAAAAGGGTAAAGATCATCTGACCACAAGTCGAATACTCCGGATTGGGCAAAATCACCCGCAATCCTTCTCGCTTCAAATCGTCAATCGATTGGACTTTTTTCGGGTTTCCTTTTTTGACAACTAAAGCTGGCGAAAATGAACCAACCGAGATCTCGCGTAACAGTGCGCCCGCATCGCGGGTATATTGCATGAAAGGGGTATGGGTCACAAAGACGTCACCGTATTTTTTCATTTTTACCCGCGGCAAGTGGTCTTCCGAACCACCGTAAGCCATCTCGAGCTTCCGGCCGGTCTTTTGTTCGTACTCGGCGGCCAGTTTCTCCATCGGCAAACGAAACGAACTGCCGCAAAGGACCATAATCGTCTCGTCTTTGGACTCGGCCACCGGTTTTGTCGCCGTCGCATCCGACTCGGACACCGACTTCGGCCCACACCCGCCACAAATGACCGCCAACGCCAAACCGAAACTCAGACCGACTAACCTCGTCCATTTCTCGATCCACATCGTCTCGAACTCCTTTTTTTATTCTTCTACCGAAACGCGTTGCATTTGCGTTTATGACTTTTTTTCACGAAATCGGGCCCAGTCGATACCCAGCTTTCGCATCCGCGCTCGTAGGGTATGCGGGTTGACCTGCAACAAGGCGGCCGCCCCGCCCTGCCCTTCCACTTGCCCGTGCGAAATCGCAAGCGCCTTTTCTATATGACGGCACATCGCCTCGTCCAACGAAAGAACCCCGTCGGACGACTCATTCAAGCTTTCCGCCTCACCCGACAAACCGACGTGTGAGTCGGGCGCATTTTGAAAACCACGATTCGGATCCGCCTCCCTCTCCAACGACAACCGACCGGTCACCTCTTGCGAAACGGGCCCCTCGGTGATTCCCAACGCCTGCGCCACAGCCAGACAATGCCCGTTACCGAGGATGGCCGCCCGGTCGATCACCGTGCCCAATTCACGCACGTTTCCCGGCCACTCGTACTCGATCAGCCGCGTTTCGTCGTCGGCCGTCGGATAGACCAGTGGCAAACCAAACCGGGTCGCCGCCCGATGGGCAAAATGCCGCGCCATCGGCGGGATATCTTCTCGTCGATCGCGAAGCGGCGGCAGAAAGATGGCAAACACGGCGATCCGATACCAAAGGTCCTCGCGAAATCCGCCTTCGCCGACCATGCCGACCAAGTCCCGATGGGTCGCCGCGACAATTCGAACGTCGACCGAAACCGACTTCTGACCGCCGACCCGTTCCAGCCGTCCGTCCTGTAAAATACGCAACAACCGAACCTGCGCCGCCGGCGGCAGTTCGCCAATCTCGTCCAGAAAAAGGGTTCCCCCGTCGGCCCGTTCGAACCAGCCCTTACGGGTCTCGGTCGCGCCGGTAAACGCCCCTTCCTCATGTCCAAAAAGTTGTGAGTCGATCAGCTCCGGCGGAATCGCCCCACAGTTGACCCGATGAAACGGCCCGTCGGCCCGCCCCGAACGTTGGTGAATCTCGCGGGCAATCACCTCTTTGCCGGTTCCCGTTTCGCCGAAAATCAACACCGGCGCATCGGACCGGGCAACCAGTTCGACCCGCTGAAAAACGGCCTTCAGCCCCGACTCGGCCCCGACCAACCGATCGGCAATCTTGTTACGTCCCAATCGAGTCAGAAGCGATCGTTTGTCTGCTTCGACCGCCTCGCGAAGCATTTCGGACTCGCGTTGACTCTGGTGATGTCGCACGACCACGGCCAATGGGGCCAAAACCGATTCGGCCAGCCGGATCTCCTCCTTGGTCAAACGTCGATCGGGACATTCGACCAAAACCAGAATCCCCACCGGCACCTCGTCGAGCACCAAAGGGCCAAACCAACAGCGTTGCTCTCCATCGAGCGGGACCGGGTTTGCTTCGTTGTTCGTTCTTCGAGCCGCCTCCAATTTATCCGCCCAACGCGAAAACCGCGGTTGATCGACGCGAATAAACCGGTCTTCCTCGACGTGCCATTGTTTTAGATCGAGCGAATCTTCCTCACTCCACTCGATTCGTCGGCCGTCGAACACCGAGGGGTTTTCTTTCGTGCTGCCGAGCGATTCGAGCCGCCCGGTCATCGGATGAACGCAAAAAAGCCCAAGAGACTCCAGTGACAACCGCGACTGAAGGCACGACAGCGCAACCCGAGAGGCCCGCGACGGATCGGCATATCTCGTCACTTCTTCCCAAACGTTCAACAGTAAATCCGGATCGTTTCGCACGAGCAAAACCTCAAAAAAGCCGGGATGGCTAAGGTTCCTGTGGCGGGGGTGATATTGCGGCAGGGAGGGATTTTTCTTTTTTTAACAAGCGAGCCGACTTATTACGCTTCGTCGGACGACGAGTCGACCTCGTCCTTCGGGGTTTTCCACGGGTTGCACCAGTCGCCCCAATTTTCTAAATAATGGCGAAACGCGTCGACCTCCTCGGCCCGCGCTTCAATCCATTTTTTCGCCTGTTCGACCAACTTCTGCTCCCCTTCAAGCGAAAGTTGGCCCACCAAGACCCGGCTACGGAGAAACACGAAATAAGTATCCAAGACGTCGCAACGACAGTAATGGTTGATCTCGGCCAAGCGGCCCTGATCGAACAGGTCCTGGACCATGTCCCCTTGAATATCCATCTTCCCCGGTTTGCCCAACAGGTTGGCCGCCAAATTCAACCCACCGTTGAACCGGCTCGCCCCGAAGTTGGTCATCAACTCATACAAGTCGAGATGTTTTTGGGTATTGAAACGGTTGCGCGGCTGGTCATAACTTTTCGCGTCGACCGCGAACCAATCGGCCAAGTTCAACCCATATCGAAACGCGGCCAGTTCCAAAAGCGGAACGTCGAACCCCCGACCGTTGAACGTCACCAACGTCGGCCGCCCGTAAGCGCTCCAGCCGCGCCAGAAATGGTCGGTGATGACATACGGTCGAAACTCGGGCTCGTCCAACACGACCAGATCCAAGAGCCGAAAGTCGGCCGCCACCTTGGCGATCGCCACCGACACGGGCAATTGGTACGTGTACGGGATAAAATCGGTCCCCTTCTGCTCGATCAGTTCCTCTCGATAACGGCGTACGGCGGTACCCGAGTCGAGCGATTCTTCCGGATAGCGAAGCTGGGAAACGAGCGAACCGTCGGCGACACTTTCGACGTCGAAGACCAGATAGCTTACCTCACCACCTTGCATTAAAGGGCTCCTTCGGGTACGGTTTCGGGTACGGTTCGACCTGAACAAGATATTATTGTATAAACTTTTAGTGTGACCGGTGATGGGCCAATTGGCAACCCCCCCACACCCCGTCCCCCCCGGTTCCCCCCGAGTGGATTTTCTTAAACGCAAAAAAACGAAAAAACGATGCATTATTCGATCCTTAAAGAACGCCTTTTGGCCCGATTCCTCCGCTACGTCCAAATCGACACGACCGCCGACGAAACGACCGACCGTTACCCCAGCTCCGATGGACAGCGTGATTTGGGCGCCGCGCTGGTCCAAGAGCTGTCCGGCTTCGGCGTCGATGAGGTCCAACAAGACGAAAACGGTCTGGTCTGGGCCACGTTGCTGGCCAACACCGACCACGAGATCCCGACGATCGGCCTCTGCGCCCATTTGGATACCTCGCCCGAAACTTCCGGACTCGACGTTCGACCGCAAGTGATCCGCGACTATGCAGGCGGCGACCTCACACTCCCCGGCAATCCCGACCGGGTCATCCGCTTCGACGAAACGCCCGAGCTGAAATCGTGCGTCGGAAAAACCGTGATCACCTCCGACGGGACGACCCTTCTGGGGGCCGACGACAAGGCGGGCATCGCGATCATCGTCGAGCTTCTGGCGTTCCTGACCGAGCATCCGGAAATCCCCCACGGTCGGATTCGCGTCTGCTTCACCTGCGACGAAGAGATTGGACGCGGCGTCGACCGGCTCGACCCGGCCCGATTCGACGCGATCGCCTGCTACACAATCGACGGCGGCGCGACCGACCTGATCGACATCGAGACCTTTTCGGCCGACCTGGCCGTCGTCACCATCGACGGGGTCAATATTCACCCGTCGATCGCCAAAGATCGGATGACCAACGCCGTCCGGGTCGCGGCCCATTTCGTCGACCAACTGCCCCAGCGGACCTTGGCCCCCGAATCGACTGAGAGGCGCAAGGGGTTTCTTCATCCGTACACGATCCAAGGCGGCGTCGATCGAACCACAATTCGGATTCTCTTGCGTTCGTTCGACGCGGCCGAACTTGAAGTACAGGCCGAACTGTTACGCACCATCGCCCGGTCGACCGAAGCGGCCTACCCCGGCGCAAAGATCGGTGTGAACGTCACGCCCCAATACCGCAACCTGGCCGAAGGGCTGGCCAAAGAACCCCGCGCGGTCGCTTATGCCGAGGAAGCCCTCCGACGTCTCGGCCGGACAGCGAAACGCACGATCGTCCGCGGCGGCACCGACGGCTCCCGACTGACTGAACTCGGGCTGCCAACCCCGAACCTCTCCTGCGGCGGTCACACACCCCATTCGCCCCTGGAGTGGGCCTGTCTCGAAGAGATGAAAGAGACGGTCGCCTGGCTCGTCAGCCTCATCGAAGTCTGGGCCGACGTGAAAAGATAAACCGCGAACGCAAGAATCGCTTTCCTCTTTCGATCGATTCCCTTTCTGACTGACAGACGTCCGCCAAAAAATCACTCCTCAAAAAACCGCCGGGTGTTCCACTCGATATCGAGAAAAACGGAAATCAGATACCCGTGAACGAAACACCAAAAACAAAAAATGATCGCGTAAACCAAAAAGAAAAGCGCTCCCAGAACCATCTCTCCGCCGGGAACCCCGAGGGCAGCCATAATGAGACAGGCAAGGAAAAAAATGAGGGCACAGCCGAATCCAACAAGACCCAAAGCTTGAATCATGCCGATCGAAAATTCCAGAATCCTGTAGCGTTTATCACGCCGTTTTGCCGGTATTTTTGAGGGCGCCCCGCATTGGGGACAAAGCCGCGCGCGACTCGAAATGGTCGCCCCGCAATCGACGCATCGGATCAGCCGCGCAGGAGCGACTCCACCTGGATAGACCGGCTGAGAAGAAGACGCATGGGTCTGATTCTCGGCTCCGCCGTGAGCCGGGTTCTTGAAATAACGCGGATTCGAAGCGTCCTCGTTTGGCTCGACCACCTCTAACACTTCGGCCTCGGCTGGGATCGGCTCTTCCGGTGTTGCACCAATCGGCTCAGTCGGTTCAGGCTGGTCGGGTGGAGATGATGGCTCCGGGCCGGGCGCGGTACTCTCGGAGTCCGCTTGAACGGGTACGCCCGCAAACAACTCTTGAAAGTCGCCTGCCGGTCGCCCCTCCGGCCAATCGTCACGGCGCAACAGCATCTGCGGCAGAATGATCCCTTTCGTCACATTCTCCTTCAACGCCCCCACCGTGAACGGGCCGTACCACTTTCCCTTATCCTGAACGTACCAAGGCATGTTATTTCCTCTCCTGCGAGTAAACTTCTCTACCTCAACATGCCTCTGCCCTGACTCCAAAAAGCAATATAACCAAAGTTCTACTTCAATGCAAGCAAATAAAAAAACGAGCAACAGTTTGACTGTCGCCCGTTTGCAATTTTCTTTCGCACTTTCTCAACTTGGTTTACCTTTTGCGACCTCTTCGCATCACTCCGATCCAAGCCAAAATCGCCAGGCCGTAAATCAATCCGACCGGCTCCGGCACGACGAGGACCGCATACAGGGCCTTCGCGTAACTGACCCCATAGGCGGCCAAATCGGCTTCGGTCAAACCGGGCCGCGCTCCGAACTCGGCCGCCACGCCAAAGTCGGCCGAAAGCCCCTCCGCCAAGGTGGCCCAGTAATGCAACATCCCGGGTCGCCCGATCAGTGGTATCTCTTCCAAGTGTGACTCGAACGACCACAACGCCTCCTGAAAAAGGCCTTCCGGATCGTTCGACTCGATATAAAAATGGTCCGTTTGCTGATTGGGCTCGAAAAACTGGTGGAAGTCAATCAAATAATCAACCTCGCCGCCGGTGTCCGAAATCATCGCGTCACGAAGGACCGTTTGGGAGGTCGACCAATGGGGGTCATCCCAAGCCCGGTTCGTATCCTGCCAAGGACGCTCCGGCTCGCTCCGATAGTACCCCGCGTAGCGCCCGTCGGCGTTGATCATCGGGTAGACGTAAAACTCCGTCTCCTCACGCAACGCCACCGCCACCGGGTCGTCACTGGTAAGAAAATCGACCATCCCTTCCAGGACCAGATTCCCCAACGGCTCCCCGCTGTGATTTCCTCCGGTCAACACCACTTTGGCTTTGTCGCCACCGGCCGTCGGATCAGTGATCTTATATCCGTAAACCGGCTGGCCCGGAATCGTTCGCCCCGTATCGTCCACTCCGCCGGCTCCGTACCCCAAAACATAGCCGTCTCGAGAGGCAGCAGTCGACATCAGGTACGGACTTGCGGCCAAATCGTTCAAATGGGCACCAACTCGCGAGACCGGATACGGCAAACTATACGCTACATAGACCTCAGACTCGGTAAACGGTTGATCGTTGTTAAAAAGGTACGTATCGTTTTCATTGATCGAACTGTTGTCAAAATAGTTCCAGTTTGTCTGATCATAGCTGTAGACAAACTTGTGCGAAGTAAGATCCCCGAAAAAAGTACGCTCGTTGAGTAAAAAAAGTGGTGTGGTCCCCGTCACGTCCGACGCTTTGAAGTAGACCCAGCGATATTTACTTTGATAATAGGAAGGGTCCCAAGTTTCGCGGGCGTCCAGGAATACCGTCTCTCCATAGACAAAGGAATGGTCGACGTCCAACGAGCCGCTATCGAAATCTTGCGACAAGGTGATCGCCCACGTCGGCACCGCAAAGGTGACCAGAAGCAGGCCGATGAAGACAACCATCCGAAGAGAAAATTTCATCGCGGTCACTTTGCAAAAAAAGAAACACCGCCTCAAGCAAGCGGCCAGTTGCGCCAAGAAAACATTCTTTTATTGTAATTGCTAACCGACCGCTTGTAAACGAAAAGGGAAACTTTCACTCCAGAGAGGGGGGACAAGAAAGAGGGGGGGCAAACTGTGGCGGGCCAAATCGCTACCGGCCGAAGTGGGACCGTTTTGGGCTACTTGGTGAGCGTGACCGGGCAGGTCAACCGTTTTCCTTCACGCTCGATGACCAACTGAACTTCTTCCCCGGCATAATACGGGCCCAGAACAGACGCAAGTGTCGCGATCCGAGGAACCGCCTGTCCCTGAACCTCGACAATCCGATCGCCCGGACGCAATCCGGCCTCTTCGACCGCCGAGCCTCGCTTGACCGAAGCGACAACCGGTTCCCCCGTGTTCGAATTTTGGCTTGCAAAACGAACCCCCAGTCGTCCGGGAAAGAGCGAGTCGCCCTTTCGCAAACGGGGAAAAATCCTCGTCACGATCGATTCCCAAGGAACGACAAACCCGATCCCTGAATCGTACCATTCGGTCCCGGCAAGCACCTCATTCGACTGGGGAGAAAGCGGAACCAAAACGCCGAGAACTTGCCCTCGAATATCGACCAGCGGCCCACCATAGTTGTTCGGCGAGACGGCCGCGTCGGTCTGGATCGCCTTACCGTCCATGCGGCTTGTCGCGCTGACAATACCAACCGTTAGATTCGGTTTTTCGAACGAAAACGTCCGCCCGACGGCGATCGCCCACTGGCCGACCCGAATCTCCTCACGGCGACAACCTTCCGGCACCGGCAGCGGCGAATCGGGCTCGATTTTCAACAAGACCAATTGATGCGCATGATCGGTCGCCATGAGCCGGGCCGCGTAACGTTTTCCTTCGGCCGCCTTGACCAAAATCGCCTGCGGTTTCGAAAGCAGATGAAACGCGCTGGTCACGATCCACCCGTCGGCGTCAACCACGGTCCCGGTAATCGGCCCGGTGCCCAGGAGCGATTTGCCGTCATGCTCCGCGCCACCGACCAGTTCGATCTGAACCACGCTCGGCGCCACGCGCGCGGCGGCCGCCCGGAACGCGTCGGATTCCAGCCCGTCGAGATCCACACCGGCAACCCCCAATAGGGAAAGACAAATCAAAAAGTGGGACATACAAAAACCAATCAAGCAAAAGCCAAAAGAGAACACGTCATTCCGTGCCGAAAACCTTCTTGAACCCTCTCCATTATACTTCAACTCACCCCGGAGCCTTCCACGCAAAAACGGCCCACAAAACCCCAGGGTTCCTTCTTCTCCCCTTTTCCGCGAGAATGAAAAAGGGGACTAGCGAGCCACGCGTGAAGCTTTATGCTCGATCGCTTCCAAAATCTCGTCGGCCTCTTTCCATTTTTCTTCACGAATCAGCTCACCCAACCGGGCGGCCGGACCAGTAAAACCGTGGAACCCGGCCATGCCGGCCGAGCCTTTGAGCGTATGGGCCAAGCGACGAAGCGCGTCGGCATCGTGTTGCTCGAACGCTTGACGCATCTCAGTAACCCAGATTTTCAACTGAACGAGAAATTCGTCGATGATCTCGCGGAAATCGGCATCTTCCCGAGGCAAACTGGAAGAGATTTTATCCTCTTGCGACTCGGGCGAAACGGGCGACGCGGGCGCGACGACGCTTTCGATCTGATCGAAGGCCGCGTCCCGAACTTCATGAGGGCCCCGATCGGTCGGCCTCTCCGTCTGATCCAGAACCGATTTATCCGGCGCTCGTTCGACCACTTCAAGAATCATTTGAGTCAAACGTTCCAGATCGATCGGCTTGGTCAGATAGGCCGTACAACCCACCTCGAGACAGTTGGTCTCGCTTCCTTTCATCGCTTCGGCCGTCAGTGCGATGATCGGCGTTTTGATGCCCGACTGCCGCAAAAGAATGGTTGCCCGATACCCGTCCATGACCGGCATTTGCATATCCATCAGTATGACGTCGAACGGAAATTTTTGGGCCGCTTCGGCACCTACAAGTCCGTTCTCGGCAATCGTCACTTTGGCCCCGGCCTTTTCAAGAAAGATCGAAAGCAGCTTCTGGTTGATGAGACCGTCCTCGACCAAAAGGACCTGAAAGCTCTTGAGCGGATGCTCCTTCTCATTGAGGGCCGAAACCCGTTTCGCCAGCGCGTTGATCGCCTCCTGACGCATCAAGTCGTCCGGTTTTTTTTGGAACATCGGCACTTCCTCAAGCGGTCCCGGATCGATGGTGGCGGTGAACGTCGACCCCTTGCCCGGTCGGCTTTGCACGGTCAGATGGCCGCCCAACGACTTGGCGATCCGCCGACTAATAGTCAACCCGAGTCCGGTGCCGCCAAATTGGCGTGTAATGGAAGTGTCGGCTTGGGAAAACGGGTCGAAAATTCGGCGTAATTTTTCTTGGCCAATGCCGATCCCCGTATCCTGAACCCGAATCGCCAACCGTGGTCGTGTTTCGCCCTCTCCTGAATTCATTCCCTCGGATTGGAAAACCTCGTTCGGCGAATCGGGTTCCTTCTTCTTGGCCGATCGAACCAGCTCCAACGTCACCGTCACCCCGCCCCGTCGAGTAAACTTGACCGCGTTGCCCACCAGGTTCATCAACAACTGGCGCAACCGGAACGGGTCGGTCCAAATCTGTTGGGGAATGGGGCCGCTCCACTGGTATTTCAAGTAGAGCCCCTTACTAAACGCGGCCGCCTGCTGGACCATGACGACTTCGGAAACCACGTCGTGAACCGAACCAAGTTTGCGGCTGAAAGCCATTTTGCCCGCTTCGATTTTGGACAAATCGAGGATATCGTTGATCAGCCCCAAAAGATGTTTCCCACTTCGGTCGATCAGATCGAGATACTCGTCACACGTCTCCGAATTGCGATGTTTTTCAGATCGCAGGAGATCGGTAAAACCGAGGATGGCGGTCAAAGGGGTTCGAATCTCGTGGCTCATGTTGGCCAGAAATTCACTTTTGGCCCGACTCGTCGCTTCGGCCTGTTCCTTGGCGTCCAAAAGCAGGCGGTGCGTTTCGTTTTGGCAAAACTCACCCGTCGAGGCAAGCGAGCGGTCTCCGCCAGTGCCCTCGGGCTCCTCCGAGCGCCGCGATTTACTCAGATAAACCGACACGCCAATCGCCCAGCCGGCCAGAAAGAAACCGACGGCGATTCCTACGAAAAACAAGATTTGATTCATCGAAGCCCTATCAGCCGGTTTCGTCGTGTCTCATCGAAAGCATCAAAAACCTATAATGCCACACTACAGGATTATACGTCTCTCGATCCGAGAACCCACGACAAAACGGCCCGCCCCTCACACCAAACGCCCACCACAACCTCGACAATTAAACCGATTCTCGCAATTATGACGGCCCGGCAACCACGTCGACCAAGACCCGATTCCCGTGGACCTCGACCACACGGACGGTCCGCCCGGACCCGATTCGCTCCCCGTCGGAGATGACGTCGACCAATTCTTTGCCGAAACGGGCCTTTCCCGACGGGGTCAACGGGGTAGTCGTCACTCCCTCCAGCCCGAGAAGCCGCTCGAAATGGACCATCGACTCACGCCGACCGACCCGTTGCTTTTCCTCCTCATTCGGCGGCGGCAACATGAGGTTGCCCAACACGGGTGTTTTCGGCAACCACCGGTTCATCCAGTAGCCCAACACCATGACCCCCACGCCGGCCCCCAACACGACCAAGAGGCTTCGCTGCAATTGGGCAAACTGATACGGGTTTCGCGGAAAGATGAACGTCTGGCAGGCCAGCACGACCGACACCAACACGAGTATCCCGCCGCCGAGACCGAAAATACCGAAACCGGGCAAAACGAAGATTTCCAACAACAGACACCCGACACCGGCCAGGAACAACATCGCCTCGAGCCATCCGGCCGTCCCGCCGAGATACTGGCTCCAGAAGAACAGCAAAAAACAGACGCCCCCGACAAACGCCCCCAGGCCGATCCCCGGAGAATGCAACTCGGCATAAAGGGCCGCGCCGCCGATCATCAAAAAGAAAACCGCCACGCCGGGCGAGGCAAGCGCTTCGATCAGTCGATCGGCCCAACTCGGCTCGACCAAGGCGGGGTCCTCTTCGAGACCGTAGATTTCCTTGAGCTGCGAAAAATTCTCGACCGTATGTTGGGCCAAATGATACTCGAGCGCGTCGCGGCCCACCGTGGAAAAAACCATGCCCGGACGGGTCACCGACTCACCACGAATCCAGGCCTTCGGATCTTTTTGGGCGCCCAGTTCCGCCTCGCTAAAGAAATCGACCCGGCCATTGCGCGTACAACGATAGACGGTCAACGTCGAGTCGAACATCGCCACCGGCAACGACCAATCAAACCCTTTCGCCTCGGACAAACTCTCGCGCAGCGCGCGGGAAATCGTCTCCACCTCCAACTCGGTCGGCTCATAGGCGCCCGGTCCGCCAAGAATCGCGTCAGGCCGCATCACCACCTGATCACAAGCCAACGCCACCAGCGCGGCATCGGCTCGCGCTTCCGACGGAATATACGCGATCGTCCGGACCGTTTCCGACACCAGATCCAAGGCCAGAAAATTGGCCAAGTTCAAGCTGTCGGTCGGCGAACCGCCTGGGCTGTCGAGAAAAAGCAAAATCAGATTGGCCTCGCCGCGACTGACCGCCTCTTCGATTCGTTTTTGAACCTGTCCGACCAGGTCGGCTCGAATCGGTCCGGTCAAATCGACCCGCACCGCGCGCGGGGACCGAAGCATGGGGGTCTCCTCTTGAATCGCTTCCCGCGACATTTCCAGCGCGCGTGCCAACTCCGTCCGATTCGAAACCAGCCGACTCGCCACGCCAAGCCGTCGCGCCTCGACGCCGGTAAACCGCCCCGTCTGACCGGCGCGTAAAAACGGCCGCTTCTGGAGAACGGTCTCCTTTTCCTCCAGCTCGGCCAGCCCTTCAGGCGTCACAAACTGGCGCCCCGACTCGCTTTCGACCTCCCAAACTTCCCGCTGCGGGTCGAGCATCCCGAGAACCAGTTCTACCGGCACGGTCCGACGCCGCTTGGCAATCTCCCGATAACCGCTCGTCAGATAGGCTTCGATCCGCTTTTCATCAACGCCCGCCTCGCCAATCGATGCCTCCGGCGCGATCAAGATTTCGTCGCACGCCACCGCCACGAGTACCGCGTGCCCGGCGATCGATTGGGGAATCCAGGCGACCGTCGTCGCGTCGCGAAGCGTGTCACTGGTCAAAAAGCGGGCCATCTCCAGCGCCACGCCGAACTGGCTCCCTTTGCCAAACGCGGCCGCGTCGGGAGGAACCTGAAATTCGAAAATCAGCACGGGATAGGCGTCTTCTCGTTGGGCCGTTTCGAGCGACCGATCGACAAACCGTTTGACTTTCGAAACCGACCGTTCGTTAAGAGGCAGCGAAAGTCGCAGAATCCGCCCGATCCGCCGCGGCCCGTCTGGCTCCTCCGGCAACGAAGGAACTTCGGCCGTCTCTTTTGTCGCCGATGTTTTCGGGGCCGATGTTTTTGTCGCCGACTTTTTTGTCGCCGACTTTTTTGTCGCCGGTTGATCTTCCAAATCGATCGTCGGTTTCGGAACGTCGCCGCCCGGCTTCGGTTCCGACGGCTGAGCGTAGCCCGAAACGGTCAACCCGAGCAAAACGACGAACGGCCCGAACCACCCCCCTCTTTTGACGTTCCCTCGCATACGATCTCTCCCAATCTTACTCAATCTTCCCCTAGACCCCCTAAAGCACGCGAGGCACCCTGTCCCCCAGGGCGTCGATGCTGATTAGGCGTGCGGCCAAAGGATTTTTCCCTCTAGAAAAAATACCTCTCGGCGAACCGATTGAGTTGGCAACGGATTATAACCATACCGTCGGGGGGCGTCAAGAATGCCCTTTCAGTCAGCCGATAGGTCTTCGGGCCCCGTTTCCCCAATGGCACGAAGACTATAACCCCTTGAAAAACCTAGAAATTACGTTAAGGTGAGCAGATGGGGGTCGTTCGGGGGTTGCAATCACCCCCGGTTTCACCCCCCACCACGAAGTCCGTCGACGCCATTGCTACGGGAAAGCGTCCCGAGAGTCTCGTCGCGACCTCGTCGTTTCCTTCAACTATTTCGATCGCAGGACGCCGATGCGCGAAGTCCTTTTTCAGTACTATATCGACCCGACCACCTGGGTCTATCTCTCGGCGATGATGATCATCGGGATTTTTTTCAAATTCCGACGATTCTGGAGTGTCCGCAACTTGGACCTTTTGGGAATCATCGCTTTTGGTCCCGGACTCTTGTTGGTAGCCAACGGCCAGACGCTGCCGGGCTATTTCTGGTTATTTTTCCTCGAAACCGCCTGGATCGTCCGCCTGCTTTTGGACACGGTCATGGTTCGCCGCCCGCTGTTGGAGCCGAACCTCTCGATCGACGGGTTGACGTTTACGGCAATGGCCCTGCTTTTCTTTGTCGCGGTGAACCTGTTTACCATCCCGCTGGCCGACAGCGACGCCAACGTCGCGGTACAAATCGATCAGATCTTGGCCGGAGAAACCACCTCAGCCGAACTGACACAAATCGACACGCTCGCGCCCGGCTATCCGACGTTCCAGGCGCTGGCCACCTTTTCGAACAACGCCTTCCAGCCAAATAATCCGGCCGACGCGCCGACGCTGCCTGAACGGGCCGCACGCCGCGCGACGATCTCGCAGATCCTGATTATCCTCGCCCAACTGGCGATCGTTCTCGGACTGGTGCTGGTCGGCTATGCCCATTTCGATAACCTTCACACCAGCGCGGCCGTCGCGGCGCTGTATTTATTGCTCCCATACTCGAGTCAAATCACCGCGCGGGTCGATCACCTGGTTCCCGCCGCGTTTTTGGTCTGGATGATCGTGACCTACCGTCGGCCGGTCTTCTCGGGGCTATTTTTAGGCGTGGCGATCGGGTTGATCTGGTATCCGATTTTCCTCTTGCCCCTTTGGATCAGTTTCTACTGGCGACGGGGCCTGGGACGATTCGCGATCGGCACGTTGGCCGCCCTGGTCGTCATGATCCTGACCCTCTCGTTGATCTCCTACGACGCCGCCTCGTTCCTGACTTTGCTCGAACGGATGTTCGGCGCGGGGGTCTTTTCGCTGGAAACCAAGAGCGGGTTCTGGTCGTTCCACGATCCGGTCTATCGAATCCCGGTGTTGGTCGCCTTCCTGATCGTCATCGGCAGCATGTCGCTCTGGCCGTCGCAAAAGAATCTGGGAACCCTGCTGAGCTGTTCAACCACCGTGATGTTGGGCATCCTGTTTTGGTACGATCCGGGCGATGGCATCTACCATATGGCCTGGTTCTTGCCCCTGTTGCTGTTGACCATCTTCCGCCCGAACCTGGAAGACCGGGTCGCCTTGACCGCCGTTCGTTAAACGGCCCGTTCGCAGAACGCCGTTTGTAGAACGCCCGTTCGATAAACGCCCGTTTTGGCCCCCCTGCCCTGCCCTTGATTTCTTAAAAAAAAGTCAATCTACAAAGTGGCCGGACCCTTTCAAAAAAACAAAAACTCCCGAGAGACGTTTCGTGAGCGACCGGCAACATCCTTATCGAGTCTGGGCCATTCGAATACTAAAGCTGCTGGTCGTGCTGCTTTTGATCTGGTTCGTTCGCGGCACGATCCTTTCCGGCCTGGAGAAACTCCAAGAGCACCCCTTCCAAATCAACCCGGGATGGCTTTTGGTGGGCGGGGGACTTTATCTGGCCGGGTTGTTTTTCGCCGGGGCCTTTTGGCTGCGAACTCTCCGACAACTTGGCCAAGAGCCCCGTTGGTACGAGACGCTTCGGGCCTATTATATCGGCCACCTCGGCAAATACGTCCCCGGCAAGGCGCTGGTCGTCTTGATCCGCGCCGGATTGATCCGAAGCCGTCGGGTCGAAATGGGCATCGCGGCGGCGAGCGTTTTCTTCGAGACGCTGACGATGATGTCGGTCGGCGCGTTTTGGGCCGCCGCGATTTTGGCCATCTACTATCGCCACCATCCGCTTTTGGCCCTGGTCGCCGTCGGCCTGATGGTCGGCGCCGGACTGCCGATCCTGCCGCCCATTTTCCGTCGCCTCGTTCGACTGACCCGTGTCGGGCGTTCCGATCCCGAAACGGCCGCCAAAATCGATCGGCTCGGATGGCGACTTCTGGTTGAAGGTTTCTTTCTGATGACCGCCACTTGGCTTCTGCTGGCCGCCAGCTATTGGGCCGTGCTACAAGGGATGGGAGTTGAAAACCTGAACCGATGGGAATCGATCCCCTTGCTTCTGGCCGCCGTCTCACTGGCCATGGTCGCCGGTTTCCTGTCGCTGATCCCCGGCGGCGCGGTCGTTCGGGAACTGGTCCTGACCGAACTGATGGTCCCCCGCTTCGGAAGCGCCGTCGCGTTGGCCAGTGCCGTGCTGCTTCGATTGGTCTGGCTCGGCGCCGAACTGGCCCTCTCGGCCGTTCTTTACCCGCTGGGACGGAGATCCGATCAAAAAAACACCACTCCGATTGACCAGAATCGATAAATCGGCCCTCCTTCTCAGCGCCCAAAACGGTATAATGAGGGAAAGGTTTTTTCGTTCACACCTCCATTTTGGCCCGCCTAAGCAGAGGTTCCCGATGCTCTCAATCGTCATACCGGTCTTCAACGAAGAAGAAAGCCTCCGACCGCTTTACGAAGAAATCTGCGAAGTGGTCCAAGCCAACCAGTACGAGATGGACCTGATCTTCATCGACGACGGGTCGACCGACACCTCCTGGTCGGTACTCGAGGAGTTGGCCGAAAAAGACTCTCGTGTCCGCGCACTGAAATTTCGACGCAACTTCGGCAAGGCGGCGGCGCTGGACGCCGGGTTTCGCGCGGCCCGTGGCGAGCAGATCATGACGCTCGACGCCGACCTGCAAGACGACCCGAACGAAATTCCCCGTTTCTTGAAGAAACTCGATACGGGCCTCGACGTGGTCAGCGGCTACAAAAAGGTCCGTCACGATCCGTGGCACAAGGTTGGACCGAGCCGAGTCTTCAACTGGATGGTCAGCAAACTGACCGGCGTCGTCCTGCACGATCACAACTGCGGGATGAAGTGCTACCGGAGCGAAATATTCGACGAGGTCCGACTCTACGGCGAGCTGCACCGGTTCGTTCCCGTGCTGGCCGACGCGCGCGGATTCCGGGTCGGCGAAATCGTCATTAAACACCGGGCCCGGCCGTTTGGCCAATCGAAATACGGCGTCACCCGAATCGTCAAAGGGTTTCTCGATCTTTTGACGGTCAAATTCCTCACCGGCTTCGGCCAGCGGCCCCAGCACCTTTTGGGCACCGCGGGAATTGTCTCGTTTCTGTTGGGAATCCTGTTTTTGTCCTATTTGGCCCTCTATTGGGGCTTCGCGCAGCTGTTCCCTCAGTGGGGACTCACGCCGTTGCACCAACGGCCGGCGTTGATCTACTCCGTCGGCCTTTTGCTCTTCGGCGGTCAACTGCTTTCGATGGGTTTCATGAGCGAATTGCTTTTGGCCTATCACAAAGAGGACATCCGCTCCTACTCGATTTCCGAACAAACCGATAAGCCGAAATCAGACAACACCGAAAAAAACCGCTCGGAAACTTAACTCCCCAATTCGATCATGAACTCCAATACCAACTCCATCGGCCGTCAAGCAAGCGATCCCCAAACCGCCCTGCGCTGGTCGGCCTACGCGATTTTGATCACCTTGAGCACCGGCGCGATGCTGGGCCGTTTGGCGGCGGTCGATTCGGTCGGCGAAACGGCTGTCAGCGAGTATCGAATTCGCCAAGCGACGCAAGAGAAGCGTCGGGCTCTGGAAGCCAAAGGGCTCGAAGGCACCCGGCTCGAAGAGGCCCTCGCCCGAGCGGTCCCTCGCATTCAAGAGCGTTATCAAAAACAGCGGCCGTTTTTAAGCGCCAACGATCGCAGCCGCTGGTGTACGCTCCGCGCGTTGGTCGAACCCGAGATGCAAGTCCCCGACGTGCCGTACTCGATCGATCGGGTCATCCAAGAGTCGGGCTGGGACACGATCGACATGGTCAAACATGACGGCCATCTGTACTCGAGCAAACCGACCCTGCTGCCGACCCTTTTGGCCGGGGAATACTGGCTTTTGAACCGGTTGACCGGCTGGACGCTGGGCCAAAACCCCTACGACGTAGGCCGCGTCCTGCTGGTGACCGTCAACATCCTGCCGATGATCCTCTTGATGGTCCTCGTGGCCCGGCTGGCCGAACGGTTCGGCACGACCGACTTCGCCCGTTTGTTCGTCGTCGGTGCGGCGGCGTTCGGGACTTTTTTGACCACCTTCGCCGTCACGCTCAACAACCACACCGTCGGCGCCGTCAGCGCGGCGATCGCTTTGTATACCTTGGTTCGCATTCTCTGCGACGGACGACACCAGTGGCGTTACTTCGTCGTCGGAGGGCTGGCCGCCGCCTTCACGGCCGCCAACGAGCTGCCCGCCTTGTCCCTGTTGGCCGCGATGGGCGCCCTTTTACTGTGGAAAGTTCCCGGACGAACCCTGCTCGGTTTCGCCCCGGCCGTCGCGCTGGTCGCCGTCGGATTCTTCGGAACCAACTACGCGGCCCACGGCGGTTTCACCCCGCCCTACCTGCACCGGACCGAAACGGACAACTGGTACGACTTCACCTACGAGAAAAACGGCCGGACGATCGAAAGCTACTGGAACCACCCGTCGGGGATCGATCAGGGCGAACCGTCGACCGCCCGTTACGCGTGGCACGCCTCGTTGGGACACCACGGCCTCTTTTCGCTGACGCCGATCTGGATTCTCGCCTTCGTCGGCATGGGGCTCTGGTTGGTCCGGCCGACCGACGACCCGAATCGAAGTTGGGTAACCCTGTTGATCGCCGCCGTATCGATGGCCTGCTTGGTTTTCTTTTTCTTTCTCGAATCGAAAGGCCGCAACTACGGCGGGATGTGCGCCGGGTTCCGCTGGCTCTTCTGGCTCGCCCCGTTGTGGCTGGTCACCATGCTGCCTACGCTGGACAAGATGGCCCGTCACCGCTGGACCCAAGCGGTGGCCCTGATCCTTTTGGCTGTGTCGGTCTTTTCCGCCTCGTACCCAACCTGGAACCCGTGGAGCCATCCTTGGCTCACGCACTTCCTCCACCACGTGACCGGGTCGACCACTTGGCCGTTTTTTTAAATGCCTGTTAAAAAACCGGCTACTAACACAACCTCAAACGGAGTCCGACCGATCGGTATACTCGGTATGAAGCAGATGGTGGGCCAAGTGCCCCAGCGGCTCCTTGAGAAAATCTTGGTACAGTAACTCGACCTCGGCGTTCTCCTGCGACTTTCTCAGCGGCTGCTGCCGGTCGTCCTCGTTCAAACCGACCGTTCGTTCGCGGCGGGCCTTGGTGTTGGTCGGAATCGGCTGGCCGCCCCCGCCAATACAACCGCCCGGACAGGCCATGAACTCGATGAAATGGTACTCGGCGAACTCGCCTCCTGAACGAATCGAGTCGCAAACCTTTTTCGCGTTGCCCAAGCCGTGGACCACCGCCACCTTCAGTTCGAGTCCGGCAACCGGGATCACGGCCGTCTTGATCCCTTCCAGGGTCCCCAGCTCCTCGAGCTCCAATTTCTCCAGCGGCTCGTTGGTCAATACCTCATAAGCCGTCCGCAAGGCCGCCTCCATCACCCCGCCGGTCCGACCAAAAATCGGGGCCGCGCCGGTGTACTCGCCCAACAGGGAATCGGGCTTTTCCCCGTCGATTTTCGCCAGATCGATCCGGTACAGCTTCAAAAGCTTCACCGCCTCACGGGTCGTCAACACCACATCGACGTCCTGAAACGCCTCTTCTTGAGAAACCTTCTCCCGGCCAAGCCAATGGCGATACGCGTCGTCCAATTCCTCACGCGCGGCTTCGGTCTTTTTCGCCGTGCAGGGCATGATCGAAACGACCACCATCTTTCTCGGATCGACTCCGAGCTTTTCGGCCCCGTAAGACTTCGCCACCGCGCCGAACATCTGTTGCGGCGACTTGGCCGAGGAGAGGTTCGGAATCAAATCGGGATAATTCGTCTCACAATAACGGATCCACCCCGGCGAGCAAGAGGTGAACTGCGGCAACACCCCTTCGTTCCCCACGCGTCGCAACAGTTCGTGCCCTTCTTCCATAATGGTCAGATCGGCCGCGAAATTGGTATCCCAAACCTGATCGAATCCGATCTTTCTCAAGGCCGCGTAAAGCCGTTCGGTCACTACCTCGCCCGAATCGAGTCCGAACTCCTCGCCGATCGTCGCCCGAATGGCCGGCGCGAATTGGACCACGACCACTCGGTCCGGATCGTTCAACGCGTCGACCACCTTTTTCGTCTCGTCCACCTCGCGCAACGCCCCAAGTGGCCGGGAAAACGCGCATTCACGACACCCCATGACCTGCGTCATGAACCCGACCGACTCGCGAAACCCGGTCGGACAATTCAGAATGCACTGACCGCAGCGGACACATTTGTCTTCGTCGAGAATGACCCCGTTCTCTTCGTCCATTGTCAAGGCGCCGACCTGTTGCATGTCATTACAGGTCGCGACGCACGAACCGCATCGGACGCACGTGTTCGGATCATGTAAAATCGACGGGCCCGACCGCCGCGGTTCGAAATCCCACTGGGCCCGCCCGGCAAGATCGATCAGCCCGGCCGACTCCGCCTCGGCCGCGACCACCTCTTGGGCCTCGCGAATCAACAAACACTCGTGTCGGTCGCGAAGATACTCAAGCCGCTCGGTAAGCGTCTCCTCCAACCGGGCGGAATGCGTCTTGATCTCCATCCCTTCGCTCACTCTCTTGCCCGCAACCACCGACAAGGCGCGAACTTTTCCGTCGATCTCGACCAGCTTCAACAACGGACACGAATGCGAACCGACCCATCGGATCACCGCGTCGACCCCCTCTGGCCGCCACGGCCGCAGCCGATTTTGGACCAAAAGATCGAGGACCGTGGTACCGGGGGCCACTTCCGTATTTTTTCCGTCAAGGACGACTTCAATCAGAGTGTTTGCACAGGACATGGAAGCTTTTCTTTCGTAGTCAAAGGAGCGAAGAAAATGACTGAAGAAGAACCCCGCCTACCAACAACGGACCCTTCCCACAGCTGTAGGTAATAATATTATCAGATTCGTATTACCGACTCCTTAGAAGATAAAGGACCAAAACGCTTCTGTCAAGCCGCAAATCCTGCGTAAATTCACGGTTACCGTTTGTCCTCCCGGCAAAAAAGACACTCCGCCGATTTCCCAATAAAAAAACGCCCCACCACCGAAAACTCGGCAGTGAGGCGTTTGATCTTCTCTTTTCACGGCCCCATAAAAACGGGGGGAACCCTATCTCTCCAGCCCGTTGGAAAACAGGCTGCTATGGGAACTTGATCCACCGTTTTACTCAGCGTCTTCCCACAGTCCAAGGGCGAAGAGGAAGTCGACATCCGCCGCGACCTTCTTCTCGTCCCCTTCGTTGCTGGAATTCGCCTTTACTTCGTTGAAACCGACCGCCTTGTAGACGAAGTCGAGTTCTTCGTTGCTCAACTGGACCCAATCCCCTTCGGCATCCAGTCGATCACTCAAGGCCGAGTCGTACAGTGCCGCCTTGTCGACGCCACCGTTGACCGAAAGCGCTTCGACCTGATTGAAGCCATAGGCCCGGTTGCTAAACCCGTCGCCGAGCAACTCGCCGTAGACACTGGTCACGTTGAGCGTATCGTCGCCGGCACTGTCGTAGAGCATGGCAATGTCGTTGCCCCCGCCCACTCCGTAACCGGTGACCACCTCGAACGAATCGGCTCGCACGTCGAACCCTTCGCCCATCAGCTTCCCGTAGTTCGGTCCGGCCACGAACAGGTCGTCCCCTTCCGAACCGTACAAGTTGGCCACATTATGCCCACCGGCCGAGGCGTCGGCGAAGACCTTGCCGAAGTTATCAGCTCGGAGATAGTAGTCATCGCCATAGAACTTGGCGTAGTCGGCGCGGGCCTCGAACGTGTCATCACCGGCCGAGTCGTACAGTCTGGCAACGTCGTCACCACCGGTCGAGGTCGCACTGGCGTAACGGAACCCGTTGGCAATCGTGTAGAAGTTCTCGTTGGAGAGCGTCACGAACCGGCTATTGGCAACCAGCGTGTCGTCCGTTTCAGCCCCATCGTACAGGTTGGCCTGGTCGTTGCCACCCGCTTCGGAGTAGGCCATGACATAACGGAACCCTTCAGCCGAGACGTGATAACCATTGCCGTCGATGGTCGCCAACGTCGGATAGCTCGTGAAAGTATCCGCTCCGACCGAGTCGTACATTTTGGCCGTGTCGGAGCCACCGTTTTCGGAAACGGCGACCACCGAATCAAAACCTTCAGCAATCAAGGTAACGCCGGAGCCGGTCATGGTCGTCTCGCCCGGATTGGCAACGAGCGTGTCGTTCCCGGTCGAGTCGTGCAACGTGACCAGATCGTTTCCACCGCTCTTTTCGGCAAGTACCGTTTCAAATCCGTCGACGGTGATCGTGTAGTTTTCACTGGCAAAACTACTTCCGTCAGCCGCCAGGTCAATAACGTCGTCGGCTCCCGAGCCGTGGAACACAAACGTGTCGCCACCGCCAAGCCCGTCGAATCGAATCGCCTTGACGTTCGAACCGATTTCTCGAATCGCCCCGTTGACCTTGACGATCCAGCCATTGGAACTCGGCCCTCCGAGGAACTCGATCGTGTCGTTTCCACTGGTCCCTTGGATCACGATTTCTTCGACGACGTCGTCGACCGCCACCGGTGGCGGATCGATCAAACGGGAGTAAATCGAGGTCGATTCACTGTCCAACAAGAGGTTCGCCAATTCGTAATCAAGGCCATCACCGGCTTCGTTGTCATCACCGGCATCTCCCCCGTCACCTCCAGGAGCAGGATAGCTGTACCTAAGCGGATCGGGCAGCTGACGGAGCGTCGTGAAAGTTCCCGAGGCGTTGAACATCAGGTCCTCATTCGAAGAGTCCCCATTTTGTCCCGAACCGGCGTTCCATCCCAAGTTGACCGAGACCTCCGTCTCCGCCTCGGCTCCATAAATGACTCCCCTGGAAGGATGGCTCGGTGTGTAAAGGTAATCGACGCCGGAACCTTCGCTGTAGTCAATTACATAATCCGCGAGATCAATATCAGCCCCCGTAATGACGACTTCGTAATCTTTATCGTGCCGGTTTGGGCCGGTCCAGGTGACCATATAGTAGCCACTGGCGTCCATCGCCACGGCCGACTCGACTTGATCCCCTTCGACCTCGGCATTCACCCGGAACTCGCCGACCCGACTCGGGCTAACCCGATCGTCAACATAATCCGACCCGTTGTCGTTGAACATCCGAGCGTAGATGCCGTAGTCGTTGCAATTCGTATCGTCCGGATCGCCGTTGAGGAAATCGTCCTGGCCGAAGGAGGTCCACGTGACGACAAAACCATGGCCGCTGCTCATGGCGACAGCCGGATCGATTTGGGCCCCTTCGGTCATTTCATTGACTCGGAATTCCGATTTCGTCACTCCGCCGTTGCGGTTATACAGCTTGGCCGAAATCCCGAACCCACTGCCGTCTGCCGTTTCCCAGGCAACCACAAAATTCCCCAGATCGTCACAGGCGATTGCCGGATCGACCTGATTGCCTTGCTGGCTTTCGTTGACCCGGAACTGATTGCCAAGCGAATTGTGGTTGGCGTCAAACCGTCGTGCCACAATGCCATATCCGGCCGAATCGACGTTCTCACTTTCCCACGTGATGACATAATCCCCTTCGCGATCAATGGCGATATCAGGATTCTGTTGCATCCCGGCGGTCAGCGTATTGACCAGGAATTCGTCTCCGCCCACGGCGTTCCTGTTGAAGGCCCGAGCCACAATTCCACCTTGGCTGCCGTCTTGCTCGTAACTGTTCCAAGTCACGACGAAATCGCCGGTCCCCGGATTCATCGCCACGGCCGGTTGGCTTTGCGTTTCATGGGTCGTCTCGTTGACCATGAATTGTCCACCAACCGTTTCTCCATCACTGTCGAAACGCTGGGCAAAGACCCCCGTCTCGTCCATGACAAGCCATTTTCCCGTCGTGTTACCAAAGGAGTCATACCGATCGACGAGCCAGTCGACTTTCAAAACGCCAAGATCGCCGAAACTAAAGGGAAGATTATTATCGTTAGAGGTACCTTCCCCATCGTGAACATCCGCCGAGGCATCGTAGGCCACGGCCGCGGTCCCGGACCAGACGACCACGAAATTTCCGTCGTCATCGATCGCAACATCCGGCTCGACCTGATCGCCGGTCGTGATACTGTTGATCAGGATCTCATCGCCGATTTCCCGTCCCCAGAAATCGAACCGCTGGGCCTTGATATCGGCTTCGTAAACCAGCTTCGGCTTGGAAATACGAGTGTCTATCGTGAATTCTTCGCCATTGACGTCGATCGTGTAGCTTCCAGCGGAAAGCTCTCCGTTCTCTCCTTCTTGCGCGTCGGCGGTATAATAAACCACTCCAACCGGGGTGTAATCAACCCACGAAACCACATAGCTGCCGTCGGCGGCACGGGCGATCGTCGAGTTGCACTGCTTCCCGTAGTCGAACTGGTTCACCTGCTCATCACGGGTTCCCCAAACCGGATCACCCGGGATCGTGTCGTTCACATTGAAGTTGAACGCGAAACCGCCTCTCGGGCTGGTAAACGGTTCCAACGCGGGGAAGGCCCAGTAACCGCCGATCTCGTCCTTCACCCAAACCAACGAGGAGACATCATTTCCGTACTCCCCGGTCCCATCGATCCGGTGACCGGTTCGGCCGAGCATATGTCCGGCCACGTCGGTGATCTCGGTTCGTGCCACCAGTTCGTAAGTCCCGTTGGGCAACGGCGAAGTGAAATTCACCGTGGCAACCCACTTGTTAAGCGACTCGTTCAGCTCGAAATCGACACTTTCAATCACTCCTTGGAGTTCCTGACCGGCACCATTGACGATGGCCCAGTTGTCCACATTCAAGATACTCTGAAGCCCGTCCGCCCCACCAAGCGTATTCATCTCTTCATTGAAGACGACATACATTTGCTGCACACTGCCGAAAGCCGTATCGCCATCAGCGAGGAAAGCCGCATCGTCATCTTCCGAACCCGGGGTGGGCAAGTACAGCTCGGTCGGCATCGGACCGGCCGTATCGGCCGTGTTAACATACTGTCGGGCAAAGATCCCGTGCTCGTCCCCCACTCCCGCACCACTCCAAGACACTACCGCGTCCCCATTGCGGTTCATCGCCACGGTCGGCAGTTCTTGAATGCCGCCGCTGGTCATATTGACCCGTTGCGCAGTATCAAGCGGAGCAGCCGGTTGGCCATCGGAAGCGTGGAACCAACGGATAAAGACCCCGCTGGAATCTTCGTTGGACAAGTAATCCGGCTCGCCCGGATTGAGCGGGTCACCCACGGCACCGTTTCCGTTCCAGACAATCGCGAAATTGCCGTTGGCGTCCATCGACACGCTCGGATTGACCTGATCTAAACCGTAAGCTTCATAAAGGTCGTACGAAGTTTCGCTGATATACAAATAACTCTCGTCGACGTCTTCGATTTGTGCCGACCAGACTTCATTGGCCTGCTGGACAAAATCGGTTGCGAACGAAATGGTCACGTCCTGCGAGCCCGGACCGACCTTCTCCATATCGAAGTACTGATAGTAGATCCCGTAACTGGCTTCGTAGTCGATGATGTCGTTGTCACGATAGGCTTCGTACACAATCACGAAGTCTCCATCTCCGTCCATCGCCACCTGGGGATTTCGGGCGGCTCGCATTTCGTCCGTTCCGCTGTAAGTGTCTCCCGGGACACTTCCATCATCGTCGGAAATCTCCGTGCCGGGCATATCGACCTCAAACGGCTTTGGAGTCAGAGAATGCCCGTTCAAGGAGAAGACCTTCGCCATGACGGTCGTGTTCATGACGATGCCGTTGCTCTGCGAAAGCATGTCGTCCCAGGCCACGACGAACTGGCCGTCGTCGCTCATGGCCACGCTTGGATTCGAACGAAACGCCGCGGACGATCCCGGTCCGGTCGCTCCCGGCAGTGCGTGATTATCCTCGCGAAGCAACTGATAGCTTTCGCTGACTTGGATTTCTTCGCCCGAGGGACGGCCGTAGATATCGTAAATCTGGGCGTTGATCCCTTCGAAGTAGGAGAACGACTGGGCCGACGACGTCCAGACAATTACGGTGTTGCCGTAGGAGTCCATCGCCACTTCGGCGTTGAACTGCTGACCCGACCAGTCGGTATTCACCAACGTTTCGATCTCACTCTTGGTCACGTCCGAAGCAATCGCCCCTTGCGCCACCAGTTGGTCAAATCCGTTGATCGCCCGAATCGGATCTTCGTCAATCCGATCTTGGTACGTATCGTTGAGTACCCGGGTTCCGTCGGCATTGAACCGTTGGGCATAGATGTCCAAACCGCTATTGGGGAGCAACGGGTTGGTCGATTCCCAAACCACGGTGAAGTCGCCCGCCGCGTCCATCGCCACCGAGGCGTTGAGTTGATTCCCCGCGGTGATCTTGTTGACCAAAACCGGTTCGCCCTTCTGCGTCCCGTCAACGTTGAACATCTGGAAGTAAACGTCGGAGGTCCCGTTGGCAGCGTATTCAGACCAAACGACCACAAAATCGCCATTGTCGTCGATCGCGGTCGAGCGGACCGAAGTCTGCTGTCCCTGTCCGGCCGCATACTCGGTGTATCCGGAGCTTTCCGCGAGAACCTGGATCAACTCCTGATTCCCGTTTACCAAAATCTCCGGACCGAAGGTGGCCGCTCCGTCGGCAACATAGAAGGCCATCGTGTAGCCGTTGCTTCCGGATTCCGAGGTATCGGTCGCGGGGGTACCGTCGAAATCGCCGTCCAGACGGTTGCCCGCCAAATCGGTCATCGTGTCCAAAACCGTCAATTCGTATCGACCAGGTGCCAAACCCTCTTTAAAAGTAAGGGTCGCTTCGAATTGTTCCGTCTCGGGATTGAAGTTGAAATCAACCTCGGTAATCCCGCCAACGATCGGGCTTCCGCCCTTCGAGATCATCCAGTTCTCCGGATTCTCCACACTCTCGAACGACTGCTGTCCGTCAGCATTTTTCAACTGGGACATGTTCTCGCTGAAAGTCACAATCATCTGATTGAGCGATTCCGAATTGACCACACCACCGTTGCGAAGCGAGTTCCCCTCGGAGTCGGCAACCTGCGACACGATCGGCCCGATCAAATCGATTTTACTCTCCACCGAGGCACTGGCCGAATGGTAAACACCGGTCTGAGTTTGGCTATCGGCAATATCCCCGGTCCAGGCAACGACATAATTTCCGTTGGCATCCGCACCGACCGAGGCAAGCCATTGCATTCCTTTGGTACTGTTGTTGACGCGAGTCTCCCCACCGGTTCTACTTCCGGCGGCGCTAAACTCTTGGAGGAAAACGCCATACTGGCTGGTATCTTCCTCGTCTTCCTGATCACCATAACCGCACCAGGTAACCACGTAGTTTCCGGCATAGTCCATCGCGATCGAGGAATACATCTGATTCCCCATGGTCGTCGAGTTGACCAACGACTCGGGACTGATGGCCGAGTTCCGCGTGAAGGTCAATCCCCAGTCCAAAAGGCGACCGCTGTCCAGCTCATCGATACGACCATAGTCATAGTCATAAACATCCGGATCGCCGAGCGGGTCGTTGTCCAAGATAACCAAACGCCACTCGCCAACGGCGTTCATTCCGTCGAAATAGGAAAGCGAATCGATCGGTTGATAAGAACCCTCAAACGGCGGAAGGGCTCCCGATTCATCGTCATCAATCGAAATCAGCGCTTCGTCGTCGAAGGTAGTGTTCCGGAAATCGACCCCGTTGTAACCGGAATCGGTGTAACCTTCGGCATCTCCGGATGTCGGCACGCCGGAGAACAAGAGAATGGTCGGGTAGGTCGGATCGGCGTCAGGATTTTCTTCATCGTAGACCGCCGGACCAACCAACCAACACCAGAGGTCGCTCGGATCTTGGTGCGACACATCGATTCGCACGTCCAAATCTTCAATGACAAAACTCTGGTCTACACCAATCACCACTTCATAACCGTAGACTTCGCCATTCATGAAAGGATAATCGGAAACTACCCTTCCGTCTACAATATCGATCGGATTGCCTTGGTAGTCATAACGAACGGTTTGTTCTTTATCGGTCAAGGCATCGAACGCCTTGGTATAGACCCCGTAACCGCTATCGTCTCCGATTCCGTCTTGGCTCGACCAGGTAACGACAAAGGTCGACGCATCGAGCTTGATGGCCACATCCGGCATGATTTGATTGCCGGCCGTCGTATCGTTAACCAGGAACTCCCCGCTGTAAGGGCTCATCACGGGAGCCCCGTTCTGGTAAAAAGTCCGTCCGATGATATCCGAACCCTTGCCGTTTTGCTCGCTTTGCCAGACGACAACAAACATTCCGTCATCACTCAGATCGGCACCAACGGCGACACTCGGGTACTTCTGATCCCCGGCGGTCGTCGTGTTGACTTGGAATTCTTGCCCCAACGCAATGCCGTTCGAATCGAACCGACGGCCATAGATTCCGTTGCCCAAGCCGGTCTGACCGCCTTTTTCTTGTCCATAGCTGGACCAAACGATCACAAAATCACCGTCGACGTCCATCGCCACATCGGACCATTGTTGGTCAAAATTCACGAAGGTATTCACCAGGAAGGCTTGCTCGTCGATCGCCTCACCCGCGTTATCAAACCGACGGGCGTAGATATCGGCCTGGCCACCATCGGCGTTGTCGTAGCTGGTCCAAGTCACGACGAAGTCGCCGTCGGCATCAGATGACACCGAGGCAAAACACTGATCTTCGTTCGCCGTGGTTTCATGGACCAACGTCGGGGCACAGAAAGACGTTCCTACCGAGTCGAACTGTTGGAAGTAAACCCGCTCTCCATCAGCGGTCTCTTGCGTCCAGACAACGACATAATTTCCGTCGGCATCGACCGCCACGGCATTGGCCGTCTCGGCATGAGTGTAGCCTGAGCCGCTCCCCGAGCCGCCGCTGGGGTCATCCGGATTGATCGGGTCGTCACTGGCACTTCCGCCCACCATGAAAGTAAATTGGAAATCGCCACCGGGGTTTCCGTCGAGGTCACCGTCAAACGGATTGGCGAATAAATCTTCGACAGCCTCCTTCAAGATCAGTTCGTAGTTCCCCGTTCTCAACAGTTGGTCACCTACCGAGGTAACCTCTGTATTCAGGGTAACGATCGCCTCGAATTTGCCGGTTTCCGAATTATATCCAAAATCGATCGAGTCGATCGCCCCGACGATGGTCACCCCATTGCGTCGAAGTTCCCAGTTATCGAGATTCAAGACGCTATGATCGCCCTCGACCTCAAATTTGGTGGAGAGGTCTTCGCCGAAAGTGACGACAAACTGAGTGACCGAAGTTTCGATTCCAACCTTCGAATCAACTTTTTTCACGACGGAACCTTCGCCCACATAAGCGACTTCAGTCACCATCGCTCCGGCGTCGTCGGAGACCTTTTCATAACGCTTCAGGAAAATGCCGCCATCAAGATCATTCTGGCCGGGGCCAACCCATGTGACATAGGCGTCGCCCGTATCGCTCAACGAGACCGAGGGGAAACGTTGGTCACCTTCTTTCCAGCTATTGACCGTGACTTGGCCGCCCTGTTCGCCATTGTCACCGATCCCCGGAGTGGAAAATCCAAGCACTTCATTACGAACATATCGCTGAGCATAAACCCCATAGGTGATTGGCGAATCGGGGCCGGTGCCCGGGTTGGGTCGTTGTTGGAAACTTTCCCAAACGATCATGAAATCGCCATTGGCATCCATCGACACCTGCGAATGCTGCTGATCCGCCTGGGTGAATTCGTTGACTTGGAACTCGGGGCCAACCTTGTAGGCATTGGAATTGAAACGTTGCGCAAAAACTCCGTTCAAGCCATCGCTACTGGATCCGTTGCCGTCTCCGCCCCCATCCTGATTGAAGCCGGTCCAACTGATCACAAAGTCGCCATCGACATCCATCGCCACGCTGGACCACTTTTGATTTCCGTCGACGGTCGTATTCACCTTGAATTCGGGTTCGGCGTTGATTTGGGTCAAATTCTCTCCGAGAATATCGTTGTAGACTTTCTCGGAAGAGAACTGTCTCGCATAGACATTGCTTTCGTAAGATTGATCGCCGTCTTGGCCGAAGGAGGTCCAAGTAATCACAAAATTCCCTTGCGAGTCCATCGCGATCGACGGGAACAGCTGATCTCCGGCGGTGGTATCGTTCACGCGAAATTCACTGATTTCCCCTTCGACCAGGGTAGCGAGAACCACGTCGGCTTCGGGATCATCTCCATCGTCGAACGTCAAACCGTCGAAAAGGATCGGCGGTTGATCCTGAAGGCCTTCGGCTCCTACGAATTGGATCGCAATCGTCGTTTCGTTGAGCTTCCAAACCTCGACGGCAATTCCTTTCGCGGCGGCGGCCAACTCGATCGATTCTACCGTCGCAAGCAAATCGCCGTCATACGACAACCGCTCGGTCGTCGCCCGATCGGAACCGTCTTCGTTCATGAATCGCAAAGCGAACTCGGCGCTTTGGACACCGCCGGCGAACTCGATCGTCTTGATTTCATCAAGCCCGCAAAGTCGCTCACCATCCGACGAGAAACTTTGGGCATAAACGCTATAGCCGCTTTCGTCTTGGCCGAGACTCTGCCAGGTGATCACGAAGTCGCCATCGATATCCATCGCGATCTTCGAGAACCGCTGCTCCCCTTCGGTACAGGAATTGACGCAAACCGGGTCACTCAGGGCGTTGCCCATCGCGTCAAAGCGACGACAATAAATATTCCAATCGTTTGATCCATCCAGCTGCGACCAAGTCACGACGAAATCGCCGTCGCCGTCGCGAGCCACCGAGGCGTATTCGGCATCCGGATTGTCGGTGACGGTAATGGAGATCGGCGTTCCCTGGCTCGAGTATCGCTCTCCGTCGGTCGATTCATGCCACTCGACCGGGTAGACTTTCGCGTAGACCCCTTCATGGCCCGCATTCTCGTCGACCCAAACCACCACGCATTCCCCGTCGGCGTCGCCGGCGATCGTTTGCGGGCTGCTCGGGAAGGCCGTCTCGGGAATATTATCGGCATCCGGATCGAGGTTGGTCTGAACGTCGTTCCTCTGATCGTTGACCACCGTATCGGTCCCGGTGGGCAGACTGACGCTGAAACTACGCTCCATGTCGTAGCCATTATCGGCATGGCCGCTTCCGGCAAGCGGATTTTCCGACATGTCCCTCATTTCATTTCGAGCGACGATCGTATAGGAACCATCCGCGAGGAAGAGATCTCCCCCTTCTTCGTAGCCGTTGCCATCAAGGGTCAGAACCGCTTCCCACTTATTCGACGCCGACGTGGACAGTCCCGATTCCAGTCCCATATTCATCCCGAAGAGGACCTGCGTTACCCCACCGCCGATTTGCACGCCATCTTTGAGCAGGGCCCAGTTGTTCGGATTCAGGACACTGTGGACCCCATCGACCCCATCGGCCAACATCGCCTCGTCCATGGTCACGACGATCTGGTTCAAATGGCTTTCGACCTGCCCGCCTTCTTCGAGTCGCTCGCCATCGGGCAGGATAAAATCGGTCACCTTCGGCCCGGCGTGGTCGGATACTTCCTCGAATTCGCGGAAATAAATATTGGAGACACCGCCAACGCTGGCTTCGGTCCAGGCCACCACAAAATCACCCGAGGGGGTAATCCCCGCCGACGAACTATACTGTGCGGTGCCCCGATCAGCATAACTATAATCGGTTATACCGGCCGGACCGAGAATACCGCCAGCAGCGTCTTCGAACTCATTCTCAGAGCCGGGAACCATAAAGAGACCGACATTGTGATGTTCCCCCATAATAGTTATCGAATACGAGACAGTCTTAGTTGGAACGCATTCCCATTGCGTCCCATCTCGAAGACCGGCGGGATCAAGGTAGTTCACCGCAACCGTACAAGGTTCAACATCATAATATTCTCTAAAGCCGTGCTCTTCTAAATAGGCCTCGATCGCTTCTTCGATCAGGTCTCGCGTCGCATCGATATCAATACCACCATCACCAAACTCCGGAGTGAGACCATATTCTTCGCCGTTAATCCCAAATTTCACGGTCAGGCTACCGGTCGCGGCATCTTTAGGATAACTGAGGATCATCACCGCGTCGCTTCCGTCCCGCTTGGAGTTGACGATCACATCACTCCCGAGCGAGTTCTGTTCAAGCGGATTGGTGCAAGTGCCAGTGCTGTTATAAAGGGCATGGTAATTCGAATACATTACCCCATTGGCTTCCCCTTCCAAAAGCAAAAGGCTCTGTTCGGCGATCGCCCGCAAACGGCCAAGTGTTTCGTCGACCTTGGCTTGATCTAGAATGCCCATTGGATCCTTAAACGCTGGATCTGCCTGCATGTCCCCTTCACAAGCGGCCAGGAAGTTATCCAAGGCCCACTTCGTACTATTCCCATACAAGGCATCATCATAAATCGCGTAAGAATACGTTTCGAGATAAGAGACCAGATCGGAATTTATCTGGCTATTGGCCAATTTACCCCATGCCGTCCTAGACAAAGTACTGGAATCAATACGCCAGGAGACTTCGGGACCGAAACCGTTGTAAACAATCGTGACGTCCCCGTCGGCGTCGATCAGTGCCTGACCATTGTATTGATTCCCAGGCCAAATTGTCTTGGTGTCCGGATTCATGCTCGAAGAGTTTGCCCGAAACGTACTGTGCAAAACCTCCATCGAACGCTCGCCGGTGGTTTCATCTTCGGCAATCGTGTAGGTTACCGCCCGAACCCCGGAACTATTAAGATCATCTTTGATGTCATCATCGTCTAAAAAGCTGGACCCGGAGATGACAAAGTTGTTTTGCGAATCGAACGAGGCGGTCGTCTCTTCACAAAGATCATCAATGGGTTCCGGGGCACCGATTAACGTAAAATCAGGGTCATACAGTTTTGCCCATACGGTGGAGAAATACCAATTATCCAAGCCCGGATTATTGTATTTCTCATAGAAGGCGCGGTCGTTCGTCTCGGACCAGGTAAACAGCAGATGGCCATCGTCGCTCATGGCAACGTACGGATCGTAGTGGATATCGGTATCGGTATCTCCACTGAAGTCAACCACCACAAACTCACCGCCGATCCGGTCCCCGTCACGATTGTAACGTTGGGCCGAAACCCGATTGTAAAAGCTCAACTCCTGAGACGAATTGACCCAAGCGATCGTGAAATTGCCATCCGCATCCATTCCGACGGCCGGTTGATCTTGGTGCCCGGCAGTAACCGAATTGACGAGGAACTGGTTCCCATAAGGCACGACGCACTGAATCGCCGTTCCATTATGCATCACGAACGAAGGACTGACATCCCATTGCGTCGGCGAGAACCGGCGAGCGTAGATATCCGTAAACCCGGATTCGGCCAACCCGGCACTCCCTTCGACATTGCTCTGCCAGGTAATCACGAAATCGCCATCGGCGTCCATCGCCACCGCCGGCCGACTTTCGTAGCTCGTTTCGACCCACGGCGTCATCGGATTATCCCAATCCAGATCATTGACCTGGAACGGGGCGCTGGGCTCCTTGATCGTCCTGATGCCCAAATCGGGATTCGCGTTAATTTCGGCAGTGACGTCGTCACCGGAAGGATTAATAGCCGTTTCAATAACGATTTCTTCGACGTTCATCTTCCCCGCCGCACCGGTGAAAGTCACGTCAAAGTCGGTCACGACACCATCCCCATCCAGATCCACCGGACGAACCACTGCCTCCCAATTGGCATACCTGTACTCCCCAGGTGATCTATACCCATGGAAAAAGTTTGGATTCGCCGAGTCGACACACGCTTCATACGTTTGAAAGTCGCTCGGCCCCAACTGGTGCCAATCATAAACTCCCGGATAGTATTCGTTATTGCAAATACAATCTTGAATATACAACGCCGTCAGTTGCGGATCGTTTGGATCAACCGGCACCCCGGTCAAAACCAACGGCTCGCTCTCGGTCGAGATGATCGCCGCAGGCAAGTCGCCACTGGTCCAGACGGTATTCGCCGGATCGATTTGCAAGGCGTCCATGTTCTGGCCTTGCGAGGCATCGCCGAATTTAATCAGATACTCTTCCGAGTTGATCGCTTCAACCGTCACGTCGGAGAGCGGACCAACTTTCCCGTTAAGCGCTTGCAGACCGGTCTGCAAGCGTGTGACATTCCCCGCGATATCGTATTGGTCGAACTGCATCGTCATCGTTTCCGACGAAGGATCGATGCTACCATCGCCGTCGATATCATAGCCAATCGTGAAACTTCCCTCGGCGCCGGACGACCCGCCGGAAAAGGGCATGACCGTCGTCGTCACCGAAAGCTTCTGGACCTCATTTCCCCCGATCCTCAGATCGATGGTTCCCCAGCTCCCGGGCGTCCCCTCGCCCATCGATTCGGGCAAGCTGATTCGCTGCGTTTCATCGGTGAAGTACCGGGCGTAGATGTCTCCATCGCTCGAGTACACCACGACGAAATCGCCATCGTCGTCCACCGCGATCGACTGACCGGCGATGGTCGAACCATCTTGGGCCGCCCATTGGTCATACGGCGTCGAGGGCGAGACGCTCAATAACTGCCGTTCTTCCAGCGGATCAACGGCCAGTTTTCGTTGGACTCGATCGGTGACCGTTCCGAGCGATTTACGCGTCGAAAGCCGCCCCCGAAGATTTTCAAAAGTCGATGCAAGCTTATTAAGTTTCGGCAAGGGGAAAAGCGACATGTCTTCTCTCTATCCTAAAACTGGTATTTTCCGCGAATGCGAAATCGTGATGCCCTTCGAGGAAATCTTTCTCCTCGGTCCCGTCTCCGTTTTTATAGGTGAAGTCAACCGATCGGCTCTACTGAAAAAAACGCCGGTTGACGCCACCTCTTCGATCCATGAATTGGAAAAACCGTCTCACTGAAAAATCGTGATTCGCACGTTTCTCCAAAATTCAAGATCCTCGTTTTACTTCCGACTACTTGTCTCAGGCCAACGACCCGTCTTCAGGTCCTTGGCCCACCTGATCGACTCGTCACCAGCCCCGCCGCGAATGGCAAAGTGTGGCAAACGAGGGACAAGTCCAATCTTGATTTCGGTCGCCTCGATTTTGACCGCTCGGGCGACCTCGCTTTACCGACCCGCTCAAGGCATAAGCGTAAGCAAACGCTCGACGACCGAACCATCGATCGCCAAGCAAAAAAAGAGCAGAGAAAAACGTCGACACCGGTTCCCCAGATAGCCCTTTCGCACTGCGAAAAGACAACCGGCTCCAGACACGTTTTCTCCCAACATTTTGAATTAACAAAGCGGCCGTTTTTCTCATGTTCACGCGTGTCTCACTCGAATGAGATTAAGTAGAAGGGAATATAGGAAAAATGTCAAATTATTTGCGCGAAAAAACCGTGGTGAAAAGCATGAAATCTCAACCTGAATATGCCAGAATCACCATCTTATCATGATCGGAACCACTTATAAGGTCAAGAGTTTTTCCCTATTTAACCAGATCACCCCAAGGGAAATGGGGCAATTTTACTCCTATTAACCAACTCACTTATAGGTGAAAGCCGCCAATTGCAGGCGGCCCGAATAGGGGGTTCCATTTAATGCAAACCTAAACAAAAACCAGACTTCCCGGCAAAACGGTCCCTTCCCCCTTTTTTCACGCTTTTTTCTCTCTTTTTGCACGGGAAACCGTCCCGTGACAGGAATTTGTCAGATCCCCCCCTTTTGCTCAATTCCATTTTCTTTTCCAGAGAAAAAAATTTTCTTCCCTCGAAAAAACACCCCCTCTCATGGTGGGATGTGGTCATGTCAGCCCCACGGTTTCCCAATCCCTTTTAACGCACCCCTCCAAAGAGCCGTATAAGCCTTCTCGCTTCTACCATCCCCAACACAGCGCATCTCCCGGAGCGTTCCCTCGCTTTTCCTTGCAAGTCAAAACCATTAAAACCACTTCGCCCTGACGAAAATCGGTCCCCCCGATGAAAATGACCTTGAATTCAAAGCCGGTTCTCACTACGATCCGCCCACAGTCTCCCAAACAGAGACTTGCAACCCGTCACGGAAAAAGAAAGATAGCCAAAACCATCTGGAGTCGCTCCGAAACAACGGTCGCCCCAAAGCGTCACCATGAAAACCGACGTTAACTCCAGGTCAGCTGGCTCTCTTATCAAGAAGCATCCCACCGAAGACCTTGGCGGCAAAGCTAATCTAATTCGAAAAATTCCTTCCTGATATTGATTGAGGCGGCTGCCGTGAAAAGACCGCTAGTTGATTGTTGTATGAATTGGAAAAACCAGGAAACCGCCTGTATGGCAAGCCGGTTAACAAAAACCGCCGCGCAAAAAAGGCTTCCCCTCGCATCGACCCTCGCTCGATTGACGTGGCTCTTCGCCTTCGTCCTTCTTGGAGCAACGATCGCTCAAGCCCAACCCAACTCGACCGCTCCCGAAATTCGAGCTTATTCGCTGAAAAACAAAACGGTCGGCGAAGTCGAACCGGCCCTTTCGGCCATGTTGAATAATTTGGGACTTTCGAAGGGCCAGTTGGCGATCAAATCGAACCCGAACACCAATCAGCTGTTCATCACCGCCACGCCCCAAGCCCATCAGGCGATCGCCGAGCTGATTCGTACGTTGGATCTTTCGCAAGATCTTTCCCCACGAGGAGCTGCCACGGCGCCAATCGATCGGCAACCGATGCCCCCGTCCGGCTTCCCCCCTCAACCGTCCGCCGCGGCTGCGCAAAACGGAACGTGGCAAACCACACCGCCGATGGCCCCGACAGGGCCCGTCTCGCCGGAACATTATCAACCGGGCCAACCAGGCCAAACTGGCCAACCGGGCGTCGCGATCCGGCAGTACGTTTGCCTTCCCGATCAATTGGCGCGTGCGGCCGACTACGTCCGTACCCGCTTCAATAGCAGCAATCAGGTCCGCGTGGCGACCGATCCGGCTCGATCAACCCTTTTTGTCGAAGCGCCGACGGAAATTCAATCGATACTGGCCGGGGAATTAGACGTATTGGCCGTTTTGGCGCCGCGTGATCCTCAAAGCCAAGGAACGCTCCAGCCTCAGGGAGGATACCCCCGGCAGGCGCCCGCCGGAATTCCCTCGGCTCCTCCAAGTCAAAGGGGAATGGCCACCGACCAGCCTGAACCAATGCCCTCGTCCGGATGGCCGACCG
The DNA here is from genome assembly GCA_963674475.2 of Thermoguttaceae bacterium. GTDB lineage: Bacteria > Planctomycetota > Planctomycetia > Pirellulales > Thermoguttaceae > CAXXFQ01. The sequence goes on along the minus strand of CAXXFQ010000019.1, from coordinate 77,425 downwards.
AGTCGTTTCAACATCCGCAGTCGCGCGTCGAAAAATTCATTCCTCTGCCGCCTGGGAAAGTGGAAACCGTCGTTCCCCGTTTGCGCGAGTTGTTCGGCAACCGACTCTTTCCTCTCGCGCCCCAAAACGCCGATCCCATGCCGTACGGACTCGAAACCGCGTCGGCCGGTCGAGTCGATATTGAAGTCGATCGACGGCGAAACGGCATCCTGCTCCAAGGCCCCGCACCGTTGGTCGGACAGTTGGAATCGTTGATTCTCTATCAGGCCAATCCGCCCGTTTCAGGAGAAGCAACTCGGTTCGTTCCGTTCCGCAACACCGACGCCGATCGGGTCCGCGAGGCGATCGACGCCTATCGAACCCAAGAACTTCCTGCCGCGGACGAAGGACTATCGCCCGGCGAAGGAAATACGCCAGAGAGCGGCGCCCCGCTTTCGTCCCCTCCGCCCAATCCGCAGTCCTTCTTTCAACAGCCGCAGAACGCTTCTCCTCAGGGCGCGATCAATCTGGTCAACTACGAGGTCGTCCAGTCAATCGTCCAACCAAACCAACCAATCATCCTCGCCCAAGCGGCCGCCCCAACAAACGCGCCGGCGGGCACAACAGCGGGCGAAATGACCGACGATTTCAACCAACAACAACGGCTCCGCGACTTGGGCAAGAGCGTTCAGGTCGAGATCCTGCCCGACTTGGACGTCATCATTTTGCACGGTCGCAAGCACGACGTCGAGGAGATGAGTCGGATCATCGCCGAGCTGGAACGACTCAGTGAAGAAACGATCCCCGAAATCGAAATCGTCGCACTCACCCAAGTTCAAGACAGCACGATGATGGCGATCATCCGTCAGGTCAGCCCCGAATTGATCGGCGGACGACAGGGCCGGGTGAGCATCACGCCGCTGATCAAACCGAACGCCCTGCTTTTGATCGGCTGGGGCGAAGCGGTCCGTGCGACCAAAGAACTTATCCAAGCGCTCGACCAGCCAGTCGAGCCGGAGACCCAATTCCAAGTCTTTTCGCTCAAATCGACTCCGGTCGCTCAGGCGGCGGGAACCATTCGACAGTTTTTCGCCCGTCGAGGCGGACTCGGCCCGGCCGTTTTGGCGATCCCCGAAGTTCGAACCAATTCGTTGATCGTTCGAGCGGCTCCCCGAGACATGGCCGAGGTGAAAAAGCTTCTCGAACAGATCGATACCGACTCGACCGAAGTCATCTCGCTGGCGAAAGTGATCAAGTTGAAAAACTCGCTGGCTACCGAACTGGCGGCCACACTCCAATCGGCCATCAACGCGACGGCCGGCAGAGGGGCCGGAAAAACGTCGGTACTCGAGATGTTGGAAGTCGACGGCAAAGACCAGAAGATCATCCGTTCGGGTATTCTGACCGATGTCCGCCTCATCCCCGACGTCCGAACCAACACCCTTTTGGTCTCCGCGTCGGCCAACAGTATGGAATTGATCGAAGCGCTGATCAAACAGTTTGACACCCCGGCAGTCATCGCTCAGATCAAAGTGTTCCAAATCGTCAACAGCGACGCGAACAACTTGGTGCGAACCCTCCGCTCCTTGTTGCCCAGCGAAACGGCCGGAACCGCCTCGCGGCCGACCTTGCCGATCGCCGAGGGAGAAACCTCGCTGGCCCCGGTCCGCTTCGCCGTCGACACGCGAACCAACAGCATCATCGCCACCGGCTCGAAGGGCGACCTGGCGATCATCGAGGCGTTGCTCCTACGCCTGGACGGCAGCGACGTCGTTCAACGTCAAAACGAAGTCTATCGATTGAAAAACGCACCGGCAGTCGACGTCGCCCGAGCAATCAACGACTTCCTGCGAAGCGAACGCCAGGTCCAACAAGCCACACCCGGCATCGAAAACCCGTTCCTCCAAATGGAACGGGAAGTGGTCGTCGTTCCCGAAGCGGTGTCCAACTCGCTGGTCATCAGCGCGACACCCCGCTTCTTCCCCGAGATCCACGATCTGGTCGAAAAGCTCGATGCCCAACCGCCGCAAGTCGTCATCCAAGTACTCATCGCCGAGGTCGGCCTGGACAACTTCGACGAATTCGGCATCGAAGTCGGCTTACAAGACTCGCTCTTGTTTGATCGGTCTCTTTTGAGCAATATCCAAAAGATCGTCAAAACCACCGAAAACAACGTACAAGGGGCCGTCTCGACGACAACCCAAGAGGTCATCGTCGCGGCCGAAAATAGCCCCGGCTACAATTTCGTCAACACCAACCCCCTTGGCAATAGCGGGGCCGAGTCGGCCTTGGCCAGATCCGACATGGTCGGCGGACAGGGGCTTACGACCTTCTCGGTCGGCCGCTCGAATCAAGAGCTCGGTTACGGCGGACTGGTCCTCTCGGCCAGTAGCGAAAGTGTGAGCCTTCTGATTCGCGCGCTTCAGGAATGCCAACGACTCGAAGTACTCAGTCGTCCCCAAATCACGACCCTCGACAACCAACCGGCCTTCATCCAAGTCGGCGAACGGGTGCCGCGGATCGTTGGGACGACGATCAACGCGACCGGTCAAGTCAACAACATCGAGATGGAAGATGTCGGTCTGATTCTGGCCGTCACACCACGTATCAGCCCCGACGGAACCGTCGTTATGGAACTGGACGCCGAAAAATCGGAAGTCGGCTCCGTCGCGGACGGGATCCCCGTTTCGATCTCTGAAGGCCAAGTGGTCCGTTCGCCGAAAATCAAAGTCACGTCGGCCCAAACGACCGTCAGCGCCACCACCGGCGAAACGATCGTCCTGGGCGGTTTGATCGTCAACAGCAAGCAGGAAGTCCACCGTCGGGTTCCCTTCTTGTCGGACATCCCGATCCTCGGCCACCTCTTCCGTTACGACAGCCGTGGCAGTCGGCGTGCGGAACTCCTGATCATCATGACCCCTTGGGTCGTTATGGGGCCGTGCGACATGGAACGGATCAAACAACGTGAATCGGCCCGCATGAACTGGTGTCTCTGCGACATCAACCAACTCCAAGGCGACACGGGCCTGTATGAACTGGGCGAAGACGGCTGCTATCCGGAAGAAGGCGGGCCGGAGGTGATTTATCCGCAACCGCTCAAAGAAGGGGAGAAAATCCTCGAAAACCGTCCTCCGTCAAATCAACCAAACCAATTGGGTCAACCAAACCAATTAAAGCAATCAGATCAATCGGAACAATCGGATCGACCGGAAGTGATACCCTCTCCGCCTCCGATCACCACACCTGAAACGAACCTGAACCACCCCGTCAAGGTTTCACGGCTGCAACCGCTCGCCCCATCCGGCGGCAACTCGGCTACCCAACCGGCTAACTTGGCGACACGTCCGGTTCAACCGGCCGCTTATGTTCCACGCTTGACCCCGGCGCAAAACGGCTCCAACGATCCGCGTGCGGTTCCGGCCTCAGCCGTCTACCCCGCGGCACAAGGGACCAACCAAGTCGCCCCGTGATCAAAATAATAAATTCGACTTTGTCGACGATCCCAAAATACGCTGACACGAAAAACTGTTTTTAGAAAAAGAAATAGACGAGACGTTTCGCCCATGAAAATTCTCGAACGAAAAAATTCCCTGCGGTCGGGTTTGACCAAATCGATCTTGGTCCTTTCGGTGCTGTCTCTCGGATTCGGCGCTCCCTTGCAAGCCGCCGATCTGCTGAACTGGTTCAACCAGAAGGACAAACCGCAAATCCCCGGCCGGATCGTCTGCATCTGGACCGACGCGACCAAAATCTCGCCGGGCCAATCGACCAAACGGGGCATGGGCGGACGAGTCATGTTCTACAAAGAAGGGATGAAAGAACCGGTCAAGGTCGAAGGGGAAGTGACCATCTACGCCTTTACCAACGAAGGGGCGGACCCAAGATACACCATTCCTCAAAAGAAATTCGTCTTCCCGAACGAGACGCTCCCGTTGCACTACAGCAAAGCGCCGCTGGGACATTCGTATAGCTTTTTTGTCGAATGGGACGAAGTCGGAGGCCCGACCGTTCCGCTTACGCTCATCGTGCGATTCAAGGCGAAAACCGGCGAGGTTGCCGTCTCCGACGCCTCGCGTCAAACGTTACCCGGCTTCACCGAAACCCAGTTCGCGCAAGGGCCGCAAAGGCAAAACTGGTCCTGGGAAAATCGAGCGGCCGCTCCAACGACCGCGACCACCGGGCAACCCTATCATCGCCTACCTCCCCCTGGGCCAACGGGCGTACGAACACCCAATCAACCGTCGGCAGTCCAGCAGGCCGCTTATCAAAATCGGGCTTCGCTTGCGACCACTCCGCGGTCAAAAATGCAAGTCGAGACAATCACCATCCCTCGGGGCGGAAACCATTTTTGCGACCCGTCAAACCACGATCAATTGCTAGCAAAGCAAACCGGGAATTCAGAGCGGCCGAGCGTCGCATTGCGATTCCAACAGAACCCCAATCCCCACGCACGGCAAAACGCCGGTCCGGTCGAATCGGCCAACTACACCGCTACGGCAAACTCTCCCTCGACCATGCCGCACCAAGCGCAAGCGGCCTGTTATCAGACGCCCATCACGGCGTACCGCAACCCGGTTCCGCCGACCTCTAATCCAACCGTCAATCCGACGTGGAACGCCCCCACGCAAACCAATTGGCCCAACCCCAACGGGGCTTATCAAGCCATACCCAATCAAGCCGTCCCCAACCCCAACGGGGCTTATCAAAACGAAACTAACGCTGCATCAGGTTACCAACCTCAATCTCGTTCTTTACCTCCGCAATTCCAGGCTCTAAGAGCACGACGAACGCAGTTAAGGAACGATCATGTTCCGTGGAAACCGTCCCCCGCAGTATCGCCGTATCCCCTTGGACCGACACCTCAACCGACCGTCCCAAACCATTCGGCCGAAGCGACGCCTCCAACCGCTTGGTCAACCGCTGGGTCATCTCCTGCGACGACGGGGCGCTAAACTCGAAATCAACCGCCAGACGCGGGTCGTACATCGCATGACGACGTCGTGTCGCGGGTCGCAGCCGAACATTGGCATCGCGGGCCTTCTCGATTCGCATCCCCTGCGCTGCCGAACGGACTCGTCCCGAAGCGGTCCCCTGTTGGCTCCCGACAAAAGTATCTCGGGAGTCGGGATCGCGTCCGACGAAATCTCCTTTGCCCCGATTGTCTCGCAAGAATCGCTCCGACCCGGTGATCGAGCCGACTTCGGAGGAATCGCCCACGCCCCCCATGTTATTTGATGCGGCTCCCTTCCTGTTGAATTTCCCGAGGCGTTGAGCCTGCGCATCCGGAACGATCCCCAGAAGCACAATAACAAGGACAAACAATACAATCGGTTTCATGGAGGCCTCACTTCCCCGAAGAGTCGGTGGGTAGGTTCGTTTGGAGTGAATTAGAGCTTTCGCCGACGCCGATGAAAATCGTCGGCTACAATAGAGGGGGAGATTGACTACCCCGCTTTTTTTCCGACCGTCCCCGTTACAGCGATCGGACCAACTATACTTATTATCCTTAATGCGAGGAGAATAGCAAATGGCAACTGCTCAAGCACGTCACATTTTGGTGGAAACCGAACAACAGTGCCTCGAACTCAAAGGGGCGATCGAAAACGGAGCCGATTTCGCCGAAATCGCCGAGAAATATTCCCAATGTCCTTCCGGTCAAAACGGCGGCGCGCTGGGCGAGTTCGGACAAGGCCAAATGGTCCCTGAATTCGACCAAGTCGTTTTCAGCGAAGAAGTTGGCAAAGTCCACGGCCCGATCAAAACCCAGTTCGGCTACCACTTGGTCGAGATCACCAAACGGACAGAATAGACCGCACACCCCCCGTAAGGGTGCGCTAGCCGTCACCGGCCGTCTTGAGAATCTATCTAGATCGGCCCTGTTGCGGTCAGCCGTTAACAAAGAAAAAAAGAGCCCGTTTTCTCTTCAAACGGGCTCTTTTTTATGAATTTTCGATTCCGAATCCGCTATTACGATATCCTAACGCGCCATCTGATAGCGAGGTCGGGTTGCCTGCAAACTTCTCGAGGCGGCCCGCGTCGGTCGAGACACCATTTTCGCCGGAGCCGTCTCAGTCGACTTGGCCAGCCGATCTGGCGATCCAGCCAGTCGATCGGTCGTTGAAAGCGGAATCACCCGATCGTATTGAGATTCGTCGAACGTGACCGACGAATAATCTTCTCCCGAAACCCTCGACGACTGATTGCAAGACGGGCAAGAATCAACCGATTCAGCACACCCGCTCGAACAGCCTTCACTCACACACCCTTCACTCACACACCCTTCACTCACACAACCGGTCGAACAACCGCCGGTGAATTGACCATAGCAATTACACGGTTCGCAGCAATAGGGCGGATCGCTGTGGAAATCGCCCCAATACATCTCACCGCAGCCGCAGCAGTGCCAGCTCTCCGGATGGAAGAGGTATCCCACCGGCTTAAGGATATGAAACGCCCAGGCCAGCGGACCCGGGTAATGGCACACCTCGCAACAGGGATCACAACAGGGATCACAACAGGGATCGCAACAAGGATCGCAAACGCCACAGGAACAAGGCCCGCAGCCGCACTCATCGACGCACTCACCCTCGCAGGACGAACACGAACCCACCGTGCCACAGTCGCCCCCACAACCTTCGGTGCAAGAGCAAACCGTTCCGCAGTCCGTGCAACCATCATCGCAGCATCCGCCGCAACATCCCCCGCAGCAACATCCATATTTCGGATCGCAAAGCGTCCCCGGTCCGAAGGGCGCATGGAGCCACGATTGGAAACCGCAACAGCCCGTGTGAAGCAAGACCGTCAGAAGCATCAATCCGAAAAACGTCTTTCGAAACATGGTTCGATTTCCCGTCCTCGAGCGATTTTCATGTAAGAGTAGCGTCACACCGGCCACCGGGAGAGATCCCATGCTTTGCCTAAAGTGCTTGTAGCAAAATGGTTTTTAACTTTCCCACTTCCCCATCGGTTGCAAGGAACCCGCTACACTTAAGTGAAATACGCTGTAAATTGCCTATTTCTTTCATTTAACCAGATCATTATGAGCGAAACGCCGCTCATGGTTGATATCGGCCGATAAAATGCGAAAAACCAGCAAAACCGTACTATTCGATACATTTTAACGGCAAGAAATAGCCCCCCATCTCCATCAGGGAAAATCGAGCCAGACCTTACGGAAGTCCCCCCAATGCGACTACAAGGGGTTACCAAGAGTCAGAACGACCGCGAGCGACCCTTCGCCCCCTATTCGAGGGTTGAATACGCTTTACCGGGATGAAAAACGGTCTAAAGCGTTCCGCCGACCCACCAACGGGCCAGAAAATAGAAGACCGGAGCCGCGAAGCAGAGCGAATCGATCCGGTCCAACACGCCGCCGTGCCCTTGGACCAGCGTTCCGTAATCTTTGACGCCCCGGTCCCGTTTGATCGCCGACATGGTCACACAACCGGCAAACCCCATCAGGCCAATCACGGTCGACATCAACCCGGCCAACCAGAACGGAAACGGGGTGGCCCACCAGAGGACGGCTCCAATCAGCGTCACGCTCGCCAGCCCGCCAATCAGGCCTTCCCACGTCCGTCCACGACTGATCGACGGCACGATCGGATGGCGAGAAGGAATCTGTGACCAGGCGTACTGCAACGCGTCGCTCAATTGGACCATCAAGACGAAGAAGATCAACAACCCTTCACTGCGAAACGGGATGCTTTGATCCTGGACGGTAAGCGACATCAACAACGGCGCGTAACTCAGACAGTAGACGCAGATAAACACCCCGGTTTGAATCTTCGCGACCCGTTCGAGAAACCGCTTCGGGTCTCCGGCCATGGCGATCCGTGCGGGGATCAACAGCGAGACATAGACCGGAATGAAAATATGCTGGAGTTCGTAAAACTGAAAGATGACCAGCAGAAACTGGACGGGCGTTACCAGGAAAAAGACCCAAAACAACGTTCGATGGTCCCCCGGCCTCGTCGGCGTGAGGGTGATAAACTCGCGCAGCGCCCAAAACCCGATCAGACCGAACATGACGACGGTCAGCACCCGGCTGATCAGACAGGCGACCGCCAGTGTCGTGAACAAAAGCCACCATGCGCGCACCCGCAACCGAAACGTCTCGAGGATCGCCTGATTAATGCTGGGGTCGGCCCGACGTCGCAAGACATGGACGACAACCGAAGCAATCGCCAAAAGGATCAACACGCCGCCAACGAGGCCAAAGGTTTGTGCATCCATGGTTTTTATATATAGGGTTCCTGGCAAAAAACGGAAAGAATCAACCAACGGCTCCGATCCCCTGCCCCGGCATTGCGAGAACAGGCGATCAGTGTCGAAACGCTAGTCTCCTTCCGGCTTGAGTTTTAACACCGCTTGGCGTGCCCGGGCGAGAAAATCGGCCTTGGGCTCTCCGGTTTCCAACCAAATCGGCGCACCAAACGTCACGGTGCTGAGCATCGGCACCGGCAACACGCGGCCGCGCGGCAAAATCCGATTCAAATTATCGAGATAGACCGGGATCAGTTCAATATCCGGTCGTTTTTTACTGAGGTAGTAGAGTCCGCTTTTGAACTCGCCCACTTCGTCCCCTTCACTACGTCCCCCTTCGGGAAAGATGATCAACGACTCGCGATGACCGATCTCGCGCAACATCAGGTCGATCGGGCTTCGATGGACTTTGATTTTTTTCCGACTGATCAAAAGGGCGATGAACACGCGGGTCGCCATATACCGACGGATCGGGCCGGCCATCCAATAATCGTACGCGGCCACCGGTCGCGTCAAAGAGCGTACGGACTGGGGAAGCGCCGACCAAATGACGATCGCGTCGAGATGACTTGTGTGATTGGCAAAGTAGATCCGTTGACAAGTGTCCGCCTGGCAATCGGACCAGCGAACACTTACACCGCTCAAAAATCGCGAAGAGATCACCAGGAGATTGACCATGATCGACTGTTCGAACCACTTTCGAAAGAGGTCGAAACGGCCGGGCACCTGCTTCTCGTTCGTTGGCGTTTCTGGCTTGCCTTTGTCCACGTCACTACGCAATTTTTTAGTCACCAAGGGGTTTTTCTTTCGGGGGCGGACGGCCGTCCCCTGAAAAAAGACGATCCTAAGATATCGAATTCTAGCTTTTTCTCAACCAGACGAATACAGATAACCACCTCACCCGAGGGGGAAAATTCGCCCCAATGCGTCCTCTTTCGCCCTCTCGAGCCGACAAAACGCAAAAAACTATCGAATTGAAGTTTAGCAAGTATACAGAAAACAGCTAAAAGACAAAAGACCGCAAAAGTCACCCCCCGGGCAATTGAATTCGAAAACCAAAAAATGCCGCCCCCTCCCCCGTTCGTCCCTCAAGAAACGACTGAGGGGCGTCATGGGCCTCTCCATCGGCTCATGACGCCCCACACATCACATGACGTTTCGTGAAACGATCCCTCGCCCCCCCTTTCGACCTGAAAGAGGGGGAACCCTCTCGGGACCTATTTGACTTCGTCCATATTGACGGCGGCGCGTCGCTCGGCAGCCAACAAGGCGGCATCCAAGACCCGTTGGGTCTGATAGGCGTCTTCGAAGTCGGGGATCGGAACGACCGGATCCTGACCCGCCAAGACACGCAAGATATCGTACGCTTCGTTGACGAAGGTGTGCTCGTAACCGATCACGTGGGCGTCGGGCCACAGGTTGGCGACGTACGGGTGATCGGCGCCGTGGGTACACATCATGTTCGTCCAGCCCTGGACGCGACGCGGCTGGGTGGCGTCGTAGTAATTCAGCTCGTTCATCCGCTCGAAATCGAACTTCAACGACCCCTTGGTCCCGTTGATTTCAAACGCGTTACGGTTTTGGTTTCCGGTCGCCTGACGGGCCGCTTCGTAGCTGGCCACCGCGCCGCCGCTGAAACGGGCCAAGAACAGGACCGTGTCGTCGACGGTCACGTCGGTCATTTGCCCTTCGGCGCCGAGCACTTCACGTTCCTTGATGAACGTCTCGTTGACCGCCCCGAGCACCTCGGTGATCTCTTGACCGGTTACGAATCGGGTCATGTCGACGATATGGGCGTTCAGGTCGCCGTGGGCGCCGGAACCGGCCGTTTCCTTCTTGAAACGCCAGGTCGCGGGGATCGCCTCGTCGGCCCAGTCTTGCAGGTAGCTGGCTCGTACGTGTCGGATTTCGCCCAAGAGGCCTTCCTTGACCATCTGGTGGGCCAAGGCGACGGCCGGACAACGGCGGTAGTTGAACCAGACGAACGTCTTGATGCCGGCTTTTTTGGCCGCTTCGGCCATTTCGCGAGCGTCTTCAAGTGTTCCGGCGATCGGCTTTTCGCAGGAGACCGGCTTGCCCGCCGCGATGGCCGCTTTGGCCGGGGGAGCGTGCATGAAGTTGGGCGTGACGATATCAACCAGGCCGATTTCCGGCGACTTGACGAGGCTTTCCCAGTCGGTCGAGGCATTCTGCCATCCCCACTTCTCGGCGTACGCCTGCGGGTCTTCTTGCGGCTGACCGAAAACGGTATGTTTGGTCACCTTGATAGGCGCATCGTAGAACTTATTGACTTGGCCCCATGCGTTGGAGTGGGATTTTCCCATAAAGCCTTGCCCGATCAGGGCCACGTTCAGCGTTTCCACTCTGGTACTCCTCGTAATAAGTAAAGGGATAATGGACAATTTCGATTTTTTTAGTCTCTTTTCAAAGACGCTTTTTCCCGTTATAGCAGGACGTTGGGCCCGTTTTCAAGTAGTCGCCAAAGGGGAAGCCGAAAATGGACTCCCGGCAAGACAAGCTACTTAAAATAGGCAATTTAGCGATACTGCAAAGGGTCCCCCATCGCGATCACCTCTAGCCTTTCCAAAAAGAATCGGGTAATATGAAGTGGTTTCTCTAAAAACGACGCTGAAATTTCGGAGAAAATTCCGATAAGGCGTTCGAATGAAAAAATGCGAGTGTCTTTTCGTCCGGGTGTGAGGTAACTGGACAGGAATCCTTAGGGTGGGGATCTTTCGAAGATCGACGGCACGCGAATGCGGCTTTTTCGCGGCAGGCCTTTCTTTCTCCGATCGTTTTCTACCCCCAGTGACATCCCCCCATGCTTGACACAACCCGAGACGCTCGATTTCGATGGATCGATCTCGACAAGGAGGAAAACGGTAATGTTTCATCAGTGGAAAACACGTCCGATCGTCTGGGCGGCCCTGGGCCTTTTCGTCGGGGTTCTCCTGGGTGGGTTCTGCCCCCACGCTCCCCTGCACGCGACGGCGACCGACCGGGTCGACAATTTCGCCATCTGCACCGCGGCGGTCGACGACAACGTCGAGGCGGTCTACTTTCTCGACTCCCTGACCGGCAATCTGCGGGCGGCCGTCTTGGCCAAACAAGCGCCTTATCGGTTCAACGCCTTTTACGAACGCAACGTCTTTCAAGATCTGCACATCGACCCGTCGAAACCGCCCAAGTTCCTCGTCGTCAGCGGTCGGTGCGACTTCCGACGAACCGGCGGCAACCAGCAAATCAGCCGTGGAGTGGTCTACGTCTGCGATATCAACTCCGGCATGATCGCCGTCTACGCCCTTCCGTGGAACAGCCAGATGTACACCTCGGGCAAGTCGTTCAACGGCGAACTGATCTTCGTCGACGCCACCTCGTTTCGAACCGCCGCCATTCGACAGTAGAAGCCGCTTGACAGTAGAAGCCGCTTGAAAGCCAAAAACCTCTTCGCCTTCGTATAGGAAAATTCCCGTAGATGAAAATCACCTTAAACGGCGAACCGTACGACCTCGACCAATCGCTGACCATTGCCGGACTGCTGGAACGACTCGGCATGACCGGGCGCCCGGTGGCCGTCGAAGTCAATCGACAACTGGTCCCGCGCGCCGAGCACGACGGCTGTCAGTTGGCCGAAGCGGACGAGGTCGAGGTGGTCACCCTGGTCGGCGGCGGCTAACAGCCAACTCCGACCGATCAACCAACGAATCAAAAAAACACCCAGGCGAGGCTTTTCCCCTCGCCATTTTCAATCCATCCCTTTTTCTCTATGAGAGGACAGGCACTCATTATGGACGACGCTCCCCTTCGGATCGGTTCGCACACTTTTGGTAGTCGACTTTTGGTCGGCACGGGAAAATACGCTTCGTACGAAACCATGCAAGAGGCGCTCGACGTTTCGGGTTCCGAATGCATCACGGTCGCCGTACGCCGCGAACGGCTGATCGACGCCGAGGGGAAAAACCTGCTGGATTTCATCGACACCAAACGTTACACGATCCTGCCGAACACGGCCGGGTGCTTTACCGCCGACGACGCGATCCGCGTGGCCCGCTTGGGACGTGAAATCCTCACGCAGATGAACAACCCCGGCGCCAACTGGGTCAAGCTTGAGGTGCTCGGCGACACCCGGACACTGCTTCCGGACCCGATCGCCACGCTCGAAGCGACCGAGAAACTGGTCGAAGAGGGCTTCGAGGTACTCGTCTACACCTCCGACGACCCGATCGTCGCCAAACGGCTCAAGGCGGCCGGCGCGTCGAGCGTCATGCCCGCCGGCAGTCCGATCGGTTCGGGCCAAGGGATCCTCAACGCCAACGCGCTGAAGATTTGCCTGGAATACCTCAAGGAAGACGACCCCGATTACCCGGTCATCATCGACGCCGGGGTCGGCGCGGCCAGCGACGTCACGATGGCGATGGAACTCGGCGCCGATGGCGTCCTGCTGAACACCGGCATCGCCCACGCGGCGGACCCGATCCGAATGGCCCGCGCGATGAAGGCGGCGATCGAAGCCGGATACGACTCCTATCTTTCCGGCCGCATCCCGAAGAAACTCTACGCCACCGCCAGCAGCCCGACCGAAGGGGTGATCGGGCTTTCCAAGACCAAGTAACGACGGACCCCTGTTAAAAAACGATGGGTTTTCTGATTGACGGTTACAACCTGCTCTACGTCGCGGGAATCTTGGCCCGCGGCGTCGGGCCGGGGTCGCTCGAACGGTCGCGTCTTGCGCTTTTGAACTTCTTGGCCGAATCGCTCACCCCCAAAGAGCTCGCCACGACGACGGTCATTTTCGATGCGAGCCAAGCGCTGCCGGGACTGCCCCGCCAGTTCATCTATCGCGGGATCCAGGTCCGTTTCGCCGCCGAGTATCCGGACGCCGACACACTGATCGAAGAACTCGTTCAATCCGAATCGGCCCCACGTCGTTTGACCGTCGTTTCCAGCGACCATCGCCTGCAACGGGCCGCCCGACGTCGTCGAGCCAAGGCGGTCGATGCCGATCGTTGGTACGCGGCCCTCGTCCGGCGTCGCGCTACGCAAAAAGAAAAAGCGGCCAGCGACGCCGCCGAAAAAAAACCGCCGGTCCCGCTGCCCCAGGACGATGTCGACTATTGGGTCGACCGTTTCGGCGGCGAGGAGGCGTTTGAAAAACTCTTCCAAGAAGAGCTCGGTCCACCCCCGTCCCGACCGGAGTCAAAGTCGTCATCGAAGTCGGCGCCAGAGTCGGCGAAGAAGTCACCGCCGGAGCGTGGCGATCCGTTTCCCGAGGAGGACGAGAAATCGGCCTACTGGTCAGACGAATCGGGGAACCCGATCAATCCGTTCCCACCCGGTTATGGAGAAGACCTGGAAGAAGAGATGTAGGAAACCAGCAGGAATATACTGCCATTTCCTTGCAAGGACTCTTTTCTATTTACTCAATTTCGCGGCGATCGACGCGTCCATCATGATCTGCGAAAAATGCAATATCACGCAAGTCACGGTCGCCATTCCGAGTTGCATTTCCAATTCCGGGTTCGCGCCCACCAAAAGGGCCAACACCGAAACCGAAATCGGTAACGTCTTTTCCGCTCCCACAAAAACAAACGCCGTTACGTCCGGTCGTTCCAAGGGTAGTCCCTTCGCCACGCTCCAAGCGATCAACAACAGGATCGGGTGAAATAAAACCACTGCCGCAAGCAAATCCCAAATCATTTCGCCCGGAATCGACAAAATCTCCGGACGCGACCGACTTACCGCCATCCAGACGATCAAGATAATACACGTTGCGGGCACATGGCGAAGCGCCCAAACCGGTCGGCCATTGAAAAGACGTCGAATCCCGATCCCGATTCCCATCGGCACGACGACCATCAAGAAAATCTTTTGGAACATGGCCCACTGGTCCAGTTCAATCCCGCCGGTCGTCAAAAGCCAGCCCAAGGTCAAGGGGATGGTGAACACCCCGACTAAATTCAAAAACGTGACCATGGTGACGGCCAAAAACGGATTCCCGCCGGCGGTCCGTGTGATCACGATGGCCGAACTCAGCGTGGTCGGAACGCAAGCGAAAGCGGCAAGCCCCAACGCCAATGGCGAGGCGAAATGGAAGGAGCGAAGCACGGCCAAACCGACCAAAGGGGCCACGATCAAATTGACCAAAACGACCGCCACGAGGGTAACGAACAACTTTTTCTTGAAACGAAACCGGTCTCGATCCATGCCGTAACCGGTGACAAGGAAAATCAGCAAAATGAGAATCGTTTTCGAAGAGAGTCCGGCAAGATCGGTCGAAAACAACGCGACGCCCGGCTTGGCGTAAAGCAAGCCAAACGCCACCGCGACCAACAGACCGACGGGCAGAAAAAGAGCTTTCAAGGAAACGCGTTTGCCGGGCTGCGACACCGGAGACTCCTTTAAGATAAAACGAGAACCAAAACCGGGGGATTCATCAAGAAATCCCACACGGCCATTTTACCGATCCTCGCCCTTATCTAACAGGAGGCGAAACCCGACCTAAAGCGATTTCCATTGAAAGTTCGCGTTACACCGGCGTTGAAAGATACTCCACGGCTGTGGTAAGTCTGCGGTGAAAGGGGGAGGCGTTCTCCCCCCTTTTTTTCTTTCGCTGTAAGAAACCTGCGACACCTCATGAAACGTGCTCTAGGAAGCCGATTTGGCGGTCTTCTCGTCGAACAGTTGTCGGTAGAGTTCGGTCAGTTTTTCTCGATTCGAGGTGTTTCGAGGGTTCCGAATCGCCTTTTCCAAAAAACCGGGCTCCGTAAAGACACGCGCCTTGGCCTCAAGTTCGGCAGAGCCGACAACCTGCTTCAAAAGGCGACACGAAGCCGAATCCAAACCGTGGGCCTGACAAAGTCCCTGAAACAGCCCGGCATGGCTTTCATACTTCAAGTGATGCAGGTATCGATTCACGACGAAGGAAGCCACACACGCCAAAATAATGGCGCCGACGAGGACGCCCAGCAGGATGCCGGCCCCGCTGCCATGCTTCATCGCCGCCAAAACAGGATGAAAATCGAAAAGTGATTGGCCAAGCGAAATCATTGTCGTTTCGTTCATGAGCGTCTTTCTACCGTTTCCCTTGTTTTTACCGTCATCGTTTTCATCGTTTTCAGACGCCCCGATCTTCGATAGTTCCCCTTTCGGAAAGCCAAGGAAGATTATGTCCTCTTGAAACCGTTTTTCACAAGGCGTAACATTTTTTTAACCGATTTAAACCGTTTTTCACCAGGCGTGACCTTTTTCCAACCGATAGGAAAATGGAATTTCAGCAACCCCGTCGGCGAAATTAGATTTCAAAACGCGTTCTCAGTTCACAAAACGGACGTTAGTTCTTCCGGATTGCCTGACGCTTCCTCGGATGCTTCTTCGTCTTCTTTGTTTTGGGCCATCGCGTTGGCGATCAACTTCAAGCTTTGCTCGGCTGCCTCCTGAACCATGACGCTCCGATCGAACATCGCGTCGCGAAGCGCCTCCCAAGTCTGCGAGTTTTCGCTATGAGCCAAGGCACAAGCGGCCGCCGCACGCACGATATGATCCGAGTCGGCGATCAGCTCTTGAAGTTGGCTTTCGAATTCTCCGATCAGTCCCATCGCCTCGCAGGCCAATATCGCTCGACGGCGTCGAACTGGCGATAAAACGCAAAGCTCACCGGACAATTTTTCGACCGTGTTGTCATGAAGCTTGGAGACCAAATGACCGCAAAGTGTTTGGACCTGTTCGGGCAGATTGTCGAAATTCATCATGAACTGCCGGAAGCTGAACTCGGGCAAGGAGCAACGAAGTGCCTCGCGAATCTTTGGATCCGGGTCGTCGATCATTTCCAAAAGCGTGGTCATCGCGCCGGAAATATTCCGTTTTCGCAATTGCGGGATCAGTTGGGCTCGGACCTGTGGATCGGGATCGTTGATCCCTTGAGAAACCATCTGATCGACCTTCACCCCTTCGAAGCGAGCCAGCGCTTTCGCTGCCGAGCGACGTCCTCCGACGTTGCCGTCAAACAGGGTGTATTCCACCATTTCCAGTTGAATCGGCTTTTCCAAACCGGACCAGACCAAAACTCGAATGGCGGCTGCCTGATGTTCCAGATCGAGATTCACAAACGTCTCATGACCCGGTTTCGCCCACGCCAACTCTTTCAAACGCAAAAGAACCTCGGATCGGGCTCGCGCTTTTTTCCCTTGCTCACGACCCATTTTTTCGACAAAGTACTCGACGAATTTGGGATCGACCCGGTTGCTGACGATCTCGAGCGCTTTTTTCGGTAGCGAAGGATCTTCGAGCAGCCCCAAAAGCAAACGTAAAACTCCGCCGGCTTGCGATGTCGATAAAATCTCGACCACGATGCCGTGCGCCTTCTCTTCGCCGCTGGCGAGGAAACGTCGTAACGAAGGGTCGGACGGCTTGATCACCATCAAGTAAGCCTCGACCGCCTCGTTTCTTTGATGCTGCGGATGAAGCCGAACACTTTCTTCCAAAGCCATCGTGATGCGACCGCGCCACTCCTGCAGCTTCTGGAAATGGTTCTTATCCTTGCTGGTACTCATCTCTTCGTAATAGCACTCGGCCAATTTTGACAGAGTCTGCGCGGCGAGTGCGGCCGCTTTCCCTTTGCTTCGCTTGAGCAGCTCGACCAACGTGGGAAACGTATCGTAAAGACGCAACGAGACAATCCACTTGCAGGCCGCCGAAACCTGACTCGGAGTGGCCTCTTGAAAAATTTCATCAATAACCTTGGTCAGCGCTTGAGGACGCTGCAAGATGGTCTTTCGATCCGCTTGGCTTAACGAGCCGAGCCGCTTGAAGATCTCCCGGTGCCCGTTAATATCTTTTCGGGCCATGATCGTCTTGAGAATCTTCTCTCGGTAGACGGAATTTTTGCAGTCCAGACCGGCAAGCAACACCTCGTTCGTGGCTCGATTGGGACTTTTCTGCAAAAAACCATGCGTGGTCTGGATACCTTTTGCCATGCGCTCGATCCATTCTTCGTTTCAGAAAGGGGGTGGGCCAATCGAAGCAATCATTCCCGGAAAAACTAGCTCCAGACGACGAGATACGCACCTCGACGAGACCTATTCCATTGACATGCATCACACTGAAAGAATAGGACGCATACCCCCCCTTGGCAAACGATCCCATGGAAAAAAGTGAGGATGATATTCCTGTTTTTTCGGTTATTTCGCTTCGGCAGGATAATAAAGAGAACGTTTCAAGAAAAGAAAAACGGACTCCTTCCTCGAATGTAAAAAGGAAGAAGCCCGCAAAAGTTCGTGTCCGTTTTCCAATGGGGTTCGATCGCTAGCGGCGAATCGTTACCTTGGAGCCGACCGAAAGAATATCGTAAACATCTTTAATGTCGTTGTTCATGAGCGAAATGTACCCTTCCGAGGCGGCTTGGCCGATCGTTTCAGGTTTGTACGTGCCGTGGATGCCGAGTCGCTCGCCCAGCCCGAGCCATCGCGAACCGTAAATCCGATTCGGATCGTCTTGGCGCCCGGTCGCGATCGCCTCGGTGTCGGTTTTGTCGGTAATCATATAGACGCCGGTTTGCTCGACCAGTCCGGGGCCGATCCCGATGGGGAAACGACCGGCATATCGAGTTCCTTGCAACAGTAACAAAAGCTCTCGTTTCTGTAAATCCACCACTGCTTCAAAGGGACCGCGGACCACCTTCAAATCAGCCCCGACCGGAAG
Organism: Thermoguttaceae bacterium; assembly: GCA_963674475.2. Lineage (GTDB taxonomy): Bacteria > Planctomycetota > Planctomycetia > Pirellulales > Thermoguttaceae > CAXXFQ01. Next base: position 59,485 of record CAXXFQ010000019.1, on the reverse strand, counting down.
TGGCTGCTTGGGATCCATACCGTTGATCTTCGCCAAAAGGCCGACCGGAACCTGATATTGTTTTGCCAGATCGACCAGTGTGTCGCCCGCTTGGATTCGATACGGTCGATCGAGATAATGCCCGCGAGAATAGATCACCGTTCCGGCCAGTTGATCGAGCAGTCGCTCCAATTCGAGGGCCTGTTCGGGAGTCGTGCTTGGATCGGTATAACGCTGACTAAGCATGACATGGGCTTGGTCTAGTTGGTTTTGCCGCAACAAAACTTGCACCTGACGCATGAAAGCGCTATGTGCTTCTCCGCTGGCCGAGGGAGTGCCAGCCCCCTTTTGAGCCGTGTCGGCCTGCCAGGGAGTGGTCCCCCCGTTTTGCGCAGTTGGGGAAGGGGGCAAAGGGTTGTCCCATCGCGGCGAACCGGAATAATCGTTCGAACCGTTTGAACTCATCGAAGCCGCCGCGTTTGGTCGATCCCAAGAAGAGCCGCTCGACGGGGAAGACGGGGATGTGGCGGTTCCGTTTGGCGTAAGGCCCGCGGGAGGAAATCCGCTCGGCACCGTCGAACCACTCGAAACAGTTGAACCGCTCGACGCTGTCGAACCGTTTTGGAAATTATTAACCGACGCGGGAGGAGCGCCCTTTTGCGCACCAAATGCTACACTAGCGGAAGGAGATGCCAACGGGTTGATCGATCCGTTCGATTTGCCCGGCATCGCCGAACCGGGTTGACCATGGACGGCCGTTTGAGAAGCCGATTCGCCGGTCGAGGCGGTTTTCATTTCGGTCGTTTGGAGATCAGAGAACGTGGAAACGGCTTCTTTTTCCGACACTTCGGCCGGAGAAGTTGAGGCCCACGCAGGAACCTTTCCGATCGGCAATTGGCTCGACGCAACGCTTTCCGTTGTGGCAGCCGGTCCCCCTTGAGAGGCGAACGCGGGCAAATCGCTCGTCGAATTGCCGGTTTTCAAGTTGGCAAAGGACGCCGGGGCCTCGTTGGACGCCGAAGCGTTTTCCGACTCGATTGTCAGCGTCGTCGCGCCGGCGTCGGCCGCTTCCGGAGGAGCGGAAGCCGTTTGGGGAGTTCGGTTTATCACGAGATACGCCCCGTACAAAACGACAATCAAAACGGCTGCCGTGAAAATGGTTTTTAGCGAATTCATGATCTTCCTCCTTGAGGGAAGCCGGTATCCAATCCCGTTTTCAATTTCATTATCCGTGAAAGAGAGCAATGCAAAAAACGATCATGTCCGAAGACCAATGGCAAGACGAATCGGCTTACGAGGAGTATGACGAAGCGGAAGATTTCGAGGGATCTTCCGACGACGAGTTCGAAACCGACACGATCCTTTGCCCGGCCTGCGGAGCGGAGATCTACGAGGACACGCCCCGATGTCCCGTTTGCGGCGAGTACATCACCGCCGGCACCAACGCGTGGTCGGGTCGCCCGGTCTGGTGGATCGTCTTGGGAATCCTCGGATTGCTTTCCTTTGTTGCCTTCTACGCGCTCTAACAGCCTGCTTTTCAACCTAATGTTTAGGCAAGGCCGTCTCGCATGGGGCGTATGATACGTCAAACGCTCAGGCGAAGCCATAGCGATTTTTTTCCCACGTTTTGGTACGCGTTTTGGGCTTTTTTCATTGGCGAAAAAAGGAGGGGGGAAGTGCAAAGTATGGTCAAGCTCGATTATCTTTCCCCTTCCGACACCGCCTACTCGATCGGCTTGTTTCCGTTTTGGGTTTGACGCGAAGCGGCCCGGCGTGCAGCTTACGCAGGACGGCGTGGGCAACTTGCTGGCCCACGTGCGCAAGGGACGCCGCGTCGCGCGGCCCGTGTGTGTCACCGCCCACCTCGACCATCCCGGGTTCGTCGCCGATTGCATGACCGGCAAGGCTCGCCTGCGGGCTTTCTGGCGGGGCGGCGTGCCGGCGGAGGTACTTTCCCAAGGCGCGGGTGCGCTTCTACGTCGACGGCGAGTGGATCAAGGGCCAGGTGCAGTCGGTCAAGACCGAGCGGTCAGCAAGGTGTCACTCGGGTAACCACCGCCAACCTCGCGTGGCACAGGCGGTTCCGCCCGCGCGCGCTCGGCTTGTGGGACCTGCCCGCCCCCGTGGTCCGTGGCCGCAAGATCTACGCCCCCGCCTGCGACGACCTGGCGGGCGTGGCGGCGCTGCTCAGCGCTCTTGACGTCCTGGCCCGCGGCGCGGAATCGGCTGACGCCTACTTCCTGTTCACACCGCGCGGAAGAGGTCGGTTTCGTCGGCGCCTTGGGCGCCGCCCGGGCGGACATTATCCCCGCGAGCTGCTTCGTGCTGGCGATGGATACCTCCGCCCAGCGCCCCTTCGCGCCCCAGGGCGAGGGCGTGATCCTCCGCATCGGCGACAAGACCAGTGCCTTCACGCCGGCGGTGTCAGCTCACTGTCACCAGGTCGCCCAGGAGATCGCCAAGCAGGACAAGCGCTTCCGCTTCCAGCGCAAGCTCATGGATGGCGGCACCTGCGAGGCCAGCGCCTACTGCGCGCTGGGCTACGAAGCGACGGGCGTCTGCCTCTCGCTGGGCAACTACCACAACGTCGATACGAAGCGCAAGCGCCTCGCCCCGGAGTACATCGACCTGCGCGACTACGACACCGCCATCAAGCTCTTCGTCGGCCTCGCCCGCACGGCGCTGCGCTACAAAGGCCACGACGACCAGCTCGCCGGCAAGCTCAAAGAGATCATGGCCCCGCTACCGTAAGCTCCTGCGCGATACGGTCGACGGACCCGCCTGACAGGGGGGGCCTATCCCTGCCGCGCGGTCGACACGCGCCGGGCTACTGCTGGGGCAATCGCTTGGCGGTGTGTGACGGCGAATCGCTTCGGGGTAGGCGATGCACTCCGCGGCGAAGACGCGTTCGGCGAGCGTGTCCGGGGTGTCGTTTGGGCAGGACCGGCACGCGGCGTTGCAGCAGGATCGGGCCGTGGTCGTACTCGTTGTCGCAGAGGTGCACGGTGCAGCCGCTCTCGGCCCGGCCGGCCGCCAGCACCGCCCGATGCACCCGCGAGCCGTACATCCCGGGCCCGCCGAACTCGGGCAAGAGTGGCGGGATGGATGTTCAGCACCCGCCCGGCATACGCGTCGGGAATCCGCCACAACGACAGGAACCCCGCCATGCAGACCAGGGTCGACATCCCCGATCGCCGCTGGTGAGCGCCGCTTGAAACGCGGCGGGTTCGTGCGCCCGGCGATCGACGACGGTGACGGACAAGCCCGCCTGCTTCGCACGCTCGACCCCCGCCACGTCCGGGCGCGAGCACACCACGCGCTCGATGCGCGCTTCGAGCCGACCCGCGACGATTTCCCGCTGCAGGTTCAACAGCGTTCGGCCCCCGCCGGAAATCAGCACCGCCAGTCGCAAAGGCTTTCGATCCACGGTCAGCGTTCTCCGGAGTTCCGGTGTCTTCCACTGCTACTTCGGGCATTCTGGCACCACCAATGCGACCCCGCAACTCGCACGTCTCCTGAAGCGGCACGTTAAGCTGGGCGGGTGAACCTGTGGTTTCAGCTGTTTCTGAGCGTGATAGGTGCCCAATCGTGACACCCTGCGTTGCTCCGTTCCATGAATCTCGGCTGGATTCTCTTTGCGTCCCCCCCCCGCCGTGGTGTACAGTTATGTGTGTTCTGGTTAACGAACCAGGCCCATCTCCTGGTCAGAGTTGGGGCTCGTAGCCCCGAGGTGAAGGAGGTTTCTCATGTTCAGTCACTGTGTTGCGCTCCGAGCTATCGTCGTTGTTCTCACGCTCTCTGTGGGAGCGGCGATGGGTGATGATACGCCGCCGTCACTCGGTGCGGCTTCTGCGATTCGAGAAGCGGACGCCGACGGTGGGTCCACCGCCGATGCGCTCGCCGCCGGCCATCAGCTGGAGCGCATGTATCGAACGATGGATTTCGTGGGTGTAATCGATTTCAATCTAACCATGGAAGGCGTCGAGCGTCAGCCCAATTCCACGGTAAAGCAACGTGGTCGCCTCTACGTCGGACGGAATGGCGCAATGCGTTTGGATTTGTGGATTCCCGCCACGACGGCACATCCCATTGTCTGTGGTATCGCTAACGGAAAGGCGTGGATGATCGGTGGCGACCGCGCTATCGTACTCGTCGCCGACTACCCAATGGATGTTGATTCCGAGCAGACGTATGCGTATCTCCTGCAGACGCAGGTCGCCCAGACAGAGTACTACGCTGGCCGCGTTCTGTTTGGTTCCCCTGTGCTCAGCGAGCTCTCTCAGCGCCCGCTGCAGAGCGCTCGTTTGTTTGGAGACAATCTTTACCTAGAGATCGGGCCCCTCAGTGGTGAAGAGTGGGGATGGCGATGGTATGGCGCAAGTGAAGTGCAGGATTGTGGAGTGCGCCGAGCGGTTCCTTCCGGTGTGTGTGGAGACACGATACAGTACGACGAGGCTCGGGGAGTATATCAAGCTCGGCGACGGGCACTTCGTGCCGGGCAAGAATGAGCTGTTCAACAAGGAGGGCGATAGGAGTATCGTGTGCGAGTTGAAGGACGTCCGAGCAATGGGGGTTCCGGAAGTTCGGGCGTTCTTGCGGTGTCCAGATCGGTATCGCCCGCAGGCGTTTCCCGAGCTCCTGGGCAAGATGGAGTTCGATGAACAGGGTTCGCCAGAGATGACGCACTTCCCTCTTCAGTAGTTCAACCTCTTGGGATGCTTAACATCGTTGGCGAAGTGGTTCAGGAAGCTAAGATTATGTTTGCCTCGTGCGGTTTCTATGACCGCCAGGGATGACCTGTGCCGTGCGCACAAGGGTGCGCTTCCCGGCAGCGAGGTAGGAGGTACATGTGATGCAGATGAAGCTGGCAGTGCTGGCACTTGTGACTGGAACCATGGGAGTTGCTGTTCTCGGCCTCTGGGCAAATGACTGCTATATTACGGCGCTAAGCGATCAGGCGTGCCACACGAATGTCGTGCACTCGGTGATGCAGTGCGGTGAGGTGGAGTGCAAGCTTGACGAAGATATCTACGCATCGATGCGAAACTGCACCGTGTTCGCGGGTGGACTTGCGGAGTGTGTTGCCCAGCCTTGCACGGGCACCAAGTACCTGCGGGAGTGTCGGGACAATAAGTGTGTCGAGACAGCTACACAGGAATTGGATCCACCGGACCCGTTTAGCATGACGAAGGCGTCCGGCGAGGTGTGCAAGCCACCAGAGCGGTAGAATGGCGAGGAAACGCGCCCGTTCCTTCTGTGCGTAGGTTGATCTGCGCTCTCTAGGGCTGGGCGTGCGCCTCCGCCTGTCCAGCGCGCGTGGTGCTACGGACGTCCTCACCATCGCCCGCTTCGGCGGTTACGCTGTCCGTGTCTCGCGCCTGCCTTCCGTCGCCGAAGATGTCGATGCGCATCCACGCTCGGCTGTGCCATCGCCACCACAGGTACAAGGCAGTGATGATAATCAGCGTCGCCGCCGCCCACCAGGGACCGAGCGAGCCCCATTGCGGGTAGAGCGTCGCCACCAGCCAGCCCCCGCCCACGATGATCAACCATTGGCTGACCACGAAGAACACCGCGGGCCACAGGGTGTCGCCCGCGCCGCGTAGTGCGCTGGTGTACGCAATGCCCAGTGCATCGAAGAGTTGAAACACCGCTGCACAGATCATGATCTGCGCGCCGAGCTTGACCACTTCCGGCTGATCGTTGAACAGAGCGATCAGCGGCCCGCCGAACAGGAAGTAGACGATCGACAGCGTGCCGAGGTAGACCATGGTTACCCCGACCGCCATGCGGGTGAGGCGAACCGCCTGTTCCGGCGCTCCCGCGCCGATGGCTCGGCCCACCAGAGACGTAATGGCGTGCCCCACGCCGACGGTGGGCAGGAAGGAGATGCGCAAGTACTGCCACGCGACGTTGGTGGCCAGCTGGTGCGTCGTGCCGAAGAACGTCCCGACCAGCACGTTGATGAAGATCGCCCACACCACGACTTCGGACGTCCACTGCAGGCCGCAGGGTATGCCCACGCGGAGCAGCCGCACGATCAGCGCCCGCCCGGGCCGCCAGTTGCGGCGCGTGCCGAACTGCTCGGCCATCTTGGGCAGCAGCAGCGTGATCGCGAGCCGAGTCGCGCGGTAGCTCACCGCTGCGACCGTCCCCCATGCCGCCCCCGCAATGCCCATGGCCGGGGCGCCGAGCAGGCCGAAGATCAGCACCGCGCTGACCACGATGTTGACCACGTTGCCTTCCAGCGCCGACCAGGCGGGAATCCAAGGCCGGTGGATGCCAATGAAGAACCAGCTCAGCCCCTGGGCGGCGATGGTCGGGCCGGCCGAGAGCACCGCCACCCGGGCGTACGCCAGCTCGCAGGCCTGCACCTCCGGGGCGTGGTTCAGCCAGGCGATCAGGCCCGGCAGCGTGGGCAGCGCCACCAGCCCCAGCAGGCCGAACGCCGCCGAGAGATAGAGCATCTGCCAGGCGTAGGCGCCGCACTGCTCCTTGTCGCCCCGGCCCAGGCACTGCGAGGTGAAGGTGCTGATGATCGACAGCGTTCCCATGCCCAGCACGATGTACGACCACATGACGACCTGGGCGGGCAGAATGGCGGCCTGGGCGGCATCGGTCGGCAGGTGGGAGACCATCGAGAAGTCGACGATGTCCATCAGGGCCCGCGAGGTCATGATGAGCACCACCGGGATCGACATCGAGATCACCCGGCCCAATTCGGAGGGCGGGCGCCGCTTGGCGAGATGGGGGTTGCTGTCCGTCATGTCGTTCTCACACGCTGGGGCGCCCAGCGGCGCGGGACGGCAGCCGGCCCGGGCGTGCCGCACCCACCGCCTACCGGCCACAAAAAAACCCCGGGAACCGCTGGGGCACCCGGGGGTCGCTGGCATGCAAACGTCAGTCTAGCGACTCAGAAGGTGCCTCCTTCGAGCACGGTCGGCGTCCGGTCCGGGACCGCGACGGTCTCGACCGGGGCCAACAGGCTCTGCGTTGTACCGTACGTCAACTTCATGGAGCATACTCCTGGCCCCCGCGGGGGCGATCGCGAAGAGACCATCCTAACGCTTGCCCTCGCGCGGTCAACCCGGTTCCGGGGCGCGCATAAACGGGGCCGTCTGGAGCACCAGCTTCCAGACGGCCCGCAAGGAGGTTCAGCGGTTGTTTGTGGGAACGCTAGTTCGGCTGTGGTAAGCGCCGTCCACTCGTGGGCCTGGGTAGGCGACGCCGGTGGCAAACCCCCGCTTGCGCATCCCTGCGCGGTGCATTCGGCCGCCCCGTGGGGGGCGGACAGCAGATGATGAGGCACATCGTACTGGTGGCTACAACTCGATGTTGGGTATTGTTATCGCTACAAATTACCCTGTCTGGTGCCATCGAGGCCTACCAGTTTACCGGATGGGTCCATATGGGTCAATGGGGCAAAATGGCGAGATGGTTCATGTTGGCTTGAGTGAGAATGTGCTACCTTTATGGCTTGGGCGGATTGTGTCGGCTGTCATCGGGGTTGGTTGATGCTCCCTCGACGGCGGAAGGGCCGGCGTGTTCGAGGATGGCGATGATGGCGACCACGCAGAGGCACTGGCCCAGCAGCAGCACCGCGTACGGCCAGGACACCCGGGGCAGCACGATGGCCGGCAGGCCGGTCGCCGCCGTGGCGAGGTAGATCGTCAGCACCGCGCCCCGCACGGTCAGCCCTCGGCGCACCAGCCGGTGCGAGAAGTGCCGGCGATCGCCGCGGAACGGGCTGATCCCCAGCCGCAACCGGTGAATCACCACGCTGCCCACGTCGTACAACGGCACCGCCAGCACGACGACCGGCACCAGCAAGCCGAACGGCGAGAGGCGTCGGTCCGGGTCGTAGTAGGTGGCCAGGATGGTGAGCACCGCCAGGAGATAGCCGATCACCAGGCTGCCTGCGTCGCCCATGAAGATGCGAGCCGGGTGGAAGTTGAAGACGAGGTAGCCCGCGACGCCGCCCACGACCGCCGCCGCCAGGGCCGGCACGAAGAGCTGGCCGCTCGCCAGCGAGGCGACCGCCAGGATCGCCCCCGCCACGGCTGCGACGCCCGCGCTGAGGCCATCCATGTTGTCCAGGAAGTTGAAGGCGTTGATGATCACGACCATCCACGCCACGGTGGCGGCGATGCTCAGCGGAACGGGCAGCAGCTCGACCACCCGCAGGCCCATCGGCCCGGCGATGAAGCCGGCTACCGCGAACTGGGCGATGAACTTCGGCACGGGGCCTAGCGGGCGGACGTCGTCGATCAGCCCCACGACGTGCAGCACGAGCGCCCCCGCCAGCACGGCCGCCAACTGCGGCCCGCGCGAGGCGAGGCCCGGCAGGTGCTCGAGCAAGGCAGCCGGCAGCCAGTCGGGTGGCGTGTCACTCGCCCAGTGCGCCAGCAGTGCGTAGGCGATCACGGCCGGCCCGGCGATGGCGAGCAGGATCGCCACCCCGCCGCCCAGTGCAACGACTCGGCCATGCTGCTTGTGCCCGCCGGGCCGGTCGACGAAGCCAGCGCGCACCGCGATGGCTCGCACCAGGGGCGTCAGCACCACCGCTGCGACAAAACAACCCACCGCGGGCGTAAGCACCAGCCACTCCATGACGGCAGAGTGTACCGCATGCCGGCAGCGGCGAGAATGGCAGTGCGCTACTGGAAGGGTAAGGTGAGCCCATTGAACCCACGCTACTGCAGGCGGGACGAGTGAGAGAGCGCGGGCGGGACCATGGCAGCCGTCAAGACCGTGACGACGGCGAAAGCCGCAAGCGAATCACGAGAGAATCGAGCAAGCCACACCGGTAGTGTCGTCAGCGAGCAATCAGTTTTTGCCATAAGCACCTCCATCTTCGTCAGTAACACCAGAATGAGTCTGGTCGCCGTCACGACAAGGAGGCTGCTCAGCGGGTCATCGGGAGACAGTCCCGGCCGCGCTCTCTATAATATTATATCGCGATTCCGGCAGAAAGCCAAGTGTGCTCACGGGCCCCGCTACCGTAGCAAATGCCACAGGTAGTCGAGTCGGCCGCGGAGGACGAGGCGGGTTCCGGCGCGGCGCATGACCTGGCGGATGCGGGCGCGGTAGGTTGGGGCGTAGCAGTGCTCGGGGCAGTCCTTGCAGGCGGGCTTCGGGTCGAGCGGGCACAGCGTCCGCTTGACCAAGGCGTGGGCGAGCAGCTTGCGACAATCCGCACAGAGCAGCAGCGGTCGGCGGGTGAGGCGGTCCAGGTCATAGCCTTTGAGCGTCGGCGTGCACCGCGGCTGGCGGCGATGGTGGGCGTCGCAGTCGACCTGGATGAAGGTGGCGACGGTGCGCAGGTCGCGCCGGAGCTGGCGCGCGCGACGATCGGCGGGCCCGCGCGAACGCTGGGCTGGGTCAGGCACGGCGGCTGCCTTCGTCGGCACGGACGCGTCAGTCATGACAGCAGCTCCGTTGCGGCACGCTCGGGACCGGCGTGGGCAGGGCGCTGCAGCGCTGCAGTTCGCCTTGCGGCGTGACGACCACTTCGGACACCGGCACGTGCGTGCCCGCCCGCTGCTGGGCCCTCCCGCACCGCGTGGACCAGCCCCATGCAGCAAGGCACGGTCATCCGCGCGACGGTGATGCTCTGCAGGTCGTGCCGGCGGAGGATGGCGGTGAGCTTGTCGATGTACACACCCAGGTCGTCGAGCTTGGGGCAGCCCACCGCCAGGGTTCGCCCTTGCAGCAGCCGGCGGTGGAAGTCCGCATAGGCGAACGGCACGCAATCGGCGGCGAGCAACAGGCGGGCCTGGTGGAACACCGGCGACTCGGCCGGCAGCAGCATGAGCTGGACGGGCCAATGGGTCAGCTGGGAGGCGGACGCCGGCGTGTCACTGTCTGGCACATTGGCGGCGGCGGCCTTCGGCTCGAACCGCGCGAATCGGCTGCCCGGACAGGCGGCGGGCGGCGACGTAGCGACCTCGGTGGCGGTCGGGGCGGCGGCGCCGGTGTGGGCCGCGACCGCGGCTTCGTCGAAGGCGTCCGCCTCGCGGGGCTCGATCCGGATCGCGCCGCGCGGACAGTGCCCCAGGCAAGCGCCCATGCCGTCGCACAGCCGGTCCGCGACCAGGCGGGCCTTGCCCGCCACGATGCGCAACGCCCCCTCCGCACAGGCGGGCACGCACAGGCCACAACCGTCGCACTTGGCCTCGTCGATGTGGATGATCTCACGCTGCACGCTGAGGCACCTCCTATCGCGGCCTCGAACCGTCCGGTGCGGTGAACCCCGGTGCCGGTCGCGACCCGCCACGCTTGCTTGTCCCTCGAGAGTGTACGACACTTCGGCGGGCTTGGCCTTGATCTGCGTCAAGCGGGCTGCGGTGTGGAACGAAAGGCGACTCGTGATGGCGGTCGATGTCGAGCGGACGTTGGTGCGGTGTCCGGTATTTCGCGGGCTCAGTGGAGAGCTGCGGGCGCTGGTGGCCGGCGAGGCGGTGACGCGCACCTTCCCCAAGGGCCAACGCATCTTCAGCGAGGGCGAGCCCTGTCCGGGCCTGTACGTCGTGGCGAGCGGCGTGGTGCGCATCTTCCAGATCGCCCCCACGGGCAAGTCGCACGTGCTGCACTTCGCCGAGCCCTGTCGGACCTTCGCCGAGGTGGCTGTGTTGGGTGACTTCGACTGCCCCGCCCATGCCGAGGCGGTGGAGGACACGGTGTGCGTGCTGATCCCGACGCAGCGGCTCAAGCACCTGCTCGAGACGAACCACCAGCTCTGCCTGCAGCTGCTGCAGGGGATGTCGCTGTGGGTGCGGCAGCTGGTGGGCCTGCTGGAGGACGTCGTGCTGCGCGACGCCAGTGGCCGGGTGGCGCGGCACCTGCTCAAGGCGGACCCCAGCGCGGGCCGATCCGCCTTCATCCTCCCCATGCTCAAGAAGGACCTGGCCAGTCACCTGAATCTCACCAGCGAGACGCTCTCCCGCACGCTCCGCCGGCTGGCGGAGACCGGCCTGATCGAGGTCATCGACCACCAGCAGTTTCGGATTCTGCAACCCGCTGCCCTGCAGGACGTTGCGCAAGGCCTGCTGCCGGCGGAGTTCGCGTAGATCGCACGGTGGGCCCACCCCTACCGGATCGATCTGATCGGCCATTCTTAATCGTCAACTAGCGCACCGCTCAATACGCCTTAATGAGTATCGGTTGGGATGGTGCACTGGAGGCGGATTGCGCTCTTCCCTTGAGGGCAAGCGGTGGTTGGGGGTTGCAGGCGCCCGGCTGGGGCTCGGCCTGGAGTGTAACCACAAGCCGGCTTTTCGGGGAGAGACCAAGCAAGCCTGTGACGACCGTCGTTCACGGCGGAACCTCGTGCTACGGACACTTATCGGGAGTGGGAGAATACAGATGACCAAGAGTGGTACGGCAAGCGCAGCCCGCGGGCTGCTGAGCGTGGCGGTGCTGGCGGTGCTGGCGTCGACGGCGATGGGCCAGATGCGGATCACCGAGTACATGTACTCGGGCAGCGGCGAAGAGTACGTCGAGTTCACCAACGTGGGCACCTCAGCCATCGACATGACCGGCTGGAGCTACGACGACAGCAGCCAGATCCCGGGCACGCTCGATCTGAGCGCCTTCGGCTCGGTGGCGGCCGGCGAGTCGGTCATCATCACCGAGGACACCGCAGCCAACTTCCGTCTGGCGTGGGGCCTGGCGGGTACCGTCAAGGTCATCGGCGAGTACAGCAACAACCTGGGCCGCAATGACGAGATCAACCTGTACGACGCCAGCGACGCCTTGGTCGATCAGCTGACCTACGGCGACGAGGACTTCCCGGGCAGCATTCGCACCCAGGGCGCCAGCGGCTGGGTCTGCACCGAGGCGCTCGGCACGAACGACCCGTTCAGCTGGTTCCTCTCCAGCGTCGGCGACGTGCAGAACTCCTACGCGAGCACCGCGGGCGACGTCGGCAACCCCGGCACGCATGTCTTCTTCACCTGCCCGACGCAGCAGATCGGCGCTTGCTGTCTGGGCGGCAACTGCCTGTTCACCGATACCGAGTCGGCCTGTGCGCAGGCGGGCGGCCTCTATCAGGGCGACGGCACGGACTGCAACACCTACACCTGCCCGCAGCCCAGCAACGCGCATGGTCCGCATCACCGAGTACATGTACAAGGGTGACAGCGGCGAGTTCGTCGAGCTCACCAACCTGGACACCGTCGCCGTCGACCTGACCGGCTGGAGCTTCGACGACGACAGCGCCGTGCCGGGCACTTTCGACCTCAGCGGCCTGGGCACGATCGCGCCGGGCGAGTCGGTCATCTTCACCGAGATTGAGGCAGCTGACTTCATCATGGACTGGGGCATCAGCGGCGTCACCGTGCTGGGCAACAGCGCTCCGGGCCTCGGCGGCGACGACGTCATCAACATCTTCGACGCCTCCGGTACCGTGGTCGACCAGCTGGCGTACGGCGACGGCACCTTCCCGGGCAGCATCGTCACCGACAATATCAGCGGCTGGGTCTGCCAGGACGGCATCGGCGCCAACGACATCTTCCAGTGGCAGCTCTCCAGCGTCGGCGACGCCCAGGGCTCGTTCGCTTCGCCGCTGTGGCCGAACATGATCGGTAACCCGGGCAGCTTCGTCGTCTACGACTGCCCGGACGTCCAGGGCGCCTGCTGCATCGATGGCGCCTGCAGCGTCATGAGCGAAGTCGACTGCCAGCTCGCCCACGGCACCTACCAGGGCGACAGCACCGACTGCACCGGCGGCTGCCCGGCGGCGGAGACCTCCAACGTCGTCATCACCGAGTACATGTACTCCGGCAACGGCGACGAGTTCTTCGAGCTGACCAACCTGGGCCCGGACCCCGTCGACTTCACCGGGTGGGGCTTCACCGATGAGGCCAACCTCGGCGCCCAGTACCCGCTGAGCGACCTGGGCGTGGTCGCGGTCGGCGAGTCGGTCATCGTCACCGAGGCCGCCGACGCCGCCGCCTTCCGCACGGACTGGGGCCTCGACCCGTCGGTCAAGATCCAGCCTACCGGCGCGGGCCTCTTCGGTCGCGCGGACACCTACTACATCTACGACACCTCCGGCACGGTGGTGGACATGCTGCAGTACGACGACGAGACCTTCGCCGGCACCATCCGCACCAAGGACGTCAGCGGCTGGCCCTGTGCGGCTTCGGTCGGCGTCAACGACATCTACGGCTGGGTGCTCTCGGAAGTCGGCGACAGCCAGGGCTCGACGACCTCGAGCCTGGGCGACATCGGCAGCCCGGGTGCCTTCACGCTCGACAACTGCGTCGAGCCGGTGCCCACGATGACCGAGTGGGGCGTGATCACGATCGGCGTGCTGCTCATGGTGGGCGGCGGCGTCGTGATCCGTCGGCGTCAGCAGGCGGCTGCCTAGGGTCGCTGCGCTCGGCTTGGCTGCGTGAGCAGCGGCACCGGGTGAAATCGAAGCGCCGGCTGGTGGCTTGTTGCGAGCGCCAGCCGGTGCTTTTTTGTGCGCACTTGCCCGCACCGGCCTGCGCGCCGAGAATGCCCCCGCGGCCAAGAACGCCGGCCTGGGCTACGCCTCGGGACCGGCCTAACCACCAGCCTACGCCATCGGGAGTCCTGCCATGTTCCGCCACCGCCTTCATCCGCTGGGAATGCTGCTGCTGTGCACCGCGCTGCTGGTCACCTGGGCCGGCTGTGGCGGCGATACCCCCGAGCCCAACGGCAACGACAACACCAACAGCAATGGAAACACCAACGGCAACAGCAACGCGAACGGCAACGACAACGAGCCCGGGCCCGGTGACTCGGACACCCGCGTGCTCGGCAAGGTGCTCAGTGCCGTCAGCGACGAGCCGCTGGCCGGCGTGCGGATCGCGATCGCCGACGTCGACGGCGTCGTGCACACCGACGCGGCGGGCACCTTCGAGTTCGCCGTGCCCACCGGTGGTACCTACGCCCTCACCGCCACGCTCGCCGGCTACACCTACGCCCAGCGCTGGGCGGAGGTGAACACGGGGCAGCTGGCGGCGGTGCGCGAGATGTACCTTACGCCGATCGACCCCGCGGCGATCTCGGTCGGTCCGGGCGGCGGCAGCGGCGCCAACTCCGACGGCTCCATCGAGGTCGACGTTCCCGCCGGCGCGCTCGACAGCACCGCCGAGCTGCACGCCACCTGGTACGACCGCGGCAAGCACCTGCCCAACACCCTGCCCACCGAGTCGCACTTCACCTACGCCTGCGAACTCACGCCGAATGGCCAGACTTTCGACGAGCCGATCACCGTACGCATGCGCAACGAACGCGGCTTCGCCCCGGGTACACCCATCCCCGTCGGTGTCTACAACGATGAAACCCTCGCCTGGGAGCCGGAGTCGATGGGCGTCGTCTCCGACGACGGCGAGTGGGTCGTCTTCACCGTCGAACACTTCTCGCCCCGCGACTGCAACCTGGGCCGGCGCGCTCCGGGCGGCAGCGGTGATCCCGGCGATGCCGAGGACGTCACCATCAGCGACCTGATGGACATCCGCACCTGCGGCAGTGTACCCAGCGGCTCGCGCGTCGGCGTGGCGGACGGCCGACTGCTGATCGACCATGTTCTGCCCGCCTATCGCCGGCTCGACGAATGGTCGGCGCTGGCGCTGCAATACGACTCGCAGCGGGTGGCCAGCCTGCCCGCCCTCGAACTGAGCTATGACATCAGCCAGACTTCGGTGCTGCTGCCCGAGCGCATGCGCTACACCATCGAGATCGCCGGCCGGCGAATCGAACGATACTTCCAACCGGTGGAGGGCTCGATGCTGTTCACCTATCGCTGGGACGGACGCGACGGCCTGGACCGCGACCTGCCCGACGGCACGTACGACTACCGCCTCACGCTGACCAACGAATACCCGGCGGAGTTCGCCACCGCGTCGGTCTTCGCCGGCCCGGCGGAGCTGGGCACGGGCGTCATGGCGGACGAACTCGTCGAGCTGTCGACGTCGTTCACCGGCACGATCACGCTCGCTCGGGAAGCTGCGGAGGAAGCACCGCTCGGGCGGGGCTGGGACTTCGTCGACGTCTTCCGCCTGCTCGACGAAGGCGACCGCGTTCGCATCGTCCATGGTGGAAACGAGACCTACGCCTTCACCCGCGAAGCGGACGACAGCCTCACGCCCACCGCTGGCGAATTCACCACCCTCGCAGAGGTCGACGCCGGCTTCGTCTGGTTCCGCCTCGATCGCTCGGAGATCACCTTCGACAGCGCGGGCCGACAGGTGAGCCTCGCCGATCGCAACGGCAACACGACGACCTACGCCTACAACGCCGACGGCATGCTCACGAGCATCACCGACCCCGTCGGCCTGGTCACTACCTTCGCCTGGTCCGCTACCAACCCGCCTCGCCTCACCACGGTGACCGACCCCGCGGGCAGGGCCACGAGCTTCGAAGTCAACGACGCGGGCGAACTGGTCCAGATCACCAACCCGGATGGCTCGACCCGCCAGTTCGCCTACGACGCCGACCATCGGCTCACCAGCCAGACCGACGCCGGCGGGCACACGACCAGCTACACCTACGACGCAGCCAGCGCGGTCGTGCGCGTCGATCGACCCGACGGCAGCCACAGCGAGCACGTCGCCATCGGCTCGGCCGGCGCCGTGACCGACGAGCCCGGCGACCTGGGTACGGAGACCAATCCCGCGCCCGTCGCCAACGCCTCTTACACCGACGCGGCCGGCCAGGAATGGATCTACACCGTCAACGCCTTCGGCCTGCGAACCTCGATCACCGACCCGCTGGGCAGGGTCTATCGCCTGGAACGCAACGTCGACAACCTGCTGACCACCGTGTGGATGCCCAGCGAACACTTCCAGACGTTCAGCTATGACAGCCAGGGACGGATCACGGTCATGTCCGGCGACAGCTCGACCGCCTACGGTATCGACGAGGTGCACATCACCTACGACGACACCGTCGACCTGCCCGCTACGGTGACCGACGAGACGATCGGCACGTGGGCAAACACCTACGACGAGCACGGCAACCTGCAGTCGGTCACGCTGCCCGATGGGCGGGTCTACACCTTCTCCTACAACGACCACGGCCAGCGCCTCACCGTCAAGATCGCAGGCGAGATCACAACCTACGCCTATAACGCCCAGGGCAACCTGGCCACCGTGGCCGATCCCAGTGGGGCGACCTGGACGCTGGGCTATGACGACTACGGCAACCTCGCCAGCCTGACCGATCCCGATGGTCGGCATACGGCCGTGAGCTACAACGCCCTCAATCAGCCCACCCGTTATGTGAACAGTGCCGGTGAGGAAGTGCTGCTCAGCTACGCGCCCGCTCTGGGCAGTGCGGATCGCGACGGCGGGGGGCCGGTGGCGGTCGTCACCGCCATCACCGATGGCCGGGGCAATGTGAGCAGCTACGCCTATGACGAGGTTTACAACCTTGTCCGTGAGACCGATGCGCTGGGCCACGCCACGACCTATGAACACGACGGCCTGGGCCGGGTGACCGCCATCGTGCAGCCCACCGGCGCCCGCGTGGACTTCGAATACGACGCCCTGGACCACGTCACCCGCAAGACCCTGAGTACCGGCGAAGTCTATACTTATACGTACGACGCCGAGACGGGGTTGCTTGCCGGCACGGCGGGGCCCGCCCAGGAGACCGCCTACACGTACAACCGTTTCGAGCGACCCATCACGCTGGCGACGACGTTCCTGCCCGGCGGGCCGACCGTCCAGCTCGACTACACCTACCGCCAATCCAACTACTTCGGCTCGTTGTACACCATGCGCGTGGGTGACGATTACACTGAGTATGGCTACGAGTTCGACGGTGACCAGCCGTTGTTGCCGGCCGATCTGTATGGCGGGACGTATTTCTGGATCAGCCTGGCGTATGACGGCCTGGGCCGACTCGCGCGGGCGGAGGAGTTCTACACCGGCTCGGCGACGGTCTACACCTACGACGCCGCGGGCCGAGTTCAGCAGGCGGATTATGATGACTACCTCGGCGATCCCATGTATTCCGAGCAGTATACGTACACGGCGGCGGGCCTCTTGACGGCGGCCCGGCTTGGTGACCACGACTGGACCTACGGCTACGACGAAGCGGGACGGCTCACCCTGGCGACCGACGAGCTCGACGCATCCGGGGCGGGGCAATACACCTATGACGCCGCGGGCAACCGCCGGCGCGCCGGGGCGGAAGCCAACTACACCTACGACGCCGCCAATCGCCTCACCCGCGACCCACAGTACAGCTATGAGTACGACGCGGCCGGCAACCGCACCGCCCGTACCCAGCTGGTCACCGGCGAGCGCATTACCTACGAATACGACGCCGAGAACCGGCTGTCGGCGGTGGTTCCCCCGACCGGCGAGCGCATCGAGTACGCCTACGACGGCTACGGCCGGCGGGTAACGCGCACGGCGGGCGGCATCACCACGCAGTATGTATACGAAGGCGAGGAGGAGTTGGCGGAGTTCGTGAACGGCGACCTGGCGGTGGAGTACGTCAACGGCCTGTACGTCGACAAGCCCATGGGCGTACGGGTCGGCGGCTTCTACGCCGCGGAGCTGGCCTTCTTCTACACCGACCCGCAGGGCAGCGTGCACGCGATCGCCGACGACTACGGCAGCGTCGAGACCACGCCCACCTACAGCGCCTTCGGGGAGCCGGTGGACATCACCGGGCTGCCCGGCTTCCGGTCCTTCGCGGGCCGGGCTTGGGACGCGGACGCCGGGCTGTATTACGTCCGCGAGCGCTGGTACGACCCGCAGGCGGGCCTCTTCGTGCAGCGCGACCCGCTACGCCTCACGGAGGCAATCGCGCCGTACAGCTATGCCGGCAACCGCCCGACGATCAGTCGCGACCCATGGGGTCTGGAGCCGCAGGGCAACTACGGGCTGCGCGGCCTGGTTAACGATCAGGTCGTGCAGCCGGGCATCAATACCGGCATCACCGAGGGCATCAAGCGCATCCCGATCGGCGGAGCCGGCGGGGCGGCGGCGTTCGGGCAGTACAACCAGTGGAAGGACGTGATCAACGTCTACGGCTCGGACAACCCCGCGGAGGCGGGCATCCGCTGGTACGAGGGGCGGTGGTGGAACCCCGCGGGCAGCTACGTGAACGACTTCCTCACGCTGGGTGGCTGCGTCCCGCGACGCACGGCACGCCTGCAACGCATCCCCGGCCTGCGCAGCGGCCTGCGGAACTTCTTTGGGCGTTGAGATCGGCCTTGGGTAGGGCTCTGGCTATGGCGCTGTTGGAGCGGGCTCGGCCGGCGCCGGTTCAGTGGCGGTCGGCGGCGGGATCAGCCCGTGGCCCACGAGCAAGTCGCGCAGCTGCTGGGCCGCCACCTGATGGCCTTGGCGGTCGAGGTGAGTGTAGTCGCCGATCGTGTACAGATCGTCCCAGGGCGACTGGCCCTCGAACATCGCACGGCGGAGCGTACGCAGCGGCGGGCGCAGATCGACCACCGGGACGCCCAACGCCGTACAATAGCCTTGCACGCGATCGAGCGGGTCGATGCGGACGCGGTGCAGGGGAAACCGCCGCAGGTTGTCGGTGCGCGAGGCGCTGATCTCGAAACGCGACGGGATCAACAGCACCACCAGCGGGATGCCCTTGGCCTCGAGTATCTGGTGGAGGACGTCGATTTCATCGCGGGTCACCGAGTAGGAATACTCGACCTCCTCGACGTCCACGCCCGGCGCATCGAAAGCATAGGCGAACACCGCCCCGGAGCCCCGGTCAAGCCGATCCTGCAGAATGCCCAGCTGGTAGAACCGCTTCCGCACGTTGTGGTCCAGCCAGGCGTACAGGTACGACCGATGCAGATTCCGGTGAACGGTCAGCATCAGGCGGGCGACCGCGCGCTTGGCGCGCTGGGCGAGGCCTTGGCGGGGGGCGGTCTTGGGGACTTCCTTGGCGCCCTCCTGGCGGGTCACCGCCTGCAGTGACGGGGAGTAGCCGAAGACCACTGCGTCCGGATGGTAGCTCAGACCCTCGCGGCGACAGAACTCGATGGCTTCGGAGACGGCGTTGCCTTGGCCGCCGGCGTTGATCACGAAGTACCGGTCATCCCCAGCCTGGTCGTTGAGCAGGGCTTCGAGCTGCTTGGCGTAGGTGGCGTCCTGGGCGACGCCCGTGCCGAACGTCGTGGAGTTGCCCAGGCAAAGCACGCGAACCTGCCCCGCGGGCTTGGCCACCGGGAAGTCGGCCTCGCGCAGGCCCCGTTCGTTGAGCACGATGCTGTTTCCGCCGGTGACATCCTTGGCGAAGATCAGCGCCGACGCGCCGGCGCCCGCGGTCCGTAGCAGCAGTTCGCCCGCCACCAGCAAGACCAGCACCAACGCGCCATCGATGAGTGCGCCGCGCAGTAGCTTCCGCACGAAGCCCGGGGTCGCTTCGGCCCAAGCGGGACGCTTGAAGCAGGGGATGTCACTGGCCACGGCGCACCTCGGCTAGAACTGGAAGTAAATGAACTCCGGCGACCGGCCTCCGCCCAGCGCGATCACGATCAGCCCCAGGCACACGTAGAGGCACATGCGCGCCAATCGGGGCCTGGCCAACAGCCACTCGTCAAACGCCACGCGCGTCTTGATGATCTGCACGGCGATCAGCACCGCGCCCACGTATAGAGGCTCCCAGGCGAACAGCGGGTCGTTGTCCAAACCCCGGCCCGGCGCCCAGGTGAAGATCCGGTAGCAGATCTCGAGCGCTTGCCGGCCCGTGGCCGCCCGAAAGAACACCCAGGCGAGGCAGACGAGGTGGAAGGTGATGATGCCGCGCACCCACTGCTGGATCACACCCATCTTGCGCCGGTCCAGCTGGTCGATTCCCAGCGCCCGTTCCGCCGCGAGGTAGCTGCCGTGCAGGCCGCCCCAGATCACGAAGTTCCACGCCGCCCCATGCCACAGGCCGCCCAATAGCATGGTGAGCGCCAGGTTGATGTATGTCCGCAGGTTCGAGATGCGGCTGCCGCCCAGGGGGATATAGAGATAGTCTCGCAACCAGGTGGACAGCGAGATATGCCACCGCCGCCAGAACTCGCGGAGGGTCGTGGACAGGTACGGCTTGTCGAAGTTCTGCATCAGCCGGAAGCCGAGCACCCGCCCCGCGCCGATCGCGATGTCGGAGTAGGCGGAGAAGTCGCAGTAAATCTGGATGGCGAAGGCGTAGGTCGCGAGCAACAGCGCCCAGCCGCTGAACTCGTTGTGCGGCAGGCCTTGGGTGAGGTTGCCGTACGCTTCGCTGGCGAGGTTGCCCATCGGGTCGGCGACGAACAGCTTCTTAAGCAGTCCCCAGACCATCAGCTGGGCGCCGCTGAGCATGCGTTCCGCGTTGGGGACGTGGTGTTCACGAAACTGGGGCAGCAGCGACTGGCCGCGCATGATCGGGCCGGCCACCAGCTGCGGGAAGAAGGTCACATACAGCGCCACGTCGAGGATGTTGCGGTGGGCCTTGAGCTGCCCGCGGTACACGTCGATGGTGTAGGCCATTGTTTGGAACGTGTAAAACGAGATGCCCATGGGCAGCACGATGTGGTTGAGGAAATCCGCCAGCCCGGGCGACAGCTCGAACGGCGTGAGCGACACGAACGACGTGGCGAAGAACCGGGCGTATTTGAAGAAGAACAGCACGCCCAGGTTGCCGGTCAGGCTGGCCAGCAGGCCCAGTCGGCGGACCAGCGGCCGCTGTGAGCCGTCGATCACCCGGGCCACCGTGTAGTCCAGCAACGTCGAGAACACCAGCAGCGAGCTGAGCACGACGGAGAATACACAGTAGAAGTAGAAGCTGGCTGCCAGCAGCAGGTACCGCCGCTCCCGCTGCGGCAGGTTGAAGTACAGCACCGTGACGATTGGGAAGAAGATCAGGAAGTGGAGCGAGTTAAAGAGCACGGACCCACCTCGGTATCAGCAACCGTTTGCGGGCGGATCGTGCGCCGGGCCCGCGCCTCCCCCAGCCGGGGACCGGCCGAGACGGTCAGAATAGCAACCCAGCCAGCCCGGGGCAACGCGCGATGCCACCGGCTCTCGTTGGCCCGTGTGCGACGCGCCCCAGGGTACACCCGGGGCGCAGCCGGAAGGAGTGGATGCGGCGCTACTGGGCGCAGCTACTGGTAATCGACCAGCAGCTGGGCGATGCGCTGGGCGGCTTGGCCGTCCCATTTGTCGGGCGTGGGGCGGTCCGCCGCCGCGGTCGTGCGACACGCGCGATAGGCGTCCACGATCCGGGCCCGCTTGGTGCCCACCAGCGTATTGGTGCCGCGGGTCAAGGTGATGGGCCGTTCCGTGTTGTGGCGCAGCGTCAGGCACCACACGCCCAGAATGGTCGTCTCCTCCTGAATCCCGCCGGAGTCGGTGAGCACCACCGCGGCATCGGCCATGAGCTTCACGAAATCCAAATAGCCAAGAGGCTCCACCAGCTGCAGGCCGGGCAGTTGCGCCCAACGCTCAGCCACGCCGAGCTGTTCGATTCGGGCGCGCGTTCGCGGGTGCACGGGGAATACCACCGGCAGGTCCGCCTGGATCGTCTCGAGCGCGTCGGTGATTTCGTGGAGGGTGTCAGCGTCGTCGACGTTGCTGGGCCGGTGCAGGGTGAGCAGGTTGTACTGCCCCCGCGCGAGGCCCAGACGCTGCACGACGTCGGACGCCTGCGCCCGTTCGAGGTTCGCCCGCAGCGTGTCGATCATCACGTTGCCCACCAGGTGGACCTTCTCCGCCGCGACCCCTTCGCGCTGCAGGTTCTCCAGCCCGCTGGGTTCACTGACCAGCAGCAGGTCCGAGATCGAGTCGGTCAGCACGCGGTTGACCTCCTCCGGCATGGTCCGGTCGAAGCTCCGCAGGCCCGCCTCGACGTGGGCGACGCGCACGCCGAGCTTCACCGCCACCAGGGCGCAGGCGATCGTGCTGTTGACGTCACCGACCACCACGACCCAATCCGGTCTCTGTTCGAGCACCACCGGCTCGAACCGCCGCATGATCTCGGCGGTCTGCACCGCGTGGCTGGCCGAGCCCACTTCGAGGTTCAGGTCCGGTTGCGGAATCCCCAGCTGGTCAAAGAACAACTCCGACATGTTGCGGTCGTAGTGCTGCCCGGTGTGGACCAGCACGGGCTCGATCTGCGGATACGCGGCGTAGGCGCGCATCAGCGGGGCGATCTTCATGAAGTTCGGCCTCGCGCCGCAGATGTTGATGATCTTCATTGCGGTTGCTCTCCACCACCCGGGTCGGCGGCGCCGGTCGCGCCGCGGTCGGTCAGGGCGGCCAATGTCTGCCGTTCCTCGGCCGTGAACAGGTCGTGTTGTTCGTCCAACTGTCGCGCCGCGGCCACGTACGGCTGGGCGGCGCGGGCTTGGCCGGCCGCCGCGAGCACTTCGCCGAGGTGCAGCTGGACGCGGGCCTGGACCACCGGCTCGCCGTGGGCGAGGTCCACGCCTTGCTCCAGTTCGTGCCGTGCTTCTTCGAGCCGACCCAGTCGCCGGAGGATCACGCCCCGCGTGTCGCGCAGCTGGGCGTCCAGCGGAAAACGCGCGACGCCCCGGTCCGCCCACTCCAAGCCGCCGGCCGGGTCATTCAGGTGCTCGCTGCGAATCCACGCCAGGTCATTGAGCGCCTGGCGGTGGTTGGGCTCGATCGTCAGCAGTTGCTCATAGCCGGCGGCTGCGTCGGCATACTCACCCAGCACGTATCGCAGCTGCGCCAGCTGCAGCCAGATCGCCCTGGACCGTGGCCAGCGCTGGGCGGCGTCCGCCAGGATCACCTCCGCCTGGTGCCATGACGTGGCATCCTGCCCGAGCGGGCCCGCCTGCTCGACGACCAGCTGGGCCGCCTGCAGGTAGAGCTGGTCACCGTTCGGGGCGTCGTCCGCCCGGTCGTGCAGGCCGGCGGTCAGGGCGTCAAAATCCTTGGCCTCTGTCCAGGCGGTCACCTGCGCCCGGAAGACCGCCGGGCTGGTCGGCGCCAGCACCGCGGCCTCCTGCAGCCAGCGCTGGGCATCGGTCGGCTGGCCGCGCTGAGCGGCGAGCCGCGCCAGCGCCAGTCGGGCGGCGACACTGTTCGTCCCCGCCGGCGAGGCGCAAAACGCCTCGAGCTGTTGCACGGCGGCGTCCGCATGGCCCTGTGCGCGCAGCACGTCGGCCCGCAGCAACTGCGTCGTTTCGTGTCGCGGATAGAGGTCAGCCGTCTCGGCGCTCAGTGCGTCCGCAGCCGTCAGCTCACCCGTTTGCAGGTGGATCTTCGTCAGCGTGTTGCGCGCGCTGACTTGCTGGGGATCGGCGACCATTACGGATTCGCTGTCGGCGCGGGCGGCGGCGGTCTGGCCCAGCGCGAGTTCGATCTCCGCCCGCAGCGCCCGCAGCTCGGGATCGCCCGGGTTGCGTCGCCAGGCGCGTTGCACGACCTGCAGCGCCGCCTCCGGCCCTTCCAGCTGCCGGGTAAGCCGGGTCAGCAGGGCGTACGCCGGCCGGTTGTTCGGCTCCTCGTGGACGACCTGCTGCGTCAGGGCGAGTGCCTCGCGCAAACTGTCCGGCGAGCCGTCGCCGATCCAGGCGCGCACCTGCAGGAGTGCCAGCGTGTTGTCATTGGGGTGGGCCGACCGCAACGCCTGGAGCTTCGCCAGGCCCTGCGCTTGCCGGTCCGCTTGCGGGCAGGTGAGTAGGGCTTCGACCTCGACTTGCTGCAGCTCCTCATTGCCCGACTGAAGCTGCAGGCCGGACGCGCAGGCCGAGAGGGCATTGTCGAGCTGGCCGCGACGCAAGTAGAACCCCCCCAACGCCGCCCAACCACGGCCGGCGGAGGCGGGAAACTCCGTCAGATGGCGATAGTCACGCTCCGCGTCGGCGAAACGCTGCAGCAGCGTCAAGTACTCCGCCCGCTGATGATAGGCGTCGAAGTCGTCACGCTCGGCGACCACCTGGTCGAGCAGTGCCATCGCGGTGTCGCTCTGGCCGGCGGCGTGCCGCAAGCGGACCTCGAGGTCGGTGATCGCCCGCAGCTCCGGCGCCCGGACCCGCGCTTCGTTCAGCCAGCGCAAGGCCTCGTCCAGGTCGCCGTGCAGTTGGAAGGTCCACCAGGCCAGCACCAGCCGGGTGCTGACGTCGTGCGGATCGGCGGCGGCTCGCTGGCGCAGCTCGAACAGCGCCTGGTCGTAGTCCTCCCGCCCCAAGGCGGCGTTGACGCGCTGCGCGCCGAGCGCAGTCGGCGCCTGCTGCCAGCGGCGTAGCAGCTGGTCCACCTCGGCGAACCGGCCCTGCTGCCGCAGCAGCGACAGGAGCCGACTGGTCACGACCAGATTCCCCGGCTCCACCTCCACCGACCGCTGGTAGAGCGCGATGGCGGCGGCGACCGCGCCGGTGCGCTCATAGACCTCGCCCAAGGCGAGCACCGGCCCGGGCAGTTCCGGATGCGCCCGCGCCAGCCCTTCGAGCAGCGTCTCGAACTGCGTGACGCGCTGCTCCACGTTCCCCTGCTGCAGCCACAGCTCCGCCTGTGCGACGCGCCACTGCACGCCCCGCTCGCCCTCGATCTGCTTCAGTTCGCCGACGAGTTGCTGCGCCCGTTCGGGCTGCTCCGCGACGCCCGGCCAATGCAAGAGCGCGAGGCGGGCAGCGACCTGCTGAGGCTGCGCCTTCGCCACGCTTTCCAGCAGCGCCCGTCCCTCGTCCAGCCAGCCGGCCGAGCGCGCGACGGTCGCCAGCGCCAACTGCACGTCGATCAGGTCAGGGCTCGGCGTTGTCGTCTCCGCCTCGGCGGCGTCGGCCAACTCGGCGGTGAGCGGCTCGAACAGCGCCCGGCCCGCCTCGACCTGCTCATGCGCCAGCAGCAGCTGCACGTGCGCGACCTGCGCCCACCACCGGGCGGGCGGGTCCAGCTTGCCGGCGGCCTGTTGCAGCGCGGCGCAAGCGGCGTCGGTCTGGCCGGCTTGGTCCTGCAGCTGGGCGCGCAACACGATCAGCACCACCGACCCCGGCTCGCGGGCCAGCGCCTGCTCGCAGACCTTGACGCCCTGTGACCACTCGTGCTGCGCGCGGTAGTACCGCGCGAGTTGCCAGGCTGCCTCGACCGGGTTGTCGCCCGAGGCGATGGCCTCTTCCAGCATGGCGAGTGCCTGGGCCGCGGCCGCCGGCTCGTCACTCTGCAGCTTCGCCTGCAAGGCCGCCAGCCGGGGCTCTTGCGGGTGCGCACCGCGCAGAGCGTCCACCTCCAACGCCAGTGCCGTCCGCGCCCCCATGCCCCCACTGCCCTGCACCAAGGCGCTGAACTGCGCTTCCACGCGGGCGAGCGTGGGTTCGAGCTGGTCCGGGGCCAGGTGTTCCGCTTGCACCGCGTGGCGCACCGCCTGCTGCGGATCGCGCCACCGCAGGGCTCGCGCCAGGTGCAGCTGCGTGGCCAGGTCGCCCGGCTTCAACTCGGCGTAGCGCGACCAAGCCTGCAGGCTGCGGGCCCGCTGGCCCGACTGGTCGTACGCGCGGGCGAGCAGCGCCCAGCCGGCCGCGAGATCGGGATCGCGCTCGACCATCGGCTCGAGCGCGTTGATCACCTGGTAAGGCTCGTGGGCCGCCTCGGCGACCTGGGCCGCGAGCAACGAACGCTCCTCGCCGAACGCGCTGGCCAGCTCCGCATTGCCAGCCAGCAGCTCAGTGAACGCTGCCAGACTCGCCCGGGCGGGCTCGATGCGACCCGCCGCCGCGTAGAGCCGAGTCGCCCAGGGCAGCAGCGCACGCCGGCCTGCGTCCGAGGCGCCGGCCAGGACTTGCTCCATCCAGGCGCTCCCCGCCTCGGCGGCGCCCTGCTGCAGATAGACTTCCGCCCGCAGGCGCTGGCGCTGGAGGTCGAGCAATTCCGGCGTGGTGGCGGCCTCGGCGTGCGCCGGCAGCGGCAGGGCCTCGGCCCGCCGCAACACGTCGTCCGCCGCGTCCGGCTCGTTGAGATCGAGCCATTCCCGCCCCAGCGCGAGCAACGCGTCGAGGTCTTCGCCTGCGTCGGCGGTCGCCCGTTGCAGGTCCTGTCGGGCGGCCTCCAGGTCGTCGAAACCGACGCGCTCCAGCCAGGCCCGCCGCGTCCGCAGCGCCGCCGCCTCGGGATACCGTTGCAGCCCGCGGTTCAGCCAGTCCAGCGCCTGGGGCAGGTTCGCCTCGGCGTCTTCATGCAGGACCAGCCCGCACAACATCAGGTACGCCTCGGGGCAGTCCGCCCCGGCGTCGACCAGCTGCAAGGCTGCCTCGCGGGCGGCGTCGTGCCGGTTCAAGGCGTAGAGTGCCCGGGCCTGCCACAGGCTGGCATAGGTGTCGCCGGCGTGGGCAGCCAGCCGGGACCGGCCGATGTAGAGCACTTCCTCCCAGTCGCCCACCCGCGCGTACAGTCGAATGAGGCGGTGGCAGATGTCTTCGTCGCCGGGCCGGTGACGTAGCAGTCGGCGGTAGGCGCCGATGGCGGCGCCGACCGGTACGTCGTCCCGCGGCGCGCCGGCCAAGCTGACCTCGGCATACCGGGCCAGGGCGTCTTCGTCGTCGGGGTACTTGGAGAGGTAGAGGCGATACTGCCGGCGGGCGGTTGGCCAGTCGGCTTGCTGATCGGCGGTTCGGGCCGCCGCCAGCGCCTCGTGGGCAACCATCCGCTTGCGCACCTTGTAGCCGGCCACCGCCCCCGCCATCAAGCCGATCCCGACGACCAGCAGGATGACGACCGCCTTGACGTTGATCTTCGCCGGGTGCTGCCTGTCCATGGCCCGTGGTCCTGTCGTGCGAGAACGTCCGATAACCGCCGGGGCCGGCCCATTCGCTCGACCCCTTGGGGAACACTATATATATGTGTCGTCGGGCTGGTGGGGGGGCTTGAGGGTGGGGGCGGGACGGCAAGAAACGGGGCGCCCAGAGCCACTGCTCCCGGCGCCCCGCTCCGCATGATGGTTTGTCCTCAGCGCGGTCGACTAGGCCGTGCGGCGCTTCAGCCAACCGACGCAAGCCAGGCCCAGACCGCCCAGCAGGACGGCGCCCGGCGCCGGCACGACGCGGACCAACTGGTCCTGGCGGTTGTGGGAGGCATCGCCCGCGAAGCCCTCGTCGTAGAGGTTCAGGATGCGGACATCGCCGATGCTGTTGGCGCCCCAGGTGTTGTACCAGCTGCCGCCGACGGCGACGGCCGTCTGGGCGTCGTTGTACCAGGTCAGCGCCTGGCCATCGAGCTGCGTCCACTCGCCCTCGATGTACCAGATGACTTCCTGCAGCTCGTTCGCCGAGGCGACCTGAGCGCCACCGTTGTCGTAGTAGTCATAACCCGCGAGGTTGCCGTCCACGAAGGTCGAGTAGAGGTAGGCGGTCATCGGATCCAGCGGATCCGGGTTGCCACCGCTCACGCCGCCGCTGACGGCCGCCGTGTTGATGATGACGTCGTACTTGCGGTTGAAGTTGACGGTCTCGTTCTTCTCCATGCAGAAGGTCGGGAAGTCGTGGGCCCGCACGATGTTCGACACGAACGGGATGTCCGTCGAGCCGACCGACTCCGCCAGGAACTCGCCGCCCTGGATGGTGCCCGGGCCGTCGAACAACTTCACCTGCATACCGGCCTCCGCCACGGTGCACATCACCGAGGCGAGGGTCAGGATCAACGCATACGTGTAAATCTGACGCATCTTTCTTTCTCCCTGCTGCCGAGGCTGCTCGCGGCAAGCCATCGGCGTAATGCTTTCGATCACGAAACGACTGAATCACTCTTGCGTGGGTGGCGGCGCACAGCGCTCGCCGGTGCATGTCGCGTGAGATTCAGCAGCTGCAGGGAGGGGCGCGGGGCGCGGTGGGCCGGCTCCAGCCGGTACGCTCGGGTACGCGCGGCTGATCCAACGGGGCCCGCGAGATACAGAGCAGGCGCTCCAGCGCCACCCGCTCAGCAGGCAGATCAGCAACGAGCAGCGTCGGCTGCGCAAGATCATAAACGACCGTGTGGCCGATCTGGATGGGCGCACCGCTGTGGTACCACTCGGGTAACGCGGCCCACGGGCCGTCCGCGGCGGTGCGAACCGCCTGCCAAGCACCCAGGCTCAGCAAGGCGGAAAGGAACAAACTCAAACTGCCCGGCAGCGGCGGAACCGTCTGCACGTCGGCGCCGGCCGGCGCGGGCGCCGACTCGGCCGAGACATTCGCCAGCTGGACCAGCTCGACTTCGGCGGGCTGGCCGACCACCGCGGCGTCCAACTGGCGGGTCAGGTCGGCGGCGTTCGGCGCAGCCGGCGCGCCGGCCCGGGCGGAGTCGGCTCCCCCCAGCACGATCGCGACAAGCACCAAGATGCCAACCAGCTTCCGCATACCGATCTTCACTCCCCGCCGGGCGGCTACACCCCTGGTGACCCAGCGCAATGCATCCGCCTCGGCGTCATGGCATTGTACTTCCGTAACTCTAACAATGTCAACAACTTGGCACCTCGAAACCAACTATGATTGCGGGGCCGGTAATCTACAGGGTTATCGGTCGGGCGGCGCGCCAACGCGGGCGCAGCGCGACACCCCAAGCGGCCTCAAACCGGAGATTATCGGACAAGAATGACGCCGGCGTTATCGGCGCCGGGGGGCGGGCCGGGCGACGGACGCGGGCTGCACCAGCTGGGCCAGCACCCACAGCTCGACCAGCATGAGCAGCACTGCGAGCGGCATCATGACCAGGCCGGCGAAGTCGTGGAAGAACCGCTCGGCCGTCTCCCCGCTGACCAACAAGAACAGCACCGCCGTCGCTACCAGCCTCGCCAGGTTGCAGATGATCGCCACCGGGATGCTCGAGACGACGAGCACCGCCCGTTGCCAGCCGGGCCGGCGAACCAGAAACGCCAGGGTGGCTGCCACCACCACGAAGGCGGTGAGCATCCGCAGGCCGCTGCACGCCTCCGCCACCGCCACCCGCGTGTGGTCGTTGAGCAGCAGGATGTGGCCCTCCTGCACGACGGTGACGCCCGCCAGTTCGAGGGTCGCCACCGCGCCGGACGTGGCGATGTTCTGCAGTGGGCTGGAGATCAGGTTGTGCACCCGGCCCGGAAGCGGCACGGCCAACAGCAGAAACAGCAGTACCCACCGCAGCTGCCACGCGACCTTCCGGCCCGCGACCAGCAGCACCAGGCCGACGACGGTGAGTACCAGGGCATAGCGTTCGAGTGATTCGTAGAACAGCACCAGCCCCGCGCCGCGCAGCAGCTGGGCAGCCACCACGACGGCCGCCCCCCACCAGCAGGGCCCGCTGCGCGCCGCCGCGAGCCGAGCCCGCTCGGTCCATACCAGGTAGAGCGCCACCAGCGGAACGAGCTGCCCCACCGAGTAGTTGTCGTCGTGCTGCCAGTCGTCAAACAGCCGGAGCAGCGTCGGCCAGTACGACCACACCGCCACAGCGGTCAGACCCACCGCCGCCAGCCAGCCGGAGCTGGCCCGCGCGGTCCGCGCGTCGGCGCGGGTATCGGCTCGGGCGGAGTGGGCGGCGCCGCGGGCGGAGGTCATGGCGTGGCCTCCGGCGAGTGCGCAGCGGCGGTTGCCTTGCTGCCGGCGGGGGCGGTGGGATCATGCTTGTCGACGACCTCAGCCATGAAGGTCTCGATCGCCGGCACCGCCGACTCGGCGAACGCCAGCACCGCAGCCCGGCTGCGCGCTCGTTCGCCGGTCCAGCTGGTCGCGCTGATCTGCACCTGGGCGACGTAGCGCAGGCGGGTGGTGAGCGCGCCGGTCAAGCTCCGCAGTTGGGAGATGTCCGCCGAGAGCGAGCCGCTGACGTCGTAGTAGCTGAGCACGGTGATCCGCGCCGGGTCCAGGCCGGCCCGGCCAAACACCTGCAGCTGCGCCGAGACGGGCGGACCGGACGCCCGGTCTACCTGCACGATCTCACCGCTCTCCCGCTGCCAGCCCGAGGCGGGATAACACACTTCCGGCCGGTGCGGCATCAGGTCGCGAAAGTGCACGCCGTAGGCGATGTAGAGCGACACCGGCTCCGCCGGGGGCGCCGGTGTATACAGCCGGCTGAGGTGGTCGTCGGTATCGGTCGCCTCCACGATGCGCGGCGGCAGCGGCACGATCTCCCCGGACCACTCCCCGATCTGCAACGGCAACCCCTCCAGCGTTCCCAGCGGCAACGGCACGGTCCCGGTCAGCGCGGCGAACCGCGCCGCCAGCCCGCGATACGCTAGGCCGCTGAGCAGCAACAGCGCCGCCCCGACGAGCACCGCCGCCGTGCGCGCGGACGACCGATACCCAGGCCGGCCCGCAGTTGCGGGGGGGTGGGTAGTGGACGTCAAGCGAGCGGTGGAGCGCGGCGAACCCATCGTAAAGCTATATCGGTGCATCACGCGTCAGCCTCCGGCTGTCCAGCTGGGCGCGGTCAATCTGGAGCGGCGTTGAGGCGCGCCGCCGCGGAGCCGGTCCGATACCGCGCCCCCGGCCGGCCCAGTGCCGCTGCCGGGGCGTTCCGCGGCGTCGACCGCTGAATCGTACGCTTGGCGTATGCACGCGTAAGCACCCGAGCCCTTACTGGGGAGTACGTATGACCGATAACACTTAGGCGCAAGCCTTCACGACCATGAGCCCGCGCGGGCGTCTGGCCACGGAGTTCGTCTCGGCTGGGATTGGACAGCTGGGGCGAGTGGTCGCGTCGGCGCGCGCCACTGCCTTGGAGGGGAAACACAACTGATGCTATCATCCCTGGCGCTACTGGTGGTCATGCCGGTGGTGGCGCCCGGTCTGCTGGCTCCTGAGGAGGGGCCGGTTGTGAGCAGTCCGGGCCTGGTTCAACAAGACCTCGGCTCAGGGGCCGAGGCGGCCGATCTACATGAAACGGACGGAGTCGTTACACCGCAGACGGACGAGCTGATGTTCCGGCGTCAACCAGCGAAACCACACCCGGGCCAGCGCGCCAGGCTCCTGCCGGGCGGGCCGGCGGCGTCCTTGCGCGTCGCCGCGACCGCGGTGCTGCTCACCGCCACCTGTACGGTGGGACCGGCCGGCTGCCGCACCAGCGGGCCGGGATCCGGCTTGTCCGGCGGCGCGCAGTTCCCGCCGGCGGCGAACAGCAACGCCAACGGCAATGCGAACGCCAACCTTAACGCCAACGAGAACGACAATGAGACCCCGCCGGTCGTTGCCGCCGAGTGCGCCCGAGACGGCGACTGTGACGACGGCGACCTGTGCAACGGTGTCGAGCGCTGCGTCGCCGGCGAGTGCATAGCCGGCGAGCCGTTGCTGTGCGCCGACGACAATCCCTGCACCATCGACGAGTGCGATCCCGAACAGGGCTGCGTCTTCGAGCCCAACGACGCCGGCCTCTGCGACGACGGCGTGTTCTGCAACGGGGCGGAGTATTGCTCCGGCGGGGCGTGCGTCTCGCCGGGCGATCCCTGTGGTACGGGTGAGCTGTGTCTCGAGGACACCGACACCTGCCTCGCGGGCTACTACGTGCAGGGCGTTATCCGCGACCACGCCGGCGTGGTCTATCCGGACGTGCCCATCGCGTTCGTCGGCCACGGCGACTGGGAGGGTGCGGACCTGGAGGCGGTTTCCGACGCGCAGGGCGCCTTCCTCGTGCAGGTGCCCATCGGCTGGTCGGGCCGACTCGTGGCCGACGTTAACCATCGTTTCGCTCCGGTCGAGCGCAAGATCGCCGAAGCGGACACCGACCTGGCGGAGCAGAACTTCACCGCCTTCCGCAACTGGTACGTCGACGACGACGGCGACCTGCAGGCCGGCTATGACCTGACGGCGCCGGTGGGCGACTTCGACCATCCCTTCGCCAGCGTTCAGACGGCTGCGGACGTGACCGAGCCGGGCGATACGGTGCTGATCCGCGCGGGCGTCTACCTGGCGGCCGGCACCAGCTTCTGGGAGCCCGTGCTTGAGGTGACCAACAGCGGCACCGCGTCGGCACCGATCCGCTTCCAGAACTACGCCGACGAGCAGGTTGTTCTCGACGGCGAGGCGGTGCTCAGCAGCAGCGACAACGGCCGGCGCCGATGCATCTACCTGGACGAGGATGTTGCCCACATCGAGCTGGCGGGCCTGGTGGTTCGCCGGGCCTTCCGCGAGGGCATCCTGGTGAGCGGGTCGAACATCCTCATCGAGGACTGCCTCGTCGAGGACTGTGGCCGGAATCCCAACGCCGCAGAATCGGGCGGCCTGAAGTATGATTACGCCAGCAACCTGCTGGTGCGGCGGTGTGCGGCGAGGCATTGCTACTCCGGGTTCGCGGCCCGGCGGGCGACGGACGTGCGCTTCGAGGACTGTCTCTCCTATCGCAACGGCGTCACCAGCGACTTCGAGCCGATCTTCCCGGAGAACGCCGACGGCTTCCAGACCAGCGTCGCCCGCCACGGCAGCGATCGGGTGGACTTCTTCCGCTGCGTCGCCTGGGGCAACACCGACGACGGCTGGGACATGAGCCACTCGCGCGACTGCAGTGTCACGTCGTGCATCGCCTTTTTGCACAACGACCTCGGCCTGGAGGACGGCGACGGCAGCGGCTACAAGATCGGCAACGACCAGAACGAGGACGATCCGCTGCGGCAGATGCGGCGTATGCTGGCCCGCTACTGCATCGCCGCCGACAACCTCACCAACGGCATCGACCCCCGGGACGGCATCGACGGGGTGTTCTACAACAACACCGCGTACGGCAACCAGGGGCAGTATGGCATGTCCGTGGGAGCGGCCGGCCACGCGGCGACGCTCTACAACAACCTCTCCTGGGGCAACGCCGAGAACGACCTCTACCGCGGCAACGAAGCCAAGACCGCGGACTACAACAACTGGGCGGACGCCTCCGGGCGGCAAGTGCCGGAGAATGACGAACACTCGATTCGCCAGGACCCGTCGTTTACCAACTCCCGGGCCGCCATCGACACGTCCTGGCAGGGGGGCTACGGCTTGGACGACGTGCGCGGGATCATGCCCACGCTCGAGTACATCCAGCGGCAGTTCCAGGACAACCTCGCTCCCGGCCTCGCCGATCGGGACACCACCTCGGTCGATCGCGGGACCTTCGTCCTGCGGACCACCACCGCCGGGCAGGAAGGCCTGCTCGTGCCGGTGGACGACGACCCGCGCCGCTTCCTGCGGGCGGGTGACGAGATCCAGATCGAAGGCGTCGGGCGGGTGATCGCCGTGGCGCTGACCGAGTCGGGGATCGAGCTGGCTGAGCCGGTGTCGTTCGATGCGGGGGCGGGCGTGCACCTGCCCTGGAACGGCATCGCGCCGGACATCGGCGCGGTCGAGTCGAACGACGAATTCGCGTGGGAACGCGGCGGCCAGGGGAGCTGGGCCTCCCGCGACTAGGCGACGAACCAGAGGCAATAACCCAGGCGGGTGGCTGCGCCTTTAACCCGGCGTGGCCACCCGCTTCTCTGCGCGCCCGCCGCCCGCCGACAAGGCGATGCCCTCCAATACCTGCGAAACGCCGGCGGCATAGGCTTTCGGCGTGTGTCGCCCCATGTAGTACGCCCGCGCATGGCGGCTCTGTTGCGCCCAGCGCGCCGGGTCACCGAGCAGCGCCTGCAGCTCGCTGGCCAGGCGGGTCGGTGTGTCCGCCACCACGCCCAGATCGTGCGTCGCGATCAGCGCGTCGAAGTCCAGGCTGGACACCGTCGGCACGCCGTGGCTCCACGCCTCGAGGAACACCGTCGGAAACCCCTCGTTCTTCGAAGTGAGCAGCAACGCCTGCGCCCGGCGATAGAACTCGCCCAGCTGTGTGTGATGCACCGGCCCGTGCAGATGCACATTCGCGAGACCGGCTGATTCCTCGACGATGCGCTGACCATACGGATCATCCGGCGACGAACCGCCCACCAGGTCGAACTGCAGTTGCGGCAGCTGTCGCGCCACTTCGAGCAGCCACTCCATCCGCTTGATCGGGTGAAACCGCCCCACCCACAGCACGCGCTGGTCGGTCGCGGCGTACTGCGCTTGCGGCGTGTCCGCGGCGGGACTGCCCCCGGTGGGGTAGACGACCTCGCTGGCCAGCTGCCAGTCGTCGCGCAGCAGCTGTTGCTGGCGTTGCGTAAGGGCGAGGATGCGATCCGCCCAGCGCAGACCTTGGCGATAGAGCACGCGCTCCCGATAGGTCCGCAGCTTGGGCAGGTCGGTGAAGCAGTCGAGGTCGCTGGCCACCACGTAGACGAACTTGCGATGGTGCCGGCGACACCACCAGGCGACCTGGCCGGTCAGCACGCCACTGCAAGGCTGGAGATAGATGTCCGCGTCGGCGCGGGCGAGGGCGTCGTTGAGCTTCGTCCAGCGCGGATGCACGAAGCGCACCATGGGCCACCCCGCGTCCGGTCGATAGCTGGGGTGGACGGTGATCCCGTTGCAGTCTTCGCCGCGCGGTTGGTCGTGGTCGTAAGTGACGAAGTGCACGGGATAGCCGAGCTCGACCAGCTCGCGGGCGAGCGTCACCGCCAACACCTCCGCGCCGCCGATGTGCTTCAGGTCAGGCCGATCCGCCAGCACGTTGTAGGCATTGAGCAGCACGAAACAGAGCCGAGGTTTCGCCGGGGCGCTGGGATGGGCAATCACGACGGGCTCCTTTCGCTAGGGCAATGACGAACTCGGTCCGGTCTCGACGGCGGCGGGGGCAACCGTTCGTCGCCGCCACGCCCGCCCGATACGCTCCTTGACCGACGTGGGCACGACCCACCGCCAGTACACGGGCAGGCTGGCCAGTCCGCCCGCCCCCACGCCGACCAGTAGCGCCGGCAACGGCTCAGCCGGCCAGGTGAAACGCGCCGCCAGCAGGCAGGCCGCCAGCGGCAGGCCCGCCAGCAGCGGAGCCGGTGCCACCTTCGTGACATACTCCACGCCGCTCAGTCCCACCGCCCGGCAGGCACAGGCCGGCAACAGCACGCCACCGCTCAGCGCCAGTGGCAAAGCCAGCGCCCAGGCCGCCCCGACCAGCCCGCCATTCAGCGGACCCAGGATCAGCGCGCCCGCGCCGAGGCTGACCACGGCCGCCATCGCCTCGAACGCCGCCGGCCAGCCGTGTTTGCCCATGCCGAGCAGGATCGAGTACGCCCCGAGTTGCGGGACGGTGAGCAGGTGCGCCGCCGCCAGGATCGCCAGCACCGCCGGCGCCTGGTAGTCGTCGCCCATCCAGATCTGCAGCAATGGTCCGCCCAGCACCAGGAAGATGAGCACGGCCGGCAGCGTGACGTACAGGCCGTAACGCGACGTCTGGATCAGCAGGTGTTGCAGTCGGGCGGTGTCCGCCTGGGCGTCCAAGGCGCTGCTCGCGGGGATGAACACCTGTGCATATTGCTTGACGAAGCGCAGCAGGTGCATCACCAGGGCGCGTTGCCGGGCGTACACCGCCAAGGCGGCCGGCCCGAGGAACACCGCCACCAGCAGGCTGTTGGTCTGGTACAGGCCCGAGCGACACAGCGCCTGCACCGCGGTTTTGGCGCCGAAGCCCAGCATTTCGCGGGCGGTATCCCGCCGGCAGAGGCGCGGATGGACTCGGAGGGTGGGGCACAGGCGATGGGCGGCCAGCAGCTTGGCGAGGTCGCCCAGTATCTCGCCGCTCAGCACGATGATCGCCAGCGTCACCACCGTCCCGCCGGTGAACAGCGCGACGAGCATGGCGACGAGCACCGCCAGGTCGCGGGCGCCGCGAATCACGTTGAGGACGTCATAGCGTTCGAAGCCGGTGATCACCGCGTTGAAAACGCTGCCGGGGATCTGCTCGGCCGCGCAGATGGCCAGGAGTAGCACGACCCACCGGGCGGGTTCGAACAGGGCGGGGTCGGCCGTGGGCAGCAGCCAGGGCACCGCCGCCGCCAGGCCGATGGCCGCCCCCACGCCCAGCAGGCCGCTGGCCAGCAGCACCGCCAGGCAGGAGTTCACCACCGCGTTGAGCTGGTCCCAGTCCGCCAGCGCTCGCGCCCGGGCGACGTGGCGTTGTACCGCGGAGCTGACGCCGAGTGCCAGCAGGCTGATGTAGAACACCAGCGACCAGCCCAGGTCCCAGACGCCCAGCAGGTCCTGGCCCAGCTGCCGGTCGATGAACCGCGGCAGGATGAACCCGGACACCAGCACCAGGCCATACCACACCCAGTTGGCCAGGACGTTCCGGACCACGCGCAGGCTGGACCAGCCGGCCGCGTCGCCGGCAGGCGGCGGGGCGCCGGCGGATGGTGCAGCGGAGTTGTCCGGGCGGGGGTTACTCATAGCCGTACTGCCGATTCAGGTCGCCGGCCACGCGGTCGAAGGTCGCCAGGTCCGCGGGCGTCAGGGCGGTTCGCCACTTCTCGTCGAGCTGAATTTCGCCCGACGACTTGAGCCGCATCGCGTTGCCCAGGATGTGGTGCTCGACGGCGCGGAAGTCGTCCAGCCGGGCCCGGCTGTCCAGGCCCAGGAACGTCAGCGTGCGGTCGAGCGTCTCTTCCGGGGCGCGGCAAAGATCTTCGTACTTCAGGTGCAGCACGCGGCCCACCGGCAGTCGAGCGACGAGTCGCAGGCACTCTTCGTGCGTGCGTCGCCACTCGCGGGCGGCGTCCGCCATGCTCAGGCCGTCGTGGTTCATGTACGACCGTGCGGTACCCCGGCCGTCGCGCACCAGGTAGATCGTGCGCAGGTTCCACCGCGCCGCCCGGTGCAGGTACCAGAGCCGCACGGGGTCTTTCGAACCGTCGAGAAAGACCGAGCCACCTTGGAGGTGGGTGACCAGGTCGATCAGCAGTTCGTTGCGGGTGAGCGTGTCGTTGTGAAAGCGCGCGCCGCCGGGCAGCATGGCGCGCGTCGCCCGGCGGACGTTCTCCAGCACCGGCCCGCGCACGCGCGCACGCAGGACCTTGTCCAGCGCGGGTCGGCTGCGGTAGCGGAAGTGCGTGCCCAGGTCCGCCAGGTCGAACCGCAGGCCACGTCGTTCGAACTCCGCCGCCAGCGCCCGCCAGAAGCCGCACTGCTGCACGCGCGTCCCGCAGGAGCAGTCGTACTCGTCGAGGTTGCCCATCGCCTGCGCCTTGAGTTCGCCGATGGTCGCGATCTCGGGGTGCGCGTTGAGCAGGAAGGTCAGCAGGGTCGAGCCCGAGAAGCTCGGCGAGAGGATGTAGGCCAGTTCGTTCATGGCTGTGGTCCTCCGCTGCGGGCCAGTTCCGCGTAGCTGGGTGGGCCGGCGGCGGTGGCACCCGGCCAGCCGATGCTGGGCCAGGCGGCGCCGCCGTCGGCGTAGCGCGCCGCGGCCTGCTGCCGGGCGCGACTCAGCTCGAGGTGCACGCGCAGGGTGAGCGCCCACAGGCACCAGTAGGGCAGCGTGCTCTGCGTCGGGTAGAAGCTTTGCGCGCCCAGCGCGGTGACCATCAGCACGGTCACGGTCGCCAGCCCCATGCCGCCCACGGCCGCCGCCAGTCGATCGCGGCGTTCACGGAAGAGCTTCAGCGCCAGCAGCCACAACCCGCCGTACAGCAGCATGATGGGCACGAAGCCGATCAGCCCCACGTCGAGCAGCAGCTGGAGGTAGGCGTTGTGCGGGTGGGTCGGCGCGGTGCTGCCGTGTTCAAGCCAGCGATCGCGCAGTTCCGTTCGCGAGCAGGCCTCGCCACCGTAGCCGAGCAGCGGGTTGGCGTAGAACTGTTCGAAGGCGGCGGGCCACAGGTCGGTGGATCGGCCGGCGGTGACCTTGTCCCAGTCGTGGATCTCCTCGCCGGCCTCGTCGACCATGTTCCAGCCCATGCTGAGCCGGGCCGGGATGGCTGGGAAAAGCATGAACACCGCAATGACCGCGACCGGCAGCAGCAGCAACATCCGCCGCCAGCGCACGGCCGCGAGCACCATGCCCGCCGCTGCCCAGCCGATGTAGCTGCCCCGCGAGTGGCACAGCGCCATCCCCAGGCCCAGCACCAGCGCCGCCGCCAGCAGGCCGACTTGCTGCGACCGACGCCGGGCCGCCAGGCTGGCCAGCGCCACCGTCGACCAAAACGCCCCCGCCAGCAGCATCGACATGTCGATCGCCATCAGGCCGGTGTCGCGGTCGATGCGGTGGCGATAACTCATGAACACCGATTCCGACGCGCTCAGCAGCGACTGGACGGGCACATAGCGGATCACCAGCAGGGCGTACGCCACCGCGGCCGCCAACACCACGCCCACGGCGATCGCCACCCGCTGGCGGGTTCGACAGCCGTCAAAGAGCAGTAGCGCGGGAATCACGAACTTCACCCGGTTGATCAGGAACTCGCCGGTGAAGCCGACGAAGCTGACCTCGGTGTCGAGCGCCGACGACAGCGTGCCCAGGTCGGTGGCCGCCCGCGCGTAGGCGACGAACACCACCGCGCTGCACACCACGAGCAACGTCACCACCGGGCGGGGCAGGTCGAGGGGCCGCAGCTCACCTCGCCGGTGCACCCACCAGGAGAGCACCACCACCAGCAACAGCACGTTCCACGGGTTGAGCCCGTTGATGCCCATCAGGTACTGCGGGAAGTCCTGCCGCTGCATGATGACTGACAGCAGGATCAGCCCGCAGGTCGAGACGAACCAGTTCCGCCAGGCGTAGCCCGCCAGTCCCACCACCACCAGCCAGATCAGGGCGGCTCGCATACGCCTACTGCTCCTTCTTTGGGGCCGGCTCGGCGGTGAGGGTGAGCTGTCTCAGGTCCCAGATGGCGAAGTGGATGCCGCCTTCGCGATGTTCGGCATCGGCGTAGGGCGCGCTGCCATAGACCTCGGCGGCGGGCGTCGCGGTGAGAATGGCTGCCCCCGCGCGGGTGAGGCGGTCCGGCAAGCGCACGCGGTACTCGCCGTCGCGATAGCGTACTTCGTAGTCGGCGATGTGAGTGACACCGCAATGCTGCAGGTAATCGGACAGCGTGCCGGTCGCCAGTGCTTTCTGGAAGGCGTAGCCGTTGATCACGCCGTCGAGGTTCACCATAGGTCGGCCGCAGAAGTAGCCGACCAGCCCGCAGTCTTCCATGGCGAGCACCGCGCCGTCGGGCAGCTCGGCGTCGATCCAGCGGGCGGCGGCGTACCACGGCCCGTGGTGCGCGCCACGGCGGTGGGCGTCGAGCGTCCACGCGCCGGCCGATGCCGCCAGCAGCAGGATACCCGCCACCGGCGCCAGCCAGCGCTGGGCCCGCCAAGTCTGCTCCAGTCGGGCGATCAGCAGCACGCCCGCCAACAGCGCCAGCGGCGCGTACGAGGCGAAGTGCCACCAGTGCACCGCCCAGTTCATAAACAGCAGCGTGTTGACGAGGTGCAGGCCGCAACCCAGCCAAAGCGCGACCAGCAACGACCCCGGCCCGCGGGCATTGAGCTGGGCTGTTTCGTCGGCGTGGTCGGTCGCCTTCGCCGGCCCCCGCCTCGGCAGCAGCGTCAGCCAGAGCACCACGAACGTCGCCAGGCCATACTCCAGCAGGGCGAGCCGGATGGCGAACGGCTCGAACTTCGCCGCCGAGAGCGATACCACCGGGAAGCTGCTCTTCAGTGCGCCGCTGATCGGCGTCAAGTGGCCGAAGGTCAGCAGGTTCCACGCCAGGTAAGGCGTGACGAGCACGACCCCGACCACGCCGACTTGCACGTACTTACGCAGCAGTGTCCCGATGCGCCGGCTGGCGCCGGCAGTGGCCGCGCCCGGCTCGCCCGCCCACGTGCGCCACGCGATCAGCCCCGCCACCGCGAAGCCGACGAATACCAGGTCAAGCCGGCACAGGACGATGAGCGCGAGCAGCAGCCCCAACAGCAGGTTCGTCCGTGTGGAGCTGTCCGGGCGCAGGAGGTCACACCGCCGGTCGACGAGCAGCGCCGCCACCAGCAGCAAGGTCAGCAGGCCGGTCTCCAGTCCGTTGATCAGCGGGTTCACGAGAAACGGTGCCGACAGCGCCGCCAGCCCCGCCACCGCCGCCCGCCGCCCGGCAAAGGCCGACAGACAGCGGTACGTCACGGCAATCGTCGCGCCCACCAGGGCCACAATCACGAAATACACCGCCCGCAGGGCGAGTTCGGGCTCACCGCCGAACAGCGCATACACCGGCCACAGACACAACATCCACAACGGATGAAAGCCGTTGGTCAGGCTCACGCCGTCGAAGGTGACGCCATGGCCCGCGGCGAGATTGCGGGCGACCTGGAAGTAGTAGTAGGCATCATCGGTCGTGTGCAGTGAGACCAGCTCGATCGGCGCCAACGCCACCGCCAGCCAGGCTGCCACTACCGCGAGCAGCAGCACCGCCAGGCCGACACGCTCCCAGCGCGCCGCCACCGCTGCGCCAGCTGTCGCGGGTTGAACGGACAGACTGTTGGCCGTGACCGTGGTCATGCCTGCCTTCCCCCCGGCTCTGGGTCTGTCTCGTCGCTTGCCGGCTCGCCCGGTCCCGCCTCGCGGATGCGCTGGTCGACGTAGATCGCCTTGCCCCGTGGCGAGAGCGGGATGTCGAGGCAGCGCTCGAGTTCGATGTGCAGCTGGCCGTCGAACTTGCGTTCCAGCCGGCTGAGCAGACGCTGCTGGTCGGCGTCACTGAAGGCGCAGGTCGGCACGATCCGCAGTTGCGCGCGGCCCGGCGCGTCCTGCACGAACTGGAACTGCCGCACGTTGTCGAACGTGTCGTCGTGCATGTTCAGCGCGGTCCAGGAGATCAGGCTGCCCGACGCGGTGACCAGGTGTTCCTGCACGCGATGACCGCGAATGTGCTCAATGATCGGGCCGACCCGGCCGCACGCCGGGCATTGTTCGCCGCGATAGACCGCCTCGTCGCCCGGTGCGATAGCGCAGGCAGGGCGTCACCGTGTTGATGAAGCTCGTGCCCACGATCTGGCCACGTTGGCCGGGCGTGGTGACCGGCTGGTCGTGCTCATCGATCAGCTCGAACAGGCCGTAGGTCGGCCAGACGTGGTAGTGGTCCGTGTGCTCGCAGAGCGCCGCCGCCACCAGCTTCTCGCTCATGCCGTACGAGGAGAAAAGCCGTACGCCGAGGGTTTCCTCGACGAACGCCCGCTGTTCGGGATAGACGATCTCGGACTCGGCGAGCACGCCTTGCACGTTGGCCGGCGGGGCCTCGCCGGTGCGCTTGATGTACCGTGCGATCGCCGTCGCCGACGAGGGATACCCGTGCAGATAGCAGGGCCCGATCCGCGCGGCGTGGGCCAGGTAGCGCTCCAGGTCGCGGTCGGTCATGTGGAAGTTGCTGTAGTAGTGATGCCGCAGCAGCGGGTCGTACTCGTGTCGCAGGCCGCGATGGTTGCGCTTCACCACGCGCCCGCGGAACACCGCCATCGGCGTGCCCAGCCGATACCCCGCCCGCTCCCAGCCGGCCACCAGGTAGGCATACTCCGTCGCGGATCGACCGGCGCCGATGTAGAAGCCCACCGGCGTGCCTCCCGTGCCACCGGTTGTCACATAGTCGACGCCCGGGCTCTCCGGCGGTTGCGTGACCATCTCGTCGAGGTGTTGCCGCAGGGTGTCCTTGTCGATGCAGGGCAGTTGGCGGAGCTGGGCTACGTCCCGCAAATCGCCCGGCTCAAAACCGACGCCGGCGAAGTGATCGCGATAGAACGGGCTGTGCTCGGCCGCCAGCCGGCAAAGCTGTTGCAGCTTCTGAAGCTGAAACGCCGCCACCTGGTCCGCCGACCAGTGTTGCGCCTGGCGTACAAACGAGAGTTGTTCGCGGAAGCGCCCGCCGAGCACGGTTTCGGGCCGCACGCGGTGCAGCGCGGGGCGCAGGCTGGCCTTGACCCAGCGGGGCGTGCGTTCCCAGACGTTCTTGCGGGATAGCGCCCACTTCATGGCTGGCTCACCGTTGTCGCCGCGGTTGTCGCCGCCGGTGCGGCCAGCTCGACATGCCCCGTCCAGCCGAAGTGCGGCTCGAACGCAAACGCCGGCCCTTCGAGGGCGTCGAGCAGTCCATTGAACGCCGGCCGATTCGACCGCAGCCGCACCGCCGCCGCCGCAAACGCCGCCAACGGCAGATCATGGCTTTCCAGGCCGCGACGCAGCATGGGGATGCGCCGCTGGTCAAAGCCCATCAGCCGGGCGCACGCCAGGTCGACTGCCAGCGGATTGCCGCCCGCCAGGATCACGCCGGTCGGCTTGGCCGTGGGATCGAGTGGCCCATTGCCTTCGCCCGCGATGATGCCGTCGACCACGCTGAACAGCCGGCGTTGCGGCTCGCGATGCAGTCGGCCTTGCGCGTCGGCGTAGTACAGGATGCGGTTCAGGTCGAGCACCATCCGCCACGTCGTGTCGTTGCCGTACCAGTTGCCCGAGCGGACCGTGTCGACGTTGGTGTCGCCGAAGACGCGTTTGCCCAGCGCCTTGATCGGCCCCGCCACCACGGGCCGCAACGGCCCCAGCGCGCCGAACCACCGCTTGAACCCCGCCACGACTCGGCGTTCGAGCCGCTGTTTCGCGCCGTTGGTGGGGAACTGGTCGCCGCCTTGCGCGACCGTGCCCTCGCGATGGTGCGGCAGCCAGTTCTTGTTGCCGTTGATGCCGACGAGGTTCTTGAGGTTGACGGTCAGGCCGACCTTCTTGTGCGTCTTGAACTTCGGCACGCTGATCACGCAATCAGCCGCGAGAATCGTTCGCGCGATCAGGTATTCGTGCGTTTCGCCGTGATGATGGCTGCAGATCTCGCGCGTGTCGTATTCGGAGCCGTAGAGCAGGTGACAGAGGTGGTTCACCTCGGTGAACGCCGAGTGCGGCCCGAGGTTGACCCGGACGTACCCCTGCGGATCGCCCGGCAATGGCTCGTGCCCGACAATGACGCCGTCGATCTTGCGGGCGCGTTCGGGCCGCAGGTCGCAGACCTCCAGGTCGAAGCCCGCTGCGTCGCGGTAGAACGCCTGCAGCTCGGTGAGGCCGGTGAGCGCGCGCAAACGCTCGAAGTCCGCGTCGTTCTGCGGGGCATCGGCGATGATCAGCCGGCCCCGGCCCTGCAAGGCGACGTGTACATAGTCCGCTACTGCGCGCAGCACGCTGCCATGCGTGGTCACGCAGTCGTCGGTGCCGGCGTGGGTCTCGCGGAAGTCGCGGACGAAGTTCGGCTTGAGCACGACCGTCTGCCCGGGCAATACGACTTCGCCCAGCGGGTTCCAGGCGGGCGTGTCGAAGTGCGCGCCGTCCAGGCCCAGCAGGTGCAGCGCCGTCCGCACGCCTTCATACGCGGCGTTGGGTCGGCCCGTGACGTGCTGCGCGTCGAACGGGTATTCGGGATACGCACGCTGCGGGCAAAACGGCGGCTCGGCGAGATAGCGCGCCTCACCCGCTGCCACCGCGACCGTGTTGCGCTCGAGCAGAGGGGGGATCACCACGCACCTCGCTTTCCTGCGCCCGGCGCCAGCGAGCGGTACAGCTCGAGGAACTCAGCCGCCACCGCCCGCTTGTCGAACCGCTCGACCAGTGCCCGGCCCTGTTCGCTCATTCGTGCTCGGCGATCGGCGTCCGCGAGCAGCTCGCTCACCACGGTGGCCAGCCGATCCGCGTCGCGATCCGGCACGAACACGCAGTGTTCGCCGTCGCGCAGCCAATCCGCCGCCGCCCGGATGCGCGTCGTGACCACCGGCAGCCCGCAGGCCAACGAGTGAAAGATCACCATCGGCATCCCCTCCTGGTGGTAGGTCGGGAACACCAGCAGGTCGGATTCCAGGTAGGCGTCGACGGTGTCATCCTCTGGCACGTAGCCGGTGAAGGTGACGTGCTCGGTCAGGCCCAGCTCGCGGGTGAACCGCACGGTCTCCGCCCGGGCGGGCCCGTCGCCGACCATGGCCAGGTGGACGTCGTGGCTGTCGAGGATCTTCGGCAGGGCCTGCAGCACCTCGCGCATGCCCTTGGCCGGCACGAAGCGCGCGATGAACAGCAACAGTGGTTTGTCGGCGGGGATGTCGAAGCGCCGGCGGAATTGGCCCGTCCCCTGGTAGCGGGCAAAGTCGAGGGCGTTCTTCACGCGCACGACGCTCGCCTGCGGGAAGTGTCGGAGGAAGGCCTGCTGCTCGTCGCCGGAGAGTACACCCACCGCGTTCGCCCCGCACACGACCAGCCGTTGCAGCCAGCGCCACCCGCCGCGGGCCTCTTCGAGAAACGCCAGATCGCTGCCATGAAACT
Source organism: Thermoguttaceae bacterium (assembly GCA_963674475.2). Lineage (GTDB taxonomy): Bacteria > Planctomycetota > Planctomycetia > Pirellulales > Thermoguttaceae > CAXXFQ01. The sequence continues at coordinate 15,503 of CAXXFQ010000019.1, read as the reverse complement.
TCACCACGACTCGCCGGCCCATTAGTCGGGCGATCGGCACGAAGCCCGCGTCACGCAGCACGCCCTTGCGGTCGAACGCCGAGTTCAAGTGCACGACGTCCGGCCAATAGCGCAGCACGCGCAGCGGCAAGGCGGCCAGGTCCGCCAGCCGGCCCAGCCCGCGGCGAATCGGCCCCTCGTCGTGCACGCGTGCTCCGTACGGGAAGCCCTGCACCTGGGCGCCGACTGCCCGCAGCTCGTCACGCAGCAGGTACAGATGCGACGGTGGCCCGCCCCGCACGCGCCGATCGGGCAAGGCCATCAGCACCCGCAGTGGCGAGCGCTGCGGCGCACACGCAGCCGACTGGCGCGATTGCTTGCGTTGCCAGACGTCGAGGTACACCCGCGCGGTGCGCTCGGCCAGTTGCTCGTTGGAATACTCGCTCGCCACCAGCGCCCGGCCCGCGTCGCCCATCCGCGCCCGCAATGGCGGATCAGTCAGCAGCGTGCGCACCCGGTCGGTGAGCGCGTCCACGTCGCCGACCGGCACGATGTAGCCGTGCTCGCCGTCACGGATCAGCTTGGCATTGTCCGCCACGTCCGTCGCCACCACGGGCACCCCGCACGCCAGCGATTCGAGCAGCACGTTGGGCGTACCCTCCCGCGTCGAGGTGAGCACGGTGACATCGCACGCGCGGTACAGCGCGGGCATATCCGCCCATTCGCCCACCAGCAGGCAGCGCTCGGTCAGTCCCAGCCGCTGCAGCAAGGCGAGCATTTCGCGGTGATAGTCGCCCGCGCCCTGCTGGTTGTCGCGCAACGGCTCGCCGGCACAGATGAAGCGCGCGTCGGGGAACCGCTGCAATATGCGGTGCGCCATGGCGAAGAAGTCGGCGTGGTTCTTCTGCCGTTTGAACATGGCCACCATGCCGACCACTGGCACGCCCGCGGGTACGCCGAGCCGCTGCCGCGCGCCCACCACGCCGTTGGGGCAGAACCGTTCGCAGTCCACGCCGTTGCGTACCACCGCCACCCGCTCGGGAGGCAGGCCGAGCGTGCGCTCGGTGAACGCCTTGCCCGCCGAGGAGTTGGCGATCAGCACGTCGAACCGGCCGCGCGTGAGTCGCTGTCCCACCGCGTGCAGCCAAGGCCGGCGATAGTTGCTGTTGCGTTCCGACGCCACGACCACCGGCACGCGCGCCCGGCGGCCAGCCAGCCGGGTCGCCATCTCGGCGTCGAACAGGAAGGCGTGGGCAATCGCGATGTGCTGCGCTTGCATGAGCGCCGCCAGCCGCGGCACCACGCTGGTATCGAATCGGCTGTGCTTCTCGACGAGGTGCAGCTGGACGCGCTCCCGCGCCAGCCCCTCCGCCAGCGGTGTCACCGGCGACAGCGAGCAGACGTGCACCTCGAAGCGCTCGGCGTCGAGGTGGTTCGCCAGCTGCACGACCTGCCGCTGGGCGCCGCCGGGCTCGAGGCTGCTGATCACCAGCAGCACGGGCAGCCGGGCCGGGGTAGCCGGCGTCGCGGTGGGACAAGGCGTGGCACTGGGCGACGTCGCGATCATGGTTGGCTCGTGACCTGAGGGGCGGGCGCTATTCGTACAGCCCTTACGCACGCGACCGCGGCGCCGCGGTCAGCTCGCCGACCGGGCTCGGCTTGGGCGACAGCAGCTCCCGCACGAACATGCCCATGAACAGGCAGTTGCTCACCAGGTACCGCCGCCACATCCGCCCCGGTTCCTGCACCACGCGGTACAGCCATTCCATGCCCCACCGTTGCCACAGCGCCGGCGCCCGCCGGACCTTGCCCGCCATCACGTCGAACGACCCGCCCACCCCGTGACAGATGGGCACGTCGATCAGCTCGTGCCAGCGCGCGAGAAAACGCTCCTTCTTCGGCGAGGTCATCGCGACAAACAAGATGTCCGCCCGGGCGGCCTGGATGTCGCGCGCCACGGCTTCCTCGCCGTCACCGTCGAAGTAACCATGATGCCGGCCCGCGAGCACCACGCCGGGATAGTCCGACGCGATTCTCTCCGCCACGATGCGGCTCACCTCTTCCGTTGCCCCCAGGCAGTACACACGATGCCCCTTCGCCTGCCCGCGCTCCAGGAGTCGATACATCAGATCGATGCCCGCCACCCGCTCGGGCAAAGGCCGGCCCAGCAGCTTGGCCGCCCACACCACCGACATGCCGTCCGCCAGGATCAGGTCCGCACTGCGCACCGCGTGATCCAGCTCCGGGTTGCGCCCCATGTTGACGATCTTGGCGGCGTTCACCACGCCCAGCAGCACGCGCTGCCGCGCCGCGATGCTCGCTTCCAGGTGATCGAGCACCTGGTCCATGGTGAGCGCTTCAATGGGAATGCCGAACAGCACGCGCGTCGTGCCATTCCGCGGGCAGCACGCTAGCTCGCTCACGTGGAGGCCTCCTGCCAACTGGCGCCGGCGCGCAACGCGCCCGCCCGCGCCGGGGTCCAGGCGTACAGCAACCAGCCCATGTGGTACGGTCGCGTTTCGAAGTCGACCCGGCCCGGCCGAAACAGCGTGTCGACGGCTGGGACGCGCAACTGCGGATGCACCCGGCTCAGGGTCGCCTGCAGGCTGCGGGTCAACTTGCCCGGCTCATGCCTGCCGACTTTTCGCCAGATCACGTCCGCGTCGGTGTCGATCAGCGAGCCAGCCAATTCCGGCGACCAGTGCAGCCAGTCCAGGCTGCGCTGCAGCGCCGTCCGGTGGGCGGGCCCGCCGGCGTCCTGCAGATCGAGCAGCGCCATCGGCCCCATGGCGTCCTGGTGCACCGCGTACACCGGGAACGGCTCGAGCACCCGGCCGGTCCGCGTGTCGAAGTGCCACCACCACTGACCCTGCGGCCCCTGCAACGCGCACATCTGCTTCGCACACTGCGTCGCGGTGCGCAGCGCGGTCGGGTCGCCCGTCGCGCGGTAATAGAAGCTCAGCGCCTGCGTCGGATAGACCAGGTCGGCAAAGCACGCCACATGCGCGCGCCAGCCGCCCGCCTCGCTGTCCAAAGGCCAATGCGGAAACAGGCCCGTCGTTTCCACGAACGAAATCCGCAGCCGATCCGCCAGCTGGCGCGCCAGCAGCCGGGCCTCGACGTCCGAACCGGGAACGCTCAACGCGGTGAGCGCCCACGACAGCTCGACGGTCGGATGCGCCCCGTGCACCGGGTTCAGCTCGACCAGCCGATCCAGCGCCCGCTGCGCCGCCGGCCGGCCTAGGCGGCGCGCCGCCCAGAGCGTCAGCGCGACCTCGCCGAAGTCCGTAAACCGCTCGACGTCGGCCAGCAGCGCGTCCGCCACCTCCGCGAGGCTCCCGCCGGCGAGGATGCGCTCGACGTCCGCAGGCGATTCCTCGCGCAGCCCGAGGAGCACGATTGCGGTGTACCGCGGACTCACGCCCTCCAGCACGTCCCGGTCGTTCTCGCGGCGCAGCCGAAAGGCGAAGCGCCGCTGCTCGGGCAGGTACATGCGCTCCAGGCTGCGCAGCGCCAGCGCGCGGAGCTGGTCGACAGCCTGGGCGACGGCGATCGGGGACTCTTGAAGCGTAGCAGCCGGTCGGATCATCGGTTCCCCGCCTACTGGGAAGAGAGCGAGTTCAAAGCCTGGTTCCGCAACAGGAAGCCGAACGGGTCGTACTGGTCCTGCAAGTTACCGCGGTTGATGCCCGCGCCCCGCTCGGCGTCGCCGTTGAGATACTCCACCGCCTGGGCGTTGTAGTTCACGCCCGCGGTCGCGGTCACGCCCGCGCGGAAGAAGATGTTGCGGTTGACCCAGTCCTGCACGCGCGTCTCCGCGGTGTGCGGCACCCAGAGGATGTCGCCGGCCGCCAGCAGCAGGTTCGGGTCCTGGCCAGTCGTGATGCGGTCGAGATTCAGCTTCACGTGCGCGTCCTGCCCGTCGGGCAGCCGGCGAATCAGCGTCGCCTGCCGCGGCGTCACGTCGGTACGCAGCCCGTTCGCGCCCGCCAACGCCTGCAGGACCGTCATCCGCACGCCTTGCGGATAGATCTGCGCCCGCGGCAGGTTCACCAGCCCGCCCACAAACACGGTGTTGGGCGTCGCGGCATGGACCGTCACGATATCCCCCGGCTCCAGCGGCGGCAGGGCGAGCGTCGCGCGCAGTCCCGCCGGCGTGGTCAGGTCGAGCGTCGTCTGGTCTTCCGGATGGCGCACCCGGCAGAGCGTCGCCTGGCCCGAGGCGTAGGCGGCGTCCAGGCCGCCCGCCAGCACGATCGCGTGCAACGCGTCGCATTGCGTGCGGTTCAGCGGCACCAGGCCCGGCAATTGCACCGCTCCCAGCACCAGCACGTTCGTCCGCGCCGGCTCGGTGACCGTCGCGTGCACCGTGGCGTGCTTCATGAGCGCCGGCACGCAGGCGTCGCGGATCGCGTCTTCCACGTCCTCCAGCTCCCGATCCGCCACGTGCACCTCGCCGACCACCGGCAGGTCGATTCGGCCGTTGCGATCCACGCGCACGGCGAGCGGCTCGAACGACGTCTCCGCGTCCACGCCGGTCAGCGTCACCGCCAGCACATCCCCCGGCCCCACCCGGTACGGACCCAGGTGCGAGTCCAGCTGCGCCGGCGGCGCCGCCTGCACGTTCGCCTCCGCAGCCTTCGCCGCGTCCAGCTCGTGCTGCAGGTCGACGAAGTCGGTCAGGCTCATGCGATGATCGCTACAGCCCGCCGCCCAAGCAGCCAGCACCAACGTGCCGGCCCACACCGTCCACATCTTCTTTCCCCGGCCGCGTCCGATTCTGTTCGCGCTTGCAGTCATCACCAGGGGCTCTCCCAGCTATACGGGTAGTGTCTTGGTTCCAGCTCCGATTACTGGGATTGGTATCGGCGGCTCGCGGCCGTGACCGTTGTACGACCAGCCCGACCCGCGCCCGGCCCGGGCCGGCCTGTCCGGCCGCCGACCGGTCGCTACGACGACGCAGCCCCCGCCGCAGGCCCCGCGCCGGCAGGTTCCCGGACCAGCCACGACATCGGCACGCTCTTGCGACCGCCCAGCGTCACCACGGTGAGCACCAGGATCTTTACGTCCAGCCACAGCGAGAAGTGCTTCACGTACGTCAGGTCGTAGTAGATCCACTCGTGGAAGTCGCCTTGGCTGCGGTCCTCCGATCGGCACACCTGCCACAGTCCGCTAATCCCCGGGCGTACCGATAACCGCGCTCGTCGCCACGGCACGCAAATCTGGTTCTCGCGAAACGGCGAAGGCCTCGGCCCGATCAGGCTCATGTGGCCCAGCAACACGTTCGCCAGCTGGGGCAGCTCGTCCAAATTGGTCGCCCGCAGCAGCCGCCCCAGCCGGGTGATCCGGGGGTCGTGCTTCATCGCAAACTGCGGGCCGTCCACTTCGTTCTGGGCGTAGAGCTGCCGCTGCAACAGGTGGGCATTGGCCACCATCGTGCGGAATTTCCAGCACGGAAACGGCTTGCCGCCCAGGCCTTCGCGGCGATGCGCAAACAGCACCGGCCCGCGCGAGTCCAGCTTCACCAACAGCGCCACCAGCGCCAGCACCGGCGCGAGCAACGCCAGTGCCACCAGCGCCACCGCGGCGTCGGCGGCGCGCTTGATCCCCAGCTGCACCAACCGGCCCAGGCGCATCGGCTGGTTCAATCCCGCCGGCGTCGACAGCCAACCCGGCCCCGGCGTCGCCATGCCGGCCGGCATACCGGTGGCTTGGGGCGCTGCGACGGGCGCTGTCGCCTCGCCCGGCTGGTCGGTCTCGGCCGAGATGCCCAGTGCCAACTGGTGACGCACGATCGCCCGCGGCTCAATAGTGACGCCGGGGGTGATCACCGCCTGGGCGATCGTTGCGCTGGTGGCCACCCGCGCGTCCGCGCCCACCACCGCCGGACCGATCAACATGACGTTGTCGCCGATCTCGGCGCGATCGTGCACCGCCACCGGCCCGACCAACCGGGCCGACGCGGCGATCTTCGCCGTGGGCGCCACGACAATCCGCTCGCCATGAGCGGCGTGTCCGTTCGGGCTCCCATTCGTGCCTTTATGCGTCAGCAGCCGTTCGTTGAGCTGCATTACGCCGCTGGGCGTGGTCAGGTCGCAGGCGTCCACCTCGAGCGGCACATCCCGGCTGAGCACGCCGCGGTCCGCCAGCTGGGCGCGCAACGCCGACAGCGTCGTCCCGCCCCGCAGGTCCACCACCGCCGCCGCCGGCACCACCGTCAGAAAGACGCCCTGCCGCGCCGACTTGAGCGCCGGCAGGTTCGCGTAGTACCGCTGCACGCGCTTGACGTGTCCCTCGGGGTCGAACTCCACGCGCTCGAGCGTCTTCTCGCCCTTGTGACCCACCGCTACCAGGTGCAACGCCCCCGACCAGGCGCCGCGCGCCGCCAGTTCCGACCGGGCCGGGCCCAGTTCCGCCGGCCAGCGCTGCAGATCGACCAGCCACACCTCGTCGCTCGGCTCGCACTCCGCCAGCACGCCGGCCAGCTCGGTGGCGGACACCACTTGCACTTCATCCGCCACCGCGCGGGCTATACCCTCGGCCTGCGCTGGCGCGTGCGGCGCAGCGGATACCACTACCGGTGGCCGCTGCCAGCCGCCGGCCAGTTCGGTCAGCGTCTCGATAACGTGTTGGCCCAAGCAGCCCGGCCCGGCTGGGAGTGTCATCGCACTGACACTCTCCGCGGCGCCCGCCAGGTACGCCGGCCGATGGTCAAAGAGGACCAGCAGCATGGGCTAGGCATCCTCGCTCGCGGACGGGTCCTGCGCCGGGGGCGCAGCCGTGCCGGCCGGTGCGGTCGCGGTGGCGGTTCCGTTCCCCGGCCCATGCGGCAACTCGCGCCCGGTGGCGACATATGCCCGGCCGTACGTGTAGCCGTATCCGTACCCGTAACCATACCCGTACCGGTCGCCGTAGCGCTCGCGACCCGTGACGCCCACCAGTACCGTGCCCAATAGCCGGGCACCGGCAAGGCTCAGGTCCGAACACGCCCGCAAGGCGTCGGTCCGCCGGCAATGCGCCGACCGCATGATCATCACCACGCCGTCCGCCTGGCTCGCCAGGATGCGCGCGTCCGCCACCGGCAGCACCGGCGGGCTGTCCAGGATCACGTAGTCGTACCGCTGCTTCCAGCGGCGCAGGCAGGCCGAGAAGACTCCGTTGGCCAGCAGCTCCGGGCTGAAGTCCTCGCGGTGCGGGCCGGCCGGCAGAATGTGAAACCCCGGCAGGTCACGCCCGATGATGATCGCGTCCTCGTCCCGCGCGTCGCCGCAGAGCATCGCCCCCAGCCCGGTGGCCGGCTCCTCGATGCCGAGCCGTTGCGTCAGCGAAGGCTGGCGCAAGTCCGCCTCGACCAATAGCGCCCGCTTGCCCAGCTGCGCCAGGCTGCGTGCCAGGCCGATCGCCACGCTCGTCTTGCCCTCGCGACTGGAAGAGCTCGTAATCAGCACCACGCGGTCGTCCGTGCCCGCCACGCGGCGCAACAGCGCTGTCCGCAGCATGCGCAACCCTTCGACCACGCTCGGATCGTGCTCCCAGGCGGCCTTGCCCCGCACCGAGACCAGTGACGGGAGGTGGCCCAGGAACGGCACGCGCATGGGCGGCGGCACGTCGCCGAAGCCGCGGATGCGCGGGTCGGTGCTGCTGCGCAGGTAGGCGCACGCCACGCCCAGGCTGAGCGCGCCGCCCAGGGCGAGCAGGCTCAGCATGATGCGCCGATCGCGGTCCGGCTCGGTCGGCGTGGTGGCCGGCGCCGCCACCGAGATCCGCGCCGGCGCCCGCGACTCGATCTCCAGCTGCTGCAGCCGCGACCGCACCACGTCGTACAGCTCGCGCTTGTTGTTGATTTCCTCGTCGAAGCGGGCGATGCGGCGGGCGAGGTCACCGGCTGTCGCCACCTTCTCCCGCTGGGCGGTGATGCTGTCCTCGAGCAACGCCAGCTCGCGCTGCTGGACCTGCAGGTTCCACTCCGCCTGCGAGCGATCGAGCGGCAGCTGCTCGTCGGGCGCAGTGGCCAGCACGGCCGCGCTGTGCCGCTGGTTGCGCAGCTGCGCCTCCCGCTCGCCGCGCATCCGCTTGGTGTGCTCGACGTCGGCCGTGAGCCTCTGAATCTCCGGGTGCGCCTCGCCGTACTTCTGCCGTCCCAGCTCCAGCTGATGCGCCGCCTGCTCATAGGCGTAATGCAACTGCCGCCACTCCGCGTCCCGGGCGTAGTTGATCAGCGCTGCGTCTTCGTCGTCGCCGGCATCGGCATCGGCGGGGTCCGCTGGGTCGGTCTCGGCCGGTGCCGGCTGCAGCGTCTCCAGCTGGTACTGCGCGATCGCCACCCGCCGCTGCAGCTCGTCCCGCTCCGCCTCCAGCACGCTCAACTGCGTGGCCAACTGGCTGCGCAGCTCGCTCGGGTCCAAGGTGCCCAGCTCCCGCGCATAGCTGAACTTACTCTCCAGCAGGCTGTCGATCTCCTGGCGGAGCGTCGACCGCTCGGCGCTGAGCGTGTCGAACCGCCGCAGGTCCACTTCCTGCAGCAGCTCGTCCGAGCAGCGCTTGTAGGTGTTCACCACGGCGTCGACGATCAGCTGCGCCTCGCGGGCGCTGGCCGCCGTCATCGACACGCCGATCAGCTCGGTGTCCTTCCGCGGCCGAGCGGTGATGGCTTCGCGCAGGCGATCCATCCGGTTGGGCGGGTCGGCCCCCAGCATCGTCCGCCAGTTCTGCGGCTGTTCCCGATACCACTTCGTCTGCTGCACTTCCTCCGAGTCCAGCACACGCTGCATCACCTTCGGGCTCTGGATGATCGAGACCTGCGTATTGAGAAACGACTGGTACAAAGGCACCAGCCCGTTATCTTCGGTCTTGAAGACAATCCGCGAGATGACCGGCGAGACCCGCACCAGGGCGGTGGCCCGATACACCGGCGTCTGGGTCAGCCAGACCAACGGCAAGGCCGCCCCCGCCACCAGCACGAAGACGCCCAGGATCAGCCACTTCGACCGCCACAGCAGGTCCATCGAGAACTGTGCGCCCGGCCCTCCTGGGACCGCCGGTTGTGCCGGCCCCAGGCCCCAGCTGTCCCCCGCCGGTTCGCCCAGCATCCCTGGGCTGGCGGCCTCACTGGCACGCACCGGAAGGGACGCCTCAGGATCACGGTGGTCTTGCGGACAGTTCGAAACCACGTTCTGCCTCCGTTTCTACCCACGCGCTCGCGGGGTAGGCTGCTTCGCCCGGTTCGCCCAGCCCAGCTGGCGCCGCCCCCGCGTGCTGCGCGACCGCAGCCAGGTCGGCCAGCGCGACGCCGGCCGCGACCGCGGCACCAGCACGGCTTCCCGGAGCACCAGCTCCGGCTCTACATGCGTGCCGTGCGCTAACACACTCCGATCGACAATCGCCAACGCCTCGATTCGGGCGTCATCCCACACCGCCGACCGGCTGATCACCGCTTCCCGGCCCACCCGGCTTCGCGCGCCGATCGAGGCCGGCCCGACCACCATCGCGCCCGCCTCGACCACGCTGTCCGGGCCGACCAGCACCGGGCCCACCAGCTGGGCCGTCTCCGCCACGCGGGCCGTGCGATGCACCCAGGCCTCGCCCCGTCGCTCGTAGCCCGCCCGTTCCGCGTCCTCCCGCGTGAGCCGCTGCACCGCCCACAGATTCACCGCCAAGTACGAGGCGGCGTCCGCGACCCGCTGGACCGCCTCGCCGGGCACCACCTCGTGCACGACCAGCTGCCCGCTGCGGTGCAACTGCGGCAGGAGCACCTCTTTGATGTCCTGATACCCCCGCGGGCGCACCTGCTCGAGCGCCGCTCGCGAGAACACATACACCCCCGCCGGGCCGTGCCCGCCGCCGGGTTCCGCACAGCACAATACGGTCGCCGCCGCCCCGGACCGCCGATGCGCCGCCAGCAGCGCGGGCAGGTCGATCGCCGGAATCACCGTGCCGTCCAGAACCACGAACGTATCGGCCGGGCTGCGCTGGGCCGCGTCCCGGGCACAACCAGCCGGGCCGCGCGGCAAGGTGTCGGCGCAGTAGTCCAGCTTCAGGCCCAGGTCCGACCCGTCTCCGAGTGCAGCCGCAATCACCGCACTCTGGCTGTTGCCGCAGATCGTCGCCCCGCGCACCCCCGCCGCCTGCAACCAGGCCAGGCCGTGCGCGATCACCGGTCGACCGGCCACCGGCAAGAGCGGTCGAGTCATGACGTCTTCCAGCGCACAGTCGCCCCAGGCGTGCACGCCCGCCAGCACAATGCCCTGAACGTACGCTTCGCGTCGAGCGCATCCGTCGTACACTGCTTCTCCCCCGTCGGCCGGCGCCCAGCCCTCACCAGACGCCCGCCTGTGCCTCTTCCCTATACCTGCCGCCGTCTGAGCTGCAGGCTCGTCTCCAAGACCAACTCACCCGACCACCGAACAGCGACCCACCAGCGTGGGCGCCGGCGCCAGATCGTGATAACCCCTGCTGATCCACCCCAAACGCGGGATCTGGCTGCCCCGATAGACCGCGACCCTCCAGCTGCTCCGCCAGCTGTAGGTGCAAACTGCCCGCCTGGCCAGCTGACCAGGTACCGATTCTTTCCCTCGGCGGGCTGCAAGTCACAGTCTTCCGCAAAATGTAGATAGAGGGCCGCCTCGTGCGCGGACGTGGCCGATAGAACGTCGCGCCACTTGATCTCACCCGCGGCTCCGATAACGGTTATTTCGCGCTCGTGGTGAACCGGGTCCGGTAACTGTAGATATCCGTCGTGGGTCGCGCGGCAGCTGCCGCCGTCGGCGGTGGGCGACCACTCCATACACTTCGCCGCCGCCGCGCCGGCCCCACAGGAACGGACCGAGCATCTCGGACTGGTTCGCGTCGTCGATCGTGACCGTGTTGTGCGCCGGCGTGCCGCGGAAGTAGGTCCGCCACTCGGGGTGCGTGAAGTAGTCGTACGTGCCGGGGTCGACGAGCACATCGTGACCGCCGATCCGCAACGTGACGGCCAGCGCGTCGGCATGACCGTGCGCCGCCAGCACCCCATAACCCAAAGGCCCGGCGTCGAGCGTCACGCTCAGCCGATCGGGCGACGCCGCCGCCCCCGCCTGCAGCAAGTAGAGGCCGGTGTCGGGGAAGGCTTCGCTGTGCAAAGACGCCGGCTCGGCGTCGCCGGGCCACGGCGGCAGGCTGCCTCGCCGGTCAGCCAGAATGCCGATTCATATCGTCTGGTATTCTGTATACTTGGCGGATGCGCCGGCCACAGCGCTGTCTGCCGCGCCAGCAGGTCGGACGTGTAATCTGTGTGGTCGTCCAGGTCGAGCACGTAGCCTTCATCGTGATCGCCGTAGAGCGGCGGCTGGCCACCTTCGCGCAAGGCGGCCGCGAAATGCGCCATCCGCTGGAGTCGCTCGACGTAGCCGGCCGGCACCGTCTCGCCCAGCCGCTGCGCCACCCAGGCCGCCAGCTGGAAGAACTCCATCACGAACAGGTGATAGCCGAACGCCTGCTCGACGTTGCCAGCCGTCCGGGTGCGTCTGCCGCTCGATCTCCGCCTGCAAGATTCGCCAGCTCTGCCGCAAGCGTCGCGCCGCCCGCCGGTCGTCGCCGAAGTACGCACAGGCGATCAGCACGCCGGCCGCCTCGCCGATTCGGTGGTTATTCGCCGAGGAATACCGCGAATATCGCCGGGCGATCTCCCAGACGTGCCGCTCGATCACCGGCTGCCACTGGGCGCGCCGCGCCGCCGTCAGCAAGCCCGCCGGCTCGATCAAGCTGCACGCCACCACCCAGTTGATCACCCGAATCGCCAGCTCCAGCGGACTGCGCCACTGCAGGCCGCGACCGTAGGGGCACTGCGCGATCCAGGTCTCGATCTGCTCGACGGCCTTTTCGGCGAAGCGCGGTTCGCCGGTCACGCGATACGCCCGGCCCAACAGCGGCAGGTGTTGATGCCGGCTCGGCTCCCAGGCGATCTTGGCATCGCCCGAAACGCGATAGTCGCGGTAGTCCACCGCCGGCGCGAAGTCCAGCGGCGCTTCGACCTGCGCGACGTACTCATAGTTCCATTGCACTTCCGGGCCCAGGTCGACATAGCCGTGGCCGAACAGGCGGAGTTCGTTGCGCAGTGCCCGCTCCGCACGGTCGAGCAGTGCGCTGCGCTGCGCCTCGCTCAACAGCTCCTGATAACGCCGATCGCCCGGCGCCGGCCACAGCGCGCCCAGCAGGCCGGTCCGCCAGGTCGCGGCGCGGTGTCCGTTGTCGGCGTGGCCGTTGCTCCGGGTCGGCGCACTGCGCCAAGGCAGCAGGCAGCGATCGACGTGATCACGCGCCTGCGCGTGCAGCCGCCCACCCCAGTTCCCCGGGTGACATGCTGCGGAGTCGGCGCCAATACCAGGTCAGGCTCTGCACGCTAGTCGCTCCTCGCCGCCCGCGGACCCCTTCCGCCGGCTGAGGTAGGCCTCGGTGTGTATATCGTCTGTCGCACCCACTGATTGGTGGGCGCGCTGCCCGAAACTCGAATTCACGTCCGGTATACAGGGTCCGGAAGGCGGGTTGCCCGCTCGCCGCGGTGCTCGTCGGCAAGGCTCGTTCGTCTGGCTTCCTGATTGCTCTCTAATAGTAGGTTGTCAGCGAAGTGTAGTCAGTACACCCCACGACTTCCACTCTTGAAAGGCACAACGGACGATAACTGTGTGAAGTATTCCGCTTCGGTCGCCATGGGGCACGCTGGGTTATCGGTGCCGGGGGCGCGGAAGTTTGCCGGAAAGCCGCGGGCGGATGTGATTATCGGGCAGGAGGCCGGCTGGCGGTCCAGGCGACTTTCCGGTGTAATCGGCCAACTGACGGCGACAGTAACCGATGAGCGTACCAGCCAGCCGGGAGGACGGCGACATGACCGCCACCAGTCAAGAAGAACGACTGATTCTGCTCACCGGCGCCACGGGCTACGTAGGCGGGCGTCTGCTCACTGCCTTGCACGGGCGTGGCGAACGGGTGCGCTGCCTCGCGCGGCGGCCGGCGTGGCTCGCCCCCGCGCGCGCCGCGCGGTGTCGAGATCGTGCCCGGGGATATGCTGAAGCCGGATTCGCTCGCGGCCGCCCTGGTCGGCGTGGACACCGCCTACTACCTGGTGCACTCCTTGGCATCCGGTGCCGGCTTCGAAGCCGAGGAACTGCGCGCCGCCCGTCACTTCGCCACTGCCGCCGAGCAGGCTGGCTTGCGGCGGATCATCTACCTGGGCGGCCTGGGCGAGGCGCAGGACCTCTCCCCCCATTTGCGCAGCCGGCAGGAAGTCGGCCGCCTCCTGCGCGCCTCGGGCGTACCCACCCTGGAGTTCCGCGCGTCGATCATCATCGGCTCGGGCAGCCTTTCCTTCGAGATGATCCGCGCCCTGGTGCGCAAACTGCCCGTCATGATCACGCCCCGCTGGACGCGGAGCCTGGCGCAGCCCATCGCCATCGAGGACGTTATCGCGTACCTCGTGGCCGCCTTGGACGTCGACGCCCCGGGCAGCGCCGTCTACGAGATCGGCGGGCCGGACGTCGTCTCCTATGCCGACCTGATGCGCGAGTTCGCCCGGCAGCGCCGCCTCCGCCGGCTGATCATCCCGGTGGGCGTGCTGTCGCCCCGTCTGTCCAGCTGGTGGCTGGGCCTGGTCACGCCCGTCTACGCGCGGATCGGCCGCAAACTGATCGAGAGCGTACGCCACGACACCATCGTGACCAGTCCCGCCGCGGCGCAGGCCTTCGACATCCAGCCCCGCGGCCTGAAGGAGTCCGTGGCTCGGGCGCTGGCCAACGAGGACCAGCAGTTCGCCCAGACCCGCTGGTCGGACGCCCTGATCTCCGGCGGGCGCGCCCCGCGCTTCGCCCGGGTGACCTTCGGCACGCGACTGCTCGACACGCGGGTCTTGCCCGCTGCGGTGCCGGCCGAGGTAGCCTTCGCGACGGTCGAGCGGATCGGCGGGCAGACGGGGTGGTATTTCGGCGACTGGCTGTGGCAACTCCGCGGCTGGATGGATCTCGCCGTCGGCGGGGTCGGCTTACGCCGCGGTCGACGCCATCCCGCCCACCTGCGCGTCGGCGACACGGTCGACTTCTGGCGCGTCGAGCAGTGCACTCGGCCGCATGTACTACGCCTCGCCGCCGAGATGCGCGTACCGGGTCGCGCTTGGTTGCAGTTCGAGGTTGAGCCAATCGGCGACACCTGCGCCATTCGCCAGACTGCGGTGTTCGACCCCGGCGGCTTGGCCGGGCTGCTCTACTGGTACGCCCTCTACCCGCTACACGCCGTCATCTTCAACGGCATGTTGCGTGGCGTTACCCAGACGGCCGCCCACGACTACCGCCGGCAGCGTCGCGCCGCTGCGCCCTCCTCTCCAGACCATGTCCTACCTGCGGTGCGGGCGCCCCTTGGAAGGGTTGAGCCTGCGCAGTAGACTATCGGTCGCTAGGATGGGGCGGTCGGCCGGCCCGCCGGGGGTGTAGCGCCGATCCACCGACCCTTGGACTCCTGCCTGCGAGGTCGACCATGAACCCAGCCGTTACCACCGCTTCGCCCGCCAAGACCGCGTCCCAACCCGCCGGGGGCAGCACGCGTCGCCAGTTCTTGCGCACCGCCGCCGCCGCCGGGGCGGTGGTCGCCGCCGGCACCGCCGGTTGTGCCGGCCCGGGCCGCAAGCCCGAGCCCCGCCAGCGCGCCATCGCGCCGCTCCGCACCGAGCTGCGCATCGCCTACATCGGGGCGGGCGGTATCGGCCACTATCACCTCGAGTCGACCGCCGAGCTGGGCATCGCCTGCCCCTGCTACTGCGACGTCGACAGCAGCCGCTGCGAGAAGGCGGCCGAGCTGCACCCCAAGGCCCGCTACTACCAGGACTACCGCAAGCTGCTCGACCAAGCCCACGACCAGATCGACGCCGTCATGGTCGGCACGCCGGACCATCACCACTACCCCGCCACCATGATCGCCATGCAGCTGGGCAAGCACGTCTACACCCAGAAGCCGCTCACCCACACGCCTTGGGAAGCCCGCCAGCTCACCCAGGCGGCCCAGCGCTACGGCGTGGTCACCCAGATGGGCAACCAAGGGCACGCCAAAGAAGGCTGGCGGCTGGTGTACGAGTGGATCCACAGCGGGGCGGTCGGGACGATCCGCGAGGTGCATTCCTGGACGGATCGGCCCATCTGGCCGCAAGGCATGAACCGGCCCGAGGGCGAGGACGAGGTGCCCGCCAGCCTGGATTGGGACGTCTGGCTGGGGCCCGCCCCGGTTCGGCCATACAAGGCCGATACCTACCACCCCTTCAACTGGCGGGCCTGGTGGGACTTCGGCGCGGGCGCGCTGGGTGACATGGCCTGTCACACGATGGACTGCGTCTTCGCCTCGCTCGATCCGGGCGCGCCCCGGGTGATCGAGCCGATCGCGCTGTCGCCGATCACCGCGGAGACCTTCCCCAAGTCGTCGGCCCTTCGTTGGGAGTTCCCCGCCCGCGGACGCCGGCCCGCGTTCGTCGCCTACTGGTACGACGGCGGCCTCCAGCCCCGCAAGCCGCTCGA
>CAXXFQ010000018.1:0-20501 GCA_963674475.2 Thermoguttaceae bacterium | reverse complement strand
TCTTTGAAGCATCGAGCTTTTCCAATCTACCTACGCATGCCGGCGACCGAAGAAGAGCTGCGAAGCGAATTTGGTGATCTCAGCCAGCAGCAGTGCAAGCACAGCGAGATTGGCCAGGCAGAAGGCGGGCAGGCCTGCGAAGAGCAGTCCAACGACGCCGAGGCTTCCTGCGGCAAGCACCCCGTAGGCGTTGCGGTTTGCCTTCAAGGCTGCCATCTGATCGTGGGACGTGGGTTTCGAAGCCGCCCCGGCGCCGATCACCAGCACGATTTGGAGCACAATCTCCGCTACGATGATCAGCGCAAAAGTGGTCAGGACCAGGCTGCCGAAACCGGCGGGGATGGCTGCACCGGCCAGCGCGATCGGTCGCATGGGCCAGGCACGTGCGATGTAGTACAGCGCCACGGTGCCCGTGATCACCAATGAAATGCCGGCGCTTCGCTGCTGAAATGATGCCTTGATCGTCTTGCCCTCATTGCCAGAGATCGTTTCCTGTTGCATGGTGGCTCTCCCCTGTTTTGTGTTTCACGTCTGTCATTCCGTCGACCTTCGTTTCGCCTCGATATTCGGAATACGAAACCGTTGATCCATGGATCGATCGAGCGGCTCGTGGCTCCCCTTGTCGAGAACATGCTTCGGCAACCCATACCAGGACGATTCAGAGGGTCAGGCTTCGGCGCGCAATGCGTTGATGTACCGTTCGGCCGATCGCGCCACGGCTGCTTCGGCATCCGAATCGACAACTCGATCCCACCAGGCGCCGTGAATGCGCTCGAAACGATAGGGTTTGAGCGCATCAGCGATGCGGCGCACCGTGCGAGCGGGCAAGGGAATCAAGTTGGGATAGCTGCGCATGAAGCTGACATAACGTCGATCAGAGACGACCTGTAAGATGTCGCCGCTTAGTACGACGCCTCTCCCATTTGCGCCCCCTTTCCAATGTAGTACCGTGCCGCCCGCAAAATGACCGCCGAGCCGCAGCAGGGTAACTCCGTCCAACAACTGTCTCGTTTCACCTTCCAGAACTGAATGGCGGGTTGGGGCGCAAAACCCATTCACGGTCATCGGCATGCAGGTAGATCGGTGCGTCGAAGGCTTGGCTCCATTCCACCATGGCGCTGTAATAGTGGGGGTGCGAGATGGCAATCCCAGAGATGCCGCCCAGCGCCTCGATGACAGCGATGGTTGGATCATCGATCAGGCTGATGCAGTCCCACAGGATGTTGCCGGCAGTGGTTTGCAAAAGCAGCGCTCGTTGGCCGATGGCGAATGACGGGTGCGTGCCGATCCCGGTCAAGCCGGGCTCGACCTCCTTGAAGACGTTGTGGTGGCTCTGTTGGAGAGCTTGCAGGGTGGTCCATTGTTGGCCTTCCCAACCCACGTACTGTCGCTCGTCCTCACAGATTGGGCAACTGGCGGGCGATTGCTCTGTCGCTGCGAACTGCGTGCCACAGGTTCTGCAAATGAAATTCTCCATCAGTTATTTCCCCTCACGATCGATGGGCGCGCCACGCACGAAAGTACGTATCTACTTCGGGATGAACCCTTTGTGTCTTGGCTGCCAATCCAGCACGCGGCGTGCTTTGCTTGCGTCCACGATCTGGTCCAACGCGAGCGCTTCGGCCAGGTGTCCCATCTCTTGGATGGCTCGATCGACTGGAACAAACTCAAGCTGGCGGATGTTTCCGGCAGCACAGGCAGCGGCCCCGGACATCTTCATGATCGTGGACCGGGAAGCATCCGCCAGGTTGAACACGGCGCCGCTGAGGCCGCTCTGCGCGGCCCGCAGGTATCCATCGGCAAGGTCGTCGACATGGACCATGGCCCAATGATTCTCGCCATCCCCCACAATCCGAACGACGCCGTCATTTGAGGCGCCCTGGAACCACATGCCGGTCAGCCCGCCGCCCTTTCCATAGACCACCCCCGGCCGGATGACCAATCCCTTGACGTTCTTGGCGTTCAACACATGCTGTTCGACGTCCGGTCGCCACGCAGCCGTCTTGGGCGGCGAGAACAGCGATTGCTCCGTCAGCGGTTGGCCGCCGCGGTTGCCCAGCACCCAGATGCTGCTGGTGTAGATGACGGTCGCCGATTGAGCAGCGCTGCTCGCGCCCTCCAGCAACACTTCCACCGTTGCTCTATCCAGGGCGGCAGCGTCTGCGTGGGAATCGATGGCCGCGTGAACGATCACATCACTCTCGCGAGCGATGTCGGCGAAGCTATCCGGGCGTTGCAGGCTTCCGAAGACGGGAATGATCTCGTTGCGTTCGAGCCGGTGCACCTGACGCTCGCTATGGGTCAGCCCGAAAACCTCACATCCAGCGCGGCGAAAGGCGGTAGCCACATGGAAACCGATATACCCCGTTGCGCCGGTGATGAAGAGCCGCATCCACACCCCCAAAACACCATCATTTTCATAGAGTATATCCGGCATGGAGAGCCATCTCATCCGATTTAGGACATAGATCCGCGCATAAAAAAAGACCAACCTGCAGGTTGGTCTTTCGATAGGCAAGGATCTACTCCTTTGGATATAGAAGCTATAGGTGGGCCAGCCCCCTGCGCAGCGCTTCGGTGACCGCCTGGGTGCGGTCATTGACTCCCATCTTCCCCAGCAGATTGTTGACATGCGCCTTGACAGTGCCCTCCGTGATCGATAGAGTGCGCCCGATCTCCTTGTTGCTCTGACCTGCTACGATCAAATGGAGCACTTCCAGCTCGCGATCGGTCAATTCTGACGTCGAGATACGCTCGGCCAATTTCGCCGCCACTTCTGGGGGAATGCGCTTGCTGCCGGCGTGGACGGCGCGGATCGTGTCCAGCAGCTCACCCCGAGGCACGCCTTTGAGCAGGTAGGCGCGCGCGCCCGCTTGTATCGCCCGGTAGATGTCTTCATCGCCATCGTATGTGGTGAGGATGATGATCCGCGCATCGGGCCACTTCTTCTGGATGGCCATGACTGCCTCAAGACCATCCAACTGCGGCATTCGCAGATCGATCAGCAAGACATCGGGACGGCTCTCCAGGGCCAATCGAAGCGCCTCCCTTCCGTTGGATGCTTCGGCGACGACTCGCATGTCGGGCTGGTCGTTGATGATGGCATCCAGACCATCGCGGACGATTGGGTGGTCGTCGGCCACGAGCACCCGGATCTCCGATTCGGTCATCCTGTCACACTCCTGCGTCTTCGAAACCCACCGTGGCGATGATGCATGTGCCGCGCTGGGGATGAGTATGGATCTGCAGCGTGCCGCCATGTCGCGCCATGCGCTGTCGCATGGTGATCAGGCCAAACCCACCACTCCCCCAGCCCCTCTCCATATCGATTGGGCGAGATGCCACGCCCGTCATCGCAAATTCTCAACTGCGCCTGGCTGTCGGCGTGCGTGAGCCGGATGGACAGATGCTGCGCCTGGGCGTGCCTGACCACATTGGTGATCGCCTCTTGAGACACGAGCAGCAGCTCGCTCTTCAACTCGGCCGGGAACTCGGGCAGGTCGTCTTGGAGATCAACGGACACCTCGAGGTCCGTGCCGGCGGTCAGGCCGCGTAGGGAGTCGAGCAAAGCATCACCGATTCTCCTGTCTTCCAGAGATTTCGACCGCAACGCCCAGACCGACCGGCGGGCTTCAGCCAGACTTTGATCTGCCAGTTGCCGGGCGACATGCAATCGCTGGTACGCCGATGCGCTTTCGTCGCGCTCGAGCGCAGATTCAACCGCATCCAGTTGCAGTTTGATCCCGGTAAATCCCTGGGCGAGCGTGTCGTGAATGTCGCGGGCAATCCGCTGTCGTTCTTCCGCGACAGCGAGCACCTCGACCTGTTCATACAAGCGGGCGTTCTCGGCGGCCACGCCTATCTGCGTGGCAATCGAAGCGAGGAGGTTGACTTCCTCCGTCTTGAACGCCCTGCCCTCGGGACCGACGATGCTCATGACCCCGATCGCCCGTCCTTTGGACCGCATCGGCGCGCCGACGTACCGATGCCGGCTGAGGAGCTGTCGAGCGGCGGGCACCGCATCAGGATCGTCCATCATGGATGGCACGATCAGAGATGCGCCGTGCTTCAAGATCCGGCCGGCAATCCCGCCATCTGCGGGCAGCGTCCCGATTTCGGCGAGGATCTCCGTAGGGATGTTACGCCAGGCAACTAAGTTCATCTCTCCCGTGTCCGGGTTAACGAGGTGGATGCCGCCGATCCGACAGTCCATCACCTCCAGCACCCGTTCCAGCGATTGCTCGATGACGGTCTTGAGCTCGAGAGATGCGCTGGCCACGCTCGTTACATCGTACAAGGCCGCCAGTTCCCGGGTCCGGGCAGCCACTTCTTCCTCAAGGATGCTCTGCAGCTGCATCTGCATCGTGACGTCGCGAAAGACGGCGAGGGCGTGGGGTTCGCCTCGATAGGAGAAGGGTGCGCCATGCACCTCGACATGGAATGATGTGCCGTTCTTGTGCAGATCGACGACCCTGCCCAAGAATACCTCACCCCGCCGCACCGTCTGCAGATACTCATCAAAGACCGGGTGATCGTCCGGATGGATGAGGAGGGCGGCGTGACGTCCAATCAGCTCGCCGCATCCATAGCCGTGCAGCTTACAGAACGCTGGACTGACGTCGACGATCGCGCCATCCAGTTGGAGTACGAGGAGACCATCTTGTGATGCTTCAAATATGCTGCGATACTGCGATTCCTTTTCCGCCAGCTTGGCTTCAGCTTCCTTGCGCTCTGTGATGTTCTGGATCTGGGAGACCATGTACTGGGGCTGCCCGTCAGCACTTCGCACTACTGAGGTGCTCAGCAGGGTCCAGATGATCTTGCCGTCTTTCCGGACGTATCTTTTCTCCAGCCAACCGTAGTCTCTGCGCCCTGCGATCAGATCCTGCAACAGTTCGGCGCCCAGCTCCAGATCATCTGTGTACGTGAGCTCTTGAAAGGTCCTTGCGATCAGCTCTTCGGAGCGATAGCCAAACATCTCGCACATCGACCGGTTCACTTGCAGGAAACAGCCATCGATCGCAACCAGAGAGCCATCCCAAAGGCTGCATTCTCAAACGCATGCCTGAAGGTGTCTTCTGAGATCAGGCGCTCTGCATCGATCCAAGGTTGTGAGATATCCCCGGACGTCAATATGCGATACTCTCGTTTCTCATGCCAACCTCGCCGCCCGAGCTTGCCTGCGGGAGGGGCCTGTCGCAATGTTCGGCGTAGGGCTCATCCACGAAACGGTGTCTGGCATCAGCCGACCTTTACCCCACCTCGCTTCCCGGACTGTGATCAGTGCCGACCCGACGGCCATTCCAAGCCGAATCGGCGTCGAATGCCCGACGACTTCAGCTGGCGCAACCTGCGGTCGTTCAGCGATTCAGGACAATCGAGTTCCTGCCGTCGAGGCCACAGTCCCGGACTGCCGGTACGAACGAGCGTTCAGTCTGCCACGTGGCGAAGGACCGATCTGCGATAGCGGCAAGCGTCTCCGGCAGCCTGGTAGTCGCCAGGTGCGGTCCGAAGCAAAACGCGCACTGCGTTTGGCAGGCTGAAACTGAGAGCAACAACAGGCGAGCAATATGCGATTCTGACATCGATTTCATCCGTGCAGAGGTGCGAGCTGCCAGAAGCAGAGCGTGGAATGGCCGATATCCGTGTGATCTATCACGTGTATTGTACATTATTCCTGAGAAAGCGACAAACCGGCATGTCGATCGGTGACACGGTCCTGCTCCGGAAAATGTGAAGCGGCCATGGGCTGGGTGGTCGCCTGTATGTCTGCCTCCAACCGCCGCCGGGAAATGCGAGAAGCGTTCCCGGCGGATCGGGCTGATGTGGTCGGGCCAGCCCCGACAAGAGCGCGGTCGATTCTGCTCCTCTGAGAGTGTGGACGCTCATCCTTCGAGTCTCGCTGCCTTGCGCACGATCCTGACGATGCGGTTGTACTCGATCTCTCCCAGATTCCACGTATAGCCGTCGAAATTGGTGCTGTTCACGAACTGAATGACAACGGTATCGATGTCGGGGAAGTACTTGGCGATACTCTGATAGCCAGGGATCAATCCGGTGTGATTGTACTTGTAGATCGATGAGTAGATCTCCTGTTCTCCGTCGTTGAACAATGAACCGTCGTTCAGCGCGCGCAAGAAAATGCCCACGTCTTCCGCTGTCGCAACCATCGAGCCATAGTCGGTCGTCTTGATGTCTTGGTCGACGCCGGCGTAGTAGCCGCTCATCAGATCATCCATGTTCACGTTGCGGATCGAACCGTAGGGTGGTTCTCCAGCCCGAGAGGGGCCAGGATCTCCTCCTGGATGTACTGGAACTTGCTGTAACCGACCACCTTCTCGATGACTAAGGTTATCAACAGATAGTTGGTGTTCGAGTATGCATATCGTTTTCCGGGCTGGAAGTCAGCCGGCAAGTCGAGTACTCGTGTGAGCGCTTCTTCGTTGGTCGCCGGCGGGTCGATCCAATAGTTCGGGGTGTCCGTCACATTGGGTATGCCGCTGCGATGTTCCACCATCATCCGCAAAGTGATACGGTCGGCGTTTTCGATCCTTCCCACGAGCTCCGGAAAGTAGTCTGCGAGCGTCTTGTCCAACGACAGGCGGCCGTCGCCTACCAATTTGGTGATCGCGACGGCGTCGTATAGCTTGCCGATACTGGCGATCTTGAACAGCGAATGCGGGTCGGCTGGTGTGTGGTTTTCCCTGTCTTTCCAGCCCGCCGCGTAAAACGCAGGCTCTCTTCCACCTCGGTCCACATAGACGATCATCCCATCGAGTCCAAGCCCGATCCCCTGGTCCAGTTGTCCCTGGACCGTGTCAGGCAGCGGTGATATCAGGGCACGCACCAAGATCCAAGGCACGAAAAAGAGGGAGATTACGGTTGACACAAGCAGGAGGATTCTGATGATGATTATTGGGCGTATCCGTTTTGGCACTTGCGATTGCCTTTCTGGGCTTCTCAGCCCATTATGTCCCCGTGATTTGCAGGATACCCGCTTGCGCCCGACCTGTGCTGTGGCGCAGCTTCCGGTATGCGTACGTTCAGGCGCCTTCGCAAAAGGACAAATGGGACGAATGGGACCGATCGGACCTATGGACTCGCGCTGATTCTCGGATTCGGCGTGTGGTTGATGACGAGGGCGAGCCTGCCCGCCGGGCGGCTTGACAGACCGATGGCCGCGCGCCCGGATGGGCGACGATGGAGCGTGCGGGGTTCGGCGAAAGCAGGTTCGCCCCTACGAACGCCGCAGCCGGCACCATGTGGGCGAACCTGTGCGGCGCAAGGCCGTGCGGCCGCGTGTTCTAGAACTCGATGCCGGGCTGGGCGCGGATGCCCTGTTCGCTGAACGGATGCTTGATCTCGCGCATCTCGGTGACGAGGTCGGCGAAGGCGACGAGAGGTTTCGGGGCGTTGCGCCCCGTGATGACCAGGTGGAGATCGGGTGGCTTGTTGGCTGCCAGCCAGGCGACGACGTCGTCGGTGTCGAGCCAGTGGTAGTGCAGGAGATAGGTGAACTCGTCCAGAATGATGACATCGTGCTTGCCACTGACGATCTTCTGCTGGGCCTCGGCCCACGCCGCGGTGGCTTTTCGCTGCGTCTCCGCCGGATCGCGACTGGTCCAGGTCCAGCCGTCGCCGGTGCTGACCCACTCGATACCGAGCTTCTCGGCGGCACGGGTCTCACCGTAGCGAGCATGTTCGTTCTTGAGGAATTGGATGACGCAGACGCGCATCCCTCGTCCCCAGGCGCGGAACAGCAGGCCGAGCGCGGCTGTGGTCTTGCCTTTGCCGCTCCCGGTATTGACGATGACGAGGCCCTTGCGTTTGCCCGGGCGAGTCTCCTCTTCGATCGTATCCATGTGGGTTATCCTTTCGGACGTTTCGCTCGCGCGCGAGCGAAACGTCGACGTGTAGGCGATCGTTCGCCCCTACTTGGGCAACAGTTGAAGATGTATTTTTCGGGCGGCGGAGCCGCCCGAAAAATACCTTTTGACAGTTTTCCATCTCCCATGCTGCGGGAGATGGGCCGGAGAAGGGGAAGACTGCCGGCTAACCAATCACGTTCTGCAGCACGCCCGCAACGGAATGGGGCTGTTCTCCCTCGCCCTTCCTTTGCAGGGAAGGGCGAGGGCTGGGGAGTGGGTTAGGTTCCACCGACCGCTTTGCACCGAAGGCCGCGAGCGCGAGCCTCATCCAGCTCGATGTAATCGCCGTGCAAGGCGTCGCAGAGTTGACGGGCCATGTGCAGCCGCACGATCCCCGTCTCCGTGTCGACCACGACGAAACGAATCCCCTCGGCGGCGGCTTTTCGTGCCATCCGAATGGCGTCCGCCACCGGATCGTCGCCGCGCAGCGCGACGTTCCCGCGCCCAATCGGAGATGAGCACCACCACCGGCAGCACCTGCGGATCCTTGATGCGGAGCCCGCGCACGATCTCGATGGCACGGCAGATCCCGAGGGCCAGCGGCGTCCGGCCCCCCGTGGGCAGCTCTTGCAGGAGCCGCGATGCGTGATCGATGCTCCGCGTCGGGGGTAGCGCCAGGTCGGCGGCCGAGCGACGGAACGTCACCATGCCGACCGTGTCGCGCTTCTGGTATGCCTCTTGTAGGAGCGAGAAGATGGCGCCTTTGGCTGTGGCCATGCGGCGCTCCGCTCCCATCGAGCCGCTCGCGTCCACCAGGAAGAGGATGGTGTAGCCGGTGCGACGCTCGCGCACCTTGATGCGGAGATCCTGACCGCGGACGCTGATCGCCAGACCGTTGTGGCCGCGCGCCATCTGCCAGGGCGCAGCCGCTCGGAGCGTGGCGTCGAATGCCAGGTCGTGCGCCCGTCCTCGGGGCAGTGCGTGGCGGACGTAGCGTCCCATGGGGGTGTGCGTGCGGGTCCTGCAACGTCGACCGCTCCCGCGCCGGCGAAAGACGCGATCCTGCGTTACCGGCAGTAGCCCGTCGGTGCGGGACCCGTCGCCGACCTCGAACACCTGGTCCTCTTCACCGGAGTCATCGGGCGAGTCGGCGCCGGCATCGCTCCCGGATTCGTCCGGTGCGGGATCTTGCGCGGGCGCATCGAGCCCTTCATCCCGGGAAGGCGGCTCAGGGTTCTGACCCTCTTGCTCGGGAGCAGAGTCGTTTTCCGGTGGTTCCTCGGGTTGCTGTCGTTCGGGTTTCGGCGGAATGGGCGACAGGCATTCCGGCTCTTCTCGCATCCGGTGGACGAGCACCAGGGGCGCGACCGCATTCACATGAGCCGGAGTCACCTGGGTTTCGCCTTGCCAGGCGGCGAGGGCGCGCGCTGCCTCGGCCAACACCAAATCGGCGCGGTGTCCTGCTACGTGGGCATCGGACGCGACCCGCGCGATGTGGTCGATGGTCTCCTCGGGGAGACTGATGCATGGGAAGCTCTCCCTCGCCGCCACGATCCGATCGCGAAGGATTCGCTCTCGTGGACCGTATCCTTCGGCGAAGCGCGCCGGGTGCGCTTCGAACGCCAGACGCCGGCGAATGATCTCGGTCCTCCGTTGCAGTTGTCCTTCGCCGCCCACCACGACGCAAAGCCCGAACCGATCAAGGAGTTGCGGCCGGAGCTGTCCCTCTTCCGGGTTCATGGACCCGACGAGCACGAAGCGCGATGCGTGGCGCTCCGATATTCCCTCTCGTTCCACCACGTTGACGCCCGACGAGACGGCGTCGAGGATGGCGCTAACAATCGATTCGGAGAGGAGATTCACCTCGTCGATGTAGAGGATCTGGCCGTCGGCAGCGGCGAGCAGCCCGCGCTCCAAGTGTTTGCGGCCTTCACGGATGGCGCGCGTCATGTCGAGCGAGCCCACCACTCGATCTTCGGTCGCGTTGAGCGGGAGCGTCACGACGCGCAGGCCGGGTGCGACACGCCCCAATGCGCGCACGGCGGTGGACTTGGCGGTGCCCCGCTCGCCCAGCAGGAGCGCGCCACCGCAGGCGGGGTTGATGGCATTGAGCAACAGCGCGAGCTTGAGCTGCTCTTGCCCGACGATGGCAGTGAACGGGAAGGTCGCTGCCGCGCTCACTGTAAGATCTCTGCCAGCGTCTGCGAGAGCTGCTCGGCACTGCCGGTCTCGTCCTCGAGCGGGCGGCGGCGAAGTCGATGGGGAAGCGCCAGCTGGGCGGCCTCCAGAATCTCTTCCCGGCCGACCTGCTCGCGACCGTGCAGCGCGGACAGGGTCTGCGCTGTCTTGATGGTGGTGATGTCGGCGCGATGTCCGTCGACGCCCAGCTCGATGGCGATGCGCGCGGCCAGCTCGACGATCGAATCGGGCACGTCGACTCGCGCCAGTAGATGTTTGGCACGTTCGATCTCGTCCGCCAGCCTCGTTTGGTGTTCCTGGAAGCCGTGGGCGAAGCCTTCGGGATTCGCTTCGAAAGCGAGCCGGCGCTTGATCACCTGGGTGCGGGCTGCGAGCTCCTGCTCGCCTGTCACCTCGACCACCAGGCCGAAACGGTCCAGCAGTTGCGGGCGGAGGTCGCCCTCTTCGGGATTCATGGTGCCCACCAGCACGAAGCTTGCGGGGTGCGTGAAGGAGATCCCCTCCCGCTCCACGAAATTGACCCCCATGGCGGCCGCATCCAGGAGGATGTCGACGATGTGGTCGTCCATCAGGTTGACCTCATCGACGTAGAGGATGTTGCCGTTGGCCTGCGCCAACACGCCTGGCTCAAACCGCTTTTCGCCGGTCTTGAGGGTGTGCTCGATGTCCAGCGTGCCGGCGACCCGGTCCTCGGTGGCGCTGATGGGCAGATCCACCACGCGCATCTTGGCAGAGTGGGTCGACAGGCGCCCGGCCTCTCGGCGCGCCCGGCAGTCGTCACACATCATCTCGACATCCGACACGATGCAGCCGAAGGGGCAATCCTGCGCCACTCCGCGCTGGGGCAGCAGGTCTGCCAGTGCGCGAACTGCGGTGGATTTGGCGGTCCCTTTCTCACCACGGATGAGCACGCCGCCGATGCGCGGGTTGATGACATTGAGGATCAGGGCGAGCTTCATCCGGTCCTGTCCAACGATGGCAGGGAATGGGTAGACGGTCTGCAACTTCATCCGACGCTCCTGTCGATGCGAGAGAATTCTCCCACCCAGCGGCGGCAGGCAGCGACGAAACGCTCTGCCATGCCAGGGCGGGCATCAAAGTGTAGGTGAACATAAGAAGCCAGTAGATTACCGAACGCGTACCCCTCGGAACGCACATCGGTCCCCTGGCGCCGCGCGATCCGGTAGGCGGATGGGAGATCATCCGGTGGCATCATCCACTCCGAGTAGTGGAACTCGTGTCCGCGCGCCTCCTCCCCTCGGAGCAGGAGGAGCGTATCTTGTTCCGCCATCACTGTGCGGTAGCCCATGGTCAGCCGACGGGATAGGCGAGTGCGACCGGGGAGCAAGCCCACCATGGGGCAATCCTCGCCGGCCTCTGAAGTGATGCCCTCGGTCAGGTACATCAGCCCGCCGCACTCGGCATAGATCGGCATGCCGGCACGGTGGTTTTCGCGAATCTCTCGGCGGATGGCCTGATTGGCCGAGAGTTGGGCGGCATACAACTCCGGATAGCCGCCGCCGAGGTAGATGCCGGTGACGTCAGGCGGCAGCGAGCCGTCTCGCAGCGGGCTGAAGAAGTCGATCTCGGCGCCTGCGCTCCGCAGCAGGTCGAGGTTGTCTTCGTAGTAGAAACAGGACGCCTCATCGCGAGCGATCGCAATGCGGATCGTACATGCGCAGCCGGGTGCGCCTGCCGGCGAGGCGCCGGCTCCAGCCAGCGTCTGAGGCTGAGAAACCGGCTGAGACCGTCCGACCGGGTCGGATTGCAGCGGCTCGTCGCCTTGCGGATACGGGCTCGCCGATGGTGCGCTTGGCTGATGGCTCCCCGTCCGAACGCCGGAATCGCGTGCGGGTGTTCTCCTGGACCGTATTTTGGGGCGGCTTCGCCGCCCCAAAATACCAATTCTCAGACTCCCCTCTCCCACCGAGTGGGAGAGGGGCCGGGGGTGAGGGCGCAGTAAGCGCCGCCGCTCGAGCAAAGCGGGCATCTTGATCGTGAACAACCGATGGCCCAATTGGATCTGGGGTGGAAAAGTCGCCACGCCGGCGTCGAAGGAACCATGCATCACGGCCGGCGGCAGCGGCAGATCAATGACCGGCGCGGTCTCCGCGATCCGGCGGAGCCGCTCGAGATCGATGTCGGACGACACCAGTGCGCGAGCAGCTTGCAGGAATTCCGCCACCTCGGCCGAGCGTTCCACGGCCGTGTGTAGGCCCAGATGCCGCTCCGGGATCGCGAGCGCAGCCGACTTGGGAATGCAGCCCAGCACCGGCAAGCCGGTCGCCTCGACGGCGTGGGTGACCATGGCCGCATGATGCGGATTGCCGACGCGGTTACAGATCACGCCTGCGATGGACAAATCGGGGTCGAACAGCCTGCATCCCAATGCAATGGCCCCGGCGCTACGGGCCATCTTGCCCACATCGATGACCAAGACCACTGGCGCACCCAATAGCTTGGCGACCTCGGCGCTGCTGCCGTTCTCGGATTTGCCGTCGAAGCCGTCGAATAGCCCCATCACGCCTTCGATGATGGCGATGTCGGCGCCGCACACCGCGCGTGCGAATGCGGCGCGCACGCGGTCGGGCGGCACCATCCAGGTGTCGAGATTGCGCGATGCGCGACCGGTGGCGGTCGTGTGATACATCGGGTCGATGTAGTCGGGGCCAACCTTGAACGGCTGCACCGTTGTGGAAGCCGCCAGCGCTGCCATCACGCCGGATGCGATGGTGCTCTTGCCGCTGCCGCTCGACGGCGCGGCGATCATGAAGCGAGGGATGTCAATCCGCATCGTCACCCTCCCGCGCCGGGTTGCGCACGATGAGCAAGGAGAGATAGTGGAGGCCGGTCGCGTCGCGCAGGGAGCTTACGTCGCGCACTACCCGTCCGGAGCGATGACCGGCGCGCTCCACCCACACGGCGCACTTTGTCAAGCCGAGCTCGTCGAGGAGCGGAATGAGCCGGCCGAGCGAGCGATACGCCTTGAGCAGGACCACCGTATCGAAGTCGCGGAGGATCTGCCGGAGGCCGGCATCGTCCTTCTCGAAGACCGCCGGCAAGACGGCCAATCGCTCGTCGCCGGCCACCAGCGACATCCCGGCATCGGCTACGGCAGCCGTGATCGACGTGACACCCGGCACAATCTCCACGGCGATGCCTTCGGGGAGCTCGGCGACCACGTTCATGAAGGTGCTGTGGATGGTGGGGTCCCCTTCGGTGAGAAAGGCGACGTCCTGGCCGGCGCGCAGATGATCCAGCACGATCCGTGCTGCTTCACGACGGCGCGCCTTGCGGGCCGCGACGTCTCGCTCCATAGGAAAGAGCAGCCGTTGCACCGGGCGTTCCTGTCTCACCAACGGGGCGACGAGATCCAGGGCATAGCTCTCAGCGCCCTCGCCGGTGACCGGCACGGCGATCACGTCCGTCTCCCGGATCAGGCGCATCGCCTTGAGCGTCAGCAGCTCGGGATCGCCGGGACCCACGCCGACGCCGTAGAGCGTGCCCATGGTTTGGTCATGCATACTCAATCTCCCACCCGAGGAAGTACTTCCTGTCCAAGGAGTGATACCGGCGAGCCGCCGGCAGGTTGCGCGCCCGGTCTAGGGCGCGTCGAGCGTCGTTCAAGCTGCGGACGCACCAGACACGCCGGTGGTTGCCGCACGAGACCGGTCTGTCGTTACCGTACCAGACACGATGAACACCGGGTTGTCGGGAACCAATCGGGTCAGGTCGCCGATGGCCTGGCCGTGCGCCAGGCTGGCCTGCGCCAACTCCGGCTCGAGCCCGAGTTCGTGCAGGCACGCGATCGCTTCGGTCAAGTGCTCGATGGTCACCAGGTTGATCACAATGCGGCAGCCGGGTCGGGCGACTCCGACGACGGTGCGAAGGATGCCGGGCATCTCGCCGCCGGCGCCGCCGATGAAGACCGCATCAGGCGACGACAATTCGGCCAGCACTCCCGGCGCGCGCCCGGGAACGACGGTGACGTTCGGCGTTCCGAAATGGTCCAGATTCGCTCGGATGAAGTCCAGGTTCTCAGGATCGTGCTCGACGGCCCAGACGCGTCCACGCCAGGACAGCTCGGCCATCTCGATGCTGAGCGCGCCGCTGCCGGCGCCGACGTCCCAGATCTGATCGGTCTCGGCGATGCCCAGCCGCACCAGGCTCAATGCGCGCACGTCGGCCTTGGTGATCAGCCCGCGACGATGCGCATAGGCCGAGTCAGGTCGTCGCGCCAAGACCGGCCTGGGGCTCCAGCCAGGATCCTGGACCAGGAGCACCACGTTCAGCGGCGCGAAGTTCTGTCCGGTGAGAGACGAAAGCCGCGTCTCGACCATTCGTTCCTCGGGCATTCCCAGATTCTCGGCGACGATGGCCCGGCAGTCGGGAATCCCGGCGGCGAGCAAGGCTCGTGCGATGGCGGCGGGATCGTGCACCGGATCGGTGAGGATGCCGAGCTTGGGAGCCCGCCTCGCCCATCCGATCACCTCGGACAAGGGACGGGCGTGGGCGCTGGTCAGGATCGCATCGCCCCAGGTGATCCCGGCGCGTGCGAAGGCCAGTTGCAGCGAGGTGACGTGCGGCACGATCCGCACCTCGTGGGGACCCAGGGCGCGCACCACGGTCGATTCGATACCGAAGAAGCCGGGATCGCCGGAGGCCAGGACCACTACCTTCTGGTCACCGCGTTCGCGCAGGCTCGTTGCCTGTTCGGCTATGCTGCTGCCGATCACGACCTTGCGGGAGGGACAGGCTTCCCAGGGGGCAAGCAGGCGGGCGCCGCCCCAGAGCTGATCGGCCTGCCGGATCCGCTCGACAAGGTCAGGCGAAAGGCCCTCAGTGGCTCCGGGTCCGGCCCCGACCCCGATGATCCAGACGGGATCGCTCACGATGCTGCTCCCTTGCGAGCGGCGCCGAGAATCTCGCCGTCAATCGAGTGGAGGTAGACCGAGACGGAAAGAGCACCCTGCGCGTGGCTCCAGAGCTGTTCCGCTACCTGGAGCGCCAGCTCCTGTTCCAGCCCATCGATGCCGGCTCGCCCGAGCAGGATCTGCACGTGATGGGCCGTGTTGGCGTCGCAGATCGCCTGGCGCGTCCTGGCATCGGCGCCGAGCTCTTCCACCACGCGCGCCAGAAACGCCAGATCGACGCCGCCTTCGAGCACGTGGGTCTGGAAGCGACCCTGCGCCAGCTTGGAAGCTTTGCCGATCATGCAAGCGAGCGCCAACTCGTCGAATCCGGTTCGTCGCGCTTGCTCGACGGCGTGTCCGACGTGGTCGCCCACCTGGACGAACGCCATCTCTGGCCACTGGGAGTAGCGGCGGCGCAAGAACTCCTCGCTGCGCTTGCCGGTGGTGATGGCGATCTCACGCAAGCCGTTGGTTCGTGCGACTTTGAACGCCACGTTGATGCTCGCCTTGTACGCATCGAGCGAGTAGGGTCGCAGGATGCCGCTGGCGCCGAGGATCGAGATCCCTCCCACGATGCCAAGGCGGGGATTCAGTGTCCCTTGGGCAAGCTCCTTGCCGCGGGGGACGCTCACGACCACGCGAAGCCCTTTGTCCGCCGGAAGGTCGAGCCCGACTTCGGACGCCACCGCGCGGGTGATCAGCCGGCGGGCGCCCGGATTGATGGCTGCCTCGCCCACCGAGACGGCCAGGCCCGGCCGTGTCACGCGCCCGACGCCTGTCCCACCGTCGATGACGATGCCCGGAAGATCGCGCCACTCGACCGACGCCTGGATCTCGGCGCCGTTGGTGACGTCCGGATCGTCGCCGGAGTCTTTGATGACTCCGCACGTCACCCGGCCCTGCGATAGTTCACAGCGCGCCATGGCGAACGCCGCGCCCTTCTCGCCGGGAAGATCGATGATCACCCGATCGATGGATAGGCCGGTCAGCAGAGAGCGCGTCGCTGCGGTCGCAGCGGCTGCCGCACAAGCCGCAGTGGTGTAGCCGGAGCGCAGCGAACGGTCAGACGCTTCGGGCGCGTCGTGCGCCTCAGGGATTCGGATACATGAGCGGCGGTCTGCGCGAGGCGCAGCATGGCGTTGATTGAAGAGACGGCCACCGCTGCCCCGCCCTTGCGTCCCAGGGCGGCGATGTAGGGCACGTCGAGTTCGCACAGCGCTGCCTTCGATTCGGCGGCCTTGACGTAGCCCACGGGGACGCCCACGATCAAGGCCGGTCGCGCGCCCTCTTCCCGGCAGAGGCGGATCGCTTCGAGAAGGGCGGTCGGCGCGTTGCCGATGGCGAGGATGTTGCCGTCCATGAGCGGGCGGAAGTGGCGCATCGCGATGGTGGCGCGCGTCTCGCCGGCGGCGAGTGCAGCTCCGGCGACGGCGGGGTCGTCGATGACGCACCGGATCGAGCCGCCCAGATTTGCCAAGAGTCGCTTGGAGATGCCTGCCTCCACCATGTGCACGTCAGTCAAGATCGTGCATCCCGACCTGAGGGCAGCCAGAGCACTGGCGACTGCGTCCGGATGGAATCGGAGATTGCGGGCGTACTCGGGGTCGGCGGTGGCGTGGACCACGCGCATCACGACTGCCAACTCCGGCGCGGCGAAGTCGTGCGGACCCAATTCCTGTTCGATCAGCCGGAAGCTTTCGGCTTCGATTTCGTGTGGAAGCATTAGGGCGTCTCCTTCTGGTTGCGGCATCTCGCAGATGCCACTCTTACGGTGCTCAGCCTCCGAGCTGATACCGTCGTTGGTAGCCGCGGCTGGTCACCATGCGACCCTCGCGGACGAGCGTTTGGTGATTGCCGACGATCACGAGGCTGCTCATATCCACGGTTGCGTGCGGGAGGCGCTCCAGCGCGAGGATCTTCTCACCTCCTGGTTCGATCGGTAGGCCCCACGCACGATCCCCACCGGCGTCTCTGGGGAGCGATGGCGAAGTAAAATCTCGCAAGCCTTCTCGAATGGCTCTGTCCGGTGCATCCCTTTCGGGTTGTAGAAGCAGATCACGAAACCGGCCTGTGCGGCGGCCTCTACTCGCGTGAGGATCGCGTCCAGCGGCTCGAGCTGATCGCTCAAACTGATGTTGGCGTAGTCGCTCATGAGAGGAGCGCCCAGGAGCGCAGCGGCCGCATTGGAGGCGGTCACGCCAGGGAAGATGGTGATCGGTAGTGACCGTTCCCCTTCCCAGATGACTTCGTAAGCCAGTCCGGCCAACGCATAGACGCCGGCATCGCCGCCACATACCAGGGCGACTCGCTGGCCGTCGGAGCAGAGAGTTCCACGGCCCGCTGCACGCGTTGGACCTCATGTCGCATGCCGCTCCCCTCGCGGGGCGTCGACGGCGCCAGGTCAGGGATCAGATCCAGGTAGGTGCGGTAGCCGAGGATCACGTCGGCGCGCTCGATGGCCCCCCGCGCAGCAGGGGTCATCTGATCGGGCGCGCCGGGACCGAGGCTCACAATCGCAAGATCGCCGGGCATGTCACGCCTCCTCGGCTGGTGGCGAGATCAACGCGATCGAGACGGTCACGTTGCCATGCTTGCGCTTGGCCAGCAGCAGCGCACCGCCGTCGCTCGCCAGCATAGCAGCCGGCTCCGCCACGCCGGGCACGCCGAGCGCGCGCTGCGCCCATTGTGTGAAGGCGCCGAGACCGATTCGATCGCAGCGATCTGCTCGTGCGAATAGAAGCGGACGGGCCAATCGCGCGCTTGGGCGAACTCCAGCAAACCGGCCTCGGTGCATTTGTCGTCGATGGAGGCGAGGCAGGCCACGCACGCCGCCGCGAGTCCTGCCTCGTTGAGGGCGTTTTCCACCGCCTCTTCGATCTCGACGGCCGGCGTGTTTCGGTTGCAACCGATGCCGACGGCCAGACAGGGCGGGCGGTAGATGAGCGATGGGATCGCCTGCGCCATCTCCGAGGGCAGCAAGTGGTGGGTGATCAGCAATGCCGCCTGCGGCCTGGTCGCGACGAGATCGGCCATGCTCTCGAATCGGATCAGGTTCTGCGGCGCCGGATCGGGCCACCATCGTTGCGAGCCTGCCTCCTGGAACACGCCGATGGGCTCGCCGTTCACCATTGCCGCGCTGGTTTTGGTGAGGGTGGCGGGCCGATTCCAGGGTCCATCCTTCTTCGGAGCCCAGCAGATCGAGCGCCGGTAGCTGCAAGACGTCGCTGGCGGTGGTGATGACGGCCTGACCGCCCAGGATCCGAGCCGTTTGGCGCGCCAGTGCGTTGGCGCCGCCGACATGTCCGCCGAGCAGACTGATCGCGAAATGACCGGCTTCGTCCACCACCACCACGCCGGGATCCTTTCGTTTGTCACGCAGCATCGGCGCCAGGTCGCGGACGACGATGCCCGACGCCATCACGCAGATCAGCGCGGAGTGTTTGGCGAACGCGTTCTGGAGCACCTGCCGGATGCTCTCACGATACGGCACAAGCTGGTCGGCACAAGGACGGCCGACGACAAGGCGATCGGGCGCATACAGCACGCTGCCGGGCAGCGCCTCCTGGATGCGAGTCCCCGTCTCGAGTCCGCCCGCGGTGAGGGTGATGATCCCGATGGTGTCTTCCGCGACCGGTGCGTCGAGTGCTGCACCGTAGAGGTGGGATCGCTGGGGTTCAGCCGCTAATGTCGTCTGGGAGAGCCGGTTCTTCAAGGCGGGGGCTCACCACGATCAACGCCTGGTGCGTGATCTCCGCCGCCTGAGTCTGCGTGGCGATCGTCTCCAAGGTCCCCAGGATGATTCGCTCATCGGGCCAGGTGGCTCGGTACACGACCGCGACGGCGGTTGTCGGGTTCGTAGCCGGCGGCCTCGAGCTCGATCACGACGTCGGCCACAAGCCCGGTGCTGAGGAATACCACCAGGCTGGTGTGGTGCGCGGCCAAGTGCGACAGCGCTTCGCGATCGGGAACGGCAGTGCGACCCGCCATCCGGCTGAGGATCAACGTCTGCGTGTCGCCGGGCAGCGTGTACTCGATGCCGAGCGCCGCGCCGGCGGCGAAGGCGGAGCTGACGCCCGGAACCACCGTGTAGGGGATGCCGAGGCGTTCGAGCTCACGGATCTGTTCTGCGATGGCCCCGTAGATAGTGGGATCGCCGGTGTGAAGACGGGCGACCATCCGGCCTCCGGCCGCTGCGTAGGACATCACGGCGATCTGGTCCTCGAGCTTCATATTCGCAGTGTCGTGGATCTCTGCTTCGGGACGGGCGAAGCGGAGCACGGCCGGATTCACCAGCGATCCCGCGTAGAGGATCACGTCCGCTTCTGAGATGAGGCGCGACGCCTTCAGGGTCAGCAGCTCCACGTCGCCCGGCCCTGCGCCGATCAAGTAGACGTGACCCCGGCACTGTTTCGGATCGACGGTCATGCTCCCCTCCGCTGGAATTCGGGCCTCTCACCCGAAAGGAGTTGCCGATCGCTGGCCGGAGCATCCGGACGGTTTTCGGCCGGCCAGCGATAGTGGCAGAGATCGCACGACAGCGAGCTCTGACCCGCTTCAGCCTCCTCCAGCCTCTGCGCGGCGATGTCGATGAGGATGGGATGAGGGGCCAAGTAGCGACTGCAGATCACGTCGACGCCTTCGACGATGGCGGCCTCCTGTGCCGTGCGCTGGATCATGTTGTAGACGAAGCCCGTGAAGAGGATGAAGGGGACCACCACCACCTGTCGCGCGCCCAGTAGGCGACAGCGACGGATGCCTTCGGCGATGCTGGGCGATGCAGCGGCCTGGAACGCGTAGGTCACTTCGGCATAGCCGGCTCGCTCGCGCAGATAGTGGGCGTAGCAGGCGAGCTCGGCGTTGGCGGCCGGATCTTTGGATCCGCGCCCGACCAGCAAGACGGCCGTCTCGGGCGACGGTTCAGAGATGCCACGGGCACGCAACGCCTCGCGGACGCGCAGGCCGGCCAGATCCGCGAGGTGGGCGTGATAACCGAGCGGCGAAGTGTAGATCCACGACACGCCGGGCAATTCGCGCCGGGTCTCCCGCACGGCCGAGGAGACGTCCCCCTTCTGATGCTTGGCGGCTGCGAGGAAGAGGGGCAGGACGTAGACTTTGCCTCCTTCGCCGGCAGCGCCGGCAGCAGCGCTGAATGAGACTTCCATCCCGGGTGCGGCAATTTCCATGAAGCAGACGTCGACGGGCGAGCCGATCTTCTGCGCCAGGTCTGCGCCGAACTGCTGGCACTCCGTCACAGCATCGGCGTCCGGGCTGCCATGCCCGATCAGTAGCACGCGCGAACCGGCCATTGGTGCACTCCTTTCAGAAAACAAAAACGGCAGCCACAGATAGTGGCTGCCGAAAGTCAATCGCCCGCCTATAGGCGGGCGATTGATTGCAATCGAATTGCGCTCAGCCCTCTATCCGCGAAAGGCCTTCCTGAAGCTCTGAGACAGGCGGGTGATCGGGCTTCGTCCGAGGGGACGATACCGTTGCGGGACAGCGCCGGACTCCCTGATGGATC
>CAXXFQ010000017.1:0-606623 GCA_963674475.2 Thermoguttaceae bacterium | reverse complement strand
CTTTCAGCGGGTCTGAAACAATGGCCGAAGCGTGTCTGGAGATGGGGCTTTATTTAAGTTGCGCGGGGATGACCAGCTACACGAACAAAAAATTCCGGCCACTACGCGAAGTGGTGTTAAAGATCCCGGCCGACCGAATTCTTCTGGAGACCGACAGCCCATACCTGGTCCCCCATCCGTTGCGTGGAAAACAAAAACGCAACGAACCGGCGTTCATGCGGAACACGCTCGAATCGTTAGCCGCGCTTCGCGAAGTCTCGCCGGAAATGTTGGACCGGCAAACGACCGAAAACGCTCGACGACTCTTCGAAAAACGCTAAATCACGACTATTCGGCAGCAAATTTCCCCTCTCTCATCCCACCCCGCGGACCTCAAAATTGAATCCGCGAAGGAAAAATGGAAGGTCGGCGGCTAGGAGCCGCGGCCGGACTGGCGTTACCACGCCGATGACTAAACCCGCTCCCGGCGGCTAGGAGCCGCAGCCGGACTGGCGTTACCACGCCGATGACTAAACCCCGCTCCCGGCGGCTAGGAGCCGCGGCCGGACTGGCGTTACCACGCCCAGGACTAAACCCGCTCCCGGCGGCTAGGAGCCGCGGCCGGACTGGCGTTACCACGCCCAGGACTAAACCCGCTCCCGTTGGTCGCTAGTGGGCCTTCGAGAGATAACCGGGGTCATGATAGCAAAATGGAAGGCCGTCCTTGGTTTCAGGGCCAGGGGCGGCTTTTTTTATGGAGTCTTATTGAATGCCCTCACCTGAGCGTTACCTATCCCCGCCAAACTACATAAAATTCCGATCTACCCCAAGAAAACCCCCTCTAGAAATTTTCATTTTTTACTCACCAATCTCTTGACGCAACCGGCGGGGAGCCGATACACTGTACTATGTCAGTGGTACAGGGCTTTTCCGATCCTCTGAATGACCATCAGGCTTTTTTGAAACGGGGCACTCTTATGACTCAACGTCGGGCATGGGCGCGGTCCTCTCGTCGCCGGGAGGTTGGGGCGCGTCGTGATCAAGCGTTTTCAAATTTGCTCACAAGCGACTCACCGCGGGGGCAGCCCGGCTATGAGTCTCCCGTTTTCATCTTGTCCTCTTTTCTATCAGGCAAGTCCATGAAAACTTCCCCTTCAAAAGACAGAAAAACGTCACAGGTTCTTTTTAAAATTCGATCAACCGACTAAAAATTTTTTTCAACCTACTGTACTACCGTAATAGAACAGAGGTCTCTCATGTTCTTCAAAATTGATGAATCGGACGGAATACCTATCTATGAACAGGTGGTCCGTCAAGTCAAGTACGCAGTCGCCTCCGAAGTGCTCAAAACGGGGCAGATGATCCCTTCGGTCCGTGAACTTGCACGGAAGTTGCGGATCAACCCCAACACGGTCGCCAAAGCGTATCGCCAACTCCAGCAGGACGAGGTGATCGCGCCGGTCCGGACCACCGGGCTGGTGGTGGCCGTGGGGGGCGGGGCAGCGTTGTCAAGGCGAGCGGGACGAATTGATCCGCTCGCGCATCCGGCAAGTTCTTCTCGAAGCGAAACGAAGCCGACTCGACTCGGGGCAGATCCAAAAATGGGTCCTCGACGAACTGGCGACTCTTGAAAAGGAGGATCACGATGACCGAATTGCATAACCTTTCTACCAACGAAACGTCACCGGTGCTTCGCCTGGACCATGTCAGCAAGCACTTCGGCCGTCAAGTCGCCTTGGACCGGGTGTCGCTCTCGGTGCCGCCGGGCTCGGTGTTCGCCTTGTTGGGCGAAAACGGCGCGGGGAAGACGACCTCGATCAAGATCCTCTTGGGGCTTTTGAAGCCGGATCTCGGCCAAAGCGAAGTGCTGGGCCTCGAGAGCCTCAAAAAAAGCCGGGCCATCCGACGTCGGATCGGCTACGTCCCCGAACAGCCGACGTTGTACGAATGGATGACCGTTTACGAGATCGGCTGGTTCGCCTCGGGATTTTACGGCAGCGATTTCCTGCCGCGGTACTTCGAGTTGGTCAAAAATTTCGGCCTGGACCTCAAAAAGCGGATCGGCGAGCAGTCGAAGGGCATGCGGGCGAAGGTCGCGTTGTCGCTGGCACTGGCGCACGATCCGGAGTTGTTGATCCTCGACGAGCCGACCTCGGGGCTCGACGCGATGGTCCGGCGTGAATTCCTCGAAAGCATGGTCGACCGCGCGGCGACCGGGCGAACGGTCTTCCTGTCGAGCCACCAGATCCACGAGGTCGAGCGAGTGGCCGACTATGTGGCGATCCTCCGTCACGGCAAGCTGATTGTGGTCGAGTCACTCGACACGCTCAAAGGTTCGACGACCGAGCTGGTCGTGACGCGCAAGGTCGGTTTTCGAATCGGCCGATCTCGAGGTCCCCGGCCACCTGGTCACGATCGACCACGAAGGGCGTCAATCCCGCGCGATCGTCCGCGGCCTGGGCAACGGCGAAATCGAGGCGTTCCGCGCCCATCCGGCCGTCGAGCACCTGTCGACCAAAACCCCGTGCCTCGAAGAAATTTTCGTGGCGTGCATGGTCGGTCGCAAAGGAGAGGAGGTCGCCCAATGAACGCCTGGAAAAAATGGAAAAGCCTCCTCTGGAAACCGTATCGAACCCTCCGCACCTTCTGGCTGGGGCTGTTGGGGATCATCCTAGGCATGGCGGTACTCGTCATCATCCTGAATTCCCTTGGCAACGCTCCCCCGCAAAATGTGCTTTTTCTCATCCCCTTCGGTTTTTTACTCTCCAGTACCTTTGCCTTGGCGGTGCCGATCACGCTGTTTTCGACCGAGCGGGATAACGGGACCTTCGGGTTCTTGCGAACGCTGCCGATCTCGCCCCGTCGGCTGGTCGAGAGCGCGGCGATTGTCGGTATCGGCGGGTCCTTCTTGATGATGCTTATCAGTTGGTTTTTGCTTGGCTGCCTCTCGGGAATTTTTTTCTCGGAATGGCTTCCCTACATGTTTTGGGGAGGCGCCTTACTGACGCTGGAATTTCTCGCCTGGGGAACGCTCAGCTCGCTTCGGTTCGATCGCCCGTTCAAAGCGGCCGCGATGGCAACGGTCGGAATGGTTTTGACCAACTCGGCGGTCGTCTCCCTCTGGCGTTATTGGTATGGAAGCCCCTATTACTCGAATAATATCATCCGGCATCTTTGGCTCGAAGTGACGGGGCCCCGTTTGGTGATTGCCGCCGTCCTGGTCTGTTTGAGTTGGTATCTGGCCGAAAAATGGTTCCGCGACCGGGTCAAGGGAGATAAAAAGTTCCCGGCGAAACGCACCGAAGGCGAGACGGCTCCCGAGGCGGTTATGGAGGAGGAGTTCCCACAGCCGACTGCGGCGAAATGGAAATTGCTGACTTGGAATCGATCCGAGCGGGACCCGCACGGCTTCACCTCGATGCTCTGGCAGACCTTTCGCGACGCGTGGCCCGTTTGGCGCTGG
This sequence comes from Thermoguttaceae bacterium, assembly GCA_963674475.2. Classification (GTDB taxonomy): domain Bacteria; phylum Planctomycetota; class Planctomycetia; order Pirellulales; family Thermoguttaceae; genus CAXXFQ01. Next base: position 603,181 of record CAXXFQ010000017.1, on the reverse strand, counting down.
TTTGGGATCGTCGTGATAGTCTTCGCCTTTTTCGGCGCACTGGTGGGGCTAGTGGAGTGGTATTGCGTCACCCTTCGTACCACCTTCTCTACTGAAGGTCCCGACCCGATTCTTCGAATTTTCGACTTGCACTCTGGCCACCCCTTTCGGGTTTTCTGGGGATGGGTTTATTCCCTTTTTGGTATTTTCTGTATCGTTTTCCCGATCGTTTACGGCTGGTTGGTCTTTCGCGCGGACCATCGGAGAAAAAGCTTCCGATTCCTCAGTTATCATGGCGTCCGTCCCTCGACTGCCTGGTGGAGTCGCCAACTGGTTTGGGGCACCGGTTTTCTGCTGTTGCTCGGGATCATGGCCGCCACGTTACATTACGGGTTCTTGGCCTCGCTGCCTCGATTCAATAGTAGTGGTAGCTCTCCTGAAAAAGATGCCGAATGGTACCTTTTCCTACGAGGTTTAGGCAACTTTACCCTCTGGCCGTTTTTAATCTACGCTTTTGGCCAATATACCTCGTTGGCCATTCGCAGCGGGATGTTAGGATTTCTGACAGCGGGCATGCTCACGATTGGCTTGGCGATCGGCACCTTGATACTTATCTTATTCACGATTAACCCGGTCTGGATCTTGCCGATCCTGGCCATCGGGTTCTTCGTATCGAGTCGACTGCAAATGGGCCGGATGATGACCGAGACGCGCGGTCGGCTGCGCGGCATGGCCGTCTTGTTACTGCCGTCGCTTTGCGCGTTTGCCGTGGTGGTCGGCATCACCGAATGGCTACGGTGTACCGAATTCCCGCCGGTGATCCACACCTATTCTCAAAAATACCATAATTTACTTGAAAACGAACGCAGGTCGAATAGCGTCCACAAACTGCCCCCCTTCGACCAATGGCATCAAGAACAGCGTGAATCGCTTTTCCAGACACGTCGGCTTACGCCCCAAGAACGGGAGGCATTGGATCTTTATGTGGATGTCGTGCGAGGAGAAAAGCCCACATTAGAAGAAGCACTCACGTTGCTCCGCAAAGCCGATCGAATGGAGTTGGCCGCGGATAAGCCCAATTGCCCAATCGCGGCTCAAGATTTGCTTCCGTACTACGCAGATCTCCACGAACTCTACTTCAAGATAGCGAATGGAGCTGAGCCATTTTACAGAAACATGTTTGACACCAATTGGGAAACCCTGTTGATTGCGTTGCGACTCCAAAAGCGGTTTCCCCTTGGGGATTTCACTTTTCATACCCATTATCTCCTCAACTGGTATAAAAACCGCGATTGGTTGTACCATTCGGACCAGACCTCCGAAAAACTCAAAAAGGGGATTCGAGATCTTGAAGCGTTCCATTGGGACCAGGCCTCGGTCGAACCGATTCTCATCTACCAGGAGATGACCCGACAGCTACTCCAGTGGAAACCGGAACCGCCACCGTTTTTGGACTCGGGAAAAGATCCATCTAAAGACCCCTGTAAAGATTTTTACCAACGTATGCGGCCGTTTTACCACTTTTTCGGAACCGTCTTTCCCTGGGAGAAGATTCGATGCCATAACGCGTTGGACTACTACGCCACGGCCCAGATGGCCCAATGGCAAGGATACAACGCCGAGCTCAAAAGGACCGCAAAAGGAAAGAAACCAGGTTGCTGGAAGACTCCCGGTTTCCCTAAGCTGCTCGATCGCTACCTATTCCCCATCCCCCCCGCCCATATAGACAATCCGCTTCGACTGGCTTCCCTTCGAAACTATCCCCTCTATAACCCCGGAGGATTTCTTGAAGGAAAGACGATCCGCACTCCCCTTTTCATGCACGTCTTCTACTCCTCCACTAACTTCAGGATAGGTGAAGAAGCAGGCTATTGGGACTGTGCCTTGCATCGCACGGTGCAAAACGAGCAGACTCTGCGACTGCTCCAGGTGGCGATGGCGGTCCGGGCGTGGCAGTTGGACCACGAAGGCCAAGCGCCCAAAGAGCTTTCGCAACTGGTCGGCGAGTACCTTGAGTACGTGCCGTTTGACCCGATGACCGGCGAGCCGTTCGAATATTATCCCGAGGGAATCGATTTTGACAAGCTCAATCCTCACCGTACGAGAAGTGTTCTAGATAGAAAACGTAACCCCTCCCACGTCCCCACCTTGGTTGCTTACCCCTTGGACGAAACCAAAGTGACGGTGAATGGAGAACTCTGCTACAAGAAAATGAAAAACACTGACGATTCAACGCCGGAATATTGGTCCTTTTGGATCCATTCAGACTGTTCCTCATGGAACAAATTGCGTTATTCCCGGCCTGTGAATATTGAAACTCTCGAAGGGCTTCGGGGACATGTTGGCCATCTTCCTTCGTTCTTCCTCGCGCCCATGTCGGATGAAGACGAAGAAGAAAGTGAACCGGAAAAAACCGCCAAGGCAGACGATTCGCCGGGCTCTTCGGACGCGGTGAAAAAGTCGGCGGCGGGCAAGGATGCGAGTAAGGTCGACAAGAGTCCGAAAAGCTCGGAAGCCAAACCGGGGCCGGAGCCGGACGAGGAAAAGTCCTCGGAAGAACCGGCGGTGACGGAAAAGAAACCGGCCGATTTAAAAAAGAAGACCGATTCCAGTCCTGAAAAAGACGCATCGGACAAGTCGACGAAAGAAGAGACTTCGAAGGAGTCTTCGCCCAAAAAGGATTCAACGGGAAAAAACTCCGACAACGATTCGGCCGAAGCGACCTCCAAAGAGAAGAAATCGGACACGAATTCCGCGGAAGAAGGTTCCCCCGAAAACTCGACCGACAAGAAATCGGGAGAAACTGCCGATTCGGATTCGGAAAAAGAGTCGGGCAAGGCAAATTCCGAGCCATCGGACACGGGCGACGCTTCGGAGAAAAAGGACGATGCGAAAAAGAAAAACAAGGACGTCGGCTCGTCCGGGGAAAGTTCGTCCGAAGGCTCCGAAAAGAAAGCCGACCAGAAAAACGACGCTTCGAGTGACTAAGGAATCGAGAAATTTGGGAAAATTTCCCCTTAACCAAGTTTTCAATCGAAAAAAAAGGAGTATAATGAGAATCGGTTTTTCGACGCAAGCAAAACCGCGGGTGGGGCTGCCGCTGAGACGAGAGAGTATTGAATTCTCCTCCTAGGCTCGGGCTCCGCCGAACCAGAGAAGAGGCGGTCGATGGATCGATTCGAGCGGCCAATTGCCCGGTTCCGCCGGTCTTTGTGGCACCTATTGTGGCTGAGAACTTCCACCCAAGCGCTGGCCGTTAGTCTGTGGGTCTGTGGCGTCGTGGTTTTGGTCTGCCGGTCGCTTGGGAGTTGGTCGGCAGAAATAGCTTCGACGGGGACCGCCTCGTTTTGGCACCCCGGCTGGGTCTTTCTCGCGCTGCCGCCGGTGGTCGTCGTGTGCGGCATTGCGGCAAGGCGTCGGGTCCCTGCCGCCGGGACGCTTCGCGCGGTGTTGGATCAGGCGAATCAGGCCGACGGGCTTCTCATGGCCGACGGCGAAACAGCGCTGGGCCCGTGGCGTGACCATCTTGAAAGCCTCTCGCTGGCCGCGCCGAAATTGACTTGGGACTTCAAAAACCGCCTGGGTCTTCTGACCGTCGCCGCCGTGTTCGCCGCCCTCTCACTGGCGGTCCCCGACCATTGGCTCCAGGCCGGTTTGGCCAGTACGTCACGCCTGGATGTCGCGGCTGAAGTCCAGCGACTGGAAGCGAAGCTAGAAATTCTCGAAGACCTCTCCGTCCTCTCGAACGGCGACGCCGAAGCGATCGAAGACGATCTAACAACGCTCCAGCAGAACGCCGAAGGGAACGACCCGGCCAAGACGCTCGAATCGCTCGATTATGTCGAAAACCGTCTTGACACGTTAGCCCTCGAAAAGGGGGCCGAGCTGGCCGACGCCGCGCAAAATACGAGGAATCTCTCCGCCGCCGCGCAGGCAATGAACCAGGCCGCTTCGAAAATGGACCCCTCGTCGCTGCAAAAATCAATGGAAGCTTTGGCCCGAGCGACGCAAAAGGCGCTTCAAACGGCGCCCGAGTCGGAGTCGAAAAAGTGGGCCGAGTCACTCTGCAAGGCGGGCCTTTCGCCCGATCAACTCGACGCCCTTTCGAATGCCCTCTCGGCCGCGGGGGCCGACGCCCAGAAGCTTTTGGACCAATTGGCCAACGCCGGGATGCTCGATCTCGAAGGGATTCCGTTGGATTGCCAAGGACTTTCGCCGGAGGAGGTCCAGTGGTTGGCCGGAGAGCTGTGCGAGTGCGAAGGGGGCCTTTGTGACGGGGACCTTGCGGCGTTGCTTTGTCAGTGCGGCTGCTGTCTGAAGCCGGGAGATTGCTTTGGATGCCGAGGGGGTTGTTGCCCGGGACAGAATGGAATCTCGCGTGGGCCGGGCGCGACGGCGCTTCGGTTCGATGGCGAAACCGACGAGCAAGGTGCCGCGTTTAAAAATCACGTGCTTCTCCCCGGCGGTCTGCGTCCGGAAAAGGGTTCCGTGGTCCAATCGGTCCAGCGGGGCGCCCCGACCGGCACGGAAACCTCCGAACGTTCCACTGGCGGCGGCCTGCAGGCGGCAGCCCAAACGGCCGGGGCCCACGGTCGATTGGTCTTGCCACGCCATCGAAAAGTCATCCGCGACTACTTTAATCGCGCAAGTCAAAACTCCAAGGAGAAACCATGACAGCCCGTGCGACCTCGAACGAAACGAAACTGATCGAACCGGAAGCGCTCCGGCGGGCGTCGGACCAAGCCGATGCGGCACTTGCCGAGTTGGACCAGATGCTTTTGGGCCGTCATCGGCTGCACGAAATGGTCCTGGTCGGGATTTTCGCCCGTGGGCATATTTTGCTCGAAGGGCTGCCGGGCGTCGGCAAGACGGCGTTGATTCACGCGCTGGGGCAATTGTTGCAACTGGATTTCCGACGGGTCCAGTTCACGCCCGACTTGATGCCCGGCGACATCCTCGGCTCCCACATCCTGCAAGAGACCGACCGGGGGACGCGTGAGATGGCGTTTCAGCCGGGACCGATTTTTTGTCATATTCTTTTGGCCGACGAAATCAACCGGGCCAGCCCGAAAACCCAATCGGCCCTGCTGGAGGCAATGCAGGAGCATTCGGTCACGTTAATGGGAACGACCCACACACTGCCCAACCCGTTCTTTGTCCTGGCCAGTCAGAACCCGATCGAACTGGAAGGGACCTACCCGCTGCCCGAGGCCCAATTGGACCGGTTCCTCTTCAAGCTGTCGGTCACGTCGGCCGACGTCGAGACGATGGAACAGATCATCACGACCCGGCGTCACGGCCAGATGCCCGAGCCGCAAAACCGGTTGGACCGCGCGTCGCTCGACTCGATCTTCGAGGCGGCTGCCCAGATCTACTTACCCCACGCGGTGGCCCGGTACACGGCCCGACTGGTCGCGGCCACCCATCCGGACTCGGCCGAAGCGTCCGAGACGGTCCGCAACTACGTGACCTACGGCGCCTCGCCCCGGGCGGCGATCGCGATTGCCGAGGCGTCCCGCGCGTTGGCGGTCGTGCGAGGTGTGCCGACGGTCGGGTTCGAGCTGGTTCAGGAGGTGGCTCCGGCGGTATTGAACCATCGGATTCTATTGAACTATCAGGCCCGCTTCGACCATGTCGACACGTTTGCCATTGTCGACGAACTAATCCAGCAGTTGGACGAGATGAAAACCGAATTGCCCGGCGACATTTCGATCGAAAACGAAATCGCCCCGGATCGCAGGAGGAGCGAATGAGATATCTGGCTCAACAAAAAGCGTTTTCCCTTTGGATCGCGATCGTAGCGATTGTCGCCACGGCAAGTTCGGCATGGGCGGTCAAGTGCGGCCCGGATATCGACGTTACGGAAGTCAAGCTTTTCGAAAGCGAGCCCAGGACCTATCGGGGTTACGCGGCCTACCTTTTCCGTGTGCGCAATACTGGAAAAAAGGCCCATCACGTCCGATTGGAAATGCCATCTCGTCAAGTCGGTTCCACACAATACCATCTCGCCGCAAACGGTCGATCGCTGAAATTGGCCCCGGGAGAAACGGCCGAGGTTTGGCTGTACAAGCCTCCGATTCTCATGCACCTCCATGGTCTTTCTGTCACGATCGACCACAAAACGAGAGATCCTTTTTCCATTGACAATTTTCCCCGACAAGGGCATCAGGGATTAACCCCCTCCCAGTTAGGCAGATCCTCTACCGCGGATTTAATCTGTCTGTTAAGCCGCGGGATCGGTGGGGAAGTGCGCGACGAGATCCAAAAGGCCGATTCCGACAGCATGCTGCACCGCAGCTCCGGGCCGTGTGCCGATTGGCCGAAAAACTGGCTCGCCTATTCCCGATTCGACGCGGTGGTCTTGACCCGCGACGAGTACAACCAGATGACGCTCGAAACCCGCCGCGCGTTGGCCGATTATCTCTCGGCCGGAGGAACCGTCTGGTTACGGGACAGCGGATCGCTTTCAGAGAAGGAAGCCGAGGCAAAATCACAAGAGGCCGAGACGGAACAAGAGGAAAAGGCTACGGCTGAAAAAGATCCTTCGGAAGCGGAAGAGCCAGAAGCGAACAAGACCGAACCGGACGAGGTGACCATCGCGGCGAACGAAGACGTCAAATCGGATGCCGAAGCAGATGAAGCCGAAATGGCCGAGGTCAAAACCGACGAAAGCGAAACAGCCGAGAATGAAGAAAAAGAGGTCGACACGGCCATCACGCCGGGTCCTCCTGAACTGGAGCGGGCACGTGGCTTTGGAACGCTGCTGGTCGGCGACCGTCCATGTTCCGATTTCCCCCCGTTGGCACGAACCAACCTTTTCACCCGCAACTTCGTCAAAAACACCTCGGATGCCAATGAGCAATTGCCCCTGAAAGATCACTCGACCGTGCCGGTAAAGCTGACGGTCCTTCTTTTGATCGGATACGCCGTTTTGGTCGGCCCGATTTTGCAGGTTCTTTTGGCGTGGCGGCGGAAACGAATCTGGTTAATCTGGATCTTACCGTTGACGGCCGTGGTAATTTGTCTGTTGGTGGTCGGCTGGACCCTGGTCAGCGAAGGGGTTCACGGCAAGGTCCGGATGCGGCTGGTGACGTTGTTGGACCAATCGACTCGCCGGGCAACGACAGTCGGCTGGGCCGGTTTTTACAGCCCACTGACCGACAGCAACGGACTTCGTTTTTCCCCCTACACGGCGATCCAGCCGCAACTGGGTGACAAGGAACTCCGTGAGCGGCCCCCCGTGGAGATCGATTGGACGCACGGTCAGCACCTTCAAAACGGCTGGCTTCCCGCACGAATGCCGGTCCATCTTCGACTGACCAAGGTCGAGTCCAATCGGGAAAAACTGCTCGTGCGTCGCGACAAGAACGGCGCGATCCGGGTGACCAACGCCTTGGGGGCCGACGCCGAGTCACTGGTATTGCGAAGCGAAGACGGGCGATGGCACGCGGCCGAGACGATCCGAAGTGGCGAAACGGTAACACTTCAAGAGGTCTCCCCTTCGGTCAAACCAACCTCGACCGGTCCAAGCGCCGAAATGATACACCATGCAAAGTATCTTTATCGCAACCCCAAAAGGTGGGATCATTTTATCCCCCAACAATGGAAAGAGAAGGCCCCGTTACTCAAACCGGGCAGATATATTGTCCAACTTTCGGGCCACCCGTTTGTCTCGACGGCAATGACCGATCCGGGCGAGGACGAGGGGGAAACGATCGTGATCGGCCGGTTTGAGGAGGAGAAATAACGATGCGCATCAAGGTACGAAATCTGGTCAAGGATTTTGGGCGAACCCGCGCGGTCGACCGGATCAACTTCTCGTTCGACTCCGGCGAGGTCTACGGTTTTGTCGGTCCCAACGGGGCGGGGAAGACGACGACCATGCGGATCATGGCGACACTGGACGAGCCCAACGGGGGTGATATCTTCCTGGACGGCGTTTCGCTTTTGGACTACCCCGAAGAGGCCCGGCGGCAACTGGGGTTCATGCCCGACACGCTTCCGGCCCATCGGGACATGACGGTCGAGGAGTGTCTCGACTTTTTCGCCCGCGCCTACGGGCTTCACGGCCGGCAACGCAGAAAACGGCTCGAAGGGGTGATGGAATTCACGAACCTTCAAGGGATCCGTTACAAAACGTTGGCGGCTCTCTCGAAGGGAATGAAACAACGGGTCTCGCTGGCCCGGGCGATTGTTCACGACCCGTCGGTCTTGATTCTGGACGAACCGGCGGCCGGACTGGACCCACGGGCACGGATCGAGCTTCGCGAGTTGGTCAAAACGCTCCGCCAACAAGGCAAGGCGATTCTGATTTCGTCGCACATTCTGACCGAACTGGCCGAGATTTGCACCGGAGCGGTCATCATCGAACGGGGACGACTCCTGCGAAGCGGGCGGATTGACCAAATCGTCCACGGCGACACGCCCCGCGAGACGCAAAAGCAGGAGATTTTCATTCGGGCACTGGACGTCGACACGAAAACGCTCTCCCGTCGCCTGTTGGAGACGCCGCTGGTCGAGTCGGTCATCCCGGTGGAAGAGCCCGGCGAAGGGGTCCGAACCTTTCTGAATAACGGTCCCGAATCGGCCTGTTCGCTGTTGAAATGGCTTGTCCACCAAGAGATCCCGGTCGTCGAATTCACTCCGCGTCGAGCCGGTCTGGAAGACCTCTTCATGACGATTACGCAAGGGAAGGTACAATGAGCTTTTTGGCCAATCGAATCCAATCTATCGACGACCGCTTGAACCCGATTGCCGTCAAGGAACTACGTCAAGGGGTGCAAAGCCGGTTCATGCTGCTGACGAGCAACCTCCTTCTGTTTTTACTGGTGGTGATCACCTCGGTTTTCCTCTACCTTTCCCCGGAAATGCTGGTTAGTGGTGCCGGAGGACGAGATCTTTATCTGTTCCTGCAAACGCCCCTCTTTGTCGCGTCGATCCTCTTGGCCCCGTTCTATACGCTCTTGCGCATTCGCAAGGAAATGGGGGAAGCCGACGCGGATCTTTTTTTCACGACCGCCCTTTCGCCGACGCAGATCGTCCGAGGGAAGTTTTTCGCCACGATGGCGCTGATCACAATGCTTTATAGCATCTGCGCCCCCTTCTTACTCTTCACCTTTCTGCTACAAGGATTCGACGTCCCCTCGATGCTCATCTCGCTGGGGATCGGTTACCTCGGCGCCACCGTGACCACCTTGACGGCGCTGGTCGTGGGGGCTTGGGCCACGAAAAGTCCGTTGGGAAATCTTGTGGCAGTCGGCTTTTTCATCCTTTTGATTTACGCCTCGTTTGGATTATCGATGATCTCGATAGGACTATTACAATTCGGGATCAAGAGTTGGTTCGATAGTTGGGAGGAAATCGTTGTCATTCTTGCCTCCTTGGTCGGACTGGGACTGGGCATGAAGCTTTTAGGCAAGATGGCCGTCGGCCTAATCAGCCCGACGGCAAGCAATCGAACGGGGCCGTTGCGTCTCTGGGCCAGTGTGACGCTGATACTGACCGGGGGACTGGCGATCGGACTGGGAACGGCCCTTTGGAAACCATTATATTTCTTCGTCTGGATGATCCTGGCAACACAGTTTCTTCTTTTCATCCTGATCGTCTCCTTCTGCGAACGGGACGGTTATTCGGCACGGGTCTTGCGAACTCGGCCGAAATCGCGTGTATTGCGTCTGATCACCTTCCCCTATACCTCCGGCGTCACCGGCGGGATCGTCTGGACCTTGGCCCACGCCGTTCTGCTGGCGGGCTTTGCATGGATTCAATATCAGATTTGGTTCCACCAAGCCAGCCCCTCAGTCGGGGAACTTGCCGAAATACAAAAATATTGGGGGCAGATGATCCTTTCGTTGCTGTTTTGTTTCGCCTATGGACTCTCGGCCCGACTGATCATGCGAACGCTCGGCACGCGGTGGCCGATATCGAACACCTGGGTCGTCATGCTGGTTTTACTCGGAATGGTCACGATCAGCGTTTTCATGGCGACCCTCTTGACCGAACCGAAATACTGGAACGAGAGCCCGCTGTGGCAATATATCACCCCGGTCTATTCCGTGGACCATCCGCTCGAGAGAAAAACCTCGATTTTGGCCCTGTGGATCGCCGCCGTTGCCATCGCCAACCTGCGATGGGAAACGAAAAACTTTTGGACGTTTTTGGGCAAGACACCAACCGAGCCGATAGCGGACGCCCCTGACACACCGACCGGGAGTTTGGACCATGGCGACGAGGGCCCGCTGGTGGCCGAACTGGTTCCTGAAAACGAGTAAGCCTCCCCCGTTTCCCTTTTAAACGATCACAATTGAATTGACCTTATTGAAAAATTAATGGACGCAACGCTTCAAAACTGGCTGATCAAGGGAAGCGCCTTTGGCGCCCGGTTCATTCCGTGCGAACCGGGCCAGGTCGCTCGCGGCACGGCAGGAGGTCGACTTGGTCGGCGTCCGGGCGAAAGCCTCGAGTTCGTCGACTTCCGCGATTACCAAACGGGTGACGACCTGCGGAAACTCGATTGGAGCGCCTACGCGCGGAGCGATCAACTGGTCGTGCGGGTCTATCGCGAAGAGATCACGCCCCATTTGGATCTCGTGGTCGATTCGTCCGCGTCGATGGCCGTTCGCCCCGATAAACATCGCGCGGCGGTCACGCTGGCCGGTTGGTTCGCCGGAGCGGCCGCGTCGGCTCGCTACTCGTCGCGCTGTGTGCAAATCGACCAGACTTGCCGTGAGGTCGCCGGAGGATCGTCCGATCCGCGTAGCTGGCAAATGGGTCCTTTCGACGGCAACGACGATAGCGGAAAGGTTTTTGTGACCACCCCGCCCAGGTTCCATCCAAGGGGGTTGCGCATCTTCGTAAGCGATCTCCTTTTCCCGACCGATCCGCAAGCGGTCACGGCCGTGCTGGCCCGTCAGGACGCCACGGTGGCGGTCGTCCAACTGATGGATCAGGCCGATCGCGAACCGCCCGAACAGGGCACCTTGCGTTTGGTCGACAGCGAAACCGGCGAGGTTCATGAACTTTATGTCGACTCGAACGTCCGGCGGCGCTATCAAACCCGTCTGGAAGAACACACCCAAGCATGGGAGCGGGCCTGCCGACGCCAGGGAATTCGCTTTGCACGCCTGGCGGCCGAGGCCGTCTTGGAGGGGGACGCCGAGGAACTGATCCGGCGAGGAGTGCTACAAGTCCGATGATTCCGACCTTTGCTTCACCGATTTTTCTCGGAGGTTTCGCCGCGCTGGGCGTTTTGGTGGCGATCTACCTCTTGCGAATGCGTGCCCGTCGGGTCACCGTCTCCAGTCTGTTTTTATGGCTCGACGAAGCGACGCCCGACGACGGCGGTCGTACGGTCAAACGTCTTCGAACCCCGTTGGCTTTCTTCCTGGAACTCTTGGCGATCTCGCTTTTGGTACTGGCGGCCGCCGGTCCGTTTTGGTTCCGCGCGGGCACACGAACGGTCTTCGTCCTCCTCGACGATTCCTATTCGATGCAGGCAACCGCCCCTGACGGAGACCCTCGCTCCACGTCACGTCAACGCGCCTGGGACGCTTTTCAAGAGTGTCTCGAAGACCCGTCGGTTTCCGCGCGGGTGATCCTCGCCGGGACGCATCCGGTGTTGTTGGCCGATCGGTTCGACTCGGTCGATTCGCTTGGGCCGGTCGAATCACGTTGGCGTTGTCTCGCGCCAGGTGCCGACTTGACCGCCGCGATCGGTCTGGCCCGTCGACTGGATCCGACCGCGGAGATTTTGGTCCTGACCGATACGAAACCGCCCGTCGCGATCGAAGGGGACCGACTTCGATGGATCGCGTTGGGCAACAATCGGCCGAATCTGGCGGTGATCTCAGCGGTGCGAAAGGACGGGCCCGACGGCGGCAAAGCGGTCATCGAGATGGCCAATTATTCAACTCGAAAAGCGGTCGGAGAAATGGCCATTCGTCTCGACCGACAGACCTCGACCCGGTCGCTGGCGATCGAGCCCGGCGAGATCGGACGTTTCACCCTCACGCTTCCGCCGGAAGCCGGAGAACTTGAAGTAAAACTGCCTGTCGATTCCCTTTCGATCGACAATCGCATCTGGTTGCTTCCGAGGCGCCCGGTCCCGTTACGTGTCGAGCTGGCGGTCGAAAACCCCAAACTCAAAAACGCCCTTCGACGCGCGATCACGGCCGCCGGACCCCACAAGATCATCACCGCCGCGCCGGATATCCGTTTTACTGACCAACCAAGAGAACCACGCGACGAGTGCTGGAACGTTTCGTTTATCGAGGGGCCCGAAAGCAAGTCGATCCTGGGACCGTTTCTTTTAGAAAAAGGGAACCGGTTGCTTGACGGGGTCACGCTCGAAGGGGTCGTTCTTGCTCGAAGCAGCGAACTGGGCTTACCGGGGATCCCGCTGGTCTCGGCCGGGAACGTCCCATTGATCACCTGGGACCAACAGGCTTCCGGACAGGCGAACCTTTTTCTCCAATGGGCGCCCGACAAAACCACGTTGGCCGAGTCGGTCGATTTTCCGATTCTCATCGCCAACCTGCTCCTTCGACGAACCGAGGCGCTGCCGGAGCGATTTCAACCAAACGTCCGGATCGGCGAAACGGTCGGGCTTCGCGTGAATCGCGGGCGTGAAAACGCCATGATAAAATCCCCTTCCGACGAGACACGCCCCTTGACGATTCTACCGACCGACGAAATTGCCTTCTCCTGCGACCAGCCGGGAATTTACTCCCTTTCGCTTGACGAGAGCGAGTATACGATCGCGACGAATGTCTTGAATCGGCAGGAATCAGATCTCACCAAGTGCAGTTCGGGCCAATGGGGCAACTGGAACCACGCGACCGGTCACCAGTTGGCCACCTGGTCGGCCTCAGCGACGTTGCTTTTGCTTTCCCTTCTGGTTTGGGGCGCCCATGGTCGGTTGACCCGCGCGAAAGGAGTCCGCCGATGATCCGTTTCCTTGAGCCGGGTTGGCTCCTTTTACTCCTGCCGATATTGGCGTTGTTTCCGAGAATATCCGGGAAAACGCCCCGACGGGTGATCCACTTGGCCGTCGCAACCCTCGCCGTTTTGGCAATGTCGCAGCCGCAAATACAGCTCGACTCCCAAAAGGGAAAGCTCGTCGTCCTCTGCGATCGAAGTGCGTCGATGCCGCCGGACGCCGATTCCCGGCTGGCCGAGACCATCGGACTTTTAGAAGAGGCGCGACCGAACGGTTCCGGGCTGGGAATCGTCACGTTCGGTCGTCAGGTCGCCGTGGAAAGGGCCGCCTCGGAAGGTCGTTGGGGCGGGTTTACCACTGCGGTCGACCCTTCGGGAAGCCGCTTGGCCGAGGCGATCCGCGACGGACTTTCCTTGATTGAACCGGGCACCTCCGCAAGAATGCTGGTCGTCTCTGACGGCAAAGTCGATCCGCTTTCAATCGAAACGGTTTCCGCCGAAGCGATCGCGCAGGAGGTCGCCGTCGATTTCCGATACCTGGCTCGGGACCGACTTGGCGATTTGGCGATCGAGCAATTCGTCGCCCCGCAAGCGGTCGCCCCAAAGGAAGCGTTTTTATTGAGCGCCTGGGCCGTCAGCGACCGAGAACGAGAGGTCGAGTTCACCTTGCGCCGCGGCAGTGCGATCCTCGCCCAGGGAAAACGAAAACTCGTTTCGGGACGCAACCGATTCCTCTTTCGTGATGTGGCCGATCAGACCGGCGCACGGGAATACGAGCTTCAATTGGAAGCGCCCGGCGACACGACACCGGAAAACAATCGGGCCCGCGCGATCGTTTCGGTCGATGGCCCCAAACCGATCCTCCACCTGTTCGACGGAGCGACCCGGATGGGAGACCTGCTCCGCGAAGGGGGGCTTTCGGTCGAATCAATCTCCGGCGAGGCGTTTCAAAACGGAGCAACGACCCTCTCGATGCTGGGACGGTATTCGGCCGTCATTTTGGAAAACGTTTCGGCCGATCGACTGGGCCTTTCCGGGATGGAGATCGTTCGGGACTGGGTCACGCACACCGGCGGGGGACTCTGGATGACCGGCGGGAAAAACGCCTACGCCGTCGGCGGCTACTATCAATCGCCCCTGGAGCCGATCCTGCCGGTCAGCATGGAAACACGCAAAGAACGTCGCAAGGTATCGGTGGCGATCGCGGTCGTCTTGGACCGCTCCGGCAGCATGGGCGCTTCGGTCGGCTTTGGAAAAACGAAGATGGACTTGGCCAACCTGGGAACCGCGCAAGTTTACGATCTATTGACGCCGATCGATGAATTCGCCTGTATCGCAGTCGACTCTCTGGCCCAAACGGTCGTTCCCTTGAGCCCGGTGAACCCGAAAGATTCGACCCGCGAAAAGGTGCTTTCGATCGAAACGTCCTCTGGCGGGATTTTTGTCTACGAAGGGCTCAAGGCGGCGGTCCGGGAACTCAAAAAATCGAATGCCTCGATCCGTCACATCATCCTGTTTGCCGACGCGGCCGATGCGGAAGAACCGGGCGAGTACCAAAAACTGCTCGGCGCCTGTCGCAAGGCGGGCGTCACCTGCAGCGTCATCGGGTTGGGAACCCCGGCGGATGTCGACGCCGATCTGTTGGTCGATGTGGCCCAAGTCGGCGGCGGCCGTTCGTTCTTCACCAACCAGCCTACCGACCTGCCGCGGCTGTTCGCGCACGACACGTTCGTCGTATCGAAAAACAGCTTTGTCGACACGCCGGTTTCCGTCGCCCCGACCGCCGGTTTGACCCTTTTCACCGACAAGACGTTCGATTCAATTCCAAAACTCGGCGGCTACAACATGAACTTCCTGCGTCCTGACGCGACGCTGGCAATGCTGACCCAAGAGAAGGACCCCAGCCCGATCCTGGCCGGTTGGCATCGGGGACTTGGTCGAGTGCTCTGCTACACCGGCGAGGTCGACGGAAAATTCACGGGTAAAATCGGCCGCTGGGATCAATTCGGCCAGTTCCTCACCACACTTGGCCGTTGGACGGCCGGACGTGACCAGTCGCTTCCGCCGACCATGTTGGCCGTCGAGCGACTCGAAGGGGAAACCGCCCAGATCCGCCTCTACCTCGATCCCGACCGCGCGGGGGACCCGTTCAAGGAGATGCCGAAGGTCCACACCTTGCAAAAATCAGACGCACTCAAAGCGACACAAGCCAAAACCTTTTCGATGCAATGGGAAGACCCCGACACGCTTGTCTGCGAGGTACCGATCGACACGGGCGAGGTGCTCCTGGCCTCGGTCGAGGTTCCCGGTTGTGGCCGTGCAAGACTGGCCCCGATCTGCTTGCCCTACAGTCCGGAATACCGACCGCCTCGCGCTACGGAAGGCTTGCCTTTGCTCCGCAAAATGGCAAACGCCACCGGCGGAGACGACCGACGCGACCTGGCGGGTATCTGGGCCGATCTGCCGGAGAAGCCACGCTACTTCGCCCTCCTGCCGTGGCTGGCGCTAACTGCTGTCGTCCTGATCCTCTTGGAAGTCCTAACGCGTCGCACCGGCTGGTTGACCTGGGTGACCCGTCGAAGAAAAACCATCCCCGGCAACTCGCCAAACGATACCAAAACAACGTCTCCGATCGCTTCCAAGAGCGTTGCATCTCAGTCAAAACGGACAAAGAAAAGGCGGCCGAGAAAAACAAGTTCGTCTGCCACGGCAGAATCTTCCGACGAATTCGCAAAAAACGACGCCGCACCGAAGTCCCCATCCCTTCACCCCGAAAGGGCTGAAGACGATCTCCTCGGCGCGATCCGAAAGGCCCGCTCGCAAGCAAAAAAACGAAACGATCGCTAAAACAGACCCACCAACGCCAAAAGGGTGGTGGTACCGATCGGGCTTCCCGTTATATTGATGGGGGTGGTGTCCCGTGACAACCGATCGGTGAAAAAGTTTTTTATGTTCGTCAAAATTTTAGCCTCCGGAAGCCGAGGCAATTCAATCTATGTGGAATCGGGAGAGACCCGGATTCTGATCGACGCGGGTATCTCGGGCAAGAAGGCCAAGGAGGGGCTGGCCGCGTGCGGACGGACCGACCCTCAAATCGACGCGATTCTCGTGACGCACGACCATAGCGATCACGCTCAATCGGTCGGCATCTTTCACCGCCTGTTCAAAGCGCCGGTCTATGTAACCAAGCCGACCCTGCACCGCGTCCAAAAAGGAAAAAACCTCGGGAAAATCGCGGAGTTTCGTTTCTTTGACTCCGGCCAAAATCTTTCGATCGGTCGACTTCATATCGAAACCATTCCGACGCCGCACGATGCGGAAGACGGGGTCTGTTTTGTCGTCGACAACGGCGAAAAACGGCTGGGAATTCTCACCGATCTGGGACACGTCTTTGCGAAGTTAGAAGCCGTCATCCCGACTTTGGACACGGCGATCCTGGAAAGCAACTATGACGAAAAGATGCTCGACGCCGGTCCGTATCCCTACCATCTCAAGCGACGCATTCGAAGCGACGCGGGTCACATTTCCAATCGAGAGGCGGCCGACTTGATCCGACGCACCGGAAGTCGGCTACAGTGGATTTGCTTGGCCCACCTTTCCCAAGAAAACAACACGCCCCATAAAGCGCTTGCCTCCTTCCGAAATATCAACGGGGAAAAAACGACCGTCATGGCCGCCACCCAGGACGGGGAGTTGATAGGCCCCCCTTCGAAAACCTTTTCAAAAAGTCGGTAACGTCTCACCGACCGCGGGAAAAATCAGCCGGATTGCGGCAAGTAGAAAATTGCCGAATCAAGTTAAGGCAACAATCTTCTCGAAATGAGAAAAACGCTCGACGAAAATACACATAACTCCCATTCGTCGGCGTTCAGCTTCTCGGGTCAGCCTACACACGCTTTCTTTTTGCTTGCAGGCCGCTTAAAATAAAGACCCTACCCCCGCATTTTTTTGCATGCGATCTCGACCAATCGGACCTCGCGACCGGCGGGCGTTCAATTGTTTTTTTGACTCGCGTCCTCACTGAAGAAACCACATCATCCAATGAAAAGCACGTTTTCTTTCCCGCTCGTTTTACTTGCTGTCCTTTTTGGGGCCGCAACGGTTTGCGCCGAAGTCATTCCGCAACGGCTGACGTGCGAGTATCAAACGAACCCGCTCGGAGTCGATACACCGCGTCCCCGCTTGGCCTGGCAACTGACTTCAAAAACGCCCGGCCAAAAGCAAACCGCCTACCGAATCCTTGCCGCCACGCAAGAAAAACTGCTCGCGCCGGGCAAAGCCGACCTTTGGGATTCCGACTGGCAAACGTCGGAGGAATCGATCCATATTGAATACGACGGCGCGCCGCTTCAAAGCGGAAAACGGGTCTACTGGACCGTCCTGGTTCGCGACCGAAACGGCATCGCTTCGAAACCGGCCCCGACGGCCTGGTGGGAGATGGGACTTTTGAACGAGACCGATTGGCATGGCCGTTGGATCGCATTGGATCGACCACTGCCTGAAAAGGACGAGGATTTTTATGGGGACCACCCTGCCCCGCTGTTTCGTAAAAACTTTTCGCTCGATCGACCGATCAAACAAGCGCGACTGTATATCACGGGGCTCGGTTATTACGACCTGCGTTGCAACGGACAACGGCCCGACGATCGGATGCTCGATCCCGGTTGGACCACCTATTCGAAGCGAGTCCTCTACTCGACCTACGACGTGACCAGGTTTTTGAAGCAGGGAGGAAACGGCCTGGCGGTCGAGCTGGGCAACGGCTGGTACAACCCGCTGCCGATGCGGATGTGGGGCCGGTTCAATCTTCGCGAGGCGCTGCCGATCGGGCAGCCGCGGTTTTTGGCCCAATTGAACGTCACGTTTGAAGACGGGACAAAAACCTCGATCAAGACCGACTCCTCCTGGCAAAGTACCGAAGGGCCCCGTTTGCGAAACAGTGTCTACCTGGGCGAAACGTACGACGCCCGACGAGAAATCGACGGCTGGACATTACCGGGGTTCGACGATGCGACGTGGAAACCGGCCATCACTCTCGACGCGCCCGGCGGAAAACTTCGCTCGCAAATGGCACCGCCCATTCGCCCGCGAGAAGTGCTCGAACCGGTCGCCATCACCGAACCGAAACCGGGAGTCTTCGTCGCCGACTTCGGCAAAAACTTCACCGGCGTCGTCGAGCTGTCTGTCAAAGGCCCGGCGGGAACACGTGTCTCGATGACCAGCGGCGAGTTGGTCTACCCCGACGGCACCGTCAACCCAATGACAGCCGCCTGCGGACAGATCAAAGCGGCCGGAGCCGGTGGCCCCGGCGCGCCGGATGTCGCGGTTCAAAAGGACGTTTATATTCTCAAAGGGACCGGGCAAGAAGTCTGGCGACCGCGGTTCACGTTCCACGGTTTTCGCTACGTCCAGTTGAAAGGGTTCCCGGGTCGGCCGGACAAGAAAAACCTTCGCGGGATCGCCCTTTCGACCGCGCTACGACCGGTCGGCCGGTTCCGTTGCAGCAATCCGATGTTCAACCAAGTACACGAGGTCTTTGCCAACACCCTTTTAAGCAACGTGTTGAGCGTCCAGTCGGACTGCCCGGCTCGCGAAAAATTCGGCTACGGCGGCGATATCGTTGCCTGCGGTGAAGCGGTCCTCTGGAACTTCGACGTGGCGACGTTTTATCAAAAAGTGGTCCGCGATTTCGAAGACGCCGCGAGGGAAAACGGGGCGTTCACCGAGACGGCCCCGTTTGTCGGCATCGGCATCGAAGGTCTTGGCCCCGGCGCCGGACCGGTCGGCTGGGGAACGGCCCATCCGATGGTACAATATCATTGTCTCAACCATTACGGCAACCGTCGACTGGTCGAACAACAATGGAAGTCGACCTGCCGCTGGATCGCCCTGTTGGAATCGAAGGCCGAGAACGACATTTTGGTCAACGGGATCGGCGACCATGAATCGCTCGTGCCCAAATCGATCGGCGTCTCGGGCACCGCCTTCTATTATTACAACGTCTGGTTGGCCGGACAGATGGCCGACATGCTCGGCAAAAACGAGGAAGCTCGTTACTTCTCGCAAAAGGCCGAGCAAATCCGAAAGCGGTTCAACGAACATTTTCTCAACTCCCAAACCGGCCAATACGATACCGGCACACAGGCCAACCAATCGTTTGCCTTTTATATGGGTCTCGTCCCGGCCGAATCTCGCGCAAAGTCACTAGCCTTTTTGCTGGATGACCTCCAAAAAAACGACCACCATCTGACGACCGGCATCTTCGGGACGAAATACCTGTTGCAAATTTTAAGCGACCAAGGCCGTCCGGATATCGCCTACACGATCGCCAATCAAAAGACCTGTCCCGGTTGGGGATACATGCTCGAAAACGGCGCGACTACCCTTTGGGAAAACTGGAAGGGAAGCGACAACACCTTTTCGAACGACCACCCGATGTTCGGGTCGATCTGCAGCTGGTTCGTCCGCTGTCTCGGCGGAATCGCCCCGGCACGCGACGCGATCGGTTTCGACCGGGTCGTGATCGAACCGAAGTTCGTCGCGGGACTCGAGTGGGCCACGGCCGAATACGACTCGATCCGCGGCCTTGTCCGAACCGACTGGAAACGCCACGACGGCCGGATCATTTTGACGGTTACCATCCCCGTGGGAACCTGTGCCCGGATCGTCTTGCCAGCCAAATCGGCCGAGGGTATCCTGATAGATCGGGCACCGCTTGAAAAAGCAAAAAACGTCGACCTGATTGAAACCGAGAACGGCAAAACCGCCTGCCGGATCGGTTCCGGCACCCACCAATTTCAGTTCGACCTCCCTAAAAGCAAGTAGAGAATACTCCCATGAAAATTCATTTAAACTTAACACTGATTTTCGCCCTTTGGGTGGCGTGGTCGCCCGTGGCCATCGCCGAGTCGAATTCGAAAAAGACCGACAACGACGTAACCGTTGCTTGCTACTATTTCCCGAACTACCATAAGGGCGACCGAAGAAACCTGGCCCATCATGGCCGCGATTGGAACGAATGGGAACTGGTCAAAAACGCGAAGCCCCGTTTTCCCGGTCACCATCAGCCGAACGTTCCGCTCTGGGGCTACACCGACGAATCGGACCCGAAGGCGATGGCCCAGAAACTCGATGCGGCGGCCGACCACGGTGTCGACGCGTTTATCTTCGACTGGTATTACTATAACGATGGGCCCTTCCTCGAACGCGGTCTGGAAGAAGGATACCTCAAGGCCCCGAATAACGACCGGGTCAAATTCGCCCTCATGTGGGCCAACCACAATTGGATCGATATTCATCCGCGAACCCTCAAAAAAGATCCCGCGGTGCTTTACCCCGGCACAATCACGCCCGAAACGTTCGACCGGATGACCGATTACGTGGTCAAGGTCTATTTCAGCCACCCGTCTTATTGGAAAATCGACGGCAAACCGTACTTCTCGATCTACGAGATAGACAAATTCATTGCCGGATTCGGCTCGATCGAAAAGAGCCGCGAGGCCTTGGACCAGTTCCGCGAAAAGGCCAAGCGGGCCGGACTGCCGGGAATCCATTTCAACTTGGTCAACTGGGGCCGTCCGATCCTTCCGGGTGAAACCAAACCGGCCGACATCGGCAAACTGGTCCAACAGCTCGGCATCGACAGTATCACCTCCTACGTCTGGATCCATCACGTCGCGCTGGATTCTTTTCCGGCGACCGACTACGAAACGGTCCGTGAAAAATACTTTGATTACTGGCATCAGACCGACGGCCAATTCGGCGTGCCCTACTACCCCAACGTCACAATGGGATGGGACAGCTCGCCACGTGCCTGCCAATCAGACCCGTTCGAGAACCACGGGTACCCGTTCATGGCAACCATGAGCAACAACACGCCGGAACGTTTTCGAGCGGCACTTCAAGCCACCAAAGAACGGCTGGACAAACGCCCGGTCGCCGAACGAATTTTCACGATCAACTGTTGGAACGAATGGACCGAAGGTAGTTATTTAGAGCCGGACCTGCGAAACGGCATGAAATATCTTGAAGCGGTCCGTGACGTCTTCGGGGCCAATCCGGATACCCAAAAGTAAAAAAGGATCTCTTTCGATGAGCGAGAAAAAAGAGCGGGAAATCACTCGATGGGACCGCACGCTGGCATTCTTTTGTGAGCATTGCCCGGCGTGCCGCTACGCACGGGCCAAAGGAAAAGGGGGCGTTTATGAATTCGTCCGCCGTGCGGAGAGCGAATTTTGCCCCTTCTGCCGGGCCTACGCCCGAGTCCATCACCAAAAAGCGCACGAAGCGCCGGAAAACCAAAGCGAAAAATAGGGGAAATCCCTCAGCCCAACTCCCTTCTTCCATTATTCATGGCCGCCACAATTCTTTGGCTGGAACGGTCTCCGAACCGAAAGTATACCATAATTTAATATTATTGATATTTTTCAGCTCGCATTTTCACTTCTCCTTATAAACCATCAGCATTAAGGAGATTCCATCCCTCTCAACCCGCTCAATCTCTCTATTTGATAAATTCAGAAGAATTACTCTTCAAGGGTGTTGACACATCCCTCATAAGTATCGATACTTAAACTTAAAAGATGATCAAGGCTGAGTCGATACTAAACTTAGCAAATTACTTGAAGCAAGTTTTTTCGGAACGGAAAAGGTTTTTTCTTGTCGGGTGATTGGCTTTTCTATCCCCCACGGATGGTAGAGTCCTCCCGGATCGTTGCACGTTGACATCGTTTTTCCGAATCAAGCCGTTTACCCCATCGAATAGAGGACCCAAAATGAGTTTCCGAAATTGCTTTCTCGCATCGATCGTTCTCGTCTTGTCAGTAGGATTTGCCCAAGCGGACGCCTCGTTGCATTGGGCCGGTCTGGGTTCAGGAATCGGAGGCGCCTACGATGCTCCGCCGACCAGTGGCATCGGATACGGCCTTTCCGGCTACCACGAAATGTGGTCGTGCGAATTGGTCTTCGATTCGGTCACCGACATTCCCGGCATGACGGACGGATCTCCTCTGACGACCTTTTGCTTGGAATGGAACGAGGATCTAATTGGCAATAACGACTTTACCGCCGTCGTCAACACCGGCACGATCAACGGCGGAGTCAACGGAACCGGCTTCGATCCGCTCGATGCGGAAACGGCCTATATCTACTCCGAGTATCTCGCCGGAAACACCTTCGGAATCAGCGACGTCAATCGACGGGCCGCGGTCGTTCAAGAGGCGATCTGGCGTCTCGAAGAGGAGTTGACTTGGGCCAACAACAGTTACATCGAGACCGAGGGGCTCATCGACACGGCCGAATTGGCCGTCGCCGGTGGTTGGACGAACGATTACGTTCGGGTCCTAAACGTTTCTTGGACCGACCCCGCAGGCAAACTGGGACAAGACGTTCTGGTCACGGTCCCCGAACCGAGCACGATCGTCATGCTCTTAATTGGAGCGATTGCCTTCCTTGGAATCAAACGTCGACGTTAATTTCCAAGGCCGACCTAATCTAAAAACACAAACGCCCCCGGCAAAGATTGTCCCTTGGAAAAAGAGTTTCTTTGGGAAGTTTTTACCGGGGGCGTTGTCGTATTCCTGCGTTTTCTTTCTTTCGCCCGCCTCTTGAGCGCCCCCCTCGCTCGGTTACGCAAAATACCATCCCTCGTATTCTGGACACGCCCGTTTCTGTGCGATAAAATAATACAAACGTTTGTATAGCTGCGTTCTCATTTGAAACGGCATTTCACCCCTCAGACCAACCTCTCGATCTCTAGCCCAGACTGCCCTTCCTCCCCCATTCCCAAAACCTACACATACATTCTTTCTTCTTCCTTCCAGGAGCCACGACCATGAAATCGATCGGTCGCATTCTCGTTTTGCTTTTTCTGGCATCCCCCTGTTTTGCCATCCCGCTTGAGGCTGCGGAGGCCGAGAAAACCAATCTGGCGTTGAATCGCCCCTATACCTGGGACCCGGCCCCGAGTTATCATCACTGCACCGACGCGGGAGACAAGACCCAACTGACCGACGGCAAAGAGTCGGAAGGGTATTTTTGGACTCAAAAAGAAACGGTCGGCTGGCGACCTAAACTGGCCGCCTCGGTCACCATTGACCTGGGCAAGTTGGAGCCGATCGGCGGCGTCACCTTCCGCACGGCAGCCCGAGCGGCGGGGGTCGAGTGGCCTTGCTATCTCGGCATCCAGGTCAGCAACGACGGAAAAACGTTCCGCGAGGTGGGCGATTTGATCGAACTGGACGCGAAGGAAAATGGTCCATTACCCTCCGAATATTCCGTGCGACGTTTGAGCACTATCGAGCTCGAAACCCGCGGTCGGTTTGTCCGATTCGTGATAATTCCAACAGGAGATTATGTCTTCTGTGATGAAGTTCAAGTCTTTCGCGGCCCCGAATCCCTTTTGGCACGCGATCCCGGCGGAAAAGAAGTCGAGGATTACAAGACCCTGGCCGGGAAGTACAAAATGCACGGGTCGCTCCGACGCCGCTATGGCTATGACCTAACCGGAATCACCAAAGCAGTCGAGTCGAGCGGGCTTGCAAAACCGGAAGCAGAAGTGTTGAAAAGCCGCTTGCAAAAGCAGTACGAGGCGGCTCTTGACGAACCGGCTTCCGACCCCGCTTCCTTTCGTGCGATCCTGCCGTTCAACAAACCGCACACGGCGATGTTCCGCACCCAAGCGGCGCTGTGGTCCGAGCTGAAACGCCCGGCCGTCTCCGCCTGGGTGGCCGAGACCTGGGCGCCGTCGGCGCTCTACGGGGTTCCGCCGCAAGCAGAAAACCGTCCGATGCAGGTCCACCTGATGCGTGGCGAATATCGGGCCAGCGCGTTGAACTTGGCCTGTGCCACCGACCAAACCCAAACGGTCCAAATCGCCTTCGAAGGGTTACCCGGCGGCGCGACCCCCAACTACCTGACTGTCGCCGAAGTCCCTTGGACTGACACCGTCTACGGCAAACCGGTCACCGCAGCGTTGCCGACCGTAACGCCGGAAAAAGAGGGCTGGTCGATCAACGTCCAACCGGGACTACTCCGTCAGGTCTGGTTTACTTGGCGAGTTCAAGACCTCGCCCCGGGCGAATATCAAGGCCATCTGCTGGTTCGTCATCAAGCAAAGGAGATCTCGCGGCTGCCGGTAACATTGACGGTCTACCCGTTTGACTTCCCTGAAAAAACCAGCTTGTCTTTAGGCGGATGGAGCTACACCAACGGCCACGGCGCTTACGGCATCACGCCCGAAAACCGTCGGGCTTTTGTCCAATGCCTCCAAGATCATTTTGTCAACGCCCCGTGGGCCCTTCAGAGCGTCTTTTCCCATTACACCTTTAAGGAAGACGGCTCGATTGAACTCGACACTCGGGAACTCGACGCCTGGCTGGCCGAATGGCCCGACGCCAAACGGTATTGCATCTGCCTCGGTCACGGAGGGATGGGTGGCAAAACGAAAGCCTCGTTCGCCGGCGCCAAACGAGGCACCGACGAGTTCAATCGCCGCGTCGCTACCTGGCTTTCCGCCTGGGTGGCCCATTTAAAAACCAAGGGGATCACTCCCGACCAACTGGTTTTCCTCGGCCATGACGAGCCGGTCGAAGGAGGAGACTTCGAGGGGATCATCGAATGGGTCGAAACGTTGCGTCGTGCCGAGCCGGCCATCAGTCACTGGACCGACCCGGTCGGCAACGACCCGGCCCTCCTGCCGAGCGAGTATTTTTCCACTTTTGATATCCTCTGCCCGAATCGAACCAATTGGCTTACCAACCCCAAAAAATTCGCCCAACACTATCTCGAACAAAGTCGCCAGGGACGTGAGCTTCAGTTTTACTCGTGCAGCGGCCCCGCGCGGGACTTGGACCCGTACAGCTACTATCGACTTCAAGCGTGGCACTGCTTTGCGGTCGGCGGGACGGGCAGCTTCTTCTGGGCGTTGGGCGACTACGGTTACCATAGTTCGTGGAACGAGTATCTTGCGTCGCACGGTCCGTATACGCCACTGTTCATCGACGCCAAGAATATCACGCTCGGCAAGCGGATGGAAGCGATTCGCGAAAGTGTCGAGGATTTCGAGACACTCACCATGCTCCGCCGTGCGACGGAAAAGGCCAAGGCCCAAAAGCGAGACGCTTCCGTAGTTGCCGAGGCGGAAAAATGGCTCGAGACGGCCGCCAACCGTGTCCTTTCGGCCGAAGGCGCGTCCAAAATACAGCTCAGCGCCCCCAAAGATCGGACCATCGCCGACTCGGTCCGGGTCGAGGCGCTCGAACTGCTTAAGCGGCTTTCGGAATCGGCCAAGCGTTGATTTTCACGCGGGGGGGCTCCTCAAAATCAGTCCGATACCAAAACTCCTCGACAAGGGATTTCGATCTCCTGTCGAGGGCCCGCCCGCCCTTTTTTCATTTCCAAAGGGGAAAACCGGTCGCCCGTCTTAGGTTGCTCGCGGGATTCGACCCATCAAATCATCGCCACGGAAAAGGAATTGATACACTTTTCTCTGATCTGTTATCAATTTCTCTCATCGCAATGACGTGGCTTGGCAAGAAGTTTGGCGCCGTGGTAAAATAATGTCATGATTTGCAGACCTACCGCAAATCACATAAGCCATTATTCACAGAAGACTTAAAAGACATTTCTCGCCAAACGAACTACGAGCGTGGCGTGATACCGGCTCCACAAACGGCTGCTTCCTCGCTCCGAAGGGCAAAATTAGTCTGTTACTGAAACGGCCCGTCTGTCGACGATAAATGGCTTTCAGTGGGCCCTGACTCCTTCCCCCTTCCATTGAGGGTCAAGGCATGTGGGGCGAAAAAATGAGGTAACTGTTATGGCGTTATCTCCGGAAAACTATTTCCGCTATCTGGTCGTCAGCGACCGGGAAATCGGCTGGGGACTCTATGTCACCAATGCCGGTCACGCTCGGATTCCCGCCAAATCCCCTTACCCGCCCGCCGGTCATCCGGAAAGTCACGCATTTCGTTGGGAACAAGGGCGCCGGTTGCCCGAATATCAGATCCTCTATATCTCCGAAGGTGAAGGGGAATTCGAGGTCGAAGGGGGCCAAACGTTCGAGCTTCACCCTGGCAACGCGGTCATTTTATTTCCCAACGTCTGGCATCGCTACCGGCCCAATCCGACCGTCGGCTGGAACGAATACTGGGTCTCGATCAATGGTCCCGTGATCGATCGCTGGGTCGAACATCAATTCATCTCTCCTAAACAGCCCCTGTATCGGCTTGAAGACGGCCGCACGGTTGTCGACAGCTATTCGAGAATCCTCGAACTTATCCATTTGGAAACGCCCGGGTATACCCAGTTAATCGCGTCGGAGGCCTCTTCATTGATCGCCTCGATCTTGGCGACCCAACGGACCGAACAAGCCGGAGACAAGGCCCTCAAAATGATCCGAGACGCCAAGCGTTGCCTCGAGAATCAGGTGGAGGAGATCCCCGAAATGAAGCGGCTGGCCGCCAGCCTGCACTACAGTACGAGCCATTTCTATCGGCTCTTCAAAGAGCATACCGGATTGACGCCTTATCAATATCATCTACAAATAAGGATCAACCGAGCATGTTTTTTGCTTCGCAACACCGATCTGCCGATAAAACAAATCGCCGCAAGGCTGCATTTTTCGAGCCCGTATCATTTTTCGAAAATGTTCAAGGCCCGTCTCGGCGTCTCGCCGACAAAATGGCGCAACCCTTGAATCATCCAAGTCCATAAAAAGCCCGTCCAGAAACCGGATAGGGAAAAACCTCAATACAAATTCTCCTACGGAAAGGAAATCGGATGCTCAATTCTCCCGACTCGATCGAAAAGGCGTTTGTCTTGGCAAAGCAACAGTATGCCGAGCTGGGCGTGGATGTGGATCGAGCTATGGATCAACTCAACGCGATCGCCGTGTCGCTGCACTGCTGGCAAGGGGACGACGTGGGCGGCTTCGAAAACGCCGGGACCGATCTCGACGGCGGCATTGCCGTGACGGGCAACTACCCGGGCAAAGCGCGAACGCCGGACGAGTTGCGTCGGGACCTGGAGATGACCCTCTCGCTGATCCCCGGAAAACATCGTTTGAACCTGCACGCCTGCTACGCCGACACACAAGGTAAGAAAGTCGATCGCAACGAACTCGAACCGGCCCACTTCCAAAGTTGGTTCGACTGGTGCGGCGAAAATGGCCTCGGAATGGATTTCAACCCGACCTATTTTTCCCACCCGAAGGCGGCCGACGGTTTTACCCTTTCCCACCAGGATAAAGGGATTCGCCAGTTCTGGATCGAGCACGGGATCGCCTGCCGCAAGATCGCCGAGGCGGCCGGGAGGACGCTCGGATCGACGACGGTGACCAACTTCTGGATCCCCGACGGCTACAAGGACACGCCGGTCGATCGGCTCGCGCCGCGAGAACGGTTGGTCGATTCGCTCGATACGATTTTCGCCGAACCGATCGATCCGACCTGCAACGTCGACTCGGTCGAGTGCAAGCTTTTTGGTATCGGATCGGAAAGCTACGTCGTCGGGTCACACGAATTTTATCTTGGCTACGCGATCAAACGGGACAAACTGGTCTGCCTCGACGCGGGCCACTTTCATCCGACCGAGACGATTGCCGACAAGATCTCTTCGACCCTGTTGTACTTAAACGAAATCCTCTTGCACGTCAGCCGAGGCGTCCGTTGGGACAGCGACCACGTGGTCACGCTGACCGACGACCTCCGCGCGATCGCCGAAGAACTGGTCCGCGGCCAATTTTTGGATCGGGTCCACATCGGCTTGGACTTCTTCGACGCGACGATCAACCGAATCGCCGCCTGGGTGATCGGCACTCGGTCAATGTTGAAGGCCCTGCTCTTGGCGCTGTTGGAACCAATCGGTCAGCTCCGCGCGATCGAAACGCAAGGGGACTTAAGCGGTCGTTTGGCTCTGCTGGAAGAAACCAAATCGTTGCCGTTTGGCGCGATCTGGAATCAATACTGTCTCAAAAGCGATGTCCCGCCCGACGGCCGTTGGTTGGAACAAGTGAAACAATATGAAAACGACGTGCTTTCAGCCCGCCTATAGGCCCGCTCGTAAGCTCGGAAGGAATGCCTCCCGTCTCTCTGCATGAATGGAGTTTTGCCTATGACTAACCCGACCCAATCATCCGGCCCTCCGCCGGTAGAAATCGAACCGGCCGTCCCGTTCGGCGAGTCCGAAGCAACAAGCGAGTTCGAACGGACTCCGGTCCCGAAGAGCCGTCTGCTGGGCTTCCGTAGCTTTATCGGGATGTACGCCGGAGAACACTGTGCGGGCACCGAATTGATGATCGGCCCGTTGTTTGTCGCCTGTGGTGTCAGCGCGTTCGACCTGATTGTCGGACTGCTACTGGGGAATCTGCTGGCCGTGCTCAGTTGGATTTTTCTGACGGCGCCGATCGCCACTCGTGCCCGATTGACGTTGTACTATCAGCTCGAAAAGATCTGTGGGCGGAAGCTGGTCACCATTTACAATCTGGCCAACGGCATCATGTTCTGCTTTCTGGCCGGGGCGATGATCACCGTTTCGGCCACGGCCGTCGGCGCTTGGGCCAGCGCGATCAATCCGAACTGGTCGTTCAACTTGCCCGAAAACGTCGAAGCGCTCAAATCGCTTTACTATCCCACGAGCGTCGGTTGGGTCGTTGCGACCAGCGTGGTCGGGTTGGTGATCGCGATTGTCGCGGCGTTGGGTTACCAGACGGTGTCCCGGTTTGCCAACGTCGCCGCGCCGTGGATGGTGCTGGTCTTTCTGACCTTCGGTCTGGTCGCGTTCAAACAGTTCCTGGACCTGACCGGCGCCGAGATCAATTCGCTAGGCGACCTGTGGCAATTCGCAAAGACCGAGCTCTGGCCCGGCGGCGACCCGTTACCCGGCCAGACCAAGTTTACGATCTGGCACGTCACGTTCTTCGCCTGGTTCGCCAACGCGGCGATGCACCTCGGGATGGCCGACCTATCGGTCTTCCGCTTCGCGAAAAAATCGTGGTACGGCGTCGCGTCGGCGGCCGGGATGTACGTCGGCCACTTCATGGCGTGGATCGCCGCGTCGCTGCTGTACTCCTATCGCCTCAAGCTCGACCCGACGGCCAACATTCTGCCCGGTCCGTTGACGTTCGAGGCGGTCGGCTATGCGGGGCTGGTCTGTGTGATCATCGCCGGATGGACGACGGCCAACCCGACGATCTATCGCGCGGGGCTTGCGTTTCAGGCGATCGTGCCGAAATGGTCCCGTTTCCGCGTGACCCTTTTGGCCGGACTGGTCGCAACCGTGGCAGGGATCTTCCCGGCGATCGCGATGAAGCTGTTAGATTTCGTCGCCCTCTACGGCCTGTTGCTCGTCCCGATGGGCGCGGTCGTGTTCGTCGACTTCTGGTGTTTCAAACGGATGGGGCTCGAACCGGCCTATGCCGAAAAGTCGGGCACGTCGTTCAATTGGGCCGCCGGTTTCGCCTGGATACTGACGGTGATCATTTGTTTGGGGCTCGTGAAATTCACCGGTCTTCAAATCTTTTTCGCCAGTTTGCCCGGTTGGTTTATCGCGGCGATTCTTTACGTCATTTTGAGCAAATTAATCCAACGGCCCGCCTTGGCAGGAGGAAAATCATGAAACTCGTCGGTATGATCCTTTCGGCCATCGCGCTGGTGGCTACCGTCTGGCCGTCGGTCGCCTTTTTGGGCGGCTCGATTGAGATGGAAACGATGAAAAAAATCATGCTCATCGCCACCATCGCATGGTTCGTCATCACCCCGTTCTGGATGTGGAAAGAGAAGGAAGCGGAAGAAAATACCTCTCCCGCCGAACCTTCAGATTCCGCGTCCTAAACTGGCGAATAAAAAAATTCGGCGAATAAAAAAATTCGAGGGAGCGTCCGTCAGAAAAAACGGCGGGCGTTCCTTTTTGACTCCCCTTTTCTTACTTTCGAAAAAATTATTCCCACCCCCAACCGACGAGGTATCCTTTATGCCTTCACGATTCCTCACGCTCTTGTTAGCAACTCTCTTTTTCGCACCCGGGCTAGCACCGGCCGCCGACCTCTCCCCGGCAACGGTCGATCAACTGCGGTGTGAATATCGTCAAAACCCGATGGGGCTGACGGTCGAACGGCCCCGAATGTTTTGGCAAATGGTCGACGCCCGACGCGGTGCGGCCCAAACAGCGTACCAAATTCTCGTTGCCGACGATCCGAAAACCCTCGACGCGGGCGAAGGAAACGTCTGGGACACCGGTCGTGTCGAGTCGGACCAATCGATCCAAATCGTTTACGACGGCAAACCGCTTGCGTCGTGCAAGAGCTACCACTGGAAAGTGCGCATCTGGGACGCCGAGGGGAAACCGACCGATTACAGCCAAACGGCCACGTTTCGGACCGGGATGTTCAAGCCCGAGGACGTCAAAGCCAAGTGGATCGGTCCGAAAAAACGGCTCCTCCATCCCCAATCGAAATCCGGCCTCCAGAAGATGGAAGGCCTGACGCTGGACGATTGCCTTTGGGTCTGGTCGAACGAGCCGAACATGGGCCCGAAACTGCTGATTCCATCCGGAAAAAGGTACTTCCGTCGCGACTTTGATCTACCCGAAGGGGAGAAGCCGGAAAAGGCGATCATGCTGCTTTCGGTCGACAACTCGGCCCAGGTCTTCCTCAACGGGCACGAAGTTTTCAAGGGGGTGACGTTCAAGCGGATCGCCCCGATCGACATGACCAAACATATCAAACCGGGGAAAAACCAACTGGCCATCCTCGGCGAAAACTTCCACGATACGCCCAACGCGGCCGCCGTCTGCGGGAAGCTGGGCGTCGCGTACAAGGACAAGGTCCTGCTGCTGCCGATCGATACCACGTGGCAGGTCGCGAGGGAAGTCAAGGAAGGCTGGCAGACCGGCCCCTACGGCACGGACGATAAAACGGTTGCCTGGGAACCGGCCGCCAAGATTCGCAAGGTCGGCGAAGAACCGTGGGGCAAACTGATCCAGCCCGACGCGTCCGCCTATGGTGCGGCCCAGATCCGCAAGGAGTTTTCCGCCAACGGCGAGGTCCGTCGCGCGACGGTCCATGCCAGCGCTCTGGGGAACTATCGGCTGCACATCAACGGCCAACCGGTCGCCGACGATTACTTCACCCCCGGCTGGACCGACTACAACAAACGGGTCTACTACAACACCTACGACGTCACCGACCTGGTCCGGTCGGACGGCAAAAACGCCGTCGGGGTCGAACTGGCCGCCGGATGGTACGCCGGTTCGATCGGCTGGGCGTTAAAAAAAGACCTCTACGGCAAACTGTGCAAGGCGTTTGTCCAGCTGGAACTGGAAATGGCCGACGGCTCGAAACAGACCGTCATCACCGACGGCAGTTGGAAAACGGCCTACGGACCGCGCGTCGAAGCCGAGTTCTTAAACGGCGAGACCTACGACGCCCGTCTGGAAACGCCCGGCTGGTCGAAACCCGATTTCGACGACAGCGCCTGGAACGAAGTCGAGGCGATGGAAAAGATCGATCGCCCGTTCACCGGTTTCCCGAGCCAACCGGTTCGCGTCACCGGCGAAATCGAGCCGGTCTCGATCACCGAGCCGAAACCGGGCCATTTCGTTTTCGACCTGGGACAAAACTTCGCCGGTTTTTGTCGGTTGAAGGTCAAGGGCCCGGCTGGAACGACCGTCGTCTTGCGACACGCCGAGGTACTTAACCCGGACGGAACGATCTACACCGAAAACCTCCGTCTGGCCAAGGCGACCGACACGTACACGCTCAAAGGAGACCCGAACGGCGAAACCTGGGCACCGCGGTTCACGTTCCACGGGTTCCGCTATGTCGAAATGACCGGCTTCCCCGGCCGTCCGACGAAAGAAAACCTGACCGGTCTGGCCGTCAACTCGGACGTTCCGATGACGGGCAAGTTCGTCTGTTCCAGCCCGATGGTCAACCGACTGTACCAGAACATTCTCTGGACCCAACGGGCCAACTTCATTGAAGTTCCGACCGACTGTCCGCAACGAGATGAACGACTCGGCTGGACCGGCGACGCGCAGTGCTTCGTCTACGCCGCCAGCTTCAACGCCGACATCGGCGCGTTCTTCACCAAGTGGTTGGTCGATCTTGAAGACGCTCAGCAACCCGACGGATCGTTCACCAATATCGCTCCCGATCCGTTCGGACTCGGCAGCGGAACGGCCGGTTGGGCCGACGCGGGGACGATCTGCCCGATGACGATCTACGAAGTCTACCACGACCGCCGCGTGCTCGAAAAACATTACGACGCGATGGCCCGGTTCGTCGACTACTGTGAAAAACACAGCGACCACCTGATTCGTCCGGCGCAAGGGTACGGCGACTGGCTCTCGATCAAGGCCGACACGCCCAAGGAGGTCATGGGGACCGCCTATTTCGCTTACAGTACGAAGCTGACGGCCGAAGCGGCGGAAATCCTCGGCAAGACCGAAGATGCCAAGCGTTTTGGCGCCTTGTTTGAAAAGATCAAGGAGGCGTTCAACCAAAAGTTCGTCTCGGAAGACGGTCGGATTCACGGCAACACGCAGACGGTCTACGTCCTGGCGTTGGCGTTCGATCTGTTGCCCGAAGCAAAGCGTGAACTGGCCGCCAAACATCTGGCCGCCGACATCCGCGCCCGTGACAACCATCTGTCGACCGGCTTCAACGGCACCGCCTATCTAATGCCGACCCTCGCATCGATCGGCGAGCACGACCTGGCCACCAAGCTCTTGCTGAACGAGACGTTCCCGTCGTGGGGCTTTTCGATCAAGCACGGGGCCACGTCGATTTGGGAACGGTGGGACGGTTGGACACCGGACAAAGGATTCCAGTCGCCGTCGATGAACTCGTTCGCCCACTACTCGTTCGGCGCGGTCGCTCGCTGGATGTTCCAATCGGTCGCCGGAATCGAAACGAAAGTGCCCGGCTACAAGCGATTCGTTGTGCAACCGCAACCCCGCTCGGGACTCGACTGGGTCGAAGCCGACTACGATTCGATCCACGGCCCAATCAAGAGCCATTGGAAGAAGCAGGACGGGCGGCTGACGTTCGAGGTAACCGTTCCGGCCAACACGTCGGCAACGGTTACCATCCCGACCACCGACGCCAAGGGGATTACAGAAGGCGGAAAACCGCTTGCCGAGAGCGGGCTGAAGGTAACCGGCACGACCGACACGTCAGTCACCGTCGACGCCCCGGCCGGAAGCTATCGATTCGAGTCGGCCTGGAAGTAATTTTTCCGTGGGAAAAGAGTCCGACAAAACGTGTCGACGCAAAATGTTCAAGGGGGAACCATCGCGAAAATGGTTCCCCCTTTTTTTTATTCCAGCAAGTCAAACCGTTTTTCCTCATAAAGGTTCAATCATGCAACAGCGGTCGACTCAAAAACCGCCAAGCAAACAGACGGTTTCGGGAGGACCGGTTTTCGGATAGGATGGGGGTATGAACACCGTTTGTCGTTTATTGATTGATTCGCCCGGTGAAGGCTGCTGGAATATGGCGGTCGATCAGGCACTGCTGGAATCGGCCGTTTCCGAAAACGTCTGCACGCTACGGCTGTACCGCTGGGCGGAACCGACTCTATCGCTGGGTTACTTCCAAACCTTTTCCGATCGTGAAAAACACGCTTCAAGCCAAAGTTGCCCGGTAGTACGTCGGGCCAGCGGCGGCGGCGCGATCCTGCACGACCGGGAACTGACCTACAGCCTCGCCTTGCCGCCGAAACATCGCTGGACGGCCGGTCGGCTCGAACTTTACCAAAAAGCGCACCAGGCGATCGTTGAAATTCTCGCCGAAACAGGTGTCGGAGCGGTCCTTTTTGACGGGAATTCGAAAAAACCGGACACCGAAACCCCTTTTCTATGTTTTCAACGTCGTGCCGTGGGCGATCTTTTAATAGGGGAAGACAAGGTCGGCGGCAGCGCCCAACGCCGTTTTCAAGGGGCCGTTTTGCAGCACGGAAGCCTCCTGCTTCGGCGATCAGACCGAGCCCCCGAGCTGCCCGGCATCCTGGATTTGGCCCCCGATTGCAAAACGGCCGAGGATCGGTTTGAAGAACGTCTTCTGCGGCAATGGGAAAACGACTTGGGGCTGGTTTTCGAACCAAGTCGGCTTTCCGGGGAGCAACTCGAACGGGCCACGCGACTAACTCGTCAAAAATATGGAAACCGTCGATGGACGGAAAATCGAGACAAAACCCTCTAAACGGGGGGGTAGCCCCTTTTCTCGCTCTTTCAAGTGAACGAATCGGGACCGCCGGCAGGTAGTAAACCAGAATAAACTATTTGGCCGAAGGCGGTTTTGACTTTGGCTTGCATAACTGGTATGATCGATATTATGAACAGTTAGAGGTGAAAAATGCGCGCAAGGCCCCTTAAACCGGGCCAAAGGCGGTTTTCTCGTTCGCGCCGCGGTGGCTTTGAGCTCTTTTCCGCTGGAAAAGGGCCCCCCTAACGGCGGGTCGGCAAACAAGAGAAGCTGCCGGTGCGTAGAATTCCAACAGAGGAGGGCATACGTCGCTTTTAACTTTTTCGAGGGCCTTTTTCCCGTCGGGAGCGTCCCCGGTAAGGGTTATCCGCAAAAGGGTGTGGCGGTTCAGCGCCAACGGTAAGTTCCCCTTTCGTGGAGCCGTAACCGGAAACGTCATTGGGAAAATGACCCTAAAAACCTACGCAGCAGGTAACCCAAAAGGGTTCTTGCTCAACCAACTCGAAGAGAGGATGGGGGTAGGTGATGGGTGTGACACTGGTTGTCCGTGAAGGAAAACACGCGGGCATGCGGATCAAGATTCCCGGTCCGAAGTTTCTTATCGGCCGTGCCGATGATTGTCATCTGCGGCCGGGCAGTGGCCTCATCAGCCGACATCACTGTGTGATTTTGGTCGACGAGGATGCGGTGTCGGTACGCGATTTTGGCAGTAAAAACGGAACGCTCGTCAACGGCGAGATGGTCCGCGGGGAAGAGGAACTCGAAAGTGGCGACCTGCTGCAGGTGGGCCCGCTGCATTTTCAAGTGGAGATTAAGTTAGCGACCCAGGCTACCCAAAAGCCAAAGGTTGCCTCACCCGTAAAATCCCCGGTCGGTGCCTCGTCTCCTCCGGAAGAAGAGGACCTCGATATTTCCGATTGGCTCGGGGAAGATGACGTTGAGCAGGCCGTCAACGAAACGGCTGTTGCAGCCAACGACTCGACCAACCTGGTGGAAAACCGTCAGTACCAGCCCCCCGAGTCGAAAAAAACTTCACAAGAGCCCCAGCAAAAAGCCAAAAAACAACAACCTGAGGCCGAAACCCAAACCCATCGAATTCACCCGATTCAAAAACCGAAAACGGTCGATAGTCAAAAGGCGGCGGAAGATACGCTAAGGCAGTTTTTTCACCGAAAATAAAATTTCCCTTTGAGGCCAAGGGAGTTGATTGTAAGGAACAGGAAGCGTGAAAGCATCGAGAGATTCGCAAAAACCGGACGCGGCGATGTTGGGCATCGGATTTGACGCCGACGATGGACAAACCCGGGTGACTCGCGGGAAAAACTTCGCCATGGTGGGGGGATCCGAGCAGACGCACGCGATCATGAAAGAGTCGGCCATCAAGATCAACGAACACGCCGATCGCAAGGGAAAACCATTGGCGGACGTTTCGGTCGACGAGATGCGTGATATTTGCCAAGAGGTGTCCGATTCGCTCGGCAAGTCAGAATAGGCCACCTCTGAAAACGAGGTAGCTTACGAGAATGAGAAATTGACAACCCTTGTCTTATTGACACCCCTGTTTTTACGAATAAAGGGTCACTTTTTCATTCCGTGATGGAGTGAACTTTCGGTTTACCGAGGTTACCAATAAGTGATTTAGCAACGTTTAAGCGGTATATTTGCCGAAAATTCTTAACAGGGTCGAACTACCACCCCCTCGTTTGGGAACGGAAGTCGGCCTTTCTTTTCAGCGGGCCCGATTCTGGGGCAAAGGGGTTTGCTCTGCGACTTGTCCGGCCGAATAAGATTAACTAGAGTACAAAAAACTCCACTTTAGCCCCGGGCTTTTCTCACGAAAGTCTGGAAAGTGGAATAGAGACATTTTATAAACCGTTCCCCTCCAAAACGGCCTCGTTCATGCAAAGGGCCTTTGGGAAAGAAACTCAGAGAAGATCCATGTTATTTTTCGACCCCAAATTTTTTCTTTTCATCGCCCCGGCCGTGATCCTCGGCATTTGGGCCCAGATCAAGGTCCGTTCGAGCTACGCGGCCGCGCAAAAGCAACCGGCCCCGTTAAGCGGCGCGGCGGCGGCCCGCCATATCCTCGACTCGGCCGGTCTGACGAACGTGGCGATCGAGCAAATCCCCGGCCATTTGAGCGACCATTACGACCCGCGTGCCAAGGTGCTGCGACTGAGCCCGGACGTCTATCAAAACCGGACGTTGGCCTCCGTCGGCATCGCGGCCCACGAAGCGGGACACGCAATCCAAGACGCCAAGAATTACGCCCCGCTGATGATCCGAAACGCGGCGGTTCCTATGGCCGGATTCGGAAGCAATGCCGGAATCTGGATCTTGATCCTCGGAGCGATTTTTAATATCCCGGCACTTCTTTATATCGGGATCGCCCTGTTCGCATGCGTCGTCTTTTTCCAGGTCGTCAACCTGCCAGTCGAGTTCAACGCCAGCAGCCGAGCCAAGGCCCAGTTGGCCGGACTGAGCATCGTCAATCCCGATCAAATGGTCCACGTCCGACGCGTCCTCAGCGCCGCCGCGTTGACCTACGTCGCCGCCACGTTACAAGCGGTCCTGACGTTGCTTTACTACCTCATGCAATTTGCCGGCGGAAGTCGAGACTGAATCGAAACGTTCGAGGGTTTCGGTTCAAAGTAGACAGACCGAGAAAAGGTCGTTTTTTGAAGCCGGATCCTCAATCGTAAAAGGGTGGTCCCCAACGCGGCATGGGGCCCGCCAACCCGAATAAAAATTTTTCCCAAAATGGACGCGTGCGATGGAATCGTTTGACTATCATCCCCACCGGATTCAAGACGACCTTCGCGGTCTCTTGGACGGGGAAGTTCGAGTCGATCCCGTGGTCCGTCAGATTTTCGCCTCCGACGCAAGCGTCTACGAAATCCGCCCACTTGGTGTCATTCGGCCGCGCGGCGTCCGCGACGTAGTCGCCGTGGTCCGTTACGCCGCCTCAAAGGGAATTCCGCTGCACGCCCGAGGCGCGGGAACCTCGACCGCCGGAGGGGCGCTCGGCCCGGGACTGGTGGTCGATTTCTCCCGTTATTTCCACCGGGTTCTCGAAAGCGATTCCCACTCGGTCAAGGTCCAAGCGGGCGTCGTGCTGGAACGGCTCAATGCTTATCTGGCTCGCAAAGATCGTCAATTCGGCCCCGACCCGGCCAATACCCGAACAACGACCATCGCCGGCATGATCGCTGTCGACGCGTCCGGAAGCCACTGGCCCCGCTACGGTCGAACCGGCGAACATGTGCAACAACTCGGGCTGGTCCTGGCCGACGGTCATGTGATCAGTGCGGGGCGTGAACCGTTGGTCGAGGGAAAAAGCACCGATACCAACCCGCGGAAACGAGAACTGATCGATCGACTGGTCGAACTTTTCTCTCCCTATCAAGAACGAATCACGCAGCGCGCCCGCGAAAGCAGCTCGCTCTTGCGGGGCGGCTACCACCTCGACGGAATTCTTGGCCCCAACTTCTTCGACCTGGCCCGGTTGGTCGTCGGGTCGGAAGGCACCCTCGCCCTGATCACCGAGGCACGACTTTCGACCTGCGAGATTCCCCCTCATCACGGCATGGTCTTGTTTTTGTTCGATTCGCTCGAAAAGGCGACCCACGCGGCATTGGCCTTGGGCGATTCCCGGTCCTTCTCCCAACCGGCCGCCTGCGACCTCTTGGATCGACGATTCTTGAGCTTGGCACGCGACACCGATTCGCATTGGGACCAATTGATCCCGATGCAAACAGAGGCGGTCCTCATGGTCGAGGAGTGCGGGGAAACCACCGACGACGTCCAAGAACGGTTGAACCGATCGATCGAGACAATTCGACACCAAAGGCGACTTGCCTTCGGGGTTCGGGATATGCGTCGGCCGGAAGATATCGACCTATACCGGCAACTCACCTCGCGACTTCTGCCCCCTTTGCGACAACTCGAAGGGGCCAGCCGCCCGGTCTCGATCGTCGAGGACATGGCCGTCGCCCCCTCGGTGTTGCCTGAATTTTTGGTCGCCTGCCAAAACGTCTTTAAGGAACACCAAGTCAACGCGGCCCTCTCGTGTCATCCGCTTCAGGGTCAGTTGCATTACCATCCTTTTTTCGATTTGGCCAACCCGGATCAAATTGAAAAGATGGGCCACCTCGCCGAATCGCTCTACGAAACCCTCTTCCGATACGGCGGCACCCTCGGCGGCGAACGGGGCATGGGCTTCAGTCGTAGCCCGTTTACCCAAAAGCAGGAAGAAAACCTGTATCCGCTTTTCGAAGCGATCAAACAGGTCTTCGATCCGGGGGGACTCTTGAATCCGAGAAAAATTGTCGGCTCGAACGACCCTTCGAGTTTGACAAAAAACGTCCGGTCAACCGTTCCCTTCCGCGCGTCTTCTGTCGAGACCGCCCCCACGTCGGAAACCAACGGCTCGGCCCCTACCCCGGAATCGCTCCCGTCCAAGGTGCACCCCAGAAAAACTCGTCCCGCGATGCGGAACATCCTCGAGTTGCAATTGAATTGGGACCCGGACCGGATCCGCCACACGGCCGGCCAGTGCACCGGGTGCGGCGACTGTCGAAATCAAGACCCGCTCGGACGAATCTGCCCGCGATTTCGAAGCACTCCCATCGAAGAAGCTTCGCCACGCGCAAAAGCCAATTTACTGCGCTCGCTGCTCACCGAACAATTGGATTTAAAGCAGTTGACCAGCGACGAATTCAAAGAGTTCGCCGACCTTTGTTTTCATTGCCATATATGCGATCTGGAATGCACAACCAGCTGCGATATTCCCCGCTTGATGGCGGAAGCCAAAGGGGCTTACGTCACGGCGAAAGGGCTTCCGCTGAGCGACTCGATCATGAACCGGATCGATATCGTCGGATTCTGGATCAGTCGCTTCCCCCGATTGACCAACCTGGCACTGAGAAATCGTCGTTTCCGTTGGTTCCTCGAAAAAACACTCGGAATCGCTCAGGGTCGTAAATTGCCGAAGGTCTATCGCCGAAACTTTCTTCGACGCGCCATGGGGAAACGGTTAACGCGCCCGAAAAATCACGATGGCGTGAAAGTCGCTTTTTTCGTCGATACGTATGTGAATCGTCACGCTCCCGAATTGGGCGAAGCGTTCGTCAACATCCTGCGCCACAATGGAATCAGCGTCTTTGTCCCACCCCGACAATTGCAAGCCGGATCGACCGCCATCGCCTCCGGAGCGCTCGATACCGCCGCCAAAATAGCCAGACGCAACCTCCGTCTCTTGGGCGAAGCAATTCGGCGAGGCTATCGGATCGTGGCCACCGAACCGGCAGCCGCCTTGACGTTAATTCGTGAATACGGTTATCTCTTCGACGACAACGAAACCCGTCAGATCGCCGAAAACACATGCGAAGCGTCGACCTTTCTCTGGGAACTTCACTCACAGAAGAGACTGAAACTCGATTTCCACCCGATCGAGGCTACGATCGCGTACCATACTCCCTGTCGTATCAAAGCGTTGGAGGTCGGTACTCCGGGCCTGGAACTGTTGCGTCTGATCCCCGGCCTTTCGGTCCAGTCGATCGAAGCGGGCTGTTGCGGAATGGCGGGCACCTTCGGTATCAAACACCGCACCTATCGAACCAGTCTGCGAATCGGACGCCATTTGATGGGCGCCATGCGAGACCCGTCGATTCAAGCGGGGGCCACCGAATGCAGCGCGTGCAAGATCCAGATGGAACAGGGGACCGCGAAACCGACCTTCCACCCGATCAGATTTCTGGCTGCCGCCTACGGTTTTCTGGAACCGTCCGTACTGCTCGCCACCAAAAGCAAAGAGTTGACCGTTTCTTAGAGAGACGTCTTTCAAGCGTCGAATCAAACCGCAAAAAAAACCGAGACCCGCGGCAAAATAGACGCGGATCTCGGCGATATTCTCTCTCAATTTTTAAAAATTCAAAGAGTTTTCACTTTTGGTTTTCTCTTTAGTTTTGGCGGCGAATCAGTCCAACCATTGATACACCAACGCAAACGGACTATCCTCTGACGCTTCCTCCTCGTTTTTCTTTGAAGTCGACCGCGACTGCTGCAAGTCGATCGCCAACGTGGTCAGCAGTCCCTCGTCAATCGACGCTTTCGCCAACGGCTCCTCGGCCAGCGACGGGGCCACGGCGGGGGTCGACGAAAACGCATGGAAATCGACCGGCTTCAACGAAACCGGCTCACCGATCTTCATTCCGGAGCGTTGAATCGGCCCATAAGTTCTCTCGGGAATCGTCGCGAAAGAGGAGTTCATGAAGATCGGAATCGAAACCGGAAGCGACCACCCCTCGATCCCTCCCTCTATTGCCACCGGCGCCGGAAGCGTCTCCTTATAATTCTGCCGGAAGGCAAAAAAATCGGCCAAATCGACATCCCCGTCCGAATCGGAATCGAACCGCCCGTCAAAACCTTCGTCCAACGCGGTCTTTTGATAGGTCTTCCTAAACCGGAACAGATCGGCGATATCGACATCCCGGTCGCCATCGCTGTCGCCGAAAAAGGAATGGAATTCGAACGAGTAATCCTCCGCCATCGCCGCCCCATCCGCATCGACCACCCCTTCGGCGGGAATCTCCGCAAGATAATTCCCGTCCGGCAACCGGCCTCCGGGAAAACCGGGGAACGTCCAATGATAGAAACTCGGGCTAGTAGTAGCCGGCAAAGCCATTGCATTGATCGATATCGTTTCACCGGTTGTAAGATTCGTCAATCGTAGCGACTCGATCGAAAGGTTCTCAATCGCCTCACTAAACTGAACCGTCAAACCCCGCACACACGAACGCTGCGTTCCGTCATCGACCTTGACCTGAACCACCGCCGGAGCGGCATTAACAGATTCATAAGCCCCGATATCGACCGTTCCGTTTTGAACCCGAAGGTTACCCACCTGGTCCGTCAAAAGCGGATTCCCACCGGCGCCGATGGCCAACGCATTATCCCCCGCATCGATCAGAGGACTACCTGTGAGCGGAATATAATATTGAACCAAACCATCACCATCGGCAACCTCCATAAGCATCGGGTCGCCGTCTTCGGTGCCAATGAAGTTATGTGAACTCTCGGCGGTCAATCCACCATTGAGATCCGCATCAACCGGCGCGGTATTATCGGCTACGACTGTATTCACCACCGTCGAGATATTCTGACGACTATTGAAAATACCACCGCCAGTCCTGTTCACCACATTATCTAGAATGGAACAGTTGGTTACATTCAAGGTGCTTTCATTATAAAACGCTCCCCCGAAATCCTGGGCAGAATTACCAGATACGGTTGAATTGATAATCGACAAGGTGCCGACAAAATAGTTCGAGATGGCGCCACCATCGTCTCCAGCCGTGTTCCCCTTCAGAACGGAAGAATCAATGGTCACGTTGCCGTCAAAGTTATGTATCGCACCGCTATCCAAATTGGCCCTATTATTGGCAATAACACAATCCTCGATCACCACCGTAGCGCAATGGTTGTCCAACGCCCCTCCATTTCGAAACGCATGATTTTCACAAATGAGCGAATCGCGAATGGTTATCGAACCGTCGTTATAAAACCCACCGCCGTAACGCTGTGCTGTATTACCCGTAATCGTTGAGCGAGTCACCGTCAGCGTCCCGTCGTTATGAATTCCCCCACCTCGATCCCCCAAGCCACCGGTAATAGTAAGCCCATCAATCACGCCACTCCCTTCAGGAGTGATATAAAAAACCCAGCTCCCCGAAGCCGCATCAATCGTAAGTAGCTCCGCCCCCGGCCCTTCAATGAAAACGTCACCGCCAATCTCCAATGAATTGCCCTTCAAGGTGATGGCTTCTGACCCAGCCTCAAACAACGAAGGGGCAAAGGTGATTACATGTTCCGCAATCTCACTTCCCGCCAGCGCGTCGCCCACGGCTGCCCCCGTATTGACCGCCTCGAGAGCCTCTCTCAGCGTGAGCTGACCATCCAACGCAACCGTATCCTCAAGGCTGTTGACCAAATAGGTTCGAATCATCGTGTCGATCGAAGTGACCGTAAGATGAACCGTATCCATCCCCGTGCAGGACAACGCATAGATATCGCTATCTTCGCAGAGGTTACTGTCGTTATCAGCCAGAACCGAAACCGACTGAGGCACATTCCAATTACCGGAGTCAAAGGTCAACGCGGATTGATCCACCGAAGTCACGTCACTGCCTCCGGCGAGCTTTTCCACACTCACCTCCACCGTCCCCATCGGATCGGCCGTAAGACAGACCAGGAACGAGCCTGTTTGTCCTTCGATAACCTCAACAAAAGGACTCGGACTTACCGCCAACTCAGGAGTCCCTTGAAATTCGACCGCACCGATGTCGACCGTCCCGACAAAACGCTCTTTTCCGCGGACGTCAACCGTCAAACCGGCCGCCACCGCCTGTGCGTCATCCCCCGCATCGATCAGAGGACTCCCCAACTGTGGAATATAATAACGGATCACTCCCTCGTCATCGGCGATCGCCGTCAGCATCGGGTCACCATCTTCAGTGCCGATAAAATTATGCGAACTCTCGGCAGTCAAGCCACCATTGAGATCGACGAAGCCGGAAGCCGAATTTCCGGCAATGACCGTATTGATGAGCGTGGAAGTATTATCCCCTCGATTATTAAGACCGCCCCCTTCGTGCTCCGCGACATTATGGGAAATAGTTGAATTCGCCACGCTCAATGTGCCATTATTCTCTATCCCGGCATAATAGGAAGCAGAATTACCAGCAATGGTTGAATTCGCAATAGCAAGCGTCCCTAAATGATTTCTTATTCCACCGCCATTGCTATACTTG
Organism: Thermoguttaceae bacterium; assembly: GCA_963674475.2. Taxonomy (GTDB): domain Bacteria; phylum Planctomycetota; class Planctomycetia; order Pirellulales; family Thermoguttaceae; genus CAXXFQ01. Next base: position 560,254 of record CAXXFQ010000017.1, on the reverse strand, counting down.
GCGATGTTTCCCGAAAAAAGGGAACTTTGAATTTCGGCTGTTCCGTAATAACTAAAAAGTCCCCCACCACTAGAAGAAGCCGTGTTTTTCTCAACGGCCGAGTTAACCAATGTCAAAAGCCCATTGGATCGATGATAGACTCCACCTCCATATTCCGCCAAGTTCCCATCAATCGTGGAATCAATCACCGACAAGGTTCCAAAATTGTAAACTCCCCCCCCTCCATCGAATGCCCTATTCCCGAAGATTCCCACATCGGACAGATTCAAATACCCCCCGTTAGAAATCCCCCCTCCATCATTTGCTACACCGCCGGTAATTCCCAATCCGCTCAAAAAAGCGTCAGCTTCCGGAGCCACGTAAAAAACACGACTGTCCCCTCCGGCATCAATCGTGAGCCAATCCGCGCCGGGCCCTTCAATGACGACGTCGCTAACTATGGTCAAGTTGCTACCGTCTAAGGTAATCACGGCAGGCCCGGTCCCAAACAAATCTGGACTAAATCGAATTAAATCTGTTGTATCCTCACTTCCCGCCGGCGCGTCGCCCACGGCTGAGCTGGTATTGACCGCCTCGAGAGCCTCTCTCAGCGTGAGCTGACCATCCCCGGCAACCGTATCAGCCAAGCTGTCGACGACATAAACTTGATTGTCGTTATTGATACTTGAAACAAACAGATGAACGATTTCCGATTCATAAAGATCCAGCGAGAACATCGCGTGTTCTCTTACCATTTCCACATCTTCAGCAACGGAAAAAGTGACGCTTTGCGGGACATTCCAGTTGTTCGAGTCGAATCCCAATGTCCAAGTGTCGATCGAAATATCCGGACTGGAATCGGCCAACTTCCAGATATCGACCACAACCCAATCACGCGGATCGGCCGTCAGACAGACCTCGATCGTGAACGACCCTCCTTCCTCCACCTCGATATAGGGCGTCGACGTGACAGACAGCTCGGGCCTCGCTTGCAATTCGACCGAGCCGATATCTACCGTGCCGACAAAACGGGGATTCCCTCGCTGATCGACTACCATCCCGGCCGCCGCCGCGTCGTTACCCGTATCAACAAGAGGACTACCCAGTTGTGGAAGATAAAACCGCACCAAACCGTTTTCGTCGGCAATCGCCGTCAACATCGGGTCACCGTCTTCGGTGCCGATAAAGTTATTGGTGCTCGCAGCCTCACAAACCCCGTTAATGTCCGAATCGGTGTTTGCCGTATTGTTTGCAACGACCGTATTGAACAAGGTAAGCGAACCTTCGGTAGCGTTGACAATCCCGCCCCCATTGGTTGCGTCATTGTCGACCAAACTCCCGCCCACGATCGTGAGATCCCCCCGCATATTTTCAATAGCCCCGCCCCGTTTTTCGGCCGAGTTCCCTGAAAACAAGAGATTGGAAGCGGTGATCGTTCCATTGTAATTATGGATTCCACCACCACTGTAGGCATCGTTTGACAAAAAAGTCGAATTCAAGATCGACACAACCCCTTGGTAAACATAGATGGCCCCCCCGGTACCAGCCGAGTTCTCCACAAAAGTCGAATCAACAATGTCGAGCTGTCCTTCACTCTTGATCGCCCCACCGTAACGCCAAGCCGAATTGCGAAGAAAACTCGAATCGCTGATTGAAATACTATTGACGCCGTATCCCCAGATCGCGGCACCATAGTCGTTGGCCGAATTATCACACAAGAATGATTCGGTAATAGTGAGAATGGCCCCAGGCATATTCGCAATCGCGCCACCTTTACTGGCATCGTTACCCGAGAGAACCACGTTGTCCAACGTCAAAGTACCGTGATTCCTTATACCACCGCCCCATTCTTCATGCCCGCCTGTAACGGTAACGCCACTGATCGTCACCTCGGCATTTTCGTTCACCAAGAAAACTTGGCTCTGCCCCAGCCCGTCGATCGACAACAAATCGGCACCGGGGCCTTCGATGACCAAATCATCGGCGAGCGTCAATTGGTTCGGCAAACCACAGGCCAACAACGGCGGCAAGTCTTCGGCGTCTTGGGCGGCGTCGATGGGATCGTTGGTCAGACTGATCACGCCAGGTCCGTCGGCAAACAGCGCCGGATCGAAGACGATCAGATCGTCTTCCGAGTCGCTCCCGGCCACTGCGTCGCCCACGGCCGTGTTCGTACTGGCCGCTTCGATCGCTTCGCGGAGGGTCAACACCCCGTCGGCCGCCACGACATCGGCCAGACTATCGACCACATAGGTCCGACAATCGTCGATCCCCGTCATGAAAAGATTTACCGTTTCCATCCCGGCGGCGGAAACCGAAAAGACGGCCGCATCGTCGTTTTCCCGATCCGCATCGTCGGCTAGTGAAAACGTGACCGTTTGCGGAACGTTCCAGTTGGTCGAATCGAACGAAAGCGTCGCGAAATTGGCCGAATAACTTTCTTCATAATCCCAAATGAGATCAACCATACCTCCAAACAAGACGGTACCGTCAACGATTCCTGTCCCTGGCCCCGTCACGGTACCGAGGAACACCTGACTGCCACATTCAATGGTATTGGTAGCCCCACATCCCGTGACCGCAAATTGATATTCCCCACCGGCAGCGCCATTCAACCCGCAAATGATAGTGTCAGCATCCAATTCCGAATTGCAAAAGTCCCAGGCAATGGTATAAGTTTTGGTTGGGGCGTCGTAGGTATAGGTCGTCGCACCGATGACATCGTAAATAACAATCGTTGGCGCGACCACTTGGGCGCTTACACCTTGGATCACCAACTCACTGGAGCCCGACTGTTTTAAAACTTCGACGTCAACCGCTGTGCCCGGGTCGGCGGTCAAACAAATATCGACCGTGACTGTCTGGCCTTCGATGATCTCGATATTCGGCGTCGGCGCGACGGAAAGTTCCGGCGTCGCCTGGAATTCGACCGAACCAATATCGACCGTTGCCCCATTGGGAACGAAGCGAGAATTTCCCCGCTGGTCGGTCGTCAAACCGGCTTTAGCCGTAGCGTAGGGAAATCCCGCATCGATCAAGGGACTCCCCGACTGAGGAAGATAGTAGCGAATGGCCCCGTTGTCATCGGTGATTGCCGTCAGCATCGGGTTGCCATCACTGGCTCCAACAAAATAATTTCGACTCGTGGCTCTTAAGGTCCCATACACATCAGCATCGGCCGATGCCGTGTTTTGCGCAACCACCGAGTTGACCAACGACGTCGAGTAATTCCCCGAATAGATTCCGCCCCCCTGCCCTTGCGCAAGGTTGTCGACAATCGTCGAATTGATAACGTCGACTCGGAACGGATAACCGCAGTCGGAAATGACCGCGATCCCCCCACCATCACTGCCGGCACGATTGCCCGCGATGGTCGAATTCGCGACGGTTATTGGATCTTCCGTCCAGATCCCACCCCCCTCGGTTTCTGCCGTATTATTACAGATCGACGAGTTTGAAACGATCAAGCCGCCTCGCAGATTCTTGATCCCGCCACCTATCCCCGCCTCATTATCCGAAATCGTCGAATTGGTGATCGTTATCACGTGTTCGTTAGAAATCCCTCCGCCGCCCCAAGAAAGAGGACCATTCTCAACCCAATTCCCCGTGACGGTCACCCCCGAAAGCGCAAGCGTCCCCGGATTACCGATCGCCCCGCCGTGTTTTACCGTCCAATTTCCGGTAAAGGTCGAGTCGGAAACGGTTGCTGTTGCCCAGTTGTGAATCCCACCGCCGCCATAGTAAGCGTAGTTATCCGCAAAGGTCGAATTGGTGACGGTCAACTGACCGCAATGCTTATTGCTGATACCACCACCATCATACTCTTCTACCCGGTTATCGGTAAAAGTCGAATCGGTAACAGTCAGAGTGCCTTCATTATAAATCCCTCCGCCGAATTCTTGGGCGACATTCGCGTCGAAGGTGCAATCCGTAACTGACACCTCGCCATAACGCACACAAACCCCACCCCCTTTATAATCAGCAGTATTTTCTGAGATAACAGAATCCTGGATAGCAATTTTTGCAAAATAGCTACAGACTCCCCCTCCATAATCAGCGTTTCCGCCGGTTATTGTCACGCCGGAAATCGTCACCTCGCCTCTAAATTCAATCATGAACACTCGGCTCTGACCAAGCCCATCGATCGACAACAGATCGGCCCCTGGTCCTTCAATGACCAAATCATCCCGGATATTTAATTGATTCGGCGAATCTGATGGAATCGGCACACCACAAGACAACAGCGGAGGCAAGTCGCCGGCTTCTTGAGCGACTTCGGCTGGCGTGTTCGTCAGGCCGATCGTGGCAGGTCCACCGACGAAGAGGTCCGCTTTGAAGGTGATTTGATCGGTTTCGGTATCGCTTCCAGCCACTGCGTCGCCAATGGCCGCGTTGGTATTGGCCGCTTCGATCGCTTCGCGCAGAGTGATCACGCCATCCTCGGCGACCACGTCGTCCAACGAATCAACCAAGAAGGTGGTCAACATCCGCCGATCTTCCAGCGGCTCCAAACGAAGCGTATGACGTCGGCCGGAAAGGGCTCGGCCTGGTAAAGAATTTTTTTCTGCAAAACCAACGCGTTTTTTATTCCAAGAAAACAACATGGCCCCTATCTAACCTCCTCGTTAGGTATAGTTGATGTTTTTTTACTTTCGCCGGTAATCCTTTTCTGCCATCTCGCGATTCTTCGAAGCAAAATTCTTAGAGGCCATTTCAAAACCGCCTACCGGGGCCTCCCACGGCCGAGTAATAGTGAAGCGAAAAAGGGTTTTGAAACCGGCTCTAGGATTACCGCCACTCGATACGTAATAATTTGTGTGAGATGATAACGAGAATTCCTTCCGCGCAGCAGCAAACCACGCGAGTTTCTAACGCGTGGAAAAAGATTTAGACGACCGGACGCTTTCGTCGTCGGAAGCGACACGCCGCGAGTGAAACCGTGGCGATCAACAAGAGCAGAACCGTCGACGGCTCGGGAACCACATGGACCGTGGCCGTGCCGAAGGTGATCTGCGAATCGAGAACATTCCCCTCGAAATCGAGAAAATTCGCCTGCGGGGCGCAATAGTAAGGATTTAAAGAAATGGTGTAGTCCCCGGGACGGCAACAGGTCTCCAACGTGAAAGTCGCCAAGAGGGAATCGGTGTATCCTTCCGTCGCCATCAAATCGACCGCCCCGGCCGTGCCAAAACCGAAAGTAGTCATATAGATTGTTCGAACGGCCGGCCCACCCAGACCGTCGCCGTCCAATTCGGCAGGCAAGACGATCGACTCGGGACCGTCAATGCCGAAATAATCCTCGTCCATACAGATTCGAAGCCCCATCGAGAAGAGCCCGGGCCCAAGGGCTGGCGTCGCGGGAGAGGACCAGTCCGCATCGAGATGGACCTGAACTTGAAAAGATTGTGTCGGCTGCGTCACGTAGGTGTCTTGATCGAAACCAACGGTCAACGCCGCGTCGGCGACCGAACCTCCAAGCAAACCGAAAGCGACCAGTGTCGCCAAGAAGAATTTCCCATGCCCCATAAGTCGAATCTCCCCAAGTTGCGTTCTTTTTTGCTCCACCAACGACTCGAAAACAGACGCAAACCGAACCGGCTCCGTTAAAGAGGAGTGTCGTTGGACTCTGCGACCAAAACGACCATCAAGTCCAGATTTGCTTATGATTATATCAGTTGTTCATACGAAATCAATTGAATAAAAAATTTTTCCGAGCTTAAAAAGCACCTTAATGGCCTTCTGGCGTCCCGCGGTGCAAAAAAACTATGGCAAAAATCCAACAAATGGGTACAATAATAAGAATAACTGATACTCTTCTCGACTTAATTAAGCTGCACTGCAATTCAGGAGGGAATTAGATGCCCCTGAAACGCGTATCCTTGATCATGGGCTAAACCATAGCAGACTTGCCCCATTACCGGATTGATCTCCATAAGGGAAAACCATGCCCCAAATTTCCGCTCACCTTAGTACCGGCCTGCCCGGTCTCGATCGGGTCCTCAAAGGGCTTATTCCCGGCGACAACATCGTTTGGCAGGTCTCGTCGATCGACGATTACGCCAAATTCGTCCAACCGTATGTGCAAAACGCGATTGCCGGGGGCGGTCGGGTCATCTACTTCCGCTTCGCCAGCCACGAGCCGTTGGTGGAACCGGGACCGGGAATCACGATCCACACGCTCGACCCGGAACAAGGATTCGAAACGTTCCTCGGCGAAATCCACCAGGTACTCGAAGCGGCCGGACGGGGGATTTTCTATGTTTTTGATTGCCTTTCCGAACTGGTCGTCGACTGGTACAGCGATCGGATGCTGGGCAACTTCTTCATGTTGACTTGCCCGTACCTTTTCGATTTGGAAACGATCGCCTATTTCGGCCTGATCCGCAATTACCATTCGACGTACGCCACCGGCCCGATCTCCCAAACCACGCAAGTGCTTCTGGACGTCTATCGTCATGGCGAGGAGTTGTGCGTCCTCCCGGTCAAGGTCCAACACCGGTATTCCCCGCGAATGAGCTTGCTGCACGCCTGGCGCGGCAACTGGTTCGTACCACTGACCCAAAGCGCGACCGTCACCGAAATCCTCAACGCCGACTCATGGCGTCAGCTCGATTCGGCCAACCGGCTGGACGTCTGGAACCGGTGCTTTCTCGATGCCGAAACGGCCTTTGAAGAAAAGGGAACCGAAGCGCACCCGGAAGAAGATATTGAATCGCTCCGCCAACGTCTCTTGCGGATGGTCGTTTCGCGCGATCCGCGGGTTTTACAGTTGGCCGAAAAGTACTTCGATCTCGAAACGATCCTTCAGATCGGTCGGCGTGTGGTCGGGACAGGGCTTATCGGGGGAAAATCGGTCGGCATGCTCCTGGCACGCGCGATCCTGGAGCAAAATGCCCCGCGTTTCAAAGAACTGCTCGAACCGCACGACTCGTTTTATATCGGATCGGACGTTTTCTATACGTTTCTGGTCCGCAACGGCGTCTGGTGGCTGCGACAAAAGCAACGCGACCCGAACCACTTTTTGGAAGGGGCCGAAAGCGCCCGCCAACGTTTTTTGACCGGCTCGTTCCCCAAAATGATCGAAGACCAGTTCATGCAAATGCTGGATTACTTCGGCGAATCGCCAATCATCGTCCGGTCGTCGAGTCTTTTGGAAGACAATTTTGGCAACGCGTTCGCGGGGAAATACGAAAGTGTCTTTCTGGCCAACCAGGGTCCTCGGCAAGAACGTCTGGCCGACTTCCTGGCTGCCGTCCGAACGATCTACGCCAGCACGATGAGCGAGAAAGCGCTCGTTTATCGTTCTCAACGGGGGCTGTTGGATCAGGACGAACAGATGGCTCTGCTGGTACAACGGGTTTCCGGTTCGCTTTACGGCGATTATTATTATCCGCAGATCGCCGGTGTCGGCCTGTCATTCAACCCGTATGTCTGGTCCGAACAGATCGACCCCAACGCCGGAATGCTTCGTCTGGTCTTCGGCATGGGAACCCGGGCAGTCGACCGAAACGACGACGACTACACACGCGTTGTCGCGTTGAACGCGCCGCAACGTCGGCCCGAAGGGGCAGTGAGCCATTCGCGACAATATGCCCAACGTCGAGTCGACCTGATCGACCTGCATGCCAACCACTTCGTTTCCCGACGGTTCGCCGAGGTCGTCGACCAGTGCCCCGACTTGGACGACATGCCGTTGGAGATTTTTGCCTCGGTCGACAAAACGATCGAACGTCAAATCCGCGAAGCCAACCTCTCCGACGTCACGCCCTGGGTCCTCACCTTCGACAAGCTTCTCGGGGAGACGCCCTTCGTCCAAGATATGCGTGAGATAATGGAAACGTTGCAAAAGGCCTACGATTATCCGGTGGACATCGAATTTACGGCGAACTTTTTCGAAAACGACCAGTGTCGAATCAATCTGGTCCAATGCCGACCTTTCCAGGTCAAGGGGGGCGTCACCGACGTGGCGATCCGAGAGGACGTCGACGAAGCAAAAATCCTTTTCCGTGCCGAAGGGGCCGTCATCGGACCGAGCCGCAGTTTGGAAGTCGATCGAATCCTTTACGTCGACCCGCACGCTTACGGACAGTTGGCCGTGCAACAGCGCTACGCCATCGCCCGCTTGGTCGGTCAGATTTGTCATGCCAAACCGGTTGACGAAGACCAAGAGCTGCTTTTATTGGGGCCAGGACGCTGGGGCACGACGACCCCTTCGCTGGGTGTCCCGATCGCCTTTTCCGATATCAACACCGCAACGGTTCTCTGCGAGATTGTCGCCATGCGCGACGACCTGATCCCAGACGTCTCGCTTGGAACGCATCTATTCAGCGAGCTGGTCGAGATGGACATTCTTTATATGGCCCTGTTTCCGGATCGCGCAAACAACTCCCTGCAAACCGAGTGGTTCCGGCAGGCCCCCAACCGGCTGACCGAGCTGATGCCCGATGCGGAACGTTGGAGCGATGTAATCTATCTGATCGACCCGGCCGAGGCGTTTCCCAACCAGAAGGTTCGTTTCGACGCCGACGTCTTGACACAACGGGTCCTCTGCTACGTCGACTAGAGTGGTTTTCATAAAAATAGGACGTCAGACCGGCCACCGGGAGAGATCCCATGTTTACCTAAGTGCTTGTGGCGGAAGGGGTTTTAATTTTTCCATCGATTGCAAGGAACCCGCTTCGCTTAGGTGAAATACGCAATAAAGCGGTTTTCATAGAAGTGGAGCGTCACACTGGCCGCCGGGAGACCAATAGGGGGGAAACTAAAACCCCTCTTAGGGACTATTTTTCGGGCTTGATCTGCCCCTGAATTCGCCCTATAATCTTCCACCGTTAGAGGTTTTGGATTGGGCGAACCTTTTCGCCCACGATTTTGCAAGATGAACAGGGCCCCACCAGTCGAAGGATCGACCACCTGGTGGAACCGGCTTTCGGTTAGGCGTCCCCCGTGTATTACGTCGTCGAAGGCTCCCGTTTGGCAAGGATGCCGGTACACTGAAAAACGAACCGCTGCTCGCAATTCGAACGCCCTTGCTAGGCGTGCGTCGTTCACGACGCGCGGCCGCTTGCCGTACGTCTTCACCAAGGAAAACGCTCCCTCTGAAATCCCGGTTCGGACGATTTTTCTTCGGGATACTCGTGCTCTTGACCATCTGGCCCGGCGCGAACCTTCAGGCCCAAGTCCGCTTGCCGCGGGTGGGCGAATCGACGCCGATCGTCCTCTCGGCCGACTCGGCCAAGCGATGGAAACAGGGAACCGAAGAAGTCTGGTGGATCACCGACGGATTCGAAATGACGCAAGGGCAAGACCGGCTCGAAGCGCGTGAGGCGATCGTCTGGGTCGACACAACGAGCGACTCGCGACAAAACGGCCGGTGTGTCGTCTATGCCGAAGGGGACGTCACCTTCACGAAGAAGGGGCAAAAGCCCATTCGAATTTCGGACCAAACCTGGTTCGAACACCGACGAAGCACCGGAGGAATTCGGTTCAACATCGCCGACATTTCGGGCGCCCCGGAAACCAAGCCAACCGTTTACGATCGGGGATTGAAACGACGTCAGCCGGGCGCCGCCAGCGCGATTCGCCGGACTCAATACACGAAATTCGACATCGTCCCGACACCAAGCGCCGAGGCAAACGAACCGGCGATCGGCAACCGACGTATCCGGGTTTTCCCCCGGAGCAACGCCCCGGTCGACGTCAAATGGTCGCGAAGCCCGAACACCAACCAGTCGATCGGGATCATCACCGCCGGAATCAATCTGATCGTCGACGGGCTGCCCGGCTTCGGCTCGATCGACGTTTCGGCCGACCGCTTGGTTCTCTGGACCGAGGGTATTCTCGATCTTCAAGGAAAAAACGCCCAGCCGGACGAAATCCCGCTGGAAATGTACCTGGAAGGAAATATCGTCTTCCGCCAAGGCGAACGGGTCATTTACGCCAACCGGATGTACTACGACATTCGCAACCAGGTCGGGCTGGTCCTCGACGCCGAAATGCTCACGCCGGTCCCGAATTACGAAGGACTGCTGCGTTTGCGAGCCAAGGCGATCCAACAAAACGGCGAAAGCCATTTCTTTGCCGAAGAAGGCTATTTCACCTCCAGTCGGCTCGGTCGGCCCGGCTACCGGCTCGAGGTCGGCGCGATCGAATACGAAGATTACCAACATCCCCGTTTCAACCCGATCACCGGCGCCCCGGTCATCGATCCGATCAAAGGGACCCAAGTCGTCGACCATCAACAGCGGTTGACCGGCGAAAACGGCTTTTTGTACATCAAAGACATTCCGGTCTTTTACTGGCCGTGGGTCTCAACCAACCTGGACCAGCCATCGTACTACATCGACCGTTTGACCCTCAAGAACGACAACGTCTTCGGCAACCAGATCCTGACCACGTGGGACGCGTACGAGCTGTTCGGCATCGACAACGAACCGGTCGGAACCGAGTGGGACATCAGCCTTGACTACCTCAGCGAGCGAGGGCTTGGTCACGGCACGTCGTTTTCCTACAACCGCGACGACTTCTTCTATTTCCCGGGACAATCGGCCGGACTGGCTGACTTTTGGGGAATCAAAGACCACGGCCACGACAACCTCGGACGCGGGCAACGCAATCTGGCCTTGGCAAAAAGCTACCGCTATCGCTGGTTCTGGCAACATCGCCAACGTCTGCCTTACGATCTGCAATTGTCGGCCGAATTTGGCTGGATCAGCGATCGGAACTTCCTTGAAGAGTATTACGAACGGGAGTGGGACGAACTCAAGGACCAGACGACCGGCCTGGAACTCAAACAACGGATCGACAACCGAAGCTGGACGATCAACGCCGACACCCGACTCAACGGGTTTTTCACCCAAACCGAGTGGTATCCGCGTCTCGACCACTTCTGGCTCGGCCAATCGTTGTTCGACGACGTCTTCACGTGGTACGAACACTCCAGTGCCGCCTATGCCCGTTATCGGATCGCCAGTGAACCGGAAGACCCGGCCCAACAGGCGGTTTTCAATCCGTTGCCGTGGGAAATCACCTCGAAGGGAGAGCGATTCGTCACGGCCAACGAGATCGATTGGCCGTTGCAGCTCGGGCCGACCAAAGTGGTTCCTTACGCCATGACCCAATTGGCCCACTGGGGCGGGGATTTAAACGGCGAGGACCTCCAGCGGATCTACTGGCAAGCGGGCATTCGGGCCAGTATGCCGATGTGGCGCGTCGACCCGACCGTCGAGAGCCGGTTGCTGAACGTCCACGGCTTGGCTCACAAGGTCGTCTTTGACGGGGAGTTTGCCATTGCCGAATCCAATCAGGATGTCGATCAACTGCCGCTCTACGATCCGATCAACGACGATTCGATCGAAGCGTTCGAGCGTCGAATGGCCTTTTTGACCTTCGGGACGCCGACCGACCCGATCATGCCGCGGTATCCGGCCAAATTCGACCCACGCTACTACGCCATTCGAACCGGCCTGCCCGGATGGGTCACCTCGCCGACGGCCGAAGTGGCCGGCGACTTGATGGCGATGCGAATGGGAATGCGACACCGTTGGCAAACCAAACGCGGCATGCCCGGCAGCCGACGGATCATCGACTGGATCGTTTTCGACACGAACGCGGTCTGGTACCCGGATGCCGATCGGGACAATTTCGGCAGCTCGTTCGGACTGTTGGACTACAACTTCCGCTGGCACGTCGGCGACCGTCTGACGTTGGTTTCCGACGGAATTTTCGACACTTTTGACGAAGGACAAAAAATCTTTACCGTCGGCGGCTTCTTGAGTCGACCGCCGCGTGGCAGTGCCTACATCGGCCTGCGAGTCATGGAAGGTCCGATCGAAAGTCAGATTCTTGCCATGTCGTACAACTATCGGATGAGCCCGAAATGGGTCTCGTCGTTCGGTACCTCATTCGATCTGGGCAAAGACGGGAATATCGGCCAACGTCTTTCAATCACGCGAATCGGCGAATCGTTCTTGATCAGCGCAGGCTTTTCAGTCGACGCCAGCCGTGGTAACGTGGGAGCGGTACTGTCGATCGAACCTCGTTTCCTTCCCAAAACCCGACTCGGCCAAGGTGGTGGGGTCCGAATCCCGGTCGCAGGGGCTTACGGATTGGAGTAAAGGATGCCTGAAGAGTATAACAATTTTCGACATCGATCCTGGTTCGCAAAATTTGGTGACGCGTTTCGCGGAATCAAAATCGGTATGCGTGGCCAAAGCAGCTTCTTCGTCCACATCTTCATCGCGTTCCTGGTCGCCATCGCCGGACTGGCTCTCGGTGTCAGCCGGATCGAGTGGTGCCTGCTGATCCTCTGTATCGCCGGCGTCCTGACAACCGAGATGGTCAACTCGGCAATCGAGATTCTCGCCAAAGCGGTCACCAACGAATACCACGAGCATATCCGCGACGCGCTGCACATGGGAAGCGCCGCCGTGTTGTTGGCCTCGTTCGGTTCTGCCGCCGTCGGAACGATCATCTTTCTCTACCGCACGGGCCTCATGCTCGCCTGGTGGTAGCCGGCCAGACCGTCCGGCTTCAGATCGACTGACAACCTCCCCCCCTCATCTGCCCTCTCCGCCCTCTCCATCATTCTCTTTCTAAAAACCCCAGTTCCGCACAAGCCGTCGGCTCCAAATCCCGTCGAGCTCAGCAGCAAGGGTTTTCAAGCAGGCGACGACACTTGATACCCGTTTTTTCTCATTCAACGGAAACGGCACAAATCCCCCTCCTCTTTCGACACCCCTCCCCCCTATCTTGAAATAACCCGGCCGGACGGTTACACTTTGGTAATATTTATCTTTATCAAGATAACCTCACTGCCTCTCGCTTGTCCCCCTTGTGCCCACAGGGAGTGGACAGGCGGCTTCGAGAAAACAAGGAAGATCGTCTCGCATGTTGCTAAGCCCTCTCGATTGGTCGATTGTCGTCGTCTACCTGGTCGGATGCATTGCCGCCGGTATCTGGATGAAACGGTACGTTCGCGGCGTGGAAGATTTCGCCGTCGCCGGACGAGAAATGGACCTGAACCTGGGTGTCGCCTCGCTTGCCGCAACCGAAGTCGGCATCGTGACGGTCATGTACACGGCCCAAAACGGTTTTCAAAGCGGTTTCGTCGGAGCAATGCCGGGCGTCTTGACCGCGATTGCCATGTTCTTTGTCGGGCTGACCGGCTTTGTCATCGAACCACTTCGCAAGACGGGCGTCATCACCATCCCCGAACTTTTCGAAAAACGCTTCGGCACCCGCGTCCGATGGCTTGCCGGGGTGGTCGTGGTCCTCGGTGGTCTGTTGAACATGGGTGTCTTCCTTCGAATCGGGGGCGAGTTCCTCATCTGCGTGATGGGATTCAACCCGAACGAACTCCGACAGTTCGACTTGTGGTTCTTTCAAGTCGACGCCTTGGAAATCACCATGCTGGCCCTGCTGGGAATCGTCCTGCTTTACACCGTTTTGGGCGGAATGGTCTCGGTCTTGGTGACCGACTATTTGCAGTTTTTGGTCATGGGAGCCGGGATCGTTGTCACCTCGGTTTTGGTCGTCTGGGACATCGGTTGGCAAAACCTGCTCGACTCGCTTTGGACCGGTTTTCAGCGTACCCAAGAGACCGGCGAGGCGGGTAAGAATTTAACGATGGTCGATCCGTTCAACCCGTTTGCCATCGGCGGCGGAATCGGAATCGGTTGGATCATCTGGCAAGCGATCCACGGCCTCTCGACCGTGACGACCTGGCAAACCACCGTCGCCCGGGTACTTGCTGCCCGTGACGCGAAAACCGCCAAGAAGATCTACAGAAGGACCGCCTTCTATTGGGTCGGTCGATTCGGCCTACCCGGACTCTGGGGCGCCGCGGCGTTTGTCTTCTTCATGGGACAAGGGGGGCTGCCGGAAGGCATGAGCGGAATTCAAGCCATGCCGACCTATTTGGGCCACCTGCTGCCGGCGGGCATCATCGGCATCCTCGTCGCTGCCATGTTGGCCGCCGAGATGTCGACCGACAGCGGTTACATGTTGACCTGGGCCACGGTCATTTACAACGATATTCTCATGCCGATGATCGGACGCGATTTTTCCAATCGAACCAAGCTGTTCATCGTCCGAACGATTGTCATTCTGATCGGGATTTTCTTGGTCTTTTGGGGTTTGCTTTACAATCTGGAAGGGATCTCCGTTTGGGAGTACCTTTCGTTAACCGGGAACATTTATCTAGCCAGCATGTTGGCCCTGTTGGTTTGCGGTCTCTACTGGAAAACGGCCAACAGTTGGGGCGCCTACGCCGCGATCATCATGGGAGCGGTCGGTCCAATCGCCTTCCTCGTGCTAAACCACTATCGTCCGGGTGAAATCCCCGCCTGGGTCGCCGGGCTCGGCTCGTTTGTTTTGGCTTTTGGCGGGATGATTGTCGGAACATTGCTTGGTCATGTTTCCGGCATGGCCTTTAAGGGCGAGATCGCGAAACGAATTGACGGATAAGACGCGTTCCAACTTGTTCGCGAGTTAACACGCGTGAAAAGCCTGTTTCCCTCAGGGGTAAACAGACGGACGAGGCGCAGGCGAGCAATCGGAAATAGGTATAAAAAACGAGACAAGGATAAACGATTATGTTTTTGAAAATCTGTATTTGGTTCTGGACCGCGATGATTTTCGGCTCGATCGCCTGGTACGGCTCCCTGTTGTTTTTGGTCGGCTACAAAGGCGGACGCGAAGTGATTCAGATGGCCCAGAATCTCAGCAAGGCACACGAAAAAGCCGAGCGAGAGTAAGAAAAACAAAAAAAATCGTCCCCGAGGTGAAACCACTAACCCTCGGAGACGAATCCTCTTCCATGCCTGCCCGCTTGCCAACCCCACTTGCGGTTTCGGCTTTTTGCTTCTCTTGATTTCTTATCGTTGGTTCTGCTTCAGCCAACGGAGATAAACGCCCGGCTGACGGTTGAACCGTTCGAGCGTCGCTTGGCTGGAGAACATATAGAGCCGCTCCTGATAAATGACACACGTCTCAGTGTGTCCGGAAGCCGCTTTTCCTTTTTCCGCAGCCAGGACAAGATCCATTCCGGCCACGGCAGGTGCAAACCGACTCGGGTTGGCTTGAAAGGCCTGAAGCTGTTTCTTTCCGGAGAAATAGTAGGTGCGTCCCTCGAAAGCCGCGGCAAGCTTCTCACTGCCCTCGACCCACGACTCTTGAAGCACCAACTCGACCGGGCAATAGCCGTCGAGACCAAGCGGCCCCTTGGGAACCGGTTCAACCGTGGCCAAATCGGTTTGAACTTCTTCTTGAATCGAACCGGTCGTTTCGAAGGCGGGCTGCTCGAACGAGACCTTTTGCTCGCCCTTCGAGATTGACGCCGCCGAGTCGGCAACCGTCGCCAAGCCGCCCTGATGCCGTTTCGATTTCCATTGTCCCTCGCCCGCCAAAGAAGTCGACTCGATTTCCACCACGGCCGCCGAAGTCAGTTCCTCAGCAGTGTCGTCGGCAACTTGCTCCAAAATTTTAGTAGCAGGCGCCGCTTCCAAAATCGGAGCCGGCTCGGCTGCGACCATTTTCATTGATTCCGCTTGCTTCGCGTCTAATACCGTTTCCGGTACGGGAGCGGAAGGAATATGAAATTCCGGCGGCAAAGGGGCCGTTCCTATTTTAGTCGCTTCCGAACGGGCCACGGTTTCCGTAGGAGCGGTTTTCACCTCGAACGTTTCGGAAGCTCTCTTGTCTTGTTTCGAGAAACGTGGGCCCTTTGAAAGAGCGTCCGGCGGCAAGGGGGCGAAAGAAACCGCTTTTTCTTCCTTCGATTCCAAGCTCGCTTTTTGGAAAATCCGCTCGGTCAACCCCGAATGATCGAAATCGGCGGCAACGGTCCCGTTGGCTTCTTCGGGCAACGCACTGCCTTGCTCCGGCTTCGGAACCGCCTGTTGTGCAGGAGGTTCGGACGCACCCGACGGATTGGGCTGCGCCTCGATTGAAGGCATTCCCGGTATCGAATGCATCTCGGATTCCGCAGGCATGGTCGGCAGAACGGGCATCCCCATTTGCTCAGGCGAATAGGGCATTGCGGCCGGTCCGGTTCCGCCTCCTTGGTCGACCTGGATTTGCGGTCCGCTACGAGGCACCCCGATTTTTACTTCCGGCATCGGCTCCGGTTCTTCGCCCGGAGGAGTCGCAATCAGTTCTCGATTGATACTCTGATAAAATCGTTCTTCGACCCGGTCTTCACACGGCCAACGACGCCAAGTCTTCACGTAATATCCCCAAAACCGTGCGTTGGCTCGACAACACTCATCGTCGCAACCGGTCGGACAAGGAGGTTGACAGGCAACCGGAGCAACCGCCTGGGGACAAATCGCTTCGGCCTGGCTCAGGTTGCTTTGCGACTCGGGAACCGGTTTAAGGATTGGCTCCTGGGCCCCTATCGCCGGACAAACGACCACCATAGACCAAATCGCTACCAAGGCGGTCCAGACCGGAATCCCTCGCGAATTGTTTGAACGATACGACATCGAAACGTTCCCCCTTGCCATCATGCTTGACGAGGTTTTCGGTTCAAAATAGGAAAATGGTCGATCAGCTTGCCGCTGGCTTCGTCCCATTTGGATTTTTCAATGAATCCTGCAAAAGCCAACGAGGAAAATTCCCCTTAGCCCCAATTTGCGCACCGTTCCGCAAAACGCTTTTTCTCAGTGCTATCGGAATAATCGGCAAAGTCCCTTGATCACTTGAGATCGAAGTTTCGAAAGCCCGAAATCAATCACATACCCATAAAAGGGGGAAACCTCCGAGAACACCAATTTCGACCGCGTTCGCCTTTTTTACCGAGCAAAAATACCCTTGAAAGAAATGGCCGCTCGGCTGGCGTAAAAATTCAGTAAACTCAACTTTCGCATTCCGCCTGCATCGCCTACTTAACCTACATGTCCTATCTGGAAACTAAACGAACCCTTTTGAAAAAAACTATTATCTAAAAAGGCCTTGCCCGAACCTTCTCTTCCATATGAGTTTCGACGTGAAACATGCTTCTCCTTCCCGTGAAAAACCGATTCGATCGCTTTCCCTTTTCGACACGACCTGCCTGATCGTCGGGGTGATCGTCGGCGCAGGGGTCTATCAGATGGCACCCGACATCGCACGAGGAAGCGGTTCCTGGTGGGGAACCTTGGGCGTCTGGGGACTCGGCGGGCTCATCAGTCTTTTCGGCGCGTTGGGCTACGCCGAATTGTCCTCCACTTTTCCACGCGAAGGGGGCGATTACGTTTATCTGACTGAAGCCTACGGACGCTGGGCCGGTTTCCTTTTCGGATGGGGACAAACCGTGGTCATCCGTCCAAGCGATATCGCGGCATTGGCGTTCATCTTCGGAACCTATTTCAGCAAATTTTTCAATCCGTGGCACGAAACCGATCCTGTCACCGTCCAATCAGCCTACGCCGCCTTGGCCGTGATTGTCTTTATGGCGATTAATATCATAGGGGTTCGTGAAGGAAAGTGGACGCAAAATCTGCTGACGATCATCAAAACCCTCGGACTGCTGATGGTCGTGGTCGTCGGTTTTGTTTTTCCCGCGACGCAATCCGCGAGCCTTTCTCCCGAGACGCTCGAACCGTTCCCGTTTTACTTGGCCGTCATCCTGGTCCTCTACGCCTACGGCGGCTGGTCCGATATGGTTTGCGTCGCGGCCGAGGCCAAGCATCCCGAGCGGAATCTGCTTCGCGCGATCCTTCTGGGGCTGGGCACTGTCACCCTGCTCTACCTGGCGATCAACGGTGCGTTTCTCTATTCTCTCGGCTACGTGGGAATGGCTTCTTCCGGTGCGGTCGCGACCGACGTGGTCGCCCACCGTTTCCCGGGATTCGGGGCGGCACTTATCAGTCTGCTCGTTTGCCTTTCGGTCCTCGGTTCGCTCAACGGGGTGATCCTTACCGGCTCGCGTATTTCGTACGCCGCCGGAGTCGATCATCGGCCGCTTGCCTTTTTGGGCAAATGGAACGCCAAAACCGGAACACCGGTCCGGTCCATTCTGGTCCAAGGGGGAATCGCCCTCTTGCTGATCGTTACGCTTCGCTCGTTTGTCGACACGGTTCTTTACATGGCGGCGATCGTCTACCTGTTTTACTTCGCCACCAGCATCGGGCTGATCGTGTTGCGTTTTCGGCAACCCGAGGTTTCGCGACCGTATCGGGTCACCGGATATCCGATTACCACGCTGATTTTTGCCGGAATATGCCTCTTTTTGATTTATAGCGCGTTCAACTATAAGCCGTGGATCGCGTTGGGCTCGGTCGCGGCGACCGGGATCGGACTGCCCGTCTACTGGCTCTTCTCGATGCCCCGACGAAAAAACGACCTTTCCTAATAAGCCTTTGCGTAAAAGGAAAAGCATCAACAAAAAAACAGGTTGAGCGGCCACAAAAGCCACCCAACCTGAAATGGAAAATCGCTCGATCTTCTTTCAAAAACCGCCGCTATTTTTTCGTTCGATAAAATCCGACCAAAGCCAATCCGAGGACGCTCAAGAGCACGACGGTCGACGGTTCGGGGACCGGGATGCAGACGGTCGCAATTTCGATACTCGCAATGTTCGTGCACCCGATGATCGGCAGGATGATCAATTCCCATTCGGGATTCGGCTCGATCATGTACATCGAATCGTACTGGTACCAGACACCCCCGTCGTCGGAGCCGGTTCCCGGCCCGGTACTCAGTTGGGTCGAGTGGGCCGCCCCGGGCACGCTAGAAACGTTGCCTCCCGGAGGTCCCGGAATGATCTGGTTCGGATGGGCCGCGCCACCGACCGACTTGTCGGCGATGATCGACATCGAGAGATACTTCACCGGATTCGGGTCGGGGCTATTGGGGATCCAGATTTCGATGTTGGCAATCTCGGTCGAGTCTCCGTCAAAGTGCCAAGTCGGGATCGGTTCGCCAGTCCAACCGTTGGTCCATTCCGAAACAAATTCCCCGTCTCCGGTTTCCGGTGTTGGGCGAAACGTCACAGTCGGTGGACCAAAAGGATTATCCCAAACGGTCGGGGGAAAAGGGATATCGAAGGGAAGCGGTTCCGGGGGTTCTTCCGGCATGCCGACAGGCATCGGTTCCCAGCATTGATAGGTCGGATTGTTCGCCGGGTTTTCAAACCCGGGGGGCAAATCAATTGCCCAGGCAGGTGTGGCCACGAGCCCCACCGCCACCAACAAGAAAAGAAATAGGGACAGTCGTTTCATCATTCAGCTCCTCCTCAAAAATGGAAACATCTACGCGTAAGCAGGCAACCCATGCCCTAACGATTTCTCTTCCCCGACGTTCCACGATCCGTTTCGAACCAAACAGACGGTCCGAGTAAGAAGAGCCTCATAAACCAGGAGCCCCACCCCCTCCACTCGGCAAAATGCCTCTCCGGCAAACAATTCTTCACCAGTGCACTAACGCCATGATTTTAGACAGTTTTTGCTTTCATGTCAACAAATCCAAAGGGGGGGTTTTACGAATATTCCGACTTTTCTTGTCAAAAACTACACCATAGCGGGGTATTTTTCCCCGATCATTTCACTCACGCCCTCTCTTTCCAAAAAAACGACTCCCTCACCTCGTTCGCCCCCCTCATCAGCGCAAAAAAAACAGGGCAACCGCCGTCAAACGACGATTGCCCTTGAAAATCAAACTCTATTTGACCTGCAAAAAATGCTTTACAGGTTCTTGACGACCAGATCGCCGATCTCGGAGGTCGAGTAGCCCATTTTGCCGGCCGCTTGGCTTTTCATCTTCGTGCCGGTGACGACCTGAATCGCGTTGGTGATTCGGTCGGCCGCCTTTTCGTATCCGGCCTGTTCCAGAAGCATCGCGCCGGCCGAGATGGTCGCGATCGGGTTGATCACGCCCAGACCGGTGTACTTCGGCGCGCTGCCGCCCATCGGCTCATACATACTCGTTCCGCCCGGCTCGGGGTTGATATTTCCCCCGGCCGCCACGCCCATGCCGCCTTGAAGGATTCCGGCCAAGTCGGTGATAATGTCGCCGAACATGTTGGTCGTCACGATCACGTCGTAATATTCCGGGTTCTTGACCATCCACATGCAGCAAGCGTCGACATGGTTGTAATCGGTTTCGATATCCGGGTATTCCTGGGCGACCTCTTGGAACGTTCGCCACCACAGGTCGTGGCCGATCGTCAAGACGTTCGTTTTGGCGACCAACGTCAGTCGTTTTCCCTTATTCCGTTTCCGCGTGTACTCGAACGCCCAGCGGATGCACCGCTCGCAACCCTTACGGGTATAGATGGCCGTTTGGGTCGCCACTTCATCGGGCGTTCCCTTCTTCATCGATCCGCCAATACCGACATACATGTCTTCGGTGTTTTCGCGAACGACGGTGAAGTCGATATCGTCCGGGGTCTTGTTCGCCAACGGGGTCTCGACGCCGGGAAAAAGCTTTACCGGGCGAAGGTTGATATACTGGTCGAAGGCAAAGCGAAGCTTCAAAAGCATCTGATGTTCGAGAATCCCGGGCGCGACGTCCGGATGGCCGACCGCTCCAAGCAAAATAGCGTCGAATTCGCCCAATATTTCGATGGCGTTTTCGGGCATGATTTCGCCCTTGGCCAGGTATCGCTCCCCGCCGTAATCGAACTCTTTGGTCTCGATCTGAATCTTTTCCAGTTCAGCTACCGCCTTGACGACCTTGAGCCCTTCGGCCACCACTTCGGGGCCGGTTCCATCTCCACCAATCACGGCGATTTTAAGCGGTTCATTCGTACTCACGATTCGTTTCGCCTCTGCCTTCCGGCAAAAAATGCCTTCAAGCCATAAGAGTTAAAAAATTTCGGACCATACGAGAACGGTTTTCCTGAAATGCGTTTCGGCAGGGGTTTCAAACCTCGGCCAAACGTCAAATCAAAAGAGACCGACTCCCAACACGACTTTTGAGAACTGGCGTTTTCCCAACAAGAAAGGGGGGAAACGGTTCGCCCTGCCGGAACGACACCTTGCCGGAACGACAGAGAGCGTTTGCCATTTTTCCCCAAACGCCTAGCAAACCCCCAATTATAGCACCTGAGGTCACCATGACAACCGAGGGGGGGTGGGTGCGCCAACCGCCGCCCTCCACTCAAGTAGGGGGAGTTTTCCGTCTTCCAAATCCGGCTCACGGAAGCAGATCCCCCCAAAAAAAACATTTCAACTGACCGTGGCTAGGGACCGACCGCTCCGTCGGACCAGATCCCCCGCCCGGCGTTGCGTGCCTCATTTTCAGCTTGGCGAAAGCGGCGTTTCATCGAATCGGCATATGGAAAACCGGTCTTCGCCCGCGCCAACCCGGCCCGGATCAACTCCTCGTTGAGCATCCGATCGTCGACCAAGACGTAAGCCAAAAACCGCCCATATTTATCGACCCGCTCGCGATCGAATTGCAAACGGACCTCCCCCGCGGCGAGAAATTCCTTGGTAAAAGCCGTCGCTTCCGGGCCCCACGGCTCGACCGGATGGTTGCGTTTGACCGTCTCGGGCGTATCGGCCCCGATCAGACGAATCTTCGCCCGGTTGGCCAACAACAGCGTATCGCCATCGACAACCCGCTGGAGCGTATAGATCCCTTCAGAGAGCGATTCAGGAGAAGGGGAATCGGACCGATCGTCGGTCCAAATCCGCAAGAGAGCCAAAATCGCCAGGACAAGAACCGTGACGATTGATTTCGAGATGGCCAACCCACGTGGTCGCCGATAAACGCGTCGTTTCGAAGAGGCCATCGTCCTTGAATCCGGTTCGTGGTCGATTTTTCAAAAGAGAACATCTGTTTTTTTGACGCGCGGCTGAACTGCTTGAAAAAGGCGATCTTTTTTCCACAACGCCCATTCCACAACGCCAACAAACGTTTTCGAACCCGCTTCGACCAGACGTTTTCGACCAAACGTTGGTGAACGAGCAACAAAACACGTCCCCCATCGAGGGCAACTTGCCGACAAAGCAAT
This sequence comes from Thermoguttaceae bacterium, assembly GCA_963674475.2. Taxonomy (GTDB): domain Bacteria; phylum Planctomycetota; class Planctomycetia; order Pirellulales; family Thermoguttaceae; genus CAXXFQ01. The sequence continues at coordinate 538,335 of CAXXFQ010000017.1, read as the reverse complement.
CGATTAGTTTTGGCTAAAACGGAACATCTTGCCTTCCGTGCGGCCGAGCGGGTTTTTCACGAACCGCTTTTGGCATTCGGGGCAGAGATCGAACTTCAGCTCGCGGTAGACATCCTCGCCGATATCATCGCCGTCGGCCTGTTCGAGCTCTTCGAGAATCTCTTGGATATCTTGCAGGTGGTTCCCCTCGTCCGACGAATCGTATTGGGGCGAAGGGTCGAACGCCGCATAGACTTCCATCTTCACGACATAACGAAGATCTTCGTCTGGATCCAACGGACGGTGACAAATATCGCAATAGTATCGAATCATGATCCAACCTCAAAATTAAGAAAGAATCCGTTCACTCGCGTCACGGAACGTCAAACCTTTTTTATTGGCTTTTCCGAAACGAAATCAGCCGACCATTAAGCCGCCCGACGAGTAGGCACTCCGAGAACAGAGCCATCCAAAACACGTCCTCCCCAGAACTGGGGGAAAACTGAAACGCGAAAAAGGGATAAGGTTTCCAAAAACCACTTCCAGTAGCCGTAACCACTTTAAAATAAAGCGAGCGCCACCAGCGCCCACCGGGCCCTGACGACAACTTTCATCCTAACCCTTTTGCGCGGTGATTGGCAAGAGCACGACGGCCGCTTTTTTCACGGTTTATTCCCGCTTCTTGAGACAAAATGGAATAATACGAATAAGAACGGCTTGGCAAGATTTGCCGATATGGTTTAAAATGGGATTCATACGGATGTGGAAAATCGCCCACCACGAGATCGGTCCTTCGCGAGCGGTCTATCGGGTCCCATTTTTCCCGCATCCATTTTTCCGCATCTACTGTCAAGGCCGACAACGAACTCAAGTAAAAATTACCGACGAGGCATACGGAACGTACACTTCCCCATAAGACGCATTTGCACCAAAAAGAGCATTTACAACTGGAGGGGAAGTCAGACTGCGATCAACCGATATTGACGGGGCACTCGCGGCCGGAAGGCCCGGCTGCCGGAGGCGTGCACGTTTTTTCGCTCTTGAAAAATTTCCGAAGCGAATCAGATCGCACGCTTCCTGTGGTTACGGCTACGGGCTACGGCGCCGAGTGATCCGGGAGGAGTCTTCCGTGGCAACGGCAGTGGCAAATTCTACGCCTTCTTTGGCACTCGACATGAGTGTCTTGGTTTTGAACCGGCTGTACATGGTCGTTCACGTGGTCGGGGTGCGTCGCGCGATGCGGCTCTTGTTCTGCGACCATGCCGAAGTGATCCATGACGAAGAGGGCATCTTTGCCAACTACGATTTCCGTTCCTGGCGCGAGCGGAGCGAAATCTGGGCCGATCAACAAAATCCCCACGACGACTGGCTCCACGCCGTCCACTTCAAAATCCAGGTCCCGCGCGTCATTCGGCTGTTGGCTTTCGAACAGATGCCCCGCAAGAACCTGTATCCCAGCCGCCAAGCCATCTTCGCCCGCGACGCGTACCGGTGTCAGTACTGCGGACGCCGTTTCCCCCTAAGCAAGTTGAGCCTCGACCATGTCGTCCCGCGTCGCGATGGCGGCCAAAGCACCTGGGAGAATATGGTCTGCGCCTGCTGCAAGTGTAACGTCAAGAAAGGCGGACGCACGCCCCGGCAGGCCCGCATGAAACTGCTCAACCACCCGGTCCGCCCGAAGTTCAGCCCGTTGATCCTTCAAAAAGTCCATAACCCGAAGTATCGAACCTGGCTCACCTGGCTCGGCAAAGAAGCCAAGTCGCTCTTCACCGACGACTTCGACGCCGCGTGACTTTGACGCGGCGTAACTCGTCTCTCTCTTCGAAACCGCGTTAGACCTAAACTGGGCTAAAGATCTACACCCGTCGCATCATTTTCAATTACTTGCTTCCATTTGCGTCTTTACGAGTAGGCGGGAAACAGAAACCATCACGGCTTCCCCTTAATTTAAGTGCTTCTGCCACCCCTGCTTGACAAGCAGATCATTGTATATATAAATGGGAAAAAAGTGGAACTTAATCCACTCATCTTTGGGGGCTACTCTCATGAAAAAGTATTTTTCTATCGGCGTATTACTTATTGTTCTTATCCTTGCGCCAAAAACGGTTTCCGCTCGCGATATAACTCAAGAGGATCTTCGTCAATGGACCGAATACGCTCTTAAAATAGGGCTGTATGAGGTTAATTCACCGCCTAAATTCGACTGGGAAGAAGAAAGTCTCTACTACCATCTCGGAATGGTTTCGCCTTCCGCAAATGCCGGAAACTCTGATATTCCTGAGGGCCCAATTCGTGAACAATTCACAGTCACTCTCATCCGCAAGTATAGAAATTCGTCCCGCGCAAAACGTTTCTGGCAACCAGTCCTGAGGCAGGTAGAAGCAAAAATATCTGAAATGCTTACGGTGACCAACACCCCAAATTTGACTGAAGACGAGAAATGGCAAAAGCTTTCACCTCTCTATGATGAAATTTATCAAATCTATCAAAGAGAATTGAATCAACTGGCTAAAAGCGAAGGAAAGGAATCGGCAGAAAGGATAGAAGTAGCTGTACCATGCGTCGCAAGACCGGCATTATATCCAGTCACGATTATAAGCCGCCCTGGCAATGGGACTGTTTATTGTATTCCAAATGGAGAATGGCTTTTGTATCAGCATATGAAAAAGCAAAATTGCAATTACCATCATCCCCACTGGGAAGTCCTGCCACAAAACACTGAATTGAAATTATTTGGCAAACATTGGTTCAAAGTAACTTGGCCTGATGGAAAAATAAACGATATAGAGTTGCGCAATATAAAAAATAGCGGCCCCCAGATATTTTATCCTAACAAGGTCTTTCCAGGTAGTTAAAATGGGAATACACGGATTCCTCAGGTTCCTTGATGATTACAAGAGCATTTTAACTGCTCTTATTGTCTTAATTTCTTGCATGAACAAATTTTCGGAATTCCAACCACCCTCCTTTCCAACAAGTGATTTAGTTTTTTTTACGGCCATTTTAAGTCTCGCTTTTTTGATGTTTTTTTATGCGTATTTCAATAATAGAATAAGCTCAAATATTAAAGTTTGGGTAGTTTTTATGGTTTCATCCATTCTTTTTCTAATTTTTTCATTTTTCTACTTGGACCAATCAGGAAAATACATTTTTCATTTAGATGGAGGTGAGCGGGTCATCATTGGCAATCAGTACAAGACTATTATTTTTCATAGTCACGGGAGCACTCCGCCTCCAATTTCATTTGAAGATGAAGATAAAAAGCCATCGTCAGAACTAGCAAACAAACGGAAAGTAGATACAGCTAATAATTTCAGTTTCTCCCATTCGGGTAAAAAGACAATGCCGATACCGAAAGAGTACTTGGATCCTCAAAGCCTCTTGGAAGAGCACAATGACCCATCAAAGATTTGGACGAAAGAAAGTCTTCATTTTACAAATTCTGTCTTAACCGTTCTTTGGATTCTAATGTGGTGTTCCTTTGCAGTAGCGAGTTCAGCATATATTTCTTTGATTTCCCTCGAAAGAAAACGAAATTCTGGGGAAAAGGAGCCCAGTTAATTTTTTCTCACCTTGTGCGGGAATGGCATCTTGCAAAAAAAGAGGAACCCGCTTTAAAAAGCAGATTCCTCTCTCTCTTGAGTTTCGATGTTTTTTCTTGGCATCACCTTCTTTTACCGGCTCCAAAAACCGCGGCCGGTCAATGGCGATGACCAACTAAAAAATCGCTTTAATACTCTCGCGGACAGATTCGCCCTTGGACGCGCCCGGGGAGGCCTTGGATTCTCAAAAAGCCTTCGGCATCGGTCTGGTTGTACGAACCGCCGCCTTCCATCGTCGCGATCCCTTCGTCATAAAGACTGTTGGGGCTCGTGCGTGAAACGACGATCATGTTCCCCTTGTACAACTCGAGGGTCACTTCGCCGGAGACCGGCTTTTGGGCCTGGTCGATGAAAGCCAACAGGGCGTCCATCTTGGCGTGGTACCAGAACCCATAGTAGACCATCTCGGCCACTTCCGGAGCCAGCCGGTCACGCAAGTGGGTCAGGTCGCGATCCAACGTCAACTGTTCGACCAGTCGATGGGCCTCATAAAGCAACGTCATGCCCGGGGCCTCGTAGACGCCGCGGCTCTTCATGCCGACGAACCGGTTCTCGATCATGTCGAGGATCCCGATGCCGTGACGACCGGCGACCTCGTTGAGCTTTTCGACCACGCCATAGGCCGACAATTTCTCGCCGTTGACGCTGACCGGAACGCCCGACTCGAAACCGACCGTGACCCGTTCGGATTCATCCGGCGCGTCCTTGGGCTTGGTCACCATGCCGAACTCGACCAGGTCCATCCCGCTGACCTCAAGCTCTTCGAGCTGTCCGGCTTCGTAGCTGATGTGCAAACAGTTCTCGTCCGAGCTATACGGCTTTTTGACCGTCGGCTTGACCGGGATTCCCTTTTCCTTGCAGAATTCCAGCATCTCGGTCCGACCGGGGAACTGGTTGCGGAACGACTCCATCCGCCACGGGGCGATCACTTGGATCGACGGGTCGAGCGCTTCGGCGGCCAGTTGGAACCGGCACTGGTCGTTCCCCTTGCCGGTGGCGCCGTGGACGAACGCGTCGGCCTTTTCTTCACGAGCGATCTGAAGACAGATCTTCGAGATCAGCGGTCGGGCGATCGAGGTCCCCAGCAGGTAAATGCTTTCGTATTTCGCCTGGAACTGAAGCATCGGGAAGGCGATTTCGCGACACATCTCTTCCCGCGCGTCGATCAGCCGGGCCGACTTCGCCCCGAACATCTTCGCTTTTTCCATGATCGCCTGACGATCTTCACACGGCTGGCCCAAATCGACATAGACGGCGTGGACATCGTACCCTTCGTCCTGGAGCCAGGCCAGCAAGACCGACGTATCAAGTCCGCCCGAGTAGGCAAGTACGCAACTAGGCATTTTTCTCTTCTCCCATTGGAATAAAAATCTTTTTCACCGTGACTCCCCCAAAAGGGCCGCCGCTCGAAAAGCCCCCTTCAAGCGACGTTTGGCATCACGGGGGTAGTAAACGTGGTATTCCTTTGCTGCAAAAGCAAACCTTATATTATCCCGTTGTCGGCATCGACTGACAAGGAGGAGCCTGTCAATCAAAAAAAGCCCCAGGCTACCCCAAAGCAACTCCCTCCTCAGCTGGGTGTAAGGATCATGCAGATGGGGCATTTGGGGGGATATTTCCCCCTTCGATACGGCTGCTTCCCTGCCGCAGGCGAAAGGCTTTAAACCGTTTCCGGCAAAAATATACTGAGCGAAACACCCTGGTTTCAAAAACCGGCCAACTGACCGGCCGACGGCTCAACCATGACGGCGAAATCGCTCGGCGGCGTCCAGAGCGGGTCGACCGCCATGTTCCGGAAAGCGACCTTGCCGAAATGGTCCTGAAGAACGATCGGGCCGCGCGACCGGTCCGGTTTTTTCCATTGGGAGCCGGTCGGACCGGTAATCGCGAATTTGCTTTGCCCATTGAAATAAACCGGTCGGCCGTTGAACTCCGCGGCGATCGTGGCGTGATGGGTTTTCGTTTTCCCGTCGAATCGCGGCGGGGTAAAGTAGATCACCATCCGGTTCCACTCGCCGGTCGGTCGACAGTAGTTAAACGGCCGCCCCGACGCATCGGTCGTCGCCCCAAGCATCGGCCGAACCTGGTCGTGTCGTCCACCCCCATAGACCGATCCGCAAAGACACCGGTTCGCGCCGCCGGAGAGCCATTTCCCCCGATATTTGACTTGCATATTCCCATCACGGGCGATCCCCGGCGGAAGCGGTCCCGGATCGACAAACCGGCTCGTGTCCAATAGCTGGATCTCGTAGAGCCCGAAAATATAGACCCCACTGTTGCCGAAATCTTCCGGTTTCGTCTCCAACCCGGTCTCGTCCGGTTCGAAGCGGAACTCGAGCGTCATCTGAAACGAGCCCCACTCTTGCTTGGTCCGGGCCGAATACTGCTGATGGTTTTCGAGCAACTGGCCCCGATGTTCGACCAGATCGCGCGACGCCTCGTGGCCCGGCAACGTCCAGACCGTTTCCGTGCCGTCGATCCAATCGACGCTCGTCCCGGCAAATTTTTTGGAGAGAATCCCTCCGGCCCGCTCCCATTGGTCCGGTTCCATCAACGAAACGCCCCGGAGTCGAAACGGGTCGTAACCAACATAGGTCGCCTGAAGTGGCGGAAGACCAAGTACCACCAGACAGGCAGCGCCCAAAAAGAACAAGAGAGCCCAAAAAACCGTCGTTCGCATGCGCGGCAGTTCCTCGTTCAATGCGTCGCCCTCGGCCACTGTGGGCCAAAATCGGATCGAGAAAAACCTATCCCTCAATCGAAACCGGCGGCGCGGGTGTCAAAATCACAGATGTAAAATCAAGAATGCCGAAATAGCTTCAATGTGGTCGTTTGTTATTGAATCATTCGTGCGGCGTCCAAACGGGGGACCTCTCGCACGGGCGGCCAATCAGAAAAGCTAGTTGAAAAGTCAAAAAAACGGGCTCCCCCTTCGCCGCCAGAAGAGGGCATACCATAAAACAAATATGGCCTTTTAAAAAACACACGGCCGGTTCGCTCCTGCGGAACCCCGCTAAAAAGTCCTTCAACGCCTGACCGTAAAAGGGATTGGACCGAAAATATCGATTGACGCCCCTCTGAAAAATCGATTTTCCCCGCACCCCGTTCTGTCGAAAATGCTTTTCTCCGAGCAACTTTTTTTGTAGGATTAAGAATAGCTCCTTTCCCCCCAAAAAACTGAAAAAAGAATCCCACCACGATGAAAATCGAACGACGCAACTTCCTCGCCACCACGCTTGCCGGCGCGACCCTTTCGACCGATGCCCTTTTGAAGGCGGCCGAAAAAGAGACGAACGTCGAGCCCCAAACGCTTGACCCGACCGTCTGGCGTCCGCTGGGAAAGATTTTGAAGGCTCCCCGAGTCGGGTTCGGGACAGGCATGCGGGCCTGGCGTCGGGAGAGTGACCAACTCAAACTGGGCCGCCCCCATTTCGAAAGCCTGTTCCACTACGCCTACGACCACGGGATCCGGTTCTTCGACATGGCCGACCTTTATGGCACCCACGAGTACGCCGCTCGAACGCTGAAAAACCGCCCTCGCGACAGTTATCTTCTGGCGACCAAGATCTGGCTCCACAGCGACGGCATCCCCGAAGAAGACAAGACCGACGCCGACGTGGCGGTCAAACGATTTTTGAAAGAGGCCGGGACCGACTACCTCGATCTGGTTCAACTGCATTGCATGTTCCACCCGGACTGGCCCCGCCGGTTCCGGCGTCAGATGGACCTTTTGGAAAAACTCAAAGAGCAAGGACTCATCCGGGCCCACGGCTGTTCGTGCCATACCCAGAAAGCGATCGAGGCGGCCGCCGACGAGCCGTGGGTCGACGTGGTCCATGTCCGGATCAACCCGTTCCAGATCAAAATGGACACGCCGCCCGAATCGACCGTCCCGGCCATCCGCAAGGCCCACCAAGCGGGCAAAGGGGTCATCGCCATGAAACTCATCGGCGAAGGAAAACTCGCCAACGATCCGGTCAAACGAAAAGAATCAATCGCCTTTGTCTCCGGGCTCGATTGTGTCGATACGATGATTGTCGGCTTCGAACAGACGGCCGAAATGGACCAGATGCTGGCTGAAGTCACCCAAGCCGGAAATCCCAAAAGCTAAACTTGACGCGTCGTTGCGCTGACGTCTATGAAAAATAAGGTGTGAAGCAATGAGCCTTTTAAACTAAAAAGACATGGTATGCGATTAAAACTTCTCGGTTGTGAAATTCTGTATCGGGAGATCTGTCACGTGGTCTCTCGCTCGACCAACCGGGTCGACGTCGAGTTTTTGCCCAAAGGACTGCACGATTTGGGCACGCGAGGAATGCAGCAACAGCTCCGTGAGGCGTTCGACGCGATCGACCAAGAGGTTTATGACGCGTTGCTGCTGGGTTACGGGCTCTGCTCCAACGGAATCGTCGGCCTGGAAGCCCGCTCATGCCCGATCGTCGCGCCAAGGGCCCACGACTGCATCACGCTGTTTCTCGGCGATAAAGCGCGTTACCAAGCGTATTTCAAAAAGAACCCCGGCGTCTTCTTTCAAACAACCGGTTGGATCGAGCGCGGCGACGATCTGCGTCCGGCGGGGGCAGTAGAAAAGGGGCCGTTTTCCGGAAACCAGCCCCAATCGTTCGAATCGCTCCTGGAAACCTACGGTGAAGAGAACGCGAGATATCTCTGGAAACAGTACAGCCAGATGATGAGCGAGTACACGACGATCACGTTCATCGAAACGGGCCTCGAACCAGACGACCGTTTCGAACAAGACGCCCAGCGTGAAGCCCAACGCCGCAGTCTCGAATTCGAAAAGCTCACGGGCGACCTTTCGCTCTTGCAACGCCTGGTCGACGGCCACTGGGACGAAAAAGAATTCTTAGTCGTGCTACCCGGCCAAGAAATCGACACCGCATTCGACGATCAGATTATCCAGTCGAAAACCAAAACGAAAACGAAAGCAAAAATCGCCCCGCCCGATCCGGAAGGAAACGAAGCTTAATCGCGGCGTCACTCAGATCGTCGACGATGGTTTCCACTATTGCAAGAGCCACACGAAAAAAGAAGGTTTCCCCTGTTCGGAAAAACCTTCTTCTTTGAATCTTTCAATAAAAGTGTGTCGGAAAAACCATCGGTTTATCCAAACGGGTTGGCCTGTTCGCCGCTTTGGCGCCCCGGTTTCCCCTTCTTGGCACGGGGCTTTTTCTCGCCCGGTTGACCGCCGAACGGATTTTCGCCGTTTGAATTGCGGCCGCGAACTCGCTTCGGCCGTTTCGCCGGTTTTTCGGCAGTACTTCCACTACTGCTTACGCTCGATTTGTGCGAGCGCCGTTTGGCCAACGAGGTCGCCATCTGTTGTTGGGCCAGTTCGGTTGCCCGACGGACCAGCGCCGCTTGATGCCGAATCGGTTTAGCCTGATCCGTTTCGTGCAAACAGACCACCGTCCCGTCGTCGCTGGCCAAAAAGAGTCGATCGGTCGCCATGTTTCGGAAGGAATGGGAAAACCCGTCGAATCGAATCCTCTCGAGAATCGCTCCGTCGGCCGCATTGATCACTTTGATCTTGCCGAGCCGGTCTTCGACATAGAGCCGACCATTCGACGCGGATAAGAAATGGGAAACCGACGAAACTTTCCAAACCGGGTTGCCCGAATCCGCCTCGAGGGCGAAAAGATTCCCTTCCTGGGAGATGGCATACACGTGATCGCCAACCGGAACGACCGGTTCCGAGATCGTCTCGGCCAGATTATACTTCCAGGCTTCTTTTCCGCTTCGAGAATGGATCGCTTTGACTTCGCCGTTGACGGTGGCCACCAAAATCAGCCCGCTGGAAATGGCTTCATTGACGGTCGCCATCGTCGAAACGCCACCACCGCCGCTGTTTTTCGAAAGAAAACAAGGATAAAAAGTGGCCGGTGACGCAATTTCGGAACCGGCGACCATTTGGTACTGCAAGGAAAAATTGCTCGGCGATTTCACATTGATGAATCCAACGAACAGGCCCCGGGTAGTCGTCCAGGCGATTTGGTTTCCGGCTCCCCCTTTTTGGATCAGAATCGGCTGCGTCGTAATCCGACCGAACGAAACGCATCGCATCGGCGGGATGTACTTTTGCCGAACGGCCAATGAGTCCGAGACGGTCGATTCCACTTCGAAATCGTTTATCTTCGCTTCGACCTTTTCTTCTTCCGAAGCGTCGTCGCCGGATTTCTTGGACAGAAAAGGTTTTCTCGACTGCTCTTTTTTGATTCGATAGGCCATCACTTGGCCGCTGATCATCGGAACGAACGCGTATCGATCGCTCATGATCGGCCCGTCGACCGGAACCCCGGTAACCGGCTCGCGCCAAAGGATTTTGCCGTTGGCCCGATTGAGAATATAAAGCACGGTGCCGTTGACGACCGCGACCATTTCTTCGTTGGCCCCGACCGGCATGGTCGGTTGACGCGCGTCGCCGACCATGCGGACCCAGAGGGTCTGTCCGGTTTCGGCATTGATCGACTGGATCATCGATCGATCGGTTTGCACGAACAGCGTGTCGGGAAGTTGATCGGTTTTTTCAAAAAACCGCAAGTGGGTCACCCGACTTCGTCCGGCGTCAAAACGGACTTGGGCGAACCAAGCACGATTGAGCCCATAAGCGGCAGCCGCCTCACGCGACATGAGCGATCCGGCCCAAAGGGAGGAGACACTGGATAAACACAAAACGATCCCGCTCATCGCCCCCAATAGGAAGCGAGACTTCAGATAAGTTCGATCCATTTTTTAATGATTCCTCTTCTCCAGCACCGCGCGTCCGGCCTCTCGGAGCACCAGTGCTTCAACAGTTCCGTTGTTGATTGCTTCTTCTGTTCCGCGGTTCCCAGCCTCAGACTCTTTTTTGGGAACGCACGCATCGCAACTCGAAAAGTCCCCCCGCTCAAGAAAATCACCTTAAGAAAAAAATAAGGGCCTATCCGATTCGTTCGAGGGGTAACGATACGGGAGGACGTCAAAGGTAGGTTAGGTAAAGGGGAAAGTACTACCCAAAAATAACGACCTTGAAACTCCTTTTTCTAGACTCTTGTTTTGCCATGGGGATCTTGCCTCGAAAGAACAAGCGGCTATTGATCCGATCCCGCGGTCCTTCGCGCGGCGTTGCGTTCTTCGAAAAACTTCGCCAATCGGACCCCGTGCCAATCGGACCGGCCCGCTTTGGGTATCGGATCGGAGATCTTCACGGCGACCTCCTATTTCAAAAAAACCGGCAAGCGGAAATCCATCCACCCCTTTCGAGCCCTCTCCATCATACCCGGAAGGAAGAGTAAATTCACCCTTAAAATCAATAAAGTCAAAACAACCAATACATCCCCCCCTCATGCGGGTCATGGACTATCGCCCCACTAGACTAAATCATGGTAAGGGCTTATGATCGAGGGTTTTATTTGATGACAATACTCAAGGGACCAAAAGCCCAATAGGCCTTCTTCCTTTTAGCAAAAGAAATGTCGTCCCCAAAGCTCTGACAGAGAAAGACGATAGGGTGCAAGAGGCCCCCTTTTGCAGATCCGTTAGAAAGCCTTCCTTGGCAGATTACACCACCAAAGAGGCATTTTAAATTAGCCCTAAATGGGGGTGTAAAATAAAAACTCCTCAACTTTTTTACGAAATTTAAAAGGCTCTATAGCAACTTCAAAATAGCGCCTTCAAAAAAAATCGGTGGCGTCTCACCGGCCGCGGGAAGGACCCCATGGTTGCCACAAGTGCAATGTTTGGATCGTTTTCGTTTTTCCCATTTTTCCGTCGGTTGCAAGGAACACGTTAAACCAAAGTAGAAGACGCTGTAAAACAACCCGAAAACAAAAACTGTGTCGTACCCCCCCGTTTGTGAGGCAACCGACCATGGAATCAGGAAAACCGAACACTTTGCCTTCGGATAAAAATAGCGAAAGAAGCCTTTTGGGAGAAATTCTCGGCTATCTGAATTTCTCTTCCGGCTCGGAAAACCCCGCGTTTCTCTCGGCGCTCAACCAGATGGCCGAATCGATATCGCACGAATGGGGCCGGCGTCCTGCTGCGCAAAAAGAACAAGGAACCGGTCAAGACGAATCGTCCGATCAGCCTGCTTGGCGGAAACTCCATGCGCATCTCCTTGCCGGACTGGCATCGCTGAAAGGGTCCTCGAAAGCGTTCGATCAGGTCTCTCAAGCCGAAGCGGTCTTGAATCTGGTCTTTGAGAAAGGGTTGCCCGCCTACCAAGAATATCACCGAGACCTCCTTTTCCATCAAACCGACTCGACCTTGTTTCATCCGCTTTTTATTGGGCGGTTTTGTGAGGCGGTCCTCAAGGAAGGAAAACCTTGGGAAGAATCGGACCGGATTGTCGACGGGGCGATCGGGCGGATCAACGATTTTCTGGGCCATCGTCCGGTGGCGGCACTCGAAAACGAGCAAAAACTCCAACCCTATCCGCACGAACGGGTTCGACCGATCCCCCTTTGGATCCAAGGAGTCGGAGCCGGAGTCGGACCTTATGGAGAGTTGATCGAAAAAACGATCGAAATCATCAAAGAAACCGACCCCACGATCCGGCGTCAGTCCTGGTTTGACCTGGATCATTTGGAGGAACTGGCCCTCGACCCCCGCGCCTACGACTTCGATCACCCGGTCAATCGTCGTCCGAATTACCAATTCGGTCAATGGGATCCGCATCTGATCGACAACCGCGGCTTTTATCGACGATTCGTCCTCCAACAGGTCACGATCGACGGAATCATGGAACGACTTCTTCACCCTGAAGAAGACCTGTCCCATGAGGAAATCCTTACCGAAGGGGCGACCGTCCTGGCCGGAACGATCCTCATGGGTTCGGGGATCAGCGGAGAAGGCCCCACAACGCACGATTCGGAGACATCGCTCTCGACGCTATTGCCGCACATCGCCGCGTATCGGGACCGGTTTTACCTGAGTTGGCTGGAACGGTTTTCCGAAACCCATCAGACCCGTTTAAAGCAAGAGGCCAGAGCGTTACGTCAGCCGTTTGGCGGGGCGCGTCAGCATCTCAACCAACACCTGTCCCAACTGAGAGCCAGCCAACTTCAACAGGTCCACTTGGCGTTGCTGTTTGCGCGGATGGGCTACCCCGAAACGGCCCGCAATCACGCCAACGTCGTCCCGGCCGCCTCGGCCCGTATGCTGTGCGAAATCGAGTGTCAGATGATGTCCGTTTTTCACCGGATCGATCTCGGCCAACTCGAGGAGGCGACCGCGCATTTGGCTGAAATCGAAGGACTGCTTCATCGGGGGATCGAGTGCGGCGCGTTGGTCGACCCGTGGAACATTCTTGGATTCGACGCCCAGTTCAGTCTCTTCCACACGCTGGAAAACAGCTGCTATGACATGCGGGTGGACAATCTTTTGGATTTAATCGAAGACATCTTCGGCCTGTACGCTCGCTTGGAGCGTGAGGCGACCGCCGTCGGAAATGAGCCCCTTCGCCGCCGCCTTTCCGACAATCTGGCGTCGATGGCAGCTTGGTGGGACCAGTTCGCCACGACCGAAGTCAGCGCGGTCGAAGGGATTTCGGGACAGGAGGCGTGGGAATCGGCCGACCGGGTCGCCGTGGCGCTGGGCGCCTGGCATAAGGCGGGAACCGCGGCCGGGGATATCGTCTTCTGGCGCAAACGGGTCGACGAATTCCATTCTGCCAAGGCGTACGCCCTGGTGGTCGAGGCGCTGTTGGACCAAAACGACCACGTTGCCGCGATGGCCCTTTTGATGCAGTGGCTCAGCGAAGCGGAAAACCTGCCCGAAACAGAAGGGAACTACCCGTTCTACCAGTTGGCCCTCCGCTGGATGACCGACCTTTGGCGTCTGTATAGAACCGAAAAGGAAACGACACAACCAACCGGCAACCAGGGCGGAAAAGTTTCCGAACGCAAACCGCTCGATCCCTGGCAACTGGCGCAAAAGTTTCTCGACTATCTCGAAGCCGGTTCCGAATCACTTTGGGAGGTTCCCGAATTCGACCTCGGTCACCCGCTGCCCAACGTCGATCTCGACCAGTGGCTCGAAGGGGAATTTGAAGGGCTCGAAGAAGAGGAAGAAGAAAACGGCGCGATCGACCACCTCTACGACGCCGCTTATGAAAACGTCGTCTATCGCGACACGACCGATGACGGCTTTGAAGGGGAGGTCTTCGACGATGGCGACGACGCGCTGACCGATTTCGAATTGACCGAAGAAGCCGCTCGGCTGGAATATCGGCTCGAATTTTTGACGATGGTGGCCAACCTTTGGACGATGATCGCCGCTGCGGTCGCGCGGGAAAAACCGGAGGACGGTGTCCGAGAAAAAATCGGCGAATGGCTCCACCAGGCACAGAAAAACCAAAACGCGATCAAACGGTTGCTCACCCAGATCCATCTCTACAAGATTCCGATGCCCGGCGGCACCGAAATCACGATGAACCATTTCCAGCGTCGTTTGGATATCAAAATCGGACTGCTCGACCGAACAGTCGCCTGTTGTGTGGCGACGGCCGACGCGATTCGTTCGTTCGAGGCGCTCGACTTGGCCGAAAAGGCGGAAACGGCTCGTGACGGATGGGAAAAAACGCTCCGTGAAGTCTTTGCCGATCTACTGCGTGGCGATACCAAAGCGATCCAACAGAAGTGGCCCCAACTGGAAACCGGCCTATCGCAACAGCCGTTGTTGTACCTTCCGCTGAACCGGGGAGGCAGCCCGCACCGAATCGTCGCCTCCCGAACCCTTCATCACGCGCTGCAAGACCTGTTGCGCTATCTTCCCCGGCTGGGCCTTTTTCACGAAACCTGCCGACTGTTGGAAACCATCCAGCGGATGGAACAAGACCACCCGGTCGGCCAAGGGGGGATCACCGAGTTCAACCACTTGTTCGAAATCGGGTACGAGTCGATTGTCGAATCGATCCTCTACGCCCCCCTCGACCAGGAAACGGCGGCTCCTTATCTTGAATCGCTCGAAGCGATAAGCGAACCGCTGATGCGACTCTGGATCGACCACAGCCACAGCATCCGTCTTTCCCCGCTTGAAGCGATCGATGGTGAGGCCCGGTGGCGCGATCTTCGAGAATTCATCAAAACCTACGGCGGCGATCTGTTCACACAGACGTTTTTGAACTACAGCAATCTTCGGGTCATCCTTCACGAAGGGGTCGACGCCTATCTTGAACGACTAACCGAAATCCCCGAGACCGAAGAAAACCTTCGACTCATCGCCGACCTCGACAAACAACTACCGCGTGACAAGGCGATCAGCCTGTTGGGCGTGATTCTCGAAGCCGTAATGGACAACTACAACGAGTACATGGACTACAACAGTTCCACTACCCAGTCCGATCACGGAGAGATGCTCTACACGCTTTTGGATTACCTACGTCTGACAAACCGATACGACCGGATCGCCTGGCACCTGCAACCGCTGGTCAAGGCCCACGAGGTCCTGGTCCGCAAGGGCCACTTGGACGAAGCCCGCCAGTGGGAAGAGACGTTCTCGCAACAGACCAAGCCGCTTTCCAGTCAGTTGCTGAAGAATTACGACCGGCTGGTCAAAGCGTACGGAATGCGACTTCGCAGTGTGGCCGACCGTTTGGGCCAACGTTTTGTCCGTCCGTTGGCGATCGGCCGCCTTCGCGCGCTCATCTCGCCGGCGATGGACGAGGCCAAGCTCCGAACGCAAAAAGAAAAGCAAGCCGCCTCCGAAACGGCACCGGAGCCAACTCCGGCAAAACCGGGCGAGTCGGCGTTCGAAAAACTCCTCGAGGGCCTCGCCCCTCTGACCGAAGCGCCCACCGGCGTCGGCTTTCTGGTTCCCAAATGGCTCGAATCGCTTCAAGAGGAAGCGGACCGCCACGAGCTGAAGGCCGAACATCTCTTCGACCCGTCGGAGATGATGCGACTACCAATCCCACGCCATCGCCTTTCGCTCGACCAGCTCGAATCGCAAGTCCTGCGTTGGGCCAAAGAGGCGTTTGGATAATCGGGAAAAAGGCGGTTTGTTAGCTTTTTCTAACCAAAACGTCGAAACGCTTCGGGGAGAAATCGAATCAGATCGTCGGCGATCAGGGATATCTGGCCCAACGATTCGGCCGCCAAATCACCGGCCAGTCCGTGTAGGTAGACGGCCAAACGGGCCACCTCAAACGGCGTCCATCCGGCACCGACCCCCTGGGCCCATAACGAACAGGTCAGCCCGGTCAACACATCGCCCGAACCGCCGGAGGCCATCCCCGGATTGCCGGTCGTATTTCGCGTGGTCGTTCGACCGTCGGTTACCAGGGTCCGGTGCCCTTTGAGAACCACGACCACGCCACAGCGGGCGGCCAATTCGACCGCCTGAGAAGCCTGCTTTTGCGAATCGGCCTTCTCGCCGACCAAGCGTCCAAACTCGCCCGGATGGGGCGTCAAAATTCGAGGTCCGCCGGGCGAAGCGAGACATTCAAGACCTTCCGACGCCGCGGCCAACGCGTTCAAACCGTCGGCATCGACAATCAGCGGCCCCGGCAGTGTCATGTAAGCGCGTCGAACCAATTCGTCCAACGCCGCGCTGCGTCCCAATCCCGGACCGATCGCCGTGACGGTCGCCTGGGCCGCCTGTTTGGCAATCGGGTCGAAGGCATCCCTCGCAAAACGGCCCGCCGCATCGGCCGGCATCGGCAACGTCGTGTAAGCCGGTTCGAACTGGGCCACCGTTTCCAGACACGGATCGGGCACCGCCACCCGGACCAGCCCGGCCCCGCCGCGCAGCGCCGCCATCGCCGCCAAGGCGGCCGCCCCGGTCATCCCACGCGAACCGCCCACGATCAGCGCGGTCCCGAACGTCCCCTTGTGCGAATCCGGCTCCCGTGCCGGAAGCGGCCGCAACGGAATATCCTTTTCACCAGCCATAAGTTCGACCCTTTTCCTCTGAATCAAAAGCCAACCTATCCAAACCTGTCCTCGGGTTGCGAATCCGAGAATCGCTCATTCAATCCGGCGGGCGTCGAACTTCGGGCGGACCTTTTTCGACTCGTACCAATCGCGCCACGCCGGGACGTCGTAGAGAAAATTGACCGACGTCAAATCCAAGAGCGCGTCCAAAACGGCCGGATTTTCAAACGGGACCGTGTAGACCTTCGTCGACGAGCCCATTGCCAATCCGCCAGGCCCGTCACTACCGAAGGCGGCCGACGTCTGTCCGGGCTTGCCCTTTTGCGATTTGAACTTATGCGTGGTAATCAACGCCTCGATCAACGGGCCCACCGAGCGGGGATCTTTGAGTTCTTTGAGCGCGAAAGCGGCCCGATTGACGATTTGATTCTCTTTATCGCGAAGCCGGGCGGCAAAATAGGCCGTCACCTCGGGACGTTTCGTTTTCTTCAATTGATCAAGACACTCCATCCGGACCTCGCGATCCTCGTCTTCAACCGCCGCGGCGGCCAAGGTCAACACGGCCTGCAAATCCCCAATCTGCGCGAGCGCGCGAGCATAAAGGGCCTGCATCTCACGACGTCGATCTTTCTCAAGCACACGGGCCAACGGCTCGACAGCCGCCGGATCGCGGATCGAAAGCAACTCGGCTTCAGCCCGATCGTGGTTCGAACCGCCCAACTGAGCCACGATTCGTTTGATTCGAAGGTTCCAATTTCGCTCGACCTCTTTGGACTTCTCGCGTCGCTCCAAAAGGGCGATCTCCTGCGTCGTATGCCAGCGGCCCTGATAACGCTCGAAACCACGCTGTTTCATCAGATCCTCTTGGGTGACCCAATGCCCCCGATAGTTCGAGTACCCCAGAGCAACGCGTGCCTTGCGGTGATTCGAATCGAGCTCAAGGATCCGCTTGAGGTGACGTTGTCGCTGGGGGCCCAATTGATGCTTGCGGCACCACTCGGCCAGTTCCCATTGCGACTCGGACGTGTCGGCCGCCTGTCGGACCAAAATCTCATACTCCTGTTCGGCCGAAGAACGTTTGGTCACCTTTTTGACCAGCGCACGGTCCAGGACCAGTTCGCCGCCAATCGAGGGCCGAATCAGATAGGTCGTCCGAGGAGATTGATTCGGGTTGAGCAGTTCCCCCAGGATGGTTCCACCATGGACCAACTCGAACACTTCGGCCCGCGTCGAGGAACTCCCGACCACAAGCAAAAGTCCGATCAAAAGAAGTCGAAAGAAAGAATAAATAGTTTTCATCGAAGACACGGGGCACGTTTTCGCGTCAGGTTATCTCGCAAAAGCAAAGGAAGAAACACGTTTTCGTCTCGCAAAATCTCCCCACTTTCCAAAAGAAAAAAGGGGCTCGTACGATATCCGCTTCTCCCCCTTTTTGTAGAGGCGGCTGCGAACGATATCCGCTTCTCCCCTTATTATAAGGTACCGAGCCGCCGAAATGAGAACACCCCCTCCGATGAAGGAGGCTTTTCCTCCGTCTCCGATCAACTTTACCAGTTGTATCGATTACGCTCCTTCTCCCGAGGCCGACGGGCGAAACCATCTTGAAAAAGTCGAAAAGGATAAAGGAGAAAACCGGCGTCCCCTTTTGTCATTGGGGTTTGGTTTCCTATTCGTTCCTGGTTCAAAATCCCCCTTCTCCTTGATGCAGGGGGCGTTTTCTGGAGGCTTAGGCGTGCGTAAATTCTTGCTGGTCCTCGCCGTAGTCGGTCTCTGCGGAGGCCTTTACTATCTGTACTCCCGATATGAAATTCGGCAGGACCAAGGCGCCATCATCATCCAACCAAAAGATCCGGCGCGCTCGGCTTACGCCCCCCAAAAGAAAACGGCTCCTTTCCCCACCGATCCCTTGAACCGACCCGCCGTGCGAAAAGACCGAGAATGGGTCCGAATCGCCAGCTTCAATCCGGGAAACCTTTCGCCCGAACGGCTCCGCAACCCGATCGTTCTGGCCAACATGGCCGAAGTATTGCAAGATTTCGATGTAATTGCCCTACAAGATGTCCGCGAAAAGGGAACGGTCGCTTTGGCCGGGCTGGTCCAGGAGATGAACGCCACCGGACGTCACTACGAATTCGCCGTCAGCCCCGAGACCTCGGTCGGCCAGTCCGACTGGTACAACGCGTTCCTCTTCGACACCGCAAGTGTCGAGATCGATCACGACAAAATCTACACGATCAACGATCCGGACAAACGGCTTCCGTGCAAACCGCTGGTGGGACAATTCCGGGTTCGCGGCCCCAACCCGCTCCAGGCGTTTACTTTCGTCCTGATCAACGTCCGGGTGACCAGTGAGCGACACGCCAGGGCCGAGGTCGATCTCCTGGCCGATGTCCTTTCGACCACCAAGAAAATCCTGCCCGCCGAGGACGATTTCCTTTTGGCCGGGTGCCTGGAAACCGATCCGGAAAACTTCGGTAAGCTGGGGCAAATACGTCATTTAACCCCGACCATCACCAACCAGATCACGACGAGCGCCAAGGCCGAGTTGCGAGACAACCTGCTGGTCGATCGGATGGCGACAATCGAGTATTTGGGGAAGTCCAACGTGGTTGATCTTACGCGGCGACTGAACCTTTCGCTGCTGGACACCCAAATGATCGCGTCACACCTGCCAGTCTGGGCCGACTTTAGCCTTTACGAAGGAGAGGGTATTTCGCAAAGCATGATCAAAACTTCCCCTTGAGAAAATTTTTCCTCCAGGCCCCATCCGGCAACCGCTTCTGTGTTTCTCGTGCCTTTCGCCGGTAAAAATGACCTCAGAGGGGGTAGATACAGATCAAGAATCACACAAAGGAAGGTATTACTTCTCCCCCCTTTCTTTCCCACCCTAGGACCGATATACTTTCGTGTAGGGATTTTTTCGTAAAAAACGGTCCCCATCGACCAAGCGATTTTGATAGAAACCACTGCGTCCCGCGCAGTTTCATTAAAGGGATTATAAACCCGTAATATGGGCAAATACGTCGTACGACATGGTGCGATGCGACTGCTCGGTCTTTTCGAAGCAAACGCCAAAAAATCGTACCCCAGAAATGAAAAAGTCATCGTTCGAACCGATCGTGGTCTTGAAGCGGGCGAGGTCCTTCTTGAAGCCGAAGAGCGTCATATCGAAGAGATTGAAGCCAAGCAAATTGGCCAGATCCTTCGGGCCATGACCCCAAGCGATCTCCGCGAAGCGACCCGAATCGATGAGCAACGGCCCGAACGATTCGAAACCTGCCGACGATGTATCGAAAAACTGGGTTTAGAAATGGACCTGGTCGACATCGAACATATTTTCGGCGGGGAACGGATCATCGTCTATTATCTGGCCGAAGGACGTGTCGACTTCCGCGAGCTGGTCAAGATGCTTGCCGGAGAATTTCAGACCCGGATCGAAATGCGTCAGATTGGGGTTCGAGACGAAGCCAAATTGCTGGCCGACTTTGGCGATTGCGGGAAACCGGTTTGCTGCAACAACCATCTGGCCGTCATGCCGCCGGTCTCGATGAAGATGGCCAAGATGCAAAAAGCGACCCTCGATCCGACTAAGATTTCAGGCCGATGTGGGCGTCTCAAGTGTTGCCTTCGCTTCGAGTTCGAGGTCTACGAGGATATGCAAAAAACACTTCCGGCAATCGGCGCTCGTGTCGTCATCGCCGGAGAAGAACATCGGGTCATCGGTCAGGAAGTTCTCGCCGAACAGTTGTTGGTCGAAACCTCGGACCATGTCCGAAAATTGGTGCCGTTCAAGGAAATCGAGTCAGTCCTTCCTTTCCAAAAAGGCTCGAAAACCGAAAAAGAAAAACCTTATAGAGAGAAAGACCGTTCGCCGGAACCGGCTCCGCCGGAAAACGGTTCCAAACGAGAATCCCGATCCAAAGACGGGAAGAAGGACGAACCGACCCCGACAAACCGGCCAGATCAAAACCGGGAGGGCGAAAACCGGGAGGGCGACTCTTCGGCAGTTGAAAAGAAAGCAGAACCAGAACTTTCTCGAGAAAGGCCGGACGAAAAAGGGAACCGCGATTCGCATCCGCGAAGACCGTAGAGCGGTTTTCAGTTGACGGTAGCGTCACACCGGCGTGGGGAGAGTTCCCTATGGTTGCGGCAGTCAAGGGATAGAAGGGATTTTAAGTTTTCCACTTTTCTCCCCAGCCGCAAGGAAACCGTTACACTTACGTGAAATACTTTATAAAACGGTTTTCAGTTGACCGTAGCGTCACACCGGCGTGGGGAGTGTTCCCCATGGTTACGACAAGCCAAAGGACGAAAGGGATTTTTTGGTTTCCCCCTTTTTCGTTGGTCGTAAGCAACACGATACACCAAAGTTAAAAACGCTCAAAAATATCGTTTCTCCAATCTAAAATCACCATGCTCGATCCGTCACATCCGCTCATTGAATTATTGAAGAAGGATAAGCGTTACAAGTTTGACGCCTATCTGTTTGTCTTTGAAGCCCTCAACTACGCCCAAAGCGTGCTTGGCATGGGCAACGAAGTCTCTTGCTCCGAGCCGTCTGACGAGGCCCCTACCGAACAACACGTCACCGGCCAAGAGCTGTGCGAAGCGATCCGTCGCTACGCCTCAAAACAGTACGGTTTTTTGGCCCAAGATGTGCTTGCCAGTTGGGGAATACACAGGACGGGCGATTTTGGTGAAATTGTCTTCAACTTGATAAAAATCGGCGAAATGCGCAAGACGGAAAACGATCAACGCAAGGATTTCGAAGATGTCTACGAATTCGAGACCGCGTTTCGAAAAGAATTTAAGATAACCTCTGCTCAAGAGAGCTAGCAGCCTGTTGAAAAACGGGCTGCTAGGGAAAACACGATGTTTTCCACATAGTCAGCAATTTGAAAAAACGCTGACTATGCGAGGCTTGCGGCCACTTGTTGTCGCAACTGCCGAGATTGAAAAAGGCCCGGATGGACTTTTTCAACGGACTGCTAGAGCGGCGGTTTTCAGTTAACCATAGCGCCACGCCGACGGTTGGAAAAGCTCCCCCCGGTTGAGGTAAGTCAAATCATAAAGGGTTGTTAAATTCCCACTTCGCCTTTTAAGTTTAAGTAAACGAATACGCTTACGTGAAGTGCGTCATAATAATCTTCCCCCTTGACGAAACGCAAGCCGTCGAGCCGTAGAAAACCGCTCCTACGGGGGGGGGCGACAATACACCCCGTGAGCCAAATCAACCCGATCCGGCCTCGGCGAAACCTCCCCATCTGGGGGTTAGGCTTCTCCCTTCGGCCGCCTTTTTGGTTTAAATTGGGGGGATCAACCTGTTTCTTTGGCTAGCAGTCACTAAATAACCCCTCGAAAAGGTGGCTTAATCTCTGGCATTCCCACCCAAATGTTTGCTATAGTTGAGGTATGAGAAAACGGACCCAAGAGGAGGGCGACTCGCCAAGCCGTCACGGAACGAAATGAGTCAAAGCAGTCTTTCCGTAGTCGGGCCCCAAGCGCTGTTGGAGCTTTTCGGAACGTGTGATCGAAATATTCGTCGCCTCCGAGAAGAGTTGGGGGTGGTCGTCTCGGCCCATCAAGACAAAATCCAAATTGAAGGAGATCCGGACGCAGTCGCCCTGGCCACCAAGGTGATCGAACGGTTCCGTGCGCAAGCGGAACAGTTTGGCCGTCTCGACGAGGACGATGTCGAGCGAATCCTTTCGGAAACTCTGAAAGGGTTATCGGAAATCAGGACGCCGCCGATCGTCGCCTTCCATTCGCGGGAAGTGCGAGCTCGTTCGACCGGCCAGTCTGAATATATCGAGGCGGTCCGTCGACACGACGTCTCGCTTTGTAGCGGACCTGCCGGAACGGGCAAGACCTTTTTGGCAGTCGCGTTGGCGGTGTCCGCGTTACGAGAAGAGCAGGTCCGAAAGATCGTCTTGGTCCGACCGGCCGTCGAAGCGGGCGAAAGCCTCGGTTTTTTACCGGGTGATTTGGAAGCGAAAATTTTCCCCTACCTTCGCCCCCTTTTTGACGCTCTCAACGAATTGGTCGGCTACGATCAGGTGAAACGGTATCAGGAGCAAGACATCATCGAGGTCATCCCGCTTGCTTATATGCGAGGTCGAACGCTCAACGAGGCGTTCATGATTCTCGACGAGGCCCAAAATACGAGCATCGCCCAGATGAAGATGTTTTTGACGCGTATGGGCCAAGGCTCCAAAATCGTCGTCACCGGCGACACGACCCAAATCGACCTTCCCACCGGAATGCGAAGCGGACTGATCGACGCCATCGAACGACTTCGCAGCATTCCGGGCGTGGCCACGACCAAACTGACCGGTGCCGATATCGTTCGGCATCATTTGGTCCAAAAGATTGTCGCCGCCTACGAAGGACGCATTAAAAAAAATCAAAAAGGTAAATAGAAGAGATAACTCGAATTTCCATCACCGGCGGTTGAATCGTTTTTTTGACAAGCGTCCTTTCTGATACGCTTGTTCGAAACGCTCGATCGCCGAAACCTTTTTTACCCGAAACGATCATGCCGCCAAACGGGCAGCCAAAACGAACCCGATCGGAACGCGTCTCCGCGATCGAACTTCCTCCGGGAATGTTCCAACGGTTGATGACTGCGCTGTCGCACCCCGACATTTTGATTCGTCTCGGCATTACGGCGGTCACAATTATCGCACTTTGCATCTTCATGCAAAGTTGGTCGCCGCCGTTTTCCTATCGCGTCGGATACACGCCGACACGCAATCTGGCTTCTCGTGTCGCGTTTCGCCAGTTCGACCCATTGGCAACGGCCGAAGCGAGAGAAAAAGCACGCAATCAGGCCGAGGCGGTCTATGCGCAGAACCCGGAATCGATCGTCCAGCTTCGGGCGGCGTTACGCAATACGCTCCTGGAAATCTCGACGGCCGAATCGCTTGAAAAATTATCGTCGGAGGCCTGGCAGCCGTTCGAACTGATTCCGACAGCTGAAGCGAAGAAGCCTCCCTCGCAGGAACAGTTAAACAAGGCCTTTTCGGCCTTTCGAAAAAAGCTGGCCGGGGAAGAACCACTCAAGCGAATCGAGGCGGCCGTTGGCAAGTCGTTAAAAAAGTATGAAACCGACGGACTTCTCGTCAAACCGGCCGACGGCAATCAAAACAAAATTTTAGTCTATCCCCAAGGCAAACCGGAAGCGGTCAAGCCGGTCGCGATGAGCGAGGTCTTGCTCGGGGACGGCGAAACGGTTCGTCGCGATCTGGCCGACTCGTTGGACGATCCGATTCTGGCGAAACGATTGTTCGCCTGGCTCTACCCGAAGCTGGCCGCCCTTTCGACGTTAAACCTCGATCAAGAGCGAACCGAGGCGAACCGAGAACGGGCCGAAGCGGCGGTCGAAAACGTCCATATCAACTACAGCGCCGGACAGACGCTGGCCAAGGCGGGCGAACCGCTGACGGTCCGACAAATCGAGCTATTGCGTGACGAAGACGCTGCCTTCTATCATCAGTTGCTCCCCCTTTCGAAATTCTTCCGAATCGTCGGATCCTTGATAGTCCTGACGGTCTGGGCCGTTTTTGGCGGCCTGTATTTATATCGCCGCGAACGGCAGATCCTCACCAATCTACGTCGCTTCGTTTCTTTTCAGTCGCTCATCCTGTTAACGGTCCTTTTGGCCCAATGGGCCTCGCGCGACCCCTGGCACGCCGAACTGGTCCCCGTCTTGCTTTTCGGACAAATCATCGCGATCGTTTACCAGCAGGAAGTTGCCCTGTTGTTTTCGGGGCTGGTCGCTTTGGTCTTGGTTTTGGGAATCGGTCTGGGACTGGGCGAGATCATTCTTTTGGTCGGCGTGACCGCTTCGGCGATCATCCAACTGAACTCGGTCCGAAGTCGCAGCAAACTAATTTACGTCGGGATTCTCAGCGGACTGCTTGCGGTTCTGCTGACGTGGGCGATCGGCCTTTTAGATGAACAACCTTTGGCGAAACCGCTTTTCGTCGAAGCGCTGCGTAACGGGCTTTTGACGCTCGCGGCCGGCTTTTTGATGACGGGCCTTTTGCCGCTGGTCGAACGGATCTTCGGCATTTTGACCGACATCAGCCTTTTAGAGTTGGGCGACGTCTCCCATCCCCTTTTGCAGGAACTGGTCCGACGCGCCCCGAGTACGTACAACCACTCGATCACCGTCGGTTCGATTGCCGAAGCGGCCGCCAGCGCGATCGGCGCACGAGGGCTTTTGGTCCGCGTGGGCGCTTACTTCCACGATATCGGCAAGATGCTCAAGCCGGGCTACTTCATCGAAAATCAAGGGGAAGAAGCTAACCGGCACGAAAGTCTTCTACCGGCGATGAGTACGTTGATCATCATCGCCCATATCAAAGACGGGGCCAATTTAGCGCGACAGCACCACTTGCCCGAACCGATTGTCGATTTCATCCTCCAACACCACGGCACGACACTGGTCGGCTATTTTTTCGAGCGGGCCAGTCAACAAAGTCGTGAGGACCCCAACGCCGGAGAGGTTGACGAGAGTACGTTCCGCTATCCCGGCCCCAAACCGCAAACCAAGGAAGCGGCGGTCATGATGTTGGCCGACGCCGTCGAAAGTGCCAGCCGAACCCTGGTCGGACCGACCCCGGCGAGAATCGAAAGTCTCGTGCGGGAAATCGCCGACCGACGACTGCGCGACGGCCAGTTCGACGAAAGCGGTCTGACCTTGCGTGAGCTACGAACCATCGAAGACAGCATGATCAAAAGCGTCACGGCCATTTACCACAGCCGCGTGAAGTACCCGGATCAAAAAACGATCTAAAAAACGGGCCGAACCAGCCGCCACCTTTTCCTTGTAGGTTCAAGACAAAAAGCCTTTTCATGATTCAAGTCGATATCGCCAACCAACAATCGAGCCTTTCGATCGACGAGCCAACGCTCGTGACGGCGATCCGTTCGATTCTCGAAGAGGTGGGCGTCGAGCGCGGGGAAATCAGTCTCGCAGTGGTCGACGATCCCGAGATGCATCGGCTCAACCGGGAATACCTTCGGCACGACTACCCGACCGACGTTTTGAGTTTCATGCTTGAGCAAGAAGACCATCGACTTGACGGCCAGTTGATCGTCAGTTCAGACACCGCTCGGACCAATGCGGCCGAGTATGGCTGGGCGGCCGAATCGGAATTGCTGCTCTACGTGATCCATGGCACTTTGCACTTGGTCGGTTACGAAGACGACACGCCGGAAGCCAAGAACCGGATGCGAGACGCCGAACGACGCCACTTGGCCCGTTTCGAGCTTGCCCCACCTTGGGATAAGAAGTAGCCCCCGCTCATGGTCAACCATGAGACCACGACCGAAAATCAAACGAACCCCCAAAAAGACCAACGGAAACCCGAGTAGCCTCTATTTCGATAATTCGTTACGATAGGAGGTGTGGGTAAAACCTAGAAGTATCCATCCTTGGATAGGAGAAGCGAAAACCGGTGGACCCGAACCTGGTTCTTTCCATGGCAATCCTTGGGCTGGTCGTCACGCTGTTTGCGGCGACGTCGGCACGCTCGTTGGCTACCTTTTCTCGTCACGAGCTGGAGGAAATTTGCCATCGCAAAAAGGCCCTCTCGCGCCTGGGAGAAATCCTGAAACGGTACGAATCGGTCGGACTGGCGGCCGAAACGGTCCAGGTCGTCGCGACGGCCGTGGTTATCGGGGCGGGAGGCTACTGGGCGTGGCTGGAAAACATGCCCCACCGGGCCGATTCCCACCTAACGCTGCTGGTAAGCTTCTTGTGCCTCGGCTCGCTTCTGCTCTTGTCGGCCGAAATCTGGTTTCCGTGGGCCTTGGCTCGACTGTGGGCTCCGCAATTCGTCTATCACACCTGGCCGCTTTGGCGTGTCGCCGCTTGGGTACTTCGCCCCCTTACGCTTGGGGCCCGTTTCGTCGACACGCTCTTCCACCGTTTGGCCGGTCGGACGCCGGAAGAACCGAACGAAGAGTCGTTTGAAGATGAAATCCGAACGATCGTCACCGAAGGCCGCCGTGAAGGCCTTTTGGAAGAAGACGCTCGAGAGATGATCGAAGGGATCATCGAGCTGTCCGACCTCGACGTGTCGGAAATCATGACACCGCGAACCGACATGATATCGATCCCCTTGTCGTTCACCTGGGAAGAGGTCCTCGACCACGTCATCCACCAGGGCCATTCCCGCATCCCGGTTCACGACAAAAACCGCGACGATATCGTCGGCATTCTTTTCCCGAAAGACCTGTTGCCCGAATTGACCGAAGGACGCGACGAACCGGACCGGGAGTGGAAATCGCTTTTACGCGAACCGTATTTCATTCCCGAAACCAAATCGATCAACGTCCTGCTCCAAGAGTTCCAACGAACTCGAAACCACATGGCGATCGTCCTGGACGAATATGGCGGCGTTTCCGGGCTGGTTTCAATGGAAGACGTCCTGGAAGAGATCGTCGGAGAGATCGCCGATGAATACGACATGCAGCTGACCGACGGCATCCGTCAAATCAGCGAGGGGATCTGCGAGTCGTTAGGCAGCGTCCACGTCGACGAGATCAACGAGCGATTGGGGCTTGATCTTTCGGAAGACGGCGAATTCGATACCATCGGCGGCCTTGTGTTCAGCGAACTGGGCCACGTCCCGCAGGTTGGCGAAGAACTCGTTCTGGAAAAAGTGAGGATAACGGTGGTTGAGGTCACCCAGCGACGTATCTTGCGAGTTCGGATCGAGATTCCCGAACAGACCGAGTCGGCAACCTCGTAACCGGGCAAAGCTCTTGGACCTTGACACGGCAATCCACGCTCAAAAAGGCCACTTGCATAGAAGTTGCCAGCATAAAAGCCGCTTGCATAAAAATCAGCGAAACGATTTGACCGGCGGTCGACAGATCGGCGGCGGAACGGCAAGCGTTTTCAACATCCCTTTCCCTTCATCCTCCTGCTCCTCCCCCGACTCGTTGCTACAGATCCAGGCAAGACGTCCCAGCAGGCGGACGTAGTAGATCGCCGCGAATCCGCACAGGGGAGCTTCTAGTAGAAACGTCGCAAGCCCCAATCGATCCAACCCCCATCCGATCACCCCGATGATGAAGACCAGCCCGGCCGACGCGAGATAAAACGCAAGCCACGCTTTCCTACTGCGCCGCATCGTCCCTACGACCGACGGTGAAAAAAGATAAAGCGGCATCCGCTTGTCCAGAACCGACAGCAAACTGATCGGAAAAACCAACCAAACCATTGCCGCGATGACTCCAAAGACGTACCAAAAGCCCAATCCGGTCAGCTGTCGGAATATGGCCCCCACCGCCAGCGGCAACAGCAGCGGGATAAGGAGAAAGAACATCTCGAAAAACCAGTTACGAAAGTTTATCTCCGGCCAGTTTTCAATCGTCTGATTCCCGGCCGCCGTGTCGTATAGAACCGCTAGAAGAAAGACCGACAGCGGGATTAAAGAAAAGACCATCATAAACAAACAAAACACCGTTATCATGAGACCTACAATTGATTCGAACCCTTCGATTTCAAAATGGCGAATCATTCCGACATAGGAGGTGGAGGTAAAAAAGAAGATGAAAGACAAAATCGAGATCAGCAGCCAGCAGTTGATCCCTGGGTGATAGCGAAAAAAGGAGAGCAGGTCCCCAAGGCTCGGATACGCGGGCAACCGGGACCTCTGAGGTTCGGGGATCAGCCCATCGGCAATCCCGGAATGAAAGATGGGCTCTTCCTTTTGCGGATCGAGAATAACCCCTTCGGTCGCCCGCCGGCCGACGCGAATCTTTGGCCCGGTAAACTGCGGCTCGGTCGGAGGCGCGTTGATCGCATACGCTTCCCCCTCTTCCCCCCCTTCGCTCGGCAAGAACGGAAGGACCGTTGCCCCACATTTCGGACACGGTCGCTGTTGTCCGACCTGGGCCTTTTCAACCTGGAGTTCGGTTTTGCAGTTGGGACAGGGGAACCCAAACGTTTCCTTTTGGGGAGACATTGGACGATTCCTTCCTCAAAGCGCGTAAGAGACTTCCACCCACTTCTTCTGTCCCCTTCTCGTTCCAATGGTCATTATAGCGAAATGCTTTACTCTTGTCATCCTTTTTCGTTATTTCTCTCGCCCGGGACGAGTCGCCCGAACCGACTCCCTTGATAAGGGGGGATCATTGGGATAGGATGGACGGATTGGTTAACCTCCGCTCCCCAAGAACAAGCTGTCCCCGGCCGATTTCATGCCCGATCACGTCTTTTCCCCCGTGACCTTTCGACCTCGGCTCTGGCTTTTTTTGGCCGTTTTTGCCGGGAGCATTGTCGGGTGTTCAAAATCGAACGAGAAAGTCGACGCTGGGCCTCAAGCAAATGCGACCCAACCAAAAGCGATCCTGACAAAACTGATCAGCCCGGCCCCCCAAACCGTTTTGCCCGACAAACCGATCGACCTGATCTTTCAAAACGAAAAACCGGTTACCCTGGCGGTCAACCGAAAGCCGCACGACTGGGAACCGTTTGCTCGACCGTTGTGGGTAGCCCGATTGGCGCTGCCGCCCGGTCGAAACACGCTTTCGCTCGACGGCAAGCGGATCGACGTTTATGTCGAAAAAAGTCCCTCCGATCCGGCGGCGCCCTCCGGTTGGAAACCGCTTGGGTTCCACCCCACCGACGATCTGGGACCCTCGCGTTGCAAGAGCTGTCACCAAACGACGACCCGTGACCAAAAAGTTACCGTCGGCCCGCCCGAGGCGTCCAAAAATTGCCTGGTCTGCCACGACCCGGCCGAGTTCGAGCTTGTTCACGAACATCCCTTGGAACCGTTGGCCGACTGCTCGCTCTGCCACCAGATGCACGGCGCAACCGAACCGTTTCTGCTGCAAGGGCCTCGAAAGGAAATCTGCGCCGGCTGTCACGAACCAGACCGGAAGCCGGGAGAAAACTCTCAACCTCAGTAAAACGCCCCCCTTCCTTCCAAGAAGCTATAAGAAAAAACAATGAGTCCACGCCGGATTGAAAAACAAAATTGGTACGACTACCCGCAGTACTACGACATGGTCTTTCGCGAAGAGACGCGTGAGGAGACCGACTTCATCGAAGCGGCCTGTCGCAAATACTGCCCGTTCCCGGCTCGACGGATTTTAGAACCGGCCTGCGGCACCGGACGGGTCGTCGCCGAACTGGCCCGACGCGGCTACGACGTGACCGGACTGGACTTAAGCGAAAAGATGCTCGCCTACCTGCGCCGCCGCCTCCGACGACGGGACCTAAAGGCCGAGACCCTTCTGGCCGACATGACCCACTTCACGCTCGATCGACCGGTCGACGCCGCCTACAATCTGGTCAACTCGTTCCGCTACCTTCTGACCGAAGAAGCCGCCCGAAGCCATCTCGAATCGGTGGCCGGTTGTATGCGCAAAGGGGGAATCTATCTGCTCTGCATGCACCTCTTGCCGCTGGACGTCGACGAGGAGTCGACCGAACGGTGGACCGCCAAGCACGGCAAAACCAAAGTAACGGCGACCCTGCGCGTGCTTGAGGCCGACCGCCGCCGTCGGCTGGAGGACCTTCGAATCAGCCTTCTGGTCCGATCCGGTGCAAAAACCCTCCGACTGCGACACGATTTTCAGTTTCGGATGTACACGGCCGGCCAATTCCTCCAGCTTTTGGACTCCGTCGGCACGTTCGAGTTGTGCGACGTCTACGACTTCTGGTTCGACATCGACGATCCACTCGAACTCGACGACGTGATCACCGACACGGTCTTTGTCCTGCGAAAACGGTAAGCCGGATCTAAAAACGGAAAAATTCGATCCCTCACTCTTCCTCCAGATGGCCCAAAAGCCACCAGGAAAAACGGGGGGTAATACTCCACGAAAAAGACCTCTCGAATGGGGGGCTTTTACGACACGTTTTTGTGGTACAATTGGGTCAGGGAGAAGACCCCCTTGCCTCGAGTCGGAGAATTTCGACCGTTTCCCTGGAATAATTTCCCCTTTTTATCAGTAACACCAAAACGCCGGTAATGAAAATTCGTCAAACGGGAAATCGTTTTTGACTCGCTTGATTTGATGTACTATCTTTTAGGTAATGAGATCAAGGGTCGCTCAAGCAGGATGCCCGTTGGGCCCTTCCCCACCCCGCCTTGACGAATCATTGATATTCGTTTCTCATTTATCGGAAAAAGTTATCAATAAGGAAAAACCCGCCCAATCGTTTGTCCACACGCAATCGTTTTTTTAAACACGCTTCTTCCTTTTTAAAATCGCTTGCCGTTGTCGTGAACAAAAAAGGGCCGGTTGAAAGCTCGGAAAAAACCAAGTCGGAGGATACCGTCATGCCGAAAGCGAATACTTTAGAACCTGGAACCGCCCGTGACTTTGTCGATCGCCGCGAAGAAAGCACCCCCGGCCTGCCGCCGATCGTCGAACGGCGTCAATTCGCCAACAGCCACGACGATCTTTCACCCGACGCGGGCGAATTGGCCCGAGCCATCGACCAATTCAAACTCCATCACCGACGACGTTTCATCAATTTTGAAGAGATGCTCTCCGTGATCAAGTCGCTAGGCTATCATAAATAGTCCGGGCATAAATAGTCCGGGCATAAATAGGCCGGATTTACCGATCCTGTTTTTTGACGCCGGTCGGCAGTTGCCGGTTGGCTACCCCAAAACGGTGTAGAGACTGGTGGAGGTTCTTGATAAATCTCCACTAGTTCTTTTTTTGCGCAACACCAATCGCTTGCCTTTCTTCTCAGGGCGAAAAGACGTTCCTGTCTCTTGCGGAACCGGCTTCTATCGTTTTCCCCGTTTCCGGAAAAGGGGCTCTCGCAACGTGGAACCGGCGATCCATCCGATCGTTTTGTTTTGTCCATCGACGACGCGAGCCAAGGCGGCAGACACCTTTTCCATCTGCACGAGCACCTCGAGGTGCTTTTGTTGACAAGAGACGGTCGGCAAAGGACGCAACTCGGGCAGTCCCCCGCCGCGATAGAGCATCAAGTCGATCACCCGAAGGTATCCAAGCCAGTTGCCCGGACAAACGGCATCTTCGACCGGAATGGACGCGGCACGAAAACGACTCGCCAATCGCAAGACCTCTTCCGATGCCATGTCGCTTTTCGCGCGTGGGTAGTCCCTCAGCGTCACCAAGGGGCGACCGATCGGTCGATTGTTCAGAGAAAAAATGCTTTGGGCCAGTTGTTGCTGAACCGGTCGAAGAATCCCCACCGCGTGGCCTTCTTCAAAAACCCCCTGCAACTCCTGACGGGCCAATCGCAGAAGGATCTTTTCGGAATTTTCCCCTAAAAGTCCGCCCAAAAGTCGATGGATACCCCCGACTAAAACGCTGATCGGCGAAAACAGGAACAAAAAGAAAATCAACGCCGGACCGCATCGTCGGATCATCCGATTCGGCGCTTGAAGAAAAACCTGCTTCGGCAGCAGCTCGCCATAGACGAACAAAAACGGGGCCAAAAGAAGCGGGGCGGCCATCTCCGCCCAAACCGCTTCTCCACTGAAAAAATAGTGGGTCCCCAACACGACCGAAAACGAGACCAGATAATTGGCCAAATTGTTGCCGACCAGCGCGGTGGCGACAAACATCACCGGACGATTGCTTAACCAGATCAGCCCGCGTGCGATCCGATCACCGTGACGCGCATCGAGCACCAGTCGAATCCGGCTCATTCGATAGAACCCGATCTCCGAGCCACTGAAGAACGCGCTGAGCAAAAGACCGACCGTCCCGAGAACCACGATCCAAACCATCATTCTTGGTCCTCCTCGTCAATAAGACGCATCTCGAGAACCAGCTCGCCCCGTTCGGGGATTTCGATCACCTTGAACTCGTACGCCCCCCAGTGACATAGATCCCCGACCTCGGGCAACCGGCCCAGCACCTCTTGCACCACGCCCGCCACCGTCACACTTTTCGACGGCGGTCGCTTCCTTCCAAAAGAACGGGTCAAAAACCGAAGGGTCGTCCTGCCGGTCAGATGCCAGACGCCCTGGGCGACCTCTTCGATCATCGGACGCCCGCTCAGTTCCGATTGGACCTCGGGCCGAAAGAGGAAGATTTGATCCAAGATCGCTTCGAACGTCAAAACGCCGATCGTTTCCCCCAGCTCGTTGACCACCACCGCCACGCGCCGGTCGCGACGACGCATCTGTTCCAAAACGGCCGAGACCGGAATGCACCAAGGGACGTAGACCACCGGCGTGGCGTGATGTTCGAGATGCTCGACGGGGATGGTCGAGAGCGCGTCCAACTCGATCGCCGAGGCGATTTCGTCACTTTCCGACTCGGTAACCAAAAGATAGCCGCTGGGAGGGACCTTCCCTTTGAGATCCGGAAGGGAAACGGGCGGGCGAAATGTCCGACAAGCGATTCTCGGCCGCATCAACTCATCGGCCCGAATATCCGAAAGCAGCACGATCGCTCGAAGCACCTCGTCCTCTTGATCGAGCAAAGCGTCATCGTCGACCGACAAGTCGACCGCCCGTTCCAGATCGTCGACGCGCAAGTCGGGCTCCGGGGTAAACGTCGGCCAAATGACCCGAAGCGAAACGCGGCCGACCATCTGAAAGATCCATTGAACCCCGTCCAAAAGACGAACCATCGTCGCCAGCGGAATCGCAAACCAACTGACCAACAACCGAGGCTTCAACACGGCCAAGTTTTTCGGGAGCATCTCGCTGAAAACAATAATCGCGAAGAGCGAACCGACCGTAAAAAGACCGGCACGGGTCGGGTGCCCGTCCCTTTCCAGACGAAGCGCCAAGATCGACGAGATCGTAAAATAGGCCAGATTGATGACGAGATTCCAAAACAAGACGGCCGAAAGCAGACGATCGGAATCCTCCAACAGACCGACCGCGACCCGTTGCGCGCGATTGCCCCCGGCCAAAAGCTGGCGATCCTTTCGTCCCAGATAGAACCAGGCCGCTTCACTCGACGAGAAAAAGGCCGATGCCAAAAGCAAAAGCCCCATCGTCACCAGCCAAGGAATTTCGGTAATTAGCATGCTGACCCAATGTCGAATGGATGCAAAACCGCCGCTTGATTAAAAAGGAAGACCCCGTTTCGATCCGGTTTCATTATTCGTCACCGGTGGTTCGCCCCGTGGCCACGTCGAACTCGTAAATGGCCGGGACCATCATCGCGGCGATCATGAACCCATACGCGCAGAACGTCGCCAAAAAGACGGCCAACGTGTAATCGAGCAAAAAACTGGTTATCGCGTAAAAGGTCGCAAACGGGCAGAGAAACGAAGCCAACCCGATCGCCGGCGACGGATTCCGCGCCCCGAGGGCCCAATACAAACCGATCCCGCCTCCCACGGTGAAGGCCAAAAACGGCTGCAACTGCGCCTGAAACGACCCGCTAAAGGCGACCATCATTCGCATACAGGTCGCCACTCCGACAAAGAGAAAGAAGAGCGTTCCGAGACTGACCGCAACCGCCGTGCGCGAGTTGAAATAATGCATCCCGGCGTGAACGCCCAACATCGCCACAAAAAGATACAAAACTATTAACGCAATCAACAGATAAACCAGATTTTCCAAACCGATCGAGCCGCCCCAATAAAGAGAACCACAAAGCAACATCGGCAAAAGGATCATCTCTTTCGTGTTATAGAGAACGCCGCCCAGTTTTCCAAAAACGATCTCTTTGGCCGACAGATCGGTAACCAACAAAAGGTCCAAAGCCCGAACGTCTCGCTCACTGGTGATCGAGGTGACTGCCTGAGCGTTGACCAAAAAGAAGCTCAACAAAAAAACCGGCACCAGGACCAAGGCCCCTTCGGTGCGACCAACCACCCCTCCAGGTCCCATGATCGTGTAGAGCCCGGCGGCGGCCAGACTGAAAAGCAACAAATAGACCAAACGGATAATCAGTATTTTACGCCCATAGGCCCACGTGCGCATCTCGCGCCAGATGATCGGGTTATTCCAAACCTGGCGAGTCCGTCCCGGCGCCCGGTCGACCGTCGCTACCGGTGCCGCCGTTTCCGAGGAGACCGACTCGCTCGATGTTTTCATTTCGGGCTCAATGCCCCATATACTTTCCGGTCGACTTTCCTCCCGGGTGATCGGCTGGATTTGACGCGAGGGATTCCAGACCCGGACCATCGCGATGGCCACGGCATTGATTCCCACGGCCCCGAGCCCTGAAAGGATCAAAAAAAGCCGCACGGGCGTCTCGATCGGCCCCAAGGCCGGTTCCACCTGAGGCATCGGAACCACGGTCGCAAGAATGGCCCGCCAAGGACTGAACGCCGTCGCCCACGCCTCGGCCGAAAGACCCCACCACCCGCTTCCAAGCAGCCCCGAAGCGATCACCTCCCAAAAACCGATCCAAACGACAATCGCCATTACCGTCATCGCCAGGGCCTGAAA
The DNA here is from genome assembly GCA_963674475.2 of Thermoguttaceae bacterium. GTDB lineage: Bacteria > Planctomycetota > Planctomycetia > Pirellulales > Thermoguttaceae > CAXXFQ01. Next base: position 503,505 of record CAXXFQ010000017.1, on the reverse strand, counting down.
GGTCTTTTCTCGCCAAAAAGCGATGGTCGAACCAAGACTGCCGCAAACCAAGACCGCCGCCAACGTCACCCCGAACATCTCGGCAATCTGGACAACCGACACGCTGCCCAAGAGCATAATCATCGCAAAAACCGGGATTGCCGAGGCCATCAGAACCAAAACGTGGAGCAAACTGGCCAACAACTTTCCCAGAACCAGCTCGCTGTTGGACAGGTTGGTCATCAAGAGAAGAATCAAGGTCCGTCGGTCTTTCTCCTGCGAAACAGCGCTAGCGGCCAACAAAGCGGAAAAAAAGACCGCCACGACCAACTGCAACGGGCAGAGGATTTGAAACAACAGTGTCCCAAAACGGGCCAAATCGCCCAGATCGCGAATCAACTGGGTCCCGGTCAACATCAACCACGCCACCGCAATCAACCCCAACAACGCGCCCACATAGGCCGCGCGAGCCACATAAACCCGCCCACGCCGCGGGGTAATGGTAAATTCACGCGTAAAAACCGGTCCAACCAGCAAAATCGATTCTCCCAAAAGCTTCTTCCAAGGAGGGGGTAAAAGCATCTGACTCTACTATACCACAAGCTTCTCAGATGAAAACCGCTCCCCCTGCCGACCGAGAAAAGACAAATCGTCTCTAAACCACGACAAACACAAGAGTTTCGACCTATATTAGAGTACTGAAACAGTAGATTTGTGGATTATCACCCAAACAATCCATTTTTTACTGGGTCGGATTCGAAATCTTTTCGTCTCAGACAGAACACCGAAAAAACTAACGGCAAGAGTATGAAACCTGAAGGAAATGTTCCCGTTCGAACCCTCCTGGCCGACCCTTCCAAAACGGTCCGAGAATATGCCAAACAGATTCTTCTCGGCGCCGGCTATCAAGTTGTCACCGCGGCCGACCGTCAGGAAATTCAAAAACATCTTTCATTCCAAACGCCGACGGTTCTTTTGGTCGACTCGTTTTTGGCCGAAGCCGCTTTGCCATCGATCTTGGAACAAGAGCAAAAGGGACTTCTCGAGTTAATCGTAGCCGCCGAACCGGAGCGAAAAGAAGAACGCGAATTCAAACAGCAACTCGGCGGCAAAATGATCCTGACAAAACCGTACCGCCGCGAAACCATTCTTGCCGAAGTGGCCCTGGCCTGTGCTCGTTTAAAAAGACATGACCATTCGTTGGAAGAGCCGTTGGAAGAATCAAAGAAAAGCGACCATCCGGGTCAAGCACGACTGGAAGAAGACATGGACCGAAAAGCGCCGCCCTACCTCCAGCTCCTGCACAACATCAATGAAGCGGTCCTCATTCAAGATCCTCAAACCGGAGAAATCCTCCGTGCCAACCAGGCGGCAAAAGAACTCCTCGGCCGTAAACCCGAAGAAAAGTTACGCGGTCGCTCCGCGACAATCTTCGTGTCGACCCCACCCTACTCGAAGGAAGATTTTCTTCGATCGGTTTCCCAGGTCAAGCTAAAACCGACCGAATGGCTTTTCCAATCGGAAGATCAAAAGCCGATCCCCGTCGAAATTTCCGCCTCGATCCTCAAGGCCGGAAAACGGGAATGGATCGTCACGATTTTGAGAAATATCGGTCGACACAAACAAATTGCCGAAACGCTCCGACGCCACGGGGAACGGCTGGCCGATCGAATCCGCGAACGAACCCGCCAGCTGGACGCCGTCTTCAGCGGAACCCCCGCTTCGATTTTTTTGGTCGATCGACAATCGAAAATTGTCCAAATGAATCAGATTGCCGCGCGGCATTTCGGTCAGCCAACCCACGAACTTTGCGGCACCTCGTTCGAGACCTTGATTGGCTGCTACCATCAGGGCGAATGTAACCAGACCTGTTTCAAAAATGCCCGACAAACCGGCCGTTTGCCGATTGGTCTTCACGATCGTCGGACGGAAAATTCGGACACCGCCACTTTCTCCGGAAAAAACCGCCGCAATCCCAAATGCCTCATCCGCGACGCGATCGAATATGCACTGACGACCGGAAATCGCGTCGAGGGTCTCGAAGCCATTCCGCTTGTGCGTATCGAAGACAGCCCGGTTCGGCGCTGGTTCATGATCAACATCGAACCGGTGGAACTGGAAGGCAGCCGTCACGCGGTCCTCGCGATGATGGATATCACGCTCCAAAAAAAGGTCGAAGAGTCGTTCCGAACCAATCAAGAACATTTAAAATTGGCGCTCAAGGCGGGAAACGCCTACGTCTTCGACTTCGACCTGGAAACCAATGAAAACCGAACACAGTCGAACCATTGGGAAGGTTACGGTTACCCGAAAGGCTGGAAGCCGCAAACCATCGAAGAAATCATCGAGTACATCCATCCGGAAGGCCGGTCCGTTTGGCGACATAAAATAACCAATCTTTCCGAGGGAATCTCCTCGAAATTCTCCTCGGAGGCCCGATTCCGCAAATCGGACGGGTCGTATATTTGGCTCTGGCACTTGGGGCGAGTCGAGACCAACGACCAAGACGGACACCGCCATTTGATCGGGATCTCCTGCGACATTACCAAGCGAAAGACGGCCGAAAAAGAGCAGCAACAACGAATCAAAGAGGTCGAACGGGCCCGCGCCGAGGCGGAAACTGCCTGGAACGAATCGAACCGTTTAAGCCAGCGACTACAAAACCTGCTCAATACGTCCGAATCGCTCCGCCATGAGGCCGACGTGGCCAAACATCGGGCCGAACAATTGGCCATCGAAGCCAAGCAGGCCAGTACCGCCAAAAGCGATTTCTTAGCCAATATGTCCCACGAAATCCGTACTCCGGTCAACGGGATCATCGGGACCGCGGACCTTTTGATGGACAGCCCCCTCTCTCAAGAGCAACGCGACTATGTTGGAACGATCTGTCATTCGGCCGAAACGCTCGTCGCAATCGTCAACGACATCCTCGATCTTTCCAAAATCGAGGCGCAAAAGATCGAACTCGAATATCAGTCGGTCAACCTCGAAAAAATGGTCGAAGAAATCATGAACATGTTCGCCCCTTTGGCCGAAAAACGCCATTTGGGTTTTTATGTTCGTTACACCCCCAAGACCCCCACAACGATCGTCACCGACCCCATTCGACTTCGTCAGGTTTTAACCAATCTTTTGAGCAACGCGCTTAAATTTACCGAAGAGGGATGGGTCCTTTTGGAAATCGAATCCGCCACTCCGTGTGGGCCCCACGTCCCAATAACGTTCCGCGTCCGCGACACGGGAATCGGCATGACCGAAGACCAACAACGGGCCGTCTTCGAAAAGTTCACTCAAGCCGACGCCTCAACAACCCGACGTTTCGGGGGAACCGGACTCGGGCTTTCGATCAGTCGCGAATTGGTACGTCTTTTCAACGGAGAATTGCAAGTCGAAAGTGTCCTCGCAAAAGGGACCACCTTTTCGTTCACCCTTGATCTGCCTGTCACGCAAGAAAATCCAAACTCCGAAGATTCGCCAAAGCGTTCCCGTGAAAAAAGCAAGACGATCGTTCTGGCGATTTGCAATCCGATGGAACGGGAAATCCTCGCTGAAACCTGTCGGGGATGGGGATATCAAGTCCTCTCTCCAGATCAGATTTCACAGGACCAAGAGAGCCCGATTCCCATGGATTGGATTGTCGACCAGGAATCGTTCGAGCTTGACCGGAACAAATGGATCGCCGAATATCGACCGGACAGGAACTCCAAGGTTCTGTGTCTGACGAACTACTCGAAATTATCGAAACTTCCCCAACTGATTACGAAACCGAAAATCATTTACCTTGCTCGCCCCATTACCCCGCTGCGACTTCGACGTCTTCTCAACGAAAGCGACTCGGAAGAAAACCTTTTAAAAAAATCAAAAAAGCATCTCCGAAAACCGGCTCCTCAGTTCAACCTGAATCTGCTGTTGACCGAAGACCGCAAGATTAACCAAAAAGTCGCTTCCGAAATTCTCAAATGCTTCGGCTGCAAAATCGATATCGCCAACAACGGAGTCGAAGCGCTGGAAAAGGTCCAAGAAAACGACTACGACCTGATTTTCATGGACTGTCAAATGCCGATCATGGACGGCTATGAAGCAACCCGACAGATTCGTCAGCTCGACGGCCCCGCCGCAAAAACGTCGATCATCGCCATGACGGCCAACGCCTTGTCGGGTGATCGCGAAAAATGCCTCGAAGCGGGCATGGATGAATACATCTCCAAACCAATCACCAAGAAGCGGATCTGTAAAATCCTCGAACAATTCGTCGAACAACGAAACACCGCTTGCAAGGAACCGCTTCAGCCAAAATCGTGCGTCGATTCGCCCGAGGAGGCTTCGACCGCTTCGCCGACAGAGCAACCGGCAAAAAAAAGAAAGCGGTCCAAGAAGAAAATTACACTGCCGGAAAAGGTCGTCTTGAATCGGAGCCAACTCGAGGAAGCGACAGACGGTTCGCTATTACTTTTGGAAGAACTTATCGACGCTTTTCTCGACGAAACCCGAAAGGTGGGCGACGAACTCTCGAAAGCGTTCGAAACGGCCGATTTTCAAGCGATCCAAAGAACGGCGCACGGCCTCAAAGGAGAGTCGGCCCTCTTGGGCGGAGAACATCTCAGCCACCTGGCCCAAGAGATGGAATCCGCCGCCGCTCGTTCCGACGCCCGGCGATGCAAGAACCTCGAACCCTCGTTCATCGAGGCGACCCTCGAGTTCTGCGACGCGATCCAAGCCGAGTTGAGCCGCAACGTTTCGAGATAAGAAAAACCTTCGCGCCAAGACGAAGCCCATCATTCTTCTTGGTCGACGTCGGGGGACGGAGCCGCTTTTTGAAATTTTTTCCGAAGCATGGCTCGCGCCCGACTCAACCGGACTTTGACGTTTTCCGGCGTCAACCCCAAACGTTCGGCCGTTTCGGCGGTCGTAAATCCTTCTCGATCTCGAAGCACCAAGACCAGCGCGTACTTCGGATCGAGTTCGTCGATCGCTTCGGTCAGTCGTTGCCGATCTTCCCGCTCCTCGGCAATCTCCTCCGGCAATGCGGCCGATTCGTCCCAGTCGAGCCCCCCTGCTCGCCACTCGGACGAATCGGGTTCAGCGCCGGCATCGAGCGAAACGACCGGACGGGTTGCCCGACTACGGAGCCATTGCCGTGCTTGATTGGTCACGATTTTATGGAGCCAGGTCCCGAAACCGGCCTCACCTCGAAACTGGTCGAGATGACTCACCACGTTCAAATAGGTTTGCTGTATCACCTCTTCGACGTCCGATTTCTGCGGAATCATCCGAAGGGCCACCTGGCGAATTTGCCTCTGATATCGAGACAACAATTGGTCCAGCGCTTGGTAATCCCCCTTCCGATAGGATTCAATCAGCTCTTTATCGGAAGGTCTTGGTGAAGTCTTGCCCATCAAAAACGGCCTTTCGATCCAAGTCCTTTTTGACTCCAACTCCGCAAAACGGCCTCCAGAATACGCCATTCGGCCGAAGCCCCCCCTCTCACGATCTTTGGCAACCCGAGGAACTCTACTCCAGTGGACCGCCGACAAGCTTTCTCCGGAAGAAAAGGGAGAAGGCCGAGAAACCCAAAAACCTCCACGGAGGGGGGTGGATATTCAGAACTCATCTTGCCCCAAAAAACATTCCTCCTTATACTCCCAAGCTCCATTTAAAGTGGTTTTCGGTTGGATGCAACTTCACGGCGACGTGGGGGAACGCCCCAAAATGCCGACCCTCATTATACCACACTTTAAAACATTACGTTTAACGTCCGTCTCCGATTTCTACAAATCGAGACAGGAGCGATCGCACAATATCGACGCCAAGGGACCCGGGCCTTTCTCAACTAAAAATAGGCTTAAGTCCTTAACTGGCAAGGAGTAAGGAACATGCTTTCATCGATCCTTTGCAAAATTCCGTTCCCGTTCCTCCCCTTTCATAGAAAAAAACATCCCAGGAAAAAAACGGCCGTTGGGTCGTTGGGCTTCTTCCTTGCACTAACACTGCTGATAGGGGGTGAAAGTTGCCTCTATTCGGCCGATTGGCAAAGCAAGACACCCTCAAATACTTCTGTAGAGGTATCCCATCCGACCAAGTCGACCCCTTCCAAATCGCAGGTCGAGCCAATTCCGGCGGAAATCGTCGACGATTCCCACACCGTCCCCGTCGCCAGCAGCCAAGCGTACTCAGGCCGTTCGCCAATCAGTCTACCTCGCGAGGGGGGGCAGATTTGGAAAGAATATGACATCACCCCCTACACCCGAAGGGTCACGACCACCAATCGGCCTGAACAGGCGATGACCGACTGGATCCTTCGCGATACCGGGTATGAAGTCTGGCACGGCTCCCCCTTGGGAATTTTGAGTGTGACTCCGAAAACCATTCGCGTCTACCATACCCCCCAGATGCAGGCAAGAATTGCCGCGATGGTCCGACGTTTTACCGGCACTCAGGCCGAAATGTACGCCTTCGGGCTTCGGGTCATCTCGATTGGCTCACCCGATTGGCGGACCCGATCCCAAAAAACCCTCCGACCGGTCATCACCCAGTCGACCGGCATCCAGGCCTGGGTCCTGCGGCGAGAGGAAGCGGCCGTATTGCTAGGCGATCTGCGTCGGCGAAGCGACTACCGCGAACACGGTTCTCCCCACCTGTTGATCCACAACGGCCAATCAAATGTCGTCTCGCTGATGCGTCCGAAAAATTTCCTTCAGGACGTCTCGATTCAAAACGGGGCCTGGACCAGCGGCTTTCAACAGCAAATGGGGCAAATCGACGAGGGGTTCGCCCTGGAATTTAGCCCTTTACTCTCCGAAGACACCAAGACGATCGACGCGGCAATCAAATGTTCGATGACCAACGTCGAAAAACTCCACTCGGTTGAAATCGAGCTCCCCCAAACAGGTGGACCTCAGCCGCGAACCAAAATCGAGGTTCCTCAGCTCACCCAGTTCCAGTTCAACGAACGGTTCCGCTGGCCGACCGATCAGGTACTGTTGATCGCCATGAGCATGGTCCCCGCTCCGATCGCCTCCGGCGGGGCGACCACCGTTACCGAGTTTTTCACCGGCAAACGAGATCGAGTCGAGATGTTAGTCATGATCGAAAGTCGACCTCAGACCCCGACAGCCGCCGCAGCGACCACAGCTCAGCCAATTCGTCAAGCCCAACGCGAAGCGAGAAGCTATCACGGCCGATATTAATCTGTCGCAAACTGAATTTTCCCAAATTAAGGGGAAAAGAACCCGTTTTTTACTACCCCCTCCCCCAAGGAATATGGCAAGGACTGGAGAGGGGTAGTAAACTCGTCCTAAAACGCTTATCCTCCAGGTTTCTTGAAACAACAATCAAACCTTTTATACCCATCAAGCATGGGGTATCCTTTTTTCCGGAGTAAACTGGTCGTCCATGAATGACAAGCAAACGAATGCGGAGCCGCGACGAGTCGTCATCACCGGTATGGGCCTGATTAGCCCACTGGGCAGCGATTTAGAGACATTTTGGGATGCGCTCTATACTGGCCAAAGCGGCGTCGGACCGCTGACGTTGATTCCCCAAGGTGTTTTTCCCGTCGATTTCGGCGCCGAGGCCTCTGAATTCACCGGGAAAATTGACGGGTTCGGTGAACTGGAGAAGAGTCAGAAAAAGGCAATCCGAAAAGGGCTCAAGGTCATGTGCCGTGAGTGCCAAATGGGAGTCGCCGCCGCGCAACGAGCGATCAATCATGCCGGAATCACCTTCGGCAGTTGTCCGACCAAGACGACCGGCGTCAGCTTCGGCTCCGACTACATGATCACACTGCCCGACGAGTTCACTCGCGCGGTCCAGAAGACCTGTGAGGAAACGGGCCAATTTGAATTCGGGCGTTGGGCCAAAAAAGGCTTGCCGCAATTGTCGCCGCTTTGGCTGCTGAAATTCTTGCCGAACATGCCGGCCAGTCACATCGCGATTTACAACGACTTCCAAGGCCCGAGCAATTCGATCACCGTCCGCGAGGCGTCGGCCGACCTGTCCGTCGGCGAAGCGTTTCGTATTATCGCCGAGGGGCGTGCCGAAATCATCCTCGCCGGAGCGACCGGAACCCGAATCCACCCGGTCAAAACGATCCACTCGACCCAACATGACGAACTGGCGACCGACGCCGAGGATCCGACCAAGGCGAGCCGTCCGTTCGACCGAAACCGGTCCGGCATGGTCCTGGGCGAAGGGGCCGGGGCAGTCATTCTCGAATCGCTCGAATCGGCCCAAGCGCGCGGCGCGACGATCTACGGCGAAATCGTTGGTCGTTCGGCCTCGGTCGCGACCGATCGCAATCTGGTTGGCAACCCGCGTTTGGCCTTAAAAAACGCGCTACGAATCGCCTTGGACGACGCGGGCCTTACGGCCGAATCGCTCGGTCACCTGCAGGCACACGGCCTTTCGACCCGTACGAGTGACGCGGCCGAGGCGGCTGCCATCTGCGAGGTCCTCGGCAGTCCCGACCAGGCCCCACCAGTCACGACGGTCAAAGGACACACCGGCAACCTGGGCGCCGGAAGCGGCGTCATTGAGCTGATCGCCGGGCTTTTGGCCCTCAAAAACGAAAAACTCTTCCCGGTGCTCAACTACGAAACGGCCGATCCGGACTGCCCGGTTCGTGTCGTGACGGACGCGGGCACCCCGTCTGGTGACAGCTTCGTCCATTTGAGCATCACCCCCCAAGGCCAAGCCGCCGCGGTGGCCGTGCGACGTTTCGCCGCCTAGGCGATTGAGTCCCGCCACGAAAAAGCCATCGGGCGAAAAACCACCCATGGGCGACACCCGTTATCAATACCAATTACTAATTTCTAGTTACAGTTGCAATTAGTAAAACCCCTTGATTGAAAGCGAGAGGGGATAGCGTTAAAATAAAGGAAATTCGGTCTTATTTCATCCAAGAGCGGTCGTCCCCCGTTTTATTTTTCCCAGGGAGAATTTTTATTCCATGAGTCGCGTCGAGACCATCGCCGACGATCTTGGCTCTTATGACGTCCCGCCCGAAAAGCGTCCTCGTCATATTGCGATCATCATGGACGGCAACGGCCGCTGGGCCAACCGCCGTGGTCTGCCGCGAATCGAGGGCCATCGCCGGGGTGTCGCCGCCGTCCGAAAGACGACCGAAACGGCCGCCACACTGGGGCTTGAGCAATTGACGCTCTACTGCCTCTCCAGCGAAAACTGGAAACGGCCGGCCGCCGAGCTCGAATTCTTGATGCACCTCTTGGGCCAGTACATGGTCGAAGAGCGGTCGACAATTCTCGACCAAAACATCCGGCTGTCGGTCATCGGACGCCGCGACGGGATTCCCGCCGACGTGCTCGAAGAGATAGACCGCACGATCGAACTCAGCCGTGAGGCGACCGGGTTGAACCTCTGCCTGGCGATCAACTACGGCGCCCGGGCCGAAATTACCGACGCCGTCCGTCGGATTGTCCAAGAGACGCTCGAAGGCCAAATCGACGCTACGGAAATCGACGAATCCACGATCGCCGATCATCTCTACACCGCCGGGATGCCCGACCCGGATCTATTGATTCGAACCGCCGGCGAGATGCGACTGAGCAACTACCTGCTCTGGCAAATCAGCTACGCCGAGGTCTGGGTCACCGAGCGGGAATGGCCCGATTTCAACGAGTCGCTTCTCTTGCAAGCGATCCGCGACTACGCCCGACGAAATCGGAAATTCGGCGGTCTGCTTGATGAGTCGACCTAGCACGTTCGTGTGAGATTCACGCGCAACGCCTACCGAAAGACAACGGCAGAGGCTCTGAAAAATAGGACTAAAAAAGGGGGAGGGGTGGCCGATGAAATGTCCCGTTTGTCAAACGACGCTTGCTCGCGTGAAATACGAGAGTTTCCGGATCCAAAAATGCCCGAAATGCCACGGTCATCTGCTTGCCCGAAAACGGCTCGAATCGATCAAACGCCATCCGGGCAACTCGGTCACGGAACTGAAAAAAGAAGTGCTCGAAGAGGCGGCCCCGGACACGAAGCAAAAGATCCGTTGTCCCCGGTGTCGGCTCTCGATGAAAAAACGTTTTCTCGACGCCCCGGCCTCCGTCCATTTCGACTTCTGTCAGAGCTGCGATGTGATCTGGCTCGACGGCGGCGAACTGGCCCGAATCCAGCTGACCTATGAAATTTCGTCCAAAGGTCGCGACGCCATCGAATTCCGAAAACGGTTTGAAACCCTTTCGGCCGAAGAGCGAAAAACGCTCAACGCGAAAATCCGCGCAATGCCCGATAAGCAGTACGACCAAAAATTCCACGTCATGTTGATGGAGGCCTTCTTTGAGGCCGCTCAAAAACAAGGCCGCTATCCGGGACTTTCACGATAGACCGCCCTTCCCTTGACCGCCAAGGAAGAACGTTTTTCATTATCATCACCACACCCCAAGCTTACTTCGCTTACCGATTCAGACACCAGCTTACCACCATGATTCCCCCCTGTTTCAGAAAAGAAAAACACCTATGAAAACGCTTGACGCTCCGTTTAGTCGCATTCTTCTTACCTTCGGACTGCTCCTCGGAATCAGCGCGACCTTACGTGCCGAATGCCCGATCCCCAAACATGTCGTGACCACCCCGGCGGTGCAGACGGCCGATTGGGCCCAATCGTGGTGGATGCCACGTCACGAACAGAAAATAAAGGAAGTCAAGGATTGCGGCGGCGATATCGACCTGGTCTTCCTCGGCGATTCGATCACCCACGGCTGGGAAAAAGGCGGCAAGGAGATTTGGAACCAGTACTACGCCAACCGAAAGGCGCTTGATCTCGGTTTCGGCGGCGACCGGATTGAACAGGTCCTCTGGCGGATCGACCACGGGGCGTTCGACGGCATGAAGCCGAAGCTGACCGTCCTTTTGATCGGCGTCAACAATATCAACCAGAAGTCCAGTACCCCCGAACAAAAGGTCGACGGCATCCGCGCGATTTTAAAACGGCTCGAAACAAAACAGCCCGAGATGAAAATTCTTCTGTTGGCCGTCTTCCCGTGGGGCCCGACCGCCGATTGCAAGAAACGCGAAGGGGTCAACGCGATCAACCAGTATCTTCCGAAACTGGCTGACAACCGTCGGGTCTTTTACCTCGACATCGGCAACGTCTTTCTCGAAGAGGACGGCACGCTGCCGAAATCGGTCATGCCCGACCTGCTCCACCCCAATGCCAAGGGGTACACCCTGTGGGCCGAGGCGATCGAGCCGACGGTCCAAAAGCTCTTGGGCGAGCAAAAATAGTCGCCTCCCACGGCGAGCGATGGGGCCGGTTCTTGCGAGTTCTTCGACTACCTGGTAGACTCGTACAGACTCCCCTGACAGGAGGAGATGGTCGCTTCCGGTCCGCGCAAAAAAGTGAATATGAAACCAGCCCGCATAACCGAAAAAAAACGCCCCTTTTCGCCAATTTGGCGGCTGATCGCGTTGCTCGGCTCTTCCGGGCTGGCGACGGTCGTCATTCTGGTCGGGGCAGCCGTGTTAGCCTGGGCGACCTTTTTCGTCGAAGGACCGTACGGCACGCCGTTTGTCCAGTTTTACGTCTATCAGTCCTGGTGGTTTACCGCCCTGGCCGTGCTGTTGGGCATCAACCTGATCGCCAGCACGCTTATGAAATGGCCCTGGCGCCGCCAACAGACCGGCTTTCTGGTCGTTCACGCGGGGATCGTCGTGTTGCTGGTCGGATGCTGGTTCACCAAGCACGACGGAATTGAAGCGACCGTCTCGATCTTCGAAGGGGAAACGACGACCCAAGCGATCGAAAACCGTCAGCATTTCGATCTGACTCTTTCGAAAAACGGCACCGACGACAAAAAGAAAACGGTGCGAATCCCCTTCGCACCCGGACCGCTCAGCTGGAACGACTACGCGGCCTGTTTCTGGTTTCCCTGGCGCAGCGTTTCCCACGACCAAGGGCTTCACTACGAAAACAACGGCGTCGGATTCGAAGTTCTCGACTACTATGCCGATTCGGAACAGATAGCCGTCCCACGCGTTGAGTTGGAAGTCCGCACGGGTCGCACGCCAAACCGACGAAGCGCCGACGCTTGGCAACGCCTCAAACTTTCGGTTCGAAAGATGGCCGCCCACCGCGGCGCCCCCGACATGCGACTCGGCGATCGGGCCGCGGTTGACAACGCCGGATGGGTCACCTTTTCCATGGCGACGACGAAGGCCGAAACCGGTGTTTTTTTGCAAAGCGGCCCCGAGGGAGACTTGGGCCTATGGGGACAGTTGGTCCTTGAGGTCGACGGTCAAAAACACCTCGTTTCGCTTGTCGACCTTCTGGACAACAAACCGAAAACCTTGGGCAACTCGGGCAAATCGGTCGAGCTGACCGCCTTCGATCTGCCTCGACTGCGACTGCAACTGAGGATCTTCGAGACCGAGCCCCCCCAAGAAAAAGACCAAGAAAAGAAAACGCCCGCGACACCACACACTTTCGCTGACGGGACGCTGTTGCTTCACGCCCTGAAGCCGAATCTCGATCAGCCGGACCGCCGCGCGGGCTATTTTGGCACCTGGTGGTTCGACCCGACCGCGATGCTGTCCTTGCTGCAAAACCCATCGAAGGACGAAACCTCTGACGCAAAGAAGCGTTGGGCCGCGGCCGCGCGACAAATTCCCCGCCAACTGCTCGACGAAGCGGCCGCCGGTCGAATCGATTTGCTTCAGTCGGACGACGAAAAACTTTTCTATCGGTTCTGGGACGGACATCAGGTCGCCGCGCAGGGCCCGGTGCCGCTGAACCAGGATGAGATAACTGTCGCGGCCAAGTCGACGCTGCCGATCCAATTTTACGTCGCCCAGTTCTCGCCCGCGAAAACGCCCGGGTTCGAGGTTCGCCCGATCCCGTTTTCGAAGGAAGCCAAAAAGAAGAAAAAAACACCCCGGACCCTCGTCCGTTTACAGGTCGGCGAAGAGTCGGGCAAAAATTCGGGGGATAAATCGAGCGAAAAATCGAAAGAGGCCTGGCTGACCACCCCCGGCCCCGAAACTCCGGCGGCGGACACCATGTCGGTCGACGCGGACGGTCAAACCGCCTCGATTCGCCTTACCCATAACAAAATCGACCTGGGTTTCGGGATCCGCTTGAAGCGGTTCGAACGACGTTTCGACCCCGGCACCAAAGTCCCGTCGCACTACGGCAGCCTGGTCGACCTGGTCAAGGCGGACGATCCGAGCAAGCCGATCGAGGAAAATCTGACCATCTCGATGAACCGGCCTTTGTCGGTGAACGACCCGAAAACTGGCCGAACCTATCGATTGTTCCAATCGAGCTACGGCGGTCCGTTCGGACCCGGCGACGCCCCCTACGACGAAATCGTCGGCGGCACGGCCAATCGGGACGAGCTGTACATCTCCTATTTGTCGTTAGCCTACGATCCCGGTCGTGCCTGGAAATATGCCGGGTGTTACATGACAATTGCCGGGATCGCGATCATGTACTATATGAAAGCCTATTTTTTCCGAAGACGAAGGAAGTCGGAAGATGAGTAAAGCAAGCAACCAATACGAAAATCCCTTGATCACCCGTTACGCCTCGGCCGAGATGAGCCACACGTTCAGCGCCGATAAAAAGTTCGGCACCTGGCGGCGACTCTGGGTCGCGCTGGCCGAAACCGAAGCCGAACTGGGCCTGCCGATCACGCAAGAACAGATCGACCAATTGAAAAGCCACGTCGACGATATCAACTTCGATCTGGCCTCGCAGTACGAACGCAAATTGCGTCACGACGTCATGGCCCATGTCCACGCCTACGGCGACGCCTGTCCCGACGCGCGTGGGATCATCCACCTCGGTGCGACCAGCTGCTACGTGACCGACAACACCGACATGATCCTATTGCGTGACGCGTTGCGACTGGTCCGCAACCGGCTGGTCAGTGTGATCGACCGCCTGGGTCAATTCGCCGTCAAAGAGCGCAATCTGGCCTGTCTCGGATTTACCCATTTGCAACCGGCCCAGCCGACGACGATGGGAAAACGGGCCTGCCTTTGGGCGTACGATTTCCTGATGGACCTCGAAGAGCTCGAACATCGACTTGACTCGTTCCGGGCACGCGGCACCAAGGGGACGACCGGCACGCAGGCCAGCTTCCTGCAACTATTCGATGGCGACCACGACAAGGTACGTCGGCTGGACCAGGGTGTTTGTGAAAAGATCGGCTTCCAGTCGAGCTACGCCGTCACCGGTCAGACCTACCCGCGCAAGATCGACTCCCAGGTCCTGACCGTCCTTTCGGGGATCGCCCAGACGGCCCACAAAATGGCGACCGACCTTCGCATTTTGGCCCACCGCAAGGAGGTCGAAGAGCCGTTCGAAAAGAGCCAGATCGGCTCCTCGGCAATGGCCTACAAACGCAACCCGATGCGGAGCGAACGGATCTGTTCGTTGGCCCGGTTCGTGATGAGTCTTGAATCGAGCCCCGGCGCGACACTGGCGACCCAGTGGCTCGAACGGACGCTCGACGACAGCGCCAACCGCCGTCTGGTCCTGCCACAGTCCTTTTTGGCAATCGACGCCGTGCTGATCCTTTGCCAAAACGTCACTGACGGCCTGGTCGTCTACCCGAAGGTGATCGGCGCGAACCTGCAAAGCGAACTGCCGTTCATGGCGACCGAGAACATCCTCATGTCGGCCGTCGCCGCCGGAGGCGATCGCCAAGACCTTCACGAGCGAATCCGCCAACACTCCCAAGCGGCCGCCGCCGTGGTCAAACAAGAAGGCAAGCCGAACGACCTGATCGAGCGACTCGCCGGGGACGAAGCGTTTGCCGCGGTCGATTTGAAAAATGAGCTCGACCCGAACCGATTCGTCGGCCGGGCCCCCGAACAGGTCGACGAGTTCATCGCCGAGTGGGTCGAACCAGTGCGGAAGCGATACGCCGACGCCCTGGGCACCGAAGCGGAGGTCCACGTCTAGCAGCCCGTCAAAAAGGCCGTCCTGGCCTTTTTAACCTCGGCAATTGCGACAACAAGTGGCCGCAAGCCTCGCATAATCAGCGATTTTTCAAATCACCGATTATGTGGAAAACCTCCTGTTTTCCCTAGCAGCCGGTTGGAAAACGGGCTACTAGCATTTTCAAAAAAAGCCGCGAGAAGCCGATGCACGACAATCTTCTGCTTCGTACCGACAGCTACAAATTCACCCACTGGAACCAGTATCCACCGGGTACCGAGACGGTCTATTCCTATTTCGAATCGCGTGGCGGGGCGTACGACCAGATCGCCTTTTTCGGCTTGCAATACTATCTGAAACGGTACCTCGAAGGTCCGGTCGTGACGCGTGACCGGATCGACGAGGCCGATTCGCTTCTTAGGGTTCATCTGAACGACCCCGAAGGCCGCTACTTCAACCGGGCAGGATGGGAGCATATTCTTCGCCACCACAACGGGCGGCTTCCGGTCGTGCTGCGAGCGGTCCCGGAAGGAACGGTCGTCGGCAACCGGCAGGTCCTCATGACGATCGAAAACACCGATCCGCTCTGCTACTGGCTGCCCAACTATCTGGAAACGCTGCTGGTCCAAACCTGGTACGGCACGACCGTCGCGACCCAATCGCGAGCGATGAAACGGGTGATTCTCGACTACCTTCGCAAGACGGGCGACCCGTCGGTCGTCAATTTTACGTTGCACGACTTCGGGTTTCGCGGTGTTTCGAGCGTCGAGACGGCCGGGATGGGCGGCGCGGCCCATCTAATCAACTTCCGCGGCACCGACACGTTCGAAGGAGTGATGTTCGCCCGCCAGTACTACCACGAACCGATGGCCGGGTACAGCATTCCGGCGGCCGAGCACTCGACAATCACCGCCTGGGGGCCCGATCATGAGGCCGACGCAATGCGTCACATGCTCGACGCGTACCCCGACGGAACGATCGCCTGCGTGAGCGATTCGTTCGACATCTTCCACGCCTGCCGCGAGATCTGGGGGACCGAACTTCGCGAAAAGGTGCTCCGCCGCGACGGCCGCCTCGTGGTCCGTCCCGACTCGGGCGACCCGCCGACGGTGCTGTTGGAGGTTTTGGAAATCCTCGGGCAACGGTTCGGCTACGAGATCAACGCCAAAGGGTACCGGGTCCTCTGTCCAAAGGTCCGTGTCATTCAAGGGGACGCGATCGACTACAAGATGATCGGTCGGATTCTCGCCGCACTGGAATCACGCGGATGGTCGGCCGAAAACCTCGCGTTCGGCTCCGGCGGCGGACTGCTTCAACGGGTCAACCGGGACACGCTCGAGTTCGCCTTCAAATCCTCTTTCGTCCGCATCCACGGAACCGATCACGACATTTTCAAAAAACCGGTCACCGGGCTCGACAAGATTTCGAAACGGGGACGCATGAAACTGGTTCGAAAGACGGCGCCCGAGGCCGATGCCACGTCGCCACCCCAGTACGAAACGGTCGGCCCGGAAGATCCGCGTCCGGACGAGATGGTCGAAGTCTTTCGCGACGGACGACTCCTGGTCGATCAGACGTTCGAGTCGATCCGCAAACGGGCCGCCATCGGGGTTTATTGATATCTGCATGGTCAATGATCCTCATGCAACCGCAAATGCGCCTGTACCAGGCGGATTCGCTGGATTCCCGAGCACGGGAAGGTTCATTGGAAATGCAACCCTCAATAAAATCGAACCGGAACAGGACGGTTCGCCCCGTTTTTTCAGATCAAAAGTGCGCGGACGGCCATTCCGTAGAAGGCGAACTCGACGTCGGTCTCCGGGTCCCAGACAGCTGCCCGATAGCCGCCGTCGGGCGATTCCAGCCGATCGAGAAAGTTCAAAACCGCCACTCGATCGATCGCGGCCGTTTTGCCAAGATCCTCAAGCGTAACCAGCGCTGAAAAGGTGCTCAAGAGATCGGCGATCGGAATGCACCCGTTGGCACTATAGCCCCCTTCTTCGGTCTGTCGATCCAAAAGAAACCGGGAGGCCGACTCGACCGTCGCCGGGTCCAAACGGCCGATCTCCTGAAGCGTCCCGAGCGCAGCGGCCGTCGGATTGGTCCCGCCTTTTTTAATCGGGGCCAACTCGGCAAAACCGCCGTCAAACCGCTGTTGCCCATGGACCCATTGGACCAACGAATCAACCCGCTCCGCCTCGACCGGTTCGAAACCGAACGTCTCACGCAACAGGACCATCAAGAAGGTCGCGTAAGTGCTGCCGCTTTTGCCTGAAGACGACAGCGCAAAGCCCCCTTCATCAACGGTTCGGGCTTCGGACGTTTTTTCGACCAAACGGCCAAGCGTCGACCAAGCCGCCGAATCGCCCTGCCCTTCGCCAGTCGCTTCGAGCATCAGAGTCGAGACGACATAGGAAAACAGATCAACGACCGGCCAGTCCTCACGCTCTGCAAACCGGTTCAAAAATTGACGAGCGAGGACAGCCGTTTCTCGATCGAGACCGTCCAACAGACGCAAGCCGCGCAGGGCGAAACTGGAGTAGTAGAGATCGCTCCCCCCTTGGCGCCCGGACCACCCACCATCGTCACGTTGACGACTCTGGAAAAAGTCGATCAACCGACGGCGTCGCTCCTCGTCGAAACGAGACACGCCTTCGGCCAAACGGGCGGTCCATCGGGCCAAGTACGTCATTTCGGAACATCGCCCCCTTCTTGAAGTGCAGCAATTAGTCTTACTTCGGAAGTCGCTTCAGTTGGATATTGCGAAACTGAACCTTCATCGGCGGCCCGGCATGGAGCTGGAACGCCAGTTTGCCACTGCGACGACGTTTCTCGACGTCGTTGTCGACCACCTCGACCGTCTGCTTGCCGTTGATGATATGGATAAACTTGTACCCCTTCACAATGACGGTGTAGTCGTTCCACTCGCCCTTCTTGATCGCGGCCAGGATATCATCGACCTCGCCGACCGACCCGACCACCTTGGGTTTATGGTCCTCGCCGACGACAACCTTTTGTCCCTTCGTGGCAATAATCCCGCGACCCCGCTCTTCGTAGAGGATTCCCGACCAGGGCGAGTCGGGCGAATCGACCACCAGGTCGGCCTGATAACCGCCGGTAACCAAGCCGGGTTGTTCCCAACAGCGGTACTGGAGGCCCGAATTGTGGTTACGGATTCGATATTGGAAATGGATTTCGAAATCGTCGACTTCCCCGCCCCGCCAAATCAGAAACGTGTTGCGCTCCAACGGATTGTCGGCCGTCGTTTCGCCGGTAATCGCCCCGTCTTCGACGCGCCACAGTTTCGAGTCGCCTTCCCAACCGCACAAGGTCTTTCCGTCAAAAAGCGACTTAAAACCGTCGTCGGCCGCCATTGAAGTAGAAAGGTTCGTCAAGGTGCAAAACGTCACAACCAGAGCGATCAAAAGCAGAACCGTCGAGCGTTTCATGGTAGGATTCCTACAGGGTAGTTGAAGTAAAGCATTTCCCCAAGTCCTTTTATCACAGCAGGATAGGGCAAATTCATCGGGGAGATGCGGAGGGCGTGGTCTGCCGAAAAAGGCAAATACAGTATCTGCCAATGTACCACGATCAACGTCGAAATTCAAGCATTTCGACAATCCTTCCCCCATGTTGCTCACAAAAAAAGGGGGGGGTAATCAATAAGAGCCTAATCGTGCAACCACCCGCGGGGAACCAACTCCTGGCGCCCAAAGTGCCGATCGATTTGCCAGAACTTCGACCCGCCAATGATCTGTCCGATGTCGGTCACCGGAACCTCAAGCGGCTGTTCCTGAATGATTTTTTGAGCCTCCTCGGGCGGAACTGTCAGGATCAATTCAAAATCCTCCCCGTCACTCAGGGCGTGTTCCAACGGCGTCACCCCGTCGGCTCGCTGGCTGCTCAACTGCACCGCCGCGTCGGCAATCGGCACGCGATCCAGATCCAACTCAACCCCGACACCGCTCTCACGGGCCAAACGAGCCAAGTCGATCGACAACCCGTCGCTGACATCGATTCCCGCGTGAAGCTCATAACGTTCATTCAGAAGCAGCGCTTCGTCAACACGCGGTTCGACGTCCAGATGGCGACCTAGAATGCTTCCGCCAAATCGGCCGGTCACGAGAATCCGATCCCCCGGTTTGGCGCCGCTACGAAGCAACGGACCGTGTTCGGTCACTGCGCCCAACAACGTGATGCTGATCGCCAACGGACCGTCCCAACTGTTGGTATCCCCGCCGGCAATCGCCAACGAATAACGTTCGGCCAACGGAAAGATGCCGTCATAAATTCGCTCGGCCAATTCAAGCCCGTTTTCTTTGGGCAAGACCACGGCGATCACTCCAGCCAACGGTCGCGCGGCCATCGCGGCCAGATCACTCAGATTCACGGCCAACGCCTTGTGCCCGACCCGACGCGGATCGACTTGGTCCAGATGAAAATCGACCCGATCGGTCAACAGATCGACCGTCACCACCGTGCGAGAAATCCCTTCAGTCCGCAAAACGGCCGCATCATCACCGACCGGGGTTTCCAAAAGCGGATGGGCGGAAATCCGACGCCGCAGACTCGCAATCAACTCGGCTTCCATTACCCTTTGCTCCAGAAAGAAAACGCCGTCGAAGAAATGACGAATCGAATTATCGCCGGGTTTTGTTCTGACTAAGCGCGATCGGAATCCGGCCGTCCATCATCTCGTTGTCGCGAATGATCGTCAGACGGACCGGATTGAAAGTAGAAAGGTTCGACCGTTTCAGGATCCAAGCAATATTTTCCAGAGACTTGGTCTGCCAGACGTGCATCCCAACCAAGACATCCCCGGTTCGAAGTCCCAGCTGGGCGGCAGGCCCTTCGGGGCGAACCGAAACGACGCTCAAACCACCCTCGACATTCGCCTGAGAGGGGAAACGGGTTCGAAATTGATCGGTCGAAATCGCTTCCAGCTCCAGTCCGAGAACCTCCCACGTCGAAAAGTCGGACTTCTTCGAAACGCATTGCCCCAAAGCGAGCGTCAGTGCAATTGATTCTTGATCACGCTCCACCTTCAGCTCGAGCGAGTTACCCGGTTTTCGTTCGAGCAATCCGCATTGGAAATCCAAAAGTCGTTCGATTTGGACCGAATCGAGACTTTTCAAGACATCCCCGGCACAAAAACCGGCCAGCTCGGCGGGGCTTTCCTTTTCGACCGATTCGACGACCAGTTCATCCCGGGCCTCAAGCGAATGTGGCTTGAACACAAGACCGTGCCGCACCTTCTTGGAATTGTAATCGGCCAAAAGACGCGACGTCACTTGGAGGACCTTGTCGACCGGAATCGCGAAACCGATTCCCTGCGCACCAACGCGGACCGCCACATTGACGCCGATCATTTTCCCGTCGATATTCAAAAGCGGTCCACCAGAATTGCCCGGATTGATACTCGCATCGGTTTGAATCAGATCGGCGTAAAACTGAGCGTCGGTAACCTGGACCGCTCGATGCAGCGAGCTGATGATCCCCCGAGTAACCGACTGCTCATAGCCATAGGCGTTACCCACGGCAATCGCCGTTTCGCCGATCATCAGATCGGAAGAGATCCCGATCGGCATTACCGGCAGCGGGTCCTTGGCGTCGACTTTGATGATCGCCAGATCGGTTTCCGGATCCCGAGCCACTAGTTGGGCCGTATGACGCAACCCGTCATCGAGAGTCACTTCGATTTCGTGCACGCCGTCAACCACGTGAAAATTCGTGATGATGTAGCCACGAGGATCGAGGATCACGCCGGTTCCGTTGACCGCCCGATTGGCCGACTCTTCCCCCGACAAAGGATCGGTGCTCGGAGCAATTTTTTCCCCCTGGATGCTGACAATCGACGGTCGAGCCGTTTGGACCGCCTTGACAATCGGCGTCTTGCGCAACTCAGACGCTTCCGCAACCACCGTCGAGGGCCCCAACACAAATATCGAGAGCGCCGCCATCGAAAAAAAACCGACGGCAAACGGTTTGAAGAATCGAGAAGATGGTTCTGTCATAATGGCGTCAAAGGCGGGTAAAGGGGATAAACCAAATCGAGTCTTTCCCGGTAAACTAATCCGAGCCAACTCAATTTCGAGACAGTCCGATCGTGTTTTGCAGGCAAACAGCCAATCATTTCGATCGGTTATACCCGTCGTGACGCTTGATCAGGGCAGTGTGAAACCGTTAGAGTTTGTCTATCCTTCCATTTTGGACGCAAAATCAATACTAAAAGAGGGTTAGCACCCTTTTTTTAAAGAGGATTCTGGGTAAAACAGGGGGCTCCAGTCCTTTACGGCGGTTGGTAATACTGTCGTATCGTTAAGACATACAAACACTTTTTGCCGCTTCGTCTGGGTTTCAAAGAGTCGCCAGGAGAGGGGTTAAGCTTCATTTAAATATGACCCGTGCGAAAAAAACAAAAGATGGGCAAACTTTGTCGATTGCATCGATACGAAAGTCGAAATAGTCCGGATTTTCGGGCGAAGATCGATTTTATAAGATTTTTTAATATTGCGACTCCGATCAAAAAATACGCTGGCGACTATTTTACCAAGAATGACCAAAAAATTTGGCGTTCGGGAAAATAGTACGCTCTTCCTTTGACGTGGGACAACTTGATCTATTGGGTAGCAAGGAGGCTACATATGGTTCAGTCGCAATGGAATCGACTACCGCTGATTCTCGTGACACTTACTTTCGGAGCTGCGCAGGTCTTTGCTCAAAACACGGCCCCGACTTTTTATCTAGAAAATTCGAACCCGATTGGAACCGCCGCCCCCGCTTCTCAATCTGGCTTTTATCAGCCCACCCACGAAACCTCTGGGGCAATTCTGAAACGGCTGCCCGCCTCCTTGGTTTCTTACGAGTCCTCCGACACGTCGTTAGAAACACGGGTCAAAGAACTTGAAACGCAACTCAAGAAAATCAAAGCCAAAGAGGATGCCAAGGCCAAAAAGGCGGCGTCAAAACCGTCGGTGAAAGTCGGCGGTCGAATCCACCTCGATACGAACGCTTTCATTCAAGACGACATCTCCGAGCTTCAAGCCAAGCAACACGACGCGGTTGGATTTCGTCGTGCGCGTTTGAAGGCGTTCGGCGAGATGTTCCATGTGATCGACTATAAAATTGCATTCGATTTCGCCAACATCGGACCGGAAGTCCGCTACAAAGACGTCTATATCACCTTTAAAGAGCTTCCGTATTTGGGCCATGTCCGCGTCGGCCATCTCAAAGAACCGTTCAGCTTGGAACATATTGAAAGCAGCGACAACTTCACCTTAATGGAACGATCATTGGGAACTGAGACGTTCGTTCCAAATCGAAATCTGGGCGTCATGGCCTTCGACACCTGGGCCGACGAGCGTGGAACCTGGGCGATTGGCGGTTTCTCGAGAAGAACCCAAGACGAGGGGCGACGATTCGAATCGGTCGAATCCGGCGGCATGGCGATAACCATGCGGGGTACTTTTCTCCCTTGGTACGATGAAGCCAGCAATGGCCGCGGACTGCTGCATACCGGACTCGGTTACAGCTATCGCGACGTGTCCAATCGTGGCGGAGGAGTCTGGGACTCGGTCCGATTCCGTGCCCGACCGGAAGCGTACTTTGCCGAACGGGTCGTCGATACGGGCAATTTAAACGACATCCCGGCCTATCATGTTCTGGGCGCCGAAGCGGCATTGGTTCATGGGTCGTTCTCCGTTCAATCGGAATGGTTCGGGGCGTTTGTCCGACAATCGGGCAATCAACGCGACCTCTCGTTCAACGGCTGTTACGGCCAGGTAAGTTATTTCCTCACCGGCGAACACCGACCTTACAAAAAATCGGCCGGGGCGTTCGGTCGAGTCGTTCCGCATGAAAACTTCTTCCGCGTTCGAACGGAAAACGGCAACATTTGTACGGGACTGGGGGCCTGGGAGCTGGCATACCGATACTCCTATCTCGATCTGACGAGCCTCGACGTTGCGGGCGGCCGAGTCGGCGATCACACGTGCGGCGTCAACTGGTACCTCAACCCGTACGCTCGGATCATGTTCAACTATGTCTACAGCCAAACCTGGGACAGCCTGGGTGAAGGCGACCTGAACATCTTCGAAACCCGATTCCAAGTCACGTTCTAACTGTCTGTGAAAAAACGGGCTGTCAAAACGCCTTCAACTTCGGTGTGACGATTTCCCTGCGTCCCCAAGAAAAAAGGACGCGACCCCATCGAGAGATAGAGTCGCGTCCGAAAACTTTTTTCTAATGGCTCTTGGCCTTTTACTGCTTCCGCAACATCACGCGGCTATCGGCCACCGAGCTGCCTTCGCCAACCGGGTGGACGATCAGCGGGTTGATGTCCAGCTCGGCCACTTCGGGGTGATTGCAGACCAAAGCGGAAAGCCGCAGAAGGGTATCGATAATCGAATCGAGATCGGCCTTCGGCGTGCCTCGGAACCCGTCAAGCACCGCAAACGCTTTGATCTCGCGGACCATCTTTTCGGCCGAGACTTTCCACATCGGCGCCAAGCGGAAGGTGACGTCCTTGAGAACCTCGACCAGCGTCCCGCCAAGCCCGAACATCATCAACGGACCGAAGCCCGGGTTACGGCTCGAACCGAGAATAACCTCGACTCCCTTTTGAGCCATCTCTTCGACCAGGATACTATCGATCTTCGCGCCGGGAACCGCCTTTTCGACGTTGGCGTAGATCTGATTGTATCCGTCCCGCGCGGCGTCGGCGCCTTCGATATTCAAAAGGACCCCACCGGCGTCGAACTTGTGTTTGACATCGCTGGACATGACCTTCATGACGACCGGCTTGCCCCAGTCAGCGGCAACCTTGGCTGCTTCGTCGGCCGAGTTGACCGTCTCGCTCTTCAAAAGCGGCAAACCGTAAAATTCGAACAATGGACGACATTCGGCTTGACTCAAGTACTTTTCGTCGGCGTCGCCGAGTTGCTCGGTGATGAAGCTCTTGGCCTTTTCGACTTCGAGACCTTCGAGATCGACTTCCTCCCGATCGGGAACTTCGCGGAGGCTGACCAACCGATGGGCAGCCGACAAACTCTTGATCGCGTCTTCGGGGAAGGCGTAGTTCGGGATGCCGCCTTTGCCCAAAATCTCGACCCCTTCAGCCACGTCCTTGACTCCCATGAACGAGCTGACGACCGGCTTATTGATCCCTTCGACCGACGGCGGAATCGCGCGGGCAATTTCCTCGATATCGGTCATCGACTGCGGGGTCAAGATGACCAGCCCCATGTCGACCCCTTCGTCTTCCAAGACGGTGCGAACCGCCGCTTCATAACGATCGCTGCGAGCGTCGCCGATCACGTCGACCGGGTTGTTCAACGCGGCGGCAGCGGGCAACGACGTTCGGAGCTTGTTTTTGGTCAGATCGCTGATCTCGGCCAATTTCAAACCATTGCGAATCGCCGCGTCGGTCGCCATGATCCCCGGGCCACCGGCGTTGGTGATGATCGCCACCCGGTCCCCCTTGGGCATCGGCTGCTTGGTGTAAAGGGCGGCGTAGTCGAACAACTCGGCGATCGTTTCGACCCGCTGCACACCACTTTGGATCAACAGGGCGTCGTAGACCTTGTCAGAACCGGCCAACGATCCGGTGTGGCTACTGACCGCTTTGGCCCCTTCGGCCGAACGACCCGACTTCAGACAGAGCATCGGCTTGCCGGTCTTCCAAAAAATGTCCCGAACGGCCTTCATGAATCGGGGACCGTCGGTAACGTCTTCCAGATACATCGCGATGACCGACGTTTTATCGTCTTGGGCCAGGTATTGCAGAAGATCGATTTCATTGACGTCGGCCTTATTGCCGAAGCTGACAAACTTACTGAAACCCATACCACGGGCCTCAGCGTAGTCGAGTACCGAAGTGCAAAGGGCTCCACTCTGAGAGATGAAGGCCAAGTTGCCCGGCTTGGGCATCTTCCGCCCAAACGCGGCGTTCATGCTGATCTTCGTATCGGTATTGATGATCCCGAGGCAATTCGGGCCGATCAGCGGAATGCCGGCTTCCTGAACTTTCGCGGCCAGTTGCTTTTCGAGTTTGGCGCCTTCTTTGCCCGTTTCCTTGAAACCGGCCGAGATGACGACAAATCCCTTGACTCCCTTGGCAACCGCTTCATCAACCACATTCAGGACGACCTTCGACGGGACGATAACCACCACGAGGTCGACTTCGCCCGGAATGTCCGACAAGCTGGCAAACGCGTGAACGCCTAGCACGTGATGGCTTTTCGGATTCACCGGATAGACGGCGCCCTGAAAACCGGACATCAAAAGATTACGAAAAATATCGTTTCCGGCCGTTCCCGGTCTGGTCGAAGCGCCGACCACCGCGATCGATCTCGGTTTAAAAACCCCATCCAACTTACTACAATCGCAAGCACATTCCGACATGATAATAAAACTCCTCTGGCCGCGTAAAAACCGGGAAACTACGACAATCGCTTGTGCAATCTTTCAAAGAGAACCGGGGCGGCAATCCAATATTTTTGGGAAAATCAATAAGGGTAATATGAAGAAAGACCGCGTCACCCCCTAAGGGAAAACTCGATCGCTGATACAAACCGTGCCACAAAAAAAGGGATGCAGTCGGCGTGACTTCTCGTCGGGCTTCATTTACTAAAAAAAGAAAGGGTCGACGAGAAGGATCGAGGAAGAAAGCTTCTTGAGTGCGCAGCTCTCCTCCTCCGAAAAAATCGAATTGCCATTGCGCGGCAAATCGAGTCGGGCTGCTACCCCGAAGCAACTATAGCTCCAAACCTCACCTTGGGTGTTCCAATCGGTCCGTAATACGCGTTCCAACTTGGTTGCGCGTTCTCTCGTGCGATAACAGCCTGTAAACAGGTGGCCGAGACGCAGCCGACAAGTTGGAATTGGTATAATAAAACGGTCCCGTCAGGTGATCGGATTTATGGAAGGTCGCATAAGCAGAAAAGCCAAGCATTACTCTTGCAGAACCCTCAGAATGAGAGTTCCCGTCAAAGTCCGGCGAGCCCTTCTCTTACGTGACGCGGAACCATCTGATCTAGTGTCCCGGCGGCGACTATGATGGAAACACTCAATCTAACGCGAATTCAATCACGACGCAATGGGGGAAAAGCGTCGGAAAACAAGATTGCCCAAAGAGGACAAGAATGGCCAAAACGTCTCGTCTCAACCAGAGCCATCCCAAGTCCATATAAGCGTTTCGGAAACGGAAAAGCGGGCCGCAAAAGAGAAAAAATCGAAACCGGCCCCAACAGAAACCTTACAAGTAGCGTTTTAAGCTCTCTTCCATTTCAAAAACCGCTTTTTCCTGACCGGCCACCTCGGCACGAGCGATAATTCCTTCCCATCCAATCGAAGCGGCCCAGGCAAAAAGACCGCCAATCGCAAGCGGAAACCCCAATCCGAACAAAACGGCCAGGTCGATTTCTTCCGGCGAGCCGACCACTGCCTCGTCCAATAAACGCACCCCCTCCAAAAGCATGCCCAGCCAAAGTCGGGCGCAAATCGCCTCGTCCGAGTAGGTTTTGACCTCCCGACGCCAAAACGCGATCCGCTCAGCCGTCGTCGGGTCGAGCGTGGGAGCCGTTGTTTCCGCCCCTTGCGGATAACGATAAAAACCGGCGCCGGATTTCACCCCGAGTTGGCCACTCTTATAGAGCCCGATCAAAAGCGGCGAGGGCTGAATCCGCGCCCCATACGCCTCCAGCAGAACCCGACCGCCGTCAAGGACCGTATCCAAACCGATTTCGTCTGCCAGCCGAAGGGGCCCTTTGTCCATCCCGGCCGCGACCGCCACGCGATCGATCCGCTCCGGGGCGACCCCTTCGAGCAAAAGGGCCATCGCCTCGGTCAGGTACGGATGCAAGAGCCGATTCACCACAAAGCCGGGCCAGTCCCCCACCCAAAGCGGGTATTTTTCGATCGTCCGAACCAAACCGACAACTCGCCCGAGGGTATCCCGACTCGTCCGGTCGCCGGGGATCACCTCGACCAAAGGGCGTCGGGCAACCGGATGAAAAAAGTGCACACCGCAAAATCGCTCGGCACAGTCCAACTCCGAGGCCAGACGGCCGACCGGAATGGTTGAGGTGTTGGTCGCCAAAATCGTTCCCGGGCCAAGATGCGGCTCCAGCCACCGATACACCTTCCGCTTGATATTGATCGACTCAATGACCGACTCGAGAACCAGATCGGCCTCCCCCAAAACAGTCGGATCGGCAGTCACCCGAACCAACGACGACTCGAACCGCTGGGCCAACTCGCGTCGAACTGTCTCCACTCGCGCCGAATCGACGTCATTGAGAACCACTTCGATCCCCTGCGCAAGCGCTGCTCGCGCGATGGCCTGCCCCATTAACCCGGCTCCGACAATTCCCAAAGTGCCGATCCGCTCGCCCGAGAAATCCGCAAGACGGCCGTCGATCCGACGCCGATGGTTTTCGAGAAGTTTTTGAACGTGGAAGGGATAATCGTTGGTCGGTATCATAGAACCCAAACTCTTGGATAAAGAAAAAAAAGTAGGCAAAGGCGGGCGACGGCGGGCAAATCCATTTCCACTCCGGTGTAGAAAAAACTCAACGCAACGTCCGTAGTAAAAGTTCTTGGACACGCTCGTCGGTGATCTCCATCTCGGAAGTATCTACCTCAACGGCCTTGCCCTCGGAAACCTCGTCCACCGGAACCGGCGCGGCCGACATCGCCGTTTCTGTTTTTCCGGCTGTTTCAACGTCAACTATTGCTTCCGACGCATTCCCCTTTTGATCGAGCCAATGCCGCCAGCTTCGGACCTCCTCACTGATCGATCGCGGCGGCTTCCCGTCGACACCGTTGGGAACATAGCCGACGATATTTCGAAGCGAAACCAACGCGGCCTTCCGAACCCCACTGTGGTCGTCCAACATCGAAACCAGTTTCACCGCAAACCGTTTGTCGCCAAGCGGGCCCATCACCTGAGCCACCCGCTTCCGGACATTCACGTCCCGGCTGTGGGCCAACCGTTTAAGCACCTCGCCCCCCTCGTCGTCTCCACACAGACAAAGGACGCGTCCCACCTCGACCCGCAACGATTCCCCGGCGGTGCGCAACAACCGGTGCAACGGGGCCGTGTCGTCCATTTTCCCAATCAGACCAATCGCCTCGACCGCCGCCAAGACGACCGACGGGTCCTCATCCTCCAAAGCCGGCAAAAGCACGTCGACATGCACGGGCCGCGGATGGGCCCCCAAATAACCACAGGCCCGTCGTCGAATCTCCGGCGAACGATTTCCGACCGCAATCTGCGCCAAACGTACCGCCTCGTCCGACTCCGAATCGGCAACCGCGATCAAAACGCTTCGCCAAAGCAGCTGATCGGTCTCCTCAAGCATGATCGATTCCAGATGAACCAGGGCCAGCCGCCCGAGTGTTTTTTCCCGACTGGCCGCGGCCAAACGATCGGCCGCCGCGCGACGTTCTCGAATCGTGCCTACCCGAAGCGTCTCGAGTTCGACAAAGACCGGATCGACTTTTGGCAACAGCTCGACAAAGACCGACTCCGGAATCAGCCGATTTTCTTCCACCGCCACGGCGGTCAAAACCCCAACCAGATCGGCACCCCACGCCAACAGGGCCCGCTTGGCCTGCGCTTGGTCGGCCGACGCGCGACGGGGATCTTGAAGAATCGCCAACTGCCGACGCCCCAACGCGATTTGCTCGGGAGAAACCGCTTGTTCCGAATCCTTTTTCACAGTCGATTCCGTCTCCAGGCGACCGAATTCCGTTTCAAACTCTTGCCGCAACCGGTCGACCGCCTTTTGACGAGCCGCGTGACCAGCGCGAACGGCAAACGTCTCGGCCTTCGTCCAACGGGCCGCCAATTTGTCAGCCGCGATCTGACGGACCAAAAGTCCATCTTTCTTCAAGGCGTCCAACAAAATCGGACCGGCCAAGGCAAGCGGCCACTGATCGAGCGACGTCAAAAGATCCTGCTGAACCTGCGGGCTGCGATCGTCCAACAAGGCGCGAGCGACCTCAAGGTTTTCCTGCGCCGGATACTCGGCCAGCGTCCGGGCAACCACTTGTCGGACACGCCAGGACGAATCGGAAACGGCCGCGAAAACCCGCCTTGATTCCCCAAGTCGGGCCATCGAAGCCAACGCCACGGCCCGAACAAGTTCCGACCGATCGTCCAGCGATTTTTCGAGGGCCTCCTTCGCCACCGGAGTGCCCACTTGGCCCAAGCCGTGAAGGGCCTCTAGCCGCGCGTTTAAATCGACATCCCGCGACCCTTCCACCAACAGCGAAATCGCCTTTTCCGGCTTCCGCTTCCCCAGGGTTCGATAGACCTCGATTCGCGTCGCCGGATCGGAATCTCCGGCCAGATCGAGAAGCCGATTGGGCAACGATTCGCCATTGCTCTCGGCATAAGCGCGAATCGCCGCCAGACGGACCTTTCGACTTCGGCTCAACAGGGAACGGGCAAAACGGGGTTCGTCGACCGGGTCCACGTGACGTTGAAGCGACTCGAGCGATTCCACGTGAATCTCGACGAGACGCGCACTCACTTTGCCGGGGAAATCGCCGTAAAGATCAATCCACTCCCGAAGCGTCCCGGCCGAACCGTCAAGCGAACCGAACGCCTCGAGCGCCGCTTGACGCTGCGGCATCGTTAAACTGGGAGACTCGACCGCCTGCCGTAAAATCGCCTCACCCGAACGGTCCCCCAACCGAACCAAACCGATCGCCCCGTTGGTCGCCAGAACGGGATCTTCTTTGCTCAGCGCGGTCAAAAACGCCGGATGATATTTTTTCGGCTTTAAGAGAAGCTGATCGATCTGAGCGTTCGACCACCGCCAAGCAAAATCCTCGCTTGCTTCGTCAGAGTCCTCAGTCAGGGACAAAACGTCGATCGAATCACTTTGCGCATCTTGATTCCAATAGGGGGCCACCGATCGTCCCCACTCGGCCTTGGCCAAAATTTCCATTACCTCGGCCTGTCCAAAAGCGGTCGAAGAAGTATCCGCTTCCGACTCTTGCGCTGCCCGTACGTCTGCCGGTACGTCTGTCGAGACATCCACCTCCGCCTCTCGCTCGGCTACGGTAGCCCGTCCGGCTTCGGATTTGGCCGGTTCTTCAAGTGCCGACGTCGTCTCGAACAGAAAACCGCCACTACGGCATCCTGCCAAGGCACCTATCAGGATCAGCATGAAAAAGCCACGCACGCAAATTTCCCTTCCTTGGGACTGGGGGGGCCGAGGTGGAAGAAGGTAAAAAAAGACCTCCAAAAATTCCGATTTCGACTGCAAACAGTATTTATAAAACGCCTTGACGGCCCCTCCCCAAAAGCTTCCCTGCTTTTACGAAAACCGACTTCGTTTTACTGTTGGAGAAGTTTTTGATAGCTTTTCAACGCTTGCTTCAACTGGCCAACTGCCGCATCCGAAGCTTGTTTCGCAGGCGACTCTTTGCGCGTACGATCCCGACCGCCCAAGCCGTCTCGCCTCGCCCCGCGTCGGTCGCCCGAATTCGAGTCTTCGTCAACCAGCAATTCCTTGTTGTCCAGAATTTTGTTCCAGCTTTCCAACGGGCCATTGAGCGACTTCAAGTAATTTTTCACCTTCGCTTCGGCCTCCAAACTGAAAAGACCGCGGGCCGCCTCTCCTTCACGCCGGGAAACGCCAAGCCCTTCCTGGACCGATACCAAAACACTTTTGAGCAAGCGGGGATCAAGGGTCCGCTCCGCGTTCTGCTCACACGCATCAATTTCGGCCCCAACGGCGTCGACCGCCAATTGGCCAAGCGACTTGGCCGCCTCAACCGGAAGCAGCCCACTTTCTTCGGTCCAAGTTCGCCGACCCAACGCTTCGACGGCCGCCGCTCGAATCGAAAAGGGAGCGTCGGTCTCCTTGCAAACCTCCAGAAGTGTTTTGGCGGTCGCCTGGGGCTGAACCTCCGACGGCAAAGCTCCAAGAGCCTCGATCGCTCGAATTCGCATCCAAGAATGCCCCTCGACCGATCGCCCCGGCATCGCTTCCGTGGCCGAGGCCAACTTCAACATATCGGACGCAATCCGTTCTCGGGCCGCTTCCTCGTCGACCCCCAATTTCACATGACGCAAAAGTCCAAGCAACGCGCCGATCTTCACCGTATCGCTCATCTGCTCGTCTTCAAAAACCGGCAACAAGACCTCACGCGCCGCCGGAAGCGGCTTCGACATTTCGCCCATCGCAGGGTTCGCCACATTTAGATCCCCGATCGCCAAAAGAGCGTTAAAACGAACCGCCGGATGGAATTCGTCCGACTTGGCCATCGCCCCAAGCTGATCGAGTGCAAGCTGATTGAGATGATCGTAAATTGCACCACCTCCGGCCGTATAAAGTTCGTTACGCAACGCCTTGCGCAACGAGGGTAAACTGGGGAATTGACTCGGATCGGTCCACAGCGCAAAGGCGTATTTTCTGTAGTAATCATCGAAGGCCGCCTCTTGCCCGGCCGGAATCCCGTCGCGCAACATGTTGCTGATCTTCGTTCGTTGCGATCGCAAACCCTGATCGACCGGGAGCTGTCGATACGTTTTCTTATTGGGCAAAGGGGCCGACGCGTCCGAAGGATCGGATCCAGTCCCCTCATCCTCTTCGTCCACTTCCAGCTCCGCGGCGATTGGGGGAGCCCCTCGCCCGAAATCGGCTGCTTCCGGATTCGGATTCTGGGCAAACGCGGTCACCTCTCCGAGCAGAGCGATCGAAAGGAATCCCCACAAAGAGAGGGCACAAGCATGCAAACCGAAAGAACTACTCCGAAACGTTTTATGCATTGAGATTCCTTGCTGCCAAAAAGCCCAAGAAGGCGGAAAAATCGATAGAGTTTCAAATAATATAGGGTACCAACGAAACCCGCCCCATGTCAAGTTGTATCAATTGGCGAGGAAAGGGGAAAGTGACGTCCAAAACGACGATAAAAAGCGAAAATCGATCCATTTTTCGCCTTCCAAAGGCTCCTTTTCCCGAACGAACCATTCCTCCCCTCTTACGGGGCGAAAACCCACACAAAAGAAACGCCCGTAAAACAGGTAAATTGCAACAACTAGCCGCCTTTCAACGCCCAATGGACAAAAAATACTTCAAAGGGCAAATTAGGCATATATTTCTCCACCCTCAGGTTGACGTTTTCAGGTCACCGGTATCGCCATGAATGGAAACTCCAAAAAAAAGGACCGCGACTTTTTGGTCACGGTCCCTTCTTCTTTTCTTCATTTACACAGAGGAAAAAACGCCTGGAGCGGCCGTTTTTCCGAGCCGCCCCGTGCGTGGAAGCAACAAAGTCCTTTACTGCTGAAGTGCTTCGCGAAGCTTCCGGTAGGAAGGCCGCTCAATCGGTTGGAGCTGATCGACAGTCAAACCGAAATCTTTTGATTTCTGGAACGCTTCCTGCGCTTCCTGTTTTTTCCCACCCATCAACAAGGCCTGAGCCAGATGGAAGTAGCGAGTCCCACTGGGTCATCGGCCAGCGCGACCTTCATGTCCTCCAAGGCCGACTCCCAGTCTCCTCGAGCCAAGTGGACCATCGCCCTCGAATCCAACAACGCCCCTATGGAGCCGGCCTGCTGGAACGCTCGATTGATCAAATCCAGCGACTCGTCCAGTTGAACTCCGCGAAGCGCCAAAAAGACGGCCAAATTATTCAGGGCAACCACATTATTGGGGTCTTTTTCGACCACCTGACGGTATAGCTGCTCCGCATCTTCGTACTTTTTCTGAATAATCCGCAGTTCGGCCTTTGCCAAGAGCATTGGAGGAACCTTACCATACCGGACCGTCGCATCGTTAATCAACTTCTCGACCCGTTTGATTTGATCCGCCGTCGGCTCACCCACCGACAACAAGCGAACCGTCGTCGAAGCAATCGTCGTCGGACGATTGAACCGCCAGTTTTGCTCGGTCATGGAAATCGCTTCCAAGGCTTTTCCTTGCTTTCCCAAGAAGCCGGCCAAAACCATCTTGTAATTAGGACTGCTCTTTCCCAGATCGCGATACCATTCTTCCGCCTGCTCCAACAGGGTCTTCCTCGCTTCCTCAGGATTGGTTCCGAGCGAATTCTGGTTGGCCAACGTTTCGGCCGCTTGAGCGACCAAAGCAAGCTTCATGGCAGTACCTTTCGGCTCGGCATCTTGGCTAACCAAAAACGCTTTCAGCTTCGCGAGGCCTTGCTCAATCTGTCCCCGTCCAACGTCGATCTGCGATTGAATATAATAGCTGGAAAACGTGTTCGGCGTTAACTGTTTGTATTGATCCAAGACTCGCTGAGCGTCACCAAAGGCCTGTCGACGAATCAAAGCTTGAATATAGGTGCTCAGCCAATCCGGATTAATTTTATCGGAAGTCAGCAATTGCTGTATCAAACCACTGGCACCGGACCAATCGTTTTCCGTCAACAACAACTTTGCCAAAATATAGCTATCCTGGTTTTCCGGATTCGAGAGTTGGACCAGTTCCTCGAGCAGGGCTCGCGACTTTCGACGCTCCTCATGACTTCCTTTGAAAGCCAAACCACGCGCGAGGATCCTTTTATCAACCGTCGAATTCGAATCCTCTGCCAAATTTGCCTCCAGCAGTTTGATCGCTTCCTGGCGAGCTTGATAATTTTCTTTATTGAACAAAATCGCGGCCAAACGTTGCCGAACCCACTGAAGATCCTTTTTCTTGTCTTTCGACCCGTTTTCCATACGCTGCCGAAGAATTTCTTCCGCCTTCTCACTCTTCTTGTTCAAAATATAGAAATGAACCGCCCGCTGAGTCGCAATCGTATTCCCAGGCTCCTCAGCGATCGCCTTGTCATACTCGGCCTCTGCCAAACTGGCTTGCCCCAATGCGACATAACATTCGGCCAAAACCAGAGGAAGTTCTTTAGGACCAAGTTGTTTTTTCGCCTCTTCTATCGTTTTTTCAATGTCTTCCTTCAAATCAAATTGCCGAAGCGTCTTGATGATTTGACTCCATAGCACAAGCGAGGTTGGTTCCATTTGAATCGCTTGACGCAAGACTTTGACCGATTCCTCGGAAGCCACTTTCGATTCCGAAGAATTTTTCGGGCTAGCCTGGGCAATCAATCTCAAAGCCTCGGAAAGACGGATGTAATCGTAAACATCTTTCGACTCGGGCAAGACTTTCCGCAGACTCTCGGCCACCCGTTTCATATCTCGAATCCCGAGCGCATCTTCTCCTCGTCGGAACCGCTCCCGGGCCTTAAGATAAAGCGTCTGGTAAGAGAGATCGGAAGTCTCTTCCGGAATCATCTGAATAAATCGGCCTCCCTCTTCCTGTCGCCCCAGCAGCGTCAAAAGCTGTACCAATCGAGTGATTACCTCGGTATCTTTCATGCCAAGATCAACCGCCTTGGTATAGGAATTGATCGCCGCCTCTCGATTTCCTTGAAGGTCGTACACCCTCCCTTCAAAAGCGGGTACTCGCTCCCAAGTGGGACTTTGAAGTCGAGCTTTTTCCAAATAGACCAGCGCGGCATCGAACTTTTCTTTTTCCGATTGATCCGCCCCTTGGACCATCTCGACCGCTTTGAGATAGTTCCAGTGAGGCCCCTCTCCTTCAATACCACGAACTTCTTCCAAGGTTTTTTCGACCTCTTGCATCTCGCCGGCACGTAAAGCCAGGTCGAAAAGCCATTCACGTAACTGGAGATTGTTCGGCTGCGCATCGGCAGTCAATCGACATAAGCGGACCGCTTCCTTCAGCTTCCCTGCCCGTGACGCCAATAGCGCGACATTCGACCAAAGCATCTGTCGGTTCGATTCGGAAAACTGATCGAGATTTTCGAGTAATAGCGGAATTTTTTTGGTCGCCTCGTCGGGATCTTGCTGAAACCAAAGCCTCGCTCGTGCCAGACGGAAAATGGTCTGGTCCCCCATATCCTCCACCGCCTCGTCCAAAATCACTTCCGTTCGAGCCAAATCTCCCTTCTTTTCCGCAAGACGAACCAAATTCAGCCAGAGACGCGTCCGGTCAAAATCGGTTCGCATCGCCTTTCGGATCAGCTTGATTGCTTCCTTTTGCTTATCCTCTTGAAGCTCGACCTTCGCTTCTTGCAAAACGGGGTTATCTTTGGCCCAATCGGCCATGGCCTCATCCAACACCTTGATCGCTGCTTGACTATCGGCGGCCTGGACAACTCCCTCCTTTACTTTTCGCCAGCGTTGATATTCCTGACGACGTTGATTCACGGCCGACCGAAGTTCTCCTTCGGCCCCTCCCAATTTATCCTTGGCGGCCAACACCTGCGCGAGAAGATTCGAAATCCGAGGATCACCAGGCAGATTTTCCGCCGCTTTGGCAATCGTCAAATCCACTTCAGTCCACTTCCGCTCTGAAGCATCTTCAATTTGAAGCTGCTGAGCCATGAGAAGTTGTGTCAAGCCGATCCATCCCTCAGGAGTCGCCCGATCCGAATCCAGAACGAGGCGATACTCCTTGATCGCATTATCCAACTCCCCTTTTTGGAAAAGCAACTTGGCTTGGAGATAGGGATCTGCTTTTTGCGCACTCGCCAGGATGCGAGGTTGACCAAGTCGGCTCAGAGTCTGCTTCTCCAATTCAGGTCTTCCCAGACGCTTGTAACACTGGGCCAAGAAGAAGTTGGACCGCTGAACATAATTCGACCAACTGGGTACCCCTTCCAACTTGGATCGAACGTTCTCAAATTTCTTGGACGCATCAAGCCATTTTTGATTCGCAAAATCCAACTCGGCTTCCAGAAAATCGATCAACATGTTCGGAAAACGTTTTTTCCTCAGCTCTAAAATGGTTTCTCGAGCCTGCTCCGTTTTTTGCATTCCCAACAGGATGTCGGCCTTATGCCAGAGCAATTGGGCCGCCCCACCAGTTTTTTTCAAACCTTGTTCCAAGACCTTGACGGCTTCCTCAGGCTCTTTGTTGAAATGGAGATTGACCGCCAAATTAAGATACCCTTGAGCCGATTCGGGATACAATTCGATAACCTTTTTCGCATACTCTCGCGATTTGGCGTAATCTTTTTCCTTAATGGCACCTTCGGCTGCCAACAAG
The DNA here is from genome assembly GCA_963674475.2 of Thermoguttaceae bacterium. Lineage (GTDB taxonomy): Bacteria > Planctomycetota > Planctomycetia > Pirellulales > Thermoguttaceae > CAXXFQ01. The sequence goes on along the minus strand of CAXXFQ010000017.1, from coordinate 467,583 downwards.
AGAGCTTTTTCGTCCTCCGGCTTCAATTCCAACGCTTTTTGAATGTCGGCTTGCCCGTTCTTCAAATCACCCTTGCTGAGATAAGAGCGACCTCGCTTGCAATATGCCTCGACCGAATCCGGGTTTACCTCGATCATCTTGTCAAGGATTTCTTGCGCCCCTTCCGCATTCGACATTCGATTTTCCAGCAACGTAGAGAGATTCATATAGGCGCTTAATCGATGGGGATCTTTTTCAATCGCCTTACGAAAAGCTTCTTCGGCTTCGATATCATTTTCCTGAGCCATGGAACATTGACCGTAGAGTTCCAAAATCTCGGCATCCTCAGGTTTTGTCGCCTTTAAAATCTCCAAGTGATCCAAGGCGTCGGAGTATCGACGAATCATCGGGTTGATGTAGATATCAACCAGGCCCTTTCGTGCTTCAACATGTTCCGAATCTTCCCGCATCACTCGTTCGAGAACGTCAATCGCTTGCGGGTATTGCATTAACTCCGCCAAAAGCAAACCGTATTTCGCACGAACTTCCGTCGCGTTTTGATTGAAGCTCAAATACTTGCCGTAGTTTTCCAACGCCTTTTGCCGTTCGAGAATACTTTCTTTCTCTGCTGCCTTCTCGGCTTCTTCCAAAAAGTAAGTCGCATGGCCACGTCTTTGAAAGTAGTTGACGACAACGACCAAAGCCAAAAGGCCGATCCCCACTCCCAACAAGATAACCAGAAAGCGGACATTGATGCGTTCCAAAAAGTTGGATCCCATTCACTCACCCTTTTTTTTAGTAGACAAGATAACGGCATGAGGGGCAGTCGCTCCGAGAACCGACCACCTCCACCCGATCGCGATTTTTGAATTTACCTTGACGTTTCGATCTCAAAAACAAAAACATTCAAACGACGAAACGTTTAATATACCAATTAAAACTTTTCTGAAAACGGCTTCCCCACTCAAAAAGGAAACAGGGACGGGGCCAAGCGCCAAAACGACCGGGCTCTCCCGTTCTAAAAAAGTTTCCTTTATTGTACCACGGTTTTTTTCCTCGGCGGTTTTTTCAAAATTCGATCCTAATATTCCTCCCAACACAACCTCGCACAACTACTCTAATCGGGGGGCATCTTTTCAGAAGCCTTCCTCTCTCCCTCTGAACCTGGAGGAACGCCGATTAGAAAGGAACGAGCCTTGATGGACCGCATACGGAGGTGGAATTTTTCAATTATTCCGATTAGGACAGATAGGTCAGTAAAGCCGATTAACCAAATTAAAAGGGGCCTTTTCGGCAAATTGCGACAGCGATTCCTTAAGAAACCGGCACGAAAAAACTTTTTCCCCTTCTCTCGATTGGATTTGCTTGTCGATGTGCAATTGGACCGCTACCTTATAGAAGAGGCATCCGAATAGAAGAAACGTCCGAGCAGGACCTCCTTTGAAGTCGCTCGAACGGGTTGGGACCCTCACCTCGTGAAAAGATGCCCGAACGGGTTGAGAGCCCCACCTCGTGAAAAAATGCCCGATCGGGTTGAGAGCCTCACCTCGAGACACTCAAAAGGGTTTTTGCTTTTATTTTTTCAAGGCAGAGACCCCGCCTGGTTATTTTTATCCAAAAAGGTTCTCCTACCGCGTACAGTTCCGGTGGGACACGTCGAAAGGCGTCCAATAAACATGATATCGATTTTACGGACAAATCGGATTGGCCGACTTCTCCTGATCGTCACGATCCTCGCTTCTTGCATCACGACCGCCCAAGCGGCCCGTGCCTGGAAACCGATGCTCGATGGGCTTCGGCAGCGAGGATTTTACGATACGGCGCTGGTTTACCTCGAACAGATGAAGGCCGACCCCAATGCGCCCGAAGCGATCAAAGAAGTACTCGATTATGAAATCGGGATCACCCTCCTAACCGGATCCGAGTCTCTCGACCGCGATCCGGAGGAAACGCTCGACGAGGCGGGGGCCCATTTCGAAACGTTTCTCGCAGCCCACCCCCATCATCCATTGGCCGGCAAGGTCCGATCGCATTTGGCCAATATTCTTTTACGACGTGGACGCGTCTTGACCGAAGTGACCCGGCAAAGCGAGCTGTCCCAGGAAAAACGGGCCGCCCTTTTGACCGAGGCCCGAGCCTACTACGAAAAGGCGCTGCCCATCTATCGCGAGGCGGAAAAGGCGGCCAACGCGGAGTTAAAAAAACTCGGAAAACCAACCTCGCCCGAGCTTCAAGAGCAGGTTTCCCAACTGCAGACCGATCTGTTGGAAGCCAAGCTGATGGGGGCGACCTGTTTATTCGAAACGGCAATGACCTATCCGGCTGAAGACGAAAAACGCCAAAAAGGGCTCCGCAATTCGGCCAAAGAGTTCGAATCGATTTACGAACGTTACCAAGGTTTTCTCGCCGGACTTTACGCACGACTCGGACAAGGCCGCTGTTTGAAGGAGTCCGGCGACCAGAAACGGGCCGTGGAACTGTTCGAATCGCTGCTCTTGCTCCCGGGCGATTCCCCGGTGATGAGTCGTCTCAAACAGCAGGCCTATCAGGCGCTGATCGAAACGCTCGCTTCTCCCGAGGTGAAACGGTTTGCCGACGCGGCCCAATGGTACCAACAGTGGGCCGATTCGGCTCAGCCGACCGAACGAAGCTCGCCGGAAGGACTTCAAATCGAGTTTGAAGGGGGCATCGCCTGTCTCCAGGCAGCCGCGATTCTCACGAAAAAAGACCCCAAGTCGCAAGCCGACCGAAAACGTTTTTTGAACACGGCCCGAAGAGCCCTTTTGGAAGTGGCCCGAACTCCCGGCAGTTATCAAGAGGCGGCCCGCGCCAAGCTGGCCGATCCTTTGTTGGGGATGGATTTCGAGGAGAGCGAAGCGGCCGATTTCGCTTCGATCCTCAAACAGGGAAAACTCTCTCTGGACCGGCTCACGACGATGCAAAAGCGACTGGTTTTCGACCGGTCTCTCACGGCTGAACAACGAGACGCCCTGAACCGACAGATCGCCGATTTGCGCACCGAGGCGTTTGCCCATCTTCATGACGCGCTCCGCCGTGCCGACTCCAAGACGCCGATCGACCAACTCAACGACGCCCGATATTACCTTGCCTATCTTTATTTGAAAGACGAACAACTTCCGCAAGCGGCCGTTTTAGGCGACTTTTTGGTCACCCACTACCCCGATCACCCGCAGGCCAAAGAAGCGGCCGCCGTCGCCTTGGCCGCTTACGCCGACTTGACGGGCGAATCCGAATCCCCCGCGTCAAAAGAGATCTTCAACCGGAAGATGATCGAAACGGCCAAGCGAATCACCGCTCAATGGCCCGAGGGCCCCGAAGCCGCTTCGGCGTGGACGATTCTCATCCGTTCCGCGTTAATGGACCACCGACTCGACCGGGCCCGTGAATTTCTGGCCAAGATCCCCGCCGATTCGGCCAATCGAGGAAACGCCGAATTGCTTTTGGGGCGGGAACTTTGGGCCGAGACGCTTCGCGCGATGCGCAAGGAAAAAGCCGGGCGCCCCGACGAGGCGAAGCTCTCCGCCATGACGGCCGAGGCCAAAAAGTTGCTTTCCGACGGGATTCAAAGAAACGTGGATGCCAACCGTATCGATCCGTTCCTTTTCGCCTCGATCGTCGCCTTGGCCCAAATTCAACTGCGAGAAGGCCAGACGGACCAAGTGATCCCTTGGCTGGAAAACTCGACCTACGGGCTTTTGCCGTTAATCAAACAAGCGCACCCGGCCACCGCAAACCGTGCCTATCGAATCGAAGCACTCAAGACGGCCTTAAGGGCCTATATCGCCCATCAAGACTTCGCCAAGGCCGAAACGACCATGGACCTCTTGGAAAAGGCGATTCTCGAACCAGGGGCCGACGGCCAGAAGCAGCTTAATCAGATCTATGTCACCTTGGGGCGTGAACTTGAAAAAATTCTCGAATCGCTCCGAACCCAAGGGAAACCTGAAGAGCTCGACCGGGTCACCCAAGCGTTCGAACAGTTTCTCGATCGAATTGCAGGCCGAAGCGAAAACGCCTCTTTCCAATCGTTGATGTGGGTCGGTTCGACCTTCTTCCAGATGGCGACGACCGTCGAGGCCCAAAACCGGGCCGCCCCCCTGACTCAAAAGTATTTCGCCAAAGCGGCCGGAGCCTTTGAAGCGATCCTCGCCCGAGCGAAAACCGACCCGGCCTTTCTGCCCAACCCGAACGCCGGACTGGCGATCCGGATTCGCTTGGCCGAATGTTTTCGTCGACTGAAAAAATATCCCGAAGCGATGCGGCTGTTGGTCGAGGTACTCCGAAAGCGCGTCGCGTTGGTCGACGCCCAGATCGAAGCGGCCAAGACCTACGAAGGCTGGGGAAGCACGCCAGGCAACGAACGTCGCTATCTGAACGCGATCCTCGGCGGACAGCAAATAAAAAAGAAAGACGGCTCGACGACCAAGCTGGTCTGGGGCTGGGGAAAGCTCTCGAAGCTCTTGGCTCGCTCCCCTCATAACGGCGACAAATTTCATCAGGCCCGATTCCATTTGGCCTACTGCCGATACCGCTACGCGATGACTCAAACCGGCCCGACGCGTGAAGAAAATCTCCGACGAGCCCACCAAGACATTGAGATCATCCGCCGCCTCCACCCCGATCTGGGCGGGTCCCAATGGGCGGCAAGATACAACGCCCTCGATCGGAAAATCAAAGCTTCCCAGAAAAAGAAATCGCCGTGATGAAAAACCAAATTTTTTCTATTTTCATGACTCGAATCGAACGGGAGAACCATTCGATGCCTATCCGCGTTTTTTCCCTCCTCCTTCTCGGCCTTTTGACCGTTTGGAGCGGTTCCGGCAGCGAGGTCCGGGCGGCCGACGACATGGTCCGCCTCGGGAAAAAGACCGTTTCGGGAAAAATCACCAAGATGACCTCCCGCGAGGTCACTCTGGAACACGACGGAAAAATCGAACGATTCCCGGCCGGTCTGATCGACTCGATCCGTTTGGCCGAGGAGCCGCCCCGCCTGACAACGGCCCGCTCGGCCATCTTGTCCGGACGCTATGAAGACGCCTCGCGAAATTTGGGCGAAATCAACCTCGACCAAATCCCGTCCGATCCGATTCGGCAGGAGGTCGAATTTTACCAAGCGCTGGCCGCCGCCGAACTGGCCCGACGAGGGATCGGCAACCTTCGCGACGCGGGAAGCCAAGCGATCGATTTCGTCAACCGCTACCCCAACAGCTACCACTGGTACGCCGCGAACGAACTGGTCGGCGACCTGTTGATGGAAATTCGCCGCGAAACCAACGCGTTGGAATACTACCGGGCGATTGAAGACGTGCCGTGGAAGTCGCTTCAAGCGCGGGCCAAGTACAAAATCGGCAAGGCCCTTTTGGCCGCCGGACGTCCGCAAGAGGCCCAGGCCAGCTTCGAGCTCATCGACGATCTCGGCGCCGACGCCCCCCTGCCCCTTTTGGCCGGACTGGGAAAAGCCCGCTGTCTGCTTGCCCAGGGAAAAGGGGACGAAGCCCTCGCTCTGACCCAAAAGGTCCTCAATCAGGTCGATCCCGAAAATAAGCTGGTCGGCGCCGAAGCGTACAACACGCTGGGCAACTGTCTGAGGAAAGCCGGACGCAACGAAGAGGCCCTTTTGGCCTTTCTGCACGTCGATATCCTTTATTTCGCCGACGCCGACGCCCATGCCGAGGCCCTGGCGAACCTGGCCGAGTTATGGAACCAAATGCACCGCCCCGACCGGGCAGCCGAAGCAAACAAAACCTTGCAAAATCGTTATCGAAACAGTCGTTGGAATCGCGCCAAGTAGAATCTTTTTCCCAGATACAATACCCTTTGAAAGACGCCTAAAAACCGCCTCTTCACGAATCCGTCAAAACCGTAAAATCTCACAGGTTCTTGTATGAAAAACCGAATCCTATTATGATCCGTTTTAAGAGCTGTTTTTTAAAAAACGGCCCCTTTGACGAGCTAAACTCCTTTTAACCATTGGTTCATTTAGAGAAAAATCCCCCTATCCGTCAGGAGAGGATCATGCGTCACCGGTTGGGAACCCAAAAACTCCACCTCTTTTTTTTCGTTTTCCTCGGCTCGCTGGCGACCGTTTGGGCGATCAGCGGGATTCCTTTGCTCGGACCAACGAACGCGATCGCTCAAGGCGACGTCCTTTCGGATGACCAGTTGATCCTCGAGGAAACCGAAGCAACGCCCGCCGCGGCCCCGGCTGCTCCCACAACCGAACCGACCGCCCAGCGCGAAAGTCTTTTGAGCTGGATGTACCAATCGCTTGGCGCCGGTTATAGCATTATTTTCCTGGCTCTTTCGGTAACGTTGGTCTCGCTGGTGGTGATGAACCTCATGGCGATCCGTCGCGAGTCGATTCTCCCCACGCCCTTGATCGAAGGCTTTGAAGCCCAGCTGAACCAAAAAAAATACCAAGAGGCCTTTCAAATGACTCAAAGCGACGAATCGCTCTTGGGTCGGGTCTTGGCCGCGGGAATGGCGAACGTCCAAAAAAGTTACGACAAATCGGTCGAAGCGATGCAGGAAACCGGCGAGGACGAGAATATGCGACTCGAACACCGGCTCAGCTACATCGGTCTGATCGGCACGGTCAGCCCCATGGTCGGCCTGCTGGGCACCGTGCAAGGGATGATCGATTCGTTCCGGGTGATCGCCACCAGCGAAACCACGCCACAAGCGTCGCAACTGGCCGAAGGGATCTCGCGGGCGTTGTTTACGACCCTGTTGGGCCTGATGATCGCGATCCCGGCGATCGCAATCTTCAACATCATGCGAAACCGGCTGGCCCGACTCGTACTGGAAACCGGGATGGTCAGCGACGATTTGATGAGTCGATTCGCGGGCGTCGGCAAGAAGAAGGTCTAGAACGATCACAAGGAACATTCCATGCGTCTGACCCGCAAAACGGCCGGGGAAATCGTCGAAGGGGACATGACTCCGATGATCGACATGGCCTTCCAATTGATCGCCTTCTTCATGGTACTGATCAATTTCGCCGAAGCCGATCAAAACCAGCGGATTCATCTCCCTTCGAGCCAACTTGCCAAGCCGACCGAACAGGCCCGCGATAATACGTTGACGTTGCAGTTGACCAAAACCGACACGGTCCTGCTGGCCACCAACGAGGTTCCTTTGGTGGAACTCCGTCCCTACCTTCGTCGGGAGCGGGAATTTTTGCGGCTCAAGAAGATCGAACCGTCGGCCACCACGATCATTATCCGCGCCGACGCGGCCGCCAAGACGGGGGTCGTCCAACAGCTCATTGAGCTTTGCCAAGAGTTGGGCTTCGAAAAATATGTCCTCCGCGCCAAACAGGAACAAGCCGGGAGGTCGTCATGAAATTCCGTCGCCAGAAATCGGCTCACGAAGACGCGACACAGATGATGACGCCCATGATCGACATCGTCTTTCAGCTGCTGGTTTTCTTTCTCCTCACGTTTAAAATCGTTTCGCCGGAGGGGGATTTCAATATCCGGATGCCGCTGTCCGCGCCGAGCGAAGGAAGGCCCGACGAGTCGCAGCTTCCCCCGCTTCAAATTCGGATGACGGCCAACGCCGAAGGTCAACTGACCGGATTACGTCTCGGCGAAAACCCGCTGAAGGACTTTCAGCATCTGCATGACGAGATTGTCACGATTGTCGGTGACGATACGGGGCCCGGCTCGATCGCCGAGGAAACCGAGGTGGAACTCGAATGCGATTTCGCCTTGAAATACGAATATGTCATCGAGGCGATTACCGCCGTCTCCGGCAAGGTGGAAAACGGCCACATCATCCGGTTGATCGAAAAGATCAAGTTCGCCTCGCCCAAATCGTAACGCCGACATCGGTGACGCTCGACCGACTCCAAAGCCAAGCGGCACGACCGCTGCGTGCCCAAAAGCGAATTTCAGACCGGTCATTCCACGGGAAAAACGCGATGCAATATTTCAAACGCGAGAGTTTAATCAACGACGCGATCCACGGATACATCCCGTTTACCGCGCGTGCCGAGATTCCGGAAGGCGAGGTTGTCGAATCCGAAATCATCGACCACCCGTGGGTCCAACGACTGCGACAAATCCACCAACTGCAAACCGCCTGGTGGGTCTTCCCCTCGGCCGAGCATACCCGTTTTCAACACGTCCTCGGGTCGATGCACCTGGCCGGTCGCGTGGGCAACATGCTCTACGAAAGTCTCGAGCAAGTCGTCGACGAATTGCCCAGCCGCGCGTATGTCGTTTCGCTGATGCGTATGGCGGCCCTGTTACACGACGTCGGGCACGGTCCGTTCGGCCACTTCTTTGACGAACATTTCCTCCAAGATTTCGGTCTGACCCACGAAACGCTCGGCTGTCGAATCATCGAAGACGAGCTGGGGCCCCTGCTGAAAAAAGTTCGCCGCAGCCCACACGGCGTGATGCGTGACGACGAGACGATCGACCCGAAGCAGATTTCCCTTCTTATCACGCGTCCGAAAGCGGCCGACGAGGAGAACATGCCAAAATGGCTCCGCTTCGTTCGATCCCTTTTTAGCGGCCTGTATACGGTCGACAATATGGACTTTGTCCTCCGCGACGCGTACATGTCCGGCTACAGCAACCGGTCGTTCGACCTGGACCGACTGCTGCACTACACCTTCTTCTCGCCGCGCGGCCTGACGATCCACGAACGGGGTCTGGCCTCGCTGGTCCGATTCATTGCCGTGCGGAGCGAACTGTTCCAGGCGATCTACTTCCATCGGACCGTCCGGGCGATCGACCTGGAGCTGCAAGACCTTTTCCTTGAAAGTCGTCCGCATCTCTTCTCGGGCAACCCGCTGGACCACCTGGACTTTTACCTCCGGTTCACCGAATGGTCGGTTTTGGTTCGAGTCACCGATTGGTTGGCCAGCCCCGACCCGTTGCTTCAACAGCTGGGGCAGCGTTGGCAGAAGATTTTCTGCCGGAAACTCGATTGGAAGATGGCCTGCCAGCGGACGATCTTTTTCCGTCCCGGCGAGGCGGAGCGTTCAAGCGTTTTCAGCAACGAGCGAACGTTCGAAGGGGCGATTCGCGCCCATCTTCCGCCCGAATTACGCGGCATTCCGATCCGAGTCGACACGGCCCGTCACGTCCACCGTCCCGGCGCGGGCGCGGCGACCGCCGGTCAAAACTTCCTTCTCGACCCGGCCAACGACGAGATTCGAACCCTCGACGATCGGGAGCTGTTTCGGCAGATCCCGGTCAGTTGTCGGATTTGTCGGGTGTACGCAATGGCACCGGAGTATTTCTCGGCGTTGGCAGCGGCGATGGATCAGTTGGTCGGTGATGGCGGGGCCGACGATCTGACGAATATGTAAAAAAACACAAAAATAAAAAAACAAAAACAAAGAAGAACAAAAAAAGAGGGATTGCGAAGCAAGCCCGGTCCAAAAAGTTTTTGAGGGGAGAGTTTGAGAGGGGACAATTTTCAAAATGTCCCCTCTCATTCCAGAAAAACAGGTGACGGCACAGCCGTCACACCATTTCCTTGAAAATGGCCATTCCCCCGTGACCGTTTACCACTTCGCGACAGTCCCAAGCTTCCGCTCAAAAGCAAAACCACAACGACATGCTTGATCTCGGCCCTTTCTCGAAGCATGGATTTTGCGTTTACCCTGCAAAAATAGCGTTCCCATTATCAGAGTGTCAAGAAAAAAGGAGCGACGGCCGAGGCCGCCGCCGGTGTTTTTTGAAATGAGGAAAACCATTTTGAAAATAGGTTTTCCTCAAACTCCTTTCCAAAAACTTTTTGGACCGGGATTGCTGCGCAATCCCTCTCTTTGTTTATTTTCTTCTTTGTTTTCTCTACGCGATTCTCAACATCCGCTCCAGCGCCCTCAACGCATACCGGGCCGTCTCCTCCTCCACCCGAATCACATTGACCGGCGTCCCGGCCGCCAAATTTTCAAGCACCCAACACAAATGCGGCAGATCAATCAACTCCATCGACTCACACACCCCCACCTTCGGCGCGAAATGTCGAATCTCCTGCTCGGGATGCTCCTTGGCCAAGCGAGAAACCAGTGCCCGCTCGGTCCCAATCATCCATCGCGTCCCCGCCGCTGCCGCATTAATCGCCTTAATAATAAAATTGGTCGATCCACTTTCGTTCGCCTTGTCAACCACCTCTTTGCGACACTCGGGATGGACAATCACCTTGATATCAGGATCTTCTTCTTTAAAGTGATTGACATGCTCCGGCAAGAACTCTTGATGCACCTCGCAATATCCTTTCCAGAGGATCAATCGGCTGTCGCAAATCGTTTGCTCGTCCAACCCGCCCAAACTCGGCGCAATCGGGTCCCAAAGCGGCATGCGAAGCAATGAAATCCCCATCGACGAACCGACATTCCGAGCCAAATGCTGATCGGGAAAGAAAAAGACCCGACTTCGCTGATTCAACGCCCACTCCAAAATCGTCCCGGCGTTCGCGGACGTACAAACCGCTCCGCCGTGTTTGCCGCAAAACGCCTTGATCTCGGCCGACGAATTGACATAGGTCACCGGCATCAGATCGTCAACATCGATCACCTCCGAAAGCGACTTCCAAGCAGCCTCGACTTGATCGAGATCGGCCATGTCGGCCATCGGACACCCGGCATCCAAATCGGGTAAAACAACCGGCACCCGCATCCCGTCGCGATGTTCGAGCTGTTCGGGCCGGTTCGCCAGTATGTCGGCTGTCTCGGCCATGAAATGAACCCCACAAAAGACGATCGCCTCACAGGTATCGTTTTCAGCAGCCTGTCGACTCAGCTCAAAACTGTCACCACGCAGATCGGTCAGTTCGATCACCTCGTCAGTCTGATAGTGATGACCAAGAATTAAAAGCTTCGAGCCCATCCGGCGGCGAACCGCCTCGATCCGCTCAATCAACTTCTCACGATTTAGCTTGAGATAATCGTCCAACGGGTATTTTGGCGAACCACTCGTTTCAGTCATGGGAATATTTTTCACTCTTTTTTTTAAACGACGGCAAAAATTTCAAGGTTTCTTCCACCGTCCTGTCCGAAAAATTAACTCGCTTGATACTCCAGCGGATCGTCAAATCCGGCCTCTTGAAAACCACGTAGACGCAGCCGACACGCGTCACAACGGCCGCAACTGATCCCCTGCGCGTTCGGATCGTAGCACGAATGGGTCAGGCCGTAATCAACTCCCAACTCCACGCCGCGCTGAATAATCTGCGCCTTGGTCAGATCGATCAGCGGTGTATGGACTTCAAACCGCATCGTCCCCTCAACACCGACCTTGGTCGCCAGGTTGGCCATCTCGGTGAACGCCCGAATAAACTCCGGCCGACAGTCGGGATAGCCGCTATAGTCGATCGCGTTGACACCGATAAACAAATCGGCCGCGGGAATGGTTTCGGCATAGGCCAGCGCCAGCGTCAGGAAAACGGCATTCCGCGCCGGGACATAAGTCACCGGAATCGACGCGTCCATTTCCGCTTCGTCGCGATCTTTGGGAACCTCGATCGAGTCGGTCAACGCGCTTCCGCCGAACAGGGACAAATCAATCGGCACGATCAAATGTCGCCGAACGCCAACCGCACGGGCCACCCTCTTTGCCGAGTCAAGCTCAAACCGATGGCGTTGTCCGTAATCGAACGAGATCGCGTCAATTTCAAACCCTTCGTCCTGGGCAATGGCGGCGGTCGTCGCCGAATCGAGACCTCCGGAAAGAAGAAGAACGGCCCGTTTCGTCATGGGAAAATCTGCTCTGGGTCCTTGCAAGGGATCGGGGTTCGTGGGAAAATATCGGGACGATTGTCGGCATCACTCACCGGCAACCTCTCTCTTCTAGTCCTCCCGATCGGTAAACTGGCCGGTCGGTAAACTGGCCGGTCGGGAAACTGGTCGAGAAAGTACAAGATTTAATTTCTCTCACCAATTTTACTGAACCTTGCATATTCAGTGAACGCTTGCATATTCAATAAACAAAGGGTTTCCAACGGAAGCCCGGCTTGCAGGCAGTTGGCCATGAATAACCGTTTCATGAAAATGCAAATACCAATAGGCTCGAAAAACCGACTCTATTATACCCCTTCTCCCCCAAAAGGCTAGGAGTGGTAAAGCGTCCCCTGGATAAGCGTAAATCCTTAGACTAATTGGAACTTTCTAATATGAGCACCCCGTCGCGTGATATGCTCGAAACGTTCGAGAACCAACACCCGAGTCGCGATTACACGATCGAAATCGTCTGCCCCGAATTCACGTCGGTCTGTCCGAAAACGGGCCACCCCGACTTCGGCACCCTGACGTTCCGCTACACGCCCGAAGCCAAGTGCATCGAGCTGAAAAGCCTGAAGCTCTACCTCCAAGCGTTCCGCAACGAGGGGATCTTTTACGAAAACGTCACCAATCGAATCCTGGACGATTTTTGTAGCACCGTCGAACCGCGCGAGGCCAAATTGACCGCCTCGTTCACCGCCCGCGGCGGGATCACCACCACCGTGACAGTCGACTACACGGCGAAAAAGTAAACCACCAATCAGACGGGGGGCCAAACGGGGTTTCCCGCCGTTCCAGAAGCTCACAAAACCCAAAGAGCGTCCCACACCGGTCGCTCTTTTTTCATGCACATTTCCTAGCGCAAGCAAAACATACGCAAACAAAAAAACGGCCGCAGCCACGTCTCATTATCGAGCGCGACTCCGACCGTTTTGCTTTTCTATTCGACTCAAAAGCCTCTTGGCTTCCTCGAACGCTTAGTACATTTCCGGGGGAGCTTCCGGGGCGCCCGTGTCTTTCTTGGGAATCTCGGCAACCAAGGCATCGCTGGTCAGCAACAAGGTCGAAACGCTCGCGGCGTTCTGCAGCGCGGTCCGAGTGACCTTGGCCGGGTCGATGACACCCGCCTGGACGAGATCTTCGTACTTATTGATCGCCGCGTTGTAACCGAAGTTGCCTTTCGCTTCGATGACCTTTTCGCAAACGATACCGCCGTCTTGTCCGGCGTTGGCCGCGATTTGGGTCAGCGGAGCACGACAGGCGCGGAGGATGATGTTGTAGCCAACTTCCTCGTCTTGGCTCAGCTCACTCGGCTTGACCGTGCTGGCAGCTCGCAAGAGAGCGACGCCACCACCGGGCAGGATCCCTTCTTCGACCGCGGCACGGGTCGCGTGCAGGGCGTCCTCGACGCGGGCCTTTTTCTCTTTCATTTCGCTTTCGGTCGCGGCACCGACGTTGACCTTCGCCACGCCACCGGCCAACTTGGCCAGACGCTCTTCGAGCTTTTCGCGATCGTAGTCGCTGCTCGTCTTGTCGATTTCTCGACGCAGCTGGTCGATCCGACCCTTGATGTCGGTGCTCTTGCCGGCTCCCTCGATGACCGTCGTGTTTTCCTTGTCGATCACGACCTGCTTGGCCCGACCGAGATCGGCAAGCGTCACGCTTTCCAATTTCGTGCCGAGGCTCTCGAACAACGCGGTTCCACCGGTCAGAACGGCGATATCCTCGAGCATCGCCTTACGACGATCGCCGTAACCGGGCGCCTTGATCGCACAGCACTTGAAGGTGCCGCGAAGCCGGTTGATGACCAACGTGGCCAACGCTTCGCCGTCGACGTCTTCGGCAATGATCAAAAGCGGCTTGCCCGAATTGACGACCGCTTCCAGCAGCGGAACCAGGTCCTTGATGTTCGAAATCTTCTTTTCGTAGATCAAGACGTAACAGTCGTCGAAGATGCATTCCATCTTCTGCGAATCGGTCACGAAGTAGGGCGACAGGTAGCCGCGATCGAACTGCATCCCTTCGACCCATTCGACCTCGGTCGCCAGGCTCTTGCCTTCGTCGACGGTGATGACGCCGTCTTTTCCGACCCGCTCCATCGCCTCGGCCAGAAGATCGCCGATTTCGTTATCGTTGTTCGCGGCGATCGAACCGACCTGAGCCGTTTCCTTCTTCGTCTTGATCTGGATCGACATCTTCTTAAGCTTGGCCGAGATATCCTCGACGGCCTTTTCCATACCGGCCTTCAACTGGATCGGGTTGACGCCCGCGACGACGGCACGGAGCCCTTCGTTGAAGATCGCTTCGGCCATCAGCGTGGCGGTGGTCGTTCCGTCACCGGCGATATCGCTCGTCTTCGAGGCGACTTCGCGGACCATCCGGGCGCCCATGTTTTCATAGACGTCTTCCAGCTCGATTTCCTTCGCAACGCTGACGCCGTCCTTGGTAATGGTCGGCGAGCCGAAGCTCTTTTGAAGGATCACGTTTCGACCGCGGGGGCCGAGGGTCACTTTGACGGCTCTGGCGAGTTTCGCGACACCACGTCGCATCGCATCCCGGGCTTCTTGATCGAAAGCAATCATCTTGGCCATGAGGGAATTCTCCTATTTATGTTGTTTTGGTTATCTCAAAGTATGGCAGGACTTCCGACGAAGCGGAACGAATTTCCACCGCTCGACGAAAATCGGTTATTTTCTTAAAACGAGAAAGCGAGCGAGACAGTGCCCTACCGCTTACTCGAAGACGGCAAGGATATCGTCTTCACGCATCAAGAGCAGCTCCTGCTCGCCCAGCTTGAACGTTTCGCCGGCATAGGCGTGGAAAAGGACCCGGTCGCCTTCCTGGACCTGCAGGTTGCTTCGCGAGCCGTCATCGAGCATCCGACCGTTCCCGACGCTGATGACCTTGCCACGCGAGGGCTTATCTTTGGCCGAATCAGGCAGGACGATGCCGCCGGCGGTAACTGCTTCCGACTCGTCACGTTGGACGACGACGCGATCCCCCAAAGGAACGATCTGGATACCACTCGACTTCTTGGCCGCTTTTTTCTTCGCCATGTCTTTTTTCCACCTCCGGAAGGGATAAATCAGTTCTATTCTCGTCTCAACTGCCGCAAAAACCACCCCAAAGTGGGGATTTCAACGTCAGATCGGGTCGATTGGCTGCCAAAGTGTACGTCCACTCGACGCTTGGCCCCCATTTTCCGCAATCAGCGTGCCAAACCGGCCGTTTTAAGAGTAAGTCTATACAGAGAAAGGGGTTAAGGAATAACCCCTCCAATGGCGTGTAATCCCGGCGACCAACCATGTCAGCCACACCCGCCCGGATAACCCCTCGATCGCCCCACAGTCTGCCATATTGGCAGCGTTTCAGCAACCGGGTTACCAGAAGAGGATTCAACATCAAGGGCAAAGTTTTCTGAAACCTTGGACAGCATAAAATAAGCTCGACTAGAAATTACTTATTTTATTAATTTTATTTATATGGGTTGAACGGTGGTTTTATCGAGAATTTCCAGGATTTCTCCCAACGTCCACGGCTTCTGCGAAGGTTTTTCGGTCCGGACGAACCAAGTTTTTAATTTGTCAAATTCTTTTTTTATGTCGCGTAACACCAAAACCGAATCCGGCCGTGCTTCATGGGCCAAATGGAAAAAGCTCCTGAATCCTTCAACAAACAACAAATTGGATTCATGATTTTCCCTGGCACGTGTGGTGTCCGCCGTTTTTCTTTCACGAAGCGTTCTCGCGTCGGAATCCAAAAAGATAAAACGGTTCGCGATTTTTTTGTCCGCTCCGTATTCGCTTTCCAAAAAGGTTTTCACGTCACCCATGATATCCCATTTTTGATGATGTAAAACGGGATAGAATTTAGAGAACAACAAAACGCTCACCAAGCCCGTGTCCAAAAAGACATGATCGAATTTTTTCAATAATTCATTCGCGCAAGCATAGCGATGAAAAACATTTTCGATAAACCAGATCTGGTTTTGAAAAAAGTCGTTTTCAACTCCTTCTTTTCTGCTTTGTATCTTGGGAGGTCTCTCTTTCTGTAGCGTCTCGGAAATCCAAGTACACGATTCGAACGAGGAGATGCTTTGGGCAATCAAGCTTGTTTTCCCGGCCCCGCTTGCCCCTTCAACCTCGATGATTGCCATGGATCAGCCTTTGCTTGAAGGTGTGACGGCGTTGCCGTCACCTGTTTTTATGGAATGAGGGGAAACATTTTGAAAATGGTTTCCCCTCATGCTCCCCTTCAAAAACTTTTTGGAACGGGATTGCTGCGCAATCCCTCTCTTTGTTTCTTGTTTCTTGTTTGTTTTACTTTTTTAGCTCTTTGGCCACTGCGTGGCACCTCACCCGATGCCCCTCTAAATCCAACTCGATCGGCACCTCACACCGACACACGTCCATCGCCAGCGGACATCGCGGATGAAATCGACACCCCGACGGCGGATCGATCGGGCTTGGGACGTCACCCTCCAAGACGATCCGGTCTCGCTTCTTCGTCGGCTCCATCGTCGGGATCGCCGACAACAGGGCCTTCGTGTACGGGTGCAACGGGTTCGAATAAAGCTCGCCACTGGCGGCCGTCTCGACGATCTCGCCCAAGTACATCACCGCCACCCGGTCCGAAATGTACTCGACCACCGACAGGTCGTGCGAGATGAAAAGATAGGTCAAGTCGAATTTCGATTTCAACTCGGTCAACAAGTTGATGATCTGCGATTGGATCGAAACGTCCAGCGCCGAAATCGGCTCGTCCAAGACCATGAACTTCGGGTTGAGCGCAAGCGCCCGCGCGATGCAGATCCGTTGCCGTTGACCGCCGGAAAATTCGTGCGGGTAGCGGTTAATATAACTCGGATCGAGCCCGACCTGCTCCATCGTCTCGCGGACCAGCTCGTCCCGGTCCTGCTTTTTACCACGACGATGGATCACGAGCCCTTCTTCGATAATTCCCTTGACCGTCATCCGCGGGTTGAGCGACCCGAACGGGTCTTGGAAAACAATCTGCATGTCCTGTCGCACGTCGCGAAGCGCCGACTCGCCAAGCCGGGCCACCTCCCGATCGTCGAACCACACCTCACCCGCGGTCGGTTTGAGCAATCGCAACAGCGTCCGCCCGGCCGTCGTCTTCCCACAGCCCGACTCGCCGACCAGACCGAGCGTTTCGCCCCGGTTGATCTCGAAGCTGATATCGTCGACCGCCTTGACATGCCCGACCGTGTGCGAAATGATCCCGCGCCTGATCGGAAAGTATTTCTTCAGATTTTTGACACGTAACAAAGGTTGGCTCATTGACCAGTATTCCTCAAGCCGCCGCAAAAACGGACGGGACACTATTTTTCAAAAGTTAACGTTCCGGCAAAATGACATCGGGCCTCATGCCCGGTCGCCATTTCCCGAAGTTCCGGCTCATCGCCATGGCAAATCGGTTGTTCGAACGGACAGCGTGGATGGAACTTGCACCCCGTCGGAAAGCGTAACGGGCTGGGCACCATGCCGGGGATCGTGTTGAGTTTTTCATCCTTCGGCTGTCCCAACTCGGGCCGCGAACGAAACAGACCGAACGTGTACGGGTGTTTCGGGTTTTCAAAAAGATCCTTCACCGACGCGTACTCGACCACCTTCGACGCGTACATCACGGCCACGTCGTCGGCCATCTCGGCGATGATGCCCAAATCGTGCGTGATGATCATGATCGACATCCCTTCCGACTCCTGCAAGCCACGCAACAAGTCGAGGATCTGCGCCTGGATTGTCACGTCCAACGCCGTGGTCGGCTCGTCGGCGATCAGCAGATTCGGACGACACGACAACGCCATCGCGATCATGACCCGCTGCCGCATCCCGCCGGAAAGCTGGTGCGGATAATCCTTCATCCGCTGCCGCGGCGCGGGGATCTTCACCTTGTCAAGCATCTCGACGGCCAACTCGCGAGCCTCTCTCGCACTGGCCCGGCGGTGCAACCGAATCGCCTCAATGATCTGGTCCCCGACCGTAAAAACCGGGTTGAGCGACGTCATCGGCTCCTGAAAAATCATCGAGATCGTGCCGCCACGAATCTTGCGCATCTCCGGCTCGGACAGCTCGTTGAGGACAGTCGTTTTCGATTCATCATGAAGCGTGATCTTCCCGCCGACCACGCGACCGGGCGTCGAAATCAGCCCAATCACCGACAGCGCCGTGACCGATTTCCCGGACCCCGACTCCCCAACCACGCCGAGGGTCTTTCCGCGAGGAATGGTCAACGAAACGTCTTCCACCGCCTTGACGACCCCGTCGTCGGTAAAGAAATGGGTCTGCAGGTTTTCGATCGTTACGAGAGGTTTGGTCATGAAAGGGTCAATCCACTTGGCCTGGTTTTTCGTTTTCAGCTTATTGGGGTAAACGAGTTGCTGGGTTGGGTTTTATTATTTTTGGAAATGGGGTTCCGGTTGAACGTACGAAAAGAAAAATGGCGTGACGTCTTCGACGTCACCAGTGTTTTTCTAATGAGAGGGGACATTTTGAAAATTGTCCCCTCTCAAACTCTCCCCTCAAAAACTTTTTGGAACGGGATTGCTGCGCAATCCCTCTTTTCTTTTTTCTTTTTTGTCTCTTTGTTTTCTACATTCTCAGTCTTGGGTCCATCGCGTCGCGCATCCCGCTGCCCACCAAGTTGAACACCGTCACCGTTACGAACATCGCCACCGACGGAATCACCACCAACCACCAGTACTCGTAATTCTCACTCCCCAACCGCAAAAGGGTCCCCCAACTGGGCGTCGGCGGCCGAACGCCAAAACCGAGCAGGCTCAAACCGGCCTCGGTGATGATCGCCCCGGCAACACCAAACGGGATCGTCACCAGCGCCGGGGACATCGCGTTGGGCAAGATATGGCGGAAGATAATCCGGCCGTTCGACGCGCCCAGGGCGCTGGCCGCCGCGACGTAGTCGATCGACCGTTGCTTCAACACCTCCCCGCGGATCAAACGGGCAATCGGCGCCCATCGGGTCAGCCCGATAATGACCATGATGATATAAATACTCGGCCCCACCAGCGCGACCAGGGTTAGTATCAGGAAGAAGGCCGGAAAGAGCATGACGATCTCGATGATCCGCGAAATCAACATGTCGGTCCGTCCGCCGTAATACCCGGCAATCGCGCCGACGATGATCCCGATCGTGATGTAGATCCCGACCGCCACGAACCCGACGGTCAATGAGATCCGGGTCCCGTAGATCATCTGCGTGAACACGTCGCGGCCGGTATTGTCGGTCCCGAACAGATGGATGAAATGGTCGTTGCTACCCTCGATTTGATCGAGCGGTTTTCGGTATCCGGGCGACTTGAACTTGGCCGAAATATCCTGCTCGATCGGACCAAACGGGATCAGCGGGTAAACGGCCCTCGTGTTTTCCGGGTCGCGAAATTCCTCTTCGGTGAAGGTGCGTGCCCGGTACTTATTCGACGGCCGAAGCGCGTCGAACGAAAACACAATGGTCAAGGCGATCATCACCGCCACATAAAGGACCAACACCCGGGCCAACCGGCGTCGACCGGGAACACGTCGATTTCGCCAAAACCGGTTGAGCAAAAGGCCAACCAGTAAAACCGGAAAAAAGCCGATCATCGCCATATTGAAAACGAAATCGACCACCTCTTCCGTGTGGAAAATCGCGCGGAACCATGGGAAGATCGTTTCGCCGCCCTCTTGAAAAAGAAACGGCTGGTTCGACGCGATCGCCGGGGCGAAGATCGCCATCACGAAAATCGGCACCAAAAGCCAAAGCGACCAAAGCGCGAACCGGTTCTTCTTAAACTGACGCCAAACAATATCGAGATACGCCTCGCCCTGCATCTGATCGGCTGCCGAGGCAACCGGCGTGCTCGTCTCGGTCGTGTTCAAGGTATTCTTTTCCAGCGTGACACTTTCCGCCGCCGGCTGTTTCGACAGATTCGACTTGGGCGCCGAAGCAGGACGCTTTTGGTTCTTTTTTTTCTTCTTTTTTCTGGTCATGCCGTCGACTTTCCTTGTCCCTCGAAGCTGATTCTCGGATCGACCACGACATAGAGCAGGTCGGTCAAAAGGATACTTATCATCACGACGATCGCTTGGACATAAATCAACGCCATGAGCGTCGGGAAATCTTTCTGTTCAATCGAAGCCCAACTCAGTCGACCCATCCCGGGGATGCCGAAAATCACCTCGATCAGCACGCTACCACCGAGCATCGCCGGCAGGAATCCGGCAAACAGGGTGATGATCGGAATCAACGCGTTTCGCAGGGCGTGTTTCATGATCACCATCGTCGACGAGACCCCTTTGGCCCGCGCGGTTCGAATATAATCCTGGGCGACCACGTCGAGCATACTCGAACGGGAGTACATCGCCATCCCGGCCAGACTGAAGAGCGAAAGGCAAATGACCGGCAAGGTGGCGTGCCAGAGATAATCGGTCAAATAATGCCACCACCCGTACGACTCGGCCCCGATCGAATGGAGCCCCAACATCGGGAACCATTTCAGATAGTCGCCGAAGCTGAAATACAGCAAAAGCATCATCCCGGCCACAAACGGCGGAATCGAATACAGGAAAAACAGCGCCAACGAAATCAACCGGTCGACCGAACCGGCCCGATTCACCGCGCAAATAATTCCCAACGGAACGGCCACCAGGTAGATCACCACCTCGGCCAAAAGGACCAGCGGCGCCGTGACGATGACCGCATCCCAAATCTTCTGCCCGACCGGCTCACGGGTTTTCAGTGCCGAACGGCCGAAATCGAACGTCACCAGCCGCCAAACCATGTGGGCATATTGCGTGTCGGAAACGATATACCAAAACTTCTTCACAAGCTCCGGATGGTAAACCGAAATACGGGCGTCGTAATGGGCAACCCAGTTTTCGGTCACCTCGCGGACCTGTTGGGCATCGGCGTTCAAGGGAACGGTTGAACGCAACGGCCTACTGATATAAAGTCGCAAGACGGCCGAGGCGATCGCCTTTTCCTTGAGCGTCGATGAGCCCAAAAGACACTCGACGAAAAATCGCATATCGTCGCGATCGAATCCTTCCATGATCTCGAACTGCTTGGCCCGTGACGGCTCGGCCACCATCTCGTTGAATTGCCCCGCGCACCATTTCTCCCGATCGGGGTCCAGCCGTGGAAAAGTTCCCTTGGCCCGATCCCACCAGATCCGCCAGGTCGACTCGATCAACGGCGTCTCCTTGGCCGACGGGTGTCGCGAGTAGGTGTACACAAACGGCTCGACCACCATGTTATCGAGCGCGTGGATCATCCCGATCTTCATCCGCTGTGACGAATTCTCGTCGGTCAAAATCTCCATCGCGTCGGCCACCGCATACACGCCGTTGTCCTCGCAATAGATTTTCAGATACGAACGAATCGCCTCGGCCAAATCGACCCGGCGCTGGGGATCGGCAAGCCGCGCGTCGAAATCGTAGATCTTCATCTTCCGCAAGAATTCGAACCGCCGCTTGACGGCCGGATCGGTACTTTCGGCCATCGCGGGCAGTTCGTCGGCGATCTGCTGGTCGGTTCGCCCGAGAAAATACCCGGCCACCCGGTCCGCTTCGTCGTAGTCGAAGAAATAACGGAAGTTGAGAATCAGCGGCTTATCCAGTTTGAGATCCCGCTTTTGCAACAGATACGCTTCCCGGCTTTGACCCGTCTGGGCCATGCCGCCTTGCCCCAACTGGGCCAACTGCGGGTCGCCGGGCGCCATCTGCATGATAAGGAACGAGACGATCGTCACCCCGAACAGGGTCGGTATCATCAGGATCAAGCGTCGAACAATATAAGTCCACACCGGTGGGTTCACTCCCTGAAAAAATCAAACAACCATTTTCTTCTTGCCACATGGAATCAGTTAAACACCGCTGAAAAAATCAAGCAAGGCGTCCCTATTCCGAAATGATCCGCGGCCGATCGCTGTACCATTCTCTTGCGTCGGTGCAAGGACGAATGCGATAAAACTTGACATTCTCGATCCGAGAATCGATCGCGCCGGTCCTCTTTTCGGAAAAGAGGAACGTGTACGGCTGATCCTCGTAGATCAATCGAAAAATCTTGTGGAACAGCTCAACCTGTTTCTCCGTGTCCATCGTCACACGAAGCTCTTCGATCAGCCGGTCTACTTCCGGATTGCGGTAGCCGATCGCGTTGGAGCTGTCCTTGATATCAGCCTGACTGCCGTGCCAAATCTGGAAAGGGTCCGATTTTCTCCACGAGGTTGCCCAGCCAAGCATCGCCGCGTCGAAGTCCCATTTCCGCAGTTTCTGCAGGAAAAGGGCCCATTTGACCGGCGTAATTTTTACTTCGATACCAATCTTCCGCCCGTTCTCCTTGACGATCTCGCCGATCGTTCGAAACGAAGGGGAGTCGCTGTAGATCAGGATTTCAAACTCGGCGCGGATCTTCTGACCGTCGACCACCTTGTCACGCACTCCGTCGGCGTCGGTGTCTTTCCATCCAGCCTCGTCCAACAGCACGCGGGCTCGATCGAGATCGTAAGGAATCGGCTTGATCGACGGATCGGCCTGAGAGCTGCCCGGCAAAAACGGCCCGGCTACCCGAATCGCCAATCCTTCAAACACCTCGTCGATAATCTTCTGCACCGGAACGGCGTGGGCCATCGCCTGACGGAATTTTTGATCCTGAAAAACCTTCCGACGCAGGTTGTAGCCAATGTATCTATAGCCGGGATACTCGTAATCGACCAACCGGACCTTCCCCTCCTTGACCGATGAATTGTCCTTCAACTGGAAAAACTTGTCCTTCTGAGGAATTCCGATCTGGTCAAGTTCTCCCTGCATTCCCTTCTGGATTACCGTGTTGGGATTCGGAATGCAACGATAAACGATTTGACTGAAGTAAAATGGGGCTCCCCAGTAATCGTCAAACCGTTTCAGCACCACGCGACTGTCACGGGTCCAATCAGTGAAAACCATCGGCCCGGTGCCGCACATCTGATTGTTGGCCCAGTGGTTGTTAAACCCGTCGGCAAACTCCTTCGAAGAAAAATCGAACGAAATCGGTTCCCCATTCTCGTCAACCGAAAAAACATGTCGCGGAATAATCGGAACCTCAAGAGTGAATTGATCGGCCATGAAATACGGTTTCGTCCACTGGATTTTGACCGTGTAATCATCGACAACGGAGACCTTGATCTTGTATCGATCCGCCTCCCCTTCCGCTTCCGGATCTTCATAATAGCTGCGGGTATGAGCCGCTTCGACGTACGGGTTCAAAATACAATCGAACGTAAACTTGACGTCACGGCTGGTGAACTCCCGCTTGGGAAGCGGCTTTCCGTTTGGCAACTTCATCGGATGCCACTTCACACCCTTGCGCAAATGGATCGTATAGGTGAGCGTCTTTTCGTCAAATTCCCAGTCGGTCGCCAGCGCGGGAAGCAACTTATCCGGATCACTCATCTCCGACTCGGCAAGCGACTCGTAAACCTGTCGCTGAAAAGCAAAACTCGCCGTATCGTTGGCCGTCAACGGGTTGATCGTGTCCGGGTCGTTCGCGTAGGACAAAAGCAGCGTGTCATCCTTCGCCGGCTTGACACCACCGGCGGTCAACCGATCCATCGCCGGACTCTCGGCTTGCGCACTGGAATCGGCGGCCGGTTTTTGATTATCCGTGGCGGGCTCCGATGCCGGACGACATCCGACCAGCCCCAAAACGACCAAAAGCACGATCGAACCGCGAGTTAGAAGAAACGATCTGGCAATCGACATTCCGCAATATCTCCCAATTGATTTCGCAATAAAATACCAAAGACGGCGCGCGGCTTTCTTTCATAATTCGCATTTCAACGTGAAATCACGCGTCCCCCGGCGTGAAAACCGACTGTTTTCCCGAAGGGTAAACGGGTGACAATGCGTCATTTCAAGTTGGAATAGGTGTAAATACACGTGAATCGGCGCATCGTAGGGAAAACCGCGGCGGCGGTCAAGAACGAATGGGCGGGGAGCGCCAACGGGCTGAGGCCAAGCCACCTAAACCACGAACAAAAAGCCTAGCGATCTTTCCGCTGCTGATACTTCCGACTGGCCGCTTCGAGCGTTTTCCGCTCGCGACGGGTCAAGCTGCTCTCCCCATCGCGATGGATTTTCGCCAAGATTCGGTCGACCTCTTCGCCCATCGAGGCCTCGGCCTCGGGGTCGTGGATCTTCAGCTTCGGCTTCCGCTTAAACGGATTCGAGGAGAACGGTTTCGAGAAAATCGACGTCAACTTCCCGAAATTCCAGCCCATTTGGTAATAGACAAACGCGAACGCCGCCCCGGCCAGGTGGACACTGTAGGCGACATTGTCTTCCATCCCCCCGGCCGTCCCGAAAAGGTTCAACACCACCAGCATCACCCCGACCAGCCAGGCCGGAACCGGGATGACAAAGAACAACAGGAGCGTTCGCCGTGGAAAATGGAGCGCATAGAGCAAAACCACGCCGGTAATCGCCCCCGACGCACCCAAAAGGACCGCCTGCGGGAACCCCAAATTGGTTGCGCACCACACAAGCCCGCCAAAAACGACCATCACCAGATAAAGCCGCAAAAATTCCATCGGCCCATAGACCCGTTCGACATCCGGGCCGAGAAAGAACAGGGCCAACATGTTAAAAAGAATATGCTGGATCGAACCGTGGACGAAACCGTAGGTCAACAGCTTCCACCAAAGCCACGGCTGGAGCAGATCGGGCGATTGGACCGCCAGGACGCCGTTGATCGTGCCTAAACTGCCTGGCGTCTCCGGGGTGAAAAGACCATTGGCCAAAAAGACGGCGACGTTGACGGCAATCAACCAACCAATGATCGTTCGCGGAGCGCGCAGCGTCATTCCGGCCGATTGAGGAGAATAATAATCACGATCGTAGAGACCCATCGTTTCGCTTCTCTCGGATCAAAAGGGGGCAGGCGTCAAAGGGGTGTGACTAAGTCTGGAAAGTGAGTCGCGGAAGGGGCCGCCCATTTATTCGTCTTTTTCAAAAAAACCCAAAAAGCCCGACCCCATTGTGCGCAACTTTCTCCCCCAATCCTAGATCATTTTTTCGACAGAAGCGCAAACCACCGGACATGAAGGGGCAAAAATCGTCGCTATGGCAGAAGTTAGCAAGGAATTCGAGAAACCCTGCCCCAAATCACTTCAAGGCTTCCGCAAGGGAATGCGACGGCAACCTAAAGGGGGGGGGAGGCAGACACCTCCTCCAACGAATTTACCCGGCGCGTCGCAAGGGGACCGGACCCTTTTTTTCGAAAAAGCCCCGTTTCGCCTTGAGGAAGTGGGGAGCGTCTATCGCAGCGGCACGACGGTTCGCTTCAATGCGAGCCAATTGACGCAACTGCTTGCGATGGGCCCCAACCGACGTCAGGCCGACAAGACGGCCCAAGATTTCGGCCACCATCGACGGTCGTGGAAAACGGCCGAAGCAGTCCAAGAAGACCTGTCCCAAATGGCCTACCGAACCGGCCATCCAACCGCAACGAGGCGCCCAACGCCAAAACAGCCGTTCGGCGTCCCGTGCCGTCCGAAAAACCCCCGCCGTCTCGAACGAACCGGCTTCGGTCAAAACCCGACATTCCGGCTCCACCACCGCACGTCCGCCAAGCCACTCGATCGCCAACGCGAGATGAACCCCGGCCGTCAACAGATTCAAACGGGTGTCGAAACGCTTCAGATCCTGGACGATCGATTTACGATAGAAACCCGCTTGCGGAATCGGACCAAGAACGTCAAACGGTTCTTCCCCCACCGACTCAACAGCTCTACCCCGAGAGCGAAAACGAACCGCCCCGCTCATTCCGTACTCGATCCCGGCGACGACAATCGCTTCCGAAGGCCCCGACGAAAGCAAAAGCGGCGCGACCGCCATCACCTCGGGATCGGCGAAATGTCCAATCGCCTGCTCGGCCCAGCCAGCTTCGACCTGCATCCCCGGCCAAAGAGTATGAAGCAGGGGAGCCGAACTGGCATCGACCCCCAAATTCAGACATCGGACCGGGTCGGTCCCCTTGGGGGCATAGACAAAGGTCACCTCGTCCTCAAGATCGTACGGATCTTCGTACGTGTCGCTGAGAACAACGAGAACCTCACAGTCTTCCGGCCGATTTTCCAAGACCGAAACGAGACTGTTTTCCAACTTCTGGACGTTTCCCGCGTAGGGAATGACGATTGAGAGCCGTGCCACGGGTCGATTTCCTCTGATGGGCTCGGTAACCGTTTTAGAACACTTTCAACGAAGGTGTAGCGGCTTTCGTACTGCGTCAAGAAGAAATGACCCCCCCCCTCAAGGTATTCGGGGAATTGCCCTTTCGTCATTTCTACCCGGGCCGTGGAAACGCTACCGGCTTCTGAAAATGCCCTGGTCCTTGATGAAATCCCGAAAAATACAGGTCCAGCAGTCGCGGCGAAAAAGGGATGACTCTCGGCGATGACCTCACCTTGTCACCCAAACTTCGTCGCAACCTGGCTGCCCGCTGAAAAAGTCCATCCGGCCTTTTTTCAACAAGCTGCAGGAACAAAAGTGACCGAAAGACCTTTGAGCAAACGTTATCGGAAAGACGATCGCTCAAAAACGACTAACCTTCCCTTTCCGAATGACCATCGCACTTTTCGTCTTTCGAACACTCTTTTCTCTCCATCGGATTTTGCACCCCCCCGGCACAAACGCCAAATTTTCACACGTCAAACTGACCTCAAAATCCCCACCTGGTGCATTTAACCCATTTTTTCATAACGACAAAAACTGGCAACCTGACCCTGGCGTTACCATGACCGCCATAAGATAAGGGAAATAGGAAGACCGGGCTATTTTTCTTTTTTCTCGTTTTCCACGATCGCTTCGACCAGACCGACCATCGTGTAAGCAACCGCTTCAGCCGAAGGCTCATGGCCCAATTCCCGCATTGCCGCCGAGGTGATCGGACTGATCGTCGCCAACTTGGCCCGCTCGAGATGCTCTCCGAAGAGACGGTCCAATGAACGGCCAATCGCCGAACTGGTGACGGTGACCCAGTCGATCGCACCCGCTTCAAGCTGCTCGGCCACCTCGCGCACGCCCGGATCGTCCACTGAAATGTCCCGACTGAGATAGACGACCACCTCGTCAACCTCCGCAACGTTTTCCAGCAACCGGTCAGACAAAATCCGTCTGCCCCGACTGGCACGCGGCAAGAGAAACCGTTTTCCAGCAGCCCGCTCGACCAGCGCATCGGCCAACGATTCGGCCCGAAACTGCTCGGGTACCAGCTCGACCCGGATCTGACGACTTTCCAACTCGTCGGCGGTCCCGGAACCGATCGCCGCCACCTTCAGACCAGAAAAATCGGGATCTTTTCCGAAAAGAGCTCGAAAACGGCGACAAAAGAAGTCGACCCCATTGGTGCTGGAAAAGACGATCCAGTCGTAACGGTCGAGATTTTGGAGGGCCGCGTCGACGTCGACCCAACTATCAGGGGGTTCAATCCGAATCGCCGGTTGGACCAACACCTTGGCGCCGAGACGTTCGAATCTCTCGACCAATTCACCCGCCTGATGGCGTGGTCGGGTCACCAAAATGGTTTTTCCACTTAACGACATACCGTACATCCTTTTTCCCTTTGTCATAAGGAAAAACAAAAGACCCCCCGAGAGAGGCCGTCTCTTTTGCTCTTCCCCAAAAACAATCCGCCCCTTCCAATACCCCGAATGGGGGTCAATCTACTTCCGTGAATGAAACGCGGCCAAGGCATCGCTCGAGAAAAAACTCTTTTTAGGCAACTCTGCAAACCGAAAGTTGACTCCGCAAAAGGATGAAAAGTGGCCTTTTACCCAAGAAAACAAGGGTTTTCACTTTTTTATTCTCGTGAGCTACCTCGCTTTCAGAGGTAGCCTTTTAATAAACGCTTTGGCTTCACATTTTACCCGAAGGGGAATAAAATAGTATCCTCAGGGTACCCTTACTCCCCATCATACTCTATTGACCCGACAAAAATCGTCGGAGACAGAGAACAAGGAAAACCGGGCCAGTTCACCACCACGGCGGGGGAAAGGGCCAAATCTACTCCGAGTAGATCAAATAAATAACGTCATTTTGATAGGAATCGAGCCTCATGGCAAGCGACGCGTCCCAGGGCAACGGGGGTCAGATGCTATCGGCTTCCACGCGAAAACGGCTCCAGCAGTGTTTCGTGCATGCCGGAAAGCAGGCCGCGCAAGACAACTACGATTATGCAACCGAGCTTTTCACCCAGTGCGTTTTGGGCGACTTGAACAATATCGTTTACTGGCAAAGCTTTTTCGGCAACTTGCGCAAAAAATATAACAACAACAAAAAAGGGGCGAAGCTGGCCTCGTTTCGTTCGAAAAGGGAATGGGCCTCGATCAAAAAAGCCCAAATGCAAAAAGACCACAAAGCGGTTTTCAAGCATGGGCTGGAGGTCTTGAAGCTCAACCCGTGGGACAACACCACGCTGATGGCGATGTCGGCCTCGGGCGAGGATCTTGGCCTTGACGAAGTGCCACTGGTTTTCCTTCGCTTGGCTCTTGACGCAACCCCCCAAGACCCCGACGTCAACCGGGCCTGCGCCAAGGCGCTTCGAACGAGAAAGCAGTTCGACCAGGCGATCGCCTGCTGGCACCGCGTCTTGCAAGCCAATCCGGACGACGATGAGGCCAGTCAGGAAATCGCCGATCTGGCAGTCGAAAAAACGATCGATCACGGCGGATACGAAGGGGCCGAATCGTCCCGCCAAGTGGCCGTCGGCGATCAGGGCCCCCAATCCGCGCGGGCCGAACTGACCCAAGAGCAACAGATCGAGCGGAAAATCGAAAAAGACCCCTCTAACACGGAACTGTATTACGAAATGGCCGAAGGCTGTTTCCGCAACGAGGAGTATAAAAAGGCCGAAGAAATCCTAAAACGGGCCTATAAGGCCTGCGGGGAAACGCCCGAGATCCAGGAACGGATCTTCGACGCCCAGCTGCGTCGGCTCCGTTTTGATATCCGTGAA
Organism: Thermoguttaceae bacterium; assembly: GCA_963674475.2. Taxonomy (GTDB): domain Bacteria; phylum Planctomycetota; class Planctomycetia; order Pirellulales; family Thermoguttaceae; genus CAXXFQ01. Next base: position 438,836 of record CAXXFQ010000017.1, on the reverse strand, counting down.
AAGGAAGCGGCCTACCGAAAATCCCCCTCGGAAGAGGCAAAACTTCAGTGGAAAAAGGCCCGTAAGCGGTACGATCTCAAATCGCTCGAAGCGGCCGAATTCCGCTGCAACCGATACCCGAACAACCTGGTTTATCGTTTCCAACTCGGTCGGGCCTACTATGTTGCCGGAAAACATAACGAGGCGATCAAGGAGCTGCAGCTGGCAAAGAACGAATCCACCCATGCGGGGGAGTGCCTCCTGCTTCTCGGTCAGTCTTTCCAGAAAATCAAGCAATACCGTCTGGCTGCTTCCCATTATGAACAAGCGCTGGCCAAAATCTCGGAAAGCGACGAAGAACTCCAAAAAACGGCCCTTTATGCCGCCGGACGGCTCGCCTTGGGGATGAAAGAGCTGGACAAAGCCGAAAATCACCTAACTGCCTTGGCCGGAATTGATTTTAGTTATCAAGACGTCTCAGCCCTTCTTGACAAGATCGCCAAAGTTCGCAAAAATAAGTGATTCTACTTTGGGATGGGTTTTTCCCAACCAACAAAATCCTTTTTTACTGAAGAGGAGCAAGGCTGTTTCTTGATATAGGTTTATTGAAACGGTTGAGCAGCATAATCGTTTTCCTTGCCGTAAAAGCCGCTGGTTCGACTCGCGGAGGCGGCCAAAACGAATCCACCTAAAACGGAGTTTTTTCACGCTACCATGCCGACTACCAAAAGTGCCAAAAAACGACTTCGCCAGAACGAAGTCCTACGTGCGAGAAATCTGACCATAAAGCGAGCCATGCGAACCCAGGTTCGCAAAGTGCGCGAAGCGGTCGATGCCGGCGATTTCGAAAAGGCGGAAGCTGAATTCCGAGTGGCCTCAAAAAAAATCGACCGAGCCGGTGCGAAAAACATCATTCATCGCAACACGGCCGCCCGAATGAAGTCCCGACTTTCCGCCCACATCAAGACGGCGAAGCAGGCCGGTTAGTCGACTCGAACGGTTTTCATTCAAGGGTAGCGTCACCCCGGCGTGAGGAGAGTTCCCCCGGATTGCAGTACTTCAAGAAATAAAAGGGGTTATCAATTTCCCCCTTTTTTTCCATGTGGTCAGGAAGTCGCTGCACTTAAGTGGAATACGCCATAAGCGTTGCTTTGTGGCGGTCGAAAACCGTTCGATCGTCCAAAGGCATCCGGCACGGCGCAGCTCCCTCGGTAGGCGCAGTCCCCGGCTCTCTTGCTGAGAAGAAAGAAACCCTTTCTTAGCAGTTATTAAAGAGGCCGGGACAACAAGCTTTCCGTCTTGGAACCTGTTTGCCCCAAAGATCTTTCGATGGTGGTTTGCTCTTTAGCGAGAATCACGGGAAAGAGCCTTCGTGGATTGCGCCTTGAATTGGCCTTTCCCGCCAAATGACCGGGTTTGCTTAAATGGCAACACTGAATCGCCCTAAAAGCGGCTCGGTGTTTTTTTAGGGTAGAATCTGGCTCCGGCTTCCCTTTTGTAAAGCCCTATTCCAAGAATCGCCTCGAAGGCCCCTTGGCTTTTCTCTTCAAAATCAACCATCTGCAAAGAAGAATTCCTTTGACGGACTTTTTCGTTTAGCATATCGTTTCAACGACCGGGAAAAGTGGTCCCATGGTGACTTCCCGTTTTTTTGCTATAATGGTTTACGGCGTATTTCACTTAAGTATTGCGGTTTCCTTGCAGCTAAAAGGAAAGTGAAAAATTTAAAACTCGCTTCCACCGCTGAACCAACAACCACCATGGGAACTCTCCCACGCCGGTAAGACGCTACCGTTAAATGAAAACCGCTCTCATGCGTTTCCGGCCTCTGCCGAGTTACAAAAAACCAGCTAAAAGTTCGTTGAAAACGCTTTATAACGCTACTTCTTCCGCCGTGCGGCTTCTCCCCCTTTTTAGTTTTGGAAAGATTCCAAACTTGGCGCTCATCCAAGAAAAACAAAAGACCGCCTCGAAAGCGGAGTCAAAATAGACCATGAATTCGTCCCCCAAAAACCTGTTCGACAGCAGCGACAGCAATCGTAACGCCGATGAGTTGAAATACGCTCAAAAGGCCACCTTCAACGAGGTGTTCCATCTGGAACAAGGTGCGCAATTGGCCGAAATGTCGATCGTCTACGAGACCTACGGGACGCTCAACCGCAACAAAAACAACGCCGTCCTGATCTGCCATGCGTTAACGGGCGACTCCCACGTGGCTCGGCACGACGAAAACGACGTCGCCGGCTGGTGGGACATCATGGTCGGACCGGGAAAATCGATCGACACCGACCGTTTCTTCGTCATCTGCCCGAACGTTTTGGGCGGCTGCCGCGGGACCACCGGGCCCAACTCGATCAATCCGGAAACAGGCCAACCTTACGGGGCCGATTTTCCGACGATCACGATTCGCGACATGGTCGCCGCGCAAAAAAAACTGATCGACCATTTGGGGATCAAAAAACTGTTGGCCGTCGTCGGCGGTTCGATGGGCGGGAACATGACGCTCCAATGGGGCGTCGACTATCCCGATCACCTGCAAGGGGCGGTCGCCATGGCCACCTCGGCCCACGTCACCAGTCAGGCGCTGGCGTTCGACGTCGTCGGCCGCAACGCGATCGTTCGCGACCCGGATTTTCATCAAGGCCAGTATTACGACGAGGAAAAAAAGCCGCTGGCCGGACTGGCCATCGCTCGGATGCTCGGACATATCACCTATCTTTCGCTGCAAGCGATGATGGAAAAGTTCGACGCCGATCGTCATCAGGCCCGAGACATCATCTCCGATTTCGAAACCAAATTTTCGGTCGGCTCCTACTTGGCCTATCAGGCAGACCGGTTTGGCCAACGATTCGACGCCAACAGTTACCTCACCCTGACGATGGCGATCGACCTTTTCGAACTGGGCAAAACGCCCGAACAACTGACCGCGTCGATGGAAAAGAGCAAGTGCCGTTGGCTATTAGTCAGCTATTCGAGCGACTGGCTGTTCCCGCCGTTCCAGTCAAAGGAACTGGTCAACGCCCTGGTGGCGAAGGAAAAACCGGTCAGCTACTGCAACATCCAGAGCAATTGTGGACACGACGCGTTTCTCTTATCCCACGAATTGCCCACCTATGGCGGAATGATTCAAGGGTTTTTGGCCAACTTGGAATCGACCGAAGACGAGACATCCACTTCGAACGTGGAGGCCGAACCGGTCTTCGATCCGACCAACATTTTTCACAACCACCACCGAATCGACTACGACTCGCTGGTCGAGCTGATTCCCGACGGAGCGAGCGTCTTGGACCTCGGATGCGACACCGGCGGGCTGCTCGAACGGCTTCGCCTGCGGGGCCATTCGAAGATCATGGGAGTCGAATGGGATGAACAGGCGGTCCTGGCAAGCATCCGACGCGGTTTCGACGTCGTCCAATACGACCTCAACCAGGGTCTCGCCTCGTTTAACGATCGACAATTCGACTGTGTGGTCCTTTCACAGACGTTACAGACCGTCATGGATGTCGAGCGGGTTTTACTGGAAATGCTCCGTGTGGGCAAGCGTGGGATCGTCAGTTTTCCGAACTTCGGCTACCACGAGTACCGCCGCGAACTGGCCGAACAAGGCCGGGCCCCTCGGATCGACGCGGCCGATGGCTTCCACTGGTACAACACGCCCAACGTCCGATTTCTGTCGATTTCCGACTTCGTTTCGTTCTGTGACGAAAAAGAAATTCAGATCCACGACCGGATCTGGCTCGACACGCGCAAGGGGCGCCGAGTCGAAGAATCGCCCAACCGAGATGCCAACTTGGCCATTTTGACTCTCAGTAAGTAGCCGAGACCCCCGATTGGCCACCTTTCTGAATAAATGTCCCACCGCTGGGAAAACCGAGACACCAGGCTTCAGAGAAAGAGCGAAAAATCTTTGACTTATCGCTCGAACCAGGGGATAATAAACGTTTTGAAGTGGACGAACCGGCTATATTTTTCGTCCCTTCTCCCCTTCGTAAGGAACAGAGGCACCCGCTTACCAAGTGTAGAAATCGATAATCTTGCCGTAGGGAACCGCGGCAGGGACCATGGCTTTTTTGATCATTTCGACAGGGTATCAGCGTAAAAATCCTTGAGGAAAAACCGGTTTTTTCGCTCCGCGTCGGCCTGGTAAGCATTACTTTAAGTTAAAACCATTTAACGACTTGCGTCGAAATATCTAAGGCCGCAACTTCTAGTCCTCGAAGGATTTAGGAAAAGGCCCCAGTCGACATTTTACCCCCCGATTTGCGTAGAGTAAAATCGGCCGGTATTAGGCGGTTTCAGTACCGTCGCCAAACGGGTTTGACTTTCCTCTGTAAGTCCTTATATAGGTTATACTTAAATCGAGACAGGACCGGGTCAACCCCCGCGTGGTCGCTTCCTCGTTGATGTACCCGCTGTGTAGGAGGATCAAATCGGTGGCAATTCTGGTAAAGTGTCCCAAGTGTGGTGTCGCTCTGCGCGCTGCGGAAAAATTCGCCGGAAAGAAGATTAAGTGCCCGAAGTGCACGAAAATTTTACGAATCCAACCTGCCTCGGCTCCTGAAGAAGCGCCGTTGCCTGCCGAATCGCCCGCTCCGGAAGAACCGGTCCTAAACCAACCGGCCGAAGAACCGACCGCCGCCCCACTGCCACCGGCCCCAGCCGAGGTACCCACGGAACTACCTCCAACCGAATCGCAAGCTCCTGAAGAACCGGTAGATTCGCCGGAATCTGAATTTGGACTTACCGAATCGGAGACCACGGCGACGACCGAAGAAACCTCTGAACCACAAGCTGCGGAAGCCCCGGCGGAAACCCCGGCCGAGGAGGAAGAATCGCTCGATTTCGACCTCGATCTAAGTGAAAATCTCGGTGAACCGCAAGCCGCCCCGCCACAGGCTGAAGAAGAAGCCATCGACGAGGATGAAGACGACCTGCTGGCCGGGCTCGATCTGCCCCAGCCTGAGGCGGAACCGACCGAAACAACCGACGAACCGCTCTTCAACGAAGCTCCGGGAGAAGAGGAAGCCTCGCTCGATTTCTCCGATCTCGATCTAGGTGAAAATCTCGGCCAACCGCAGGGCGAAGAAGAAGCCATCGACGAGGATGAAGACGACCTGCTGGCCGGGCTCGATCTGCCCCAGCCTGAGGCGGAACCGACCGAGACTGCCGACGAACCGCTCTTCGACGAAGCCCCGGCCGAAGAAGAAGCCTCGCTCGATTTCTCCGATCTCGATCTAGGAGAAGATCTTGGCGAACCGCAGGCTGAAGAAGCCATCGACGAGGGTGAAGACGATCTGCTGGCCGGGCTCGATCTGCCCCAGCCTGAGGCGGAACCGACCGAGATAGCCGACGAACCGCTCTTCGACGAAGCCCCGGCCGAGGAAGAAGCCTCGCTCGATTTCTCCGATCTCGATCTAGGTGAAGATCTCAGTGAAGATCTTGGCGAACCGCAGACCGCCCCGCCACAGGCCGAAGAAGAAGCTGTCGACGAGGGCGAAGACGACCTGCTGGCCGGGCTCGATCTGCCCCAGCCTGAGGCGGAACCGACCGAGACTGCCGACGAACCGCTCTTCGACGAAGCTCCGGCCGAGGAGGAAGCATCGCTCGATTTCTCCGATCTCGATCTAGGTGAACCTGAAACCAAATCACAATCGCAAGAGACCATTCCATTCGATACGCTCGAAGATCTTGACTCGACGCAATCGGAACCTGAGCCACCCGAAGCAGCTTCGGACACCGAGGAACTCGCCTTTTCCGAAATCGATCTCTCCAATATTGAGGAAACGGAAACCACTGAGGAACTCTCGTTCGACGAGTTCGAAGCAACCGAAGACGAATCACCCTTTGCCGAACAACCGGCTGCCGAATTGGAAGAAGAAGCGGGCGTCGAAACCGGGGAGACACTTGACCAAGAACTGCCGGAACTCGAAACCGGGGAGGCACTTGACCAAGAACCGTCGGAACTCGAAACCGGGGAGGCACTTGACCAAGAACCGTCGGAACTCGAAACCGGGGAGGCGCTTGACCAAGAACCGTCGGAAGGAATTTTCGATTTTGAAGGGGAGCAAAATTCAAACGTCCCGACCGACGAACCCACGACGGAAACTTCCAGTGCGACGGCTCCGGTTCACGCAGCCGCCGGTCTGACGCCCGAAATTCTGGACACCTTGACGAACACACGGCCTTGGATCGGCTTCATGGGGTTGATTATCCTCTTAGGCAGCTTGTCCACGTCGGCCGTTGCCGGATTCCTCCTTTATGTGGCAATCTCGGCAATGTCGATGCCCCAAATCGTCACCGGACTCGCGTTGCTGATCGGACCGCTACTCTACTTGGTCTCAGCAAAATATCTGCTGACCTATTCACGAAACTTGGGGAAATTCCTCCAAGACGGCTCTTCCGAATCACTCAAAAAAGCGTACACCGCCCAGCGGTCATTCTGGAAACTCACCGGCATCGTCACCGCGATCGTCGTCAGCTTCTACTTTTTCCTCCTGGCCGCCATCATCGGCCTGAGCATGTCGGGAATGATCGGCACCTAGCCAAACACGCAAGCAGATCTTGACACTATCAAGAGAAAAAAGAACGTCGGCTCGGCAATCTCATCCATGATTCCGAGTCGACAAAAGCGAACACGACTAATCGTTTTCGACCTCTTTGGAAGGAGAATCGGCCGCTCGGCGAGGTTGATTGGCGATCTCTTCGACCGTTTTGAGAAGCTGATCGAGTCGAAACGGCTTGTAAAGCACGGCTTTGATGCCGGCCTTGCGGGCGTTGACGATCGAGTGCCCCGGGTCATAGCCAAAACCGGTCATCAAGATAAGCGGCAAGGGTTCGACCTTCATGATCTCCTTGAGCTGGAGCATGAAATCGAAGCCCGAAACGTCAGGCAGCCGAATGTCGGCCAAAACGACATCGTAACCGCCTTCGTCCATAAGATTGCGCACCATGAAGATCGCCTGCGCGCCGTTCGGCGCGGTCTCGACGATACAGCCATAACGCTCCAGCAGGGCATGGGCCGACGATCGCACACTGCTGTCTTCGTCGACCAACAAGATGTGTCGCCCTCTCAGTTGGACCTCTTCCGCTTCCACCTGAGTGACTTGCGGGTGGGCCTGGACCGGGGACATCTCTTTTCCCACGCTTTGAATGACTTGCTTAATGTCCCGCGCGTTGCGAAGGATTCGCTGGATCCGCTCGACCACTTCCGGTTCGTGACCGATATAGCGCTCCATCACGTTGACCGCTTCGTTCAAAATCTCATCGACCGGCAAAGCGACCGCCGAGTGAATCGCCTCGACGCTTTCGGCCGCCGTCGACGCCTTTTCGGCCACTAACAACTCGAGCGTATTGAGCGCCACCGCCACATCACGCGTGAAAATCTCCAAAAACTGCAAATCGCTCTCGCTGAACGCGCGCGGTTCAGGACTTTCGACGTTGAACGTGCCGATCACCTCGTCGTGAAGCGTCAAAGGGACCGTCAAAGAACTCTTCGCATTGGACGCCCCCTCGAGATAGAGCGGATCTTCACTGGTATCCTCGCAGAGATAGCTCTTTCCCGTCGCCGCGACGAAACCGGTCACGCCATTGTTTTGCGGCTGAGCAAACAACACTCGACCGGCTGCTTCCGGCTCCATTCCCAACGCCAAAAGCGTTTCAAGGCGATTGGTTTTCGGATCGAGAATCCGAATCTCGACCATCTCGAAATTCAACAGGTCTTTGGTGAAGTGAAGGATGTTCGATTTCAGCAATTCGATCCGTTCTTGAACCGACATCTGATACAGTTCTTCCGGCGTCAGATCGGCCAGTTCCATCCCCGCTTGATGGATCGCCGCCAGCTTTTGTTTTTGCATCATTTCGCGTGTGATATCGCGAATGGTGACGATCAGATGGTGAGGAAATTTCTGATCGGGCTCAAAAACCGGCGCGGCGTGGACGTGATAGAATTGGTGCTCGGCGGTCCGAAGTGTCGAACTGCTGGCGCTGCCGGTGGCCAACGCCGTATGAAACGGGCAAAAATCGGGCCCGAGAATTTCCGGACTGTGAAGGGCCTTATAGAAATTTTCGCCCTCGAGCCTGTCACGATGACTCCATCGACGGACTTGGGCATTGGCCCAAAGGATGGTGTTTTCGCTGTCAAGCATGACCACCCCGTCGGGCATCCCTTCGAGGATTTCTTTATTCTGAAGTAGACGACCAAGCTCAAACGCCTGCCGAAGATGGAGGCCAGATACGTAGACCCCCTCAAAGGCTTCGCGACGAAGCAAGGCCATGCCCCGCATGAGAGACGTGACCACCTCAATCTGGTATTGGTCGCCCAAACGGCCGGTCATTTCCTCGACCGCTTTGTCTGATTCACAAACCAATAGGATTCTAGGGTTTTCCGACAACGGCCCTTTACTCCTTGTTCCTTGGATCATACCTCTCAAGCAGAAAAACCTCGGCCCGCGGAATCAATGAATTTCCTTCCTTAGGGGGGGCAGCCTTGAGCCAAAAATAACAGCCTTGAGCCAAAAATAGCAGGCCTTGAGCCAAAAATAATTGACCAACACAGTCGTTTCGGAAAGAAAAACACCGCCGCTTGTATCGATTATAGTCAAGGTAAGCCTTGCCGCCAAGGTACTGACGCATGGGGCAAGCTCGGCTATCTCTAACATCGGCTTGGCACCGGCGTTAGAATTGCGATCCTTTTTCCATTTAACACCCCTTTTCCCCGTACCGCAGTCCAAAGGGTCGGAATTCTCCCTACCACCGTCCCTACCCCCAAAAGTCGGCAAAATCCAAACCGATCGATTCCGCCCAAGCCGTTGCCGATAGGATTTTTACAATCGTTTTAAACGACTCGCCGGTGAAGGGATTTCCTCTTTCAATCCGTTCCGAACTGGCCCCGACCCGATCGGCCGCCGATATTCTGAATAGGGTCCGTTTTCTCATTGTCCCGAGATTCAAGGGCCCGGAAGATTTTTCTCATTCATTTTTTTGAGAAGCTAATCTTAATATGGAAACGTTTGAGGGCCTGTGACCATGTGGCGATCATTATTCTTGGCAATCGGAATTTTCACTGTCATCATCGGCCTCGAGTGCCTTGGCGTGGAAAAGATCGTGATGAAAAACGAAAATGCCATCGCCGGCCAATCGAAAGAAATGGTCGTTCGCGACTATACCCCCTTCAGTCTGATCGGGGTCGGCGCCGTCATCATGATCTACGCTTACGATCTTCCACGACGCATGAACGGATAAGTCCTCCGACACCCGCTCGCAAATGGATTGGCCATTTTGGTACTCGTCGGATTGCCTCCTCTCCCCCCCACCTTTGCTCTCCTAGAGAGAAGCTTCTTTCTCCTCAGCAAGCGCCGATCACGCAAGCCATATCTGCGTGAACCAAACTTCGTCCTTCTTAGAGCCGTTTTCAATTAACGGTAACGTCACACCGGCGTGGGGAAAGTCCCCATTATTGCGGTAAGTCGAGGGATGAAAAGGATTATCGATCTTCCACTCTTCTCCCCAGCCGCAAGAAAACCGCTTCTTTTAAGGGAAATACGCTATAAAAGTCCATGATGCTCACTTTGCCCAACCAGAAAAGGGGGGGAGTGGGGCATAAAAAAAGACACGACGCCAGAAGCGTCGCGCCTTGATAGTCTCGTTTTATATTTAAATGAGCTATCTCGAAAATAGGAGTAAAAACCTGTTTCAGATTACTTACATCTCTAGATTAGTTTATCCTCCCCGCCTTCCCGGAAATTATGGGCTAGCTGGATCAGAGCCATTCGAGTTATGTATCGCTACAGGAACCGCGATTGCGGTCGCCACCACCCCCGCGATCACCCACGGAAAGGTCGGAGCCGGTGGAGGACAGGGAGGCTGAACCGGTGGCGGACAGGGAGGCTCTACCATTTGGGGACAAGGAGGCTGAGCCGCCTGGACTGAAGAAGGTGGAACCGTTTGGGGAGAAGAAGGCGGAAGCGGTTGGGGAGAAGACTGGGCCCGCGTCACTTCCGTGTCGGTGACAATCATAACCCCACGATTCGCGGTCGGAGGGGCCGTGCCGGGAGCCCAAAAACGATAGACTCTTTGCTCTTTCCCGACCAAGATACGATAAACTCCCGCCTTGACCCCTTTGAGAGCAAAATACCCCCCTTGATTGGTACTCGGGGTTGCGACCATTTCGTTTTGATAGTGGAGCGAGACCGGAACCCCGACTTGCGAAACCCCTTTTCCATCAACCACTTGGCCCATCAAAACGCCACCGTCCATCAAAGCGATGTCGACCACTTGATTGCCTTGAGTCATCGTCGCCAATACGGCATTCGGAAAGCACATTCCAAAAAGAGCCAATAAAACCAAAGGGCCACGGAAAATATATATCTTTCTACCCATTTCGCAATCCTTCACTAAATTACAATGACATGCAAGAGGTAATCAGCACCCCGTCATTTTAGGGGACACCCTTTTCCCATCGGAAAAAATTTTGAGCGACCTTGATGGAATTTAGTCCTCGGGAGTTACCCTTGAAAAACCAAGTAATTTTTACCTTTCATTGCAAACAGAACCTGTAAATATTTACGGGATGCTGAAATACTGATGGGGTAAAAAGCAATGAAGCATTTTCGGATTGTGAATTGGGAAATAACACCGAGAGTCCTACGGCGACAAGAAATACAACCATAAAAAAAAGGCACGATGCCGAAAGCATCGTACCCTTTTGATTTTTCTTTTTGAAAGCTTATTCGACGCGTTTCACCTCCCCTTCCACATTGATAATCCGAAAGGAGCCGGGAAGTTTTTACCGCACGAATTCAGACCAAAAAACAATCCGCTTGACTTACGGACTGCTGGGACTGTCATTGTTCGAGTTGTGAATCGCCACCGGCACGGCAACGGCAGTCGCCACGACCCCGGCGATGACCCACGGATTGGCCAAGAAAGCCAACATGCCGGAACCGCCAAATTGAGCCCGAGTGACTTCATCGCCGGTCACGATAATCGCTCCCTTGTGCGCGGTCGGAGGGGCAGTGCCGGGCGCCCAAAGTCGATAGACTCCGTGGCCTTCTTTGGTTGCAATTTGATAAACGCCCGCCTTGACCCCCTTCAAGGAAAAATAGCCTTCCTTATTGGTTTTGGGGGTGGCAACCGACTTACCCTGGTATTGAAGCGAAACGGGCACGGCAGCTTGCGATGCGCCACCGGCATCCACCACTTGGCCGATCAAAACTCCGCCATCCAAGAGTGCAACGTCAACCACCTGACTTGGCGCAGGCGTGGCAGCCATTACTGTCGTAGGAACACACATTCCAAAAGCGGCAACCAAAGCCAAAGTCCATTCCAAACAACCGATTTTTTTCATTATTCTTTTCTTCCTTAAAAACCCCGAAAAGGAATATTGGGGGAGCCAGCCTCCAAAAAACAAAAACCTAATTCCTAAATCGGTTCCTGCCGAAAAAACCTTAAAAGAATTTCCAATTGAATCAACAACTTTTAGCGATGAATCAAAGGGGAAGCAAGGCCATTTCCTTAAAAAACCTACAACTGGTTACGTAATTTCCCCTAAAAGAAAAACTACTCTCTAGGTGAATCGGCATCCAATCGAAGGCAAATTTGGACTTCTCTGCCCTCCCGAACGACGGTAATGACAACTTTCTCCCCCGGTTGACGTAGATCCAATTCCTCAAGAAAAGAATCGGCATTCGCGGTTTTTTTCCCATCCACCGCAATGATCAGATCGGCCGCCGCCCGGTCGATGGTCTTATACTCATAGACAAACGGCCCTTGGCGTTTCTGCTGCCGAAGGATTTTCGGCCCTCTCAGTCCTGCCCGCTCGGCAGGTCCTCCCGGAACCATCGACTGGATTCTCAACCCCTCGGGCGACTCCCAAACGGCGACAATCCCGATATCGGCCCGAACGACTCGCCCCTTTTCGATCAACTGCGGGATGATTCGGCTTAAGGTATTGACCGGAATCGCGAACCCAACCCCCGCCGATTCACCGGTCATACTCGCAATCGCCGTGTTCATTCCGATCAAACCACCCCGGCTATTCAACAAGGGTCCGCCCGAATTGCCCGGGTTGATCGACGCGTCAATTTGGATATACGATTTAAATCGCCGCTGGCTCCCTTTTAGCGGCAACGCTCGATTCAAACTCGAAATAATTCCGGTACTCAAAGTCCGTTCAAAACCGAACGGGTTGCCGATCGCATAGACCCGCTGCCCGACGCGAAGCCCGCTCGAACTGCCCAAACGTACCGGGTGAAGCGATTCGGCCGGGGCATCTACTTTCAAAACGGCCACGTCCGTCATCGGATCGGCGCCAACCAATCGGGCCTCATACGACTTTCCGTCAAAAAGGGTCACCTGGACATTCCGCGCCCCGTCGACTACATGGAAATTGGTCAAAATATGCCCTTTCTGATCGAGAACTGACCCACTCCCCTGTCCGGATCGCTCATTCATTGTCAAAAACAGGTTATTCATCAAGACCGTCTTGGTCGTAATATTCACCACACTTCGATTGACCATCTCATAAACGGTCACATGCTGTCGTTCTTCCGGGGTCAGCTGATCCAAGGCCACGGAATCGGCAGTCGGCAACGGGGCGGCTACCGGGGGGGGATTGGCCCCCGAAGAGCCCTCCTCTATTCTTTCCATCTTACCCATTCTTTGAGCCAAGGCCTGCGGTCCCATCTCTGGCGGATCGACCAGAACCAACGCACCCGCGGCGCCAAGGAATAACGAAATGAGAACGACCAATAGATATCGAGCCATGAGTCATCAATCCCTTTCTTCTCTATCTGACATCTGAAAAACCGACGCCCGATTCCTCTAAGACAATAAAGGCAAGACAAAATAGGGTAAGGCCCCACCTATAATGGGGGTGTAAATTAAAAGAAGGAGGAGCGTGCCGCCCCAGAATTTTACGACCAAACCGCCTGAGTAGTTCGCCTCCGGAGGATCGAATTTCACGTGAATTGAAACTCCCGTGGTGTCACCTGATGAACCGCGACCCCCGTAGGCGATCGGTTTCGGTTCAGGTATACTGCTTTTTTCTATTACCCTTTTTTTATACTATTATGTCAAATTGCTTCAATGAATACCGTTTGTTCCTCCGCGAATTCCGGAGGAATTTCCATACGACGGGAGCGATCCTCCCTAGCGGGAGGGGTCTCTGTCGGGCACTATCCCGCCACGTCGACCAGGACTCAAGCGGCCCCAAGCGAATTTTGGAGGTCGGCCCCGGAACCGGCCCGGTAACCCGGCAAATCGCCGCGAGGATGGGCCCCGAAGACCGGCTCGATCTGGTCGAGCTCAACGAGAGTTTTGTCCATCAACTGCAAACGGACTTGGAAAACGATCTTCAGCTCCAGCCGATCGCCACGCGAACCCGGGTCTTTCAGATCCCGATCCAGGACCTCGAGCCGCAAGAGCCGTATGACCTGATCATCTCGGGACTGCCGTTGAACAACTTTTCGCCGGAGCTGGTCGAATCGATTTTCGAGGTATTCGCCCGCTTGGCGGCCCCGGAAGCGACTCTCTCGTTTTTCGAATACATCGCCATTCGGCGTTTCAAGTCGTTTGTAAGCCCTCGCCAGGATCGGGAGCGACTCCGGGGAATTAGCCGGATTCTCGACCGAGAGTTTCAAGAGCGAGAAATCGCCCGTGACGGTATCTGGTGCAATGTCCTCCCGGCCTGGGTACATCACCTTCGCTATTGAGGACGCGGACAGACAAACACCCGTCAAGAGGCTTTACTAACCTGGTGCAATGTCCTCCTGGCCTGGGTACATCACCTTCGCTATTAAGGGCGTAGGAAAACAAACACCCGTCAAGAGGTTTTCCGTGACGACGGGGCAATCTAAACCGCTAATAAATCGCCCTATTGCCGACGGTTGGTTATAATACCTCGAACGCGCCTCTCGCCATAAAAAACCTAAGGTTGCTTGCATGATATCGCGCTGGTCCCCTTTGACAATCAAGATCGCCTTCTCGATTCTCCTCGTTTGGTCGCTTCTACCGAATGGAAACGACGACACGCTTTGGGCAGCGAAGGCCGAATCGCGACAAGCGGCGTCCCTTGAAGACGAATACGAACTGCAACAACTTCTTGTCGATACGATCGATCAGGTCGAGCGGAATTATGTCAAGGATATCAGCCGACGCGAACTGATCGAGGCGGCCATCGAAGGGGTCCTTCGCAAGCTCGATCCGTACTCGACCTACATCTCGCCCGAGAAACTCGATTCGTTTCGCACATCGGTCGAACACGAATTCGGCGGGATCGGGGTCCAAATCCGCATGAGTGGCGAGAAGTTGATCGTCACCAGCCCGCTGGCCGGAACGCCGGGCTACGAGGCCGGTCTGTTGGCCGGGGATCGAATTCTCGCGATTGACAAGACGCCGGTCAAAGGGCTCACGCTTTCCGACGTGGTCGACCGACTCAAGGGGAAACCGGGCACCAAGGTCACACTCGCGGTACTCCACCCGATGGAAACCGAACCCGATACGATCCCGATCGTCCGTCGCCAAATCCAGGTCGACACGGTCCTGGGCGATTCCCGCGAATCGGACGACTCGTGGAACTATCTTCTGGATCAAGAGAGCCGGATCGGCTACCTGCGTCTGACCGCCTTCAGTCGCACGACGGCCGACGAGCTTCGCCGGGCACTCGACCAATTGAAGCGAGAAAACGCGCCGGGTTTGATCCTCGATATGCGTTTCAACCCGGGCGGGCTGTTACGCGCGGCGATCGAAGTGAGCGATCTTTTTCTGTCCGAAGGGCGAATCGTCAGCACGTCAGGCCGCAACACCAAGCCGCACCAATGGGACGCGCGGGCAGAAGGGACCTTCGATCCGCTGCCGATCGTCGTTTTGGTCAATCGGTACACGGCCAGCGCGGCCGAAATTGTCGCCGCGGCCCTACAAGACCACGACCGGGCAGTCATCATGGGCGAGCGGACTTGGGGCAAGGGGAGCGTTCAAAACGTGATCTCGCTGGAGGAAGGCAAGAGCATGTTGAAGCTGACGACTTCTTCTTATCAACGACCCAGCGGCAAAAATATCCACCGGTTCCCCGACGACGACGAGGACGATCCGTGGGGCGTCGTCCCCGCCGACAGGTTCGCCTATCAGGCCAACACAACCGAACTGATCGCCATGATCAAACACCGCCGGCAACGCGACGTCATCGCCAATCGGCAGACCGGTCGAGAAACCGATTCCGAAGCGGCCAAAGCCCCAAACGTCCCAGCGACCCGATCGACACTCGAGGTCGACCGACTTTTGAAACAGGCGTACGACTATTTAAACGAAAAGATCGAACGATGAAACTTTTGACCTTGGAAACCTCCTGCGACGAAACGGCCGCCGCGATCCTCGACGAAAACGGCCAAGTCCTCGGTTCGGTCGTCGCGTCACAAGACGAGCTGCACAACCGATTCGGCGGCGTCGTCCCGGAGATCGCCTCGCGAGCCCACCTCGAACGGATCTTGCCGGTCGTCGACGAAACGTTGCGCCGGGCCCAGATCACCCTGGACGATCTCGACGCGGTGGCGGTGGCCAACACGCCTGGGCTGGCCGGGTCGCTGCTGGTCGGGTTGACCGCGGCCAAAGCGATTTGCGTGGCAAAAGATCTTCCGCTGGTGGCGGTCAACCACCTGCAAGCCCACATCTACGCCTGTCGGCTGGCAGCCGAGGAAGAAGTGTTTCCCTGTATCGGTCTGATCACCAGCGGCGGCCATTCGAACCTGTATCGCTGCCTGGGCGCGTTGGATTTCGAACTGCTCGGCGCAACAATCGACGACGCGGCCGGCGAGGCGTTCGACAAGGTAGCCGCCATGCTCGGCCTTCCCTATCCGGGCGGCCCGTCGATCCAGAAGGTGGCCGAAAACGGCAACCCGCGTGCCCACCGGTTCCCGCGTCCGTTTTTGAACAACAAGTCCCGCTTCGACTTCAGCTTCAGTGGACTCAAAACGGCCGTCCGCTACAAGATCTTCGGCATGGACAAGCCGGACCTCGAGCGGGTCAATCTGTCCGAATCCGAGATCGCCGACGTGGCGGCCAGCTTCCAAGCGGCGGTGGTCGACTGCCTCGTGGGAAAGGCCTTTTTGTGCCTCGAAAAAACCGGGATCGACACCCTCTGTGTCGGCGGCGGCGTCGCGGCCAACCGGGCCTTCCGCGATCGACTTCAAGAAGAAGCCCAACGTCACGGAACGCGTCTTTTCGTCGCACCGATTTCCCTTTGCACCGACAACGCCATCATGGGCGCCATCGCCTTGGAGCGACTCAAAGCGGGACTGACCGAGTCGCTGGACCTCGACGTCTCGCCCGGCGTCATCCGAAAATCGTCCTAGCGTCTTAATAATCCTGGACGGCCCCAAGAATAGCAACCGCCCCCAATATCCAAAAACACCATGGCCGCCAATACCATCTCGATCGGTCCGCTTCGCTCCGGCGGGCTGATGCTGACCTACCGATGCACGAACGCCTGTCGTCATTGCCTCTATCGCTGTTCGCCAAAGAAGCCCGACGAGTTCCTCTCCGAAGAAGGAATCGACCGGACGTTCGACGCCCTCTCCAAAGAGCGCGGCCTTTACGGGATCCACCTGGCCGGCGGCGAAGCGACGCTCAATTTTTCACGACTGCTCTACGCGATTCGCTCGGCACGTCGTCATCGGGTTGCACTGGACTACCTCGAAACCAATGCCGACTGGTGCATCGACAAAAAGACGGCCCGAGACGGATTCCGCCAGATGCAAAAAGCCGGGCTCGACGCCGTGCTGATCAGCGCGTCGCTGTTCCATAACGAGTTCACTCCGCTCGAGCGAACCAAGGCGGCCATCCGTGCGGCGACCGAGGTGTTCGGCCACGGGGGCGTTCTGGTCTGGACCGCCGAGGTCTTGCGGGCGATGGAACAAAACCTCGACGAAACGAAAAAACATCCGCTCCCCCAGTCGTGCCAAAAGCTGGGACTCGACCCGGCCTCGGGCGATCTGTGGCGGTTGCATTCCTACCTCACCCCTGGCGGGCGGGCGGCCGAACGGTTGGCCGACGGGCTGCCCCGCAACTCGGTCGAGTCGTTCGCCGAAAACGGATGCGGCTCGATTTTACGCGAGACAAGCCACTTCCATATCGACCCATACGGCAACCTGTTCACCGGCCATTGCCCCGGCTTGTCGATCGGCAACGTCGAAAACTTCCACCGCCAGGTCACCCGGGAAGAAGCGCCGGTCTATTGGACGCTTTACCATGAAGGACCGTTTGGCCTCTGGCGCAAGTTGGCCACTGATTTTGTGCCCGAAGAGGCCGGGTACGTCAGTAAATGCCACTTTTGCCTGGAACTTCGGAAGTTCCTGTTTGAGAAGGACGCTTATGCGGAGTTGCGACCGGCGGCGTTTTATGGTTAAGAGGTTTCTCGGAGTGGAACGGGGTGTGAAGACGCAAGAAGTCAAAGAAAAAAAGGAGCGACGGCCGGAGGCCGTCGCCTGTTTTTATTGAATGAGAGGGGACATTTTGAAAATTGTCCCCTCTCAAACTCTCCCCCCAAAAACTTTTTGGAACGGGATTGCTTCGCAATCCCTCTTTTTCTTCCCTCTTTTTCTTTTTTCTTTTGCTTCTTTACTTCTTGTCGGCTGCGATCGCCGCTTCGGCCTTCTTACGTGCCTCTCCAAGATACTCCTTCACGGAAACCTCTGCCCCGTTTTGAGCCTTACTCAAATCGGACGCTTCCATGAAACCGAACAACTCGATCGTCTCTTCATGCGCCACTGGCGGAACACCCGTCTTGAAGAACTTGACCATTTCCACCAGCATCGGCACGTACCCTTCGTACCCGCCGCCAACGCCGACTCCCTTGGTCCCGTAGACGAACGAGCCGTACGCCGGACTCATCCCCTTGCGATTGCCGCGGAAAGTGCCGACCCGGCCCCCTTCCCAAACGCCGACGACCAGGTCGGTGTCCTCGGTATGGATGCGTGAGACGGTCTCGATCCCCGGCCCCATGATCGTGAAGAGCATTTCGCTGCCGTGAACACCGTACCAAAACAGGTCGGGATGGTGCGGTTCGAAAGAACAGGGAGCGAACGTGTCGGCCCCGAGCACTTTGCCGTAAAGTTTCCCGTTTCGAGCTTGTTGGATCTTCGAAGCGAAACGGGTCGACGAGGACGAGAAACAGGGAACCCCGGCCGCTTCAGCGCGGAGGAAGATCTCGATCGCCTCGGCAACCGAACCGGCAACCGGCTTATCAATGAAAAACGGCTTCTTGGCGGCGATCACCTGCTTGGCATACTTCAGGTGAGGGCGACCATCGACGCTCTCAATCAACACGACGTCGACCTTTCCGAGAAGCTCCTCGACCGAATCGCAGATCTCGACACCCATCTCATCAAGCTGCTTGGTGAATTTCTCGACGCGGCTCCAACTGGCCTCGACGTCCGGGCTCCCGCCGGAAAAACCGGCCACGATCTGAACCTCAGCCAATTCCCCCTTCGCGTTGGGGTCATTGAGCGTTTTGGCAAAGGCGATCACGTGGGACGTATCAAGTCCGATCATCCCGGCCCGAAGGACCTTTTTCTCATTTGCTTCCGACACATTGGCCGCAAACGTCGTTCCGACCAGCACCATACCCAACAAAAGGGCAAGCCATTTTACTCGACAAACGAATCGCAACATGGTTGAATCTCCTGTTTTGCTTAAAATCATTTTCCTCCCAAATTTCCCTTCCTTTTTTCGGTGCAATATCGTCCGAATTTTTTCATTCGGCTAAAAAACTCCATCCCACTTATTTTCGAGCCTTGCCGGCAAGAAAACCGTTTTTGCGGAAAGAAGAACGCGAAAAAACCGTGACGGGATCGTTTGGTTCTCGCGCACCGAGGAGAGACGCTTTGGGGGGTCTATCGATAATGGGGTGAAAAATTGGCAACTTGGTTTCAACCCGCACGATCGAAACCGAAATCTATTCTCCTTCTTCGAAAATCATGTGACAACCCGCCCCCCTCGGCTTTGATTGAAAATTATATTTAATCGGACCTTTTTTTTATTTAAATCCATCAGCCGTTCTGTTCCTTTCCGTCAAAACAGGTCAAAAATGAACTCCATGGAAATTACCCTCGAGGTCGCCGTTTCACGGGCCCAGGAATGGGGCGACCCTCTGGCCGTTTTATGCGACGGCTCGGTCGTCGACTTGAGTCACTTTTCAGACGACCAACTGGCCGCGTTGCAATACGATCAAGAACGAGCCTTTGCCCGCACGATCCTCGGCGCGCCGAAAGGTTCGATCGAACGACTCGAAAAAACCGGGCAAGCCTACGATACGGTTGAGCGAATCTACCGGCGACAGCACGAACGGTCCGATCGGCCGCTAACCTTCGGTGTCGATCGTCGCTATGTGGATCTGGTCTGTCGGCTGCTGAAACGTCAAACCCGCCATTTCGACCCGCCGCGATTTTTCGAAGTCGGTTTCGGTACCGGCGTCCTGCTCGAAGCGGTCTGCCGAGAAGGGTATCGGTTCGCCGGGCTGGAGGTCTCGACCGGAATGAAGCAGATGGCGGTCCAACGGATCGGAGAGAAATACGAAGACCGCCTCTCGGTCGGCAACCTGCTGGATTTCGAACCGACAGAACGGCCAACGCTGATCTACTGGAACGACGTTTTCGAACATATCGCGCCGGACGAGATTCTCGATTATCTCGAAAAACTTCACGACATGCTCGCCCCGGGAGGCCAGCTGCTGACGGTCACGCCCAACTGGCACGAACGGCCTTCTGACATCACCAGTCGATTCGAAAAACCGCGAACCGAAGCGCGAGGTTTACATCTGAAAGAGTATCGCTTGAGCGAAGTGGCCACGTTGCTCCGTCAGGCCGGATTTCGACAAGTCGCCACCCCACTTTTACAAATCCCCGGACAGCAATTCGGACGAATCGACTTTTTGGGAAACGGACTGATCGACTTGAAGTGCCTCGGAGAAAAGTATCTCGAAAGGCTCCCCTTCCGAATCACTCGACGTTTTTCGAGATTGATGGGCTATTCGATCACGCGGGCAACCCGATAGCAAGAAAAAGACGAGAGGTCGCTTCTTCCCAAAAACGACCTCTTAAACGCAAGCCGTAAAAAAACTGGCTTGAAAGCTACTCGGCCAACGCGGTTTGCATGTGGTCGACAATATTGCCGTAGGTATCCTTGATTGAGTTCGACAACGCGCCGACCGAAACGATCACCCCGAGTAAAATCAGCGCGACCATCAACGCGTATTCGACGGTGGTCGGGCCGGATTCGTCTTTGAGAAAACGGGTGAGCCGTTTGGAAAATTCAATTGGGATAGGGAACATGGCTCCACCCCACCTTTCTGAATTATGTGAGACCACCTTTACTCGAAAATCGCGTTTTTCCTTAATCCCTTTTCTCGAAAAAACGGTCGAATCGAGGGATAAAGTCAAACGCCTTTTCTCTTTGCTTATCTAGGTGTCCCTCTAAGTAAAGTGAAAATTTTGCTACACTAAAATATACTTTACTCCCCCCATGAAATGGCCCTTTTTCTTGACTTTGAATTAGAAAAAACAGTCCGCCCACAAACCGAAACCATTTGCATATTCAAAGAAAGAGTAAAAAACCAGCAAAAAAACAGGCCATTCGCCTTACCGCCCGGTAAAAATGCCCGGATTTTACCCCCTAAAAATGAGGGGCCACTTTCGGACGATCGAAAAAAAACCTAATCTTTTTAGGGTCGGTTTTACTCGACCCAAGAATCGATTATGAAGACCAAAGACTCGAAGGAGAAACCTCATGTGCGTTCAGGTAACCCAAGAGGCCCCCGGCTTCTCGGCCGAAGCGGTCATGCCAAACGGTTCCTTCAAAACCGTCTCCCTCGAAGATTATCGTGGGCAATATATTTTGTTATTTTTCTATCCGCTCGATTTCACCTTCGTTTGTCCGACCGAAATCATCGCCTTTTCCGAGTCGGCCGACGAATTTGAAAAATTGGATACCCAAATTTTAGGCTGTTCGGTTGACAGTCACTACACCCACTTAGCCTGGCGCAACACGCCGCGCAAAGAAGGAGGGATCGGCGAAATCAAGTATCCGCTGATCGCCGATTTGAATAAAAAGATCGCCGAGGCCTATGGCGTTCTGTTGCCCGACGGCGTCGCGTTGCGTGGTCTCTTTTTGATCGACCGTGACGGGGTGGTTCGCCATCAACTGGTCAACGATTTGCCGCTGGGACGAAGTGTCGACGAAGCGTTGCGGATGATCCAAGCGCTCCAATACTTTGAGCGTCACGGCGAGGTCTGTCCGGCGAACTGGCACGAAGGGGCGGGCACGATCAAGCCGGACCCGGAAGGCTCCCACACCTTTTTTGAAAAAGAATACAAATAACCTTTTTCGCAACGAACTAAATCGAAATCAAGAAAAATCGAATGCCCTTCGGATTTTTTTAAATTGAAACCCGGGCGGGCCATTCAAACCCACTCCCCCTTGATATAGCCCCCCTTGGACGAATGGTCCGCTCGGATCTTTTGATCGACCCGAGCAAAAAACATCCACCCTAAGAGCCTATCCCAAAACCTGCTTTGTTAACGAAAGCGAGGATTTTTGCTCGTCGGCAAGGAGCAAAATCGCAGGCATATTAGCCGATATGTCGAGATTTTGCGACGAAGTTCCGACGAGCAAAAAGACCGCTTGCAGTCTGAATTGAGGTTTTGGGATAGGCTCTAAGTTCGAGTCAAAAAACCTACACCCCAAACGGGCCGCCTCCTTCACTAACGATGGTTCACTAACGCTGATTGACGGTCCGTTTGGGGATTTTTTCTTGGGACGCTTCCTTCTGACGCATCCCGCTCCCTCTGATTCACTATCTTTTTGGGAAACAGCCACTTTATCGCAAACGGCTTTTTCTCCCCCCGAAAAAATCTCTTCCCGCCTTGACACCCGGAGAGCGATTTTCGACCTTATAATTAAGAGGAAGCCGGCAACGGAGAAGAGGCGTTTTTCTCCTCATCCGGATCGAAAAATGAAATCGTAAGCCCTTTTTGAAGCAGAGGATCGATCGATTTCAAACGACTCGCACCCGACCGATTCACGGCGGCGTGAGAGGAATCGATCCGGAAGTCGGCTTCCCCCTATCCGCAGAAGCATCCTGAGAAAGTCCCCTTTTTTCCAGGAAAGCCGCATGCAACGTCGGTCGATTATAAAAAAATCGCCCAGAGGTCGCAGGCCCTTTGTGAATCACTCGAATCGAAGGAGAACGTCATGACCCCGAAGAAATCCGCCACCGACACGGGAGGCAGTTCGACCGCGACGTTCGTCAATCCTCGTGACCCGGCCGTGGCCGGACTTTTTTATGAACAAGACCCGGGGAAACTGGCCGCCGAGATCGATCAATATCTCCACCAAGCCGACCCGAAGCCGGTGACCGCCATTCGAGGACTGATCTCGCCGCACGCCGGCTATCAGTATTCGGGACCGGTGGCCGCTTACGGTTATAAACTTCTCACCGAGCAGCCGGTCAAAACGGTCATCATCTTGGCCCCCAGCCATTACGCCCGCTTCGATGGGGCGTCGATCGCCGACAACGACGCGTTCGAAACGCCACTCGGCATGGTCCCGGTCTCCCCGAAGGCTGCGGAATTGGCCCGAAAAAAACCGTTCATCCCTGAACAGGCAGCCAACGTCCTCATGCCCGGATGGTGGCGAAGTTCGCAAAAACAAATGCCCCGCAAAGGGGAAGCGACACCCCATACCTGGGAACATTCGCTCGAAGTCCAACTTCCGTTTTTACAACAGGTGCTCGGCTCGTTCGAGTTGATTCCGATCATCCTCGGAGACGTCGACCCGGCCGCCGTGGCCGAGCGACTCGCTCCGCTTTTGGACGAAGAGACCCTGGTCGTCGCCAGCACCGACCTGAGTCATTACTACCCTTATGAAACAGCCCAAGAGATGGACCTCGCGACGGCCGAAGCGATCGTCCGGCTCGATATGGGTTCGCTTGCCAAACAGGAGGCCTGCGGCAAGGGGCCCATCATGGTGTTGCTCCATCTGGCGCTGCAATGCGGTTGGAAGGCCGAGCTTTTGGACCTTCGCAACAGCGGCGACACGGCCGGCGGACACGGCGAGGTGGTCGGCTACACGTCGATTGCCTTTTACCAGCCTCACGGAAAATCGATTCCTCCCAAAAAAACGACGACGCAATCGAAAAACGAGTTCACCGAAGAAGACCGAGCCTTTCTCTTGGATCTGGCCCGAAAATCGGTCGAAGAAGCGGTCCAAACCGGCTCGACTCCGAAGGTCGATCCGAAAAAAATTCCACCAAAACTGCGTGACGAACGGGCCTGTTTCGTCACCCTAACCGAACGTGGCCAACTTCGCGGCTGCATCGGCGCCATTTTACCCGAAGAGCCGCTCTGGAAAGCGGTCATCAGCCGCGCGGCGGCCGCCGCCATGGAAGACCCCCGTTTCTCGCCGGTGACCTCCAAAGAACTGGAACACGTGCATATCGAGATCAGCGTTTTAAGCATTCCCCAACCGCTGCCGTTCGACTCGCCAGAGGAGCTTTTAGAAAAACTTCGACCGGACATCGACGGAGTCGTCTTGAAATACCGATGGCACTCAGCCACCTTCCTGCCTCAGGTCTGGAAACAGTTGCCCAAGCCCGAACGATTCCTCGACCAACTCTCTTTGAAGGCCGGATTGCCCTCGGGCAGTTGGCGCGACATGCCGCTTGCGATCGAAACGTACCAAGTCGAAGCGTTCGAGGAAGAGGGATAATCTCCCGTTTCGCGCGTTCAGGCCGGACCAGGAAGAAAATTTGGTCCGGCCCCGGGAAGCGATTATATTGTTTTATCCCTCTCTCGATTCCTCTTTCGGGGCAAGTTCGAGCGTCTTGGCATCCGGTTTGCGATGCGGTCCGGAGAGAGAGAAATCGATCACCACCGGCTCCGGCTCGACCCCTTGTGGCTCGATCGGTTCCGTCTCACTTAATTCCGACTGGGGCAGCTCGGTCTTTGCGGCGAGACTCGGCAGTTCGGTTGCGACATCAAGATTACCTCGCCAAACCAATCGCTTGAAGAAGACCGTGATATCGTCCATCAGGCTATAAACGACCGGAATCACGATCAAGGTCAGGATGGTCGACGTCACCATCCCGCCGACGATGGCCGTTCCCATCGGTGAGCGAGTCTCGGCCCCGCTGCCCAGCCCCAAGACGACCGGCAACATCCCGGCGATAGTCGACATGGCGGTCATCAAAATCGGTCGCAACCGGACCGGACCGGCTTGAAGAATCGCCGCGGTCTTGTCGACACCCCGACTACGCAACAGGTTGGCATAGTCGATCAACAGGATCGCGTTCTTCGTCACCAGCCCCATCAGCATGATCATCCCGATCATCGAAAAGATATTGAGCGACCGCCCCGTCACGGCCAAAAGCCCCAGGGCTCCGACGATCGAAAGCGGCAACGAGAGCATCACCGTAAACGGATGGACCAGGCTTTCGAACTGGGCGGCCAGAACCATGTAGATCAACACGATCGCCAGGAAAAGACTGAACCCCATACTGGCGAACGATTCCTCCATATTCTCGGCGTCGCCCCCGAATTCCGCATGGACCCCTTCGGGCATCCCGACCTCGGATTCTAGCTTCCCGATTGCCTCGACCGCCGAGGCCAGCGGAATTCCCTTCTCCAGGTTGGCGAAGACGGTGATTTTTCGGGAACGGTTTTCCCGGTCGATCTGCACCGGCCCGACTCCCGAATCGACCGTAACGAGATTGCGCAAGTTGACCAACCCGCCGGCCCGACTCCGCACCGGGACATCGAGAATCGCGTCAGGCCGATCCCGGTCCCCTTCGACCAACCGAACTCGCACGTCGTACGTTTCGCCGTTTTCCTCGAATTTCCCCGCTTTTTGTCCCCCGATCAACGTCTGGACCGCGGTCCCGATATCCTTGACCGTGACTCCCAAATCGGCCGCCTTGTCCCGATCGGGCACGATGTTGACCTCCGGTTTGCCCGCGTCATAGCTGGAATTGAGATCCACAACGCCCATTTGCTTTTGGGCCATTTGGTCGATCATCTTCCGGGAAAAGGCGTTCAGCTGTTCCAAGTCGCCTCCTTGCAGATTGTACTGGATGTCGGCCGACTGGAATCCGGACGACGAACCGCTGACCCGTGGGACAATCTCGATGCTCATTTTCAGATGACTCATGTCGGCGGTCACCTCTCGAGCCATCTCCATCAGGTCGAATTGCGAGAGCTCCCGCTGTTGCTTCTCGTCAATTTTAACCAAAATAGTCGCCTTATTGACCTGTTCTTGCGAACCGCTGCCAATCGTCGAAAACAGCGTCTGGACGTGGGGCAACGTTCGAAGTCGTTTTCGGATTTCGGCAATAATTTCCTCGGTCGCCTTCAATGAGGTCCCGACGGGCGTTTGGACCTGAATGTTGAACTGACTCTCGTCCGAGTTGGGCGCAAACTCTTTGCCGATCAGCCCGGTCAAACCCAAGCTCACGATAAATATCCCCACGGCGGCCGCGACGACACTGACCCGCCATTGCAACGCCACGGCCAAAACGGCCCGATACCGGGTCTCGATACACTGGAGTCCGTTTTCGATCGCCATTGAAAGACGGCCCGGCTTCTTCGGCGGCCGGAGTACTCGCGAGCAGAGCATCGGCGAAAGGGTCACCGCGATAAACGTCGAGATCACCACCGCGGCCGAAACGGTCATGCCGAACTCGAAAAAGAACCGCCCAACGATCCCCTCCATGAAAGCGACCGGCACGAAAACGGCCAACACGGCCAACGACGTGGCGATGACGGCGGACCCGATTTCAACCATCGCCTCCCGGGCCGCTTCCATTCGCCCTTTGCCCTCTTCGATATGGCGATACGTATTTTCCAACACGACAATCGAGTCGTCGATCACCATCCCGACCGAGATCGTCAGGGCCAACATCGACATCATGTTCATCGTAAAGCCGAGGCCGTACATCACCATGAACGTCGAAATGATTGTCGTCGGAATAGTCATCGCCGCGACAAACGAACCGCGCAGACTCCGCAGGAAAAACAGGATCACGACGACGGCCAAGAAGCCGCCCCGCAACAACTCTTTCTTCGCCTCGGAGATGCTCTCGTTGACAAACAGCGACAAGTCCTGGGCGATCGTCAGCTCGTAGCCCGATGGCAAACTCTCCTGAACCTGGGAAAGCCGCTTCTTGACCCCCTCGGCGACCGCCACCATATTTTCCCCCGACTGACGTCGAACCAACAACGAAACGGCCCGTTGACCGTTGAGCGTCGCCGCGCTGCGTTGGTCTTCGATCCCGTCCTCGACCCAGGCCACGTCCCGAATCCGAAGCGGCGCTCCGTCCCGGTAGGCGACCACGATTTTCTCGAAATCCTCGACCTTTCGGACCTTCCCCTTGGTCTTGACGATCATCTCCCGCTGGGAAGTCTCGACTCGACCGCCGGGCGGCTCGATGTTTTCGTCCTTCAGAGCGTCGGTCACTTCATCCGACGTCAAGTCGTGGGCCCGCAAGGCATCGCGTCGGAGCCAGATCCGAATTTCCCGTTCTTGACCACCAACCAAATTGACACTCCCGACGCCGGACACCCCTTCCAACCGAGGCTTGATCTGGTTGTCGGCATACTCGGTCAACTCGCGAATCCCAACAGGACCGGACAAAACGATCGAAAGAATCGCACCCGAGTCGAGGTCGAATTTCTGGACGATCGGCGATTCGATCTCCAAGGGCAGGTCACCGCGAATCGTCGCCACCTTGTCGCGGACCTCTTGGCTGGCGATATCGATATCTTCATCCAGTTCGAACTCGATGACGACCAGCCCAAACCCTTCGTTGCTCTGACTGGTCAGTTTTTTGACACCGCTGATCGTATTGACCGCCTCTTCGATCACGTCGACCACATCGGTCTCGACCGTTTCCGGATCGGCCCCTTCGTAAGCGACCGACACGGTCACCACCGGGATGTCGACGTTCGGAAAATAGTCGACCCCAATCCGCTTGTACGAGACAAAACCAAAAACGACCAAAGCGCCAATGACCATCGAGGCCAACACCGGCCGGTAAATCGCGGTTTCAGATATTTTCATAGTGTGATCCGCAAATCGCGGTTTCAAATATTTTTATAATGTGATCGGTTAATCGCAGTTTCAGACATTTTTACAATGTGATCGGTTAATCGCAGTTTCAGACATTTTTACAATGTGATCGGTTAATCGCGGTTTCGGATATTTTCGTAGTGTGATATCGTGCGAAAAAAATCGTGAGAGAAAGGTTTTTTCCCGGTACCAACCCCCAGTCGAAAACCACTTCAAAACGAGATACTCAAGGAAAGGGAACGATAAAAAAGGTCAAGAAAATCATCGCCCCCTCCCTGGTTCATTGCAGCTGACTCGGTCGGACTCGCATCCCCGAGGTCAACATGCTCGGTCGATCGGCCACAATCTGCTCGCCCGGCTCGAGACCGTCGATCACCTCCCAAGCCGTTCGACTGCCAATGCCCAATCGAATCGGACGCCGCTGGACTCGCCCCTCGCGACAAACAAAAACGGCCGGTTCGCCACCGGTCATCATGACGGCCGATTTCGGAACCACCAGCGTCGCGGTAGCCGAAGCGACCGGGATCTCGACGTTGACAAAACTGCCCGCCTTGAACCACCGGTCCCGATTGTCGAACGCCGCCCGAACTCGAAAAGTCCGCGTCGCCGGGTCGACCATCTCGTTGACCAAGTCGACGACCCCTTCGACAGTCCGTTTCGAACCGGGAACCCGAATTTGGACCCGATTGTCAATCCGAACCAGATGCTGATACTTCTCGGGCACCGTAATCTCGGCGAAAAGCGCGTCGGGATCGATGATCCGAAGGATTTGGGTTTTCCCTCCGGCCGTCACCTGATCACCGACACTGACAAACCGATCGACGACCACTCCGTCATACGGCGCGATAAGGGACGTTTTTCGCAACTGCTGCTCTTGTCGCTTGCATTCGGCCTCCGCTTGGGCAATCTGCGACTGGGCTACGGCGATCTGCTCCGGCGTCGGTCCGGCCTTGGCCAGCGCCAGCGCCGCCTCGGTCCGTTTGACCGCCGCGAGCGCCGTCCGCATCGTCATCACCGCCTCGTCATAATCCGCTTGGGGAATCGCCTTTTTGGCGACCATTTTTTCGCTACGTTTCAAATCCAAATTGGCCCGCTCCAACGTGGCCCGCGCCTCGTCGAGCCCCGCCTCCAACTGGGTGATCTCCTCGGGCCGCTTCCAGGCCAAAAGGTCCGCCAGATTCCGCTTCGAAAGCTCCCATCCGGCCCGGGCCGATTCGAGAGCCAATTGGTAGTCGGTCGGATCGATCTGACAAACCACCTGTCCCCGCTTGACCGGATGGCCCAAATCCAGTCCGAGAATCACCTTTTCAACCCCGCCTCCTTGACGACGCGAAACCTGCCGATTCGACTCGCAAAACGCCTGGACGGTCCCGTCCACCTCGGCCGAAAGAGTCGCCACGCGGCACGGAATCATCGTCCCGACCAGCTCCAACGTAGCCTCGATCCGCTCGGGACGGATGTCGAGAATGTTGACCTCCAAGACAAAAGATTGCGGCTCGGCCGTTGTAGTGGTCGACTCGGCCTCACTCGACGACGTGCATCCGCTGCAAACGACCAGCCAGCCAAAAACCAAACAAGCCGGAATCCATATAGCCTTTTTCATAGTCACCTTCCTAGGGCCTCTACTCCTTCGATTTCTCTTTCCGTACGATCCCGTCCAAAAACAGATTGGCCCCACGGACGACGTGGTCGACAATCTGTTCCTGAATTTCCGCTTGCTCTCGCTGGGCCTGAGTAAAGTGAAAACAACAATGACTGAGCGTTCCGAAGATCAGTCCTCCAAAGGCCATCATCGTGGTGTCCGGATCCAGGTCGGGACGAAATTCGCCACTCTCCATCCCCCGTTTCAAAAGAGAGACATACTTCTCGTGACTTAGTTCATGCTGAAGCCGGTGGGTCTCGGGCACCTGATCGTAAAACTCGGCCCGTTGTTGGATGAAAATCTCCAGGTGGTCCGGATGGGTCACCAAAAAACGGGCATACGCACGGGCCGTTTTCTGAAAAACTTCCAAAATCGTTTCGCCCCCCTCGGCCGCCTGATTCAACAGTTTTTGGAGCCGAATGGTAACCTCAAGGGTCGCGGCCCAAAACAGGTCGGTTTTACTGCCAAAATACCGATAGACCGTCCCCTTACCGACCCCGGCTCGGTTGGCGATCACCTGGACATCGGTTTTCGAAAACCCGTGCAAGGCAAAAACCCCGATCGCCGCGTCGAGAATCGCGGTCCGCTTCGCCTGATCCGGAACAACAATCGACTCATTCATAAAAAACACCCAACCCACGCTTTGAAGCACCCCCTTATTTAGGGGCGATATCTCAACTCAATCATGGACGGACGCGTCCGTCCGCCTCGTTTTGGTCAATCATAGTTACCCAGTACCGGTAATTCAAGAGCAGATCGGGAAAAAACAGGGGCCCCCCACGAGCCACCCCTCTTAAGAAGGGTAAATTCTAAACTTAATACACTCGGGAGGCGTGAAGAGACAAGAAGAATCCGTTAACCTTGCGAATCAAGAAATTCGCTGAGCGTCGGGATGATCCGCTCGTGGGCGTCTTCGACGATATAATGCCCGGCATCCTCGTACCGGTGTACCTCGGCCTCGGGATAGTACTCCAAGAATCGCTCCAAGAATTTGGGAGTGAAGCACCAGTCCTTCATCCCCCAAAAGAAGCAGATCGGCTTATCACGAAACTGGGGCAGCCCCTCTTCGATCCGCTTGAGGGTGTCGTAAGTCGGATGGCTCGGTTTCAGCGGGATATCCATGGCGAACTGATGGACTGCCAACCGGTGGGCCCACGAATCATACGGCGCGGCATACCCGGCACAGACTTGGGGGGTCATCCGCTCGGGCCGTTCGACCGTCATTTTCAATGCGGCCTTGACGAAAAGATTGAGTCCTTGGGTCAAAAATCGGCCCAAGAAAGGCGTGTGCACCGCGTGAATCCGCCGGGGAATGTCTTTCGAGCGGAACGCGCCCGTATTCATCAAGACGAACCGGGAAAACCGCTCGGGACGCTCGACCGCCGCCCCCATCCCGACCGCCCCGCCCCAGTCGTGAGCGACCAGAGTGATGTTCTTGAGATCCAGCTTCTCGATCAGTTCGACCAGATCGGCAACCCGTTCGGCCAGCGTGAACGAATAATCGTTCAAGGTCGGCTTGTCCGACAATCCACAGCCGAGGTGATCTGGGACCACCACGCGGTATCGATCCCGATACTCCTTGACCAGTTCTCGCCAATAAAAACCCCAGGTCGGATTCCCGTGCACCATCAACAACGGTTGGCCGTCGCCTTCGTCAAGATAGTGATATTGGAATTGATTCCGAACGGTCAAAAAATGGGACTCGAAGGGGAAAAGCTCGCGCCAGTCGTTCTTCACCGCGATTACCTCGTTATCTCAAAAAAGCCTTGTACCTCACTGTCCCACTCGGGAACCGTGTAGTATACCGGCCTCCCCCCTTGGGAGCAAGAGACTAGACCCCTCAAACCGCCGAGCAACCCCCCCTCTTAAAAAAAGAAGGGCTACCGTATAAGGATGGGATCATTTTCCCACAAATCCATCCGAAAGTGATCTTGACTTTGTCCTTCGAAATCGGGTATCAACCCCCTTACTTGTGGCATTCCTGACTCTATCGATTCCTCTTGAAATTCACAAAACGCTGGAATGTCCAACGAACGGCAAACTGTTGCCTTCCTTTGCCCCTTTCAAAAAACCATTTTCTGTTTCCAGAAGAGTTTTAGAAAAAAAGAATGAACGGACCAATTCTAGTTTTTCGGTGCAAGAACTTGGCCTTTTTTGTGACAAATCCGGCATGGCTACTGCTGCTGGTTTGCTTCACCGCCGGCTGCACTTCGGGCGTCTATCAGGTCGCGAACCTTCCCGCGGAGCATTTGGCTGAATCGATAACCCCGGCTGACACGATCGACTTGTCTCGATTCGCAACCAAGGGAAGCGACCAAGACACGATCGCCTGGGGTGACCTGCTCGACGTCCAGCTGACGGCGGGTACGGGCGAAGATGACGGCGAGCCGACTCAAGTTCGCGTCGCCAAAGACGGAACCATTGTCGTTCCTCCGGTTGGATCGGTGCGTGTTTCCGGCTTCCAGGTCGAGCAGGCCGAACAGATCCTTGCCGAAACGGCTCGCTGCAGGAACCTGTTTGTCCATCCGTTCGTTTCAGTAAAAATCGCCGAGCAGCGAACCAATCAGGTAACGGTCGTCGGCGCAGTCAATAAACCGGGTACCTATTCGCTCCCGCGAGGTCAAAGTTCGTTGATGGCCTGCCTGGTCGAAGCCGAAGGACTCGCCAACGATACGAACCTTCAGGTGGAAGTGCGTCGTTCACAAAACGGCAACCGCCAGCCGGAAATCCTTCAGGCCCAATTGCCTTACGGTAGCGGCTTTGGTCAAGGCGTTTCGCCCGTCTCCGCGACAGGGCAACCCGAAATCGTTCAGGTGAGCCTCACCACTTTCGACCCGAACGCCCCGGGGAAATACGTCTTGCACGACGGAGATGTGGTCACGGTCGGCAAACGAGATCTCCCCTCGATCCAAGTCATGGGGCTTGTTCGAAAACCGGGACCGATCGAAATAACCGGCGAAGAAGATGTTCGCCTCCTGGACGCCATCGCCATGGCCGGAGGCTGCTCGAACGGAGTGGCCGATAAGATTTTGGTGGTTCGCCATTCCAACGGAGAACCTGCCCCAGTACGAATTGGAATCAGCCTCCAAAAAGCGATCGACGGCGACGACAATCTGCTCTTGTGTCCCGGCGATACCGTTTTGGTCCGCCATACGCCGGCCACCGTCTTCGTGGAGACGATTCGAAGCTTCTTCCGCATAGGCATCAGTGGCTCGGCGGCAATGTGGTAGTTCAAAATCAATCAAAATAATATAATCTTTTTC
The DNA here is from genome assembly GCA_963674475.2 of Thermoguttaceae bacterium. GTDB lineage: Bacteria > Planctomycetota > Planctomycetia > Pirellulales > Thermoguttaceae > CAXXFQ01. The sequence goes on along the minus strand of CAXXFQ010000017.1, from coordinate 406,847 downwards.
TTTCGGTTTTCAAAAACGAAAAACGCCCTACGATTTTCGCTTGAGAGCCAATATATAAAAAAAAGTTGGACGGATAAAAATGTCGGAAAAAGCGCACGGCAACCCCACTCATTTCGATTCGGCGGAAGCGTTCACCCAAACGGTCCATCGCTTTTGGAGAGTCGTTTGTTACCGAAAGCGGATTTTAATCATCAGCTTGATCATTAGCTGTCTCATCGGCACTGCCTACTTCATCAGGGCAAAAAGAGTTTACCGCGCCTCGGCGGGCATGCTGATCATGCACGCGAACATGAAAGACTCTTTCGAAACCAGCCAAGCCTACGGAAGTCAACAGGCGGCCCTGATGCAAACCTATCAGGAGGTCATCGAAAGCCCACGGGTACTCGACACGGTGGCGGCGAAACTTCCTGAAGAAGATCTAATCGACTTGAAAAACGTTCCCAAGGAAAAATGGGGACAGGCTTTAAAAAATAAAGTCCAAGCTTCGGCCTCGCAATCCTCGAATATCATACGGTTAAGTTACGATTCGCTCGATCCGGTCGTCTCGGTCAACGTCGTTAACCAAATTGCCGAAACGTTCCTCGAATTTCTCGACGATACGCGAAAAGCGGCCGCCGGAGATATCCATCGCGTTCTGACCGACGAACGTATCAAAATCGCCAAACAGTTGAGCCAAAAACAACAGGAACTGTTCAAAGCGCAAAGCCTCTTCGGAGAATTAAGCGCGACGCCCACGAGAGAAATTACCAACCCCATTATTAAAAGGGCGATCTTTTTCACCGATGAACTCAATCAAGTGCAAAGGCAGCGCATCGAATTACAAGCGATCCTCCAGGCGATCCAGGCAACGATACAACGTGGCGGGAATCTCCAACAATTACTCCTGACGGTTTCCGAAACACTCGGAAAAGATCTCGTGCTCCAAGCATTCGGATTTGGCCCTGACAGCGGTCGAATGCGAGCCAATCTCGAACAAGAGCTACTTACCCAAAAAGCGGAATGGGAATCGCTTCAAAAACTCTACGGTACGGCCCATCCGAAAATGATTGCCGCGGCGGAAAAAATCGCTCGACTGCAAGGCCATTTACAAAACTACGACCAAAACCAAATGGCCCGTCTCGGAGGTAAAAATCAAAACCAATTCGCCCCCGCTTTGGTAGATATGGTACAGCAAAAGCTTCAAGAACTCCTCCAACAAGAAGCGACGCTACAAGAACATTTTCAGCAATGTCAAGCGGCCGCGATCGAACAAAGTGGCCGACTGGCCCAGCTGAAAGCGCTCGAACACGAAGTGAATCGACTTCGAGATTTGAGCGACGTTTTGGTCAAGCAGATCGCCTCGCTCGACCTCCAGCAAAGTGGACAAGAGGTTTTCGCCAAAGTCATTGAAAACCCGTTCATCAACCGTCAACCGGTTTCTCCTAAACTGGCCCACTGCGCCTTTTTCTCCCTTTTGTCGGGGCTGATCGTCGGCTGTCTGTTGATCTATCTGGTCGACTCGCTCGACGATCGATTTCGTTCAATCGAGGACCTACAACAGCGCCTCGGATACTCCGTCCTTTCAATGGTTCGCCATCTTCCGGTGGAAGGGGAAGGGATTGAAGGATTGCAAATCCACGCGAACCCCCATAGTGTTGAAAGTGAGGCATTCCGTACCTTACGAACCGCCTTGGACTTAAGCGACGAAAGCCTCAAACGACTCGTCGTCACCAGCCCGGAACCGGGTGACGGAAAAACGACCATCATAGCCAATTTGTCGGCCTGCTATGCCCAAACCGGAAAAAAAACCTTGATCATCGATGCCGACCTGCGACGTCCGGGATTGACGAAACAGATGTTCATGGCCGAAGAGACCGGACTTTCGAATGTTCTGAAGTCCGAAGATGAAATCGCAACATCTTTGAAAAAACACGCTCGGCCGACCGGAATCCCGAATCTCGATATTTTGGCTTGCGGCCCCCGTCCGATCAACCCCTCGGAACTTTTGGCAAGCACCCGATTTTCCGAATTAATCGAATACGCTTCAGAACTTTACGATATGGTCCTTATCGACTGTTCTCCCATTCTCGTCACCAGCGATACCGCCTTGGTCGGCAAGGTGGTCGATGGAGCTATTGTGGTGGTCCAGCCGGAAAAAAGCCGCCGACAAGCCATTATCCAAGGATTGGACTCGCTCGACATGATGAAGGCCCCGATCCTGGGCTTGGTGGTCAACCGTGTGAACACCGAGAATAGCGCTTACGGCTATGGCTATGGATACGGTTATGGATACGGCTATGGGTACGGCTATGGCCACGAAGAAGACCATCCCGATACCGACGAAAGCTATCAAACGGCGGACGCCGTTGGAGAGGGCGAAGCTCCTTACGAATCGGAAATCCTGCCTCAAACGAGAGGATCTGAAATCCGACGTGTGGCTTAGTACAACCCGAACCTATCTTGAGTCAAACACCGACAACACCAAAAAAGCAATCTACGAGTAACCGGATAAGCATCATCGCAAAACGGACTTCAATTTTCCCGCTTTCCAACCGCCTAACCTCGCATTAAAATCAGTCCCAAAAACGTCTTTTTTCCATGAGGTTTTCATGTCAGCCGGTCGCTCCTTGAACACACGCTTTGCCCGAAGTCGACCGGCTTCTTCCAGTCCGACGGAACGTGTCGAGCGATTCCTTTTGAATCTCGTTGACTTGGCTCTGGCCGGATCGATTTTTGTCGTCCCGATGATATTGGGAGGAACCCACGGTGTCGGCCGCCTCTTGCTCGTCACGTTCGCTTCGATCGCCGCGGTCGCTTGGTCCTTACGACAAACGCTTCAACACAAGGCCAGTTGGAAACCCACGGGAGCGTTTTTGCTCTTTCTCGGCGGACTGGGGATCCTTTTTCTTCAGTTGAGCCCGCTGTCGGATGAGCTTTTGCAATTTTTTTCCCCTCAAATCACCAAGCTACTCCCGCTATGGACTCACGAAGCAACCGGCGCGGTTCGTCTTGGACAGTGGGATTGCCTTTCGTTAGTTCCGACGCAAACCAAGGCCGGAATCGTCATCTTCCTCGCTTATGGCCTTTTATTTTTGGTCACCCTCAATCGGATCTCGAAAGTCGAAGACCTCGAACGTCTTTTGTATTGTGTCGGCTTGGCGACTTTACTGATGGCGATTTTTGGGCTGGCACAATACCTCTTCAGCAACGGCAAGTTCTTCTGGTTTTACGAACATCCGTATTCGAGCACCGAGAAAGTCGTTAAAGGAGGGTTCGTCAACCGGAATCACTTCGCCCATTTTTTGGCATTGGGAATCGGGCCACTCTTGTGGTGGATTCATAAAACGTTTCGAGAAAGTCACGCCGTTTCGACTTCTTCCAAGAGAAAAAACGCTCGTTTCTCTCAGACTGTCCTTCACTCCAACACCCGATCGAACAAACAATTTTTTGACTTTCTGTTGTCAAAAACATTTCTTTTGGGGATCGGGCTGGGCCTCGTCGCCATCGCTTGCCTGCTAAGCCTCTCACGGGGAGGAAATGCGGCTTTCTTCTTGTCGGTCGCCTGTTGCGTAATCCTGCTTTGCCTGATTTCACGCAAAGGCTGGAAACTGGGACTGAGCGTTTTGGCTTTGGGAGCGGTTTTGCTTGGAACGCTATCTTACTTTGACGAAACCGGGAAACGAGTCGATCAACGGCTCGGCGACCTGACGGCCGGATCCTCTTTCGTCTGGGATCAACTTGACGCGCGACGAGAAATCTGGTCGACCGTTTTCAAAGCAAGTCAAGATTTCCCTTGGTTCGGCGCGGGAGTCGGCAGCCATCGATACGTCTATCCGGCCTATCTCGACGGCCCCACGACCCCGCAGCTGGAATTTACCCATGCCGAAAACGGCTACCTCCAAGTGTTGATCGAAACGGGCTCCACCGGAACGCTTCTCCTGTTGACCGGAATCGGCTTCTGTTTCACCTGGTGTCTTCGCGGCATTCGTCAAGCGAAATCGAGCCGCCTTACCTTTTGTCTTGCGGCCCTTTTTGCCAGTTTGGTCGCCAGTACGGTCCACTCACTGTGTGATTTCGTCTGGTACATGCCCGGCTGCATGGCACTCACCGTCATCTTGGCCGCGGCTGCTTGCCGAGGACATCTGCTCGCCTTGGAAGCAAATCAAACGACACCCAAAAATTGGACGCTCTCGCGTCAAAGCAACCTTCTGGTTTTTCTGGCGGTGACGTTCGTCGCGATCGGCATGATCGCCGAACGAATCGGACCGGCGTTTTCTCAGGGGGACCTCGATGCGTTTCGCCGATCCATTGTCGGACTGAACCACCTAAAGGAATATCCCGATCCCAATTCGATGTCGGCCGAAGAACTCGACGAGACCATCCACACCCAACAACGTCGAATCGAACATCTCGAAAGGGTGATCCGGTGGGAACCCGAAAATGCCGAAGCGCTCGAAAATCTGGCACGAGCCCATTTGGTACTTTTCGACCTCCATCAAATCAACGCCATCAACCCGATGTCGCTGCTGAATGTCGCCGACGCGATGCAGAAAAGTCGGGGGATGTTTCCTTCAATCCAGGCGAGAAACGACTGGCTCGATCGTGCGGTGGGAGAACATCGGCGTCACCTTGACCTAGCGTTGATCTACAGTCGACGCGCCATCGCCGCCTGCCCCTTGTACGGAAAGGCCTATGTTCACTTGGCCAATTTGGGATTCCTTAACGAGCTTGCCCCTGCCGACACGATGAAACTCCTTCAACAGGCAACCTTGGTTCGCCCGTTTGACGGAAGCGTCCTTCATCTGGCGGCCAATCAGGCGTTTTTGATTGGCGACGTTGCCTCGTGGAAAGATTTGGCGTTCCGCGCGTTTCACGCCGATCCCAAAACCCAGAAAAAGATCATAAAAAGCCTGGTCGGGGCGACGCCTAACGAGCATTTGGAAACCGTAATCAACTTGTTACTCGACACGTTCCAACCAGAAGTCGACGGGATGATTTGGATTTTGGAAGCCGGCCAAAACCGGGCCACCCCCCAACAGCTTGCCCGTCTACGAAACGCTCTGGCCGAAAGCGCTTGTGCCAAAGCCAAAAACAAAGACAAAGACAAAGACCTTTCCGCAAAGAAAACCGCCCAATACTGGATCACGGCCTCCATACAATTTACCGAACTCGGGCAACCGAAACAGGCCCTCCACTGCGCGGAACAAGCTTACAAAAGCCTTCCGAGCCATCTTTTGACCCATGCCTTCTATGGCCGTTTGCTGCTTGAGCAACAAAACTATGCCGAAGCCAAGACCCATCTCCGATGGTGCCTTCGGACGTGCCCCAACAACCGGAAATACAAGCGATTCTATCAGTCCGCTATCTCAGGCGAACTCAACGAAAAGGCGCAACGAGACAACGCGCCGAGAGACGGAAAACCGGCACTCCGTTAAGCCAGGAAAGAAAGGGTATCCTTCTTTCGCTCGAACGACTTCCCCTACAGCCCCCCTTTCTTGCGACTTCCCTTAAAAAGGAGAGCCACAAGATAAGGAGCCGTCAGGAAGTTTTTTGCTCAATTACCGGCGTCAACCGACAATTCGATTTCCTCTTAAGGAACAAGGGCTAAAGAGGCTCTTCGAAAACCGGTCTAAAATTTTTCTCTTAAGTGATACCGCTTGATCTTGTTATAGATCGTTTTCTCGTTTACTCCCAAACGACGCGCGGCGGCCGCCTTGTTTCCGCCACAAACCCGGAGGGTTTCGAGAATTGCCCGGCATTCGATTTCACTTAAACTCAAGCCGGCCAACCCCAGACAACCGTCCGAATCACTGGAATCGGCGCCGCTGAGCTGGCTGACATGGGCCAAATCGCTTCGCGTGATCGTTCGATTCTCGCACCGTTCCCCGGCCAACTCCAGAACGACCTCGAGCTCTCGGATGTTACCAGGCCAATTGTAATGCTGAAGAGCCTCGTAAGCCTCCCCACAAAGCATGACCGGCAACGATTCCCATTTCCGAGCAATCCGTTCCAAGAGAAGATCGGCAATCGCCGGAATGTCGTCCAAATGCTCTTTGAGCGGCGGAATTCGTAACGAAAGAATATCGATCTGAAACAACAGTTCTTCGAGAAAACGCCCCTGCTGACAAAGCAACGACAAATCCTGTGTCGTCGTGGAAATAATCCTCAATCGAGGAACCACGTCGGAAAGAGACGCTTGCAATTTCCAATCCCGCAAATAGGACATCAGCTTTCGTTGGACCTTCAGCGAAAGGCTATCAATTTGGTCCAAAAGAAGGGTTCCGCCTTCGGCTAAACCAAAAAGGCCCTGTTGTGGTTCCCGACCTCGCGGGCCAAACAATCGCTCCAGCACGACGTCGTTGGCAATCGACCCGCCATGGAAAACCACCAACGGCTGCAACGCCATGGAACTTCTCGCGTGGATCCACCGAGCGATAGTCTTCTTCCCCACGCCACGAGGCCCCGCCAAAAGAACGTTGGAACCCAAGCGGGCGAAAGTTTCGCACTGCTGTTTCATCGACGTCATCACCGACGAATGCCCGGCCAATTGTACCTCGGCCGTCGGGTATTCGATCTGATGGCGAAGATGGCGGTTCTCTTTGGCCAAACAAGATAAACGAACCGCGTCGCGAACCTTTGCCAGCAAAAGGTCAGGATGACAAGAGCGAGTAAAGCACTCGAACGCCCCCTCTTGAAGGGCCGAAACGACCTCAGGGGTTTCTCCAAAACGGGAGACCAAGATCACCAGAAGATTGGGGCAATGTTTTTTGAAATACTGGATACATTCGCGTCCCGAAGGACGAGCCCCATCCAGATTCGTCACGACGACATTCACGTCGCTGTTGATTTCGCGAAGTAATCTCTCATTGGAATCGACTTCGACGACTCGGTAACCGGCCGACTCCAAAAGAAGACGCAACGCCTTTCGAGAACTCTCCTCATCGAGCGCGACCCAAATGGTAGACGCCTCGCGAAAAGGAAATCGAGAGCCTTTGGGCTCCCACCGGGTTCCTTCTAAGCCTGAATGAGGTGCCGAATCCGGTTGAGATTCTGTCGGATAGCTTAGCACGGACTTACCCATGAACTCCCCCTCCTTATCAATCTTGACCGTCATTTTCTACCCTTTGCTTTTGACGAAAAAGATAAGATTTACCGGTTCAAACGGGATCTAATTCCAAGCTGCTTTTTTTGCCTCCGAATTACCGCTCCTTGATCTCAAAATAGGTGTTCGGTTTTAGAAGATTTTCCGTGACTTTTTTCTCAGGACGAAATTATTCCAGGAATAAAACCCCCCAAACGTCTACTAACTCATCGTCCTTAAGTGGGGTCTTCTGAAGCAAAGTAACTTTTCACGGTAATCTAGTCAATACCACGCCAAAATTTTTCCTTCATTTCCTGGAAAAAACTCTCTTTCCAGACCTTTTCCCCCATTTTTTGACGGTTCACCCTTTTTTTCTCCCCTCAAGCAGCAGGGGCTCCTTTTTGTTCTCGCCCCAAAACGACAACCTTACCGAGCCGCTTGCTAGCCGGTCAGAACAAGCTAGCATTATTAAAGAACCATTTTGGTCAATGAACTTTTACTCGCCACACCAATTACCTTTACGCCTTTTTCTTTGTCGCGCGTAATCCAAAGGAGAAAAGTTTCATGTTAGACTCGAAAATTCAAGAGGCACTCAACGCTCAAATCAACGCCGAATATTATTCTTCCTACCTGTATCTTTCGATGGCGGCCCACTGTGAGGCCACCAATCTGATCGGCTTCGGTAATTGGCTTCGAATCCAGGCCCAAGAGGAAATGTCCCACGCGATGAAGTTCTTCGATTTCATCCTCGAACGAGGAGGTCGAGTCGAACTGACCACCTTGGAAGCGCCCACCACCGAGTGGAAATCTCCCCTGGCCCTTTTCGAGGCCGTGTTAACCCACGAACGGTATATCACCAGTCGGATCAACGATTTGGCCGATCTGGCAATTCGCGAAAGCGACCACGCCACGAAGGGGTTTCTCCAATGGTTCGTCGACGAACAGGTCGAAGAAGAGGCGACCGCCGACGCGATTTTGCAAAAACTCAAGTTGATTGAAAACGCGCCGGGCGGCCTGTTTATGCTCGACCAGCAGCTGGCCAAACGGGCTTTGGGACCACCAGCCTAAGTGGCCATTTGGTCCATTTTTCATTTTGAAACAGGCGGTTCCCCTCGTGGAAAAACCAAAGGATGATTGCCGGAAGGTGATCGTCCTTTTTTCACTCCCCCCTCGCCTCCCCCTTTCAATCAATCTCTTTCAAGACGCTCATCCCCTCTCTATTCCCCGCAAATAACCTCCACAATACGTTCCGCTCCGTTCATTTTCTCAAATCTCCCCTTTCGCCCCCCCGTTGCTCTTTTCTGGAAATCGCCGATAATTCGTCTAATGCCGCATGGATAGAGACATGCATTATGTATCATTAAGGAAATTGAAGATATAGAAAGACCCAAGTTATGCCGCTTGTTGTCGTCGGATCGGTCGCGTTTGATAACGTCCAGACCCCTACGGAAACCCGAAACCATCTTTTAGGGGGTTCCGCTTCGTACTTTGCCATGGCCGCCAGCCTCTTCACGCCGGTGCGCATCGTCAGCGTCGTCGGTGACGACTGGACCGAAGAGGACGCCCGCCAACTGGAGTCCCATCATATTGACACCTCCTGTATCCAGATGGTCCCCGGTTCCAAAACGTTTCGTTGGACCGGAAAATATATGGAAAACATGAACGATCGCGAAACGCTGGACGTTCAGCTCAATTCGTTCGCCGATTTCGACCCGGTCCTGCCGGAAGAAGTCGCCCGATGCGAGTATCTTTTCCTGGCCAATGGGCCCCCGGCCGTGCAGCTTCGGGTCCTGAAGCAGTGCCACGGCGCGAAGCTCAGCGTAGCCGACACGATGGACCTCTGGATCAACACGGCACGCGACGAGTTGATCGAGCTGCTCAGTCAAATCGACGGGATCGTGCTCAACGACAGTGAAGCGAAGCTTTTGACCGGCGAGTCGAACCTGGTCAAGGCGGGGGAAGCGGTCCGGAAACTGGGTCCCCGGTTTGTCGTGGTCAAGAAGGGAGAACACGGGGCGATGTTCTTCAGTGAACATGAGACCTACGTGTTGCCCGCCTACCCGACGGCCAAGGTAGTCGATCCGACCGGCGCGGGAGACAGCTTCGGCGGTGGGATGATGGGCTATCTGGCCGGGCAGGGTAATTTCGAACCGAAAACCCTCAAGCAGGCATTGGCCTATGGTACTCTCGCGGCCAGTTTCACGGTCGAAGATTTCAGTCTGGATCGCCTCCGAACCGTCGATCTCGACGATATCGAAACCCGCATGAACGCGTATCGAAAGATGTTGAGCTTCTAGAATTTCTCGAATCGTTTCGCGATTTTTTTGAAACGGTTTTCACAAAAAATAGCGTTTCTCCGGACCAGATCCTCGAAAATCTCGACTCCGGAGAAACGCGAGCGTGTGAGAAAAAAGTTCCGCCGGCAATCTGCGGCATTTTCTTCGACCGTTGCCGGGAATAGAATGCAGGGATACAATAAAGAGTGGTCCCCCCCTTCCTTTGGGCCGCTCCGCCCCCCAATCCACCATTGACACCGACAAACTCGGTTGCTAAGGTACAAGTTTGGGTTTTTTAACTGAGTTTCCTCGAGAGCCCGTTTCTTCACTTCCAGCCGGAATCTGATCCGATTTTCCCTTACGGGTTTTTCCGATAGATAAAAGTCCGGCCGGGAAGTTACGAAGCAGCCTCTCGAAATCATCCTAGATGTTTTTCCCTCGAGACCTGCAGGGCATGCTTCATGTCTAACCCTAACGCGCCGGAAATGACCCCGGATATCCTCCCCTTGCTCAAAGAGTGCGAACTACGCCTTAAAGTCAAATTTTTAGACAAAAATCTCCTTTTGGCCGCTTTGACGCACGCTTCCGGAGCCCAAACCCGTTTGAAATCGAATGAGCGTCTCGAATTTCTCGGCGACGCGATTCTCGGCTCTGTAGTCTGCAGCTTGCTCTACCATCGTTTTCCAAATTATCTCGAAGGGGATCTTACCAAAGTCAAATCCATTTTGGTAAGTCGCCAAACCTGTACGAGACTGAGCGAGGCCTTGAATCTTCAGGAGTTTCTGATTGTCGGCAAAGGGGTAGCGACCAGTCCGAAATATCCCCCGTCGTTGCTGTCGGACGTTTTCGAATCGCTGATTGCGGCCATTTATATCGACCAGGGATACGCGAAAGCGGCCGAATTCATTACGACCCATATCGAGCCGGAAATCGAGGCAGCCGCCGATGGCGATCTGGGCGGGAATTACAAGTCAGTACTCCAGCAAATCGCCCAACGCGAACACGGAGCCGCTCCGACCTATCAGCTTTTGGACGAAAAAGGGCCCGATCACAGTAAATGCTTTAAAATCGCGGCAAAAATCGGCTCGGTTCGATACCAGCCGGCCTGGGGAAAAAACAAAAAAGAGGCCGAACAACGGGCGGCTCGCAACGCGTTGAGCGAGATCCACGACGAAACGCCCCCCTTCCCGTCCAACGATTAGAGCGTTTTTTAATGAAGGCGTCATGTCTCACCGGCAGTAAAAAAAGATCGCCTGTTTGCCTAAGGAATGGCTTTGTTTTTCCTTTTCCTTATTTGTTGCAAGGAACCCGCTACGCTAAAGTGAAATGCGCCATAAAAACCGAACCCGATACGCCTTGAAACGGGCATGTCGTTTTCGTTTTTTCTGCGGGATTTATCCAACTGTCCAAGCGAATCTGCAAACATTGAATCACTTTTCCTCAAAACCTTTTTCTGGCCTTCAACGATGAAACCACGCGCGGTTGTCCTTTTCTCCGGCGGACTAGATAGCATTCTTGCCGCTGCCATTCTTCAAAAACAGGGGCTCGAGGTCGACGGCCTCAATGTCAAAACGGTCTTTCATTCCTGTGAAAAACCGGCCCGATCCGCCGCCGACGCGCTGGGCATCAACCTCACGGTGGTCAGCGCGGGCGAAGCGTACGTCGAGCTTTTACGTCATCCTCGCTATGGATACGGCAAAGGGATCAATCCGTGCATCGACTGCCGCATCTACATGTGCAAATTGGCCAAACGATTCATGGAAGAACGAGAAGCCTGCGTCGTCGCCACGGGGGAAGTTCTGAGCCAGCGTCCGATGAGCCAAAAAAGGAACCATCTCGACTGCGTCGACCGGCGTAGCGGCCTCCACGGCCGTTTACTGCGCCCCTTGTCGGCAAAGCTTTTGGAACCGACCATCCCCGAAACCGAAGGGATTATCGACCGCGACCAACTTTACCGCTTCTCCGGACGAGGACGAACCCCGCTGATCCAATTAGCCAACGAGCTGGGAGTCACGGCCACGCCCCAACCGTCAACCGGCTGCGCGATCACCGAAACGACCTTTGCCCCCCGGGTCCGCGACGTCCTCGACCATGGCCCGGAAGCCAGCCTCTGGGACTTAAGCCTGCTGGTCCAGGGACGCCATATCCGCTTGGACGACCAGACCAAGGTGGCGATAGGTCGAAATCAGAACGAAAACCAACAACTTCTCGAACTCTTCGACCAGGAAATGGCCCGAAACGCCACAGTGGTCCAACTCGAAACCGAAGTGGGCCCGACAGCCCTTCTGATTGGCCAGCCGACCGAAGCCAACCTCAAGCGGACCGGCGCCCTGGTCGTCCGTTACGCCACCAAAGTCGATCGCGAAAAGGTAGAGGAAATCGCCATTGAAGCGATCTCGCAAGAAGGAAGCCAAAAGATCTTCCACGTCAGCGCTGAGGACCTCGACACGGTCCAAGACCTCAAACCGGCTTAACCTTTTCCCTGGCCACCTCTTCCGCTCCTTCCTCTCGTCACGATTGATGCGTGGCGGCCACGTGTTACGCGAACCGACTGCCGCCACGCGCTTCTTAAAGCATTCCCCGAAAGCCCCTGACAGCCCGTAGAGAAACAGACTGCAAGAGCAGTTTCCTGCGAACGGGCAACGTCCACACTCCATCGGGAACGGTCTCCTGGTTGCCATAAGTGCAATTCCAATATCTCTTTAGGGCATTCCATTTTCCCGCTGCGGCCAGTTTACAACATCGCGTGTGGAAACGAACGTAAAAGGGACTCTCCAAAGGGCCAAAGAACCGGCTGACCACCCCCCATTTTCGTTGAGCGAAATCCTACCCAGTCTTCCTTTTTTCTCGGGTTTTAAGAAAGAATTCAAAAAAATTCAAAAAAATTCTTTCTCCCTTGAAAGTTTGCCAAATCGACCTTGACCCAACTCGGCCAAGCCAGTACTTTTCGGCCCTCTCTTCGAGATATCCTTAAAAAAAACTACTCCAAGATCCGGCCTTAGTCGGCACCGAACGAAATGAAATCCCTGAAAAGACCACGTTTTCTTGATTCGACAACCAGAAACAGCAGACGTAGGTAACCTAAAAAAGACGGGAATTCGATTTCGATGTTTTTTAAGTCGTTCGTGCTCGGGGCGCGTGCGACTGACCGAGCGGACTGAGGTGGACTCCTGCGAGTCTTTTAGTGCAAGAGGAGAATTGAGTTGAAAACGACCACGAAAACACTAACGGGCCTGATGGTGGTAAGCTTCCTGCTTTCCACCGCCGTTACGCAGGCCAATCCCCTTTGGTTCGCACCGTCTTGCGGTGTGACGTCCGCCGTCATTTCTCAGGCGACGCCTTCGACGACCAGCACCGATCCCCGCCAGCAGGCGGACGATCTGCTGTCTCGCGCGAAACAGGCGATGGCTGAAAATCGATTGGACGTGGCCGAGCAGTTGATTGTTCAAGCTGAACAGTTGAGGGTTCGATACAACCCTCTCAATCAACTCGCTTACACGCCGGCCAAGGCTCGCCAGGAACTCCAGCGGAAAAAAACGGCCTCTTCAGGTCAAGGAGCACTTTCCGGTTTGGCGGCCGTTTTGCCGTTTGGCAACCAAGGTCAAGCGACCCCGCCGACCGATCCGTTCCTGAATCACCCTGCCACAATGCCGACGGCCACCCGGCTGGCAATGACGGCACAGGCCCCTGGCTCCAAGAAAAACTTCTTGTTGCTTCAGGCCCGTCAGGCCTTGGCAATGGGTGACGCCGCTCGGGCAAAGCAAATCGCCGAACAAGCGAAAGCCCAGCCGCTCGCCTACGGCCCGAAAGACGACACGCCCATGCGAGTCGAAGCGGCGATCGAAAAGTTCGAAATGCTGCTTGCCGAAGCGCCTCGTCGAAAGCACACCGAAGGCTATCGTCGCCAGTTCGCTAAATTAATGATGGAACAATCCGAAGCGGTCCTCGGCTGGAACGATTTTGAAACGGCCGAACGATTGGCCTATCAAGCCAACGACCAACGGGTCACGTTCAGCCCACTCGAGCCCAACCCAAACACCCTTTTAGAGCGGATCAATACGGCTCGACGGACCCTGGCCCAAAAGCCCGAAACCAGCCCGAACGAACCGTCTGTTTCGCCGAGTGTCAAACGTCGTGCCAACCAGCTGATCAAACACGCCCAGGCGTCACTTGACAAAGGTGACCTGGACGCTGCCGAAGCTTATGCACGCGTCGCCGTGTCGATGCAAGTCCCCGAAGCGAGCTTCGACGCCGGACAGATGCGACCGTCCACTTTGATGCAAGAAATCCAAAAACGACGAAGCGCAACCGCTTCCGGTGTGGTTCCGGCAGCCAACTACACGGCCGCCTCCCCCGCTCCTCAAGCAGCCATGCAAGCAGTTTACCATACTTCGGCCGATCCGACCCAAAACATTCCGGCGGCCAACATTGCCCCGAGTGTCGGACAACCGCAACTGGCGGCTCCGGGCGGCATCCGTCTCGCTCAAAAACCGACGCTTGCAGCACCCCCAAAGTCCAGCGCCGCTACCCCGGCCATGACACTCTTCCAGCAAGGAGAAAACGCCCTTCAAGCGAAAAAGTTTGACGAGGCGATCAATTACTTCCAGCAAGCAGCCCAACTTCGAAACCAATTGGACCCCGAAACCGCCAACCGGCTGAATCAACGACTCCAATTGCTTTCGCCACCGACCGCAACCGGCACCCCGGCAAATCTTACCGCCGCTTCGCCGGAAGCCATTCCCACCCCGACCACGGGTCAAGCGACTTCCAATCCGTTGGGCGTCGCCGCGGGAATCCCCCTGACGCAAGAACAAACGCAGCAACAACAGCTTCTGGCCCGTCAAATTCTCAACGATTTGACCCAGGCCGAGCGCAAGGCAACTCAGATTCGTGAATCCGACCCCAACGGAGCGGTCACCGAACTGAATATGATGCGAAAGACCGTCGAAGCCGCCTCGCTCGACCCGGTCGCCAAAGCGACGTTGATGCGACGTGCCAATCGCAGTTTGGCCAACCTGAACCAGTACATCAAGGATAACGAAGCCCGGCTTTCGCTCAACCAGCAAAACCAGGCCATCCTCGAACAGGTCGAACGCGAACGGCAACACGTCGTCGAAGTGCGTCAAAAGTTGGCTCAACTGATCGAACATTACAACCAAAAGGTCGACGAACATTCGTTTGCCGAAGCCGAGGTGATCGCGAAACAGGCTTACGATCTGGCCCCCGAAGAACCGGTGGCTCGTCAGGTCTGGGACAATGCGAAATTCCTCCGTCGCTTCACGAACAACCTCGCGCTGCGTGACGAGAAAGAAGACGCGTTTGTCAGCACGATGTTCAGCGTCGAACGATCCTCGATCCCCTTCGACGACAGCGACCCGTATCGATTCCCCGACGCGAAAACCTGGGACACGCTAACCAAAAGCCGTGCCCGACTGAGTGCCGAACAAGGCCCCGCTCGTTCGGAACGGGAAATCGAAATCGAACAAAAGCTCAAAACCCCCGTTTCCTTGAGCTTCGATAAACAACCGTTGGGTAACGTTTTGAATCACTTGGCCCAACTGTCCGAAATCAACGTCTATCTGGATCCGCAAGGCTTCAGCGAAGAGAACGTCTCCACCGACCAACCGGTGACGATCCATCTTCAGAACGAGATTTCACTCAAGAGTGCGTTGAATTTGATCCTTTCCCCGTACCATTTGAGCTATGTGATCAAGGACGAGGTCCTCAAAATCACCAGCGAAGATTACCGCGATCAGGAAACTTACACGGCCACCTATCAGGTCGCCGACTTGGTCATCCCGATCCCCAACTTTGTTCCCAACCCGAACATGGGGCTCGGCGGTGCGTATAACGAAGCAATGCGACGAAACGGCTTCGGCAGTTCAACCAGCAACTACGGCAGCGGTTCGCCGATGGGCGTGGTCGCTTCGGATCAAGCCACCACGATCAGTGACACCGTCCTCGCCCAGGCCAGCAGTGGCTTAAGTGGTGGCGGTTCCAGTCCCATGGGATTTGGACCCGGAGGAGCCGGAGGTGGCGTCAATGCCGACTTCGACAGCCTCATCGAACTGATCACCACCACGATCGCCCCCGAATCGTGGGCCGAATTTGGTGGACCCGGCTCGGTCCAACCGTTCGAATCGAACATGACCTTGGTCATCAGCCAGACCCAAGAAGTCCACGAGAATATCGTCGACCTGTTCGAACAGCTCCGACGTCTCCAAGACTTGCAAGTCACGATCGAAGTCCGCTTCATCACCCTGAACGACAACTTCTTCGAACGAATCGGCGTCGACTTCGATTTCGACATCGATGATAACCTCCCCGGCACTAGCGGGTTCGGCCGCATCGTAGAAGAGAGCGGTGAGGATGCTGAGGATGACGAAGAGGCGGGAGATTTCCTGAACGAGCCACTTCGAGACCTTCGCGATGTGGACAACGATCGAAGCGTAACCGTCGGTATGTCGGCACCTGGCGTCTTTTCCGCCGACCTCGACATCCCCTTCCGTCAAGGAAGTTACGGACTGTCGATTCCGCAATTCGGCGGATACGACCCGGCGGCCGGAGCGACGGTCGGATTTGCGATCCTCAGCGAAATCGAAGCGTTCTTCTTCATCGAAGCCGCTCAAGGGGATACGCGAACCAACGTCCTGCAGGCTCCGAAAGTCACTTTGTTCAACGGCCAGATGGCCTCGATTCAAGACATGTCGTACAGCCCGTTCGTCATGAGCTTGATGCCGGTCGTCGGCGATTTCGCGGCGGCCCAACAGCCGATTATCGTTATCCTCGCCGAAGGCACCTCCTTGAATGTTCAAGCGGTCGTCTCCAGCGATCGTCGTTTCGTGCGTCTGACGGTCGTTCCCTACTTCAGCTCGATTGGCGATGTCAGAACGTTCACCTTCTCGGGTGAAACGACCTCGACCTCCGACACCTCGACGGAAGGGAACCAAACCGTCCCGGACGACGCAAGCCGACAAAACGATATTCAGGCGATTACCCAACAGGGTACAACCGTTCAGTTGCCTACCTACTCGGTCATCTCGGTCAGTACGACCGTCAGTGTGCCGGATGGCGGCACGGTCCTCTTGGGTGGCATCAAACGACTCAATGAGAGCCGAAACGAATACGGTGTTCCGATGTTGAACAAGATTCCTTACGTGAGTCGACTGTTCAAGAATGTCGGCATCGGCCGAGAAACGCAAAGCTTGATGATGATGGTCACACCGCGAATCATCATCCAAGAAGAGGAAGAAGAACGAGTCACCGCCGGACCGGGCGGAACGCTTTAGTCCCTCTTTCTCAACAACAAATCCCCCCCTGGGGCCGTTGTCGGTAACTCTTCGGAGCCCGGCTTCGGCCCTACTTTTTTTCTTGGACCAAACCAACCGAGAGAAAAGGATTCTGGCGTATTTTTCCGTGAATGAAGCCGGTTCGTTATGCCCGACAAACCGGGCGGAAAAAAGGGCTCTATCCGCCGTAAAAGATCTCGACCGGGCGACCAACTCGGTCTCGGACGTTTTGCCCGATCCGATCTAGCTCGGCGTCACTCAAAGCAGTGATCCACGATTCGGCCGGAAGGCGGGCCACCGTGTGGATCTGGATCAGGTGGATTTGACCACCGGACTCAAGAATCTCGAGCAGCCGCCGACAATAAGATTCGACCTCCGCTTCGGGGGTCGGCCGATCGTTCATCCGCATGAAAAGGGTCTGAACAACGATCGGACGTTTTCGGGCCGTCACGGCAAGATTGTCGAGAATCTGCCGAAAGGGAACCCGGCTCCGCGATACCTTTTGGTAAGCCGCCTGCGTTCCCGCATCGAGTTTCGCCCAGATTTCGCCGTGATTGCAGTCCAAAAGCTCAAGGCCCCGAATTACCTGGGGATCCTGGAGCCTGGTCGCATTGGTGATCAAAACCAGTTTGGTCTCTTCAAGGTCTCGAACTCGACGAACCTCGGCTGCCACCTCGACCGCTTCGGCAAACTGAGGACAAAGAGTCGGCTCGCCGTTACCGCTGAACGCGAAATCGTTCAAGCGTCGAAGCTTTTCAGGAACCGTGTGGAACTGGTCCCGCTCGAAAAGAGTCCCTGAGACAAAAGCCTCGACCGTCTGATCCAGCTCCTCGGCCAAGCGGGCCAAGTCAATCCGAACCGAAGAAGGGCCTCGCGGACGTGATGCAGAAAGTGCCGACTCGACCTGGCAATAAACACAGGAAAAATTGCAGGCCATGTCCGGACTCAGGTTGATTCCAACCGAAATCCCCTTCGAACGACGGCTGACAACCGGATAGACATACCGGTTTTCTTCAAATTCACGCGAGTGCGATGCAAAGAAAGCACGATTGGGCACATCCGCCATAGGGAACCATCAACACTTTTCTATAGCGCATTTCACTTAAGCGTAGCCGGTTCCTTGCAGCTTGGAAGAGAAATGGAAAATGCCAACCATTCCCCAAAGCTCGACTTACAGCAACGATGGGAACTCTCCCCACGCCGGTGTGACGCTACACTTAACTGATACACCCGCGCTCTAGGCGCGACGAATGATCGTTTTTTCGTCCACCGCAATGCTGGTCAGCTCCCCATCCTGCAATTCCAGCAGAACGGAATCCGAACCAACCGCCTCGTCCGACGCCCGGCGGAAATGCATGCCGCTCAGATGACGTTCCGAACGAACCAGGGTACCCATCGTCTTAACGATGCGTGTTTCCTGATCCACAACAAGACGGTGCTCTACTTCGACACGGTCTCCCGGCATAAGCTGATCTAACCGGGTGTGCATACTATCGATCGTGGCCATATTGGTACTCCAGGACTCTGGGGTTCTCCTTCACACTTTTAGGGTCCTTGTCCGAGCCGGAAATCATAAAAGATTGCCGGGCAAGACCCTCCACACCAAGAATACGATACCTTATTCTCAATTTTTCCAGGAAATTGGCAACCCCGCTGTGGGGACGATCGGAAAAATTTTCCCCTTTTTCTTGTTTTTGCGATAAAACAAGCGGAAAACGAAACAAGGGCGACCGGCCGAAGCAGGTCACCCTTGTTGAAAAATTCGGTTTTCGCGGAAGCTCCATCGCGTCGTCAGTATCGACGCAAAGGATTTTCCTCATCGAAGAATCGGGAACTACACTTCCTTCGAGTCGATCCAGGGCATCAGTTTACGAAGCTGACGACCGACCTCTTCGATCTTGTGCTCGCGGTTGATTCGACGCATCGCCTTGAACCCGGGGGCGTTGGCCTTGTTTTCCAGGATCCACTCGCGAGCGAAGTCGCCCGTTTGGATTTCCTTGAGGATCTTGCGCATCTCCGCTTTGGTCTCGTCGGTGACGATCCGGGGCCCTCGGGTGTAATCGCCGTATTCAGCCGTGTTCGAGATACTGTAACGCATGTAGTTGAGACCACCTTGATAAAGGAGGTCGACGATCAACTTGACTTCGTGCATGCATTCGAAGTAGGCCATTTCGGGCTGATATCCGGCCTCGACGAGGGTGTCAAATCCGGCCTTGATCAACTCGGCCAAACCGCCACAGAGGACCACTTGTTCCCCGAACAGGTCGGTTTCGGTCTCTTCAGCGAAAGTCGTTTCGATGACGCCGGCTCGCGTGCCGCCGATCCCCTTGGCATAGGCCAGACCGAGCTTGCGGGTTTTGTCGTCCGAGTTTTCGCCCATCGCCAACAGACAGGGAACCCCACCGCCCTTGACGAATTCGGCTCGAACCAGGTGTCCGGGACCCTTCGGGGCGACCATGATGACGGCAACTCCTTCGGGAATGTTGAACTGGCCGAAGTGAACATTGAAACCGTGCGAGCAGACAAGGATATTGCCCGGCGAGAGGTTTTCGCGAATCTGGTTCTTGAAGATATCGCCTTGAAGTTCGTCCGGGAGCAGAAGGGTAATCATGTCGGCTTTTTGGACCGCTTCTTCGGTCGAAAGCGGCTCAAAACCGTCCTTGACGGCCTGCTCGTAGTTCGCCGTGCCCGGCAACTCGGCCACAATCACGTTGCAACCGCTGTCACGCAGGTTCTGGGCATGGCCATGACCTTGCGAACCGTACCCCAAGATGGCAATCGTCTTATCTTTCAAGAAAGAAAGATCGGCATCCTTATCATAAAAAACCTCAGCCGACATGAAATGGCTCCTTCATCAAAAAAACAGATAACGAACTAGTTCTTTTTTATCTCGAAATGATCGACCTTTTCTCCTCCTGGAAAAAAGACCGCCTTCTCTCATCTACTCATTAACTCTATTTCTCAGCCGCCTCTTGCGATTCGACATCGATACTGCCTCGGACCATGGCGATACGTCCGGTTCGGACCAGCTCGACGATACCAAAGGGACGCATCATTTCGATAAACGCCTCGATCTTCCCCTCCTGGCCGGAAATTTCGATCATCACGATTTCGGCCGCGACATCGACCACTCTTCCTCGAAAAATGTCCGCCAATTCGACGACTTCGCTTCTCTTTTCCCCACGGGCGGCCACTTTAATGAGCATCAGATCCCGCTCAACATTGTCCTGCGCGCTGATATCATCGACCCGAACGACAGTGACGATCTTTTCGAGTTGCTTGCGAACCTGTTCGAGAACACTATCGTCACCAACGACGACAAAAGTCATTCGCGAGAGATTCGGGTCTTCGGTTTCCCCCACTGCGAGGCTATCGATGTTATACCCCCGGGAGGCAAGCATCCCTGAAATATGGGACAGCACTCCGGGAACGTTCTGCACCAAAGCGGAAAGCAGATGTCGCATCGTTTTAGGTCTTCTCCGAAAAAGAGATACAAAATCGTCAATATACCCCTCCAATCGCCATCCTGCAAGTACCTCGACTGAGGATGAACCGGAAGAGAACCGGAAGTCGTCCGAAAGGGGAATAAGATCTATCCATCGGCCCGTTTTGCTTCTCAGGACCCCAAAAAAAACTCCTCGATAGAATCGCACCCCCTTCCATGCGCCCCACTCCCCCCCCATTGCGAGAAAATAGGAAAACCGCCCCCCCCACAAAACTAATGAATGCCGCCAGAAAGAGGGGGTGCACCTCTTCTTGCTTGAGCGAAACGGCGTTCCCTCCAATAGGAAAACGGTTCCTGAAAAAGAAAGACGCTCTTCCCCCTAAAAAACCGCTCCTGAAAAAGAAAGACGCTCTTCCCGCCAAAAAGGTTCCCGCCGCCGATAAAAAGGTTCACCCGGCCGCCCCAGTCGACTTTGGCATCGCAAAAAGAATCACAAAAAGACATGAAAGGGCAAAATCTCCCTAGAACCCAAAAATCACTATTGAAACGGATCGGCATTTTGACGACAATCCGCCGTCCTTTCAATAAGACTCCTCCCACTCACCGGCCAATATAAAAATCAGGATCGGTTGCGATCGGCCTAATCTTCGCCTCTTCCGGTTGAGATGAGAGAGATAAAATTTGATTCCTTTTTCCCCTTAGTGTGGCCCAACGATGGATACGGAAATCAAAACTTACCGTGCCTCGACAATGCAGGAAGCGCTGGCCCTGGTCCAACGTGACCTCGGTTCGAACGCCTCCGTTCTACACACGCGGGAAGTCCGAGCAGGTCGTTTCTTTGGCCTGATACCGGGACGTCGTCGTATCGAAGTCACCGCCTCGTCCGCCGTCAACGTCCCCAGCCGCCTGCCGGAACCAAAACCGCTCGTACCGGACGAACCATCCCGAGTCGTTCCCGCAACGGCCCATCAGGCAATTGCCGCTTACTCGGCGCAAACCGCTCCTTCCGAAACAACGCCCGAACCGGCCCCGTTGATCTCGCCCACCTTCCTGGCTCCGGAATCACGCTGGACCGACTTGGCACCGAAAACGAAAAGTCGCCCTCAGAGCCCGTCGAGCCTGACTTCCTCGGTCGCCGGAACGACATCCGAGTGGCACGCTCCGCTACAAGATCAAATCGCCAACCTCCGCGGCATGGTCGAAGACCTTTGCCAAAAGTCGCAGAATTCCGAAGCCCGCGACCTGCCCGACTCGCTCTTTAAAATCTTTACCGACCTGATCGAAGCGGACGTCAACGAAAAGTTGGCCGCCGAACTGGTCGAGCAAATCCGGCGAGAAACGCCCCACGCCGAACTGGCCGATCCAATGATGGTCCGAGCGAGAATGGTAAGCACGCTCGAGTCGCAAATCGAAGTGGCCGACCCGATCACGATCACCCCCGGTCGCCATCGATTGGTCGCCCTGGTCGGTCCGACCGGAGTCGGCAAGACGACGACGATCGCCAAGTTGGCGGCGAACTATCGATTGAAACAACGTCAAAACGTCGGCCTGATCACGGTCGACACCTATCGTATCGCGGCGGTCGAACAGCTCCGCACCTACGCCGACATCATCGACCTTCCGATGCAAGTCGTCTCCACGCCTCGCGAGATGCGAGAAGCGGTCCGACGGCTTTCCGGCCTTGATCTGATCCTGATGGACACCGCCGGAAGAAGCCCTCGAGACGACATTAAGATCCAAGAGCTCAAAGCGTTTCTGACCGAAGCGGGCGCCGACGAGGTCCATCTGGTCCTCTCCAGTGTGGCCGGAGAACGAACGCTCGAGCAGACAGCCGAACGATTCGCCACCGTCGGAACGACCGGGCTGATTCTCACCAAACTCGACGAGGCGACCGGCTTGGGAAACCTCTTGCCCCTTTTGCGTTCAAAAAAACTCCCCTTGAGTTATTTGACCAACGGGCAAAACGTGCCGGACGACATCGAAAAAGCCCAGCCCGACCGGCTGGCTCAGATGATCCTCAACCCCGAAGGGGCGACGGCCTCTTTTTAGGCACCCTTTGAAATAAACCTTCCCCCCTTTTTCGGGAAAGGGAATCCGCTCATCACGCTTAACCTACTGAAAAACGCCGTTTTTTTTTCGTGCCTGCGATAAACTGGGAAAACCGATGGTCGATCAAGCGAGCGAACTACGCCAACTCGTGCTGGAACGGGCCGAAGGCCTGAAAACGCCGGGCGAAAATCGGGCGAAATTCGTGACTCTTTTTGCCGGAAAAGGAGGCGTCGGAACCACCAGCGCCGCCGTGAACCTGGCCAATTCGTTTTTCCGCGAAGGCTATAAAACCCTTTTGGTCGACGCCGACCTCGACCACGGCGACGTCGCCACCCTTTGCGGGCTGACGCCACGGATGGCGGTCCGAGACCTACTGGCCGGACGCAACTCGCTCGAAAAAGCGATCCTCGCCGCCCACGGAGGCGTCGATGTCCTTTGCGGAATCGGAACGCACGACACCAGCGAAAACGAGTCCTGGATGTTACCGTTGCCTTCCGACGGCCCGAAACGGCTCTTTCGCAATTTGACCGAAATGCAGTCGTACGACTTGATTGTTGTTGACGCCGGAAACCGAGTCAACCGAATCGCCTTGGAAGCCTGGAACGTGGCCGATCTGGTCGTCGCCGTCACGACAGCCGACTTGCCGTCGCTGATGGACACCTACAAAGCGATCAAAGGGTTTCACGGTGAATCGGACAATAAAACCGTCGGGACACTTGTCAACATGGAATCGGACGACGAAACGATCGCCGAGGTTCACCAGCGGATCGCCACGGCTTCGAAACGTTTTTTAGGACTGGAGGTCTCCTTCTTCGGCAGTTTGGAGATGGCGGCCAACATGATCAAGGCGGCCAACAGCGGAACGCCGATCGTTCTGGCCGACCCGTTGAGCCGAATCGCCGAGGAGGTAACCGAAATCGGACGCACGATTCTCGGACAACTCAAAGTCGAGAAAGGGCCTGTTCCCAGTTGCCTTTTTCCGATGGCAAAAGCATCCTGACCATTTTTTTATAACGAGAGGTAAAGTCCCCCTCCGAGAAAAACCGATAGAGTAGATAACGGTTCGTTGGCTACCCAAGGTTCGCTTTGGGTAGGCGAGTTTCATTTTTCCTGCTCTTGAGGTTGGCAGCGTGGGTCGCATCTACGCCGGAATACTGGGGCCTTTGGCCATGATTGTCGCTTTGATCCGGGGAATCTCGATCGACGGCGATCCCACGACGATCCTGTTAACCGCCCTGATCAATTTGTTCGTCTTCGCCGCGATCGGTTTCTGTTTCGGAACCATTGCCGAGCGAACCCTCAATCAGGCAATCCGATTCCAGATGGAACAAAAGTTGGAATCGCGATGGGAACGAGAGAGCACCCAAGGTAAAACGAAAAATTCTCCAACAACGTAACCACCTCCTCGTAGCCCGCTAGCAGTGGCGTGGCTGGAAAATCAGGGAAGACCTTATGTCCACGATTTTCGCGTCCGACGACGTCGAGCGGCTTTGGATCGACTTCAAAAAAGAGCTTTCCAATCAACAGCTCCGTAATCGACTCGTTGAACTGTACTTTCCTTTAGTGCGGTATAACGGTGAACGGATTTGGGCCCGTCTGCCCGACGGCGTCGAACTGGACGATCTGATTTCGGCAGGCGTTTTCGGACTGATGGACGCGATCGACGCGTTCGATCTCTCCCGCGGCGTCAAGTTCGAGACCTACTGCGTTCCTCGAATCCGCGGCGCCATGCTCGACGAACTGCGGAATATGGATTGGGTCCCCCGTTTGGTCCGCTCGAAAGCAAGCAAACTCAACCAAGCGATCAAGTCACTTGAGGTGTCGCTCGGACGTCGCCCCAACGAGCAAGAGTTGGCCGAAAAGATGGGGATCTCACCCAAAGAACTCGAAAAACTTCTCATCGACGCCAACGCGGTCAACCTCGTTAGCCTGAACAAAAAGTGGTACGAAACCGACGGCTCCAAAGATATTCGAGAAGTCGACGTTCTCGAGGACAAAAAGGGGGAAGACCCCACCCGTCGGATACAAAAACAGGACCTGATGCGTCTGGTGACCAAAGGGCTGACGCGAAACGAGCGACTGATCATCATCCTTTATTATTACGAAGAACTCACGATGAAAGAGATCGGCGCGACGTTGGACTTAAGCGAAAGCCGAGTCAGTCAGATGCACAGCGCGATTGTCAATCGACTTCAAAATCAATTAACCAAACGTCAACCCGAGTTCAGCGGCGCATAATCGACTACCGCCGAACGACAGAGCTTCCTCTCTCAAAATTAGTTTCTCATTCCCCCCCATGTGAGACAGATAACGTGAAACGCCTTTTCGTTCTTTTCCTTCGCCATCACGCCAAACTGTGGGCCCTGACTACCGTCTTGGTCGCAGGCCTGATCGTCACGATGGCCCCCGGTCCACGCCTGATGCCGGGCCAGTACGAGTACAAAACGGTCATTTTCAAGGTCGACATAGGCCAATCGGCCACCAATTTGCAAAACCAATTTAATAGCGTGCTCAACCGAGAATCGGCCGCGGGGTGGGAATTCGACGGACGGTGTGCCCGTTTGGCCGACGACCAATTTGGGATCGACTACATCGTGTTTCGTCGCCGAGTCCAGTAGCTCACCTTTCTCTCTTTTGGGGCACAAGAACGTCTCCGCCCCTTCCTCGATTTCCAAAAATCGCCAAATGCAAGAAAAAACTTCCCACGGGGGGGGAGGCCTTTGCGAAAAATTGCTCTAGACACGAGCGGGCTGTTTTGCGAAACTTCCGCCTCGTTCCTGAAAAAATGAGCTAGGCATCCCATTTCCGCACGTTCGCGTGAGGTTTTTCCCATGAAAACAACCGCAAAAAATCGATTTTGGTCGTTATTGATCGGACTGGCCTTACTGTTGGCCACCGGTTGCACGTCAACCATTATGAACGGTAGCGCGCTGTCCCCTTGGCCGGAAGAGCCCGAATCGCCCCAAAGCGTCAAGGATTTCGTCGGCGGCGAACGACCTAGTTACTAACCTTTATGGGGTAGCGGCTACCAAGGTTCCGCGTGTCTCTGCGTTACCCGCTCTAAAAGACGCTTTTCGCCATTGACGGACGAGAAGCTCTTTCCCTCTTCCTATCGAGATCTCCCCTCTTGCCGTTTTTCAGGCATTCTTTATCGATTTCTCTCGGTCTACTGCCTTGCTTCTTGGGTGAAGAAGATCAAAAATAGAGAAAGAAACCCGTAGGATGACTTGGGATAGCGTGCGTCCCCTCCTCAACCACACATCAAAACCCGCTCGACGAGAAAAAAAACAGGCCCCACGTATGCCCACGTCTCGATCCCGCATCCCTTCGATCCAAGAGCTATTCGAAACGCCGGCCATGAAAACCTTGGTCGAGCATATCCACCCGAGTTCGATCATGTCGACGGTTCGAATCGTTCTGGACGAAATGACCGGAGAGGTTCAACACGCGGCTACCGAATGGGCCATGCCGAGCGTTACCGAGGTGGCCGACCGAATCATCCGACGCCTGGGCGAACATCCGCACCCGACTCCCAAACGGACGATCAACGCCACGGGACGATTCTTCTACTCCGAGTTCGGCGGAGCGCCGTTGGCTGAAACAGCCGCGCGAGCCTTAGGGGCCTGGAGCCAAGACTATTTCGTCTGCGTCGAAGAGGAAGATCGGACCGATCTGTTTCACTATTATCGTACTCAAGTCGAAGCGATTCTCTGTGAACTCACCGGCGCCGAAGCGGCAACGGTCGTCTCCTGTCCGTCGGCGGCCCTTCGCGCGGCCGTTTCGGCTGTTGCACCGAGCGCCGACGGAAAGATCTTGTTGGCCCGCTCCCAGATGTTCCGGAAATCCCCCTCTTACCGCCTGCCCGAATTGATCGACGGCAAGAAAAATCGGGTCCTCGGTGTCGGCTCGGCCAACCGGCTTCGTTTGAGCGATTACCGCAAGGCGATTGCCGAACACCATCCGGCCGCGATCCTTTCGGTTGACCCGACCGGTCTTTCCGTGCCCGACGTCGCCTGTCAAAACGCGATGGCTTATCCAAGCGTTCCGATCGACGAGCTGACCCAGTTGGCCCATGAAAAAAAACTGCCGGTCGTCCACGACTTGACCACCGCGACCCTGGCCGACTTGACCCCTTATGGGATCGAGTCGATTCCGACGGTCGCCTCGGCCGTAACGTCGGGGGCCGACTTGGTCCTTTTCGACACCCGGTTGTTGGGAACCCCCGGATGCGCGATGATGGTCGGCCGACAAGATTGGGTCCGCCGCGTCGAACTCGCTTCAGCCGCCGATCCTGCTTCGGTCGGGTTATCAACCCTGTCGGCTTTGGCGGCCATTTTGCCCCTATTTAAAACTCCGGCCGAGGCAATCCGATCGGTCCCGGTGCTCCAACTTTTGGTCACCCCTTCGGAGAACCTCGAAAATCGAGCCCGACGGCTCGCTCCCCAGCTCGAAGCGCTTGCGACGGTTGCTCAAGCTGAAGTCGCGACGGTCGATTTCACCGGTCCCTTTGGGCTGCCAACATGGACCATCTCGATCGAACCCGACCAGCTCGGCGCGGCCGAACTGGGACAACGCTTGTTGGCCCAAGAACCGGCCGTGCAAGGACGCATTGAGGATAATCGACTCGTCCTGGACCTTCGAACCGTTTTTCCACGACACGATATCAATCTGGTCGACGCCTTCGAAGCCGCTTCAGAGAAAACGAAAAACCACACCGAAAACCATCGAGAAAAATAAGAGAGAAAATCACGAGGCCGGTTCACCTCCTCCTCCCCTTTTTGAATCCAACCACAAAACCCTCGATCCGACACTCACACCTCATTACGCTATAGGTATTACCCTTTCGATGATCAAATTGTCAATTTTTCGCTTTTGGATCTTTTTGGGCGTTTTGCTCGCGGCGGTTTCCGGACTCGCCATGGCCGAAACCGATCCCAAATCAAAACGTCCCCTGGAAAACACACTGCCGATTCCCACTTCGTTCCAACCGGGTGAAGCGGTCCTTTCGGGAGCCGAACGGTTCTTGAAGCAAGAGACCGCCCTGGCGAAAAAAAATCGAACCAACTTTTGGCGGCCCGATTTCAGCTCCGAAGCTGCTTACTGTAGCTCGATCGAACCGAACCGAAAAGAGCTGGCCAAAATTTTAGGCTTCGTCGGAACTCGCGAACCGTTTTCAGCCATGACGATCGACGCAACCACCGCGTCGCCGGCCCAGTTGGCCCAAGGCCACGGCTATCGCGTCTACGCCGTGCAG
Organism: Thermoguttaceae bacterium; assembly: GCA_963674475.2. GTDB lineage: Bacteria > Planctomycetota > Planctomycetia > Pirellulales > Thermoguttaceae > CAXXFQ01. The sequence goes on along the minus strand of CAXXFQ010000017.1, from coordinate 379,474 downwards.
TGGCCGGTCGAAGGAACCGTTTTCGGCGAAGGACTCCTTCTGGAACCGGATCGCGAAAAGCCGCTTGCCCAAGTCGTCGCTATCCCCCACACCGATCAAACGCCCGAGATGCTCGCGGGATTGACCGAAGGGATTCCGCTCGAATCGCAGTTCGCCCGACGCTTGGCCGAAAACGGATGCCGCGTCCTGATCCCGACCCTCGTCGGGCGCGAACTCGGCCAGTACGGCACGGCGACGTTGCCGGATCGAGAATACCTCGATCGCTTGGGCTTTCCGATCGGTCGTCCGCTGATCGGGTACGAACTCGAAAAGATCGCCGCGGCCATCGACTGGTTTTCGAAACAGGACCCGTCGGGCGAAACCAAGATCGGCGCGTTCGGCTACGGCGACGGCGGCCGATTGGCCCTTTACGCGGCGGCGTTGGACGATCGGATCGACGTCGCGTGCACCAGCGGCTATTTTGACTCCCGTGAAAACCTATGGCAAGAGCCGGTCGACCGAAACGTTTTTGGACTATTCAAACGTTTCGGCGACGCCGAGTTGGCCGCGATGGTCGCACCAAGAGCGTTGCTCGTTGAAGCGTCTCGTGGTCCGGAAGGAGAAATCGATCCCGGCTCGGCCGGTTCGCCCGGCAAGTTGATCTCGCCGACGAAGAAAAACGTCCATCGAGAATTCCAACGAGCCCAATCGTTCCTGGGGCCGTGGGCCGGTCGCGAATACCTTCAATTGATCGACGGCAACGAAGGAAACGAACAGAACCAAGCAACCGAACCGTTCGGCTCGAAGCGTGCCATAAACGCGTTTCTGGACCGACTCGAACCGAATCGCGGCGAAACCGTTTTCTCCATTCCTCTTCCCGTGGTAAACCTTTCCCTCGACCGACACAAAACACGCCGAAAGCGCCAAATCGACCAACTGCAGCGCCAAATCATTTCGGAACTGGCCAAGGCAAAAACCACGCGCAAAGCCTATTGGAATCGGCTCGACACCAAATCGGTCCATGGATTCGAAACTTCTTCGGACCAATACCGTAGCGAATTATCCGAGCAGGTTTTTGGCCGGTTCGACCTGCCGCTTTTGCCTCCGAATCCGAAAACCAAAGCGATTCTCGACCAACGATCCCTTACCGGTCATCAAGTTATCTTGGACGTCTTTTCCGACCTGATCACCACCGGTGTTTTATTGGTTCCCAAAAAAATCGACGCGAATGTCAAGCGGCCGGCGATCGTTATCCAAGCTCCCGTGGGCGTTTCGCCGGAAAAACTTTTGCAGCCGGGCAGCACGACCTACGACGGACTGGCTGAAACACTGGTCAAGCGGGGGTTCGTCGTTTTCCTTACCGGAAATCTGACGTCGGACGCCAAACGGTTCGAAGCCCTGAATCGCCGCGCCTCGCCACTGGGGAAAACGGCCCTTTCGATCCTCGTTCCCCAACACCGACAGATCGTCGGTTGGCTCGGAAGCTTGCCCGAGGTTGACTCGAAGCGAATTGCCCTCTGGGGGATCGGATCCGGTGCCGATGCCGTGATGCGGGTCGCCCCGTTGATCAAAAACTACTCCCTCGTGGTCGGAAGCCTTTCCACGGAAGAACCGTCGACGGCCGATTCCCCTTTCCCGATCGGTCTGGAACAAGGAACCGGAGGAAAGTACCGACACTTCGAGTTCAACGGGACCACCGGGTTTTCGGTCGCCGAACTGGCCGCCCTGATCGCGCCGCGCCCCCTTTTAATCGAACGATTCGGAAGTAAATCGATCACCGGGAATCAAAACCTTTTACTCGAACAATTCGGAAGTAAATCGATCGCCGGGACCCAAAACCTTTTAATGGCTCTTGATCAAGTCGGTGCTCTCTACGACGTTCGGCTGGGACTGGGCAATCGGTTTGAATCGTTGCGAATCGAATTGGATCAAGACGACGAACCGGTCCGGTCCGAAACGTTCGATTTCCTCCAGACTTTTTTTGACCAGCCCCCGCGTGATCCGCATGCGTGGAAGTCGCTCTTCGACGGAAAAACGCTCGACGGATGGAAGATTCCCGAATTCGGCGGCGAAGGAAAAGTCCACGCCGACAATCGCTCGATCGTCATGGAGATGGGCGGCGGCATGACCGGGGTCACCTACGCCGGAGACGTTCCCAAGACCAACTACGAGCTGACCTACGAGGCCAAACGGATTGACGGTTCCGACTTCTTCGCCGCGGTCACGTTCCCCGTTGACGACTCGTTCTGTTCGTTCATTAACGGCGGTTGGGGCGGAACGCTGATCGGGCTCTCCTGTGTCGACTCGCTCGACGCCAGCAATAACGAAACGATGAATTTCACCACCTTCGAACCAAACCGTTGGTACCAGTTCCGACTTCGGGTCACCGACGCGAAAATCGAAGTGTGGATCGACGACAAAAAGGTGGTCGATATCGCTCGATCCGGTTCCGAATTCAGCGTACGCTCCGAAGTAGAGCTTTGCAGCCCGTTGGGTTTCTCGAGTTGGTGTACCGTCGGCGCCGTGCGTGATATCCGGCTGCGTCAAATTCCACAAGAGGAAAAGAAAAACGAAACAAGTGACCGGCCGTAGCGACCTGACCTCGACAAAGCACCAACAAACGACTGCCAGGCTGGGCCTTGACGCTACCCTAGCGGGACACTTTTCGCGTTTGCGGAGCCGTGCGGTAACGCCGTTTCTGCCACGCCGGCAGTCGGTGTTTCTTGAGCCAACCGTTCTTGAAATACCACTTGGCCGTTTCACGAAGCCGGTCACGTAGCGACACCGTCGGCTGAAAACCCAACTGGTCGATCGCCGCCTTGGGGGAACAGGTCCACGAACCGGCCGCGATTTCCCGCGCCTTGTCGATCTTCAGATAAAGCGGACGTCCGATCACCCGCGAGATGATTTCGACACCCGACGCGACGGCCCAAATCATCGGCATCGGAAACGGCAGACAAAAGACCCGTCGCCGACCAACCGCGTCCCGAAGCATCGGTCCCAGTTCGGCATAGGTGGGAAATTCCGAACAGGCGCCAAAATAAACTCCTCGGGCACGCGACTCGGGACCGTCTTCTTCCGACTCGATCCGCTCACCCCGTTCGGCCGCCGCGATCAAGAGTTCGCAAAGATCGGCCACAAAGATAATTGAAAATCGATCGTGACCACTTCGTGGGCATCCGTGAACGCCAAACCGATACACCGGTTGAAACATGGCGAACCCTTCAACGTCGCCCGGGCCCAGAACGATCGCCGGACGCACGATCGACGTCGGCACCCGATCGGCGAAACTGCGGGCGACCAATTCTCCGGCCCGCTTGCTCTTGCCGTAATGCGAAACGGGCATCGCCGGGTCGGATTCTTTCTTAGGACGATCCAAGGAAGAGGGCCCCGCGGCCGCCAGCGACGAAACGTGCACCACGACCGGCGGTTTTGGTTGTCGCGAGCAGGCCTCGAACAGCCCTCGCGTCCCCTCCTGGTTGGCCTCATAGAGTTTTTGGGGCTCAAGCGCCTTGGTCGCTCCGGCCAGATGGAAAACGACCGATTTCCCCGCCATCGCCCGATCGAGCGAGTCGACATCGTCAAACCCGGTAAAGCGGGTAATTTTCGCGCCCGTCCGCTCGAGACGTTCGGCCTTGGAGCTCTTTCGCACGAGTCCGGTAACGCGAGACCCCCTCGCAATAAGGGTTTCCGCCAAATTCGCCCCAACAAAACCGTTGGCACCAGTTATGAGTACGTCATTCATAAATGATTCAATCCCTTATGTATTTAAAACATAAGAATCGATTTCCCATATCACTTATTCTACCGGCCTTACAAACGCAACGCAAGCGATGATATCCCCTAAGTTGCTTCGGTTCCAACGCTTCATCCCGGCAAATTGGCCCGCGAAGGATTTTTCGTAACGTATTTTCACCTGAGGTAGATCAACGAACGAAAGGCACGGTTTTCGCGGAAGGACGTAGGTTTTTCGCGCCCTAACTTCCGACCTCAAAACATCTTCCCCCCCGAGAAAAAAGACCTACTCGGATTTTTATCGGCCCGGTTGCGGTATTTTCCTCAGAAAAGCCGGGAGGCGGTCAATTTTCCTCACCCAGATCGACCGATTTATTCCTAGAGAGAAAATCGATCGCCTTCATTTTGCGGTGAATCGGGTCAAGGCCGCTTGATCGGGTGAAGCAACCGCCGTTAGAATGCGTGAATCATAAAATTCTTCCAGGCCGACCTATTTTAACTTACACGATCCGCTTCGGACTTTTTCCCTGAGCGAAATCCAACTCCAACCCCCCATATGGCAATAATGTCGAATGTCAAAATCGTTCCGGTCCAGAACCGACGTGAACAGAAAGATTTTCTGAGACTCCCCTGGAAGCTGTATCAAAACGATCCGAACTGGGTCCCCCCCATCACCAGCGACATTCGCGAGCGGGTCGGTTTTCGCTCTCATCCGTTCTACGAAAAAAACGCCATCCAAAACTTCGTCGCCTATCGCAATGGCGAGGTCTGCGGCCGGATCGCGGCGATTTTGAATCAAGGTCACATCGACCACTATGACGAGCGGATCGGGTTCTTCGGTTTCTTTGAATCGGTCGACGACCCGAAGGTGGCCCATGCCCTTTTCGACGCCGCTTGCGGTTGGTTCGCCGAACGGGATATCCATACCCTTCGCGGTCCGACCAATCCGTCGTTGAACTATGAGCTCGGCCTGTTGATCCAAGGCTTCGACCTCTCGCCAACCTTCATGATGAGCTACAACCCGCCTTATTACGCCGAGCTGATAGAGTCCTACGGGTTCGAGAAGTCGCAAGACCTGCTTTCCTTCTGGGGCCATATCGACATGCTTCCGAAGATCCAAGAGCGGTATGGATCGGTCTCCGCCCAAATCAAGGAACATCTCGACTTGACGGTTCGCCCGTTAGACCGTTCGCGATTCATGGAAGAGGTGCATACCTTTTTGAGTATCTACAACCGGTCGCTGGGCAACACCTGGGGATTCGTGCCGATGTCCGACGCCGAGATTCATCACATGGCCGCCGGACTGCGTTACTTGATCGTGCCGGAGCTGGCGATCGCTGCCGAACATGAGGGACGTGTCATCGGCGCCGCGTTCGGTTTACCCGACTACAACCCGAGGATCCGGGCAATCAAAGGCCGCCTCTTTCCGACCGGGTTTATTCGCATGCTCTGGAAAAAACAGAACATCGAAAAGATCCGAATGATCAGCACCAACGTCCTGCCTGAATACCAGATGCAAGGGGTCGGTCTGGTCTTGATGGACGCCCTGGTTCCTCAAGTGATGAAGACAAAAATTAAAGAGGCCGAATTCTCGTGGGTACTCGAGTCGAATTCCCTTTCGCGAGGAAGTCTCCAAAAAGGCGGCGCCAAGATCGACAAGGTCTATCGGATCTACGATAAAACGTTCTAAGCGAAAGCGGACGCTCTCCGTTCGTAGATAAACAGGTTTATCATGCGGCGTTTTTTTGAATCTTTTTCCTTTTTCGGCAACGAGACAGCAAGGTAGTTTTCGATGGATTGGCTCAACTCGGTGAGACAACGATTTTCCCTTTTAGGACGCGGCCAGCCCGACTCCGGATCGACGGCGATCGAGATTCAACCGGTGCGCTCGCGCCGCGATCGACACCGTTTTGCAACGATGCCGTGGCCCATCTATCGAGACGACTCTAACTGGGTCCCGCCCCTTTTGGTCGAAGTCAAGGAAACCATCAACCCGAAGAAACACCCGTTTTACCGCCACGGCGAAGCCCAAGCGATGATCGCCCTTCGAGGCGGAAAGATGGTCGGGCGAATTTTGGTCAGTGACGACCCCAGCTATAACGAATTGCATGAAACCAACGTCGGCATGTTCGGCATGTTCGAATCCATCGACGACCCGGCCGTGACTCACGCCTTGTTGGACGCCGCGGCCGCATGGAGTCGACAGCGTGGACGAACCGGTCTCATGGGGCCGATCGACTACTCGACCAACTACCCGGTCGGACTTTTGGTCGACGGTTTCGACACCCCTCCACGAACGATGATGAACCACCATCCTCGCTATTACGCGGGGCTATTGGAGTCGTGGGGCCTCGAAAAAACAAAAGACCTCTATGCGTGGTGGTTCGACGATCCGGACGACATGCTCGCCAAGTGGCGCCGCATTGCCGAACGTATTGCACGAAGAAGCGGGGTCACGATCCGATCGTTTCGTATGGACGATTTCGACGCCGAGGTCGAGCGTTGCCGCACCGTCTACAATGCGGCCCGCACCAAAAATTGGGGGTTTTCCAAACTGACCGACGCCGAGTTCGACTACTTCGCCCAACAACTGTCCCGTATCGCCGTGCCGGAATTGGTTCTCATCGCCGAGATCGACGACCAACCGGTCGGCTTCTCGATCACGATGCCCGACTTCAACGAAGCGATCAAACCGCTGAATGGCCGGTTGACCACCTTCGGAATTCCGATCGGGTTGATCCGTTTCCTTCGGCGAGCGCGCCATATCAAAACGGCGCGCATGATGGTTCTCGATCTTTTAGAATCGCATCGCCGCCGCGGCATTGCCGAACTATTGATTTTGAGAACGCTCGACTACGGCAAAAACACGATCGGTTACCGTACCGCCGAATTGGGCTGGACACTGGAAGACAATCATCTGATCAACCAAATGATCGAGCGGGTTGGCGCCAAGAAATACAAAACCTACCGGATTTACGAAAAGACGATCGACTAAGAAGACGCTTCCCCTTCGTCCGATTTTTCGTTCTCGCTACGAAGCATTTCCAACTGGGCTTTGCGGGCGTCCATCATCGCCTGTTCGGCCTCGCCCAAACGTCCGGCCTTTTGGCAGATCATGCTCAACGACACGAAGCTGAACGGATCTTCCGGCTCGAGTAGACAGACTTTTTTCCCATATTCAATCGCTTCATCGTGTTTTTCGAGCTTCGAACAAAAGACACACATCGCCGCATGGGGTAAGGCGTAGTCCGGCTCGTCGGCGATCAGACTTTCGAGCAATTCAACCGCGCGATCCATCTGGCCCGCTTGTCCAACCGCAACCGCCTCGTCATATCGTTCTTCTCGTGTCGCCATGACGAAAAATCCTCATTAGATGAAACCACTGACTTAACAAAAAACCAAACGGTTTTATAATACCGATTCCAACTTGAAATTACGAGTTGCCGCCTGCCTACCCTTCCTGTCTGACCTTCGGGAAAACAGGCCCTATTTCACGCAGGGGGACGCGCAATACCATGTTGGAACACGTATAATAGACCCGATTTTGACAAAAACGTCAAGCCGACCGTTTTTTCGTCAAAAAACGGTAAATCGTTGCCCTTTTTGACGTTCGACGGTCGCACCAGCCAAAACAAGGAAAAACGATGGAATATCGCCCTCTGGGAAAAACGGATCTTCGCGTCTCGGTCGTTTCGATGGGGTGCTGGCCGATCGCCGGCATGACCAGCCCCGGCACGACCGACGAAAACAGTATCGCGACGATTCAGGCCTGTTTCGACCTGGGGATCAACCATCTCGACACGGCCTACATGTACGGCCCGACCGGCGAGAGTGAACGGCTCATCGCCCGCGCCATTCGGGGACGACGCGACGAACTGGTCCTGGCCACCAAGGGCGGGCTCCACATCAGCTCTTCCGGCCAGCGAGACCACGACGCGCGGCCCGAAACCATCCGACGTGAATGCGAAGAAAGTCTCGGGCGACTCGAAACCGATCGCGTCGAGCTGTATTACCTTCACGCCCCCGACCCGAACGTCCCCGTAGCCGACTCGGCCGCCGTTTTCAACGAACTGCGTGACGAGGGAAAGATCCGAGCGGTCGGTGTTTCGAATGTCACGCTCGAACAACTCGACGCCTTCAACGCCGTCTGCCCGGTCGACGCCTTCCAGCCGCACTACAACATGCTCCAGCGCGAGATCGAAAAGGACACGCTGCCTTGGTGTCGCGAGCGGGGCGTCGCCGTGCTGGTCTACTGGCCGCTACTCAAGGGGCTTTTGGCCGGAAAAATGACGCGGGAAACCGTGATCCCGGAAAACGACAGTCGACGAAAATACGCGATGTTCCACGGCCGCGAGTGGGAAAAGAACCACGACTTGATCGATCGGCTCCGCGCGATCGCCGACGAATCGGGCCACACGGTCGCCCAGCTGGTCATCAACTGGACGTTCCACCAACCGGGCATCACCGTCGCGCTGTGCGGTGCCAAACGGCCCGAACAGATCCGTGACACGGCCGGTGCCGCCGATTGGCAACTGACCGAAGCCCAACGCAAGGCGATCGACCAAGCGCTCCAAGATCGCGGCACCCCCGAGATCGAAAACCCGGTCTGATTTACGGCAACCGATTCCCGTGCAGGGAGAGGATCGTCTAAAAATCGGTCAAAGCGGGAACGTTCGACTCGACGTCGCACCAAAGCGGGTACTGGCCGCCGCGAATCGGGAAACCCAGCGCCTTCTCTTCCAGGCGATTGACCAGCGGTCGGCCGGTTTGCCACCGCCGGATATTTTCGCACAATAGCCGGGTCATATTGCCGATCCGGCGGGCGTATTGTCCGGCGACGTGCGGGGTGATCATCACGTTCGGAAGATCCCAAAGCGGATGGTCTTCCGGCAACGGTTCAGGGTCGGTCACGTCCATCACCGCCCCGGCGATCTGTTTGGTTTGCAAGGCTTCCAAAAGGGCCCCAGTATCGACCAACGGCCCGCGCGCGGCGTTGACCAAAAGCGCGTCGTCGCGCATCGCGGCAAACTGCTCGCGCGAGATCATGCCGCGGGTCGACTCGTTCAACGGAGCGCAGAGGATCAGGATTTTGCACTCTCGGATCAGGTCGTCCAATCGGTCGGGCGCCCAAAGCTCGTCGACCGTGTCCGGCTTGTCGATCGGGTACAGGTCGACCGCCAAGATCCGCGTATCGAACGGACGAAGCACCTCCGAAAGCCGCCGCCCGACACCGCCGAGCCCGACGATCCCGACCGTCTGATGGGTCAGGTCACACGTCGGACGACGGACGAATTCGTGGGTCTGTTGTTGACGGAAAAAGGTCGGCAGGTTCCGACACCAACCGATAATCAACCCGAGGGTATGTTCGGCCACCTGGTTTGACAAGACGCCCGAAGCGCTGGTAACGATAATCTCCGAATCGATGACCGACGGCACCAGACAATGGTCCATTCCGGCGGCCGACGACTGGATCCACTGAAGTCGCCCTTGTCGAACCACTCCGTCCCAGTCGACCGGCACCTTCGCGTGGCCGCAATAGAGATCGGCCTCGAACAGCGCCTCGGCGATCCCCTCTTGCCCGGCGTCGATGACGTTCAGGTCGGTCGCAACGCGGCGGATCACTTCCAGATGGTTTTCCTTGACAGGGTAGCATAAAACCAGATTCGGTTTGGTCATGGTCGCTTCTCTTGTTCCTTCAATCGACTTTTTTAAAGGGGCAGACTGTTTGGTTTTTTCAGGTTTTCCATTACGGCTGCGGAATCGGACGGTAAAGCGTATCCCGTTCGATCGGTTCGCACCCGGCTTCGCGGATCAGATCGCACAGTTGGTCGACCGTCAGCGATTCCGGCGCGGTGGACCCGGCCTCGTGGTGGATTTTTTCATAGCGGACCGTTCCATCGAGATCATCGGCCCCGTAAGCCAACGCGATCTGGGCGGTCCCGATTCCGAGCGAAATCCAATACGCCTTTATATGGTCAAAGTTATCCAACATCAAGCGGCTGACGGCGATCGTGCGAAGATCCTCGAGGCTCGAAACTCGCTTGAGATGGGCCAACTGGGTCGATTCGGGGTGAAACGACAGCGGGACAAACGCCTGAAAACCGCCGGTTTCATCCTGAAGCTCGCGTAATCGCACAAAGTGGTCAATCCGGTCGTCCGCCGACTCGAGATGACCATAGAGCATCGTGGCGTTGGAGCGAATCCCCAACCGATGTGCCACCCGATGGACCTCGAGCCAGACCTCGGCGCTGTGCTTGCGGCTACAGATTTGACGCCGAACCTTTGGTGCGAAAATCTCGGCCCCGCCACCGGGCAAGCTTCCCAATCCGACCTCCTGAAGGTCGCGCAAGATCGTCTCGTACGATCGGCCCGTTTCCTGGGCAAAATGGGCGATTTCGATCGCGGAAAACGCCTTCAAGTGCAACGACGGATACGACTCGTGCAAGAGCCGAACAATCTCCCGATACCAGTCGTACGGCTTTTCCGGATGGAGGCCGCCAACGATATGCAGCTCGGTGCAACCCGACTCGACCGCCTCGCAGCCGCGGGCAATCATCGCCGCTTCGTCCATGACCATCCCGTCCGGATCGTCCAGATCGCGACTGAACGCGCACAGTTCGCACCGGTACCCGCAAATGTTTGTTGGGTTCAGATGGGCGTTTCGATTGTAATAGGCCCGGTTGCCGTGCAGCCGTCGACGGACCGTATCGGCCAACTGTCCGACCCGATGGAGGTCGACCTCGTCGTTATAAAGAAAAAGGCCCTCGTCGGCCGTCAGCCGGATTTGGTTTTCGACCTTTTGTTGGATCGATTCGAGTGAGATATTCATTTTTGATTCAGTGGAAGGTTTTTTATTAAGGTTTCTATTGGGCTTTTTCATGAGCGTTTGGATTTGAGTTGGAAGACTCCGACGAAACCGTCTGGGCTCCCAGGGCGACGATCCGGTCTTTCGCCGTGACCAGCACCCGACCGTCGACGACCAGGAGGTTGCCGCCGGGGATGCCCAAGGCATCGAGGTCGACCCGCCCGGTCGACTCGAAGGTCAACTGGTCGTAAACGAGAATCGACTTTTCGGTCGGCCTCCAGACCGACTTCCCCGCCAAAACCGCTCGCCCATAACCGGACACGTCGGAAGGTTCCGGCGGCACGGCCCGGACCATCTTTCCGGCATCCGGGCCAGCCGTCTCGATCCCATAAAGCCGTCGGCCCGAGGCGATGAGTCGGTTTCCGGCAACGCCCAACAAGTCGACCACATCGGCCGCGTGGCGATTCCGCCAAAGGATTCGTCCGTCGACCGCGTCGAGGGCCAACAACGCGGGCGAGTCGGACGGGGCAACAAACAATTGTCCCCGATCGTACAGGCAAGGGATCAAGGTCCGCATCTGATAGGCTGCCGCCCGAAGTCGGTCGATCGAGCGCTGTCGCGGATAAAGGGTCAGCCAGCGAATTCGACCGTCTTCCATTGAGAGGGCCGCCACCGCGCCGAGGTTCGTGTTGTAATACAACGTTTGCCCGGCCAGGGTCAACAGATGATGCGAATATTCCCCCGCGAAACCGGCCGAGGCCGATTCGGCCGAAACGACCAGCCGACGCCAACGCCGTTGGCCATTTTTTGCGTCGAAGGCGGCCACGTGAAGCTCGGGGCGAATCCCGCTACGACGCATCGCGACCCAAACGGTCTCGGCCGAGGCGACCGGCGTCCCTTCGAACGACCAAATCGCGCCGTCCGGCTCAACGGCCCAAAGCAACCGGCCTTCAGCCCTCAGGTCAAGACAAACCAGCCGACCCTCGGGGACCCCCGACCAGGCGCGGCCCAGTCGTCCGGTGACCGGCAATCCAACCCGAGCGTAAAGTCGGGACAAACCGCCTTCGGAAAAAACGGTCGAGGTGAAACGGGGGACGCCCCAGATCTCACGCGGAAGGCTTTCGACAAAGGGAGCTGAAAAAACGGGCCGATTTTCGAACACCTCGGCGGTTTCTCCCCAAAGCGGTTTTCCGTTTTCGAGTCGAAACGCGCGGATCGAATCGCCCAGATTGACGAAAACGGCCCCGTTCTCATAAACCGGGTGAAAGGCCGGTCCGGCATCGGGCCACGGAAAACGGGTCCGATCGATTGATGATGCAATTGCACTCAAATCGGCCTGCCACAGGACTCGGGAAGGAACGGCAGCCGACAGGGCAATCTGGTTTCGACGCCGGTTTCCGGCAAACGTCTTCCAGTCCGGACTCAATCGCGGCGGCGCCCACGAAGCGGCCTCGTCGAGAATTTTTTGCAGCGCGACGGCCAAATCGACTTCCTGGCCGCCGAGTCGACCTCGGGCGCCGGGGTATTTTTTGACGAAGTGGTCATACTCTTCCTTGGCCGAAACCAACGCGCCGTCGAGAATCGAGGCGACAATGAACCGGGCTTCGATCGACGCCGGATCGAGGTCGGTATCGGGACAACCCCAACGGCAAGGGGGGGATTCTTCGGTCGGGGGCAAAGGGAGTATTTTTCGCCAAGCGCTGCGCGCCGCCGTCGAGTCGCCCGCCTCCAAGGCCAAATCGCCCATCGCCAAAAGGGCGTCATCGGTCCAACTCGAAAGAAAGGCCTCTCGAACCACCTTTTCCAACAGCGCCGAATCCTGTCGGGCCAGCCCGTCTTGATACCACGTCGCGGCAATCGGGTCGATCGACTTCCGATGGGAGCGGATGACTTCGATCGGCAACGCGGCCAAAAGAGCCCGTGCGTGGTCTTGAACCGGAACGTAGCGTCCCGGCTTCCAGGCAACGAGCCCCGTGTCGGCAGACCGCACAAGCCGCTGGAGAATCGCGATCGGCTCGTCAAACTTTTGTTTTTGGATTAGAACCCGCGCCCGGTTCAGCTCCGATCGGGTCCGGGAATCGGGCTCGGCGACGCGGACTTCCGGCGCAAGCTCGTACGGGCCATCGGGATACGGCGCCGTCTCCTTCGCCTCGGTCGCCCGAATCAGAAAAACGGCCGCCAAGAGAACCAAGGAAGGAAAAATCGCTTGTGGACGGAAAAAACGCACCTGAAAACGAAACCTCTTGTTATCAAGAAAAAGACCGGAAAGACTCAGTATATCCCACTCTGCGAAGGCCGACCAGACGAGCGTGTTGGTCAGATTCCCTCTGAAACTTAACCCATTCAGCCCAAACCACCCTATCCCATCAACCAAATTCTGCGTCCGAATCCCCTGGAAAGTAAAACCTTTGGGGGGTATACTAGTAAAAATCCGTCTAGGACCGAACTGGTTGGTTCTTTATAATCGGCAAATCTTCGTCGAAAGGGAGGTGACCGGTTTTGACGGGACCGTGGAAAAGGCCCCCAAAAACATTCCCCCCTTTGAAAAAAGCCCTGATAGAAAAGAATGTTAAGCTACAAAACCGCAGGTGAATCGCACGGAAAAGGACTGTTGGCGCTGGTCGACGGGTTTCCGGCGGGCGTCGCCATCGATCCCGAAGGAATCAACGCCGAACTGGTCCGCCGTCAAGGTGGATACGGACGGGGCGGCCGTCAGGCGATCGAAACCGATCATGTCGATATCTTAAGCGGTATCCGACGAGAGGTCTCGCTGGGCGGCCCGATCGCCCTCTGGGTTCCCAACCGAGATTTCAAGATCGAGAAGATGGAGGAACTCGCGTGCCCCCGCCCGGGACACGGCGATTTAAGCGGAGCGATCAAATACGACGGGTCGATCCGAGCGATTCTCGAACGGGCCAGCGCCCGAGAAACAGCGGCCCGCGTCGCGGCCGGCGCATTGGCCAAACAGCTTCTGGCCCCGTTCGGAATCCGAGCGTTGGGCTATGTGGTCGAACTGGGCCCCATCGCGATTCCGCCGCGTGAAGCAGATTTCGACACCCAAAAAACGCGTCGCGACGAAAGTGAAATCTATTCGCTCGAACCGGAAAAAGACGAGGAGGTCAAACGACTGATCGACCAGTGTCGCGACGACGGTGACACACTCGGTGGCGTGGTCGAAGTGATCGTCGAAGGGCTTCCGTTTGGTCTCGGGACCCACGCCCAATGGGACGAAAAACTCGACGGGCGAATCGCCCAAGCGGTCATGGCCGTCCAAGCGATCAAGGGGGTCGAAATCGGCCTCGGTTTCGAGTCGGCCCGCCGTCGCGGCTCCGAGGTGCACGACCCGATCCAGTTTTCGCCGGACCAGAAAGACACCCGTTCACTCGGCTACGTTCGACCGACCAACCATGCCGGTGGACTCGAGGCCGGAATGACCAACGCCCAGCCGCTTTTGGTCCGCGCGGCGATGAAACCGATCGCCACGTTGGCTCGAGCCCTGGAATCGATCGACTTCAAGACGAAAGCGGCACACGACGCCTCGTTCGAACGGAGTGACGTTTGCGCCGTTTCGGCGGCCAGCGTCGTGATCGAAAACGTCATCGCCTTCGAAATCGCCCGCGCACTGGTCGACAAGTTTGGCGGAGACAGTTTCAACGAGATTCAAGCCCGCTGGGATCTGTTCCACCAACAGAAGAAGGGCTGATCGCTTTTTTATAACTGCCGTAAACGTCGCCAAGGATAGGCGTTTTTTTGGAAAGAACAAGGATGTTCCCACTGCACCAACAAGTCAAACGACGATGGGCAATGGCCGGATTTTTCGGCCTTTGCGTCCTGCCGACGGTGTTGGTTTTGTTCTGGGGGGTGGTCCGGCTTTCTCCACGGCATCGCCATCAACAGGCCCAAACCGTCTCGGCCCTCATGGGGATGTCGGCGTCGATCGATTCGGTTTCCCACCCACGGCCCGGCGTGGTCCGCTATCATGCTTTCTCGCTACAAGAACCTGAAACCAATCGGACCGTTTTTCAGACGGCTTGTCTCGAAATCCATGAAAAACGTTTGCCCCTATCCGACGGCAAAAGCAAGTCGGTCTTGACCCTTCACGCCCTTGAGCCAACCATCGCGCTCGATCAAACTGACTCCTTGGGCGAGCTACTGCACCGGGCCCTGGCGAAGGGACTGACCACTTGCCCCGATGAGGTGCGCCTCAATGCCGCGAAAATTGAACTTGCCTCCGGCGGAAAGAAAATTCATCTCGTCGATCTGAAGGCCATTTTGCGTCATCAACCCAAGGGTTCCGTGACGGAAATCGTCTTCTATCTCGCCGAACGAAAAGAGGGGCAAACGCCGGTAAAAATCCGTATCGGCCGTACCCGCGCCGAACTTCCGGCAACCGATTGGTTCGACGTCGAGACCGGCAAAACGCCGCTCCCCTGCATTTGGTTGGCCAAAGCGATCACCCCCTTCGACCTACTGGGACCGAAAGCGACCTTCGAAGGTTATTTTTGGGCGAAAAAGACTC
The DNA here is from genome assembly GCA_963674475.2 of Thermoguttaceae bacterium. Classification (GTDB taxonomy): domain Bacteria; phylum Planctomycetota; class Planctomycetia; order Pirellulales; family Thermoguttaceae; genus CAXXFQ01. The sequence continues at coordinate 364,436 of CAXXFQ010000017.1, read as the reverse complement.
CAGCCGGTTGGGAAGCCAACGTGCAGGCCAAACCGACCGAACCAAAAAACAAAACGGCCGAAGCAAACGAGTTGAAAAATGTCTTTCGAAATGTCGACCTCGGCGTCCTTACCGGAAAAGACTTTCCTCACCATTTAACCGGCTTGTCCGATTGGCAGATTCATTCAGCCCATTACCGAAACGGACGAATAGAAACCCTTCTAGGGCGTGTCAAAGCCGAAGCGGGAACCATCGGGACAACGCTTTTGGAATCGCTCGAACGAGAATTGGGGATTCTCTCCACAAAACGTTCTTTCCCCGTCGATTCGAACGTGTCATACCAGAAGCTCGAATGCCAGTTCCACCTCGACTCCCAAGGAATCCGTCTCGCCGCCTGCCCAACGAATACCTCGGGGGGAACTATTCTGGAAGACCGATCCGGCCAGCTACTTTGGATTCCGGGCACCCCGTCTTCATGGGACGACATCCCCCCGCGATCGACCGCTTCCCTCGTGCGAGCGTTCTTTCCCACCCAAGACGACGTGGTCCCGGCAACCACGGCGGCCAACCGGCTGACTGGCCGTTTACCTCTGGCCAAATGAAAAGAACGAGTAAAAACCGTCCTGAACTTTTTTCGGACGACTCTTCCTCGTCGAAATAGAGCCTAGTGTCGCTGGTTACAAAGACAATCGACTAGCCGCTTGACAACCTTTTCCTTGTCGACCCCCATCGCGACTTCCATATTGTGTTTCCAGGCGGGAACACGGCGTCGATCGAAAATCGTCATCCCGGTCGTCAGTTCGCCCATCGTCTCGACGTCACCGGCCATCTCTTCGGTCGTGAAGAGCTCCGGATACAGGGCCGCCATCAACGCGACCGTGTCGTGAACGTGGATCCCCTCGAGACCGAACTGTTGACGATACGCGCGGAAAACCGGCGGCAAGATTTTTTTCAAGAAACGTCCGACTTTCGACGACGCTTCAGGGATTTTTTGGAGCAAATCAAAGCTCAAAATGATCTGGTTGGTCACGTCCAACGGGATGAGCGTTTTGGTGGAGGGGGACCGAAAGACCGCGCGGGCCGAAGCCGGATCGCAGTACATGTTGAATTCGGCCGTCGGCGTGATGTTCCCCGGGCCCTTGACCGAGCCGCCCATCATGATGATCTGTCCGACCTGCGAAGAAAGGATCGGATCGCGTTGAAAAACGCGGGCGATATTGGTCAGCGGCCCCAGTGCGATGATCGTCAGATTGTTCGGCGCCGAGCGAATCGCATCGGCGATCACCTTCTCCGACGGATGGGGGGTTCTCAGTTCGGCAACCTCGAAATCGGCTCCCCCGAGGCCGTCAAGCCCGTAGAGGAAACGGCCATCAACCGGCAAACCATTGTCGGGCGGCGAAGCGGCGCCGATCCTCGGCAAACGAGGCGGATCGAGTTGCTCAATGATCGCCTGCACGTTGCGCGTAGCCCGATCGGGGGAACAATTTCCTCCGACCGCCGTGACGGCGACCACATCAAGATCGGGATGGGACAGGGCAATACTCAATGCCAAGGCATCGTCAATTCCCGGATCCACATCAAGGACCACCTTCCTGGCCATAACTTTCCTCATTCTTTGCCGTGGCTAGTACTTATCCCTTTTTATCGGCCCAATTCCGAAACGGGATTATTTCAATAAACGAATCTTAAGGAAAACGGCGTAAAAGCGGGATTATCGGATCGCTTTTACTTGTCAAATCGACGCTTCCTCACTCCCGGTCAGTTAACTAAATAACCTAAACCATTTCAAAATAACGATTTACAAAAAAACCAACCATCCCCTTTCCCCAAAAGGAGCAGTATAAGCTAAAGTGAATTTAACACCCCCTGTAAGGGGATCTTTATCAGCTCAGCTTTCCTTTCACGGTCGATTTCCATCAAAACCAGATCTACAAAAGAATTAGCCGTCGATTTACCAGGCTGATAAAGACCTTAATGGAGGAAACCAACTCTATTGAGGTATTTTTTATTAGGTCATATTGGGGTGCGGCTTTTATCCTACTACCCATACGGAGTGGAACCTGGTAAAATATAGCTCTCTAAGTTGGTGTCTGTCGGCAAGGAATTTGGTGTTTCTTAGGTTGTTAGCCTTGCCTGTTGAATCTCATTCCTCCGAATGAAGCGAGAAAAGAATGCTGCAATCGATTCTAGAAGCCGTCGAAGCTGGTAAAAATCTTTCCATGGAAGAAATGACTAGCACGATCGGTACAATTATGGACGGCCAAGCGGCCGAGGATCAGATTGCTCGTCTTTTGGTTTCGCTGCACAATAAAGGCGAAACCGCGGACGAAATTGCCGGTGCCGCCCAGGCCCTGAGGGATCATATGACCCGGATCGTTTCGAATCGAACCGATCTGATAGACATTGTCGGAACGGGGGGGGATGGTTCCAAAACGTTCAACATTAGCACGGCAGCCTCGATTGTCACGGCGGCGGCCGGCGTGCCGGTTGCCAAACACGGAAGCGTCGCGGCCACCAGCAAAAGTGGTTCGGCCGAAGTGCTTTTGGAACTTGGTGTCAATATTCGGGCAGAGGTCCCGGTGGTAGAGGCCTGCCTCGACGAACTGGGGATCTGCTTCTGCTTCGCGCCGCTATTGCACAAAGCGATGCAGCACGTCATGCCCATCCGACGCAAGTTGGGCACACCAACGATTTTCAATCTCCTAGGCCCTCTGGCCAATCCGGCCAGTGTCCAAAAACAGGTTCTTGGCGTCGCGAAAGCGGAAATGCTTCCGGTGATGGCCGAGGTGCTTCAGAAATTGGGAATTGAGCGGGCGGTCGTGGTCCATGGGGCCAACGGGCTCGACGAAGTTTCGCTAGGCGGCGCGACGCAGGTCATCGAAATCGAAGGGGAAAACAGCCGTTCGTTCGAATGGAATCCGGAAGATTTCGGAATGGATGAAATCCCGCTGGAAAAACTTCAAGTGGAAAACGCGGAACAAAGCGCTTGGCGAATCCGGGACGTTTTGGCCGGAAAGCCGGGCCCCTCGGCCGACATCGTCATTGCCAACACGGCGGCCGCTCTTTGGACAGCGGGGGTCGATCCGTCGATCGGACCATGTGTCGGCAAAGCGACCGAAGCAATTGAATCGGGCGCGGCTCAGGAACTTCTCGCAAAACTGGCAGAACGGACTCATAAGGAATGACCGGTGCGGTACTTCGGCTGGTTCTGCTCATCTCGTGCGCCCACGCCTTATGTCACATTTTCGAACTTTCCTACGGCAACGTCGAGCAACTGATCTGTCGACAATTTGACGTGGGAAAAGCGGTCGCCGGAGCCATCGGCACCGATTTGCGCATCCCACTTGGACTTTTCGCCTTTTTAGCCGGTTGGCTTTCCGATCGTTTCGGCGCGAAGCGACTGTTGATGGTTTTTCTATTCGGCGGTGCGTTAGCCGCCTTCGGAGCGTCGCTGGCCGGGAGCACGACCTCATTTTCCGCCTGGATGTTCACCTTGGGCACCTTTGCGGCGATCTATCACCCGGCCGGGGTCGGGTTGATCTCCTCGATCACGAACGAGGAAAACCGGGCCCGCGCGATGGGTTTCCACGGCATCGTCGGCGCGTTGGGAATCGGAGGTGGTCCGCTTCTGGCAGGAACCGTTTTTTTCTTCACGCCCAGTTGGCGGATCTACTATGTCGTCCTTTCGGCATTGGGCGTCTTATTGGCCTCCGTACTTGGTCTGGTTTGGTGGAGACAAGCCAGAATCAACTCGCAAAACGGTGCCCCCTCCGTGTCGAAGTTGGAAAAAGTTTCGCAACACGACGCGCATTCGACCTGGCGGAGTTTCGCGTTTCTGACCGTGTCAACCTCGTCGGCGGGGATCGTCTACGCGGCCGTTTTGACCTTTTTGCCCCGGTATCTGGACCAGGCCGATTTGGTAATCGGAACAGTCCCGCGGGAATCGATGCGTGTTTTTCTGACGAGTCTGGTCCTGTTCGTCGGGATCGCGGGCCAATTTGCCGGCGGCTGGCTTGCGCGGCCGAAAAACTTGGAATGGTTCTTGGCCGTCTCGTTTGCCGGCGCTGCGCCGTTTGTCTTCTGGATGGGAGTGGCTTCGGGCAACGCGCGAATCTGGGCGGCGGCCGCCTTCGCGCTGATGTTTTTCATGCACCAGCCGATCTACAACAGTCTGATCGCGAAGTATGTACCTCGTGAACGTTGGGGCCTGGGCTACGGGCTCAGCTTCACCTGCGGTTTCTCGATCGGCGCGTTCGGCTCCCGGCTGGCGGGCTATATCGAAAGTGAGTCGCTGCTGTTCACCATTTTGAGCGGATTCCTCCTTCTTTCGGGAAGCATTGCCCTGTTGCTTCTCTACTGGGATAGAAAATTCAGATCCAACGCGATCGACGAAACGCCTTGATCGAAGAAGGACAGTCGCTTGCAAAAAGCCGCCTTCCCGTCGCCGGTCAATTTTGCGTCAGGTGGGGAAATCGTTCGAAAAACCCTTGATTTCATCCGATTCTTGCGGGTATCCTACACTCTCATTCATTCCGGTCGACGGCCGCGCCAATCGGCCGAATTTTTTTAGACCAGACTTTTTTCGAAAAAATATTTTTTTACGCCATCGGCTTATGAGGAGGAAAAACGGGTGAAGGACCAAAAGCGAAAGACGGCGGCTCGACGGTTTGCCCTCGGCGTCGATTACGGAACCAATAGTGTACGAGCCGTGGTGGTCGATATTGCCGACGGCTCGGAGTGGGCCGCGAGCGTCTACGATTATCCCAGCGGCGAGCACGGCATCTTGCTCGATCGAAAAGACCCGAACCTGGCCCGTCAGAACCCGGCCGACTATATCGACGGTTTCTATCAATCGGTCAGCCGAGCGATCCGTGCGGCCAAACGAAAACCGGGTTTCGACGTCGAGCAGGTCGTCGGCATTGGCGTCGACACGACCGGTTCCACCCCGATGCCGGTCGACCGCGACGGAATGCCGCTGGCGTTGCAAAAGCGTTTTCAAAAGAACCTCGCGGCGATGGCTTGGCTTTGGAAAGATCACACCTCGGTCGAAGAGGCAGCCGAAATCACCAAAAAAGCGGCCCGAACCAAAGACGGCTATCTGACCAAATGCGGCGGGACGTATTCAAGCGAATGGTTCTGGTCGAAGATCCTCCACTGTCGCCGAACCGCGCCGAAGGTATTCGACGCCGCCTACGCCTGGGTCGAGTTGGCTGACTTTATCCCGGCGTTGATCACCGGCAACACCGATCCGGACACGATGGCCCGCGGCATCTGCGGTGCCGGTCACAAGGCGATGTACCACCGCGACTGGGGCGGGCTGCCTAGGCCCGCTTTCCTGAAACGGCTCGACCCCGAGCTGGTCAAGGTCCGTCAGCATTTCGCCGCCGAGACGAAAAACTCCTCGGAAAAAGCGGGCGAATTGACCGCCGACGTGGCCAAGAGAGTCGGGCTTCCGGCCGGGATTCCGGTGGCGGTCGGGGCGCTCGACGCGCACATGGGTGCCGTCGGCGCGGGGATCAAGCCGGGGACCGTGGTCAAGATCATCGGGACAAGCACCTGCGACATGATGGTCGCGCCGATGGACGACTCGCTGCCCGATATCCCGGGGCTTTGCGGGATCGTGCCCGAGTCGATCGTCCCGGGTCTTTACGGTCTGGAAGCGGGCCAATCGGCGGTCGGCGATATCTTCAATTGGTTCGTCAAACGGCTGACCCCGGCCGAGTTCACCGCCAAGGGGGACCCGCACGTCAACCTGACACGCGCGGCCGAAAAACTGCTGCCCGGCGAAAGCGGCCTTTTGGCCCTCGACTGGAACAACGGCAACCGGACCGTCTTGGTCGATCCCCTTCTGACCGGACTGCTCGTCGGCCAGACGCTTCATACGACAGCGCCGGAGGTGTACCGAGCGTTGGTCGAGGCGACCGCTTTCGGAGCGTTGACAATCATCAACCGGCTCGAGGAATATGGCGTTGAGGTCAAGGAAGTGATCAACTGTGGCGGGATCGCCGAGAAGAGCCCGTTTGTCATGCAGATCTATGCCGACGTCTGCAACCGGCCAATGAAGGTCAGCCGCTCGTCACAAACGTGCGCGTTGGGTTCAGCCATTTTCGCCTCGGTGGTTGGCGGGGCGTACAAGAGTGTGGCTCAGGCCCAGAGGAAGATGACCGGGGTCAAGTCGACCGTCTATCGTCCGAACAAAGCGGCGGCAAAGGTATATGCCGAGTTGTATCGGTTGTACCATGAGTTGCATGACGCGTTCGGGACGACGGATTATAGCGGAAAGCTTGATCGAGTGATGAAGGAGTTGATTTCGATTCGAAATCAACAACGCAAGGGCTAGCGGCCAGGGTCCGCTGCCAGACCGGCGTTACCACGCCGCTGTACCAACCCGCTCCCGTTGGTCGCTGATATCGATACTAGCGACCAACGGGAGCGGGCAAATAATATCGGTGCGGAAACACCAAGAAAAAAGTTTTTGAAGGGGAGCATGAGGGGAAACAATTTTCAAAATGTTTCCCCCTCATTTAAAAAACACTGGCGATGGTCTCCGGCCGTCGCTCCTTCTTTTTCTTGACGCATTTAAAAGCGAAACCACTATCATTCCACGTTAAACGCAATGAAGCGCCCCTTTGCGCATTCTCACTGAATATTCTTCTGGATATAGTCGTAAATCTCTTGATGCGCTCCCATTTTGAACTCGATGTTTTCACCGGAAATCATTTTTTTAATAAAAACGGTTTGCGTGTCGAGTTCGTTTTCTCCAATAACGACGACGAATGGAATCCGAGCTTGATTGGCGTAGTTCAAGCTCTTTTTGACTCTTTTTTCGTTCTTCTCGATCTCGACTCTGAGACCAAGTCGCCGTAGTTCCGATGCGAAACGGAATGAATCGACCGTGGTACCGAGAGGAATAACGAACAAATCGACAATCGAACTTTCGTTATCGGTGTCTTTCAAATTCAGTATTTCATAAATAACATCGAGTCCGAAAGACATTCCGACGGCAGGATATTCCTTGCCGTTATTAATGAAGTCGGTAATAATCTGATCATATCGTCCACCACCACCAAGGCTCATGTTAAAATCCAGATCGGACACAACACGCTCTTTGAGAAATACCTCCCAGACCGTTCCCGTGTAAATATCGATCCCTCTGGCCAAATAGGGAGCGAATTTCATACGGTTGACCGTTTCCATATCGGACAGATAACCGTAAAGCTCGGTGATTTCCTTCAGCCCTTCTTCAAGCAAGGCATTCGCTTCGTACCGCGAAAGTTTGGTAAGCAAGGTTTCATAATCAGAATTCAACAGGGCATAAAGCTCGGCGAACTTTTCAGCACTGACCCCAATTCTAAAGAATTCCTCCAGAAGTTCAGTCTCTTCCATTTTGGCAAATTTATCTATCAGGATAATATATTTGCTGGCGTCTTCAGCAGAAATTTCACCAAACACGCACTTCAGAATACCGCTTAACAGTTTTCGATTGTTAAATTCTATCTCGATGTCCAGACCAAGCTTCTGATATGCCTCCTCGGTCATCGTCATGTATTCCGCTTCCACCAAAAGGCTCTTTACGCCCACGACATCGACATCACACTGGGTAAACTCGCGATTTCTTCCAAGCTTCACCGGTCCGTCGCGAAATACCTTTCCGATCTCATACCGTTTGAATGGCAAAGGGGTGTTTCCATTGGAACTGATTAGTTTCGATAAAGTAATCGTCAGGTCATATCTCAGCCCCAGGCTTCTCTCTCCCCGGTCGCTCAGCGTGTACATTTCATCCAAAATATCCGCGCCCTCGGAATATTTCGAAGACAACAGATCGTACATACATATAATCGGGGTCTCCACCGGAGCGAACCCGTATTTAATGAATGTGCTCCGAAGAGTGCTCTTGATGTTTTCTCGAACGATCTGTTTTTCTGGAACGTAGTCGTAAGTTCCTTTTACATTTTCAAATGCTCTGCCCATTACTCATGCTCTCGTTGGAGTCTTAATTATGGTTCATAGATAAAGGTTTTTATTATATAATTGCCGATCCAATTTGGGGATCCGTGGGGATGGAAAAGGAGCGAAAAAAAGGAGCTCCGGCTTCGCCTCCGCCTGTTTTTATAAAAATGAGAGGGGACATTTTGAAAATTGTCCCCTCTCAAACTCTCCCCCAAAAACTTTTTGGACTGGGATTGCTTCGCAATCCCTCTTTCTTTGTTTTTCTATTTTCCTTTTTTCTTCTTCTCGTTTTGCTTCCACCGCCTTACCCCTCGCCACGAGAGCGAAACCAACGATCGCGAAATCCGCTTCAAATCGGGCGAAGCGCCGCGTCGCGGATGGACCAGAAAATCGAACCCGATGGGCAAGTCGGGCCGATTCAAACGGAACGACTCGCGGATCAGCCGCTTCCATCGGTTTCGAAAGGGAGCGTTCCCGACCTTTTTGGAAACGACTAATCCAACACGCGGATGATCCAGACCGTTGGGGTGGGCGAAAACAACCAGCTCGGAATCGGAGACGACCGTTTTGTTCTCATACATCCGCTTGAAGTCGTTGCGCAGCACCACACGATACTGACGCAAAAACCGTTGATCCGGTTTGGGCGCGTCCGACTCCGATTGATCGCCGTGGTCCGAGGTGTGGTTCATGGCGTTACCAGGCGATTTTCGTGCGGGGGTTTTCGGTCGTCTGACGTTCGGCCAGTTTTTCGAACATCGCTCGGCTCTCCTCGTCCCACGCTTTGGGAACGACGATCCGGACCTCGACGATCAGATCGCCCGGCTCTCCCTTGGCCGAAGCGACGCCATGCCCTTTGACACGAAGCTTGGTCCCGCCGGAAGTTGCCGGGGGAACATGGAGGCCGACCGTTCCCTTGGGCGTCGGAACATCGACCGTCGCGCCAAGAACCGCTTCGGCGAGGGTCACGGGAAGGGTCAGATAGAGATTTTTTCCGCGTCGGGTAAAATGAGGGTGCGACGCGACGTGAACCTTCAACAAAATATCGCCCGGCGTTCCCCCACGTGGAGCCGGTTCCCCTTGGCCGCGAAGACGGATCTTCTTGCCGTCCTCGACCCCTGCGGGAATATTGACCGTGATCGTTTCGGTCTTGCCCGGTTCGCGCTGGACGGTAATCTGAACCTTGCCGCCGAGAACGGCTGTGGCAAAGGGAATCTCGATTTCATGCTCGAGATCGGCCCCTTTGCGAGTACGTCGTCTGCCGCCGGCCCCCCGTTTTTGTGCGCCTCGGTTGGCCTGTCTGAACTGGGAAAAGAAATCGGAAAACCCGCCTCCGGCGCCTCCCGCTGGGCCACCGCCGCCCATTTCGGCCCCGAAACGGTCGCTAAAAAACTGGCTAAAATCGGCCCCTTCGGCCCCTTGATAACCGCCGCCGCCCGGTCCGGCCGAATGAAAATTCTCCCATCCAGCCTGGCCGCCGCCGGGACCGCCCGCGCCGACCGACTCGAACGAACTGCCATATCGATCGTATAGCTCTCGCTTTTTCTGGTCGCTCAAGACATCGTAGGCGTTTTGGATCTGCTGAAACTTCCGAGTCGCCTCCTTGTCGTCCGGATTCTTGTCCGGATGGTGTTTCCGAGCCATATCGCGGTAGGCCGTTTGGATTTCCGACTGCGACGCGCTGCGTGAGACGCCTAATATTTGATAATAGTCTTCCGACATTTTGGTCCGTATTTCGATCCAAAGGATTAGGGAAAATCATGGAGTGCAAAAGGCCAATGGCCATCGCTTCGAAAACAATGGCACCACCGGAACTTCGCAAGCACCCCGGGCCCGACAAAAAATCATACCGTCCATTCAAGCCGAGTCCAAGGTATTTTGGGGCCTGGGAGCCAAGGAATCAAGTCAAGTTGAGGAAAGTCGCTCGAGAAATACCCCCTTTTCGCCCTCAGGGGGGGCTATTCTTGAATATTGTCCTTCCCGAACAACAACAAGGGGCAGGAAAACTCGCAAGGGTGCTCCCTTCAGGACGATAGAATCAAGAAGAAATAACGCGAATAAAACGGTGGTATCAAATGTGGCGATTGGTCTTCTTAAGCGGGCCCTGCGCGTTGGTTCTCCTCTGCGGACTCGGTGCCAACCAAGCCGTGGCAAAACGGGGAGGGACGCTGGTTTTGAAAACCGTCGATGCCCAGACCGGTCAGCCGATGCCGTGCCGAATCCATCTCGAACGAGTCATCCCGACCCCTCGAAAAGAAAAGCGGGTTCACCAAAAAGTCAAAGGGCTGCCGTTTTTCGAAGACCATTTCGTCTGCCCCGGCCAAGTCACGCTGGATCTGCCCAACGGCAATTATCAGTTCGAAATCCAGCGCGGACCGGAATATCCGATCACGTCGGGCCACTTTCGGATCGAGACGTTTGCCGACGATTCGAAGACGGTCGAGCTGAAACGGTTCGTCGACATGGCAAAAGAAGGTTGGTGGTCGGGCGATCTGGGAGTGCTGCGCCCGGTCGATCAAATCGAACGATTGATGTTGGCCGAAGACCTCCACGTGGCGACCGTGTTGACCTCGACCAACAACCCGAAGTGGGAAAAGAAAACCATTACCGGCAAAAAAACCGGCGGCCTTTGCCCCACAGGCGAGTTTGCGCCGGAGCCGGTTTGTTTTCACAAAAATTACTATTACAGCCTCGCCAGCGGGTTGCACTTCTGGCCCGGCACCGAGCTGGCTTATCACGGTTTGACCGCGCCGCTGAAACGAACGCCTCCCCAAACCAACGCGGTTTTTTTTCCGCTTGAAATCGTTGGCAAAGCGAACGAGACGCCTCAGACCCATATCGAAGCGGTCGACGCGTCGGTGGCCGATCTCCCGTTGTTGATCGCCGAGGGCCAAATCGATTCGATCCGTCTGGCAGGCGAACAGATCGGTCGGGATCGTCTTTTCAAAAACAAAAAAGAACGGAAGCCGTTCGATCGAAAGTTCTTCCCGCCTCCCTTCGGCCGTATCCACTGGAACCAACAGATCTACTTTCACCTGCTCAATTGCGGCTTACGTATCCCGCCGTCGGCCGGGAGCGGTTCGGGAATCGGACCAAATCCACTCGGCTACAACCGGATGTACGTCTTCGTCGAGGGCGATTTCAACTATGACGCTTGGTGGAACGCCTTTCGGGCCGGACGGGTGACGATCACCAACGGACCGCTACTTCGTCCGTCGGTCGAAGGCCAACCGCCGGGAGCCCTCTTCCGCGCCGAAGGGAAAGAACCGGTCGAATTGGAAATCGGCCTGACCTTTTCGACCCGACAACCGATCAGCTATTTGGAAATCATCAAAAACGGAGAAATCGAACAGACGATCCGGTTTGCCGACTACGCGAAGACCGGAAAGCTCCCGAAAATCCGTTTCGAGCGAAGCGGCTGGTTTCTACTGCGCGCGGTGACCGATCTCGAAAAAACCTATCGATTCGCCATGACCGGACCCTATTACGTGGAATTTGACTATCGGCCTCGTATCAGTCGCCAGAGCGTCCAATTCTTTCTCGATTGGGTCGACAAACGGTTGGAACATTTCCGCGAATTGCCAACCTCTCCGGGGCAAGCAAAGGCCCTTGCGGCCTATCAAAAAGCCCGATCGTTTTGGGAAGATCTGCTAAAAAAGGCCGAGCGGCAGCAATAACGTCTTACCCCCCTGGTTTCCGGACGAAAGGGGATAAAGCCCCCCCTGAATTGAGGGTTACTTTAGCATTATCTCAATATGCCCCCCCACTCAACCACCTACCAAACCACCTTTCTGGGGTACTCACACCCACTCCCCAAGAGCTTCTAAACCGTTTGATTTTTGAAAGATAGAAACAAATTGTTGATTTTATTTTCATTTAAGATTCTAATAGGATTGTCGGATTCTATTCCGTTGCGGCGGTGATAGTATTATTTCCCTTTCCGAAAATGGCGGCTTGGAATGAAAACCACTCGATTAACAACCCGGACGGTTTTATTGTCTTTCGTCCTTCTCTTCGCTGGATTCGGAATCCTTTTCGGGCCAGAAACCGCCGAGGCCGTCGTTGTTGGCACAGGAACGGGAAGCCAAAACACCACAGCCCCCGCCGATGATTTCGGTTTCGGCAACGTCGGCGTCTGTAGTAATTGCAGCGCCGTCTATTTGGGCTACGGCTGGGTCATGACCGCTAGCCACGTTGGCACCAATAAGGTTAATTTCAACGGCACCTATTACGACTATCTCCCGGAAAGCGAAGTTCGCCTAACGAACGATCCCAGCTTGGGCTTTGACGCTGATTATACCGATTTGAAACTTTTCAAGCTTACCGAGGATCCTGGACTTCGTAGTGTAAACATTTCTTCCCAAACCGTCTCCCATGGGGAAGAAATAACCATGGTCGGTCACGGGTACAATCGGGCACCGGAGATGACTTATTGGAAGGATAACCCGGCTGGAGGCACGTGGATTGAGACTAATGTCCCGTACTATTATCGCGGATATTATTTAGAAGGCGGCCGTACGATGCGGTGGGGAACCAATGTTCTTCAAATGGTCGATGACAACGACAACAGAACCTCTGCGGACAACTGCATCTTAACTCTCGGAAGCACGCAAACGATGGCCTACAAGACCAGCTTCACGTCTTATGGCGAAACCGATTCCGAGGCGCAGGTGGTAGCCGGCGATTCGGGGGGAGGCGTTTTTTACAAGAACGGAGACCAGTGGGAACTCTGTGGCATTATTCACGCGGCAACAGCCCCGTTCCCAGACCAACCTTGCCAAACCGTGCTTTACGGCAACTCGAGTTATCTATCGGACCTTTCCTTCTATCAAGACCAAATCCTCGATATCATCACTCCGATTCCCGGTGACGCGAACTTCGACGGCTTTGTTGACGCGCAGGACTTCGCCTTGCTTATGGACTATTGGCAACAAGACAGTGACTATCTTTGGGGCCACGGGGATTTCAACGAGGACGGTTTTGTCGATGCCAGTGATTTCGCCTACTTGATGGACAACTGGCAGTACGGCCATGAGACAAACGGGTCGGTTCCTGAACCGTCGAGTTGGCTGCTTCTGATCACCCTGTTTTTTGGCATGGCCATTTGGAATTTTCGCAAACGGGCGGCCGTGGCCTAAGTGGTCGGCTTTTTCTTCGAAATGGTCGAATACCCGGGGGGATTGGCTTTGCTGGGCCCCCTTTTTTCTCAGCTCCTTTCTGGGCCCCCTTTCTGGGTCTCTTTTACGGACTCCTTCTGAGACCGCTTTCTGCGCCATTTCTCCCTCATTTTCAACTGAAACGGGGTGAGGTTAGGCCCTTTACGGGAGGGGAGACTCGGAAAATCCCCTTGAGATTCCCTTATTCTTTTCACGATTCGACCGATCTTGAAAAAAGAAACGGTACTTTTGGGTAGTCGCGACGTTTTTCCCAAACGGTTCGGGTAAAGCGATTGTCTCGCAGCCAGTTGAAAACAGGGTGTGCTTCACTCTCATATGGCGTTTTGAAAGAATCGCTTTCTTGGCGAAACTTGCGGCCACTTATTACCGCGGCGGGTTTGCCAACAGGGCGAATGTTTTTTCCATAGAAGCGGGCGGAAAGGTCGATCATCGAGGGGGAGGAGTCGAGGATGGGCGAAAGGGAATCGTTTGTTGCACTTCAACGGGTGGACGAGGTGACTTGGCGGATACCGCGGAGCTACGATTCGCGGATGCGAGTCGACGGCTTGATCTTTGCCGACGAGGTCCTCATGGAACAGGCCAGAGCGGATCAAGCGCTTAAACAGGTTGCCAATGTGGCCACGCTGCCGGGGATTCAAACGGCCAGCTTGGCGATGCCCGACATTCATTGGGGATACGGGTTCCCGATCGGCGGTGTCGCGGCAACCGATCCGGAAGAAGGGGGCGTCATTTCGCCCGGCGGGGTGGGCTATGACATCAACTGCGGCGTCCGAATCCTCCGCTCCAAGTTGACCTACGACGACGTCCGCAGCGGGTTAGATCGGTTGATGAATCTCTTGCACCGAAATGTCCCTTCGGGCGTCGGCAGCAAGGGCCCCTATCGGTTTGCCGGACGGGATCTCGACCATCTTTTGGCCGAAGGGGTTCGCTTTCTCAAAAGACAAGGTTGGGCGACCGACGGCGATGTGGATTACTGCGAGGCGGGCGGTGCGATCGCGGACGCCGATCCCAGTGAGGTTTCCCCACGGGCGAAAACTCGTGGCGAGAAGCAGTGCGGCACTTTGGGCGCGGGAAACCATTTTCTGGAAATCCAACGGGTCGAGGAGATCTGGGACCAGACGGCCGCCGACGCGATGGGGATTCATCTCGACCAGATTTGCGTAATGATCCATTCCGGTTCGCGCGGGCTGGGATATCAGGTCTGCGACGACGCCTTGAAATACTTTCGCAACGCGCCGCAAAAATACGGCATCTCGTTGCCCGATCGTCAATTGGCCTGCGCGCCGATCGACAGTCCCGAGGGAGAGCGTTACCTCGGCAGCATGCGCGCGGCGGCCAACTACGCCTGGGCCAACCGGCAATTGTTGGCTTGGCAGGTCCGCGAAACGATGAGCGGGTGGGCCGGAAAACCGTGGGAATCGCTCGGGCTGGGGTTGGTCTACGACGTGGCGCATAACATCGCGAAGTTGGAACGGCACGTGGTCGACGGCGTGGAAAAAACGGTTTGCGTCCATCGCAAAGGGGCCACCCGCGCGTTTCCGCCCGGACATCGCGAGGTCCCTTCCCGCTACCGCCAGATTGGCCAACCGGTCATCATCCCGGGCGACATGGGCCGAGCCAGTTGGATTTTAGTCGGTCAACCCGGCAGTATGGAACGGGCATTCGGCTCGTGCTGTCACGGCGCCGGACGGGTGATGAGCCGAACCGAGTCAATTCGACGGGCAAAGGGGCGCCGGATCGATCAGGAGTTGGCCGAGGTCGGCGTGATCGCCCGTTGTCGAAGTTGGAAGGGGCTGGCCGAAGAGCAACCCGACGCGTACAAGGATGTCGGACGGGTCGTCGAAGTGGTCGAGCGGGCCGGTTTGGCCAACCGAGTCGCCCGACTGCGGCCGATCGGTGTCGTCAAGGGGTAAGATCAAGGCCGCCTAGTTCATGCCAACGGTTTTTTCCAATACCGGTCGAAATTGCAAAATCGTCGTAAACGGCTTCCCGTCTCGTTCGGCCTCGATGCGAACCTTCTCGGTCGGCTGGGAGAGGATCGCGTCGAATTGGTCCTCGTTCTCGAACGTTTTGCCGTCGACACGAAAGAGGCGATCGCCCGGTTTCAATCCGGCTCGCGCGGCGGGCGACTTTGGCGTGACATGGCGCAAAACGATCGTGTGCGGATCGGCCTCGTCCGTATCCCAAAAGATCCCCACCCGCAGCGGCGGCCCGTCATAGGCAAAGCGTTTCTTCGCGTAACGCGGCCGAAGCAGATCGTTTTCTTGCCCGGCCTTTTCTCGAAAAACGATTCGGTTTGGTCGGTCGGCAAGGCGGACGGCGGTGCGAAAAGCCAGGTCGGTCACCCGTTTGAGACCGGCAAAATTGATCCACTCGGTATCGTCGTACGGGGTGTGGAATTGGTCGTGGAGCCCGGTATTGAACATGAGCACGGGGACCCGATGTCGGAAAAACGAAAAGTGGTCGGCGTGGTCTTCCAGGGTCCAGGAATAGTCCAACTGCAAGCCGACCGAGGCGTTTTCCATAGCAACCAGATGACGCAGCCCGTAACCGGTTCGAGCGCCGAAGACCATCAGCCGATGGTTCCGAAGTCGTCCAACCATGTCAAGGTTCAAGACGGCGACAATCGAACGGTCCGCTTCGGTCGGGTGGGCCGCCCAGTGACGAGAGCCGAGCATCCCCTTTTCTTCGGCGTCCCAAAAGGCGAAAAGAATGGAACGTTTCGGCTTCGAGTCGAGCGTCGTCAACGCCTCGGCGATCGCCAGAACGGCCGCCGTCCCGCTGGCGTTGTCGTCGGCCCCGTTGTGGATTTGACCGAGTGGCCCGCGACTGTTGGCTTTCGTGCCGAGTCCCAGATGGTCGTAATGGGCACAAACCATAATCAGTTCATCTCGTGCCGTCGGGTCGGAGCCTTCGACCAGGGCCAAAACGTTTTGGTATCGTCCGTTGGCAAAAGTTTGGACAAAGGTCCCGTTTTCCCCAGCCGGTTGAAGTCCCAGCTCGACACATTGTTTCATCAAAAAGCGGGCGGTCCGTTTTCCCTCTTTGCTCCCCGCTTCCCGGCCGACCATCGCGTCGTCGGCCAAAAATTCCACGTCCTCGCGAATCTCCTCGAGCCGAATTGCCCCGATCGCCTCGTTCAAAGCCGCATCGACGCGGTACGCTTCGGGCGATTCCAACGTCCGATACGGTCTGGTGGGGACCGAGCCAACCGGTTTGTACTCCTTGGCCCAAGTCGGCGCAAGAGAAAGCAAACCGCAAAGACCGGCTGCGGCGAAGCAAATAAAGATTCCACGAACGTTGGTGCGTATCACAGGGTGCCTAACTCATCGGTTCGTCGAGCGTCGTTGAAAAAAAGCGAAAAGACGGCGATTCGGACTCGCCAAAACGCGAAATCACTTTCTCTAGGTTACTGTCCAAGTATAGCTTAAAAAGCAAACCCATGTTTCATGCCCGAGAAAAGGAGAAACCGCCGGTGGGGAAGCCTTCGAGAACTTCATTATAACCGGACGTTAGGGCGTTTTCCAGCCACAATAGCGTCACACCGGCTTGGGGAAAGCTCCAATCGTTGCAGTAAGTCATTGGGAAGAAGGGACCTACGAGGTCGGCAGCCGCCGGATGCGGGAAAGCACGTTTTTCAAAGAAAGCCCTTCCCGGACCGGGATCAGCGCGAAGGTCGCCTTGACACTACAGCAATCCAAGATAATCTGGTGCTTGTTCATCACCGCGTAACCCTCCTCGGGGCACGGCTCGTGACCGTTGATCAAGATCTTGGCGTCGACCATCTCGGCAAACGCCTGCGCGTTTTCGGGCGTGTAGTTTCTCCCCCAAAGCAGTTTAAAAATACTCGACTGCTTATGAAATTCCAACGAGTCGGGCTCTCGCGAAAAAATCGATTTATCGAAACCGCCGGCGGCCGCGTTTTCGGGAATACTGTGGGAGATAAAAATTCCGCTGGGCAAACGAACGGCCAACGGACACGTTTGAATAAACGGAAGAAAAGATTCCCGGACCTTGTCGGTCGCGATGCCGTACATCTGCTGCAGCCCAAGCCGAAAAAGGAGGTTGAGCATCTGCCGATTCTTTTGGATCGGGTACTCGGTCATCTCGGCCAGTTCGTGGTTGCTCATCAGAAAATGAACCTGCCCGGGAAACTGGACCTTGAGCTTGGCAACCTGTTCCAACAAGTAGTGCGACATGCAGCCGCCGTTTTGCGGATAGGTCGGGCCGCCATGACAGACCTCTTGAAGAATCAGATGACGGCGTGGATGTTTTTCAAGGTTGGCGAGGCGTCGGATCAGATTAAAATTACGTCGGTTACCGTGCAGGTCGCCGGTAATCATCACCTCGTCGGCCAACTCCGCATCAAGCTCGACCACGGTGCAACGACGCCCAGGCGTCGTCCGATTGGCATCGGCCGCTTTGACGTAGGTCTCGATAATCTGCTCAATAAATTCAATCGAGGCGACCATAACTCGTCTCTTTCTCCCCTACCATTGAATCAAAATTTCACTCAAGGGACGCTTCGGCACATGATGAACCCCCTCGGCGTCGCGCCAATAGTCGATCGACGCCGGATCGAGGGTCGTCTCCAGTTTGACCGTTTCGGCCGGAACACCCAACGCAACAACAAGCGGAATCGCGTCTTGATTCGGGATGGAAAACTCGTCGCGCAAACGCTCTCGATCGATCGAGCCGAACATGCAACCGCCCAGTCCCCGCTCGACCGCCGCCAAAAGGATCGACTGCGCTGCGATCCCCGGATCGAAACTCGGATCCTTGCAGATGGTCTGATCGTGCAGAATCACAATATAGCCGGTCGGGCGTTCCCCTTCGGCCGGGCCGTCCCAGTCGGTCAGCGCGCCGGCCCAACTCAAACACGGAAACAAACGCCGGTTTGATTCTGGCGAGCAGACGACCGCGTACTTCAACGGTTGCCGGTTGGCCGCCGACGGACAGCGTCGGGTCAACTCAACCAGTTCAACCAGCGTCGCCCGATCGATCGGTTGATCTTGATCGAATCGCCGGTAGCTTCGATTTTTCTGCAGCAAAAGGCCAAAGTCCACTTCGTCTATTTTTCCCTTTCTGATCCTCACCGGCCTACGATTCCTCTTGAGGCCGTTTGAGCGGTCGAAAGTCCGGCTGGACCGTTTGGGCCGTCCGGGCCGCGGCGACCGCCTTTTTATAAAAAACCTCTTGAGCCCGAAGCTTTCTTCCGGTCCGCTCGACTCGATCGTAGGTCCCGTCGGAGTTCAATCGATACAACTTCACGTTGTCGGAAAAACAGGTCTTCAAGTACTCGGTCAGTCGCCGCTTCAACTTCGGAGCGGCAACGGGGAACATCAGTTCGAGACGTCGACTCAGATTGCGTTTCATCCAGTCAGCGCTACTCAAATAGACCTCCGGTCGGCCGGCGTTTTGGAAGAAGAAGATCCGCGCGTGCTCAAGAAATCGATCGACGAACGCGTAAATTTTGATCCCCGTGGTTTGACCCTTGACGCCCGGCCTCAGACAGCAAATCCCCCGCACGTTCAAAAGGACCTCAACATGGTTTTGCGACGCCCGGGCCAGTGCCTCGCAAATCGCCGGGTCCTCGAGCGAGTTCATCTTCGCCATGATCCGTCCCGGCTCTTCCGGCGTGGCCAAGCTGATTTCACGATCGATCAGCTCCAAAAGTCGCCCCCGCAGATTGTTCGGCGCCACGGCCAACTTCGACCAGCCGACGATTTCGCTGTAGCCGGTCAAAAGGTTGAAAAAGGCCGCGATGTCGGAGGCCAAGTCCCGATCGCTCGAAAGCAGTCCGATATCACTGTAAATTCGGGCCGTTTTGTCGTTGTAGTTCCCCGTGGCAAGATGGACGTAGCGACGAATGCCGCGCGGCTCGCGACGGACCACCAACAGGGCCTTCGCATGGGTCTTCAGTCCGGCGATCCCGTAAATGACATGGCACCCGGCGTCTTCGAGCCGTCGGGCCCACTGGACATTTTGCGCCTCGTCGAACCGGGCCTTCAGTTCGACCAGGACGGTCACCTCCTTGCCGTTGCGACTGGCCCGTTCCAAGGCCTTGACGATCGGCGAATCGCCACTGGTTCGGTAAAGGGTCTGCTTGATACTCAAAACTTCCGGATCGTCGGCCGCCTCTTCCAAAAATTGGACAACCGGGTCAAAGCTTTCATACGGATGAAAGAGCAAAACATCGCGGTCCTGAAGAGTCTGCCAGATATCCTCCACTCCGATCAGATCGCGGGGCGGCTGCGGCGGCCAATCGGCATCGCGAAGGTGGTCAAACCCCGACAGGCCGACAATCTCCCAAAAGCTGGTCGCGTCCAACATCCCGTCGATTTCGAAAATCGACTCGGGTCGAATTTCAAGAAACTGGCTCAGCCACCGTTTCAAACGCGTGCTCGGACGAGTCGTAATTTCAAGACGAACCGCGCCGCGTCGTCGTCGATCGAGCACGGCCTCTTCGACCGTTTGCAGGAGATCGCCCGCCTCGTCATCGTCGATCGACACATCGGCGTCGCGCGTGATTCGAAAGGTATCGGTCGATTTTTTGCGACAGCCGGGGAAAAGCTGGTCGAGGTTCGCGGCGATAATATCTTCCAACCGACAGAATTCGAGCCGTTCGACCGCGTGCAACGGGACAAAACGAGAAAAACTATTCGGAACCGGCACAACGACAATCCGGTCTCCCTGCGACGTTTCGCTCGTCTCGCTGGGATGGGCTTCCGCCTCGGCCTCCGCAATCGTTTCGATCACCGCTCCGACATAAAGCTGCAAACCGGGCAGCAACGGACACGAATCGAGTTCTTCGACTGCCAGGGGCGTGAGAACCGGCAAAATTTCTCTTTGAAAAAAATTGCGAAGATACTGACGCTGGGCCTCGGACCAGTCAGTCGGGCCGAGGATACGGATTCCTTTTTTCGCAAGCTCGTCGGTCACCTCGGAGATCGCCTCGGCCTGCTCGTCCATCATCCGATGGGCCCGTTTCAGAAAGGCGCTCAGCTGTTGCGAAGGGGTCATCCCGCTGGGGTCACGAGACCGAACCCCGGCGACCCGCTGCTGCGAAAGCCCGGCCGCACGAATCATGAACGCCTCGTCCAAGTTCGAGCTGGTGATGGCGAGAAACTTCAGCCGTTCAAGCAGGGGCAAATCGCTTGAGGCCCCTTCGCGCAGCACCCGATCGTTGAACTCAAGCCAGCTCAATTCCCGGTTGAGAAATATCAACGGGTTTTTCTCTTTGTTCTTGCTCATCGACCCAAAAATCCTACAACGCGCGCATGACTCACCACTCCCACCTTTGATGGTATCGGTTTCCTTCCAAATCGTCAACAGTTTCTTGTATGAAAAGAACTTACGATACTGTTTTCGGCTCCCAGGCGACCTCGAAAAGGGCCCTTTTCATTACGACTGGATAAATCGATAATTACTTGACGCCAACATCCCATCTCAATTAGACTTATTGATGCCGATGCTGCCGATGATCCAGACGGGGCCGCGGGATGGACCATTGACAGGCAGACCTCAATGACACCCCCCCTCCCGAAAATCATTATACCAGCGATTTCTCCCATCTCAGATTACCTCAATCCGTGCGGAATTAGCCAAGACAAGGGCCCCGAACATGAAAACCGGTCTTTTTCTCAGCGTCACAATGGGCGTTGTTCTAGGGGCTATTCCCGCAGCTTTCGGGACAAACCTGACTGTCGAAAACCTGAAGTGCGAGTATCTGGTCAACCCGTTGGGGATCGACGTCGTCCGACCGAGACTGAGTTGGACGCTTCGATCGGACCAGCGTGGCCAAAAACAAACCGCCTATCGGGTCCTGGTCGCCTCTTCGGAAGAGGTTTTGGCCCAAGGGCACGGCGACCTCTGGGACTCCGGCAAGGTCGACTCGGGAAGATCGATCCAGATCGAGTATGACGGCAAACCGTTACCGTCCGAGCAGCGGTGCGTTTGGAAAGTCCGTGTCTGGGACAAGGATGGACGGGGCTCGGACTTCAGCCGACCGGCACGATGGTCCATGGGGCTGTTACGGGAGAAAGATTGGAAAGCGAAATGGATCGCCGCGCCAAAGATGGTCGAAGGTTCTCGCATCCGGTTGCCGCTTCTGCGAAAGGTTTTTGAGATCGAACGGCCCGTCCGATCGGCGATGCTGACAATCACCAGCCTCGGCTACCATGATCTCTACCTTAACGGCCGACGGATCGGAGACCATGTTCTGGACCCGGTGCAATCGGATTACGGCAAACGGGTCTATTACGTGACGCACGATGTCACCGAGGCAATCATCTCGGGCCGAAACGCCCTCGGCGTGGCGTTGGGCAAGGGCTGGTATTGGCAGGGGATCAAGGGGGTCACGCTGGATCGCCCGGCCTTGTTGGCCCAACTAGTCCTCACGCACGAGGACGGAAGCCGGACCTGCGTCGCAACCGATGCGAGCTGGAAAACGGCAGGCGGCCCGGTAACGATTCCGGCGACGTGCACGAACGCGGGCGCCAATTTCGGCAATGAATGGTACGACGCTCGACGCGAGCAGCCCGGCTGGAACGAGGCCCCGTTTGACGATACGACCTGGCAGGCGGTCGAGATGGTCACGGTCCGGCCGCTTGCGCGCTCCGCCCAGATGATCCCGCCCAACCGGGTGACGGCGACCTTTCCGCCGGTTTCGGTAACCGAGTGCGGAGCGGGGGAGTATCTTTTTGACCTGGGGACCAATCTGACCGGCTGGTTTCGGCTCAATCTGCAAGGCAACGCCGGGGACGAGATCCGTTTGACCTACTTTGCCAGTCACCAGGGCCAAGCCGACGCGCTTCGGGAGAATTTCCTCCAGTCGGATCGGTATATCTGCAAAGGGGACGGCCCGGAGACGTTTGGTTCGCAGTTCAATTATCGGGGTTTTCGCTTCGTCAAGGTTTCCGGCCTCAAGTCGAAGCCCCGCCTCGAAGACGCCGTGGGGCTGCTGATCAACACCGACCTGCCGACAGCCGGGACGTTCGCCTGCTCCGACGCGACGCTCAACCGGCTGCACGAGATCGTCACGCACACGCATCGGTGTCTCACCCTCGGCGGAATCCAGGTCGACTGTCCCCACCGTGAACGGCTCGGCTATGGGGCCGAAGGTCTGGCCTCGTCGATTCAGGGACGTTATGATTTCGACGCGGCCGCTTTCTATGCCAAGTGGGCGAGAGATTTTCAGGACGGGCAGGACCGGGTGAGCGGGATAGTCTACTACACGGCCCCGTTTCGGATTCACAGCGGTGGTGGACCCGCATGGCCGAGCGTTTGCATCGTTTTCCCCTGGCAAAATTACCTCTTCCACGGAGACCGGCGCGTCTTGGCCGAGCATTACGAATCGATGCGGCGCTGGCTTGCGTTTCTCGAATCGAAATCGGACCAGGGACTGTTGCAGCCGCACGGAATCCGGTCCGAGAAGCCCGGCACGTGGGAGTTCTTGGGCGATTGGGCCTCGCCACGACGCAAGGAGGATACCCTGCCGTGCAACGGTCACTGGCCAACCGCCGAGGAAAACCGGCGTTTCAACGCCTTCAACCATTACGAGCAAGTTTCGCTCGTGGCCCGCATCGCCAACGTTCTCGGCAAAGAGGACGACGCGAATCGTTACGCCGCCAAGGCCGAGGCGATCCGCCAGGCGATCCACCGGACGTACTTCGATGCGCAAAAAGGCCGCTACAGTTCGGGCGAACAGCAGCAGACGATCTTGGCTACCGCGCTGCAGATGGGCCTGGTTCCCGCAGAACACCGCCGGAAGGTTTTGGACAACCTGGTCGACGACATCGTTTCCACCCGCCGCGGTCACCTCGATTTCGGCGTGCTGGGAGGCTATTACACGATCGGTGCCTTGACCAAGGAGAACCGGTCCGATCTGATCTATCGAATGGCCACCCAACCGACACGGCCCGGCTGGGGAAATCTGCAGCGAGAGGGAGCCACGACCCTTTGGGAACATTGGCTTCCGGGCGATTCGAGCATCCACAATTCGTTTCTTTCGATCGGCGGTTGGTTCTACGAAGGGCTCTCAGGTATCCGTCCCGACCCGGCCGCGCCCGGATTCAAGCATTTCGTCATCGCCCCGGCGGTGGTCGAGGGGCTCACCTGGGTCAAGGCGAGCCACGACTCGCCCCACGGCAGGATCATCAGCAGTTGGCGTCGCGAAAAAGATCGGTTCCTCTTGGACGTGACCGTGCCGGCCAACACCACCGCCAGCGTCCATCTTCCGGCCATCTCCCTCGACACGGTCACCGAAAGCGGCCTCCCGGTCGACCAGGCGCAAGGCGTGGAGCGAGCGGCGGTTCAAGACGCCACGGTCATCGTGGAAGTGGCGTCGGGCAGCTACCGGTTTGCTGCACAATCGTCAACAGTTTCTTGTATGAAAAGGACTTACGATAGGAAAACCGCTCCGTGGGTACTCGAATAATCCTTTACCAATAGAGAGCCGATCGGTCGAGAAACGCTTGACGCCAACGTCTTTCATGAATTAGACTTAAAACTACGAATGGCCGGTTGTCGAGCCATTCCCCCCACACCCGCGCCTTCCCCCCAACAACGAACCGGCCAACTGGCCCCCCAATACGCATTTTCCATTCAGATCCTAGAGAAAAATAAGAGAGAAAGGATTTGTCCATGAGTCGCCCGCGATTCTTCGCCACGGGGTTTCTTGCCTTTTTGGTAGCCATGGTGTTTTTTTCACTGGAGAGTTTTGCCGAGGAGGCGAAATTCTATCCCGATCGGGCCAATGTGATCTCGTTTGAGCCGGTCGAGTGTCGCTATGTACGGATGGTGATCCACGAGACCGATCAGGGCCAAGCCCCCGCGATCGACGCGCTGGAAATTTTCGGCGAAAACAACCCGATCAACCTGGCCGCCTCCCGACACGGTGCCCGAGCAACGGCCTCCTCCTGTCAGAAAAGCCACTGGTACCATCCACAACATCTCAGCGACTGCCTCAATGGCTTCCGAACCTGCTGGTTGGCCGAAAAGAACGACTCGGCACCGTGGGTCCAAGTTGAACTAGCCGGACAGGCACGCGTCTCGAAATTCACCTTTTCTCGGGATCGAACCGGCGAAAAATCCGATCGAGTTCCCACCGATGTCGAAATTTTGACCTCTACCGACGGGAAAGATTTCACTTCGGTCATTCGAGTAAAACGCCCGGTCAACCGTCATGTCCAACGTGGCCCGTCCGTGGCGGCCCAGTACCGCGTCATCGCCCCCCCGGCTCCAACCTGGCCACCTAAAACCGATTCGGCTTCAAATCAACCGTCCAAACCGGTCAACCTTTCCGCACCGACCAAAGACGACCTGGGAATGATCAACCTGGCCTTGAGCGACGGGGCAATTGCCCGAGCCTCTTCGGCGCTAGCCGGTCATCAAATTCATCAAATCAAACACCTCAACGATGGCCTTCTGGGCAATTCGCACAGCTGGGTCAGCAATGGAGAGCCATCGTGGGCCGAAATCGACCTCGGCCGGGAATATTGGGTCTATCGGGTCGCGTTGGGTAGCGATTCGTCGGGCCGTTTCGGCGATCGAGTGCCGGAGGAATTCGAAATCCTCACGGCGACCGAATACCAGGCCGACAGCAAGGCGAAACCATGGCGAAAAGTCGGCCCCGCCTCCTTGAACGAGGCGCCCCGACGACGAACCGAGTTCAAATTCAAACCGGTCCGAGCCCGTTATGTCCGTGTGGCGATCCATAAGACCAACTCCCATTCGGCCGCGCGGATCGACGAGCTGGAAGTGTACGGTCGCAAGGAAGAACTCACCCTGGCCGACATCGGACCGGTCGACGCCTTTCACCACGAACCGGCCCAACCGATCCAATCAACCGAGCCGGCCGCATCGAAAAAGGTCGACCCGGCCGAAGCGGAAAAGGAACTCCGCTTGGCAATCGTCGGAGAAGAACACGCCTGGCTCAAAGCGTTCGGCCAGGCCGACATTCAACTGAACCTCACGAGGACGTGGTATCCGGAACGAGTCTTCCCCAAGCGGGCCGATCCGGACCGGATTCCGCTCACCTGTGCGAAAACGGCCCCCAAGCTCGATGGACGGCTCGACGATCCGGCCTGGCACGGGGCCTCGCAGGGAACAGTCCGCGTCGCCAAACCGGCCGGGTTTAACCAAAACCCGTTGATCGAACAGACGGTCCGCGCGATGGTGGTCGGTGACGATCTCTATTGCTCAATCGCCGTCAATCGGCTTCTCACCTCCCACGTGGCGATCGTCTCGACCCGCGGTGCCGGAGGGGTCGTCCAGATCGAAAAGGACGGACTTTCCTTCGCCCGATATAAAATCGAAAACCAACGCCA
The DNA here is from genome assembly GCA_963674475.2 of Thermoguttaceae bacterium. Classification (GTDB taxonomy): domain Bacteria; phylum Planctomycetota; class Planctomycetia; order Pirellulales; family Thermoguttaceae; genus CAXXFQ01. The sequence goes on along the minus strand of CAXXFQ010000017.1, from coordinate 339,004 downwards.
CGTCCTGGCCGATTCGACACGGCTTGAAGGAACCAGAAACGAAGACGCCACTTGGTTCGAATTCAAGATCCCGCTGGCCCTCTTGCCCGGCGCGACCGAAAACGGGATCCGCTTCAACCTGGGCCGCCGCGCCCATCAAACCCCGCACGAAGGCCACCCGGTCTGGTTCCTCCCGACACCACTTGCGATCGCCCAAGAAGGCCCCTGCCTGGACGGCCGGTTTCGAATCCGATTGACCGCCACCGGTGAAAAACCGATCCGTGTGAAAGGTCGTCTGCTCACGGATAAACCGGTTCAAACTTCGCCGGAAATGGCCGCGATTGCCGACGGATTGGTGGTCCAGCCGGGCCAACCGGTCACGCTCGACCTGGCCGCGGAAGACGGACCGATCGGGCCGCAGCTGAACCTGGAATTTTCCATTGCCGACCGGAAAGAACCGTTTGCGGTTCACCTGTTGCGATACGATCCGCTCGGACGAACCTTAAAGCTCTTTGCGGAGATGATCAAGCGGATCGGCGAGAAAGGAATCCCGACCGACGCGGCCCGGGCCCAACTCGCCCGTTTCCAAGTGCAACACGCGGCACTGATGAAGGCCGCCCCGAACACGAAGGCCCAGCGCAAGGCGTTTTACGAGGCGCGCCTGGCCAAGCGCGATTGGTTCTTCCACGACCCGGACCTCGAACCGATCGGGAAACTCCTGTTCGTCAAGCGGAATCCGTTCGAACCGACGCACAACTATAGCGTCATCCTCGACTCGGCATGGCGGCCGGGCGGGGCGATCTGCCGGTTGGATATCCCCAAACAGCATGGGCGGCTCGTGCCCGAAGCGGCCGAAATCACCGAACTCTATCGGACCCATGGGACGCCGCGAACGCCGATGGCCGATTTCAACCTGAACAAAATCTATTTCGCCGACCGGCTCGACCGGAACGATTATTGGCATATCTACGAGATGAACCCCGATGGCACCGGCGTCAAACGGCTCACTTCCGGCCCGTTCCACGATTACTGGCCGTGTCAGTTGCCCGACGGGGGAATCACGTTCATCACGACCCGCTGCCGGGCCAAGTTTCTCTGCTGGCGCCCCCAGGCAGCCGTCCTGTTTCGAATGGAGGCCGACGGGAGCGACATCCGGCCGCTCTCGTTCGCCAACCTGACCGAATGGGCCCCGTCGGTCATGAACGACGGCCGGATCCTCTGGACCCGAAGCGAGTATATCGACAAGGGGGCCGACTACGGTCATACCCTCTGGATGATCCGTCCCGACGGGACCAAACCGGAAATGGCGTTCGGCAACACGATCGTTCTGCCACAAGGGTACGCCAACGGGCGCGAGGTGCCCGAGACGAACGAGCTCTGCGCGACGATGATCTCCCACTTTGGCGATCTTAACGGTCCGATCGCCCTGTTGGATATCGACCAAGGCCGCTTCAACCCCAAGGCGATCTCGAGCATTACGCCCGAGGTTCCCTGGCCCGGCTATTGGGCCAAAAGCGAGACGTTCCGCGACCCGTACCCGGTCGCCCGCGACTATTTCCTCACCAGCCACTCACCGCGCGACCGGTTCGGACTCTACGTGATCGACCGGTTCGGCAACCGCGAACTTTTACATATGGACCGGCGGCTCGGTTCCATGTGTCCGACCCCGTTGATCAAACGCGAGGTGCCCCCGTCGTTGCACTCACCGTTGGACCCGGTTCTGGCCGACAAGGAACTGGGACAATTCACTGTCGAGGATGTCTACCGGGGAATTGAACCTCAGGTCGAGCGTGGCCGAGCCAAATATATCCGCGTCTGCCAAGAGCTTCGGGCCGATCTGGAAGAAAACGCCGACGGCACGTTCCGCTCTGATCACAACCCGTTTACGGAATTTTACGCCTCGCCAATCGACTTGGTCAGCGGCCCCTACGGCTGGACGTCCTACGTGGCCAAGGCGACCTGGGGAACGGTCCCGGTCGAAGCGGACGGCTCGGCCAACTTCCTGGCTCCTTCGGGAAAGGTTTTGTACTTCGAACTGCTCGACGAAAACTTCAACGAGCTGCAACGAATGCGTTCGGTCGTCCAACTCCAACCGGGCGAAAAACGAAGTTGCGTTGGCTGTCATGAAAGCCGCAACTTGGCCCCGACCGTCCGGGAAACGGTCGCCCTGAAACAAGAACCGCGAATGCTCGAAGCGCCGCCGTGGGGCGCCGGTCCGTTCGACTACGCCAAAGTGGTCCAGCCGGTCTTGGACCGACATTGCATCGAGTGTCATAATGAAAAACACGAAAAGGGATACGACCTGACCGGGCGACTCGACCGGAACCGAATCCCCGCCTCGTACAAGACGATGGTCCACGCCGGATGGGTCCATTACTTCGACTGGCAGTACCAAAACGGGGTCCCGTCGAAAGCCGATCCGTTGACCTTCGGCACGGTCAAAAGCAAGCTGTGGAAAGTCCTCAAGGATCACAACGACGTTTCGCTTTCGACCGACGAACAGCGGGCGATCAAGTGCTGGACCGACCTCGGCTGCCCGCTGTGGCCGGATTACACCCAACGGAGCCTCCGCCCGGCAAAATAAACCGAAGGCGGACTCCACGCCTACCAAAGCCGCGCCCCAAGAGATTCCCGTCTCTTGGGGCGTACCCCCACCGCGAAAGACAGGAAGTTTCACCGTGCATTCCCGCCAAAAAGGTTTTACGCTTGTCGAGCTGTTAGTCGTTATCGCCATTATCGGAATCCTCGTTGGTCTATTGGTTCCGGCAGTTCAATCGGCCCGTGCGGCCGCCCGACGGATCACGTGCGAGACCCGTCTTCGCCAGATTGGAATCGCGCTGCACGGCTACCACAACAGCCAACTCGAACTTCCGGCCGGATGGCAAGCGTGGGACCCCAAAACGGGCAAGGACTTCTGGCTAGGCGAGCCGGGTTGGGGGTGGAGCTCGAAAATCCTCCCCTATTTGGAACAAACGACTCTCGACGAGCAATTCCTTCATCCCGATTTGCCGATCAAGGACCAGGCCAACGCGACGGTTCGAGTCATGCCGCTGGAAGTCTTTCGTTGTCCGTCGGATGTCGGGGATGACACGTTTATCCTCGAACCGGGAGATCCGAACCCCAAAAAAATCTCGTTCGACCCGATCGAGCTGGCCCGTTCGAATTACATCGGCGTGTTCGGCACCGTGCGAATGCGTGACGTCTGCAAAGGAGGCGGAGATTGCGCCGGGGACGGCTCGTTTTTCTTCCAGCGCCCCGTCCGATTCCAGGAGATTCGCGACGGTCTGAGCCAAACGTTTCTGGTCGGCGAGCGGTCTTCCAAAACATTTCCTTCCACCTGGCTAGGGGTCCTGGCCGGCGGCGACCATGCGCCGGGTCGGGTCGTCGGAACGGCGGTCACGCCCCCGAACTCGGACGAATTCGATTACTGTAATTTCAACAGCTTCCACCCAACCGGAACCCACTTCCTCATGGGAGACGGCTCGGTACGATTGATTCCCGAGTCGATCGACCAGTTTATCTACCACGCCCTCTCCACACGCAACAGCGGGGAAGCCGTCGGCGATTTCACCTCCCCGTAAAAAAGGATTCACCCCAATCCGAAGACTTCCTGTCGGACATTGATGGTCGCCGTTTTCCACAAAGGCAGGCGATTTGAACCAAAATAATCCCTTTCTTCCCTCCAAGACAACCTTCTCCCCTCGTCGGAGTGGCAAGAGGCTTGCGTTGCACGAGTGACCGAATCATACTCGAGACTATTCGGTCACCCGTACACGCTTTTCCTCTGCGCGGTGAATCTTCTCTAGGACGCTTTTGTTTTTCACTCCCCGGCCGGTCTCTTGGAGCACGGCCCGATTCGACAAAAGCTCCTTGCGCGCTTCATCACCTGGATCGTCGACCATCCATGCAAACCGACCAAACGACAAAACGGACGCTTCTCGAAAACTCGCGAGCGCTGATCGTGATCCTCCTGCTTTTGGGATGGACCATCGCCGGATCGCCTTGCACTCGATCGGCCTACGCCAATAAAACGTCTGCAAAGAATCCGGCCGCCGCGAAAGAATCGGTCTCGGTCGACGATCTGAAGAAAATCGAAGCCGACTTTCAAAAAGTCATTGAAGCCAACCGGCCGTCGGTCGTCGCGATCAAAATCAACCAGTCCTTCGGCAGCGGGGTGATCGTCAGTCAGGATGGCCTCGTACTGACCGCCGGACACGTCGCCCATCATCCCGGTTCGAAAGCGACCATCTACTTCCACGACGGCACGACGGCGCCCGGCGTCGCGCTTGGCATCTATCGAAACGCCGACGCGGGAATGGTCAGAATCCTTGATGAAGGCCCCTGGCCGGTCGCCAAATTGGGCAAGCTCAAAACGATCAGACCCGGTGACTGGTGCCTGACGATGGGCCACCCGCTGGGCTATCGCGCCGGTCGACCTCCGGTGGCGCGAATCGGACGCGTCTTGCAGATCCAAAACGAGATCCTACAGACCGACTGCGCACTGATCGGCGGCGATTCGGGCGGACCGCTGTTGGATCAGCACGGAAAGGTGATCGGGATCAACAGTCGGATCGGCGGACCGCTGTCGATGAATTTCCACGTCCATATCGGGGTTTTTCATGACCACTGGGCCCGCCTGAAAAAGGGAAAGATCTGGTGCGATAAATTGCCCCTGCGCGACGCCGACCCGGTGCGCGTCGCCTTTGAAAAAGTACTTGCCAAAACGGCCCCCTGTCAGGTCGAAGTCAAGTGCGACGGCAATCGGACCATCTTCGGAACGATCGTCGGCCCGGACGGCTGGATCTTGACCAAGGCGAGCGAACTTTCCGGTCGGATCGTCTGCCGCTTGGCCGACGGACGCGATCTCGAAGCCCGACTGGTTGGTATGGATCGGGCGCTCGATCTGGCCATGCTCAAGATCGACGCCGATGAGCTCCCGTCGATCACCTGGGCCGAGTCGGAACCTTCCTCCGGCCAATGGGTCGCCGCGACCGGTCCTGATCGAAAAGTTTTGGGAATCGGCATCGTCGGCGCGCGGGAAGTACGCATCCCGGCCGAAAAAGGATCGATCGGCATCATGATCACCCAAGAGAAAAAAGGGATCACGATCGTCGACACCGTCCCGAAAAGTCCGGCCGCCCGAGCGGGACTCAAGAAAAAGGACGTCATCACCCACCTGAACAGACAACCGGTTAAAAATCGGGACGCGTTTTCCAAACTGGTCCGGAAAAACTCACCCGGCACCGTCATTAAACTGCGTGTCCTTCGAGGCGGGAAGCGGCTTCACTTTTCAATCAAGCTGACCCGGATGGTCTCTCCGGCGATTGCCCAACGGGACAAACTCAACGCGATGGGGCTGGGCGTGAGCCGACGTCGCCAGGATTTTGCCAGCGTCCTGCAACACGATTGCCCGCTCACGCCGGGCGACTGCGGCGGTCCGCTTTTCAACCTTGACGGCCAGGCGATCGGAATCAATATCGCCCGCGGCGGCCGGACCGAGACCTACTGCCTGACAGCCGAGACTTTTTTGCCACGGATGCACGAGCTGATGTCCGGTCAACTTCGCCCGGAACCGAAGGTCCTCGCCCAATCCGAACCGATCGACGACGAGGTTCCTGTTGAAGCACTTCCAGAAACCAAACCGGAAGTGCTGCCGGAAGAAAAGTCTGAAACGCCGCCCGCACCGTCTGAAAAACCAGAAAGCATTCCCACTCCCAAACCGCAAGTCGAGCCGGAAAATAAACCACAAGCTCCGGAGGCAGAATCATCTCCTGAGCCGCCCAAAGAAGAAAAATCTTCTCCTGAGGAAGAGCCGAAACCGTCGCCAGAACCGGCGCCAAAACCGAAAACCTGATCCGACGGTTCTTGCGAATATAGTCCAGACGCGGTACCCTAAAGTGCATCACTCTTCTCAAGCACTTTTTCAAGGAAGCAAGCCGCGTGACGCAACTCAAACGGATTTTGGTGACCGGCGGGGCCGGGTTTCTCGGCTCGCATCTCTGCCACCGACTGGTCGAACAGGGACACGACGTCATGTGTCTCGACAATTTCTTCACGAGTCAGAAATCGAACGTCGCCCGGTTGCTCGATCGGTCGAACTTTGAACTGATCCGCCACGACATCACGTTGCCCCTTTGGCTTGAGGTCGACGAGATCTACAACCTGGCCTGCCCCGCCGCGCCGGGCCATTATCAGTTCAACCCGATCAAGACGATGAAGACGTCGATCCTCGGGGCGATCCACGTCCTGGGGATGGCCAAGCGGTGTCGGGCCAAAGTCTTTCAGGCGTCGACCAGCGAGATCTACGGCGACCCGGAAGTCCACCCGCAACCGGAGTCGTATCGCGGCGCGGTCAATCTTTTGGGTCCGCGGGCCTGTTATGACGAAGGGAAACGGGCGGCCGAGACCCTGTTTGCCGACTACCATCGGGCCAACGGGGTCGAGATTCGTATCGCGCGAATCTTCAACACCTACGGCCCCCAAATGCACCCGTTCGACGGTCGGGTCGTCTCGAATTTCATCCGTCAGGCGCTGGCCAACGAGCCGATCACGATTTTTGGAGACGGCAGCCAGACCCGTTCGTTCTGCTACCGGGACGATCTGGTCGAGGGAATCCTTCGGATGATGAACAACGCCGACGGCTTTATCGGCCCGGTCAATCTGGGTAACCCCGAAGAGTTCTCGATCCTCGAACTGGCCGAATCGGTCATCCGTCTGACCGATTCCTCGTCGGAACTGCGTTTCGAGCCGTTGCCGGAAGACGACCCGCGTCGCCGCCAGCCGGACATCCGCTTGGCCCGCGAAAAGCTCGACTGGGAGCCGACCACGCTGCTGGAAACCGGCCTTCAAAAGACGATCGAGTGGTTCCGCTCGATCGACCTGGGCCATTACGTCCCGCCAACGCCCAACTTCAAGTAGGAGCGTTTTTCTGAAGCGTGTTTCACTGAACCCGAACAGCACCCCAGCACGGGAAAAATTCGCCCCAAGTTACTGGTGCGACGCTGCCGTTTCATGAAAAATGCGCTAGGCTGTCTATTTCGTTCGTTCAATAGTATCCGGCCATGAAAGACCGGCTTTCAGCGCCTTGCGACCGCGTGTATCGATGGGTCCGACATAGCCGGGGCCGCCGGCCGCCACATAACCATCACTCCGTCCGGTCGCGTCACGACTGACCCAGAAGGCGTACAACGAACCGTTTTTCACCTGAAAACGGAATCGGACCGGGCGCCCTTTCAGCTTCGAAAGATCGTCGCCTCCCCGCCAAGCGATCTGCTCCAACGTACTGTCAACCGTCATCGGCTTACAGTTTTCGAGCGTAAACGGTTCGATCGGCTGCCCCGTCACCGCGTCGAGCACCTCGACACGCAGTTGGCCCTCGGGAACGTCGGCGTTGACAAAAAGATGCTGCCCGCTAAAGGTCACGGGCCGAGTCGTCAGCTCGCCGGACTTTTCGCCCGCGTCCATCGAAGCAAACCCATCACGACGCAAAAAGGCCACCCCCGTACTTCCGCGGTGATACATGCCATTTTTGAAAGGCGAACTGTCCTTGCGCTGGGCGTCTCCTTGAAAGCCGGTGTAGTAAAACCAAAGCGTGTCGCCGTGGATCGTGCAAATCCCGCCGACCGGCTGGACATAACCCCGGTCCCAAACATCGCGTCGTTCGGCTCGAATAAATGTCGACCGGTCCGGCCGATCCCAATGAAAGCCGTCGCGACTGTAGGCCAAGTTCAGTTCGGTAATCTTCGGCAACCCTGTTTTTTCACAGACCTCGTTTTTTGGGCCCCGATGTATTTCAAAAATCCCCAACATGATACTCTCGTACGCGACGGCGTCGAGGTTGTAGAGCTGGGCCGTGTCGCCGATTTCCGGGTCCGGCGGATCGAGTTTATCGGCAGCGACCCAAAGGACCGGATCCTCTGACTTCCATTTCGCTCCGGCGAGAAAATCGTCATGCTCCCAATACTTCCGTGAACGACCCCGCCACATCGAGCGAAGGCTGTAAACCCATTTCTTCCGGAAAGGGTTGTAGAACATCGAACTTCGATCGCCCGTCTTGCCCGTCATGACCGGATCACTGAAGTGAACCCCATCGGCCGAGACCATCGACATGGCCGGATTCGGGCCGGGCATGATGAAAATCTTGTACTTCTGCGTCGGATCGGCGGTATTGTAATCCGGAACCACGTTCCACGAGTCGCATTGATACTGCTTTGGCAGCACCCGGTTCGTGCCCGGCTCGATGTCCAGATTCGGCCGATCCCAGTGCAATCCGTCCTTGCTGGTCGCATAGCAGATCGTATGAATCCAGCCCGCTTCGTACCACATTTTGAACCGTTGCTCGTCGGCATCCCACCAGACCCCGCCGTCTTTGGGGCAGGCGATCGAATTGAACGGTTCGTGCTTTTCCAGCTTGGTTTCCGGTTTGAGGATCGGGTTGCCCTCGAATTTCTTCGCCTTGTGGAACGTCCGTTTCAGGCCGGTTTTTTCAACCAGAAAATCGTCGACAAACAACTGGCGGCCCACGTCGATCGGCACCACTTTCGGCAGATGATCCAGATAGGGGACCGGCATCGGGTTCAAATCGAAGGCTGAGATATACTTCGGCGGCCACTCCTTGGGCAATCGGATACCGTTATAAAGCGTCTCGCCCCGATTCTCGTTCCACGGCGGAATCGGCGGTACCCACATCTGCGCCTTGGAGAAACCGACCACGACAGCCCACTTTCGCAGCCGAATCCGCTCCCCTTTTTCCAAACGCTTTTGGTAGGTTCGAACCGAATCGTACGGTTTATCTCCGAAAAGCTGAAAGACTTCCGAGGGCTCGGCGCGCTGAAAACCGGCCGTTTCGAGCTCCTGATATCGACTCCACGCCTTGGCCTCGGGCTGCTGCGGATCGGGAGTCAAAACAACAATCGTCCCCGGTTTGGTACATTCGAAATCAATCGAATCGATCCCGTTTCGCAAAAATGGTTTCCCTTTGAGCCCGTCGGGACATTCGGCAATCGTATAAGGCCGATCCAAATAGAGCCGTGCCCCGGGCACGAAAGTGTCAATCTGACACGGCACATGAAAAACGATTTCCGCCCCGTCTTGTTCTGCCCGGTTTTGCTCTGGACGGGCAAGTGTCGGCATAGCGTTGACGGAAAATATCAAAGTCAATGAAAGCAAGAAAAAAACCTTGGTCATCCCTCTTGTCAAGCTTGGTCGCTTTCCCATCAGTCTCTCCCGCCTTTTACTTCAGCTCGTAAAAAAACCTTTTCGCAAAAAAGAGGAGGCTCTAACGCTTCGGCTTGCGGTGATATTCCAACACCTGGCCGTCTTCCAACAACCGCTTTCGCAGTCGAGCGTAATCGACCTCTTGAACCGATTTACTCTCGTCGATTGCCATACTCGCGGCGGTCGCGGCCGATTGGCCCAAGATCATGAAGACCGGCTCCATCCGGATCGAGCCGAACGCGATATGGCTCGAAGAGACGCAAACCGGCACCAGCAGATTCTTGCACTCGCCCCGCTTCGGTACGATTGCCCGGTAGCTGATCGGATACGGCCCGCCGGGATGTTTTTGAATATCCCCCTCGTTTTTCGCATGACCGTTTTTGTCGACGTACCGCTGCACGTGGTGCGAGTCCATGTTATAGGCCCCCATCCCGACCGGTTCGGGCGTCGGCAGCTTGCGACGCAGGTGTGGCTCGGCCATGACGAAATCGCCGACCATCCGCCGCGCCTCGCGGACGTAGATCTGATGCGGCCAGTGACCGTTATCGAGAAACTCGTCCGCCGCCAGCCCCCATTGGCTCATCTCGGTGCGAATCTCCTCGGGCACCTTCGGGTCGTTCGCGAGGAAGTACATCAGCCCCTTTTGATAGGTCTCATGCTCACGAAGGATCTCGGCACGCTGCTCGTACGACCCTTCCGGGTAGTCGTAGTTCATGCCGATATTGTCGGTCGAAAACCCGCCCCGGTTGTTCGTGTCGGTTTTCAAATTGGTGATCGGGTCGAATTTTTTGAAGACGTCGCGCCACCCGGTCGCCAGGTAACGGGCCAGCAATTCGTACTGCACGGGGTCATACCCTTGGGGCTTGGCAAACGGCACCCGGTTCGCTTCGACCTTCGTCAAACAAAGCCGATAGCAGTAGGCCTGTATCCGATGATCGCCTTGCCCTTCTTCGCCCGGCGAACCGGCATGGATGCGCGGCAACAGCCCGCTTTTGGGATCGTCGGCAACGACGTACGGCGAAACGGGGGATTTGAATTGGTGGGATCGGGCATTTTTCGTCTGCACGCCGTTTAAGGTCTCGCCGTATTGATCATTCCCTTCCCGACCGACCGTGTACGAAACCCCGGCCGCCGCCATCAGGTCCCCTTCGTAGGTCGCATCGATAAAGACCCGACCGCGGTACTTTTCGCCGTTTTCCATCGTGATCGACTGGATACGGCCGTCTTGTTGCACGACGCCGTTTTCCCGGTCCAGCCAACGGTCGCGCAGCACCGGGATCTCATATTCCTTGATCCACTGCTCAAAAATCCCTTCGGCCACGTGCGGCTCGAAGATCCACATCGTCCGGTTCCCGCCGTCCATCGCCGGGGTGCCTTGGCCCTTATTACCGTATTCGGACCGCCGCTGCCAACGCCACGTCTCCGCCCGGTCGTACTGTTGATACACTCGATGATAGAATTCCCGCGACAAGCCGCCGATGACCGCCTTGTTTCCGGTATCGGTATAGCCGAGTCCCCCGCTGGAAAGGCCGCCCAGATGTCGATCCGGGCCGACCAAGACGACCGACTTGCCCATCCGACGTGCCTGGACCGCCGCCGTCACACCGGCCGACGTCCCGCCGTAAACGACCACGTCCCAAACCTTTTCCGACGCCGCGTTGACCTCGGTTTGCTTCTCGGCAAACGCCTCTTGCCGACCTAGAACAAAAAGGGTGAGCAACGGGAGAAGCACGGCACAAACCGACCGGCGCAACAAGCTTCGAGGAACGTGGAACATGAGAGCTTTTCTCCTAAAGGGGGCGGGTTATGGATGGCAGGGAAACGAAAGGAAATTTGGTAGAGATTTACTTTGAGTATAACAAGTCGGTTCGGACTTTTCAGCACGTCGGCAAGAAAATCACAATGGAAGCTACGAAGGGTTCGCACCATAAAAAAAGGGGCCTTCTTCAAACGGAAAAGACCCCCCTCATCTCTTGGAAACTTTTTTTATGCTAAAGGGGGGTTCCCCCTTTTCGCTTTTTACAAACTTTTAACTACCTTTTTCACCTCGGCGATAAACTCGGGCGTCGTCCCGCAGCACCCGCCGATAAAGGCCGCTCCCGCTTCGACCAGCGCGGGCACAAACGACGCGAAGTCGGCCGGGGCTTGCCGATAGACCGATTGGCCGTCAACCACCTCGGGCAGCCCGGCGTTGGCCTTGATCCAGATCGGCCGATCGGTGGCCGCTTTCAAGCGTTTGCAAATCGGCAAGAACCCGGCGATCCCCTGTCCGCAGTTGGTCCCGATCACATCGGCGCCCGCTTCACTGAGCGCTTCGGCCGCCTGCTCGGGCGTGGTCCCCATCATCGTCCGGTCCTTGTCGGCTCCGGAATCGAAAACCATGCACGCGGCAACCGGCAACCCGGTCGTCTTGGCCGCACGGACCGCAAGGCTCGCTTCCTGCGGGTCGGACATCGTCTCGATCACGATCCCGTCGGCGCCCGCCTCGGCCATCGCGCGAGCCTGAACCTCGAAGTCGGCTTGCAGCGATTCCGGCGTCACCTCGCCCATCAACAGCATGATCCCGCTGGGCCCGATCGAACCGAATACCTTGGCCCGACCGGCGGCCGCTTCGCGAGAGATTCGGATGCCCGCCGCGTTGATCTCGGCCACCTTGTCTTCGAGGCCGTGTCGCTTGAGCATGTTCGGCCCGGCGCCAAACGTGTTGGTCAGGATCAGATCGCTTCCGGCCTCGACGTAGGCGGCGGCCACTTCTTTGACCTTTTCCGGCTCGGTCAGATTCCACGCATCGGGACAAGCCCCGCTGGGCAAGCCACGCAGTTGCATCTGGGTTCCCCACGCGCCGTCAAGAACGATGACCCCCTCGGCCGTCCATTTCCGAATCATTTCATGCATTTTTGATTATCCTTTTTCTTCAACGGGAACGCTTTTTCTAAAACGGGAACTCGCTAACACAAGCTGACTCACTTAAACACGCGTTGACTCACTTTCCACAACCGTTCATGCCGAGACTCTCGTAAATCCGCGGATCGGCCAGACTCTCGGCGACGAAGTTGGCCATACTGAAATCATGGTCGCTGGTATGGGAGTTGGGAACCGAAACGATGAACGCCCCGGCCGCGGCCGCCGCGCGACTTCCGGCGTTGCTATCTTCAAGGACCATCATCTCCGCCGCCGGGATGCCGAAACGTTCGGCCGCCATGAGATAAATTTCCGGGTCCGGCTTGCCGTGGGTGATATCCTCGCAGGTCAGGACGAAATCGACTCGAGAGCGAATCTGCTTCGACGACAAGACCGCGTCGGTCAAACGGAGCGAACTGCTCGTGGCGATCGCCTTGGGCACTTGGTTTTGCTCAAGCGAGTCCAACAATTCGAGCAGTCCGGGCATCGGCCACAGTGCCCCGTCCATGAGCGAAAGGAAAATCTCTTCCGACTCCTCGTAAAGCACGTCCCAGCTTTCCGGAAGCGAGTACCACGCGATCATCGCCTTGAACGAGGCCTTCGGCGGAAGACCCATCATCGCGTCTTTGAGACCTTTGGTAAACTCGAAACCGCGTCGTCGCATCAGCTCTTTGCCGACTTCGGTATACACGTCTTCCGAGTTGAACATCAAGCCATCCATATCGAAGGCAACAGCACGTAACGTCATCGTCGGAATATCCCTCATTGGTAAAAAACGAAAACCCGCATTGCACCCAAACGGGGACAAGCGAGAAAGGCTTCGAAGGTAATCTTTTATTTTACCATCTCTAGGGGGCGTCGGCCAGGACCGTGTCGTCATGCTCGTAGCCCGGCGCGCAACAGCACAGAAACCGTAAAACCCGGTCGCCCGTATTGGTGATACGATGGACAGCGCCGGGCGGAATCGCGATCGCGTCGCCGTGGCCGACCGGGCGGCTCTCTCCCTCGATAATCATACGGCCTTCCCCTTCGAGGATAAAGTAAATCTCCTCAGTCCGAATATGATGATGAGCCTCGGTCGTCGTGCCTGGCGAAACGCGTGCCTCGGCCAGCGTCTGATTCCGGATCGACGAGTTGCGCCAGGCCAACAACTCCCGAATCTCCGACCCGTCCTTGGTCACAAACGAGTCAATCCGATCGAGATTATAAATTTCCATTCGCCAAAATTCCTCGTGTTTTCGTATATTCGAATAATGGAAAAAAACGAAACCCAATTATATCACTCGATCGTGGCCAAAAAACGGTCACCCCGCAAAAGCGAGATTAAAATCGGTTGCGACACCAGTCCCGATCATAGAGAAAAACGGTTGCTACGCCCAAACAGTCCCCCCTCTCTTTGCCAAGGGAGGGGTCTTTTCAAATCCGAGGGGATCGGGGAAAATAGTACCGAAGGAGGAGAGAGTTAGAGCGTTGACGATACTTTTTCCGCTTCTGGCACAAAAAACCAGATCGGTCGCCCGCTCGCCTCTTACTCTTCCCGAACGAAAAAAAACCGTTCGCCCCGATCACCGTATCTTTTTACCCGGCCGCCTGTTATGGTCCATGACGACGACATTACGCTTTATTTACCTCGCATGCGAGATGGCGACGACGAGGCAGTTGAGGTAATTTGGCGAAACTACTTTGAACAACTGGTCCGCTATGCGCGGCGGAAGCTCGAAGGGGTCCGGACCCGAGAGGCCGACGAGGAAGATGTCGCCCTGAGCGCGATGCACAGTTTTTGGCGTGGAATGAAGGCCGGGAAATTCCCCAAAGTCGAAGACCGCGAAGACCTCTGGAAGCTGCTGGTGACGATCACCGCACGAAAGGCGACCGCCCAGCGTCGGCGTCAACATGCCGCCAAACGAGGGGGTGGTCGACTCTGGGGCGAATCGTTTTTCGAGCATCGAGGGGATGAAAGCCAAAAAGAGGGGATCGACCAGGTCGCCGCCGAACCGAGCCCCGATTTTGCCGACGATGTGGTGGCGAACTGCCGGGCGTTGCTCGACGTACTGGAAGATTCCACCCTCCGCCAAGTGGCCCTTTGGACGCTCGAAGGATATCGGCCGGCAGAAATCGCCCAGCGGCTCGGCTGTGCCCGACGAACGGTCGAACGAAAAATCGAACGAATTCGCACTCTCTGGACCCGAGCCGGATTGGCTCCAGGCGCTTCACCCAAACCCGATCAGCCATGACCGACGACGGAAAACCATCCCAATCCAAGCCCGACTCAGCCTCTGGCTCCGATTCCGGCCCTCGCCCCCATAACACCCCTTCGCTCGGCGCGGTGGTGGATCGGCTTTGTGATGCGTTCGAGTCCGCCTGGCAAGCCGGGGACCGCCCGTCGATCGAATCGTCTCTGGAAAAAGCGCCCAAGTCCTATCGTTCGGCTCTGCTCTGGGAGCTTTTGCTCTTGGAGTTGACCTACCGCGAAAAACTAGGGGAAATCCCTCAGGCGTCCGACTACCGGGACCGGTTCTCCGAGGACCAGATGCTCGTCGACCGGGCGTTTGCCGAGTTCGACGAGTCGAAAACGCTCCAAAATCCGGCCGGAACCGACCTGAACGACGCGGGCCCGTTGCCGCCGGATGAGTCGTCACTTCAGGCCACTTCCCAGTTTTTCCACCTGGATTTCCTCGACCAGGGTGGACTCGGCCAGGTCTACGCCGCCGAAGACGAAAAATTACGCCGTCGGGTCGCGGTGAAATTCATCCACAACCACCTGCTCTGGAACAAGGAAGCGATCGAACGGTTCCAAGTCGAGGCCGAAGTGACCAGTCGGCTCGACCATCCGGGAATTGTTCCGGTTTATTCCAGCGGTGAAAATCAAAAAGGCCGCCCGTTTTATGTGATGCGGCTGATCGAGGGGGAAAATTTTCGCGAGGTCGTCGAGCGGTACCATCGCCAGCGGCCCGAGATGGCTCGCCCGCAATCGCGTCATGAGTTGCTGAAACTCCTCGGCCACGTGATCGCCGCCTGCAACGCGGTCGCCTATGCCCATAACCGGGGCGTACTACACCGCGACATCAAGCCCGAGAATATCATGTTGGGCAAATACGGCGAGACGCTCGTGGTCGACTGGGGGCTGGCCCAATTTGTCGAACGGACCGAGCAGGCCAAGGCAAGCGGCGAAAAAACGCTCATGCCGGGCGTGCCGACCTCCGCCAGCGGCAGTTCCCAAGGCGGCGCGGGAACGATCGGCTACATCAGTCCCGAACAGTTGCCCGACAGCACCGAACCGGTCGGACCGCCGTCGGATATCTATAGTCTCGGCGCGACCCTTTACAAAGTGTTGACCGGCTCGGCCCCGTTTCATTCTCAACAAGGGAAAAAGGTCTGGGGCATGATCCGCAAAGGGGCCTTTCCCCCGCCGCGTCAGATCAACCCGGACTGCCCGGCCGCCTTGGAGGCGATTTGCCTCAAGGCAATGGCCCTGAAGCCGGAAGACCGCTACGACACCGTCTTGGAATTCGCCGACGACCTTCAACGCTGGATCGCCGACGAGCCGGTCTCGGTCTATCGCCAGCCGCGGTTCGACCGGGCAATCCGCCTGGCCCGACGCCATCCGGGGTTATCGGCCGCCTCGCTGGTCGCCGTCGGGTTGATCCTCTTCGGAACGATGGTGGCCACGGTCTTTTACAATCGACGCGCCTCGACCGAACGAACTCTTCGCGCCCAGGCCGAAGCGGCCGAAGCCCAGGCCGAATCGTCACGTCAGGTCACTGAAGCGGCCCAACTGGCCCACCTTCGAAGCGTAGCCGTTTTCGCCGCCGACATGTTCGGCTACGAGATCGACCAGCGTTGGCGCATCCTTTCGGAAGCGGCCGCTCAACCGGAATTGGCGTCCCTTTTGAAAACGATTCATTCCGACCCGGAAAACGAAAAGGCCCGCGCACGGCTGCAAAAATGGCTCAATCGGGTCTCGGCCGACTCGCTCGAAACGGGCAAATCGCTCTCCTGGTTCGTCATGGACGACGACGGAATCCAACTGGCCCGCAACCCGGGTAAAAACACGATCGGCAAGTCGTTCCGTCGTCGGAGCTATTTTCACGGCGGCCCGCACGACCTGACCGACGAAAAAGTCAAAGCCAATCCCCCGGCCCCGATCTCCGCGCCGAACCTGTCGGCCGTTTACGAAAGCTCCAATACCCACGAGTGGAAAGTGGCCTTTTCCGTCCCCGTCCGCGACCCCGAGTCGGCCGAGGACGGGGCGGTGCTTGGCGTCTTGGCGATGTCGGTCCGACTGGGCGGATTTTTGACGCTCGACACCGATACGAGTCACATGAAAGTCG
Organism: Thermoguttaceae bacterium; assembly: GCA_963674475.2. GTDB lineage: Bacteria > Planctomycetota > Planctomycetia > Pirellulales > Thermoguttaceae > CAXXFQ01. The sequence goes on along the minus strand of CAXXFQ010000017.1, from coordinate 322,577 downwards.
CGTTGGTCGACCTTCGTCCCGATTGGCTCGAGGGGAAAGAGCAAGCCGGACTGATCATCGACCATCCCGATCTGACGGCCGCTCGAGCTCGGCTGGAGGCTTCCGGCACGCAGGCTCGGCTCGACAAAGCAACGGTCCGGCGGCTTCGCGCCTTGCAGGAAGCGTCACGCAGTCGCCGCCGCTGGAACCATCGGGGTCCGACCGGTGGAAAAGGACTTTCCGATTCGATCGACCAGAACTATCGAGACCCGACCGCCGCAACGCCGACCTACTACCAGGCGGCCTTCGAACCGGTGTTCGTCCCCGGACGCCCAGAAGATCAGGCCGATATCGGCTGGATGATCCTGATCGAAAATGTTTCGCAAAAATCGGAAAAGCCATCGGCCGAAAAAACGCCAGGACAATAGAAACTATCCACGCCAAAGGGGTAATACGACGTATGAGCGAGAACCGGATTCAAACGCAAATCGCCCGCTTGCAAGCGAACATGGGCCAGGTCGTTTTGGGCAAGGAAGAGGCGATTCGGTTCTGCGTGATCGCCTTGTTGGCCGGAGAACATATCCTGCTCGAAGACGTGCCCGGCGTGGGAAAAACGCTTCTGGGAAAGGCGCTGGCTCGGAGCGTTTCGGGCAATTTTCATCGGATCCAGTTCACGCCCGATCTGTTGCCGTCGGACATCACCGGCGGGAACGTCTACCACGCCGGCACGGGAGAGTTCAGCTTCAGCGAAGGACCGGTTTTCGCCCATATCCTTTTGGCCGACGAGATCAATCGGACGACGCCTCGGACGCAAAGCGCGCTGTTGGAGGCGATGGCCGAACACCAAATCACCGCCGACACGAAGACCTATCCCCTGCCCCGTCCGTTTTTGGTGATCGCGACACAAAACCCGTTGGAATTCGAGGGAACCTACCCGTTACCCGAGAGTCAGATGGACCGGTTCCTCTTGCGAGTTTCGGTCGGTTACCCGGATCGGGCAAACGAGTTGGCCCTGCTGACCAGTCATCGCGAGGGCGAACCGGTCGAGACGCTCCAGCCCGTGTTGACCTGTGACGAAATTGTCGAGATGCAAGAGGCGGTCCGTCAGGTAACGGTCGATCGGTCGATCAACGAGTACCTTTTGAACATCGTCGACGCGACGCGTAAAAATGAAGACCTTCATTTCGGGGTCAGCACACGCGGGGCGCTGGCCTGGTACCGAGCATCGCAGGCAGCGGCATTGGTCGACGGGCGTGAGTTCGTGGTGCCCGACGATGTGAAGCGTCTGGCCGTGCCGGTTTTGGCGCACCGGGTGGTCACGCGGGGGTATTTACATGGGGGACAGCGTGAGGCGGTGGAAGCGTTGATTGAGCGGCTGGTTGAAGAGACGCCAGTACCAGATTAAAAAAGAAGAAAAAAGAAACAAAAATCAGAGGGATTGCGCAGCAATCCCGGTCCAAAAAGTTTTTGGAAAGGAGTTTGAGGAAAACCTATTTTCAAAATGGTTTTCCTCATTAAAAAAACACTGGCGACGGCCAAGGCCGTCGCTCCTTCTCTTTCTTGACGCCTCAGTAGCGAGAACGCTTTTTTTGCATCAAAAAGCGAAACCTCGCTTTGAGAAAGAAAGAACACCGCGAACTTCGTTATGGTTTTGCTTTTGAGCGAAAGCCTTGAACTATCGCGAAGTGGTTAACGGTTACAAAAAATTGACCGTTATTCAAAGAAAGAAGGTGTGACGGCTGCGCCGTCACCAGTATTTACAAAATGAGAGGGGACATTTTGAAAATTGTCCCCTCTCAAACTCTCCCCTCAAAAACTTTTTGGAGCGCGATTGCTTCGCAATCGCTCTATTCTTTGTTCTTGTTTTTCATTTCAGATATCGATCGATCGCTTCGGCCGCCTGCCTCCCTTCGTTGATCGCATGAACCACCAACGACGCACCCCGAACCGTGTCCCCCGCCGCAAACACCCTGGGAACACTGGTCATGTAGTTTCCAACCTTCACGTTCCCCCGCTTGTCTAAATCCAAACCGATCGCGTTGATCAAGCCGGAATGAACCACGTGCAAAAAACCCATCGCCAAGAGGACCACGTCGGCCTTCACGGTGAACTGCGAATCGGGCCGCTTGACCATCTTCCAACCGAACGGCCCCTCCTCCCAGTCGACCTCGCAACCGTGTAGATCGGTCACGTGACCACACTCGCCGGTGAGCTTTTCAGTCAAAACCGACCAGCGACGCTGGCAACCCTCATGATGCGAACTGCTCGTCCGAAGGATCTTCGGGTAACTCGGCCAGGGCGTTTCGGGGTTATCCCGTTTGGGCGGCTGCGGAAGTATCTCGTACTGCGAAACGGTCAACGCCCCTCGACGGATCGACGTTCCGACGCAATCGCTTCCGGTATCGCCGCCACCGATCACGACCACATGCTTGCCGCTGACGCGAATCGGCGAGTCACCGAACTGGTCCTCCGAATCGCCTGCAACGCGTCGGTTATGCTGCATGAGGTAGTCCATCGCTGGATGAACCCCTTCGAGTTCGGCACCGGGAACGTCCAACATCCGCGGCTCGCCCGAACCCATACATAAACAAATCGCGTCAAACGTTTTTTGCAAATACCGAGCCGAGACGTCGACGCCGACCGTGACGTCCGTTTCAAAATGGACCCCTTCGGCACGCATCTGGTCAAGACGCCGGTCGATGATATTTTTTTCCAGTTTGAAATCGGGTATCCCGTAGCGAAGCAATCCGCCAATCCGATCGGCCTTTTCGAACACGACCACTTCGTGTCCGCGTCGTGCCAACTGTTGGGCCGTCGTCAATCCGGCCGGGCCGCTTCCGATCACGGCAACCCGTTTTCCGGTCCGCGTGGCCACCGCCCCTTGAGGAATCCATCCTTCGGTAAAGGCCCGCTCGACAATCTGATACTCGATATGCTTGACCGTGACCGGCTCGTAGTCCAGATTGAGCGTGCAAGCCGCTTCACACAAGGCGGGACAGACCCGACCGGTGATTTCGGGAAAGTTATTCGTCGAATGCAACGTTTCAGCCGCCTCACGCCACAGGCCCCGATAGACCAGCTCGTTGAACTCGGGAATGCGGTTGCCAAGCGGGCATCCGGCCCCGTGGCAAAACGGAACGCCGCAATCCATGCACCGGGCCGCCTGTTGGTGCAACACCTCCGGCGATAACGGTTCGACGACCTCTTTGAAATCCTGGACGCGCTCGGCCACCGGACGATAACCGGCGTTGACTCGTGGGTACATCATAAAGCCGTTCGGATTAGCCATGGTACACCTCCTCGGTAATCGTGGTTTGCTCCTCGTTGACCTGTTCGCTTTCCGCCAAGCGTTTCAGGGCCCGCCGATAATCGATCGGCATGACCTTGACGAATTGCCCGGCCATCTCATGCCAGTTTTCGAGAATCCGCTCGGCCTGTCGGCTCCCGGTACACTCGTGGTGGCGACGAATCAACTCGTGCAATCGGTTGCGATCCTCCTCTCTCCAAATCGATTCCAGGTCAACCATATCGAGGTTGCAAAGGGTGTCGAACAACTGATGCTCGTCGAACACATAGGCGACACCGCCGCTCATCCCCGCGGCGAAATTCCGCCCCGTCGGCCCGATCACCACGACGGTCCCACCGGTCATGTACTCACAGCCGTGATCGCCAACCCCTTCGACCACCGCGGTCACCCCACTGTTGCGAACGGCAAACCGTTCCCCGGCAAGGCCGTTGATGAAGACCTCGCCATCGGTCGCCCCGTAGAGGAGCGTGTTGCCGGCGATAACGTTCCGCACGGCGGAAAAATTCGCCCCCTTTGGCTTTTTCACGATAATTCGGCCTCCGGAAAGCCCTTTTCCGAGATAATCGTTCGCCTCGCCAATCAGGTTCAATGTCACGCCCGGTGCCAAAAAGGCGCCGAAACTCTGCCCGGCCGTGCCGCGACAGGTCACGCGAATCGTCTCGTCGGGTAGCCCGCCTGCGCCGTGCTTCTGCACGATCCGGTTACTCAAAATCGCGCCGATCGTTCGATGCACGTTTCGAACCGGAATGTCGACCTCGGTCGGCCGGGAATTTTCGATCGCGTCGGCGACCTGCTCAAGAATCTGCCAGTCGAGGTGGTCGTCCAGTTGCAACGGCTGCGGGCGAGAACAATACAAGTCCGATCCGCCGCTCGGCTCCGGGCGTGAAAAGATCGCGGTGAAGTCCAACCCCCGGGCCTTCCAATGGCCGATCGCCTCATGACAGGCAAGCCGGTCGACCGCGCCGATCATCTCGTCCATCTTTCGGAAACCGAGTTCCGCCATGATCTGTCGAATTTCTTCGGCGATGAACCTCAGGTAGCGGACAATAAAATCGGCCTTCCCTTGGAACCGTTTCCGTAACGACTCCTCTTGCGTAGCGATGCCGATCGGGCAGGTCCCCAGGTGGCATTTCCGCATCAGGATACAACCCATCGAAACCAGGATCGAGGTCCCGAACCCAAACCGTTCGGCTCCCAATAAGGCGGCAATTGCCACGTCGCGCCCGGTGCGAAGCTGTCCGTCGGTTTGAACCAAAATCCGATCGCGAAGCCCGTTAAGCACCAGGGTCTGTTGGGTTTCGGCCAAGCCGATTTCCCACGGCGCGCCGGCCCCCTTGATCGACGAAAGCGGACTGGCCCCCGTCCCGCCGTCGTGACCGCTGATCAACACCTCGTCGGCGTGTCCCTTGGCCACTCCGGCGGCGACCGTTCCGACACCCACTTCGGAAACCAACTTCACCGAAACCTGAACGCCCGGATTGGAACACTTCAGGTCGTAGATCAGCTGGGCCAAGTCTTCGATCGAATAAATATCGTGATGCGGCGGCGGCGAGATGAGCGAAACGCCCGGCGTCGAGTGTCGTAATCGGGCGATCTCGTCGGTCACCTTGTGCCCGGGCAACTGACCTCCTTCGCCCGGCTTGGCCCCTTGTGCCATCTTGATCTGAAGCATCTTCGCTTGCGAGAGATACTCGATCGTGACGCCAAAACGACCGCTGGCGACCTGTTTGACCGCCGAATTGGCCGAATCGCCGTCTTCCGAAGGCGCGTATCGGGCCGGGTCCTCGCCCCCTTCTCCCGTGTTCGACTTGGCGCCAAGACGATTCATCGCAATCGCCATCGTTTCGTGGGCTTCTTTGCTGATCGACCCGTGCGACATCGCCCCGCTGTAGAATCGCTTGACAATCTCGTCGACCGGCTCGACCTGTTCAATCGGGATCGGTTCGCCCGAGACAAACTCAAACAGCCCACGCAACGTACACCGCTTGCGGCTTTGGTCGTTGACCGCCTTGGAAAATTGGGTGTACAAATCCCAGTCATCCTTGATGACCGCCTGCTGCAACAGGGTGATCGTCTCCGGATTCCAATAATGAAATTCGCCGTCGGTGCGGAACTGGTATTCCCCGTCGTGCCCCAGCTCCAACTGACCGTCGACACGCGGTTCATACGCCTTTCGGTAACGGGCCAACGTCTCGCGAGCGATCATGTCGAGCCCGACCCCTTCGATCCGGGAAGCAGTCCCGGTGAAGTAGGCGTCGACCACTTCCTTCGATAGCCCGATCGCCTCGAACTGCTGGGCCGAGTGATAGCTCCGTAACGTCGAAATCCCCATCTTCGACATCGTCTTGAGCAGCCCCTTTTTCACCCCGTTGATGAACTGGTCGGAAAGCTGTTCCGGTTCGACCCCCTCGGGGAAATAGCCGTCGGCGTAAAGCTTCTGAATCGACTCGAACGCCAGATACGGGTTGATCGCATTGGCTCCGTAACCGCAAAGCAGACAGAATTGCATCACCTCGCGCGGCTCGCCACTTTCGACGACAATGCCTGCCTCGCTTCGAAGCCGACGATTCAACAACCCGTGATGCAACGCGGCCGTGGCCAGCAAACTGGGGATCGGGGCCATCTTTTCCGAACAATTTCGGTCACTCAAAATCAAAAGCGACGCCCCGTTTCGAATCGCCTCTTCGGCCTGATCGACCAGGGTTTCCAACGCCCGCTGTAGCGCCCCGCCGGAATCGTTTTCGTCCACCTGGAACAACGACGGAATCGTCGCCACCTGAAGATCGTCCCGATCGACAAGGCGCAACCGCTGGATATCCTCGTTGGTCAAGATCGGATGCGTCAGCTTCAACTGTCGACAGTGCCGCGGGGTTTCCTCCAGCAGATTCCGCTGCTTGCCGGTGAACGTCATCAACGACATGACCAGCCCTTCGCGAAGCGGATCGATCGGCGGGTTGGTCACCTGCGCAAAAAGCTGCTTGAAATAGGTAAACAACAGCTTCGGTCGATCCGACAACACGGCCAACGGCGTGTCGGTCCCCATCGAGCCCAACGGTTCCTGGCCGTTGAGCGCCATCGGAACGAGTATCGATTGAAGCTCTTCTCGGGTATAGCCAAAACAACGCTGGCGCTGAACCACCTCTTCCGGCGACGCCTCAATCCGGCCCGACGGTTGAAACAGGCCGCGTAACTCGATCCGGTTCTGCTCCAACCAACGTCGATACGGCTTTTGGCGGACAATCTTCCCTTTGATTTCGTTGTCCAGGACGATCCGGCCCTCTTCGGTGTCGACCAAGAACATTCGCCCCGGTCGCAGTCGGCCCTTTTGCCGAATCTGCTCGGTCGGAAACTCGATCACGCCCGCTTCACTGGCCAGAACCACCATGTCGTCGGTCGTCACTACATAACGGCACGGACGCAACCCGTTTCGATCAAGCATTCCGCCGACCACGCGCCCGTCGGTAAAAGCCATCGCCGCCGGACCGTCCCAAGGATCCATCATCGCCGCATGATATTCGTAAAAAGCCCGCTTGTCGGTACTGATATGGTAACGGGGCCCAAACGCCTCGGGAATCATCATCATCATCGAATGCGGCACCGACCGGCCCGAACGGACCAACAGCTCCATCGCGTTGTCGAACGAAGCCGAATCGCTCGCGTCCGGCTCGATAATCGGAAACAGATCGGAAAGATCGTCGGCCAACTCCGGACATCGCAACATCTTCTCCGCCCCGCGCAACCGGTTGATATTGCCGCGAAGCGTGTTGATCTCGCCGTTGTGGGCGATCATCCGAAACGGTTGGGCCAGTTTCCAACTCGGAAACGTGTTCGTACTGTAACGCTGGTGGACGATCGCCAACGCCGAAACGGTTCGTGGGTCCGAAAGATCCGGATAATACCCGGCCAACTGGGGCGCGAGAAACATCCCCTTGTAGACGATCGTCCGACAGGACATCGAACAGAGATAAAAATCCTCGGCCTCGTCGCCAAACTCCCGTCGCACCTGATGCTCGACCCGCTTGCGAATGACAAACAACCGTCGTTCGAGTTCCTCATCGACCAGTCCTTTGCCGTCGATGAAAAGTTGAGAAACGACCGGCTCGCTGGCCCGCGCGATCTCGCCGAGACACGAGTTATCGGTCGGAACGGTTCGCCACCCAAGCGGCACGAGCCCTCCCTCGATAACCTGCGCTTCGAGAATCTGGTCGCAACGACGGCAGACCTTCGCGTCGCGCGATCCAAAAACCATCGCCACGCCGTAGGTACCCCGTTCGGGTATTTCGATCCGAAGTTTCTCCCCCTCTTCGACGAAAAGCTCATGGGGAATCTGCATCAGCATCCCGGCCCCGTCGCCGGTCGACTCGTCCGCTCCGGACGCGCCGCGATGAATCAGATTCATCAGAATTTGATTGCCGTACTCGACAATCTTGTGCTCTCGGCGACCCGAAATATTGACAATCGCCCCAATGCCGCAAGCGTCGTGTTCGTTGCCCGGATCGTACAGACCGTGGGCTTTGGGTGCTTGGCTGTTTTGCATCTTCACTAACTTTCCCCTCTTGAGTTCCTTCAAATCACTTTCTTCGGAAACCAAAGACCTCCGCCACAACGCGCCCAGGTTGCGCACTTCTTGCTGAAAAACCTTCTCTTACCAACTAAAAGTGGACTTTTCCCCACCCAAGTCACTCACGCTATAAAAGGTGGCACTGTTGGCTCTCGGCCCTACCGACAAGCACCCTCCTTCCGAGGTATAGACCTACTTTTCTCCTCTCATACCACCCCTATCGTACCATAAGCTTTTCTAATTTCAACATAAATAAAAATAAGTTTTGCAAATCTAACGACAATCTTAATTGCTAATCCCCCTAAATTACCCCCCCTCAACGTGGCGGAAATAAAAATCTTCCCCCCATTCCTAGTGCCAAATGCTAAATTTGAAAGGTTTTAGCGTGTTTCTACTGAGAAACCGTGGCGTTCCCAAAAACGCTCAGGGATTTTTTGATCGAACTAAAACCGGTTAAACCGCCCCTCACCCTTGCCTTTCCCCGCCGATACGGAGATAGTTGAAAGAAGAGGCAGGGGCAAACCAGTGGCACCGATCGACTCGGTATAAAACACAGACCGATTGCGTTACCCCATTGGGGTAGACCAAAACGATTCCGAACAAAGCGTCACCTCGAAAGAGAAATGGCCGGTGCGTGAGGGAATCGATTAGAAAAAACGGCTTGGCCTTTTTCCGGAACAGAAAGACCTTTGTTTACTATCCGCTGCACAACTTGTCAGGCCAAATTGCGCGTGGTCGATGAATCGGCCATTGGGGCGATCCTGCCGTGTCCGAATTGCGGAAGCATGGTCGAGATCACGCCTCCGCAGCCACAGCAGGTCGAGCCGACGACGGAATCGACCGAGCCCGGTTCCGATTCGGCCAAGACGATAGGCCCCCCGCCAATCCCCAGAGCGACGGAAGCCAAACCACCGCAAAATCACCCGGCTACACCGGCGGTCCCTCCGCCTCCGCAAACGGTCGAAGCGGAACCTCTTGCCCAACCGCCATTCGAACCCGATCAAGAGCCGACCGCAGGGGCGTGGGAGTCGTCGACCGAAACCCTCTGGCGTCAGCGGCTTTTGATGATGGGCGGCGGCGCGGCGGCCGTGGTCCTGATTTTGGCTCTGGTTGCTTTTCTGACCAAACGAAAAATGGCTTCCCCTCCGCCGGAACCTTCCCCGGCAGTCGAAACCGTAGCGACGTTGGCCGAATCCAAACCGGATGAATCCAAGACAGACCCGGCCGAACTGGCGGCGATACCCATCCGTTGGATCCCCGACCGGGCGACCCGTTTTTTTCAGATGACTTTTCCCCCGCAAAGTCTCGACGGTGCCAATCCGACCGCCGCGGCGAATCGAGCGTCGCTCGAAAAATTGGCCCCTTACTGGAAAACACCGGTGGCCGATTTTTTGACCCTTTTCCCGATCTCGACCGAACAAATCGACCGACTGACTTGGATCACCGACCAAAATCAAACGTCGGCCGAGGCTTCCAATCGTGCCCTGATCCTTTTGCGACTGACCGACACCGAAACGGTCGATCGTTTTCTGGCCGACAAGGCGCGGCCCATGGAATTGAAGATCGACGGTTGGCAAGCGGTTCGACTTTTGGAAACCCGCTGGGCGGACCCGATCGTCCGTGTGGGAAAACGGATGCTCGTCACCGGCCCCGAAGCGGTCCTTCGCCAACTGGCTGATCGGACCGACGCGACCACCGTTGACGGCCCCCTTCGGTCCCTGCTTCCATGGTCCGTCCAAATCGCCGAGCGTTCGGCCGGGGCGGCGCGAGTCATTTTCCTTGCCGATTGGAGTTCGATTCGCTCGAAAACCAGTCCGTCGCCGGTTCGATGGTTCGACATCTGGCCGGAGGTGTCCGGCGCTTGGCGTACCGTTTGTGAACCGCTTGAAGCGATCGGGCTTCTGGCCCGTTTGGACGCAGAGGTCGGGTTGGAGGCGAACCTTATTTATGCCGATCCGTCGACGGTCCAAAGAGCCACGTCGGCATTGCCCCAATGGATCGAAGCCGCGAAGGCTCGGGTAAAAGAAATTGACAAAACGTCGAAATCCCCGCTGCTTTCGTGGGCTCAAACCGTTTTGGCGGCGGCCCGATGGGAATCCCGTGACGATTCGCTCTTGGTCGCGACCGACCTGAACCTCCCGGCGGTCCGAGTGGCCTCGACGTTAAGCAATCTCTCGCCGAAAAATCGCAAGGAACGATTCCGCACCGTTTGGAACCAGGCGGCCGCAAACGAAGACCGGGCCCATGTCGGACGACTCGGCCAAGCGTTGCAAGAGTCAGTCCGAAGCGAGGGACACTATCCGCCGGGCGTGCTCGGCAGTGGATTTTTCCCACCCGAAACCCGTTTGAGCTGGGTCGCCGATATGCTCCCCTATCTCGGACACCCTGAGTGGCGAGCAAAACTCAAAACCGGTTATTCTTGGAACAGCAGGGAAAATCGCCCCGTGACCCGGCGTCACCTGCCCGAATTGATCAATCCGAGTTTGGGGCCGACGACCGATGCCCAAGGGTACCCGGTGACCCATTATGTGGGCGTCGCCGGAATCGGCCCCGACGCGGCCACCCTGCCGGCGACCGATCCGCGTGCGGGACTGTTCGGCTATCGACGTGAAGTGCGCCCCGACCAGATCACTGACGGCCGGTCGAACACGATCGCGCTGTTGGAAGTCGACCGCGATCCGGGCCCCTGGGCGGCCGGAGGTCGCGCGACGGTCCGTGCGTTGACCCAAGAACCGTATATCAACGGCCCCGACGGTTTCGGAAGCGGTCGCCCGGACGGCCTGTTCGCCATGATGGCCGACGGCTCGGTCCGATTTTTCTCCAAGGATACCGATCCAAAAGTTCTCGAACAACTGGCCACCATCGCCGGTCATGAACCGACGCCAGAAACCAAGCCGACTTCAAAAACACCAGCGATAGCGCCGTCGAAAACGCCAGCGACACCACCGATACCCGCGCCGTCGAAAACCGAAACCGCCGCGGAGATCCTCCCTGCTCGACCGGCACCGATTCCCGCCGAACCGCAACAACCGGCGGTGCCCCGACAAGAGATCGAAGCGCGTCTGGCACTGCCGGTCGAAAAACTTCAACTCGACAAAGTTCGTCTGATCGACTTCTTAACCTTCTTCGAAGAAATGACCGCCATCAAGATCGAATTGGACGAAAACCGTTTGGCCCTCTGGGGCGCGACGCGCGACGATCAAGTTTCCGTTCGCGTCAAAGACACCACGCTCGGCGAAACGTTGCGCCGAGGGCTCCAATCCATCAAGCTTGATTTTCAAGTGGTTAACGGTAAAATCGTGATTATCCAAATGAAATAGAATGGCTCGCTTTTTTCGCTTGCCCAAACGCCATTAGTTCCCTCCAGCTATTGCCCGCCACTAAAAAATCGAGTTTATTATGCATCGAAATAGTTTTGCCTGCCTCTGGTTGATCGGCTTTCTTGTTCTCGGTGTTTCCTTTGCTTTTGCCTCGGAAAAAGCGGCTCCGGCCAAAATCGTCTACCTCTCGCCCAACGGCTCCGATTCCTGGTCGGGAAGGTTTTCCAAACCGAACGTCGAAGGGACAGACGGCCCGCTGGCCACGCTCGAGGCGGCGCGAGACCGAATCCGCCAGTGGAAATCACAAGGGGCCCTGCCTCAAGGGGGAGTTGAGGTCGTTTTGCAGGAAGGAACCTATCCGCTTCGGCAGACATTCACGCTCGACCAACGAGACAGCGGCACCCCGAACGAGACAATCACCTATCGGGCCGCTGAAGGGGCCAACGTGACGCTCTCCGGGGGAACCCGATTAACCGACTTCACGAAACCCGTCGATCCGACCATTCTCGAACGGCTCGATCCGGCCGCCCGCGATCAGGTGGTTCAGTGCGACCTAAAAAAACTTGGCCTCCATGAATTCGAACCGGCCGGTTCGGGAAAGGTTTTCTTAATCTTCAACCATCGGCCGATGCAACTGGCCCGGTGGCCCAATGAAGGGTTCACTAAAATCGCTGCCGTCATTAAAAATCAACCGGTTGACATACGTGGCACTAAAGGGGACGCGGTCGGCCAGTTCGTCTTCGAAGGAACCCGCCCCAAACGTTGGGTTAACGAAAACGACGCCTGGCTCCAAGGCTACTGGTTCTGGGACTGGTCCGAAGAACGACATTCGGTCGAGTCGATCGACTTGGATAAAAAAGTCATCTCGCTCAAAAAACCGTACCACCGTTACGGCTACCGAAAAGACCAGTGGTACTACGCGTTGAACCTCCTATGCGAGATCGACCAGCCAGGAGAATGGTATCTCGACCGCGAAAAGGGGACTCTCTACTTTTGGCCGCCCGAACCGATCGAATCGGCCGAAACGGTTCTCAGCCGCCTGCCGACGCTCGTCCAGATGGAAAACACCTCCTACGTCACCTTTCGTTCTTTGGGCTTCGAGGCCGCTCGCGAATCGGCGATCCTCGTTCACCAAGGCTCTTACGTCACGATCGCCGACTCGACGTTGCGCAACCTGGGACGCACCGCGATCAAAGTCGACGGCGGCAACTCGCATACCGTCGACCATTGCGAGCTGACCAACTTGGGCTATGGGGGAATCTCGCTTCGCGGCGGCGATCGAAAAACGCTCACCCCTGCCGGACATCAGGTGACGAACAATCGAATCTCGCGGTACGGATTGTGGAAGCGGACGTACGAATCGGGCATTTCGATCTATGGGGTCGGACAGCGGGTCGCCCACAACCTGATTTTCGACGCCCCCCATTTCGCGATCTATTTCGACGGCAACGACCATACGATCGAATACAACGAGGTGCACCATGTCTGCCTCGAATCGAACGACAGCGGAGCAATCTACGCCGGTCGCGACTGGTCAATGCACGGCACTCGGGTCAGGTTCAACTACGTGCACGATGTCATGGGACACCAAAACCGCGGCGCTTCGGGCGTCTATCTCGACGACATGTTCGGCGGGACCGAAATTTATGGGAACGTTTTTTACCACGTCTCTCGGGCACTTTTATTGGGTGGCGGCCGACACATCACTGTCGAAAACAACCTATTCGTCGATTGCGATCCGGCCATCCATGTCGACGCGCGTGGTCTGAAATGGGCCGCCGATACCGTACCAACGACGATGACTCAGCGGCTCCTTGCGATGCCTTACCAAAAACCGCCCTGGACGACCAGATACCCGGAACTGGTCAACACGATCGACGACCAACCGGCCGCGCCGAAGGGAACACGCATCGAGCGGAACGTTTTCTGTCAAAGTCACCCGATCGAAAGCTACAAACCGGCCGAGCAATATGTAATCATTGAAAAGAATCTGGAAATCGCCGACCCCGGCTTCGTCGACCGGGCCAAAGACGATTTTCGACTGCGAAGCGATTCGCCGGTCTATCAAAAGCTTCCCGATTTCCAGCCAATCCCGTTTGAAAAGATCGGGATTCAAGAATAGACAACCTTTGTGAACCGAAGGTTTATTCTCGTAAGCTACCTCGTTTCCGCAGATAGCCAATAGACGCTATCGATTTTACTGGTGGAATTCGCGGATGATGTGCCACGCCTCTTCCGGCGTATCGGCGAAACGGAATAGATCGAGGTCCTTGTCGTCGATCGTTCCCTCGTCGGCCAGGAACTGGAAGTTGATGGTGTTCTCCCAATATTTGCGTCCGAAAATGACGATCGGCAGATCTTGCATCCGCTCGGTCTGACGCAACGTCAGCGCTTCGAACAGCTCGTCGAGCGTTCCGTAACCGCCGGGAAAAACGACCATCCCACGTGCCCGCAAGAGAAAATGGAGCTTGCGGATCGCGAAGTAATGGAACTGGAAGCAAAGCTCGGGCGTGATGTACGGGTTGGGTGCTTGCTCTTTGGGCAACTTGATGTTCAGCCCGATCGACTTGGCCCCCACGTCGTACGCGCCCCGGTTGGCCGCCTCCATGATGCCGGGACCGCCACCGGTGACGATCACGTAATCAAGCTCCTCGTCCCCCGTCTGTCCTTCCGAAGAAACCAAACGAGCAAAGTCACGGGCCAAGGAATAATATTGGCTTTTCGCGGCGACCCGCTCGGCACGGGCAACCGCCCTCTGACGACGAATGTCCTTCGGCGTATCACTCAGTCGGGCCCGGGCCAGGTCGAGTCGACGTTGCGCGTCGCTCGGTTCACAAACCTGGGTGCTGCCGAAAACGACGATGGTCGAATTGATCCGATCTTTCTGAAAGGCCAACTCGGCCTTGAGCATCTCCAACTCGATCCGCACCGAACGGAGCTCTTCGGTTGAAAGAAAATCGTGATCTTGATACGCAACCCGATAGCTTGGGGAAAAAATCAATTTTTCCTGATTTTCCGACAACTTGGAATCCATTTGCATCGCCTCGTTTTATCCGCGTATTCCACGTGCAGCAGAGTCTATTTTGGGCCTATTTCTATATTTAATCATACTCCGAATTGAGGGGCCGGTCGAAAAAAGCGAAAACTCAAAAGGATCGTTTTCATCAAAAACCCTAATGAATAAACGGGTTACGGTATTTTTACGGAATCGCAAACGGAACCACCATTCTTCCTAAAGCGGACCAGAGGAAAAGAAGCTCTCACGAGAGACCAACAAAAAAGAGAGTGATTGACCCGCGCAACCACTCTCGCTCTCTAGTATCGGCCTATCCAAACGGCCCCCTTACAACGACCAGCCGTCGGGCAAAATGGCGTTTTTGGTGATCACCGGGATCCCGTCCCGGATCATCCCGTAGTGGAACTCCTCGGAAAAATCGACGCCCGATCGATTTTCGATCCGAACCCCTTTTCCGATGCGGCAATTTTTGTCGACAATCGCTCCTTGAATCACGGTCCCCTCGCCGATCCCCAGTGGCGGATTGCCGTTGGACGAGTCGCTTCGACTCTCGGCCGGGGTCTGGTAATAGTCGTTGCCCATCAAGATCGAATCTCGAATGACCACGTCACGTCCGATCAGGCCACGCAGGCCGATGACGCTGTTTTCGATCACGGCCCCCTCCTCGATGGAACAACCGTCGGCAATAAGACTTCCCCGAATTTCGGCGCCGTCGATCCGACTGGAAGGTAAAAACCGAGCGCGGGTAAACAGGGGCGCCTCGGGCGAGTTGAGCGTAAACGGCGATTGCCGATCGGTCAGTTCGAGATTGGCCTTGTAAAACGCTTCGATCGTCCCAATGTCTTCCCAGTAGCCGTCGAACAGGTGGACCTGAACGTGGCGAGACCGGATCGAGGCGGGAAAGATTTCCTTGCCGAAATCCTGGTAATCGGTCTTTTCGAGCACTTCGAGCAGCGTGTCCCGGTTGAAAAGATAAATCCCCATACTCGCCAAACAATCACGACCTCGGCTCTCGATCCCTTGCGATTCGATCCAAGCCGGATCGGTCCGGACGTGGGAAAGTTCTTCTTCGGTCTGCGGTTTTTCGAGAAAACCGACCACACGGCCCGAATCGTCCAAACGCATGACCCCCAAACCGGCCGCGTCTTCAGAAGCCACCGGCACGGCCGAAATGGTCACGTCGGCACCGGCCTCCTTATGGGTCTTGAGCATCTCGTCAAAATTCATCCGGTAGAGCTGGTCGCCCGAAAGGATCAAGACATACTCGACCTCCGGTTGTTGGATATAGCGGAGATTTTTTCGCACCGCGTCTGCCGTGCCCTGATACCAACTGTTATCGCCCAAAGTCTGTTGGGCGGCGAGAATCTCGACAAAACCGGCGTCGAACGGATCGAACGTGTAGGTACTTCGAATATGACGGTGGAGACTGACCGAGTTGAACTGGGTCAGGACGTAGATTCGATTCAGCCCGCTATTGATGCAGTTGGACAGCGGAATGTCGATCAAACGATATTTCCCGGCGACCGGAACGGCCGGTTTTGAACGCACTTTGGTAAGCGGGTACAACCGGGTCCCGCGTCCACCGCCCAGCACCAACGTGACTACATTCCTTGCCATGGTTTTTACCTCTTCCGCCAGTGAATCAATCCTTGAATGCCCTTTCCACGACCATGATGGCCTCATTGTAGCGGAAACTTATGACCAGGGAAATGAGACGTCCGGTTTTCCCCTGTTGAAACCGCCTTTTTTTCTTAAGCATAGAAACGATTATTTCGGGCAGGGGGAAAACAGAGTCCAGGAGGAGTTTGGGAATCACGGGAAAAAACCAGTCACGAAAGTACCCCCCTCTTTCAGGGGCAAACTGTCGTTTCGCAAAACCGTCTTTTCCACAGAAAAAATAGTTTTGCCAAAATCCCGGATTGGCTGTATATCTCTGCCGGTTTTGACGATTATCGGAAAGCGCAAAGAAACCGAGCGAGATCGAGGCAAACGATCACTTTAGGAAGTGCGAAACGCGGTTATTAATAGAGCGTTTCATTAAAACAAACAAGACAAGGGGTGAATCGCCCTAAGTGGTTTGATTTAATAGTCTTGCGGCTACTAGAGAAACTACCCACCGCGACGGGGGGGAACGCCTCACTCAGTTGAAAACCGTTCTCAAGGCGAAATTCGGTCAAATGTCCCAAAAAAACGACCGAGAAAACCGGGGAAAACGGGCCTTTTGCAAGCCGAAATTATTTTAATCTAAGTCATTTGGAAATAAGCACTTAGATTAATCGAATCCGGCTTCAATCGGTCGAAGCAAACCGGCCCTTTTATTTTTTCTATGCCAGGGCTTTGGTTGCAAACTATAGTTACGTTGGTGACGAGAAATCTCTGAATCAACCGTCCGTTACGAGTTCCTCGCAGGGAGGACTCGCGGTCCACCACAACTCGGTCAGGAAAAGGGTTCGTCGTCGGCTTATCTGAAGGGGGGCGATGCCTCCGAATGAGACCGTCGGGAAAAGGGGAAGAGGCGAAATCCTATCGACACCTTCCGTTGCGATCGTCTTTCGGAGTAAAAAGCTTATTTCATTGCCCCATTTTTAAATCCTTCAGCGGAGCCATGCTCGGACAGCATAGGTGATATTGATGCCCCGCAAAGAAGCCATTACCAATCTCAGGCAAGTGCTGGTAAATCGTCGGGACGCGTTGAGAAAAGCGCTCGACGGTGACCTAACTTCCTTAAAAGAACTTCGAAATCAAGCCTCCGGCGATGTCGTCGACGCCGCGCTGGATTCGGTCCAAGACGAGATCAACTCGCAGTTGGCCGAGGTCGAAAGTCGCGAATTGGCACGCATCGAAATCGCTTTACAGCGAATAAACGAGGGGGATTACGGTCTCTGTGAGGGATGCGGCTGCAACATCCCGGTCGCACGGCTGAACGCCCTTCCCTACGCGACTCTCTGTATTAAATGCCAACGGGAAGCAGAGAAACAAGGACTTACCGAAAGAGTGGACATCGATTTGAGTAAACTCATCGAGAGCGGATCCCTCGATTCCGAACTGTCGGTCGGCGATATGGAAGTGGATGTTTCGTAGTCCTCACCCGACTTAAGCCGTCCACCCCAAACACGCGGGGTGGCTATCCGGCAGGGCTGCCTTATAATGAAAATGTTCTGATGCATAAACGGCCGGTATACCCCCGGCCGTTTTTTTCAATGCTCCAACTTGAGGCCCCTCGTGTAATGATGTTTCTTTGGCCCGCTTCTTTGAAATCAAGTCGAACGGTTTTCCACACCGCTCTCGTACTTGCCATCCTTTCGTTCCTTCAAAGTCAGTCTCTCTTCGCCCAGTCGGCCGATCCGACCTCGCATCCGAAGATTGATCTGATCTCGACCGAACGTCAGTCAGAACTGTACCATCGGCTGGAAAAACAGGCCGATTATCTCGAGCGTCAAGCGGCGGTCGTCAAAACGGTCGCGCAACTGATCGGTCCAACTGTCGTCCACATCGAAACCGACGTGAGCGACGAATCGGCTTTCCGTTCGGGCGGATCGGCAACGGTCGAGGAAGCCGGATCGGGCGTGGTTATCCAGTACGACAACCGATTCTACGTCCTGACGAATCGACACCTCTTCCGCGACGCGCCGCCGGAAATGATCCGAATCCAATTGGCCGACCGCCGTTGGATTCGACCGCAACGAATCTGGTCCGACCCCCAGACCGACGTGGCCATTTTCTTAGTCGACGCCCCGGGCCTGGTTGCCGCCCGGTTGGGCAATAGCGATCAGATGCAGGTGGGCGATTTCGTCCTGGCGGCCGGTAGCCCCTTCGGACTGAGTCGCTCGGTCACGTTCGGGATCATCAGCGCCAAAAATCGTCACGATCTGCAACTCGGCAGCGCGAAGGTCAAATTCCAAAACTTCCTCCAAACCGACGCGGCGATCAACCCCGGCAATAGCGGCGGACCATTGGTCAATCTCCGTGGCGAGGTGATCGGTATCAACACGGCGATCGCCAGCAATTCGGGCGGAAACGAAGGGATCGGATTCGCTATCCCGATCAATATGGCGATCAAATTCGCCCGACAACTGGTCGAAGAAGGTCAGGTGAAACGGGGCTTCTTGGGCGTCACGATCGATTCGCGATTCGGGCCCGCCGTGGCGGCCGAGCTGGGACTGCCTCGCGCGGTCGGCGCGCGGATTACCGGCGTGGTCGAAGGTTCTCCAGCCGAGACGGCCGGGTTCAAGATCAACGATGTGGTGCTGCGTTTCAACGAGATTCCTATCGAGGACGGCGGTCACTTGATCAATCTGATCGGATTGTGCGAAATCGACGAACCGGTTAAAATTGCGGTCTTTCGCGATCGAAAGCCGATCACGCTCGAGACCGTCCTCGGTCAGTCGGATCAGTTCGCGATTCCCGAAAAATAGTCGGCGCTGCAGCGGTTTCTCTCCAGTTCGGTTACCATAGGGGAAGAAATTCGACGGTGCGGGCTCCGTCTTCCTTCGAGCCGGTCGAGGGAAAGCCAAAACCGCTGCGCCGATTGGATTCTCGCTTTCCTTCTATTCCCATTCAAATTATTTCGAGTTTTGTCATGAGCAACCAAACGTCGAGTAACCTACCCAATAAAGCCGTCATCCTCGCCCGTGGTTTGGGCACCCGTATGCGAAAAGCGGTCGAAGAGAGCCAGCTTGACGAAAAGCAGGCCGCCGTGGCCGATACCGGCATCAAAGCGTTGATCCCGATCGACCGGCCGTTTTTGGACTATGTGATGTCGGCGCTGGCGGACGCCGGATATGAGAAGATCTGCCTGGTCATCGGTCCCGACCACGACGCAATTCGCGATTACTACGGCAACCAGGTCGAGCTGGACCGGCTGTCGATCGACTTCGCCGTCCAAGAAGAACCCCGCGGGACTGCCGACGCCGTGTTGGCGGCCGAAGCGTTTGCCGACGGCGATCCGGTGGCGGTCCTCAACAGCGACAACTACTATCCGGTCGAGGCCCTTCGCGGGATGCGAGAGACCGGCGGCGCGGCGATCGGGCTTTTCGATTCCGACGCGATGATGCAGGAAAATGAGCTTTCCGAAGAGCGTCTCCGCGCGTTTTGCGTTGCCGAGGTCGAAGACGGTTACTTGAAAGGGTTACTCGAAAAACCAAGTGAGGAAATCTGGAACGCGCTGGTGAAACCGATCTGGATCAGCATGAACTGCTGGCAGTTGCCCGCGTCGATCTTTGACGCCTGCAAGGCGATTGATCCTTCGCCACGTGGAGAGCTGGAACTGCCCGACGCGGTCTATCACACGATCCGCGAGTTCGGCGTCCGGTATCAGGCCGTGACGGTCGACGCGTCGGTTTTGGATATGACCTGCCGGGAAGATATCGCGCGGGTAACCCGACAGCTGACCGGAACGGAGGTCCAACTTTGATTTCTCTGGACTACGTCGGCGCGTTGACCGAACAAGCCCGTTTGGCCGACGCGCTGGCCAAGGCCGGTTTTTCAAAGGAAACCGCCGCTGGAAAGGCGACCCTGTTTGACCGTGCGGCCGCCGCGTTGGAACTTGGACCTGACGCCCGTCCGATCGCCTTCTTTGTGCCCGGTCGGATCGAAGTCCTCGGAAAACATACCGACTACGCCGGTGGACGCACGATGGTCGTCGCGGCCGAACGCGGTTTTGCGCTCGTTGCCCAACCGACCGACGATAATTCGGTCACCGTCATCGCGACCGACCTTAGCGCAGACGACCGCGAAGTCACCTTTGCACTCGATCCCGAGTTGGTCCCGCCGACCGACGGTCATTGGTCCAACTATCCGCAAACGGTGGCACGACGGATCGCGAGAAACTTCCCCGGTCCCCTACGCGGCGCGCGGATCGCCGTCGCCAGCGATCTGCCGATGGCAGCCGGGATGAGCAGTTCCAGCGCCGTGGTGGTCGGGTTCTTTTTGATTTTCTCCCAAATCAATCGACTGGACCAGCGGCCGGAATATTGCCAGGCGATCCACGGCCCGACCGATTTGGCCGGGTATCTCGGCACGTGCGAAAACGGCCAATCGTACGAAAATCTCGTCGGGGACCGGGGGGTCGGCACCTTCGGCGGCAGCGAAGACCATACGGCGATCCTCTGCGGTCGCCCGGGCGAAATCAGCCAATATTCCTACTGCCCAGTCCGCTTCGAGCGGTCGATTCCGATTCCGCCCGAGCTGACCTTCGTCGTCGGCGCAAGCGGGGTCGTGGCCGAAAAGACCAAAGCGGCTCGTGAAAAGTACAACGCCCTTTCCGAACGGGCCGCGGCTCTTTTGGATATCTGGCGCCGGGCCACCGGACGATCCAATCCGAATTTAGCCGACGCGATTGAAGCCGATCCCAATGCGGGCACGCTGTTGAAAGACTTCGTCGCCATGTCCGAACGCGAGGATTTC
This sequence comes from Thermoguttaceae bacterium, assembly GCA_963674475.2. Classification (GTDB taxonomy): domain Bacteria; phylum Planctomycetota; class Planctomycetia; order Pirellulales; family Thermoguttaceae; genus CAXXFQ01. Next base: position 301,989 of record CAXXFQ010000017.1, on the reverse strand, counting down.
GACGCCGATTCGCTCGCCAAGCGGCTCGACCATTTTCTTGAGGAGAGTACCCGGATCATCCCCGACGCCGGAGACGCGTTGGCCACGGGCGATTGGGCCACGTGGGGCCGACAAGTCGACCGTTCGCAGGAGATCGCCGAAGTGTGGCTGGAAAACCAAGTCGATGAAACCGCGTTTCTGGCTCAATCGGCTCGAAAAGCAGGCGCGATCGCGGCAAGCAGCTTTGGAGCCGGTTTCGGCGGATCTGTCTGGGCGATGGTCGAACGAAAAAAGGCCGCCTCGTTCTTGAACGAGTGGGAAGCCCGGTACAAAAGTGCCTATCCCGAAGCAAGTTGCCGAAGCACGTTTTTTACAACGGCCGCCGGACCGCCCGCGTTTCGGGTCTGTTAGAAAAACGGCTTGCCGAGTCGACGGCAAAAGGTTTAGCAGACTGCTAGCTGCCGCTTTTTCCGCTGGGCAAAAGATTTTTGAACCACCCCAGGCCAGAACTCCCGCTCGCTTCAGCTTCGGGTATCACGCCGAGCAACTTGTCGGAAAACTCTTGAAGCGACGACGTCAGATTCGCCTTGGGAGCCGATTCGCAAAACGGAATTCCCTGTTCACGTGATTCCTGGGCAACGCGCTGGTTGTGGGGAATCTCCCAGTAGATTTCTCGCCCGAGGGTCTCTTCAATTTTTTTGGTCGAGATCTGGTTTCCATCCCGCCCGGCATGATTGACCACGACGTGGATCTTGTCCCGGATCGCGGAAATCGAGTCGAGCGACGCTAAAATTCGCACGACGTTTCGCAGGCAAGCCAAGTCAAGTTGGATCATCACTACCACTTTGGTCGCCAGCTCCATCGCGGCCATGTCGATCGGGGTAAATCCTTTAGACAAGTCGAGCACGACCTGGCTGAAACTGGCCTTCATCAGCCCGATTACCCGGCGCATGTCCTCCTCGACGATCCGATCGATATCTTCCAATTGGGGCGGCCGAGGCAACAGATAAAGTCCCGACGCGTGCCTGGTCATCGACCGTTTTAAAAGGCTGATATCCAGCCGGGTCACGTTCTGCGCAACGTCCAACAGCGTGTACTCAGGAATTGAATCCAACAGGACATCGGCATCACCGAGGCAGAAGTCCAGGTCCAACAGCGCGACGTTTCTCGACTCGTCGCCCGCCCAGTTGCACCCGACGTTGACGGCCGTGGTCGTCGTCCCGACTCCTCCCGAAGCGCCAATGAAAGCGAACACCTCGGTGCTTCGTTTTTTCTTCGTATCGTTTCCCGAACGACGATCGCTGATGCGTCCCAGCGCGGTCACCAGATCTTCGATCTTGATCGGCTGCGACAAAAACTCCTTGGCCCCGGCCCGAAGCGCACGAAGGATCAGGTTTCCATCGGTCGAAGAGCTGACCACCAAAATCGCGCAGTCAGGCGAAGTGAGCGTGAGGTTTTCCACCAGATCGAGCGCTTTGTCCGAATCACCGTCGATTTCGACCACACCGATATCGGGGGACGTTTGTTGAACGACGTCGGCAAAAAAATCGTACCGCGAGCACTCCGCCTCAAGCCAGACCATCTCCATCCCCAAAAGCTGCCTTTTAAGAAGCTCTCGGGTGGAATCATTGGGGTCGACGATGGCCAGACGAAGGACGTTACTCATCGCGTGTGTTTTTCTTACTCGAAGGGACCTGAAACGAACCACCCTCGCCTCGCGGGGCATTCGAACGGCAATCGTTTCCGCCTTCGGTTTCCCCAAAACGGGAAAAAGGCCTGAAACAATCGGGGACTCATACAGGGAATAATTTACGGTACGTAATTATAGGTTATCGAAAATCCCCAAGCCGTTTTCCCGCACGGTTTCCCGCAAAAGAAACAAACCGTGCCATCAGGGGGGGCATCACGGAACGGCAAAATGGCCAAATCGGCGAGAACGCCCGGTTTCATTTACAGGCGTTGTACGGTCTGGATTTATTTTTCCGATGACTTCGGCAACCTCACGCGACCTCAGCTAGACGGCAATCCGAGAAGGCCCCCCAGTTTTTTCGCTCAACTTCGCTCGACAAGATAGGAGGCACGTCGCACCGCGGTTTACTTCAGCGGTTTACCTCATCGGAAGATACCCTTGCTCACCCTTGAATCCCGGCATCGCGTCAGCCGACGCATTTTCGTAGGGGGCTTGGACCGTTTCATTTTTAATCACGACCGGACGCGTGGACTGGCCAGCATAAAACGGATTGGCACCTGGTTGCCTGTTGCCAGATGGCGAGGCGCCCGAGTCCTGCCGCGTACGGAGTCGCGCGGAGCGGGCCACCATCGGACCACTGGAACGTTTGACCAACATTCCCGGCATGCCGTTTTCGGTTCGTTCGGCCACCAAGTCGGCGTGACCGTGCGTCGATCCGGCGTCGGAGTCACATCGACAATTCGAACTCGCGCACGTGCCGCAGCTTTTGGGCGTTTCGATATGTCCCTTGAAATACAACTCACAGTCGTTCGGGCGACAGGAATTGGCTCCCGGCCCGCCTGGCGGAACCTCGCCCGGATTGAGCGGCTCGACCACTTCCGGCGTGACGAAGACCAGCATTTCGACTTCGTTGTTTCGTTCTTCCACCCGTCGGAAAAGGGCCCCCAGGTAGGGAACGTCCATCACGAACGGAATTCCCCGGTTGGACGAATCGGTTCGATTTTGCAACAAACCGGCAATCGCCAACGTCTGCCCGGCTTTCATCTCGACACTGGTTTGGACTTCGCGGGTCTTGAAGCCAGGCGTTCCGTTCTCCAAGGCGACACTGTAGTCCAGGTCGGAAATCTGCGGATGGACGTCGATCCGGATCGCGCCGTTGCCGACGACAATCGGAACAAATTCGAGCTGGGTCCCGTATTTTTTAAACTCGATCGAGGTCGTTCCGAGACTCTGAGGCACGACATAAGGGATCTCGCCACCGACCAGGAACGTGGCCGGCTGTCCGCTGACGGTAACCAACGTCGGCTCGGAGAGCAACTTCATCAGTTGGTTATGCCGCATCGCTTCGAGCGCACCCATGAAGGCATTGGTACCGTTGATGACCGCGAAGGAAAACGTTTCATTCGGACTTCCTTCCCAAGCGACCTCCCACTGCCCGTTTTGCATCGAGACATCCAGATCGTTGACCAACCCGGAAGGATGGGACCATACCCGAGAGATGCCGGAAATCTGTGCCCAGTCGAACCCCATCTTGCGAAGCTTGGTCCGGGAAACTTCCATCACCTTCACGTGCAACAGGACCTGCTGCACCCCGGCGACCGAAAGGTTGTTGATCACTTCGGGATAGAAATTCTGGGCGATATTCTTGATATGTGGAACGCTTTCCTGCCGGCCGACGCTGCCGGTCAGATAGACGCTCTGGTCGGCGATCGGAATGACCTGGATCGCGCAGTTGGGAAAATTCGCCTTCAAGACGGCCGCCAACTGACGCGCGTCGCCGACAACCAAAACGTCGATCGTGTAGATCTTTCCATCCTTACCCCAAAGATTGACCTGCGTCACGCCCGGCTTCAACGCGGCGATTTGCACCTGGGTCGGCGAGAGCGGCGTCAAACGGACCACTTCCGGATTATTCACCTGCGCCTGCGGAATCGGCTTGTCCAGCGTCACAATTCGACTGGTATTGACCACCAGATCCATTTTCTCCGACGCGTTTTGCAAGCGGCGAACGAGGTTCTCTTGGCCTCGGGTGTCAACCTTGCGAAAATGGTCTGCCGACGCGGTCGGAATCCGCTCGGGCGTGTCAGACTTCGTTGCGGAATCGGTCAAAACGTGAGCGTCGGTCGGCTCCAATTGCAAAGCGGTGTCGGCAACGAGCCGGATTTGGGGAGTTTCTCGCGAAGGGGTCATCTCCGAGAAGGAGAGTGGCGTCGGCCCGATCGTCGGCGAGGCGGACGATTCGACCACATAAGGGTTGACGATGTTGGTCGGCGCTACCGATTGGGCCTGTCCCCACGAGACCAAGAAGAAAACCGACAACAGGGCCATCCCCCAAATCGAACCGCTTTTCGAAAAGCCAAGCCATCCGATCGAACGTTCATCGCTTTCTCTCCGAACTGGCTGAAAGCTATTCTGACGACGAACCGTTCTCGCTTTTCCACTCACCATTGTCTCATCCTTGGTTGACACGCCCTAGCCGAAATCCTTCTCGGTGGACCTTCTTACCTTTTGGTTGCCACGAAGCAAAGTTGCTAAAAAACCCGGCAACCGGGAATCCCTCTCGACGTCGATTCACATCGTCGCCGTCGGTGTTTTACGCCGCTGATTTATTAATGGATCGTTTTCCTATTTAGTGTCCGCATTCGACGCCTGATCGTTCGGAGACGTTTCCTCCGAAGCCGGAGCCGGAGCCGGATCGGGGAGTTCCAACGAATCGGAAGAATCCGAAGCCTCGACCGAAACCGGATAGGTCTCGGAAAGATCGACCGACTCTTGAATCCAAACGGCCTTTCCATTCTCGTCGACGACACCGCGGAGCTGAACATCTTCGATCTCACTCCCACCAATCAAACGCATCCGCCAGACCTGTTTGAGTCCGCTCGACCCCGTCGAGATATTTTCGGAAACCGAGGGACATTCGGGTCTCTCGATCGAAGAAGCTGCTGCCGGAGCGGGCAAAGCGAGCTGTCCCTTATCAAGACCCAAGATTTGCGCGGCCGTTCGCCCTTCGGTAACGACCTCCTCTTGATCATTGGGACTTCGCATGACCAGTTGAATCTTGGCCAACTCACGGACCAAACTGAGGACTTCGACTTGGGTCGGCGTCACCAGTAGCGAGATAGAACGGGCCTTTTCACCCTCTCCCTCTTCGTCCTCATTCCCATCGACTTTAAGATCGAGTCCGACGGAAAAAACGGTCACCCCTTGCAAGACGGTCTGGGTTTTCGGCTCGTCGATTTGGTAGTTGGGGTTCTTTCGGAAATGGGCCACGACGTCGACCCGGTCGCCTGGACTCAGCAACTCGGTCGTCCCGCTGAAATCGGTCAAACGCAATCCAAAAACGCGGAACCCGTTGGGAATATGATCGGTCGCCGTCATTCGATCCCCTTTGCCGAGCATTTTTTGCTCGAGGATCGGCTCCCCTTCAACAATGTCAACCCGGGCTCTGCAGCCTTCGATCTTACCGAAATCGCCGATCACCCCTTTGAGTCGGGTAACTTTTCCTTTGGGCCACGGCTCCAGACGGACGTTCCTCGGGGAAAGTTGCTGGCCACCTTCGATATCTTTCAAGGCGACCAGGATATCCTCGGTCTCAATTTTGGGGCCCGGTTTCACCTCTTGCTCTTTATTGAGCACCTGACTGACCCCGATCGCCGCGACCATGCCACACGCCAGGGCAAAAAAGAGCAGAATAATTGATTTGATTCGCATGGCAACCCTCGGACGGCCTTCCATCAATGCCAATTTTTTCGCGTTCGTTCGCTCGCCCGACCTGTGCGATTCCTCTCAGGCGAAAGTGGTCCAATCCCGGCCCCAAGGAAAGTCAAACGGACTCAAAACCACAGCTTTCAAAACCGCGAAGCAAAAAACCGGCTCGAGAAAAAATTCAAGACAATTCGTCAAAGACGTACAATCGTCGCTGCCGGAATAACCCGACCTCGTACTTTTTTCGGTGTTTTTTCGAGACTATCTTGACCAAATTATGGAGTGCGCACCGCTATCGCAGTCCATGTACCAAATAAAACTAGTCTCTACGGGGGGTTAGGTGAAGCGGCCACCCTTCCTCCCTCTCATCTAATCGTCAAACTTTCGCTAGATTATTTACTCAAACTGGGAAGCGGCAAAAACGTTGATCCATGGGGAAAAACCGCCTTTGCCCTTACCTTGTTAGCCTTTACTCCCGCTACACTGGCCCATTTCGGTATCCTGGTCATCCACACTCAACCGAGAGTCGGTCCGCAGGTCGGTTTTCTTTTTCAAAAAAATCGGGGGGGAAGGCTATTTTTCGCTGGCAAAAAAATTCGCCTCTTATTATGATGGAAGAATCGAAAGCGGTAATACAGTCTTTTCATAAACCGCGACAGACTGAGGCAGAAAACGGGACAGATGTTGGGCTCTCTTCCAGCGTGAAAAAAACTGGTTTTTCGTTGTCTGGAAGAGCGAAATGGGAAATCACCGCCCTGGATAGGGGGTCACTTTAGTGGATTTACGGAAGATTTTCAAAAAAAATGGGTCAAACTATTGACTTTGCGGTTTGACGTGTTGATACTCGTATTCATGTACTAAACTCGGTGTCCTTGTCGATTACTTCGCAATTTTTTGGTGTTACTTCAAGTAGCTTTTCGTCGCGGAGTTTTTTCTTTTCAGAGATAAAACAAAACCAACGATTGGTTACTTCCTGAGTACGACCTGCATGGTATGGAAGCCAGAAGCTGATTTCGCTCAAGTGCCCTAACCCGGCGCGAGAGTGCGATCTTTTGTGAAACGTCGACTTCCAAATAAATTGGTCTTCTTTTGCCGACCGACATGGACGAATGGCAAAAGTGACCCGCCGGTTTCAACCACCGGTGTCGGTTTTTTGTAATTAGTGGGAGCGGCCCACTCAGCCTCAACCAACTCGGGTTGTTCATCACCTTTGCAAAAAGACTGAATTTTAGTTGGTCTATCGTCGTCGCATTGGGCAACGACGTTGGCATGTTGAAACGGTTTTTAGAGGATGCGTTTCTGTGAGAAGGAGGTTCGTGCGACCTCCGTGTGTATTTTTTAGTTGCTTCTTAGTTGAAAAAGTTTTTTTGAGGTAAAGGAGACACTGATGAAGAGTAAAGTTGCATTCGCTCTTATCGCTTGCTTGGTGATGGCCAGCACCAGTTTTGCTGCTATCGGCATGAATTATGATTTCGAAGACATGGGCAATGGCCTGGTCCAATTCTCGGTTTATGCTTTCGGTACTGATGGCGACAAGCCTTCGGTCATCGATGGTATCAATGTTGCTGGCGGCCAAGGCGTCCACAATGTGGCGTTGCCCGCTGGTGGTATTGCCGCTGTCGTCTTCGACAGTGACTGGAATGATTACATGATGGACCCGGCGTTGAAAGCTCTCGACAGCCATTTCATCACCCCGGCCAGTGGCTATCAACCGCTGGGCCCCAACCCCACCGAAACCAATGACGGTAGCAACCCGGCTGGCATCCCCGCGCTGAACTCTTATAGCATGCCTTACCTGGCTGGTATGGGAACGCTTAACTCGGCCGTTGACACCGCGCTTGGTTTCACCGCCGACGCCAGTGGCCAGACCTACGTCCTGCAAGCCGTCACGACTCTTGAAGACGCCCTTGCTGGCAACGTCGTCGTCACCGGTTTCGTCCGCGCTGGCGGTATCGACGAAGCGGTCGAGCTCGCCTTGGTCGTTCCCGAACCGAGCACCATCATCATGCTCGTCCTCGGCGCCCTCTGCTTGGTCGGGATCCGCATCCGCAAGTAGTTCGAGTCGAACGAATTTAATATGAAACGCGGCCCGAGCTGAAAAACTTCGGTTTTCACGGCCGGACGCGACTCAAAAGACAGCCGGGGCCCTTTTGGTTTTCGAATCAAAGGGGCCTCGGTTTTTTTCATTTCTTGCCCGCAACCATTCTTGCCTCAATTCCATACCCCCCCCTTAAAAACACCTTGCATTTACTTGCTTTAAAAAGCCGATTCCAGTAAGATAATCGTATAGAAGGAATATTTTCTTCACAAGTTTTCTGCCAACAAGCGCCAGAAGAAGGTTTACGCGGTAGGCGGGTTTGGTTCTGTGGCAGCGTTACCCAAAAGTAAAAGGGGAGGGATCAGGCAAGGAGAGTAATCTCTCGGCGAGAAGTTTTCCCTTCCCCCCACTTTGGAATCAACACGAGCAGAGAAGTCGGGCACGTTCCGGAATCACGTTTTTATTTTTGCAAAGCTTGCACTAAAAGGGGAGAAAAAATGAAACGGAAAATCGCGTTGAGTTTCGTGGCGCTGCTGGCGATGGTCGGGACCAGCTTTGGGGCACTCGGGCTTGGCTATGATTGGCAAGAAGTGGGCAATGGACTGGTCCAGTTCTCGATTTACGCGACAGGCGAGGCAAATACCGTCTCGAATTTCAATACCAGCGGCGGCGCCAGTGGCGGCTGCCATCAAGGCTGGCATAAAGAGCTTGACAACTCTTTCGTCACCACCGTATTTTGGCCAAATCCTGATATGGCTTCCGTCCCGGAGTTGTCTTTCGGAATGGAGTTTGACACCCACTTCACCTCGCCCGCTTCTGGTTTCTTCATCCCCGGCAACAAGCCGACTGAAACCAATTCGGGCTCCAGCACCATCATACTTGACCCCACTCCGAATCCTTACTGGAACTACTGGGGCTGGGGACAAATCAGTTCCGGCGCAGGTGACGCTTTGGGTTGGACCGCCGATCCGAGTGGAAAAACCTACTTCTTCCAAGCGGTCACCTCACTGGAAGATGCCCAAAGCCTGAATACCTGTGTCTATATCGATACGGCTCTCTACAATGCCCAGTTCGAATCGGCCCAAGTCAATCTGGCCCTGGTCGTCCCCGAACCGGGGACGGTCGCGATGCTTGTCTTTGGCGGGCTTTGTTTGGTTGGAATTCGGTTGCGGAAAAAGATCTTTTCAAGTAACAACTAAAGAAAGAGGGTAAAAAAATGAAACGGAAAATCGCGTTTAGTTTCGTGGCGCTGCTGGCGATGGTCAGCACCAGTTTCGCTGGCCTCGGGATGCGGTACGATGCCGTAATCTTTGATAATGGCCTAGTCCAATTCTCGATCTATGCCCTCGGCACCGAAGGTGACAAGCCTTCGGTCATTGATGGCATCTGTGTTCAAGGCGGGCAAGGCGTCCACAATGTTGCCATGCCCTCCGCTGGCGTTTCGGCCACCGTCTTCGACACGGACTGGTGTGAACCCTTGATGGACCCGGCACTGAAAGAGTACGACACCCACTTCATCACTCCTCCGGGTGGCTATATAAAACTGGGCCCCGCTCCGACCGAAACCATCGTCGCCTGGAACCCGGCCGGGCTTCCCGAGATGAACGCTTATGGCCTGCCGTACCTGAGTGGTACGGGAACGCTCAGCTCGGCCCAAGATACCGCTCTTGGTTTTGCCGCCGACCCAAGTGGCCAGACCTACGTCCTACAAGCCGTCACCACTTTCAGTGACGCGTGGTATGGGAATTGCGTTCTGACCGGTTTCATCCGTGCCGGTGGAATCGATGAATGTATTCAAATCCCGTTGCGTATTGGGCCCGAACCGGGGACTGTCGCGATGCTTGTCTTTGGCGGGCTTTGTTTGGTTGGAATTCGGTTGCGGAAAAAGATCTTTTCGAATCGCTAACCACAATTAAGAGAGGGCAAAACCATGAAACGGAAAATCGCGTTGAGTTTGGTGGCGATTGTGGCAATGGTCGGTAGCAGTTTTGCCGGCATCGGGGTGAATTATGATTGGAAAGATTTAGGAAACGGGCTCATCCAATTTCGCTGGTATGCCTGGGGCTCCGACGGTGATATGCCTCACACCATTGACGGCGTCTGTACTGGTGGGGGGCAAGGCGTCCACAATGTGGCATTGCCCAGCGGTGGCGTTTTGGCCACCGTCTTCGACACGGACTGGTTTGAACCCTTGATGGACCCGGCACTGAAAGAGTACGACACCCACTTCATCACTCCGCCCGGTGGCTATCAAATGATGGGCGTCATGCCCGAGGAAACCAATGACGGCGCCAATCCAGCCGGACTTCCTGCCGCGAACGCCTACATGTTGCCGTATCTGACTGGTTTGGGAACGCTCAGCTCCTCTGCCTATACAACATTTACCTTCACCCCCGACCCAAGTGGTCAGACCTACTTCCTCCAGACGGTCGTCACTCTTGAGGACGCGATGGTAGGCAACTTCTTCATCTCCGGTTGGATCCATGGCGATGGTATTCATCAACCGATCGAAATGCCTCTGATTCTCCCCGAACCGGGGACTGTCGCGATGCTTGTCTTTGGCGGGCTTTGTTTGATTGGAATTCGGTTACGGAAAAAGATCTTTTCTAATCGCTAACCACAATTAAGAGAGGGTAAGAAAATGAAACGGAAAATCGCGTTGAGTTTGGTGGCGCTGCTGGCGATGGTCGGCACGAGCTTCGCCGCTATCGGGATGGATTACGATTATAAAAATTTGGGAAACGGGCTTATCCAATTTCAGGTCTATGCCTTCGGCACCGACGGTGACAAGCCTTCGGTCATTGATGGCATCTGTGTTCATGGCGGGCAAGGCGTCCACAATGTGGCGTTGCCCAGCGGTGGTATTCCCGCTGTTGTTTTTGACACGGACTGGAATGATTTCATGATGGACCCGGCACTGAAAGAGTACGACACCCACTTCATCACTCCTCCGGGTGGCTATCAGATGCTGGGCCCCACTCCGACTGAAACCAATGACGGCACCAACCCAGCTGGACTTCCTGCAAAGAACGCCTATAACATGCCGTACCTGAATGGTATGGGAACGCTCAGCTCGGCCCAAGATACCGCGTTTGGTTTCACCGCCGACCCGAGTGGCAAGACCTACGTCCTGCAGTTAGTCACGACTTTTGAAGAAGCCCTTGCCGGTAACGTCGTCGTCACCGGTTTCGTCCGTACCGGTGGTATTGACCAGCCGTTCTGTGTTATTTTCCCCGAGCCGAGTACCTTCGCGATGCTCGTCCTCGGCGCCCTCTGCTTGGTCGGGATCCGCATCCGCAAGTAGTTCGAGTCGAACGAATTTAATATGAAACGCGGCCCGAGCTGAGAAACTTCGGTTTTCACGGCCGGACGCGGCTCAAAAGACTGCCGGGGCCCTTTTGGTTTTGCCGATCAAAGGGGCCTCGGTTTTTTCTTGCCGGGAAACGGTTCTCGTCAATGTCCGCCGGGGGCCTTTTCTCTTGGGACGGCTTGAGCTACAAAAGAGGGACCCTCCTTGCGGAGGCGGACGTTTGATTATTTTTGATTGGGAACTTTTTTACCGAGACGAAATCCATACAAGGCGGAACAGAAATGGGTATCCTTGAAAACTTTTCACTTCAGGGCAAAGTGGCCGTCATGACCGGGGGGGCCGGGCTTTATGGGCGGCAGATCGCCGAAGGGCTGGCCGAGGCGGGGGCCCGGACGTTCATGGCCAGCCGGAATCTCGAAAAACTCGAGGCCCAGGCCCAAACGTTTCGCGACGCCGGGCTCGACGTGACCGCCTTGCAATTCGACCAGGCGGACGAAGCGTCGATCCAAAAACTGCTGGAGACCGTACTGGAGAGGGCCGGGCGGGTCGACGTCCTGGTGAACAACTCGGTCCTGCGCCCGATGGCCGACTGGGACTCGCCGCTTGACGACTGGGAAAAAAGCATGCAGGTCAACGCGACCGGACTGTTCGCGATCACCCGGGCGTTTGGCGATCAGATGGCCGCCTCGGGTGGGGGGAGTATTGTCAACGTCGGGTCGATCCAGGGGATGGTCGGGCCGGACTACACCCTTTACGAGGGGTTGGGCTGGGGAATGCCGCCGGAGTATTTCTTCCACAAGGGGGGAATGCTCCAACTGACCCGGTTCACGGCCGCGAAATTGGGGCCGCAGGGGGTCCGATGCAATACGATCAGCCCGGGCGGCTTTTTCACCGATCAGGACCCGCGATTCGTCCAGCGGTATGAAAAACGGACCTTCCTAGACCGAATGGCGGGCGACCAGGACCTCAAAGGGGTGGTCGTTTTCCTCGCCTCCGACGCCTCGGCCTATGTGACCGGGACCAATATCCCGGTCGATGGCGGCTACACGGCCAAATAATTCCCGGCATGAAATTGACCTAACGACCGTGGATCGACTTGAGTGGAACCGTCATAACCGTTACGATAGGTTGTAGTTGAACGTGCGGCCGATCCTCCCGCCTCACTGCGCAATCTTTTTCCCCACCTCGCCCCCTGCGATAGGCTTGCCTTGGTCGACGTTTCGTTTCCCAAGGCGATCTGAACCCAGTGGCTTATCGTCCCAACGCGGGACGAAGGCAACCGAATTTGATTCGAGTGATGTGCGTAATCTATACTCTTTGAGACGCGGTATCGGCCGCAAACCCACACAGGTATTTTGAGCCCTGGACTTCCTAGGGACATAATGAGAAGAAAGGATGAAGCAACATGAAATTCTGGAAAATCGCCCTCCTTGGGGCAATCGTGGTGGCCACCTCGGCCATGGCCGGCAGCACCTTTGCCGCCGACAACGACAAGAGCGAAGACGGTTGGTACTCGTTGTTCGATGGAAAGTCGCTTGACGGTTGGAAATTCTCGGATGATCCCGGCTCGTTCAAGGTCGAAGACGGCAAGATCGTCGTCGCCGGTCACCGCTCCCACTTGTACTACGTCGGTCCGGTCAACAACCACGACTTCGAAGATTTTGAATTCGAAGCCGACGTCATGACCAAACCGGGCGCCAACTCGGGCGTCTACTTCCACACCCGTTACCAGCCGACCCGCTGGCCCGATTGGGGACACGAAGTTCAAGTCAACCAGACCCACGGCGATAGCGTCAAATCTTGCAGCCTCTACGACATCGCGCCGTTCCGCGAAATCGTCGCCAAGGACAACGAATGGTACACGATGCGAATCGTCGTCAAGGGCAAGAACGTCAAGACCTATATCGACGGCAAGCTGATCGTCGATTACACCGAATCGGAAGATTACAAAGCCTCGAAGGGCCATCCCGGCCGTTACGTCGGCCACGGCACGTTCTGCCTGCAAGCCCACGACCCGAAGAGCGTGATCTACTTCAAAAACATCCGCGTCAAGCCGATCGAAAAGAAATAGGCTGACCGAAAAAAAGAGCCGGACGGCCAGTTCGTCCGAGCCCACGCACAAGGGGGAGTTCCTGTTTGGAGCCCCCCCTTTTTTTATTGCGCCCCTTGAAACGAAGAATCGTTTAGAGCGTATTTCAAGTAAGAGCCTATCCCAGAACCTGCTTTATTAACGAAAGCGAGGATTTTTGTCTCGTCGGCAAGGAGCAAGATCGCAGGCATATTAGCCGATATGTCGAGATTTTGCGACGAAGTTCCGACGAGCAAAAAGACCGCTTGCAGTCTGAATTGAGGTTTTGGGATAGGCTCTTAACTAAAAACGTGTTTCAGAGCGTCTCGGGCACCGGGATTGGCTCCATCGTCGGCTCTGGCGACTCTGGCAATTCGGCCGGCGGGGCCAAACGATAGATGATAAACGAGTCGTTCTCGTATTCGACCGGCAAATTCAGCCGCGGCTCGAGAACCGTGATCGCGTAGTCGACCTGAAACCGTTGCCCCAAAAGCAGCAGTCGGGACTCGCCCTGCTCGGCCAGCGAATCGAACCAAAGGACCCCTTCGTCGGTCAGATCGTAGGCATGGATTTCAAGCATTCGCTGCCACCAAAGGACGATCGAACGCGGGTCTTGCGGGATATCTTTCCAATTGACCAGATCCGGCCGGTGGGCGTACCACTTGAAGTCGGCGCCGAAGCGAGGGGTAAGAAACTTGGCCTCATTGGAAATTCGCTCGGAACGATCGATCCACTGGCAGGCATCGACCCATTGCCGATAGCCCCACCACGGCATCAAATGGGATCGCGGCGTCACGGGCGTCAGACGTTGCGCCGCAGTGAATACCAGATTAAAACCGGCCAAAATGACCACCAGCGACACCACGCCGCGGAAAAGAATCGCCCTTTTTCGCAACAGCAAGATCAGCGCCGGTCCGCCCAACGCCACGCCCAACGGGACCACGACATCGGACAAACGGAACCAATAAAATCGCAAAAGGGACGCTCCGACAATCGGCTTCCCGGCCGTGACATGAGTCAAGATCACCCCGATCATACAAATCAGAACCGAGCCGGTCACGAAGGCGTGGACCCGCCAGACCGGATGGTGTTCCGGGGTGTACCATCGCAGGGCGACCCAAAGAAACATAAGAAACCCGAATCGAAAAACGAAGGCCGAAGAAAACGTCGCGAAGTTCAAATGGTGGGGCAACCGCAGATAGACGTAGATCTGGTTGGCCGTATCAACCACTGCCGCATTGACCTCGTGCGACAGGGACAAGACCGGCAAGAGACCGGGCAGCGAAAGGAGACCGCCGATCAAAAGCCCCGGCACCATCTCACGCAACGAGGGCGCTTCCTCGCGCAACACCACCCACGCAATCATCCCGGCGACCACGGCCCAACCGCCGACCAAGACGTGGAACAACGCCCCTGCGCCGAAGAAAATCCACATCCGGTTCCAACGACGTCGGACAAGCGCTTCGAGGCCAAGTAGCACAAAGAGGTAAGCAAACCCCTTCGCCTCAAAACCGCCGATGACCCATTCCCCGGCCATCGCGAACCGGTCGATCAAGAGTACCCAAAGCGCGGCGGTCAGGACCGACCACCACGGAACAGGCAAAACGGCCCGACTCAAGCGGCACCAGGCCCAGGCCAAAAGGCCCCAGGTCAAGATCCGCCCAACCCACACGACCACCTCGGGCGAGGCGAAAAGGGTCATCCAACCGAACGTCAGGTAAAAAACCAGGTGGGCGTCGGCCGACTCGAGAAAAAAGTCGCCCTGGCAAAAATCGGGGTTCCAATAACTGGTCGCTTTTAAGAGGTAATGGGCCTCGTTCGTATCGGGAACCGGCCACGCCCCTGCGACAAAAAAAACGAGAGCCACCAGGAACACTTCGATCCAGAAAACGGTTCGTTGAGATGACGTCAGTCGCGCGAAGGGGTTTTTCAACGGAAACCTCAAGGGAAAGAAAAACGGACGACTCTTGTTTATTGGACATTTTGATTAGAGAGCATTTCAAAACCTCAATTTGAGCTACAAGCGGTCTTTTTGTCCGCTGGACTTCGTCACAAAATCTCACCATATCGCCCAATATGCCTGCGATTTTGCTCCTTGCCGGCAAACAAAAATCCTTGCTTTCGCAACCAAAGCAGGTTTTGAAACGCCCTCTATGAAAAAGGAGGAGAAATTCTCCTTTTGAACCAAATCGACCGAGTTGAAGGCAAAACTTGATTATACCCCCAACGTGGCGGGTTTGCCAGATGATTTACTCACGAGCCGACCGCTTGTTTCTAATGCAATTCGAAAAGACATTCCTTCCTTGCTGCATATTGAAAAACGGGCTGTCAGATCCATCATCCGTGCCGCTTTCTTAGACCAATTCGACCTGGCCCCACCGCTTGATATACTTATCCAGGTCGAATTTACGCTGGAGCGATTGGGGGGTCATCGATCGGACGGTGCCAAAAATCGGCCGATTGGGCCAGGGCCGGTCGTGCTTGCCAAAACACCAGGCGATCCCCGCATAGCCGTTCGGGTCGCGTCCGTCCAGCTCGTAGGTATCGTTTAGACGAACCAGATAGTCGAACGCCTGCCGCGGCTTGCGACACCACTGGAGGACCCGTTTGCCCCAATACATCCGCATATACCCGGCCATAAAGCCGGTCGCGAGCATTTGACGCTGGGCCGCGTTCCAGGCCGGATCGCTGGTCGCCGCGTCGCGGAGTTGCTCGAACGTGTAGAGATCGTCGCGCGGGTCCTGTTCATGGGCCTTCAGGGTCGCACGGGCCCAATTAGGAAGCGCGTCGAACGTTTCGTAACTCGGGTTGTAAATGGCGTAATTGATCCCCAGTTCGCGTTGGACCACCAGTTCTTCAAAAAATTCATCCGTACGAGAGGAACCGCTGGTCCAAACCGCGCGGGCCACGGTCATCGGCGAGATCGCCCCAAAATGGAGATACGGGCTTAACTCCGAAGTGAACTCGGCCGTCGGGTCGCGTCGCAGGTCGTAGTGCTCGAGTCGATCCCGAACAAAGCGACGCAACCGTTTGGCCGCTTCCTTCTGTCCTCCCTTGAACGTCGGCGAGGGAGGCACACTCTGATCGATTTTCATTCGATTCAAAAGTTTTTCGATCGGATCGATTTCAATTCCTTTAAGCTTCAAGTCATCCCCGGCGATTTTGGGACGGATACGGCGAAGCGGCTCCAAAAAATCGGGCAAGAGGGCAAAGATCTTGCGTCGGATCGACCGGGCCATGTACGCCTCGTGATCGAAGACCAACTCGGGCGGAACGACCACGTTGTCCTCCACCTCGACGATCGGAAGATTCGCCCCGGCATCGACTTGATCCCGCCAAGCCCTTTGCACCGTCGTATAACCGACGTCGAAAACCATGGCGGCCGCGTCGCGAGCCAGACGCAAAATCTCCTCCGGCGGATCGCCTTGACGGACCACAAACCGGATCCCACGTCGCTTGAGTTCCGACTCGACCTCAACGAGCGATTCCAGCAGGAACCGGTAATGCCGCCGATTGGCCCTTGGATAGTTGTCAGTCAGAACAAAACCGACCACCAGCGGCAACGAAAGGCGATTGGCCGCAAAGATCGCCCACTGAAGCGCCCCGTTATCCAAAACCCGCGCGCTGGCTTGCATCCAATAGAGAACGTATTTTCCCTTCTTCGGAGCCAGGCTGATCCGCTCTCGGACCCGCTCCACCGGCAGGCCGATCCAATCGAGTTCGTTTTTGGCAACGATCGAGGTCATTTTATACAAGCTCTCGTTTGAAGCCGACGTTTTGCCCCGTGTCTACCCTTCGGGAAAACAGGCCATTTTCACGCGAGTGAACGCGTGATTTTCAGGTTGAAACGGGTGCCATCGGGATCTTATGACTGGCCGTGTCGTAGGAATGCACGAGCGACGTCGGATACGGTGAAAGGAATCGTTGACGGAGAATATACTCGTCCTCAAACCGCAATGCCCAACTTTGGATCAAACCGATCGGCGTACTCAGCGGCATCGCTCCACGACGAAATTCTTCGAGCAGATCGAAAAAATAATCTCGTTCCGCCGAGGAGAGCTGATCGGAAAAATAGCCGTAGAGATGTTCCAACACACAGACCCGCGCTCCGACGCTCGGCGGATGAACCAACGCCTCGAAAAGCGCAGCGCGGTACGAAGTGTACACCGTCTCGAACGGCAGCTTTTCGTGATTGGCCACCAATCGCCCGAGACGTTGCAGAACCGATTGACTCAACGACATCAACAGATATTTATTCTCGGCCTGGAAGTGGACCAACGCGCGCATGCGACCCTCTCGCCCGACCGCGCGAAGGCGGGCCAACGTGAAGATCGACGTGAGCCAATGCTCGCGCAGCAGGTAGTTGTGCATCCGCCCTTCGTCTTCGATCGGGACCGGCTCCCAACGTTGTCGGATCAAACGAGTAAAAATGCCCTCACCACGTCGACTGACATTGGGCCGATCGGCGAACTGGTAGATTTTGATGTTCTCACGCCCGCACGTCGGCGACACCGACTTGAGCAAAAAACCGTCGACCTCGCCCAACCGATCGAGAAACGCGTTCAAAAATTCGTCCATCGCGTCGGTGCAATCGGCTCCGGTGCGAGGCTGGATCAGACGAATCTTTTCCGGGTCGTTTTCGTCGAGGACACATCGGATGGGAGCTCGAGGAATCCCCAGCCCGATTTCGCTTTCCGGACAGACCGGAAGAAATTCCACCTCGTTCTTGAGCCAGGAAATCAGCGGCTCGTTGATCATCACACCGTTCCAGCGGCATTCCCGAAACCCCAGACAGGCGCTGACGACAACCACCGGCTTGATCGAATCAAATTCGTCCCGCTCTTGAAAATCCATCGATTCTCCTTTGGTCACGCGTCCTCTGGTTTCATGAAAAATCAACCGAACGATCAAATCGGCCGTTGCTTCTTTTCCCCACCAAACCAGGAAAACGTTTTCTTCGGAGCCACGGCCGGTTCCGGTTTCACCTTGAGCGAATGTCGAAGCGACGCCTCGAGCGTTCCGTAGCGGAACGAAAAACCTTCTTCCAACAGTCGACGTGGAACCACTCGCGAACTGGTCAGCATTACTTCGTCGGCAATCTCTCCAAAAAGCCATCGAAGGGCCCTTTTCCCCATCGGAAAGTAAGCCGGACGGTGCAGAAGACCGGCCAAGGTTTTCGTCCACTCCCGATTCGTGACCGGATGGGGCGACGTCAAATTGACCGGCCCGGAAAGGGTAGAAGGACTCAAGAGATGAACCAAACCGCGAGCGACATCTTCTCGATCGATCCAACTCATGTACTGGTTTCCGCTGCCCAAACGGCCCCCCACCCCAAGGCGAAACGCGGGCAACATCTTCGCCAACGCGCCGCCGTCAGGTCCAACGACCATCCCGATCCGTGCCGAGACGATTCGGATCGACGCAGCGTCGAGCGGTCTGGTGGCCGCTTCCCAACGCCCGGCCAGATCGGCCAAAAAACCGACCCCTTGCGGTCCGGTCTCGTCCACCTCCTCGGAGCCGGTGTCGCCGTAATAACCGATTGCCGAGGCACTCAGAAAAATTCCAGGCGGTTTGTCCAGTTCGGCAATCTTTCGACAAAGACGCTCGGTCACCTGCACCCGGCTTGATATGACCCTCGCCTTGAACGCGGGCGTCCATCGATGGCGGACAATATTTTCTCCGGCCAAATGGATTATCGCGTCAGCCGCCTGCAAAGGGTTCGCGTCCCAGTCCTCTTGATCGGGATTCCAACGGTAATGCCGAACTCCCTCTTGAAGCGTCTTGGCCGGGAGCGTCGACGGTCGAACCAAGGCAAGGACTTCGTGACCGTGGGCGAGCAGTTCGTCGACGACGCCACGCCCTATAAATCCGGTCGAGCCGGTTATCGCTACGAGCATGATCGTTTCCCTTCCTTCCAAAAACCAAAGTGGCTGGAATATTTCGAAAACGGTCCCCCATTATCCAAAAAACGTAGGGTCCTTAGTGAATCGTACGCCGCCGAACCCTAAGAAAAAGAGTCCTGCATTTTTTTCAGAAAAGCCCGCCTGAGCCCCCTCGGTGCCCCCCTTACTACACCCCCTCAACAGTCGAAAGTCCTCCCTAATCGACTCGAATCCAAAGGCACGGCGGAGGAAGAGGTATCCTTTTCTAGAGGGCATTTTTAAACCTCAATTTGGGCTGCAAGCGGTCTTTTTGTTCGCTGGAGGGCGTCACAAAATCTCGCCATATCGCCCAATATGCCTACGATTTTGCTCCTTGCCAGCGAACAAAAATCCTTGCTTTCGCAACCAAAGCAGGTTTCAAAACGCCCTCTAACAAAATTGACACACCCCGATCGAAAAGGGATAAGAACGATGGCCAAGTTGCTTTACGTTGAATCCTCGCCTCGAAAAGAACGGTCCACTTCGATTGCCGTGGCCCGGGCGTTTTTAGAAGTCTATCAGGCCACCAACCCCGGCGATACGATCGACAAGATCGACCTCTGGAATTTTCCCATGCCGGAGTTCGACGGTCCGGCTTTGGAAGCCAAATACGCGATTCTCCACAGAAAAAACCCCTCGGTCGAACAAGAGGCCGCCTGGAAAACGATCGTGGATATTTTCGAACGGTTCGCCTCGGCCGACAAGTATCTGATCAGTCTGCCGATGTGGAACTTCGGCGTTCCGTATAAATTCAAGCAGTTCGTCGACATCCTGACCCAGCCGGGACTCGCTTTTCGCTTTTCCCACGAGACCGGCTATACCGGGTTGGTAACCAATCGGCCGGTGACGGTCATTTACGCCAGGGGTAGCGAATATCCGGAAGGGTCCGACCTCCAACGACTCGACCTGCAACGACGCTACGTCGACCTGTGGCTCGGTTTTATCGGCTTTCGCGAAATCGAGTCGATCGTCGTCGAACCGACCCTTGATCCCGACCGGAGCGAAAAGGCAAAGCGCGTGGCGATCGAAACGGCGCGCGAAGACGCGGCCGTTTTTTAGAACGGTTGAACTAAAACTTTTCCCTTGCCGTTTTTTAAAGATTTCCGGCCGGGGTTTCGGCTCGAAGCTGTTCGATCATGTCGCAGGTCGCCGCGTGAACCGCCTCTTGCCAACGGGCTTCGCCGAATTTTTCGCGATACGGTTCTTTCGTGTAGGCGAACAGGATGCCACGCGAGTTATTGATGATCGCCCCTTGGCCGGACGGGTCGAACGCGGCGGCGACATCGGCGGCCGTGCCCCCTTGCGAACCAAAGCCGGGGACGAGGAACCAGGTGTGGGGCATCTTTTCGCGAAGCTCGACCAATTGCTCCGGATAGGTCGCCCCGACCACCGCGCCAATCGAACCGTAGCCGTTCTTTTCAGCCCCATTCTCAATGGCCCCGTTATCAACGGCCGTTTCGAGAGCGATTCGCTCGACATAGTCGGCCACGTGCTGGTAGATCGGTTTGCCGTCGGCCACGAGATCCTGAAGCATCCCGCCGCCCGGATTGGAAGTTTTCACCAGAATAAAAATGCCGCTCTCGTGTTCTCGACAGACTTTGACAAACGGATCGAGACTATCGGCGCCCAGGTACGGGCTGACCGTCAGGGCGTCGCCGTGCCAGGCGGACTGTTCGCCTGCGAGAAAGGCGTCGGCATACGCTTCGGCCGTCGACCCGATATCGTTTCGTTTCCCGTCGACAACGACCAAAAGTCCCTTGGCTCGGGCGTAATGGATCACGTCGGCAAGCGCCGCCATGCCTGCCGAGCCGAGTTGTTCGAAGAAGGCGACCTGTGGCTTGACGGCCGGAACCAGCGGAGCAACCACGTCGACCACTTCGCAGCAGAATTGCCGAAACCCGTTCGCCTTTTCTTCCCAAGAGGCCTTTTCCCCGCCGGCAATCATTCCCGCAGGTAACATCGCCAACCTCGGATCGAGACCGACCAGCGCGGGCGTTTTTTTCTCTTGGATAGCGGAGTACAAACGGGTCGAAAAACTGCTCATCTATCGTGTCCTTACCGATGGGGATTTGCCAGAAAGAAAAAACGCGAACCCGGACGCTTTTGCCCCACTGCCGGAAGCGGGCCGAGTTCTACCAAAAACTTCATTCTACCGAAGAACGTCCGGCCGACCACCGGGTCCCCCTCAAAGCAACCCGAGTCGTCGCATTTCGAGGACCATCTGCTTGACGACCGGCCCGGCCACCTCGCCGCCGCTGCCGGAATGTTCCAGCACAACGACAATCACATATTTCGGCCGATCGGCTGGAAAATATCCGGCAAACCAGGCGTGATCGGAAAGCCCAATCCCAGACTGGGCGGTTCCCGTTTTCCCGGCAACAGCCACCTCCGCCATCCAAACCGTCTCGTGCGCGGTCCCCTTGGGGAAAGCGACCGCTTCTCGCAATCCTGAGCGAACCGTTTCGAGCGTTTCGGGTTTGAGATCGGGGATCGGACTCGGCGTCGGAATCTCGATCGGTTCATCGATTGGCTTCGAATCTCCTCGTTCAACCGTCCGGAAATGGCTCACGACGTGCGGTGTCACCTTTCGACCGCCATTGGCCACCGCGGCCATCATGACGCCGATCGTGACCGGGGTGGTCTGCAACCGGCCCTGCCCAATCGACAACATTTGCGTGTCCGATTTCGTCCATGGCCGGGAATTTTCCGCCTCGGGCATCGGCAGGTTACCGCGCGGCTCAAACGGCAGATCGATCCCGGTCGGCAAACCGAATCCGAAACGGAAGGCCCATTTGATCAACAAGTACGGCTCCATCGACTCGGTGAAGTGGAAAAAAAAGACGTTGCAACTTTCGGCCAACGCGTCGAACAGCCGAATCGTGCCGTGGCCCTCGCCCGTCTGGGTATAGATCGCGCAACGCATCCGGTCCGGATCGTGAAGATAGCCGCGACAATCGAACGTCGTTTCGGGCGTGACGATCTCCTCTTGGAGCAGGGCGACCGCCGTGAGTGTTTTGAAAACCGAGCCAGGCGGAATCGCCATCCGATAGGTCCGATCGAAAAGCGGTTTTGCCGGATCGTCAAGAATCGCGGTTTTCTGCTGCGACGTGCCATAGACTATTTGATTCGGATCAAAACGCGGCCCGGTCGCGGCGGTCAGAATCGCGCCGGTCTCGACATCCATAACGAGGACCGCGCCACCGGCATGTTTCGGTGTGGCACCGGCGAACGAACGGCGAATCAAGGCCCGGTCGAGCAGTTCCTCGGCGGCGGCCTGAAGACGACTGTCGATCGTCAAAACCAAATCTCGGCCAAACGTCGGCTGCTGCTCGATCGTTTGCGAAAGAATCTGACCGTGTCGGGTCGTCCGCTCATGTAATCGCCCATCCTTGCCGCGAAGGGTCTTTTCGTACTGCGATTCGAGACCCAAAAGCCCGACCAGAGGGAGCGATTCGGTTTTGTTCGACGGTGCGCCGGTATCCAAGGACTCCGGCGGTTTTCCAACATGGCCCACCACATTGGCCGCCAACCGATCCCGCGGATAGTCGCGAATCGTCCGCGACTCGATCATAACACCCGGAAAACGCTCGGGATGGGTTTCGATTTCCCGGATCGCCTCGGGCGTGAGTTCGTCGGCAAGACGATGATACTGAAGCTCTTCCCGAACGGTGATCTCCGACGGGAAGCTTTCCCGATCGGAACCGGCCAGTCGACCAAACCACTCGAACCCTTTTCGCAACGGCTCGGATCGCTTGGCCCACGCCGGAGCGACCTCCTCTTTTTGTTTGGCCCGGTGACGACGATTGACGCTTTCGCGGATCTGCCGGACCTCTGTTTGAGCACGAATCGCGCGACGTTGCCAGCCCTCGCCGGCAAGGGCGGTGAGGCGACGTCGAAGCTGTGTGATTTCCTCACGAACCCGTTCCATCTCCGCTTCGACCCTTTGGGAATCACGGCGCGACGCCTTGTCCAAACGGGCCAACGCCATGGACCTCAGCCATGCGGAGTTCGTTGGTTCTTCGAAATAGCGATAATGAACGGCCAGTCCGGCCTGAGGTCGATCTTCGGCCAAAACAACGCCATCACTGCTAACCATCCGACCCCGTTTGCCGGGCAGAATTCGATCTTTCTCAATCGGACGAGCGGCCACCTCCCGATACCCGGGGCCTTGCGTGATTTCGAAATAGACCAGACGGCCAAAGATGATCAGAAGCAAGACAACGAAAAGGGCCAGTCCGACACGGAGCCGACGAACCAAATCGATCGCCGCCTCTGGTTCGCGACTTCGAGAAGTATTCAATCGGTTCCAGTCGATCTGGCCCATATTTTATTACCATGAAAAGCGGCAAAGGAAACGTTTTTTTGCAACAACCCGATGCCGCGATAAGGGGAAAAATCCCCTCCAAAATTTCTCGGTTCTACTTCCTTCGGTTCTCGTAGACCCCTTCGGTAATCCGCTTGAAGTCGTCGGTCCGGAACGGCGACGTGGGCAATCCGGCCTTGTTGATCAAGTTCGGAGTCGCCAACTCGTGCCAACCGAATCGAACGGCCACCGGCTCGGCCACTTGGTCGCTGGAAACGACGATCGTTTCCCCTTCGACTTTCGCTTCGGCCGGAACGAATTTCTCGTCACTTCCGGCAATGGTGAACCAATCAAGCGGTTTCCCGTCGCGGCTGGCGAGCCCTTCGGCATGGTCGAAGAAGAGACGGATCTTGCCATCGTCTTCTTTTTGCATCGAGTGATACACCGGCCCGGTGTAGTCGAGGTCGGATTTGCCGTAAACGGTGGCCAAGGCCCAATCAGCCATCCGTCGGCCGACATCCTGCTTGTTCTTCGGGTGGATATTTTCAAGATTGCCAATATCGGAAACGACCACCATCCCGATATTATCGAGATTCTGGAGCGTTTTGAGTTGGGCTTCCCACAGCTCGGCACAACGCTCGACCAAACGTCCCGAGTCCGGTTTTTTATTATAGCGGAACGGAGCGATTTGAACGAATCCAAACGGCATATCCGCCTTGCCCCACGCGTCGCGCCAGTTTTCGATCATCATGGGGAAAATCGTTTCATACTGGACGGCACGGGGAACATTGGTTTCGCCTTGGTACCAGATCGCGCCGCGAATGGCGTACGGGAAAAACGGGTGCAGCATCGCGTTATAAAGACAGGCCGGGGTGTGACAGTGAGTGATTTTTCCGCCGTCCCGTTTGATCCGCTCGTCCCAATGGGCCAACAGGGGATCGGCCATCGGCTCTTTTTCCAAAACCTCTCGCGCGGTCCACGCTTCCGACGGGGTCCCGCCCCACGAGGTGTTGATCAACCCGACCGGAACTTTCATGTCCTGGTTCAACTCGCGACCGAAAAAATAGCCAAGCGCCGAAAAACCGGCCACCGTCTCGGGCGAGCAGACGACCCATTTGCCCGAACAATCGTCCTGGGGCTCGGCCGCCGTGACCCGTTTGACCTGGAAAAGACGAATTTCCGGGTAGTTGGCCGCGGCGATTTCCTCTTTGGGGTTTTTCGCCCGGGCGACCGTCCACTGCATGTTCGACTGGCCGGAACAGACCCAAACCTCGCCGACCAGGATATTTTTGAGTTCTTTTTTCTCACCGGAAGCCGTTTCAATCAACATCGTTTTCGAAGTAGCATCGGCTTTCGACGAATCGAGTTTGACCGCCCAGCAACCGTCTTGCCCGGCTTCGCTTGAGTAGGTTTTGTCCTGGAAAGTCACATTGACCTTTTCCCCCGCGTTGGCCCACCCCCAAACGCCGACGGTCTCGCCCTGCTGAAGGACCATGTTGTCGCCGATTACCGAGGGCAACTTCAACTCGGCCATCGCCGTCGTGGCGACCACCAACATGAAAAAGAACGAAAGCACGGAGCGAAGGATTCGCATGGGGTGATTCTCCTACTTCAAGGGATGCGAAAAAGGAAGGATAAACGTTGGGCAGATGGTCGGAATCTTCTTGAAAAACAAGAAATTCCACCGAGAAATCAACCAGGTGACATCTTGAAACGAAAGCGTTCTGTCTCCTCGGGGGGGTGATCAACCGTTGCCCCATTGCATAGAATAATGTTTTTAGACTGGTCACGTCAAGCACACCCGTATTCCAAGAACCACCCACTTTTAGCATGGAAATCTATCTCATTCGCCACGGCCAAAGCACGTACAACGCCGAAAACCGCATCCAAGGACAAGCCAACCCGCCACTTTCCGAGTTGGGACGCCGACAGGGAGCCGCCGCAGCCGCCGCTTTCCAAAACGTCCCGGTCGCCGCAATTTGGGCCAGTCCGCTGGCTCGGGCGGCCGAAACGGCCCAGCTCGTCGCCCAAGTGGCCGAGTGTCCCATTCAATACGACGACCGACTCAAAGAGGTCGACTGCGGGGATTTTCGCGATCGAATTCGGACCGAAGTGATGGAAACCCACCCCGAAGCGATTCCCCGCTGGAGAAGCTGCGACAGCACCTTCCGATTTCCCGGAGGCGAGTCTCGTCTTGAACTGATAAAGCGGGGAAAAGCCGTTTTTGAAGAAATTATCGAGAACGCTGCCCGACAAGGACAGGAGATCGTGGTGATCGCCTCCCATGGGGGGCTTCTTTTGGCGGCCATGAAAGCCGTTTTGGGCCTGAAATCGGAAGATCCGCCCTATAGCCTGAAAAACGCTTCGATCACCCAGTTGACGGTCGATTCAACCGGTCGTGCCGAATTGGCCGATTTCGACCGGATCGACCACCTCGACGGGATCGTCACCGGTGCCGATTGGTAAGAAAATCCCTTTTACTCCAAGGGAGATGGAGCGAAGGGACCAAAAGGTCCGAACCCTTATTTTTACGGGGACTCCCCGCGCGTCAACCGAAGGTCGACCGGCCGGTTTGTTTTTTTGAAGATCGGTCCCCATGTTTGACTCGATAAGGTATAATAGACCAAAGGTTTTTTTCTGTAAAATCGTGTTTTCTGGCCCGATGAGCTTGGGTGGCCAATACGAGCCGGTAGCTTATGGGTTTACGCGTTTTTCAAGCTTTTTGATTCCGATGAAGCCAATGATCCTGATTCGGTCACAAACTTCAGCGGTTCCCGCTGAGTTTACTGGGCTTTTCGGCCGTGGATCGAGACTATTGACAATGCAGGCCTCCCTAAAAAAAGGAGCGAAAAAAAGTGGCTAACGCACCCTGGATTACCTATCGACCCGAATTGACGGTTCTCGACTGCACGGTCCGTGACGGCGGACTGATCAACAACCATCAGTTTAATGACGACTTTGTCCGTGCGGTCTACCAAGCGTCGGTGGATGCGGGCATCGACTATATGGAAATCGGCTACAAGAATTCCAAACGGGTCTTTCCCTGCGATCAATACGGCCCTTGGCGACACTGCGACGAAGAGGATATGCGACGAGTCGTCGGCGACAACGGAACCGATCTCAAGCTGGCCGCGATGGCCGACGCCGGCAAGTCGGACTGGCGAACCGAAATCTGGCCCAAGCAAGACAGCGTTCTCGACATGATCCGCGTTGCCTTCTATATCCACCAGGTTTCCGAAGCGGTGGACATGATCCACGACGCTCACGAAAAAGGATATGAAACGACCGCCAACCTGATGGCCGTTTCGACCTCGCAAGAGAATGAGGTCGACCAGGCGTTGGAGGTCTTGATGGACACCCCGGCCCAAGCGATCGTCGTGGTCGACAGCTTCGGAGCGATGTACGCCGAACAAGTCGAACTTCTGGTCAAAAAATATCGAAGCTACGCCGACCCGGTCAATAAACAAGTGGGGATGCACGCCCATAATAACCAACAGCTGGCGTTCGCCAACACGATCGAATCGATCATCCACGGCGCCAATCGAGTCGACGCGTCACTGGCCGGCTTGGGTCGCGGGGCGGGCAATTGCCCGATGGAACTGTTACTGGGATTTTTACGAAACCCCAAGTTCAAAACCAGACCCATTTACCAAGCGCTCGAGGAGCAAC
Source organism: Thermoguttaceae bacterium (assembly GCA_963674475.2). Classification (GTDB taxonomy): domain Bacteria; phylum Planctomycetota; class Planctomycetia; order Pirellulales; family Thermoguttaceae; genus CAXXFQ01. Next base: position 275,306 of record CAXXFQ010000017.1, on the reverse strand, counting down.
TTTTGCCGCTGAGCCGCGAAATGGAATGGGGACCCTTTCCGCAGTACATGCTCACCGGTCAAATGAACCAACACCCACGCGACGCCATGGAAGCCCGATCCGATGAGGCGACCCGCGACAACTTTGTCGAGTTTTATGATCGGGTCATGAACGATATTTAATGAACGGCGCCTTTTCTTCTTTTTTAACGTAACAAGAAAATCGAGACCGGTCGCCCTCTCCCCTTTTTTGACCGGTTTCGATTTTTCTCATTCTCCGAACGGACCTTTTTGCGATGAAATCTTGGATCAGCCTATTCCTGGCACTTCTCTTGGGGATCGCTCTCGGAATCACCTTGGCACTCTCGAGAATCTCGCCCTCGGCACGAACCGCGGAAGTTTATGCGGATCGCTCGACTTCCACAAAACGAAGCGAGCCTTTGTCCAAAGTCAAAGACGAGACGCCCCCTCAAGGCCCTCGAGTGGCCTATGACGAAACCACGTTTGATTTCGGCAAAATGGATACGGACGAAAAAGGGGAACACCTTTTTGTCCTTCGCAACATCGGAACCAAGCCGCTGAGCCTCAAAAAGGGAACTTCCACCTGCAAATGTACCGTCGGCGAACCCAAAAAAGAACTTCTCGCTCCCGGCGAATCGACTGAAGTCGTGGTGAACTGGGACACCAAAGGATATTCGAACGAGTATCGACAAAAAGCCCATATTGACACGAACGACCCCGAAGAACCGATCGTCGTGTTCACCATCACGGGAAAAATACAACCAAATTTAACTATGATTCCGCGGGCCCTGCTTTTCGGCCAAATTCTCAAAAACGAAGAAGCCCAAGGACAGGTTCGGCTCTACGGATTCGAAGACCAAAAACTCGAAATTTCCGACTCCTGGATAAAACACGGGAAATTGCAAAATAAGGTCGAAACCCGGTTCCGCCCCTTGACGGCTCAGGAACTCGCAACCGTCCAAGAGGCAAAACATGGCATACTCCTGACCGTCACAATCAAACCGGGGCTCTCTCGAGGCCCCTTTGGCGGACAACTCATGCTCGAAACCAACTATCGAGAAGACGAACCGCTCGAGATTTCCATCTCCGGACTGGTGGGAGATGAGGTTTCCATCTTTGCCCCTCAATGGAATGAATCGCTCGAACTGTTATCCTTGGGAATCCTCAGGGACCAAAAAGAAGTCAAACGGACCGTTTCGGTTTTGATCCAGAAGCCGATCGCCGAGATCCCCGAACTCAAAATCGCCGAAGTGGTTCCGGCCAATATCCTTCACGTGGAACTTTCCGAACCCAAATCGGTCCGAAACGGCTCGGCGGTGCAAGCCAACGTGACCATCACCATTGCGAAAGACGCCCCCGCGGCCAACTATTACGGAATGACCCCGGACCGACAAGGCCGTGTCGTCCTCGAAACGGGAAACCCGGATATCGGGCAAATCAAGATTCCGATCCGCTTCGCAATCGAAAAGTAGATGTCTGGGGAAAAAGAATCTCCTTTTTCTCCCAAAAGCCATAAAAAAAGAGCGGCCACTATGTCATGGTCGCTCTTTTTTTGATTCCGTGTTTTGATTAGCCGGAAGTGGTGGCCCGCTGGAGATTGCCTTTCTCGAACGAGGCAGCCATCGCCAGGGGAACTTCGGCCTCGGCCAAGACGACCTTGGCTCGGTTCTTCGCCACAGAGGCCCGCATCTCTTGCTTGCGAGCATTGGCCATTGCGCGGCGTTCTTCGGCCTTCGCTCGAGCCACTCGCATGTCAGCCTCGGCCTGGTCGGTCTGCAAACGGGCACCGATATTTTCCCCGACGTCAATGTCGGCAATATCGATCGAGACGATCTCGAACGCCGTTTGAGCGTCAAGCCCTCGGCTGAGCACGGCCCGCGAGATGCTGTCGGGATTTTTCATCACGGCCAGATGGGTCGCGGACGAACCGATCGAGGTGATGATCCCCTCGCCGACCCGAGCGATGATCGTTTCTTCGGTCGCCCCGCCGATGAGTCGTTCCAGGTTGGTTCGAACGGTGACTCTCGCTCGAACCTTTAATTCCACGCCGTTTTTCGCGATGGCGCTGAGCGTCGTTTTATGCGATCGGGCCGGATCGGGGCAATCGATCACTTTCGGATAAACGCTCGTCTGGACCGCATCCAAGACATCGCGCCCGGCCAGGTCGACCGCCGCAGCCCGGTCAAAATCCAAATCGATCTCGGCCCGATGCGCCGCGATGATCGCGCGGATGACGTGAGGAACGTTTCCCCCGGCCAGATAATGGGCCTCGAGCCGTCGGGTCGAAATCCCCGTCTGTCGCTCGGTCCCGATTCCAGCCTGCATCGCCATGATCTTCCCCTGGACAATGGTCCGGGCGTTGACCTGGCGGAACGTCATGCCGATCAAGCTCCAAAGGCTGATATTGGCTCCGGTCATATAGGCCTGGAACCAAAGGTTCCCGTATTTGAGGATGAGAATCGCACCGACCAAAAGAAAGCCGATCGCCACGATCACCGCAAAAAAGGCCCAAAACGTACCCAGGGCAAAAAGGGGGAAAAACGCTTCCGCCCCCACGAGAGGAACACCGCAATCCATAGTCGATCCCTCCAACCAAGCCGAACAAGAGAATTAGTCTCCGAATTGGCCGTCATACGCATTCCCCCTTTTGAAACGGCTCGTTCACTCTCGTGGAAAGAACCTGTTTCTCCAAAGGGTAAATATGCGGCGACGGCCAGTATTAAACGAGATTTGACATTAGAATACCAAATTTGTCGACTCAATACTAGAGCTTGAAAAGGTTCGACCAAGGGGAAAAAGAAAAACCTCACGGTTCCCCCCAAGAAAGCGATCGGAACAACGTAGCGAAAGATTACCTATTACTCGCAGAATACCGATTCTAAGAAAACCGGGGGGGGGTGCGGCCAATCGAAAAACTACTTTTTCCACTCTTCGGCCAGCTCGATCGCCTTCAGGATGCCGCGGGCCTTGTTGAGCGTTTCGTTCCATTCGTTTTCCGGCACGCTGTCGGCGACAATTCCGGCACCTGCCTGGACGTACGCCTTGTCGTCTTGGATGACAATCGTTCGAAGCGCGATGCAGGTGTCCATGTTCCCGTTGAAGTCGATGTACCCGACCGCTCCGGCATACGGCCCGCGCCGGTGGGGCTCGATCTCGTCGATAATCTCCATCGCGCGGACTTTCGGCGCGCCGGAGACCGTCCCGGCAGGCAAACAGGCGGTCAAGGCGTCAAAGGCCGTTTTCTCGGGGGTCAATTGTCCATTGACATTCGAGGTAATGTGCATCACGTGCGAATACTGCTCAACCGTCATGACATCGCTCAGCTCAACCGTGCCGTACTGGGCGACCCGACCGACGTCGTTCCGGCCCAAATCGACCAGCATGACGTGCTCGGCCCGTTCTTTCGGATCGGCCAATAGTTCCTCCGCCAGACGGCGATCTTCCTCCTCGTCTTTTCCTCGGCAACGCGTTCCGGCAAGCGGCCGGACCGTCACCTCTCCGTCGACCACCCGACACATCACCTCGGGGGACGAACCGACCAGCGTCACGCTCGGCGTTCGAACGTAAAACATAAACGGGCTCGGATTGACCACCCTCAGCGATCGATAAATCTCGAACGGGTGGGTCGTGATCGGAACCTCGAGTCGCTGACTGAAGACGACCTGAAAAATATCACCCGCGCGGATGTAGTCGACACAACGTTCGACGCACGACTCGAAATATTCCTTGGTAAAATTCGAGGTATAGGCAATCTGAGGATCACCGCCGGAGTGAATATCGTACGGCTTGAGCGTCGTCGGGGTGTGAGTCAACCGCTCGACCAGTTCGTCCACCCGTCGGCAGGCGTCGTCGTATGCCTTGCGGAGGTCGTCCCGCTTCTGGTCCAGCCGGGCCATCGCCGTAACATAGATCGTCTTGGTCACGTGATCAAAGACGACGGTCCGATCGTAGAAGGCAAACGCCAGATCGGGCAGATTCCGGTCGTCTTCGGGCGCGTCCGTCAGATTTTCACTGTACCGAACCACATCGTAGCCGGCATAGCCAACCACCCCTCCAACGAAGGGGGGCAACCCCGGCAAACGGGCCTCGCGAAACGACTCGACCCGACGTCGCAACTCGGCGATCGGATCGTCCGATTCGAACTGACGGGTCTTCAATATCGGAGCCCCTGAGGCCGAAATGCCCGATTTCGAACTGATTGTCACCCGATTGCCATACGCCTCGACTTCCAAATAGGGATCGGTCGCCAAAAAGCTGTAACGGCCGATTTTCTCTCCCCCGATCACACTCTCGAACAAACAGGCACAACGGCCCTCGTCGATCTTGTGGAACGCCGAAACGGGCGTGAGCGAGTCGCTCACCAACCGACGGGTCACCGGCACCAGATCGGCGTCGCGAGCCGCCTCACGAAAGGTTTCAAAGTCGGGAAAATGTCGTTGGGAATCGGGTGTCATCGGGAGGAATCCGAGGTTTGAAAAAATATTGGTTAGAGTGTTTTCACCTTCAAAAAAGCGCGCCGCCAGCGAACGTCTGAAAAGTGAAATTTTCTAAGTCGATTCAAACATTGCACTTGCGACTACCGGCAAATCTCTCATGGTCACGAAACGCAACCGGCTTTGAAAAAACAGTTCAACAATGCCATCGGCGATTACCCACCTTCCATTCAAAGGAAAATATAGCTGCCACTACCACACTCGGCAACCGAACCAGAAAACCAGTCCCTTCGAATCAAGACCGTTTCCGCCAAAACAGCCATTCTCGAACGGGCCCTCTCTAAAAAGACCGGTTCGACCCGTAACAAATGCCGCAAAAAATACAGTTTTTTAAGATTTTCCACAATCGCCCGAAATGGGAGAGCGGTTTTCAGTCAACCGCAGCGTCACATCGGGGCGTGGGGAGAGGCTCCCATGGTCGCGGTATGACAGGGAATTGAAAAGGTTATCCTTTTTCCACTTTTCTCCCTGCTGCAAGGAAACCGCTACGCTTCAGTGAAATACGTTATAATGTTCTTACCTATCCAAAGACCATCCGAGTCGCCTTGACACCTTGGGGGGTATTGATAGAATCCTGTAAGGCCTTCCCGTTAGTAAATTTGGGAAATGTCGGAATCAAAAACCGACTCAAAAGATGGGGGGGAGGGACGTTGCGTTCATCTACTGCCGCACTTCACCTACTCACCCTAACTTAACCACCAAGCGCCGAGTTCGGCTCATTGAAAAAACATGAAATGTCAAAAATGTGACAAACCGGCAACTTTCCATATCACCGAGTTGACCGACGGAAAACCGCAAGAGCTGCACCTCTGCGAGGAACATGCGAGGGAATATCTTTCGCAATCGACCGACGTTTCCAATCCCGTGGGGACCATGGCGGCCGAACTGGCCCAGAAAATGGCGTTAGGTCAAACGGCCGAAGAACTTTCCCAGCTCGACGAGCAGGTTTGCCCGGTCTGCGGCATCAGCTTCTACGAATTCCGCAATCAAGGCCGACTCGGTTGCCCGTATGATTATCTCTGCTTCGAGAAACAGCTCGAACCGCTGATCCTCAATGTACACGGGGAAGACCAGCATCAGGGAAAAACCCCATCGAAGGGGGCTGAGGAAAGTCAAAAACGAACGCAACTGATCCGGTTGCGTCGCGAAATGGAAGAGGCGATCAAAGCGGAAGAATACGAAAAAGCGGGTGCGATGCGTGACCAAATTCGACAGATCGAAGAAGAAACGCCGTAAGCCGAGAAGCATTTCTCTCGTCCCCAAACCGTCTCCGCAGGAACGTGTCAGGGACCCACGCTTCGAAAAAGACGTTCTTATACCAATTATTTACGGATAGATCATATACAAGGCAGGTGTCGCTTTGGAACTCAACGATTTGGTGGCCCACTCCGGCGATTGGCTCCGAGGTGAGGGCTCCGATCCCGATATTGTCATTAGTAGCCGCATTCGACTCGCACGGAATCTGGCCGATTTTCCCTTTATCAGTCGCGCTTCCGACACCGATCGTGTTCGGATCGAATCAATCTTGCGCGAGCGGACATTCGAAGTCGAATCATCCGAAAATCTCTGCTTTGTCTCCCTCGAAGCAATCCCCGATCTCGATCGACAGTTTTTGGTCGAACGACACTTGATCAGTCGTGAGCTGTCTGAAAGCAGCGGGACCCGAGCCGTCGTGGTCGGCAAAGGGCAGACCTACAGCATCATGATTAACGAGGAGGACCATCTTCGGATTCAAGTGATGCAAAGTGGGCTTGATCTGGAAGCGGCTTGGAAAAAAATCGACCATATCGACAACCTGATCGAACAGAAGGTCACCTACGCTTATAGCGATCAATACGGCTATTTGACCGCCTGCCCGACGAACGTCGGTACCGGAATGCGGGTCAGCGTCATGCTCCATCTGCCGGCGCTGGTGCTTTCTCGCCAAATCGAAAAGGTCTTCCGAAGCCTGCAGAAAATCAATCTGGCCGTCCGCGGACTTTATGGCGAAGGGTCTCAGGCGTTGGGCGATTTCTATCAGATCAGCAACCAGGCCACCCTCGGAATGAGCGAAACCGACCTGGTCAATCAGGTGGTCGACATCGTCCCGCGAATCATCTCTTACGAACGCCAAGCGCGTGACTTCCTGCTGGAAGAGAGCCGACAAAGCCTGCACGACCGGATCGCCCGGGCACTGGGCATCCTGCGCACGGCCCAAACGATCAGCTCCGAAGAAACGATGCACCTGCTTTCGAGCGTGCGAATGGGCGTGAGCCTCGGCTTGATCGAAGGGGTCGACATCCCGCAGCTCAACCGATTGTATATCCAGATCCAACCGGCCCATCTCCAGAAAATGGCCGGCGTGGAACTCGACTCGACCGACCGGGATATCGAACGGGCCCGCTACCTCCGACGCCACCTCTTGCCCGACGGCGAAGAAGGCACGGAAGAATAGAGTCCGCTTCACCTTTCCTGAAAACGAAGCGGTCTTTTTGGAGAACGCAGGGACTCGGTTTATTTTTTACGATCCCACGAAGCCGACCAAGCCGAATCGCCAGAAGAAGTAGGCGATCGGCGCGGTCCAGAGGATCGAATCCAACAGGTCCAGGACGCCGCCGAAACCGGGCATCCAGCTGCTGGAATCTTTTTGCCCGACGTCCCGTTTGATCAGCGATTCGGCCAGATCACCGAAAAGCCCGGCCAGTCCGAAAACGATGCCGAAACCGAGCCAACCATAGGCGGCCGTCCCTTCCATACAAGGCATCAACCACCGGAATGCCAGCCAGGCCCCGAGTACGGCAAACAGGACCGCTCCGACCATCCCTTCGTACGTCTTGCCGGGGCTGAGAACCGGGGCCATCTTATGTCGTCCAAAAAGGCGTCCGAGCGTATACGCCCCGATGTCGCCCATCTTCACGACGACGATCAGTCCGACAACCGGCCCGACTCCCCAGCCGAGTCGAAGTTGGATCAGAAACGACAGAAGCAGCCCGATATAGAGAATTCCAAACAGGGTGCCGGACAGATTGGCCACGACGCCGCCGGGCTTTTCATAGCGGAGCATCTCGCCCAAAAATGCCAACACGGTGCAAAGCCCCAGGACCATCGTGACCCAGTCCCCGACCGTGGCCGAGTCCATACCGAACACGGCTACCGGGAGCCAGGCGGCGGTAACCAAGAGTAGATTGCCAACGTGAACGATCGGCGCCAGCGGGGCCAGACCACCGGAGCGAAGCAGATGGACGATTTCTCCACTGGCAAGCGCCGTGACAAGCAGCGCGAGACCGAACAGCCACGCGCCGGGCGGTTGGGTCGTGTTGTCGAGCCAGACGAGTCCGCCGAGGGCGGCGATGAAGAGGGTGCCGAGTAAGAGTCGCCATCGGAGCATTTGGTGAAGTCCTAAAGAAAAAAGAAAAAACGCAAAGAACAAAAAACAGAGGGATTGCAAAGCAATCCCGGTCCAAAAAGTTTTTGAGGGGGGAGTTTGAGAGGGGACAATTTTCAAAATGTCCCCTCTCATTCAATAAAAACAGGTGACGGCTCCGCCGTCACTCCTTTTTTTTTGAATAACCGTCACTTACCAATTTCCGTCTTCACTTTAGGACCGTTCAAAACTTCCACTTAGTAACAAAATCCCAACATCAAATATACGGCTAACCCAATCAAAAAAGGGTTTGCCGCCAACGTGCAAAAAAACGCGTTATTGCTTATGAACGGGTCAAGGAAAAAAGGAGCTACGGCTGCGCCTCCGCAAGTATTTATTAAATGAAAGGAAACATTTTGGAAATTGTTTCCCCTCATACTCCCCTTCAAAAACTTTTTGGATCGCGATTGCTGCGCAATCACTTTTACTTTCGTTTTTCGCGTTTTAGCCTAACGCCTTCTTTACCACGGCGGCCGCCAATTTCAACGTTTCCGGCAGCTTCTCGGGTAACTTCCCTCCGGCTTGCGACATGTCGGGTCGACCGCCGCCGCCCCCTTGAACCGGCTTGGCCGACTCGCGAATCCATTTCACGGCATCGAGCCCCTTTTCGACCAGGTCCTTGCTCAAACCGGCTACCAGCATCACCTTGCCGCCCTCTTCGTCACGCGAACCCAATAGGGCCGCTACCGGCGCCGATTTGCGGCGAAGCTGGTCGATCAATTGACGCAACCCTTGAGAAGTCGCGCCGGGGATCTCTTGACAAACAATCGTCACGTCGCCGAACTTTTCGGCCTTTTCGAGCAACTCGCCTACCCCGGTCGCAGCCGCTTTCGGTCCGGCGGCCATCTTCTTTTTGAGCTTGCGAACCTCTTTGGTGAGGCTCTCGACCCGATCGGCAATCTCCTCAACCGGAACCCTCAACAACCCGGCCACCCGATCGAGCGCCGTCTCGTTGCGGTTGACCTGTTCCAAAGCGGCCCGACCGGTCAAGGCCGTGATACGCCGTGTTCCGGCCGCGACACTTTCCTCGGCGATGATCTTGAAAAGACCGATCTGGCCGGTGTTCTCGAGGTGGGTTCCGCCACAAAGTTCTTTGCTCTGGCCCATCGAAACGACCCGAACCACGTCGGGATACTTTTCGCCAAAGAGCATCGTCGCCCCGGCGTCGCGAGCCTCGGTCAACGACATGGCTTCGCACGTCACGGAGCCGGCCGCCAAAACGGCCTCGTTGACCAACCTTTCCACCTTGATGAGCGATTCCCGATTGACCGCCTTCGGGTTGGTAAAGTCAAATCGCAAGAGATCGTCGTCGACCTTGGAGCCCTGTTGTTCGGCGTGTTGTCCCAAGACGCTACGCAAGGCCCATTGCAACAAGTGGGTCGCCGAATGGGCGCGGCGAATCCCTTGACGCCGGGCTCCGTCGACCCGCGCGGCCACCTTCTGCTGGAGCGAAATCACCCCGCGGCGCAAGTGCCCCTTATGCAAGGTAAACTCCCCGTCCTTGAGCGTTTCAGTCACGTCGAACTCAAATTGTTCGCTCACAATCTGGCCCGAGTCGCCCACCTGACCGCCCATCTCGCCGTAAAACGGGGTCTTGTCCAAGACGACGACAATCGGCTGCTCGTGGTTGACCTCGTCTTCCTGGTCGCAAAGCTGATCGCCGGAAATGATCCCGACCACCTGGGCGTCGTCGACCTCGAGCGTCTCGTAGCCGACAAACTCGTTGCCGTGCATCGCCTTTTTCAGCGATTCGAGCGGATCATGCTTGAACAGCTCGATTCGCTGCCCGCCGCCGGAAGCGATCCCGTGACGCTCCATCTCATTGCGATAGCCGTCCCAGTCAAAAGTGAAATTGTGCTCGGCAGCCATCGTCTCGAACAGCTCCGGCGGAAAACCGTAGGTCTGATACATCTCGGCCGCTTCGGTCCCCGCGACAACGCCCCGGTTGTCCGATTTCATTTGTTCGAAAACCCGTTCGATCCGATCCAAACCGCCGTCGATCGTTCCGAGGAAGTTCGCCTCCTCACCCTCGATCACCTGAGCGACCCGTTCGGTCGTGCCACTGAGTTCCGGATAGGGCTCGACCATAATCTGGGCCACTTCGGGGACCAACCGATACAGGAACGGATCGGCCAGGCCCATTTGACGTCCGTCCAAGACGGCCCGACGCAGGAGCCGCTTGACAATGTATTTTTCCTTGTTCGGCCCCGGATAGACGTTCTCGTGGATCGCGAATGTGCAGGCCCGAACGTGGTCGACGATCCGACGAAGGCGTCGGCCGGTTTCGCTTTCCGGTTCGTAGGATACGCCACAAATCTCGGCGGCCGCTTCAACCAGCGGACGAAGGATATCGATGTGGTAATTCGTTTCGACCCCTTGCAAAACGGCGGCCGTTCGCTCCAGCCCCATGCCCGTGTCGATGTTCTTGCTCGGCAACGGTCGGAGGTTGTCCGGCGGATCGCCAACCCGGTTGAACTGAGTGAAAACCAGGTTCCAGATTTCGACTTCCCCTTGCGGCGTGTGATAATAGATTTCGCTGCACGGGCCGCAGACGCCGTCCGGCCCCAGACTTGGCGCACTGGCCGGCCAGAAGTTTTCGTCTTCGCCGATTCGAGTGAGTTTTTCAGTGGGAAGCTTGATCTCGTCGAGCCAGATCTTGGCCGCTTCCTCGTCGTCGAGATAGATCGTTGCCGAAAGATCGGCCGGATCGAGACCAAGCCACTTTTTGTCGGTCAAGAATTCCCAAGCCCAGTGGATCGCGTCTCGCTTGAAATAGTCGCCGAAGCTGAAGTTCCCGAGCATCTCGAAGAACGTATGATGATAGGCGGTCCGCCCGACGTTCTCGATGTCGCCCGTCCGGAGACATTTTTGACAAGTCGTCGCCCGGGTGAAATCCAACTTGCAGCGACCAATAAAATGGTCCTTGAATTGGTTCATCCCGGCCGGGGTAAACAAGACCGACGGGTCCCAACGGGGCACCAAGACGTCACTCGGACGTCGAACGCATCCTTTGGTCTCGAAGAAGGAAAGGTATTTTTCGCGTAGTTCGTTGGCTTTCATTTTTTGTCAATTACCCCGGGAGGGCCGATGAAGAAGAAAGAATCAAAACGGTTTATTTTATCGCCGAAACGCGCGGTTGAAAAGCACGCACGCCTATTTCCACGCCAAGACGTGTCTTCGTCATAGATCGGTAGGTCGGGGCTCAACTTCCCGCCTCATTTTCGAAAACCGGGCCGGATTGCCGAGGAACGCCCCCCCTCTCAAGAGGCAATCGCGGAGAAAAAGCCCGTTTTCTCGACCTTTTCCTCCCAATTTAACCAAAACGCAAGGTTGCGAGCGATTCGACCTATCCGTTCGCTTGCGGCCGGACAGGCCGATTGCTACGGTAAGGAGAAGGGACACGGAAAAAAGGTTCGTTTTCCCTCGAAGGTCCCTCTTGGTAACCTGAAATCTCTCTCGGAATTCCCATGAATATACTCATCTATGGCGGCGGGGCGGTCGGGCTGGGACTGGCCGGTTGTCTGCTGAAAGCGGAACAAAAGGTGACGATCCTCGCGCGGGAAACGACCTGTCAGGCGTTGCGCCAAGACGGCTTGGTCCGGACCGGGATTTTTGGACATTTCGAAGCGGCCCCCTCACGATTTGACTGTTGCACATCGCTCGACGAGGTGCCCGAGCAAACATTTGACGCGGTTTGCGTTTGCACCAAGTCGTTCGACAGCCCCCGCGTCGCCGACGCACTTAAGCAAGCGCAAAAGCGGCTTCCGACCCGCGCGATCGTCTTATGTCAAAACGGGATTGGAAACTACGAAACGTTTTGCGAACACTTCTCGGCCGAGATGGTTTTTAACGCGCGAGTCATCACCGGTTTCTGTCGCCCGAAGCCAAACGAGTCGTGCGTCACGGTCCATTCGGCGCCGATCCATGTCGGACAGATGGAAGGACACCCGGCCGATGCCTTGGCTCCCTTATGCGACGCGATTACCGAAGGGGGCATCGAATGCCGCTTAACCGACACGATCGGCCACGACGTCTGGGCCAAGTTACTTTACAACGCGCTGTTGAATCCGCTTGGTGCGATCTTCAACGTTCCCTATGGGCGGTTGGTTGAAACGGAATCGTCGCGGGAAATCATGGCCCGATTGGGTGCCGAAATTTTTGAGGTCATGGACCGGCTCGAAGCGCGGACCCATTGGAAAACCATTGACGAGTATAGGGACGCTTTTTACTCGGCCATCGTGCCGCCGACCTACGACCATGAATCGTCGATGTTGCAAGATATCCGCGCCCGGCGTCGGACCGAAATCGACGCGATCAATGGGGCAGTGGTCCGCTTGGCCGAAAAGCTCGGGATCGACGTCCCCTTCAATCGGATGCTGGTCTTGCAAATCAAGTATCTCGAATGGAAAACGGCAACAGGAAGCAAATCGGGGTGATTCTCATTGCCGTGGCCAAAAATAAGTTTGCCAAAGGGGCTTGGATCGTCTATCGTTAAGCCCATGGTCACGACACCAAAGAAATTCACCACGAACGAAGAGAAACTCCGACACCTCCAACAAGTGCTCGGCGACATGTTGGCCGAGGCGCTCAAGCGGGGTTTTTTCGGAACGATCGGCATCGAAATCAGCATCCAAGACGGAACAATCCAACATCTTCGCCGTCGCTTGGAACAGATGGAAAAATAACAATAACCCTTTAAAACGAATAACTAACGTCACAATCTATTCTCGCGGTATCCGAGGAGCCCGGCCTTTTCCCAAAAGACCGAGGTATCCACAAGAGCCCATCTTCGACCGAATCGCCGGTCGGGGATGGGCTTTTTTTGTCTACCTGCGAAAAAATGAGAAAGGAACACGATGAGCGAAACGATTCGTGAATTCGTCGATTCACGCGGAATCCAAGTCGGTGTGGATCGCCAGCAGGGAGTGATCCGGGGGGTCAAGATCCTCGGCAACCGCTCACGCAACGGCCGGTCTTATCCGCCCGAAACCCTCAAACGGGCCGTCCCGCTTTACGAAGGGGCCAAGGTCAATGTCAATCACGCCAAGGGGCATCCGCTCTCGCCGCGCGATTATCAAGATCGGATCGGCGCGATCCGCAACGTCCGCTTCGAAGCGGAAAGCCTCTTCGCCGATTTCCACTTCAACCCGAAACACGCCCTGGCCGAACAACTCGCCTGGGACGCCCGGCACTCGCCGGAACATGTCGGCTTCTCCCACAACGTCCAGGCGAAAACCCATGCAAGCGGAAAAGAACTGATCGTCGACGCGATTCTCGAGGTCCAAAGCGTCGACCTGGTCGCTGATCCGGCAACCACGGGTGGACTTTTCGAATCGGAAGAACCCGAAACAATCGGTGAGAATATCGTTGCCGAAGAACCTCAGGAGAAAACAATCCTGTTGTCCGAAGCGACACTCGACCAACTCAAGACCGAGCGGGCCGATCTGGTCGACGCGATCAACACCGAAGGGGCCAAGTCGCTTCAAAAGTTAAACGAGGCGTTTGACAGATTGAAACAAGAGCAAGCCCGACAAGAGAAAAAAAGGCAGATCAAAACCCTTTTGGCCGAAGCCGGTTTGCCCGCGCCCGACTCGTCCGACCCCGGCGACCGAGCCATTCTCGATGAGCCGTTTCTCGAATCACTTGACACGGCCGAAAACAAAACGGTCTTGCGAGAACGGATCGACGCACGTGCCGAGCTGATTCACCGTTTGAGCACAAAACCATCATCCGACGTCGCACGGGGCCGCCCGGTCTGTCGTGATCAAACGGGCCCGCTGCCCGAAACGGCCTCCGACGCACGGTCCTTTGCCGAATCAATCACCGGGTAAAAAAACGGCACCATTTCACAAAAAACATTTTTCTCCCCTCTATAAAGATTTCACTTTTGGCATTTTCTTCTTTCGCAGAAAGGAACCACGATGGGTAATCTCATGCGTTGGCGCTACGGCGACACCAATCCGGTCGTCGCGGCAGTCGACTCGGCAACGGTCATCGAAATCGGCGACCTGATCTACCTCGACACCGACGACGCCAAACCGGCCTCAAGCCAAGCGGACCAAGAGACCAAAGCGGCCAACCAGGCCCTTTTCGCCGGGAACTTTCTCGGTGTGGCCATGCAGCAAAGCCGCGCGGGGGATACGACCCCCATCCGCGTCGCCACGACCGGGACGTTCGAATTCAGTTGCACGGCCGGAACCTTCGAGTTGGGCGATCTGATCGGCTCAACAGAAAACACCGGCGGCGACGGCTTGGAAAAACAAAAGGTCGAAAAGGTCACCACCAGCGCCGGCGCGTTCGGCCGAGTCACCCGACGTGAAGCAAGCAGCTCGAGTCTGGTCATGGTGTCGATCTGCTCAACCGTCATGGCCGGAGGAATTGCCGGAACCACGGCTGCGGCCTAAACCGACCGATTCGGTTTCTCCTTCGCTTTCGTTCAATCACGTTTTTCGCCCCCCCTCTACCAAATACAAAAAAATCCAGGAGGATTTCCCCAGTGGCAACCATACGCTACCGCGAACTACGACGACGTTATGAACTCGACGGGCCGGAAAAAACGGTCCAACATCTCTCCGAATCACTCCGGTCGGGCGATCTTCGTTCCGAAGACTTTAGTATCCGCGACCTGGCCGAAGGCCTCGTGCCCGACGGCCACGAATGGGTCCGCATGATGGACCCGCGCAACGGCGGGATCGGCAACCTGAGTGAATCGCAAGACGGCGTCGACGTGACCGCCTTCATGAACGTGGCCGGACAGGTCATTTACTCGAAAATTCTCGACTCGTACCAACACGAATCGTTTGCCCTTTCGCAGTTGGTCGAAACGATCCCGACGCGGCTCGACGGCGAAAAGATCCCCGGGATCGGACGGATTTCCGACGAGGCAACCGAAGTCGATCCGGGTATGCCGTATCCGAACGTCGGTTTCGGCGAGGATTATATCGAAACCCCGTCGACGACCAAACGGGGGCTCATCGTCCCGATCACCAAGGAGGCGGTCTTCTTCGACCGGACCCATCTGGTCCTCAGCCGGGCGGCCGAGATCGGCGAAGTGCTGGGTCTGAACAAGGAAAAACGGCTTGCCGACCTGTTGATCGGTCAGACCAATAACTACAAGTGGAAAGGAACCAGCTACAACACCTACTACGCCGCGGCCGACAGCCAGCCGTGGACCAACACGCTTGGCGGCAACGAGCTGGTCGATTGGACCGACGTCGACGCGGCCGAACAGGTCTTCGCCGACATGCTCGATCCGAATACGGGCGAACCAATCCTGCTCCGCACGACCAACGTCTTGGTCATGCCGGCCTACCGTCACGCGGCGCATCGAATCTTCAACTCGTCGGAACTGACCTACACGACCGGAAGCGGCGCGACCTCGGCCGTCACGGTCGCCAATCCGTTGGGCCACTATCGGGTCCACGAAAGCCGGACCGCCTACCGACGGGTTTTGGCCTCCGGCACCGCGGCCGCCGAGGCGAAAAAGTGGTGGTTCATCGGCGACTTCGCCAAAGCGTTTGGCTATATGGAAAATTGGCCGATTACCGTCACCCAATCTTCGATGGGAAGCGACGCCGATTTCAACCAGGATATCGTTGTCCGCTTCAAGGCCAGCGAACGGGGCGCGGCCGCCGTGCTCAATCCGCGTTACGTGGTCAAGTGCACCGGCTAGCAGTCTGACGGAAGCCGAAAACGAAGCGTTTCTCCTGCTCGGAAGGGACCGTTGCCGTCATGGCGATCGTGGCGGTCCCTTTCCGGGGAGAAAATCTTGCTCTCCGTTTGCCTCTTTAACCTTCGATGATTTGTTGTGAGAACCGCTCGATGGAAATTTATACCACGGTCTTTAAAAACGCGTCGGCCACCTGTCTGGCCCGTCTGATCGGCCAAGACACCAATCCGATTGTCCAAAGCGACCTCGCTTCGGGATCGTACTCGATTTTTCTTCTCGACGACCACGAACCGGACAGCCGGACGTCGGTCACCGGTCATGAAGCGGTCGAGTTGGCCCTCGGCGACGTCGTGTTTGACACCCTGCAAACCGACGACCGATGGACCTGCGACACGACCGGGTACAATTTTTGCCACACGATCGACGTCTCGACCCATCCGGCGTTCGCCCTGGCCGGACGAAACTATCTGG
The DNA here is from genome assembly GCA_963674475.2 of Thermoguttaceae bacterium. Classification (GTDB taxonomy): domain Bacteria; phylum Planctomycetota; class Planctomycetia; order Pirellulales; family Thermoguttaceae; genus CAXXFQ01. The sequence continues at coordinate 259,271 of CAXXFQ010000017.1, read as the reverse complement.
TCGAGTACCGCTTGCCTCCGGTCGACGGGCAGGTGATGGTCGCCCGGTTTCGTTTCCACTGTATCTAGCGCAGGCGAAAGCGTAACCAGCTTTTCCCAGTTTTATTCGCGTCTCTCCTTAAGGAACTCCCGATGCCCAGTGATTCCGACTATTACCGAACGATCAAGAGTCAAACGCTCTCGATCATCCAGCAGATTACCGCCGAACCAAAACCGAGCTACTCGCTCGACGGACAAACGGTTTCATGGAACGAGTACCTGTCCCGACTCCGCGCGACGGTCGACTGGTGCGACGAAAGAATTCAAGGCGAAGAACCGTTTGAATTTCGTACCCAAGCTTCTTCCTAAACCGACGTTGCTTTTATTGGAACGGCCAGATTATCGAAAAACCCTTTCCTTATTTTCTTTCCGCGTTAGAAAAAAATGACCCATAACTTATTCGACCCCAGCGGGGATTTTCGACACATCGCCGATCGAACCGAAACGGTCACGCTCTCACGACCGGGAAGTTCGCTCTCGGCGACAGTCGGGGGAGTCGTCCGTCAACCGTATCGCAAAACCGAGTTGAGTTCCTCCCTCGGAAGCACGGGAAAACACGACTGGACTTGGCTTTTGCCACATGACGAAACGCCCTTCGAACCCGCGACGGGCGATCGGCTTGTCGACGCCGCCGACGAACGCTGGACCGTTCTCGCCGTTCGTCAAAGCAGCAACGGCGGACCGTGGCGGCTCGTCGCGCGGAATCTGGTCCTCGCCTTCAACCTAAACGTGACGGTTGAAATTCTGCGGGCCCGTTATGAAAAGGGAGAGTACGGCGCGGACGTTGCCGTGTGGGAAACCTGGCGTTCGGGAATCGCCGCGAGGATCGAACCGATGGCAGTCCAAACCAAAATCAAGACGTCTCGGATCGGACGGCGGCACACGTTTCGAATCGACTTGGAAGACTGGTACCCACTGGATGACACCTATCGAATTAAAACGGCCGAGGGAACCCGCTACGAGATCGACTCCTGTCGGCGCGAACCGGGAATCGGTTCGACGACTCGCGTCGAGGCGTGGAAATTCGAATAAGCCTTTTATACACAAACCCAAACGGTTTGAACCTTTTGTCTCTCACACGACTCATTACGGAGATTGAAACCCCATGATTTTGGAACCGGCCGTTCGTGAGCGATGGAGGGTCTCCACGGAGCTTGTTGAGGCCATCCCACTTGAACGTTTTACCACCGGGCCCAGCTCCGATCTGACCCAACCGTACGCGACGCTCGAAACCGTCAAAAGTTCGCCCGCTTTAAAAACCAATCGAGGCGATCTCCGCGAAGAGGTCACGTTTCGCATCCATCTTTGGGGCGACGATTTCGATCAGATGCGATCCCTGCTTCAATGGCTTGAAACGTACTTTTCCTCCAAAACAATTTGTCACCCGATAACCTGGCAAATGGCCCGGGTTCAACGACTCCACTCGAACCAGATTCGACACGACGACGGCATCTGGCAAATGACGGCCACCTTTCTGGCTAAGGCAAATATACTCCCAAATGTGGTACCCGCAATATGAGCACTTCTTTACGCGCTAAACTCCATTACGAACTGGGTTGGACCTGGCAGGACACGATCGGATCGACCGCGACAACCAACAGCAACCGGCTTCTCTTCCAACGAGAAATCAGCGAAGGATCGGGCGAAGGGCAGGCGAACCGGTTTTGGGACGCCACCGAACCTTCGCTTCCAAGTGGCACGAACACGACCCTCGATCTGACCTCGTTGGAACGTTCGTTTTTCGACGGAACGGTCACGATTTCCTTCGATCTCATCAAGGCGATCTGGGTCCGAAACCGCAACTCAAGCGGAACGGCCGTCCTTCAGGTGGGCGGCGCCTCGAGCGCCCCGTGGTCGGCCCCGTTCGTCAATCCAACCGATCGGATCATGATCTCCCCCGGCGGCATCGTTTGTCTGGCCCATCCCGAGGAAGGTTGGGCCGTCGACAGTACGCACAAAACATTGCTCCTCGAAGCGGTCGGAGGGGATGTCGAGTACGAGATCGCCCTATTGGGTGTCAATAGCTAACAGCCCGTTAACTGCTGCTAAAAAAAACCGAAGCGTTTTCTGAGAGTAAATGCTTCCTTCTTATGTCGAAGAAAGATTTTTCATGGCCGTTTCATTTCGCGAACTGTGTGGTTCTCCGACCGAAAGATATACCGAAGACGGATTCGAAGCGGAACGTCGTTTTATCGTCGCCTGGGAAGATCGCGACTCGTTCGCGGTCGAACTTTTGGGCGAGGCGGCCGAACATGGCGGAACCACCTCGACCCACTATCCAGGCAAAGAAACCGTTTTTGCCTTCGACGTGCGATACGAACCGTACGATCCGGAAGACCCTGATCAGCAAGATCTTTCGTCTCTGACCGAAGGACTCAATTCGTACAGCAACTCGTTCGCCTTGGCGATCGTGTCGTACAAGACGATCAACGAAAACGATTGCCCCGACGGTCCCGAAGCGCCCTCGGGAACCCAGCTTTCCTACCGGTTGCTTTTTTCGACCGACGATCATGCAATCGGTCCCGGTGGGTGGTCCTGGTCCGACAATACGACGGCGATCCCCGCCTCACAGAATCTTCTCAAACGAATCCCGACGACCGAGCATCATGTAACCTGGAAACAGGTGGTCGGGCCGCCGTGGGAAACGATCCAAGCAATGCAAGGAAAGGTCAACCAAGCTGATTTTCTCGGCTGCTCGGCCGGAACCCTGTTGTTCGAAGGGGTCGAAGCGAACAAACTGTTTCGCGCGGGGATCGAGGAAGGCGCGTCGCCGTTCTGTTGGGAAATACGCTACCTCTTTCGAGAAAAATCAATCAAACAGGGAGCCGGCACCTTCGGTTGGAACCACGTCTATCGAGAAAATCCGGCCGGTTGGGTCGAAACGGTCAACACGATCGGTGAAAAACTTTACCCGTTGGCCAATTTCGACCAACTGTTCATGCCGGCCACCGGGTAAAAATGAATAAGTCACAAAAAAGTAAATTTCCGTATCCAAGCGACGCGACAATCGAAATCGCAATGACCTTGTGGTAGAATCAGGGGAAGCATTTCAAAAAACTTCCCACTTTTTCCCACCACCTATGGAGGTCATGATGAAACGATCGTCGATTCTTTTCTCTATGATTCTAGGAATTTTCTTCGCCACGGGAGCCGATCTCGCCGTTGCCACTGGTCTTGAAGTCGGAATCGCGACCACCGACATCACCCCGCCGATCCCATATCGGATGTCCGGCTACTTTCACGAACGGGTTTCGACTGGAACACACGACCCCCTGTTGGCCAAGGCGATCGTCTTCAAACAGGGTGACGTGTCGGCCGTGTTGGTTTTTTGCGATCTGATCGGAATCCAAGGGTATGTTTCCGATGCGGCACGTCAGCAAGCTTCGCAAAAAACGGGAATCCCGAAAGACCACATCGTTATCGCGGCGACCCACTCCCATACCGGGCCGCTTTATGTCGGTGAGATTCGTGATTTTCTCCACCAACGGCAGATAACCGAAAAGGGAACCGACCCGCTCGAAAAAATCGACTACCCGGCCGACTTGATTCAAAAAATCGTCGCCGCGATCGAAAAGGCAAACGCCTCCCTTCAACCGGTCGACCTCCAAGCGGGCACGGCCGAAGAGACAACGCTCGCGTTCAATCGTCGCTTCCATATGAAAAAGGGACCGGTCCGCTTCAACCCGGGCTTGATGAACCCGAACATCATTCGACCGGCCGGACCGATTGACCCCGAAGTCGGGTTGCTGCTATTCCGTTCCCAGGCGACCCGAAAACCGTTCGGCGCGTTGACCGTCTTCGCCTTGCATTTGGATACGACCGGCGGGACCGAGTACAGCGCCGACTACCCGTACTATCTGGCCGAAGGGCTCAAACAAGCCTTTGGCTCCGACTTCGTCTCGGCATTCGGTATCGGGACCTGTGGTGATATCAATCATCACGATGTGACCACGAAAAAACGTCGTAGGGCGTCCGATATCGGGAAAAAACTGGCCGAAACGGTCGCGCCTGCGCTGGCCGAATTGCCTCCAGTACTCAAGCCGTCACTGGCCGTCGCAAGCGGGAAAGTGGTCTGGCCGCTTCAAACCTACACCGAAGAAGAATTGGCCGAATCCAAGTCGCTCATGCCCAAGGTGGTCGACCGCCAGGGTGGGTTGCCATTCCTCGAGCGGGTCAAAGCCTGCACCGTGATTGACCTCTCGATACGCGGCACCAAGGATATCGCTTTGGAAGTCCAAGCGATCCGTCTTGGCCCGGACGTGGCAATCGTCGCTCTGCCGGGCGAAATCTTCGTCGATCTTGGTTTGGCGATCAAGAAAAACTCCCCCTTCGAAACAACCATGGTCGTCGAACTGGCCAACCAGTGTCCTGGCTATATCCCGACCAAAAAAGCCTTTTCCGAGGGGAGCTACGAAACGGTCAACAGTCGAATCCAACCCGGTGGCGGTGAAAAGCTGGTCGAAGAAGCCACCAAGCTTTTAAAACAGTTGAAGCCGTAACACAGCCCGAAGAAATCGACCTCCTCGTTTCAAGAACGAAAAAACGGCCCGTCCCGCGCGAATCGAATCGTCGTGGGGCGGACCGTTTTATTTTTTTTAAACAGAGTCGAGTTATTTGGCCGGTTTGGCCGCCTCTTGCGTCTCCGCCTTCTCCTCAGTTACCGCTTCGGGAGTGGCCGCTTCGGGAGTTACCGCTTTCGGTTCGGTGAGGGTGCCCTCGTCAAAAGCCGGTTTTTCACCGGGGGTGCCCGGCTCTTCAACGAAGGCCGGTTTCGGATCGTACTGGGCAAACTGATCGTAAAACGACTTGGTCATCGGGTGATTCAAGTCGTCCAAACGGGCTTGGGCGATAGAGCTAAAAGGTCCTTTCGGCCAGTTAGTGATCAACTTGTTGTAATACTCGGTCGCCTTTTCCAAGTCGCACTGGGCCTCGGCCGTTTGCGCCTGTCCGTAAACGGCCCGTTGGCGTAATTCCTGTCGCCGACTCTGCTTGAGAACCTTCGAGTAGGCTTCCGTCGCTTTGACCAACTCCTGGGTCGCGGCCGCCTTGTCGGTAAACAGCTGTTGACATCCGGTCAACCGATATCGATCGCCGGCCAAAACCAAGGCCCATTCGGCCGCTTCGGTCCCGGCGTACGCTTCGGCCATATCTTCCAATTCGGCCGCCTGCATACCCGAGGCGCTGAAAAAGGCGTCCCAAGACTCGGTCGATTGTTGGTCGGTCCGATATCGCCAAAAACTCAAGGCAGCCAAGACCAACACGCCGATCAACACGCCGCTGAGGATCGAATTCGAATACGGCCCGACTTTCCCGTAAAAATCCTTAAGCCAAATGGCCAGTTCGTTGTGTTCCAATTCGTGACGTCGTTCGCTTTTCATACCGTCGATTTCCTTCAATAATTTGCCGAGTCGGGTTTGATCGAATCGACCTGACCGAGGGATATTTGTACCTGAGGAAAAAACACCCGAACGATTTGGGCCTTTTTTCTTTGGTTCTCGCTCGTTTTTTTCACCAAAAATAGAGGGACGGCTTAAAATCCAACTGGAAAGCTCGCACACCCCCAGATTTTACTACGGGCAAGAAAAAACTCGTGTTTAAGTATCGTCCTACCGATGGGCCGAGTCAAGACCATTTCCCCCTCTCTTAGGGAAACCGAGAAACGACGCTTATCGTAGATTTCCAATCAGAAAAGCCAAACTAAACACTCTATCCACCGCAATCACTACATTTACTCAGGCAACCACCGATTTCAAGCCCTTTTCGCCCGAAATAAGCTAGGCTTGTAGTGTGAGAGGACGTCTTAAAAAACGGCAGGGTATTTTCCCGATCTGCGCTTTTTCATTTTCGAGAAAGCGCGGTTTTTGAGAAAACCCGGCCCGGTCGTTTCTTTCTTCCTGCAAGATTTTTTTCTCCAATAGAAAAGGATTCGGTCGATGAAACGTCTGACAGCTTTCTTGGTCGCGTTGCTTCTTTTAGGTTTTGTGTCGACGGCTTCGGCCGGATGGTGTGCGCCGAACACGGTGACGTATGGCTACTATCCCGTTGGGCCCGTTTACACGTACCAAGTCGCCTCGCCGGTGGTGGTCGGTTCGCCCTGCTGTTCGCCTGCCACCTCCTATTACGCTCCGGCTCCGGCAGTCTATCGGGCGTACTATCGTCCGGTCTGGGTCCCCGGTCAGCCGGTCCGCAATGTGATTCGTCGGGGATTGCCGTAAGCAAACGCGAACAAAAGCTTCCCTCAAGCGGAAGCAGACAGAAAAACGAAAAAAAGAAACAAGCCGAGCACGAACCGCTTGGCTTGTTTTTTTGTAAGCGATCAGGACAAAATTAACCGTGAGCAAGGTGGCGGTGTTATTGCTTTTGGTTTAAGATCGCCTTTTCGATATACTCGACGGCCCGGTCCAGCTGCCGATCTTCCAGCGGCGGTTTCTCGGCTTGCTTTTCCGGGTCAGTCGGATCATAGATATCCCGCTTAAGTCGAGACTTCACCCAGGCGGCCAGTTCGTCCTCGTTGACGATCACCTCAAATCCGGGATCGGGCCGGACCCCCCAATCATCTTTGTCGGTCGCCTTCTTGAAGCGGTGAATATTCTTGCCGCTGGGACGCCAATAGCTGGCCGCGGTCAATTTAAGCAGTCCCCGATTTCCCTCCAACTCGACCAATTCTTGGATCGTCCCCTTGCCGAAAGTTCGTTGACCGATAATCACGGCCCGGTCGTGGTCTTGGAGACAGGCGGCCACAATTTCACTAGCGCTGGCACTTTGATTATTGACCAGGACAGCAATCGGAAAATCGGGATAGGTCCCCTCCTCGGTTGCCTGAAAAACCTGGGCGATTTCACCGCCGCGACGACGGGTCGACACAATCGGTCCGGAGTCGACAAACAGGTCGCAAATCCCGACCGCCATGTCCAGATAACCGCCCGGATCGTTGCGTAGGTCAAGGATCAACCCTTGCATCTTCTTTTTGACCAGGGTCGATACCGCTCGGCGAACCTCGTCGAGCGTATTGTCTGAAAAGGTGTTAATCCGCAGGTAGCCGATCCGTTTCTCGTCGTCGAGGAAGAAATCCCACGAGCCGTCCTCGTTCCGCTGATCGCCCAGGACGGTATCCATCTGGATCAGTTCCCGCTCGATCGGGATCTCGACCGGCTCGGTTTCTTCCGGATGCAACACCTTGAGCACCACGGTCTCGCCGATCGGGCCGCGCAGTAGTCGGATCGCCTCCTCGAGTTTCATCCCGCGGGTACTTCGATCGTCGATCCCCAGAATCTCATCCCCGGCGCGAACTCCTGCCTTCATGGCCGGCCCGGAAACCAGCGGATAGAAAACAACGATTTTTGCCCCGTCCTCCTCCTCGCGATCCCCGTCGGCCAGACGAACGTGCATTCCGACCCCGCCATATTTCTGGGACAGAATCTGTTCAAAATCTTCTTCCTGACGCGGCGGGATATAGGCGGTAAAATCGTCTCCGTAATTCTCGTTCAACCGCTCGATCATCCCGCGCACGGCCCCTTGAAAGAGGACGTCGCGATCGACATTTTGAAGATAGCGCCACTCGATCTCGTCCATCGCGTGCACAAGAATTCGCCCCACCCGGTCGGCCCGAAGATAGCAAGCCGACGTCAGCAGGGTGACAATAATGAGGATATAGATATTACGTCTTGGCATGAACGAAAACGATTCCTAACCGCACGTTTTGATACCGGCTCCCCGTTCGGTCGAGGACCCCTTTTGACCAAAATCGTTGTTCCATCAGTATTTGTTTCTTCAAGCGTACCTCGCAAATCGTCCGAGCGACAGGGCCATCCTCCCTTTCCAGGGGTGTCGCGGCCCGTAGGAAGAACGGTTATACTCGTTACATAAACCACACAAGAGAGAAAGCGACCTCGCATGAAATCCGCCTCCTCGTTTCGGCCCCAGTGGCAACTCCCGCCCGGCGTCCCTGCGGGCGTCTGGGATTACGTCCACTCGGAGAGTATCGCGAACGATTATGACGATTACTTTAATAATAACCCCCTATTCAAACTCGACGAGACGATCTCAAGAGATTTTTTCGAACGGCCGGGAGTCGTGCTCGACTTGGGTTGCGGCAGCGGCCGCGCGTTGATTCCGTTGGCCCGTCGAGGTTTCACGCCGGTCGGTGTCGACCTGTCCCTCCCGATGCTACGGGTCGTCGGTGAAAAATCGCGACAAGAAAAACTTTCCATCCACCGTGTTCAGGCCAATCTGGTCGAACTCGACGCGTTTCGCGATGGCGCGGCCGATTACGCCGTCTGCCTGTTCAGCACCCTCGGCATGATCCGCGGCGCGGAAAACCGTCAAACGGCGATGGACCACGTCTACCGAATCTTGAAACCGGGCGGCCTTTTTATCCTCCATGTCCACAGCGTTTGGCACCATCTTTTCACCCCGCTAGGGCGCCACTGGTTGGTCGGGCGGGCGTGGGAAAAACTTTTACACCGCAGCGGCGGCCAGTTGGGCGACAAATTTTATCCGTACCGCGGCATCCCGAAGATGTACCTTCACACGTTCACCCAGACCGAATTGACTCGACTGATCGGCCAAAGCCAGTTCGAGCCGCCCCGACTCCTTCCGCTCTCGGCCAAGGAATACCGCCCCTTGCGTTTTCCGTGGCTTTTCGGACGGATTCGGGCGAACGGTTGGATTGCGGTCTGCCGAAAAAAAGGGTAAATTCCGACCAGCCCTTCATCAACCGTTACCTCTGCTGCTTTGCCAACAAGCTAAGATACCAAAACCAGATCAAGGAAGACGCTCATGCCTGACGAACCCGGCATCCCCATCTCCATACCCGAATCGACCCTGTATCGCGTGCCGGTTCCCCATTTGGGTAAACCGCAACACCCGTCTCCGTTGGCCCGCACAACCGTTCGAGGTGCCGGACAGGCTCGCTTCACACCCGAGAACCAGTTAGTCCGCTACAGTCCCAATATTTTCGAAGGGGAAATGCCCGAGGGGCCGCAACTGGTTTTCGAGAAAGCCGGACCGCGGGAACGGATCTTCTTCAACCCGGCCGAGACCCGCGTGGCGATCGTTACCTGTGGCGGGCTCTGCCCGGGACTGAACAACGTGATTCGCTCGGTTTTCGTCGATGCCCATTTCAATTACGGCGTCAAGGAAGTTCTCGGGATTCAGTACGGCTACGAAGGGCTCAACCCCAAGGTCGGCCTGCCACCGATCCGGCTGGACGTCGATCTGGTCGAAAACATCCACGAAGAAGGCGGGACGATGCTCGGCTCATCACGCGGCGTTCAGGACCCGGCCGTAATCGTCGACTTTCTGGTTGAAAACGGGATCGACATCCTCTTCTGTGTCGGCGGCGACGGCACGCAACGGGGAGCGAACCAGATCTTCGAAGAAGTGACCCGAAGACAACTGCCAATTTCGATTATCGGCATTCCCAAAACGATCGACAACGATATCGCCTATTGTCAATCGACGTTCGGTTTCATGACGGCGGTCGAAGGGGCCGAGCGGGTACTCCGCGGCGCCCACGTCGAGGCCCACGGAGCGAGAAACGGGGTTGGGCTGGTCAAGGTAATGGGACGTGACGCCGGTTTCATCGCGGCGATGGCAACGCTAGCCAGCCAGGAAGTCAATTTCACGCTCGTCCCCGAAGTGCCATTCAATCTTGACGGTCCAACCGGCTTTTTAGCCGCCCTCCAGCGTCGGCTCGAAGCACGGCGTCACGCCCTGGTCGTCGTGGCCGAAGGAGCCGGACAAAATCTGTTCGAGAAAAAGGCTACCGGCAAAGACGCCTCCGGCAATTCACTTCACCAAGACATCGGCCCGTTCTTGAAGCAAAAGATCCTCGACCACTTCCAAAGCCGGTCGCTCCCGATCGCGGTCAAGTACATCGACCCGAGCTACTACATCCGCAGCGCCCCGGCCAACTCGGAAGACCGGGTCCTCTGCGACCAGTACGCCCGTCGGGCCGTCCACGCGGCGATGGCCGGGAAGACCGGGTTGGTCGTTTGTTATTGGAACGACCGGTTCATTCACGTCCCGATGGAGATGGTCACGTCGAAGCACAAGCGGCTGGAGATTGAAGGAACGCTTTGGCCGTTGGTCCTAGAAGCGACAGGCCAACCAGCGAAATTTTAAAACAGAAAAACAAAGAGAGGGATTGCGCAGCAATCCCGGTCCAAAAAGTTTTTGAAGGGGTCCTAGGGGAAACAATTTTCAAAATGTTTCCCCTAATTAAAAACACAGGCGATGGCCGGAGGCCATCGCTCTTTTTTTCTTGACGCTAGACCAGCAAAAACGCTCCTTCCTTCAAGAACAAAGCCAAATCGCGTCTAAGAAAGTGCGATTTTTACCAATTGGAAAACAACAAAAAGGGACGGCCTAGCAGACAAAAGAAAACCGCCCTTTCCGCCCAATCTACCGAAACCACCGCGTCCGGCGAAACTGCCGTTGTTCGTGCCGAATCGTTCTGATACATTACCCGCTGGAATTCTCGGTTTTTATTCGGCTCTTATTCGACGGCGAAAGGAATCGCCCCCATGCGGCAGCAGCTTCGACACCAGCTTTGGATCATTTTGGTCGGGCTGATCGTCTATATGACCAACCTCGGCGGTGCCCGTCTATTCGACATGGACGAAGCGCTGTACGCGACCTGTGCCCGCGAAATGGTCGAGCGGGGCGATTGGGTCACCCCCTGGTTCAACGGGGAGCTGTTTCCCGAAAAGCCGCCGCTGATGTTCTGGTGCATGATGTTGGGGACCGCCGTGTTCGGCGCGACCGAGTTCGCCGTCCGGGTCCCTTCGGTCTTTTTCGCCATCGCCACCGGATTGACAACGTACCATCTGGGCCGTTGGCTCTATCGGGCCGAGGTCGGATTTTGGGCCGGAATCATCACGCTAACCTCCTTGATTTTCACCGTGTCGGCCCGCGCGGCGACGGTCGATGCGGCGTTGACCTTCGCGATTACTTTTGCGATTGCCGTGGTAGTCGCCGGGGGGACACGTCATGCCGAAGCCAAATCGTCGGAAAAATTCGCCCCGCGCGATTTCCTGCCGCGTCGGTGGTGGCAGTTCGCCTTGATCTACGCGGCGGTCGGCGTGGCAGTCTTGGCCAAAGGGCCGGTCGGCGCCGTCATGGTCGTCGGCGTCTTGGGGCTTTTCCTGCTGATGGTCCCCCGTCAAGAGGCCTCACGGCCGGGCGCACTTGTCGGCTTTATCAAAAAGGCATCCTGGGAACCGGCCTTGGCGGCCCGCCTAATCTTGCCGTGGTGGCTGGTCCGTCTGAGTCTGAAATGGTCGCGGACGGTCGGTCAATTCCTTTTACGATTCAACCCGAAACGGATTTTCCTGGCCGGGTGGGCCCTGCGCCCGATCACGGCGATCGCGATGGTCAGCCTGGTCGCCGCGCCGTGGTATTACCTGGTTTGGCAGCGGACCGAGGGCCAGTGGATCTATCAGTTTTTGGCCAAATACAACCTGGGCCCCGCCGCCGCGCCGATCCAAGGACACAGCGGCCCGATCTACTATCATCTGCTTCTGGTGTTCGTCGGTTTCTTCCCCTGGTCGGTTTTTATCGGCCCGATGCTGGTCGAAATGGTCGCCCGACTGAAAAAGAACGATTCGTGGCGCGTCGGCTATATCCTGGCCGCCTCGTGGACCGTCGCCATCATGGGCCTCTGGTCGCTGGTCGCGTTGAAACTGCCGCACCACATCCTGCCCGCTTACCCGGCGTTGGCCCTCTTGGCCGCCCCGTTTGTCTATAGCTGGATCACCGAACCGCAGCGAATCAACCGGATCTGGATGCGTAACGCGACCGTTTCGCTCATCTCGGTCGGTGTCTGCATCCTCGCGGTCGTTCCGATTGTCACCTGGTTCTTCCTGCCGGGCGAAGCGGCGATCTGCCTGATCGGTCTTCCGCTGTTGTTCGGCGGGATCGCCTGTTGGAAACTGTCCCGAGCCGGAAAAACGGTCCCGACGATGGTGGCCTTCACGACGACCGCGATCGTTTTCCTGATCAGCATTTTCGGATTCGCCACGCTTCGGGTCGACCGCCACCAAAACGCCCCTTACCTGGCCGAGATGCTCCAGCAAACGGGCGATTGGGACCAATGTCGACTGGCCTCCTACGGCCACTTCCGCGAAAGTTTCGTCCACTACACCGGCGGTCCGGTCCGTCGACTGCATTCGGAGGAAGATATCCGAACGTTTTTGACCGATACGAAAAACGACGAAAATCGGTCCTACCTGATCACGACCGACCGGGACGAGGAAAAAATCCGTCAGGAGTATCCCGGCCGTCTGGAAGTGGTCCTACGTCGCCCGAAATTCCTGAAAAAGGGGAAACTCATCGTCCTCCGCCCGGCCAACACGCCTGAAGAGGAAAAACCGTCGTTGACCGCCCGGCGCCCCGTCGACGAAACGACACCGTTACGGAAGTAGCCCCAACCTCTTTATTTTTTCCTTCCGCTTCAAGGAACGCCCCTCAAAAAACATTTACTAGATGTGTGTTTTGTCAGGGGAAATCGACCCTAGAAGATCGTGACCTGCGGGGACCATCGGGGGGAGGGCCCCCACTTTCATTTCGCCGTCATTCCACTTAAAATAGAAAGTGGTCTTTTGTACTCGAATTTATTCGACCTATCTATGGTCCATTTCACTTAGTGTAGCGAGTTCCTTGCAGCCTGGGGAAAAGTGGAAAAATCCAACTTATTGCCGGCGTTGCTCTTACGGCAAACCAGTGGGTGAATTCCCACGGCCGCCTGAAACGCTACCCTTTCATGAAAAACGCTCTAAGGAGAAAACGTGGCAAATAGTGATTCCCAGTCACCCGTCTCGGGTGGGGAAACCGAGAATCCGGCCCTGCATCGGGCTATGGTCGCGGCGCGAACGGCCGAACTGAACCGGGGCAAAGATATCACGATCCTCGACCTTCGTGAACTGACCCCCGTCTTCGATTACTTCGTCATCGCCTCGGGCGCCAGTCGACGACAGTTGCACGCGATGAGCGAAGAAATTGACCACGCTCTGGAAGAAGGTTTGGGCGATAAACGGCTCGGGATCGAAGGGTATGCCGAAAGCCGCTGGATTGTGCTCGACTATGGCGACGTGGTCGTTCATCTTTTCGAGCCGGAAACCCGCGAGTACTACGGCATCGAGCAGCTCTGGGCCCAGGCCAAACAGGTTCCGTTCGAACCGAAACAACCGGCCCAAGGCGGCGCCGATTCCTAAAAAGCGATTCCTAAGAAGCGAAAAGATTTCTTCGGGATGGACCAATGAACCAGGAGGAAAACCCCGTAAAGCCTCCTTTTCAAAAGTCTGTCCCGAATTCTTTTTTTGACGCCGACTCCGGCCACACTCTCAACAGAGGCAAAGGCCGATCACGTCGAGCTTGTTTATTTTTCACCACGAAAAAAGTCTGATAGACGCATGAGTATTCTTTCCGAACTGAAAGCCCGATTTTCCGACATTCTTGCCCGTTACACCGATTCGCCCGAGTCGATGATCGATCTGATTCGCACCAGCGGCGACCCGCGTTTCGGCGATTATCAGGCGAACTTCGCGATGCCGCTTGGCAAAAAGCTCGGACGCCCGCCGCGCGAGGTGGCTCAGGAAATAGTCGACGCGGTCGAACTCGACGATCTGTGCGAAACGGTCGAACTGGCCGGGCCCGGATTCATCAACATGCGTCTGCATCAAAGTCTTTTGGAAACGCGGTTGCAAGAGGCGCTGTCCGACGAGCGTCTGGGCGTCGAAAAAGTTGAAACTCCAAAAACCTATATCGTCGACTACTCGGCCCCGAACGTGGCCAAACCGATGCACGTCGGCCATATCCGCTCGACAGTGATCGGCGACGCGCTGTGCCGGACGTTGCGATTCCTCGGCCACCGGGCGATCAGCGACAACCACATTGGCGACTGGGGTACCCAGTTCGGGATGATCCTTTACGGGTATCGCCACTTCCGCGACGAAAAGGCGTACCAAAAGGCCCCCGTTACCGAGTTGGCCCGGCTCTATCGGCTGGTCCGCCAGCTGATGGATTTTCACGCCACCGAGCATCGACTGCCGAAGCTGCGCCAACAGATCGTCGAAGCCGAGTCGGCACTCGCCGCGGCCCAAGCGGCAGCCGGGGAAACGCCCGATAAAAAAACGCGTAAGGCGCTCAAACGTCAAGAGAACTCGCTGGCCTCGTTGCGTGAAGAAACCACGTCGCTCGAGAAAAAACTGGCCGAGTGGCGCGCCGACACGACCCTGGCCGAACAGGCCGAGGCGCATTCCGATATCGGCAACGCGGTTCTTCTGGAAACGGCCAAGCTGCATGCCGGGAACGAGGAAAACCGTCGCCTCTGGAGCGAATTTTTGCCCAACTGTCTCGACGAAATCAGCCGGGTCTACGGTCGACTGAACATCACGTTCGACCACACTCTGGGCGAAAGCTTTTATCAGGACCGACTCGGCCGGACCGTCGACGATCTGATCCAACGTGGCATCGCCCGCGAGAGTAACGAGGCGATCTGCGTCTTCTTCGAGAACGACGACGTCCCGATGCTGATCCGTAAGAAAGACGGCGCGTTCCTCTACGCCACGACCGACCTGGCGACGATCGAATACCGAAGGGAAACCTGGTCCCCCCGACGCGATCCTCTACGTCGTCGACCATCGTCAAGGCATGCACTTCGACCATCTGTTCAAAACAGTACGCATGCTCGGCGACGACCAAATCGAACTCCAACACATCAGCTTCGGCACGGTCCTGGGCAACGACGGACGCCCGTTCAAGACCCGCTCCGGCGATACGGTCGGACTGGAAGGGCTGCTCGACGAAGCGGTCCGCCGGGCCCGCAAGATCGTCGACGAAAACGACAAAGCCAAGCCCACCGGCGCCGAAATTTCCGAAGAAAAACGGCAAGAAACGGCCGAACGGGTCGGGATGGCCGCTTTAAAATACGCCGATCTGTCACAAAACCGGACCAGCGACTACGTGTTTAGCTACGACAAGATGCTGGCGATGAACGGCAACACGGCCACTTACATGCAGTACGCCTACGCCCGGGTCCGCAGCATCTTCGCACGCGGCCAGGTCGACATCGACGCACTTCGCAACTCCGGAGCAAAGATCGAACTGGCCACGCCGGCCGAACGGGCCTTGGGCCTCGAAATCGTGCGATTTAGCGAGGCGTTGGAGTTGGCCATGACCGATTATCGGCCGAACGTTCTCACTTCTTATCTGTTCGACCTGGCCGGATGTTATTCGACCTTTTTCGAACAGTGCCCGGTCCTCAAAGCCGAAAACGACCGGTCGCGCGAGAGTCGTCTGTTGCTTTGCGATCTGACGGCGCGGGTGATTCACAAAGGGCTGGAGCTGTTGGGGATCGACGTGGTTGAGAAGATGTAGACCGGCGTAAGAAAAAAACATAAAAGGTGTGACGGCATTGCGTCACCTGTGTTTATTAAATGAGAGGGAACATTTTGAAAATTGTCCCCTCTCAAACTCTTTTTCTTGGTGCTTCCGCACCGATAGAACTTGCCCGCTCCGTTAGTCGCTGGAATTGGTACTAGCGACCAACGGGAGCGGGTTGGCACTGCGGCGTGGTAACGCCGGTCCGGCCGCGGCTCCTAGCCGTCGGGATTGCTTCGCAATCGCTCTTTCTTGTTTTCTCTTTTCTTTTCTTCTTTGTTTTTTATTCCGTTTTTGTGCCTCGTTTTTCTATCGTCACGCGCACCGTCTCGGCCAACCGAATCATCATCTCCACGTGCAGATTTTCCGCCCGCAAAGTCGGATCCAGGTCGAGTCGCTTGAGAATCCAATCAACGTCCGACTTTTCCAACTTCCCCTTGACGGCGCTGATCAACACGCTTCGTAAATACTTCCGCCGATGGAAAAACATCGAACGCACGAACTCGTGAAAGAACTTCAAGTCGCGAATCCGGCTCCGACGGCCTTTGACCAAGTCGATCTGGACAATCGCCGACTCGACTTTCGGTCGCGGCCAAAACACGCTCGGCGGCATGATCCGGACGATCTTCGCCCGGCACTGGCTTTGAATCCAGATACTCAAAGCGTTGTAATCTTTCGTACTCTGTCGGGCCACGATCCGCTCGCCAAGTTCCTTTTGGATCGTCACGGTCATCGAAACAGGCGGATGATCGAGCTTCAAAAGGTTCGAGATGATCGGCGTCGCCACATTGTACGGCAAGTTTGCCACCAATTTAAATTGAGCTTCGGGGCCAACTTCGTCGAGCTTCTTCGCGATCGCCTCGAGCACGGCCGGATGAAACTGATTCTTGTTGTGCAGCGCGTCTTGGTGCAACATGACGACGTTGTCCAACTCGTAAAGCTCTTCAGAAGCCAGTTGGAACAGTTGCGGATCGAGTTCGACCGTCACGATGCCCGCCACCTCCGGCGCAAGCCGCGCGGTCAGCGATCCGGTTCCGGTGCCCACTTCCAAAATCACGTCGTTGGGTCCGGGCTTGCTCGAACGATACAACAGGTCGATCAGGTTCAGGTCGATCAGAAAATTCTGGCCCAGTTTTTTGCGAGGCTCGATTCCGGCCTCTTTAAAACGTTGGCTCAAAAACGAGTACGTTTGACGATTGGTCGAGGATTGGTCCATGCTCATTAGTCCCACAATCTCGCTTCATCTAAACGCTGAACGTATTTTGCCAGAATATCCGTTTCCAGATTGACCTTGTCGCCGACCTTCATCGGGCCAAGCGTCGTCACGTCAAGCGTAAACGGAATCAGCGCGACGCTAAACCAATCGGGCTCGCTGTCAACGATTGTCAGACTGACCCCGTCGATAGCGATCGAACCTTTCGATGCCATCTGACGACTCAAATCGCGCGACAGACCAAAGCGGAATGACGACCAGTCCCCTTCGTCCTTGCGCTCGATCAGTTCGCCGGTCCCGTCGATATGACCGGAAACAAAATGACCGCCCAGTCGATCGCCGACCTTCAAAGCTCGCTCCAGGTTGACCGGGCTACCTTCTTTCAGATCGCCCAGATTGGTTCGAACCAGTGTCTCGGGCCCCGCCTGAAACGCGACCGTATCGCCCTTCACGTCAACCACCGTCAGGCAACAGCCGTTGACCGAAATACTGTCGGCGACGGCCGTTTCGGCGGCGATCTTTTCTTCCCGAACGATCAGTCGAACGCCCGGCGGTTCGGAAACGATCTCGGCAATCGAGCCCAAGGCTTCTACAATACCGGAAAACATGGTGAATTTCCTCTATCTCATTCCTATTGATTTTTGAATAACTTTTTTGATCAGGGTCAAACGGCCTTGTGCCCTCGGTGACACGCCTCCCCGATCTTGTGCCAGGCATACGCCACCGGGCCGACTAGCGTGAAAACACTGCAAATAATCGGCACCGAATAATCGCGGATCAGCATCACGGCGATCAGAGCGAAAAGCACCGAGACCAGATGGCCGAAGCTCCGTTGGCCCCGGAAGATCTGATTGGTCACATGGGGATACGGAATCCGCGAGACCATCAACAGGGCCAACACGATCGCGAAAATCGGCAAGGCAATCTGGAGTATCAAATCGGCTTGCGCGGCATATTTAAACGGATTATTCTCGGCACGCAAGGCGTTGAACATGATGGCAAACCCGGCCACCGCCGCTGCCGCCGCAGGTGTGGGTAAGCCGCTGAAGGTCATATGGTCATCGACCTCCTCGGTCGTTTCGACGTTGAATCGGGCCAAACGCAACGCGGCGCAGGCCGCATACCCGGCCGCGATAATCCAAACCGCCTCCCGATGGAGGAACTCGAATCGCGGGCACATCTTGACCAACAAGAAGGCCGGCGCGACGCCGAAAGTCACCACGTCGCACAAACTGTCCAGCTGGGCGCCAAAATCACTGGTCGCCTTCGACAGTCGGGCAACCTGCCCGTCCAGCGCGTCGAAAACCATTCCCAAAAAGATCAACCAACCGCTAATCAGTAAATACTGCGAGTCGATCGGATCGAACGCCGGGGAAGTCGGCCGTTCCAAGTTGGCTGCCACGACAATCGCGAAGAAGCCGCATACCAGGTTCCCCAAGGTGAACAGACTCGGCAGCATCGAGATGGAGCGAATCGGTTTTATCATCAAAAGGTCCGATCAAAAAAGGAAAAAATGGTTTAGCGGCTTGGAGTTTCGTTTACTTCGGCCCTGTCGGAAAAAGCAATCAGGGCACGGGAAAACGATACTCCGTGTTTTTTGGGAGAATAGTTCGTCAACAATTATTCGTCAATTATTTGTCGTCCGTCGTGGCATACCCGGCCAAGACGCTCGAACCGGCCTTGACCTTTTGACCGATCTTCGTGTGAATCGTCAAACCGGGCTCGTCGGGAACGATCAGCTCGGTCCGCGAACCCAATTTGATCATACCACAGGACTCCCCTCGCTCGAGAGTATCCCCCGTTCGAAGGGGGCACACAATCCGGCGGGCGATCGCTCCGGCAATCGGGCGGACCACCATTCGCCGGTAGGGGGCCGATTGCTCCTCGATCCCGATCCAAATATGTTCGTTCTCCCGCACGCTGGCCTCGACCAGGGCGTTGAGGAATTTGCCCGGTTCGTACCGTAGCGCTAAGATTCGGCAGGCGGTCGGCACCCGATTCAGGTGGACATTGAAGATCGACAGGAAGATCCCGATCCGCACGGCCGGACCGCCGATAAATTCGTCATATTCTACTTTACTTATACCCACCACCTTACCATCGGCCGGAGAGACAAGCAATCCGGGGTCCGAAGGTACCTTTCGGGGGGGGTCCCGGAAGAACCAAACCACCAAAACCAACGGTATCGCCGGAATCCAGGCAAGATAGGGGAACCAAATCGCCAATAAAACCGTCGCCAGCAGCAACCCACCGCCCATCAACAGCAGCTCGGCCAGTCCCCAACGGGCAAACGGGAGTCGATCGCGCCATCGGAACGGGTCGTCTTCCGGTCGCCAATAGCAGGCGCACTGGTTCCGGCAGTATTTTAGGTCCCGCGGGTCGAGGATTTCATGGGGGGCCCCGTCGGTCGCGCCTTGGCGGATTCGGGCCATCCGTTCGACGTAGGATCGTCGAAACGTTTTTAACCACCAACGTCGCCAACGGCCCCAGGCCAGTTCGATCCGATAGCAAACCCCACTTCCGGGCTGGACACTTCGGAGGTTTTCCGGCATCGGCGAGGTTTCGGACGGTTTGGCGGCGGAAGCGTATTCTTGACTCATTGCGTTTAATTTATTTCGGCTTTTTGGAGTTCGACAGGCTGTTTGTGGGTGAATTCCCATGGCAAGTGCGTCCCCCATCGAAGAGAAGCCCATAATTTTATCGGTTTTCCTTTCGGTTGAAAAGCAATCACGGCCCCAATCGGCCCTTTTTCTCGGTTGCGGCAATAGAATAAGGTGGGAAACCTTCGATCTTTCGTGTTTTGCCACCGCCCTGAAGAAATCAAAACGGCAAACAAAAGAATTGGGATGCCCGGCTTCATAATGTCGAAGCTGTACCGTATATTGAAATATCTTGATACTACTGAAATCTAGTTTTTCCGTGGGGGAATCAATCCCCCTTTCGATTCCGGGAGTCAACACAATCATGGAAATGGACCAACTGGTCGCGCTTTGCAAACGACGCGGATTTCTCTTTCAGTCGAGCGAAATTTACGGTGGACTCAACGGGTTCTGGGACTATGGCCCGTTGGGCGTCGAGCTCAAACGGAACGTCCGCGAAGCCTGGTGGCAGGACATGGTCGTCGGACACAACGAACTGGTCGCCGAGGAAGGGGCCCCGTCGACCTACGAGATGACCGGGTTGGACTGCACGATCATCATGCATCCGCAGGTCTGGAAATGCTCAGGCCACTTCGATCTGTTCCACGACTATATGGTCGACTGCCGCGAGTCGAAGCGACGCTACCGCTACGACCAGGTCAACGGCCGTTGGGTCGAAGCGCGAGGCAAACGGTTCTTCGTCGCAACGACTGTCCAAGGGGACGAGGCCGTCGAAGAACTTCAAAAGCGAGCATTGAAGTTTTTGAAACTCCGGGCCAAGAACGCCGAGGAACTCGTCTGGGACGGTTTGGTCTGCTGCCTGACCGAAGTCGACGATTTTTCTCAGGTACTCGGTCCCGACGCGAAAGAATTGGGCACTCTGACCGAACCTCGCGAATTCAACCTGATGTTCAAAACCTTCATCGGCGCGCTGGGCGGCGAGGAAAGCGCGGCGTTCCTTCGTCCGGAAACGGCCCAAGGAATCTTCGTTAATTTCAAAAACGTCGTCGACAGCACCCGGGTGAAAATCCCGTTCGGCATCGGGCAGATCGGCAAGAGTTTCCGTAACGAAATCACACCACGAAACTTCACCTTCCGTTCGCGCGAGTTCGAGCAGATGGAAATCGAATTCTTCTGCCATCCCGACGAAGCCCCGAAATGGTACCAGTACTGGCGCGACCGCCGCTACCGTTGGTATCTCGAATTGGGACTCGGCGGCAAGCGACTCCAACTGCGTGATCACGACGCCGACGAGTTGAGCCACTACTCGACCGGGACGGCCGACATCGAATACGCATTTCCTTTCCTGGCCGAAGGGGAATTCGGCGAACTTGAGGGAATCGCCCACCGGGGCAACTTCGACCTGCGAAGCCACATGGAAGGGAAGCTCGTCCGCGAAGGGGACGAACTGGTCGTCGAGAAAGACGAAAACGGCAAACCGCGCCATCGCGGCAGTGGCCGAGACCTTTCGTACTTCAACGCCGAAACCAAAGAGCGGTTCATCCCGCACGTCATCGAACCGTCGTCTGGTGCCGATCGGGCCACGTTGGCCTTCCTCTGCGAAGCGTATCAAGAGGACAATGTGCCCGACGACAAGGGCAAGATGACCAAGCGTACCTACATGAAGTTCCATCCGCGGCTGGCCCCGTACAAAGCGGCCGTTTTCCCGCTGGTCCGCAAGGACGGGATGCCCGAAGTGGCCAAGGAGATTTACGGCGAACTCAAAAAGCGCTACAACGTCTTCTACGACGAGAAGTCGGCCGTCGGGCGGCGTTATCGACGTCAGGACGAGATCGGAACGCCGTTCTGCATCACGGTCGACGGTCAGACGCTTCAGGACGGGACCGTCACGATTCGTGATCGGGACACGTTAGAGCAGTGGCGAATCAAAAAAGAAGATTGCGTCGCCGAAATCGAAAAAAGGATCAACGCAACAGAATAAAAACGAAGTAATGGAAAGAGGGATTGCAAAGCAATCCCGGTCCAAAAAGTTTTTGAAGGGGAGCATGAGGGGAAACAATTTTCAAAATGTTTCCCCTCATTTAAAAAACACTGGCGACGGCCTTGGCCGTCGCTCCTTTTCTTTTTCCTTTTTCACGCCAACAAGATTTCCACTTAAGACCACCCCCCCAACTCAAATCGCTTCCCCGCCGCGTTCCCCGGTTCGAATTCGAATACAATCTTCCAGCGGCAGGACCATAATCTTCCCGTCGCCGATTTCCCCTTCGGTGCCGGTCCGGCCTCCTTCGAGAATGGCGTCGATCGTCGGCTGAAGAAATTCGTCGTTAACGGCGATCATCAGCTGGACTTTCCGGACGAGGTTCACCGTGAATTCATGGCCGCGATACACTTCGGTGTGGCCCCGTTGTCGACCGAAACCTTGGACGTCCATCACGGTCAGTCGAAAGACCTCCACGTCGGCCAGAGCCGTTTTCACCGACTCCAGTCGATTCGGTTGAATAATGGCGATAATCAGTTTCATGGCATTTCTATTCTAAATCGTTTAGGATATCCGCCTCGTCATCGGAGGCGTCGCTTGATTTTTCTTCTTCAGGCTCGAAAGCCGTGCCTGGCATTTATCGTATCCTTCAAGGGAGTCTCTCACAAGAGTTATCGAACCAAACCGGCCAACAAGGGCGAATTTTTTCTGTGTAGGAACTCCATTTTCTATTAAACCGCACAGAAAAGTTAGACTTTTTCGACGAAGGGGCAAACCGGCAAACCGACAGGAGACATTAAGGGAGTCTCCAACGCTTCGCCCACGCCGATCATCGACGGCGGATACGCGTGCAAACCGTGTTCGGTGATATCGAGCCCTTCCTCTTCTTCGGCAACACTTACCCGAAGCCCAACCGTCACGTCGATCAGCTTGAACAGGATAAAGCAAGTTGGGAAAGCCCATAAAAACGCACTTGCCGCGCCGAGGGCTTGGATCCCCAGTTGATGGAATCCGCCGCCGGTAAAAAGTCCGGCTTCCGAAGCGAAAAGCCCGACAGCCAGGGTCCCCCACGTTCCACAAACGCCGTGGACCGAGACGGCCCCAACCGGATCGTCGATCCGAAGTCGATCAATCAACACACAGGAACCGACCACCAAAAAACCGGCAAACCACCCAGTCAGAGCAGCAAAGGGAACCGAGATACAGTCGCACCCGGCCGTGATCGCAACCAACCCGGCCAACGCCCCGTTGAGCGTGAACGAGGTGTCTGGTTTTTTAAAAACGACCCACGAGCAAACCATCGCCCCGATCGCCCCAGCGGCGGCCGAGATATTCGTCGTCACGGCAATGAAAGCGAAATCTCCTCCTCGTACAGCAGTCGTGCTACCGGGGTTGAAACCGAACCAACCGAGCCAAAGGATAAAGACGCCCAATGCGGCCAACGGAATATTATGCCCCGGAATCGCGTTAATACGATGTCCGGTATACTTTCCGATTCGCGGTCCAATCACAATCGCCCCGGCCAACGCCGCCCATCCGCCAATCGAGTGCACCACGGTCGACCCGGCAAAATCGAGAAAGCCAAACCGTTCGAGCCAACCGCCCGTTCCACCTGCCAAGCCGCTCCAGGCCCAACTGCCGAAGATCGGATAGACCAAGACCGAAATGAAGACGGTGTAAATCAAATAGCTGGAAAACTTGGTCCGTTCGGCCATTGCCCCGCTGACAATCGTCGCGGCGGTCGCGCAGAAGACCGTTTGAAAAATCAAAAAGGCCCAGTTGAACGAGGAATCGCCCGCATCGTAAAAGAACCCGGTCGTGCCGAAGAGTCCATGGTAACTGGTACCGAACATCAAACCAAACCCAACGATCCAGAACAAAAGACTTCCAATCGAGAAGTCCATCACATTTTTCATAATGATGTTGCACGCGTTTTTGGCCCGGGTAAAACCGGTCTCGACCAGGGCAAATCCGGCCTGCATGAAAAAAACCAGAAACGCGGCCAAGCAGGTCCAAAGGGTGTCGAGATCGCCGAAGACACCCGGCCCAGTCGGCGCGCCGCTTTCGTCGAGCGTGAGAGCCGCCTCTTGGAGCGTATCCAGTTTTTGATCGACCGACATCGTTTTCCAAGTCGGGGCCGCTCGGGTCATCTCTTCAGCAAAAGCGGTCGTCATCATCCCGGAGAGCATCAGCAAAAGTAGGCCGATCAGCAACCACAAGATCCCAAACATCCTAAAACGGGGGAAAGACACGAAAAGCCTCTCTTCCTTCTCCTGCGAGATTTTTTCAAAAACCAGCTTGGCACCATCACCAACGGTGTCCGTCAGGAATCTATGACGCCAATTAAATTGGTAAAACGGGAGACGGAAATTGTTTTTGCAAGCCGCATACCAATCTGAAAAGCAAAAGAGAGCTGAAATTGCTAAGTCCTTTAATTTAAAGGAGATTAGGATACGAAAAAAGTTTCTGTGAAAGAAAAACTTCGGAAAAACAAAAGAAGTGCCTAAGAAGCAGGCATGCCATGTCCATTTAATTTGCTTTTCCAATAAAAATAAAAGCAGTTTTTACAAAGCAAGATTTACTACCCCCCCTAGAAATCTCGAAAACAAAAAGGCCTTTGCTACCTCTGCATGCTAACCTTTCATTGCAACCAATAGAAAAAATCCCCCTCTCTTTAATGGATAGAAGAGAAAATTTACCGAAAAAAGCCCCCCTTTTCGCCCCAACCCTGTTGCGGCGTCGTTTGCCTTTACCAGCGAGAAGAAGAATTCAAAAACGATGACAAAAGGGATCGATCTCACCTTCGAACTGCTTCAATCGACGCTCAACGAGGCCGCTATCCCAGCCTTGATCGACGCGCTCGATTCGCCTCACGCGTGCCTTCGAGAAAAAGCGTTCTCGACCCTTTTGGATCGCCCCAGCGTTTTGGGCGATCAAGAAATCCTCCAACGATTCCACCACCTCGGCAATGAACACCAAAACCGGGTTCGCTCCACCCGGCCTTTGGCTCAAAAAACACTGCGCAAGGCCCTTTTAGGCGGCAACTCCCAAGTCTGCGCCAACGGTTGTCAGTTAGCCATCTGGCAACAGGAGTACGACCTGATCCCCGCGATGCTCAACGCCTTGGTCTCTCCGCGTTGCAAAAACCAAAAGACACTCTGCTCAACGATTTTGGAACTGACCGACTCGTTAAACCAAGCACTAAACTGCCCGCCAAAAAATTCCAAACTTCATCGACGTGATCCAGAGCAGGTCAGATCCCACTTGACCGGCGCTCTCGGTGAAGCGCTCGAACAATACCGGGTTCATCAAAGAAAAGAGGTCGTAGAGGCTTTCTTATGCCTAACAACGGCGAACGAAAATCGACTCAGAAAGATTCTCGATGGCCCGCTTCACTCGCTTTACCCGGTCGTCATGAAATGCTTAACGACCTCCACACGTCATGGGATCATCCGTTTCATTTTAAACAATCTCATCAGTGAGGAGCCTTTCTTGCCTTTACTGTCGGTAGTCGGCCGACGAAACGATCTTGGATTCATCCGCGAATTACTCCACACACTCGACAAAAAACCCAAGAGCCATGTCCGGCGTAACCTCAAGCGAATTGAGACGATCACCTGGCTTCGTGAACCCGTCGAAATCCTCGAAGCGCTCGACGGCCCGGAACAACAAAACCTTGTCCTTTTTTTGATGAATACCAAAGTCTCGCGCAAGCAGATTTATCCGGTAATCGAGCATTTGCTTTTGCACGGAAAAACCGAAGGTCGACGGGCGGCGGCCACGGCCTTAGCCCATTTTGGCGGCGAAAGCGCCAATCGGGTCGCCTTACAAGGCCTCGACGATTCCGACGAAGTGGTGGTAGCGACGCTCATCGACCAGATGCGTCTAAGAAGCATTCCCAGCGTCTTGAACCGACTTCTGAGAATGACCAAGGATCCCCACCCGTTGGTACAAGAGGCCCTTCGGAAAAGCCTTCATGAATTCACCTTTTACCGATTCGCCAGCGCCTTCGACATCCTTGAGGAAGAAACCCGCCGAAGCTTTGGGGAGATGGTCAAACGGGTCGACTCTCAGGCGGCTTCGCTTTTGAGACAAGAGTTGCAGTCCCCGAGCCATTTGCGTTGCCTTCGCGCGTTGCGAATGGTCGAGGTCCTCGGGTTTTTCGAGGAAACCGAAACGGAAACACTCGCTCTCCTGAAGCATGAAGACCATCTTATTCGAGTCATGGCGATAGAACTTTTGAAAAACTTGTCGACCCGAAAAACCCATGCCGGGCTGATTGCCGCTCAATCTGACGAAAGCCCGTTGGTTCGTGATGCGGTTGAGCGAGCATTGAAGCAACGGAAACCGGGTACCCACTCGCCCGCCCCCTTGTCCGTCACCACGGGAGCCGCCTTGGGATGAACGCCTCCTTTTCCTTCACAGATCAGTTCCACTGTTTGATCGGGCAGGTCCGCCTCGATTGGTTTGGACGTGGATTTCGACACGGAACGTCAACCGACCACCAGTCGGGAGTGCTGATCCTGATCGGAACACTGCTTTTTGCGATCGGAGCGATTTGGTTTTTGTCTTGGCTCAAAGAACGAAAGCAAAAGCCGGGACGTGAGTTTCATCCACGGAAGCTTTTTTGGGAGCTTTGTCTCGCCCATCAACTCCGCTGGAAAGATCGGCTCCTTTTGCGGCGTGTCGCTAGCCAGCAAAAACTTTCCAGTCCCGGTCTCCTCTTTCTGCATCCCGAATGCTTAAAAAAAGCGGCCAACAATCACCGTTTTCGCAAAAATCGGCTGCAGCTGAAAACCCTTCAAACCATGCTTTTCGAGGGGCTAGAGCAAAAGCCTTCCTCATCTTGAGTTCGCGACCTTCATGCGAAAAGCCACCCCCTGTTTCGCGTCAAGGCGTAAATAAAAGATAGCCGAACGACTCGGGGCGAATCTCGACCACCTCTGGCGAATTCCACGCCTGAAAACCGGCCCCGGGCATGATCCGTCGCAAGCCGATTCCCCAGACTTCGCCCGGCTCGGGATAACGGCCGGTCAACGCCTCCAACGGGATGGCCGCTTCCACCGTCCAGCCCTTTTCGTCCCCTCGACGGGCGACAAACCAACTCGGGTCCCACGCCTTCGCTTGCCCCCAACAATCGTCACCGGTCCAACCGCGCCGGTCGACCACCAGTCGGAAGTAGGTCGCGTAATCCCGATCGATATCCAACAACAGTTCGACCCGATCCTCGGCCGACAAGTCCCCATCTCGCGGACGCGGCCCCTTGGGAACCGGCGTGTACGAGACCCCTTCGACGTTGGCACATTCGACGGCCAAATACAAAAATTCTCGATCGTAAACCAAACGCACCTTTCCCGCAGCGCCCGGAGAGGACGAATCGGCACCGGTCAGCTCGGCCACGGCCGCGGCGGCCCAAAACGGTTCGTTCAATCGACCGTCCAGTCGGGGCTTGGTCGGAATGGCGAGCGCTCGAAGAATCGATTTGGGACTGGCGGTCTGACGATCGGCAATCCACGCTTCGCCGGTCGCGCACTCCCACCAGGCGTCCCGTTTTTCCCGCTTGCGAATCAACATCAAATACCGCTCGGCCTGGCCCGGATAGCCGCGTTGCCGATCGATCGCCGTCAGCGGAAAACGAATCGAAGGATTTTCATACAGATCGGGCCGCGTGGCGAGAATCTGTTTGGCCCAACCGGCGGCCCGTTCGAGCCGATTCTCCTGAAGATTCAGATCGATCGACAAGGTCGAGCGAGACGCTTTTCCCGATTGCACGGTCGTCTTGCGTTGGCTTCCCTGCTCGAGCCAGCCCGCCTCGGCGCTGCCGTAGTAATGGACCAACCAGATCAGGGCCGAGTCGGTCATCGGGTGTTTCGGATAACGCTCGACCAACTGCGCAAGCGTCTCGGCAGTCAGGTCCCACCGGCCGGTCCGTTTATAAAGCTTTGCCAGATGGGCCAAGGTCCGCGCGGCCCGATCGTGGTCCATCGCCTCGGTCAGCTTGACCGCTTGCGAGAGCAACACGTTCCCGGCGACCGGATCGTTTTGCACCCGATCCAGGATCGCCCGCAGATTACGAGAAGAGGCCGCGATACGACGTTCCGTGAAAGAGTCGACCGGTTCGAGCAGGCGACGTCGGGCTTCGCCGCCCGGTTCGAGAAAAATGCCGCCAAAAAAGCTTGGATTCTTCCGATCCGACGCGACTCGATCCAAAAGCAGCCGAACGCTTTGAGGCCGGGTTTGGATCTCGAATTCGTCCTGCACCAAACCACGGGCCGCCGCGGCCATCTCGGCCGGGGAACGCCCGAGTCGCGCGTCCCACTTGCCCGGCGACAACTGGCAGGACCCTTCGACCCCGACCGGCTGCGCGCCATACACCTTTTTGACTTCCCACGGCTCCAGCCCAAGGCCGGTGATCTGATCGATATGCGAAGTCGGATCGGCGGCCAGGTTGACCGCTTCGAGAACCGCCTGATTGATCAGATTGTTTTTTGGCCGTTTACCGTAGGGATCGATATCGTGGGTAACCACCACCTCGGGTCGCCACGTCCGAATCGTCCGAATCAGCTCCGCGCGAAACTTCTGAAGTGCCCGGCGATCGTTGGCCCGATCCCAGTTTTCGAGAATCCGTTTTCCGTTAAGCCGCCACTCCGACGGCAAATCGGGAAACGCCCAAGCGGCCCGGCTATCACTGGCCCCGACGCCAACGGCCGCTTCGTGGGCACGGATGGTCAAACCGTCGGTCGACGCCTGCACCAGTTCGGGGCTCGGTCGGGTAAGCGTTTCCAGAACGCTCAAATACCCTTCGGCCGCCGACCAATGGGCAA
This sequence comes from Thermoguttaceae bacterium, assembly GCA_963674475.2. Taxonomy (GTDB): domain Bacteria; phylum Planctomycetota; class Planctomycetia; order Pirellulales; family Thermoguttaceae; genus CAXXFQ01. The sequence continues at coordinate 231,237 of CAXXFQ010000017.1, read as the reverse complement.
ACCATTCCCAAGGCACCCCGTTCGGATCGGCAAAAAGCCCAAGCCACGCAGCCCGGGTCCCGCCGCTGCGTTGTCGCTTCCAATTCCGTCCTCCGTCTTCGGTCACGACGATCGTCCCCATCGCCCCGACGGCCCAACCATGCCGATCGTCGACAAATCGAACGGCATAAAGCGGCACCGTCACTCCGGTCGAAAAGGCCGACCAATGCTGCCCGGCGTCTTCGGTCGACAAGACAAACGACCCCGGCGAACCGACCACCCAAGCACGGGGCCCTCGGACCTCGACGGCGTAAAAATCGGCCTCCCCGGCGATCCCCGACGGCAACGGCCCGGCCGTGGTCTGCCAGGTCATCCCCAGATCGGTCGTCATAAGCAAAAGCCCCCCGTCGCCGACCAGCCAACCCCATTGCGGGGCGAGCAGACGAAGGTCGTGCAAATTTCGCAAGCCGAAGCGCGGACTCCGATCGTTTTCGACCGTGCCACGTCGAACGACCGCGCTGAGACCGCTTTCCCCGGCGACGGCACCGGTATTCGGGTCGATCATATCGCCGGTCGCCCAGCCGTCAAAATTGGTTTCCCCCTTCTTGGTCCGAATCGCTCCGTTCAACGGGCGCCAGGTCCGCCCACCGTCGGCAGTGGCGATCACCCCGGCGCGAAAATTCGATGACCGGCGTCCCAGGGCCCAGCCGTTTTTCGCGTCGAAAAATCGGACCCTTTGAAGCGCGGGAATATTCCCTTCGGCCAATCGGGCCCACGAGGCCCCGCCGTCTCGAGTGACAAGAATGACCCCTTCGCTACGGTGCGTCAACGGTACGGTTCGCCCGCCTGCCGCCCAGCCGGTTTTGGAGTCGAGAAAAAAGACCGAGTAAAGCGGCCCGTCATGGCCCGAAGGCTGAAGCGTCCAGTTCTGACCGCCGTCATCGGTATGCCAGACGACGCCCCGGTCTCCGACGGCCCAGCCGTGCAAGGGGTCGACAAACCAGACATCGTGCAACCGCGCGTCTTCGAGCATCGGCGAGTGGTCGCGCGGATTCAACGAAACCGATTGAGCCGACACCGACCCGGGCAGCGCAATCGACCACGCGATTGTGACCAAGCTAAAGAGAAAACCGAATCGCAAATTCCAAAACATGCCATCCTCCCTGAGGCAGATCAACGCGAAACTACGCTCGACGGCCAAGGGAAAAGCGTCCCTCGCCACTCGAGACTATCCTACCCGGAATTCCCCCAACTTCGAAGCGCAATTTCCTTCCCGCCGGTTCGAATCAACCGACTCCCCACATCAGATCGACCAGTCGGGCGGCTCGTCGACGGCCGGTTCTTCAAGCGATTTTCGCCGATCGGCCTGATCCAATTCCCGTGTTTCATAACGCAACCAGAGGACCGTAATCACCATCGACAACAAATCGGCCACCGGTGTGGCGATCCACACGCCTATCAAACCGAACCAAGACGGAAGGAGAAAAAGAATCGGGATGAACAAAAAACACTGTCGCAAGAGGGCCAAAAAGGTCGACGCGGCCGCCTTGCCAACCGCCTGAAAATAGCGGGCCCCGATGATTTGAACTCCGATAACCGGCGTTAGAATCATGAAAAGTCGCAAGTATTTGGCCGCGTCGTTCAACATCGTCTGGTTTCGCGAGCAAAACGGCCAGACCACCGCATGGGGAAAAAGTTCGATCACCCCCCATAAAAAAAACGTCACGGCGGTCGCCGCGAAGATGGCGATTTTCAACGTCTCGCGAACCCGACCGAACTGGCGTGCCCCGTAGTTGAACCCGATGATCGGCTGGGCTCCGTCGGCAATGCCGAAGACCGAAAGCATCACGATCGACATGGCCACATAAATGATCCCCATCGCCGCGACCGCGTCGGCACCACCGTAGATTTGCAATTGACGATTGAGTAACCCGTTTTGAATCCCGGCGGCCAGGTTCATCATGAACGGCGCCATGCCGATCGCCATGATCCGACCGAGAATCGACCGCTTGGGGCGAAGGTTTTTCAGACGGAATCGAAGGACGCTCTTGCGGCGCGCGTAAAAACACACTCCCCATATCGCCGAACCACTCTGCGCCAGGACCGTCGCGATCGCCACGCCGCGTACGCCCCAACCGAGTCCAAAAACCATGATCGGATCGAGAATGATATTCAGGACCGCCCCGAGGATGATCATCTGCATCGAGGTCGTCGGCGAGCCCTCGGCACGGATCAAATAACTCAGGACGAAGCCGGTCATCATAATCGGCGTGCCAAAAAAAATAATCTCCATGTACTCGCGTGCGAACGGGCGAAGTTCGCCGGCGGTGGCAAACAGGTCAAGAATCCGATCGATATTGAAAAGGACCAAGGTCGGCAAGATAAACGCGACCATCGCCGTCAACAGCACGGCATTTCCAAGTACCCCTTCGGCCCGATCGGACCGTTTTTCGCCCAATCGGATCGAGATCAAAGCCGCACTGCCTCCCCCGATGAGATGACAGAAGCCGAATTGGATCAGCATGACCGGAAAGACCAAGGCCAACGCGGCCAGTCCGGCCGGACCGACCCCTTGCCCGACGACGATCCGGTCGACAATATTGTAAAGCGCGTGGACCAGAAGCGCCACGACCGAAGGCAAGGCAAATTGAAAAAGAAGAACCGGAATCCGGTCCGATCGTAATCGTTCAGCGTGATCCAAGGAGCCGGTCCTGATGGTTCGTGCACCCAGCGTGTGGGATACCATTTATTGATGTTTGCATTGCAATTGAGCGGTTCTTTATGGCTTGGTGCCTTGAAACCGGGCTCCCGTTGGTCACCCTCGCTCATTCCATATACAAAGACCAATAGAATACGCCAAAAAACGGCCGGTGGATACTCCCCCTCTGGGGAACGGCCGGTACCGAACGGAGACCCGGCCGTGCTTCCGGGTGACCTGCCGCCGGGGGATGGGTATCGTGAAAACTCCGCTTTTTTGGTATTCTTAGAGTGTTTTACAGTCAATAAAAATAGGGGGAAATTAATATTTTCCCTCCTACGTTTCCAACCTCACAGGAACCACGCTCGATGGCACGGTGCCTCCTCGGACTCGGCGCGAATTTGGGCAATCGGCGACAGACGCTCGATCGGGCGGTCGAGTTGCTCCAATCAGCCCCACAAATCACGGCCGTCTCGGTCAGCCGCTATCACGAGACCCGACCGGTCGGCGGCCCCGTCGATCAACCGGTTTTTCTCAACGCGGCAGCCGTCATCGAAACGACACTCGCGCCCGAGGCACTCTTGGACACGCTTCAGGAAATCGAAAACCGGCTGGGACGAGAGCGCGAAACCCGTTGGGGCCCGCGGACGATCGACCTCGACCTCTTGCTCTACGGCACCGAAACCATCTCGTCCGAGCGATTGACCGTCCCCCATCCGCGGATGGCCTGGCGTCGCTTCGTCCTCGAACCGGCGGCAGAAGTGGCGGCCGAAATGCAACATCCGGGAATCGGTTGGACCGTCGCCGCGCTGCGGGAAAATCTCGATCGGCTTCCAACGCCCTACATAGCAATAGCCGGGGGAATCGGCGCAGGAAAGACCGCGCTGGCCCGGCGACTCGTTCAAACCGGTTCGGTCGACTGGATTCCGGAGCGGTTCGATGCCGACGCGCTGTCACGCTTCTATGCTACCAAACTGGAAGATCGTCAAACTTTCAAACAAGACCAGCGACCAACGGGAGCGGGTAAATTGTATCGGTGCGGAAGCACCAGTCCGGCCGCGGGCCCTGCCCGCCGACCAACGGAAGCGGGTAAATTGTATCGGTACGGAAGCTCCAGTCCGGCCGCGGGCCCTGCCCGCCAACCAACGGGAGCGGGTGATACCGACAGTGCGGAAGTACCGAATCGGTCGGCGGCCCTGCCGCCCGATTCGACTAGCATTGGGCCGCAAATCGAGTTAGAATTCCTCCGCTTGCGAACCGAATTACTTACGGCCGAGCGGTTGAAAAACTTAAAAATCGATCGCCCCTCCGGCGAGTCGGCACGACCGTGGACAACCGACTGGTGGTTCGACCAATCGGCCGCCTTCGCCGAAGTTTGGCTCTCGGCAGACGAGTTCGCCCGTTTTGAAGAAAAATACCGTGAGGCGCGATCACAAGTGATACGTCCGACGTTGGTCGTTTACCTGGACGTCCCACCGGAGACGCTGCGGCAACGAATCCAGCGGCGTGGTCGACCTTTCGAAAAGGGGTTGACCGAAAATCGTTTAGAAACCCTGGTGCGGTCGCTTGAAAAACGGCTCCACTGTAACGACGTCGGGCCGGTGCTCAACATTCCCGACGGCACGCCGGAAGCGATCGCGGAAGAAGTTAGGACAGCGATTGAAAGTATTAAAGTACGATGAAACTGATTACCAACAAAGACGAACTACGAACGGTTCTGGATGAAATACGCCGTGAGGGACGCCTGATCGGGCTGGTCCCGACGATGGGCGCGCTGCATGAAGGCCATTTGAGCCTGGTCCGCGCGTCGCGAGCCCGGTGCGATGTGACGGTCGTGACAATCTTCGTCAACCCGACCCAATTCGCTCCCGGCGAAGATCTCGACGCCTATCCGCGAACGTTTGAGGCCGACTGCGAAAAGTTAGAGGCCCTCGGCGTTGACGTCGTTTTCGCACCGAGAAACGAGGAAATGTATCGAGAGGACCATGACACCTGGGTCGAGGTCGGCTCGGTGACATCCTGTTGGGAAGGGGCCCATCGGCCGACCCATTTTCGCGGCGTGGCGACGATCGTTCTCAAATTGTTCCATCTTGTCGGCCCCGACGCGGCCTTCTTCGGTCAAAAAGATTATCAACAGGCACTGGTCATCCGTCGGATGGTCGATCAGCTCGACGTCCCGGTCGACGTGGTCGCTTGCCCCATCGTTCGGGAACCGGACGGACTGGCAATGAGTTCGCGCAACGCCTACTTAAGTCCCGACGCCAGACAACGGGCCGTCGCCCTTTCGAAAAGCCTCGCCCGAGCCGAAAAGCTGGTCGAACAGGGAGAAGTCGACTGCGAAACCCTCCGACGGCAAATCGAGGCAACCCTGTTGGAAACGGCCCCCGATGCGAAAATCGATTATATCACGATCGCCGACGCCCGGACACTCAAGCCGCTCGACCAACTTGACGGCGCGACGGTCATCGCCCTGGCGGTTACCATCGACTCGACACGGCTGATCGACAACTGCCTGATTCGGATAAAATAAGTTTTTTCAAAACGCGATAAACGAGAACCGGCCCTTTCTTCAGAAAATCCCCTTCATGCTCCAAACCTTATTCCACATCCCGACCGAAATCGCCGGTATCCCGTTGTTCGGTTTCGGACTGCTATTGTTCCTTTGGATCGCTTTCTCGATCGGGCTTCTCGGCTGGAGCGTCTGGAAAAAAGGGTTCACCCGCGAGGTGATCGACTATCTCCCCTTTTTGGTTTTGATCGCAGTGATGCTCGTCTGGATTTTGCCGGGGATCGCCGGGGACGAGGGGATTCCGATCCGCGCGTGGGGAACCATGCTTTTGGTCGGCGTGTTGGCCTCGACCGGGCTTTTGATCTATCGAGGCCGCCGGTACGGCTTGGATTCCGACATGACCATGTCGTTGGTTTTTTGGATGGTGATTCCCGGCTTGATCGGCGCGCGGGTTTTTTACGTGATCGAATACTGGGAAACGTTCCAACGTCTGACCGTCGTAGAGACGTTTCTGGCAGCAATCAACATGACCGAAGGGGGCATGGTCGTCTACGGCTCACTGATCGGGGCGTTGTCGGGCCTTTTAATTTTTGTCAAAAAGCGAGGTTTGCGTCTCTTGGTCCTCGGCGATCTGTTGGCGCCCTGCCTGGTACTCGGACTGGCCCTGGGTCGAATCGGGTGTCTGTTGAATGGGTGCTGTTACGGCGGGGCCTGCGATCACGCGTGGGCCGTCACGTTTCCGCCGGGCAGTCCGCCGTACGCCAGTCAGGTCATGCGTGGAGAGATGTCCGGGTTTCGTTACGGCCCGGATGAAGCTGGACAACCAACCATTCTCCGCGTCGAGCCAAACTCCCCCGCCGCGCGGGCCGGGCTCGAGGTGGGACAAGTGATCGAACGGGTCAACGGACAGCCGGTTCAAGAGATCGAGCCAATCGAACTGATCGAGCTCATCGAGCGAACTCTTTACAACGCCTACGGCAATCGACAACCGGTGCAGTTCGAAATGACCGACGGTACCAAACAGACGCTCGGACCGCTTGAGATCGCTCGGCGAAGTCGACCAATCCATCCAACTCAACTTTATAGCTCGGCCAACGCGCTTATTATTTGCCTGATTCTGTTGGCCTACAGCCCGTTTCGGCGCCGCGACGGGGAGCTGTTCGCGTTGCTGTTGACTCTGTACCCGATCACCCGTTTCATCCTGGAGATCATCCGAACCGACGAGTTATCGGTCTTCGGCACCGGCCTGAGTATTTCGCAGAACGTGAGCATTCTGATCCTTGTGGGCATCGTCGCCCTCTGGATCTTCCTACTGCGTCGTCCGGTGGGGGTATCGACCTCGATTTTCGTGGAAGGGAAAAAGACGGAATGAACCGACTCGGAATCACCCCGATTTGGTGCTGCGGGCGTTTTTCCACCCCTCTCGATAGGGAAGTGCTATATTTGTTTTGACCCTCCTATTGACGTTTGCACAGCTAATGAACCGAGACCAAGCGAACGAGAGGCCGGAAAAAGGTCAAAATAGGTTTGACCGACCGGATCATTTGCCAAGTAAACATCAATAAAAGCTCCACACGTCCCCCCCCCTTTCAAGTAAAAAAAGTTTGCAACGGCCCAATCGATGGATTCCAACGTCGTTACCATTCTGGTTTTAGATTTACTCTGGGTGCTCAGCGCCGGGATGGTCGCCGGTTTTATTTGCAAACGGCTGGGCGTCTCGATGCTGGTCGGCTACCTGATTGCCGGAGCGATTATCGGACACGGCGGGTTGGGACTGGTTTCGGAAGAGAGTCGCGAATTTCACTATTTATCTCAAACGGGCATTCTGTTCCTCCTGTTTTCGATCGGTTTGGAACTGTCGCTGGAAGAACTGATCCGAATGGGACGCCATCTGATCGTCGGTGGCAGTCTACAGATGGTCCTGGTCGGCGGACCGGTCTATTTGCTCTCCTGCGCGTTGGGCGTGGTCTGGGAAACGTCCCTTTTGATCGCCGTGGTCTGCGCGTTCAGTTCGACCGTTTTGGTTTTCAAAGCGCTCAATGAATGGGGCCAATCCTCGACACCCCACGGCCAGCGGGCGATCGGCATCCTGTTATTCCAAGACCTGATGCTCGTCCCGTTAATCCTTTTGCTCCCCGTTTTGACCGGGGTGGGAACCCAGCCAACCGGCGGCGCGTTTTTGTTTCTGGTCGTCAAATCGGTCTGCTTCGTCGCGGCTATTTTCCTCTTGCGTCGGGTCATTACCGATTGGATTATCCCGCTCTTGGGCGAACTGCGAAGCGTCGAACTGGTCGTTCTGTTTACGATCACGATCCTCGGCGGAGCCGGAATGGGGGCGTATCTGATCGACCTGCCTCCGATGCTCGGCGCGTTGGGGGCCGGGCTGGCGTTGGGCGGAAATCGGCTGACCCGTCAGGTCGATGCCATCATCCTGCCGTTTCGCGAAACGTTTTCGGCCATCTTTTTTGTCGGCCTCGGCACGTTAATGCAGTTCCATGTTCTGACCACATCGTGGAGTAGTCCCTTGTGGATCGCGGCCATTCTTCTGGGAATCCTTCTGCTGAAAACGGCCGCGGGTGCTATCGCTCTAAAAATCACCGGACTGGACCTGCGAACCTCGCTGGGAATGGGGGTTGGCCTTTCGCAATTGGGTGAATTCTCATTCGTCCTGCTTGCCACCGGTCGCTCCTTGGAAATGATTTCGGGCGACCTCTATAACACGATCTTGGTCGTCGGACTAGGGACACTGATTCTGACCCCGCAACTGTTGAAAACCGGACTTCGCTTTGCCGAGCCGAAAGACTTGCTCGGGGCGGCCCCGTCGGTAAAGACCAAAGAAACACTCAAACCGATTTCCCACGCCGTCGTGGTCGGTCTCGGCCCGATCGGTGGCCAGGCCGCCTCCCGATTGGAACTGGCCGGGATCGATGTTCACCTGATCGATTTCAGTCCGCTCAACCTCCAGCCCTTCGCCCAACAGGGGTTCCACACCGTCGCCGGAGACGCCGTCGATGAAGAGATACTCCATCGAGCCCACATTGCCGATTGTTGCCTGGCCGTGGTCACGGTCGCCTCCGACCTGGCCGCGATCGACATCGTCTCGGGCATCCGTCAGATGAACCCGACCTGTCGAATCCTCGTTCGTTGCCGATATCTGGCCAACGTCGCCACGGTCAAACGGGTCGGCGCCGATACGGTCATCAGCGAAGAGGCCGAAGCGTCGCAAGCGCTCGTGCGATTGATTGAGGCAATCAACCCGGAATCGTTTTTTTCAAACGGCTAAAAGAAACAAAAAGAAACAAAAATCAGAGGGATTGCAAAGCAATCCCGTTCCAGAAAGTTTTTGGAAAGAAGTTTGAGGAAAACCTATTTCCAAAATGGTTTTCCTCATCCCAAAAAACACTGGCGACAACCTCGGCCGTCGCTCCTTTTATTTCTTGACGCTTTAAACGCAAGAACGCTTATTCTGCACACCGGGGGGGAAAACCTTGGTTCAAAAAAGGTGAGACAAGCGTTTGACGTCGCGGTTCCGCTTTTTGTGGAAGTTTTGGACTTTTGCGAAATGGTAGGCCGGAATAGAAAAGTAACCGTTATCTAAAGGAAAGGGAAGTGACGTCTGCGCCGTCACCTGTTTTTTCTAAATGAGAGGGGACATTTTGAAAATAGTCCCCTCTCAAACTCTCCCCTCAAAAACTTTTTGGACCGGGATTGCTGCGCAATCCCTCTTTTTTCTTTTTGCTTTGTTTTTACTTTCTTACGAACATTGCCCCACTCAATCGCTCGACCAACCGATTCCGCTCCAACACATTCAACGTCGACAACACCCGCGGAACCGCAAGCCCGGAATGAGAAATAATTCGATCAACCGGCGTCGGCTCCGTCTCGACCAACGCGAGAATCTTCTGCTCGATCTCGTTCAATGAAAGCTCTGACGGACGACGAACCGGCGGGCCTCCCTCCTCGATCGAAACCGATTCGACTAACGGCCCCAACTCCTCCAACACGTCGTCGATCGACTCGACCAACTTCGCCCCGTCACGAATCAAACGGTGCGGACCGGCCGCCATGCGACAATCGATCTGGCCCGGAACGGCAAAAACCTCCCGGTTTTGCTCCATCGCCAATCGGGCGGTAATCAACGCGCCGCTCCGCTGGGCCGCCTCGACGATGATCACCCCACAGGTCAAGCCGCTGATGATCCGGTTGCGTTGCGGAAACGCGCCACGAATCGGAGGGAATTCCGGCGGCGATTCACTCAAAACGGCCCCCTGCCGAACGACCGATTCGGCCAGTTCGTCGTGCTCCGGTGGAAAAACGTTCAACACCCCGCTTCCCAACACCGCCAACGTCCGCCCACCGGCCTCAAGGGCCCCTTGATGAGCGGCCGCATCGATCCCACGAGCCAACCCGCTGACGATCGTCACCCCTTGTCGGGCCAAACCGGCGGCAAGTCGCTTGGCCGTTTTCAGACCGTAGCGAGTCGGATGTCGCGTCCCGACAATCGCCACGGCAATCGCATCACGTGGCAGGATCTCGCCCCGAACAAAAAGAAAACCGGGCGGGTCGGGCAACTCGCGAAGCATCCGTGGATAGGCCGCGTCTCGTTCCGACAGAAGGGAAATACCATGTTTTCGGCAAAGGTCCAACTCCCGCTCGATATCGACCTCCTCCCGGGCCAAAGCAAGCCGCTGGGCCAACGTCGGACCGATTCCCGGAACGCGACGAAGCTCATCCGGCGCGGCGTCAAAAATCGCCTCAGCCGTTTCGAACCGGTTTAACAATTCCTTTCGAAGCAAAGGCCCGACCCCTTCGGCCAGATGAAGTCGAAATAACTCGAGAGTCGCTTCGTCAGGAGGAGAAAAATCAACCGGTCGCTCGCCGGAATCCGCTTGGGAGGAGTTCATCTTGCGCCCGCTTTTCAAGAGACGTAAAAAATCGCCAAGCGATCTGCCCATCATCAGGAGAGGGCCACCGCTTCATCTATATCTAAACGAGATTATATAGTTGAATCGGTTCGGCGAAAAGCGTTTTACTGCCGAGAATTCCCCTTTTTTGAAAGAAGACCAAAAAAATTCTTCCAAACGGGTCTACTAAGGGGCCAACGGCCCGCCGACGGCGTATTCCAACTGGGCAAAGGCGATCAGCAGATTGTAGAAGGCCCGATTTTCCGACTGCTCGGCGCGAGTCAGCTCGGTATGCGCTTCGAGCACCGCGGTCGGGTTCGCCTTTCCGACACTGAATTTATCCAGCACGATCCGATACCGCTCGTCAGCCAGCTTCACGGCCGATCGGGATAAAACCAGATTGTGCCGGGCCGAAATCAGCGTCTGAAACGCGCTGTTGATCTCATCGCCAATCCGGTTGCAAATCTCGCGGTGTTGGGCTCTCGCGTAGCAGATGGCCCCCTGTGCTTCACGGAGGACGCCGACCCGCTTGCCGCCACTAAAAAGCTCCCAGTCGAACGTGACTGCCCCGCTGTAAAAGTCACTGGTCAGATCGCCGCCCAACGTGGTATAGCCCCCATTGGTATAAATCTCCGGCTTGAAATCGGCCCGGGCAACCCGTTTTTGCTCGCATGCCTTGGCGATATAGTCGACCGCCGCCTTGACCTCGAAACGTTGCCGATGCCCCAAGTCGACGCACGCCACGACCGGGATATCCATCTTGGGGACCTCGCGACAATCGATCGCGCAAACGGGAGTTAAAACCGGCAACCCGATTTGCGTATTGAGATTGCCCGCCTTGATTCGCTTGTCGGCCTGGGATGAGACCATCAGCTGTTGGGCTTGGGTCAGTTGGTACTGGGCACTGAGGACCGCTTCTCGATCGGTCTCTCCGGCCACGTAAAGGTTATTGGAAACACGCAGATACTCGTTCGACCGGCGAATCGTGTCGTCGGCCACCCGAATTTCGGCGTATGCCTCCAAGAGCTGGAAATACGACTGCGACACAAAAAACGCGACCGTCTGTTCGGCCCGTCGGCACTGGAATCGGGAGATCTGATATTGAAGATCGTACTGCCGATAGGTTCCCAGTCGACGCCCGAAATCCCAGAGGATCCACTCGATGGTCAACTCGTTCAAGACAAAGCCGCTGGAGCGGTTTTGCAAATCGGGGGAAATTTGTCCCAAGGCAAAAAAAGGGCCCGTCGTCCCGATCAGATTGGCCGAGTTGGCGATCTTCGGATAAAACGGCGAGAAGGCGACCGTCCGCGCGGCACGGGCCTGCATCACCTCAGCCTGGTACGCTTTGAGTTTCGGGTTACACTGAATCGCCCGGGAAACGGCCCCAAAAAGATCGATCCGCCCCGGCGCGCCGGTCGGGCAAGGAGGCGCTGGCGCCGGAAGCCGCAAAATCTCCACCTCCCCGACAGCCAGTCGCTTGGTCCCGATTTCCTCCCATGAAGAAAACGACGGTTGCGAAACGGCCGTCGCCGGTTGCCCCGGCTGCTGTTGCCCCGATCCGGAAGGTGCCGGCGTCGGCGTCGGCTCGAGGGTCGTTTGACCAAAGGTGGTCGTCGCGCAACAAGCCACTACTCCCAACAAGATTCCAATCAGGGCAGCGAAAAGCTTTTCGTGTCGCACGTAAACAAGACGTCTGGTCACAAGAATGGGACCGACCGAGTCTCGTCCGGGTGTTTCGGCGTTGATCAAAAGCAAAGGCGTCCGTGCCACGTTCGTGAGTCTCCCGTGAGTTTTGGCCTCAATGCCATGGGTCGGTAATGATAACGAAATGAGACCTGGCTCTCCCGGTTATATCGTACCGATCGGGAGGGAAAGTCGAATTGAATCGATTGAGCTTGTTGAAATCATTATGCCTACCAAGTAGGATTTTCCTGTCAGGCAATTTAGGCAACCTTCATGGCTTGAGAAAATTCGCGCCCACGTTCCGTCATCACAAAAAAAGAACCGCGACACCCCTTTTCCTGGGGCACCACGGTTCTGATTCAACAATAATTATTACGGTTGGGAAAATCGGCTAAAATCGGCAAGGACTTTTTCAAGCCCCCCTATTTCCGCGTCAAAAATCCCAAGCTTGTCTCGACATTGCCTAGTTTTCCAGCGGCAAGAGGTCCCAGCGACGGACATGGATCTCGGCCCATTCCGACTGAATGAGGATCTTGCCCGAGTCGATCGAGCAGTCGGTCATATGGTTGACCAGATGGCCGTTGACTTTGATCAAAATCTCGTTCCCGCGGCAGATCACTTCCATCGTGTTCCACTGGCCGTCCGGGTTTTCGACGTCCTCTTTCCCGCGGAAATTGAGCGTGTCGGCCCAATCGGGGTCGCGATAGTGGTTGTTGATCCGTCCGCCTCCGAACGTGGCCACTTCCCCCTTGGGGTCCCAGACCGCTTCCCCGTCACGATCCTTGACGACCTTCGCTTTGCCGGTGATGTTGGTCGGTTTGCCGTCGTCGTCTTTTCCGTTGACGATGATGAAATCGCCGCAGCCGCCCTGGATCAACTGGGCCTCGACCGACGAAAACCAGACGCCGCCACCGTAAGAGTCATCCGGACCGAAGCCGTGGACCAAGACACCGGAGTCTTTGGTTCGTTCTTTGCGAGGTCCCCACGTTCGCGGCCCCCATTTGAATTCGCAGACCATGTGATAGTCGGCATACCGGTCATTGGTATAAAGCCCACCGAGGCCATCGCCGGAGATGATCAAGACGCCGTCCTTGACGGTGAAGACCTGTCGGGGGTCTTCGTATTTTGTATCTTTCAAGAAGGTATAAAAGCCGGTGAGGTCCTTTCCGTTGAACAGCTTGATCGGGCCATCTTTCGGGACAATCGGCTTTTGGGATTTGGCCGTCTCCTTGGCCAAAAGCGACGTACTTGAGCAGAACAACAAAAGTACCAAGAGCAATCCGAGCGATTTCGACTTGAGCATCAGCAAATCCTCAATGGGGGGGACAGTTGTGGGGGAAGGTTCGTTGGCAATGCAGCCCTCAATAATCGCCTATTATAAGCGCCAACTCCGGCACTTGTCCACAAGCGAGGGGGTAAAACGGCCTGAAAAACCGGGTCGATCTTTCAACTCCAGGGGGGGCTGAAAAATTGGCTCGAAAAGGGGTATCATGGCCCCGCGGCCTGATGCCTCGCGTTTTGAGTCAAAAAATCTCCTTTATTGCCTATGTCGACCAACCGATTTTCCCAACTTCTCATTGAACAATTCGGGCCGAAATCGCCCCTTGCGCGGGAGGGGATCGCCACGTTGGTCGAGATCCTCGAGAATTCGGACTCGTCGAAGGTAGACGGACCGTTGGACCGATGGAAAGAGAGCCTCACCAGTTCGGGCCATTTCTGGTTCGACGACGAGACTGGCCCCGCCAAGACCGCTTGCCCTTTCGAGCTTCTGGCACGTCAATATAACCTGCCCGAATCGACCGAACGGGCGATCTTGTTGTTTGCCTTACAGACTTACTTCGTCATCGTGGTTCAAGCGCTGGTTCAACACATGATGACCGGCCGCCCAGAAAAGGCGTGGTCCGACAGTAACCTTTCAAAAAAGGTCGACCGGCTTTTGACCATTGAACCGTTTGATTGGTTCACCCCAGTGTCGACGCCACGTCTGACCGCCTGGCACGCTCGAGTTACCGCGACGATCCGGCGGTGGAAACTATCCGACCTCGCGTCAGAATTAACGTCTGACGATAACGCGGACGATCTTTGGGCCGACTGGTATCAAAAGCTTTTTCCCCGGCGTGTGCGTCATCGGATGGGCGAATACTACACGCCGCCGTGGTTGGCCGGACATCTGCTCGACGTGGTCGAACGCGCCGACGACCCGACCGGGCGATTGCTCGATCCGGCATGCGGCTCGGGGATCTTTTTGATCGAGACGATTCGACGCCGTCGACGCGCGGCCGGGATCGACCACAAATCGCACGACGAAAAGGCCCGTTTCGCACGCCAGTTGAGCGAGAATCTGGCCGGGTTCGATCTGAACCCGTTGGCCGTCGTCGCCGCGCGGGCCCAGTACCTGTTGGCCATCGGCGATCTTCTCGATCCAACCGAAGAAGTCGACGTCCCGATTTTTCAAAAAGACAGTCTGTTGGACGGCCTGGTGGAGGGCGAAACTCAAAAACCGTTCGACCTGATCGTCGGCAACCCGCCGTGGATCGCGTGGGACCATCTGCCTTCGGCCTATCGCGAGGCAACCCGCTCACTCTGGAAGCGATACGGTCTGTTTTCCCTCTCGGGCAACGAAGCGCGGCACGGCGGCGGCAAAAAAGACCTGGCGATGCTGATGCTCTACGTCGCGGCCGATCGGTATCTCGGCGACGGCGGCCGACTGGCGTTTGTCATCACCCAATCGGTCTTTCAAACCAAAGGGGCCGGCGACGGGTTCCGACGCTTTCAACTCGGCGAAGAGGGCATCCCGCTGGAAGTTTTGCAAGTCGACGATTTCACCAGTCGTCAACCGTTCCCCGGCGCGTCGACCCGGACAGCGACAGTCCTTTTGACTAAAGGAAGCGAAACGACCTATCCGGTCCCCTATTACGTTTGGCCGGGGGACGATTCGACCGAAAACCCGCCTGCCGCCCACCGGGCCACGCCGATCGATCCGGAAAAACCGCGTTCCCCCTGGTCGATTTGGCCGACCCCGACGGACGGCTCAATAACAGGCACGGCCTGCGAAAACCCGTTCGGACCACCCACCGGGCCGTCGGATTACCAGGCCCATCTCGGCGCGAACACCGGCGGCGCCAACGGCGTCTACTGGGTCGAATCGGTTCGGAAAAACGAATCCGGAATTCTCGTCCGCAACCTGCCCAAGCGAAGCAAACGGGCCATTCCGCAGCACGAGGCGACGGTCGAACCAAAGTTGCTCTACCCGTTGATTCGCTGGCGTGACCTAAAACGATGGCAGGCGGTGCCGGGCAACCACATCTTGTTGGTCCAAGATCTCCAAACTCGAACCGGCCTTGAACTCCAACAGATGCAACGCGACTTCCCTCAAACGTTGGCCTTTTTAAAACCGTTCAAATCGATCCTGACCGACCGGGCCGCCTACCGACGCTACCAGGACGGACACCCGTTTTATTCGATGTACAATTTGGGAACCTACTCGGTCGCGCCGATCCGCGTCGTCTGGCGTCGGATGGATCGACGCATCAACGCGGCGGTCCTCCAACTCCTCGACGATCCGCTGCTGGGCCCGCGCCCGCCGATCGTGCAGGAAACGTGTGTCCAGGTGGCAGTCGACTCGCTCGACGAGGCGTTTTACCTGGCCGCGTTGTTAAACAGTCAACCGATGCACCGACGAATCACGTCCCATTCGACCGTCGGGGCCAAAAGTTTCGGCACGCCGGGGATGCTTTCGTACACGGCGATCCGACGGTTCGATCCGGATCACGAGGCACACCAAACCCTGGCCACCTTGGGCGAAGAGGCCCACCGTTTGGCCGAGCAGGAAAAGAACGTTTCGAAAGCCGAAGAAGCAATCGATCGGACAGTCGCCCGATGGTGGAAAAACGAGTATACTACGAGTCGCTCTTGACGAATGCCTATATATAGGCGTCCTCTAAAAAAGAGGCCGCTTACGAGAATGAAAAAGTAGGGGAAAAGATGAAGCGAGAATTGGTCGTCATCGGTGCCGGACCGGCCGGTTTTGCCGCCGCCTTTCTGGCCGCCGACCGCGGAATGCAGGTCACGTTGATCGACGCCGAAGCCGATCTGGGCGGGGTCTGTCTCAAGCGAGGATGTATCCCGTCGAAACAACTGCTCCACCTGGCCCGAGGCATGGAAGAGGTCCAAACCCTCTCGAAGGCAGGAATCGTTTTCGGCCGCCCGGAAATCGACCTCGACACGATCCGCGCGGGCCGTCATGCCGTGGTCGATCGGCTCACCAGCGGACTCGACCAGTTGGCCAAACGGCGCAAGGTCGAACGGATTCAGGCCCGTGGCTCGTTCGTCGATGGCTCGACGCTCCGGCTAGAATCGGTCGACGGCACGCCGCTGGAAGACGACACGATGACTTTCGAGCACTGCATGGTCGCGACCGGCTCGTTACCCGCCTCGGTCCCGGCGCTTGACCTCCCGTCGAAACGGGTCATGAACTCGACCGGCGCGTTGGAACTGGAAACGGTACCCGAAACCCTTTTGGTCGTCGGCGGCGGCTACATCGGCCTCGAACTCGGCTCCGTCTACGCGGCGCTGGGGAGTCGAGTCACCGTGGTCGAAATGACCGAAAGTCTTCTGCCCGGCGCCGATCCAATGCTCGTTCGCCCGCTTCAGAGAAAACTGGACGAGCGGTTCGAAGCGATTCTTTTGAACACGAAGGTCGTCTCGGTCACGGAGCATGACAACGGGCTTGAAGTGGCTTTTGAAGGAGCCGATCAAACCGAAACAAAATTTTTTGATCGGATTCTCGTCGCCGTCGGCCGGACGCCCAACAGTGGCCGTTTGGGCCTCGAAAACACGGCCATCGAGGTCGACTCCCGCGGGTTCATCGTGACCGACGAGTTTCAACGGACCGCCGAGTCGAAGATCTGGGCGATCGGCGACGTGGCAGGCGAACCGATGCTGGCGCACAAGGCGACCGCACAGGGCAAGGCGGCGGTCGAAAACCTGCTCGGCACGGCGAAACCGTTTCGACCTCGTGCAATTCCGGCGGTCGTTTTCACCGATCCGGAAATCGCCTGGGCCGGGCTTTCGGAACCGGAGGCGAAAGCGCAAGGGAAACCGGTCGCGACCGGACTATACCCGTGGGCGGCAAGCGGCCGAGCGCAGGCGGTTGGTCGGACCGAGGGGCTGACCAAGTGGGTCATCGATCCGGAAACAGACGAACTGCTTGGCTGCGGGATTGTCGGGCCTGGCGCGGGGGAGATGATCGGCGAGGCGGTCGTCGCAATCGAGAACCGGTTGACGGCCGACAAAATTGCGCATGCGATCCATCCGCACCCGACGTTTGGAGAGACGCTCGGTGCGGCGGCAGAGGTGTATTATGGAACGGCGACAGAAGTGTATCGACCAAAAAGAAAAAGGAAGTAGAAAACAAAAAGAACAAAGAAAAAAAAAGAAAAGAGGGATTGCGCAGCAATCCCGGTCCAAAAAGTTTTTGAGGGGAGAGTTTGAGAGGGGACAATTTTCAAAATGTCCCCTCTCATTTAGAAAAAACAGGTGACGGCTCCGCCGTCATACCTCAACTTTGGATGACGGCCATTTCCTCGTTCAAGCTTGCTATTTCGCAAGAACTCCGAACTGCGAAGTCAAACTCGCAACTCTGCTTTGCGAAACGACCCCTTAAAACAAATGGTTACCTTAAGGGTACAAAACAAGCGTTCTTGCTTTCACCCCCGTCAAGAAAAAAAGGAGCGACGGCCAGGGCCGTCGCCAATATTTTTTAATTAGGGGGAAAACCTTTTAAAAAAGGCTTTTCCCCTAAAACCCCTTTCCAAAACTTTTTGGACCGCGATTGCTTCGCAATCCCTCTTTTTTCTTTTGTCCTTGTTTTTCTCTTTTCCTTACACCTTTTCCACCACCATCCGACATTCGGGCAACGACCCCAAAAACTGCTTCCCATACGGCTTCGTCCGAATCCGCGGGTCAAGAATCACCACCATCCCCGTGTCCCGCTTCGATCGAATCAACCGTCCAAAACCCTGCTTCAATTTAATGATCGCCGTCGGCAACTGGTAATCCCGAAATGGATTCCCTCCGTTCGCACGGATCGTTTCGAGACGCGCCTCGGTCAAAGGATGATCGGGGACCGCAAAAGGAAGCCGCGTGATGATGACGTTCTGTAACGCCTCGCCCGGCACGTCGACCCCTTGCCAAAAACTGTCCGTTCCAAACAAAACCGACCGCCCATTCGCCTTGAATTTTTCGAGCATCTGGGTTCGCGGCATCCCGTCCGCCTGCGAATAAAGGGCCAAATTCTTTTGCGTAAGCCAGGGGCCCAACGCCTTGGCCGCGTCGCGCATCATCTGATAGCTGGTAAACAAAACGAACGCCCGGCCGTCAGTCTGCTCAACGTAACGGCGGATCATCTCGAACGCCTTCTGCTGATAGGCCCGCGACTCTCGGACCGGATCGGGCATCCCGTCAAGCAACACCAACGACGCCTGATTACGATAATCGAACGGACTGCCCAGCCAGAGCGATTCGGCTTGAGTCAACCCGACGCGAGACTGGAAGAAACCAAACGACCCGGCTCCGGTCGCCAATGTCGCGCTGGTCAAAATGACCGACGGTACCTCGTTAAACAGATGCTCACGCAAAACCGGCCCGACATCGATCGGCGCCGAGGCCAACTTCACACGCAACCGCCGTTGTCGAAACGACGATTCGACCCAATAGACCGACTCGTCTTCCGCACGATGGGTCCGCCAGCGTTCGATTTCCCCAGCCATGCCAAGTGCCCGATCGGCCGCCGCGTTCAAGTCTTGTTTTTCTTCCGGGTTCCGAAATGTCTCGGCATGGGAGCGGAGCATTTGATGCAATTTGAACAGCGCCTCGGACAACGGATTGTCGACCGGTTCCGGTTCCCGCACGCGTGCCGATCCGCCGGAAGAACGTCCGACCCATCCGCCCAATGGCAACGTCCCCGCGGCCGGTTTCTCCCCTTTGGCACTCTGATGACAGGCCAGCCATGCGTCGACGTCGTCAAAAAACGCCTCGGCCCGATCGCGACACCGGAGCACCTGCTTCTGAACGTCAACCAATCGATGCAGGACGGCCAACCCTTTGTTCGTCCGATCGTTGTACAACCGGGTCAACGTGTAGTCGACCTGGCCGCTGGTCACGCTGATCCCCAAGTGTGACCCGGCGACCCCCTCGAGATTATGCGCCTCGTCAAACACCACCACGTCATAATCGGGCAACAACTTCACCCCGTCGCGACGCAGCGCCAAATCGCTAAAAAACATCGCATGGTTGACCAAAAGCACCTGCGCGTTCCAAGACCGCCGCCTCGCTCGATGATAGAAACAGTCCTGATAATCGGGACATTTCCGGCCCATGCAATTTCCCTGCTGACTACAAACCTCGTCCCAAACCTGCGGCAACGGCTTGTAGTCCAACGACGAAAGCGACCCGTCGGTCGTCTCCTTGGCCCACTTGGCCAGATCAGTCAACTGCTCGAATTCCTGCGCTCGACTGAACAGACTGGCCGACCGCTCCAGCGCGTGCCGCAGCCGACGAAGACTCAAATAGTTGCTCCGCCCCTTGACCAAAACGGTCGTCCATTCGCGCGGGATGACGCTGTTTAAAAGCGGAATATCTTTATGGAGCAGCTGCTCCTGAAGGCTGATCGTGTTCGTGGCCACCACCACACGACGTCGGGATTTACCCTCCGCCTCGGTCGGACCCAACGGAATCGGCGCCTCGGGGTCCACTTCCATGTCCAAGCCGGGTGCGGGCTGTGTCGTATGCAAAATCGCCGGCACCAAATAGGCGAAACTCTTCCCGACCCCGGTCCCCGCTTCGACCATCAGGTGTTTTTCCCCGGCAATCGCGTCGGCCACCGCGTCGGCCATTTGAAGCTGCTCCTGGCGCGGCTCGTAGGTCGACATCCGAGCGGCAATACGCCCGTCGGGACCGAGAATGTCATGGGAAGTCAATTCGGACATGGGAAGCGAAACACCATCCTTGCATGAAAAAACGGTAAAATTCGAGAAACCAAATCGGAATCTCTCTTTATACCGTTCTTTTCGCCGCCGCGATAGTTCGAACTGGGCCGGGGGGTGGGGTTTTAGGAAGGTGGTTTTGGGGAATTAGAGCCAAACGTTGAATCAGAATAGAAAAATGGAGCGACGGCCGAGGCCGTCGCCTATGTTTATTAAATGAGAGGGGACATTTTGAAAATTGTCCCCTCTCATGCTCTCCCCTCAAAAACTTTTTGGACCGGGATTGCTGCGCAATCCCTCTTTTCTTTTTTTGCTCTTGGTTTTTCTTTTCTATTTTGCTTTTTAGGCGTAACCTAACTCTTTTTCAACCTCGGCGATCGACTCCTCAATCATATCCATCGCCTTATGAGCCACATCCTCCGGCATCACAATCGGAGGACTCATCCGCAAAATATGCCCGGCCGGAATCCACGCCAGTCCCTTCGAGAAGGCCCGCTGGTAGATCCGCTTGCCCGCCTCATCCAACGGCTCCTTGGTCTTTTTATCTTTGACCAACTCGACCCCCATCAGACAACCCTTCACGCGAGTGTCGCCGACAATGTTGAACTTCTCGGTCCAGTCGGCCATCCGGTCGGCAAAGAGCCGTTCAAGTACTTGGGCATGCTCCAAAAGTCCTTCTTCCTCGATCACCTCGATCGACGCCAGCGCCGCGGCACAGGCCATCGGGTTGCCACCGTAGCTGGTCGACGCGCTGATCTTGTCGACCGCGTCGGCGAACGGTTCGCGAACCACCATCGCGGTGACCGGGAAACCGTTTCCGAATCCCTTGCCCAGCGTCACGATATCCGGCAGCGTGTCGTAATTTTCCATGCACAACCAACGCCCGGTTCGCCCCATGCAGGTCAGCACTTCGTCGGCGACCAACAGAATCTCGCGCTCCTCGCAGAACTTCTTGAGCTTCGGGAAGAAGTCGTCCGGCGGCATGATACTCCCGGCCCAGCCTTGGATCGGCTCCAAAACGATTCCGGCAACTTGACCGGTGGTCGATTCGAGAATGAACCGGTCATAGAATTCGAGATATTTTTCCGTGTCGGCCGAGCCATCCTCACGCGTCCACCAAGGCCGATACGTGTCCGGTCGCGGAACCATATAAAAACCGGGCGCTCGGGTCGGACCGCTGAACTTGGTCATCCGCGCCAGACTGATCGAGTGACCCGACTTGCCATGAAAGTCGGAAAAACCGCTCAAAAATTCATGCTTTCCTGTCGCCGCACGACACGTTCGCAATGCCGCCTCGACCGCCGTCGTCCCGCTGTCGTAAAGCTGGACACCACACAAGTCGCCCGGCAAAACCGAAACCAACTTCTCCAACAATCGGACCTTCACCTCGGTCGTGAAGTCGTGGACATTCATCACCTGATGGGCCATCGTCGCAATCGCCTCGGAAACCTTCGGGTGACAGTGGCCCAAGTTCGTCACGTAAATACCGCTGGAAAAGTCGATATACCGATTGCCATCGACGTCGGTCAACGTGCAACCCTGACCACTTTCAAACGCCACCGGAAAAAGCCGAACTTGCCCGGAAAGTCCGCGAATGATTTTTCCCGCCCGCTCGTGCAACGCGTCGCTTTTGGGACCCGGCAGCCGATCGGTCACCAGCTTCGGATAAGCCGCCAAATCGACCGCGTATTTCGTCGGATCGTACTTCCCCATTCCCGTCGTCGCCATGATGCGTCTACTCCTCTTTCACCAAAAGAAATTAAGAAAAAATCTCCAAAAACAGACCGCTTTTAAAAACATCGACCAACCGATTCACTCAATCGGCCGAAACGGCAACGCATTTCGCCCCGTGACCGACCATAACTTCTCGATCGGCCGCGTCAATTCCCACATCGGTAATCACGGTGACCTTTTCGTCCAAACGACCGGCCACCGTCAGGCTGTGCTTGCCGAACTTACTGCTATCGGCCAAGACCAACGTCCGATCGGCCTGACGTCGGGCCGCCCGAGAAAGCATCCCCGTCGCCGCGTCGGCGCTGTAATATTCCCCTCGGGCAACGTCGACCGCGTCGGCCCCCATGATCGCGATATCCACGCGGAAGTCGGCCAAATGGGTGTAAGCGGTCTCACCAACCAGGTCGGGACTCCGCCGGGCCAGTTTCCCGCCGAAAACACTCACCTCGATCCCCTCGCGACCGAAAAGCTCCATCGCCACGCGAAGGTTGTTCGTAAAAATCTCAAGCTCCATGTCGGTCGGCAAAAGACGGGCCAGCTGAACCGCCGTGGTGCCGGTATCGAGATAAAGATGGTCGCCCCTTTCGAGGTGACGGATCGCCTCGCGGGCAATCGCCAACTTCTCAACCGGTTGCTGACGGTCTTTCTCCGAAAAAGGAACCTCGTTGACAAAGGGGGACTGAAAAACACAACCGCCGTGGGTCCGGGTCAAAATCCCCTGCTTTTCCATCGACGCCAGATCGCGACGGATCGTCATCGTGGTCACCCCCAGCGCGTCGGCCAATTCGTCGACCGCCGCCTTGCCGCAAGTGGCCAGATAATCGCAAATCTCCTGCTGACGCGTTTTTCGACTCGACACGTCTTGGCCCCCCTCTCTCTCCTATCGACCGACACGATTGTTTAAAATAAACAATATTCATGTTCGCTTTTCATGTCAATAACCCCTAAGAATGTTTTTTTAGAAAAAACATCCCCCGAAACCGCCAAATAAAAAAACCACCGCGGTTTGACCACAGTGGCTTTTTTTAATTATTACAAATTAAAGTACGTTACGAGGTCTGCTCATCAATCCATTTGGCGTACTCGGTCGAAACATGGGTAAAATCGACCGCCACGATCTGCGGCAACTCATACGAATGAAGTGAGGCGATTTTCTCCGAAATAGCATCAAACTGTGCCGCACGTGTTTTCAGTACACACCGCCACTCAGTCGCCTTCTCGACCTGCCCCTTCCATCGGTAAGTGCTGTCGAACGGCCCCGAGACCTCGGCGCAGGCGGCCAAACGGGCCTCAACCGTGGCTTGGGCGATTTTTTCCGCATCTTCCTTCGTTCGCGTTGTCGTAATCACTTGGATGTAAAGATTCACCGCTTCTCCTTATTCGCGACTTTTCAAAAAGTCTGTCACGTTTCGACGGTCATAAATCAAGATTCCCTGATTGCCAAGAGACAATCGAAAGCAACTCGTGCCGCCGCCGAAACTACCCTAAAGGGCATAAAAAAGGCCTATCCTCGTCACGATGGGGATAGGCCTTGGTCTTTTTGCTTCTATTTTCTAATCGGCCAATCAGACAAAAAAGGAACGGCTGCCGACTAGTCACCTCGGAGCTTGATGTTGTGGACCGTCATCTTTTCCCGAACCTCATTGAGGCTGGTAACGCCGAAATTCTTGCATTCCAGCAGGTCGTCACCACTGCGTCGTACCAGTTCGCCAACCGTCGTGATTCCCAAACGGATCATACACTTTCGAGCACGAACCGAAAGCCCCAGATCGGAAACGGGTCGCGAAAGCAAAGCCTGTTCCTCGGGACTGAGCGATCCGGCATCGAAAAGCTCGACCTGAGCCTTTTCGGCGGCAAGCTGACCAAGGCGAAGCCCCTTCGCAGTCAACATTTCCTTGATTTCGACCAAACTCGTTTCGCCGAAATTTTTACTCGAGAGCAACTCTTGCTCCGTGCAACGGCAAAGGTCGCCTAAAATGCCTATGTTCATTTTCTGGAGACAATTTCGACTTCGAACCGACAGTTCGAAATCGGTCACCGGAACACTCAAGACCTGACTGAGCCGATCCCGACTCTTCTTGGCATCCTCGTCGTAGAACATGTCGCCAGAGGCCTTGGCGTCCTTCAAAAACATGGCCGCCTGAAGATTCGTCCCGTCCGCATCGAGGATTCGTTGATAGCACTGAACGGCCATCTCGAATTCCCCCAGATCCTCATAAAGAATCCCGAGATTCATCAAGGTACCCAGGGAAGGCGGAAACCGCGAGGCCGACCGCTTGTACAGATCAAGGGCCTCTTCGTCGTTGCCTCGTCGATCGTTCTCCAAAGCCAGACCGAAAAGGGCCCCGCTATGCTGGGGATCGACGTCGACCGCCCGCTCATAGAGACGAACCACTTCGTCCGGATTTCCAGCGAGCGCCGAAACGGTTGCGCCACGCTGATAGAGATATTCGGCCGTCTGCTCCACCGCACCGGAAAGATCGTCGAGTTTCGCGATCGCTTCTTCCGGCTTATCTGCATAACGAAGCGTTTCCGCTTCTCGAAGGACACAATCGTCGTTATTGTAGCCTGCTTTGGCGGCAGCTTGAAAATTGCCAAGCGCTTCGCCATAGTTTTTCAAGGCAAAATTCGCTCGCCCCAGATAATAGAGAACCAGCGCGCCGCCGTCCCCCTTCTGAAGCGCCTCGATCGCCGCACCATACTTCCCGAGCAGGTAAAGGCAAACGCCCAATCGAACCATGCTGGCCGGACTATGCTCTTCCTTGCTTTGGAGCTCATGAACGGCATCACGGAGTTCGCTACAGGGAGCGTAACCGCCTGCAACGGCATCTTCCAAGATTCGAATCTCTTGGGGACCGAACGTCCCGTTGAGCAAAACCAATTGTTTCAAATCCGCCTGAGCACTTTGCACCATCAGCAAGATCTCCCTCTTTCCTTTGCGCGTCGCCGCGAGGTGTTCCCAAAAGCTAATCGGTATCGCAATTTTCTAATAAACGCGGAACCTTTACGGGAAGAAATGAAGAGCCAGCGGTGGGAATCGAACCCACAACCCCCGCATTACGAATGCGGTGCTCTGCCAATTGAAGCTACGCTGGCGATTTTTGGGTTCCACGAAAGAGGGGTTTCATCGTGATACGGTTCAGATAACCGATCCAACTTTCCCCGCAACAAACTCCAGAAAAAGCCCTTCATTCTTGCGGAATCCACGTCGGATGGGACAAAACCCCTTGAACAATCGAAGACAAACGGCTTAAAAAAAGGAGAAACCGCTCACCCGAAGCATAAAAGATTAGGAGATTGTATTCAGCTCGTCAAGGTCCCTAGGAAATATCGGCCCATCTTTTTTTTAACTTTTTTGTAATTCTGCGGTTCTCGCCAGAAAATCACTTCTCGAATCGGCTCGTAAAGGACTCTATCGTTCAACTCAAATTACCACATTTAACTATATTGCAATCTACAAAAGAAAAAAAGCCCTTATCGGTATTACTTTTTAATTAAGAAATAATATCGCAAAATATAAAAAGGATCGCGCTGAAAACTGGCTTCATTTCCTTCCTTTGTCTAGAATGGAAGGACAGCCCCGCTCTTCCTCGAAAAATGCCCCCTAGTCAAAACAAGGGGCCATTAGAACGGCCATTAGACCCCCTGCGAAAGCTGAGATCAATAAAACGACTTTTCGTCCTGGGCACTCCCGGCAAAAAAACAGGGAACGTCCGGCATAAATATTGGTCCTTAAAAAGGCCAAAAAAACGGGGGCCTCTGACGAGTCACATGCCTGCGTGACCATCCGAATCGCTAGGGCAAGTTAACGGTTCGGCACCATATCGTCAGAGGCCCCACGGGCCAGTCTCATTTAGGACCAACTTGTAACCAAGTCGGCGTCTCTCTCCTTTCGCAAATGAGAGGCCAAAACTGGCTCCTTCCCGCCCATTTTAAAGCTAAACAACTCTAAGTCCATGCTGAAAAACACTTTAAATTTTCCAACCCTTCTTCCAATCTCCAGAAAACGGCCCGCTTCACCGCCCGCCTCCGCTGCCGCTTTTTAATACATCTGCAGCAAAACGATGTGCTACCTTGCCCCAAAGTGAAAAGTGTATCATTTTA
This sequence comes from Thermoguttaceae bacterium, assembly GCA_963674475.2. GTDB lineage: Bacteria > Planctomycetota > Planctomycetia > Pirellulales > Thermoguttaceae > CAXXFQ01. The sequence continues at coordinate 205,641 of CAXXFQ010000017.1, read as the reverse complement.
AAGCACCCCCCATTTTGTGGTAAAATTTCTCCCATAACGTAAAGGCTTCACTGAATTACCTCTTCCCAAAGCACGACTTACCTATGATAATAGGTAAAAGGATTCACGCCCCAATAAACCGCTTCCAAAAGAGCTCGCACATGACGTTTCTCCGCCCCAAAACCGTGCTCACGTGTTTTCTGGTCCCTGTTTTCGCTTTTTGGCTTCCCCTTGGAGTATCCACTCTGGCGGCCTCGCCCGACTCGGACGTTCAAGAGGACCCGGCACTGGTTAAACTGGTCGAAGCCGACTGGGCCTTCCAAGAGAAACAACGTGACCGGACCCCCGACAACCCGGCCGCGATCGGCGATCTCCTGTCCCGTGCGGAAAAGCTGTTCGCCGATTTGAAACCATCCGCCCCTCTAAAGGGTTACATTGAAAAATTCCAAGAGCTCAAGCAAAAAGCCCAAAATCTCGACCAGCTCGACACCGAAGCCCGTCGAGCGCTCTATCATGAATTACGCTGGACCCTCCGTCGCGCGGCCCTCAAGAACCCGCTGGTAGCCGAAACGCCGATCGCCTTTTTGAAGCGGCGACGATTCGCCTGCCAGATGCTCCACGAGTATTTAGGCTATTACTACCAACGCTCCGGCACCGACGGCGGCGAGGTCTGCATCCTCAAGAACCCGGGCTTCGACATGTCGATTGATCGGCTGACCGAGGGTCACCTACCGAAAGGGGCCTACACGACGCTGGCCCTTTCCCACGACGCGAAACGACTCTACTTCGCCTTTGCCGACATGTCCGAGGTGAAAAATCGCCCCTCGAAGCCGATCCACTGGAAGGCTCTCTCGGCTCAGGGAAGCGCCCGCGACGCCTGGAATGCTCATCTGAAAGAGGAAAAAGGGTGGTTCCACCTCTTCTCGATCAACACCGACGGAAGCGACCTGCGACAATTGACCTCCGGAGTTTACGGCGATTTCGACCCGTGCCCGCTGCCCGATGGAAGCCTGGCCTTCATGTCCTCCCGACGCGGCGGATATGGCCGCTGTCACGGGGGCTGGGAGCCGTTGCCGGTCTACACGCTCCATCGACTCGGGGCCGACGGCAAAAAGATCGATACCCTGTCCTATCACGAAACCAACGAATGGCACCCGTCGGTCCTTTCCGACGGCCGAATCGTCTACAGTCGCTGGGACTATATCGATCGCTGGGCGTCCCGTTACCACGGCCTCTGGGTCACCAACCCGGACGGAACCCAAACGAGCGCCCTGTTTGGCAACTACACCCTAAGAGTCAACGCTTGCTACCAACCGAAAGCGATCCCCGGCTCCAACCGGATTTTATTTATCGCCGGCGCCCATCATTCGGCCGTCGGCGGGTCACTGGCGATCCTCGACCCGAGTCGAGTCCGGCTCAACCGACAATCGGGGGAAGATACTTTCGAAGCGATCGAGCGTCTCACGCCGGAAGTCCCCTTCCCGGAAGCCATCGTGCCGGGAATCGAAGAACAATGGCCCTCGACCTATTATCATAGCCCGTGGCCCTTGTCGGAAAATTATTTCCTCGTCTCCTACAGTCGAGAACCGTTGGCCGGGTACGGACCAAACCAGCTTTGGGACGGCCGAACCGGGCTTTACTACCTCGACCGCTTCGGTAACCTGGAACTGCTTTACGAAGATCCCGAAATTTCGTGCCAATACCCGCTTCCGTTGGTCGCTCGACCGATGCCTCGCACAATCCCCGCGCGGCTCGATCCGAAACTGGCCGAGCGAAACGAAGCGGAGATCATGTTGACCGACGTCCACGAGACCGTGATCCCGATCGATTCAAAGCGAAAGATCGACCATCTGCGCATCTTCCAACTCCTGCCCAAGGGCCCCGGCTACGTGTCCAACAACCCGAGCGTCGGCCACCCCCACGCGGTCAACGCACGAATGCTTTTAGGTACCGTTCCCGTTGAACCAAACGGATCGGCCTATTTCCGGGTTCCGGCAGGCAAACCGCTCTACTTCCAGGCGGTCGATACCGACGGTCGGGCCGTCCTGTCGATGCGGAGCGAAGTCTACTTCCAACCGGGCGAGCGGCGTAGCTGCGTGGGATGCCACGAACCGATCCAGTCGACCCCGGCCAACCCGGTCAGTTCGGTCGCCTCGACCCGTCCACCGTCGACCATCCAGCCGGGCCCGGACGGATCGCACCCGATGAGCTACGTCCGACTGGTCCAGCCGATCTTGGATCGTCATTGCGTCAAATGCCACACGGGAAGCGACGCCGACAAAGCCAATCAACTTGATTTAACCAGCGCCCCGACCAAGCGCTACAACCGCTCATACGAAAGCCTGCGTCCGTTCCTCCGCTGGTACGAATGGGGCGATTTGAACTTACGGAGGATCAACACGCCGCCGGGCTTTGGCGGGACCGACCAATGCCCGTTGACCGATATTCTTAACGACAAGAATCACGGCGAACTCTTCTCGAAGATACCCGAGTCGGACCGACGGCGCCTTTATCTATGGATGGACGCGAACGTGCCTTTCTACGGCACCATGGTCGAAAAGGAAATGGCCAAACAACGCGAAGGCGAGGCGATCGAGGACCCCCGTTTGCAATAGGCCTTTTCCCACGCGGATCGGAAAACCAAGAAAAAAAGAAAGCCCTGGTATTTTGCGAAAAATACCAGGGCTTTTCACATAGATGTTTTAAAGTGGAGCGGAAGAGATTTGAACTCTCGACCTCTGCATTGCGAACGCAGCGCTCTCCCAACTGAGCTACCGCCCCAGATAATCAAAAACAGGGAATCAAAATGATTTCTGGTTTTATCGGCCCAACGGCGGGCTTTCTTTCCTTTTCGATCGAAGAAAAGGCCAAAAATTTCTCCGTGGAGGCCCAAAACGGGCGACCAACGAGAATTTTAGATTCTAGCGTCTCGAAGAAAAACTGTCAAAGGGGCAATCCGTTTTTTCCGACCGCCGCCAAACGCTTTTCGCGTAATCGGTTCGGACAGTGCCCCCCATCCTAGGCAAGGGGCTTTTCTCTCGCTATACTCTCTGGAGTTTTGGCGCACCGGGGCGCCCCTTTACACCATTCTTTCACCCCAAAACGGCTTGAGGGAAAATCGGTATGAATCGATCGGTAGTGCTTGAAACGTCACTCGAGGGAATTGAAGCCCGACGCGGTAAAGTGCGGGACATTTACGATTTGGGCGAACAAATCCTTTTGGTCGGGACCGATCGAATCAGCGCGTTCGACTGGGTCCTGCCGACCGGCATCACGGACAAGGGGAAACTGCTGACGCAAATCTCGGCGTTCTGGTTCGACCTGCTCGAGGAACCAAACCACCTGCTTTCGATCGACGTCGACCAGATGCCCCTGCCCGAAGGGACCGACAAAACCCAGTTCGCCGGACGGACGACTCTTTGTCGAAAGACGAACGTCATCCCCATTGAATGTGTGGTCCGCGGCTACCTCTCTGGATCGGGCTGGAAAGAGTACCAACAGCAAGGGACCGTCTGCGGAATCCGTCTCCCCGATGGGCTGGTCGAATCGGACAAGCTGGCCGAACCGATTTTCACCCCGGCGACCAAGGCCGAGGAAGGCCACGACGAGAACATTTCGTTCGAGCGGATGGTCGAAGAGGTCGGACTCGAACTGGCCGAGGAACTGCGGGAACGGAGTATTCGGATCTTCCTCAAAGGGGCCGAATACGCCCTGACCAAGGGGATCATCATTGCCGACACGAAATTCGAGTGGGGCAAAACCGAATCGGGCGAACTGATCCTCATCGACGAAGTCCTCACCCCCGACAGCTCGCGGTTCTGGCCGGCCGACCAGTACGAACCGGGCCACGGCCAACCGTCATTCGACAAGCAGTTCGTCCGCGATTGGCTTGAGTCGACCGACTGGGACAAAAACAGCCAACCGCCGGCGATTCCGGACGAGATCGTCGAAAAGACGCGGGAGAAATACGTCGAGGCGTACGAGCGTCTGACCGACAAGACTTTCGTGGCCTGATCCATTCCGCGAATATCATTCAGATGGCCCGACGCGTTTGGAATATCGGGAATAAAATCTGAAATACCGAAAATAAAAAAGACGCGATGTTTTCGAGTAAAACTTCGCGTCTTTTTGCGTTTCTTGGCGTAGCGCTCGATTACAAAAGACTCTCCAACAAGAGTCGGATCTTGCGCATCTACAAAAGACTCTCCAACAAGAGTCGAATCTTGCGCATCTCGGCCGCCTGATCGAGATCGGGCAAGGGCTGCATGTCGACACACAACGCCCGACTGTACTTCAACTGCAACAATTGGGTGATGAGACGTCCATACTCGACTTCTCCCTGACCGACCTGCACCTGAAAACAGTCTTTGGTCGTATCCCGAAGCCGAACATGAATGACCTTATCAAGGATCTGGTCGAAACTGCCCCCCTTGTGTGGCCCGCAAATAAAATGGCTCGGGTCCAGCGTCACGCCCAACCCTTTAACATTGTCGCAAAGCACCTTGACCGTCGCCGGGTCCTGCGAAATGCGACCGGCCTCGTTCAGAAGCCCCACAACGACCCCTTCCATCGTGGCGATTCGCACCAACTCTTGCAAACGCTCGACTTCTTCATTGAAAGGAGTCCCTAACTCCGACGAACGGACCGTTAACGTGATCACCTTGGTCGCTTTTGCCAAACGACAACAGGCGATGAACTGGCGATAATAATCCTCTAAGCTGTCCGATTCGATGTCGATACTGTACCCGCAGGTCGTCAACCGCTTCGTATCGCGACAGACTGACACAACCCGCTCAAAATCGGAAACCACTTCGGAGGGAGTAATATGCCCACCGTTTTCGTGAATCATGATTTCGACGGCGCTGTACTCCAAATCGACTAATTTTTCGAGAGCACCATCAAGTGATAAATTGGGAAAACACCGACTGGTCGCTGCGACAAACACGGCGTACTCCTTCCAGCCTTATTCGACTCGTACTTTACCTAAAAAACAGAGGGAAAACCGCTTACCCATATCGGCCTTTCCCGAGAGAAATGATCGGATAGCTTAACCTCCTGCCCCTTTGGGAGCAACACCAACGCCCCAAAATTTGACAATCGCCGATAATGAAATTGTTTATCAGGCCTTAATTTGTACAATGAAGAGGACCTGATCCGAGCAGACAAGTCCTTATTGGGGGAAGCACCCCCTCCCCTAAAAGAGCATTTTATCACGAGAATTTCGAACGAGAAACGAAATCAAAAAAAGCCCGCTTTTTAAGAAGCTCGTGTCGCACCCAAGGACACTTAAGAGGTACAATGGTTGTCGATCGGACTTGAAATACAAAAATTACTTTTTCAGTAAAAAACACTTCTTTGATCTTGCCTTTTCCGATAGGGTGCCCGTAAGGCCAACTGCCGCGAAGTGAAAATGCGGGCCCTCTGTTGAGATTTTTTTAACTTGGTCGCGTGGAAAAACGTCTCCGAGCAAAAAAACTTCAATATTACCAAATATAAGGAAAACCGATGTCGACAGACCGTCCCTCAATGCCCGGTGGAAACGCAACTCCGCCGCCCATGGGAACTTACCCCCCTTATTACTACGCTCCAAACGTCCCGACCAAGCGTCGATCGGTCTTCAGCCTGATCGTCATTCTTTTTCTGATCGTTTGCCTCGGCGTCTCGGCTTTGATGAACCTCTTTTTAAGCACCGTCCTTGTCGCTCAAGCCGGTCCGGGCAAACTGCGTGAAGAGTATGTGGCCCTGAATGAGATGGCCCGGCAAAAAATCGCGGTCATCACGGTCGAAGGGACGATTCTCACCGGCGAGGGTTTCGTTCGCCAGCAGATCGACGAAGTGATGGACGACAAGACGGTCAAGGCGGTGATCCTTCGGGTCAACTCGCCGGGCGGAACCATCACGGGAAGCGACTATATTTACCATTATCTTCGTCGCATCAAAGAGAAACGGGACATCCCATTGGTAGTAAGTATGGGAGGACTTGCCGCCAGCGGGGGGTATTACATCTCGATGGCGGTCGGCGACTGCCCGGAGAGCATCTTTGCCGAACCGACCACCTGGACCGGCTCGCTCGGGGTGAAAATTCCTCATTTTGATCTCTCCAAGCTACTGCACAACTGGGGAATTCAAGAGGACACGATTGTCAGTCACGACTTGAAGAATATGGGGAGCTTCGCCAAGCCGATGACCGAAGAAGAACGGGCGATCTTCCAGCAACTGGTCAACCAAGGGTTCGATCGGTTCAAAGAGGTAATCCGCTCCGGGCGTCCGGCTTTTGAGAAAGATCCTCAAAAACTGGACCAATTGGCAACCGGGCAGGTCTTCACCGCCAAGCAAGCAGTCGAAAACGGTCTGGTCGATCGGATCGGTTTTCTGGAAGACGCGGTCGATCGGGTCGTTGAACTGGCCGAACTTAACCCGGACAAGGTCAAGGTGATCCGCTACAAGAAAGAGCCGACCTTGGTTTCGATCCTCTCGGGGAAACAGGACCAAGCGAGCGTTTCGATCGAGGCGATGTTTGATTTCATGACGCCCAAGGGGTATTACCTACACACTTGGGCCCCCGATGCCGTCGGAGATCGATAGCACGGGGAACGCGGGGCTCACACGAGCCGCAAAAGAAGGGGCAGTCCGTTTCGGGATGGGGCCGGTCGAGTGACAAAACTTGGCCTCCAAGAACGATTCGGTTTTTTTTGAGTGACAAAAAACGACGCGGTGACATTAGGTTGTCACTAGCGCCGGGTATACTTCGTCCATGAAAATTGACTCACCACACCATCTCGAAAACCACGAGCCGGTTCGACTTCTCATCGTCGACCGACACGTGCTTACCAAAAACTGTTTGGCAATCGCCTTTCAGAAGGTACCGCTCGTGGCCGAAGTGGCAACCGCTTCCAAACCGAGCGAAGCCAGTGAAATCGCCCGGATGTTCCAACCGTCGGTGGCCCTGGTCGACCTGGCCTTGCCGCTGAATTCCGGTTTCGAAATCGCCCAAAATCTGGTCGAATTCAAAAAATCCTGTCGGGTCATCCTGCTGGACGATCAGTTTCGATGTCCGCTGCTTCAAACCACGATCCAAATCGGATCCTCCGGTTATTGGACGCGGTCCTCGCCCTTTGATCCACTCGCCCAAGCGGTCATTGACGCCTCCCAAGGAAAATACGCTTTCTGCCCCGAGGCGATCCCCTATTTGACCTTCACGTCCAAGGGGCCCGTTTACACTCCCGATCAGCAAATGTTGGAATTCGAACCGCTGACCAGCCGGGAGATGGAGATGCTCAAGCATGTGGCCGACGGTCGCTCGACCAAAGAGGCGGCAACGATGATGGAAATCACCCCTAAAACGGCCGAAAACCACAAATACAGCATTATGCGGAAATTCGACGTCAACAACACGGCCCAAATGCTCCGCATCGCCGTCCGCGAGGGGCTCATGCGGTGGTAAAGACGGGCACAAAATACGGCCGGCCCTTTTTTCAAACCCAACCTAACTTTTCCGTGTCTCGCCTCTTGTGGTTTCCACCGTCATGAAACCACAAGAGGTTTTTCTCTTGAGCCCCTTCAAAAACAGGGGGGGGTATGACACAGTCTAACGTCCGACGTAATCGAACCCGTCGACGCCGAGTTTCAAACGGAAGGCGGCCTCTTTCCCGGCGCTGGTCGTGTAGAGGAACCGTCCGTGGAAGTGGCAATTAGTCGCCTTCGGACCGCCGGCGTCATACTGTCGAACGATCTTCCCCGAGGGCAACTCGATCACATTGATCGTCCCGCAGGTCCACATGGCCACATACAGACGCCCGTCGGCGTCGAAGATCATCCCGTCAGGCACCGCTTCTCGTGCCTCGTAGTCGCGCTGCTTCGGATGGGCAAAATCGGTCAGCACCCGTCGGTTCTCGGCCTGCCCGTCCGGCGTCAAATCGTAGATCAACACCCGATGACGGTCACTTTCGGCCACACACAGTTTTCGCTGGTCGGGGGTGACAGCCAAGCCATTGGGAAACGCCAGACCGGTGTCAAGTCGTGTCACCTTGCCCGTATCAACGGCGTACCGATAGACCGAACCGATCGGATTCTTCGCGTTCGAGCCGCCCGGGTCGGAAAAATAAATATTCCCCGCCCGGTCCAACGCCACATCGTTGACACCGCGAAACGGCTCCCCCTCGAACCCCTCGGCCAGAACCTCAGCCGAGCGCCCATCCGCCGCAACACGCAAAAGTCGCCCCGCTCCACAGTCCGACGCAATCAGTCGACCTTCCCGATCGATCTTCAGGCCGTTCGCCTGCGCCGGTTTTCGACCTTCGGGCGCGGGAACCAACGCCCTGAGATCACAAAAAACGGACGCCTTATGCGTCGGCGTAATTTTGCCTATTTTACCATTCCCCCGATAATTGACCAGATACAGATTTCCCTCGCCGTCCAAGGCCGGGCCTTCGGCGAATTCCAAACCGGTCGCCACCAACTCGGGCCAAACCTGGTCACTCGGCGGCAACGGCGTCGCTGCCAAAGTCTCCGAAACCGGTCCGAAAACCAAGATCGCCGCGACTGCCGTGGCAAATACCGTCGTGATTACGAAGGAAGAATACGAAAAAGAACGGACCATCGGTGTCCCCCTTTCAATTTTTCGGGAAGGAAGCGAGCGGGAAGGATGTGCGAAAAAAACACGGATTGAAGGAAATTCGTCACATGTTGCTTTTGCTTATTGTGAAGCAAAGGGACGGTCGACGCAAGTTCGCTCCCCCCTAGGAAAACGGCGATGTCTCACCCCGTGTCGTCGACCGACCCCCCACTTGCGAGGAGGGGTGGAAAAAGTTACGATAGTTCTCTCTTCCTTTTTCCCCGTTTCGCTCCTGGTAGAAGTTAGACTCCTTGATGCGCATGGTCATAGTGGGTACGGGCCCCTTTGCCGTACCGACATTTCGAGCCCTTTTGCAAAGCCACCACGAGATCATCGCGTTGGTCACCTCACCGCTGCGCCAGCGAAAAAGGGGGAAGAAACCGCCCGTGCCGCCGATGCGGGACGTCGCCCACGAATTCAACATTCCGATCCACGATCCGGAAAACATCAACTCGCCCGAGGCAATCGAGCTGCTCGCCGGGTTCGAAGCCGACCTTCTGATCGTCTGCGACTACGGCCAAATTCTCTCGATCGAGGCACTGGCCACCGCCGCGTTGGGCGGGATCAATCTTCACGGTTCGTTGTTACCCCGGTATCGGGGCGCGGCGCCGATCAACTGGGCCCTCTATAACGGCGAAACCGAGACCGGGGTCACCGTCATCCATATGACTCCCCAAATCGACGCCGGGCCGTGCATCGCCCAGGCCCCGGTGGAAATCGCTCCGGAAGAAACGGCGGTCGAACTGGAAGAACGGCTCAGTGACATCGGGGCATGGCTCGTTCGCCAATCGATTCAGTCGATGGAAGAAGGCCGTCTCGAAGCGCTACCCCAAAACCCGGCCTTGACCTGCAACGCGCCGCGGCTGAAAAAAACGGACGGCCGTCTCGATTGGAGCCGGACGGCCGAGCAGCTCAAAAATCAGATCCGCGCGATGGAACCGTGGCCGAAAAACATGACCACTTGGCAACGTCCCGACGGCAAAGAATTCCGCCTGATCCTCGGCCCCGTCTCGGTGGAACCGACCCCCGAAAAATACCAATCGGCCCAACCGGGCACCGTCGTCGAGGCGGCCGACGATCGACTGGCAATCGTCACCGGCGACGGCCTGGTCGTCCCGCGATCGATCCAGCCGACCGGCAAAAAGATGATGCCGATCGACGCCTTCTTACGCGGCTACCGAGTGGAATCGGGCGAACGGTTCGAGTAACCACGTGTTCCAACGGCGGCGGCAAACCGAACGAGTAACCTCTCAATGAAAGTCAAGCCTGGCAAGCTAGGCGAAATAGGGATCGCCCCCCGTTTTCTTTTCCTCCATTTGCCAACTCGCCCCGGCCCGAACAAGCGTTCCTCCGCTTTCTTTTTACTTTGCCCGATTCATCGGTTCTGCGCTCGACTCTCTTTTCCTCCCTTTCAAAACGCCCTATAATAGGGGCGTTTATAACTTCTTTGTTATGAAGCGAAGGTCCCCCGTTTCGACGGGCAAGAGAAAAATACCACACGGATCGTTTTCGAAAAGAAGGAGTCGAAGCCTACAATGTCAGAGATGTATGTAAAATTAAGCTTGCTCATGTTTTTTGAGTTCGCCATCTGGGGCGCTTGGTGCCCGGTCCTGGCCGCGAGGCTGTTGGGCCCGCTGAAGATGAGCGGAAAACAAACCGGGTGGATCTACGCCGCGTTGCCGCTGGCCAGCATGATCTCCCCGCCGATTGCCGGTTACTTTGCCGACAATGTGGTCGACGCCCGCTGGTTGCTTTTGGGCTGTCACTTAATCGGCGCGGTCTTGTTATTCATGGCGGCGAAGATCGAAAAATTCGGACCGCTCTTTTTCGTCATGTTGCTTTACTCGTTGCTCTTCGGTGCCTCGTTGCCGCTGGTCAACACGGTCATGTTCCGCAACCTGGGCGATATCGACGTCACCAAGATCTTCATCTGGGCTCCCGTTGCCTGGGCGGCGATCGGTTACGTCCTGACCTTCTCCCGAAATATGAAATCGAAAGAAGGGGACGGAAGCGACTGTCTGAAACTGGCCGCACTGATGTCGGTGATCATGATCGTCGTTTGCGCGATCCAGCCTCCGACCGTCCCGGAAGTCAGCGTGAGCACCGTCTCCCTGATGGATTCGTTCAAGGACATGAGCCTCGTCATGTTCATTGTCCTTTCGGCGGCGATTGCCGGAATGATGCAGTTCTACTTCCTCGGCACGGCCCAGTTCATGCAGGACAAGGGAATATCGAGCAAATACGTTCCCGGCGCCATGGCGCTGGCCCAAGTGACCCAAGCGGTTGCGACCCTCTTTTTGCTTGGACTCTTTTTCTTTTCGGTCCCCGGCCCAAAATGGACGCTCGTCATCGGAGCGGCGGCGTGGCTGGTCCTCTTCGGAGTTTACACCTTCCTGCCCAAGTCGATAATGATCGTTTTGGCCCAACCGTTCCATGGTTTCGCCTACGTCTTCTTCATCATTGCCGGACAAATGTTCATCAACGAAGCGGTCGACCCGTCGTTGGTCGCCTCGGGACAAGCGCTGATCATGTGGGCCACCAACGGAATCGGACTTTTCCTAGGAACCCAGCTGGCCGGTTTTGTCATGGATAAAAACTCGGTCGACGGGAAATTCAAGTGGAGGGGAGTCTTTATTGTCCCGTTCGCCATCGTGCTTGTCGGCGGCATTCTTTTGATTTTTGGCGTCCAAGACCCAGCCAAGGCCAAGGCGGTCGAACCGGCCGAGAGTTCGGTGACGATCGAAACAGTCGCCGGAGAAGGAGACGGTCAAAAGCTCGAAGCGTTGTCGAATCAAACGCAGACGCCGGAAGTGAAAACGCCCGAAGCGACTGCGGCCGAAGCCAAACCGGCTGAAACTGCCCCGGCTGCCGAAGGGGAAGCGAAACAGTAACGCTCGCCCCGGTACGAAAAAACGAAAAGGGGCCGCTCGTCCATCGGGTGAGCCCCTTTTTTCTAAAATCAAATCCGCGCCTTTTTTTAAGTGCGGCTTACCAACAAAAAAAGCATCCCACCTTTTTCTTCCCGCTTCCTTTATTGAAGAAAAACACCACATCACAACGATCGATTTTTTAGGAGAGAACGATTATGGCCAAACCGCTGAACGTCGCGGTACTCGGTTGCGGATTCATGGGACGAACCCACTCGAACGCCTACTGCCAGGTGCGTCACTTCTTCGACGGCCAGTACACCCCCGTTTTGAAGGCCTGCTACGGTCGTGAAGAAGATCTCGACACCCTCAAGGCGTTCGCCGCCCGCTGGGGCTACGAATCGTACGAAACCGATTGGCAAAAGCTGATCGCCCGCGACGATATCGACGTCATCGACATCTGTGCGCCCAACTTCCTCCACCACGACATGGTGATCGCGGCCGCCGAAGCGGGCAAGATGATCGTCTGTGAAAAGCCGCTGGCGATGAATACCGAGGAAGCCGAAGCGATGGCCGCCGCGGTCGAAAAAGCGGGCGTGGCCAACATGGTCTCGTTCAACTACCGACGGGTCCCGGCCGTCTCGCTGTTCAAGCAGATCATCGACGAAGGCCGCGTCGGACGTCCGTTCCATTATCGGGCTGTCTACAACCAAGACTACACCATCTCGACCAACGTCCCGCAAGGCGGCTTGGGTCTTTGGCGACTCGACTCGAAGGTGGCCGGAAGCGGCGTGACCGGTGACCTGTTGGCCCACTCGATCGATACGGCCGAATGGCTCAACGGCCCGATCAGCCGGATCGTCGCCCATTCCGAGACGTTCGTCAAAGAACGCCAACACGCCGAAACGGGCGAGATGCAAAAGGTCGACATCGACGACGCGTGCATGTTCCTGGCCCAGTTCGCCAACGGCTCGGTCGGCACGTTCGAGAGTACCCGTTACGCGCGCGGTCGTAAAAACTACAGCGCGATGGAAATGAACGGCGAGTACGCCGGGCTGTTCTTCAACCTCGAAGAGCCCGAATACCTCCAGTTCTTCCGTTATGCCGACCCCGACACCGGCCGAAAGGTCGAAGACCACCTGACCGGCTGGCAGCGAATTTTGGTGACCAACCCGGAACACCCGTACATGGACAAGTACTGGGTCCCCGGCACGACGATCGGCTACGAACACACGTTCATCAACGGGATGGCCGATTTCCTGGCCAGCCTCGAACCGGGCGGAAAACCGTTCCAGCCGGACATGAAGTCGGCCTTGCGAACCCAACGGGTCTGCGACGCGGTACTCGAAAGCGCCCGGATCGGCCAGTGGGTCGACATCCCGTCGTAAGGTTTTTGTACCGAAGGGTCAGGCAGGAAACGTCTTGCCTTGCTCGATGAAAAAAATCTTTCTCGGGGTCGCGTGTTTTTTCTTTCACTCGGCCCCGAGAAATCGATTTTCCTTTTCCTCAAACGGGGGTGATTGATCATGTCGATCCGGCGTCTTTTCCTTGGTTGCGACACGGCCCTTTTGAACCTGGGCGTCGACCACCTGGCCGAACAGTTCACCGTGGGCGGAACCCTCGACCTCGACCGGCTCATCATTGCCGTGCCGGGTGGCCGCGCCGGGCGACGGCTGTTGGAGATGCTGGTCGAGCGGGCCGAAACCCTCGGACTGACTCTGTTGCCACCGGAGATCGTCACCGTCGGGAAACTGCCCGAGTTGCTTTACGTCGCGAAAAATCCGTTCGCCGACAGCATGGTCCAACAACTGGCCTGGGTCGCGGCCATGAAAGGGCTCGACGCCGAGCGTTTGGCCCGATTCGTCCCCCAACCGCCCGAACCGGACGACCTGATGGGCTGGCTGGCGTTGGGCGAGATGTTGGCCCGATTGCATCGCGAACTGGCCGCCGACGCGCTGGATTTTGAAAAGGTCTACGACTGCGGAAAGCGTCTTCACGGTTTCCCCCAAGGGGAACTCGACCGGTGGCAGGTCCTCGTTGAACTACAAAAAGTCTACCACGAAATTCTCGACCGCAACCGGCTCTGGGACCTCCAAACGGCCCGAATCTTCGCCCTGAAATATCGGGAATACACGACCGATCGTCAGATCGTCCTCTTCGGCACGGTTGACCTGAACCGGTGCCAACGAAAGATGCTCGACCAGATCGCCGACCGGGTCACCGCGTTGGTGTTCGCGCCCGAGTCGTGGTCGGATCGGTTCGATGAATACGGCTGTCTGATCCCCGAAAAGTGGGAAAACGCGACGATCGACATCCCGGACGCGTGGATCGATGTCGTCGACGGCCCGGCCGAACAGGCGACCGCCGCCGTCCGTGCTTTAGAAAGCCTCGACGGGAAATATTCCCCGGAAGCAATCACCTTCGGCGTTCCCGACGTCCGGCTGGTGGCCCATCTCGAACAACAGTTGCGTCAATGCGGCGTCAGGCCGCGGTACGGCGTCGGGCGTCCAATCTCACGAACCGAACCGTACGCCCTGCTGGCTGCCGTGGCCGAGTATCTTGACCGTCACGCCTTTTCCGATTGGGCCGCGTTGGTCCGTCGTCCGTCGGTCCAAGCGTGGCTCGAACGGCGTTTCGCGGAAAATCCACCGGCGGAAAAGAACGGGACGAAGACCGACTGGCTTTCGGAGATGGACCGCTATCAAAACGACCGATTGCCCTACCGAATCGACCGTTCCCGGCCGCCGCAAGCCGACCATTATCCGCTGCTCTTGCGAGTGTTCAAATCGCTCGATCCGCTGTTCTTGCCGATGGAACAGTCGACTCAGCCGTTGGCCCAGTGGAGTTCGCCGCTGGCCGATTGGCTTTTGGAATTTTTCGGGTCCCGGCCGTTGGACCCCAATGTCCCGGAAGATCGGGCCGTCTTGACCGCGTGCGAAAAAATTCGAACTATTTTGGCCAACTTCGAAGCGATCCCGGCCGAACTGATGCCGACCGTCTCGGTGTCGGAAGCGATCTCACTCCTGTTCGCTCTGGTCGGCTCCGAGACGATCGCGCCACCGCCGGACCGCGGAGCGATCGAGATGGTCGGTTGGCTCGAGCTGCCGATGGACGACGCCCCCGCCCTGATCGTCACCGGGATGAACGAGGGAATCGTTCCCAGCTCGCTCAACGCCGATCTCTTCCTTCCCAACTCGCTGCGCGAGGCACTCGAGATCGAAGACAACCGACGCCGCTTGGCCCGTGACGCGTATGCCCTCTCGCTTCTGGTCCGAAGTGATCGGTCGATCCACCTGATTGCCGGACGCCGTTCGGCCGAAGGGGACCCGCTTATCCCGAGCCGTCTCCTCCTGACCGGCCAGCCGGAAACGATCGCCCGGCGGGTCGTCCGATTTTTCGACGACGGAGATCGCGGCGAAGCGTCGTTACCCTTGCCGGGTGTTGCGTCGACGCCGCCGGCCGAATCTCGCTTTTCCGTGCCCAAGCCGATGCCCTTATCCGAATCGGTCCGATCGATGCGGGTGACCGAATTCCGCGACTACTTGGCCTGTCCGTACCGTTACTATTTAAAACATCGCCTCAGGCTCGAATCGCGAGAGGATCGGACCGAAGAGCTCGACGGCGGCGCGTTCGGATCGCTGGCCCACACGCTGCTTGACCATTTTGGCCACAGTGAGGCGGCCGCTTCGGAAAACGAAGAGACGATCGGCGCATTCCTGAAGGCCGAGCTGGACCGGTTGGTCGGGGACCGATACGGCAAGGAGCCGAGCGCGACGATCCTGATTCAGATCGAACAACTCCGCTTGCGATTTGAGCCTTTTGCCCGACATCAGGCCTCGTGGGCGGCCCAAGGTTGGCGCATCCAGCAGGTCGAAGCGTCGTCAAACGCGGCCGCACTGGAGGTGGACGGCCACCCGATGTTCCTTCGCGGTCAGATCGACCGAATCGACCTCAACCGACATACCGGCCAACTGGCGATCCTTGACTACAAGACGTCCGACTCGGGCAAGACGCCAGAACAAACCCATCGGAAAAACGACGAGTGGGCCGACCTCCAATTGCCCCTTTACCGCCATCTGCTTACGGCGCTTGGGTTCGAGAATTTCGACACCGAGACACCGATTGAACTCGGCTATATCCTTTTACCCAAGGATCTCAAAAAAAGCCGCTTCGCGATGGCCGATTGGACCGAGTCGGACCTGCGCGACGCCGACGCGAAAGCGGCCGAAATCATCCGAGCGGTCCGTCAACAGCAATTCTGGCCGCCGGCGGATCCTGCCCCGCCGTTTTCCGAAGTGTACGCGGCAATCTGCATGGACGGTCACATGGGCAATTTTTTTGAGAACGACGAAGAGGAAGAAGCGATTTTGTAGAAAAACGGCGGAAGAGCGATCAATCCGGCCTCTCGGCCGTTTGAGGTTTGGTCGCGTTTCCGGCCGATTTGATAGCCAAAACCTGTGCCCCGTCCCCCCCTCCACTTCTAAATCCCCCTCCCAGAAGGGTTTAGTTCTTTTACTGGGCAATTAGGATAAATCATAGAGAGTCGTTCCCTCTCCCAGAAAAATTTCCCCTCGAACAAAATCAGAAACCGACCACGACACCAATGCCCTTGAAACCGTCATGCACGACCGGCCGCTTCTCCCGTAGTTTGGGGATCGTGTTGCTGGTCGCGCTGTTTGTCGCATGGTTGGCTTCTTCGTCGAAGGCCGAGGAGAAAAAAAAGACGTCGTTCTACGATCGGGTTCGACCGGCCTTGGTCGAGGTGTTGGTCGACGGCCGTTTGTGTGGGTCCGGTTGTTTTGTCGATTCGGACGGCACGGTTTTGTCGTCGAGTCATCTTTTCCCCCGGCCGGGCATGCGGATCGAACTGCTGTCGGTCGTGGTCGGTCGCCACGAGGCCGAAGTTTTGGCAATCGACAAGGGGCACGACCTGGCCCTTTTGAAGCTGAAATTCGACGACGAGAAAGAAAAGCCGAAAACTGCCTCGCTCGACTTGGCCAACCGGTTGCCCGAGGTCGGAACCGAACTGTTTCAATTCGGCACGCCCCTCTTTCGCCGAGGCATCGTCCAGCGTGGTAGTGCCGCACGGAACGAAACCGCGTTTGAATATCTGAGCGATCAGAAGGCGTACGTCGAGATCCTTCATGTGGCGGCCACGTTGCAACGGGGCACCTCCGGCGGACCGTGGGTCGACGAGACGGGGAAACTGGTCGGGCTTCAGTCGGGCGTCATGTCGGTCAACGAGGTGCCGGTCGGAATGGCGTTCATGGTTCCGGTCGGAGCGATCCGCGAGTTCCTTGCTTCCCGAACGACAGCCGCGACCCCCTGCCTCGGAATGGCGCTCGAAGAGCTTTGGCAGCAGACGGCCGATTTTATCGCCCATTTCCCCCAAGGAACCGAAGGGCTGGTCGTCAAACTTTTGGAACCCAAAGGACCGGCCGCCCGTGCCGGTTTTCAGGAGATGGACCTGATCACCGCCGTCGACGGAAAGCCGGTCGCCGAGGTGGGACCGTTGCTCCGTCATGTCCGTTCGAAAAAACCGACCGAAAAGGTTTCACTCACCGTCCGCCTGCCCCACGGTTCGGGCGACCGGGAAGCGGTCGTCTCGCTGGGCCTTCTGGAGACCGTTTGGACCAAGGCGAAACCGGCCAAACCGGCCTGTCCGAGCAGCAAAAACCTTGATCGGAACCCTTTGCCTTCAAAGGAATAAGCTGTTTTGACGGTCAAAAAACGCGATTCACTTTCGCGCGGAAGCCTACTGAATCAAACCCGTCGAAGTCGGCGTTGACCGCCGCTAGCGTTGGAGTTATAATCCCCTCTGTCGTCGAGAATGCCGTCCATTCTTCAAATACGTGTTTCAATTTGAAATCGCACGTCCACTCGTGCAAAAACAGTCTGTTTTCCCGAAGGGTAAACAGGCGGCAAATCGCTATTTCAAGTTGGAACTGGTGTAAAAAGTTCGGCTATCGACCAACGGAAACAGACGGCAAATGGAATTGCCGATCGATTGCACGTCTGGTTGTGAAAGGGAAGTCACACTGAAAGCCATACGGGAGTCACAGGTGTCGGAGTCTTTTTCGCTAGACACCAAAGAACAGATTCGTCAGGCGATCGATATCGTCGACCTGGTCGGTAGCTATATCACGCTCCGTCGCCAAGGTCGAGGCTATGTCGGCATCTGTCCGTGGCACGACGACACCCGCCCCAGCTTGCAAGTCAACCCGGAACGTCAATCGTTCAAATGCTGGGTCTGCGATATCGGCGGCGATATTTTCTCTTTCGTCATGAAGGCCGAAGGGGTCGAGTTCCGCGAGGCGTTGGAACTCTTGGCCGAACGGGCCGGGGTTGAATTGAAACCGGTCCGTCAGACGACGAGCAACACCGGCGGAGCGAGCCCGGCCGATCATAAGAAAACCCTCTTCCGCGCGGCCGCCTGGACCGAAGGGTTGTTCCACCGTTTCCTACTCGATTCGCCCGAAGCCGAACCGGCACGGAACTATCTTTCCCAACGGGGAATCACCGAAGCGAGCATTGATCGGTTCCAAATCGGATTCGCGCCAAATCGTCGCAACTGGATCCTCTCGCAGGCCGAAGGAGACGCGGACCGGGCCAAAGTACTCGAAACGCTCGGCCTGATCGTTCGCCGTGACGACGGATCGTATTACGATCGGTTCGCGGGCCGAGTCCTCTTCTCGATCCGCGACACGCAAGACCGACCGGTCGGGATCGGTGGCCGTGTCTTGCCCGAATCGGGAAACACCAGTCCGGCGAAATACCTCAACTCGCCCGAGACGCCGCTGTTTACAAAACACCAACTGCTTTACGGCCTTTCGCTGGCCAAAGACGCGATCCGACGAGCCGGACAAGTGCTGGTCATGGAGGGTTACACCGATGTGATCGCCGCCCATCAAACGGGGTTCGAGAACGCGGTGGCCGTCCTGGGAACCGCCTTGGGCGAAGAGCACGTCCGAATCCTTCACCGGTTTGCCGAACAGGTCGTCCTGGTCCTCGACGGCGACGAAGCGGGCCGACGCCGGGCCAACGAGGTACTCGAACTATTTTTGGCCCAAAACGTCGACCTCCAGATTTTGACCCTCCCCGAAGCGGCCGACCCGTGCGACTTCCTGCTGACCCAGGGGGCCGACGCCTTCGATCATCTCTTGAAGACCGAAGCCGTCGATGCCCTGGACCACGTGATACGAGTCGAAACCGAAGGGATCGACCTGGAAACCGACATTCACGCGGCCGGAAAATCGCTCGAACGGATCATCTCGATCTTGGCCAAGCGAACTCAACCGACCGGGGAAGAGCGATTTCGAGAACAGCGAATTCTCCACCGCTTGTCGCGCAGCTTCCACATCCCCGAGGAAGACGTTCGCCAACGTTTGGTCCAGATTCGCCGAAAACCGAAACGGGTCTATACGCCGCGCGTCGTCGAAACGCCGCACGTCGCCCAAGTGGACGACCCGAACGCCCTGTTGGCCGCCGCCGGGGAAGACGATGAAAATTTCGGTGAAGCGACAGCCGCTTTGCCTGCGGTTACTTCGGGCGGGAACGTAGAGATCACCCCGCCGCCGAAACCGCCGAAACTAAATGACCTTCACCGTATGGCGCCGATCGAGTGCGAGCTGCTCGAACTGGTCGTTGCCAATCCGGAACTTTTGCCGAAAGCGCGAGAAGTTTTCGAACCTAACCGGTTTTCCGACGCGGCTTCTCGGCGACTGTATGAA
The DNA here is from genome assembly GCA_963674475.2 of Thermoguttaceae bacterium. Lineage (GTDB taxonomy): Bacteria > Planctomycetota > Planctomycetia > Pirellulales > Thermoguttaceae > CAXXFQ01. The sequence continues at coordinate 186,451 of CAXXFQ010000017.1, read as the reverse complement.
ACTTGTTGTCGATTGGAAGACGAGGACGTGTGTCCCGATTTCTCTCGACTGATGTTGGAATTCGACGACGGGCCGATGAAGCAGTTCCTCGTCGAATTGGATGAATCCAGGCGAGTCGCCAAGATCACCGATCCGGCGGCCCTTTTACAAGAGTTGATCGAACGTTATCAACAAAACCAACTTGACCGGCAACGCTCCAGTCAGATTGTGGCACTGAAGGACGAAGGGCTCGACGAGACCCGGAAAACCCAAATGCTACAAGAGATGATGGAACAGTTGCGTGCCCGCCATGGCATTTCCCGACCCACGGAAGGGCCGGACCATGACCGGGTGGATCCCGATCCGATCTCGTTCGACCCGGCCGCCTTCGAAACCGAAGGAAACGGGGAGGACGACGACTCGTTGGACGTCAAATTCGACCCGAACGAGTTTTAATAAGGGTCACGTGGTTTTTGGAAAATGATTTTCCCGAACCGGCCCGAGTGGATTGACGATCCGAAGAATCGATTTTTCTCACCCGCAATTAGAAAGAACCGCCCGCTTGGCTTCCCCTGTTTTAAGGAAAGCCAAAAGGTTAACGAGAAAAACCGTTTCTTTTTTTACGATGATCTTTTTGATGTTTGCTTGAAAAACAACCCGGCTGCCCCGCTGTTTGGCCTTTTTTCCGGCCTCCCGTTGGTCAGCCTCGGTTCATTAGCAGTGCAAACGTCAATAAAATTCGAACGCCCAGATGCGTCAAGGAGGACGAATCGGTGGACCACGTCGACAAAGACCTACAGGTTTTGGTCATCAAGGCCAAGGAACAAGGCTACCTGACCTACGACGAAGTCGCAGACTACTTGCCCGATGAGGCAACCGACCCAAATAAATTGGACCAGCTCTTGGTCCAGCTCGATCAGCGGCGTATTCCTCTGGTCGCCGAAGCGCCTGAAAAGGATTTTTTTGAGGCCTCGGCGTTACCGGAATCAACGAAAAACACCGCTGAAGAAACGGACCCGTCGAACGGCTCGGCTCCGGAACTGGTTAAGTGGAATAACGACCCAATTCGACTTTACCTGAGCCAGATGGCCGAAATTCCGCTTCTCAAACGGGAAGAAGAAATCCTGCTGGCAAAAAAGATCGAAATGGCGCGAAAGCGTTTTCGTCGTACCGTCCTGGGATGCCAATACGCGTTGCGGGTGACCGTCCAAACGCTCAGCCGAGTGCATCGAGGCGCATTGCCGTTTGACCGGACCATCAAGGTTTCGTTGACCGAACGGCTCTCGAAGGAACAGATTCTCGCCCGAATGCCGTGGAACCTGCCGACCCTGGAACGACTGATCGAGGACAACGAAAAGGATTTCGAAGTCCTCGTTCGACGCAAGGCATCGGCGGAAGAGAAACGACAAGCCAAACGTCGTTTTTTGCGACGGCGTCAAAAATCGCTCCTCTTGGTCGAAGAACTCAGCCTTCGTACCCGTCGTGTCCGCGCGATCATGAAGCAACTCGAAGAAGTTGCCGACCGAATGGATACGCTCCGCCGACAGTTGAATGCGGCCAAGAAGCAAGCCTCGAACCAAGGCCAATGCCGCAAATGGCGCGAGGAACTTCGGGAACTGATTCGAATGACCAAGGAAAGCCCGCGGAGCCTCCGTAATCGGGTCGAGCTGATGAAGAGCCAGCACGCCGATTACGAAAAGGTCAAACGCCAGCTTTCCGGCGGCAACCTCCGATTGGTCGTCTCGATCGCGAAAAAATATCGCAACCGCGGTTTGAGCTTCCTCGATCTGATCCAAGAGGGAAACACCGGATTGATGCGGGCAGTCGACAAATACGAATATCGTCGGGGCTACAAATTCTCGACCTACGCCACCTGGTGGATCCGCCAGGCGATCACCCGCGCCATCGCCGATCAGGCTCGAACGATTCGGATTCCGGTCCATATGATCGACGTCTTGGGCAAGTTGAAAAATTACGCCAAATCGCTCCTGCAAGAAACCGGCCGCGAACCGACCGTCGAAGAGCTGGCCGATAAAGCGGGCCTCTCGGTCGAAGAGACTCGACGCGTCATGAGTATCGGCCGCTCACCGGTCAGCTTGGACCGACCGGTCGGCGAGAGTGAGGATAGCTGTTTCGGAGAGTTCATTGAAGATAACGGCATCCCCCGCCCTCAAAAGGCCGCCAGCAACGAAATGTTACGCGAACGAATCAGTTCACTCTTGAAGACGCTCACCTATCGGGAACGAGAAATCATCCGACTTCGATACGGTCTCAATGACGGGTACACCTACACCCTGGAAGAAGTAGGACGAATCTTCAAGGTCACCCGCGAACGGGTCCGCCAGATCGAGTCGAAAGCGGTCAGTAAACTGCAACATCCGGTCCGAATGGAGCAGTTGGCCGGCTTCCTCGAGCCGGTTGCCGGATAAGAATGGCCAACAGGCCGTCGACTTCAGGGTCGGCGGCCTTTTCTTTTTCACTGAATGGAACTATCATGAACGTTTCGTCAGTCCTGGAAAGACGCCTTGGTGTGGAACAATACATCGGACTTCCAGGTACTGACTAATTAGGGGACGACAAGAGATCCTTTTCCCACCGAACGCTTTCGGCCCCTTCCAGATTCATAAACGAAATCAGGTATAAACTGAAGATGGCACTGAAAACCAATGAAACCGTAGAAACGCTACGGGACCTTTATCACCTTCACCAGCAGCTGACCGCCCTGAAAGGACGCCTGCAACGGGGACCCGAACGCCTGTTGGTATTCGAAGCCGCCGCGATCCGAGCCAAAAAATACGCCGAACAACTTCAAGAGGAACGAAAAAAGGCTCTGGTCGTTTCGGACACCAAGCAAGTTCGTCTTCAAGACGGCGAAGGACGGATAAAAAAACTCCAGGTCCAACTCAACGGCGCTTCGAGCAACGTCGAATATCAAAACCTCAAAGAACAGATCGCCGCCACGGAAATGGCCAATAGCGTCCTGGCCGACGAGATCCTTGAGGGAATGGAAAAAATCGACGACTACGATACCAAAACCAAAGAATCTCATGCCAAGTCGGAAGAGGTCGAAGCAGACCGACAAAAAGCCGAAACCGAGCTGAAAAACGAAGAACCGCAGATTCAAAAAGAGATCGATCGTATCGAAACGGAACTCAACACTGCGGAAAAAAGCCTGTCGCCCGAATTCCAGGAAACCTATCGTCGCATCGTCGCCACCAAACAGGGCGACACACTGGCGCCGGTCCAAGGGGAATTCTGTGGCGGGTGCCACCAAAAAATCCCGCTCAACCAGATCAACCTGATTATGCTCGGCGACGCCAAACCGCAACTTTGCCGTTCCTGCGGTCGAATTCTTTTCGTCCCCGAAGATTGGTCAGAATAGCGGCCGTAGAATTGGTTACCGACGCCGATCCAACAAACGCCGCTTAGCCCCCCCCTTTTGAATAAAAAAAGCGTCTCTCGACACCTCGGTCGGGGGGCGTTTTTTACATTTCCCCCCCTAACAGACGCTATAATAAAAAAAGATCTCCCAATATTGCAAAACACTGGACTCCCACCGCACTAATTGTTAGAGTGAGGGTGGAAAGAGCAGAGGTAACCATCCGACCCCTTTTGATGGAATTTAGCTTTTAGTCAGACTAAGCGTCCTAGAGCTATCACACCAAATCCATAAAAGCCTCGAGAATCTTGCGGCTTTATTTTTTCCTGATCTTCTCAATTCAGAAAAAAATGGACAAAACAAAAAAGGATTCGGAGTTGGGAGTTGAAAAATGTATCGAAAATTATTTGTTTTGGTCTGTCTAGCTTTTGCTTCGCTTGTCACTGCCGCGTCGGCCGATCTGTTTATTTCGGGTGAGTTGGTATTGTGTACCGACACCGATTTTGACTCGCTCACCGATTCCAAAACGTCAGCGACGAATCAAAAATCTTGTTGGAAAAATGTCGTTGCCGATCAGGAAATGACGGCAGCGCTCCAGCGCCACCTCAACAAAAACAACAACTTCGTCAACTTGGAAGAGCTGGAACAAAAGGACACGTCTCCTGTTCCGGTCAAACCACTCAGAGTCGTTGACGTTTCGCAATGCGGAAAAATTTCTCGGGAAGTGGAAGCGGACCAAGCCCGAAAGCTTGCCCGGCAATTGGTGCCAAATTTATCCGCCACCTCTCTTACCCCCGCCCCCACGAACGTCGATGGTGTTTGTGAACCGGTCATTTTGGTTTGCGACATCAACCATGACGACATTGTCAATGCGAAAGACTTCGCCTATTTCATGGATAATTGGCGTTCCGAAAATGCCACTTGGGAACAGGGAGACTTCAACGGCGACGGAAAGGTCAACGAGGAAGATTTCGAAATTCTCTTAAGCGAATGGCAAAAACGGGCTTGTCCACTCGTCCCCGAACCGAGTACTTTTTGCTTGTTGATCGGCTCGATGCTTTTTGGCCTCTACGGCCTTCGGCGTCGGAAGTCGAAGCTCGCTTAAGCTCAAAATACGTGTTGCCAAAAAGCCTCTTCTCTCCTTGTGGGAAAAGAGGCTTTTTTCGTAACCACGCTTCGCCCCCTCCTTCGGCGGAAGCTTTCCTTGAATTGGGCGATCAATGGGATTATAATCGAACTCAGTGGCCCGTGTGGCCTTTCCTCCCTTTTCCTTCCTGAAGCCGCCGTAATAATTTTTCTTTCGGCCTTCTCGAGTTTCTCGATAGACGCTTGGGACCGAAAAGAATTAACCCGCGGCTTTGCCATCAAATCCAAAGACGAAAGAGAAATAGAGATGACTCGCCAAGGATTTTCGGCCCCCTTTTGGGGAATTGCGATTTTGATTTTCTTGATCCCCGTAGGGTTGCGTGCGGCCGAGTCGCCAACGGCAAGTGGCACGACCTCGCCAACCTTTGACAAGGCCGACGAAAACGGGGGTGCCGTCGAGATTGGCACGTTCTCTTTGTCGGGCGATTTCTCCAAAATCTCCGGCTTTCAAAAGCTTCATTTCCGAAATGAAAAGTGGTACGACTCGACTTTTTGGACCGGCCCTGATTGGACGCGTGTCGGCAAAAACTGGCAGCATTCGGGCAACAAGACAGCCAGCGTACGCCGGTTTACCTGTCCGCGAAAAGGAACGCTCTCGGTGACGGGGCGGGTTTATAAACTCGACACGACCAACCAAAAAGGGAACGACGGCGTGATCGCGCTGGTATTGCATAACGGCCAGTGTGTCTGGCGGGCCGAAATCGACGGGACTGACGCCACCGGAACCGAGCCGAACTTGACACGAACGGTCCAAAAGGGAGATACGATCCGCTTTGTAATCCACAAACGGGGTTCCATCTCGTTCGACACGACCCATTGGAACCCGACGATTGGATATCTCGACGGCGAGAAAAAGCAGTTCCGGGCCTCTGAACAATACGTCAAACACGAGTACTTCCACAGCCCTTGGTCATTCGAAATGATCGCGAACGAGAAGTTGGACGCCCCGACTTTTCAAGTCTATCAGTTCGAATCGGATCTCTCGATGCGATCGGGCACGCTGGAACCCAATCAAACGTTGCCCCACGGCAAAAGCGATACCACGGCATTCTTGCTTGCCACCTCCAACGGCCAACAAGGAAAGATCGTCACCCTGACCGAAACGTCCGACTGGCGTCTTCGCCTCACGCGCGGGGCCCATAACCTGATCCACTTGCAACTGGTCCCTCGCGACGGGCAAACCCGGCAATCAATCGCGCCCGCCGCTTCGGACGACTTGCCCTCGGTCGTTTCAACCACGTATGAGGGGACTTGGCTCGACGGGGTCCGTGCTTTGGCCGAGCAACAAAAATCGGAAGCCCCCTTCGCCGAGACGTTTCGTCGGCAGTTTTCGGAATTAGCCAAAGCGATCCCCACATGGGAGCCGCCGACCGCGGACTTCTGGGCCTTGCTTCAACAGGAGTGGCAGCAAGAAGATCGTCTTGCCCAGGGCGATGCTGCCTATGGCAAGGCTATCCAATCGCATCTGGAACGGGGAACCAAATTACTGACCGCCCTTCGTGAGGAACATGGCGAGACCTTTTTAAAAGCCGAGGCCCAGTTGTGGAACCAACTTGCCAAACAGGCCGAGACGCCCAATCTTGCCTTTGCCCAACGAGAGACGCTTTATCGGCAGATCCGGTTGCTCAAACGGCATATCGCGTTGTCTAATCCGCTGACCGACTTTGGCCCGATGCTCTTTACCAAGCGGGTCCCTTCGTCCTACAGCCACTTGGTCATGCAATATTTCGGCTGGCGAGCCCGACCGGGCGGAGGGATCTTTGTTCTCGATCGGCCCGGCCATTCGCTGGAGTGTCACGACCTCCTCGACGGCAAGCTCGACAAAGGGAACGTCCTCGAACCGCGGCTTTCTTACGACGGCAAAAAAATCGTCTTTTCCTACGTCGAATGTGAAGACGGACCGCTCAACGAAAACCAGGTCTCGCTCGACGACCCGGACGAACGATACTACCACCTCTTTGAAATCAACGTCGACGGAACGGGGCTGCGGCAAATCACCTCGGGACCGTACGACGACCTGATGCCGACCTATCTGCCCGACGGTGGACTGGCTTTCTCTTCAACCCGACGCCGCGGCTACGCCCGATGTTTCGGTACCGGTTTCGGCAAACGGTGGAGCGTCTACACCCTGCACCGGGTCGAGACCGACGGCAGCCATCTTCGAACCCTGTCGGTCCACGACACGAACGAATGGTTCCCGACCGTTTCGAACACGGGACACATTTTGTACAGCCGCTGGGACTATATCGACCGCGACGCGGTAACGCACCAGAACCTTTGGGCCAGTCGCCCGGACGGGACCAACCCGATCGCCATTTGGGGCAACGCGAGCCTGACTCCGCACTGTACGTTCCAGTTGCAACCGATTCCCGGCAGCAACAAGATCGTCTTCATCGCCTCGGCCCACCACTCGATCACCGCCGGTTCGCTCGCGATCGTCGACCCGTCGGTCCACGATAACAGCCAGGCGGCGATCACACGACTCACGCCGGAAATCCCGTTCCCCGAGGCCGAAAGCCACGACATCCGCGAGTACTACACCTCCCCCTGGCCGTTGTCCGAACAGTACTTCTTGGTCGGCTATAGCCCGTTTCCGCTGGTCTGGGAACCGGGTGCCAACAAGTATAACGCTTTGGGACTTTATCTGTTCGACGCCTTCGGCAACCGGGAACTGATCTACCGCGACCCGACGATCGGCAGCGAAAATCCGTGCCCGCTTCGAGCGCGTCCGATGCCGCCGATCCTGGTCGACCATCGCCAAGACGACGGAAAGAATCGCGGCGAAATGATCCTGGCCGACATCTACCAAGGTCTGGGGGATTGCGAGCGGGGAACGATTAAAAAGTTGCGGATCGTCCAGATCCTCCCGAAAACCACACCGTTTGCCGACAAACCGGCCGTCGGGGTGGCCTTTGAGGAAAACACCCGTGCGATCCTCGGCACCGTGCCGGTCGAAGCGGACGGCTCGGCCCGGTTTTGGGCCCCGGCGGGAAAACCGCTTCTGTTCCAGGCACTGGATGAAAACGGGTTAGCCTATCAGACGATGCGGACGATCACCTACCTGCAGCCGGGTGAGCGGGTCTCGTGCGTCGGCTGTCACGAAAGCCGGATGACCACCCCGCAGCGACCGCCGCACGACATCATGGCCCTGAACCGACGCCCGTCGGAGATCGATCCGGGCGACCTGGGTGGCCGCGCCTGGTCCTATGTCGAGGTGGTCCAACCGGTCCTCAACCGCCATTGCGTCTGCTGCCACTGCCAAGAGAAACCGGAAGGGAACCTCATCCTCACCGGCGTTAAGCGTCGCTTCAACGGCCCCTGGAGACGTAGCGGCGATTTTTCCGAATCGTATGTCGCCTTATGCACAAAAACCGCGTCACCGGAGAGCAAACCCAATTCGATGAATCCGGCCGACTTTCTCATTCCCCGATTCCGAGCCCGTAATCGGATCGAAATCACCACGCCCGGCGGAAAAAATGGCGCCCGGGGAAGCCGTCTAATCAAGCTTTTGCAAGAGGGACACCACGACGTCAAACTGTCCACCGAAGAGATGCGACGGTTGGGCACGTGGATCGACCTCAACGCAACGTTCTACGGCGTCAACCGGCCGGAAGAACAACGGCGTCAACTCGAAGGAGAACGATTGCCGATTCCTGCGATTCAGTAAAAAACGACAAAAAAAGAGGAACGAGATTTGGTAGTAATCCCGTTCCTCTTTCGTTTTCTTGATCCGATTATTTTTTACTCTTCCCAGCAGACCGAACGCGTGCCCTCTTCCACACGGCCGATCGTCCAACTCTCCAGCCCCATCTTCACGAGCTGCTGTCGGATACTCTCGGCGTAGTACGGGCTGACGACCAGGGCCAAACCGAGCCCCATATTGAAAACCTGGTCCATCTCATTCTGCTCGATTTCGCCCAGACGCTGGACCCACTTGAAAACCGGCGGAACGGTCCAACTGTCACGCTGGATCAGACAGGTCACCCCCTCGGGCAAGATCCGCTCGAGATTCTCGTGCAACCCGCCGCCGGTGATGTGGGCGATCCCGTGGACAACATTTTTAATCTTATAGTGCTGCAAGATCCGCCGCACCGGTTGGGCGTAGATCCGGGTCGGCTCCAACAGGGCCTCGCCGACCGTTTTCCCAAGCTCCTCGACCGGGTCGTCTATCGAAAGTCCGGCGATGTCGAAAACCACCTTGCGAACCAGACTGTAACCGTTGGAGTGGAACCCGCTGGACCCGATGCCAAGGATCGTATCGCCCGGCGCGATCGCGTGGCCGTCGATCAGTCCCTTGCGTTCGACCACCCCGACGCAAAAACCGGCCAGGTCGTAGTCCCCTTCGGCATACAGGTCGGGCATAATCGCCGTTTCGCCGCCCAACAAGGCACAATCGCCCTGAAGGCAACCGGTCGTAACCCCGTCGATAATCTGCTCCAAAAGGGCCGGATCATCTTTGGGCATCGCCACGTAGTCAAGGAAGAACAGCGGTTCGGCGCCGCAGCAGATCGCGTCGTTGACGCTCATCGCCACCAGGTCGATGCCGACCGTATTATGCACCCCGGTCAAACCGGCGACCTTCAGCTTCGTTCCCACCCCGTCGGTACAGGCGACCAGGACCGGCTCTTCGTAATTTCGAGCAAAGAGCGAGTTACGAAAATCGAGTTGAAAAAGCCCGGCGAACCCCCCGTCGAGTTTACGGACTCGCGGCGTATGGGTACGACGAATCATTCCCGGCAAGCGGGCCATTGCTTCGCGGTAGATGTCGAGGTTGACACCAGCGTCTTTATAAGTTGCTTTAGCCATAGAAAATAAGATATCGATTCTTGCCTGCCCTGACAAGGACACCTCCACAGAGGGGTGAGTTTCCCGAAGCGGTCGGTTCCAGCCTTTTTTTGTATTTTGCCTTCTGAACTGCGTCTTTTTTGAACGGGGGGAGATTGACATTCGTACACAATAAGGCATGATAAAATATAGGCAGTTTTTTCGGCTGCGGGGACGGCACGCCGCCTCAAACCGGAATCGATGTTTTTTTGGGCCTTCCCTTCCTTCAACGGTAAAGACCGTCCTTCCTTAGAAAATGTTTTTTCTTACGGCAGTGTGGATCACCTCCCGTGAAGAAACCGTACGGTGGGATCGACCAAAATCGGCTCTTCTACCGTAGAGCCGGGCATGATAAACGGCTGCCTTCCCCGAAAATTCGCTCAATTTCACCCTTTCTGTTTTTTTAAACCTTTCACAATTGACCACGGCATCACGAGTCTTGGTTTCGTCTAACACGAATTCGTTAGCGGGAGACACCAAGCCAATGACCAGTGATGCCCATTCAAAGAATGCCATTTGAAGTCTTTCACCCCTTGAGTTAAGGAGTTTGCAGATGAAGAGCTGGACCACCGGCGCTGGTTTGTTTTCGGTAATCGTTCTTTTGGCCTCTTCGGCCCTGGCCGCCGTGCCCGAAGCGCCGAAGGTTTCGACGTTCGCCCCGAACGGCGATCTTACCTGCCAAATGAAATCGTATGTCGAAGATCTTTGCGATCTGGTCAAAACCGAATCCGAATTCGAAGACAATCAAGACAAAGTGGCCCGTTCGGCCAGCGTCGTGAGCGTCTTGGCGATGACCCTCGGCGTCGACGATCAGGATAATTGCTACAAACCGGCCGCTTCGGCAATTCTCAAGGCTTCGCAAGCTCTGGCCGACGCCAAGGATTACGCCGCGGCGAAAAAGGCCTGTGACCAACTGGTCGCGGCAGTCGACGCGAAGGATTGCCCCCCGGCGAAGTGGGAAAAGGCCGCGTCGCTCAAAAACCTGATGGCGGCCGTTCCGCTGATCAGCGCCAAGATCCGCAGCAGCCACATCAAGAAGGAAAAGCGATTCAAGAAGAAGGCCGAACAGTTCGCCGGTTACACGGCCGTTCTCGCGGCGATCGGTCAGGCGTCGATGTACAACGCCGACGAAACCGACAAGCCGGGCGAAGCGGACAAGTGGTACGCCGCGTGTGGCGATTTCCGCGAAAAAGCGGCCGCCGTCAACAAGACGATCCACGACGGCGACAGCAAGGCGTGCCTCAAGGCGGTCGAAGCGATGAAGCTCAGCTGCGAAGCGTGCCACGAAACGTTCCACCAAGAGGAAAAGTAAGTTTTCCCCAACCGGACGGCTAGGGCATCTTTCCCCCTTTTCTACAGGAAAAAAGCCCTGTTTCAGAAAAACACGAAAGCCCACGGGACGCCTTGTCTTCGTGGGTTTTTTTCTGCGAAACGCTTTCGCTCCCCACGGAAACCTTTTTTCTCCCTCCAACCAAAAAGCGAAGAGATCGCTCCCATGTCACCACTGCAAAAATATTTCCTCGGTTCGGTTCTCGTCTTACTGTCGGTTTCGATCCTGCAAGCGGCCGATTCGCCGTCGAAATCGGTTCCCAAAAGCAAAAGCCTCGAGTCGATTTACGAACCGGTCGTTGTGGGAGTTCCGCCCGTCGAAGCCTTCAACGGGTTGGTCCAGTTGCCCGACGGCGAAATCCGTCATTGCGGCCAAGAAGATTATCTCTTCAGCCGCGACCATGGCCTGACCTGGGAAACCCGAAGCCATGATAAAAAAGACCCTTCTTACCAAGTGTCGCATTACAACAAAGCGCTGGGCCAAAACCCGAAAACCGGCACGTGGCTCCGCTTATGGACTTCCAAAGAGGGGACATTCACCGCGCGAGTTTCCGGCAGCCCCGATTCGCCGTTTAAGAAAATCAAGATTGACGACGAACAATTTCACATGGTTCGGCCCCCGATTTTCCTGAAATCGCGGGATCGGATTCTTTTCGTCACTCAGACAAGAAAACGGCCCTACCGTGTTGCCGTCTTTCGCTCCGACGACGATGGACAGACATGGGAAAAAACGATACTGCCATTCGGCCCACACTTCGAGGTCAAACCGCCGCATGGCCAGCCCCGATGGGAAAATCGGTGTTGCGAAGCGACCGTTGCACAACTGCCCGACGGACGACTTTGGATGATCGCGAGAAGCTCCCAGGACCGCCATCAGGAATGTTTTTCGACCGACGACGGCCAGACATGGTCCGCATGGCGACCGTCGCGGTTCTTCGGCACCCTGACCATGCCGACCTTCTTTCGACTTTCCGACGGGCGGTTGATTTTTTTCTGGTGCAACACGACCCCGCTGCCTGAAATCGATCGGACCAACGCCCCGATTCACCAAACCGCCAAAGACGGAACATGGGAAGACGTTTTCACCAATCGAGACGCCTCGCACGTGGCGATTTCCGAAGACAACGGAAAAACCTGGCTCGGCTTTCGAGAGATCCTTCTGAATCCGGCTCGCAACGACGCCGATTACGCCGATCGGGCCAATGGCGATTGGAGCGTTCATCAATCGCAAGCCCTGGAGCTGCCGGGCGGCAAGGTCCTTTTGTCGCTCGGACAACACCCCGAAGTGCGACGGCTATTGATCTTCGACCCCGATTGGATTAATGAAACGACGCGGCAAAACCGGTTTGAAAACGGACTGGACGATTGGTCGGTTTTTCAATTCTTCAAAGAAATTCGAGGTCACTGTGCCTACAACCGGACGACCGGGGCGAAACTGGTCGAACACCCGGACCACCCCGAGAAAAAAGTGCTCCGGCTGACCCGACGGCCCGATCCCCGCTTGGTCTTCGATCGCGACGGGGCGGTCTGGAATTTCCCGTCCGCAACCCGAGGTCGATTCACGACCCGGATTCGTCCGGTCCTCGGCGGCAAGGGCGGACAGATCTGCCTTCTCGACCGGTGGATCAATCCGACCGATCCGTTCGTGCGTGACTACGCGATGTTTGCCGTGAAGTTCGACGCCGAAGGGCGACTCGACACCGGGGACGGCAACGGTTTTAGTAAAGAACCGGTACTGACGCCCGGCGCCTGGCAGAAAATTGTCTTCGAGTGGGACGAACTGAACCAAAAAGCCGGACGCCTGTCGATTGACGGGAAACCGTACAAGAAACCGATTCCCCTTCTGAACCCGAGTCAAAACGGGCTCAGCTACGTTCATTTCCAGTCGACGGCCAAAGGGACCGACCCGAACGGTTTTCTCGTCGAATCGGTCCAGGCCGAGTCGTTTGCCCCTCACTCAAAACGGGCGTCGAACGCCTCGACTCAGACCGCCGATTCCGCGATTGAGGTAAGCCAGTTCGGCGCGACCGGCGACGGCCAAACCGACGACACGGCCGCATTGCAAAAGGCGCTCGACAGCGGACATCACATGATCCGAGTTCCCGAGGGGACTTATCTTATCCGACGGACATTGCGGATCGGCTCGAATACCACGTTGAGCCTGGACTCCAAAGCGGTCATCCGCCTTGGCGACGGCGCGGCGGCAGAGGCGGGAGGAGACTGCTTTCTGATCTGCAATCGCGATCTCGACCAGGGGAACGAGAACATCACCGTCGAAGGCGGCCTCTGGGACGGAAACTGTGCCAAAAACCCACGCGGCGAGGAATTCGCCCCCGACAGTTACGGCGGTGTGGGCATCAGTTTCATGAAGGTCGACGATCTTACGATTTCCAACTTGACCGTACGCAACACCGAGGCGTTCGCGATCCGCGTCGGTGAGGTCAACCGTTTCCTCATCGAGAACATCCTTTTAGACCATACGGTCATCCGTCCCAATCAGGACGGGGTTCACGTGGGCGGTTTCAGCGAGAACGGGGTGATTCGCAACATCAGCGCGAAACGTCCCGGGGTCCCCAACGACGACATGATCGCGTTGAACGCCGACGACGACGTGACGCGACACTTCAATCGGGGGATGAAGCTGGGCCCGATCCGCAACCTTTTGGTAGAAAACATCTCGGCGGCCGACGCCTACACGTTCATCCGAATGCTGAGCAACACCGCGGAGATCCGCGATATCACGATCCGCAAGATCCGCGGCGGCTGTCGCTACAACTGCCTGAACCTGCATCGCTGGCGTTTTCCCAAGGGCGGTGGCAACATCGAAAACGTTCTGATCGAGGACGTCGAGGTGGCCAAGCGGCCCGGCAACAACCTGCCGTTGATCCCGGTGACCCTGTCAGTACATAACATGCGCATCCGCGACTTCGTCCGTACCGACAAAAACTCCGATGCCAAGACTCTTGAAATCGACGATTCGATCGAAGTCGACCTGTCCATCGACATTCGCCGGGCGTCGAAATAGCATTGGCGCAAGAAAGAAGTAGCGTTGGCGCAAGAAAAAGAAAAAGGGCGAGGCGCGATTACCGTAAAATCACGCCTCGCCCCTGTCGTTTCTATTTCGCTTCTTCCCCGTTGGGCGAAATGCTCACCAGCACATGCTTGCCTAAATACTTCTTGGCCACTTCGACCACGTCGGCCAACGTCACGGCCTTGATCCGTTCGTCAAACGACTTGTCGTAGTTGTAACCCAACCCGTAAAGATCGTCGAGCGCCGCCTGTCGCGATTGACCGCCGATCGTCGTATTCTCCTGGGCGTGCAGCGAAAGGATCATCTCGATCGCCGCATTGAACTCTTCCTCGGTAATTTCACCCTTCTTGGCCCGCTCGAGGTTCTTTTTAATCCGAACGATCACCTCGTCGAGCATTTCCGGCTGAGTCTGCGCGAGTATCGAGAAGTAACCCGGTGCCGGGCCGGTCACCTGGAAGGCGTGGACCCAGTAAACCAGCCCCTCGCCGCGTAGTTCCGTATGCAACCAACCGCCGGGATAACTATAACCGGACATGATCGCATCCAACACGGTCAAGGCGGCGTAGTCCTGTTTGTCGAGAATACTCACTTCGGGAAAACCGAACATGACCATCGCCGTCGGTTTTTCGATCTTTTTGTGGCGGACGACCGTCTCGGCCAGCGCGTTGGGCCGGTTGAACTCGACCGCCGGGGCCGACGGATTCGAGGGCACTTGGCCGAACTTCTTCTTGACCAATTCAACCGCTTCGTCCGGATCGACGTCGCCGAAGACGGTCACGATCATCCGTTCGGCGATGAAATTCTCTTGATGAAACGCTTTCAAGTCGTCGACGGTCAGGCGGCTGACCGTCTCTTCCTTTCCACCCTGCAACAGATGGTAAGGCGTCGTCGCCGGCAACTGGTCGTAGAAGAGTTCCAAGATTTGTTCACGCGAGCTGTCGGCCCGACGGGCAATCGCGCCGAGGGCCAGCCGTTTGACTTTCTGATACTCTTCGGCCGGGAAAGTCGGTCGGGTGAAACAATCGGCCAACAGGGCCAACGATTTTTGATAATCATCCTTCAAGACGGTCGCGCTGGCAAACAGGGTGTTCCGTCCGGCCGACGTGCGGAACGAACCGCCGATCGAATCGAAATAATCGGCGATCTGCCGGGCCGTGTATTCAGTCGTCCCCTTGTCCAACATCGCGCCGACCAGACCCGCGCGTCCGGCCGTTTCCGGCGTGTCGATCAACGAGCCGCCCAGAACAAACGCTTGGATGTTGACCAACGGCAGATGCGAATGCCGCTTGATCAGCACGCGAACCCCGTTGGGCAAACGGACCGGGTAAATCTCGCCCGCTTCTCCATTTTTGGCCAGATCGGCCGCCTTCGGACCGCCACCCGGCGGCGTGATCATGACCCGATTAAGCCGCTGAGGCGAGAAATAACGCCGGGCTACGTCGCGGACCTGTTCGGCGGTCACCTTCTGGATGTTTTCGGCATACTTCACATCGAAAAGCGGATCGTCGGTGCTCAGGACACTTTGCCCCAGGCTTCCGGCCGCCTGCTGGACCGTTTGTTGACCGAAAATCAGTTCGGCCGCCTTTTGTTTTTTCGCCTTTTCCAACTCGGCCGGCGAGACCAGCTCGTCCCGAAGCCGATAGACCTCCCGAAGGATTTCGTCGGACGCCTCTTGCCAAGTATCGGCCTCGGTGGCGGCAAAAACGGTGAAATATCCCTTCACATAACTGGGCGTGTAGCTGGCCGTATTGACCGAGAGGACCAGCGGTTTCTCGTATTTAAGCTTTCGAACCAAACGGGAACTTTCCCCTTCGCCCAAGATATAGGCCGCCACGTCCAGGGCAAACAGGTCAGGGTGCGACAGCTCGGCCGTCGGCCAGGCCAAGGCCAGATCGTACGTCTTCCCGTCCATCTCGCGAATCGATTCGCGCGGTGAAATCTGGGGCTTTTTTGCTTCCATCGCGATATAGGTTTCTCGACCGCGCGGCGTCTCGGCAAAAGCCTTGGCAATCCGATCGAGAATCGTGTCGGTTTCGACATCGCCCACGACGACGAAGATCTGGTTATTCGGGATGTACCGTTCTTTATAAAACGCCAAGCAGTCTTCGCGCGTGGCCGTTTTCAGAACGTCGAGGTAACCGATCGTCGGGGTCTTGGCCGGGTGATCGGGATAGACCGTTTCGCCGAGCATCTTCCAGATAACCCGTCGTCGATTCACTTCGCCGTCGGCCAGTTCGCGTTGGACCACCTCTTTTTCCCGAGCATACTCTTCCTCGGGAATGATCACGAATTGCATCTGATCGGCAATCAGATCGATACACGTCATGACGTGCTTCGCGGGACAATCGATAAAGTAGGCCGTCTGTGCCGAAGAGGTGTAGGCGTTACTCGCTCCGCCGAACGAGTCGACGATCTTTTCGATCTCCTTCTCCGTCCGATTCTTGGTCGAACCGCCTGCCACGAGATGTTCACAAAGGTGACTCAGCCCCATGCCCAGCCACGGCCCTTCGAAAACGCCGCCCGTGTTCCTGACATAACAGCGGACCGTCGCCACGGGAGCGACATGATTTTCCTGGACCAAGACGGTCAGCCCGTTTTTCAACGTGGCCCGGGTAATCTGGCCGGGAAGCTTTTCCATTCGGATATAGTCGGGATGCGTCGAGTCCATCATTGCTTTCTCGGAAGGTTGGTCGGCAGCCTGGGCGGGAACCATCATGGCGGAAATTGCCACCAAGCATGACAAGGCGGCCCCTAAAATCGCTCTACAAAAAAATCGGCTAAATCGTTTACCCATGGTAGGTTTTTTACTCCGTGGAAAAATCGCATGAAAAAATTTCGGGTCAGTCTCGTTGCTTCCGGGCTTCAACAAAATTCACGCTCGGTCACAGGCGAAAAATGGCGGACCACCCTAGTCAAAAGCATACTCGATCGCCCCTGGACGACCAAGGTCAATCGATTTTAGGCCCGGAAGCCCCAAAAACAGAAAAAACCGGCTTTATTTTATTTTTTCTCAAGCTCTGAATTTGACAACCGGTTTACTCGACCTATCTTTTATTACGGAGGCCACAAGTGGGTGCCGTAGTTGCTTGCGGGCACTCACTCCAAAGCTTCCCTACTGATTCCGGTTTGATCGTTTGGTTCGAGCCGGTATCGTTCGGCGGCCTGAATTTTTTGGTTCTCCTTGGTATTAGGAGTAACTGCTTTTCTTTCAATCTTTTGTCGGGAGGCGAGTAAATCGACCAGGCCGTCTTCGTTTTCGAACGAACGATATAGGTTTACTCGGTTCCAACCAATCTTTCGGCGTAGCCATCCTGGAAAAAATTGATTTTTCAAACGACTGGCTCGTCGTTAAAAGGAGGATTCCTCATGTTTAAGCTCGCTCAGAAGGTGCAACGGTTCCTCGTTTCGGAAGATGGCCCCACGGCAGTTGAATACGCCGTCATGTTGGCCTTGATCATCGTGGTTTGCTTGGCTGCTATCACGCAGTTGGGTACCTACGTGAACGACACGTTCACGAACGTCAAGGATAAACTGGATGCTGCTGGCGCTTCCACCGCCGGTACCTAATTGGCCATCTTGCCTGACACCGGTTTGACCGTGTACCCACACGATTCAACCCCGGGCGAGATTGAAAGTCACCCCCGATGCCCCGCGCATCGGGGGTTTTTTCTTGTTGCGCGCTGAAAAAACTGTTCCCGCCTGGGAACTTCGTACCCAGACTACCTCGGCCCTCAAGTTCCGGCCCCTCGAAAAATGGAACGTCTCTCCTCTTCCTTGTTGCGCGCTGAAAAAACTGTTCCCGCCTGGGAACTTCGTACCCAGACTGCCTCGACTCTCAAGTTCCGGCCCCTCGAAAAATGGAACGTCTCCTCTCCTGCTTGTTGCGAGGAATAGCGACTTGTTCTATTGTAGGGCGACTGGCGACTTTTTTCTCGCCTGCTCATCATCGATTGACAAACCCCGAAGTCGATCTTGCCGATTCTCTTGCGTAACACCTAGATAGTTGCGCGCGTCGGGTCCTATCTTGTGCCCTTCGGAAAAAAACGCCGCTCTATATCGATTATCCGGGATATATCTCCCCCCAAAACGGCCCGTACTCGCCAAGAGAAACTCTGACTGGACAGTTCTTTTCGCAGAGATTTGTGGAAGAGGAAAAGACCTGAAAAGGACTCCTTTTTTTCCCGACATGGGGCCTGATTTTGACATACACTTGCGGTAGTCGAGCGGCTAGAGCCATTGTCCTTTTTGCCGAGCCACCGTTTGACCATCACCGATTGCCTCTTGCGAAAAACCATAAAACAAGGAGTCCCCGAGTCATGTTGGAATCGATCACCGCTACCAGTCCGATGGCCGCGATGCCGATCGTTTGTTGGTTTGTCAGCCTCGTTTTAATTCTCGCCGCGGTCATTGACGGGCTGAAACTGAAGGTGCCCAACTGGATCACATTCCCGATGATCATCGGCGGTTGGTTTTTCAGTGCCATGCTATTCGGCTGGACGGGTCTCGGTTCGAGCCTGATCGGAACGGCGGTCGGCCTTGGCCTTCTGTTGCCCGCCTACGCGATCGGCGGCATGGGCGCCGGCGACGTCAAATTGATGGCAGGCATCGGCGCTTGGGTTTGGGGCTCGGTCACGTTTTTCTCCTTCTGCTTCTCGGCCGTCATCGGCGGCGTGATTGCAGTCGGGATGGTCCTTTGCGCCCGCAAAGCCGGGAAGCACGCGGCCCAGTTCAAGATGATCGCGTCGGAGATCATGGTAATCCGCAATCCGGAAACCCTCTCCGAGATCGCAGCGGATCGCAAGCCGTCGATGATGCTCCTGCCCTACGGCATCCCGATCGCCATCGGCACGATCGTCTACTTCGCAGCAACCGGCCTGCTCGGCTAAACGCGAAGCGAATAATCTAAAACAAAAAAAAGAGGGACCGCAGCACCCCGAAGCGCGGCCCCTCTTTTTTTATTGACTCGGTCGTATCACCCACCCCCAAAGCCCGTTTGGTTTTCTACTGATACGGGATCTCGGAGAGTTGAACTTTGACGTTATCTTTAAATCCGTTTTTCTGTAACCGGTATTCGATTTCCAACCGTTTATCATGAGGACATTCCATCCGCGGGCCGAGGATAATCCGAAAACCTTCCTTCTCAAACAAGATCGGATCGGACAGCAGAAACAGTCGCCGACGTCCCTTCTCATCCTCTTCCGGCGTCAGCTGAACCTTTTCATCGCCGATACAGCGGATATCGATAACCCGATACTCTTCCTCCGACTTGTACTGCTCATCCTTGAACAGAAACAAGACATCAATCAACGCATTCTGAACACACCGGTTCACCAACTTTTCGTTGTCGTTTTTCTCATCCGCAAGTTCGTTTCGAATATCCAGTATCTTTCCCAAGGTTTCATTGATCGGTTCGAGAATTGTCTCTTTATCATTGTCTTTGTAGTAAACTCGCTGCAATGTCCTGGAAACGGGGCGACTACGCTGCCATTTCGGCTCGTTCTTTTCTTGTGTCTCTTGCTGCCTGGACAATCGATCACCCACGCTAATTTTTTCTTCCTCATAACCAACTAAGTCACGCCCTGAAATACCGTAATCCTCCCAGGTTTCGGGAATATCAAACACCCCCTCCACCGGAATTTCAATACAAGCCCCTTTCGCGTCATGTCCATAAGAACGCCAAAGGGTCAGTTGATCGGCCTCCTTGGTAAAAGAGACGCAGTAAACCATGTCCTCAAAATCAAGCGATCGACTATTATCCAAAGGGCTGGGGAAAAAATGGTGCAATACCCACTTGTCGCTATCACTCTTTTTCTCTGAATACTTTTTCTCCGAACACTTTATCAAGGCCTGCCCTTCTGAAGGATCATTGAAATGGCGAATATTGCATAGGCGAAGACAATTTGCTTTCTCTTCTCTTCCGTTTTGATTTTCATCGACGGGAAGGATTGAATTAAAAATTGCCGAGGAAGAATAATGGGCAATCTTCTCAGGCAAATTTGGTTTTTCGCCTTTAGTTCTGTCCCAATCGAGCTTTTGAAGCTCAACTTTTGTTTGTCTTTCGATATCCAAAAGGTATTTAGCCAGAATCAAAACCAAAGCTTTTCCTTCTTTCTTCGAAGCTTCGATTTCTCTAAGGGGTTCGAGAAAATGGAGAATTCCACAAGAAGGATCAACCTCTCCAAACACCTTTTTGGCCTTATTAGAGTTTTTTCTCCCGCCAACGCCATGTTCGCACATCAGACCAAAGAAAATTTGAGCATCAGCGTGGTGTTTTAGTGCCGCCTTTTCAAAATACGCTCGCGATTTCTCAAAATTAGGCTTCTTCACCTTAGTAACATCGATGAAAAATAAACCAAGGTTTAAAGCCGACGAATCATCTCCCAAATTGACAGCTTTTTCCCACAACTTCCGTGCTTTAGCCTTGTCCACCTCCACCCCTTCGCCATTAACATATATAATCCCAAGATTACATAGGGCGCTCGCATCCCCCTTCTTAGCAGCTTCCTCGAACCAATTTCGTGCTTCGACCTTGTTTTGTTCGACTCCGTCGCCATGGTAATACATGCATCCGAGATTAAAGGCGGCGTCTACATTCCCTTTTTCAGACGCCTTCTGCCACAATCTCCGAGCTTTGGCTTTATTTTCTTTTGTGAAAGCACCCCAGAATAACATCCGCGCCAAATCTACCATCGCGTCGACATCGCCTTGATTAGCTTTGGCTTCGAGTTCCTTGACGGTGACTCTTCGCTTGCGCGCTACAGTTTCCTTCTTGGCCGTCTTTTTGGTCGGTTTTTTCTTGGGCGCGGGTTTCTTTTTCACCGGGGTTCTCCAGCGTCGTTCGACGGGGGGGCTATTGGCTAGTTGATGTCCATTGTAAGTGATCGGTGGGCCGGATTCCAGCATGGAGGTGGAAAATTTTTTATCTCGCGGGGGGTTTTACCCGGTTGACGAACGTTTCGGGGGGGATTCAAATAGAGGGGTCTGTTTCTTTGGCAGACCGGGATTGGGACGACTTGAAACTTTTTGCGATCCAATCCTTCTAACAAAAAACCCAGCGAAAGAGAACGACCGCGTGAACGCTCCTGAGATGACTTTGGCCGACGCCCTGGCGAAACATCAAATCGAACTGCCCGAAGCCCAGCAGAAGCAGCTTGAGCAGTATTGCAAGGCGCTTTGGAGCTGGAACGAAAAAATCAACCTGACCCGGCATACCGATTTCGACCGGTTTGTCGGACGCGATCTGGTCGATAGCCTGGCGTTTGCCGAGTTCCTCAACCCGGGCGAGAAAATCCTCGACGTCGGCAGCGGCGGCGGCGTGCCGGGGATCGTTCTGGGAATTATCCGGCCCGACCTGAAAATCACGCTGAGCGAATCGGTCGGGAAACGGGCCACCGTGCTGCGCGATCTGGTCGAGTACCTGGACCTGCCGATCGAGGTCTGTAACGAGCGGGGCGAAAAAATCGTCGCCCGAGAGCGATTCGATACGGTCATCTTCCGAGCCGTGGCCAAATTACGCAAGCTGCTGACCTGGTTTGAACCGTGCTGGAACCGGTTCGACCGGATGCTGCTGGCCAAGGGCCCCAAATGGGTCGAAGAGCGGGGCGAGGCGCGTCACGTCGGGTTGTTCGGAAACTTGGCCCTTCGCAAGCTCAAAAGCTACCCGATGTACGGCACCGACTCGGAAAGCGTCCTCTTGCAGATCTGCCCTAAGGACCGCGTTTGATTCGCGAGTCACCTCTATCCTAAAACGAAAAAAGAGCGACTGCCCCACGCGGGACAATCGCTCTTTTGTTTTTTGAATGTTTCTTCAATCGAGGCGACAGCAGAAAATTCGCTTCCGATTCAACCCGTTTTCTACTGGGCCCGATCGCCGTTGGTCGGCTCATAAGGAAGCGCCGAATTGGTTGACGCGTCGCCAGAGGGTAACGTCGGCTGGACATCGGCCGGGTCCTCGGCTCGCGGCGGAGCGGGGGTCGGCTCATTGGGCGTCGTTGCACGCACGGTCGGGACATTGGCAGCCGGAATCGGGTTGCCACACGGGTCGATCGGGATTCGGCAGACCACGGTTCGCGGCGTCGTGCAGGTATAGGTCACCGGAACCCGTTTTTCGACGCAACGGGGGATCGTCACCGTCTCGCACACCGGCTTCATCCGACAGACCCGAACCGGGACCTGTTCCTCGCGCGGTTCGCAAACCATCTTGTAACTGGTCACCGGGATGCGACGGACCCGCTGTTCACAGACCCAACGACAGACCTGGACGGGCACCTTGCGCTCGATCCGCTCGCGAACCGGCCGCATGACGGTATAAGGCACCTTGCGAACTTGGACTTCCGGGACCATCCGACAAACCTGGATCGGAACCTTGCGACAGACCCGCTCGTTCTGATAGGTAACCGTTTCGACCGGGACCTGACGCTGGAGCGTCTGCGGCACGTAAGTCGTTTGTGGTATCTGGACCGCTTGGACGTTGGGCATCCAGACCCTTTGCGTCTCAAGTCGAGGCGAGTTCTTTTGCCAATAAAGGCCCGGTCGCTGATACACCGATTGACCGGAACACGGGTCGACCGCCGTTTTGGCCGATTCCCAACCCAGTCGCCACTTAAACAGACGTGGTTTTTCGACGATCCCGTTGGCGTAACACCCGCGATCGACGTATTGGGTCAAACAGGTGGTCACCGGACGCATGACGGTGTAATTTTCCGGCCGATAAGTCACCTGCCGCACCGGTCGCTGAACGGTGTACCACTCCTCACGCTGACTCGTTTCGACCATTTTTTTCCAAACGGTGCAACGTTCTTCCCGCTCGGACGTCTCCTGGACGTAACGGACCCGATCGTAGCTTTCGTCACGATACTGGGTTTCCCAAATCGGCTTTTGGACCGTGTAGTTCTCGTCCCGATAGCTGGTTTCACAGACCGGCCGCGAGACGGTGTAACGGCGTGTTTGCGTTTGGGTTTCCCAAACCGGCTCGTAACGGGTGACCTGCCGCTTTTCGTACTGGGTCTCGTATTCGATCCGGTAGGCGGTCACCTCCTTCTGGTCGTACACGGTCTGATAGACAATCCGGTACTCCTGACCATCGGCACAACTCATACAGGCCGATTCGGGCGACCAAACCTGGCCCAAGCTGTTGGCGGTCAAAAACAGGATCATGAGAATCACTAGCCCCATCAAAAAGGCCCAGTAATGGATGGACTGAATTGCCATACCTTCTTTCGCTCTCATGGGAAATCCCTTTGTCAATTCGATTGCCGGTTTCGAAAAAATTCGACTCTCTTGTTTATTCAATGCGCCGTAACGCCAATCGCTTGGGAAATCGCGTACCAGCGCAATCCCAAACGGCCGCCCCCAGGCGAGTCATCCCGCGCAAGGGCCTATCTCTTATCCTGCCGGAAATATAGGTCAATGAAAATAGACCCGAGGCAAGAAATGCCAAGAAAGTCTCAAGTTTCTCTCAAGCGTGGTAGAGTCGCGCGTGATTTTCGGATGACGAAAAACGGGCAAGGAGAAAATGGGACGCCTGTATGGAATGTGACGATTTCACGAGCCCTGCGGGAAGGGAATTTTTTCCGCAAGTCGACCGGCTTCAAACAAGATGACGGACTCTTTCAGAAAAAATCGATGCAAAAAACTCAGATCAACAAATCGACGGTCCCGACAACCAACAGTCCGATCCCGACGACCGCGTTGACGTGAAAGAAGGCCCGGTTGACCCGCGACAGATCGTCCGGCCGAACGATCGCGTGTTCGTAGAGCAAAAGCAGGCCAATCAGTCCGACCCCGGTCAGATAGAGCAGACCAAATTGCGGGAAGACCCATTCGAGCGCCACCAGCAAGGCAAACATGACCGCGTGGCAACCGGCCGCCAGACGCAATGCGCCCTTCACGCCCAGTCGGGCCGGGACACTGTGGAGCCGTGCCTTGCGATCGAATTCGACGTCTTGGCAAGAGTAGATCATGTCGAACCCGGCGCTCCAAAACAAAACGGCCACGCCCAACACGACCGGCGCCCATGCCAAATCGGCACGGATCGCAACCCAGGCGGCCATCGGGGCCAACATCAAGGAGGCGCCGAGCCAAAAGTGGGAAAACGCGGTAAAACGTTTCGTCAAACTGTAGGCAAACAAAAACAACAGGACCGGCACCGACGCATAAAGGGGCCACGGGTTCCGCGGTAAAAACAGACAAGTACCCGCGACAAAACCGACCGAATTGGCCACGGTGAAGAAAACCACATTGCCGATCCCCAGCGTACCGGTCGACAGATGACGCCCAGCGGTCCGCGGGTTGAGCCGGTCGAATTTCCGATCGACCAACCGATTGAACGACATTGCCGCGCTACGAGCGGTCGCCATGCAGATCAAGATCCCGATCAGTTCCCGCCACTGAAAACCGCCCTGCCCCGGCGGAAGACTGACCCATGCCATCACGGCCGCCAGCAGCGCAAACGGCAGCGCGAACAACGTATGGCTGAAGCGGATCATCTCCAACAGGTGACGCAGATGGGTAAACACGGGGCGAATCCTTTCTCTTTTCAGTCTCTTGATTTTTCTCTTGAAGCGGGGGGCCGGTTTCGAACGATGGTCAAAAGAACTTCCGACAACTACTCCAAAACGCACGACGTGGCAATCGGGCCGATCTGATCGACCTTTTCCCGCAGGACACGACCGTTTCGGGCAAACAACGGGCTGATCTCCACTTCGACCGAATCACTCAACTTGCATCCGGCCTCGCGCAGCCAACGGGCCTGTTCGGCCAACATCGCCGCGCGGACCGTCTCGGGACAGTCGGTCCCGGCCTCGGAGGCATTCTTGAGCGGGGCAAAACCTTTGGCCGGGTCAATCTCGACAACAATCGACCGCGGCGCACTGGGCAGCAGGTCGAAAATGAACCGCTCGAACTTGACCGCGTTGGGCTCCGACGGTTCGTGACGCGTGCCGGTCGGATCGAGGTACGACACCTTCTTTTGAGCAATATGGAACGGAAGCGAATCGGCCTTTTGAACCATCGCTTCGAGAAAAGCGAGGTTCATCACGTGGACCGCGATGCTCCCGGCCCAGATCTCAAGCGATCCGTCCGGATTGCGTCGTCGCGCGAACGACTCGGGCAAATCGCTGTACTCGACCACATGAAGCCGATCGCCAACCTTGACAATGTTGCCCACCTTTTCCAACGGATCGCGTTTCGCAACCACCTCGCTCGACAACGCCGAGTCGGACAACAGGTGATAGCCCAAAAAGATCTCGTCGCCAATATCGACCAGCGGGTTATCGACCTGAAAATAGAACAACGACTCGACACCCCGGGCCCGGGCCGCGACCATCGCGCCGGATTGACTCAACGCGGCCAGCATCCCGCCGTGGCCGTCGGGACTCAGCGCCAAACTGCCTTTTTCGTCCAAAAGGATCTTCCCCGTCGCCCGATCGACCGCCGGCATCGTCCCCTGACAGAAAACGGTCAAATCCTCCTCGGCGATCCCGAAACGGTCGTTTGACTCCAGAAACGCGACCGTCTCGTCATGGGTCGCCGGACTGGTCATCAAGTAAAGCGGGACCGTCCGGCCGTACTGCCGTCCCAGGGCGATCACTTTTTCGCAATGGATTTGTAGGAGCGTTTTCCCCGAGATCGGCCCGATCGGAAACATCCCCTTCGGATGGGGAAAACCGAGTCGGGTTCCCTGCCCCCCGGCGACCAGAATCACCCCCAACTGCCCGGCCGCCAGGGCCTGTTGGCCTCGGGCGAGCGCTTCTTCGGGAGTGAAACGGTTCTTGGTTGTATCGAGCCGAAACGCGTCCGGCGGGGTCGCTTCCTCCAGCAGTGCGTCGAAATCGGTCGCCTGGTCACGCGTCTGGTAAAGCTCGGCAATCTGGTCAAAATCGATCGCTACAATCTGACCGGCAAGCCGCATTTTCTGGTCGGCGTTTAACTCCTCCCAAAACGCGACCAAATGCTCTTGGCCAAACGGGGCCAGACGTTTTTTGAGCCCGGAAAGCGAAGGTAATTTGGTTGGATTCATCGCTTTGGTTTATCCTTGAAAAAGAATGAGCGGTTTTCCTGCCGCAAAAGGTCTTTTCTATCGCTAACCTACCTCGCAGACAAGGGACTCGGAAGAGATCCGTATTGACAGGGGGTGCAGTACCCCTCCTGCAAAACTACCGAAACCATTTTCCCTTATCCTTCTCACCCAATCAACCGATACATCCCTAAGATCTGTCTTTAAAGGGACATTCATTACATCTCGTGTGATCAATGATACCGGAGCAACCCATGCGTCGCCCCCTGATCCTGCTTTTGAGCGTTGTTGCCTGTGGCCTTTCCCTTACCGGTGCCGCGCTGGCCCAAAGCCATACCTACCCGACCAGCGCATTCAGCCCCGAATATCTCACGGCGGTCGATCTGTGCGAAAACGGGATCAACACGAATGGGGATATGACAATTCCGGCCGATCCGGACTACGTCTCGACCCATCTGGTTCCGATCGACAAGACGACCACGCCGACCACGCTCGTAACGGTGTACACCGACTACACCGGCTATGTCCCGGGCGCGACGACTCTCGGCGCGGGGACCCAAGTCTGGGCCAGCCCGGGGACGTCGTTTTACGACTGGCATATCGCCAACGGTACGACGCCGGAAGAGATGGATCTTCGCACCAAACAGTTGCTCGGAATGCCGTCGTTCAAAGAAAACGATCGCGTGGTCGAGCTGTACGCGCCGACCGAGGACATGTTTCGCCCTTCGCGCGATCCGGACATGAACACGACCACCTCCGCGACCACCATCCCGACCGTGCCCGATTATAACACGCTCCCACGGGAATTTTATAACGACCCGACGATCGGTCCCGGCGTCAACCGGACCGACGAAGAAGCGTGGACCGCCTATCAAACCTGGTTGCAAAGCAACGCCGACTGGTCGTACGACGGCACGGGGACCCATGTGCCCTACCCGTGGACGACGTTGGGCTATACCTACGACTGGGGAGGCGAAGAAGGAGACATTGAAGGGCTTTCGGAATACATCATTTATGGCTACAACGCCGACCTTGGTGGGGGGGAGACGGCGACGACTTTGGATATACGCTTGGTCGCTTCGGCCTCCTCGTATATCTGCCTCGACCGGGACCCGACAAGCGCAAGTCTCGGGAGTTACGACATCACCGGCGACGTCGACACGGTCTGGGCCGGGACCGACTATATCGACGCGGTCGGCACCAACCTTTCGGTCTTGGTCCGTAAAGACGCGACCGTCTGGCAAGGGATCGACCTCTCCTCCGGCGGCTTCACGCTAACCAACCACGGGATGATCTATGGTCCGGGGAAAAATCTCGACCGGTCGCTCCGCGAGTCGGCCATCCGGGTGCAAGAGGACGCGACGATCGTCAACCTCAAAGGGGCAGTGATCGGCGGAACCCGTGTCGGTATCGATGGGGTCCAGGATGACGGGAGCCCGGCCACCGGCGCGATCGACATTGTTAACCAAGGCACTATCTTCGGAACGGAAATCGCGATCCAGACCGGCGACGGCGCCGATTCGATCCTCAACCAAGGGACCCTCGTTGGCGACGTCGAGACGGGTGCCGGAGGCGATACGATCGAACTTCGCGAAAGCACCACCATCGGCAACATCGATGGTGGGGCCGACGCGGACGAGTTGATCTTCAACGCCGGCGCCGGCAATACCGCCTCGCTTTATGGCGACATCGACGGGGTCGAAACGATCACGATGACTTCGGGAATCGCCGCCTTGGAAGGCCACATTTCCAGCGCCGATCTAAACGTCGTCGATCAAACCGGATTGGCCGTCGGCGGCCAAGGGGGACTGGGCATCTTGAACACCGATCAGGCGGTGACGTTGGAAACCGGCGGCACTTGGTACGTCGACCTCTACAAACCGAACGACGCAACCTCGAATTGCGACATAATCCTCGCGACCGGCAACATCACCTTTGAACAAGATTCGATCATCGAGATCGACGCCCTTTCGGGAAGCGCAAGCCCGATCCGGGAAGACGAGAATTTCATCATCGCCATGTCCGAGGGCATCATCTCTTGGACAAACGTGGAACTCTCGACCGACTCGGCCTTCCTCGAATTTACCCGAGATCCCGGCGACAGCACGGCGAACAAGACCGTCACGATTCGGCCGCACTTCAAGGCCAGTTTTGAATCGCTGGCCGAGGGGACCAACAACCGGTCGGTCGCCGCCGCACTGGGCGACGATTACAACACCTCAAGCGGCTCCTACGCATCGATGTTGAACGACCTGGCCTTTTCCAACGCCACCGAATACGGAGCGACGTTGCCGAACCTGAACCCGCAAGCCTACCACGCCATGAATCGGGCCAGCCGCCGGTTGACCCAAGACTTGGCCGCCGGTTTGGCCGACCACCTTCGCCAGCGTCGACGCGGGTTGGGAGGAACCCCTTGGAGCGGAACCGCCACGACCGAATCGCGTGCCCGAGCCGAGGCCTTTTTGTCGACCGTGATGGATGACGACGCCGACGAGTCGGATTGGGCCAACGACTACGACCAAACGATCGTTCGCCAACAGAACCCGCGAAACCCGCTTTGGGACTTGAGCGCCTTTTCGCGACCGTTTGGCACCTTCTTCTACCAAAATGCCGGGATCGATCGAACCGGTTTTCAGGCAAACGCCTCGGGCGTTCAACTGGCCTTGGACCGAGCCCTTTCGTGTAGCGTGATCGGCGGCATCGAGTTCGATTACGGCTACAACCATGTCGCGTTTCTCGACAATGGCGGAACCGGACGGATCGACACGTTCCGCGTCGGGCCTTATTTCACCTGGTTCAACGACGAGAATTTTTTCGATTTCTCCTGCACTTACGGCTATCACGACAATAAGGTCGACCGGGTCGCCTCGTACGTCAACACACCGCTGTTGGCCGAAGGAAAATACAAGTCGCACGACATTTCGACCTATTTCGGCATCGGCCGCGATATCAACTACGGCCCCTGGGTCGCCACCCCCGAAGCCTCGTTGCAATACATCTACTACACGCGCGACGAGGTTTTCGAAACGGGAGCCGCGGGAGCGAACACACAACTCTTCGGCGACGGCAGCCATTCGCTCCGATCGCAGCTGGGCCTTCGGTTCACACGAGAACTGTGGAGTACCGCCGCGCGGGCCTGTCTGTTTGAAATCGGCGCCGGTTGGGCCCACGAGTTCCTGGCCGACGACAGCTACGAAGGCCAATTCCTCGGCGGCGTCAACCGATTCGAGATCACCCCCGGCCCGCTCTGGCGTGACAGTGGCTACACGAACGTCGGACTCAGCTGGGACCCGACCGAAGGGGTCAACCTCTTCACCCGCTACCGGGGCGAATTCTCCGAAGGCGGCTCGTTCCACGCGATGGATGTCGGACTGGCGATTAACTACTAAACGATCCAATACCGCCTTTTTGCTAGGTGGCATTGGACCGTCCTCCACTTTGGCAATGTGGACAAAAAACGAAAAACAAGGGCGTTTCCCTCACGGCGACGCCCTTTTTTATTGGGAAAAACGGCTCCCGATGAAAAATTGTCCCTGAAGAAGAAACCTCTTTTGATAAACGGGGTTTGATACCGTGGATACCGAGGCAAATCGTCGCAACTCGAAATCGAGACAAGATCTGATTGGAGCCGGCTCTCTTTTCCGCTACACTTTTAAGTAAAGAAACAGAAAACTCCCCCGTTCGTCCTGACTACGCTTCAGAAAACCTCAATAGTAAAAACCTTTGGTGACCTCCGAATCGCCGGTACAAAACGACTACCTCCAAGACCCGGACGTCCGGTTGATGCTCGCGGTGCGCGACGACCGGGCCGAAGCGTTCGAACAGCTGGTCGTGCGATACCAAGGACGGCTGCTCAAGATTTTAACCCACATGCTCGGGAGTCACGAACTGGCCGAGGATGTCTCGCAGGAGGTTTTTCTGAAGGTCTACCGGGCGCGGAAGCGGTACGAACCGAGGGCCAAGTTCGCAACCTGGTTCTTTCGGATCGCCAACAACACGGCCCTCAATGCGATCCGGTCGGCGGGCCGACGGCATGAAATCGTCTTGGCCGGAACCCAGAGCGGCCCGTTGGGCGCCCAGCCGATGACGACCCTGGCCCAGGTTGGAAGCAGTCAGATGCCCATTCGACAACTGGCCAAAGCCGAAATGCGAGACATCATCCATCTGGCCATCGAAACCCTGAACGAACGGCAACGGATGGCCGTTTTACTCAATAAATTCGAAGGAATGCCCTACGCCGACATCGCCGAAGCGATGGAACTCTCGCCGCAAGCGGTCAAATCGCTCCTGTTTCGCGCGAGGGAGAATCTGCGAGAAGTGCTTCAACCTTACCTTGAGGAAGGAGCGGCAGTCGATCGAGACCAATCATGAACCAAGGCCCCAGCAGCCTGTTGAAAAACTGGCTGCTAGGGAAAACACGATGTTTTCCACATAGTCAGCGATTTGAAAAAACCTGACTATGCGAGGCTTGCGGCCACTTGTTGTCGCAATTGCCGAGGTCGAAAAAGGCCCGGATGGACTTTTTCAACGGACTGATAGAACGATTTTCAGTAAGCGATTGCGTCACACCGGCTATGGGAGAGTTCCCATGGTTGCTGCAAGTCGAACTCTGGAAGACCAAAAAAGATTTTACCACTTTCCTTTAGGCTACAAGGATCCCCCTACCCTGACGTCAAATGGGCAATAAACCAATTCAACCTGAATATCCCCGGATCGACGAGGAACTGGTAGCGTACCTCGACGGCGAACTGGACGCCGACACCCGACGAGTGCTCAAAACCCGTCTGGAGTCGAACCCCACGCTGCGCCGACGGCTGGACGAGTTAAAGGGGACCTGGGATCTGCTCGAGGTGCTCGAAGACCCTCAACCGGACGACAACTTGACCCGTTCGACTCTCACACAGGTCGTCCTCGACGCCCAGGAGGAAGTCCGACAACGAAGACGAGGACCCTGGTTGCGAAGCATCGTCTTCGGCGTCTTTCTGCTGGCTGTTTGCTTGGCCGGTTTTGCGGCGGTCTGGTTCAGCCCGGCCAACCCGGACCGGATGATCATGATCCATTTGCCAACGCTGGTCCACTTCGATTCCCTTAAGCAAGTCGACAACCTTGAATTTTTACATCGCCTCGAACAAAAAGATCTTTTTCCAGCGGCGACGCCCACAGAAATCACCGCCATCGACAACTTCGCGAAAGACGAAACGGTTGCAACCACACCCACACTTCCGGCCGCCTTGCAAGAGTCGTGGTACGGGGAAGGCTGGCTTGCGCGACTTGGTCAAATTCAAAAGACGACCCCGTCTCAAAGGGCCCTCCTCTGGCAAAACTGGCAACGGTTCGGACGTTTGCCGATCGCGGAACGGATTCGGATTCATCATCTGGTCGAATCGCTCTCCGAATCGTCCGATCGGGAAAAACTGACCGAGCTGGCCAACCGGTACACCGCCTGGATCAAGCAGTTGCCCACCTACACCCAGTTCGAGCTGCGTGAAATGCCGATGGAAGAACGTCTTGCGCGGATCGACCGACTACGATTGGAGCAACAAGAGCGAGAAGCGATCCAACGTTGGCTTTTGGCCGTCGCCGACGGGTTCCGCCAGGAGTTGCCGCCGGAGCTTCAAAAACACTGGGAAAACTTTTCTCCCCAGTTGGGAGACCCTCAACTTTTCAGAATTCTGGCCATGCACTTCCGAAGGCGTTTCCACCAACAAGAGCGCGTGACCAACGCCCAGGAGCTGTTGGCTCAACTCCGCAAGGAACTGCCGGTCGAAACGGCCACGGCCTTGGCCGCCCTCACAACGAAAAAACAGTGGCAATGGATTCTTAAAAGACTAGCCAAAGAGGCCAGCGAAAAAGCGATCGAAAGTCGCCTCGCCGGTCCGGCAGCCGCGGTGAGCGACGAAACGTTGACCCAATTTTTCGACACGTTGCCCGAAAACCAACGTGACCTTCTGCTTCAGATGCCCAGCCAGTCGTTTTATCAAAAACTTCGCTGGCTCTACGACACCGAACAAGAGGAAAAACGGCGTCCGCCTCACCCCCGCAGAGGCATGGGACCGGGGATGGGAAGGGGACCGGGAATGGGGATGGGGCCGCCGTGGGGAACTTTTGCTCCGCCACCGCGCGGCCTGGACCAAAAGACCCATTCCGAATTGGACAAACCGACAAACACTCCCGGTAATGAGCCGAGACGAAAAAAACGCGGTGGTCGAAGTCGAGACTTGGATCGAGTTCCAATTAAAGATCAAGAGCTTCGAAGCAAACCTCCAGAATAACCCAAGCTGTGTATATTAAGGATCAATTCAAAGGGCCGGCCGTGCGTCTGGTTGAACCGAAAAACAAAAGGCCACGGTCTAAGCCGATTCTCGGTTTTCACTTAGAATCAGTAGCCAAATTCTTCCGGCTCCCTTGAGGACCTTCTGTCCCCTTCTCGAGGACGCCTTAACGCAAAGTTTCTTTCCACCTTGCGTCTCCATTTTTCCCGTGAAAAGAAGCCGATTCGGGGGGAAAAACCAGAAGTTGAGATTGCACGGAATGGCCAAATAGAGCAAAATAGGCGCTCAGGAAGGAATCCGCGTTTGTTTTGGAGGGATCCGATGGTCTGGTTGCAGATTGCCGCATTGAGTCTAGCTGCGAGTTTGGGAGGAAATGCCGCGGAAGCGGTAGGTGGAAAAATTGTCCTTTTGGACTTCTACGCCGACTACTGCGGACCCTGTCGCCAAATGGCCCCGACCCTTGACGAATTGATGGTTCGCGGGCACTCGATCCGTAAAATCAACGTCGAACAAAATCGCGATCTGGCTAAGCGCTACGGCGTGACCAATATTCCCTGCTATGTTTTGACCATTGAAGGGCGTGAGGTCGACCGGGTGGTCGGGCTGGCCAGCTTCGGCCGTCTGGCCGGAATGTTCGAGCAGGCCAAGTCGCAGCTCGCCTCGTCAAAGCTCGCCAAGTCAAAACATACAAGGGGCAAATCAAATGTCGGCCCCCTTGCAACGGCCCCGTCAAGGAGACTGGAAAATCTGTCCTCAATAGAAGGCGGTTCACCAATTCCAGCCGTCAGCAGTCAACCGTTGGTCCCCAGTCGGCTCGTTTCTCTCGATCAAATCGATCCGGTCCACGCCCCTCAACCCAATCCGGTGGCACCGGCTGTCTACGAAAACCGACCGACTCCCCCCGCCGCAACCGCCACCCCCGTGACCAAAGCGCAATTGCTTTCGTGTGCGGCCCGATTACGGATCGAAGACCCAAACGGCCATTCGTTCGGCACCGGCACGATTGTCGACGCACGCGATGGCTGCGCCTTGATCTTGACCTGTGGCCACATTTTCCGAGACGGCAAGGGAAAGGGACGCATTGAAGTCGATCTATTCGACCGATCGGGTCCCCACCAAATTCCCGGCGAATTGGTTACCTACGACCTGAAGCGGGACCTCGCGCTGGTTCGGATTCGCCCGAACTCGCCGGTCTCCGTCGCAAGAGTGGCCCCGCGATCGTTCGCCCTCCGAAAAGGGATGCCGGTCGCAAGTGTCGGATGCAACCACGGCGATGACCCGACAGTCGTTCCTACCAAGGTCCTTTCGTTGGATAAATTCCTGGGCCCGCCCAATCTGCAAACGGCCGGAAAACCGGTCGAAGGACGCAGCGGCGGCGGCCTGTTCACGCCGGAGGGCTATCTCGTCGGCGTCTGCAATGCGGCCGATCCGGCTGACAACGAAGGTTTTTACGCCGCACTGGCCTCGATTCACGAAGAACTCGATCGACGCGGCTTGTCCTATATCTTTCAGTCGCCGAAGGGACTCTGGATCGCCGAAATCAGCAACCCGCTACAAAACCGCTCGATCGATCTGGCCGCCAGTTCCATGCCTCGCGAGATGCCCGCGCCGCCGGCGGTCGAAACGACCGATCACAACGGCTCCCTGCTACCGACCGCCTCCCGGACACCGAGTCCTGCGAGCGTAACTCCCCGGACAATGCCTGCCGACTCGACACTCAGCCCGGAAGAGCGAGCCGCCTTACACGAAATCGAACGACGTCGGGCTGCGGGGACCGAGGTCATTTGTATCTTCCGCGACCGGTCCGACCCTCAGGCCAAAAGTGAAATGGTAATTCTCTCAAAGGCCTCGGCCGCCTTCTTGCGTCGGTTGGCCGACCAATCGGAAAAACCGCTTCCCTCCTCCCGATAGGCCGCAGTCGACCATGTATGAAGTAGAACAAAAATTTCCCGTCGATCAACTGACCTCGATTGAAGCGGCGCTGGCCAAGTTGGAAGTCCCCATTTCGGAAGAACGGATCGAGGTCGATCTCTACTTCAATCACCCGGGACGCGACTTTGCGCAAACCGACGAAGCGCTCCGCATCCGCCAAGTCGAAGACCGATGTCGGATCACCTACAAGGGACCGAAAATCGACCCGACCACCAAAACCCGTCGCGAGATCGATCTCGAACTGCCCACCGGTTCAAAAACCTTTTCCGAGTGGAATCTCTTGCTCGACGCGCTCGGTTTTCGACCGGTTGGTGAGGTGCGTAAAATTCGACGCAAGGCGTGGGTCGACTGGGAGGGAAAAAAAATCGAGGTTTCGCTTGACCGGGTCGATCCACTGGGAAGCTTTGTCGAACTGGAACTGATCGTGGCCGACGAAAACGACCTCGAACCGGCCAAAGCGCGTCTGGCCAGTCTGGCAAAACATCTGAACTTGAAGCAAAGCGAACGCCGAAGCTATCTCGGCCTGCTTCTCGGCGGGGACTGATCTTTCGCATTTACGCGGGCGGCGGTTGGTCGAGCTCTTGGTATCGTGTATACTTAAAGAGATCATGACTCTACCCACCGACCAAGACCCCCCTCATGTCAATCCCGCCGATGATTCTCCCGCGGACGATGCTGCCCAAATCTCAAAGGGAGAACATCGCAACCTGACCGTCTTGGCCGTGCATCAGATTCTCCTGCGCGTTGGCTGGCTATTCAAAGCCGAAACAGTCGTCATGCCGGCGTTTCTCGATTCGCTGGTTGCGGCCGGATGGATTCGGGGAATCCTCCCTTTGTTCAACCGGCTCGGACAGGGATTGTCGCAACTGGTGTTCGCCGGATTCTTGAGTCGGCTCCATAAAAAAACGACCGCGCTGGCTGTTATCACTTTAGTAATGGCGTTCCTTTACGCCTTATTGGCTTTCCTTTTTTGGGGCGAGTCTCCTCAAAACCGGTCCGGCGCGATTTGGCTTTTCCTTGGGATCTATCTCCTTTTCTTTCTGATCACCGGGCTTTATCAACAAACCTATGGAACCGTTCAAGGAAAACTGATCCGACCGAATCGACGTGGAAAACTGCTTTTGATTTCCTCGTTCTGGGGCTCGATCCCGGCGATCGGGTTTTCGCTCTGGTTGATGCCGCGTTGGATCGATCAAACACCAATCGACTTCGGAGGCATGTTCGCCTTCGTCGCGAGTTTCTTCCTGCTTTCGGCCGTCTCGCTTTGGTTTTGCTGGGAACCTTCACGACCAAACACAACCGACGATAAAAAAACGCCCCCCGGCTTGAGCGAACTGTGGAAAATCTTCCTCCGGGACCGAAATCTTCGTCGCCTTTTTTATGTCGTCTTTTTGACCAACGCGTCGATGACCCTTTTCCCTCATTACCAGGCGTTCGCCCGCGATCGGCTCGGCCTCGGCGGACTCCACATGGTGTTTTGGATTGTCGTTCAAAACATGAGCATCGGATTTCTCAGCCTGCTGTTGGGCTCGCTTGCTGATCGGAAAGGATATCGGGTTTGTCTCCAATTGGTCATCGTCGGCTCGACCTTCGCCCCTGCCCTGGCCATGACGTTGGCATCGGTCGGACCGGCCCTTGGCGCGAGGTGTTTCTGGCTGGTCTTCGTCGGGTTGGGATTCATTCCGTTGGGTTATCGGATCATGTCGAATTACACGCTAGAAATCGGCCCGACGCATCTCCATCCCCAATACTTGAGCATCGCCTCGCTGGCCGCTTCATTGCCTTTTCTGATGTCGCCACTGGTCGGTTGGCTGATCGATCTCAGTGGATACGACTCGGTCTTTCTGATGTCGATTGTCGTGCTCATCGTGGCCGTGGGGCTTTCGCTTCGACTCGAAGAACCGCGAAAACGACTCCCCGTGGACCAAACCCCTCCGATCCCGCTGGAAACGGAAGAATAGGCCCGGTCCTCTTCCTTTTCTATACGGCCGAATAAATTGGGGCGAAAAACCGCTCCGCCCCCTCTTCGCTCCGGCAACCACTGTCGAATAAAATTGGTTGCGCCGGCTCTCGCGACTTGAAGGATCTTATCGCCTTTTAGGAAAATCCGAGTCGTCCGTATTCGCTCGACCACGTTGCCCCACATGGTCAGTTAGAAAAGAAGTTCATCCGTACCAAAACGCTTTAATCCTTTTTCCTGGCCTATCTTTTTAAAAATAGACAGCTAACGTCGTCAAGGAAAAAATGGGATGAGCGCCGTCCTTTTGGTATTTGTTATTGCCCTGATCAATCTGATGCTCGGGCTGTATCTGGGCATCCAGCTCGGCTACGGTCCCCCCGACTTGGCAACCACCTCCCGTATGCTCTTCGACGGAACGGGCAAAAGCGGCTTGGATACCTTTCAGACACCCGGCTCTTCCTCATTTGAAGATGAGGAGAGTGAAGAAGCGGAATCCTGGAGTATCGAATCGCTTACGGAAGAAGATGACGAGCTCTCGGACGAAGCGTCGGAATCCTCCGGCGAATCGATCGAAAACGACGACCAGGAATCGGTCGATTCGGGCGACATGGAAGATTGGACCCCTGACGAAAAGCCTATCGAAACGTCGGTTCTCGAATTGAACGTCGCCTTGATCAAAAGTGGTAAACGATCGGCGGAGATCGATTCCCAATTACGCGAGTCCCAAGATGAGGTTAACGTTGAAACAACTCGTAAATGTTGTGAGGCCCTGAAAGAAACGTGTGAAGTCTTCCTGCAAGAACAAGCAACCAGTGCCGAAAAACTCGAAGCCCACTTGAAAGACCTCGGCGAAATGGCCGAACTTCGAAAAGAAATCGAGGAAACCAATCAGGCGCAAACCACGCAGATCCAAAACACGTTGGAAGCGATTGGAAATATCGATTTTGAATCCGATCCGAAAAAGATCAACGAACAATTACTTGAAGAACTCCAAAAACTTCGAGTCCAACGCCATCATTTTCTCGATTTTCAAAACGAAGCGTTTCTCTCGATTTCGCGTCAGGAAGGTCCACTGGAAGAGTTCGATAAATCGTTGCTTCAAGACCCCTTGACCCAGATAGACAATCGAATCGGATTGGAAACCAAACTTTACGAGACCTTCCAAAACGGGGAACATAAAAACCAAGGTATGAGTTTCGCGCTTTTGGACTTCAACGACTTCGGAAAAGTCAACCGAAAGTACGGCCCCGATGTCGGCGACCTCATCCTCCAAAAATGGTCCGATTTCCTCAAACAACACAAGCAAGACGAAACTTTTATCGCTCGGTTCACTGGCCAGCAATTCCTCATTCAGCTTTTGGATACGGGGGGACGGAATGCGATCAAACAGGTCGAATTTTTACGGCAAAGCCTCGAAAAAATGACGTTCGAGCATGCCAAGGGAGAAATCAATCTGACGCTCACCGGCGCGATCGTCGAAGTCCAAGAAGACGACGAGGAAGCAGAATTGTTATCCCGATTGAGAAAAACGTTGGCGCTGGCCAAAAAGGAAGGTGCCAACCGAATCATCTTCGATGACGGTCAGGAAATCGAACTGGTCAAAGCGCCCAATTTGGGAGCAAAACACCAAACGATCCAACTCGAAACTGCCTCTTGAATGCAAAATCAACAAGCCTCCTCGATCTGAAAAACTGAGTTATCTTCATGTTCAGCGAAGCCGAAGCACTTTATCGTGGCCAACATTTCCAACAAGAGGAAGATTACACCTCCGCCATCGGGGCGTTCGAGGAAGCCCTTCGTCTCAACGATCGATTGCCCGAGGCTTATTTCGCTCGAGGAAATGCCTGCGTTAAATCGGGCCAATACAACAAGGCAATCGATGACTACGACCGAGTCATTGAGCAAAGCCCGAACGAACCGTTCGCGTATTACAATCGAGGATTCGCCCTCTCCAAAAACGACCAATCCGAAGAGGCGATTGCCAGCTATACCAGAGCGCTCGAACTGAACTCCGAACTGGCCGTGGCCTATTACAATCGGGGGCTTCACTACCGGGCTGCCGGCAAAATCGAGA
Organism: Thermoguttaceae bacterium; assembly: GCA_963674475.2. GTDB lineage: Bacteria > Planctomycetota > Planctomycetia > Pirellulales > Thermoguttaceae > CAXXFQ01. Next base: position 148,509 of record CAXXFQ010000017.1, on the reverse strand, counting down.
TGGCGATCGACGACTTTTCGCACGCGATCAAGAACGATTCGCAAGATCCCGATTTCTGGGTCGCACGCGGCTTGGCCTACAACGAACAAGAACAATACGACAAAGCGATCGACGATTACCTTGAGGCAATTCGACTCGACAAAAAGGGACCGGCGGCTTACGGCAATTGCGGAAACGCCCTTCGAAAAAGAGGAAAAAAACGCCAAGCAATTCATTGCTATTCCAAAGTCATCGACCTTGCTCCCAAAGACCCGAAGGCGTATCGTAACCGGGCGTTGATCCATCTTTGTCTCGGGCAGTACGACGAGGCGATCGCCGACTACGACATCGCGATCCGTCTCGATCCCCAAGATACCGGATCGTGGCTGTACCGAGGAATCGCCCATTCCAAACGGGGAAACTTTCCCGAGGCGATCCAAAGCTATTCCAAAGCACTCCTTTTGGACTCGGAAAACCCGGACGCCTTTTTCTGTCGCGGACTGGCCTTCGTGAAGAAGGAATCGCTCGAAGAGGCCATCTCCGACTTCGACCGAGCCTTGGCTTTTTCACCCGACAACCCGAAGATCCTTTACCATCGCGGATTGGCCCATCGCGAAATGGGAGAGTTTCGCAAAAGCCTCGAAGATTATACCCGCGCAATCGCTCTCGATCCGACCAACCCGAAACTGTATTGCCACCGGGGCGTCATCTTCACCCAGATGAAGCTGATCGACCGGGCCATCGCCGACTACTCCGAAGCGATTCGACAAGACCCGAACCATGCCCCGGCCTATTTCAACCGCGGCTTGATCTTTCGGATTGTCGAAAAATACCAAGAGGCGATTCAAGATTTATCCAAAGCGATTGAGCTCGACCCCAGCTACGTCGAGGCCTACCTCTATCGAGGCAAAGTCCATGAAACCATGGGCAATCGCAAGCAGGCCAACGCCGATTTTATCCTGGCCCGAAAAGTCCGTGCGAAAATCGAATCGGCTTCATCGTAAGGCTCGACAGACAGTCCCTTTCGGATCAGTCGCCCCACCAATAGCGAACAATGCACCAAAGAGCGACCACCGCGTCGCGAAAGCCGATTTTCTTACCCGCCTGATAAGTCCGCCCGTTGTACGAGATCCCCAGCTCGTAGATCCGATACCCGCGTCGGGCGACCTTGGCGGTCATCTCCGGCTCGATCCCGAAACGGTTCTCCTTGAGCGTCGGCCCGATCGTTTCGATCGCCTCCCGTCGAAAGATTTTATAGCAAGTCTCCATGTCGGTCAGGTTCAAATCGGTGAACATATTCGACAAGGTCGTCAAAAGCCGATTGGCCACGTAATGCCAGAAGTAGAGTACCCGGTGCGGCCCGCCAAAGAGGAACCGCGAGCCGTAAACCACGTCGGCCCGGCCCTCGACGATCGGTTGGATCAGACAAAAATACTGATTCGGATCGTATTCCAAGTCGGCGTCTTGGACCAAAACGATATCACCTCGTGTCCGGGCAAAACCGGCCTTTAGCGCCGCCCCTTTGCCCCGGTTTCGATCCTGATAGACGACCTCAATCTCCGGTTCTTTTTCCAGTTCGGCAAGGATCGCCCGCGTCCCGTCGGTGCTGCCGTCGTCGACCAGGATCAACTGCTTTCGAATGGCCACGGCCCGAACCCGGTCGACAATTTCCCGCAGCGTCGCCTCCTCATTGTAGATCGGCATGACGATCGAAAGACACAAATCCTCGGGGACATGATAGATCCCCAGCCGCCGGGCATTCGCCTCGCCGATCGATCGAAAAGCGGCCTCGACGTCAATTCCCTGCGGAAGGGCCCCCGACGCCTGCGGGTTTTGCGACCAAGGTTGTTCCTTGGAAAAATCGTTCACGTTGCCTCACCTTGAAAAATTTTTTGAATAAAAACAGACCGCTTTTTGGTTTTGACTCAAAGACCGATTCTCGAAAGATACTCCGTGCGTCCTTGAATCCCGGCTCGGACCCGAAACAGCGCCCCGGCTCCGTCTCCTTCCTCGTCCCGATGGTCGCCTCCGGCCGTCGTGAGGAAAAGATCGGTCAGGTCGTCACCGCCGAACGTCACACTCGACACCTTTTTCGCCGGCAAACGAATCGCGAAATCTTCCGTGCCGTCCGGCTTCAAACGGATCACGCGACCGCCGTTCCATTGGGCCGTCCAGACGTGGCCTTCCGCGTCGACCGTCAAACCGTCCGGCTTCCCGTGGGCCAGATCCGATTGAAAAAACGGCTTCGGATCGGTGATTGCCCCCGTCTGGCGGTCGTACTGAAAACGAACGATCCAATGCCGCGCGTTGCACGAGTCGGTAAAATACATCTGACGCTCGTCCAGCGTGAACCCCATCCCGTTGGGCGTCCCGCAGTCGTCGAGGATCAAATGGTACGATCGGTCGGGATCGATCCGCCAAAGCCGCCCGGGCCGCGTGGTCGTCGACATCGTTCCGGCGAAAACCCGACCTTCCGGATCGGCCGCGACATCGTTGAATCGGGAGTCGGCCTCTTCGGGGATTTCCATAAGCTCGATGAGACGGCCTTCGTCAAAAAGGCAAATCTTCCCCGCCACCATATACAGCACCAGTCGCCCGTCAGCCTGAACGGTCAGCCCGCCGATCTTCTGCTGCCCCTCGAAGACGATTTCATGCCGCCCGATTGCCGGGTCATAACAGAACAACCGGCCCCGATCGATGTCGACCCAATAGAGTTTTTTTTGAAGCGCGTGCCAGATCGGCCCCTCGCCCAAGAGGTTTTCGTAATCGGCAATCCGTTCGGGTTTCATTGCTGTCCTCTCCCCTTTTTCCCAAGCCACTCCACAAAAAAAGGCAAATGCCGGGGTCGACTCACCTGAAGCGAATCAATCCCGGCATTTTTTATTATCTCAAAATTTACCCGGCCCGCCAATATGGTCCGCTGATTAGCTCACCAATGGGCCCGCCAGACCGGCGAAAAGCGAAATTATCCTTAAAGACTCCAGCCCGGTCGGTATTCGCGACGCAGGAATTGATCGGCCTTGTCCGAACCGGTCGTGAACCGCTCGGCGTCCCAGGAGATCTTTTCCCCGGCCCTCAGCGCGACGGTACCCAACAGGTTGTTTTCGATCAGCATTCCGGAATACTCGAAGTTGCACAACGTCGGGGCGCCGGTCTTACAGGCGTGGACCCACTCGGCGTAATGGCCCTTCGACGGAGCGATCCACGGCTCGACCGCTTGGTACTCCTTGTAGTCGCCTTCCGGCAAAAGAATCCGCTTCCCGTAATCGGCCAGCAGTTTCCCCTTGTCGCCGACGAACATAACGCCGATTCCCCACTTGCTCAGATCGTGACCTTCGGGGGACGGCGGACGTTGGATGCCGTCGTACCAGAAGAGGTTCACGGCCGGACGACCGGCGGCGGCCGGGTGCTCCCAGCGGACCTTCAGCCATTCCGGATAGGTCTCTTCGCGAAGTTCCGAACCTTCGGCCTCGACCGAAATCGGACGACGCAGTTTCAACGCCCAGTAAGGCAGATCGATCAGGTGACTGCCCATGTCGCCCAAACAGCCGTTGCCGAAATCCCAGTACTGCTCCCAGACCATGCAGCCGCCGGAAACATAATGTTTGTTGAACGGCCGAGACGGCGCCGCTCCCAGCCAGAGATCCCAGTTCAGGTTTTCCGGCACCGGATCGGTCCCCTCGGGGCGTGTGCCGATCTTGTTTCCCTGGCGACCACACCAGACGTGCACTTCGCTGACCTCACCGATCGCACCGGATTGGACCAGCTCGACGACCCGGCGATAATTTTCGGTCGCGTGGATCTGAGTCCCCATCTGCGTGGCAACCGGGTTCTCGTTGTAAGCCTCTTGCATCGCGCGGGCCTCGTGAACCGAATGGGCCAGCGGCTTTTCGCAATAAACGTGCAGGCCCCGCTTCATCGCGTTGACACCGATCAGCGCGTGATGATGGTCGGGCGTGGTGACGACGACGCCGTCGAGGTCCTTTTGTTCGAGCATCTTCCGCCAGTCGGCGTACGTTTTGGCCTTCGGAAACTTTTTCGCCTTGTCGGCCAGGAAGTCGGACCGGATATCGCACAACGCGGCGACATTCTCGTTCTTCAAACCCTTCATGTTCCCGTTGGCCCGACCGTTGGCCCCTGCGTAACCAAGGTTCAATGTATCGCTCGGTGCTTCACCTCGCGCCCATCGGGGGACAACCGTCAGACAGACCCCGGCAAGGGCCGACTTCTTCAAAAACGAACGTCGCGTGGAAGTGTGGCTCATCAGAAAGAACTCCTTCTCGAAAGTTTCTAATACCAATTCCACCTTGAAATCGGGCCTCGTTTGCCTGTCTACCCTTCGGGAAAACAGGCCGGTTTTTGCGCGGGGAAACGCGCTATTTCAAGTTGGAACGCGTAAAAGGGGGTGGTAAACAGGAGGAAAAAAAGGAAAGGTTTTGAACGCAAATTCAATCAAAGTGGATGAAGGTTTTTCATCGTCTTAGTATAAACAATTGGGTTCGGTTTTGTCACGCGACAAAGCGCCTCCGCACGAAAAAGCCAAATTCAGTGAAGAAAAAGACTAATTTTCGGCCTCGACCGCGGGAAACGAGCCTAAAACCCGAAACAGGACGGTCCGCTTTTCCAAAGAAGCCATCGCACGACGGACCCGGAGGTCGTCCTCATGCCCTTCCATTTCCAAGAAAAACAGATAGGCCCGCTTCGCTTCGGGAATCGGGAACGACTCGATCCAGGTCAGGTTGACTCGGTTCCGCTTGAAGATGGCCAGCGCCTCGGCCAACGCGCCCGATCGGTCGTCCAGCTCGAACATGACCGCCGTCTTGTCGTTGCCGGTCCGCTGGGCCGCCTTGCTTCCGATAACCGAAAAACGGGTCACGTTCCCTTGGTTGTCTTCAATATTTTCGGCCAACACGTCCAACCCGTAATGGACCCCCGCCTGGACGCTGGCAATCGCAGCCGCACCGGCCGTCCGTTTGGCCAACTCGGCGGCAGTCGAAGTGCTCGCCATTTCGACCGGCCGGGCCGATGGAAGATGACGGGCCAGCCATTTACGACATTGCGACAACGCCTGCGGCTTGCTGTAGACTTCGCGGATCGCCGAACGACTTTCGGTCCCCAAAAGCGTATGATGGATCGGCAAGGCGACCTCGCCACAGATCCTCAGCGGCAATCGGGTGAACATGTCTAACGTGTCGGCGATCCGACCGTCGGTCGAGTTTTCCAACGGGACCAGTCCATAATCGGCGTGACCACAGTCGACCTCGTCAAAAACCGCTTGAATGGTTCCGACCGGGACGAAATCGACGCTTTGACCGAATCGAGACATCGCGGCCAAATGGCTATAACTGTATTCCGGCCCGAGATGGGCCACGCGAATTGGCTTGACCAGCGCCCGGCACCCACTTTGCAGCTCTCGAAAGACCGATCGAACGGCCGCGTCGGAAAGCGGCCCGTCGTTTCGCTCGACCAGGTCGTCCAACATTTGGTTGACCTCGCCGGTCGAAAACGGGATGGTCGACGTCTGGAGTCGCGATTGGCCGATCGCCTGAGCCAGTTCGGCCCGTTGGTTCAACAGTTCGAGAATCTTGCGATCGACTCGCCCCAGCCCGGCCGTCGTAGGAACCTTCGCGCTGGTCGCTCGCTTTTTCGTTGGGGAACCGGTTGTTTTCGCTTGGGCCGAAGCGGTCTTCTTCGTGGCTGTCTTCTTCGCGACGGTTTTGACAGTCTTCCTGGCGGCCGACTTTTTGGGCATGCGACAATTTCCTACTAGGATTGGTGCTAAAACGCTTCCATTCGCGTGAAAACAGCGTTGCTTCCCCGAAGGGTAAACACGTGACAACGCGCCCGCAAACGGAAAATCGGCATAAGGAGGCCCGATGGCCATTCCCTGGCGCCTCTATTTTTTCAACTGACTGATGGTGCTGAACTATTCTTCTACCCGCTCGACCGTCCAAGGTCAAGCTTTTCACAAAAGAGACCACAGCGTAGCCCCCTAAACCCCCTATCAAGAGGTAAAAACATGCCAAAATGGCAGTCCCTTGAGCAAGCTATATTACAGAAGACTATCGACCAAGTTCCTATATTTCCTTGTAAGTCCTTAGTGTAAAATACTTTATTATTTTCTTCCCAATAAAAAATAGTGATCGGCACGCACTTTGCACATGTCTTTCGACACTGAAAGAAAATAACAAAACGGGAACAAACCTCGCTTTTTCCCCGAAACCCCTCCTAGAGGTGGGGTGCCTTGAGAGTCAAAGAGTGGCTCTTTTATCGGCGGGGCCGTTCTCGGAAATTATGCGAAAGGAGCAACAATATTATGGCTCAAGGCGAAAAAATTATCGGAATCGACCTCGGCACCACCTACTCGGTCGTCGCGGTCCTTGAAGGCAAAGACGCCAAAGTAATCGCCAACGCTGAAGGCAACCGGCTCACCCCGAGTGTGGTCGCCTTCACCGACAAGGAGGAGACGCTCGTCGGCGAACCGGCCAAACGTCAAGCGATCACCAACCCGAAGCGGACCATCTATTCGATCAAACGCTTCATGGGACGGCGTCACAACGAAGTCGGATCAGAAGAAAAGATCGTTTCCTACAAGATCACCGGCGATCCCGACGACTACGTCAAGGTCGGAGTCGACGGTCGAGATTATACCCCGCCGGAAATTTCGGCCAAGACACTGCGTAAACTCAAGGAATCGGCCGAGGCCTATCTGGGCCACAAGGTCAACAAAGCGGTCATCACGGTGCCGGCCTACTTCAACGACTCGCAACGTCAGGCGACCAAGGACGCCGGACAGATCGCCGGGTTGGAAGTGGCCCGAATCATCAACGAGCCGACCGCCGCGTCGTTGGCCTATGGCCTGGACAAGAAAGAAAACCAAAAGATCATCGTCTTCGACCTCGGTGGCGGCACGTTCGACGTCTCGCTGCTGGACGTCGGCGGCGGCGTCTTCCAAGTGATCTCCACCAGCGGCGACACCCACCTCGGCGGCGACGACTTCGACGAAGAGTTGATCCACTACGTCGCCGACGAATTCCAAAAGGAACAGGGAATCGACCTCCGCAAGGATTCGATGGCCCTGCAACGATTGGAAGAGGCTTGCGAGAAGGCCAAGCGGGAACTCAGTGCGGCCCAACAAACCGACATCAACCTGCCGTTCATCACCGCCGACGCTAATGGCCCGAAACACCTGCAGATGACGATCACTCGTTCGAAATTCGAACAACTGGTCGATAAGCTGGTCGATCGATGCCGCGGCCCGGTCAAGAATGTGATCGACGAGGCGAAACGGAAAAACTCGAACTTCACCAAAGAAGATATCGACGAAATCGTCTTGGTCGGCGGCTCGACTCGTATCCCGAAGGTCCAAGAGTTGGTCAAGGAGATGTTCGGCAAGGAGCCCAACAAAAGCGTCAACCCGGACGAAGTGGTCGCCGTCGGCGCAGCCATCCAAGGTGGCGTTTTGACCGGCGACGTCCAGGACATGGTCTTGGTCGACGTCACGCCCCTGTCGCTGGGTATCGAGACCCTTGGCGGGATCATGACCAAGTTGGTCGAGCGGAACACGAACATCCCGGTCGAGCGGAAGCAGGTCTTCAGCACGGCCGACGACAACCAGACGGCCGTCACGGTCAGGGTCTTTCAGGGCGAACGCGAGATGGCGGCCGACAACCGTGTCTTGGGTCAGTTCAACCTCGAAGGTCTTCCCCCGGCGCCGCGAGGAGTTCCGCAAATCGAAGTCTGCTTCGACATCGACGCCAACGGGATCTTGAACGTCTCGGCGAAAGATCTCGGAACCGGCAAGGCCCAAAACGTTCGAATCGAACAGTCGGCCGGTCTGAAGGAAGACGAGATCGAAAAGATGCAGCAAGAGGCCAAGGAACACGCCGACGAAGACAAGAAGCGTCGCGAGTTGGCCGAGCTTCGCAATCAGGCCGATACGATGTGCTTCAGCCTCGAAAAGCTGATCAAGGAAAACGAGGAAAAGATCAAAGATTCCGACAAGGAAGCGGTCAACAAAGCGATCGAGCGAACCCGAGAAGCGGCCAAGGGAGACGACCCCGAAAAGGTCAAGTCGGCCCTTGGGGAACTCGAACAGGCTTCGCACGGATTGAGTCAAGCCTTGTACGCCCAAACTGGCGGCGCCGGAGCAGAGGCAGGGGCGGGGGCAGCCGGTCCCGAAGCGGCCGCCGCCGGTCCGACCGAACCCGAAGGGGGCGACGACGATACGATCGACGCCGAGTTTGAAGTGAAGGATTCCTAACGGTCCACACTGAAAACCAGCGAATTCCAAAATGGATCGACCTTACGGGGCGGGTGAAGCAAGCAAGCGAAACCCGCCCTTTTTTTGTCGCGACGTAAAAAATCGCCCCTAAAAAAAGGTAAATTCTCTTAAGCGGCGTGAAGAAAAAATCCCACCGCGCGTGGGCTTCGACCCGGTCGAGCTTTCGACACCTGTGGCGAAGAAAAATATGGGGGAGGTAACCAACATGAATTTTCGATTTGATAAACTGACCATCAAGGGCCAAGAGGCCTTGGCCAAAGCCCAACAGACGGCCGTCGACCGGGGCCATCCGGAGATCGACCCGATCCACTTGCTCTATGCGATTTTAACCGAGCAAGAAGGAATCGTCTCGGCAGTGCTCGACAAGATCGGCGTCAATCGCGGACAGTTGACTTCGATCGTCGAAGCCGAACTGGGCCATTTCCCGAAGGTGTCCGGCGCGTCGGAACCGGGGATCAACACCGCGTTGCGCAAAACGCTCGAAGCGGCTCTCAAAATCGCGGAGGAGATGAAAGACGAATTCATCTCGACCGAGCATTTACTTTTGGCACTGGCAAAAACCGAGTCGAAAGCCCAGCGAGTTTTGACACTCAACGCGGTCAACGAAAACGAAATCCTCACCGCGCTCAAAGAACTCCGCGGCAGCGCACGGGTCACCGATCAAAACCCGGAAGCGAAATTCCAGGCCCTGGAACGTTACGGGATCGACCTAATCGAACGGGCCCAAGCAGGCAAACTCGATCCGGTCATTGGCCGCGATCAAGAAATCCGACGGGTCATCCAGGTCCTTTCGCGACGAACCAAGAATAACCCGGTCCTGATCGGCGAACCGGGCGTCGGCAAGACGGCGATCGCCGAAGGGCTAGCCCTGCGCATTGTCGAGTCAGACGTCCCCGAAAGTCTCAAGGGACGCCGGGTCATCACGCTCGACATGGGGGCGTTGGTGGCCGGAACCAAGTATCGCGGCGAGTTTGAGGAACGACTCAAGGCAGTTTTACGCGAGGTCGAAGACGCCGGGGGCAACGTAATCCTGTTTATCGACGAACTTCACACGGTCGTCGGCGCCGGAGCGGCCGAAGGCGGAAGCGACGCGGCCAACCTGCTCAAACCGGCCCTCGCGCGTGGCGAACTGCGATGCATCGGCGCGACGACGCTCGACGAGTACCGAAAGTATATCGAAAAGGACGCAGCCCTGGAGCGACGTTTCCAACCGGTCTTCGTCGGCGAACCGTCGGTCGACGACACGATCGCCATTTTGCGAGGACTCAAACCGCGTTACGAAGCGCACCACAAAGGGGTCCGGATCAAGGATTCAGCGCTGGTCGAAGCGGCCGTTTTAGCCAACCGGTACATTACCGATCGGTTTTTGCCGGACAAGGCGATCGACCTGATGGACGAGGCCACCAGCCGACTCGCAATGGAACTGGAAAGCGTGCCGACCGAGATCGACGAGGTCCAGCGACGTCTGGTCCAACTCGAGTTGGCCGCTCGCCAGTTGGCCGAGGAAAAGGAAGCCCATGCCCAAAAACGGTTGACGGAGATCGAAAAGGAGATGGAAGAAAAAAAACATCTCCTGGCCAGTCTCCGCGAGGAGTGGGAAACCGAAAAACTGGGGCTCGGCGACGTCCACGAGATCCGTCGTCAATTGGCCGATACTCAACACGAGTTCGCCCAACTAAGCGCCACGATCCACGAAAAACAGTCGGCGGCCCAACCGGTCGAAGAGAACGAGTACCAAAAGCTGTTCGAGTTGGACCGACGTCAGAAGCAACTGGCCGATCGGCTCGAAGCGGTCGAATCGGCCTCCGAAGGCAAGGGCAACGGCCGTCGGCGACTCCTGCGTCAGGAAGTCGGCCCGGAAGAAATCGCCGAGGTCGTCAGCGCCTGGACCGGGATCCCCGTCAGCCGAATGATGGAAACCGAACGGACCAAGCTGCTGGTCATGGAAGAACGAATCCATCAGCGGTTGATCGGGCAGGACGAGGCGGTCGAAGCGGTCGCCAACGCGGTCCGTCGAAGCCGAAGCGGGCTGCAAGACCCGAACCGGCCGATCGGCTCGTTTTTATTCCTCGGTCCGACCGGCGTCGGGAAAACCGAACTTTGCAAGGCCCTGGCCGAAGTGATGTTCGACGACGAAACAGCGATCGTCCGACTCGACATGAGCGAGTTCATGGAGCGGCACACGGTCAGTCGGTTGATCGGCGCCCCTCCGGGCTACGTCGGCTACGAAGAAGGCGGCCGGTTGACCGAGGCGGTCCGGCGGCGTCCCTATTCGGTCATTTTGTTGGACGAAATCGAAAAAGCGCACCAGGATGTTTTCAATATCCTGTTGCAGGTCCTCGACGACGGGCGTCTGACCGACAACCAAGGTCACACGGTCGATTTCACCAACACGATTATCGTGATGACCTCGAACATCGGAAGTCAACTGATCCAGGAAATCGCCCGTGAAGGAGGGACCGAGGAAGCGATGTTCGAAGGGGTTCAATCGATCCTCCACGAACGGTTTTTGCCGGAGTTCCTCAACCGGATCGACGAGACGATCATTTTCCATCCGCTGGACCCGAAGCAGATCCACAAGATCGTCGGGCTTCAAATCGAGCGGTTGCAAAAGCAACTGGCCTCGCGTCAGGTGGAGCTGGTCATCACCGACGCGGCGATCAACGCGATTGCCGAAGAAGGGTACGACCCGAGCTTCGGTGCGCGGCCGATCAAACGGTTGATCCAACGAAAAATCCAGAACCCGATGGCCGTCGAACTGCTCAAGCGGGAGAAGGCCGAAGGGACCCGGATGCAAGTCGACTTCCGAAACGACGCTTTTGTTTTCGAACCGCTCGACGGCGAAGTGAAGAAGTCGTAAACGGCCTAGCGACTTGACTGTCAAAGAAAAAACGCGATGGCTTTTCAGTCGTCGCGTTTTCTTATGCGCTGATAAAGCAAACCCGAAAGAAGGATCGAAAGTTCCTTTTCCCTACAGAAAAAGAAGACCTCTCAACCGTTTCCAAAAAGAACCAAAACCGACGCCCCACTGTTTCCTTATACCGGAACACACCACCTGCAAAACCGTACACTAGCAACCAACGGGAGCGGGTTCAAACCTCGATGCGGAAGCACCGGTCCAAAAAGCCCTCCACTGTTTTTCCAAACCGGCACACACCATCTGCAAAACCGAGCACCAGTGACCAACGGGAACGGGTTTCGTCAACGGTGCGGAAGCACCGAATTAAAAATTGTCGAGCTCTTCTAGCCAGAGTCGGATTTCGTTATTGTATTCGCTGGACAGGTTGCCTTTGACCAGTTGGCGATGGAAGCTGGCGGCGCCGTCTTTGACCAGGTCGGCCGCCTCGGCGCTGGGGAAGCGACGCGACGGATCGGGCGCGATCAGATGGAAGCAGAAGTGCATCAGCAATTCGTTGCAGACAACCTCTTCGGGCAAGATTTGATGCAGCCGCTGAGGAAGTCGCCATTTGGCCTCGAGCAGTTCCTTGTAGCTGACCTTTCCGGCAAACGGCGGAGCGCCGGAGAGCATTTCGATCAAGACGTAGCCGAGACTAGCCAGGTCGGACTGCGGCGTCGCGTCTCGCCCGTCGAGCACTTCCGGTGCGGCGTAGGCAGGCGTACACGTTCGAAGCGGGGGCGGCGCGTCGATCAGGAAGGCCGACCCGATATCGACGATCTTCGCATCACCGGTTCGCTTGACCATGATATTCGACGGCTTGATATCACCGTGGACAATCCGTTGCCGGTGTAAGGCAGCCAGGGCGGACAGACAGTTGCGGATAATCGCGATGGCGATCCCCGGCTTCAAACGGGGTTGAACCGGCCCGGCGGTAACGACCACCTCGTTGATATAATTCCAACGCTTCGAGCTGACTCGCTCTTGAACCCAATCCAAAACCGGCCCGGTCAGGAGCCGATCAAGGTCGTACCCGTCGATCCACTCCATCTCCATCAGACGAATCCGATGACGATCGACCCAATTGTAGACGTCAAGCAGGTTGTCTTGTTGGATCTGGGCAACTTGGGCCGCAACCTGCGCAATCCGCCCCATCCCCTCGTCGTAAGCCACTTCACTTTCGTACGGCTCGGGCGTAAAAATCTTCAGCGCCACCGGCAGAGTGAAGTTGTCGGTACTTCGTCGCTCGGAAAGGTAAACGACCCCCTGCCCACCCGAACCGAGTCGCCGAATGAACCGATGGTGTTCGGTCCAGCTGAGTCGACTCTCCTCGAGTATCTCGGCATACCGGCCCATCAGCTTTTCCGAGCAGCGACCGGTCACGTGACCTCCCCAGGTCCGGGTCGCGCTCCGTTCATGAAACATCGTTGTCGTCGACATTTTTTAGACCGATGCTTCCGCACCGAGGGTTAAACCCGCTCCCGTTGGTCGCTAGTGTACGGCTTTGCAGATGGTGCGTGCCGCTTTGGAAAAAAGTTGGATGATCGTTCTAAGTTCAGCTTGGCGGCCAGACCGGCATTTTTTGGACCGGAGCTTCCGCACCGAGGGTTGAACCCGCTCCCGTTGGTCGCTAGTGTACGGCTTTGCTGATGGTGCGTGCCGCTTTAAAAAAAAATTGGATGATCGTTCTATATTCAGCTTGGCGACCTGAAGCTGCGGCCAGACCGGCGTTTCCTCGCCGACTCTTAAAACCCGCTCCCGTTGGTCGCTAGCGTACGGCTTTGCTGATGGTGCGTGCCGCTTTGGAAAAAATTGGACCGCTTTACGCTTTCTTAGGTTCGACTTTGGCTGCCGGAATGATTCCCGAAAACCGCGGCCCGTCCCTCAATCAAAATCGGCTTCTCACGTCATCGACATTCGGTCAAAGCACCCCGTTGCCCATGGAAAATACCAAGGAAACGGTCCGCCAGGAAAAAAACGCCGGAGAGGAGATGACCCCTAAAAATAAACTGAGCTTATTTTAGACCCAAACTAGGTCGATCGTCCAGAGGAGAAATAGTCAACTCGCCCCAGATCCGCGTCTTATGCGGAAAATCCTCCCCCTTGCCGCTAACGGGGAGAAAGCCCGCCTAAACTTCCTATTTTAACAAGTTGACTTTTAGGCGGAAAGTGTCAAAAAGCGCCCACTCGGCAAACTCGACTTGCAACTGGGGAGGGGGAAGCCTACCATAAGAGGGACATTTTTGGTCGTTTTTCCTTGGAAAGCCCCCACGAATCGGGCTCGCGCCGATCCTCCCCATTCACCCTCAATGGACTCTCGATGGACGTCGAACTGCTCCGCCATTATTTGGACGACCCGAAATTGGCCAAACCTTGGCTGAGCAACTTGGGGCTGGCCGAGCCGACTCGGGCTCACCGAGAACTGCTGGAAATCGCTCGACACGGGGTGCCGATTGACCTGTTAACGATCGTCGTTCGCCTGCTGGAACGTTTTTTGCCGTCCTGCCCCGACCCGGACATGGCCTTGCGTAACTTGAGCCGGTACTGGCTCGTCGCGCGAAACCCCCTTTCGACCGGCACCCTTTTCGAACGAGACCCGGCCACGTTGCAGGCCCTTCTGCAAATCTTCTCGAATAGCCAAGACCTCAGCGACCAGTTGGTCAGCGATCCGGAAAGCCTGGATTTGCTCCGATTGACCCACGGAACCCCCATGGCCCGGGAAAAATTGGTCGATGAACTGACCGCCGAGGTCGACGCGCTCGAGCGGGACGAACTGGTCATGGGCGCGTTGCGTCGCTTCAAGTACCGCGAAACCCTTCGCATCGCTTACGGCGACATCGTCCGAGAACACGGGGTGAATGTGGTTTCTCGACAGATTTCTTTTGTCGCCGACGCGATCCTCGAAGCGGCCCTCCGCTCAGCCTGGCGGTCGGTCGAGGTCAAACGGGGCACTCCACGACGGGCCGACGGGACACCGGCCTCCATGGTCGTTCTGGCCATGGGCAAACTCGGCGGAGTGGAATTAAACTATTCCAGCGACATCGACTTGATCCTTTTCTACGACGAAGAGGGAACCACCGACGGGGCTCGCCCGATCTCGAACCAAGAGTTTTTCACCCATTTGACGCGGAAGTTCGTCCGTCTTTTAACCGAGCCGACCGATCTGGGCACAACGTATCGGGTCGACTTGCGTCTCCGGCCCGACGGCAAAAAGGGCCCGCTGGTTTTGAGTGTCGCGTCGGCACTGCAATACTACGATACCCGCGGACGAACCTGGGAACGTCAGGCGATGATCAAAGCCCGACCGGTGGCCGGAGATCTCGAGCTGGGGCGAAGGTTCCTCAAACAGCTTACCCCGTGGATTTATCGTCGCTATTTGAGTTCGGCCGATATCAGTGGGATCCGAAGTCTCAAACGACGCATCGAACGTCGCGCCCATGAAAACGGGACCGACCAACTCGACGTCAAACTGGGACACGGCGGCATCCGCGACATCGAATTCGTGATCCAGTTCCTCCAACTGCTCAACGGGGCCGGCCAACCGCAACTGCATACCGGAAACACCCTCGAAGCGATTGTCCAACTCGAGCGGGCCGGGTGCCTGAATTATCAAGAGCGGATGATCCTGCAGGAGAATTACGCATTCCTCCGCAAGGTCGAACATCGGCTGCAAATCATGTTCGATTTACAAACCCACCTCTTGCACAAATCGCCCGACGAGATGCGAAAGCTGGCGCTTCGGCTGGGCTATTCCGATCAAAAGAACCGAACGGCCTTGGAAACGTTCGAGACCGATTATCGCGACAAAACGTCGCTGAACCGACAGATCCTCGACCACCTGTTGCACGATGCCTTTGCTGAAGACGCCGAAACCGCGGTCGAGTCGGACTTGGTATTGGACCCCGATCCGTCGGACGAGCAAATCGCCGAAGTCTTGGGGAAATATCGATTCCGCGATGCCCAAACGGCCTATCAAAATTTAATGGCTTTGGGTGAAGAGACCATCCGCTTCCTTTCGACCCGACGTTGTCGGCACTTCTTGGCGTCGATCGCCCCGCAACTTTTGACCGCTATCGCCAAGACGCCCGACCCCGACTCGACATTGATCAACCTCGACAAGGCAACCACGTCGATCGGCGGCAAAGGGGTCCTCTGGGAACTGTTCAGCTTCAACCCGCCGTCACTGAGATTGTTCGTCGAGCTTTGCGCGTACAGCCCGTTTCTCTACGGCATTTTAACGCAAAACCCGGGCATGATCGACGAATTGATGGACAGCCTCGTTTTGGACCGGTTGGCGTCGCGCGACCAGTTGGGCCAAACGCTGACGCATCTTTGCGGCGCGTCGCAAGACCCCGAACCGATTCTCCATTCATTCAAAAACGACCAAACTCTTCGCGTGGGAGCACGTGATATCCTCGGCAAAGAAGATATCCTGACCACGACTTCAGCCCTTTCGTCGATCGCCGAGTGTTGCCTCGAACAGATCGCCGGGCAGCAATATCGACTTCTGGTGGAAAAGTTTGGTGTCCCGACCATCCAGCCGCAAGAGGGAAGCAAGATCAAGAAGCCGAAAACGTGCGAGATGGTAATTATCGCCATGGGCAAGTTCGGCGGTGCGGAGATAAACTACCATAGCGACCTCGATTTAATTTTTCTTTATGAAGCGGACGGCAACACGACAGCCCTCACCCCGGATCGCCGCGACCGGACAACGACCAACCAACATTTTTTCAGCGAGTTGGGACAGCGGATCATCAAAACGGCCACCCGATTGACCGAACAGGGCAAGCTCTACGAGATCGACGCCCGACTGCGTCCGACCGGCAAAAGCGGGACGTTGGCGATTCCGTTTTCCGAGTTCGAACGCTATTTCGCCAAAGGGCAAGGACGACTCTGGGAACGCCAGGCGTTATGCAAAGCACGAGCCGTTTTCGGTTCGGAAAAGGCGAAAAAGGCGGCCATGCGCGTCGTCCATCGTTCGGCCTTCCATCATCCTTGGAAGAAAGCCGACGCCCAGGAAATCCGAGAAATGCGAGCCCGTCAAGAGCGAGAAACCACGGCAGAAGATCTCAAACGGGGCGCGGGGGGAATCGTCGATATCGAGTTCGCCGTTCAGATGTTGCAATTGAAATACGGGCGTCGAAACGCGTCGATTCGAAAGTCCAACACACTCGACGCGCTGAAGGCCCTTTTTGATGCCGAGCTATTGGACCCAAACAATTATTATTTTCTAACCGCCGGATACCGGGCCTTGCGGACGGTAGAAAATCGACTGCACCTGATCGGAACGGCGAACAAGAATCGACTGCCCAATGACGAAACCGAGCTTGCCCGGCTGACCCATTTATTGGGTTACGAAAACTCGCAACAACTGATTGACGATTGCAACGAGTACCGACAGGAGATCCGTCGCCACTTCGACCGGATTTTCGACAAGATGGGGTAAAGGTGTGACGGCTACGCCATCACCTATTTTTATTGAATGAGAGGGGACATTTTGAAAATGGTCCCCTCTCAAACTCTCCCCTTAAAAACTTTTTGGACCGGGATTGCTACGCGATCCCTCTATTCTTCTTTTTCTGGCACCCACCTGCCCGCCTAGCCGCCCTGGTGGTAAATGGCTTCTAGGAGGGCTTGGACGTCTTTGAATTTCTTCTTGGTTTCCAGGGTCGAATCGAGCAGACGTCGCGCGTCGGCTTCGGTGTGGCCGAGGGAGCAAAGTACCTCGAACGTCTCGGAGACGACGTCGGTGGGAACTTCGGCTTTCATGTCGCCTTCGACTTCGGCACGGGCGACCATGAGGGCGAATTTCGGCACCTTTCGGCGGAGTTTGGCGACAATCCGATCGGCCGTTGCCGCTCCGACGCCGGGCAGCGAGGAGAGCCACTTGGTGTCCTGCTCCTCGATCGCGGTGGCCGTTTCTTTGACCGGTCGAACCATGGCTCGAAGCGCCTTCTTGACACCGACGCCGTCGACCGAACAGAACAGTTCGAAAAACTCCCGTTCGATTTCCGTAAGGAAGCCGATCATGCGCGGCGTGAGTCGACCTTGCATCGGGTTGCCTTCGAGGTACTCGATCGTGTGGAGGCTGACCGCCTGGTCGAGTTCCATTTGCAGTTGTCGGCGAGTGAACTCGGGGATGAGGATTTGGTATTCGAACGCCCCGACTTCGAGCGTCAAGGCATCGTCGCCAAGGGAAACCAATTTGCCGGTTATCTTCGTAATCACGTCGAGAGAGACTCCGTTTTTTCGGGGACGGGGCTCGGCAATTCGGACCCCGGTTCATTCGTTTTTTATAATTGGGCCAGCGGGCTGCCGGTCAGATAAAAATGGCACAAGGCCAAGGCCAGCGCATCGGCCACGTCAGGCGGTTCGGGCGGCTCGGCAAGACCGAATTCACGGGCGATGGCCAGTTGGATTTGGGATTTCGTCGCACGGCCGGAACCGGTAGTTACCTTTTTGACCTGGGTGGCCGCGTAGGAAACGACCGGAACGTCCGCTTCGGTGGCGGCAAGACAGATCACCCCACGCGCGTGCCCCATGATGATCGCCGTTTGGGGCCGTTTGTAATGGGAGTACAGTTCTTCCAACGCCATCGCCTCCGGCCGAAGCGAACGGATGACGTCCGAGACGCCATGATAGATTTCGGCAACCCGACGTTCCAAGGAACCGCGAGATTTTCCACGCACGACGCCCGCCTCAAGGATTTTCGGCGTACGGCCTTCGCTTTCGAGCACGGCGTATCCGGTAATGTTGAGTCCCGGATCGATTCCTAAAATACGGGTCATGGAAAAACCGTTTCCGATCGATTCTTGGGTCAGCCAGGCAAGAGGATAGATAGGAAAAAAGAAACGCGATCGTTTTCCAATCGCGCTTCCGTTTTTTACTTTCGTTTTTTTCGTTATCGACTCCACTCGGTCCCGCCGGGACGGTCTTCGAGCGTGATGCCGATCTCGGTGAGTTGATCGCGAATCTGGTCGGCCATGGCGAAATCCTTATTCTTTCGCGCCTGGGCCCGAAGCGAAATGAACAGGTCCATCAACTGCGAGACCAGCTCCTCGTCGGCGCCGCCTGCCGCCTCTTCAACCGGTTTGAGGAACAGCCCGATCGCCCCGGCCATTTCACGCAACACGGCCGCTCCCTTGGCGAGCGACTCGACTTGGGCTTCTTTGCCGTCGGTCGTCGCTTCGAGTTTCTCTTGGTCGACAAACTTATTGAGACATCGAACCAGATCGAACAACGCGCCGGTCGCGCCACCGGTATTAAAATCGTCGTCCATCGACTCGAGGTACGCGTCGCGATGTTTGGCCACCTCGACCAAAAGCGGATCGTCGCCGGGTTGGAAATCTCCCTTTTCCCGAATCACGGCAAAATCGAGGTCGTAGAACGATTGGCCGGTGACCCGCTCGAACCGTTTGAAAAACCGATAAAACGTCTCCAAGCCGGTTCGGACCTCTTCGATTCGCGCCTCGCTATAGTCGATCGGGCGTCGATAGTGGGTCGAAAGCAAGAAGAATCGGATCGTTTCGCCGTGGAACCGTTCGAGCATGTCGCGGAAGGCGCTGGAGCCTTTCGACTTGCTGATCTTGCCGACTTCCTGGGAAGCCAAATCGCCCGCTTCGGCCGACCGGGTGTTGCGCCCGCCCAATTTGCCGACTTCGTGCGAGGCTTGCATCAGGCCGTTGTGCATCCAGTATTTGGCCATCGGGCAGCCGTGAGCCGACTCGCTTTGGGCGATTTCGTTTTCATGGTGAGGAAAGGTCAGGTCGAGGCCGCCGCCGTGGATGTCGAACTGTTCGCCCAGAATTTTTTGACTCATCGCCGAGCACTCGATATGCCATCCCGGTCGACCTTTGCCCCAGGGGCTGTCCCAGGCCGGTTCGCCCGGTTTGGCCGATTTCCAAAGGGCAAAGTCGGCGCTGTTGCGTTTCCGCGAGGCCATGCCGCCCCCGTCCCCTTGTATCGCCTCGACCTTGCGACCGCTGAGCTTGCCGTAGTCGGCACACTTGGTCACGTCGAAGTAAACGTCCCCTTTCGACTCGTAGGCGAACCCCTTGTCGACCAGCGTTTTGGTCAACGCAATAATCTCGTCCATATTGTCGGTCGCGCGGGGGAAATCGTCGACCGAATCGACCCCCATCGCGGCCAGATTGTACTGATAATCTTCGGTCATCCGCGCGGCCAAGTCGGCCATCGTGACACCCTGCTCGGCCGATTCGGCGATCAGTTTATCGTCAACGTCGGTGACATTGATCACGAACGTCACGTCGTAGCCCGAGTAGCTCAGGTAGCGCTTGACGGCGTCGAAAATGACCGGTCCGACCATATGGCCGATGTGGCTTGGCTTATAGACGGTCGGCCCGCACAGATAGATGCCGACCTTGCCGGGGTTGACCGGCTCGAAGGTTTCTTTGGTTTTTGATAAAGTGTTGTAGACGCGAATCATGATCGGTTGAGAATGGGAGAAGGAGTTAGGAAGTAATAAGTGATTCGGTTTCGGTCGATTTTACCCGATGGGCCCCCGCGTGGAGGACCTGCGTGGTTTTATATTCCTTTTCGAGAAGGACTATCGCCTGGGCGGCAATCGCGGCCTCTTGCCCGATCGGCCCAATCCCTTCGCCGGTTTTCGCCTTCACCTCGATCTGATCGACATCGATCGCGATGACCTGGGCAATTCGCTGTCGAATCGCCGGGCGGTGAGGGGCGATTTTCGGCCGCTGGGCGAACACGATACAATCGAGGTTGGCCACCTTCCAGCCGTCGGCAATCACCCGTTCATGGGCCAGCCGCAGCATCTCGGCCGAGTCGCGTCCCCGGTTTTCAGGATCGGTATCGGGAAACATCCCGCCGATATCGCCCAGGGCCACGGCACCCAACAGGGCGTCGGTCACGGCGTGCAACAAGACGTCGGCGTCGCTATGGCCGAGGAGGCTTTTCTCGTGAGGAATATCCACCCCCCCAAGTCGCAAAGACTTGCCCGGACCGAGCCGGTGGGTATCATGACCAATTCCAATGCGAAATGCCATTGCTACCGCCTTGCAAACACCACATGGGGAAATAGGGAAAAAATTCCGATTCGGCCGAAATTATAGACGGATTTCGCTTTTTCGGCAATGTGGATACGAAAAGCGATTCTTTTGCGTCAATCTTATCCCTTTCGGCTTTCAATGCTTGACAACCACGCAGTAAAACGGAGACAATAGTTTCGATCTACACCCATTGGGGGAACCGATCTCGGCCCGCTTCAAAAACCAGGGCCTGACTCGCCTTCCTCCAAAACGGTGTGTAACCTCCCACGAGAAGGGGCTTTCCCTGGATCGATAACCTGCGAACCTACCAAGCCACCGGCCCCCTCTCACTTCCAAGTCGACTCTTGCTTTACGATTCGTTTAAGGAGATACCATGTCGGAAAAACTGGCGATTGACGGCGGACCCAAGACGGTAACCAATCAACTGGCCGGCTGGCCAAAATTCGATGAGAACGCGATCTCGGCTGTCGAAGCGGTACTCCGCAGCGGCAAGGTCAACTACTGGACCGGCCCGAAGGGAATGGAGTTCGAAGAACGGTTCGCCCAGTGGCAGGGCAGCAAATACGCCATCAGCGTCGCGACCGGAACGGCCGGATTGCACGTCGCCCTGTCGGCCTTGGGGATCGGACCCGGCGACGAGGTGATCGTGCCGAGCTACACGTTCATCGCCAGTTGCTTCTCGATCGTCCAGGCCGGGGCCATCCCGCGCTTCGCCGACGTGAACCTGGAAGACCACTGCATCAGCGTCGAGTCGGCCGAAAAGCTGATCAACTCGCGAACCAAGGCGATCATGCCGGTCCACCTTTACGGCAACGTCTGCGACATGGACCCGATTTTGGCGCTGGCCAAGAAGCACAACCTCAAGGTGATCGAAGACAACGCCGAGGCGTTCGGCGGCTTTTATAAAGGGAAAAAGACCGGGACGCTCGGCGACATGGCCGCTTGCAGCTTCTGCCAGAACAAGACGTTCACGACCGGCGGCGAAGGAGGCATGGTCACGACCGACGACGAAGATCTGGCCTGGGAAGCCCGCAGCTTCCGTGACCACGGCTACGACGTCAAAGAGCGGCTGAATCTGCTTGATCTTGAACAGAAACTGCCCTACATCCACAACCGGATCGGTTGGAACTACCGAATGACCGAGATGCAATCGGCGATCGGACTGGCCGAACTCGACCGGGATGGACAACTGGAACCTGCCCGCGCGGAAGCGAAACGCCCATATCCTGATGGACGCGCTGGGCGAGCTGCCACAAGTCAAATACATGCCGATCGACACCGAGGAACGTCAGAACGGCTGGTTCGTCTGCGCGTTCTCGTTGGACATCGAAAACATGAACTGCGACATCGGCCAATTCGTCACGGCCGCCGGTGCCGAAGGGGCCCCGTGTTGGAAGGTCTTTTGGCCCCAATGCCACACCGAAGGCGCTTTCCAGAAGTTCAACGCTTTCGGCGATTCCGGCTTCCCGTTCACCTCCAAAGAATACACCGATCCGGAATCGGTCGACTACAGCCGAGTGGAAGTGCCCAACGCCCGTTGGCACGAGACACACACGTTCACCTGCTTCGCGTTCCCGACCTACACCGAAGAGGATATGCGTCAGATCGCCGCGGCGCTGGTGAAAACGATCAAAGCCTATAGTTAATCGACTCAATCGGTCAAAAAAAGGGAGTAACGCCATGCGGTCGTTGCTCCCCTTTTTTCCTCTCTCCCGAAGCTCGTTTCATTCTAATAATAACGTCAATAAAATATTTGATAGACGAAGGAGTCTCATCATGACGGCCCAAGTCAAATTCGGCGTCCTCGGCGCCGGAGGCATCGCCTTCCGCCGAACGATCCCCGGTATGCTCCAATCGAAACATTGTCGCCTCACTGCGGTGATGGACCCGGTCAACATTGAAAAAATCGCCCAGGAATTGGAAATCAAACGGGCCTACACGTCCGAAGAAGCGATGATCGCCGATCCGGAAGTGGACGCGGTTTACATCGCCTCACCGGTCAACCAACACGCGCGTCAGATCATCATGGCGGCCAAAGCGGGCAAGCATGTCCTCTGCGAAAAGCCGCTGACGATGACCAGCCAAGAAGCGGAAGAAGCGATCGCCGCCTGCCGGGAAAACGGGGTCTTCCTGCAAGAAGGCTACATGATGAAGTTCCACGGCGCGCATACGAAAATCAAACAGCTGATCGACGAAGGCCGTTTGGGCAAGATCGTCTCGATTCGCGCCCAGCTGGCCTGTTGGTACCCGAAAATGGAAGGCGCCTGGCGTCAAGATCCGGAAACCGGCGGCGGCGGGGCGTTGTTCGACATGGCGACCCACCTGTACGACCTGCTGGAATATTTCGTCGGCCCGGTCAAAAAGGTCGGCGCGACGGTCAGCACCCTGGTCCAAGATTACCGCTCCGACGATTCGGCGACGACCCTTTTGGAGTTCGAAACCGGCACCCAAGCAACGGTCGACTGTTTTTACTGCATCCCGGACGAAGCGAGCCGAACGCGGCTGGAGATTTACGGCTCGAAGGGAGCCATTCTGACCGAAGGAACGATCGGCCAGGGAAGCACCGGCAAGGTCGAAGGGATCTTCGGGCTCGGCGAGGCCGGGTACGACGCCCAGCAGGAAAAAACCGCCGCCCCCGAATTCGCCCCGGTCCCGTACGACGAAGTCAATCCGTACGCGGCCGAATGCGATTACTTCGCCCGGTGTATCTTGGACGGCCAAGAGCCCCAGCTCAACGGCACGGCCAACGCGCTGCGCGTCTTAAAACTGGCGGAAGCGGCCTACATGTCGGCCCGCGACGGCCAATTCAAGGCGATCTGAGTCGTACAAAACTGAAACCCTTACGCCAAAAGGCGGCCGACAGTTCCCGGTCGCCTTTTTTTATTGCCCATAAGCTTCCTCGCTTTCAAAGGAAGCCTTCCCTTGCTCCCTAACTGCAAAAGAGCGGAAAATAGGCAAAATAGCAGGGAACGGTCTAATTTTCAACTGTGCAACGGTAAACTGCGATAGACTTTCTGACGGTCGGTGAGTATCGTAAGCGGGCAAATCATTCACCCTCTATAAAAGGAGTTCCCATGTTCCGCGTCGCTCGGGAATTCGACTTCTGTTACGGACACCGACTGTTAAACTACGAAGGCAAGTGTGCCCATTTCCACGGCCACAACAGCCGGGCCATCGTTACACTCGAAGCCGATCAGCTCGATGAAAAAGGAATGGTCCTCGACTTTTCCGAGATGAAAAAAACGATCAGCGAGTGGATCGACGCCAATATCGACCACAAGATGGTAATCTGCAAAGCGGACCCGGCGGTCGAGTTTTTTGAGAAAATGGGCGAGCCATTCTTCCTGATCGACGAGAACCCGACGGCCGAGAACCTGGCGCGACTGATCTACGATTTCGCCGCGTCCCAGGGTTTGCCGGTCGTCGAGGTGCGACTCTGGGAAACGCCCCGTTGCCACGCCATTTATCAAGGCGAATAAAAAGGCTTCCAAAGCGGGAGAGTCGGGAAATACCCGGAAGCGTCGAAGCCCGCCTCTCCGCGCGGACGCATGGACGCATCGTCAGCCCTGCGCCCGTGGGGCTGTTATTGCGAGATCTTCGCCCTTGGAGAAAAGGGCTTTCAAGAAAAAAGTACAGTCCGGGCAACCCGACTAATGGCCAGGCTGCTCCGGACTGTTTCCCCCCCTGGGAATAAACGCGGACAGGATGTTGGTCCCTATCAAATCCGTCTCGGTAAGTGCTTTGAAAAGCGAAACGGTTTTTTATTTTTTCTGCTCCTTAAGAAGCTGATGATAGAATCGGTCGATTCGGTCTGGAAACTTTCGTCATATCTTCGGATTATTTCGAATCTATTGGATGAATCGCTTGAATTGGTCGTTTTGGTTAATACGCTACTGGAATATAGACCGATTCTAACGACAACCCACGTTTTAAATCGCTCCATCCCACACTCTATTGAGATAATGAGGTTCCCACCGTGAACGGTTCCCCTCGCCTTTGGACCGGCCCGGCGAAATCCCCCCTTCTATGGGGCGGACTCGCGTCGGTCGGATTCTATGCGATCATCGAAACCTGGTTTTCCTCGAACCGCTATCTCCATGAATACTTTTTGAGCCATCCGGTCGAATACGTCACGACGACGATGTTTTTCCTCGGGCTGGCCGTCTTGGCAATCAAGACAATCGGACTGACCTTCCAGTCGACCTACAGCCGCGGCGGTGTCGGGCTGCTTTTGGGCCCAATCCGCCAAGGAGGCCAACCGGTCTCGGATTGCGGGAAGCTACTCTCCCGACTGGAAAGCCTCCCCCCGCGTCGCCAAAACGACTTATTGGTCAAACGACTCCACGCCGTCTTGGAGCGGATCCGCCGTTGCCAGAGCGCCGAGGGGATCGAGGAAGAACTGAAATTCCTCGCCGGCCAAGAGGAAGATCGGATCTACGAGAGCTACTCCCTTTTCCGAGTCGTCATCTGGGCGATCCCGATCCTCGGCTTCCTCGGCACGGTCATCGGTATCACCTTGGCGATCGCCAACCTGGCGCCCGACGCGGTCGAAGAATCGCTGCCTCAGACGATCGGCGCGTTGAGTGTCGCGTTCTCGACGACAACCCAGGCGCTGTCGCTGTCGATCGTCTTGATGTTCGCCAAATATCTCGTTTCGCGTGGGGAAAATGAGCTTCTGGCCGATCTGGAACACCGGACCGACCAAGAGCTGTTGGGACGATTCGAATCGATCTCCGACAGTCCGACCGGCCAGGTCGAGGCGATGCGACGGATGACCGAAATGGTGCTGCGCGCGACCGAGCACCTGGTCGAACGCCAAACCGAACTCTGGCGGGAATCGCTCGACGCGCTCCAAGGACGTTGGACCGAGATGACCGCCCGTTCGGGACAGACGCTCGAAAAAGCATTGACCGCCGCCACGGGGGAAGGACTCAAACGTCACGCCAAACAATTGGGCCAGATTGAACACGACGCGGCCGAGCGCAACCAGACCCATTGGAACCAAGTGCAGCGCGAGTTGACTCAGTCGGCCAAGGCCTCGACCCGACTCCACGAATCGGTTCAGCATCAGGCCGAGGTACTCGAAAAAACGGTACTCGCGACCGGTCAAGTGGCCCGTTTGGAGGAGACCCTCAACCGCAATCTTGCCTCGTTGGCCGGGGCCAAAAACTTCGAGCAAACGGTCATGAGCTTGGCCGCCACGATTCACTTACTCAACAGTCGGTTGCAAGAAACGCCTTCTCACTCGGAGGCGGTCCAACTCGAATCCGGTAAGAAAAAACCAGGGCAAGCGGCATGAGGCGTGCGGCGACGTCGATTCCAAATCCAAATCGATCGCAAGATGAGACAGCCGTTTCGCTGTTTCCGTTCTTGGCGGTGCTGATTTGTACAATGGGAGCGTTGATCCTTCTGTTGGTCATCATCGCCCAACGGGCCCGCGTGCAGGCTGCGCAAAATGCACAAACACAAAACCACCAGCTCAACACCGAGCTGAAGCAGAAAAAAGAAGACGCCCAGTGGCGAATCGAACTACTTCAGGGATCGCTCAAAAAAACGCAGGACCAACTCGGTAAGGCCCGCTGGCAACTGAGCCACGTCGAGGACCATACTCGCCAATTGCGAGAAGAACTGGCTCGACTCGAGCGGGCACGGCAATCGATTCAGTCGGTTCGAGAACATAAAGAGTCGAACGAAACCGAAGTCCGCGCCCAACTCGACCAAATCGAACAACAGATCCTCGCCGTCGGACGCGAACTCGATCAGGCCGGTCGTCAACCCAAACAGCCAAAGACCTCCTACGCATTGATCCCTTATCAAGGCCCCAACGAAACGTTCCGACGTCCGATCTATATCGAGTGTCTCGACAACCGGATCATCCTTCAACCCGAAGGGGTCGTCTTCCGTGAAGCCGATTTCCGGGGACCGCTGGGGCCGGAAAACCCGTTGGCCTCGACCCTTCGCGCCGCGCAGGAATACCTTCTTGAAAAAGGCCGGTTCGACAAAACGGTCGGCCAACCGTACCCGCTTTTGATTGTCCGGCAGTCGGGCATCGGGGCCTACTACGCGGCCCGAGCGGCGATGGAGTCCTGGGATGACGAATTCGGCTACGAACTGGTTGACGACAAGATACCGCTGGACTACGCCCAGCCCGACCCGGCCTTGTCCACCCTTTTGCGTCGCGAAGCCCAATCGGCCCGCACCCGACAGATTCAATTGACCCTTGCCGCGCCGCACCACTACGCACGCGGTGGAAACGGATCTTTCGCCGAATTCGCCAAACCCGATTCAGCCCGGGATCAAAACGGTTCGTCCGCAAGCGGTTCCCAACCCAACCCGAATCAACGCTATAGCGTCTCCTCAAGCGGCGACGTCGTCCCCGTCGGCCCGGCCTCCGGCGGCGGAGGTCTCTCCTCGCAAAGAAATTCACGGCCCCGTTACGCGCGACCTTCGCAACTCGGAGGCGTTTATGGAGGTACTTCGACCCAACGCGGATCGTATCCGTCGGGAACCGGCATCGACGGTACGGGCACCGGAAACGCCTTGCCCAGTCTCAACGGCACCGGCGGAAACGGCTCCGGCGGAAACGGCCCCGTGCCCCCGACCGGCTCGAGCGAGCTTTCCGGTTCGTTTGTTTCGACTCCGACAAGTGGTTCCGGGACATCACCCGGGTCTCCGGGCAGTTCCACCTCAATGGGGACCGGCTCCGGTATTATGTCAGGCACCAACTCTGGCACGATATCGCCTGGCACGATATCGCCTGGCACCATGTCGCCCGGCTCGATGACCCCGGCGCCCATGACGGCCGGTTCGACCTATGGAGGCGCAACCGACCAAACCGGTCAGGGCACCCCACTGTTGTTCGACCCTTCCGCCTCGGGCGGTTCCTCCCAGATTGCAGGAACGCAAGCCTCAGGAGGCGAGGGGTCCGACGCTTCGCCAACCGGCGGTCAAACCGGCGGTTCAACCGGCGGTCAAACCGGCGGCCCAATGGGCGAGAGCGTTTCGGGAAACTTCGGGATACCGTCTCCCTCGGGGACCGGAACCTCCTGCGGCCAACCGGGCCAGACCGATCCGAGTGGAAATTCCACTCCAAGCGGTTCGGCAATCAATGTGAATACCCCGTTGCCGGAAGATTATCTGGCCGGACGCCCCACTCCGGAAAACGCGGCCGGTGCGACCGGCACGGCGAGTCAACCGTTGCGACCGGGAGAGTGGTATCCGTCGCCGCCCGAGTCGCCTCGAACCAAAACCGACTCGCAAGAAACGCCGCCACCGCAAACCACTGCCACAAATCGCCCCAGTCGATTGGCCCGAACACGTGGAGCCAACTGGGGATTGCCCGAAGCTTCCAGTCGCGCAACAGCGCTTAGCCGACCGATTCGTGTCCACTGCCACGCCGATCGACTGGTCCTACCCGGCTCCAAAAATTCCAGACAAGCGCACGCGATCCCGTTTGGCCCGAACACCGTCGGCGCGGTCGATCCGCTGGTCAGCGCCGTCTGGGACCGGATCGACTCGTGGGGAATCGCCGGAGCCGGCATGTATTGGCGTCCGATCCTCAAGATCCACGTCGAGCCGGGCGGACAACAACGATTTGAAGAACTTCAAACCCTGATGGACGGAAGCGGCCTGACCATCGAGCCGAACTAGTTTTTCAATCTTTTGGTTCTTAAAAAAACGAAAAACCGTCACTCGTAAAAACCTTTTTTTCCAAACGATCATGGCAAAACGCCGAAAAGAAGAAAACAACAGCTCGGGTCAAGACTCGTTTCTCGATATCGTCGGGAATATCGTCGGGATCTTGATCATCCTCGTCCTCGTCGTGGGGGTTCGGGTGAAGAACGCGCCCGTGACGCTCTCGATTCCCGATCCGCGGCGCGAGGCCGAGGAAAAAACGCTACGAGAAGATCTCCAGACCGAAGCGGCCATCCGAAGCGATGTCCTTCAAGCGGCCGAAAAAATCAATACGATTCAAAATTCTCTCGTGGTTCAAGATACGATCCGCTCAAACTTGGCTACGAAAAAAGCCCTTTTGGAAAAAGAAATCGAGTCGCGACAAAAAGAACTTGGCTCCCAAAAGCAAAAGGAATTCCGGCAAGGGCAAAAACTGACTGAGGCGAATCGCCAATTGGCTCTCTTGCAAATGGCCTTGGAGCAACAGGAACGAGAAAAGCCGAAAACCGAAAAGGTGGCCAGTTATCCGACCCCGATTAGTCAGACGGTCCACGGCAATGAAATCCACCTGCAACTGCAAGGCAACTGCGTCGCCATCGTGCCGATGGACGAGATGATCGAAGTGCTCAAGGCCGATTTTCAAGAACAACTCCACCGGATGCAGTATCAAGACGAGATGACCCGAAGGCTCGGCCCTCTTGGCGGTTTTCGGATGCAGTACGTCATGGAGCGTCACGTCATTCCGGTCGACTCGGCCCGACGCCCCGGGCGAGGCGGGATGTACGTCCGGCTGAAACGGTTCACCCTGATGCCGGTCGCGCAACAAATCGGGGAACCGATCGACGTCGCGTTACAAAAGGATTCGGAACTGCTCGAACTTTTGGCCAAACACCATCCGGGCCGAACGACCGTCACCGTGTGGACTTATCCGGAAAGCTTCAATGCCTTTCGCCGTTTGAAGGAACGCCTATTCCAGCTCGGTTACGCAACCGCCGGACGGCCCTTACCCGAGGGAATCCCCATCGGTGCCAGTCCCGACGGCAGTCGCTCGTCGGCGCAGTAGAGGGGAAGGAAAACTCGTATCTACTTGGTCTATCAGGCGTTTAAGTAAATCCGATTTGCGGCATCGTGAGTCGAGTCTCACGAAAACACCCCTCTTTGGGCAAAGAAACAGGACGGCGAAAAAGGTCAATAACGCTCCCACTTTTGGATAAGAAATCCCTCGTCGCCGGAGTAACGGTAAAATAGAATAACGCGAAGACAACCGAGGCGACTTCGTTTCAAAAGGGTCGCCTGTCCGAGAAATGGGTGCAAAAATGATTTTTCCGGATTCCGAAATGACGCATGCTAAAACCAACCCGCCCGAGTCGCTTACGCCGATTGCCATCACCATGGGCGACCCGGCCGGCGTGGGCCCCGAACTGTGCCTGAAATTGCTGACCGAGCCGCGCGTTCGAAACGTGTGTGTTCCGATTATTTTCGGCGATGCACGCCTGCTTCGCAAAGTGGCCGAACGACTCGACCTGGCCATGCCCGCCCAGATCTTCCCGATCGATACGCCCGACTTGGATTTACGAAAGCTGCGTGAACCGGCGATCTTGGATTTCCAACAAGCCGGCTTGGCGACGATCGAACCGGGAAAGATCCAAAAAGCGTGTGGCGAGGCAGCGTTTGCCTACATTGATCGGGCAATCACCGCCGCAATGCACGGACAGGTTTCCGCCGTGGTCACCGCCCCGATCAACAAAGAAGCGATCCATCTGGCCGGTTACGACTATCCGGGACACACGGAAATTTTCATCGAAAAAACCGAGTCCCAGCAATCGTGCATGATGTTGACTTCGGGACATATTACCGCCGCGCTGGTCACCACCCATATCGGAATCAACGAGGTGCCCGGGCTCATCTCGACCGAGCGGGTCCTCCAAACGATCGAGCTGGCCGCCGAAGCGATGCACCAACTTCGTGGGCGACGGCCCAAGCTGATCGTTTGCGGCCTGAATCCCCATGCGGGAGAGCACGGACTTTTCGGCCGCAACGAGGAAGAAGAAATCATCATCCCGGCAATCGGGCAGGCCCGGGAAAAGGGGATCGACGTCGAAGGACCCCTGCCGCCCGACACGGCCTTTTTGCCCGAACGACTCACCAAGACCGACGCCCACATCTGTATGTACCACGATCAGGGCCTGATCCCGCTGAAGATGTTGGCTTTCGACACGGCGGTCAATGTGACCCTCGGACTGCCGATCGTGCGCACTTCGCCCGACCACGGTACCGCCATGGACATCGCCTGGCAAGGAATCGCGATGGTCGAAAGCATGGTGCACGCCGTCTTGACCGCGGCCCGACTGGCCGGAATCCAAGAGAAAGACCTTCAAGAACAACTTGGCTGGGCCGACACCAAGTAAGGTTGGGTGCGTCTAGAAAAAATCACCGATCGCGCCAATAGGCCAACGTCTCGGCAAGGGTTTTTTCAAGCGAAATTTCCGGCGTCCACCCGGTAACCCTCCGGAGTCGGTCAATCACCGCGATCGGATCTTGCTTTGGCCCCGGGTGAAGCTCGATAACCGGGCGATCCACGTCGGCCATCCCCACGAGCCGGTCGAACAAATCGCCCGTCCGAGAAGCGTACCCCGAACCGACGTTATAAATTTCTCCCGGTCGGCCCTTTTCCAGCAGCAACCGATAAGCGCGAACCACATCGCGGACGTCGGTCAGATCGATCCGGGCATCGCGGGTATAGATCTCGATCGGCCGATCCATCCCGAATTTCCCGGTCTCCAACTCCACCAACTGGCGGGCCCATTGCGGAAGCATCATTCGGGGGCTTTGCCGAGGGCCCGTGTGTTGAAACGCGCGGGCGATCACCAAAGGAACTCCCGCTTTTTCGGCCGACTCTAGCGCCACGCGTTCCGCCGCGAGTTTCGTTTTGCCGTATCCGCGCGAGGGCCCCACCGGCAACGATTCATCGACCTCCGGCGACTCGAAGGAAACCGGAGCGTAAACATGACTCGAGCTGACCAACAAGACCTTCGGCGAACCGTCAAAACGCGCGGCCAGTTCGACCACCCGTCGCGTCCCTTCGACATTGACCGCCCACGCTGCCTCGGTCGGTTCGATCCGGCCACAATCGTCGGGAATGCTCAACGCGGCCAAGTGATAAATCACCTCGGGACCAAACGCTTCAAGCCGATCCATCACTTCCGCCGAGGGCGATGCGTCGCGTCCCAGGTCCCAAACCGCCAGTTCCACCCGATCGGCCAGCCCTTCGGGAGAAGCTTCCGTCAGACGCCCGTCCGGCGCAAGGCCGAACACCTCGTCGCCGCAGTCGAGCAAATGTTCGGCCAAAAAACCACCGACGAAACCGGAGATGCCGGTTATCAACGCGCGTTGTCCCATGATGGATCGTCCTTGTCTCCACCCAGAGAATTTTTACCGTCCCTATCGACCGCCGCAAACCGACCTTTTTCGACCGTTTACGAAAATTTCGATTCCCGACCAGCAGCCCGTTGAAAAACGGGCTGCTAAAAAACGTCTTACGACGAACTCGAATCGTCTTGAGTATCCTCCGACGAACTCGAATCGTCTTGGACGTCCTCCGGCGAAACCAAATCGTCTTGGGCATCCTCCGGCAAAGCCGAATCGATTGGCGTTTCTTCCACCGACTCCGGTGTGACCGGATTGCCCTCGGAAGGCTCGGTATCCACGGCCGGCTCCCCTTCCTCGTGCGGAACCCGTTTGACCGCGACGAGCGCATCGTCTTCGCCCAGGTTCATAATTCGCACCCCTTGGGTATTGCGGCCCAGAGAGCTGACCTCGGCCGCCGCAATCCGCTGGATCTTGCCGCGAGCGGTGATCATCAAGAGCTCATCCTCTTCATGGATTCGCACCGTCCCGACGACCGGCCCGTTTCGCTTGGTAGTTTTGATATCGCGAATCCCCTTCCCGCCACGATGCTGGGTCCGATACGAACGGCTCGAGGAAACTTCCTCCGCTTCGCCCGCTTCCTCACCGGCTTGCCCGGCCTGATTCGGCCCGAAGGTGGTTCGCTTCCCGTAACCGTGGGCACAGACGGTCAACAATTCGGCTGTCGGATCGGTCACGACCATCCCGACCACCTCGTCGTCGCCGATCAGATTGATCCCTTTGACACCGCTTGAATTTCGGCCCATCGGACGGGCATCGGCCTGGCTGAAGCGAATCGACATCCCGTTTTTGGTCGAAAGAATGACCTCGTCTTCCGGCTTGGTCACGACGACGTCGACCAGTTCGTCCCCTTCACGAATTTTGATCGCGATAATGCCGCGGGCCATCGGGCGTCGATAGGCCGAAAGGGGCGTCTTCTTAACCAGCCCTTTCCGCGTAGCCATAACCAGGAAATGATCCGGCTTGTCGAAATCCTTGACCGCGCGACAATCGGTAATCGTTTCCCCTTCGTCGAGATCCAAAAGGTTCACGATCGCACGGCCGCGACTGTCACGGGCCAACTGGGGCAGATTGTAGACCTTCAGCCAATAAACCTTGCCGAAGTTGGTAAAGAACATCAAGTAGGCGTGAGTGCTGGCCACGAAGAGGTGTTGGATCGGATCCTCCTCGTCGGTTTTAGCCCCCTTGAGCCCTTTCCCGCCACGACGCTGTGCCCGATAGGCACTGGACGGCGTCCGCTTGATGTAACCGTTGGAACTGATCGACACGACCATCGTCTCTTCGGTAATGAGGTCTTCCAGGTCGACGTTGCCCAGTTCCTCACCGCTGATTTCGGTCCGACGCTTATCGCCAAACCTGCGTTTGATTTCCCGAAGATCGTCGCAAATAATATCGAGAATGTTCTGACGGTCGGACAAAATCCGCAAGTATCCTTTGATATGCTCCAACAGCTCGTTGAACTCGCCGCCAAGCTTCTCTTGCTCGAGGTTGACCAACTGGCCCAAGGTCATTCGCAAAATCGCGTCAGACTGGACCGGCGTGAGGGTATACGATTCGGCAGCGCCACGTTCCTCTTCAAAAACGGCGAACCCGTCGTCACCCAGCGCCCGACGCATCAAGGCCGACGGACACTCGATTTCCATCAAGCGAACTTTCGCTTCCGCCTGGGTCTTCGATGACCGAATAACCCGGATGACCTCGTCAATATTGGCGTGGGCCAACAGGAGCCCTTCCACGGTATGCTTGCGTCGTCGCGCCTTGGCCAGCAAGAACTGGGTCCGGCGTCGGATCACTTGGACCCGGTGTCGGATGAACTCTTCGAGAATCTGTTTGAACGAAAGGACTCGCGGCTTCCCGTCGACCAGGGCGAGTAAGATGATTGAAAAACTGTCTTGAAGCGGCGTGTACTGATAAAGTTGGTTCAACACCACGTCCGGATCAGCGTCCCGCTTGAGCTCGAGAATCAGTCGAACCGGTTCTTTGAGATCGCTTTCGTTGCGGATATTCGAGATACCGGCAATCTTGCCGTCGTTGACCATCGCGGCGATCCGCTCTTCGACTCGGTCACGAGTCTGCTGGTACGGAATCTCGGTGATGACAATCCGCTTGCGATTCTTCCGCTTGCCCTCTTCGATTCTCGCGCGAGCCCGAACCACGATCGTGCTTCGGCCAGTATGGTATCCTCGACGGATCCCACTACGACCGCAGACGATGCCGCCGGTCGGGAAGTCGGGACCGGGACAGATTTCCATCAGCTCGTCGATCGAGACGTCAGGCTGTTCGATCACACGGAGGATCGAGTCACAAACTTCAGCCAGGTTATG
Source organism: Thermoguttaceae bacterium (assembly GCA_963674475.2). Taxonomy (GTDB): domain Bacteria; phylum Planctomycetota; class Planctomycetia; order Pirellulales; family Thermoguttaceae; genus CAXXFQ01. Next base: position 114,897 of record CAXXFQ010000017.1, on the reverse strand, counting down.
CGGCGGGACGCTCGTGGCCATCCCGACGGCGATCCCGTTGGCCCCGTTGACCAGCAGGTTCGGAAATTTCGACGGCAAAACGCTCGGCTCGGTGCGCTGCTCGTCGTAGGTCGGAACGAAGTCGACCGTGTCGAGCTTCAAGTCCTCCAACATCGAGCTGGCCGCGGCCGACATCCGCGCTTCGGTGTATCGCATGGCCGCCGGAGGCAAACCGGCAATCGAACCAAAGTTTCCCTGCTTGTCGACCAGGACGTGCCGCATGTTCCATTCTTGGGCCAAGCGGACGAGAGTCGGATAGATCACCCCTTCCCCGTGCGGGTGATAGTTACCGCTGGTATCACCGGAAATCTTCGCACATTTGACTCGCGACGCGCCGGACGTTAGGTTCAGGTCGTTCATCGCCACGAGAATACGTCGCTGGGACGGTTTCAGGCCGTCGCGGACGTCGGGCAACGCTCGACTGACAATAACGCTCATCGCGTAGGTGAGGTAGCTGTCCTTGAGTTCTTCCTCAATCGGCAGCGCGATCAATTTCCCCTCGTTAAACTGTTCGCCTTCATTCTCGGGAGGGGTCGGCGGTAAATTAGAATCGTTAGACAACGGGAATCCTTTCAACAAGGAATAGAAGATCGGGCAGACTCTCACTCAGCGCGAAAACGTCGAGGAAGTGGTGTTGCCCTTTCCATCAGAATCATCAGAAGATCAAACGGTCAGTATACTCTTTTCACGACAAATCGACAACCGCCGACACGGCTGAAAAATACCATCTAACCCGCAAAAAAACAGGCTTTTTCCCGTAAAGGCCCCGAAAAGAAAACCGGTCGGTCAAGCAAACGAAAATGGGTGTCGGGGAAGAAGTCTCGGTAAAAAAGAAACCGAGAAAACACGGCCGTAAAATGGGCCATTCGGGGTAAATAGAAAAGAATCAACCCCGCACGCCAAGAAAGATAGAAAGCCGACCATAACGATCGGCTCTTCACTGGATTCTCTTGAACAAACTCATACCCCGGCACATCACGCGCCGGAATCATTGGTCCCTTCGCTTATTTTTGATCGACGACCTGGACAAATTCCGGGCCGGTAATTTCTTTCTGCGTCCATCCACCCGAATGAGGCAAAGAAGCGTTCGGCCCCTCGGGAGACGGTTTTTCCAATTCGGGGGCCGGTGTCAATGATTGCGCGTCGCTCGACTCGAGCTCAGCCGGGTTCGGAAGCGGCGAAATGGGATAGCGTGTCAAAACCGATCCGGCCCGACCATCGCACACACATGGCTCCCCATCACCCACATAGGTGGGTTGGCAATAATCGAACGGATGCTGACACATCCGGCAGCCGACGGTCGAAACCAGGATGACCAAAATGGCCCAAACGACCAGTGTGCGACGCATGACGCTTTCCTCCCGAGAAATCCCGATCTTCGGCCCGCCCCCAAAAAACCACGGACGGTAGACAAAACGATAAAACAAAGCCGTCTTTACGCTATTTTCGACCAAATGAAGTAGTTATATTGACTAAAATTTAACGATTATTCCTTTTTTACCGACTCCGCGAGGATCGTCCTCCTGTCCTTCTCCCAAAACGGCCGCACCGGCACCACGCCCCCACTGCTATCCCAGCTCGGCCGCTTCGAACGAAAAGGCGGGGGCTTTTTTCGAAGACAAATTTCGCCTATTCTTAATCTTTTCAGGCGGTTGGCCCATTTCCGACGGCCCGCGACCGGCTCTCCACGGCTTGTACCGCCCCGTTAGCTAGGCTATCTTTTTCCAATCAATCAAGTGGGGGACCCTTACCCCCCTCCTCTCATAAAACGTTTTAGAGGCAAAAAATGACCGATACCATTATCGTTTACCCCGGCACGTTCGACCCGATCACCCTTGGCCACCTCAACGTCATCGAACGGATCAGCCGCCTTTTCGGCAAGCTGATCATCGGAGTCGGGGTCAACATGGAAAAACGGCCGATGTTCAACGAAACCGAGCGGGTCAAGTTGATCGAGGCCTCGACGGCCCATCTGGATAATGTCGAAGTCCGAACCTTCAGCGGCCTGGCGGTCGAATTTGTCCGAAAATGCGGCTCCCGAGTGATGGTTCGCGGCGTGCGACCGATCACCGACATCCCGGCCGAGCTGACCATGATGATGGCCAACCGACGTCTCGCTCCGGAGATCGAGACCCTCTTTATGATAGCCGACGGCGAACTGGCCCACGTTTCCAGCTCGCTGATCAAGGAAGTCGCTCCGCTGGCCGGTGATGAAGCGCTCGATCAATTCCTGCCCAAACCGGTAGTCAAGGCGGTACGCGAAAAGATTGAAAGCCAGAAAAGGTAATGCCAAAACGGCCGACTGGTCCCTTTCTCCTTTCTCCCAAAAGCTCCTCATCGGAAACCATGTTTGAACGTCTTTTCCAGCTTCGACAGCACAATACGAACGTCCGAACCGAACTTCTGGCCGGGACGACCACCTTTTTGACGATGGCCTACATCATCTTCGTCCAACCGGCCGTCCTGTCGGGAAAGATGTTCGGGATGGAAACGGGGCTCGATTTCGGCGCGGTGACGACAGCCACTTGCCTGGCCGCCGCGCTGGCCACGGGGATTATGGGGCTGTACGCCCGGTACCCGATCGGGCAGGCGCCGGGGATGGGCGAGAATTTCTTCTTCGTCTTTTCGGTCCTTCCCGCGGCAGGAGCGATGATTGCCGCCGGAGTGCAAGACGGCTCGATCGCGGAAGGGAGCACGACCCCCTGGCAAGTCGGACTCGGCGTGGTCTTCCTTTCGGGCGTGTTGTTTTTGGTACTGACCCTGCTGGGCGTTCGTCGAAAATTGCTGGACGCCTTCAGCCCGAGTATGCGACACGCGATCGCCGTGGGGATTGGAATCTTCATCGCCTTTTTGGGGCTCAAAAACGGGCGACTCATCTTGCCCGACGCCACACTGGGCGTGAAACTCAACGTCGAGTTCGCCTCGCCTGATCTGCTGGTCTTTTTCTCCGGGCTCTTCCTGACGGCCGGGCTACTGGGACGTCGACGCCGCGGGGCGATCGTCTGGGGCATTCTCGGCGGGATGGCCGTCGCCGGTCTATTGCGCTACGGCGTTCCCTACATCGCGCCCGCCTTGGCCGAGTCAAGTCGGTTCGCCCATTCGGAGCTGATGCGTTCGTTCCAGATGACCGACCGGGTGGTCGCCGCGCCGCCGTCGATGGCGCCGACCTTTTTGGCAATGGACCTGGTGCGAGCCCTTTCCTGGGAGATGGTCCCGTTCATCCTGATCCTTTTGATAATGGACCTGTTCGACACGCTGGGCACTCTGGTCGGCGTCGGCCAGCGGGCCGGACTGATCGACGAGCAAGGCCGACTTCCGCGGGCCCAAGAGGCAATGCTATCGGACGCCGTGGGGACCGTCGCCGGGGCGGCGATGGGGACCAGCACGGTGACCAGTTTCATCGAGAGCGCCGCCGGGGTCGAACAGGGCGGCCGAACCGGGCTGACCGCGTTGGTCGTTGCCGGATGGTTTCTGATCGCCCCGTTTTTCGCCCCGCTGATCTCGATGGTCGGCACCTACGCCCCGATCACCGCGCCGGCGCTGGTCGTGGTCGGATCGTTGATGATGGCCAATGTGGCGAAAATCAGCTGGGACGATCCGACCGAGTCAATCCCCGCCTTTCTGCTAATGATCGGCATCCCGCTGACCGGCTCAATCGCCGACGGGCTGGCCCTCGGGCTGATCGCCTATCCGGTCGTCAAACTCCTGGCCGGAAAACGCCACGACGTCCGATGGCCCATGGTTGTGACCGGGCTGGTGATGGTCGCCTACTTTTTGTTTCTTCGAATGGCAGCCCAATAGTGGTCGATAAGAGGTAGCTTTGACCGACAAAAACGGCTCGTCACGTCAGAAAATCGGCCAGATTCGTCTTGTCGACCTGCCGACGATTCCTTAAGATAAGGTACGCTTGATTCGTTCTCTTGTCGCACGAATCGATGTTATTTTTTCTATCTACCGACCCGCTAGCCCGGCTGACTGTCTCTTTTATGAAACCACTTCGCTTCACCGAACAATTCAAAAACCTGTTTAAAATGGCCGCGAAGATGGCCGAAACCGTCGGTGCGGACGCGGTGTTGCTATTAGTGAAAGGGCCGACCGATTGGGCGAGAATCGCTCGCATGGCCAAAAAAGTCAATCTTCTGGTCGTCGGCGAAGAATCGAGTCATATCGAAGGGGCGATTGAAAAAGGGATCCCAAGTCTTCTTCTGGAAGGGATGCGGTCTTCGGTCTACGAGCAGCTATCCCAAACGCTGCTGAAAGCGGTGGCCGACGAACTCCTCCCCCCTCGCGCCACGGTGGTTACCCTTTACAGCAGTTTCGAAACCGGCGTGATCGACTCGATCAGCATTGTCCGTTTGGGCGAGCATCTCAATCGGCTCACCGGCCAGGACCTGCGAAAACTGGAAACCCGAGTTCCACTTGACGCGCTCAAAACGGTGATCGATCTGGCGGTCGAGATCGGACGAGACGGGCGAGAAGGGCACGCCGTCGGAACGATGTTCGTCATCGGCGATACACGGAACGTCGTCGCCAACAGCCGGTCGGCCGGCTTCGATCCGGTCAAAGGGTACACGCGCAAAGAACGTAACCTCAACGACCCGCGCGTTCGCGAAGGGATCAAGGAGATCGCCGGATTGGACGGGGCCATTATCGTTTCGACCAATTGTACCGTCGAATCGGCCTGCCGATACCTCGACGCCCCGGCGATGAATCTGACGCTTTCCAAAGGACTCGGCGCGCGACACTGGGCGGCCGCCGCGATCACACGGGCAACCAAAGCGGTCGCGGTAACGGTCAGCCAAAGCAATGGAACGGTCCGGATCTTCCAAAACGGCGAGGTCATGCTTCGGATCGAACCAAGCCGACGTCGTCCGATGGTTTGGCGCGAGTTCGATTACGAACCGCCCGGCGAATAGATCGGAACCGGTTCGACCGCGTTCGAGAACGGCAGATATGAAGCTTCAAGCGGGACGAGAAAATCAATCCTTTTCCGTCTCACGAAGCGCATCTCGCAGACGAGCAGCCCGTTCGTAGTCTTCCATCCGAACCGCCCGATCCAATCGAATCCGCAGCTCATGCACGGCCGATGGCTCGACGGCAATCCGTTCCTGAAGCGCCTGCTCCAGTAAATCCTCGCGACGACGGCGAAGGTCCATCAACTCCGGACAATCTTCCGTCTCTTCAGGCGTCGTGTACCAGGTGAGAAATTGGCGTATCCCTTCGATGCCCAAATCGAAAATCGGGACCGCCTCGTCATACCGGGCCCGTTCGAGCAGCGGAATGGTCCTGGCCCGCACGTGCATCATCCAGACATACGGCCGCCATTGGTCGAACTTCAATTTGGTCCGTTCATCAGGCGCGTAGGCACGAATGAAGTCGTACAATCGCAGATTTCGCCCCGTGTCGCGTGCACAAAGGTCGAACCACCGGAGATACCAAAAGCTCACATAGCGATGGTAGTACTGAACCGACTCGTACCAAAGCTGGTCGCACGCTTCGAGGTCGAGTCGAAAGGGGCCCGACTCCTCATGGGCCCGCCCGCAATCCTCATAATATTCCAACCACGACTCGAAGCCCTTGATTTGCTTTCCGTCGGGACGCGCGTGAAGCCGCATCTGAAACAATCCCAAATCGGCCCGCATCTGGATATACGACGCTCCGTCGTCTCCCTGAATGACCCGAACGCCGACTTCGTCCGGATCGAACGGCCACGCTTCGAGAATTTTCGAGATGTCCCAAAAAGAAGGGGAACCTTCCGATTTCATCGTGGGGGCTCCTCTGCCTACTCTTCCGAATCGTGGGAGATCGGCTCCATAGATTTGGTATTCCGCTCGACTGCGAGAATGACCGTCCGCTGTTCGATACCATCGCCACTGCTGGAAACGACCGGCAATACTTGACGCCGATCGGGCATCGGAAACCGAAGGGTAAAAGTCCCGTCTTCTTCCAAGGCGATCGGCTCCCCTTTGACCGTGACATGCGAACCCGGCTCGGTCGCGCCGAAGAGGATCATTTCAGCGTCGATCTCGAGAATAAACTCACTATGGTCGCAAGAGAGGGCCTCCGCCCCAAGACCAAACCGGGTCACCATCGGAGACCCCATCGGTCGTCGAAACTTCTCTTCAAAAACCTCACGCAAATCGGCCGACGACTGGCCCCCATCGTACCCGCCGCTCAGCGCGAAGACCCGATCGCAATGCGAGCCAACCGTGTTCCAATGCCGATCGCTTCCCAGCTGACGTTTGGAAATGGCCGTGCTGACCACATTGCTGCGAACCAAACTGTAAAACCGGCCTTGGGAGGTCAGGTATCCGATATCGACCTGGTAGTTACGAGGCGGATCTCCCACGTCAAAATACCAATGATTCACGTTCCCATGGATCTCGATATCTCGAACCGTGATACGATCCACCGCGGTCGTCGTTCCGTCACCCAAACTGCAAAGCCGCAAAATGGGCTTGGCGCTGTGCCAGTATTGGGCCAACGCGACCTGGGCCCGTTCAACACTTTGCGAGGTCAACTCCCAATAGACGTGAAGCCAATACGCGTCTTGAACCATCAGCAGAAGACGATCTTTTTGAGGAGCGGTCTCATTGGCCACCGACTGATGGGCCAGATCTTTGGCGCGGACCAACTTGGCCTTGAGTTCCTCGATCCGGGCTCGACTCCGCGGATTGACTTGGTTCCGAGTGGAAGCAAACCGACCGTTGGACATCCTTTTTTGTGACGCGGCAGAATCATTCAACAAGGAGGACGAACCGTTCCGCCCACCCTTTTTGACCTTATCCTTGGCGATTTTCAAAAGGGCCTTGACCAGTTGTTCTTTGCGCATCTGGTGCCAACCCACCACTCCTTCTCGCTTCGCCATCGCGGCGAGATTTTTGACGGTCTGGGTCCGCAATTTTTCTGCGGTAATCACAGGAACCTCCCTAAGAGGTATAAGCCACCTTGGTTAAACGTCTACAAATCGGTGCATCAATCGCACAAAAGCCTTACTTTGATTCTAAATTCGACCGAATCAACCGCAAAGCATTTTCTCCCCAGCAGGGAAGAACCAATTTCGTAAGCCCTTACAAGAAAGGAAGATAGAACGAACGCAAAACCAAATGGACCACTTCGCCAAAAGAGGGGGCGCCAGGCACAAAGGCGGCTTTTTTTCAGAACGGGAAAAGAGAAATTCAGCCCGACTTGACCAGATGTCACTCCGTTTGGGGGCGTCCGGACGGAAAAGAACCGCTCCAAGAAAGGAAAAAACGAAACCCGGCGAAAAAGGCTCCGGATTCCGTTTCCATAGAAAACGCTTCTCGATCTGCCAGACCGAAAAAACTCGTCAGACCGAAAAAGGCTGACTGACTTCCGCCGGGGAGGACGGCGTCATCGAGGTATCGTCCGACTGCTTATTGACCATCATGACCACGGCCACCACAACCAGCAATATCACCAAAACGGCTCCGGCAAGACCGGCCATCAGTTTGGAATTGCTCGCCGGAGAGACCTTCATTCGTTTTTGGAGCTGTTCGGCGATTTCCGGCGTCGCCCCCATCGCTTCGATCCATTCGTCCGGGTCAGTACAGATCACCGGGTCGGTTTTGACGTCCAGCTCTTCATCCAGAAAGTTCGTAAACTCTGTCTTTTCGGGGACTTCCAAGACTTTTTTGCAACTACACTTGACTTTTTTCCCCGCCTTCTCGTCCGACACCTGGAATCGCCGTGCACAATAGGGGCACTCCATCGTGATTGCCATCGTTACGCCTCTTTCTCACAAAAATCAATTCCCGACAAAGTGAAAACCGTCTTGCCTTATTGCCTTTTCTGCAAGAGAATCGGCCTTCTTCGGGAAATTTGCCACTGTTCCTATTTTTGATTATAACTCTGTCCAGAAAGGGGGTCAATCAACTCGCTTTCGTTTCGCACCCACCCCCACTCCAACCTCGGGAGCCAAATCATTCCGGATCGGCCGGTTTTTCCTTCGGAACCAGGACAATCGAGGTCTCCATCCAGATCCCGCAGCTACACCCGCCCCCGGCCTCCGGAGAAAGTAACGCCCCACAGGCCGGAATCGTGCTCACCCAGCAACCGGGACGCAATCGGGTCAACGCGGTCTCTTTATTGGCAACCGGGTCCCAAATCGTGACGTGCGAGTGCCGATAAATCAGCGAACCGTTCGAGGTGGCCACATAGCTTCCGCAACCGCCCATCGGAATTTTCGCCTCATGGAGCTTGCCGGTCTTCAGAGAGATGAATCCCGGTCGGACATACAGATTGTCGCCCGAGATCGTCGGCCGCGACATGTGCCCGCCGTGGTGCTCTCGCAGCCAGGGGAAATCGACATTCCAAAGGATTCGACCGTCATCCGGATCAATCGCGTAGACATGGTATTTCGTGTCCGAGGAAACCAGGACCAACCGTCCGCTGCCGTGAGCCAGGAAGAAGACGACCTTGCCGGGAATCGTTTTCAGCGGCGTCGACCAAAGCATTTTTCCCGTGCCCGCGTCGAGCGAGACGAGATGCTGATCGGCCCAAAGCGCTTCAGCCCCGATCCGTCGCTCGTCCGCTTCACGAACCTTCGGATGGCGACTTTCGACAAACCAGATCCGCCCATCTGCCGCGGTAATCGTCGGATTGAGAATCACCCCTTGGGGCGTGTAGGTCCACCGGTCCTTTCCACTGGTTGGCTCGACGGCAAAAAAATTGTCGCTACAGATCGGGTGTGTGACGACCCCCGTCTTGAGGTCATACCATCCTTCTCTCGAGTGACCGTAAAAATTCGTCCACGAGGTGCCCGCCTTCACCGCGCTGCCCAAGAGCAACTCGCCAAACCGGGCCACGTAGCCCCAGTCGTATTTCCATTCTTTCCGCGGTCCCGAACGAACCGGGTGACGTCGCACGACTCGACCGTCGGCCGCGTCGATCTGCCAACATTCCCCTTGGATCGCCGCAAACACGTTTTTCACATCGGCACACCAGTTACTGCAATCGCGCGGGACGTTGAACCGTTCGAACTCGGGAATCTCCAGCGACCAGTGGATCGTCCCGTTGTTGGTATCGACCGCGAGAATCCGATGCAAACCTTGCACGAACAGACGCCCCCCGGCAGCCAGCGGAGACGGTTTGCGGCCATTGCGATCGGCCTGAGCCCGCGGTCCCGGACGTCCGATCCACTGCACGGCCAGATCGTCGACCCCGCGTGCCTCACCGAGCGACTCGCCCCCGCATCCCGAGTTGTCGGGCAATCCGTATTGATGCGTCCAAACGCCCCCTTCGCAAGGCCGTTTAAGACAGATCCATTGGTCCGTTTCGCTTTGGGACAAGGACTCGAGTTCTTTTTTTTCAAGCGTCGCCAACCCGGCCGACTTCTTCACCATCGCCGTCCCGCCAGGTGCCAGCAATCGCGTCATCCCCGCAGGCGGCGTGCCAGTGGCGATCAGCAGATTGGCCAGTCGTCCCACGGTCGGAATCTTTTCGAGCGACTCAACCGGATAAACTCCTATCTGGTGCCCATAGACGCCACTTTCCAACAGGGCCCTTCTTGTCCGGAAAACCCGATCGGCGTCGGTATCGAAAACGATCAGACGCAATTCGCTCTGACGGGCCAATTCATAGGCCAACGCGCCCCCCTCGCCGCCCAAGAGCAGGCAAGTCCCCTTCTTCTTCATCCCCGAATCGTCGAGGATCTTCTTCGCTTGTGCGGCAACGGTTTTCTGCTCCACGTCGAACGGCCAAGGACGCTCCGGCCAGGCGTGACGGTGAAAATTAAAAAAGGCGTCGCACTCGTACGATTCACTCGCCAACTCCCGGTCCTCTTGCTTGCCGACCAAACGGTACCGGTAAAGCCGGTTCGCACGAAACCCGTCTATCGTCATCCGATGGTCGGTTTTCGGCCGAAGATCTTCGAACCGTTTGAGTACCTTTTCCTCTTCACCAACCCGTTGTTGGAACAGAATCTCCACCACGCTCGGCGTCGGCCGATCGGTCCGCCAGATCACTACCGCTTTTTCATGATCGGTAAATTGCAAATGGGGCCCCGACGCGACTTCATATGTCGTTTTCTCTTCCAGCGGATGGAATCCCGGAAGGGGCGGCTCATAGAGCTTGCGCGACTGCGTGTGCCGAGCGATCTCCTTTTCGTCGAGCTTCCGGCCCCAAACGGCCGCCTCGTGGAGCTTGCCTTGAAGCTTGAAATTCTCATCCTTATAATGAAAGACACCAATCCCGTAAGACACTTCGTCCGGATAGCGGATCGCCCCGGACTGTTCGTCAGAATCGGCCGAAAGTTTTCCGTCGACATAAAGCCGCATCGTCTTTCCGTCGTAGGTCGCCGCCACATGATACCAACGACCCAGCGCAAACGGCTCCGACGCTTTCAGATAGGTTGTCCGATCGGGACCGCCCTCGGCGTTGAGCCCCAGGTAAAATCGATCGTCCCAGTACCCCAGAACCCAACCGCGTTCGAAGGTGCCGTTATCTTGAAACGCTCCAATAATCCCGCCCCGATACCGGGTCCGTTCAAGTCGCACCCACGCTTCGGCACTGAACGTCTCACGCGGAAGCCCGTCCAACTGATCCGACTTGACCGTCCCCAACGAAACCATGTCGTTTCTTCCGTCAAAACGGACTACCCCATGCCGACCGACCCGTCGCGTCTTCAATAACCCCTGAAGCGTCCCGTCGCGTCGCCCGGTCAAATCCTTTACGATCATTCCCTCAAGATGCGGTGCCTGGAATACCCAACGGCCCAACAACTGCGGGTCTTTGATCGGTTCGATCGGCTTGAGATCGGTCCCGTCAACCAACGAGTCGATCGGCGGTCCGACCGGTTTCTCGCCGGGAGCGAAACAATGAATTCGCCCTTCACTGGTACTGACAAACAGCCGTCCATCGGCCACGGCCAGGCCCTGCGCTTTGCCCTCGACCGGCGCCTGCCAAACCAACTTTCCCGTCTGGGCGTCGAAGGCGGCGACCCGGTCGAGTCCTCCGGCAAACAGGGTCTTCCCGGCCAAGATCAACTCGTAAGGAAACTCGCTCGGCGCGACCCACTTGGTCTCCTGCGTCTTCCGGTCAAACGCACGAATGGAAGTGTCGGTCAACAAATAGGCCGCGTCCCCGCGAACGACCAAAACGTTCCCGCCGCCGAACGTCGCGATTTTTTCTTTCGTCTGGGCGTTGCTGCCGGTGATCCAGCCGGTTTTATTGCCGGGGCCGTGGAAGAACTGGGCATCCTCGGTCAAAAGCGAGAAGCAACCGCCGCCCCCTTTCAAAGAACCCAACGATTTCCCCTCGGCTCGCTCGAACAACGTCGGCGCGATCCGCCCTTGGGGCACATAAATCCGCTTGGGCCCGACGACCATCGCTCCCTCGAACGTCGCCGATTCAATCCGGTTGACATAACAACGGTCCCCTTCCGGTCGGCCGGTTTTCGCATCGACCGCGCAAAAATAATGCGGCTTCCAAGGCAACATCCCGGCGGCGAAATAGGCCCGGTCCCCTTCGATGGCCACCCCCGTTCGACACGGCCAAAGCGGAATCGGACGGCCATGGTTGAGCACCCGCGTTTGATCATCGCCCCGTTCGGCCGACGGAGAATAACGCCAAACCGGCTGGCCCGACTTGGCCTCGAGACAATAAGCGTTGCCATCGTCCGACCCGAAATAGACCCGATCGCCCGAGATGCTCGGCGCGATTCGAACCGGGCCATCGGTCGTGTAGGTCCAAACCGATCGGCCTGTTTTCGTATCGAGACAACGGACCGAGTCGTCTGCCGAGGACCCGAAATAAAGTCGCCCGTCGGCCGCCGTGACATGAAAGACCGGGTCGTAATTCCGCATCGATCGCAACCCAAAGACCAACGCGTAGGCGTCGTACTTGGCCGGGCCAAACCAGGCCGGAGCAGGCGGCTGTGTCGAACGATAAACCCACGACTCGACCAACCGGTCGGCCGCGATCTGCTCGGCGGTCGCCCCGCTACGTCGATTGTCGTGTCGATACGTCGTCCAACCGTTCGAAAAAGCCGACGTCGACAAAAGGGCCAAGATCAAAACGCCCAAAAGACCCGCTTTCCTTTTGACCATGATATGCTTTCCATCCGTTGGGAAATGTTTTTGGTAGGTGAGAGGGGGAGGGAAGACTCTTTCATCAAGTCTATTCGATTTACTCGGTTACCACAAGCGAAACCGGCTCTATTCGACCCAAAGCGAAGACCAATAAAAAAAGGGCAACGGCCCGGCGCCCTTGCCCTTTTTGAAAATATTTTCAAACGCATCGAAGCAGGAAAACGAACGAGGTTATTTTCCCTTCTTGGCGATTTTCGCCCAGGTATCCCGAAGCGTCACCGTTCGATTGAAGGCCGGCTTGGCTTCGGTCGACTCCTTGTCGACACAGAAATAGCCCAACCGCTCGAACTGGAAACGGTCTCCCGGCTTCGCCTCGCCGAGGCTCCGCTCGAGATAACACTCCGGCAAAACTTCAAGCGATTCGGGGTTCAGATTATCATGGAACGTCCCGCCTTCCGGCACGTCGTTCGTATCCTCTTTCATAAAGAGGTGGTTGTACAACCGGACCTCGGACTTCACGGCATGGTCCGCGCTGACCCAATGGATCGTCCCCTTCACCTTCCGACCGTCGGGCGGGTTGTTGCCGCCGCGGGTCTCGGGATCGTAGGTCGCATGGATCTCGGTCACCTCGCCCGTCTTGGGGTCGTGAACCACATCGACACACTTAACGAAATAGCCGTAACGCAGGCGTACTTCCTTGCCCGGCGCCAAGCGGAAAAATTTCTTCGGCGGGTCTTCCATGAAATCGTTTTGCTCGATGTAAAGCACCTTCGAAAACGGCACCTTCCGAATCCCGGCCGCCGGATCTTCCGGATTGTTGATCGCGTCCATCTCCTCAACCAGATCGTCCGGATAGTTGTCGATCACCAGCTTCAACGGCTTTAAAACGGCCATCGCGCGGGGAGCGACCCGGTTGAGATCTTCGCGAAGGCAATGCTCCAACAGTTGGATATCAATGGTACTTTCGGTCTTCGCCACGCCGATACGACGACAGAACTCGCGGATCGCTTCGGGCGTATAACCCCGTCGTCGCAGCCCCGAGAGGGTCGGCATCCGCGGATCGTCCCAACCAGAAACGGCGCCGGTTTCAACCAACTCCAACAAGCGTCGCTTGCTCATGACCGTATAGGTCAAATTCAAACGGGCAAACTCGATCTGTTGCGGATGGAAGATCTCCAACTGGTCGAGGTACCAGTTATAGAGCGGCCGGTGGTTTTCGAATTCCAACGTACAAACCGAATGGGTAATCCCCTCGATCGAGTCGGACTGACCGTGGGTGAAGTCGTACATCGGGTAGATACACCACGTGTCGCCCGTGCGGTGATGGGTCTCGTGCAAGATGCGGTACATAACCGGATCGCGAAGATTGACGTTCGGCGAAGCCATATCGATCTTCGCTCGCAAAGTCTTCGTGCCGTCGGAAAATTCTCCCTTGCGCATCCGCTCGAAAAGATCGAGATTCTCTTCGACCGAACGGTTTCGGTACGGACTCTCGCGGCCCGGCTCGGTCAATGAGCCCCGATACTCACGGATCTCCTCCCCCGTCAGGTCGCAGACATAGGCCTTCCCGTTGCGAATCAGCTGAACGGCCCACTCGTAGATCTGTTCGAAATAATTCGACGCGAAATACTCTCGGTCGCCCCAGTCGAAACCCAGCCAGCGAACATCCTCGCGAATCGAGTGGACATACTCGTCCTCTTCCTTACACGGGTTCGTGTCGTCGAACCGCAGGTTACAAAGCCCGCCAAACCCTTCGGCGATTCCGAAGTTCAGGCAGATCGACTTCGCATGCCCGATATGCAGATAACCATTGGGTTCGGGCGGAAACCGGGTATGAACACGGCCGTCGTTTTTACCGTTTTCAATATCGTCGACGATGATCGAGCGAATAAAATCGACACTGGTCGGAGCAGGTTCGGATTGCGACATAATCGGTACTACCAAAAAAGGGGGAGAAAGCGACTACGAAATCGCGTCGCTTCCAAAATAATATGTTGATGTTATTTTCTAGCTAACGAGAACAGCGAAAAAGGAATTTCTCTTTAACGATACTAGCGACCAACGGGAGCGGGTTAACTCAGCGGTGCGGAAGCACTAGTCTGGCCGCGGCCCCTGGCCGCCGACCAACGGGAGCGTTTTATCTCCTCGGTGCGGAAGCACCGGTCCAAAAAGTTTTTGGAAGGGGTCTTAGGGGAAACCTTTCTTCAGAAAGGTTTCCCCTATAAAACATGAATAAATCTCAATTACAATAAAGCCCCCAAAAACCTTAACCTGCCGGGAACTGCTTTCGCACCAGGCTTCGGACCTCCTCGAGCCACTCGGTCCGCTGCTTGGGCGTACTCATGATGATCGACTCGAAGTTACGTCGGAGGAAGTTGGTCAGTCCGACCAGGGCGAAGGTGACGTTTTTCCAGAGGTTTTCCAGCGGATCGCCGTAAACTCCGACCTCCACCTCGCGTGGCGTGTTCGAAGTCGTGATAACCAGCGCTGCCTTTCCGGCCAGTTCGCCAACGGGCCCTTCAGGCGTGAACCGATAGACCATTCCCTGCCGCAAAACACGATCGACCCACCCTTTCAGGATCGCCGGCGGTTGTCCCCACCAGTTCGGATGGACGATCATGATCCCGTCGGCCGACAAAGTCTCGTCGATATGCTGAAGGACCACCGGGTCCGTGGGTTTCTCGGAATCCAACTCCTCTTGCGTGAGAATCGGATCGAAGCCTTCCGCATAGAGATCGTGGAAGATCACCTCGTGCCCGAGCTGTTTCATCTCGTCGATCGCCGTCTGCACGATCGCCTGATTATAGCTTTTCGGATTCTGATGTCCGAGAACGACCAAAATTTTCATTATACAGATCCCTCAATTCTCTATCCGCTCGCCTAGCCAAATTCTTCAAACGCTTTCGATGCCTTGCAACATCTCTCACTTTCCCAAATCACTCATGCGGCTTGGTCCGACTTCGAGCCCCCCTCGTCCCACGGCGCATCGAGCGCCCGGTCAACCGACGTGAACACCTCTTGAATCTCTGGCGGAATGCGAGCCGGTTCCCCGGTGTCATATTTAACAAAAGCCCATCGGGTCTCGGCCGTCGCCAAAAGCACCGGACCGTTTTCCTCAAGCCGAAAGATCTGATAGCGTCGATCGGACCAAACTCGCCGTGCCGACGAAATCCAAGTTCGAACGACGATTTTCTCTCCCACACAGGCCGGTAGCAAGTAGGTGATATGATGCCAACGAGTGACCCAGCCGTACCCATACTCAAGATGCCGTGAGGTCGGCCAGCCCGCGGCGGCCGAATGAGCAAGCGCGGCCGATTGAAGCCATTTCACATACACGACGTTATTGACATGGTTGAGCATGTCGATTTCGTCGTCATCGACCGTTAAATGATATTCATAGATTTGACACATGGTACCCACGAAACCAAGCAAGAGATTCGTCGGAGCGGACCGCGTTTTGAAGTCCGCGGCGAGGGCATGAAAAAACAAAAAAATTCGTGCCGTAAAAAAAGGGGCCACCACCGGCGCGTGACCGGCAGTGGCATCCCCTGTTTATCGATAAAACATCCGTAGGGTTTAACCTACTAAAAATCCATGTGGCAGGTAACCCCCCCGGCGGCGGGCACATAGGCGTTTTTGACGTAGTCAGCCACCATGCGGTCGGCACTGAAACGCCAGGCCAGCGTGCTGATCGAGTTCATCATCCGCTTGATCCAGTGTTGGGGCAAGCCGTCGACATCCCGGTCGTAATAGAGCGGAATGACCTCATCTTCCAACGTCTGATACAGATAACTGGCATCATTTTCGTCCATGATCGACGCGTCAACATGCTGTTCGCCATATCCGATCGAAAAACCGTTGGAACCGTCATACGCTTCAGCCCACCAACCGTCGAGAATCGACAGGTTCAACGCTCCGTTGAGCACCGCCTTCTCGCCACTGGTGCCGGAAGCCTCCAACGGTCGGCGCGGATTGTTCAACCAAATGTCGACCCCTTGGATCATATGGCGACAAACGTTGATGTCGTAATCCTCGACGAAAGCGACTCGCCCGACAAGGCGCGGATCGTGCCGCAGCTGGGCAATCTTTTTAATCAACTGCTTGCCCGGCTCGTCGGCCGGATGAGCCTTCCCGGCGAAGATCACTTGGATCGGCCGCTCGGGGTCGGTAATCAACTCGGCAAACCGGTCCGGATCGCTGAGAATCAGGTCGGACCGTTTATACGTCGCGAAACGCCGCGCGAACCCGATCGTCAAAACATTCGGGTCCAACATCATGCGGGCCGCTTCAACCGCCTCGTCGCTCTCGCCACGTCGACGACACTGCCGACTGATCCGACGACGGGCAAACGCCAGAAGCAGATTCTTGAGCGTGTTGTGCGTTTCCCAAAGCTCGCCCGGATCGACGTTATGAATCCCTTGCCAGACTTCCGGTTCGCCCATCCGCTCTTGCCAATCGGCCTTAAAAGCCCGGTTGTACAACTGCAACATCTGCCAGGCCAACCAACTTTCGGTATGGACACCATTGGTGATATGGCCAATCGGAATCTCTTCCTCGACCCGCCATGGCCAAAGATGGGCCCACATCCGGCGACTGACGTGACCGTGCAAGTTACTGACCGCGTTGGCCCGACGCGAAAGCTTCAGTCCCAAGACGGTCATGCAAAACGGTTCGTGGTTGTTTTGCGGCTCGACCCGTCCCAAACCCATCAACTGTTCGAACGAGATTCCCAATTCGTCTCGGAGCGGTCCGAGGTGCTCCTCGATCAACGAGCCGTCGAAACGGTCGTGACCGGCCGGAACCGGGGTGTGAGTCGTAAAGACGGTCTGTCGGGCGACTTCACGGAGCGCATCGTCGAACGACTTTCCTTCATGTTTCATTTTGACCCGAATCGCCTCGAGCGTCGCAAAACCGATGTGGCCTTCGTTCAGATGGTACACACCCGGCCGAATTCCCAAAGCTTCCAACGCCCGAACGCCACCGACCCCGGCGACCAACTCCTGACGAATTCGCGTTCGGTTGTCGCCACCGTAAAGACGTGAGGTCAATTCCCGATCCTCGGCCGAATTTCCTTCGACGTCACAGTCGAGCAAGTACAGATGGACCCGACCAACCCGCATCAGCCAGACTTTCGCCAACAGCGGGCGGTTTCGCGTATCAATCGAAATGGTGATCGGCTTTCCGTCCGCGCCACGCGCCGGCTCCATCGGAAGGTTGGCGACCTGGGTATCGATATACTCCTCGCGCTGATACCCTTCCAAATCCAGTCGCTGCTTGAAATAGCCCTGGTCATAGAACAAGCCGACCGCCACCAACGGCACACCCAGTCCGCTTGCGCTTTTGATATGGTCGCCTGCCAAAACGCCCAATCCGCCGGAATAAACCGGAATCGATTCGTGAATCCCGAACTCCAACGAAAAATACGCGACCGGACGAGCACCCAATACGCCGGCGTGCGTACGGCCCCAGTTGACCGATTCGGTCAGATATTCCTTCAGACGTCGGAAGGCATGATTGATTCGACTGAACAGAACCAGCTCGGTCGCTCGTGCTTCGAGCCGCTCCGGCGTAAACTCGGCCAACAGCGCGATCGGATTGTGGTCCAATTGACGCCAGCGGATCGGATCAAGGTCCCGAAACAGATTGATCACTTCCGGCTGCCAAGTCCACCAGACGTTCCGTGCCAACGCGTTGCACTTTTCGAAAAGCTCAGCGGCGGTGAGGCCGGTTGGTGCTGGCACTTGTTGCCCACTTGCCAAGATCGTATCCATTTGACTCATTTATCCTTTTTTCCCTCTTCTTTGTTGGGCGGGCTCACGCAGTACGATTATACAGAGGAAGCCAAACCTGAGGCTCTTTTCTTCTTACCCTTGGGACACCCCAAAACCTTGCATGAAAGGAAGATTTCGGCTACCGTTCCGAAAAAAATCGACTGAGTTCTCGAGAAAACCAGAAACCTTCCTTCGGCCTGGGATACCACGAAGTACTCATTTAACCCATTTTTCCTAAAATGAAGGTTTTCGCTTTCTAAATGGTCGCAAAACCGTCTAGAACTCTGCGAAATCGTGCTCTTTCTCTATCGGATAATAATCCCCCTTATCAATAGCCGTTTCGGCAGGGAGACGAGTCTCGAGAGACGGAAAACAATCCAAAATCACCGCCCCACGATCGGGGGTCACTTCCACTTCGCCCAATCCGGCCGGAATCAGGACCGTTTGGCCTCGAGAAAGGGGCAACTTTACCGGATCGGGCTGGATCGAAACGGTACCGTCTAGGACCGTGAAAATGCGAAAAGAATCTCTGCCGCCGAAAACCGTTTTTTTGTCGATTCGGTGACGAACCAAGGAAAATTCCTCACACTCGATTAAACGTTCGGACTCGGTCCCTTCCGATCGGACCGGCCGGATCGGGCCACGGTCGAAATCGATCGCATCGAGCCCCTGTTCAATATGTAACGGACGTCGATTCCCGTCGTCGTCGACCCGGTCCCAATCATAGAGTCGATAGGTGATATCGCTGGACTGCTGAATCTCGGCGACCAGACAGCCCTGGCCCAGGGCGTGAACGGTTCCCGCGGGGATCAAAACGGCGTCCCCGGGTCTCGCGTCGAATTGATGGAATAGATCGACGCAATCGCCATCACGAAGCGATTTTTCCAACCTGGCCCGATCGACGCCCGGTTTCAATCCGGCATAGATCTTCGCTCCCGGCTCGGCATCAAGGACCACCCAGGCTTCCGTCTTCCCTAAATCAGGGGGGTTATGCTCGGCCGCCAGCCGATTGTCAGGATGGACCTGGAGCGACAGGTTGGATTTGGCGTCAAGATATTTCAACAACAGAGGAAACCGATAGATCGGATTGGCCATCAGACGCGCAAATGCTTTGTAGCCAACCAGTTCGGGACCATAGATCATCAACAGTTCGTGGAGCGTGATCCCGCGCATGAGTCCATTTTGGACCACACTTTGATCGTTTCCGTGGTCGACCACCTCCCACGATTCGGCATAGGTCTGTGTCGAATCGAGATCGCGATCAAGCACGGAAGCGAATCGATTGCCCCCCCAGATATATTGTCGATAAATCGGCTCCAGCCGAAGAGGATACCAAACGGTCATCGCTCCAAGCGTCTCCAGTCGGGGTTCCGTCCCCCCTTTTTATTGCCAATTTCACTTAAGTGTAGTGGTTTCAACGTGATATGAGGGCGACGCAAAACGCCCCAAGTGATTCTTGTTCTGACCACCGTGAAATCTCTCCCCCGGCCGGGGAAACCTTCTACTTAAGTGAGAATCGCTCTAGATTAAGTCAATGCTAGAGAGGCAGATTAGCCTTTTTACCCTCTGGTGCCCACCCCAATCTGCCTGTTTTTTCGTTAAGACCCCCCCATTTTCAAGTTCAATCCGATTTTCTCGCCGGATTCTCCCTTCCTAGCGACCGACGGGAATGGGTTCCGCCCTGGACGTGGAAACGCCTGTATAAAACAGTTGTCCATTTTAGGAGTGGGGGTTAGAATAAATGGTTTCGGAGCCCCTTTCTCCTTCACCCCTGTTATATAGTTGGCCTCCTCGAATATGTCGCCTCGCCAATACGACGAAGACCTTTTTGCCAGCAGCTCGATGACCTTCGGAGAGCATCTCGAAGAACTTCGTAAATGTCTCTTTAAGTCGATTATCGGACTCGGAATAGGCTTCCTGATCGGACTTCTGTTGGGAACCCGGGTCGTGTCGCTCATTCAGATGCCCCTGAATAGCGCATTGACGAATTACTACGAACGGCAGGCCCAGCAACAAGTCGAGAAAAAGCTCGAACAGATGAAGGCCGACGGGGTCCCTCTGCCCGACGAACCGGCCAAACTCAAACGGTTCGTCACGACACGTCATTTGATGCCCAAAGAGGTCTTCATCGACGTCGATTCGGTCCTTCAAAAAATCAAACAGGTCGAACCCCAACGGTTTGCCAATCTGGATCTTGCCTTCCCCGGCAAGAAGGAATCATCGTCAGACACGGCCACCGCCTCGTCTGAAAACGCCGAGAACCAAATTGCCGCAACGAACGAAGCGGTCGATTACGAGCCGAACCTGGTCCAGATGTTCTTGTGGGGCCCTTCGCAGGACGACCCGCGTCTGAGGGCCAAGAGCCTCAACCCGCACGAAGCGTTCGTCATTTTCGTCAAGGCGTCGCTTTTGGTCGGCGTCCTTTTGGCCAGCCCGTATATTTTTTATCAAATCTGGTCGTTTGTCGCGGCCGGGCTCTATCTACACGAAAAGAAATACGTCAACATCTTCTTGCCCTTCAGTCTCGGGCTGTTCCTGGCCGGGGCGGCGTTGGCCTTCTTCTTCGTCTTTGAGCCGGTGTTGGATTTTCTGTTTAGGTTCAACGAACTCTTGGGAATCGATATCGACCCGCGTATTTCCGAATGGCTCAGCTTCGTCTTGGTCTTGCCATTGGGATTCGGCATCAGTTTCCAGTTGCCGCTGGTGATGCTTTTCCTCGAACGGATCGGCATTTTTTCGGTCAAAATCTATCTGACGAACTTCCGGATCGCCATTCTGGTCATCTTCGTTTTGTCGATGTTCCTGACGCCGGCCGACCCGTGGAGTATGTGTCTGATGGCCGTTCCGCTGACGTTCCTCTACTTTGGCGGGGTCCTGCTGTGCAAGTGGATGCCCAAAAGCCAAAGCCCGTTCACTGCGGAAGAAAGTTGATCGAAGCGGCTTGCTCCCGAATCACATGTCCGTCGCCCGCCCTATGACGGCGTTCTATGATGCCGTCCTAGGACGCCGTTTTATGACGCCATCGGTCCAGGGCAACCGCCGCAACGATAATCGAGCCGGTCAAAATCTCTTGGATCCAGTTCGGCAACCCCATCTGCGAACAACCGGCACGGATAACGCTCATGATCAGCGCCCCGACGACCGTCCCGGTAATCGACCCTTCGCCGCCGCTTAAACTGCCGCCGCCGATAACGACCGCCGCGATGACATCCAGCTCCAACCCGGTGGCCACCGACGGGTCGCCGACCGTGAGTCGGGAAAACTGCATCACGCCCGAAAGCCCGGCCATCAGCCCGGCCAAAAGGTACACGGTCAATTTGACCCGCTCGACCGCGACACCACAGAGCCGGGCCGCCGACTCGTTCGAACCGACCGCAAAGACATGTCTTCCCCATCGGGTATAGCGCAGGCATCCGGCCACGACCAACGCCAGAACCAAAAACACCCAAACGCCCGGCGGCAGGAGCATCCACTTTCGATCGGCCGGCAACGTGGCCAGCAGTTCGTTGAGCCAGCTCATCGGCGCTTCGATTCGCTGTTCGTGCGCCAGCCCCTTGGCCACCCCGCGAACGATCAACAACATGCCGAGCGTCACGATAAACGGGACCACTTTCAAACGGGTAATCAGCCCGCCGGTGATCGCACCGCAAAGCGCCCCGGCGACGACCCCACCGAGGGCCGCCCAAATCGGCGACGCGCCGAGGTTGAGCAATATCGCGATCACGACGGTCGACAACGCGATAATCGAGCCGACCGACAGGTCGATCCCCGCCGTGACGATAATCGCAGTCATCCCGAGCGAGGCGATCCCGACGATCGTCGATTGGCGCAAGATCGTTTCGAAATTCCGCGCGGTCAAAAAGCTCTCCGGCATCACCCCGACCGGAACCAGCGCGGCGAAGATCCCCACGACCAACAAGAGTCCAATAAATGGCCCCAACCGGTTTCCCCAGCGAGCGAAAAAGCCGCTTTGTGATCGTTTAAGCGTCGTTTCAGAAAGGTTCGATTCGTTCATTCAGACAGATTCCTTGATTCCAGTCGCTTCGCACATCAGTTGGTGCTCGTTCACCTCATCGACCGCGTGCAAAGGCCCCAAACGGCCACGGTGCATGACGGCCACCCGGTCACAGACTCCCAGCAACTCCGGCAGATAGCTGCTGACCAGGAGTATCGCCTTGGGCTCCCGGCCGGTTTGTGGATCTCCGACAGCCAACCGGTCGATTTGTTCGTACAAAAGGGCCTTGCTACCGACATCAATCCCGCGAGTCGGTTCGTCGAGCAAGAGACAATCAACATCATGATAAAGCAGACGGGCAAAGGCCACCTTCTGTTGATTCCCGCCCGAAAGCGAACTAACCGCTTGGCGCGGATCGTGACACTTGATCCCCAACCGGTCGATCCAATCGGCCGCCGCCCGTCGTCGTCGCCCGGGCAAGACCAACGGTCCGGGCCCGAGCGAATCAAGCTTCGAGAGGGTCAGATTCTCGTCGATCGGCAACCCCAGGGCCAGCCCTTCCTCCTTGCGGTTTTCACTCAAAAGGCCCATGCCCTGCCGCCATCTTGTCTCGGGCGAGGCCGCCCCCGAATAAACGCCCAGCCGCACTTCACCCGAGCGGATCGGCTCCAAACCAAAAATCGCGCGGAGCAACTCCGACCGTCCCGCGCCGACCAGTCCGGCAATTCCGACCACCTCGCCACGTCGCAACGCCAGCGACGCCGATTCGGGCAAAGTGACGCCGGCGAGGTTTTCGATTTCCAAAAGCGTCTCGCCCGTCACCCGGGCCGAATGGGGATACAGGTTTTCGACTTCGCGGCCGACCATCATCCGAATCAAACGATCATTGTCGACCTCGTCGGTCGTGCCACTGCCGACTGTCCGGCCGTCGCGCAAAACGGTAAACCGATCGCTGATCCGTCGGACCTCTTCGAGAAAGTGGGAGATATAGACGATCGCGTGGCCTTGCTGTTTGAGACGCCCGATCAGCTCAAACAGTTTTTCGATATCACTTTGCCCCAGACTGCTGGTCGGCTCGTCGAGGACCAAAACCCGGCACCCGACCGCCACCGCGCGAGCGATCTCGACCAGTTGGGCCGCGGCGATCGACAATTGGCAAACGGGCACGTCGGGGCGAATCTCCGGATGACCCAACTCGGCAAGCGCCGCGACGGCCCGGGACCGCATCTGCTTGCGATTCAAGACCCCCAGCGTGCCGAGCCAGCCCCGGCGGGTCGACTCCATCCCGAGCAGGACATTTTCCATGACCGAAAGATGGGGCGCCAGCGACAGTTCTTGATAGATCATCGCGACCCCCTCGCGTCGAGCGACCAGCGGACCACGAGGCCGATACGTCTGGCCATCGAGGGCCATCGTCCCTGCGTCGGGGGCGATAGCCCCGCTTAGGACCTTCATCAGTGTGCTTTTGCCCGCTCCGTTTTCCCCGACCAGGGCGTGCACTTCCCCGGCAGCCACGTCGAGATCAACCCGATCCAAAGCCACCGTTGCGCCGAACCGTTTCGAAACGCCGCGCATCCGCAGCCGCAAATCGCTTTCGGGTCCCTCCCGATCGGTTCGAATTCCGTCTCTCGTTTCGGCCATCGTTTTTTGAGTCCCCCATTTTCCAAGAGCAAGAAAGATCCCGGATTATAACGGTTTATCGATCGTCGGACAAGTTTTTGACAAATGCGAGAAAACTGTCGCATTCCGCTGCCGCCCATCCCCGATTGATGTGAGCAAGGCAAGCTGGCCGATGATAGGAGGAGGTTGCCTACCACTGGGGAAAATCGAGTGCTGTTTTCGCGGAAAACCGCTCCTCCGTGGTCAGCGGGCAACCCCTTTTCGGCGGGACCGCTTACACCGTTTTCGCGGCTAGGCTATACTTGAGAAACGTCAAATTAGGAATTATTGATGTTCTCCTGAAAAAGGACCCGGCCAGTCAACCTATTTAGCCCCTTTCCCGGCCCCCCGTTGATCGGCCTCGGAACCAACTGCGCAAACGTCAATATTGGCCTTCTCGTCGTCAAAAGAATATCAAACTTATTAACGTCTCCCGCGCGGCTTGCTCTCTTCAATGCAAAAGCCATTTGGGAAATTCACGGGGAAAAAGTGAAAAGTCCGATCAAAGAAAAGTTTCAGGAACTGGTCAATCAGGCTCGAAAAGTCCGACGTGAACGCGGACACGGCAAAAAGATCCTCATCCAAGTCGGTTCGGCCACCTGCGAACACGCGGCCGGATCGCGTGAGGTTTTCGACGAGTTCCAAAAACATATCGCCGCCAGTGGACGAGACGACATCATCCTCCACGAAACCGGCTGCACGGGCCGCTGCTCTTGCGAACCGATCGTCGGCGTGATCGTCCCCGGTCGGATGCCGATCAAGTACCAAAAGGTCGACCGCCAACTGGTCCACAAAATTTTCACGACCCACATCATGGGCGGCGAACCGTTGTTGGACTGTGTGCTTGATGGCCCGGTCCAAAAGATCTTCCGTTACGAGATCCTCGGTTGCCACGGCCATAGCTGCGGCTGGGACGAGCCGGTCCCCTGTCTGGATATGCTGCGGGAAAAACTTCAAAAGCTGGGGATCCCCGAAAGCGACGTCAACGTTAACGCGACCGGCTGCTTCGGTGCCTGTGGCGAGGGACGCGGCAAGCATCATACCCACATCCTGATCCGTCCGGACAAAATCCTTTACCGGCTGCGCAATGAGGCCGACCTGGACGAAGTGATCGAGCAACACCTGCAAAAGGGTCAAGTGGTCGACCGGCTTCGGGTCCGAGGGCTGACGGTCGGGCGAAGCTTTTACGAGCTGTACGGCGACATCGCGTTCTTTAATCAGCAAAATCGGATCGCCCTGCGGCACAACGGGGTGATCAACCCGACGAGCATCGTCGAGTACTTCCATTATCGGGGTTTCGAGGCTCTTTCCAGCGTTTTAGAGAAAAACGATCCCGCCAAGGTCGTCAAGGAAATCACCAAGGCAAACCTTCGCGGCCGTGGGGGAGGCGGTTTTTCGACCGGGGCGAAATGGAAAATGGGGCTCGAAGCGCCAGGACCGACAAAATACCTCATCTGCAACGCCGACGAAGGGGACCCCGGCGCGTTCATGGACCGCAGCATGCTCGAAAGCGATCCGTTCAACGTCTTGGAAGGGATGATCGTCGGCGGCTTCACCATCGGCGCGTCCGAAGGGTTCATCTACTGCCGGGCCGAGTACCCGCTGGCCATCGAACGGATGGAAAAAGCGATCGACCAGTGTCGCGAATGGGGCCTTTTAGGCAAAAATATCCTCAACTCGGGCTTCGATTTCGACTTGGAAATCCGTCTTGGCGCCGGGGCGTTTGTCTGTGGCGAAGAGACCGCCTTGATCCACTCGATCGAAGGGGAGCGGGGCCAACCGAGCATCCGGCCGCCCTATCCGACCCAAAGTGGGCTCTGGGGCAAACCGACGGTCATCAACAACGTCGAAACGTTCGCCAATATCACGGCGGTCCTTAATTACGGGGCAACTTGGTTTCGAAGTCTCGGTACCGACGGAAGCGGCGGAACCAAGGTTTTCGCCCTCGCCGGAAAAGTCCGACATACCGGGCTCGTCGAAGTCCCGATGGGCACCACACTTCGCGAGATCGTCAACGATATTGGCGGCGGTGTCGGCGAGGGGAAACGACTCAAGGCGATCCAAACCGGCGGACCGGCCGGCGGCTGCATCCCCGAAAAATGGCTAGACACTCCGGTCGATTTTGACTCCTTGAGCAAAGCCGGAACGATCATGGGCAGCGGCGGAATGATTATCCTGGACGACGACGATTGCATGGTCGACATCGCCCACTATTTCATGTCGTTCTCGCAAGACGAGTCGTGCGGCAAGTGTACGCCCTGTCGCGAAGGGACCAAGCGGATGCTGGAGATCCTCGATCGGATCGTCAAGGGACAAGGGACCGAGGCCGATCTGGATAAACTCGAACGACTGGCCCACCTCGTCCAAAAATCGTCCCTCTGTGGTCTCGGCCGCGCGGCTCCCAACCCGGTCTTAAGCACGTTGCGTCACTTCCGTGACGAGTACCTGGCCCACGTCAACGAAAAACGCTGCCCGGCCAAGAAATGTAAGGCATTGCTCTCCTTCAAAATCGATCCGGAAAAGTGCATCGGCTGTACGGCCTGTGCGCGACAATGTCCGGTCGAATGCATCGAGGGCTCGCGTCGCGAACCGCACGAAATCGACCAAAGCAAGTGCATCAAGTGCGGTCGGTGCTTCGAGGTCTGTCGGTTCGACGCCGTGATCAAGTCGTAGGAGATTGAAATGACACGCTTTTCATGAACGGGTTGGGCATTCTCCGACCATCTTGAAAAGCGATATCGGTGGGGGTAGGCTTCTCGGACTTCCAAGGGCAAGATGAGACCGATGACCGAACTGCTTCAAAAGATTTTTCCCTGGCTCGACCAACAAGCAACCACGTTGATTCTTTACGGGGCGATTCTGCTTTTTGGCCTGGTGGTGCTCGGGTCGATCCCCGCAAGTATCCGACGATGGCGTCGCCGCCGCCGATGGCACCCGATCGAAGACTTGTCGATCAACATCGCCGCCTTGCCCCCGAAAGGTCCTCCTTCCACTCCGCCAACGTTGGAATTCTTGCACGTACCCATGCGTCTGGCGGTGGCCGTTTTCGCTCCGGCCGGACGGGCGGCTGATATTCCTCCACAGGAACACTGGGGCGAGCTGTTCGACGCGATCGCCCCCGGACTCGAACAGGTCGCCAAGGCCCATCAGCCGAAATTACTCGAGTGGCCCGTACAGCTCAGCGCGACCGGCTTCTCCAATCGACTCTATCAGGAGCTGCACCTTCCCGGCAACCAAGGAAAAAACACCCCGTGGTGCGCCGTCGCGGGAACGTTTTGCTACCAAGACACCCCCATGTTGGTCGGACTGGTTCTTTGCGCGTCTCGGCCCGATCGACACCGAAAGTACGTCATCGAAAACGAAAATGAATGGCTCGGGATGATTCGAGTTCGCCTTTAACGGCCTCTGCAAACCGATAGGGTTTACTCCCCAAGAGAATGAAAAAATGGCCCTTTTCTCCGAGAAAGAAGGGCCTTCGCTTTTCATGCCGACCGGACTTTTCGATTCGGTGATTGCGTGGCAACCTCGTCCAAAGAGGTCGGGATGCCGTTCAACAATTCATCGACCCGATGAGCCACCAAAGATCGGGACTCGGGCATGAGCGAGACGAACCGATCGGGCAATGGCTCAAGTCTGACCCGCCGCATGATCTGATTGAGCCGTCTCAGAAGTTTTTTATCGTCGGCGTAATCCGACAAAAATCGCACCTGCGAAATCGCCTCGATCATCGGGGCCAACCGGTCCGTTTGTCGGGGAGCGATCCGATTGAACACCTCCTGAATCTTCCCGGCGTCGATTTTTTGAATCAAATCGTAAAATGTGTCCAAACGGCCGGGATGTCGTTCGATCAACGTCGCGTCGAGAAAAATCTCAACCAAAATATGACCGAGAAACCGCGGCCGCAACCCATCGTCGTTCGGCAACAGGTCTCGACAAGCGATGGTCAATTCGAGCGACAATTGGCCAAAAATCGACGACTCGTGAAAGCGATCGTCATCGCGAAAATGTTGCATCGCTCCACGGGCCAACTCGGCCGTCGTGGTGTCGGGGTCGTCGAAAAACGGATAAAGATGCTTCGACCGCAGGCGGATCTTCCGATCGACCACACTCAACAGATCGGGCAGGACGGCGCCGACTACAAAGGTCGGCCGATCGAGAAAGGGGAGAGCGTGGGCGAAGTAGTTCATTTTTTAGTTTTCAATCTGAGGCAAATCGCCCACCAAGCAAAAGGGGAATAATCCGCGGTAGGATTCATGAACAGGCCAGCGTGAAAGAATCTATTGTACGATCAAAAGGTTTTCGAAGAAACCTCGTTTCAGCCGAGAAACATTCGGGACGAAATCATCGGCTTTCGCATCCCTTGATGACAAACGACTTAGCAGCCAGATTGCCCCTGGAGGAATCGCTCGACCTCCTCTCTTCGGGGAATTCCGTCCTGGGTCCCTCGTCGGGTAGCGCTCAGGGCGGCCGTCGCCGTGGCCAGCCGGATTCGCTCGGCCAGGTCGAGCCCCTCGGCCAGCCCCACGCAGTAGGCCCCATGGAAGACGTCGCCACAGCCGGTCGTGTCAACCGGGTCGACCGGGAAGGCCGAAAACCGAACCGGCTCGTCGGTCGTTGCGTCATGATACCAGCAGCCCTCGTCGCCACAGGTGATCACGACCGCCGCCCGATCCGAAGTCCATAACCGCCCGATCGCCTGCGGAGCCGACGCTTCGCCGGTCCAGTCAAGCGCGAACGCCTTCGGCAGAATGAGATGATCGACCAATTCGACCAACTCGGCAAACCGGTCGCCCGGGTCCCGTTCGAAATCGGCCACCACCGGAATTCCCGCCGCGCGAGCCATCCGAACCATCCGCACCGTCGGCCCGATTTCGTGATGGTCGACCAAAAGAACTGCCGTCTGTCGGACAACCGACTCCTCCGGCAACGACGGATCGGGGCCGAAATAACCTTGGACGAAACTAAAAACATTGCGAGTTTTTTTCTGTCGATCGACGATGATCGTCGAGCGTCCGGGCGAGGCGTCGTCACGGACCACGGCCGAAGAAAAATCGATCCCCTCGCGACGAAACTGTTCGGCGACTATTTCAGAAAGATCGTTGCGGCCCAACGTGCCGATATACCCGGCCCTCGCTCCCAAACGGGCCGCTGCCACCAACGCGGTCCCAGCCAGACCGCCGCAGCTTTGATGACGTTCGACCACTCGGACCTTTTGATCGGCCGGAGGATAGGCGTCGACAAAAAGCTGTTCATCCACGGCCAACGCCCCGGTGGCCAACAGGTCAAAAGGGGGCTTTTTTTCAAATAACGGCTCGGAAGAAAGTGGTTTCATAAGGAAAATAAGAGCTACAACGGTGAAACGGGTTTTATTGAAAAAACGGGTCCTGTCCATTAACAAAAACCGGCCCTCGTCAAAAGGACGCCCTCAAAGCGCCCGATCCGTGCCAATCGAAACGGAACCCAACCAAAGCGGAAAACGAATCGGCCGGTTTAACGGCTTTTCGCTCACTTGGAAAGCGGGATACCTTATATTACTATGTTAGGGCTACCTGTGGAAAACCAGGTGGCTCACGAGAATGAAAAAGTGGAGACCCTGATTTCCTCTAGAGGGCATTTTCCCATTCTCTCGTGGAGTAGACCTTCGGTTTACAGCGGTTAACTTAAGGAATCGAAAGAATCCTACGGCCTTCCCGGTCGAAACGGGCCCGTCCGACACACGCTTTTTTGAGTCGGGCAAGCTCTCATTATGACCAAACCAAACGGTCAAAGGAAGCATGATGCGACGATCGACTCGTTTTTTCCTCCAACGAACCCTTCTGATGGCGATCTTGCTTTGCGCTGTCTCTATGATTGAAACCGCGCGGGCGGAAGTCGTTCGGGTGGAAATCGACGGACGGGCCCCTTTCGCCGATGGACACCGGTTCGGACGAAGCGGCGCGTACGAAAAAATCACAGGGCGAATTTACCTTTCGATCGATCCGCTCGATCCGGCCAACCGACCGATCGTCGACCTTTCGCTTGCCCCACGCGACGCCCAAGGAAAGGTCGCGTTTTGGACCGAATTCTTCCTACTTACCCCGGCCGATCCCCTTCGCGGAAATCGGCGTCTCCTCTTCGGCATACCCGATCAGGGTGACAAACGGTTACTCTACTATTTCAACGACCAAGGCGGCAACAACCCGACCACGCTCGAAGACGCCGGGAACGGCTTCCTGATGAATCGAGGGTACGCGATCCTCTGGACCGGCACCGGCGGCAACCTGCTCCCGGGCAACCATCGGCTCACCGCCGGATTCCCCGTCGCCCAGGAAAACGAAAAACCGATCGAAGGGAAAATCTACACCGAGTTGACCACCGATCGCCCGGCGTTCAGTCTCCCCTTGGTCCCGGAAAATTCGGACCCGTACCCAACGGTCAACCGCGACCACTCCTCGCTTCGGCTCTCGATGCGTCCCAGCGCGACCGAGCCGGCCGTCGACATCCCGCCGGATGAATGGTCGTTTGCCCGATGGGACGACAAGGCCAAAAAGGCGATCCCGAACACGAAATTCCTTTACCTCAAAAACGGTTTCCGCCCCGGCTGGCTCTACGAATTAACCTACGTCGGCCGCGATACTCGGATCGAAGGACTGGCACTGGCATCGGTCCGCGACATCGTGTCGTTTTTGCGTTATCAAAAAAAGAATGCCGCCGGGGTCCCCAATCCGCTCTCCGGCGCGCTCGACCGGGCCTACGCGTTCGGCAGCGGGCGAGCGGGCCAATTCCTTCACGCGTTCGTTTTCGAAGGATTCAACGCCGATCAAAATGCACGGCCTGTTTTCGACGGGATGATCCCGTTGTCGGCCGGAGCCGGACGAGGCTTTTTCAACTATCGGTTTGCCCAACCGGCCCGATCCAACCACCAGCACGAAGCGGCCCGATTCCCCGGCGACCGCTTTCCGTTTACCTCAACTTCGCAAAAAGATCCCGTCACCGGCCAAGAAGGAAACACGCTGGCCCGCGCGCGAGAAAGCGGCTGCGTCCCGAAACTGTTTTTCGTCCAGACGGCCACCGACTACTGGAATCGGGCCGCGTCCCTTTTACATACCGACGTCGAAGGAAAAAAAGACCTCGCCACGGCTCCGGAAGTCCGCCTCTACTTCATCGCCGGAACCCAGCAGCCGATCTCCGAATCGTCGAAGCCGGGCAACAATCAGTACTCGGTCAATACGGTCGACTACCGGCCGGTCCTTCGCGCGTTGTTGGTCGCCTTGGACCAATGGGTCGGCCAAGGAATCGAACCGCCGCCGAGCCAATACCCACGGCTGGATGACCAAACGTTGGTCAACCATGAAACCTATCGCCAAACGTTCCCGAGAATCTCGGGCGTTCGCGTGCCGGATGAATATTATCGGCCTCGTCGATGGGATTTTGGACCGCGCGTCGATCAAGGGATTCTCGACCACGCGCCGCCAAAGCCGGGTAAACCGTATCAAACGCTGGTCCCGGCCTGCGACGAAAACGGAAACGATCTCGGCGGAATCCGGCTGCCCGACGTGGCCGTGCCGCTGTCGACCTTTACCGGCTGGAATCTACGTGGAGCGTCGAGTGGCGCCGAAGGACAGATGGCCCGGGCCGTCGGGTCCCAATTCCCGCTGCCAGGCTCGACCGAGGAAAAGCTCCAAAGTGCCGACCCGCGGGTCTCGATTCAAGAACGCTATCCGAACCGGGACGTCTACTTGACACGGGTAACCGATCAGGTGCTCCAACTGCACGCCGAACGGTTTTTGCTAGACGCAGATGCGGTCAGTCTCCTCGAGCGCTCGTCGAAACAGTCGCTCTTGCTGCTCTTGCAATCGGCGCCCGCCGAATAGAAAAAATCGACCCTCTCTCATTGGGCCAATTTTTCACGAAGCATCGCCACACTCGCGCCGACTTGCGATTCGGCCAAGCCGTGTAAAATCAACGGCCCGTTGTAGCCGACCCGCTTGAAACAGGCCAGATAATGATCGTAGTCCAACTGCCCGGTCCCGGCCGCCAGATGGCCCGCTTCGCCGTCCCGGTCGATATCTTTCGCATGGGCCAAGACGACATCCTCGCCCAAAAGCTCGAAAGCCTCATCGAGAATCGCGTGCATCCGCCCTAGCCCCCCTTCGGGGAACAGGTTGGCCCCGTCCATGATGATCTTCAGATGGGGCGAAGCGAAAGTATCCAAAAGCCGTCGGGCTTTCCGGGCCGAGTTCATCACGTTCGACACTTCCGGCTCGACGCCCAAAACAACGTCATAACGGGCGGCAATCTCCAGCGCCCGGCCGAGCCCCTCGACCAGCTCGCCCCACGCTTCCGTCGAATCGTTCTCCGGATGGGCCCGCCACATACTCTCGACGTTGCGCGTCCCGGTGCAAAGGGTGATGACCTTCGTGCCCAAATTTTCGGCCACGGCGGCCAGAGTTTCGAGCCGATCGAAACCATCTTCCCGGACCGCCCGATCCGGATGAATCAGATTGAACGTTCCCGAAACGCTGGCCATCGTCAGACCACGACCGCGCACCTCCTCGGCGATTTCCTCACACTCGGCAGGCTCCAACGTTTTCGGCATCGCCTCACGACCGGCCGCCTTGAAGTTGAAATGGATGCACGACAATCGATGCGCAACAACCGCGTCGAGCACCTCATCCAGCGACGGACGGGCAAACGTTCCGATATGAATTCCAAGTTGCATTTTTTTGCAATTACACCTATTAGGGATAAGACATCCGATGACCGGCGCTTCGCCCGAATGGCAGGACTATTTTTTGTCGGGAAAAGCGATTGCTTCGGGCGACTATTTTTCTTCCGGCTCTTCTTCCGGCTTTTCCGACAACGTTACCTGAGGCGGATCGAGCCACTTGGCGCGAAGCTGTTCCCCGTACCAAACCGGCGAGGGGGGCGCCGCGCGAAACACCTTGGCCGCTTCTCGATTGCTCCCGATTTGTTCAAATGTCCGGCCCAAATTATAAATGGCCCCTTGCGTCCAGACCCCGCCGGGATAGTCCTCCAGAGTCCGCCGCGCGAAATAGTCGACCGCCGACTGGGCGTCTTCTCGACCATAGCTGATCAAACCGAGCCAGTATCCGGCATCCTCTTTCGCTCGAACCAACGCGAGAAACAGTTCCTCTCTCGCCTTCGCTTCCTCAGGACTCGTGGCTTGATCCACCTCGCTTTGTTTTTCGGAAAGAATCCGGTTCGAAGGCCGAGCCATCTGTAAAAACGAGGTCGCCGACTGCTCCCCTTCGAGTTTGCCCTTGAGATACCAAGCGCGTCCCTTCCAAAGCGGCGTCGATTGGCCAACCTCAAAAGGCAGCTTACGAATCCGAACTTTTTCCTGCTTTTCCGGGGCAAGCGAATCGCGAATCCGGTCCACTTGGAACGGATGGAGCCAAAGACGTTTCTCTTTCAAGCCGGGAACCTTGTCGAGGCGCTCGATTAATTCCGACGGGCGCGTCGTGAGAACAATCTTGTTCTCCCCCTTCAAGCGGGCCTCTAGAATCGCCATTTTGGCTGAAAGCGACTCCGGCGACCCCTCGACCAGAGCGACTACGTGATCCAACTGCGCGCGGGTGATCGGATAAGGATATTTTTCGTCGAGCTGGATTTGTTCGAGGACCTTCGGATCGTCGCGTAACTGAGACAACGTCGCCGGTTGAACGGTCAGCTGCCCCTTTTCATCCTTGGCAACTCCTCCGGCAGCCGGAAGGGGCAACCCGAGCGTCGGATCGAACAAATAAAGTTGGCCCTCGTTCAAAACGCCAATGGCCCACGGTTTCAAACCGCCCGGCTGCAAACCGCCCGGTTTCAGATCGTCCTTTTGCGACTCCTCCGGTACGGCAAGGACTACCGCGTCGATCCCCTGTTGACGGGCCATCAACAGAAAAACCCAAGCCCGATCTACCGCCGTAGCCTGTCCGTTTAGTAAAGACTCCCACGGATATTGTGGAATCGGCCCGAGGTAATCTGGATACGCCTTGGCCAGTTGGAGGTTGCGAACCACCCAATCGAACATCGCTTGGGCCCGACTGAGATCGTCGATCGACTGGCCTCGCGTCCAATTCGACAGGTCGCGCATCCAGACCGACTGTTGAAGATAGTAGCCGTCTTTTTGGGTATAATCGATTCGGTCAAGCTTCTTGATCTCGGGCAACTCGGCCAACTCGGCCGGAAGACTTTCGAGAACCGGACTCCGCTTCCACGTCTTGGGCGCGCTTTGGGCACGGCCCCACTGATTCAACCGGTCGACGATCTGTTGACGCATCTCCCCCCCGGCAAACTGCTCGAGCCGGTTGAGATTGCGAATGGCCGTTCGAAGATATTCAGCCTGCCACTCGGCTGACCGGTCCGGTCGATGGGATTCTTCCAGGTCGAAATCGGCGTTCTGCCGACATCCGCCGATCAAAAAAACGACCAAAACCAAGCCCGCCATCGCGATCCGACGACGCCAAAACCGCCCGCCGGTCTCCCACGCCTTGACGGCGCCACGGCAAAGCACTTCGGTTTTCATTTCACTCATTCGAGCCAATCTCTTTTTCCTGGGTTCTTTTTGAAGAACGCGCTCTTTTTTCAATTACCAAAAAAGACCTTTCCCCCTTGTTGTACCGATTTTTTTACCCGAGGGCAATCGCTCTCATCCGAAACTCAGGCAGAGAAAAACCGGACCGGGAGCATCGAACCGGCCTCTACGGCAACAAGACCGTCAAACCGCGTGAAACCGTTTCAATTTCAACCGGCAACAGCCCGCCCGGCTCCCCGTCGAGCTGATACCGGACCCCCGGCGCATCGGCCTCGATACGAAACGGGCGATCGAGCTTCACCACGCGAGAAGCCGACCGCTTCAGATGGCTACCCCGAACGACATTCCACAGGAATCGGACGGTTTGCAGTATCCCTTTTCGCCGATGGACACAGACGTCCAGCAAACCGTCGCAAGGATCGGCATCGGGCGCAAAACGGAACCCGCCGCCATAGCGTGGGATATTGAACACGCCCAACCAATAGATCGAGTCGAGCGTTTCCTCGTCCCCCTCGATTCGCATCTCGGGAAAACGATACTTCAAAAAGGTTTGGAGAATCGGTAAAGCATAGGTCCAGTGAGAGATATGTCCCGACCGGGCCTGATCAACCCGATGCACCACGTCGGCGTCCACCCCGCAACTGAGCATGATCAAAAAACGACGGCCATCGGCAACCCCCAAGTCGATCTGACCCGTTTTTCCCTGAAGAATCGTTTCGGCCAACCGATCGGGATTGGCATCCCATCCGAAATGACGCGAGATCAGATTTTCCGTGCCGGCCGGGAGCATCGTCAACGGAACGTGACTTTCAAACCGGTTTGCCAACGCATGCGCCGTTCCATCTCCTCCAACGCCGACCAACGCGCGCAACTTCTCCACGTCGGCAAGCCGATTGGCCCGCGCTGCCACCTCGTCCAAGTCATCGAGAACCACGACGTCCAACTCGGCCTTCCGAAGCCGATCGACCAGCCGCTGGACACGAATCTTCGAAGAACCGGCCCCCGCCTTCGGATTGATCGAGACGACCACCGCGTTGGCCTTTTGAGGAAGAAAAGAATCGGGCATAAAGCTTTGCCTTGGAAAGTTCTAACGAGAGAAAACCGGGCAATCCAGTTCGAGGACCACCCAAGATTTCGACTATCGTGTCATTCTACACCGGCCGGGGAAGATATCCCATGGTTGCCAAAAGAAAAACGACTGAGCCGAGTTGAGTTCTTCTAATGCTCTACAGCCGCAAGGAACAATAAAACCCGGGTGAAAGATATTAAAAAGGGGAAATCGGGTAGGTCCTACACCGGCCGCGGGAGATATCCCATGGTTAATGAAAGCAAAAGGTTAGAATCCAGTTGGATTTCCCACGCTCCCGACGGTCGCAAGGAACAATAAAACCAGGGTGAAAGATACTAAAAAAGGGCTGAAATCGGGTAGGTCCCACACCGGCCGGGGGAGATATCCCATGGTTAATGAAAGCAAAAGGTTAGAATCCAGTTAAATTTTCCACGCTCCCAACCGTCGCTAGAATCACGCCGTAACCCAGGTGAAAGATACTAAAAAGGGCTGAAATCGGGTAGGTCCCACACCGGCCGGGGGAGATATCCCATGGTTGCCAGAAGAAAAACGGCTGAACCGAGTTGAGTTCTTCCAATGCCCGACAGTCGCAAGGAACAATAAAACCCAGGTGAAAGATACTAAAAAGGGCTGTTTGGGGCTGGGTTATCTCGTTCGATGGCGTTTTGGACGACCGGAACGGCAACGGCCCCACCGACAATTCCGCCGATGATCGCCGCTTGACGAATCCCGACGGCCGGCATGGAAAACCCTTGGGCTCGGACCACTGATTCGGAGGGGAGAACTTTGAGAAAAGCGTTCGCTCCGGGCGGCGCGGTCGTCGCGTCCCAAAGTCGACAGGTCCGCACGCCGAGCCCCTGACCGGTTTCGGCCACCACGGTAACGACTCCGCGGTGGAGTCGCCGGAGAGCAAAATTCCCACGGGAATCGGTCTTCGTCATCCCGACAAATCGATCGCCGTAGAAAAGACGGATCGACCGCCCGGCCACGGTTTTGGAGCCATCCTTGATCGCAGGCCGATCTTCCGTGAGCAATCGGCCCTGAAGCACTCCTCCCGGCCCAAGAACACAGTCGTCAACCGTCGTCGCTTCCGGTTTTGGTGAAACCGACCGTTTGGCCGTCTCAACCGCGAAAGCCGAAGAAACGCCTACACCTGCAACAAGGCCCCACGCCACGGCGACGATAAGAAGCGAGTTTCTGGAACCATAAACTTTTTCGCTCGACACCTGGGCGGCTCCTCCATCTTCGGCTGCTCTCTTCACAAGATGAACCACGCGTCCTTAATGATGGCGGTACTCAGGCTGCAAGCCGCCGGAATCGTTCCAAGATGATCTGCATGACAACCGGGCATCCGAAACCGAAACCAAATACTCATTAAAAAATCGGTTTTGCCCGTTACTAATTTATCCGTTACCAAGTCTCTTCCGGGTTGGCGGTCATGCACCCGTGGATCGCCAGTGGAATCGCCACTACCTTCGAGACAATCAGCCCGGCCACCTCCCAAACCTTGCCGAACCAATAGCCGATCGGCCCTTGCTGGGCTCGGACCGGCCCCTGACCGACGACCATCATCACGCCGGCCTGCGCCTCGGCCGGAGCCGTCTTGGGCGCCCAGAGTCGATAAGTCCCGGACATTTTGCCCGATTTGACTTGATACGTGGCGGGCGGAATCTTGGAAATGGCAAAGAAGCCGGACGGGTCCGTTTTGACGGTGATCAAAACGCGATTCTTTTGAATCAACTGAATCGGAACCGACGCCTGAGGCACGCCCTGGGCATCGACGACCTGACCAAACAGGAGGTTGTCTTGATGGAGTCCGACATCAAACCGCTCCGCAGCGGCCGACGTTTCGGCTTGTGTTGTTTTGGCTTTGACCGTGGTCGCAGCTAAAAGGGTAGTAGAGGGAATCAACATCCCTAAAGCGGCCAGTGCAATCGCACCAGTTCGAACGGCATGGAAGAATTTCATCCTAGTAGATCCTTTCCGAAAAGGGCAATTCCGGATTCACTTGTCTTTCGCAATTACAGGACAACCGCCGTAAAAATCGGGGTCTGTCGAAAGGACACGGACTCCGAGCGGCACTCGAAAAACGCCACTTCGGCGACGGTCGACATTTTCAATTCGAGAGGCGGATCGTAGCGAAAATCGATTCCCGACGAAAGGGCAAAAAAGGAAAAAACACGTTTGTGGAATATTTTGTTTTTTTCACCTCGCCTCGACCTACCTTTTCCACGTCTTCAAATGGGCGGCAAAACGGTCTTCCACATCGGGAATCCGACGTTTCAGACGGGCGCTAAGCTGTCCGGGTGGATTTTTCCGGTAAATATCTTGAAAATACCGGACCATCTCCTCGTGCGCTTCGGGCGAACCGTGCAACATGAAATGGACCCATGCCCAACTGTCGCGGTACTCCGCTTTGCCCATCTTCGCAAAGTCTTGGTTCGTCTCCAAACGTTCCATTTTTGGCGTCATCCATAAACGGGCTCGCCAGCGCAGCGAACTCGTATAAGGGTTATCATGGGCTCGCTTTTCGGCCGGTTGCTCAAAATATTCGGCCAACCCCTCGTCGAGCCAAAGCGGGACCATCGGCAAAATCGCATGCAAAATCGCATGGGTACACTCGTGACGCAAGTCGATCTCGAAATCGTCGCCCCGGTGAACCATCACCATCCCGACCCCCTTTTCTTTTATATAAAGCGCGCGACGATAGGGGAGGTGCGGGAAATAAGATTGCAAAAAACGCCGATACGACTTTTCATCTTCAAAGAGATAAACGTCGATCGATTCCTTCGGAGCGGGAAGCGCCAGTCGCCGGGTAATTTCATGTTCCAACGCGTCCAGCTCTTGCACAAGAGGCCCGGCCGATTCGAGCGAGAAATTGGCCCGCAACACAAACGGCCCCGATTCTCGCACGTCGGTCCACCCCTGACCATAGGCGATTGAAGCCGAAAGGAAACTGAAACAAAATGCAAGAACGAAAAACGGCCTGCCAGGCTTCTTCTTCGGAAAAATAGTCCGGTCACGCATCAGCCGGCCTTTCTCCCGAGAACCCAGCGGCCGAAAAGCGACGGTTTTTTCCTGGCGACAACCGTAGGCGAAACGATCTCCTCGCCTTGCAAGACAGCCAGTGGATTGTCGTAAAAAACGGTCTTCGCGGTCGCCTCTCCCCAATGCCGGGCGACCCAATCGTACGCCTCGCGCAAACGGGGCGTTCTCCGTTTTGGGCCATGAGCGTCAGACGCTACAAAATGGACCGCTTTATGCTTGAAAAGCCATTCGGCCAATTCCTGAACCTCTCGACCATATTTTCCCAGCAGACTCGACGCGGTCACCTGAAAAAAACATCCACCATGGATTAACGGTTCCAGACAGCGCGGATCGGCCAAAGCGCCTTCGTTTCGCTCGATATGGGCCAGAATGCCAACCATTCCGGCTCGTCTGAGGGCTTCCAGAATCGGTTCGGGCGAAAAAAACAACTCATGAGGCAGCTCCAAAAGGACATGTCGCCCCTGATCGGCCAGCGTGAGCCATCGACCCGAACGAATTTCGGAAACGACCGAGGAATCGATTCGAATTTCCCCTCCGGCAAAGACCTGAAGTGGCAGGCCCTCCCGCCGTAAAAGCTCGTTCATTTCGAGCGTGCGAGTTCGTATGAGATCTCCCTGACACGACTGGTTTCCCATGCCCTGATGGGGAGTGGCAATGATCGTGGAAATTCCGTCGGTCACGGCAATTCGTGCCATCGCCAGCGAGGTTTCCCAATCGGTCGACCCGTCATCCATCCCCGGTAAAAGATGACAATGAATATCGATCAAGGCGATTTCCCTAAGCTTTCAAAAGAAGGAGGGGGAAACCGGCCAATTGGCTGCAAAGTTTGCCCCAGGGATTTTTCAAGTGTGATTTCAACGAAGAATCAAACAAGTTCTCTACCACTAAAGAAATGTAAAGTCTCTTTACGAAAAGACTTCCCTTTCGGCCGGCCTCGAACTAGGCCGCTTTCTTTCCTTCACGGATAGGGATCGTTCTTCGCCTTCCCCCTTCTTCCGAAGGTGGATCAATCTCTTCTCCCCAGGTTTTAAACCAAAGGAGATTGAAACGGCGAAAACAATGTCGACATTGCATGGGTACCAAAAGCAGGCATGCCAAAAAAAGGTTCTGCCACCATTTCAAAGGGGCATGGTACGCTTTATCAGCGGAGCAAATCGGGCACTTCATGGTTACGTTGGTGCTTTCCTTCAGCGGTGATGCAAAGCATTCACATCCAAAGTTGCAAGAAGAAATAAATGGTCTTTTAAGCGAAATCGACGGGGTCCGGCTATGATTGTCGTCTCTTGGAGCGACTGAAAAAAATCAAGTTGGGCAAGCAAACACTTCTCTACCCCAAAAAGGGTTTATTCTGTTTCCCTCGGCAAACTTGGTAAAATAGTCAAAATCCACAAAAGCGATTCTTTTTCATTCCTTCTTCGTTCATCCGTTTTCAGGTATTTTTTCCCCGCCGGAATGAGGGAGTTAAACTTGGGATAGCATCTATATCTAAGAAGCCAAACAAACGTCAAGGCCAATCGGACAAAAAAATGATTCTTATATCGATTAAGAAAGTTCTCCCCAATTGGCCCTCGTCGACGGCAACCACTTTTTTTGCTTTGGCGATTTCATTCTGGGTAACGCAGGGGGAATGTGAAGCCCAATTTCTCTTCCAAAACATCCAGCCCTCCGCGCCGGCCCGGTCCAGTATCGACCCCAAAGCACTTCGAAAAAGCCATTTGGAATTGATGCCGGAGATGTCCAAACAGTCGATCGCACCCGCTTATCAACCCAAAAAAACGCTCTTGCCCCATCGGATCATGATGGGCCAACCAAGCTTCAATCGGATTCGTCCGAAAGAAATACACATGACACGACCCCACTGGGCGACCATGACCAAACAGAACATTGAACCGGAGCACATCCGGATGCATTCGATGTATCGCACGGTCACCGCCGGACCACGCCTGACAACACCGACCAACCCCGGTCGGGCCCATTGGAATTTCAATCCGACAATGATGGGCCACTCGCGGCCGGTAACGCACTTCGATTCGTCAATCCGCAGCCCGATCCCCGACTACGACTCTCCGCTCCACCGAACGGTCCTTCCTCCACCGACCAAAGAGTGGGTCGAAGCGGCGGCTCCCACAGCTCCCCCCCGATCAAGCGAAACGGGACAACCGATGCTCTGGTAGTTTTTCCGGCCTTGATCGATTTTTCCGGTCGCCCCCCTTTTTTGCCTCCTTCCGCACGGTTGGTTCCTTATAGGCTAGACTTGCGTAGTTAGAAAACGGGCGTTAGAATGATCGTTTTCCGATAATTGCCTTCACGAAAAAACGTTTGAACCCAAAGGAAACGAAACCATGAAGAAAGTCCTCCTTGCCTGCTGCTTGGTAGTGTTCACGCTCGGTACGATTGTCGGTTGCAAGCCCGCTCCGTCGACGGAAAAGGCCCCGGCCGAAAATGCCGCGCAACAACAAGAAAAAGAAGCCGCTCCCGCTGCGACGGCCGAGAAGTAAGCTTTTTTGCTTCTGACGAAAAATATACAATCGGGCTTTCCGCTTCATCTGGAAATGGAAAGCCCGATTTTTTTGTATAAAAGCGGGAAGGCAGCCGGAAACGTTATCGATCCAAGATGCTGTCGGCCAGATAATAGAACAGCTGCTTCAGTGCGGCCGGTTGGATTTCGTCGGCCACCCGACGGGCCCGCTCGTGATGCTTCGAAACCAACCGATCGGCCTGCGACTCGACATTCGCCCGGCGATAGACTTCGGCGATCCGTCGAAAAGCCTTTTCGGAAAGGGCCGATTGCGGAGTAAGAAGAGTCTCGAGTTCTCGCCGTTCGTCTTCTGAAACCGACTCCAACGCCAAGGCCCAAAGGACCGTTGGACGACAGCCGACGATGTCCGACCCGACCGGTGCCCCGGTTTCTCGAAAAGC
The DNA here is from genome assembly GCA_963674475.2 of Thermoguttaceae bacterium. Lineage (GTDB taxonomy): Bacteria > Planctomycetota > Planctomycetia > Pirellulales > Thermoguttaceae > CAXXFQ01. The sequence continues at coordinate 73,862 of CAXXFQ010000017.1, read as the reverse complement.
TTCCAACGACGAGCGCCAATTCTTCAAGTCGTTGAGAATCTGAAACGCGACGCCCAGGTACCGCGCGAACCGATGAATCGGTTGACCATACGCCTCGACCGGTCCGGCCAAACGAACCCCGGCGTACAAAGCGGCCTCAAACGCCGGAGCCGTCTTGAGCGCGTAGATCTTCAAGGCGTCAAGCGGCGTCAACCGTTTGTCGTCCGCCTCGCGCCAAGCCAGTTCGGCCCCTTGGCCCTCGCAGAGCCGCGTATGCGATTCGGCCAACTGGGCCAAGATATCGACAACCGCTTCGGCCCCGGCCCGGCCACACTGACCGGCCACGACTCGATAGCCCAACCCGATCAGATAATCGCCCACATTGATCGCCGTCGCCGTCGAATACTGGCAATGGAGTGTCGGCCGTCCGTAACGAATCGGATCGTCGTCTTCGAGGTCATCGTGAACCAGCGAGGCCTTGTGGAAAATTTCGATGGCCACCGCGACTCGCTTGACGTGGTCGGGAATTGCCGCAGCCCGCTCGGCGCCGTCGGAGCCACCCGTCGCGCCCCCGCCGGTTATCGCGTCATAAACGGCCAGGGTGACAAACGGCCGGGCCCGCTTTCCGCCTCGCAACGCAAAATCGTACGCGATCGATTCGGTCGCCGCAAGCGGATCGAGGCCGGGCGCCGCCTCCTTCGCGGCCAACTCCGGTTGACGATCACGGGGAACCAGCCAGTCGAACTCTTCCGGCTGAAAAATTCGCTTGGCACACCGGAGCAGATGAACGTAGGTCTGGGTCTTGTGTCCGGTCGGCCGATAGGGAATCTCGATCATCTCGAGGACCCAATCGTCGTCGGTCTCCGTATTTTGACAACCGGCCTTGATAAGAGGGACCGCCATACAGGGAATCCCGGCCAGAAGAATCTTTTCGAGCGATTTTTCCAAAACGTCCAAGCAGGAAACCCCGAGCATCGCGTCGGCATGACCGCCGATGAGAATCTGCATCACCACCGGCGACCCTTCCGCGATGAGGACCTGATAGCCGAGCTTTTCGGCACGAGCCCGAAGCGCGCTCAAACGACACGCACCGCAATCCTTGCACATCAGGCCGAACTCGTTGAATCGAGCCGGACAACTTTCAATATCGCGGAGACAGTGCGGCAACAAAAGCAATCGGCGCGACAACGGAGTCGCCGCCACCTGCTCCTTCCAAAACGCCGAACCGATCATCACCATCGTCCAACCAAGGTACGCGTCGGCAAGTTCGAGTTGCTCGAGAACGACCCGCGCATGAACCTCCAGCGCGTATTTGTCGATCGGAACACGACGATCCAAACCGGCCACCAACGCTTCCACCCGATCACGGATCAGACATCGGACCTCTTTGGACGGCGGCACCTGCTTTCGCTCGGGCGGCTGCGAACTCGAAAACGGCGTTTTCGGAATATTGGTATCGGTCGGCTCAAACATCAAAAGGACGACTTTTATCGATTGAAGAAGGAACATGTCGGGACAACAGGGACTCTTCCCATTATATCAACAGGTCTCGGCCGTAAGAGAGTAAAAAAATCTGGGAGGGGAAACCAAAGGGGAAGAAATTACGCTTGCGAAAAACAGTCGCCCGTTCGCCGGAGCGCGGCGGTAAGGAAAATCAGCGGATAGAGCTCTTCATAGTACCAAAGCTTCGCAAAATACAGTCCTATCGGCGACGCCTCGCGATGACGGCCCGCCTCGAAGGAATCCAACAGCCAGTTGACTCCCTTCTCCAACGACAGCTCCAACGAACGGCCGCCCGGGATCGACGCCAACGCCTCGACAACCAGCGCCGTCTCCTCGACACTGCTTTGCTGCTTCGGATCGCCGCCCCAGCCGCCGTCGGGGTTTTGATGCCCTTCGAGCCAACCGACCGCGTCGCGTACCTCGCGCCCGTTCAATCGATCGAAATCCCGATAGGCAGCCAAGACGCGTGCCGTGCCGTAATACGGGTTCGTCTCTTCCGGCAGATGCTGATTGCCGAACCAAAGCGGCAACCAACAGCCGTCGGGCCGCTGCTTGCATTCCAAAAATCGAAACCCGCGCCGGATGGCCGAGTTGATCCGACTCGGCGCCAAACCGCGCCAGGCGTGAAGCGCCCGCAGCGCGTGGGCGGTCAGATCGGTCGAACTGCGATCGAAAGGCATCTTGCCCCAGCCCCGACAAAAAGTCGGCCAACCACCGTTGCCGTTCTGAAGCTCCAAAAGCCATTGGATCGCTTCAGCCGCCGCATCTTGAACGGACCGTTGATCCGCTTCGACCTCGTCGGAATCGGACTCATGCCGTGCCGTAGCCGGATAGTCGGCCAGCCGTGCCAACGCAAGCAGCGCGGAAGCCGTGTCGTCGACGTCGGGCACCGCGCCGCTCCGGTCGGTCCATCCCCAACCGCCGGAACCGGTATGGGTAAACGGGTGTTCGTGAAGATGCTGGCAAGACAAAAGCCAACGTAAGGGGATTTCCCCCGGATCGATCTCTCCTTGAAACGGCAACGCGACGATCGCCTGCGTCGTCAGCCAGGTCGCCAGATTTTCATCGATCGGCCACGCCCCGTTTTCGCGTTGTGAATGCTCCAGAAAACGAACGGCTCGCCGCACCACCGGATCGTCGGCCCGTCCGGTCGAAGCCAGACTCATCGTGACAAAACTGGTCAACGGAGCCGCCTCCAAAAAACCGCCGCTGGCCGGTTGCATCTCTTCGAGCTTCTGCAAACTTCGCCCGACCGCCAACCGACGCACCGTCCGCGTGAGAGGATTCCACGGTTTTCGATGATAAAACCGGACCTGACCAATCGCCACCAGCGCGGGGATCGCGTAACTCACGACCGGCAATCCAACCAACCGTAATGTCGCATGAGGAAGGCAGGCCAGCTCGAACGGCAAAGGGCTCACCTCGCGCCAGTCGACCAGTCCGGCCAGCGCGGCGTTGGTCAAGATCGGAACGACGAACGTTTTGTCCTTGCCGTAGCGACGTCGCAGAGCGTCCAATCCACCCTCACGCTCGAAGTAAGTTTCCGCCTCGCGCAAGAGTTGAGCATTGGACTCGGCTCGACCGGCCAAATGAAACGCGGCCCGAACCAGCATCGTGGTCGCCAGATTGGAAAAGCTCCGATCGGTATCGCCCCAACCGCCGTCGCCGTTTTGATGGGCCACCAGCCAATCGATCCCCACGTCAATCGCCCGATCGTGCCACGGCTCACCCTCGGCCGCATGCCGATCGACCATCGCCAGCGCACTGATCGCCGTCGCGGTCGAGAGGGCCGAATCACTCAGCCGCCCGACCCACAAACCGTCCGCGTTGCGACGGGAGAGCAACTCGCGACAGGCTTCGTCTCGAGCCCGAATCAAACGTTCCCGATCGATCATTTCCCCTCTCTTGGCGTTTCCCACCGAAACCCTGGTGATACCCCTCGTTCCACAGTCTAAACCAGCCCCCGGTTTCTGTCGAGCGAACCGGAAAAGAAATTCGGACGGGAAAAAATCCGGGCGAAAAAAAATCGGACTGTCGCCCCCCTGTTCAAAATTCATCATCTTGGACAAAATGTGGTTCGCTCGGTCTCTTGACCATCCATAATCCACCACGAGGAGGGGAGGTAGTCGATTATTCGCCTCGAACCGACTCCTACCTATTCCTCTTCACCTGTAAATTTTACCAGAAAGAAAGATGAGTAGAATTATGAGCTCAACAATTATCGACATTCACGGAAGACAAATCCTCGACAGTCGTGGCAATCCGACCGTTGAAGTCGACGTCACTTTGGCAGACGGTTCGTTCGGTCGTGCGGCGGTCCCCAGCGGTGCCAGCACCGGCGTCCACGAAGCGGTCGAACTTCGCGATGGCGATGAAAAAACCTACCTCGGAAGAGGGGTACTTCAGGCAGTCGAAAACGTCAACGAAACCCTGGCCGACGAACTTTGTGGCCTCAGCGCCCTTGATCAGATCGGTCTCGACCAACGCATGATCGAACTCGACGGCACCGAAAACAAAGGGAAACTCGGCGCCAACGCCATTCTCGGCATCTCGCTGGCCACGGCCCACGCCGCAGCCGACCACGCCGGACTGCCCCTGTTCCGCTACCTCGGTGGTGCCGGCGCATGCGTCTTGCCCGCCCCGATGATGAACATCGTCAACGGTGGCGAACACGCCGACAACGATGTCGACGTTCAAGAGTTCATGATCATGCCCCTGGGGTTGAACTCGTTTACCGACGCGATCCGCTGCGGTTGCGAAGTCTTCCACAACCTCAAGAAGGTACTCCAGTCGAAGGGCCTCGGCACGAACGTCGGCGACGAAGGCGGTTTCGCCCCCAACCTCAAGAGTAACGCCGAAGCGCTCGACCTGATCATGGAAGCCGGAGAAAAAGCCGGGTACAAGATGGGCAAGGAACTGTTCATCGCCATGGACGTCGCCTCGAGCGAACTGTACGACGGCGACAAGAAGACCTACACGATGGACGGCAAGCAAATCGATTCGGCCGCGATGGTTGAACTGCTTGCCAGCTGGTCCAGTCAGTACCCGATCGTTTCGATCGAAGACGGTTGCGACGAAGACGACTGGGAAGGCTGGAAGCTGATGACCGACAAGCTCGGCGACAAGGTTCAACTGGTCGGCGACGACCTGTTCGTGACCAACACCAAGCGGCTCCAGCGCGGCATCGACGAGGGTGTCGGCAACAGCATCCTGATCAAGGTCAACCAGATCGGAACGCTGACCGAAACGATCGAAGCGGTCAACTTGGCCTCGCGCCACGACATGACCAGCGTGATCAGCCACCGCAGTGGCGAAACCGAAGACTCGACCATCGCCGACCTGGCCGTCGCCTTGAATACCGGCCAGATCAAGACCGGCTCGGCCTCGCGTACCGACCGAATGGCCAAATACAATCAGCTCCTTCGAATCGAAGAGATGTTGGGCAAATCGGCCGTCTACGGCGGATCGCGTTTCCCGAAACTGCGTTAATCGCTTGAAGCGACAATAAATCAAAAAAGGAGCGAGGACCTTTCAGTCGTCGCTCCTTTTTTTGTGGAACAAAAGGGATACCGGAAAACGGTTTTTCGAAAACCTTTCCTTTTTGACGTTACCAGTTCAGCTCGGTCGCCTCTTCCCAGTGATCGTAGAGCAACTTCAACTCAACTTTGGTCTCTTCCATCTTCTCGATAATTCGACGGACCCGGTCCCCGTCCCGGTGCGTTTCGGGCTGAGCCAGTTCTTCGTGTAACGATTCGATCTCCGATTCCCGATCGAAGATATCGGCCTCGATCTCTTCCGTCTTGCGAAACGAAAAACGCCGCTTCTGTGCCCGCTTTTCTTCCGATTTGCCGTTGTTTTTCGTCGCATTCGGCTTCGAAGTTTTTTCCCGCTTGGACCGTTCGACCGTGGCGGCCCGGTCGGGCGACTGGGCCAGCGACTGCGAAACGAGATGCAACAACGTATCGTAATTCCCGTCGATCATTCGAAGCCGATTCGGCTCGACGACCAACAGGTGATCGGCAACCCGGTTGACGAAGAACCGGTCGTGACTGACGAACAGAACGGTGCCGTTGAACGCGGAAAGCGCTTTTTCCAACGCGTCGCGTGCCCAGAGGTCCAGGTGGTTGGTCGGTTCGTCGAGCACTAAAAAGTTCGCGTCCGACGCGGCCAGTCGGGCCAGGGCGACTCGACACCGCTCTCCCCCGCTCAAATTTTTCAAGGGGCGCAAGGCCGTGTCGCCACGAATGCCGAAGCGGGCCAAAAGGTCACGTCGTTTTTGCTCTTCCATCAATCGACCGTCGGGTCGAACCGCGTCGACAGCCAGTTCGTTTTCGTCGACCTGGGCCAATTGCTGATCGAAGTAGCCGATTTTGACCCCTTCGCCCAAACGGACGGTTCCCCGATCGGACGCCAAGTGGCCGAGCAAAACCTTGAGTAACGTCGTTTTGCCACAGCCGTTGGGACCGAGCATTCCCCATCGCTGGCAACGAGTCACTTGGAAATCGAAGTTTTCAAACAGCGGCCGATCAAACCCTTTCGAAAGGGACTCGCCCCGCAAGACGATCTCGCCGCTTCGGTCGGCTTCGGCGAAGCGCATCGGCGGGTTTTCGATCTCGCGTGGCGGTGGGACCGGTACGATCCGCTCGAGTTTCTTGCGACGGTCTTCGGCCTGGGTGTGTTTTTGGCCGCAATGGTGACGACGGATGAAATCTTCCGCCTTGGCGATTTCCTCTTGTTGTTTTTCGTAGGTCCGCCGTTCGACCAGAAGCCGTTCTTTCTTTTGTCGCTGGTAGGCGGAAAAATTACCTCGATACGAGTCGACCGTGCCGTGCACCAGCTCCAATGTCCGGTTGGTCACCTTGTCGAGGAAATACCGATCGTGGCTGACGACCAACACGGCCGCCGTGGTCGAGGAGAGATAGCCTTCCAGCCAGGTGGTCGCCTCAATGTCGAGGTGGTTCGACGGCTCGTCCAACAACATCAGATCGGGCTCGGACAGGAGCAATTTGGCCAATAAGAGCCGGTTTTGCTCGCCCCCGCTCAACGAGTCGACCGTCTGCTGATAGCAAGAACGCGGAAAGCGAAGCCCGTCGAGAATCCGCTCGATCTTGTGGTCCAAGTGATACGCGTCGTGGCGTTCCAGTTGCGACTGGAGATGATCGTAGCGGGCGGCCAACCGATCGTGTTCGAGCGGGTCGGCCGTTTCGGCCAAGCGGTCGGCCGTCTCGAGTGCCTCTTTTTGCAAGGCAATCAGCGGAGCCAGCGCGTCTTGGGCCTCTTCCCAGACGGTCCGTCCCGGCGCGAAATCGGGCTGTTGTTCGAGATACCCGATCCGAATCCCCGCGGCCGGTTCACAAGTTCCCGCGTCCGGATCTTCGTCGCCGGCGATGATCTTCATCAGGGTCGTTTTGCCCGCGCCGTTAGGCCCGACCAGACCGAGTCGGTGGTCATCCTGAATTTCAAACGTAACGTCGGTCAGCAACGATTCGGCGTTGAATTGTTTTCGAACATTTTGGAGGGAAAGAATATTCACAGTTGGCGATCAAAAATCTCGGGATGCATTCTCAAAGGATTAAAAACGGGGGTCGGAAACGCGCGATTATAAAAACGACTCTGGCGGCTAACGGAACGCGTTTTTCACCTCACTGTTGGTTAACACGACCAAGGCCCAAATCCCGATTGCCATCCCGATCAGCCCGAAACAGCAAGGGACCCAGCAGGGGATCAACGCCAAAATGGCGGCGGTCATCGCCAGGTAATAATTACGCAACAGACGCATCCGCATCCCGCCGAAAAAAATCAACCCATTGATGGCCACCGAAAGCACGCTAAAAAACATCTGGCTCGAAAACAGCAGTTTGGTATCCAACTCGGTCCCCATGGCGGTCGCCATCTCCTGGAATTGTTCGATCCCGACGATCTCCTGTGTCGACCATAGGTTGATGAGCGTTACCAACGAAAAAAGACACCCGACCCCTCCCCAGATCATCAGCGCCATCCCCGGCGCACGAACCCGAACTTCCGGCGGGGTTTGGTCTCCCGGATAGGGGGCCGGTCCGTAGCCGGGCGGTGGTGGGGGATAACCGCCATAGCCGCCGGGTGCTGGTCCGGGTCCGTAGTCGCCGCCGTAACCCGGGCCATAGCCGGGAGCCTGTCCGGGGGCACCCCCCTCCGAAGTTCCTTCGACTTCTTCGGCGTTGATAATCGTCGCGTCGTGGGTCGGGACTTGTCGAACCGCGCCACAGGCCGGGCATTTGGCCGACTTTCCAGCGGAATCGTCCGGAGTCCGAAGTAACTGTCCACACTGATCGCAACGAAACTCGATAGGCACGGCACTCTCCTGTCTTACTTAGCTTGCGCAACCCTCCATTGTACCCCTCTTCGAAGAAACTTGCCAAGCGGGAGGAGAGCGGTTTTGAATAAAAATTACGTGACACTTTCGCCAAGCGATCCAATTGAGAAGATCGGTAAGTGGGCCAATTTAAGGGAGGAAAAAGTGGTATTTACCGAAGACCTCCCAAGTCAAACACCCTGGTTTAATAGGTCTGCCCACCTTCCGATCGTAAGTTTCCAGCTGCAAATGGCTAACTGAATATTAAAATATTAAAAATACCAGATGGCCATCGACTTGCCCACACCTTTTCCCTGCCGAAAAAGGCCGAGAAAGGAGGAAGTTCACCTATATCTGAATCGGCCGGGGACCTATAATCCGGCCACGTTTCTTCATCTCCGATTCGGAAACCGCAGGTGAGGACCGGCCTTTTTCCTGTCCAGAACGTCTTTCACCTGAGGGTAGCGGGTTCCTCGCGTCTCATGAAAACGTGGAAAAAATGAAACCCGCTTCCACAGCGTGACTTACAACAACCGCGGGATATTTCCCCACGCCGGTCTGGCGCTACCGTTAAATAAAAACCGCTCTAGGAACCGACCGATGAATGGCCCTTGGACCACTTGGCGTTGTCAAAATCGAAAAACGCCCTTGAAAAGGTTGGCATGCGGGATGGGACTCCTCCTCTTGCTCACCGGATGTCAGGGGATGGGGACTGCCAGTTTGAGCGATCCGGGGACGACCGATGCGCAACGAAACCGGGCGGTCCGATTCGATCCCTACGCCGAAGCGGATATCGGCACCCCGGTCGACGGGGCCCGGCCACGGGAATACGAAAAACCGATCGCCGAACCGCTTCGGGCCCGCTGGCCGATTCTTGGTGAAAACCGCCAATAAGACTGCGTCTTTCTTGCGTGGAAAAACACCCCATCTGTATGGAACCCGTCTTTCTTGCATGGAAAAACACCCCATTTATATGGAGCCCGTTTCGGCCAATCTGGGGGGGCGAAACCGCGTGGGCCTACCCCTGACATGGGGCAGGGAAAACGGGTATGATAAACCAAGGTTCGGAGAGTCGGAAAAATCCCCACTTTGAGCGGCCTTAAAACCACTCTGTAGAAACGGGGCATTCTTGGTTCGATTCTTCTCTACGGTCTCCAGAAATTTTTTTCCAGAGCGTCTTTGATGCCTCGTCCAACTCCACGTAAAAAGAAGTACGCGACTCCTCGTAAAAAGAAGCACGCGACGTCAAAACGTCCGTCCTCGAAGCGTCCGTCATCCAAACGTCCCACGAAAAAAAGCTCGGTCCGCCGCCCGATTCCGAAGCGAAGACCGACCGCGCCGAAACCGACAGCTCCTTCGGACGGAAAACAGCGTCTCCAAAAAGTCCTCGCGGCAGCCGGATTCGGAAGCCGACGCGAGTGCGAAGAGCTGATCCTCGCCGGTCGAGTCGAGGTCGATCGAAAAGTGGTGACCGAAATGGGAACCAAGGTCGATCCGCAAACCCAAGAGGTTCGTTTCGACGGTGAGACGCTTTCCAAGCCGAAGCTGGTTTACTACGCCGTCTATAAACCGGACGGAGTCATTTCGACCAATAGCGATCCGGCCGGGCGTCCACGGGTGATCGACCTTTTGCCCAACCAGGATGTGCGGATGTTCACCGTCGGGCGACTCGACCTTCACAGCGAAGGGCTCATCCTGTTGACCAACGACGGCGAATTGGCCAATCGGTTGACCCATCCTCGTTATGAAATCGAAAAGCTTTACCTCGTCCAGATCGCCGGGCACCCGGAGCGAGAGACGCTCGAGCAAATTCGCAAGGGCGTTTATCTTTCCGAAGGAATGATGCGAGTCGAGGGGGTCCGGGTCAAGCGTAAATACAAACAGAGTACGTTTTTGGAAATGAGGCTCAACGAGGGACGCAATCGCGAAATCCGCCGTGTCTTGGCCAAGGTCGGGCATAAGGTCCAGCGACTCACCCGAATCGCCGTCGGGCCGATCCGTTTGGGAAAAATGACGCCCGGCGAATGTCGCAAATTGACCCACACCGAACTGATGTCGTTGCGAAATGCGGCCGGGCTGTCCGATAAAACGGCCCCACGTCGACATTCGAAACGGGCCACGAAAAAGAAGTGATTTCAGTACTCTTCTCAGCCCGAACCGCTTGAATGACTAAGGAAAAAAGTAACGAGGCGACGATGACCCCCGAAACATATCCCGATTCGATTTGGAAAGGAACCGTCGAACTGGTCGAACAGGTCCAGATGGCCGAGCGAATCTTCCGGATTCGTTTCCACGCTCCCGAGCTGGCCCAAGCGCTCTTGCCGGGGCAGTTCGTCATGATCCGCTTTCCCGAGACGAACGATCCGCTCTTGGGGCGCCCGATCGCCGTCTATGACGTGACCGCTTCGGACGATCCGAAAAACCCGGGAATGGTCGATCTGGTCTATCTGGTCGTCGGCAAACTGACCAAAGAACTCTGCACCCGCCCGGTTGGAACGAAACTGACCGTCTGGGGACCGCTTGGAAACGGGTTTCCGGCCTATGAGACCGACCATTTGATCTTCGTCGCCGGGGGAATCGGGCAAACGCCGTTTATCACCTTGGCCAAAGAACGGCTCGGACGACAAACGTTCGGCACTCCGGCACGCGTGATGCCGCCGGTCAAACGGATTTCGCTTTGCTACGGTGCGAGAAAGGCCGGCTATTTGGCCGGGGTCGACGATTTCCGCCAAGGGGGCGTCGACGTTCAGATCGCCACCGAAGATGGGTCGGCCGGGATCAAGGGGCTCGTAACCGACCTGATTGGCCCGTTGGTTGAAATGGATCGGACGACCCGACCGCAAGTGGTCGCCTGCGGCCCCAAACCGATGATCGCCGCGGTGATCGAAACGGCCAAAAGTCTGGACGTTCCGTGTGACGTTTCCTTGGAAAGCCCGATGGCCTGCGGGATGGGGATCTGTTTCAGCTGCGTGACGAAAATCCGCGGTGAAGACGGCCAGTGGGACTACAAGCGAACGTGCGTCGACGGCCCGGTCTTCGATGGCAAACTCGTCATTCTCGAATAACTCCTCAGGAGCCGATCACGTTTTGCAGCCGACCTTCGAGGAAAGCGCGGACGTTCTCGACGGCGATCTTCATCAGGCGTTCTCTCGCCGACCGAGTCGCCCAGGCGATGTGCGGCGTTATGTAACAGTTCTTCGCCTGAAAAAGCGGATTGTCCGCCCCCGGTGGCTCACTGCTTAAAACGTCCAGCCCGGCTCCGGCCAGGTGTTCCGAATTGAGCATGTCGGCCAGCGCCGTCTCGTCAACCAACGGGCCGCGTCCGGTGTTGATCAAAAAGGCGCCCCGTTTCATCAGGCCCAACCGTTGTCGATCCAACATCCCGCGGGTCTCGGCCGTCAAGGGGCAATGCAGACTGACCACGTCGCTCTTTTCAAGAAGCTCCTCTAGCGAAACGAATTCGGCCCCCTCGGGCAACTCGTCGGGAACGCGACGCGAATGGATCAACACTCGCATCCCAAACGCCTGTGCTAATTTAGCGGTGGCACGCCCGGTTTGGCCGAAGCCGACGATCCCTATACGCAGCCCTTGCAATTCGACCAACGGCGCGTTCCAGTAACAAAAATCGGCCGATTTGCTCCAGTCGCCTCGACGGACCGTTTCGGCCAAGTCTCCGACCCGTTGCGTGAGATTCAACAAATGGGCAAATACCATCTGCGCGACCGACGGCGTACTGTAGCTGGGAACGTTCGTGACGACGATCTTCCGCTCGGCGGCCGCCTTCAGATCGAGTACGTTGTAACCGGTGGCCAGAACGCCAATGTATTCGAGGTTTGGCAGCCGTTCGATCTCGGCCCGGTGCAACGCGGTTTTATTGATCAAAACAATCCGAGCGTCGCGGGCGCGCGGGACCGTTTCTTCCGGTTCGCTCCGGTCGTAGACCGCGCAAGGCCCCAACGCGGCCAGGGCGTCCCAAGAGAGATCGCCCGGATTCAAGGTGTAACCATCGAGAACAACAATACTCATGTCAGTTTGGCAAAAAAAGGGGAGGGGATTTTTGGTGAGGGCGAGCGACGACCGTTTGCCCTTCATACGTTTGGCCGTTATAGAGGATTTTCTTTGTCTGGAAAACCCGTTTTGCCCGTTTTCAAAGCTTTGTTGACCGCCAAAAAACCACGGGAAGGGCCGAAGCGCGCATCGTGGCTGAAATGGCCAAACCTTTTTAATTCCCCCCTATCAAGGCAGGATAAACACGACAGGCAATCTGGGTTGTCTATTTTTGGCATTGCGGCAGAAAACCGGATTTGCCTACAATCGGTCCGCTTCCGGCTCTAGGTTTACCGCGTTCTTGCCTTGCTCAAAGAATTCTTTTTCAAGGTTCGACAGCGTCAAGGTAACCCCTCCTTACTCAGATTCGCTTTCAAAAAATGAAACGGCCAACTGGAATGAAACGGACTCTCGCGATACTCGGCTTGCTCGTCTTTTCGACGCTCTCCGGGTGTGGCACCTCGAGATGGACCGATACCGCCCGCACGGCGACCGAGCAAATGTTGATTTCCGACGCCATGGATCGGGCCGTCAGTGAGATGGATTTACGCGCCCTGGCCGGAAAAAAGGTATTCCTGGATTCGACGCCCATGGCCCGCGTCACCGACAGCCCCTATCTCATCAGTTCACTGCGTCAACATATGCTGGCCTCGGGTTGCGTTCTCAAGGATAAGCGTGTTGAAGCTGACTACGTCGTTGAAGCGCGTGCCGGAGCGGTCGGTACCGACAAGCACGAGATGTTCCTGGGGATTCCCTCGATCTCGGTTCCCATCGGGTTGGCCCCGACGCCGGTCCCCTCCATTCCCGAAGTCAAATTCATCAAGAAGACCGAACAGCGGGCCATCACGAAATTGGCCCTATTCGCCTATAACGCGAAAACCGGGCGGCCCGTTTGGCAGTCGGGCGCGCGGCCCGTTACCAGTAAGGCAAAAGATGTTTGGATTGCCGGGGCCGGGCCGTTCCAACGAGGCTCCATCTACGAAGGAACCCAACTGGCCGGAGAAAAGATTGCCCTCCCCTTGGCTCCGCCAGACGGTTTGGATGACCGATCCAAGGTGGTCGACGTGGCGGAAGAGGCCTTTTTCCGAGAACCGACGCCCAAATCGCCGGATCAAAAATTGACGCCGGAAAAACAAGTTCAAACCGCGTTGGCCAAGAAGGCTCCGGCGAACGAGGCTTCGAAAAAGAAGGCCCCGACGGCGGTCGCGTCGCAAAAAAACCTTCCCAACGGGTCGACAAAACAAGAGGTGGTTCCCGTTTCCCACTCGCCAAAGCTCCAGCAGAAAAAAGTTTCCGACAACGATTTAAAGAAGGAAAACGGTCCGTCTTCCGCGGAGACAACCGCCAAGCCGTCATCGGCCAATTCCGAGAGCCCCGTTACTTCGGAAACGAAGCCCCTTTCTGCCAAGATAAAACCGGCGGACCAATTGGCCAACGAAACCTCGGCGGAAAGTTGGAAATCGAATCGAACGGGAGAAACGCTCGAGCCAAATGCCAACCCGTCAGCATCCTTGAAGGTGGTGGAAGAACCGGTTGAATTGGTTTCCCCGTGGTCGTTTGAGAAACCGTTGCCCCGTCCGAAGGAGCTTCCGTCGGCAAATCTCTGGTCGGAACTTTTATCGGGCGAGTAAAAAACTTTTCACTTCATTTTTTTGTGGATAACCGCTTACTCTCCGGGACCCTGGTACCAACAAAAAAGGCGAGCCGTTGGTTCGGATCGCCTTGGTAGTTATAGACTGTCGGGGGAGGTTCTAGTGACCTCCACAGCCGGCACACCCGCCCCCCTTGGGATAGTTGGGGTTCTCGATCGTAAAACCGCGACCCATCGGGCCGTCTTGGAAATCGACCGTCGTTCCGTCCAAATGAAGGTCGTATTTCTTCTTCGTGACCAATTTCACGCCGTGGAAGATGTTCTCGGCGTCGATCGCCGCGTCAAATTCCGAATCAAGTCCCAGGGAATACTGCAATCCGGCACATCCGCCCCCGGCGACGGAAAGACGCAAGAAGGTTCCTTCAGGGATATCTTGGTTTTCGAAAATCTTCTTCACTTCTTCGGAAGCCGTTTCGGTGAGAATTAACGTCATGGGAAACTCGCTTGGTTTTGGAGTAGTAAAAGTAGTTTGTTATCTCGCGGAGGATCGAAAAAACGCCAAGAGAAAAGCACGCTTCTTCAAGGATCTCTCTCACCGCTTTGAATCATACACGGATGGCCCGATTTTGCCAAGTCTTGGTAAAAAACGCCCCTGAGCGGATTTCTGAAACACCACCTTGGCGGGGGAAGTGATTCTACTGCGTCCGCCAGAAGCGGGGGAAGAACAGGGCTAAAATCACGAAAATTTCCAACCGGCCGATCATCATCAGCCCAATAAAAATCAGTTTGACCGGCATCGTGAAATGCGTGTAATTGTTTGTCGCGCCAACGACTCCCAGTCCCGGGCCGATATTGTTCAGCGTTGCCGTCACGCAGCTGGCCGCATCGATCAGTTTGTGCTCGTGGGAATAGCCGTTGTCGTTCCAGGTCGAGTTGGGCTCCAATGTAATCGTCAAAAGCCAACTGATCGCGAAAATGGCGAGAATCATCCCGAAATAGACCAGAATATTTTTTCGCAACGATTTATCTTCGACCGCTTGACGTCCCAGACGCAACGGCCTGACGACACTTGGGTGGAACGACTGTTCCATCTCAAGGCCAAGAATCTTGACGAAAAGGATATGACGGATCACCTTGAGCCCGCCGCCGGTGCTTCCGGCACATCCGCCGACGAACATCAGAATCAGAAGCATCCCTCGGCTGAAACTGCACCATCGATCGAAGTCGTCGGTACAATAGCCGGTGGTGGTCATGACCGACACGACCTGAAACAGGGTGAATCGAACGGCCCCGCCAAGCGATTGGGCCGGAACCTCTTCGGCCGGTTTGGCAGCCAAAACCTCTTTCGACGGAAGGGTCATCCCGTTGTGGACAAAATCGTTGTCGTACCAGCCGAACGCCACAATCGCGACGGTCGCCAAAAGCATGATCGAAATGTAGGTACGCCATTCGATGTCCTTGACCAGCCGGGTCACTTTCCCAATGCTCGCCATATAAAGGAGCATGAAGTTCGTGCCGGCAAAGACCATAAACAGGGTGATCGTCATTTCAATAAGCGGGCCGTTGTATTTCGGATCGTTCATGAAATGGCCGACGCTGGCGTTGTAGGTACTGAAACCGCCGGTCGCCATGGTGCCGAACGCGTGACAAAGGGCGTCGAAAACCGACATGTTTTCAAACCATAAAAGCAACGTCAAAATCGAATTGAGCCCCACGTACACCAGAAACAAGACCCAGGCGGTATGTTGCATTCGCGCTTGTGGCGTCGAGCTACTTGGCCCGGGCATTTCGGCCCGCATCAATACCTTTCCGGCCGACCCCTGTCCCAAGATCGCCACAAACAGGACGATGATTCCCAGGCCGCCGAGAAAATGGGTGCTCGATCGCCAAAAGAGGATGCAACGCGGCACCAGCGCCGGATCTTCCAGTTGGCTCAAGACGGTTGCCCCGGTGGTGCTGAACCCCGACTGGGACTCGAACATCGCGTCGACGAAGCCGATCTTTTGATCCGGCGTTTGATAGGTACCGCTGAAGACATAAGGCAACGCGCCGAGCACCGTGGCCAAGATCCAACTCAAGCCGACCACGGCCATTGCCTCTTTGAGGAAAAGGGCGCCGGTCGTTTTTTTCCCCATCCAACGCAGTACGCCCCCGACAAGAAAACAAACGGCGATCGACAAGACCAGGCCGAAAAACCCGTCTCGTTCGTATTGCCATTGACCACCAAAAACCGGCATCGCCCACGGTAAACTGAAAACCATGGAGACGCCCAGGAGGATGGCGATCAGTCCGAGGAGTCGACTGAGGAGTGAAAGATTCATAAGATTACTCGGCGCGGAAAATCGCTTCGACCGCGTCAAAGGCCGACTCGCCGACCAGAGCGACCACGGTATCGCCCGGCAGGAGTCGATCGTCGGCTCCGGGGACTCGAACGTAAGTCCCACGAATCAACGCGGCAATCAAACATTGGGGCGGTAAATCCAGCTGGGCCAAAACGTGTTCGGTTGCCGGTGCTCCTTCTTGAACTTGGATCTCTTGAACTTCGATATCTTTTTCTCGGGTCAAGGGCGTACGCGAAAGAACCACGCCGGTGTTGAGCAGACTGAGGATTTCACGCGCGGTGACATCTCGCGGACTGACCGGATGGTCAATTCCCAACTTGCCAACCACATTGGCATAGTCGACCCGGTTGATAATCGCCATGATCCGTTTGACGCCCAACTCGCGTGCCTCGACGCAGGCCATAATATTATCTTCGTCGTCACCGGTGCAAGCGACAAAGATATCCGCGCTTCCGACCCGCTCTTCTTCGAGCGAAACGCGGCGTTGAATATCGGCGTGGACCACCGTGGCGTGTTCCAAGTGCTCGGCCAGAAATTCGCAGCGGGCCCGGTCCGAATCCAAAACCACGACCGCGAAACGCCGTCCTTCCAAAACCCGGGCCAGATGGAAACCGACTTCCCCGCCCCCGGCGATTACGACCCCTTGCTTCGGCGGTATTTCTTTTTGAAAACGACCTTTAACCTTGTCGATGTCGTCGCGAGCGCCGACCAGGGTGATCAGGTCTTCCGCTTCAATCCGGTCGGTCGCCCCGGCCAGACGCAATTTCCCTTGATGTCGAATCGAACCGATGCGAACCGCCGTCGGCAATTTCAAATCTTTGATCAACTCGCCAACCGCCGGCGCATTCTCGGCGATATGCACTTCCTGCATTTCCAGTTCGCCGCGGCCGAAATTTTCGATGAAGGCCACTCCGGGATGACGAATCTCGCGAGCCAATTCCATCGCCGAAAGATGTTCCATGCTCAGAAGTCGATCGATGCCGAAATGTCCCTGATAATCGAACGTACTCAGATCCCGGAAAACCGGCGCATAGACCCGAGCCACCGAACGACTCGCACCGAGCCCTTTGGCCATGCTGGCGGTGATCATGTTGACCTCGTCACTCCCGGTTACCGCCAGACAAAGGTCGGCACCGAGAATGCCCGCCTGAAAAAGGATACTCGATTGGGAACCGGACCCGGTGACCACCCGGACGTCCAGTTCATCGTTGACTCGGCGGGTTTGAACCGGATCATGATCAACCACGGTGACACTATGTCCGTGCTCGCAGAGCATCTCGGCGATCGACGTCCCAACCGTTCCGGCTCCGACTACGACAATTTGCATAACGTTTTTCTCACACAAACCGTGAAAGGACAAACAAAATGGCAAACACCACCAGCATGAAACTGGTAATCCAAACCAACGTCCGGACCGTGTGGGTCAGGATCATTTCGGTCGTTTCCGCTCGGGTCGCCGAGTAGACCAAGCTCACGACGATCACCAACGGTAACGCGTACCAAAGCTTACCGCCCATGATGGCCAAAAGGCTCAGGTTGTACAAGGTTAGATCTCCCTTATTACTTTGGTGACGTTTTGCCCCTTTTGATGCAAATCCACACAGCCGATTTAAAAAATGGAATCCGCGTTTCGAGAAAGGACGCTCGTCACGCCTTCGCGACGGTCGATTTTTCCGACGATTTTTCTTCCGATTCGTCCTCTTCCTTGCGGGGGACGACAAAGGGGCCGCACAACGCGTCGAAAATCACCATCATGTTCAGCAACCCGGCGATCGACGTGTAGATGGTTCCCAATTCAAAATAGGGACCCAAATGGCGAATCAGCTCGCTTTGCGTCATCCGTGGAGAATCCGAATCCCCCAAACCGGCACGCGGATCAAAAATCATGCGTCCCGTTCCGCCGGTGGTCGCCGGAGGAGCCATAAATTTTCCCAGAGGCGGTTGTCCGTTTCGGACCCGAACCGCTTGGACCAAGGCGGGCATCGCGGGCAGCCCCACGCCTATCTGGCAAAAGTAGTAAAGTCGTTTGTCTTGCGGCTTCCAGGAAAAGTAAACCACCCGTCCGCAGCCGACTTCCGGACCGCTTCCCAGATACAATCCGTACAGGAAGATTCCCATGATACAGACCAAAAACAAAAGGCCTTTTGCCGTGCGGCCTTGATACAGATGGCCCAGACCGGGAACCAGCCAAGCCAAAAACGCGGCCAAAGCCGGATCTTTGAGCGAGATCTTCTCGTCATGCGGCTCGTTTGTCTGTTTTTCCGCCGACTTGCACTCCGGTTTTGCGTTCGCGGAGATTTGCTTGGAAGGAGACAATGGAATACACCTTTGTGAAAAAACAAGATCGACCGCTCTAGTGGGGGGCGGCCTAGATGCTTGGCTGAATTTTCCTATTGTATCGTTCTCGGCTTGCTATGTCAGCCCTAATAGGGGATACCAAGAGAGGGGATTCGGAACTTCTTTTTTGAGGCCGTTTCTTTCCTAAACGAGACGCCATGTCAAGAAGGCGAAGATAGGCAAGATCATCCGACTCGCGTCTTCGTGCACAACGGTTTTGGAAAGTCAATTTTTTACGGCAAACCGGAGCGAGACCATCGCTTGCTCCGTCCCAAAAGCCCGAATCGCCTTTTTTGAAGAGACCGCTCTAGAACAACGGGTCGTCATACCCGAAAACCCAGTCCACGGCGGCCGTTTCCTCTTCGTTTTCCGAATCGGAGGACGTTTCCTGATTGAATGCCAGCGACGTGGCCGCCATCGACGTGGCTTCAGGCGTCCAGATCTCGGGGAAACCGTCCGGGTAGAAAGGCTCGTTTTCACTGGTCGGGGTCAGTTGGTAGTTGCCGATCCAGAGGAGGATGTCATTGATATCGACGGTTCCGTTCCGGTTCAAATCCGAAGCCCAGGTCTCGGGATACCCCTCCTCACCAACCTCGTGCTGATAACAGCCGATCATCGTAAGAATATCGACGATATCGACCGATTGCGAGTCGTTGATGTCGTAAATCACCGGCCAGAGATCGGCGCCTTGAAGCTCCAGTTCGGTAACGTCGGTTCCATCGGTTTCGTTCCATTTGATTTCGGAGTTTTCCAAGGCGAACCCCAACTCCGTCGTCGGAGTGGCGTAACCGCCGTCGGCTTCTAACGCGAGCCCTCCCCCCTCGACATTCGGTTCGAGATGGACCCGCGCGACCAGCGTGTACTGGTCGTCGCCCCACATATAAAGATCTTCCGGGTCGTTGGACGGATAGAGATCCCCTTCTTCTCCGGTATAGGAGGAGACCAAGAAACCTTTGGTCGTGCCGCCGAGATTTTCAATCACCCCCGCTTCGGCATTGACCTCTCCCGTGTGGTTGATCGCGAAACCGGGGCCGTATTCGATTTCCGACACCGTGAACAGATCGGAGTCGTAGTTCAAGTCGGTCGCCACTTCCTTGATGCCGAACGACCCCGCATCGTCAATTTTCGCCCAGACCTCGATCGAAAATTCGCTCCACTCGTCGATCCAAGCCTCGTTCTCGGGAAGCGCGTCCACCTCACCAAACGTGCCGGAAACTTCGGTCTCATCGCGAACCAACGTCATCGCGATCGCCGACTCCGGCGCTACGTCCGGAACGATATGGACCGGAACGACCTGCACGTCTGGGCTCGAGCGATAGTAAGGGATAGGGTTTGCAGGGTCATTAGGGTTCGTGGTTTGGTATCCATATAAATGTCCCGCTCCCAAGGTGATAGGATGCGTTCCTGTCAGGCCGCCTGATGGAATTACCTCTACCTGCCCCGTAAAATCATCTAAGTAATAAGTGAGATTTTCGTGACAGAGCAAAGGAGTGTAGAGAAATTGACTCAACTGTTCGTAACCACTTCCCGAAAAACCTTCAAACCCCCATAGTTTGTAGTCATCAAAAAGCCAAACCAGTTTGTCATATTCTCCTTCTGCAGGAGTTTCGCCAAATGGGACAATCCCTTCTGGATCGAAGACTTCGAGTTGGACTGTGGTGTTTGTGTCAACCGTGGTGCGAATTTCCGGGATATCGAGCAGATAGAGTTCGTTGTCGAACGGGTCGGGCGTTACGTTAACAACAAATGACTCTTGCGGATATTGGTTTCCGTATTGGTCGATCACCGTGATCGTGATCTCCGATTCGCCCGTATATCCTTCCGGCGCGTCGAGCATCAAAACGGCATTTTCATTGTCGTAAACGATCTCGACCGACTCCATCACTACCGGGCTGTCCGGCCTATTGCCGCCGTCGACCTCGGTGCTGCTGATCGCGTCGAGAACGTCATAACCTTCGACCAGGAATCCAAAGACGCTGTGTTCAAAATCGAGATGTCTCGTATCGATATCGGTAATGAAAAATTGAGAATCGTTCGTGTCGTCGGACGACTTGGCCATCGAGAGCACGCCGCTTGAGGTGTGCATGAGATCGGGGTGGAACTGGTCGTCAAAATCGCCCAACGCCGATCCACCGGAACCGGTTCCCGTCGGGTCGCCCCCCTGGATCATGAAATCGTCGATCACCCGATGGAAGGTGACTCCATCGTAAAAACCACTTTCGGCCAATGTGATGATCTGGCTGGTTACTCGGGACGCGCGACCTTCGAAAAGCTCCAAGAGCATCTCGCCGTCGATCGCTCCGTCTTCACTGGCGACCGAGATTTTCATGCTACGATTGCCTTCGGGGACGGAGGCAGTCACGTCAGGATTGCTCGACGAAACAACATACGTCAGCGGCCCGCCCTCGGAGTCGTATCCGTCAAGAGCCAAATGCAACGCGGCCCCACTATACAGATCCACCTCGCCGATCGGCGTCATCGAAACCGAAAGCATCTGACGCGATTCCAACGATTCAAATCGTCCCCGTTTGGTAGTCGGCGATCGCAAGGTTCGATCGGGTTTTGAAGCAAAAAAACGCTTTTTATTTTGGAGCCAAGTCGTCTTTTTCCGCATGGGGCCAGATCCCGGTGTATTCAAGTGATAAGAGGTATTTCGGAGAAGTCATTCAAATCGCATTGTACACAAAATTCCTTAAATATCTACTATAGTTAGGAGCAGGGGGAAAAGTCAAGAATTGGTTTTCCAAGAGCATCTTGAGACGGGCCATTTTCCGGACGACACCACCCTACAGAGTGGCACTAAGTGCCGTTGGCGCCATTTGCGTTTTGCGCAACACAAGCAAATACGATTTGCGCCCTCGGTTGCCGGCCGGAACCGACGGGGGGGAAGCCGCTCCCAACGTCAGAAGTAAAGAAGACCGATTTACCGTGCCCGCTGAAAAAAAGGGCTGAAAAGAAAGGCAGTACTTCGATCGAACGATGCCAACGGTTCAACGCCGCAATAGGAACCACCATCGCCCCGCCGGGAGCGGATTTTATTCTGAGTGCAAAAACACCAGACCGGCCACGGCTCCCACCGGTCAAAAAAAGAAAACGAAGAGGCGTCTTCCATCTTTTTTATAAACGGTCCGCTCCACCTTGTCGACCGCGTACCAGCGACCAACGGGAGCGGGTTCAACCCACGGTGCGGAAGCACCGGTCCGGCCGCGGGCCCTGCCCGCCGACCAACGGGAGCGGGTTTCGCCCACGGCGAGGAATCGCCGGTCCGGCCGCGGGTCCTACCCGCCGACCAACGGGAGCGGGTTCAACCCTCGGTGCGGAAGCACCGGTCCGGCCGCGGGCCCTGCCCGCCGACCAACGGGAGCGGGTTATAAACCTCGGTGCGGAAGCACCGGTCCGGCCGCGGGCCCTGCCCGCCTAGGCGGCGGGGAGTTGGTTTTTGGCGTTGTAGAGGTAGGGGTTCATGCTCGGGTCGTTGTACATTTTCATTTGACGGTAGACCTTGAGCAGTTTTTTGCCGGCGAAAATATCGTCGAGCAGCTCGGACAGCGATTGGGACAGATCGGCATGCTGTTGGTAGAGGACGTCGATTTTTTCGCCAACCTTTTGACGGTGGGCCTCGTCGGCCCCTTCGCGGTTGGCCTGTTCGTGCATATGGAAAAGTCGCAGCGAAAGGATCGAAAGACGATCGATCGCGCTACCGGGCGTTTCGGTATTGAGCCGTGCCCCCGCTTCCGGTTGAACTTTCGCTTCGCCCAACTTCTGGATCAGCAAAAGGTCGAGCTGTTCGATCAGATCGTTTCGACGTTGGTTCAATTTATCGATCGACCGTTTGACTTCGGCCAGTTCGTCGTCGGAAACGTCGAGGCTTCGCGCGATATCCTCTTGATGCCAGAGCCGGTAATTTTGCTCGTGTTGGAGACAGACGGCGGCGAGAAATTCGTCGTAGGGATTTTCAATCGGTTCTTGGTGCCAACGGGCGACCGTTTCGCGGTGCAGGTCGGTTATCTTTTGAACTTGGATCATGAAAATCACCTTTTTTTCTAGGATGAGAGGACTGGTGTCGGGCGCAAAACGACGTGTCAAAAAAATAGTCGCTTCCCGTTTTTAATGCAAGAGGAATTCCCCTTTTCGATAACTTTCAATGGTAAAACGCTCAAAGATACTCGTTCCAGCCGCACCGTTTGAGCTCTTCGGTCACCTGTCGGACCGATTCCTCGTCCTTTTTATTGGCCACAAACGTGGCGTCGGGCGTGACAATGACTAAAAGGTCTTCGACGCCCATCGAGACGACCAGGTGGTTCGGATCGCCGCAGCGGATGATCGAGTCGGAGGTATTGAATTCGAGATGACGGGCCGCGTCGATCAGGTTGCCCCGGTCGTCGGTCTCGCGAAGTCGTTCGAGCGCTCGCCAACTGCCGACGTCGTCCCAGTTGAACGGGGCCTCGACCACCACGACACCGGAAACCTTTTCCATGACGCCATAGTCGATCGAAATCGGGTCGATGGCCGAAAACTCCGACTCTAAAACCGCTTCGTAGTCGGGGCGGCCGACCGCGTCGGCGATCCGGTCGAGCCGATCGATCATTTTCGGTTGGAATTGACGAAGGCAATCGAGAATTCGCCGCGCTTTCCAGACGAAGATCCCCGAGTTCCAATAGAAATTGCCCGAGGCCAAGTAGGTTTCGGCCAGTTCGGCGCTGGGTTTTTCGCGAAACTGTTTGACCAAATAGGTGGGGATTTCGGAGGAAGTGGCCTCGGAATCCAACACCGTGTCCCGTTGGATATAGCCAAACGATTCGGCCGGATAGGTCGGTCGGATACCGAACGTAATGAGACGATCCGAGTCTTCCTCGACCAAGTCGGCCGCATAGGAAATGGCGTTTTGAAAGGCCTCGTCGGGCGTGATACGGTGATCGGCCGGCATGACCGCCATCACGGCTTCCGGGTCCTGACGCGCGATTTGGACCGCCGCCAGAGCGATGCACGGCGCGGTGTCCCGTTTACACGGTTCGGCAAGAATCGCTTCCGAGGGCAATTCGGGAAGCTCGGCATGAATCGCCCGGGCCAGCGCGGCGGTGGTGGCCAGATAGGTCCGCTCGGCCGGAACGAGACCATGGAGTCGATCGACCGTCGCACGGATCATCGTCTTTTCGCCAGTAATCGCAAGAAGCTGTTTGGGGCGGGAATTTCGGCTTTCCGGCCAGAATCGAGTTCCCGATCCGCCCGCCATGATGACCGCGTGAAGCATCGCTTCGCTCCTCCTTGAATGAAGTCGTTTTTCTGTCTTATTTTCTCTTTTTAGACTCTTGCGCCCACTGGTTTCACGGTGGGTCCGGCAAGTTTTTTACGAATCGTCCCGGCACATCGACTTGACGAACCGGTAATAAACCTCCGCACCCTGACAAAGCGATTCGACTTCAATCCATTCGACCGCCTGATGGGCCTGTTCGATCGAGCCGGGCCCGCAGACGACCGACGGGATGTCCCACTCGGCATAGACGGCCGCATGGGTTCCGAATTGGGCTCCGACCCGTTTTCCGCAACCGGTGGTCAATCGGACCGTCTTCAAAAGTCGCTCGGCCAGCGGACCGTTGTGTTTGTCCGAAAGCGAGGGCAAGACGTTCATCGGCGGATCGTGCTCGACCTGAATATCGGCCGGGAGATGTTTTTTCAAATAGGCTTGGACGTGCGAGTAAGCGTCTTCCCCCTTTTCGCCGGGCGGAACGCGTCGATCGATTTCAATGACGCACTCGTCGGGAACCAGATTCACGCCAACGCCGCCGTGGATCGTTCCGACACTCAAAGTGGCGGAGCCGCAAAGCGGATGTCCCGGGATCAGCGTATCGGCCTCTTCCTGGTAGCGTTCTAGCGTCTTCAAAACCGGCGCCATTTTATAAATCGCATTGACACCCGTTTCCGGCCTGGAACTGTGGGCCGCCGAGCCGCGGGTTCGACATCGCCATCGAACGGCCCCCTTATGTGCGACCATCACGTCCAAATTGGTCGGCTCCCCGATGATCGCCATATCAGGTCGACGAGGCAGAAACGGGTAGGTCTTTTCAGCAAAGGCCCGCTCCGGTTCTGTCGTATCCCAAATCCGTGAAACTTGGCGAACGCCGGTGAAGCCAAACTCTTCGTTGATGGGAAAGCAAAAGACGAGCGTCGGCATTCCGGCCGGTCGCTCTTTCGCCAAGCGGGCCGCGGTGGCCAACATCGCAGCCATCGGTCCTTTCGTATCGCAAGCGCCACGCCCAAACAGTTTGCCGTCGCGAATCTCCGGTTTGAATGGATCGATCGTCATCCCTTCGACCGGCACCGTGTCTTGATGACCATCGAACAGGACAATCGGTCCTCCCGATTCTGGCGACGGTTCACCTCCCGGCGCCGGTTCGCCATCGAGTCGCGCGATCAGATTCTCCCGTCCGGGCTCAATCTTTTGCCGTAGGCAAGTAAAACCGAGCGACTGAAAAAAAGTTTCCAGAAATTCGGTAAGTCGTCCTTCGCCAAATTCCGGACCGGAGACCTCTTGCCCCATCGGGTTGACGCTGGGTATGGAGACGAGCCGTTTCGTGATTTCGATCGGATCAAGGGGAAGGGCAGGCTTCACAGGACCGGGACCTCCTTATTAAAATAGACATTAGTGTAAAAATACATCCTACCCATTACCCCCAATCTGCGCATTACCAAACTCGAAGGAATGTCGAAAACCGTTTTTATGGATTTTTTACAGAAAATATTGAAAAATTAAATCCGTCTAGTGGGGGGTTGCATAAGCTTTCTAAAAGAGGTATTTTCTGCAACTGGTCAAACTCAGTAACTACGGGAAACAAAACAATTAAAGCAATTTGGCCTCATTTCCACAAGACCGGAATGAGTCCGTTGTATAGCCATCTTGTATACAAGATTTTCCTTAAAATCTGCTGCCTGGGGAGTGGATCTTCCTAGGGTAAAGGACGATAATGGTACTTGTCTGAGGGATTTCCCTCAGGCGATTAGCCCTTCGTAGGTCTCTGCCCCGCCTGCGAAGGGCGCTTTTTTTGCGCGGTGCTTTTCCTTATTTTTGCGGATTAAAGAACGTCTGCAAACGTTTTCGGCACCCATTTTGCGGTCACTTCCATGTGACAATAAGCGTCAAAACGTCTTACTGAAGGGGTTTCCTGGCAAAAAAACCCTTTTTGATGGAACGCTCTCTTTGCCGTAAGGCCGATTTGGATACCAAAACCAAAAAAAATAGGGGCTTCTTCGCTCCGGTTTTTTCCGATTGTTCGTTTTGTGGCCCGCCTCCGCTTTGTGCTCGAAAGGACCCCATCACACCCCCCCCATTAAGTAGGGCAACGATTGATCGACATCGGTTTCTCGCAAACCGGATTTTCGAGATTGCTTAAGGCCGGTGGCGCCGTGAATGGTTGCCAAAAAGCGAAGACTCTTCTAAGTTGTGTGGGTTTTAGCAGCCTCTTTTTCAACGGGCTGTTAAGTGAGAACCGTTACAAAGCCCCGGCCGCCCCGTTTCTGCAAAAAAATGCCGATGATCGCCTACCTTCAACTTTTGCGACTCCCCAATCTTTTTACCGCCATGGCCGGTTTGTTGATGGGCTTTTTTTGGGCCCATCTCCCGTGGTCGACCGACACGGTGGTGGTTTTGTGCCTCGTCCTGAGTGCGTCGAGTTTCTTTTACCTGGCCGGGATGGTGCTCAACGATTGGTTCGATTTGGAAATTGATCGGCGCGAACGGCCCCACCGCCCGTTGCCTTCGGGACGTATTTCTCAAGCGACCGCCGCGCGACTTGGTTGGGGTTTATGGGGGTTGGGGATCTTGGCCGGATGGGGCGCGTCGTTGGCGGTCGGCCATTGGCGTACCGGATTGATCGCCACCGCCTTGGCCGCGGCCATTGTCTCCTACAACGGACTGACCAAATCGACTTGGTTCGGACCGCTCAACATGGGCGTCTGCCGGATGCTCAATGTTCTGTTGGGGATGAGTGTCGCCGATCGGGCCTTTTCAGAAGGTGCCTGGTTGATCGCCTCGGCCGTTGGGATCTATATCGTCGGGATTACCTGGTTTGCCCGGCGGGAAGCCGAGGGGGGACGTCGGCTGGAGATGATCGGCGCGATGGTCGTTATGGTCGCCGGGATTCTTCTTTTGACGCAGCTTCCACAATTTGAATCGGTTCGGTTGGCGGCGGACCAATGGATGCTTTTTGTCGCGGTCCTCGCGGCTTTGGTCGCGTTGCAATGTCGGCGGGCCGTTCTTCGGCCGACACCTGAACAAATGCAAACCGTGGTTCGCCTCTGTTTGTTCTCCTTGGTTTTGATCGACGCGTCGGTTACGATGGCGTTGCGGGGCCCGATCTGCGCACTGGTGGTGTTGGGGCTTCTGCTGCCGACCCTTGTGTTGGGAAGATGGGTCTATTCGACCTGATCGGTGGTCGGCTATGACCGTCCGTGTGAAGGCGCACCTGAAAAGGGAGAAAGCGATTTGTCGGTTTTACCTCTCGTCATGATGATCGGTCTGGCCGCCGTGCCCGGTCCGAAGGAAAAAGCCCATCTGATCGAGGGGGGCAGTCTGACCGCGGCACTGGTCGCCATCCACGACGGGAAAGAGGCGATTTTCGAACGGGATGGGTCTCGCCAATCGGTCAAGCTCAATGGGCTAACCGTCTGGGGAGCGGCTGCGGAGCCGACCCAAGGGCCGGTCGTCATTTTGCCGGACGATGGTCTTATCGCTGCCCGTTCGGTCCAGTGGAACGACGATCGAATCCGGATCGAAAACGCTTGTTTCGGAAAACTCGACCTCCCTTCGGACGCGGTGGCGGGGATCATTTTCGATTGGCCGTCCGATCCGAGTCGACGCGATCGCCTACGAGACCGAATTCTCGACACCCAAAAACCGACCGACCGGGTCTTTCTCACCAATGGGGATGTTTTGGAGGGGATTCTTGTTGGAATTGATCGGGATGATCTGGTGCTTCAGTACAACTCGGGCGACGTCCGGTTATCCAGAGAAAGGGTCGTCGCCGTGTCGCTCGATCCGACGTTGCGAATCAAACGTGATCCTTCGGAACGAACAGCGATCTGGACCGGCTGGAAGGACGGAACCTTGGTTGCCGTCGACCGAATTGAATCGGTATTGTCACGGCTGCGTGTCCGGTTTCCTTGGGGCGAACAGGCCGACGTTGCCGTGGGCGATTTACGATTGCTTCAATCGTCCGGCATCCCCCGCGTTGTTTTTCTTTCGGACCTCAAGCCGATCAAAGAGGAGCAGGTCCCGTTTCTTTCCGTCCACCGGCCGTCACGTGCGGACCGTAACGTGCTAGGCGAACGGCTTCGTGTGGGAAGTCGAATTCATCGAAAAGGGATCGGTGTCCACGCTGGTTCTCGGTTGACCTATCGGCTCGATCAACCCTACGGCCGATTTGAAGCCGAAGCGGCGCTCGATCGGGCCGCGGGAGAAAAAGGGAGCGTTCGTTTTTTGGTTTTTGTCGATGAGCAGTTGAAGTACAAAAGCGGCGTGATCCGTGGAGCCGATCGCCCCGAGTCGATTTCCGTCGATCTGACCGGAGCCAAACAACTCGACCTGATGGTCGAAGCGGCCGACCGTCTCGATCAATTGGATCGGGCCGATTGGCTTGGAGCCCGGTTGATCTCATCGCCGAAAGAAATCAAAAAGAAAGAGTAAAAAACGAAAGTACTCCCGACAAGCCCTCAACGTTTTTCTACTCCGCTTTGAATGCGAGGCCGCCCTGCAACAAGAGGCCTTCGATATAAGTTGTCGAAACCCAGAGCTGTCGAAGGCCTTCGATGTAGGCGATATTCGTCTCAAAAAAAGTACGCTGGGCCGTAAGGACTTCGAGATAGCCAAAAACCCCTTGTCGATACCCTCGAAGCGTCAGGTCGAGCGATGTTCGCGCGTCGGGCAGAATGTCGCGTCGATAGTGGATCACCTGTTGGCGAGCGTTGGCATACTCGACGAAGGCGTCGGCCAATCGCTGCTGAAGAACCAGATCAATTCGCTCGATCTCTCGACACGCGGCGACCAACTCGGCCTGTCGCTGGCGGATTTCCCCCTGATTTCGGTCGAAAATTTTCACCGGAACGGCAATGGCCGCCACGGCGACCGTTTCCTCCGAGGCGTAGTTGTAGCGTGCGCCCCCTTCGAGATCGACGTTGCCGACCCGTTCGGCACACGCGCGACGTAGGGCCCACCGGGCTCGCTGTTTTTGGATATGGGCTTCGGCCATCTCAGGACTTTCGGAGAGCAGTTTTTCCAAAGACGACTGCCAATCGAGCGCGGGCAACGGGGCATCGAGCGTTTCGGCGATCGCCACAGGCCGCATCTGGGGACAGCCCAACACCAAAACGAGACGTCGCCAGGCCGCTTTCCGATCGTTCCGAGCGTTCAGCAGCGCCAACTTGGCCCGATTCATCAAAACCCGCGCTTGCAAGACGTCGACCCGACTGACCTCGGCCGCGTGAAAAAGTTTTTCAGCCGAGTCGGTTCCCTCTTCGCCGATTCGAACTAGCTCTTCGTACAACTCGATATCCTTCCGCGCAGCCAACACATCGTAGACGCGTGCCCGAACGTCGTTTCGAACCCGGAGTCGCTGGGCCTGGAAAATCTCTTGTGCCGAGCAAATCTCCTTCGAAACCACCGCCCGGTTTAAACGAAGTTTCCCGGCCGTGACGATCTCCTGCCCCCAAATGGCCCCTTGCTGACCGGCTAACCCCTCGTCGCCAATCTCTTCGCCGACGTAGGCCATGACCGGGTTCGGGTACAGGCCGACCTGGAGCCGTTTTCCCTGAAGCGCACGGACCTGATAAGCCGCCTCGACCAAGGTCGGATTGTTCGCCATCGCGATCGCTTCCAAATCGGCGAACGACCTCGCGCGGTTTCCCTTGCCCTCTTCTGGCTCGGAGGGAGAATTGACCAAAAAGTCCCCACGGGCCAACGTCGGAGGCAACGGGGCCATCTTCGAAAAACCGCCGAACGGCTGCTCGCTTGGTTGCTTTACCGCCAAAGGCAAAAGAGGAAACCGGTCGGAAGCCGGGATTCGAGGAAGCTCGTTTTTCTCAAAAAAATCAGACGCGGATTGGGACGTCCCCCCCCTTTTCTCGCGGGTATCCCAGGCCACGGGGAACACGTTCGAAGGAGCCTGCGGAGCGGAAACGGGAGAAATGGGAGCCGCCGCAGCGAAATTGACCGTCGGCGGCCCGTCTGCCGTCGCCCACGGCGTTACGGCAAGAACCATAAATAGCGTGATCGACAACCACAAGACTCGTCTCACCTGGCTTAGCCTCTACCCCCTCGGATGAGGGAAAACAGATACGCAATTGATAAAACCATCCCTTCAAGTTCAATCGGTATAATCTTCAGAACAGGCTTAACCGTACTGCTTTTGCGGTGGGGCGGGAGAGAAATCGAGGGGTCACAAACGGCATAATTGGTACATTTTACGGAACATGGACCATTATGAGGTGCTTCGCCCAAGAAAAAAACCAGGGCCCTTGTCGCACGTTCAAGGACCCTGGTCATTTTGGAACAGAGGGAAAAAGTGAGGCGTTACTTTTCCTCTTCGCCCTCATGATGGTCGTGATCGTCGTGATCTTTCTCCGGTTGAGCCAACGCGCCGGTGTAGGGGGCTCCGTCCAGCTCGACGGCGACCCGAGCTTCCCCGGCCCACCCCTCGTCGAGCAATTCGGCCAACTCGACGTCGGTCAGCGTGAACGGGATCGGTTGGTCCGGCCCGATCGTCTCGGCGACTTTCAATACATACTGCTTCGGCTTCCCGTCGACCATCAGATTCAAACGGACTTCCTTGACGGCAACGGTGATCGGCTGGAATTTCGCGTCACTCAAAAAGAGGGTCACCTTCCCCGTGCCATGATCGGCAAGGACCTCGGCATGGTACTCGTGGGACCCGAGCACCGCCAAAAGTCCGCCATGGGGCCCTTCCGTGTGACTGTGAGCCGCATGTTCCTCGGTCCCCGCTTCGGCCGCATGTTTTTCCTCAGCATGGCCTTCCGCTTCATGGGCAGCTTCCGTCGGCGTTTCGGGCTTCTGCTCAGCGCATCCCCAAAACCCAATCGCCAGAACGGCCAGAACCAACGACCACGTGAATCGATTTAAAAAGCGTTTCATCTTATTTTTCCTTCCGCAGGATTGCAGTAAAAGATCATTTTTGAAACAAAAAAACGAACGGCCAGGACCTCCACTACTCCTTTTCGTTCTCCAGGGGCACAAGGCGTTCTTCCTCCTGAGCGGCCCAACGCACCAGGGCCCGCTGAGCCGCTTTCCGGCCGCAGGTCCAAAAAAGGGCCGGACGCACAAAGAACTCCATCAAGGTCGAACTGATCAGCCCGCCGACCACAACCGTGGCGATCGGATACAAAATCTCCCGTCCCGGTTCGCCGGCCGCCAGAGTCAAAGGGATCAGGCCGCACGCCGAGGTGATCGCCGTCATCAGGACCGGCGCGGTTCGGTTTTGCCCGGCATGAAGAATCATCTCGCGACTCCAATCGTGTCCCTCGTAACGGACCAGATGGAAGTAATGGTCCAACAACAGAATCCCGTTGCGCGACGCGATGCCGCAGAGCGAGATCATCCCGACCAAGTTCGGCACCGTTCGATCCTGGCCGGTCAAGAGCATCGCGGCGACCGCCCCGATCAGTGCCATCGGCAGCGCGGCCATGATCTCCAACGCCAAATTGGCCGAGCGGAACATATGGTACAAGACCAAAAAGACCCCGGCCAACGCCACCAACGACAACCAGCCGATCACGCGTGAGGCCTGCCGTTCGCTTTCGAAAAGTCCGGCGAACGTGATCGAGTAATTTCCTTCGGTCAACGGTTCCCACTGGGAAGCCAACCGCTGTTGGATCTCCTCCTTAACGTCGACAGCACCACGGTTCTTCGGGTTCGATTGGATCAGGACTTGTCGTCGCCCATCCTCGTGGTCGATTTGATGCGGCCCACGGGCACGCGCGTCGATCGTCGCGACCGCTTTCAGCGGAATGACGCCGCCATCCGGATGGGGAATCGGCAGTTGTTCGAGCGCCTCGAGATCTTCCCGACACGCTTCGTTGAGTCGCAAAAGGACCTCGAAAAACGCTTGATTTTCAATCACCTCGGTGACAACCCGGCCGTTCATCGCCGTTTCGACCAACTCATTGACTTGATACGGGGTCAGGCCGTGAAAGGCCAACTTCGCGCGATCCAATCGAATTCGTATCTGCGGGATATCGACCTGGATCGGATCGATTCGAACGCGTCCGACGCCGTCGACCTGCTGCATCTCCGAGC
Source organism: Thermoguttaceae bacterium (assembly GCA_963674475.2). GTDB lineage: Bacteria > Planctomycetota > Planctomycetia > Pirellulales > Thermoguttaceae > CAXXFQ01. The sequence goes on along the minus strand of CAXXFQ010000017.1, from coordinate 42,432 downwards.
GAATCGTTTCGGCCCGACGGCGCAGCTTCTTCAGATCGTCACCACGAAGTTTCACCGCAATCCGGGCCTGGGTGCCGCTACGGAGATGGTTGATCAAATGTTGCAGCGGCTGATCGGAAAACGCAACGGTCCCCGGCAGATTTTCCGGCGAAACCAGTGCTTCCAACTCGTCGGTAATCTCCTCGATCGAACGCGTCGTGTTCGGATCGACCGTGCAGATCACCTCGCTCGTATTGACCCCGACAGCGTGTTCGTCGAGTTCGGCCCGGCCCGTTTTTCGAACAATCGTTTCGATCCCGTCGACTTGCTGGATCGCTTCGGCCAGCCGGTCGGCCAAGACACCGGATGTCTCCAACGATTTGCCGGGCATCAGATCAACGTTCAATTGGATCGACCCTTCGTTGAAGGGCGGCATGAAATTCCGGTCGAGTTGGAAAAAGAGAACCCCGCTTCCGATCGCCAACACGGCGGCCAGCGTCAGAATGGTTCGCGGCATCGCCAGACTCAACCGAATCGCGCCACCGGCCAGTTTTTGCGCGAAGACAAAAAGGAACCCTTGCCGTTCTTTGGTTTCAGTACTTCGGCCGGAAAGCAACAGATAACTCAACACCGGCGTCACGGTCAGCGAAACGACCAGCGACGAGAGAATCGACACGACGTAGGCGATCCCCAATGGCCGGAACAAGCGACCTTCGATCCCCGAAAGAAAAAACAACGGGAGAAAGACCAAGACGACAATCACCGTCCCGTTGACGATCGAGTTGCGAATTTCCGAACTGGCTTCGAACACCACCCGCAGCGGCGAAAGGGGATTGGCACGAAGGCGGTTTTCACGCAGCCGTCGGAAGATATTTTCGACGTCGACAATCGCGTCGTCGACCAGCTCGCCCATCGCGACCGCCAACCCGCCGAGGGTCATCGTGTTGATCGACAGGCCGAACCAGGCAAATGTCAGCCCAGCGACGACAAACGAAAGGGGCATCGCCAACAGCGTAATGCAGGTCGTGCGCAGGTTATTGAGAAACAAAACCAACGCCAGCATCACCAAAATCGCCCCGATCCAGAGGGCCTCGATCACGTTGGCGATTGCCAGGTCGATAAATTGGCTCTGTCGGTAAAGTGGCGCGATTCGCAACCCGGGGTAGTTCTTTTCGAGCGAGGCTTGGAGTGACTCGACCGTCTCGAGAATCGTATCGGTCAACTTCCGCGTATCGACGTCGGGCTGTTTCTCGATTGTCAGAACGACGGCCGGACCGCCGGAAAACGACCCGTCTTCGCCGCGAACGTAGGCCGAACTGTCGCCGACCTTCACCGCCGGAGCCTCGACAACCCGCGCGACCTGCTTCAAAAGGATCGGGCTGCCCGGTCGGGACTTGACAACCAGGTTTTCGAGATCCTCGACCGTTTGAATCCGACCGAGCGAGCGGACCAGATACTGATCGTCGCCCCGTCCGGTCAGATAGCCGCCGGTTACGTTTTGGTTGCTTTCGCCCAGGGCGATTTCGATCTCGTGCAGCTCGACACCGAATTTCAACAGGTCGTCAGTATCGACCAACACCTGAAACTGCTTACGGCCACCCCCCATCACAAAGACCTCGGCGACCCCCGGCACGCCCAAAAGTCGCTTGCGAATCGTCCAATCGGCAACGGTTCGCAGCCGGATCGGCGAGAGGTTCGGATCGTCGGACCAGACGCCCAAAAGGAGAATCTGGCCCATGACCGACGAGATCGGCGTCATCTGCGGCACGATCCCCTCGGGAAGCCGCTCGGCGGTCGACGCCAGCCGTTCGGCGATCACTTGACGCGATCGATACGGGTCGATCCCCCAGTCGAATTCGACCGTCACGATCGACAGACCGACGGTCGAACTGCTACGAATCGCGATCACCCCGGTCGCCCCGGCCAGCGTTGATTCCAACGGGGTCGTGACCAACGTTTCGACCTCTTCCGGCGCCATGCCGGGACACTCGGTCATCACGGTAACCCGAGGTCGATTCAAGTCGGGCAACACGTCGATCGGCAGTCGTAAGAGCTGATATCCGCCTAGAACCAACAGCACGGACGCGGCAACCAGAACCAGAAGTCGGTGCTCCAGCGAAAAACGGATGATAGATCGAAACATCGACGGGGCCCTTTGATCCTCATTATTTCACATGACGGATAGACGTTTTTCGTCGGCCGGAATGAACGCGGTTCCGCAAGCGATCGGTTGCGGTAACACGGCGACTAATGGTTGCCACAGGGACACTGATTTTGGAGTTTGCCTCCCCCGGCAGTCAGGGCGACCTGCAATTGGCCCGCCCCATTGCCGGCGATTTTCGCTCCCGGATAGATCGACCCGTCATTGGCAATGGCCACCTCGGTCTCGGTCCGATCCAACACATGGACCGGCCGACGCAACCAAACTTTCTTACCGCCGTCGCGCCCGGACCATTCAAACAAATAGGCCTCGGCGTTGTCGGTCGCCAGCGCTCGAATCGGAAAGACGAAACATTCGTCGATCGTCTCATAGGCCACCTCGAGCCGACACCGCTGCCCCGGCTTGAAACGCCAATTGATAAACCACCGATCGTGGTCACGCGTTTCCCCGGCCTTCTCGTTGGGCAGCTCGACAAAGAAGGCCAACGTCCGCGATTCCGGGTCAATTTGACTATCGATGTAGCGAATGTGAAGCCCCCCGATCACCTCGACCGTTCCGTCGGGTCGATCCATGATCACGCGAACCGGACCGTTTTCCTGAAGCGCCTGCGTCAAAATCGCCTCGTCAGTCGCAAACGCGCGACCCTCAATGTCCAATTTGCAATAATCGGTGATCGTACACAGCGAATCGCCAATGTCGACTTGCTGGCCCTTCTCGACCCGAAGCAAACTGACCTGTAGCTCTCCGCACGAATCAGAGTGATGCGATCCGGCCGGATCGGTTTGAAAGGTATCGGGGACGCAAACCGTGTAGGTGCGAATCATCTGGCGATTCTGAACCAAGGAGCGCTCGATCTGGCGATCGGTCAGACCGTAATGACGCAACGTCATCCGAAGGCTGTCGATCCGGGCGTCGAGTTCCCCCATCTTATATTCGTTTTCCCGCTTGGCGCGTGGGGCCAATTCGTCGCCCAACGGTTTCAATCGGGCCAGTTCCTTCTCGACCTGGGAACGACTCAGATAGGCGGCCAACAGTTCGGCCTGACTGTCGATCAGCTCCTCGTCGTTAATCTCGATATCGAAAAGGGCAGTTCCCGCCTGGACCGTCTCACCCGGAACGTGATAGACACGCGAAATCACCCCGCAAACCGGCGCCGGAATCTTGATCAAGGATCGGCCCGGCCGCTCGACCACCACGGCCGGAAATTCGATCCGCTTTTGGTACTCGGTCACGGCCGACGTGACAATCGACTCGTCGGTCAAGCCGATATTCTGGAGCGCTTGCTCGCTCAGCGCCAAGGCATGACCGGGTTCGGTCGATTCCGGCTCTTGGGAAGAAGCTTCCGTCATGGGCAAATCGGACGAACCGGACAGCCTTCCTTCGACAAGAATACGCGTGGCGGTCGCTCTCCAACCGGGCACGGCAACAAGCAGGACGAGCGCAGCCAACTGCAAACCAACAAGCACCAAGGCCGCCCGCTGCAATAAAAGGATCGGTTTCATAAAAAACCTGGACAAAAAGGAAAAAGGGTTAGTCGACTTCGCAGTACCCCCGCCTCTTTTGGCATTCCTCTTCCATGACACACCCCGCGGAGCAGAATGAGGAAAAACCTAAAACTCGATCATGACAAAATCACCACTAAGACACAAATCTTTTGAGTATGGGTAACTGGAAGTAATTATAGCGGTCCTCGAAGTAAAACAAAGCCGGCCCAAATTTCCGTCCTCTTTTCCACGGTTTTTCCTGGAAAAATCGATCTTCAAAGCAATTCGAAATGGTTCCGACCACCGTGTCAAGATAGGCAGAATAGCGACATCTTTACGAACATGCCGATTTTACCAGAAGTTAGGGTCGTATCGCGCGTAGAGGGTGGTCCTAATGTAACAATTGCTCCGGCCCCGATGTACCCATTACGTAAGCGGAAAAACCCTTTCCTTGGGGTTCGACTTTGCCTGAGCGACAAAGAAAACACGTCGCGTCAACCAAGTCGCCGCCATGCCGCCTTGGATCTTATTTTTTGAGCTCTCTGGCGTGAAACCGTCTTCCGTCAAACTCTTGCTCGAAAGACGGCCTGTTGGAGAAAGATTTTTCAAGTACGCGGCAGATCGACACTTCAAAAGCGGAAGTGTGATGACGTTTTCTTTTTATGATACGCAAACAACTTGTGTGGGGGGGGGACGACGCACAATGCGCACCGTCGACTTATTGCCGGCGTTGAGCGTGTGTGCCGTGGTACTCGTATCCGGTGCGTGCAGCCAACATAGGACCATTCTCGATGGACACGATCTCACCCAACCGGGGAGCGCTCGGATTGATTCGGAGGAATTTTCCTGCGAAGAACCGACGGAAACCGTTTCCGCAAATCCGCTCAAAGAAACGGACAACTCCGAACCGGTAGAACCCGAGCTATTGCCCGAGTCGACCCAAGCGTCCGGGAAAAAACTCGCCCAACCGGTTTCGTTCGAACCGTCTTTGAAACGGGACTCGGGACCGATCGTTCAAGTTGCCTATCGGCCTTGGTCTGATTCGCTTTCGAAGCTGGCTTTCTGGCAAGAATCGAACGAGGTGGACCAAGTCGACGCGGCCATCCTGGACGAACGGAACGAACCGGCGTCGGTCGACTATCAAGAGCGTCATCACTGGAACTTACTCGGTTCACAACCGACCCATAAAACCGCCCCAACCGGCAATGATTCTCACCTTTTGGCCGGGTATCAAGAAAAAGGGCTTTCCCTACCTTCACAGGTCGACTCGAATCCCACGCTGATGCGTCCGTTGCCCCAGGTTGGCAGCGCCACCGTGGAAGAAGACGCGGCGGGCGAAGCGTCCCTTTGCGAAGAACCGGGCTCATATAATTTCACCTCCTGGTGCGGGCATAAGTGGAGCCGGGCCTGCGACACGACGCCGATGGCATGCGACTCGATCCTTGAAGACGTGATCAACGACCACTGTCATTACTACCGCTGGAGAACGGCCCGCGATTTCGGCCTCGTCTTATCAGGAGCGGCCGTGTTGGCCAATACGTCGATGGATCAGCATTTTCGCAACTGGGTCCAAGATGACGTCCGCAGCACCGAAACCGATCACTTTTCGAACTTCTGGAAGAACTTCGGTGAAGGGGAAATCTTCATCCCGGCCTATGCCGCCTTGGCCGGGGCAGGTCTCTTGCTTCAAGATATTCCGGCTTGCAACGTCGCGGGCGATTTCGGTTACCAAGTCAGCCGTTCTTATTTAGTCGGTCTTCCGCCCATGCTGTTGATGCAGTACACGACCGGCGGCTCCCGACCGGGAGAAGACGAACACGACTCCTATTGGCGTCCGTTTACCGACAACAATGGCGTCAGCGGCCATGCGTTCGTCGGAGCGGTCCCCTTCATGACGGCGGCCAACATGGTCGAAAACCGGTTTTTCAAATTGGGACTCTACACCTTGTCAACCTTGCCGGGCTGGTCTAGAGTGAATGACGATGACCATTACCTCTCCCAGATTTGCCTGGGCTGGTGCATGGCCTACCTGGCCTGCCGAAGTGTCGATGCGACCGAAACCGACCAACACGGCTTCCGCATGATGCCGATGGTCCAACAAGACGCGGTGGGCGTGTCGTTTGTGATTGAAAGGTAAATCAGAGGATGATCGACCGAATGGTTTGCCCGAAATGCCGACGGGAATTCGATCCGGATCAGTCCGACGCGCTGCCGTTTTGCTCGGAGCGCTGTCGCTTGATCGATCTGGGCGCCTGGCTCGAGGAGGATTACGGCCTCCCTTACGAAGAGGACGAAAGCCCAAAGATTTTCGAGCCAGAAAAGCCGAAGGACCGCGAAGAGGACGATTGATCGTCCCCAACCTAGACGCCCCAACCTAGACGTTCCAGCCCGCTGACCCCAACGGCGCCGCTTCAATTCGACGACGAAATCTCGTCAATCGACGTTTCACCGGTCGACGCTTCGAAATAGATCCGCTCTAGGTCCCGAGCCGTGTGGTTGATGTGCCGGGCCATCTCGTCGGCGGCCGCTTCGATATCGTTTTCTTTCAGGCGATCGATCAAGATCAAGTGCTCGAAGATGCCGCGGGTTTGCACCTCTCGCTGATTGCCGACCACACGGGCCAGCGACTGCGCAAGAACATCGTAGCGGGCAATCTCATCGATCAGACGTCGACTTCCACAGGTCGTGACAATGAGGCCGTGGAACCGTTGGTCGGCCGCAAGGGTTTCGACCGACCAACGCTCGTCGCGCGGGACCGTATCGCGTAGCCGAACCATTTCCAGGCGGATCTCTTCTAAATTACCGTCGTCGAGCCGCCCACAGGCCCCTCGGACCGCTTCGACTTCGAGGATACGTCGGATTTGACAGATTTGACGCAGTTCATCGGGACCGAACGGCCTGACAACCACCCCCCGGTTATGAAGAAATTCGACCACCCCGGCCGCTTCTAGCTCGACGAGCGTTTCGCGGATGGGAGTCGAACTGACGCCAAATCGGACGGCCAATTTCTGAACGACCAGACGGGTCCCGGCGGGCAGGTCACCCCGAAAGATATCCACCAACAAGTGCTGCTTGATCTCATCGCGCAGCGCTCCTCGGACAACCGACGGGCGATCGAGCGTTTCCTGAAGGTATTCCGAGTTCGTCTTCTCCATCGTTTTATTATGCATTACGCACAATATAAGATGCAAGCCTTGAAGGGCAAGATTCTCCTCTTTCCACGAAAAACAACACAACTATATATTAAAAAACGGCTTATAAGTAATTTAGACAAAATGACTGCTGGCCTATTGACCCGCCACTCCAGACGGATACACTAAAAACTATGCATAATTTAAGGGCCGCTTTGGCTTTTTTGTCCCCCACAACAAGGACCCACCCCTCATGCAGACTTGCCCGAAACGCATCCTCCTTCCCCTTTTGGCCCTCTCCTTACTGTTTGGCATTGTCGTCGCTCGATCGTTGTCTGCGGAAACCGATCAAGCCCCCAAACGACTCGTGAAGCAGGGCAAGATGCTCGAGGAATCCTCAATGGAGTGCCAGCCAATCAACTACCAAGGCCGCCGACTCCTGCTGCTCTACTACCACCTGAGCAAATCGCTGAGCCACCCGTTGGCTTACGAAGATTGGCCCCGACACAATTACCTGTACTTCAAGGATCTCGATACCCGCAAACGGACCAAGGCGTTCGCCGCGGCACACGGATTCCCCTCGGCGATCGTCCGCGGCAAGCAGATGAACGTCTTCGCCACGTTCGACACGAAGGACGACTGGACCCAAGACGTCTATCGATTCTGGTCGGACGACCTGGTCAACTGGAAACGGGAGCTGGTCATCCAGCGTGACGGGGACGAACACCTTTTCAATACGTCGGTCTGCCAGGACGACCAGGGGTACGTCATGACCTACGAATCGAATCAGCCGCAACAATGGTGTTGGAAGTTCGCCCGGTCGAAAGATCTCTCGCACTGGGAAAAACTCGACGGTCTGGTCTTTCTCGGCTACCCGAAACACCCCAACGCGGGCAACCCGATCATCCGCTACGCCAAGCCGTATTACTATGTCATTTTCGGCTACGGCCCGGTCCCCGAGAATCACGGTTGGTTGACCGGAATCGCGCGGAGCAAGGACCTGATCCAGTGGGAGATGAGCGCCCAGAATCCGATCCTCGAAGCGCCCCGCGATGGGGACGAGGGCTGCAACAATACCGATGCCGATATCGCTGAATTCAACGGCAAAACGCACATCTTCTACGCGACCGGCAACCAATCCACCTGGGCCGAAATCCGCGAGGCGATCTACCCGGGCCCGATGAAGGAGTATTTCGAAAGCTGCTTCCCCGAGGGGGTCGAAACGGTCAAATTCTCCGCCCAGCAAGGCCCGATCGGCCGTCGCCCGGCAATAAACGAGAAAAAAACGGCCACCAGCTGGGACTCGATCATTGAATTGCCCGAGGGGGTAACCAAGTTGGATGACGGTTCCACCGACGTAATTGCCTATTCGCGGCCGACGCAGCAGCAGCTGAACACGCAAAACCGTCAGCTCGGCGCGTTCTGTCACTTCGGCCTTCCGACCTGGGCCAAGACCCGCGAAGAGTATCGGTCTGTTTTTTGTTATGAACCCGGCATGCCGGACTCTTCTCGGTTCGACCCGAAGAAGCTGGACGCCGAACAGTGGGTCCTCACGGCCAAGGCGTTCGGGGCCAAATGGTTCGTCTTCACGACCAAGCACCACGACGGGTTCTGTCTCTGGCCAACCAAGACGACCGATTTTTCAGTAAAAAATGTCCCTTGGAAGAACGGTCAAGGGGACGTGATCGCCGAGGTGGCCGCCGCCTGCCGGAAGCACAACATGCCGCTGGGACTTTATTGTTCGCCGGCCGATAAGCACCATAAATGCTTCAGCTCCAACTACAAGTTCGACGGCAAGGGAGGTCATTCGCGCACTCTGGTTGGCGACCCGGACACTTATATCAAGATTTACAAAGAGCAGTTGCGTGAGATCTTGACCAACTACGGCCCGTTGTGCGAAGTCTGGCTGGACGGCTATCTCGACCCGTTTGGATCGGATGTGACCGATCCGAAGACCGGCAAACCTTTGGGCAATCGATATTGCGACGAGCTTGACGAGTTGATCCGATCGCTTCAGCCGGACGCGCTGATCTATCACCAACACGCCCGAACCGGCGGCATTCGCTGGGCACTGAACGAAGAAGGCTATGCGGACTATCCACTTTGGAACGTGGTCTATCCGGGCCAAGGGACCGGCTATTGGCTCTCTCCCGATGCGACCGGCTGGTTCGTGTGCGAAGCGAACATCCACCCACGTCCCGACTGGATCTGTTGGGTCGGCTGCAAGGACCAAATGGCAACCTCCGATCGACTTCTGGAAGCCTATTACAAGTCGATTGGCAACGGGGCCAACCTGTTGATCAACCTGACTCCGTATACCGACGGACTGATTCCTGAAAACGAAACCCGGGTCTTACACGAGTTGGGTGAAAAAATCGAGGCGCGCTTCGGCAAGCCGTTGGGCTCGACCGACAGCACGACCGGCGGCTGGGCAGCGCCTGGGATTTTGGAGCTTCCGTTGTCCGGCCCGACGGCGATCGACCATATCCGTTTGGTCGAAGAGATCGCCCTGGGCCAACATGTGTTGGAGTACGACCTGGAAGTTTCTAATGGACAAGACTGGCGCAAGGTGGCCGAAGGACAGTCGATCGGTCGGATGCACCTACACCGGTTTGACTCGCCCGTGACGGCCGAAAAGATTCGACTCCGCATCCGAAAGGCCAACGCGATCCCGACGATTCGCGAATTCACCGCCTTCGGAAAATCGAAGTAACGCGAAGTCATTCCTCTTTTGAAAAGAAAAGTACACTCCAAATCCTCCTGATACCAGATAGAGCTTACCCAGATGAACCGACGATTGATATCTTCCTTGTCGCATTTTGGGATAATGAAAACGGTGCTTTCGTTTGCGTTGATTTTCATTACCACTTCTGTTTTCGCCTCGGTGGAATATTATGTCGCTCCAGACGGCAACGACGCGAACCCGGGCACGCAGTCGAAACCGTTTATAACGCTCGAGAAGGCCCGCGATACGGTCCGCCAAATACCAAAGTCCGAACCGGTGACCGTCTTTTTGCGTGGGGGCACCTATCGACTCAATAAGCCGGTCGTCTTCACTCCCGAAGATTCCGGAACGGTCGACGGGCCGATTACCTATGCGGCCTATCCGGGTGAACAGCCCGTGATTTCCGGCGGTCGGGCCGTTTCGGGCTGGAAGGTTGGCGCCGACGAGCTTTGGACGGTCACCTTGCCCGAGGTGGCCGAGGGAAAGGCCTATTACCGACAACTTTTTATCGGTGGAAAACGGGCTTCTCGCACACGTCTGCCAGAGGAAGGAATGTATCAAGTCGCCGCCGCGACGAAAAATCCGAAGCGGGAATTCCAGTTCAAGCCCGGCCAGATCGACCCCGATTGGCACAACCGGGACGACGTCGAGCTGGTCGTTTTGCAGCATTGGACCGACGCCCGGCTTCGAATCGAGTCGGTCGACGAAAAGAACCACACCGTCCGCTTCACCGGCAAGACGTTTCGCCCATCGAACTGGTCAAGAGGCTGGTATGTCGAGAATGTCCGCGAAGGTCTCACACGTCCCGGGCAATGGTACCTCGACCGAACGTCGGGCGTCCTGACCTACTGGCCACGCAAAGGGGAAACGCCCGAAACGGTTCAAGCGATCCTACCCGTCACGCGTCAGTGGGTCCGACTGACGGGCGACTACAAGAACGACCGACACGTCGAGCACCTCGTCTTTCGCGGGATCACGTTCGAGCATACCGCGTGGGATCTGGACGAGAAACTCGGCTACAGCTATCCACAGGCGGCCATTTCACTGACGCGCGGAAAGCCGCTTTGGCTGGGCTGGGGACGCGAAGGACTTTCCACGCCCCAGTCGCAAGTCGAAGTTCCGGCCGGATTCTATGCCGTCGGCGCCCACGACATTTCGCTTGAAGAGAACACGTTCCAAAACACGGGGGCCTGGGGCGTCCATTTCGATCGCGGCTGCAAACGGATCGGCTTCAAGGGAAACACGGTTGAAGAGATGGGGGCGGGCGGTTTTCGTTTCGGAAGCCCCGACGCGACAACCGACCCTAGCGAAGAGGCCTCGGAGGCCGCAATCACCGACAACGTGTTCCGTGACGGCTGTAGTGTTTACCTCGGCGCCCCGGCCGTTTGGATCGGCCTGTCTAGCAAAAACCGGATCGCCCATAACGAGATCACCGGACGCTGGGAATGGGCCATTTCGTGCGGATTTCAGTGGGGCTATCTGCCCCCGCAAAACGCGCGGGAAAACATCATCGAATACAACGATTGTCATCATGTGATCAACCGTCCGCTGAACACTCACGCGGTGATTTACCTGCTGGGCGTGCAGCCGGGAACCATGGTGCGATACAACCGGGTCTCCTACTGCGACGGGGCCCACGGGATTTGTCTCGACAACAGCGCGGCGATGATGACCGTCGAAAACAACGTCATCGACCACGGCCAACGCGGGGCAATGGTTTTCAATTTCAACTGCCTGGGCAACCTGATCCAGAACAACATCTTCGCCTTTTCCTACGAGGGACAAATCTCCCGCTACGGAGACCAGGGCGAGTGGCTCGACCAAACGGGAATTTTCTATCGGAACATCTACTATTTCAAAAACGATCGCCCGTTCAATCGCCCTTCTTGGCCGAACTACGACTGCATCATGGATTACAACCTGTACTTCGACGCGTCGGGCCGGCCGGTGACTTTTCAGGGACTTTCTCTCAAAGAGTGGCAAGAGCAAAAGAAACTCGACCAACATTCGATCGTCGCCGACCCGCTGTTTGTCGATCCGGAAAACGGCGATTTCCGCCTGAAACCGGGCTCCCCTGCATTAAAACTTGGTTTTCGTGAGATCGATCTAAGCCGAATCGGCCCGAGACCGAAATCCCAGCAAAAATAGACCGTTTTCAACTTTGGTATCGCGTGTCTATTGCGCCCGGTAAGCCCCCCCGCGGTTTGCCGGGCGTTTGCATTTCTTGCGACCTCCGTCGGAATCGTTTATGATGAAGGTTGTTTCACCTCCGATTTCCGCACTATTTTTCTTCCCACTCCTTGATAGGGATCGTTCATGAAAACTGCCCGTTTTGTGTCCCTTTTTTTGATTGCCACTTCCCTTTGTATCACTACAAAAATAGTCGCTTCCGAAACGGAACTTCAAATCGAAGGAAAGCAGCCGCTTTCGACGGCCGACGGCTATCGGGGAATTTGGTATTCGAACCAACCGCAAAAGAATGAGTACGTCTATAAATATAGCGGCGGTCTGGGGACCTATTGTGCGAAACATGCACCGCTGGCCATCTACGCGCCGGAGGTCGACAAGACCTTTTTCGTTTATGGCGGCACCGATCGGAAAAATTCAACCCTGTTGCATATGGTTTCGTATTACGATCACAAGACCGGCCAGGTCCCGCGGCCGCGAATTCTTTTGGACAAAAAGACCGACGACGCGCACGACAACCCGGTGATGCAGATCGATCGGGACGGCCATATCTGGATCTTCTCGAGTTCCCACGGCACGCCCCGCCCGTCGTATGTTTCGGTTAGCACGAAGCCGTACTCGATCGACGCGTTCAAGCGGGTCTGGACGACCAATTTTTCCTATACCCAGCCGCATTATCTGCCCGAAGACGGTTTTCTGTTCCTCCATACGAAATATGCCGGAGGACGTTTTTTGCGTCAGTTGACCAGTCCGGACGGGCTGACCTGGGGCGAGCCGAAAAAATTGGCCGACATGGGTCTCGGGCAGTATCAGGTCAGTGGGCGCGCGGGGAAAAAAGTTGGCACGGCGTTTAACTATCACCCGAGGGGGAAAGGGCTCAATTGGCGAACCAATCTCTATTACATGGAAACGTCCGACTTCGGGAAGACGTGGACGACCGTGGACGGAAGGGAACTTCCGTTGCCGTTGACCGACCCGGATAACCCGGCACGGGTGTTGGAGCTGGAATCCAAGAAGCGAAACGTCTACATGAAAGATCTGGCGTTCGATTCCGAGGGGCGGCCGATCATCCTGGTCTTGACCAGCGGCGGTTGGCAAGCGGGTCCGAAAAACGGGCCACGTCTCTGGACGACCGCACGTTGGAACGGATCCGAGTGGGAAGTTCGCGGTTCGATCGAGTCGGACAATAACTACGACACCGGGACGTTGATGCTGGTCGACGATAACTGTTGGCGGATTCTCGGGCCCACCGAGCCGGGACCGCAGGCGTTCAATCCAGGCGGGGAGGTGGCCCTTTGGGAGTCGACCGATCAGGGCCAGACCTGGAAAAAGCTCAAACAGTTGACCCACGACAGTCCATACAACCATACCTATTGTCGCAAGGTGGTCGGCGGGCGACCCGATTTTGCAGCGATTTGGGCCGACGGTCACGGCCGACGACCGTCGGAATCGCGACTCTATTTCACCAATCGCGACGGCGATCACGTTTGGCGATTGCCGGTTGAAATGGACGGCCCGTTTGCCAGGCCGGAGATCGTCGACTAAGGAAAGAAAGTCAATGAACGGCCGCGTTTTCCTTTTCCATACGGACTACAGCTCGTCGTCATTCGTCTCGGCCCCTTCGACTTCAGGGCGGGCACTCTTGCTCAACCGTTCACGTCCCTTTTGAAGCAAAACGTACAAGACCGGCACGACGCCGAGGCTCAATAGGGTCGAAACAAGCATCCCGCCGAAGACGGTCGTTCCGAGCGAGTGGCGGGCGGCCGCACCGGCACCGCTGGCCAAGACCAACGGAACGACGCCGAGGATGAAGGCAAACGCCGTCATCAGAATCGGCCGCAGACGCAAGCGGCATGCCTCGATGGCCGACTCGGTGATCGAATGGCCTTTCTTACGCAGACCGGCGGCGAACTCGACAATCAAAATCGCGTTTTTACTGGCCAGACCGATGAGCATCACCATGCCGATCTGGCAATAGACGTCGTTCTCGAGCCCGCGAAGCCATTGGGCCGACATCGCGCCGAAGATCGCCAACGGCACGGCCAGCATTACCATCATCGGCATGACCCAACTTTCGTACTGGGCCGAGAGGAATAGGTATGTGAAGATCAACGCCAACCCGAAAACCAAAAACGCCAGTTTCCCCGCCTTGAGTTGCTGATAGATAATCCCGGTCCAATCGTAACGCATCCCTTCGGGCAAGACCTCGTCGGCCACCTCTTGCATCGCCGTAACCGCCTGTCCGCTACTGTAGCCGGGGGCCGGGTTCCCGTTGATCAGAGCCGACGGGAACAAATTGTAGTGCGAAACCACTTCCGGCGTGAAGGTATGCTCCAGCGTAATCAGTGCCGAAAGGGGAATCATCTCGCCGTGTTCGTTGCGGACATAGAGACGACTGATATCGGTCGGCTTGGCCCGGTTTTCCTTTTCCGCCTGGACGTAGACCCGGAAAACACGATCGTACTTATTGAACAGGTTGACGTAAAAGCTGCCCAGGTTGATCTGGATCGCGCGGAAAACCTCATTGAGCGAGACGCCAAGGCTTTTGACCTTGTCGCGATCGATGTCGACAAACAGGTTCGGCGTATCGGCACTGTAAAACGAGGACAGCGCTCCCAATTCGGGACGCGACTTGGCCTTTTCAATAAACTCCTGCGTTACCTTCGCCAGGGTCTCCGGGCCGAACGCCGCGCTGTCGAGGATTTGAAACTCGAAACCGCCAGTCGCGCTGATACCCGGGATGGCCGGTGCGTTAAACGGAATTGCAACCGCTTCGGGAATCTCTTTTTGAAAACGGGCCATCGCCGTTTCCGCGATCGTTGCGAGCTGCGTCTCCTTGGTCGTTCGTTCGTCCCACGGATCGAGTACCACGAAAATCGACCCGAGATCCGAACGCATCGCGCCGCTGGTGATGTCGTAGCCGGAAACGCCGACCGTATATTTGACCCCCGGCATCTCACGCAAGATCGCATCGGCCCTTTCGGTCGATTCGGCCGTTTCGCCCAGCGCCGTGGCCGGGGCCCGTTGGATAAGAACAAAGAAGTAGCCTTGATCCTCTTCGGGAACAAACGACGTCGGGACATTTACTAAAAGCAGGTACGTAAAAGCGATGAGGATCAAAAAGGCAATGGTGACGATCCACCATCGACGAATCAAGACACGCAACCATCGAGTGTAATGCTCGACGGTCCAATTGAATCCTCGATCGAAGAGGGTGAAGAATTTTCCTTTTTTCCGTCCTTTCTGCAACAAAATAGCGCAAAGGGCCGGAGAAAGGGTCAACGAGTTGATCGTCGATAGCCCGACCGAACAGGCGATCGTCAGAGCGAACTGATTGTACAATCGGCCCGTCACGCCCGGCATGAACGAGACCGGCACGAAGACGGCCATCAAGACCAGCGACGTCGCGATGATCGGACTGGTCACCTCTTTCATCGCCGCACGAGCCGCCTCGAACGGTCCCATCTTCCGCGTGGTCATCAGCCGTTCGACATTTTCGACCACGACAATCGCGTCGTCGACCACCAAACCAATCGCCAACACCAGCCCGAGCATACTGAGTGTGTTGATCGAAAAACCGAGCATCGCCATCAACAAAAAGGTCCCGACCAACGAGACGGGGATCGTGACGGCCGGAATGAGCGTCGTGCGAAAACTTTGCAGAAAAATGTAAACGACCAGAAAGACCAAGACCATCGCCTCGAAAAGCGTTTTGACAACTTCCTGGATCGCCGCGTTGACGAACAGGGTCGTGTCCTGGGTGACTTTATAATCGAGCCCTTTCGGGAAACGCTTCGAGAGCCGCTCCATCGTGTCGCGGACCTGTTGCGAAATATCCATCGCATTGGAGTCGGGCAATTGGAAGATCATCAACGCGACACTCGGTTTGCCGTTGAGCGTCACGTTCATGCTGTAGTTTTCCGCGCCGAGTTCGACCCGAGCGACGTCCCTGACCCGAACCGTGGAACCGTCGGCGTTGGTCCGCAGAACGATATCTTCGAACTGCTCCTTGAGATCAAGCCGACCCAACATGTTCAACTGATATTGAAACGGCTGATTTTTTCGTGCCGGGGGACCGCCAACTTTTCCCGCGGCAACGTCCTGGTTTTGCTCTTCGATCGCGGCGACGACGTCGGTTCCGGACATCCCCATCGAGGTCAGCTTGTTCGGGTCGAGCCAAATTCGGTACGAGTATTTCCGCTCGCCACCGACCATGATATCGCTGATGCCGGGAATTCGTTTCAGTTCGTCGACGACGTAAATGCTGGCGTAGTTGCTCAAAAAAATCGTGTCGTAGGTGTCGTCCGGCGAATTGATCTGGACGATCATCATGATCTCGGGCAGCTTCTTCAACACCGTCACGCCCGTCTTCTGGACCACCTCGGGCAACTGGGGCAAGGCCGTATTGATTCGACTCAACACGTCGACCGCACCGATCGACGGATCGTAACCGACCTCGAACGTCGCCTTGACCGTCAACGCCCCGGTATTGTCGCTCGTCGACGCGAGATAGATCATCCCCGGCGTCCCGTTGATCTGTTGCTCCAACGGGATGGCCGTCGTTTGGGCCGTCACCTCGCTGCCCGCACCGACATAGTTGGCCGTAATCTGGACCTGCGGCGGCGTGATTTCGGGGTACTGGGCCACCGGCAACACCCAAATACAGATCCCCCCCGCGACCAGGAAAACCAGGGCGATGACGCTACAAAAAATCGGACGGGAGATAAAATAATCGATCACGGTTTTTTTCGGCTAGGTGGGAGTCGGGGTGGCGGACGCGTGGTCCGTGGGGGAAGGAAGGTTTTCGATCGTCGGCTTACGACGTCGCCTCGGTCGGTAGTATTTTGGCCTCTTCTTTCGGTTTGGCCGGTTGCGTTTGCTTCGGACGAATCGTCGAGCCGGGACGCAGAAGCAACCATTTTTCGGTCACGATCAAATCGTCCGGCTTCAGGCCTTCGATAATTCGGGTCAGGTTTCCGTATTCGGCACCAAGCTCGACCTTCCGAGCGTGTAAAACGCCTTTCGGGTCGGCCACCAAAATCTGGGTGCCGGTCTGCTTCCGCTGAATGACGATCGTCGGGACCAGCATCGCGTCGGCGATCTCCTTCAGAAAAAGCCGCACTTCGACATACTGGCCCGGCAACAACTTCTTATCCGTATTGGGCATCGTCGCCCGCAATAAAATGGTCGAGGTGCTTTTCTGGATCTGGTTATTGAGAAAATTAACCGTCCCTCGCTGCGCTGACCAGCCCCCTTGGTCGGCGGCACGGATCGCCACTTCCAAAGGGTTGGAGTCGCTGAGTAAGGGGAATATTTTCGAAAGATGCTCCGACGCCGGGGCGAAGGTAATGTAAATCGGGTCGAGTTTCACAATCGTCGTCAACATGGTGTTGCCGTCGACGCCGACCAGATTGCCCACGTGGATCTTCGTCCGGCCGATCCGACCGTCGATCGGCGAAACGACCGAGCAGTAGCTCAACGTGATTTGGGCGCGACGAACGGCCGCTTCGTCAAGTTGCACCTGAGCGTCGGCCATTTCTGAGGCGGCCAATTTTGTGTCGTATTCACTCTTACTGGTGCTTTCACGCTGCAAGAGCATCAGATAGCGCTCTTTTTCCAGTCGGGCGTCGGCCGCCGCGGCGTGGGACCGTCGCAACGCGGCGCGGGCCCCTTCCAACGCGGCCTCGTATTGACGACGCTCGATCGTATAGAGTAAATTCCCCGCCTTGACGTCATCCCCCTCGACAAAAAGCCGCTTTTCCAAAAAACCTTTGACTCGGGCTCGAATGTCGACGTTAAGCATTGACTCGATATAACCGACATAATCATAATATTCCGGAACCGTTTTTCGGATCACCGGAACAACGCCGATTTCCGGCGGGGTCGGCGGCGTCAGGTTCGCTTCGACAGGCGCTCCACACCCGGCCAACGAAAGCGCCCCCAAAACGGCCGAAATCATCAGGATCGACCAAAAGGAAAGAACCGTGCCGCGGGCGAACCGGTGCCCTATTCGGATAAAACATCTCGTTTGGATCAGCAGGGAGGAAACCATAAGGGATTTTCCACAGGGAATGCGATAAAAGGAGGCGGGAAAGACCATACTACAGAGTTTCATGAAAATGTAGCATTCATTTCCCCCTCTCGGTCGGGATTCCGGTCGGTTTCTTCTTCTGGAAGAACAGTCCTATTTAGCGGTATCGCCCCCCCTTACGCCAGGAACAGGAAGACCACGTTCCCCTCACTATAAAAGGTGACTATCTGTTTATTGCATACACTCGGGGCGACTCCGAAAAATTCCGTTAGTCAAGGGGGAACAAATCAATTGCCCTGGGCGGGGTTTTTGGTTAAAATTTAATTCTGCGTAGTCGCTTTTCTTTTCATTTTTTCTATTTTCTTGTTATTTTGAACCCTTATCTTGTTTTTTGCGGCGTCTGGCCCCTCTTTCGCTCTTTCCGGTTCACCGAGCCGGGCAAGCGCGACGAGAAAAAAACGAAATCGATCCAAAAAGCTCAAAATCATGAAGATTGAGATTTTAATTCTTTCCGGCGATCGTCAAGGAGAGGTTCTCGAGTTGCAAGTCGACCAGTTTCGGGTCGGGAGCAACCGGGACGACGATGTTTATTTCAACCCCAAAAGCGATCCGGGTGCCGAAGGCCGATCGCTGATGATCTGGTCCGACCACCACGGTTGGTTTTTGAATAATTCGGGAAAAGAAGCAATCTGGGTCAATCAGAAGAAGGTAACCGATCACCTTCGAATACGATCCGGTGACCTCATTCGACTTTCCGAGCAGGGTCCCGACCTCGTTTTTACCCTACAAAGCAGCACACCGGACGACGCCACCGACCCGCTTCCTTCCAGCGCCGGAACGAAAAGCTCCGCGAGGTCTGGTGAGGCTGAAGGTGCCAAAAAACCGTCGGGAACCAAATCGAAATCTTTTGAAAAAGGGAAAACCTCGCCGAAAGAAGCGGTAAAACAAGACGCTTCGGGAAAAGCGGCGGCGGAAAACGAGTCGGCCCAAACGAAATCCGCCAAAGAGTCCGAGTCCGAAAAGGAAGCGGCGAAGGGAAAACTGATCTCCCCGTGGGATGACGAACATCTGGTCGAAACCGAAGAAAAATCCAGCTCGCCCGGGTTCACGATTCATATCCCAGGGGTAATCCATTTTCGAGTTCATTATCGGTTTAGTTGGAAACATGTGACCCTCGCCTGCTCAGTCCTGGTGATTTTGCTCTGTATCACCCAGGGGCTGCGTTGGATGAAACAAAACCGAGTTGTGGAGGGGATGACCGAATGGACCCAGACAAACGAAAAGCCATCGACTGCTTATCGAATGAGGCCTACACAGCCGGGGCAAAGGTCGTCGAACGTGCCTACCGCTCGTAACAACAAGGCGTTAATCCCCCCAAAACCGAAAACTCTGGGAGCCAAATCAGAAAAAAACCAGGCCACGGAAAAAGGCGAAAACTCGCAAAAGGAAACCGGCCCCCCTCAGGACGGTATTTCTAACGCGGAACACAAAAAAAAGCCTCCCGTGAGGGAAACCGCCCCTCCCGTCGCGAACTCGGAGAAGTATCAAGAGCTGGAAAAGGCCGTTTTTCTGATTGTGGCGGAATCACCCGACGAGCTGTTTTCCCTCCCGATTGGAACCTGTTGCGCGATAGGCCCCAACCGACTTTTGACGACGGCGAAAATGGTAACTTCGCTGGAAACGGTTTTTCGACGCCAAAAATTTCGTATCCGAGTCTACAATTCCACGACTGGCGTTGGCGCAAATGTGGTCAGAATGAAGATTCCTCAGAAATGGCTTTCCTTGAAACCCCTTGAGGCGGCATGGTATTATAATCTTGGCACCCTCGAAGTCGGAGAAGCGATCCCCGATTGGGCGACTCCTTCGTCGAAGAAGAGTCAAGAGGATATCTCGAAAGGGAGTCCGATTATAGGGATTGGCACCCCACTAAAAGAAGCCGATCTCTCCAGCCTGACGAATTTTTTAGCCAGTTCGAAATTCCAACCGAAAAAGATGAGAGGAACCGTTTTTCATTCGATCCCCGCGAAACCGAAACAAGGGATTCCGCGTTCTTTGTATTTGGCAGGCAGCTTCCCGGATGGATTTGACGGAAGCCCGATTTTCGACGCCCGAACAAAAGAACTCTTGGCCGTGTATCGTCGTAATCAAGAAGAATCCCCCCTGCCGCAGTTTGTCCAAAGGGTCCCCTGCCTTCCGACCGAAATGCTAACAGGAGCCCTCAAAAACGACCAAGAGGGGGAATCACTCGAATGGATCGATGTCTCCGAGGCGGAATTGCGGCCTCGAGTCGACCAAACGAGCACGGAAGCACGCGACGAATCGTTGGAACAGACCAGTAAAAAGGAAATCCCCAGCACCAAGACCATTGCCCGATGAACCTTTCTTCCCCAAAAAATTTGACTGATGCACAACCGGCTGTGGGAATCGACCTAGGAACCACCTTTTCGGTCGTCGCGTACGTCGACGCCTCGGGGCGGCCGATGTCGATTCCCAATCGGTCTGGGGAATTGCTCACTCCCAGCGCGATCGCGTTCGAAGAAGACCGGATCGTCGTCGGGCGTGAGGCGATTCGTGGCTCTTCGCTGGAACCGGAAACGTTTGCCGATTGTTTCAAGTTGGATATGGGGCAAGCGACCTTTCGACGGAAAGTGGCCGATCAATCGATCCCCCCGGAGGTCCTCAGCGCGTTTTTGCTTGCGCGTCTCAAAGAGGACGCCGAGGCGCGAATCGGCCTTTTCAAGAAGGTGGTCATCACGGTTCCGGCCTTTTTCGACGAAGGACGTCGAAAAGCGACGCAAGACGCGGGAAAATTGGCCGGTCTCGAAGTACTAGACATTATCAACGAACCGACGGCCGCGGCGGTCGCGTTCGGATACCATAAAATCTCGCAAAACGGCCCTTCCTCGGCAACCGATTCCAAACCGGAACGACTGCTGGTCTACGACCTGGGCGGGGGAACTTTTGACGTAACGATCCTTGAAATCGAGGGAAAGACCTTTCGCACGTTGGCAACCGACGGGGATGTGCATCTGGGCGGAAGAAACTTCGACGAGCGGCTTTTCAACCACTTGGCCGAGTTGTTCGAAGACCAGTACGATCTAGACCCTCGAAGCGACACACGCGACGCCGCCCAACTTTGGATCAACGCGCGTGAAGTCAAACACGCGCTGACCGAGCATGGGAAAACCACCTATCTCCTTTCGTTCGGCGGGCAACGACTTGATGTCGAAATCACGCGTGAAAAATTCGAGGAGCTGACGGCCGACCTTCTGAGTCGAACCGAGATGACCACCAATTTGGTCGTGCGGGAAGCCGAACTGAACTGGTCCGACATCGATCGAGTCTTGATGGTCGGCGGATCGACCCGCATGCCGATGGTCGAAAAAATGCTGCACCGCGTCACCAACCTGGAGCTGGACCGGTCCCAATCGGTCGACGAGGCGGTCGCCTTTGGAGCGGCCTTGTACGCCCAGATGCTTTTGCATGAGGATTCCGCTTCCCCGGTCCAATCGGACATGAAGCTGATCAATGTCAACTCCCACAGCCTCGGCGTCGTCGGCCTTCATCCCAAAACGCGCCGGCGGGTCAACGTCACGCTGATCCCCAAAAACACGCCGCTTCCCGCCACGATGGTCAAGCGATTCCAAACGGGCAAAGAAGATCAACGAACGGTGAAAGTCGCGGTCATCGAAGGGGAAAACCCGATGCCCGAGCACTGCATCTCGTTGGGACAGTGCGTCGTTCGGGACCTCCCCTCCGGATTGCCCAAAGGGACTCGGATCGAGGTGGAATATCAATACGGGTCCAACGGCCGGCTTTCGATTTCCGCCCGGGTTCCCTCGGCCCGCTCCTCGGCCCACGTTCAGATCGAGCGAAACCACCTCAAAAAACTACGCGATTTGCCGAGCTGGTTGAACCTCATCGCCGGTAAAGAAGAGGAAGCCCCCTCCGATCACGAAGAGAAAGATCTTCCGATGGTCGCCGATCGGGTCAACGTCCGGGCCCGTCTCGACGAGCTTTACGTGAAAATCGGCGAAGGTCTTTTGAAAACCGATCTCGTGCCGATCGAAATCAAAAAAACTTTCCAAACGGCGCTGAAAACCGTTCACGAGTGTCGACAGATTCAACAGCATTTCGACGACATCGAGTTGACCAACCAACTGGGCGGCGGAACGGGCAGTCGACGGGCGGCCGATTTGGCTCGAACCAAACTCGATTTACAAAACGGCAAGACCAAGGCCCGTTTTACTTTGTTGATTCTCGGTCGAGAGGCATACGATTACGAGGTGGTCCCGCACGAGTTGGCCGATTTTGTCAAAGAGATCCGAGCCCTACGTAAAAAGGTCGAGGCCGGCTCGTAACGTCGGCCTGGCCCCTTTTCTCGGGGAGCTCCATGGGTGGACGCCCCGTTAGGCAAAAGAGCAGGGAAGAATCACTTCTACTCGGACCAATCCAAAACCACCTTGCCGGAGTTCCCGGTGCGCATCACCTCGAACCCCTTTTCGAATTCGGTGTAATGGAAACGGTGCGTGATGACCGGTGAAATGTCGAGGCCGCTTTGGATCATGACGGTCATCTTGTACCAGGTCTCGTACATCTCACGGCCGTAGATCCCTTTGATCGTCAGGCCGTTGAAGACGACGAAATCCCAATCGATCTCGGTCGGCGGAAGGATGCCCAACATGGCGATTTTCCCGCCGTGACACATGTTCGAAAGCATCTCGCGGAAGGCGGCCGGGTTGCCCGACATTTCCAGTCCGACGTCGAACCCCTCGTCCATCCCCAGTTGTTTTTGCGCGTCGGCAATGCGCTGCGTCCGCGCGTCGAGGACCAGGGTCGCCCCCATCGTCTTGGCCAACTCGAGCCGATACGGATTCACATCAGTGACGACGATATGTCGAGCCGCGCTGTGACGCGCGATCGCCGTGGCCATCAGTCCGATCGGGCCGGCGCCGGTAATCAGGACATCCTCGCCCAAAACGGCGAAAGAGCAGGCTGTGTGGGTCGCGTTTCCCAACGGGTCGAAGCTGCTTAAAATATCCAACGGGATGTTCGGGTCACAGGCCCAGACGTTGGTCACCGGAATCGAGAGAAACTCGGCATACGCCCCGTCCCGATTGACCCCAATCCCGCTCGTGTTCGCACAAAGGTGGCGCCGTCCGGAGAGACAGTTACGACACCGTCCGCAGACCAAGTGCCCTTCGCCGCTGACCAGATCGCCCGGCTTGAAGTCGTGGACATTCGCCCCGATCGCCTCGATTCGTCCGACAAATTCGTGCCCAATCACCATCGGAATGGGGATCGTCTTTTGGGCCCACTGGTCCCAGTTCCAAATATGAACGTCGGTCCCGCAGATGCTCGTCTTGAGAATCCGAATCAGGACATCGTTAATGCCAATTTCAGGAACGGGGACCTCTTCGAGCCAGAGCCCGACTTCCGGCTTCGATTTAACGAGCGCTTTCATCTTTTTTCCTAGCACCTTTCAAAAAGTTGGTCGCGTCACACCGGCCACCTGAGAGAGTTCCCACAATTGTTGCAAGAACCAAAAGGGAATCCATTTGAATTTCTGTCACTTCTCCTTCGCTTGCCAGGAATACGCAACACGAGAGGAAACGGTCGAAAAAAGGCTGGTTCACTCTATTCACGATAACCGCTGGGAACCTATCGACTAGACGAAATGTGATAATACTAAGTTCGCAAAAAAGCGGTCCCATTCTTAAAACCGATTCAAGTCGTCCAGTTAGACGCTCCGATAGTAGAGATAGCTAAAGCGGTTTTCACTGAGGTGCTACTGTTGCGACAGACGAGGGGCAAGACCCCGCGGTCGCCCAAACTTAGACGTTTCGCTTCAGAGGTCGAACCGTAAGCAAGTCGTGACCCTTGGATTTTTCGGGTTACGCATTGAAACAGCCGGGAGGGCGGGACACGTAAGTTCCGTTTCAGGATAGAGATCATGGCAGGTAAATGGATGGACCTGTCATGATCTTTTTTCTTGAATACACTTCTGCAAACCGTTGCTAAAAAAAACGTCGCCAAGAAAAACCACAGGCCGTCGAAAGAAATTCATTCCTTCGACGGCCTTATTTTGTGGATACCGTTTTCTTTTCGAGCAAAAAAGAAACGGAAGCAAGTGGCGGGGGCCGGATTCGAACCGACGACCTCGAGGTTATGAGCCTCGCGAGCTACCGGGCTGCTCCACCCCGCGTTACCTGAAATTTCGCCCTGACGAGAAAAGCCAGATCGAAATCAAACTTCACTCAGTCTACCATAAGGGGAACTTGTGCATAAGGGCCTCCATAAAAGACCTTTGGTAAAATCCCCTTGGGCCGAATGAACTGTATCATCGGCGAAGCGAAAAAAATATTTTAGCAAAAAAACGAAATTTGTCGAGCGGGTAAGCGAGACTTTTTCTCCGTTTTTTTCTCCCCTTGCCAAAAATGGGCAAAACGAGCGAAAAACGACGGTTAAATCTCTTTTAGCGCCGCCCTTCACCCCCGATCCGGTCCAGTCTTCGAGAAAGCCCCTGGGATTGTACTGCGATTCCATTTAGAATATCGATTAGTGTCTCGTCGATATCAGATACCTACTGCACAGATAAGAAAAGATGGCCGGAAACGGATCTCCAGAATCGCCCGATTTCCGATCCGAAGGGGATCCGTCGAATCGCGGAACCAATGAGAACCGCCCTTTCGACGCGGCGGAAACGTACGAATTGATCGCGCCGAACTCCGACAACCTGCCGGAATCGGTCAGCGATGGGACGCGGCCTACGGGAACCACCCCGACCGACGAAACGGCCCACTCCGACGCAACCCCGGCCCAAAAGCAAAAATCGCCCGAAGCTTCTCCCCTTTTCCTGCCCGAAACCGATCCGGAAAATCCCGATCCTTTGACGGCATCGCCCGAGCATGGAGAAATGACGGTCCCCTATTGGCTGGGAAGCGCGGTCCTCCATCTGATCCTCTTAATCATCTTGGCCCTCTTGTTTTTTTCGCCCGAGCAAGAGGACGGCATTACCCTGACTTCGGAGATCTACGCCGAGCAAGAAGGGGAACAACTGGAGGCCGATTTACTTGGTGCGGAACTTACCGAACAGGTCGTCCTGACACCGGAGAATCTACCCGAAGTCGACGACCCGTTTGCCAAGTCGACGACCAGTCAATTCGATCCGTTCGCCGAAAGCACGGCGGTGCAAACCGTTCGATCGCAAATCGGTCTGGCCCTGGAAGGACGCCGCAAAGGATCGAAGGAATCGCTCTTGGGCGCCTATGGCGGGACGGCCACCACCGAAGCAGCCGTCCAACTCGGCCTGAAGTGGCTGGCTCGAAACCAACTCCCCTCGGGCCAGTGGAGCCTTAAAGGCCCTTTCCGGGGAGGCTCCTCTTACGAAACCCCTTCGGCTGCCACGGCAATGGCCCTTCTGGCTTTCCTGGGAAACGGACACACCCACGTCGATCAGAGTCCATACACTTCGGTCGTCAAACGGGGCATGTATCAACTCCTGACGATGCAAGACGCCGACGGATGCTTCTTCACCAGCGGAGGAACAAATCACCGCTTTTACGCCCACGCCCAAGGGACGATCGCGGTATGCGAACTCTACGCGATGACCAAGGATCCGGAACTGCGCCAACCGGCTGAAAAAGCCATTGAGTATCTCATCGATACGCAAGACTACAAAAAAGGGGGCTGGCGATATCAGCCGCGGAACGATAGCGACCTCTCGGTAACCGGCTGGGTGGTCATGGCGTTGCAAAGCGCGAAAATGGCCGGAATCTCCGTTCCCGAAAAAACCCTCAAGCGAGTAGGCTTTTTCCTGGACTCGGTCTCGGTCGAAGAAGGAAGTCGATACGGCTACTTGCCAAAGAGAGCCGCCACTCCCTCGATGACAGCCGAGGGGCTTTTGTGCCGCCAATATCTCGGTTGGCCGCAAAACGACCGGCGGCTCGTGCGCGGCGTGGAGTGGCTGACCATGCAGGAAAACTTGATCGATTACAATAAATCGGACACGTACTATTGGTATTACGCCACCCAAGTCACCCACCATATGGGCGGAAATTTTTGGCAACGTTGGAATGAAGTGATGCGGCAAGAGGTGCCCGAACATCAGGTAAAAAAAGGCAAAGAGGCGGGAAGCTGGAATCCGGGCGAGGCGAGCAGCTTCGACATGGCAGGGGGGCGGCTCTATGTGACTTGCCTATCGATCTATATGCTCGAAGTCTACTATCGCCATTTGCCCCTTTACGAAAATGTTTACTCTTTGCCTCTCAACTAGAGATGCTTTATCCCCAACAAATACGCATTGCCTCTCAACTAAAAAGGAACTTCCTGCGGGACGAAAGCGAACCTTTTTACGCAACTAATGTCCCTTCATGTGGGCCGGGTGACCCTCCCCCGCAAAACGCCCCGTCCGGTTGTCACCGCTTGAGCGGCATGATAAGCTTGCGGGTTTCAAAGACAGGGACCGAGGCCCCCCCTGTCTCGAGCGTCCTTCATTGCCAAACCCAGATATTCAGAAAATAGAGAAAAAAGACAGGTTCGACCATGAAACCCTCTTATCCGCTCATTCGCACCGAAATCGCCGGGTTGCCGGTTTCAGAACTGGCCGACCGCTTCGGAACCCCGACGTTTGTCTACGATGCGGCAAAAATCCAAGAGCGACTGCGTGACTTGGCCCCGTTCGACGTGGTCCGCTATGCCCAGAAGGCGTGCTCCAACCTGGCGATCGTCGACCTGATTCGACGCGAGGGAGGCTTGGTCGACGCGGTCAGCGGGTTTGAGATTCGTCGGGCACTGGCGGCCGGATACTCATCGGAAGGAGACCCCGCGCCGATCGTCTACACGGCCGATATTTTCGACGATGAAGCGTTGAAACTCTGCGTGGAACACAACATTCACGTCAACTGCGGCTCGCCCGACATGATCGACCAGTACGGCCGGGTCGCTCCGGGTCGCTCGATTACGCTCCGCCTGAACCCCGGTTTTGGCCACGGCCACAGCCAAAAAACCAACACCGGCGGCGAGCAGTCGAAACACGGCATTTGGCACGAACAGTTGGGCGACGCGATCCAGCGGGCGGCCAAATACGATCTGACCGTCAGCGGACTGCACATGCACATCGGATCGGGTGCCGACCTCGAACACCTGGCCCAAGTCTGCGACGCGATGGAAAAGGCAGCGCTGGCGGCCGGACCTTCGATCCAAACGATCAGTGCCGGTGGCGGTTTATCGACCCCTTATACCGAAGAAGAAGAATACGTCGACACCCAGGCCTACTACGACCTGTGGAACGCCACTCGCAAACGGCTCGAAGCGGCATTGGGCCACCCGATCAGTCTGGAAATCGAGCCGGGTCGCTATCTGGCGGCCGAAAGCGGCTATCTGATTTGTCAGATCCGGGCGATCAAATATCAAGGGGCCAATCGATTTTATCTGCTCGACGCCGGGTTCTGCAATCTGGCCCGCCCGATCCTCTACGGCGCCTACCACCCGATGTCGATCGTCCCGGCCGACGGAAAAACCGACCGACCGACCAACGAGGTGATTGTCGGCGGCCCGTTGTGCGAGTCGGGCGACATCTTCACTCAAGAAGAGGGCGGTTTTGTCTCGAAACGGATCTTGCCCGAGGCCCAGGTCGGAGAATATCTGGTCATCGAGTGTGCCGGAGCCTACGGCGCGGTGATGGGTTCGAACTACAACACTCCAGACCGATGGCCGCCGAGGTGCTGATCCAAGACGGCACCCCCCATTTGGTCCGACGCCGCCAGACCTTCGAAGAGTTGGTCCAGGCCGAATCGATCCCGAAATAGGACGGCTCGCTTTTCGCCTTTTAAGCCGAAATCATTTTTTTAAACGGCTATCCCGCCACATCGGCAGGATAGCCGTTTCACGTAAAGTGCCAAAGTGAGGCGAGACACGCAAACTGCACCCCCCTTAGGGAAAACGATCTTGGTCGAAGGGCCGGTTTCTGGTAAAAAGGGCGGATCAAAATGGACTTTCGATGACCCAGTAAGGAAGTCGCCGCGGGAAAAGCGTCTTGAGTATCGCTTCCTCTCCCCTTTTTCGCGGGTATTTCAACCCGCACGACAGGCGACGACCCCTTTCGATAATCACGGACGATCGACCTATGAAAAATTTCTCCCGAGTGCTCCGGCTCGCCCTTCGTCACCGCATGACCTTCGTTTTCTCTTTGGTTTGCGCCTTGGGAGTGGCGGTCCTTTGGGGTGGTAATATCGGGATGATCTATCCCTTCATGGAAGTGACCTTCGAGAACGATTCGTTGTCGAACTGGGTCGGTAACCAGATCGACGGCTCGCAAAAAGTCGTGGCGGAAAAAGAGGCCAACCTCACCCGATTCGAAAAAGAGCTGGACACGACCAAGCCGAACAACCGGGACAAAATCGAAAGCCAAATCAGCCTGGCCCACCAACGGATCAAGGCCGAGCAATGGTGGATTTGGGCGCTCGATCACGTCAAACCGTATGTCGATCGCTACATGCCCGACACGCCGTTCAAAACGATCGGCGTCCTGATCGGTGTTCTTCTTTTCGGAACCGTTTTGAAGGATCTGTTTCTTATCGGAAACAACATCCTGGTCGCCCGGCTTGCACAGATGGCGACGTTCAACTTGCGCAAGACGTTCTATCGGCGGACGCTGCGCATGGATCTGGCGTCGTTCAACAACCAGGGGACCAGCGACCTGATGAGTCGGTTCACCTACGACATGGAAGCGGTCAACGAGGGAGTGACCATTCTATTCGGCAAACTGGTTCGAGAGCCGCTCAAGGGAATCGCTTGCTTGATCGGCGCCGGTTACATCTGCTGGCGGCTTTTGCTCCTGTCGTTGATCGTCGCGCCGATCGCCGGGCTGCTGGTCAACTGGCTGGCCAAATCGCTCAAACGGGCCAATCGCCGCGCGATGGAAGGGATGGCCCAGTTGTACAACTCGCTGGAAGAAACCTTCCGCGGCGTCAAAGTGGTCAAGGCGTTCGCCATGGAACCACGCGAACGGTGGCGTTTCCACCAACACTGCAAAGAATTTTACCGCAAATCAATGCGGATTGCCCGCTACGACTCGTTGACCCGCCCGATTACCGAGGTGATGGGGATCGCCATCATCAGCATCGCCATCCTGGTCGGGGCCTACCTGGTACTCAACGAACAGACCCACCTGTTCGGCTTTCGGATGACCGACCGGCCGCTGACGTTGGCCTTGGTTTTGGCCTTCTTCGGATTTTTGTCCGGGGCGGCCGATCCGCTTCGGAAATTGTCGGACATCTTCACCAAGCTGCAACGGGCCGCGGCCGCATGCGATCGAATTTACGCCATGCTGGACCGTGAACCGGGAGTCCAAGACCCTCAAAGTCCGCAAGAGCTTGGCCGCCACCACAAGGAATTGGCCTTCGACGGTGTCGAATTCGCTTACCAACACGGGGATCCGGTTCTCAAGGGAATCCAGTTGGACGTGCGTGCCGGAGAGACCATTGCACTGGTCGGCCCCAACGGTTGCGGCAAAAGTACCCTGGCCAACCTGATCCCGCGCTTCGCCGACCCGACCAAGGGCCAAATCCGCATCGACGGCATCCCGCTCGAAGAAGTCCGCCTTCGCGAACTTCGCGGCCAGATCGGCTTGGTCTCGCAAGAGACGCTCTTGTTCGACGACACGGTACTCGAAAACATTCGTTACGGTCGACCGTCGGCAACGCGGGAAGAAGTGATCGAAGCGGCCCGACAGGCCCAGGCCCATTTGTTCATCGAGTCGGATCTTGCCGACGGTTACGAAACCACCGTCGGTCCGGGCGGGTGTCGACTTTCAGGCGGACAGCGACAACGGATCGCCTTGGCCCGTGCCGTGTTGAACGACCCGTCGATTTTGATCCTCGATGAGGCGACCAGTCAGGTCGACCTCAAGAGCGAGCAGCTCATCCAACAGGTGCTGGAAGATTTCGTTCGCGACCGGACGACGATCATCGTCACGCACCGGCTGGCGGCGCTGGCGCTTGCCGATCGGACTGTCGTGATGGAAGCGGGACGAATTTTGGACGTCGGAACGCATCAAGAGCTGATCGGGCGTTGCGAGTTGTATCAACGACTGTATCAGATCCATTTCGAGGACAAGCAAGCGGCCGCCTAGACAAACAAAACTCACGTAAACCAAAAAGAGCGATGGCAAAACCATCGCTCTTTTTTTATTTTGGCACTGTTTTTTTGGCACTGTCTTTTTTTAGATTACGGCAGCTTGTGCCCCATCTTGTCCCGCTTCGTGTTCATATACTTCTCGTTATGTTCGGTGATCGGGCAGAGAATGGGCACCTGATCGACCACTTCGAGATCGAAACCGCCGTAGATGAACGCGTCGACCTTCTTGGGATTGTTCGTCAAAAGGCGGACTTTTGAAAGTCCCAGATCCTTGAGAATCTGAATCCCCACGCCGTAGTCGCGGCTGTCGGCCTGATGACCCAGCGCCAAGTTGGCCTCGACCGTATCCATCCCTTCATCCTGGAGTTGGTAGGCTTTGATCTTTTCGACCAGACCGATCCCACGGCCCTCTTGCGGCAGATAGACCAAGACGCCGGCCCCCTCGTTGCCGATCATGTCCATCGCCAGATGGAGTTGGTCGCCACAATCGCAGCGGATCGAGTCGAGCAAATCGCCGGTAAAACAGGCCGAATGCAACCGAACCAACGGAGCGGCCACCTTGGTCGGATCGCCCCAAACGACCGCGACCGGCTCTTGCGATTCGTATTTGACGCCGTAGGCGTAAATTCGCCCTTCGCCAATCCGCGTCGGCATGCACGCGTCGGCAATCCGATAGACCAGCTTTTCGCTGCGACGCCGGTAGCGGATAAACTGTTCGATCGTGATGATTTTGAGATCGTGTTCCTCGGCCAACCGGTACAGTTCATCGCGACTGGCCCGGTCCCCGTTTTCGGACAAGATCTCACAGCAAACGCCGGCCGGTTTCAGCTCGGCAAGTCGGGCCAGATCGACGCACGCTTCGGTGTGTCCGGCCCGTCGGAGAACGCCCCCTTCTTTGGCCAACAGCGGGAAAAGATGGCCCGGTCGAACAAAATCGCCAGGGACACTGCTAGAATCGACCGCCTCGAGAATCGTCATCGCCCGCTCTTGAGCCGTGATTCCGGTCCGACAACGACGATGGTCAATCGGAACCGTAAAACCGGTCCCCAACGGGGCGTTGCCGTGCTCGACCATCAGCGGAAGATTCAACCGCTTACAGTCGTCGGGCAACATCGGCATACAGAGTTGCCCCCGCGCGTGGGTTATCATGAAGTTGACGATGTCGGGGGTCACCTTTTCGGCGGCACAAACGAAATCGCCTTCGTTTTCCCGGTCTTCATCGTCCATGACAATGATGACTTTTCCTTGATAAATCGCCTCTAAGGCTTCTTCAATCGTCGACAGCTTGGATTCCGGCACGAATTCGGTACTCCGATAGACACCAGGTGGTAATTCAAGTAAAAAAAGAGGGAACGGTGAATCGCCCCTTCCGTAGGTTATAAGAGGGCTAACGGCCCGTTTTTCAACAGGCCACTAAGACTCGCGATTGGCCCCGGAAAGAAGCCCCTTGTTATACTAAGAGCGGGAGCGTTCCCGAACACAACCTTTTTCTATTCTACTCACTCCGCGGCAAATTGATAATGGGGAAGGGCCTGATTCACTATTTTCTCCGGTCGGTTACCCCACCTTTTTCCGGACAAATGACTGAGAAATTGCCGCCTGACTGTTTACCAAAAAAAAGCTCCCAGTACCAAAAAAAAGGCTCTTATGCCGATAAACCCCACCCGATCACCTATTGCCCACCCCCCCTTTTTCGTGCAGCGTAAGCCACTTTTGGTCCGTCTGACGCTTTGCCTGACGATCGCATTACTGGGAAGCCCTCTCCTAAGGGCCGACGAGCCGACGCCGCGCTACGAGGTCATCCGTGACGTCGCCTACGATCAACCGGAAAACGCGAAACCGCTTTTGGCCGACCTCTATCGGCCCAGCGGGAAAGGCCCTTTCCCCGGGGTCCTGTTGATCCATGGAGGGGCCTGGATGTCGGGCAACAAGGATCAACTCGCCTGGATCGCCCACGGCCTGGCTCAAACCGGATTCACCGTCATGGCGATCAATTATCGCCTGGCCCCGGAACATCAATACCCGGCCCAGTTGGACGATTGTCGCAAGGCGATTGCCTGGATGCAAAAAAAATCGGCCGAACATAAGATCGACCCCCAAAAACTGGCCACCTGGGGCTATTCGGCCGGTGGACACCTGGCCTTGTTGCTGGGACTCGAGTCGCCCGAGGTCTGTGCCGTGGTCGCCGGAGGAGCGCCGGTCGATTTCCGCAAACTTCCGCTGGATAGCCCGTATCTTCAATATTGGCTTGGCGATACGCGACGAAACCGGCCCGAGATTTACGACGACGCGTCACCCGCGACCCACGTCTCTTCCCGTGCGGCGACGGTCTTCTTTTATCACGGGGTTCAAGATCGATGGGTCCCTTACGCGCCGGTCGAAAAAATGGCCAAGTCGCTCGAAAAGCTTGGCGTTTCGACTCGGCTTTACCCGTTCCCCAACTCGGGTCACCTGCACACGATGGGCGCCCCCAAACCGGCGTTGGAAGGGTTGCGGTGGTTGGCTCGTTACATGCGAGAACCGGCCGAGCCCGAACAGGCAAAAGAGTCCATCGCCTCGAAACCCGTCCCACGGTAATAGGCATTCCAATTTTCTGGCCCTGCGCGTCCACTCGTGTGAAAACAGCCTGTTTTTCCCGAAGGGTAAACAGGTGACAACGCGTAATTCCAAGCTGGAATAGGTACAAAATACACCATGTCGAAAACACTGGTCCAACAAGCCTGGTTTCTGACCGGCCCGACCGCCGGGGGGAAAACGCGTGTCGGCGTGGAGCTGGCACGACGGATCGGGGCCGAAATCGTCTCGGTCGATTCGATGGCCGTTTATCGAGAAATGGACATCGGGACCGCCAAACCGACTGCGGAAGAACAGGCAGAAATCCCACACCACCTGATTGATTTCGTCCCGCCCGATCGGCCGTACAGCTTGGCCCAATACGTCGAAGCGGCCGAGGGCGTGGCCGACGCAATCGCCGGACGGGGCAAGGAGATCCTCTTTGTCGGAGGAACGCCCCTTTATCTGAAAGGACTGCTGCGAGGAATTTTTGAAGGGCCGAAAGCCGATCCGGCGTTTCGCGCCAAGCTGGAAGAACAGACTGCGCAACACGGCGGCGCGTGGCTCCATCGACAGTTGACCGAACGGGACCCAACATCGGCCGAACGATTGCACCCGAACGATACACGGCGGATCATCCGGGCGCTTGAGGTGTTCAAAAAAACCGGACGTCCGATCAGTGACTGGCAAAAACAGTTCGACCTCGGGCTTGAGGCCGAAGCGTGCCGAGTGTTTGTCCTCGACTGGGAAAGAGAAACGATCTATCGGCGGATCGAGACCCGGGTCGATCAAATGTTCGGGGCCGGACTGGTCGACGAGGTACGCCGACTGCTCGAGCGAACCCCGCCAATCAGTGGCACGGCCGCGCAAGGGGTCGGCTATCGTGAAGTGATCGACCACCTACAAGGAAAAACCGATCTGGAAGAGGCGATCGAGTTGGTCAAACGAAACACCCGACGGTTGGCCAAAAAACAGGGCACCTGGTTCCGAAGCCTGTCGGAATGCCGTTTCGTCCCGGTCCAGGAGCCGATCGACCCGGTCGAGGTAGCCGAACGAATCCTGGCCATGGCCAAATCGACAGAAAACCGGGCGAAGGACCAAGCGAAGGACCG
The DNA here is from genome assembly GCA_963674475.2 of Thermoguttaceae bacterium. Classification (GTDB taxonomy): domain Bacteria; phylum Planctomycetota; class Planctomycetia; order Pirellulales; family Thermoguttaceae; genus CAXXFQ01. The sequence continues at coordinate 8,931 of CAXXFQ010000017.1, read as the reverse complement.
AAGTTAGACGGTCCGACTCGTTTTTACCGATGTTGCTTATACTTATCGTCAAACTTCCCTTTCTCGATAAGGTCGACTTATTCCGCCTTGCGAGTTGTCGATCTCTCGGATTCCCGGGGGATTGGACCGCTTTTCTCACGGGACCGTTCAAGGTACAATAGAAGATTTTGGTGCCCACCTGCTCGGGTGGAAAAATTCACCCCCTCATGCGCGGGATGAATCGCCTTCGACGGCTTGGTTACCCGGTTAGACCGATTTGCCCTTGGTCCGATCCGTGGGCAACGCAAAAGAGCCGTCCGGTAATGAAAAACTTCTTCAGTAAAGGGATCGAGCGTTGCTTCGTACACACACCTGCGGCGAATTGAACCAGACGCATATTGGCCAAGAGGTTACCCTGTGCGGTTGGGTTGACACCTATCGAGACCATAGCGGCGTCCTCTTCATCGACCTGCGCGACCGTTACGGCAAAACCCAGATCGTCTTCGCGCCCGAAGGAGGAGAAGCCAATCTGGAAATCGCCCGATCGCTTCGAAGTGAATTCGTCGTCTCGATCACCGGGGCGGTCGAAGCGCGACCCGAAGGGACCGTCAATCCGAAACTGCGAACCGGAGCAATCGAAGTTCGCGTTGCCAAGATCGAGATCCTCAATCCGAGCAAAACGCCTCCGTTCCAACCGTCGCAAAAAGATCTGCCCGGCGAAGACCTGCGACTGAAACACCGCTATCTGGATCTGCGTCGCCAAAAGATGCAAGAGACCCTTTTGCTGCGACACCGGATGATCAAGCTCATGCGGGACTACTGTGACGAGCACGATTTTATCGACGTCGAAACGCCGGTACTCGGCCGAAGCACGCCCGAAGGGGCCCGCGACTATCTCGTACCCAGCCGGGTCAGCCAGGGTTCGTTCTACGCCTTGCCGCAGTCGCCCCAACTTTATAAACAGATCATGATGATCGCCGGCTACGACCGCTACGTCCAGGTCGCCCGCTGCTTCCGTGACGAAGACCTTCGGGCCGACCGTCAGCCGGAATTCACCCAACTGGATCTCGAGATGGCGTTTGTCGAGATGGACGACATCGTCGGCATGATCGACGGCCTGGTCGCCCGGTTGGCCAAGGAGATTTTGGGAATCGAGCTGACCTTGCCCCTGCCGCGAATGACCTACGACGAGGCGATGGAACGGTTCGGCCACGACGCGCCGGACCTGCGTTTCGGCATGGAACTGGTCGACCTGACCGACCTGGCGGCGAAAACCGAATTCCGCGTCTTCCGTGGCGTCGCCGATTCGGGCGGACGGGTTCGCGGCATTAATGCCGTCGGAGCGGCCGATAAATATTCTCGCAAGGGGATCGACGAGCTGACCGCCTATATCCAAGAGGATTTCGGCGCCAAGGGGCTTGCCTGGTTCAAGGTTGACGACCAACGGAAGCTCAATTCGCCGATCGCCAAGAATTTCACGCCCGAGTTGCTCGAGGAAATCGCCGATCGGCTCGACGCCAAACCGGGCGACCTGTTGTTGATCGTGGCCGATCAGTTCGAAGTCACCTGCAAGGCGCTTTACGGCCTGCGAAAACGATTGGGCGTTGAACTGAAATTGTACGACCCGTCGGCGATGAACTTCTCGTGGGTGGTCGAATTTCCCATGTTCGCCAAGGACGAAGAAGAAGGCGGCTGGACGGCGATGCACCACCCGTTCACCATGCCGCGTACGCAAGACCTCGCTCTGCTGGAAACCGATCCCGGCGCTTGTCGGGCTCAGGCCTACGACCTGGTGATCAACGGTTTCGAAGCGGGCGGCGGCACGATCCGTATCCACGACCAAAAACTTCAAAGCACGGTTTTCACCCTGCTTGGCATCGACGAGGAAACGGCCAAGAGTCGGTTCGGATTTTTGCTCGACGCGTTGCAGTTCGGCGCGCCGCCGCACGGGGGGATCGCCTTGGGAATCGACCGAATGGTCATGCTCTTTGACGGTTTGACCAATATTCGCGACTGCATCGCCTTCCCGAAGACCCAAAAAGCGACCGATCTGATGACCGAAGCCCCGGGCGAGGTAGACTTGAAACAACTGAGGGAATTGGGAATTAAACTCAATCTTGATCAGTAATCGTCAAAAAAGGAGTACGAAGATGAGGCGAGCATGGAAGGTTTCGGCGTGGAGTTTCGCGCTGATGCTGGTCTTCGGGCTGGGTTGTGCGGAAAAGCCGGAGCCGGGGGCAAAGCCAAGTCCAACCTTGGAAAAAACGCCGACCGCGGGGGAAACGAAAGCTCCCGTTGAAACGAAACCCGCGCCCAAGGCCGAATCGAAACCGGTCGAACCGCCTGCGAAACCGACCATCCCCGAAGTCAAATTGACCCAATCGCTCGAGGCAACTTGCCTGGTGAAAGTCGGCGACCTGATGCCCCATGTCACGTTGCCGAAGCTCGACGGGCAAGCGGTCGAGTTGAAATCGCTCTTCGGTCCGAAACTGACGGTGGTCGTTTTTTGGCAAAGCGATCACCTTTACTCGCTGGAAGAACTGATCCAACTCAAAAAGCATGTGTTCGCGCCGTATAACGCCAAGGGGGTCGCGGTGATCGCGATCAACGAGGACGACCCGGCGCCGGTCGCGGGGAAAAATTTCCGAAAGACGGGGGCGACCTTCCCTTGCATTTTGGACCCACAACGAAAATACTTCCTCCAAGTGGCGACCGAAAAACTACCACGAACCTATCTGCTCGACGACGCGGGCCGCGTGCTTTGGTTCGATATCGAGTACTCACGCAGCATGCAGCGAGATCTGCTTCAGGCAATCGACGTCGCCTTGGGCGAAAAGTAACCCCTTTCACTCTGCGATCCTAGCGGGCCCGTTGAAAAACCGGCTGCTAGAGGGAGAACCGAACCGTGAAAGAGCAAGCCGAGACTGCCGCTTTGAAAAACGACGAAACCGACCATGTCGCGAGTCGAACTCTTCGGATCGCTCTGGCTCAGATCGATCCCCGATTGGGCGACATCGAACACAACCTCGAATTGCACCTCGACCAGATTGAAAAGGCAAAAGGCCAACAGGCCGATCTGATCGTTTTCCCCGAGTTATCGCTGACCGGTTATTTTCTCCGCGACATGGTCCCCGACGTGGCGATGGAGGTTGAAAGTGTGGCGATCAAGGCGATCCTCGAAGCGGCCGGGCCGATGAGTGTCGTCGGTGGTTTCGTCGAGGAGTCGGCCCGACATCGTTTTTACAACGTCGCCTTTTTTGCCGAAGCGGGCCAAATGGCTCACGTCCATCGGAAGGTTTATCTGCCGACCTATGGGCTGTTCGACGAACAGCGTTATTTTGCCGCCGGCAATCAGATCCGGGCGTTCGATACCCAACGGTTCGGTCGAGTCGGCCTTTTGATCTGTGAAGATTTTTGGCACCTCTCGGCCCTGGCGATCATGCAGGCCGAAGAGGTCGACTTGTTAATCTGCGCGGCGAACTCGCCGGCACGAGGCGTCGGCAAAGGAAAAATCCAAACGGCCGAAACATACCGCAATCTGGCCGAGACGTACGCCCAACTGCTCGGCGCGGTCGTCGTCGTGGTCAACCGGGTCGGATTTGAAGACGGGCTCTGTTTCTGGGGAAACAGTCGACTAGTGGGGCCTGAAGGAACGACCATTGCCGAAGGACCGCTTTTGGATGAATCGCTCGAGGTGGTCGAAGTCGATCGGGTCGCCCTGCGTCGCCAACGACTGATCGCTCCTCTGGCTCGTGACGAACGACTGTTGCTTACCATCGAAGAACTTAAACGAATCAAACGGCAACGTTATGAAACCTGAAATTGAAGCGGTCGACCTCTCTATCGACGGCGAGTTGGTCACCAACATTTTATGCCGCTTCCTCCAAAACGAAATTCACCGGGCCGGATTCCAAAAGGTGGTCCTCGGCCTCTCCGGAGGGATCGACTCGTCGGTCGTCACCTACCTGGCCGTTCGGGCACTGGGCGCGGAAAACGTCCTGACCGTGACCATGCCGTATAAGACCTCAAGCGAGGCAACCCGCGTCGACAGTCAAACGATCGTCGAGGCACTTTCCGTGCCCACGCTCGACGTCCCGATCACCGAGCAGGTCGACGCCTACTTCGCCCGGTTCCCGGATGCCACGCGATTGCGTCTGGCGAACAAATGTGCCCGAGAGCGGATGACCATTCTTTACGATCAGAGCGCCGCGTCCGAAGGACTGGTTCTCGGCACGAGCAACAAGAGCGAACTGCTGTTGGGTTACGGAACCCAATTCGGCGACATGGCCTCGGCAATCAACCCGATCGGCGATTTGTACAAGACGCAGTTATACCAATTGGCTGAGACCTTGGGAATTCCCGAATCAATCCGTTCGAAAAAGCCGACCGGCGATTTATGGGTTGGTCAGACGGACGAGGAGGAATTGGGATTCTCGTACGCCGAGGTGGACCGGCTTTTGCTTTTGATGGTTGATCGGCGTTGGCGTCGGCCGGAGTTGATTGAGTTCGGGTTTGACGAATCGCTGGTGGATCGGGCGATCGCATTGGTACGTCGGAACCATTACAAGCGTCGGATGCCGGTGATTGCGAAGTTGTCGTTTCGGACGATGGACCGGGATTTCAGGTACGCCAGAGACTGGGGAACCTAAAGAAGAAAAGACAAAAACAAAAAAGAAAAAACAAAGAAAAGAGCGATTGCGAAGCAATCGCGCTCCAAAAAGTTTTTGAAGGGGAGCATGAGGGGAAACAATTTTCAAAATGTTTCCCCTCATTTAGTAAAAACAGGTGACGGCTTTGCCGTCACTCCTTTTTTCTTGATGCCATAAAAGCCAGAAAGTTTTTTTACACGCAGGAGGCAAAACCTTGCTCCGAAAAGGTGAGACACGCGTTTAACGTCGCGGTTTTGTGTTTGAGCGGAAGTTTTGGGCTATCTTGATATGGTAAACGGTTACGGGAAAATGACCGTTTTCAAGGACAGTGGCGTGACGGCTGCGCCGTCACCTGTCTTTTCTGAATGAGAGGGGACATTTTGAAAATTGCCCCCTCTCAAACTCTCCCCTCAAAAACTTTTTGGACCGGGATTGCTTTGCAATCCCTCTTTTATTTGTTCTTGTTTTTCTTTTTTGTTTTTTGTTTTCTTTTTCTACTTCTTCTCCAGCCACCCGTTGTTCCGCAGCCAATTCTCACACTGCAGAGGCCACGTCGCCGTCCCGGACTGCTTTTGAGCCAAACCGAGCCCGTGTCGCCCGACTTGATACACGTGCAATTCGGCCGGAACCCCGGCCTTTCTGAGCGCGAGATAGAACGCCACGCTGTTTTCCGACGGCACCCCTCGGTCCCCGTCGGTCGACCAGAGGAACGTCGGCGGCGTTTTCGACGTCACCTGACGCTCGCTCGACATCGATTCGACCAGCTTCGCGTCGGCCTCCTTGCCTAAAAGGTTGTGTTGCGAGCCGCGATGGGTATACGGCCTGTCGAACCCGATTACCGGATAACAGAGGATCATAAAATCGGGCCGACAACTGACCTTTTCAATCGGATCGGTCGCGTCGGGTTGACCTTCGTCGAAATGGGTCCCGGCCGACGAGGCTAAATGGCCTCCAGCCGAAAAACCCATGATCCCGATATGAGTCGGGTCGATCCCGAATTCCTCGGCCCGTGCCCGGACGGTTCGAATCGCTCGCTGGGCGTCTTGCAAAGGGGCCGGATGTGCGTAACCGCGTCCCCGATGTCGGTATTCCAACACGAACGCGGCGATCCCCATCGAGTTGTACCACTGGGCAATCTGGCGTCCTTCATGATCGGTTGCCAAATGGGCATACCCGCCGCCGGGACAAACGACGACCGCCGTCGAGGTCGCTTTTTCCTTCTCCGGCAACCAAACGGTCAGCGTCGGCCGATCCTTGGGCTCGGTACCTTTGGCACCCGGCGCGCCGTCGGGCCAAAGCAGCTCGGTTTTCGGAGCAGCCACGGCGGGAGAAAGAAGGAACGTAAATAGAACCAAAAGGACAGCGGAAAATGCAAATTTTGATTTCACGAAGGTCTCCTCATCTTGATGAAAAACACAATAAAAATTGATTGACTACTTGGTCTTTTCGACCAGTGCTTCGACCGCCTGGGTGATCCGGTTTTCTATCCCCGGTGCCCAGTCGTGGGCCGGGAGACCATACATATGAAACGCGCCGGTCTCGTATTTTCGGGAACTCTGCTGGATCACCGTGGTCGGGATATACCCCATCGAACCATCGTTACAATAGCCGCAGCTCCAGGTGTTCGGCCCAAACCTTTGCTTGAACTTCAACGCATAGTCGACCACCACCTCGCCACCCAGGGCGATCCAAAGCTGATTTTCGCCCAAGCGCCAAACCTGGACCGGGTAGGCGTCGTACGAGCGGGGCCACGTCTTGCCCGCCTCGAGATCGGCCAAGTGACGTTGAGCCCATCTCCCCTTGAGACCCGGCTTCTTGACGTTATCTTGCAATTCCTTCCGCGTCAAAGCGGGGCCAAACGGAATGGAGATGAAATTAATTTCAGTCTTCAGTGTCGGCTCGATCGGACGCATCGGTTGGTCAAGAGCCTGATCGACGGCCGCCGCGAACTGAGCCCCGTAACTCTTGGTCGCATCGAGCCCCAAGCGGGGAGCCGCATTCTGGTCCGCCCCACAACCCTGAAAAACCATCAACGGTACGTCCGGATGGGCCTTTTCGAAATCGACCTGGGCGAACCCGGCCCAATCGCCTGAAATTTTATCGTTATCGCAAAGCGCGACACAATGGGCCGCGTATCCGGCAATGACACCACGCAGGGTTCCGTCGGGATGGCGAATCGCCAGGATCGGAACACTTGGATCGGTCGGCCCTTTGAGCTTCCCTTCGGCACGAAGCTTGGTCACCGGCGGCCCCCACGGGTTGTGACGTCGGTTGGCAGCGAAATGGGCTTCCCCTTCCCCGGCCCAAAGCGTCGCCGACTTGCGATCCTCCAACGCTCGACCGATGCAATCGACCACTTGGGTAATCAGTTTCTCGCCATAACGGCGGATCACCGCTCGTTGCTCGTCGTTGATGTCGTAGATAATGTCGACGAATCCCCAAATGACCGGCGCCGAATGGGTGTGGGTCGAGGTTAACATCAAGTCGGACGGCTCGATCCCATATCGGTTTTTCACCTGCGTCGCGATTTCGTTATAAATCAATCGGGGGAAATTCAGAATCTCCGCCTCGACCCAGACGGCCCGGTGTCCCTTGCCATCTTCCAACGCAACCGCCTTGACCCAGATATCTTGGAGCTTCCCCTCGGACGGCTTTTTCCGACTCGCATAACCGGCCAACCAGATCGGCTCCTCGGGCGTGATCGCCGTTTGGGCCAGGCCGACTTTCCATCCGGTCGGTTCGGCCGCTTTTGCCGAGGAACCAAAACCGATCAACGAAACGAGACCCAAGATTATCAGGGCAAGACCATTTTTTCGAGTCATCCAATATCCTCCTTGTCTTTCAATTTTCTGCCGATCAAAAAATTCGCATCCCCGTTTACTCTTGTACCTTTTCGACAAGCGTTTTGACCCCCGCGGTGATCCGGTCTTCAATCCCCGGCGCCCAGTCGTGGGCCGGGATGCCGAAGTATCGGAAACAGCCCCGCTCGTACGTACCGCCAGTCGTCTGAACGGTGGTCGACGGGATGTAGGCCATCGTGTCGTTCGTATAACCGGCCGTCCAGCAGGTCGGTCCGAAAAGTTCCTTGAATTTCAAGGCATATTCGACCGTTACCTCGCCGCCCAACGCGACCCAAAGCTGGTTGTCACCCAGACGCCAGACCTGGACGGGAAACGTGTCATACGAACGGTCCCACTTTTTCCCCGCGTCGAGTTCGGCCAAATAGTGCCGGGCCCAACGACCGTCGAAACCGGGGGCGTCCTTCTTCGCTTCCAACTCCTCACGTGAAAGCGGCGGACCGTAGGGCAATGAGACAAACGCAAAGGCCGTTTTCACAGTCGGCCGAAGAGGGCGCATCGGCTTCTCAAGGACCGTGTCGACGGCGCAGGCAAACTGGTTGCCGTATTTTTTCGTCGCCGCCAGTCCCAATCGGGGAGCCGAATTCTGATCGGCGCCGCAGCCTTGAAAAACCATCGCCTGGACACCGGGGTGGGCTTTTTCCATCTCGATCTGCGCGAAACCGGCCCAATCTCCGGCCCACTCGTAGTTGTCGCACAACGTCACATTGTGACAGGCATACCCGCCGATCACCGCACGAAGCGAACCGTCGGGGTGACGGACCGCCAACACGGGCACCGTCGGGTCGGTCGGCCCTTTGAGCTTTCCTTCGGAGCGAAGCTTGTCGACAATCGGCCCCCACGGGTTGTTTCTTCGGTTGGCCGCAAAGTGGGCCTCTCCTTCTCCGGCGAAAAGCTCGGCCGGTTGAAGATCGTCGATCGCGCGACCGATCGTTTCGAGGATCGTCGGGACCAACTGTTCCAGCGCGTACTCCTTGATCAACGCCCGTTGCTCTTCGTCGATGGAGTAGATGAAATTAAAAAAACCGTAAATGCACGGTCCGCTGTGGGTGTGACTGGCGTTGAGCATGAGATCGGCCCGGCCAATACCGTATCGTCGCTCGATCGCGTCGGCCAGTTGATCGTAGAGGGTCTTCGAAAAAATGACCAAGTCGTTGGTGACCAAAATGACCCGTTTCCCCCGGGCGTCTTCCATGACGGCCACCTTCGTCCACAGGTCGTGCAACTTCCCTTGGGCCGGTTGCTTTCGCCCCGCGTAACCGGCCATCCACATCGGCTTCTCCGGCGTGACCACCGCCCGGGCCAGACCGACCTTCCAAGTCGACTCGTCTGTCGCCTGGCAACTTCGACTACCGAGTCCCAAAATGAAAATTCCAAAAATGGCAATGAAAAACCGGCGGGGACAAAGCATTTCTTTCTCCTGGGGGGAAGTCTCTTAGTGGATA
>CAXXFQ010000016.1:0-9118 GCA_963674475.2 Thermoguttaceae bacterium | reverse complement strand
TTCTGTTTGAAACGGTTAGAAAAGCGGGGACCGGGACTCACTACAACACCCCTGAAACAGGCTCCAAAACGTTTCCCCCAAAATGCCGTAGCGATAGAGGACCCAAATGGGGTACAATTACGATAAGGCTGGTCCTCGTTGAGATCGGATGACCACCCGTTTGGGGCATCCGTAAAAACAGAATGCCGCTCGACACTTAAAATACCCATTTACCCACCTTTCTTCACGTTTGGCCAATTCAATGGTACCCCTCTCAACCAAACCCGAAAAAAAACTGCCGACGACGACCATTGAACCACCCAAACGGGTCGCCGCGATCGACGTGGGCGTCAATTCGATCCGGATGGTGATCGCCGAAGTCGACTCGAAGGGCAAGATAATCCCTTTGGAACGACTCCGACGGGCCGTTCGACTCGGTCAAGACGCGTTCCGCACCGGCCGACTTGGGGGCCGAAGTATGCGTGCCACGGTGGCGATTTTCCGTGATTACGCCCAGATGCTTCGCCTCTACGAGGTCAAAAATATCCGAGCGGTCGCGACCAGCGCCGTCCGGGAAGCCAGCAACGCCGACGCGCTGTTGGACCGAATTTTCATGGCGACCGGCGTCAATGTCGAGGTCATCGCCCCGGCTGAAGAGAGCCGTATGGCAGTCACCGCGGTACGCGAGGCAATTGGCGGAGGAAAACGCTCTCCGCTGGCCAAGGGAAAATCGTTGATCGTCGACGTCGGGGGCGGGAGTACCCTCGTGACGGTCCTCGACAAGGGAAAAATCCTGACGTCGCAAAGCCTTCGAATCGGATCGATTCGCCTTCAAGAGATGCTCGGAACGGGCGGCGAATCGCTCCAGCAGTCGGCCAAGATGTTCCGACGACAAATCCTCAACGAATCGGCCCGACTCCGCCATAGCGTCGACACCGATTCGATCGACACGCTGATCGCCATCGGGGGAGACGCCCGCTTCGCCGCCCGCGAGATCGGCGTACAAAAAGGAGAAAACGAGCTCTGGGAAATCCAAGTCGACCAATTTGACCAGCTCGTTCGCCATTGCACACGCCGCTCGCCCGAGGAGCTGGCCAAGCGATACCGGTTACCTTTTGGCGAAGTCGAGACGCTTCTACCCGCACTCTTGACGCACCAGATTCTCCTGCAAACCGTCCACGCCAAACGGATGATCGTTTCGACCGCCTCGATGCGCGACGGGCTCCTTGGAGAGCTGGCGCGAGACGTCACCGGCACCGAAGATAAAGCGATCGAGCAAAGTATCACCGAATCGGCAACGACGCTGGCAAAAAAGTTTCACGTCGACATGGACCACGCCGAATCGGTAGCCAACTTATCGGTCCGGCTCTTCGACGAACTGCAAAGTGACCACGGTCTCGACAATCGCTATCGACTTCTCCTTCGGGTCGCGGGCATCTTGCACGAAGCGGGCGGTTTCATTTCCAACCAAGCCCACCATAAACACAGTTATTACATCATCTCCCATTCGGAAATTTTCGGGCTCAACCGTTCCGAACTCAAAATCGTGGCCCACGTCGCCCGGTACCATCGCAAAGCGTTACCGTTGCCCTCCCACGACGATTATGGTTCTCTTCCTCGCGCAACTCGTGCGGTGATCAACAAGCTGGCCGCCATCATCCGCGTCGCCGACGCCATCTGTCGCGGGCGATCCTATAAAGCCGACCTCATCCATTTCGAACGCCACGGAGACGACTTGATTGTCACCATCGAAGGAGCGTCCGATTTACTATTGGAACGAAAAGCGCTGGCCATGAAGAACCGGCTCTTCGAAGACATCTACGGGATGCACGTCCGTCTCGAAGAAGGCGTTTAACCCCGATCGGCCCTCTCGATTTCCCTCTTCCTATTGAAAAACGAAAAAAGGGAACTTCCTCGAACAACAAGGAAGCTCCCTTCTATTTTTTACGACACTAAACACTCAGAAAAAATGGCTTAGGCGTCTTTTTCCGGATACGGATTGAACTTGAGGTCGTTGGCCGGGACCATCTTTTCGGTTTCCGTGTCCCAACCCATCATCTGCCCGGTTCGCCACGACTCGTTGGCCATGCAAACCGCCGCGACACCGGCCATGCCCAACTCGATCGGGCAGTTCAGCGGCGTCCCCTTGCGCAAATGATCGTGGAAGTTGGCGTGGTGCGGACGAACGTCGTGCCAGCCGCTCTTCTTGTGCTCACCGAGGACCTTGCCGTCCTTGTCCTTGGCAACCCAACCGTTTCCGGTGAAGTACATCGTCGCCCGATAGCCGCGGATCAGGTGGTCGATACCGACCCGGTTGCTCATCGTGCCGAGGACATAGACCGTCATGCCACGCGGGTATTCGCAGATCATTTCGAAGTTGTCCGGCAATTCACGACCATCGGGCCACTGCCAGATACCGCCCATCCCGACCGCGCGACGCGGGAAGCCAAGGTTACACGCCTTCAAGATGCGCGTGATCCGGTGGATGAACAGGTCGGTGCAAATCCCGCCGGAATAGGGCGCGTAGTTTCGCCATTCGTAGTAATGGTGCGGATTCCAGTCCACCTTCGGCGCTTCGCCGAGCCAATCGGACCAATTGAGATCGTCCGGTTTGGGCGTGTTGTCGTTGATCTTCGGATTGCGCCACGGACCCCGGAAGGAGCTGTAACGGCGAACATACTCGATCTGTGCCTGAACGACCTGACCGAGCATTCCCCCTTCGATCGCTTCAGCGGCCGAGACGTAAGTGTCTTCCGACATCCCTTGAACGCCGACCTGGATCGGCACGCCGGTCGCCTTTTGCTTGTCGCGAATCTTGATTGCCTCGTCGATCGCGTGGGTCATCGGCTTTTCGCAATAGACCGGAATCTTCGCGTCCATCGCGTCGAGAACCATCTGGCAGTGTTGGTGCTCGGGCGTCACGATCGTTACGTAATCGAGGTCCTGTTCGAGAACCTTGCGATAGTCGGTCGTCGTGTTCGAGATCCCCAGCTTGTCGGCCTTCTCTTTGGCACGGGTTTCCCAACAGTCACAGGTAATGACCGGCTCGACGGGGCTTTGGACCCGCTTGTAGTTGGGGTTTTTGCCCGAAAGGTCGATGAACGCTTCGGTGTGGGTGCCGCCCTGGCCACCACATCCGATCAGACCAACGCGGAGTCGTTCATTGGCGCCGGCCACCTTGGCATAGCTTTTGGCCGTGAACGTCGTCGCCGCAGCAGCAGCGCCGGCCGTTTTTAGAAAAGAACGGCGGGTAAATGGGGAAGGGGTGCTCATATCAAAAGTTCCTCTTCTAAAGATGAAAGGCGGGTGAAGAGAGGATCAGGTCGCGCCGAAACGGAAAGGAATCCGTCGGCACGCAGGCATGTCATACAAAAAAGAGGTCCCTAAAAGGCTCGCCCTATTTTGCATAATCCTCACGATCGTATCCTTTTATTATAGGCACTCTCGAAAACCCAAACAACACCAACCTTGGATTTCCCTCCTCCGACACGCGGTGGGCACATCAATAAACCACACCGAATTAACATGAAAACCAACGTCTCCACCGGCGAACAAATGGCCCGGTTTTTTCGATAAAAAGTGCCTTTTGCCCTCGCTTCTCACGAGATTTCATAACTACCGACGGTTTCTCCGTCGTCGCGGATCATGACCAATCGCAGCTGTTTCTGGTCGGCCGTCACTTTCATGACCACCGCCTTGCCCTGTTTGGGACCGCCACCGATCGCCATGGCGTAGGGACGATTTTCCGCAGCCGAAGGTCGGATTATTTGATAACGGTGCGTGTGGCCTCCGATAAACAGATCGACCTTGCCCCGTTTATAGAGCGGCACCCACTTCTGAAAACAGTCGTCCGGGCCGTGCCAGACAGGATCGGCCATCGGCGGGATATGATGGACGACGACCCGATATCGGGCCTGCTTGAATGCCGTTGATTCGATCTCACGCGCAAGCCACGCTTGCTGCTTGGACCGATACCGATCAAAATCGGCCAGGCCGAAATACTCTTTATTGGAGTCGTGCTTATCTTCCCCCGAATCGAGTACCACGAGTCGAATCGGCCCGACGGTCCTTGCAAAATAGAACCGCTTCTCAGGGAAGGTAACGTATCGCTTTAGCTCACGTGCGAAAGGGCCTCGCACATCGTGATTGCCCCTGGCGTAATAAAAGGGGACGCGCCCGGCAAACAATTCCGACGCCGGCTTCAGAACCGACTCGACCAGCGCGGCCTCATGGTCAATCCAGTCCATCATATCACCGTTCAACAGCGCGAAGTCACACGGGAAATCGGCGACGCGATCCATGAGCGTTTTCCAAATTCCTGTCTTATGGTGAATGTCATTGAAGACAAGAAACTTGGTCTGATCGGGTTGCGATTCAGGAGTCCGGAACGTCACGACCGGTCCACGAATGGTTGGGCCAAAATCGGCCTGATAGCCCTCGTGCCGATCAATCCTTCGCGAGACGATCCGATAAAAGTACTCGATTCCCGGCTCCAGATTTTCCAGCGAAACAGCCTGAACACGTCCGGACGACTTCAGGCCGTCACACGCGCCAAACGCCTTTTGCCCAAGCGATTCGGTCGTTCCGTATTCGACCCAACTATCGCTTGCGGTGGGCGTGATCCATTGAACGCAGATCGATGTCGGTGTCGGATTTTGAAGGTACGCTCCGGTAGCGAAAGAAAACGGTTTCTCCGCCTCATCGCCTTACCACCCGGCTCGCGCCGAGTAGCTGAGCCCCCACCAAACTGCCCCCGCATGTTTTCACAAAATCTCGTCGCCGCATTATTAATCCCCGCATAAGTAAATGGCATGAGGGCTCCCAACGAGGAGACCGGTTTGCCAGTGAGATCCCAAAAATGGCAGTTCCAACCCTTTTCGGATAGGAATAAACGCTCCTCGTCATGAAAAAAGAGCCGCCTCGAAATTCGAAGCGGCTCTTGCATTTCTGTTTACCCAATTTTTTCACAAAAGCTCAATCGCTTCTCATCACCGTTTGGGTAGAAATTAAGCCTTCTTTTCCGGGTACGGGTTGTGCTTGAGCGTGTCGGCCGGGACCATCTTTTCGTTTTCCTTGTCCCAGGCCATCATGCGGCCGCTTCGCCACGACTCGTTCGCCATGCAGACCGCCGCGACGCCGGCAATACCCAGATCGACCGGGCAGTTGAGCGCTTCGCCGTTACGCAGGTGGTTGTGCAGGTTCGTGTGGTGAAGGTGGGTGCTCTCGGCGCCGGTCTTCTTGTGCTCGGCCAACACCTTGCCGTCCTTGTCCTTGGCGACCCAGCCGTTTCCGGTGAAGTAGAGCGTTCCCCGATAACCGCGAATCAAGTGGTCGATCCCCTGACGATTGCTCATCGTCCCGAGAACGTAGACCGTCATGCCTCGCGGATATTCGCAGATCATTTCAAAATTGTCCGGCAGGTCACGTCCGTCGGGCCATTGCCAGATGCCGCCCATCCCGACAACCCGTCGCGGATAAAGCAAGTTGCACGCCTTCATGATCCGCGTGATCCGGTGGATGAACAAATCGGTGCAGATCCCGCCCGAATAGGCCGCGTAGTTTCGCCATTCGTAGTAATGATGCGGGTTCCAGTCGACCTTCGGCGCGCCGCCGAGCCAATCGGACCAGTTGAGGTCCCCGGGCTTGGGCGTGTCGTCGTTGATACTTGGATTCCGCCACGGGCCTTGCGAATTGTATCGACGCACGTACTCGATCTGCGCCTGAACGACCTGGCCGATAACCCCCTTCTTGATCGCTTCGGCGGCCGAGGCGTAGCTGTCGTCCGACATGCCTTGAACGCCCACCTGAAGCGGCAATCCGGTCTCTTTTTGCTTATCGCGAACAAGCAGTGCCTCGTGCAACTCGTGGGTCATCGGCTTTTCGCAGTAGATCGCCTTGCCCGCGTCGAACGCGTCGACCGTCATGCGGCAGTGCTGGTGTTCGGGCGTGGCGATCGTGACGTAGTCGATTTCCTTGCGGTCGAGTACCTTGCGATAGTCGGTAGTCGAATCCGAAATCCCGAGAAGCTCCGCTCCCTTTTTCGCACGGGTGTCCCAGCAGTCACAAACGATGACCGGCTCGAGGTTATTTTTCTCCTTGAGATCGTTGATCGTCCGCATGTGGCCGGTCGCCATCCCGCCGGCACCGATGAACCCGACACGAATACGTTCGTTCGCGCCAAGAACCTTGCCATAGCTTTGGGCCGTCATCGCGGTCGCCGCCACGGCGCCGGTCGCCTTCAGGAAAGTACGTCGAGAAACGGAAGTCGTTTTACTCATCGTTGGAATATCCTCTGCAATGCAAAATGGGTGGAGAATGTCAAAAGGGGATCGGCACTGCCAGTGGGGGGGTGCTGCGACACACGGACTGGGCACACAGGTAGGCATGAACCAAATTTCGTGTCATCAGGTAGGAAACGCACCCCTATCGGAGGTACAAATGGAGCGATCCCGAATACTATTGAATTTCCATATTATATCTCCCCCTCAAACGTCAAACAACCTTTGCCCCGAAGAGAATTGGCCGGTTCAACTTTTTTGTCATTTCTCGCCAATGATAACAAAAGCCCCAAAAAACCTGCTCAAGCCAAGAAAAAACCCCTCGACCGGATTTTCTTTCTCCGATTGAGGGGCTTTTTTTATAACGCTCCGCAACCCATCCCGCTTCGAAAAGCAAAAGGGGTTTTGTTTTCAAGCGACTAGAACGCCTTGTCGATGAACCCGTAACACATGATATGGGTCATGATGAAGAAAGCGTCTTCCAGATGGCCCATGTGATCGGTCGGAACTTCCAAGGCGAGGTTCGAGACTTCGCGAAGCTTGCCGCCGTTGCCGGTCGTCAGACCGATCGTCTTGCAACCGATCGAGTTGGCGTATTCGAACGCGCGAATGACGTTTTCACTGTTGCCGCTGCCGCTGATGCCAAGAAGAATGTCGCCTTCTTGGGCGAAGTTCTTCAGCGGTTCAACGAAGATCGAACCGTAATCGACGTCGTTGGCGTAGGCCAACATCGTGCCGACGCTATCGGTCAGGCCGATCATCTTGAAACGCGGCTCGCGACCCATCGAGGCCTGCTTGACCATGTCGCCGACCAGCTGCGAGGCGATCAACGCACTGCCGCCGTTCCCGCACGAGTAGATCGTCTTGCCGGCGTTTCCACAATCGCGGATCCATTCGATCGCCTGGGTGAGGGCCTTGTCGTCGAGCTTGGCAACGATTTCGGAAAGCGTATCGAGGTACCAACGAACGTATCCCTGTTTTTCCATTTCCACAACTCCCAAAAGAAAAAAGATGACGGTCGCATAAACCCGGACCTTTTTACGGCTTCTAGCAGCCGCGGGTGCCTCTTCCATTCCGTGAAGGGCGGCTCGAGGTCCTGAACAACTTATGTGACGCAAAACTAAAAAAAGATTTTTTCCCAACCCGAGCTATTCACCCGGCGGAATCGAATCCCCTCCGAGCAAAATACGGTTCAAAATCGTAACAAATTTATCTCTTCGGCCGTCTTCGTCGCCGGAATCCAACTCAACGAGTGAAACGCACGATTCCAACGCCTCGATCTGATCCGACGTAAACGGAACCGCTTCCCCCTCTTCCGGCGGGTCTGGAACCAGTCTCGCGACAATCGCCTCGGCCAGCTCCCCGATCCCCAAACCGTCCACGGCGCTGGTCAGCACTACGTGGTCTACTGTGCGGTTAATTGCGCGGTTTTCCGTCGCACCCGCAACGAAACGCTCCCAGCCGGAGCGATCCTCGGCCGAAAGGCGATCGATTTTATTGACCACCGAAAGCACCGGCACCCCGGACGCCTCGAGCAGCCGTCGATCGGCCTCTTCCAGCCCAAAATCAAGCCGTTCACCAGAACCAGAACCAGAACCAGAACCAGAACCAGAACCAGAACCAGAACCAGAACCAGAACCAGAACCAGAACCAGAACCAGAACCAGAACCAGAACCAGAACCAGAACCAGAACCAGAACCAGAACCAGAACCAGAACCAGAACCAGAACCAGAACCAGAACCAGAACCAGAACCAGAACCAGAACCAGAACCAGAACCAGAACCAAAACCAGAACCAGAACCAAAAGGTTCGGCCGACGCGTCAACGACCCAGAGGGCCAAATCGGCCTGTTCCAACTGGGCCTGGGCCCGTCGGATCCCCTCCTGTTCGATCTCGTGCTCCCCCTCACGCAGTCCGGCCGTGTCGACCAACTCGATCGGCCAGCCGTCCAGACAGGTTTGGGCCGAGAGCAAATCACGCGTCGTTCCGGCCGTCTCATGAACGATCGCCCGGGCGTAGCCGAGCAACCGGTTGATGAGGCTACTTTTTCCGACATTCGGCGTCCCGGCCAAAACGACCTTCCAGGGGGTCGTCAAATGCCGCCCCAAGGACGCACGGGCCAACAATTCCCGAATCGTCGCCGCGGCCGCTTCGTCCTCTCCGGCAGCCAAATCGGCCAAAACCGCTTCGATTCGCCCGGAAAGTGCCCCGTTATATTGTTCCAAGAGGATCGCCGCCGTCCGGTCGGTCCGGGCACGGGCTAGAGCGATTCGGGCATCGGCTTGGATTCGAGTGGGCTCTTTTGCACCAACCGCCCACGGCCAATCGGCCTTTTGGGCCCCGGCTTGCGTAAAGGTGTCGGTAACCCGCTCAACCGCGGCCAGCCCCCCGTGACAGTGAAGCTCCACCTCGGTCGGGCCGATACGACGAACAACGATCGTTTCATCACCAAAACGACCGACCAAAACCGTCGAAACGTCCAAAACGTCCGAGGCAACAAGTCCGGCCGATTTTTTTCCCCCGAAAGGACGGAATTTCTCAAAAACCGCCTCCACCGCTCCGGTCCCCTGGACCAAAAGCGAAGCGACGGCACCACGCCCAGGGGGGGTAAGCCGAACGACCTTCAAATCGCACATTCTCCTCATCATCCCTAGTGTACCAAGCGATCCCGGCCCTGAAAGGCGGGGGGGAAGAAAAATGACACTCACGCAACCAGACCGGACCAATCGGGTTTGACAAAAAACGGCCCGCCTGGGATGATTAAACACAATATTATACAGACATCAATAGGGAACGCGTGACCGGGGCGTTTTTTCCGGAACGATCTGGCCGCCGTACTCGTCCTATCCTTGTCCCGATAG
>CAXXFQ010000015.1:0-9705 GCA_963674475.2 Thermoguttaceae bacterium | reverse complement strand
ACCTTTTGGAGTTCCTCCGGCACCGAATCTTCGGAATCGCCCCCTCCTGCCGACATCGTCCCCGGATCTTGCGAACCGGAAGCCCACTGGATGGCATTGGTCAAAAGCGGGCCGACTTTATCACGGAATGCGGCGGCTTCGCCGGGAGTTGGCGCATACAGCCATTGAAACCATGTGATTGCCGCGACAATCGCCAAACATTTGGAATTGATTTTCACCATCATAACAATCGATTCTAATGATTTTATCTTTGAAAAAATAGACATCGAACCTTTCTCCGAAAGGTCCGTGGGATTTATATTCCCATTTGTCTGTCCCCTCTTGGCCTTTAACTGTGGCTTCATCATTGGGTTTTCCGAAAAAAAAACAAAACGTCGTCTTCCGACATTCCAAGCTTAAGACCCCGTAACTCCAATAGTGCCAATGAATAATGATAGAGAAAAAAATCGCTGTGCCTAATTCCATATTCCAACCTTTTTAAGTATATTAAGTAAGCTTCTATAGTAAGAAACTCTACGAGGTCCCATTATCTGTATTACGGGAGTCTCAAGAGTATCCCTGACGGTACTATGTCGATATGGCACCATTTTTTCCTATTTTCCTATGCAAACAGGTTAAGCTCACTTTAGCTGACATTGGCCCGAGGCATTCGCTGCACAAATAGAAAGAGAGTTCAGTATTTGATGAAAGACAGGCTTTAAAGACTGACTTTTTGGAAATCTGCGAATGCGGCCTTTAATTGCCTTGGTCAAGCATGTGATGGCGCAAAACTTCGTTGATTGCGGTTTGATACTTGGGATTGTTCCGTTTGAACCATTCTAGGATGTCCGCATCGATTCGAATCGTCACGCGTTTTTTTATAGGGCGATAGAACCGGCCTCTCTCGGCATCGCTCCAATCCAGAACCTCCGGAATATCCGAAGTGTCGATTTTTTCATCCGGGAGGTCGGACAAAGCCTTGAGTTCGTTTTCAGTAACCTTTTTCATATCGTCTCCTTTCAAGCTTTGTCGCTTTTCTTGCAGTAATGATTCTCACAAGTTCCTTTCTGTCCTTTTCTTGATAAGTATGTGCAACAATCACAATGGTCCTGCCCCAAATCTGGCCCAGGGTTATCCACTGCTGTTCTGGTCTTCGACACGATCCAGCTTGCTTAGATGGTATGGATCATCGAAGACCAGAACAGCAGATTCGAAACTGATGCCGTGTTTGACTTTGTTGGTCTTGTTTTTTTATTGGGTCCCAATGGAATTCCAATCGAAATCATAAAATGTATGCACAAAAGTGTCAATATCGATTGTTGTAAATTTGAGCCTTCCCTGTAGGCGCTGGATTTGACTTTTCGGACTCGGGTTTGTAATGTGAGCCGAAACGGAAGATGTCGGCTTTGTCGCAAATATTTTTTCGACAAATGATTATTGCAAAAATCATATTTTCGAGCCAGAAAAGGTTTGTACGATGGAAACAAAAGCGATCGAGCTTGAAGCCAAGGCTGCTCTTTCTTCATACCTAATGACAGCCGACGATTTGTACAAAATGCCACACAAGGCGCGTCGTTGCGAACTGTTGAAAGGAGAACTCAAAGAGATGAGTCCTGCCGGGCCGAGACACGGTAGAATCGCGATGCGCGCCTATGATGTACATTCCAAGGTTGCGGACTGGCTGCGCGCCGGTTGTCGCCTAGTCTGGGTCGTATATCCGAAAAGCCGCACGATCACCGAGTACCGTTCCACAGATCAAATACGCATTCTCTGCGTCGAAGAGCAACTGAGCGGCGGAGGCGTGCTGCCCGGATTTTCCTGTCCGGTCGAGGAAGTTTTTTTTAGGACCGCCAACGAAGAAGCGAAGGACCATTTCGATTTCCAATCATTTCAGAACGGTTCCATGGGGCTTATGCCTGCGAAGGAGCGCGCGCCGGTCTTGAGGTTGGTGTAGAGCGCGAACGCGACAATCCCGTCGGGGCCGTACAGTTTCACTTTCCCCCCCACAAGTTGCTGCCTCGCGAGGAGGGCCGACAGGCTGTACTGGCCGCAGCCCCGCGCGGAGATCTGCGCCGTGTCCGACGCCAGGGGCTTGCCGTCGGAGGCGACCACGTCGATCTGCACGGTCTGGGGCGCGTCGTTGGGATTGGCGACGAATATTGTGGTGTCCCAGTCGCTGTCGTACGAGACGTGGGGGACGTGCAGGCGACGGTGGGTTTTTCCGGAAATGGGAATGTCCGCCATGAAATTGTCGCAGCCCGACCCTGCGGCCACCATGAAGCACACCCCGGTGAGGGGACGGTCCGACAGGATGGCGATCCATCCTCGCGCGCTCTTGTCCGGATACAGGACTGCGGTCTGCTGGCCGTCCGGGGCGATGCCGAGGGGTTGCGTCATGATTTCTCCGCCGTACGGATCCAGAACTTCCACGACGATTTCCGCCTCGTCTTCTTCGCTGCTGTTGGAAAGGCCGAGGCCTGTGAGAAACTGGGACGAATATTCGAAGAGCGGGACGTAGTACGAGTAGGTTTCGGACTTGGAGCTTTCGGACTGGTTCGAAAACACCGCCGGTTCATCCTGGACTTCGGCAAGCGGCGACGGCTCGGTTTCCGTTTCGGTGGATGATGGGGTTTCGGATGTGCCGGGTGTTTCGGGCTCGTTGTCCGAGGCGTCTTCCGCCTCTTTTGCCGTTTCTACTGCGGTTTTGCCCCATTCGCAGACATAGCAGTTGCGCTTGGCGGCGTCGGGAACGTCGTTCCACTGGTAGTCGAAATAGACCGGCATTTCGAGGCAATCCTCCCCCTTTTCGTCGTTGGGTTCTCCCTTTCTCCAGTCCGAGAAATCGAAGGGCTCGCCGGTGAGCCATCTCCATTGGCCTTCGGCCTCCGAGTCCGTCGCGCCCGCCCAGAAACTCTGCCTGGAGCCGGCAAAGAAGCGATTTTGCAGGAAATCGCGTTCCTCCGCCGAGGTTACCGTGACCAGGTAGCCCCCCGCTTTTTCGCAGGAGGAACGGGCGTCGCTCCAGGTCTTTTTCGTTTTGTACACCCGGTAGAAATGGCCGGTGGCGTCGCTGCGGATTTTTTCCCCTTCCGCGTTGCAAACTGTCGGCGCAGCCAAAAAAAAGATCATGATGTGAATGACCGATATATGGAAGATGCCCTTTTTCATCTTTTCGCTCCTCGAATGGAAAGTGTCGATTATCGTTCTAAAGACGAAAAATTTATCAGGACCGTGCATGAAAAGTCAATTTCAAAATCCGTTTCTTTCGTTCTTGCAATCGCCGGGATTTGACACCCCGTTCGGCTGGTGATAGATTTCCTGGCAAATGTCGGTCGCTTTTCATCGGAAAAAAACAGACAGGACAGTCGAAATGAAACCCTGCGAGGCCCCATGAGCAAGGGCGGAAAGAAAACGCTGATTCTAACGGAAAAGCCCTCTGTGGCGAGGGACTTCGCCAAGGCCCTCGGAGTGCCGTCCAAGAAGGGGTGGATGGAAAACGACGAGTACATCGTCGCCTGGGCCGTAGGCCACCTGGTGGAGCTGCTGGAACCGGGCGAATACGATTCCAAGTGGAAAAGATGGTCTTTGGCCAGCCTGCCGATCATTCCCGAAGAATTTCGATACAAGCCCATCGAGAAAACAAAAAGACAACTGAAGATCATCAACGGCTTTTTTTCCCAAGGCCGGGTCGGAAAGATCGTCATCGCCACCGACGCCGGGCGCGAGGGAGAGGTGATCGCGCGAACCATACTCATGTCTTCGGGAGTGCCCGCTGAAAAATTGGAGGGCAGAGAAGACGTCCTGCGGTTCTGGACAAGCCAGGCCCTGACCCCGAGCGTGGTCAAAGCGGGCATGAATTCCCTCAAGCCCGCCGGGGAATACGACCGTCTGTGGCGCGCAGGCCAGGCCCGGCAGATCGCCGACTGGCTGGTGGGCATGAACGCAACGCGCTCCGCCACCAAGCGCATGGACGACCTTTTCAGCATCGGAAGAGTACAGACCGCCGTCCTGGCCCTGCTGGTGGACCGGAGAAGGGAGCGGGAAAAATTCAAGCCCGAACCCTACTGGCTGCTCAAGGCGCTCTTCGAAAACCCCAAAGGGCAGTGGTGGGGATCGTGGTTCGACAAGGACCAGGCCAGGTTTTTGAAGGAAGAAGACGCCAAGGCCGTCCAAAAGAAGATCGAAAACCGGGAGGGCAGGGTGGTGTCGGCGAAGAAGGAGAAGAAAAAGCAGCCCCCGCCGCTGCTCTATTCCCTGACCGACTTGCAGCGGGATGCCAACATCCGGTTCGGCTTCACCGCCAAAAAGACCCTGGGAATCGCCCAGGCCCTCTACGAGAACAAGAAATGCCTGTCCTATCCCCGCACCGAAGCACAGGTGCTGGGGTCAAAGAACGCAGGACTCGTGAAGAAGATCGTAAGCACCCTTTCCAAATCCTACCCGCCCATTTTCCAGAATATCGTGGAGGAAAGAATAGACGCCAAATACAAGCGCGTGTTCAACGACGCCAGGCTCACCGACCACCACGCGATCATCCCGCTGGCCCCGGTCCCCTCCCGGGCGACCGACGACGAAAAAAAGGTCTACGACCTGGTGTTGAAAAGGTTCGCGGCCGCCTTTCACGCCGATTGCGAATACGAGCAGACCACCATCGTCACCGAGGTCGAGCAGGAGACCTTCAACACGCAGGGCAAGCGAATACTGAAACCAGGCTGGCGTGTGGTGTACGCCCAAGAGGAGGAGAAAAAGAAGACTTCCGAACAGGAGGCCGAACCCGAAAACCTTCCGCCGCTGGAAAAAGGCGACCCGGCGTCAGTCGCCGAAACGAAGATCGAAAGCAAGCAGACGGTCCCCCCGCCCCAGTATTCCGACGCTCTTCTTTTAAAGGACATGACCAACCCCGGACGCTACGTGGACGAAAACGAGCTGAAAAGAATCTACATGGGAGATATCGGCTTGGGCACCCAGTCCACCCGCGCGCAGATCATAGAGACCCTGCTGGATAGAAATTATGTCCGAAGGGATAAACGATACCTGGTGGCCCTGGACAAGGGCTGCCTTCTGATCGACACCCTGCGGCGCTTCGAAAGGGCCAGAATCCTGACTTCGACCGAACAGACCGCACGGTGGGAGATGCAGCTGAACCGGATCGCGCGGGGCGAAGGCTCTGGGCATGGCTTTATAGAAAGCATCCAAACGTTCGTCCGGGAAATCGTGGAGGAATTCAAGGCGGGCGAGATCGACGTTCCGAAGACACCCTCGCAAAGGCCGAGCGACCGCCGAACCCAATATCGAAAAACGTCGAAGTACCAAAAAGCGGAAAATGCCGTGCCTGCGGCCGCGAAAACCTCAAAACCGCCCACCGATTCCGCAAAAGTCGAAACCTTCGGCAAGTGCCCCCGATGCGGCGGGGACATCATCGAGGGCGAGCGGGGCTTCGGCTGCTCCAACTGGAGGAAAAAGGACGGCGCCTGCCGGTTCGTCATCTGGAAAACCATCGCGGGCAAGAAAATACCGAAGACCGCCGTCAGAAAAATCTTGGCAAAGGGCGTTTCCGACAACATCAAGGGGTTCAAGTCCAAGTCGGGAAAAACGTTTTCCGCCAGGCTCAAGCTCAACGACGACCAGCAAGCGCAATATGCCGTTGTGTTCGACTTTTAAAAAAGAGAACTCTGGCTACAACGGATTTGGGGGATTACGCGTCGGGTTGAGCGGGGTACATGTTGGGTTTCGCTTACTGCCTGTTTTTCGCAAGCACCCTCTGATTAAATTTGGAAGAACAAGTCAGCGAAACCCGACAATCGATACGCTCAACCCGACCTACATTTCTACCGCGCCCCAAAATCGCTATTGTCAGAAAACGCCGCTTACACTTTTAGCTTGCCAATCGTTCGCATACTGTTAGATTATAATCTCATTCGTATTTGTCTGGGATACCGGTTTGTTACGGGCGTCGCAATCAACAAAAATCAAGGAGGGTAGATGACAGAACACAAAAGCCAGGGAATCGAGGAATTCAGCCGTTTCGCTTTGGACGTGATCCGCCGGTCGGGAGACGAGGCGATGAAATATTACGGACGAGGCGACACCCAAGTCAAGTTCGACGAACATCTCGTGATCGAAGCCGAAAACCATTTGACGGATTTTTTCAAAGATCAGTTGGTATCGAAATTTCCCGAACACCAAATCTTCTCGGCAGTTTCCGAGGACGCGGAATACAGGCACGACCCCAAGCGATACCTGTGGATCTTCGATCCTCTCGACGGCGTGGCCAACTTCCAGGCTGGCATTCCCATCTGGGGCATATCCCTGGCGCTGATCGAAAACTTCTGGCCGGTTTTCGGCGCGGTCTACATGCCCGCCACCGGCGACCTCTTCTACGCGCAGGCGGGTGCCAAGGCGCATCGAAACGAAACGGAAATCCACATTTCCCAGAAAGAAAACATCAACGACGAAAGCATCATGTTCATCTATTCCCGCTTCCACCACGATTCCCACTCGTCGTTTCCCGGAAAAATCCTGAACATGGGGAGCACCGCCGCCCACATGTGCTATATAGCCATGGGCAGGGCCGAAGTCGCCGTGGCATCCCATGAATCCTACCGGGGGCTTGCGGCAGCTCATATCATCGTGGAGGCGGCTGGCGGCAAGATGTTCAAGATGAACGGGGACGATTTCTACCTCGGGGACTATCTCGACGGACAGAAAATCGGAGAGCCTTTGATGGTCTTGGCCCCGGGCATCTTTTCCCAAGTGCGCGGGTGTATCAACAGGGGGGAATAAATATAAGCCGACTCAAGGTCCACCTCCGGAAATGGCGGCAGGCAAGAGGAGGCGGCAGGGTTGGACGAACTTCCACAAACCTTGAAAAAGCACATGCTTCGCAATAAAATTCGGTTTGCCGCCGCGCAAAATGAACGGGCGCGGCGGCAAACCGTTTCGACTTTTATTGGGCAAACTCCTGAAAAAAACGCGCTAATTCACGACGTGGCTGCTTTTTATCCCTATTGTGCCGTTCAAGAACGAATTATCGAACAGGAAATCCTGGATGTTTTCCAGGGAATGGAGACCTTCGGCGTCGAAAAAGGCCATGGCAAGCTCGAATGTGTGATAGTCGAGCTTGAAGTTGTCCCACCCTAAATATTGCAGCCGTTCGTTGACGTCCCACAAGTTGAGGTGGGGGATGATGAATACGGAATTGGCCAGGCTCCTTAGAAAACCGGGTATGAGACATCTGTCCATTCCCGCTTGGTCCAGCCTTGTGATCAACAGTTTCTTGAGCTTTTTCGAATTTTCCACAACCTTTCTCCCTTTTTTGATTGCATTCTCTATCCAATTTGACTAAGCAATAACTATGCCATGATCCTGTTCGCTTTGCGGGACCCCATGGTATGCAAGGGTTTAAGAAAACCCCGCCAATTTCAATTTCGTAATTACGTGACAAGATCTGGCTAGATTCGACCAATTATTGTCAAGACCAGAATAGATGCCAACACCGATCAACAAAATGATATCGAGACGCTGGGCGATTTTCTCCATCACCGCCATGATGTTTTTCCTGTCCCAGTTCTACCGGACCTCCATCGCGGTCATCACGCCGCAGCTGACCGAAGACCTCGCCGTCGGCCCCGACGGCCTGAGCCTTCTGTCCGCCGCTTTTTTTTATTCCTTCGCCCTGACCCAGATTCCCATCGGGATGTTTCTGGACCGGGTCGGTGCGAGGGCCACCATGACCGTTCTTTCGGTCGTCGGCGTATTCGGCGCGCTGGGGTTCGCGTGGTCAGAATCGGTTTCTACGGCGGCGACGGGAAGGCTGCTGTTGGGAATCGGCATGGCGTGCAATTTCATGGGTTCCCTGAAACTGATCACCACTTGGTTCTCCCCGCGCTGGTTCGCCACTCTGTCCGCCGTCTTCGTGTCCATCGGCATGGCGGGAAACCTGGTGGCCTCGACGCCCTTGGTGCTGATGGTGCGATGGATGGGCTGGCGATACTCGTTTACCAGCTTCGCGGTTTTTTCTACCCTGTTGACCATCGTTTTCTACCTGGTCGCCCGCGACCGACCGCCGCGTCCGGCAACAGGGGCTTCCATTTCGGGAGCGCCTTCCGAAAGCCCGGCAAAGACGCTTTCCAGAATCGGCATGCTGTTTCGAATGAGGGACTACTGGCTCATCTCGTTCGGGACTTTTTGCCGATACGGCATTTTCGCGGCGGTCCAGGCGTTGTGGGCGGGGCCGTACCTGATGAACGCGCTGGGTTTCGACCCGGTGACGGCCGGAAACATCCTGTTTTTGCTGACCGTAGGTTCCATTGCCGAGAGGGCCTTTTTTCGGGGTGGTTTCGGACCGGTATTTGAAGAACAGAAAGGGCGTGGTCATGATCGGATTCGCGGGAATGGCCGCAATCCTGACGGTTCTCGGCTTCGTGCCGGTAGGGACCGGATACATAGTCCCCATGGCCCTGTTTTTTCTGTTCGGCTTCTTTGCCGCCGCCGGAGGAGTGATGTACGCCCATATCAAGGAGAGCCTGCCCCTCGAAATGGCCGGGACCGCCATGACCGGAATCAACTTCTTCACCATGACCGGCGCCGCCGTGTTCCTGCAGGGCATCGGCAAATTCATGTCGTGGCTCTTTCCCCTCGCCGCCATGGACGCCGCGTCCTTCCGGTGGGCGTTTTTCGGGCTGGCAGGGGTTTTATGTCTCGCGGCGGGGTTGTATACCGCGACAAGGGAGAAGGGCCGAGGGCCGAGGGGCAAGGGCCGAGGGCCGAGGGGCAAGAACTAAGGGCCAAGGACGAAGGGCTAAGGGCCAAAAACTATAGCGTGTTCAGTAAATCATCCCCCCCTTTAATGGAGAGGTCTTTTGGCTCATCGCGGATTTGTGGGAAAATGTGCATGTCCGGCCCCCCTTTCGAGGGAAACGGGAAAGGTAACCAGAGCTTCCAGCTCTGGCCCGATGCCGCGAATATGCCACATAGTCGAAGCCAAGACACGCCAGACCAGGATGGTCTGGTTACCATAGAGTCGCCTTTTCCCACAAATCCGCGATGAGCCGGTCTTTTTTTTAGTATCAGAACACGCTATACGGGCCAAGGACTAAGGGCTAAAGTACCGGATCCAACTGTTCTTGGAGGAACAGGAATTTCAAGGGCGGCAATTTACCAGCCCTACACATCGAAAGCGGGGTTGCATTTATGTCCATTGGGGTTGGGTTTCCATTCGGTTAAATTCCCGTCGAAGATCGGTCCGTGCCGGTCGGTTCCGGTCTGTGCTGGCCCAGGTTCTTCCGCATATCGCTGTGATTTCGCGCTTCGACCATGCATCCCGCGCCGAAGGCGCAAAGTCATACCTCCCTGGGTCGGTCAGGCCCGGGTTTCGGGGCATCCTGCGGCGCCAAGCTCTGAAGGGGCGAGACATATTCCCGGTCCCCGATTCGCGGGTTCGCATTCGCAAGACCTTGGATATCGCCATCCAAACGACGAGGCTTGGATTCCAGCTCGGCCGGTTGTCGCGACACGCACCGACGCGGACGGGCCTTCAATGAAAATTCAGCCGCATTCCAAAACCAAGCCCGAACGATGAATATGTCTCGCCCCTTCAGGGCTGGGCCAACATCGGAACCGTCGGATCCTGGGCCTGACCGACCCAGGCTGGTATGGAGCTGCGCCTTCGGCGCGTCGTACCCATCAAGGCGGGAACTTTAAGCCGAATTCTGTTCCCTTCAGGGC
>CAXXFQ010000014.1:0-19885 GCA_963674475.2 Thermoguttaceae bacterium | reverse complement strand
AGCATCGATGAAGCGGCCATACTCACGGAGATCGAGTCGCTCGTTGACGAAGACCCGGAAGCGTTGGAGGAAGCCCTTTCAGTACGCCTCTTCCTGGGACATGACGGATGCCTCGACGGATACGTGGGTGGACCTGTTGGCGGATTCGGATTGGTTCCCCGATTTTGCGGAAGCGGTCGACACCAGCCAAGACCTCGATGGTTTGTTGGCAACGATGGACGATACTGAGAGCGAGTTCTTCCAGGATCTTCTGGTCGAGTTCGCCCGGGAGGGCTAGACAATGAAATGCGCACGACTTGCGGTTCTGACAGGCTGTATTTGTGTCTTGGCGTTCGGCGCACTGACGGAACCGAAAGAAGAGTCGGTTGCCGAAAGCAAGCGGCGCGGGCCCGGATGAGTACAGGGGGCATGAGGCAATGGAGCGCGGGCGCCACGGCTCGTGGCATGGCGAGGCAGGCGACCAGGATGTCCGAGAACTTGTCGAGATGGTGATGATGGCCCGGCTCTCGAAGAAGCTTGAACTCAACGACGAGCAAACCGTGTTGCTCATAGCGCCGGTTCGAAACGGCCAAAGAAGCAGTGACCAAGCTGCGTGAGGAGAAGAAGACCCTTCTAGAGGATTTGAAGAAGGCCGTCGAGACCGCCGCCGATGATGACGCGATTGCCGGCAAGCTCGCGGCGCTCAACTCGGTGGACGCTGCGATGATTGAGGCCCGCCAGACGATGCTCCACGAGGTCGGTGAGGGCCTTACGCCAACCCAGCAGGCCAAACTCTATGTGGCCGTGCAGGACTTCGAGGACAAGATGCGAGGCCTTGTGGGACGTGCCCGTGGACGCCGCGACGGCAGCGATACGGCGGCAGGTCCGGGTATGGGGGCCGAGAGCGTTCCAGGCGGCCGTAGGGGCGGTCCCGGCATGCAGGAAGGGGGCCCCGGTCTTCCGGGACCCGGTGGCCCGAAGGCGGGTATGCTTGAACGCCGTCGATTGTCCGATGAAGAGGGCGATCTGAAACGCGGCGGCGCCGGCCGCCGGGGCACGGGTCAAGGCGCTCGACGCAATTTGCAGCGAGGTCGGGGCGCGCCCGAGGGCTCAGCCGGCGAAGATGAGGAAGACCACGGGGACGAATGAACAGCGTGTGGACTCCTTGGGGCGTGTGCTGTATTGTCACGGTGGAATAGAAACATGTAGCGGTCGGTAACCCACCGGGTTTCCCGGCGGCTGAAAACGACGAAGCGGTCCTAGCCCTCTGGAAAGCAGTGGGCTATGGCCGCTTCGCGTTTGTATCCCGGCGCGCCCACCCGACAATCCATCCTTTCCTCTGCACAACATGGATAGAGGATAGTCCCTGCACTCCGAAGATCTTGAGTTGCGCGATTCGCACATTTGAGACGAGTTGCGGTCAAGAGGTAAGCTATACGGCAATTCTTGGGCTCGAGTTCTTGTCATTATCTTACGATATAGGAGTTCTTCCTTATGACCCCTAACACGCTCACCCAATTAGCCGCGGGAGCGCCGGTGCAGAACTGGCTTGTGCTGGGCCCGTTCGTCGTGAAGACGGACGGCCATTTCGAGCGCGAGTATCTCTACGAGCGACAGCGGATCCTAGACATCGATTACCTCGCGGAAGACGGCGGCGAGGCGGCGGTTGCGCCGTGTGTCGGGCAAACGCATCGGAACATGGGACTGGGGCCCAAGCAACTGGCTTGGTTTGAGCACGCGGACCCGCGTATCCACGGGACGCATTACGCGCGGGAGATTATCTACGAGACGGTGCAGCGCAATTGCGTGTTCTATGCGGCGGCGGCCATCGACGCGGAGAGCGAGTGCCACGCGTTGTTGGACTTGTATCATTCAGGCGCGAAGATCTGGGTGAACGGGGAGTTGGTGTCAAACGAACCCCACGGCTTGCCCAAAGGCATCCGGTTGCAGTGGCCGACCAAGGTTATTCGCCTGAAGAAGGGGCGCAACCTGCTGATGGTCAAGTTCCGGCCCGGGTTCATCGCGGACGGCATCGATTTCACGGTACGCGAGGTGCGTGTCGCGCCGCTGGCGGGCGAGCCGGGGCTGCCCATCGCGCTGGGCAGGGTGGCGCCCATGCCGCTGTTCACGGGGACCCTCGACCAGCCGCGCCAAGTGATCGAAGCGGCGTTGGTGAATTCGTCGCACGTGGCTGTGAAGGTGGGCGTGTCGGGGTGCATTCGGACACGCTGCGGTCGACGGACAAGGCCGAGGTGATGTGCGAGCCCGGCAAAGTAACGCCGGTCCGTCTGTCGTTGATGACGCCGCCGCGTGCCGCGGGCAAGGCCGTGGACGCAGTGTTCTCGGCGCGGTTGTACGGCCGCGAGTTGGCGGTGCCGTTTCAGTACGAGGCCGCCACGCCGCCGAAGTACGACGGGGTCGCCATGAAGACGACGGCGTTCCACTTCGACACGACCTACCACGAGGAGCAGCGGGTGTATGCCATGGGCGCGTTTGACATTGTGCGCCAGTATTGCCGGCTGCACCGGGAGGATCCGAATTTCCGGTCGACCATATCGGAGCTGGACTATCTCAAGCCGTATTTGGACATGTTCCCCCGAGGACCGCGAGACGCTGTTCGCGGCGTTTGCCGAGAACCGCGCCAATTCCGATTGCATGTACAACCAGCCGAACGAGCAGAACTGCGGCGGCGAGGCGCTGGCCCGCAACTTCTTGTACGGTCAATTGTTTACGGGGCGCGTGATGAAGAACGCCTGCCGGGTGTATAGCCCGGAAGACGTGTTCGGCCATCCCAACCAACTCTCGCAGATCGCCCGCAAGAGCGGGTGCATTGGGGTCATGTGGGGCAAGTGCATCAACAATTTCCCGCCTTTCTTCGAGCATCTGGCGTTGGACGGCGTGTCGATGCCGCACCAGCGGGGTTGGGCAACGTGGGATGACGCCCATTACATGGGCCTGTCGGTGGTGAATTGCACGATCGACCAAACGCCGCCCACGGACTGGCACGCGACGCTGCTTCCGAAAGTGCAGCAGGCCACCCCGGGCGACATCCCCGCGGAAATCAGGCGGCAATGCGAGGAGGAGGGCGCGCACGTGCCCATCACGTCGCGCGACATGGCGCTGTACCACGCGGCGACGGGTATGTCGCGGACCAATCTCAAAATCGGGAACCGGCTGGGCGAGAACGTGCTCATCGCGGCGGAGAAGTTCGCCACCATCGCGAACCTGCTCGGCGCCGAGTACCCGGACAAGGCTTTGGACAAGGCGTGGCGTCAGATCCTGTGCGGCCAGCACCACGATTCGATCACCGGCACGCACAACGAAATCTCCTATGTAGACCTGATGAATTCGTACCGGGAGGTGCTCGAGCTGGGCACGGATGTGCTGAACCGGTCGCTCGATTTTCTCGGCCGCGCGGTCGACCCCGCGGGGGCCGATCAGCCGCTGGTCGTTTTCAACTCGCTGGCGTGGGAGCGGACGGACGTGATTCGAACCACGGTCAAGCCGGGTGGGAAGAAGACGTTCGCGATTCAGGATCATCGCGGCAAGAACGTGCCCTTCGAGGTGACGCGGGTGGAACAGCAACGAAGCGGGGGGCGTGACGTCGGCCGAGGTGGCCTTTGTGGGCCGCAAGCTGCCGTCTTTGGGCTATCGGGCCTACCGGATCGTGCCCGCGACGAAGCGCTTGCCGGAACTGAAGACGGTTCAGACAATCGCCATCGAAAACGAGTTTTTCCAAGTGGAAGTCGATCCCGCGCGGGGCGGCGGCATGGCGCGGCTGTACGACAAGAAGGCCAAGCGTGACGTGCTGGACAAGGCGTCGCGGCACGTGGGCAACGAATTGGCCATTCTGCACGAGGTGCCCGACCGCGCGGAAACGCAGCACGAGTTCTACACGACGGGACTCGGGATGTTCTCGTGCGACCAGCCGGCGGCGGTCGAAGTCGAGCAGGGGCCGGTGAGCGCCACGTTGCGTGCCCGGTACGATATGGCGGAACTGTGCGGCGTCGTGCAGGAAATCACGTTGTACAAAGGGGTGTCGCGCATCGAGTTCCAGACGACACTGGTCGATTACCAGGGCGAAGACCACCTGTTCTGCATCACCTTCCCGACGAGTCTGAAGGGCGCGTTGCCGGTGTTCGACGAGCGGTTCGGCGTGGTGGTGCGCAACGACAGCAAGAACTACCTCGATTTCCGCACGCACCGGCAGATCATGTTTAGCGATTGCGCGGTATACGCGGCGAACAAGTGGATGGAATACGGTTCGAGTGCGTGGGTCCAGTTGGGCCGCAACACGTACGCCCTGGGCATGGTGGGCCTGATCGCGCCCGAGGCGGACACGCGCGTTGCCGAGGACGTGCAGCGCGTTCTCGTGAAGAAGGGCGTGACCTGCACGCCGTGGTTCGACAAGGACGGTCCTCATTGGGGAACCTATCAGTTCCACATGGACGAGGACCTGCTGTATACCCGGTTCCGGTTGTCCATCGGCTCGCACGGCAAGAACGGATACAGCAAGAAACTGCTGAACGAACAGCCCGCGAAGGTGCGTACGGCCTTCGAGCGCCGCTTGAAGCGCGACGGGTGCGCATTGCCTGTTCGTGAAGGATGGCGACCTGCTCGATTCCTCGTGGCCGGCCGTACCGGTGCTGATCGTGGAAGGCGCCACGCCGAAGGAGTTGGAGGCCGGGCTCGAGAAGATCCTGACGACGTTCCCCGCCACGGCGACGATCAAGTTGCCCGGCGAGGTGGACGCCACGGGCGAATCGCACAAGGTCGACGATTACGGTGTGGCGGTCCTGAACCAAGGCACGACGGGGAACAGCATCGAGAAGGGCGGCACGATCTGCATGATGCTGGCGCACACGTGCCGGTGGTACGGGGGTACGAACACGTTTCCCGAGGGATACCTTGTCCCGGAGAACAAGACCAACGTGTTCCGGTACGCGCTATACCCGCACGCGGGCAACTGGCGCACGGCCCGAACCCAGCACGCGGCGCACGAATTCAACCACGCCCTGGTGGCCCGGGAAACCAAGCCGCTGAAGAAGCCTTGCTTGCCCGTTGAGGAATCCTTCGTGAAGGTCTCGGCGAATAACGTGATTCTTGCGGCGATGAAGCCCTTCGGGAACCCGATTGCGGGCCTCGAAGGGAACGCAGCCAGCGATGCCGATTCGGGGATCATGCTGCGGTTGTACGACACGGAGGGCGCCGATTCCGAGGCGCGCATCACGTTTGCGTCGGGCATCGAATCGGCCTGGTCCGCCAACCTTATCGAGGAGCGGGGCGACGCCATTCCCGTACGCGACAAGACAGCGTGGCTGTATGTCGGCCCCTTTGCCATCGAGACGCTCGGATTCAAACCCGGCAAACTGGGCCGCAAGGTCGGCCGGAAGAAACTGGGGGTCGAGGCGGAGCCGGTGCAGCCGGTGTGGGTGCGGTCCTGGGAGCACGACGCCGAATCCATGCCCATGGGCTATCACGCGATGGTGTGTTCGATCAGCCGCGAGGTGCGG
Organism: Thermoguttaceae bacterium; assembly: GCA_963674475.2. Lineage (GTDB taxonomy): Bacteria > Planctomycetota > Planctomycetia > Pirellulales > Thermoguttaceae > CAXXFQ01. The sequence goes on along the minus strand of CAXXFQ010000014.1, from coordinate 14,393 downwards.
GAGGAGGAGGATGGCCGCGTACTCCGGTTGAAGGTAAACGCCGTCAACGACTATACGGACACCCCGGTGGCCGGCACGGCGCATCTCGTGTTGCCGGAGGGATGGGCCGCGGACCGCGCGTCGGTCGATTTTGAATTGCCCCCCGTTGGGCCACCAGATAGCGGAGGTACGCGTGACGCGGCCCGACGGGTCGGCCCGCGGTCAGATCAAGCTGCGCTACGAGTTTGATGGGCAAACGTTCCAGGACGTCATCGAGATTGGGGGCAGTTTTGACCTCGATCTGACGGCCGAGAACCGGGGCGATGCAATCGTGGTCACGGTGATCAATCCGAACCCCGAAACGGTGGAAGGAGAGGTATCCATCGTAACGCCGTTGGAGACGTGGCCCGAGGCGCTGGTTGGCGGTTATGCCCGGCTCGACGTGTCGCCGCGGACCCAAGGGGTCAGCGTGCCCGCGGGCGAATCCGTGGAACTTACGTATACCGTGCGGCCCGCGGGAGACCGCCGTCATCTGGCCGCCGATTCCTATTGGGCGGTGGCAAAACTCATGAGCAACGGCCGGATTTCATTGAAGCGGTGCGACAATACCCCCGAGCGGCGATTGTTGGATGATGCGAAATGGCTTGACACCTACCGGGCTCGTGCCGAACAATACACGCGGAGGAGAAAACGCTAATAGGGCGGAACGGGAGAGGACATACCATGAGAAGTCTTGCAGGTACGACGGTGTGTACGCTGACCCTGGCTGTGCTGCTGTGCGCCGGGACGGCAGTCGCGGAACTCAGCGTGTCCGTGACGATTTCGGGGAGTGTCGACGAGATCTTGCCGGTTCTTCGATTGCTCCAGGAAGTGGGCATCACAGCCGGGGCGGACGCGGCGGAGCAGGACCAGTTGCGCCTGCAGATTCACAGCGTCGTTACGGAGGAGCGACAGCCCGCGCAAGGAGCGGCTCCGGCGGTCCCCGCGCCCAAGCCCGTCCTTGCCATGAGCGACGCCAAAGTGACCCCGGCCCAGTCGAAGCGGGGTGACGTCATTGTGGTGAGCGTCCGGGTCAGCGATCCTGATCGCGTAGTGGACACGGTAGCGGCGCGGTTTGACGGGCCCGATGGGGCGATCCTTGATTTGTATGACAACGGGCAGAAAGGCGACGCCAAGGCCCTAGACGGCGTGTGGTCCCGGAGCGTGCAGGGCAGCGGGTCGGTGACTCCCGGCCGGCACACGGTGGAGATCACCGCGTATGACGCGAGTGCAGTGCCGGTGGTGAGGGTCGATGAGGATGGTACCGTCAACCCGCTGAAGGTCCGGACCGAGTTCACGACCACTGAATAGAACCCAAGACGGGGTTGATCTAGAACGTACCCGGCGCGGCTTCCGCTTGCGGATCACTGCGCTGGGTACATCTGTTTCGGGGCGGCAACCGCGGCTCGCGGGCCCGCCGCGTCCGGTGCCGAATGTGGGATCGGCGCCCTCGCCGGTCGATCCCCGCGCGCCCTCGCGCCAGCCGTGTATACGGGCGGCCCACTGCCCCGCCCGGCAAAGAAGACGCCCCGAGGCCGTCAATCGACTTGAGCCCCGGGGCGCAGTATCAACCCTTCGCGGACGAGCGAACGGCGTTGGCAGCCGCTACACAGCGGGGGCCTCAACAGGCTCGGCGGCTTCCGGCTCGACTTGTGGCTCCTCGCCGACCGGTTCTACCGTCTCCTCCGGAATGGCCTGCTGTTGGGCGGCTTGTTGCTGTATCTGCGTTTGCAGTTCCTGCATCTTCCCTTGCAGTTCCGGGTGCTGCTCGATGAACTGACCGAAGCCCCAAGACCCGGGTTCGGGTTTTCGCGCAAGAAGTCGCGCACAGCTTTCAGCGGTCTTGAGCTCTTCATCATTGACCTGGCCGTCGGAAAACACGTCCCCCACCGCGACCGCAACGAGCAGGGCGGTCCACACGGTTACGTCTTCTTGCTGCGCGGCGGCCACGACCTCGTCGAACAGAGGCACGTGTTCGGGAGGCACCTTCCCGTCGGCCTTGGTTTTCTCATAGTCGGCGACAATCTGTTCCGAGATCAGCCCCGCGCCCTTGTTCATCATGGTTTTGGCGAAGAAATAGATCCCTACGATGCCGAGCACACCCAGTAGAATGAGCACAAGACATCCGATTGCGCACGGTTTCACCCAAGATGATTGTCCTTCTGCCATTGCAAGGCCCCTTCTCGTGAGGCAGGCGTCCGTTGTCCCCAATACCCCCGGGGTGAACAACGCCTACTGTTCCTGTTGGACTCCATTGTAGAGGCAAGGGGCTCAGCAGAGCAAGGCACGATCTCGTCCCGAGCGACCCGTAGCGTACCGTGCCGCGGCCACAGTGCTTAAATGTACCGTCACGAGACAAATACGCACCGCCTTCGATCTGCCAGTGAGAAGCGATGAGAGGATGTTCGTGACCGGCAGAGCCCTTGCGCGGAAGAGTTAATGAAGTGCATAACGATCCCCAACAGTTGCCGAGAACTCGCACTCCTCGCCAGAACGGGGTCTTTGTCGAAGGCCCCGTTGATAACGCGACGTGACACGGATATCATTCCCTTGTCAGCGGGGTGCGAGGGAGGGAATATGCCGTCCGGCGACTTACGTACGGAACGACTCTCGGCGGCTACGAGATCCAGCGAGAGATTGGGCGTGGCGGCATGGGGGTAGTGTATCTGGCTCACGAGCCGTCACTCGATCGGGTCGTGGCGGTGAAGGTGCTGGCCCCGCACCTCGCTCAAGATGCCGCCTATGTCAAGCGGCTCGTTCGTGAAGCCAGAGCCGCTGCGCAACTCGATCATCCAAACATTGTTCACATCTATTCCATTGGAGAACAGGATGGACTCCACTTCATCGCGATGCAATACGTAAGGGGCCTCTCCTTGGCACGGCTAATCCGCCAGAAAGGTCCACTGGATTTGCGGCAGGCCTTGAAGATCACCAGTCAGACTGCGGAAGCCTTGGCCGAGGCCCACAGGCAAGGCATCATTCACCGCGACATCAAGCCGGATAACGTCATGATTGACAAGGCTGGTAGTGTGAAAGTCATGGACTTCGGTCTGGCACGAGCGGCGTCAGCGTTGCCCAAACTCACCGCCGACGGTGCCCAACTAGGGACGCCTATGTACATGTCCCCTGAGCAAGTGCATGGCGAGCCCGTCGATGTCCGAACCGACATCTATTCCCTAGGCATAACTCTCTACGAGATGCTCGCCGGCCGACCACCTTTTGATGCGGACACACCAATTGCCCTGATGTACCAGGTCATTCATGGTCCGCTACCGATCTTGACCGATTTCAGTTCAACTACTCCTGCGCCAATCCTTCACTTGCTGAAGTGCATGACAGCAAAGCAACGAGAGGCGAGGTACGAGTCTATGGATAGAGTACTTGAGGAGTTGAACACCTATCGACGAACGGGAACAGCAGCTGCGCTGCCGGGACAAGGGGCCCCGGAATCGTCCGCGAACGTCTTGGCTGGGCCGGATGCCCGACTGAGAAACGAGATCACGGGCGTGCAAGCACTTCCGCCGGAAACGCAGGAAGCCCATGCCGCGAAACGTTTGTGGCGTACGCGTCCGGTCTGGGCGATCGCGGCGGGCACCGTCCTCCTTGCCGCCGTACTCTTGACTTCCTGGTTTGCGAAGGGAAGCAGAGAGGAAGGGCAGAACGCAGTCCGCACTCATGCTGAACCAACGCGTTGGACGAACCATGCCAACGCTATTGAGAATGGCGACGCATTCGATGATGCTTCCGGCACGTCAACAACCGCGCCGTCTACCTCATCGCCACTGGAAGCCCAGCTCCAGGCACACTACGCGGGGAAGGTTACCGTACGTGCCGACGGCCTCGTTGAGTTCTTTTATGATTTCTCGGAACCTGAGCAGTTGAACGACTGGATCATTCGCGACGAGGGCAAGGCCGAATGGGCAGTGACAGATGGTTGGCTTGTATGCACCAAGACGGCGTCCAAGGGCGGCAGTGACACCCGTGTCTACCACGCGGCTTTGTTCTCGGGACTGCATCGAGAGATCCACTACGATGCCCAAGGAGGCACGTGCATGGCCGGCGGACTCTTCAGCGAGTTACAGCAATGGCCTGTGGGATACTCTATTGACCTGGGTGGTGGATGGAAAGATAGCAAGCTAATGTTCGATGCCGGAGACGATAACGTGCTCGGAGAGATGCTTTTCACACCCAGAGCGGACCTGATCTACCATGTCGATATGGTGATCGACGGAACCGCCTACAGGGCTGACATTAACAACCGGCGGATGCTGGACGGCACAATACCTTCTCTCAGTGTCCAGAGCGGACGAATGGCCTACTTGAGACTTGGCTATGAGTTGGGCCGTTTCGACAACGTCCGGATCATCGGTCGGCTCGCCCGTAGAACGTGGGAGTCACGGACGCCACGTTGGATGACTATCCTGCCATGTGGGCTCGCCTGCCGGGCCTACGAGTTCTCGAGCGCCCGGAGCGTATTGCCCGCGTGGGCCTGGCATATGGCGATGGCAAGGGCATCGGCGGCGTCGTCGGGCCGGGGAATCTGGTCCAGGTTGAGCAGGATACGGACCATCTCCTGAACTTGGTGTTTGGTGGCTTTGCCATAGCCGACGACGGCATTCTTGACTTCGAGAGGACTGTACTCGGCGATGGGTTTTCCGGCTTGGGAGCAAGCGAGGGCCATGACGCCCCGGGCCTGCGCCACGCCGATCCCGGTGGTCACGTTCCGTGAGAAATAGAGTTTCTCGATGGCTACGGCGTCGGGAGCGAATTCAGCCACCAATCTCGATGCCTTGTTGTAGATGGTTTCGAGGCGCAGGGCAAAATGCTCGCCGGCGGGCGTGGTAATCGTGCCGTGCGCGATGTGAAGCAGCCGGGTTCCCTTCTGTTCGATCACGCCGTAGCCCGTGGTGGCCGTTCCGGGATCGAACCCCAGCACGCGCATCTAGCCGTCCATCAACGCGGCCATCTCCTCCTCGGAGATGTCGAAGTTGGCGAAGATGTTCTGCATGTCTTCCTGGTCCTCCAGGAATTCCATGAAACGGATCACCGAAGCGGCCTCTTTGCCGGTCAGTTGGACGGTGGTCTTGGGGGTCATGGTCAACTGGGCGTTCTCGGCGCTGAGCCCCATCGCCTCGAATGCTTCCACGACCGTGTGCAGTTCATGGGGATCGGTGGTGATCTCGAAGGTTTCACCCTCGGTGTCGACGTCTTCCGCGCCGGCCTCGATGGCCTTTTCGAACATATCGTCGTCGCTCAGGTCGCCTTTGGGAATGGTGATCATGCCTTTGGGTTCGAAGTTCCAGGTGACGGCGCCCGTTTCTGCCAGGTTGCCGCCGTACTTCGTCACGAGGTGGCGGATCTCGGCCACGGTCCGGTTTCTGTTGTCCGTGAGCACGTCCATGATCACCGCTACGCCGCTGGGCCCGTAGCATTCGTAGCGGATTTCGTCATAGGTGACGCCCGGAAGCTCGCCCGTGCCTTTCTTGATGGCTTTCTCGACGTTATCCTTGGGCATGTTCTGGGCCCGGGCCGCCAGAAGCACGGTCCGCAAGCGTGGATTCGCGGCCGGGTCGCCGCCGCCCATCTTGGCCGCCACGGCGATTTCTTTGGCGAGCCTCGAAAAGATCTTTCCCCGCTTGGCGTCGGCGGCGCCCTTTTTGCGCTTGATGGTGCTCCACTTTGAGTGACCCGACATAGACGTGTATCTCCAGAATGCCTGTTGCGGCGGCGTTTTGAGGCCGCTATTCCTGAGCGGAATTATAGCAAGGCAGAAGGATTCGGGGCAATCATTATGAGAGGACTCGCGGGCTACGAAGACCCCCCGCGGAGGAGGCCCCGGGTCGCCGGGCAGCGAATTGTGGCGCGCGTGAACTTGCCCGTCGTAGCGTCGGTTGGGCTCCGCCACGCATGCACCGTCCGGGTTCAGGTACGGCACGCGACTACGAGACGGCGCTACGGGGTGGAAATCCGCCATTCGATGGGCTACCGTCATGGCAATGGTCAATCTCTACGCAGGGTGGATCGGTTTTCTCCTGGGATGCGTCGCGGGAGCAGTGCCTGGCCTGTTCTTTCACGGCGAACAGTGGCTGGGCGGATACGCCTCGTGGACCAGGCGGATGGTCCGTCTCGGGCATATTTCCTTTTTCGGGATCGGCCTCATCAACATTTCCCTCGCACTAAGCGCAGGCGCGTTGGGCATTGAGAACGGGCTCGCGCTTGCGTCGCCCCTGCTCCTTGTCGGGGCTGTTACGATGCCCGCCGTGTGCTACGCGTCCGCCTTTAAGAAGCCCTTCCGGCACCTGTTCTTCATCCCAGCGTCATCTGTAACTCTTGGCGTGGCATTGTTTCTTTGGAGGATACTGTAACGGTGAGAATTGCCCTGATTGCCATGAGCGGCGTTCGGGCCTGTGACGAGGAATTGTTGCGGCTCGGGCTGACGTTGCCGGGGTTTGTGGAGCGGAGCAAGACCATTGCTTCCCTACCGAGTCTTGGCTTACTCACACTGGCCGCCCTGACGCCGCCCGAGCACGAAGTGGAATACCTCGAAGTCCCGGATATCGCCGACGTGCATGAACTCCCTCAAGGCTTCGACTTGGTGGCCATTTCGAGTTACAGCGCCCAGATAGGCGAGGCATACGAATTGGCTCAACGCTATCGGGACGCAGGCGTTCCCGTCGTAATGGGCGGACCGCACGTTACTGCATTGCCGGACGAGGCCGGTCGCTATTGTGACGCCGTGGTTGTCGGTGAAGGAGAGCCCGTGTGGGCGCAGGTGGCGGCGGATTGCTCGAGCGGCAGCTTGTCGGCGATCTACGACGCGCGCCCCTGCGACTACGATCTGACAGACGCACCGATTCCCGCCTTTCATCTGTTGGACATTGCGAAGTATAACCGGCTTACCGTGCAGACGAGCCGGGGATGCCCGCACCGGTGCGAGTTCTGCGCCAGTTCCGTGATCCTGACGGAGCGGTACAAACAGAAACCCGTGGGAAAGGTCGTCGAGGAAATCGATGCAATTCTGGACGTATGGGAGCAGCCGTTTATCGAGTTCGCCGACGACAACTCAGTGGTCAATAAGGCGTACTGGCGGGAACTGCTGCCCCAACTCGCGGACCGGAAGATCAAGTGGTTCACCGAGACGGACTTGTCCGTGGCTGACGACGGGGACTTGTTGGACCTGATGCGGGAGAGCGGCTGCGCGCAGGTCCTGGTCGGCCCCTCGAAAGTCCCGTGGACACGGGGTTGCAGGACCTTGAACTGCGAAGCGATTGGAAACATAGGAAGTTCGCACGGTACAAGGAGGCGATTCGCACGATCCAGTCGCACGGTATCACCGTGAATGGGTGTTTTGTGCTCGGGCTGGACGGTCATGGGCCGGACATCTTCGAGGAGGTGTTCGAGTTCGTTAAAGACACGGAGCTCTACGAAGTCCAGATCACGATTCTCACGGCGTTTCCGGGGACGCCGTTGTATACGCGACTGCAAGAAGGCGGCCGGATACTCGAGCCGAATGCGTGGGAGAAATGCACGTTGTTCGATGTCAACTACCGTCCGGCGAACATGAGCCCTGAAGAACTGGCGGACGGATTCCGGAAGCTTGCCGTCAAGCTCTATAGCGACGAATTCACGAACTGGCGTAGGAGCCGGTTCAGAAAGTCGCTCCGTAGTGGTCGGCAGGTAAGAGGAGGCCCGGCATGAAGGATTACCCCGCAATCAGGTTTCTGTTCTGGCTGGCGGCGCTCTACGACGGGCTCCTCGGCTTGACCTTTCTGGTGGCCGGCAACGCCGTATTTGGGTGGTTTGATGTGGCTCCGCCGAACCATATGGGATACGTTCAGTTCCCGGCGGCGCTACTGATCGTGTTCGCGCTCATGTTTGTGGCGATCGCGCGGAAACCCGTTGCCAACAGAAGGCTGATCTCCTATGGAATACTGCTGAAGGCTTCCTATTGCGGGGTCGTTTTCTACCATTGGATGGCCACGGACATTCCGGGCATGTGGAAGCCCTTCGCGGTATTCGACCTCGTGTTCCTGTGCCTGTTCCTGTGGGCCCGATGGCGGCTTGTGGAGCAGGACGGCTAGCCCTATCCCCTTGACTGGGATTGGCCGCAGGGGTACGCTGCCGCGGGTAGCCGCACGAACGGGATGACCATGGTTTCCACGCTTCAACACGAACTTGCCGGCGATCTGGCCTACCAGAACGCGATCCTGCAGGATGTGTCGCGCACGTTTGCGTTGACGATTCCCCAGTTGCCGGGGGATCTCGAGGTGGTCGTGGGCAACGCCTACTTATTGTGCCGAATCGCGGACACAATCGAGGATTCCGATACGCTGTCCCTTGAGGAAAAGCACCGGTTTTGCGCGGATTTCGCGTCGCTGGTGCAGAGTGATACCGAGGCGAAAACGTTCGCGGAAGACCTGGCGCCCCGTTTGACGGGGAGCACGTTGCCGGCCGAACGCGACCTCGTGCTGCACACGCCCGCCGTGCTCCGGATCACCCGAAGCTTCACCGAAAGCGACCGCGCGGCCCTTGCCCGCTGCGTGCGGATCATGGCGGCGGGTATGGAGGAGTTCCAGGAGGGGAGATACCGGCGCGGGTTACGGGATCTGGCGCATCTCGACGCCTATTGTTACCACGTGGCCGGCGTCGTGGGGGAGATGCTCACCGAGCTGTTCTGTTCCCATTCGCCCGGTGTCGCGCGGAACGCCGACGCCCTGCGGGCGCTGGCCGTGTCTTTCGGGCAGGGCCTCCAGATGACGAACATTCTCAAGGACATCTGGGACGACCAACGGCGGGACATGTGCTGGCTTCCCCAGAGCGTGTTCGCGCGGCACGGCTACGATTTGGCCCAACTCGGCGGGGGAGATCCCGAGGCGTTCCGGCGTGGGCTCGATGAGTTGGTCGGCGTGACTCGTTCGCACCTCGAAAACGCGTTGCACTACACGCTACTTATCCCGAAATCGGAACAGGGAATCCGGCAGTTCTGCCTTTGGGCTTTGGGAATGGCCGTGCTCTCGATCCGGAAGATCCACCGGCGGCCGGATTTCACGGCGGGGGATCAGGTGAAGATTGCTCGGAAGAGCGTTCGCGCGACGGTTCTTGCGGCACGGCTGTTCGGGCGGAGTGATTGGATGCTTCGGGCGCTGTTCCGGCTGACGGCGCTCGGATTGCCCCGGGCAGATTTGGCGTGTTTTGGGGGACCCTCGTCGCATCGGGGCGGGGCCTCATAAGCGGAGCAGCGGTTGACGGACGCGGGGGGATATACCGGGCAGGCACATGGTACATCCGGAGCGGCCGCGCTCCCGGGAATTCGATTGTCTCGTATTCCAGCGTTGCCTTGGCGAGCAACTCCCCTATGTCGCTTGTCTTACCGGCATCCACGATCCAGCAGTCCTGTCCTTCCCAGCTTAGGCGGTGAATCTTGAGAATGGTCTCCTTGGCATTGTCGAAACCGAATATGCGCGTGTACGACAGGGAGCAATAGAGTTTCGCCGGCAGCACGTACTCACCCGAGTCAATGAACAGCATGTCCCTGGATCCGTGGTGATTGTCCACGAAGTCGGCGGCGGCGCGGATGTTGGCGCGAAAGGGTCGTTTGTGCGTGATAAGGTCGTAGGAGGGCACGCTCAGGATCGCGCAAGCGCCCAACACCCGCGCCACGGGGCTGCGCAGAACCGCCAGGCCCGCCCCCACCAGCAGATAGAAGCCCAAACTTGAATGAATCACGTACCGGATGACGAAGCAGGGCCGAAACACGAGGGAAAGCCCCTGCAAAGTGAGGGTAGGCAGGATGAGCCAGGCCAGAAGAAGCAAGACGGTCCTGCCCCGCCGCCGGCGCTGGTCTCGCTCGTGGTCGGTCACCTCTTTGCCGGGGCGAAACGTCGTGTAAGCCAGCAGGCCAATGAGCACCAGCGACAGCACCCGGGCCGCGACATTCGCTACAACTTGCGGACGGGTAAACCACTGTGTCGGCCAGTAGTAGGACCCGACAAAACACCACCGAAGAAACCCCGTGAATGCCGAGCCGGTCGTCTCGGGAACCCAGACCATGATCTCATCCACGGTGGTGGGGTCAACGGTGGCAATCCACATGGCGAGGGACAGCCCGAGGGGTGCGTGGATGAGCATCCATCGCGTCAGGACCTCGCGGTGTCGCCGCGTGTAGATACAGGCGAATAGGCCTTCGATGAGAACGATGCAGAACCCGAACAGATGGGTCCACATCATGCATGTGTTGACGGCTGCGTAAATCCACCACCAACGCGCGCCGCCCCGGTCGAGCAAGCGGGAGAAGACGTAGATAGAGAGGGCGGCCAAGAGAAAGAAAAGGGCGTACATCCGAATCTCTTGCGAGTAGTAGACGTGGCGCGAACTCAGGGCGACCCACATGGCCGCGACGAATCCCGCCGTGCGCGAGAAATACCGCCCTCCCAGGAGGTACACGACCAGAGCGGTGAGAACACCGAATGCAACCGAGAGCCAGCGGCAGGTCATCTCGGGCGTATACGTTGCCTGCAAACACGCGTACTCGATGACGAAATAGAACGGCACCATGGCGGGGTCGTGGCCCCGGAGGTTGTTGAGGAATTCGGGAAGGGTTTCCTCTTTGAGGAACTGGACGCTCGCCGCTTCATCGTGCCACATGGCTTCTTCGTCGAGCCGGTAGGCCCGCGGCGCGACCGCAACGCACAGGACCACGAGCGGAACGGCCACGCGCAAGAGTCGCCGCCCCCAACGCACCCATCCGGATTCCTCAACGGACACGAATCATTCCCCCTTCGTCTGACCTCGATCTGCGCATAGGCCCTGATCGCCGCTTCATGCGGCCCCGGCTATCCCCTCGAGCATCTTGCGCTTGCCCGTTTCGGCAACCACCTTCGGGTCCTGTTTGTAGTGCTCCGGATTGAACAGCTCCAGCGAGAGGGGCCCGGTATAGCCGATGGCGCGCAGGTCGCTCAGCAGCGGCTTTAATGGAAGGATGCCGTCGCCGGGGTAGATCCGGTGCGCATCGCCCTGCTCCTCGCGGGGTACGTCGCCCGGCACGTCGTTCCAATGGAAGTTCGCGAAGGCCTTGCCGCCAAGCAGCTTAGCGCCGCCAAACCCGGAGCCGCCGCGAAACAGGTGGAACGTGTCCGCGACGATGCATGCGTCGGGGTGGTCGGCGTCGATGGCGATAGCGGCGGCTTGGCCCAGCCGGTGTACGCCTTTCAGGAAACCCACAAACTCGATGGCCGGAATGATATTGAACTCGCTCCGGCCGATCTCGAGCAGGCGCCGGTAACACGCCGCGCCCCATTGGAGGTCGAAATCGGCACGGTCCGGCGTCGGGATGGCCGCGGCGTAGGGCGAGCCGACCGCGGCCGCAAGCCGCATGTGTTCACGGGTTTGTTCGAGCGAGGCGTCGAAGGCTTCCTGCGTTGCGGGCATGCACGACCACAATCCGATCACGTTGGCGACGAACAGGCCTTGGTCGCGGATGGATTGGCCCAGATCCGCCAAGTTCCCGCCGGCGGCTTCATACTCGCGAAGCTCTTTCATCCAGGGCTCGATGGCGTCGTAGCCCGTCTCGGCGGCGACGCGGACCTTGTCTTCCAGGGACGCGGGCCGGATCGTGCTGGTGTTGAGGCATAGCGGCCAAGGGCTTTGTTGCTGCTGATACTTCGGCGCGGGATCGCCGGCCGCGCCCGCGCGGGTCGCGCCCAGCGCTAATCCGAGGCCCCCGCTCACGCTGAGAAATGTTCGCCTATCCATGAAGCGCTCCTTCGAGTCGTTAGCCTGTAAGCCTATTTCTCGCGGCTTTGTCGCCGCGCTCGGAGCCCCCATTGTGCCAGATTCGGACCGGTGATGCACTCGTGCGAACCCGGACCGCCGGGTGGCGAATGGTGGCGCGCGTGAAGTGCCCGTCGTAGCGCAGAATGGGCTCAGCCACGTGTGCATCCCCCCCCGGGTCAGAGTCGTTTGGGCCGGGACCCGTCGGCTGAGCCCGTTGGGCGCGCCACTGCAAAGTCATCCGGCGATAGAGGGCGAACGAAGGCGTATGCGCCGAGTGTGATAAGCTTGTTGCGGGGCCGAGGACGCCTCTAGTTGGCGCCGGCACGAACCGTAGAATGAGATTCATGACAACAGAAACCAGTTTTGACGACACGGTGGCCGAAGAATTCGCGGGGATGCGGCTGGACGTGTTCTTGGCCGAGCGCATTGAAGACGCATCGCGGTCCTTCGTGAAGAAGATCGTGAAGGACGGCCGGGTGACGGTCAACGGCGCGGTGTGCAAGCGTCCGGCGCGGGGCATGAGTGAGGGCGACGAGGTGATTGCGGCCATTCCGCCGCCGCCGTCGATTGATCTGGTTCCGGAGCCGGTCGATTTTGACATCGCGTATGAAGATACCGATCTGGTGATCGTGAACAAGCCCTCGGGGTTGGTCGTTCACACCCGCGCCGGGGCACTACACGGGCACCCTTGTACACGGGTTGCTGCACCGGTGCCCGGATTTCCAGGGAACAGGGCTGGACCCGGTGCGTCCGGGCATCGTCCATCGTCTGGACCGGTTCACGTCGGGCCTGATGGTGGTGGCCAAGACGCCGAAAGCGTTCGCGGGGCTGTCGCGGCAGGTTCGTGATCACGCCTTCGACCGGCGCTATATCGCCCTGGTGCGGGGTGAGTTTGAGGAAAACACGGGGCGGATCAATGCCGCCATCGGACGCAGCACGGCCGACCGGGCCCGTATGTCCATCACCGGTGTTCGGAGCCGGGAGGCGATGACGCGATTCGAGGTACTGGAGCGATTGGGCACGGCGAGTTTGTTGGCGTTGCAGCTCGAGACCGGCCGCACCCACCAGATTCGCGTTCACCTGCGGTTTGTGGGCCGGCCCGTGCTCGGGGATCCCGTGTACGGCGTCACGGATTTCTCGCACTGGGCGGTCTCGGAACCCGCGCGGGCCGCGCTCCGCGCCCTTGAGGGCCAGGCCCTGCACGCCGAGCGGCTGGGCCTGAAACATCCCGTCACCGGCAAGGCCCTTTTATTCACCACGCCCCCGCCCCCGGATTTCCAGGCGGTGCTCGATGCGCTGCGGGGAGAGGCCACGGGTGGGTGACCCGCGCTGCTGAGGCGGCATTCAGCCTTCGTGCAAGGGCGCGGCTTTTCAGACAGGCGGGAATTCGATACAATACGCGCTATGCCTTCTGTGGAGAAACCCCAGATTCTGTCGGTAAGCCAGCTCACGCGGCGCGTGAAGACGCTGCTCGAGACCGAGATGAGCTACGTCTGGGTGGCGGGCGAGGTGTCGAACTGGCGCGTGTCGCCGGCGGGCCACGCCTATTTTACGTTGAAAGACGCCGACAGCCAGGTGGACGTGGTGATGTTCCGCGGCCGGTTGATGAAACTCCAGTTCGGGCCGGAAAGCGGGCTTGAGGTCATCGTTCACGGACTGGTGACGGTTTATGAGAAGCGCGGCAACTACCAGATCGTTGCTGAGGAGATGCACCCGAAGGGCGTCGGTGCGCTGCAACTTGCCTTCGATAAGCTGAAGAAGAAGCTCGAAGAGGAAGGGCTCTTCGACGAAGAGCACAAGAAGCCCTTGCCCATGCTGCCGCGACGCATCGGGATAGTGACATCACCCACGGGCGCGGCGATTCGGGACATCCTGAACGTCATCGAACGACGCTTCGCAAACGTACACATTGTGCTGTACCCGGCGCGCGTCCAGGGCGAGGAGGCCGCCGAGGAACTGGTCGAAGGGATCCGGGTCCTGAACGCGCGTGGCATGGACGTCATCATTATTGGCCGGGGCGGCGGATCACTCGAAGACCTCTGGCCCTTTAACGAGGAGATTGTTGTCCGCGCGGTGCATGAAGCTGAAACGCCGATTATCTCAGCCGTGGGCCACGAGATTGATTTCGCCTTAACGGATTTCGCGGCGGACGTACGGGCGCCCACGCCGTCGGCAGCCGCTGAATTGGTTGTCCGCGAACGGGAAACGCTGTTGAGCGCGATTCGCGCGCTTTCCGGACGGCTCGGGCGGAGCATGGGACACCATGTGGCTTCGTTTCGGAACCGATTGGCCTTGGCGCGATCGAGCTATATGTTCCGCCGGCCCGATGAATTAGCCCGACAGCGTCGGCAACGGGTGGACGAACTGCGCATGCGCCTGGAAACGCGTCTGACGGACCGCGCCCGAGGCGCGCGTACCCGGCTCGACGGGCTTTCGCGGTCGTTGATTCTGCTATCGCCGCGACGGCAAATGGGTCAGGTGCGCGCCCGTGCGCAGTCGCTTCGACAACGGTTGGCGCAAGCGGGCACGGCGACCGTGCAACGCGTCCGGACCCGGCTGTTGCCGGCGGCGGCCCGGCTCGACGCGGTCAGCCCGCTCGCGGT
>CAXXFQ010000013.1:0-9768 GCA_963674475.2 Thermoguttaceae bacterium | reverse complement strand
TTCGTAATGTTTCTGGAAAAAATCGTAGGTATATTTCCAGAGATCCTGTTCGTTGATCGTGCGGTTCAGTTCCCGGGCCGCCCTCACCTGATTCAAAATGTAGTCGCCATGGGCCATCAGGTTGCCGGCTTCGTCCTCAAGCTGCATCTCCTGTTTCCGTTTATTGACCAGCGCCTGGGCGGTTTGTTCGATTCTGGCCTCTTCCTGTTCCGGGGGTCAGGGGCCGGCGCAGCAGATCCATGGTCAGTTTTTGGATTTCATCTCCCAGAATGCTTTCCAGCCCGCCCAATGTTCGCTCAAAAATTTCCAGACGTTCATAGAGCCTGGTGTAGATCCGGTCGTCGATCGTGTCCTTGGCCAGCAGGTTCCAGATGAATATCTGCTCCGCCGGCTGTCCCAGTCGGTCGATACGGCCAATTCTTTGTTCCACCTTCATGGGATTCCAGGGCAGATCGTAGTTGATCAGGAACCGGCTGAACTGGAGATCGATACCTTCGCTGGCCACCTCCGAACTCAGCAGTACGTTCGGGCCTTGCGGGCTTCTGAACTCATCCAAAATTTCGTACCGATTGAATTCCGCCCCGCCCATCAGCACTGTGGCCGATATGCCCGCCTCGGTGAGCCGGGTTTTCAGATATCTCAAGGTCGCTCGGAAATAGGAGAACAGGACGATTTTCTCCCGCGGGTTATCCCGCAGGATGCCCGTCAGGATCTGAATGAGCCGCTTCAGTTTGGTGTCATTTTGCCATAAAGTATCAAGGTCGCTTAACTCATAGGCCCGCTCTATGAGTTCCCGGGTTACGGGGCCCATGTCCTGGTCTTCGCCCGCATCGATCCCCAGGTCCTCATACAGTTGAGAGGCAAGCCTTTCGCTCCTTTCCTGCCATTCCTGGAGGGCCGCGGGCATGGAACTCGCGATCTGACGCTGGGGCATGACCAGTAGGAATCCTTCCGGCCCCCCGCGGGCCGCACAGAACTCCCTGACCAGTTCGGTGACCGCATCATAAAACTCGCGTTCCACCGGGGTCAGCTCAACCCTCTCGGGAACGGCCTGCCGAATCACATGCCATTCCGTCACTTCACGTTTTCGCGTTCTGGAGATGACGTGCCCCAGGAGATTCATGGTTTCGAGCCGATAGGCCAGTCCGCTCCGGTATTCACGGTCCGAGAGCTGGTCTTCCGTGGGCAGGTCCGCCAGCAGGGCCCGCAGTTGCCTGTTGTCCTGCAAATAGGGGTGCGCCAGGGCTGATCGCAATTGTTCTTCCAGGGCGGCGAGATTCGGGTGGTTCGAAGTGACCACCTCCCGCGCCCTGACCAGCGGGGCGTTCGCCTCCAGTATGGATGAAAAAACCGCCTGCTGATTGAACGTCCCCTCGTCGGCCAGGTTCAGCAGTTGATAGAGGTCCGTGTTTCGGATGTGGATCGGCGTGGCCGAAAGCATGATGACATGGGAGGAAACGTCCCTCAGCAACCGCCCTAGGTCCGCCGAAGAGGTCTCCCGGTTCCGCATGTAATGCGCTTCCTCGATCACCAGCAGGTCGATCAAGGGCTCCTGGTGGGCATACTCTTCCAACAATGTGGCCAAGTGGTCGGTGTTAGTACGTCGTTCTTCTTGGGGTGTTTCGCGCCAGCCTCTCCCGGGCCTCAGGCCCTGCAGGCTGGCGATGACTGAAAAATCGTAGTGCGGTCCGAACTGTATCGCTTCCTGGAGGGTGTTGTGGAATTCAGTGGCATTTAGAATGTCCGCTTTGATGCCGAAGCGTTCCCCAAGCTCCATTTTCCACTTTTCCCTGAGCATGGCCGGGCAAATGATCATGAGCCGCTTGGCATCAATGCGGCTGCGCAGTTCCGTCCAGATCAGGCCGGCCTCGATCGTTTTACCCAGGCCGACTTCATCGGCGATCAGAAGACCGTTGGTGGGAGAATTCAGGAACTTCAGCAGAGGTTTGAACTGATAGGCATAGAAATCGGTGTTGGTCGTATCCATGCTGTAGATCAGATTGGCCAGCCGGCCGGTCAGCCTGATGTGGGTCAGGTTCCGCCGCAGGTCACCGCTTCGCCCGAATCTCCCCTGGGCGACCAGATCCAATGGGTCGTTCGCCTCAACACATTCAAGCTGATTCTCACTCATGTATTGAGCCCCATCGGGAAAAACCACCTGCCAATACGTTCCCCCCCCGACCTGCATGGTTTGGCCGGTAATCACACCGACCCGCCCGGGATCCTGCCGGACTCTTACCCGAGTCCCGGGTTCAAACATGGGCATAAACCGTGCTCCCCTGTTTTTATGATGGTAAATTGTTAGAGTTTCCAATGCCCCATTGCCACCGGACAGACGCCATCCTGTCCTTTGGGCAACCCCTCAGCCACCTTAGCAAACCGGCGGATGGCCGTCAACATACCATTTAAATAGCGTTAATTCGTAAGGTTGGCTTGGCCACCAAGGCTTCAATGACGAGCATCGACCCTCCCTCTGTGCGACGGTAGCATATCATAAGGCATTGTCAGATCCGGACAAAGTACGTTTTCAAAGCAAGCTGATAGTTCCCCTGGCGTCGATGCCGGGTAGCACGAAAAAGACATCAGCCAACTATATAAAAATATTGTTTATATCCATTGACATTGATCCGCAGACTCATTTAAAATCGTAAAAACAAGGGATCGGGATTGTACCGCAAGCCGAACAGACAACGTCCCGGCAATCAATTATACTCATCAGGAGCAGTCCAGAAAAATCAATGGATTGACAGGCAACATGACCGAATTCGTTTACGGCGAACAGCTCATCGATAAAAAGTCAGGCATCATCACGCAAGACAGACTGGTGGAGCTAATCCGTGAGGGCCAAGTAACCGCGTACGCCGATGGTGAGCGGCGAGTCGTGGTTGTTGATCCTCAGCCCGGCACTGAAGACGAAATTTTGTTTCGCCAAATGGAGGTTAGAAGGATGGCGGCGGCGCGAGGGCAAAACGAAGTGCCGAGTCCTGATCTTACAAACAGCGATTACGATATCATTGCCCGCCACATACTAAAATTAGGGGATATTGATAAGGTCAATAAACTCTATTCGTCCGAGACACAGATAGACCAATACGCCAGAGCGGCCGCACCTTTTATTCTTGACGAAAAGGATGTGCCGATAGAACTAAAAGTAAAAGACGGCCAGATAACCGAAAACAATATCGATGACCCGAAACTGTTTTTTATTCATATAGATGACCTACTGGACAATATCGGGAATTTCTATTTTGAAATGGACAAGGTATTGAGGCATGAAAAAAGACGCCTCGATCCGCCCGAAAACGTATTTAAAATGGAAGGCCCGACCTGGACGATCACCTTTCAGGGAAGAACGCTAACTGGCTTAAAAAGTAAAGGTTTTTCTATCCTGCATCACCTGGTGAGCCATCCTAAACAAATATTTTCAAACAGGGAACTGTTGGATGTCATCTATAAGCCTGATCATGACGGGCTTACCTCAAACAAGCAAAGAGACGATTCCCTGAGTTATGATAGCGACCCTTTCGAAGCCAGACAGGAAATATTGGATAGACCGGCCATTAATGAATATCGAAAAAGGCTATCGGACATTGATCATGACCTGGACAAGGCTAATGAGCGAAACGACACGGGGGGGGGGGGGGGGGGGGGTCAAGTGGAAAAGCTCCTTTCAGAAAAGGAGAAATTGGATCACTACATTAAAAAATTCACGTTAGCCGGTGGAAGGTTAAAAAAATTTCGCACAGAACTCGATAAAGTTAAGGACCGAATAGGCAAACAGAAGAAACGCGCCCTCACTGAGTTAGCAAAATATGATCAAAATATTTGGCGCCACTTCAAGGATGCAATAGGACCCGCCCATAGCGATTCCCATAAATACGATCCTGGGGAACCCATTAGCTGGGTTACCGAATAGCCCAAAAAAAAATCCCAAATTCTAATTTTTTTTTCACCAATGGACACCCTTTGTCCAAATTGGACAGGTTTTGTCCAACTATACCAGTAAGGACCAAAATTTTTTTTGGAGAATCCATCGGTGATCAGCGAAAAATTTAGAGTGACGGTCAAAGCCCATCCAACGATGCGATGCTATGAAATCGCACAGGCCGCGGGTTTGCATTATTCAACACTGTCCAGGCTCCTTAGACGCATAGATAAACCGCATAAGAATGATTCCCGTGTGATTGCTGTGGGCCGCGTGGTTGGGTTGACACCAGAGGAGTGCTTTGAGGAGGACGGGCAATGAAGGGGTGGTTACGCCTACGGGATTTCCCGGAATACTGCGGGATCTGTGAACGTACTGGCCGCGACTGGTTAAAAAAGGGCTTGCGGGCCTCCAAGGTCGGAGGAGTCCTTTTAATCAAGCGGGAATGGCTGGATGAGTTCATCGAGACCCACCTAGCGGACATGACCGGAAAAGACATAGACAAGATCGTTGACGACCTCATTCGGGACCTTTGACCGGGGGCAATCTTGGAAAAAAACGACCTAAAATCCCAGGTGTTGTCAGCGATACGTTACGCCGACTACTATCAGTCCGCCGTGGAGGGCCTGAAGCCGGTCGGGGGCGGGCAGGCCCTGGGCATCTGCCCATTCCACGGGGACACCAAAAACAGCTTCTCGGTGTCGCTGGAGGCTCCCGGCCTGTGGAACTGTAAGGGCTGCGGGGCGTCCGGCGATATCTTCACTTTTCACCAGCGGGCCAACAACATGGATTTCAAGGCCGCGCTGAACGACCTCGCCGGGAAGTGCGGTATTGAAATCGGGAAAAAACAGCCAAAACCGGCCAAATCGGGCAAAAAATCCCAAAAAGCCCAACGGGGGACCGCCCCCAAAAAGACGCCGATTTCCATAGATATCGTCGATTCCTGCCACAAGAAGCTGATCAACACCCCGGACCTACTGGACCGGCTCAAGCAACTCCGGGGGCTCACCGAAGAAATAATAATCAAGCACCGGCTCGGATACCATGAAAAGCGCAGCCGAATAACAATCCCGATCTTCGATGAGGAGGGGGCTTGCCGGAATATCCGCATGTATTCATCCACCGATGAATATAAAATGATCTCCTGGGGGCGGGGCTACGGCGAGTCGATGCTTTACGGGCTCAACGAACTCCCATCCTACCCCATGGACGAGCCGGTTCTGATCTGCGAGGGGGAGTTCGACCGCCTGATTTTGCTCCAGGGCGGCTTTAACGCCATCACCCACACCAACGGGGCGGATTCGTTCAAATCGGAGTGGAGGGAGCTATTCCGGGAGCGTCACGTCGTCCTGTGCTACGACGCCGACGACGGCGGGCTGGTCGGCACCGGCAAGACCTCCCGCACCCTGGCCCCGGTCGTCGCCTCCATGAAGATCATCGACCTCAAAGACGCCGGGCTGGTGTCCGGGGAAGGCGGCGACAATGACATTTCGGACCTCGCCCGCCGCAGGCCGGACGATTGGGCGGCCGCGCTCCGCAAGGCCATCGATGAAGCCGAACCGGCCGACCTCCTGGCCCTGTCGCCAGCGCAGCCGCCGGGGCCGGACCCGGAGGACCGCTTTGTGCGGATATGGGAGGACGGCGGCTGCTACTTTAAAAACGTCAAGAACCTGCCGACGACCATGTCGAACTTCACTTTGGAGCCCCTGCGGCGGATCATCACTGAAGATTATGAGATACTGGAGGCCCGCGTAGCCGGTGACGGGTTCCTGTATTCGGCCACATTCCAGCCGCAGCACTGGGCCAGCCGTCTCTTATTCAAACGCCGCCTGGGCGACCTGGGGGCCGCTTTCACCGGCAACGACGACGACCTGCAGCACTTAAAGGCTTTTTTGGCCGCGCAATCCTGTCCAAAATGCCGGGCCGAGAAAAAGATAGGATTTCATCAACATAAAGACAAGGGGTGGGTGTTGGTCGGGTCGGACAAGTCAATTACGGCGTCGGGAGAGGAGATCAGCGACCTGATTTATTATAATGAGTCCTCCGTTCCGATAAAGCTCAACCTGGGCGACAGGGTTGACCTACCGCGGGAGACATACGAATCCGCAGCCGAGGCCATGGGCGAATTCAACGCCCCGGACGTGGTCGGAGCCGTGATCGGCTTCATGACGGCCTGCCCGTTCCGCGCCCGGCTCCGCGTGGCCGTGCCGAGCCTCAACCAGCAGTTTCCAATCCTTTTGATATGGGGGGAGCGCGGGGCCGGAAAAACCAAAACGGCCGAAGCCCTCATCCTGCCTTTCTACGGCCAGGAGGAGGCCCCGCGCAAGATCGATGAGATGACCAAATTCACCCTGATGCTGTCCGCCGACGCGACCAACCTCATTCCCCAGGTTTTCGACGAATACAAGCCGTCAAAAATGAAGCAGCGGGCCGTCAATGAAACCTCAAATTTTCTTCGCTCGGTGTATGGCGCGGCTGTCGGGGAGCGCGGGACGTCGGTTGACGGGCTCGGGACCCGGCGATACAGCTATACCGCTCCGGTGGCCCTGATCGGGGAGCAGACCACGGCCTCGGAGTCGGCTCTGGTGGACCGGATCATTGAAGCCAGCTTCACCAAGGCCGGGCGGCGCGGCCGGGACATTGATCGGCTGATCACCCTGCCGCTGGCGTCCATCGGGCTGGAGTATATCCTGTTCTGCCTAAAAATCACCGACGCCGAGATCAGGGACGTGTGGAGCCGGGAGTTTTTGGCCCTGGACGGCGAGTTGTCCGACCGGCCCAGGGCAAACACGGCCACGCTCGGGTTGGGGCTGCAAATTTGGGCCAAGTTTCTGGCGGAAAAGGGCGCATATTTCAATCCGGAGCCATATATCTGGAGTTTTATTGAAGCGCAAAAGTCCGCAGTTTTTGGAGATGGAACGCAACAAAAAAACGACGTGGATAATATCATCGAAGCCATGTCATCTTTTGCCCTCATGAGAAATCTTCCATACAAAATAGTTGAGAAGCAGGATTACCGCCTTGATGACACCGGATCAAAGCTATATTTGAGGCTCAAAACCTTGTATCCGAAGTTTAAAAAGTGGGCCAGAGAATACGAATATGACCGTGATATGCTGGACGAGTTATCGTTCCAAAAAAGGTTACACCAGACGGAATATTTTTTAGGAAAAAGCGGCGTGGATATGTTCGTTGATGACAAGGCTTTCAGTGAGCGCTCAACCAAGGTCTGGACCCTCGACATCAACAAAATGCTCGAAGCGGGCCTCGACCTGTCCGGGTTCGGGATCAGCCCGATTGACACGTTAGCTTTTTAAAGGAAACGCCAAATTTTGCTTATAAAGAAAAATAATTTTACTTTTAATAGACAACAGCGGTCTGCCAGACCGCTTCCAGACCTCATTCAGACCTCACTATATTTAATAAAATCAAAGTGTAAACCGCTCCGACCGCTAAAAGTATATACCCCCCCTTTAAGGAAACAGAAACGGTTTAATGCTATCGGTGTATGTATATGCGTGTGCATATATAGAGGGGGGGGCTTTCACGTAAAAAGCGGTCTGGGCGGTTTATTGTTTGAAATCATTACAAAAACATGCGGTCTGGGAGCGGTCTGGAGCGGTCTGCCAGACCTCCCCAGCGTAACATGTTAAAATGACATTAAATTTTAAAAGAGGCTGCACAAATGCAATATGCAAACATCCCGACTGCAGAGAAAAAAAGAAGAAAAAATAGTTCATCAGAAAAGCATAGTTTACCCAGCGACATCCTGGAGGGGTGGGGCGAGATCAGCGCCTTTCTGAAATGGAGCAAAAAGAAAGCGCTCCGCTATCGTCTGGAATGGGCCGCATTAGGCGTTATATGGTATGAACTCAGGGGTAGACCCCCGACGCGCAGGGTGAGGAGCTTTAAATTTTTACTCATGCTGTGGATCATGAAAAAAGGCCAGCGAGGTGAAATGCCATGAAAAACCAAACGTTGAAAAATTTTGGAAATGGTCTCCAGGGAACCGCCCTGATGCACATCCCTATAGAAGCGACCTGAACCACCTTTACGATCAACACGTTATGTCCGAAGTCGTCAAAAAACCAACGGGGCCGATAACGGCCTCAGAGATAGAAGCCGCCCTCACCAACCCAATGGAGGCCGCGATGCTGGCGGTTGGCATTACCGATACCCTTTTGGCGTTTAGAATCCGCGAGGGTTTGGACGGGCAACGACAAGAAGCGCGGTATGCCCCTTCCACCGAGGGACGGCGAACATGGAAATATTCCAAAAAAATGCCCGACCTTAAGACCCGGCTTCATTACGTCGAACTCGCCCTGAAACTCCGGGGCGCCTTTCCGGCTGTCAAACACGCGCTGGAGGGCAGGGACAGCGGTCCTGTAGCCCTGTCGACGAGATCGGCGGTGAGCATGATAGATCGGGATGGAATTCGTCAGACCATCGACCAGGTCCTAAACCAGGGCGGCGATTCCGGCGGCGAGGATTCATGATGAAGCCGACGACGGCCGGTATCCGCATTTATTCGGGGATGGCCGCGGGCCGAAATATCAACCATTTTTGCCCTGCCCCGGTGCTTTGCCGGACCTCCGTAGGTATATGGAATTAACCCTTGATTTCGTCCTTCGAATCGGCGGTAATAGGCATGTCAAAATTAACCTAATGGCCACACATTGCTTTTTCACCACAACGATGCCTCAGAGATGCCCGGACGTCGTGAGACCCGGAGGGGTTGTGGTTACCCCTAGGCACATCTCGGGCTGCCGCCTAATAAGCGGAAAAACCGGCTAGCGGCCAAAGGAAAGGAGGACTATGGGAGTAAGAGTAAGAGAGAAGCCGCCCGGGTCCGGCGTCTGGTGGGTTTTCATCAACCACGACGGCCGGCGGAAATCAAAACGAATCGGGACAGAAAAAGCGGCCCTGGAGGTGGCCAAGAAGATCGAGGCCAAGATGACCCTGGGCGATTTCGGGATGCTGGAAGGTCCGCCGGAGACGGTCGCCACGTTCGGGGATTATGCAAAAATATGGATGAGCGTGACGGTTCCGGCCACTTGTAAGCCGTCTACAGAGGCGGATTATCGCGGGCTACTGAAAAGCCACGTATCGAAAGTATTTGGCAAGCTGCCTGTCAACGAGATCAACCGGCTGACGATCAAGAAGTTCCTCATGGGTAAAGCCGGCTCCGGCCTGGCTACCAGTACGGTCGGACACATGAAAAGCGTGATCTCCGGCGTCCTGAACCTGGCGGTGGACGACGAGGTGATTCAGGCCAACCCGGCCCACAGATTGGGCAAACTTTACCGTAAAAAAGAAATCAACGAAGAGATCGACCCATTGACGCGAGAAGAACTGGCTGGCCTGCTGGAGACGTTTCAGACGGAGTATCCGGCCCATTACCCCCTGGCCTTGACCCTGGCCCGAACGGGCATGCGGCTCGGGGAAGTTCTTGGACTCCAGTGGGGAGATATTGATTTCAAGGGCCGGTTCATATCCGTGCGACGGACCATATCACGTGGAGAAACCGTTTCACCAAAGAGCGGCAAGGCCCGGCGCGTGGACATGTCCAGGCAGCTGACCGAGGTGTTGAAGAAACTCAAACTGAAACGAAAAGAAGAGGCGTTAAAAAAAGGGTGGGGCCAGATACCGGAATGGGTTTTTATCAACGAAGCGGGTAGGCCCTTGGATGTGAACAACTGGCGGAACCGGATATTCAAAAAGGCGCTAGAGAAGGCCGGGCTGCGTCAGGTCCGCATTCACGACCTCAGGCATACCTTCGCCAGCCTTTTGATTCAGGCCAACGAGTCTCTCCCCTATATCCGGGACCAGCTTGGCCACCACAG
>CAXXFQ010000012.1:0-8599 GCA_963674475.2 Thermoguttaceae bacterium | reverse complement strand
GGGCAATTATCTGACACCCAATATGATCGGCGGTAAAAATGCATTATGGTTTACCGAGCAGATCTATAATCAGTTTATTGCCAGCTTTAACTGGAACCAGGGGTCAGCCTTCGGGTTTTTACTCCTGGTCCTGTCCTCCCTGGTGATCTGGGCCGGCCTGAAGCTCACCCGACAGAAACTGAGCCGGGTGGTCCAATGATCCGATCGTTGCCCAACAGCCGGCGTTATCTCTACAGCTACAAGTTTTATATGGGGCTGTATTTTGCCTTTCTTTTTGCGCCCCTCCTGGTTACCTGCGTGTTGGCTTTTAACGATTCCCAATTCCCGTACTTGCCCTGGAATGGCTTTACCCTGGAATGGTTCACTGGGGATCTGCCCCAGCGCGTGGGGCTTTTCCACGACCGCATGAATTTGGAGAGCATCTGGGTGAGTACTCAAACAGCCTTTTTTGTCACGCTGCTTTCGGTCACGGTTGGGACCTGCGCCGCCTTTCTCTTCGAGCAGGAGGAGTTTCCTTTTAAGTCGGCGCTCTATTTCCTGATGCTGTCACCGCTGGTCATTCCGGGGGTGATCCTGGGGATCTCTATTCTGCTGTTTTCCAACACCCTGGGGATGTTTTTCGAGACGACGTGGGGCATTGACGTGCCCCTGTTCCGGCCGGGATTCTGGCTGGTGGTATTGGGCCAGTTTTCCTTTATCGCCACCCTGGTGACCCTGGTGGTGTCGGCCCGGCTGCGCAAGTTCGACCGCACCCTGGAAGAGGCCGCCTTGAACCTGGGCGCCAACCGCTTCGAAGTCATCTGGCACATCACCCTGAAATTTCTGCGCCCGGCCATTGCCGGCGCCGCGGCGGTGGCCTTCCTGATGTCCTTCGAGAATTTCAACACCACGCTTTTTCTTGTGAGTTCGGATACAACCCTGCCGATCAATCTTTACCTCCAGGTGCGTGACGGGAGTACGCCTGTCATCAACGCCATCTCCTTTATGCTCATCGTCGGGACGTCGCTGGCGGCCGCGGTCAATCTTTACTTTAGCCGCAAGCAGGACTGATCCGTTTCCTACGGAAACGGATATTTCGGCAAACACGTCGGGAATCGTGTTTGATCGCTGATAGCAATGCGGCGTAACGCTGTTCTTGTGAGAATTCGATAGGGGAAATGAAGGGACGCTTCCGCTTGCACCGGACCTGACGGATGATTAGGCTAATGACGTATAGCGGTCCTCATTTTTATTCGGTCCGCGTCAACCATGTCATCTGTGCGCCAATTGGAGAGCGCAGGAAAGCGGGGTTCTCATGAACGAGAAATCCAGTAAAAATGCCTGCAGTATAAAATGCGAGACGGGCTTCAACGATTGTATGCGCAGCAGGGAACACGAATCGGTTTGTCGTTTGAAATATGCTCAATGTCACAACGGCTGCAGCGCCTGACAATCGATAAGATGAACATTAAGAGCGGTTGGGCATGCATGCCCAACCGCTCTTTCACGTTTGAGGCGAGCTGATCGCTAAGCCATTACTTTCCAGGCGGTTTCGTAAAACGTTCGGGATCAAGGCTCGCGCATCTTGAGGAACGAGGCGTACATGCTTTACGCCGCAGTGAGGAGGGATTCGCGTAACGCCGATATTTATCCACCGTTGGCGGAGCGCACGTTTTACGAAAACCGCCAAAGGCATCAGGCGATATTCGGGTAATGCATTACCTTGGGTGACATGGCGATGCAGACCGCCCCGGGGCCGGTGTGAACGGAAATCGTGGCGCCCACTTCGGCCAGATAGATTTCGTCCGCCTTCCGCGCCAGGCGATCCGCGAGGTGATCGCGGGTCACCATGGCCTCGTCCAGATTGTCATTGTAGGCCACCCAGATATCGCAGTTGCCGTCCAGTTTGCGGTACTGGCTTTCGGCCATATCCACCAGGCGTTTCAAGGCCGGTTTTTTACCCCGCATGCGGTCTTTGGGGATCAGTTCGGCGTTTTCGAGCCGGATGATGGGTTTGATGTCCAGCATGCCCCCCACGAAAGCAGCAAACGCGCTGACGCGGCCGCCTTTTTTGAGCCAAGCCAGATCCTCCACCGTAAATCCCATGAAAAGGCCTCTGAGATAGGGCTCGAGCCGTGCGTCCAGGGAATCCAGGTCGTCGTCCTCGCGGAGCAGTTCCACGGCTTTTTTGACCACCAATCCCAGGCTGACGCTGACCCCGCGCAGATCCATGACCTTGATGCGCCGGGCTTCGTCTTCGAACATCAGGTTCAGGGCGGCGACGGCGCTGTTGTAGTTGCCGGATAGCGCCGTGGATAGATGAAACGACACCACCCGGTCATATTTCCCCAGGAGATCTTCAAAATAGTCGGCACACTCATGCGGGAAAAACGGTTTGGTAAAAACATCCCGTTTCTGCCGGAGGGCCTCGACAACCTGCCGGTTGCTGATGGTTTGGCCGTGAAGATGATCCTGGCCGTCGACCACGATATGGACGGGGAGAATATGCAGACCGAGCTCTTTTTCAAGACCCTTGGGAAAATCGGCCGTACTGTCACAGATCAATCCGATGCGTTGTGGCATGCGCTGGTCGTCCTCCTTGAATACGGTTCTTTGCCAGCAGGTCAATTGCAGGATATTATCGTATTATCAATGAGATGGAAGAGAGATTAGCCTGGAAGGGGCAGGAAGTCAACAGATAACGTTAACGTAAGCGTAAAGTTTGCACATGGCGAAACCACCATTTTCCCCAAGCGTTGCAAACTTATTGTGGTCATACCATATTTTGCGCTTGCAGACCCTGTTCGGACTGACGGGATGTTCGCTTCAAAAAAAATGAGGCCGAAAGCGCGGAGAACGCTTTCGGCCTCATACCATGCGTTTGGTCTATCGTATCCTTCCTGGCGCGTCTAGTCGACAGGATACATCTGGTTGATGGCCTCTTCGTAGTGGGCGGCCACCACATTCTTTTTCACTTTGAGCGTCGGTGTAATCAGCCCGTTCGCAATCGTGAATTCCGGCACGATGGTCACCTTTTGAATCGATTCGAAACTGGCGAACTGGGTATTTTTCTCGGCCACCTCGGCATCGATAAGCGCCTGCACTTTTTCATTGGCCATCAGGTCGTCGATGCCGGTGTACGAAATGCCCTCGTCGTCGGCCCAGGCCCTGACGTTTTCTTCATCCAGGGTGACCAGGGCCGATAGAAACTTGCGCCGGTCGCCGATGACAAATACCTGGTTGATGTATTTCGACGTGGCAATGGTGCCTTCGATGGCGGCCGGTGCAATGTTTTTACCGCCGGCCGTGATGATCAGCTCCTTTTTGCGCCCGGTAATGCGGAGAAAGTTCTGGTCGTCGATTTCGCCGATGTCACCTGACAGCAGCCATCCGTCTTCCGTAATGGTGGCCGCGGTTTCTTCGGGCATTTTGTAATATTCTTTCATGACATTGCGGCCCCGGAACATAACCTCGCCGTCTTCCCCCAGTTTTTGTTCGACACCCGGTCCGGGTTGGCCCGACCCAGCCGAAGCGATAATTGTCGTAGCGGTTCAGGTTGGTGAAAGAGGTGTCCTCGGTCATGCCGATGCCCTCGAGAATGAGAACCCCCGCCGCATGGAAGAAACGCCCGATATCCTGGTTGAGGGGCGCCCGCCCCGCTGATGCACCACCGCACCCGACCGCCGAGTGCGGCCTGGATCTTGGAAAAAACGAGCTTGTTGGCCAGCGCGTATTTCAGGCCCAGTGCAACGGGAATCGGTTTTTTGGCGATTTTGAGGTCGCTGACCTGTCCGCCCACTATCGCAGAGCCCACTTGAAAATTTTGAGCGCTGCGCCGCCCTTGGCTTCCGCACCGCTGATGACCTTGGAATAGACCTTTTCATAAATCCGCGGCACGCTGGCAAACCAGTGTGGCCGGGTGAACTGCATGTCCTCGACCACCGTTTCCATGCTGCGGGTGAAAGTGGTCGGACACCCCACGAGCAGGGTGGCATAGACGCAGGTGCGGGCAAAGACGTGGGCCAGGGGGAGAAAAAGAAACACCTCGTCACCCTCTTCGATTCGGGTGCTGCCCTTGACGGATTGGGCCGTGAAGGTGATGTTGTCGTGCGTCAGCACAGCGCCCTTGGGAACGCCGGTCGTGCCCGAAGTGTAGACGATCCCGGCGGGATCCTGGGGGGTTGCGGCCTGGGCTCGCTGGTCGAAGTCCTTGTCGGAAACGTCCTGCCCCAGTGCCAGAAAATCTTCGTAGCTGATCACCCAGTCATCATCCGGCGCATCCCCGCTGAAGAGGATGACTTTGCGGACATCGGGAATCTGCGCCCGTATTTCGTAATAGTTTGTCCATCTGCTGGTTGTCTTCGGCAAATACGACGACCGCATCCGAGTGATCGATGATGTATTGACAGTCCTTGGGGAGGTTCGACTGGTAGATGCCGACCGTGGCGGCCCCGGCACTCATGATACCCATGTCGGTCAGGACCCATCGGTAGCAGGAGTAGCTGATGATGTTGACCTTGTCACCCGGTTCGACACCAAGCGCCATCAGGCTTTTGGCCACCTGGCGCACCTGGTTGTAAAATTCCCCCCATGCTGACCGATTCCGTCTGGCCCGGTGCCGTAAACCAGCGATAGGCGGGTTGATCACGATGGCGATCGACGGTGGCCATCAGCATAGCGTGCGTGTTTTTAAAATCCACAAATTGCATAAATATTCCTCCCTTGGGTTCAAATATGGAGCCGTCCCCGTTCCTGCCGGATGGTCGCCGTCTTCGATCAGGGCAATGCCTTTGCGACCATCGGTCCCCCTGTTTTGCGCAGATGCTCCCAAAAAATTTTCGTTGTTGTATTCGAATGAGGTTCAAACTGTCAAGAAGCATTCATACTTTCCAATTTTATTTGGTTTGGCGCCCGAGTTTTACGCGATGGCTGCGGCGTGGATGGATACATCCGGGTCTGAATTGACGCAGGATCGTCATTGACGGCAAGGAGGATAAACGCTGGGAAATCAGGTATAGCAGCCCATGATGGTAGAGAAATCAGACGTCAACAGTCCATGATCGAAACAAAGTCTGCTGCATCAATCGGCGTCATGAGTCCCTTTTCGCGTCAACCCATCTGCCAATCGATGCCGTCGTCAGATCGAGGCCAATACAACCGTCATGTTGTCGTTTCCGCTGGAACCCAGCGCAGCGTCGATAAGTGCCGCCGCCTTTTTTTCGATCGAGGCGTGCGACGACATCAGAATTTGGGTGATCTCACCCTCGGACAGGGCGTCGTGCAGGCCGTCTGTGGTGTGCAGGAGGAGATCACCGGGTTCGATGGGCAGCGACCCGGTCACCGGGTTCACAATCCGGGCAGCCGACGCATTGGTCGAGCAGATGACCGTAAGGATGGGTCCGGGCCTCGTCCGGAGTGATCCGACCCTCTTCGACCAGGAACTGGGCCATGGTCTGGTCGGTGGTCACCTGGATGAGACGCCCTTGGCGAAACACGTAAAAGCGGGTGTCGCCCACATGCGCCCAGTGGGCCGTGCCGTTGGACAGGACGGTGGCGGTCACGGTGGTGCCCATGCCCTCGAGCGATGGGTTGTCGCTGCGCAATCTGCCAGGATGGCTTCGCTGGCCGTGATCACCAGGTCGGACAAGGCCTTTTCGGGGTGTGGCGCGGCCACCGGATACTCGGTCAAGGCCTCGCGCATGGCCTCCGCCGCCGCGGACCCGGCCGGCCCCCCGCCCATACCGTCCACCACGGCCATCAGCATGGTCTGTTCATCCAGGCATTTAACGTAGTGTCGGTCCTCGTTGACTTCGCGCACGAGGCCACGATGGGTCAGGGTCGCGATTTTCATGTCAGAGCAGATGCCCATAAATATTCTCGTGCAGTGCAGGCAATATGGTTCTTGCGGTGGAACAGAACAGGCTTGCGGTTAACGGAACAAGGGGAGACTTTCTGCGCTTGAAGGTGCCGCAACCACTGTTTTGCAAAAAAAGATGATATGGACCGCTATTCCTCTAACATCAGATTGTTGTATTTGCAAACTGCCCAGGAAATATGCCATGCCACTGGGGCCCGCCCGGGCGGTCTATGAAAAGGCGCAATTCTGGCTTTTCCACGACCGCATTTTTCAAAAATTACAATCAACTAAACGCGCAAAAAACCATAGGGATCCAGCAGGGGTCCGGCCTGGTTGCGGACCGCTTTCAGGCCCGCATGAACCCACCGGTTTCGAAGGACGCCATCCGTCGGGATCTGGAAGAAGAGAAGGCAGACGGCGTGGACCTCAGATGGGCTATAAGCCGATCTTAAGCGTTAGGCAAAATCGCGCGTTTTATTGAAGTACGGGTGCGTTTATGGGTCGGCACTGACGACGATAATGGTCAGATCGTCGTGCTGGGGAACGGCGCCCGTGAAATCACTAACGTCATTTATAATATCATTCATCAGGGCTTCCGCCGTTTCGGCGTGTGAAGCATTTACGATCTCATGCAGCCGCTCGAAGCCATACATCTCTTCCTTCTTGTTCATGGCTTCCACGATACCGTCGGTATAGAAAACCACCTTGTCGCCGGGTTCCATCTGCAACGGGGTTTCCTCATAGTTGACGTCAGCCAGGATTCCCAGGGGGAATGTGTCGCCCACCGTTTCCACCAGGACGGCCTCGGCTGTTTTGGCGGACAACAAAATCGGTTGGGTCTGCCCGGCACTGCACAGGCCCATGCTCCCATCCTTGGTGTCAAGCACGGCGTACAGCAGGGCCACGAACATGCCGCTTTTGATATCCTGTTTAATCCGCCGATTGGCCCTTATCATCGTCTCGCCGACGCTCAACTCCTCTTCTGCGAGCATGCGAAATACACTCCGGGAAGCAGACATGATCAGCGCGCCGGACACACTTTTTCCGGTCACGTCGCCGATGATGAGCCCCACCTTGCCTTCTCCGATCATAAAAAAGTCGAAGAAATCCCCGCCGACCTCCATGGCCATGGTCGAACTGGCGGCAATCTGATATCCCTCGACCTCCGGGCAGTTGGCCGGCAGCATGCTCATCTGAAGGTCGTGGGCACTGGTCAGATCGTCTTCCATGCGCAGCTTGACGAGAAACTCTTTGAAAAGCCTGGAATACGCGATGCCGACGGCGCCGGCAAAAGCCAGCGGCGCCTGAAAAAACAAGGGGATGACAATTGGATACCAGAGGGCGTTGGTCTTAAACAGAAGAACGGCCACCCCCAGGTACAGAATGCTCAAGCCGGCGATGCTCAGGGCGCCGATTTTAAGCGAAAACAGCCGACAGGCGAGGCCGGCGAGGATGCCCCACAGAAAAAGAATCATCGTGTGAGTCGCCAGGCCGACCGGTTTCACCGGGGTGTCTTCGATGATGTTGGACAGAGCCGTGGCCGCAATTTCGACCCCGCTGATAAATATGCCATCGGCCTGGGAAAACACCGTATAAAAGCTGTCCTTGCGGTCGGCCAGCACGGCTTCGGAAAGCCCCACGAATACGGCCTTGCCCTTAAGATCGTACTGCCGGTCCTCAACCCGGCCGTCTTTTAGTTCCATAGCCTGGTGGAAGGGTATGGTCGTGATGGTGCGCGGCGGTCCGTAATAGTTGATGTAGCGGCTGTTGGGGGCGGCATACATCTTGACGAAAGAGCGGAGCATTTCCCTGTTTTGGGGGTCGCTATTCGAGAAGGGTAGTGCGGCCAAAGCCTGCAACAGGTTTTCCGCAAGGGTTGAATCACTTTCAAAAATTCCCCGTATCTCCCGGACCAACCGCTTGACGCCTTTGGTTTGCAGGGCGGTGGCGCTGTCCGGCGGCAGCTTGGCTGCTAGCTGGGGCCGGACGTTTGCCAGCAGACCGACAAATTGGTTGTACAGCGGGAGGGTGATCAATTGGAAGGTGACCACCGGCAGGGTCGGGGAATCTCCGGCACCGGTCTGGAATCCCCAGTACTGGTTGACCTTGAAGGGGATGCGCGGCAGCGAAAACGGTGCGGTGGCGACAGCCGCATTGGCGAAGAGATCGATAGGCTTGACGATTTTGACGATGCTGTGAATGCCCGGCTGGGATCGTCCCCCCCCGTTTCCATTGGCGTCGACTTCCCGGGTGACGAGGGGCTCGCCGATGATGACATTGCCGGCCCTTTTCAATGCCGCGGCAAACAGCTGGTCGTCTTCCGGGTTGCGCGGTTCGATGAAATGGACGTCGAAGGTGATGGCGGCAGCGCCTTCCTTGACCAGATTGTCGACCAACCGCGCATGCAGCGAGCGGGGCCACTTGTCAGGGTTGTTGGGAAGATCGAGGGCATCGGAAGACTCCTTCTCAATGCTGACGACGACGACCTCGTCGGACGGCGTCTCGACCCCCCTTAGCTTGAACAGCAGGCCCAGCCCCGTGTTTTCCTCGAGATTGAGCATGAACTGGAAAGGGCTCAGCAGCAGCCCGATAAAACCAATAACCAACCCTAAGATAACCGCCTTGAGCAGGCGCGGCCTTGCGTTGCGGCTCCAGTCTTTCACCTTGTTCAAAGAAGACTTATAAAAGTTCGCTGTAGCCAATTGAGCCGCCTTGAATTTTTTAGATGACAGGAAGGATTAAAAAGACATTAGGGGGAAATAA
>CAXXFQ010000011.1:0-4001 GCA_963674475.2 Thermoguttaceae bacterium | reverse complement strand
ATGACGTCGGGAATGTCCTTGATGTAGGGGATCCCGCAGGCCGCGAGGGTCGTGTGCTTCTTGAGGTCCTCGAAGTCCTCGGTCAGGGCGAGACCGATGCCCTGGGCGACCCCGCCGTAGATCTGGCCGTCCACCGCGAGTTTGTTGTTGATCTTGCCCACGTCGGCCATGACCGTGTACTTGTCCACCACGGTCTTGCCGGTCTGGGTGTCCACCGTCACCTCGGCCATGAAGACCCCGTACATGTAAACCGCGAATGGGGACCCCTGGGCGTTCTCGTCGCAAGGGGTGCACATGCTGGCGGTCCACTTGCCGGAGTACTTGAGCGGGATGTTCTCGGCCTTCATCTCATCGTAGGTGCGGAAGGTGCCGTCGGGTTTTTTCATGGCGTTGACCAGCATCTCGCAGCCGTTCTTGATGGCGTTACCCGTAACCACCTGCTGACGGCTGCCGCCGGAGGGCCCGCTGTTGGGAGTTTCGGCGGTGTCGTTCATGACCAGGCCGATCTGGTCCGGTTTGAGCCCCAGGGGCCGCAGGGCCTCGTGGGCGGTGCCCAGGGCGCCGATGTCCGCCCCCTGGCCGTGGTCCTCCCAGGAGGAGCCCAGCACCACGCCGTCGGGCGTCAGCTCCACCGAGATTTCCGAGGCGTCGGGGCCGTCCAGACCGCAACCGTAGATGCCCAGAGACAACCCGACCCCCTTCTTTTTATCCGGGGTGGACTCCGCCTTGGCCTTCTTGAGGGCGGCCTGGTAGATGGGGCGCAGCTTGTCGAACATCTCCGGGAAGCTGAAGACCTCCGGCTCCTGGCCGGTGGGGGTGGTGTCCCCCGGCCGGTAGACGTTCTTGTAGCGCAGTTCCAGGGGGTCCACGCCCATCTTCTCGGCCAACTCGTCCATGAGGCTCTCGGAAGCCAGGAAGCTCTGGGGGGAGCCGTAGGCGCGGAAGGCCGAACCCCAGGCGTGGTTGGTGCACACCGTGCGGCCCAGACCCCGGATGTTGGGGATACCGTAGCCCGCGCCGATGAACTGGGCGCCGCGGACAGTGAGCAGGTCGCCGAACTCCGAGTAGGGACCGTGGTCCACGGACCAGTCGCTTTCCATGGCCTGGATCTTGCCGTCCTTGTCCGCCCCGTACTTGAGCTTGAGGAAAAAGGGCGAGCGCTTGCCGGTATAGGTGATGTGCTGGAAATAGTCGTATTTCAAGGTCACGGGACGGCCCGTGGCCATGGCCGCCACACCCAGCAGCGCTTCCATGGTGGGGCTGAACTTGTAGCCGAAAGTCCCGCCGGTGGGGTTCTGGACGAGCCTCAGCTTTTCCGGCTCGATGCCGAGACCGGGACAGATCATGGCGTGGTGGAGAAAGATCCCGATGCTCTTGGAGTGGATGCACAGGCGGTCTTCGGCGTCGAAATAGGCGAGGCCGACGTCGGGTTCCATGGTGAGATGGGGCTGGCGCTGCAGGTAGAAATCGCCCTCGACTACATGGGCTGCAGACTGCATCAGGGCAGCGGTGTCACCGCCCTTGGCGATCTTCTGCTCGTAGTAGACGTTGGGGGTGCCGGGGTGGATCTCGATGGCGTCCTCGGCCATGGCGGCCGGGGCGCTCATGTAGGCCGGCAGCTCCTCCAGATCCACCTTGACCTTCTCGGCCGCGGCCCTGGCGTTGGCCTCGGTGTCGGCGGCCACGATGGCGATGGCGTCGCCGAACTGGAAGACCTTTTCATCGCAGAGGATGGGGCGGTCCCAGCCGTCGCCCTTGTTGGTGGGGAAGGTAATGAGGCCGGTGATACGGTTCTTACCCTTGACGTCCTTGTGAGTGACGACCTTGAAGACGCCCGGCATCTTCTCCGCTTCGGCGGTGTCGATGGCACGGATATTGGCGTGCGACACCTTGGCCTGGACCAGGGCCAGCCGGAGGGTGCCGGGGGGCATCTTGACCCCCAGGTCGGCGCCGTAGTCGATCGTGCCGGTGACCTTGGCAACGGCCGTGGGGCGGGGATAGGTCGACCCCCAGATACGGCCGTCCTCCGGCAGCTTGAAGGCCAGGTCCTTCATCGTCATCTCGCCGCGCACCACCTTGGCCGCGTCCATGACGGCGTCCACCAGGGGCTTGTAGCCCGTGCAACGGCACAGGTTGCGGTGTTTCTGGAACCAGTCCCGGACGTCCTGGCGCGTGGGGCTCTGGTTCTCGTCCAGAAGGCCCTTGGCCGAGACGATGAACCCCGGCGAGCAGAAGCCGCACTGGGCCCCGCCGTGGACGGTCCAGGCCAACTGGAGAGCGTGGAGGTTGTCGGGGGTGCCGACGCCCTCGATGGTGGTGACCATGGCGCCCTCCTCCACCCGTCGGAACTTGGTGATGCAGGAGCGGACGACCTTGCCGTTGACGATCACCGAGCAGCAGCCGCACTGCCCCTGCCCGCAGCCGATCTTCGTACCGGTGAGGTTCAGCTGCTCCCGCAGCACCTCCGCCAGCATCGCCTCCGGCTCCGCGATGACGGTCCTGGGCATCCCGTTGATGTGGAGCATCTTTTTGATCATCGATGACCTCCTTCTTTAGGTATTCGGGTTCAAAGCACTTTAAATGGACCTTGGGTTCATTTGCCGAATCCGCAATTGGGGTAGCGGCACAAGACGCAGCCGGCGCAGAAGCCGCCGTAGCCCAGCTCGACGATGTCGGCGCGGGTGAGGGCGTCCCCGGCGAGAATGCGCGGGACCACGAGATCGAAAATACTGGTGCGGTGGTACATGACGCAGCCGGGCAGACCCATGACCGGCACCGCCCCCAGGTAGGCCAACATGAACATGGCCCCCGGCAAAACCGGTGCCCCG
The DNA here is from genome assembly GCA_963674475.2 of Thermoguttaceae bacterium. Lineage (GTDB taxonomy): Bacteria > Planctomycetota > Planctomycetia > Pirellulales > Thermoguttaceae > CAXXFQ01. The sequence goes on along the minus strand of CAXXFQ010000011.1, from coordinate 1,173 downwards.
TAGGTAACCACCTGCGCGCCGGCGGCCCGGATGGCCGAGGGCGTGCGGTCGTCGGGGTCCACCGACATCCCCCCGGTCACGGCCACCAGCTCGGCCCCCCTGCCGACCCAGTCCCGAATGGCCCGGGCCGTCGCCGGGGCGTCATCGGAAACCAGGGTCTGCCCCAGGACCGGACAGCCCAGCTCGGCGAACTTTTGCCGCAGGACCGGGCCGAAGGCATCTTCGATCCGGCCGTGGAAAACCTCGCTGCCGGTGGTGACGATGCCCACCCGGAGTGGTGTGAGGGCCCGGACCTCGATCACCGGCGCGTATTGCCGGCAGAGGGACTCCACCCGGCGAACGGTCGCCTCGCGGGTCACCAGAGGAACGATGCGGGTTCCCCCCACGGCCTGGTCGAGATTAACCGGCAGGTTCGTGTGAAGGGTGGCGAAAACGACCTCCTCGAGGGTGTTGATCTCTCTTAGGGCGGCGCGGTTGACCTTCAGCAACCCGGGCCGGGCGGCCTTCAGGTTCACCCGCCCCTCCGAGGGGGCGGTCAGCTGAAGGCCGGGGCCGGTGGCCGCCGACGCGATGCGAAGCGCCGCGTCGTCTTCGTGCACGTGCCCCTCGGCAAGGTCGTAGACATAGACGTTGGCCTTGCCCATGTCCAGGAGCGGCTCGACGTCGCGACCGGTGATGACGTGGCCCCGCTTGAAGGCGGGCCCCTTTTCCCGGCCCTGGACGATGCGCGTCACGTCATGGCACAGCACCATGCCGACGGCTTCTGAGACGGGTACGATTTTCATGGCATGACCTCCTTGACGACCGGGCATGTGCGGCACGGGAGGGAGCTCGGGATTCGGAAGGCACCCTCCCGGCACCGTGTCAGGTCATAACGCCCCAGCATCGGCTCCGCCCACCGGTGTTCCATGGCAATTACCGGGCCAGCGCGCTCTCCCCGCGGCCAGGCAAATCGGCCCGGACTTGAATCAATTTTGATATCACTGGAAAACCGATCCAAAAAAAATCGAAAGAAAATGCCGCTTAGGGTTTTTATTCATCTTTTAATTTTATCAATTTCATTTGAAAGGGTAAAAATGACTCATTTATACCCTCAACGCGTGTCAAATTGACTCGAACTGCTCTGGCCGAAGCCGACACCCATCCTCGGCCCCCATGCCCCACCCCAGAAAT
>CAXXFQ010000010.1:0-31476 GCA_963674475.2 Thermoguttaceae bacterium | reverse complement strand
GGCTGTGTCAATCCGTGTCATCCGCGCCATCTGTGTTCCATTTATCTGCATCGGCATAAAAAAATGCATATTTTACTTGCTTTTTTATAAAGTTTTATTATATTTAAATAAAACATGCCAAATTACAAGGATTTCTCATAAGCAGGGATTCTTTGAAAGGCTGGCGATCAATCCTTAGCTTGTGTATAATTCCTGTAGTTATGGAGTAAAATATATGGCGGTTGAAAATCTCGATTCTTTTTTCAGTATGGCAAAGCAGCATGCCGTGTGCCAGGATTACGCAATCGGCGGGATGCTGCCGAGCCCCTTTCTCGTACTGTGCGACGGCTGTTCCAGCTCGAACAATAGCGATGTGGGAGCCAGGATTCTGGCGATAAGCGCCAGGAAAATTTATCACGAGTTATTACAGTAACACAAGTGTCTCCCTCCCTTCATATAGCAAGACCGGCATGGCGATTATCCAGACAGCCCGGACGGCGGCGGAATTACTGCAGCTAGAAAACGTCCTGCCTGGATGCCACCCTCTTGCTGGCTTTTCCCGTGGGAGAAGAGATTCAAGTCTATGCTTACGGCGACGGCTATATCGCAGCTGTCGATCGTTCCGGCGAGTTGAGTTATGCGAGAATTTCCTTTCAGGAGAATATGCCCTATTATCTGAGTTATTGGGTGAACGAAAAGCGACACTCTTTGTATCTGCAACAGAACCATCAGGGAACTGATGTTCTGCATCTGGATCGTGTCACAGGCGCCGGGCAACAGAGCGAAGACTTATACTATGACGCGCCCTTGAGCTTTGTGTTTCCTCAAAAAGGGTACACGCTGCTAGCGCTGTTGTCCGATGGGGTGGCGGCATTGAGTTCTATCGCTGAAAATCGCTTAATCCCCGGACCAAGAAGTATTAAGACAGCTTGTGGCCTATAAAACTGCAAAAGGTGATTTTGTACAGCGCAGGACGAAGCGATTGCTCAAAAATTACAGTAAACAGGAGATTTATCCCGCAGACGATCTGTCGGTGGCGGTGATGTTATTAGGGCCTTTGGAGTGATGGAGTCACGGAATGTTGAAGTGTGGCCGAGTGCCGACGCCCAAAGCTCCAACACTCCAATACTCCAGGTAGTTTATGGCAACATTTACGGTTTTTGTAAGAGGCAAAGGAAAGGTCAAGCTTTCCGAGGAACGTGATTATATGGCGGATGGCGGCGAGGGCCGGATTTACGTCCCAGGGGAACCTGGCGTACAAAATCTATCTCGACCCGGCGCGCATGATTCCTGAAGCCAAGATTGCCGAACTCGCTCGGCTTGACCGTCCGAACATCATTTGCCCCAGAGATGTCTTGCTCGACAAACAAAACACGGCGATCGGCTTCAGCATGAATCGGGTTGATGGACTCGAACTTTGCCGCCTTTTTAATACGGTGTTCTTGCGCAGCAACAATATTACGCCGGAGCTCTTGTTGAAACTGGTGGAAAATATGCAGGAAACCACCCAATTTATCCACGATCGCGGATTTCTGGTAGTGGATGGGAACGAGCTGAATTACCTTGTGGATCAACAGGATTACAGCCTGCCCTATTTCATCGATGTCAATTCCTATCAGACCCCGGCGTTTCCGGCCTCGGCCATTAACGTGTTGTTTCAAGACCCTCAGGCCAAACACTTTTCGCGGCTCAGCGACTGGTACAGTTTCGGGATTGTAATCTGCAAGCTCTTTGTCGGCATCCATCCCTTTCGCGGCAGCCATCCGAACTATAAAAAACGGGACGTGCTGCAACGCATGAAAGATCATGTCTCCATCTTTAATGCGGAAAGCAGTGTGCCGGCCGCTGCCAGAGATTTCAGCTACATCCCCAGCGCCTATTACGACTGGCTCGTAAACATGTTCGAAAAAGGCGAACGCGTCCCGCCGCCACACGTCGCAGGTCTGTTGAAAGTGGTTCAGGTGACGGCGGAGTTTGTGCAAAGCAGCGGAAACGTTGCGTTTAAACTGCTGCGAAAGTACGATCAGGATATTCTGCGCCATAAAGCCGTGCATGGCAAACACATCGTACTGACAAAAGAGGCCCTGCACATCGATCACGATTGTCACCGCCTTCGACAGTTCTCCGGTGAAGTCGTGTTTAGTCCGAAAAGCGCGATGCCGCTGCTGCTGAACAGACGGGAAAAAGACGGCATCCTGGAAATTTCCGAAATGGGTGGTACGGTGTTGGATTTACAACTCAAAACGGAACGGCCTCCGATGGCGCTCAATAATCGGATTTACAGCTTTTATCAAGGGGATTTGACTGAAATCGTCATCCACGAAATGAACGGACGTCCAATCGCGTCGGTAGCCAATGTTTGGAAGATTATGCCAAAATCTTCAATGCTGTTTGATGGGCTGATCTATCAAACAGTGCTGGGAAAATCCTATTTGGTGATCCCGTATCAGGAAGCTAACAAGGGTTATTGTGCGATGCAGCGTATTCCTGAGCTGGACGATTACAAAATCGTGGACGGCAAGCACGAGAACCATGTCTGCATGCTGATCGGCGTGAAAGACGGGCTGTATCATCGTCTCATTCTGCGTTTTGATGCGCGATATCAACAGTATGACCTTCGGGTGGTCGAGGATATCGAATATCCACAGATCAATTTCGTGAGCCTGGAGAACGGGATCGCCGTCAGTCTCGACGAACATGCGACAATTGAGGTCTTCAGCAACGCGCCGGGAACCTCGAAAGTCAAACAGATCGACGATCCTGCCGTTCGCGGCGACATGCTGCTGAGCAAGGACGGCGCGAACGTGCTGTGTTACAGCGGGAAAAAACTCTATTCTCTGAAGATGGTTTAAGAGAGGAATTGCCAGTATTCAGTCTGAAGATTGCCCGCAAAACACGCGAAATACGCGAAAATATAATCGGTTTGCGAGAAAATATCTGAGACATCTTTGTGTATAGCCTTTCTTTGGGCGTTTTTCGCATGTCTCGCGGGCGATATATAGCAAGAAATGTAAAAAAATGTATTTTTCGCTTGATTTTTCGATATTGTTTTATTATTTTATAATTAAACTGAGCAATCACGAAAGATCAGAACATAAACACCCATCAGGAGGATATATTATGACAAGCAACAAAGCCCGACTTGAATTTTTGATTATCGATCCGCAGAACTCTTTCTGCCATCCCACGAAAGGTGAGCTTTTCGTTCCCGGAGCCGACAAGGATGCGGAGCGGTTGGCAAAACTCATCGACAAACTGCTCTATGACATCGACGACATCCATGTCACCCTTGATACCCATCACGAACTGGATGTGGCGCATCCAATCTTCTGGGTGAACGAGAGAGGAGAACATCCTGCACCGTTTACAGGGATTTCCAAAGAGGATGTAGCAACAGGGCTCTGGAAGCCCTTCAATCCCAAAATGCCATGCCCGCCGTATGGGACGCTGCTGGACCGTATGGTCGATTATGTGACAAAATTGGAGGAAAACGGACGTTATCAACTCACAATCTGGCCGCCTCATTGCCGTATAGGTACGCCTGGACATAATGTCGTTGAACCATTGCGTGAAGCATTTCGGCAGTGGGAGCTGACCCGCTATGCGATGGTAGATTATCATACGAAGGGCAGTAACATCTTTACCGAGCATTATTCCGGCGTACAGGCCGATGTTCCCGATGTTGAAGATCCGACAACCCACCTGAATACCAAACTCATCGAGACGCTTGAAGGGGCGGATGTGATTGTATTCAGCGGCGAAGCCTCATCTCACTGTGTCGCCAATACGATCCGGGATATTGTCAGAAACTTCGGCGAAGAGACGGTCAAGAAATGCGTCCTACTGGAAGATGCCATGAGTCCGGTTTCCGGATTCGAGCAATTTGCCGACGATTTCTTCCAGGACATGATCGCCGAAGGCATGCAAATCACCAAAACCACGAACTTTAAAGTTTAAAGTACGTTACAGTGACTAAAGTGACTACAGTGAAAAGTGACTGAAGTTGAGGGGGGGGGATCCTAACTTTAAACTTTAACTCACTTCCAACTGTAGTCACTTTAACCCACGTTAACTCACTTTCCCCTTATGCCGGTATTTGAAGCAAGTAATGGAAATAATGGAATGCAGTTTCACGCAATTGACGGCGGAGCCTTTCAGTTTTCCGCCGTGCGCCCGGAAGACCTGGGAGCGGCGGAATATACGCTGGTGTCGGTTGTGACGGATGTCACCGGCAGCGTGTCGGGTTTCGAAAAAACCTTGCGAACGGCCGTCATCGACGCCGTTCACGCCTGCGGAAAAAGCCCGCGCTCCGATAACCTGCTGTTGCGCTTTTCGACCTTCAGTACCAAAATAGATGAAGTGCATGGCTTCAAGACGTTACGGCAGATCGATCCGCAAAAAGATTATGGGCCTTTTCGCTGCAGCGGAGGGACTGCCCTGTATGACGCAGTCCGTGAGTCGATTTCCGCCACCAGCGAATATGCAAAAGTCCTGACCGACAACGATTTCGATGTCAACGGCATCATCTTTATCATCACCGACGGCATGGACAACAGCTCTCGCCACAATCGGACGGACATTGCCGATGCGATTCGACGCGTCAAACGCGACGAGTTCCTGGAATCGCTGCTGGTGATTCTGATCGGCGTGAACGCAGATGATTGCTCGCAATGGCTGGATGAGTTCCACCGTGAGGCCGAGCTGTCGCAGTACGTCGATATTCGGGACTTCGATGTCACCAAAAGCGCGAAGCTGGCGGAATTCATCAGCAAAAGCACCTCGATGCAAAGCCAGAGCCTCGGTACCGGCGGCCCGTCGCAGCCCCTGACATTCTAAAATTTGTCTGTTCTTCACCGCAAAGACGCTGAGACGCAAAGAGAAATCCGAAAAAAACGATCGTCCTTTGCGCCTTTGCGCCTTTGCGCCTTTGCGGCAAAAAGAGAAGAAATATGTCATTGAAAAATATTGCCCAAGAAACACTGCGAATACTGGATAAAGGAAGATACACCAGTCCATCCGGCAAGACTATTGAATTTCTTTCCGAACAACATGCTGCCGTGAAGGGCGCCATATTATACACTCCTGAGCAAGGATCTAATTTGCTCCGGATTCAGAATCCATGCAGTGGCGGAAAACCAGCGATCGAAGTGACGCCGGAGACCACACAGGTCGCCGCCTATCGGCTCATTCACCATGAAGGCTATCACGATCTGGTTCTGCTCAATTATGCGTCAGCCCGAAATCCGGGAGGGGGCTTTCTGAATGGGGCCAAAGCGCAAGAAGAGGATCTGACGCGATGCTCGGGACTCTATCCCTGCCTTCTGACCCAGCCAAGGTATTACGAGTATAATCGAGCGCATTCATCGCTCTTATACAGCGATCATATGATTTATGCCCCAAGCGTCCCGTGGTTTCGCACACGAAATCGTGAACTGTTAGAGGATGTGTTTTTGGCGTCGGTCATCACGGCTCCAGCGCCGAATGCGGGACAAGTCTTGCGGCGAGACGCCGGCGCGTGGCCGGATATTGAAACAGCATTACGGCGCCGTGCCGGAATTGTGCTGGCAATTGCCCGAGAGCAAGAACACCGGACGGTACTCCTGGGTGCATGGGGATGTGGAGTGTTTCGAAATCAACCGAACATGGTGGCGGATGCCTTTGGCTCCTGGCTTGCTCGTCCTGAATTCCGGGGCTGTTTCGATCGCGTGGTCTTTGCCGTGTACGATCCAGGTCGTCACAAAAACGCGTTGCGGGCATTTGAAGACCGGTTTCTAAAGAGAGAGATATAGGAGTTCTCATGAGCGAGTTAATCGTCCCGCATGATGGAAGAAAGGGGGGGGCGATGCGTACTTGCGAACAGCCTTATTTACAGAAATTTTTGGTGAACAAGGCTGTTCACCGGTATGGTTATTTTCAAAAGAGTAACGCTACTTTTTTCTTCGCGGGCCTTCGGGCCCTTCGCAGTTTATTCATTTTTATCCTGTTTCTTGCGCCCCATAAGGCTGCCAAGCAGGGCAAGCAGAATCAGGATCGACAGGATAATAAGCGAGGCATAGGGACTGAAGCCGGCGGCTCGATCGTGCAATGTATGTAAAAGAAACGACCAGCTCACAATCGCCATATAGCCGCCGCCGATCACAACGCCGATCGTCACCCAGGGACGCAGTTCCAGTAGAAATCCGATAATGCAGCCGACAAGAGAACCGGTCATCCAAAAAGGAAACCAGACGAAGGCAAACAGACCGAACAAGCCATAACGGTGAATCAGTTTATGATGTTTCTCGGCAGCCTGATGCAAACGGTCCATCATTTTCTTGAGCACCGGAAACACCAGCAAATGTCGCCAGCTAAACACAAAAAGCGGATAAAAAATCAATAACACGATCGACTCGATCGTCATGCTGGTCAGAATAATCGTGATATTTCCCAGATTGACCGTGTAGCCGAAGGACATGCCGGCGGCTCTGCCGAACAGCACATGCGTGGCGGTCATGGCGACAAAAATCTGCATCCGTTTTGGGTCCCAAAGGCCGTTTAGTCCGATCCATAGCAGATAGAGACATCCGACAACAAGCCCGGTTACAAGAATATGACCTTCTGGACTTTTCAACAAGCTGCCTCTGAGGATTCGCAAGATTTGGGATGTTTTAGGACCCTGGTCTGTGGGTGGCGGCGGTGAAATCATAGTTTTTTAAAGAGGTGTCGAACGCCGAAATAGCTGCATACCCCGAGAGAGAGTACAACCCCGATTCCGGGAGTCAGACCGAGTCCCATGCCTAAAGCGGTCAATGCCTTTGACAATTCTGTCGCCCCGGCGCCGCACAAACAGCCGGAGATCGCCACCGCTCCCAGTGGCACTCCCGCCCCGGCCAGCGCTCCGGCTATTTCACTTCCTACGGCAGCCCAGTCTTTTTTGGTCTCATCAGCCTCCTGGGCGGCAAACACGTTTTTAACATAAAGCTCTGTGGCGGCGACCTGTGCCGGACTGATGTCCAGATGCCGGGCGATATACTGCATATCCTCATCCTCTTCCGGCGAGACGATTCCGTCGGCATGAGCCATAAACAACAGATCACTCAGTAAGGTAAAGCGAAGTTCGGTGCCGGCGAGACGTTGCAAGATTGCCGGGATATCCAAAAAAGTGGGATCGGCAGCGGCCGAAAGGATCAGACCGACATCCATCGCATCAATGTCCGCGGCTTCACAAAATGTCCGCAATTGCGTCAGCTCATCGTCGCTGATAACACTATCAGCCGCTGCCATCGAGGCGATCAGACAGAGGTAATCAACTTTTTCGTGCTCTGGATAGCCGCTTAAAGGGTGGTGTTCTTGTGTCATAACGTCTCCTCAATTAGAGCGCCGGCATCTTGCCGGAAAGATGCCGGCGCTTCCAAAAACAATTCATGCTCATTTAGCGCGTCTCCTTTTTCGATCTTTCTTGACATTTTTTAAGAAGCCGCAAAACCTATCCTTGCGAACAAAACTTTAGTGTCAATGGAAAAATTGCACAGGAATACAGGAATGAAAATCGGAATCGACGCGCGAAAGATTCGAGACTTCGGCATAGGAACCTATCTCGAACAATTACTCACTTACATCCCATGCTATGACAGCCAAAACGAGTATTACATCTTTCACTATCCTGAAGATGCGTCATTGATACCTCGGACAGGCCGGAATATCAGCTTAGTCGAGGACAACTCCCCTAAATATTCGTTGAAAGAACTCCTGGGTTTGCCGATTAAAATGGCGACCCAGGGACTCAATCTCTTTCATGCGCCCCATTACACGTTGCCCCCTATTCGTCCTTGCAAAGGCGTCGTCACAATTCACGATGTCATCCATTTGCGATTTCCGGAATATTTACCCCAACCAGCGGCGTATTACTATGCCAAGAGCATGATGTGGGCGGCCGCGAAAAGCGCGAAAAAAGTGCTAACGGTCTCGGAATGTTCGAAACAGGATATTATGAAATATCTCGGTGTGCCGGAGCAGAAGATTGAAGTGATTTACAACGGCATCGAGCCAAGAAACGAGGCGATTGAAAACGTCCGAAATTCGGAGTCGCGAGAAAGGCTTCGGCAACAATTCGGGATTTCCCGCAAATACCTTTTGTTTCTCAGTAATTTCATGCCCCATAAAAACTTTGACACGTTGATTAAAGCCTATAAAGTGCTCAGAGCGCGCGACAAAATCGACGCCTGTTTAGTACTGGCCGGAAAAAACGACAAACTCCGTTCGCAGCTTCAAAAGCTCATTACTGAAGAACAGCTCACAGAAGATATAATCTTGACCGGTTTTGTGGAGCCGGAACTGACGCCGGCGCTCTATGCCAACGCCGAGCTCTTTGTGCATCCGTCACTGTATGAAGGTTTTGGATTTCAGGCGCTCGAAGCGATGAACTACGACACGCCGGTGGCGATTTCCAATGTATCGGCCTTGCCGGAAGTGGCCGGAGACGCCGCGATCTGCTTTGACCCGAACTCACTTGAAGATATGGCGGCCGCGATCCTGAAGGGCCTGAACGACCGGGGCCTTCGGGACTTGCTGGTCGAAAAAGGCCGAAAACGTGTGCAGAACTTCTCCTGGAGTACAGCGGCAGAACGGACGGTGGAAGTTTACCGGAGCGTTCTCAGCCAGTAAGAACATTTAAAACAGAGGGGGACCATCAATCATGAAAATGTCGGCAGGAGCACTGTTTCTGCATAAGGATACAATTCTTGTCGTCAAACCATCTTATCTTGATTATTGGCTTCCGCCCGGCGGAGGCGTTGAAGCAGGAGAATCTCCTAAAGAAGCATGTATCAGAGAAATTCGTGAAGAGAAGGGTGAACGCCTATGAATGCATCTCTTCCGGATACACGACACCCCACTCGGCGCGCAATCGGTCGCAGAGTTGCATGATGTCCAGCGTTTCATCGAGCGGCATAATCTCGCTTTCCAGCTTGCCCTGAGCCAAACATTGCATGACCTCTTCGAGTTCATAGCCATAGCCGTTGCCGGGATAGGGATACGAATGTTCCTCCGCTTCTTGCCCGTAGAGCTGCAACGTAAAGCGAGCGGGGCGAAAGAAGGATTCCGGAATCTTTATGCAGCCTTTTGTGCCGAGTATGAAGACCTCACGCGGTTTCTCGATGCCGAGACCGCAGGATACTTGAGCGCTCGAGCAGTTTTCATAGCAGAAGATCAGTGAATCCACCTCATCAACTCCTGTTTCCCCGAGACGTGCAGAACTTGAAATGACCTCCGGCAAACCGAGCAGCATCACAGCAAAGGAGACTGGATAAATTCCCAAATCCAATAAGGCGCCGCCCCCAAGGTTGGGATTATACAAACGGTGTTCCGCGTCGAAAGGCAAGTGGTGAAAAAAATCCGCCTGCACGAAACGAATCTCTCCCAGAACCTTTTCCTCAATCATTTCCCGAATTCTTCGCACTGCCGGAAAAAAGCGCGTCCACATCGCTTCCATCAGAAACAGATTTTTTTCGCGGGCAAGCTGGATGCATTCTTCCGCCTGCTGTGCATTAATCGTGAAAGCTTTCTCACACAACACGTGCTTTCCCGCACTCAAGCAAAGCTTCATGTTCTCATAATGGAAATTATGCGGTGTGGCGATATATACAACATCCACATCAGGATCGTTGACAAGCTCCTCGTATGAGCCATAGGCTCTGGGTATCGACCATTTTTCGGCGAATTCGTCAGCCTTTGTCTGCGAGCGTGAGGCTACGGCGAGCAGCTCTGCGCCTTCACAATCCTTGATGGCTGAGGCCAGATCGTTCGCAATATTTCCTGTCGCAAGAATTCCCCATCTCTGTGTTTTCATCAGCTCACTCCTCCTTTTTTGTTTGTTTCATCACTCAAGCTCCGCCAACAGGAAGCAACGAATAAGCGACGATTCGCTGTCGGTAAAGGTCGCCAAAATACCGTTCTTGTAATTTTAAAATAGGCAACACCGGAGCTGTCTGAAAGTCAAGAATTTTCGTACGCGTTCCCATAATGATTAGCAAGTTCCAGGTTCGGCTCAATAACGTTCGAAATCCTCATCATGTGTATCGTGAACCGGGGACGGACGCAGTTCCTCATCATGTTTTTTTGAGGAAAGTATTGTGCCGCTCGCAGAAAATTAGAGAGGTGTCGGTATTTAAAAACAAGCGTTCAAATTGGATCGCGCAGGCAAGAACGGCCAAAACAAGTATTCCCGGAATCCCTTTGAAAGGATCTTCTGTGGCATACTGCGCCAGAATAACTTTGTCTGTGATGAGTACATGAAGCAGCCCAAAACTAATGAATCCGGTATAAGCCAGGTAGCTATACTCCCTCAACCGGAAAAACAAGAAGGCTTCATAAAGTGCCATAATCCCTAAAGCTCCGTAATATACACCGTACAAGAGCGTCTGTGTATTCATGGTTTTCCTCCGTTGTTTGAGTGGCGAGTGCTGCTTATTATTCTATTGGAATACGTAATTTGTCCACGTTGTACTATTAGAGAACTCCGTTTCTTTTGTAGAAAAGTCAAGCCCATTTGTTGGAATCTTCAAGTCATTTTCTCGTAGATGCTGTTGTCATAACGACTCTTCACACAAAAAAATGTGACAGGCCCTCTTGACAAATCCTCAAAATAGTTTTATATTTTGTTTAGACTAAAAGAACCAGTTTGGTCGATTTGTTTAAACAGGAAACATTTATGCAAGATAAGAAAGAGCGTATTATTGCGGCGGCCCAGCGACTATTCGCCCAGTTTGGACTGAAAAAAACCACGGTTGACGAGATTGCACAGACTGCGCAAGTCGGCAAGGGAACGGTCTATCATTACTTTGACAGCAAGGAAGAAATTTTTGCCGCAGTGCTCGATAAGGAAGCGGGGTCTATGAAGAATCGGATCCAACAGGCGATCGCGCAGGTTGATACGCCGCAGGCAAAACTCGAAGCTTTTTTATTAACGAGGATGCGTTGTGTCAAAGATCTTGGCAACTACTACAAGGCTGTTCGTGATGAGTATCTCGAATATATGCCGTTTATCGAAAATTTGCGTTCGAACCACAGCAAGTATGAGATGATGTTGGTTCAAGATTTATTGGAAGAGGGATGTGCTGCGGGATATTTTGATATTGACGATACGAAGGTTGTGGCCTCAGTGATGATTACGGCTCTCAAGGGGTTGGATCATCGCTGGATCTTTGAAATGTCCCTGTCGGATGTTGAGCAGCATATTGAGATTATGATGAAGGTGTTGCTTAAAGGGATTGAAAAACGATAAAGGGGTGGAGGCTATGCGAGTACATTCGAGTGGTCCGCAGATGATGGGCCCTCTCCTGTTCACCTGTAACAAGGCGACCAGGTTCTAGAGAAATATGTCACACGTCCGATGCCTGTCTGTGGCATAATTTTTTTTACATCATTTCGACTAAATATACTATTTTGGTCAAAACGTTTATATTTCAAAATACCATAAACGGACCTGGTAAATGGAAAATTTATCAGTTGTAACAGGAGGAATGCTATGAGAAAGAATGTCGGTATTATAGGCCTTCTCATAATTCTCTCGGCGATTGTGGGATATGGAGCATACTCGCGTACCATTCCTAAGAAAGAGGCATCGCTCGAAGAGTCCGCAACGTTCAGCCAGAGCATTGAAGCCATTCACGCTGAACAAGGGAAACCGGTAAAAGTCGCGGCTGTGATGCAAAAGGCAATTACGATTTCGAAAACATTTTATGGAACGATGGCGCCGTATGCTGAAGCGAAGGTTCAGGGAAAGTATGGCGGGAAGCTTGTCCTGCTCAAAGCCAAAGAGGGCGACCCGGTCACTGCCGGTGAAACGATTGTCCGTTTTGATGAAAGTGACGCCAGGCTTCAGCTTCAGCAAGCGATTGCGGCAAAAAATGCCGCCATTCAGGGGAAGGTTCAGGCAGAATCGACGCTTCAGTTGGCCCAAACCGATCTTCATCGTTATCAACAACTGTTAAAAGACGGCTTTGTCTCAAAGCAAACCATCGACTCACTTCGCAACCAAGTTCAGCTCGCTCAGGCAACTCTACAAAGCGCCAGAGAAAAGATTACAACAGCCGAGGCCCAGATTCGACTGCTGGAGAACACCTTGAAAGATCTCAAAATAGCCGCTCCGATTAGTGGAGTTGTGGATGAAAAATATTTTAATCTGAATGAGATCGCTAAAGCGAATGCTGAGATTTATCATATCGTCGATCTCGATCGTCTTTATGCCGAGGTCGAGATCCCAGAACTGTATATCAGCCGGATCGACGAACAGATGGATGTCGAAATAAATGTGGATTCATTGAAAGGACAAACATTTTCCGGAACAGTCGACCGGATCGTCCCGACAGGGAACCCTCAGAGTCGCCAGTTTACGGCGAAAGTTCTCGTTGTAAACCCCGAACATGCCATCAAACCCGGGATGTTTGCCAGAGTGTCCATTGGCCTCGAACAGATTCCGGATGCCTTTGTGTTGAATACGAAGGCCATTGTCAAAGATGAAAATCAGTATCACGTGTTCAAAGTCGTCGGAGATCATGTCGAAAAAGTTGTGATCTCTATCATACAACAAGGAAGAGAGCAAAGTTCCGTACTTTCAGACCGCTTAATCCCGCAAGATCGGGTTGTGATCGAAGGCGCGCGTCTGTTACAGGATAACGATCATATAAAAATACTCTCATTATAGTCATTCAGTCGTGTATCGCGAGCCTTGTTATCGTGTTTAAAAATGCCTTCAAATAAGGCGATTTGCGATACCGCTGGAGAGACGGGTAACTCCTATGAATTTTATTCGACTTTTTACTCGACGTCCGGTAACGACTATTATGGTGTTCCTCATTTTGCTGATGTTCGGCGCTTACTCGTACACGAAATTGGCAAAAGATCTCTTCCCCAAGATCGATATTCCCTATGTCCTCATTTCGGCCATCTATCCCGGAGCAGGCCCTGATGAAGTGGAGACTCAGGTGACTGAAAAAATAGAAGAGGCTGTCGCCTCCGTGAGCGGATTGAAGGCGCAAAATTCGATCTCCCAGGAGAGTGCGTCATTGGTGATGGCTGAATTCGAATTAGCGGTCGATCCGGATGTGGCGGAGAATGACGTGCGCTCCAAGATCGATCAAATTATCAGCGATCTCCCGGACGATGCCGACCGGCCGATTACGGCAAAGTTTGAGCTTGGCTCTCTGCCGATCGCCCAAATTGCGGTACTCGCCCCACATCCGGTCGAAGATATTTATCGGCTTGTGGATGAAAGCATGATCGACCGTTTTACACAGATCAACGGTCTGGCCTCTGTGGACGTCTTTGGCCAGAAAGAGCGGGAAATCGTGATCGCAGTTTCGTCGGAAAAGCTTGTGTCCTATGGCTTAAGCATACTCGATCTCAATAACCTCATCACCGCATTCAATATGAAACTCCCTGCCGGACGGCTCATCAACAACGAGCAGGAACTCAATCTGCGTCTGAAAGGCGAATTCTCTTCTCTGGAAGCGATCGAGCGGCTTGAAATTCCCACCCCCCGCCGGTTCGGTCCGTTTAGCTGATATCGCCAGGGTTGAAGACACCTTTAAAGAAATGCGCAACATGGCCCGCATGAACGGTCAGTCCGCCGTCGGCTTATCGCTGATTAAAGCCAGTGACGCCAATACGGTGGAGATCATGGCGCAGGTCAGACAACTTCTGAGCACCCTTGAACAGGAGCTTCCTGACGAGTATGAACTTGTCCTGGCCAAAGATACATCAACCTCTATTCACGCCGCATTGAATAATGTCTTGCAGAATCTGGGGCTTGGCATTCTCCTGACAGGCGGGGTGTTGCTGCTTTTCCTGCATCAACCGCGCTTGACGCTGATTGCCACCGTATCTATGCCGTTGGCCGTGGTTGCCTCGTTCTCCTTGATGTATGCGTCAGGATTAGCGCCAACGCCCTTTCACTCATGGCGCTGGCGCTTTCGGTCGGGGTGCTCGTCGCCAACGTGATCGTCGTCTTAGAAAATATCCAGCGTCACCTGAAAGAGACGAATGAGTCCCCCTTAATCGTGGCTGAAATGGCACCGCGGAGATCGTAGTCGCGGTGTTCGGTTCCGCCTTGACCAACATGGCTGTCTTTCTGCCGATTGCCATGATGTCTGGTATCGTTGGGCAACTGTTTAGAGAGTTCGGACTCACGGTGATTTATGCGACCTGTTTTTCGCTGCTCCTCTCGTTTCACTCACGCCCATGCTGGCGTCACGAATGCTCAAGCATCAGGACACCCACAGAGGTTTTTGGGCCTGGTTTGGGACATACTGGGAAGCCTTCTATGGAAGCTGTGAACATCTATATCACACGTCGCTGCGGATGATTCTTCGTTGGCGTTGGGTGACATTGATTCTTGCCCTGGCGCTCTTCCTGGGCTCATTAGGCTTGATGAAACGGATTGGGACTGAATTTATGACAACGACTGATGAAAGCGAGGTCACAATTTCCGTCGAAAAAGCGGTGGATGAGTCGGTGGAAGGAACCCTGAGCACGTTAATGTTGATTGAAGACCGTTTAAAACCGCTGCCCTATGTGAAACATTTTTATACACAACTAGGAGGGACGACAACCAATCCGGCGGGGGTCAACGAAGCCTCGATTACGGTTGCCCTGGTGGATAAGGAGCAGCGCGAACGTTCTGCCGATCAGATTGCGGTCGCATGGCGGCATCTGTTTGCCGATATTCCCGGAGCCGCCTTAACCATCAAATCAACACAGTAATTCCCCCTCAAAGGGTGAAAAACCGCTTTCTCTGTATGTTTATGGACAGGACATGGACACTCTGCTCACCCTCTCAGATCAATTGATCGCAATTTTTAAACAGATCCCGGGAACGACGGATATTGATATCGATTGGCGCACGGGCAAACCTGAGATTCAAGTCACCCCCGATTATCAACGCTGTACCGACTATGGCGTCACACCGCCGAGGTTGCTCTGATGTTCAGGACCTCCTTTGCCGGGGACACGGAATCCACATTTCAAGTGCAAGGGGACGAATACGATATTTATGTCAAGCTGGCCGACGCTGACCGCACGGATCTTGAATCGGTCAGCTCCCTGCCGATTCAGACGCCCAAAGGCATTGTGCGTTTAGAAGCCCTGGCTACCATCACAATGGCGGAAGGGCCGAGTAAAATTTATCGCTACAAACGGCAGCGAGCCGTAACCGTTGGAGCCAATGTGAGCGCCGGATATGATGTCGGAACAATTGCCGAGGCGATCGATCAACAAATTAACGCCTTATCGCTTCCACAGGGCGTCACTCTTGAATGGGGCGGCGACGTTGAACAGATGGGCGAATCCTTTGGCGACACGGGGGTCGCGCTGGTGATGGCGATCGCGCTGACCATATGCTGCTCTCGATCCTTCTGGAATCGGCGATCCATCGATGACGATCATGTCGACTGTGCCCCTCTCGATGATTGGGGTGTTAAGCTCTTTGGTGCTCACAGGAAAAACCCTGACCTGGTTTCAATTATGGGGGTGATTATGCTGGTCGGAATCGTCGTGAATAATGGCTTGATTTGATCGATCATATCGAATTTTTACGGCGCGAAAAGAAGATGGCCTGGCGCCGAAGCGATTCTTCGGCCTGTACCGTCAAATTACGACCGATTTTAATGACGAATGTGGCGATCATCTTTTCAATGATCCCAATGGCATTAGGACGCGGGCAGGGAGGGGAGAGGCTGTCCCCAATGGCCGTGGTCGCGATCGGGGGTATCTTCTCCTCAACCTTCTTGACCCTATTTGTTGTTCCGGTCTTGTACTCTTTGATCGAAAGCGTGCGTGAATTTGTCACACAGCGAGTGTTCAAACAGCATGTCCCCGATAAGGTGTTGGCGTCAGACCAGACTTAATATTCTCGACAATGTATGAAAACGACACAGAAGACAAGCAATATCACTGTTACAGATTTACGGCAATTAGCTCAGAGCTCTTCTAGTATGTATGGTGAGCAAGTTTTTTTATTAATCAACATACATGCATATATGTATGTTGATTGATCATATTATGAAATTACATAATGATAACATTTGAGAATTATATGGCATGAACGCATTCGAGCTCCTCCGAACGTGCTCGATTCAGAGCAGTAGGGCAGCCTCGTCCATGGTGAGATGCATGAGCCCGAAACATGCTCGACAATTCGGTTTTTTCTGAAGGCACCAGTGTGCTCTCTACGCACATCTTCGCATGAAATATTGCCGGAATACACATGCATCTCATGTTTGGATGAATATATACTCAATAAGAAATGCAAGGAGTAATGAATTTCTATTGCTCAACATACATTCAACATGTTTGCAAGATGCGATTCCGAATTGCAATTCCTCCCCGTATCCTTTGAGTTTTTTCTCTAAGGGATAAGGGGAGGAAGGGAGGCAGTCAATGCAAATAACTGAATCTGGTCCAACCTTCTCTACACGCAGAGCTTACATACTCCACTTGTCACAGAAGGGCCGATATCGATATATTTATGTTGTGCAAATTTATTTATATGACTTAAAAAATTTATCTATAATTATATTTTTTGTTGACAGCAAATATAAGTAGAAATAAATAGCTTATAGAGCAAAGAATACTATGCAAGAACGTAATGTTACACAGAAAAATTTCGCCTTTGTTGGCGGATCACACGGCATGAGTCGAGCTGCCGCAATGGCGCCGGCTGGACGTAGCGAATGAGCAGCACGAACGACAGTCGCTGATGCAAAGTCTCGTGACCCAGCTGTCGCAAGAGTGAGTGCTGCCGCTGCTGGTATCAAGAATTGGCAGTCAGAGATTCATGGTATAATACACACGGCGGTGACGGCATTTAAGCGCCGCATTGTTACCGAAGACGGGTTTGATTTTGCATGTGCTTTGCAATATTTCGCCCACGCCGCACCCAACCGTCACAGAAAGATGACTATGCGAAATCGTTGAAAACCGGCAGACGTTTAAAACTTCGGAGTTCCCGGAAGCAAGAAGAACCAAAGTATTCTTGTTTCTGTTCGAGGCAGGTACCCCTCGCGAGGAATACCTGCCTCATAAGCTCCATATCTTCCGGGCATTGGAGGAGAATACAGTGAACCGAGACATGTTGATACACATTGTGCAAACAGAACATTATATCATAGACGTCGACCCCCGAAAAAATCGAATCTATGCTCACGTTCAGGAAGGGGCTGGAGAACGTCCTGAACCTTCTCAATTTCTTGAACAATACATGACGTGAAACATCATCTCTCCAACGGCTTTACGATGCTGGTGGAGTTGTGCAAGCAAAGGATGACGCAGCAGGACGATAGCGCGCTGATCCACGATGTCATGGATTTGCTGTTCGAGGGGGGTGTTCGCAAAATTGCGGACGTGTGCCCTGAGAGTGTGATACGACAGGGTGCGCAAGATCGGGATTCGGAACAGATGAGGAAAGGAGTCCAATATAGAGGATTTATCAGCCGCAAAGCAGCTGAAGCCTGGTTGGATACAATTTAGGGAGTTTAAATAAGGACTATGCATAACGACGCTTTCACATACATTGTCGACACGAAGAACTATACTTTGGCCGTCGCTCCATCCAAAAATCGAATTTACTGCACGCTTGAGGCCGATATAACGAACTTTCCCGACGCATCGGAGATTCTCGATGTCTGGTTGGAGCTCGGGAGCTATCTCAGCAATGAGTTTACTTTAGTGCTGGATGCCGGCGTCGAAAAGGTTCAACGTCCGGATTTAATTCGATTTTTACTGAATTTTCAAAAATTGCTGCCGACAGCGGCCTGCAAAAAGTTGCTGAAATCGTGTCGGGCTCACACTTCGCCTACATGCTGCACAATCAGATCGCGGAAATGGCTGGCACGAAAAATCGTCGGCAGGTTTCTCTGATCGTGAACATGCTGAGGAGTGGTTGGATTCACTCGAGGCCTGAACTTTAACTATTTAGTATTTTTTTAACATTCACCATACATACATGAATGTTCCATATAGAAGGAAGAACATAAAATTCCATCACGACAACACCTTGAGAACCCTGATCGCCCTCAACATCGTTCTCGTTGGGGCGATTCACATGCAAAGCGCTCAGGCGCAGAATGGCAATCTGCGGGGAGCTGTTGATCGTCGCCAGCAAGTGTTCTTATCACTTAATGAGGCGCTGAGTACGGCCTTAGAAAACAACCTAGACATTAGCATTGAACGCCTGAATCCAGAGATTGAACAGGGAGCTATTACCGAAACAGCACAATATTGTATTGGCCGAATAGCAACTGCTCGAGAACCAACATCAGGCTACGTCATGTCAGGGCGACCGCTATTCGAGATTTAAGCCGGCAAAGCTTGGATGGCATAACTTCTGATGAAAAGGCTGGTTTTGCTCATGGTTCGTGAGAGAATTTCTGGCAAATTATTTTTAAGATAATGCTTATTTCTCATATCAAACCAGACTCTGTAGTCCGACACAATCCCTCGATGAATTCCGCCAGGCATTTTTGATACATGGTTCGTCGATATTGTGCATCTTGCTTTGCGTGACAATAGGTGCATTTCTGCTTAAGTCTCACATCCCAGAGAGCCCATCTTCCCAAGTCACGGAATTTCAGGGGACAGCACCACCAGAGGCTCCCCTTCTAGATTCGAGATGACTTCACCGTTTCTGGTCAACAAAATCAGTTGCATACAGTCCTCCGGATGGAGTTGGCGCGAATATGATGCGCTCGCCTGGTGTGAAAGCTACCGCGCCTGCGGTCAAAGAATTCCCGACTGCCCGGCGGCAAACGAACACTGGACCAATATTCGGGACAATTCAAGAGTCTGCGAGAGCACACAAGCCAACGGCTACCGGGTTTACTGCCATCCCAAAGATGATCGGATGGAGAAACGATAACAGCACACCCAAAATACGCAAGCGATACACGGAAACGTTTATGAGATGCCGGGTTGAAAGTGTCCAGCGAAAAGGCTTCAGTTCCATTCGGCTTGAAGATGTCACCAGGGAAACCAGGGCTGACACGCGGAGCGTTCTATTGGCACTTAAATATAAATTAGAGCTATTTGGGGACATTTTTTCAGGGGCGCTTGATGATATTCACACTGCAATGCACGGTGTGCTTCATTCGGACATCACTCCGCAGGCAAGGAATTGATTCCTCCGACAAACTCTCGCCCATTCTCCGCGGAACGCATCAATGTTACTCCGACTATGGAGATCTCCATCCCGAACGTGTTGGATACGAGTTTTGATCTCCTGGGCAACGACGTGAACAGCTAGTATCCGTTCAAAACGTTTCGCAAGCAATTTTCTTGGCCAATATGGGAGTTGCGTATCCCTCGGCATGTCTCACCACCCTAAAAAGTGTCAATGTTTTCAGCATTCTGTTTTCTCCAACGAGTGAATGATACTTTAGATAAAAAAAGACTTAAATTTCCCTTGACCTTTTTCGGCACCCCGCTAAAAATTATATAATCGTGCATGTATAAATCGTTTACAAATTCAGGGAGAGAGAATGGGAGCAACGAAAGAGCAGGCGGAATTAACACGACAGCGCTTATTAAAAGCCGGGTTAAAAGTGTTTAGTGAAAAAGGCTTTGCAGCGACGAGGTTGGAGGATATTGCCAAAGAAGCGGATGTGACACGGGGCGCGTTTTACTGGCATTTCAAAAATAAACTGGAACTGTTTCGTGAGGTCTTTCAGGAAGCGGTAAACGAACTTCGTTTTGAAGCACAAGCTATCCTGCGAACGGACATAGCCCCTTACGAAAAATTGCGCCGCCTTATTATGCACGTACCCACGAAATTTCTCACCGATGAAGACTTTTGTGCTGTGGGGAGATTACGTTACAAAATTGAATGGACCCCAGAGGCAAAAGAAGCGCTTGCCGAGCCGTTCCAGGAAGGCCATTCCTCTCAAAGAAAAGCTCAATTCTTCCAGCTGATCGAGGATGGCAGACAATCTGGAGATTTTCGCAGCGATCTCACGACATCGGCCATTTTCACAATGGTTAATGTGTTTATTCCTGGCCTGATCCATCAAGTCCCTGGAAGCCTGGGAACCTTTCAGTAAAGACGACATCCAGGAAGCGACCAGCAATTTCTTGCAAAGTATTTCTACGAAATGAACAAGAATCCTCGGCAGAAAATACTGCCATAGCAAACTCCCTGCTTCAGGCGATCAAGTAGCAAACCTCCTTACAACATGACAATCGACAGACAAATTCAAGAAATGTGCTCGCGGCAAGGAATCGTATTTGACTTTGTTTTCGTGAAAAAGTTCCATTTTTATTTAAAAAAAATGTTTTTTTACATTTTTTCCTTTACAAAAACCCCCTGTGTTACTACATTGTTATTTGTAAATGAAAATTGTGATTTGGTTTGTTTTTTTTGCACATCAACATACATTCAAGTATGTTTCTTGTGGTGCCGGTGAAAGACTTATTACATCATCGGTATGAGCGTTGTAATTTTTTTTGTTTTTCAACATACATTCCGGTATGTTTGTTATGTATATACTTTCAGCATTTTGAATTTAAGACGTTGAAAGGATTCTTGTAGAAGTCTTTACATCATAACGTACATTCAGGAATGTTTTTATCTGCTGCGGGTTGTTGCACGCTATCAACCTACAGACATGCATGTTTACCAGCGTGCAACAACCACATCTTTAAGAGGATAACGAACATTCGGAAGTTATCAGGGTAGACATGCTTACTCGTCCCACCCTGATCTCTTGCTGACTCATCTCACCAAAGGGGGGATGCGGGGAAGACACAGGATAGAGAGCAAGAGGAGTTCGCTGGTTTGGCGTTCTCCTGGTGGTTAGAATTTGCCGACCACAGTAGAGAAGATAACATTTAAGAATAAAAAACATGAACACGATACGTTTAAGCGAAATGAGCGCACAGCATCCTCATGCCGTTTTAAACGTCTTAACAGGAGATACACAATGAAATTACGTTTAGTAGCGCTTGCAGTTTGTGCAACCTTATTGCTGGTTCCGGCCGCATTTGCCGATACCACCGCCAGCATGAGCATTTCCGGTGACGTGGAAACCAATACCAACGTCGAATTTAAAGATGACGGAGCGAACAATTACAGTGTCTGGGGCAACGACGGCCGCACACACATTAAGTTTGAAGGCCGCGTCGAAGGTGATAACGGCTGGTTTGGTTATGCCAAAGGCGATGCCATGATCGCGACATCAGGAACCACCGGTGTGGATGATTCTTTTGTGGAATTCGGAAATGAGAGCTTTTCTTTTCTGATCGGTCGCTGGGAAGCAACCAGCCTGTTCGGGAAAGGACAGGATACCTTCATCACCAGCGCTCCCGGCGCTCCCAGCCGTTACCAGGGGGATTACGCTCGCGGCCGTCTGCCGATCAACAACATGGCCCTGAAAATCGGCGGCCTGGAACTTGGCATCATCGTCGGCGGTCTTGATGAGGGCACTATCTATGGTGTGTCAACCGATCCTGACACCGGCGTGACCACACCAGGCGTCATCACTTTGGATGCTGCGCTCAACGCTTATGGCGCCCGTCCGCTGTATAAAGTGAGCACAGACATGATGACCGTGACCGTGGGTGGAGAATTCCTGGCCTACGTCCCCCAGAATACCGATGAGAGCGATGCTGAACTGAACAGATTCGGCGGTGCAGCAACTGCCGAGTTCAACCTTGGCGGAACGCTGGGCGTTTCACTCGCCTACGGCGCAACAACCGGGAAAGACGAAGCGGGCGAAGATCTATTGGATTCCAATACCCTCAGCTCCATGCTCTACTACACCATGCCGGTTGGTGAAGGTCATAGCCTTGGTTTTGCCGGCGGGTACACCATGTTAGACGTTGATACCTACACGGAAGATAGTATGTTCGAAGGCTACATCAGTTTCAAACAACAGCTTCCGGTTGAAGGACTTTTTGTGTCATATGCCGGTTCCTATGCCGGCGCTAGTTTCGACCACGACGAAGGTACGGACCCGGATGACACCAGCAGTTTTGGTGTGCGAGTGCGCATGAATTACGACTTCTAATACAGACATGTGTCTGTATGACAGTGTGGCTCCCTGGAGTGGTGTCCGGGGAGTCGCAAACAAGAGAGAACTTTACACGTAATTCTCTCTTTTTCTCCCAAAGGAAATGCCTCTGCCGATGCAGAGGCATTTCTGTCGTTTCTCTCCACGTCTTCCAGCAAAACAATTTTCCATTCACGTATATTTCAGTGCTTGGCGCGTTTTTGAAAGAATGCTCCAAGACGTTCCTGGGTGTCGCCGGAGGCCAGGCAGACACTTGAGGCCATACTTTCTTCATAACAGCTTGTTTGCAGCGTTGACGTTTGGCTGTTCTTTATGATGCCCTTGACCGCTGAATTGGCAATTCGGCTATTTTTTGCAATGGTCTTGAGCGTGGAGGCGAGATAGTTTTCAAGCTCTTCCTCACTGCCGACAAAATTCGTGATGCCCATTTGGTAGGCGTCTTTCGCAGAAAGAATCTTGCCGGTGTAGATGAGTTCTTTGGCTTTGCTTTCTCCGATTCGTCGAGGCAGTCGGTAACTTCCGCCCCAACCCGGAATGAAACCCAATCCGGTCTCTGGTTGTCCGAATGAAGCCTGTATCGAACTCAAAATAAAATCGCAGGCCATGGCTAATTCAAGCCCGCCTCCAAGGGCGTAGCCGCTAATTTTGGCAATCACCGGCAAGGGCAGCTCCTCCAGGGCATTAAACACCTCATGTCCTCGACGGACCCATGGAATGATGGAATCCTTATCGATCTGTTTCAATGCCTGTAAATTAGCGCCCACAACAAAGTATTTCGGAGAATGGCTTTGCACAACGACGGCATCAAGCTGGTCTCGCGTTGCGCGTATGTCTCTGAGATGGCGTTCAAGTTCGTCCAACACCTCATAGTCCAGCGTCGGTGGTTTTTCGGGCGGGTCTGTCTCAAAGCTGATATAGGCGATGTACTCCTGGTAGCTTAGTGTGGCCCTGGTTTTCATATTTCCCCCTTCAGATGAAGAGCTTTGCATCCATTACTTTGATATTTGCCGCGAGAATCGGGTGGAACTCCATGAGTGACAAAATATCTTGTTCAAGGTCGATGCCCGGAGCGATTTCAGTCAACTCGACCCCCTGGTCGGTCAAGTGGAACACGGCGCGCTCTGTGACATAGAGTACCGGTTGTTGAAGAGAACGGGCATATTGTCCGCTAAAGGTGATTTGATTGACCTCTTTGACGAATTTTTGCACCGCGCCTTCCTGCCGGATCGTCAGGCGTCCGTCCCCCACCTCACAACGAAAACCTTTCGCGCTGAAAGTCCCGCAAAAGACGACTTGTTTGGCGTTTTGGGTAATATCAATAAATCCGCCGCAGCCGGCCAGCATGTTTTTACCGACTTTGCTGGAATTGACGTTCCCGTCGGCATCAATTTGCGCGACCCCTAAAAACGCCACATCCAGCCCACCGCCGTCATAAAAATGAAATTGGGCATCCATTGGAATAATCGCTTCCGGGTTGTTCGCGACACCAAAAATCACGCCTCCTACCGGCATGCCGCCGATCGCTCCTTGCTCGACGGTGAGGGTAAAGTCATCTATGCGTCCTTCCTCAATAGCGACCGGAACGATATTCGACGGAATCCCAAAGCCGAGATTGACCACCGCCCCGCTTTCAATCTCCTGAGCCGCGCGCCGCGCGATCACTTTTTTAGCATCTAAGGGCAGAGTTTTCAGGCGTTCTTGCGGAACTTTGACGTGGCCGCAGTAGGCCGGATTATAGACATCCAGACAGGTTTGGGTCTGTTGTTCGTCAACCACGACATAATCCACATAGATTCCCGGAATTTTGACATGCTGAGGATTCAACGTTCCGGCTTGCGCCAGATATTTAACCTGCGCGATCACGATCCCGCCGCAGTTTCTGGCGGCCTGCGCGATCGACAAGGCTTCCAGGAAAGCCCCTTCTTCCTCAGAACTGATGTTGCCTTTGGTGTCGGCGGTCGTGCCTTTGACAAAGGCGACATCAAAATGAAAAACGCGGAAAGAAGAGCCATTCCTCTCCTTCAAGCTCCAGAATTTTTACCAGATCTTCGTTGGTAATCTCGTTAACTTTGCCCCCCTCGATGCGGGGATCGACATAGGTGTGTAAACCGACTTTCGTGATGACTCCGGGTTTTTTGGCAGCGACGGCACTATACATACGCGACAGCACGCCTTGTGGAAAATTATAGGCTTCCAGCTCATTATTCAGGATCATTTGTCCCATTTTGGGGGCCATGCCAAGATGCCCGGCAATATCTCGCCGTACTAATCCCGGAAGGGCGAGGAGATCGATACCGCTTCCTTGCTGATCGCCAATGCCGGTTGAATGACAGAGCGTGAGATTTTGGGGACTCTTGTGCTGCCGGAAATGTTCTCCGAGGGCTTTAATCAGACGGGTAGGCTCGCCGACCCCTCCGCCCGATCCTTGAATCGCGATACAATCCCGATCTCTGATGACTCGCATCACGTCTTCTGCGCTAACAACTTTATTCCTCATGAGTGACCATCCTTAAAACAGATTTGGCATAAACAGCTTAGGAATCCAGAGCGTAATCCCAGGAAACACGATAATAAGAACCAATACCAGCAGCGATTACCAGAAGAAAAAGTCCAACCTCTTTGATAGCACGCATGCAGTTGATTCCGGCGATTTCGCTGGCGATCAACAAGCAGAGTCCATAGGGCGGCGTGACCAGGCCAAAGGCTAGAGAAATCACACCAACAATGGCGAAGTGCAGGGGATGGATGCCGACAAACTCTGCGAGCGGCTTAAAAAGCGGTCCTAAGATAACAATCGCGGGAACCGCATCCATAAATGTCCCGACAATGAGAAAGATCATGACAAAAATAAACAACATGAGCGTCGGCGACGTGGTGAGTGACCCGATCGCATTCACGAGGAATTGTGGGATTTTGAAATAGGCCAGAACCCAGGCGTAAATGGAGGCTGTTCCGACGGCAAACAGGACAATAGAGGAAAGTTTCGCCGTTTGGAGAAGCAGAGGAGAAATTTGCCGAAACGGCAAGGTGCGAATAATAAACATCCCCAGGATCAGCGAATACAGCACGGCGATGAGTGAGGCCTCGGTAGGGGTAAAAAACCCGCCGACAATGCCGCCGACAATGATTAACGGCGTAAACAGAGCCAGAATAGAATCTTTAAAACTGACCGCCACCTCTTTCCAGGCAAATTGGGATGTCGTGGGATATTTCCGTTTCCAGGCAAACAACAAGACCAGGACCATTTGAAATCCTGCGATCATGACCCCTGGAATAAAGCCGGCTAAAAAGAGCCCGGAGACCGAGGTGCTCATCACCCCGCCCCAGACGACCATGGTAATGCTTGGCGGAATGATCACGCCCATGACTGCCGAGCAGGCTGTGACGGCGACAGTAAAGTTTTTATCATAGCCTTCTTCGATCATGGCCGGGATCAACACGCCGCCAATCCCGGCTGCATCGGCATTCGATGAGCCGGAAATTCCGGCAAACAGCATACTGACGAACACATTAACGTGTCCCAGTCCGCCAGGCAACGAGCCTACAATCGAGCGAGAAAAACGGATCAGCTTGTTCGTAATTCCCGCCTGATTCATAATATTAGCTGCCAGGAGAAAGAAGGGGATCGAAAGGAGAATAAACGATCCGTATTGCATCATCATGCGGTGTAAGAGCATCACAGGCGTAACCCGTGGGAAAAGCAGCAGAATCGGTATCACCCGCAAAGGCCAGTGAAAAACTCACAGGAACGCGAAGTATGATGAGTCCGATAAGCGCGACAAACAGAAAAATAGCAATGAGTGCCGGAGTCATAGTTTATCCTCGTACATGCGTTGAATTTTTAGAGTTGAGAAAAAATTCTTTATACAGATCGGCCGTGAGAAAAATCAGCCAGGAGATCCCTGCGAAGGGGACGGAAAAATAGATAAAACCCAGATTTAAGCCAGTCAGGTCGGATGTCTGGATCAGGCCCCATTTTGTGAAATATTCATAGCCAAAGACTACAAAGATGAAACAGACAACATACACTACCACGTAATATAAAATTTTGAGAAATTTATCCATGGCAGGCGAACAGTCAGGAAACAGATCGACAAAAAAATGCTTTCTTTCTTTGATTCCCAGGATCGAACCGATAAAAATCA
This sequence comes from Thermoguttaceae bacterium, assembly GCA_963674475.2. Taxonomy (GTDB): domain Bacteria; phylum Planctomycetota; class Planctomycetia; order Pirellulales; family Thermoguttaceae; genus CAXXFQ01. The sequence goes on along the minus strand of CAXXFQ010000010.1, from coordinate 5,318 downwards.
GCCAGATCAGCGCAAAATTCGTCACCTCAAGAGGCCACAGGTACCGGGGGATAAAGGGAATATATCTACCCATGACTTGGATCGTCACCGCCAAAAGAAGCACATACATCAGCAGTACCATGAGTTTGTTCAACAGGGTCGCATACGCGTCAATGATTCGAAGTATCACGTGACTTCCTCTCTCATGTGCGATAATACAGGATGGGCAGTCAGAGAACTCTGCCTGCCCACCTCGCATCATCGAAGAGATATAAAACACAAATATCCGGAGTTGAAATTCCTTATTGAATACTCTTGATCTTCTCCAGAATGTCTCCCGCTCCGACTTCTTTGGCATATTCTTCCACCACCGGGAGCGCTTTATTTCTCATCTCGGTATTATCAAATTCGATTACCGTGAGTTTTCCCTCGTCGACCAGTCCTTTCAGGATGCCTTCACCTTCAGCGTATTCGGTTTCACGATGAAATTTGGCGGCAATCGGACCGGCCTTTAATATGGCCTCTTGCAGTTCTTTCGGGAAACTTTGGAAGCGTGATTCACTAAAACACAGGACGCGAACAGTGATGGCGTGGCGGGTCATGATGTAATACGGGGCAACTTCATAGAACTTCATCTGCGACATACCGGCCGGTTCGTTTTCAAGGCCATCCAGGACACCGGTTTTAATGGCATTATAGACTTCCATGTAATCCATCGGAGTTGCCTGAATTCCGGTCGCGCTGAAGACTTTTTGCGCCAGGGGAGAGCCCCTGGACCCGCATTTCTACACTCGGCAGTTCCTCAGTTTTATAGATCGGCTTGTTCAGGATCAGGTTCCGCACACCGCCGCCGCCATAGCCGACAAAGCGTACGCCTTTTTTGCGGATATTTTCCGCGATCGGCTCGAAAACGCCTGCGTCCAAACTTTTATTCCAATGGTCGATACTGGAAAACAGAAATTGCGCATCCATAAATGGCGCAGCCTTATCCCAGGTTGCCATCCAGGCCGGTGAAATAATACTAAAGTCAATCGAAACGCCTTGCATCATATATTCAAAAGCATCTTTTTCAGTCCCAATATCCGCAGAATGATGCAGTTCGATTTCCAGTGGGCCGTCGTAATTGGCTTTCACGGCTTCACTGAATTTTTCCAGCACCCGGTAATACACATGCTCTTTCGGCAACATCGTACTGCCGACAAGTGTAATTTTCTCGGCCGCAGAGGCTGACAATGACACAAGCAGGAACAGTGTGAGACTTACGATAGTGAGGCTAATGACAAACTTTTTCATAATGACCCTCCTGAGATGAATAAATTTGGTAAATGTGAGAAGACGCTGCCGACAAGCAGCAATTGATGACAACAGCAACATTGCAAGAAATTCGTTCTTTATGTCAAGATTTTTTAATAAATATTTAATCGCGTTTAATAAAAGACGCGATCATAAAAGCTTAGATATACCTTTTCTGCGACTTCGATCGGTCACTGAAGACACGTGACGACTTATTACGGACAGGGGCCGGTAGACTCTCTGATAATAAGCTGTGGGGCATACTCTATTTTATAAATGCCTGAATTATTGATAGGAGCAGAGGGAACCGGAGCATGGAGGTGTTCGATCTTTTCGATTAAGATATCAATAGCTGTCTTAGCCCTGTGAGGAATGCAATGATCGATCGTGGTCAATTTAGGGTGGGCGATGGACGAGACAAAAATATTGTCAAACCCGCAGACAGAGATCTGCTGGGGAATCTGATAGCCTTTATCTCTGAGAGCCGACATGATGCCGCACGCCGTCATGTCGTTCACTCCGACAATCGCCGTGACAGCGTCCTTCTCCAACAATTCGACGGTCAAGGTATAGCCTGCCTGAATTTCATAAATACTATTGGGAAGCTCAGTTTCTTTGATGGAAGACTTCACCCGAAGATTTTTTTTCGAGTCCATGCTCTTTGAGTTTCCCAAGAATACCCTGATATCGCTGCCTGCGGGTTAAGGTCATATTATTTTCGATCGGTGAGCTAATAAACGCGATCTGAGTGTGCCCTAACGCCAGCAAGTGTTCTGCGACCAACATGCCGGATTTATAACTATTCAGACCAACAGTATCAACGTCCAGCCGGTCGTCTTTTTCACCGATCACCACCACCGGCCTCGATTCAGCGATTCGTTTCAGCTCGCCGGGAAATGACGGGGTGAAGGTGTAGACGATTCCCGCAATCTCATTCTCGGTCACGTACTCCAGGTAATATTTTTCAAGCTCGGCGCTTCGGTGAATATTGCAGACTAAAATGTTATAGCCCCTGGGGATCGCGGTTTCTTCGATCACCTGATTCAACATCGGGTAATAGGGATTACTCATGGTGGCCGTAAACAGAGTGATAAGCTTCTTGGGGCTGCCCTGCAATGTCCTGTTCTGCGATGGAATGTTATAATTGAGTTGGCGGGCGGCCTGAAGAACTTTTTCTATGGTCTTATCGGCAAATGAAACATTCTTTTTGTTGTTTAAGATCATTGAAACGGTTGCCTGAGAGACTCCGGCTAAATCCGCAACATCCTTGGTCGTAGGTTTTTTAATCATCGTTTCTCTCTTTTCGTGTAAAAAATCAGCAGCTTTTCGAATAAAGTCAGAGGTGTTTTTAGGGAAATGTTGTCGGAAGGCGGCAACAAATACCAGCAGATAACATTAATGGAGTTTCGTTTTTTATGTCAAGATTTTTAATATCTCTTAAATATTATTTACTAATAATTTGATATCTACTGCCGACATTTGTTTGTCACCTTCAATAATGCACGACAGTGTCAACATTCCCACAAAACCTCTAATATCAAATAAAACCTCATGACATGTAATTTTTACGCCCTGTGTAACACATGCCAAAACGCGATATTTAATAAACAATTAATACTCTATATGCATTATTTTCTTGACCGCATCATGCCATGTGAAGATCGTTCAAACGATCTTGAACATGCCAATCAATAATTTTTCAGGAGGTTAATATCATGCAGAATATCGCTGAACGCTACTTTGGTTTACAGAACAGACGGGCAGTTGTAACTGGAGCCGGCCGTGGAATTGGCCGCTCGATTGCCGAGGCCCTTGCCGGAATGGGGGCTGAAGTGCTTGTCCACTATCATTCAAGCAAGGAGAAAGCCGAACAGGTGGTTGAGACGATTCTCGAGAACGGAGGAAAGGCCTGGGCTGCCGGAGCTGATTTGACAGATTCCGCCGCGACCCAAAAGCTCTTTGCGCACGTTGAAGCACGTTGGGGATCGCTTGATATTTTAATCAATAATGCCGGGGACATGGTGAAACGCTGTAATATCGAAGATCTTCCCGATGATCTCATCGAAACGGTTCTGCGAACCAATATTCATACCGCGTTGTATTCTACGCGGACAGCGATTCCCTTGTTGAGAAAAGGCACAAAGCCTTCAATCGTCAACCTGGGGTCGATCGCCGTGCATAACGGCGGCGCAATCGGCGCAACCCTCTATGCCGCGACGAAGGGCGCCATCCACACCTTCACAGTAGGGCTCGCCAGAGAACTTGCTCCGCAGATCAGGGTCAATGCCATTGCTCCCGGTGTGATTGAAACCGATTTTCATGTCCGCCATAATACCGAAGAAAATTTACGGGCAGTCGCGCAAAGAACACTCTTGCAATGCAACGGAACGGCTGACGACATGGCGGCGGCGGCTCTGCTGCTGTGCGGCGACGGCGGAGCATTCATCACCGGAGAAGTCATCAACATTAACGGCGGCCTCTGGTTCGCCTAGTTCTCAGACTCCCGAAGTCAAGCCTGGCTTCGGGAGTCTCATCATATCCTCGTGAAGTCGAGAAAAGCTGATGAGAGTTACTGGAGGCCGGCAAAATTATCATATTAGTGAAAAGAGAAAATTTGTATACAAAATACCATCGCTAAACAGCGCGAATTCACCTGACAGACAGGGAATCTCCTCCCATGCAATTAATATTTCAATGTTTGAATGGTGATATTTTTTCTTGACAGATTCCTTTGTGTTTAACTATACACTTGGTGGTGTTTCAGGTCTTTAACCTTCACCAAACTATTCATCTTTTTTAGAGGAGGAGTATGTTATGTGTCACAAAATGTGTAAGGGTCTTATGGTGTTAGCATTGAGTCTGTTGATGGTTGTTCCTGCCAGTGCTGCGGACAAAATTGTTCTGCATGGAGCATCTCAGTTTGATGATGATCACGCATTCAACAGAACGATGCTGAAATTCCAGGAATTGGTTGAAACAGTACTATGATGGAGAGATCGAATTCATTCTGCATCGCAATAGTGAATTGGGCCTTGAAAAAGACTTCTTTGCGTATATGAGTCAAGGCATTTCTGTGGACTACGCTGTGGTTGCTCCTTCCCATATGTCTACCTTTTCAAAGGCCGCTCCCTTGATGGACATGCCGTTTTTATTCCGGGATCTCGATCATTGGAATAAAGTCCTTGATAGCGATGCGCTCCAGCCAATCGCTGATGAAGTCCTGGAGAAAGCTGATGTCATGCTGATTGGTTATGCCGGCGGCGGCGTTCGGAATCTGATCGTGAACAAGCCTGTGACCAATATGTCAGAGCTGAAAGATCTGCCGATTCGAGTGATGGGGGCGCCGATTCAAACCGGATTTTTGATGCAATTGGAGCAGCTCCGACGGTTATTGCGTACGCTGAGGTTTACAATGCGATTCAAACGGGTGATCGACGCGGCAGAAAATGAAGCTGCCGGACATGTTGCAGATGAAGTTCTACGAAGTGGGACCGGAAATCGGCATTACACAGCATGCGATCACCGTACGCCTCTGTGCTTCAGTGGCAAAACCTTTTAAACGCCTGCCCAAGGAGCTGCAGGATGCGATCGTCAAAGCCGGGAAAGAAGCCGGAGCATACGGACGCCAGATCGAATCCTCCGAAGATCAGGCCAAACTCGACAAGATGGTTGAGGAAGGGAAGATCAAGGTCCATCCTTTTACCGAACGCGAGAAACTTCTGGAACTCGCAGAACCTGTCAAGAAGGCTTATGCTGAGGAAATTGGCGCATCAGCCGTGTTAGAACGCATCAACGCGATCCAATAGTTTTCTCCTGATTGAGAGGTGGGTATTGGGAACATCAACATTTTCCGTACCCACTTTTTCAATCTCTAATCGATGAGAATTTTTCTCACAAGCCTGTATAGATTCCTTCAAGTACTCATTACCCTCCTGATGGGGATATTAATTATTCGGTCGCGATGCAGGTGTTATCACGTTATACAGGAATTATTCCCCGCTATATCTGGACTGAAGAAGTTGCCCGGTTTTGCTTCATGTGGATTA
>CAXXFQ010000009.1:457500-544488 GCA_963674475.2 Thermoguttaceae bacterium | reverse complement strand
TCCCTCTTTTGTTACACACGGCGATTTCATTTCCGCCGATATAACCAAGGCGATCTTTTTTCAAATCCCTTCAGCAAATCCCCCACTCCTTCCGCTGCTCCCGTCACTAAAAGAGCGCCGGGCCGCATCGCCTCTTCGAGATTCTTCGCCACTTTCTTTTTTGATTCCGTGTCGAAGTAAATCAAAACATTTTTGAGAAAAACCAAATCAAAACGTTTTTCCCCTCTTAGCGGCTTCAAAAGATTGTGCTGAGCAAAGCGGGTCATTTTCCGCAAGACCGGCTTGGCTCGCCATTGCGTTTCTTTCGAAATCTCTTCAAAGTACGGAAGAAAACCTTTCGACACCCGATGCATTGCCCTCTTTCCGAAAACCGCTTCGCGTGCAGCGCGAAGTGATCCCACGCCGATATCGGTTCCCAAAAGATCGAGGTTCCAACGGTCCCTGTCTTTGATCGTTCCCGCAATACAAGCGGCGATCGTAAACACTTCGTCTCCCGTACTACAGGCCGCCGACCAAACACGTAAAGAAGGATTTTCTTTCGTTTTTGTTGCCTGAATCCGCTCCGGCAAAAAAACCTTCGAAAACCATTCCCATTGGGACGTGTCGCGAAAGAGATACGTTTCGTGTGTCGTAATCTCTTGCAGAAAGGCGTTCCATTCCGGATCGCCCGCCGGGAGTCGTCGCAAGTGATGATAATAAGCGTCGAAGCTTTCTATTTTCGTTTCGCGAAGTCGGCGTCGCAGCCGATTGGAAAGCAACATCTTTTTCTGCGGGGAAACCCGAATGCCGGCCAAGTCGTAAATCAAAGATGCGAAACGGCCTAATTCCGTGTCCGAAACTTGAACGATCTCCGAAGCAGAAAATGGGGAAAGCTTGGGTTTCCCAGGTGGGCTTAATGTTAACTCAGACATTTTTCTTCCAATGAAAATTTTCTCTCCGAGACGATCCGGCTTGAGGTTCTATCCGTTCGCCTCGACCGTCTCCATCGTCGATTCTTCTTCCTCGAAAATTCGATCGATATCCAATAAGATTAAAAGTCGGTCGTCCCATTGCGCCAAACCGGTGAGGTACTCTTGGCCTTCTCCGACCGCGCCCGGTGGCGGCGGAACAACTTGATCTCGTGAAATACGCAACACCTCGTTTACCGCATCGACAACAAGCCCTGTCGTTTTGCCACCCGCGCACACGACCATGATGCGGGTCTCGCCTGTCGCCTCCTGTGCCTCGAAACCGATCCGAAGCCGAAGATCGACAACCGGAATGACCGAGTTGCGAAGGTTTATCAGTCCTCGAATATAAGCCGGTACTTGGGGAATCTTGGTGATTTGCCCCAAGAGAATAATCTCCTGCACCTTCGTTATTTCGATGCCATACTCTTCCCCGGCCAGTCGAAAACTGACTAATTGAATCGTGTTCGCCTCTTTCGCCCGAAGTTCGGTACTGGCCGCCTGACGATCCGCTATTTTCGTCATGTGAAGCTCCTTGACGCGTCAACTTCTCTTGTCTCAGCTTGGGGAACCTAAAAATAGTTCGCGTTGCCCCGGGCAAAAAAACCGCTTCCCCTTTTTGCGCAAATCTCTAACCAATTTTAGGTCATTTTTCAGGGGGGGTCCTTTTTTTCCAGAAAAAGAGAAAATAACCTTCTTTGCCCGCTTCTGGACCATTCCGGGAACGGCTCCTCGCCTCTGGACTCCGCAAAAGTGGGGGACCCCTCCGTTTCCCGTGAAGGTCTTGAAAATTCCATTTCCATCATTCTCGAGCCCTCGGGAATCTGATATAATGACTCACCATGGATCGGTCGTGTTCGAAAAACCAGTCGGAGTTCCTTTTGTACGAACTGTCCCTTTGACGGTTCCTCAATGGAATCGGCCGAGAGCCTTGCCCCCATCCCCCCCAGTCCGGGTAAAAAGCCGTGTTTGAGGGCGTAAGTTGTATTCCTTTCCCGGGTGGCTCCGAACGAGACCATTCCCGGAGGCCGACCAGCGGTATCCCTCGCGCGCGGTACCCGTTTTATTTGGGTCCGGAAAGCCGACTCGTCGAAACGGCCGTTCGCGATCTCTTTGTCGCACCCCCCTCCTCTAGGGAGTATTATCCGCGAATCCTTTTCTACGGCCCCCCTGGAACGGGGAAAAGCCACCTGATTTGGGGAATTTCTCGGGCCATCAAAAAACAAAAAGGGCGAAACTTTCGATTAATCCAGACCACGGGCATCGATTTCGCCCGTGAATTGATCGACGCGATCGACACACGTTCGACCGATGAATTCCGTGCCCGCTTCCGACAAGCCGACCTGGTGTTGGTCGACGATCTCCTCCAGGTCGAGAGCAAGGAGACGGCCCAACAAGAATTGATCACGCTGCTCGACCATCTTTCGGAGAGAGGGGGCCGATTTGTCTCCACCGCTCCATCCCCCCCGGGAGACTGGATTCAAATCCTTCCCGGGCTTCAAAGCCGCCTGACTGATGGCCTTCTAGTCCCGCTTCCGCTGCCCGAACCGGGAGTCCGGGCCATGATTCTCGCCAATGAGGCCCACCATCGGGGATTGTCGATCGAGCTGCCGGTAGTCCAGCTCCTGGCCGAAGCGATTCCTGGGACGGCCCGCGATCTGACTGGGGCGATCAACGAGCTGGCGATGATGGCCCGACTCGAGGCGTCCCCAATCGATCTGGTTCTGGCAGGCCGGTTTCTCTCGGCAAAAACCGGGAAAGGAAAGATTTCGATCCTCGACATCGCCAAGGCGGCGGCCAGCGTCTTCGGCGTCTCGGTCCAGCAACTTCGAAGTTCATCCCGACACCGGCAGGTGGTTACCGCTCGGGGGGTGGCCATCTACCTCGCTCGACTCAGGTTGGGCGATTCGTTTGAAACGATCGGGCGTTTTTTTGGCGGCCGAGACCATACAACGATCATGCACGGTTACCGAAAAACCGAGTCGGCGCTAAAAACCGACCTGGATCTCAAGGAGGTACTTGAACGGACCCGTCAGGTACTCAACGGAAACCTGCCCAAAACCGGCTCAAACCAGACGAGAAAAAAACGCCGGGGGCCGTACCGTTAATCGCGTTCAGTCAAAAAAGGGAGGAAAATCGGCCGGAAGATCCAATCCACTCACCCCACCTCACCCGGAAGGCCTAAATTATTTTATTTTCCCCTCATCTCCACACACCCCAAAGCCCGAATAATAAAAGAACTCACTCGACCGCCCAGAATTTCCATTCCGCCCAAATGACTACTCGTCAGCTGTGGAAAAATGGTCAATTCCTTGTTGGCGGCGGTAGAAAACTCAACTCTCGATCCGTGCGTTCTCTCGACCGCCTCAAACGGTCGTCACCGATCGACACGCGCCCGACATGCGCTTGACATGAAACCGACCATTTTTCCACCAAGAATCCGCTGCGAAACGGCTGTTTGAAGTTGTTTTTTTAGGGGGATTTAGGATAATGGAGGGTTGATCCGTCGACAAAAAACGGGCGGACACTAATACTAATAACAAGTTATTAATCTTGTTCCCTTTCTTGCACCTCTCTTTACCACGATCGATTGACGGAAACCTCGAGGGAAAGATCTTTACGAGCAAAGCCTTTAGGCGAAGACTTTGTCGTTTCTGAGGATGCAAGAGAGTGCGTAAAAGGGTTGAGTTCTTCCTGTTTTAGCGAGCAGCCTCATCCTCGAAAGCGGTGGTACCGGGTAGCTCCACATTGCAGGCAAAACGGCAAGGAGAAGCCAAAGTTAGATCACCCATCATGCGTCCGGAGGAAGGGAACCCTCTCGGCGTCGTACTAGCGACCAGCGGAAGCGGGTTCGAAGAGGTGGCGTGGTAACGCCAGTCGGACCGCGGCCCCTGGCTGTCGACCAACGGAAGCGGGGGTAGTCAACGGTGCGGGAGCACCGGTCTGGCCGCGACTTCTAGCCGCCGGGAGCGGGTTCGAAGGAGCAGTGCGGAAGCACTGGTATAAAAATGAAGGTTCAGTGTGATCGGGAAAAGTTGGCCCGCGCGTTTGCGATGGCGGCCAGCGTGGTGCCGAGTCGAAGTCCGAAGCCGATCTTGCGGAACGTCAAGATGATGGTGACGGAGAATGACGTGACCTTGATGGCGACCGATTTGGAGGTGGGAATCCGGATCGAATTACCGCCGTTCGCGGTCGAGTCGCCCGGTAGTGTGATCTTTCCGGTCGACCGGATGGGGCCGATCTTGCGCGAGTCGTCGGATGAGCAGCTGACGATCGAAACGGACGGGACACGGATCAAGGTGACCGGCCGCCAGAGTCGATTTCAGTTGCCCGCCGAGAATCCGGACGAATTTCCGGACATCGCGCCGTTTACGGAGAGCCGCTATTTCGAGTCGCCCGCGCGGCTGGTTCGAGAGCTGGTTCGACGCACCGTCTTTGCGACGGATCAGGAGAGTACGCGAATCGCGCTTACCGGTGTCTTGTTGGAGATAACCGGTCAGGAAGTGATCGGCATCGGGACCGATGGGCGTCGGATGGCCAAGCAGATGGGCTCCGGTACCTTGGTCGGTAATGAAGGGGGCGGCGAGGGGGAGGTCATCTCGGCGATCATTCCGCCGCGAGTGATGCACCTGATCGAAAAAGCGCTGGCGGAAAACGAGGAGCAGGCTCAGATCGCGGTCCGTGAGAACGAGGTGTTGGTCAAGAGTCAGAAGACGACCATTTTTGGTCGATTGGTTGAGGGCCGTTTCCCGAATTGGCGACGGGTCTTTCCGGACGAGCCGTTCCCCTCGCAGGTCGAGATGTCGGTGGGGCCGCTTTATTCGGGCGTTCGGCAGGCGGCGATCGTTACGAGTGCCGAGAACCCGGGGATCGAATTCGCTTTCGAGGAAGGCAAGGTCACGATCAGCGGACATGGGGCCGAGTTGGGCGAGTCGCGGATCGAGATTCCGATCGCCTATGAAGGAGAGGCCTGTCGGTTGAAAATGTCGCCGAAGTTTTTGGTGGATTACCTGCGGGTGCTCGAACCGGAACAGACGATGACGGTGTCGTTCAAGGATCCGAGTTCTCCGGTCGTTTTTTCAACCGACGATCAGTACGCTTACGTGATCATGCCGCTTGCCTCCGGGTCGTAAGCGATCGGAAGAAGCGAAGTGGTCGAATGGGGCCGAAGCAAGAGGAGTGTTTTGGTCTAGGGAAATTTTTTCTTGGAAGGATCGCGGGTATGGCCAGGCGGGAACCGAAACCGATTGGTGAGGTGTTGGCCGAACTGGTTGCCCGACGCGGGTTGGGCCGGTCGCGTGACGCCGAGGCTTGGGAAGCCGCTTGGTGCGAGGCGGTCGGAGAGATGGCCGCCCGCTATACCCAGGTTGGCAAGTTGAGGCGAGGCAAACTTGAAGTCACGGTCGCCAATTCCCTCTTGGTTCAGGAGTTGACCTTTCGAAAGAAAACGTTGCTCCATGCGATGCGTGAGCGGTTTCCCGACGTCACGATTCGGGAGATCAGGTTTCGGGTTGGGCCGATCCTCGAGTGTAACGAATAACGGCCTCGGCTCACGGCGGAGATCGCGCAAGAGGTCGCGTTTTGGCGGGGCAAAAAGCCACGGAAGAATTGAATTGAATTGAAATAAAGGGAAGCCTGGGGAGGTTTTCTGAAGCGAGGCGACAGGGAAAGCGAGGTTTGTTCGCCCTGTCCGCCGATCCGGCCTTTCCCGGTTTCTTGAAAAGTCAACGGCGGCAACTACTCGGAAGTCCGAAAGGTTTTTTCGAGGTGGGCTTATCCATGGAAGATTGCCGTAAAAAAATTGCCATTCATAAAAAATCGAGTAGAACGAAACCGTTATGAGCGAAAGTGAAAAAGTTCCTGAGGATCCGAAGGGTCCTGAAAGTGTGGACATGCCCGATTATCGGATAGCCGAGGGAGACGCCGATTATGGGGCCGACAAGCTGGAGCATTTAAGCGACTTGGAGCACGTCCGCGAACGGCCGTCGATGTATATCGGCGATACGACGCCGCGCGGTCTGCACCATTTGGTTTACGAGGTGGTCGACAACTCGATCGACGAGGCGCTGGCCGGATATGCGAAGACCGTCACCGTTCGGATCAATAACGACGGTTCGGTCACCGTGACCGACGATGGCCGCGGCATTCCGGTCGAGGAGCATCCGGACTTGGAGATGTCGACTCTCGAAGGGGTGATGACCGTTTTGAAGTTTGGCGGCAAGTTCACGAAGGGGGCTTATCAAACCTCCGGCGGGTTGCACGGCGTCGGCGTGACGGTGGTCAACTTCCTTTCGGAATGGTGTGAGGTTGAGGTAGCGCGTGACGGACGCGTTTATCAGCAAGAGTACGAGCGGGGTGTTCCGACCGGGCCGGTACGTAAAGTCGGTAAGACCGAACGGGTCGGGACGAAGACGACGTTCAAACCGGACCCGCAGATTTTCTCCGACACGAAGTTCGTCTATCGGGTTCTGTACAAGCGTCTTCAGGAGTTGGCCTTCTTGAATCGGGGCGTGCATATCACCTTTTACGATGAACGGGCCGACGAAGGGGAAACGTTCCACTATGAACACGGGATACTGCAGTTCGTCGAGCACCTGAATCGGGCCAGCGAGACGGTCCATGAGGACATTGTCTACGTCGCGGGCGAGTACGACGGTGTCGGCGTGGAGGTCGCTTTGCAGTACTCGGCCGATTTCACCGAGAACGTCCATTCGTACGTCAATAATATCAGCACGATTGAAGGCGGAACGCACGTCAGCGGTTTTCGCGCGGCGGTCACGCGAACGCTGAATACGTACGGCAAGAAAAATAACGTATTCAAAAACCTTTCACCGTCGGGCGACGATTTTCGTGAGGGACTGACGGCTGTCATCTCGTTACGAGTGCCCGAGCCGCAGTTTGAAGGGCAGACGAAGACCAAGTTAGGCAATAGCGAGATCGAGGGGATCGTCAACTCGGCAGTCGGCGAACATCTGTCGAAATATCTGGAAGAAAACCCGCGAACGGCTCGTCGAATCGTTCAGAAGGGCGTCTTGGCGGCCGAAGCGCGTGACGGCCGCCGGAACCGGACGTTCCGAGACCACCCGAATTACCGGCCCGTGCCCACCTGGGAATCGGCCCGCGGCACACCCCCTCTACCAGAGGAAAAACGGTAACCCCAGCGTGAAATGGTCGATTTTCAAGCCGCCTCGAACCTCGACACACCAAAAACTGCTACCACTACCACTTCTGGGTGGCACCAAAAGAGGGGCTCAGACGGGTTTACAGTCTGCCCTTGCGTGACTATAATCGGTTTTCTTTAAAACTCTTCTCGGTATAATGCCGATAGGAAAAGTTCAAACCTACTTGCGACAGGCAACCCAAACGGGCGTTTTCAAACGGCGTTTTTCAAACGGCGTTTTTTAAACGGGTCGAATTTGCTGTCGTGATTGGTTTTTTAAAGAAGAGGCTGTAGCTCAGTTGGTAGAGCAACTGACTTTTAATCCGTAGGTCCAGGGTTCGAGTCCCTGCAGCCTCACTTCGAAGTGAAAAAGTCGTCTGGTCTAATAGTTAGGACCGGACGACTTTTTTATTGCGCTGTGTGAACAAAAAAAGAAAAAACAAAGATCAGAGCGATTGCGAAGCAATCGCGGTCCAAAAAGTTTTTGAAGGGGTGTTTGAGGGGAAACAATTTTCAAAATGTTTCCCCTCAATAAAAAAACACCGGCGGAGGCAAAGCCGGAGCTCCTTTTTTTCCTGACGCGTGCGAAAGCCAGAACACTTATTTTCTCGCTGGAGGCAAAATCTTGCTTTGGCAAGGTCAAACACGAGGTTAACGTCGTGATTTCTCGCTTATGAGCGAAAGGAAGTTTTGGACTTTCGCGAAGTGGTAGGCAGGGATGGGGCGGGTAACCGTTATTTAACGAAAATGGTGTGACGGCTTTGCCGTCACGCAGTTTTCCTGGAATGAGAGGGGACATTTTGAAAATTGTCCCCTCTCAAACTCTCCCCTCAAAAACTTCTTGGAGCGCGATTGCTTCGCAATCGCTCTTTTCTTTGTTCTTGTTTTTTCTTTGCTTTCTATCCTCTTTTAGTGGCGGACATCATCCGAAAATGCCCCGGCCCCAACAACTCCTCCACACGCCGACGCATCTCGTGATTCACCTCCACCCGCAATTTATTACACCGACAGGCCACCTGACGCCCGTCCTCCAAATACAGGTGCAACTGCAACGGACATTGGCCCGGATAGCCGCGCAAAATCTCGTACAACTGCTCAAGACCCTTCTGGCCGTGCTGCTTTTCAATCACCCGGACACTGATCCCCTGCGTGCAACGACCGGGCGCGTCCTCTAGCGTGATCAGTTCATTGACAATCAGGTTGACGTTCTCGCTGCCCGGCCGTTTGTCGATCGCGCCGCGGACGAAAAGGATCGCGTCAGGCTGGACCAGCTCGCCACATTCGGCAAACTGCTCGGGCCAGACAATGCAACGCATGATCCCGTCATGGTCTTCCAGGTCGAACATGGCGTAGCGACTCGGGCGGCCCGGCTTCGGGTTCTTCGTATGGGCCATCTTGATCGACGAGAGCATCCCACCCATGAGGATCTCGGTCCGGTGGCTCAACTCGGTCGCTTCGGTGCTCGTATGCGAACAGAACTGGGATAAAAGGTCCTGGTATTCGGCCAGCGGGTGACTGGTCAGGTAATAGCCGAGCACTTCTTTCTCTTTGGCCAGCTTGTCCCGCTCTTCCCATTCCAGCAGGTCGGGCAGCGAGACATTGACATCCTCCTCTTCCTCCTCGTCGAGTTCGCCGAACAACGACATCTGTCCGTGACGCCGATCGGCCGCCGCCGCCGCTCCCGCCGACATGGCCCGATCGACCACGGCCGTCCACTGGGCCCGCGTCGCGCCAAAATCGTCCATCGCCCCGGCCTTGATCAGCGTCTCGATCGTCGACCGGTTCACCAGCCCCGGGTCGATCCGCTCACAAAAATCGAACAGGCTTTTGTACGTCCCGTTCTTTTGGTATTCCGCGAAAATCGCCTCGGCCGCCTGAAGACCACACCCTTTGATTGCCGTCAGGGCGAAGTGGATTTTCCCGTCGGAAACCGTGAAATCGGGCCCCGACCCGCTGACGTTCGGCGCGGCGACTTCGATCTCCATCCGCTGGCAGTCCTCGAGGTGCTCGACCATCGAGTCCTTCCGTTTGAAATTTCGGCCCTGAATATCGCTCGAAAGCAACGAGGCCATGAACTCGACCGGATAATGGGCCTTGAGATAGGCCGTCATATAGGCGATCAACGCGTAGGCGGTCGAGTGACTTTTATTGAAACCGTACCCGGCGAATTTTTCGATCAGCTCAAAAAGGGTCTCCCCGTCCTTGGCCGTCATCCCTTTCTCTTGGACGCCTTCGATAAACTGCTGCTTGAACTTCGCGATGATCGCCAGCTTTTTTTTACCGATCGCCTTAATACACTTATACGAACTGGCCAGCTCGATCCCGCCGAGCCGATTGAGGATCCGCATCACCTGTTCCTGATAGACCATGACGCCGTGGGTCTCTTCAAGAATCTCTTTCATGATCGGGTGCGGATAGACGGCCTTCTGTTGACCGTGTTTGACTTTGATGTAGTCGTCGACCATGCCGCCTTCCAGCGGTCCGGGCCGATACAACGCGGCCGTCGCGATAATGTCGCGGAAGTTGTCCGGCTTCATCCGCTGCAAGAGGTCGCGAATCCCGCCGCTTTCGAGCTGAAAAATCCCCTTCGTCTCGCCACGACACAACAGGGCATAGGTCTCCTGGTCGTCCAGCGGAAACTTATACGGGTTGACCCGCTTGCCGGTTGTCTGCTTGATCAGTTGGACCGCGCGCGAAAGCATCGTCAAGTTGCGAAGCCCCAAAAAGTCCATCTTCAGCAGCCCGGCCTCTTCGACGTGCGCGTAAGCCCATTGGGTAACCACTTCCTCCTTGCCGCTAACCGTCTGCAACGGGACGTACTCGGTCAACGGCCGATTGGCGATCACCACCGCACAGGCGTGCGTCCCGACATTCCGCGCCAGCCCCTCGATCTGTTGGGCCAGGTCGATCAGCTCACGAATCTCCGGGTCCTGATCATACACCTTTTTGAGTTCGTCGCTTTTTTGAAGCGCCTTGGGCAACGTGATCTTCAGCTCGTCGGGCACCTTGGCCACAACCGTGTCGACCTTGGCCAGCGGCATGTTGAGCACGCGTCCCGTGTCACGAACCGCGGCCCGCGCGGCCAGGGTACCGAACGTGGCAATCTGAGCGACATTCGCATAGCCGTATTTTTCCTTGACATATTGGAGCACCTCGCCACGTCGTTCCTTCTCGAAGTCGATATCGATATCAGGCGCCTCCAGCCGATTGACATCGAGAAACCGTTCGAACAGAAGGTCATACTCAAGCGGGCAGACATGGCTCATATAAAGCGCGTAGCAGACCAGCGACCCGACCCCCGACCCACGCGCGGTCGCCTCGATCCCTTGCTCGCGGGCGAACCGGACAAAGTCCCAGACGATCAGAAAATAGTTCGGGAAACCCTGCCGGAAGATGACGTCCAATTCCCGGTCGAGTCGGGCCATTACCTCGTCGCTGAGCACCCCGTCCTTGTACCGATGGGGAACATCTTCGTAACGATCCTTGAGTCCCTTGATACACAGCTCGCGAAGGTAATCCTCCGATTTTTTTTCGTCCGGCGGCGTAAAGACGGGGAAATACCGGTTCCCCAGCTCCAAATCGATCTCGACCCGATCGGCGATCTCCTGCGACCGGGCGACTGCCTCCGGCTGATCGGGAAACGCGGCGTACATCTCTTCCGGGCTACGGAGGTAGAACTCGTCAGTATCCATCCGCATCCGGTTCGCGTCGGTCCGGTACTTGCCCGTGTTGATACACAACAAGACGTCTTGAGCCTCGGACTCCTTTCGCAACACATAGTGGACATCGCTCGTGGCGACCAGCGGGATATCCAACTGCCCGGCCACTTGGATCGCGCCCCGGTTGGCCGCCGCCTGGATCGGCAGTCCGTTGTACTGGAGTTCGATGTAATACCGATCGCCGAACAGCTCCCGATACCATCGGGCCACGTCCAGCCCGGCGTCGATATTCAACTGAACATCATCCCCGCCGCGCGACGAGCCCAACATCTTCCGGGTCAACTCGCTCGACACGCACCCGCTCAAACAGATAATCCCCTCGGCACATTCCGAAAGGATATCCTTGTCGATCCGCGGCCGAAAATAAAACCCGTCAAGAAAGGCGGTCGACGCCAGCTTCAGGAGATTTTTGTAGCCGGTCCGGTTCTGGGCCAACAGGGTCAGGTGGTAGCTCGCCTCGCGCATGCTCCCGGCCCCCTTGTCGGCCCGCCGCCCGGGCGCGATATAGGCCTCGTACCCGACGATCGGCTTGATCTCGGCCTTGTGCGCCTTCTGATAGAACTCGATCGCCCCGTGCAGGTTCCCGTGGTCGGTCAGGGCCAGCGCGTTCATCCCCAACTCTTTGGTCCGGTCGACCAAACGCGGGATCGTCCCCGCCCCGTCCAGCAGGCTGTAATGGCTATGGCAATGCAGGTGAACAAACGGTCGATCAGTCATCCTTGAATCCTAGAGAAAAAAGCGTCAAAGTGCGCGTCTTGTCAAATAAATCGGTTTGAGAAGTTCCAGGAGCCAACCCGGGCCCTGTTTTTTCAGGAAAGCCAAACTTTCCGACCCTCCATTGTATCCCCTGGCCCGTCTTTCGAGGAGACACCCCCAGAACGGGCAAAACCGCCGCGATTTTCCGATCGACTCACTTCCACTAACCATTCAACGATCGTTTACTTCACTTTCGGCACCTCCCCCAGCGCCCAGCCGTCCGCCTCGATCACCCAGTGCTCGGTCCCGGCGTCCCGGCTCACCTGAAACGGTTTCCCCGTGAAAGGGTCGAGCGTCGCTTTTTTCGGCAACCCCAAATCCGAAAGATCCGCTTTCGGCGCCTCCTCCGGATTATCCCGCCGAAGCAAAGCGACCAAAACCCGAAGCGCCCGAGCCGCCCGCTCCGCCCGACAATAGTAATCGTAGTACCGATTCAAACTATTATGGAGGTTGTGGGCAAGAGAGGAATTGGGCACATCGACCGTGATGGCCGCTTTGGGATCGAACGCCACCTGTTTACTCATTGCTCCGATCATCTCAATCATTTCCATTTTTCGCTGCTTGGCAAAAGGACCAACCGGCCGAATCCATTTCACAAGATAAAAGTCCCGACTCAAATCCATCTCAAGCAGGCGAAGCTGAATAAAGGCCTCTGACTTTTTAAAATCCTCCAAGAAGTCAACCGGAGCCAATTCCTTCTCCAACGCTTCCAAATTTTTCGCGGAAGCCGGACCGGCCTCAAGGATCCGTACGATCTGGGCAACAGCCAATTCCAGGCGGACCGTCGGGTTAAAATTACAACACAAAATCGGAGAATCATTGCGACACAAATGATACAGGCGAAAGATCAAGATTTGACTTTCCAGCGCCTCGTCCCGCTTTCCTTCAGCAAGCCAAAGAGGGACGAGACCGCCCGTCATCGCAACCCAGGAAGATTTCAGGCCTTTTTCTACCTCATAAGGTTTAAACGCCGTCGTACCGGCAGGAAAAGACTCGGGCGCATTGACAAAAAAACCAAAGTCGATAAGCCAGGCATATCTGGGACAATCGGCCGCCTTCCGGATCGTCTCCCAAAGCTCGGGATGATCGGCGTAAACCGGACGCATCTTCTCGATCTCTTCCGCCGTCGGGCACCCCTGCTTATACGTTTCACTTTTTTTCAGACTACTGAGCCGACCGTCAATCTCCTTTTTGATCTTGCCCACCTCGCATAAGTAGGTCGCCGCGCACTGATCGTTCGGGACCGCCGGGCCGCGTGCCACCTCGAAACTCGTGGGGATCCCGTCCGCCTCCATCCGAGCGATCACCGCCCGATACCGCCGGTTGACCGACCCCTGAAAGGTGGCCAAGGCCAAAATCCCCGCCCCGATCAAAAACACGACGATCGCCACCACCACAAACCATTTCGGCATCCCTTCCTTCGACTCACGCGATCCCATCTTCTGCTCCTTGAACCTGGATTTTTCTTAGGACCTGATCACGATCTACTTCGGCACCTCCCCCAGCACCCAGCCGTCCGCCTCGATCTCCCAGAAACCACTTTCCGCGTCACGGCTCACCTGAAACGGTTTCCCCGTGTACGGGTCGAGCGTCGCTTTGGAGGGCAGCCCCAAATCCGAAAGATCCGCTTCCGGCGCCAGCGTCTGGTCCGCACGCCGAAGCAAAGCCACCAAAACCCGAAGCGCCCGAGCCTCGCGAGTCGAGTCGCAACAGTTCTTGTAAATATAAGGTATCAATCGCTTTTTTCCCTTGTAGCACTTGGGGTACTTGGGGTGCTGCACCTCGATCTTCACTAACGGATCGAACTGTACTCGGCGGCGAATCGCCTCGACCTCCTCGGCACGACTTATATTGTGATTAATTCGATTCACGTTAAAAAACGGAACCCATCGCTTATACCCTTTGAGAGGTTGATGCAATCGATTACTTTCCAGAGGAAGGACCTGTTCGAATTCGAGGACCGCAACGTACCAGTCCAATAGATCCATCTGCGCCAACTCTGCTTCCATCGCCTCAAGTTTACCGGGCGAAATGGGCCCCGCCTCCAGTATCTCTTTCGACCGTCTGGTGGCCTTAATGACTTGCCCGAAACAGGGATATAAGTGGTCAACCTTCCGTTCCCCGCCAATCCGATTCATCAGCTTGAAAGCATCGATCTGGCACTGAAACGCCTCTTCCTGATTTCCTTCAAGAAGCAAAATCTTGGGATAATCGTCGATGAGCGTTCGCATAACGGTATTCTTTCCCAGGAACAAATCGATCGACTTGAAAACCCTCCCTCCGGGTGGAAAAGAGGAGGCCGGTTGAGTTATCACCTGATAGTCGATCAGCCAGGCCCACCGCGGGCAGGCGATCCCTTTTCGGATCAGTTCGAGAATTTCCGGGTGCTCGCGGTAAAATACCTGCAGCTGTCGGATCTCTTCCATCGTCGGCCGTCCGTTCAGGTAGGTCTCGCTTTTGCCCAACTCGGGATACCGGTTGTAGATTTTTTTGTGCCGATCGGCCGCCTTCATCAGCCAGGTCGCCGCGCACTGTTCGTCCGGAACTGGGTCACCTCGAAGCTCCTCGAAACTCGTCGGAATCCCGTCCGCCTTCATCCGGGCGATCACCGCCCGATGCCGCCGGTTGGCCGACCCCTGAAAGGTCGCCAAGGCCAAAATCCACGCCCCGATCAAAAACACGACGATCGCCACCACCACAAACCATTTCGGCATCCCTTCCTTCGACTCACGCGATCCCATCTTCTGCTCCTTGAACCTGGATTTTTCTTAGGACCTGATCACGATCTACTTCGGCACCTCCCCCAGCACCCAGCCGTCCGCCTCGATCTCCCAGAAACCACTTTCCGCGTCACGGCTCACCTGAAACGGTTTCCCCGTGAACGGGTCAAGCGTCGCTTTGGAAGGCAGCCCCAAATCCGAAAGATCCGCCTTAGGCGCCTCCTCCGGATTATCCCGCCGAAGCAAAGCCACCAAAACCCGAAGCGCCCGAGCCGCCCGTTGGGCCCGGCACGTCGATTCCAGCAGAACCGGCGAAGTAGACACCAGCGTCTTGGTAAACCAATCGAGATCCCCTACATTGACTTCCACCTTAGGATCAAGGGCCGCCTGGTTTCGGAATGACTCGTTTAGCTCAAGGGCCTTCAAAAAACTGCTTTTAAAATAAAAATCAACTGGCAGAATCCATTTTTGCGCTCGCAAGCGGAACTCCCGATTCAACTCAAGCAACATGAGTTGCTCAAACTCCATCATCTGTCGATAATTGACCATGAAGTCGATCTTGGCCAATTCCGCTTCCAGCGTTTCGAGCTTATTGGGAGAAACCGGCCCACTTTGAAGAATTTTTACTGCCGGCCCAACGGCCGACTCGGCACCCGCGAACAACGATAAATGATAAACGGTTCCCAAAGGTTCCTTCTCTGAGAGATTGACAAAACGAAAGGCCAAGATCAAACTTTCCAGTGCCTCGTCCGGCTTCCCCTCCGCAAGCCGAAGGGGGGCGAGCCCCGTGGTCAGCGAGTCAAACAGGGCCCTCAGATCTTTCAACACTTCCGACCCTTTAAACACCGTCGCCCCGGGAGGAAAAGAGGAGGGGGGTTGTTCAACGAAAGTGTAGTCGACCAGCCAGGCATATCTGGAACAACCGGCCGCCTTCCGGATCGTCTCCCAGAGCTCTGGGTGATCGGCATAAACCGGACGCATCTTCTCGATTTCTTCGGCCGTCGGACGTCCCTGCTGATAAGTCTTACTGTCTTTCAAATCCGTCAGCCGCTGATCGATCTCTTTCTCGATCTTGCCCACCTCGCTGAGATAGGTCGCCGCGCACTGTTCGTCGGGCACCGCCGGTCCGCGCGCCTCTTCCAGCGTGGTCGGGATCCCCTCTGCCTCCATCCGAGCGACCACCTCCCTATATCGCGCGTTGACCGACCCGACGTAAATCACGCTGGCCAGAATACCAACCCCAAGGAAAATGACCAGAACAACCACAGCCCATAAACACCCTTGGGGGAATTTCCCCTTCGATTCACGCGATCCCATGATTCTGCTCCTAAAAAATAAACGAGTAAAATCCTGTTTGCGTCTCATCCGGCCGCACGGGGCGCGTCGACCGAACGGGCCGATTGTTCGGATAATCCCGGCCGACTGGGGCAAAATGGGGAGTCCGACTTCCCCGGGACCCGCAATGGGGCGAAAAACTGGCCCGATTGCCGCCGATAGGCCATTTGCCAAGTTCGATTCGGGCGCCATAATAGGGTATTGTGTTTTTGTCCCCCAAAGGCCCCTCATCGGTGAATATCAGTTTACCGATAAGGGCCGATTAAGGATAGAGTAAATACGTCTTCGGATAGTAAAAAAATGTGCGCCCCCGACCAACCATCTGAAAAACCCCCCGCCACCGGCGAGCCGACGTCCCGCGAGGTGACTTTCGCCCGGTTCCAGAAACTGATCCACGAGATGTACTTCGACAAGGACGCGGCGCGCGGCGTCGATGGCACGTTCATGTGGCTGATCGAGGAGGTCGGCGAGCTGGCCACCGCGCTGCGGGACGGCTCGATGGAAGAGAAAAAAGAAGAGTTCGCCGACGTCCTGGCCTGGCTGACGACGATCGCCAACGTGGCCGGGGTCGACCTGACCGAGGCAATCTGGGAAAAATACGGCAGCGGCTGTCCCGGCTGCGGCCAGTTTGTCTGTCAATGTAGCGACGCGGGGAAACCATGAGCCGTCGGCCTTTTTTTTCATCTCTCATGTGCTTGATGGCCACCGGGCTGTTGGTCCTGGCGACCGGCACCACGTTTGCCTCGAACGAGACGACCGCGCCGCAAAAGGCGACCGGCACCACCCAGACCAGCGCCACCCAGACCGGCGCCGCGATTGAATGCGCCCGGCTGGTGGTCGGTTTCGGCGGCTCGTATCGGGCCGGGACCTGGACGCCGGTGACCGTCACCTTGAACGCGTCCGACGAGGCCCAACCGGTGACCGGAACCGTTCAATTGACCGTCCCCGACGGCGACGGCGTTCCGAGTCTTTTTGAAAGTCCCGATCCCGTAACCGTCCTTCCCGGCCGGTCGGTCGACGTTCAGATGATCGTCCGCTACGGCCGGATCGACAACACGACCCGCGTCGCGCTGGTCTCGAAGCAAGGGGTCTCGGAGCAAGAGGTCTCGGTTTTTGAAACCGAGTTTCACTCCGGCCAGACCGCCGACTACCCCCGCGCGCTGCCTTCGGCCTCCCGGCTGATCGTCGCGCTGGGCAAGAGAAGCTCCGGCGAAGAGGCCGCCGCCCGCCTGGCCGCCGAACCGGAAGAACGACAGACCTCCGTCGCCCGGCTGACAACGACCGACTCGTTGCCAAGCCGCTGGATCGGCTACGAAGGGGTCGACACGCTGGTCTTGACCACCGGGGAGCCCGACGCCTTACAAGGGCTCTTGAAAAACCCTGCCCGATTAACAGCTCTCGAACGATGGGTCCGACGGGGCGGAAAACTTCTGATCCTCGCCGGACGTGACGCGGAAGGAGTGCTCCAAAACGGCTCCCCGCTGAGCCGTTTGCTCCCCGGGCGGTTCGAATCGGTAATCCGTCTGCGTCAGTCGCGGGCCCTGGAATACTATGCCGATAGCCCGGCGCCGCTCCAATCGGAAGGGGGCGGACGAATCGACGTTCCGGCCGTCCGACTGGCCGACCCGACCGGCCCGGTCGAGGTTTTGGAGGCCGACTTGCCGCTGGTTATTCGACGCAAGCTGGGATTCGGCCAAGTGACCTTTCTTGGAGTCGATACCGACACGGGTCCGTTTGTCGGCTGGAAAGGGCGAGGCCCCCTTCTGGCACGGCTCCTCGGCCTTCCCCGACGGCCTGTCGAACGGCTCGGCGGCTCCGGCGCCATGATGCATTTCGGCTACAACGACCTGATCGGCCAACTCCGAAGCGCGTTGGACCGCTTCCCGGACGTAAAATCGATCCCGCTGGCGGCGATCCTCTTGACGATTTTCGTCTACCTGATCCTGATCGGCCCGGGCGACTTTTTCTTCGTCAAACGGGTCCTCCGCCGGATGGGGGCCACCTGGATCACGTTCCCGCTGTTGATCATTCTGTTTTCCGTCGGCGCCTATGCGACGGCCGTTTGGCTCAAGGGAGATCGGGTCCGGGTCCACCGGGCCGAGTTGGTCGATATCGATTGGACGACCGGCGCGGTCCAAGGAACCTGTTGGGCCAATCTGTTGAGCCCGAGCGATCGGCACTATAACCTTTCAATCCAACCGGCGCTGAAAAAGGTCTACCCCGAACCGCCGACCTCCGACGAAACCTCCTCGGACCAATCCGGTGCAAGCCGCGCTTCGACCGAGCGCTACTTCGCCTGGCTCGGGTTACCGGGCTCCGGTTTTGGCGGGATGGACCCGAAAACGACCGGCATGACGGTCTGGCCCAAGCCGTACCGCTTTACCAAAACACTCGACTCTTTGGAAAAGGTTCCGGTTCAGATCTGGTCGACGAAAAGTTTCGTCGGCCGTTGGAGCGCGCAGCTCGATTCGGCGACGAACCGTCTTTCGAAATTCCAACTGCGGCGTCGGGACGAGCTGCCGGTCGGTCGAATCACCAACCCGCTTTCGGTCCCGTTGGTCGACTGTCTTCTGGTCTTCGACCGGTGGGCCTACACGCTCGGTCGACTGGAACCGGGCCAAACGAAACTGATCGACGGGGTCGAAAACCGCTCCGAGTTACAAACCCTTCTGACCGGGCGCCGCCTGGTGACCGACGAGGAAAAGAAACTCCGTCCGGCGGTAACCCCGTTTGACCAAACCAGCCTCGACCCGAAGTACCTTTTGCGTATCATGTCGTTTTACGAAAAGGCGGGCGGGCAGCAGTACACTCATTTATTGAACCGGGCCGAACCGTGGGTCGATTGGAGCCATTTAACCGGTCCCGACCGGGCGATCCTTTTGGGCTGGACCGAAGACGCCGATTACGCGGCCACCGATTGGACGGTCGACGGCCAACCGATCTCCCCGGAAGACGATACCCATCAGACGATGTTCCGTTTCCTCCTCCCGGTCGAAGCGGAAACCAAATAATTCACTTTCACTCCGTTTATCCCAGACGGACCGACGATGATCAAAACCCAAGATTTGACCAAGGCGTACGGCGACCTGCACGCCATCGACCATTTGAACCTGGACCTCGACGAAGGCGACCTTTTCGGCTTCATCGGACCCAACGGCTCGGGCAAGACGACGACGATGCGGATCCTCGCGACGTTGCTCCAACCGAGTTGGGGCGAGGCGTACGTCTGCGACTACTCGATCTACACCCATCCGAAAGAGATCCGACGGTTGGTCGGCTACATGCCCGACTTCTTCGGCGTCTACGACGACATGAAGGTGATCGAGTACCTCGAGTTCTTCGCCGCCGCCTACCGGATCAAGGGAAAGCAGCGACGCAAAGTCTGCAACGAGATGCTCGAACTGGTCGACCTGGGCTACAAGCGGGACGCGTTCGTCACGAGCCTGTCGCGCGGGATGACCCAACGCTTAGGGCTGGCACGGGTTTTGTTGCACGACCCCCAGGTCTTGCTCTTGGACGAACCGGCCAGTGGTCTCGACCCGCGCGCCCGGATCGAGATTCGCGCCCTGTTGAAACAGCTTCGCGGAATGGGCAAGACGATCATGGTCTCCAGCCACATCCTGCCCGAGCTGGCCGACATCTGCAATAAGGTCGGCATCATCGAGCGGGGCCAACTGTTGGTCTCGGCCAACGTGTCGGACGTCATGAAGCAGATCCGGCGGCGACCGCTGTTGATGATCGGCGTGGCCGGCGACTTGGACCAAGCGGCCAAGACGGTCGAGCAAAGCGCGCTGGTCGAGTCGGTCGAACCGCGCGACGGGGTTCTCTACGCCACACTGGCCGAAGGGGTCGAGGATTACAGCGAGTTACCCTCCCAATTGATCCAGGCCGGGCACAAGTTGACCCTGTTCCGGGAAGAAGAAGTCAACCTCGAGACCGCCTTCATGGAACTGACCAAGGGCATCACGGCGTAACAACGGCGTAACAACGGCGTAAGCAACGGCGTAAGCAACGGCGTAAGCAACGGGCGTAAAAACGGCGTCCGCCAATCCGCCCTGTCGAAGACGATTGACACCGCGTCACTTTTCGTTACACTCCAAAGCAGTGGAATAATAGTCGTGGGAACGCAAATCGTCCGCTCGATCGCCCGAAGCGATTCGGCCGTGACACGCGATTCCTCCCGCGACCGCCGCCAATGGGAAAGGAGCCGCGCGTATGTTCGTTGTCGACAGCTATTCACTCGCCGTCGCCCTCTGCTTTGTCACGATGCTCTGCTGGGGTTCGTGGGCCAATACGCAAAAGGCGTGCGGGGCCTCCTGGCGCTTCGAACTTTTTTACTGGGACTACGTCTGGGGCGTCGTCCTCTTGGCAGCCGTTTCGGCAGTGACGCTCGGCAGCACGGGCGAGATGGGCCGCAGCTTTTGGCCCGACCTCAAACAGGCCGACTTGAACATGATCGCCTCGGCCATGCTCGGTGGGGCCGTTTTCAATCTGGCCAATATCCTCTTGGTCGCGGCGATCGCGATTGCCGGGATGGCGGTCGCCTTCCCGATCGGAATCGGCCTGGCGCTGGTAATCGGCGTCGGAGTGAACTACGCCAACAATCCCAAAGGGGACCCGGTCCTCTTGATCGTCGGGGTCGGCCTGATCGTCGCGGCGATTATCCTCGACGCGATCGCCTACCGACGCCTCCCCGGCCAGAGCAAAGGGACCAGCGCGAAAGGGATCACGCTTTCGCTCTTGTGCGGCGTCTTGATGGGCTTCTTTTATTGGTTCGTCGCCCGGACCATGTTCGACGACCCGGCCAACCCGGCCGCGGGGAAACTCAGCCCGTACACAGCCGTTTTCTTATTCACCTTGGGCGTCTTCGCCAGCAACCTGTTGATCAACCCGATCCTGATGGCCCGGCCGTTCGTCGGCGAACCGTTGCGGATGGCCGACTATCGAAGCGGCTCGGCCAAGCAACACCTCTTGGGCGTCGTCGGCGGAATCATCTGGTGCGTCGGGATGACACTGAGCATCGTCTCGGCGACCGAAGCCGGATGGGCCATCTCCTACGGTCTCGGCCAAGGGGCCACGATGGTCGCCGCGTTTTGGGGCGTCTTCATCTGGCGAGAGTTCCGCGAAGCGCCGTCGAATACCCGATACCTGTTGGCCCTGATGTTCGTCGGCTATATCGTCGGCCTGCTTCTGATCATCAAGGCCGGGATGTAAAGCACGAATGCCGGTTGACTTGTCTCTCTCGAAAAAGGGTTGAACCGTTAAGACTGTTTTTGGATACCCGTCATGAAAAAAGCGCATATTGTCGTCGTCGGGAGCGTCAACACCGACATGGTCGTCTTCGATAACCGGATTCCCCGGCCGGGCGAAACGGTCACCGGCGGCCGGTTCGTCATGGTCCCCGGCGGCAAAGGGGCCAACCAGGCGGTCGCCGCCGCGCGACTGGGCGCCGACGTAACGTTGGTGGCCAAAGTGGGAATCGACCTGTTGGGAACCGAGTCGATCGAGAATTTCCAAGAGGAAAAGATTCAAACCGACCAGATCCTCCGCGATCCGGATGAAGCGACCGGCGTGGCGTTGATCTTGGTCGATCCGGTCGGGGAAAACTCGATCTCGGTCGCGCCGGGAGCCAACTTCGCCCTCACGCCGGAGGAGGTCGAACAGGCCTTCTCGCAAATCGATCAGGTCGACGTCGTCCTTTTGCAGTTGGAGATCCCACTTGAGGTGGTCCGTCGGGCGGCCGAGTTGGCCCATCAGCGCGGCGCGACAGTCGTCTTGGACCCCGCGCCCGCCCCGGCACCCTCCCCGGCAGGGGCGACCAAGTTGGACCGAGCGCTTTTGGAGAAAATCGACTGCCTCACGCCGAACGAAACCGAGGCGGAAATCCTCACCGGCATCCCGGTCACCGATCAAACGTCGGCCCAACGGGCGGCCGATGCGCTTTTGGCACAAGGGGCCCGGCGGGTAATTCTCACCCTCGGCGGCAACGGGTCGCTTCTGGCCGAGGCGGATCAAGATCAAAAGCGTTTCATCCCGGCCCGCCCGGTCGAACCGGTCGACACAACGGCCGCCGGCGACGCCTACAACGGCGGCCTGGCCTCCGCGCTGGCCGAAGGTTTTTCCTATGAGGAGGCGGTCGCCCGAGCCTCAGCCGTCGGCGCGTTGGCCGTCACCCGACTCGGCGCCCAGACCTCACTGCCCACCAAAAAAGAACTCGACACGTTTGAAACCGCCGAATAAGGTCCCTATAACCAAACCCTTAGGGCCCCTTGACCTCGCGCGGCGCCGCAGCCGGTAGCCCAGACGTTACCGACAAAGGAGTCTCTCGACTTCGGGTCGGCATCTTGGCCGAGGAATCGGTTGAAGTGGGGGTAGGTCCCCAGAAAGAATCTAAATTCTCGTTTGAGGTATCGTCAGATGGCTTTTCTGCCCGCGATTTTTGAGGCCGCAGCCCTCGAGTCCGCTTCGGTTCAAATCGGACTTCCTCGATAACCGGTTCCCGCCATATATGCCGTGGAACGAACGGTTCCGGCCTGGGAATCTCCGGAAAAGCGAATCCCTCTTGGCGTTCCCCGGAAGCCTGCTGGTGGATCTCCTGTTTTTTTGTTGGGGGCTCTTGTCTTCGAGATAATTTTGAATATGCCAACAAATGGGGAATTGTCATCAATAGTATAATGGCAATAACGAGAATCACCTTTTTTGAGGAAGCGGGCAGTTCCGAAGTAGTTCGTCTGACCGAAAGGGGAACCCCTTTTTTGTAAAGGTACTCGGCAACCGCTTGAATATCGACCCCTTGAGGAATCCCCAGATGAATTGTCTCTCCATCTTCACCAACCACTTCAAGAATCGAAAACTTTCTGTACATCATCTCATAAGGAGTAATCGTGCAGTGTCG
The DNA here is from genome assembly GCA_963674475.2 of Thermoguttaceae bacterium. Lineage (GTDB taxonomy): Bacteria > Planctomycetota > Planctomycetia > Pirellulales > Thermoguttaceae > CAXXFQ01. Next base: position 521,956 of record CAXXFQ010000009.1, on the reverse strand, counting down.
AATCTCGTCATACATGCAATATTCACCGTTATCACAGTAGCTACTGATACAATAGCTGTAGACAATACGATCTGTTTTGATAGTGATATCTCTCGATTGGATACACTGGATGAGAATATAGCAAAGCGATCCGACAAACCCCAACAAAGCTAATATCGGCGAATACATCTCTTGAAAAGCGCCCTTGGGGAAACACTTCAAAAAAGTAGCGAAGGGAATCAAGACGAGACAAGCAAATGCGCCGCAAAATATGTACACAAGCTGGTCACCTACCCTTACCCGAAACAGAAAAGGCTCTCTCCATCGAAACTTGATCGACGGTGACTGAGGTGACTGAAACAGCGGTCGAAACAGTATCTCTTTCAACCCCACGCAACCACCCCCTCAAGGAAAAAAGACTGACGGCCCGAAGCCAAAATCTTCTCGGGCAAAATCTCCCCGGATCGATTTAACCGATTATCTGGTAATTTAACAGAGTCATGTCGACCGGGCAAATCCATTTCGAGACAGGGGTAACGTCTGGATCTTGCCTTATCTTGGATCTCGAAAAACAGCAAAGGACCGCCAGCCCACCCCTCTATAGAACTAGATTTTAGAAAAAGTTGATTTCTTCCTCCGACGAGGCCGATAAGACCCCTTTCTTACCTAATCGGAATTTTCCAAATAATCACTTCCATCAACGCCGAGCATGTCCTCATAAAGAGGGGCATCCTTGACGGAGCTGGGTAAGACTGATAAATTGGACGATTTCATTTTTTGCTAACGGTATCGACCCTGGTTACGAAATTCTTCAGCCCCGTATGGGTCCCCCCAACAGACTTAGTTTGATGGAGGAAAATTCACGTAACCTTTTTTGGTCGATGGGTTTATGATATTCCTGCCTCCCTTCGATTAGTTGGTATTTTTTATCTCTAAGGAACGCAAAATGGCAAAATACGTTTACAGTTTTGGTCCTCTCGGCACCGATGGTGACGCTTCGCAGAAAAATCTTCTCGGCGGTAAAGGGGCCAACTTGGCCGAAATGAGCTGCATCGATATTCCGGTCCCCCCCGGATTCACCATCTCCACCGAATTGTGCACCTACTACTACGACCACGGCAAGTCGTACGCCCCCGAACTGCAAGGCCAAGTCCAGGTCGCCCTGGAAAAGATGGAAAAGGAGATGGGCAAAAAGTTCGGTAATACCGAAAACCCGCTCTTGGTCTCCTGCCGCTCGGGTGCCCGTGAATCGATGCCCGGCATGATGGACACGGTCTTGAACATCGGCCTGAACGACACGACCGTCCAAGCCTTGGCCAAGTCGGCCGGTGACGAGCGGTTCGCCTGGGACTGCTACCGTCGATTCGTCCAGATGTACGGCGACGTCGTTTTGGAAATGAAGCCGAAGACCAAGCACGACATCGACCCGTTCGAAGAAATCCTCGATGCGAAGAGGGAAGCGGCGGGCGTCGAGCTCGACAGTGACCTCTCGGCCAAGCAGCTGAAGGAATTGGTCGCCGAATTCAAGGCAGCCGTCAAGAAGCAGACCGGCAATGACTTCCCCGAAGCGCCGATGGACCAGCTTTGGGGCGCCGTCAGCGCGGTCTTCAACAGCTGGATGAACGACCGGGCGATCGTCTATCGTCGCACCTACGGCATCCCGCACGAATGGGGAACAGCCGTCAACGTTCAGGCGATGGCTTTTGGTAACCTGGGCGACGATTGTGCCACGGGCGTCGCGTTGACTCGTGACGGGGCCCTCGGAACTCCCGGCATCAACGGCGACTATCTGATCAACGCCCAGGGCGAAGATGTCGTGGCCGGTATCCGTGTGACGAAGAAGATCGAAGAGAGTCTCGGCAAGGATATGCCCGAGATTTACGAAGAGCTGTTGGCCACCGCAACGAAGCTCGAAAACCACTACCGCGATATCCAAGATATCGAATTCACCGTCGAACGCCAGAAGCTCTGGCTGTTGCAAACCCGTAACGCAAAGCGAACCGGTTTCGCGGCGGTCCGTGCGGCGGTCGATATGGTCAACGAAGGGCTCATCACCCCCGAAGAAGCGCTCAACCCGCGTCGCGTTCCGGCCGACTCGATCACCCAACTTCTGCAACCGGTTTTCGCCGGCGAAGGCAAGAAGGGCAAAGCGCCGCTGACCAAGGGCGTCAACGCCGGTCCGGGTGCGGCCACCGGTCAGATCGTCTTCCAACCGGATGAAGCCGAAAAGATCTTCCAGGCCGATCCCAATGTCGAGTTGATCCTCGTCCGTCGTGAAACGACCCCCGAAGACCTTCGCGGCATGAAGGTCGCCAAGGGCATTTTGACCGCGTTCGGTGGGGCCGCCAGCCACGCCGCGTTGGTCAGCCGTCAGATGGGGAAAGCCTGTATCTGCGGTTGTGGCGATCTCGAGATCGACTACAAGGCCGGCACGATGAAGGTCGGTGACAAGGTACTGAAGCAGGGCGACTACATCTCGATCGACGGCTTCACCGGTGAAGTCTATGCCGAGAAGATGGCCACCTCGTCGAGCGAAGTCTTGAGTGTCGCGGTCGACAAATCGCTCGATCCGAAGGACGCCCCGATGTTCAACCGATTCCACCAGTTGATGAGCTGGGCCGACCGGCATCGTCGTCTGGAAATTCGCACGAACGCCGACGCCCCGAATCAGGCGTCGCAAGCGGTCGATCTGGGTGCCCAGGGAATCGGCCTTTGCCGAACCGAGCACATGTTCTTCGACCACATCGACGACTTCCGCACGATGATCTTGGCCGACAACCTCGAAGATCGTGAAAAGGCGCTCGAAAAGCTGTTGCCGTTCCAACGGGACGACTTCGCCGGTTTGTTCCGCGCGATGAAGGGTCGTCCGGTAACGGTCCGCTTGTTGGACCCGCCGCTTCACGAATTCCTCCCGCACGAAGTGGAAGAACAGACCGCGTTGGCCAAGAAGATCGGCATGTCGCTTGAAGCGATCCAACAGCGTGTCGAAGATTTGGCCGAATCGAACCCGATGCTCGGTCACCGCGGTTGCCGTTTGGGCATCGTCTATCCGGAAATTACCCGGATGCAAGCTCGCGCCATCTGCGAAGCGGCCTGCGACGTCATGTCCGAAGGAATCGACGTCCATCCGGAAATCATGATTCCGCTGATCGGTTCGATCAAGGAATTCAAGGATCAGGAAGCGGTCATTCGCGAGACGGCCGCCAAGGTGTTCTGCGAAAAGGCCACCACGGTCGACTATCTGGTCGGCACGATGATCGAGATTCCGCGAGCCGCGATCACCGCCGACGAAGTGGCCGCAGCGGCCGAGTTCTTCAGCTTCGGCACCAACGACTTGACCCAAACCACCTTGGGCATGAGCCGTGACGACTACGCCGGATTCATTAACGATTACCAAGAGAAGGACATCGTCCCGGCCGACCCGTTCCAAACGCTCGACCAGGGTGGTGTCGGTCGTCTGATGAAGATCGCTGTCGAAGGCGGCAAGTCGACCCGACCGGAAATCAAGTTGGGCATCTGTGGCGAGCACGGTGGCGATCCGGCCAGTATCGAATTCTGCCACAATCTTGGTCTGAAGTACGTCAGCTGTTCCCCGCTTCGCGTCCCGGTCGCCCGATTGGCCGCGGCCCAAGCGGCGTTGGCCGAGAAGCAGGCCAAATGTTGCTGCTGCGACAAGAAGTAATTTTCCCAAGGTCAGACCAAGTCGCTTGACTTGTCCGGCCAACGGTTGATTTGATAACAAACGGGCCGTCTTCCTCGAAAAGGTTGACGGCCCGTTTTCCATAGGAGACAATAGAAAAAAGAGACCGCCCCCGTTAGCCGACTTTTTGGCTTTCCCCATGTCCATTCCTTCTTGCCCCGCGAGAGCTTCCCTATGAGACGACTCCTGGTGCCGTGTGGTTTTGCTATGCTCTTTCTTGGCTTCGCCGTGTCGACGTTTGCCACCGAGACCACCCCGGCGACGATGCGTCACTCGGCCGACTGGTGCGGGACCCGGCTCCGCGAGATGATGGCGTTGGACGACGCGTATATCTGGAAGAACGACGTGCTCGGCGGCCGGGCCATCTTCCAAAACAGTCTCAAGATGCCCCCGAACCAACCGCACGAAGGAAACTTCTGTCCCCAGCAGCAAGCGTTCATGGCCCTGAACAAGATCAAGATGTTCGAGGCCCTGGGCCACCGGCCCGAGGACGAGCGGCTTTTGGACGAGGCGAAGCAATCGCTCGATTGGCTTGTTCAGAACGCGTATGACGCGAAGTCGGGAATCCAATATTTCAAATACCATCGGCCGACCGACAAGTGGGCCCGGATCTATGTGCCCGAATTCGCCCTCTTCACGCCGGTAGCGATCTACGCCTACGACCAACATCGACCGACCCCCGAGTATCGCAAGGTGGCCGACCGGATAATCGCCACGGCGATCGAACACGGTTGGGACGACCGGCACGACGGGTTCATCAGCGGTTTCGAACACGACCCGGAAAAAGGGACGCTCACCAGTTCGAAGTACAAAGGGATCTACACGGCCGGTTACCTGGCGATCCATTTTCTCGACCTGTATGAACGGACCGGGCGGCAGGCGTTTCTCGATTGGGCCCGCAAGACAATCACCCCGTGCAACGAGCATCTTTGGGACGAGACTTACGGCGGCTGGTATTCGCAGGCCAATCGCGACTGGAGCAACGTCACCAAGGGAACGAAATTCACCCACCTGATCGCCGACATGATGACAGCCAATTATCGGTTGTACCGTGCATTGAAGGCTGCGGGCGTGCCGGAGTCGGAAACGGCCGATTACCTCCGGAAGGCCGAGGCGGCGATGGCCTTTTTGATCGACCATACTCGCGACCCGTCGACCGGCCTCTGGTTCCGTCACAACAGTCGCGACGGGACCGACCCCAAAGCGGCGCCAACGTGCTCCGGCGATGGCGGCAGCGGAACCTGTTTGCCTTACGATCGCGAAGCGCAGATGATCGAAGCGCTACGGCAGGGATATCTGACCACCGGCAAAACGGTCTATCTCGACCATATCGACGAGACGCTCGACGGGATGGAGCGGGTCCTGATGTACCGGCTACCCGAGGGGTGCAACTACGGCTACATGGAGAACAACCGCCACTGGGTCAACACCTGGTGTCATTTATGGGGACTCAAGGCGATGACCGGCCTGGTCAAGCTGACTGCCCAAGAGAAGTAGAAACGAAAAAGCAAACGGGCCGACGGCCATGACGGTCGCCGACCCGTTTTTTACGGAAAGCTTTTTTCGATTCAGCGAACGATGTGACTCAGAGTGAAAGCTTTTTTCGATTCAGCGAACGACGTAATTCAAAGTGAAAAGCTTTTTTTCGATTCAGCGAACGATGTGATTCAAAGTGAAAGCTTTTTCGATTCAGCGAACGATGTGATTCAGAGTGAAAGCTTTTTTCGATTCAACCCACGACGGGACTCAAACCACACGGTAGCGTCGATCTAATCGACTACCACTTGGATTCCGCCCCCTCATCCATGTCGGATTCCGTGTCGTAATCCCAATCGCCCCGATCGGTCGATTCGTCCGATTCTTCGGGAGACTCTTTGATCGCGCCTTCGCCCGCGTCGTCGGTCGATTCACCGCTGGGAGCCATCGTCTCGTGCTTCATGTGATGGCCTTCCATCTCATCATGCATTCGACCGGACTCCCAATATCCTTTCTCTTCGGTTGCCGCGTCGTCGTCAGCGTCGTCGTCCGCTTCTTCCGAGATACCGTCGCGCTGACGGGTCGAACTTTCGTACGTCCCTTCATGCGGGTTTTCGGTATCATGAGCGTCGCTCCAGTCGCCTTCGTGCGGCATATCTTGATCGTGCGATTCGCTCCAGTCCCCACGAGACGATTCGTCCTCGCCGGGCGCAGGACCGGAAGGTACCGCGTCGGTCGGAGCGCTCTGGGCGGAAGCGGCATCTTCGGGCGCTACCTCGGCCGTAACGGCGTCGGTCGACCCGTGCTCTTCCGAAATCGCGTCGGTCCCCTCGACAGCCGCGGACGTCGCATCAGGCGAGGCGTATTCAGTGGAAACCGCGTCGGAATCTCCACCGGCAAACACAACGGCTCCAGCGGACCAAGTGATCGACAGGATGGCAACCAGGGCAATTCCTAAATAAAATAGTCGATTCATACGTCGGATCCTCCATTGAGCATTTCAAAAAGTCGGCAGCGTCACTCTCAGCTCGGCGGGAAATCCCGGCGGGAAATCCCGGCGGGAAATTCCAGGAGAAAAACCCGAATCGGCTTGAGAATATCCCTCGGCGTTGAAACGCGTTTTTTTCGCGCCCGGGTTTACGCCCGGTTTCACGCCGCAGAAAATCCGCCACCCCTTTCGTTGAAACGGCTCTGAAAAAAGGGAAATGGGAAAAGAGACCCCAAAAAAATGCGGGCCCAAAGAAACCTAGTTCCCTTGGGCCCGAATCCGACAAAAACGCCAAATATGGGAGATAAAACGCCGCCAGGGCGGGGGAAGGATTACGAAGCCTTTTTGGCTGACTCCGATTCCACCGTCTGATTAGGCCGAATGTATCCGAACTGGAATCGGCCTGAGGACGGATTGCCGGCCGCGGTCCAGACCTGATTGAGTGCCTCGGCGATCGGTCGGACGACCTGATCTCGCTTGGTCGAGGAAAGAATCGCTCCGCTCGGGCAGGCCGAAACCGGACCGTCGTAGCCGATCTGGCTCAACGTTTTCAGGACAGCCGCGTTGTCGATCGGCCCTTCTTCGGCCGGGACGAGTCGATCGGTGTTGGCCCACTCGGCAGACGGCTTGTCCGCAGGCCCCGCGGCCAGTTCGACGGCGACGATCTGCTCGGCGTCCATCTTGGCGATCGAGTCAATCGATCCGCCCGAGGCGACCAGGTCCCAGACATTGACCACCATGCCGAGATTTTTCGCGCCGACGATGCTCAGGAGGTGACCAAGGGCGTCAACTTCATGGATGAATTGATACGGCCGATCCGTCCGAAGATCGGCAGCCGCGTTGACCTTGGCGCCCAGACGAATCCCGACCGGCTCAAGGACGGCACAAACTTCACTCAAGCGGACCCGATGCCGTTCGAAGTTTTCATGATAGGGCAATTGGTCGCCGGCCGGAGCGATTTCGACCTGACAAAGGGTCGCCCCGATCTCGGCCGCCATCTGGGCCAAGGAAGCAAGTGCGGCCAACTGCTTTTGGTAGTCCGACTCCTCCGCCTCCAAATCGACCGGCAACGGGAAGAGGCCAACCGCCAATTTGGCGCTCTCGAACAACCGTCGCGCAAACGGAAGACCGCGAGTTTGAGCCCGATGCGAGAATTCGACCAGATCGATATCGATCGTCTTGAATCCGTAGGTCAGTGCCAGTTCGATCAGTTCGCTTTGGCTACCTGAAATACCAAGGGTCAAGCTATTGAGATTTTTGAACATGCAAGCCTCCTCCCGCGAAGTCGCGAAACCGCCTCCCTCGTTTGAGGATACTGCGAACTTCCCTTACCTTCGCTCTCTAAAAACACTACTTGGTAAATTATCCTTTTTCGCGCGCATTGGCGTTTTCTTCTCCGCTTAAATGGTCCCCCGGGAAAAGCGGTGATAAAACCACACCTTAATCCACAACGCAGGGGGGCGCTTCGCAAGCTGAGTCACCCCTTTCCTTGATACGGTCCATCGCGGAACGTGCCGCGCAACCTGCCGAGGGGTGAAAACGAGAAAGACGAAACTTTTATTATGACAGATTCCCGCCATTTTTAAAGGGCAAATAGTCCCCCGATCCGATTTCGTGGGTCAATTTGGAAAAACGGCCTTGTTTTTTTCGCCTATCTTAAGAGAATACGAGACCAATGCACGATTTTTGGCTCCTGGCTGAGCCCCCGACATGGGCCAATCGGCCCCCGCGGTTTTAGTCGACCTGTTTCCTCTTGCTGAAGGAACGAATCCAACCATGATGCTTTTTGAAATTATCTTCCTGGCCATCGTCCAAGGGATCACCGAGTTTTTGCCGATCAGTTCATCCGGACACCTGATCATCTTGCAATCGATTTTCGATCAGTGCGGCATCCGCATCGAAGAAAAGTTGACCGTTGGGATCATCCTCCATCTGGGAACCCTGTTGGCAATCCTGGTCTTTTACTGGCAACGACTCTGGGCCCTCTTCGGCAAGGATCGACGCGTGGTCGCCTTGATCCTTGTCGGCAGCATTCCGGCCGCGGCGGTCGGATTCACCTTGAAAAAATACGCCACCGGGGTGCTCGAATCACCGCTGGTCGCCGGTGGATTATTGATCGTCACCGGTCTGATGCTCCTGTGGGGTTCGCGCCATCAAGGGGGGCAGAGCGAATGCCGGGACCTGAGTTATCGTCGCGCTTTTTACATCGGCGTCTTTCAGGCGTTCGCCATCTTGCCGGGAATCTCGCGAAGCGGTTCGACAATCGCTTCCGGTTTGGCCTGCGGACTGAAACGGGCCGAGGCGGCGACCTTCTCGTTTCTTTTGGCCATTCCGGCCATCGGCGGCGCCGGACTGTTGGAAATCAAGGACCTGGTTGAACGGGCAAGCGAAACGGGCGCGGTGCCCAATGGGGTCCCCGTCTACGCCCTGGTCCTCGGCGGGCTGGTCAGCTTCTTCGTCGGCTGGGCCTCATTGGCCTGGTTGGTCCGCTGGCTCGAGAAAGGCCGTTTACAGCTGTTCGCCTGGTGGGTTTTCCTCGTCGGCCCGGCGGTGATCCTCTGGCAGTTGCTTTCCCGATAAGCGCGCGTCCAGCTTCGTTTGAGACGTTGCATCAACAAAAAAAGAGGCAGGAGATTTCCCGCCTCTTTTCTTGATATTTTCCAAACCAGCGACCCGTTTCAAGCGGGTGACCCCTCCAAGCGAAACCTGCCTCGTCGTTTTATTCTTTCGCTTCTTCGGCCTCGCGGGCCTGCTTCTCTTTCTTCGCCTGTTTTTTCATCTTTTTGACCAGCTTCGACGTGAAGTCCAATTTATGAAGCGGCTGAACGACACTTGACATGACGTTGCGAAAGTGGGAAGCGATCCGTTTGATATAGCGGTAGGCCAACGCATAGGTGACCGACATCCGATCGGGCTCCTCACCCTGAATCAATTGATGGACCACCTTGTCGCATTTATCTTCGAGTCGGGCGATTTGGCCGATAAGCCGTTTCGCCTCCTCTTCATCTTCCGAGTCGAATACCTCCCGGCAAGAGGCCATGATCCCGGACAATTCATCCTTGAGCTTGACCAGCCGCTCGCGATGCGCCCCTTCAGGCCGACCGGGCGCCTCGGCGGCCAGATCGAAGAGGTTTTTCGAGTAGTCGCCGACCCGTTCCGCATCCTTGACCAGGCTCATCAAGACGAGACAGTCGGGGAAATGGCTGATCCCGTGGATCGAGGCGTGGACCAACAGCTCTTTGCGAATCCGCCGCTCCGATTTATTGATCCCTTTATCGGTAGAAAAAAGGTCTTTCCGAATGACTTCCAGATCGGTCCCACCCAGAAAAGCGTTGGCCGCCGTGTCGAAGACATGACGTCCGGCTTCGAGCATCTGCCCGAATTCCGCGTGGAGCTTGTTCATTCCGACGCTTTCCTCTTCGCGAGAAAACCAGTTCAACATGACAACGATTCCTTATCGGCCTGCGACCGGCCGTCTTACAAACCCTTGAAAAAAATGGGGGAGCGTTTCACTCGTTCGGGAAGGCCGACGCCTCCCTCTACTTTTATGGTAACCCCGGTAAACCGGAGGTTTACTCCACCAGAGAATAAAAAAGTGACCTTCACTTTTTCAGTCTCGCAAGCTACCTCACTTCCAGAGGTAGCCTTATTCTACCATTCTACTTCCAAATTAAAATTCCCAGGAAGGGAATGAGGAAAAAGACGATAAAAATGAAAATGAAAATCCCGAATCGATAGCGTATGCAAAAATCGGCCAATCGGTCGGCCAATTTGAGCGGAATTTTCCGCATCCACGGGATGGGAAAAAAGAGCAAAACTCCGCTCAGGTTGAACAGCAAGTGGACCAGCGCGATCGTCAACCCGGCAGGCGTACTGACGGTCGCCGCCAACATGGCCGTCACGGTCGTTCCGATATTGGCCCCTAGAATAATAGGAAACCCGGCTTCGACAGTCAAAACGCCCGCCCCGAACATCGGGATCAACAGCGACGTGGTAATACTGGACGACTGGACCAATGCCGTGACGGCGGCGCCGATCGCAAGTCCCAAAAGGCCGCTTTTTTTCAAGACCCGGTTGATCCACTCTTCCATCCGATCGGCGATCAAAAGCCGCATGTTTTTCGTCACTTGAATCAACGCCACAATCACTATAATCAGGGCAATGACAAGCAAAATGGCGGCCAACCAGCCCCCTTCTTCGAGTCCCATCCAATCGTGAAATATCCCCTTGATAAAGCCGGGGAAAAACTTCACCATATCCTTGATCGGACTGTGAAACTCATAGCCGGTTCCCATCAGCGGCTCGACCAGAAACTGGGCCGTCTTTTGCAAGAATCCGGTCGCCATTTCCAGGGGCAAGAAGATGGCGACACACATGACATTGAAAATATCGTGCACGGTCGCCCCGGCCACGGCCCGTTTAAAACCGGCCTTGTGGTTAATATGGCCTATCGAAACCATGGCCGAGGTGACCGAGGTCCCGATATTCGCTCCCATGACCATCGGCACCGCACAGGACAAATCGAGCGTTCCGGCTCCGACCGCCGCGACGATCCAGCAGGTCGTCACCGACGAGCTTTGGACCAACGCGGTGGACAAAATACCGACCGCCAGACCGGCGAACGGATTGGACAGGTTTCGGGTCAACCCTTCGGCCGTTTGGGAGCCGAGGATTTTCATCGCTTCGCCGAAGAGCTCAATGCCGACCAAGAAAAAATAAACCGCCACCAAGAAGAAGGCCAAACGGACAAACCAGGGAATCGTTTTTTTCCGGAGCTTCTGTTGCATGATCCTTGTTTCTCGTGGCGTTTTATATCCGCGTCGGTCAACTCGACCCTTCGTCGGGCCCTTGGTCTTTCAATCGCGAGAACAGAAGAGGGCGAGGCGGCGTCGCATGAGGGCCATCGTAACGGACCGGACGAATACACGGCTTGCCGACTCCATGGGGCATCGATGGAGTACCTTCGTGCGAATGATCGGAAGGAAGTTCCGGTAAATCTAAAGGCATCGTTATTACACAAGAGACGCTACCTGCCGCGTTCAAAAAACGACCGAAAGCGCGAACCCCATAAGCGGTGTCTGTGAAGCAAAAAAGATCAGGCCAAATCATAACACACGGACATTTTGACTGACAAGGGGGCCGATTAAAAATGCGATTAATTCCCAATCCCTCCCGAACAGTCCGTGGAAAACGGTCCTGCTAACACGTTTCACCACAGCAAGTTTTGCTAACCGGCTTCCTTTCGGCACCGGTTTTGTTGCCCGGGGGTTTGATTTTTTCGTCACGACGTTAGACTAAAAAAAATCAGGCTTGGTCTTAATGGCAAAAAACTTCTCCCCCCCTTCGGAGTTGGTCTCTCATGAAATCGTATACCGAACATCTGACTTTCAATATCCCCGAGCGGATGGGCTTCCGGAACATCACCCACGACGTCGAGGTAGCCCTCGAAAAAAGCGGCGTCCAAGAAGGACTCTGCCTGGTGAACGCGATGCATATTACGGCCAGCGTCTTCATTAACGACGACGAACCGGGGCTCCATGAGGATTACAAGCGGTGGCTGGAAAAGCTGGCCCCGTTCGATCCGTCGCCGAACACCTACCATCACAATCGGACCGGCGAGGACAACGGCGACGCCCATCACAAGCGTCAGATCATGGGCCGCGAGGTGGTCGTCGCGGTGACCGAAGGCCGCTTGGACTTCGGCCCGTGGGAACAGATCTTTTACGGCGAGTTTGACGGCCGCCGCCCGAAGCGGCTTCTCGTCAAGATCATTGGCGAATAGAAAACGAAACCATAAGACGATTAAATCGAAAGGGATAAAACGATGAAAATTTTGGGCGTTTCCGGAAGTCCCCGCAAGGGCGGCAATACCGACACATTAATCAAACTCGCCTTGGACCAAATGGCCGATCAGGGGTTTGAAACCGACATGGTCTCATTGGCCGACCGGCCGGTCCGCGGCTGCACGGCCTGCATGGTCTGTCGCGACAACGGCCTGGACGACTGTGTCCTGGGCGATCCGGCCTTCGAGGGGATGGTCCAGAAATTTGTCGAGGCCGACGGGATCCTGATCGGCTCGCCGGTCTATTTCGGTTCCGCCACTCCCGAGACGATGGCCCTGTTGGACCGGGTCGGCTACGTCACGCGGTCGAAAAAACTGCTCCGACGCAAGGTCGGCGCGTCGATCGCCGTGGGACGTCGGGCCGGGCAGAATTTTACTTTTGCCCAGTTGAACTATTTCTACCTCCTCAACGAGATGATCGTCCCCGGGTCGACCTACTGGAACGTTGCGCAGGGGGTCCAACCGGGCGACGTCCTGCAGGACGAGGAAGGGGTCAAAACGATCACTGCTTTGACCGAGAATATGGCCTGGCTGCTCCACTCGCTTGAGGGCAAGGCCTAACTTGAGAACAAGGCACAAAACGGCGTCCATAACCGTCAAGCCATCCCAGGGGGGCCGAGATCCCACCAGCCAAAGGCTCGCCCCCCTCTCGAGTATCACCGCCTAGTCAAACGGGTTCGAACTGCTAAAATAGACTTTTCTTCCAAAATCTATTGGCCTTTTGCACTTCGTTACTCTAACGACCGTCTTTTCCAAATGACCGAAAACGAATCTCCTTCGGAGTTAAAAACGCCCCTTTACGAGTGGCACACGGCGCACGGCGCGCGGATGGTCGACTTTGGCGGCTGGCAGATGCCGGTCCAATACACGTCGATCATCGAGGAACACAACGCCACCCGTGAGGCAATCGGCCTGACCGACATCTCGCACATGGGCCGACTCCGGTTCGAAGGGCCCGGCGCGGCCGTCTTCCTGGCCGAAATGCTCACCCGCCGAGTCGCCGACATGGCCTTGGGCCAGATCCGCTACTCGCTGGTCACCAACGAGACCGGCGGCATCCTCGACGACGTCCTGGTCGGCCACTATTACAACGCCTACGGCCAGCCGTACTACCTGCTGGTCGTCAACGCGTCGAACCGGCTGAAGATTCTCCGCTGGATCGGCCAACACCTTTCGCTCGAGCGAGCCGGTCGACGGGGCGAAGAGATAATCTGGTCCGACGTCACGTCGCTCTGGGCAATGTTCGCCATCCAGGGCCCGCGGGCGATCGACCTGTTGCAACCGCTGGTCAACGTCGATTTGGATTCGATGAAATATTACCGCGGCGCCCAGGTCCGATTGTTGCACCCGGCCGCCCAGCGTCAAGGCGGGATCATCAGCCGCACCGGCTACACGGGCGAAGACGGCTTCGAACTGAGCGTCGGCGCGGGGATCGCCCCAGGACTCTGGGAAGCGCTTCTGGAACTGGGCCGTCCGCTCGGCGCGGTTCCGACCGGGATCGGCTGCCGCGACACGTTGCGTCTGGAAGCCGGGATGCCCCTGTACGGCCACGAGCTGTCCGAGACGATCAACCCGTTCGAGGCGGGGCTCGGTTTCGCCTGCCACCTGTCCGGCTACGACTTCCCCGGCCGCGACGCGTTGAGAACGATCAAAGAGTCGCCCTTGACACGGAAGCGAATCGGCCTGCTGTTGGACGGTCGTCGCGCGGCCCGCGAAGGGTCCGAGATCCTCATCGACGGCAACCCGGTCGGCCAAGTCACCAGCGGCACGTTTTCGCCCACGCTGAAACGGCCGATCGCCATGGGATATATCAAACCCGAGTTCGCCGCGTCCGGCACGAAGGTCGACGTCGACATCCGCGGCAAGACCCATCCGGCCGAGGTGGTCGAACCGCCCTTCTACCACCGACGCAAAAAAAGCAACGGCGTAACCGCCTAGCAAGCCGTTTTTTCGTCCCCTTTAAAAATTGCTTTCAACTCCACTCAAGTAAAAGGATCTGGAAACCGTGACTCCGGAAGAACTGCTTTACACGACGACCCACGAATGGGTCCACCTCGACACGACCGACGACGGCACGAAAATCGCAACGATCGGCCTATCCGCGTTCGCCCTGGAAGCGTTGACCGACCTGGTCTATCTCGACCTGCCGGAAATCGGCGCGACGGTCACCGCCGGTGAACCGTTTGGCGAAATTGAATCGGTCAAAGCGGTCAGCGACATCAACAGCCCCGTCGACGGCGAAGTGGTCGACGCCCACACCGACGCGGCCGACAATCTGGAAAACCTCGGCGCCGACCCGTACGGCGAAGGCTGGCTGATCAAGGCCCGAGTGACCGACGAGAGCGGCCTTTCAAAACTTTTGGATTTCGCCGCCTATCAAAAGCAGTGCGAAGAAGAGGCCCACTAAGGCCCGAATCCCATCGTCCTCGCCCGAGACTCCTTTTCACTCCTGAAAAAGAGAAGCAAACAAAACAAAAAACAAGTCGGTTCCACAAACAAACTGAACCGCCAAAAGGTCCTCCACAGGACCATTAATTTTAAGACATTACTCATCAACCACCTCCAGCGCCCAACGGAAGCGGGTTCTGGCAATGGCGTGGAAACGCCAGTATAAAAAATGCCTTACATACCTAATACGATTCAGGACCAGGAAGCGATGCTCGAAGCGATCGGGGTGGACTCGATCGGTGCGCTTTTCGAGATGATCCCCGAGGAAGACCGGCTGGCACGGCCGTTGGCCCTCCCGCCAAGCGAGAGCGAGATGGAGCTGACCGCTCGGATGGCCCGGCTGGGGCGCAAGAACGTCACGACCGACGAGTCGGCCTGTTTCTTGGGCGGCGGCGCGTACGACCATTTCATCCCCGCACTGATCGACATGGTCGCGTCGCGTGGCGAGTTCTACACCGCCTACACCCCGTACCAAGCCGAAGCCAGCCAGGGGACCCTGCAGGCGATCTTCGAGTACCAAACACTCGTGACCCAGTTGACCGGGATGGACGTGTCCAACGCCAGCCTTTACGACGGCGGCAGCGCACTGGTCGAGGCAGTCTTGATGGCCCTCGGCTCGGCACGCGGCAAGTCCAACGTGGTCGCCGCCGGAAGCGTGCATCCGGAATATTTAGAAACGGTCGAGACCTATCTGGCCGGTTTCGACGCCACGATGACCCGCCTGCCGACACCCGAAGGAACGGTCTCTTTGGAAGCGTTGGAAGCGGCCGTCGATGAAAACACGGCCTGCGTCGTCCTCCAGCAACCGAACTGCTTCGGCTGTTTGGAAGAGGTCCAGCAGGCGGTCGAAATCGCCCACCGGGCCGGTGCCCTGTTCCTTGTCGCGGTCAACCCGATCAGTCTCGGCCTGTTGAAACGGCCGGGCGACTACGGGGCCGACATCGTCGTGGCCGAAGGTCAGCCGCTCGGGTGTCCGCTATCGTTCGGCGGTCCGTATCTGGGGATCTTGGCCTGTCGTGAAAAACTGATCCGCAAGATGCCCGGACGGTTGGTCGGCCAGACCGTCGACCGGCGTGGAAACCGGTGTTGGACGTTGACGCTCCAGACCCGCGAGCAACACATCCGCCGCGAGAAGGCGACCAGCAACATCTGCACGAACCAGGGCCTTTACGCCCTCCGAGCGGCCGTCTACCTGGCCACCCTCGGTCCGGTCGGTCTCCGCGAGACGGCCGAGCTGTGTGTGCAAAAGGCCCACTACGCGGCCGACGAGATCATCCAAGCCAGCGGCGGATCGTTGGCGTTCGACCGGCCGTTTTTCAACGAGTTCGCCGTCCGTTTGCCCGAAGGGCGACTCGACACGATCCTCGCAACGGCCCAAGAGGCAAACCTCATGCCCGGCATCCCGCTTACGCGTTGGTTCGACGATCGGCCGGACACGCTACTGGTCGCGGTGACGGAAAAGCGGACGAAAGAGGAGATCGACCGGCTCGTCAAACTTTGCGGAAAAAGCTAACCCCGGCACCCCCGCCGCCAGGGAAGCGATCCACCCCCCATTTTTTCGATCGAATTTTGGCGAAGCGGCGGTTGCCAATTGGCCGATAATAAGATAAGTTTATAGGCTTCGCGGGAGGGTACGCGAATTGGTTAGCAGCCTGACTCGAAATCAGGTGCCGGCTTGCCGGTTGAGGGTTCGAGTCCCTTGCCCTCCGCTACGGGTTTTTTATACCAATTCCAACTTGGAACACGTATAGGTCTTGGTTTCGCAAGAGATCAAAACCACACCCGGCAAAAACTCGACAAAAGCCCCCGTCTTTCAAGGCAGGGGCTTTTGCATTTCTTGGTCGGGAGGCCCGACTGCCGGTAGGTGCTTCCGCACCGATTTGAAAATCACGCTGGAGCGAAAGCTCCAAACGCCCGCCGTGGCTCACGGGTCGGGAAGCCCGACTGCCAGTAGCGTACACGTCTTTTCGCGATAGAAAATTCTCCAAAGCGAATCAACCCGCACGCCATCGCCCCCCGTGGCTCACGGGTCGGGAGGCCCGACTGCCAGTAGCGTACACGTCTTTTTCGCGATTGAATATTTTCCAAAGCGAATCAAGCCGCACACCACCGCCCGCCGTTTCTCTCTAAAAAACCTACCGACGACGTCGGGCAACCAACAGCGTCGCGAGCCCCAAAAGCAAAAGCGTCACCGCTCCCGGCTCCGGAACCACACCGACGGTCAACATCGTATACCCGGCCAGATCCCCCGTAGAGCAATAATCAAGCCAATAATCCTCACCCATCGTCCCGTCGGTAATCAGGGCCCAATCCAAGCCATCCCAATACTGAATCGCGTCGGTCCCCTCGACCAGCCCCAAAAACTCGGCGATAGAGCCGTCCGCCTCACCGGCAAGCGCCAGCATCCCGCCGGTCGACATATTAACAAAGCTGTTGCCGTCGCCTTTGGAGTCGATTGTCAATCCGTCCTCCGCGAGAACAAGGCCACCGCCACTGATTGTCAAGAATCCACTTCCCTCATCACCTACCAGAAGCTTTCCGGAATCTGCAGGTCTGTTTAGCGGTCCTCCATCGTAGGTGATCATGAATCTTGAGCCTACTCCATTGACAATCACCTCCCCTGTCGAACCAGGTAATTCGCCGATGTAGCTTCGTTCACTGCTAACAAATCCGCCTCCGATAACATTTAACTTTCCACTTCCGGCAACACCAACTGATAGATAACCGGACGAGACATACTCGCCTGTGTTAAAGATTTGCCATCCCGAGCCAGCCCCATAGACAGTTGCTTCGCCTGACGAACCAGGATCGCAACCAAGGTAACCCAAAATTGATATAAGATTCAATCCATCAGAAATGCTCATCGTCCCGCTACCGCCATACCCGGCCCCTTTCGCAGAGCAACCGTAACTGGCGTTATAATGGACCGTAATATCTTGGCCTTGATTGTCATTTATGGTGAAGGTCTGATCGAGACCGTGAGTCGCGTCAAAAACCAAATCGACGTCACTGACCAGGCCGCAAGTGCTGATTGTACCCGTACCGCAAAGATTATCGCTGTAGCCCGCAAAGGAGAGAGTTGCCAAACTTCCATTATTGAAATTGATTACCCCCCATTTATTCAATAAGGTATGCTTACCCGAACTTACTTCACCTCCGTTAATAATATTCAAAGTCCCTTTGCCCTCCCTACTAATTTCAAGCGGGCCAGAGTTGGACCAATTCGAGCCGGCCCCATCGATCGTTACTGTGCCTGCCGAACCGGAGTTGTAGCCGAGATATCCGGCATAAGAAGTTAGCTCACTACCACCGTCAGCAATGACTGAGCCTATTCCAGTTTTACCAATGTAGGCCTCCGCCCAAGAGCTCCAAGTCGACGGGTCTGCTGGGCTCACATCGCCGGAAGGAGTGATTGCCGCCTCAAGTGGCCCGGAAGAAAGAGATACCCCAAAAACCGCCACTGCCAAAAGAATCGTTCGTTTGAACATAGTCTGCCCTCTCGTGAATAAAATTGAATTTTTACTTGAGCCTAAAGAATCAGACCACTCCACTATAACAAGAACGTCACCAATTGTAATCAATTAATTCGGCGAATGCAAGCAAACTGAAAAAGCAATTTTTTACCCCCGTTTTTTAACAAAATACCACCCCTTTTCCGATCAGCCCGTTTTTCCTACATAACACCATCCAACGGCTCCCGCCCGCTCCTGACAGGAGCAAAACACACCACCCCAATCCACCTCACAACAATCGCCGTCCAGAAAAGCCGTCCAGCAATTGGCAAAAACCCAAAACCCCTACCGCTGTCGAAAATAGGACCCGAGTTGGAATGTCCGATCGCTTAGGAGAGTACCAAGAGCGCAAGCAACGCTCACTCGCCCGTCGCATTGACGGCCCGATCGAACGCGTCACGGGAGAAGATCTTTAATAAGGGAACCGGCTCACCGCCGACCGAGAGCCACTTGGTGTAGGCAGCCGTTTCATGCTCCCACAGATGCCAATGGTGCGGTTGCCACACGCCGGGCCGGTTCTGCAAGACATACCAATCGAACTCGCCCGCATCGTCGGTCGCGAACTCCAAACGAAACCGGCCCCAAGCCTGCAACCGTCGCAGGTTCTCACTCGGCCCCGAAGCAAATCGGACCTTGCCGCCGGGGCGAGTCGACCGATCAAGCCAATCCAAAACCCCGTCATCGAGCGAGTCCCAATAGTAGGTCGACTCCATCCCGACACGCTCCGCCCCCGCCGGGCCGCCAATCAGACCGTTATAGAACGAAAGCCAGTGCGGCGCGTAGCGAGTCAGATTCACCGCCGAAACCAGATAGACCAAACCGATCAAACCGACCACCACCAACCGGCCACGTCTGTTTCGAACCAACCCGACCAACCACTCGACACCGATCCCGCCCAGCAGGGCCAAAAAGGCGAACGCCCCGACAAACAACCGGACCCCGTCGTGCGGCGGCGTCCCCGGCACCGCGCGGACCAGCAGAAGCAACCCGACGTTGGCCACCAAGAGCATCTCCCACCGTCGACGCAACGGATGGCGCACCGTCGCGACCAGTCCAAGCAATTGAAACACGAGCAACCCGACCGGCACCGTCACGCCAACCCAAAAAAGCGTGTTGTACCAGGGCAACGGGTAATCGATACTGTATCGTCGACCGAGAAACCAGGTCGACAGGTTCCAACCATCGCGGGCCCGGTGCAAGTTCAGATCGAAAAACCGGGCCATCCCATCAACCGGATCAAGCCACAGCGGCGGGTTCAGCACGAAAAAGGTCAACACAGCCACCGGAATCCCCCAGGCGAGCGCAACCATCGTCTTTCGGTCCCGATAGCAAAGGGCCCAGACCAGAAACGGGATCGGGACCAGCCAGCCGGTCGCCTTCGTGCTCATCGCCATCCCGAGAAACAGCCCAAAGAGCAATCGGCGACACCGATGGTTGCGGGCCGGATCGAAAGCGGCCCAGGCCAACAACCAGCAGGCAACCAACGGCCCGTCGGTCGAGGCAAAGTGGGCATGGGCAAACAGCCGGGGCACAAGCAGCAGTCCGATCGTCCCCGCCCAAGCCGCCGTCCACGAAAACCGCCGCGCCATCCGATAAAACACCGCCCCCACGGCGATCGCGAAAAGCCCGATCGGCCCCAACCGGTAGGCGGTAAGCGGATCGAACCCCGACGGCGCGACCGCGTGACCGACGGCAATCAACAGCCCGTAAAAGGCCGGATGGCCTTCCACCCGAGTCGTGTATGGCCAACCCTGTCGAATCCCTTCGGCCGAAAAACGCGGAGCCGCTTCCCTCTCGCCCGAAGGCACCAATCCCAACCAACGCTCTACCCGGTCGGCCCGATCAATCGCGTTCCCCTCGTCCCAGACCATCGGCAATCCACGCGAAGTGGCCAAAAGCAGTCCCCCCGCGCCCAGCGCAACAACCACCGACCAGACGATCCGACGTCGGGCTGTCCACTTGCAATTCAAAAGGGAACAATTTTCAACCATCAACAAAAAACAAACCGGAACGGGGCCAAGAATCAAAGACCGTCAGTAAACGCAAAAGATTTTCCCGTTATACCCAAACCGTCCGACAAAAGCGACCGGAGCCTCATGGAAGAAAAGCTCATGATCCTCCTTCGATCGAAGTTTTTTCACAGAGTCATTTTCACGACGGGAAGAAACACGCCACGCCACACGTTAAATCGCACTAGGAAAGGCGGCTTAGAACGAATGCCTGCTTGGCATGTCGATCGAAGCCGACCGATTCATAGAAGCGAAAAACCTTCTCGTCTTTTCTGCCGGTAAGCAACATCGCTTTGTAGCAATCGCGCTGCCAGGCTTTTTCCAACGCATGCCGCAAGAGTCTCTTCGCGTACCCTTTGCGTCGATGATCCATATGAGTCACGACATTTTCGATCACCGCATAGGGACGACACCCGCGGGTAAGATTCGGAATGATCGTTATGGTGCAGGAGGAAACCAACCGCCCGCCCTCAAGAAAGGCCCCGAAACAGAACAGATAATCGGACCGGCATATCTCCCGCCAAGTATCCTCGATTTTCTCTGCCGTCGGGCGCGGAGCATCCGAGACGTGAAGGTGCGAATAAAGGTCAAGGAGATCCTCCAGCTCGGATTTTTGAATTTCCCGAATGTCCGGAATCATGGCGGGCTCTTCCTCCAATTTTAAGAGATCAAACCGTTTACCGATCAAGAGACCTTAGTGAGACCACACCAGAAATGTTACTAAATTGTGGTGGACGGATCAATTCCAGGTTGATGTCCGCAGAAAACTGTCAAAATCGTCCGCCACCAAAACCTTGCATCTCGAACCGGTTTCGGGGATAATGGAAGACACGGTTTACCCTTCCTGCAATTCGGTCATCCCTTACCTCCCCTCCCGTTAAGATTTACCTGCCCAGAAAGTCTATCTCATGCGTCGATTGTATCTTCTTGCCGTTTTCGTTCTGTCGGTTTGTCTGTTGAATTCAGCCGTCGCGGCCGAAAAACCTAAAAAACTCAGTCCGCCCGACCCGGCTCGTCAAAAAGAGATCGCCTCTTGGCTCTCGGAAAAACCGCACGGCGTGGGACGGCCGATCGATGACCGAGAGGCCTGGTCGGCAGTGTTCGATTCGAAACAAAAAAATCGGATTCTCAAACGGGCCGCCAACTTGCTCAAAACCCCCTTGCCGGAAGATGATGAGAAGCTTTATCTCGAATTTTCTCAAAACGGCAACCGGTCGAACTACCAACGGCTCCGCGGACAGCGCCACAACCGGATTGGCCTGTTGGCGCTGGCCGAGTGTGTCGAAGACGAAGGCCGCTTTGTGCCTGAACTGGAAAAAACGATTCTCTCGATTGCCGCGGAACGGTCCTGGGTCCTCCCGGCCCACGATCGAAATCTAAAAAACTATCACGGCCGTCAAGCAAGCGTCGACCTGGCCAGCTCGGCGACCGCTTGGCAACTGGCGACGGCCGACTACTGGTTGGGCGACCGTCTTCGACCTGAGGTCCGCTTGCGGATTCACGAGGAACTCAAGCGACGGATCTTCGACCCGTTCGAAGGTAGCCTCGGAGGAACCCTCGAGCGAAGAATACCCCGTCACTGGTGGATTACCGGCCGAAACAATTGGAACTCGGTCTGCCTGGCCGGAGTGGTCGGCGCGGCGGTGTCTGTTTTGGATTCGCCCGAGCAAAGGGCCTACTATCTGGCGGCGGCCGAGAAATACATCGGTTACTACCTCGAAGGATTCGGCGACGATGGCTATTGTAGCGAAGGGGTCGCTTATTGGAATTACGGTTTTGGCCACTTCCTCTTCCTGGCCGAGACGGTCCGACAGCAGACCGACGGACGACTCGATCTGTATCGCCTGCCGAAGGTCGACTCGATCGCCCGTTACGGACGTGACATCGAACTGGTCAAAGGGATCGCTCCGCCGTTCGCCGATTGTTCGCCCGGAAGCCGTCCGTCGGCGCTTTACCTGGCGATCGCGAGTCGCCGCCTGGAATTCGGTTGGCCGGAAGCGGCCCGACTCGAATCAATGGTCAAAAGCGGCGCAAGTCCGATCCCTCTGGGACTTTTCGCCTTTCCCGATTCGTCCGCGAAAAAGCAACCTGCCACGACGCCTTTACCGCCGTTGCCGCCGGTCAACTGGTTCCCCGACTCACAGGTTCTTTTGGCTCGGCCGGTCGGTCTGCCCGAAGGCTCCTTGGCCGTCGCAATGAAGGCGGGCCACAACGCCGAACTGCACAACCATAACGACGTCGGGTCGTTCCTGGTCGCTCGCGCGGGAAAGACGCCGCTGGTCGATCCGGGCGGCGAAATCTATTCGCGCCGAACCTTCAGCTCAAAACGATACGAAAGTGGTGTGCTGAATTCGTTCGGACATCCGGTTCCGCGTGTGGCCGGTCAGCTCCAAGCGAAAGGACGCGCGGCCGCGGCCAAGATTCTCCAAACCGACTTTACTCCAGAGCGGGTCACCTTCCGAATCGACCTGACCGACGCCTACCCGGTCGAAAGTCTCGCGCGTCTGACCCGGTCGTTTGTCTATGAACGGACCGGTCACGGCCGCCTGACGGTGACCGACCAGGTCGAGCTCAAAAAACCGGAAGCGTTCGAAACGGCCCTCATCACCTTCGGCCCGTGGGAACGGTTGGACGAAAACCGGCTCAAGATCGGCGAAACCGGCTCCGCGGTCGTGGTGACGATCAACACCGGGGAAATCCCGTTCGAGCTGGTCCCGACCGAGATCCACGAATCGCTCCCGAGGGGCAAGATCCCAACCCGTCTCGCCATCCGACTGCGCGAACCGATCGAGCGGGCCACGATCGAATTGCAGATCGGCCCGGCGGAAAAATCCTCAAAATCAACCAAGTAATCATTTTCCGTTTGGATAACCCGAGATCCGGTTCGAAAACGCCCCGCTTTGGTAAATAAGCTAAACCTTACCGATTTTGACGGTCGATAAGGAGACGAAGCGTTTTTCTATCGGCTTTTAGATAAGGGTGGCGTGTTTCTTGCGGCCATGAGGAGTGTGGAAAATCGGAATTCCGCTCCCACGGTGTAATTTGCCAAAACATGGGGGGACTTTCCCTGCACCGTGGCAATGCCGTACTGAACTGAAAGCCGCCCTGATCGCTTGACCTCGAAAACGGGTTTTCCACCATGGCAGGCATCACCACCGGCATCGGACTGATCACGGGGATTCCGATCGCGGACACCGTCGACCAGTTGATCGAACTGGAAGCCGTTTCACGCAATAACCTGGCCTCCCGAACCGAAACTCTCCTGGAAGAGCAGCTGGCCGTCAACGAGCTGACCGCTTTCCTCTACTCGATCAAAACGGTTACCGCCAGCCTTTCAAGCGACACGACTTTCGACCGTCGTACCGTCACCAGCAATGACGAATCGATCATGACCGCCCGGGTCACCGGCTCGACCGAGGCCGACGGCGATACGACCTACACCGTCTTGCAGACGGCCCAACCGAATCAATGGCTGGCCAACGGGGTCTTCGACCAGACCGCGTCACTGGGAGGCGGTACCTTCTCGTTCCGCTTCGGCCCGAGAGTCACCGATGGAACCCCGCTGGAATTGTTCAACGAGGGAACCGGACTCGAACGGGGATCGTTTCAGATCACCGACCGAAGCGGCGTGACGGGAACGATCGATCTTTCGACCGCCTTCACTCTCGAAGACGTCCTCGACGAAATCAACAACAACACCTCGATCAACGTCATCGCCGAAGCGCACGGCGACGGAATCCGACTGACCGACCGCACCGGCAAAAGCGATTCAAACCTGATCGTCTCGGAAATCGGTTTGGGCGAAACGGCCGCCTCGTTGGGACTGGTCGGGATCAATACGAGCGACACGATGGTCGACGGGGACGACCTGATCGGGCTTTACGAGGGAATGAGTCTCGAGCTGTTGAACGATGGGCAAGGGGTCGATCTGGCGTGGGAAGCCGAACTGGGCGATCTGGAATACACGCTGGCCGACGGCACCACCGGAACGCTCGACTTGACGCCCCAAATCGGCGGGTTCGAAGAAGATGAAGAAGCGGTTTACGCCGATCCGCCAAAAACACTGGGCGAACTGGTCGAGGCGATCAACGCGGCCGAACCGGGCAAGTTGCAAGTGGAGATCGCCCCCGACGGCGAGCGTCTGATCGCCAAGGACCTCACTGCCGGAGCCGGGACGTTTGAACTGACCTCCAAAGACGGAACCATGTCCGACCTGATCGCCGATCTGGGACTCGACGGCACGCCAGTCGCCGGAGAGATTACCGGACGGCGTCTGATGGGCGGAAGCGGATCAGTGTTGCTTTCCTCCTTAAACGGCGGGGCGGGGCTGGGAACCTTGGGCACCCTCGACTTGACCGACCGCAGCGGCGCGACCGACTCGGTCGACCTCTCCGGTGCCGAAACGCTCGAAGAGGCAATCGACCTGATCAACGCCGCCGGAGTCGACCTGGTGGCCAGTTACAACCAGGCCGAAAACGGGATCCGGCTTACCGACACCAGCGGGGCGACCGCCGGCAATCTGATTGTGGCCAACGGCGACGCGACCAACACGGCCGACCTGTTGGGCCTGACGATCGACGAGGCAACCGATTCGGTCGATTCGGGCGATCAGCACCTGCAGGTTATTTCGCGACAGACGAAGCTGGCCGACCTCAACGGCGGAAAGGGTATCAGCGATGGGGACTTTACCATCATCGACGCCAGTGGCGCGTACACGACCCTGGACTTTTCCCATAACGAAACGGCGACCCTCGACCAACTCATCATGGCCGTCAGTCAAGGAACGGCCCAAGTCCGATTGGAAATCAACGAGACGGGCGACGGGTTGCGGATCATCGACGAAAGCGGAGGCACCGGCACCCTCCGGGTAGAAGAGGGTGATAGCACGACCGCAGCCGACTTGGGCCTCTTGGGCGAAAGTGCGACGGAAACGATCGAAGGGGAAGAAAAACAGGTCCTCCGCGCCAACGGAAACCATCAGATTGCGTTGGACGCCGAGGATTCGCTGGAAGATCTGGTCGAGAAGATCAACGATCTCGACGTCGGCGTGACCGGCTCGATTTTCAACGATGGCTCGGCCAACGGCTACCGACTCATGCTCCGCAGCAACACGCCGGGTCAAAAAGGCGAGATTCTGGTCGATTCGTCCGAGTTGGGCCTGAGTTTTCGAGAAACGGTCGAAGCGCAAGACGCGCTTATCTCGATCGGCGATCCGGAGGCCGGGGTCTTGGTCGCCTCGAGCGACAACACCTTCGAGGAGGTCATTCCCGGCGTCACGTTCGAGGTGTACAAAGCGTCGGACGAACCGGTGACGCTTACCGTTTCGCGATCCGACGTATCGGTCGTCGCCGGTGCACAGGTTTTGGTCGAGAACTACAACCGGTTCATCGAGCACTACAACGAACTGTCCAAGTACGACGAGGCGACCAACACGGCCGGTTTGCTCTTCAAAGACACGAACACCCGCTGGGCGGTCAACGACCTCAACCTGCTTTTGACCGACTCGATTTCCGGAGTGGGGAGCGTGAAGACGCTGTCCCAAGTGGGAATCACGATGAACTCGAACGGCACGTTGACCTTCGACGAAAATACACTCAAGGAGGTTTTCGTCGAATCGCCCGAAGATCTTCGAGCCTTTTTCGCCTCCGGAGAACGGGATGACGACAGCGTCCCGACGATGGAGGAGCTCTTGAATGAAGACGCTTGGACAGCCCCCAGCGAACCGGACGGATTCGCCATTCGCTTGGAACGGCTGGTCGAATCGATCGCCGGAATCGGCACCTCGGCCTTTGCACAACGAAACGAAGCGCTCGAAAACCAGATCGTCAACAACGAACGAAGAATCGTCCGGATGGACGTTCACCTCGAAAGCAAGCGAGAACGGCTCTTGGCTGATTTTTTCGCGATGGAATCGGCCATTGCCAAGCTCAACAACAACTTGACCGTGGTCCAAGAACTGGCGACCAGTTGGGAATCCTCCGATTAATTTCCTTGCATTCGCAAAAGAAATTTTTTCGAATCCTCTCCCTTTCTTACTCAGATACGATTGAAGCAAATTCACTTCAAAAGGAGTTTTTATGATGTGGCAATCTCGGGACGCCTACTTGGAAACACAAGTCATGACCGCCTCGGCGCCGAAGCTACAACTGATGCTGATCGACGGGGCGATCCGGTTCGCCAAACAGGCCAAACAGACCTGGCACGACGCCGATACGGGAACGGCCTGCGACTGTTGCATTCGTGCCCAAGAGATTGTCTCACAGATCCTCGCCGGATTGGATCACGAAGTCGATCCCGAGTTGATCGGCAAGATCTCTTCCACCTACAACTACGTCTTTCGATCTCTGACCCAGGCCAACTCACAACGGGACGAGGCGCAGCTGGACGACGCGATTGGAGTCCTCACCGAAGAACAGACGACCTGGCGAATGATCCTCGAGGAGCTGGCCCAGCGAGATGACCTGCCGACCGACTCGGGCGCCGAACTGGTGACCCGACACGCCCCACAACCGGCGAATCCTTCGGCGAATCCTTCGGCGTCTCCAGCGGAGATCCCCTCGGCAATTCCGTCGAATCCACCGGCGGCCCGATTCGATACCCAATCGATCCCTCCCTCTCCGTCGTTCGGCGTGAATCCGTTTCCGGCGGCCGACGCGCCTGATAGTGGCAGTGCGGGCGGCTTTTCGTTCGAGGCATAATTTTTGCCAAAAAAACTACTTTTGTCCTTGAATGATATCCGCGAAAGAGCGGTTCCGTGATTATTTGGGATGACTT
The DNA here is from genome assembly GCA_963674475.2 of Thermoguttaceae bacterium. GTDB lineage: Bacteria > Planctomycetota > Planctomycetia > Pirellulales > Thermoguttaceae > CAXXFQ01. The sequence continues at coordinate 495,228 of CAXXFQ010000009.1, read as the reverse complement.
CTCGTCGAAAAACATTTAAACTGGATAGAGGTCGAATCAAACGACAAAATCCATGCAAAATGTTTTTCGCCACGGGGAGTTACACTCATGCAACACGTCGCCTCATTCTTCTTCAAGGCCTTCGTTTTCCTGCTCATTGCTTCCAGCGTACGCGCAAGCGAGTTGGACGTTCTGCCGGACCAACCGGAGGGCGTGAAGCCCGGCCGTCTCATGCGGGAGTATTGGTTGGGGCAAATCCAAGAGCCCATCGAGCGTTGGAAGGCGAATTACGAAAAACGGAAATCGCCGGAGGAAATCGCGGCTTATCAAGAGCGGATGCGGAAGTGGGTCCTGGAAACGATCGGCGGTTTGCCTGAGCGGACCCCTTTGCAGGCGCAAATAACCGGAACGATCATGCGACCAGGGTATCGCATGAAAAAGGTGGTCTTCCAAAGTCAACCGAACCATTATGTGACGGCCCTTCTGTTCTTGCCCGAGTCGGAACAATTCAAGCCGCCTTATCCGGGCGTGATTTCCCCTTGTGGACATAACATCCATGCCAAGGAAGAAAAAGTCTACCAATCGATGGGCGCGATTCTCGCGCTCAACGGGATGGCGGGACTGGTAATCGATCCGATCGATCAGGGCGAGCGGGCCCAGTATTTGGGCGAGGGCGGATGGCCCAAGTTGTCGAGTGTTTCCGGGCATATCAATGTGGGCATCGGCAGCATTCTGTTGGGGCAAAACACGGCTCGCTTCGAAATCTGGGACAACATGCGGGCGATCGACTATCTGCAATCGCGCGACGATATCGATCCAAAACGTATCGGCTGCGTAGGGTGCAGCGGCGGCGGCACGCAAACAAGCTACATGATGGGATTGGACGACCGTATCGTGGCGGCCGCACCGAGTTGCTACCTTACCAGCATGGAAAAGCTCTTGCCCACGCGCGGCCCGCAGGACTGCGAACAGAACCTTTTCGGGCAACTGGCGTTTGGGTTGGAACATGCCGATTGGCTGATGATGCGTGCTCCATGCCCCACCCTGATTTGTGCGGCGACGAAAGACGCTTTTGACATCGGCGGCACGTGGAACACGTTTCGCTACGCCAAACGGCTCTATTCCCGCTTGGGATTTCCCGAACGTATTGGAATTTTGGAAGACGACGTGGTTCACAGCCTCGGAATCGGGCACCGCAAAGGCACGACCCACTGGATGTCGCGGTGGCTGCTTGGCAAGGATCGACCCATTGCCGAGCCGAAAGTCGAACTCTTGGCCGAAGAAGAATGTCGCTGCACGCCCGAGGGCCAGGTCATGCTGTTGCCCGGCGCTCGTTCGGTTTACGATTTGAACGAAGACCGTGAACGGGAACTGGCCAAGCGTCGAGAGGCGAAGTGGACCGGGGCAGATCGGGCGGAATTGCTCGGCGAAGTACGACGTCTTGCCGGTATCCGTCGCCTGTCGGAGTTGCCGAAACCGCGAGTCGAAACGCGTGGTTCGCTTGTGCGAAAGGGGTACCGCATCGAGAAGCTGTTGATCGAGCCGGAAGAGGGCATCGTGTTGCCCGCTTTGTTATTCTTGCCCGAGAAGCCCAAGGATAACAACGTCGTGTTGTACGCGCATCACCTGGGTAAATCGCACGACGCGGAAGTCGGCGGGCCCATCGAACAACTGGTCCACGACGGCGCAACGGTCCTGGCCGTCGACCTCCCCGGCACGGGTGAAACACAGGCGAAGCAAAGCGATCGTGGTTATAGTGATGAATTCAGGGACGCGACCTTTGCCTACTTGTTGGGCCGTTCGTACGTCGGTCTTCGTACGGAGGACGTCCTGGTCTGTGCCCGTTATGTCGCAAAGCGTACCGGCACGGATACCGTGAACCTGATCGCCGTGGGGAATGTGGGAATAGCCGCCTTGCACGCCGCCGCCCTGGAGCCGCAGCTTTTCGACAGGGTGGAAATCTCGCAGATGTTGAAATCCTGGGCGACCATCATTCACGGCCGCTTGAACAAGAACCAAATGGCCAACGTGGTTCACGGGGCGTTGGAACATTACGATCTTCCCGATCTGATGGGAACCTTGGGCAAAAAGCTCGACGTAAAGCGGCCCGTCGACGCCATGGGAAAATAAGGGTGTAAAAAGGCGGCAGATAAAGACAAGGTGCATTTCAAGGCGTCTTGATGCGTCACCCAGCCCGGGCAAAAAAGGGGGCTTCCATGACCGGGGGGTGACGCTTTTGCGTGCGCGCCTTATACTAAAGGAGATCCTGCTTGGTCGGCTCCGTCCATGCCGATTTCCCTAAAATCAGATTTTTCTCTTGGTAATATAAAGGACTTTCCATTCGTGACTGATCAAAAACAACTGATCCGCGTCGGCCATAGCCCCGACCCGGACGACGCGTTCATGTTTTACGCCCTGGCCAAGGACAAGATCGACACCGGACCGTACCGTTTCACGCACGAGCTGGTCGATATTGAAACACTCAACCGGCGGGCGTTCGAGGCCGACCTGGAACTGACCGCCGTCAGCCTCCATGCCTACGCCTATCTGAACGACCTGTACATGCTCTGTCCGTGCGGCGCCAGCATGGGAGACGATTACGGGCCGATGGTGGTTACGCGAGAACCAATGTCGCTCGACGGGCTCGATGGCCTGACGATCGCGGTGCCCGGCACGTTGACAACCGCCTACTTGGCGATGCGGCTTTGTCTGAAGCAGGATTTTCCGTATGTCGTTGTCCCGTTCGACAAGATCCTCGACGCGACGGCCGCCGGAGAGTATGAAGGTCAAAAGATCGACGCCGGGCTGATCATCCATGAAGGTCAACTGACCTATGCCAGTCAAAACCTGCACCTGGTGGTCGACACGGGCAAGTGGTGGCTTGAAAAGACGGGCCTTCCGCTGCCGCTGGGAGCCAACGCGATCCGAAAGGACCTGGGCCCCAAGGTAATCGCCGACGTGACCCGGTTGCTCAAGGAGAGCATCGCCTACGGGCTGGAGCATCGGGCCGAAGCGCTCGATTACGCGCTGAGTTTCGGACGCGGCTTGGACCGAGGGATGGCGGACGAATTCGTCGGGATGTACGTCAACGACTGGACGATGGACTTCGGCCAGCGCGGTCGGGAAGCGGTCACACGGCTTTTGGCCGACGGCCACGCCCAAGGGGTGATCCCGAAGCTGGTCGTTCCCGAGTTCGTGGAAATGTAAAACCGTTGGCAAAGAGAAGGCCGCGTTTTCCTTGCGGCTAGAAGACGGGCGCCTAGAAGACGGGCGGCTAGAAAACAAAAAAGAAAAAGGGCGATCGCCGATGATGGAGATCGCCCTTTTTTCGTATTTTTTACACGCCTTTTCCATTGACCGAAAGATTTCGGTCTGGTTCATCTTCCGAGTTTTAGCCGTTCTTTCCTTAACGGAAAGGCTTCCTCTTGCGATCAGGGACCGATCGGTCGGGGACAAGACTGGAAGAAGTCGCGCGGGCCACGGCAGGTGTAGTACGGGTAGGTCACCGCACCGGTCGCGGGCGGCCCGGCCGCTTGGTCACAACAGGGGCGACAGAAACACGGCAAACACGGCAAACACAAACCGTCCAAGAGGCATTTTTTACCACACGGTTCGCAACCGGTCTCGCACGATTCGCCACAACAAGTTTCGTCGCAGCAGCCGGTCGGTTCGCAACAGGGCTCACCACACGGGTCGCAACAGCCGTGGTTGAACAGGCCAGGCGAACAGGTCTGGCAGCCACTCAAGCCGGCCAGGACGGCGACGGCAAACAGCACACAAGTGATATGTTTCATATCAGACAATTCCTTTCGGTTTAGAGCGTGCCGGCAAAACGGGTCCCTTCTCTTTCCTCAAGCCCCTTTGAGCCCATTCAGGACGACACGTAAACCAGCTTCTTGGGTCCTCGTTGCCGCCTAAAGGGTGTCTCGGAGCGGCAAGTCACGGCCCCCTCGCGCAAAAGGGATAACGCACGACCAACCTGAGGCGGCAAAAGGCCGATCCCCCGTCCCATCTTCCTCGGTGCGGGTACAGAGAACGCGGGGTAAGGATCGACCATCCTCCTTAACTGACAGATCGGCCGCACGACCGGCGAAATCCAGAAAATCAACAAAACCAGACTAACTGCTACACGAGGTCCTTTAAGACAGGGAGGCCTGTGAAACTTTAACGGCAGATTCTCTTCCAGGCACGAAAAACAGGCCGTATCTGCAGGCAGATGAGAGACCGTTTCGACTTCCTTGAGAAAGGCCCCAAAAAACCGGAAACCGGCTCCCCGTATATGATATGAAATACAAAAAAACCCCGGAGGCCGTCATCCAACGTGCCTCCAGGGTCCAAGGGGTAGAATTCTTAACTCACGCGGCAAGCGACCCGCCGGGAGCGGGTTTAATCCACGGCGTGGTAAAGCCGGTCCAAAAAGCACCGGTCTAAAAAAACCCTGGAAGGCATCGTCCAATGTGCCTCCAGGGTCCAAGGTAAAAATCTTCACAACGCGCCAGCGACCAACGGGAGCGAGTTCAGTCAACGGTGCGGAAGCACCGGTCCAAAAAGTCTTCCAACTTTTTTTCAAACCGGCCCGCTCCACCTGCAAAGCCGCACACCAGCGACCCGCCGGGAGCGGGTTCAGTCCACGGCGTGGTAACGCCAGTCCAAAAAGCACCGGTCTAAAAAAACCCTGGAAGGCATCGTCCAATGTGCCTCCAGGGTCCAAGGTAAAAATCTTCACAACGCGCCAGCGACCAACGGGAGCGAGTTCAGTCAACGGTGCGGAAGCACCGGTCCAAAAAGTCTTCCAACTTTTTTTCAAACCGGCCCGCTCCACCTGCAAAGCCGCACACCAGCGACCCGCCGGGAGCGGGTTCAGTCCACGGCGTGGTAACGCCAGTCCAAAAAGCACCGGTCTAAAAAAACCCTGGAAGGCATCGTCCAATGTGCCTCCAGGGTCCAAGGTAAAAATCTTCACAACGCACCAGCGACCACCGGGAGCGGGTTCAGTCAACGGTGCGGAAGCACCGGTCTAAAAAGTGCTGCCGCCGTATTTTCGGGCCGGTTTGCGTGGTTTGAAGAGGTCGGAAACATTTCCACCGGATTGGGGCGGTTTTTCGTGCGGTCGGACTTTGAATTCATCGCCACTTCCGCCACCACCGAAGACCAGGACTTCGGACTGGTTTTTCCATCCCATTCGGTCGAGAAATTTTTCCAAAACGATCGTTTCGACACGGAGGTTTTCGCCGTCGACAAGCATCTTCGTATAGTCTTCCAGCGAGGCTTGGGACGATTTCGGATCGGGCGTTTTGCCGAGGATCAGGTATCGGGTATCCATCGACATCTTGCCTTGCCGCTTGCCTTCTTCGTCTTGGCGGGCGTCGACCACGCCACCGTTCATTTCGATGAGGGCGTAGAGTCGATCCAAATCGCTCCGTCCGTCTCCGTCGAGATCGATTTCCCCGGCGACGGAGAAGTGTCGTTTTTGCCCGACATTCCAAACCGGCGTGAAGATTTTATCACCCGGGATAATCGGGTCGGCGTCAATGTCTTGGAGAATCCGCGCTTCGGCCAGATGGTCACCCAAGATTCGGGTGACTTCGATCGACGCCTTTTTGTCGACATCACTCATTTCGTTGGCACCCACGGCATAGACGCTGAAGGTGGTTTGGGCCCGGAGGGCATCAGCCCGACCGAGGTTGATCCAGGTCACCTTGTTATGTTGGTTGACCCATCGAACCTCGCCGTGGAACGCATCGGGGTTCTCGCGGGTCATGGCGTCGATTTTGCCTTTGGCCGTATCGTAGGCGTTGGTCACTTTTTTGACCGTCTGGTTGACTTCGTCTAGTTTCGTTTGGATCCCGGAAATTTCGCCTTGCGTCTTTTCACGAGTCTGATTGAGTTTGGCGTCGAGATCTTTTTGTTGAGCGATCAACCGGTCGCGAGCTTCGTTGAATTTAGCCAGTTCGGCATCTTTATCGGACTGGGCCGTTTGCGCCTCTTGGGAGAAGGCATCGATTTTCGGCTGAGTCGTTTCATCGAGCGAGGTGATGTAGGTTTTGAGGTCTTCGACTGCCGTCGTCGTCTTGTCGAGTTCTTCGTTCTTTTTTTGAAGAACGGTAGCAAGCCGCTTCAAGACCTCTCGATATTGGCGAAATTCTTCAGGAACGTCGGCCGCGAATTTGAGCATGTCGGCGTTGAAACTTTCCTGAACGGTTTGGAGGTTATCCGAAACGTTGACCCCCATCATTTGCTTCAGTTTTTCCATATCAGCCAGCGCTATACGCGACGCCGAATCGGACTCGCCTGCCTTTTTACTGGCTGCGGCCGCTTTCTTACTGGCTTCGCTATATTGCCGAAACGCAATGAAGCTAGTCGCCCCTAAGAGAATGGTCAAACAGACAAAGACGATCAACGCCCATTTTAATCCTTCACTCTCGCGAGCCATGAGTTGTTTGCTCCTTTGAAGCTCTGAATGCGTCTTCGATACGAATACACTCTGAGCCGATGGTTTCGCTTAGTTTGCCTCTTCCCGATTTATGCCTCTTCCCGGGGGGAATTTAGACAAGGAGGTTTGGCAGATGCTACTCGACCAAGTGTCTCGTGACGCGGCAACAGAAAACGCCGCATCCTTAAAAAACGTCATGGCGAGAAGAACGGGCCGACTAAAAACCAGGAGATATTACCCAGAAATTAGCCTGACCTCCCGTTTGCGCATCTTTTGCAAACACCCTAAAGCTCGATTGTAAACAGCCTTTTTTACAATGTCAACGAAAAGCCCGGGAGATCGCCTAATGGGGATTCGAGAAAAAGGCCCTTGTCAAAGCGGGGGGGATACTCGACAATCGGGGTATTGGTAGGATTGGGAAGGCAAAACCCCTCTTAGGAGCTATTCGAAAGGCCCTTTGTGAAGAGAATCATCGCCATCATCAAGCCGCACATGGCCGAAAGGGTGTTAGACGCCTTGAAATACGCCCCTTTGGAAATGTGCGAGATCCGCGAGGTCAAAGGGTATGGACGTCAGAAAAACTACCTAAGCGCCTATCGGGGGAGCGAGTACTCGAAGGCCTATCTTCCGAAGGTCGAATTCACCCTCTGGGTCGACGATCTTCGTGTCGAGGAGGTGATTCAGGCGATCACGACCGCCGCTCGGACCGGCCGACAGGGTGACGGAAAGATTTTTGTCTTGCCGGTCGAGACCGAGATCACGGACGAATAATCGCTCCCCCCTCCTGCAGAATACCAAGAAGGGGGGCCGTCCACCCCCTTGCGTATTATCCCCCCGATCATGTATAACTAACTTTCTTCGCGCTTCTCACACGGGACTTGGCCGGGAGTAATCATCTCGAGCAAACGAGTCTGTCCGGAACGAGGAAGGCGAACCAGAAAACGTCTCCTCGGAGATGGTCGAAAAAGATCCGCCGCTTTTTGCGATGTTTTTATGCGCCCGCTTATGCGCCCGCTAATGCGCGGGTTGAGCGTCGTCTTTTTTTTGACCGCAGAGTGAAGCCCAAAAAACCTTTTGCTCCAAAAACGGGCGAACTTTTTTTCGGCTGCCTTGTCTGAAGACCGAGAGACTTTTTGCCCACTTTAACTATGCCATTATTTTAGGAGAACGTTTCCGTGTTCGATTCCGTTGCCGTGGTCGGTGCCACCGGTGCCGTGGGGACCCTCATCCGTCAGTTGCTCGAAGAGCGTCAATTTCAAGCGAAACAGTTCACGTTCCTGGCTTCGAAACGTTCGGCCGGAACGGAATTGACGTTCGCCGGGAAGACGTACACGGTCGAAGAGCTCACGCCGGAAGCGTTCGAAAAAATCGACTTGGCCATCTGCTCGACGCCGGACGACACGGCACGCGACTTCATCCCCGAAGCGGTGAAGCGAAATTGCGTCGCCGTCGACGAGAGCGGGTACTGGCGTATGGACCCGAAGGTCCCACTGGTCATTCCGGAAGTCAACCCCGAAGCAATCGACCAGCACGAGGGGATCATCTCCAGCCCGAATTGCTCGACTACCCAGATGGTCTTGGCGATGAAGCCGCTACACGACGCGGGCCGAATCCGTCGGGTCGTCGTCAGCACTTACCAGGCGACCAGCGGCGCGGGGCTCGCAGGAATTCGCGATCTGGAAAACGGTTCGCGTGCCGCGCTCAACGACGAAGAGCACGAGTACGAAGAATTCGCCCACCCGATCGCCTTCAACTGCATCCCGCAAATCGGCTCGTCGAAGTACAAGGGTTACACCTCCGAAGAAATGAAGATGGTCTACGAGACCCAAAAAATCTTCGGCGACGAATCGATCCAAGTCTGCCCGACAGCCGTTCGGGTGCCGGTGAGCAGTTGCCACAGCGAGAGCATCCTGGTCGAGACCGAAAAAAAGATCACCGTCGAAGAGGCCCGCGAACTGTTCGCCGCGACGCCCGGCATCGTGGTGGTCGACGATCTCGAAAACCAGCAGTACCCGATGCCGATCAACTGCACCAACCGAGACGAGGTCTTCGTCGGTCGAATCCGCGAAGATATCTCGTCCATCAACGGCCTGGCATTTTGGTGCGTCAGCGACAACCTTCGCAAGGGCGCCGCGACCAACGCGGTCCAAATCGCCGAGCTGTTGCAGAAAAAATAGCATCGTCAATCTGGCTCCCCTACGTCAATCGGCGTAGGGGAGTTTTTCGTTTTGGGTACCACAACCAAAGGCGTTTTTATACCAATTCTCGTTTGCCGGCTGCGTTTTGCCGCGTATTTATCCTTGGGAAAACACGCTATTCTCACTCGGGCGAACACGCAGTATTTCTTTTAAAGCGGGTTATTACCGGTGCGAACGCTCAAATTGACCCTCGCCTACGTCGGAACGGCCTATCACGGTTGGCAAGTCCAGCCCGATCGGCCGACCGTTCAGCTTCGGTTGGAAGAAGCGTTGCGAACGATCACCGGCGAATCGATTCGCACGTTGGCCAGTGGGCGAACCGACGCGGGGGTTCACGCGTTAGGTCAGGTCGTCGGTTTTCGGACCGAGTGTCAATTGGCGCCCGACGTTCTGGTCCGGGCGCTCAACGCCAATCTGCCCGAAGATATCGTCGTCCTCGACATCATCGAAGCGCCGCACCGGTTTCACCCGATCGGCGACTCGATTCAAAAACGATACCGCTATCTCTTACACGACGGCCCGATTCGCCCGCTCTTCTTGCGCAACCACTGCTGGCACGTCCGACGACCGCTTAACGTCAATGCGATGGCCGACGCGGCCAAGTTTTTTTTGGGCACGCACGACTTTTGCAGTTTCGAGACGACCGGGGCGCCGCGAGAGAGTACCGTCCGAACGGTTAGCGATGTGGTGGTTCGACGGGGTTGGTTCGAGGATACCACTTCGGACCGACCGTTATTCGGACCTCTGGATGAGAAAAACCTGATCGTTTTCGAGGTCGAGGCGGACGGGTTTCTTTACAATATGGTCCGTGCGATGGTGGGAACTTTGGTCGAGGTGGGTCGTAGTGCTCAGACTTCCGATTGGGTCGAACGTGTAATCGAAGCGACCGATCGGGCACAGGCCGGGCCGACCGCGCCGGCTTTGGGGCTATTTTTGGTGAAGGTGGATTACCCGTTTTAAAAAGAAACAAAGAAAAAACAATGAAAAGAGGGATTGCAAAGCAATCCCGGTCCAAAAAGTTTTTGGAAAGGAGTTTGAGGAAAACCTATTTTCAAAATGGTTTTCCTCATTCCAGAAAATACAGGCGACGGCCAAGGCCGTCGCTCCTTTTTTTCTTGACGGCATGAAAGCGAGAACGCTTTTTTGCACGCTGAAGGCAAAACCTTGTTTTTGAAAAGGTTGAGCACGCGTTTGCCGTCGTGATTTTGTGTTTGAGCGGAAGTCTTGAGCTATCACGAAGTGGCAGGCGGGATGGGGGAGTGACCGTCATTCAAAGGAAAAGGAGTGACGGCTGCGCCGTCACCTATATTTTTAAATGAGAGGGGACATTTTGAAAATGGTCCCCTCTCAAACTCTCCCCTCAAAAACTTTTTGGACCGGGATTGCTGCGCAATCCCTCTTTTCTTTTTTCTTGTTTTTTCTTTTCTTTATTGATCTCTCAGCACGACTGCCGGGTCCTGCACCACTGCTGACAACGTCGGCAAATAACTGGCCAACGCGGCAATCAACGGCGCAAAGATCAAGCTGACCCCCAGTATCGAAAAATCAATCCGGAAAAGTTCACTCCCCACACCCAATACCTTCGTCCCAAGCGTCTCGGCCAAGATGCTGCCGAAAATAAAACCCAGCACGGCCCCGCCAAGCCCCAGCAAAACGGCCTTACCCAAAAACAACCACCCGATCGTCGTCGACCGTTTTCCAAGCGCGCGTAAGACCCCGATCTCGGTCCGTCGCTCGCGCACATTGACCAAGGCCAAAAGGCCGACCCAAATCGCACAGGCGATAACCACCACCGGCGTCAGAACGGAAGCCAACTGCTCGAGCGTCTTTTGAACCGCACCGCGCGACGCGCCCAGATCGGCGAGGATCTTCTCCCGCTTCGCTTCCACCAGGTCACGTTGCTCGGCCCGCGCCAAGGCGATCGAACTGAATTCGGACACCCGGGTCTCTGGCAAGACATCGGCCAACTGTTTGCGGATACCGGGTAAATTCGACCCCACACAACGACATCCCAGCGCCATGATCTGATTGACTCGGCCCGGCCGGTTCAACACGGCCTGCGCATCGCTGAGGTGCATGACAATCGCAATATCTTCCTTGCTGCCGCTTTCGGGAAGAACCCGGTCGATCGTGAACTTCTTGCCTTTGAGATCGATCGTCTCTCCCGGCTTGCGACCGAGGCCCAACTCGTGTCCAAGAAAAACCTTGCCCAGGGGAACCCGATACCCCATCGGCGCCTTCTTGCGCATATGCGACTGGGTCGTCTCGGGCAGATAACCGACCAAGAGCGCTTTTCGTCCGTCCCACTCGATCCGCCTTTGGAGCGTCGCGACCAAGTGGGTCACCAGTGTCAGATGACGATCTTTGGCCAATCGGTCGACGTATTCCTGTGGCATATCCTTCGACGCGAAATCGCTGGCCCAAAAGTCGGACATGTTCGTGTCTTTCTGAACGATCATCAGATTGAACCCCATGTCGCGCATCAAACGTCGGGTCTTGTCTTTGAGGACGGCCAGCTCTTCGTTCGTTTTTTGTTTTTCGTCGGCCATGAGAATTTCGGTCTGCCGCGTGTAACCGTCGATCAGGACCGGCCCGGCCACGAACAGGGTCACGGCCGTCGTCACGGCGAAGAGGCTCAACACGAAGTTCAGTTTCCGATAGCCGATTTCGGCGAAAAGGAGTTTGGATAATTTCATGAGTATATGGAACTTGGGGGATCGAGTGAAAAGGGGCAATTCGTTGTCCGAACCGTCCCAGGAAGAATTACTTCTCGGAAAGGGAAACGAAGAACCGGTCGTTCCCTTCCTTTTCATTGTAGCACTCCCCCCTTTCCGACAAAACCGATCTTTCCCTGAGTGGCCTTTTTTGGTAATAATTGGGGCCGGACCAGACCGTTTCCCCATTTCAGTGGGGGCCCCTCCAGGGAAGTGAAGCCGGAAAACGGTCGATCCATTTCCAAAAAAACAAAAACCTCGCGGCAACCACCACGCCGCGACCGTGTGTAAGACAAATATTTTGGGAGTCTACCCATGAAGCGGATGCTTTTGACCACTTTCGCCCTTGGCGGCGTTCTGATTTTGAGCCAAATCGCCCTGGCCCAGACCCAAAAGGGCAACAGCCGTTCGCCGTTGTTTTCCTCGTCGATCCGGTCCATTTTCCCTCCGGCAACGCCACAGGAACCGCAACCCGAACGGACCGCGGAAGCAAGCCGACCGACGTTGGCCGAGACCAAACGCACCGCGCCACAGCCGACCTTGGCCAAACCGAAGCGTTCCAATCTGGCGGCCGCCCCCGCACCGGGCATCGATCCGTTCAGTCTGGACCCGGCGCCGGGTCAGTCCCGTCCACGCGACCGAGTGGCAACACCAAAGGCCCGAACGGACGCCGAGTCGCTTTCGCCAGGCAAGGAGCAATCCCGTCTGGCCCAAAATCTTCCGACTTTAGGCAGCTCAGACAAGGAACCGCCCGCTCCCCTGCAAAGCCTCGGTCAGCACAACACCCCGGCTCTGGTAAAGCCGTCGGAATTCGCCACCAAGTCCGGCCCGATGCCGACCTTCGCTTCCACTCCGGCCGCTCCCAAAGCCGTGGCTCGTTCGAATTCGTCAAATAACCAAACCGGCATGCCGGAACTGGCACCGCCGATAAAATTGAGCTCGCCCAAAAGTTCAGCTCCCGGGAATCGGCCCCTTGCCTCCCCCACCGGCCCCTTGTCCCAATCCGAAAAGCAACTGGTTTCGCAAGATCGACCCTCGCCCCAGACGGTCAAACCGAGCGAGCCGCCTCGACTTTTGACGCCCCGCCATACGCAGAGTGGCCACCCGGCGAACGGCGGCCCGGCGCTCAATGGTTTTTCAAACCAATCGCCTCCCGTTTCCGGCGATCTGAAACCCGCCGACAACACCGATGGACGCGGGATCCCGGCCGAGGGTCGTCAGTTTGAAGGAGCGCAAACGCCTCAGCTTCGACTCGTCAAAACGGCCCCGCCGGAAGTCCAGGTCGGCAAACCGGCCCTCTTCCGCATCGAGGTCGAAAACATCGGCCCGACCGTCGCCGGGCAGGTTGAAGTCCGTGATGAAATTCCCCGCGGCACGCGACTGTTGGGTACCGTCCCCCAAGCGCTTCGCGGAGGACGGGGTGAACTGGTCTGGTCGTTGGGCCAAATGAAGCCGGGCGAGAAGAACGTCATTCAGGTCAAACTCGTCCCGACCGTCGAAGGGGAAATCGGCAGTATGGCGACCGTCCGTTTCGACGCGGCCGCCTCGGTCCGAACCCGGTCGACCAAACCGCAGTTAAAAATCGACCTGACCGGCTCCGATCAGGTCCTCATCGACAATAAAGCGAGCTTGAAAATCACCCTCTCCAACCCGGGAACCGGCATTGCCACCGGGGTCGTGATCGAAGAACACGTCCCGCCCGGATTGCAACACCCGGCCGGCGCCGAACTGGAATACGAAGTGGGCACGCTCGCTCCGGGCCAAAGCCGTACCTTGGAATTGAAACTCGACGCAATCCGCCCCGGCACGGCCACCAATCTGTTGGTCGCCCGCGCCGAAGGGATCAAGGAAATTCGTCGCGAATGGCCGATCGACGTGGTCGCGCCGGAGCTGAAACTGGCAATGAACGGTCCGAAACGACGCTACCTCGAACGTCCGGCGACCTACGAACTGGCCGTCTCCAACCCGGGAACCGCCTCAGCACGCGACGTCCGTCTCAGTGCCGAGTTGCCGCCGGGGCTGAAGTTTGTCAGCGCCAACAACAACGCCCACTACGATCAGAAGACGCGAACCGTCAGTTGGGCTCTCGCCGAACTGCCGCCGAACGAGACCGGTTCAGTCCAGGTAACGACCATGCCGGTCGCCATGGGCCAACAGCGGGTCCGATTCGAAGGAGCGGCCGACCGGGCGATGGCCGTCAAGTATGAACACCCGGTCGAAATCGACGGGATCGCCGCCATCCGTTTCGAACTGGTCGACCTCGAAGATCCGATCGAAGTTGGCGGTGAAACGACCTACGAAATTCGCGTCTTCAATCAGGGCTCCAAAGAGGCGACCAATCTCAAAGTGACCGCCGCCTTGCCCGCGGGACTCAAACCGATCGGCGCCGAAGGGCCCGGCGGTCTGCAGGGACGACTCGAAGGGGATACGATCGTCTTCGAGCCACTGGGGCAACTAGCTCCCAAGGTCGAAACGACCTACCGGATTCGGGTCAAAGGGGCCACGCCGGGCGACCAGCGCATGAGCGTCCAGCTGACGACCAACGAGATCCAGACCCCGGTCACCAAAGAAGAAAGTACCCGGGTCTTCTCTGACTAGTCTTTTGACATCGGACTCTCGATTGATCAACTACGAATAAAACAAGTCGCGCCGGTCCCATCAAACAGGACCAGCGCGACTTTTTTGTTTTGAACTGGGTCTTTTTTGGAGTCGACACCGTCGGTCGCTATTTGGCGTCGGCCGACTCTTGCGCTGCGGAGAGCGCTCCATGGATGAACGGCGTGAGGTACTTGGCCATTCGGAACATGCCGAGGTCGTTCGGGTGAACGCCGTCGACGGTCGCCTCCCCGTCTGACCCCAACAGGGGCTCACCGTCGACATAATACAATTGAGAAAAACCCTCGGCCTTGAGCTTGTCAAAGGTGGCTCTCAAGGCGGCCCGCTTTTCGGCAGTCACCTTTTGTTTTTCCGGGTAAAAGACCGTGTTGCTATACGTCAGTTCTTCAACCAAGACGATCGGCGTCTCGGGCCGGGCCTGGCGGATCTTTCGGACGAACGGTTCGACCCGCTCGGTGACCATCTGAGTCGACATGTTCGGCAAACAGTCGATCACAAAGGCTGACGCGTCGATTTCGGCCAAAAGGTCGGCCACTTCCGATTCCATACGGCCGTTGCCCGAGAAGCCCAAATTGACAATCGGCCGTTCGAGCGCCCGTCCGATAAACGACGCATAGGCCCTGCCGGGCCGAGAGCAGCAACCGCCCTGGGTGATCGACGTTCCGTAAAAAACGATCGGTTTCTCTCTCGGCGAAAACGGTTCGAATTTCGCGCCCGCGTCGACCCCGATCTCCAGATCGTCGGCCCCGTTGTAAAGGGGCAGATAAAGCAGATACTCCCGCCGTTTCGGTTCGAGCCCCTGGGCCAACGTGGCGTTGACCTCTTGCTTTCCCGGCCGAACGACACCCAGCCAATGCCAACGGCCCTCTTGCCTCGCGTACAGATCGACCCCGCTGACACCGGTCGCCGGCATGTGCGACATGGCCAATTGCGGTTCGAAAAGCCGATAGCGAACCCGAACCTGTTTCGAATCAGTCGCAAACCGAACGGCGATCCCAGCCGAATGACGGCTCAAATTCCAGACCGACCCACGGACCGTCCCTTCGGCCTTCGCGGGAAACCGGTCGTAATACCGTTTCGTTTCGGTCCATCCCTTCCCCTCGACACCCCACTGGGCCGGATTGTACCAGGCCAGTTCCGCTTCGACCTTCGGCGTTACTTGGGCCTTGGCGTCGCTCGTCGCCCCGTTCTCGGCCGCGACAGAAGAATTGAACAGAAACGTCATAAGACCAACAGCCAAAACGCAAACGGTCCAAGAGACCCGTTTGCCCAACGGGAAGTTCGGTCGGTCTGAATAAGCGAAAAGGGAGTCGCGCATCGGAGTTTTCCTTACTGATAGGAGTGATTTTCCCGGACCGATCCCTTGAAAGAAACAAAAGTATCGGGGGGAAAGAAATGATTGCGATTTGGAAGGGGATCCCCCCCCTATTCTCTTGAACCGGCCGAGAATTGTCAACGAAACGACGAGCGGCCCCTCTAATGGACGGGTTAAGCCGGTTTTAATGGATGCAACAACCACGACAGACCGATGAACCACCCAGGCGGACCGTCCTTTATCGACCGGTCCGGCTGAAATTGAAATGACGCATCTTGTTTCTAAATAACAACTTAGATAGAAATTAGCATCGCTCAAAAAGGTACCCGAAAAGGAACTGGAATCGCTCGGCGGAAGCACAAAACGAGAAGATAGTGAAACTGCGATATATAGCGAAGTAAATATTTCCCTTTCGGGCGCTGACATCCGTCGGGACCGTTGCTAGAATAAGAGGATTCGTCACAGTCGTTACCTTTGTGCGGCGTGATTATTTGGCCGCCCCCCGAGAAGCGTCGATACCGACGCGGACGAGGGATGAGATACCGGTCAACTTTCCAACCCAAAAGGGCCTCCGTCAACCATGCGGAGGAAACGCTTATTGCGAGTGTTTCGTCAAACGAATACCGCCGAGGTTTCACGGTAATCCGGTCGGTCCCCGCGTGAGGACACCGGGAGTCCCCTTGTCGTTTTTTTAGACGGCGGTTTCTTTGCCCGTTTCTCTGCCCCAAGTTTTTTCGCAACTGAAATAATCTATGGCTGTGAATTCCCCATCCAATTCGATGATTCGTCAATGGAAACAAGACGCGCCCCTTTTGGCCCCGTCGGTCTTGGCGGCCGACTTCGCCCATTTGGCCGACGATCTGTGTCGAGCCGAAGAGGCGGGCGTAAAGGTCTTGCACCTGGATATTATGGACGGCCACTTTGTCCCGAACCTGAGTTTCGGAATACCGGTGGTCGAGGCGATCCGACGGGCGACCAAGTTGCCGCTGGACGTCCACCTGATGATCAGTGAGCCGGAAAAATACGTCGGTCGATTTCGAGACGCGGGCGCCGACGCGCTGACGATCCACATTGAGCCGGTCGACGACCCGACCCCCGTTTTGGAGGAAATCCGTTCGCTCGGCGCGGGAGTCGGACTTTCACTCAACCCGCCGACGCCGGTCAGTGAGATCGAACCGTACTTGTCGCTGTGCGATATGGTTTTGGTGATGAGCGTCATGCCCGGTTTCGGGGGACAAGCGTTCGATCCGGTGGCGTTGGAGAAATTGCGTCGGCTTCGCGAGGTCGGACACGAGGATCTGGTCCTCTCGATCGACGGCGGCGTCAACGAAGCGACGATCGGCGACTGCACGGCCGCGGGTGCCGATCTGCTGGTGGCGGGAACCGCCTTTTTCGGCCATCCCGATTATGCCGCCAGGTTGACCACGCTGACCGATCTGGCTCGGGCCGGTCAAATTCAGAAATAGGGACTTCCCGTTTGGCTCGGCCAACCTTCGTCAGGCCTGCTCAAAACCGGGAATCGCCAAAAAATAATTTTCGACAAAGAGTACCGGGAAACGCGACGGCCGCGAGAAAAAAACGGCCGTTTTTTCCCGACAAACATTTGCAACACGATCGATTTCCACCAACATAAAACCACTCCATTCAACCATGGCCCAAATAATCCTGGTTCGACCGGGCGCGACCAATTTCAACGACGAAAACCGCATCCAGGGTACTCTCGATGTTCCACTCAACCGCGAGGGAACCGACGAGGTCGAACGTATCGCAGAGGGGCTTTCCTCGCGCGAGGTCGATGCGGTATACGCTCCCTCTTGTCAACCGGCCTTCGATACAGCCAAAGCGATCGCGACGGCACTGGATGTCAAACTCCGCCGACTCGATCGAATGCGCAACCTCGATTTCGGCCTGTGGCAGGGAATGCTCGTTGACGAAGTCCGTCGAAAACACCCTCGGGTCTATCGACAGTGGCAAGACCGCCCCGAAAGCATCTGCCCGCCGGAAGGAGAGACACTTCCGGAAGCGGCGCAGCGGATCGAGGCGGCCATGGCCAAATTAATCAAACGGCATAAAGAGGAAACGTTCGTCTTGGTCCTGCCCGAACCGATCGCCAGTTTGGTTCGGTATCATTTCGATCAGGCCGAGCTGGGCGACCTTTGGAAAGCAAATCAAGAACACGGACAGTGGGAGACGTTCGAAATCGGCGCCGCGGTCGAAACCACCTAGGCGATCGGTAAGAGAAGCGAACTGAAGGCCGCCCCGTTGGCGAACCCGATCCCCCCGTTGAAAAAAATAGCACAGGAGGCATCCATGTCGGCAACCCGTCCGGACCCCGCGAATTGGCGTAACATGATCACTCGTCCCAAACGGGGCGTTCCCGAAGGACTTTGGCGTCGGTGTCCCGGCTGCCAAGAGACGATCTTCCGTAAAGAGGCCGAAAAACGACTCGGGGTCTGTCCGGAATGCGACTACCATTGGTACGTCTCGGCCCGCGACCGGATCAATCAGGTCCTCGACGAAGGGACGTTCGAGGAGTGGGACGCCAATCTCGCGCCGACCGACCCGCTGGATTTCGTCGACAAGCGGCCGTACAAAGACAAGCTGGTCACCGAACAGAAGCGGACCGGGCTGTTGGACGCGGCAGTGGTTGGCACCGGCATGATCCGTGCGCGACGTGTCGCGTTCGGCGTGACCGACTCGACCTTCTTCATGGGCAGCATGGGATCGGTGGTTGGCGAAAAGCTGACCCGTCTGATCGAGCGGGCGACGAAGGAAAATCTGCCGTTGATCATCATTTCCGGCTCCGGCGGTGGCGCCCGGATGCATGAAGGGGCCCTGTCGTTGATGCAGATGGCCAAGGTCTCCGCCGCGTTGGCTCGTTACGACGACGCGGGCGGGTTCTTCATCTCAGTCTTGACCAACCCGACCATGGGCGGGGTGGCGGCCAGTTTCGCGTCGCTGGGCGATGTGGTCTTCGCCGAACCGAAAGCACTGATCGGGTTCGCCGGCCCGCGAACAATCAAGGCAACGATCCGCATCGAGTTGCCCAAGGGGTTCCAGACGAGCGAATTCCTGCAGGAGCACGGCTTTGTCGATCGAATTGTCCCACGCGGCAATCTGAAGAGCGAAATCGCGCGGGCAATCGACTACTGCGAAAAATAACCGCCGACAGGGTCGGATTTTCGTATCCCTTTCTTGGTGACTACCTTGATCGGTCTTTTGCCTTTTCGTTGAAAAAGGCGTTATTTGAGCCTACAATGAAGAAGGGTGTACATCCCGTTTTCCGGCGGCAACTTTCTCTTGGGTAACTTTCTCCGATCGAGGCTTTGAACCATGGCGTTTTTGGACCGTTTGTCGGATCTTTTTTCCGGCGGCAAACTCAACGTCCGTTCGCGCTTCGAGCTGCTCAAAGAGGCGATTTCGGGCACCATGTCGCAGTTCTACATGGCCCGCGATCGGCGCAACGACCAGATCGTCGGCCTGAAGATCCTCGACAAGGAGAAGACCCGCGCGTTCATGGCCCGATTCACGGGACTCAAAAAACCGAGCGAAGGGGAAATCGCCGTCCAGATGGAGCACCCGCTGATCGTCAAGACGTTCGAACACGGTTTGACGACCCACGGCCAACAATACCTGGTCATGGAGTATATCGACGGGCCGGGAATGAATTCACTTCTGATCGCCCGCGACCCGGTTTTGGAAGGCCGACAAGTCCACTACATCCGACAAATGGCCGAGTCGATCGCCGCGGTCCACCAGATGGGTTTCTTGCATCGCGACCTCTGCCCGCGTAACCTGCTTTTGACCGCCGACCGTGAGAACCTCAAGCTGACCGACTTCGGCCTGACGGTTCCGGCGACCAAGGAGTTCATGCAGCCCGGCAACCGGACTGGCACGCCCAACTACATGGCCCCCGAGCTGGTACGACGCCGCCCGACCGACCACCGGTTGGATATTTTCTCCTTCGGCGTCACGGCGTACGAAATTTGCACCTTTGAGCTGCCCTGGACCCGAGGCGTGGACGGGATGGCCGCGATGACCCACGATCAGGCGCCGACCGATATTCGAAAGTACCGCCCGAAAATTGACCCGGCCTTGGCCGACGCAATCCACTGGTGCATCGAGCCGGACCGGTCGAAGCGTTGCGAGTCGATGGATGTCTTTTTGAGAAAAATTCGTCGAGTCAAACAGATCGACGCCTCTTAGCGGCCGAAAAGTCAGAAGCGGTTGAAAAAGAGTCGCCCTGAATCGGCGTCCCCCTTACTGGTCGCCTTTCTCTCCGCCAAGCCCCAGCGCCGAGAACCACCGCCGGGAGCCCTTCTTGTCCTCTCGATTTGGCTCCTCCCGCTTCGACTCGTCTCGTTTTTCTTCGGGATACTCCGGAGTCAGGTTCCGCAGTTTTTCTTCAAAGGCGTTTCGTTCCCTCGCGATTTTAGCCCGTTCGATCGAGATTTCAATCTCCGCCTTACGAAGCTTTCCTTGCAATTCCTCTTGCAACAGTCGAACGCTTTCGCGTCCCTCTTGGACAATCGCGTCTTGATCGATCATTTCGGCAAACGCGCCGACCCCGACGGCCATCTCGCCGACCTGGCCACTTTGCTGTTCGAGGATATTCTTCAGCTCCTCGATCTCACGGTTCTTTTCGTCCACGATCCGCTGAGTCTTTTGTATCACCGCTTCGAGCTTCAACCGCTCTTTTTGATCGTCCTCGTTCTTCTCGTCGAAGTCAGACTCCAGTTGGGCCAAAAGTCGTTTCTTTTGCGACTCCCAATCCAACCCTTCAGTCTCGGTCGGCTTGACCGTCGAGGCGGGAGAAGCCAACTCTTGCTTCAGTCGTCGGTTTTCCTCCTGCAGTTCACGGAGGTCTTCCATGGCCATTTCATACCGTCGGCGATCGTCGTTTTCGTCATCTTCCTCGCTTGAATCTTCATCCGACTCGCGCGCTTGGACCGTCGAGAGTTTTGCTCGCAAGGCCGATTCTTCCTCGCGAAGCCGCTTGAGAATTTCGTCCTGATCCTGTTGTTGGGTTCGCAGTTGGTCCAATTCGGCCGTTTGCGATTCGCTCAATTCGCGTGTTTCGATCAGTGCCGCTTCGAGCCGGGCGATCTCCTCTCGAAGCGCCTCCCCGCCGGCGTCGGTCGAATCGTCGTCTGACGCGGCCGCTTGGTTGGCTTCCCGAAGCGCGGCGTTTTCCTGGCCCAGTTGGGTCAACCGGGCCTCTTGCTCGGCCAACCGACCGGCAGCCTGCTCCCATTCAGAGCGAAGCGCGGCTTCCTGCTCCTGAAGCGTCGTCAGCGTGTTTTGCTTTCCTTCTAGTTCGGCCAGCGCCTCGTCGTACTGTCGACGGAGTTGATCGACCCCCTCTCGGCTCTCGGTCTCCGTTTCCTCCTTCGACTCGTTTTCAGCCCGGTGATTTTCCAGTTCCCGCTGAACGACGGCCAGCGATTCTTGCAATCGATCATGTTCCGTACGAAGCGATTCGAGTTCGTTTTGAACCGCTTCTTTCTCCGCCTGCGCGGCCTCAAGCGTCGCTTCGAGTTCGGCCTCTCGCTGCGGATCGACCTCCGGCACGTCAGTCGGCCGGTCCGTTTCGGTCGACGCGGCTTGCTTCTGAAGCTCGAGCCGACCTTGTTGGAATTTCTCGGCCAATCGCCGCCGCTGTTCTTCGGTGCGGATCTGCTGGGTCTTGAGTGATTCGAACTTGGCGGCCAACACTTCGCGTCGCGCGGCCAACTGTTCCAACTCCGAAGCGACCCGTTCCCGCTCGGCCGCCACCCCTTCACGCATCGACGCCATTTCGACCCGCTGATCAAGAAACTTTTCCTTTTCGGCAACCAGCTCTTCCTGTTTTTGAGCCAATTTTTCCCGCGCAGTATCAATCTCGTTGCGTTGGATTTCGAACTGGGCCTCACGGTCCGCGATCGCTCGCCTGAGTTGATCGACCTCTTCGGAGTCGGCCCGATGTTTTTCCTGCGTGGCGGCCAAGATCCGACGATCGTTTTCAAGTCGACTCTCCGCCTCCGTCACCTCCAACTGCTTGGCCGAAAGCGTTTCAAGTTGGTCACGCAACTGTTCATGCTGAATCCGAAACTGTTCGGCCATCTCCCATTGGCGTTCGATGGCCCGCTCTTGAGCCGATTCCCAGTCGGCGCGGGCCTCCTGGAGTTCATGGCGTAGCTGGACAACCTTTCCCTTTTCCTTGGTCAGTTGCTCGGCCCGACTGGCCAATTCGGCTTCGGTACGCCGGTTCTGATTTTGGGCGTCGGCTAACTCTTGATAAATTCGCTGGAGCGTGGCGGTCAGATCGGCGTTTCCGGTCGCCTCGGAAGAAAAGCAGGCGTCCGTTTGATTCGGATCGGGTCCTTGGATTTGCGCGTGTCCCTCCCGGTCAACTGCCGCCTCAGCCGAAAGCGGGCTTTCCTCTGAAACCGGGCTTTCCTCTGGAAGCGGGCTTCCTTCAGGAAGCGGCGGCGCAATAAAAGCGTCCGGCCGGATCGGATCGAGAGGGGTTGTCGGGGAATTGGGTGCGTCCATGTTTCTCGCCGAACAACGTGCGCGCGGCGATCCTCTGTTTCTTCTTAAGTTCCGCATCTTAGTCAGCAAAATCGGACGCCGCCATATGAGAAGAAGGCGTCGCCGCTGTTGGTACCTACCATGGCTATACGTTATAAAGCGAGGTCAGTCAAAAGGGATTGCCGAAAAAGCCCTTTTCTCCCCTACAATCCTCGCAACCACTCGCCCTCCTGATCAATGAACGGCTCGAACCCAAAAAGGAAAAATTCTCCGCTCATGAGCCCGGCTTGTCCAGTCGGCCGAAAAACCGTTTGAATTGCGCGTCAAACCGCGGACCATCCGAACCGAAGACGGCCTGAAAATCGTCGAGTCGCTCCCGGGCCGTGTACGGCTTGAATTTTGGTCGACGGGCCATCCGACGCAAATACTGATTGAATTTCGTCGGATGGGCTTCGGTCAGAAAAAAGGTAAGCGCCCAAGCCTCGGCATAAGCGGCTGACGGGGCCGCTTGGAAAAACCGATCCGAGGCGGTCATCCGGGCCGTCAGATCGCGTAATTCCGGAAGCCGAACGAAATCCTCATACCGACCCCGATTGATCCGTTCTTTCTGCAACCGATACCGATTGCTTGCGTAGACGCCCGGCGCTTCGAACAGCATGGCCAGCCCCTCGCAAACCCAAAGCGGCGGCCGACAAAACCGATCGTTGATCCCCGTATTGAAAGCGATCTGATGGGTCGCCTCGTGCAGGACCACCTTGCAAGTCGACTCCCACGCTTTCTCCTCTTTCCCGCCGTCCCCCTGGTCGAACAGGACCACGCGGTTCGTGTCGAGCGAATAAAAACCGAGCAGCCCCGGCGAGGCGCCCATGCTTTGCTGTTTCGCATACCGAGAGAATTCTCCCCGGTCATGACAGACGATCGCCATCAACAAAAAGGGCGGCCGCTTGAGATCGAATCCGCGTACCGAGAAGTAACGCACAAACGAACGATAAAGCGTCTCGAACCGTTTGGCCCACCGGTCGCGTTGGCCTTTCGGATGGGCCACCAGATAATGGATCGAGCCGGTCACCTCAAACCGACTGCCCAGTTCGCGAAGCAACATCGCCCGCATCTGCGAAACCGAATACGGCTCGAACTCGGGCGCCGTCTTGACGACCCGGTCGACCCGTTTTCGAGGGACCGTCCAGATCCGACCGTCCCGGCCGAGCAGATAATAATTTTTCGCACAACGATGGAGCACCTCCCCTTCGACCGACCGGTCGCTGACCACCAATCGGACCATTCCCGTCAACGAATCGCTTGCCGCCCCGGCTTTCGAGTTCTCGCCCGCCGAAAAAGCGCAAGTCGACTGGCCCCAAACGAAACCGACACCAAGACTGGCGATCAGGATGACCCGAAAAACTATCACCATCGTATTGACTCTACCTTGGACGACTTTTAGCTGACCCCACGAGATAGTATAGTGTAGAAGATGCCCGAAGGACGATTTTGCCCACGCCCACAAGGAAAAGATCGAGATGATCGGTTCGCTATTAATCGCGGTGAGCCTCGCACTGACAGCCGCCGACGTCACGCCAGACCCGGCCGCAAAGGATCAAGCCGCCCAGGTCCGTCGCTACGTCGAACAGCTCGACGCACCGCAACTAGCGCGACGAACCGCCGCGCAAGAAGCGCTTTCGGCCCTCGGCCCCGACATCTTGCCCCTTCTCCCGCAAGACGATCGGCGGCTTCCGGCCGAAACCCGAGAACGACTGAAACAGATCCGCCAGACGTTGCAAAACCGGGCGGCCTCCAAAGCGTTCCAGCCGAGTCGGATCACGTTACGGCGTGACGGAATCCCTCTGGCGGAATGCCTTCGATTACTCAGCGAAAGATCGGGCAACCGGATCGTCAACCGCCGCGCGAAGCTCGACCAAGCGAAAACCGTCTCGGCCGATTTTGATCAAACCCCATTTTGGGACGCCCTGGCTGCGATCCTCGATCAGACCGACTTGACCGTCTACCCGTTCGGACCCGAGCGGGCCGTTACCCTAGTCACCCGCCAAGAGGGACAGATCCCGTTCGGCCGACAAGGACAAACGGTCGGCCCGTTTCGAATCCTTCCGATCGGCATGGTCGCCAAACGGTCACTCGCGATTCCCACGGACGCGGGCTTGCAACTGAACCTCCAAGTTCTCTGGGAGCCGCGATTAAATCCTATCCGTCTTCGCTTGCCCTTGAATTCACTCGAAGCGATCGACACGCACGATCGTTCTTGGATAACCGAAAGCGTCAGCTCAGGCACGCTGGACGCCACGGTCGATCAAAACGCGCCGGCCGTCTCGTTGACCATCCCGCTAAAGCTCCCGCCGCGCGACGTTTCCCGATTGAAAACGGTATCCGGAAAACTCAACCTCTTGATGCCCGGCCGGACCGAGACCTTTCGGTTTGACCGGTTGACCGATTCGAAATCGATTTCCAAACAGTTCGCCGGAGTAACGGTCGAGCTTCAAGAGACGCGACGCGACGGACCGGTTTGGGGCGTTTGGATTCTCGTTCGCTACGACCGGCCCCACGACGCGCTCGAATCATATTTAGGTTGGATGTTGCGTAACCGGGCCTTTTTGGAAACGGCCGACGGGGAAAAAATCGAACCCGACTCGTTCGAGACGACCCGACGGACGAATCGCGAGTTCGGGCTGGTTTACCGATTTCGCCTGGAAAACCGGCCGGTTGATATGACGTTTGTGTATGAGACGCCGGGAACGATACAGGAGATGACGGTTGATTTTCAATTAGAAGATTTAGAATTACCCTAAAAAACGAAAACAGACAAAAAACAAAAGAGGGATTGCGAAGCAAGCCCGGTCCAAAAAGTTTTTGAGGGAAGAGTTTGAGAGGGGACAATTTTCAAAATGTCCCCTCTCATTAAAAAAACACAGGCGACGGCCTTGGCCGTCGCTCCTTTCTTATTTTCTTTTTTGAACCAAGCTACCTTTTTTCAAATTAGGGGAAACCTTTCTGAAGAAAGGTCTCCCCTAAAACCCCTTCCAAAAACTTTTTGGACCGGCGTTACCACGCCGCTGATTAAACCCGCTCCCGTTGGTCGCTGGTGTTTTTCCTTTTAGATTTTAATGAAAGTGCTTGCTTCGCAATCCCTCTGATTTTTTTCTTTTCCTTTTTTGGTTCTTTGTGGTTTTCGTTTTTTGAGGTTTCCCTTGCTCGACACCATCTGGCTCCGCTCATTCCGCCGCAAACTGCTCGCCTGGTACTCCCACCACGCCCGCGATCTCCCGTGGCGCCAGTCGCGCGACCCGTACCGCGTCTGGATCAGCGAGATCATGCTCCAACAGACCCAAGTCAACACCGTCCGGCCGTACTTCAAGCGGTTCGTCGAACGGTTCCCCACCGTCAACGCGCTCGCCGCGGCCGATGAACAAGAGGTCCTTCGACACTGGGAAGGGTTAGGCTACTACCGCCGGGCCCGCCAGATGCACGCGGCGGCCGGTCAAATCGTCGAGATCCACGGCGGCCATTTTCCCGAAGTGCGGGACGCGGTTCTCGACCTGCCGGGCGTCGGACGCTACACAGCCGGGGCGATCCTCTCGATCGCCTTCGACGCGCCCGAGCCGATCCTCGAAGCGAACACGATCCGGTTGTTCTGTCGGCTGCTTGCCTACGAAGGGCTCCCGACCGCCAAGGAAGGCCAAACGGTCCTCTGGTCGATGGCCGAGACGGTCTTGCCGAAAAAAGAAACCGGCCGATTCAACCAGGCGCTCATGGAGCTCGGCAGCGAAGTCTGCACCAACGGCACGCCCCGCTGCGAGTCCTGCCCGGTCGCCGGTCTCTGTCGTGGGCGGGCCGAGGGACTTGAAACCAGCTTGCCGAAGAAGCCGCCCAAAAAAGAGTTCGAACACCGTCACGAGGCGGCCGTCCTGATCCGCAAACAGGGCCGCGTTCTGCTTTGCCAGCTGGGCGACGAAGGCTGTTGGGGCCGCTGGGCCGGGCTCTGGGATTTCCCCCGGTTCGAGATCCAATCGGAACACGAGCAAAACGTCCGCCACGAGTTGACCCGACAGGTCCGGCAGTTAACCGGGTTGGAGATCGAACTGGGCCAGCGTCTGAAAACAATCCGGCACGGCGTGACCCGGTTCAAAATCACCCTGGACGGCTACGAAGCCCAATGGGTTTCCGGCCGCCCCAGCCGCTGCGACAAAACGATCAAATGGCTCCACCCGTCGCAGTTGGACAACTATCCGCTGTCGACCACCGGCCGCAAGCTAAGCCGCTTAGCCTAAAAAACGGAAAAACAAAACAGAGGGATTGCAAAGCAATCCCGACGGGCAGGGCCCGCAACCGGACCGGCGTTTCCACGCCGTTGATAAAACCCGCTCCCGGCGGCTAGGAGCCGCAGCCGGACCGGTGCTTCCGCACCGAGGACTAAACCCGCTCCCGCTGGTCGCTAGTGCCAGTATCAGTGACCAACGGGAGCTGGCAAATTCGAACGGTGCGGTAGCACCTACAAAGAAGTTTTTGAAGGGGAGTTTGAGGGGAAACAATTTTCAAAATGTTTCCCCTCATTCAATAAAAACTGGCGGAGGCGCAGCCGAAGCTCCTTCCTTCTGACACTCACTCCCTCACCAGGTCACACCCAAAACACCGCACATAAAGCACCCCGATCCACGCCCCCCAAGAAAGCGCCCCGAAGGCAAAAAGCAACACCAGCGCCAACGCCAACAGATTGGACTCCAGTAAACCATGGAAGCAACCAAGAACAACACACACGGCGACCGCTCCCACTAACAGCCCTTCTTTCCCCATAAAAGTCACTGCTGCAAAACCCATCGGCATGAGGAGGGGAAACCACACGAGCCCGGAAAGGGCCGGGGCGGTGAAAACCCAGCTTTCGTCACTAAAAGGGCTGGGGATCGAGGGCATCCACGGCGCGAGCCACACGGCACAGACCGTCGCCAGTGCCACGACCAGCATCGTCCACGCTATCACCATACTTCCTGCCAAAAGGGTCCCCAAAAATCTCTCTCGCCTCCCCGCCGGGTTTAGCAAAGTCGCGGGTGGACCGAGTACAGAGGGAGTCGCCGAACCAATAATCAAGAGGAACACGAAACAAAAACCGTGTTTCAGATCGACGTCGAAACAGTAGCCGAACAACAAAATGTAATAAGCGGCCATCTTGAGTGAGAGCAGATTCGGATGGATGCTAAAAAGAAAGCCGTACGCCGTTCGCCAGGCACTCCCCATCGGCGACCCGTTCATTCTCGCCAGAAGCCATTTTTGGGTTCGCGTCGGTTTCGATTCACCCCACCACCGGAAACCAAATCCGTCGAAGTTGTCTTCCTTTTCTTGACCGGAAAGAAACGTTTTTTGCCGACCGCTCCAGGAACGGGCCATCGTGGGACTGGCTATCATTCGCCAAGCCACAAAACCGGCCAGCCCGCTCAAGCCGATCACGCCAAGCGGGTGAGTGAAAAAGACCTCCTTGAACGGAAAATGCTCGGCCATGAAAACAACCCCGACCGCGACAAACGCCAAGAGGAACCCCCACGTGAAGTTTGTGGCTCTCATCACCAAAAGGGCCACCCAGAGAAAAACGGCCAGGCCGCACATCCCAATCGCGAGAAGCGCCACGGGCCCGAGCGTCCGTCCATCAAGCGTCCATCCATCGAGCGTTTTTCCCGCGATCGAAAGGGCCAGAAGCAGATTGAACACGACGCCCAAGACAACCACTGTTCGACCGCGTACTCGACGAGCGTTCGGCAGGCAAAACGCGACCGGTCGGGCCATCACCTCCCTCTGAAGGGCCCCGGCTGCCACTCCCGCAAGGCACCACAAGCAGGACACATACACGACAAAAATCAACGAATCAAGTTCCCAATTCCTGATAAGCTGGGCCCACAACACCCCAATCACCACGTACAAAAGCCAAAAGGCCGGGTGCCCGAAATAGGCCTTCACATTCGCCCCAAGCCGGTTTTTCACTTCGTTTTCAGTGTCCATCATTTTCTTCTTCGTCTATTCTTTTTTCAAAAACGGTTCGCCGGAAGTGCCCGGTCCGAACGTCGTGTGCCGAAGCGGTTTTTTAGCCGTGCCGCAATCCCCCGACCCGGCCCGCCCAGGTCGCACCGAAAGCAACGGTACCACAACGCCAACGCCACCATCGCCCAAAGCCCGACTGTGATCGAAACCAACGTCATCGCCGAAAGGCTTTCGAACGTATATAAGCCCAAACTACCAATAATTATTACCCAATAAATATTTAAAAAGTATATAAGCCAACCGGTTCCCAAAAGCGCGTGAAGAAGGAAGCTGCCCGCCAGCAATAATGGAACCAGGCCAAGCAAGGCCAACCGGGGAGGAACAAACGATATTGTTCCAACCAACGAATTGGTCGAAAAGGCAGGCATGACAGGAGTAACCCAATTCGCCAAAAGAACCATGACACCAATCAATCCGCTCCAGAAGATAAGACAGAGAGTGATAGCATAAAGCGTCCCGAAAAACCGTTCTTTTCTTCCCGCCGGAACTAGAAGTTCAGGACGGGGAGGAAAAAAACGCAAACCATTTGCTCCCACAAAAAGAGCAGGGGAAAAGTAGAAAATATTGGAGAGAGATCGAGCCAAACTATCCTCAATACTTCCAAAAAGGTATCCATCGGCACACAAAAAAACCACTAGTATTGCAATCAAAAGTACCGGACGGCCGAGAAGTGTTTCTTGAATCAGATAAAACAAATAACCGGTTCCGTTTCGGACCACCTTCCCTTGTCCGGCCCGTTTCATGACAGGCAGCAACAGCGCGAACCACCAATCGGAAAAAAGGACGGTCTTTTCCGACACTTTGGCGCTATGCCTTTTATTCATATCCGGTGCATTCACCCCTAGAAAAATCATATGAGATCCGCCTAGACAAATGCGACGGGCCAATGATTCGTCGTCAAGCTGGCGACAGCAAAAGAAAACCCCCAAGCCGCCTCCCAAGACTCCCCAGAGAGGATATCCCGTTAGACTCGCTTCAAGTAAAAAGAAGGCTCCGAGAGAAACCGCAAAGAAAACCAATGTTTGAACTCGATTGAAACCAGATTTCAGAAACGCCATTACTTGCATCAAAAACGCTGTCAATACCAAAAGCCAGATCGCCAAATACAGCTCGATCCGAGAAATCAATCCCTCAAATTGGGTCAAATCCGACTTCACCATGAACAGAATCAAGGAAAGGCTACTGACAACAATTCCCCAACCGAGCAGGATCCACTTGGTGTAATTTCGCGTCTTCGGCAGACAGAACGTAACCGGGCGTGCAAGAACCTCCCTTTGCACCCCTGCGGCAGAAAGGGCACTCCAGATCAACACGCAAAAAAAATGTCCCATCCAGGCAATTTCGGCATCTGGCACCAAGCAAACAATGGTGACGAACAAACCCGCCATTCCAAGATAAAAAAAATACAACAAGGGTATTTGAAAATAGACTTTCAAATTCGCGATAAACGGTTTCATGATCGGTTTTGCCCCCAAGGGTGAAGGATCGCTTTATTGCTTAAAAACGGTTCGCCGGAAGTGCCCGGTCCGAACGTCGTGTGCCGAAGCGGTTTTTTAGCCGTACCGCAATCCCCCGACCCGGCCCGCCCAGATCGCATCGAAAGCAACGGTACCACAACGCCAACACCACCATCGCCCACAGCCCGACCGTGATCGAAACCAACGTCATCGCCGAAAGGTTTTCGAGCCTTTTGAAAGCAAAAGGAGCGGCCATGACTGCAGCCATCATAACCATCCAAAGAGAAACAAATAGCAATATTGTATTATTGGAAAAGAGGATAGACAAAAAGAAACTTCCAGCCAAGAACAAAGGAACCAAACAGAGCCACGAGAGGCGAGGAGGAACAAACGAAAAGGGTCCCATGCCAAAAAGCTCGGGAATGGTCGGCATGGATGGGGCCGCCAGATTGGCCAAGACCGCGATCGCACCGATCAATCCGGTCCAAAGGAGCGTCCACAAACCGAGGGCCATAAAGGGTCCCCAAGAACCGTTCCTTCCTCCCCGCCGGAACAAGAAGGTTTGCCTTCGGGGGAAACTATCCAACATTACGATACGCATCGAAAGAATCATTGGATAAATGTATATAAAGTTCGACATAAGCCTGATCTTTCCGTCATTCATACTGCCAGCAAAATAGCAAAAGAAACTCGCCGTGACCAAGAGAATCGCAGGCATTATGTGCCGGGTGAGCGAGCGAAAAATTTTCGATCAGATAGAACGAAAATCCGGTCCCGTTTCTCACGGTACTCCCCTGCCGGGCCCTTTTCATCAGAGGCAAAAACCAGGCAAACCATGAATCGCCAAGGGTCGTCTTCTTTTCCGGCATCTTCGCAATATGGCTCTTGGACATTTCGCGAGTATTCATCGACAGAAAAAAAAGCGGAGGCCTCTTCCGCACAAAGGTCGCGCACCAACGATTCATCCTCGAGCCGACGCCAACAAAAGAAAGAAACCAAGCCGCCCCCGACAATCCCCCAGGCCGGGTACCCCCATCAAGCTTTCTCTGAACAAAAAGAGAGAACCGGCCATACCGGCAAAGAAAGCCAACGCTTGTTTTCCACCTGGATTAACCTTTAACGTAAAAAGCACATAAAACAAGAAAATGGCCATCGCCGTAAGCCAGATCGCCAAAAACACGGCGACGTCTGAAAGCGGCCACTGGGGTCCAGGAGAGTCCAGTTTTTTCATTAACAAAAAAGTAACCAGACTACTAACCACAATCCCCAGCCGAGTACGATCCACGTCGAATACCCCCGCGGCTTCGGCAAGCAGAAAGTGACCGGGCGTGCCAGGACCTCTTTTTGGACCAGCCCTACCAAGAAGCCACAGTAGAGCAAGAAAAAAAAGACCTGAAACTGCGTCGTAAAGCTCTTGCAGTCTCCAATAATTCCAACATTAATGAGTGGCACAAATGCACAACCAATAAAAAGATACCCAAGGTACAACTTCGGGATCTGAAAATAGACTTTCAAATTCGCAATGAGCTGTTTCATGCGGCTTCCTCCGGTTGGCTGACGACGATCTCGTAGATTTCATCGAGCGACAGCGGGCTGATCTCGTAGGGGCAGTCGTAACGCTCGATGATCGTGCGGAGTTCGGCCTCGTCGAGATTTTCCATCAAGAGTTGGGCCTTGCCCGAGGCGTATTTCGCGTCGAGTACCTTCGAGTTTTCGAACCGGACCGTCTCGTCCACCGGCAGGCTTTGCATCTGGAGTCGGCAGTACCGCTCACGCAGCGCATCGAGCGATTCGTTACGCCGGATGCGACCGCGGTCCATGACGACGACCTGATCGACCACCTTTTCGATGTCCGAAAGGATGTGTGACGAAATCAAAATCGTCCGGTCCGACCGCTCTTGGATCAACTCCAAAAGCAGATCGAAAAAACGGCCCCGCGCGATCGGGTCCAGAGCGCTGGCCGGTTCGTCGAGGATCAACAACTCCGGCTCGTGACAGATCGCAAGCAAAATGGCCAACTGTTGCCGCTTGCCGGGCGAGAGCTTTCCAACCCGCGCCTTCAGGTCGATGTCGAACTGTTCGAGAAACCGGTTCTGCAGTTCGAGGTTCCAATGGTCGTAGTAGGCCGCCACATAGGCCAGGTGCTGGCGGACCGTCATCCAGTCCAACAACTGGCCCTCCTGATGGACATAGCCGAGCCGGGCCATCCGGTCGGGGCCCAGCCGTCGCGCTTCGCAGCCCAACGTGGTGATCGTCCCTTCGTCGGGCAGGTAAAGCCCCACGATATGACGGATCAGTGTGCTCTTGCCGCACCCGTTCGCCCCGACCAGACCGAGGATCATCCCGCGACCGACCGTCAGGTCGACCCCGTCGAGGGCCCGCGTCGAGCCGAACCGTTTATGAACCTGATCGAATTCGACAATCTTGTATTCCGCTTCCATCATGAGACCCCTTTTGTCATGTGATAGGCTTGGTAGTTATTTTTTCTTCAAGCACTGAAAAACCAGTTCCAACAACTCGACCTCTTCCATCCCGAACGCCTTGGCCTGAAGGACGACCTGCTTGATCTGCTCGGAAAGGATTTCCCGCTGAGTGGCCTCCTTCTCCGACGGCTCGACCTGGGCGACGAAAAGCCCGACCCCACGCCGACGCTCCAACAGCCCTTCGAGCTCCAGATAGGCGTACGCCTTGCTGACGGTCATCGGGTTGACCTTCAACTGCCCGGCAAGCTGACGGACTGCCGGAAGCTGACGGCCCGGCGCGGCCGAGCCGGAGAGGATCTCGCGGCGGACCTGGTCCATGATCTGTCGGTAAATCGGAACACCCGAATGGGCGTCGATATGAAGTAGCATCCCGTGTCCTTTTTTATTTTGATCTTCCGAAAAAAACACCACTCCCCGCCTGCCCCGCGCTGCCCGGCTGCCCCGGTAAAAAAACCCCAAACGGGCCCAAGGGGTGAACCGAACTGGTGTATTAATTGGATAATACACTATTCGGTTTTTTAACGCAACAAAAGTGGAACTCTTTTTTGGCTTTTTTCGCCAGGACACAAAAAGCTGTAAGCCATTTCAGAATAAAGACTTAGGGGAAATGTCCCAAACCGCCCACTTCGCCAGTTCCCATAATGGCATAAATAATGGCATAAAAAAAGAGCCGCGGCCCCCCCGTTGGACCGTGACTCCCTGATTGGATTTTTGCTCTGTTGAAAAGCGCCCCGTGGAGGCACTCGCTCGAATAGAAAGAATTACTCCGGCTCCAAGGTCAGCTGCATCCAGACGTCGTCAAACGGCTGGCCGTTTTTTTCGCCGACCCCGACAAACCGGCCGCACTCCCGGAACCCGTGGCGGGCGTGGAAACGGAGACTCCCCTCGTTTCGCGACGAGATACTGGCCAACAGATTCCGCAAGCCCTTGCGTCGGGCCCCCTGCTTGAGTCGTTCGAGCAACTCGGTCCCGATCCCGTGGCCGGTCCACTCGGGCGCAAGAAAGTAACTGATCAGCGCCGTTTTCGACAACGTCGGCGACGGGGAGTACGGCCGCAAAAAGCCGAAGCCGATCAAATCGCCCTTCTCGTCACAAGCGACCAGGCGCGGGTATCCTTCGGTCTGCGAAAAAAGGAGATCGAAGTACGAATACGGAACCTCGGTCTCCGGATAAGCGGCGAAACTGTTTTTGACGTAATAGTTAAACAGGTCAACAACCGCTTGAAGATCGGTCTCGCCCAGTTCTCGAAACGTGACGTTCATGACACTCCCACCCCTTCCAAAAAAAGACGGCTACTCGCTACCACTATTTTCCTTTTTTTCAAAAACCGCACAAGCAAACCGTTTCACCATAAAAAAAGGAACGGCAACCGTTTCCCAGTCGCCGTTCCCTTTGGAGCTTTCTCAAAAAAACACCGGTCGTTATTCCAGAATCAGATCGTCGACCGTCGCTCCGGCCGGGATCATCGGCAAGACGTGCTCTTGATAGGGCACCTCGACGTCCAACAGGAACGGACCGGGCGACTCGATCAACTCTCGCAGGCCCGCGTCGAGATCTTCTTTCTTGTAGATCCGTCGCGCGTCCCAGCCGAATCCTTTGGCCACCGAAACGAAATCGGGATATCGTTTTTCCGGACTGACGCCGTTTCCTTCGCCCAGCGCTTCAGGATGGTCGATCGGCCCGAGATAGGTATGGGCCCGGTTGCCCGCGTTGAACCGGTCTTCCCACTGGACGACCATGCCCAGGTGCATGTTATTGAGCAACAGGACTTTGACCGGCAGTTTTTCGCAATAGCTGGTCCCCATCTCCTGAATGTTCATCATCAGGCTGCCGTCCCCTTCGATGTTGATGACCATCCGGTCCGGGTTGGCCGCTTGGGCCCCGTTGGCCGACGGCAGACCGAACCCCATCGTGCCAAGACCGCAACTGGTCAACCAGCGTCGCGGGCGACGGAACTGGAAATATTGGGCCGACCACATCTGGTGCTGACCAACGCCAGTGCAGATGATCGGGTCGAGATCGGCCGTCAGTTCGCTCAAACGTTGGATCGCGTGCTGCGGCAGGATATATTTCGAACTCGTATCGAAGTGGAACGGATGGGCCGCTTTCCACTTGGCGATTTTTTCCTTCCACGGCCCGATCTTTTCCGGCGGCTCGACTATCTGGTTCAACTCGGCCAGGGCGTATTTAATATCGCTGATTACCGGGATGTGAGCCTCTTTGATCTTGTTGATCTCCGACGGGTCGATGTCAATATGAACGATCTTGCCGTGTTTGACAAACTCGCTCACCCGGCCGGTCACCCGGTCGTCGAATCGGACCCCGAAGGCCAAAAGCAAGTCGGCCTCGTTCAACGCGAAGTTGGCCGCAACATTGCCGTGCATCCCGGGCATCTCCAGCCAGTTGGGGTCGTCGGCCGGAAACCCGCCCAAACAGGGCATCGTCGTCGTGACGGGAATCCCCGTCTTTTCGACCAGTTCCTTCAGCTCTGGGCTCGCCTCCGAGGCAATCACACCGCCGCCGGCATAGATGATCGGTCGTTTCGCCAGGCGGATCGCCGCGGCAACTTGGGCCAACTGCTCCGGCTGGGCCAACGGGCGGACCAACGTATACCCGGGCAGATTCATTTCCGCTTCAAAATCGGGCACCGTCTGCGCCATTTGGATATCTTTGGGCAGATCGACCAGCACCGGCCCCTTCCGACCCGTGTTGGCCACATGAAACGCCTCCCGAAGCACCCGGGTCAGGTCGTCGATATGGGTGACCAGATAATGGTGTTTCGTCACACTCCGACAAACTTCAACGATCGGCGTCTCTTGAAACGCGTCGGTCCCGATCACCGAGGTGCCCACCTGACCGGTGATCGCCACCATCGGAATATTGTCCATCTTGGCATCGGCGATTGTCGTGATCAGATTCGTTGCGCCCGGACCACTGGTCGTCATGCAAACGCCGACCTTGCCGGTCGAGCGGGCGTAACCTTGCGCGCCGAAACCGCAACCCTGTTCATGACGCGGCAGGATCACGCGGATCTTGTCCCGAAACCGTGTCAGCGCCTGATGCAACGGGATACTATATCCCCCCGGGTAGGCAAAAATGGTGTCGACCCCGTGGTTAACCAGGCACTGGACCGCAATATCGGCTCCGCTAAGTAATTGGTTCGTACTACTCGATTTATTGACCGTCGACACGAAAAAATCTCCAACCGTTTGCTTGACACTCCGGGAATCGGGCCGGACTTTTCCCCGTGGAAAAGCCTCCTTCTTCAGATCAAACGCCGATCCCGTCATACCGAAAGAGTGATTGCCTTTACTCGATAAGTAGGACCGCCTGACAAGCCAAAACGTTCATGGCTCGCACGGCGGAATACCGAGCGGAATACCGGGCGAAAGCCCCCTGTTTCCCGCCCTTTTCGTCCAGAAAGAGGCAAAAAAAACAGAAAATCCCCATCATAAATGTCTAATCTATCCAGAATAATCCCTGGAGGGCATAATTCAACCCTTCCTGCGAGGGAGACCGCGCACTCAAAACAGACCCTCCCGAAACCTAGGAATTATACCACGTCGATCCAGAGTAACCGCCCCTTCAGAGGGGCAATCTGGTCAATTTTGTGATCCGGAATCAGAATCCACCCCTAGAGCCGGATCTCCCGATCGAGCATCCGGTACTGGACCGCCTCGTCCAAATGGTCCGGCTGGATCTGCTCGCTCCCGTCCAGATCGGCGATCGTCCGGGCCATTCGAAGAATTTTGTCATGGGCCCGAGCCGAAAAGCCCAAATCGTCCATCGCCTCGCGCAAGATCGAGCGGCCCTCCTTGTCCAACGCGCAGAATTCGCGCACCTGGCGGTGGTTCATCTCGGCGTTGGCAAGAATCGTCTGTCGCTGGCCACTAAAACGGGCTTGCTGAACCGCGCGAGCCCGATCGACCTCCTCGCGCATCTGACGGCTGGAAACCCCGTCCGGCCCGCCCGAAAGATCATCGAACTCGACCGCCGGGACCTCGATATGAATATCAATTCGATCCAACAACGGCCCGCTTATCTTTCCCATATACCGCTGGATCTCCGGCACCGAACAGGTACACGAATGGCGCGGGTCGCCCCGATACCCGCACGGACACGGATTCAACGCCGCGACCAACATGAAGTTCGACGGAAACGTGGTGCTCGTCAGCGCGCGAGAAATCGTCACCGTCCCCTCCTCCAGCGGTTGCCGCAACACCTCCAGTGTCCGACGCGCAAACTCGGGCAGCTCGTCCAAGAAGAGCACTCCGTGATGGGCCAAACTGATCTCGCCCGGCGCCGGAACCGTCCCGCCCCCGACCAGACCGGCATCGCTGATCGTATGATGCGGCGCGCGAAACGGACGGGTGGCCATCAACGGGCGGCCCGGTTTCAGTCGTCCCACCGCGCTGTAAATCCGCGTCGTCTCAATCGACTCGTCCCCCGTCAACCCGGGCAAAATCGTCGGCAAACGCTTGGCCAACATCGTCTTCCCCGATCCCGGCGGCCCCAGCATCAATAGATTGTGCGAACCGGCCGCCGCGATTGTCACTGCCCGTTTGGCCATCTCCTGACCGCGAACCTCGGCGTAGTCACAATCGTACTGCGAAAACTCATCGAAAAGCGTCTCCATCCGCGACGGCTTCGGATCGATCTCCAACTCGCCCGTCAAAAAACCGACCGCCTCCGATAAACTGCCGACCGGGATCACCTCGATCTGCTCGACAATCGCCGCCTCCGCCGCACTGGCCGTCGGGACCAAGATCCCCCGCAAACCCCGCACCTTTGCCGCGGCGATCGCCATCGAAAGGGCCCCTTTCGTCGGCCGAGTCGACCCGTCCAACGCCAATTCGCCCACCACCGCGTACCGCCCGAAACGGTCCGACTCCAACTGACCGGCCGCCGCCAGAAGGCCCAACGAAATCGGCAAATCGAACGAGGCCGCCTGTTTCGGCAGATCGGCCGGGGCCAAGTTGATCACCACACGCGACGCGGGTCGTTCAAAACCCGAATTGAAAATCGCCCGCTCCACCCGGTGCGTACTCTCCCGAACGGCCGTCTCCGGCATCCCGACCAAGACCGTCTGCGGCAACCCCATCGACGAAACGTCGACTTCCACCTCGACCGGCACCGCCTCGATCCCCAACAACGAAAACGTCTTCAACTTTGCCAACATTTCTTGGACCGGTGCTTCCGCACCGAGGGTTAAACCCGCTCCTGTTAGTCGCTAGTGTCTGTTCTTTGAAAAAATACCGTTCTCTGTTTACTGCAGAATGGACCGGTGCTTCCGCACCGAGGATTAAACCCGCTCCCGATGGTCGGCGGCCAGGGGCCGCGGCCGGACCGGCGTTTCCACGCCGATGAAAAAACCCGCTCTCGATTCGTCGCTAGTGTCTGTTTAAAAAAACTGCTCTCTGTTCGTCGCGTGGAGGATCGGTTTTTGGTTTTCATTTCTGGTAATTGCGCACGACAAGAAGGTGAAAAGACTGCGTAACCTTTTCTTGGGCAAGTTCCCATATCGATCCGTCACCAACGCGAAGATTTATTATACCGTTTGCGCCGGGAACAAAAAACCTAAGGCAAAAGGTTTTTTTGAGAATGGAACCATAACGGCTCCGCTGCGTGGCCGAGGCAAAGAAACACGGCCACAAGAACGCCGGTAGCCCTTCTACGAAAAAAACACGTTCTCGAAGCGCACAATCGGCGCATCAAACGACAAGCGTGTCGAAAAAAGAAAAACTTTTCGGCAGAAGAAGGAAAAACCGGTTTTCTACCCGGCTTTTCGAAATGCGTCGACGGCCACCTTGGCCTGCTGGCACGTCCGACAAAACGACTCGGCCGACGGGACCCCCGCCAAACGAAACACCTCGCGATCGTCTTTGGAAAAAACCAGATCGCCGGTCCGCAACCATGCTTGGCCCGGAAGTACCTCGACTGAAACCGTATCGAAGGCGTCCAACTCGATCGCCCGTTCTTCGCACGCC
>CAXXFQ010000009.1:0-450000 GCA_963674475.2 Thermoguttaceae bacterium | reverse complement strand
CCTCATTTTCAAGAAACGCCAGCAAAACCTCTTAGGATGGCAATCGGTCTCATTCAGGGTTTTTGGTCAAAAATCGGCGTTGCCCGGCGTTCTCGGGAACGGGATCAGGTCGCGGATATTCGCCATCCCGGTGATGAACTGGACGACCCGCTCCAGGCCGAGGCCAAAACCGCTGTGCTCGACCGTCCCGTACCGGCGCAGGTCGCGATACCACCAGTACCCTCCCGGGTCGAGCCCCTGCTCCCGCATCCGCCCGTCGAGCACGTCCAACCGCTCCTCACGCTGCGAACCGCCGATGATCTCCCCGACCCGTGGCACCAAGACGTCCATCGCCCGGACCGTTTTCTCGTCGTCGTTACACCGCATGTAAAACGGTTT
The DNA here is from genome assembly GCA_963674475.2 of Thermoguttaceae bacterium. GTDB lineage: Bacteria > Planctomycetota > Planctomycetia > Pirellulales > Thermoguttaceae > CAXXFQ01. The sequence goes on along the minus strand of CAXXFQ010000009.1, from coordinate 449,622 downwards.
GATCGAGCGCGGGTAGTTGTACAGGATGACCGGGCACTTGAAATGCTCCTCGGTCAAAAACCGCTCGTGTTCGGCCTGGAGATCTTTCCCCCAGCCGATCGGGAAATCAAATTTTCGGCCCGACCGTTCAAGAATCTCGATCGCCTCGGTATAAGGCAACCGGACAAATTGGCTCTGGACAATATGCTCGAGCGTTTCGATGACGGTCGGCTCGATCCGCTTTTGGAAAAAGGCCATATCTTCCGGACACGCCGCGAGACAGTCGCCGAAAACCCGCTTCAAAAACCGCTCGGCCAGGTCCATATCGTCGTCCAAGTCGCAAAAGGCCATCTCCGGCTCGACCATCCAGAACTCGGCCAGATGGCGCGACGTGTTCGAGTTCTCGGCCCGGAACGTCGGCCCGAACGTATAGACTTTACCCAACGCGCAGGCGTACGTTTCGGCCTCCAACTGGCCGCTGACGGTCAGGTACGACGGCCGATCGAAGAAATCAAACGCGAAGTCGACCGGCTCGTCCAGGGTGGTCAGTTTGGGCAAATCGAGCGTCGTCACCTGGAACATCTCGCCGGCCCCTTCGCAATCGCTGGCGGTGATGATCGGCGTATGGACGTAGAGAAATCCGTCCTCTTGGAAGAAATTGTGAATCGACCGACAGACCGCGTTACGGACCCGGGCCACCGCGCCGAACGTGTTGGTTCGCGGCCGCAAATGGGCGATCGTTCGCAGAAATTCGAACGAGTGGCGTTTTTTCTGAAGCGGATAACTTTCGACGTCGGCCGTCCCGTGAAGGGTCACTTGCGTGGCGTGGACCTCGGTCGCCTGTCCTTTGCCGGGCGACTCGCCGACGGTCCCCTCGACCGAAACGCTACACCCGACGGTCAGATGCTTGACGGTCGACTCGTAATTTTCCAACGCCGCCTCGGCAACGACCTGAATCCCGCCGAACGACGACCCATCGTTGAGCTCAATGAAGCTAAACCCGGCCTTCGAATCGCGTCGCGTCCGGACCCAACCTTGCAGCAAAACCTCACGCCCAATCGCCTCGACCCGTCGCGCCTCGGCCACCGCCATCTTCTCCGCCATCGTCGCTATCTCCTAACAGGGAATAATACGCATTCCCCTTTGAAATTGCGCCTCCACCCGCGTGGAAATAGCCTGTTGTCCCGAAGGGTAAACAGGTGGCAAAACACAGCTTCAAGCGAGAATTGGTATAAAAGCCTCCGTATCTTTTAGATCGACCTTTTGGAGCAAAAAGTTTACGCAACCCCTCTCACCCTATTTAACTTGCCCATTTTTCAACACCGAATCCCATAAAGCACGCTCCTGATCCGTTTCTGGTGACCAGTTCAATTCTTTCAGGGCCTCGATCGCACAACCGCGGACCGACGGCGACTCGTCCCTCAGTGCGCCAACCAGACTCTCGATCGCCCGCTTCTCGCCCAGATAGCCCAATCCGATCGCCGACGCCGCGCGAAGGGAATCGTCTTGCGATTGATCATGCAAAGCATCCAAAAGAGCCTCGGCCACTTCTGGACCACCGAGCCGCCCTAACGCGGCGGCCGACGCGCTTCGAAGTTCCTCCGCCGCCCGATCATCTCGCAAACAATTTAGAAGGGGCCCGACCGCACGCCAATCCCCCAACCGGCCCAGGGCGCTGGCGATCCATTCGAGTACATTTCGATCTTGCTCCGCTTCCAACCGGGACAAAAGCGGCTCGACCGCGCGCGGCTCGCCCAATTCGCCCAGTCGCATCGCGGCCGTCTCCCGAACCGAAGCCGCCTCGTCCGCCGCGACCAGTTCGATCAACCGGTCGACCTCGCGCGTGTCATGAAAACTTTCCAAGGCGAAAACGGCCGATTCACGAACGTCAGCCGAGGGGTCTTCCAGACAGGTAAAAATTCGCTCGAGCGCACGCGCATCACCCAACATCCCCAGCGTCAAAACGGCCCCCGCGCGAACCGAGCTTTCCTCTGCCTCCAGCCGCTTGATCAAAGGGCGCCAAACCCACTCGATCCCAAGCGAGGCCAGTGCTTCGGCCGCTTCACAGCGGGCTTCCCAATCGGGCGCATTCAATTGACTTAAGTAACGGGCCTTCTTTCTGGCCTTCAAGCTGATCGCGATCAAACCGGCCATCAGCCCCACGAACAGGCCGATCCCCATCCAAAACCACAGAAAACCGCCCACGGCCAAAAACGCCCATTCGCTCATGTTATTTTTTCCTTTTCATAACAAAAGCGGACGCGCCGGGCTAAAAACAACTGCGCCGACGGTCCGCTTTCGGTAATCATAAATTTTATTCCTCGATTCCTGTCGAAAATGATCGACCTCAATCGAAAAACTATTTGGCCGATTCCTCCACCGCTTTCGCAGCCGGGGCAGCCGGAGGCGCGTCGTCCGCCTCGACCGGCATTTCGACAGCCGGTTGGTCCTTCTTGGGCAAGATCTTGTTGATCACGCGTCCCTTAAGCTGGATGGCCGAACCGGTCGTCGCGACGGCCAGGGCGACCATCAAGAGCAAATTGAACACGACCCGTTTCCAGCCGTGGCCAACCGCGTCGCCTATGTAGGAGCGACGGTTGTTCATGATCAAAAAGATCAGATAGGCGATCGGCAGCATCGTGAAGCAGACGGCCGACGCGGCGATCGGGAACCAGATCGGCAATGTCGCGACCACGCCGAAGATCCCGATGGCCGGGGTCAGGGCGAACAGTCGGAACCGCCAGGTCGTGTACTTGATCCCGAACATCTCGCAGATCGTGAAGCCGCAAACGACCATATGGGCGCTGATCGCCCCGCAGGCCATTCCCAACAGGCCCAGGTCGAAGATGATCCGCCCGGCCGTCGCGCCCATGACGCTTTCCAACGCGGCCGAGGCGTGCAGCGGTTTCATCCCGGTCCGGACCGCCTCGTTCGTCGGGTCGTAGACCCCGCTGACCGTCATCGCCAAAATGACCAGCGACGTGACCATCACGAACGGGACGAACATCGACATGCCGAGGTCCCACTTGGCCAGCGTCTTGTGATTCTTGCCCCATCCCTTGGCAAGAAGGGAATAGGGATAGAGGAACGTCATGTTGATCCCGACCGCCGCACCGAGCATCCCGAGGACCAGCGTCGTCGTCCCTTCCCCTTCCGGGATGCCGTAATAGCCGATGAACCCTTTACCCACTTCGGCCCAATCGATGCTTGCGACATTGGCGACCACGACAATACCAAACGCCAGAATAATCAGCGCGATCACGCCGCGGAGGAACCATTCGTAAAACTTGACACCCCACGATCCGCCGCCGTAGCTCCAGGTCGTGATGATGTTGATCAGCAAAATAAACCCGCCGGTGACGAAACTGATGACCAGCCCGACGCCGGTAAAATGTTTATAAACCCCCGTCTGGCCCTCGGCGACCACCGATTGGATTCCCGCCAGATCGGCCAAGTCGCGGACCGCCCCGGCCGCCAGACCGTATTGCGGGAAGTGCCAGATGACCGACGCCATCACGGTGCCCAGCGCCCAAAGAAAGACCAAAAACCAGGCCGTTTCCCGCCCGAACGCCTTGTACGGCCGCTCTTCCGTGGTCAGCACGACGTTGCTCAAGGCGACCAGCATCATGATCCCCAAAAACATGGCGACCGGCTGGACCCAGAGCAGTTTATAGCCGAACGAGGCCCCGGCGATCACGCTGGCCGCGGCGCTTCCGGCGCCAAGGGTCATCGCACTTTGCATCAGGCCCGGACCGGACCGTTTCAAATAGCCGCCGATCTTCGTGCCGATCGGCTGCCTGGAAAGTTCCTGCAGCTCGGCCACTTCTTTTTCGAGTTTGGCCGGATCCCATTTCGGGGCCATCGGCAGGCTTTGGTTTTCGTCGGACATGCGGTTTCCTCCCCCATGATGTGGACAGTTTTTTACGTACAATAAACGCGTTTTGCGTCGGTAGATTCAATTTGGCAATTGAGACAAACGTGATCAAGCCTCTTTGAGGCACTTCTTCATATAAGAAAGACTCTCGCGAGCCAGACGCTCCGGCCCCGGCGTGTAGTCGAACACCTCGACCGAGACCCACCGATCGAAATTTACTTCCTTAAGCGCCTTGAAGATCGGCATGAAGTCGAGTTCGCCGAACCCGGGCCCCTGGAGGTTCGGGTCGTTGGCATGGAAGTGGACGGACCAATCTTTCTGGCGGTGGATCACCTCGGGGATCGGCCGCGGCTCGGTCGGCCACATCGCCTTGCAGTCGAGCATCATCTTGACGTTCGGCGAACCGACCTGCTTGGCCAGTCGAACCGCCGCATCGGAATTCATCAAAAAGTTCGTCTCGTTCGACGCCAGCGGCTCCATCGCGATCGTGACCCCCGTTTTTTCCAACACGGGCGAGACCGCTTGAAGCACCTCGGTCGCGTTGCGAAGCCCTTCGACCATGCTCATTCCCGGCGGCAGGTTCCGCTGTTTGGGCGAACCGAAGATCATCACGTCGCCACCCATCTCGGCACAGAACCGGGCCAACTCGCCCAGATAAACGGCCGTCCGCTTCCGCATCGCCCGGTCGGTCGTCGTCAGGTGAAGACCGGTCGTTTTCGACAGAATCCAGTGCAGCCCACAGATTTGAACCCCGGCCCGATCAGCCGCCTTGCGCAACTCAACCCGCTCCTTGGCCGAGACCTTCGTGATATCGGTATTGAGCGTAAACGGGGCGATTTCGACCCCCTGATAACCGCACTGGGCCGCGAAATCAAAAATTTTCGCCTGCGGCCACTTCAGGCCGTAGAACGTTTCGTTGCAGATGGAAAATTTCATCCGATTCGCTTCGGCACCGAAAACGGTTTTAACATCGGTCAGCTGCGCGGCGGCCACTGCGGCGCCAAGGCTGGCGGTTTTTTTGAGGAAATCGCGTCGGGTTGGCATAGGTTGTGGCTCCTCTAGAAATGCGAAGGTAAAAATGGGAATGAAAACAAAAAATGAAACTCTCGAAAGGAGTGGGAAATAATCCGGGTTCTTTTCACACCACGACGGAAAAAGAATTTAATATCGTTAAATTACGTACTAGCGACCCGCCAGGAACGGGTTCAATCAGCGGCGTGGCAACGCCGGTCTAAAAGGTGTGACGGCGTTGCCGTCACCAGTTTTTTTGAATGAGAGGGGACATTTTGAAAATTGTCCCCTCTCAAACTCTCCCCTGCAAAAACTTTTTGGACCGGGATCGCTTCGCAATCCCTCTTTTCTTTGTTCTTTGTTTCTTTGGTTTTACTTCTTTTTTATTCTACCCGCTATTGCGTCACCAGCCAGCGTTCGGCATCCAACCCGGCCATACAACCGGTCCCCGCCGCGGTAATTGCCTGCCGATAATAATTGTCCGCCACGTCCCCCGCCGCAAAAACCCCCTCCACACTCGTGTTGGTCCGCCCCGGCTGCGTCCACCGCACGTACCTCGACTCGGTCAGCTCCAACTTCCCTTCCAAAAAGGCCGTGTTCGGCGTGTGCCCAACCGCCAAGAAGACGCCGGTCACCTCTTTTTCCAAGTCCCCTGCACCGGCCGTACTGTTGAGCCGAACGCCGGTCACCCCCTGCTCGTCGGTCCCGAGCACCTCGGCCAGGGTCCGGTTCCAGAGGATCTCGATCTTCGGGTTATCCATCGCCCGCTGAGCGACGATCTTCGACGCGCGGAGTTCGTCCCGCCGGTGGACGATATAGACGGTCGAGGCGAATTTCGTCAGGTACTCGGCCTCTTCGACCGCCGAGTCGCCGCCACCGATCACCGCCAGCGGCTGATTTCGGAACCGGGGCAACGCCCCGTCACAGACGGCACACGCGCTGACCCCGCGGTTTTTGAATCGCTCTTCCGACTCAAGCCCCAGATAGTTGGCCCGCGCGCCGGTCGCAACAATAACCGAATCGGCCTCGTACGATTTTCCATCGCTGGCCGAGAGCTTGAAAGGCCGCCCGGAAAAATCAACATCGACAATATCCTGGGTGAGGATCCGGGTACCGAAATTTTTTGCCTGCTGCCGCATCAGCTCCATCAGATCGGAGCCACCGACGCCGGTTCCCAGATAGGGGGCCATCATCATCCGGGTTTTTTTGTCGAATGCCGAGTCCAAATACGGCTCGAGATTGCCGGCGGGGAAACCGGGGTAGTTTTCCACCTCGGTCGTCAGTGAAAGTTGCCCCAACGGCAACGTTCCGGCCATTCGATTCTCTTCGGTGATCGCCCCTTCGAATACCAGCGGGTTCAACGAAGCGCGAGCCGTATAAATCGCCGCGGTCCAAGCGGCCGGGCCGCTTCCGATAATAATCACCTTCTCGGCCAAGGGAGTACTCCTTCTTTTCCCGTTTCCTGCAACCTGTTATCCATTCTCCACGCCCCGGTCGGCCAACACGCAAGCCTGTCGCCCGCGTGACTTTCGCACGAAAAGCAAAAACCGACCAAAAAACACCCACCACAGGGGGAGACGCCCGGAACCCATATTATAAACCGCACCTCCGGGAGCGTCCATGCCCGCGGAAGAACTCGCCGACCGTTATCCGGCCCCTTATTTTCCATTTTCAAATGATGGTCAAAAAGGCCGATGAAAAAGCCTCTTGAAAAGGGCTTCTGGCTCCGGTAGGCTGAGGGGTTCTGAAAAGATGGGAAAATGCCCTTTTACCCCCCAAAAAATGAGACTATGAGCGATCCTTATTTCCAAAAGTTGTTCGCCGAGCGGATCGGCGGCGTCAATTACGGTAAAGACAACGAAATCTACAAGTTCGAAAAGATCAAGCGGGCCAAGCGCAAGGCCCTGGCCGATTATCCGGATCGGAAGCTGGTCGATTTCGGAATCGGCGAAAACGACGAGATGGCCGCGCCGGTCGTCCGCCAGCTCATGGCCGAGGAGATCAACCGGCCGGAAAACCGGGGCTATGCCGACAACGGGATCCCCGAATTCAAGGAAGCGGTCGCCCGGTTCATGAAGCGTCAGTTCGACGTCGACCTCGACCCGACAACCGAGATCAACCACGCGATCGGCTCGAAACCGGCCCTGGCGATGTTGCCGGGCGTCTTCATCAATCCGGGCGACGTGACGCTCATGACGGTCCCCGGCTATCCGGTCGCGGGCACCCACACGAAATATTACGGCGGCGAAGTCCATCGGCTGCCCCTTTTGGCCGAGAACGACTTCTTCCCCGACTTCGACTCGATCCCCGACGAGATCCTCGCCCGGACCAAGCTGCTGGTGATCAACTATCCCAACAGCCCGACCGGCAAGAGCGCGACGCCCGAGTTTTTCGCCCGGGTGGTCGAGTTCGCCAAACGGCACGAGATCGTCGTCGTCCAGGACGCGGCCCACGTCATGTTGAGCTTCGACCAAGAGCCGATGAGTTTCCTCCAAACGCCCGGCGCACGGGACGTCGGCGTCGAGGTCCACTCGTTGAGCAAAGGTTGGAACATGATCGGCTGGCGGATCGGTTGGGTCTGCGGCAATGAACGGATCGTCCGGGCGTTTGCCGATGTGAAGGACAACTACGATTCGGGCCAATTCATCGCGATCCAGAAGGCGGCCGCCCGTGCGCTCGACACACCGGAGATCCCGGCCGAGATTCGGGCCAAGTACCGCCGCCGTTTGGAAAAGCTGGTCACGACTTTGAAGCGTTGCGGCTTTGAGTGCCACATGCCCGGCGGTTCGTATTTCCTCTACACTCACAGTCCCAAGTCGGCGGCCGATGGAACCGTGTTCGACACGGCCGAGGCGGCCAGTCAGTACTTGATCACCAAGAAGTCGATCTGCACGGTGCCGTGGGACGATGCGGGAGCGTTCTTGCGATTTTCGGTGACATACGTGGCGGCAGACGAGGCGGAAGAAGACGCCCTGATGGCCGAGACGGAAAAACGGCTCAAAGAGATCGGCCTAACGTTCTAATAACCAAGAAGAAAAACAAGAACAAAAAAAGAGGGATTGCGAAGCAATCGCGCTCCAAAAAGTTTTTGAAGGGGTTTTAGGGGAAACCATTTTCAAAATGTTTCCCCTAATTAAAAAAACAGGCGATGGCAAAGCCATCGCTCCATCCTTCTTTCCTTTTTAAACCAACCGATTATTTCATCAAATAAAATAGGGGGAAACCTTTCCAAAGAAAGATTTCCCCCTATTGCTTTCATACCGTCAAGAAAAAAGAGCGACGGCCGGAGGCCGTCGCCCGTATTTTTTGGAATGAGGAAAACCATTTTGAAAATAGGTTTTCCTCAAACTCCTTTCCAAAAACTTTTTGGAGCGCGATTGCTTCGCAATCGCTCTTTTCTTTGTTTTTGGTTTTCGTTTTCTTTTTTACTCTTCGGCTTCTTCGCCTTCCGCTTCCGCTTCGGCTTCCTGCAACAAAGCTTTTCGGCTCAACTTGATCCGGTCCTGCTCGTCGACCGCAATCACCTTGACCTCCATCTCGTCGCCGATCTTGCACACGTCACCAACGTTCGACACGTACTCGTTCGACAACTCACTGATGTGGCAAAGGCCGTCCTTGCCGGGCAAGATCTCGATGAACGCGCCAAAATCCTTGACACTGGTCACCCGACCCTGGTAAACCCGACCGACCTCGACCGAAGCGGTCAACGCCTCGACCTGGCCCATCGCCGCATTGGCACTCTCGCCATCGGAACTGGCAACCGTCACGGTCCCGTCGTCGTCAACCTCGAGCGACGCACCGGTTCGCTCTTGGATCGCACGAATCGTCTTGCCGCCCGGGCCGATCAAAAGACCGATCTTTTCCGGGGCGATCTGCGTTCGCAACAACCGCGGAGCCCATGCGGAAATCTCTTCGCTCGGTCGCGAAATGGCCGACAGCATCGTGCGAAGGATCTCGATCCGCGCTTCACGCGACTGAATCATCGTCGCACGAATGATCTCTTCGCTGATCCCGTTGATCTTCAGGTCCAACTGGATACCGGTGATCCCGTTTTGCGTCCCGGCGATCTTGAAGTCCATGTCGCCGAAGTGATCTTCGTCGCCCATGATGTCGGTCAAAAGGACCCACTTGTCGTCCGATTCCTTGACCAGCCCGACCGAAATCCCGGCCACCGGGTTGGTGATCGGCACGCCGGCGGCCATCAGACCGAGGGTCGCCGCACAGACCGAAGCCATCGAACTCGATCCGTTCGACTCGAGAATATCCGAGATAATCCGAATCGTGTACGGGAAGACGTCCGGATCCGGAATGACCGGCTTGACGCTTCGCTCGGCCAGCGCCCCGTGTCCGATTTCACGACGTCCGGGCCCACGGATCGGGCGACATTCGCCGACCGAGAACGGCGGGAAGTAATAGTCGAGCATGAATTTCTTCGAGTACTCATCCAACAACCCGTCGACCCGCTGCTCATCGCGGCCGGTACCCAAAGCGACCGTAACCAACGACTGGGTTTCACCCCGTTGGAACATGGCCGAACCGTGAACTCGCGGCAGGAGGTCGGTCTTGCACTCGATCGACCGCAGGTCGTCAGGACCACGCCCGTCTGGCCGACAACCGGAAACGATCTGCGATCGGATGACCGCCTTTTCGAGATCGTGCCAAACGTGGAAGAACCGGGACGAATCGATCGCGTCTTCCGCTTCCGGATCGGGGATCATCTCGGCCAGGGCCTGTTCCTTGACCGCCGCACATTTTTCAGAGCGGGCCAACTTGCCTTCGGTCCGCTTCGCTTCATTGAGTGCGTCGAAATATTTTCCTTTGAGCGTCTCGTACAATCCGTCGTCTTCCGGAACCTCATATTCGGTCTTCTCCGGTTGGACTTTTTCGATCAGCTCTTCTTGCAATTCGCAAATCTGTTTGATAAATCCTTGGGCCGTCATGATGGCGTCGACCATCAGATCTTCCGGCAACTCGCGGGCGAACCCTTCGATCATGAGGATCTCGTCCTTACTCCCCGAGACGATCATGTCGAGTTCACTTTCCTCGAGATCGTCCTGCGTCGGGAAGACGACGAATTCGCCGTCAACGTAACCAATTCGGACCGATGCGATCGGCCCCATGAACGGCATCGGCGAAAGCGACAAGGCGGCCGACGCCCCGTTCATCGCCAAGACGTCACCGTCATTTTGACGGTCACTGGACAAGACGAACGACTGGACCTGGACCTCGTCGTGATACCACTCGGGGAAAAGCGGCCGAATCGGACGGTCGATCAATCGGGCAGTCAACGTTTCCTTCATCGTCGGACGGCCTTCTCGCTTCAAAAAACCGCCGGGGAATTTCCCGGCCGCCGCCACGCGCTCACGATAATCGCACATCAGGGGGAAGAAATCGATCCCCGGTCGCGGAGGACCACTGGTCGCCGTCGCCAGGACGACCGTGTCTCCATATTTCACCAGACAGCTTCCGCCTGCCTGCTTTGCCAATTCTCCCGTTTCAATCGAAAGGACCTGTTCGCCAATTTGTTTTTCTACTCGTACTTTCACCAATAAACCTATACCTTCTCTTACTACATTGCCCTACTTGAACTGTCGATAAGAATTTTCCCAACCAAGTCAAGAACGACTCACCCGCGTGGGCGTGAGACCGACTCCCAAAGAAAGAGGCTTTTTACCAATTATGAAATCGAAGGGAAATCTACACCCCTCGACTTTTTCAAGAAAAAGCCGTCTGTTTTCCAGAAGAAAATGTCAGCCCAGGCAAGCTTCCTGCCACGGAACGAGCCGACCAGTGAGTGGGAGATGCTTTTTGGAATTTGGAAATCACAAAAAACAGAAAAAACCGCCACCTCTCAGCAAAAAGGGCATCCACGGCAACGTTTTCTCTTTTAAAAAACGTCGCCGCCCCTCGAATTTCACTGTGGTGACGAAAGGCGTATTACCTCCTGAAAAGCCAATCCAAGAGCCAACACGCCACCGAATCAAACCATCTGCCAAACCAAACGTCGCCAGAGAGAGATATCTCTGAGGGATATTACTTACGAATATTCAGACGTCCGATAATATCCAGATAGCGCTGCGGATCGACCTTTTTCAGGTAATCCAACAGTTTCCGCCGACGACTAACCAAGGACAAAAGTCCCCGTCGACTGGCGTAATCCTTCTTGTTCGCACGGAGATGTTCGGTCAAACCATTAATCCGGGTAGACAGGATGGCAATTTGCACTTCCGGGCTGCCCGTATCGTCATCGCTGAGCCGAAACTCTCCGATTACTTCTTTTTTGCGCTCTCTGGTAATAGTCATCTGCTACCGCAAGTCCTCCACCTCTCTCGGCACGAATCGCTTCTCCCGAAGCACGATCATCTCACCGTGTCAAAAAATTAGACTACCAACAACTCTTACAAAAATCTTCTATCACAACCTACAAGGAGGCCAGTCTACCATTTCTCTTCTCTAATGCAACGGGTAATCGGCAAAAAAAGCCCCAATTGTTTGAAGATTCACCATATTATTCCCCAAATATCGGGGGGCGGCCCCGCCAATTCCATGGGGAGACCATCCTCGAGTCAAAACCCCCTACATGAGTCCCCCCCTTTCAGACGGCATTTCCCCTCAAGACAAATGAGTGTCACGCACCGGCACGGAAATAACCTCGTTACCAACCGTCAACAGGGAAACACCGATTTGCCCCATTTCATTCGCGGTTGGTAATCTCCTTGATAAAGAACCGAAGCGATCGACAATACAGACTGGTCGCCTCGGTATAACGACAGGCAAACGCCGCGTCGGCCGCCCGTTTGACCGTCTGCTCAAACTCGGGCCAATCGACATTCCATTCGGAATTAAGTGCTTTCACACGAAGCTGTTCCGTGATCACGCAAAGCCGCTCGACAAATTCCCCGTCGGCCCGACAGGAAAAGGCCCGATACGGCCCACGGCCCAATGGCGAACCGTCGTGCTCCCATAAAGTTCCCCCGGAAACGTCTCCGGTTCTCCCCCCTTCGCCAGTTCGACCGCCGCTGCGGAACCGGCCCCACAACCAAAAACCGCGGACCACCAAAAACAAGGCCATCATCAGCCCCAACGATAGGAGAGCCTTCATCCCGACCAGTCCGACACCGAGTGACAAAAGCCCGACCATCCCCCCGGCCCACCACCAAGGCCAGGCCGAGCGGGCAGTCAATTCCTGCTCCCGGTACTCCAACTCCGCACCTTGCGTATACGACCCATCCTCACATTTCACCGCGATTTGCGGCCCAGTGACTCGAACGACGATAACCGTAATATTATCCGGTCCGCCGCGGAGATTGGCCAAATCGACCAGTGCGCGGGCCGCTTCCTCCGGCGTAAGCGCCCCGACGATCGCCCCGATTTCCGTGTCTGCGACTGCATTGGTAAGTCCATCGCTGCAAAGGAGAAAGGTGTCCCCTTCTTCAACCGGAAACGGTCCTTCCCGATCGATTTTGACCTCCTCGTGGGGCCCCAGCGATCGGGTGATGATATTCCGCGGCACGTCTTGCGGCAACGGTCGCGTCCGACCCGAAGCGGCCAACTCCCAGACCAGACTGTGGTCGAATGTCAGCTGTTCGAACCGATCGCCACGGTATCGATACACCCGACTATCCCCCACATGGGCCACAATCGCACCCTGCGGCAGCAGGACCAGCGCACTGCCGGTGGTCCCCATTCCGCGAAAGGCGTCCGACGCTTCGCCCTGGTCATGAATTTCACGATTCGCCGCTCCGATCGCCTCGAACAGGGCTTCCGGCGGGACCAGATCGTTTCGTTCGTAATACTCCTGCGGGATACATTCGGCCGCTATCTGAGAGGCCGTTTCCCCCGCCGCATGGGCTCCCATCCCGTCAGCCACCAGAAAAAGATGCCCCCGACGCTCCCATTCGGCCTGGTCCAGCGCCGTCACGGTCGCCATGGCATCTTGATTGTCTTCGCGTCGAAGTCCTTGGTCGCTCAACGCGGCGAAGTCGAGACACGCTTTCCAGGGATCGGAACGGGTGGGCATGGGCAATTGATTGGATAGGTTTGGAACTGTTGCTAAAGGAGAATACCGCTTCTGGACCAAACTTCGGCCACGCGTGCCCCCCCTAAAACGGGGGCACCCCTCTTTCCGAATTGATCTGGCAATCTCGACCGCCGCTCTCTATACTCTAGCCCCGCATCAAGGAGCGTCTGGAAAAATGGCGGGAGAAGGCCACGCCGGGCCGTTAAAAAAACGCCGGGCCGGTTGGACTTCCCTTTTGTCAAACACGCTCAATATTTTCCGTATCCAAGTTAGTATCCACCGAGGATTCGTGCCGTGTCAACCGCCAAGGCCAAACCGAGAACGAACTCCCCCGAAAACCGCCCCGAAACCGACCAAGTTTTCCGTTTCGCCCGGTTTTTCCGATTCGGCCGGGCGTGGATCTGGTTTTTGGCCGCCGCGATCCCCCTGACACTCGGATGCGTTCAACGGCGGATGCTCATCCGGACCGATCCGCCGGGCGCGTTGGTCTATGTCGACGACTACGAAATCGGCACCACGCCCATCGCGACCAATTTCACCTATTACGGCACGCGAAAGATCCGGATCGTCAAAGACGGCTTCGAAACGCTCACCGTCGAACAGCCGATCGACTCCCCTTGGTACCAGATTCCGCCACTGGACTTTTTCAGCGACAACCTGACCCCTGGCGAAATCCGCGACCAACGGATCTTGAATTATCGGCTGACCCCTCAGCGGCAGATTCCCACCCAAGAGCTCGTCGCCCGGGCCGATCAGCTTCGCGGCCAAGTCCGCGCCACCCAGTTCCCGACGATCCTGCCATCGGCCCCTTCGATCCCCGCTACTGCGCCCATCTCGACGCCCGCTATGACAGCACCGATGCAGCCCGGCATGCTCGAGCCGATCCCCGCGCCAAACGGCAACCAAACAATCCCCTATCAACCACAACCGGCGACGGCCCCAGCGCAACCCGGCCAGTTCCCGACCGTCCCGGCTCCGGGCAGTTACCACCCGACGCCCGGCGCACCGATAAATCAGACCACGCCGACGACCGTTCCAACGTATCCCACTTACCCGCCGAACGCCCCGGCCCTCGGCAATCCTACACCGACGTCGCCTTACACCCCGTCCTATAATATCCCGCCATCGCAACCGGTCCCGGCCAGCGAGCCGATCCCGACGCCGATGGGTCAATCCGCTCCCGGCACCGCCCCGACGACACCCACGTTCACCTACCCGGGACCGCAACTACGCTCCGGCGCTGGCTTGCCTTAAAAACAAAGAAACAAAAAAGAGGGATTGCGAAGCAATCCCGGTCCAAAAAGTTTTTGAAGGGGTTTTAGGGGAAACCATTTTCAAAATGTTTCCCCTAATTAAAAAACACAGGCGACGGCAAAGCCGTCGCTCCCTTTACTCCGGCGTTACCACGCCGCTCTGCCAACCCGCTCCCGCTGGTCGCTGGCACCTACCAAAGAGATCCCCCCTTTCCGTTATGACACAATGGAAAGTTCTCCGGCGACTTGTTTCTGAACCTACGCTTTTGGAACCGTCGCCCGCCTTTGCCTTATGCAAAATCGAAGATCAACACGACGTAGGCGATAAAAACGATCAGATGGACCGCCCCTTGCAGGACGTTGGTCCGACCGCTCCCAAAAGTAACGATGCTCAAGACCAACGTGAGCGTCAAGAGGACCAACTCCTGATTCGCCAAGCCGAGTTGGACCGATTGGCCGGTCACGAACCCGACAACCAAGACGGCCGGAATCGTCAGACAGATCGTCGCCAGCGCCGAGCCGAAACACAGATTGACCGTCCGTTGCAGCCGGTTCTCCCACGCCGCGTGAAGCGCGCTGAGCCCTTCCGGCGCGAGGACCAGGATCGCGACCAAGACGCCTCCCACCTCCGGCGGCGCGCCGAGCTTGGCGATGGCGTGATCGATAAACACGGCCAGATTCTTTGCCAGCAAAACGACCGGCAACATCGAGAGAATCAAAAAGGTCGTATGATAGCCGATCGATCGGATCGGTCCGTGACCGGTGTGCTCGTCCCATTCGTGGTTTTCGCCGTCCGGCTGGGTGAAAAAGTGCCGGTGGCGAATCGTCTGCATCCCCAGAAAAACGGCATACAGGCCGATCGACATGAGGATCAGCATCACCGCCAACAACGGCGAGGCCGAGGCGTCGTCGGTCGACACGGTGAACCGGGGCAAAACCAGTCCCAAGACGGACAAGGGAATCACGACCGACAGAAACGCGTTGACCCCTTTGAGATTGTATTCCTGTTCATGATGACGCCACCCGCCGACGATCAGCGTCACGCCGATCATTCCGCCCAGGACGATCATCAAGATGGCGAACATCGTGTCGCGTGCCAGGTACGGATTGGCTTTGCCGACCAGCATGACGGCCGCGATCATGACTACCTCGATCGTAATGACCGACAAGGTCAGGATCAGCGTCCCGTACGGCTCGCCCAGACGGACCGCCAGACATTCGGCATGACGGACGACCGAGAAGGCCAAAAGGAGGATCGTCATGAAAAGCCAAGCGAACCAGGCCGGATAGCCGATCGGACTCGCGAGGGCCCGCTCGATCAGCCCGTCCCCGCCGAGCCAAAGGATCCCGATCGTCAACGCCCCGAACCAGACGACCCACTCCCGCACCGGCCAAAGCCGTTCTCCCGTTTTATTCACCACGTCAAAACCCACCTTGCCGGAGAAAGCGTTTTTATTCCTTTTCCTTAAGAAACATACCCTTTCTTCTCGGCCCAGCCGACGGTTTTTCCAGGAACCGGCTCCCCTCGTCGCGGGCATCATTGACCATTGCATCGGTATTTTTTAAAGTGGACGTTATCAAGTGGAAGAGGATTCCGACGGCATTTTTCCTCGCAGAATAAATTTGCTACACCAGACTCGGTTCCAAGAACGGTCGAGTCGGCCCAATATTCTTCAACAATAATTGCCCAAGCCATGTATCGACCCCTTTATCTTGATCTTCCTCTCGAAAAAAACGAGGCCGGACTATGGAAAAAGGTTTTTGAAAAGATCCGGAACTACTTTTTCTTCGGGATTGATTACCGAAAATGGCGTCGGGAAGTGAACGAAATCAGCCGTCAGCTTCGGCAGAGAACGACCTTTCCTCAAGAGGCGTGGCTTGAGTCTGGCGACTCGATCGCCCGCGTAAAAAAACTGCTGAACCTAATTCAAGAATATGGCGATTGGCCGAACGATCACTTTATTCCGGAAGACCCTCTCCAACACGTCCTCCTCCCCTTGATCGATGCGTGTGAACCGGAGGAACTTCTCATGGACCTGGAGGAAACGTTTGGCGTGACGTATCGAGAGGAAGAAACTCACAGGGCTTGTCGAGATTGGACCCTCGGCCAATTAATCACAGACGTGTTAAAGCAGCGTCAAGGGAGCGAAAATTCTTGAGAAGCGTCTCCTGCAACCCCTTTTTCCTTACGGCGGATCATAACCCCCTTTGCTCCAGGGGTGGCAGCGGCAGATTCGCCATATTCCTTTTAATCCACCTCGAATGAGGCCGTATTTTCGGACGGCCAGAATAAAATACTCGCTGCAGGTCGGCTGGAAACGGCAATGGGGCCCCAAAAGGGGGCTGATCAGAAGCTGATACGCGCGGACCAACAGGATCGCGGCCCAGATGAGCGGGGCAGTCAGCCACCCAACGATTGTCTCCGGCCGTTTCATCCCCGGTTTCCTCCCTTTTTCTGGCACATCTTCAACGATTACTCCTTCCTTGCACTACGCTTGCCACAAGCCGCGAGAGCAATACCCCCTAATGGCGGTGCTTTCGGTCCTTTTTTTCGACTATAGCCAATCGCCCGCCGGTAAGCTATCCTTACATGATTGAAAAAAGGCGCCCATCGCGCCTCAAAACGTCAACCTTCCCCCCAAAGGACTCTTACCGAGACTGATGGAACGAACCTGTCGAACCTATCGGATTTGGCCTACCAAGGCGGCCCACTTCATCCTGATCGGACTGGCTGTCTGGCTGGCCGCAACGCCGGTGACGCGCGCGGCCGATGTGAACGCGTCTCCCTTGAAAAAACTCCACCCGTGGTCCAATTCTTCACCCGGTGCGTGGAAGATGGTCCGCGTGATCAGCGAGACGTTCGACGAAAAGGGACAAGTGGCCAAGACGGGGGTCTCCGAAACGAAAACAACCCTCTGCAAAATCGACGATACGGGCGTCACGCTCGAGGTCGAAACGTCGATCTGGGTCGCCGGGAAACTGATTACCAGTCGCCCCCAGCAGGTCAAGCAAGGTTACCACGGCCAGGTCAACGGCCACGATTCGGTCAAGGTGACCGGCCTGCCGGTGCAAAAAATCACGGTCGAAGGCCAAACGATCCCCTGCCAGGTCACGCAGGTCAAACTCCAGCGGGCCAAATCGGATCTGGTCCAAATCGTAACGACCTTTTACAACGACACGATCGAGCCGTACCTTTTCAAACGAGAGATCCTTCTCAAGCAAAAGGCCGACGGAAAGCTCGTCAAACAAACCACGATGACCGCCGACTCGCTTCAGATGCCGTGGGCGTTCGAAAACGACCAAATCCGCTCCGCTTCCCATTTCCGGACGGTCACCAAAACCGACAAGACGATCCAAACGACGCTCTCCTACTACTCGCTCGACGTCCCCGGCGGGATCGTCAGTCAGCACGTCAAAGAGGTCGACCTCCAGGGACGGCTCGTTCGGCGAAGTATCGTCGAGCTGGTCGGCTACAGCGTCCAACAAAAACAGGCGTCGGTAAAACAGACCGGCTGGCTGGTCCGACGCCAATCGACTCGGAACAAGAGTAAATGGTGGGCCAAGCCGTAAGGCGACCGTCGGTTCATCCCGATCGATCCCAAAAAAGCCAAAAGGGCGACGGCCCGTCGATGACCGTCGCCCTTTACTTGTTTCTTGGAAAAAATCGACACGTTTCGGAAAACTATTCCCCCTTCGGCCCGCCTTTGAGCTGTTGGAACAACTCGGGCGTCGGCAGCGCCGGAGTGTCGGACGCCTTTTGCTCGGCTACGGGCGATTTCTTCTGTTTGGGCTTCTCGACCCGAACCATCTCCTTGCGGCTGAGCCGAAGCTTTTTGAAGACGCTTTCGGAGATCACGTAATACCAATCGGCAAACCGGCCGTTGAGCTCGAGGACCCGCTTCTTCCCTTCGGCCACTTTTTCTTCATACGCATCGAGGGCCTGTTGGTTTTCCAGCTCGACCCGCTCGCGCTCGGCCTTGGACGCCTCGTCCCCTTCCTTCAGTTCCGGCAACGGAGTCGGCTCAGGTTTTTCGAGGACCGACGGATTGAACACCGTACTGACCATCAGGTACCGGTTGACCCCTGAGGCGTCGGTGTCGGCGTCTTGGTCCTTTTCCTCTCCTTCGGCCGTCGCGCTTGGCGAGCTGGACGCGATATGGCCGAATCGCAACAGGTACTCGACGCCGTCTTTCATCAGGACACGCGTCTCGCCCATGTTCGAATAGACGCCCGGCTTCCCCTCGACGTTGGCCACGTAAAACCCACACGACATGAGCGACTCGACCGCCTCGGCGTTGTTCAAAAACGACTTTTCGGCCGCCAAATCGGCGCTGAGTCCGGCCGGTTTCTTCGCCACGTTGACGATCTTCAAATCGGCCAGCGCGTTTTTCAGCGTGTCGAGTTTCTCTTGGTCGACCTTTTCGTTCTCTCCCAGTTTCCTGGAAACCCACTTCCCGTCGGCATAGACGAAATCGTCGGCCAGGCTCCACTTCGTCTCGGCCGCATCATCGAAGCCGACGGTGAATTTGCCCGACTGTTCGAGCGTCTGGCTCATCTCGTCGATCTTGTAATCTTCGAAAAAGAGTTTGCCGATGTCCCACACGTTGAGCTTCAACAGGTCCTTCTCGATCCAGTCGTCGAACTTGGTCGACAGCTCGCTCGTGTCGAGCTTGACAGTGAAGATCTTCTCTTGGTCAATCCGACGGACGTACCGGATTTCCGGCTGTTGGGGGTCTTCCTTCCCGATGATCATCCCGACCAGCGTTTTTTCCGTGGACTCCTTCTTGTCCTTGTCCGCCACGGCCCCCTTCATGACGACACGCATCCCGACGCCGGTCGTTCCCGGTGCAAGCTCCTTGTCGGTCGGGTCCAACACGCCATACTCTTCCTGATCGCCCGGTTCGTCTCCGGCGACGTCGAGGATCTTCAGTTCGAACAGCTCACGGGCCACCTTGCCCAAATGTTCGGCCGCGTCGGCCGGGTAATTTTCGTGCGAGGGGATCGACCAGATCCCGTCAACCTGAGCCACTTCGAACCGGACCGTTTCGCCCGTTTCGTCGTTATATTGGGTGATCTCCAGTCGATTGGCGGAGAGCGGATCGGTAAAGTCGGGGAAGAGCGTTTTTCCACGCGGGTCCCCTTCTTCGACCGTGGTCAATAACGGGCTGGTCAGCCAGACGGCGGCCACCATCAACACGGCGACGACGACAAAAGTCCACGTTTTGGCGTTTTCGCTCATAACAGTCTATTTCCTTCTCAAAAGATTATTTTTAAAATCGCAATCCGACTCATCAGTGATGAAAGGCTTCCAGCAAAAACCTAACGAAGTCTCTTTTCGGATACCCCCTCACGCTCTTGGGCGCGTCGGATAAAGAAAACGATCAACGCCAGCACCAACGGCAAGATCGGCGGCAGCAGGACGGCCCCCATCTTGTAACGGTCTTGGACCTTTTGGACCTTCTTCTGCAACTCGATATCGATCTGGTTGAGCTTCTGGTCCCTTTGGCGTTCGAGCCGTTCGATCTTCGCCTGCATCCGTTTTTCGCCCGACTGCTGCATGATGGCCACACGCCGGACAATCTCTTGGAGGTTGAGCCGCTCCTCTTTCATTTTCTTTTCGAGCTCGGTCACCTGCTTTTGCAGTTTGGCCTGTTCTTCTTGTTGGGCCTCTTCAAACTCGCGGATGTAAAGGTCGGCTTCGTCGGCCCGTTTCTTTCGCGAGTCTTCGATCTGCGCCTCGATCGCCGTGAGGGTCGGGTGCAGCCGTTTTCGTTTACGGATTTCAAGGAACCGGTCGTCTCCGGCCAACGCGTCCAACGCGTTGAGGACAAACGTGACGTTCTCGAAGTGGAAGCTCAAACCGGCTTCGGGCATTTCGCCCTGGCGACGGATCTGGAAGAACCCGGGCGAAAGCATATCGACGTCGGCGACCAGAACCACATTGAGCCGGACCGTCTTCGGTTTCTCCGGTTGCTTTTTCTTGTCGGCCTCCGCTTCTTTTTTCTCACCGGCGGCCTTCTTCGCCGTGTCTTCTTTCGAAACGGCTTCTTTCGAAGCGGCTTCTTCCGGCAACGAAACGTCACCCGTGATATGAACGGCCATCTCGTAGACCTCGCCGGTGGGCAACATGCGGCGCGTCGGATTGAGGGCTCGCGCCGGTCCGGCGGCGGTCATCTGGACCGTCTCCATCTCGGCCTGGTTGACCGTCCCGGTCTTCTCACCGGTCACGGCCAGCGGCTCCCAGACAAGCGGCGCATCGGCCACCTTTTTCATCGCCCCGGGGAAGGCGAACATCACCTGTTCGATTCCCGCGCTGATCGGGCTTTTCACGTTAAACGGCTCCTCGGCACCGGAAGCTTGATCGATGAAAACGAACTCCTTGGGAAACTGCTGGGCCTTCGGATACGGGTTGAAGTCCTGCCAGACGATCACGTCGGACGAGAACCGGGCACCCAACAGGGCCCATAATTTCGACACGTCCCCCTTCGGCGGCGCCTGCTGCCGTTGCATCATCATCGCCATCGACTGCGGCGCCCGACGTGGCTGGTTCGTTCCGGGAACGCCGGGCGACAAAAGCGGCGCTGGGTCTTCGAAGATGGCCGTCGGCAGGCCCGTGCGGACCGCGTCGACGAAATGGTCCATCTCCTTCGGCCCGAGCGACGACGGTTGGACCACCAACAGGGCGTCAAGGTTTTTGGTATCGATCGGCTGTTTCGGATCGACCCGGACGACTTTATATTGTTTTTCCAGCTCGTCGATGATCGGCCAATTCTGTCCGGCCGACATCGTCTGCGGGTTGAACTGGCCAAACAGCGGCGCGTCGGTCTGGAGGACCCCGATCGTCTTACGTTTTTCTTCCAAAACGGTGCAGACCGAGCGGATCAACTCGTACTCGATGGGAATGCCCCGATCGAAAAACGGGATCGTCACCCGGTTCAGGCCGCAACGGACCGCGACGCCCAAAAAGATCCGATCGGTGCTGATCGTCCCGCGATCCAACGAGACCACCTGACGGGGCATGATCCGGAATCGGGCCTCGGCCCGCGCCGCCTCTTCGGTCGATTTCTCGGTCTGGTTGACCCGGACCTGAATCTTTCCGCCGCCGAAAGCCTGAATTTCACGAAGCGTATTGAGCAGATTCAAACGGGTCTGGACAAACGTCTCGGGAACGACCGGGCTGATAAACGCCTCGATAAAGACCGGGCGTCCCGACTCGATATCCGCGAGTAACCGCCGCGACTCTTCGGCCAGCGACGAAAGTTGATTCTTGGTCCAGTCGGTCCGCGCGTCGTGGCGTTGGGCCATAACGACCACCCCGGCCCCGACGACCAACAGCGCCATCGTCCGAATCAGATAATGGCCCCCGCGACCGGTCTGCCGCCAATTGCGTCGCCCGATCAAGACCATCGACAGATAAAGCATCACGACGACGATCGCCAGAAAATAGACCACGCCACCCAGGCTGATCACGCCGTGTCCGAAATCGCTGAACCGAGAGCTGAGCCCCCAGTTTTTGATGATCATCGCATGCGAGGCGGGCAGGATATTCCCGGCCAACGGGGCGAAGACCAACGGGGCGTTCAGAAGCGCGCCCAGGATATAAGCAACCGTCAGATTCGGCGTCAAAAACGAGGCGACCATCCCGATCGCCAGCATCGCCAAGCCGATCAGCCAGTAGCCCAAATAGGTCGCCCACAGTTGGCCCCAGTCGGGCGAGCCCAAATAGCCCAACACCAGGAAGTTGGTCGCCAGCGAGAACAAAAGCGCGACGGTCACGATCACGACCGCAGCCAGATATTTCCCCAGCACAATATCAAAATCCCGCGCCGGGGCGGTCAGCAACAGTTCGTCCGTTCCCTCCCGACGCTCTTCGGCCCAGGTGCTCATCGTGATGGCCGGGATAAAGATCAACATGATGTACGGAAAGTACTTGTTGAGCTGATCCAAGTTGGCCAAGTTGGCGTTGAAGAAATCGTTCGGCCAAAAGGCGGCAAACGAACTCAACAGAACGAAAACGCAGATGAACACATACCCGGTCGCGTTGGTGAAGTAGCTCACCACGTTCCGAACCAAGACTGCACGTAACACGTTCGTGTTCATGAATGGTCCCTTTTATATAATTCGACTTTGTTTTTTAAAAAATGGTAGGCAGTCAAGGCCGGGCGAACTTTGAAGTAGAAAATGCGTCCGCTCGTCCCGACCAAATCAGTCGGCGCTGGCGGCGGTCAACTCGTGGAATCGTTGGTCCAGCGGTTTGCCTTCGGTCAATCCCTCGATCGTGCCGTCGAAGACGTTTCGGCCTTCGTCGATGAAGATGATCCGGTCGGCCATCGCCTCGACCTCTTGGAGAATATGGGTCGACAGCAGGATCGTCTTTTCCTGCCCCAACCGGCGGATCGTCTTGCGGACCTCGTGGATCTGATTCGGGTCCAACCCGGCGGTCGGCTCGTCGAGAATCAAGACCTCCGGCTCGTGCAACATCGCCTGCGCCATGCCGACTCGCTGCCGGTAACCGCGCGACAGCTTGCCGATCGGTTTGCCGATCACACTGCCGAGTGAACAAAGTTCGATGACGTGGTCAAGCCGTTCTTTCCGCTTGCTCGACGGAATACCCCGGGCCCGTGCGAAAAACTTTAACAACCCGCGCGGCGTCATATCGGGATAGAGCGGGCCGTTTTCCGGCAGATAGCCCAACAAGGCCGCCCCGGCCAAACGGTCGGTCGCCATGTTGTATCCGCCAATCCGCGCGATCCCGGCCGACGGAGCCAGGTAGCCGGTCAGGAGTTTCATGGTCGTACTTTTCCCCGCACCGTTGGGACCGAGAAAGGCGACCACTTCCCCTTGGGCGATCGTGAAACTGATATCCTGGATCGCGGCGAAGTTACCATAAAATTTTGAAAGCCCCTCCGCTTCAATCATGGGGCGCGCGTCGGCGCTGGTCGAGGCCGACGATTCGGAAGGAGCGGTTGTACTCATTTTATCGAGACTACCTATATTACAAAGATGAAAGGACGGAAAAAAACGAAAAAATTCGCTTGATTTGCCGTCACGTTGGGCAGGTAAAACGGGTTCCAATATGAAATCGCGCGGCCGCGTGAAAATTGCCTGTTTTCCCGAAGGGGCGGACAGGCGGCGACGCGCAGGCGAGCAAACGAGAAATTGGTACAAAACCACCATTGTAAGCCGGGTCGTTTTGGTGTCAACGTCGGCTGCCGGTGCTACGAAGCACGACTCCACGTAGTTCGCGCCGTTTCGAAATTTCCCTGCAAAGATAGATGGGAAGGCGGAAGTTTAACGGCCGCTTCCACTTGCGACCTTCTCTGGTCCAATAATAAGATGCTATTTTTTAGAAACCACTTCAACCATTCGGTCGAAATGGGCCTTATCAGTTTGTTTTACTAGCTCAAGAACTTGTTTCAGTATTGGCTGAGATTCAGACAAGATTGATAGATCGTCTTGAGAATTATCTCCGCAGGCGGGTTTGTGAGAGTACACATTTAAAAAACGGTTAATTCTCTGAATTTCTCCGTAGGGGAAATCCTCTTTTTCGAGTTCTCTCATTTGGCCTGTAAACGAAGTTTTATTAGGAACTTTAAAAGCCAAAAAACCTTCCAAAAAACGTCTCGCTACATTTGGTAAAAGATAGCAGTCGATTGACTCCCCAATTTCTTCGCTAGTAAAATCGTAAATCCTTTTAAACAAATAATGATATTCCGACTCATGATCACAGATGAGGTCGCTCAGCTTCATAATTTTTGGGCTATCGAGACCATTTGAACTTGATCTCTTGATCATAAAAAAGCGGTACTTGTTTTTATGGTATGAAAACCAATGCTTAACTTGCTTAAAAAAAGTGAAATTGTGAGTTAAAATAAAAAGTTGTTTCGCATTTTTTACTTTCTCCTTCATTAGACCGAATGCGTGATAAATTGCGTTGGAATCAAGGCTAGATATTGGATCGTCGATGACGACGATACCTTCCTCTAGTTTAAAATTTTCATCAGTCAAGGTTGTCAGAAAATACACAAAAGCAACGGCAGTTTTTTCGCCTTCACTGAGATCTCTAGCGGATTCCCCACGTCTAGTGATTTCGTAACCGTTTTCGAGTACTTTGAACCGTATATCATCGCGTCCTAAATATCTGGCCAAAAGATCATTTATTATGTCAGCCGGTTTTTGATGAGTACGGATTTCCTGATGTAAATAATTAATTTTATTTTCTTTTTCATCGATACCTTTTTGAAGAGAGGAAATTTTTAACTTAATATCTGAAAGCTCTTTTTTTCTATCCTTGTAATCAGCGAGAGATTCCGCAACAAAAGATTCTTCAATTTTCCGACAAGAATCTTCGATTTCTTTTTCATGGTTATTCGAAATGTTATTATTCTCTTCGATGACTTCATTCAGTTTTTCAAGACGCTCTTCAATGTTACATTGAGGAAAATCTTGTAAAGAATATGACTGGAAAGGGTTTGCCTTCTTATCCTTAATTTTTTTTTCAAGCATTTGAAGGTTTGAAATCAAACGAGCAGATTCCTCCTCAAGTACATTCTTTCGGGCAATGTACTCTTCTTGAAGATGGTCATAAAGTCGAGCTTTGTCCGGCAATTCGATATTTTTGATTTTTTTTATTGATTGATCAATCTTTTCATGCAACTTTTCAATTTCGCAAACGAATTTTTCATATTCATTATTAAAATGTCCTTCTAGCTCTTTATAGAAGTTGTCTGGCAAAATCTGGTTGCAAAAAGGGCAATTTTCTGTGGAAATCTCTTGCAATAATCGAAATCCCTTTTGTGCCCAGTCATTTAAATTTTTGTCTTCCTTGAAACGGCCTATTACTGAAGAGACTATTTGTCTTTCCAAAAAAACCCTGGTGTCCTGACAAAGGGATTCAAAATCAAAATCACTTAAAGCAACAAATCGTAGGGAGTCTTTTTCGGGGTTATTTATCTTTTGAAGATGGTCTGCGAGTTGTTCCTCTGATAACTGACGCAAAGTAATATCTTCTTCGCGAAAATCCTTCAATTCTTCACACTTTTTTTCAAATTTCGTCTTGTTATATCGATCGTATCCACATGCTATTAGGTGTGATTTGATCGTTTTCGCTCCGCCCTTGCAAGTATCATCTATTATTCCTTTTTTTGACTCGAGTTCTTCACTGGCTTTCTCTAAATCACTTTTTAGTTTCTCTTGGGATTCTTGAAGTTCCTGGACTTCTTTTTGTTTTGAAATATCTTCTTCACCTAGATAAAAGATCGGCTCAACTTGGCCCTCTTTGGTGAAGACGTTTTCTTCTACAAAATGGCGATTGAAAACCCTAATTCTTGGGACGGAGGAGCTTGCAAGATCGTTCGATCTTAGGATTTTTTCACCATCTAGCTCCACCTCGAATTTGGCACCGTTCGCATCCTTCTTTTCAAGACGACGAAATAATTCCGAAAGAGTTGTTTTCCCGGAACCGTTCCACCCATAGATCAAATTAAAACGCTTGAATTCCGGCATATCAGAATTCCATCGGAATTTCTGAAAGATCCGAAATTTATCAATTTTTTCTATTTTTTTTATCATTCAACCACCCCTTTTATTCTTCGTCACAGAACAGATATACAAAAGAATAACAAAAGATACACTCAATGCCAAGTGTCACACAGTTTGTGTACGAAGAACCGACTGAAATCACAATTTAAGCCGGGTGTTTAAAGAAAAGTCCTAGCGTCCCATGACGGCGAAACCGACTTGCCAGACGCCGGCCCGCGCGCAGGTCAAAAGGATCGGTTCGACTTCACCGTACGGAACCGTCTGGTCGCCACGGATGCGCACTTCCAACGGCCGATCGGTTCGGTCCCGTTCGAAGCGGAGTAGCGCGTCGAGCTCGTCGAGATCCAGCCGACTGCCGCCGATCGAGATCCGTTTCCCCTCGACCGGCTCGGGCAAAAGATTGACGATCAACCGCCGGGTCGAGTCGGGCTGATCGGTCTGGCCGGTTTGGGCTTCGGGCAGGTCGAGGTCGACGTGGACTTCCTGGTGGGCCAAGTGGCTGGAGACGAGGAAGAAGATGATCAACAGGAAGACGACGTCGATCATCGGCGTCATGTTGAAGCTCAGGCCGCTGCCGGAAAGGTGGTTGGGGATTCGCATGGAAACAACAACAAAAAAGATAAAAGACAAAACGCGATTGCAAAGCAATCGCCAATTTTCAACATGAATAAAAAAGTACTAGCGACCCGCCGGGAGCGGGTTAATACAACGGCGTGGTAACGCCGGTCTAAAAAGTTTTTGGAAGGGGTTTTAGGGGGAACCTTTCTTTAGAAAGGTTCCCCCCTAATTCGTAAAAAAACGTAGTTAGCAGTCGTTCGAAAAAAAGAAAAGGAGCAACGGCTATGCCGTTGCCTGTGTTTTTTTAATGAGGGGAAACATTTTGAAAATTGTTTCCCCTCAAACTCTCCTTCAAAAACTTTTTGGACCGGGATTGCTTTGCAATCCCTCTTTTCTTGTCTTTGTTTTTCTTTTCTTTTTTTACTCTTTCGTTCTTCCCCACTGCCGGTGGCGCTTCAACGGATTCAATGCGTGCTGCGCCGCATACGCCGTGTCCGCCACCAACTGATCTACCCGATTCCGAAACAACGCAAACGCCGCCAACGACGGGATCGCCACCAAAAGACCCTCGACCGTCGTCACCAACGCCAAGTAAATCCCCTCGGCCAAGTCGGCCGCCCGCGCCGCCCCTTGCGTCGCCGACACCTCGCGAAACGCAAAGATCATCCCGATCACCGTGCCCAACAGGCCCAACATCGGCGCCAAGTTACCGATCAACGACAGGTACTCGATCTTGCGAAACAGCCGGGCCGACTGGTCGGCGACCGCGTCCTCGACCGCCTTCTCGATCGCCGCCATCCCGCCATCGATTTCCGACAGCCCGGCCGAAAGAATAAACGGCAAACAGCCCGACTGCTCTCGACATCGCTGATCGGCACCGCGCAGGTCGCCCGCGACAATCAACTGACGCACCTCGTCGCTCAACCCCGGCGGCATGAGAACCGACGCGCGGATCGTCATCAGATGCTCGATCACCAGCGCGACTGCCCCGATCGACAACAGCCCGATCACCAGCCCGACCGGGCCGCCCGCCGCAAAAATCGCCCCGATCGAAAACCCCGAATCCGCTTGGTCCGTTTCGCCCGGTTCCGCGTCAACGTCTGTCGCCCTCATGCCGTTCTCCGCGACAGGAACCCCGGCCGGACCGTTTTCAAACGAATAGCCGAGCGAACCCCAAACGGTCACCGTCAGGAAGATCAAAACCAAACCTGTTGTTGTCCAAAAACGCGATCGCACTTTGTCTCTTCCTTCGTAAATAGGCTTTTTCACCCCGGCCAAAAAGTGACGGCCGCTTCTCAAATCCCGAACGAGTCGACCCGCCCCAACTCGATCCGCTCGGCCTCGTCGGTTTGGCCCGCGTTGCGTTTTAGCTCCGCGGCCAGACGGCGAGCCCGGTCGGCAAGGGTCGTCTGATTCGGATAGAGGATCGGCACCCGCAGCCACGCCAACACGGCCCGGTCCGTCTCGCCCAAACGGGCCCAACCGCGACCGAGCAGGAAAAACGGTCCCGCACGCAACGACTCGGGCATCGCGTCAATCGCCTCGGCCCAACGCTCAAGCGTCGGCGCATCAGCCGTGACCAAATCGGCCCGGCGTCGTTGGGCCTTGGCCAGAAGCAGAACCGGATCGCTCTTGTCTTCGTTCTTTGAAAGATTTTCGATCAGCCGGTCCAACCGACGAAGCGCCTCGGTCCGATCGGTCGCCATCAGGTGACTGGCCCCCAACAAGACGGCTGCCGGGAGATCATCTCGCGCGATCCAACGTCGGGCCGCCCGATCCAAGTCGCTCGACGGGACGCCCGGCTCCCAGGCCAACGGCATCTCGGCATAATCGTCCACCGTCGGCCGATCGCGCTCGAGGACCAAAAACATCTCGCCCGCCTCGCGTGCGTGGCCCGTGTCGCGAAGCGCCTGGACCAAATCACGCAGAATCCGGTGCCGCATCCAACGTCGGGTCTCTTCGGCCAGCGCCTGCTGATAAAGGGCCGCCGCCTGATCCAATCGGCCGGTGGCCGCCGCGGCGATCGCGTCCTGATGCGACGGCGTGTAATCGGTCTCGACCCGAAGGACCCGCTCGACCGGCACCGGACGAACCGACCCGTCAGCCGTCCGCAACTGGATCGACGACTCGTCCCAATCGACGATCGTTCCTCGCAAGGTCAACTCTTGCCCACGCCGGCTCTCGAAAAGAACCCGGTCTTCGGTCAACCCGTCAACGGCGGTAATCGAAACGAACCACAGCGCGACCATCATCCATCGAAATGGCCCATGACTCGACCAACGATCCCGGAGCAAAGAAAAAGAATTCATCATCCGTTCGACCCGTTTACAAGGATTCCGTTCCCAATTCAAACCGCAGAAGCACGCCGGAAACAACCTGCCGACGGGCCCACTCTGAGAGATTCTAGCGTTACCGGCCCAATCGTGAAATATCGATATAGGTATGCTTCCCCCCGTTCTGACGAGCCAGACGGACGAGAAAATTATTCGCGTCCTGCTGCGGGCCGTAGCCGAACTCGATCGTGTGGATCGTGATCCCGGCCGCTTTCCGAGCGATCGAGGCCAACTGACCGGCCGTCATCTGCGGTTCGTCGGCGTCGGTCAAAAAGAAAATCACGTCCGGCCGCATCCCTAACGCCATCAACAACGGCTGCTCGTGCTCCGTCCCCCCCGCCGCCGTGATCGATCCGATAAACTTCCGGGCCATCGCCCGATTCCGATCGGTCGCAAAGACCAGCTTGCCCGCCTGGCCGGTCGGATTGAAGACAAACGGCCGCTCGTTATAGAAGATGATCTGGAACTGGTGATTTTGCTCCAGCCCCTCAAGCGCGGCCAACAACTGGGCCTTCGCCGCCCGCAACGCGTTACGCCGTCCACCGTCCATACTGCTGGAACGGTCGAAAACGAACGCGAACTTGTACCCCTCCCCTTCGGCACCAAAAATCCCGACTCGAGCCCGGCCTTCGGCCATTTTTTCCCGAAGCGCCGCCCCATCCGGCCGACCTTTGGTACCCTGTTGGGCCGACGGCGTCTCGACCGCCTCGCTGGCCGCCGGACCGATCCCCAACGCATCGAGCGAACGGGGCAACACGTCGGTTGGCTCCGACCAGGTCGATTCGCCCAGGGCCGCTTCCCGATCGACTGCCGATTCCGCAACCGTCTCGGCTTCCGCCCGCTCGGCCTCGCCCGTCTCGAAATAGGTCTTCTCCCCCTCTTGCCGCTTCAGCGCGATCCCCACCTCGGCTGTCGGCTCCCCGGTCGAGACGTCGGTCCGCATGACCGGCCCCAACCAAAAAAGAATCCCTGCCAACAACACCAAATGAACCAAAACCGACCCCCCCAAACTTTTTAGACCGGTGCTTCCGCACCGTGGGCGAAACCCGCTCCCGCTGGGCGGGCAGGGCCCGCGGCCGGACTCGTGCTCCCGCACCGATTCCGATAACCCGCTCCCGTTGGGCGGGCAGGGCCCGCGGCCAGACTGGTGCTCCCGCACCGGGGACGAAACCCGCTCCCGTTGGTCGCTGGAGTTTTCTAAAGGTTTATTGCCTTCCTCTGGGGGCACAATGGGAGGGTCTTTCTTGGATTCGAAGGAGAAGGAATGAGAAAGGATTGATTTCTCTAGACATTAGAAAAGAGAGGGAGGAAAAGCAAGGGCGAAAACGGCTCGGGGGGCCTATCACCCCTTGATTCGTTATAGAGAATCGCCTGACTGTTTTCTCGATATGGGCTGAAAAATATCGAAAACCCAAGAAAAAACGTTAGCGGGCCGTTTCGGGGTAGATGACGATCTCGACCCGATTGTTCCAGGCCCCCACGCCGCCAGGACCGTTGGCCCGATGGGGACGGGTCGGGCCGCGACCGGTCACGACCATCTGATTCTCGCCGATCCGGCCTTGCGAGGCCAAGACGTTATGGACCGCCAACGCCTGGGCGATCGACAGTTCGTGATGGTTCCGATACGCGCCGGTGACCGGCCCCCGATCGGTGTACCCTTCGACGCCGACCATCTGCTGAGGATAGTTTTGACGGATCTGGTCGGCAATTTGGGTAATTAACTTGTCGGCCCCCGGTCGAAGTCGGACGGTCCCCTGGTCAAACAGCCGATCGGCCGGAACCGGAATCCGAATTGCCTCGCCGACCTTATACGGCTGAAGGCCGGGAATCTCGACAACCGGCAACGTCCGCTGGATACTGCTGTTAGGACGAATCGAGACATTCCCTCGACGCTGCAACGAGGCGGTCATCGTTTTGACCTGCGTCTCATTGGCTTCTTTGGCCTTCCGTTCGCCTTCCCATTTGGCCGTCATCTGGGCCAGCTCTTGACGCGTTTTGCCCAATTGATCTTGAAGCAGTTGGGACTGTTGGCGCGACTGGGCCAGGAGGGTGTCCAGCTCTTGGTTGTCTCGGTCCAACGAGTTGGTTCGGCCCTGAAGCTGCTCATTTTGATTCTTCAGCGCCAAATGCTCGGTTTCGAGTTTTTCGACTTTCCCTTGAAGGACCAACGGATTTTTCGAACACCCGCCCAATAAACCGGCGACGAAAAACCCCACGACCACCAGCAGGCCGAATCGAAAATCGGGGGAGGTTCGCATCGAAAACTCCTTAGTCCTTGTATAGCAAATTGCGCTCAAGTGCGGCCAGGTTCCTTGCGACAGAGCGGGATAATCGGTGGAATAATAGGTAAACCTTGCCGAACAAGCAAGATCAATCGATCCGGGAGGGGGAAACCGCTTTCCGCTAGCCCCACACAAACCGAAGCCTCTCCGGGCGAGAACACACGCCTCGCAAGAGTCGCTATTTCACCTATTCTTTCTCTTCGACCCTCTTTACGAAAATTCCTCGAAGAAAACTGCCTTTTTCAGGGAAAACCGACATAGCTATCCAAAACCGGTTTCGATTATACTCGCCACGCCTTTTTTAGAGCGTTCCATAGGAGAAGCGTAACGGTTTTTTTGGCTCTCTCGAAAAGGACTTGCGTTGTTACCATCCACCACGAATCCCTAAATTCACTCACAATTGAGATGGTCATGATCGGACAAGGATGTCCGACAATTGAACCTTTGAGCTTGCCCATGCGGCGTACCGCCCGACTCGACCGGTCCGTAAAGATCCGGCCGGGCCGATTCGGTCACCTTGCCGTCGCGGGTCTTCTCGTGATATGCGCTTTCACAACCGGGCTCCAAGCGGCCTCTCCGACCGAGGAGGGGGGAATTCGGGTCCGGATCGCGTGGGGCGGCCCGGTCCAGCGAATCTGGCAAGGCTCGATCTCCGTCCGACAAGGGACCTTCGACGCGCCTCGTCCCCTGGGAATGGAAGCGGACGAACCGGGCTCGATCTGGTTGGAAAACCGCTCGACCATCAAAATCCGGCAGCAGTCCGGACGTCTATACGACGGACTCGACCTGACGGTTCACGGTTCGGTCGAATCGGCCGTTCTCCAAATACACCTCACCCCGACCGATCAGCCGGACCAAACGGCCAGCACCGAAGTCCCGCTGCGCGATTTGCTCGCCGATCCGGTCGGACGCGATTTGGACAACCAAAAAACCCGTCTGCTCGTGCGGCGTGCGCCGGGTGACGCGTTGCATATCGATTTTTCCCGACGCAATCTGGTGTTTCGAAGCGGCGAGATTTTTTCGTTTCGGCTGACTCCCCGTCACCTCGAAGAGGGAAAACGCGGTCGACGTCTGGTCGAAATCAGTCTGATCGATTCGTCCCAAGGGAAGCCGGTTTGGGAATCCACGCCCATTGGGCTTGACGAGGTTTCCGGAGAGATCCCGATCCAAGTTCCGTTGAACGTCAATGAAGGGGTCTACGATCTGGTACTCCGTGCCATCCAGGCCCCCTCGCTTGAAATACCGTCGGTCGGTCCGGTCGGCAAAATGCCGCTGGGGTTGACCAAAAAGTTGTCTGAGAGAAAGGTCCAGCTTCTGGTCCTCTCGCCCAAACGGCCCTTCCCCTCGGTCGAACCGGAAAACGCCGCCGCGCTGAAGATCCTCGAAGAGATCGATCCGGCCAATCCGGGCTGGTGGGACCGGTTCGCCCAGTCGTCGCAAAACCTGGCCGGGCTTTCCCTGCCGCGGCTGAACCCGTCGAAAAGGCGACCGTCCAAAGGATGGACCAGCGGGCTGGTAGCCCAACTCGGCCTGACCAACGTCGCGTCGGCCGACCTGCAAACGTTCGCTCATCCGGCCTTGGGACAACTGGTCCAACTCAAACCGAGCGCCGCCGAAAAAAACGTCAGTTGGGAAGCGTACACCCTTTCGGTCAAAGAGACCGGCCGACCCCACGTCCTGGAAATCGACTACCCCAGCGATCAGCCGCAATGCTTGGGCATCAGCGTGATGGAACCCAACGCGGCCGAGGCCCTGGTCCCGTTACAATTGGACTCCGGCGTCTCGGTCGAGGAACCGATCGTCAAAACCGAGGAAACCGGTCGACCGCAAATGCTCCGGCATCGGTTGATCTTCTGGCCACGAACCAAAGCGCCGATCGTTCTTTTGACCAACCACAGCCAAACCCGACCGGTCGTTCACGGAAAAATTCGACTGCTGGCCGGTTGGGACCATCTGCCTTCGGGTTTTGAGACGTCCCATCGAGCCGACGGTCGACTGATGGCCGGGTATCTGGATCGACCCTGGTTTGCGCGAAATTTCGGCGCCGGTGACGCGGTCGACAGTTGGAGCGGTCGGAGTCTCGAGGACTGGCACACGTTCTACGAAGGCGGCTCCCGACTGATCGAGTACCTCAACCATGTGGGGCTCAATGGCCTGATGATTTCGGCCTTCTCCGAAGGGGCGACGATCTACCCGAGTCGGATTCTCCAGTCGACCCCTCGGTTCGACAAGGGAGCGTTTTTCGATTCGGCCCAAGACCCGGTCGAAAAAGACCTGTTGGAGATGTTGTTTCAGTGCTTCGATCGAGAGCGGCTGCGTTTGATTCCGGCATTGGAGTTCGCCTCGCCGCTGGCCGAGCTGGAAACCGCCCTGCGCGACGCTTCGCCCGAACAGACGCAGGGAATTCGCCTGATCGGACCGGACGGACACGGTTGGACCGAAACCTATTATCCCCATCAACGACTGGCCCCATATTACAACCCGTTGGATCCGCGGGTTCAAGAGGCGATGCTCCGAGTGATCGACGAGTTGGTCGAGAATTACGCCGACCGCCACGACTCGTTCGCCGGACTCGCGTTGCAACTGTCCGGTTACGGATACGCCCATCTTCCGGGCCCCGAGTGGGGATTGGACGACGCGACCGTGGCCCGTTTTGAAAAAGAGCGGAATATCCGCCTCGACGCCGGCACGGGACCCGATCGGTTCGCCCGTCGCTGGAAGACGATTCAAGACAACCACCTGCCCCAATGGCTTCTTTGGCGCGCCGATCAACTGGCCCGGTTTTACGAACGAATTCAAGCGGTCGTTCGTCAGGCTCGGCCCACGGCGTCGTTGTATTTGGCAACCGGCAAGTTGATGGAAGGACCCTACTGGCGCGACCGACTTCATCCGACGCTCAAATCGCGTCCTCCCTTGAAACAGGCCCTTTTGGAAGTCGGGATCCTGGCGACCCTTTACCAAAAGGCCGACGCGCCGGTGTTGATCTATCCGAACCGGATCGAGCCGATCGACTTCAATGACCGGGCCGCCTCGCATCTGGAGGCCCGACGCTGGTTGGATGTCGGTTTTGATCTGGTCTGGGGCGAATCGGAGTCGACTTCAGCCCTGCTTTACTATCCGCCCCAGGAGCTACGCGTCGGCGAATTCGATCAGAAAAACCCGTATTCCTCAAGCTATACCGCGCTGAAATCGGAAATCGTCCCTTCCGGGGCGACGTATCGCGCGGCGTTGTGCGACAACCTGGCACGCCACGACGCGCGGACCCTTTTCCAG
The DNA here is from genome assembly GCA_963674475.2 of Thermoguttaceae bacterium. Classification (GTDB taxonomy): domain Bacteria; phylum Planctomycetota; class Planctomycetia; order Pirellulales; family Thermoguttaceae; genus CAXXFQ01. The sequence continues at coordinate 415,498 of CAXXFQ010000009.1, read as the reverse complement.
GGAGGAAACTTCCTTCCGATGGGGCAAGAGGAAGCGATCCGCGACTGGGTTTATACCTACCGAAACTTGCCCGACGTTCGATTCAAGCCGGTAAATCCGTCGATCTGCCCCGACGGGACCCAGCCGGTCACCATCCGCCAAGCGGTCGTCGACCAGAAAACCTATCTTTATCTGGTCAATAACGGGCCGGTCGAATCACACGTTTCGTTGGCCTGGACCATGGCGCCCGAAGGCCGTTTGGAATCGCTCTCGCGTTCGCCCCGCCTGACCGGGATCGAACGCCTCGGGGACACGGTCACCTGGCAAATTACACTAAAGCCGTACGAATTGAACGCCGTCCGTCTCGACGCCAAAAAGGTCGTCCTGACCCGCGCCGAAGCGAGTCTGCCGGAATCGTTTTGCCGCCGGTTGCGCAACCGGGTCGAAGAACTCGGTCGACGTCCGGCCGCGCTGCGTGCCCCGCCCCCTTGGGAAGCGTTGAGCAATCCGTCTTTCGAAAAAGAGCCGCTGGAAAAAGAACCGATCCCCGGTTGGACCACGATCGAAGGGTCGGGAACCTCCGTCCGACTGGAAACGGTCTCGGCGGACTCGACCAAACAACCGGGCGCGCGGGCGGTTCGACTTCGTAGCGATCAGGCGCCGGTCACCCTTTGGAGCGAGCCGTTTGCCGGACCGACCACCGGCCGGTTATGGATTTACGCCTGGCTCAAAGTGCCCGACGCCGCCGATCAACCGGCCCTCGAACTGATCCTCTTGGGCAAAGCCAAGGGACGCCAGTTTACACGGGTTGCCGAATTGGGCCGCTCGTCCGACGGGGAACCGGCCCCGGCGATTGAAAAGAATTGGGCCCCCTACAGTTTTCCGGTCACCGATTTGCCGCTGGAAGGGCTGACCGACCTGCGCGTCGGTTTCCGCCTACAGGGACCGGGCGAGGTCTGGGTCGACGATGTCCAATTGGACCACCTGGCCGGTTTTCACGTGGCCGAACTGCGCGAACTGGCCCAGATGCTCGCGATGGCCGGCGTCAAGCAGCGCGAAAACAAGGTGGCCGACTGCCTTCGAATCCTTGAGGGATACTGGCCTCGCTACCTGGAGAAGAACGTCCCGTTGGCGACCCCGCCGACCCATCTGACCGAGGCGCCCCTTCCGCCGAGCGAAAAACAAGAAGAGCCGCAACCCCCCGAGCCGGCCCAAGAGCCCGAGACGACCGGATTCCTCGATCGGGTCAAAGGGTTCCTGCCGAAACGGTTCTGGTAAAACACTTTTTGAAAAAACGCGTTTTTGACAAAACGTTCCAGGAACGGGGCAAAAAACGACCGAACCCAAAAAAGAAGGGAAACCCTCAACGGAAGAGAGTTTCCCTTTTCACTTTTTTTAACAAGCGTTTTTTCAACCAACCGGATTGAATCTTAGTCTTCGAACGTGGGCAACTCGGCCAACGCGTCCTTGATCAGATCCTGCGGATATTCGAAATCTTTCAACTCGCCCTGGAACCATCGCTCGTAGGAGCCCAGGTCGCAGATCCCGTGACCACTGAGATTGAAGACGATACACTCTTCCTTCTTCTCTTCACGACATCGAATCGCTTCGATCACCGCGCCACGGATGGCGTGCGACGATTCGGGTGCCGGGATGATCCCTTCGGTCTGGGCGAACAGCCGGGCCGCTTCGAAACATTCCAACTGATTGAAGGCGGCCGTTTCGACGATCCCCAGATCGGCCGCTTGCGAAACCAGCGGGGCCATCCCGTGATAGCGGAGCCCCCCGGCGTGGATGCCCGGCGGCATGAAACTGTGACCGAGGGTGAACATCTTGATCAGCGGCGTCAGCTTGGTCGTGTCGCCGTAATCGTATCGGAATTCCCCTTTACTCATCGTCGGGCAGGAGTTCGGCTCACAGGCGACAAAACGAATCGCGTCGCCGCGCAGCTTTCGCGGAATGAACGGGAAGACCAGTCCGGCAAAATTGCTGCCGCCGCCAACGCAGCCGACCATGACATCGGGCGCGTCGTCGACCAGAGCCAACTGTTTTTCGGTTTCCAGCCCGATGATCGTCTGGTGCAACATGACGTGATTCATGACGCTACCGAGGGTGTACTTGGTATCGTCGTTTTTGACCGCCACCTCGACCGCCTCGCTGATCGCCATCCCGAGACTGCCCGGGCAATCGGGGTCCTTTTCGAGAATCTGACGTCCGGCCTCGGTCTCGATCGACGGGCTCGGGGTGACTTCGCCGCCCCAGACGTGCATCATCGAACGGCGATACGGTTTCTGTTCATAGCTGACCTTGACCATGTAGACCTTGCACTGCATGTCGAACAGCGAACAGGCAAACGCCAGCGAGCATCCCCACTGCCCGGCCCCGGTCTCGGTCGACAGCCGATTGGTCCCTTCGATCTTGTTGTAGTAGGCCTGCGGGATCGCCGTGTTCGGCTTATGGCTCCCGGCCGGCGAGTGACTTTCGTCTTTAAAATAGATGCGGGCCGGCGTCTTGAGCGCTTTTTCCAGGCCGGTCGCACGGGTCAATGGCGACGGACGCCAAATATTATAGGCATCTTGGACGGCGTCGGGGATATCGATCCACCGCTCGGCGCTCATTTCCTGCTCCACCAGTGCTTTGGCGAAGATCGGCTCCAGATCGGCCGGGCCAACCGGTTGATGCGTGACCGGGTGCAGCGGCGGCGCGAGCGGCTCGGGCATATCGGCCATCACATTGTACCAAGCGGTAGGACGTTCTTGTTCGCTCAAGAGGATTCGCTTCGGACTCATCTTTGTGTGCCGTTCCTTTCCTTACGATGCTTTGGAAGGTTTTTATTGAACCTTGCACATTCAGTCAACGGGCTGGGCTTCCAACGGAAGCCCGGCTTGCCGGCAGTTGGCCATGAAGAACCGTTTAATGAAAATGCAAATAACAATAATTGAAAAAGGGTCCGATTCATTCCGAAATCAAACCGTCGTTGCGTTGCAGTGGGAAACCCCTCCACCTTGAGGGTCTTCTCCTTATCGGACAAAACAGATTGCCGATCTCCAGCGAAAAAGGGCCAAGCGAAGCCGATAGACGAGAAGAACTGCTCAAACAATTCAGTATAATTCGTGTGCCCCGGCTTGTCGACTGGTAAAACCTCCAAAAGAGGGGGGAAATAAAATTCAATCGAGACAATAGGAAAAAGCCTTCTGTTGAGACCCCGCCCGGGCACGGTTTTCAGGAACGCTCGACTTCCCTTGGCCGGCAATCAAGGCTCGGCCGCCTATTCCTAAGGTTATAACTGCCAAACGCTTAGCGTCATTCTTATCCTGCCTGCCACAGGGCCGTTTCGAGGGAATCTCGACAAACCGTTTTGACCAAGACCTTGAGCCGGGCGGAAGAGACGCCTCCTGCGGGCAAGGTTGCAACGAGGCGAATTGCCCCCTATACTTCTGAAATCCGAAGAAGGTTTTTCGACAAATAAGGGCACCTTTGGAACCAATCCGGGGAAATCGCCGTGAGTTTCGAAGCGAATTTGACGCGCTGGCTGGACCAAAAAGGGTGGGCCCTCCCGGCAGCCGCCGAGCCGAAAGGCGTTTATCGCCCGGTGCTGGTCACGGGAAATCGGGTGATCACCTCCGGCCACCTGCCGATTCGTGCCGATGGAACCTTGATCACCGGCCGTCTTGGCGAGGACCTGACCCGCGAAGACGGATATGAGGCAGCCCGATGGGCCATGCTCGGCATCCTCGCGTCGATTCGAAAAACGCTCGGCTCATTGGATCGGGTCGACCGGGTCGAAAAACTTGCCGGATGGGTCGCCTCGACCGAGCAGTTTTTCGATCAACCGGCCGTCCTCAACGGGGCGAGCGAGTTGCTGGCCGAAATTTTTGGACCGAATAAGGGCATCGGCGTCCGAAGCGCGCTGGGCGCCAATAGTCTGCCGTTGTCGGCCGCCGTGGAAATCGAAGCCGTTTTTCTTTTGCAATAAAATGGTTCCGACGGCAACCCGGTTTTTCAACGGGGTTGCCCAAGGGATACAAAAAATACAACGAGGAGATCATACCAAAATGCTCGATCGAAAGTGGATCGTCGAGAACGCCCAGCTGGTTCAACAAAACTGCGTCAACCGGGGCGTCGACGTCGACGTCACGGCGTTTGTCGAAATGGACCAACAGTGGCGCGAGAAGCAGGCCGACATGGAATCGCTCAACCGGGAGGCGAACGCGGTTTCCAAATCGATCGGCAAGGCCAAAGACGCCGAGCAGCGCGAAGCGAGAAAAGAACAGGGCCGTGCGCTGCGTGAACAGGTCAACACGCTCAAGGCCGAACTGGACGAGATCGTCGCCCGACGCGACGCGATCCAAGCCTCGATCCCCAACCTGTCGCACCCCGACGCGCCGATCGGCGAAGACGACAAGGCGAATCTTGAAATCGCCCGCGGCAAGACCCCGGTCCCCGAATTGGACTTCGAACCGCTGGATCATGTCGAACTGGGCGAACGACTCGACCTGATCGACTTCGAATCGGGCGCCCGAATCGCCGGAGCCGGTTTTTATTTCCTCAAAAACGACGCCGTCCTATTGGAGCTGGCCCTGCAACGGTACGCGATCGGCATGCTCGTCGACGAAGGATTCACCCCGATGGTCACCCCCGACCTGGCGCGAAACGAGATCCTTCAAGGGACCGGCTACATCCCGCGCGGGCCGGAGACTCAAATCTACAGCATCGAAAACCAGGACCTCAGCCTCATCGCGACGGCCGAGATCCCGCTCGGGGGGCTGTTGGCCGGCAAGACGATCGACGACGACCAGTTGCCGATGAAGCTCTGCGGCCTGAGTCACTGTTTCCGCACCGAGGCGGGCGCCGCCGGACGGGCCAGTCGCGGTCTGTATCGGGTCCACCAGTTCACCAAGGTCGAGATGTTCGCCTTCACCCTGCCCGAGCAGAGCGAACCGATGTTGGAACACCTGCGCGACATGGAATGCCGGTTGTTCGACGGCCTCGAGATTCCCTACCGGGTTGTCGATACGGCGACCGGCGACTTGGGCGGCCCGGCCTATCGCAAGTACGACCTCGAGGCGTGGATGCCCGGGCGGGGCGAGTTCGGCGAGGTGACCAGCACGTCCAACTGTACCGACTACCAGGCCCGACGCTTGAACGCCCGTTACAAGATCAAGGGGGAGAAGGGGACCCGGTTCCTCCACACGCTCAACGGGACGGCCATCGCGCTAAGCCGCGCGGTGATCGCGATCATGGAAAACTACCAGCAGGCCGACGGTACGATCGTGGTGCCGGAAGTCCTCCGCGCTTGGATGGGCAAGGACAAGATCGAGCCAAAGGCGTAAGCAAGAGAAAACGAGAAGCGTCAAAAGAAGAGAGGGGTTGCCACGCGATCCGTCTCTTTTTTTATAGCCATGGCCGGATAAAATGAGCCTTTCTCGCATTGCATCGTCTCAATGACAGTATAAATCGTCCTCAATTTTGGCGGGCTCCATACAAGTACGCGTTTTGGTGCTGCTTGCGATCACGCTCAAATTATTTGGCCGGATCAAAAATCGCCACATCCGACCGCCGAGAGCGATTCGGCCGACGCGTCTTCTTTCACTTCGGAATCCGACGAACCGTTGGCCCGACATCCACGCAGGCTCTCAATCCCGTCGCGCGAGCCGTAGACCACCAGTCGGTCCTCGGTTTGCGTGGCATAAGACAGGGACGGCGCGCCGAGATAAGTCCCGTCGTCTTGCAGAACGCCAAGGATGATCATATGCGGGTAGGCCTGGCGGATCTGGTCGATCGTGAGCCCGACCAGCGGGTTGGTCCCGTCGAGTTCGACCCGTTGGACCCCGTAGCCGTCGCCCAGATGCAAGAGGCTCACATAGTCCCGAGTCTCGATATTGGTATAGCGACGCAGATAAAAGGCGATCAGACGGGTCATCCCCTTCTCGACCGATTTGCTGACGGCCAGAAAATAAAAACCGAGGATCCCGCCGCCAAACAGGAACCAATGGTGACTCTCCCACCCTTTGCTGTGCAGCAGCGAGAGCATCAACGAACTGATTACCGTGACGATCCCAATATTGCCCCAAAGCATCAGTTGTCGAACGATATTGCGTCGAACCGGATGGTTGACCACTTGTTCTGATTCGCTCGTCGTAAACCCCGATCCACTGAAGGCCGATCGGGCCTGGAATCGGGCCGTCTCGCGCGGCATTCCGGTCAGCGTCAACGCAACGGTCGCGATACGGGTGACCAGAAGGGAGGTACATAAAATCAATAAAAAAGAAATAATCGGTATCATCGTTTTCCGTTCATTTTTTTAATTTATACCCGTTCGTACCATTTCTCCCATGACAGCCGATCCCCGAAAAAAGGGTAGGCCATCCGGTCTGGAAAAGGGGTCCGGCAAAGCGATTTTTCGCAAAGTCATACCCCCTCTCTAGGCGGTTTAGGCGATTTACACCACTTCTGAATCGATTTTCGCCCGGAACGACCTTTTTCGAGGCCAGAAAGCAGGCCGTTCGCCCGGGCCGTCTAGTAAACCACCGTCAGATTTAGTATGATAAATGGGTGAGCCGGTCCCGACAGGGACACCTGTTTTCCTTCAAAAACACCGGCGCGCGGAGAGAAACCGTCTCGGCCTATAGATCGGGACGGGTCCTGTACCATCAACCCGAGACCGATTAACTAGAGGCTGTCTCACAACTTACCTTTTTTCAACCGGACGCTTCGTGGAGGGTTTTCCGAGGGAGACCACCCCGTCGATGGCAGTCCGGGAGTTGTGAAACCGCCTTTAGGATGATTTCCCTGCGAGATTTCCCTGTGAAATTTCCCTGTGACTGGGTATTTCGACCCCCTCGCACTCGGAGAGAGTGGGCCGAACCTCCGCGCCGTTCGTTTTTTCCTTTAACCCTCCACTAGGGAATGCCCAATGGCACGAAAAGTCGTTAATCGGAAAGTGTTGAGAGACGAGGCCGACGCGGCCGCTGCGGCAGAGTCCGTCGCACCGAAGAAAAAAGCCGCCAAGAAGAAAGCCGCCAAACGCAAGAAACGAGCCACGGCGAAAGAAGTCCGTCTGAAGCTTTTCTGGGGCGTCTTCAATCAGTCGCTCCGACGGGTCGCCATTTTCGATTACGCCCAGCGTGACGAAGCCGACCAAAAAGCACAAGCGTTGACGGAATCGTCCAAAACGCCGCATTTCGTTCAGCCGGTCAAAGAAGTCATTGAAGAGTAAAACAGAGGCGGGGAGGGGCTTTTTCAGGCTCCTCTTTTTTTCCCTTGCTTCTGATCGCCATTTGGCAAAAGCGTTCGTCGGTTTTTCTTGTAGTGGGGAGGGTGTCGAAGCGCGCTTGTTAAAACGCCCGCTTGTTGAAGCGCCCGTTTTATCGAAACGCCCGTTATAAAAACGCGGTTTTCGTTCGACACTCAAATTCGTCAAAAAGTCTGCCTTATTCAACGAGGAGGACGGTCGATGGATTTTCAAGAAGGCCATACGGTAGGAATCGACCTGGGGACCACTTTTTCGACCCTCGCCCAGCTCAACGAAGCGGGACAACCGGTCGCGTTGCCCAACGAGGAAGAAGAAGAGGAAACCCCGAGCCTGATCCTTCTGACCGACGACCATCACGTCGTGGTCGGGCCGAACCGGATGCAGGCCGCGATGGAAAATCCGGACCACGTCGTCGCCCGGATCAAGCGAAATATGGGCGAAACCGGTTTTCGACGAACGTTCGACGGTCGCGAAATCACCCCCGAATTCTTCTCCGCCTTGATTCTCAAAAAGCTCCGCCAAGACGGCCAGCGTCAGATCGGCCCGATCGGCAACGCGGTCATCACCGTCCCCTACTACTTCAACGACACTCGGCGTAAAGCGACCCAGGACGCCGGACGGATCACCGGGCTCAATGTGATCGACATCATCAACGAGCCGACCGCCGCCACGTTGACCTACGCCTGGCATTGCGGCCAACTGGGCGCCTCCGGGGAAAATCACAACGGCAAGCCACAACTGGTTCTCGTCTACGACCTGGGCGGAGGAACGTTCGACGTCACGGTCGTCCGGTTCACGCCGACCCATTTTCAAGTCTTGGCCACCGACGGCGATGTCAAACTCGGCGGGGTCGACTGGAGTGATCGGATTCTGGATTATCTGGTCGACCGATTCCAGGAGGAACACGGGGTCGACCTACACGAGTCGAAACAGGTGATGCACACGCTGGCCAATGATTGCGATCTGGCCAAACTCGACCTGACCGATCGAGAGTCGACCAAAATCACCATCCGGTATCAGGGAAAGACCTTGCGGGAAACGATCACCCGCAACCAGTTCGAGACCATGACCGCCGACCTTCTCCAGCGAACGGCCGACACGACCGAGCTGGTCCTCGAACAGGCGGAGATCACGCCCGATCTGCTCGACGCGATCGTCCTGGTCGGCGGCTCGACCCTCATGCCGCAGATCCCGCGGAGGCTCGAAGAGCTTCTCGGCAAGACGCCGTACGACGGGCTTTCGCCCCACACGGCGGTCGCCCAGGGAGCGGCCATTCACGCGGCCATTCTCGAAGCGAAATACCGGGGCGAAGGGAGCGAACTGGGCGAGAAGCTCAAGAAAATGCTGGCCGCCATCCAACAGCAAAACGTCAACTCGCACGGCCTCGGGATTATCGCGGCCAACCCGAAAAACGGCCGCGAAATCAACTACGTCATGATCCCTCGCAACTCGACCCTTCCGACCGAGCGGACCCAGAAGTTCAAGACCCAACGTGACGGTCAGTCGCGGGTCTCGGTCCAGGTGGTCGAAGGAGACGCGCCCGATCCGGCCGCCTGCTCGCTCTTGGGAAAATGTCGGATCTGCGACCTGCCGTCCGAGTTGCCCAAAGGATCGCTGATCGAAGTGACCTACGCGTTCGACACGTCGGGACGAATTGCCGTCCGGGCCAAGGATCAAACCAGCGGAACCTGTGCGACCATCAAAATCCAACGTCGGGGCGGCCTTTCGGAGCAGGAGGTCGGCGCCTTTCAGAAGCTGGCCAACTACTACCGCGTGGATTAACCTCACCTCCGGCTTTCCGTTCGAAGACATTTTCCTCGGCCGAGCATTCCTCTGAGCCGGTTTCGAAACTAAAATAGAGGAAGAGGTCTCCCATCGATGGGCGATGGTTGAGCCTTCGTCCTTATTTCAAAAACCGAGAGAAGCGGCCGTTTTGGTCTCCTTTTCCGAAGCAAAAAAGATCAAAGCGAAGAATATCAAAGGATTTTTTATGACCGTAGACGTTTATCGAAATTGGCTGGGCATCAAGGAGACGGAACGCCCGTTGAACCTTTACCAGCTCTTGCGGCTGCCGAAGTTCGAGGATCGCACGCCAAAGATCCGTGAACATTATCGCAAGATGAACCAACACGTCCGGAAATACGCCACCGGCGACTACGGCCCCCAATCGCAGGCGTTGATGAACGAGCTGGCCCAGGCAATGCTCTGCCTGACCGACGCCAAGCGAAAGCGGGAATACGACGCCTCGCTCGGCCGTAAGGACGAAGGCGGGCTCCGTCGACGAACGTTCGAGGAAATCCTTTTAGCCGACGGCAAGGTCGACCAGAAGCAGATCGATAAAGCGCGTCATTTCGCCGACGCGGTCGGGCTCGAGATTCGCGACGCGGCTCTCCAACAAAAATTGGCCGAGCCGGACGAAATCATGCTTGCCTACGCCGAATCGATCGGATTGCCTTATATCGAACTGGACGATCTGGGTGTCGTCGAAGCGCTGATCCCGCTGATCCCGCCCAACACGGCCCGACACCACTCGTGTGTCCCGGTCATGGCCGACGAAAAGCAGGTCCTCATGGCCTCGCCCCATCCGCTGGTGCCGGACGTCGAGGACGATCTGCGTTTGCGTTTCGGCAAAACGGTCCGAACGGTCCTTTGCACGACAACGAGCATCAACGAGGCGGTCAGCCAGTACTTCCCGCCCGACGCGCCCCAGCCGGCCACACCCACGTCGTCGCCCAAGAAAGAAAAGAAGGCCAAAGCGAAAAAGGAAAAGCAAGCCAAGGCAAAAAAAGAGACAGAACCGACGGCCACCCAGGAACCTAAAAAGGTCAAACCGAAGGCCGAGCTGAAAAAACAAAAACTGCTCATGAGTTTCGTCGGTTTCAATATCGGCGTCATGATGACCGTCTTCGGAACCACCATCCTTTTCGGCGTCCCCATGGCCAGCTTCGGCATCGTCAATTATCTGACCGCCTTCGTCGTCGGCTGCATCTTCGGCGGGGTGGGCTACCTTTTCGGCGATCAGATTAGCTAACCGCCCGTTTCCCCTTGCAGCCCGTTTTTCAACAGGCTGCCAACCGCCCATGGGTTGCCGGTGTGTAACGCTACCGTTGACGGAAACGCGATCTAAGAAACCGCTTTGGCCATCGGCTCTTTCGCCGAAGCGGTGAAGTGCAAGAGGACCCAGGTCGGCCCTTCGGCCGCGCGGGTAAGCTTCAAGTCGATCCGCGCGCCGTAGGAAAGCACCTGGGGCGTCTTGAGTCGAGACGGCGGCCCGTCGATCTGTTCGACCTCCAACTGCGGGCGGTGGGCGAAGGCCGGACAGAACGCCAAGTGGACGTGGCTCATCCGGCCCCCTTCGGGAATCTCGACCCGAATCGAGCCGGTCAGCCCTTCTTCATTTTCGGCACCGCGCCATCGGACCAACTGCTGGGTCACCCGTGAATCAGGATCGGCCGAAACGGTCTTGTCCAACAAGTCGAACCGGGGCGGTAAGGCCGTCTCCCACGCTTCGACCTCTTGATTTGCTTCCTCGGATTCGGCCTCCCGTTCCTGTCGCGTCGAAACTGCTTCCAGGTCTGTCTCCACCAAAGACAGTTCTGTCGAGATTCTTTCTCTCTGGCCGTTTTCACTCAGCGTGAAAGGGACCGCCGATCGGATCGCCGCAGCTTGACTTTCCACGACCGGTCGACGCGCACTTGAGAAAAAACATTCCAGCTCGGCGACAAAAACCAAGAGCGCCCCAAGAACGACCGACCACCAGGGAGTCCCGGGCAACCAGAGCGCAAGGCCGATTGCCAAATTGGCCGACAAAAGAATCACGCCGGGAAACCACGTCCCCAGCCGCGACCGATCGACCGGAAAAATCGTCCGACGGATCAGCCAGCACGGCGCGACAAGCGCGACACAGAGCATGGAAAAACCGAGTCCGTCAAGCGGATCGGCAAACGCGCCGGCCAGGCGTCGCCCCAGGAGCAATCCGGCGGCGGCAACCCAAAAGAAAACCGCCACCCAAGCGACCGTTTGCAACCAGACGCCCCGCACCGTTCGGAAGTCTCCAGACGCGGGACGGCCGATCGATTTCAGACGATTCGGCCGGGTTGAATCGAGAATCGCCACGTCGCAAGTTCCTTTAAGGGACGGTTGTCGATTGGAAAAACGGTACCGAAAAAAGAAAAGGAGCCGCCGCCTTACCAACCAACGGCTCTCTATAGAAAGAAACGAGGGAAACCGTTTTAAAAATAGGTTTCCCTCATTCTCTCTTCCTCATTTTTTAAAAGCGTGATTGCCAGGCAATCGCTCTTTTCGCTTCCTCTTTTTTCGCTAGGTCAGATCGGCGGCCCGGTCGGTTTTTTCCCAGGTGAATTCCGGTTCGCTCCGACCAAAATGACCACCGGCGGCCGTCAAACGATAGATCGGACGTCGCAGGTCGAGGTAATCGATGATTCCGCTGGGGGTCAGCGGGAAGTTCTCGCGTACCAACTTGACCAACTGCTCTTCGGAAACCGTGCCGGTCCCCTCGGTGTCGACCAGGACGCTGACCGGTTCGGAAACGCCGATCGCATAGGCCAACTGGACTTCGCACCGCTTGGCCAATCCGGCGGCGACCAAATTTTTGGCAATGTGGCGGGCCATGTAGGCGGCACTTCGGTCGACCTTTGTGGGGTCCTTGCCGCTGAACGCGCCGCCACCATGACGGGCCCAACCGCCGTAGGTGTCGACAATAATCTTCCGCCCGGTCAAACCGCAGTCGCCGTGCGGACCGCCGACCACGAAACTGCCGGTCGGGTTGATGTGGAACTTGACTTCGCCGTTGACCAGCCCTTCAGGCAACAACGGCTTGATGATCTGGTCAATCACGTACGATTCAATCTCGCCGTGAGTCACTTCATGATCGTGTTGAGTCGAAACGACCACGGTGTCGATGCGAACCGGTCGATCGCCGTCGTACTCGATCGTGACTTGGCTCTTGCTGTCCGGGCGAAGCCAACTGACTTCGTTCTTTTCCCGCGCCTCGGTCAATCGGTTGATGATCCGATGAGACAAGGCGATCGGCATCGGCATCAGCTCGGGCGTGTCGTCACAGGCGTAACCGAACATCAGCCCCTGGTCACCGGCACCGATCTCTTTTCCTTCGGTCGAATTCTCGTCGACCCCCATCGCGATATCCGGGCTCTGACGGTCCAACGAGACCATGACCGCACACGTATCGGCACAAATGCCCATCTGATCGTCGGTGTATCCGGCCTGGCGAATCACTTTTCGGACGACATCGGGATAGTCGATACGCGCTTGGGTCGTGATTTCTCCGGCGATAATCGCGATGCCGGTCGTGACCATCGTCTCGCAAGCAACCCGACTCATCGGGTCTTGCTCGAAAAGGGCGTCCAACACCCCGTCGGAAATCTGGTCGGCCAGTTTATCCGGATGGCCTTTGCTGACGGATTCACTTGTAAAAAGAAATTTCCCTTGAGGCACTGGCATCTCCTTCTGGCAAATAAATAAAGCTGTGGTGGATATTTTTTCTCGATCTGCCGGTTCTATCCGAGCAGGTGGATTCCAAGACCGAGTTTTTTGAAAAAAACCGGCTGTCGAAGACGGCGTGATTTGATTTCTCCCGCGAAAGATTTTTTCCGCGGAACGGGGCCCATTATAGGCGTTTTTGGGCAATCAAGACAAGCGGTACCTGAAACGGACGTTCCCGACCCCAAAACAGGCGGTTTGGTCCTCGGTTCTCTCGGAGTCCTCAACGAAAACCAGGCCGGAATGACAAAAAGGCCCATTCGGAATAATACCGCCGGGGGGACGTCGCCGCCTCTCGCCCGGCTTTTCTTCCCCGGGAGAGCCCGCTATTTCAAATCGCCGCCCCAGCGACTGATCAGGTTATTTCGGATCTTCAGTTGATCAAGAATCCGCGAAACGACGAAATCGATCATGTCCTGGATTGAAACGGCGTCGTGGTAAAAGCCCGGAGAGGCCGGCAAAACGATCCCTCCCGCTTGGGTAACCCGTTGCATATTCTCCAGATGGATCGAGGAAAGAGGCGTTTCACGAGTGACGAGGATTAACGGACGCCGCTCCTTCAGATGGATTTCGGCCGCCCGATGAATCAGATTCTTCGACGCGCCGGAGGCGATCGCCCCCAAAGTGGACGTCGAACAGGGGCAAACCACCATCCCATCAGACAAAAACGAACCACTGGCAATCGGGGCCGCCATGTCACGATAATCGCGATAGACCACCTTGCCCGGCTCGCCCAACGCGACCGACAGGACATTGCTCTGCTCGCTCGAGATCCCCGAAAGGGCCCGAAGCTGTTTCATCCGATCGTCTTCTCGTCCTTCCTCCGACTCGAGCCGGAGCATCGACTTCTTGAAACGGTCGAGATCGATCGCAAGATTGAGTTCTTCTTTAAAGACCGCAACGGCCGGTTTACTGATCGACAGTTGGGTGTCGACGCCGGTTGCGCTGAGCGCCTCCATAAGCCGAATCGCGTAAGCCACTCCGCTGGCTCCGGTCACACCAATCACAACGGTTCGTTTCATTTTTCACCTACGTACAACGAGGCTACACCGAACGTAAAACGATGCTGCCGAACTTGATGGAGTCCCGCATCATGCATCAACCGAAGCATCGATTCCCCTTGAGGAAATTCAACAACGCTTTTAGGTAGATAATTGTACGCGGAAAGCCGGTTCTTTGCTACGGCTTGCCCCACCTTTGGGAGAATAAATCGAAAGTACCACTTATAAAGGGGGCCAATGACCCGCCCCTCGGGAAGGGAAAATTCGAGAATCGCGACCCGCCCGCCCGGGCGGCACACCCGGACCATCTCGCGAATCCCACCGAGCGTATCGGCCATATTCCGCAGCCCAAAGGCGACCGAAACAATCTGGAAACGGTCGTCGACAAAGGGCAAATTCAACCCGTCGGCCTCGACAAATTGCAACGATGACTCGGTTCCCGCGCGTCGATTCTTCTCCTGCCCTCGGGCCAACATCGGACGACAAAAGTCGGCGCCGACGATCGGTAGGCGGTTTTTGGTCGCCCGACCGTAGGCAAACGCCAAGTCGCCCGTTCCGGTACAGAGGTCCAGAATAGGATCGTCCCCTCGGGGGGGTACCAATCGGGTCGTCTTCCGTCGCCAATATCGGTCGATCCCCAGGGACAGCAGATGGTTCAAAAGGTCGTACCGTCGGGCAATCTGGCCAAACATGGCCTGAATCGATTTTCCCGATTTGTCTACCGTAGGGGGGGGAGAGTTCATCAGATCCCGTTTCGCAACCTTTTAAGAGCGGTTTCCATTTTCACCGGAGCGTCACAACAGCACGAAAAGATCGCCCCCTGTCGCTGTAAGTCATTCGCTGGAAGCGAGTTGCCTTTTCCCCTTTTCCTTCAGCTGCAAGGAACCGGCTCTACCGTTTCGTGAAATGTACGCTCAACGGGAACTCACCTGTCTTTTGTGGGGATTTCGACCGCGTAGAACCGCTTGAAGTCGCCTCGGCGCGAAAAGCGGTCGCCCGGTCCTTCTATCGTACCGAAGCCGATCCACGAAGACAAGCGAGTCGGCCACACCCCCTCTATTGAAGGGGTTATCTCTAAAAAAAACGCCTCTCCAAACATTTCCCCCAGGGATGGGTGATTTCCTCCCCCCTTTATTGCACCACGCGTCTCTTTTTGAGGTATGCTTTTGAAGAGATTCGTTTTTCCTCTGGTGATACTGCGTTTTTTGAGGTCCCTTGAATGCCTTTTTTCGGCTCAATAAGTCTCTACGGTGCGTTGAATTTTTTTTCGTGGCCCGTTTTTCTGATCGGATCCCTCTTGGGGGTCATCCAAATCGGATTGGGAATTCTGATTGGCTATTACCTGGGTAGCCGGTGGGAAGTCGCCCGAAAAGCTCACAAAAGCCACCGAAACCGCTCGGCCAAAGAACCGGAGAGCAGTCTCGACTCCTCCTTATCCGACGAAGATGAATCGGAACCCGTCGCCTGTGCTTGCGAGGATTTGGAACCCTTGGAAGAGATCACGGACCAGATATGTTGCCTGTTGTCTCGTGTCGCCTGCGACGTCCACAACCATCAAAACCAAGTTCAAGAGATCAGTCTCGAAATCGGTGAGGTTTTCCGTCGACTGCCCACTGATCTGGAAAACGTGCTGGACGGCTCGGTCCGTTCGATCCGCGGCGCCAACGAAGGGCTTCAGTCCAAACTGGCGGCCGCCGAAGAGGAGATCCGCCACCAAACCGAGGAAGTGGCCCATTTCGTTTCCGAATCGAGGACCGACCCGCTGACCAAATTGCCCAATCGGCGAACCTTCCGGGAAGAATGCGGTCGGCGTTTTTCGCGTTGGAAACGTCAGTTCCGTCGCTTCTCGCTGGTGCTGGTCAACGTCGATCATTTCTCGAAGGCCAATGAAACGTACGGCCCGGATATGGCCGATCACTTCTTGGTTCGAATCGGGCAAATTCTCAAAGAGGGCGTCAATAAAAAAGACGTCGTCGCCCGGCTGGACGAAGACCGCTTTGGAATTCTCGTGAGTGAAGGCGATTTACAAGCGTCGAAAAAGATCGCCCATCAGCTCCGGGTGGCGGTGGCGGTAAGCGCCTACCTTGAGGCGGGCAAACGATACCCGTTACCGTCGATCAGCGTCGGCTTGGCCCGCGTTGAACCGACCGACAGCGAAGAAAAACTGATCGTCCGAGCCAACGAAGCGCTTCAAGCGGCCAAAGCGGCCGGGCGAAACTGCGAGTTTTTCCACGACGGCCAGCAAGTCGCTCCCGTGATGGGCTCACCCGAGTCGTCCTATCGTACCGGCGACGACATGTTCGTCATGGTTGGCCCGGACCTCGAAGCGACCTCGCCGGTTGGCCCGGCGAAAGAAGCTTCTCCCTGAGAACGAAATCTGTACCGAAGCATAGTAAACCGACCCCCGACGGAAACGGACAAGCGTCGAAAAGAAAGATGAAAATTAAGCGTCCTCTTCGCCCTGCCGGAAGCAAAGATGCCGCTTCCAATGGACGTCGTCGGCTTCGGTAAAATCGTTTCGAATATGACAGCCGCGGGTCTCTTCCCGTGCCAAGGCGGCCTGGATCATCAACCGGGAAATGCACAGCATGTTCTGAAGTTCCCAACCGGCCGGGTCGGGATACTGACGGGCGTGGACGTAACGGCACCAATGGTTGATCATTTCCAGCGCCTCGCCCAACCCGTCGGCGTCGCGTCGTACGCCCACATTGCGCCACATAAGACTTTTGAGCGAGTTGCGAATGTCGGCCAGATCCAACGGTTCGTGCGCCGGATCGACCGGGCCGTTTTCCAGGGCCAACGCATGGAACGAGTCGTCGGTCTCGGACGCCTTTTCCGACGCGCCTCGGGCAACTCTCGCACCAAAAACCAACGCTTCCAAAAGACTGTTCGACGCCAACCGATTGGCCCCGTGCAGTCCGGTCGAGGCCACTTCTCCGGCCGCCCAAAGTCCGGGGACCGTGGTCGCCCCGTTCTGGTCGACCGTCACGCCGCCAACCATGTAATGGACCCCCGGCCGGACCGGGATTCGATCGCACGTGATGTCGATATCGAAATCCCGACACAACGCGGCGATTCCCGGGAACCGGGACAAGACCCGTTCGGGGTCGAGGTGACTCAGGTCGAGGAAGACGTTCGGATATTTCGTCTTTTCCATCTGCGAGACGATCGCCCCGCTGACGATGTCACGCGGCGCCAGTTCGGCCCGGTCATCGTACTCGGGCATGAACCGGTGTCCATATCGGTCGACCAGATGGGCCCCTTCGCCCCGCATCGCCTCGGTAATCAGATGGCGTCCGCTCCCGGCGATATAGAGCATGGTCGGGTGGAACTGGATGAACTCGAGGTCCCGAATCTCGGCCCCCGCCCGAAAGGCCAACGCCAGCCCGTCGCCGGTCGCCACGTCCGGGTTGGTCGTCTCACGATAGACCTGCCCCGCGCCGCCGGTCGCCAGGATCGTCTGCTTGGCCCAGATGAGCGTCTTGCCGTGGTTCGGGTTCCAGACGATCGCCCCACGACAGGCCCCCTCGTGCGTCAAAAGATCCAACGAGAAGGTATGTTCCCAAATCTGGATATTGGGACGCCGACGGGCCTGCTGAATCATTGCCCGCATGATCTCTTTTCCGGTCGAATCGCCATGGGCGTGGGCTACCCGATTGCGACCGTGGCCCCCTTCGCGGGTCAAGGCCAAACGGACCCCTTCCCGATCGAAATTGGTTCCCCAGGAAATCAACTCCCCGATCCGCTCAGACGACTCGTGAACGACCTGTTCGACAATCTCCCGATCGCAAAGCCCGCCGCCGGCAACCAGGGTGTCGGCCACATGGTCTTCGGCCCGATCGTCGGGCGAAAGGACCCCGGCGATGCCTCCTTGGGCGTAGGTGCTGTTGGACTGCTTGATGTCCCCCTTGCTCAGGACCAAAACGGACAATTCCCGCGGAATCCCCAGCGCGGCCCGCAGCCCGGCCAGGCCGCTGCCGATCACCAACACGTCGGTGAAATAGTGCGGAATCGACTTCGGATGAAAGGGGACCAAATAACGCAGCTTCGGATCGGCCATTAGGCAGGACTCCAAGAAAACTCCCACGCCTCAGGAATTTGGCGTGAAAAAAGGGGGAGGAAAAACCTCAACGCGAAGAAGGCCATTCTCTCCTTCTTCTGATTATCAATGAACCATCAGTATAACACGATCGGGCAGGGGAACCAACCGGACGGCGAGGGGGTTCTTTTGCCGGAAAAGCCACCAAGGGGCCCCGTCGCAAAACCCGTTCCCAGGAGCCTATCCCAGAACCTGCTTTGTTAACGAAAGCGAGGATTTTTGTCTCGTCGGCAAGGAGCAAAATCGCAGGCATATTAGCCGATATGTCGAGATTTTGCGACGAAGTTCCGACGAGCAAAAAGACCGCTTGCAGTCTGAATTGAGGTTTTGGGATAGGCTCTAGATCTGAATGACGCCGCGACGCCGTTGGATCTCCTCCAGCGAGACGGTCGGCCCGGTCCCCGCGCCGGGACACTCTCGACAGGTCTGTTCCCAGTCTTCCGGCGTCCGCAGGTTCGACGCCCAAAACGGCCAGGTCCGACATTGGCGCGGCCGATCTTCATAGACCGTACAGCAGGTCTTTTCGTTATCGTAAAAGACACAGTCGCCGTTGGAATGTTCACACAAACTTAGCCGTCGCCCTTCGCGGCGGACGTACTTCTGTTCGAACTCGGCCAGGTCGATCTTGAGACGTCGGGCCAAGGCGAAAATCTCTTCCGGCTCGACCCAAACATAGCCCGGCTCGCCGGTACAACAGCCGCCACACCCTTGACAGGCAAACGGGAGCCCTTCGTGGTACCACGGTTTTTTCGATTCGGTTGGGCTCATCATCGGGAGCGATTCTCACTTAAGTAAATTGATACGTCTTTCAACCGAGAAAACCAAAATTCCCGGAGTGGGCCTAAAGGGGGTGATTGTACGACACTTCCCTCTTTGAGTGTAAACCGCTCGGGCGTCGGCGGAAAGGCCCCGAGATGGCCGGGAAGAGAGCCCCCTTGCATCGATTCAGGTTAGGGACGCCCGTCGGCTCGATCCGCGAGAAGGCCACCTTGAAAAACGAGGCAGCTGTGGGGTAGCTTATCAAAAGCAAAAAACCTCGTTCCGAGAAAAAACCCGGAACAAGGTCTTTTGAGATCATTCACCTCGCTCCAAGAAAAACCCGGAACCAGGTCTTTTGAGATCATTCACCTCGCTCCGAAAGAACCCCCGGAACCAGATCTTTGAAATCACTTTCTTGACCGTAAACCGCCCCTTCTTCTTCGGTCAAGAGACTTTCATCGCTCGCGCGATACCGCTAGTTGGCCGAAGCGATATTGGCGGCCGGTTCTTGGTAAAATCCAAACGCCAACCCTTCGTTGTCGCCGGCGGTCAGGTAGACCGTTTTGGTCTCGACCAGACGCTTGCCGTCACGAGGGATTTCGGCGCGGACTTCGTACTTGTAGGTCAGGCCCTGCGTCAGGCCGTTGGAAACGTAGCGACGTCGAGTGCCGTCGGTCTTCGTTTCGTAACCGTTGATAAACACCTTGGCTTTCGCCGGAACCCAAATGGTCAACTGACCACTGTTTTGGGGCGTCGAGGTCTGCTGATCGCTCATCGGAGGAGAAGCCGACTCTTCCGCATCGGAAGCCGGGGTCGGATTTCCTTCCGAAGGACAGCACGGATCGCACGACGACGGACATGAAGTCGGGTAGCACGAACCGCACGGGTCGCATGCCGAACCGCATGGGTCGCACGACGAACCGCACGGGTCGCACGCCGAACCACACGGGTCGCACGCCGACGTACTGCAAGGGTTGCAACCGCTGTAGCAGCTATTACACGCTGTACTACATGGCGAGTAGCACGAATTGTAATACCGGTAGCCGGGCGTATAGGACACGTTATAGTACCTGTAGCCGGGCGCATAATAGGCCGAGTAGCCCGAATTGTAATAAGAGGTGCCACAGGACCTACCCCAACCACAACCGCCCCAACCATGACTTCCCCACCAAGCGTTTGCTTCGGAGGTTCCGATCATCAACACGGCGACGACCGCCAGACCGACAATACCAAACTTTTTTGCGGATCGACTCATAGTGTTTTTTCTCCTAAAACCAGTTAAGATAAGGTTCTTGATTTGCCTTACGGCCCCTTGAACATTCAAAACTTAGCATAGAAAAACCAGGGGGCTAAAATGATTGGCAAAAATGGGAATTTAAGCTAAAGTTTCTCCCCTAGAAACGATTTAGCGATCAAAATAAGGGTGTCTTTTGTCCAGTAGACCGCCAAATCAGACCTCCGCGAAGCATCTTCATACAACCCGTTTTAGGGGGTCTCGGCCACACTCTTTGCAAATGGCGGACAACAAAAACCCCTAACCCCTTTTTATTAAAACACTTATGGCAAACGGGGCCCCGTTCCACGGGTGACAGCCAGATGCTACCGACCTTTTTTCATACACCAGGCCCTATTATGGTCCAGAAATGCAAAGGGAAACCAAACGCCCCATCCAAGAAAATCCCAGTCAAGAGGATAAGGTGACCATGTCCAGCCCGCCCGTACAGGGCCCGCCCGTACAGGGCCCGCTCGTACGGGACCGACTGTGGAAACGGTTTCCCTGGGCGCTGCTGCTTGCGGCTCTGGGACTGATGGTACTCGGCTTTCTGGCGATCGATCGTTACGACCAACTCGTCGGCGCGTCGGGCCGGATGGTTTCGCGCCAGGCGGTCTGGGCCGGGGTCGGACTGACCGGACTCTTGGCGATGCTCTTACCCCGGGAACGTCCGTTTTGCCACTGGGCCTATCTGCTTTACGGCCTGACGCTGGTTCTCTTGGTCCTGGTTCTCTTCTTCCCGCCGATCCACCACGCGCGACGTTGGATCCAGATCGGGTCGCTACGTCTCCAGCCGTCGGAGTTCGCCAAGGCGGCCTATTTGATCGCACTGGCCCGGATGGTGACGTCTCGCAACACGGTCCGTCGGTTCACCGGCCTCTTGGCCCCGTTGGCCCTGACCCTGGCGCCGATCGTGCTGATCGCCATCGAACCGGACCTGGGCTCGGCGCTGGTCTTCCTGCCGGTCTGGTTCGCGGTCGTTTTTATCGCCGGGGCGCGAAAACGGCACCTGTTGATCTTCGTCCTCCTGGCGGCCGCGGCGGCGCCGGTCGTCTGGCAGGGGATGAGCCACGAGCAGCAGTCGCGCGTCACGGCCCTTTTCGAAACGACCGGCCCCGACCAAAAACCGTCGGACCAGACCTATCAGCTCGACCGGGCCAAGCGACTACTCGCCCTCGGCGGCACGTGGGGCAGTTATTTCTCCGGCCAAACGGTCGTCGACGCGTCGGCCTACCGATTGCCCGCCGCCCGGACCGATTTTATTGTCTGCGTCGTCGGCGAGCGGTTCGGCCTCCTCGGTCTCGGTGCGCTGTTGGCCCTCTACGGCCTGTTGGTCTGGCGCGGCCTGGTTATCGCCGCACGGGCCGTCGACCCGTACGACCGGCTCCTGGTCACCGGCATCGTGGCCCTGCTGGCCGTCGAGGCAACCGTCAACACGGCCATGACGGTCGGTCTGTTACCCATCACCGGCCTATCCCTACCGCTGGTAAGCTACGGCGGTTCCGGCCTGGTGGCCCATCTCCTCCTACTCGGCCTAGTAACCAACGTCGCCCTGCGGAATCCAAACAAGAAAAATTCCGACCGCGTTTCAGCCCCTCATGGGTAATCCGCAAGTCAACCGTTTTTCCTCTCTCGCGCAAAAAGAGGGTTATTATTCCTCCTCGATCCTCCAGTAAGCAGACGCCTCCTCTCTGCAATCTTCGTCAAGATATCTGCAATACAGCGTCAACAGCTTAGACAAAACGTCGTACTGCTTCCCTTTAAAGTGACTCAATCTTTCCAATTTCCACAGATATAAATCTGATCCCGGCTCATGGGTAATAAGCAATGAATCTAAAAGGTTGTAGAATATGTCGTGATGTTTGTGGTTTTCTACCGCTAATCCCGCAATAAAAAAACCAGGCCAGTAATAGTGAAAAGCTTCATGGGTTAAAAAGGTCATCTCATTGTAGCTGCTTAATGCTATCTCAATAGGGATTTGATCCCAGGAAATGCCTCGCAACATCAAGGCGAGGTCCACACATTCCTCATCGTAGTAGCAGGAAATGAGATTGTCATCTCCAGGGTATTTCATTCCCATAAATGCGTTCATTAACTCTGGCTTAAGTTTACAGGCTTCCTTTCTGAAAGACAAATAATCATCTGGCTCTGCTGTGTCGCTGAAAATTGCCCAGCTTCGGGCGAGAAAATCCCTCGCCTCCTTTTGAATATCCTCAAACGGGCTATGAACACTCAGATACTGGAAAAACCGTTTCGCCATCTCCCTTTCCTCCATTTGCATAAAGGGCAAAAGAGGAAACAAGGCCGGATAATGGTAAGGGAAAAAGGATTCCCAATGGTCGTAGTCCTTTTGCTTGTAGATGAATTTACGCCAATTTGAACAATCGCGTAACAGCTCCGTGATTTCCTTGGTAAAGCGATCGGCCGTTTGACCCTGTAACAGTGCGGCAATCAAAAAAGCGGGGAAAAAGTGACTGTAAACATCCGGGTAAAGCTCCCGAATGTGGGCGGCGTTTTCCACGATCCGCTCATAAGACGCACCGCTCCAGTCGGACGAGCCGTACAGCCCGGTTATTTCTCGCCACTGCGATTCGCTTCTGGAAAGCCTCGGCAAAACCGGTCGCGCGGCGGCGAGGGATCGAATCTCTTGGATGGTTTCAGACAAGGATAACGCGGACATCGGTCAAGTCGGCTCATTAAAAGGGAATGGGGCGGTTTCCTGATGGATAGACAATCACCTTCCAAGACAGGTTCTTTTTAATCTTTCCTTCGAGATAAAGAAACTGCCTTTTTCAGCTTTTCCCTCCACTTCTAGGAAAAGCGGGGCGGCCCGAGGTCTTCCCGCTCAAGACGCCCTCGACCGGCCTACTCTAGTTAAAATAGGAAGACTTTTCCGGCTATTCCAAAAATACTGATAGTCTTGGGCAATATTATCGATGTAACGGTCATAACGCAAATAGTCCGTACATCGGATAAAGTTTTCCTAGCTTAACAACATGCCATTTTCGGGGGGGCTCGAATATGAAACGGTCGAACTGGGCCATGCCTGCTGCCTTTGCCTGCTGCGCCCTGCTGCTTTTCCAAGGTAACTTGGCCTGGTCGTTCGAAAACGCCTTTCATTCGTTTGAAAAGGTTTCCTACACCTCTAAGGCCAAGGCCAAACCGGCGGCCAGACCGGCGGTTAAGACCAAGGTCAAACCGGCGGTTAAACCGGCGGCCAGACCGGCTGTCGTGCTGGCGGCCGAGACAGAGGGCAAACTCCTCCAACCGATGTCCGAGCCGCAAGTGGCCGACGCCGATACTTGCTTCGACTCCGACTGCCAGACCACCGGCGTCACCTGCTGCGAGACCGATTGCTGCGACAACAGTTGCTGCGAGTCGTGCATGATCGGGCCGGGGGGCCAATACTGGTTCCGTGTCGACTACCTGAACTGGTGGACCCGCGGCCAACGTGTCCCGCCGCTGTTGACGACCACCGGTCGCGAGGTCATTGTCGGCGGCGAACGGTCCGATCTGGGCGCTCGATCCAATTTTCGTCTCCTGACCGGCTTCTGGCTGGACGACTGCCGGACCTGGGGGCTGCAGGCCGAATTTCTCACACTCGGCGAAGGGGTCGATTCGACCTACAACGCCTCGACCGGCCACCCCAATTTGGCCCGACCGTTTATCAATGCGAAAACGGGTGAACCCACGGAAGAACAGGTGGCCGACGACGACATCAGCGGATCGTTCGATACCCGTTTGACCGAGTATTTCCATTCGGTCGGCGTCGAGATGACCTTCAACTTGGCCTGCTGCGAGTGCGTCCCCCAGTGGGGCTGTAGCTGCGGCGACGAGGACTGCTGCGGCTGTGGGGCCGGGTATCGCTCTCGGGCCGAGGTCTACGGACACCGATTCCGAAACCGGTTCCGTCCCGACCGATATCGGGTCGATCTGGTCGGCGGTTGGCGGATGTATCGGCTCAACGAACGGTTGAACATGCACGAAGACCTTTTGGTGAAAAACCCTATTGGCCCGATTGCCCCGGGAACGACCTTCGATATTACCGACGCGTTCCGGACCGTCAACGAGTTCCAAGGGTTCGAGCTGGGGGTCGTCTCCCAGTCGTATTGGGGCTGCTGGTCGTTGGAGTTGAGTTACCGACTCGGCTTGGGAAACATGAACCAAGTCTGCACGGTCGATGGGGAAACGATCGTCACGGTCCCCGGCGATCCGGACATCGACGTCCGGGAGCAGGGCCTCTTGACCC
Organism: Thermoguttaceae bacterium; assembly: GCA_963674475.2. Taxonomy (GTDB): domain Bacteria; phylum Planctomycetota; class Planctomycetia; order Pirellulales; family Thermoguttaceae; genus CAXXFQ01. The sequence continues at coordinate 391,363 of CAXXFQ010000009.1, read as the reverse complement.
AGCCGAGCAACATCGGCCGATACTCGCGAGACCGGTTCTCCGCCATTCCGCAACTGGCCGCCGAGCTGGGTTACCAGTGGAACCAACACGTTCGATTCACCTTCGGCTACCGGGTCATCTTCTGGGACAGCGTCCTGCGTCCGGCCGAACAGATCGACCTGGAGGTCAACCCCGATTGGCTTGACGCTCCGATGCCGGAGAACGTTTCGCCGGCCCGGCCAAGATACATGTTCGTCAGCTCCGACTACTGGGCTCAAGGGATCAACGCCGGTATGGAAATCCGCTTCTAAGCAAGAGGCCGATTCCCACCCATTTTCAATCGGGCGGCGTGTCATGACCCAGACACGACCGCCCTGTTTTTTTGGCTTTTCCTCGCTTCAAACGGGCTGCCGGGCCCCTCCTCTTGGCAAATCGGATACGGTTCTGATAAGATAAACTCTTTCGACTGAGTTTTTCCCTTGCCGCAAGGAACCGACACCGATGTCCGCTCACGCGATGCCGATCGTCCGCCTGTGCGAGATGATCGACGGACAGGAAGGCGACCTGTTCGTCCTGATGACCGCCAAAGACGCGTCAACCACCCGCGACGGGAAACCGTACTTCCGAGTCGGCTTTCGCGACGCCCTGCGCGAGGTGACCTTTCCGGTCTGGGGCAACAGCACCTGGGCCGAGGATTGCCAGGAGGCGTGGACGCCGGGTGAGTTTTACAAACTGCGGGCCCTGTATCGCGACACGAATTTCGGCCCCCAACTGGAAATCCGCCGTATCCGACGCGCGTCCGACGACGACCGGAGCGACGGTTTCGACCCCGACGGGTATCTGCCCCGGACGCCATTCGATCGGACGACGATGTGGGAGACGCTCACGGCGCTGGTCGACGAGAACCTGGAGGCCGGACCGCTGAAGCAACTGGTCGAGACTCTGATGGAAACCTACCGCGACGACTGGATGCGACTCCCGGCCGCGCGGCATCACCACCATGCCTACCTGGGCGGACTGCTGGAGCATACCCTGCACGTGACCGAGACGTGTGTCTATCTGGCCGATAAATACGCGGCAAGCTATCCCGAGATGCGGCCTCCGCTGGATCGTCAACTGGTCATCGCCGGCGGGGTGCTGCACGATTTGGGCAAGGTAATCGAGCTTCGCCAGGGACCGACGCTGACCGAATACACGCCGGAAGGGGAGATGATCGGCCACCTGCTTTTGGGTCGCGACCTGGTCCGTGACACGGCCCGCGAGGTCGGACTCGATCGGGAAACCCGGCTGCGGCTGGAGCATCTGATCGTGGCCCACCAACGGCTGCCCGAATGGGGATCGCCCAAACCGCCGATGACCCCCGAGGCACTGTTGGTCCATTACGCCGACGATATCGACGCGAAATACCGGATGGTCGCCACGCTGCTTTCGGAACCCGACAGACAAGGCCCCATGACGGATCGAAAAAACCCGTCACGCCAAAAATGGTTCCGCGGCTTCAACGGAGAGGAATAATCTCGCAGTTCGACAAAGCCGTTTTAAGGCGCCCCAAGAAAAACGGTCTTTCGGCCAGTTATCCGAGCGGCACAAAAAACCGGTCTTTCGGCCAGGTGGTCGGTTTGGTATAGTTTTCGCGCCGTGTCGTATCGATAAGGATGGAACATTACCCCCTTAGAGGGGAGGAGATAGCGCGTGGTCGCCAAGCGTTTTTCCCGGAATTTGATTTTATTCGCCGGATTGCTCTTCGTGACGTTGACCGGATGCCAAGGGATGAACACCTGGAGTTGGCCCTGGTCGACCACCAGTGTGAGCGATCCGACCATCGCCGGAATCGTCGCGCCGCACGAGCGGATCGAGCAGCTTCGTGAGCTGGCCAAAGACGGGGCGCCCCAAGATCCGGCCCAACAGGCCGCGCTTGCCGGGAAAATGGTCCAAGAGTATCGCGCCGAGTCCGACCCGTTGGTCCGTTGTCAGATCATCCGCACCGTCTCCATTTTCAACCGTCCGGAAACCGACCAGCTCCTTCGACGGGCAATCGAAGACGACGCAAGCGAAGTCCGAATCGCCGCCTGCCAGTCGTGGGGCAACCGACGCAACCCGGAAGCGGTCGAAATTTTGGGGCAACGGATCGCGAAAGATACCAACGTAAACGTCCGAATCGCGGCGGCAGACGCTCTGGGAAAAATCGACCGGCCCGAAACGGCCCAAGCGCTCGCGCCGGCTCTGGATGACGCCGATCCGGCCCTGCAATATCAGGCCGTTCTCTCGCTGAAGAAGGTGACCGACGAAGATTTCGGATACGATATCCATCGTTGGCGTCAATACGTTCGAGGGGAAACGCCCGACACGCCGGAATCCGTCTCCCTGACCGAGCGAGTGAAAAACCTATTCTAGCCGACGGCCCGTCTCCTCTACTCAACACTTTTTCGAGCGATACGCGTTTCGCCATGCGCGTTTTGAAACGCGCAAGAAAAAAAGTTCCGGGTAGCTTCCAGCTTGAAGCGCGCAGCAAGAAAAAAAGTTCCGGGACCGATCATGAGAACGGCCCCGGAACTCAAGGTGCCACAAAAATGGCAGGGAAATCGCTTTAAATGTCGTAGTACAGACAGAACTCGTACGGATGGGGTCGCAGACGCATCGCGTTGACCTCACGTTCCATTTTGTACCAGATCCAGGTATCGATCACGTCGGGCGTGAAGACATCGCCACGGAGTAAGAAGTCGTGGTCGTCACGCAACGCGTCCAGGGCCTCTTCGAGCGAACTGGGCGTGGTCGGGACGTTTTCGAGCTCTTCGGGCTTCAGATCGTAAATATCCTTGTCGAGCGCCTCGCCCGGATCGATCTTGTTTTGGATCCCGTCCAGGGCGGCCATCAACAGGGCCGAGAAGGACAAGTACGGGTTGCAGCTAGGGTCGGGGCAACGGAATTCGATCCGTTTGGCCTTCGGGCTGGAACTGTACATCGGAATCCGGATCGCCGCCGACCGGTTTCGCTGCGAGTAGGCCAAGTTGACCGGCGCCTCGAATCCCGGAACCAAACGCTTGTAGCTGTTGGTCGTCGGGTTGCTGAAGGCCAAGATCGACGAAGCGTGCTTCAAGATACCACCCATGGCGTACATGGCGATATCGCTCAAACCGGCATAGCCGCTTCCGGCGAAGATCGGCTCTTCGTCCTTCCAGATAGAGATATGCGTATGCATCCCCGACCCGTTGTCGCCGTGGATCGGTTTGGGCATGAAGGTGACCGTCTTGTTGTACTTCGTCGCGACGTTTTTGACGATGTACTTGAACAACATCATCTCGTCGGCCATTTCGACCAACTTGTTGTACTTCAGGTCGATCTCCGACTGACCGGCGGTGCCCACCTCGTGATGCTGACACTCGACCGTCAGTCCGCTGTCGATCATCGTCTGCATCATGTCGTTTCGAATGTCCATGAACTGGTCGGCCGGCGGGACGGGGAAGTACCCTTCCTTGTGCCGCAGCTTGTTCCCCAAGTTGGGCATCTCGTCCCGGCCGCGGTTCCACTCCCCTTCGATACTATCGACCGCGTAGAAGGCTTGGTGGTTCTGTTGATCGAAACGGACGTCGTCGAAGATAAAGAACTCGGCTTCGGCCCCGATGTAACAGGTGTCGCCGATGCCGGTCGACTTGAGATAGTTGACCGCCTTGCGAGCCACATTCCGCGGGTCGCGGGAGTAATCCTCACGGGTGATCGGATCTTGGATATTGCAGATCATCGAAAGGGTCGGCAGCTCGGCGAACGGGTCCAACGCGGCCGTTTCGGGCTGCGGGACGACGAGCATGTCGCTTTCGTTGATCGCCTTCCATCCACGCATACTCGACCCGTCGAAGCCGAGCCCGTCTTCGAAGACGTCTTCATCCAGCGCCGAGACGGGAATCGTAAAGTGCTGCCAGAGCCCCGGGAAATCCATAAAACGAAGATCGATCGCTTTGACGTCCTTTTCGCGGCAGAGTGCCAAAACTTTTTTCGGGGTCACAGAGGGCTCCTTTTTTTCAACTGATCAATAGAGTCGTTAAAAACAGACCGTTTTTCCGTACCCCGACTTCTTTGCAGCCGAGGCCTTTTTTCCGAACAGGCTCTCTTCTTTTGCAAAATGAATACCAGGATTGACCTTCTTTGGAGGGGGTATTTTCAAAATCCATTACTAAAGAACGACTTACCGCTTTTTGAAAAAAATGCCCCGTTTGCCACGCCTTCCCTCCTTTGATGAAGATGCGCGCAAAAGGTGCACACCATCTGTGCATATTCAGATTCTTCCCGGCAAAACAACCCCCCGCATCGTCCTCCCAATCCTCTTTACCCCGCAAAAACACACTCCTTTCATAACCGGCCCTCTCCTAGAAAAGGGTCTTTTTCTTGTCAACCTCTCTAAATAAGCCACAATGATAGAGATTCTATACGCCAACCAAAGCTGGAAACCGGGCCATGTTCGAAAATTTCACAGCGGGAGAACTCTGGTACGCCGCCGAATGGGCGGTCCGTATCTTCATGCTCCTGCTTTTGACCCAACGCCGCACGACCGGCTCGACGACGATCGCCTGGCTGCTGGTCATCTTCTTCCTGCCGATCCCGGGAATCTTTATTTACCTGCTGATCGGCCAAAACCGACTCCCCACCCGGCGGATCGAGCGCCACGGCCGCTTGCTCAAGGAACTCGACAAGGTCCACGCCCGTTTCGACGACTTTGAAAAAATCCACCGTCCCCAACTGGACGAGGATCTGACGGCCCTGGTTTGCCTGGCCGAACGGTTGGGCTACATGCCGGTCGCCGGTGGAAATCATGCCGAACTCCTCACCAAGACCGACGCGACCATCGACCGGCTGCTCGCCGATATTCAAGGGGCGAAGCACGAGATCCATCTGCTTTATTACATCTTCGAAGATGACGCCACGGGCCGCCAGGTGGCCGACGCGCTGGTCGAGGCGGTCGAGCGGGGCGTCACCTGTCGACTGCTGGTCGACGCCGTCGGAAGTCGTCCGATGCTCAAACGGCTCGGGCCGAGTCTCCAGCAAAGGGGGGTCGAAGTCCACGCCGCCTTGCCGGTCGCCCCGTGGCGAAGAAAAATGGCCCGGCTCGATATACGAAACCATCGGAAGATCGCCGTGATCGACGGGCGGATCGGCTACACCGGCTCCCAGAATATCGTCAACGCCGACTACGGACATAAGGACCTGGCCTGGCACGACATGTCGGTACGTCTGACCGGGCCGGTGGTTTTGCAGCTCCAAACGGTCTTCATCTCCGACTGGTATTTTGAAACGGACCAGATTCTCGATACCGACAAAATTTTTCCGACGCCCGAGCTGACCGGCCAATTGGCTATCCAATCGCTACCAAGCGGTCCGAACTACCCGACGGAAAACTACCAACGGCTCGTTGTCGCCGCCTTGTATAACGCCAAAGAAAAAGTGACGATCACGTCCCCCTACTTCGTCCCGGACGACCCCTTTTTACAGGCGATCGAGGTGGCCGTTTTGGCCGGAGTCGAAGTCGAGGTGATCGTCCCCCGTCAGTCGGACCAATACCTGGTCGGCGCCGCCTCGCGGGCCTATTACCAAGACCTGTTGGACATCGGCGCCAAGCTATACCTCTACGAACCGGGCCTGTTGCACGCCAAGACGATGCGGATCGACGATTCGGTCTGTCTGATCGGCTCGAGCAACTTCGACATCCGTTCGTTCGCGTTGAACTTCGAGATCAGCATGCTCTTTTACGGCCATGAGACCAGCGAGCAACTGCGCCGCCTCCAGAATGATTACCGCAAGGACTCGACCCTCCTGACCCATGCCGAATGGGAATGTCGATCCGCTTTCACGCGCGGCTGGGAAAATATCGCCAAACTGCTAAGCCCCCTCTTGTAGTAATCCTGAAAAATCGGGCCGTTTCGGCGAGTACCCCCCTAAAAAGGTCCTTTCAAGACCACCCATTTGACCGTCATCAAGTTGTGTCCTACGGTTAGGTAGCTCTTGCCACTGTGCCCTTGGAAAGGACCGTAACAGACTGGCCCTTTTTCAAAAATAAAATGCGTTTTCGTTTGAAATGGCGTCCACCCATTTGAAAACCGCCCGTTTTCCCAAAGGGTAAACCGGCGACCGCCACGTCATTTCAAGTTGGAATAGGTATAAAAACGTCCTGTCGAATCTGAAAGGAACCATAACATGTCCGAAGAAACCCCGCGTCCCGAGTCGGCTCCGGAAGTCGAACGAAGAGGCACCTCGGTTTGGCCCTCCACCGGCGACGCCCTGCAAAAGCACTCCGGCTGGTTTGCCGTCTTGGGGATCTGCCTGATCATCCTCGGCGTCCTGGCCATCGCGTTGCCGACCGTCGCCAGCCTCGGCGTCACGCTGGTTTTGGGCTGGCTCTTGTTGATCGGCGGCGTGCTGCAGTTCATCCATGCCTTCACCGCGCGCGAGTGGGGCGGCTTTTTCTTCGAGGTCCTTACCGCCTTGCTGTACGGCTTTGTCGGCGTGGTCCTGTTGTCCAATCCGCTTGTGGGCATGTTTACCTTGACCATCGTCCTGGTCGCTTTCCTGGCGATCGAAGGGATTTTCAAGACGATCATGGCGTTCCAGATCCGCCCGTCGGCCAACTGGGGCTGGTTGCTCTTCAGTGGAATCGTCTCGCTCATCTTGGCCGGATTGATCTGGTCCCGATTGCCGGGCGACGCCCTTTGGGTCCTCGGCCTGTTGATCGGCATCAACATGATCTTCAGCGGTTGGTCGCTGACCATGTTGGCCCTGGCCAGTCGCGACCTGGCGTCCGCGTTGGGCGGTGGTGAGGGAAAAGGCAGCAAATACACGCCTACTTAAGTCCACACCCACGCGAAAACAAACAGGTAAACAGGGAGTCACGGCCACGTGTCGCGGCTCCCTGTTTTTTATGAGAACGTCGACCGCTTCGATGCGACCATTGTCCTTCCAACAAACCATCTTTTGCCGCTTTGGGAGCCTAATGACATTGGGAGCTCGGCTCGGGACGGTTATGTACCGGCAATTGCAGATATAGTAAAATAGAGTCATGGGTGGACCGTTTTTTTCCACGGAAAACCTCTGGAAAATATCGGTTTACTTCATTCGAAGCTCCCCCTGCTCACCTCTAAAGTACACGCCCTTTATAACCCTCAAATGAGAAGGTCCACGATGCATTTCCATCCCAAGTCCACCTGGATCGTCGGTAATTTCACACGGTGTGCTTTTATCGCGTTGGCCATCTTCGCGATGATGGCGACCGCAACGCTCGGTGTCGATGCGGCCGAAGGGCAGCCTGAACAAAACAAGGCAAACCACGCGAAAAAAGAAACCGTTCGAGATCGTCTCTGGCTATGGAGCCATTTGGCCGGCAGCTACAACGGCCTCTTCAACCTCCAAGGCAATTCAAACGTCTCGCCCGAGGCAGCCGCGGCCGACTTGGGGATAAAAAATATCTGTATGGTCCGCTTTGGCGGCAAACCGGTCCCGAGCGATTTTGCAGCGAGCATGAAAGATTTTGGCTCACTGGACCATGTCGCCTGGTCGATCGTTGGCGATGGGAGCACGCACCAGACAAACGCCCAAGACGATTTGAAAGCGGTTCTTGCCTTAAAGCAAAACTTTGGCAATCTGTCGGCCGCCGTGTTGGACGATTTTTTCGTTCCTCCGCATAATGGCGTGCAAGGAAGCCGGATCAGCCTTGAGGAACTCAAAAATATCCAAACCAAACTCCACAAACACGGCCTCAAGCTTTGGGTCGTTTTGTACGATCATCAGCTCGACTGGGATATCGGTGAGTATCTGAAATATTGCGATGTCGTCACCTTCTGGACCTGGAAATCGGAAAACCTTGCCCGGCTAAAAACCAACTTCGAAAAAGCGAAACGGCTCGCCGACGGGAAACCGATCATGGCCGGTTGTTACCTGTACGACTTTGGAAACCAGAAGCCTATCTCGGTCTCGCACATGAAATCACAGTGCAAAGAATATTCCCGTTGGCTCGACTCGGGCGAGATCGAAGGGATCATTTTCTGTGGAAGTTGTGTCGCCGACTTGGATCTTGAGGCCGTCAAGTGGACCAAAGAATGGATCGAGAGCGTCGGCGATAAAACGATCAACACACAAAACCCCGGGCAGTAAAGATTCGGTTTCAGCTTGCAATTCCACTCGTTTTCCGGCCCTTTCCAAACGGCCCCTTCGGCGCTACAATAGCATTGTGATCCTTGCTTATCCTTACCCGTAAAAAATATTTGACCTTTTCAGTAGCGAATGGCCAAGAGCAAAAAGTCTAAAAAATCGACCGACGGCGCGACCAGCAACGAACGGGTCGTCGCTCAAAATCGCCGAGCGAAGCACGAGTATCTCGTGCTCGACTCGCTCGAATGCGGGATCATGCTGCGCGGCAGTGAAGTCAAAAGCCTCCGCGGCGGGACCGTCTCGCTGGCCGAGGCGTTCGGCCGGGTCAAAGACGGCGAAGTCTGGCTGATGAACTGCGACATCCCCGAATACTTCGAGGCCAACCGGTTCAACCACGAGCCGCGTCGACCGCGAAAACTGCTCATGCATCGTCGCGAGGTCGAACGGTTCGCCTCACGGGCACGCGAAAAGGGGCTGACGCTCGTCCCCTTGAAGCTTTATTTCAAAAAGGGCCTCGCCAAGGTGCTCATGGGCATCTGTCAAGGAAAGAAACAGCACGACAAGCGTGAAGCGATGAAAAAGGCCGAAACCAAACGCGACTTGGCCCGGTTCCAGATGCGACGACGCTAAAAGAATCGATCCTACCGACTGTGATCTTCATCGGTTTCTCACAAAAAAGAAGGGCTCTTACCCACACCGAGTTTTTACCCCACACCAAATATGAACGCCGATCCCAAAAAATTCGAACTCCAGTGCCCGATCCCTTTAGCCAAGAAAACGACCATCCAGATGGCCCACGGCGGCGGCGGCCGGATGATGCGTGAGTTGATCGAGGGGCTTTTCCGTCCCGGTTTCGAACCGGAAGGAAAAACTCCCGGTCCGGCCCACGACAGTACCCTTCTGGACCTGGCCGGTCAAAACGCCGACTCACGAAAAATCGCCTTCACCACCGACACGTTCGTCGTCGATCCGATCTTTTTTCCCGGCGGCGATATCGGTCACCTGGCCGTCTTCGGCACGGTCAACGATCTGGCGATGTCGGGCGCCCGGCCGATCGGTTTGAGCGCCGGTTTCATCTTGGAAGAGGGCTTTCCGATTGAATCGCTCAAGCAGATTGTCGAGTCGATGCGCCGCGCGGCCGACGAGGCGGGTGTCGCGATTGTTACCGGTGATACGAAAGTGGTCGACCGTGGCAAGGCGGACGGAGTTTACATCAATACGGCCGGAGTCGGTTTGGTCCCCGAAGGAATCCAAATCAATCCGCTCCAGGTCCGGCCCGGCGACGCGATCCTCGTAAGCGGCGACTTGGGTCGTCACGGGATGGCCGTCATGTCGGTCCGCGAAGGGCTGAACTTCGAAGGGAAGCTCGAAAGTGATTGCGCGTCGCTGGTCGGGTTAGTTCATCAACTGCTCGACGCGGTTCCGGAGGTCCACTGTCTTCGCGACCTGACCCGCGGCGGGCTGGCCTCGGCGTTGAGTGAGATTGCCACCGACGTCTCGGTCGGAATCGAAATCGACCAAGAGGCGGTTCCCGTCTCGGCCCCGGTCGCTTCCGCCTGCGAGTTATTGGGCCTCGACCCGCTCTATGTGGCCAACGAAGGACGAATGATCGCGATCGTCCCGGCAGAAAAGACCGAGCAAGCGCTGGCCCAACTACGAAGTCTTTCGGTCGGCGCCGGGGCGGCCCTTTTGGGTCACGTCACCGAAGCGCATCCGGGCACCGTGCTTTTGAAAAACGCCCTTGGGACCAGCCGTGTTTTGGATCTATTGTCGGGCGAGCAGATGCCGCGAATCTGTTAGGGAAAAAGTCGCCCTTGTAACTAAAAAGAAGAATGGAGTGACGGCTGCGCCGTCCCCAGTATTTCCTAAATGAGAAGGGACATTTTGAAAATTGTCCCCTCTCGAACTCTCCCCTCAAAAACTTTTTGGAGCGCGATTACTTCGTAATCGCTCTTTTTTTGTTTTTGTCTCTCTTGTTTTTTCTATTTATGCGCTAGGGCGATCCCTTCAATCTCGACCAGCAACTCCGGCCGACACACATCCGCCTCCACATAAACGGCCGGAACGCCCGGCAGCCGCGCTTCACAAATCTCACGAACCGCTTCATGGTCCTCGATCCGCTTCACGTAAACACAAACCTCGGCCAAATCGTCAAGCGTCGCGCCGATCTCCGGCTGGGCGTGCTGCGCAAAATTCTCCTGTGAAATAAGCGCCCCAATATTGTCGAGCGTCTGATGAGTCTGAGCCCGGACATCCCCGTCGTGACGACTTTCCGACTCGGTAATGCTGGCCGTCCCTGAAACGTAAACCAACGCCTCGTTTTCGAGAACCACCGCCATCGCCCTAGCAAACTTGGGACTTCTTTTACTGTAAACCGGCGCGTAGTCAAAAGCGGAAGTCTGCTGCGGATTCTCTAAAGAAATCAGACGCACCCGGTCCGGTTTCGCCTCCAGCGCGACACAACTGATCAACAGATCGCGTCCCTGACTTCCGATCCCCGTGCTGGCCGGATAGATTCGCTTTCGGTGCGGGCCGTGCAGATGCAACCCGGTGCCGAAATGGACCTCCCGGTAATAGTCGCTCCGCGCTCGGTTGAGTTCTTTGTAACGTTGTGTCTGGCCTTCCGGCCCCACAATGTCGCCCAGGTAAAGCCAGGTCCGCACGACCCGTTCCAACGGAACGCCCGCCTCGGACAGATAATTTTTCATCCGAGCAAACGCGTCTTGAGAGCGATCGTACACATTCTCTTCGGAAACCTCGGGGGCGACGTGACCACAGTGGATCCACGAAAGCTCTCCCTGACGAACGATGGCCAGATGTTCCGACTTCCGCTGGACTTCAACCGTCGCTCCAGAAGGGGACAAACCGTACGCCTGGATCACCACCGCTTCGCCGCCACAGGGCGGTTGAGTCACATAGGTCGTCACGGGCGCCGGGTTTCCTTTCGCCTCAAAAAAGGCGTCGACCATCGCCCGACACGCGTCAACTTGCTCTGGGTCGCGTAAGAAAACGGTCTGTTTGACTAGTTTCGCTTCGGAGTCTTCTCGAACAATCGCATCACAAACCGCTTCAAGCGCCTCTTGAAGCTGCATTTCAAACGACCGGTGTGATTCGGGAACTCCACACGCGTAAAGATGGCGGGCCGTTCCCAACTGAAGTGAGGAACCGCGGGCGTGCTGACGGGCGTTGCGAGTAATCATGGTCTTTTTCACGGGTGGGGTCTGGGGGCAGGGAGTCAGCAGATCGGCACTCCTGGAGGCTGATATCTCAGCAAAGGAGGGGCAATCCGAAAACTCATGGGCCTCGGGTAGGGTCAGGCGTAACCCGGCAAATTGGAAAGACCGCAGAGCGAAACCATCAGTCAAACGTGCTTTTGGACACTTACGCCGCTTTCGTCTCTTAACAATTCTCTCGAGCCGCCTGTCCGGACAACACAAATCAAGGACACTTCCTAACTTCCATTGTGCCATCAACCGGCCGACGAAGCAAGTCTATTTCCCACCAATAAGAGGGGTAAAACAGGGTTTTTTGACAATTTGGGTCATTTAGTTGCTTTAGGCAGTAATGAACTTGACAGCCGGCCCCCTTTCAGACAAGATAGGCATAATCCCCTATCGAATGTAGCGATTAAAATGATTTTACCGACCACTTTCCCCTTCCAGCCACGGTCTACGGATGGACCGTTTTGCCCGCCTTTTTTTGAAAATTCTGTTTCGCTTCCCCCCCCAGTAAAAATATCTCTGCGTTCAGTAGGTCTTTAAACCGACTTTATTCCTCGTTGACGTCTTCAAGGAGCCCAAATCATGTTGAAAAAATCCCTTTGTCTTATCGCTCTCGTTGCCGGTTTCCTGTTGGTTTCCAGTCCGGCCGAGGCCCAATTGTTTGGTCGCCCCGGGAGTCTGCTCTGGCGGATTCGGATGAACACACCGGTCATGAAAATGGCCCGTGCCGAACGGGCTTCTGCCGAGGCGAAGCTGGCCGAATCGGAAACGGTCCTTCAGGAAGCCACCGCCGCCAAGGAATCGGCCGAGAAGGCACGTGACGAGGCGAAAGCGGCCCAGAGTGCGACCGAAAAAATGTTGGCCGCCGTCCGATCGGAGATGAAGTCGGAATTGGCCAAACTCAAGGACCAGACCCTGGCGGCCGAAAAGGCCAAGCAGGAATCGTTGACCGCCAAAGCGGCTGCCGAAAAGGCGACCAAAGAGGCCAACGCCGCCCGCGCGGCTGCTGAAAAGGCCAAAAAAGAAGCGTTAACCGCCCGCGCGGAAGCGGACCAAGCGATTGCCGAGGCGAAAAAGCAGAAGGCGGCCGCCGACGCGTCGATCGCACAATCGAAGAAGCAAAAGGCCGAGGCCGATAACGCGACGGCCGAAGCGGCCAAGCAGGCTGAAGCGGCAAAGAAGGCGGCCGAGGAAAACCAAAAGAAACAGAAGGAGCTCGACGAAAAGCTGGCCCAAATCAAAGCGCTTCGCGACGAGGCCCAAGCCAAAGAAGTCAAGCAAGAATCGGCCCCTGACAAAGAAGGCGAGAAGTAGGGTTTCCTCCTCAATTGGAAAAACAGCACAAGAGCGACGGTCCACGACGGGCGGTCGCTCTTTTTTTGTCCCTACTCGACAAGAACCCTGCCCTGAAAGACCCCGCTGGGCTAGAATAAAAATATCGTTTTATAAAAAACCGTTATTAATCCCTCCCGAGCAAACGATGAAATTGCGTCTTGGAACCCGAGCAAGTCGACTGGCCCGTTGGCAGGCCGATTGGATTGCCGCCCGCCTGAAAGAATTGGACTGCCAGGTTGAAATGGTCCCCCTTCGGACCGAAGGAGACCGGCGGACCGAAGGACCAATCGGCGCGATCGGCACCCAAGGGGTTTTCACGAAAGAACTCCAACGGGCCCTTTTGGAACGGCGGATCGACCTGGCCGTTCATAGCCTCAAGGACCTCTCGACCGAACTGGTGGCCGGACTCGTCCTGGCGGCGACACCCCGTCGGGGCCCCACGGCCGACTGTCTGGTCGCGCGAGAAGCCGACTCGTTCGACGGCCTGCCCGAAGGGGCAATCGTCGGTACCGGCAGCCTGCGGCGCAAGACCCAACTGCTTTATCGACGGCCCGACCTGGACGTCCGTGACATCCGCGGCAACGTCGAAACCCGTTTGGAGAAATGTCGACGGGGAGAGTACGACGCGATCGTCTTGGCTGAAGCGGGACTGGTCCGTCTAGAGCTGGCCGAGGCGATTACCGACCGCTTTGCGCCGGAGACCCTTTTGTCGGCAGTCGGCCAGGGCGCGTTGGGCGTCGAAGCGAGAGCAGACGACACCGACTGTCTGGCCGTCTTGGCCAGGCTAAACGACCCACATACCCGCGCGGCAGTGGTCGCCGAGCGGACGATGATGGCGAGACTCGAAGGCGGTTGTCTCGCCCCGATCGGCGCGTGGGGACGGGTTGACGAAAGCGGTCGGCTCCTTTTGACCGGACGAGTCATGAGTCTCGACGGCCGAACCAAGCTCGACGCGACCGAGACCGGCACGCCTGAAGAGGCCGAATCGCTCGGTCGACAGGTCGCCGATAAGCTCGCCGGGCAAGGGGCCGAAACACTGATCCACGCCGCCCGGGAACTGGAAAAACAGATCCGTTCCCGGTCCACACGGCCTTTCGAAAAATGACTTTCCCCTTGTAGCCACGCATAAAACAAGGAGGAAAACGACCTCGGTGCCGTTTCCTCCTTGTTCTGTTTTTTCAACCGAAGACCAATTGCATCAACGCCGTTTTTCGCCGGTCGTCTCGCGCAATTCGGGAACTCCGGCCGTGTCGGCGGGCGACTGGCTCGTCCCGCTTAGAAAATTATCGATCGACGCACCACTCTTGAGCCGCGCGAAATAACGGCTGATCGCCAAGTGAAGCTTTTTCTCGAAGAGATCTTCGTAGATATACTGGCGCACCTGGCTCTTTTCGACTTTCACCGGCTTGGTAAATCCCTGGCACAACAAAATGACATACTTTCCACCGACGTGGATGATGCCCGAGAGCTCTCCCTTTTTTAGGGCGAACGCCTCTTTTTCCAAGACCGGCATACCTCCGTGACGATGGATCGGGGACACTTGACCGTGGAGACGCTTGCTGCCCGGCTCGACTGAATGGGTCGCCGCCAGTTCACCAAAATGTTCGGGAGTCGGGTTCTTCCGCGCCTCGGCCCAGACCTCTTGGGCCCGACGCAGATTGTCCATGAAGATCGCCAGACATTGGACCTTCGGGCCGTAGTTGGCCTCAAAACCTCGGTTGATCTCCTCTTCGCTGATCCGGACTTGGTCTTCCACAATCTTCTTCATGACGACCGACGGCCAGACAAAATCGCGGAGATACACTTCGCGAGTCAAATCCTGTTCTTCGGTGACAATCTTCAGCCAGGCGTCGATATCAGGCTTCCCGTCCGGCTTGGTCGGACCGTACATCTCCGCCGCGTGACGGACATCCTCAGCCAGGTCAACTTCGGTGACTTCGATTTGATTTTTCTTCCGAGCCTGCTCGACCAGCATATGGTCGATTGTCGTCTCGAGAACCTCTTTGCCATGACGTTCGAGACAGACGGCGGCCAGTTCGGCGGTGGTGATTTTCCGACCGTTCACGACAGCAACCATCCCCGACTCGCGCCGTTTCGGGTCATTGTACCAATTCTCGACCTTCGCCCCTTTTTGGAGCTTGGCAAAAACCTCGTCTGCCGCCTTGCTAAGCTTGGCCTCCTTGATTTTCGCCTTGAGCATCGGGGCGACCTGCTCCAGGGGAATCTCCCTCGCGGGGATCATATTCTCCCGCTTGAGGATAATGTACCGCTCACCGATCTGGATAATCTCCGAGATCCCGCCGTCCTCGAGACCAAAGGCCGCCTGCTCGAACTCAAGATAACCGACATGGCGGCGAATCGGCGGGATGCGTCCCTTGCCGCTCGCACTCTGGGTGTCGTCGGAATGGTTCTTGGCGATCTCGCCGAACTGCGCCGGGTTGGCCAGGGCCATCTGGCGGAGTTCTTTTGCCTTCGATTCCGTTTTACAAGCGATCATCCGTGTCATGACGGCCGGACCGTATTCGGTCTCGTAGACCTTCTGGAGTTCCTCCTGACTGACGGTCAAACGGGACCCGGCCAATTTCTGGAGCGCCAACAACGACCAGACGATATCCTCGTCGTATTCTTTCGGCGAGATTCCCCGCTCGTTTTCGAGCATCTCGTACCACTGCGGAACCGGAATACGGTATCGGGCCGCCCGCTGCTTCACTTCCTCGTCGATCTCCTCACGAGTGACCGAAACGCCCGCCTTCTCGCACTCGATTTGAGTCAAAAGCTTATTGACGTAGCTTTCCAAGACCGATTCACCGTAGTACCGAAGGCATTCACGGGCCAGCGTATCGCGTGAAATTTTTTCCCCATTGACCACCGCCATGACATTGCTTGACGGGGCTTGCGATTTTTTATCGCCCGATCTCTGATCGGCCGATTTCGTAGGGGACGCCTTTTGGTTCTCTCCTCGGGCGGTGGTTCCGACTCCAAGAAAAAGTCCAACGGCAAGAAGGCCGCCAAGGACGAAAACGGTTGTCTGCCGATAAGCAAACCGGGCGGCGGGGCGGGAAAAGCGGGGCCTATTTTGAGCGGGGGCCATTAAGCGGGACATGGCGGTTCCTCCTAAACCGAAAGCGTTTGGGTCCTTCAAAAAACAACTGGTCGCGGTAGCCGATTGGTGCGGGATAGGGACCGCAAAAAAACACTTCGACAACCCCAACCAGTGGCGGCGCAGTATAGACGCTTCGAAGCCTTAAAGTCAACCTCACTTTCCTTGACAACGCAGTTTAGTCCAAATCCACCCGAGAGGCCGAAATCACCCGGGCCGTGTCCATAAACAATGAACCGGCCAATAAAAAACGGCGACTGGGAAACCGTTCTTCCCGCCGCCGTGTTTTTTTAAAATCGGTTCTTTTTTACCCCTCCTGCGACGCACGGAGCGCCTGGTCGAAATCGGCCTCGATATCCTCGATATCCTCCAGACCAACACTGACCCGGATATAATCGCTCGTGATACCGGCCGCGGCCAGTTCTTCTTCGGAGAGTTGAGCATGGGTCGTCGACGCCGGGTGGATGACCAGCGTCTTCGCGTCCCCCAAGTTGGCCAAGTGGGAAGCCAACTCGACCGAGTCGATAAACTCCGCGGCCGACGCGCAACCTCCCTTCACGCCGAAACCGAGAATCGCCCCGTACCCTTTCGGAAAATACTCACAGGCCCGCTCGTGATGGGGGTGCGACGGCAGCCCGGGATAGTTGACCCACTCGACCAGCGGGTGGTTTTCCAGAAAACGGGCCAACGCCAGCGTGTTCTCGCAATGACGGGGCATCCGCAGGTGCAGCGTCTCGATCCCCTGCAAAAACAAAAACGCGTTGAACGGACTCATCACCCCACCCAAATCGCGGAGCCAGTGGGTCCGACAACTGGTCGCGTAACACTGGTTGCCGAATTTTTCATAGAAATTCACCCCGTGATAAAACGGGTCCGGCTCGGTGAATTGGGGCCATTTTTCCGGTTCTTTCATCCAGTCGAATTGCCCGCTATCGACAATCATCCCGCCGATACTCGTGCCGTGCCCGCCGATGAACTTCGTCACGCTGTAAACGACGATGTCGATCCCGTGTTCAAACGGGCGAAAGACAACCGGCGTCATCACCGTGTTGTCACAGACGACCGGGACCCCCGCCTCGTGGGCGATCTGGGCGATCCGGCGGTAATCCAAGACATCATTCTTCGGATTGGCCAACGACTCGATATAGACGGCCCGCGTGTCCGGGCGAATCGCTCGGGCAACCTGATCCGGGTCGGTCGCGTCGACAAACGTGACGTCGATCCCCAGCCGCTTGAACGTCTGCCCTAAAAGGGTAACCGTGCCGCCGTAGAGCGCGCCGGCCGAGACGATATGCTTTCCGCTGTGCGCCAGATTCAACAGGGCGACCGTCACCGCCTGCTGCCCGCTCGAAACGGCCACTGCTCCGACACCCCCTTCCAACGCGGCCATCCGGTCTTCCAGCACTTTGGTCGTCGGGTTGTCCAACCGGGTATAGATCCACCCGTCTTCCTCCAACGCAAACAGATTGGCCGCGTGCTGGGTATCGCGAAAGGAAAAGCTGGTCGTCTGGTAGATCGGCACCGCGCGGGCGCCGGTTTCCGGGTCCGGTTTTTGCCCCGCGTGCAACGCGCGTGTGCCGAGCCCCAGAGGCGGACGCCCCGACTGCGATTTTGCCATTGTCTTTCGTCCTTATCTGCAAAAAAGATGATTTGAAAATTTTGTCTCGCCGGCAGCGGAAAAGAAAGAGCCGTACGACGCCAAAAGGTTCATACAGACCGATTATAGCGAAAAAACCGCCCCCACCAAAAGGTGGCATTCCTGCGGAAACGGTTCGACCGGCGAAAAAACGGGCCTTTTCCTTTTTTTTCGGTTTTTAACGAATCGGCGACCTATATTTTTCAAAATGGGGTATTTTACCGACGGTAGTCCGTTCCCCATTCCTGCCCGTCCGCCGGTGTGGGAAATGGTGTCTCGGACTTGCCTTAGTGTAAAATCCCCATAAACGGCACCCCTTGTCGACCGTTGTCAGCCGACCGCATCCCACCCGTTTCGGTTGCTTGACAGACGGTCGAGAAGCTGGTGTCATAAAGAAAATTTGATTCTTGGTAGGAGTCCGAAAAATGTACAAATGGAAAACCCCAAAGCTGGCCCTCGTTTTGGTAGTCACAACGCTCGTGTTCGGTGCGACTTCCTCGGCCAACGCGTTCGGGTGTCTCGACAACCTGTTCTCGTGGTTTCGCCACGATAGCCCGCCGAGCATTACCACCTACAATGCGGCCTACGCGCCCTACGCGACGTCGGTCTGTGCCCCCACATGTGGCACGTCGTGCGGAACCGTCTGCGCCACGCCACAAACTTGCATGTACACCCCCCAGACCTATTATCGGACCGTCTACCGAACCGTGCCGACGACCCGCTATATGGCGGTCAATTCGTGTGACCCGTGTACCGGTTGCCCGACCGTCGCCTACCGCCCGGTGACGACCTACGTTCGCTCCCAACAGTTGATCCCCTACACGACCTACCAGGCAGTCTGGAGCCCCGTCTGCGGCCCCTGTTCGACTACTAGCGCGTATGGGGTCTCGTGTGGAACCACATGCGGTCCCTGTGCGACCGGCTCGTGCGGCTGGACCTCAACCATCGACAGCGGTTGCACCTCGTGTCAGGCGGCGCCCGCGACGTCCTACGAAGACTCGGGCAATCTCCAGCCCCAACCGGCCGCCGCTCCACCGGCCACATACGGTTCGCCGACCAATAATGGTTCGTTCAACAGCGGTTCGTCCAACGGCGGCTGGCAAAACAACGGCAACGGCGGAACCACGGTCACGGTGCCCTCACCGGCAACCACGCCGCAAAAGACCCAAAAACCGGTCGAAAATCGGCCCCTTTCCCCGATCCCCGAACCGGAAGCCAATCGGCCCAACGGGACGACGACCCAAATCAATTCCACCCCGTCCACCCTGCCCAGGCTGTTTCAGTCGGGCGACCGGACGGCCGCTCGGCCGGTGATCCAGGCCAGCTATTCGCGACCGATTCCCCCGCGCGTCAGTAGCGACGGGTGGCGTCCGTCGAAGAGATAACTCAAAAAAACGACAAACTGCATCTTTTCTTCTACCAAGAAAATCAGAAAAAGGCCCTGAAGCGAAATCGCCTCGGGGCCTTTTCCCATTGATTTAAGCCGTTCGTTCCATATCTATTTCGCCACGTTATAGGCGAAGAGGAAATCGCCGTGCCGCAGGTAGAGCCGCCCGCCGATGACGACCGGATGGGCCCAGGTCGGCCCCCGACCGCCGCGTGGCAGCTTAAATTTATTGATCACCTCGTGCGCTTCAGGTGTCGCTCGAACCAAACCGACCTGTCCCCGTTCACTCATCAGGTAAAGCATCCCGTCGGCCAAGGTCAGGGAACCTTTTCCAACTCCTCTTTCCTTGTATTTCAACTCGCCCGTCTTCCAATCGAGGCAGATCCAATTTCCCCGATTGAACTTGTGCGACGCGCCGTAAAGAAACCCATTGTAATAAAGCACCCCGCCGTGGTGGTTATCAAGCTCTTCCGACTGCCAAACCTGCTCGGCCGCGACCCGATCCCCTTCACGCTTCAACTGCCACTGAACCGTGCCGGTCGTCCCGTACCCCGAGCTGACCACGACCCGGCCATCATGATAGACCGGCTTGGTCGCATTGACGTTGAACTCGGTCTTGTGCGGGACGCGAAAATAGAGTTCGCCCGTCTCGGCATTGACACCGATCAGCGATTCATCGGTCATCGTCAACACCAACGGAATTCCATCGAACTCAGCCAAGGTCGCGGTGGCATATCCGGCCAAGTCGCCGTCGGCCGTTTTCGCTCGCCAAACCGGCTTCCCGTCGGTTTTATCCAACGCCACCAAGGACGTGTTTTTCCCGGCCGGCAAGACGATCGCCCGTCGCTGGTCCACCAAAACCGATTCGGCCAACGCCCATTCAATATTTTCCGAGGCAAACTCGTCCAAAATATTGGCCGACCAGATCTCGCGGCCGTCCTCGACATCCAGACAATAAACCGTGCCCCACGGGCCTTCAAAGTAAAGCCGGTCGCCGTCGATCGTCGGAGTACCGCGGCTGCCGGGATAGTTTTTCGTCCACGCCTGACCGACCTTTTTCGTCCAAAGCAATTTCCCGTCAAGGTCCAACACGGTGATGACCATGTGGTCGTCAACATTCCCTGCCGTGAAAATTCGCCCGTCGGCCGTCGTGATCCCGGCAAAACCGTCGCCGATCCCTTTGTACTTCCATACCAACTCGGGACCGTCTTTAGGCCACTCGGTCAGCAGGTTCTTGTCCGGCGAGATATTCGTCCCGTCCGGCCCGTGAAACCGGGGCCAATAGGGCCGGTCGGCCATGGTCGTCGCCGCACCCAGAATCACGGCCAGTCCGGCCAGGAGGAACCTTCTTCCGGAAACCGGCCGCTTTTGCATATCGATCATGTTCTTTCTCTTGCGGATGGGAGAAGCCTTTTGCTTGCCAGCCTGCTAGACGTCCAGGTTTTTCACTTCCAGCGAGTGCTTCTCGATGAATTCGCGACGCGGTTCAACCTTGTCGCCCATCAAGACGCGGAACAACTCGTCGGCCGCTCCGGCGTCTTCCATGGTTACCTTCATCAAGGTCCGATGTTCCGGGTCGAGAGTCGTCTCGCGAAGTTCCTCCGCGTTCATCTCACCAAGCCCCTTGAACCGGGTCACGGTGAGTCCCTTTTCGCCCGCTGCCCGGATGGCCGCCAAAAGGCCTCGCATGTCATCCAATCCCGTCCGGATCTCGCCGCGACACAGATAGTAACGGGCCTCCTCGACGCCGGTCCGCTCTTGCGGGAAGAGCGAATCGATCTCGAAACCCATCTCACGCAGTTCGGCCAAGTGGTTGTTGATCGTCCGCACCTCGTGCAATTCGACGATATGCAGAAGGCTCGCCTTGGAAATTTCCGACTCGGTCTCTTCCTGCTTTTCCTCGCCCTCGGCCCCTTCCGCCAATCCTTCTACGGCCGCTGGACCCGCCAAGGCGGCCGGTTTGGCCTCCGTCCCGTTGTCGGCCAATTCAACCTCTTCGCCGGACGTCTCCTCATGCTTCGCGACAAATCCATCCAGATCATCGCGGGAAGAAAACCAGTGCTCTTCCGGACCTAAAAAGACGTGATACACGGGCAACTTCCCCGTCACGGGATCCTGCCGCATCGCGTGTCCTTTCAGGTTGATGCCGCGTCGCTCCAACGCGACAAGCGATTCTTCCAGACCAGCCAAGGTCCGGCAAAGCTGCTGCATCGACTCTCCTTCGATCTGACGTCCGTCGCCCGGCTCGAAAACCGCCTCGTGCAATCCGGCCTCCAGTAATTGAGTCTTCATCTCCTCTTCGGTCTGAACGTAGTAGGTATGCTTCTTTCGACGAACGCGGAACAACGGCGGTTGGGCCACGTAGATATATCCCCCTTTGACCAGGTCGTACATCTGACGATAGAAAAAAGTCAACAAAAGGGTTCGAATGTGCGATCCGTCGACGTCGGCGTCGGTCATGACAATCACCTTGCCATAACGGCGCTTCGCCAAGTCCATCTCTTGCCCGAACCCGGCTCCGATCGCCGCGATCATGCTGCGAACTTCTTCGTTCGCCAGAACCTTATCATCGCGGGCCTTGTAGGCGTTGATGATTTTTCCCCGCAGTGGCAAAATCGCCTGATATTCCCGCAACCTGCCGCCCTCGGCCGTTCCACCGGCCGAATCACCTTCGACCAGGTACAGCTCGCATTTTTCGAAATCTCGGCTGGAACAGTCTCGCAACTTGCCGGGCAGCCCGCCGCCGGAAAGAGCCCCCTTCCGTTCGCGTACCAACATCCGCGCTTTCCGGGCACTCTCACGCGCTTCGGCCGCCAAGACGCCCTTCTGAACGATTCGACGAGCCGTTCGCGGGTTTTCTTCCAGATATTTCGACAGATGTTCGCCGACTGCCGAGTTGACGATCCCCTCGATCTCGCTATTGCCTAACTTGGTCTTCGTCTGCCCTTCAAACTGCGGCTCGGGCACTCGTAACGAGATGACAGCCGTCAGTCCCTCACGAAAATCGTCGCCCGACGGTGAAAGGTTTTTGAATACGTTATTTTTCTTGCCGTACGTATTCAGCGTTCGCGTGACCGCCGCGCGAAAACCGCTGACGTGCGTTCCGCCTTCAATCGTGCTGATATTATTGACGTACGAATGGACGTTCTCGGTGAAATCGGCCGAGTACTGCAAAGCGACCTCCACGCCGACACCGTCGTACTCGCCCGCGACGTAGACAATGTCCTCATGGACCGTCTCGCTGGCCCGATTCAGGTGCTCGACGAACTGCAGTATCCCGTGTTCATAGTGGAACGTTTCCCCTTCGTCGGCCCGTTCATCGTAAAAGGTGATATGCACGCCCCGATTCAAGAAGGCCAACTCCTGAAGACGCTTGTACAGAACCCGATAGACGAACTTCGTGTCGGAGAAAATCTGCGGGTCCGGTTTGAACGTCGTCTTCGTCCCGACCCGTTCGGTCTTACCGACTTTACGTACCGGCCCGGTCGGAACACCCCGCTCGTACTCTTGCTGATAAACGCGTCCGTCACGCGCTACCTCAACCTCACACCATTCCGAAAGGAAGTTGACCACCGTCACGCCGACGCCGTGCAACCCGCCGGAGGTTTGATAAGCCCCCTTCGTGAACTTGCCGCCAAACTTCAAAACGGTCATCACCCCTTCGAGAGTCGACATCTCCAAGTCCGGATGCTCCTCGACCGGAATGCCGCGGCCATCGTCGGTCACGGTGACCGAACCGTCGTTATTGATCCGAACGGTGACGGTCTTCGCATATCCGGCCAGCGCCTCGTCGATCGAGTTGTCGACCACCTCGTAAACCAAATGGTGCAGACCGCGCGGCGTCGTATCGCCGATATACATCGACGGCCGTTCGCGGACGTGCTCCAAGTCGCTTAAATGCTCCAGCTTGTCGGCCCCATAATCGGCGTCTCCCTCGGCTATCCGATAATCGGGCATGTCCACACTTTCAGGACCCTTCGGATCCTCAGGAACTTTTTCACTTTCGCTCATAACGGTTTCGTTCTACTCGATTTTTTATGAATGGCAATTTTTTTACGGCAATCTTCCATGGATAAGCCCACCTCGAAAAAACCTTTCGGACTTCCGAGTAGTTGCCGCCGTTGACTTTTCAAGAAACCGGGAAAGGCCGGATCGGCGGACAGGGCGAACAAACCTCGCTTTCCCTGTCGCCTCGCTTCAGAAAACCTCCCCAGGCTTCCCTTTATTTCAATTCAATTCAATTCTTCCGTGGCTTTTTGCCCCGCCAAAACGCGACCTCTTGCGCGATCTCCGCCGTGAGCCGAGGCCGTTATTCGTTACACTCGAGGATCGGCCCAACCCGAAACCTGATCTCCCGAATCGTGACGTCGGGAAACCGCTCACGCATCGCATGGAGCAACGTTTTCTTTCGAAAGGTCAACTCCTGAACCAAGAGGGAATTGGCGACCGTGACTTCAAGTTTGCCTCGCCTCAACTTGCCAACCTGGGTATAGCGGGCGGCCATCTCTCCGACCGCCTCGCACCAAGCGGCTTCCCAAGCCTCGGCGTCACGCGACCGGCCCAACCCGCGTCGGGCAACCAGTTCGGCCAACACCTCACCAATCGGTTTCGGTTCCCGCCTGGCCATACCCGCGATCCTTCCAAGAAAAAATTTCCCTAGACCAAAACACTCCTCTTGCTTCGGCCCCATTCGACCACTTCGCTTCTTCCGATCGCTTACGACCCGGAGGCAAGCGGCATGATCACGTAAGCGTACTGATCGTCGGTTGAAAAAACGACCGGAGAACTCGGATCCTTGAACGACACCGTCATCGTCTGTTCCGGTTCGAGCACCCGCAGGTAATCCACCAAAAACTTCGGCGACATTTTCAACCGACAGGCCTCTCCTTCATAGGCGATCGGAATCTCGATCCGCGACTCGCCCAACTCGGCCCCATGTCCGCTGATCGTGACCTTGCCTTCCTCGAAAGCGAATTCGATCCCCGGGTTCTCGGCACTCGTAACGATCGCCGCCTGCCGAACGCCCGAATAAAGCGGCCCCACCGACATCTCGACCTGCGAGGGGAACGGCTCGTCCGGAAAGACCCGTCGCCAATTCGGGAAACGGCCCTCAACCAATCGACCAAAAATGGTCGTCTTCTGACTCTTGACCAACACCTCGTTCTCACGGACCGCGATCTGAGCCTGCTCCTCGTTTTCCGCCAGCGCTTTTTCGATCAGGTGCATCACTCGCGGCGGAATGATCGCCGAGATGACCTCCCCCTCGCCGCCCCCTTCATTACCGACCAAGGTACCGGAGCCCATCTGCTTGGCCATCCGACGCCCATCGGTCCCGATGCCGATCACTTCCTGACCGGTTATCTCCAACAAGACACCGGTAAGCGCGATTCGCGTACTCTCCTGATCCGTCGCAAAGACGGTGCGTCGAACCAGCTCTCGAACCAGCCGCGCGGGCGACTCGAAATAGCGGCTCTCCGTAAACGGCGCGATGTCCGGAAATTCGTCCGGATTCTCGGCGGGCAACTGAAATCGACTCTGGCGGCCGGTCACCTTGATCCGTGTCCCGTCCGTTTCGATCGTCAGCTGCTCATCCGACGACTCGCGCAAGATCGGCCCCATCCGGTCGACCGGAAAGATCACACTACCGGGCGACTCGACCGCGAACGGCGGTAATTCGATCCGGATTCCCACCTCCAAATCGGTCGCCATCAAGGTCACGTCATTCTCCGTCACCATCATCTTGACGTTCCGCAAGATCGGCTTCGGACTTCGACTCGGCACCACGCTGGCCGCCATCGCAAACGCGCGGGCCAACTTTTCCCGATCACACTGAACCTTCATTTTTATACCAGTGCTTCCGCACTGCTCCTTCGAACCCGCTCCCGGCGGCTAGAAGTCGCGGCCAGACCGGTGCTCCCGCACCGTTGACTACCCCCGCTTCCGTTGGTCGACAGCCAGGGGCCGCGGTCCGACTGGCGTTACCACGCCACCTCTTCGAACCCGCTTCCGCTGGTCGCTAGTACGACGCCGAGAGGGTTCCCTTCCTCCGGACGCATGATGGGTGATCTAACTTTGGCTTCTCCTTGCCGTTTTGCCTGCAATGTGGAGCTACCCGGTACCACCGCTTTCGAGGATGAGGCTGCTCGCTAAAACAGGAAGAACTCAACCCTTTTACGCACTCTCTTGCATCCTCAGAAACGACAAAGTCTTCGCCTAAAGGCTTTGCTCGTAAAGATCTTTCCCTCGAGGTTTCCGTCAATCGATCGTGGTAAAGAGAGGTGCAAGAAAGGGAACAAGATTAATAACTTGTTATTAGTATTAGTGTCCGCCCGTTTTTTGTCGACGGATCAACCCTCCATTATCCTAAATCCCCCTAAAAAAACAACTTCAAACAGCCGTTTCGCAGCGGATTCTTGGTGGAAAAATGGTCGGTTTCATGTCAAGCGCATGTCGGGCGCGTGTCGATCGGTGACGACCGTTTGAGGCGGTCGAGAGAACGCACGGATCGAGAGTTGAGTTTTCTACCGCCGCCAACAAGGAATTGACCATTTTTCCACAGCTGACGAGTAGTCATTTGGGCGGAATGGAAATTCTGGGCGGTCGAGTGAGTTCTTTTATTATTCGGGCTTTGGGGTGTGTGGAGATGAGGGGAAAATAAAATAATTTAGGCCTTCCGGGTGAGGTGGGGTGAGTGGATTGGATCTTCCGGCCGATTTTCCTCCCTTTTTTGACTGAACGCGATTAACGGTACGGCCCCCGGCGTTTTTTTCTCGTCTGGTTTGAGCCGGTTTTGGGCAGGTTTCCGTTGAGTACCTGACGGGTCCGTTCAAGTACCTCCTTGAGATCCAGGTCGGTTTTTAGCGCCGACTCGGTTTTTCGGTAACCGTGCATGATCGTTGTATGGTCTCGGCCGCCAAAAAAACGCCCGATCGTTTCAAACGAATCGCCCAACCTGAGTCGAGCGAGGTAGATGGCCACCCCCCGAGCGGTAACCACCTGCCGGTGTCGGGATGAACTTCGAAGTTGCTGGACCGAGACGCCGAAGACGCTGGCCGCCGCCTTGGCGATGTCGAGGATCGAAATCTTTCCTTTCCCGGTTTTTGCCGAGAGAAACCGGCCTGCCAGAACCAGATCGATTGGGGACGCCTCGAGTCGGGCCATCATCGCCAGCTCGTTGATCGCCCCAGTCAGATCGCGGGCCGTCCCAGGAATCGCTTCGGCCAGGAGCTGGACTACCGGCAGCTCGATCGACAATCCCCGATGGTGGGCCTCATTGGCGAGAATCATGGCCCGGACTCCCGGTTCGGGCAGCGGAAGCGGGACTAGAAGGCCATCAGTCAGGCGGCTTTGAAGCCCGGGAAGGATTTGAATCCAGTCTCCCGGGGGGGATGGAGCGGTGGAGACAAATCGGCCCCCTCTCTCCGAAAGATGGTCGAGCAGCGTGATCAATTCTTGTTGGGCCGTCTCCTTGCTCTCGACCTGGAGGAGATCGTCGACCAACACCAGGTCGGCTTGTCGGAAGCGGGCACGGAATTCATCGGTCGAACGTGTGTCGATCGCGTCGATCAATTCACGGGCGAAATCGATGCCCGTGGTCTGGATTAATCGAAAGTTTCGCCCTTTTTGTTTTTTGATGGCCCGAGAAATTCCCCAAATCAGGTGGCTTTTCCCCGTTCCAGGGGGGCCGTAGAAAAGGATTCGCGGATAATACTCCCTAGAGGAGGGGGGTGCGACAAAGAGATCGCGAACGGCCGTTTCGACGAGTCGGCTTTCCGGACCCAAATAAAACGGGTACCGCGCGCGAGGGATACCGCTGGTCGGCCTCCGGGAATGGTCTCGTTCGGAGCCACCCGGGAAAGGAATACAACTTACGCCCTCAAACACGGCTTTTTACCCGGACTGGGGGGGATGGGGGCAAGGCTCTCGGCCGATTCCATTGAGGAACCGTCAAAGGGACAGTTCGTACAAAAGGAACTCCGACTGGTTTTTCGAACACGACCGATCCATGGTGAGTCATTATATCAGATTCCCGAGGGCTCGAGAATGATGGAAATGGAATTTTCAAGACCTTCACGGGAAACGGAGGGGTCCCCCACTTTTGCGGAGTCCAGAGGCGAGGAGCCGTTCCCGGAATGGTCCAGAAGCGGGCAAAGAAGGTTATTTTCTCTTTTTCTGGAAAAAAAGGACCCCCCCTGAAAAATGACCTAAAATTGGTTAGAGATTTGCGCAAAAAGGGGAAGCGGTTTTTTTGCCCGGGGCAACGCGAACTATTTTTAGGTTCCCCAAGCTGAGACAAGAGAAGTTGACGCGTCAAGGAGCTTCACATGACGAAAATAGCGGATCGTCAGGCGGCCAGTACCGAACTTCGGGCGAAAGAGGCGAACACGATTCAATTAGTCAGTTTTCGACTGGCCGGGGAAGAGTATGGCATCGAAATAACGAAGGTGCAGGAGATTATTCTCTTGGGGCAAATCACCAAGATTCCCCAAGTACCGGCTTATATTCGAGGACTGATAAACCTTCGCAACTCGGTCATTCCGGTTGTCGATCTTCGGCTTCGGATCGGTTTCGAGGCACAGGAGGCGACAGGCGAGACCCGCATCATGGTCGTGTGCGCGGGTGGCAAAACGACAGGGCTTGTTGTCGATGCGGTAAACGAGGTGTTGCGTATTTCACGAGATCAAGTTGTTCCGCCGCCACCGGGCGCGGTCGGAGAAGGCCAAGAGTACCTCACCGGTTTGGCGCAATGGGACGACCGACTTTTAATCTTATTGGATATCGATCGAATTTTCGAGGAAGAAGAATCGACGATGGAGACGGTCGAGGCGAACGGATAGAACCTCAAGCCGGATCGTCTCGGAGAGAAAATTTTCATTGGAAGAAAAATGTCTGAGTTAACATTAAGCCCACCTGGGAAACCCAAGCTTTCCCCATTTTCTGCTTCGGAGATCGTTCAAGTTTCGGACACGGAATTAGGCCGTTTCGCATCTTTGATTTACGACTTGGCCGGCATTCGGGTTTCCCCGCAGAAAAAGATGTTGCTTTCCAATCGGCTGCGACGCCGACTTCGCGAAACGAAAATAGAAAGCTTCGACGCTTATTATCATCACTTGCGACGACTCCCGGCGGGCGATCCGGAATGGAACGCCTTTCTGCAAGAGATTACGACACACGAAACGTATCTCTTTCGCGACACGTCCCAATGGGAATGGTTTTCGAAGGTTTTTTTGCCGGAGCGGATTCAGGCAACAAAAACGAAAGAAAATCCTTCTTTACGTGTTTGGTCGGCGGCCTGTAGTACGGGAGACGAAGTGTTTACGATCGCCGCTTGTATTGCGGGAACGATCAAAGACAGGGACCGTTGGAACCTCGATCTTTTGGGAACCGATATCGGCGTGGGATCACTTCGCGCTGCACGCGAAGCGGTTTTCGGAAAGAGGGCAATGCATCGGGTGTCGAAAGGTTTTCTTCCGTACTTTGAAGAGATTTCGAAAGAAACGCAATGGCGAGCCAAGCCGGTCTTGCGGAAAATGACCCGCTTTGCTCAGCACAATCTTTTGAAGCCGCTAAGAGGGGAAAAACGTTTTGATTTGGTTTTTCTCAAAAATGTTTTGATTTACTTCGACACGGAATCAAAAAAGAAAGTGGCGAAGAATCTCGAAGAGGCGATGCGGCCCGGCGCTCTTTTAGTGACGGGAGCAGCGGAAGGAGTGGGGGATTTGCTGAAGGGATTTGAAAAAAGATCGCCTTGGTTATATCGGCGGAAATGAAATCGCCGTGTGTAACAAAAGAGGGAGAGCCGTGCCGGGGGAGTCCGGCGATGGGGGAGTCAAGAAGGAAGATGAGTCCAATCCGAACGCATGGTGAATGGCAGGGATCCCTCCTCGAGGTCTTCCTGAGTGAATCGAGCCAGTTGATAAATTTGCTCCTGGAGAAACTGCGCGAACTCGCGGAAGCAACCGCTCTTTCTGAAAAAAAACGATCACGGGATAAAATCGATACCTTGCTTGCCCAAGCAATCCACGTGGTCCGAAATCTCAACGGGCTCGCCGAGATGCTTGAACTCGAAGCGATGCGTTTGCTTTCCAATCTGATAAAAAGAGTTCTCGAGGGGGCGAAGAGCGAAGGATGCGGACTCGGGAAAAAGGAGATGACCCTTCTTTTCCAAGCCTGCGAGGGACTTGAGGAACTGGTCAAATACCTTCGCAATCCCAAAAAAGAGCCGCCCGACACGGAATCCATTGTTTCGGCAATGGTTGAAATCACACGGTCGGAATCGCCCGTATCGAAAGGAAAGCAAGAGCCGGCCTTCGCGAATTCGCTTGGGGCCCGTGAAACCGTTTTGTCGGAAGATCCGTTTGACGGGATCGAGGACGATCTTCAATTTGCCGAAAAATACACGTCGATTTTTCTCGATGAAGCGAATCTCGCGTTGGATGAAATTTCCGAAGCCCTCTTGAAACTTGAAGGGGGAGGGACTTCTCGAGAGCTGACCAAGATGATGGCTCAGGCGCACCGGATCAAGGGGTCCGCCGCGTCGATCGGTTTCCATCGGGTGGCGAAAATGGCTCACCTTATGGAGGACTTACTTCAAGAGTTGGTGGATCAAGGTCGACCGCTTTCGACCGAGGTGGCTGACGGTCTGTTTCTCGCCTCCGACGCGTTGCGGACCTTTCTTGATCGCCTTCGTGAAGGAAAAGTCCAAACCGGCCACTTTTTGCAGGCGGCCGTCGATTTAATCAACGCGCGACCGGCTCCTTGGTTGGCTGACGGGCCCGAGGAGACTTCCGCTTCTCCCTCGACCAAGCACGACCCAACGACGCGGCAAGGCGGTTTTGTCGGAAACGATGAAGATTGGCGTCGGTGCGTTTTGGAGAGGACGAAAAAGCCTGAGAAAACCATCGTTGGCTTTATTGCTTTGCAATCGGGCCTGGCACTTTCGTCGATGAAGGCGTTGGTCATTTGGGAAAAATTAAAGAAAATGGGCGAGCCGATCGCCTTCGATCCGGCCATTGAAACGCTCGAAGAAGATCTTCCGGTCGAATGGATTCGCTTTGGCCTGGTGACCGAGGATGCGTGCGATTTGATTCGGGCGAAGCTTCAAATAGGTGGCGTTCGAGAGTTACATGTCCACCCGCTTCAAAAGGTAACGGAAAAGAGGCTCGAGGCCGAGCCTTTTGAGAAAGCGGAGGAAAAGAAAAAGGCCCTGGGTTCCGCGGTCGGTCCGTCTCAAACCGGAAACACGGAAGGGCCGTCCGAGTCGGGACAAAAAGCCGATCGGCCCAACGAAACCTTGCGCGTCGATATTAGGCGGCTCGATCATCTCATGAATCTGTCGGGACAGTTGGCCGTCAATAAGGCCCACTTCGCGCAGATTAATCGTTCATGGAAAAAGTCGGCTTCAGCGAAGCGAGCGGTGGCCGCTTTGGGGAACGTCGATGTGGTTTTGAAACAAATAACGGGTTCTCAAAACGAGGACCAATCGGACGAACGTCACGCGCAATTAGAACTCGGCCGTCTTCGTCGACAGGTCCTGCGAATTCAGAAAGAAATGGAGCCCGTCCGGCACGAGTTCCAACAAATGCTTGCCGCCCAAAATTCGGCCAAATCCTTGGACACGGCGGTACACTCGCTCGGGCGAATCAGCGACGAAATTCAGAAAACGGTTATGGATACTCGGATGATTTCAGTAGGACCGCTGTTTCATCGATTCAAACGGGTCGTGCGCGATTTGAGCCATTCGACCGGGAAAGTCATTCGCCTCGAAATCAGTGGAGAGAAGACCGAACTGGACAAGCATATGGTCGACGAGTTGAGTGACCCGTTGATTCATATGATCCGCAACGCGGTCGATCACGGCATAGGAAATCCCGAAGAGCGACTTGAGGCCGGGAAGCCGCAAGAAGGAACGATATCGCTCAACGCGTTTCAACGGGGGAATCGGGTTGTCCTTGAAATCCGGGACGATGGACGCGGGCTCGACCCGAAACGAATTGCACAAAAAGCACTCGAGAAGGGGCTTCTCGAAGAGGCCGATCTCGAGCGAATGACCGACACGCAAATCTTTCAACTCGCTTGTGAGCCCGGTCTGAGTACCGCAGAGCAGGTTTCCGACCTTTCCGGACGCGGCATGGGAATGGATATTGCCAAGTCGAAAATCGAGGAACTCGGCGGCACCGTCGTGTTGAAAAGCAGTCCCGGGCAGGGGACTCGCGTAACGGTGAAGCTTCCGCTGACGATGGCCATTATGCCGAGCCTTCTGGTTGAGGTCGGTGGCGAACCGTTTGCCCTTCCCGTGGAATCGGTGGTTGAGATCGTTGCTCTGGATCAACAGCAGCGTTACTCGGTCCGCCAGCGTGAGGTGGTCGAGATTCGCAATGAGGTGGTTTCGGTCGTCCCCATGAGCGAGGCTTTTGAGAATCCGGTTTCGGTTTCTCGTGACGAGGGAGTTGAGCCCTCGATTTTGGTCGTTTTGAAGGAGTCGCAATGCAAGTTGGCGCTTGCCGTTGATCGGGTTCTCGGGAAAGAAGATGTTGTGATCCGATCGATGGCGGAAAATTACCAAAATATTCCCGGTATCGCCGGGGCGAGCATTTTAGGAGACGGTCGCGTTTCCTTGATTCTCGATATGGGCAGGCTGTTCAAGCGAACCGGCGGCAGGGCGACAACCCGCCCGGCTTTGGAACCGGTTTGAGATTGGTCGAGATGGTTCCTTGGGACCGGCCGGTGTTTTTCAAGGGGGAGTAGGGCGTTTTAAGGCAGGGGGTTGGGGAAATTGGCAGTATGGCTTTGCGTCAAGAAGAACGTATGGCCGGAGCCCCTCTGTTTTACGGAAAGAGAAAAAGTATGGCGGATTTGATGCGGCAAGGGCGATTAAAAAAAAGACAG
Organism: Thermoguttaceae bacterium; assembly: GCA_963674475.2. GTDB lineage: Bacteria > Planctomycetota > Planctomycetia > Pirellulales > Thermoguttaceae > CAXXFQ01. Next base: position 359,687 of record CAXXFQ010000009.1, on the reverse strand, counting down.
GAACTTCTCGACTTGGCAATGATTCAGTTGTCGGAGTCGATGGGCCGGTGGACCGAAGGCCGGGTCACGGTGTCCGGTGAAAAGCTTCGGAAAGTATCGCTGGAAACCATTTTGGGCGAGCTCGAACCAAATAAAACAAAAAACAACACCGTCTGGTTTCATGTCCGCGGCAAGAGCGATTACGGAAAGATCGCCTTTCTCTTCGACGACCAAAGCGGAAAACAACTGGCCCAAATCCTTCTGGGAACCAAGACGAATCTTGAGGAACCATTTACGAGTCTGGAACGATCGGCGCTGACGGAAATCGGCAATGTTTTCAGTTGTGGATGCCTCAACACCTTGTCCGATCTGATTCAAGAAGAACTGGTTCCTTCAGTCCCCTTGTTGGTGAGGGAGAAAGCGGCCGTTTCGATTCAAACTCTTTGGGATTGCTCGTCCACCTTCTCGGGTCGCCTGTTTTTCGCTCCGGCCCATTTTCATCATGGAAAAGAGAAAATTACCTGGTGGATTTTTTTGCTTCCGACGACGAACCTTGAAACCAAAGCCAATGCAGCGCTAGACGGTCCTTGGTCTTCGACTCAACACGGCTTGGCAACCGAATGCTTGGCTTAGCCGTTTCCCCGGGGCCGCTTCCGGTGAAGGGGAGAAGAAGGGAACCCGGGGAGCTTGCTTGAAGTCGGCGGCAAGCGCAAAAGAAAATCCGGCCTAAAAAAAGAGCGTTTACCCACTCGGTAAACGCTCTTGAGAAAGCGGTTTTTTTAGATCGGACTTGAGACAAGCGGCCGATCCATTTATTTTTTTACGACGCCGGGTTTTGAGGCGGACGCTGGGCCTGTTGGGCTTGCTGGGCGACGCCGGGCATGACCCGTTTCTGGACGTCCGTTTCCAAGACGCCGAAGGTCGCTTCGTGACGTTGGATGGTCATGCTCAAGGCGTGAAGCATCCGTTTGGCGGTATAAAAGTTGGTGATCAACCGTTGGTTGATCGGAATCGGCTGTGAAGGAACCCCAAACGGTTGGGGGTTGAGTCCGAAATCGATAATCAACTCTTCCGGCGTCCCGGTTACGCGACAGAAATTGGCGTAACTGGCCATCGCGCTGCTGTCGTCAATTTGGATCTGGGCCCGAGCCGGTTGTTGTCCGGCAGCCGGAGCCGCGCCGCTTTCCGGAGTCGTGGGGGCGGTCGCTTCAGCGCCTTGTTCCGGTTTGTCTTCCGATTTTGCCACTGATACTTCTCCTTATAACCAAAAGTTTACTGAAAAGAAGGACACGATTCAGTCTGCCCACATGGCGTCGCGTCCGCGAACCGAGATCCTGCTGATATCGGTATCCGTTTCTCTCACGCCAAAAAAGGGAGTGATCTCCTTTGAGAAAAACGGATAATTAAATATACTACATATTTGAAGTTAGGTCGCACGGATTGCACGAAAAAAACCAAAAAAACAAGAAGAAAGAGACTTTCATTACGGCGAGTTGGGTAATCCGGCCCTTCCTCATTCTTGCTTTATCGTAGCCCCTTTGGACGAGAAGAGAAATAGGCCCGGAAGACGGATAGGGAGAGGGGACAAAAAATTCAGCCTTAGCGCGGTAGAAGATGACGATTAAGGAACGGAGGCAAGGAGCCTCTTTTTTTATCGCCACAAGATCCCGGCGATCGACGCGGTCATCAGCGCGGCCAAGGTCCCGCCGATAAGGGAGCGAATTCCAAACCGGGCCAGATCGGCCCGACGCGACGGGACCAGACCGCCGACGCCACCGATCATGATGGCGATCGAGCCGAAGTTGGCGAACCCACACAGGGCGTAGGTGGTGATTACCACGGAACGGGGGCTGAGCTGCTCTTGCATCTCGACCAGATGGGCGTAGGCGATGAACTCGTTAAAGATGGTCTTCTCGCCCAACAAGCGGCCGACCGTGGTCGCCTCATGGGCGGGGACGCCGATCAGCCAGGCCAACGGGGCGAAAATCCAACCGGTGATCCGCTCTAGCGTCAGAGGAGTTCCGTCGACGTAGAACCACTCAGGCGAAAGGGCCCAGTTGACCAGATGGATCAACGCGATAAAGGCCAGTAGCATTGCCGCGATGTTCAGGACCAGCTTCAGCCCTTCCGCCGCACCCCGGCAGGCGGCGTCCAGGACGTTTTCGTCGACCCGTTCGACCTTGATCCGGATCGTGTCCATCGTGACGGAACGCTCGGTTTCCGGGACCATGATTTTCGCGATCACCAACGCGGCCGGGGCCGACATCAGCGAGGCGACCATAATATGTCCCGCATCGATTCCCATTCCCACGTAAGCGGCCATGGTTCCGCCCGCGGCGGTCGCCATACCGCCGGTCATCATCGCCATGATCTCCGACCGGGTCATCGAACCCAAGTATGGGCGAATCACCAGCGGGGCGACCGTCATGCCGACAAAGATATTGGCCGCCGAACAGAGCGACTCGCTTCCCGAGGCTCGCATGACCCGGGCCATCAACCAGGCCATTCCCTGGATGACCTTTTGCAAAACGCCCCAGTAAAACAAAATGGCCGTCAGCGCCGAATAAAAGATGATCGGAGGCAGGACCGAGAAGGCGAAGTGGTGGTCCTCGATTTTTCCGAAAACGAATCGGGCCCCTTCGTCCGAACAACGGATTAGCCCGCCGAAGAGGAATCGGGCCCCTTCAAACAGGGCCAGGCCGGGACCGGTTTCGAAAAAGAGGACGCCCATCAGCAACTGCAAAACGATCCCACTGATGACCAGGCGGTGATTGATTTTTTTCCGATTTTCCGACAATACCCAGGCGATCCCCGGCAAGACAAGAAGGCCCAAAAGACTCAGATAGCGTTCCATATTTTTCCACGAAAAGAAAGGGGATAGGCCGAAGTTGGTTTTTCCGGGACAAAGCGAGAAAGGGAAGTCCGTGGTTCTGAAGGGGGCCTTCTCTCACGGCGTGGGTTTGAACCCCCATGCCTTGAAAAAGGTATAACAAAAAACGCCCCCGCCTTCAGCCGCCCGGTACAAATCAGCCACGCCCTGGTCGAAAATCTCTGCCTCAAGCAAGCGGTTTTGAAGGACTTTTTCCCGGACCCCTTCGATCATCGCGGCAAAGGTTTTTCTGGTGAACCCGTCGACCAAGTTGGGGCGGCTGTCGTCGACGTAAACAAAACGGGGCGAGACTGAGACCGACTCGAAGCCGGCCTGCGTGAGAATTGGATACAGTTTCCGGCCGATGTTCGCGTCTCCTCCCGAGAGGGCTTGGAGTTCGACCAGGCTGGAAATCGCCTGATGGGCCGCCTCACTTTCCGGGTGAAAAAAGGTGGAACCGTGGTCTCCTTCAATCATCGTGATGGAGCCGCCCGGCTTGAGGAAGCCAATCAGACTGGCCAGCGCTTCGACCGGCTGGGGCAAATGCTCCAAGACGAAACAGACAAACAGATGATCGAAGCTGTTTTTTTCAAAGGGGGGCGCAAAAATATCGGCCTGCTGAAAGGTGACGTTGGTCAATCCGGCCGAGTCGACCCTTTGGCGAGCCTCTTCAACCGATTCGGCAGAAAGGTCGATCGAGAAGAATTGGGTCCCCGGGTTGGCTTCGGCCAGGAGGACCGTTTGGGCTCCGACCCCGCAGCCGGCCTCCAACACCCGCGACCCTTCGGGAAAACGGGTATCGTGATGAAACAGTTCGGATAGGGTGGAAGCCTGATCGTTCAGGCGATCGTTTTCGCCAGCGGTATAGCCGTGGACGTAAAGGCTCTTCTTGGAAGACACGTCCGACGGAATGGAATTTGGGTCGTTTTGGGGTGGTCGACTCACGAAAAAGGGCTCCCTTCGAATTTATCTCGGTTGAGCAAAGCGGCCCACATTATATCCCCAAAAAAGGATGCATTAAAAGGGGAAGCGTTTTACTTTGACCCCAGAGTCAATAAAAAAAGGGCCCCTGCCGCGTGGCAAGAGCCCTTTTGAGCGTTTTGAGAAACGGAACGGTTTATTGGCCGTTTTCGGACGACTCGTCCGCTTCGGCTCCCTCGGCGGCCGCGCCGACCTTGGGTGGTTCTTCTTCCGAAGGCGTTTCGGTCTTTTGGCCGACGAAGATCAAATGGGTCTTCGTCCCGACCTTTTTGGTTTCGACCGAGATCGTGTCGTCCCCTTGGAACTCGCCCTTGAGCAGCTCCTCGGCCAGCGGGTCTTCGATGTTGTTTTCGATCGCCCGTCGTAGCGGTCGAGCCCCGAAGTCGAGGTTCGAGCCCTTCTTAATGAGGATTTTTTTCGCTTCCTCGGTCAAGATCAACTTGAGACCCCGTTCGCCGAGCCGTTCTCGGACCTTGCCCAGTTCGAGTTCGATCACGTCGCCCAAGTCGTTGTTGGTCAAGTGGCGGAAGATGATCACGTCGTCGACCCGGTTGAGGAATTCGGGGCGGAAGACCTTTTCGATCTGCTCGTTGACCCGTTCCTTCATACTGTCGTACGACGCATCGCCGTCCGGCTTTTGGAATCCGAAGGACGCTTCGTTCTTGATCGCCTCGGCTCCGGCGTTGGTCGTCATGATGATGATCGTATTGCGGAAGTCAACGTTCCGACCGAAGCTATCGGTCAGACGGCCTTCTTCCATCACCTGCAACATCATGTTGAAAACGTCCGGGTGGGCTTTTTCGATCTCGTCCAACAGGACGACCGAGTACGGCCGACGTCGAATTTTTTCGGTCAGCTGGCCGCCCTCTTCGTAGCCGACGTAGCCGGGAGGCGCCCCGACCAGGCGGCTGACGTTGTGCTTCTCCATGTACTCACTCATGTCGATCTGGATCAGCGCGTCTTCGTCGCCGAACATATAATCGGCCAGGACCTTGGCCAAGAGCGTTTTCCCGACACCGGTCGGCCCGGCGAAGATGAAGCAACCGGTCGGCCGTTTCGGATCTTTCAGCCCACTTCGGGAACGGCGAACCGCCTTCGAGATCGACTTGATCGCCTCGTCCTGGCTGATGACTTTCTCGTGAAGCTCGTCTTCCATCTGCATCAGTCGCAACGAGTCTTCGGTCGTCAGTCGGGTCAGCGGGATGCCGGTCATCTTCGAGACGACTTCGGCAATCACTTCCTCGTCGACGACACCATCGGTCGCTTTCGATTTTTCACGCCACTGCTCGATGATCTGTTTCTTTTTTTCCTTCAGCTTGTCGGCTTTGTCGCGAAGGGAGGCCGCTTTTTCAAAATCTTGATTGGCGACCGCCTCTTCCTTCTCACGATTGAGCTGCTCGACTTCGCCGTCGATTTCCTTGAGGTCCGGCGGACGAGTCATCGATTTCAGATGGACCCGGGCCCCCGATTCGTCGATCACGTCGATCGCCTTGTCCGGCAGACAACGGCCGGTGATGTAACGTCCGGAAAGTTCAACCGCCGATTCGACCGCGTCGTCGGTGATCTGGACGTGATGGTGTTTTTCGTAACGGTCGCGGAGTCCCTTAAGAATCAGGACCGCTTCATCAGGCGTGGCCGGTTCGACCATGACGATCTGGAAACGTCGATCCAGGGCGCTGTCTTTTTCGATGTACTTTCGGTACTCGTCGAGGGTCGTTGCCCCGATGCACTGGATCTCGCCGCGCGAGAGGGCCGGTTTCAGAACGTTCGACGCGTCGATCGCCCCTTCCGCTCCCCCGGCGCCAACCAGCGTGTGCAATTCGTCGATGAAGAGGATCGTGTTCTTCGCCCGACGGACTTCGTTCATGACCGCCTTGATCCGTTCTTCAAACTGACCGCGGTACTTGGTTCCGGCGACCATCATCGCCAAGTCGAGCACGACGATTCGTCGGTCCATCAGCAGTTCGGGGACGTTCCCTTCGACGACCCGTTGGGCGAACCCTTCGACGATCGCCGTTTTGCCGACTCCCGCCTCGCCAAGGAGGACCGGGTTGTTTTTCGTTCGACGGCCGAGGATTTGCATCGTCCGCTCGATCTCTTTTTCGCGTCCGATGACCGGGTCGAGTTTCCCTTGGCGGGCCAACTCGGTCAGGTCGCGTCCGAAGCTGTCTAGCGCCGGGGTCTTCGACTTGCCGCTGCGTTGGGTTTCCCCGCCGCCACCGCCGGCGCCGGAAGGCATTCCGCCACCACGCTCGGCCGATTCGGGCCCTTCGCCGTGACCCAGCAGATTGAGTACTTCCTCGCGAACCTCTTCGAGTTTCAGTCCGAGGTTCATCAGTACTTGGGCGGCGACCCCTTCCTGCTCACGCAGAAGGCCCAGCAGAATATGCTCGGTGCCGACATAGTTGTGATTCAAATTCCGCGCCTCTTCCATCGAATATTCGATGACTTTTTTGGCACGCGGGGTTTGGGGCAACTTGCCCATCGTGACCATATCCGGCCCGCTTTGGACCAGTTTCTCCACCTCAAGGCGGATCTTGCGAAGGTCGACGTCCAAGTTCTTGAGAACGTTGGCCGCCACGCCACTACCTTCTTTAACCAGTCCGAGCAGAATATGCTCCGTCCCGATGTATTCATGGTTGAACCGCTGAGCTTCTTGGTTGGCCAATTGCATGACCTTCCGGGCGCGGTCGGTGAATCGCTCGTACATTCCAGTCTCCGTCGGGCAAGTTTTAGTAAGACCTTGAACCGGTCGTTACCTTGTTGCTCTTGATGGTTACCTCTTCTTATATACGCTTAAATCCGCTATTTTTTCAGCCACATCGCCTCAACACGTCCCCCCCGAGGAAAGACGCGTCTCGTCCGGTTTTTGGACGGCGAATAAGGCTTTCTCGTGTTGTGAAAAAAATGACCGATGACCGTGGTGGATAAACCGTCTCCCTTATTATAGGTCATAGTTGACCGCTCGAGTGGCCCATTTGAGCCGGTTTCCGACCTCTTTTTTCGAAAAGCCCCATTCCTTAGGCGGCCGACCTCTTTTCATCCTTGGACTCGAGATCGGTCTGGTCAGTTTGGCATTCGGCCGATTCGTCCTCTTCGAGACTCTCCGTAGGCCGGAATTCGAAAAGGCCGCAAGGGCCTGAAACGGCCGAGGTTCCAGACGAATGGTCCGGAACCGGCTCGGCACCCCGATCGGTCGATAAGGGCCCCGTTTCTCGAGGGCCGTCTCCCTGAACCTTTATATTATAGGGGTCTTGATCCAATCCTGACATGCCCTCCCCATTTCGGGTGGCAATCACCTCACTTAGAGGGAGGAATCTGGCCGGTTTCACTTCCGTTAAAACTAATTCTTCAGGGTGGGTCTCGGCCGGTTCTTCGGTGTCGGCTTTGTCCAAATGATCGGAAGGGTTTCTCATCGGAAGTTTTTCTTTTTCTTGTTTTTCTCGAATCGCCTCGGCCAAAAAACGCCGTTGCTGGTCCAGCTCAAATTCCCATTTTTTGGCCCCGTCGGTCAAGGCGAGCCGGTCGAGCATCTCGGTCGCCTCGTCGAGCCGGTCGGTCCGACGTAACAGGCTGACCATCAAAAGTCGCGCGTCGACATCCTTGGCGTTGCGGCGGATGAGTTTTTTCAAAACGACTTCGGCGTCGTACCAGCTTCGCTGTAGATAAAACGTCAGCCCTTTTTGGTACAGGTCTTCGGTCTCTTGGACCCGTTTGGGCCGGTTGTAATAGCGGACCCGAATCGAGTCGTACCCGGCAGCCGCGCTCCAGTAAATTCCGACGGCTGCCCAAAGAAAGATACGCCCGGGGCCCGAAAACGGTTCGACCTCGGTCCAGATCAACGCGGTGGTCAACGCCAGGTTCAAAAGTACCGCAAACGCCAGGGCGGTCAGCAGGCCCAACGCGTCCCCGTCGCGTCGGATCCGAGCCAGTCCCGGCCAGGCGTACCAGACCCAGGGCATCCTTTCCATTTTTGTCGTCCTTGTCGCTTTTGTTAGCACGCAGAGAAATCAGCCTGGGAATTTTAGTCGGTTCGGTATACCGAATCAAGGGAAAAGGGGGAGCGATATCTCACAGTTGCGAAAAGGTATTTTTGAAGGTTTGCCTCCCTTGGTTGGTTTTCCTATCTTTCGGCACGTTTCTCTCATCGACCAACAAACAACCCCGATTTGAGGCTGTTTTTGGCCGATGCAAACGAAGACGGGCCACTTTCGTCGAGGAGTGAAATTCCATAGAGGGGTGTTTCGAACGCATTTTACCCAAGACAACTTCGCTTTCAGCGGGGGGGCAGCCTTGGATGAAAGTTGCCGGAAAAGAAAAAAGAGAGCGACTCTTTGCGAATCACCCTCTTTGGTTTTGACTTTTTTGAAAAAGGTCGGTCAACCGGCTGAAAATTAACGGCTGGTCGCCATCCCCTTCTGGGCCTGTTGGGGCGCCTCGGCCGCTTGGGGTTGGAACAGACCGGCCTGGTCGATCCCGTCGCCGTCGAAGTCGGCCACTACCGGCAGATCGCCCAGCTGGCCCAGCTCGAATACCTTGTCCTGGGCGTCAACCTCCCGGTTCTGGTTCGAATCGATGAACCATTTTCCGGCCCGATAGATGCCGATCTGATCGATCCCGTCGCCGTCGAAGTCACCGACCACCGGCAGGTCGCCCGGCTTGCCGAAGCGGAACGCCAAATCGCCGTCGCTCCAGCGTCCGTCGCCATCGTTGTCGAGATACCAGATTCCTTCGCGGAAGACGCCGACCGTGCTGATTCCGTCGCCGTTGAAGTCGCCGGCCACGGCCCGATCGTCCGGTTTTCCGTAGCGGAACACATGGTCGATCAGGTCGCTCCGCAGCGAGCCGTTAGCGGTCCGCTTGAGGTAGCGGAGCCCCTCGGGCGCTTCGAGTTGGGTACGCGGCAGGTTTTTCGATCGGCCAAGCCGTTCGTTTTCGCTCGACGGCAGCCCCGGTTCGACGGCCAACGCACGCGGATCGCCGACCCACGTATGTCCGAAGATGCCGATATCGGTCTTCCCGTCGCCGTCCCAGTCGCCCGTGACCGGTTGATCTCCCTCTTGACCGAGCCGCAGCCAAAGGTCGCTTTCGTCCCACTGTCCGTTGCCGTTTAAGTCGACAAACCAGTGGCCGTCAACGAAGATGGCCAACTCGTCCAGCCCGTCGCCGTTGAAGTCGCCGGTCAACGGGACCGAGCCGGGAACGCCGAAGTTCGTTTCAAACGATTCGCCCACTTCGGGCCCGTCAAACGACCAGGAGGCCCGACTCATGTTCGAGCTGCTCCACGAGACCGGGTTGAAGTGCGGACCGGCCAGGTAATGGTAGTTGGCGCTTCGGAACTGGGCGGCCGATTCGGTCTGTTCGTCGCGCGGCTGTCCGCCGTTGATGACGCTCAGGTGCCAGGTGTGGCCCGGCTGGATTCCCCCGCCGCCGTAATCCGGGTAAGACAGTTGGCTGACCGGCGTCGAGACCGAATGGACCATCGGCACATAGATCGGCGCGCCGGGCGTGACCGACGGCGTCACGGGGTCCGGCCAATCGCGGGGCGGCGGAATGATCGGCGGCATCCGCGCGATCTTCACTTCGCTGAAGTTATAGTTCAGACCGTTTTCCCCGGCCGACAGATAGATCTCCAAAATCGCGTCGTTGTTCGGATCGACCGTGAGTGTCGAAAGCAGCGACTGGCTGAGGTCGTTGATCGAATTGATCGCCAGGCCGCCCGCGGTTCCCGCCGTGTCGACGCAATCGGTATACCCTTGCGGATGGTCCTGATAGACGGTGTACAGTCCCGGTTCGAGTCCTTCGAAACGGTAAAACCCTTTCGAGTTGGTTACCGCCGTGATCGGATTGCCCAGGTGGTCCAACAGCGGCGCGCCCGAACCGTCACCCAGTCGCAACACGACCCCGCCGATCGGCCGGTCGCCCGAGTTGAACTGACCGTCGCCCAAGCTCATCGGATCGGGTTCTGGTTGGCCGTACATCAACATGACCGTGCGGCCCTCTTGGAAGACGTACCCGCTGATCGAGGCGTATTCCCGTTCGCCAAAGTTGTACTCGATTGCCTCTTGGCCCGCGGGGATTTCGATCTGGCCGATCCGGTCCCCCGGGTTTTGGGCCACGCCACCGAGGTTCCCGGCCGTATCGCGGCCATCGAGGTAACCGGTCGGCTGGGTTTCGACGACCGAGTAGGTTCCGGGCATCAGCGTGTCGAACTCGTAAAACCCGTCCGCATCGGTCACGGCCGTTTGGCCGGTCGGGTTGCCGTTTGCGTCGAACAGTTCGACCGTCACGCCGTCGAGCGGTGTCTCGCCCGACTCGCGAATCCCGTTGTTGTTGGCATCCACATAGACATAGCCGGACAGTGAGACCGGGGCCAACTCGCCGAAGTTGTACTCGAGGCCCGCCTGGCCCGAGGAGATCACGATCGCCTCAATCTGGTCGCCCGGATTGACGGCCAACCCGCCGAGGTTCCCGGCCGTGTCGAGCCCGTCGTAGTAACCGGCCGGTTGGGTCTCGCGGACCGAATACTCGCCCGGGGCCAGGTCGTCGAACTCGTAGAACCCGTTGGCGTCGGTCACGGCCGTTTGGCCGGTCGGGTTGCCTGTCGCGTCGTAAAGCGAGACCAAGACGCCGCCGATTCCCGATTCGCCCGCTTCACGCAGGCCGTTGTTGTTCAGGTCGGAATAGACGTAGCCCGACAGGCTGGCCGGGATCAGTTCGCCAAAGTTGTACTGGATCCCCGTGTCGCCGGAGGAGATCAAGATCGCGTCGATCCGATCGCCCGGATTGACCGCGAAACCGCCCAGGTTCCCCGCCACGTCGAGGCCGTCGCGATACCCGGCCGGATGGGTTTCGACCACCGAGTACAACTCCGGCGCCAGGCCGGTGAACTCGTAATACCCGTTTGCCCCGGTCGTCGTCGTGGCCACGGCCGCCCCGCCGAAGTCGTACAGGGTCAGCGTCACGTTGCCGATCCCCGCTTCGCCCGCGTCACGAACCCCATTGTTGTTCTGATCGTGATAGACGTAGCCGGAAAGGGTCGCCGGCAACAGCTCGCCGAAGTTGTATTCTTCGCCGTGGGTCCCGACCGGAAGTGAGATCTGGTCGATCTGGTCGCCCGGATTCTGGGCCGTTCCGCCTGCCGTTCCGGCCGCATCGAGACCGTCGAGATAACCGTTCGGCTGGACCTCGGTCACCTTATAGAGACCGGGGAACAGGTCATCGACCGACCAAGAGCCGTCGGCCAGGGTAGTGGTCGCGAAAGTGGTCGGGTAACCGAACGCCGCCGGACTCGAGCCCCCCTCGGAAAAACCGAACAGGTCGAACGAGAAATCGTTGTCAAACGGGTCTCCCGGATCGCCCGGGTCGCCGGTACCCGGATCGAACGGATCGTCTGACGAGCCGTCCACCGGACCGATCCATTCGACGCGGATCGTCGTGCCGCCGATCCCCGTTTCCCCCGTGTCGAACGAACCGTCGTTGTCGGCGTCGTGATAGACGTTCCCGCTCAGCGCGGCCGGGCGAACCTCGGCAAAATCGTTGTCGACGCTGTCTTCTCCGCCGACGAGCGTCACTTCGGTGATCGTATCCGGATCGAGGACCGTGCCGCGGGCCGTTCCGTCGACCGTTCCCGCGTTGGCCGTCACGCTCAAGTAGCCGGTCGGTTGGGTCTCGACGATCCGGTAGGTTCCCGGTGCGACACCCGAAAAGGCGTAATCGCCCGACGCGTCGGTCATGGTCGTTCGGCCGGTCGGGACGTAACCGCCGCCATCGACCTTTTCCCACAGGGCCAACTGGACCCCGGCAAGACCGGTTTCGCCGGTGTCTTGGGTCCCGTCGATATCGGTGTCTTCAAAGACCGTCCCGCTGATCGTGATCGGCAGCGCTTCCTGTTCGGTCGAGCCGATCGCGGCCGCCGTGTAAAGGGGCAACGGTTCCCCGTTGGCGGTCGTTTGGTTGTAGTTTTCCGGCGGCAGATCGAGCTGCGAATCGGCCAGCGCCTGGTCGAAGACATCGTAGAAGCGGGTTTCGACCTGGGCAGAGTAAAAATGATCGGCCTGGAAGGTGGTCGTGAAGATCGACCCTTCGAACTCGATCCCCTCGGCCACCGGGCTGGGGCCGGAGTAGACCTGTTCGTCGACGTCGATGTCGAAGACCAGTTTGTCCCCGGCGTCGAACCCGTCGAAGGTCAGGATCAGGGTTGAGCCGCCGTCGACGACCGAAACCGAAATCCCGTCGATTCCCGATTGCTCGACGATCGTAAACGGGAACGCCCCGTACGCGCCGGGCGTCGCGCTTTGAGTGTCAAAAAGACAGTCGCCGATGTCGATCGTGCCGTTTTCGTTTTTGTCGGTGTCGATGATCAACTGGGTCAGTTGCGTCCCCTCGACGCCCCCGTCGAAGGTCACATGGAACCGATCGCCAACGAGGTCCTCGCCGCCGGCGTCTTCGAGATAGACGGCACCGACCTGAAGCGGGTTGATATCGGCGGCCAGTAAGAGTCGCGGTTCGCATTCTTCAAAACCACCTCGGAAACCGGTGGTGGTCTTTTTGGGTGCGTTTCGTTTGGCTCTGGTGGCGGCCTTGCTATTTCGACGTAAGTGGAACAGTCCCACAGTCAAACCTCCCTGTTTGAATGAAGCGCCGGACGGTTTCCCCCTTTTTTCTTCGGGGTGGCGATAGTCGGTGCCGTCCGGGCTGAAAAAAATCGGCTTATTTGGTTTCGACTTGCCCCTTGATCACGCGGACCGCGGTCTGGGGTGAGTCGGTTTTTGTTTTTTCGGAAACGGGGTCGTTCAGATTCCCTTCGAACGTCCACTGGCGGACCGTCGTGTCGAAACTGCCCGAGACCAGGGTTCGGTCTTCCGGATTCCAACTCAACGAGGTGATCGAGCCGCGATGCCCGACCAACTGGGCCACCTCACGCTTGGTTTGAATATCCCAAAGGCGGATCAGGTTGTCGCTTCCTCCGGCGGCCAGATAGGAATGGTTTTTACCGCAGAAGGTCAATGCGAGAACCCGTCCGGGCCGTTTCGGGAGCTGGGCGATCGGTTTTCTCGTTTTGCTATTCCAGATAACGATCTCTCCCGCGTCTCCGGCGGCGGCCAGCATCGAGGAATCGGCCGAAAAAGCCAGCGCGCGAACCCGTCGACGAACCCCGGTCAGATCGACCGGATGGTCCAAGTCGTCGGTTTTCCACACGCGGACGATTCCCGTGCGTCCGGCGGCGGCCAGGGTCGATTGGTCGGGCGAAAAACGGACCGTCCGCATATCGACCGATGGGGCCGACAGCGTGCGGACCACTTTTTTCTGGTCGAGGTCGATCCACCAAAGCGCCTTGGCCTTATTGAACCCGGCGGCAACCAGGACCCGATCGTCCAAGCGGAAAGCCAACGAGGTGATCGTCCCCTCTTTTTGGGTCAAAACGGTAAAGAGCAATCGGCCCGTCGCGACGTCCCAAAGCCTTACCCGTCCGTCATCTCCGGCCGTGGCCAGTCGGGTCCCGTCGTGCGTCATCACCATCGCCCGGACCCAGTCGGCATGACCGGACAGCCGGTTGACGAGGACCCCGTTCTCGGCGTCCCAGATTCGAATCAGATGGTCGTCGCCACAAGTGATCCAGCGTCGACCGCCATCGGCCACCGCGACCGACGAGACGACCGGAACCGGCCGGTTGATGGTCGCCTGGCCCAGATTTGTCTGAGCCGACGTCACCTTGGGCGATCGGAGCAGTCGTCCCGGTTCGAGGGTGCGGACCGGGGTCCACTGTTCAATCCGGGCGGACCTTTCGGACCGGGCGGACGATTCGCCGAAGGTCGGGGTTTCCAGGAAAAGGACTCCCGCCCAGGTTGCCCCGAACAGAAGAAGCCAAACGGATTGACGCACCATGGTTTTTCTCTCCGTAGAAAAAGGACCTGTCCATTGCCTGTTTTTTCTGCAACCGGTCCCAGCAGTCCGTTGAAAAAGGCCGTCCGGGCCTTTTTTAATCTCGGCAATTGCGACATCACGTGGCCGCAAGCCTCGCATAATCGGCAATTTTTCAAATCACCGATTCTGTGGGAAACCGCCTGTTTTCCTTGGCAGCCTGTTTTGCAACAAGCTGCCAGAGACGGTCTCCGATAAATCCCATTTCAGTCAGGTCGGAAAAAATCGACCGCGCAAACCGGAAGCGATTTCCCGGACAAAGCCTAGTCGTATTAATCGGACAATTCGGGTCTCTCGGCTTGGTAAAGATAGCGAAAAGAGCGAATCTATAGAGAGGCTGGGTTGACTTTACCGCTCATTCAGGGCGACCTTGACGGTTAGTGAAAAGAGGCCAAGGTCTGATTGTGTCGTGATCCGCCTTGAACGGTTTTTTTGAGAAGAAGCTCGTGCCTCTCCGGAAGGGATGGGGGGGAGGTAGGCGGACGGCGCATCGGCCAGCTTTTTGGCGGAGAGCCGAATCCGGCGGAAAGAACCGGCGGAATAATCCGGCAAACAAGAAGAGGGCCGGTTTTGAAAGTCGCTCTAAGGAGCGTTTTTTTCAGAAGACGGTTCTGAAGCCTCTTCCAAATCACTTTTGATTGAAGCGAGGAACCAGTCGACCTGATCGGCCCGATGGAGCCCCGCCCGGCGGAGCCCCAGTCGGATTTGAAAAGAGGACCGTTCGTCAGTTTCGGATGGCGACTTGGCCGGTTTTTTCGTGACCCGGAAAAGAAGATCAAGCTGTTCCTTGCCTCGCAAGCCGTAAAGGGCCTCATTGGCGAGAAATTCCATATGGGCCTGATTGGCCCACTCTTGCAGGCGTTCGATCGTCGGTGTTTCAGTCCAGCTTTGGAGTGCCTCCCGATTTTCTTTTTTTCGGTACATGGCCATCGGATCGATACCGGCGCCCGCGCGTTCGTTCGGCCTCAGGGTCAGTTGGTGCGCCAATGGGACCTGATCGTGTGTCACGAAATCGAACCAGGTCGCGGCGACTTCGCGTGCCTGGCGTTCGAGGGCCCAGTAGTACGTCAGATGATCGGCAACACCGAGTGAGCCAAAAAACAACGCCAAAGCGATGCCGAAAACGGCCGTCTTTCGTCCGCCGAGGCCGGGGTCTTTCGAGATACGATACCAGGCCCGGGCCCCGAGCAGTATTCCGACCACGGGAACGAACCACAACGGGGGCCCCCAGATCGCGATTGGGGAAAGCAATCCCACCACCAGACAGGCGACTGCCAGAGAGCTCATCGCGTGATACGATTGGAAGTCGGACGTCGAATCTTCGGAGAAAGAAGAATCCGTTTGACTTTTTTCGGTCATGATCTTTTCTGAAAAAAGAGCGTCGTGGTTCGAGCAAAACCACCGGAGGCGTTACTGAAAGCCGACGACCCGGGCCGCCGTTCGCAGCCGGTTGAAAAACAGGCCGTTAGTCAATGCTCAAACTCTCATTTTCGCCCATGTTCGCCTCGAGATCGGCCCGACGGGTCGCGTATTTGGTTTGAAACTTTCCGTGCGGATCGAACTTCACCGGCGTCGATCGGGAGTAAGCGAATTTCGACGCGGACCGGGCAAACGAGATCCAAGACCGGTCGGGAGCCAGCCCGAACACCATCGGCTTATCGGCACTGAAGCCGCCAAACATGAAACTCTTCGAAAGGGGCGCGGTGTGAAGGGTGAAAAGGGTAAATCCGAGGAAGACCCAACCGACCAGACAGGCGAAAACCACACTGCCGATCTTGTCCGCCATATCCACGAAACGGACCTTCACCCGGGAAACCTTGTCGGTCAAGGTGCGGAGAAGTAAGAAGGAAAGGGAAAAAACCAACCATAAGGAAAGAAAGTCCATCACAAAGGTGTACGACTTGAACAGCCCAAGGGTTCCTTCTAAAAACTTGGCGGTCGGTTCGTAGAAGTTCGTGGCCAAGAGGCCCGCCGTGACCATGTTGATCAGGCTGATCGCATTCCCCCACATTCCTTCGGTGTAAAGGCTTGCAACGACGGCGATAAAAAGAACCAAAAGCAGTATCGTGAAAATGATCGACATGGTGGTTTCGAACCCGTTTTTTTAATCGAAGAAAGCGAAAAACTCGCCTTTAAAAACCTGACGTTTATGGATTATTGCTTCATGACCCGCATTAATTCGGGCAGCGAGGTAATTCCCTTCGCCACCAGGACGAGCCCTTCCGACTGAAGGTTGTGGATTCCGGCTTTTCGCGCGGCCCGTCGAATCAGTTCCGTTTTGGCACTTTCGGCAATCAGCGTGCGAATTTCGTCGTTCATCAACATCAGTTCAAAAATGGCCGTTCGACCGTAGTACCCGACGCCGTTGCATTTCGGACAGATTTTTTCCGGCTCTTGCGGCGGCCGATAAAAGGCCTGAACCCGACCGACCGGGATGCCCAACTGTTTGAGCACCTGGGGCGTGGGGGCGTACGCTTCTTTGCATTCGTCGCAAAGCTTGCGGATCAGACGCTGGTTCAAAACGGCCGTCAACGTCTTGGCCAGTTTTTTCGGCGTCGCGTTCAGCGCCAAGACGCGCAAAATCGCTTCCGCGGCGTCCTTGGCTCGCATCGTGCTGACGATCAGATGCTCATTGGAAATGGCGTCGTCACAGAGCGTGTCGACCAGTTCGCCATTGAGCAAGTCTCGCATCACGATCACGTCCGGCATCATCCGGAGTGTCTTGATCAAGACTTTGTCCAGTTGTTCTTCTTCCGGAACGTTTTCACCTTGTCGGTAGCTCCTGACACCGATATTCTCAACCGGTTCGTAAGGCCGATTGGCGTCTTCGATCGCTAAAAATTCTCGGGTGAAACGGTCGGTTTTTTGTAGGAGGACGCTTGTGCTGCTGCGAAGTCCGGAAGCAGGCATCCCCGAGAAAAGGACCAATCCGGTCCTCTCGCCGAGTTGGCCGAGGATCGCTTCCTGCATCTTTTCCCGCATGCCCAAATCGGCCAACGACTCGAAGCGGACCTTGGTACAGTCGAACTGGATGACCACCCGTTCGCCGGTGGAAACCCCTTGAGAAATAAACGAAGCGTGGTATTGGTTTCGATCGTATTTGATGCCGAACTTGCCATTTTGCTTGGCGCGACGCTCCTTCGGATTGAGCCCGCAGAGGGTTTTGAAAACGACCAGGATCGGATCGTACGTTTCACGGTCTTGCGGTTCGTCGTTATGCCAAACGCCGTCGATCATGTAGCGAATCACGACCGATTCTTTCCCGTACTCGAGCATGATCGCGTCGCCTCGACGACTGAGCGCTTCGGTCAAAATGCCGCGGGCACCGTTGAAGGCCGGCAGCTGGCGCGCGGCCAAGTGATGGGCCCGATCGTCACGCTCGGTTTCGCCACCCTCGCCCAGCAATTCGATCGGAGGCCCCTTTTCCCAGGCCGCTTTTTTCTCGGCCTCGACCTTCATGCCGACTTTCGACAGGGACGTGGCCAAGAGAAATCGGATGTGGGCTCGCGTGAGGACCTTTTCTTCGTTCGGAACCTTTTGGTTGCGATAGACGATGAACAGGGTCAACGGGATCAAATAGGCCAAGATCAATAGGGGGAAGCTGAGCCAGAACCAGGGCAACACCCAACTTAGGATGAAAAATCCCAAGAAGGAACCGAAAACGATCGGGTTCCAACGTTTGATTTCAAGCTTGTATTCCTGGCAATCGTTGTTGACCCACTCGGTCGTTTTGACCCAAAGCAGGAACAAGAGCCAAGACCCGGCGATCTTGAAGATGTTGTAATAAAATCCGGAACCGCGCGTAAACGGCTCCGCTCCTGCTTGCGCGATGCTGCTGGACACCATCGGAGCGATGCTCGGCGACGGCGTTTGCGCAGCGGCGGTTTGAGTAAAACCGACCGCGACAAAAAGGAGAATAAGAGAAATGAAACATACGCGAGAGAAAAATTTTGCCATTAGAGCATTCCGGAGTCTGCGACGGAGATACCTTTTAGTGCCATCTTGAGTGCGTCAGGGTTCGGCGCCACTTCGAACGCCGTGGGTCGATCGATCAAGTCGCCTTCGACCAAGCTATGTAAACTCATGGTGAAGTCTTGCATCCCTTCTTCCGCACCGAGGCGGATCGCATCGGGAAGCTTTTCGTCATTCCCCTCCAGAACCAGCTTCCGGACTGTCGGGTTGAATGTCATGATCTCGACAGTCGGCACCCGCGGCACCCCTTCTTTAATGGAAGGCAGGAGCTTTTGGGCGATAATCGCTTTCATGTTGAACGCCAGCGCGCTTCGCAGCGCGGAGTGCATCTCTTGGGGAAACAGGTCGAGGATACGACCGATCGTACTCGACGAAGTTGACGCGTGGATCGTCCCGAAGACCAAGTGGCCCGTTTCGGCCGCTTGAATGGCCGTTTCGAACGTTTCCCGGTCACGCATTTCCCCAACCAACATCACGTCCGGGTCTTCTCGGACGGCGTGTTTCATCCCGGTGATGAAGTCCTTGACGTCCATTCCGATTTCACGTTGATTGACGAGACTTTTTTCGTCGGCAAAGGTGAATTCAATCGGGTCTTCAAGGGTGAGAATATGTTTGGGGTAGTTGCGGTTGATCCAGTTGAGCATGGCCGCGATCGTGGTACTTTTTCCCGAACCGGTGACCCCGGCCAACAGAACCATACCCTGATGGAACTTGCACAAGGTTTCCAACCCGGGCGGCAGGAAGAGCCCTTCGAAGTCCGGGATCCAGTTGTTCACCCGTCGGGCGACCAGGCCGATGTGGTCCATTTGCGTCAAGACATTGACACGAAAACGCCACGCTTTGCCGTCGACCTGAAGCGAATGGGCGAAGTCGGCCCCGCCGTCTTCGTCGAAGATGCGCCGCGTCCGTTCGTTGAACATCGGGAAGATGAGCCGGACCATCTCGTCGTTGCTGATCGGGCCGCGATTCAATGGACGCAATGCGCCGGTCACGCGAACGAAGGGCGGTTGCCCGACTTTCAAGTGGAGGTCGCTCCCCTCCAGTTTGACCAACGCGCGGAAAAGCTTGTCGACTTCCATCGGTTTATTCTTCTCGGCAAAACGCGCTTTGTCTCCTTCATGAGACAATTGCGTCATCGAAGATTCGGGCCCCGAAGAGGAAGCGGAAACAATAGATGAAATGGACATGACCGAATTATCCCTGGACTGCCAAGCGGAATTTTTCTCTGTTCAGGTAACCTCTGTAAAACAAAGGTTTACTCCACAAAAGAAGGAAAAAGTTTCCTTTTATTCAAGAAAAAAAGGGCCTTCACTTTTCCATTCTCGTAAGCCACCTCGTTCCTGGAGATAGCCTTCACCTCGAAACAAACGAACTGCCAACCCTGTGGCGGTTATCAACCCCGGTTGTTGCCAACCCGGTTCAGGAAAGCCGCTTTGGCAGCGCGTCGGTTTTTTTCTTCCGATTTTTTGTCGAGTGGAACGGGCCGACTCGGCTGTTTGCTCTGCGGTGGCGGATGGACGACTTCCGGTATACCTCTTGGAAAGTCGACCCACGGTCGTTCATAAACGAACCGGAACGCCCCGCTGTCGCATGATTTCTTTCGTTTGTTGAATCGTGTATTCTCCATAATGGAAAATACTCGCGGCCAGTGCCGCCTCGGCGCCGCCCAACAGAATCGCATCGGCCAAATGGTCGGGCGATCCGGCCCCTCCACTGGCCACCACCGGGATGGTGACCGCGTCGGCGACGGCGCGGGTAATTTCCAAATCGTAACCGTCCTTGGTCCCGTCGGCGTCCATCGAGGTCAGGACGATCTCGCCCGCGCCGAGCGCTTCGACCTCTCGGGCCCACTCGACTGCCTCCAGGCCGGTGCCGATCCGGCCTCCATTGATATGCACTTCCCAAAATTCTCGACCGTCCCGCATGACCCGTTTCGGGTCGATGTTGACGACGATACACTGACTTCCGAACCGTCGGGCGGCGTCGCGCACCAATTCCGGGTTGCGACAGGCGGCCGAATTGATCGACACCTTGTCGGTTCCGGCGTTCAACAGGGCCCGGATATCGTCCAGGTTGCGGATTCCTCCGCCGACGGTCAACGGCATGAAAATCACCTCGGCCGTTCGTCGGACGATATCGAGCATGATATCCCGTCCTTCGTGGCTGGCCGTGATGTCGAGGAAGACCAGTTCATCGGCTCCCTCTTTCTCATACCGGCGGGCCACCTCGACCGGGTCGCCCGCGTCCCGTAGGTTGAGAAAATTGGTTCCTTTTACCACCCGGCCTCGATTGACGTCGAGACACGGGATAATCCGTTTTGACAACATAGTTTATTTGGTCGCCGGTAGGGCTCCCCTTCGTTTCGGAGGTCAAGTGACGTTTGGCTTTCCAAACGAAAGGTTGTCCCCCAAAAGGTCCAAATCTTTACTCTAAGTCGAGGATACCGTATGGTCAACACCCTATCCGGGGGTGTTTTGCGAATTGCCCATTTTGCCCCCCCTTGGGTCCGACAGGTAGAACCCGCTTGACCGATTCGTTTCAAGGCATTTTTTTCAACACGAGATTCCCTGCCCCGCCTGCCTTTGAGTAGGGGGCTGTGGTATATTCCAAGGATGGTCTTTTACCGCAGTTTTTATAGGTGTAGCGTTTCACTGGACACCGGGGAAAGATCCCCTGGTCGCCTAAGTGTTTGAGGTGGAATGGATTTTTAATTTTTCCATTTTCCTATTGGTTGCAAGGAACCCACTACACTTAAGTGAAATACGCTATAATCCATTGTAACAAGAGGCGTTTTTTCCTCAAAAAAAATGAGGATCTTTTGTCCGTTTTTTTGAAAGAGTTCCTCTTTTTTCCCTTTCCGAGCCACCATCCGCCGCCTTATGCCCACTCACCGACGCCGACGCCGACCCGTTTTGAATGATGGACGCCCAAAAAATGAGCGGCCTGTCCGGGTCAAAAGTGTTGGATTACGGATTATCGGCGGCCGTCTGCGGGGCAGCAAGCTCCAATACGGGGGCGACCGGCGGGTTCGACCGATGAAAGACCGAACGCGTGAGGCGGTGTTCAATCTAGTCGGACCGGCGGTCAAAGGGAAGTATGCCGTGGACCTTTTCGGCGGGACCGGGGCGATCGGCCTCGAGGCGATCAGTCGCGGCGCGGTCGGCGCCACGTTTGTCGAACGTCATCACCCGACGGCCCATGTTCTTCAGAAAAACGTTGCGGCGCTTGAACTTACGTCGATATGCGAAGTCGTCGAGGCGGATACGTTTCTCTGGTTCAAGCGGGGGCCAAGTTTGCCCGAGACCCCCTGGGTCGTGTTTGTTTGCCCTCCCTATGACTTTTTTATCGAGCGAACCGCTCAGATGCTCGAGCTGATCGAACAGATTTGGGAGCAGGCCCCTCCGGAGAGTGTCATGGTGGTCGAGGCGGACGACCGGTTCGAATTTCGTGATTGGCCGCTGACGGCCGAGGGGGATACCCGGGTCTATGCTCCGGCAGTGGTCAACCTCTTGCGAAAGAAGTAGACATCCCCTGTCTAGGGGGTGCACGTCTCGCAACCTTCCTCAATCGATTTTTTGGGGGGATCTAGAAAAAATGGTCCGTTTTTGCGTTTTGGGGATCACGGGTCTGATTGGATTCGGCGTATGGCTCGGGTCGGCCTTGGCTGAAGAGCAACCGATACGCGTGCCGGTGGTCCACGTGACCGATCTTTTTCGGCCGCATACCGATCCGGACGACCATTGGGACTTGGCCGGCCAATTTGCCCTGATGCGATTGGGTCGGGTCGATCTCAAGGCGGTTCTGATCGACTGCCCCCGACCGAAATGGAAGAAAGACCCTGACGTTCAAGCGATCGGCCAACTCGGCGCGATCGTCGGCGCGGCCGTGCCGGTGGCGGTCGGCGTGCCCGCTTCGATTCCGCTTTCACGGCTTGACGCTCATCGGAACGATCCGGCGTTGGGCGGAATTCGGGCGATTGCCGAGATCTTGCGTCGTTCCGACCGACCGGTCGTGATCACGGTGACCGGTTGGTGTCGCGATCTGATCGCGTTGGCCCGTCTGGAGCCGGAACTTTTCAAACGGAAATGCGCGGCCGTCTATCTCAATGCCGGATTGGGAACGCAGGATCTCAAGCGACAGGAACCGCTCGAATGGAACGTGGCGATCGATCCGGAGGCGTATCGGGCGGTGTTCGATCTGCCGGTGCCGATCTACTGGTTGCCCTGTTTCGAGGATTTGACCTCGGGCCAGTTTCACGTCGCGCGAAACGGATCGTTTTACCGTTTCACTCAAGGGGAAATACTCATGCGATTGGACCGACCGGCGCAGAATTATTTTCTTTCGATGTTCCGTGATGGGCAAAGAAAGGAATCCTCTACTTCGACAGCCGGTTGGTGGGCCGACCTTTTCGGTCCAGTTGACGCGGCCCTTTTGGAATCCGAGTCCAAGCAGAGTCGCAACATGTGGTGCACGGCCGGGATGTTTCACATGGTGGGTCGGACCGTTTTGGCCGACGGTCGGACGGCCGATCTTGCCAAAAGGGAAGCCGATCCGCGTCTCAAGCCGGTTTTCTCGTTCGAGCCGATTGCCGTCGAATGTGACGCCCAGAGCCGGACCGTATGGCGGTTTGATCCGAATGCGAAGGACCGATTTATCCTTCAGGTTCATGATACCGACCGTTACGAACCGGCGATGACACGCGCGTTGGGTCGGTTACTCGAGGCCGGTCTGTCCGGCGAAAAAAAGTGAGAAGCCGGTTGTCTTAGGGGCGGTTAGAATCAGCCGTCACAATCGGTTTCTCCGGCCAAAAATTCGGCCGCGTGGTAGCTGCTTCGGACGAACGGTCCGGCGGCCACCTGTTCGAAGCCGATCGCCAGGGCCTGCTCTTTGAGCCGGTCGAATTCTTCCGGCGGGACGTAGCGAACGACTTTCATCTGGGCCGCCGACGGACGCAGATATTGGCCCAACGTCAGCCAGCGTGCGCCCGCCTCGCGAAGTTCGGCCAGCCAGTCCAACAGCTCGTCGGTCGTCTCGCCCAGACCAAGGATCAGCCCGGTCTTGGTCGGGATCGAAGGGGCGTTTTTCTTGAGATGGCGGAAGATTGCCAGCGTTTCAGTAAATTGGGGCCGGACTCCGCGGACCGGACGGTAGAGCCTGGGAATCGTTTCGGCGTTGTAGGCGTACACTTCCGGCCGCGCGGCCAGGAGCCGGTCGACCGCTTCGAGACTGCCGCCAAAATCGGATGGCAGCACTTCGACCGTCGCGCCGGTTCGCTTCCGAACGGCGAGGACCGTCCGACGAAAATGGTCGGCGCCCCCGTCGGGCAGGTCGTCGCGGGTGACTGCGGTGATTACGGCGTGCCGGAGCCCCAGTTTTTCGACCGCGCGGGCCACTCGATACGGCTCGTCCGGGTCAATCGGGCCGGGCAGTCCCTTGTTGATACTGCAAAACGCGCACGAGCGGGTACACGTGTCGCCGAGGATCAAAAAGGTGGCTGTCCGCTTCGAAAAACATTCCATCCGATTGGGACAGCGCGCATGATGACAGACCGTTTCAAGTCCCTGTTCCTCAAGAATCCGATCGGTTTTGCCCAGCCCGCCTTTGGGGATTTTGCGCTTCAGCCAGCGGGGTAAACGTTCTTCTTCGGCGGTCTGATCAGGTTGGAGCGGTTCGTTCATCGAGAGAGAAAAAGGGAAATGGGATAGTCAGACGAAAGAAAAAAGGAGCGACGGCCGTGGCTGTTGCCCGAATTTTCGGGACGAGGAAAGCCGTTTTGAAAATGGATTTTCCTCAAACCGCTTTTTTTGGTTCTTTATGCGTCGAGGTCGACTACCTGTTTTCGTGACGCTTGCAGCCGTCGACGAATCACGCGGGCCATCTGGCTGACCAGTCGATAACCGAACAGGGTGTCCTCTTCACACAGCGCCCGCAATTTTTCGGCGTTGATCGCCAACATCTTTGTTTCAGCCCGACAGACGCCGATCAAATTGGTCGTGTACGGCTTGACCAGTGCGGCCCAGTTGAGAAAATCGCCCGGGGCCAGCGTGTCGAACGTTTGTCGCTTGCCGGTTTTCAGGAGGACTTGGATGTCGACCTGGCCCTCGACGACGATGAAAAGGGAATCGGCCGGTCGGTTTCCGCGTACGAGCGTTTCGCCCGCCGCGAACTTTCGGATCTGGCTGAATTCGGCGACCTTTTCGATGGTGGCGTCGCTCACGTCGGCAGCGTCGACGTATTTTCGCAATATTTCAAAATTAGTCATATAAATCTCCTTCATGACGCTTACGGCTCGCAAGCGTTTTTCCAAATATAGATATACCGGATTGTCGAGGTGGCTTGTACCCCCCCTCGAAGAAGAGCCGGCTCTTGCCCCCTCTTCTTATCGATCCAAAAGGCTTCTTTTCGCCGAAAACCGCCAAGCAAAGCTAGCTCATTCAGGCGGTTGGATCGATAAACGCCAAAAGGGGGGGTGAATTACAAAATTCGTCGAGAACGGGGTTCTTTCGGAAGCGGTTTTACGGGTTCCGGTTTTTCCGGGCACTGGTCGATTTCCAGCGCTTTGTCGGAAATATCGGTCCGACACCAGCCGCCGTCCCATCGTATGGTCTTCACGGCCGTATAGGCCTGGAGTTTCGCGCGGGCGATCGAACCGCCCATGGCCGTGACCCCGAGGACCCGGCCTCCGGCGGTGACCGTTCGACCCTGATCGTCGAGCTTGGTCCCGGCGTGGAAAACTTTCACGTCTTCCAATTGGGCCGCCTCGTCCAACCCGCGAATAAACCAACCTTTTTCGTAATCGCCCGGGTATCCTTCGCTGGCCATGACGACACAAACGGCCGGTCGTTCGTCCCATTGGAGCGGGTCGATCGAGTCAAGACGCCCATCGGCGGCCGCTTCGAGGACGTCGACCAGATCGGTTTTGAGTCGAAACAACAGGGGCTGGCATTCCGGGTCGCCAAAGCGAACGTTGTATTCGAGGACCTTGGGTCCTTGGTTGGTGATCATCAGTCCGGCATAGAGAATTCCCTTGAACGGGCGGCCCATTTTGTTCATCGCATGGATGGTTGGAACCAGCACGTGTTCTTCGACCCAGTGGAGCATCTTGTCGTCAACCAGCGGGGCCGGACAGTAGGCGCCCATGCCGCCCGTGTTCGGGCCGGTGTCGCCGTCATAGGCCGGTTTGTGGTCCTGGGCCGGTTGGAGCGTGACGATCGTCCGCCCGTCGGTGACCGCCAAGACACTGGCCTCCTGCCCTTCGAGACACTCTTCGATAATCAACCGGTTTCCGGCCTCGCCGAACGCCTTCTCTTGGGCAATCAGCCGGACCGCTTTGATCGCCTCGGTCCGATTGGCGCAGACGATAACCCCTTTTCCGGCTGCCAGACCGTCCGCTTTGACAACCAGGCGTCCTTCGTTGCGTTCTTCGAGATATTCGATCGCCGTGGCCGGATTGACAAATTTCCGATAGTCGGCCGTTGGAATCGCGGCGGAGCGGAGTAGATCTTTGCAAAAAACCTTGCTGGCTTCCAACTCGGCGGCCGCCCGGCTGGGGCCAAAAACCTTCAACCCGGCCGCTTCGAACTGGTCGACGATCCCGGCGGCCAACGGGGCCTCGGGCCCGACGACGGTCAGACCGA
Source organism: Thermoguttaceae bacterium (assembly GCA_963674475.2). Classification (GTDB taxonomy): domain Bacteria; phylum Planctomycetota; class Planctomycetia; order Pirellulales; family Thermoguttaceae; genus CAXXFQ01. The sequence continues at coordinate 334,325 of CAXXFQ010000009.1, read as the reverse complement.
TCTTTTTTTCCTTGGCGAATTGGATCAGTTTCGGGATATTGGAATCGGCAATCGGGACGTTTTCAATCCCCTCGTCGGCGGCCGTTCCGGCGTTGCCCGGCGCGACAAACACCTTGTCGGCCCGACGGCTCTGTGCCAATTTCCAGGCCAGGGCATGCTCTCGACCACCGCCTCCGACTACCAAAATCTTCATCCGCTTCCACTCCCGTTATTTTCAATCCGAATTCGAAAAGACTGTTTTGTTTTCACTCTTTTTTTACCGTCCACCCAAGGGACGCATTCTGTCCGAGGACCAAACAGCCATTGTACCTGTGGCGATTCCGTTCGAAAAGGAGGGGAAAACCAGAGTACCCCCCTTTTTTAGGTAACGCGAATCGGCTCCTCAGAGGTCCCCCTTCAAAAACACCCCCCCGTTGGGATATAGCCGGTTGTCTTGGCCATCGGGTTGCTTTATCCTTTTGTCTGGAAAAAAAATTGGTCCAAAATCGTACACTCGTACTATTCGACGGGGGGAGTCATCTTGAAAAAAGAATTCCGACAAATCGACTGGAATGAATCGTTGGAAGCCGATTGGCACGCGATTTTGAAGATTGCGGCGGCCGAAGACCTGGGCGACGCGGGCGACCTGACAACCCGAGCCCTGATCCCTTCGGGGGCGATTGGACGAGTGGCGATCGCGTCGCGACAGAAAGGGGTCGCCGCCGGACTGGCCGCGGTCGCCGCGACGGCCGAGTTTTTCGATTCTCGGTTGGTCTGGACGGCCGAATGTGACGACGGCGCGTCGGTTGAACCGGGCGCGCGGGTCGGGATTCTCGAAGGTCCGGCTGACGGACTCTTGACCGCCGAGCGGACGATCCTCAATTTTCTCGGACGGCTCTCCGGCGTCGCGACACTGACGGCCGAGTACGTCGCCGCGATCCGAGGAACCAAGGCCCGCATTTACGACACACGCAAAACGACCCCCGGTTGGCGACGGCTCGAAAAGTACGCGGTTCGGCTCGGCGGCGGAACGAACCATCGGACCGGGTTGTACGAGGCGATTCTTATCAAAGACAACCACCTGGCCTTCGGTGCCGAGACGGCCCAGTCTGCGGGGACGCACGCCTACCGACCCGGCGAGGCGGTCGAACTGGGGCGGCGGTTCATCGAGACGCACGTCCCCCAATCCCAGCGGGCCGAGGTGATCGTCGAGATCGAGGTCGACACGCTCGACCAGCTTGACGAGGTGTTGCCCACCGGGCCGGATATCGTGTTGTTGGACAATATGACGCCCGAGACATTGGCCGAGGCGGTCCGACGTCGCGACGCGGTCAACACGGAAGTCGACCTGGAGGCCTCCGGCGGCGTGAATCTCGAAACGGTGCGAGGAATCGCCCAGTCGGGGGTCGATCGAATCAGTGTCGGCGCGTTGACCCATTCGGCCGTCGGCTTCGATTTCGGCTTCGACTGGATCGCTCTCAGGTAGAGCCCGAGCAAAAGGGGCCGGGTATAAAACGGTCGCTTGAGAGGTCGTTCACGGCAATGCCTTGTTGCCCGCTTCTCTCGCCGACTTTTCAGCCGCGAGCGCTTTGGCAATCCTCTCCGGCAAGACGATTCCCTCCATGCGGTTGTGCTTGTAGTTCCACGTCGATTTGATCTGGTCAAGGGTTAGGCCATAAGCCTTTTCTCCAGTGGGAAGAAAACGATTATTGTAGGTCGATATGGGATCGTAATGTGAAGAGATGTTTTTGAAAAAATGTACTCCAGTAATGACGGTATTTTCAAAGTTCGCATTGGTGAAATTGCAATTGTGAAATCGAAATCCGCATAACTCCTTGTTGGAAAAATCATAGTTTGAAGCATCATAGTTCCAGAGTTCAATCCGAACCCAATTTCTTCTGAAAAAGCTTCTCCACCCTTTTTGGGTGTTGATGGCAAAGAGAGGAGAAATGTCGATCCCTCTGGCGAATTGTAGTCCTAATCGCAAAACTTCTAAATGGGGTAATTTTGTGAGAGGCTTAAGATCCGTCTTCTTTACGGAGATGTTGAGATTTTCAAGTTGGGGCATTTTTTCCAAAAAGTGAAGATCTTCTAGGCCGTCGCTCCCGCATGTCAATGTTTTTAGTGTTGCAATTTGCTGCAAGATAGGTATTTCTGATTCATGGATAGTACCCCTCTTAAACGATTCTAAATATGGCATCTCCAAAAGAAAGCTAAGATTTTTCAATTCAGGCTTACGATCATCTGAATGGCATGTCAATTCGCGCAAACCTGAAAGAACTCCAGTCACTAGTAATTTTTCAAGTTGTGCATCGGTTATTCCTCTAGGAAGGACTAGGGATTGTAGCTTCTTCAGTTTTGCCAGCGGAGTTAGCTCCTTGGTGTAAATGCACCATCCCAAATCCAGTCTTTCCAGATTGGGCATCTTGGCAATATCTTCCATGTTCGGATTGGGTGGCGGGTCAGAGAAATTCCAATAGAATTCAAGCGTCTTGATTTGCTCTAGCATTCCTAACGCATCCATTACTTCGATTGGCAATTCATCCCGTTCGAGCATTATTCGCTGTATTTTCAACCAATAGAGTTCTCTAAAATAAGCATAGGCGTCAAAAGGCATGCGCGGTGAGGTAGTTAAATATCCCAAATCAAAAATACGGTCAGTACATGCCGGAACCGAAAGCCTGCCTATCTTTTTATTGTCACTATGCCATTTGCCATAGACCTTACCACTGCCCGAAGTACCTCCAACTAATTGCCACTCCCCATCAATTTTGACGGTAGCCCTCATGACGATGTTAGTGGAAATACTTTGGGCGGGTATGAGATTCTTTTTTTCGGGGTCCTTTCTAAAAAACAAGATGCAAAAGATCGAAAGCAAGATCATAAAAACGCCTGATGCGATCCATCTGCTTTTGTAGTTCATGCTCTGTCTGCCCCTATTTTTCCCGGATGTCCGGGCACTTAAAAACCATCGGTTAGTTCAAAAAAGGAAAGAAAAAGGAGCTGCGGCTTCGCCTCCGCCTGTTTTTTCAAAATGAGGGGAAACATTTTGAAAATTGTCCCCTCTCAAACTCTCCCCTCAAAAACTTTTTGGACCGGTGCTTCCGCACCGTTGATTGAACGCTCCCGTTGGTCGCTTGTAATGGTTTATGATTTTTTTCTTTACTGTTACCCTCTCGGGTGAAATTTCTGGTGGATCGCTTTTAGTTTGCTCGGGTCGACGTGGGTGTAGATCTGAGTCGTTTGAATGCTGGCGTGGCCCAACATCTCTTGGACCTGGCGCAGGTCGGCGCCGCCGGAGAGCATGTGCGTTGCAAAACTGTGTCGGAGGGTGTGGGGGCTGACCTCTTCGGGAATCTCGACCCGGCGGGCGTACTGTTTGAAAAGCTCCCAGATCCGTTCGCGTCGCAACCGGCGCCCCCGATACGAGAGCAGGACCCAGGACGGGGTCGTCTTGGATCGGGCGGCCAACTTGGGCCGTTCTTCTTCGAGATACTCCTCGACCGCGCTGATCGCGCGGGACCCGAGCATGACGACCCGCTGCTTGTCCCCCTTCCCGTGACAGACGCAGTGCCCTTCGGCCAGATGCGTGTCGAGCAACGTCAAATCCGAAATCTCCGACGCGCGGCATCCGGTCGCGTACAGCAATTCCAACAACGCCCGGTCGCGACGCCAAAGTGGATCGCGCCCGGCCGGCGCGGCCAAGAGCCGATCGATTTGGCCGGGGCTGAGAATTTTCGGGACCCGCTCCCAAAGCTTTTGGCTGCCCAATAACTCGGCCAGATTCTCGTCCAAAACGCCTTCGACCTGCAGGTAGCGGAAAAAGACCTTCAGCGAGACCAGATGACGGCCGATCGAGGCGGGGGCTAGGTTTTGTCGATGGAGCCAGGAGGCATAATCGGCCAGGTCTTGGATCGAGAGGGACCGGACCGGGCGTCCTTCGAGCCAGCCAAAGAACCGGACCAAGTCGCGACGATAGGCGATCACCGTGTTTTCGGCCAGATGGCATTCCCCGGCGGCGTAGGCGACGAAAGATTCGAGCCAGACGTCGCCCGTCTTTTTCGGTTTGAGTTTCTGAGGTCGGAGTCGACGGCGAGCCATAGGAAAACCAAAAGAAAAAACAACAAAGAAAAAAATCAGAGGGATTGCGCAGCAATCCAGGTCCAAAAAGTTTTTGAAGGGGAGCATGAGGGGAAACAATTTTCAAAATGTTTCCCCTCATTCAAAAAAACAGGCGGAGGCGAAGCCGCAGCTCCCTTTCTTCAACAGGCATTCAATCTCAGCAACCTCTACACGAAAAAACGGCCCATTCCCACCAACAGAGCACGCCCTTCTATATAGACCATTTTCCCAGATTTGACCAGGGTGAAACAGGGCGTAAAACGGCCAGCAAAAAGATCCGCCTAGAAGACACGACCGCTTTAGGCCACTTCTTCGGTCGCGACAACCGGACCGGCCGGTTCGGTTTCACACAGGTTGGGCGTCTGGATCTTTTCGAGATAGACCAGCGGTGCCGTCCCGGTTCGAGGGACTGTCTTGAACGGGGCGTACCCGAGCTGAGCGTAGAAATAGAGATTTCGTCGGTTCGTGTTTCCCGTAAACAGTTCGAACCGCCGGGCGTCGGTGAATTGGGCTTCGAGGTGGGCCATCATCCGTTTGCCCAGACCCCGGTTTTGCATTCCCGGATGGACGATCACCCGTTCGATATAGCAGGTTCCGTCGACCAGTTTCCCTCGGGCCGAGCCGAGAATTCGCCCGTCGACCACCACCTTCAAGACATACCGATCCTCAATCGCGGCGCGCACGTTCCCGATCATTTCCTGTAGGGGCGGAATCAGACGAGAAAAATCGCCGGTCGGCTCGCCCTGATAGGCCAGTCGCTGGAGTTCGAGTATCTCTTGAGCGTCTTCGGAAAACGCCTGGGTAAACAAAAGCGAATCGTTCATCGAAAGTCAAAAAAACGGGCGGAAATCTTTTCGGAAACCAAAAAGTATGGGGAAAATGAAAAAGCCAAACGAAAACTTTAAGGCTGCTGGACGTGTTGACGCAGCTTGGCTCTCGCGCGGCTGAGCATCGGGCCGATGCTGTTTTCGGCCAGTCCGACCGCGAGACTGATTTCGTAATAATTTTTTCCTTCCATGTGGTACATGCGAACCACTTGAGCTTCGGTTCCCGAAAGCATGCCGAGAAGCCGCTCGACTTCTTCGCGATCTTCGATCCGTTGTTCGACCGGCATTTGGGTATCGGACACCGGTCGTTGAATGGCATAGCCTTCCACGCCCGATCCGAAAGAGCTGCCGTTGTCCAATAGCAGTTTGACGACAACACGCCGCGCGATGACAGCCAGATAGGTGGCCAATGAGCTGAGTCGACGGAAGCGTCGCAAGACGGCATAATCGTCTTTGATCAGCGTCAGAAAGATTTCGGCGCAGAGGTCGTCTCGGTCTTGAGGCTGGAGGCGGATATTCCTCGCTTGGGCCGAATGGTCGACGACATGGATAATCAGTCCCATGAACCGATCGACGAAGTCTTCCCACGCGCGCGGTTTATTTTGGAGGACGCGATCCAACAAATTACGATCGAATTCAGAAAGCGACACGCTATGACCCTCTTAAACGGAATAGTGCAAGCCCACCAGTCGAGCTCAGTCCGGTCTTGCTAATCGTGTTTCCGCGTCGCCCGCGACGAAAAGTTTTACGAAACGTACGTCCCTATGGTTTGACGTCACGCGGCAAAAAAACCGGCCTGCCCGAGTGACACAAGACGCCTGAGGGGGAAATCATCTTTTTTCCAAAAAGCCTCTCCTCTTCCTTTATTATCGTCCATGTAAAAGGCGACTGTCTCACAAAAATCGGAAGAGTTCTCGACAAGAACCATATCGGCCCGTTTTAGAGCACCTTTCACTTGAGGTAGAGCCAGTTCCTTGCCGCTAAAAAAGTGGGAAAAGGAACTACACTCTTCCACGGCCGGACTTACCATGGCCATGGGATATTTCCCAACGCCGGTCCGACGCTACCGCAAAGTGAAAACTGCTCCAGTGGTTTTTATTATAAGCAAGTCAGCAACGGACGGCAAGAGTAAAACCCCCTCGAATCCCCTCTGTGGCGCCCCCCTCTCAGGAGTTAATTCTGGCAAGGTAAGCCTATTTTCCCGCCTCTACGGCCCTGGGAGCTCCTTCTAAAACGGTCGAATGAACGTAGAAAGCCATTTTTTAGAAATGGGTGGGCGGTTGCGTGACGATTTTTCTAGTAGAATCATGGAGGGACTGGAATCCTGGGATTCGAAATCCGCGGTTTCTTTTCTCGTGTGATTTTTTCCTCCTCACTCGAAGACGACACACGATTATGGTTGGCGAACATCTGGACCTCTCCGAAGGGAACGGCTCGACAAATCGGTCTGAACCAAACCGGTTCATCGGCGTGCAATTCGACTGCTGCGGTGTCTATGCGCGTATCTATTCCAATCGCGAAGGAACCGCCTATGTGGGGCACTGTCCCCGATGTGGTCGAACGGTCCGTTTTCAGATCGGCAAAGGGGGGACCGATTGCCGCTTTTTCAACGCCCGGTGAGAAAACGGACGACTTCCTTCTCGAAAGCGATTTGCCAAGCAACCCGGTCGTGGTTTACCCCGGTCGTTAAGGCGAGAAATCATAACCCGCTTCCGTGGGTCGCCAACCCATTCTCCCTCTTCCTATTTTCCTCACTTTCACACCCCCCTAATGGTACCCCTTAACAGGATCGCTTGGAATTGGTATCCTTTTCTTTTTACGTCTGATAGAAGGGGCCGGTCTAGTTTCGCATCGACCTTGGGCCCCTTTTTCCGTTTATTTTCGTTTTCGTATTAGCTGAGGAATCCGATGAACCTGACCGACCCGAAATACAAAGATTTTGCCCTCGTCCAAGAGATGCTCGAAACGCCGAAGATCATGGCGGAGTTCAACTTCGATCAAGGAAACGAGGCGGCCGACGGACTGCGGGAAAGCGGCCGTGCGCTTCTGACCGGCGAAGGGTCGAGTCGAATCTTTCCGGCGAAAAATCTGATGTACTATCAGATGGCCGCCCACGGGCCGAAGCTCGCGTTGATGACCGACGGCTCGCGTCAGGCCCACGAGTACCAGTTGGGCGACATGGCCGTCCTCGGGGCCAGCAACAGCGGTCAGACCAAGGAGCTCATCTCGTTGTTCACGAAGCTTGCGGCCGAAGGGAACGGGCGTCGGTTCGGACTGACGGCCAACGAGAACACGCGGCTCGACTCCGTGTCGAACGCCTGTTACGTGTTGACCTGCGGCAAGGAAAACGCGGTCGCCGCGACCAAGAGCGTCGTCGAACAGGCCCTGTTCTATCTGGGCGTGTACGAGAAGGCGGTTTCCGGTTGTGCCTGCCACAGCGATCTGATGAAGAATCAAGCCGAAGCGGCCGAAAAAGCCAAAGAGGTTTTGGAAACCGAACTCGACGCCGACTTGGTCCAAGCGATGGCCGACGCGCCGATGATCTATTTTGCCGGGCGTAATGACGGGGTGGCCGAAGAGCTGACCCTCAAGACGAACGAAATCACCCGCAAGAAAAGCGATTACCTCGAAGGGACCTACGCCGTCCACGGGATCGAAGAGGTGATGAACCCGGGCGAGGTGGTCTTGATTGTCGAGCCGTTCGAAGAAGAGATCGAAAAGTTCAAAGAGACGTTGGTCGACGGCGTCGGAATGAAGGTGATTGCCATCAGCAGTCGCGAAACCAGCTTGCCGACCATCAAGATTCCCAGCGTCGCCGGGTACGATTCGGTCTTGCAGTTGTTGGCCGGTTGGAACGTGTTGGTTTCGGTCGGGATCGCCTGCGGGGTCGACCTCGACAAGCCCGAACGGGCCCGAAAGATCGGCAACGAGTTCGTCGGTTAGTGCCTTTTCAGGCTTTTTTTGGTCTTTGCAAAAACAGTGAGCCCTTGTGTTTCAGTTTTTTCCTGAAAAACCGGGCTCCTCGTTGGGAGCCCTCGGATCACTACTTATGCAAGGCTCAATAATGTCGGGGTTGAATGAAGTGGTCCGCGGCTCGTTGGCCGCTCCCGCAATGTAACCCAAACCCATAATTTAAAATTGATTCTACCCTTAGTTTTCAACAGGCCAAGCGGTTTCTTGACCGATGAATCAATTTAAAAATCGAATGAGCGGTCCATCAGAGGAGAAGGAAAAAATGGTCCCCGGAATCACCTATTATCGGCGTCATAACGACCAGGTGATCAAGACGCCCGACATCACGCAGGTTTTCGACGAGTGGAAAGAGGATCGCGAGGTCTGGATGTTCGTCGCGGCGCACGATGACGACATTGTCGCCGGGGCCGGGATGTTTTTCCAGACCGCCTTGGCCGAAGGGATCGAAGTCCACGCGGTCGTCACCAGCGACGGCCGGATGGGCTACTGCGTTCCCCAGCAACGGGTGACCATCTCGCGGGTCCGTCGGGCCGAGTGTGAAAAGTCGTTCGAGATCCTCGGACTGCCGAAGGAAAACGTTCATTTCATGAACTTCCCCGATTGTGCGCTGAGCGCCCATCAGGGACGCCAACTGCGGACCGAAGGACACCCGACCGAGATCGCCGGGGCCAGCGGGATGCAAAACGCCTATTCGTATATCCTGCGAAAGGTCCGGCCGACGCGGGTCATCCTGCCGACGATCGCCGACTTGCACCCGGACCATCGGCTGACCAACAGCGAGATGCAGATCAGCCTGTTCCACGCCCAGGGGCAGATTTGGCCCGAGTTGGGCGAACCGATTGCCGAGGTCCCGAAGGTCTACGAGTATGCGACCTATTGCGATTTCCCCGAATCGCCGCAACTTCGGATCGAAGTGCCCGAGGCGATGTTGGATCGCAAGCTCGAAGCGATCCGGGCCTACGCCAGTCAGATGCAGATCGAGGTCCTCGTCGACGCCCATCGTAAGGGCGGCGCGGCCGAGTACATCCGCGAGGTCGAGTTCTCGTTTTACAACCCGCAGCAATACGAATCGTTGTTTGGCGTGTAGACCGAATTTGATAACACGGTTTTCGAGTCGGCCTTTTTGCCTTTTGATCGGTGGCGAGAAGACCGGCTCTCGTTGTTTTTGTGGGATGCTCAGCGGTTGTTTGGAATACGGCGGATACGATGAAAAAAATTTGTTATTTGGGCGACGACGACCTTTCGATGGCGGCCGTCTATCTGGCCGGGATCATGACCCATTACGGGCTGCCGTTTGATCACGTGCCGAGCACCGAGAGCCCGGGCGAACGGTTCGCGTCGACCGACTACGGCCTGTATGTGATCAGCGACTATCCGGCAGCAAATTGGAAGCCGGGCCAACTGGAGCGGATCGTCGAGGAGGTTAGTAATGGTGCCGGACTGGCGATGTTCGGCGGTTGGGAAAGTTACCACGGGCGGCTGGGCGAATATCATCGTTCGCCGCTGGTCGACGTTTTGCCGGTCGCGATGGCCGACGAGGACGACCGGCGCAATTACGCCCAACCCTGTCTGCTGCGGCCGCGTGACGAACAGGAAAACCACCCGATCCTTGCCGGGCTGCCGTGGGAGACGCCGCCGGGGGTGGGCGGCTTCAACGCCTTCACGCCGAAAGAAGAGAGTCAAACCCTTTTGGACGCGGTCCGTTTTTCGGTCCGTCGGGAAAAGGAAGACTGGACGTTCGAGCCGGTGGAGTCGACGCCGCTTTTGGTCGTCGGCCACCATGGCCACGGTCGCGTGACGGCGCTGGCGACCGACGTCGCGCCGCACTGGGTCGGCGGGATGGTCGATTGGGGCGACACGCGAGTCGTTCAAGAGCTGGCCGATGCCGCGGGGTTCATCGACGTGGGCGGATGGTACGCCCGGTTTTTCCGCAATCTGTTGCAGTGGACCGGACGACTCGACGAGGAATAAGCTCGTCAACTTTTGGAAATAACACCAAGTCATCAAACCGAATCAAACCAAAAAAACCATAGCGAAAGGAAACCAACCGATGCTCAAAGGAAACGCCATTCTCGGCCAAAGCGGCGGACCGACCAGTGTGATCAACGCCAGTCTGTGCGGGTGTATTCAGGCCTGTCTCAAGGAAGAGTCGATCGAAAAGGTCTTCGGGATGCGGTTCGGCATCGAAGGGTTCATGCAGGAGAACGTCATCGACTTGGGCCAAGAGGACCCGGCGGTGATCGAGGGACTCAAGACGACCCCGTCGAGCGCTCTGGGCAGTTGTCGCCATAAGCTCGAGGACAGCGATTTTCCGATCATTCTCGAAAAACTCAAGAAGTACAACATCCGTTACTATTTCCTGATCGGCGGCAACGACACGATGGACACGATCCACCGGGTCGAGGCGTATTGTCGTGAGCAAGGGTACGAGCTGATCGGCGTCGGCATTCCGAAGACGGTCGACAACGACCTGTTCGGCACCGACCACACGCCCGGTTTCGGCAGCGCCGGCCGGTTCGTTGCGATGTCGGTCCAGCAGGCTGGGATGTTGGCACGGGACATGAAAAAGGTTGACCAGTTCGTCATCCATCAGACGGTCGGCCGTTCGGCCGGTTGGTTGCCCGCCGCGGCCGCCGTGGCCAAGACTTCCGAAGACGACGCGCCGCACGTCGTGCTCGTGCCCGAGATCCCGTTCGAGCGCGAAAAATTCCTCGCCTGCGTCAAACGGGCCTACGACAACTACGGCTGGTGCAGCATCGTCTGCGGCGAAGGCGTTTGTTACGCCGACGGGACACCGGTCAGCGCGTCGCAGACGGCCGACAAGTTCGCCAACGTCGAATTCGGCGCGATGGGCGGTACCAGTGCGGCGATGATGTTGCACCGGATGATCAGCGACGAGTTCGGCTGGCGTGGCGAGTTTCAGATCTGCGAATCGCTTTCCATGTGCGCGGCCGACCGGGCTAGCCAGTTGGATATCGACGAGGCGTACGCCTGCGGCAAAAAGGCGGTCGAGCTGGCCGCCGAAGGGACTACCGGCGTCATGGTCAGTCTGGTTCGCGAGTCGTCCGACCCGTATCAGTGTTCCTTGGGCACCGCGCCGCTTGCGGCGGTCGCCGTCGAAGCCAAGCCGATGCCGGAAGCGTTCCTCGACGCCGAGAACCTGTTCGTGACCGACGCCTGTCTGGAATACCTGCGGCCGTTGATCGGCACGTTGCCCGAGTATGTCCGCTTCAAAGGACACACGGTCCAGTAGACCGGTTTTCGCGTATTCAAGAAAGAAAAACGGGGCTCGCGACGAGCCTGAAAGTAAAAGGATAATCAACCACGATGACAGCCGAGCGAACCTTTTGTCCCCGTAGCGAAGCGGAAGGCCCTTTTTTTGTCGGGATCGATCTGGGTGGAACGAACATCAAGATGGGCGTGGTCGACAACCAAGGCCGGACCCTTTCGTGGCTGAGCATCCCGACCGAGGTTGAAAAAGGGCCTGAATCGGCTGCCGGGCGGATGGGCCCGGCGGTGGATCGGGCGATTGCCGAAGCGGGACTGGAGAAATCGGAGATCGCCCGGGTCGGACTCGGGTCGGCCGGACCGATGGACGTGCGGGCCGGGAAGCTGATGTTGACGGCCAATCTGCCGGGTTGGAATTTCTTTCCGATTCGCGATCGGGTGGCCCACCACTGCGACTTGCCGGTAACGTTCGTCAACGACGCCGACGCGGCCGCCTATGGCGAGTACTGGATCGGGTCGGCCAAGGATGTCGACAGCCTGATCCTCTTGACTCTCGGCACGGGGATCGGGTGCGGGATCATCATCGAGGGGGTCAACCTGATCGGGGCCAACAGTTGCGGCGGTGAGGCGGGCCATATCGTGATCGACTATCGTGACGACGCGCGGATCTGCGGCTGCGGCAAGCCGGGCCACTGGGAAGCGTACGCCAGCGCGACCGCCGTGACGAAGATTACCCAGGAGGCGCTGGACGCGGGGCGTGAGACGTCGCTCCGGGACCGGTTGGCCGACGGCGCGACGCTTTCGCCGAAGCTGGTCTCGGAGGAGGCGGAAAAAGGGGACGCGTTGGCGCTTGAGATCGTCTTGGGAACGGCCCGGTTCTTAGGTGTCGGGATCGCGTCGCTTCTGCACACGGTCGATCCGAGCCGGGTTCTTTTGGGCGGAGCGATGACGTTCGGCGGCCCGACGAGCGAGTTGGGGCGTCGGTTTTTGGACGCGGTACGTGAGGAGGCGCGGAGCCGGGCGATCTCGGTTTTGCCCGAGCGGTTGAGTGTCGAGTTTGCCACGTTGGGGGCGGACGCCGGGTACCTTGGTGCGGCAGGGGTAGCCCGACGAGAATACCAAAACGAAAAGCAGTAAAAAACAAAGAGAGGGATTGCGAAGCAATCCTGGTCCAAAAAGTTTTTGGAAAGGAGTTTGAGGAAAACCTATTTTCAAAATGGTTTTCCTCATTCCAAAAAACACTGGCGACGGCTTTGTCCGTCGCTCCTTTTTTTCTTGACGCGTTTGACGTTCGGGCTTCGTTTTTCAGCGGAATTTTTGAGCTTTTCAGAACTGGGAGATAGAAACGGGTTATTGACCGTTATCCAAAGAAAAAGGTGTGACGGCTGCGCCGTCACCTGTTTTTAATAAATGAGAGGAGACATTTTGAAAATGGTCCCCTCTCAAACTCTCCCCTCAAAAACTTTTTGGACCAGGATTGCTTCGCAATCCTTCTTTTTACGGTTTTATTTTTTCTCTTTTACTTGGCTACTTTTACCAACGGTTCACTGGCCAACTGTTGGCTCCATCGTGCGGCCGCCTCTTCTTGCATCTTCGCGATCGACGCCGCCATTGCCCGGTTTTTCTTGATCAACTCGTCGATCTTCGCCTGACGTGAGGCCAACTCGGTTTCGAGCGACTTTTGGTAGGCAAGCGCCGCGTCCCGCTCTTGGTGCATTCGCTTCAAGTCCTGCTCGAATTGATCGATTTGCTTCTTGCGAAAATCGACCTGAACCTTCGCGTCGGCCAGGGAGGTCTCGACGAACGTCTTTTGTCGAGTGACGCTCTCTTCGAGTTCAGTCAAGACGGCCCGCTTGTGATCGTACACTTTGAGTAAGACGTCATAATCGCGGAGTTGACGAAGCTGGCCTTCCTTGCCATCGTTTAAGTACTCGTCGACGACCGACGGTGGAAGCTGCTTGCGGAGCGCTTCTTCCCCGAGGGCGGTCATCAGTTCGTGACTGTCGGCCGGCATCAACTCGCAGAGGGTCAACGTCCCTTGCGTCTGCGTCAAACGGGCCAGTTGTTCAGCGGTCAATTGCATCGCCGGGGCCAGGCCGATCCCCTTCTCGGCGACCGCTTGGACCTTGAATTCGCCTAAGTAGCGGCCCCCTTCGGTTTGAGGAGTTTCTTCGAAGACGAAGAGGGTCATCCGGTTGTCGATGCCGTGGGGGCCTTCGGTTTCGATGGCGATTTGGACTTCGCCGGTCTGCGGATTGATGACCTTTTCCGGCTTGCAGCCTCGCCAAACCCGACTGCGGGCGATCAGGTATTTGTACAGTTCGGTACGAACCGCCTTCAGGCCGCTTTGACCGTCTCGGCCGTATTTGAGCTGTTCGATTTCGTCGGGCAACTGGGTGATTTTTGCCTCGTGCTTTTGAACCGACGTTTTCCAGTACTTATGGACCTTCAGCGTTTGCAAGGCAAAGTAAAAGAAGGCCAGCGATACAACAAAGATCAATCCGAGAAGGACTTTGTTCCAAATGTTCATCGAGAATCGGCTCGTCTGTGAAATTCAGGGAAAGGCGATCGAGAGCGGAATCAGCCGACCCAATAGGGGGGCCGTGGAGATTCCTCTGTTCCAAAATGGGTTGGTCCCGACGGAAAGGGGGCCGTCGAGACCGGATGCAACCCAACTTCGATAGTATTCAGCCAAAGGGGACCTGTCAAGCTTTAACATCTTGCCAGGACTGCAATAGCTCGCCTAAACGCCCAATTTACCCAATCTGGGCGTCGGTTGGATCCTTATTTCGTCCCTTTTTCGCGAATGAAGTAGATCCGATCGACATAGACGCCTTGGACTTCCCCCTTCCTTTTGGGGGGAGCGATCCAGACTTGGGCCCCTTGGCTCAAGTCGTGGGCGCCCAGGTCGAAGGTTTTATAGTCCTTGCCAGCCGCTTCCTGGACCGAGACCCCCCGACTGGTGATCCCCTTCTTTTTCTTGTGGTCGTAGATCCCCATGCTCATGGCCGGGCCGTCGGTGGCCGTTGCACTGGCCCGCGCGACGACGAAACATCGCCACGGCCCTCCGGTCAGCTCGCCCGATTCGATGAAGGCGTTGGTGGCCCATTCGTTGTGGTCGCCGGGCATGAAGACGACTGTCTTATTGGCCGCTTGGGGGTCTTCGACCAAGTTGGTCCAGGTTCCCAGGCGGTAGGCTCCCAATCGGGCGTTGCTGTAGTCGACCCAGTCGGCCCTAGGCAGACCGACGCACGGTTTCGGTGGGGCGGCCGGTTTTTGGGCCACACGGCGGAGCCAACCGGTGTAGAGGTCGTCGAAGGATCGTCCTTCTCGCCATTGGCCGATCTGGAATTTTTGGGCGCGGCCGATGAACGATTCGACGAGCGCTTCCGGGTCTTCGGGGCCGAGGAACGGTTTTCCCGCCCGGTCGGCCTCGTCTCGCAGTTCGTGCCAACGTCGAATCCAGGCCAGGTCCAACGACATGCGAGTTCGATCGATTCGGCGAGCCAGTTCCGGTTGATCGGCCACCGCTTTTTCAGCCCGGTTAAATGCTTCGGTTGCCCGGTTGATCGTGTCGAGGTCCAGAAACGCTTTGGTGGTCTGATTGAAGCAACTCAGATGGTAGTCGGTCCCTTCGATCGAATCGTTCAGGATGGTCAGATATTCTTTGAGATGGGGCCCGGCCGGGCCGTAGTAGCCGTTTAAAAATTCATCGATCAGCGCGTTGGGATCTTGACTGGAGTCCCACATCAGACGGGCCAGAACCCAAGCCCGCATTCGGGAAAAATCGCCGATGGTGCTTTGATAGTCACCCTGCTCAAAAAGGCCGATGACGTTGTGATTCTCGAAAAACCGAACGTTCGGTGCCAGCACCCGCAGATTGGGATGGGGCAGCAGGTAATTCGTAAAATTGGTCACGTAGTCCCAGACATAAAGTTGCGGAGCGATTTTGGACCACTTGCGGATATCGTCTCGGAACGTGGCGTTGGCGTCGCTTTCCAGTGGTTGGGCGAACGAGCATTCGATCGAACAGAGCCGGACGACGACGTTCTTGCGCGGTCGGACCGTCTTGGGCGGTTTGCGGGTGTAATCGTAGGCCAACGTCTCGACCAGGATGTCGGGGAATTCCTTTTCGATGTCACGGGCCACCTTGTTGACAAACTGCAAAAGCAGACCGGCGGGCGACCCTTCGGCCTCCTCGATTGCCTTGCATTTCTCGCACTCGCACCGGCCGCGCCAGTCGTTCTGGCTAATCGAGATCAGCGCGGCGGTCGGGTCCTTGCGCAGCCGTTCGAGCGCGTTTTTCGTCAACTCCTTTCGCATCTCGTCGTTGGTCAGACAGAGTTGGCTCCGCTCGTGCATCCGTTTCCCGTCGCGCAGGCTGTACCACTCGGGGTGGTCCTTGAAATATTTTTTCGGCGGCAGAAGCGGGTAGAACGAGTGGACGAACAGGTTGAACCGTTGATGGTCGCCGAACTTGGCCGGAATCGGGTTGCTGTGGCCGTTGCATTTGTTGCGTGCGGCGAACGGGCTTGTGAACATGTCGCGATAGAACGATTCGCGAATCCGCAGCTTCGGGGCGTAAACGGTGTCGAGCCGGCCGATCGAAAGGGTCGGGCAGTTCGGCACGTGTTGAGCATCGGAGGCCCACCAGCGGATGCCCAGTTGCTCTTCCAGGAAGGTGTAAACGGCGTAAAGGGTCCCCCGCTGCGGATGTCCGGCCAGGATGATCCGGTCACCGAAGCGCTTTAATAGGATCCCGTCGTAGTCGAGTTGGTCGAGCTTCAGATCACCCAACAACTTTTGGCCTTCGACGGTCGCCCCGAGAAGAATTTTTTTCTCGCTCGTGGCTTCCTTCTCCGAAGTAATCGGCAGCTTCGCCCCGGTTGCCTTTTCGAGATAGGTTTGCAACTCCGAGGCGGCCGTCTTTTCGACCGGCGTTGGCTCGTCGGGCAGGACGATCGTGTAGTCCGATTTTCCCTCGGTGACTAGCGGCAAACCGGTTTCGTTGGCAAGGGCAAAAGTGGAGGCCATTGCCACCAGAAACGCCGAAGCGAGAAAACGGCCTATAAGTTTGGTGAGGCGATTCATGGAAGGCCTTTCTAGAAAAAAGTTCAAGGAATGCGTGGTTGAATTGCAGTTTGTGGTTATTTCTCGCGAATGAAAAACATTCGATCGATATAAACGCCGTCAACCTCGCCGGGCCGATTGGGTGGCGAGATCCAGATCTGGGCGCCTTGGCTCATTTCGTGCACGCCCAGGTCGTACGTCTTGTACTTTCCCGTCGCTTCTTTAATAGAGATACCTTGATCGACGATATCCTTTTTTTCTCGGTTGTCCCAGATTCCCATGCGCATCGCGGTTCCCTCCTTGGCGGTTCCTTCGGCTCGGGCCACGACGAAACACCGCCACCGGTCTCCCTCGTTCAAATCGCCTTGCTTGAAGAAGAAACAAACGGACCGTTTGGTGTGATCGCCCGGCATGAAGGCCGCTTTTCCGTCAGACGCTTTCGGATCGTCGACGGTTTTGCTCAACGTTCCATATTCCCGCACGGTGAACCGCGAGTCGTTGACGGCGAGCCAATCGGATTCCGGAAGCCCTTCACATTCTTTAGGGCAAATCGGTTCCTCACCCATGCGTCGAATCCGGTCGTTGAAATGGCTGAAGGGGATATTGCCATGGTCCCCCAGGCCATAATGGTCCATTCGGTATTTGTTGGCTCGCTGGACATATTTTTCGCAGGCCGTTTTCGGGTCTTGGAATCCGAGAAACGGCTTGCCCTCTCGCTGCGCTTGCAGCTTCAGATTAAAGTAACGAAAGACCCAGACCGTATCCAGTGACATCCGTGCCCGGTCGACCCGCATGGCCAGTTCGGGGTTATCGGCAACCGCTTTTTCGGCCCGGTCAAACGCCCGGGTGGCCCGATTCAGGTCGTCCAGTTTGAGAAATCGTGTCGTATCCGATTCGAAGCAGCCCAGATGATAATTCTCGCGCTCTCCGGCGTCGTTGATAATGGTCAGATATTCTTTGAGATGCGGCCCGGCCGGACCGTAATAGCCGTTCAAGAATTCTTCGATCAGGGTGTCGGCGTCTTGGCTGGAGTCCCACATCAGCTGGGCTAAAAGCCAGGCTCGCATCCGAATGAAATCGCCCACGTTGGTCGCGCAATCCCCTTCTTCGAATAGGCCGATGACATGGTTCTTTTCGAAAAAACGAATGTTGGGAGCCAAGACCCGCAGGTTGGGGTGGGGCAGTTGATAGACGCGGAAGTTGGTCACATAGTCCCAGGCATAGAGTCGCGGCGCGATCTTGGCCCACCCGCGGATATCGTCGCGGAACGTGGCGTTCGCGTCGCTTTCCAGCGGCTGGGCAAACGAGCATTCGATCGAACAGAGCCGGATGACGACGTTGCCGCGCGGGCGAACGGTCTTGGGCGGCTTGCGTGTGTAAACGTAGGCCAGTGTTTCGACCAGGACGTCGGGGAACTCTTTTTCAATATCCTCAGCCACCCTATTGACGAACTGCAAAAGCAGACCGGCGGGCGACCCTTCGGCCTCCTCGATTGCCTTGCACTTTTCGCACTGGCACCGGCCGTAACCGTCGTTCTGGCTGATCGAGATCAGCGCGGCGGTCGGGTCCTTGCGCAGCCGTTCGAGCGCGTTTTTCGTTAATTCCTTTCGCATTGACTCGTTGGTCAGACAGAGTTGGGCCTGTTCGTGGGTCCGCTTGCCGTCGATCATACTGTACCACTCGGGGTGGTCCTTGAAATATTTTTTCGGCGGCAGGAGGCGATTAAAGGTGTGGACAAACATGCAAAACCGTTGGTGCCCGCCGAACTCGGCCGGAATCCGGTTGCTGCTGCCGTTGCACTTGCTTCGTACGGCGAACAGTTTGTCCCGCATCATACGCGTATACGGTTCGCGAATCCGGAGCTTCGGGGCGTGGACCTTGTCGAGCCGGCCGATCGAAATGGTGGGCCGGTTCGGGACCGTTTCGCAATCGGGGGTCCACCAGCGGACGCCCAGTTGGTCTTCCAGGAAGGTGTAGACGGCGTAAAGGGTCCCTCGCTGCGGATGTCCGGCCAAGACGATCTGATCGCCGAACCGCTTTAATAGGATCCCGTCGTAGGCGAGCTTGTCGAGTTTCAAGTCGCCCAGCAGTTTTTGCCCCTCAATGGTCGCCCCGAGGAGGATTTTTTCCCCTTTGGCCGATGCCTCTTTTTCCGAAGCAATTGGCAACTTCGCTCCCGTCGCCTTTTCGAAATAGGTCTGCAATTCCGAGGCGGCCGTCTTTTCGACCGGCGTCGGCTTGTCGGGCAGGACGATCGTGTAGTCCGATTTGCCGTCTGTGACCAGGGATAAATTGGGCCCGTTATCGGCCCCGTTATCGGCGGCCTGGGCAACAGACCCTAGGAGTCCTATGAGAAAGATCGAGGTGAGAAAGCGACTGATAAGTTTGGCGTGGCAATTCATGGGAGCCCTTTTGGGGATCAAGGTGTAAAAACGTTTTGATTGATTTGTCAGGAGAATGGAAGGGGGCAATTCGCCCGCTTGCCCGTTTTTTTATCCGCTCGAAACAGTGGTCTATTGGCTTTTTTGCAGCAAAAACCTTTGGGCCCGTTTGCCTTCGATGTCGCCGAGGTAAAGGCGTCCTTTTGAATCGATCCCGATGCTGTGGACCCAATCGACGGTGCCCGGTTTGCTCGGCCCGGCCTTGGGCATGGGGAGTGGCACTCGCAAGATCGCTTTGCCGTTGGTGTCGAGTTTCATCAGCCATTGATCGGGAGGCGGCGCGATGGTCCACCCTTTGCCGCCCGGTTGCCGCACTTTCGACGAGCCGCAGACCCAGATCTCGTCATTTTTCGTTATGGCGAATCCCCACGGTACCAGGAGATCGTCCCAGACGGCCAGCAGTTTTCCCCGGGTATCGAATACTTGAATTCGGCCGTTGTTGCGGTCGGCCACATAGAGTCGGTTTTGTGAGTCGATGGCGATCGCGTGGGGCAGGGCAAACTGTCCCGGCCCGGTTCCCTCTTCCCCCCACGCCTTGACGAAACGGCCCTGTTTGTCGAAGTGGACGATCCGCCGGTTGCCGTAGCCGTCGGAGATGAAAACGTCGCCGCCGGGCAGAAAGGCCATATCGGTCGGGCCGTTGAAGTGACGCTCGTCGCAGCCCGGTTCGCCCGCCGTGCCCAGTCGGAGGAGCCGTTTTCCCTCGGGCGTGTATTTCTCGACAAGATGGCTACGGAAGTCGGTAATCCACACGTTTCCATCCGGGTCGAGTTTGATGTAATGGGTTCCCTTCGGATTGTCGGTCGACCAGGATCGGACCAGGGACCCGTCCGCCCCGAAGACCTGGACCGTTGGATTTTTCCGATGGAAAAGATAGACTTGATCCCGGTCATCGACGGCGATTCCCGAGACCGGGCCCCATCGGAGCGATTCGGTTTTCTGCGGCCAAGTCGGATCGACCACGCAACGCATCTCGCCGACGGGCGACTCGCCGGAAGCCTGCGCGACAAAGCAAGGAAGCAGGGCGAATATCAAGGCCATGGCGACATGGCGGCAGGGGAATAAGGTCATCGAGTCGACTCCTTGGGGGGCGACGGGAACGAATTCGGCGGCGCCGGTTTGGCAATTATCGTGACTTTTCAGGCTGCTCAAGTTTCCACGGATCGCGCATGGAACAGGAGAGCATTCGGTTGACCTCTTCGTCCGGACTCCGCTGGGCCACCGGATCCCAGGTGAATTTCCGTTTGAGTCGCTGGGAGATGCTGCCCAAAATGCAAAGGCTGGCCGTGCTGTGACCGTTTTCGACCGGTTCGATCGGATCTTGTCGACTCTTGATGCAGTCGAGGAAGTTCCGGACATGATCCGCATCGACATGATCTCGGACATGCTTGGTGCGGTTCGGGTTACTCTTGGTCAAGTGGATCTCGTCTGGTCCGATCACCGAGTCTTTCAGATTTTCGGGGAAAGTTTTCATGGAACCGCCGAGGGTGATTTCCAGTCGGCCTTCGGTTCCTTCGAACTTGGTTGCCCAGCTCTTGCGTGTCTCGCAGAACAACTCGACTCCGTCGGCGTATCGTGCGCGGAAGGCCGTTTTGGAGGCGGTGTCGAACAGACTCCCTTTGGGCAAAAACTCGGAGCCGTTGTCTTCGAACTCGACCGGCGTCGTGCCGTCTTTGCCCAGGCCCCACTGGGCGATGTCGTTGGTATGCGCGCCGAAGTTGACCGTTTGCCCGTTGGAGTAGTCGAGGATGTATCGCCAGCGATGGAAGCAGCGCTCGACGTGGTACGGCGCTTCGGGGGCCGGTCCGAGCCAGAAGTCGTAGTCAAAACCTTCGGGGATCGGCATCGGTTTCCAGCCGGGGCCGGGGCTTTCGAAGCTGTTCGTGTCGACCCAGGTGCGAACCCGCTTGATTTCGCCCAATCGCCCGTTGCGGACCAGTTCACACGCTCGTCGCACGTTCGGACTGGAACGGAACTGGGCTCCCGTTTGGAAAACCCGTTGGTACTTTCGTACCGCGTCGACCATCATTTGGCTTTGGCGGATCGTTTTTGCCAGGGGTTTTTCGCAATAGACGTCTTTTCCGGCCCGCATGGCCGCAATGGCGATCAGGGCATGCCAATGATCGGGCACGACAATCGAGACGGCGTCGATATCCGGCCGCTTCAGCAGGTCGCGAAAATCGGCGTAAGCGTCGCAGCCTTGGAACGATTTGCGCCCCGTTTTTTTGGCGTAATGTTCGTTGACCCATCGTTGGCCCGTGTCTCGACCGAGGACCTGATCGGGATAGTAGTAACCGATGCCGCTTTTGTTGACGTCACAGACGGCCAGCATCTGGACATCGTCGTGGACCAGAAACGACGGTATGATCCGCTGGCTCTGGTGTCCACAGCCGATCTGGCCCACGTTGATCCGATTGCTCGGCGCCCGGGCTCCCAGGATACTCGAAGGTACCAAGGGGGGAAGGCACAAGGCGCCCGCGGTCGTGGCGGCGGCTTCCAAGAATCGGCGTCGCGTCAGGGAGCGACATGGCAGCGTGTTGCGGTTAGCCATCTTATTTCTCCTTGACAAAAAAGATCCGATCGATATAAACGCCGTCGACTTCGCCCTTCCGTTTGGGAGGCGCGACCCAGACGTTGGTTTTTTGACTCAGGTCGTGGGCACCCAGGTCGTACGTTTTATAGCCGCCGGTGGCCTCTTCGACGGAGACGCTTCGAACGGCGAGGTTCTTTTCGTTTATCGGGTCGTAGACCCCCATGCTCATCGCCGGGCCTTCTTGAGCGGTCGCTTCGGCCCGTGCGACGACGAAGCATCGCCATGGCCCTCCGGTCAGCTCGCCCGGTTCCAAAAAGGCGTTGACGGCTCCCTCTTTGTGATCTCCCGGCATGAAGATAACCGTTTTGCTGGCCGCTTGGGGGTCTTCGGCCAATTTGGCCCAGGTTCCCAAATGGTGTATTTCCAATCGGGCGGGGCCGAAGTCGACCCATTCGTTCTTGGGCAGTCCGACACACGCCTTTGGCGGGGCGGCCGGTTTTTGGGCCAAACTGCGGAGTCGACTGACGTACAGGTCGTCGAACGTTTGTCCTGTTCGCCAGTGGTTGATCCCGTATTTTCGGGCCCGGGCGATGTACGATTCGACGAGCGCTTCGGGGTTTTCGGGGCCGAGGAACGGTTTTCCCGTCCGGTCGGCCTTGTCGTGCAGTTCGTGCCAACGTCGAATCCAGAGCAGGTCCAACGACATGCGGGTCCGGTCGACTCGGGTGGCCAGTTCGGGTTGATCGGCCACGGCCTTTTCGGCCCGGTCAAACGCTCGAGTGGCCCGGTTGATGGTGTCGAGGTCCAGAAACGCTTTGGTGGTCTGATTGAAGCAATCCAGATGGTAGTCGGACCCTTCGATCGAATCGTTCATGATGGTCAGATATTCTTTGAGATGCGGCCCGGCCGGACCGTAATAGCCGTTCAAGAATTCTTCGACGAGCGCGAAAGTGTCTTGGCTGGAGTCCCACATCAGATGGGCCAAAAGCCAGGCCCGCATCCGAACGAATTCCCCCATGTTGGTCGCGCAATCCCCTTCTTCGAACAGTCCGATGACGTTGTGATTTTCGAAAAACCGAATGTTCGGCGCCAAGACCCGCAGATTCGGATGGGGCAGTAGATAATTCGAAAAGTTGGTCACGTAATCCCAGATGTAAAGTTGTGGTGAGATCTTGGCCCACTCGCGAATATCGTCGCCGAATTCGGCGTTCACGTCGCTTTCCAGCGGCTGGGCGAATGAGCATTCGATCGAGCAGAGTCGGACGACGACGTTGCCGCGAGGACGGACCGTCTTCGGCGGTTTGCGAGTGTACCGGTAGGCCAGCGTTTCGACCAGGACGTCGGGGAATTCTTTCTCGACCTCGCGGGCCACTTCATTGACACAATCCAACAAGAGCCCGGCGGGCGACCCTTCGGCCTCCTCGATCGCCTTGCACTTTTCGCATTGGCACCGACCGTACCAGTCGTTCTGACTGATCGAGATCAAGGCGGCGGTCGGGTCCTTGCGCAACCGCTTGAGCACGTTTTTGATCAACTCTTTCCGCATCGCCTTGTTGGTCAGGCAGAGTTGGCCGCGCTCGTGTTGTCGCTTTCCGTCGATCAGACTGTACCATTCGGGATGGTCCTTGAAATACTCTTTCGGAGGCAATAGCGGGTAAAACGTGTGGACGAACATGCAAAACCGTTGGTGCCCGCCGAACTCGGCCGGTATCCGGTTGCTGCTGCCGTTACATTTATTGCGCACGGCAAGCATTTTGTCGTGCATCACACGTGTATACGGTTCGCGAATCCGGAGCTTCGGGGCGTGGACCTTGTCGAGCTGGCCGATCGAAAAGGTCGCCCGGTTCGGAACCATTTCGCAATCGGGGGCCCACCACCGGACGCCGAGCTGCTCTTCCAAGAAGGTATAGACGGCGTAAAGCGTTCCCCGCTGAGGGTGCCCGGCCAGGACGATTCGATCGCCGAACCGTTTTAAGACGATCCCGTCGTAATCCAGCTGGTCGAGCTTCAAATCCCCCAGCAGTTTTTGCCCTTTGACGGTCGCCCCGACGAGGATTTTTTTCTCACCCGCGGCTTCTTTCTCCGAAGCGATCGGCAGCCGAGCCCCGGTTGCCTTTTCGAGATAGGTTTGCAACTCCGAGGCGGCCGTCTTCTCGACCGGCGTCGGCTTCTCGGGCAGGACGATCGTGTAGTCACTGCGGCCCTGGTCGACCAAGGTTAGGTTATTGTCGGCCGCAGCAACAGATTCAAATTGTCCCATCAAAAGGGCAGAAGAAAACAAGGCAAACCAAGCGAGACGACGCATCGGCGGGCTCCTAAGGAGATGAAGAATTTTGGGAAGGAGTTTTGTGAAATGCGGGAGAGGGGGGCAGGACCGGGTGTAAGAGCTACCCCCCCTCTCTTGTCCAATGTAACAACCCGGCCGGGTGAATTCAACTATTTGGAAACGGCGTTTCCCGGACACGGTACTTTGACACTGCGGAAAAGACGGCTTCCGGCGATCAAAAAAGAAACGATATTGCCACATCGGACATCACGAATCGTGAAAAAAAGCGTTCCTTTTTTCTGGCGGCGTAAAAATTTTATTTCAACGTTTTTTTGCAAAGCGGGCCGTTTTTTGCGAGGGGGGTACTTGCTTTGAAATCGCTTTACTGAATCGGTCGCTCTCAAAAAAAGAAGGCGCCCTCCGTCCCGCGGGTCGTAAGCCGCCATGAATAAAAGGATTCGCCCGAGACGAGGGCAAGAAGCGGTTTTTGCCCGTTCGACAAAAGAGAGGGAATGTTTGGGGAAGAGAAACGAATTGCGCCGAGCGTTTTTTTTCTTTTTGGGTGGCTATTCGCCCACCACCCGAAGGTTCGTCTTGTCGCCGGTGGGCCCTTTGTGGTAAACTGCTCGAACCTTGGGGAGAGGCCGTTTCGGCGAGCCTCTTCTCACACTCCAAGGAGGTTGTTTGCGACAAGGAGGTCGCACTTTGCTTCAACAATGGTCGATCCGTCGAAAGACGGCCCTGGGACTAGGGCTGTTGGCGGCCGCAATCGTCATTCTCGCCGGAGCGGGCATCTATACCGGATACGCCTATCGTTATCTGGTCCGCGCGTTGCGAACCCGCGTGGCCGAATTGCCCGTCGCCGCCGAACTGAGTCGCGAAGTCGGCGAACTTCGTATGACGTTGAGCCGATTGCGCGGACTGCAAGCCCGTCCTCTTACCTCCTCTGACGATTCGTTCGAGTCGATTCAAATCGGCCTCTGTCGCGATGAATTTCACAATCGTCTGATCCAAATTCGCCTGACTCTCGGTCGTTACGAGTCGCAGCTGGAAAGCAAGTTGCGCGAAGGGTCGACGATCGCCGACAATCAGAAGGAATGGGAAACGGTCGACAAGATCGAAGCGGTTCTCGAAGCGGTCTATCAAACGGAGAACCAGGCCCGTTGGACCTTCCAGTCGCAATTGATCAGTCGTCTTGATGAACAGCTCGAATCGGTTCAGCGGTTGGCCACCGAGCTGCCCAGCCATCTCCATGATCGGTTGGGCGGATTGGCCGACGACGTTCGGGCCAAATATCGGGCCATCATACTCGGCAGTTGGTTTATTGGCGGGGTGGCGGCCGTGTTGTTGGCCCTCTTTTTGCAGCTTTATCGCCAATGGATCTTTCAGCCGATCAAAACGCTCTTGGCCGGGTCGCGTCGGATCGCCTCGGGAAGCTTTGAATATCGTATTCCGCTAGAGACCGACGACGAAATGGGCGAGTTGGCCCGGGCGCTGAACGAGATGACCGACAGGTTCTGTGCGATTCGCGACGATCTGGACAATCAGGTCCGGCTGCGTACCCGGCAAGTCGTCCGAAGCGAGCAGTTGGCCAGCGTCGGGTTCTTGGCCGCCGGGGTGTCCCACGAGATCAATAACCCGCTGGCGTCGATCGCCCTGTGTGCTGAATCGCTCGAAAATCGGTTGCGCGTTTGGCTCGATCCGGATGCGTCGAGCTCGAATTCGACCTCGGGTTCGACGCTTGAAAAAGGGTCTCGCGAGTTGGTGGCCAACTACCTGCGGATGATCCAAAACGAGGCGTTCCGCTGCAAGGAGATCACCGAAAAACTGTTGGACTTTTCTCGCACCGGCGAAAATAACGGCGCCGACGCCCGCGAGTCGACCGAC
The DNA here is from genome assembly GCA_963674475.2 of Thermoguttaceae bacterium. Lineage (GTDB taxonomy): Bacteria > Planctomycetota > Planctomycetia > Pirellulales > Thermoguttaceae > CAXXFQ01. The sequence goes on along the minus strand of CAXXFQ010000009.1, from coordinate 308,999 downwards.
CTGGGCGGGTTGGTTCGAGACGTGGTCGAGATGGTCGGTCATCTGAAAAAATATCGCGGAAAAACGATTCGCTTCGCGCCCGACCAAGCGATTCTTGTCCGGGTCAACCCGCGCGAGATGAAACAGGTCGTCTTGAACCTTTTGACCAACGCGCTGGACAGTCTCGATGCGGAGGGCGGCGAGGTCGACGTTTCGCTGGTCAACCGGCGCACGACGGCCGAAATCGTTTTTCAAGACAACGGATGCGGGATCGAGCCGCAGTGGCTGGAGGAGATCTTCGAGCCGTTTTTTACCCGACGTCGGACCGGCGGCGGCACGGGACTCGGACTGTCGATCAGCCATCGGATCGTTGCCGAACACGACGGAGAGTTGTTGGCCGAAAGCCCGGGGAAGAACCAAGGGTCCACGTTCCGAGTCCGTTTGCCACGAGTGGCCGTCTCAGAGAACCAGAAGGAAAATCGTCATGTCGCGTAAACGACTGAAACTCCTCTTTGCCGACGACGAACCGTCACTGCAGGAACTGATGCGATTGGAGCTGCCGCAGATGGGGCACGAGGTGACCGTCTGTCCCGACGGGACGACTGCCTGTAGCGCCCTGGAAAAAAACGCCTACGACTGCCTGTTGGTCGACCTCGATATGCCGGGCGCGTCGGGGTTGGAGGTGATTGCCAGAGCCAAAGAACAATCGCCCGACGTCGAGGCGATCATCTTGACCGGCAAGTCGTCGATGGAGACGGCGATCACCGCGCTGCGTCAAGGAGTGTTTGACTATCTGACCAAACCGTGTCGGCTGGCCGAGATTGAATCGGTCTTGAATCGGGTTGCCGAAAAGATCGAGCTGACCAACCAGTATCGGGCGCTCAAGCAGCGACTCGAGCGGATCGAGGGCTCGTCGGAGATGATCGGCGAGTCGGCCGCCATGGATCGGGTTCGACGTTTGATCGACCGGGTCGCGCCGACCGAATCGACCGTGTTGATCTTGGGCGAGACGGGAACCGGCAAGGAGCTGGCCGCCCGCGCGGTCCACGACCGGAGTCTGCGTGCCGACCGGCCGTTCGTCCCGGTCAACTGCGGCGCGTTGCCCGAGACGCTCATCGAAAGTGAACTGTTCGGCCATGCCAAGGGAGCCTTTACCGGGGCCGACGCGCCGCGGACCGGGCTGTTCGAGGTGGCCGACGGCGGAACCCTTTTCTTGGACGAGATCGGCGAGCTTCCGTTATCGATTCAGGCGAAGCTGCTTCGGTTTCTCGAAAGCGGCGAGATCCGACGTCTGGGCGAAAACCGGCCGATCCGCTGCGATGTCCGGGTTGTCTGTGCGACGCACCGGCCCCTGGAGACGATGGTGGGCGAGAAGACGTTTCGTGAAGATCTCTGGTATCGGATCAACACGTTCGAGATTCTGCTGCCCCGCTTGCGCGACCGGACCGATGACATTCCCCGTCTGGCCGAGGCGATGATCGTCCGTCATACCAGGGGTCGCGAAGCCGAGCCGGTTACCTTGGCGCCCGAGACGCTCGAGCGGCTTTTGGCCCACCCGTGGCCGGGCAACGTCCGTGAGCTGGCCAACGTGATCGAACACGGCCTGATCCTCCGCGACGAGGGCCCGCTGTTGCCGGAGCATCTGCCGAGCCGTTTTCAAGGGGCCGCCTCCCAGGGCGCTTGCCCCGTTTCGACAGGTGAAACGGCGACGGGCGGCAAAATGACCGCGGGGGAAGATGGTTCTTCGACTGGCTGGACCGCCGGGCGGACGTTGCAGGAGTTGGAGATGGAGGCGATTCTCGACGTCTTGGACTGCGAAGGGGGCAATAAGTCCCGCGCGGCCGAAGCGCTGGGGGTCAGTCTCAAAACGCTTTACAACAAACTCAATCAGGCCGAAGCGGGAAAGCGGAAAAAGATCGCGTAAGACATGCCGGGTGAAATAATCACGCTTTTCGCGTTATGTCTTTTTTGAGGTTTGTGAGGCCTTTTCTCGCCTGCCGCAAGCCGATCGGTTCTTTCGGTCGATCTGAAAACGGGGTGCTCTAGGGCAGCCGTTTTTACGTTGACAGAAAGGGTGGTCTCTTGTTCCGATTTTTACTTCGGGGTTTTGTCGTCTTGGCGGCCGGGGTGGTTCCCTTTTTGGCGTTTCGGGTGGTCGAATATTGGCCAACCGTCAAAAGTCGCGTCTCGGCCGTGATCGGAGCGAGTACCGCGCTTGCGCCTGAAAAATCGGACTCGGTTCCCGCCCAGGAGAAAGATTCGAAAGACGAAACGCCGGCGCAGCTTTTGGTCGAAGGTCCCGCCGTGCGCGACATGGCGGAGTTGTTTCGTTTCGACATCTCGGCCGGTTGGATTATGCAGCGTTGGTCGCGTGTCTCAACCGGCATGGCCCAACTCCAACTGCAAGGCTACCGGGTCCCTCTGGTTACCGGCACGGCGCCAAGCGACTTGGCCGGTTCGCTGACTTATTATTTTAACCCGAAGCAGCAGTTGGAAAAAATTACTTTCGCCGGCAGCACCGGTGATGCTTCGCGGTTGGTCCAATTATTGACCCGCCGCTATGGTTTTGCCCGACGGTTGACCAACGACAGTGGGATCTTTCTTTACGAGTCGGTCGATGAAAGAGGAAAGGTTCAAAGCGTTTTGAAGATTCGACCGACCGGGATTCTTAAAAAACAGGATCGGCACAATCGCTTTCAAGTGGACCTCATGCTGAATCGGCCCGAACGGGAGCAGGTGGCCGCGGCCTCCGGGCAGCCTACCAAGCCGGGCCGATCGTATTAGGCTCGGTCCGAATCATTTTACCTCCGGTCAAAGCAACGCGAATTCGCCCGAACGGCACGCCTCGATAAACGCCCGATTGCTCGGCAGCCCTTCGTTTTCCCGTTCGAGGATCTCGTCAAACGTCAACCAATGGATCGATTCGACCTCTTGGGGATTTGCAACCGGTTCGTCCGGGCTGTCGAGTTCGACTTGCCACCAAAACAGCTCGACCTGCCACGGCGTCTCACTTTGCCAAAGGAACCGTCGAGGACGGATTTTCACGCTCAGCTCTTCGTCAAACTCGCGAACCAAGGCCGCATTCTGCGTCTCGCCCGGCTCGATTCCGCCGCCGGGAAAACAGTATCGGCCCGGCGCGACCACGTGTTCGGAACGGCGGATGACCAGAAGGCGTTCCCCGCGAACGACGATCCCGATCACCCCTTGGTGACCCGGTCGATGGGGGATTTGATCGAGACCGTTCTTCATGTTGATTCAGGATTCGGTTGCATTGCAAGGGATGGGCATTTGATGTGCTTTTTTAAAGATTAGGGGGAACCTTCTGAAGAAGGTTCCCCCTAAAACCCCCTCCAAAACTTTTTGGACCGGTGCTTCCGCACCGACCCTTTGAACTCGCTTCCGATGGTCGCTAGTGTTTGTTTGCTAGAAAAAGGCCGTTCTCTTTTTGTATCAAGATGGACCGGTGCTTCCGCACCGTGGTTGTGTTTTGGATCTCGAAAAAATTCTATCGTTCTACTCGATCGATTTTGGTTTTCTAAAAGAGGCCGATGACTTGCCCTTCGTCGTCAATGTCGATCGATTCGGCAGCCGGTCGTTTCGGCAACCCGGGCATCGTCATGATGTCGCCGGTCAAGACGATCACGAACCCGGCACCGGCCGAGACCTTCACATCACGCAACGGGACGTCGAATTTCCTCGGCCACCCTTTGAGACCCGGGTCGGTCGACAGCGAATATTGGGTCTTCGCGATGCAGACGGGCAACTCGCCGAAACCGGCCTCTTGCAAGCGTTGGAACTTGGCCCGAAGCCGTTTGTCGGCCAGGACGTCGGTCGCCCCGTAGATCTCGCGGCAGACGATGCCAACCTTTTGCCACAACGTACACGAGTCGGGATAGAGGAGCGTGAAATCGGTCTTCGTGCTTTCAATCAGGTCGACCACCGTGTGGGCCAACGCCTCGGCTCCGGCGGCCCCTTCGGCCCAATGGTTGGCCCGGACGATCTTGACCGTCAGATAGGCACACTTATCCTGGATCAGCTTGAGCTCTTCTTCCGTGTCGGTCGCGAATGAGTTGACCGCCACGACGACCGGCAGGCCGAACCGATGGATGTTTTCGATATGTTTTTTGAGGTTTTCGATCCCCCGTTCCAGCGCCGCTTCGTTCGGCTGATCCAGCTCGTTCATCGGGAGGCCGCCGTGCATTTTCAGCGCGCGGACGGTCGCGACCAAGACGACCGCGTCGGGATGGAGGCCCGCTTGGCGGCATTTGATGTTGAAAAATTTCTCCGCACCCAGATCGGCTCCGAAACCGGCTTCGGTCACGGTGTATTCGGAAAGCCGCATTGCCAGTTTCGTCGCGATAAGGCTGTTGCACCCGTGGGCGATATTGGCAAACGGGCCGCCGTGGATGAACGCCGGATTGTTTTCGAGCGTCTGAACCAGGTTCGGCTTGATCGCGCTTTTCAATAACACGGTCATCGCCCCGTGCGCCTTCAGGTCGGCCGCCGTTACCGGGCGTCGGTCGTACGTCTCGGCGACGATGATCCGTCCAAGTCGCTGCTTGAGTTCCGACAGCGATTCGCTCAAGCAGAACGCGGCCATCACCTCGCTGGCCACGGTGATATCGAACGTGCTTTCGCGCGGCAACGAGTTGGTCACCCCGCCCATGCCGACCACGACGTTACGCAGGGCCCGGTCGTTCATGTCGACGACCCGTCCCCAGAAAACACGACGCGGATCGATCCCAAGCGGGTTCCCCTGATGCAGGTGATTGTCGATCATCGCGGCCAGCAGATTGTGGGCCAACTCGATCGCGTGGATATCGCCGGTGAAGTGGAGGTTGATATCCTCCATCGGGATGACCTGCGCGTAACCGCCGCCGGCCGCGCCCCCTTTCATCCCGAAACAGGGGCCCATCGACGGTTCGCGCAGACAGACGGTCGCCTGTTTGCCGATCCGGTTGAGTCCGTCGGTCAGGCCGATGCTCGTGGTGGTCTTTCCTTCTCCGGCGGGCGTCGGGGTGATCGCCGTGACGAGAATCAGCTTGCCGGTCGGCGCGTCGGCCAATCGGTGATAGAGATCCAACGAGACTTTGGCCTTCGTCGGGCCGTAAAGCTCCAGTTCGTCCGGGCCGATCCCCAGCTTCTGGCCGATTTCGGTAATCGGAAGCGGATTGGCGTTGCGAGCAATTTCGATATCCGGAGGGAGTTTTTTCATTTTGGAAAACGGGTCAGAGAATTTGAAGCATGGATAGCCACAGCTTGAATCCAGCTAAGGAACCACGGACAAGTATACCCCCCCATCTTAAGCAGCCGATATCCGTTTTCAAAGATCAATTCCACTCGCCCGCGTGAAATGGAAGCACGGCTATCAACTACGGGCTTATTATCCGTTTAAAACAAAAAAAGGGAACCTTCCGTACATTCGGAAGGTTCCCTCAAAGCATTCGTTCGGTTCCTCGACCGGGCCGGCCGGTTACGAGTAAAACGCGCTGAGACGCATGATCCCTTCGAAGCCGCCCAGGGCCAACACCTCTTCGAGACAGACCATCGCCGGATGGTCGGCGGGCAGTTTTTCGTACTTCCGCTTGACCGAGCCGATCACCGTGTCGAGCCCCAGCGGCATCGCCTTGGTCAGAAAGGCGCTCTCCAGCGGGCTCTTGACCGGCGACCCGTCGGCCTTGCGCGGGGGGAGCATGACCGTGAAATTGCTCAGGCCGACCAGGCTGTGAAATCCATCAAACTTCGCGTCCGCTTGCATTTTTTCGAGCGTGCCAAGCAACCGGGCCAGGTTTCCGTCGGTGTCGGTTCCGATCGGCGCGATCCCCGGATCGAAAAACAGATCGTCGTTCGTCAAACCGGCCTCATGAGCCAAGGCCAACAGGGTCGACGCCGCAGCGAACGTCTCTTCGACCGTGTGGCAGGCGGCCGACTTGCCGTCGACGACCCCTTCGGAAACCAGCAGCACCGGGCGAAACGGACCGATTTTCAACAGCTCGAACCAGTCGGTCCTCAGTCCCGAAATCGAGTTGAGAATCGGTTTCCGGCCGCCGGCCTTTTCCGGATCGTACGCCTTCAAACCGGCTTCGGCCGTCGCCCGGTCGGGACTGTCGATCGAAATCGGCTTGGTTGTGACCTTTTGCACTTCCCGAACCATCTCGGCCATGAATTCCGGCTCGCGCGTGCCGACGTTGATGTCGATGAAGTCGGCGCCCCTTTCGTCCTGGGCGCGGGCCAGCGCGAAAATCCCGTCCAAATCGCCCGCTTCAAAAAGTTCATGGGTCGAAGGTACCGAATCGTTGATCGATTCACCGATCAGCCGTAAACCGTCCATTGTATTTTTTCTCGTTGCAAAGAGGGTGAGTTTTTTTCTATTCGCCGGTCAACCGCCGTGCCAGGTGAACGGCTCCACTGGCGTTGTCGCTGTACCCGTCGGCACCGATCTCGTCGGCAAACTTTTGCGTAATCGGTGCGCCGCCGATCATCACTTTCGTCTGCCCGCGAATCCCGGCCGCTTCGAGCGACTCGATCACCTTGCGCATGACCCCCATCGTCGTGGTCAACAGGGCCGACAAGGAGACGATCGTCCCCGGTTTCTCGGCGGCCACTTCGACAAACTTCGCCGGGGCGACATTCACTCCCAGGTCGATCACGTCAAACCCGCCTCCTTGCAACATCGACGCGACCAGGTTCTTGCCGATATCGTGCAGGTCCCCTTCGACCGTGCCGATGACGACCCGCCCGGCCTTTTCGATTCCCTGTTCGGTCATCTTCGGGGTCAACAGTTTCAAGGCCGTTTGCATTGCCCGGCTGGCCAGCATCAATTCGGGAATGAAGAATTCGTTATTTTCGAAGCGGCGACCGACCTCGTCCATCGCCGGAATCATATATTCATTGAGCAGTTCGACCGGCTCGACGCCCGCCGCCAAGGCCGTTTGGGCCTGTTGCTCGGCACCGGGGGCGTCTCCTTTGATGATCGCTTCAAATAGTTCCTGATAGTCGGCCATAAAAAACGGGATTCTCCTGCGGTTCGGCTAAGGGGGTAAATATTTATTGGGAGAAAGGGTACGAGTGCCCAAGGGCGGGACATAAGGTCAAAAAGGTCCTTTTAAGCTAATGCTTCGCCCGCGAGAAAACAAGGCCCAGGTCCCGAAAGAATGGCCCGGTTTTCCCTGGATGAGACCTCTTTCCGGTCGACTTCGGAGGCGGCGTGATACCGAAGTGAAGTCGACAAGAAGGCTATTTCCGAACCGACTCGCCGTGCGGTCGGGCGGCCGTCTGGGGGCGGGCCGGGGGAAACCGGTCCTCGAGACGGGCGATTCCGCCGATCGACCCTTCTCGGTTCGGGGGGCCGACGCGCCCGTCTTCGATCGGGACCAACGGCCCGGCCGAGCGGAGGGTGACCCACGATTTCGAGACCGGGCGGGCGGCCAACTGCATCGAATCCACCCCGTTTTGCCTCCTCGATCCGCTGGACGAGACCCGCCAACCGTCGGAAGAACGGCAGGCCGTCCGCGAAATCCAGCGAGTCGAAGGGACCCAACGATAAGCCAAGTACGGATCGGCAAACGGGTTCCACTGTCCGGCCCAATAGGCCTCGAGATGATAATCGGTTACCTGGACCCACTCGGCCCCGTTCGATCGAACCACCGTTTCGACAGCCGGAGCGGCTTTCTCCCCGCATCCGACCGCGAGAAGGAAAAACAGGCCGATTCGAAGGCCACCAGATCGAAAAGTACGCATCACACACCTCAATCGGAGAAGAGATCGCCCCCTCTATTAAGAGGGTCCCCCTCCATAAAGAGGGGTAAGATAGGAGGGCCAGTTAACCCGGTTCCTCTTCCAAGGTCGGCGTTTCGACGGTCGGAATCCCGTTAGAGAGGGGGTGACTTGCATAAATCTCCTATATTCGGCATTTTATGAAGCTTTATGTTCAAAAGAGCGGTTTGCGTCCGATCCGAAAGGGGAGAGGGGATTGAAACACCCCCCCTCGGTCGGGAGGGTCCGAGAGGGCGCCGGGCCAATTTTGGTGCCGGGTTCTTTTTTGCCCAAAAAAAGTTGCCACTGAGAAAAACGACCGCCCGACAAAACCATCCAGCCTAAGAAACGGTTTTCCCCTCGCTTCTCACGGCGTTTTTTTACGGAGAAGAAATCGGTGTTTGACCCGAAATTGTTAAAATTGCTGATCTGTCCACGAACGAAACAGGAATTGATCGAGGCCCCGAGCGAGCTGATTGACCGGCTCAACGGGGCGATTGCCGAAGCGCGGTTGCAGAATGAGGCCGGGAAAAAGGTCGACAAGCCGCTCGAAGCCGGTCTGGTGAGCCAAAATCAAGAATGGTTCTACCCGGTCATCGACGGGATTCCGGTCATGTTGGCCGACGAGGCGATTCGGCTCGACCAGCTCGACGCCGCCTAGTTTTTTTCGCACTCATTTTCCTGCGTGAAGAAGACGACTGTCAAAAAACGGGATAACGGAAAAGGAATCGACACGGAACGTGCCATGAGAAAACGTATCGGCCCCTTTCTCCAATCGAGCGTAAAAAACCGTCGGATCGCGATCCGGCTTTTCGTCATCGCGGTTGGTCTCTCCCTATTTGCCTTTTCGGCCGGCGTGTTGGCCCAAGAGCTTCCGGGGCTGATTCCCCAAGAGGCCGATTCCGGAAAAAAAGCGGCGGAAAAAAAGGAAAAGGTCGACCCCACTCAAAAAGAAGTTGAAGTTCTTTACCCGAACGACAATCCGCGCGCGGCGGTCAGCGCGTTTCGCTCTCTCGTCGAAGAGGGGCGTTACGACGAGGCGATCGGCTATTTCGATGAAAATCATCCTTTGGTGAAAAAAGAGGATGATGGGGCGGCCGCCAAGCAACGGGCCAGGGCCCTTTATCAAATCTTCACGTATCTTCCGGAGGCGGATCTCAAGCAACTCTCGGACAAGCCGGACGGGTCGCCGGTGTCGATCCTGACCGGCTATCAGACCGACCCGATCCGTTTGTTCGACAGTCCGGACGGACGCTGGAGATTTACCGCCGGGACGATCGATCAGGCGCCCCAAATTCTCAAGGGGCTGCGAAAAATTGAGGCGGTCAAGCGGGGAAAATTCTTACACGATCTGTTTCCCGCCTTCCTGGTGAAAAACCGTTTCTTATACCTCCCTTACTACCAGTGGATTTCGATCTTCGCCTTTTTGGTTTTAGGGTTTCTGGTCAACCGGTTGGTTCGTTTGGTTCTCAATTGGTTGACGTTTCTCTGGCTTAAGAGCCGACGAATCGAACTCGACTCCCATCGGGAACATCGCCTCTGGCGGCCGATCGGACTTTTGGTCGGGGTGCTGGTTTGGTACTGGGGGCTTCGTCTGGTCGGGCTGCCTCCGCGATTGATGGACCTGATGTTGTACGCGATCCAATTCTTCGCCGTCTTCGCGGGGGTCTGGACCGCCTTTCTGATCGTCGATCTGGTGATCGATTTCTGGCGACGGACGGCCGAGCGAACCGCCACCCGGTTCGACAACCTGATGGTCCCGTGGATCGGTCGTTTCTTGAAAGTCCTGTTGATCATCACCGGGGTTTTGGCCTACGCGACGGCCGCCGGAAGGGACTTGACCGGGTTGCTTGGCGGATTGGGAATCGGCGGTATCGCGGTCGCGTTTGCCGCCAAAGACGCGGTGGCCAACGTGTTCGGTTCGATCACCGTCTTGATGGATCGCCCGTTTGAGATCGGCGACTGGATCAAGACCGAACAGGTCGAAGGGTCCGTCGAAACGGTCGGGATGCGGAGCACGCGGGTTCGGACCTTTTACGGTTCCTTGGTCACGTTGCCCAACAGCCAGCTGACCACGGCGACCGTCGACAATATGGGCAAACGGCGCTACCGACGGTTCAAGACCAAGATTTCGCTCGAATACCAAACGCCCCCGGAGCGGATCATCGCCTTTGTCGAAGGGGTACGCGAACTGGTTCGTCGCCATCCGTACACGCGAAAGGACCTGTTTCACGTCTATCTGAACGAACTGGGAGACTCGGCTCTGCAGGTCTTGCTCTACTGTTTCTTTGAATGTCCGACCTGGTCGATCGAGCTTCGGGAGCGGGAGCGGCTCTTGTTGGATATCTTGCGCTTGGGCCACGAGCTGGAAGTTTCGTTCGCCTTCCCGACTCAAACCGTCCACGTTTGGCAGCGGGGAACCGATCCGCCGGTCCCCACGTCGGAGATGGAAGAAGGGTCCAATCGGTTTGGGCGACGCAACGCGGCCGAAATCGCCGGGCCGTTCTTGTCGGCCGAACAACGGCCCGGCCCGGTTGAATTCATCCCGCCTTTTGACCCCGACGCTCCCGAGGAGAAAGGGTGCCAAGGAAAATAACGGGTTTTCGGAATCGACCCCTCGACCGGAATCGCTTATCGCTTGCTCTTTTCCCGAACCGTTTTTTGCAGCTGTTGGATTTCCTCTTCCACCTCGACTCGAGCCGCCTCGAAGGCTTCGAAGGCCTCTTGAAGTTCCGGCGTGTCGGCCTGCGGCACCCCTTCGCTACTGGCGATCAGTTGGCCGTTCATGATTTGATGGACCGCGACAATTTCCCCGTTGTCGAATTCCACCACCGTGCGCAACCGATCGTGTTCGTTAAACCGGCAACCAAGGCCGTTGCGTTTTCCTTGGGAATATTGGCACCAAAAACGGCGTGAATCGTTGAATCGCCAACTTCGTAACCAGCCTTCGAGTTTTCCATAGTAAAAAAAGCCGTCCAGCTTGGGCGAATCGCCGTAAAAGAACCGGATCGCCGGTCCGTGGAGGGTTCCCGATTTCTGCAAGACCATACTATGCTCCTTCGAGACGGGTTTCTCGTCCCATTGGAGCCGCTCGCGGTATTCGCCCGCTCTGATTTGGTTTTTCACCTCTTTCACGTCGGCGGGGCCGAAATTGAATTGCCGATCGAAAAGCGTTTTTCCCGACGGCAGCGTGATGTCAAACCGTTCTCGAATCAACATGCCGGGGATTTCCGGGAGCGGATGGATTCCCGACGGTCCTGGCCCGGGCGTTTTTGACTCGGCAGTCGGCGGCCGAAACGGCTTTGCACCGCTCGGAGTCTCGACAACCGGTTGGTCGACCGGAGGAGCCGGTGTCTGGGAATCAACGATCGTAAAAGTCTCGGTCGCTTCGTACGGCTCGGTCCCTTCCTCCGGGCCAAACGAGGGGAAAAAGGCGATTATCAACAACAGGGCGGCCAGCGCGACGACCCCTCGGATAATATTCCGTTGGAGCCGCTTCTTTTTCGACAAAGGCCGGTAACTTCGGCCGGTAATCAAAGGAGAGGTCGAGTCGTCAAAGCCCGGCAGTTCTTCGTCCGATTCCTCGAACAGCTCGTCGACCACTGATTTCAGCGGTACCGCTTCCGCCTGGTTGATCGCCGCGTCGCGGAGACGTTCGTCGTAAGCGGCCTTTCGTTCCGGATCGAGCAAGGTGACGTGGGCCATTGCCACTTCACCGAGCAGCTTTTGGGCCAGGTCGGCCTCTTTGCCGATTTGGAAGGTTCGTAAAAAGGCCATCCGCGTCTCGGCCGAGGCTTGGACCGCTTGGAGGTCCGACTCGAATTGTCTCAGCCCCAAAAGGGCGTACGCATCGGGCGGCTGTTTTTCCGGGGGAATCCCCAACCATTGTTGATAGGCGTTTGAAAGGTCCGACATCGTTTATCCTAACGGCGTTCTTTTGAGCGTTTTCATAAAAAACAAGATAATAACCACGTGAAAACGTTCGCGATGGACGTGCGTCAGCCAAAAAACAAGAAAAAATCGGCCCGGCACGGACAAGCAAACCCGGGAAAAACCAAAAAGTTTTTCTCAAAAAAGGTAATATGCCACTTCTTCGCTACGAGTTGGGACATTTTTTCAAGAGGTGAATCTGATAAGAAAATCCGCTATTTGCCGGGCTGTTTGCCCAGGCTATTTGCCCAGCGTATGTCCAACCTTACGTCTATTGTACTCGAATTTTACGATCGGAATCAATCGGTAATTTTTTTGAGTTTCACTTCGGTTCCGCCCAAAAGTGGCCCCCTTTGATTGCCGAGGTTGAAAAAAGGGCCGGATGGACTTTTCAACGGGCTGTCAGGGGAAACGGGCTAATCAGACGCGACTGAGAGAAAGGCGATCGATGGTGGCGGCCGCCAAATGTTGAATAAGATTGTAGGCGATAATGGACAGAAGCAGCTCCCCATGGCCCGGCAACACCGACGAGGCCAGGACCAGGGCGACCCCGTTGTTTCGCATCGCAAAAGCCAACATCAACGCGATCCGATCGGCCTGACGCTCGGGCGGCCCTTCCGTTTTTTCATGTCGGGCTTCCTGAATGCCCATGAGGGGGCCCATTAGACGGGCCGTCACCGCGGCCGAAACCACCATCGTCAGACACAAACCGACCGTGGCGATTCCGATGAGGCCCAGCAAGGGACCGCTTGGGTTGTCGAACATCTGGGGCAGGCAGAGCGAGGCGTTCGAGTAATTCAAGACCAACAAGTTGATCATGTTGGTCAGCTTCAGGTAGACCTTGATCCGTTCGATTCGCTCGGCCCCGGCGAGAGCACGAGTGGCCACCCCGCAGATCGAAGGCAGGATGACCCAGAGCAGCAAAAACGGGGCCACGCCGCTAAAAATCGACCAATCCCACCCCCACTCGGTCGACATGGGCAGCACGGCCGACGCGCAGGCGAGGACAAGACTGGCGCTCAACGGACTGATGAGGGTCGACCCCAAGAGCATTTCGAGGCTCAGCGAGAGGTTGCCGTCGGCGTTTTGCGACCAGGCCATCGACGAACCGGCGACCGGCATCGCGGCCACCAGGGCGGTTCCCATCAGGACGGCGAAGACCATCTCGGACGGGGCCCACGGACGGATCGCCAGACCGACCGCCAGGACGAAAGCCAGTGAAACGAGGATCGACGCTCCCAGCGCCCCGGTCGGCCGAGCGAGTTGACCGATCGTTCGCGGCAAGCGGTTCGGATCGACGCCCAATCCGGCATTGAACAGCAGCAGGGCCAAGAGCGCCTTGAGCAGCGAAAGACCGACCACCCCGTCCTCCAGTTCGACCTGGCGAATCCAGATTCCGGCGCCCGGGGCAAACGCTCCGAGCAGGTAGGCACTTAAAAGCAACCAAATGAGATTGCGGTGGGCCATTCGGTAAAGGATCAAGGAGGCGGATGCCAACAGCAGGCTCCAGGCACGTTCGGGGTGGACTGAACCATACAATCAGGGGGGTGCGCTCGGGGAAATCGTCGCGGCCCCCTGATCGCTGGAGGAGGTATTTCTCCCTCTAATGTAGTTCAGTCTTGCTTCGGAGAAAAGGCCGCTCCGTCGAAGGTGAAGCCCAGTTTCGACAGGTCGGCGATGATTTTCTGGTAGGCCTGGAGGACAAAAACGATGTCGACCCCGTAGCAAATGAATCGGGCGCCGAGGTCCAAAAGGGCCGAAACGTCGTCCAATGTTCCGGCCGGGCAGCCCCACTGTTTCCCGTTCGCCTTGGCGGCCGCGGCAATCCGTTTTTTGGCATCCAGGATCTTCGGATGGTCCATCTGGCCGGGAATCTCGCTCAAGACGCTAAAATCGCCCGGGCCCAACATGATACAGTCGACCCCATCGACCGCCGCGATCTTTTCGACCTCGTCGAGCGCATGCTCCTGCTCGATCTGGATGACCACGAGGGTCTCGTCGTTCGCCTTGGGCAGATATTCGGGCACCGGGGTCAAGAGATACGGGTTGTCGGCGTTGGCCGCGTCGATCCCCCGCTCGCCCATCGGAGCGAACTTGGCCCAGCGGACCACCTCGGCCGCCTCCTCGGCGTTGTCGCAGCGGGGATACATGATCGCGTTGGCACCCGCTTCGAGCATCCGGGCCATTCGCATGAACTCCCCCTTGGCCGGCCGGGCGACGATGTCCGACACGCCAACCCGCGCGCCACGCATCATGTTGGCCGCCGTCGCCAAGGAGTAGCCGTGGTGCTCCATGTCGAGCCAGATCCCGTCGACTCCCATTTGACTGATCATCTCGGTGATGGTCGGGTCGGTATAGTGGACGCACGTGATGTAGGCGGGCTTGCCTTGACGGAATTTTTCTTTGATTCGACTGGGACGCATGGAAGACTCCAAGGAGGTTTTTTTGAAACGGACAGACCCGAGAATAATTCGTGAAAATCGCCGGTTGAGAAAACCTCGGCCTTGAAAAACGGCGCCGAGAACGACGACTCCGTCCGCGATTTCCTGGGGCGGAAACCGTTCATCGTATCGACGGTTTCTCGGCCGAACAAGTCGAAATAAGTGAGAATCGTAAGGGTTTTTGACTCGTCTAGCAAAGGCGGGGGGTGGCGAAGCCGGTTTCGACGATTTCCGCGGCGAAAAAGTTCCCGATTGAAGAAATTACCCCTACCCGATTTCCACTCCGTATTGCCTGAATCGCTCGCGAGCAACTTGCCTCTTTCCCTCTTCGAAAGGAGGACCTTGACGCGACCAAATTCGCCTTGACTTCAAACGACCGTTTCCCTTATCGTTGCAATCGACTATTTTTCCGACCGACGAGGTTTTTTGAGGCCCACGCGCGACCGCTTCGAATTCCCTCTCGCCCCCTTTTTTTTCGACCACGTAGCCCCCGACAACCTGATGAACTGCTTCCGTTTTCCAATCCGATTTTCCTCACGTCGAGGCAGTCGACCGTCGTTTTCGCGTTCGCCAAAAACGATCGGCCGGTTGACGCTGGTCGTGGTGGTTTTGCTTGCCGTCGGTTGCCAGTCGCAGAAATGGGCCACGATTCGTGAGGTGCCGCAAAATTCGCTGACGCAACGGTTGAACCTGTTTTACGGGGACAAATGGAAGCCGAGCGAGCGGACCGTCCAGGTCTTGCGACTTTACGATCTGGAAAAACATCTCGACGCGGACGACTATCGGCCGGTTCTCGAGGCGTTCGAACCGATCGTCGAGCGCGAGCCGACGCGGGAAAAGCATCTGGCCTTTGCCGAGCTGGCCTATCTGGCCGCCTCGAAGCTGAAAAATAGCGATCCCCCGGCGGCGGTCGATCTGTTCGCCAGGTCGGGCCTTCACGCCTACCAATACCTGTTTGATTCTCGCTCCCACGATCCGCTCAACCCGTACGATCCCCAGTTCCGCGAGGCGTGCGATTTTTATAACGGGTCGCAAGAGGCGATTCTTCGGATCGTCAGCACCGAAAAGAAAATCCAACCCGGTAAAACGTACACGATTCGAACCGGCTCACGAGATTGGACCCTTCGCGTCGAGATCCAAGGCGACCGTTGGAAGAACGAGGATTTCGACCATTTTGAATTTGTTTCCGACTACAATCTGACCGGGCTGCGAAACCATTATCGCACGTTCGGGATGGGGGTCCCGTTGATCGCGGTGCGTAAAAGTTACGAAGGCCAGTCGCCCGACGCCCGCTATTACCCGATCGATCTGAGCTTCCCGGTGACAGCCCTCTTCCGCCCGAACGTTGAGAAAGTCGGGGCCGAAAATATCGGGGCGGGGAAAACCGACGCGAACCAAGACGGGCCGAACCAGTGCGATGCGGTTCTGGAAATTTATGATCCGCTGGCGATCACCGATATCGCGATCAACCAGTTTCGGGTTCCTTTGGAAAGCGACCTGAGTGTTCCGCTGGCCCATTTCCTGTCGAAGCCCCAACTGGAACAGCTTGCGACCGCCGGTCTTTTGAAGCCGGATGTCTTGCTCAAAAAGATCGACCCGGCCCGCGAAGCGCCGATCATGGGGCTCTATATGTTCGAGCCGTACCAACCGGGCAAGATTCCGGTCCTGATGGTCCACGGACTCTGGTCGAGCCCGATCACCTGGGTGGAGATGTTCAACGACCTGCGTAACGATCCGCAAATCCGCGACAAGTACCAGTTTTGGTTCTACCTCTATCCGACCGGCCAACCGTTTTGGTTTTCGGCCTCGATGTTACGTCAGGACCTGGTCGAAGCACGCGGGCGGATCGACCCGAACCACGGCGACGCGGCCCTGGACCAGATGGTCTTGATCGGCCACAGCATGGGCGGGCTCGTGTCGCGACTCCAAACCCTTAACAGCGGGGAAGATTTTTGGCACTTGGTCAGCGACGAGCCGTTTTCGAAGGTCGACGCCGAACCGACGGTCAAAAAACAATTGGCCAGAACCTTCTTCTTTCGCCCCAGCCCGTCGATCCGCCGTGTCATCACGATCGGAACGCCCCACCGAGGCAGCCAATTCTCGAACGACGTGACCCGATGGCTCACCAGCAAACTGATCTCGTTGCCCGGGTGGATGAACCTGGGCAAGGAAGATTTTATCGCCCAAAACAAGTCGGTCTTCCGCGATACCCGGTTCTTCAACATCGAAACGAGCATCGACAGCCTCTCGCCCGGCTCGCCGTTCTTCACCAAAATGGTCGAAGGGCAACGGGCCCCGTGGGTCAAGTATCATAACGTCCTCGGCCTGGTCCCCAAACAGGGCCTTTTCGGAAAAATGGCCGCCGGGACCGATGGGGTCGTTTCGAAAGAGAGCGCCCATATGGACGACGTCGAGTCGGAGCTGATCGTCGAGGCCGATCATACCACCGTCCATGCCCATCCACAGACCGTCCAAGAGATTCGTCGAATCCTCTTTGTCCATATGGACGAACTGCGTCACTTCCCGGCCAATCCGCCGATCCATGTCGCGCGACAAAAAAAGGCCCCTTCCGAGGAGACCATCTCCATGGCTACCCAAGGGCCCGTCGTTCCGGTCGGCCATGTATCGGCCCAATCAGTGTCGGAAAACGGCCAAGCGGTTCAACCGGCGGTCGACACTTCGGCGAAAACGGCCCCGCTGATGACGCTTCAGCGTCGGGCCGCCGTCGAGTGAGTCGAGTAACCTGAAACGGGGGCTTGGGTTCTACTGGTTTTTCAGTCTTTGTCGCGCACGTAATTTTGGGGAGATAATAGGCTTCTGCGGAACCGAAGAACCAAATTGGGGAATCGCGCCTGGTCGCGTTTTTTTCTGTTTTGCCAGACGAGGTCCTTGGTTGGCCAAAAGCTCCGAACCCACACTGAAAAATGGATCCGTTTCAGATTTTTGTCGCCTTGGGCCCTTTGGCGGTTTACTTTTTGACCGTCAGCGGGGTCAATTTACGACGACGTCCTTTTCTGGTCGCCGGCTCGATCGATACCGTTGCGCTGGGGCTTTCGGTCAGTGGTCTGTTTCTGATCGGGCCGATGGAGCTTTTTTTTCCGAACGCAGCGGCCATGCGTCTCGGCGGCTCGGTCTGGATATTGATGCTCGTCCTGTACGCCTTGGGCTTGGGGTTTTTGGCTCTTTTGGCTCGACCGCGATTGGTGGTTTACAATATTTCGGTCAGCGAGCTGCGAACCGTCTTGAACGAGATGGCCGCCCGGCTGGAACTGGAAATCCGATGGGCGGGCGACAGTATCTCGCTGCCGCAGTGGGAGATCGAATTCCATCTGGATTCGAATCCGTCGCTTCGCAATGTGAGCCTGGTTGCGCATGAAGGGGGGCAAAATTTATTAGGCTGGCGAATGCTTCGACGCGAATTGACCGTCCCGCTTCGCCGGATGGCCGTCGGACGAAATATTCATTGCGTCGGCCTCATGACCACCGCATTGATCTTGTTGATCGTCGTGGTAGGAGTCGTTTTCCATTTTCCGCATCAATTGGCCCAATCGGCACTGGAAATGTTCCAGTATTAAAAGGCCACGGATCGGCGCGAGGGGGCAGGAGAAGCCGCGCATTGTAGCAACCGGAGTAAGGTACCCTCGAAATGGCTGAAGTCAACCCGCGCAGAATTCGCCTCTTGGTCGTCGACGATTCGGTCATCTCTCGAAAAATCGTCTCGAACGCGATCAAGTCGGCTGATGATCTGGAACTCATCGCGGCGGTGGCCGACGGTCGACACGCTTTGGAAATCGTCGCTTCGGGCAAATGCGACCTCGTGACGCTCGATATTCAAACGCTCGGAATGGACGGTCTCGAACTGCTGACCGAGATTTTGAAAATTCATCCGATTCCGGTCATCATGATCAGCGTCCAGAGCCAACGCAGGTCGGAAATCACGCTCGAAGCGCTCGATCGTGGCGCGGTCGACTATCTCTCGAAACCGGATAGCACGGACGAGGATCATTCGTCGTTTCTTTCGGAACTGCTGCGTAAGATCCGTACGCTCGCCGGGGTCAATACCGAGCATATCCTCGAATTTCGGCGTCGTCGGGAAAAGCGTCTTGCCCAACTGAGGGACCAAAGGGCCACCACCGATTCGGCCAAAGAGGGGTCCGAAAAACGGCCTACCAGTTGTATCGCTATCGGCATCTCGACCGGCGGTCCTCCGGTGTTGGAGCGGTTGGTCAGTGAGCTTCGTCCGCCGCAGCCGCCGATTGTCATCGTCCAACACATGTTGGCGTCATTCACCCGGCCGTTTGCCGAACGTCTCAACGACCTTTCGGCCCTTTCGATCAAGGAGGTGGAAGAAGGGGATCCGCTTTTGTCGAATCGGGCCTACCTGGCGCCCGGCTGGGCCCATATTGCTTTACGGAAAGTGGGCTACGACGTGCTGTTTACCCTGCGAGATGGCCCGCCGGTTTCGGGACACCGTCCGTCGGCCGACGTGATGATGCAAAGCGTGGCCGACTGTTTTCCGAAGCGATGCCTGGGGGTGATCATGACCGGCATGGGGCACGACGGGGTGGACGGATGCGCGGCAATTCGGCGCGCCGGCGGGTATGTCCTCGGACAAGACGAGGCGACCAGCGACGTGTACGGCATGAACAAACAGGCGTTCATCCAAGGCCACGTCGATCGACAGTTTGGACTCGACTTGGCCACCGCCACCATCGCTCAGACGGCCCGCGAGCGGTTCGGCGTGGAGTCAAGTTGCGTCCTCTAACCGACCGTTTTATCAATAGGCCGCCAACCGGGTGAAAAACAGGTGAATGTTCATGTAGATCAAAATCCCGAAAACGTCGATCAACCCGGCGACGAAAGGGTTGCTCATCACGGCCGGGTCGAGCTCCAATCGTTCAAACAACAGCGGGAGGCACGAGCCGAAGAGCGTACCGCATAAGACGACCAGCAACAGGGTTATCGGTATTTCAAACGCATAGATGACACTCGGCGTCATCCACAGTGCACAGAAAAAACCGACCATTCCCAAGGCGCCGCCAAAAACGAGTCCCATGGTCAATTCGCGTCGAACCACGCGGAACCAGTCTCTCGGCGTGACGTTTCCGCGGGTCAGGGCGGTGATGATCAGCGTGGCCGATTGGTTGCCCGAGTTGCCTCCCGTGGAAATAATGAGCGGGATGAAGATGACCAGCCAGGGCGTTTTTTGGATCACCTCGTCGTACCCTTGCAACGTGAACGCCGTCAAAAGGGCGCCGAAGAAAAGAACGGTCAGCCAGACCCCCCGCTTCCAGATCAACGCCCCCAGATCGGTTTCCATGTAGCCGACCTCCAGCGGTGCGACACCGACCGCCTTGTACGCGTCTTCTTCCGCCTCCTCGAGGACAACGTCGATCACGTCGTCGTGCGTGATGATCCCGATCATCCGATGTTCGTCATCGACCACGGGGATCGCCAACAGGTCGAAGTGAGCCACCTTGTCGGCCACCTCCTCTTGGTCGTTGTTGACGTGAACGGTCACCAGGTCCCGCTCCATCAGGTCACGAACGATCGTGTCCTTGCGTCCCATCGCCGTAACCAGTTGGCGGAACGAAACCAGACCTCGTAGATGGTCTTCTTCGTCGACCACGTAAAGATAGTATACCGTTTCGAGACGTTTTGCCTGACGTCGGATTTCCTTGATCGCCTGGTCGACCGTCCAGTCTTCATTCAAGCGGGCGAACTCGGTCGTCATGACCGCGCCGGCGGTCCCTTCCGGATAGGCGCTTAGGCGTTGGATGTCACGCCGTTCGTCGGCCGGGACCAGTTCCAGAAGCTCGCTGACCACAGTCGAGTCGACTTCTTCCAACAGGTCGACCCGCTCGTCCGGCGGCATCTCGGCGATCAGTTCGGCCATCTCCTTACGATTGACCGTTTCGGCGATCTCGATCTTCTTTTCTTCTTCGAAGAAACAAAAGATCTGAACCCGCAGCTCCATGTCGGCATGGCGCAGCACGGCCCACGCCTCGTCGGCTTCCAGGCCTCCCATGAATTCGGCCGTACGCGCCGGGTGGAGCGCCGTACAGAAGTGGGCCATCTCCTGGGCGTTGTTCTCGGCCAGCATTTCGCGCAGTTCGGGCAAATAGAGTGTATTGGTCATGGCTGCGTTTTCCGCAAAAAAATGGACGCGAATCGGTCGATGGCCCGGCCGGTGGCCTAAAACTACCCACTAAGGGGCCCCCCTCTCGGAGGTCATGCCTCAAGAGCCCCACCGCTGGAAACAAACCTTCTCAGTCTAGCATACCGTAATCAGTCTGGGCAGTCCTTGAATGGGGTACATCCTGATATTGCACCCCCTATTAGAGCCGTGCCGTTCCGGGAAAAGCCCATTCGTTTTCTCAAATTGCCGGAAAGGACCAGTCGTTTGAAGAAGGAGGGGAATTTATTATGATAAAGAGGCCCTGCTTTGCCCCTCCCTTTTTGCCGGCCCGAAAATGAGGACCCCCGCCATGAAACGTTTTTTACGCCTTTCCCTTTGGCTCGCCTCGGGAACGATCGGAATATTTTTGTTTTTCGCGGTTGCGGAAGGCGCTTCGGAGGCATTGGAAACGGTCCGGTCCGGGATGGAAGCGGCCATGGGACCGTTGCCCGCGCGTGACCCGTCACGACCGCCGAAGTTCGAGGTGACCAAGACCGTCGATCGGGGGACCTATCTGCGGAAACATTTGATCCTCGAACCCGAAACGGGCGATCGGCTTCCGGCCCATCTGTATTTACCGAAGAAGATCGAGCCGGGCCAACGCCGCGCGGGTATTCTCGCGCTGCACTCGACCCACGTTCGAATCGGGAAGAAGGTAATCTCGGCCGAGAGCCCCAAAAAGAACCGCTCCTATGCGGCCGAACTGGCCCGGCGTGGCCACGTTGTCATCGCGCCGGATTATCTGAACATGGGAGAATATCAAAAGATCGACTGGCGAAAGGCCGGGTATCAGTCGGCGACGATGAAGGGAATTTTTAACCATCTACGCTGCGTCGACCTGTTGGTTTCGCTCGACGAGGTCGACCCGGACCGGCTGGCCGTGATCGGTCATTCGCTCGGCGGCCACAACAGCCTGTTCGTCGCCGCGTTTGACCCGCGTCTGAAGGTGGTGGTCACCAGTTGCGGTTGGACGCCGTTTCCCGACTACTACGGCGGCAATTTGAAGTCCTGGGCCAGCGATGATTACATGCCGCTTTTAAAGACCCGCTTCGATTGCGACCCGGCACGCGTCCCGTTTGATTTCGACCAGCTTCTCGCGGCGTTGGCCCCGAGGTGGGTCTTTTCGAACTCCCCCACGGGCGATGACAATTTCGACTATCGGGGCGTGAAGAAGGCCGAAGAAAAGGTTCGACCGGCCTATCGGGCGTTTCACGCGGAGGACCGTTTTCAAGTGGTCTATCCCCATTGCGTCCACGATTTCCCGCCGAAAATTCGTGAGCAGGCGTACGAATTTATCGAAGCAGCTCTCGGCACAGGGTCGATGAAAAAGGGGAATCATTAAAGACCAAACCGCGGAAGCGCTCCGGCCTCCCTTTCCCTTTTTTCTGGCGTTATTACACTTCGATTTTGACGTTGCGGCTTTGATTCCAGAACCGGATCGGGTTGTGGTAGACCAACTGTTCGGTGGTGGCCTCGTCGTGGCCACGACGGCGCATCGCGGCCATGAAGTCGGGCACCGCAAACGGGTTCGACGGGCCCCAGTCGGCCGACGAGTTGACCGTCAACCGATCGGTGCCGTAGAGTTCGATCAGATCGACCATCCGGTCCGGGGTGCACTTGGTCGTCGGGTAAAGGGTCACGCCGCCCCAATAGCCTTCGTCCAGCGCCAGCCGGATCGTGTGTTCTTCGAGGTGGTCGATCAGCACCCGGGTCGGATCGGTACGCGGATCGTTTCGCAAAAGATCGAGGATAAGTTTCGTTCCTTTGAACTTATCCTCCAGATGGGGCGTATGGAACAACATCAACTCGCCGCGCGACAGGGCCAGGTCGACGAGCCGTTCGAGGGTTGCCATCTCGTTCTTGGTGCATTTGTGCAGGCCGATCTCGCCGATCCCGAGGACCGTTTCGCGCTCGAGGAACTCCGGCAACAGGCCGATCACCTCCTTGGCGAACCCCACGTCTTCGGCCTCCTTGGCGTTGATCCCCATCCAGGCGAAATGGCGGATGCCCGCGTTGGTACATCGGCGGGGCTCCCACTCGGTCAGTTGACGAAAGTAATCGCGGAAGCTGCTCAAGCCGCTACGATCGAACCCCATCCAGAAGGCCGGTTCGCCGACCATGCGGCAGCCCATTTGGGCCATCAGGGCCAAGTCGTCGGTGGTTCGTGACGCGATATGAATATGGGGGTCGATGAAGTTCATGGCGATCTGCGGATTTTGGTATTTGGTATGAGGAAGGGTTTTTGAGCTACAATGAAGGGAACCCCGTTTGGGGCGGCCCCTTTTTCATGATAAGCTTCGCGGCGTTTCGCGACAAGGCGCAGCAGCCGTATTGATTTTGCCCTTGGGCACTCGAGCCCCTTGGGGTATGCTGAATTGGTTCCTCTTCAAAAGGTCCGTCACGGGTTTTACCCCCAGAGAAAAAGGGCCCTTTTTGATTCGCTTTTCTTTTCTTCTCATCAGGACTAGGTCGAAATCGTGACGTTCTGGAATACGCAGCACTTGGTGCTTTTCAATCTGGCCATGCTGCCGGTCGATGTCGGTTTTATTTGGGCAATTCGACGATGGCCCAGTTTGAAGGGTTGGCTCTTTTCCGGCTTCGTGGCCTTGATCGTCTCGGCGCTGGTCGTGGCCCATTTTTCCCGGCAACCCGGCAATATAACGTTGACCGGATCGTTTTTCTTGTTCGGACATCTGACCTCTTGGTTCCTCGTCTCGGCCTTCGTCTTGCGGCGAACCGATCGAATTCTGGCCCTCGGCTCTTCGGTAATCGCCCTTTTCCTGGTCCTGGTCGGCATCGACGCGTTTGTGATCGAACCGGCCGCCTTGGAAGTAAAACATTACCGCATCGCGGACCCGCGAATCACACGTCCGATTCGGCTGATCGTTTTGGCCGATCTTCAAACCGATCAGATCGGGCCCTATGAACGGCGCGTTTTCGAACGGATCGAGGCGGAAAAGCCGGACCTGCTTCTCTTGGCTGGGGACTATTTTCAATGCCGGGCTCGCGACTGGAAAGGATTGCGAGATCAGTTTGCCGATTGGCTACAAGAGATGGTACCGAAGGTTCCGGAAGGGATTTACGCCGTCAAGGGCAATCTCGAGGTGTACTATCCGTGGAAGCCCCTTTTCAAGGACTTGCCGATTGAAGCTTCCAACTTCACCAACACGTTTCAAACGGCCGGGATCGACCTGACCTGTCTGTCGATGCGAGACTCGTTCCGGTTGAACACGGTCGTCAAACGGCCCGACCCGGACCGGTTTCATGTGGTCCTCGGTCACTCGCCCACCTACGTCCGAGGCGGAATCGACGCCGATTTGATGTTGGCTGGACACACCCACGGCGGCCAGATCCGCGTTCCCTGGTTTCGGACGCCCTGGTTGGTTCCGATCATTACCAACAGTCACGTCCCGCGAGAGTGGGCGGCCGGAATGACCGAATTGCTCGACGGAGGGCGGCTGGTTGTCTCCCGCGGCGTCGGCATGGAACGGGGCAACCACGCGCGGGTCCGATTCCTTTGTCGCCCGGAGTTGACCGTCATCGACCTGATCCCTGCGGGGGAGAAACTCCCGGAGACAGAAAATCGGGACAAGTCGCACGATTGAACCCGGCATCCTCCCGTAATTCCCCCCGACTTCGGGCGACGAGGTGGCTTTCTTGGAGTATCGGTTTGTCCTTCCGACGGTTGGTCTATGGTTTCGTAAAGAGGCGTTTCATTTTCGAAGCCCTCTCAACGAATCCCTCCCCGCGTCGAAGGAGACGAACCGATGGTCTGGTCTCAAATAGCGATTGTCTTGATCGCCGGTTTCGCCATGAGCGACCCGGTTGAAATAAAAAAACTGCTGGACCCGTGGACCAACTCGACAGCGACGAGCTCGGCCTTGTCGAACGGATTGCCGTCGAACGTGATAGAGGAAGAGTCCCCCGTGGCCTCGGCCGACACGTTTGCCCAACGTCGCCGCCGCGGTGGTGGCGGGGGGAGCGGCCCCGCCGTACGCAGAAGAATTCCCGTAACACGTCCGTTACCTGCGGTACGCCCCGAAAGATTTCGAACGGGAGTAGTTCGGCCCGGGGTTTCCCGACCTGCGGATATTGTCCGACCGGGAATCGTTCGTCCCACGCCGGGCAGTCGGCGAGGGCTCGTCCGTCCGGGGATCACCCGTCAGGGAGTCGCCCCCCCAAGCATCCGATACGGCAGACGCCCGGCCGTCCGACGCTACGTGGGTCCGCGTCCGGGATATCGGCCGGGAATCGGTCCAAGACGCGCCTATCGCCCGGCCGTTCGATGGCATGCCGGATACCGCCCGGCCCGAGGTTGGCACCCTTATTATCGGCCGTATAGGCCCTATTACCCGTACCGTCATTGGCGATACTACACCTATCGCCCTTGGGTTTGGAGTTCCTGGGGCGCGCTGGCCGGCTGGGTGGGCGCTCGAGCGACCGAGCCGATCGTCTATGACTATTCCTACCCGTCGTACTACTACACCACCGAAACGATGGAGCCGTATCCCGAGACGCTCATCTTGGGCGAAGGGGCCGTCGAGCAAACCGGAAAAGGCACAATCCCCGAGACCCCGACGACGGTCGACGTCTCATCTCGAATCGACGAGATCACGGCGCTGGCCGATCGGGGGAACATGATCGGGGCTGAAGAACCGATCGACGAGTGGATGCCCGTTGGCATCTTTGGCGTCGTGTCGGACGACTCGGCCGAGATCGACGTGAGTGTCCAACTGGCGATCAGTAAGGCGGGTCGAATCGCGGGGACTTACCACAACCGGTCGGCCGAGGTCACCTCTCCCTTGACCGGCGCGGTCGATTCGAAATCGCAACGGGCCGCCTGGCGGATCGACGAAGGGGGAATCCTTATGGAGACAAGCCTGAAAGAACTGACGGAAGCCAGTGGTCCGGTTCTGGTTATTTTCGACGACAAGACGGGCGAGATTTGGCAGCTACGCCGCCTGACCAAACAGCAGGCGATTGACGTCGGGATGCCACTGAATGAACCGTCGACCGAAGTAACCGTACCGCAAGTGGAGTGAGGTTTTTTTCTTGCTCGATACCAGCGACCAACGGGAGCGGGTTTAACCAGCGGTGCGGAAGCACCAGTCCGGTTGCGGCTCCTAGCCGCCGACCAACGGGAGCGGGTTTAACCAGCGGTGCGGAAGCACCTACAAAGAAGTTTTTGGAAGGGGTTTTAGGGGAAACTTTCTTCAGAAAGGTTTCCCCTAATTCGTAAAAATTGGTAGAGCCAAAAAGAAAAGAAAAAAGGAGTGACGGCTTTGCCGTCACCAGTGTTTATTGAATGAGAGGGGACATTTTGAAAATTGTCCCCTCTCAAACTCTCCCCTCAAAAACTTTTTGGACCGGGATTGCTTTGCAATCCCTCTTTTTTTGTTTCTTTGTTTTTCATTTCCTCAGGCTGCTTCGGTCTCGTAATCGTCGTCGTCCTCTTCTTCCCACGGCGGCTGTTGATCTTCAGACCACTGCTCGTCGGCAGTCTGCCGGTCGACGACTTCCTTCTTTTTCGATTTCGCTTCGTCCACCTCGGTCGCCGATTCAGTCTGATCTCGCCTCGTGAGCTTCTTGACCGTCACGTCGAGCGAGCGGAAGATCTGATAGATATGGTCGTGGCAGGTGAAGACGAACATCTGGTGCCCTTCGGCCGCGAAATCGTGAAGCACCTCGGCCGCCGCCTGCGCGCGACGCGAGTCGTAGTTGACCAAAACGTCATCGAGGATCAACGGCAACTGCACACCCCGGCGGGCATACGAGCCGACCAACGCCATCCGCAAGGCGAGGAACAACTGTTCGCGGGTTCCCCGACTGAGGCTTTCGACAGTCAACGTATTCCCTTCGTTATCGTCGACATACAGAAGGTCTTCGCCCAACGGGGTCCAAACCCGAACGTAATGGCCGAGGGTCATCCGTTTCAAATAGTCCGACGCGTCTTGCAACGTTTCCGGTTGCCG
Source organism: Thermoguttaceae bacterium (assembly GCA_963674475.2). GTDB lineage: Bacteria > Planctomycetota > Planctomycetia > Pirellulales > Thermoguttaceae > CAXXFQ01. Next base: position 282,744 of record CAXXFQ010000009.1, on the reverse strand, counting down.
GGTCTTTTCGTAAAGTTTTTTGATCCGCGTGAGCAGTTCGGTGGTCATCGTTTGGACTTGCCATTGTCGGATCGCCTCGTCCAGCCGCTTTTCCACGGAAGCAAGTTCGAGTCGCTTTTGACTCGGCCGTCGGTCGGAGGCCAACGACTTGACTTGGGCCGCGATTTCTCCCTGCTCTTGGAGCATCTGTTTGAGTTTTTCTTCGAGCGCTTTGACTTGATTCTCCGACTCGTCCCACTGCTGTTCAATTTGCTCGTCGGACGTTTCGAGATAAACGGCCAACCGGTCTTCGCTCACTTTGGGCCCGATCGCCGTCGCGATGGTCGTTTGAACCTGATTCAGTTCTTCGCGAAGTGTCTTGGCTTCCGCCTCGCGTTGGGCCTGTTGTTCGAGTTGGCTTTCGTGACGAATGCCCAGCTCTTCAAGCAGGCTGCGACGCCGCCGTTTCCAGACACGGATGCGTTTTTCATGTTTTGTCCGACGGCGGTGGAATTTTTTATCTTCTTCTCGTAAGCCGCGTCGCTTCTTGTCGAGCGATTCGTGATGGGCAAGCGCCTCGAGCAGCTCTCGTAACATATCAGCCGGATGGTCCGCTTCGGCCCGCATGCCGGTCTCTTCGGCCAGACGCCGGATCCGCTGGACCAGGCCGTCCCGTTCGTCTTGGCGTTGGGTCTCTTCTTCTCGGCATCGGTCGACACGCCGGGCCAGTTGGACCAGGTGGTCGGCCCGCTCGGACAACTGTTGCACCTGTTTGACCGAGAGGTGCTCGGGCAGTCCGGCGGCGCGGTTCGAATCGGCCCACCGCTTTTGCGCCGCTTCGAACGCTTCGGTCGTTTCGGTGTAATGGGCCTCGGCCGTCTCGAGTTCGCGTCGGGCGGTTTGGCGTCGCGCGTCCAACGGGCTGATCGCCTCGAGGGCCCGGAGTCGCTCTTCGGCTTGTTCCAAGCGAACCGGGGACGGATCGGCGCTCTCGGGCAACGTCTCGTCGAGCTGATCACTCTCGCTTCGGGCCTGCCGCAATTGGCTACTGACCGCGTCGAGCTGTTCTTGGCACGCGCGGAGTTTTGCCGCGTTGGTCCGCTCCAGCAGAACCTTGATCGTCGTGGCCGTGGCGGTTCCCAAGAGTCCCAAAAGGGCCAGCGGCCAGCCGAGTCGCCCGACGATCGACGCCGGTAAAAAGAACCCTGCCAGCGCCGAAACAATTCCCACAACAAAGACCAGACCCAACCCGATCAGCGCCGAGGCGGGCAACAGTTGGCCCTCCAACAGGTCGTGGCACTGGCGGTCAAGCGATTTGAAATTGTCACGCAGTTGGTCGAGCCGCCGGTCCAATTGGATTCGACGTCTCAATTGGGCCACCAGATTGCCGGTCCGCCCGATCGCGTCGGACAATTCGGTTTCGCCCTGATCAGCCAGAAGGGCATTGATTTCGGCGTCCCGTTCGGCGGCCGTCCGGCGGCAGGCTTCCCACTCGGTTTCGGCCTTCGACTGTTCGCGCCGTCGACGCGTAAGGACCTGTCCCGGCCGACGCAGCGGGCTCAAGTCGCGCCGGGCCAAAAAGCCGACCGGATCGGCCATCGACTCGATTCCCAGCTGACGCGTTTCGTTTTCGAGTTGTTTTTCCGTCTCGACCCGCTCCTCGTGCAGTTCGTCGATCCGCTGGTCAAGCCGCTCGACCCAATCGGCTTGTTCACGAAGCGCATGAATCCGCGGCGCCTCGCGCAACAGCGGCCGGTTGACCTTCAACCCCGACGCCTCGCGACGTAGCGATTTGCGTTTTTCGTCAAGCGTACGGATCTGCTCTTGATGCTTCCGGGCAGAACGGGCGATATGCTTGAAACGCTTCAGCATCCGCTCGGGCGAGAGGTCACTTGCCACGGCTTCCGACAGGTCCATCGCCGCCAATTGTTCACGCAACTCCTCGCGACGTCGCCACGGGTCGCGAAGCGTGATGGCCATTTCCAAAAGCGACGCTTCCTGTTGGACCTGGTCCTTTTGTTTTTCGCTTTCGGCGATCTGACGGTCGAGCATGCTCCGTTGATGAACCAACCGGGCGTGCTGATCCAAGAGAGAGCCGAACGCGTCGATCTCCTCATGCAACCGGTCGCGTTGTTCCAGCAGTTGGCGAATCTGGCACGGTCGACCGTCGTCGCGAAACTGCCGGTTCCGAGAGTCTTCTAGCGCCTGTATCGTTTCGACCAACGAGACCCGGTCCATCCCGGCACTGAGTCGGAACAGCAGTGCGGCCGCGTCGGTGTCGGACAGGGTGCCCAACTCTTGCAGTTCTTCCAGGCCGACGGCGAACAGATGGTTGAACGTCGTCTCGTCGATCTCGCACAACAGTTGTGCGAGGGTCGACTCGCCGCCGCGGGTTCCGTCGGGAGATAAAACGATCGCGCGGGCCGGTTCGTCGTCGTCCCGCTGGTCGTCGTAGCGCGACAGCTCATAGAGACCGCCCGATCCGCTGAGGACCAACCCGCCGCCCGGTCGACCGCCGTGGACCGGAGGCAGATAGCGGCTCCGCTCGGGCGAAAAGCCGTAGAGCATCGAGCGGAGGAATTGCAAAAGGGTCGTTTTGCCCGCTTCGTTGAGGCCGTAAAAGACGCTCAACTGGTCGGACAGACCGTCCAACTCGAGCCGGTTCCAGACGCCGAATCCGTCGATTTTGAGGCTGTTGATTTTCATGACGGGGACTCCTCTCCGCTAAGAAGGTCGACGCCCAGGAGGGCCGTTTCCCGCAAGATGTCCGCCCGGGCCGATTCGTCCGGAATCATTGACAATGCGACCGACGTGTACTCGGCCGGAAGCGCGTCCAACCGCGATTCCCATCCGAGCGGATCGTCGACTTTTTCCATCAACCGATTGACGTCGCGGAGGAACTCGCCGCGAATCGTGTCCTGTTCGTACCAATGGGCCGGGAATCGGGCCTGAGGGACCGCTTCAAGCGAAACGCTCCAGGCGGCCGGGCCGGTGTGGCCGTATTCCTTTCGCAACAGGTCCAGCAAATCGTGACCCAGTCGGCCTCGTCGGATCTCCTGCAACAGGGGCCCTTCGCCGGTGATCTTCCATGAGAGAAACAGGTCGGTCCCGGAAGTCGACTCGATCCGCGATTCAATTTTTTTGCGCAACAGGGTCGTCAGCGAGTTCCGCTCCATCTCGGCGGTCACCTCGACCCGTTCGGTGAACCAGCGGATCAGATCGGTCGGCACCAACGTCGCGCGGAGATTGCGGACCCGGTCGATGTCGACCAGCGTGCAGCCGTGGGGACCGGTCTCTTCCGGCTGGCGACCTTGGGGCGATCCCGGGTAATGGACCATCGGCAGTTCGGCCGAGATCGTCTCGCGCGGCTGATCTCCGCCAAGGGCCCAGTAGTCGATCCGGCTGGCTTGCAGATCGGCCAGTTCGGCCGTCCCGTTGGTCACGCCGATCGTGAAGAGCCCCGGTTCTTCCGGACTGAAATCGGACGGACGGAAGCGGCCTCGATGGGCCCGACTGGCGCCGACGATCCGGGCCAGGGCCGTGTCTTCGCGACGATGGATCACCTCTTCCGGCGTGCCGGGGGCGAAATAATGGACGTTGCGGGGCAATTGGATCGAGGGGGGCCACGAATCGGGCGGATCGACCCGACCGCCGGCCCAGTAGATGGCCGTTCCCCGCTCGGCCAGACGTTCGAACTGTTCCAACAAAAACAGGGGTCCGCGCGGACCGGTATGGCGACACCGCAGGAGATCGCCCGAGAGGATCAGGAAGTCGACCTCCTCGGCCAGGGCCGTATCGAAGACCCGTTGGGCCGACGCAAAGGCCGCTTCGAGGAACAACTCCTCCAGATGGTCGGGGATTTCCATCAGGCCGAAGGGGGGCATTTCCAGATGGAAATCGGCTGCATGCACAAACCGAAACGGCCAGTACGACATCGGTCGCCTCCTTGCAGGCTGGGAGATTCGGGGGGGTGGAAGTGAACCAACGGCACAAATTCCCCCTAATTTATCAAGCTTTCTTCCTAGATGCGCCCGTTAGTGTAGCCGGTTTTTCCGCCTGCGACCATCCCAATTTACCCCCTTTTCCTCGGCGGGAAAGAAAGAAGAACCCTTACTCAGAGTTTATTTTCCGCGAGGCGGGGGTTGATGCGTGGTTTTTCGATCCCCGTTGCCAAGGGGGCGATTTGCCCCGCGTCAATCTGCTTAGGGCCGCGCTCCTTGACCGGAGAGGGGGAATCCTTCAAACTGGAATCGAGCGTAGGAGACGTTTATCAACTATTTCCCCCCGGTTAGGCGAAAGTGGATTTTTATGGACGAAAACGGAAGTCCGACCTGCCCGGAAAAAGAGGCCCCCCGCGATGGAGGTTCTTTTTGGGCTTGGCCGACCCCCTTCTGGCTAGTTGGCGTGATTGTCATTGGTGGGGCGTTTGGTGTGGTCGCCTATCAGCTTAGTCAACTTTGGGCGCCGTTGATCCTTTTCCCTCTGTTGGTGGGATCCGTTTTTGGAGCGACGTTGGTCGGAATCCTCCGGCTGGGACGGATGGGAAATCGACGGGCCGCGTGGCTGGGGGTTTTTCTTGGAGTTGCCGTCTTGGTGGTCGCCCAACACGATCGGGCCTATCGGGCCGCTTGCTGGAAGATCGACGAAGAGGCCCGGCTGTTCGAAAAGGCCCAAAAGATGATGCCCGAGGATCTGGCCGGAAAGGTGGCCGCCCGGCCGGACGGACTGCTGGACTTCCTGTCGAAGCGGGCCCGGTACGGACGGGTGATCGTTACGCCCGGCGGGTCGACCTATTTGCGCGGGGCGGCCGTCTGGTGGAGTTGGGCGTTTGATACCTTTTTGGTCCTGCTGCCGGCCGTCTGGATTGTCATCGGGTCGTTCAGGCAAACGTTTTGCCCGACTTGTGGGAGCTGGTATCGGACCGTCCGGACCGGACCGCTCGACCGGGCAACGGCCGAGAAAATCGTCGAACTACTCGGAATCGAACCGCCTGAAATCGGGGTGGAGACCGGGGCGAAAGACGGGGAAAAACGGCCCGAGGGTCGCTATCAGTTGTCCTCCTGCGAGGGCGGTTGTTCGCCGGTCCGATTGCGTTTTCGTGTGGGCAAAACGGTCCAGGAGGTTTGGCTCGATCCGACGCGTCGCGAGGCGGTTTGTCGTTTGCTTGACGAAGGGCTAAGAGAAGTATAATCGCTCCTCTTTTTTTAGCGTAAGCCGGGGCCCTGGCTTGATCATTTTGTCTTTTTTGCATCTCTTTTCCTTTTAACTTTTGCACTTATGTCAGACATCATCGGAATCGGAACGGACATCACCGAATGCCTTCGCGTGGCGAAAATGATCGAAAGCCACGGCGAGCAGTTTATCGACCGGGTCTACACTCCGCTGGAGATCCGCTATTGCCAACACCGCAAGCAGCTGACCGAGCATTACACCGGTCGTTGGGCGGCCAAGGAGGCGGTACTCAAGGCGTTGGGGACCGGTTGGGTGAAGGGGATTCGGTGGCGCGACGTCGAGGTGATCAACCTGCCGGGCGGCAAGCCGACAATCGAGTTGCATGGCGGGGCGGCCGAGGTGGCCGAAAAGCTTGGAATCACCCAGGTTCAGATTAGTATTTCGCATTGTCGGACCCATGCGACGGCGTTTGCCGTGGCGGTAGGTGAAGCAATGGAATAGAGAAGAATAAGAATAAGAAAAAACAAAGAAGCAAGAAAAGAGGGATCGCGAAGCAAGCCCGGTCCAAAAAGTTTTTGAGGGGAGAGTTTGAGAGGGGACAATTTTCAAAATGTCCCCTCTCATTTCAGAATTACAGGTGACGGCAAAGCCGTCACACCTCCTTCTTTAAATAGCGATCACTTTCCCATTCCCGTCTACCATTTCCGGGCAGTTCAAAACCGCCGCTGAAAAAACGGAGTCAAGACAGTCAAACGCCCGGCAAACCTTTTGAAGCGACCTTTTGCCGCCCAACCACAAAAAACCTGTCTTCTCGCTTTCATACGCGTCAAGAAAAGAAAAGGAGCGACGGCCAAGGCCATCGCCTGTATTTTCTGGAATGAGGAAAACCATTTTGAAAATAGGTTTTCCTCAAACTCCTTTCCAAAAACTTTTTGGACCGGGCTTGCTTCGCAATCCCTCTTTTCTTGTTTTTCTTTTATTTTCCATTTTTCTTTTGGCTCGCTCCTCCCCAAAACGGTCCATATCTAGTCGAAACGCCCAAAAAGTGGTATGCTTCTGTGATTCTTAAGCTAGTGACCATGGTCACACGAAGCGGGCGGTACGGGTTACCCCCTCTTTTTTCGTATAGATTTTCATAAATACGGAGATTTACGCAATGCCCATTACGACTGAAGCAATGGCCAACTGGTGCCGTCTGCTCTTGGGAGCCGATCCGAGCCAGCCGAAAATGTCGCTGGTCGATTATGTCAAAGCGGTCCCCCGTTTGGATACCCTGGCCGACCTGCCCAGCGGGACCCCGGTGCTGATCCGTGGCGATGTCGATGCCAAGCCGGGCGAGAAGATCGGCGACGGCGACATCCGCCTCCGCTCGATGAAAGAGACGCTCGAGTTCGGAAAACAACGCGGTTGGGTCCAGATCATCTTCGGCCATATCGGCCGGAAGCCGGAAGGGTCGCTCGACAAGGTGGCCAAGCGGATCGGCCAGATCATGGACACCGACGTCGTGTTCGTCGACGACTGGTACGATGCGGAAACGGGCACCGTCCTGGACGCGGCTGCCGACGCGGTCAAGTCGGCCGCCCCGGGAACGATCATCGTCCTTCAAAACACTCGTAAATACGATATCGAGCGGACCCTCTGGAAGGCCAAGGCCGATCAGGTCGACGAACTGGCCCCGCCGCTTGCCAAACTGGCCAACGAGATGGCCGAGAAGATCGCCAAGGTCTATATCAGCGAAGCGTTCAGCGCCGGGAACCTCGACGCGTCGACCAGCGTCATTCCGGCCGCGATGGACCGGGTCGCCTTGGGCGCCTACGTTGCCGGCCAGTTCGACGGCCCGCTGATGGACTGCGTCAAGACCCAGTTGGTCATCTTCAGCGGTCTGAAAATGGACAAGCTCGACAATCTCGAAGCGATGATGGACCAGGGCACCATCCGTATGGTCATCGCCGCCGGTTCGGTCGCCATGGCCCTGCGAAAGGCCGACGCCCAATTGGCCGGAGGCGATTTCGACCTCGGCATGAGCGAAGATCCGGCCAACTCGGCCGAGCCGTACTACATCGCGCCCGAGCGGATCGAGCAGGCCAAGCGGATGCTGACCGAGGGACGAGAAAAGGGGGTCGAGTTCTTCATCCCGATCGACTTCGTCCTGGAAGATGGTTCGGTTTCCGATCTGGTCGGCCCGGGCAAACAGCAGTTCGACGTCGGACCCAAGTCGAGCGAGCATTACTCGCAAGCGGTGACCAAGTTCATCGAAAACTTCCCCGGCGGAATCGCCTTCCACAACGGCGTGTTCGGCATGTTCGAAGATCCGCGATTCGAGGCGGGCACGAAGAAGTTCATCCCCGAACTCAAGCGGATGACCGACGCCGGGATCAAGGTCTACGTTGGCGGCGGCGAAGGGGGCAAGGCCCTAGAGCGCTATGGCAAGGACGAATGGATCACCAGCTGTTTCACCGCCGGCGGCACCGTGCTCAAGGCGCTCGGCGGCAAGCGGATCCCGTATCTGGTCGCTCTGGAAGCGGCCGCGAAAAAGTAATTGCTACTCGCTTCTTCTAAAATCCCAACGGGCCTCGTCGATCTTTTTTCACGATCGGCGAGGCCTTTTTTTCTCTGCCGTTTTCTAGGCGGCATACCAATAAAAAAACAAGGCTGCCGTGACGCGAAATCACGACAGCCTCGTTTTGTTCTTTTTTTCAGCGGCCTCAAGCCGTCTGGTATCAAACACTTACGCAAGACCCGAGAGCCTTGACGAAGGGCTTAATTCTTGTTGAAAACTTCGGTCGCAGCAGGTTCGCCACCGGCACGAGTAATCAGGTGCATATAGACGTAAGGCGCCAAGCTGTCGCTCAGGCTTCGGACCGTGCCGTCGGCAAACAGGTGGTTGATGATGGCCGGGTGCGCACTACTGGGACCGTGAAGCCATCGATTGCCGCCAGGGCCATTTTCACAGAAGTATTGCGGGTTTTCACCGTCTTTACCATAATTCATCGAATTAGGAGTACCGGGGCTCGGGCAACCAAACCGCATTTTGTCCCATTCGTCTGGTTTAATCTTCTTGGGCGCCACAAACTTCACTTCGCCCCCACTGGTCATAGGCATCAGTCCCCAAACGGCGGCGGTGGTCCCTTCGAACCAAGCGCCCAGGGTCATTTCGATGGTCTCACAGGCAACGATCGTATTCGTGGTTCCGTCCTTGATGTTCCGGAAGCTAATCTTCGATCCGGGATACATACAGCCGTTGGGGTGTTTCGAGCCACCGGCGTACTCATCGTCTTCCTCTCCAGTGAGGCTCAAAAGGTGAGTCGCTCCAATGGCCACATAGTTGCCCAAAGCGGGAATGGCCTGCTCGCCGACGTTTATCCCTTCTGTAAGCACGTAGGTATCGCTGGTCGCCATCGCTTCATAATTTTGCGGCAGATCGATTCCCGCGGTAAGATTATCCGAGACAAACTTGTCGTTGGGCGAACTGGCGCAGAGAAAACCTTTCACCGGGGTGCTCCAGACCAGCTGATGATTCGGTTCGGAAGGAACTTTCGCAGTCAAAGACTGATCTACGCCGCCCGGTTGCTTCTCGTGCCAAGGCCCAGTTCGAAAAGTGTTCCCCTGATCTCTACCCTGGGGATTCATATCGAGCCGGTTGTAAAGGTTGCCTGCTTCCACATAGGGCATCAGCGTGGCCAACCAGGAAAAACCGCTCCCGGCGCAAAGACGCTCAGGGTACTTTGCCGAGTAGAAGACATCGCTATCTCGCTCGTTACCACCCGGTTCAATGTCCGCGAAAGTCTGCAGCTCACCTGAGTTTGCAAAAGGGACACTGTTTGAGCCGGGGAGTGCTTTGTTGCTGCTGTGATAGTTTTGCAGCGCCAATCCGATTTGTCGCATCGCGTTGAGACACGACGCACGACGGGCGGCTTCACGAGCCGCTTGGATCGCCGGCAAAAGCAGGGCGACCAACATACCGATGATGGCGATCACCACCAGCAGTTCAACGAGGGTAAAACCTCGCTTGCTAAAACGTTGTTTCATGACATACCTCCATCAAGAGAATGACTGGAAAATAAGAAAATAAATTAAGGCTCGCTCGGCCAATGCCAATCGAGCATAAATCGCTTGTTCCGTAAAGAAAGCAGGGAAAAGTTAATACTAAAAGTCAGAATTAACCGTGGCTAGATAATCCCCTAAACTACCGCTCATTTTACAAGGGGCGGCTCGACCTTGTCAAACGAATTGTCAAGAATTCGCCAGATTGAAAAATGGGGCGCAAAACCGCAACCCGTAAGATTTGCCTCTCTTCAAAAGGGGTCGAACTTCTCGGTCGCCAATCTTCAATAAACCTTGAGTAAATATGGCTGATAACTACCAAATAAGCAAAGGACTTACGCGATATAAGCAGGGAAAAACGGGATGAGAGACAAAAAATAACCAAAACGGTCATGTCGCACCCCTCCCAGGAGCTATTTTTATCGTTTGACTCACGACCGGTTTCGCAGGAGCAGTCCGAGGAAAAACGGTCCCCCTAAAAGGGCGGTTAAAATCCCCACCGGCAGCTCGGCCGGGGCGATGACCAGTCGGGCGAACGTATCGCAGACGGTCAGGAATATTCCACCCATTAGTAGGGTGGCCGGGGTCAGCCGACGATGGTCGGGGCCGACCAAAAGTCGCGTGATATGGGGCACGATCAGTCCGACAAAACTGATCGGGCCACAGACCGAGACGACCCCGCCGACGACCAGCGACGCGGCGAAAAAGATCAGTTTTCGCGTCCGATCGACCGAGACCCCCCGCGCGGCGGCCAGAACCTCGCCGGTCGCCAGCAGATTCAACTCGTTGGTCAACGCGGCCAAGAGGATCGACCCGACGGCGACCAGCGGCAGCAGGGTACTCAGGTCGCCAAACCCGACCACCCGATCCAGGCCGCCCATCATCCAGCGGATCATCCGATAGGTCTCGTTCGGGTCGCCCAGATATTGAAAGAGCAGAATCAGACTCGAAAAAAAGAAACTCAGCGCGATTCCGGCCAAAAGCAGCGTCGTGATCGAAAATTCCCGTTTTCGCCGGGCCAGGCCGTAAACCAGACCAATGGTGCCCAGCGCGCCGAGGAAGGCCGAAAGGGACCGACTCGAAAAACCGCCCAGTGTGAAGGTCAGCCCGAAATAGACCGACGCGACCGCCGCCAGCGACGCGCCACTGGCTATTCCCAGCGTGTAGGGGGTGGCCAACGGGTTGCGGAACATCGCCTGCATCGCCATTCCGGCCAGCGCCAGACCGCTCCCGGCCAAAAAGGCGGTCAGGACGCGCGGCAGGCGCAGTTGCCAAAGGATCCGCACGGCCGGGTCGTCGCTGGTGCCGCCCCACAGAGTCGACACCGGGATGTCGGTCATCCCGCAAAACGGACAGACGACCAGCACCCCGACGGCCAGGACCAAGAGAATGGGCAAAAACAGGTTTCGACCGTTCATCGTGAGTCCCCTTCGTCGGATGCGACTGCTTCAAGGGCCGGGGGGACAATGACCGGGCGTCCGGTCGTCGGATGGGCCGTCATGACAAACGGGGTGCCGAACACTGCCTCGAGCGACTCGGCCGTGACCCAACGGTCGGCCCGGTCGTCATAGACAACTCGTCCGGCCTTCAAGGCGACGATCCGATCGTTTTCAACCACTGCCCGGTTCAGGTCGTGCGTGACCGAGATGACCGCGATATTCCGCTCCCGGGCGGTCCGGCGAATGAGCTGTTCGATCTCGTTTTGGTGCCGATAGTCGAGAAACGAGGTCGGCTCGTCCAGAAGCAACAGGGGCGTTTCCTGGGCCAACGCGGCCGCGATGAGGACCTTTTGACGCTCCCCCCCGCTGAGCGTGTCGAGTCGCCGATCGGCCATCGCGGTCGTTTCGGTCGCTTCCATCGCTTGCCGGGTCGCTCGACGGTCCTCGACGCCAACCGGCGTGAACGGCCCCCAATAAGGATACCGGCCCATCTGGACAAACTGCTCGACGGTAAACGGGATTTCATACCCTTCGGCCTGCGGGACATAAGCGATCCGTCGGGCCAATTGACGCCGCGGGATCTCGTCGATCGGTCGGCCGTCGACCAAAATTTTGCCCGAATCGGCCGCCAACAGCCGTTGGAGGCATTTCAGCAGGGTCGTCTTGCCCGCCCCGTTGGGCCCGATGATCGAGACGATTTCTCCGGACGCGACCGACAGCGAGACCCGATCGAGAATCGTCTTTCGCTCGATCCGGCAGGTCAAACGGTCGACTTCCACCAGAGGGGCGTCGGACTTTTTGACATCGGCGGAGGATCGCACAGGGGCCATAAAACGGTTTTCTTGCGGGTGAAGAGATCGAACTATGAGAATGGGAGCCACACACCATTTTCGGCGACATCGCCAGGATTTTCCATTGTAGTTGGCCCCTTGGACGCGAAAAAGGTGTCCCGCTGGAAAACGTCTCTCGGCGCCGGTAGAATGAAGGGCCGTTTTGGGTTCTCAGGCCGTACCCAAGAAAACCTGTCCGATTAAATCGATCCCGTAGCAAAAATCGTCCGATGATCCAACTCAAAAGCTCCTCGCCCGCCGTCTGGGAATATCCGAAATACACACCTGGAGAGCCGGTCGCGCTTTTCATCCCCTGCTACATCGACCAGTTCTTCCCCGAAGTGGGCCAGGCGACGGCCGAACTGTTGCGACGGTATGACATCCCGGTCGTCTATCCGAAGGAACAGACCTGTTGCGGCCAGCCGTCGTTCAATTCGGGCTACTGGGAAGAGACCAAAAAGGTGGTCCACCATTTTTGCGACTGCTTCGAGCCGTACAAATGGATCGTCGGCCCGACCGGGTCATGCACGGCGATGTGCCGGGTCTTTTTCGAGCACGTCGACCCCGATCCGCGGATCGTTGAAATCGGCCGTCGGGTCTTCGAGCTGACCGAGTTCCTGGTCGAAGCGCTCGGCGTGACCGACACGGGGGCCCGGTTCCCGCACAAGGTGACCATGCACGTGGGCTGCCACACGCGCCGTGAACTGGGCGTAGTCGATCAGCCGACCACCTTACTGAAGAACATCAAGGACCTCGACTATTGCGAGCTGCCCGAAATGGAAGACTGTTGCGGGTTTGGCGGAACGTTCAGCGTCAAGATGCCCGGCACGTCGCTATCGATGGGCGAGACGAAGGTCGAGAACGTGATTAAAAGCGGTGCCGATGTGTTGTGTTCGACCGATTCGAGTTGTCTGATGCACATTGACGGGATATTGCGTCGTCATCCCCAGGGGAAGCGGATTCAAGTGAAGCATATCGCCGAACTGCTGGTAGCCAACGAATAGAAGCAAAAGAAAAAACAAAGAAACAAGAAAAGAGTAAACAAGAAAAGAGGGATTGCGCAGCAATCCCGGTCCAAAAAGTTTTTGAGGGGAGAGTTTGAGAGGGGACAATTTTCAAAATGTCCCCTCTCATTAAATAAACACAGGTGACGGCAAAGCCGTCACACCTTTTAGACCGGCGTTACCACGCCGTTGTGTAAACCCGTTCCCGTTGGTCGCTAGTACTGAGCAAGAGTATTAACTCTTTTCTGTGGGCACAATGGAGGGCTCCTTGGCGACTTTTTTAAAACCGGCGTCCAGGAGCTGCGACCATAAAAGCGTTGCTATACCGTGCTATAACACCCGACTCCTTTCTCAAAAACAGCGCTCACTAAAATTCGATTTGAAAAACCCAGTTTCCATGACCCCGATCCACGACCGCTACGCCCGCCAGATCCAATTCGAACCGTTCGGCGCCGACGGCCAACAACGGCTTGGCGAGGCGACGGTCTTGGTCTGCGGTTGCGGCGCGCTGGGCTCGGTTCTGGCTGAGACGCTCTGCCGTGCGGGAGTCGGAAAGCTTCGGCTGATCGACTCTGACCGGGTCGCCTGGGACAATCTTCCAAGACAGGTCCTCTTCGACGAAACCGACGCCGAGCAAAACCGTTTCAAAGTGGATGCGGCGGCCAAAAAGCTGGCGACGATCAACTCGCTGGTCGAGATCGAGCCGATCGTCACACGAATCGACGCGGCCAATATCGGCTCGCTCTGCGACGGGGTCGACCTGATCGTCGACGGAACCGACAATTTCGAAACCCGCTTCCTCATGAACTGCGAGGCCGTCGCGCGGCGGCTGCCGTGGGTCTACGGCGGCTGCGTCGGCGCCGAAGGGCAGGTCCTCGCGATCCTGCCCGGTCGTTCCCCGTGTCTGGAATGTCTGATGCCCGAATTGCCTTCGCCCGCGGCAACACCGACCGCCGCGACCGTTGGCGTTTTAGGGCCAATTGTCCGGTTGATTGCCTCATTGGAGGCGATCGAGGCAATCAAAATCCTCTCGGGCAATCACGGGGCCGTCAATGAAAAAATGACGGTCGTCGACCTGTGGAAAAACCGGTTCCGTCAGATCGACGTTGGCCGACTTCGCCAACGGACCGATTGCCCGGTTTGCGGGGCCGTGAAGCAAACAGAATAAACGTTCCCCTCAAGAAAAAGAAAAAGCGGAACTGCCTCGCAATCCCGCTTTTTAATCGTTTCTTGCGTCTTATTTTTTCTCTTCGGCTACCTCTGCTTTCTCTTTGGCAACCTCTTTTTTCTCTTCGGCAACCGCAAACCCTCGGGCCACCATCACCTGCTGCTTCAGGTCCTCGCAGACGTCCGGGTTCTCTTTCAAAAAGTCTCGAACCCGCTCGCGACCTTGGCCAAGCTGTTGCTCTCCGTGGCGGAACCAGGCGCCGGAGCGGGTGATTAAATTTTCCTCGATCGCCATGTCGAGAATGTCCCCTTCATAGCTGATGCCGTTGTTGTGCATCATGTCGAACTCGGCCATCTGGAACGGCGGGGCGACCTTGTTCTTGACCACTTTGGCCCGAACCCGTTGACCGATCAGCCGCTCGCCGTCTTTGAGCTGACCGATTCGCCGCACGTCGATTCGACAGGACGAATAAAACTTCAAGGCCCGACCGCCGGGCGTCGTTTCGGGGCTGCCGAACATGACGCCGATCTTTTCACGGATCTGGTTGATGAAGATCACCACCGTCTTGCTCTTGGCAATCGCCCCGGTCAGTTTCCGCATCGACTGGCTCATGAGTCGCGCCTGAAGCCCGACATGCGAATCGCCGATATCCCCCTCGAGTTCTTTTTTGGGAAGCAGCGCGGCGACCGAGTCGACGACCACCGCATCGACCGCGTTCGACTTGATTAGCATCTCGGTAATCTGCATCGCCTCTTCGCCACAGCCGGGCTGACTGACTAGGAGCGTATCGAGTTCGACCCCCAGTTTTTTGGCCCAAGTCGGGTCCAAGGCGTGTTCCGCGTCGACAAACGCACAGATGCCGCCGGTTTTTTGGGCCTGAGCGATAATATGAAGGGCCAACGTCGTTTTCCCGCTCGATTCGGGGCCATAGATCTCGATGATCCGTCCCTTGGGAACCCCGTTGCCACCCAACGCGATGTCCAACGAAAGACTGCCGGTCGGGATGCCGGGGATTTGTCCTTGATGTTCACTGCCAAGCGGCATGATTGCGCCGTCGCCAAACGCCTTTTCGATCTGAGCGACGGTCGATTTCAATACCGGGTTGGCGTCGAGCATCTGAGCAACTTCTTTGGAAGGGGCCGATTTCGACGCGGCTTTCGTCTTGGAGGCGGCTTTCTTGGCCATGATACGAGTTCCTTCTTTGGTTCTTCTAGGAAAATTCTCGGGCCGATTCCCGTATAGATTCTTCTATACTATTTAATCACATATACTTTTCTATTGACAGGCGGGGACCTCAGGAATTTACGATTCTAGCAGGAATCGACCGATCGCCGAGGGGGGTGGCCCCACATGTGAAAATAGGGGACTTCGGTAGACAGGCTAAAGTCGCAAATCCAAACTGCCGATTCTCCTTAGGTCCCGCGATGGCAGGAACGAGCGAAGGGGCGTCACATTTTTTACGTTTCCCCCCTTTGACACGTTCGTTCCGCGAAGTAAAATAAAAGGACTGTTGGGAGAGATCGCCTCCCAAACCCCTTGTTGGAGCCCCGGTTAGTCGTTTTTGACGGTCAGTCGTGTGGGCCGGGTTCCGAAAAAGAATAAGGGCGCATAGCTCAGTTGGTTTAGAGCGCATCCCTGATAAGGATGAGGTCCGAGGTTCGAATCCTCGTGCGCCCACTCACTTTCTTGGGTCGGTCGATTTGTGAGAAAGAAATCGTCGGACACGGAAACAAAACGAACGCCCAAATGGGTCAAGTTGCTTTACAGGTTGGGCGCACGCCAAAGGGCCCAATCTTTTTTTGTGCGCCGAGTGAGAAACCGACTGTTTTTACGTTTGGTTCTCGATCGGTGGCAAGCGAAGAAAGTAATTTTCCCGGCCGATTAAAAAGAATCGGCCGTTTATCGATCGTTTTTCGCCGGATGGGTGGCCGAGTGGACTAAGGCGGCAGTCTTGAAAACTGCTGAGTGCGAGAGTGCTCCGGGGGTTCGAATCCCTCCCCATCCGCTAGTGATTTAGTAAGGTTTCGCAAGTCATTGTAGGGAAATGAATTACCTACGTGACCCTTTTCGACATTCTGTCTCATACGCTCCATTTCCGGCACATACTGCGCCGGATTTTGCGCCACTTCTCGGCCTCCTTTTAAGGCTTCTTTTGAGCCCCACTCTAATTCTCGCACGCAGAAAGAAAAGGGGGCTGATTGGCCTGCCTCTTGGGGGCCATCGAATTTCGATCCCTTACCCTATCTTAAACACCGAGTACGGCCCTTCCCTGCTTTTTCGAAAGAAAATCGTTGTTCGACAAAAAAATTGACATTAAAACTATAAGTTTGATATACTAATAACCTTAAGTACCGTTTTAATTTGAGATTAAATAATCCGGCAGGGGCTTGTCACATCATGTGTCGTTTTACGTTTTCTTCCCTCGCTTTGTCCTTTCTTTCTCTTTTTGCAGCAACTTCTCAGGGAGCCATTTACCAATGGGGGTGGGTCGATCCGGGCTATCCGAGCGCAGGAAAACAGCAGACATCAATTCTCTGCCCCGACGGCGCCGGAGTAATTGCATCATTGCACCGTCATTTCCAAGGGTACGACTTAACCAAGGCCTATCTTCCTAAAGGAAGATTTTCCGGCGACTATTTTTATGGTGCCACCTTAACCAGCGCCTATTTGCCCGAAGCCAATCTCACCAAAGCCCACTTCTCTCGGGCTATTTTAAATAATGCCGATCTGACGAAAGCCAACCTGACAAAAGCCGACTTTTCTAAAACCGATTTTTCTAATGCCGATCTGACCGGGGCTGATCTGACCGAAACCGATTTTACCTCGGCAACTTTAACCGATACAACTCTGAAAGGATGCTATTTAAACGAAACCAAATTTTACCATACCAACTTCACCGGGGCCGATCTGACCGGGGCAATATTAAAGGAAACCGACTTCTCTCGAGCGACCAACTATGGTTTTACTCGCGAACAGCTCTATTCAACCAAAAACTATCAAGACAAAAACCTTTCCGGAATCAATTTAGAGTATAACGATCTTTCTTATTGGAGTTTCACTGGACAGGATTTAACCGGAACTCGTTTTGACTATTCCAGTTTGGAAGAGGCTAGTTTTTCCGGTGCGGTCATACAAGAAACTAATTTTGGATATGCCAGCTCTTTCGCGCCGGCTCAGCTCTATTCAACAAAAAGTTATCAAGATAAAAATCTGGCAGGAATCAGACTGAACGGCAACGACCTGACTGGCTGGAATTTTGCCGGACAGAATCTGACTGCAGCCAGCTTTTGGTATGCCAAATTGACCGATGCCAATTTCACTGGGGCGACCATAAAAGAAGCCGCTTTTGCTGGTGCAACTCGCCACGGTTTTACGTCGTCTCAGCTTTATTCGACGCAGAGTTATCAGGACAAGGATCTTACCGGAGTCAATTTAAGCGACAATGACTTGACCGGCTGGGACTTTTCCGGGCAGAATCTGACCGATGCCTATTTCGGAAATGCGATACTGACCGACGCTGACATGACAGCATCAGTGATAAATAAGGCCATCTTTGGTAGCAGCCTCTCTTCGGCTCAGCTCTACTCGACAAAAAGCTACCTGGACAAAGATCTCTCGGACGTCCATTTTCGTGGCGATCTGACCGGATGGAATCTTGCCGGGCAGAATCTGACGAATGTCGTTTTCTGGAAAGGGGATTTGACCGATGCGGATTTCAGTGGGACAACGGTAAAAAATACCCAATTCCACAAAGCCACAGATAACGCTCTCACGGAAACTCAGCTTTACTCAACCAGAAGTTATCGAGATAAAGATCTGACAGGAATCGGTCTTATGCAAAACGACCTGACTGGTTGGAATTTTGCTGGACAGAATTTAACCAATGCCCGCTTCTGGGAGGCCAGGCTAATTGGAGCCGATTTCACGGGAGCCGTTCTAAAAGGAACCAGTTTTTGGAATGCCACATTGACAGGGGCGAGTCTTGCCGGAGCCGATTTGAAAGACACTAGTTTTGACAAGGCCAAGTTGGACGGGGCGAATCTTGCCGGAACGGATCTCCGGCGTACGGTACTGGTTTACGCTGATCTGACAGGAGCCAATCTGTCGGGAACCAATCTGAAATCCAAGTGGCTCCAAGACACCAACATGGCCGGGGTCGATCTGAGTGGGGCCAATATAACCTTGGCCAATTTCAATGAGAATCCACTGATCGGGGTCAATTTAAACGGCGCTGATGGGCGTAAGGCTCGAATAGACTTCTCGTCGGCCGCTTCAACACGAAATTTTATTCGACCAGATGGAACCGTTGAAGGGATCCAGCTTGGGGCGGGGGAATCTATGCGGATTTGGGATTATGACCTGGACCAAGGAGAGGAGCCGCTTCCGATTTGCGTGGTTGCGGCGTCGGTGCTGGAGAAGGAAGCAAAATTGCGCATGGCCTTCGACGACGACGCATGGCACTCAACGATCACGTTTGACGAAAACGGTGAGTCGGGAACCGATATCTCGCTCGGCGGAATGCTCGAACTGGTGTTTGAACAGGGAATAAACCCGACTATCCTGACAGGGACAACCTACCGACTGTTTGATTGGACCGGGGCAAATAGGACCGGAACGTTCGACGAGATTCTTACCGACGGTTACCTTTGGGACACTTCCAACCTGTATACCTCCGGAGAAGTGACCTTCTGTGCCGTTCCCGAACCGTCAACTATCTTTTTACTTCTTACCCTCGCCGCCGGACTGGCACTAAGACTCCGTGGTCGTCGGAACGGTAAAACAATTTTAGAACATTCCGCCCAAAACTAACGGAAACCGCTTCAGGAACAGACTCCGTTTCTTCGGCGGGTCGACACGAGGCTTTACTGGCCACCTCGTCGGCGATCGAAAGAAGCTCTTTTTCGAGCAATGGCAAATCGACACCGGGGAGATTTTCAGGGAACGTCAGACTGACTTTCTTCCTTCTCGGTATTATCTTCGATTTCTGCCGAAGCGGTCGCCTCTTTACGGATTTTTCGAACCCGGAGGCTATGGCGCAAGACGTTGACAGCCATGGCGATAAACGCGCCTAAGAGGATGAGTCTGTACGAATTGAAAAAATGGCTTACAAATAATTTCCACAAAGCATCTACATCTATGGCGCTTTGGAGAAGAATAAAAATAATGCCGTAAAAGATGACTCCCCATTCGACAATCTTCCATAAAATACGGAGAGGACTTTCTTTTTGTCCAGTCGCGATAAGTAACCCCAGAACACCACCACCAATAAAAATGGTAATTCCAGCAATTTTTCCAATTTGCTGGGTTCTTTCATCTCCTCTATGAGCGAGTTCCAGGCTGGGAAGGTTCAATATTATGAGGACAAAAATGCCTCCTAGAAGCGCGTTACCGAGTAGGACGAGGGGATGGGGATATCGTCTTGGAGTCAGGTTCGACATTTTGTTATCCGGAAAAGGAAATAGATAAGGCTTTTTGTGTCGTGGAGCCGAGGTGAAAAGCCTTATCCATTTTTTCTCGGTGTGAGCGCGTTGTTACTTGATTGCCCAGGCTTCGACGCCTTGCTCGGTCGAGATTAAGAGGGCCGGTTGGTTGCCGAGTTGGCCGACGGCCATGCCTCGGATCAGTTGGCCGTACTGGAACCGGTCGAACGGCTTTCCGTCGGGGGTGACGAAGTGCAACGACCCGTCGAGGCCCAAAAGAATCCAGTAGGCCGGTTGGTCGGTAAACAGTTTTCCGTGGGCGACCAGGTCGACCATCGGTCCGGGCGTTCCGGGCGGCAGTTCGAGTTGCCAGCGGGTGCCCCCTTCCGGGTCGATGCCGATCGCCAAGTTCTGGCCGATGGTCGGCGCGCTGAGGCCGCCAAGTTCGCTCGTCCCGTTGCCGTCGAGATCGGCCGCCGCGAGCCAGTACAGGAGCCGTTCGCCCAGATCGATCTTGCCGGTCACGTCTCCTTTGCCGTCGAGCATGGCGACCGACGCTTGGTCGTTGGTGCAGAACAAAACGGGTGGCCCGGCAGGAGAGGCGGTTCCGACGGCTATTTTCAGCACATTGGCGATCGACCGGTTCGACCAGACCGGTTTGCCCTCGGGCGAGATCGCTTTGACGCCGACCAGTCCGCGGTAGCCGATCATGATTTCCGTCGCGCCGTCGCCGTCGAGATCGGCCACTTGCACGTCGCCGACACCCAGATACGGATCGTCGACCGTCGCGGGGAAGGTGGCGGTCGTTTTCCACTGATCGTCGAACACGAAGACCTGCGGCTCGGCCGGGGCGAACCCGACGTAAAACGTGCGGCCCCGGGCGTCTTGTCCGCGGCGAAGCATCGTGACGGTTTGTCCCGGCGGGATTTCCAGCAGATGGTCGGCCACCAGGCGGCCCTGTTCGTCGAGCTCGGCCACGTGTCGGTCGGCGTGGATGGTCAGGATGCGTGGCGTGCCGCCCGGTTCGGAAACGGGCAAAAGGTTGCCCGGGGCGTCGATTCCTTTCGACTTCCAAAGCGAAGTCAGACGCAACCGGGTCGGTTCGGACCGTTGGGCGACTCCCGATCGTTCGATCTCGTGGATGACCGACTGGGGACTGACGTAAAGGTCGTTGCGGACCATCCAGTCAAAAAGTTTCGCGTACTCCTCCTGAAGAACCTGGAACGATCGGAACTGTTCCTCGTAGACGTTTTCGCCCGCGAGAACCGATTCGACGATCCGCGGCACCGCGTCGATCCAAGACAGGTTGCCGCCGATTTCAAAATCTTGAACGACCCCGTCGGGACCGAGGATCAAATTGGTCGGCAGGAGCTTGACCCCCAGCGCGTTTTGGGCCAGTTGCTTCGGATCGCGATATAGGGGCAGTTCGACGGCCATCTTTTTCAGCCGCTCTTTCAGATCGTCATTCGAAACCGATTCGGGATCGACGTTGACGGCCAGGAAGCGGACCTTCTCGTTGTCACGAAACCCGTCGGCCGCGCGGCTCAAGGCGGGCAACGTCGTCTGGCACGGGACGCACGAGGCCGACCAGAACTCGATCACGGTGACCTTCCCGGCCAGCGATTTGAGTGTCAGCGGTTTATTGTCGGCGCCGACCAGGAAAAACTCGGGAGACGGTTTTCCCAAGAGGCGAAGCGTTGGCGGAACGAATCGGTCGGTCGGCGTCGCGCCGGTGGGCATCTCGAAACCAAAGGCGTTCGGGTCAACCGGCTGGCCCAGTTGGGCGGAACGGAAATCGACGACCAACGCGAGATCTTCCACTTGCCCTTCGGCCAAAAATTTTCGCAGCGACTCGACCGGATATTCGAACCGACGCAAGACCGACGTTTTTTGATCGATCCAAAAGACCCCCTTGCCGTCGGGCCGCGTGATTTCGACCCGGTCGCACCGTTGCCCTTCGACCTCGGCCGGGTCGAGCGTTTTTAGTTCGGTCACTTGATACAAGAGCGTTTTGAGCGGATCGTTGGCCAGCGTGAGGATCGCTTGGATCGGAATCCAACTGAACGTCTGGGTCGGCCCTTGGGCGATCGCGTCGGCCAGGATCGGATCGCCGAAAAGGGTACCGATCGTGGCGGTCTTCGGCGCGTCGACCTCGACGACTTGTCCGGGCAATTGGGTGACGAATTCTCGCAGCTTTTGACCGTCGCAGACGATCCCCCCTTCCATCGCGTGCAGGCGAATTCGGTTCGGCCGCTCAAAGGCCATGATCATCTGGGCCTTCACGTCCAGCGGTTGACGCCCGCCCGGGTCGATGATCGTGCCGGAGAATCGCATCTGGCCATTGTCGGCGTAGGTTGGCGTCTTTTGATACGCACGGACCATCCGGTCCAAGATCGCACGGGCCGTGACGGACGAGTCGGCCGTGGCGGTTTGCTCGCTCGATTCGGTCGAGGGGGCCGCCGTACCCGTCGCCGGGGTTGTTTTGGAGTTCGATTTCGACGATTCGGCCTGATTTGCCGATGTCGCCTGCGATTTTTGAGCCGGGACCACTGTCGGGGCCGAGGCATTTGTCGGGGCTGCGGTTGGGGCTTCCGCCGGGGCCGAGGATTCCGAATCGCCGTCACTCGGGCGGCAACCGATCGACATCGGGGCGAGGCTCCCGATCAGACCAAGCAGCAAAACCACGCTCCAGAATCGGGGAGCCGCTTTTTCTTTATCCAGACGTCGTAGGACCACCATCGAACTTCCTTGCCGAAAAAAGGGAACCTGATAGAAAGGCACACCGGGCTTTATAAACCGAGCTTATTATTTGCGAAGCGACGCCACAGGTAAAGCCGACTTCTTGACCCGGTCAACTTTTTGCTGATAAGATAGATAGATTCACGTGAATTTGTCATCTCCAGCCCACGACTCGTTAGATCGCGAAGCCGGTCGAGAGCGCCTTTAACCGTAATAACTTCACTATGCAACCTAATTTATCCGTTGGCGCCGAATTGGCTTCCCGTTTGGCCGAGTCGTCGACCGAGCTGGTCGGCTGCGTTGGACTGAACCGGTTCGAATCGAACGAATCGATCGCCGAGCGGGTGGCCGCCGCGTTGGACACGCCGATCGAGTATCCCCAGCTTGAAGACGCTTTGACGCCCGACGACCGGATCACTCTGGTTCCCTCGGTGGAACTGCCCCACGGGGCCGAGGTCGTTTCGGCCTTGGTCGACTACCTGGTCGAGGCTCAAATTGACCCGCGGCGGATAGTGGTCGTTTTGCCCGCTTCCACAAAACGTTCGGGCGAGACAAACGCGGGCGTCGGAATCGCCGAAGTCGATTCGATCGTGACCGATTTTCGTGATGAACTGCTTCAGTGGCTCGACTCGGAGATCAAGGTCGAGATCCACGACCCGGACAACGAGATCGAATTGGCCTACTTGGCCGCCGATGCCGAGGGCCGGCCGATCGTCTTGAACCGTCATTTGGTCGAAGCCGACGTCGTGATTCCGATCGGCCTTTTTCGCACCGGTGCGGTGCCCGGCTATTTCGGGATGTTCGATTCCGTCTATCCGCGACTCTCAAATCGAGAAACCCAAGCGAGGTTTTCCGACACCAAGGCCCTCGACCCGCGTGGCCGACATCGAAAACGGCTGGTCGCCGAGGCCGATCATATCGGCTGGCTTTTGGGCTCGCTTTTCACCGTCCAGTTGATTCCCGGTCCCGAAGCCACCGTGGCCGATATTTTGGTCGGGCAAGTCGAGCCGGTCCGGAGTCGGGCGATCGAGGTCTACACTTCGTTTTGGCATCATCAGATCGATCGGCCGGTCGACCTGGCGATCCTGGTGCTTGACCCGGGTCCGTCGCGCCAGAATTGGCAACAGTTGGGCGAGGCGCTCTCGGGGATGGAAAACCTGCTGCGTCCCGAGGGGAGCGTGGCCGTTTGCACCCGGATGGTCGACCCGCCGGGCGACGCCATCGACCTGATCCGCGACGCGCCTTCTCATGAGGTGGCCTTGGAGCAGATCCGCCAATCGTCGTTGCCCGATGCGGCCGAGGCGTTGCAGTTGGCCTCGATCTTGGAGAAGCACAGCCTGTTTTTGCTCAGTGGGATTGATCCTTATTTGATCGAGGAGTATGGGATCGCCCCGGTCGAATCGATCGACGAATTGGTCCGACTGGCCGACCGGTTTGATGCTACCCTTTTGATAAACGGGGCCCCGTTCCCCTCGATCACCCTTCATACCGGGGAAGCCGTGTCATGACTGATTTGACGCAAATCATTACGAGAAATCTTGCCGCGATCCGACAGCGGATCGACCGGGCGGCCTGTCGCGCCGGACGCACCAGCGGTGAGGTCACTCTGGTCGCCGTGACCAAATATGTCGACGAAACCACGACCCGCGCGGCGATCGCAGCCGGGTGTCGCAACTTGGGAGAAAGCCGTCCGCAGCACCTGATTCCCAAGGCCGAAGCGATTCGCGACGAGTCGGTCCGGTGGCATATGATCGGCCACCTCCAACGAAACAAGGTCCGACGGGTCTTGCCGCTGGTCTCGTTGGTCGAATCGGTCGACAATGTTCGACTGCTGGAAGCGATCGATCGGATCGCCGACGAATCGGACTTGCCGCGTGTGCCGGTTCTCTTGGAGGTGAATATCTCGGGCGACCCGAACAAAAACGGCTTTTTACCAGACGCGTTGGGCCCGCTTCTCGAAAAATTGCCCACCTATCGACACGTCGACATCCGCGGTCTGATGGGGATGGCCGGTCTGATGGGTACTGCGGAAACGGCGCGGCGCGATTTTGCCCGGTTACGGGAACTTCGCGATCGTTTGGTCGGCGAGGCGCCCGAGGGGATCTCTTTTCCCGAACTGTCGATGGGGATGAGCGGCGATTTCGAGGAGGCGATCGAAGAAGGGGCCACGATGGTCCGAATCGGCTCCGCGTTGTTCGAAGGAATTTTATAGGCGTTGTTAAGCTGCCCGACCGGAGATCGTTTCCCTCGATTTGAAGAGCAATAAAAAAAGGCGAACCCCCTTTTTGGCGGTTCGCCTTTTGTTCTGAATCAGGAGAAAAACCGAAAGGCTTTTCTTCGCGGCAACATGAAAAATGCTTACTCGACCGCAATCGCTTCAACGGGGCAAACGTCGACGCACGCGCCGCAATCACTGCAAGTGTCTTCATCGACCACGGCCAGGCCGTCTTGCAATTCGATCGCGTCCAACGGACACGCTTCAACACATTCGCCACAGCCGGTGCATTTTTCTTTGTCGATAATCGCTGTCATTCTATGAACTCCCAATGTAAAATGAGTAAACCACACAGTTTGAGGGATTTCCTCGAACGGGCAAGGTACCTAGAGCATTTTCCGGAATGCGTTCGTGTCTCACCGGCCATCGGGTGAGACCCCCCGCGGTTGTCGTAAGGACCAAGTGGAATCAGGTTCGATGTTTCCACTTTCCCTTGGTTGCAAGGGACACGCTACGCGAAAATGAAAAACGCTCTAATACCTTTTTTCGTTCGAATTCTTCCTCCTCGCCAACCTAACATAAAAAAAATTGGCGAAAGTGGACCACAGGAAAAAAGAGTCACCCCTCGATGGAGCACGACCCTCCGGTCATCGCGGCCTTTGATCCTTGCGGGGAAACCAAGGCTCAAGAAAAATTCAGAATAGCCGCTCTTTCTCCGACCGGCAAGCCCTGATTTTTCTTTTTTTATTTCCCCTTTTGCTACTTAGGAAAGTTTTCCCTTCTCGCGAAAGCCGGCGCATTCGGCAAATTCCAATTGACCCGCCTTCTTGCGATGAATAGTATGGTCAGGTGAGGATTTCTCCCTTCCCCCCCGCCTGTGGAGTTTTTAGTGAAAAACGCGTTGTTGTTGATGGTAAAAATTGGCGTTTCGGCCGCCATTCTTTTCTATCTGGTCCAGGGTGCTCGTCAGAGCGACGTCTTCGACGATTTCTGGAGTCAGCCGAAAAGCCTTTCGTATTTGGCCGTGGCGTTCGTTTTTTGCGCGGCGGCGGTCGCGTTGACGATGGTCCGTTGGCACCTGTTGGTTCGGGCGCTGAACATTCCAACCCGTCTGGGGAACAGTATGAGGATCGCCCTTTTGGGGTATCTGTTCAACCTGGCCCCGGCCGGTATCGTCGGGGGCGACGTCATCAAAGCGGTCATGCTTGCCCGTCCTCATAAGAATGTCTTAACGAAGTCGTTCGCTTCGGTCATCCTGGATCGAGTGCTGGGGCTTTATATGCTTTTCGTGGTCGCCTCGGTCGCGATCTTTGTCACGCGGCTTTGGCAGTACGACGGCCCGGCTATCTGGTCGATTTGCGTGGCCACCTGGGCCATTGCCGTCGTCGGCGGGCTGGGCGCCGGATTGATGATGGTCCCGGCCGTTACCGACGGGAAACTGGTTCGCCGATGGGAAAATCATCCGCGGCTCGGTCCCGGATTGAGTCAGGTACTCGACGCGATTCGCCTTTATCGTGGACAGCCGCGGGTTTTGGCCGTTTCGGCGTTGATGACCGTGGGCGTTCACGTCTTTTTCGCCATCGGTGTCTATTTCGTTTCGCGGGGACTGTTTGCCGAGTCCCATTCTCTTTCGACCCATCTGGTCGTCAGCCCGCTGAGCATGGCCGCCGGGGTGGTCCCGCTTCCGTTGGGCCCGTTCGAGTATCTTTTGGATATGTTCTACCACTTGATCCCGCTCGGTGCTTTGACGGTTCCCCAGGGGCAAGGGCTCGTGGTCAGTTTCGGCTACCGGCTGATCACGATCGGCATCGCGGCAGTTGGCGCAGTCTATTATATCGTGGCCCGTCAAGAGGTCGGCCAATTGCTCGGCGAGATGAAGCAGGCCCAAACCGACAACGACAAGACCGGTTTGGCCGGGGCCCATTTTGATCAGGCCCCTATCGAGAAGGCCGAGGCCAATTCGATCGTCGTCGCCGTGGAGGCGGAAGATTCGGCCGCGTAAGCGAGAAAAGAGGGGGGAAGAGAGACGGCCGTAGCCGGTTTTTGCAGGAAGTCCCCTTTATTTAAGCCGCCTTGCGATTCCCTTTGACGTACCGGTACAAAATCGCGTTGCCTTGCTTGTCGACCGTTTCGGCGATCCCCATTTTCCGAAAACAATAGGCGACCCGCTGAGCCGTCCGACGTCGAACGCCCAACGCATGGGCCAAATCGCCCGTGTGAAAAACCGTCGGCAATCGGCATCCGAGCATCCGACGCAAATCGCGGCCCGTTTTAAGACGAACCGTCTTTTCGATCGAGACCAACTTCTGATCGGCGACTTGGAAATCCTGCTCCCGACGCCGTCGTCGCCGACCGTGTCCCGGATAACGCCACTCCTCGACTTCGACCAACGGAACCTCCAGCACCAACCGCGGATGGGGAAAGACTCGCGTAAAATAGACCAGCTCTTCGAACAGATCGATGAGTTGCCCTCGCTTCGGGCTCCATCGACTACTGAGGGGCTCGCCTCCTTTGGCGTCCAACTTCACCAACCGCTTTCGCGCGACGATCGGCTTGACGACCGTTACCTCGTGGTCTTCCAACAATTGGGCGATCTTGTCCCGAATCGCCGAAAGCGACCCGTGCTGGATTTCGATCAGCCGTCCGTCGGAAATCGCGTCGATCCGATATCGTCCCAAACGGACCTCGGTCCGCGCATCAGCGTCGGCGTAATGGCTTTTCAGTTCACGATGCAGCGAGGTTTCCATGAGATGCGGGACGGCAATTGAAAAAGGACGGCGACAAAAAAGGTTTCTTATAACGATATCGGCTTGGAAAGCGCAAAAGATTGACGCGCCGTCTTTGCGTTTTGCCGTAGGCACGCAATAAAAAACGGCGACTCGGAACGAATCCGAGCCGCCGCTTCCTATTTAGACCAGGCTTTATTCCTGCCTCGAAGAGAGGCAAGACTGCCCGTTGTCAATCGACATTAGTTACAGCAGGAATCAACCGGTTCGCAGCACTTGACCGGTTCACAGCACTGAACCTTACGGACCACCGGGCAGCAAACCGTCACCGGCTTCTTGACGCATACGATTCGCGGTACGCATCGCGTTTTGGTGTAGGCTACTTTCTTCGGCACGAGTTTCGTGCAATTGACCGTCTTCGTGTAGCACACCTTCTTGCAGACCGTGTAAGGTACCTGCTTGCAGCGGGTTTCCTTCACCATCTTGCAAACCTTGTAAGGAATCTGCTTCTGATGGCATTCTTTGACCATCTTGCAGACCTTGTAGGTGCAAGTCTTCACTCGCTGTTCGGGCACCATCTTGCAGACCTTGTAGTTGCAGGTGCGAACGCGATTTTCCTTGACCATCTTGCAGACCTTGTAGGTGCACTTC
Source organism: Thermoguttaceae bacterium (assembly GCA_963674475.2). Lineage (GTDB taxonomy): Bacteria > Planctomycetota > Planctomycetia > Pirellulales > Thermoguttaceae > CAXXFQ01. The sequence continues at coordinate 255,357 of CAXXFQ010000009.1, read as the reverse complement.
CGGACCCGTTGCTCGCGGACCATCTTGCAGACCTTGTAGTTGCAAGTGCGGACCCGACGTTCGGGGACCATCTTGCAGACCTTGTAGGTGCAGGTCTTGACTCGCTTTTCGGGGACCATCTTGCAGACCTTGTAGGTGCAAGTCTTGACCCGATTCTCTTTGACCATCTTGCAAACTTTGTAGTTGCAAGTGCGGACGCGATTTTCCTTGACCATCTTGCAGACCTTGTAGGTGCAAGTGCGGACCCGACGTTCGGGGACCATCTTGCAGACCTTATAGGTGCAGGTCTTGGTCCGTTGTTCGGGGATCATCTTGCAGACCTTGTAGGTGCAAGTCTTGACCCGATTCTCTTTGACCATCTTGCAAACTTTGTAGTTGCAAGTGCGGACCCGGTTCTCTTTGACCATCTTGCAAACCTTGTAGTTGCAAGTCTTGGTCCGTTGTTCGGGTACCATTTTGCAGACGGTGTAAGGAATCCGCTTTTCGCAAACTTCCTTGACCATCTTGCAAACTTTGTAGGTGCAGGTCTTGACCCGCTGTTCGGGCACCATCTTGCAGACGGTGTAAGGAACCTGCTTGACGCACTTCTCGCGGACGTACTTGGTGCACTCGACCTGCTTTTCGCAAACGGTCGGGACCCAAACACGGCAGCACTTCGGCGCGGCACACGGATTGCACGGTTCGCACGCGTCGGGCATCCGGGTTTCCCAGCGACCGCTGCAGTACTTGACCGTTTTGCAGTACTTGACCGGCTTGCAGACGTAGGAGACGCACTGACGCATCCGAGTCTCGCGGACCGGCTTGCAGACCGTGTAGCAAATGTCTTTCGATCGGGTTTCCCAAACCGGCTTGCACTTCACGTAACGGCAAACTCGTTCGCGGGTCTCGTAGACCGGCTTGCAGACGGTGTAATTGATCGTCTTGCAACGGGTTTCCCAGACGGGCTTGCAGACCGTGTAGGGGATTTCCTTGCAACGGGTTTCCCAAACGGGCTTGCAGACCGTGTAGCAATGCTGCCGGGTCTTGGTTTCCCAAACCGGCTTGCAGACGGTGTAGCAGTACTGTTTGGTTCGAGTTTCCCAGACCGGCTTGCAGACGGTGTAGGGGATTTCCTTGCAACGGGTTTCCCAAACCGGCTTGCAGACGGTGTAGGGGATTTCCTTGCAGCGGGTTTCCCAAACGGGCTTGCAGACCGTGTAGCAATGTTGCCGGGTCTTGGTTTCCCAAACCGGCTTGCAGACGGTGTAGCAGTACTGTTTGGTTCGAGTTTCCCAGACCGGCTTGCAGACGGTGTAAGGGATTTCCTTGCAACGGGTTTCCCAAACCGGCTTGCAGACCGTGTAGGGAATTTCCTTGCAACGGGTTTCCCAAACCGGCTTGCAGACGGTGTAGGGGATCTGCTTGCAGCGGGTCTCCCAGACCGGCTTGCAGACCGTGTAGCAGATGTTTTTAGTCCGAGTTTCCCAGACCGGCTTGCAGACGGTGTAATTCACTGTCTTGCAGCGGGACTCCCAGACCGGTTTACACACCGTGTAGGTGCATTGACGGTAGCGTGTTTCCGGGACGTACTTCACGCAGGTGACCTGCTTGGGAACGCAGACGCGATCGAAGCAAGTCTTGTAGCAAGTGTACTGTTGTTTTTCAAAAACAAGCTTTTTGCACGTCCGCATGACGGTGTACGACTGCATTTCGCAGCAGGTATCCGCGCAACAAGAGTTTCCGAAACAACACAAACGACCCACGCCGAAATAACCGGCGTCAGCCACACTGGACGCCATAGCCGCCACGACGACAGCTACGAGCGACACCCCCAACATCCTTCTCATATTTTTGCCTCCTTCAACGACGTTTAGGAACACACAGAGCCTGGTCCAATAGACAAAGTTCACTATGAGTTCAATCGGCCAGTAAGGTCAACGTACATTAACGGCACTTCCTGCATTCCGCATTTTCACATTTCACCACTAACAATGTATACGTTGCACAATGCTCAAATTGACCTCTCGTTACCGCTTCTATCGTCACTTTAGATCAACTTCTTAAGGGAGTTAAAGTAGGACGCCTGCTCTTTTGTGGCGATATACACAAATGTTTTCAGTAAAAAGGGGCTGTTAGACGAAAAGGGTTGTATTAAAAAAGATTTCTCGAAGTTCTGGAAAAGAGAAATTAATGCATGCTCCAAATGGGGGGTGGAACGCCAAAAATTTCACCCCCCCAAAAAAAGGTTGAGCCGGTTATTACACTAGGGAGTCAAAGAGGGCCCTTCTTGCCGAAAACACGAGGCCCAAAGGTGAAGCGGCACCAGAAACGCAAGCATTGATCGAAAGCTGGGGACGAGAGCGTGACTGAAGCAAGGTGGAAACTGACCAGTAAAGCGTCCGGCTTTACTCTGGGTGAAATGCTCATTATCACGGCGATTATCGCGATCTTGGCAATAGCCTTACTGCCCCAACTGGCGATGGATAACCGGGGCGAAGAGGCCAAAGAGCGAGCTTTGCGCTATTGCACTCGAGAGTTTCGCGAGAAAATCACCGCCTTTCGAAAGGACCATACCGGCCGCCTGCCCCAATTGGTCGACGGGAAGCTTCCTCAGCTGACCTCCCCCACCGATGGTGACGGAACTCTTAAACCCGAGGGGCCAATTGGCCCCTATTTCCCGGAAGGGCTCCCCGCCAACCCGTTTAATGGGGAAAATTCAGTGACGCTCGGCACGGGACAGGTATATCTCTCCACGGAAGCCGGCTGGCAGTACGATCCAGAGACGGGAGGGGTCTGGCCAAACCATCCGGGATATTATGAGCGGTAAAAGTAAAAGTACTCCATTCGTCCCTTCCTGGTAGTGGTTAAGAAGGGCTATTTGAAGGACCCTCTAAAGGCCTTGTTTAGCTGGCCTTCCTCGTTTCTTTCAGGACCAAACAGGGCGAGGTTCCGTTTTTTCGGGCCCATATTTTAACTCCCCCCCTTGCCTGGAAGAAAACGACAAAATACGATTAAGAAAACTTACTGTAATCGACCGAAATTACCGTGTACGGTTTTCGAATCGGTAGACCCCGTTCTCATGGTTCTCCAAGAGGCCGGTTTTGGGCGGCAGCGGGTTTCCCAGAAGTCAGGTCGATCATTCACTCTAACCCGGTGGTGTAATTGGCAACACAAGGGATTTTGGTTCCCTCGTTCCAGGTTCAAGTCCTGGCCGGGTTGCTCTCAAGAAAGAAGGCCGTTTCCGCAAACCCTTACGGAAGCGGCCTTTTTTGATTTTTTTCGGAAGTAATCGCAAACAGAAGGAGTCCGTGTCTCGGTCGTGGCTTTTGCCCGGTCGACTTGACGCGAGCCTTTCGGGCGTTTACGATAGTTGGTTTATCACACTGCACGGTCCAGGTGATGACATTTCGTTTTGTAGTAGACCGATTTCATTTCATTTCTAACGCCGGACGCCCCGTCTCGGGGACCTAGCCGGTGTGCCATGGAGGTTTTTGATGCCGATCGTTACGGTCAAAGAGCTTATTGAAGCCGGTGTTCATTTTGGTCATAGGGCCAGCCGCTGGAACCCGAAGATGCGGCCCTATATCTACGCCCGCCGGAACTTGATGCATATCATCGACGTCCGCGAAACGGTCCGCGGTCTGTTGCGTGCACGGAAATACATCCAACAACTGTCCGAAGCCGGTAGTCTGATTCTTTTTGTCGGAACTAAACGACAAGCTTCCGAGTCGGTCAAGATCGAATCGCAGCGATGCGGCATGCCGTTTGTCAGCGAACGGTGGCTCGGCGGCGCGCTGACCAACTTCCGTACGATCCGTAGCCGGATTCCTCGTCTCGAGGATCTCGAACGACTGCGTGAAAGCGACGAGCTGCAAACCTACTCGAAGAAGATGCAGTCGGCCTTGAGTCGCGAATATCGCAAGATGTTCCGTAACTTGGACGGCATCCGAACCATGGACCGTTTGCCCGCCTGTCTGGTCGTGGTCGATCCGACGAAGGAAAAGAACGCCGTTCGCGAAGCGGCCAAAATGGGCATTCCGACCATCGGTCTGATCGATACCGACAGTGACCCGGACCTGGTCGACCTGCCGATTCCCGGCAACGACGACAGTATTCGTTCGATCGAATTGATCGTTCGCCTTTTGTCCGACGCCGTAGTGGCGGGGAAAGTGGCCAGCGGCCAGATCAAGCAAGAGCAGAACGAAGGTGCTACGACGGCCGCCGAAGCGGTCGAGACCGAAGCGGCTCCCTCGAACGAATAAAGTTGGCCGATCGATTTTCGTAGAGGGTTTTTGAATTTTAAAACGGCAATTCGTCTTTTTTCAAAAACCCTCTTCACGAAAAATCAAAAGGGAAAAAATAGGAAGGCTTTCGTTATCGCGATGTCAACCGGCGGGCCAGGGCCCTCTTTTGTTATGGGAGAGGGCGGTCCCAAGGGAAGGGCGATCAAAACGGGAGAGTTTTCCTTGCATGGGTGCCTCTTTTCGGGCTTCGCGGTCCGGCTTTCTTGTAGAGCCGGATTCGATTCATGAGTACCCGACGTCACGGGAATCGTGAAAAACGGGAATCGCGAAAATTCCTCGGCGCCCGAGCGAAACCCCCTCATTTTCTTGAAAAAATAAAAACCGAATCGACGCGTCTCTCTCCATGCCGATCGATTTCGGGTTATTTTTATTTCGAACCAAAAAATAAAATTCCTACAAAATCGTCTGCAAAGGAGTAAATCCCCATGGCGGCAATCACAGCGGCCTCCGTCAAAGCGCTTCGAGAAAAAACGGGCCTCCCGATGATGGAATGCAAAAAAGCATTGCAGGAAGCGGACGGCGATGTCGATCAAGCGGTCGAAGTGCTGCGTAAAGCGGGCAAAAAAACGATGGAAAAACGAGCCGGCCGATCGACTGAATCGGGTCGGATCGCTCTTTACGCCAACCCGGAATCGGGCGCCGGCGCGATCATCGACTTGCGTTGCGAATCGGCCCCCGTGGCCAACCATGATGAGTTCATCACGCTGGCCAATGACTTGGCGAAGCAGTTGGCAACCGGCCCCGGCGCGGCGACGCCCGAGGAACTGTTGGCCCAACCCTCGCCCAGCGAACCGGGGAAGACGCTGCAAGAGGTGTTCGACGACTTGAACAACCGAATTCGCGAAGTGTTCAAGCTCGAAAAGATCGCCCGGATCGACGGCAGCTGTGGCGGATACGCCCACCACAACGCAGCGGCCGCCGTCTTGCTTCAAATCGAAGGAGACAACGCCGAGTTGGCCAAGGATATCTGCATGCACGTGGCGGCCATGCGACCGAAGGTCGTTGGGGTCGACGAACTCGATGCGGAAACGGTCGCCAAGGAACGCGAAATCCTGACCGAAGCGGCCCGCGCCGAGGGGAAGCCGGAAAACATTATCGAGAAAATGGTCGAAGGGCGTATTCGCAGCTATTACGCCGAAGTCTGTCTGGCCGAACAGCCGTTCGTCAAAGACGACAGCAAGACGGTTGGCAAAGTGGCCGAAGAAGCCGGGATGAAATTGATCAAGTTTATCCATTGGGAACTCTAAAAAATGTGTAACCCCACGTCCGAATCGGATGCCCATTCCCATTCTCATTCTCACGAGCCCGCGCGACGGGTCGTGTTGAAAATCTCGGGGGAAGGCTTTTGTCAGGCCGGAGATCGCGGTATCCTGATGGATCGGGTGCTGCACATTGCGCGGCAAACCTATCAGGCGGCCCTGCACGGAACGGAAATCGCCATCGTTCTCGGTGGCGGTAATATCCTTCGTGGTGCCCAGTTCACCTCGGGCAATTCGAGCATTCACGAGGCGACGGCCCATTATATGGGGATGTTGGCCACGGTGATGAACGGGCTGGCTTTGCAGGATGCCTTGGAATCGCTCGGCTGCGACACCCGACTGATGACGGCCATCAAGATGGATGGCGTCGCCGAGGCGTACGTCCGACGTCGGGCCAAGCGTCACTTGGAAAAAGGGCGGATCATCATCTTGGTCGCCGGAACGGGCAGTCCGTTCGTCACGACCGACACGGCGGCCGCCCAACGGGCCTTGGAGCTTGACGCGGATGCTCTGCTGAAGGCGACCCGGGTCGACGGCGTCTATAGCGACGATCCGGAAAAGAACCCGCACGCGGTCCTGTACGACGAGTTGACCTACGAGGACGTCAAGCGGCAAAACCTCCGCGTGATGGACCAAGAGGCGATCGCCAAGTGTGCCGAATACAATATGCCGATCACCGTGTTCAACTTCCGCACGGAAGGGAACATCGAACAGGCCGTTCGCGGCGATCGGATTGGCACGCTGGTTCACGGCGAAGAGACGGAAAGCTAGTCGAGTTGATTGTCCGCGAAGAAAAGCCCCCCTTTTTTCAGTTTGGAAGGCGGTCGGTTGCGGGATAACTCTTGTGGTTCATGGTAAAGGAAATCGACACGATGCCTTACGAAGAAATCTTGTTTGACATTGAAGAACGAATGACCAAGACGATCGACGGGCTCAAGGGATCGTTGGCCGGAATCCGTACTGGTCGGGCCAATCCGGGACTGGTCGATTCGTTGCGGGTCGAAGCGTACGGCTCGACGGTGCCAATCAAGCAGTTGGCTGCCGTCGGCGCGCCCGATCCGAATCAGATCGTCATTCGTCCGTACGACCCGACAACGGTCAAGGACATCGAAAAGGCGATCCAGGCCAGCAGCTTGGGGCTCAACCCTCAGGCCGACGGTCAGGTGATCCGTCTGAACGTGCCGGCCCTTTCGGCGGAAGTGCGTCGCAATATGGTGACTCGAATCAAAGAGTTGGCCGAAGAGGCCAAGGTATCGATTCGCAACGTTCGCCGCGACGGCAACAAGAAGGCCGATCAGGCCGAAAAGGACAAAACGCTTTCGGAAGACGATCGGGACAAGCTCAAGAAGGAAATTCAAGAGCTCATTAAGAAGTTGGAAGCCGAGGTGGCCGAGTTGGCCGCGGCCAAAGAAAAAGATGTCCTCGAAGACTGAAAATCGGCCGATTCGAAAATCGATTAAAACCAAGGGCGTCTTCTCGCATGGGGAAGACGTCTTTTTTTTGGGTTTGTGGTTATTTAGACGGTTTCCCCAAAGGGTCCGATCAATAGGTCCACGTCACCTTGCCGAAGACGGCCCGTTCGATCTCGTAGCCCGGTTCGGAGTAGAAGGAAGAGGCAGCCGCCTCCGTGTGGGCCGGGGAAAACAGGTTTTGGCCGACGACCGAAAATTCGACGTTTTTTCTCGGGCGCCAACCGAGTCGTAAATCCATGGTGACATAATCGGGCACCTCTTCCAGCCGATCGACATAGCGTAGGAACGCGTCAAGTTGCCAGCCGGGTAGCGGACTCCAATAGGACTGGAGCCGCACTTGGTTACTCGGTCCTTGGTAGGCCGAACCGATTCCCGGAAGGATTTGCATCCCCGGATCGAGCGAATCCCAACCGCGGATGAAGCTGTACGACCCGCCTAGACGCCATTGCTTCGTCAATTCCCAGCTGGCGGTCCATTCGAATCCATAGGTCTGCGCGTCGAACCGATTGGCTTCGACAAGCGGAAGGATCATGACACCTCCATCCATATAGGGCGCCTCCTTCTCGAAACCAAACAGATTGCGATAGACATTGTAAAAAAGGGTCACGTCCCAGGAAAATCGGTCGGTCGTTTGGTTGCGGTATCCGATTTCATAGGCGAGCAAGTCCTCACTGATCAAATCGTCCCCTTTATAAAAAAGAGCCGAGATGGGAAACGGGTGATCGAGGATGGGAGACGACGCGGCGGCATTCATGTCCACCCGAGACGGCGTTCGGACCGCTCGGGAAATGGCCGCCCACGCCACATTCCTTTGGTTGAGCGTCCATAGCGCCCGCGCACTGGGCTGATACTCGAAGCCGGTAAACGAATTGTGTTCGAACTTCGACCCGAGCGTCAAGCTCAGCCGATCGTCAACCAACTCGATCTCATCCTGTACGAACCCGCTGATCGTGTCGTAGGCGCGCGATTCCGGCGAAAACTGAAACGCGTCGCTGTCGGAAGGAAGATGGTCGCTGTACCATCGGTATTCGGTTCCCCAAATCCAACTCTGTCGATTCCCTCTCGAAAAACGCTGTTGAAAATCGACATCAAACGTATGAACCGTCATCTGAAGGTCCACGTTCTCATAGTAAACTTGATCGTAATAGGTCTGCAGCGCCCAGTCATTCTGATCGTCGTAGGTTCGGGTCCATCGTGCCAGAAGATTGTTTTCCGAAAAACCTCGGTCCACAATCGACTGGCTATAAAAAGGAGACTGATCACTGACCAACGCCCGATCGACTCCCCTTTCGCCGCCCAGATAATCCCCTTGGACGGTGATCCGATCGTCGTAGCAGCAGCGTTGCTTCGGTGTCCAATCGACTCGAAAGCCGCCGTGCCCCATGCGCCAATCGTCGTGACGTCCGTCGGAAGCTTCCGGCCCGCGCTCGAAGTGTCTTCCCCAGAGTCGGTAGTGGAGTTCCTCGCCGACCTGACCGCCGTAACGAAGATTGTTGATGCTTCGATCGTGCGACCCGCCGCCGCTTGACAGATAGGTCCCTTGGGTCTGGTCGGCCGACTTGGTGATGATGTTGATCACCCCATTGACCGCATTGGCCCCCCAAAGAGTCCCACCCGGACCTCGAACCACCTCGATCCGCTCGATGTCGTCGAGAATCAGGTCCTGCATTTCCCACAAGACGCCGTTGAAGACCGGGTTGTAGACCGAACGGCCGTCGATCATCACCAACAGCTTGTTGGAATACCGGTCGTTGAAACCGCGAATCGAAACGGCCCAGGTGTAGGAATTGACTTGCGACACCTCGACGCCCGGCGCCAGACGCAACACGTCGGGAATGGTGGTCGCGCCGCTGCGATGGATCATTTCGTCGGTAATGACGTAGACGGCCGCTGGAGATCGGCCGACCGTGCTTTCCTTCTTTTCCACCGAGGTCACCGGAATATCGAACGACGGGACCACGTCGACCTGACCGAGTCGGTCGATATCCAAATCGAAAAGACTTGGACGCCTGGAGTCCGGTTCGGGTGCCGCTTCTTCACTCAGCGGATCGACGATCGGTTCGACCGGGGAAGAGAAGATCTCGGCCGTTGAAAAGAGCGATAGGGCGAGCGTCAAAAAGACGGTAAAAAAGCCTTGAAGAGGGTTTTCAGCGCAACGTCCTGGCAGAAAAGTCGGTTTCGGGAATCTCATTTTGTGGGTCCCAACAAGAGGCAGACGACGGCAATGTCCCCTAAAAAGAGTTGGCCTATACGTCGTCAGCAGCTTGTCGATCGGTGAGTTATCTTGAAGTAAACGCCCCTTGAATCGACCCCATATCAGTTTAGATCGACCTGGTCTCCCTATCCTTCGGAGTAAAAAAAGTCCTCAAAATTAGAAAAAAAGGTCTGAGTCTGTAAGATAGGGGACTTTCATCAGGTGGGTAATTTCTCCTGACCTTCCTTTCAAGGTATATCCTTCCGCTTAAAGTCACTTTTCGTTGAATTCAAAGGGAAAATATGGAGCCCCATTTCGAAGAGACGGGTAAAAGAAGGAAAGAAAAACCGCCCTAGCGTCCAAAAGGCGGATTTGCTAAAGTTCGCGTCACGTTTTGCCGAAGCTGGCCTGCCGGTTCGCCAATTGGCAAATCGGCCGGTTTCCCGTGAGCGCTTCCTTTTGTCCCCCTTTGGAGACGACCCATGAAAAAACAAACCGTCTTTTGGTTTTTCGCCCTTTTGTTCTGCGTGGCCCCGCTCGCAACCGCCTCCCCTTGGGAGTCGTTTTTGAATTTCAATAAGGTCGAGGCCGATCCGGAAAAAAATTATACCCTCGAAGAGGCGCACGGGCCGTGGCTCATTCTTGCTTGCACTTTCTCGGGCGAAGCAGGGATGGAAGACGCGAACGAGCTGGTGCTGGAACTGCGCGAGCGATATAAACTGCCCGCGTATGTGCATCGGATGACCAAAGATCTCCAAGCGGAAACGTCCCCGAACTCCTCCAAACGGCCCGGCAGATCGTCGAAATGGAAATACCTCACCGGCGACAAAGTCGACGAGATTGGTGTTCTGGTCGGCCACTTCACCGGTGTTGACGACCCGGGTGCCCAAAAGACGCTCGAAAAAATCAAGTACTCCGTTCCCCTGTGTTTGACTCCGAAAAAGGGGGAAAAATCGACCCTCTCGTTCGCCGGGTTCCGCGAATTCAATCGGCAGATTCTCTTGGCCGCAGGCAAAGGAGATAAAAAGAAGGGGCCGATGTGCCACGCGTTTCTCGTCCCCAACCCGCTAATCGACAAGGAAGATCTTAAAGAATCACTCGACCCGTTTGTCGTCAAGCTCAACGAGGGGACCGAACATAGTCTTCTGAGTTGCCAGGGCAAATACACGGTCAAAATCGCCCATTTTTCCGGCAAGGTGATTATGGATCAGACGGAAATCCACCAGATCCAAACCGGACAGAAAAAGTGCAAGGCCGGCGGACTCGAAAAGGCGGCCGAAAAGGCGGCCAAGTTGGCCGATGTGCTCCAAAAACAGGGGTACGAAGCATACGTCTTTCACGATCGTTATGCCAGCTTCGTGACGATCGGCAGCTTCGAATCGATCGGAACCGGACAGCAGGGCGGCCGAATCAACTTGCATCCTCGCGTTCACCAGATCATGGAAAAATTCAAAGGAAAACCGGCCGGTCCGGGTGGTCCTGTTGGCCCGCAGGTCATCGCCGGGATCCCGTTGAGCGTCCAGCCGATGCCGGTCAAAGTTCCTAAAAAATCGATCGCCGCGGTCTTTGCCGAAAAAAAACCACGCGGTCTTTGGTAACAACTTGGACGGAAGCAACGAAGAAAAGGGGAAGGAGCGATGGCCGCACACCATCGCTCCTTCTTTTTTGCGCCGCAATCAAAGAGGCCGTTTTCGATTAAGGTAATCTCGGTAAAACGAGTTAGCCTTAAGTCCACTCGTTCGAATCGACCAGGCGAACCAGTTGCGGAATCAACTGCCGTGCGGCCCGGGCCCGGTGACTTAGGGCCGACTTGACCGCCGGACCCAACTGGCCGAACGAACGATGGTACTCGACGATCTCGAACAGCGGATCGTAACCGAAGCCGTGCGTCCCTTGCAGCCCGAAAAGAATCCGACCTCGGCAGGCCGCTTCCGTGTCGGCTCGCACCTTCCCCTGCGGATCGGAAAGGGTCATGTGGCAGACGAATTGGGCAGTCCGTTTCTCGGGCGGCAATTTTCCCAAACGGTCCAGGACCAGTTGATTGTTTTTCTCGTCGGTCGCGTCCGGGTCGCTATAGCGGGCTGAATAGACACCCGGTTGGCCGTCCAGCGCGTCGATCGTCAGTCCGCTGTCCTCACCAAGAACCCAATGGCCCAGATGCTTCGCCTGTTGGGTCGCTTTGAGTGCCCCGTTTTCGGCAAACGTGCTGCCGGTCTCTTCCACGTCGATCGCGTCGGAAAAATCGGCCAACGTCTTGATCTCCAATCCGACCGGAGCCAGAAGGGCGGCCAGCTCTTCCCCTTTTTTTCGATTTCCGGTCCCCAGGACCAATAACGGTTTTTGAGCCATCGGCTTGATTTCCTGTTCCTCTTTTTTCAGCAATAAAATCGGGACACGACGCGTTGTCGACCAAACGGGGCGATCATCGCGGCGGCATCCAACGGCATGGGGGCAAGTTCCTCGACGTTTTTGAAAACGGATCGCTTCGACCCTTCCGCAAAAACTCAAAGATACCCGATCCCACGCCGATCCGTAAGGGTCGACCCGTTATTGCAAACCCCTCCGATTTTACCACCAGCCATTTGGCCCTGGCTATCGGCACCGGCTATCGGCGCTGTTTTATTCGGGATAGTCCAGCTCTTCAGCATGAATTTCATTCGACAGGCAGCGGCTGGCCGCTTGGCCCAGTTCGTCCATCGTTCGACGCATGCCGATGGTGTTCCACGGATGGACCTGTTTGAGCTCGGGCATGATCTCGACCAGTTGGTCGATAAGCATCTGAGCCATCCGACCGATCGACGCTTGTTTGGCCCGCTCTTGGATCGAGGCGGCCGTCTTCATCAACCGGACCAACTGGGCCCGACGCAAGACCGGCGCCGAAAGCGGTTCGTGACCGTCGGCCAACAGCTCGCCAACCGGGACGCCGAGCGCTTTTTGCCACTGGTACAATTGGGAGAGCGACAGATCGGCCCCTTGCTCTTCTTGTTTTTTAATCGTCTTAAGGTCGATCCCCATACGTTTGGCCAAGGTCCGACGTGAGATTCCTTCGCGGCGACGGACCAGGGCGATTTGGTGAAGCCGTGTTGCACCGTCGGAACCGGCACCCTTACCGTGGGAATTCGAGGGCGACGCGTCGGCCTTTTTGGAAGCCGATTTCGAAGCCGACGATTTTTCAGTCAAAACGGTCAGGCGGGCAACCGACCTGGCTGGACGTCGCGGGCTTTGCGCGCTCTTGGGACTGGGTGGGCATCGTGGGGTTCCTTTGGCCGAAGCGATCGCTTTCGACTCGGATTCCAGCGACGCCATGAGGTTGGCAATTTCGGAGCCAACCGGAAAATAATGCGCTACGCTCATGACAAGGCCTCCTCTTGAAAACGGTAGGCCCGGATGAACGGGTCACAGGGTTGAACTGCCCCCTGTTGTGAAAAACGGTATGCCCCCTCTCGGGCAAATCACACCGAGAGCATCGTTTTCTCAACAGAAAAAACAAGAGCCCCTTTTTTCAACGTCCGATGACCCGTTCGATTCGAACAACTCGGTCTTGCTTCTTCAAGAAGAAGATTCCACGTTCGATACCCGTTGCGCAGCAACCTGCCACGGATACCACAAAGACGTACGGAAACTTCAAAAAGAAAGAAGAAAACACGAAACCGTTTTCTCCGGTCAGTTCGACATGCTTGCCCATGTCAAACGGTCAACAGACTGACCCGTCGGCGAATGCCGCAAAGCAATCGGCGAATGCCGCAAAAGCAAGGCGAGAAAACAACCAGCAAACGAAAAGCTATCCTATCGCCATCACTGATATCATTCTATCCCGTCCATGAATTGAACTCAAGACCAATCGGCCCCGAGTTTTGGAAAAGTTTCTCTCCTAATCCAGTTTTCCCCCTCTGTCGAGCTAATTTTTGCTCATTCGCCCAGGGCAAAATCCTTGATCGGTCCGAGAAAATTGGGGCCTCGCATCTCGCGCGGCTGATGGGGCGAGAATCGGGCTGCCGAATCGGCCGTTTCGGTGGAAGTGTGAAAACGCTCTTCTTCCGAATCGATCCGGGAGGAAGCGGCCCGGCTCTTCAGCTCGACTTCATGCCACGCTTGGCTGGCCCGTCCGGCAAAGTGACAATGATCGCCCAGGGATGCCAGGACGTCGATCACCGCGTGACGAACGACCATCCGGAACCCTTTTTCGCTCTTCGGCTCGCGAACGTTGAATCGGTTCATCGAAACCGGACGCCGAGGACGGCCGAGGACCATCGGGTGTTCTTCGGTCGCCTTCCAAAGCTTCGACAGTTCGGTGCAAGTCAACCGACAGCCATTCTCTTTGATCAAGAGCACCTCTCCCGTGCTGGCACCAACGCCGGTCTGGATCGCCGCCGCATAGCCGCGAGGCTGGGCATGAGAGACCAGTCGGACCTGGGGATAGGTCGAGACCAGTTGTTGCGCAATTTCATGGGTCTCGTCGTCCGATCCATCGTCGATGATGATCAGCTCGAGACGCGATGTCAGTTCGGGCAAGACTTCAATCAGCTCGGCCACGGTGGGGACGAGTCCCGATTGAGCATTTTGTACGGGCAAAAGGACACTCAAAGAACGGTCCAAAAGATCACCTCATTATGTCGAAAAAACGGACCTCTTTGCCGGGAGGACGAAAACAGACCTTTTCCTCTTTCGGCCACGGTCCGGTTTGCTCTAGACCGAACTGACCAAAAAACCGATTGCGCCGGTCCTGTCGGTAAGGAAGCCATTGCCGGTTCTTGAGAGGTGACGGAGACGGGAGCGGCTTGCAAAAGGGAGATTTATTCCTTCGCTTTCGTCCCTCCTTTAGTTGCGCCCTCTTTTTCCCTGGCTTCCTCTTCACCGCTTGTCCCGGCCAGATAGATCTCTCCCTGACCCAACTGAATCGCCGTTAAGCGGATCGGGTGTTTCTGGAGTTCGCCGGGCAACTGGACAACGGCGACCGGGTCCCCGGCCGTCTGACGCCACAGGATCGGAAGTTCCCATTTTCGGGCCGTTTCGGAGATCCCCTCGACTGCCGATTTCAACGGCCAAGGGATCGCTCCGACTCGCAACGAGCGGATCCGAATCGCCAATCGGTTCGGTTCGGTCAGAAACAGATCGACCTCAAAGCTGATGACGACCGGCGAGTCGGTTTCCCCCCACACCTCGCAGGCCCCGACCAGGCGTTCCGGCTCGAAATGGACCCGCGGCGACCGGATTTCCGGCGGAAAGAGAGCCGGTTCCCCTTTTTGTGTGGCCTCAAAAAGCCAACCGTTGATCTGTTTTTCGGAGATGACCAGTTCCCACGGACCGGTCGAACCCAGGCCGCTGATCAGATCGGCCACCCGTCGTTCCAACTGTTCGGCCGAGGCGTGGATCGACGGGCCGTTCTCGGTCTTTTCGCTTTCAGCCAGGACGACGGAATACCAATGGGGAACCCGATAAAGGGCCCGGTAGGCCATGACGGCGCCTAAAATCAGAAGCACAAGAACGGTCAGAATCGCCAGGAAGACGATCAAAACGACGCGTCCCTTTGCCTCGCGGTTTCCCCGTCGTCGGCGTGACGGCCGAACCGGAGAAAAATCGTTTCTCGTCGCCCCCGGGTGACGAATCACGAGCGTCGACTCCCCACAAAAAGGTTCTTGAAAATAAGAGAAAAGCGACTGCATCCTAGAAATATCCTGTCGTGGTGTCAATCGAAATCGGTCGCACAAGCGCCTCATTCTCTTGCTGAAAGAGGGGGGGGGCGGCGGCCGCTCCGGCGGAAATACCGCAAAAACCACGCGGACTACTACATTTCACCTAAGTGAAAAACTTAATACTAAGCCGTTCCTCTTGCCAAGCCAGGCCGATAACAACCGTACCGGCTTGTTGTTTGGGGGGTCTCTATGCCCCCAAGTGAGACTGCAGCAATCGACCTCCTTTTTATTTAACTCGTTTGAAAATAAAGGATTCCGATGGTGGCCAGATTGATCTACGTCCTCGGGTGCCGATTGGGTCGGTTCCTCTTCCTGACGACTTTTTTGTTCTTACTTTGGGCCGGATGCAAAAAAACGCCGCTCTTACCTCCGCCCGAGCCGCCAACCGTGACGGTCGAATCTCCGATCGTCCGAGACCAGACCCTTTACGAGACGTTCCACGCGACGCTCGAACCGATCCAGTCGGTCGAGATCCGCGCGCGGGTCCAAGGGTTCTTGGAGGAGATTCGCTTCAAACCGGGCGTGATGGTCGAAATGGGGGAGCTGCTTTTTGTCATCGAACCGAAGCCGTACGAGGCGAAACTGGCCGAGGCCCAGGCGAACCTTGACGAAGCTGAAACGGCCCTGAAGCTGGCCGAGTTGAATCTGGCCCGTTCGGAAAAACTGGTCCGGACCAAGACGGTCACCGTCGAAGAGTATCAAACCAAATTGGCCCAGCGTGAAACGGCCAGTGCGCGGGTTCTCCAAAACCGGTCGCTGGTCGATCAGGCCCGAATTCGATACAGCTACACCCACATCCACGCCCCGATGGCCGGACGAATCGGCCGTTGGCTGGTCGACCGGGGGAACCTGGTCGGGGTCGGCGAGGACACCCTCTTAACGTCGATCGTCCAGATGGACCCGCTTTACGCTTACTTCGAGGTGAATGAAAAGAGTTTGTTGAAGTACCTCCGCTGGAGAAAAAAGTATGTCGGGGAAAGCAAACAGAGAAATCTGACCATCTACTTAAAGGTCCCCGGAGAAGACCGTTGGCACGAAGGCCAGTGGAACTATGTCGACACCCAGGTCGACCCGGAGACGGGAACCCTTTTGGTCCGCGGCCTGTTCCCCAACCAAGACGAAACCCTTTTCCCCGGCATTTATGTTCGCGTTCTGGTACCGTACGAGACCCTTGAGAACGCCGTGCTCGTCCGAGACCGGGCAATCGGGACCGATCTGGGTGGAAAATTTCTCATGGTCGTCACGGAGCACGACGTCGTCCAAATTCGCTACATTACCCTCGGCCAGACCGTCGACGGTGGCCTGCGTATGGTCACTAAAGGAATCAAGCCGAATGAGCGTTACGTCGTCAAAGGGTTGCAACACGCGCGACCGGGCGAAAAGGTCAAAGTGCTCGAGGCCCCGCCGGAGCCGCCGGAAAAAACGCCCCTGATGCCGACCGTCGAAACCGAAGCGCCCCAATGGGAACCACCGGACGAGCAGGACCGGCCGACAGCCCAACCCGCTCCAACCCAACCGGCCTTGACTGAACCGGCCTCTACCGAAACCGGCCCTGCCGCCCTGCCGACTGTGCAACAACCGCCTTCCGATAATCGACCGGTCGAAAAGGAAAATCGTTAGCGCCGCGGAAAACCGGGACAAGAAAAAGACGGTTTGCCTGTCGAAAAAAACCTGGACAAGAAAAATGTTTTCACGCTTTTTTATTGATCGGCCGATTTTCGCGGGGGTCGTTTCGATGGTGATCGTCATAGCCGGGGCGATCACGGTCCCGTTTTTGCCGATCGAACAGTACCCCGACATCACTCCGCCGACGGTCGTCATTTCGACCCAGTATCCGGGGGCCAATGCCCAGGTGGTGGCCAACACGGTAGTCACGCCGATCGAGGAACAGGTCAACGGGGTCGACAACATGATCTACATGTCGTCGAGCTCCTCGGCCGACGGCCAGGCGAAAATCGTCGTCACGTTTCGCGTCGGGACCGATCCGGACATCGCGACGATGTTGGTGCAAAACCGGGTCAAGATCGCCGAACCCCGTTTGCCCGAAGAGGTGATGCGGCAGGGGGTCACGGTCAAAAAACAGTCGACCAACCTGACGTTGATGCTCACGCTCTTCTCGCCCGACGCCCGCTACGACGACATTTTCTTGAGCAATTACGCGATCAAATATATCAAGGACGTCATCAGCCGCGTTCCGGGGGTCGGCGAGGTGACCGTCTTCGGTTCGAAGAATTACGGGATGCGAATTTGGATCGACCCCGAACTGCTGGCGGCCCGACGGATGACCGCCGAGGACGTGATCCGCGCGATCCAGGAGCAGAATGTCCAGGTGGCGGCCGGGAAGATCGGCCAGATGCCCGCTCCCGATAATCAAGATTATCAATACACGATCACGGCGACCGGCCGTTTGACCGACCCGGAAGAGTTCAAGCAGATTGTGGTCAAGGACGACGGCCGACGGCTGGTCCGGATTAAGGACATTGCTCATGTCGAGCTGGGCAGCGAGACGTACGATTCCAACGCCCTGCTAAATGGCGCTCCGGCCGCGGCGATCGGCGTTTATCAACTGCCGGGGGCCAACGCGCTGGAGGTGGCCGACGGGGTCGACCGAGTCATGCGCGATCTGGCCGAGCGTTTCCCGCAGGGGCTGGAATTCGCGACCTCCTACGACTCAACCTTGTTTGTCCGCGCGTCGATTCGTGAGGTGATCACCACGCTGTTCATCGCGTTCGTGCTGGTCTTTCTTTCGGTCTGGGTCTTTTTGCAAGACTTCCGGGCGACGATGATTCCGGGCATCACGATCCCCGTCTCGCTGATCGGGACGTTCGCCGTGATGATGGTATTGGGTTTTTCGATCAACACGCTGACCCTGTTCGGGCTGATCCTGGTGATCGGCATCGTGGTCGACGACGCGATTGTCGTGGTCGAAAACACGACGCGGCTCATGGAACAGAAAAAACTCCCGCGACGCGAGGCGGCCAAACAGGCGATGGACGAGGTGACCGGTCCGGTGATCGCGACGACCCTGGTCTTGTTGGCCGTGTTCGTCCCGACCGCCTTTTTGGGCGGGGTGACCGGCCGTTTGTATCAACCGTTCGCGCTGACCATTTCGGTGGCGACCGTGTTCTCGTCGATCAACGCCTTGACTCTCAGCCCGGCCTTAAGCGCCATTTTGCTCCGTCCGCCGACTGGGCGACGGGGCTGGTTTACCCGTGCGTTCGACCGGGTGTTCGGTCGGGTCCAATCGGGCAACTCGTGGCTGGTCGACCGGCTGATCCGCCGTCTGGGGATCATTATGATCTTGCTGGTCGGCTGCTTCGTGGCGAACTATTTCAGCTTCATGGCCGTTCCCGGCGGGTTCATTCCGGACGAGGACCAGGGGTATTTTTTCCTGAATATCCAACTGCCCGACGGGGCCGCCCTGACCCGGACCGATGCGGTGGTGCGAGAGGTGGACCAAATCCTGGCCGACACGCCGGGGATCGACCAGCGGATCTTCGTCACCGGCTACTCGATGTTGGACGATTCAACCTCGCCCAACTATGCGTTTGCCGTCGTGACCCTTGCCCCGTGGGAAGACCGCGACACGCCCGAGCTGCGAGTCGACGCGATCCTGTACTCGATCTACGGGCGGTTTCAAAAGATCCAAGACGCGATCGTCTTGCCGTTCGTTCCCCCGGCGATCACCGGGCTTGGGGCGACCGGCGGTTTCGCCTACCAGTTGGAAGACCGGGCCGGAACCGACCTGATCGTCTTGCAACAGATGGCCGATGAATTGGTCCAGCGGGCGTCGAAAAACCCCGAACTCACGCGGGTCAACACGACCTTCCGCGCGACGGTGCCTCAGTTGTTTGTCGACGTCAATCGGGTCAAGGCCAAACGGATGGGGGTCCCGGTGACGGCCATTTTTCAGACCCTTCAGGCCAATTTGGGTTCGATCTACATCAACGACTTCAATAAATTCGGCCGCGTCTACAAGGTGATGATCCAGGCCGACCAGGCGTATCGCAGCCAGATCGAGGATATCGGCAAGCTGGAAGTCCGCTCGAACACCGGGCGGATGGTTCCGCTTTCAACGCTGGTCGACATCGAAGAGATTGTCGGGCCGTCGGCGATCAAGCGATACAACCTGTACCCGACCGCCGCCATCACCGGTTCGCCTGTCCCCGGTGTCAGTTCGGGCCAGGCGATCAAGATTATGGAACAGCTTTCTGACCGGTTGCTGCCCAACTCGATGGGTTACGAATGGACCGGCATGAGCTACCAAGAGATCCAGGCCCAAAGCCAGGCAGGAGTCATCTTCGCACTATCATTGACGTTTGTCTTCCTGTTTCTGGCCGCCCAGTACGAAAGTTGGAGTATCCCGATCGCGATCCTTTTCGGCGTCCCGTTCGCCGTTTTGGGCGGGATCGGCGCGATTTGGCTTTTGGGTATCGACAATAACATCTATGTCCAAATCGGGTTCGTCTTGCTGATCGGCCTTTCGTGCAAGAACGCGATCCTGATCGTCGAGTTCGCCAAACAGCTTCGGCAACAAGGCCGCCCGACCGTCGATGCGGCCGGAGAAGCGGCTCGGTTGCGATTCCGGCCGATCCTAATGACCGCCTTCTCGTTCATTTTGGGCGTTCTTCCGTTGGTCCTGGCCACCGGCGCCGGCGCGGCAAGTCGGACGTCGCTCGGAACGGTTGTCTTCGGCGGGATGATTGCCGCCACCTTTGCCGGGACCCTTTTGACGCCCGGGTTGTATACGCTGGTGCAAACGACGAAGGAGAAGTTTAGCCGAAAGAAGAAGGCGGCGTTGGAAAAGGTTGTGGAGGAAAAAGAAGGAAATGAAAAGGTGTGACGGCTGCGCCGTCTCCAGTGTTTATTGAATGAGAGGGGACATTTTGAAAATTGTCCCCTCTCAAACTCTCCTCTCAAAAACTTTTTGGACCGGGCTTGCTTTGCAATCCCTCTGTTTTGTTTTTTCTTTCTTTGTGTTTATTTTAATATGCTTTCATACACGTCTTCCACTTTCTCTCCTAACTCTACCGCCGTCATTGCCGCCACTTTCCCTTGTTTCAACGTGCCGTATTTTTCGTCTAACCCCAACGCCTCGGCCGCCCACTCCGTTCCCATTCGAACCATCGTCCGTCGGTCCAATTCCGGATATCGCCGACGAATCTGTCGCAACTCGGCCAGGACCGAAAGATCGGCCGTCGTCGCCCGACTGTCCGTCCCGACCGCGACCTTCACCCCGGCCGCGAGCATCTCGGGCAACGGCCAACGCGGGTGACCGAACCAGTCGTGACACCGGGGACAAAAAACGACCGCCATACGCTCGGACCGGTCGGCAAGGAAAGCGATCTCCTCGGCGTCGAGATAATTCCCGTGGATCACCAGCGCCCGGTCGGCCTGGGCGAGCCGCTTCAAATAATCCAGCGGCCGGGTTCCCACAAGGCTTTCGGCCGGATCGTACGGCCCGGTACGATCCATCAGTTTTCGAAGCGGCCCGGCACCGGTTCGTAGGAGTTCGATTTCCTCCTGGGTTTCGGCCAGATGCATCGCCAGCGGGACTTTTTTTTCGGCCGAAAGGGCAATCGTCTTGTCGAGCAGTTCGCCACAAACAGTATGCGGCGCGTGGGGGGAGAGCCCCGCTTGGCAAAATGGTGTCGTGGCCATCCGCTTGAGGAATCGCTCGGCCCGTGCAAGGCAGTCGGGAACCATTGCCCGGTTCCAGCCGATCAATTCAAGTAACCCGATCGCGTGGAGGCGGTGTTCTTCAAACGGCCCGGTCGGCCAGCCGTCCTGGGCGATGTCGGCAACCACTCGTGTCCCCAGCCGAACCGATTCCCGGACGCCGTCGACCAGGGCTGACTCCGGCTGGTATGCGTCACTTTGGCGATAGTCGAGGACCGATTCGATCCATTGGTCAAAGCCGATTCCCGGCCGACCAAGCGGTTGCGTCGGTCCACTGAGTTCCAGATGGGTGTGGGCGTTGATCAGCCCCGGCATCAGGGCGACGTTGCCCAGGTCGTGTATCGGTCCGGCGGTTTTGGTTCCGACGTCGACAATCATTCCGTTGTCGACCGTGACCGTGCCGTGAGGAATTGGTTCGGCCGTGGTCATGGGGACGACGTACCGGGCCCGATAGGTGATGGGAGTGTCGGTAAGAGGAATGGAAAAAGACATAAAAATAAAAAGAAAAAAGGAAGACAAAGAAAAGAGCGATTACGAAGTAATCGCGCTCCAAAAAGTTTTTGAAGGGAGAGTTTGAGAGGGGACAATTTTCAAAATGTCCCCTCTCATTTCATAAACACAGGTGGCGGCAACGCCGTCACACCTTTCTTTTTTTAAGACTTAGGGGATCCCTTCCCACACCCTACTCCACCTCCAACAACTTCTCCACCTCCCCCGACACGTCAAACCGCCCGACGATCATCTCGGTCGACAGGTTATGTCCCAATACGGTCCGGTTGGCCGCGCGAGCCAAGGAGCGATAAATCAACCATTGCGACTCCCCGATCCTTACTCGGAAACCGGCGGCCACCGATTCCGGCTGCACTTCGAGCGCTTCGCAGACGGTCAGGTGTCGCCAGGTCAAACGCCGTTTGAACCGGTCCTTATTGAAGTCGAAAAAGACCGGCGCGTAAAGCGACCCTTGGTCGGTCGTCTGCGTCCAATAAAGCCGCCCGTCTTGCTCCTGCAAGGTTCCGCGCTTATCCTGTTGCCCTTGCCACTCGGTCAGCCCCAATGGCAGAACCAACGCCGAGCGCCGTCTGGCACCGGCCGTCAAAAAGCCCTCCCGCGACTCCTCGTTGGCCGAAAAATGGATCCCCGTGTTAAGCGGCACCGATCCGCAATAAGAAATCCGCGCCGGATCGTCGCCCAAAACCAGATCGCCCATGAGTAAAAAGTCGTCGTCGCGGGCCATGACGGCGTGACGCTGGAGGATAATGTCGTCTTCCAGCTCGATCTCCAGCTCGAGGAAATCGATATCCTCGTCCGAGTGCCACGCGACCGTTTCCCACTCGGTCACCGGCTTGAGTACTTTCCCGTCGCGGCGGACCTCGAAATCCCAGACGCCCGACCAGAGCGTGTCACGACCGACGGCCAATTCGCTGCGAACCACGTCGTGCGGATAGGTCAACCAGAGTGAAGACCCGGTCCACGGCCAATCGGGCCTCAAGACCGAAGCGGCCGACCATTCCGACTCGGCAGCCGCCTCGGGCATCGCGTATTTCGACAAGCGGTCGACCTCCTTTTTGTCGCTTCCGGGCAAGACCAACACGGCCAGGTCATGATCGTCCTCGTCGTTGTCCAACGCCAACGCCGCGCGGAAGAGCTGTTCGGTCTCGAGCCCGTCCCGCTCGTCACAAAGGGCCTGAAGGCCGTCCGGCCGTGTCCAACGCAATGCTTGACGAACGGCCCACTCGAATTGTCCGGCCGAATCGCTGCTAAAAAGGTCCCGCTTTCCGCCCGAACCGATAATCCGACACCGGGTCCAACATCCAAGAAGCGGGCGTAGATGGACCAACTGTTCGGCATGCGGCAACCCCTCGCCATCGAGCGCCTCGGCCATGACGGTCGAAAGGGTTTTGGCGGCCTGTCGCTTGAGCTCCGTCGCCCCGGCCCATTCGGGAAACTGGTCGGCTAGCACCAGGGCCAACTCCCCGGCCAATAACGATTGGACCAGCGGCGCTTCCTCGGGATTCAACTCGGCCGCTTCCTCGGCCAGGCCAACCAGATGCCCGACGAGCGTCGCCCAAACATGGCCGGAAAGCCGTGTAACCAGTCGCGGCAAGGCCTCGGCCCAGGCAACCGCCTCGAGCGCGTAGCCCGGATCGCGTCCGGCAACACGGCCGTCGTCGATCCATTTTTCCGCCGCCGGGTCGAACTCGAACGTTTTCGGCCGAAGCGTCCGAAGCCGTTTGAGCCAGTCGGGCGTTCCGGCCTCCCACGCCTCCTCGGTCAGACTCCACTCAAGCGGCCAGTGGTCCAGGCGGTCGATCGGCAATCGGTCGGCAGGCGGGGCGGGCTCGGTCCGCGACTGCAAAATGGTCACTCCAGGCCGCCCAAACCGCCTCGGCGTCTTTGGCTTTGGTCGCCTTTTTTACGGAAGCGGGAGCCCGTCGGCTCCAAAATTCGGGGGTCAGCCCCCCAGGCAAACAGTCACAAAAGTCGTCGTTTTTCACGGTCTTTGAATATCCGGCAAGAGAAACAAGGGTTTTATCTTCAAAAAGGCCCCTTTACCATACCCGTTGCGGCCGGGGCCTTCAAGCGTGGCGAGGTCCCATTGGGGTTGACCTTCTCGCGATCGATCCGGTCTCTTATAATGAAAACTCGTCGGCTCGTCCTTTTCCCCTTGGCTTCCGTTTCCGTGAAAGTGAACCCCAATCATGAGACCAACTGTCCGCCGTGCGTCCCATTCTGCCGCTTGGGCTACGATTCTCGTGGTTTTCCTCTCCTTTGGCTGCGTCCAGGAAAGTTCCGAACCGAACGGCCAGCGTCCAAGTGTATCCGGGGCGGCCAAACAGGGCCAATCAGGCCAAGAAAAAGTCCCGCAGATCGGGCCAAGAGAAGAACCGGCTCACCAGGCAGTAAAACCGGCCACGTCGACCGAAGAGGATTCGCTCGAATCGCCTGCGACAAAGGAAAGCGGCGTAAACGAAGCGGCCTCGACGCCGGACGACACGGCAAAAAAGGAAACGGTCGAGTCGCCCGAGAACATCCCGGAAACGGCGGAAGACGAATTTCCTCAAGAGCCCAAGCCGGTCGACCTGGGACCGCCGTTGGTCGAAGTGCCCGAAAAGCTGATCCCGCTCAACCCGGCGAAGACCGCCTTTATCGATAAGGAGCAAGGTCGGATTCTTATGGTCGGCCAGGTCTGTCAACGGGCCGCGCCGCTGGAGATGTTCGTCTGTCCGAAAAACACCAAAGAGCATGAGTCGATCGTCTCGGTCGATGTCAGTCCGGCCGCCGTCCATGCCGGATTGATCGCGGTCGGGGCCAAGCCGGGAAAACCGGTCTCGTTCGACCCCGACTATCAATCGGCCACCGGAACGGTGATCGGGATCGAGGTTCGCTGGAAAGACGCCAAAGGGGCCGTCCAAAAGGCCCGCGCCCAAGAGTGGATTCGCGATTACGACACGAAGCAAGAGATGCGGTACGACTGGGTCTTTGCGGGCAGCCGCTTCTGGACCGACGAGGCGACCGGCCAAAAGATTTATCTGGCCGAACATGGCGACTTTATCTGTGTGGCCAACTTCCCGACCGCGATGCTCGATCTGCCGGTTCGCAGCAGCGATCAGGCGTCCGACCTGTTGTTCGAAGCGTTCACCGAGCGAATCCCCCCGCTGGGCACCCCGGTGACGGTCATCCTGGTTCCCAAGACGGAACCGGAAAAAGCGGAACGCCCGTCAAAATAGAGAAAAAGAGGAAAATGCCGAGAGGGCCCGTCTTATCAACCCCTCTCATTTTCCCTATTCACTCAGAAGCTTCTTGACACTGTTCAATAGATCGTCCAACGAGAACGGTTTGCGCAGATAGTCGTCGACCCCGAGCATCTCGGCGTAGGCCTGGTGCCGGTTCCCCTCGTTGGCCGTGATCATGATGATCTTCATCGGCACCGGGCGGCTTCGACGGAGCTTTTCGAGTACAAGGAAACCGCTCCGTTTGGGCATCATCATGTCGAGAATGATCAGATCGGGGTTCTCCCGCTCGGCGATCGCCAACCCCTGATTGCCGTCCCGCGCGACCAGGGTTTCGTACCCTTTGGCCTCCAGGGCAATCTTCATCGACTCGATAATTTCCCGATCGTCGTCGACCAGAAGAACTCGTTTGGATTGGACGGGATCTTGTGCTTGGCTCATTTTTTTCTTTGTTCTTTTCTGGCAGTACCAAAAAGCCGTTTTGGGCAAAGACGGTTTCTCCGCGACCATGGGGAATTATTGATGTTTGCATGGTCAATGAGCCTTTGTTCGAGCGATTGAGCCCAATTTTCCGGCCTTCCGTTGGTCGGCCTCGGTTCATTAGTTATGCAAAACTCAATAATCCATCGAAATGTCTCAGACCGGTAATCTGGGAAGACATCGATTTTGAGGTAATAGATTCACACGGTTTAAGGAAACCTCTGTAAACCGAAGGTTTACTCCACAAGAGAATAAAAAAGTGACCTTTGGTTCGAAAAATTAAGGGGCCTCACTTTTTCATTCTCGCGGGCTACCTCGTTTTCCACAGGTAGCCTTAAGATACGGCAAATCATCCAAACCTATCAAGTACGAACCGCCCCGTTTTCTCTTTTCCGCTTCGGGTGGGCCGTTGGGTCGGTGGAGAACTTCTCTCTATCTTAAACGGAAACCGGTTTTCCGGTAGGTGGGGGGAGCCGGTTATCCAAGCCCATTTTACGAATCGGGTCAGGGGGAAGGCAAATAGGAAAATTCGTGACCAGACGCAGCCCTTTTTAGTGGAAAACGCCACGCTAGACTAACTGGATAAGATAGGCAGATATTTCTGGTTAAAAAGATTGTAAGAATTCCTTAAATTTTAACGATTACACTGCCGATAATAGCCCTAACGAATACTTTCGCTCGGCTTGCCGAGCCTCCCACCTTTTTACGACGAAGGGGCTCAAAGGGGTCTCAAATCGTCCAAATTAGGGGGAGGGAAGAGGGCAGCGTCGAGAGGAAATTCGCTATTCCGGGGGGATAACGAAGAAACTACGAGAAAACGTCCGTGGTAGCGACTAACCGGGGGGGCAGTCGCTGCCGCAGGTTCCCGTTTGTCGCGATAGGAATGAATCAGATGACTCGGCAATCTCCCCTCTTTCGGTTAACGGTCTACTGTCTTGTCGCCCTGGCGACCGGTTGTCAGCCACAGCAGCCGTTCTATTTATTCGAAGACGGCGATCTTTCCCATTATAAGGGAATGGCGACCGAGATCGAAATCCCCGACACCGACGTCGCTCCCTTGGACGAGGTCACCTGTTCGGATTCGCCGCTGACGATCGAGCACGATAAACCGATTGATTATTGGAATATCACGCTCGAAGAGGCGATCAAGATCACGATGGCCAACAGCAAGATCATCCGCAAGCTCGGTGGGAGTGCCTCGTCGTTGGATTCCCTGACCGGCTTCCCCGAGTCGACCAATAGCGTCTACGATCCGGCCCTGAGCGAAACCGATCCTCGCTACGGTGTCGAGGCGGCCTTGTCGGCCTTCGACGCCCAGTTTTCGACGAGCGCTTTCTGGGAAACGACCGATCGACCGACCAACGTTGGCGGGGCGGTTGGACCGTTGTTCATCGCAAAACAAAATCTCCAAGATGTCGGCTCCTTCCAGGCCGGTTTGGATAAATTCAACGCGACCGGTGGTTCGTCGTCGATTTCGACCAACGCCATCTACACCAACAGCAACGGCCCGACTCGACAGTGGCCCAGCGATTGGTTTGTCGACGTGACGGCCGGATTCCGTCAGCCGTTGTTGCAGGGAGCCGGGGTCCAATTCAACCGGATCGCCGGTCCTGGCGCGTCGCCCGGGTTCAACAATGGTGTCGTCATTGCCCGACTTCGGACCGACGTGGCGTTGACCGATTTCGAAAAGGCGGTCCAGGACCTGGTCGCCGACGTCGAGCGAGCTTATTGGGCCCTTTATCTGTCGTATCGCGAACTGGACACGGTCGTCGCCGGGAAGAAGAGTTCGTTGGAAACGTGGCGTAAGATCCACACCCTCTATGTCGAGGGGGCTCCGGGTGGGAGTGCCGATCGCGAGGCGCAGGCCTTGGCCCAGTACCTGTTGTTCAAGGGACAGGTTGAAGATCAGCTCAGCCGTCTTTACCAGACTGAAAACCAGCTTCGCTACCTGATGGGACTGGCCGTCAACGACGGGCGACTCTGCCGTCCGGCCGACGAGCCGACCACCGCGCGGGTCCAGTTCGAGTGGAACGAATCGCTCTGCGAGGCATTGGCCCGAAATATCGACCTGCGTCGTCAACGATGGCGTATCAAGGAACGCGAACTGGAAATGATCGCGGCGAAAAATTACCTTCTGCCCAGTTTGGATGTCGTCGGCCAGTATTCCTGGGTCGGCATGGGCCACGACCTGTGGGACACCCAGGGTCAACCGCTTCAGGACGGCCTGTATCAAAACGCGATGCAGTCGTTGACCGCCGGTCGCAGCCAAGAGTGGCAATTGGGAATGGAATTGAGTATGCCGCTGGGGTTCCGCAAGGAATTGTCGGGGGTCCGCTTTGCCCAGTTGAACTTGGCCCACTCGCGAATGTTGCTTAAGGAACAGGAACTCGAGGTCTCGCAACAGCTGGCCGCGGCCTACCGCTCGGTGGCCGACCAGAACGTCGTCATGCGGACCTTTTACGATCGTCGCTGGGCGGCCAAACGGGAAGTCGACGCGGTCCAGGCGGCCTACGAGACGGGGATCGAGACGATCGACGTCCTCTTGGGAGCCCAACGACGGCTGGCTGACGCCGAAATCGAATATTACCGGTCCCTGGTCAATTACAACCTGTCGATGGTCGATGTGCACCTTCGCAAGGGATCGATTCTCGAGTACAATGGGGTTTATTTGGCGGAAGGCCCCTGGCCGGGCAAGGCGTACTTCGACGCCCGACGGCGGGCCCGGTCTCGTGACGCGGCCGTTTACCTCGACTTCGGGTTCACCCGTCCGAACGTGATCAGCCGCGGCCCCTACGCCCAACACGGCGGGCGGCCTGACGAAATGATGATGGACGAAAGCTGGGACGGCTCGACCGAGACCGACGGAACGATCGACGGCACCCCGGATTCGGGCGAAAAAATTCCGACCCCGACCCCGGCCCCCGAGCTGAAACCGGCCCCCGAGCCGAAGACCAGTTCGCTGGATACCGACCTGCGACCGATTTGGGAAACGGCCTCGGCGAAAAAACTTCGCAAGCCGCTTGCCACCGCGACGGCCACGAGCTCGCAAGGCTGGCGTCGGACTTCGGATCGCCCGGTCAACGCCGCGCCGATGGTCGGCATGAATCAGGCCGAATCGACCGAGTCGGAAGCGATCCAACCGGTGAGCTACGAAGAGACCGCGACGGCCCGACCGTCGGGACTGCGAGTCCTTCCGCCGCCGAACAAGTCGAAAAAAACCAATCAAGCCGATTCCGCTTCAGGAGGATGGAAATCGGCCAAGCCATAATGAACTTCGCGTAAGGAGCAAGCCAAGGGCTCCCAACGAGGAGCCCGGTTTTTTCGAGGAAAGCTGGAAAGCAACGGCCTGCTACTTTTGTGAACCTCAATAATGGCACGAGCCGATGAACCTGGATCGCACCAAACGACTGCTGGAAATCATTGACCTGCTCCAAAAAGGGACCGGGTACGACGCCACCTCGTTGGCCCACGCCTGCGGGGTGACGCGACGAACCGTCTTTCGCGACCTGACCGTCTTGCGTCGGCTGGGCTACCAGATCGAGTTTGACGAAAACTGCGGTCGATACCGGTTGTTCGGCACCCAATATCTTCCGGCGACCCATTTCTCGCTTGAAGAGGCCCTTTCGATGATCGTGCTCTGTCACGAGGTCGGGGGCCGACGGCCGTTGCCTTTCTTGAGCGCCGCGCGGCAGGCGGCCGTCAAGCTCGAGAGCATGTTGCCGCAGTCGATGCGGGAAAAGCTCCAAGGGATGACCGATCTGGTACGCATCCGACTCCAGCCGACCAATGACCTGGAAGGACAGGAGCCGTTTTACCAGCGATTGTGTCAAGCGTCGGCCCAAAAAAGGTGCGTTCGGATTCTCTATCAAACGCCGACCGAAGAAGGCACGATCCGAACCCGGTTGAGCCCTTACCGATTGCTCTTCAGCCGTCGGAGCTGGTACGCGATCGGCCGATCGTCGCTACACCGAAGCGTGCGGACCTTCAACCTCGGTCGGATCCTCGGGATGGAAGAGCTCGAAGACCGGTACTCGATCCCGCGCGGTTTTTCGCTGAAGCGGTACCTTCGCAACGCGTGGCACCTGATCCCCGAATCGGGCCCGGACCAGGAGATCGTCATTCGATTCGCCCCGATGGTCGCCCAGAACGTGGCCGAGATCGGCTGGCACCCAACCCAGCGCTGCGAGTTCACCGACGACGGGTCGCTATTGTTTCGGGTGACCGTGTCGGGGCTGCACGAGATTTCCTGGTGGGTGCTCGGCTACGGCGACAAGGCCGAGGTTTTGCAACCGGCCGAACTGCGTCGGATCGTCGCCGGGCACGCCGTCCGGATGGCCCGACTCTATCACGGCGCGCCGACCGATACGGAAGGTTTTTGATCGGGGCCGAAGGATTTGGTCCTTTTTTTCGCTCCTGTTTTTTCCATTTCGTGACGCGGAAGCGGCCCGGCGGGGGGATCGACGGGCGCGGGGGTCAAACGATAGAATACGGGGAAGGGAAAAAGCGGATTGGTCTGGGCTCGGACAGTTCGTGACGATTTCTTTCCCGTTGCTTTGCTGCAAAAAAAGATCCTCCTAGAAGAAGGGCTTTCCTACCAAGAAATGTTTATTTCGATCGACGGTTGTGACGGAACGGGGAAATCGACCCAGATCGCCCGGCTTCAGGCCTGGTTGGAATCGCTCGGGCGCGAGGTGGTCGTCTGTCGCGATCCGGGCAGCACGCCGCTGGGCGAAGCGGTCCGCGGGATCTTGCTCGACCGGCACGAGTTGACCATCGGTCGGACGAGCGAGATGTTTTTGTACATGGCCGCGCGGGCCCAACTGGTCGAGGAGACGATTCGCCCGGCCCTGGCCGCGGGGCAGACGGTGATTTCCGACCGGTACCTTTTGGCCAACGTTGTTTATCAGGGTCACGCGGGCGGATTGAACGTGGAGACACTCTGGTCGATCGGCTCGGTGGCGGTTGGCGGCCTGATGCCCGATTTGACGGTCGTCTTGGACATGCCCGCTGAGGCGGCGGCGGCCCGTTTGGATCGGCCGTTGGATCGGATGGAGTGTCAGGGGGACGTGTTTCGGGACAAGGTTCGGGACGGGTTTTTGGCCGAGGCGGCGCGGGCGTCGGCACCGACGGTGGTGGTCAATGCGGAACGGACGGTGGAGGAGGTGTGGTTGGAGATGAAGGAAGAAGTGGCGAAGCGGCTAAAGTAGAGGTAGAAAAAACAAAAAAACAAGAAGAGGGATTGCGAAGCAAGCCCGTTCCAAAAAGTTTTTGAAGGGGTTTTAGGGGAAACAATTTTCAAAATGTTTCCCCTAAGAAAAAAATACCGGCGACGGCAAAGCCGGAGCTCCCTTTTTTCTTTTCTTTTTCTTTTCCGCAGCCAACCAGATCACAACCGAGCAAAGCTTTTTCCCGGCATCACCGCACCGCAGATTTAACCCCGTCCGAAGTGTTTTTTTGCAAGGCGTTTTTTGGAAGGTTCCATTTGGTTTGAAAAAAGTTGGTTGGGGTGCGAGACGGAACGAATTGCGAGACGGAATGAATAAGGTGTGACGGCTGTGCCGTCACCTGTTTTTTTGAATGAGAGGGGACATTTTGAAAATTGTCCCCTCTCAAACTCTCCCCCAAAAACTTTTTGGAGCGCGGTTGCTTCGCAATCGCTCTGATTTTTGTTTCTCTTTTTTGTTTTTTTATTTTTCATGACTTGGCAAAACTTAAACGGCCACGACCCGATCGTCACTCAATTCCAAACCGCCCTGACCCGCGGCCGACTCGGAACCACCTTCCTGTTCGTCGGGCCCGAGGGGATCGGCAAACGGGCCTTCGCCGTCGGGCTGGCCAAAGGACTGCTCTGCCCAAACCGGCCCGACGCGGTGCTCGACCCGTGCGGCACGTGTCCTTCCTGCCAGCAGATCGATGCCCGAACCCATCCCGACCTGTTGATCGTCGAGAAACCCAAAGATCGGGCCTTCCTGCCGGTCGACCTGCTGATCGGAGATCGTGAACACCGGATGCGCGAAGGGCTTGTCCACGCGATCGGGCTGAAACCGTTTTACGGCAAACGAAAAATCGCCATCATTGACGACGCCGATTATTTCAACGCCGAAGGGGCCAATGCACTTCTGAAAACGCTCGAGGAACCGCCGATCGGCTCGGTACTGATCCTCATCGGCACCAGCCCGGCACGTCAATTGCCGACGATCCGCTCGCGCTGTCAGTTGGTCCGTTTCCGGCCGCTTTCGGAGGAGATCGTCGCCGAGATCCTTTTGCAAGAAGGGACGGTCGAAACCCGAGAAGAGGCCGCCCGATTGGCCGCCGCCAGTGAAGGCAGCCCGACCACGGCCCGCGCGCTGGCCGACCCGCAGCTATGGTCGTTTCGTGAAAACCTGTTCGACGCGCTGGCTGCTGTCCCACCGCAAAGCGTCCCGATGGGACGTTCGATCAGTCAATTTGTCGACGCGGCAGGCAAAGAAGCGCCGGCCCGTCGGGCCCGACTACGACAGGTCGTCCGATTCGCGATCGATTTCTATCGCCAAATCGTCCACGCGTCGCTCGGCAGCGAAGTTTGCGGCGAAACGGTCGATCCGCGCGTCGGCGAGGCGTTGCATTCGAAAAATTGGACACCCGGCGGGCCACAGGCCTGTCTGGACCGATGCCTGGAAGTCCTGTTTCAAATCGACCGCAACGCGAACCAGTCGACCTTGATCGAAGGTTGGGCCGACGATCTCTGTCGATTGAGTACCACTTAAAAAAAAGAGCCTCTCCCATTTCCCTGAAATAGGAAGACGAAAGTCTGATGATTCATCTCGAAAAAGTGACCAAAACCTATCCCAGTAGCGTCGGAGCGGTGGACGCTCTGAAAGCGGTCGACCTGGACATTCCCGAGGGCCAGTTCATCGCGATTCGCGGGCCCAGCGGTTGTGGGAAGTCGACCCTGCTGACGATTGTCGGCGCGCTGAACCGGCCGACTTCGGGCCGAGTGGTTGTCGCCGGGGAAAATCTGGGCCAAATGACCCCGGCCGAACGGGCCAGGTTCCGCGGCCAAAAAATCGGGTTCGTCTTTCAGATGTTCCATCTCTTGCCGTACCTGAACGTGTTGGACAACGTTTTGACGGCGGCCGAAGGGAAGGCCACTACCGAAATTCGCGACCGGGCCGAGTCGTTGTTGGACTCGTTCGAAATGGGCCATCGGATCACCCACCGTCCGGCCGAACTCAGCGCGGGCGAGCGACAACGGGTGGCCGTCGCGCGGGCCATGCTGAACCGACCGTCGATGATTTTGGCCGACGAGCCGACCGGCAACCTCGACCCGGAAAGCGCGACCGACGTCTTGTCGCTGCTTGCCGGATTTCACGAGGAGGGCGGAAGTGTGCTGTTGGTTACCCACGACCCGTTGGCAGCCCAGTTTGCCCAAACGGAAATCCGGTTGCGAGACGGTCGGATCGAGTCCTGATCGTCAGGAAGATCGCTTGGCGAAATCATTGCCAAGGCGATTGCCGGGTTCCCGTGTCAAATTGGTATTCCCCTTTTTTTTCTTTTTTGGTAAGAATGGTCTATCGTCTGGGAACTCGTCTTCGCACCAATCGATTCTTACCTATCTCACCTTGATGGGACCTCGAAAGATCGAGGGCCGTGAAGGTCGTCCTTTGGGTACGAACCGGCCGAGTCGGGTTCTTCGGAAGGAACCGAACCGACGTCCGAGCTGGTGAACGCCGGAGCCACAAAGGAATCGACCATGAACGTTTTCGCCCTTGTCGACTCGTCGAACGACGACGCTTATCGACACCGGATCGCCGCCTTTTCTTGGGCCTTACACGAACGAAATCTCCATCTTGAAACGGCCTCGCTCGATCGGCCTATTCCTTGGAAGACCCTGCGAGCGGCCGAGGTGGTCTTGCTTCAAAATCGGCTCCTGCCCTGGTGGCAACTGCGGTTGATCCGTCTCGCGGCCAAACGGCTTCTCTTCGATATCGACGAATTGCCCACGGATACCGGCGGATCGATCTGGAACGCTTTTCGACGCACGGTCCGCTCAGCCGATCGAACGATCGTCGGCACGCCGTACCTCCGTCGCAAGGCCTGTTTTCATGTCGCCGAAAATCGGGTCGAAATGATCCCGACCTGCGTCGAACCGGGCATGTTCTCGGCCGCCTCTCACCGACGTTATCACGAAGGGGCCAAGTTGACCTGGTTGTCCCCTTCGCGACCGGCCGGTTCAATCGAACCAACCTATCCGCTCCTCCGGGCCATCGGTCGCCGACTGCCTCAGGTGCGTCTCCAATTGGTTGGCGATCGACTCCCGATGTCGATCCCTCAAATGCGTATTGCCCATTGGCCCTGGTCCGAGACAACCGAGGCGAGCGACTTGGCCGACGCCGACATCGGCATCAGCTGGTTGCCCAACGCTCCGTCGAGTCTGGGACAAGGCCGTCTGACCTTGCTGCGCTACATGGCGGCCGGGTTGCCGGTCGTGGCCAATCCGATCGGTGAAAATCGTCGGATGATCGTCGACGGTGAAAACGGATTTCTCGCCTCGACCCCGCGCGAGTGGGCCGACGCGGTCGAGCGGTTGGCCGCCGATCCCCAGTTGCGACGACGCATGGGCGCCGCCGGAAGGACGTTGGTCGAACAGCATTATCAAGCGCAAATGTGGGCCGGTCGATTCGCTCAGGTTGTTGAAACGACGATTCATGGACAACGAATCTCGGAAGAAACCTTTTCGACACAAACGGCACTCGAGCCGACGGCTGAAATGGATTTCGACGCGGTCTATCAAGAAGAACCGCTCGATCCGACATGGCACGGTTCGACTGCCCATCAAGCGACGGAGAAAATGGGCGCCGGCACGTCGCGAAGTTCCCTGTAGATCGTTTTTCCCGGAAAGAGACCTTTTGGAAACGAGAACGAGCCACCGACCCGATCGCAAACGGACGTGCGGGTGCGGTCGTGTCGCGTTGTTGGTATTGGTCGGACTCCTCGGATGCGGGTCCGCGCTGAAAAACCATCTGCGGCTGCCGGACCTTTTCCAAACGCCTCGCGGGCAACTGATTGTTTACAGTGATTTTTTTCTGCCGACCCACCACCGGTTGCTCGAGGAGATGACCGCCCGTCGGGTCGATCTGAGTCAGGAACTCCTGCTGCCCGTTTCGGACGAGCCGATCCATATCTATCTTTTCGAAACGACCGAGCAATACAAAGCCTATATGAGGCTGCACTTCCCGACCTTCCCCGATCGGCGCGCCTTTTTCGTGGAAACCGACACCCGGTTGGAGGTCTATGCCCAATGGGGCGATCGGGTGGCCGAAGACCTTCGCCATGAGGTTACTCACGGCTACCTCCACTCGGTGGTGCCTAATCTGCCGCTCTGGCTGGACGAAGGCTTGGCCGAATATTACGAGGTTCCACGGGGAAATCGGGGAATCAACCGGTCGCATTTGAACTATCTCGAAAAGCAGCTTCGTCATGACAGTTGGCGGCCCGATCTGGCCCGACTGGACGCGATCCCCTCCTGCGACGATCTGAATCGAGCCGACTATGCCGAATCGTGGGCCTGGGTCCACTTCCTTTTGTATGGCAACCCGACTCGAAAAGCCCTGTTACTGAATTACTTGCGCGAATTGCACCAGCACGGATGCGCCGAACCGCTTTCGAAACAATTGGCCTCCTACGGCCCGACGTTGGAAGAAGCGCTTGCGGCCCATCTCTGGTCGCTCATCGGTCAGATGGAGACAGCCCATAGATTCCCTTCGAAATAGGGAAGTTATTACAGAAGAACCGTGGAAACGTTTCCGTTAAAGAAAAACCGCTTTCGGGGCCCACGTTGCGTGGCAACCGGTCGGTTCTAGGGACCTCCCCGCTGGTGAAACGGGGCACGGCCTCCTATAATTACAAGAGTCGAAAAATCGGCTTACCCAAGGGGGGGAATCGGACCGCTCGACCGGCCTTTTTTCTCCCTTTTCGGCTTGCTTATGTCTACTTGCGGAAAATGAGGCAGCTTACGAGAATGAAAAAGTGAAGGCCCTTGTTTTCTCGAGCATAAGGCCCCTTTCCCATTCGCTTGTGGTGTAAACTTTCGGTTTACCAAGCTTGCATATACGAATATTCGCCCCGACGACCGGCCGTGCCCCATGTTTGAAATTCGTCCCTTTCGAAATACCGACCCTCCCGCGGTCCTCGAGATCTGGCGAAGTTGTCACGAACAACGGGGACTCCACCAACCGATTTCCAGCGAGCTTCTGGAACGGTATCTTTTTGGTCGTCCCTATTTCGACTTCGACGGGCTCCAAATCGCCTGGGACGGGGACCGACCGTTGGGACTGGTTCACGCCGGATTCGGGCCAAACGAAAAACAGGACGGCCTCTCGTACTTGGCCGGAACGACTTATCTTCTCCTGACCCGTCCCGATTGCGACGACCGGGACGAACTGGCCGACCGGTTGCTCGAAAGCTCGGAGGCCTATCTGAAAGACCGGGGCTGCCAAGTCTTCTACGGCGGCGGAATACGACCGATGGACGCCTTCTATCTGGGGCTTTATGGCGGAAGCGAACTGCCCGGGATCTTGATCTCCGACCGGGTGAGCCTCGAGGCTTTCAAACGCCGGAAGTACAGGGATATTTCCGGAACGATCGTCTTTCGCGGCGACCTGCGAACGCTCCAGATTCCGATGACCCGTCAGATGATGCAAACGCGTCGCCAGATGACGGTGGAAAAGAGTGTCGACCCGCCGCAAAAAACGTTGTGGGACGCCTATGTCCGGGGCGATTTTCATATCACTCGGTTCGAACTCCATTCGCGTCGAGGAAAAGAGTGCCTCGGGTATGCCGTCTTGCGGGAAATGGACTTGCTGGATACGTTCGCCACGACGCGTAACGTTGGCCTGATGGAACTCTGGATCGAGCCGGAACATCGCCGAAAAGGGCTGGTCACCTTTCTCCTTAGCGAGATATTCCACCAACTGGTCCGTCAGGGGGTCGCCGCGGTCGACGTACAGACGATGCGCGACAACAGGGCGGGCGTCGCGTTTTATCGAAAGCTCGGCTTTGAAGAGATCGATCAAGGGGTCGTCTTTCGAAAAGACGGTCCCAACGGGTAGAACGGGGGCTTTCGCCTCTCCTTTTCCTCAGGGGATTTTTGAACCGTCGGCGGCCAACCCCTTCCCCCCCTCGTTTGGTGATAGGTTCTTCGAGAAAAGGGTGCGAATCCCCCTTTTTCTTGCTTCTTTTTTCGATCAGACATAAAATCAGAGTCTGGGGCTATAGTCGATATCGAAGCAACCGTCTCATGCAAACATCTTTTCCCGGTCGAAAAAAACACCCTTCCCGTAAGGGGCCCCTTACCCGATTCCTCTCTATTTGGGGGACGGCGGGTGCCT
This sequence comes from Thermoguttaceae bacterium, assembly GCA_963674475.2. Lineage (GTDB taxonomy): Bacteria > Planctomycetota > Planctomycetia > Pirellulales > Thermoguttaceae > CAXXFQ01. The sequence continues at coordinate 219,197 of CAXXFQ010000009.1, read as the reverse complement.
TATTGGTGTTTTTCTTCCCCGCGCAGGCCTGGTGTCAAACCGCGTTCATTCCGCTGGGGCCTCAACAAGGGATTCCCGATCAGCCCTACGTCACCGTCGGTGTCTGGGCCGAAGCCCCGAACGATCCGGGACAATACACGTGCCTCGGACCGGGCGGGGATAGCGGGGGTATTTTCGCTTTTTCGTACAATCGGTTTCTCTTAGACACCGGGGCCAACGCGATCCTTGCCGTCGACGCGGCCGCCGCCAGTCTTGAATCCAACGGTCTTCAATACGACGCGGAATTTCTCGAAATGGGGGTCGCCGGATACACGCTCTATAATGTCTCGGCCCCGTATCGATTGACGTTCGAGGGGACCGACGGCGTCGTCCATACGCTCGACGGGGCCAACGGTGGCGGGATCCGTTTCCAAGGAAACTCCTCGGCCAGCCTGGGCGGGCCGGTCGACTGGGGCGGCATCCCCGGCTTGGTCGGCATGCCGGCAATGACCGGTCGGGTCACGCAACTCGACTTCAGCCAATGGAGCCAAATGACCAGCATCCTCGACATGGAACCGATGGCCATCTCGTTTCACGACACACTCCCAAGCGGCCCGTCCACCCGATTGAATGTTGCGCTCGATAACCGGCTTTCTTTTTCGGCCGAGGACGGGCGACCCGATTGGGAAGACCCCGATTCACCGTTGCCCACCTATGCCGACGTTCCGTTTTTCACGGCGGCCACCACTTTCGATCAAAACCAGTCGACCGGCACGTTTCTCTTGGATACGGGGGCCCAGTTTTCGATCATCTCACGCAGCACCGCCTTTCGGCTCGGACTGGATACGGACGCCGACGGCGACCTCAACGAACATGCATTCGATTTTGTCGAAATTGGCGGCGTCGGCGGAACGACCAACGTCCCGATCATGCTGGTCGATGAATTCCGCCTTCCTACCGAGGAGGGAATCGATCTGGTTTGGTCCTCGCCCGACCTGGAAGGGGAAGAGCCTGGTCCCGGGCTTCAGATGATCGTGATGGACCTGTTTCCCAACGCCGATCTCAATGCGGACGGCCTGGTCGACGCGGCCGATGTGTCGATCGTTCAACAGAACTTCGGGATGACCGTTCCGGAAGGGAGGTCCCCTTTCGGCGACCTCGACGGCGACGGCATGGTCGATCAGGACGATCTCGACACGGTGCAAAGCCAGCTGGGCCAGACCGTTTTTCTTGACGGGATTTTCGGCGCCGATCTATTGACGGCCGGGGTCGAAATCGATCTTGGAACGTTTGAAATGACCGGAGAACCCTATTTCCAAAATGTCTTTTTCGATTTTTGCGATTGGGAAAACGGCAACGGCACCATGGTCCTCGATCTGACCGAGTGCTATTACGAAGGGATGATCGTCCCCCCGTTGCTCGGCGATACCAACGCCGACGGCCGGGTCGACGCGAGCGATTTTGCCGTTCTTTCGGAAAACTGGCAACAGTCGGTCACCGGCGGGATCGTCGATGGGGATTTCAACGTGGACGGGGTCGTCGATGTCCGAGATTTTGCCATTTTTTCGGAACACTGGCAGGAAGGAGTCGTGCAGGAAGGGGATACCAACGGCGACGGCCGGGTCGACGCGAGCGATTTTGCCGTTCTGTCGGAAAACTGGCAGCAGTCGGTCACCGGCGGGATCGCGGAGGCCGACTTCAATGAAGACGGTCTGGTTGACTCGAGGGATTTTGCCGTTCTTATGTCAAACTGGCAAGCGGGGGTCGAGACGGCCTCGGTCCCTGAACCGTCGACTTGGATACTGCTTTTGACGTTCGTTACGGGTCTTTTTCTGTTCCGACGCGTTCGGAAATAAAGCAGTTTGGCACGGGCGGTTAGGCCAAATCCCGATCCTCGAACAACAACATCGCAAAGAGCATCGCCATCGTGCAGTACAAAACGGCATAGAGGCCGGCCATTCCGACGTAGTTCCACGAAACGGCCCTGCCCATGGCGATTGCGTTGGAGAAGTTGAAATTATCCAACACCGGCAACACGGCAGCCAATAAATCGGCGAAAAACGGCACAATCTCCAACTGGCCGACCGCCGACTTCGCCAAAAGCGGGACCAAATGGCCCATGCAGAAGATGGCGAAACAGATGACCAGATTCGGGATGATCGGCAAACGGGTTGAAATGGCCACGCCGACGGCGGCAAAGATCGCCACTTCCATAAACGTCAACGAGACGGCCGGGACCACCTTGAGCATCTCGGCCTGACATTGCGCGGCGGTCGGTTCCGGATTCGACGTTTCCCTCGCTTCGTACTTCACCTTGTACGAGATGGAACCGAGAAAAACGACCCCCAAAAGAAGAAACATCACGACCACCGGGCCAAGAATACCGAGGAATTTTCCGACGACAAAGTGCCATCGCTTGATCGGTTTCGACAAGACGGTCAGTGCGGTCTTTCCTTCAATTTCATCGGCCACCGAAATACTGGCCGTCCAAAGGGCGAAGAAGATCGACAAGATCATCATCAACATGAGCCCTGAGTCCTGAACCATCTTGAGATCCTCTCCGAACGTGAAGTAGGAGAGGAAGTTGATCAGAATCAGAAGAAACGCGCCGAGGCCGGTGAGGATATAAAAAATCGGCTGGGACAGACCCTCTTTGGCGGTCGCCCAACTAATGGCGGCCAGCTTGGGGGAAACCAGTCGGAGGATTCCGTAGAGGACCAGGAGGGCAAGAAACGCCGCGACCGCGCCGGCACCCACAATCCAAAGCGGTTTAATCCAAGGCGACACCGCGCCGAAACATACCATCTCATTCATCAATTGACTAAACCTTTATTATGGCAATCTCTGTAAACGGAAGGTTTACTCCACAAGAGCTCGTAAGCCACGTCGTTTTCCGCAGGTGGCCTAATCAAAGCCGAATTTCGAAATTCGAATACGTTCCGGTCGCCTCGCCCCTTTCGACGTCCGACCGGTCGACATGGGCGCCCATCCGTTGTTCGACCGCGTGGAGAAACCGATCGACTTCGGCCGGTTTTCCTTCAGCGACCAGATAGACCCTTCCGTCGGGAAGATTTCGCACAAAACCGGTCACTGCCCGGGACGAGGCCAAGCGATAGGCTTCATATCGAAAACCGACCCCTTGGACCATTCCCGAGTAAAACACTTCCACGCGAACTTTCGAGCCGGTTTGCATGGCCTGTCCTTTCGGGGGGAAACGCGTACCCTCACCCTTTTTTGGATCGTCTCCCTTATCATAGCTTACCCGATTCGGACCGGCGACTACAGTGGACCGGCGGCCCAAAAGGACGGAAAAACGCCGCCCGAACCCGTTTGAATTGAAATAAATCGACCCCAGCGACTTTCTACGGAGCAAAGGCCCTTTTGGTTTGCTCTTGACGGGCGAAAACGAAATTTCTACCCTTTACCTAACCATGAAAGCTACCGCCACCCCCCTCATTTTACTGACCCTGTTCCTTACCGTCGGCTTTTTCGTTCAAGCCGCTGCGACCGAACCGGTCTCACTTTCCTTCGAGCCCCAACAGGCGGTCGTCGTCTTGCACAACGATCAGGTAATCGAAGGCAAGGTGACCCGCGCGGGCGATTTTCTCCATGTCGTGAACCGACTGGGCGAAACTCGCATTCGAAACAATCAAGTTGCCCTGGTTTGCGGTTCGCTCGAAGAGGCCTACGCGCATCGTCGGGCGCTGGTCCAGGTCGGCAACCTTTACGAACACCTCGACTTGGCCGCTTGGTGTCTTGATAACCGACTTTTCGACGCGGCCGAGCAAGAGCTGAGCGACGCGCGGGCGGTCGATTCGGGCAATCTGAAAGTCGCCTATCTGACGCGGCGGCTCGAGGCGGTTCGTTGCCCGTCGACGATCGGCCCGATGAGCCTTCCGACGCTGCCGATGCCCGACAAAAAAATCGATCAGCCCGATACCGTGTGGGAATCGATCCCGCGAAGATTGATCGAACGGTTCACGACCGAAGTGCATCCGATCCTGTTGAACAACTGCACAACCGGCGGCTGCCATATTCAAGGCCACGACAGTTCGTTCCAACTTCGCCGAAGTTCGGGTCGGCTCGCCAATCGACGAATCACCCAGGACAATCTCGAAGCGACGCTCCGGTTGATCGACCGCGACCATCCGGAAAAAAGCCCCCTTTTGACCGTCAACCAACGCCCTCATCCGGGGCGGGACGATCCGACACTGGCGCAACGTCACAAGGAAGCGTACCGTCACTTGGTCGTATGGGTATATGGTGTAGCCCGTTCGCCCCGTTCGAAGTCGGCCCCGTTCGAAGACCTTGCTGCTACTGCTGCCACGCAACCGCCAGCCACCCAAGTTGTCACGCCTCAAACGGGCGAAACCGGCCCGTCGGCGGCCAACGGGAAAGAAACGGCCCCCGCAGAAAGCTGGCTACCTGCCGACGCCGAAACGATCACGGTCGACCTGGCCGCGAAACCCAAAAAGGCTTCGAGTCCCAAACGGGCCGAGCTGCCGAAAAAGTTCGAGCCGGCCGACCCGTTCGATCCGGAGATTTTTAATCGACGGTATTTCGACGCCGCCGAACAAAAATAAAAAGAGGGATTGTAAAGCAGTCCCGGCGGCCAGGGCTTGTCGACCACTTTTAAAAAAAGCCCGCTCCATCCAATCAGCCGGCGTACCAGCGACGAACGGGAGCGGGTTTTAAACAATGGTGCGGGAGCACCAAGAAAAAACTTACGCGCTTTCGGGCAAGAAGGTGGGCATGAAGATTCCTTCAATCGGCTTGGCTTCGCCGCGGATCTGGGCGTAGTGCATCTCGCAGTTCTTTCCGCCCAAGGCGTACATCTGTTGGACCAATTCCGGGCAGCGGACCGGGGCCAAAAGGACCGGGGTCCGACCGGGGTAGCGCTTCAGTTCGGCCAAGGTCAGGGCGACCGCCTGCTGGGGTGTGCGGCTGAGGCCCGGGCCGATCATGTTCGAGCCGGAGTGGCCCGACGAGGCCATGAACCCGTTGAGTTTGCCGCCTTCGCCGTCAAGGACCGAGACGTGCCAGAACCCCGGTTCGTTCTTGAGGAAGTAATCGAAATCCTTGCGCCGATCGATCCCGACCAGCTCCATGTCCAACGCGCAGATCGCGTCCAGGTCGTCGAGCGTCCCTTCACGGACCGCGTCGAGCCCGTCGTACTCGACCTTCAAACCCTTTTCAGGCACCGGGACGTACATGTCCTGAAACGCTTTTTGCGGGAGAAATCCGGCCCGGTTGTACAGGGAATACGAATCGAGGTTCATGGCGCTGGAGACCAGTCGGACCGGTTTGCCTTCGCGGTCGGCCAGGTCGGTGATGTGGGTCAACAAGCCGCGGGCGACCCCGTTGCCGAAATAGTTCGGGTGGACGTTCATGATGCCCAACGAGATATGGGTCTCGCGCGGGTGGATGAAGCAGGAGCCCATCAAACGGCCGGTCCGCTCGGACTCGGCGACAATCCCCATGCCCGGGTCGAGCGTTTCGTAGACCTGCCAGAAGACGTCGGCCGCTTCGGAAGTGGGGAAGATGGCCGAGGCCCCGTTGGTCATGTACCAGACGTTGGTCGAGACACAGATCAAGTCGGCCACTTCGTACCGGTCGGCCGTTTCCATTTTACGAATGCGATACTTTTCCATCAGCGAAAGACTCCTAAAGAAACCGAGTTTTACCAGCGAGAGAATTTTTAAGTCACACGGCGTGACGCAAGGCGATGATCTAACCTGTGACTAATCTATCCAGTCAAAAGCCGATTTTTATCGTAACAGGGGGGGCCAGACACGTCAAACCGGCTTTCCCTTATCCGGGCAAGCCGATACCGCCCGACTCGCCAAGGAGTTTTAATCTTTTTTCTCTTTCCCTTTTTCCTCTTCCCACCAGAGGTATTCCGCGACCCCGAGACATAAGTAAACCTTTTGGGTGGGGTTATCCATTCGGCTTAGAAACGTTTCTACGATGTCCAAGTGATCAATTTCCGCCAAGGAAACGCCCAGATAGGTCCAGTTCAGGTTGCACGAACTGTTTAACGTATATTCAATAGCCGGTAAAGGCTTGTCGACTCTTATCAGTGAATTGATTAAATAGGGCCCGACGGAAATTTCACCCACGAAGGAGTTGAGCAAGTCCATGCACTGCTGAAATTCGTCCAGCTCTTCCTCGGACTCTTCTTCCCCCTTACATTTTTCCAAAAGCTCTGTCAGAATCTCGTTCGCTTCTTCTTTTTTATCCATATTGAGAAGATAGTAAGCCAGGATGATCAGGTTCTGGTTTTTTAAAAAGTTGTCCTCCGTTTGCCGGGCAACTTCCAGTCCCTTTTCAATGGCTCGAAGACCGTCCTGTTGTTTTTCGAGGCGGAGAAAACGGCCTGCACAGCCTCGCCAGGCCAGGAGCCTGACGTTATCGTCCTCGATCTTCTCGACACGCTCTTTCACAGCCTCAAAGGAATCGCCGGGAATGGCAGGAGGCGGGAAAAAAAGATCCATGTTCGCCGATCTCTCCAGGACATGCTTCGGAGGCAACGCCAGAGAGTCTTTTCGGTTCTGGGATCGGGCTTTTGAAATGGTTTCTTTCAGGGAAGAAATTGATTCTTGCACGTCACTATCATCAAGATCCCATGTTGCAGAATATTTTTGAAGCAAAGCGTCCGCCTCATCATACCGCCCAGAATTTGCAAGTGCTTCGATGAGCTTCTCCTTCATATAAGAGTATTCCGGCTTGGACAAATGCTCCGCAAGGGTTTTTGCTTCTTGGAACAAGTGCTTTTTGTAAAAATTCGAGACAAGAACCGTGCGTGCAGTTTCTCGATCACTATCATTTAAAGATTCAATCAACTTAAGTGACCCTTCAAGATCCGCCTCCCGTCCGTATCTCCATGCTTTAATGTCTATTAGCACTTGGTTACGGAAGTCTTCATCCTTTATGAGCTGTGACAATTCAATGGCTTTGGTTTCCACTCCCATTTGTTCATAGCCACTCATAAGAATATATAAGGCTTCGTCTCTTTTTCCATCAGGAATGGAGCGAACGATTTCCTCTGTCCGAGCAAGCCAGCCGTTGGCGTCCGCGGCGCATGCCGACGAAGTGGCACAGGTCTGAAAGATTCCCAAGAAAAACAAGCCGACCAGAATTTGTCTCATCTTTGGCCCCTCGAAAGTTTGAAAGAAAGGTTTTTGCGATCAAGTACCCCCAGCCGATCGACGGCGGTTCTCGCTGGACTGATTTTAGTATACCGGTTTAAAAAAGAAATGCAATACAATTGAAAGAGAAATATCTTAGGGCGGTTTGGAGGGCAATTTCTCGTCCGAGACCTTTTGTATTGGCCGATGCGCCCTACTCGAATTCCCAGACCCCTTGGACGGTTGGCTTGTAATATTTGGCCGCGCCGGTGTGGACGGTCAGGTTCGAGAGGATTTCGACTTGACCGGCGCCGTGGGTGTGGCCGCAAAAGACGGTCATCTGTTTTTCCGGCCGGGCGGCCATTGTTTCCCGTAAAACGGCACCGACCGCCTGACAACTGAAGTACGGCAGCCAGTCCGGATCACCGGGGCGACCGTCGGACCAACACGATTCGGCAAACGGCGGGACGTGGGTCAGGACGACCAGATGGTCGTACACGCCGATCGCCTGGTCCAACTGCCGCCGAAGATGGCGGGCCGCCTCGTCACCGAGGATTTCGATTTTTTCCAAAAGGTCCTCGTGCGAAAGACCGGCAAGCTCTTCGATCAGATAGAAATCGTTCAGGTCGACCGGCGTGTTCGCATAATTGCCCAACCGGCCGTCCCCCCAGCCGTCGTGGCCGACCAGTCCGGTTTTCGCTCCCAAGCGGACCGGCCCCGAGACGCTCAGCCAAACCAGCGACGGCGACCCGGCCGAAAGCTCGGCCACCGCCTCGCGAACCTCGCGGATCGAACCGTGGTAATAGTCGTGGTTGCCCAGGACGAAATAGATCGGCTTTTCGAGCCGGTCGACCAGCCGGGTGAGATAGTCGACCACCGAATCGGCCTCGCCAATGTCGCCGGAAATCAGAAAACAGTCCCCGTCGGCGTACGCCAACTCGTCGTAAAACGCCTCCCATCGCGCGGCGTCCTCGCCCAAAAAGTTCAGATGGATATCGGTCATCCAGATCGCTTTGGTGGTCATGGCAATTCAGCGCATTCCCTTAATCAAGACAAGACAACGAGCCCCAAAAAAACGGTCATCGTTCGACTCCGGCCGGTTCGTCGGCGAGCATCTTTTCTTCCAGATCGGCGATCGGCTGCTGGCTCACTTTAAAGAGTCCCTGCTCGGGGCGATCCAGGTCGATGATCATCAAAAAGACGGTCGAGTAGGTGAAGACCAACAACGAGGTGGCGATCAGGTGATGCAGGCCGCTGAGCCCGATCAGGTAGCCCAGCAACATCATGGCCAAGATCGACAGCGCCCCCAGCAGGACGAAGATCAAACTGGGGATCCGTTTCCAAAGGGCGATGTTGACCCGTTTGTCGTGCGTGTCGATCATCTGGTTCAGCGAGGCCACAAACAGGGCGACGATCGGCGTCGGCTCCTTTTCGGCCACTGCGGTTGCCTCGGTCCAAAGACGTTCTTGGGTCAACTCGGCGTGAGTCAGAAGAGCCTCCAGATTCTCCGAGTTCTCTTCGTGGCGCGGTTTGACGTAATCACGCAACAACTGCCGGACTTTCGACCGCTCGGGCTCCGGCAACAGTTCGGCCCGAAGGTAAGCGGTCCCGATCGCGTTGGCGTCGTCGATCACCAGCGTGCGTCGCGCGTCGTATTGGCCGCCGGCGATACTGAACGTGAAGGCGATCAAAAGGCCCAACAGGCCGAACATCGCTCCGAGCGCCACATTGGCGTGCGACTTGCGACTCTCGGTCGTCTCCTTTGCTTTGCGAAGCGACCACTGGCCGCCCCAATACCCGGCCTGAAACGAGGCGGCGAAAACAACGATCGTCCCCAGATAGATCAACCAAACCGGCAGCTCATCCAACATCCGTTCGTACGGCATAACGGTCTCCTCCACGCTTGAGACAAAGGGGTGATAAATCGTTCCGATCGTTTGTCGGTCCGGTTGGCTACGATGTCACGGAGGCTGCGCAATGAATGAAATGCCAGGCGTATTTTAATAACTAACTGGCGTTAGTACAATCCGGATTTGGGCGGGACATTTAATCTTGGCCGTTTTCTCAAAGGGGTTCTCGATCAGGGGGATTGGGTCTATCATAAAAAAATCGGTCTGTTTGAATCTTCTTTACCCCGCGAGGTGACGATTGTGTTTCGGATGAAAATTTGTGGGGTGACGAACCCGGAGGACGGGCGGATGGTGGTCCGGGCGGGGGCCGACGCGGTGGGGCTGAATTTTTATCCGCCGAGCCCGCGCTACCTTGAATTGGACCGGGCCGCGGAGGTGGCCGAGGCGATCGGTTCGGCGGCGGTGAAGGTCGGGCTGTTTGTCAATGCGCCACGTGAAACGATTGAAAAAACACTCGACCGGGTTCCGCTCGACGCGCTGCAAATCCATGGGGACGAACCGCCGGAATTTTTGGCCGAGCTTCGCGCGGCGTTCGGGTTGCCGATCGTTCGCGCGTTTCGATTGGGGCCGGACGGACTCGCGCCGGTGGTTGATTATCTGGACCGATGCCGCGCGCTTGAAGCGATGCCGCGCATGGTCTTGTTGGACGCCTATCAGAAGGGGGCCTATGGCGGGACCGGGAAGACGGCCGATTGGTCGCTGGCGGCCGAGTATCTTGAAGCGACCGAGCGACCGCCTTTGGTTCTTGCCGGAGGACTGACGTCGGAGAACGTCGCCCACGCGATCGAGTCGGTTCGCCCAGCGGCGGTCGATACGGCCGGAGGTGTCGAAAGTCGCCCCGGACAAAAAGACACGGAGCGGACCAAAGCGTTTTTGAAAAATGCCCGCGAAACTTTTGAAAAGTTCTCTTGCGAATAAAAGCAAGCGATCGAAAAACCGGTCCAAGGTTCTGCAAGATTTTTTTGTGGAGGGGATGAAAAACGCCTGCCGCCGAACTTGGTTTCTCTGCCCTGCCCTTTTCTTCTTCTTGGTTTTGTTATGCGGCGTCTATACATAATTGAATTTAAGCCGTTACGCTTATTCTGTTAGCAAGATTTCGGTCCAAAAATTTTGGCTTTACCACACCCATTTTTAAATAGTGAAACAAAACTACTTCGCCTCGATAAGAAACCTCCCGAAGTACCAACAGAAAAAGGGCATTCTCTTGCTCGATACCAGCGACCAACGGGAGCGGGTTTAATAATCGGGGTGGAAACGCCGGTCCGGCCGCGGCTCTTGCCCGCCAAATCATCAGGCCCCGCCAAGGCACCCTCCACTGTTGCCTTCAGAAAAAGGGCATTCTCTTGCTCGGCACCAGCGACCAACGGGAGCGGGTTTAACAATCGGCGTGGAAACGCCAGTCCAAAAGGGTTGTCAAGGGGGGCGAATCAGAATATGATGTTTGGGTGATCGGGTTTGGGTTTTCTCGGATGATTTTTCGAGTCTTTTTTTGTGCGGCGATAGGAAACCTTTTTGGAGAGGGTTTTCCCGGTCACCAATCACTTCGACGCACGCACACGGACGGTTATCGGATATCCAAAATCGCGTCGGCCGAGGAAGGTCGTCGCCTGTTCTTTTTTTGATGCACAGGAGAGAGTACGTGGCTCAAGCTGAAAAGAAGTTGCCCTACAAGGTGGCCGATATGGAACTGGCCGAGTGGGGCCGCAAGGAAATCAATCTTGCCGAACACGAGATGCCCGGGCTGATGGCGCTTCGGAAGAAGTACGGCGAGTCGAAGCCGCTTAAGGGCGCACACGTTTGCGGTTGTCTTCATATGACAATCCAGACGGCCGTCCTGATCGAGACGCTTGTCGAGTTGGGTGCCCAGGTGACCTGGAGCAGTTGCAACAAGTTCTCGACCCAAGACCACGCCGCCGCCGCCATCGCCGCCACCGGCGTTCCGGTTTACGCGTGGAAGGGCGAGACCGACGACGAGTACGATTGGTGTATCGAGCAGTCGCTGATCTTCCCGGACGGCAAGCCGCTGGAATTGATCGTCGACGACGGCGGCGACCTGACGGCGATGGTCCATGACGAAAAGTACAAGCACCTGTTGCCGGGGATCAAGGGTCTTTCGGAAGAGACGACCACCGGCGTGCACCGGCTGTATCAGATGCACGAAAAAGGCGAGCTGGCCGTCCCGGCGATCAACGTCAACGACTCGGTGACGAAGAGCAAGTTCGACAACCTTTACGGCTGCCGCGAATCGTTGGCCGACGGGATCAAGCGGGCGACCGACGTCATGGTGGCCGGTAAGGTCGCGGTCATTTGTGGTTATGGCGATGTTGGCAAAGGGTGTGCTCATTCGATGCGGTCGTACGGCGCGCGGGTGATCGTCACCGAGATTGATCCGATCTGTGCATTGCAAGCGGCCATGGAAGGGTTCGAAGTCAAGACCCTGGAAGAGGCTGTCGACGAGGGGAACATTTACGTTACGACGACCGGCTGTCGCGACGTCATTCGGGGCGAGCACATGTCGAAGATGAAGAACGACGCGATCGTTTGTAACATCGGGCATTTCGATCTCGAGATCGAAGTCGACTGGCTGGTCAATCAATCGGGTGCCAAGCGGACCGAAATCAAACCGCTGGTCGACCAGTTCACGTTCGAGGACGGTCACTCGATCTTGTTGTTGGCCGAAGGTCGACTGGTCAACCTCGGTTGTGCGACCGGCCATCCGTCGTTCGTCATGTCGAACTCGTTCACGAACCAAGTCCTCGCGCAGATCGCCCTTTGGACCGAGCCGGAAAAATATCCGCTGGGTGTCCACGTGTTGCCGAAGGAACTGGACGAGGAAGTGGCCCGGTTGCACCTCGACCAGTTGGATGTCAAGCTGACGAAGCTGACCCAGGTCCAGGCCGACTATCTGGGTATCCCGGCCAACGGGCCGTTCAAGCCGAACCATTATCGTTATTAAACTTTTCGTTAAAACGAGATTAATCGTATCGAGCGTCTCTCGCCTGAAATTCTCCCGCCGAGAAAAAGCGGAAAGAGTCCGTGCGAGAGGCGACTCGATTTTTTCTTTCACCAAACTTCTATTCTCAGAGCAAAACGACCAATGCCAGAGATCCAAGCATTCCAGGCCCTTCGATATGACCTTGGCCACGTCGGCGCATTAGCCGATGTGATCGCGCCTCCGTACGATGTCATTTCTCCGGAGGAGCAAGACGCCCTCTACAAAAAACATCCGTGCAACGCGGTTCGGCTGATCCTCAATCGTAAGGAGCCGGGCGACTCGGAATCGAACAACGCTTACACCCGTGCCAATACCTTTTTGAAGAATTGGCAATCCGAAGGGGTCCTGTTCCGGGAAGCCAATCCGGCCATTTACGTCTACGACCAGCAGTTCACGTTCGAGGGGGTTGAGTTCAACCGACGCGGGTTCATGTGTCGATCTCGCCTCTCACGATTTGGTGAAGGGAAGGTCTTTCCGCACGAGGAAACCCACCCCAGCGCCAAGGCCGATCGGCTGATGTTGACGACCACCTGCAAGGCGAACCTGAGTCAGATTTTCGGTCTCTACCCGGACCCGCAGTGCGAAGCCCAAGAGATTCTCGAACGAGAGATTGCAGGGACCACGCCTCTGGAAGCGACCGACGATCTGGGTGTTGTTCATCGGATGTGGCCGGTCACCGCGCCGAGCGTCATTTCGAAGGTTACCGAGGTCATGGGGCCGAAACCGATCTTCGTTGCCGACGGCCACCACCGTTACGAGACGGCCTGCAACTATCGCGACCAGGTCGCCGAAATGGGACTCCTGACGCCGGACCATCCGGCCAACTACGTCTTGATGATGTGCGTGGCGATGGAAGATCCGGGACTGACCGTCTTGCCGACGCACCGGTTGTTCGAAGGGTTGCCCGACATGACGGCCGATGAGCTGGCCGCCAAGTTGGCTCCGTACTTCGAAACGAAGATCGCCGGTGAGGGGGCTGCCTTTGCGGGGAACGTCTGGGAAGAGATTCAGACGACCGACCAGCAGGGCCTGATCGGGCTTTGCCCGCGAAAAGATAAACGCTGGGTCTTGGCCAGTCTGACCGAAGAGGGTCAAGAGAAGATGGCTGAAGTGGCTGCCGAGCATACGCCCGAATGGCAGGGACTCGGGGTGAGTCTTTTGCACCGGCTGATTCTTGATACGATCTTCGGCGTGACCGATTTGCCGAAGCCGACCTACGTTCACCTGATCGACGAGGTGGTACAAGGACTCGAAAGTGATCGGTTCCCGATGGCGGCCGTCATCATGCCCGCTTCGGTAGACGATGTCCGAAAGATCAGCCTTTCCGGCGAGCGGATGCCGGCCAAGAGTACTTACTTTTATCCGAAACTTTTGAGCGGCCTGGTTGTCAACCCGCTTGAATAGCCCGCTTGAATAGCCTACAGCCGAGTTTCACGTGAAACTCGTAGACGCCCCAAATGACCAGAGGTAATTTGGTCGGGGTATTTAGAGAAATGACAAAAGGGAGTGGTCCAAACCCGTGACAGGGAGGGCGACTCCCTTTTTTCTTTTCTTGGATCTAAACAAAATTTGACCGTCCAAAATCTTCCCTAGCATCATCTGAAAGGGTAGACTTAATCGGGCAATGAATCCGGACTTCGGGTGTTGCACGTGGAACGGATATTGATAAAGGTTCTTCCTAGGAAAAAATTGAAATGGATGCCGAACTACTTCGCAAACAGGCGGAAAGTATCGTCCGAAAAATGACCCCCGATTCGTCTGTCCTCTTCATCACCGGAGCGGGACTCTCGGCCGATTCCGGACTGCCAACCTATCGGGGTGTCGGCGGGCTCTATGATGAAAAACACACTCCCGAAGGGATCCCGATCGAAGAGGTTCTCACCAGCCGAATGCTCCGTGAGCGACCCGAGATCACTTGGAAATATCTGGTTGAAATCGGGGAAGCGGTTCTCGAGCATAAGCCCAACCGAGGACATGAGGTCATTGCTCAATTTGAAAGGGAGCTCGACCGCGTCTGGGTTTTGACGCAAAATATTGATGGTTACCATCGCCGAGCGGGCACGAAAAATCTGATCGATATCCATGGTGATATGCACACGTTGGTCTGTCCGGAATGCGGTCTTCGGTACCCGATCTCTGCCGTCCAATTAGACCAGTTGCCACCGTCCTGCCCAAGTTGCTCCGCTCCGCTTCGCCCGAATGTCATTCTGTTTGGCGACATGTTGCCGCAGCTTCAATTGACCCAGTTGGTACGCGAACTCGAAGACGGTTTCGACTTGGTTTTTTCGATCGGTACCAGCAGCTTGTTTCCTTACATTTCGGAGCCAGTCCTGGTGGGGCACCGTCTTGGTTGGTACACCGTCGAGATCAATCCCGAGGTTACCGATTTGTCGAATCTGGTCGATTGCCGCATGCAAGCTCGCGCGGCTGAATCGCTTGAGCTGCTCTGGGATTGCTGGTCCCAGCTGCATGGATAGGACACTTCGATTTCTTCGATATTGGCATTTTCTTTTTCTCCCTGGCTCGCTACAATGCGCTCGATCTATGGTCTTTCTTTTGACCACGTCGCTTCTAGGGAGATTCTTACGTGGGACGAGTCTTTTGTATCGCGAACCAAAAAGGGGGCGTCGGGAAAACCACTACCGCCGTCAACCTGGCGGTCGCGCTGGCCAAGTCGGGTAAAGAAACCCTGCTGGTCGACCTCGATCCTCAATGCAACGCGACCACCGGACTGGGCGTTGAACCGACGGCTCGTCACCCGCTGGTTACCGGCATGCCTCTTTGCGAAGCGATCTTCGACACCTACTGTGCTCGTCTTCATCTGTTGCCCGGCAGCCGCGCGTTTCGGGATGTCGAGGCGTTGACCGCCGGGGATGATGCGCAGGCCGAACGATTGCGCCGCTATCTTCAAGGCGGCATTAGCGGCTACGACTATGTGCTGATCGACTGTCCTCCGTCGGTCGGCCGTCTGACTCAAACCGCCTTGGCCAGTTCGCAAGAGGTCTTGATGCCGATCCAGTGCGAGTACTTTGCCATGGAAGGACTCGCCCAGATGATCGAAGTAATCGGCCAAGTTATTGACTCGCAGGCTCATGAGTTGCAATTTGGTGGAATACTGCTTACCATGTACGATCACACACTGGAGCTGACTCACGAGGTCGATCGCGAGGTGCGAGAATTCTTCGGCGAGATCGTTTTCGACACGGTCATCCCGCGAGACGTGTCGGTCAGCGAAGCGTCCAGTTTTGGTAAATCAGTCATCGATCACGCCCCACGCGGCCGGGGCGCTCGAGCGTATACGGAACTCTGTTTGGAGGTACTCGACAGTGAGTAAGGAACGACGATTGGGTCGAGGATTGGAAGCCTTGTTGGGGCGAACCGCTTCAAAAAGTGAGAGCGAAACCGACAATAAAACCCAGTCACCGCCGACGGAAAATCAAGAGCAAAATCAGTCCCGGCAAGCGATCCGCCGCGCCGACGCGCCGCACAGTTTGGCCGGACAA
Source organism: Thermoguttaceae bacterium (assembly GCA_963674475.2). Classification (GTDB taxonomy): domain Bacteria; phylum Planctomycetota; class Planctomycetia; order Pirellulales; family Thermoguttaceae; genus CAXXFQ01. The sequence continues at coordinate 203,683 of CAXXFQ010000009.1, read as the reverse complement.
GTCGTTCAGGCCGAACGGGCCAACTTGAAAAAACCGCCGGAAGTTTCTCCCGCCGCGCCGTCCCCCGCGAAGCCGAGCCTCTCCGAATCACCGGCTTCCAAGGATGACCGGATTGAACCGGATGTCGTCATGGTCGATGTTCAGTTGGTCGAACGCAACCCGTTTCAGCCGCGGAAGGATTTTGGAAAAGAGGACCTCGACGCCTTGGCCGCCAGCATCGACGATCATGGAATGCTCCAGCCGTTGGTGGTCCGTCGGGTCGACGAGTCGTACCAGCTGATCGCCGGAGAACGCCGTCTGCGTGCCGCTCAAAAAGCGGGTCTTCGCGAAGTGCCGGTCCGCGTGATCGAGGCGGACAACCGTCGAACCACGGAGCTGGCCATTGTCGAAAACCTCCAGCGAAAAGATCTCAACCCGTTGGAAAAGGCGCTCTCGTTCCGACAGTATCTCCAGTTGCATAAGTGTACTCAAGGGGAGTTGGCCAAGCGACTGAAGGTCGACCGGTCAACGATCGCCAACCTGATTCGCTTGCTCGAATTGCCCGAACTGGTCCAGGAAGATCTTCGTGCCGGGAAGCTGACCCAGGGCCACGCCCGCTCGCTTCTTTCGTTGGGTGATGAGAAGCGGCAGGTTGAATTTGCCAAGCGGATTCAGGATGAAGGCCTGACGGTTCGGGCGACCGAGCGGATGGTCCAAGAGGCGCTTGGAACCAAATCGGCGGCCGAGACCAAGTCGAAAAAACCGTCCGAATCGAAGCCGAACCGGGACCATTTGGAGAAGCTCGAACAGGAGTTGCGGACCGCACTGGGAACGAAAGTCACGTTAACCCACAACGCCAAAGGCAAGGGGAAGATGGTGATCCACTTTAGCAGTCATGACGAGTTTGGGCGACTAAAGAAACAGATGACCGGTTAGGTAAGTGATCTGTAGGAAACTTGGTGTTTCCCTCTTTTAGTAAGTCGTATGAAGTAACGCTTATTTAGCCGGTTGCCGGAATCCGACTCAAGCGATACAATGGTTCTCTCCGACAAACAGAAGATCGTCTGTCGGAGTAAAACAGATCGGGGCGTGGCGCAGCCTGGCAGCGCGCCTGCTTTGGGAGCAGGAAGTCGGAGGTTCGAATCCTCTCGCCCCGACTTAAAATAGAACGAGGGCCGTTTGAACTGAGTGTCAAGCGGCCCTCGTTTTTTTGAGGTTTATACAAAAACGACTAAGTCGCTACTTCTCCTGCTGTGCGCTGACGAACAGTTTCATGACGGCAGCATAGACCGCTTTGATCGTTTCGGGGGAAACGACGGTCCGTTTTTCGAACCCCTCTTCCGAGGCGATTACCCCGACCGCGATCGGCGGCGCCGGTTCCATGTCGATCTTGATGTTGATTATGGGGGTCTCTTTGATCTTGTCACTGAAGTATTTGAACCACTGTAGCGTCCCGTCGACGCTCACGAGGATAACCCATTGGGCGCCCTCGGGTAGCCGCTTGGCGACCGGTTCGATCATCGGTTCGGCCAACCTCGATGGGGTCCCTTTTTCGAACGCTTTGATGCCCAGCTTCAAGCCGTCTTCGCTGAAGCCAACGAGGATGTTTTTCTCGTCAAGCGGCAGGAAGTAGCTGATAATCTTTCCGTCGGGGCTGTAGACCTCCTTAAGGATTTTTAGCGTCTCTTCCGTACCTTCCCCTTGGATTGATTGGGTGATATCGATGGTCACCGTCTGGATCTTCCGCCCGTCGATCGTCGTTTCCCCAATCGTGGTTCCCTTCGACCAGAGGGGGATTCCCGTATCCTCGGCCAATTTGATTATCTCTTCCGTCGTCGAGAGCTGCTGCTTCATAAATGCTTGTGCGTCATTGGTCTTAATCAAGTAGACAGTTCGCTGCAGGATTCCTTCGCCCGGTTCGGAAATGCCGAACAGAATTGAAAGACTGTCGAGGTCTTGATTGGACCGCTCCATGAGCGTGATAAACTTTTCTCTCACTTCGGAACTCAGTTCGCCGAACTGGGGCAGTACTTCAAGGAGGTCGACTGAGTACTGATTCCAAAGCTTGGCAACCTTTTTATTGAACGCTCCGTCGGCGGCAAACACGTACGGGCCCTGCGGCAGGTTAGTCAGCATCTTCTTGGGTGCCTCAAGCGTGGCGAACGCGTCGGCCCACGGGCTTCCGTCGGCCATGGTGGCCCGGCTTGAGATCGTGACGAAGCCTTCCTGGTCGATCGCCACTCCGGCGGCCCAAAGGTCGACCTGATCGGCCATGTTGCCGAAAATCTTCCGATAGACTTGGAGCGTTCGGCGGGTCATCTCCAGCTGTTCGCTTATCTGCTTGGCCATTTCAGGGTCGGTCTTTTCCAGGGAGGCGGTAGCCGTTTTCATTCCCTTTTCGGTTTGATCTATCGCACCGAAGACGACCTGCTTCAGCCCCTCGGGGGTCATGACCACGACGGCCAGGTTCTTTTCGATCCAGTCGTCCCACGCGTCGACCGACTTGGTGAACCGGCCGGTCGAGGCCAGGATTTTTTCCAGTGTCGCCTGCTGGTTCGCCAGGACGAGAAGGGTAAAATCTCCCTTCTTCGCGGCCAGCGCGGGCATCTCGTTGGGCAGCGTGACGGCGAAAATCGTGTCGGTCACCTTTTCCGGCTTCCACGGTTTCACGAGCGCGTCGTAATCGTCGGTCGGAAGGGCGATCACGGGGATCGGCTTCCAATCGGCGTCGTCCGACGGCATGAGGATCGCGGCGATCGGGTCGTCCTCGTCGAGCCCTTCCCCGATCTGGCCCAGTGCCTTGAGCATCAAAAGTGGTGGCCCGATTGGCAACTGGACCTGGGCGGCGAATTGGATCATGGTCGCGTCGGTCGCGCCCGGGTCGGGGATCATCGCCACGCCAAGCGCGTCTTCCGGCACGATCTTCCATAAGTCATCCGACGACGCGTCGGCCGAAGGGATCGAAAGGCAGAGGAAAAACACGGCTACCCCTAACCATCCGATCTGATGACGATTCCGTAAACAGATTCCCATCTTACGATCCTCCTTCAAGCGTGAAATAGAGAGTAAAGCTAATAGTGAAAGGTGAAAACCGGCGACGCCCGCTCTTCGAAGTGGCGGACGCCCCCTAAAGACTTAGTCAATCCACGACGGGTTGATTTTTTTGATTCGTCGATATTCTCTGAGCTGAAGCCACTTTAAGGGAATTATTAATAGCACAATAAAAAGTATTATTATCGTTACTTTTGAATCAGGAATTTGTCGGCTGCATTGAATAACCGGATCGAAAAATTGTAGCCATTGGGGAACGGTTTCTTGGGAATAATAGCTTATCACGGTCCATGTCGAGGGGACCCAGAAGCCTATACCCGTTGCGCCGGCGGCAATCACCCCCACTGCCACCATCCCTCCTATGGCAATGAGGCCAATGACGTACATGCCGTGAGCCACCCCACCCGCAGCAATTAGGCCAAACCCAAACAGGCCAAGGACAAATCCGCCCAGCGAAAATAGACCGATGCAACATGCGCCAACTGAAAACAGCCCGATCGCTATCCCGCCAAAGGCGAAAATGCCGACTGCCCGCGGGCCGATGGCGATCACCCCTCGTGCCGTTCCCCGCGTCCGGACGTCGATCAGACTCCACTTGCGAAGCCGGTAGCCGACCACCACCGGGTTGCCGTGGTCTTCGATCGCCTGAATGATCGCTTCGGCCCGTTCCAGACCGTCGCGCTTGAGCTCGTCGACCTTTTCCAGCAGATGATCTTCCAGTTCCGCACGGACGGCCGCTGCTTCGGCCTCGTCGCGATAATCGGCCACCCCCATTACCCGATCCAAATACCGGTCCAACGCCGCGCTCATACGGAACCCCCTTCCGGATGAAGTGATAGATTGCTGTTGTCGCGGATCGTCTCCATGACCCGCACGAGATAGTCCCATTGCGACAGGTTCGAGGCGAGCGCCTTCTTGCCCTTCTGAGCGACGCGATAATATTTCCGCTTGCGGCCGTTGGGCCCTTCCTGCCAGAACGATTCCAGAACGCCCCGCTCTTCCATACGGTAAAGGACCGGATAGACGGTCCCTTCGCCGAGACGCAACAGGCCGTCGGTCTTTTGCTTCAGCTCCCGAACGATTGCGTACCCGTAGTTGGGCGATTCCTCGAGGATCAGAAGCAAAAACGTTTCGACATTCCCGTCAAGACTCTTTTTATTGGGCACCACTTTTTTATCGAGGTGCACTTTCTTTTGAAAACTCACAAAATAAACCCTCTAGTACCAGTAAACCTTACTCTCGATACTCTACAGCGTATACCTTTCTCTGTCAAGCATGATCGTAAGAAAATTACCGTTTCTTGGTAAGTCATTTTTATTAAACGGTTTAGAAAGATCGGTCTTGACCGGCCGGTGTGGCGGTTCGGTTGACTCGGCAGGCCAAATGGACCATATTGATCGCTTGACCGACCCGAAACGTGTGGTCTTTTTTCCCTCGTAAAGCGACGGTGTGAAATCGGTTTCTTCCGTTTTTGTTTACAAGTGATTTTCCTCGAAGAAAAGGATTTCGATGGCTCGGCGAATGATAGTTTTGACCGACGGGTTTTCCAATCCGGTGACCGCGAAATTGGCTGCCAGCGTGATTCGGTATCGCCCGAACGAAGTGGTTGCCGTGTTCGATCGGGAGTCGGCGGGTCAAACGGCCCAAGCGCTGTTTGGCGTCGGCGGCGAGTTGCCGGTTATCGGAGTGTTTGAGGACGCGCCGGGCGAGGCCAATACGCTGGTGCTCGGCACGGCCCCTCCCGGCGGCAAGGTTCCCACGGCTTGGCGTCCGATCATCCTCGAGGCGATCCGTCGGGGGATGAACGTCGTTTCCGGGATGCACGAGTTTCTCTGCGACGATGCGGAATTTTCCCTCGCCGCCGAGCAAAAGGGGGTGACGCTTCTGGATCTGCGCAAAAACGATGACAAGGAGGTCGCGTCGGGGCAAGGGTTCCGCGATGGATGTCTTCGAATTCACAGCGTGGCGACGACGACCAGTTGCGGGAAGATGGTCACTGCGATCGAGACGGCCGAAGCGCTCAAGCGACAGGGCCACGACGCCCAGTTTGTCGCCACCGGTCAAACGGGGATCATGGTGGCCGGGTCCGGGTGCCCGGTCGATCGGGTGATCGCCGATTTTGTCGCCGGGTCGGCCGAACGGCTGGTTCGCGAAAACCAAGAGCACGACATTTTGCTGATCGAAGGGCAGGGCAGTCTGGTGGATCCGCGTTACGGCTGTGTGACGCTCGGGCTGTTGCACGGTTTGCGGCCGGACGGGCTTTTGCTTTGTTACCAGATGGGTCGCGAGAAGATCACCGACTGGCCGGAGAACAACCCGCCGATGCCGCCGCTTGGTGAGTTGGCCCGGTTTTACGAGACGGCCACGAATTTCGTTCATCCGTGTCGTGTGATCGGTGTGGGGGTTAATGGGCTTGGTTTTTCGGACGAGGCGGTGGAGCGGGAGTGTGCGCGGGTGAAGGAGGAGCTTGGGTTACCGGCGTGTGATGTGTATCGGCACGGGGCGGAGAAGCTGGCGAAAGCAGTACTGAAGTTGAAAGAAGAAGTGAAAAAGTAAAAACAAAATAATTGTAAGACAAAAAAAGAGGGATTGCGCAGCAATCCCGGTCCAAAAAGTTTTTGAGGGGAGAGTTTGAGAGGGGACAATTTTCAAAATGTCCCCTCTCATTAAAAAAATACAGGCGGCGGCAAAGCCGTCGCTCCTTATCCTTTTTTTGAATAGCAGAATATTTTATTTTACAGATTAGGGGAAACCTTTCTGAAGAAAGGTCTCCCCTAAAACCCCTTCCAAAAACTTTTTGGACCGGCGTTTCCACGCCGTTGACTAGACCCGCTCCCGTTGGTCGCTAGTATCAAACAAGATAAACAAGGGCTCCGCCCGTGGAATTGACCTTACGCTCCTACATCCTTCCGCTACGACACCCGTTCGGCATCTCGCGCGGCACCCATGACGCGATCCGAACGTTGGTGGTCGAGCTGGGGCAAGACGGCTTGGCCGGGTACGGCGAGTCGGTCGAGGACCCGTACTATGGGATCACGGTCGAAAAACTGATCCAGGCGATCGAGACGGTTCGGCCTCAAATCGAAGCGGCCCGGATGGAAACGCCCGAAGCGCTTTGGGAGTCGCTTCGACCGATATTGCAAGAGATCCCGTTCGCCCAGTGTGCCGTCGATCAGGCGGCCTGCGATCTTTGGGGAAAACTCGAAGGTCGACCGTGTTGGGACCTGTGGGGGCTCGACCCGACCGACAGCCCGGTGACCGACTATACGATCGGGATCGACGCGATCGGGGTGATGGTCGAAAAACTCCGTGAGTTCGACGGCTGGCCGGTATACAAAATCAAGCTGGGCACGCCGGACGACCTTGATATCGTTCGCGCGTTACGCCGCGAGACCGACGCCCGGTTCCGGGTCGACGCCAATTGTGGCTGGACGGCCGACGAGACGATCCGCAACGCCGCGGCGCTGGCCGAGTTGGGGGTCGAGTTTATCGAACAGCCGTTGCCGGCCGACCAGTGGGACCAGATGCGGCGGGTCTATCGCGAGTCGGCCCTTCCGATCATCGCCGACGAGAGTTGCCGGCAGGAACCGGACGTCGACCGGTGTGCCGAATGTTTTCACGGGATCAACATCAAGTTGACCAAGTGCGGCGGTCTGACCCCGGCGCGGCGGATGATCGCGCGAGCTAAAGAGCTTGGGCTTCAAGTGATGGTCGGGTGTATGACCGAGTCGACGGTCGGGATCTCGGCGATTGCCCAGGTGTTGCCGATGCTGGACTATGTCGACATGGACGGGGCGTTGTTGCTGGGCGAAGATGTGGCGATCGGAGTGCGGATCGAGCGGGGGCGGGTGATCTTTTCGAAAGAGAACGGGTGTGGGGTGCGTTTGCTTTAAGGGTTGGGTTTAGGGGGATTTTTTGTTTGGTAAGATTTTCTGGTTGTAAAAAAGTGTGCTGTGTTGTCATCGGGATAAGAAAAAGGAGTGACGGCCAGGGCCGTCACCTGTTTTTTTGAATGAGAGGGGACATTTTGAAAATTGTCCCCTCTCAAACTCTCCCCTCAAAAACTTTTTTCTTGGTGCTACCGCACCATTAAAATTTGACCGCTCCCGTTGGTCGCTGGTATCGATTCTAGTGACCAACGGGAACGGGTTTAGTCAGCGGTGCGGAAGCACCGGTCCGGCCGCGGGCCCTGCCCGCCGGGATTGCTTTGCAATCCCTCTTTTTTGTTTTGTTTGTTTTTCTTTTTTTCTTTTGGTTTTGCTATGGCTGATCGCTATTTTTGTTCCCAACCCATCATTTCCAACCACGCGACCCTCGATGGCCCCGAAGCTCGCCACGTCGCACGGGTCATGCGCGCGTCAATCGGCGATACTCTCGTCCTGTTCGACGGCACCGGCAGCGAATTTGTCGCCGAAATCGACTCGCTCGGTCGTGATACGGTCGAACTTTCTATCGTCTCGCGTGAAACACCAAACCGGGAACTGCCGTTTGAACTCTCGCTGGCTGTTGCGCTGCCGAAGGGGGATCGACAGAAATGGTTGGTCGAAAAGGGGACCGAATTGGGCGTCACGCGGTTGGTCCCGGTCAAGACCGAACGGTCGGTCGTCGTCCCGTCGTCGAAAACGGTCGATCGGCTCTCGCGGACGGTGATCGAGGCGTCGAAACAGTGCGGCCGGACCCGTTTGATGGAGATCGGCACGCCGGTCACATGGAACGAAATCAGCTCGCAAGTCGATCCGGCGGCAACCCGACTGGTGGCCCATCCGGGCGGAAAACGTCTGGGGGAAATTTTCCCCGAGGGGATCGAGTCGGGCCGGTCGATCTGGGTCGGGATCGGCCCCGAAGGCGGTTTTAGTGACGGTGAAGTCGACGCGGCTTGTGATAAGGGTTGGCAGAAGGTCAACCTCGGGGCGCGGATCTTGCGGATCGAGACGGCCGCGCTTGCCGTGGCGGCCCGGCTGACGGAATTTTCTTAATGACACTCGCAAAAATAGTGATCTGAGGGCTCCCGACGAGGAGCCCGGTTTTTCAGAATAAAACTGAAAAGCAAGAGGCTACTACTTTTTGAATATCAATAAAGAAAGCAGACACGACCGCGAGAATTTGGTAAAATAGGATTCCGATTTGGTTTCCTCGTTATCCCTTTTCCGAGACGCTACCGATGGGATTGATTCCTGCTCCTCGTGTTCGACTGAAAGAACTGGCCGGTTTGTGCAACCGACTGGCTGTCTCGCTCGACGCCGGGCTCGATCTGCGTCAGATTTGGCGGCGGGAGGTCGAGAGTGAGGCGAATCGTCCCGCGCTGGTTCGTCAATGTCAAACGATTCTCTGTGCGGTCGAGCAGGGGGAAACGATTTCGGAAGGGATCGATCGGACGGGCGAATTCTTTCCTCCGTTGTTTCGTGAGCTGGTCGGCATCGGCGATGTGACGTGCGACTTGCCCGATATCTTTCGCGTGCTGCACGAGTACTATCAAAGCCGGTGGAAAACCCGTCGTGATTTCTTGTCGAACCTTTCGGGCACGCTCGCCCAATTGGCCGGGGCGATCTTCACGATGGGCCTTTTTCTTATCTTCATGTCCGCCTTTGGGGGTTGGCCGGCTTCTTACTTTTGGATTTACTTTGGCACGGTCGTGGGGATCGTCGGCGGAGTGACGCTCGTGACACGGGACTTTTTGCGTCGGGCCCCGTGGACACAGCCGATCGCGCAGATGACGTTCAAGATCCCCCATCTCGACAAGATCGTCGAGCTGTTGAGCCTGGCCCGGTTGGCCCGGTCGCTTCAGTTGACGTTCAACACGGGGATGGATACGTTCGAGGCGCTTCGGTTCAGCCTCCGCTCGTCGATGCACCCGAAGATCACACGCAAGATCGGTCAGATCGCCGAGGCGGTCGAAGCGGGGGAATCGCTCTATATCGCCTTCTTGCAGACGAACGTTTTTCGACGTGATTTTCTCGAAATGATCCACGTCGGCGAGATCTCCGGCTCGCTGGTCGAGGTGATGGGGCGGATCGCCGTGGCGTACGAGGACGAGGCGAGCGACTACATCCGGTCGTTCACGAGAGTGCTCAATTTCGCCATCTGGTTCGTTTTCGCCATCGTCCTGATCTGCTTGATCTTCTCGCTTTACTCGCGATATCTGGGGGCGTTGCAAGCGTAATGGCAGGGACCAGCGTCGGTCGTTTCCCACGGAGAATCACCTATCTTTCCCCTCATGAGAAGGCCCACTTGAAAAGCCCGAAAAAAGTCGTCTCGGCCTGCGGCGGGAAATAAGGTACAATTTCCCCTTGAGGGTCCCCGTGGATTTTTTTTATGGCGTCACGGCGGACGCAGTCATGGTTGGTCAAAAATACGGGAAGGACGAAACCGATGCGTACCTTTTTAGTCACCGGCGGGGCCGGGTTTATCGGATCGCACATTGCCGAAGCGCTGGTCCGTCGAGGGGATCAGGTCCGGGTGCTCGACAATCTGAGCACGGGACACCTTTCGAACCTGGACTCGTTTCGCGATCAGGTCGAGTTCATCGAAGGGGATATCCAAAATGCCGACACCGTGGCCCGCGCGGTCGAGGGGGTCGATTGCGTCTTTCACGAGGCGGCTCTGGCCTCGGTCCCGCGAAGCGTTGAATTCCCGTTGGCCACGAACGCCCATTGCGTGACCGGCACGCTGACCCTGTTGGACACCGCCCGACGGGCCGGAGTGCGTCGGGTCGTTTACGCCGCCTCGAGCAGTGCCTACGGCGACAAACCGTTTTCCAGTAAACGCGAGTCGGATCTGCCCGATCCGATTTCCCCCTACGGCGTCGCCAAGTTGGCCGGGGAATATTATTGTAAGGCGTTCACGGCGACCTACGGTTTCGAAACGGTCTGCCTGCGTTATTTCAACGTCTTCGGGCCGCGTCAAGACCCGGGCAGCCCGTACTCGGCCGTGATCCCCCTTTTCATCACGGCGATCCTACAAGGCCGACAGCCGACCATCTTCGGCGATGGCCACCAGTCGCGCGACTTCACCTTCGTCGAAAACGTCGTCCACGCCAACCTGTTGGCTGCCGACGCCGAGGGAGTTGCCGGAAAAGTTTTCAACTGCGCCAATGGCAAAACGACCAGCCTGTTAGCGCTGATGGAGTTGCTCAATCGTCAGTTGGAAACCCAAGTCGAGCCGATTTTCGCTCCGCCGCGGCCGGGCGATGTGCGCGACAGCATGGCCGACATCACTCAGGCGATTAAACAGCTTGGTTACGAACCGCAGGCTGATTTCGAAGAGGGGCTCCGTCGTTCGATCGACTATTATCGGTCGATTGTTTTATAGCCCGTTTTTCGGGCAGGCTGCGAAGCGCAAAGGATTTCGCTTAATAAAAAGCAAAACAATCATGGAAAACGCGGACAAAACGCTCATCACGGTGGCGACTTACAACGAGATGGAAAATCTCCCGCTGTTGGTCGACGAGATTTTCAAGTACGTTCCCGAAGCCGACCTGTTGGTAATCGACGACAACTCGCCCGACGGTACGGGCCGATGGTGCGACGAGAAGGGCCAAGCGGATTCGCGAGTCCACTGCCTCCATCGTGAGGGCAAGTTGGGACTCGGCACGGCGACGATCGCCGGGATGCGCTACGGGATCCAGCACGGCTACCGATACGTCTTGAACATGGACGCCGATTTCAGCCATCATCCGCGTTACTTGCCCGATCTGTTGGCCGGGATGGAGCCGAAGGGGGCGGAGCCGGTCGACGTGATGATCGGTTCGCGCTATGTGCCCGGCGGCGGGGTCGAAGGCTGGCCGTTGAAGCGCAAGCTGATGAGCCGAGGGGTCAACTTGTACGCCCGGACGTTTTTGGGACTGAAGTCGAAAGATTGCAGCGGCGCGTATCGTTGTTATCGGACGTCGCTTTTGGAGAAGGTCGATTTCGACTCGGTTCAAAGCCGCGGGTATTCGTTCCAGGAAGAGATTCTTTGGCATCTTCGCCGTGCGGGCGCCCGGTTTGGCGAGGCGCCGATCATCTTTGCCGATCGAGAGCGGGGGCAGTCGAAGATCAATTCGGGCGAGGCGTTCGAGGCGTTGTGGGTGATTTTGAAGTTGGGGTTGTGCGGTCGCTAGAAAAACGGAAAAACAAAAAGAGCAAACAAAAAAGAGGGATTGCAAAGCAATCCCGGCGGGCAGGGCCCGCGGCCGGACCGGTGCTTCCGCACCGCTGACTAAACCCGTTCCCGTTGGTCACTAGAATCGATACCAGCGACCAACGGGAGCGGTCAAATTTTAATGGTGCGGTAGCACCAAGAAAAAAGTTTTTCAGGGGAGAGTTTGAGAGGGGACTATTTTCAAAATGTCCCCTCTCATTTTAGGAAAACAGGTGACGGCGTAGCCGTCACGCCCTTTTCATTTAGAGAACGGTCATTCTCGCAATTCCCGTGGACCATTTCTAGACGGTCTAAAATACCTGCTCAAAAAAACGCGACGCCAAACTCGCGTTTCCCTTTTTAAAGTAGAAAAATCTTTCTGAGCAAGCGTTAGCCTCCGGCGTGAAAGTAAAGGCTTTTTCGCCTTCTCATGCGTCAAGAAATAAAAGGAGCGACGGCCGGAGGCCGACGCCCGTGTTTTTTAAATGAGGGGAAACATTTTGGAAATGGTTTCCCCTCATGCTCCCCTTCAAAAACTTTTTGGAGCGCGATTGCTGCGCAATCACTCATTTTCTGTTCTTGGTTTTTCTTTTTCTATTTTTCTCTTTCGTCGATTACCCGCTTTGCTTTCCCCTCACTTCGTGCCAGCGTGTGCGGCTCGACCAAGCGGACCTTCACTCGAAGTCCCAGTGTGTGTGCGATCTGGGAGCCGATCTTCGCTTGCAAATCTTCGAGCATCCGAATCCGGTCGCTGAAAATCTCGGGCGTCACTTCGACCTGAACCTCGACCTGATCGAGCCCCTTGGGGTTGGTCAAGATGATCTGGTAATGGGGCAACGTTCCCTCGACGGCCAAGAGGGCCGACTCGATCTGGGACGGGAAGACGTTCACGCCGCGGATGATGAACATGTCGTCGCTGCGACGGCCAATCCGACGGATACGTCGAATCGAGCGACCGCACGGACACGGCTCGGGGTTGAGTGCCGTGATGTCGCGAGTCCGGTAACGGATCACCGGCATCGCCTCTTTGCTGAGCGTCGTCAGGACCAGTTCCCCTTCTTCGCCGTCCGGTAAAAGCTCGCCCGTGTCGGGGTCGATAATCTCGGGATAGAAATGGTCCTCGAAAATATGCAGCCCGTCTTGCATCGGGCACTCGATCCCGACGCCCGGGCCGATGATCTCCGAAAGTCCGTAGATGTCGTACGCCTTGACTCCCGAGGCCGACTCGATCCGGCTTCGCATCCCTTCGGTCCACGGCTCGGCGCCGAAAATGCCGATTTTGATTGGCAATTCCTTCAGGTCGATTCCCATCTCGGCCGCTCGGTCGACGATGTGGAGGAAATAGCTCGGCGTACAGCAAATAGCCGACACGTTGAAATCTTTCATCACCATGATCTGACGGTCGGTGTTGCCGCCGGAGGTCGGGATGACCGTCGCGCCGAGCGCCTCGGCACCGTAGTGCGCTCCCAAGCCGCCGGTGAACAGACCGTAGCCGTAGGAGTTTTGGATGATGTCCCCTTCGTGCAAACCGGTTGCGGCGATCGCACGAACCATGACTTCGGTCCAGACCTCGACATCCCGTTTGGTATAGGCCACCACGATCGGTTTGCCGGTCGTTCCGCTGGAGGCGTGTAGTCGGACAATATTTTTCAGCGGTTGAGCGAACAGACCGAACGGATAGGTGTCGCGCAGGTCGTTCTTGACGGTAAACGGCAGCTTGGCGATATCGGCAAGGGAACGGATGTCGGCCGGGGTCAGGCCTTGCTCTTCCATCCGTTGGCGAAACAGCCTCACATGGTCGTACGCCTCGTTGACGACCTTCTGCAGTTTTCGCAGTTGGAGCTCCTGTAGTTGGAGCTTGGGGATATAGTCGGGGCTATTGGCCGGATGAAAACGGCCGACCGGTGCGTTTTGGTTTAAACTGCTCATCATGTCTTTGAATTTTGAAGGGGAGGGGGGTGACGAGTTAGACCGTGACACGAAACGGGCTCGGCGAAAAACGGGCCATGAGACGCATCCCTTTTTCCGTGAGCCCAATTAGTACCATTTTACTTGATTCCCGTCCAGGAGGGAAAAGATTTTTTCGCTCGTCAATCGCTTGCTTCACGGAGTCGGACGTTATTTCGACGCGCGGCCGATCCGGAACGCCTCGATATTCATCTCATGCAGCTTCGGTTTGAGCTGATTGCGGATCGCCGCGTGCCAAAGCGTCTCGTCGAAGTCGAGCCGTCGGCTCAGAAGGCCCAGCATGGCGACGTTCACGCTGCGACGGTTGGACAGCGTGCTCGGATCGATCGTTCCGACGCGGAGCAAAGTCCCGTTGTCGGCCAGCATTCCCTGGCAGGCCGACTCTTGGTCTTCGGCCAACAAGACGAGAAAATCGACCCTGGCGCCGGGGATCATCGGACTGAACACCTCGTGGCCGAACCGGACGTCGCTCGTGACGAACCCGCCCCGCTGGCTCATCCCGTGAACCTCCGCTTTTTTGACATCCAAACCTGACGAAAAGGCGACCTCGGCCAAAATGTCCGATGCCTTCAGCACTCCTTGACCGCCCAGACCGGCGATCGTGACGTTGGTGACTTGGGGGTTGCTCATCGGTTAGGCCTCTTTCTTTTCCATCGCTTTTTGTTTCGCCATCGCCAGGATGCACGGACGCCGGACAATCAAGACGGTCAGCTCGTCCGAGGCCAGGCCGTCGCGCAACAGCTGTTCGAGCCGTTCGCGCTCCTTTTTCGGTTCGACCGTGTGGACCTGATCGATCCCGCAGGCCCGGGCGATCCCTTCGAGATCGAGCTTGTGGGTCGGCTCGTAATTGAGCTTGCGGCCGGTCCCCGGATGCTCTTGCAACCCGGTCATCGCGGTCGTCGAGTTGTCCAGGATCATCACGACGTGGCCCGTTTTCGGCCGGTTGTAGGCCATCTCGACCAGACCGGTAATCCCGCTGTGGACGAACGTGCTGTCGCCGATGACGCTGACGACCCGTCGGGCCTGGTCTTCGGACAAAACGTGACGCGCGCCGAGGCCCATTCCGACGCTGGCACCCATGCAGACAAGCATGTCCATTGCCTCAAACGGCGGCATGACCCCCAGCGTGTAACAGCCGATGTCGCCCGAGACGATGCAGTCCATTTCCGAAAGGATTTCGAAGACGATCCGGTGCGGGCAGCCGATGCACAGGGCCGGCGGTTTCCCCTTCGGCGGAACCGGTTCTTCGGACAGGTCGTTTTCGAGAATCCGACGGACCCGGCTGACGCTGAGTTCGCCGAACCGATACATGGCCGGTTTCCCCTCGACGTCGATCCCTTCGGAACGCAGCTGTTCGACCAGGTACGGATCGCCTTCTTCGATGACCAGACACCGGCCGACCGACTCGGCGAATCGGCGGATGGTTTCGATCGGTAACGGGTAACTGAGCCCCAGCTTCAGGACGTCGGCTTCCGGGTCCGCCTCGCGAACGTGGTGGTACGAGATCCCCGAGGTGACGATCCCCAGTTTTCCTTCGCCGCGGGTCGTTTTGTGAAATTCCGACCCTTCGTTCATCGCTTGGATCGTGTCGAGTTTTTTTCGCAGTCGACGGTGGGCCGGTCGCGCGTAGCCGGGCAGCATGACCCGCTCGGAGATCGCGCGTTGGAATTTCGGTTCGATCGGCGCGTCGACCGGTTGGCCCGGCTGGACAAGGGTCTTCGAGTGACAGACCCGAGTGGTCATCCGCAAGAGGACCGGGCAATGATGTTTTCGCGAAAGGGCCAAAGCGGCTCGGGTGAAATCGTACGCCTCTTGCGAGTCGGCCGGTTCGAACATCGGGACCCCGGCCGCCACGGCGTAGCGTCGGTTGTCTTGCTCGTTTTGGCTGGAGGCCATCCCCGGATCGTCGGCCGAGACAATCAACAACGCGCCGGGCAACTCGATATAGGCCGCCGTGAAGAGCGGATCGGCCGCGACGTTCAGCCCGACGTGTTTCATCGTCACGAGGGCCGACGCACCGGTCATTACCGCGCCGACGGCGACCTCGAACGCTACCTTTTCGTTCGGGGCCCACTGGGTTTTAACGCCGGCAGGGCCGCCGCTTTTTGCCAAATTTTCCAAGATCTCGGTCGACGGGGTGCCCGGATAGCCGGTTCCCAGGTTGACCTTTTCATGCAACGCGGCCAGGGCGACCGCCTCGTTACCGCTTAAAAGGACTCGATCCGTTGGATTCACGTTGGTGGACTCCACAGCAGGAAAAACAGGTGGCTCCCGATTTTCAGGCCGGTTCGAAAAAAGGAGGAAAGCAAAAAACTTCCCCCGAGGTCGACCGTCGGTTTTCGAGGAGCGAGACAGTTTTCTCTAATTGTATACAATCGGGTAATTCAAAACTTCCATTATCCATCAAAAAAGGCTATAAGGTAACCCACCCACCGGGCCGGTTGGACCTCATTCCAACGGGTGACGATGACCAGTAAAACCGGTCCGGCCTCATGGGGGCGCCCCTCGTCTTACTCACGAGACGGCAGAGCCAAACGGCTGTCCTTGTCGGCCGGGCGTAAGTGTGGGAAAATCGTCCCTGGTTCGATCGCGTCTATCACTTCCAGAAACCAAGAAAAACGGCGTGAAAAACGCTGAGTGAAAATAATGATTATCACCATCGACGGCCCGGCCGGGGCGGGAAAAAGCACGATCGCCGCGCGGCTGGCCGAACGGCTTGGATTTGTTTATTTGGACACCGGGGCGATGTACCGCGCGGTCGCGTTGGCCGGGATGCGGCGCGGGGTCGACTGGGACGATCCGGATGAACTGACTCGCGTGGCCCACGAGGTCACGATCCGTTTCGAGGATAGTCAAATCCTCTTGGACGGCGAGGACGTCGGCCAGGCGATCCGGACCCAGGCGGTTACGGCGGTCACCCGCTACGCCGCGAGGAACCCCGAGATTCGTGCGTGGTTGGTCGAGCTACAGCGTGAGGCGGCCGGCCAACAAAACGTCGTCACCGAGGGTCGCGATCAGGGGACGGTCGCGTTCCCCGACGCCGGGTGTAAAATCTTTTTGACCGCCTCGCCCGAAGAGCGGGCCCGACGTCGGTTGGCCGATCTTGAAGCCCAAGGCGAGTCGGCCACGTTCGAACAGGTCCTTGAGGCCCAGCGCGAGCGCGACCGGCGTGACGCGGCACGCGAGGTCGGCCCCTTGGCCAAGGCGGACGACGCGATCGAGGTCAACACTGATCGTATGACGATCGACCAGGTGGTCGACCGCTTAGTGGAAGTGGCCGAAGGGGAAATGAAAAAAGGGTAGA
The DNA here is from genome assembly GCA_963674475.2 of Thermoguttaceae bacterium. Taxonomy (GTDB): domain Bacteria; phylum Planctomycetota; class Planctomycetia; order Pirellulales; family Thermoguttaceae; genus CAXXFQ01. The sequence continues at coordinate 187,263 of CAXXFQ010000009.1, read as the reverse complement.
CGCAATAAAGGGGGGGCCCTTCGCTAACGCGTTCGAGGGTAGTAGCCCCCTCTATCGGGTGTTCTTATCCGCTCTTTTTGCTCTTGAGTCGTTTCTCCTTTCCCGCTATCCTCGCCACCCGATACTTAGACCGTTTCTCGGTTAAGGGTAGCGTCACACCGGCGTGGGGTGAGTTCCCCTGGTTGCGGAATGTCGAGGGAAGGAAGGGATTATCAATTTCCCCTTTTCCCCGAGCTGCAAGGAAACCGTTACCCTTGAGTGAGATGCGCAATAGTCCTAGTCTTGGGGACGGTCCCTCTTCTGGTGGAAACGGTGAGGGATTTCCCCGCGCGCGAAAAGTAAGGATACGAGGCGAAAACCGTGCTCCATTCGATCCGATTGACGGCGTTGCTTGTGATCGTCCTGCAAGTTGGGACGGTCGGTTGTGGAACGTTTGCCGCCCAGGGGAAAAACGCCCAAGGGGTCCGTTATTTCCAGCAGGCCCGCTATCAGGAAGCGCTGAATCTATTTCAGCAGGCGTTGGACGACGACCCGAACAACGCCGACGCTTATTATAATCTGGCGTCGGTCTACCACCGGATGGCCACTTCCAGTAAGCGTCAAGCCGACTTCGATCAGGCGGAAAGCTATTACAACCGGTGTCTCGACTTCAACGACAACCATACCGATTGTTTCCGCGGGTTGGCTGTCTTATTGGCCGAGCAGGGGTATAATGACAAGGCGTATCGATTGCTCGAGGGCTGGTCGGACCGTCATCCGCAGTCGGCCGAAGCGCGGGTTGAGCTGGCCCGATTGTGTGAAGAAAATGGCGATCTGGCTCGGGCCAAGTCGTATATTACCGATGCCTTGGCCCTGGCGCCGGAGAACGCTCGGGCGCTGACGGCGCTTGGCCATTTACAAGAACGGACCGGCGAAGTCGACCAGGCGCTGGCCAGTTATCAGCGATCGTTATGGCACGACCGGTTCCAGCCGGAGGTGGCCGCTCGGGTCGCGTCGCTTCGGCCGGGGATCGGGGGGACGGGTGGAGTGCCGACGGTGCCGGGAACTGACGGGGCGACGGAGATGGTCAGTCGGGGAACCGGAACGATACGGTAGAAAAAAAGAGCGATTGCGAAGTAATCACTCTCATAAATAATAAAAAGACAAAACACCCGCGACTCGCCGGGAGCGGGTTTAATCTGCGGTGCGGAAGCAGCCTACAAGGAAGTTTTTGGAAGGGGTTTTAGGGGAGGCTTTTCTTTGGAAAGGTTTCCCCTAATTTGTAAAGCCAATGGGTTGGTTTTGGAAAAAAGAGAAAATGGAGTGACGGCTTTGCCGTCACCTGTTTTTTTAAATGAGGAAAACCATTTTGAAAATGGCCCCCTCTCAAACTTTTTTCTTGGTGCTTCCGCACCGTTACTTGAACCCGCTCCCGTTGGTCGCTAGTACCAATACCAGTGACCATCGGGAACGGGTTTAATCCGCGGCGTGGAAACGCCGGTCCGGCTGCGGGCCCTGCCCGCCGGGATTGCTTTGCAATCCCTCTTTTCTTTGTTTTTTTCTTTTTTGTTTCTGTTTTCTAATTCCCTCTTTTTCTGTTTGCCTTTATGCCTCACACCCTTGAACTCATTGCCACCACCGCCTTCGGTCTCGAAGCGGTCGCCACTCGCGAACTCCGCGCACTCGGTTACCAACCGTCCACCGATCGGCCCGGTTGGATCCGTTTCGAGGGTGACCCCACGGCCATCGCCCGGTCGAACCTGTGGCTGCGCACCGCCGAACGGGTCCTCGTCCGACTGGGCTCGTTCGAAGCGACCGACTTCGGCCAGCTGTTCGACCAGACTTTCGCCCTGCCTTGGGAACAGTGGGTCCCGGCCGACGGGGCGTTTCCGGTTCGAGGTCGCTCGGTCAAGTCACAGTTGTCGAGTGTCCCGGCCTGTCAAAAGATTGTCAAAAAGGCGATCGTCCAGCGGCTCCGCGAGGGCCACGGTGTCGAAACGCTCGACGAGTCGGGGCCGACCGTCCAGATCGAAGTGGCGATGGTCGAAAACCGGGCGTCCCTGTTTCTGGACACGACCGGCGTTGGACTGCATAAACGGGGCTATCGAAAACTGGTCGGCACCGCGCCGATTCGCGAGACGTTGGCTGCCGGGATGATTCAGTTGAGCTTTTGGCGACCGGGCCGGATGTTGATCGATCCGTTTTGCGGCTCGGGCACCATCCCGATCGAAGCGGCCCTGATCGGACGCAATCGGGCACCGGGGTTGAATCGGGATTTCGCGGCCGAAACGTGGCCGATGCTCGACGCAAAGATCTGGAAAGAGGCTCGCGAGGAAGCAAACGATCTCGTCGGTCCGCCGTTGCCGTTTGCCCTTTTGGGGACCGATTTCGACCCGGACGTATTGCGTTTGGCCCGACACCACGCGCGGGAAGCGGGCGTTCAGGAAGAGATCGAATTTGCCCAACGACCGTTCGACGAGCTATCGAGTCGGCGGGAATACGGGTGTGTCATTACCAACCCGCCTTACGGTCAGCGGATCGGGCAGTCGGACGAGGTCGACGCGCTTTACCAGAGTATGCCCGAGGTGCTGCGACGGTTGCCGACCTGGTCGCATTACGTGTTGACCGACCATCCGAATTTCGAGGAGATCTTGGGACAAAAGGCCGACCGACGTCGCAAGCTTTACAACGGGCGAATCGCGTGTACCTACTTCCAGTACCACGGCCCCCGACCGCCGCGACCGACTGCCGAAAGTGTGGGCGAAACAGGCGAAACGGGGAAGACCGAGGAGCTGTCGACGGCCGAGGTGCCAGCCAAGACGACAGCCGAAACGCCTACCGAGACACCAGAAATAAAGGCGGCCTTTGGCGGTCTTTCAGCCAAGACGATCGAGCAGGGCAAACTGTTTCGCACCCGGCTGTTGAAACGGGCCCACCATCTCAGGCGTTGGCCGACTCGACGGGAGATAACTTGTTTTCGACTTTACGATCGGGACATCCCCGAGATTCCCCTGGTGGTCGACCGGTACGAGAACGCGTTGCATATCACCGAATACGAACGGCCCCACGATCGGACGCCCGCCGAGCATGCCGACTGGCTCGACCTGATGGCCCGAACGGCGGCCAACGCGCTGGAGGTTGACCCGCGCGACACGTTTTTAAAGAGTCGACTTCGACAACGGGGCGCGACGCAATATGAAAAGGTCGACCGGAGCCGCTGTATCTATGAGGTGGGCGAAGGGGGCCTTCGTTTTTTAGTCAACCTGTCCGACTACATCGATACGGGGCTGTTTCTTGACCATCGGATCACCCGGAGCGAAGTACGCGATGAGGCCAAGGGGAAGCGTTTTTTGAACCTGTTCGCCTATACCGGCGCGTTCACCGTTTATGCGGCCGACGGGGGCGCAACGGAAACGACGACGGTCGACCTGTCGAAGCAGTATTTGGAGTGGGCCCAGAGGAATCTGAAGCTCAACGGTTTTGACGGACCCGAGCACCGGTTTGTCAATGAAGACTGTTTGGCCTTCTTGGATCGGGAGGGGCGCCAATACGATTTGGCGGTGGTCGACCCGCCGACGTTTTCCAACAGCAAAAAGACCGAAGTGGAGTTCGATATCCAACGCGACCATGTCCTTTTGTTACGAAAACTGTTCAAGCGGATGGCGCCGGGCGGGGTGGTTTATTTCTCGACCAACTTCCGCCGATTTCGATTCGAGGAGGATCGATTTGAAGGCGTGTCGATCCGCGAGATCAGCAAACGGACGGTGCCGGAAGATTTTCGGAACCAGCGAATCCACCGATGTTGGCGCATAGAAATGAAAGAGAAATAAACAAGAAGAGGGATCGCGAAGCGATCCCGGTCCAAAAAGTTTTTGAGGGGAGAGTTTGAGAGGGGACAATTTTCAAAATGTCCCCTCTCATTTAAGAAACACAGGTGACGGCACAGCCGTCACACCCTTTTTTTTACCACTTCGAGAAACCCCAACCCCTACCACAAAAACGACAACCGATCTACCCTTCTTCATCCCCCCCCGCCCCCTTCCCCCGCCCTAAGAGCATATTCAGTTCCCGCCCGCCGACCAAATGGTACGTCACGCCGTAGACGACAACGCTTACGGCGACCGGCAGCAGGACTCGTACAAGGCGTTCGGCAATCGACGGCCCGGCGGAAAGGTAACTGAGTGCAATCCAGGCGGCGACGACCATCAGTCCGGTGGCGACGCCTGCGCGGAGGAGCGTGGCGGCCAGTTCGGGCCAGTTGAGTTTACACTTGCGTCGGGAGAACAACGCGGTTAGAACCAAAACCTGGACGGCGGCCGAGATGGAGGTGGCCACGGCCAACCCGGCTTCGGCCAGCGGCCAAATGAGCGTGAAGTTCAGCACGAGATTGACTCCGACGACCGCCGCGCCGACGCGGACCGGCGTGATCCGATCGCCCAGGGCGTAATAGCCGCGGACCAAAACGGGCAACGCGCAGTAGGCCCAGACGCCCATCGAGTAACAGGTGATCATCCGCGCGGTCCGGGCGACGTCGGTCGCGTCGAACTGGCCGTGTTCGAACAGCAGCCGGGTGATCGGCTCGGCCAGGAGCATCAATCCAATTCCGGCAGGAAGACTCAGCATCAAGACCATCCGAAGGCCAAGCGTCAAGTCGGCGCCGAGTTGGTCGAACTGTTTTCGGATCGCGTGACGACTCAACAGCGGAAAGATGGCGGTCGCCACGGCCAGCCCCAGGATGCCCAAGGGGAACTGGTAAAGCCGCTCGCCGTAGTAGATCGCCGCCGAGGCCCCTTGCCGCATCGGGTAGGCGACCGCGTTGCCCAGCCAGGCGATTCGATCCGGTCCGCCGGGAACCGATGAAAGACCCCAGGCGATCAGGTTGTCCATCAGGGTGTTGACTTGGGTGATGGCCAGCCCGGCGACCATCGGGGCCATCGCGCGGACCACCTCCCCCAACGCCCCGCGACCGGCCGTCCAGTCGAAATCGAAGCGGAAACCGAGCTGAAACAGGACGACCGCCTGAAGGGCCAATTGAAAAACCCCCGCGGCCAAAACGCATCCGGCCAGGACAAAGACCTGGGCCTCGCGGTCCGGGCCGAACGTCGGGGCGATGAACCAGACACCTGCGAGCCAGCAGACGTTCAACAACGTCGGCGCAAGCGCCGGAGCCGTGAAATGGGACAGCGCATGGAGCGTCGCGGCGACCTGGGCCGCCAGGCAGATCAACACGGCGTAGGGCAACATGGTGGCAGTCAGGCCGAGGACGAGCGAGAGCCCTTCTATCTCAGTACCCCAAGCTGCCCAGATCCCCCAGCAAGCCAATTCTCCCAGCAGTAACAGGCCCATCAGGACGACGGCCAGGCAGGTCAACAAGACGCTGGCCAACTGCCAGGCGTGGCGGCGGTCTTCTTCCAGAAGTCGAGTCAAAACCGGCAGATAGCTGGCCGCCAGCGCGCCTTCGGCGAAGAGGCGTCGGAACAGATTGGGGATTCGAAGCGCAATGACGAACGCGTCCATCGCCCCGCCGCCGGAAAGCCCCAGCAAAGCGGCGGTCGCCATGTCGCGGATCATGCCCAGAATCCGACTGGCCAACGTCCCCAGGCCGGTGACGCGGATCCCATGCAGGAGGGGATGTGTCGATCTCGATTTACTCATCCACGAGATCGTACCCCGTTTGGCCCGTTTGTGCAACGAGTTTTGTTATTACTAAAGCTTTGGTTTGACTTGATTTCCGAATTTTCGACTACTGGAAGAAAACGGCCCAATTCGATAAACTGATAGTCTTGTGTCAGCCGGAGCAGATTCCGGCTTTTTTGCGTGCAAAGGTTTTCAGGGAAGAAAAAGTTTCGATGGCGAAGCATTCAAGTCACCAAAATCGTATTATCAAAAATTATTATGCCAATCGGGATGCCATTATGGTCCAGCGTCTGGGCGAATTGCTGACCGATCTCTATCTGGCCGAAGGGAAGAAACGCAAGCAGATCTGGCAACGAGCGGCCATCGCCATGGAAAAACTTGAAGTTCCGGCTGATCAGATCGAGCGTATCACGGCCACCGACAACCCGGCCCTGTTGGCCAGTCTTTACGAGAAGCTTCTTGGCAAATAATACCAACAAAAAATCATTGAGCCTATCATGAGCAATTCCAACGCCGAATCCCTCGAAGCGCTCCGCTGGAAAAAGTGGCCGGTGCTCAACGACGGTTTCGTCTGTCTGGTCGACGTCATGGGCGACGACAGCTCGATCGTCCAGGCGGCCCGGGTCAGCTATGGCGAGGGGACCAAACGGGTCTCCGACGACCGGACCTTGATCCGCTACCTGATGCGACACTGGCACACGACCCCGCTGGAGATGGCCGAAGTGAAACTGCTGGTCCGCGTCCCGATGGACTGCTGGCGACAGTGGATCCGTCATCGGACCGCGTCGGTCAACGAGTACAGTACGCGCTACTCCGTGGCGATCGACGCCTGTCAGACGACCGAGCCGGACGCGTGGCGGGTTCAGGCCCAATCGAACCGGCAGGGCAGCGACGGGGAACTCGACCTTGAATTGGGCCGGGAGCTGACTGACCAAGAGACCGCGTTCCAATCGGAAGCACGTGGCGTCTATCAATCGCGGTTGGAAAAAGGGGTCGCGCGCGAACAGGCACGTAAAGACCTGCCGCTATCGACCTACACCGAGGCGTACTGGAAGATCGATCTGCACAACCTGTTGCATTTCCTCCGACTGCGGATGGACTCGCACGCGCAGGTGGAGATCCGCCGGTACGCGACGATCATCGGCGAGCAGATTATTCGGCCGTTGTTTCCGATGGTCTGGGAGGCGTTTGTCGACTATCGGCTCGAGGCGATGGGGCTGACCCGGCTGGACCGGGAGGTGATTGCCCGGCTGGCGACCGCCGGGAACTTGCCGGCTGATGAAGAGGCGTTCCGCGCGGCGGACGATCCGACATGGCGCGAGTTGACCCGGTGTCGAGAGCGGGACGAGTGTCGAGAGAAGTTATTGCGATTAGGACTATATAAATAGAAGAAAAGCGAATAAAAAAAGAGCGCTGGTGAAGCAGACGCTCTTTTTTTTGTTCTTGGTCGTTTACGTACGCGCTTTTTCCAACTCGGCCAACCGGGCGAAAATCGTCTCGTCGTCCGGAATGGCGCCTCGCTCTCGATCCGAATGAAACGCCCGCTCTAACTTGGTCAACGTCTCTTTGACTTCCAACTGGGCGGTTGGCGCGAGTCGCTCGACGAAGGTGACTCCGTCGAGGTGGTCGATCTCATGCTGCACGGCCCGCGCGGCCATTTTGTCCAGCTTCAGGCGGACTTCTTTGCCGTCGAGCGTGTACGCGGCCATTTCGACTCTTTCGGGCCGTTTGACCGGGGCCCAGATTTCCGGGAAACTCAGACAACCCTCTTCCATTTCCACCATGCCGGAACGCTTGGTGATCGTCGGATTGAGGAAGACCATTTCCTCTTCTTTGGCTTCCGGGTCGCACTGAAGATTCATCACGAAAAGCCGATACGGCAGGTCGACCTGGTTTCCGGCCAGCCCGACGCCGTTGTTTTCGTACATCATCTCCAACATCTGCTCGATCATCTTGCGCAATTCGGCATCGACGCGACGCAGCGATTTGGACTTATGGCGTAAAGTCGGATGAGGATATTTAATGATTTTTAAACTCACGGTTACTCGCTCACCTTCTCCTTTTTTCAATTATAGCGCGGGACGTCAAATCCGAAGTAGTCGGCGGCGTTCCGATAACAAATATCTTGGACCACCGAGCCAATCCATTCCCGGTCGTTGGGCAACAGCCCGGTTTCCATTTCGTGTCCCAAAAGGTTGCACAGGATTCGACGGAAGTACTCGTGCCGAGTGTAGGATAAAAACGATCGGCTGTCGGTCAGCATGCCGACGAATCGGGTCAAAAGGGCCTGATTCGAGAGACTGTCCAACTGGGCCTCCATCCCCTGCTTCTGATCCAAAAACCACCAGCCGCTGCCGAATTGGATCTTGCCCGGCGTTTGGCCATCTTGGAAATTGCCGATCATCGTGGCCAACAGGTCGTTATGGACCGGGTTGATGTTGTAGAGGATTGATTTCGCCAATCGATCGTCCCGGTCGAGTCGGTCCAATAACTTGGCCAGCGGGACGGCGATCTGCAGGTCGCCCATCGAGTCGCAACCGCAGTCGGGGCCAAGCGTCTTGAATTTGCGACTGTTGGTGTTGCGAATCGGTCCGATGTGGAACTGTTGGGTCCAACCCTTTTCCTGGTTCATCAGGCAGAACTCGTAAAGCATGGCCGACTTGAACTGGACGATTTCGTCCTCGCCCAGATCGTTGCCTCGCGTGATCCGGCGGAAGATATTGTTGATGTCCGATTGGTCATAATCTTCCGCGTAGATTTCCGACAATCCGTGGTCGGCCAAACGGCACCCGTGTTCGTGGAAATAATCGTGACGACTTCGGAGCGCCTCGATGAAGGCGGAAAAATCTTGCACCTCCATATCGGCCGCTTCTTCGAGCCGATCGACCCATTGATTGAACGCTTCGCTGTCTTCGACCGCCATTGCCCGGTCGGGCCGAAAGGTCGGCAGCACCTGGGTCGAGAAGCTATCGTCCTCGCGAATCCGTCGGTGGGCGTCCAGCGAGTCGGTCGGGTCGTCGGTCGTGCAGGCCAGGACGACGTTCATTTGCCACATGATTCCCCGGCTGGAGAAGACATCTTCGGCCAGTTTCTCATTGCACTCGTCCCAGATCCCTTGGGCCGTCGCGGGGTTCAAGAGTCGGTCGGAGATGCCGAACGGTCGTTTGAGTTCCAAATGGGTCCAGTGGTACAACGGGTTTCGCAAGGTTTGCGGAACGACTTCGGCCCATTTTTGAAACTTTTCCCAATCCGTGGCATCGCCCGTGCAGTACCGTTCGTCCACGCCGGCGGCTCGCATCGCGCGCCACTTGTAATGATCCCCGGCCAACCAGATTTGGGTCAGGTTCTCGAACTTTCGATTGTCGGCGACGTCGGCGGGCGGCAGATGACAATGGTAGTCAAGAATCGGCAGATCCCGCGCGAACCGGTGATACAGGTCAACGGCCGTGTCGTTTTGCAGTAAAAAGTTCTCCGTAATAAAAGCGTCGCTCATGATGGTCTCCTGCCCCACGGATGCGGGATGAAATTATTTCATTCTTTATTGTAGCGGTACCCGACGGCGGGAGGAAGGGACCCGGCAAACTTTTCCCGTTCGTCTAAGTCGTTGACAGAAATCGTTTTACCTTCGATTTTGAGCGGCCGAAGGGGACCTGCGCGGGGATAGAATTCTTGACCGCATTGCTAAGGCCAAGAGGCGTGCCCGTGTCGACCTGCAGGGAGACGGGCGGAGAGCCCTTGCGCGAGGGAGTTTATTGCAACGAGCGATAGACGTCGATCACACGACGGATCGCCTCGTTCACATCGGCTTCGGTGTTGTCGATTCCGAAGCTGTAGCGCAAGGTGGCCTTTGCCAACGTCGACTTGATTCCCATGGCCAAGAGGGTCGGCGACGGCTCGCTGGTCGCGGTCTGACAGGCCGCACCGAACGAACAGGCGATCCCCGCGCGATCCAACCGGTCAAACAAGGTCGGCCCGTCGACGCCGGGAAAACTGAGGTTGGAAGTTTGCGGCAGCCGGTCCGCCGATTGGCCATGAACGATCAGTTCGGGCAACGCCCGTAGAAGTTCTCGTTCGAACCGGTCGCGCAATGTCGACAAGTAGACCGTTTCCTCTTCGAACCGTTCATAGCGCCGCTCCAGCGCCACCCGCATTCCGACCGCCAACGCGACCGACTCGGTCCCCGGCCGAAGGTCGTCCTGCTGATGGCCGCCAAACAAAAGGGGCTCGATTTCGACGTCGGCTCGAATCAGCAGTGCGCCAATTCCCAAGGGACCGTGGAATTTGTGTGCCGCCAGGCTCAACGAGTCGACTCCCAGCCCGCGAAAATCGACCGGCCGTTTGCCGACCAACTGGACGCCATCCGTGTGAAACCGGACGCCGGCCTCTTGTGCGATACGGGCCAACTCGGCGATCGGTTCGATGGTGCCCGTCTCATGGTTGGCCGCCGTGACGGAGATCAACCGGGTCGCGGGGCGAATCGCCTTCAAGAGCGTTTCCGGAGTGACCCGCCCGTTTCTGTCGACACCCAACAGGTCGACGTCGCCCCCTTCGTCCAACCAGCGTTCGGCCGGACGAAAGACCGAGGCGTGCTCGACACTGGAGATCAACAGATGAACCGGACGCTCTTCTCGTTGGGTCGCCGCGCGGAGGATTCCCAGCACGGCCAAGTTGTTTGCTTCGGTCCCGCCGGAGGTAAATACCAGTCGGTCGGCCGATTTCCCTTCGAGGTTGGCCCCCAAAAGCTCGGCAATACGGTCGCGGGCCGCTTCGAGCGCTTTTTGAGCCTGTCGGCCCGCCTGGTGTTGCGAGGCCGGGTTGGCCGGGAAATCTTGCTGAGCCCGGTTGATCGCCTGGGCCACCTCCGGTTCGACCGGCGTGGTAGCGTTGTGATCGAGGTACAGGGACGAAGGGACCGGTTGGTTCATGAAATTTACCAAACTCGACTAAGGTTTACCGACAGGGAATTTTTCACGATCGAACCGAGCCCTTCGAAGTTTTTCCAGGGGCCCAGTGCCAGCCGTCCGTGTTTTTTGGTAGAGTGAAATGACTAAATAGAGTATACGTGTCTTTTTATGTGCGTTTCGTTAGTCTACCGAAAAGTACCGCTTCCCCGCAAGGATCGTTTTTCGGTTGACTCGACTTCTTCCCGTCAAGCGGCATCCTTCATTCTTTTTGAATTCTGAATCATGCAAAAAACGCCTAAAAGTTTTCGCCTTCATATTGGCATCTTCGGACGCCGTAACGCAGGCAAGTCGTCGTTGCTTAACGCGTTGACCCGACAACAGGTCTCGATCGTCTCCGAAGTGGCCGGGACGACGACCGATCCGGTCGAAAAGCCGATGGAAATTTTGCCGCTGGGACCGGTGTTGTTCATCGACACGGCCGGGATCGACGATGTCGGCGCCTTGGGCCAACTGCGGGTCGAGAAGACGCGAACGATTTTCGACCGGACCGACATCGGCATCATTGTCGCCGAAGCGGGCCATTGGAACCAGTTCGAGCAGTCGATCCTCGACGAGTTGCGACGGCGTGAGATTCCGGCGATCGTCGCGTTCAATAAGTGCGATCTGGGCGAGCCGGCTGCCGAAACGGTCGATCGATTGAAGACCGAAGCGATCCCCCTGGTTCCGATGATCGCGTCGACCGGCGACGGGGTCCTCGCGCTGCGGGAAGCGCTGATCCGGAGTGTGCCGGAAGATTTTCTCAAACCGCCGCCGATCCTCAACGACCTGGTTCCCCCCGACGAACTGGCCCTGTTGGTCATTCCGGTCGACCTGGAAGCGCCCAAGGGACGCTTGATCTTGCCGCAGGTTCAGACCATTCGCGATCTGTTGGACGGTGATGCCCAAGCGTTGATAGTCAAAGAGACCGGCCTTCGGGGCGCCTTGGCCCGATTGAATCGTCCCCCGGCCATCGTCGTGACCGATTCGCAGGCGTTCGAACAGGTCGCGGCCGAGACGCCGCCGGAAATTCCGATGACCGGTTTTTCGATCCTTTTTGCCCGTCAGAAAGGGGACCTTTACCAGATGGCTGAAGGGGCGCTTGCCATCGGCGATTTAAAACCGGGTGACCGGGTTCTGATCGCCGAAGCGTGTACTCATCACCCGATCGCCGACGATATCGGCCGGGTCAAAATTCCCCGCTGGTTGCAGGATTCGGTCGGTGGTCCGCTGAAAATCGACTTTACCGCGGGCCGTGATTTCCCCGACGACGATCTCGAAAAATACGACCTGATCGTCCATTGTGGGGCTTGCATGTGGACCCGGCGCGAGATGCTCAGTCGATTGATGCGATGTCGACAGGCCGGGGTGCCCGTCACCAACTACGGGATCACGATCGCCTACACCTTGGGCGTACTGGAGCGGGCGTTAAAACCGTTTCCCGAGTTGAAGGAAATTGTCGAACGAGCAAAATAGAAAAGAGGGATTGCGAAGCAATCCCGGTCCAAAAAGTTTTTGAAGGGGAGTATGAGGGGAAACAATTTTCAAAATGGTTCCCCTCATTTAAAAAACACAGGCGACGGCGCAGCCGTCACTCCTTCTTTTTTTCTTTTTTGAACCAAGCTAGCCATTTTTACGAATTAAGGGGAAACCTTCCTGAAGAAAGGTCTCCCCTTAAACCCGTTCCAAAAACTTTTTAGACCGGCGTTACCACGCCGCCGTTACCACGCCGCCGATTAAACCCGCACCCGGCGGGTCGCTGGTGGTTTTTTTGTTTTTTTCTGCTTTACGAACTCTTGGGGCCGCTGCCTGCCAGCTCCGACTCGGCCGGTTCTTCCTCGGGGCGCTTTTCTTGATTCCAAAGTGCTCGCGCTTGTTCGTATGCCTGCACCCGATCGAGGAGCCGGTTGAAATCGGTCGCCACGTCGGACCAATAATCGTTGTCGCGAAACGAGAGTGGAAAGACCGGCCGACTGTACGACAGATCGCGCATCGCGCGACGAAAGCGGACCATCGGCCCGGCAAACCGGTTCGTCATCCGGACCAAATCGGTCAAGATGATCGGTAAAATCAAGAGCGAAAGGATCAAGGCCGGACTGTACCGGTACCAGAGGACGTCCAGTTGCTGATAGATCGGTCGAGCCCCGCCGGCAAACGCCTCCCAACAGATCAAGGCGGAGATGAAAATCCCCTGGATGGCCAACCAATAGAGAAAGACCCGCCAGACCAACGCCCCTTGGACTTTCGGATCGACAAATTTTTGTTTACGAGCCTTTTGTTCGGCCATAACCGAGAACCCCGCGAAACTGCGTCTCAACTAATAAATTTCTTGGCGGATTTCGCGCACCGTTTCCGTTGACCGGGTTGCGTCTGTCTGGCAGCGACAGGAAAACCGCGTCACCCATCTCATGAGGCGCGCAAAAACCTCCTCCCAAACCTACCTCAAAAATGGGCCAGCCGTCCTTTTTTACCAGCGAATGTGAAACGTCACAAAGGGAGGGCTGTTTTCCTCCTAGGTGCACGGGGAGGCAAGGCGGTAGCGTTTCACTTCTCCTCGCGACCTGCTCTTGTTTCCGGAAAACCAATCTCCCGCGATTTTTCTCTCCGTTTCGTACGGTCTTCTTTTGATCGAAAACCGGCTTCCTGACCGGCCTTCTGTTAAAAAATAATGGTTACGCAAACCTAAACGGCCCATTACCCCGTACTTGCCTCCTTTTCTCAAGTTCACGTTTTGCTCACCGAAGGAAATGTCCGATTGAGAAATAAGGATATAAATAGTTTTGCGGCCTAATACGGAAGTTTGGGTACTTCAGGATGTGCAGGAAATATAGACAACTCAGAAATTATTTGTGTTTTGCACTATTCTTGTCGGCGGTCTTTGCGCCGCGGGCCTGGCGATGTCCGCTGGATCAATCGCCTGCGCTGTTGGTCGATTTGACGGAAAGGCCGTTCAATTTGACGGACGGCAATTCGGCGTACGGCTCGACCCCGTTCGAAGCGATTCTGCTGGTGGCCACCGAGGAAAAGAGCAGTGTCGAGGAAAAGAACGACACACGGTCGAATCCGGTTCCTTTTTTTGCCCCCCCGGTGGACCGTGAATTTCAGCTGAGTCTCCTTGTCCCGGAACCGGCAATCTTGGCTTCCAGTCCGACGGCCCTTTTCGAGGACCAAATCGATTTGCCCGCGAAGCCCCCAAAAGATTTCGAACCGATCGTCCGCTTGCTTAAAGCGGCTTCTCAAGAAGTGGCTTCCAAAGAAGCGACTCTTCGGGAAGCGGAAGTAGCGGTCGAACCGACGGGGCTGCAAATCGCCCGGCTTCCGGATCGGGGGCCGTTACCGATCGATCCGGTCTCGGAGTTGGACCTTTCGACCGATCCCGTTTTGACCGAACCGGTGGCGGAAGGCGAGAACCAAGTCGTGTCCGACGAACCGGTGTCGAAAATCGAAGCGGAACGGGGCGAAGCAAAAAACGAGGGGGAAGAAAAAGGCGAATCGACCGTCGCCGAGGCGCCGCCGGAACCGCTTTTGCCCGAACCCAAAACGTTGCTCTTTTGGTTGGATCGACTTCGCGACGATCCGCAAACTCGGCCGTGGGCCCAAACGGTTTGCGAAACGGTATCCCAATTTCGTCACGCGTGGGGGCATCGTCCCGAGGAGGCGTTCGAGACGGCCAAGCAGTTTGAAACACTCGTTGACGAAGCCGATCGTTTGGCCCTGAAACTGGAAGAAAACTCCTCGATTCTTTCGGCGTTGTGTCGCGCCGGGTATGCCCTGCAACGTCGCGCCTCGCTTTGGACCCTTGTGGCCGATTACCAACATTTCGACACCCCGATCGGGCAGGTCTCCTCGACGAAAGCAAACGGGGAGAATTCGGAGCCGGATCGGTTCTCTTTGGCCTTGGCGGATGTTCAAACGTATACCGAAAACACCGATGCAGGAAAAGCGTGGCAAGATTATTTGCTGCTGGAAACGCTTGAAGAAATTGCCGTCGAAAAAGATAAATCGAAATTCGTCGAGTCGCAAAAGCTGGCACGTGATATTTTAAGCCGGATGGAGGACGGACGTCTCGACGAGCTTCAACGAAGTTATTTGAAAAAAGGTCCCTTCCGTCGTTTGAAACAGGAATTGAGAGGTGTGGCCGGCGCGCCGCTGGATTACGAATCGTTCTTGGCCCGTTTGGAACGTTACGAACAAACCGGGCTGCCCAGCGAGGCCCGTCGTCTGGCCGAGACGATTTCCGCGATGGAAAAAGACGTCGACGATCCGCATCACGCGTTTTACGCCCAGATGGACGCGCATTACCGAAACGCGAACCTCAGAATTTTGCTGGATGAGCAGTTTTTAAACCGATTGATGCCCGATCGAGAACCACAATTCAAACCGGTCAATGATCGGATCCTCGGTCGTCCGGTCCACGGTCGAAGCAAGGTCAACACGAACCTTGGCGTAACCCTGATTCCCGATCCGAACCGGCTGCGACTCGCGTTGGAGATCCAAGGAACCGTTTTTTCCTCCACCTCGTCCAACAGTGGACCGGTTACTTTCCTCAGTCGGAGTCGGTCGCAATATTACGCTCAGAAACCGATCGAGATTACGAATCACGGAATTCAATTGTGGCCGGCCGAGGTCCATTTCGTCAATAATAAAAACCGGCTGACCGGAATGGAAACCCCGTTCGATCGCATCCCGCTTTTGGCCCCGTTGGTCCACGAAATCGCCGAATCGCAACATCAGGCGAAGCGTCCGGAAATTCGTCGTGAAGTGGAGTGGAAGGTGGCCGCCGAGGCAAAGCAACAGTTCGACGAAGAGGCCGACACCCAACTCTTGCGGATGAACGACCGTTTTCAAAACAGATTGTTGGCCACACTGGATCGGCTCGACTTGAAACTGACTCCCGTCGAGACGCGAACGACCGAGAACGAGCTTTCGATGCGTTTCTGCCTGGCGTCCGACCGGCAACTCGGTTCTCACACGCCGCGTCCCCAAGCGTTGGATGATCGATTGGCCAACATTCAAATTCATCAAACGGTGCTCAACAACCTGATCGAGCAGCTTGAACTTGACGGGAAGACCTTCATCCTGCCGGAATTGGCCGTTTGGCTTTCGGAAAGGTTATCTCGCCCGGAATTGACCGAAGCCAAGGGGTTGAAACGGGACGATGTGCGAATCCGTTTCGCCCGGGAAAGCGCCGTCTATGTGAAGGCCGAAGACGGCCGGTTGGCACTGACGCTGACGGTTGCCGAACTGCGGGCCGGGCGACGTCGCTGGCGAAATTTCCAAGTCCGCGTCTTTTACCGACCGGAGATCGACGGTCTTCAGGTCAACTGGGTCCGTGACGGAGTGGTCCAACTGACCGGACGACGGGTACAAACGTCGTCCCAATTTGCGCTACGGGGAATTTTCAGTCGGATCTTCTTGAAAAATAAGCCGTTTTCGATGATCCCGGAGCAAATCGTCAACAACCCGAATCTGCAAGGGCTGACCATGACCCAAATGGAGATTGTCGACGGATGGATTGGGCTGACGGTTGGCGAGGAACCGGGCCGCGTCGAGGTAGTGGCGCAGCGACCGTAGCAAGAAGGGAAGCTCGAAAAGAAAAGAGGGATTATTCCGTCATCCCCCCTTTTTTCTCTTCTTGGTTCTTCTACTGTTGCAGCGAATACAACAGGATATTCAACGCCAACCGGGCGGCGTCTTCCCGGGTGTAGCCGCGGCATTCCAAGCCACTGTGCCGGTCCAGCGCACAGCTGACGTCAAACGGCGAAAAAATCACCGCCCACCGGTCGCCCAGCCGAATCCCTTCGAGCTGGGTCGGCATCTTTTTTTGCACCGGTTTTCTGGGACCGGCATCGGCGGTTTGGCGAGGGGCCGGTTCGACACGGGTCAACTGGCTCACATCGAAGCCGCCGTAGGTCGAGCTCAACAGCGGATCGGTCGTCGGGATCGGCTCCAACGGCCGGTCGGGGAAGACCGCTTGCAGCTCGCGTCGAAACGCCTCGGCAAACGTGGGGCTTGCGCAAATCGCGTCGGCAAAGAGCATCCCGCCCCGTTCGAGATAGGTCCGCAGCTGCTTGCGTTCCTTCTCGGTCAGTCGGAACTGGGACCGGCCGTGCATGAAGACCAGGTGGAAGTCGAACAGTCGCGGATCGGTCAGGTTGACCATGATCCGTTCGGGCCGGGTCCGCAGGTTGAGCTGTTCCGAGGCCGTCTCCAACAGGTTGACCACCGCCCGCGGTGCGACCGAACAGCCGCCCGGGTGACGGAGCGTGGCGATTGCCACCTCTCCCCGACCGTCGATTCCTTCCTCGGCGACCGGCGTCAGGTCGGCGGGGATCTCGTCCTTGTGTTTCAGTTGCCGGTTGGTCGCGTAGGCCAAGACGTTGATCCCGATCGACAGACCGGCGGCCACCTTGTGTCGGACCGATTCCGGATAGGTCGTCTCGCGGCCCGCGCGGGAAAGTTCCCAAAGGCAGGAGAGCGAAGGACGCGGGTTCCCGGGTGGATTCGGCGGCGCGTAGACGACACTGGTCCGGCAACCGAAGTCGACTCCCCAGAGCGGCCGCACCAGGTCGGGCGGGATTGGCTCTTCGGCCCACCAGATCGAATGGTCCGGCTCCAAAAGTCGCAGCGTGTACTCCGTCTCGGGAAAGACTCGTTCCATCAGGGCGCGAAAACCCCGGTCGAACGTTTCCCCTTCGCACTGGGCGTCGGCAAACAGGAATCCGCCCCGGTCGAGATACCCGCGGAGTTTTTCGGCCACCTGTTGGGCCTCGGCTTCGTCGGAAGGTAACGGGCTCCCTCGGCCGCCGAAGAACAGGACGGGCGATTGCAACAGGTCGTCGACCGTCGCGCGGGCCAGATCGACCACCTGCCAGGTCATGTCACGTTCCCATTGGGCTTCGACGTACCGGGTCAGATTGGCCACGTCGGCCGGGTGCGGGTTCCACGCCTCGGGCGGGCCGTACTCGAGTTTGCTCATCAGGACCGGGCGCCGTCCTTTCGAAAGAAATAACAGTGCGAAGCTGGTTGCCAAAAGATCGTTTTGCTCAAGCCCCCTTCCGGTCCAATAATTCGCCCCGGCAATCTCCTGACGGACCAACCGATCGGCCCCCTCGCGGTACCAGTCGTGCTTGCCGATAAAACGGCGGGCCGTGAGTCGCCCGACCCGTTCGAGGCCGTAAAGGTAATAGAGTCGCCACTGGCTGGCAGCCATCCCCGGGTTGGTCGAGAGGGAAAACTTTTTCGCCAGCCAGTCGATTCCCCGATCGGCCTGTTCGGCTCCCGGTGTCGCTCCTCCGGCGCAACAGACGATTTTTTCTTCCTTGATCCGGACATCGGAACGGGCGATCTGGCCCCCGGCGATCACCATTGACGCTATGCCTGCGCAGGTCATACTGCCGGTCCCGTTTCCCCGGCTCTCGAGGGTATAGCCCCACGAGCCGTCCGGGTTTTGGCCGCGAGTCCAGTACTCGCCCGCCAGACGCCAGGTGGCCGGCCGGACCTTCGCCCCGACCCGTTCGGCCGCGTCGAGCGCCAAGAGGGCAAATTGGGAGTTCGAATTATCCGCCCCACGTCCGAGCAATGAACTCGGAGCCGGATAGGACCAGCCGCCCGAAAAAGGCCCCTTGCGCACCTGGTTCGATTCCAACCAGTCGACGTTCCGCTGGATCAACATCGCGTCCCGTTTCGGACTGGCCTTGCAAAAGACCATCGTCTCCAGGGCGACCGCGTAGGTGGTCTCCAGTTTATTGGTCCGAAGCCACTTCAGGGCCGCTTCGACCTGGGGGGTCTCCGGCTTGACGCCGCACTCCAAAAGGGCCAAAGTGCATAAAGCGGTCATCCCCCCGCGTTGGGTCCGGTTGAATTCGGCCCAGGTGCCACTGGGAAGTTGACGTTGTTTCAGATGGGCGACCCCGCGCTCGATCGCCTTTTGGACCGCCTCGGCCTCAATGTCGGCCCGGAGAGTTGACTCAATCACTACAATCATTAAGAGCGACAGGCCGAACGACAGGGCAGCCTGGAACGATCTTCGAAATGGGCCGACGTTTTGGAGCATAAGTGGCGTACAATTAAGCGGTTATTATTGATATTGGCAATGCAGCAGTCCTCAGTAAACCAAAAAACCGTCCGTTTCCGGAAGGTACCTTATTATACGTTTTTCGTACCGTCGAAGAACCGACCCAAGCAGCGAAAAATGACAAAAGATTCGCGGGAAGAACGTTTCGTTCTTTGCGCTTACGGTTTGAATTAAAGGAACGATCTTGGCCAGCAAACCACGAAGTCTCGGAGACGTCCTGCAAGAGTTCCGCGTCTACCGACAGCGGATGCAGGATGAGTTGCAAAAAGTGATCGTCGGTCAAGACGACGTGATCGAGCAGATCTTCGCCGCTATCTTTACGCGCGGCCATTGTCTTTTGGTTGGCGTGCCCGGACTGGCGAAGACGTTGATCGTCAGCACGTTGGCAAAGATCTTGGATATGCATTTCAAGCGGATCCAGTTCACGCCCGACCTGATGCCGTCGGACATCACGGGGACCAACGTCCTGGAGGAAGAGGAATCGGGCCGACGGAACTTCCGATTCGTCGAAGGGCCGATCTTCACCAACATCCTCTTGGCCGACGAAATCAACCGAACGCCGCCGAAAACCCAGGCCGCCCTGTTGCAGGCGATGCAGGAGCGCGAGGTGACTGTCGGCCAGACAACCTATCGGCTGCCCAATCCTTTTTTTACGATCGCGACCCAAAACCCGATCGAGCAGGAAGGGACCTACCCGTTGCCCGAGGCCCAGTTGGACCGGTTCATGTTCAACATCAAGGTCGATTACCCGTCGCTTGACGAGGAAGAACGGATTTTGGCCGCTACGACCCGACAGGAAAAGGTCGAGGTCCAAAAGGTCCTCTCCGGCCGGGCGATTCTGAACATGCAGAAGCTGGTCACGTCGGTCGCCGTGAGTCAATATATCGTCCAGTACGCGGCTCGCTTGGTCCGGGCGACCCGACCGAAAGAACCGTCGTCGCCCGAGTTCATTCAGCAGCTGATCGACTGGGGCGCCGGTCCCAGAGCCGGGCAATTCTTGATCCAGGGCGGCAAGGCGATCGCCGCGATGGACGGCCGGTTTTCGGTCGCGATCGAGGATATCCAAAAGGTGGCGGTCCCCGTCTTGCGACACCGTTTGAGCGCCAACTTCCAGGCCCAGGCCGAAGGGATGACGACCGAGGACATTATCGAGCGGCTGTTGCGTGAGATCCCGACCCCTGAGATCCCGAAGTACCAAAAGGCCGAATTGAAATAGGGAACGAGACCGTCTTACCCTCTTGAAGCGTCGCGGCTCCTGCCTACGGAAATTTGTCATGTCGAGTGTCGAAAAATATCTGAAGCCTGAAGTGATACAGCAGATCGCCCGGCTCGACCTCCGCGCGCAGTTCATCGTCAAAGGGTTCCTGCACGGGTTGCACGCCAGTCCGTTTCATGGGTTTTCGGTCGAGTTCAGCGAGCACCGCAAGTACACGGCCGGTGACGACCCGAAAGATATCGACTGGCTCGTTTACGCGAAGACGGACAAGTATTACATCAAAAAATTCGAGGCTGAGACGAACATCACCGGCTATTTGGTGATGGACTTGAGCCGGTCGATGGGGTACACCTATCGGCAGGAGCTGACGAAGTTCGACTACGCCATCTGTTTGGCCGCGGCGTTGGCCTACTTGATGATCCACCAGCAGGACCCGGTCGGGTTGATCACGTTCGATCAGAAGATCCGAAGCAGTCTGGCACCGAAGACAAAGCGGTCGCATTTGGGAAACATATTGAGCCATCTGGCCAACTTGAAGCCGGAGGGGGAGACCGACCTAGCGCACAGCCTGACGCAGTTGGCGGCCATGCTTCGGCACGCGAGTCTGGTGATGATCTTTTCCGACCTGCTGGTCGATCCCGAGCCGGTCATGAAGTCGTTGCACCAGTTGCGCCACGGTGGTCACGACGTTATTTTGTTCCACATCCTCGACGAGGCGGAGACCCGTTTTCCGTTTGACGGGATGGTGGAGCTGGAGGAGCCCGAGAGCGGTCAGAATTTGACGTTGGACGCGTCGGCGTTTCGGCGAGATTATTTGGACGAGTTGGAGTCGTTTCGGGAGACGTATCGGAAGGAGTGTTTTCAGGCGGGGGTGGATTATGTGCCGTTGGATACGAGTATGCAGTTTGATAAGGCGTTGACAGAGTATTTGGTGACCAGGTCGGTAAGAGCATAAAAAGCAGAAGAACAGAAGAACAAAAAAAGAAGAAAGAAGAAAAAAGCGACAAAACCAGAGGGATTGCAAAGCAATCCCGGTCCAAAAAGTTTTTGAAGGGGTCTTAGGGGAAACCATTTTCAAAATGTTTCCCCTAATTAAAAAATACAGGCGACAGCAAAGCCGTCGCTCCTTTTACACCGGCGTTGCCACGCCAAAGACTAAACCCGCTCCCGTTGGTCACTAGTACGTTTTGAATAGGATAACCTTTATCGGGATGGTCCAGTGGAGGGTTCCTCGGCGGGGCAATTTTATGACGCGTTCCCGGCGGCCGGACCGGCGTTACCACGCCGCCGTGTAAACCCGCTCCCGGCGGCTAGGAGCCGCAGCCGGACCGGTGCTGCCGCACCAACGTATAAACCCGTTCCCGTTGGTCACTAGTACCAAACCATTATATTGATTTCCGTTTCCCTTTTCCATTATTCACCATGACGTTTGTCAATCCATTACTGCTGGCCGGAGCCGCGCTGATCGTGATTCCGGTGGTGTTGCATCTGGTCATGCGACGCCGCCCGGTTCGGATGGAGTTCCCTGCGCTGCGACTGGTGCGACAACGTCACGACGCGACCACCCGCCGGTTGCGCTGGCAACATCTGCTGCTGATGGCGGCCCGTGCGGCGATCATCGCCTTGCTGGCGTTCGCCCTGGCGAGGCCGAGTATCCAGTTCGCCGGTTCGTGGGGCTCGCAAGAGGCGCCGGTGGCGGCGATCATGGTCTTCGATACGGCGGCCCGGATGGAATATCGGACCGAAAATCAAACGCGGCTGGAAAAGGCACGCGAGATGGCCCTGTGGCTTTTGACTCAGCTGCCCAAGGAAAGTCAAATCGGCGTGCTCGATACCCAGCCCGGTCCCGGCGCGTTTCAGGTCGACCGGAGCGCGGCCCAGACGCGGATCGAACGGCTGGCGATCGTCCCGCCGTCGCAGCCGGTGGCCGAGTCGGTGGCCGAGGCGTACCGGTTGACGGCCGAAAGCGACCTGACGCGGAAGGAGATTTACGTCTTCACCGATCTGGCCCAGGACGCCTGGCCGCGCGAGGCGATCGAGTCGTTCTTGCCCAGTGCCGAAGGGCAACCGGAAGTCCAACTCTTCCTGATCGATGTCGGCGCGAAGCGGGTCGAGAATTTCGGGCTCGGCGCGCTGGAACTGGGCGCTCAGGTCTTGTCGGAATCGGCCCAGGCGACCGTCCGGACCGAGTTGGTTCGGCAAGGCCCGGCCGGGCGACGGACCGTCGAACTGTTGCTGGCCGACGGCAAAGGGGGCTGGGACAAACGGGGCCAACAGGAGATCGAGGTCGACCGGGACGGCTCGGCCGAACTGGCGTTTCGCTTCGGCGGGCTGCCCGACGGAATCGTCGACGGGATGGTCCGGCTGGCTGCCCGCGACGCGTTGGAAGCGGACAATCTGCGTTATTTCACGCTCAGGACACGACCGCCGTGGCCGATTTTGCTGGTCGCACCGAAGACGGCCCACACTTATGCCGATTACCTCAAGGAGATGCTCGCGCCGACCGCCTGGCGACGAACCGGGCAGAGTCCGTTTGAGTGCACGACGATCACCCCCGGCGAGTTGGCTCGGCGCGAGGTGGACGCGCTGAAAACGTACGCGGCCATCTGTCTGATCGACCCGACCCCGTTGTCGAAAAAAGTCTGGCAGACGTTGCGCGGGTACGTCGATGACGGCGGTGGGTTGGGGATCTTTCTGGGACGCAACGCGCGACCGATCGATTCGTTCAATGAAAAAGAGGCCCAAAAACTGCTGCCCGGCCCGCTGGTCCGACAGGCCCGCGCGGGAGACGTGCCGTTGCACCCGGCCCCGGTGGTCCTGGAACACCCGGTACTGGCCCCGTTCCGGGCGATTTCGGAAACTCCCTGGTCGGCGCTGGAGCTGTTTCGATACTGGGAACTGGGGTCGACGGCCGCAGGGGTTCGGAGTATCGTTCCGCTTAGCGACGGACGGCCGTTGTTGCTCGAACGGACCGTCGGCGACGGACGCGTCTTGACGATGACCAGCCCGGTCTCGGATCGGCCCGACCGGCGACCGTGGAACCTGATGCCGGTGACTGACCCGTGGCCGTTTTTGATTTTGATGAACCAATCGGCCCGATACCTGGTGGGGGCGGCCGAGGGGCGGTTCAACTACGACGCCGGGCAGACGGCCGTGTTGCGAGTCGATCGGGACGAGCGTCCCCGGTCGTATGTCCTGACCACGCCGGAAGGGAGCCGGGTTCCGATCTCGGCCGACCCGCGCGAGGCGGACCTGTTGATCAGCTCGACCGACCAGCCGGGCACCTATCGGGTCGAGGGCGGCGGGAAGGCGAACCGGGTCGAACTCGGGTTCAGCGTCAACCTGGCGCCGCGCCAGACCGACCTGCAAAAGTTAAATGCGGAACAACTGGCCGAGCGACTCGAACCGCTCGACTTTCGGACGGCCCGGACTCGAGAGGAAATCGAACGAGACGTTCACCTCGGCCGGGTCGGGCGAGAGCTGTTTCCCTTTGCCGTTTTACTGGTCGCGCTGCTGTTGAGCGCGGAGCAGTTTTTGGCCAACCGGTTTTATCGAGCGTAATGTTGATTTTTATTGACAGGCCGAGCTGTTTTAATGTTCCCCTTCAACTGCCTGCCGAACCTTTTGTGAAAAAACGACGACGATGGATCGACTGACCTTTTACCCGATCGGCGACAGCTACCTTCTGGTGGCGGTGGTGACGATCGCGCTGGCGGCGATTCTCTACGCGATCCCGCCCGGAGCGACCGGTCGACGTCGGGCAACGTTGATCTGGCTTCGGGCCGTGGTAATCTTTTTGCTCCTCTTGGCCATGCTGCGACCGACACTGGTTCGACGGGAGATCAATCCGCAGGCGGCCACCCTGGTCGTTCTGGCCGACGATTCGCGAAGCATGTCGGTCCCCGACGCCTCGGGTGGACGAAAGACCCGTTACGAGTCGATGCGCGATACGCTGGCCGATTCGACCGACCAATTGGCCGCGCTGGCCGAGAAGATCGAGGTGGTCCCCTTTACGTTCGATTTCGACCTGAACCCGTCCGAAATGAAAGCGGGGCAAATCACCCTTCCCGAGAAGCCCGAGGGGAACGAGACGGCGATCGGCGCCGCGCTGGAGGGCGTGTTGCGTCAGGAGGCGGGCAAGCGGCTTTTGGGCGTGGTCCTTTTTAGCGACGGGGCCCAAAGGGCTTACGCCCCGAAAGATACCGCGCCGCAGAACCCGGCCCGACACATGAAACGACTCGGCATCCCGCTCTATACGGTCGCCTTCGGTCAGGCCCGCGGTCTGAGTGAAGCCAAGGACGCGGCCGTCGAACAACTGCTGATTCCCCAGACGATCTTCTTGAACAACCGACTCCCGGTCGAAGGCCAGGTTCGGCTCGACGGCTTTCTCGGACGGGACGTTCCGGTCAAGCTGCTTTTCGAAACGGTCCCCGAAACCATGACGCCGGTCGCCGGGACACTGGTTCGAGCGGAAAAGAACAATCAGACGCTGCCGGTCCGAATGGATTACGTCCCGACCACGCCGGGCCAGTACAAAGTGACCCTCGAGATCCCGCCGCAGCCGGGCGAACTGATAACCACGAACAACCGCAAGAGCAGTTTTATTCGCGTCTTGGCCGGGGGGCTGCGGGTCCTCTATTTGGAACGTTTTCCGCCGCGACGCGAGACGAAATTCCTACGTCGCTCGCTCGACGCGTCGCAGGAGATCGAGGTCGATTACCTGAGCCTCGCGCCCGGTGCGCGGCCCGGCGCGTTGATCGATCGGTTCGATGCGGAGAAGTACCAGGTTTTTATTCTCGGCGACGTCGATTCCGAGGCGTTCACCCCGGACGAGCTGACGGCGCTTTCCAAAGCGGTGCAAAACGGGGCCGGACTGTTGATGTTGGGCGGGTTTCATGCCTTCGGCCCCGGCGGCTATGCCCAGACCCCGCTGGCCGACGTGGCGCCGGTCAAGATGAGCCGACTTGAACGACAAAAGCCGGGCGAGCCGATTCGCGAAGACCTCCATCTGCCGGGTCCACTCTCGATGCGACCGTCCGAGTTGGGCAAGGCCCATTACCTGTTGCGACTGGCCGAAACGACGGCCAAAAACCTCGACGTCTGGAAACGGTTGCCGCCGCTGGCCGGGGCGAATCGGTTCGACCAGACCAAACCGGGCGCGGTTGTTTTGGCCGAAACCAAAGCGGGCAAACCGATCCTGGCTGCCACGGATTACGGTGCCGGGCGGGTGATCGCGTTTGCCGGGGACACGACCTGGCGTTGGGTCCTGCGCGGGTTCGACGAGGCGCACAAGCGGTTCTGGCGACAGGCGATCCTCTGGCTGGCCAAGAAAGATATGCTCGGCGAAGGAAACGTCTGGGTCCGGCTCTCCGATCGGCGACTTCGACCCGGACAGGCCCTATCGATTTCGGCCGGCGCACGGACGGCGACCGGCGATCCGGTTTCGGGTGCCCGTTTCGAAGTGGAGGTCGCCGGGCCCGCGGGAGACGCGAAACCGGTTCGACTCAAACGCAAGTTGCCCGGCGGTGAAGCAACCCCACTGACGGCCGAACAGGCGGTCGGCCAGTTTGACGAGACCCGCGCGGCGGGCGATTACACGGTCCGGGTCCGGGCATTTGACGGGGAAACGTCGTTGGGCGAGGCGCAAACGCGGTTTTTGGTCTTTACCGAGGACCTGGAACTGGACCATCCGGTGGCCGATCTGGCGGGGATGGAGAACTGGGCCGAGCTGGCCGGAGGACGCCCGGTGGTGCCGGAACAGCTGGCTCCGTTGTGGGGCGAGCTGGCCGAGCGGGCCGAGACGTTTACCGAGACGATCGAGTCGCGAAAAACCTATTGGGACCGGTGGTGGTTCTTCTCGCTCGTGGTCGGTTTGTTGAGTGTCGAGTGGTTTTTGAGGAAACACTGGGGGCTCGTCTAAAAACGGGTGAAAAAGATCAGGGAATTCTTCCTTTTTTCACGCGTTGCCCAAATTTGGCCTTTCCTGCGAACTTCATGATGGCCGAATCAGACTATTATATAAAGAAGGAAGCCTTTTCCTTCCAGCGGTCATCGTTTATGATCGGGTGACGGGTATAGCCGACCTTGGAGGGGTTCCGGTTGAAGGGGCCTCAAATTTGATGGCCGCCCTGCTCTTCGTTAAGTACCTTTCTCGTAAGTGTTTATAGAAAATTTCACCTTTTTTAATTAAAAAAAGAACCATGGCGAAAATCATTGTTCTGGACAATCTGTCGCAAGATGGCCTGAATTTGTTGGAATCGGCCTGTAATATCGAGTACGAAGTGCGTACCGGCCTCAAAGGGGATGAACTCCGCGAAGCGTTGCTGGAGTTTGATGGCGCGATCTGTCGCAGTGGCGTCAAGATCACGGCCGAGTCGCTCGAGGAGAACACTCGACTGAAGGCGATCGCCCGGGCCGGCGTCGGGACCGACAACATCGATAAAGTGGCGGCCACGCGACAAGGGATCGTCGTGATGAACACCCCCAGCGGGAACACGATCTCGACGGCCGAACAGACGTTCGCCCTGATGATGGCCCTGGCACGCAATACGGCCCCGGCCTACCAAAGCCTGGTCGAAGGTCGCTGGGACCGAAAGCTTTATATGGGGAACCAGTTGGCCGGGAAGACATTGGGCGTCATCGGCCTCGGGCGGATCGGCCAAGCGGTCGCCGTGCGTGCCCAAGCGTTCGAGATGAAGATCATCGGGTACGATCCGTTCCTGACCGAGGCGCAGGCGAAAAAGTTGGGCATTCAGATGGTCGCTTCGCCCAAAGAGATGTTCCATCTGATCGACTTCCTGACGGTCCACACGCCGTTGACCGACGAGACGCGTGACCTGATTAATGCCAATTCGATCAAGCTGATGAAGCCGGGCGTGCGGTTGATCAACTGTGCTCGCGGCGGGATCTATAACGAGGAGGCGATGGTCGAAGGGCTCAAGAGCGGTCAGATCGGCGGCGTCGCGTTGGACGTCTATTCGTCGGAACCGTGTACCGACAGTCCCCTGTTCGGGATGCCCAACGTTGTCTGCACGCCCCACTTGGGCGCCAGCACCGAAGAGGCCCAGACGAACGTCGCCGTCGAGGCGGCCGGACTGTTGATCAACTTTTTCACGACCGGCGAGATTCGTCAGTCGGTCAACATGTCGCCGCTGGACGCCAAGACGCTTGAAGAATTGCGTTCCTATTTGAACCTGTCTTACCGGCTGGGGCTCTTGTTGGCCCAAATGCACCGCGATTCGCCGAGCCGTTGTCGTTTGGTCTTCAAGGGGAAGGTGGCCGACAAGGACACGCGGTTGTTGTCGCAGGCGTTCGCCGCCGGGTTGTTGGAAAACGCGATGGACAGCGAAGTCAATATCGTCAACGCCGGGATGCTTTTGAAAAGCCGTGGGATCGAACTGGTCGAAGAGCGGTCGTCCGACATCGTGAGCTTCAGCTCGATGGTCTCCGCCGAGGTCACCAGTGCGGAACGAACTTCGCAGGCGTCCGGCACCTTGTTCGGTAACGAGATGCCCCGCTTGGTCCAGAAGGGCGGTTGCGACCTGGAAAGCTATCTGGACGGGGTCTTGATGATCTTCATGCACCAGGACATGCCGGGCGTGATCGGGCAGGTCGGAAACACTTTCGGCAAGTATCGGATCAACATCGCCCAGATGTCGGTCGGTCGCGGCGGCAATCAGCCGGGTGGCCAGGCGGTCGGCATCATGGCGTTGGACAGCCAGCCTCCGGCCGAGGCGGTCGCCGAAGTGTTGGCGATCGAAGGGGTCAACAAGGCTTGGGTTGTCAAGTTGCCCGCCCCGGGAGAGATGCCCGCGTGGATGGGCGGCAAGTAAACGCTTTCCCCCCTTTTGAAAAATCATCTAAAAAGGACCCGGTTGTCGGACAATCGGGCCCTTTTTTTATTGCGGTCGCCGGTTCTGCCGCGAGGATCGCGAAGCCTACTTTTGAAGAGGCAGCTCGTAGGTGCAGCACGGATCGCCCAGATGGCGGCAGGCGATGCGCCGCACCGATTTGTCGATGGTTTGCTTCATGACCTGTTCGTCAATCTTGCAGATCAACAACGAGTCGTTATAAAGGCGGGCCATTTGGCAGTTCCGCTTATGAAGCAAGAGGGAACCGTTGGATTTTTCGATGTCGACGAGAACCCCTTCCAGGCGGAGCCGTTTGGCCATGCTTTTCAGTCGCTTGGCCGGATCGTCCCCGATGATCGATTCGTTGTACTGTTTGGCGATCAGGCGCGAAAGCCGGTTGACGACTTTGCGTGTCAGGGGCGCGCCGCCGACCTCGTCGATCGCTTGCCAGATGGTCATTTCGACCCGCGCGTATTGAAACGAGGCCAAAAAGAGGGACGCTTTATGGGTGATCTGATAGCGGTGACGAGGGCGGCCTCGTCCGGAGAGCCGCTCGAGTTTTCGCTCGATAAACCCATCGTCCAACAGTTCATGAAGTTGTTCGGAAACGGCCGTACGCGTCACGCCACTCGATTTGATCAGTTCGGCCATCGTTTGAGGTGGTTTTCCGATCAGAAGCTTGAGAATGCGTATTCCGGCTGTCGTGATATTGACTTTAGTTTCACTCATGGTCACAGGAGCCGATCGATTCGATGGAAAAGAAATATCGGTTTTCCGCGGACTATGGTAGGAGAACCCCCTTCTCCTGTTAAATGCCCCGGGCGTAAAAAACGCTCATCAAAAAGTAATACTTTTCCCCTTCAATGTAAACCCTAGCTTACCGCTTTCTGGAAAAAGTCCTCCCGATTGTTGGTTTTCGGGAAATATTTCCCGGAGCAGTCAATGAAAAAAAGGAGGGGTACCCTTACGGAGAGTTGTTGATGCTCCCCTCTATATGAGTGTGATTTTCCCTTTTTTTGACGGCCTAAGGTTGGCTTAGGGGTCGAGAGGGAGGTGAGGTTGAAGTGAGGTTTGATTTTTAAGAACGTTGACGGAGAAAGGTGGTCAATTCTTGGTTGACTCGCTCAGGCTGTTCCAGCGGCGTCAGGTGGCCCGCTTCGGGGATCTCGACCATATGGCCGTTAGGTATTGCCTCGGCGATCTGTCGCATCTCCTCGGGCGGGGAGGGGCGATCTTCCAAACCGACCAAGACCAAGGTGGGGACGGTGATTGAGGGGAGAAGGGATGTCGAGTCGGGCCGCTTGGCCATCCCTCGCGCGGCGGCCGCGATCCCGTGCGGATCGGTCGCCAACATGGTCCGGCGGACCGCGTCGATCAAGTCCCGTTTTTGTTCGAGCGATTTTCGCGCGAAGAGAACCGGGATCATCGCGTCAACCATTTTTTCCGCACCATCATTTAAAACCGATTCGGCCGTTGCCAGCCGTTTGGCGGCCACCTCGGGCGGATCGGCCGCGGCGCGGGTGTCGAAAAGGATCAAACGGGCCAGCCGTCGGGCATGGCGACGGGCAAACGCCAACGCGACGTACCCACCCATCGACAGGCCGCCCAGTCGGATCGGTTCGTCCACCTTGAGAACGTCCAAAAACCGGGCCAGATCGTCGGCGAACCGGTCCATGGTGACCGTCCCTTTGGTGACGCTGCTTGCGCCGAATCCACGCAGATCGACCGCCAAAACGCGGTGGGTTTCGGCCAACGCGTCGACCTGGGCGTTCCACATCGTGTGGTCGAACGGGAAGCCGTGAACCAGCAAGACGACCGGTCCGGTTCCTCGATCGATATAGGCCAGTTCCACTTCGGGCTCGATTTCAAGACGATCCATTTTCAATGACCTTTGGTGGGGTTGAGACAGGTTCCTTTTACTCGATTTTCGGTTTGAAGGGAAGTCGTTTTTTGGAAGCACGCGAATCGAACAGCCGCTCTGGTTTGAGCGACGGCTTGGGAGCCGGGCGGCCGAACCGTTTTTCGTAGGCGTGGCGAAAGAGGGCCAACTTTTCGGTGATCTGTTTGGAGTAGGGGGAAAGCTTGACGGCCTGAATCTGAGTTTTGACGGCGTTTTCGAGATCCCCTTTGGCAAAATAAGCTTGGGCCAGTGTGTCCAAATATCCGGCCGTTTTCGGTCGGATCTGGAGCGACTTTCTTGACAACCGGATCGCCTCACTAAAATCCCCTTCCGTGTTGCCGATTAACCAGGCCATCTGATTCAGCAGGAAGACCGAATGGAACTGGTTCGGTTTTTTTCGCAGGGCACGCATCTCGTCAAGGACGTGTCGGATTTGAAGGCGAATCTTTTCATGCGCCTCTTTCGAGGCTTTGGTGGTTTGGAAAAGGCCGATCAGGACATCCACGTCGTTCGGGTCGATTGCGTAGGCTTTCTGGAGCGACTCTTTTTGTTTGAGCGGGTCGTTCTGTTGCGCGTAGTGGCAGGCGTAAAAGTACTCTTTTCGCGCTTGGTAATCGATTCCATCGACCGATCCCGATGGGACTTTTAGGCCGGGAGGGTCGGCGGATTTTTTTTCGAGAAGTTCCGTCAGGGCTTCGGCCGCCTCGAGATTTTGGCCCTGATCGTGGAGCATCTCGGCCAAGGCGACCCGGGCTGCCATGCGTGTTTCCAGAATTCCCGGTTGGTTTTTTTCCGCTTGGTTTTTTCCTGACGTTTCGGCCACATGAAGGTACTCACGCCGGGCCCAATCAAACAGCCCACACGTGGCCAATCGATCGGCTATCCCCAGTCGAAGCGAGGCTTGAGTTGAACCGATCTGGTCGCTTTCAATCTCAAAACCCTTTCGGGCTGCCTCTTCGGCCGCGTTCGATTCCCTTTTTTCGCGATGGATCTGGGCCACTTGGTAAAGGCAAAACTGAGGATTCAAATCCCAATAAAAGCAAAATCGCTTGAGGTCGCCGGGGAACGTTTTCCAGCTTTGCCGCGTCGTAATCCAATCGGACAGGGAATCGACTTGGCTCGGGGAGATTTTTCCTCGTGAAGCCAAGGAGACGATTTCCAGCGTGTCCTTGACGTGGGTCGGATTGGCGCCCAGACGGAGGGTCCAGCCGATTTGCTTTTCCAGAAGGGACTGGAAGATTTTTTGGGGAAGTGGGGTGGCCGCCTTTTTCTGACGGTCCACTTCAGCGCGAAGCAACCGGTTCCAATCGGCCATCGCCT
The DNA here is from genome assembly GCA_963674475.2 of Thermoguttaceae bacterium. Lineage (GTDB taxonomy): Bacteria > Planctomycetota > Planctomycetia > Pirellulales > Thermoguttaceae > CAXXFQ01. Next base: position 156,344 of record CAXXFQ010000009.1, on the reverse strand, counting down.
CGGTCGGATTCTCACCGAAGCGGACGTATCCCCGCAACCAGTCGGCCGCGCGACCTCGGGTCTGTCCGAGTTGTTTTTGGATGATCTCCGCCTCTTTTTTTGAAAAAGGCCGATCGTCGGGAACCGTTTTCAAGATTCGGGCCACGGCCGTCTCGGCCAGCCAGTTGGTCTGATCGAACCGAATCAAGCGGCAAAGGGCCTCGAGCCCTCCCGCGTCTTTGAGTCGGGCCAGCCGGTCGAGTCGCTGATACTGTTCGGGCGGATTTTGGCTCCAAAATCGGACGAGGCATTCCCGAACTTTTGGCGGGTCACCGGGGCGAGTCGGGTCGAACGAGATGAGCAACAAGAGATATTTGGCCCGCGAAGCGATTTCCAAATCGGTCGATTCGCTCGCCAGTAAAAGGGCGTCGTACGCCTCGGCACCCCGTCGGGCCAGTTTTTCCTGGGCCATTTGACGAACCGACCACTCCGGCGCGCCCAGTTGTTCGATCAGCCGGTTCAAAGGCGGTTTTGGAGACGAAACGGTTTTTTGAGCCGACTCTTCCGCTTGGCAAACTTGATGGCCGGTCTCGAAAACGGTGGGGATCAGGACGTAAACCAAGATCAAACTGCAAAAACCGATCGTCCTCGAGCGAAAAGGTCGCTTCGGGAATCGGGTTGTCGATCGGGATAAAGCCATCCGCTTTCCTTTGAAACAGGGGGGGCAGTTTGCACGGGGGAGCGATTTTGAAAACGCCAAAAACTTGACCGGCCTTTTTGGGTTTTTCTCCGGTCGGTTCCCTGTTATAGTGTACCGTTGAATGCCGGTTTCGACCAACCGGATTTCCACGATTAGGGAGTTTTGACACGATTCGTCCCTCTGAACCAGCACGGAGTTTTTCCCATGTCCGATCGGCCTTTGCCCGCGAAAATCCGTGATCGGATCACCGATTGTATCGGAAACACCCCGCTGGTCCGACTGCGACGTCTGGCCGAAGGGTGTGCTGCCACGGTGGTTGGCAAGGTCGAAAACGTCAATCCGCTCTGGAGCGTCAAGGACCGGATCGCCTTGGCGATGGTCGAGGCGGCCGAACGAGAAGGGCGGGTCGGGCCCGAGACGATCTTCATCGAGCCGACCAGCGGCAACACGGGGATCGGGCTGGCCTATGTCTGTGCCGAGCGGGGATACCGGCTTGCGGTCGTGATGCCCGAGAGCATGAGTCTGGAACGGCGTCGGATGATCGCGGCATTGGGGGCCGAGCTGATTCTCACGTCGGCCGAGAGGGGAATGGCCGGAGCGGTCGCGCGGGCCGAGGAGATGGCGGCGACCGATTCTCGCTACCTGATGCCCCAACAGTTCGCCAATCCGGCCAACCCGGAGATCCATCGTCGGACGACCGCCGAGGAGATTTGGCGAGATACCGAAGGCCAGGTCGACGTCTTTGTCTCGGGGGTCGGTACCGGCGGGACGATTACCGGGGTGGGCGAGGTTTTAAAAAGCCGCAAACCGTCGGTCGAAATCATTGCCGTCGAGCCGTCGGCCAGTCCGGTTCTGACGCAGACCCTCGCCGGGCAGCCGCTTGCGCCGGGAAAACATACGATCCAAGGGATCGGCGCCGGGTTCGTGCCCGAGGTGCTCAACTTGGAGATAATCGACGAGGTCATCACCGTCGACGACGCCGACGCCCAGCGAACGACCCGCGCGCTGGCGAAACAAGAAGGGCTGATGTGCGGGATCAGTTCCGGGGCGGCCGCGTTTGCCGCGTTGTCGGTCGCTCGGCGCGAGTCGCTTGATGGGAAACTGGTCGTCGTCCTCTTGCCCGACTTGGGCGAACGGTACCTGTCGACTACCCTGTTTGGAAATTGACCCGAGCAATCAAGGGCAATTGAGCCTCGCTTTTTGTTTTGTTTTCCGGAGAGTCCGCTTTTGAATTGGTTCAACCTTGTGGGGATCGCCCTGGGGCTGGCGATGGACGCGTTTGCCGTGTCGATTGCCGCCGGGATCATCCTCCCGAAAATCACCTTCCGCCATACCTACCGATTGGCGTTCCACTTCGGTCTGTTTCAGTTTCTCATGCCGATCCTCGGCTGGCTGGCCGGAAATGAGTTGTCCGCCTATCTGGCCCAATGGGACCATTGGATCGCGTTTGTCTTTCTCTCGCTGATCGGCGGGAAGATGATCCATGACGGGGTCAAACCGGAACAAGACGGGTTTCAGTCCGATCCGACGCGCGGGATGATGTTGGTGACCCTCTCGATTGCCACGAGTATCGACGCGTTGGCCGTCGGGGTGAGTATGGCGTTTATGGGGGTCTCGGTCTGGGTCCCCGCCGTGGTGATCGGCCTGGTCGCCGCCGGGATGAGTGTGATTGGGCTGTCGCTTGGCCGCCGTCTGGGCAAAACGGTCGACCAATGGGCCTACGTCCTGGGTGGTTGCGTCTTGATCCTGATCGGCCTTAGAATATTGTCGTCCCATTTGAGCGGAGCTTAATCTCTTTCGAGCGGTTTTTTATTGCACGGCGGCCGCAAGCCAAGAAAAATACTGTCGTCCCATTTGAGCGGAGCTTAATCTCTTTGAAGAGGTTTTTTATTGCACGGCGGCTGATCTTATTACGGAGCCTTCTTCGACATGACAGTCCGACTGGTCCTCGACCGAATTTGCAAAGAATTTCCGACGCCCGGTGAACCACTGAAGGTGTTGGAGGACGTCTCGCTTTCGCTGGCGGCGGGGGAAAGTTGCGCGGTGGTCGGTCCCAGCGGGTCGGGCAAAAGTACGCTGCTGAACGTCGTCGGAACGCTCGAGCCGCCGACTTCCGGCACGGTAACGCTTGAGGGAGTGAATCCGGCCAAACTGGACGAGCCGTCGTTGGCCCGATTTCGCGCCGAGCATATCGGTTTTGTTTTTCAAGACCATCATCTCCTGCCCGAGTGTACCGCGTTGGAAAACGTCCTGATCCCGACGGTCGCGTTTGGACGGACCGAATCGGCCGACGTCGAGCGGGCCGAGGCCCTGTTGGAGCGGGTCGGGCTGGCCGAGCGGCGCGCGCATCGACCGAGCGAACTCTCCGGCGGCCAACGGCAACGGGTCGCCTTGGCCCGTTCACTGATCCGGCGCCCCACCGTCCTTCTGGCCGACGAGCCGACGGGCAATCTGGACCACAAAACGGCCCTAGAGGTGGCCGAGCTGCTCTGCCAGCTTCAACGACAGGAGGGGACCATCCTGTTGGTGGCCACGCATAACCCGGATTTGGTACCCCTTTTGGACCGGTCGTTGGCGATCGGAAACTAACGACTTGTGTCGAAAGGCGTTTCGGGAGATCTGACTAGCTCCAAGAAGCGTGACAAGAAAAAACCTTGTGGAAAGCTGTCTGTTCCTGATATACTGACTTCTTTGGCGCCCTTAATTTCCAAGGAAAAAGCAAGTGATGCGAACCGATAATGTTCTCGACCTGATCGGCAACACGCCGTTGATCCAGCTCAAAGGGGAAAATATTTTTGGGAAGGCCGAGTTTCTCAATCCGGGCGGGAGTGTCAAGGACCGGGTCGCCCTGGCGATGTTGGAAGGGGCGGAACGAGACGGGCATCTCAAACCGGGTACGGTTATTTGCGAACCGACCAGCGGCAACACGGGGATCGGGATCGCCATGATCGGTCGGCTCAAAGGGTACCAGGTTCGTATCGCCATGCCCGAGGGGATGAGCGAAGAACGGAAAAAAATCATTCTCGCTCTGGGGGCCGAACTGATCCTCACGCCCGACGAAGAAAGTATCGACGGCGCGGTCCGGGCGGTCGAACGGATCGCGGCCGAGGACCCGAACGTTTTTGTTCCGCAGCAGTTCGAAAACCTGGACAATCCCCGTTGCCATTACGAGACGACGGCCAATGAGATTTGGCGTCAGATGGGCGGCCAGGTCGACTGTTTCGTCGCCGGGGTCGGCTCTGGCGGGACGCTGCAAGGGGTCGGCAAGTTTCTCAAAGAGCATCACCCCAACGCCAAGGTGGTCGCCGTCGAGCCGAAAAACGTCTCGGCCCTGTTGGGACACGAGCCGGGCCTGCACATGATTCAAGGGATCGGCGACGGGTTCATCCCGGGCGTGCTTGACGTCTCGCTGGTCGACGACGTGATCGAGGTGACCGACGAAGACGCGATCGAGACGACCCGCCATTTGGGACGGGAAAACGGCCTGCTGTGCGGGATCTCTTCCGGTGCGAATGTCTGGGCCGCTCGCCAGATGGCCAAGCGAATCCCGGGCAACATTGTTACCATCCTCGCCGACCGGGCCGAACGGTATTTCAGCACGGCACTGTTGTAGGCTATGAATCGCCCCTGAATTTTCCGGAAAGGATTCCCCGATGCTCAGTCCGATTGTCATTCTTCTTGTCGGTATTGTCTCGGTGGTCGGCCTGATTGTCTTGCTCCGGTTGAATCCGTTTCTGGCCCTTCTGATTTCGGCCATCGTGGTCAGCCTTTTGTCGCCGGGGGAACTGGCCGGGAAAATAACCCGCGTGGCCGAGGCGTTCGGACTGGCCGCGGGGAAGGTGGGAATCGTCATTGCATTGGCGGCGGTGGTCGGAAAGGCGCTGATCGAAAGCGGTGCGGCCGATCGGATTGTCCGGGCGTTTTTGAGTCTCTTGGGCGAACGCCGCGCCGGGGCCGCGTTGATGGGCAGCGGCTTTTTGCTCTCGGTGCCCGTGTTTGTCGACACGGTTTTTTTCCTGTTGATCCCACTGGCCCGATCGTTGCGAAAGCAGACGGGCAAAAATTATCTACTCTACCTCTTGGCGATCGCCTGTGGGGCGATGCTGACCCACACGCTTGTCCCGCCGACGCCCGGCCCGCTGGTCATGGCCGACGCGTTGGGGATCGATCTGGGCACGATGATCGTGGTCGGTTTGGCCGTCTGCGCACCGTCAGCCGTGGCCGGACTTTTCTTGTGCCGCGTGTTCAACCGGTGGTTCGACCTGCCATTGCGTCCGGTGGCCGGCGAGGAAACGGTCGAGTCGGAAGAAGAGCCGCCCCAAGAAAAACTGCCCGGGCTGTGGGCCTCCGTCCTGCCGATCGGCTTGCCGGTCGTCTTGATCTCGGCCAACACGATCCTTCGCTCGATTGCCCCCGATTCGTCGGCCGCCTCGGTGACCGCCGTGTTGGGTAACCCGAACCTGGCGCTGTTGTTTTCGGCCGCAATCGCGATGACCGTCTTGGCCCGGACGCGGGGGCTTTCTCTGCGCCGCTTGGGACAGGTTTCCGAAACGGCGTTGGCCAACGGCGGCATTATCATCCTGATCACGGCGGCCGGAGGCGCGTTCGGGGCCATGCTTCGCGAGGCCGGTTTGAAGGAACTCATCGAGCCGTGGATCCGATCGGATCTTTCCGGCGGGGTCGGCTTCACGCTGCTGACGGCCGGGTTTCTGGTCGCCGCGCTGATGAAAACGGCCCAGGGTTCCACGACCGTTTCGCTGATTACGACGTCTGCCCTGTTTGCCGGAATGGGAGTGACGCCCGAGTGGCTCGGGTGTCATCCGGTCTATTTGGCCACCTCGATCGGGGCCGGGTCGATGGTCGGGTCGTGGATGAACGACAGCGCGTTCTGGATTTTTTCGCGGATGGGCGGTTTGACGGAGATCGAAACGGTACGAAGTTGGACCGTCGTGTTGGCGCTGGTCGGGGTGGTGGGGTTTTTGGTGACGTTGGTTTATGCGTGGGCGCTGCCGATGGCGTAGAGATAAGGGGGAAATGAGGAGTGACGGCTTTGCCGTCACCAGTGTTTTTGGAATGAGAGGGGACATTTTGAAAATTGTCCCCTCTCAAACTCACCCCTCAAAAACTTTTTGGACCGGGATTGCTTCGCAATCCCTCTCTTTGTTTACTCAGGCTCGGCCTCTTCGGCTTGCGGCAGATCTTTCAAGTCGCGCAGTCCAAAGATCTCCAGAAACCGATCGGTCGTCCAATAACGTGGGTTGCGCGGCGTCGATTCGGGCCGTTCCAGCCGCAATAAACGTCGACGGACCAACTGATTCAACAAGGGCCCACTCGGTTTGTCCCGAAGCCGATTGATCTCCTCGGCCGTGATCGGTTGTCGATAGGCGACAATCGCCAAAACGTCAATGGCCGCTTGAGAAAGCCGCGACTCGCGCACCTTGCCATAGAATCGATCGCGGACCGGTTTGAACGTCTCGCGTAAGACCAATCGATAGCCGCCGCCGACCGATCGGATCTCGTACGGACGCCGGTTGACCCGATACTCGTGGTTCAGCTCGGCGATCCAATCGAGGATCTCGCTCGGCTCGACCCCTCGCATCAGCTTGGCCGCTTCGGCCGGGATGAGCGGTCGATTTTCATCGTTGTCGACAAAGAGCATTGCCTCCAAAATCCCTCGTGGCGTGACCGGCATCTCTTTGGTCGAATGATCCGGTTCTTCGATCAGAAAAGCGTCTTCTTCGGAGAAGGTCGATTCGTCCGAACCGCCGTCGCTTGTGTCGGTTTCGATGGCCGATTGGTTGTCGGCTGATTCGGGGGAAGGGGCACCTTCTTCCGTTGCGTCGTCGTCCTGGTCGCCCATCGCGCGGGCGAACGCCGCGGTGAGTCCGTCGAGAGACAGGGCCTCCGACAGCTTGTCGTCTTCAAAACCTTCGGGCGGTTCGAATACCATGATCCGTTTTCCTTTTCCTTCTTGATCGAAAAAAGGAAATGTCCTCGCAAAAAAAGGGACCGCTCGGAGCGCCCCATCGGACGGCCGCGAACGATCCCTTTTTAGTTCGTATGATTAATGATCTATTTCCCTTGGATCGTGCAGCCGGGCAGCGCTTCCTGGAGTTTTTTGGCGCCCTCGGTCGTCACGCCGGTTCCGGAAAGGTCGACCTTCTTGAGGTTCTTCAGTTCGGCCAGATGCGGGATGCACGCGTCGGTGACCTTCGAGTTCCAGAGCAGCACTTCGGTCAGCTCGGGGAATTTTTTCAGGTTGGCCACGCCCGCGTCGTTGACGTTGGTCTCACGCAGGTCGATCTTCTTGAGCTTCGGGGCGTTCAAGTACTTGAGCCCTTCGCCGGTGATCGGCAGGTCGCGGGCACCGAAGAAGGTGAGGTTCTTGAGGTTGCTCAGATGCTGGAAGCCTTCGTCGTCGACCTTCGTGACTCGGAATAGGTTCAACTTCTTGAGATTGGTCAAGTTGCTCAGGTTTTTAAGCCCTTCGTTGCTGATCGGCATGTCTTCGAGGACCAGGGTGCTCATCGCTCCCAACTCTTGCAGGTGTTGCAGCCCGGCATCGGAGATCGCCGAGCGGAGTTTGAGCTCCTTCAGCTTTTTGAGCGCCGCCACATTTTTCAGTCCGTCGTCGCTGATCTGCATGCAGCCGCGCAGGTCGAGCACCTTGAGTCCGGGCATCTTTTGCAATTGGACGAGGCCTTCGTTGGTGAAGTTGTTGTAGAGCAAGTGCAACGCGACGACATTGGGCATTTCGGCCAACAAGGCCAGGTCTTCGTTGGTCAACCGGGTGTTGCGACGCAGGTTGAGGTTTTTGAGATTCTGCATCTCTTTCAACTGCTCAACCCCCTTGCTGGTCAGGCTCGTGTTGTAGAGCGTCAGGTCGACCAGCTTCGGCATCTTTTTGACATGTTCCAACGCGGCGTCCGAAATTTCGAATCCCCAAAGGGCCAGCTTCTTGACGTGGGGCAACTTGGCGATCACTTCGACGTCTTCGTTGTAGGTCGGGCAGTTGTTCATGTTGACGGCGACGATGTTGCCGTCTTTGTCCTTTTGGATGATCCCGCTGAGCTCGTCAATCAGATCGACCGCCTCTTGGATGACGGCCGGATCGACTTTGGGTTCTTCGACTTTCGCCACGGGCGCTTTGGTTTCGGCGGCCGGAGCCTTCTTTTCCGCGGCCGGTTTCTTCTCGGCCGGTTTTTCTTCGGCCGGCTTGGGCGGAATACATCCGATCGTCCAGAGTAGGGCGAGGGGCAGAATCAGGGCGGATAATTTTTTCATCATTGAAAACACTCCCAAAAAATGGATTTCGGTTGGAAGGTAAGGAAGGTTTGTTTTTCTCGAGTCGGCCGTTTCTTTCTCGGAGCTTGCTTCTAAAAAAGCCTGCTTGAAATTAACCCTTAAGGGTTAGTGGTTCCCCCTCGCCTTGTTTTTTCCTCAAAATTTTATGGTATATATAGGGATCGTGGCGCGGTTTGGTGGTCGGTTTGGGCTGTCCGAATCTTTCTCGAACCGCAAGTCGACAGACTGCGTAAACCCAAGTAGCAAAACCGATCGTGAACCCCTCATAGCCTACCCGAAGGGGCCGCCCGAGAAAAGGCCTCATGCCAAGCGGTAACACCGGCCGATCGACTACGAGAACCGGTTTTTTTTGGGGGAAACCGGACTTTTTTTGATAAACGGGCAAGATAGTTCGTTGTTGCGGTAACAGAAAGGCAAGGGAGGACGCCGTATTTCGGCCGTTCAGGCCCTTTTGGCGATTCGGGCGAATTTGGCTTGTTGGGCGGTCTCGGAAAGTGAAATCCCCCCCCTTGACTGCCCTAGAAATGCCCTCGACTTCCCGTCTTGCACGACCCGTAAACCCTCGTTATACTCAAAATAGAGTGGCTTAACTGTAGACCCCTCGTTGGTTCTTCTCCAATTAGGTCCCACCATTTTTGCATTCCAATTTTTTCTGATTAATGAATAAGGAGCATCGATATGGCAAATCGGCCAACCCGACGTGATTTCATGCAGACGACCGCTGCCACCGGCATCGGTTTCTATCTGGCTTCCGGCGTTCAAGGGGAAGAAAAGAAGCTGGCGCCGAGCGACAAGATTCGTTTCGCGTCGATCGGTATCGGCGGCAAAGGGTCCAGCGACTCGAGAAACGCGGCCGCCCACGGCGAAATGATTGCCATCTGTGACATCGATACGCAACGGGTCGAAGGGGCCAAGAAGACCTATCCGAAGGCTGCCGCGTACAACGATTTCCGCAAGATGCTCGAAGAGAATCAGGACAAGATCGACGCGGTCACCGTCAGTACGCCTGACCACACCCACACCGCGGCCGCGCTGATGGCGATGCGAATGGGCAAGCACGTCTACTGCCAAAAGCCGATGACCCACGCGATCTACGAAGCGCGTCTGATGGGGAAAGTCGCCAAGGAACAGGGCGTTGCCACTCAGATGGGTAACCAGGGTTCTTCGCACGACGGTCTGCGTAAAGCGGCCGCCATCATCAAAGCGGGCAAGCTTGGCAAGCCGTTGGCTTCCCACGTTTGGACGAACCGACCGGTCTGGCCGCAAGGTGGCCCGGCTCCCAAGCCGACCGCGTGCCCGGATCACATCAAATGGGACCTGTGGCTTGGCCCCGCGAAGGAACGTCCCTACGCCAACGGTTACCACCCGTTCGCTTGGCGTGGATTCTGGGACTTCGGTACCGGAGCCCTCGGCGACATGGCCTGCCATACGATGAACATGCCGTTCGCCGCCTTGAATCTGACCAACGCGATCGCCGTCACGGGCGAAAGCAGTGGCCACAACAAGGTGACCTACCCGTCCAGCTCGAAGATCAAGTTCGACTTCGCCGAATTGGGCGATCGTCCGGCGATCTCGTTGACCTGGTACGACGGCGGACGTCTGCCTCGCTTGTACACGAAGACCTGGCGTGCCTTGGCTTCGATGTGGGAAGCGAACAAGAATCGTGAAGCGATCATGCCGTTGTTCGGTCGTGCCTGCTCGAAGGAAGAGCAAACGAAGCGAGCCAAGCGGGCGTTCGAAGAGGGCAAACGACCCTCGAGCGGTTGCATGGTCATCTGCGAAAAGGGAACCGTCTTCTCCCCGCAGGATTACGGCAGCGAATTCTTGATCGTCGATAACGTCACGAAAAATTCGGCCGACATCTTGCCGGTTCCGGACGCCGATTTCGTCAAGGCCCCGGGCACCCAGGGCAAGCAAGGTCCCGATACGCGTCACGTGGCCGAGTGGGCCCAAGCGATCCGCACCGGTTCGCAGACCTTCTCGAACTTCACCAACCACGCCGGTCCGCTCACGGAAATGTGCCTCTTGGGCAACCTGGGCGTCTGGTGCGACGGTCAGAAAGTCGATTGGGATTACAAGAATCTCAAGGTGACCAACATCGAAGGGCTCGAAGAGATGGTCAAGCCGGTCTACCGCGACGGGTACATCCTCGACGTCTAAATCCGATTGGATTCAGTCCGCTTGATGCGGTCTGCTGAAATATAAACCGAGAACTGGTTTCCTAAGCTCCCCCTTTCCGAGCGGTCTTGACAGGCCTTGTTTGGCGAGGGGCGGTTTGGGAAGCCAGTTTCTCGTTTCCTTTTCATTTCCTAACTGGTTTATTTACCTCAAGAAAGGACCGTCGAGAGAAGTTCGGCTTTCTCCCCTTCCCTCTTCTTCCAAGAAGCGTCGAAACGATAGGAAAAATCTGACGAAGCACTCCGATGGCCCCCTTTCTCTATACAAGGAGTTTTTTCTATGGCGAATAAAGCGACACGGCGTGAATTCCTCCAAGCGACGGCCGCCACCGGCATTGGCTTTTATCTGACCGCCGGGGTTCGAGGTGAAGAGAAAAAGCTTGCTCCGAGCGACAAGATTCGCTTTGCCTCAATCGGTTCTGGTGGTAAAGGGTCCAGCGACTCGTTCAACGCATCCAGACATGGTGAAATAGTCGCGTTGTGTGACACCGACACGCTGATTTTGGATAAAGCCAACAAGCGTTGGCCGAAGGCGAAGACGTACACCGATTTCCGCAAGTTGCTCGACGACATGGAAGGCAAGGTTGACGCGGTTACCGTCAGTACGCCCGACCATACCCACACTCCGGCCGCGTTGAAGGCGATGCGAATGGGGATGCACTGCTATTGTCAAAAGCCGCTGACCCACACGATCTACGAAGCGCGTCTGATGGGCCAGGTTGCCAAGGAACAAGGGGTCGCCACCCAGATGGGTAACCAGGGTTCTTCGCACGACGGCTTGCGTAAGGCGGCCGCCATCATCAAGTCGGGCGCGCTGGGGCAGGCGAAGGAATGCCACATTTGGACGGACCGACCGGTTTGGCCGCAAGGGGGCGGACGTCCCGCGACGGCCGAATGTCCGGAACACCTGAAGTGGGATCTGTGGATTGGCCCGGTCCCGTACCGGCCTTATGGCAATGGCTACCAGCCGTTGGTTTGGCGTGGATTCTGGGACTTCGGTTGTGGCGCGATTGGCGACATGGCCTGCCATACGATGAACATGCCGTTTGCCGCTTTGGATCTGCGCGATCCGATCAAAATGACCGCTTCCACCAGCGGCCACAATAAAGAAACCTACCCGGCCAGCTCGAAGATCAAGTACGAATTCGGCCAACGGGGCAACCGGGCTCCGGTCAACATGACTTGGTACGACGGCGGTCAGCTTCCCCGTCTGCAGGCGAAAATCTGGCGTGCGTTGACGGGAGTCTGGAAGTCGGGCAAACAGCGCGAAGCGATGTTGGGCTTCTTGGGCCTGGACGAAGGCCGTACGATGAAAGACGCCATGAAAGAAGGGAAGAGATGGTTCGAACAAGGCAAGCGACCGGCGACCGGTTCGATTATCGTCTTTGAAAAGGGAACCGTTTTCGCGCCGTACGACTACGCCAAGCAGTTTGTCATCCTCGACAACATCAAGGGCGATTCGTGCGATCTCTTGCCGAAGCCGGAAGTCGATTTCGTCAAGGCGCCGCTGACCGAGTACAAGAACGGCACGAACGAGCGCCACGTGGCCGAGTGGGTTGCCGGGATCAAGACCGGTTCGCCGACCTTCTCCAACTTCCACGACTATGCCGCCCCGCTGACCGAAATGGGCATCCTCGGCAACTTGGCCGTCTGGTGCGACGGGCAAGGGGTCGAGTGGGACGCCGAAGCGATGAAGGTCAAAAATATCGACGGGCTTGAAACGATGATCAAGCCGGTCTATCGCAAAGGGTACACGTTGGACGTGTGATTTTTTTGCCCCGGTCAGGTCAAATGACTTGAACCAATCATTTTGCGTCGTGGTTCAAGAAAACTTTTCGGCAACCGCGACGCGACTTTTCTTCCGGCTTCAAGTGAGAACCGGTTTGGTTGAGTGCTTACAGTCCTTCCCAGGGGGTTTTTGTAAGGATCAAGCCGGTTCTCCGCTGAAGCCGCTTTTCTTTTTTCAGAACAGAATTTTTTCATAGATGAGGAGCATCAAGATGGCAAAACGGGCGACTCGACGGGAATTTCTTCAGACCACCTCGGCGGCGGGACTCGGTTTTTTCGTGGCGGCCGGGGTTCGCGCCGACGAAAAGAAACCGGCCCCGAGTGATCAGATTCGGATTGCGGGTGTCGGGATCGGCGGCAAGGGGTCTTGCGACACGTCCAACGCGTCGAGAAATGGCCAGATGGTCGGCCTTTGTGACGTTGATACGCTGGCCCTTGAAAAGGCCCAAAAAGGCTGGCCGAAAGCGAAAGCGTACACCGATTTTCGCGAGATGCTCCAGGAGATGGATGGCCAGATTGACGCGGTGACCGTCAGCTCGACCGACCATACCCACGCCCCGGCCGCGCTGATGGCGATGCGGATGGGCAAGCATGTCTACTGTCAGAAGCCGCTGACCCACACGATCTATGAAGCGCGTTTGATGGGCCAAGTCGCCCGCGAAAAAGGGGTCGTTACCCAGATGGGCAACCAGGGGACTTCGTGCGACGAACTGCGTCGCGCGGCGGCCATCTTGCGCAGCGGCCATTTGGGACAGCCCAAAGAGATCCACGTCTGGACAAACCGACCGCACTGGCCGCAAGGTGGACCGGCGCCAAAGCCGACCAAATGCCCCGATCACCTGAAGTGGGACCTGTGGCTCGGACCGGTGAAAGAGCGGCCCTACGCCAACGGCTATCACCCGTTCGCCTGGCGTGGCTTTTGGGATTTCGGCACCGGCGCGCTTGGCGATATGGCCTGTCACGACATGAACATGCCGTTTATGGGGTTGGACCTTCGTGATCCCATCGCTGTCACGGCCCAGACCAGCGGTCATCAAAAGGTCAGCTTCCCGGCCAGCTCGAAGATCAAGTACGAATTCGGCCAACGGGGCGACCGGGGCCCCTTGACCATGAACTGGTACGACGGTGGTCGTCTGCCGCGACTTTACACGAAGATCTGGCGCGCTGTGGTTGCCATGTGGAAGGCGGGCAAAGAGAAGGACCGCATGCTTCACCTGGCCGCACCGTACTGGTTTGGCGAGGAACGAAAGCAGCGTGGGCAAAAGGCGTTCGAAAAAGGGAACCGGTCCGGAAACGGGGCGATCATCATTTGCGAGAAGGGGACCCTTTTCACTCCGGCCTTGCACAGCAATGCGTTTGCCCTGTTGGGAGAGATTCAGAAGGATTCATTGGAATTCCTGCCCGAGCCGGAAGTCGATATTGTCCGGGCGCCCGGCGCCGAAAACGAGGACTTGGATTACCGCCACGTCACCGAATGGGCCGAGGCGATCCGCGGCAAGTGCAAGACGGTGTCGAACTTCCCCGACTATGCCAGTCCGCTGACGGAAACGGTTTTGCTAGGCAATCTGGCCGTTTGGAACGACGGCAAGCGGGTCGAGTGGGACTCCAAGAATATGAAGGTGACCAACATCCCGGGGATGGACGCGCTCATCAAGCCGGTCTACCGCGACGGATACACGTTGGATATCTAATCGCCTGATAAACGTCTTCCGGCGAAATAACTGGCAATTTTAAAAACGCCTCTTCCTGCCATTGGGACAGGGAGAGGTTTTTTCTTGGGGGCTGTGGTGGCGAGAACGGTTTATGGGAAAAGGGGGTGCGTGTGCGAAGCCAAATGGGATTTTCGGCCATTTCTCTCTTAGGGAAAAACTGGTCTTGTCCAGTTGGCCCGGTTTGACTATCGTACCGCGTTGGTCGATTTAATGTATTTTTTTCACGGAGGATCAAGGCAATGAAACGCCTCCTTTGCCTGGTAGCCCTTTTCGTCACGTCGGTCGGCTGTGGCGATCTGTTTACGCAGGAGAACCATAATCTCATGTACGGTTCGTCGGACGAGGTCCAGGCCTACGCCGATCAGCACCAGATGAGCTACAAGGACGCGCTGGCCGAACTGCGAGATCAGACCATCCGCGATGGTCAGGGGCAGTAAAACCGGGGCGCCCTTCGAGATTTGAGACTCGCGATTGATCGAAAAGAGAAGTGACAAAATCGGCCTGGACACCGGTGGGCCTTTTTGCGACACTCCGTCACGGAAAAAAATGGGGCAGTCCTCTGAAGGTCCCCCCGTTTCTTTGGAAATTTCTTAGGTTTGAACCATGTTCGGTCAATTTTTCAAAATGAGACAAGCGGTCCTGATCGTTCTCTTAAGCGTCGGTTGCACGGCCCCCTTGACCGGTTGTCAGAGCTGGAACAAGTCGGACGCGTCCTTCAAAAAAGACGAAACGTTCAAGTGGACGAAGACCGTTCGCCCGGCCGACGAGCAGATCGGCTTCTTCGGCGTCAGCAGCACGGCCCGCGACATCGAGAGTAACTTCGGCGCCCGCGATTAAAAGATCGCCCGCGACGGAGGTCGGCGTTTGTTTTCTCTCTCAGCTCTTTATTCTCTTCAAAATGCGCCACTGGTCCGTCGGGAGCGGAAGTGGTTGATGATAAGGGGACGCCGGGCGAATTTGGTAAGGACGTTGCGAAGGGGAATGTACATTGAGTTCAGATCGAAAAAAGAGATTTGTATTTCGCGAACGCTATGTCGTTTTACTCACTTTATTAATGTTACTAGTTCTATTTATTAATTCTTATGGGAAGGCCCCCCAACAGCTAATTGATTTGACGAAGTTCCTTGACGACAATGGAGGAGAATATCTGCTCGACTACGCATCGAAATTGGATCCATCCAAGAGATCTGAATTGCTAGAAAGCATTGGCAATGCTTATTATCGAACTCCACCACCCCAAACCTGGTATCATCGAATATGGTGTCGTTTTCAAGGGAAATTGTCAGCCAACACGAATGCCAAATATTCAGTGATGGTTTTAGTTGCTGGTAAGCATAGAGAAGCAATACCGCCTCTAGAAAAGTGGATTCAGGAACACGCCCTAATTGTTGAAGATTTAAGTTATTACGATTCGCCAGCTTCTTTATATCTTTGGGCTCTGGCTCGTCTTGAAGGAATAGATTCTTACATTTGGATTCACGATCTCCAGAAAAATTCTAAAACTCCCGAGGCCCCTTTTTTTCAAAAAGCCGTTTCCCGTCTAAAAATGCTTTCCTGGGCCGAATATAAGCCATTATATTTGCCGGATTCCGTAGCAGCAATCTGGCAAGATGCGGGTATTTACGATTCGAAATGGCTGCCACGTTTTCTCAATGCAGCAAACCAATCAGGTTATGAGATTGATTGCAAAACCAAAGTTTCCATTGCGAAAGGCCTTATTGCCCTTCTTGAAGGAACAGAAGATTATCTCCAAAATACATTTAATATTTGGCTAAAAGAAACACCCACAGACGAAGAAATTGCCAAAAGAGACCAGGCGCATTGGCTTTATGCTTCGGCATCTATTTCTTTGAATTACCTTACTAAAAAGCATATTTCTGCCCGCATATTTCCACAATATCACGAGAATGTTGTGGGTAACTATGGTGGGGCGGAGAAATGGCGTAAATGGTTTGAAACAGTAGGAAAAAAGGAATTGGAAAGCTCTGGAAATTAGAGTCAGTCGACTTTTTAGCAGCCAATTTCGTTTTGTATACAGCGGCGAAAAGACCGAACGTAGCAGCAGTCAAAAAACGCCGTCGGGAAACATCCTATTAGACCATCAAAAAAAGCCATTTTTTTCAAAACGTGCCAGAGACCGCCGGGAGTGGGTTCAACGTGCCGGAGCGGGAGCACCGGTTTAAAAGGGTTCATTGCGAGGGTTTTGGAGGTTCGATATAATGGGGCCGTTTGAATAACTTGCCTCCTCTTGGTTGAAACGGGGACCTCGGCTCATGGCGAAATCTTCCGGAACACGTAATGAAAAGCCTCTGATTCGCGATCTTGTGGCGGCTCTCGGTCGAAAAAACGTCCTTTGGGACCCGGTCGACTTGCTTCCGTATGAATGTGACGGGTTCACGATCGAAACGGGTCTGCCCGACGCGGTCGTCTTTCCCCGGTCGGTCGAAGATGTTGCCGAAGTGGTCCAGTTGGCCGGAGATCATGGGGTTCCCATTATCGCCCGAGGGGCCGGGACCAGTTTGGCCGGTGGGTGTGTGCCGATCGGCGGCGGGGTCGTCGTCATGTTGACCCGGATGAACCGGGTTCTGGAGATCGATACGGCCAACCGTCGGGCGCTGGTCGAGGCGGGCGCGGCGAATCTGGAGCTGGCCCGTGCGCTGAGCGGGTCCGGGTGGCATTTCGCGCCCGATCCGTCGAGCCAAAAGGCCAGCACGATCGGCGGCAATGTGGCGACCAACGCGGGGGGCCCTCATACGCTTAAATATGGCGTGACGCTCAATCATGTCCTGGGGCTCGAGGCAGTTCTGGCCGACGGCACGATCGTCGTACTTGGTCCGATCGAGAATCCGGGGGAACTGGACCTGATCGGCCTGTTGGTCGGTTCCGAAGGGACGTTGGCGGTGATCACGAAGGTCTGGGTCCGTTTGACGAGTGACCCGGCCGATTTCCGGACGATGCGGGTCACCTTCGAGACGGCCGAGGACGCGACCAGCGCGATCAGCCAGATCATCGGCGAGGGGATCATCCCGGCGGCGATGGAGCTGATGGACCAGGGAATCGTCGGCGCGGTCGAAGAGGCCTTCCAGATGGGGTTCCCGTTGGATGCCGGGGCGATCGTCGTCATCGAGATTGACGGGCCGACGGCCGGGTTGGACGATCAACAGCGGCGGATCGTCGAGATTTGCACCGAGCATAAGGCCCGGGAGGTCCTTGACGCGGCCGACGAGGCCGAACGGGAAAAGCTCTGGCAGTGCCGCAAGATGGCGGTCGGGGCGGTCGGCCGGTTGAGCCCCAGTTACCTGATCCAAGACGGCGTCGTGCCGCGGACCCGGTTGCCGGAGCTTTTGGCCCAGATCCGCGCTATCTCGAAAAAGCACCAGATTCGGATCGTCAACGTGGCCCATGCGGGGGATGGGAACCTGCACCCGATCGTCCTGTTCGACCAACGCGACAAGGACCAGGTCGAGCGAGTCTTGGCCGCGGGGGCCGAAATTCTGGAGGCCTGCCTGGCGGTTGGCGGGAGTGTGACGGCCGAACACGGGATCGGAATCGAAAAAATCGCCTTCATGGAACGCGTTTTTGGCCCGGTCGATCTGGAACTCCAGGCGGCGATTCGAGAGAGTTTTGCCCCCGGCGGACCGCTGAACCCGGGCAAATTGATCCCCGCACGAGGCTAGGAAAGTTGAAGGGCCCTCTTTATCCCCTCTGTTAGGTTAATATAGCCCCAAACGGCTAGTTCTATAGAGGGGTATCTTCGTGTATTTCCCTTGCGTTCGCTATATTCATTCTAGTTGAATCTTCCGGCTATAGGACCTTTGTCGGTCTTGCTTCTATAAGGGGGTATTAGGTTGACACAAGGTGGTGGATGACGATAACATTGATAAACAGGGGAGGTTAGCCGCGTTGGCGGTGACTTTTTGCTTTTCTTGGCATTCTGTCCAGCCCAACATCGAGATTCATTTGGTACTCACCGCGCGGGGGGTGGACCGCTCGCTTCCCCCGGGGCTTGCCTCGATGGCAACCATGTTGTGATGGCGTCAGGACACGGGTATGGCAGCCCGAAACGCCTCGACAAGAGATTCGACTTTTGGTCGACAGGACACCAAACTCGCAAGACAGAGCGTTTTTTGGTCGACAGGATACCAAACTCGCAAGATAGAGCGTTTTTTGGTCGGCAGGAACACCGACCTCACGGAACAGAGAGCATAGAGGACCTTTTCTATGGCTAGAAGTAATGCCGTATGGTGTATCGATATCGGACAAGCGTCCCTGAAAGCGTTGCGCTGCCGGGTGGGCGACGAGCCGAACCAAGTCTACGCCGAGGCGTTCGACTTTATCGCCTATCCGAAAATTCTCAGCCAGCCGGGCGCCGATCCGGTCGAACTGGTTCAGGATGCGCTGAAGACGTTTCTCTCGCGTCATTCGCTTAAAGGGGATCGGGTCGCCGTGAGCGTTCCCGGACAAAATGGGTTGGCCCGTTTCATCAAGTTGCCGCCGGTCGAGTCGAAAAAGATTCCCGACATCGTCAAATACGAGGCGAAGCAACAGATCCCGTTCGACCTGGACGACGTCATTTGGGATTATCAACGCCTGGGTGTCAGCACCGAAGAAGACGGTTTTGCACTGGAAACCGAGATCGGCCTTTTCGCGATGAAACGCGATCAGGTGCTCCGCTGTCTCGAACCGTTCAATCAGGCGGGGATCGAAGTCGATTATATTCAGCTAACTCCGTTGGCCCTTTATAACTATTTGCTGTTCGATCGGCTCGAAGACCGGATGCCGTCGGCCGACCAGTACGATCCGGATAGCCCGCCGCGATCGACCGCCATTCTTTCGATGGGAACCGATTCGACCGACCTGGTGATTACCAACGGTTTTCGAGTCTGGCAGCGTAATATCCCGATCGGCGGCAGCCATTTCACCAAGGCGCTGACGAAGGAATTGAAACTGACCTTTTCGAAGGCCGAAAAAATCAAATGCAACGCCGCCAAGGCGAAAGACCCCAAAGTACTTTTCAAGGCGATGCGGCCGGTCTTCAATGATCTGTTGACCGAGTTGCAGCGTTCGATCGGCTATTTCAGCAGCCTTGACAAAAACGCCAAAATCAAGCGAATCATCGGACTGGGCAACGCATTGAAGATGCCCGGATTGCGGCGTTATCTTTCGCAAAGTCTCGGCATCGAAATGGTGCGCGCCGATTCGTTTGCGAAAATGGCCGGTCCGGAAGTCCTCGGCACTCCCGGGTTCAAGGAAAACCATCTGAGCTTCGGCGTCTGCTACGGCCTGGCGGTTCAGGCGTTGGGGCAGGGCAAGAGTACGCTCAAAACGAATTTGATTCCGGGCGAACTGGTTCGGGATCGTATCATCCGCGAGAAAAAGCCGTGGATGGCCGCCGCGACCGGACTGGTTTTGTTGGCCTGCGGTATCGGGTTTACGACCGCCTCGATGGCCCTTTCTACCGTGGCTGCCGAAAAGTTTAAATCGGCCGAAGCGAAGTGCAAACAGGTAGGCAGCAAGTCGAGTAATCTGAAATCGGAAGAGCAAAGTGCGCTCAGTGAGCTCGACGCGACCGTTCAGATCGGACAGCACTTGATCGGTAATGTCGACAATCGGCTCGCCTGGTTGGAGATGGTTCGCGCGGTTAACGAGTGCCTTCCGCGCAACCCAATCAAGAAGAACGCTGAAACGGGTCAAGAGGAAGAAACCCGTCCTGAAAAAATTGAATCGCGGGAAGAGATCAACGTCACTTCGATCGAGTGCCAGCAAGTGGGCGATTTTTCCAGGTGGTGGTCCGGGGTAGAAAGTTTTTATCAGGCACCGGACCTTCCCAAGACCAAAAAGGACAAGGAAGACGAAGCGGAGGAAGAGGAGGAAGCGGAAATCGAAGGACCCGAGGAGGGAGAGCCTGGTTGGATTATCCAATTGACCGGACATCATTATCACAACCCGCCAACGTCCGGTCAGCTTATGGGGCCCGAGTACGTTCGAGAGACCTTGCTTAAAAATCTTCACACCCACCGAATTCTTCTTCCGACTGCCGATAAAAACGCGGTTGATGAACAAGGAAATCCCAAAACCCACGAACTGGTTTCGATGGAAGAATTGGGGATTTCTTTCCCGGTGTTGATTGGCCTGGGAGCCTTGAAAGATGAAGTCATCGTCGACCCCACTTCGCTTTCGGAATTACAAACAAGTGGGAACCAGAAACCGTCGGGTAACCGTCGCTCCGGATCGACGTCCGCTTCCCGGCCTGCAGCCGCGAAACCAAAAACCATCACGGCACGGCGGTATGATTTCGTGATTCAGTTTGGCTGGAAGCCGACACCTCCGACGGCCCGATTGACGAAAAAACTGGAAGACGAATCGGGTGAAGAAGAATGAGATCCATTTTGAGTCCTTTTCACTCCTCTCGTTCTTCCTCGAAAAAAACGCACTGAAATTTCCCGATAAGAGAGAGTTCTTTTTTGTTTAGGACGACACCTTGTGGGTTTGTGGAACCCTGACGTCTGATCAGTCGAGCATATTATTGAACCAAGGTTTCGCACGTAGCGAGTCCCTTATTTTTTTCGGAAACGATCCATGGAACAAGTCAAAGTCGTTTTGGCCATTTTAAAAAAATACCATTTTTGGATCCTCGCTTTGTTGATCCTCGTGTTGGCCGTTTTCTTGTATCGCTCGGCATCGGACGATTTGAAGAAGCAGTTCGATTCGAGGAAAAAAGTCATTGAAAATGCGATGAAGCAGGCGACTTCCGTGTCGAGCGATTCAAACCATCCGAATCAAAAACGGATTGAAAATTGGAAAAAGCTTCACGACGCCCAACGCCATGAAGTACTCGATGGTTGGGTTCTTCTTTACCGAAATCAAAAGAAAAATAACCCTTGGCCTCTCGTGTTGAGTAAACGATTTCGGATGGCAGTCCAAGAGTTGGGCTTGTTTGATGAAATTAGTCAGGTCGATCGTGAGGAGTATTGGTTCTTCATTAAAAAAGAACTGCCGCAACTGTATAAGATCGTCAATTTCCGTCATCAGGTAGACCAGGACGGGAATCCCATAGAATCGACGGTTTCGAGTTCGACCTCGGGTCGCGGCAGAAATCCGGCCCCGAGGGGGGCTGCACAGAGTGCGGATGCGAATTGGGTTGGGGTGGTTGATTGGGATCGGATGGATCGCGCTCGAATCGGTACGGAATTTGAATTTGAAAGTGCGCCCAGTTCCCTTCAGATTCGCCTGACCCAGGAAAACTACTGGGTCTATAGAGCGTTGGCGACCATCATTCAAAAAACCAACGGTGAAGTAAAAACCCAATCGGCCGCCGCGGTGAAAGCGATTCGCGCAATGGAGATTGGGCAAACGGCATCTGCTTCTTTTGCGGCGGACCGCGGAGCCAACTTGTTCCTTCAGTCCGATGGGGAAGAAGACGATTTCGAGGCGGAGGGAGCCGGCGGTGAAAGCATGCTCGATGGCGTCGAGCTTTCGGAAGCCGATATGGCGTATCTTGAGAAGCGTTATGTTGAGGAAAATCTTGCACCGCTGCCGGCGGGAGATCAGCCGTATGCCGAATTCAAGATGATGCCGATTCTGCTAAGACTGAAAATCGACCAGCGCAAGATTCCCGACTTGTTGGTCGAATGTGCCAACTCGGCGATGCCGGTCGAAGTACGTCACTTGCGAATCAGCCCGGAAAAGGCGATGCATGTCGAACTGGCCAATCCGGAGGAGCAATCCACCGGGGTTCCTGAAATTAAATGGACCAGTGGTACGAGTGGTGCTCTTGGAGGCGGCGCTTCACGGGGCGGTTCTGTCGGCGGTTATAACGCCGGTTCGGGAGGCGGTTCCGGAGTTGCTCAAGAGACGGCCAGTCCGAATGATGTTGAAATTGAAATACGGGGGATCATTTATATTTACAATCCGCCCGACTTGGAAAAATTGGCCACCGGAGCGGTTTCCGAAGCGACTATTGAGCAGGGCAACGCCACGGAGGCTGAAGAGACGGCCGCTTCGGAAGAGACGGAAGAAGAGGAATCGGACGAGACCTCCTCGGAGCAGTCGGACGAAACAACTCCGGAAGAAGGGGAACCCGTGGACGGCTCTTCTAACGCTTCCTTGGAGGAGAAAGCAACGACAGATTAATTCGCGATCGGCGAGTAATCGCTTTTCGCTTTCGTCCGTTTTTCCCATGATAAAAAACAGGCTCCCAAGCAACCGGCTGGAGACGGCTTGATGAAATTGAAGTTCGAAACCAAAAGCATTCTGAGTTTTTTCGTCAATAATGGTGAAAAAGTCTTTTTTGCGTTCGTAGTCATCGGTTTTTTGATGTTTGTCTGGAAATCGATCGGGCGTGAAAAATACGATAAAGAGCCTGACGCATTGGTTCAGTTGGCGCGTCGCGCGGAAGAGACTATCCAAAACGGTCCCACCGAAATCGAAGGGAAAGTCGAGGATGTCAAGAAAAAGATCGAAGAGATCAGCAGTCCTTTGAATGTTGAGCCGTACGAATACCTCACGCTCTTCCATCGGCCGGTTCACAATCCCCTGAGCAAGCGGGGCGAACCGGTTCTCTACTCGGTCGAAAAATTGATCGGTACGCCCGGACGGGGGCTTTTTGAGTCCTCGGGTGGTGGGCGAACGGTTGCCGCTGGTCGAGGTGCTGTTGGTCGGGGGGGCGCCGCCAGAGAAGGAAAACGATGGGTGGTTTTGACCGGGTTGGTTAATTACGAAAAATTCAATAAATCGTTCAGCGAATGCTATCGAGAGGCGGCCAAGCGGTTCCCTACCGATTATCCCCAGTTCCTCTACTATCAGGTCCAACGGGCCGAGGTGATCGAGGAAGGCCAAGATCCAAGTACCCTGCGTTGGGAAAAGCCGTATGGAACGTTAGTGAAACAATTAAAGAAATATGGCTTTGGAGCGTCGGCGAGTCGAGACGTGATTGACTCCGTTCATTACGACAAAACCTTGACCTTTCCTCTTCCTTCGCGATCCGATCGGGAGTGGGGGGATGAGGTAGTCCATCTTCCCGAAATTCCTCGGTTGGCTCTTGACGCTTCCGGGAGGGCCGTCTCGCGTGACGGCAGGACTCCAGACCGTTCCGGCGGCACGGGCGGCACGTTTGATTTTCTGGAAGGGAATGGAGCGAACGATCGTTCTCGAACGGCCGCTCGTGAAGCGAGTGCCAAGGAGAAAAAGGTTTTGCCCTATTTCCTCTTTCGGTTTTTCGATTTCAACGCCGAACCGGGGAAGCGATATCGTTATCGGGTCCAGCTTTGGCTTCGCAATCCCAACTGGCAGGTTCCCGGACAGTTCGTCAATCAAGAGATCCGTAAGCGGATGCAGGACGAAAAGAACTGGAAGCAATATATCAAATCCGGCTGGAGCGAACCGTCCGAGGTCGTTCGGATGACGTTGGATGATCGGCTCTTGGCCAGGGAGGTGAATCCCTCGCGTCGTGCCGATGCCGATCCGACAGCCGATCTTTTGGCGATCCATTGGGACGTCAATACCGGCCGAGAGATCTACGAGGAGTTCTCAGTTCAGCGTGGCATGATGGTCAATCTGTTTGACAAAAAGATCCCGGCCGATCAGCAAGGGCGTCTTAGCCTCGCTCCGCCGAAACCAAAAGAACCGGAAGCCGGTCGAAGTCGTGGGCGTTCCGACCGTGGACGTGCTCGCGGTGGTGGAGGAGGCCAAACGGTCAATTATCAGACCGAGATGCTCGTGCTCGACATGCGTGGCGGAGAGACCCTGCCGGGGAAAAATCGAGACCTGACGCGGCCTGGAGAGATCTTGCTTCTGGATCCCAGCGGATCGATCGTGGTTCGCAACGATCAAAAGGACCTGAAAGCCCGTCAACAGGTCAAGCGGCCGCCGCGGAGGAGCCGTGGCATGGAAGGACCGCAAGGACCGGGGCGTCCGCCTCGTCGGCATCCGTCGGATCAAGTCGGTTTGCCCTAACGGCCCGTTTTTCAACAGGCTGCCGACCTTCCTGATCATCACGAAAAAAGAAGGCGACCCGTCCGTTTGGCAGGTCGCCTTTTTCTTTTTCAATTGGTCTCTCTTGCAAGGAAGAAACGGGGGGAAGCTTTCGATCGGGTGAAGCGTGCGAATCGGCCTCCTGCGCGACGCACTATTTTCGAGCCGCGTCGCGCGGGTCTTCGATCGAAACGTTTTCTCTCGGGCCGTTCTTCTCGTTATCCCAGTAGGGAGACATCTTACGCAGATTGGACACCACCTGCGGCAGGACCTCGATGATCCGGTCGACTTCCGCTTGGGTCGTGTAGCGGCTGAAACTCAGTCGGAGCGAGCCGTGGACCGCGGTGAAGGGAACCTGCATCGCCAAGAGGACATGTGACGGCTCGAGCGAGCCGGACGTGCAGGCCGAACCGCTGGAGGCGCAAATTCCCGCCTCGTCCAACCCGAAGAGGATTCCTTCTCCTTCGATATAGTGACACGCCAGATTCGACGTGTTGACCATCCGCGGGGCCTCTTTCCCGTTGATTTCCAGGTAAGGAATCTGTCGCGCCAATTTGGCTTCGAGCCGATCGCGGAATTCACGGATCCGATGGATGTCGACCTTATGAGTCTCGGCTGCCAGGTCCAAAGCGCGTGCCAGGCCGACGATGAAGGCCACGTTTTCGGTCCCCGCGCGGCGTCCACTCTCTTGATGACCGCCGACGAGAAACGGGCGACAGGGCGTTCCCCGTCGAATATATAACGTGCCGATTCCCTTGGGGGCGTGGAGCTTGTGGCCGGAGAACGAAAGCAGGTCGATGTGTCGCAGCGGGCCGACGAGGTCCAGCGGCATTTTGCTCATGGTCTGGGTCGCGTCGGTGTGGAAGAGGATCGACGGATCGGTTTCCTTGGCGATTCGCGAGAGCTGGTCGATCGGAAACAGAACGCCCGATTCGTTGTTGGCGTGCATGATCGAGACCAGGGCCGTGTCGTGTCGCAGGGCCTTGATATAGTCGGCGATATCGATCTGGCCCGATCGGTCGACCGGCAGGAACGTGACCTCGTAGCCGTCGCGTGCCAGATCTTGGACCACCTCCAACACGGCCGGGTGTTCGACCGCCGTGGTGATAATATGGCGACGCTCGGGGGCCTGGCGAGACAGTGCCTTGAGCGTCCCATAGAGCGCCATGTTGTTGCTCTCGGTCGCACAGCTGGTGAAGAGGATTTCGTCTGGCTCGACACCGCCTAAGTGACGGGCCACGGTTCGACGCGCTTCGGCGATCGCGTGGGCCGCCGGACGGGCCGCTTCGTACATCGAGCTGGGGTTGAAGTAGTTCTCGGTCAGAAACGGGACCATCGCCTCGAACACTTCCGGGGCGATCCGCGTCGTCGCGTTATTATCGGCGTAGATGATTGGTTTCATGGAACCATCGGTTTCTTGTGTGAAAAAACGGTCTGTCTTCTTCTTAGACTTCGACCACTCGAATATGTTCGTTGACCATATCTTTCAGGTGCGGTTCGATCATCATTTTCATCGTTTGAATCGCGCTGGGACATCCGGCACAGGCCCCTTGGAACCGACAGTAGACGATTGTTCCTTTGATGTCGATGATTTCGACATCGCCGCCGTCTTGGACCAGTATGGGCCGAATGTACTCTTCAAAGACCTTTTCGACCTTTTTGGCGAACTGGTACGGCGAGAGTTCCTGGGTACCGGTCGCAGGCAGTTCGGCCGTTTCGACCGGCCCGGACGCGGGGCCGCTATTGGGCGCGGGGCCGTTAAACGAAGGGAGAATGGTGAAGGCGGATTTCGACGGCGAAGTGGTCGCTTCCGACGCCACGCCCGCGCGTCCCCAGACCTCGTCCAACAGATCTTGCAGGCCGCCCGGCTTGTGATGGCACGACATGCAGGCGCCGCCCGCTTTCAGTGCCCCGGTGATTTCGGGAATCGTCTTGAGTCCCAGCTCTTTGATCTTCCGTTTCAAATAGGGCTCGGTCAGCGAGAAACATTTACAGACGATCCGGCCTTCTTCCTTTTCGTCTTCGTGAATATCGACCCCGAGTTGGTTCAGATCGACGCCTCGAAGTTGGGCCCAGTTGAAGACGGCCGACTCGAGTGCTTCGGCCCCCATGACCGAGCAGTGGATCTTTTGATCGGGCAGACCGCCCAGGAATTCGACAATGTCCTGGTTCCGTATCTTCAGCGCTTCGATCGGCGTGAAGTTCCCGTGTTCGATGATCGCGCAGAGCGCTTCGGACGAGGCGATTGCCGAGGTGCAGCCAAAGGTCAGGTACTTTGCGTCGACGATCCGGTCTTGGGTCGGGTCGGTCGGATGTTTTTTTACTCGAAAGGTGAAACGCAACGCATCGCCACAGGCGATCGAACCGTGTTCGCCCATCCCGTCCGGGTCGGGGATTTCGCCCAAATGGGTTCCCTTCTTGCCGTGGATGGCGTCCATGAACAGTTGTTTTGTTTTTTCGCTATATTCCCAAACCATCCTGTTTGCTCCGGTTTACCCAAAATATTGGGGTATTTTTCTTCTCCGATTGTTTCCCCCCGACGGGTCCTCGGCCCGAATACCCTTCTATATGGTGGTTTATATGGTTAAATAAACCCCCATTCGGGGTATATGTCTAGAGAGTCAAACCTCTAGCATGCCACAACCGTGGGTCGTCGGCAAGGCCCGAATCGGGTGGGTAGGTTTTAATTAGGGGGAGGTTATCTGTTTACCGGTGGCGGCTTCAGCTAAAGCAGGGCCCGATTTTGTCCACTCAACAGTTATCCAATTATACGAGCCGGCGACGTGTTGGCCGAAAAAAACGGTCCGATTCCGCAAAAGCTTTCGCCGAATCGGGCCGTCGATCTCAAGAGGGGGCGGGTGTCTCCGGACTTAGGTGGTGTCCAAAAACGCAAAATGTCGGGCTTCAAGCGGCGAAAAGGGCCCGACAGACTTTTCAAATCCAGGCAAAGTCTAGTAGGTTGTCGCAATGCGGAGCATCAGCGTGTCGTTGGGTTCGATATCGGGGAAGCCGACTTCGCTTTCGAGCTTGCGTCCGAAGACGTAGGCCAGCTCGACCCGGTAGTCCAACTGGAACAGGGCCCGTCGCTCGAGGCCGAGGACCAGCCGGTAATCGATATAGGAGATGACATCGTTGATGCCCGTCTCGGGTCGCTTGATAGCCCACTTGCCGCTGCCGAGTTCCCCGGCGATATAGAGCCAGTCTTGCACCTCGTCGCCGAGCGCCCCGTGCCAGTAGATCCGTCGCGCGATCGACGGTCGCGGCATCATCGCTTGAATTTCCAAGTCGTCACTCGGTTTCCAGATGAAGCCGACGAACGGGAGGATATTGATGATGTCGGAATCAAGATACGCGACCCCCATGGCCAGGTCGAACGTATCGGTCCACTCGAACATTGCCGCGCCGTGACCGGTCCACCGAAGCGCGTCGGCTTGTTCTTGTTCGAAGTCGCTGCTGACGGTCGGCGTTATCGAAAGGTCGGCCGTCCAACGCGGATTGATTTTGTGCAGCCAGCGAAACTGGCAATAGGCGTCGTAAAGCCGTGGCGGCAGGTCGTCGCTTTGGGGGCCGTCGAGATAATGGACCGTGAAGCCCGGGCGGAGCATCAGCGGATGACGACGGGTCGGAAACGGCAGGACAAACGCGCCACGCAGTTGCAAATCGGTAAACCCGAAATCGTTGGCCCCTCGACCGCTGGGCAGCCAGGCGGCCGAGAAGTTCAGCTGTTGAAAAAAGCCGTTTCGCGCGTCGACGGGCCGTTCCCAAATCTCTTCTTTCACCGTGACGGTCGACTGGCCGTCTTCAAGCGTGACGGTTGTTTGGTTCGGCGAAGGGGGCGACTCGACCAACTGGACCGAAACCTCCGGCGGCGGGAGCGTTCGATAGACATTCGGGAGCGGCTCGACCGTCGTTTCCGGGTTCGACGCCAACAGCACGGTCGGTTGACTCGGCGGCATGACGCTCGGCAGCCGGACCAACTCCGAGCCGAACGCCGGACAAGCCGTGTAAGCAAGCAAGGGTATCAATAGAAAAAGACGATTCAGGGTCATGCGTTTGGGTAGCCGTTTATGGATCTGACGAACTTGATTCAATGGTCGCAAGGCGCGCGATTGCGGGCAATTGCGGGCGATTTTCACCGAATGACAAAGGGCAATGAAAAAAGGGTTTCGGTTCATGCAGCGCGGATCAGTAGACCAGCCCGGCCCGGATAAACAGGGTGGTACTCGGATGGTACACGGTCCAGGTTTCTTTGGCGATCAACTCACGCGCACAGGAGATGCCCAGCTCGACCATGCCGCTGAGCCGGTTTTCCCGATTGCATTCCAACCCGAGGGATATTCTGATATCGTTGTAGTCGATCATTTCGGCATCGCCCGGTCCGCCCGAAGGGGCAACAAACCAAGAGCCGCCGCCGTATTCCCCACGACAATAAAGCCACCATTCGGCCGTGCCGGTCGAGATCAAGCGACGGGCGATCATCGGGTTGGGGAAGAGGATGTCGAACCGCGTATCGGCGTTGGGACTCCAGACGACGCCACCTGCCGGCATGATTTTCACACGGACCCGATCATAGTAGGCCATCCCGGCCTTGACCTGGAACTTGTCGTTGATCGACAGGATAAAAAGTCCGTGGCCGGTGACCCGGATTGATTCGGTACTCACCTTGCGCATATCGGAATAGACCCCGACCGTCACGCCCAGGTCGCCGCCGATGTAGCTGTTGAGCTGGGGCGTCCAGCCGGTACTCAGGTAGGCGTCGTAGACCCGCGGCGGGAGGTAATCGAGAATCGTGCCGTTCGGTATCCCGGAGCCGGTGGGGCCTTCCCACCAATTGAAGGTAAAGCCGGGCGTTACCTTGATGGGCGTTTCCGGGTTCCACAAAAAGGGGAACGCGAAAGTCGCGCTCAGGTCGAGCGTGTTGACGCCAAACTTTTTACTGCCTCGTGAGGCCAGGTAATAATAGTCCAGTCGCAACTCGCTCAAGAATCGTTGCATTGGGATGGCCACCGCGCCGGTTCCGATGATCGGTGCCGTGGCGAACGCGCTGTCGGGAATCAGCGGCGGCGGAGGCAACGTGCCGGGCGGTGCGTAGGGGTCCCACGTCGGCCCGGGGGGCATGATCGGTTGCGTCGTTGCCGGAGAGGCAAGCGGGCCGGGTATCACCGGCGCCTCGGCGGGAGAAAACGGCGTGCCTACGGACGGCGTGCCGACAGACGGCGTGCCAATGGGCGGCGTCGCGGGCGGCGGAATCTGGATGTTCTGCCCGGTGGCAACTCCCAGCGTTGCTATCGTCAATAGAAGTCCAAGGATGGTTCGCATCGAAATCGCCTGACGCCTTTTGGTACCCTATGAGAAAAGGACTTTCCCCTTTTTTCATCCGACAAACGGCGTTGGAATACCAAAATCGGCCGACCGGCGTCAAGGTCGATTTTCCCGTCGATTCGACGGCGGAAGGCCGACCTCAAGGACCGTTTATTGCCCCAAGCAGCTGCCTTGCCAGAGGTTGCGACGTTGGAGTTCGGCTTCGATCTGGGCCCGGACCGCCCCTTTTTTGAGCGACCAGTCGGGCGCGACCAGATATTCCGCCGGGGCGTCGCCCGAGAGCCGGTCGATTGTGCAATGGGCCGGGAGCCGCTGGATCGCCTCGACGACCCAATCGACATACTCGTCCCGCGCGGGCAACTCGACCCGTCCGGCCCGGTAGTCGTCGGCCAATCGGGTCCCATGAACGGCATACAGATGGTGGAATTTGACCGTGTCGACTCCGAGAGTGGCCAACCGGTCGATCGTCTCGAGCCGATCGGCGTGGGTTTCCCCGGGCAGACCGAAGATCAGATGGACCCCGACGTGCAGTCCCCGCTTTTTCAGTCGGGCGAACGCTTCGTAAAACGCCTCGACCCGGTGTCCCCGCTCGAGCCAGTCCAACGTCCGGTTGTGTATCGTCTGAAGCCCCAGTTCGACACTGACCCAAGTCGACCGGTTCATCTCGGCAAGCAGATCGGCCACCTCGGTCGGAACGCAGTCGGGGCGGGTTCCGACGGCAAGTCCCACGATCGACGGGTGTTCGGTTGCCTCGCGGTACAACTTTTCCAACTGCGCGACGGGGCCGTAGGTGTTGGTTTCCGGTTGGAAATAGGCCAAAAAGTGATCGGCCGGATATCGGAGTTTCAGGTTGCGCATTCCCAGATCGAGCTGTTCCCCGATCGAGCGGAGTCGGGGTCCTTTGTCGTCACGCTGACGACGACTCGGGCTGAAACTGGTCGCGTTGCAGAAGCGGCATCCGCCGGTCGAGATCGTTCCGTCCCGATTCGGGCAACCCAAGCCGGCGTCGACGCTTACCTTCCAGACCCGCGCGCCAAACTTTTGTTTCAGAAAGAAACCGAACCGGTTATAACGCAGACCGGCCGCTTTCCAGCTCGGTTCAGGACCGCTTGGGCGCAAATTCGTTGACGTCAAAGGAAAACCTGTCTAAAATAAGAAAATCCGGGGGGGAGCTTCCCCCAGCTTTATTTTACGGCGGCCCCATGTTAATATGGGCATTATAGCGACTTAAGGAAAGTCGTGTCGGCGAGGAGAAGGACAACTCGACCCCCCGATCTCTCTCCCCCCCACACATTAGTTCATCCCACCTACCATAGATATTTTGGTTACCGGAGACAAGAGGCGACCATGTACGGAGAATTAGCTCCCCTCGGAGGAGGGGATTCCATACCCCTTATGAAACAGGATCTTTCGATCGGAAGACGTGAAAGCTGCGATATCGTGCTTCGCTTCAGTAATGTCTCTGGTCAACATTGTCAGTTGTATGTCCAGTCGGGCTACTGGTTTGTTCAAGATCGGGGTAGTCGAAACGGAGTGAAGGTGAACGACCAACGGGTGACCGAAAAACGGCTCGATCCGGGCGACGTTCTTTCGGTCGCCAAGCACAAGTATCGGGTGGTCTACTCGCCGCAGGAGCTTGGCGCAACGGGCCCGCCGCCTGCCGACGAGTATGAGAGCCAGATCTTCCAGAAATCGTTGCTCGAACGGGCCGGGCTTCAAAAGCTGTTTCGAAGTCGTCCTTCTTCCAAATCCGGTTCGGGCAAATCAGATCCGGATCAGCGAAGTCGTTACGACATCACCAGTCAAACCGATGACAATTTCCGCGACCCAAATCGGCCGCTCTAAGAGGAAATATCCAACGACTGGACAGAAAGCGGGGGGAATCCTTCAAAAGGGTTTTTCCCGCTTTTTTCGTTTTTATACGGTAAAATGAGTCTACCTTTGGAAACGAGGTAGCCTGTGAGAATGAAAAAGCGAAGACTTATTTTTTTGAAGAAAAGGCCACTTTTCCATTCTCTGGTGGAGTAAACCTTCGGTTTACAGGGGGTTTCATGGGTCTTTTCGTTTGGCAGTGGGGGGATGTCTGGCTCAGGCGACGCCAAAAAACAGGCCGGGCGTCTGTTGAGAAAAGGGCCCGTTTTTTTTACAATCTCGGGTTTCACTGTCGGCCGATAAGTTTCGCTATTGAATCGATCTTTTTAAAAGCAAGAAATTGGATAACTCACCATGGAACAAACGCTCGTTCTTCTCAAACCGGATTGTGTGCAACGTCGGCTGTTGGGTCGGGTGATCGCCCGCCTGGAGGATAAAGGCCTCAACCTGATCGCGATGAAACTGATGCGGGTCACGCCCGAGTTGGCCCAACGGCACTACGCCGAGCACGTCGAAAAGGATTGGTACCCGGAGCTTGAGAAATTTATCACTGGCGGTCCGCTGATTGCGATGGTCGTCGAAGGACTTGAGGCGATCCGCGTGGTCCGCGACATGGTCGGCGCGACCAATGGGCTCAACGCCTTGGCCGGAACGATCCGGGGCGATTTCAGTTCGAGTCGTCAGATGAACTTGGTCCACGCGTCCGACGGGCCGGAATCGGCGGTGCGGGAGATTGGGATTTTCTTTGAGGACGATGAGATTCATTCGTACGAGCCGACGTTGAGGCCGTGGTTGCGTGCGGCAGCCGAAGAGTAAAGAGAGAAAATAAAAACCAAACGAAAAAGAAAACAAGAAGAGAAAAAGAGGGATTGCAAAGCAAGCCCGGTCCAAAAAGTTTTTGAAGGGGAGTATGTGGGGAAACAATTTTCAAAATGTTTCCCCTCATGCCAAAAATACTGGCGACGGCCGTAGGCTGTCGCTCCTTTTTTCTTCTTGACGCGTATCAAAGCGAGAACGCTTATTTTTTCACGCTGGTGGCAGAACCTTGTTTTGATATTGTTTGGCGGGCAATTCGTTGTTGTGTTTTTTCAAGCGGACGGTTCGGGGTATTGTGAAGTGGTGGAGGACGATGGAGGGGGGATTGGTTATCTAACGAAAAAGGTGTGACGGCCGGGGCCGTCACCTGTGTTTTTTTGGAATGAGGAAAACCATTTTGAAAATAGGTTTTCCTCAAACTCCTTTCCAAAAACTTTTTGGACCGGGCTTGCTTTGCAATCCCTCTTTTTGTTTTTTCTTTTTCTTGCTTTTTGTTTTGTTTGTGTTTTTGTTTCTCCTTTTTTTGGTTGCCATGTCGCTTAATCCGGCCCAACACGAAGCCGTCGAAACCCGCTCCGGTCCCCTGCTCGTCTTGGCCGGTGCCGGAACCGGGAAAACGCGCGTCGTCATGCACCGGATCGTCAACCTGATCCGACACGGCACGGCCCCCGACCGGATTCTGGCCGTCACGTTTACCAACAAGGCGGCCCGCGAAATGCAAGCACGGGCCAGCGAGCTTCTTGGAAAAAAACGAAAGCAAGACGCCCGGCCGGAAATCTCGACGTTCCACTCCCTGTGCGTCCGCGTACTGCGTCGACAGATCCATCATCTGGGCTACCCGAACCAATTTGCCATCTACGACCGGGGCGACCAAGAGAGTCTGGCCCGTTCGGCGTTGCGTGAAATCAAGGCGGGCACCTCGTTGCGGCCGGGCGATCTGATCGCGATGATCGGCAGTTGGAAGACGGCCGGGATCGATCCGCGGCGGGCGATCATGCAGGCCGGTTCCGACAAAGAACATCTCGGGGCGATCGCGTATAAACGATATCAAGGGATGCTCAAAACGGTCGGTGCGGTCGATTTCGACGACCTGTTGGGCGTCACCGGCAAGCTGTTCGACCGGTTCCCCGATGTCCGACGTGAAGAGGCGGCCCGGTTCGACCACTTGCTGATCGACGAGTATCAAGACACCAACGGCAATCAGTATAAGATCGTCAAGGCACTGGCGGCCGAGCATCGCAACCTGTGCGTCGTGGGCGATGACGATCAATCGATCTACGGCTGGCGGGGCGCCGAGGTGACGCACATCCTGCGGTTCAAGCAGGACTGGCCCGACGCGAAGGTGGTCCGGCTGATGACCAACTATCGGAGTACGAAACCGATCATCGAATGGTCGAATCGGCTGATCGCGTTCAATAAGTTGCGTCACCCCAAACGGCTCGTCGCGACCGTCGATGGCCCGGCACCACGGATTGTCCAGCTTCAGAACGAGGAAGACGAGGCCAAGTTCGTCGTCCGGGAGATCGAGCAACAGGTCTTGGCCAAACGGAACCGGCCGAGCGATTTCGCGATCCTTTATCGGACCAACGACCAGCCGCGCGCGTTCGAAGAAGAACTGCGTCGGGCCAAGGTTCCCTATGTCTTGTTGGGAGGCCAATCGTTTTTCGATCGGAAGGAAACCCGCGATATCCTGGCCTACCTGAAGGTCCTGGTGAATCCGAAAGACGAGGTCTCGTTGTTGCGGATTATTAACACGCCGCACCGGGGGATCGGTCAGACGACCATTCGTCGGCTCCGCCAAGAGGCGATGGAACGCGAAATACCGTTTTGGGAAGTACTCAAAAGGCCGGACAAGGTCGGCGGACTTTCGGACAAGGCGGTTGGCACGCTCAATCATTTTACGCAGATGATCGGCCAATTTCGTGGGGAAAGTCGACAGACGGCCCGGCTTGGAAAAACGATCGGCACGTTGGTGGATCAGATTGGTTACAAGGACGAGATGATCCGCCTTTATCCCAATGCGACCGATGTTGAAAGTCGTTGGCAGGGGGTCGAGGATCTGGTCGGGTCGGTCGACCGGTATTTGGGGCGTGAAAAGGACCCGTCCCTTTTCGGCTTCGTTCAGGAGTTGGCCATCTCGGATCGGGACTTGGGTGACAACAAGGAATCGAAGTTGCAAAACGACGCCGTCGTCCTGATGACGCTGCACAGCGCGAAAGGGTTGGAGTTTCCGGCCGTCTTTCTCGTCGGGATGGAGGAAGGGCTGCTGCCGCACAAGAAGTCGATTGCCGACGAGGGAACGGCGATCGACGAGGAACGGCGCCTCGGCTATGTCGGGCTGACGCGGGCCCAGCGCCGTTTGACGTTGACGTTGGCCCTGACTCGCAAAAAATGGGGCAAAGCGCGGCCGACCGTCCCGAGCCGTTTTTTGTACGAGATCACCGGACAGGCCGATAATCCGAACTATCTAAAAGCGTGCGGCAAAAAATAAAAGAAGAAAAAAGACGGGATCGCAACCCTCCCTCCCCCCTTTTTGATATTTCTTATTTCGCCACGCTTTTCTTTTTTAGACACGCGGATTCAATTTTGAAGTTCGCGATACAAAACCAATCGGCCCTCTTGCCGGTTCGCTGATACGGCGCCGGGAAAGATGACCTTTGTCGGCTCGTGGTTTAGAACCATCTGTGCCAACTGATCCCACTGCTCGAATCCCATTGCTCGAAGCGGCCACCCTTGGGTTTTCCATGCTTGCAAAATCAAGGCGCGGATCAAATAGACCGGCTCGCTGATTAACGGACCGATCGCGATTCGGACCTCTTTTTCTGAAGTCGAGAGGACCGCTTCTTCCCAAAGCCGATCGACCAGATGGTCGACGACCGTCTCGACCTCGTCGGCCAAACGGCCCAGGCGTAACAGGGCTTCGGGTACCGCGTGGCCGTAGTTCTCCTTGAGGTAGGGCAACAACTCGTGGCGGATCCGGTTGCGGGTGAAACGGCAATCCCCGTTGGATAAGTCGGTGCGAAATGGTTGGTCGATTTCTTCCAAATAGGCCAGCAAGGTTCGACGCGGGAATTCCAGCAGCGGACGCAAGAGGGTCGTCGCCCGGTTCAAGGGGCGAGTTCGCGCGATTCCGGCCAGACCCCGAATCCCCGTGCCGCGGAGGATGCGGTGGAGAATCGTTTCGACCTGATCATCGGCCGTGTGGGCCGTGACCAGATAGCGGGCCCCAAACCGCTCGGCCGTCTTTTCGAGAAAGGCATATCGGGCACGTCGGGCGGCCGCTTCGAGTCCTTCGCCCGGATGGGTTTCGTCCAGATCGGTGCTTGCGTGACCGATTTCGTACGGCAGACCGAGCCGGACGCATAACTGCTCGACGAACCGGGCGTCTTCCTCGGCCGCGCGGCCTCGGAGATGGTGGTTGAAATGAGCCACGACGAGTCGCCCCCGCCCGCCGGTTTTCAAGGCGGCCAATCCTCGCAACAGGGCCACGCTGTCGGCCCCCCCGGAGACGGCCACCAGGACGGTCACCTCGGACCAGGCCTCCGGCGACCACGTTTGGGCAAGGGCGTTTTCGAAATAAGCGGCAGTTGACATGGGAAATGAAGGTTTTTTTATGAAGGGTAAAGGAAAAGGTCCCCTATCACCCGACTTCAGAGGGGCGACCGGATAGACAAAAGATTGTAGCGGATTTCAAAAATTCTTAAGCGCCACTGGTCGAATCGATGGGGAAAACGCTAAATCTATTCACAAAAAGGGTTAGTAATTTGCCTTTGCGTACGGCAAGGCGAAAGTGTCTAGCCGCTTTTCTTTTTTTTAAAACTCGCTAATTATGGGGGGATTCGGAGCGAATCCTGGGCGGTTCAGTCGGAAGACCTTGTTTAAATCTCCCTAAGTCCCTATTCGCTCAGGCGTCAGTAATCCTTATATTTTGGTGGTCTTTCGTTTTTGGTCTGGGGGAAAAGGAAAAGACCGGTTGCAGTTTACCAGATTCTTGGTACCATTGCAGTAAGGTCTTTCTTTGGGAAGGTCTGTTCATCCCCCGGGTGAAGCCGTTTGGCGAAGCCGCGGATGATACCGACTTTTCTCGAAAAAAAGGGCCCCGAAACGGCGGCCTCTTCTCTTTGCGACGGGCCGCATGGATGCCGAGCCTGGATCAATGGTTCTCGATGAGCTGGTTTTTTTGGTACTGCCACGATCTTTTCGTGCGTGTGCCAAGTGGCGGCTCAAAACCAGTACCGATTCAAGTGAGGATCACCGCAGTCGGAGAAACTCGTCAAAGAGACAAACCGGCACGCCGTTTCTAACGTAAACCCTTAGTGCGATGAGTGGCCGGCAAACGTCGAAAAGGCAAATGCCGGAGTGTCGTCGGAGTTTTCGTTTGCGACTGGATTGATTTGGTAGCAACTTACTTGGCAGAAACAACCGTCCTTAGATCAAGAACCGATTAGTATTATGTACAGGGTGTTAGCCGCTGTTCAAACGATTTTGACCATCTTAACCCACGGCATCGTCCGCTTGCCCGCCATGGCGAGTCGGATCGTGCTTTCGCATTTCGCCGGGATTCGACTTCGGTCGATTGTCGCGCGTGCGGCGGGGATGGTCGGACGTTTCGCAACGAAGGCAACGTCGAGCCGTCCGCGGCCGGGCTGTTTTCGAATGGTTTACTCCCAACCGGTTTGGTCCTCGATCGAGGAACGATTGCATCAAAGCCTTGCTTTGCTTACGTTTGGTGGTTTTCGACGCCAATGGGCCTATGCCTGGTGTCCGGCACGTGTTGCTTCGGCTTCGACCGATTCGTCTCGAAGACGGTCCGTTCGATCCGAGATGAATACTTCGACGTGGAAGAACTGCCCTCTCCAGCTTCGTGCGCGGCGACTCCGTTCCAGCGATTGGAATTGAGCGACCCTCTCGAAATTTTCGGAGCGATTTCAAGGCGTATGATAGCGTTTTCCTTGCGGAAGACGGCAGAGACCGAAACTGATTTTCGGATTGTCCAGGTGCAAACCGAGGATTTCTTTGCCGTCCCGTTGAGAATCGCCATACGCACTTTGAAAGTGCTCTGAGCGAACGTCCGAAAACCGTCCGACTCGACTCGGTTTCTGTAACGAGGAAACCGGGCCGGGGTGGATTTTTTGGCGGTCTGCTTGTCGCAAGCGTAAAAGGCAAACCCGTGACGCAGCCGCGCCCGACGGATCGGCAGGTTTTCTTTCTGGCCGCTCCCGCCCGGGCCCAAGCCGCTTCGTCCGAAGCCCAGGTGAGGATCATACACGTGAACATCGCTATTGCCATTATTGTCACTGCCGTGTTGGCCGCGGTCATGACTTTTCTTATCGTCAAAGGTCTCGATCGGTTGGTCCTCAAGGACGCCGAGCGGGAAGCGAGCGAAATTCGAAGTCGGGCCGAGCAGGAAATTAAAAATCGTCAACGGGAAGTTGAGCTTGAGCTCAAGGAATTGGCGATCCAACAGAAGGCCGAAGGGGAGCAGGAACTGCGAAAGCTCCGGCAGGAACTGCACGAGCGCGAGCGGATTCTCGATAAACGCCAAGATGCCTTGGAAAAACAGGCCGAGCAGCTTCAAAAGCAAGAGAAGATCGTCGAGAACACCCAGCGAAAGCTGACCGAACGGATTCAAGAGACGACCCACCGCAAAGAGGAACTGACCAAGTTGTTGGACCTGCAGCGTCAAACGTTGCACGAACTCAGCGGCTTGAATCATGAGGAAGCGACCGAGCGGCTTTTGGGTGACTTGGAGACCGAACTGACCCACGAGGCCGGTTCGTTGATCGTCAAGCATGAGAAACAGGTTAACGAGACGTGCGAGGACAAATCTCGCGAGATCCTCTTAACGGCCATTCAGCGATTCGCTGCCGCCCATACGGCCGAAACGACCACCAGCACGGTCGATATCCCCAACGACGAGATGAAGGGCCGTATTATCGGACGCGAAGGACGCAATATCCGGGCGTTCGAAAAGGCGACCGGAGTCGACGTTATCATCGACGATACGCCGGGCGTGGTTATCGTCAGCGCGTTCGATATGATCCGTCGCGAGGCGGCCCGGCTTTCTCTGAATAAACTGATCGCCGACGGTCGAATTCACCCGTCTCGGATCGAGGAGATTGTTGCCGAAACCACCAGCGAGATGGAACGACATATCCAGAAGTTGGGCGAGCAGGCCTATCAGGAAGCCGACGTCCACGGATTGCACGAACGGATTGTCTATCTCTTGGGGCGACTCCAGTTCCGAACCAGCTATAGCCAAAACGTCTTGCGTCACTCGATCGAAGTCGCGTTTGTCGCCGGGATGCTGGCCGACGAATTGGGCCTCGACGGCAAGCTGGCCCGACGATGTGGTTTGCTGCACGACATCGGCAAGGCGGCCGACCACGAGGCGGAAGGCGGTCACCCGAAGATCGGTGCCGATCTGTTAAAACGCTACGGTGAACCGAAGGAAGTCATCCAAGCGGCGGCAGGGCACCACGAGGATTTGAACCTCGACAATCCGTACACGGTCATTGTCGCGGCGGCCGACGCCTGTAGCGCGTCCCGACCGGGCGCCCGACGCGAGACGCTCGAGCATTACATCAGGCGGATGGAAGAGCTCGAATCGATCGCCTCGAGTTTTCACGGCGTCGATCAGGCGTTTGCCATTCAGGCCGGACGCGAGTTGCGGGTCATGGTCAATGCCACCGAGACCTCCGACGAGTCGGCGGCAAAGATTTGTCGCGATATCGCGCGGGACTTCGAAAAACGACTCACCTACCCCGGCGAAATCAAAGTGACGGTCCTCCGCGAAACCCGTCACACCGAACTGGCCCGCTGATTTTGGACCGGCGTTTTTTAGACCGGTGCTCCCGCACCCAGGCCTAAAACCCGCTCCCGTTGGTCGGCGGATAGGAGCCGCGGCCGGACTGGCGTTTCCACGCCATTGTATAAACCCGCTCCCGTTGGTCGCTGGCGCGTTTTGAAGAGAATGGCCTTGTTAAAAATGGTCTAGTGGAGGGCGGCTTGGCGGGGTGTTTTGGATTGGCGTTTTCTCACTTTGAGTAACAGCCCGTTTTTCAACAGGCTGCTAAAATCCCTTCCAAAAACTTTTTGGGTTGGCGTTTCCGCATCGGGTGTTGTTTTTTGCTTTCGGTGATTGACAAAATGATCTATTTCGCTTCCCCTCATCTTTGGGTAAACGTAGAAAGGAATTTGGTTCGTGCGACTCCTTTTGGTTGGTGATGTGGTGGGCAAGCCGGGACGAAAGATCGTGATCGAGTCGATGGTCAAGCTCCGCGCGGCCGAGGGGATCGATTTTGTTGCGGTCAACGCGGAGAACGCGGCCGCCGGGTCGGGGCTGACTCCGGCCCATTATCACGAATTGACCGAAGCGGGAGTCGACTGTATTACCCTGGGCGACCATTGTTATCGACGTCGCGAGATCTTTCCGATTCTCACGACGCAAAAGCGGATCGTTCGTCCGGCCAACTATCCGTCCGAAGCGCCGGGCAAGGGTTGGACCGTTTTATCGATTCGCGGGGGTGCGCAGGTGGCGGTCATCGCTTTGCAAGGCCGCGTGTTCATGACGCCGGTCGACTGTCCCTTTCATGCGGCCGACCGGGTGCTCCAATTGATTCCACCCGAGGTCAAAACGATTCTGATTGATTTCCACGCCGAGGCGACCAGCGACATGCAGGCGTTGGGCCGTTATTTAGACGGGCGGGTTTCGGCCGTTTTGGGTACCCACACCCACGTGGCGACGGCCGACGAGCAGATCTTTCCCAGCGGGACTGCCTTCCAGTGCGACGTTGGCATGACCGGGCCCCACGAGAGTATTTTGGGGCGTCGGATCGACCGGGTGGTGGAAAAGGTTCGCACCTTCCGTCCAAACTATTTCGAGGTGGCCACCGGAGACGTTCGGCTCAACGGCACCCTGGTCGATGTCGATCCGGAAACAGGCAAGGCGACCGCGATCCGTCGACTTTCGGTCGGCGAAGAAGACATTAAGCAGCTTTAATGAACGAAAAAACGTCGACCTTTCGTAGACGGTTTTTTTCTTTCTACACCAGTCGAAAGACCGGTCAAAAGATTACCTATCTAAACCGGTCCGGTCGCGGCTCCTAACCGCTCTCCATTGGGCCATCTAAGCGAGAGGTCATTCTCTTCAAAACGCACTAGCGACCAACGGGAGCGGGTTTAATCAATGGCGTGGAAACGCCAGTCCGGCCGCGGCTCCTAGCCGCCGGGAGCGGGTTTAATGTGTCGGTGCGGAAACGCCGGTCTGGCCGCGGCTCCTAGTCGCCCTCCACTGGGCCATCTAAGCGAGAGGTCATTCTCTTCAAAACGCACTAGCGACCAACGGGAGCGGGTTTAATCAATGGCGTGGAAACGCCAGTCCGGCCGCGGCTCCTAGCCGCCGGGAGCGGGTTTAATGTGTCGGTGCGGAAACGCCGGTCTGGCCGCGGCTCCTAGTCGCCCTCCACTGGGCCATCTAAGCGGGAAGGTCATTCTCTTCAAAAGACACCAGCGACCAACGGGAGCGGGTTTTATGTGCGGCGTGGAAACGCCGGTATGAGAAAAGCGGGCGACCGTCTGTGGAAGAACGGCCACCCGCTTATCGGAGGAGAAAACGCGTTGGGTTGAGGCAAGACGAGAAGTAAAGAGGAGTGACGGCGTTGCCGCCACCAGTTTTTTCGAATGAGGGGAAACATTTTGGAAATGGCTTCCCCTCAAGCTCCCCTTCAAAAACTTTTTGGAGCGAGATTGCTGCGCAATCGCTCTGTTTTTGTTTCTTATTTGTTTTTCTTCAATTCCGGCTGGGCCGGCTCTTTTTCGAGCTTCTCGACCCAGTCTCGCATCTGGTCCATTTGCTGATCCATCCGTCGCAGATGTTCGCGTAGCCAGTCGATCGACGGACGAGTCGCCGTGGGTGATTTAGGTTTCAAGGCCCCGCGCGGTTTCG
This sequence comes from Thermoguttaceae bacterium, assembly GCA_963674475.2. GTDB lineage: Bacteria > Planctomycetota > Planctomycetia > Pirellulales > Thermoguttaceae > CAXXFQ01. Next base: position 115,754 of record CAXXFQ010000009.1, on the reverse strand, counting down.
CGCTGGGGAGGAAATCGAACTGGGGCATCGATTCGACAACCGTGCCGTGGAGCATCCGCTCGACATGGGGTCGGATTTCTTTGGGCAGTTGGTCGAGATCGTTTTCGGTCAGCTCCCACTGATTTTCGTTCTGTTTGACGACGATCTTGGCCGGTTTTTTTCCTTCACGAGTAATGCTGATGGAGAGCGACTCCGGCAGGACCGGTTGGGTTGTCGTCCCCGGCGGGAGGATCGTGCCGGGATGGAAGAACCGCAGTCGCATCGGCGGTTTCCCGCCGAGGCCGGGGTGCATCTGTTCGAACCACTGTTGGATCGGGTCGTGGTCTTGCGGCTGCCCTGCAAACGGTCGTCCTCCGGCCATCTCGGCAGGCCGCCGGGCGGGGGTCAGATCGACCGACTGCATCTTCCCCTCTCGCAACAGGCCGAGTTTCATCGCTTTCTGATCGCCGGACTGTTTCACGGCGTCGACCAGATTCAGGACCGATTCGAGCGGTCGATCGTCGATGGTCAGTAGGATATCGTCGATCTTGATTCCCGCCGTAGCGGCCGGACTGTTCGGCACCACGTCGACGACCAAAAGCCCTTGGTTTTCGGGTAAATTCAGATGGGTTTGCAAGACGCTGGGCAAGGGTCCCATGCATTTAACCCCGATCCAGTACGCGATGGGCGCCGTGGCTTTTGCTTGGGGTTGGGCCTGTGGCAGATTGGCCGAAGGCGCTTTGAGTTGGACCAACCGGCCGGGCGAATCTTCCTTGGTCGGATCTTGGCCGACCGACTCGTCGACCAGGCCGACGGAGGCCCCGATCAGAAGGAGACCGGCGGCCAGATGGGCAAACATGCGATGTTTCGTTTGCATGCCATGCTCCTTTTGGTTTTTGTGACTGGATTCTTTATTCATTTTGAGCGTTTCGTCGGACGCCCCACTTTTTTCATTGGTAGGCGGGCAAGCTCGTGTAGTGGACGTCGAGTTGGTCGACCGGGATGACCAGTTTGCGACCGTCACTCAGTCGGATCGGCAGTAGCTGACGCGACGTTTGAACCTCGTGCCCCGCTTGTTGATACTGTTGGACCAGTTCGGCCGGGATGGCCGAGGGCATCGTCTTGAGCCAACTGTGGTCGAGTCGATCTTGGGCGATTGCCGGAAGACGGACCGACTGGGGTTTGCCGGACGGAGCCCGACCGTTGATCCGAACGAGTTGCACGTCCTTGTGCGGTTCGATCGAGAACCCCAGCGGGGAGATTCCCGCTTGCTGGGCACCTTGATCGACGACGCTGGCGAACTGGCTGCCTGACCCGCCGATCACCGGCCCGCCGCCGTGTCGCATGTCTTGAATCAAGGAGGTCAGACCGATTGCCAGGAGGAAACTGGCGGCCATGCTCAGCAGGGGATTACTTAAGTTAAACCGCTTGCGTCGCTTGGGAGGGGGTGTGTCGTTTTTTTTCGGAGTGGGTTTTTCGAGGAGTGTGGGAACGGTTTCGGGGGACGGTTCATCGAGAAACCCCTTCATCTCGCGTCGCCAGGACTGGGCTTCGAGAAACGCCATCGCACACCGACGCCAGCCGCCCGGGCGATCGTCCAGGCCACCGAGCAATTCACGGCGTCGGGTATCGTCCAACTCGTCGTCGGCCAGCAGGTCGAACAGTTGATTGGACTGATCGTCGGCCGGGGGAAGCGTTTCGTTATTGGGAGGTTGTTTTTTCGAGTTCATCGTTGCGTTTCCACCACTTCCAAGGCGGTTAGTTCTTTCCGCAATTTTTGTCTGGCTCGATGCAAACGGGCTTCGACGGCACTTTCGCTGATGCCCAGATGTTCGACCAAATCGCGGTAGCTCCAATCTTCGGTGTATTTGAGCAAAAGGATTTCGGCATCCTTTTTCGGCAGTCGTCCGAGGGCGGTTCGTATGAGCCGTCGTCGTTCGTCGGCCAAGAGCCAACCCAACGGGTCGACTTCGCGGTGATCGGCTTCCGTCGGCTGTTTTCGTTGGGCGTATCGGTCGGTCAGCTTTTTTCGCCGTCCGATCTTCCGCCGGTACAACAGCGACTGGGTCACCGCCAGGCGATACAACCAAGGGGCCACTTTTGTCGGGTCTTGGATCGGTGCCTTTTGGGCCACGGCGGCGATCGACACCTCTTGCATCACCTCGTCAACCGCTTCGGCCTCACCCACGCGAGTGTAGACGATCGTTCGCAGCCAACGGTCATGTTCTTTCAGAGCGGCAGACCAGTCGATCGGGGCCGATTCGTCAGTCGGGTTTGACTGACCAGTCGGGGCCGATTCATTTGCGTCGGCGACGCGGGAAGCCTGCTCTTCGGGAGCCAACTTCTTCGACGGATCGGGCGGTTCTGTTCTTCCCATGGACATAAGAGTGGTTTCCGCAAGGGACACGATCTTGCACGTAAAGTTGACGTTTTCCGAATTTTTTCACAGAAGAAAGACGCAACCTCTTACTAGACAATAGCTTAAATACGCTTGGCTCAGAAAGGACGGGGGGCGTTTTTTTTCAATAAAAGGGGACCTCTTTTCGGGGAATTCCCGGTCCCGCCCTCAAACGGCTTACACGTGACGCAAGCGGTACGATCGGTTTGAACGCCGTAACGCCTTTTTCACAAAGCGGTTCGAGCCGGAATAGCCAGTATATTTACGTCCACGTGGCGTAATCCGTGCCGCTGGAATTTTACGCGAGCTCACGGCTGATCGGTACCATCGGCGCGGGGGGGGTTGCCTTGGCCGGGTCGTGTCGGTTAATGGAGAAGAAAACCTTTTTGTTTTTTTGACCGTACCAAAAACGTGTCTTATATTCTAGATGAGGCCATGGTAGTTACGGATGGAATCGGCCTTTTACCAGGCGACTTCCGTTCGTAGGAACAAAAAGACGGACCGCTCGTTCACCCCGCCCTCTCCGCAATGGAGTGAAAGCCCGGCGGTCCCGTTAGCAGGACGCACTATAAACTGACGGACGACTCCATGAGGCTATCGCTTTCACTCGCTCGCCCGACCGGCACGATCTGGTCGACCGGCAAGGTCCGGTTAAAAAAAGTGACGCGAATCGTGTCACTTTCGGCGATTCTTTCGTTGATTTTCTTCTTGAGCCCCAGTTTTGCCGTTGAACCGTCAATTCGGCTCGTTTCCCCTGCGGCGGCACCTCAGGTCACTATCCCCGACGAGGCGGTCTATTCAGGCCGAGCGGTTTCTTCGAAGCCGATGGATCCCTCGGTGCTGGGCGATCTCTTGCAGCAGGGGAAGTCGCTCGAACTGGAGGATCGCTGGGGCGAGGCGCTGGCGCATTACGAAAAGGCGATGCGGGCGCATCCCGAAGTCGACAGCCTTCGCCGTCGCTTCGATTACTGCCGAATCAATTTCGACCTGAGACGCCGTTATCGCGACTCGAGTTTTCAACGGAGCCTCGACTCGCTTACTGAAAACCGGTCGTTGCAGATTTACGACGAGATTCTCCATAAAATCCAGTCCCATCACGTCGATTCGCCCCATTGGAAAGAGCTCCTCGAACATGGCCTGAACCATCTGGACGCCGCCCTGGCGACTCCGGCCTTTTTGGAGAAGAACCTTGTCGGGGTCGAGCCGGAACGGATCAACCAGTGGCGACACGCCGTCCGACGGTCGATCGGGAGTCGGGTCGTTCAGAATCGCCAACAGACCGGTGAACTCGTTCGCTGGGTGGCCGACTACGGCAAGCAGCATCTGGGACTTCCGCAGGTCGCGACGATTATGGAATTCTGTTGCGGCGCGGTCAACTCGCTTGACCCGTATTCCGCTTTCCTGACACCCGATCAATTGGCCGACGTCTACTCTCAAATCGAAGGGAACTTTGTCGGACTGGGAATCGAGCTGAAAATGGATGGGGGCCGTCTGACCATCGTCCGGGTGATTACGGGCAGTCCGGCTGAAGCGGCCGGGGTCCGGCGTTTCGATCAGATCGTCGCGGTCGACGGAAAATCGGTCCTCAACATGACAACCGACGAGGCGGCCTCGCTCTTGCAAGGGGAGGCGGGAAGCACCGTTCGATTGACCCTTGTCGCCGCCGGTCAAGAACCGCGTGAGATCGCCGCCCGACGCCGACGGGTCGAAGTGCCTAGTATCAATCAGGCGAAGATCGTCGATCCGGACCAAGGGATCGCCTACCTGCATCTGAGCTGTTTTCAAAAGACCACCTCGCGCGACCTGGACGAGGCCCTTTGGCGGCTTCATCAACAGGGGATGCGCAAGGGTTTGATCATCGACCTTCGCGGCAACCCGGGCGGCCTTTTACTGACCGCCGTCGAGGTGGCTGACCGGTTCGTCGAGGGTGGGGTCATCGTTTCGACCCGCGGCCGCGACAGTGGCGAGGGGTTCCATTACACGGCACGCCAGAGCGGCACTTGGCATGTCCCGCTGATTATACTGATCGACCAGGAAAGCGCCAGTGCGGCCGAGATCCTCGCCGGAGCGATCCGCGACCATCACCGGGGTACGCTGATCGGTGACCGCAGCTATGGCAAAGGGTCGGTCCAAGGGATCTTCCCGTTGGCTGAAGGGGGGGCCGGGATGCGTCTGACGACGGCCAAGTTCTACTCACCCGAGGGGCGTCCGTTCAGTCTCGTTGGTGTCGAGCCGGACATCCAGGTTCATCGGACGGCTCGCCCGATCGACGGCCAGGTGCCCAGCTCCAATAATGGTTCGGCACAGGACCCGGTCTTGGCGGCCGCGTTGCAGTTCGCCCGTCAACAAAACAACGTCCAGCGTCCGGTCGCGACCCAACGCTAACGTTTTTCATCACTCTCGATCGTTTCCTTCATCGTGGTGGCCCGTTTTCCGGTTTTTTTGTCAAGCGATTTTTGGCAAGGGACCGGAAAGCGGGCCTTTTTCCATGGCGGCCCTTTTATAAGGCCTTTCTGTAAGGCCCTTTTCGTACGGGCCTTTTTTTGTCGGAAATCGGACGATTTTTTCGCTTCTCCCCATCGATCGAGGGGTTTTCGTTGTGCTTTTCCGTCTGGATCTTTATAATAATGACGTATTCGACGATTCAAGGAAGTCCTTGTGTGGCGGCCTTCGAACCGTTTTTGTTAAGATGGTTTTGTCGTCCAGTGAAACGAGCGGCTTCCGTTCCCTTCCTTTTTTCAATGATCCTTCCTTATTTGCCTCAGGAGAATTTTTTATGTCGAAATCGACTTTCAACTCCTCCGACCAGTCGAAAACTCCGTCCCGTCGAACCTTTTTGAAAACGTCCGGTCTGGTAGTCGGTTCGGCGATGGCCGGGTCCTTGGCCGCCCCCGCGGTGCATGCCGCCGGAAAAGAGGAAGTCCGTGTCGGCCTGGTCGGCTGCGGCGGACGTGGCAGCGGAGCGGCGACCAACATCCTCAACGCCGGGAAGCACGTCAAGCTGGTCGCCATGGCCGACGCGTTCGAGGATAAGGTCAAAGGGGCCCGTGAGCGACTCAAGAAGGCATACCCCGAACAGGTCCAGGTGCCGGACGAGAAGTGTTTCGTCAAGTTCGGCTATCAGGACGAACTGATCAACAGCGATGTCGATATCGTCCTGCTTTGTGCCCCGCCGGTTTTCCGCCCGAAGCATATCGAGATGGCCGTCAAGGCGGGCAAGCATATGTTCGCCGAGAAACCGGTCGCCGTCGATCCGCCCGGATTGCGACATGCGATGACCTGGTGCGAGGAGGCCAAGAAGAAGGGCTTGAGCCTGGTCGCCGGGCTCTGCTGGCGTTACCACACGGGGGTCCAGCAGGTGATGGCCAAGATCCAAGAAGGGGCGATTGGCGATATCGTGGCGATCGAGGAAAACTACCTCCGCGGCACGATTCGCGACTATGGAGCTCGCGATTTCAGTAAAAAAGAGTCGGAAATGGAATACCAGGTCCGCAACTGGTACCACTTCAATTGGCTCTCGGGTGACGGCCCTGGCCAGTCGTTGATTCACAGCATCGACAAGGCGGCCTGGGCGCTGGGCGAGCAGACCCCGGCGACCGTTTGGGGCATGGGCGGACGCCAGGTCCACACCGCGCCGCAGTACGGCGACCTGTTCGACCACCACGGAATGATCTTCGAGATGGCCGATGGGCGACGCGTCTACGGCAACACTCGAACGATTCTCGGTTGCTACAACAGTACGACCGACCACATCTTCGGAACCGAAGGAAATTGTAACCTGACGAAGATGACGATTACCGATCGCGCGGGCAAACTGAAGTGGAAGTTCCGCGACAAGATGCCGCGCAACATGTACGACGAGGAACAGTTTGTCCTGGCCGAATCGGTCCGCAAAGGTGAGCCGGTCTACGATGGGAAGACCCTTTGCCAGAGTTCGATGTGGACGATCCTCGGCTCGATGGCCTGTTACACCGGCAAGCGGTGGACCTGGGAAGAGGGATTGGCCTCGAACTGGGACATGACCCCCAAGGAATTTTCCTTGGACGCCAAGCCGCCGGTCGTGCCGGACGAAAACGGTAACTACCCGACCTTCTTGCCCGGGATGAGCAAGTTGGGTTAATTTTCTGCGTCAAGCGTATCAAATAGGACAGGAGGGGAACCGGTTGAAAAAAATCGGTTTCCCTCTTTTTTATTGCTCCCTGGACTGAAAAACGGTCCCCTCTCTCAGACGGACCCTAGTCAGACGGCCGTCAGAATAGTAAAACGGAGAAGGAAACGGCTTAGGCGGGTTTTGTCCCGGCCGGGCTTTCGGTACTTTTTGTCAGGGGAAAGGCGGATTGGGGATGATGGTGGATGTCAATCTGGGGTTTATCGGTGCCGGTCAGATGGCTACGGCGTTGGCCGACGGGCTGCTGCGTGCCGGGCTAATCTCCAAGGACCGTCTCATGGCGGCCGACATCAGTCGCGAGGCTCAGGAGCGGTTTTCGACCGTGACGGGGGGGACGGTTTTTGGAGAACCGACCGACCTGTTCGAGCGGGCGGACGTCGTTTTTCTGGCCGTCAAACCACATCAGATCGCCGGGGTGGCCGATTCGCTTGGCGGAAAAATCGACCCCGCCAAGCTGATTATCTCGATCGCCGCCGGCGTGACGTTGGCCCAATTGGCCGAGGCGTTCGGGCCTCAGGCGAAACTGATCCGCGTGATGCCGAATACTCCCTGTCTGGTCGGTGAAGGGGCCGGGGCCTACAGCGCGGGCTCTCAGGTGACCGACGATGAGGTCGAACTGGTCGAAAAACTGCTGGCGGCCGCGGGAACCTTTTTTCGGGTAGACGAACGGTTGTTGGACGCGGTGACCGGTCTGTCCGGTTGTGGTCCGGCCTACGGTTTTTTGATGATCGAAGCGCTCAGCGACGGCGGCGTCCGAATGGGGCTTCCACGTCAGACGGCGACCCGGTTGGCCGCCCAGACGTTGCTTGGCGCGGCGCAGATGGTCTTGCAAACGGGCCGACATCCGGGCGAGTTGAAGGACCAGGTGACCAGCCCTGGCGGCAGCACGATCGCGGGGATCGAGACGCTTGAAGCGGGCCGACTCCGTGGGACTCTGATCGAGACCGTCCGGGCAGCGACGGTCCGTTCGGCCGAACTGGGAAAAGGGAATGGTTAAGGGTTCGGGAAAGTTCCGGTCCCATGATTTCTGGCAACCGTTCAAAAAAACCGGGCTCCTGCCCAGAGCGCTCGGGTCACTAGTTACGCGACGCCTTTTAACGCCGTAAAGGACGACGATCATGTCGCTTTTTGAAGACAATCGATACCGTTGGCGCGAGACCTATTTCGTCCAGTTCCCGTTGGAGAATCGGCCGAGCGCCGACAAGATGCGTCAGGCGATCTCCACGGTCGGCGATCAGATCGAGGTGACTGAAATACGTGCCGACGACGAGGGGAACTTCGAGTCAATGACCCTTTTAGCGCCAGACAACTTCGCGGCGATCGACGTCAGCTTCCTCTCCGGCGAGGAGGTGATCGAGCATGGGATTGAGTTTTCCCAGGAGATCGAATCGCTCGGCTGTTCCGGCTCGGACACCGGTCGGGCTGAACGGTTACGGGAGTACGACGGCCGGTTCGATATCTTGCATTTTGAAGAGGTGGGCGATTCGGACGACGACGAGGAGCCCAATGCGGTGTTGGACCCCGGCGCGTTACTGTTGGTTCTTGAGACCCTGGCCGAGCTGACCAGCGGCATCACGGTCGACCCCCAGACCGGGACCTTGATGTAAGGCCCCAATTCGGGTATTCTGATAGCAAGTTTTTTCTAACTTTCCACCCCGATTTGGGGCCGTTTTCGCTCAGTTGCTATCAAAAGGATCGATTAAAAGTCCGCTTTGGTTTGTTTTTCCTCTTTTTTCGGGGAAACCAACGAACCCAAAACCGGAGCGATCCATCAATGCTATCAGAGAAAGGTGTTTTTCTTTGATGCACACTAGCGACCAACGGGAGCGGGTTTGATTCTCGGCGTGGAAACGCCGGTCTGGCCGCGGGCCCTGCCGCCCTTGACAGGACCATTGAGACATAGGTTTTTCTCTTCAAAACGTACTAGCGACTAACAGGAGCGGGTTTAACCCACGGCGTGGAAACGCCGGTACAAAAAATGTTGGCGAAAGATATTAAGCGAGGGAGTGTTGTGGTGTACAACGGCGCTCCTTGTATGATTGAGACGGTCACGGTCCAGTCCCCTTCGGCTCGTGGGGCGAGCACGTTTTACAAGTATCGCGGACGGAACTTGGTCGCGAAGCAGAAGGTCGATATCACGTTGCGTGGTGGTGAGTCGCTCGACGAGGCCGACTTCCAACGTTGCGAGGTCAAGTACCTGTACTCCGATCCGACGACCCACTTTTTCATGGATCAAAAAGATTACAACCAGTACGAGATCGCCAAAGAGGACGTCGGAGAAGAGTTCGGTTACATTACGGAAGAGCTCGAAGGGTTGTTGGCGTTGATCTACAACGACGCGATGATCGGCATCCAGCTTCCGGCGGCCGTCGCGTTGAAAATCACCCAGACCGACCCGGCCATTAAAGGGGCTTCTGCCACCGCGCGGACCAAACCGGCCACGCTCGAAACGGGTTTGATCGTCCAGGTGCCGGAGTACCTCAAAGAGGGCGAAGTGATCAAGGTCGACACGCGGACCGGCGAATATCTGTCACGCGCCTAGTGGTTTGAAATAGCTTTATTACGCCGACATAAACTTGAACTTCAAGGCAAGAGAATCATGGCGGAAATTCGGTTTACCAAAATGCACGGGGCGGGTAACGACTACGTCTACGTCAGCACGTTCGATCAGACTTTGGATACCGATTTGGCCGCGCTGGCACGCGAGGTGTCGGACCGCCATTTCGGGATCGGTGGCGACGGGATGATCTTGATCCATCCGTCGGAGGTGGCCGACGCGCGGATGCAGATGTTCAACGCCGACGGCTCCGAAGGGGAGATGTGTGGAAACGGCGTCCGGTGCGTCGCGAAGTATGTCTACGACCATGGTATTTCGAAGAACAAGACGCTCAAGATCGAAACCGGCGCGGGGGTCCTTTCGCTTGACGTCGGGACCGACCTTGAGGATGTCGTTCGTCAGGTTCGGGTGAATATGGGGCGGCCGATCCTCGACGGGGCGAAGATCCCGACCACCTTCGATGGCGAGCCGGTTGTCAACGTGCCGCTTGATGGTGACGGGCGCGAGTTGAAGGTCACGTGCGTCTCGATGGGCAACCCGCACTGCGTCACTTTTGTCGACGAGCTTTCGGACGACTGGGTCCTGGGGGTCGGGCCGTCGGTGGAAAACGATGCCCATTTTCCCAACCGGATCAACGCCGAGTTTGTCGAGGTGGTTTCGCCGACCGAGGTCAAGATGCGTGTTTGGGAGCGCGGCAGCGGCGAGACGTTGGCCTGCGGGACCGGCGCGTGTGCCGTTTGCGTCGCGGGGGTCCTTTCCGGCCGAACGGAGCGGACGATCACGGTCCACCTGCTCGGCGGCGATCTGACGATCTCCTGGCCCGAAGACGACGGCCCCGTCTTTATGACCGGTCCCGCCACTGAAGTTTTTGGTGGGACCTATTGTATCAATGACTGAACCTATTGCCCATCTGTCGCGGATTAGCTTGTTTTGTGAGGCCCTCGATTGAAAATTCGTAGTCCTTTGTTATTTAAAATCGGCGGTCTTCTCAGCGTGGCGGCGGTCCGGCACTGGATGGGCACGCTCGATTACAAGATTGTCCATGAAGACCCATCGGTCGATCCCGGGAGTCGCGAGTGCACTGGGCAAAAAATCTATGTCCTTTGGCACGAATATCTCCTTATCCCATTCTCGCTTCGAGCGCACTGCAATATAGCGCTCCTGTTGAGTCGACATCAAGACGCCGAAATTCTTTCGTATGGCGCACAGTACATGGGTTTCGATTTAGTTCGCGGATCGACCAATCGGGGCGGCGTCACGGCGCTGCGTGAACTGTTCCGCAAAAGCCGCGATTTGCATCTGGCGATCACGCCCGACGGCCCCCGCGGCCCGCGTCGCCAACTGGCGGTTGGCCCGATCTATCTGGCTTCAAAATTGCAGATGCCGATTGTCGCGATGGGGTTCGGCTACGATCGTCCGTGGCGGTTCCGCCGCGCGTGGGACCAGTTCGCCGTACCGAAACCCTATAGCCGGGTTCGTGCAATGACCAACCGTGAAATTTGGATCCCATCGAACCTCGATCGTGATGGTCTTGAAGCCCATCGCCAGAAAGTGGAAGCGACCTTGAACCAATTGACCGACTCGGCCGAAGCGTGGGCCGAATCGGGAGAGCGTCGCTTGAACGAACTGACCATCGAACGCAACCCGGTCCCGTTGAGATAGAGGTCGATATCACCTCTTTCCTTGCATTCCAGCTGCGTCTATTTTTCTTGAGGGTAACGCTCTTTAACCTTCAACTTTTCGGTCAAACGGTCCATGTTGATTCGATCGACCGGCACGTCGTCCTCGATCGCCATGGCGGCCGCTTCTCCGGCGGCGTGGCCCAGTTGGATCATGGTCCGCGAGAGGCGACAACTGGACGCGGCGATCTTGGAAAAACCGGCCCCTCGACAGGCGACCAACAAGTTGGTCCAACCGCCGCGCGGGATGAGGCATCGATACGGGACGCCGTAGGGCCCTTTGACACCGGCCAGATGGCCTCCGCGGCCGTGGACGTCGCACGGATGGTCGGCCACCGCGATCAAGTCCGGATGGGTTTGCCGTTCGATGCCGTCGAGCAGGTCGTGTTGGGTCAGAACGTATTCGGTCACGACTCGATAGCTCTCTCGAATCCCGAGCATCTCGGCGGCCGAGTCGAATTCGTATCCCGAGAACGGCTCGAAAGTTTGCAGCCAGTTCCAATGGGCGGTGATCGTCTTGTGTCCGGTCTCCAGGCAGGCGTCGTAACCCTGCTCGATCAGTGCGATCCCCGGAAGCAGCGGCAGCGGGTTGACGACCAGTTTCCCGTCGGGCCCGCCGGTGACGTGGGCCGTGCGGACAAAACGGGGCGTCGGCTCCGGCTTCGGTTGACGCACGGGGTTTTTGCTTGGTCGGATCGTGTAGCAGAGTGAGATCGCGTTGAGCACCTTTTGCGGCTTTTCGGGGGCCGACGGTTCGTCGAAACGGCTTCGGGCCTCGGCGCCGAGCATCGTCTCGCAACCGAGTTTTCGACAAAGGGCCACGCAGCCGGTCGCGTCGACAAAGATCTTGGCCCGGATCGTTTGCCGCTTGCCTTGGCGATCTTCGACTTCGATCGTGTCGACTTTTCGCTTTGGTTGACCGTCGGCGTCTTGGGCGTCGACCGCGTCGGCTTCGACAAAACTCGTGTTCAGCAACAGGGTGACCCGACCGGTCTCTTCGAGCATCGCTTGCATCGTGCGTGCCATCGCCTGGGGGTTGAACGCGACGCTGTGGAACCGGGCATGGGGCACGCCTGAGCGGCGGAGCGACTGGTCGTAGGTCAGATTTGCATCGGAAAGAAACAGTCCGAAAGGCCCCTTCTTATGACCCGGATTCTGGTCCCGGGTCACGCCGATCGCGCCGGGGATTTTTTGGAGTCGGTCGAACAGCTCGCGGGCGAATTCACACCCGGGGCCCGGTTCCCAATTGCTGACCAACGCCTGGGTACTGGTCCCGCCGAGGACCGGTTCTCGTTCGACCACGATCACGTTGGCCCCCGCTCGGGCCGCCGAGAGTGCCGTGGCAAAACCGCCGCTGCCGCCGCCGACCACACAGAGGTCTGTTTCCAAGACGGGTGATGCCGCTTCGCTTCGCGTGACCAATGGGCCAATTCCCAAAGAGAGCAAGACGAAAAGAGCAGAACAAACGGACGCTCGAACCAAACGGGAAAAGGACGGGAGATACGTCCGGGAGAGGGGCAACATAAAAAACCTTCGGGGAGAAAGCGGCGGGAAAAAATCGAGACGGGCGCCAAGATCGGTCCCGTGTTTACAATAAGAACCGATCGGACGATCCACTCTTCAAATTATAAACGGTCCGCAGGGGAAAAGAAACCGTTTTGAAAGAGGCGGCAAGAAGGGGGGGAAGAATCCCGCCGGATGGTCTTACGAGAGACCAGGGGGGGAGCGACGCACGCGCAAAGCGATTCTCGGGCGGACCGACTGAGTAAAAGGTTTCCAAAGGGAACCGTTACACGTGGCTGTGGACCAGATGCGGAAGCCAGAGGGCCTTGTCGACCAGTTCCAGCAGGACGCTCGGGTCGAACGGCTTGCGGAGGTAGTAAGTTCCGCCGACGGCGTGGGAGCGTCGGATGATGTCGGGGATCTGGGCGCCGGAGAGGAACATGATCGGGACGTCGGCCAGGCGAGGGTTCTCCTTGATCGCCTCGCACATCTTCAGGCCGCTGTGGCCGTTGAGATTGATGTCGGAGATGATCAGATCGGGGGTCGACCCTTCGGTGAACTCCTGGGCGTCTTGGGCGGTTCCGCAACAATGGCACTCGTACCCGGCTTGATTCAAGGTGGCGGCCACCTCGCCCAAGACTTCCGGTTCGTCGTCCACGACCAAAACCAGCGACCGTTTGTTCAAGTTCGTCATGGGTAAAAATTCCTCGTTTGCCGGGGGGATGAAAGCCAGGGGAATCTCAGTGGTCCAGTTCACTGTATTTCTCTTCGGCACGGCCCGACTCGAGCCCTTATGAAAAATTACCGCGTCTACCTAACCGGGATGACCCGCATAGACGGGCGGCTTGTCTGTTTACCCAAGGCCGATCCCCCATTGTTTGGCCCCCGGCAGATAACCGTGGCCGAGCCGTTTGACCTGATACCAGCGTTTGGCCCGAAGCAGTTGCGACTTGAAATCGGTCCAGGGAAAGAAGGTGTATCGATAACTGACCGGATAGGCGGTGGCCCATTCCCGCTTGTATTTGAACAGGCCGACCCCCATGTCGAAAACCTTATCTCCCCGGTCGAAGCTGTCTTGGATAAGGAACGAAAGGAGGACTTTTCCGGGGCTGACCTCGGCCAGTTCCGGATCGAAGCCGGTTCGAAGGCCGTAGACCTGTCCGTCGTGAGCGTAGTTGTAGGTAAAGGCGACCGGTCGATCGTTCAGGTAGAGGATGTTGAGGTCGAGCTTGCCGGTCCGGGCGGCCGCTGCGTGGGTGTCGCGAAGGAAGTGATAGACTTCTTCGTCGCAGATCGTCGTTCCGGTGGTCGAATCGGACTGCCAGCTCATCTTGGCAACCGTGATCATGTCGTCGAACAGATCCCAACGCGGATCGCCGTCCCCTTCGATGGCTCCCTTGGGGCGATAGCGAACGAATCGAACGGTTCCCAGCTCTTCGAGTCGCCGTCGACTCCGTCGGACATTGGCCCGCCACTTTTTGGTCCGGTTCTTCCAGTAGGTGTCCCAGTCGCCGTTCAACTCGACGACGGCCGTCTGGTTCCACGGTTGGGCATGGGGAGCGAAATGGGCCGCGGTCATCGCTTGCTCGGTTCGTCCCCGGTCGGTTCCGTCCTGGTCGACCCAGCGCAGGTCCAGCAAGTCCCAATCGCGCGGCGTCTCGGCGATATGCTTCATCCCGATTTGCAGCGTGGCGGTCGGGTTCGAGCCGATCGGGCCGTAGAAGGTTCCCCAGTCGGACAACGGGTAGGTCAACGTCCGGACGCGCCCGGCACGGGTCGATTCGGTCACGACCACCAGCGGAAGAATCCCGATCACCTTTTCTTCGCAGGAGACGACCAAGACACGCATTTGTTTTCCTTCGCCGAAGTGGTTCCAGTAGTTGAAGAACCATTCGTACGAATGGAAAAAGGTCCCCTCGCGAGTCTCCTGGAACAGGCTATTCCAGACCATCCGGTACGTTTCGAGTTGCTCGATCTGGTTGACTTCGTGGACCTGATACATGAATCGCCCCTTGCTCGGTTGCCTCGTGTGCTCGGTTCGCTCTAAGAAAGAGCAAACGGCGTGCCTTTGGAAATGGATCAAGAAGAGACGTTTTCCGATCGATCCGTAATGTCCCCCTAGAAAAGGACTTCCATCAGAAGTTTTCCAGCCGTTTATGCCGCTCGGTCGATCTTTTTGGAAAAGAAAGGGCCTTCCAAGTCCACACCCGTGTTGCGAAAAGCCAACACGTTCGGTTTCGAGGACATTTTTCTGCCCTCAGAGAAGCGGTCGTCTTGTGGTATAGTTTGGAAGAATCGTTCTGTACATGACGGACGGTGTCCTCCTCGATCTAAAACCATCTCGAACCAGTCGTTTTCTCGACGAGTAGGGAGAAGTGAAAAAATGGCCAACGCCTCTTTCGAAACCAAATATGAATCGGTCTGCCGTTATCTCCGCGAGGCGGCCCTTTTGGACTCGACCACCAGTGTGTTGAGCTGGGACGAGCGGACCCGGATGCCGCCGGGAGGGGCCGAATACCGGGCCGAGCAGATCACTCTTTTGGCCGGCATGGTCCATCAAAAGCGGACCGATCCGAAGTTGGGCGAGCAGATCGACGAACTTCTGGCAAGCTCCGAGGTGACCGAGGCGCCCGAGAGCGACCCGGCCGTGACGCTCAAGCGACTCAAACGGGATTACGACAAAAAGACCAAACTGCCCGCGCGACTGGTCGAGGAGTTGGCCCGAACGGCCGTCTTGGGACAAAGCCAGTGGGACCGGGCCCGTGCCGAGGATGATTTTGACTCGTTTGCGCCGGTGCTGGAAAAGGTCTTCGCACTGAAACGGGAGGAGGCCGACGCGCTCGGCTACGACGAGTGTCGCTACGATGCGCTGTTGGACGACTACGAACCGGAGATGACCACCGCCGAGATTCGTACCGTGTTGGGCGGCTTGCGCGACGAGTTGGTCCCTTTCCTTGCCGAGATCGCCGAAAGTAAGGTGCGGCCCGACACGTCGATGCTCGAGCGGGCTTATCCGATCGACCGGCAGAAAAACCTGGCGCGGGAATTGGCCGTCCGGATCGGGTTCGATTTCGATCGGGGCCGAATCGACGAGACGACCCACCCCATGTGTGCCGAACTGGGGGCGGAGGACTGTCGGATCTCGACCCGGTACGACGAGCAGTTTCTTCCCTCGGCCCTCTTCAGTGTCCTTCACGAAGGGGGGCATGCTTTGTATGAACAGGGATTGCCGACCGAACTGTTCGGCTTGCCGCTGGGGACGAGTGTCTCGCTGGGGATTCACGAATCGCAGTCGCGGCTTTGGGAAAATCTGGTCGGACGTAGCCTGGCCTTTTGGCGCGGTTTCTACCCGCGGGTGCAAGGCATCTTTCACGAATCGTTGCACGACGTGCCCTTGGAACGGTTTTATCAGGCGATCAACACGGTCAAGCCGTCGCTGATCCGTGTCGAGGCGGACGAGGCGACCTACAACCTGCATATCATGATCCGCTTCGAACTGGAGTTGGCCCTGTTGGACGAACAGCTTTCGGTGGCCGATCTGCCGGGCGCCTGGAACGACCTTTACCGTCAGTATCTGGGAATCGAGCCGTCGGGCGACGCCGAAGGGGTTTTGCAAGATGTTCACTGGAGCGCCGGGCTGGTCGGCTATTTCCCGACGTACGCGCTGGGGAATCTGTACGCGTCTCAATTTTTCGAACAGGCGGCCGCCGATCTGGGGCCGTGGGACGAATCGTTCGAGGAGGGACAGTTCGAGCCGCTTCGGGACTGGCTCTACGAAAAGATTCACCGACACGGCCAGCGCTATTTCGCCGAGAATTTGGTCCAGCGAGTCACCGGAGCGCCTCTTTCGCACGAGCCCCTACTAAAACATCTCAAGGGGAAATTTGGGCCGATCTACGGACTGCATTACCCCCCAATTTAGCCGTCGGTCTACGCTAATCGTCAAAATTGGTTCCAGAATTGCCCATCGGCGGAGAAATTTTGGCCGATTCCGCATCTCCTTTGCGTTAACTGTTTGCGTTGCCTAGCTTGCCTAATTAGAATGCATGTTACGGCTATCGTGACTGACGAGTAACCCATTGCGCGGCAAGCAGGTTTTCTTGTCGGTTTCGAGATCAATTGGTGAAGCCACCCTTAAGTCATCTTTTTTCGCCCTTTTCGTGCGAACGGGTTGTGCGGTACAAGTATCGATCGACCCGTTCGCCGCAAAAAGGGGGCGTCACGGACACAGATGGAGAAGTAGCAGATGCGTTTGCAAGCTTTTGGTAGTTTGTTGGTTCTTTTGACCGCCATGGTCTTGTTGCCCAGCGCCGCAGAAGCGCAAAGTCAAATGGCCGGTATCGCGGTCGACGCCGACGGGGTGTTGCACAAACGGGTCATCGACGATCCGACCGGGCAGTTGACCAGTGAACGTCGCCAGGCGGCCCGAATGGCGTTGAGTCCGGATCTTGCCTCGTTCAGCCGGTTGCGAAAAATTTCGCTCAATCGGTTGGAAGCCGAACTGAAACAACGTCAGGGCGTCCCGACCGACGAGATGCGTTATCTGGCCGGAATTCAGCGAATTCGCTACGTCTTCTTCTATCCCGAAACGGGCGACATCGTCGTGGCCGGTCCGGCAGAAGGTTGGATGACCGATCCGACCGGACGCGTCGTCGGCATGAAGAACGGAAGACCGACCCTCCAGTTGCAAGACCTGGTCGTGGCCCTTCGTGCGTTCCCGCCCAGCGGCAGTGAAACCTCGTTGGTCGGCTGTTCGATCGACCCGACCCCCGAAGGGTTGGCCGCGATGCAACAGTTTCTGGTCAACGTCGGCCAAGTGATCACTCCCGACCAGACCGATACGATTGTGGCCGGTCTGCAAGAGAGCCTCGGGCCCCAAGATATCTCGATCCAAGGGGTCTCGTCGAAGACCCACTTCGCCCAGATCCTGGTCGAGGCCGACTATCGGATGAAACTGATCGGCATCGGTCTGGAACGACCGCCGATCCGTCTGGTCAGCTTCGTCGATCGGGCCAACCCGAACCGGGTCGCGCGAAACGCCTTGCAGCGATGGTTCTTCGTTCCCGACTATCAGTGTGTCCGCACCAGTGACGACGGGCAGGCGATGGAGATGGTCGGCGACGGGGTCAAGCTGGTCGGGGCCAACGAGATGGTGGCTGCCGATGGCCAACGTCGCACGGCCAACAGTGGCAACCGGGCCAGTGACGCGTTTGTCATGAGCTTCACGAAAAAGTATTCCGAGCTGGCCGATGTCTCGCCGGTCTTCGCCGAGCTGCGAAACCTGATCGACATGACCGTGGCGGCTGCTTACATTCAAGAGCAAGATTTCTACGGCAAGGCCGACTGGAACTTGGGCCTTTTGGGCGACGAATCGCAGTTCGCGGTCGAAACCTATCAGGAGCCCAAAAAGGTCGCCTCGGCCGTGACGGCCAAATGGAAGGGGAACCGACTGATGACGCCGATCGGTGGCGGTGTCCAGATCGAAGCGACCCGCGCGTTGGACTCGCAAAACCTGCTCGAAGACGAGAAGGGTCAAGTCGACGCCCTGCGGAACCAGATCAAGCTCGAGCTGGCCAAAGGCCAATGGTGGTGGGACTAACCGCCCGAGAAAAAGGAAAGGCCGGATAGTCCGTTTTATCCCGATCTTTTCCTGAAAACGCAATTTCCCGAGCCGACCTCTTTCTTTCGAAAAGGGGTCGGCTTGTTTTTTTGGCCGACTCACTTTGACCTCGTCAGACCGTTTCCGTTTCCGACCCTTCTCAAAATCGGCCCGAAACGATACGATAAGAGGTCGTAGGAGGGTGAGAATACGCCTTTTCCCCTGTGCTACGTTTGCCACCGTTTTTTCTTCAGGCGCCACCCGCCTCGGCAAGACGCTTTGTGAAGAAAAAGACGTCGATCGGTTTCCTTTTCCCTTTTTCCCTAGAGAACCCGCCATGTCCGAAATCGTCCGTTTTTCCGTCTCGGTCGAAGAAGACCTCCTCAAACGGTTCGACACCTATTGCGAATCGCAAAAAATCGCCACTCGAAGCGAAGCGGTCCGACAGCTGATCCATGGCAAGCTGGCCGAACAGGCATGGGAAAAAACCGACACGGAAGTGGCCGGAACGCTGACCTTGGTCTTCGATCACCATAAAAGCAACCTGCGCGACCAGCTCAGCGATATTCAACATCGGCATACGGAACTGATCCTCTCGACCCTCCATGCCCACTTGACCCACGCGCTATGTCTTGAGGTGATTGTCCTACGCGGCCCTTCGCTGGAGATACAACAACTGGCGGCCGAACTCAAGGGACTCAAAGGGGTCTTTCAAGGGGAACTGGTCATGGCCAGCGAGGAGATGCTCGGGCACGATCATTCGCATTAGCCCGCAAAAGCCCGCGAAAGGGGGCAAGCCGTTGTCGATCCAAGAAGAGAAAAAGAGACGCCCCATTTTGAAAATCAGGAGAAGCCCCTTTCCGTGAACGAGGACCCCAAGCACCCGAACGAGACGGTCAATGTCGCGGCCCGTCTGATCGAATACGCTCGCGAAAACCCCGACGCGATCGCGGTGGCCGAACCGTTGGATTACGACGCCCAGGGCCGACGCCGCTATCGCCAAGTCACGTTCGGCGAGCTGGACCAGGACAGCGACCGGATCGCCCAGGGGTTGTTGGATTGGGGCGTGCCGCGCGGGACCCGGCTGGTTTTGCTGGTCCGTCCGGGTGTCGATTTCATCTCGTCGGTCTTCGCCCTGTTGAAGGCCGGGATGGTTACCGTGCTGATCGATCCGGGGATGGGCGCCCGGCGAATGATCGACTGTCTGGCCGAGGCCCAGCCGGAAGGTTTTCTCGCACTCCCGTCGGTCCATGCGGTTCGAGTTTTGTTGCGGCACCGGTTCCCGAAGGCCCGTTACAACGTGACGCTAGGACGTCGCTGGTTCTGGGGCGGCAAGACGATCGGCCAGTTCCGACGCCGTGGGCATCAGGGCACCGTTCTCGCGCCGACGGCGGGCGACGATCCGGCGGCGATCATCTTCACCACCGGCAGCACCGGTCCGCCGAAAGGGGTCCATTACTGCCATCGGACGTTCGAGCGGCAGGCGACCGAGATCCGCGACTTTTTCGACATCCGACCCGGCGAGGTTGACGTCCCCTGTTTTCCGTTTTTTGGCCTGTTCAACAGTGCGATCGGTGTCACGTCGGTCATCCCCGACATGGACACCTCGCGACCGGCGACCGTCGATCCGGCAAAGATCGTCGAGGCGGTCACCGATTGGCAGGCCACGCAGACGTTCGGTTCTCCGGCCGTCTGGAACCGGGTCGGCCGGTACTGCGAAGCGAAAGGGATCCGGCTCGAGACGGTTCGGCGGGTCCTCTCTTCGGGCGCGCCGCTGGCGCCGGAAGTCCTCAAACGGATGGCCGACCATATCCATCCCGACGGCGATATGCACACGCCCTACGGTGCGACCGAGTCGTTGCCCGTCGCGTCGATCTCGTCACGCGAGGTGCTTCATGAAACGGCTGAAAAGACTCGCCAAGGCTACGGGACCTGTGTCGGGCACCGGTTCGGCGGGATAGACTGGCGCGTGATCGAGATCGTCGACGGACCGATCCGGTCGATTGAGCAAGCCACACCGCTTGAGCCGGGCCACATCGGCGAGCTGATCGTCCGCGGTCCTGTCGTGACACGCGGGTATCTCAATCGGCCCGAGGCCGACGCCCGCTCGAAAATCGCCGACCTGGCGTCAAACGTCGACCCGAGTGCGGCCGAAAACGGGATGCCCCGATTTTGGCACCGGATTGGCGATGCCGGGTATTTGGACGAGCAGGACCGGTTCTGGTTCTGCGGCCGCGTGGCCCATCGGGTGCTCGAGGCTGACGGGCCGAGGTTCCCGGTTCCGTGCGAGGCGATTTTTAACACGCACCCGGACGTCTTTCGAACTGCCCTGGTTGGCGTCGGTCGGCCGGGCGGTCAGAAACCGGTCCTCTGTGTCGAGCCGTTGCCGGAGTGTTTTCCCGAAGGCGTCGAAGCCGAAGCGGCGTTTCGCGACGCCTTGCGCGAGATCGGCCGACAGTTTGAAACGACCCAACCGATCGAGACGTTCCTCTTCCACCGTGCGTTCCCGGTCGACATTCGCCACAACGCGAAAATCTTCCGCGAGAAGCTTTCGGTGTGGGCAACCAAGGAGCTCAAAAAAAGGAAACGGTCGCGTTGATTCGATAAAGCGGGGAGGCGGGTATCGGAAATCGGCCCTTTAAAAACGGGAGGGGCCCGTGGTGCGGGCGGTTTCCAGTTGGTTGAGAAGGGCCTGAGTCGGTTTGTGCCGTGGGTTGATGGCCAGGGCCTGTTGGAGCGCTTGATGGGCCGCATCGTAGTGGCCCGTGCCGATCTGAAGCTCGGCCAATCGGCAACAAAGCTCGACCGTCGGCGGTCCGACCCGTAGGGCCGTTTGGTAGGACTCGATTGCCTCTTCGTTCCGCTTCAGCGCTTGATAGGCGAGCCCTTCGAGATAATGAATTTGCTGAGGCACCTCGCCGAGCGAATAGGTGTCGGCCAAGGAGTGTAGCGAGGAAATCGCCTCTTGGGGGCGGCCTTGTTGGCGATAGAGTTCGGCAATTTCAAGCAGCCACGTTCGACAGCCCGGGTCCAGGCCGATCGCCCGTTGATAGGCGGCCAGGGCCTTTTCGTGTTTGCCGGTCGCGGTCGCCAGTCGGGCTGAAATGGCCCAGGCGAAGCCGGAGCTTGAATCGAGCTTCAACCCTTGTTCCGCATGGCGGGCGGCCGAATCGAGATTGCCCAACTCGAAATAAATCTCGGCCATCTCAATATGCAACGGCCCGTCTTCCACGGTCCCGCAGAGCAGCTTTTCCATTTCAGACAGCGCACGGGCCGGGTGTCCGTTTTTCCGAAGCGATTGGGCGTAGTGCAGCCGCGCTTCCCGATCGTCCGGGCAGGCGTCGACCGCCTTTTCCAGGAGCTTTTCCGCCTCGGTCCAATTGCCCGCCTCGGTGGCCAAAAGGCCCCGTTGGGTCCATTGCCGACTCTTGAACAGTGACGGGGTCAACGAACCTCGATGCGCAGCCGAACAGCCCAGCGAAAGCAAGATCGCCCCCAAAACGGCTCCTCCGGCGAAAAACGATCGGCGGTTCATCAAAAACATTTCCCAAGGCAAGGAAGAGGCAAGGGCGCGCGGCCGACTGCCAAGAAAGATCTGTCGGCTACCATACCAAAAACGGCCCGGTGGTCCTACCTCATTTTCCGGAGCAGTCGCGGCAGAAGCCTTCTTTGCCTTTTCTCGCCAAATCGCCCCTCTTGCGTAGAATAATTGAGCTGCCAGCAAAATCCGGACAATCGGAATCTTTTCCCTAATTAGACAAGATCTTTTTATTGGCAGAGTCGACATTTAGTAGAAGAGTATCATGCTTTCTGCGCGGGCTGTGGTTGCGCGACGGCCCCTTACGGATAATTTGGAGAAAAGAGATGGTCTACAAAAGGAAGCCCGGATTCCTATTCAACGTCTTCGTTACGCTGGCTGCCACACTATCTGGATCGGTGCTGCACGCGGCCACGTTCGAAATCCGCACGGCGGGCGAACTGGCCCGGGCGATCGGCAACGTCGAGGATGGCGATACGCTCCAGCTGATGAACAACATCACGCTCAACCAGGAGTTACCGCCGGTGACCGCCCAGGTCGCGATCACGACCAATACGCCCACGGGACGCGCAACCATCAATGGTGCCGGGACTTACCGGGGTATGTTTGTCGACACCAACGGGAAAACGTTTTCGATTACCAACGTCACGTTCGACAACTGCGCGGCCCAAGGGGGCGATGGCGGGAGTGGGGTGGTCGGCGCTGGTGGCGGTGCGGGGCTTGGTGCGGGCCTTTTGGTCAAAAGCGGCAGCAACGTCGCGATCACCGACGTCTTTTTCACCAATAACCAGGTCTCCGGCGGCGACGGTGGCCAGTATCAAGATGTGGCCGGGATTGGCGGTGGTGGTGGTCTTGGCGGCGACGGCGGGCAGGCCCTCTTGACGACGGCTGTCGGCGGTGGCGGCGGCGGTGGTGTCGGGATCAATGCCGATGGCGGCGATGTCACGACGACCGCGGCCTACCAGGCCGATCCGACGTTGATCAGCGGCGGCCGGGGAAATCTCGAAGGGGCCGGGCAGGCCGGAGAAGGTTGGGCTTTCAATCGGACTCCCGGACCGGGCAACGTTGGCAACGGGGCCGATGATCCGACCGATCCGGGCGGGATGGACGCCGGTGGCGGTGCCGGGTCGTTTGGGAATGACCTCAATAGTTTTGGCGCAGGCGGCGGTGGTGGCGCACCGCTGGTCGGGGTTGATTCCGACGCCAATCGAAGCTTTGCCGGAGACGGCGGCTGGGGTGGTGGCGGTGGCGGTGGTGCCGGAAGCGAAACGGCGACCGGCGGCGACGGCGGCTTCGGCGGCGGTGGCGGCGGTGGTGTCTCGCTTGGCGGTGACGGCGGTTTCGGCGGTGGTGGCGGTGGTGCCATCGATCCGACCGACATCGGTCTGGCCGGTTTTGGTGCCGGAAACGGCGGGGTCAAACTGCCGACGGTGGTTACCCATATCAACTCGAATATCGTCGGTCTGGACCAAAGTGGATTGCAAACGGTTCCCGAGGATCAGACGAATCCGCTGGGGCTGGCCGATCAAGTTACGGAAATCGACGATCGGCCCGGCGGTTTCGGCGGTGGTGGCCTGGGTGCCGGTGGGGCGGTCTTTATCGAGGACGGGGCCACGGTTTCGGTCACCTATACCGCGGCGACCAGCCAGACCTTGCAAAACGCGCCGACCATTTTGGGCGGCAACTCGGCCACAGGCGGTGCGGCCGGTGGTGTGACGGCCGGTGCGGGGGACGGGATTGGCGACGCGTTCTTCCTCGGCGGCGATGTCACTTTCAATATCACCCCGGGCAATAAAAACACGATCAACGAATCGATCGGCGGTGGAAGTGGGGCGACCCAACCCGACCCGACCAATGCGGACGCGGACGGGAATCTGACGTTGACCGGCGGCGGGATGCTGATCCTCCGTGGCAACAATACCTTTAGTGGCCAGGCCGACGTCCAGAACGGAACGCTCGTGGCCGAACGGGGCAATGCGATCGGCGATGACGCGGCGGTTAACTTGACCGGCGGGGCCAATGCGGTCTTTCGTCTGGGCGAACGGGACGCGCAGACCGGCAACAGCGAACGGATCGGCTACCTCGGCGGGACGGCCGGGAGTGAGGTCCAGCTGAATGGCCAGACGCTGACGATCGGCGGCTCGGCCCTGTATCAACAAAACGTCGAATATTTCGGCACGTTCCAAACGCTCGGCACGACCGACCAGCTTATCAAAGATGGCGACGGCGAACTGAAGCTTTCCGGCGACAACAGCGGAACGGCCCTGCGATGGGCACTCAACGACGGGACCGTCACCCTCGGGCACAAGGACGCTCTGGGCCAACAGAACGTTGGCCTGGTTGGGCCGATTGCGGTCAATACCCGGCGGTACGACCCGAATCGTCCCGGTCAGACGGCGACGATCAAGGCGGGAATCGACCTGACCAGTGGTGGTGCCGGACCGGTCGACAACCCGTTCCGCATCAGTGCCAACCGCGAACTGAAGGTCGGCGGTTCGAACGATATCGAGCTCTCCGGACTGATCGACGGCAATGGAAGTCTTGCCCTGGTGATGGACAACGACACCGACGAACTGATTCTGAGCAATCCGAACAACAATTATCGTGGGGGGACCCGTCTGTTCAAAGGGACGTTGGTCATCGGTGCTGATACGGCTTTGGGGAACGCGCCGGTCGAGGTCTGGGGCGACTCGACGATCGCCTCGAACGACAATGCCCGCAAGGTGGCCAACCCGTTCATCTTGAAAAATTTCAAGACACTGACGATCGGCGGGACGAACGATATCGAGCTGACCGGCACGATCAGCGGCGAAGGGGTTTTGGCGATCGACTCGACGGGGACCGTGACCCTCTCGGGCGGAAACAATTTAAACGGCGGGATGTCGTTGGTTTCGGGCACGTTGGCCTTTGCCAGTCCCAGCGCGTTGGGCGCCGGAGCGATCTCGGTCGACGGCAACTTTACGCTCATGCCGACCGCGCCGATGACGGGAACCAACTCGATTAAAAACAACTTCTCGCTCGGCGGCGGGAATACGCTGACGGTCGACGGCAGCAGCGATGTCGACTTCACCGGCAACTTTACCGGCGCGGGCAATCTCGAATTCGCCCCGACCGCGGCGACCAACTACGGCCTTTCGGGCACGAACACCTACTCCGGCGACACGCTCATTCGCAACAACGCGACGGTCGTGGCCAACGGCGGCCAGGCGATCGGCGACACCTCCGACGTGACGGTTGACAATGGGGGAACGCTCCAACTGGGAGCCAGCGAAACGATCGGCGGCCTCCAAGGGGCCGGGCCGGGCGGGACGGTTGACTTGAACGGCAACACGATCATAGTCAATCCGGCGGCCGCCACGACCAACACGTTCAGCGGTCAGGTCACGGGGACCGGAAACGTGATCATCGACGGGGCCGGAAATCAGGCGTTCGACGGAACGAACAACTACACTGGATTCACGGCCGTCTTGGATGGCGAGCTTCACGTCAACTCGACGACCGCCTTGCCCAATACGACCGACCTGATGGTCAGCGGCGGGACGGTTCGCGTCAATGCCGACACGAATGTCGCCTCGCTCTCCGGGACCGGCGGTCTGGTTGATCTCGGGACGGACACGCTTACCTTTGGTAGCAATAATACGAACACCCTGTATGCCGGGACGTTCGAAGGAGGTGCCGGCGGGACGCTCGCAAAAACGGGTACCGGCACGACTTTCCTGACCGGCGACAGCTCGACCTGGAACGGCGGGGCGATCGAGATTCTCGACGGTATCTTGCGAGTCGAACACAGCGGCGCCCTGGGCGACGGGACCAACACGCTGACGTTCGGCGGTGGGACCCTTTCGGCCGGTGCCGATCTGAATCAGTCGGGGGCCGTCACCTTGGAAGCGGACGGCACGGTCGACGTCGACGCCGCCAACGCGGTGACGCTTTCGGGCGTCATCAGCGAATCGGGCGGCAGTTACGGCCTGACCAAAACGGGCGACGGACGATTGAACCTCGACGGGGCGAACACCTTCACCGGCGCTTCGCAGTTTTCCGGCGGTTCGGTCGGACTGGGTACCGACACGGCGCTCGGGACGACCAGCGGCGTGAGTGTCACGGCCGATACGACAATCCTCTCGCGCGGTGGCGATCGGACCATCGATCGTAACTTCGCGATGAACGCGGGAACCACATTGAGGGTAGCCAAAGAGGTGCCCGCCGGGACACCGGGCGACATGACCCTTTCCGGCGTGTTAAGCGGTGCGGGGGCGTTCGACGTCGACGTGACCGATCAAACGGTGACCCTTTCGGGCGCCAATACCTACACCGGCGGGACGAAGGTCACTTCGGGGACGCTTCAAATCGCGGCCGACAACAATCTGGGCGGCGCGGCCGGACCGTTGGAATTGGCCGGGGGCACGCTTGAAATCAACGCCGCCAGTTGGACGACCGCGCGGGCGTTGACCGTTTCGGCCGACAGCTCGTTGGTCAAGGAAGCGGCTTTGCTCAAAGCGGACGCCACGCTTAACGGCACGATCGGCGGCCCGGGCGTCTTGTTGGCCAACTTGGGGAGTGTCGGGAATCAGGCGTTGTTGACCGTTCAACAGAATAACATTCAGCCCGGCTTCGGCGGTTTCAATATCCAACAGTACACGACGTTGAACTTCACCGGCGCGGGCGATATCAACCTGGGCAACCTTTCCGGCAACGGGACGATCCAGGGGAACGACGATGTCTATGTCGGGAGCAACGGGGCCGACAGTGTCTTCAGCGGCACGTTGACCACCACCGGCGATTTGCACAAGACCGGCACGAACGAACAGGAGTTCGCCACCGGTTCGGCGATCACCGTCGGCGGGGACGCGTTTGTCGACGAGGGGACGTTGCGGTTTAACGGGACCACGTTCGACATCAACGGCGGGGCCGGTTCGATTACGATTGCCAACGGGGCGGTCCTGACCGGGGCCGGAACGGTCAACGGGAATATCGTCATTCAAGAGGGTGGTACGGTCAAGGCGGGGAACTCGCCGGGGACGTTGAACGTGACCAACTACGCCAGTAGTGCCGACGCGATCGACGTCGACCTGATCCCCGGAACGCCGCCGGTTCCCGGAACGACCAACAGTTTCATCAATGTCGCCAATGACGCGACGGTCACCGAAGGGGCGATCGAGATCACGGCCGACCCGAACGACCGGTCGCTCTACCAGGATGGCGACAGTTACACCGTCCTTGAAGTGGGAAATAATCTAAACATAACCGGCGACTTGATTGCCTTTGATAATATCGCCAGGATGCGAGCGGTCTTGTTCACCAATGCCACGCAGATCGGCTTTACGCTCCAGGAAATCAACTATATCGACGCGGCCCAAACGTTCAACCAGCTCGGCGCGGCGACGTACCTGACCAACACGGCCGACGGGATCTACACGGCCGACATGAACACGATTCTCAACGAACTGGACGTTCTCACCCCGGCCGAACAACGGGCCGCCTATGACACGATGGACGGCGACATCTACGGGTCGCTGAGCATCGCGGGGGTCCAGAACACGATGAACGGCCTGTTCGTCCTGACCCGTCAGATTCGTCCGATGACCTGTTGTGACCCGTGTGCCGCGACGGCCTGTCCGGCTTACGGCTACGAAGGGGCCGAAATCGCGATCCGTGGTCAGAACGACTGCGGGCCGAGCCTTTCGGGTTGGACGGCCGGGTACGGATTGGCCGGGAACCTTTACAACGACGGCAACGCCCAAGGGTTCGAGTATTCGACCGGCGGCGGGATGGTCGGCGTCGACCGGTGTTTCGGGATGGCCAACCGGGTCGGGTTCTTCTACGGCTACGGCCAATCGCGACTCGATGGGACCAACACCACCGACCACGCGACGGTCGACAATAACCTGTGGGGCGGTTACCTGGTGGCCGGTTCGCCGGAAGGGTATTTTCTGTTGACCGGCGGTCTGGGCTACGACAAGTACAACGCCCGCCGGGCGATTTCAGTCGGCTCGATCGATCGGGCTGCCCAGTCGAAACACCACGGCTGGCAAGGCTTCACCTACGCCGAAATTGGACGGGCCTACTGCGGACCATCTTGGACACTGCAACCGTACGCCGCGTTGCAGTACATCCACCATCGCCAAAACGGCATGGAAGAAACCGGGGCCGACGCGCTCAACCTGAACTTCGGCGGGATCGACTTCAACAGCCTGCGAACCCTGTTGGGCGGACGGCTGAGCCGGAACTTCTTCTGGGGAGCGGCCAACATGCAGTTGGACCTTAGTGCGATCTACGTCCACGAACTGTTGGACGAGACGACCGGCACGATGAATGCCTGGATGGACGGCGGGGTTTCCAGCTCGACGATGTTGGTCCGGGGGGTCGATCTGGGCCGCGACTGGGCCGTACTCGGTTCGGGCTTGAGTTGGTGCGTTTCGCCGCGGACCCGTCTGATGGTCAACTACGACCTCCAGCTCAACGACCAGCAGGCACTCCACACCGGGGCCGGGAGTGTCGAGGTCAGCTGGTAGAAAAGGGCTCTATTGTAAGGCGAGAAGGAAAAAAGGAGTGACGGCGTTGCCGTCACCTGTTTTCTAGAATGAGAGGGGACATTTTGAAAATTGTCCCCTCTCAAACTCTCCCCTCAAAAACTTTTTGGACCGGGATTGCTGTGCAATCCCTCTGTTTTTTCTTGCTTTTTGGGCTGCTTCCTTCTCCTTCGTGAATATGTTAAAGTGGGGACTTTGCCATTGGTGCGGTCCCCGCTTCTTATTTGTTATTGATACCTTTTAATTCGGATGATATTCCCATGTATTGGACCAAGACGCTCATTCCCACGATGAAAGAAACGCCCGAAGCGGCGGAAGTCCCCAGCCACGTCTACATGCTCCGCGCTGGGCTGGTTGGCCAGGTGATGGCCGGGGCCTACGCCTATCTGCCGCTGGGACTTCGCAGCCTGCATAAGGCGGCCAATATTGTCCGTGAAGAGATGGATGCCGCCGGGGCGGTCGAGCTGTTGATGTCGGCCCTGACGCCCATCTCGCTCTGGGAACGAACCGGCCGGGTCGACGCGTTCGGCGACGTCCTCATTAAGTTCGACGTCCGACGCCAAAACCGCAAGGTCACCATGGCCCTGGGGCCGACCCACGAAGAGATCATCACCGATTTGATCTCGCGTTACGTGTCGAGCTATCGTCAGATGCCGATCACCCTCTACCAGATCCAAAACAAATTCCGCAACGAAGAGCGGCCCCGATTCGGCGTCCTGCGCACCAGCGAATTTCTGATGAAGGACGCCTACAGCTTCAACGCCTCGCTCGAGTCGCTCGACGAGACGTACGACAAGATGTACGCCGCCTACTGCAAGATTTTCGAGCGTTGCTCTTTGGAATACTTGCCGGTCGAGGCCGAAAGCGGGCCGATCGGCGGCGACGCGAGCCACGAGTTTATGATCCCCGCGACCAACGGCGAAGATAGCGTCGCGTTCTGCCCCGAGTGCCGTTACGCGGCCAACCTCGAGCGGGCCGAAATCGGTGCGCGAACCGCCGTCGCCACGCCCGACACCAGCGCCGAGTTGAAAAAGGTTGACACGCCCGACGCCGGGTCGATCGCGGCCGTCTGCTCGATGCTTGAATGCGAGCCGGAGACGATGATCAAGACGTTGATCTACCTGGCCGACGAGAAACCGGTGGTCGTCCTGATCCGTGGCGATCACGAGGCGAACGAAAACAAGATCCGCCGGGCGCTCGGCGCCGAGTCGCTCGAACTGGCCAACCCCGAAGTGATCGTTCAGGTCACCGGCGCGCCGGTCGGGTTCGCCGGGCCGGTCGGGCTCAAGCAGCCGGTTCCCGTCTGGGCCGACTTTGACATTCGCACCATCGCCGCCGGCGTGACCGGAGCCAACGAGGCCGATACCCATCTGACCGGGGTCGTCTTGGGACGTGATTTCACGATCGAAGAGGACCATTTCGCAGACCTGCGCAATGCGGTCGAAGCGGACCCGTGTCCCCGATGCAGCGGGACGCTCTCGTTCCGCCACGCGATCGAAGTCGGCCACGTTTTCAAGCTGGGCACCAAATACACCGAGTCGCTTGACGCCCGATTCCTCGACGACAAGGAACAGCTTCACCCGATCATCATGGGCTGCTATGGGATCGGCGTGAATCGGATTCTGGCCGGGCTGATTGAAACGAACCATGACGACAAGGGGATCCTCTGGCCCGTCTCGCTCGCGCCGTACGAAGTGTTGATCGACCCGATGAAGGTTGCCGACGAGGAAACGATGAAGGTGGCCCACGATCTGCATGATCGGCTGATCGCCGCCGGGGTCGACGTCTTGGTCGACGACCGGGATGTTCGTGCGGGGGTGAAATTCAATGACGCCGACCTGATCGGCATCCCGTTGCGTGTGGTCCTGGGGCCTCGCGGCCTGAAGGAAGGGAAGGTCGAGGTCAAATGGCGTTGGGAGAAAGAGGCCGAAATGGTCGATCTTGACGCGGCGGTTAAAACGATTACCGAGTGGATTGTCGACGAACGACTTGGCGGCAGCCGGTTCATGGTTGCCAAGGAGAGTCGGTAATTTTGTTGGTGAAAGGTTGCTTTAGGGCAGCGTGAGAAAAGAAAGAGGAGTAACGGCTACGCCGTCACCTGTTTTTAATAAATGAGAGGGGGCATTTTGAAAATTGTCCCCTCTCAAACTCTCCCCTTAAAAACTTTTTGGAACGGGATTGCTGCGCAATCCCTCTTTTTTGTTTTTCTTTTACCTCGGTTTTTACCATGGGTTCTCCCTCTCCTCCTTTTCCGTGCCTTCTGATCATGGCGGTTTTCAGCCGCCACGACGGTGCGTTCGATTGGGCCCGCCAAAAGGCCGAAGCGGCCTGGGGACCGATCCTCATGGAAAGCGACCGGTTCCCGTTTGAAAACACCAGTTACTACACGTCGATCATGGGGCCGGACCTGAAAAAAACCTTCTGGGTTTTCCAGCGGCCCTACGACCCGGCCGAAACGGTCGACACGAAGTTGCTGACCAACCAATGGGAAGCCGAGTACGCCGACGAGTCGGATTGGCCGGAAGAACGACCGTTGAACCTCGACCCGGGCTATTTGACCCTTGCCAAGTTGGTCCTCTCGTCGACGAAGAATTACGACCATCGGATCTATCTCGACCGGGGCATCTACGCCGAGATCACGTTGGCCTATCGGGACCACCGATGGTGTGACCACGAGCGGACGTTTCCCGATTATCGCCGGGCCGATTATCAGGCGTTTTTCACCGAAGCGCGAGAGTATCTCCACGAAAAGATTCGCAGTGGCCAGTGGAAGCGAGGGGGCTAAAAAGAAGGCTACCTTGAAAGACGAGATAGCTTGCGAGAAAGAAAAAGGGAAGCCTCTTGTTTTCTCGACGAAAAGGCCACTTTTCATTCGCTTGTGAAGTAAAACTCTGGCTTACCGAGATTCCTTGTTGTCTTTTTCATCAACCAGGAATACCGAACTTCCACAAACCGTGCGATCCGTCTTCCCAACAATCGTTCTCTATCGGGCCAGCGCGGTTGGCAGGTCGGTCCAGCGGGTCGTGTAGCAGGGGGAGCGAAACGCACAGGATGATTGCCATGCGGCGGCGGTTTTCTCTGATCGAGAATCGGCCCCTTTTTGATCGTCGCGATCTTTGTCGAAACGTTTCTCGGGTGCCGCGCACTCGCTGCCGAAATGGATCGTGTCGCGTCCGAGCCGCCGGTTGAGCCGGTCGATCGTCTCCATCAATCGGACCTCTTCCGGCCGATCGTGGTTGAGTTCGAAAAGATAACCGGGAACGGCCGTCGTGCTCATCGGCTTGATGTCCAAGAGCATGACGCCCGCTTTTTTGTACCAATAGCCGGGGCGATAGATCTGTCGGAAACCGGCCGTCACCGCGCGAAGAATTCGGCCGGTACTCGAAATCGGCGTATCCAGCGGGACGGCCACCGCACCGTGATACTGGTGCTCTTTTTGGAAACGGTCGGTCGCAATATAAACGTAAACGGCCGACGCGGCCCCCTGTTGACGTCGCATCTTGACCGCGGCCCGGACGGCGAAGGTGGCCAACGCCTGGGCGACCTCATTGCGGTCCGACGTCTTCCGACCGAACGAGCGGGAGACCTGGATATTCTTGCGTGGCGTCGGCTCGGTTTCCAACGTCAGGCAAGAATCCCCTTGCAGCTCGAGGACCAATTGCTGTTGGACGACGGTAAAGTTCCGACGAACCCACGCCGGGTCGAGGCGGGCCAGGTCCCAAGCCGTTTGACAGCCGAGGTCGGTAAATTTTTTGACCAATCGACGCCCGATTCCCCAGACGTCGCCGATCGGCAACTGTCGCAACCGTTCGGGCCGCGTTGCCGGGGCCATCAGACTACAGAAAGGGGCCTCGGTCATTTTGGCCAGACGATTGGCCGCTTTGGCCAGCGTCTTGGTCGGCCCAACGCCCAACGCGGTCGGGATGCCGGTCCACTTATGAACCGTGTCGATGAGCTTCAAATAAGAGGCGTCCGGGTCGGCCGTTTTCTCGAGGAACGAGAGATCCAAAAACGCCTCGTCGATCGAGTACACTTCGACTCTCGGGACCAGAAGTGTGAGAATCTGCATCACCCGGCGACTCATATCGCCGTAGAGCCGATAGTTTGACGAGAAGACGGCCACGTCGTGTCGACGACAAAAGTGCCGGATCTTGAAAAACGGCTCTCCCATCCGGATGCCAAGCTGTTTGGCCTCCGGCGAGCGGGCGACGACACAGCCGTCGTTGTTCGACAAGACGATCACCGGGCGCTGGGCCAACGACGGTTGAAAAACCCGTTCGCACGACGCGTAAAAGCTGTTGCAGTCAATCAGTCCGAAGCGGCGTGTCATCGTCGATCACCATCAGTCCCCAAAAAAACGCCACACACGGCCCGGCCGATCCGTCGGGCGTCGGGTGGTTGGTTTGTCACCGCTTATCCAAACGGCCAGCCGGTTTCCAAAATGGTTTTTTGCTCTTGAGTCAACTGTCCGATTCCCTTTTTCGCCAGTCCCAATAACCGGGCCAACTCCTCGTCGTCAAAGGTCGCTTCCTCGCCGGTCCCTTGAATTTCGATAAAACGGCCGCCGGCGGTCATCACGACGTTCATGTCGACCGACGCTTGGAAATCCTCCTCGTAATCCAAATCCAAAACGGCACGGCCGTCGACCAGCCCGACACTGATGGCCGCTACACTGTCGCGAAGCGGATAGCCATCGAGCGAATCGCGGACCGTCTCGATCGCGTCGACCAGTGCGATAAACGCGCCGGTAATCGCGGCGGTTCGGGTGCCGCCGTCCGCTTCGAGGACGTCGCAGTCGACCGTAATCGTCCGCGGGCCCAAAAGGTCCAGGTCGGCCACCGCGCGAAGGCTCCGGCCGATCAGACGTTGGATCTCGGTGGTTCGGCCGTCGACTTTTCCGCCCCGATCACGCCGTTTCCGCGGGGTCGTGCTGCCGGGCAGCATGCTGTACTCGGCCGTGATCCAACCACTTCCCGAATCGACCCGCCACGGAGGAACCGACTCCTCGACGCTGGCCGTACAAAGGACGGTCGTTCGCCCGGCCTTATAAAGCACGCTCCCCGCCGCGCTGCCGGTAAAGGGCCGTACGACTTCGATCGGGCGCAATTGGTCCGGACGACGCTGGTCATGACGTGGCATAAAAAATTCCGTTTCTCGTTACTCGGTTGGAAAAGGGACGGTCGTTGGTGCCCAATACACCTTATTTTGGCAAAGATATTTTTGAAGAAAAAAGGTTCCCTCATCACAAGAACCGGCGACCACTCAAGATATCTTACAACGAAAACCGCCACCCCACTCACGATGAAGGAGCCGGGTCGGTAGCCTATAGATATTATATCGACGAGATGCCCTGAAAAGAGGACGCAAGATCAGAGCAAAAAGGCCCGATTGAACCCCGGAGGAGGTTTATTCCTTGACGATCTCGACGCAGATTCCGCCGGCGCGAATCGCCTTATGCAACGGGGTAAACCAAAGCTCTTGGTTCCACTTCAGCCCCAATTCGCGACAAATTCGGGCCAGTTCATGCCGGTTGTAGGTCCGGCAACGCCACATCCAACTGGTCCAGGCGCCCCCGAAGTTATCTTCGGTTGTCATAAGGAGCATCTTCGCCCCCGGTCGCATGACACGGGCCAGTTCTTCCAGACCGTGACGCGGGTCGGGCAGGTGCTCGATCACGTATCCGCACGTGACGCAATCGAACGACTCGTCCTCGAACGGCAGCTTGGTAATATCGGCGACCACGAACCGAGGCCGATCGCTCTTCAGTCGGTTTCGAGCCCGGCGGAGCATCTCGTGCGAGAGGTCGAAACAGGTCAATTCCGCATCCGAATCGGCGTATTTGAGGACATGTTTGGCGATTTGGCCTGCCCCACTGCCGACGTCCAGGATATTCGACATCCCGTGAAGGTCGAATTTCCGACTGCGCAAAAGCCGGTCCCCCAGTGGCGTGTGAAGCGACAAAAGGCTGCACGTGGCCAAGAGCGCGCCTCGCGGGCCATCATAGACATCGCGCACTTCGTCACGATATTTCTCATAGCTCACCTTGTCGATCAACCGGTCTTCGAGGATCCGATTGACGACTTTACGGCGATTCTTGTTCGCCGCCGCTTTCGAAGGTCGACGTGGAGGGGACATATTGGTCATAAAAGAAGGTCTCGACAGAACACCGAAAAGGAAACCGGACCTGTGGTTGGCAATCGCAAAATTTTTTTTCGCACACTTGCAAAAAAAGACGAAATCCTCCGGCCGATTTCGCCTCACTCAGGAGGAGAGTCAAATCTCCCATTTTCCTCAACTGACACCGCCGGTCAACCGGCTGGGCCACGACAGAGGACTTTCTTGTCAATTTTTTAGCGAGACCCCTCTGTAGTGTTGTCTCGCTATCTCAATTCACTCAGCAACTTTCGATGATAGCATCGATCTTACTTAAAAACCATACACTGCCCCGGGACTTACGAGCAATATTTACCTTCCCTGAACCCAGCCAATGAGTAAAACCGGGATTTCTTCCGTAAGTAAACCCCTCTGAGGAGTTATTTTGAAATCGCGAAAGGACCTGTGGAAAACGTATCCGCTGTGAACCGGCAATAAAAAATTGCCATTTTGGGGGGTACACCAGGGTGTTCCCTCCCCAAACTCCGATCAGGCTCTTTATCAAATCGGTTTTAATCCGAATCGGTCGTGCTTCCCCCCAGCTCGATCGGCAAACGGGGAACCGGCATTTCTTCGTTGTACTTCCGCTCGATCGTCTCGACCCGTTCGGCCGGCCAGCGGGGAGTCGGCAATCCGGTCAGGTGGACCGGCGGCAGCGGACCCGAGACAACCACCTTCGAGGCGTACTGCTGGACCGAATCCATCCGTGTCGAGGTCGCTTCTTCCGTTTGACCCCGTCGCACGTAGATGGCCCGGTATTCGGGGATCCCCTCGGTCAGAATCCGACGTACCCATAGGCGTCCGGCCGGGTTCAGCTTGTCTTCAGACGTGAAATAATCCTCGTCGAGCGTATGCTCTCGGGCCCAGCCCTTGGCGACCATCAACTGAAACGGCAGTCGCGTGTCGTGGCGATCGGCACAGACAAACGGCTGGGGCCATCGATTTGACGCGACCGTATCGTCGGCGACCGACTGGCAGAATCGGCGAGTTTCGCTGTTCATCCACCAACTGGCGATCGGAGCCGGCCGTTCGTAGTATTCGTCGAATGCGCGGTGACCACCCGAAACGCCACACGAGGTGCCGCACGAGGCCATCGCGTCGTATTCGGCCGACGCCTGGGCCTCTTCGGGAGTGGGAAACGACGATTCTTGGGCCAACGCCATCGGGCCAATCGACCAGGCGACCAAAATTCCAAGCAGCAAAAAACGGGCAAGCATCGGGGTACCCTAGGCGGTGCAAAAGATTCATCTTGGGCAAGAGCGACCGAAAGAACCGTTCTTCCGGAATCGACTTGAGGCGGCCCTCGGCGAAACAATTCTCCCGCAAGAGAATCGGCCCACTGAGAAACCACCATCGGTTTGTATCGACCGGTTGCCGGGCCCAACCGCAAAATCACCCCGATAACCCGAATTACTTCCCTAGCTTTCCCTATTTGACTTTCGGACCGGTCCGTGGAGGTAGACGTCCGACCCGAGAACCTGAATCTCGGGACCATCGATTGGAATCGCGTCGGCCATATCGGCGATCCCCTGTCCGCCGATCGGACTGACCGCCCCGGTCCCGCCGACCAGTTTGGGAGCAAGAAAGACGTGGACCTCGTCAATACAGCCGTGGTCGAACAGACTGCCGACCAGTTGGCCGCCCCCTTCGAACAGGACGTTGGTCATCTGACGGCGACCCAGTTCCAACAAAAGGGCTTCCAGCCTTTGGGCCCGTTTTTCCCCGGGGCAGACGAACACCTCGGCCCCCGCGTCGGCCAATCGGGCCAGGCGGTCTCGATCGGCCGCTTCGCCGACGGCGATCAGCAGCGGAACTTGCCCGGCCGTTTGAACCAGCTGGGTTTCCAATGCCAATCGGGCGTGCGTGTCGACGACCAGCCGCAACGGGGTCCGGGCCGCCTCGACCCCTCGGACGGTCAGAAGCGGGTCGTCCAGTTCGGCCGTTCTTCGTCCGATGCCAATCGCGTCGAGCCGACTGCGTAACCGGTGGACCACCTCCCGCGATGCCTCACCGGAGATCCAGCGGCTCGATCCGGTCCGCGTGGCTGTCTTACCGCAGAGGGTCATTGCCCATTTGGCGATAATCCAGGGATGGCCGGTTTGGACCAATTTGAGAAACGGCCCGTTGAGCCGTCGGGCTTCCGGTTCCAAAAGGCCAAGCTCGACTCGGACGGCCCCTTTTTCGAGTTCTCGAATCCCGCCGCCGTCGACCTTCGGAAACGGATCGCGCATCGCCACGACAACCCGCCCGATTCCGGCCTCCAGAATCGCCTGGCTGCACGGCGGGGTCTTCCCGTGATGACAACACGGCTCGAGCGTGACGTACATCGTTGCCCCGGCGGTTGCCTCGGCCGTTTCTCGCGTCTGACGGAGCGCTTCGATCTCGGCATGGGGCCCGCCAAAGTGGCCGTGATATCCCTGACCAATCACCCGGTCTTCTCGCGCGATGACGCAGCCGACCATCGGGTTCGGCTCGACCCGGCCTTGGCCCTGCTTGGCCAACTCCAGCGCTTGCCGCATACATTGTCGATCGAACGGGGTCCAGGAATTTGACATCGAAAGAAACCACTTTAGTAAAGGGAAAACCGCTCTGGTTTGGGGAGAAACATACTGGTCGGGGGTTTTCCTCAGTATAGCCGGTTATGACGCCGGTTCAACTGAATCGAGGGAGGCGGGCTGAGAATTTTGATTCGGCGTGTCGGGATTGCGAATCGACCGCCAATCCTGCTACAATCGGGTTTCGGAAAGCGGCGAATGGTCGAAATGCGATCACGGCCCCCCTTTTTTAAACTTTTTGACAAATAACCATAGACGGATTTGCCCTTGAGCCCTGCCTCCTCGAATACGACCGACCCCGAAGTCATTCTTTTCACCGACGGCGCCTGCAGCGGAAACCCGGGCCCCGGCGGGTGGGCGTTTGTTTTGCGTCACCCGGCCTCGCAAAAAGAGCTGGTCCGCTCCGGCGGCGAACCGGATACGACCAACAACCGGATGGAAATGCAGGCGGTCATCGAAGGCCTTTCGGCCCTGACCCGGCCGACCGTGGTCGAGCTGATCTCCGACTCCAGCTACGTCGGCGACGGCATGATGAAATGGATGCCCAAGTGGAAGCAGAACGGCTGGCGTCGGAAGGCGAAGAACGGATGGGCCGAGGTCAAAAACGAAGACCTTTGGCGCAAGCTCGACGAACTGCTCGGCCAGCACACGGTCCACTTCACCCACGTCCGCGGCCACTCGGGCCATCCGGAAAACGAGCAGTGCGACCAACTGGCCGTCGAGGCGTATCAGAAATATCGGTAAACACAAAGAGTCGAACGCCGCTCGACTTTCACCTGCGTGACAGCGCGCCCGTGAAAAAAACGTGGATTCTTGTAAAAAACGTCGCCAATTAATTTTTGACCTTTTGCCTAAAAAAATTCCGGTCATGGCCCCAACGCCGTCCCCTTCCGAATCCCCGTTGTTTCAGCCGATTGAGACCGTGCCCGAGGTCGGACCGCGTCGGGCGGTACTTTTCGAGAAGCTCGACGTCCGGACGGTGGCCGATCTGCTGTTTTTCTTCCCACGCGACTATGAGGACCTGGCCGCCGGGGTGTTGGTCGAGGATCTCGAAGAGGGGAAACTGCACAGCGTTTGTGCAACGGTCGAACAGTTCCAACAGCGGCGGACCTTTGGCGGCAAAACGGTAACGGAGATGCTCTTCAGTGATACGGAAGGGACCCAGTTCAAGGGGGTCTGGTTCTATCGGTTCTTTGGAGATCGTTGGCAGCGGGGCGACCGGGTTCTGGTCACCGCCACGCCGAAAAAAAACGGTCCCGCCTGGCAGATGGTCCACCCGACGCTGACCCGGCTGGCCGAGGACGAAACGCCCCCGCAAGAGGAGATGGTCTTGCCCGTCTATCGCTTGACCGAAGGGCTTCGACAATGGGAGATCCGACGGGCCGTCCGGCATCTGGTGGAAAAACAGACCGACGCACTGGTCGAGGTTTTTCCCGAGGCCTATCTCGCGTCGCATGACCTCTTGCCGATCCGTGAGGCGCTGCCGAACGTCCACTTCCCGCCCGATCACGAGACACTCGACGCGGCCCGACGGCGGTTCATCTATCAGGAACTTTTCATCCTCCAACTGGCCTTGGTACTGCGGGCCCGGTCGCTGGCCGAACACCATCAGTCGCCTCGGCTGGAAACGACCCCGAAAATCGACGCGCGGATCCGACGACTCTTTCCGTTCGAGCCGACCGACGACCAAGAGCGGGCAATCGGCCAGATCGTCGACGATTTAAAACGGACGGTCCCGATGAACCGGCTTTTGCAGGGGGACGTCGGAACCGGCAAGACGGCGGTCGCCGCCTACGCGATGTTGGTCACGGTGGCCCACGGATATCAGGCGACCCTGATGGCGCCGACCGAGGTCTTGGCTCGCCAGCATTTTCTGACGCTCCAAAACCTGCTGGCCGAAAGCCGGGTCCGACTGGCCCTGTTGACCGGCGGGATGGGTACTCGCGAGCGGCGCGACCTTTTGGAACGGCTGGCCCAAGGAGAAATTGATCTGTTGGTCGGCACCCAGGCGGTCATCCAAGAGGACGTCGAATTCGCCCGGCTCGGCCTGGTCGTGATCGACGAGCAACACAAGTTCGGCGTCCAGCAACGGGCCAAACTGCGTGAGGCCTCAGCGGACAAGACGGCGCCCGACCCGCACTACCTGGTCATGACCGCGACGCCGATCCCGCGAACCGTGACAATGACCCTTTTCGGCGATTTGGACCTATCGCTGCTTCGGCAGGCGCCGCCCGGGCGTCAAAAGGTGAACACCTACCTGGTCACCGAAGACCTGCGCGAACGTTGGTGGACTTTTTTCTCGGAAAAACTTCGTGAGGGCCGACAAGGCTACGTCGTCGTGCCGCTGGTCGAGGAGTCGGAAGAACTTGACGCGACCAGTCTGGAAGAGGCGTACGAAGAACTGGTCAACGGGCCGCTGGAACCGTTTCGCGTCGGGCTGATCCACGGCCGAATGACCAGCGACGAGAAAGACGCCATCATGGACCGGTTTCGCCGCGGCAAGCTGCAGGTGCTGGTCTCGACGTCGGTTATCGAGGTCGGCGTCGACATCCCGGGCGCGACGCTCATGACGATCGAAAGCGGACAACGGTTCGGCCTGGCCTCGCTGCACCAGTTGCGTGGTCGGATCGTTCGCGGAAAGTATCCCGGTTTTTGCGGCGTCTTTGCCGACGTGAAGACCGACGAGTCGCTCGAACGGATCGAGGCGTTCGTCAAGACGACCGACGGTTTCGAACTGGCCGAGGTCGACTTCCGACTCCGTGGCCCGGGCGAACTTTTTGGGACTCGCCAGCACGGCCTGCCCCCGTTCCATCTGGCCGACCTCTTGCGTGACGAACCGGTGCTGATCGAGGCACGCGACGACGCCCGCGCGCTGGTCGACGCCGATCCGGGACTCGCCTCGGCCGAACACGCCCGGCTGCGCGAGATGGTTCTCAAGCGATACGGACGGGTCCTCGATCTGGGCGACGTTGGCTAGAGCAAAACCAACGACCAAGAAACAAAAAACCCTCGACGCGGCAAACGTCGAGGGTCTCTTGCAAGGAAAACGTTTCTGCGGCAAATCACAATCAACTTGCCCAGAACCGATTAATAGTTGTCGTCGTTGAGGACTGAATCCTCAGTGAGTATATTTCCAAACCAGGGGAAATCTTTTCCTTTCCGACCAAACGCCTTTTCGGCCCGTTTTCCGTTCGGGGTCATAAGGTGCATATAGGTTTCAAGATCAATATTCTCATTCAGCGATCGAATGTGTCCGTCCGCAAATGCTACCATGACCAGGCCGGGGTGGAATGAAGCAGGGCTCGCCCCTCGCGAACCGCCACCAATATCCTCATCGCGTCCGTTTAAGTTGACATTGAATGGTCCCCTCTCGAACTCAATCCCCTCGGCACCTTTTGGTCCTTCTGATGCCTCATTGCGAGGAATGCGAAAACCAAGACGACGCTCTACGAGTTCTCTGTATCCCCCCAATTCATTATCATCTTCATGAAATTCCGAATAAAGCAAATCGGCTCCGGTTGCCCATCCTAAATTCGTGCCATAAGAATTCCCATCATCCCCTTGTGCGTTCTCACTTAACAGAAGGGTGTTACTCGTTCCGTCTCGGACCGCATCAAGGGATAAAGATTGTCGGTTGAAATTTGTTGGCATACCGAGCTCCTCGGCAACCGCCGAAGAAAAATTCAAATCGAAAAGGCCACAGTTGGTCGAGTCTTCGCTTTTATAAATATATCCCTGGCGTCCCGCATTGACCCGATAGACACAATGCAGGTTTCCCGCATCCTCGCCTAAAACGTTACTCGGACAAGAGGCGACGTTCAATTTCAGTTTCGACCGCTCGTGAAGTTTCCAAGCCGAGTTCTCGACATGGCGACCTTCGAGCCACATGTCGTAGATGTCGGAACGTTCGATATAGGGGAGCAGGGAGACCACCCAACTACCGCAAACCGCTTTTCCCTGCAGGGAGGCTACTTCGGGATTTCGGGCCTTCCCCAGTTCATTGATGACCCCGGGCAAACCTTTTCTTCCGGCTTCGTAACTGAGCATGGCCGTGGACCATTGCTTGATATTGTTCATGCAGGTTGCCTGACGGCCCGATTCACGGGCGCTCTGGATAGCCGGCATAAGCAACGACATGAGCATGCCGATGATCGTGATTACGACCAAGAGTTCGACAAGCGTAAAGCCTCTTTTTTTAAGTAATATTTGCATTGCTCTCTTCTCCACTCTGTTTCCGTGTCGGGACATAGCCCTGGCCCAGTTTTTATTCTCTCACAAATCCAAGTTTAATTCCAGCAATTTCCCGGAAAATATAGAAGTTTTGCGGCCTGAACCACCCGCAGGTGCTGTTTTCAGTCAATCGGACCGTCTTCTCGGCAGGGTAAAGACCCCTCCGGATAGCCGCAACGGCCTTTTGTTTCTCGACTTAAGTGGGGCCTCGCCCTCCCCGAGTCGCGAGGATCCGCTACCCGCTCTGTTGGAGGCACATGAAGCCACCCCGTGGCCAGTCCGGGACGATTTGCCGAGGCCGGCTTGAGGGCCGTTTTGCAAAGTAGAATACAGAGGATAAGCAGCTTTCGTTGCGTAATTCGCTCCTCTATGTACCCCCTGAAATGAGTATTCTTATCCGCTTCCTAAATAGAAATAAAAGTATCCCAATATGGCTGCCTTCGAACTGAAAACTGTCGATTCGGCCGAGTGGCTTCGCTCGATCGCCGAACCGTGGGACCGGCTCTGGTCGGTCGATGCGGGAAACGATCCGATAGATCGGGCCGAACCGGTTGCTCTGTGGTTGGACCATTTCGCCCACGGTCGGGCCGTTCGAATCCTGACCGTTTGGGACGGGGAAACGTTGCTCGGCAGTCTGCCGCTGGTCGGTCCCCAAAAACCGCTGGGACTGGTCGTCGGCCGTTTGCCCGAATCCGAGTGGCTCAGCACGGGAACCCTCATGCTCGACCCGCAAGCGGACCAATCGGCGGTCCTCAATCGCTTGATCGACGGGATCGAAGCCTGTCACTGGGCCCTGTTCCGATTCGATTTCATTCGATCCGATCAACCAGCCTGGCAGGCCCTCGGCGATCGACTACTTGCGCATGGGGCCGGTGTGGAATGGATTGACCGCTGGGAAGAAGGGACCGTCGATACGACCGGATCGTTCGACGCGTTAATGGACCGACTCCCTAAGAATTTACGCAAGAGCCTCAAAAAACGACGACACCACCTCGACGAAACCGGAGAGCCACTTCGCTTCCGTTTCGAAAAGCCAACCGAAAACCACGATCTGGAAAAACTTTTGCGACGTATTTTCGTGCTCGAACGCCAAGGCTGGAAGGGAGAGGAAGGCTCGTCCGTTTTACAAACGCCGGGTGTCTTCGAGTTTTACCTGGCCCTTTCACGACAACTGGCCCGGTGGGGCGCGTTGCGGGTGAGTCTTTTGGAAGAAGGAGACGATCTGGTCGCCTATGAATGGGGCTGGATCGGCAAGCGGACCTACCATTCGGTGAAAGTCAGCTATCATCCCCGCTATCAGCAGTTCGGTCCCGGTCATCTTTTGCGAGAAGAGATCGCCCGTCACCTGTGCGCCGATCCGGACGTCGACACCTATGCGTTTGACGGCGAGCTGACCGAGGCGTTACGCGAATGGTCGACCGACCTGTACACGATTCGGCGTCTGACCTGCGCGACAGGGCAATACTTGGGGCGAATCGGTTGGCTGGCCTATCGGGCGTCGGCTTCGACCGTTCGAACGATGCGCAGTTTGGGCCACAAGACGAATAGTTGACCGAGGAAAGAGAAGGGACGAATACCGGCAAGGAAGGATTTTAAGGGGGGGCAACTTGGCTTGTCACTCGTGAGGATAAAGAACCCCGTTCTTCGTTGCGCCTCGAAAGGGGCCTCTTTTTTTCTTCCCCGGCGAAAAGGGAAGTCGCTGAAAAATCGCCTTATTTCGTTTAGGGGAAACTACTTGTTATTCCGAAGAGACCCCCATTTTACCGTGAGGAAAACCACTTGTTTTTGACAGGAAAACCGTCTTTTTGGGAGGGCCGCGGTTGGGATAATACCTTTCCCCAGTCCTGAAAGGATAGAAAAATCCCCAGGTTTTTCCTTAATTAAAGCTCCTCCCCTTAGGTCCTCGGAAAAGAACCGTCGCTTTATCCCGTTGTTTTCACAGCGAAGATCTCAATAACTCAGTTGCTCGCTCTTTTCGCTATACAACTGTCTAGATCATATCCGCCCGGGCGAAAAAGGAAAAATGGATAGTTTTATTACCTGCAGTAAAAAGGACTATTAATTCTAGTTCTTTTCACTTGAAAAATCGGTTGCCACAGAGAGGGAAAAACCGCTCTTAATCAAAAACGCCCATTCCAAATCCGCCGGACGCTTGCCCACCGGAAGTCGAATGCGTCGGCCGCGGCGCCGTGTGAGGACCGTGCGGACGTTCGGCTCCTTGGACCACTTGTGTCGGCGCCGTGTGCGTCGTTCCGTTCAAACCATGATCGAACTCTTCGTAGCTGGAGATATAACCGGGCATTGCGGACCGATTTTTCTCCTCTTCAAAAGCTCTGATCACACGATTTTGAATCATTTCCCGACAAATCGAATTGATCGGATGCGCGATGTCGGCATAAAGTTTTGCACGACCTTCTTCGTCTTTGGCGGCAACCACTTCGCGAAGTCGCTTTCCACACTGATTGCAGAATCCGGCCCGAAGGTGGTTTTTGCATCCACAATACGGGCAGTGCGCCGTCAGCTTGCGACTCGGCATGGCCACAAAAGGACCACTGGCTCCTTCAATGATTTTCAGATCTCGTACCACGAACGCGTCATCGAACGTGATCGAACAGAACGCCTTTAAGCGTTCACCGGGCTCTTCCATGAGCTTGATGCGAACCTCAGTAATCTCCACGGTACTCTCTCCTTAAGACTCGGGTGAGAAAATCTAGTGTTCAGAAGCCGTTCCATAACCGACAAGTTGCCCCGAACGTTTCTCTCTCTTCTTTTGATTTTTCATAAGAGAAAAACGTCGGAAAGTTATGAAACCGCCTCTAAAAAACGCGTGCTCCCTCTCGCGATTAGTTACGCAACCGACGAAGTAGCACGGCCTCCTTTCCTAACGGCGCCCAACTGGCCTCGAACCGCCATCGCTTGCCCCAGCCCCAAGGCTCCGAGCCTTCGGGCAACGCACCTCGCGTGTTGGGCATGACGACACAAGCCAAAATAACAGGTGCCGCTTCCGCTCATCAGATGTCCCAGACAATCTTCCTTCGCCAAGACATCTTCCCATTTGCCAATCCAATCGGACAACTTTTTTGCGACCGGTTGCAGTCGGTTGAACAAATGTCGACCAATCTGGGCCCGATCGCCTCGTTGCAGCGCATCGAGAAGCGAGTTGACCGAATGGGGTTTTTCCACGGGAGAACTGGCCCGATAGACCTCGGCCGTCGACAATCCGGCCGGCGGACGTATCAGGACCAAATCGAGCGTCCCGTTGGGAAAGCCCCGCTTGGGGTCGAGCGTTTCGATCCGTTCTCCTCGACCGCGGCAAATGGCCGCACTCCGGTAGAGGAAAAAGGGAACGTCGCTCCCAAGTTCAGCGGCAAGCACAGCCAAATCGTCAGTCGACCAGCCCAGGTTCCAACCCAGATTGGCCGCCACGAGGGCTGCCGCAGCATCGCTCGAAC
Source organism: Thermoguttaceae bacterium (assembly GCA_963674475.2). Taxonomy (GTDB): domain Bacteria; phylum Planctomycetota; class Planctomycetia; order Pirellulales; family Thermoguttaceae; genus CAXXFQ01. Next base: position 71,413 of record CAXXFQ010000009.1, on the reverse strand, counting down.
CACCGCCAAGACCGGCGGCTATAGGAATTCGCTTGACAAGGTGTAACCGGGCGCCATCACGAACTCCGGCTCGCACTCGCAGCAACTCTACCGCTTGAACTACCAAATTCGAACCGTTATCAGGGAGCGATTCGTGGCTGTCCGACGGGGGGAACCCTCTAGATGCAACGTCTTGCCGCTTGTTGAAGTCTGCGTTGCCAAAGGTCGATCCGCGGCCAAAAAGCCCAGCAAACTCAGCTGAAACAGCTGTGTTTGCGACTGAATCAGGAACATTGGCTACATCGACATCAAGAAGATGCGGCTGTCGGATTCGCCGGTCGTGCCAAGCCCAGGAGCTTAGTCGACAACTCAAACGAACCGGCCCGTTTGGATTCCTAGCAAAGTAAACTGTGTCAAAAATGTTAATGGGTACCATCAAGGTTTCCACCTCATGGTATCCATCCGGCCTTTTATGCAATATCTCGAAGAAAAGGTTCAGCTTCGCGGGAGCTTCTATCCCGATAAGTCCCGCCGAGGGGCGGACGATCATTGGACGACCTTCTTGAGTTGTGTGAACAAATGGATGTGTCTTCCTTGGTCAATTCCGAGAAAGATCATAACGCTTATAGGCGGTATGCGTCAACCTCTTTTGGGGCCCTTTTTGTGACAAATCACGAAAATTTGGTTTTTTATTCGCCTAGAAAATTCAATCCAGGGGGAATACGCTGACTTTAAGGGTAAATAAAGCTCTATCCAGTCAGCCGTATTACGAAAAAAACCAAACCTAGTCGAGATATCCCTTCTTGAAAGGGGTTCGGTAACCCTTTTATTTTCGGGGTTCCATAGGGACTCAAAAAAAGGGTCGGCGTTCTCGGCTTCCGGCGATAACCATGACCCGGACCAAGGAAAAACTGGGAAAATACGAGTATATTAAAGCGTTTTTACGAAGGAAAAAACTATCATCACGCAGTCGGCGGGCAAAGGGGGACGCAAACATAGGCCCTGGCCACCTTACCCTGGTGGTCTCTTGTGAGGTTTCCCTCACTTGTCGTGAAAAAAGACGCATTTCTACAATAGGCCGGGTTGGCCACACACCCACGGGATACTGGAAAATTTACCCGAATCCCCCTCTTCTAGGTTTCTTCGGGCTAAGACAAGTTCTCTGTCGCCCTTTTTAGCCGATTTCCTCGACAATGTGGAGGAGTCTGTCGAAAAAAACCGCATTGCCCTCAAACCCAATTGCCTGTACTCGTAAATCTTTTTAAGATATGCCTCTTCCCGGGGTGAATTTCGAAGTTGGAATCCCTTGATCTGGCGATCTAGCGAGCTTTCCAAACGGTTTTTTCCTGGCAGGAGGGATTTTCTGCCATTACTGTGGGGGGTAAGTGATACTTTGCCCCTGAAAAATTTCCTTGAATTCCCGTGGTGGGCAATGACTAATTCCGATCGACCGTCCGACGTTTCCAATAAACCCTGCTCTGCAAGCCGGTTTGCCCGCTTACCGTTGGACCCGACGATGATCGGGCGCGGTTTTTTGATGGGTGGCGCCGACATCATCCCTGGCGTCTCCGGCGGCACCGTCGCTTTGATCCTCGGAATTTACGAACGGCTCGTCACGGCGATCAGTCATTTTGACACGACGCTGGTCTCACAGGTTCGCCACGGTCGTTGGCGTGACGCGGCGGCGCATGTCGATCTGCGGTTTCTCGTTTCGTTGGGCCTTGGGATCGGCCTGGGCATCGGCGGCCTGGCCACGCTGATGAATTACCTTTTGGAACACCAACTTCAACCGACGTTGGCCGTCTTTTTTGGACTGATCCTGGCGTCCAGCTTTTTGGTTGCTCGACAGATCGAGCGGTGGAGCCCGGGGAATATTTTTACGGCGATCGGCGGCGCGGCGTTTGCCTTCTGGTTGGTCGCCCAACCGTTCATGGGCGGCTATGAAGGTTATCCTTATTTATTTCTTTGCGGCATGGTCGCCATCTGCGCGATGATTTTGCCCGGGATAAGCGGCGCGTTTATCCTCTTGATTTTGGGAAGATACGCCTACGTGACCGGCGTCGTCCGCGGACTGGTCCATGGCGAAGTAACGACCGAACACCTCTTGGTCTTCCTCGTATTCGGCAGCGGATGCGCAGTCGGACTTTTGGGTTTCAGTAAAATCCTTCGCTGGCTCTTGGCCCACTTTCACGCGACGACGATGAGTGTCCTCTGCGGATTCATGATCGGCTCGCTCCGACGGATTTGGCCGTTCAAAGCGACGCCGGCCGAAGGGGCCATCGACCTGAAACACGCCCAGCTGGAAAACGTCTGGCCCGATCCGACCAGTGGCGGCTTTTGGCTTGCGGTCGGCTTGGCGATCGGCTCAATTATCTTCGTCGTCTTGCTGCACGCGATTGCCGGCCATCAGACGATCGGGCAAGTGACGGTCAAGAAAAAAGAAACCGCCCTACCGGCCGAAGAGGAAGCCGAGTAGGACGGTGCACTGGTTATTGAAATGCTCTTTGGGACACGGGCGTTATTCTTTGACCGTCACTTTCTCACCTAAAAGGCCGACCAGGTTAGGCAGGTCGTAGACGGTCAAGGCGCCGTGGATCAGGTTGGTCAGCCGCGCCGGGCCGTAACCTTGCTCGATGAGGCTCGACCAGGACGGCAGGCAGCCCTGAAGTTCAACCGTGGCGAATCGCTCCGGTTCGACCGCCGCCGCGTGCAACGCGACGATCCCCATATCGCCCACGGTGACCAGCTCGACCGGTCCGTCGAACAACCGGGCAACCGAAAGCAGGTCGTCCGTCCGCATCCCGACATACGAGCGGCCCAGCAGGTAGGCCAGATAATAATCTTGACCGTCGCCGCCGAAAAACGACGGGCGGAAATATTTCTGCTTGGTTTGCGCCGTGATTCCCGTCCCGCGAAGATCGACGGCCAGGACGGTCTGCCCGGCTTGGAGGAGTTTCTCGATCGGTCCCCCTTGGGCCGCGTCGGCGGTCATTCCGTTGGCATTGAGGTAAACCACCGGCCGTTTTGACGGGTCGATTTTATCCGGAATAAAACGGATCGCCGGCAACTGGATGCCCGGTTCAGGGGTGAGGATTTGTGGCTCAATGGTATAGCCCGCGCGACGGATCGATTTGAGCGACTTGACCTCGGGGGCGTGACGTCCGTCTTTCGGGCCGATCGCGGCCAACCGGGCAATTCGTTTGACGAGTTCCGCTTTCGGAGTGGCCGTCCAGAGTTTTTTTCGCTCGGCTTGAAGTTGGTTTTCGCGGTCGCGGTTCAAATCGAAGACCGATCGGGCGCCGTCCAAGAGCATGACTTGGCCCTGGGGGGTGCACTGGATCTCTTCAAGGGTGAGGGTTGGCAGATCGTCCGGTTCCGTGATCGGTTCGTCGCGCCCGGCCAGCCAACGAACCATCCAACGGACGGCCCCTTCGCGAAGCTGTTTCGTGTAACCGTGTTTTTGGTCGGTTTCAACCAGTCCCATCCGTTCGGAAAGGCCGAACCGGCCGTAAAGCCGTTTGGCGTACCGGTACGAAACCCATGCGTCTTCGATCGGGAAGAAGTCGCGGGTCGCCGTGCAAAGCAGCGTCGGCCGGGGAGCCCGCATCATGCAGTAGTCCCCGTGGTCCATCCCGAAGGCCAGTTGCCCGAAAATGTTCTGTTCGGCGTCTTGGGCACCGCACCGATGGGTCAGCCCCAGGTAAAGGCTGCAGATGTAACATGAAGGCGAACCGACCGCGACCCGATCATCGAGTGCCATGATGTAGGCCGACTGGGTCCCGCCGCCGCTGTTGCCCATGCAGCCGATCTTGTCCGGGATGATGTCCGGTCGACTTTGGAGGTAATCGATCCCGCGCATCCCGTCATAGATTTCAAACCGGGCCGTGTTGCGACCCAACAGGATGCTCGGCGCGCCGATCGTATTGTGAGCGTGACAGCAAACGGCCCGTGGTTTCCCTTTTTCATCGAGCGATTGGGCCCGTTCGCCTTGGTCGATCGGGTCTTGGATCATCGCGACCAGACCGTTCGTGGCGGCCAAGGCACACGCCTTTTGATAACCTTCGTACCCTTTGCCCGTACTGGAATGGCCGCAGACGACCAGAATTCCCGGATAGGGCGCTTTGAACTTTTTCTCATCGGGCAGGAAGACGGCCGCCGTGACAAAATGGTTTGGTTGGCTCTCGAAGATCACTTTTTCGACCCGGTAGCCGGGCTTTTCCACCCGACCGACGACACGGGCGTTTAACGCCGTTCGCTCGGGGAAACCGCCGATCGCGTCGATGAAATACTGTTTCGTCTTTTTCTGATAGTCGACGACCTGTTCGACCGTTTTTCGATTTTCATACGCCGTTTTCCAGTTTTCGTACGCCTGGTCGATTTGGCCCAACAGATAGCGGTTGACCATTTTCGTCGGCTCGACCACGTGCGGGGCGAAAATTCCGGCAACGTCCGAGTCGGCCGGTTTTTTGGCCTGAACAGGAGTCGCCGAGAGAAGAAACATGCAAGCCAAAACGGCAAAAATCTTCCACGCGATTTTCATGATCGTCTATCCTGGAAAAGGTTCCTGCATTCTTGAAAATAATCGATTGGTTCTAAGGAAAAAGAAAGAAGAAAGGGAGCGACGGCTGTGCCGCCGCCTGTTTTTTTTAATGAGGGGAAACATTTTGAAAATTGTTTCCCCTCAAACTCCCCTTCAAAAACTTCTTTGTAGGTGCTACCGCACCGATAGAACTTGCCCGTTCTCGTTGGTCGCTAGTATCGATACCAGCGACCAACGGAAGCGGGTTGGCATAACGGCGTGGAAACGCCGGTCTGGCCGCGGCTCTTAGCCGCCGGGATTGCTTCGCAATCGCTCATTTCTTTTCTTCTTCCTCTTTTTTTACTTTTGCTTTTGCAGCGTTTCTATTGCCTCGGCGATCTTGGCCCGTCGTTGGTAAATCGGCTCCGGCAGCGTCTCGAAATGGGTCAAGTCGGTCGTGATCGACTCGGGCACCTGTAACAACGCCTCATACTCCTTGACCTCCTCTGCCGAAAGCGAAGCCCGCTTGGCCTCTACCAGTTCGCGAAGCATATAGAGGTACTCCCAGTCCTCGACCCCTTCTCGCAGCATCTCCAGACGGATACTCGAGGCGGGCCCTTCCATGACAACCCCGTCGGTCAGACCCGGCTCGGCCGCGGCCAGAGGCGGGTAGAAGAACCGACCGTCGCCGTTGCCCCAATGACGCTTGGTCCCCTTCGGGGTCGAGTACCCGCTGACGTAGCCCATCGGGTCTTCGTACGGGTTTTGGGCCTTGTCCGGATAGGCGGCACTGGAGGTCCAGTAGGTCGATTGCCAAACCAACGATCCGACAATGTTTCGCTTCCAGGCCTGCCAGTGCCAGGTCCGAAGCTCGACGGCCGGGTGATCGATGAACAGCGTGCAGTACGGCGCTTTCGGGCCGGTGCAGACGTACCACCAGAACTTGGCCCCCTGCCGGATCAACTTTTGGGCCGTGTCGTTTTGATACGATTCGGTCACCGGGCACCAGATGTCGACTCCCTTGAGTTCCCCCTCGGGCTGTTCGGTCAACATGGTCGGGATACCGGGCGCGTTTTTCTTAAGCTTCTGCATCCCCTTGGAGACGAACGCGTAATCCTTCGGATCCGGCTCATCGAACCAGTAGACGTAGGCCATGTCGAGCCAGCCTTTTTCCTTCAGGTGGCTTTCGATCTGCTTGACGTAGCTGGAGAACATCGCCTTATACTCGGGCGTGTCATCGGAAAAACCGTGGATCTTGCCCGGGTGCCGCGAGTGGAACGTCCCGCCGCCCATCCCTTGGATCGGGAGCCGGAAATGGGTGAAGTGATACTTTTCAATCGCCTGTTCCATCGTCCGGTCGAACGCCGTGAAGTCGACCTCGGCACGCGGCGGGTCGGCCTTCGGGAGGAATTTTACACGGATCGGATCGAGTGGCGTCGGGCAATACGGGCTCAAACGGTGTTCGGCAAAACTTTGGAAGTACAGGTCGACCAATTTCCGCTTGTCCGCTTCGGTCTTGGCATTGTGGTATCGGAACACGTTGCCCGCAGAAAAACCATAGGCGGTGGCCAGATGGTTCTTTTCCGGCAGCGTAAAGTCCCAGACCTTCAGTTCGATCGGCACCGAGGCATCGAAACCGTCGGCCATGATTTTTAGTTGACCTTGATAGTCGCCCGCCTTCGCGTTTTTGGGCACATGGACCAAGATCCAAAGCGGCTGGTTTTCGCCCGCCTTCAGATCGATCGGCTTCGAAAGGGCCGGCAGGGCGTCGGGCCAGAAGTCGCGAATGCCCAGATAGTCGGTCGGATAACTGACCAGATGATAGTAGGCCCGCAAAACCTTGACGTTGCCGGCGGGAATCGTCGCCCCGTCAGGACCACGCAGGTCGGACATCCGGGCCGAGAGGTTCGAAAGATCCTTTTCGCCGCGGACGACCACTTGGATCGCTTCCCGGTCGTCGCGACAGGCAGCCATCTGGGCCGCGGTTCCGGTCGTTTTCGGCACCGCGCGGCTGCGAGGAATTTTATGATCGGCCCGGGCCCACCAAACCGTCGTGGAACCGGCGGCCGGACCGGCGCCCACAGGGAGCGTCTGGCCGTAGTCGGTCCGATAGTAATCGGGGATCGAAACGGTCATCTTTGCGTTGATCGTTTTTTGATCGGCCGAGCGAAGTTGGAAATCGCGTCGGTTTTCGCCCGGTTTGATCTGGTCGAACGTCGCCAGCGGCCGGTTCGGATTGTTTTCCTTCCAAATTTGTACCGGGGCGAACGTGTCCTCTTGGGTGAAGTAAGTGCCGTCGAGCAGGCTGAAATCGGCCTCCTTCGGCAAATCGACCAGCATCGTTTGACCGGTCCCATTCGTGGCAGATCCATCGAAATTCGCGTCGAAGGTCAAACAGTTGACCATGAACGAGATGTCCCCCTCGCCTTCGGAACGAACGCGAAGAAAAACGGTCTCGGCCGGAAGGAGCGCTTCGGGCAACGGTCCTTTGATTTCCCCTTTGCGGTCAAGCGAACCGATCGTTTGCCATTTTTTTTGATCGGCGCTGACTTCCAAGACGCACCGGCCGTGGGCATGGTTTCGAATTAAACAGGAAACCTCGCCCGACGTAAATCGACACGAAGGCAGTTCGAACCGATAGGTGACTTGGCACGGTTTGTAGAAACACCAAAGGAACGTTTTGAAAAACGCGTCGGTGCTTTCGAGCGTCCGGTGGTTGGGGCCATCGAATCCGCCCATCTCGGCGAAAAAACTATAATGGCCGTTTTGGATCGATTCGCCCCGACCGAGCGTCATTTGGCCCACGCGCCGGTGGACCGAGACGACTTTGTTCATCCGAACGGCGTCCATCTGGAGCTTGCCCTTCGCGTGCCACGGGCGGAAGTAAAGGGCCGAACGAGTCGTCGTCTCGGGGACGCGAAACGACTGGCCGTGCCAAGTCCATTCGGACGTATTGTTTTCGAAATCATGGATGGCGAAGTCGGTCCCGAAGGAGGTCAGCCCTCCAGCGCCGAATCGTCGGGAACGGACCCCGAACCGATACATCCGGCCCGGTTCCAATTCCACCTGGTCCGAGGCCCACTCGGCCGAAAATTCATCCTTGGCGTCCAGCTCGACGAATTGTCCCTCAAGCCAACGCCCGGTCCCTTTGGTCATTTTCCACCCGGCCGGTTGATCGGCGTTTTGCGGATCGGCCTTGTCAAACTGGGGGTTCGGCAGCTTGGGCGTCGCGCTTTGGGCTGAAGCGGGTAGCCAACAAAGCAGCGCGGTCAGGGCGAAAACTCCGATCACAACAGGAACGGCGCATTTTTTTCTCACGGGAGGGTTCTCCATTGATGCGAGGTGGGGATGGCGGGGGAAGGGCCTGTTTTCAGGTAGGGCTTGGCAAAAAAATTGAGGCGTAACACCCTCTGAAAAAAGGAAGATCTGCTCGACACTCAGGCCTCACGCGATTCATATCCTATTCTTACCAGGATAGGCAGACCCACGGTTTGAGTCAACGCATCGCCATGAAAACCCCCTTACTGGAGGGGGCGAATTGGCTTAAACCGGGGACCCGCCTTGGCGACTTTCAATAAAAAGGTGTAGAATAACCGGTCTATGAACTTTTTGCCCCCTGATTCCAATCGGCCTGAATCCGACTACTCTGGCTCCGATCAGCCGCGTCCGATCCCTCCTGCGCCCGAATCTCACGGCGAAGGGGCCGACGGAGAAGATTTCGGCATCGAACCGGACGCGAAGAAACCGCACGAAACGCCGATCGGCTCCGATCGGTCGATCGGGGCAGATCGGCCGATTGATCTCGATCAGCCGATTGAGGCGGAAGAGGTCATCTGGGCCGAACTGGTCCCGCCCGAAGAGGTTGGACCTCCTCGCCCGCCGTCGCGATTTCCCGGCGAACCGGCCTGGGGTCCGCACGGCGAACCGGTTTACCCCTATTATCAGGTTCTTCAAGGCACCCAGCCTCCGCGTCCGGTCCCGGTTCGAGAGCCGTTTTCCAAACCGCGACGGTTGCTCCCGGCGATCCTGTTCGGCTGCACCTGCCTGACCACTTTATGGGCCGGGGTCGAGATGAGTCCGTTTGGCGGGACCAGCGTACTCATCCCGAGTCTGTACCAACTGCTCACCACCGGTGCCCTTCCCGAGGGAATCACCGGCGGCACGATCTCCGGTATTTTTGTCCACGGGCTCTGGTACGCCGTCCCGTTGATGACGATCCTGACGTTCCACGAGATGGGCCATTTCATTCAGGCACGCCGATACAAGGTGCCCGCCAGTTGGCCGTTTTTCATCCCGATGCCGTTCGGCCTGATCGGGACGATGGGCGCGGTGATCGGGATGGCCTCGCACAAGGGGGACCGCAAGGCGCTGTTCGATATCGGGATCACCGGACCGTTGGCCGGGCTGATTCCGACGATCATTTGCTGCCTGATCGGGCTGTATTATTCCGAAGTGAAACCGATTCCGCCCAACAGTTTTCAGTTCGGCGATCCGTTATTGCTAAAATTTTTGACCTGGTGGAAATTCGGTCCGATTCCCGCGGGGCATGACGTGGTCCTTCATCCGATTGGGTTTGCTGGATGGGTCGGGCTGTTGATCACCTCGTTGAACCTGATCCCGATCGGCCAGCTCGACGGGGGGCATGTGCTTTACGCCCTGTTGTTGAAATGGTCGCACGTCATAGCCCGGCTTTTGTTGTTTGGTGCCTTTTTCGCGGTCGCTTTTTATTATCCGGCTTGGATCATCATGGTGCTTTTGTTATTCATGATGGGGGCGGAGCATCCGCCGACGGCCGACGATACGGTACCGTTGGGCCGGTTTCGGGTCGTGTTGGGGTGGTTGACGTTGGCGTTTATTTTTGTCGGGTTCACGCCGATGCCGTTCAAGTTTTAAAAAGAAGCAGAAGAAGAAAAACAAAAAACAAAGAAAAACATAGAAAGAGGGATTGCAAAGCAATCCCGGTCCAAAAAGTTTTTGGAAAGGAGTTTGAGGAAAACCTATTTTCAAAATGGTTTTCCTCATTTTAAAAAACACAGGCGACGGCTTCAGCCGTCGCTCTTTTTTTCTTGAAGCTTTGATAGCGAGAACGCGATTTTTGCACGTTGGAGGCCAAACTTTGCCTTGAGAAAGGTTAGGCTCGTGCATGTCTTCGCGGTTTGGTTTTTTAGCGTGGGTTTTGGCCTGTCCAAAAGTGGTAGGCAGAAACGGGAACGTGACCGTTATTCAAACTAAGAAGGTGTGACGGCTGCGCCGCCACCTGTTTTTATTGAATGAGAGGGGACATTTTGAAAATGGTCCCCTCTCAAACTCTCCCCTCAAAAACTTTTTGGAGCGCGATTGCTTCGCAATCGCTCTTTTTCTTTTCTTTTTTCTCTTTGTTTTTATTCTAAAACAGGTAGCGGTTGATCAAATTCTCATACGCTTCCTGACGACCACTCGCGTTCGGCGTCGCCTCACCCTTTTCAAGCATGTACGCCTCCAACGACTTGAAGTCGTGATTACCCGCTTCAATCTCGGCCCCGATGCCCGAGTCCCAACTCGAATACCGATCCTGGACCCAACGGTCCAACTCGCCCTCGGCACGGATCGCCGCAGCCATCTTGAGCCCCTTCGCAAACGTGTCCATCCCGCCGACGTGGGCGTGGAACAGGTCGACCGGCTCGAAACTCTCACGACGGACCTTCGCGTCGAAGTTGACTCCGCCCGGTGCGATACCGCCGTATTTCAGGAACGCCAGCATGATCTTCGTCGTCATGTAGACGTCGGTCGGGAACTGGTCGGTGTCCCAACCCAAAAGCAAGTCGCCCGTGTTCGCGTCGACCGAACCGAGGAAGCCCTGCATTCCGGCGTATTCCAGCTCGTGCTCGACCGTGTGCCCGGCCAGCGTCGCGTGGTTCGTCTCGATGTTCATCTTGACATGATCTTCCAGGCCGTAAGCCCGGAGGAAGTTGATGCAGTTGGCCGAGTCGAAATCGTACTGGTGTTTGGTCGGCTCTTTCGGCTTCGGCTCGAAGTAGAATTGACCGGTGAAGCCGATCTCCTTGCCGTAGTCGACCAGCATGTGCATGAACCGACCGAGGTGATCCATTTCACGCTTCATGTCGGTGTTCCAGAGGTTCTGGTACCCTTCGCGACCGCCCCAAAGGGTGAACCCTTCGGCGTCGAGTTCCTTGGCGACTTCCAGGGCCTTTTTCAACTGGGCCGCGGCAAAGGCGTACGCGTCGGCGTTGCAACTGGTCGCCGCCCCGTGTGTATAGCGTGGATGGCTAAACAGGTTGGTCGCCCCCCAAAGCATCCGGATGCCGGTCCGCTGTTGCTCTTCCTTGAGGACCTTGACCACTTGGTCGAAATTCCGGTTCGTCTCGGCCAGCGTGGCCCCTTCCGGTGCGACGTCCCGATCGTGGAAGACATAGTACTCGGCGCCCAGTTTTTCACAGAATTCGAAGAAGACGCGGACCCGGTCGATCGCGTTATCGACCGTATCTTCCGGTCCTTCCCACGGGCGGATCATCGTGCCGGGGCCAAACGGGTCGGCACCGGTCCCCCGCATCGTGTGCCAGTAGGCGACACTGAAGCGGAGATGGTCTTTCATCGGCTTGCCTTCGACCAGCTCGTCCGGGTTGTAATGACGAAAGGCCAGCGGGTTCTTCGAGTCGGGACCTTCGAACGGGATTTTATCGATGTCGGGAAAACCGGCCATGTTGGAACTTCTCCATGGAAAGAAAGTCGTTTTTTTCGCGATAGCCCCCTCGGAATCCGAGGTCAGCTGCTAAAAGGGCGCAGCCTTATCCAGGACAGCAAAGGGCATGACAGTTGTCAATATAGCGATTGACTAGCTGGGAACAAGCGGAGAACGATGGGAATAAGAAAAAGAGAAAAAAGAAAACGAAAAAGTATAAAAACCAAGCCGGAAAATAAGAAAAAAGAGGACGAAAAAGAGGGATTGCGCAGCAATCCCGGTCCAAAAAGTTTTTGAAGGGGTCTAAGGGGAAACAATTTTCAAAATGTTTCCCCTAATTAAAAAAACAGGTGACGGCAAAGCCGTCACACCTTTTTTCTTTGGATAACAGTTAACCCAGCCCGTTCCTGCCCACCACTTCCAGACAGACCAAAACTTCCAAACTAAATCGAAACGATATACACGGTGCCTGACCTTGCTTAATGCGTAGGTTTTGCGTTTGCCGTGAAAAAACAAGCGTTCTCACTTTTGTACCGTCAAGAAAAAAGGAACGACGGCCGGGGCCGTCGTCTGTGTTTTTTTGGAATGAGGAAAACCATTTTGAAAATAGGTTTTCCTCAAACTCCTTTCCAAAAACTTTTTGGAGCGCGATTGCTTCGCAATCGCTCTTTTCTTTGCTTCTTGTTTTTCTTTTTTGTTTCTTTTGTCTTACGATCAGGCTTCGAGTTCCTCCCAGCGTGCATACACCTCGGCCAACTCGGCCTCCTTCTGTTTTAAAACGGCGGTGACCTCGGCGATCTTTTCCCTCGACTGCTGGTAAAAATCCGGATCGCCCATCGTCGTGTGAATCGAAGCGACCTCCGCTTCGAGCGTTTCGATTTGCTCCGGCAACTTTTCCAGTTCCAGTTTTTCCTTGTAGGTCAAACGACGCGGTGCGGACGGGTCGGCTTGAGATTTCGGTTTTTTCGCTTCCTTCGCCTTCTTTGTCGGCTGGGCGGTCGCGACCGGCTCCTCGGACGCTTTACTCTGAAGGAGCCAATCGTCGTAACCTCCGGCGTATTCCTTGACCAGGCCGTCCCCTTCCAGGGCCAACGTACTCGTGACGACGTTGTTCAAGAAGGCCCGGTCGTGACTGACCAGCAAGAGGGTGCCCTGGTAGTCCAGCAACAGCTCCTCGAGCAGTTCGAGTGTCTCGATATCCAAGTCGTTGGTCGGTTCGTCCATCACCAGGACGTTCGACGGCTTGGTGAAAAGCCGAGCCAACAAGAGCCGGTTGTGTTCGCCGCCGGAGAGCCGCTTGGCCGGCGCTTCGGCCTGTTCGGGGGTGAAGAGGAAATCTTGCAGGTAGCCCAGCACATGCTTCTTTCGGCCGCCGACCATGAGGTTGTCGGTCCCCGGGCTGACGTTCTCGCGAACGGTTTTCTCGCCGTCGAGCTGCTCTTGCAACTGGTCGAAGTAGGAGATTTCAGTGTTGGTCCCGTGTCGGATCGAGCCGTCGGTCGGTTCGGTTTGCGCCAAGAGCATTCGCAACAAGGTCGACTTGCCCGAGCCGTTGGGGCCGATGATCCCGATCCGGTCGCCGCGAGTAATTTTGGTCGAAAAGTTCTGGATAATCGGTCGGCCGTCGTCGTAAGCGAACGAGGCCTTTTTCGCTTCGATCACCAGTCGCCCGGACCGATCGGCCTCAACGTTTTGAATGCGAACTTGTCCGACGATTTCACGCCGCTGGGCCCGTTGATTTCGCATTTCTTTGAGCGCCCGAACTCGCCCTTCGTTGCGGGTACGACGAGCCAAGATCCCCTTGCGAATCCAGACCTCTTCGGCAGCCAGCCGCTTGTCGAACAGGGCCTGTTGCTGGGCTTCCGCCTTCAGGTTGGCTTCTTTACGCGTCAGATAGGTCGCATAGTCGCAGGCGTAGCTGGTCAGTCGGCCCCGGTCGAGATCGACGATCCGGGTGGCCAGCTTTTGCAGCAGCATCCGGTCGTGGGTCACGAACAACAGGGTTCCCTCGTACCGCGTCAGAAATGTTTCCATCCAGGCGACCGACGCGATATCGAGGTGGTTCGTCGGTTCGTCCAGCAGCAACAGATCGGGCGAGCCTGCCAGCGCGCGGGCGAAGAGGACCCGACGCTTCATCCCGGCCGAGAGATTTTCGACTCGCGCTTCCGGGTCCAACTCGGTTTGGGTCAGGATCGATTCGACCCGGTGATGGACCGTCCAGCCGTCTTCCGACTCGAGCCGTTCGGTCAAATGGTCGAGCCGTCGATGGGCCTCGCGCTGGTCTTTCGGATCGGTCGCCTCGGACAGGGCCTGGGTCGCGTGATGGTAGTCGGTCAACAATTTGCCCGGTTCGCCCAGTCCCTCGGCCACGACGTCGAAGACGCTGCCCAAAAGGTCTCGCGGGACCTCCTGCGTCAACAGGGTCGTCCGAACCCCTTGCGATTGGACCACTTCCCCCTCGTCCGGCTCGACAGTCCCTTGAATCAGACGCAATAGGGTCGTCTTGCCGGTCCCGTTGCGGCCGATCAGACAGACCCTTTCGCCCGGATCGATTCGAAAATCGACACCGTCAAAAAGTTTCGGGCCACGGAAGCTCAGCTCGACGTTACGCAGTTCTAAAAGGGCCATACAAAAGGATTTTTCAAACAAGGGGGATGGCAAAAAAGAACGGGAGGCGTGAAAACACCCCCCGATAATTGTCTCGTTCCAAGAGGAACCGCTATTTTACCCGTTTTGACACAGATCGTCCACGGGGCCCGCCTTTTCGGCATCACTCTCGGCCCGTTGCGGCATTGGGCAATGACTGAAGTTTCGATGGGGCTTATAGGTCAGTAGAATGAGGAAAATCGTAAAAGTAAAAATTAACGTTACAATCGTTTTCCCCCACTCGCCGCGGTGGTTTGCGACTCCGAAAAGGCGACAACCGTTTTTTCCCCGTTTCACGGTTTCTCAATCGGGCGAATGAGAAATCAGGTACTCTTTTTATGGACAAAAGTGTTTTTCGCCCCAAGGCCCAAAACCCGTCGGCCCACCAAATCAAAAGGAGATCGTCTCGATGAAAACGATCGTTTTCAGCACCAAGCCGTACGACCGGCTTTTTTTGGAAGCGGCCAACGAGGAGTTCGAGCACGAACTTTACTTCGTCGAGCCGCGACTTTCGATCGAAACGGCTTCCTTGGCACACGGCTTCGAGGCGGTTTGCATCTTCGTTAACGATACGGCCGACGCGCCGGTGATCGCCCGGTTGGCCGAAGTCGGAGTGAAGCTGATCGCGTTGCGTTGCGCCGGTTTCAACAACGTCGATCTACAGGCTGTCGAGAAACATCACCTTTGCGTCAATCGAATCCCGGCCTATTCGCCGTATTCCGTCGCCGAGTACTCGATCGCCCTTTTGATGACGCTCAATCGAAAAATCCACCGCGCGTACAACCGGGTTCGCGAAAGCAATTTCGCGCTCAATGGTCTGATGGGCTTCGACCTGCACGGCAAGACGGTCGGCGTTGTAGGCACCGGTCGGATTGGCTGCATCGCCGCGAAAATTTTGAAGAGCGGCTATGACTGTCATGTCCTGGCAAACGATCTGTTCGAAAACCCGGAACTCGTCGAACTGGGGATCGACTATGTTTCGTTAGACGAGTTGCTTCGGGCCAGTGATGTCATCATGCTCCACTGTCCATTGACGCCGGAAACCCATCATTTGATCGACGCGGCAGCCATTCGCAAGATGAAGCACGGCACGGTGGTTATCAACACCAGCCGGGGCGGACTGATCGACTCGACGGCCATGATCGGCGGGTTGAAATGTGGTAAAGTCGGCGCGCTGGGGATCGACGTTTATGAAGAGGAGGAGGCGTTGTTTTTCGAGGATCTTTCCGAGCAGGTGATCCGCGATGACGTTTTCGCCCGGTTGACCACCTTTCCGAACGTCTTGATTACCGGGCATCAGGCGTATTTCACGCACGAGGCGATGAGTAACATTGCTCAGACGACGCTTTCGAATATTTTTGTTTTCGAGACGCAAGAGACATGTGAAAACGCGGTGTATTGTGACCGAATACGAATCAAAGAAAAGAAAAATTAAGAAAAAAAACAAAGAAAGAGCGATTGCAAAGCAATCGCGCTCCAAAAAGTTTTTGGAAAGGAGTTTGAGGAAAACCTATTTTCAAAATGGTTTTCCTCATTGAAAAAATACTGGCGACGGCCTTGGCCGTCGCTCCTTTTTCTTTTGTTTTTAAACCAACCGATTATTTTATAAAAAACATCATACAGAAGAAGGAAATGGTGTGACGGCTTTGCCGTCACCTGTTTTTATTGAATGAGAGGGGACATTTTGAAAATGGTCCCCTCTCAAACTCTCCCCTCAAAAACTTTTTGGACCGGGCTTGCTGCGCAATCCCTCTTTTTTTCTTCTTGTTCTTTGTTTTGTCTTTGTTTCTTTTGTTTTTACATCACTGCAAAGTAATTCTCCACCGCCCGGTCAAAATACTCCTCCTTCAACTCAAGCGGTCGATCATAATAGTTGCAATAATTCCGAATCTGCAACAATAAGTCCCGCGGCTGACAGAACCGTAAAGAACGATTCACTTTGTGGTAATGCGTCTCGATCAAATAGTCGATCGGACCCTGGCGATACTCAAAACCCATCTTCGGCGCGAGGATTTCGAACAACTGACGGAACTCCGCTTCCGACGGATCGATCGCCTCGATCTTGTACGGAATCCGACGTAAAAAGGCCTCGTCGACCAAGTCGCGTGGCTCCAGGTTGGTCGAAAAAACAATCAACTGGTCGAACGGCACCTGGACCTTCTTTCCGTTGGCCAGATTCAAAAAGTCGTATCGCTTTTCCAACGGGACGATCCACCGGTTGAGCAACTCGTCGATCTGCATTCGTTGTCGACCGAAGTCGTCGATCACCAAAACGCCGCAGTTACTTTTTAACTGCAACGGCCCTTCACTCAAGCCGGTCGACCGGTTAACCGTCACTTCCAACGAGTCCATTGTCAGCTCGCCCCCGGCAATGATCGTCGGACGACGGATCCGGACCCAACGACGGTCGATCTTTTGTTGATTGAGGAGCCCTTCCGAAGCGACCGGCGGCATCTCTTCATGGTTGGCCGGGTCGAACAGCCGGATGATCTCGCCGTCGAGACTCAACGTCCGGGGGATCCAGATCGTGCTGCCGAACGTCTCGGTGACCCGCTCGGCGATACTCGTTTTCCCGTTGCCGGGAGGGCCGAATAGAAACAGACCGCGTCCTGAATTGATCGCCGGGCCGAGTCGATCGAGCATTTTTTTATTGAGTACCAGGTCTTCAAACGCCCGATGGAGGTCTTCGGCCGTCGGTTGTTGATGGGTCAGCGACTGGGCCTCGACCGCCTCGATATAATCTTCCAGCGAGACCGGCGCAGCGCCGTGATACCGACAGACGTAGGCGTAACGCTGGGCCCGTTCCAGACCGATTTCGGTCAGTTGGTACTCGTAATCGTTCATCGGCGCCGAACCCCGATGGGCCACGAGCCGGGTCTCCTTGAGTTTCCACAGCCGTTGGTCGATCATGACAAACGGCAGGCAAATCTCGTCGGCCATCTCGCGCCCCGTCGCTGAGCCCCGAGCCAACAGAATTTTCAAAAGGAGCGACTCGATTTCGATCTCGCTCAGTTTCGTCTCGGCCAGCGACTTTGGTTCAACCGGCACGAACGCGTCTTCCGGCTCTTGGCCCATAGGGTCCTCTCCGACGCCGTCGGAAATCAGCGAGTGGATCTTCTCGAACATCGAATCGAGATCGCCTGCGGAAGCCTCCTCGCTCGCTCCATTCTTATGGGACTCGTGCTCGGCGTGCGGGTAACGAAATTCAGCGTCGTTCTCTTTTTCTGCCATGGTCGTCAATTTTTCGTTAAATCTTGGAAGCCCCATTGAAGGATCGGGCCCTTTTTTCCAGGCCGTTTTCTATCGAAAATCTACGTTCTCCAGAGGGGATGGTCAAACTTGTCTCCGTCGAGACCGCTCAAGGTTTTCCAAATAAGGACAAGCCAGAGCGAAGAAGTGGCAAAAGTCGTCGAAAAACGACGCTCTAGCGAGGGGCTCCGAAAACGTCTCGCAAGCCGGTTTCGAGCTCGGACGGGCGGTGGTATATTAAACGGTTTGGGAGTCGACTGAACCCCGCAAAGGCGATGCAGCCGTTAGAACCGGCAGTCGAGTTTCCGAAAAAGACTGTCCTCCAAAAAAAGAAACCGCAAAAAATGTCGAAACTGAACGTCGGTGCCGTCACCTATCTGAACGCCAAGCCGTTGGTCGTCACGCTCGCGGACCATCTGCCCGACGCTCGGATCGTGACCGACTACCCGAGCCGCTTGGCCGATGCGCTGGCCGACGGTCGCCTTGACGTCGCATTGATTCCCGTGATGGCGTACCTCGAACGGGCCGACCAGTATGAAATCGTCTCCGACGCGTGTATCGCCTGCGACGGACCGGTCTTGAGCGTTCGCCTTTACCTGCGTTGTCTGCCGGATGAACTCAAAACGGTCGCGTTGGACGAAGGGTCCCGGACGAGTGCCGCGTTGACCAAGATTCTCTTAGACGCCGTTTGCCCGACACGGCCGACCTACGTCCCGTTCCCGTTGGGCCAGACGATCGACCAGTGCGACGCCGACGCGGTCCTCATGATTGGTGACCGGGCGATCGAACCGATCGCCACGATCGAACCGATCGAGTCCCAAGGAAAACCGTTCGTCGAGGTTTGGGACTTGGGCGAGCATTGGAAGCGGTTGACCGGGTTGCCGATGGTGTTTGCGATGTGGGTGGCTCGGGCCGAGGTGCCGGATCTCGATCGGCTGGGCCGGGCGTTCGCCGCCGCGCGGGACGAGGGGATCGGGCGGTTCGACACGATCGCCCATGACGCGGCCGCGAGTTTAAAAATCCCCGAGACGGTCTGTTTGGAATACTTGCGTGATTATTTGACGTTCCAATTCGGCGATCGCCAACGGGCCGGGTTGAAGCGGTTTGCCGAAATGGCCGCGGAGCTGGGGTTGCTTGGTGAGGGGTAGGAAAAGAGAATAAAAAACGTAAAAAACAGAGGGATTGCGAAGCAAGCCCGGTCCAAAAAGTTTTTGGAAAGGAGTTTGAGGAAAACCTATTTTCAAAATGGTTTTCCTCATTCAAAAAAATACAGGCGACGGCACAGCCGTCGTTCCTTATTTCTTCTTTTCTTTTTGGACCAACCAATTGTATTTGAAAATCAGGGGGAAACTTTTAAAAAACGCTTTCCTTGGTGCTTCCACACCGCTAACTAGCGCCGTTTAATTAACACCGCTAACTAGCGCCGTTTTCGTGGGGCACTGGTGTTGACACACGGGAAATAACCTGGGGTGAAGCAAAGGGAAAAAGGAGTGACGGCTTTGCCGTCACCTGTTTTTATTATTAAGAAAAACATTTTGGAAATGGTTTCCCCTAAGACCCCTTCAAAAACTTTTTGGACCGGGCTTGCTTCGCAATCCCTCTTTTGTTTTGTTCTTCTTTGTTTTCTTCTTGTGTTCATCTTTTTTTAGGATGGTACTGTGACTCAATCGGTCGAATCTATCTTACAAAAAACACTCAACGGCAACCGCCTCCAACCGGTCGACGCGGTCGTACTGTTGGAATCGACCGACCTGCCCCGGTTGGCCGAAGCGGCCGATCGGGTCTCGCGACGACTCCACCCCGAGCCGTACCGAACGTACAACATCGACTGCAATATCAACTTCTCCAACGTCTGTACGACCGGCTGCCGGTTCTGCGCCTTCTCACGCCCGCCCGGTCACGAAGAAGGCTATCTTCTGACCGAAGCGGAACTGTTCGAAAAGATCCAAAACACGGTCGACCTCGGCGGGAACCAGATCCTCCTGCAAGGCGGAATGCGGCCTGATCTGCCTTTGACCTGGTATGAATCGCTGCTTCGGTCGATTCGCGAAAACTTTCCGACGGTCAACATCCACGGCCTCAGCCCGTCGGAGATTTTTTACCTCGCTGAACAGGAAAAACTTCCGATCGTCGACGTATTGATCCGATTGCGCGACGCGGGACTGGGCTCGTTGCCCGGCGGTGGGGCCGAGATCCTGGTCGACCGGGTCCGGCAAGAGGTCAGCCCGAAAAAGGCAATGACCGACCAGTGGCTGGAAGTGTGTCGGCAATGGCACCGGATCGACGGACGCGGCTCGGCCACCATGATGTTCGGTCATGTCGAAATGCTGGCCGAGCGGGTCGAACACCTCGATCGGATTCGACAGCTCCAAGACGAGACCGGCGGGTTTACCGCGTTTATCGCGTGGACGTTGCAGCCGAAACATACCCGGCTGGCCCATCTCAAAAAAATTGGTTCGTTTGAATATCTCAAGACGCTGGCCGTCGCCCGTCTGTTTCTCGATAACGTTCCGAATATTCAAGCCAGTTGGGTTACGCAGGGCTTAAGGGTTGGCCAATTGAGTCTTCGATTCGGCGCCAACGATATGGGTAGCCTCATGATCGAGGAGAACGTCGTCGCGTCGGCCGGCACCCGTTTCCGCACGACCGAGGACCGTCTGCGGCTGGCTATCCGTCAAGCCGGTTACGACCCGCAGTGTCGGGACGTCTTTTATCGTCCGATCGATCGACCGGGCACTTGGGTTTGAGGGGAACGTAAGCTAAGATTCGGTATAGGGTCTAGAACTTGGTTCCTGGCTCAAAAGGGGGTCCCCCCAAATCAGTTGAGAAACCAGTTCTCGCTGCTTTCGCCCGCGTGCTGTCGCCCGTTTTCCTCTTCCTCTTATAAGGCGAACGACCCGTATGATCCGCGTCAACGGACTGGTGAAACATTACGCCGATTTGCGTCGCGGCCATTTTGTCGCCGTCGACCGGATCAGTTTCCATGCCAAGCCGGGGCAGATCTATGGACTTTTAGGGCCTAACGGCGCGGGCAAAACGACGACGCTTCGGATGCTCAGCACCGTCTTGCAGCCGACCGGCGGTCAGGCGTCGATCAACGGGTACGATGTTCTGACGCAGGCACCTCAGGTTCGGCGTGAGATCGGTTTTATCTCGGCCAACACGGCCATCTACGATCGGATGACCGCCTGGGAGATGGTCGAATGCTTCGGTCGGCTCCACGGTCTGGAAGGGGACGAGTTGCACGGGCGGATGGAAAACCTGTTCGACCGGCTGGCGATGAACGACATTCGCGACCGGCTCGGCGGAAAACTGTCGACCGGGATGCGACAAAAGGTCTCGATCGCTCGGGCAATTGTTCACGACCCGCCGGTATTGATCTTCGACGAGGCGACCGCCGGGCTCGACGTCCTGGTGGCCCGCGCGTTGTTGGATGCGGTACTCGAACTTCGCGAACACGGGAAATGTATCCTGTTCTCGACCCACATCATGAGCGAGGTCCAACGGCTGTGTGACCGGGTGGCGATCGTCCATCGCGGAAAGATCCTCACCGAAGGGACCTTGCCCGAACTGTACCAGCGTCACGGCGAAGACGATCTGGAAGAGCTTTTCTTTGGACTCATCTCGCGCCACGACGAAGCGTTGGCCCGGGTACCCGACGCACCGATCTCGACTGATAAACCCCTTTCGAGCGAAGGGGGTTTATCATGAGGTGGGCCAACACGAAACTGATTTTCCTGCGCGAGATTCGCGACCAGCTGCGCGACCGGCGGACGCTGTTCATGATCGCCGTCTTGCCGATGTTGATGTACCCGCTTCTGGGGATGGTCTATTTTCAGATCGCCCAGTTTTTGCGGGAGAAACCGACCTCGGTCTTGGTCCTCGGCGCGTTGAACCTGCCTGAGTCGCCACCGTTGTTTGAAAACGACCGGTTCTCGCCGACGTTATTTTCCAAGCCGCAAGCGGCCGACCTGCTCAACTTGACGTTTTACAACCAGGGTTCCGACCTCTGGACCCCGGCACCGGAAGATCCGCTCGAAAAGGCGCGTGAGGCGGTCCGCACGGGACAATTCGACGCGGCCATCTGGTTCCCGTCGAATTTTGCCGACGAGTTGGACCGATTTCGACTCGTGTCGGAGTCGGGGGTCCTCGAAGTACGCAAAGGGGAGGAGGCCGTTGGGCCGGAAACCCTTCCGTCGATCCCGAGACCCGAAGTTATCTACACCACCTCAAACGAAAAATCGCAGATCACTTTCAGCCGATTGCAAAGGGTGCTGCATAGTTGGAATAAAGCGATCGGAAAACGCAACCTGGCGGCCGTCGGACTGGCTCCCGAAGCGGCCCTGCCGTTCGAAATTCAAGGCGACGACCTGGCCGAAGCGGCCGGCACACGTGGCATGGCGATTTGGGCCAAGCTGTTGCCCGTGATGCTCTTGCTCTGGGCGCTGACCGGCGCGTTCTACCCGGCGATCGATCTTTGCGCGGGGGAAAAGGAACGGGGGACGCTCGAAACGCTCCTGTGCAGTCCGGCGTTGCGAAGCGAGATCGTGGTCGGAAAACTGCTGACGGTCATGCTCTTCAGTATGGCGACCGTCATTTTAAATCTCATCAGCATCGGGATCACCGGTCTGTTTTTGATGAAACAGATGCCCGGTATCGGGCCGGTGCCGTTGGCGGCGGTCGGGTGGCTTCTGGTCGTCTTGGTTCCGGTCTCGGCCCTGTTCGGCGCGTTGTGCCTGGCGCTGGCCGCGATGGCACGCAGCTCGAAAGAGGGTCAGTACTACCTGATGCCGCTGTTGCTGATCGTGATGCCGTTGGCCATCTTGCCGATGATCCCCAGTGTGGAGATGAACCTCGGTTTCAGCCTGATCCCGATCACGAACCTGTGCCTCTGGCTGCGCAGCGCGGTGGAAGGCCAATACGCGGTCTTGTTGAAATACGCCGTTCCGGTCCTTGGCGTAACAGTGGTCTGTTGCTTCTTTTCGATCCGATGGGCGGTCGACCAGTTCAATCGAGAATCGGTCCTGTTTTCCGAAAACGAACGGAACGATCTGGGGCTCTGGTTACGTCATATGGTCCGTGACCGACAACCGACCCCGAAGGTCGGCGCCGCGTTTCTGGCCGGGGCACTGATCCTGGTCGCCATGTTCTTTCTCGGCCTGACGATGCCGGTCCCCGAAGGATTTGGCGGGCTGGTCCGGACGGTGATGGTGACCCAACTCGGCGTGATTGTCGCCCCGATCCTGATTTTGACCTTCTTGCTGACGACCCGACCGGCGAAGACCCTGTTGTTGAATCGGCCCGCGTGGCGTGTCGCTTGGAAAACGGTCCCGATGGCCATCTTGCTGGCCGCGCTTTTGCATCCGCTGGCGTTTGCCATCCAAGCGCTGATCGCCCGGCTCTATCCGATTGGCCCGGAAGCCCAGGCGCTTCAAGGGTTGATCGCCAGCGTCCCGTCGTTTTGGCAACTGTTTCTCTTGGCGGCCGTCACTCCGGCGATCTGTGAAGAGCTGGCCTTCCGCGGCTTCTTGCTCAGCGGATTCCGCCATTCGGGCCACAAGTGGCAGGCGATCGCCCTAAGCGCGATCTTCTTCGGCATGACCCACACGATCGTCCAACAGTCGATCATGACGATGATGGTCGGTCTGGTCTTGGGTTACTTGGCCATCCAGTCGGGCAGCCTGTTGACGACGATCGCCTATCACATGACCCACAACGGCCTGGCCCTGATGACGACGTTGGTCACGCCGGAGCTGTTGGCCCGGCACCGTTGGTTCGCCTCCCTGGTCGACACGGCCGACGGCGGTTACAGTTACCAGACGCCGGTCGTGATCGTGACGACCCTTTTGGCCATCGTCGTGTTCGGCTGGTTCTATCGTCTCCAACATGGCGAGACCGATGAGGAACAACTCCAAGGGGCGATCCACCACGGTCAAGCGTTGGGCGACGAACCGTTGGGGCCCGAATAATTCCCCCCGGGGGGCGCGTCAAAACGCCAACGCTCTTTTTAATGATCAGAAAAGATGACGGTTACTCGTTTTCGGCCGATTCGCTCAACTTTTTTATCTCTTGCATATTCCGCATCGAGCAAAACTTCGGGCCACACATCGTGCAGTACTCCGAGTCCTCGTCACGCGGTTTCTCGGCAATCCGAAGGGCCTCTTCACGCATGGCGCGGGCCTTTTCCGGATCGAGCGACAGTCGGAACTGTTCCTCCCAATCGAAGGCGAAACGGGCGCGGCTTAAGGCGTCGTCTCGTTCCTGCACCTTGGGACGATGCCGGGCCAAGTCGGCCGCGTGGGCGGCGATTTTGTGCGAGATCACCCCGTCACGAACGTCGTCAAGGGTTGGCAGGCCCAAATGCTCGCGCGGCGTGACATAACAGAGCATCGACGCGCCGTACATCGCGGCCATCGCGCCGCCGATCGCGCTGGTGATATGGTCGTAACCCGGCGCGATGTCGGTCACCAGCGGCCCCAATAGATAGAACGGGGCGTCGTGGCACCACTCTTTCTGCCACTTAAGGTTCTGCTTGATCTGGTCCATCGGCACATGGCCGGGCCCCTCGATCATGACCTGGCAACCTTGCTCCCAGGACCGGGTGGTCAGTTCGCCCAACACCTTCAGCTCGGCCAACTGGGCTTCGTCCGACGCGTCGGCGATCGCTCCGGGACGCAGCCCGTCCCCCAGACTCCAGGTCACGTCGTACTGACGCAAGATTTCACAAATCGCGTCGAAGTGCTCGTAAAACGGGTTTTCCTTTTTGTGAACGGTCATCCACTTGGCGATCAGCGACCCGCCTCGACTGACGATCCCGGCCAACCGCTTTTGGGCCATCGGCACATGATCGCGCAACAGGCCGCAGTGGATCGTCATGTAGTCGACCCCTTGTTGGGCCTGCTTTTCGATCACGTCGAGAAAGTTGGACGGCTTCATGTCGGCGATGTCGTCGAGCGTCTCGACCACCTCGTAAAGCGGGACCGTTCCGAGAGGCACTGCTGAACCGTCGACCATCCGGCAGCGGATCGCGTCGATTTCCTCGCCGGTCGAGAGGTCCATGACCGTGTCGGCCCCGTATTGGATCGCGCAGCGGAGCTTGGCCATCTCGCAGTGCATGTCGCTGGTCATGGCCGAGTTGCCCAGATTGGCGTTGATCTTCGTCCGCGCCGCCTGGCCAATGCCGATCGGATGGAGCCCTTTTTCGAGATGGACCCGGTTGGCCGGAATCACCATGCGACCGTGGCCCACCTCGTCGCGGACGACTTGCGGGTCGAGGTACTCGTCGTGAGCGACTGTTTCCATTTCGGGCGTGATAATCCCTTGACGGGCCTGCTGGATCTGGGTCTTCAACTTCGAAAGGCTCCTCTCTGGAGAAACAAATACGTAAAAATCGGTAACGGGTCGGGGGGCGGCAAACGCAGAGGCACTTTTTCCTATTTCTCTCAACCGAGAATACGATTGCGACGGCGCCCGGAAAGGGGAAAGTCAATCGCGGAGGCGAAGGTCTGAAACGTCACACAAGCCGCGGGGCATCGAGACCGGAAGAAGAAATGCCGGAATAGGATACCAGGGGGCAAAAGGGTTACGACAGACCGAGCTGGAGCGAAACCATCGGGACGAACGACACCTCAAAATTCGCCGGACACCAAAAACCTCGGCATTGAAGCCCGATTTCAGGGTGTCCCGAGACCACCCTTCATACCAATTCCCGTTTGAAATTGCGTGGTACCGCGCGTTTACCCTTCGGGAAAACACGCCATTTTCCTCACGGATGGACGTGCAATTTCAAATTGGAATGCGTATTACGGGGGGGTCGTTGGCGTCTTCCCGCCTCGCGCGTGTTTTAATCGGCCTGCATATTATCCTAACCGGCACGGGGGACCTGTCAATTGCCCCCACCCTTTCTAGCGGCCCGTTACCCTACCTGGCCACGACGGCTTTTCCGGCCAATTCTTTCCCCGACGGTTCGGAAGATTTTTCGGTCGCCTCTGCTTCGTCATGGGGGCGGAAGACCCGCTGGTCGTAAAGCACTAGGGCGCTCAAGGCGGCAAACCGGGCGTCGATCTCTCGGGAAGAGGCGTCCGACAGGTTATTCGTGTTCGGCAAGAGTCGGATCAATGCTCGAACCGACTGGACCATTTCCGGATCACGAAGTCGCTCCTCGGGCAACGAGTAGACTAACCAACGCAGTATATGACCGGTCGAGTAAAGCTGGTCGGTCGGCGAACCGCCGTTGCCGCGATACTCGAAGAACGATCGGTGCCAGGTGCCGTCCTTGTTTTGCAGCGACAGGGCATGGTCCTGGAACCGCTTCATATACGTGTCGACCTTCGCGTAAATCCCGTTGACCGGCTCGTCACAAATTTGGCGACGCTTCAACGCATAGCTCAACGCCAGCAGTCGCCAGGTCCCGCCGTAGGCGAGCGATTCGTCCGGTTGATACAAGACTTGCCGGACCAGTTGCGGCACCGAAAAGGTTTCGCCCGACTCGTTTTCCCAACTCTCGTTCGACGGCACATACCGGGCCAATCCGATCAGGCGGCCCGACTGATCCCCCTCGCGGCGGCAGGCCCGTTTTTCGTAGTCGACAATCGCTTGGACGTCGGCCTTCGTTTGGCCCGCTTCCACGGGATAGTCGTGCGGAACACGGGAAAACCCCAAGACGGCCAGAAACTGCCCCGGCGAGCTTTGCGTACCGTAACCGACCTGTGGAACCAGTTGACCGTCGACCTCACGGAAAAGCGAATAGCCACCGCACAAGTAGTCGGAGCCGATCCCGCCGAATGTGCTGACCCGCCGTCCTCGATTGACCATTTCCGTATCGCAGCCGTAGGTCATGCTGGCTTGCAACATGTCGGCCACCGTATGATTGCCTGTATCGAGCACCCGCTTATACCCGTCCGCCGCGGTACGTCTCAATTGGCCGCGAACCGTTTTGAGTTCTTCCGACAAGGGCGTAAAAGCCGGTCGCTCCGGTTCTTCAGCCGTTTCAGACGCACTGTCCTCCGAATCCGGATCGATCGCCGCCATCGCGATCAGACGCCCATAGGCAGGAGAGACCATCGCCGGTCGCAGCAGCGCGGGCTGCAGGAGCGTCGACGAGCCGGACCAGTTTCGCACCACCTCGACCACCGCCGGATGGCCGACGATTCGCCGGATCAGTTTCCCCAGTTCCACGGCCCCCGCCTGAATATCGGCCTGTTGGCCCGCCTGTCCGGTTTCCGTTTGAGCCACGAAATCGAGATCCGGGAGCCTTTCGAGATGCAATGGCAAGGCATCCCGGCCCATCAGTCGGTCGAAGCTTACCCCATCGAAGGGGATTTCGGCGAAGAGGAACTCGGCCGACGCCAGGTTCGACAGCCCCAGGGTAATCCCGACGATCAGTCCAAGCATCGCTGGCCCAAAACCGATCGCATGATTTTTCGTCGGCCTAAACATTACCGCTTCTCCTTCGCTTGTTTTCTCGCCTCAAGTTCTTCTTCCTTGGGGCGATCGATGAGGAATCCGGTCGAGCTTCCACGGCTCAGGTACGTATTGTTTCGGGCCCGACAGTCGTACTCGTCGGTTCCGCCGTAGTCGATCAGGAAGCTGAAGTTCCCGCCACACGCCGGCATATCGTGGTAACTGATATTGCTCGAGGCGTATCCCTGCCCACGCCCTTTGCAACGATCGTTTCCGGAGAAGTCGTACAGAATCCCCATTCCGGCCTGTCCGGCTGCCCCCTTGGTCGTCGTCCCGCGGGCACTGTAGGAGTCGTTTCCTTCGAGGTCGCAAAGGACCCCCGTCGCAACGTCCCAGGCGAACCCTTGGCCCATGATCGTGCCGTTGTAGGTGTCGTCGCCGTGATCGTCGAAGAGGAAGCCCAAGGCGAAGTGACACCCGAACCCGCAGCCGAACCGTTGGAAACGGCCTTCGGTCCGTCGGGCCCCGTTGAACCGTTCGCGGGTGGCACCCAACCGCTGGTCGTTGCCGCCGAAGTCGCGGGCGAAACCGAGCCCCAACCAATAGCCGCCGCCGTGGCCCATGTAGTCGAACTCGTAGACGTCGTCGCCGCCCCCGTCGAGGATGACGCCGATCCCGCCGTTGGAAACCTGGCGAATTCCGGCCCCGATCCCTTGCGACCAGCCCTCGTGGCCGGGCGTATCTTCATACGAGTCGAGGTAGAGCCCCCCGGCGAAATAATGGTCTTCGCCGTCCAGATCGTCGAGCAATCCGAACCCCAACGGTCCGCCGAACCCTTGAGCCCACATCGCGGCCCGGTACTTGTCGTCCCCGGCGTAGTTCAACAGCAGGCCGACCCCGGCAATCGCCTGGCCTTGGACCCGTCGAACGCCGACATACGCGTCGTTGGAATCCTTGTCGATCAGGATGCCGACCCCGCCGATCGTCGAGCCTTGGGCCAGATCCTTGGCCTCATAGGCATCGCTTCCGGCCCGGTCGATCAACAACGACACACCGAGGATCGAACCGCCCTGGATACCCGGCTGACTTCCCCGATAGAAGTCGTCCCCGTCCAGGTCGACCAAGACGAAGACGGGCCGATCGAGGTTGCACGTCCCTTCATAGAAGGTATCGTTGCCGCCCAGATCGATGACGGCGATCACGTCCTTGAGCGTATCCAGCTGATACGTGTTCGCCTCGGGACCGCCGATCAAAATATCCCCCGCCTCGGTCGTCACACGTCGGACCACCGTCCCTTCGACCCCCTTGACCTCGATCGTTTCGTCGGTCGGCAACTGGGCCAGAAGCTCAAGGATTTCCGGATCGGCAAGCGGGACCAACGCCTCGGCGGCCATGATCATTTCGGCCCGGTCGACCTTCTTTTCCAACAGGTCGCAAATCCGTCGCCCGCGGCTCCGATCGGTCAGCGTGTGGCCGACGTCCCCGTTTCGGGTCAACTTTTTATAGGCGCTGGATTTCAACTCCCGGACTTCCGACGGACGCAACCGGGCCAAGGCGGCCGCGTGACGAACCTTCGCTTCGACCAACGCAACCTCAAGTCGTTCCAAAACCGCTTCGGCCGTTTGGGGCCGCTCGTCCCAAAGGGTCGATTTGTTGACCTTGAGGTCCAGCTTGTGGGCCGCCAACTGAAGCGTCGGCAGAATCCCTTCCGACCGACTGAGAATCAAGCCGTGCAGATCGCGAGTGAACGTTTCGGCCTGGGTCGGCGATTCCATCGGGTGACGCAACAACCAGTCGTACCAACGCAATCGGCAGTTTCCGGTGATCTCGGAATGGGAACCGCGGGCCGTCACATCGAGCTTGTGCCCGGCATACGATCGGAGTCGCGAGAAGGCGGCCGTCGCATGACGTCGGCTGAGTCCGTCTTGGATCTCTTGATTGAGAAGCTCGACGATCCCGGCAGCCAACCGATGCCCAATCGGCTCGACCTTTTCTTCTTCGATCTCGACGACTCCCTCTTCCTCGCCCGCCTGCTCGCCCGCCTGCTGGCCCGCCTTCAGGTCCGTCTGCGGTGGTTGTTGGGCTTCCTCTTTATTTTCAACGGCCAAGTCGTCATTGACTTCGACCGATTGTTTTTCTTCTTTTTGCTGCGGATCGACTTGCTCTTGCTCAATGTCGTCCGTGTCGATAGCAGCCTCTTCAGCCGCTTTCTCGGTGGTAGTGGTCTCTTCGGCTTCTTCCGTTGCCGGTTCGTCCGACGCGTCATCCGCTTCGGAAGTCTCTTCGGTCGAGCCGTTTTCCGGCGCACTCAACGCAGGGGTATCGTCCTGCTGCTCGTCGGCCTGCGAGTCGGCCGAAGAAGTTTCACTTTCTTCCTTGACCGCATCTTGCTGGGGAATCGGTTCGCCAAGTGAAGGAAAAGACGGTTCCGCTTCCAACGCTTCCTGGTCCAACGATTCCACATCCAACGCTTTCTCGCCGGCCTCTTCGGCAAGTCCCTCCTCGGCGAGATTCTCTTTTTCTTCCTCGTCCGATTCCGTTTCAAGTGCTGTGGGCCGTTCCGCGACCTCTTCTTTGGCCGATTCGCTTTTCTCGGTCAGCTCATTGACTTCCGCGGTGAATTTCATCGCCAGCTCGAGGATAGCGACCACGCCGGTCGATTCTTGCTCCCCCGACGCGGCCGGTTCGGCCGCCGCAAGCGGGAGCATCAAACCGGTCTCTTTGACCGCACTAACGTTGAAATCCGGTTCCGACTGGTTCTCTACCATTCCCACCGAAGCAGAAAGGGGACCTTGCAACAAGGTTGTTCCCGCCCAAGCGGTCACGTCTAGTCCTAGCCAGAAAATCGAGGCTCCCAACCCGAACCCCAAAACCAACCGAATCGTTCTTCCTAAACGAGCAAAGCGGCCCATTTTGTATGCTCCCTCATTTCAATGCGGCAAGAGTATTTTTAATCGATGGTTAAAAAAGAGCGTGACGGACGTCTACGCAGGAAAGGCTAAATACGAAGGACTCTACTCCTTACCCTCTCGGTATTAACAGATAGAGGACTTGAGAAGGCAGGGTCGTTTACGTCTGATTTAGCCACTAACCCGTTCCGTTTGGCCGTATATCGCAAAGCAGGAAATTCGCGAAGTATACACAAGACTTGACGGTTAAGGTGTGATGGGAGATGCGGTAGGCGGTAGTTGCGCGGTCTTCTATTTTGCCCTTTTTCGCCATCTTATCAAGCCGGGGGCAAGAAAGGGGGGGCTTTAAAAAACATGGTGAATAAATCTATATCGCCTCTCACTTAAGTGGAGCGATTTACTTTAGAACTAGATCTATTTCTTGAAGAACCGCTCGATCCGTTTCCTTGGCTCGATGCTGAGTAACCATCGCGTATCCCGCTTTGCCGTAACGAGAAAACGCCCAGATCGCGGCCGCGCGGACTGTCGGGTTTGACTCCTGAAGCGAGTTTTCTAAAAGAGAAAACCCGTTTTCACATGGGTGATTCCCAAGAATAACGGCCGCATTACGCAAGAGGCCGTTGCGCCCGGTCCGTTTGATCGGCGTTCCGTCGAACCGCCGCAGGAATTCGGATTCTCCCATCTCGAAAAGGGTTGCAAGCGATACCGGGTCGCTATTTGCGGTCGGCAGGAGTTGGCGTTCCGAGGAGCTTGGGGTCTTTCGCCGATTGAAAGGGCATTTTTCCTGACACGCGTCGCAACCGAAGAGTCGATTGCCCAACGAGTTGCGCAACTTGGCCGGGATCGGCTCGTAAGGTTCGACCGTCAAATAAGAAAGGCATCGCCGCGCGTCAATACAATGAGGGGACTCCAGGGCACCCGTTGGGCAAGCGTCGAGACAGATCCGACAATCGCCGCATTTCGACTCCTCGACCGGCCCGTCTTCTCCCAACGGTTCGGTCGTCAGCAACGCGGCCAAAAAAAGCCAACTCCCAAAACGTTCATTGATCAGAAGATTATTCTTCCCGATCCACCCCAGTCCGGCACGCCATGCGTATTCCCGTTCGAAAAACGGCGCCGTATCGACCACGCCTCGGGTTTTGACTCCAGGAGTCAATTGATGATGAAAATTTCCCAAGGCTTTGAGCCGTTTCCGAATCAGGTCGTGATAGTCGGCGCCCCAGGCGTACCGTGAGAAACGACCTTCGCCCGGCTTGGCTTCTTTAGGCTCGGTTGTCCGATAATTGACTCCGAGCATGACGATGCTTTGCGCCCCCGGCAAAAGGTTCTGCGGGGTACGGTAAGCGTCGAGTCGACGTGCGAGGTACTCCATTTTGGCGGCGCGGCCCGAATCGAGCCAGCAACGAAAGTGCTCGAAATATTGCGGCCGTTCGGCCCGACAGAAACCGACCAGATCGAAATCAAGCCGATAGGCCTCTTCACGAATTCGTTCTCGAAGGTCGGAAACATTCATCGGATGCCATTAAAAACCATTTTTAAGGCCTACTTCAAAAGGGACAGCTTACGAGAGTGAAAAAATGAAGCCCCTGGTTTTCTGGAGTAAAAGGCCACTTTTCCGCCGTCCGCAAAAAATACGGGATATCAAAGTTGAAGATTCGCCAAAAGACCTTCGGATTGAAGTACTCCTGCCCACATGAAACGGCTTCTTACGCTTTCTCTCTATTATCCCGGAATCTGGCCAAGGGGAAAGGGGGAAAGAAGCCCTTGGTACTCGCGGTTGAAATCCAACCTTTTTCCCTGGGGGCCCTTTCCTTATTTTCCACCAAGTTTTCGTGAATTTCAAAATTCGAAGCTTCCAATAAAAAAGCCGAGCTTTCAACGCTCGACTTCAGTTTACGAACCAACCGCGGTGATCGAGAGCGGTTTTCATGGAAGTAAAGTGTGCGTCACAGGAGGTTGGTGGGAGAGATTCCCTGTTTGCCTAAGTACCAATAAAGGGATGGATTTTGATTTTTCCATTTCCCTATCGGTTAGCAAGTAAACCGTTACGCTCAAGTGAAATACGCGATAAAGCGTCTCGGCTCCGATCTTCTCGTGTCGCAAGAAAGCCCGATCATGAAAATCGGCCGGCGTGCCATTCAGTCTTCCTCTTGCTCCGGCACTCCTCGGCGAACCAAGCGGCAGAGCTCACACAGCTCGCGGACCGATCTTTGAATTTCCTCCTCGGAATACCTCTCTCGAGCAGAAACTTCGACTTTCGCAGCCAAAGGACTGATCTCCATAAAGCCGTAGCTTCCTGCAGCTCCCTTGAGCTGGTGAGCCGTACGGGCCAGCTCTTGGTAATTTTTTTCCGACAGGAGGTTCGTAAAAGCCGCAATCCGATCGGGCATCTCTTCGACAAATAGATCGACAATGTCACTCAAATCTGGATCGGCAGCCAGAGTCGAATAGAGAAATGAGGTGGTCTTCATTGCTAAAAATCCCGCTAATATGTTGACGTGAAACGATTTTGGCGAATAGACCACGCGAACTGATCAAGTAAGTGGAAAAACGTGGAGTATTTCAGCCAACGTTAAAAATTAGGTTATATACATAAGGAAAGGCGAGAAAAACGGGTCGCCACCGGCCGACAGCGGCAAGACAGTCCGTCTATCCCAAATTAACCAATAAAGCCGTAATAACCGTAATTGCAATATACGAAAATTGGATAATACAGGCTGTCTGGCTAAGTCTATTTTTCGCAGATTGACGATGCAAGTGCTTAGGAGCAGACGTATGACTTGCATCTACGTAAACGTTCCTTATGGATATTAACCGTTTTTTCGTGTTCCCTTTATTAGGAGTTCCTCCCATGAAACGTCGTATGTTGATTCCGGTTCTGGCCGTTGCCATGATTGCTGCGATCAGTGCCGCCCCGGCCGATGCCGGTCTGTTTGGCCGTCTGTTCGGCTGTTGCAACCCCTGTTGCGATCCTTGTTGCGCCCCCGCTTGTTGCGATCCTTGTGCGCCCGCTTGCTGCGAACCGGCCCAGTGCTGCGAACCGGCCCAGTGCTGCGAGCCCGTCAAATGCTGCGAACCGGCTTGCTGCGAACCGGCCTGTTGCGACCCGTGCTGTGATCCCTGCTGCGATCCGTGCTGTGGCCACCGCCCGCTGAAGCGTCTCTTTGGCAAACTCCTCAGCTGCATGCACCGTTGCTGCACCCCGTGTTGCGACCCGTGCTGTGATCCTTGCTGCGAACCGGCCTGCTGCGAACCGGCCTGCTGCACTCCCGCTTGCTGCGAACCGGCCAGCTGCACGTCCTGCGATGGCGCCGCACCCGCCGAGGAAGCGCCTGAAGCGGCTCCCGCGAAATAAGTTTTGATTCTTAAAATGGGGAAAACCGAAAAGGGGGCGTAGTAATAATCCCACCCATGGGACGCCCCCCTTGTTCTATCCCAATTTTTAAGATCACCACGGACAAAGGCGACCCCCTCGCTTAGAGGGTTTTGGTCGCCTTTTTTTATGCCCTAGACGCTCCACGGCAAAAAAATGACGGGATGTATCTCTTTTTACCTAACTCGGGGGGTGCCCCTTTAGACCATATTTCGCTAAACTGAGATTTTACGTTGGATTTGGGGGATAATCATTTCTGCTGCCCGTCCCGAAAAGACTCTCTTGTGAGAGTCGAAACTCGTTATAACCGGTTGGTGGACACTCCTTCTTTTTTCTTTTTAAAAGATTCGACGCCATGTGCATTCTGGCCATTCAGTACCAATCCGTCCTTCACGCCCCGATCCTCCTGGCGGCGAATCGGGAAGAAGAGTACGATCGTCCGAGTCAAGCGCCAAAAATCCAGTCGGGAAAACCGCGGGTTATTTGCGGTATCGATCGACGGGCGGGAGGAACTTGGTTCGGCGTTAACCAGCACGGCCTGGTAGTGACGGTCGCCAACCGGCCGAAAGTTTCCACGCCAATCGATCCCCGCTCGCGCGGGTTGCTCTGTCGCGAGTTGCTCGAGTCGAAAACGGCCCGAGAGGCGGTCGATTATGCCACTAAAGAGTTGGCCCGTGGAGCCTATTGTGGGGCAAATTATCTGTGTGTAGACGCCAATTTCGGAGCGGTTGTCTACGGCGGCGACATGATCGAGACGGTTGAGCTGACGCCCGGGTTGCATATCTTGAGCAACGGGAACCTCGACGACGATACCGATTCGCGTCAGGCGTTTGTCCGTCGTCAGCTGACCCTGCAGAAAATGGACTCCTCGGTCGCCTTTTTGGCAATTGCCAGTCGGGCCTTCGCGCGACCGGCCGATTCGGAAGGCCGACGCGGAGTGGTTCTTCGAGGCGAACGACGCGGGACCGTGTCGTCGATCCTCTTGTCGCTGACCGATCGAATTCAAAACTCGATCCTTCAGTACGCTCCCGGCCCGCCCGACGAGAAAAAGTTTGACGACTGTTCGGCCCTGCTGCGGCAAGTCCTCTCGACCGACAAGAGTCGAGAAATGCGAGAGGCGATGCGTCGGGAACAGAACGACGACCAGGCAGAATAACGGTCCCCTCGCGGATAACGGCGCAGAAAAAACCTTCTTTACCGAGGCGGCCCATGCAAGCCCCTTCCACGACGGACCGTTTGTTGGCCCGTTTCCGATCGTTTGTCGAGGGGGAAACGGTCGGGCGAACGATTCACACGCTCGCGCGAGCCGGTCAATGGGCGCTTTGGTTGGTGGTCCTTTTCTGGGCCTGGTTTGGAATCTATTCGTGGCATCTCTACCGCGATGACCGTTTGATTTCCTGGGCGATCGGCGTGATGGTTCTGGTGCTGCTTTTCATCTATCCGGTCCGTCGAACGATCCAAACCGTTCAAGATGGGCTCGAAACGCTTCAAGAAAAGCCCGATTCGCTTCTCGCCTCGACCGGTCTGGTCGATTCGATCGCCTGGATAGCGATCGGTGGCGGCGGAATTCTGCTGGTCACCATGGGGATCGGGGCGGTCCGCTATCAACTGGTCGCGCTTTCGATTTCCGGAGTCGCGATGTTTACCGTCTGCGAACTGACGGGGCTTGTGCTTTTGGCACCGAAACGACTTGGTGTTTCCCCTAGAGAAAAAAACGGTTCGCCTGCCATCGAGGCGATCGGTACCGGTCGGGTTCTGCTTCGAACGGCTGCACAGATGGTTCCGGCTGTTTTTGGAATCGGCCTGCTCTGGGTGCTGGCCAACTATGCCTGGAGCGCGTGGGATCTGGTCCATCTGCCGAAAACCGAGGCGGGGGTCGTCGCGTCGCTTCGGGCCTGGTATGTGACTCTTTGGCTGGTCGGGTTTCTGCTGTGGCCGATTGTTTTTTCGCTTTTCTATTTGGCCGGCGAGTTGGTTTTGGGGGTGGCGGCCGGTTTGGTGACGCGGAACAAGGAATAGTTCGAACAGTCTTGATTAATATCCAATAGGAAAATGGAAGGTCCTTTGTGGATGGGGATATCGCAGAGGGAGCCAGTTTTCCATCTCGGTGTCAAAAACGCCAGTCCGGCCACGGGCCCTCGTGCCAGAAGCGTCACCGTAAAGCGTCTATTTAAAGCGTCTATCTAGATAGCCCCGCCAAGGCACCCTCCACGGGGCCATTTCGATAAAGGAAATTCTCTTCAAAAACCACTAGCGCCCAACGGAAGCGGGTTCGAAGCGCCGGTGCGGAAGCACCGGTCTAAAAAATTTCGAGTTGGATGGGGGCGACGATTTTGGCGGACGCTTCGGTGCCGGTCCAGAGGGGGACTTCGGTTTGGGTGGCTTGCCAGCCGCGATGGACCAGGGTGCCGTGGACCGCTTGGCCTTCGTTCAGGTTGCCGACGAGTTGATAGCGGCCGGGATCGAACCCTTCGGCCAACTCGACCGTTTGGCCCTCTTCTTGCGAGGCGGCCGGGCGAAGGTCGAACATCCGGTTGAGGACCTCTTTGCAATCGCGGTGGACATCGCGGACCGCCGCGCCGATCTGATCGTCGGAGTAGTCGTCGAGCGATTCCATGAGAAAATCGACCAGTCGGCCTTCCCGTTGCAGCGCGGCAAGCAGAGTAATCGCCTCACTCCTTTGAGGGGTTTTGGTCTTCGGCTTAGAGACGGAAACTTCTGGGGCGGGCAATCCGGCCGGTTCGGCGGTCGGCTCGGCGGCCAACAGCTTTTGTTGCTCTTGGCCAAACGAGCTATTCAAAAGTGTCCGGAAGAAAACGCGTAGGGCTAAAAAAAGTCGCATGGGATTTTGACTTGGCATAAGGAAAAAATTGGCAAAAACGGGCCGTCCACGACGCGGTTGACCGTCCTTCTTGGCAAGGAATCGTCATGGAACCCTCCCTGATTCTCGCTGAAAACGGTTTTTTTTCAAGCTGGTTTTTCAGGAAATGCCGCAGTAGGCCCCTTGTTGGGTATTTACCGAAACCACGGTTTGCCGCCACTCCTTACTCTGCGTAACCCGTTTAACCTGTATATTTCGCGCGGGAGCCGGAAGAAGATCGAACGATTCCTCTTTCCGCCGTGACGCGAGGCAGAGAGGAATTAGGCTATAATAGATGAAATAGGGAGGTCTTGAATCGGCCCCCTTTTTCCGGCAGTGAATCCGGCTTCAGTGATTCCCCTGGGAGAAACCCCCTTATGTCCGCGGCGTCACACCTGACCTCCACCCAGTTGATCTGGCTGCTGGTCTTTTTGTCTCTGGCCCATCTCGGGATGTTGGCCTGCGCGATCTTTTCGCGCAAAATAAATTTAATTTATGTTCTTTCCGGCGCGTTTATCGTCTTCTCGCTCTTGTCGGCTTCGACCGGGCTGGGGATTTTGACCGCCGCGAAATGGATCCGCGTCTATGTGGGCATCTTGATGGTCCTGTTCGGCATTTTCGGCTACAAGGTAATGCGGATCGGGGTCTCCTCGTTGGTGTTGAGCTGTTTCGTTGCGTTTTACGTCTTTGCCGCGCTGTGGAGCCCTGCGCCGATTGCCGGTTTTATCTATAAAGGCCTATTGGGACTCGTCGTTTTTTCGGGAGTCATCATGGCCTACAGCGTAAAAAATGAGGAACAATTGGCCTGGGGTCTGCGATTTTTGGGCGTCGTCGCGGGTGGAGTCGCACTGGCGATGATCTCCAGCATGGTCCAAAATCCGGGTGCGGCGCTTGCCAACCAACGTCTGAGTCTTTGGGGTCTCAATCCGATTCGAATCGGGATGACCATTTCGCCGCTTTGTATTATTGCGATGTACTTGGCGCTCCACGATAAGGCCAAGTTTTGGAAGATCTGGGGATACGTCTCGGTCACGATGTTGGCCATTCTGATCCTCTTCACCGGAAGCCGGGCGACGAGTGCGACGGCGTTTGTCGGCTGCTTTAGCGTTTTTCTTCCGACGTTGCGCCGTCCGGTCAAGGCGATTTTAATCGTCTTGTTCCTAACGTTGATTGGCTGGGTGGTGGTTGAAACGGTCGAGATTCCCGGCATGATGCGGGCGCTCGGGATGGACAAGAGTATCGGTTCGCTGACCGAGAACCGCGAAGCTGTTTGGGCCCGCGCCCAAGAGATGTTCATGAAAAACCCGCTGATGGGCCAAGGCTGGTACTATTCCCATGTCCGGCTGACCACGGGGAACCTGCACAGTGTCTACTGGCAGTCGCTGGTGGAAACGGGGCTGGTGGGGACCGCGTTCTTCGTCTTCGCCCTCGGGTTTGCCAGTTACCGCGGTCTGAAAATGCTCTTGACGATGCGGGGTAAATCGGCCCTTTCGGGTTACGTGAGTCTTCCGCTGGGGCTCTTGTTGGCGATCATCTTGCACGGTTTCGGTGAGGCGGGGATCCTCATGGGAAGTACGGTCAACTCGTTGTTCCTCGGATTCAGTGTCGGGCTGATCGACTATTTGCCGTCGATTGTCGC
The DNA here is from genome assembly GCA_963674475.2 of Thermoguttaceae bacterium. Classification (GTDB taxonomy): domain Bacteria; phylum Planctomycetota; class Planctomycetia; order Pirellulales; family Thermoguttaceae; genus CAXXFQ01. Next base: position 34,158 of record CAXXFQ010000009.1, on the reverse strand, counting down.
CAGTCGACAGACGCAGCCGGTCATGCTGGCACGGCGAGTGACGACCCAAGCACAAAACCGTTTTCCGATGGAAGGGGAGCCAGGATAGCCATCCGCCGATGAAAATACTTCATGTCATCCGTAGTATCGATCCGTTTTGTGGTGGACCGACGAGCGCGTTTCGCGGTCTGGTCCCTGAGCAGGTCCGTCTGAACGACGAGATCCATGCGTTGACCTCGACCATCCCGGCCTTCAGTCGTCACGACCCGATCGGGGCTTATCTCAAGGAGATGGACAACGATCCGGTCCTCCAGCAGATCGACGTGACGATGCTCAAAGGGTTCGGCCGCAAAAAGCCGTGGAACAGTTTCGCCTGGACGCCCGGTGCGCGACGTTGGGCCCGACAGTATTTCTCCGATCCACGAACGATCCCCGACATCATCCATATCCACGCCGTGTTTACCCATTCTTATGGCGTGGTGGCGGCCGAAGCGCGGCGTCGGGGGGTTCCCTACATTATTGAGCCGCACGGCAACCTAGACTCGACTTCGTTTGAGATGAAGAGTTACCGGCTCAAGAAGGCGTTCACCCGTTTGGTCATGCAAAAGGATCTCGACCACGCGGCCGGGATCCGCGCCTCCTCGACGTTCGAGGCCCGAGAGCTCGAGAACTGGGTCGACCCGGAAAAAATCCGCTTCATCCCCCACGGCGTCGAGCTGCCTGAGTTCGATCGAGACGAAGCGGCCGCGCGATTTTTCGACGCCTATCCGGCGATGCGCGGACGTCGGTTTATTCTCTGTCTCGCACGGCTTCATCCGGTCAAGCGGATCGACCTGGTCATTCAGGCGTTGGCCCAGGTCCGCCGAGACCATCCCGACATGGCCCTGGTGGTGATCGGCCAAGACGGGGGCGATTTGAAACATCTCCAAAAGGAGGTCGACCGACTGGGCTTGCAAAACGACGTCCTTTTCACCGGTTTCCTCGACGGGCCGATCAAGGAAGGGGCCTACGCGGCGGCCACGGTGTTCGCTTTGACGTCGATCCACGAGAACTTCGGCATCTCGCTGTTGGAGGCGATGGCCCACGGCCTGCCGTCCATCGCGACGCCGGAGGTCGGTGCGGCCGAACATCTGGAGATTGCCGGTGGGGGCCTGATCGCCGAAGGAACGCCCGAGGGGATCGCGGCCGGGATCCGGAAAATCCTTGAAGCAAACTTGCGTGAGATGGGCGATTCGGCACGCACTCACGTCCAGCGTGAGTTCTCCTGGCCGTCAATCGCCCGGCAGATGCGTGAGTGGTACGAAGAACTCGTCGAAAAACAAAAATCGGCCGTCGGCAAGTAAGATACCCGTCACGGAGACGCGTTTTGCTCCGGATAGAATGAATACCCAATTTTCAACGATATAAAAATGGTTCCGAAAGTCGTTTTCTGGCAGATCTTTCCTTCGCACCACGTGGCGGCGGCAACCCGACGGTTGGCCGAGCGCTGGCCGGCGGAGGTGATCGGCGTTTACGACATGCAGATGCGACCGGCGCGGAAGGCGCTCGGTTGGCAGATCCCCGACCTGGGGCAAACGGCGCTCCATTTTTTGGACCAAGCTTCCGATCCGGCCCGGTTCGTTCGGGATTTCGTCGCGGAACATAACGAGGCGATCCATATCTTCAGCGGCGGCTGTCTGGCCTACCGGTTGGGGTTGAAGGAGCTGGCAGGATATCCTGAGGCAAATTTGGCCTTTTTGGCCGAACGGCCCGATATGCGTGGCTGGAAAGGGGTTTTGAAATCGGTCAAATACCGGTACCATTTCCTGCGATGGCGACGTCGGGCCCGGTTGGTTTTGGCAATCGGCAACGCGGCGATCGAGTCGTATCGGCGTTTGGGGTGCCCGGCGGACCTTTTGTTCCCGTTCATGTACCAGCTGGATCGTCTGCCCGAGCTGACCGCTGTCGAAAAACGAGACCCCAATCGCCCTGTCCGCTTTTTGTACGTCGGACGCTGCACTTCGACCAAAGGGGTCGATATTCTGTTGCGGGCGGCCGCCGCGCTCGGATCGGACCAATGGGAGTTGGACCTCGTCGGGATGGACCAAGAGGAACTCGAGCGTTTTTCACCCATCGGATTGGCCGATTTGCCCGTTCGAGCACTCGGAAAATGCTCGTCGGAGAAGGTGTTCGATTATCTCGGCGCACACGACGTGGCAATCGTTCCGAGCCGTTACGACGGTTGGGGGATGGCCATCAGCGAGGCGATCGGCGCGGGGATTGGCGTCCTGGGTTCGTCCGAGGTCGGCGCGAAGGATCTGATTCCCGCAAGCGGTGCCGGTCAAATGGTCGCCGCCGGTGATGTGGCCGAGTTGGCCCGTGCGATGCGGGCGGTGATCGATCGGCCCGAAACGGCCGAAATGTGGAAACAAAAGGCTCGCGCCTACCGTGAAAAATTGACCGGTGAGGTGGTCGGCGACTACCTGGCCGACGTGTTGCGATACACCTTTGTCGAAAACCAAAAAGGGACCCGACCGGCCGCACCGTGGCTCGAGTCGGAGAGCCCTGCCGCCACATAATCAATCGAAATTAGAACCACCCTTACACGCGTTTTAAATTGGAATCGTGCGTTCACCCGCGTGAAAATAGCCTGTTTTCCCGAAGGGTAGACAGGCGGTAAAATAAAATAAGTAAACGAAAATTAGTATTAAAAAATATTGCGGGGAAAATTGACCCATGAAACAGATGCTCGAAAATCTCAAAACGGGTAAGGTCGACGTCCGAAACGTGCCGCGACCGGTGCTGCGCGACGAAGGGATCCTCGTTCGGACGCGCAAGTCGTTGATCTCGGCCGGGACCGAGCGAATGATGCTCGAGTTGGGCAAAAAGTCGCTCTTAGGCAAGGCCAAGGAACGGCCCGACCTGGTCAAAAAGGTATTGGAAAAGGTCAAGCGGGACGGTTTTTTCGCCACGCTCAAGACGGTCCGCGACAAACTCGACAGCGACATGCCGCTGGGCTACAGCAACGCGGGGGACGTGATCGAGGTCGGACGCCAGGCACGCCGGTTCCAAGTCGGCCAGCGGGTTGCCTGCGCCGGGGCCGGGTACGCCAACCATGCCGAAATCAATTATGTTCCGCACCTTTTGGCCGTGCCGGTCCCCGAAGGGGTCAGCATCGAAGCGGCCGCCTACGCCACGGTCGGGACGATCGGTCTGCAAGGGATCCGACTGGCCGACCCGCGAGTGGGCGAATCGGTCGTCGTGTTGGGCCTCGGGCTGATCGGACAACTGTGCGTCCAGATGCTCAAGGCGGCCGGATGTCGGGTCGCCGCGTTGGACCTCAATCCGGAGCGGGTCCGTTTGGCCGAAGAACAAGGGGCCGACTTGGCCCTGGTCCTTGAAGGAGAACGGACCGAGAAGCAGGTCCTCGATTTTACTCGAGGTCGTGGGGCCGACTCGATTCTGATCACCGCCGCCACCAGCAGTAACGTGCCGGTCGAACAGGCGGCCCGTTTGGCGCGAGATCGGGCGCGGGTCATCATGGTCGGCGTCACCGGGATGGACATCCCGCGAACCCCGTACTTCAAAAAGGAACTGACGTTCATGGTCTCGCGGTCCTACGGGCCGGGCCGCTATGACACCGAATACGAAGAACACGGTCACGATTACCCGGTCGGCCATGTCCGCTGGACCGAGAACCGCAACCTCGAGGCTTTCTTGGACATGGTCGCCGCCGGTCACGTTCGGCCGGAGGTATTGACGACCCACCGGTTCCCGATCACCGCCGCGGCCGACGCGTTCGAACTGATCCTCTCCGACCAGCCGTATCTGGGCGTCGTGCTGGAGTATCCGGAAGTGGAAAACGAAACGCCGCCGGAGGAAACGGTCCGAATCGATCTCAAATCGTCGGCCGTTAAACCTAAAGACGGCGTCGGCGTCTCGTTTGTCGGGGCCGGTGGTTTCGCCCGCGGCGTCTTGTTGCCCGCGTTGGCCAAGCAGTCGGACGTCTCGTTGCGCGGGATCATGACCGCCTCGGGGATGTCGGCCCGATCGAGCGGCGACAAGTTCGGCTTCTCCTTCTGCGCGTCGGATGAAAAGGAGATCTACGAGGACGACTCGACCGACGTCGTCTTCATCGCCACGCCCCATACCAAGCACGCCGACCACGTCGTCCGGGCGCTGGAATCGGGTCGGGCCGTGTTTGTCGAAAAACCGCTGGCGATCGACCTGGACGGTCTGAAAAAGGTGTATCGGGCCCTGGAGAAAAATCCGCAGCCGCTTTTGGTCGGGTTCAATCGGCGTTTCGCTCCGTTTGCCCTCGAGATGAAAAAATTCCTTTCCGGGCGCGGGCCGCTGATGGTCCAGTACCGGTGCAACGCCGGGCCGTTGCCGGAGGGCCATTGGGTCAGCGATCCGACCGAGGGAGGACGCATCGTCGGCGAGGCGTGCCACTTCTTCGATTTTTTCACCTTTTTGACCGGTGTGGCGCCGGTTCGCGTCATGGCGGCCAGTCCGACCGGCGAGGCAAGTAAGGCGGACGACACGGCCGTGACGGTCACCTATGAAGACGGGTCGGTCTGCCAGTTGATTTATACTTCCTTGGGCCCCGGTTCCTACGGCAAGGAGCGGATCGAGGCGTTCGCCGGCGGGGCGGTCGGTGTTCTGGACGACTTCCGATCGCTCTCGTTGCACGTCGACGGCCAGCGGACCAAGCCGAAAAAGGCCCTGCAAGCCGACAAGGGTCACGCGGCCGAGTTGGCCAGCTTTATCGGCGCGTTGCGTCGGGGCGAGCCGTCCCCCATTTCGGTCGAGTCGCTCTTCGATACGACGCTGGTCAGTTTCGCCACGTTGTTGAGCCTCCAGCTCGGCGGTCCGGTCGAGCTGTCGGTCCTCCGCGAAGCGATCAAGGCGGAAACCACCGACGCGCAATAGAATTTTTATGGGGTGTCCCCACTCACGAGGAACTTCTGATCTCCGCATTAGCCGTGACATGAGGGCCTCCAACGAGGGGCCCGTTTTGTCAGAGAAATCTGAAAAATCGCAGTGTCACTACTTTTGCGAATATGAATAAGACCTGATGTCGAGTCTATCCGGACTTTTCCGAACCGCCCGCACGCTGCACCACCTTCGGTTGTCGCAGATCGGTTGGCGGCTGCGCTACCGGTGGCAGCGGGGCCGTCCGGCAATCGGGTTCCGGCTTCCTCGCAAGGTGGTCCCCCGTCGCGACTTCCCCGCGTGTCCGCTTGACGCGCTTGAGGACGACGACGATCCGGGGCTGATCGGTCGGATGGGGCGGGGCGAGTTTTATCACCTCAACGAGTCGAAAAAACTGGTCGAGGACCATGAAATCGACTGGTGCCTCGGCGAGACGAACACCGACCGGCTCTGGAAGGTCACGCTCCATTACCATCGCTGGGCCTGGGAACTGGCCAAGGTGGTTCAGACCGGCGGTCCCGAAAGGGCTGAAGCGTCGATACTTTTGCGTCGGTATCTGGGCGACTGGATCACGAGCGCCGATCTCTCGACGGCCGGATCGCGGGCCTTGGCCTGGAACTCGTACTCCATCGCCACGCGGATCGGTTGGTGGTGTCGACTCTATCACCTTTTGGGCCCCGAAGGGCGCAAGGACTGGGGACCGCTGGAAACGGTTTTTCTGGAAAGCCTCTACTCTCAGGCCGCCTGGCTGGAAACCCACATTGAATGGGACTTGCGGGCCAACCACCTGTTGCGTGACGCGGTCGGATTGGCCTGGGCGGGCCGTTTTTTCGAGGGGCCCCGCGCGCGGCGATGGCTCCGGCTGGCCAACCAGATTGCCCTGGAACAGAGCCGCGAACAGGTCCTGCCCGACGGCGGTCATTTCGAGCGGTCGCCGATGTATCACGTCGAGGTGATGGACGACTTTCTCGCTCTGTCGTTTCTTTTGAAAGACCTGGCAAGCGAACTGCGGATGGAACACGTCTGGAACAAGATGGCCCGATTCTTGATCTGGGTCCGACATCCCGACGGTCAGGTGCCGCTGTTGAACGACGGTGGTTTCAACGGGGCCCCTTCGCCGGGGGCGATTTTGGCGTTGGGCAACTGTCGCTTCGCTCCGGCGATCGACGATCGGCTTCCTTTGGGCGGTCGGCTTTTCCCCGAGTTTGGCCTGACTGTCTGGCACGACCCGCGTTGGACCGTCTTTTTCGACGTCGGTCCCGTCGGCGTTGACTATCAACCGGGGCACGCCCATGCCGACACCCTCGCGATCGAAGCGTCGTATCAGGGAAAGCGGCTTTTCGTCGATCCGGGAACCTATCGGTATGACGACGACGAGTCGCGACGGCTCGATCGGGCAACCGGTTCACACAATACCATCACGATCGACGAGACCGATTCGAGCGAAGTTTGGCACATCTTCCGTGTCGGACGACGAGCCCGGCCCAACCGGGTTCTGGGGGATTTTTCCAACGATAAAATGCACGCCGAAGGGGCCCACGACGGCTACCGTCGCCTCTCGGGGCGGCCGGTTCCCGTTCGGACCGTCGACGTGACGCCCGACGGTCGATTCTCGATCACCGACCAGATCGAAGGGCGAGGAACCCACCGGATCGAAGGCGGACTGCTATTGGCTCCCGAATGGACGGCCGAAACGACCGAGAACGGATGGATGGTGACCGACGGCAAAAGTCGTCTCCGGATCCGCTTTTTGGCCGACTCGGACGCTTGGCACCGATCGATCGAAACACGGCCGTACCATCCCGAATATGGCCTCGAACTTGAAACCGGCCGACTTACCTGGCATGCCCGGCGAAAGCTGCCCTGTCGGACCGAGATCCGGATTGAACCTATTGATTCCTAGCGATTTTCTAAAAAAACGGTAGCGGCCAAACCGCATTACCACTTGAATAAAATCAACGAAAGGACGACTCCTGTGACGAAGAAGAAACGTATCGCCTGTATTGTCGGCGCCCGCCCCAACTTCATGAAGATGGCCCCCCTGCTCCGCGCGATGGAGGCCTACGATCAGATCGAACCGGTCCTGGTCCATACGGGTCAGCATTACGATAAGAACCTCTCGGACATCTTCTTCGAAGAGCTCGAAATGCGACGCCCCGACATCAGCCTCGAAGTCGGTTCCGGCAAACACGGCGCCCAGACCGCCTTGGTGATCGAACGGTTTGAAAAGGTGCTCGAAGAGGCGGCCGCCGCGGGGAAACCGATCGACCGGGTTCTGGTCGTCGGCGACGTCAACTCGACCATGGCCACGACGATCGCCGCGGTGAAGATGGGAATCCCCGTCGCCCACGTCGAAGCGGGTCTGCGGAGTTTCGACCGGACGATGCCCGAAGAGATCAACCGGTTGTTGACCGACGCGATCGCCGACATGCTCTTGGTTTCCGAACCGTCGGGGATCGAACACCTTGAAAAAGAAGGCCACACCGACGGCGGGGTCCACCTGGTCGGCAACGTCATGATCGACACGCTCAGAAACCTTCTGCCGAAGGCCCAGAGTCGCGACACGCTCGATCGGTTCGGCCTCGAGTCGGGCGAGTACGGCCTTTTGACGATGCACCGTCCGGCCAACGTCGACACGCCCGAATCGCTGGCTCCGATGCTGGAGGTCTTCGCCGAGACGTCCAAGCGGATCAAGCTGATTTTTCCGATCCATCCGCGGACCCGTGCCCGAATCGACGCCTTTGGTCTGAGCGACCTGGTCGACTCGGCCGAGGGGATCGTCCTGACCGGGCCGCTGGGCTACCTCGACTTCCTGTGCCTTTCGTCGCAAGCGAAGGTGATCGTCACCGACTCGGGCGGACTCCAAGAGGAATCGACCGTCCTGGGCATCCCGTGCCTGACCGCCCGGCCGAACACCGAACGGCCGATCACCGTGACCCAAGGGACCAGCACGTTGGTCAGCAACGACGCGGCCCAGCTACGCGAGTGTCTCGAAGCGGTCCTCAATGGAACCTATAAGCAGGGGACCTGCCCCGAGCTGTGGGACGGCCACGCGGCCGAGCGAATCGCCGAGATTCTCGCTAACGAATAAAAGAAAAACGCAGGCCACAAGCTAAGCCGGTAACGTGATAAGGGGGGGGGGGGAAGCTTCTAAATGAAGTTTCCCCTTCTTTTTTTCAGTCACCACGAAAACCAAAATGGCCTTTTTCAACAGGCGATTTAAGACGGCTCGTTGAGCAGTTGACGGATGCGCTGTTTCATCTTTTCCTCCCGTCGGGGGTCGAACCCAAACCAGATCTGGCGGACCCGTCCTTGTCGGTCCAAAAGGACCGTGGTCGGAAGGCGGTCGACCCGAATACCGCCTCGCTGCAAAAGTCCGGCGAGTCGGCCGTCGGGATCGTCGTAGACGGGCAACGCGACGCCAAGCGACCGAAGCGTGTCTTGAACCAGCGGTCTGACTTGGTCGAGAGTCCCCTCGTCGCAAGCGATCGGGAGAAAGGCAAAAGCGGTCTGATCGGCCTCCCGGTCGGCTTCCAGATCAGCGAGGAGTTTTTCGAGATGGGGCAAACTGGCCCGACAAGGGGGGCACCAGGTGGCCCAAAATTTCAAAAGGATCACCTTGCCGCGAAGTTCCGGCGACCAGACCGCGGCGGCCCGCTCGGTCAGCGGGATGAGCTCAAACGGCTGGTCAACGCGAAACGCCTTGTCCGGCTCGTAGGATCGACTCATACGATCCTGCTCCATTCCAAGGAATCCGAGGCGGATAACCATAACGAAGGCGCAAAAGAGGAGGAATAGGACAAGGCCACTGGAAAGGGAGCGTGGTTTTTGAATCCGGCTCATGAGGCTTTCTTACAAAAGGAGGGTGGGGGGGTGTCTGCATACCTATTTTAGATTGGTCCTTAAAATATTCTTCGACCTGGCCGGCTCAACGGAAAGATGAAAAATTTTCATCTCGGCCACTTCGACTTTTGGCACACCCTTTGCATATAGAAAGGGCGTGCTTGCTCAAGGCACAAACTCACCCCCCCAGACGGTTCGGCGACTCGGTCTTCCGAGTCGCCGAATCGGAACAGAGAAGAGGCAACAATCTGTACTGGGGCCGGGATTACGAAGAAGCACTGCTTGACTAAGAGGCAACACCGCTGAAACTTTCGTTTCGCGTGGAATCTGAGGAACAGAGAACGCGAGGAACGGGGAGAGGCAAAGGCGTAAAAGAGGTTTTTCCTGCCCGAGAAGAGGCAACGCAAGGCTGGAAAAGAGTTTCTTTTACGTCAACAGAGAAGAAGCGAAGGCTTTAAAAAGGATTTTATTCACCTGGAAGAGGCAACCAAGGGTGGAAAAGCGGTTCCTTTTTAAAGCCACCTGAGAAGAGGCAACGCACGGCGAACGGTAAGTTTTACTTCCGTTCATAACAGGCGAGTTGGGGACTAGTTCAACACCCCCCCCAACTCGCCTGTTTTATTTTGATACAGCAAAATTGAACACGTGTATCAAAATGAAACACCCTTTCTTCCCGGGTGCGGCCCGTCTGGAAACTTTTTTAAAAAAATTATCTAGTCATTTCGGGGTATTTTCGAGAACGGAATCTTGAGTTTCTACCACGCACCCCCAAACGACAATCTTTTCTTTTCTCCGACTCGGTTTGGTTCTAGCAGCTGTAACGACCCCCTCTTTATTCGATCCTTTCGGAAGTATGGGGAATATGCGAGTATCTGGAAGGCTGTATAGGAATTGGTTGACTTTTACGTTGCTTCTCCTCTATGGTTGTCCGTAAGTGGCCGATGTTAAAAACTATCGGGAAGTCTTGAGCAAGGACGTTTTGACACCAAAAGGTCATTTCATGAGGTCGATTCTTTCTGATCTCAAAGAAGCTTTGGTAAAATCACACCCGACGAAAGCGACCGCATACAAAAATATTTAATCGGGGGTAGGAGAAATACTGTTATGAAAGACGTGTTGGCAGTTATTCTGGCCGGCGGAAAAGGGTCGCGTCTCGAGCCGCTGACTCGAGATCGGGCCAAACCGGCCGTTCCTTTCGGCGGGGCCTACCGGATCGTTGACTTTACCCTTTCAAACTGCCTCAATAGCGGCATTCGAAAGATCCAGGTGCTCACCCAGTACAAGGCTGACAGTTTGACCCGGCATATCAACCTCGGTTGGCAAGGGGTCTTTTGTCGTGAGTTGGGCGAGTTCGTCGACGTCGTTCCTCCCCAGCAACGTATCGACGAAAGCTGGTATCGCGGCACGGCCGACGCCGTTTACCAGAATATCTATACGATAGAAAAGGAACGCCCCAAGTACACGGTGATCTTGGCAGGCGACCATATTTACAAGATGAACTATCGCAAGATGGTCGAGTCGCACATCCAGAAAAACGCCGACTTGACCATCGGGGTCCTTCGAGTCCCGATTCCCGAGGCGCGGAACCGGTTTGGCGTCATGGAGATCGACTCCGAAACGCAAGTCGTCGGGTTCGAAGAAAAGCCGGATAACCCCAAACCGATGCTGGACGAGCCGGGCCACTGTTACGCCTCGATGGGGATTTACATCTTCAATTCCCGGTTTCTTTTCGAACAGCTCTGCCAAGACGCGACCCGACAGGGCAGTCGCCATGATTTCGGTGGCGACGTCATCCCGTCGATAATCAAGACGCATCGGGTCTTCGCCCATCCGTTCCTTGACGAAAACCGAAAACACGACGCCTACTGGCGCGACGTCGGCACGATCGACGCTTACTTCGAGGCCAACATGGATCTGATCGACGTCGATCCGCTGTTGAATATCTACGACGATCAGTGGCCGCTGAGAACGTACCTCCCGAACATCCCGCCGCCGAAGTTCGTCTTTGCTGAAGAAAACCGTCGCGGCTACGCCATGGACAGTATCGTCTGCAACGGCTCGATTATCTCCGGCGGTCAGGTCCGTAGCTCGATCTTGGGTCAGGAAACCCGGGTCAACAGCTATGCCCAGGTTGACGAATCGATCCTTTTCGATCGGGTCGATATCGGCCGCCATGCCAAAGTGCGTCGGGCGATCATCGACAAAGGGGTCCATATTCCGGCCGGATTCGAGATCGGCTATGATCATGAGCTCGATCGACGTCGTGGCTTCACGGTCTCTGATCAAGGGATCACGGTTATTGCCAAGACTGACGGGGTCGAACATTTTTTAGCGGAGAGCGAGCGGACTGAGATCTTCGAAGTCGCGACCTGATCCGCTCGCCTAATTCCTTTGCCAAAAAAACCGACATCCAAACGGGAAACCGCCTGTTTCCCTTAGCAATCTGGTTTTGAGACAGGCCGCCATCCCCGTTTACCACATTCCCTTTCTCCCGAAACCGAGGCCGCCCGCACCACCGCGACGGCGACCTCGGTTTTTTCACTTTCTTGAACCTGCTCTGGTATTTATTGTCGCCCTCGAATCGCCGGATGTTGCCGAGAATCGGCGTTGACACACGAGGGCCAAATCCCCATAATCCACCCCGCCCAAATAGGTATGGTTTGCCCTGCGCCGAGCTTGGCTTTTTCCAAAGAAGGGCCAAGTGCCGACGTTTTCGCCCGCGATTTCGTCGTCGGATAGTCTCGCAGGCAAACCATTTATATTAGGCAAGAAGATTTGCCCTGTTTTTACCGACTTTGCCATTCCCCCTAGTTTTAGCCGATTTTCCCAACGATTTATGCCTCGATTCGCCCGGTTCACCTCGCGCGTGCCTCTTGCTCGGGCGAAAAGGAAACGGCTTTTCCTTTTCGTGACGGGGGTGTTTTTCGCGCTGACGGCTGCCGCCCTGGCAAGCGAGATTTCGGAAGATCGGCCCTCGTTACTTCCGGGGGAATATCGCCATAACGAACCGGCGCGAGCAAAAAACGCGGCTCACGAAAAACCGGCTTCGCAAAGCCGACCGGTCGAGCAGCCGTACCTTCTTCCTTCCATGCTTGTCGCACCGAGTGCCGAGGTCAATCTTCTGGACGATCTCAAGGGACGCGAGGCGCAACCGATCCCACGACTGTTTACCGGCCGCGCCGAGTCGGTCCGATTTGTGGCTGACCAATCCCCGATCGCCCCGGCAAATTATGCCCCGGCAGATTATGCCCCAGTCCCCGGCCAAACGGCCTTCCAGCCGAACCACCACCTCCAGTCAAACCAAGAGCCGTTTTCCACTCCGGCTTCGGATGGGGTTTCCCCTCCGTCAATAAACGTCTTCACCGGCCTCTCTTGGAATCAAGCGGCTTGGCGGAATCTGTTTCGCTGGCCCGGCTCCCCGTTCGCCCCGTGGAGCACCCACGGCGGGAGTCATCAGGGTTTTGGCGAACCGTTGGTCCAAGAGAGTTGGCGAAATCGGCCGCTGGCCTTCGGATGGTACATGGGCGGGATGCTCGGCAGCCCACTGATGACCGACTGGACCGGCACCGGTTTCGGCTACACCGGCGGGTTCCGGCTGACCTGGGATTACGACCATTATTGGGGCGTCGAGTTCCGTTATGGAATGGCCAGCTTGCCCCAATGGGACTCTCAGGCGGCGATCGACGCGAGCCATCAACGGGACCAACAATACGGCCTCACCTCCAGCGATTCGGCCTGGGACCGCTACGATAAAACGCGCAACGCCAGCTATCAGTTTTACGATCTGAACTTCGTCTACTATCCGTGGGGCGATTCGCGATGGCGCCCGTACGGCCTTCTGGGACTTGGCGGGACCCGGGTCAAATTCCAAGATCGGCTCGGCGAGGTGCGGGTGCGTAATGTCTTTTCGATGCCGCTTGGGATCGGTCTGAAATACCGCCATAACGATCGGCTCGCCTGGCGATTGGAACTGGCCAACCAGTTTATCACCGGCTACCGCGAGATGACCGCCGGAAGCAACCTGTCGATCACCTTCGGCATGGAGCTCCGCTTCGGCGGCACCCGAAGAGCCTACTGGCCCTACCAAGCCGGGCTTTCGGCCTTCTAAGTTCCGAAAAATATCGTTCGATTGAGAACCGATCGTCGTTTGATGGAAATAAAGGAAAAAGCCGGCGATCTGCCCGGAGCGGGTTTAGTCGGTGGCGTGGTAACGCCGGTGTAAAAGGAGTGACGGCGTTGCCGTCACCAGTTTTTATAGAATGAGAGGGGACATTTTGGAAATTGTCCCCTCTCAAACTCTCCCCTCAAAAACTTCTTTGTAGGTGCTACCGCACCGTTAGCACTTGCCCGCTCCCAACGGGTGCGGATTTGCAAGGTGGCGTGGTAACGCCGGTCCGGCCGCGGCTCCTAGCCGCCGGGATTGCTTCTTTTTGTTGTTGTTTCTTTTTTTCTAGTCGATGCCCAGTTTCTCTTGCATTTCTTCCAACGAAACGTTCTTCGTCTCCGGGAAGAAGAACATCACGACAAAGAACTGCAACGCCATCATTGCCGCGAAAAACACAAACGGATAGCCGCCCGACTGCTCGGCCAGCATCGGGAACGTCCACGCGACAATCGCGCACATGAACCAGTGGGTGAAGCTGCCCAGCGATTGGCCCTTGGCGCGGACCCGGTTCGGGAAGATCTCGCTGATATAGACCCAGATGACCGCCCCCTGTGAAAAGGAAAAGAAGGCGATATAGCCCATCAAGAGCCAGACCAACATCCATTGATAGGCGTCCAAGAAAAAGATCGCGGCGACCCCCGCCAAGCAGACCGTCGTGCCGACCGAGCCGATCATCAACAGGGCCTTCCGGCCGAACTTATCGATAAGAGCCATCCCCAACATGCAGAAGATCAGGTTCGTCGCGCCGATCATGACCGCTCGAATGTCGCCGGACAGTTTTTCGAAACCGGCCTTGGTGAAAATATCGTTGAGGTAGTAAAGCAGTCCGTTGATTCCCGAAAGCTGATTGAACATCGCCACGCCGATTGCCAAGAGGATCGGGACGCGGTATTTGAATTGGAACAACGGCTCGGCCGCTCGGCCGTGTTCTTCGTCGATCGAACGAACGATCGCACCGAGTTCTTCGTCGGGCGCTTCGACGCCGATTTGCTGGAGCGTCACGCGGGCCTCGTCGATCCGACCGACTTTGGCCAACCAACGGGGACTTCGTGGAACGGCGAACAAGGCCAAGAAAAACAATAACGCGGGGACCGCTTCAATTCCCAGTTTCCAACGCCATTCGACCGCGCCGAGTTCGAAAAGGCCGACGATCGCGTTGGACAGAAAGGCCAGCAAGATTCCCAGAACGACGTTGAACTGAAAGAACCCGACCAGACGACCTCGCCAGGCGGGCGGCGCGATTTCGGCAATGTACATCGGCCCCAAGACCGAGGCCGCTCCGACTCCCAGTCCACCGAGAAAACGGAAGACCAACAAGGAGGTGAAGTTCCACGCCACGGCACAGCCCAGCGCCGAGACAAAGAAAAAGACCCCCGTCCATTGCAAGCTGGCCCGACGTCCGAACCGATCTCCCGGCCAACTGGCGACCACCGCGCCGAAGACCGTGCCCCAAAGGGCGATCGAGACGGCGAACCCTTTGCCCCACGCATTGAGTTGAAACAGTTCCGTAAGCGCCTCGGTCGTTCCCGAGATGACCGCCGTATCGAAACCAAACAAAAGACCGCCCAACGCGGCGACCACGGTACTCAGGAGAAGGGTGCTTTTCTTTTTCATCGCAAGAGACCAAAAAATCGAAGCGGCTTGAACTGGGGCGATTTTTACCACGATTCCGACGAAGGAAACTTTCCCCAGTAAAACCGTCAGTGTGATCCTTGCTTCCCGGCCGGTCAACCAGAAGGACCGAGATTCGGTCAAATCGGAAAAAGAACCTGTCATTACAGGCAATAAAGCGACCGAACCAGCCATGACAGCTTAACGGCCCCGCGCAAAAAAGAGGCCCGCTTACCGAAGACGTCCGAGTTGACGTCGAAGTAAACGGGCATCGATTTTATTGCGAGTCGGCTGTTGGGGCCGTTGAAAAAGGAAGAGACGTTTCCCTATTTCCCTTTGACCTTTTCCCCATGCTTTTTGAGGATCTCGATGGCCAGGTCGGGACGGTCGGTCGTGATGCTGTCGATTCCCCAACGCATGAGGGTTTCCATTATTTGCGGATCGTTGACTGTCCAGACCCAGACGCCGATCCCCCGTTGGTGCAACTCCTCGATGATCGACGCGCTGACCATCGGGTAGTAGAGGTTGACCAGGTCGGTGTCGTATTTTTTCGCTTCTTCGGCGATCCAATCGGCCTGCTGGGCTGCGGTGCCTTCGAGTTTTTTATGGGCCAGCCAGGCGCACGGGATCCGTGGTTCGAGCTGACGGATTTCGCGAACGACATTGGTGTTGAAGGCAAGCACCGCCACTTGGTCGACCATGTCGGCCTTGCGGACGGCGTCGATGATTTTTTCCGAAATCCCGGTCATCTTGATCTCGAGCACCGGCACGCAGCCGGAATCTTTCATCGCGGCCAGATACGCTTCGAGGGTCGGGACCGGTTCGCCGGCAAATTTCGGGTCCTTCCACGATCCGGCGTCCAGCTTTTTCACCTGATCATAGGTCAACTCGACGATCTTTCCTTCGCCGTCGGTCGTCCGGTTGACCATTCGGTCGTGCATCAACACCAGATGGCCGTCTTTGGTGGCGTACAGGTCGCACTCCGATCCGCTGGCCCCGATCCGAACCGCCTCGCGTCCCGAGACGATCGTGTTTTCCGGCGCAAGATTTGAGAAACCACGGTGGGCGACGATCTCACACGACTGGACCGGTTTTTCGGAAAGCGGTTGGGTGTCGGGAAGGCGACGAATTTTCAAATCGGCGAACCGGGCCTTCGCTTCCGAGACGGCCAGGCCGACTTGGCCCCGCTCCCGGTCGAGACAGAACGGCGAGCGGACCGTCTGCTTTCCGTCGAGATACCCTTGTGCCTCGGTCCCGCGGACGACCAGACGCATCGTAAACGGTTGGCCCAATTTCCGGTCTTCGGCCGCTTTGCCCTGCGAGAGGACTTTCCAACCCTTGGGAGTCAAGACGGCCAGTTCGGTCCCGCTTCCGCTTTTGCTTTTGAAGCGGACCGGGAACTGCGACCAGGGGACGGTTCCGTTTTCGCCCGCGCGGAAGGCGATCGCCAGCCATCGGGACGGGTTTTTGACCTCGTCGAAGGTGGCCGTGACGGTGATCTCGTAGTTTTGCCATTCGGGCTGGCCGAAGAAAACGGTGGCCAGGCCGTCGAGCGAGTCGACCGCCAATTGACCGTTGATAATCTGCCAATCGCCCGAGCCGATATGGCCCGACTCAAGCCACTGGTCGATCGATTTCGACTCACCGTTGGCGACGTCGTTTTCCGCGGCGAACGCGGCTGAGGTAGCAATATTTGGGAGACAGGTTGCCATGGTAAGGGCAAAGCCGATCAAGAGGAGGAAAAGCGTTCTTTCGAAATGCATGGTGTTAAACTGCCTTGTCTTAATGGGGGAGGACATAGAGGTACGTCGCGCGGCGCAACCGACAAGCCTTCGCGCGACGTACCCCGGTGGGAAATGATGCAATTGTTGGATATCCTTGCACGCGTTTACACACGCAGGAAAATCTTCTTCCGGTAAAGGAAGTACAAGAATAATATTTCAGTCAACACGATCCCGCCCCGGTAAATGAGCGCATGAACCGGTTCGGAACCTAGACTGGCGAGACCGCCGAAGAGGAACTCGGAAATGTCCCCAAAGCTGACCAGCCTATGGGCGACAAAATAGATCGTAATCGGGTTCATACCGATCAGGACGAACGGGAAGAATATCTTCTTAAGACCCCAGAGGTCGACCAGTAAGTAGAAAACGGTCAGGTGCAAGAGGCTCCATCCGGTAGCGTAAAGGACAAACGAACTGGTCCAAAGCTTCTTGTTGACCGGGAAGATCGGGTTCCAAAGCCATCCCAAGCCGAGCATAACCAGACCGGCGATCAAGAGAATGAGGCATTTTCGGTAACCGCCCACTTCAGCCTGCTTGAGCAATTTTCCCGACAGGGCGCCGAAGATGGCAAACACGGCGGCGGGAATCGTCATCAGTAACCCTTCCGGGTCGGTCACTCCTCCGTGGAGTCGACCGGGGACCAACATTCGATCAATCCACGACGCGAAATTGCCTTCGGGCGTCAGGACGCCGGCCCCGTGTCCGGGCACCGGGACGAAGTTCATTAAAATATAGTAGCCGATCAGGATGGCCACCCCGGTGATAAACTGGCCACGCGGCTTGAAGTTGATCACCACCAGCGACGCCCAGAGGTAGGCCATGCCGATGAGCCCGAGCACGCTGAGGTAACGGGTCTCGGCAAAGTTGAACTGGAGCATGCCGTTGTAGATACAGCCGAGCAAAACCAACATGAACGCTCGTCGGATCACGCGCCAGTACAGCTTCATTTTCGAATAACCGGCCTCCAGATGCTTGTCGAACGAAAAGGGCATCGTTGCTCCCGAGATGAAAATGAACATCGGGAAGATCAGGTCGTGTTTGGTGAAGCCGTGCCACTCGGCATGGTGAAACTGCGGAAGGGTCGCGGTGAGCCACGGCCAGTTGAGGTATTTGATGATGCTGATGACAAAGCCGGTGCCGCCGATGATCCAGAACATGTCGAAACCCCGCATCGCGTCGAGCGACACGAGCCGAGTCCCTTTCGAGCCGGGTGAAGGGGAGACAGTTTTTTGGTCTTGGGTATCCGGGGTGTTTTTCCCTTCTGGTTCCATAGTATCTTTCCTAGAGTGGGATAAAGAGTGTGCTTGAAAATAGCTTGTGAAGTCCCTCTTTCACAAACTCGTATTATAGACGTATCTGACGGCCGTGAAAATCGCCCCAAGGAGAAGTGTTCGCGGAAAAACGGAAAGGGGGTGCCCGGGTGGGCGCTTTCAGAAAGAAAAGAAAAAGGGTCCTACGAACGGGCGGTTCGCAGGACCCTTTTTTGAGGTCTTTTTTCAGGCATGAAACGGTTTTGGCAGCTTGTTGAAAAACTGGCTACTAGGGAAAACCGGATGTTTTCAACAAAGCTGTTAGGCCGTTTTCCCTGGCGGGTTCGACTATTTTTCCTTCGTTACGACGGCATAGGCAGCCAAATCGGACGTCGAATCGCCCAGATCGGTCTCGATCCGGATTTGCGTGTTTACCTTGCCCGGGTCCTTGCCGGCAATGAAGGTAACCGGGATGACGTGGGTCTTTTTGGGCGTCTGTTGTTTGGAAGTGTCGAACTTGAATTCACCGTTGTCCGATTCGATCCCCTTGATGATAAACGGCTTCTTCCCTCGGATGACCAACTTCTTTTCGACCGTTTGGCCCGGCTTGACTACCCCCATGAAAAGGGAGGACGGACTGACCGTGATGCCCGAAAGGACCCGGCCTTCGACTTCCAACGGCACTTCTTTGAGTCGACGGTCGTTGGTTTCCAAGACGAGATGGTCGTTCAGGTAGCCGGCCGGCGTGTCGGGATCGACCGTGACGTCGAGTTCGTATTCGATCTGGCCAAATTGACGCTTCAGTTCACGGGCCGTTGCTTGAATGTGAGAATTTTCGCTACGGACCCGGTTGATCTTCCAGTCGTTTCGCCCGGCGTAGGCGACTTTTACCTTCCGAGTGGCCCCTTCCCCTTCGTCCAGATCGCCCACATTGACGCTGCCCGGATTGAAGACGACGTCGGTGCGGATATACGATTTGACGTGGAGTTGGACGGTGGCCGAGTAGGGCCGGTCGATGGTGACCGTAATGGTCGCCCCCTTGGAACCTTCGAACGCCTTGGTGTTGATCGAAGCGACGATCGCCCCGGATTCGTAGGTTTTGAGGGTCGTTTTTTGGATCTTCACCCGCGTACAGCCACAACTCGAGGTCACACTGGAAATATGGACGTCCTCAAGGTACGGGTTGTAAATCGGGAATTCGAATTCAGCCTTGGCCCCTCGGGCCACACTGCCGAAATCGTGTGCGGTTTCGTTGAACATCTCGTCGGCCCAGTCTTGTCCGAAAACCCAACTTCCGGAAAAACTGACCAATATAGCGATTGTCAATATAATGGTGCGACGCATAGACCTGTGTTCTCCTGCCAATCTAAGCTGTCAAAGGTCGCCAACCGGCATCCTGCAAAGAGGGACCTACGATAAGCCGTGAGAAGTCAATCGCCCGGACTCGATTGCCGACATTTTTCTCTCGTTGCGGATAGGGCAGTAAGCTTCCCATTTTGGTGTTTAAGCATTTTCCTAAACCAACTGGAAACGTCTCGTCGGCCACGGGATAAATCCGCTTGCCGCTGCAAGTGAAAATCGGATAAGTGGATTATTTTTGTTCCGCTTTTCCTTCAATTGCAGATAATACGCTTTGCAAAAAGTGGAAAACGCTCTCTAAAAGCCTTCATAGCTTCTTCCGGGGTTTTCAAAACGATAGGTTGCACAAAGGGTCGAGTCAATTTTTTTCTAAGATGTGGCAGGAAAACCACCTAGGCAAGTTTCCCAAAGGCAACGCACGCCCCCCGGAGATCTGGATTTATTGCCTCCTTGGCCTGGGAAAAGCGGCGGATAATCCCTATTGTTTATGGTGGAATCGGAAAAACGGTCCGACCCGGCTGGCGGCTTGGGCAAGAGAAAGGACGAGGCACGCGTCAAACGAAAATTCCCGATCGCAGCCAGATTGATTTGGGCGATATTAGTCGATCAGATTACGGGTAATTCCGTCGGAGCGAAGCGAGGCGAAAAATCTTGTGCCTCCCCCCCGCTGGAGAGATTTCGTGGTTGCCACAAGGGGAATGGCGGAGACGATTTGGTATTTTTCCACGTTTTGTCGTTGGCAAGGAATACGTTATCTCCCAAGTGAAAAAACGCGAAAAAAGGGTTTTTCGACAGCTTCCTGTCGATGCGTTCCATTCGTTCATCTCGGCCCCCCTTTTTGGCCGATGATATCTGATCTGTGCGCCGACCCAGTCGGAAGGTAGGGGTATAGGGGTGTTTTTGTCGTTAATTACGACTATATAGGGACTTAGGACCCCTTCCTTAGAGTTGTTTTAGTCGACTTTTTGCCTTGGTAAAGAGGGGGCGAGTGGATCTATCTGAGGGCAAGCGTGTCGACATGCCGCTCTTGTGGGCCAACTTGCTATAGCTCCTATTGACTATTGTCGCCTTATGCAGTCTGGAAGGTCGTCTGAGCGAAAGAGGCGATTTTCCTGGGAAAAATCCCTAGAAAGCATTGCCAAGTTGACGGTTAATTCTGTAGTATAGAGGATTACCTGTCTCAGGGGCCAGCCGACTCGGCTTCAAAAGACAGGCCGAGTCTTAATAAGACAGACCGTTTTGGCGGAGATTTCCGGCATTCGTCGTTAGCGCCGTGGTGACCGACTGCGGACGCGTTGGGTGCGGGATTGAGTGATTGCGCTTTCTTTTGGGAAGGCGCGTCGTTTCCGTCGGACGCACAAGGATGATTTAGTAAAGAGAATTACGGGCCGCGCGAAGGTGGTCCTTTTAACGTTTCCCCGATTTATTCGCCCGATTATTTATCGCCCATGTTTGAATCGCTCCAGCAAGGCCTCAGCTCGGCAATCAAGACGATCCGCGGCCACGCCAAGTTGACCGAGGCGAACATGCGTGACGGGCTGCGTCTGATCCAAAAGGCGCTGCTGGAAGCCGACGTCAGTTACTCGGTCGTCAAGCAGTTCATGGAGCGGATCGGCGAACAGGCGACCGGTGAGAAGGTCCTTACCTCGCTCAAACCGGAAGAACATCTGGTCGGCATTGTTCATGAAGAGCTGGTCAACCTGATGGGACCGGTCGATCACTCGCTCCATTTGCGGGGCGATGTGACCGTGATCATGCTTTGCGGTTTGCAAGGTTCGGGGAAAACGACGACCTGCGGAAAGTTGGGACGGTTGATCACCGACCGGGGCAAAAAGACGCTCCTGTGTGCGGCCGACCTCCAACGCCCGGCGGCCATCCAGCAGTTGGAAGTGCTGGGGAAGCAGTTGGGATTGCCCGTGTATTCGGATCACGGGACCGACGATCCGGTCAAGGTTTGTCAAAACGCGGTCAAGGAGGCCAAGCGGGTCGGCGCCGAGGTGGTTTTGCTCGACACGGCCGGACGGTTGCACATCGACGACGAGTTGATGGCCCAGCTCGAACGGATCGAACGCCGTTGTACGCCGGAGCAGGTCTACCTGGTCGTCGACGCGATGACCGGTCAAGACGCGGTCAATTCGGCCAAGGTGTTTAACGACGCGTTGGAGCTGGATGGGGTCGTTATGACCAAACTCGACGGCGATGCCCGTGGCGGGGCGGCGTTGTCGGTCAAAGCGGTTGCCGACGTTCCGATTAAGTATATCGGGACCGGCGAAACGATGGACGCCTTGGAGGAGTTCCACCCGGATCGGATGGCCGGGCGAATCCTCGGGATGGGCGACGTGATGTCGTTGGTCGAGCAGGCCCATCAAAAGCTCGACCAGGATGAAATGGCCAAGCAGGAGGAACGGCTCCGAAAAGGAGAGTTCACGCTTGACGATTTCAAAAAGATGCTCGGACAGACCAAAAAGCTCGGACCGCTTAACAAGGTCATGGGTATGATTCCCGGTATGGGGGGAATGTCCGAGGCGATGGATCAGGTTGACGCCGAAAAGGATATGCGACGTTTGGGCGGTATCATCGACTCGATGACCCAGGAAGAGCGTCGTAATCCGCGAAAGACGATCGACCAGAGTCGACGACGACGGATCGCCGCCGGAGCGGGCGTTGAGCCACACGAGGTCAACGATCTGGTCAAGCAGTTTGACGGGATGGCCCAGCTGATGCAGAATATGTCGAAGATGGGCCTTCGCGAACGGATGAAGATGATGCAGCAGGTCGCCAAGGGCGGGATGCTCGACCCGGGCGGTCGAATCGCGACCAAAAAGCAAGGGACCGGCAAACGCATAAGTCCGAAGGAACGGGCTAAACTGAAAAAGCAGCGTGAAAAAGAAAAACGCCAGAAACGGCGTCAAGGTAAAAAGAAATAACCCAAAAAAGAATACGAGAGCCGGTTTTTTTCCTGGCCTGAAAAAACGCCCGTTATTGATAACAGACGGTTTTGAAAGGCAGTTTTTCGAAAAAAGCCGGTTCACCGGAATCACGTACACGAGGAGTAGTAGCACGTGGCAGTACGCATTCGGATGAAGAAGTTTGGTCGGCTTCGTCGACCGTTTTATCGAATTTGTGCCGTGGACAAGCGAGCACCGCGCAACGGTCGGGTGATCGAAGAACTCGGCACCTACGATCCGATGGTCCCCGAGGTCGATGCGCGGGTCGTTTTGAAGAACGACCGGATCGCCTACTGGTTGGGCGTTGGCGCGCAGCCGTCGGACAAGGTCGGTGTCCTGATCAAAAAGTACGGTCCCGAAGGAACGCACTTGGAAAAGCAGGCGTCGGCCATGGAGCAATTGTCGCAACAGCGTCGTCGCCCCGAGGCGGTGACTGTGGTGGCGCCCGCTGTCGAAGCGCCTGCTGCTGAAGCGACTGAAGCGACTGAAGCCAGTGACGCCCCGGCCGAAGAAGAAGGTTCTTCGGAAGGCTAGAGCGGTTTTTTGGTTAACGGTAGCGTCACTTCGACGTGGGGCGATTTTCCATGGTTGCGGTATGTCACGGGATGGAAGGGATTATTTGTTTCCCCCTTTCTCGTCGGCTGCAAGGAAACCGCCACACTCAAGTGAAATGCGCTAGAAAGCGTGTAGGCCAATCGACCTGCCCCAACGGGAAGTAAGCGACTGATGCGGTTTGATGTCCTGACCCTTTTTCCCGAGATGTTTTCCGGCTACCTGGCCGAAAGCGTCTTGAACAAGGCGATCGATCGCGGTTTGATCGAAGTTCATTTGCACAATATACGCGATTGGACTTTGGATAAACACCACACGGTCGACGACCGACCTTTCGGGGGCGGACCGGGGATGGTCTTGCAGGTTGAGCCGGTGGTTCGAGCGGTCGAGACGGTTCGTGCCATGACCGACGATCCGGGCCATTTAGTGATGCTTTCGCCGCAAGGCCGACGGTACGCCCAGCCGGTGGTCGAGCAGTACGCGCGAGAGTATCGGCGCATCGTGCTGCTTTGTGGTCGGTACGAGGGGTTTGATGAGCGAATCCGCCTGATTCTCGAGCCGGAGGAGATTTCGATTGGCGATTTCGTTCTCAACGGCGGCGAAGTGGCGGCGATGGCGGTGATCGACTCGGTTCTTCGCCTGGTTCCCGAGGTATTGGGGGACGAGGGGAGTCATCAGGACGATTCGTTTTCCGGGCCGAACCGGTGGCTTGAGTATCCGCAGTACACGCGACCGCGGGAGTTTCGCGGCCTAGAGGTTCCGCCGGTGTTGACCAGTGGCAACCACCAAGAGATTGCCCGTTGGCGAGCGGAAGAAAGCCGCAAACGGACCGAGTCCCGTCGATGCGATTTGCTCGGAGGGGCTGATTTGTCGGGCGATTCGGCTGATGATGAAAAGTAAGAAGGCAAAAAAGTAAACGGCGAAAAAGCGTAAAAGAAGAATCGATAGCGTCTTCTTGTTCCCATAAAAAAGATCCTGATCGAGCCGATTGGCCGGTCGGGCGAAAACTAATTATTGATTTGAAACGACGAGGGTAAACACGATGAGCCAAGAAGTGATGGGTCTGGTCGAAAAGGCCAGCATGAAGGAAGAAGTCCCGTTTTTCGAAATTGGTGATACCGTCGACGTCCATACCCGGATTCTCGAAGGCGAGAAGGAACGGATCCAGATTTTCACTGGTGTGGTGATCGGCCGCAGCGGTTCGGGGACGCGTGAGATGTTCAGCGTTCGACGAATTATCCAAGGGGAAGGTGTCGAGCGAAAATTCCCGCTCCACTCGCCTCGCGTCGCCAAGGTCGAAGTCAAGCGTTCGGGCATCGTTCGTCGCGCGAAGCTTTATTACCTCCGTGATCGGATCGGGAAAGCGACCCGACTCAAGGAACGTCGAGTCGATCGGAAGAAAGCGACGAAGTAGGTCTTCGCAATCCGGCTATGTGGTGCCTTCGGCCGCCACGGAAGTCGATTTGACGAGGCGATTGCGCGCGTGGGGTGTCCCTTTTGGTTTCCTCATTCGAATTTCAAAGTGAGCGACGGTTTTTGCCGTCGCTTTTTTTTGGTAGGTGGATTTTGTGGTTTCGCATTAACACGGAGATCGCTGATGGTTGGACCGGCCAAGTGGTGGACCCGTTTGACTAAAACGGTCCAGGATCGGCTGCGTCTTCTCCTGACTCGGTCGACGCTAGGCGATCGGGGGGAGCGGGCGGCCGCCCGGTTTTTGCGACGTCGGGGGTTCCGGATTGTCGCTCGCGGGGTCCGGCTTCCTCTGGGAGAAATCGATATTGTGGCGTTGGATCGCGAAACGTTGGTCTTTGTCGAAGTGAAAACGCGTCGTTCGGCCGACCATGGTCAGCCGTGGCAAGCGGTCGATCATCGCAAACGGCGGAAGCTGACCCAACTGGCCGTCGCCTATCTGAAGCGTTACGGCATCACCGATCGGGCGGCCCGGTTCGATATTGTCTCGATCGTCTGGCCTGAGAAAAAGCGTCGCCCCGAGATCAAGCATTACCCCAACGCGTTCGAAACGACCGGGCCGTGGCGATGAAGTCTTTCCGTTAGACCGCGTTTCCCATTGTGAGATCGCTCTCAGCCATAGGGAGATAGAAAACCACGCCTTCGGTCTACGGAACCGAAGGGGCTGGCAAGCCACCCGAATCGAAGTTTCTCTCTGGAGCGGCACCGAAGCCTCCGCCAAAATCGTCGCCCCCCGTCCAACTCGAAATTCCTTAGTCCGGTGCTTCCGCACCGGCGCTTCGAACCCGCTCCCGTTGGTCGCTGATAATTTTTGAAGAGAATGACCTTTACTTTGATGGTTCTGTGGAGGGGGCCTTGGCGGGGCCATGTAGATAGTCGCACTTTAAGGTTAGAACGCGGCCGGACTGGCGTTGATTTGGGTCATTCTTTAAGTTGCTTCGCGTAGGCACATAGGCCAATCACCCCAAAAACTACTGCCACGAAAGAAAAGTATTTGGCCTGTGGGCATGAAGACTCTGTGGGAAAAATAATCGTGATTAGCGAACATACGACCATTAGCGAGAGGGAAAACATGGTCAATTTCACTCGACTTTTTTTCATTTTATTGCTCCCTCTTTCCTTGCATTCCTCCATTGGTCGAGTGCCTCTTTTGTCAGTAGGGCGTGGTGCAAGGTCTTTTCCGTGTTTTCCTGGGCAAAATAGATTTTCCTGAGCGTGTCGTGTGCGAGGTAGAGAAAACTAGGGTCTTGGGTTCCGCTTTTTTCTAAAAGAAGAATCGCTTTTTGTAAATCCGCAATGGCTTCTTCGTACTTCTTGAGATAGTAGTTGGAAACTCCACGTGAAAGATAAGATTCTTTTCGATTAGGAGTAAATTCAATAGATTTACTGAAATCTTCCTTTGCTTTTTCATATTTTTCTAATAGAAGATAAGCGATTCCTCGACCAGCATATCCGTCCCCAGAATTTTTAAGGTCCAAAGCTTTTGTGTAAAATTCTATCGATTTTTGGTGACTCTCCAATTTTCCATGGCACAGCCCTAAGCACATTAAAACAATGTAGTTTTCCTGGTTTTCATTGTTCTTCTGGAAATCCTTTAGCGCCTCTTCCCAGTTTTTCAATTGGGTATAACAGTACCCTCTGAATTGATAGAGCTGTGAATTGTCAGGATCGTTTTCCAACAATTCAGTAAGCTGCTCTACCACTTTTTGAGATTCACCTAAACAACCTAAAATATACAAAGAAGTGTCAAGCTCAGTTTTGGATAATATTTCAATTTTTGCTGCTGAGTGACAATCGTTTAAAAACATTTCCAAATTCCCGGCTGCAGCCGCGCAATACGCGCGATTTATATAATCTTCTCTTGAAGCGTCGGCGTTCTCGATCAGCGTGGTGTAGTCAGCGATGGCCTCGCGGTACTTGTTTTCTTCCCGGAAAAGGATATCGGCTCGAGTTCTCAAACTCCAGGAATCGTTGGGCGCAACTTTCAAGGCCTGTGTCAAATCTTTGAGTGAATTGGGATAATCTTCTAATCCGGCATACGTCAAAGCTCTCGCTTTCAGGGCCTTTAGATCCTGCGGGTTGATATCGAGAACGCGGCTAAGGTCCTTGACAACCAGTTGAGAATCGCCCTGTTGGCTTCGGGTTACTATCGCCCGGTTGTAGATCGCGTTTCGATTGTCGGGATCCAATTTCAAGACTTCTTCGGAACATCGAAGCCCTTTTTTGTCATGACCCAATTTGAATTCCGCTACCGCGAACCATTCCCAAGCCATGGAATTCGATGGGTGTTTTTCGGTAATCTCTTTTAGCTTCTCGCACGCCTTCTTGTAATCCTTTCGAAAAAGATAGATCTGCGCGATTCGCAGGGAAGCATCAACCGATTCCTCATCCATTTCCTCCGACTGAAACAAATGACTCAAGGCCAGATCGAATTTTCCTTGGCGAATGTAAAAACCACCAAGAAGACCATGCGTTTTGCCTGGCTGCGTGGAGTCGGTTTCCAGAATTCTTTCCAGATTGGATACTGCCGAATCGTAATGCGTTTTGCAGGTGCCTTTATAACGGTCGGCCATATCCCTTAAATCAATACGATCGATTTTTAATGCATGCCGATATTCGTTCAAGGCACTTTCAACGTCCCCCTTTCGAAAAGAGGCGTCAGCCTTGTCCAGAACGGCAAACAGCTTCGCGTCCTGGTCTGATTGTTCCGATGTGGACGGGGAAGTGGGGGAATTTTCCGGCGAGGTGCCATTGTTTTCGACTTTGTCGGCCGGTGAGGCGATCACCGATTTTGGTTCCTCATTGACCGTTTCTGCAAAAGCGCAACACCAAGGTCCCGCAAAAGAAACCAAGAGAAACAGAACGGTTTTCGTCTTTCCCATTTTTTCTTTCCTCCATAATGCACGAGGGGAGAATCGCAAGGTGAGTAGCCCATGCCCTTATGGACTTCGACTTCCCGCTAGAAAACGCGACCATATCCGGTTTTATAACGGATCGCACGGAGAAGATAAAGAGAGAAAGCCGGACGAACAGAGAGGTACGCCCGGCTTAATCGGGAAAAAAGGGAAGCGGCTTGCAATTGGCCCCAGTTTTGTTGACAATGAATAAGATTGCAAGATGAATGGTAGGCGAATCCCGAGACGCTTGCATTGAAGAAAGGGGCCGATATGGATGTTCTTTTTCTCTTGGCGTTGTTTTTTAGTTGGAGGTATTCGTTCGATGCCGCCTTATTTCTTTTGAGCCTTCTCTATTGCTTTGCGGGGATTGTCGCTTCGCTGGTCTTTGTCAATGAAGAACCACTCGAATTCAGTGACGTGCGAGGGGGAGGGTTTTTGATCTGCGGGATTCTTCTTCCATTGGGTGTCATCGCCGTCTCCAAACCGACGTTGCCGGTCCTGTTGACGTTGGGGATTCTCTTTGCCGTGGCTGTCTTCTTGATGTTCGCCCTTTGGATCGGCCTGGTTGTCCGGAAGGCGGTCTTTGCCACGATCGTCTTCTTGGTCATTTACGCAAGTGCGATGGGCGGGACCTTTTGGGTTTTCCGTCACGTCGACATTCTCCGGCACATCCACTTTATACACCTTTTCCGGCATGCCGGCCCGATACTCTGAACCACACAAAAAAAGTCTCTTCAAAAAGAGTGAACTCGATTTCTCCCATGGCGATTTGGGCAAAACGGTAACTCTATCAGGTGGGAAAACGTCCTGTTTTTCTCTATTCTCAAGTAATGCCTTTGCAATTGGGTTGACTCAATTCCAATGGATACTCTACAATTAATTCAATTAGAAGCTCTTCAGTGTCATTCTATTTTGCATATTCAGAGGCAAAATTCAAACGCGGGGAGGAAGGGAAGAGGCTTGGGCTGAAAATGTTTTTCTTTTTTTGGGGATTTTATACCAATTCCAAATTGGAATGTGTGTTAGAGGAGAAAAGAAAATGCTTCGTTTTAAAAAGGCCTGTGTTTTAGGCCCCGTCTGTCTGCTTTTGCTTTGCTCGACCGCGCTGGCCTGGGGCAATCCACCAACCTCAAGCTCGTATGACTTTCATTTTGCTTGGACGGAAGATTTTAGTTGGGGAGCGTGGGATGATGGTACCGGCAACCTCGATTACACATCGAGCGATCTGTATCAAGGTGCCAATTCGCAACCGCACCGTATCTTCTTGCTCCATGCCGATGAGTCGACCGGTGGGGCCTGTAACATGGGCATGCTCCATGCCGGTGTCTTCGTACTCGACGATGAACAGGTCGCCGGTAACTGGACCGATCCGTGGGGTGACAGCGCCCGCACGACCTGTGTCCGGCACGTCTATGACGACCCGACCGGCAGAGGGGCCGAAGGCGTTTTACAAATAGGCCAAGACTATTTCGACTTTGGCCGAGGTGGCTTGGAAGACATGTCGCCGATGCGGGTCGAGTCGGATATCTACGATCCGGACTATGACCTTCAGCAAAACACCGTCGGCTACACAGACCTTGATCACGTCATCACGGCCCCGCTTGACAACGGTAACTCGTATATCATGACTCGTGAAGCGGTCAATATCAATGGTGATATCTATGCCGTCGCTTACAAGTCGGGTCCGAACCCGGTGGGTTACGAAGGCATGGTCACAGACAAGGCCAACCTTATCAAGCTGACCTATACGGAAACGTCCGGCGGCTGGACGATGGACGCTCATGCGGACATGAGTAATTCCAGCAGTCCTTGGTCCGGCGGTATCGATTTAAGTGACACCGCGATCTACACCGACAGCGTTACCGGCGATGGGATCTCCAAGATCACGGGCATGAGTGTCTGGAATGACAAGATCTACCTTGCTGGGCAAAAACATGGCACTACCGATGCTTCTACCGGTGGTAATGGTGATGACGCTGACTTCTACGTGGAGGAAGGTGCTCCGATTCTCGAGCTCGATCCGGTTTCCGGAGCGATCACCGAACTCGGTCGCTTTGGCGCTGCCGCCCTGGCTACCACCAATGGTGCTGAAGAAGATCTGTCGGTACACCAAGTCTGCCGTTATGGCAACGAGATCTTCTTGGTCAATAACACCCGGCCGACCAGTTGTGCCTATTGGGCCGAAATCGATTCGGCCACTGGCCTGATCGACGATACCACTTGGCAAGGCGCGGTTATCGCCGATTACGTCGGTGGTGCCGAGGCGTACGACGATCAGACGCTTGAAGGCCATGGTATCGCGGTCACGGGTAACGGCACGGAAGCGACCGGTTTCTGGGTCACCGCCACTGGAAAAGTGGACGAAGTTTTCTCTCCGAGCATTGTGTTTTTCGAAAAAGACGCTGAGGAACCTCCGTTCTTCCCTGAACCCTTAAAACCGATACAGTATTTTGCTTACCTTGCAAGCAACTGGCAGTACGGCACGGAAAACTGGGGTGGTGGGGATCCGTTGCTATACCCGAACTATCCGAACGAGATTGGTGGTGACATCAATCGAGACGGTGTCGTCGATGCGAGAGACTTTGCCTGGTTAATGAGTGTTTGGCAGTACGGTACGGAACCTTGGCCTCCTTTGCCTTCAGAGGATCCGATTGGTGTGCCCGAGCCGGGCTCGATTGGCTTGGTTCTTGCCGGGCTCTTGGGGCTTTTGGCCGTTCGCTTTCGAAAGCGGGGCAGGGTGTAGTAGAACCGCCCATTGAGCAGGCCCCGTGTTGGAAAAGAAGGAAGTGCGGGGCTTGCCTGATTCTTTAGGGTATCGGGAGACCGTTCGAGGTCGCTAGCGCCTGCGGCGGTAACTGCTGCGGCGGGGGCGGGGTGCGTTGAGCATGTCGCCGATCTGCTGGGCGCTGATTTTTTTCATCCGGATCAGCTCGATCGACCGGGCCGATTCGGCGGTGGCTGCCTCGTCGATCGATTCGGCCAGACCGACGATCCGGCTTCGCAACGGCTCTTGGGCCATGACGATCAGGGCGTTGCTTGCCTCGTCGACCGAGACACGGGGTGTCATCCGACTGTACCTGGCCCCGCGGCGCAGTTCGTTGCGGAACAGGTCGTTGACGACCGTCATGATACGCGCCGCTTCGGTGTTTTTGATCGGCACGAGAAATGGCCGGTTATAGGTCAGGTCTTCGGGCACCTGGGGCGTGTCGAGCAGTTCGATCAGATGGGAAACGGTCGCCCGATCGGTCCGGCTGCCTCGAACGACAATCGCGTTGAGCCGTTCGTTCGGGAAAATGGTCGTCGGCTCGCGACGGATCGCGCTTCGGGCCCGACCCCGGGTCATCTGGCGAAAGAGTCCTTGCAACTGGGCGGCCATTTCGGTCGCGTCGGTATGCTTCAGTCGGAAAATCTCCAGATTCCGGCTCCCGTAATCGACCGTCGGCGCCTCGGGGGCCATCGATCGCAACAGGGCTTCCATCTGTTCCAACGCGACCGGATCGTCCGACTGGACCGTGATACTTCCCGGACCGGGGATCAGGATGACGTCAGGTCCTTGAGCTTCCACGACAGGAGTTGACGCGGCGGGTTTTTGAGGTTGGGGGTCGGGTGTCGCAGGAGTTGCGGGTTTTTTTGGTTGAGGTTGGGGCTTGGGCTTTTCAACGTTCGACTGGGCCGCGACAGGAGTTTTGACTTCGTTTTTCGGGGTCTCTTTTTTGGTGACGTCGGTCTTGGTCGAGGCGAGTCGGACGGTGGCTCCCCAAAGTTGGCCGGGCCGGTGGCGGGCCGATTTGGTTGAAGGGGCCTGGTCGATCGGTTTGGTCTGGGGTTGGGGCTTCGGCGTTTTTTCGCTGGGCGTGCTGATGCGGATCGGGTTGTCGCGCAGCTTGGGCCAGACGCGCTGGATCTGTTCGACGGCCGCCTGGACGTTGCCCGAGAAGGGGACGACCCGACGGTTCGGGCTGTCGTCGGCGCTGATCCGTTTCAGGCCCGTTTCGCCCATCTTGACCAGCAAGCGGCGGATCTGCGTGTGTTGCTCGGGGGTCGCCCGGATGAACAGCTGTTGGGTGTCTCCGTCGACCTGGACGTCCGGGGCGGTCGGGTCGTAGCCGTAGGTGTCCGACTCGAATAGCCGATCGATCGCCAACAGGGCCGCTTCGGGATCGAGGATGCCCAGCTGGAGGATCTCGAGCGTTTTCGGTTCGCTGCGGAGTTTTTCGACCGTTTGGGCGATGATCTTTTGTTCGGCCGGACGGGCGATGGCGACCAGTTGGTCGGTACGCCGGTCGATCGTCATCCGGACCCGGGCCAGCTTGTTTTGCAAGAGGGTTCGAAGGACGTTCATTAGGGCGTACGTGTCGACATTCTCGACCGAGTAGACCTCGAGTTGACCGGTGCCTAAAAGGTCGCCCTCTTGGTCGACCTGATCGATCAACGAGCGGATTGTCTCCTGATCGGTCGGCGGGGCCATGGCGTGGATCGTGTCGTTCTGGGCATCGAGGGTCAATCGGATATCGCGGCGAGCGCGGAAGAAGTTTGCCAGTGTCGTGTAAACGCTACGCGGATTGGCCGTGTCGATCCGGTAGGCTTCCAGGACCGGTTCTTCACCCTGATCGGCCGTCTGTTCGATTTCGGCGACCGCCTGGGCAATTCTTTTTTGGTCCTTGGGCGTCGCACTGACGACCAGCGACCGGTTCCGACTGTTGACCGACATCCGGGCCGTCGGGACCAGGCGGGCCAGGGCCGGATAGACTTCGGCCGGGTTCGCTTTTTTGAAATAGTAGACCTTCGAGACCGGCTCGCGACTTTTGGGCAGATTGGTCAGGAACGTGTCGATCGCCGTTTTGATCTTTTTCTGGCGGTCCGGATCGGCCCAGACGATCAGGCCGTCCCGTTTCGGATCGGTGGCGAATCGTGATTGTCCTTTGAGGATCGGATCGAGTACCCGCAACAACGCGGTGGTGTCTTCGTAACGAACCGGGTAGGTCGCCATGACCCATTTGTCCTGGGGTTTTCCGGCCAATTCGATCTGGTCGATCGCCTCTTTGATCTGTTTCTGTTTTTCCGGCCGGGCCCAGACGACCAGGTTTTTCGGATCGGCGCCGACACTGAAACGCGCGTCGGGAAAGGAGACACGAAGCGTGTAAAGCGCGCTCAGGGCTCCGGTGGCTTTCAAGGGGTAAACTTCCAGCGTGGGGCGGTCCGTGTCGCCTTCTTGGAATCGCATCTGTTCAAGGGCCGCGCCGATCAGCTTTTGTTGGGCCGGTCGGGCGACGACGACCAGTTCGTACGGGGTCGCGCCGACGGTGAACGCGGCTTCCGGAAAGGTTCGCATCAAGGCTCGCAGCGCGCTGGCGGCGGTCGTTTTTTCGAGATGGTACACTTCCGCGCGGGGGGCCGTCTCGGCCGTTTCTGGCGAAAGCATCTTGTCGACCATCGCCTTGATTTTCGATTGTTCGGCGCTTCGGGCCCGGACCAAAAGTTGGCGCGTGTCGGCGCCCAAGGCGAACTGGGCACGGGGGAAGGCCCGACGCAGACCGACCAGGATCGCGTTAGTCAGTCGCTGGTTGAATCGGTACACCTCGAGGGTCAGTCGCTGGGCTTCCGGCAACGCTTGAGTCAGTTTGTCGATGGCCCGTTTCAAGAGCTCTTGTTCTTCCGGCCGGGCGACGGCCACCAGTTGATACGGATCGGCGCCTACCGAAAAACCGACGCCGGGAAACGCTGTGCGAAGCGACCGGATCGCGCTGACGGCTGTCGTCGATTCAAGCGGATAGACAACCGCACGTGGGGCCGTCTCGGCCGGTTCGGCCGCGGTCATCTTGTCGATCATCGCACGGATCTTCTCCTGATCCGACTTGCGGGCCCGGACCAACAGTTGTCGAGGGTCGGCCCCCACCGCGAACCTCGCGCGGGGGAAGGCATATCCCAGGGCGTAGTTCAACTGATAAGAAGGCCGCGATTTGAGCCGGTAGATCTCCAGCACCATCTTTTCCCCTTCGGGCACCCCTTCGGTCAGTTTCTGAATCGCCTGCTTGATCTGCTCCTGTTCCTCGGGCGAGGCCATCGCAATCAACTGATACCGATCGGCACCGACCGAGAACCCGACGGTCGGGAACGACTGTCGCAAAATGTAGATTAGCCCCGACGCGGGCATCGACTCCAACGGATAGATGACCGCGCGGGCGGCCGTTTTGGGCGAGGCGGCCTGGTTGAGCGTGTCGACAATCTCTTGGATCGTTTCGTGTTCGGTCGGCGTGGCGTTGATGACCAACTGATCGGGCAATGCCCCGGCGGCGACTCGCGCTTGGGGGGCGGCCGTTCGGATGGCGGGAACCACCCGGTAGGCGTTTTTGGTTTTGAGGGTGTAGACCTTGACTTGGGCCGCGTGTTTGCCGGTCGACTGTTTGACCAATTGGTCGATCAACTGGCCGATCTTCTCTTGGTCCTCGGGAATCGCGCGGACGATCAATTGACGAATCGTGGCCCCGGGCAGAAAGGTTGCCTGGGGGGCCGCCTGACGCAGCAGCGGGAGCAGCGTGTAGACGTTCATGCCGTCGAGCGTGTAGACCTGGACAACCGGGGTCGACTCGGGCGTCGCGGCCTTCTGGTCGATCTGGTCGATCATCGCCTGGATCTGTTTGTGTTCGGCCGGGCGGGCGCGGAGGATCAGTTCGTTCGGCTGTGCGCCGCGGTTGATCAACACGCGGGGAAAGGCGGCGCGGAGGATCGGGATGACCGTCGTCGGCGAGAGGGCCTTGAACTTGTAGGTCACGAGGGTCGGTTTGACTTCGGGCGATTCCTCACGGTCGAACTGTTCGAGCAGCTTTCGGATCTTCTCGTGATCGGCGGCCCGAGCGCGGGCGGTCAGTTGGTTCGGTTGGGGGCCGTAGGTGAAGGAGGCCCGATTTTGGGTCCCCTGTCGGAGTAAATAAAGCAGCGCCGCGGGGGTCGTGTGTTTGATCGTGTAGGCGACCGAGGTCGCTTCCGCTTCGGGTTGGTCCAATTGGTCGAGCAGCTCTTGGACTTTGGCCTGGTCGACCGGTCGGCCTTGGACGGTGAACTGGTTGGGCTGGGGACCGTAAAACGAGGCGATTTTTCCGTACAATGCCCGGTTGATCAGCGGCAACACACTGACCGGCTGCGCGTGTTTGAGGGTGTAGACCTTCGTTGCGAACTTGGTCTCGGCGCTTTCCGGTTGATCGAGCCGTTGGATCATCTGGCCGACTTTTTTCAGTTCGGCGGCCCGTCCGCGAACGGTCAGTTGGTTCGGCTGGGGCCCGTAAAACAACGAAATGCGTCCGTAAAAGGCCTGAGCCAGGATCGGGTAGACGCGATGCGGCAGAACGTTTTTAAAGGTGAAACGGCCGAGTCGGCTTTGATCGCGGGTGA
>CAXXFQ010000008.1:0-716004 GCA_963674475.2 Thermoguttaceae bacterium | reverse complement strand
ATTTCTTTCTCCTGGGGGGAAGTCTCTTAGTGGATAGGTCTATTTGGTGGGAAAGATTTTCAGGCGACGCAATCGGGCCCGAAATCAAGAGCCCATTGTACCAAAACCGCCCCGGCTTTTGAAACGGAACCGAACCGGCTTTTTATCTCCCGAGAACCTTCATTAGCCAAGCCACCCCCCCGAATGAGGACATTCCGTAGGGGTTTTTTAAAAACCCGATCACCAAGTATTGATTTCCTTGGGCCGCTCTTGTACAACTACATACAGTGGATGTACTTTCATCAAGAAAAGCTAACAAAAAAAGTTCTCAGGAGGCAGGATCATGGTCACTTTTCTTCGGCGACGGATTGCATTGGGACTTGCGGTGTTGATTTCCTTGTCAATCGCACACATTTCGCAAGCCGATTCGGTTCCAATTTCATTCAACGTCAATTTGGAGGCAAGTGCCAGTGTCGCGACCGACTTGAATTTAGACTTAGGCTATCCGACTGACTATGACAAGGATTATGCGTCAAGCGTTGGGGTGAATTCAGTTTCCGTCCATGCAACTGCAGTTTCCTTAAAACCACCAGCCCCCTACGACGGTAATCCGGAGCAATGGGATTGGGCAGTTTGTGACGCCTCGCTTTCCTGTCAAGATTCCGACGGCAGTTCTCCCGCCGTAATCTCTTCTTCCGTCACAGGAGTGTATTATAGCTGGAAGAGTAAGGTACGAAACCGCCCGGGGGAATTGGGGGAAATGACGATTGGAACCAGCGAAAGCTGTCCGGCAGGAACCCCACTGATGCTCTGGGTTTCACCAGTCTCATTTCTTGTAAACATGAATACAACCTTTGACTTTACTCTTCTGCGTGGAGAGGAAGAGGTGCTCTCGTTGGATATAGATAATTTGTATGATGCATATGATTCAATTATCCAAACTGGTTCTGGCGAGAAATTCTCGATCCCGGTTGAGGCAGGCGAGACCCTCAACTTTGCTTATTTCTATGAAAACTCCTCAATAGATCACATTAACGCATTTTTTGAGACAATAACAAATACCGTCGATTTGGATTTCGAAGCGGTTGCGGTCCCGGAGCCGAGTTCGGTGGCTTTGCTGTTGTTCGGGTTTGCGGGACTGGCCGTTTGCCGGTGGAAGGGTCGGAATCGCCAGGGGTAGATGTGGCATTTCGCCATAGCGAAAATTTTCGATTCAGCAAAAAAATAGGGCAACCGCCGGGTTTGGCGATCGCCCTGTTTTTTGTTTGGTAGTTGAGAGAGACAAACCCGACTTTGGTTCATCCGTTTTTCTCGTCTTCGCGACTGTTTTTTTACGGACCCATCTGGAAGCCGTACGACATCAGTTCCAGGACGAAGATGCCGGTGGCCAGAAGGAACATGCACAACGAGATGCCCAAGACGACCGTCTCGACCGGCGGACGTTGGCGCGGCGCGCCGGGGGCCTTGGTCTTTTTGACCTTTTCCTTCTTGACCTTGGGCTGCTTCGGCTTTTTGGCCTTCTTTTTCTTCTTCTTTTTGGACTTTTTGCCACCTTCGTCCAAGTCGACCGGCTCCGCTTCAGACAGGCCTTCCTCGCCAAACGGCGAGGGGCCGTCGAGCGATTCCAACGGCTCCGCTTCCCCGATCTCGTCGGTCGAGTCGAACGCCGCCAACTCGTCGTCCGCCGAATCGAACGAGGCAGGCTCGTCGTCAATCGACTCGAACGTGGCCAAATCGTCCCCCCCGTCAAGTGACCCGTCAAACGACCCGTCAAGCGAATCGAACGAGGTCATCGAGTCCCCCTCGAGGTCTCCGAGCGACTCGTCGGCAAAGAGGTCCATTTCTTCCGAATTCAGATCGTCGAATTCGGGCACTTGGTCTTCGGGATTCGACACGCGAAAATCTCCCTGAAACAATATACTTTCTCTTGAAATGCAATAGCACGAGACGATTGGTCGGCAGCGTGCCCCCTTTTGGATAGGAAAGAATCCCGCACACCCGGGCCGAGTCTCTCGAAACCGGGGTCACTAGAAGGGGGAAACGACCGCAAATCCAGAGTCCAGTATAATTGGGCCAGGATGAAAATGCCATAAAAAAAGCAGCCTGGGCAAACAAGAAAGACTTTCATGACGTTTTGCCAGGAAATTTTTTCAAACCAGAAACGCGCGTCAGACCGAAGCGAGTTCGGGCTCAAGATCTTCCTCGTGCGACTCGGCCGACGAGCTGTCTGCGGGCTCTTCGAGTTCCGGCGGCTCCTCGGAATCGTCCCACGATTCGTCAAAATCGGAAGATTCCGCCTCGACCGAATTTGGACCGGTCAGGTTGCAGCGCTCCCGATAAACCCGGCCCAGGCGGCGCGAGAGCATCAGACCGATTCCAATATTGGCGACGGCGATTAGAAAGATATAGAGAATCATCCGGCTTCCCCCCACAAAGAGGGCTCA
The DNA here is from genome assembly GCA_963674475.2 of Thermoguttaceae bacterium. Lineage (GTDB taxonomy): Bacteria > Planctomycetota > Planctomycetia > Pirellulales > Thermoguttaceae > CAXXFQ01. The sequence continues at coordinate 713,581 of CAXXFQ010000008.1, read as the reverse complement.
GGAGTAGGTTGCATTAACAAACCGCCCCCTTCCCATGAAAAAAAGCGGGAGCATGTTCAAGCCTACCCTACTCTGACAGGGGGGCAAACCGATCTTTCAAAAATTCCACCCCTATTAAGCGGGGCACAAGCCGGTCTAGGTGTGATAATCGGCGTTGATGTGGATGTATTCGGTCGTCAGGTCGGTCGTCCAGAATCGGGTGTCGGCCGTCCCTTCGGCGAAATCCAACTGGATAAGCGTCTCGCGATTCTCTCGCATTGAGGCGGAGACCTCCTCGGCATCAAACGAGACGGGAGCCGCGTTCTCGTACAAGAGGAAACCGTTGACCCGCAGCCGAACCCCGGCCAAATCGAACGGGACGTCGGCGTATCCGGCCGCCGAGACGATCCGGCCCCAGTTCGGGTCGGCCCCGGTGACCGCCGTCTTGACCAGGGCGCTTTCGGCGACCGTCTTGGCGATCTTCCGTGCTTTCACCTTGTCGGCACAACCGGTGATTTCGAGAGTGATCAGATGTGAGGCCCCTTCGCCGTCGGCCGGGATCGACCGGGCCAACTCGACGCAAACCTCGTTCAGCGCCGCCTGGAACTGGACCAGCCCTTCACCCGAGAGCGGCTCGCCACCGGCCTGGCCATTGGCCAATAACAGGACCGTGTCATTGGTGCTGGTGTGCCCTTCGACACTGATCGCGTGGAACGAATCTTCCATCGCCTGTTTCAGGGCCGTCTGGGCCACGTCGGGTTCCAATGCCGCGTCGGTCATGATCAGCCCCAGCAGCGTCGCCATGTTCGGCCCAATCATGGCCGCCCCTTTGGCAATGCCGGTCAGCTGGATCGTTCGGCCATCTATTTTGAGGGTTCGCCCGGCCACCTTCGTCACGGTGTCGGTCGTCAGAATCCCCCGCGCGGCCAGGTCGAGATGCTCGTCGGTCGAACCCAATTTTTCGGCCACGGCCGGGATTCCCGCCTCGATCTTTTCCATCGGCAAAAACTCGCCAATGATACCGGTCGACATGACCAACGCTGCCTCGGGCGGTGCGTCGCAAACTCCGGCGGCCAGTTCGGCCATCCGTCGCGCATCGTCAAGACCCCGTTGGCCGGTACAGGCATTGGCGTTACCCGAGTTGACTACCACGGCACGGGTCTGGGCACCCGGAGTCAGGGCCCGATCGTATTCGACCGGGGCGGCGAAGACCAAGTTTTGCGTATAAACGCCCGCCGCGGTCGCCGGAGTGGACGACACGACCAGTGTCAAATCGAGCGCCTCGCGGTTCGACTTGACCCCACAGTAAACCCCCGCCATCGAATAGCCTTGAGGAATCGAAACGGCCATCAAAATCAATCCTTTTTCAAAAAAACGGGCGACCAATCGCCTACAGAAGCGCGGTCGTTTCGTCGTAGTCGTACATCAGATTAAAATTCTGGACCGCCGCGCCGGAGGCCCCTTTGATCAGATTGTCAATGCAACTGATCGTGACGATGCGACCCTTGACGATCCGAACCGTGACGTCGCAGAAGTTCGTGTAGGCCGTGTCCTTGGTCGCCGGAAGATGGTCGACCACCCGAACGAACGGCTCGTCCTCGTAAAAGTCGCGAAGGGTTTCAAGCAGTTTCTCTTCGGTCACTTCGCCCACCGGACGCGAGTAGGTCGTCGACAGGATGCCGCGGTCCATCGGGACGAGATGGGGGGAGAAAATCACATCGACGTTTGCCCCACCGGCGGTCGTGAGAATCTGTTCGATCTCGGGCTGGTGCCGGTGTCTTCCGATGTTGTAGGCGGAAAAAGATTCGTTGCACTCGGGGTAATGAGTCAACAGTTTCGGCGTTCGCCCGGCGCCGGAAACACCGCTTTTCGCATCGACGATAATCTCCGACGGATCGACCAAGCCGGCTTTCAACAACGGGGCCAGCGCCAAGATGGCCGACGTCGGGTAACAGCCCGGATTGGCCACCAGCGGCGCGTCGACAATCTGGTCCCGAAACAGCTCGGGCAGGCCATAGGGAACCTTGCCCAATCGGTCCGGGTCGACATGCTTCTGGTTATACCAAGCGGCAAACACCTCGGGATCGTTCAGCCGATAGTCGGCACTGAAATCGACGATCCGACACCCGGCCTCCAGAAGCGGCGGCACCATCGAGGCGGTCACGCCGTGGGGCAGACAACTAAAAACGCAATCGGCCCGACTGGCTAATTCGGTGGGGCCAATATTTTCCAGATTCAAATCGAGTCGACCGGTCAACGACGGGTGGATCGTCGCCACCGGCGGGTTGCCCTCCTGTCGACTGGTCAAGGTGGTGATTTCGGCTCCCGGGTGACGAAGGAGGAGTTTGATCAGCTCCAACGCCGTGTAGCCGGTCGCCCCGAGGATGGCAATTTTAGTCATGAAAATTTCCGTTTTTCGTATCGGTATTCAATATTGAAGATAAAAAACCCGACCGGGGTCCGCAAAAACGGCTCCAAGACCGATTCGACGTTTCCCCTCAGACCTATATAAGGAACGGTACCGGGTTCGATTTTGAAAGAAAACCGTATTATAACGCTCTGAGGACATTCTTGTCATGGGGGCGGTTCACCAGGGGTGGCCCAAAACCTTTCCCCCGCTCAAATTGGTTCGACGGGGCGCATGAAGTCTAAAACCTTTCCCCCCCACACAAATTGGTTCGACGGGGCGCATGAAGTCTAAAACCATTTCCCCGCTCAACCATAGCCCAGATCTCGAAGCTCCTGCTCGTCGAAACCGTGATGATGGGCCAGTTCGTGTAAGATGGTGATCCGCATCTCCTCCCGGAGCCGCCCGGGGAGCAACCTGCCGGTTCGATCGGTCGACGCGGAAAGAATCCCCTCGCGATAGATCAAGATCCGGTCGGGTAAGAAGCCCGATTGCATGACGCTCCGCTCGGTCAGAGGGATTCCCGTATACAAGCCGCAAAGCTGACAACGATGCCGGACGCCCATCTGTCGCATCACCTCCTCGGAGGGGTAATCCTCGACCAGCAACGGAACCTCCTCGATCAACTCATGAATCCGTGGCGGAAGCGATTCCAATACTTCGTCGAAGATGTGGTCAAAACGGGACCGAGTCGTGTCGTCCATGATCGAAAGCCTCGTGGGTTGGGTTATTTTCTGGCCGTCAGACCGGGAAAAATTCGGGCGACTTCTTGTGACCGAAAAAGGTTTTTACAGATGGCGGATATGAAAACCACCGTCGACGTCAAACCGTTGACCGGTCGTGAACGGGAAGTAATCCCGCGCGATCGCCGCCACCGCCCGACCGACGTCCTCTGGCGTCCCCCATCGACGAATCGGCCAAAGCCCCTCGGCGATCAACCGGTCGTATTTCTCTTGCACCGGAGCGGTCATGTCGCTGGCAATCACCCCCGGCGAGACCTCGTACACCCCAATTTTATTTTCAGCCAAACGATGGGCAAACAGCTGAGTCATCATACTGATGGCCGCCTTGCTCATACAATAATCGGCTCGATTGGTCGACGCGGTATACGCCGATAACGACGAAATATTGACTATTTTCCCGTCCGGAATCGTCTGCAGGTCGATCTGCTCGATCATCCGCCGAGCGACCGCTTGGGTCAGAAAGAACGGCCCTTTCAAATTGGTCGCAAACACCAGATCCCAACTCTCCTCAGTCGCGTCGAGCAGGTCTTTGCGACCTTGCGAGGTGATCCCCGCATTGTTGACCAACAAGTCGAGCCGCCCGAACCGCTCATAGACCGCGTCCAGAAGGAGTCGGTGATCGGCCCGGTCGGCAACGCTCGCACGGACCGCAACGGCCTCGCTACCGAGCGACTCGATCTGCTTGACCGTCTCCTCGGCGGCGTCACTCCGAGAGACGTAATTGACAACGACCGCAAAACCGGCCCGCGCCAACTCCAGGCAAATTCCTCGCCCGATTCCTCGTGAACCGCCCGTCACCAGCGCGGTGGGTTGATTTGACATGAAAATCCTCCGTGTTTTTTACAGTTTCATCTTTTTAAAATCGCTTGTCACGCTTCAACCAATCGGCAACCAAGCTGTCTTGTCGGTCGATTCTCGGCTTTTTTGGATCGAGGGAAACGAACCAAAGGTAAAACGTTTTTTCATTGTCACTCCCGGCTTGTCCCCAGTCATTTTCCTTCAGAAAATTTTCATCCGCCCAAGTCATTTCCTGATAAACGATTAAAAACCACCCCCCTTTTGAATGGCCCGGCTTGCCGAGAGAGACGCCAGGGGTGACTTGGGAAAAAATCCCAAACAGCCAACTCAATCGGGGGGCCCGTTCTGGAAAAAGGGGTGTCTGAAAGTCGCCTTTATTATGACTTGCATAGAATTATTGTAGCAAGGCTTGATGAAAAAAAAATGATCCCCGGCAAAGTGAGAGGAAACCGCCGTGACCACCGTTTGGCTTGGCTTGACTACGGGGTTTTTGCTTTCCGTAATGGGAGAGGTTTCGATGAATGAAAATTTGAACGTGGGAGGCGGCCCTCCGGACGAACCGTCCCCGATCAAAAGAAATGCATTGACCAAGGAAGAGCATCACGTCATTTTGGAAAAAGGGACCGAATCCCCCTTTTCCGGAAAATACTGGAACCATTTTGCAGAAGGGTGGTACGCCTGCAAATACTGTGACGCCCTTTTGTATCGTTCCCAGGATAAATTCCGCTCCGACTGCGGCTGGCCCAGTTTCGACGACGCCATCCCCGGCGCGGTCAAACGACACCCCGATCCCGACGGGATTCGTACCGAAATCACTTGTGCCCGATGCGAGGGCCATTTGGGACACCTTTTTCACGGCGAATGGCTCACGACGAAAAACGTCCGGCATTGTGCCAATTCACTCTCACTTCGATTCATTCCTGAAGATTTGCTTGATCGGGCCGTCTTCGCGGGCGGCTGTTTTTGGGGAGTCGAATATCATTTTGAAAATATGCCCGGCGTCTTAGCCACCACGGTTGGTTACACCGGAGGGGAAGTCGAACATCCGACCTACGCTCAGGTCAGTACCGGCCGGACCGGCCATGTCGAGGCGGTCGAGGTCGTCTACGATCCGAAAGTGACGACCTTCGAAGTGTTGGCTCGTCATTTCTTCCAGATCCACGATCCGACCCAAGTCGACCGCCAAGGCCCCGACGTCGGGCAGCAATATCAATCGGCCCTTTTTTACACCGACGCCGAACAACATCAAACGGCCGAAAAACTGATCCACGATCTTCGCGGCCGGGGCTTTCAAGTTTTCACCCGCTTGGAACCGGTTAAACGGTTTTACCAGGCCGATCCGAAACACCAAAAATATTATTCATCGAAAGGAAAAAAGCCGAGCTGTCATTTCTGGACCTCGCGATTCGACGAACCGTCGGATTGATCAGACGGCGTCCCATCCCTTCACAACCAAGCAATAAACTACCCCCTGATACGATCGAGCGCGTGGGGAACCGACCATCCCCTCTCTTCTGCCCGCCTTCTCTTTGGCCCGCCATCTCTTTGGCCCGCCATCCCATCTCTTTCTTCACCAAACGTCTTGGCGTTCTTGACATCGGTCTAAGAAACGACACAATAAGTCCTGAGAAAAGGAACCGTTGGTTCGACGGGACTTTGTCTGATTTTCATGAACGTTTCGCTCGATGAAACGCAACCACGGCCTCGGGGAACAAGAACGATGCAACGGTACGGCTCGGTGATCGGACTCAAACCGGAAAAAAAAGACGAGTATATCCGACTCCATAAGGCGGCTTGGCCCGAAGTCCTCGCGCGAATCGAGGCGAGCCATATTCGCAATTTCTCCATCTATCTCGGCCAGTTGGACGACGGAAACCTTTACCTGTTTAGCTATTTCGAATATTTCGGTGACGATTACGAAGCCGATGCGAAGAAAATCGCCGACGATCCGACAACTCAACAGTGGTGGAAACTGACCGACCCGTGCCAGATCCCCCAGAAAAACCGTCAAACCGAGGAACATTGGATGACGATGGAAGAGGTTTTCCATACCGGCTGATTTCCTCGACATTTCGAATCCTTCGCTTTTCGTCAAACTGGCTCAATCCGGGAAGAACTTCATGTACCAATTCCTCTCCATTTTCATCAAACCGTTTTGCCTCGGCCTGGTTATTCTCGTCGCGTTGATCCTTTGGCAACGGCGAAAACGGCGTGGACGGGGACGTCGCTGGATTTGGCTTCTGGCCTTTGCACTGCTATTCGCCTTCGTCAATACCGAATTCGTCGCCAGACCCATTTTGGGAAGTCTCGAATGGCGCTATCCTCGACAGGTCGAACCGCTGAAAAATATCGACGCCATCGTCGTCCTCTCCTCCGGTCTGATCGTCGACAACGCAACCGGACAATGGAGCCCCGATCCATCAATGGCAATGCGTCTGTTTCATGCCGTCGAAGTGTATCACCAATCGGGACCGTGCCCGATTATTTTAACCGGCGGTCGAGTCGGATCGACTCAAAACGCCATCACCTTGGCAGCAGCCATGCGGGATCTACTTGTCGGAATGGGGATCCCGGAATCCGATTTGATACTCGAAGACCGTTCACGGACGACCTACGAAAACGGCCTCTATGTGGCCGAAATCCTGCGAGAGCGAAAGCTCGATCCCGAGCGCACCGTTTTGGTGACCAGTGCATCCCATATGCGGCGGTCCGAACTGTGTTTCCAAAAACTGGAGATGAACCTCATCCCGTCGGCCTGCAATTATCATGTCTGCTCGTTCCAATGGCGCGTGAAGGAATTTCTCCCCCAACCGTATGCGGCCGAAAAGGTCTCCATTGCCACACACGAATGGGTCGGTATCGTTTGGTATTGGCTTCAAGGACGAATCTAGCAACCCGTTTAAAAAGACCATCCGGGCCTTTTCCAACCTCGACTTTCGCGGCAACAAGTGGCCGCAAGCCTCGCATAGACAGCGATTTTGCAAATCGCCATCTATGAGTGAAACATCCTGTTTCACTTAGCAACCCGAATCGCGTTTATCGATTTGAGCAAACAAGGTCAAAAGAAATCGCCGGGCGGCGGCATGAATCCCCGGCATTTGACTCTCGCGCGGGCCGGCCACGTTGAGAATTCGAACGCGGTGCTCCCGAAGCCAATCCAACACCTCGGCAATGATTTGCGGGTCGGTACGAGTCGCCTTCAGATCGAGATGGACCGTCGCGCAAGGCTTTTCGTGCGAGGTAGCCAACTTGTCGGTCAACCGAGTGCCCCCGCGAAGGATGCCGGAAAAAAGAATCAACGTCCCGTCCGATTCAACCACGTTCCGCTCGGTTCGAACGGTGTAGTCCGTCTCGGGCGTCTCGCATAATCGATACGCAAGCGGAATCGGCCCGTCCTCGGCCCGTCGTCCACGCGGACACCAACCGCCGTGAGGAAGCCCCGCACGGATCGCGGCGTCCAACGCGGCCCGATCGACGCCCGTTTGACCACCGGAGACGACCTTTTCGATCATCACCTACCCCCTCCTGACTTTTCATGGTTCCATCCACACACAAATCGTCCTAGATCATTTTAGCGCATCCGATCATAATAGCGTATAAAGTCGGAGTGGAGCCGATTCAAATCGCCGAAAACCTTTCGGAGTTCCTTAAGACGCTTCTCGGAATCGCCCTTGACCATAGGATTGTGTTGACTCATCCGTCGAACGTACTCGACATACTGCTCGTTTCGCTGGCGAATCAGGAAATAGGTCAACGCCCACGCCTCCGCGTAGGCATCCAAGGCGGTCTCGGAATTTCGAAAACGTTGATCATCGATGAACAGCGTCTTGAGCGAATCGGCCGGTCGACGGTCCATGTAATCCAAAAAACGAGACAACCGAGGCTCATTCACCGCCCCAATACCACGCCACCCTTTGGCACTGCGGAGATCGGGCGTTTCGAAAAACTGGGCAATCCCTTCTACAAACCAAAGGGGAATATCGCTCATTCGCTCGTGCATGCCACAGTTGTAGGCGATCTGATGGGTTGCCTCATGGACAATCGTTGTAACAATCATCGCCCCTTGCGGCTGGGAAAGGATTTTATCGATCTGCTTGGAGGTTCGAATCCGCGTCCCTTGATCTTCCATGGACAACCCAGTCAGGTCCGACATGACCATCCAGTTGGAGCGAAGGTTGTAATAGCCGATCACGTTACGCACCGCGTCGCCCAGTTCCTCCCGTGAAAATTGATCGAAACTTCGCTTGTTGTTGAAGATGACCGCCACCAAGGGAAATTCGGGGTCCTTGATTTCCACCTTTTGCCGTTTCCAGAAGTTAGTGAACGCCATGTAAAGCCGCTCGAAAAGCGACCCGCACCACTGGGCATAGGCACGCGACGTCTCAAAAAAAATCAGATAATGGGCCGTACGACGAACCTCGAACCCTGGCGGAAGCTTCGCCAAGACCCGCTGCTGGAATTCTTTCTCGTCATACGGCGCAAACGGCCTGTCGTCCTTCGTGTACCCCGATTGCATCGACGGTGTAAGCGGAAACATCTCCCCTCCTCGTGTGAGGAAAAGCCGACCGCCATCCTTCGCTTCTACCAACGACCGGCCTTCAAGCGTCACCGACTTCCCCTCTTGGCATACCACGACCCGTTCCATCGCCTCCAGACGGGCGGAACCCAACCAAAGGAACCAGCCGGTCATGAAAATCGAAAGGAAAAAAACGGTTCTGCGAGAGATACCGATTTTACGGGGCAATAAAGGCATGGGCGAGATATCTTTTCACAATTTTTATGAGAGGGCACCGAAAAACGATCAACCATTCCGATAGGACCGCTTGGTCTCCGGCCGTCTCGTCAACAAAAGAAATCGAACGTTAAAAACTTCCAACCTTCATTGTATCTTCGTCCGCCGGTTTCACCAACCGATCGGGAATGGTTATCTTGGAGCGCAAAAAGAGAACCCTCGAACAGCGTCAAGGGTTCTCTTGGTTTTATTCGGACTTTTCTGCGATTCAAAAAACCCCAAAACGCAGACTTGGCCCCGTCGTGTTATTGATTCAGCCGTTTGAGCAATTTTTCGGCCGCTTCTCGCTTACTGAAAGGCGCCTGCGACTTGATGGCCGAATCCAGGTAACTGATCGCTTGCTCTTTTTGGCCGTTTTCGGCACAAACTTCCGCCAAGTAATAAGCCGTGTCAGGAGAGACTTGCCCGCCCAACGAAACCGCTTTTTCTAAAATTTGTTGAGCGTCTTGCAACCGGCCCTGAAGGAACAAAACACGTCCCAAGGTGGAATAGGCTTCCTTTTGATTTTGCGGAGTCAACTGCTGAACTCGCTGCGCATTCTGTTGGGCATACTGGAAAGCCTGCTGTTGCTTTTGTCGATCGGCTTGTTCAGCCAAGGCCAAGGCCAAATTATTCGACGAGGCAAAACTGCTGGGCCGTTCAATATAAACCGCTTTGAAATATTTTTCCGCAGTCGGATAATCCGCTTGGAAAAGAGCGATCGTCCCGGCAAGCAATTTCGCGTCAAGCGAATTGGGATCAAGCTTCGAAGCGATATCAATTTGCTTTTTCGCCTGATCGAATTCGTTGATCTGGAAGGCCCAGTGTGCGGCCGCCAGTCGAGTATTGAAATCGTTCGGCGCTTGATTGATCGCCTCGATCATGTATTTTTTCGCATTGTCCTTGTCCCCTTTTTGTTGGAACCAAGTGGCAAGGATCGCTTCGGGCGTAAGAGCCGTCTCATTGGTTTTTTTCAACTCACGAAGTTTTTCCAGCGCTTCTTCGACCTTTCCGTCCTCAAAAAGCGTTTGGGAGTAAAGCTGCAAAGCCCGCACATCCTCTGGCTTCACCGCCAGAACCGACTCGAGATAGAGTCGCGCCAAACTCCAATTATTTTGTCTCAAGGCCATATCCGCCATAAGACGGTCATGCAATAATTGCAGCTTTTCTTTGCGTTGGGGATCTTTGTCGTATTTCTCTACAAGCGCGTTCCCTTTTTCCAGAAGAAGTCCCGCTCCTACCAGACGCCCTTGCTGGATCGCGAACTGGGACAACATGAAATAGGCTTCCGGATCGTCCGGGAAGTTTTCCCCCGCACGCTCTATCCAACCGAAAGCAACATCCATTTGTCCAATTCGCCCGAAAAATTGGGCCATAAGAATCTCGGGAGGCGAAAGCTCCGGATGCAATTCATAGGCCTTCTTCAAAAGCTCATATGCCCCGGCAGCGTCTTTTTGGCGGAAAAGGTCCAACGCTTGGGAAACTTCTTTCGGCACTTTTGGTTGCTGTTGCTCAGCGGCCTGGCTTTGCTCCAACCCCAGCGGTTCCGCAGACGCGGGCGTTTGATACAGCCCACCAACAAAACAAAATGCCAATGCCAACACCATCCACTTTGCTGGGCGTTCCATCTTCGATTCCCCTTTCATTCTGGACACGAGCTTCCCCTCCTGTCGGGAAAGCCCTTCCTTTTTCGAATCGTTTTTTCCAATGGGGCAAGGCCATGGTCGGCTTGGCCCACTCTATTTTTGTAAGTATACCCGAATTCTCCCAAAGCGGCTCGAAAGAAACTGCTTTTGGGAAAAAGGGTACCCTTTCACCTCCTAAATGTAGGCCACCCTCTACTTGCGGAAAAGCAGACCGAAGAAGAAATAGAGAAAACATCGCCCCATGTTTTCGGGAAATACGTTGGGTTAGACTGATTAGACAAGTCGAAGGGACCCGCGCAGAGAAAAATCCCCCTCGACACTTACTGCAACACAAGTAGATCGCCTTGCACCAGGAAAAAAAGAGGGGGATTAAACCATCCCCAAAAGGAGGGTGGCGGAGTGGAAAATTCAAAGACACCCCAACTCCGCCAAATTCGCCCAAAAGGGTTTTAGGCTCGCATTAAAAGGATCCATGCCGAATCGTTTTCACAACAACGAAACCATCCGTTTTCGGCCTTCTTCCTCGATGTTGATCTTTCCCTCCCGGGCCAACCAACCAAGGGCTTGCATGACAACGTCTCGCTGTAGTCCGGCCCCTTTGACCACCTTGGCAAGACTCAATGGCCCTTCCCGGTTCAAAAGATTCCAAACCTGACCGGCCGTTTCTCCTATCTGTTCGATCAGCGGTCCCGTTTTTTCTTCCACGATCGTATCTCCTCATTCATTTTTAAATATGAATTCCTTCAACCCGTTTTTTGCGGGAAAGGATAAATTGATCTGACTTCTTGAGGACAGCCCACCGAAAAAAACGGCCAGACTTGCTCCACAGCTAAATGTCTTCTCCAGATTAGCTTATCCCTAAAGTTGGGCCAAGACCCCACCCAGATTTTCCCTTTGAGAAAAACAAGTTAGCCGAAACGGCATAGCCCATAAGTGGGGCTCTCCAGTCCGTTTTCCACTTTCTTGAAGCCACCCTACCTGAACCCATTCCTCCTAAATTAACCATCTCGACAAATACCCCTCAAACGGGGTGTCATAGAGACCGAAAACTCTCGATCGCGTATGATTACACGTAGTTGAAGAGCGTTCCCCTACTCGCCTGCCTGCAGACGGTCGGCCAAACTTCATCACACCCCCCCACACGAGGTCTCAAGGGGCTTTTTTAAAGAAATTCCACCTTACTTAACGAAAATTAAAATTGCTACAATGACGAATTCTTTGCCCGGTTTCTCCGAAGCGGTGGCCCTGGCCTGCCGACTCCACGCCAACCAACAACGACGGCTGACCAACGGACCATACGTGGCCCATCTATTGCGGGTCGCGGGAATCGTGCTGGAACATGGGGGCGATGAAACCGCAGCCACGGCGGCCGTCTTGCATGACGCGATTGAAGACCAGGGCGGAGCGGACACGAGAGAAATGATCCGAAAGCGCTTCGGCAACGAGGTGACCCGACTGGTCGACGAATGCAGCGATACCGACCAGACGCCCAAGCCCCCGTGGCAAGCGAGAAAAGAGGCCTTCTTGGAACAGCTCGACCGGGCCTCACCGCCGGCCCGACTGATTGTCGCCGCCGACAAGCTCGACAATGCCCGGTCACTTCTGGAATCCTATCGAGAATTCGACATTCGGTTATGGGACGCGTTCCGAGGGGGCCGCGAAGGAACACTCTGGTATTTTCGCTCAGTCGTCGAGATCCTCGCGTCGGACGAAACCCCGCTGGTTCGTGAACTGACAAGTTGTGTCAAACGATTGGAAGAAGTCACGGCCGAGGCGTCCTGATAGCTTTCCGCAAACGAGTTCCCCCGCGTCGGTAAGCTGACGCCACACATTAAACTAATCCATTGTCGGAGGTGTCCAAAAATTTCCTTGTCCTTTTGAAAAGAATCGTTTATTTTCACGGGCAAAGGAAAACAAGCCGGGTATCGGCAGAGCCTGACGGAACAGGTGTCTCAAGAGCCCGTCGTCGAAACCATTTTTTTGATGGTTTTTGGCGGCGGGTTTTTTTTATACCAATTCTCGTTTGCTGGCTGCGCCTCGCCCAAGTGTTTACCCTTCGGGAAAACACGCGATTTTCACGCGGGTGAACGCGCAGTTTCGCAGTAGGACGCGTGTTATGGATTTTTCAAAATCCGTTCAAAGAAAACGAGGGGAAAACCTTTAGGGGTGGAACATGCTTGCACCGGAACAAATCACCAAAGTACGCCGGCTCTTGGCTAACGGAAAATACAGTCAACGAAAAATTTCGCGAATGACCAACGTCAGTCGGGGAACCGTTTCGGCGATCGCCAACGGGAAACGGCCCGACTTCAAGCCGAAGGCGCAAGAGGACGAGATCATCTTTCCCCAAGGGCCCAAGGGCCGATGTCCCGAGTGCGGTGCGATGGTTTACCTGCCGTGTCGGTTGTGTCTGTTAAAAAAACGAATCGTCGAGCAAAACCGTCGCGAGGGGCGTCCCCGCGATCCACGTCCGGGAGGAATTATCGCGCTCGACCTGCATGGCGAGTGCCGAACCCGTTACGAGGCGATTCGCGCCAAACGAATGCGAATGGGTGAGTGGATCGAAGAAAACGGCTCTTCTCCTTTCGGCCCGAACGACAAAATCGGTTCCTTTTCTCCCCAACAAAACCGGCCGAACCTCGAAAAAAACGACAGGAAGGTTTTTGCATGAAAAACGATCGAAACTCAAACCAAAAATGGGTCCGTTACGCGGAATCGCGAGAACAGATCCAAAACGGCGACCTGCTTCTGTTTCGAAGAAAAGGGCTCATCTCGATTGCCGGACGTGGGGTCCACTCCCATGCGGCCAAGGCGGCCCGATGGGATGACGATCTGTTTTGCCTGGAGATCCGAGGATGGACCGGCGGTCGGGCGGTCACCCTGTCGAGTCAAGTCCAACGTTTCCCCGGACGGATCGACGTCTTCGAAGTCAACCCCGAGGGCCGATGGAGCGAATACGACCGCGACGGGGCGATCGCCTGGATGCGTCGGTTGGCCGGGTGCGATTACGGTTGGGGAAATGTTTTGAAAACGGCACTGCTCCATTTGCCGATCGTTCGGATTTTTTTCCGGCCGAAACTCAACGACGAGACGGTCAACCGGCGCCCGCCGTTTTGCTCGCAAGCGGTCACGATGGCCGAACGACTCGGCGGCCGGGTCGATCCGGTCCGTCATCTGGCCGACGAAATGACCGAACCGGCCGACCTGGCCCGGTCCCCTTTGTACCGCTATCGATTCACCCTGCTGCCGTAATCGATCGCGCAGTCGCCCCCCCTTTTTTCCTTTTTCGAGACGGCCTATGAAACGTCCTCTTGTTTTCACTTTCGGTCTTTGGATCAGTTTGCTCTTCGGCGCTGGTGTCTCGATCGAAACGTCGGCCGCGTCGGACTGCGTGGGCGGATGCTGTCGACCGGCGGTTACTCCGACGGTTGCTCCGCTCGAATCGGCCCCTGCGGCGGTCGTGCGAATCGCGTGTCGGGCAAACAACTCCCAAACCGTCTTCGGTTCCGGGACGTTGATCGATTCCACTGAGGATCGGGCCTTGATCTTGACCTGTGCCCACCTTTTCGAAAGTGGCTCCGGCGCGATTACCGTTCGTTTTGCCGACGGAAAAACCCGGTCGGCACGGATACGGTCGATCGATCGAACATGGGACCTGGCTGTTTTACAAATCGGGCCGGTTCGGATACGACCGGTCTCGATCAGCGTCCTAGCGCCGGTTCCGGGAGAACCGCTGACCGGGGGCGGCTATGGACCGGACGGCCGGTTTCGCTCGATCAAGGGCCGCGCGTGCGGCTATGCCCAGATCCAGGGAAGCAATACGCACGAAACGCTCGAGATGACCGGAGCGGCCCGACAAGGAGATTCCGGCGGACCGATCTTCAATCGACAGGGGGAACTGGTCGCCGTGCTTTGGGGCTCGAACCGGACGACGGTCACCGGGACGTACTGCGGTCGGATTCGCCGGTTTTTAAGCAATCTGCTTGGGACCCCTGCCCAAACCGAACCTGTCCAACCACCTGCTGCCCAACCAAGGCCAGTGTCAATAAATCCGTCGGTCACGACACCGAATCAAAACGGGCTCCCCCAAAAACCTTCAGAGTCACGCGTTGATGAATTGATCGAAAAGCTCGACGGGTTCCGCCAAAAGTTGGAACGGATTGCGTTGCGAATCGGACAAGTGGAAAGGTTGGCTGGTCGAGCGGGGGAGTTAGCGGCCGGATCGCCCGGGTTGGGCCTTTCGGGAATCCTCACCGCGCTGGGGTGGAGTTCGCCCCCGTCGTTGGCACTGCTGTTGATCGCCCGACTACTTTTGCGGAAAAAAATACAACGACGGAGAAAAACGGGTGATCGGCTTTGGGAATCGACACGGCAAACGACTGACTCCTCTCCTCCAACCGGGACAACAAAAAAACCGCTCAACGACAACTACGCCCGCCAACTGGCCGACGTCTATGCCCTTTCCGGACATAGCACGATAGGGGACGCAACGTTAGGACGCGCCTACGACGAAGCGATCCGCAGTGCCGAAGACTCAAGCGACACGAAGTTGGCCGCGTGGGCGAGCCGGCTACGATCGAAGGTAGCCGATCAGTTTTATCGAATCCACGACGACAGCCCGATCCCCGCCGACCCGACCGGTACGTAAGCGTCGCCGGGTATTGGTATCATCAAAATCGAATCAACTTCAATCCTTCAATAAATTTTTCCAAACCAAGGAGTTTACGCCCATGACCGTTCTCGGCCAAGACACGTTTCAAGACGCGATCACTCGATTTCGAAACCGTTCGATCCACACCTATGTCGGACACGGCCTGTTGTTTCGCGGCCAGATCCTCCAAGACGGCGAGTTCGGCGTGCAAAGTGGGTGGGACACGGCGACGAACGATTTCATGATCGAGCATCTCATTCAGCTGGACTACCTGCGCCGCAAGATTACCCACAACCCGGAAAAAACCGATATCAAAACGCTCGAAGCGCGGGCCCGCGACCTGTCGATTCGGCTGCCGGACGACGTGAACGACACCAGCCCCTTGGGTGACGAGGTGGCGCGACCGGCCGGACGCGAGTTCGATTTGCCCTATCGGCTCGACGGCTCGGACCCGAATATCCCGCTTCTGAGTGACGTCAACCTTCGCAACGTCGACGCGCGGATGTTCGTCACGGCGATGGACCAACACATCGTCGAGGCGACCCGACTCGACAGCCGGTACGCGACCTATCGGATCACGCCGCGCGAGTCGTTGATGCTTTACTCCTCGCTATCGGAGATGTTCGACATCTGCGTCTCGTTCGGCGGAGACGAAAACCGATTGCCGATCCCCCACGGCGTCCGACCGAGCGAAGAACCACGCGGCGTCGTCGCCAGTCCGAATCGAGAAGCCGTCACTGCGGTTTCCAACATTACGTCGAACCAATAAACCCAGTAGCCGCCCGTCACGCTCGCTCACTACCGACAGACTGAAAGAAAGCAAAGACCCACACGAAAAAATGACTTTTGAAGAGTGGAGTTTTTTGATCAAGATCGTCACGGCCGCCGTCTTGGCATTGGGGCCTTGGATGTTCATGGTCCACGCCAAGCTGGCCGTGTTGGCCGATCGGATGAAAATGGTCTCGCGAAAACTGGACAAGCTGGCCGAGTCGGGCGAGCAGATGGCCGCCGTCTGCGTCCGACACGACGCCCGATTGGAAATGAACGCCGAACAGATCGACCACCTTCATCGACGCCTCGGCGAACTGGAATAACCTTACTTTTTTGAGGCTCTCTTCAAGAAGAAACCATTTACTTCAACCAACGAAATATCAAAAAATGCAAATACGCGATCGTATTAAGGAATTCAAACGGGTGCGAGCGGGAACACTCAAACCGCACCCGAAAAATTGGCGGGCCCACCCCGAGGCCCAACGCAACGCGCTGATGGGTATCTTGTCCGAAATCGGGTATTCCGACGCCCTGCTGACCCGCCGGCTCGACGACGGATCGCTTCAGTTGATCGACGGACACCTTCGGGCCGAAACCACGCCGGAGATGGATGTCCCGGTCCTGATCCTCGACCTCGACGACCAGGAAACGGACAAACTGCTGGCGCTGCACGATCCGTTGGCTGAACTGGCCGAAACGAACCAGGAGATGTTGACCTCGCTGACCGACGGCTTTGAAACGCAAAACGAGTCGCTTCAAAAATTGCTCGACGGGATGCTCAATGAAGACACCGCGACGGTCGATTTGGAGTCGGACCAAAGCATCCGGCCCGAGGTCGATATCCCCGAGGCGTTTCAAGTGGTCGTCGAGTGTGCCGACGAAGGACAGCAGCAAACGCTCTACGAACGGCTCGGTGCCGAAGGATTCAAGTGCCGGTTGCTGACCCTGTAATCTCTCGAAAGGGAAAAGATGCCAACCATAGAAACCACCGTAAGCTGCCCCGTCCACGACTCGTTCCGCGTCCAGCAGGTCGCCGGGATGTTCGACGTCCCGCTCGACCAAAAGACGAGCCAGACGTTTTCGGTCGACATGCCCGACGATTTGGGTGACGACTGGAAAATCGGGCTGATTGTCGGCCCGTCGGGTAGCGGGAAAAGCACGATGGCCCGACGCCTTTTTGGCCAGTCGCTCTACGACAACCCGCCATGGCCCGACGACCGCGCGGTGGTCGACGGACTGGGCGACCGGCCGATCAAAGAGATCACCGGGCTGTTTACCGCCGTCGGGTTTAGTTCCCCGCCAAGTTGGATCAAGCCGTACTCGGTTTTATCGGGCGGCGAACGGTTCCGCTGTGACTTGGCCCGAGCGCTCGGCGGTGCCGGAGAGGGACTCGTCGCGTTCGATGAATTTACCAGCGTCGTCGATCGCAATGTCGCCCGGATCGGTTCGGCGGCGATCGCCAAAGGAATTCGTAGCGAAAAGATCCCGTGTCGGTTTGTCGCGGTGACCTGTCATTACGATGTGGCCGAATGGCTCGAACCGGACTGGACGATCGACATGGCCCAGTGTCAATTCGCTCGGAGCTGTCTTCAGCGTCCGGAAATCCGGCTTGAAGTCTATCGATGCAACAAGTCTCTCTGGAGCCTGTTTAAGCGTCATCACTATTTAAGCGGATCGCTCAGCCCGATCTCCCGATGTTACGTGGCTGTTTGGCGAGGAGAACCGGTCGCCTTTTGCGCACTATTGCACCAGATCGGCAAGCGAAAACATTGGCGTGTCAGTCGGGTCGTCACGTTGCCCGATTACCAGGGCGTCGGGATCGGTATGCGGTTTATCGAAACGCTCGGGCAGCTTTATCGGAGTGAAGGAAACCGCTTCAGCATCACCGCCAGCCACCCGGCCGTGATCGCCCACGGTCGGCGATCAACCAAATGGCGAGCCGTGAGCGTTCAAAAAACGGGAGGCAAAAAAGAGGTCGAAAAATTTATCCAAGGTTATCGCGGCTCGATCGGCCGAGCCGTCGTTTCGTTCGAATTTACTTAAGAAACTGGGTTCGCCCAAAAGGAAAAGTCGGCAAGCTGGTTCAACTGAGGCTCCCCGTTCACCCCCCATAAGGAAATCTCGCGTGGCGAAATGTGGAAGACGTCCCGTTCTGGACGAAATGAAACGTCGTGAAATTCTGGCCATCCTGTCCATCGGAGGAAGTCGACGGACGGCGGCCCGGTATGTCAATTGTTCTCCGTCGACCATCGCCGCTACGGCCCAGCGTGACCCCACGTTTACCGAAGCGCTGAGCCGTTCGGAGCAGGCGGTCGAGATTGGTTATCTCAAGAATATCCAAGAGGCGGCCAAAAAGGCCCAGTATTGGCGTGCCGCGGCATGGGCCCTTGAACGGACTCACCCCGAAGCGTACGCCGCACGAAGCCCCGACGCGATCACGGTCAAACAGGTCGGCCAACTCCTGGCCCGGTTCGCCCAGATCATTGTCGAGGAAGTCCCGACGGTCCGTTACCGCAAACGGGTCCTCAAGCGGCTCGACTCGTTGACGGCCGAACTGCGTCGCAAGGAGAAGAAGGTTTCAAGCGAGTAATACGAAATGAAGGCAAAAATGGCTTCCTCAAAAAAGAAACAACGCCCTCGTCCGATGGTCCCGTGGATCGACGGAATTGCGGAGGGGCAGGTTTGTCGACTCTTGCGTGACTTGCACGACGAAATGGCTCGACAACACCGCCACACTCGACGACAGACCAATCGAAACGAAAGTCGAGAAGACCTTCTCGCATGGTCGCGACGTTTCTTGCCAAAACATTTTTGCCGCCCTGCATCGAAAATGCACCGTTGGTTGGCCGGGCAACTCGACCGGATGAACGAGCATCAAGGGACCAAGCTCAATATCTTGGGACCGCGTGGCGGAGCGAAATCGACGATCGGAACCTTGGCCTACCCGCTTCGCGCGGCGTTGGAAGGGACCGAGCCGTATATCTGGATCCTTTCCGACACCCGTTCGCAGGCCCACGCCCACCTGGAAAACCTCAAGGTCGAATTGACCGAAAACTCCGCGATCGCCACGGCGTATCCGGACACGTTCGGCGCGGGCCCGGTTTGGCGCAAGGGGGCGATTCAGCTGAAAAACGGCACCGTCGTCGAGGCGTTCGGCACCGGGCAACGACTCCGGGGACGCCGGTTCCGCTCGCATCGACCGACGTTGATCGTCTGCGACGATTTGCAAAACGACGATCATATCCGTTCGGCCGCCGCACGGGACGCCTCGCGGAACTGGTTTCATGGGACGCTCTTGAAAGCGGGCACCAAGCGGACCAATTTGGTCAATCTGGCCACGGCTTTGCACGTCGAGGCGATCGCGATGGAACTTGTACAAACGGCCGGGTGGACGTCGCGTGTCTTTCGTGCAATCGAAAGCTGGCCAAAACGAATGTCGCTTTGGGAGAAGTGGGAGACGATCTATGGCGACTTGAGCCGCCCCGATCGGGCCAATGCGGCCCGAGCTTTTTACGAAACCAACCGCGCGGCGATGGACGAAGGGGCCGTGCTGCTTTGGCCTGAGGAGGAAGACCTTTACACGCTCATGCGGATGCGGGCCGAAAGTGGACGAACGGCCTTCGAACGAGAAAAACAGAACTCGCCGATCAACCCCGACCAGTGCGAATGGCCCGAATCGTACTTCGACGAATCGATCTGGTTCGACGACTGGCCCGAACGGCTCGCGGTCAAGACGTTGGCACTGGACCCGAGCAAGGGAGCCGACTCCCGACGGGGCGACTACTCGGCTCTGGTCGCGTTGGGGATCGATCGGCGGGGATTGATTTACGTCGAAGCCGACCTGGCCCGTCGCCCGGTCGATCAGATCACGGCCGACGGGGTCGAGTGGGTTCGTCGATTTCAACCCGACGCGTTCGGTATCGAAGCAAACCAATTTCAAGAGCTGTTGGGGCAACAATTCACCGACGAATTCCGACGCCAGGGCCTCGTCGGCATTACCCCGTATTTGATCGACAACCGGGTGAATAAACTGGTCCGCATCCGACGGCTCGGGCCCTATTTGTCGTCAGGGCGAATTCGATTCAAAAACGGATGTCCGTCCTGCCGGCTCTTGGTTGACCAACTGCGTAGCTTCCCGATGGGCGATCACGACGACGGCCCCGACGCGCTGGAAATGGCGATCCGTCTGGCGATCGAACTCAACGACCGAGGATCGGCAAACGACCGTTTAGGCGATCGGTTGCCGGTCGGTTAGTCGTGCCGTGCCCGGTTGTAAAAACCTTTTTTTCGTCCTGAATCCGAATCGTGCTCAATCTGGCCTACTCAAACGCAGTCCCCCTTTTTGAGCTTGAAAGCATTTTTAAAAAGGAGCTCTCATGAACACCACGACGCCCACTCCCGCTTGGAAAACCGAACTCACCGAGGCGTTCGATTTGCTTTGGAATTCCATGGTCGATCCGACGGAACCGTTCCATGATGACGGCGACCGGCCTTGGATTCAGCTCGACGCCCGGGGAAGAAACGCCGGGACGATTACCACCCCCATGGAACTCGACGAGATTCGCGGCCGCTGTCGACATCTGGCGGCGACCAATGAATTCGCGATCAACGGACACGAAAACCGGATCAGCTATATCGTCGGGACCGGGCATCAGTATCGGGTCATCCCGATCGAATTGGACGAGTATGGAAAAACCCTGGCTCGACAGGTTCAAGAGTTGATCGAGTCGTTCATCGAAACCAACCGCTGGCACGCTCGACAACAAGAGATCGTCCGACGAAAAGACCGCGACGGCGAGGCCTTTTTGCGACTCTTTTTCGCCCCCGAGGGCACAACCCACATTCGATTCGTTGAGCCGGATCAAGTCGTCACTCCCGAGACGAAAAAAAGCGATCCGGCCGCGTCGTTCGGTATCCTCACCGAACCGGACGACGTCGAAACGGCACTGGGCTATTTCATCGACGGCCGACTCATCGACGCCCGCGAGATCCAACACCGCAAGGCGAACGTCGACGCGAACGTCAAACGGGGAACGCCCCTTTTCTTCCCGGTTTGGAAGAATCTCGCTCGGGCCGAAAAACTGCTTCGCAACATGAGCGTCGTTTCCGAAATCCAGTCGGCCATCGCGATCATCCGGAAGCACGGAGCCCGGTCCCGCTCAACCGTGCAACAGTACGTCCAAAACGGGGCCGACACGACCGCGACCAACACGGCAACCGGTCAAACAAGTCACTACAAACGTTACGCACCGGGAACCATTCTCGACGCGGCGGCCGGGACCGACTACGAATTCCCGACAATGGGGCTCGACGCAAGCCGCTACGTCATTGTTTTGCAAGCCGAACTCCGCGCAATCGCCAGCCGGTTGGTTATGCCCGAATTCATGCTGACCAGTGACGCGTCGGGCGCCAATTACTCCTCGTCGATGATCGCCGAAGGACCGGCCGTGAAAATGTTTGGCCGGCTCCAACAAGATATGATCGAAGACGATCTGAAACTGCTTCGCAAGGTCATCGGTCACGCCGTTGGCACCGGACGATTACCGATTGACGCGCTAAAATCGATTCGAATTCAAGCGGTTCCACCCGTGCTGACCGTCCGTGACCGATACAAAGATGCGAAGGCCGACGAAGTCCTCGTGAAAAATGGCGCGATGTCGGTCGCCACCATGGCGATGCGACACAGCCTGGATCCGGCTCAAGAATTTCAGTCACGCCGTGAGAACCCGACTCGCGAAGCCCGCGAAGCCCGCGAAGCCGTGGAAAAATAACCTCTTTTTCCAAAACGGAAAATTATCTGGGGAAAACGGCCGAAAAGAAAAAACGAAAAGACGATTGTCTCGGCAGTCGTCCTTTTGCTATTATAGGGAGGAGGGTTTTTATTGGAGCGACTCCGTAAAATAGGTCCGTTGCTTCACCACCCCCCCTCCCTTTCGCTCACCCGCCCCAGGAGTGTCGTCTTGATCCAGCTCGAAGCCCATTCGGAAGGAACCATCTTGCCCGTACGAGCCCATGCGGCAGCCCGTCGCAACGAAATTCGGGGCGAACACGACGGCATGCTCTGCGTCAGTGTGACCCAGGCCCCCGAAAAGGGAAAAGCGAACAAGGCGATCATCGCGTTGCTGGCAAAAGCGTTTCAGCTCCCCAAAAACCGGTTCTCCCTCCTCAGCGGGGAAACTTCACGGCAAAAACGGTTTCTGATTCAGGCCGTTTCCCCCGATTTCCTCGCTTCAAAACTGGATAATGATTAAAGTTGGCCCAAAAATACACCAAGCGTCCTTTTTTGATAGCTGATCTTGACATTCCCACTGTAAAATGGTTCATAGTATGGACGAAGAAGAAATAATCTTCCACTTTGCCATCAAACGCTTCCGGTAAAAAACAACACGTTACTGTGAGACTATTTTTCATGTCATCGATCCCCGCCTGGTTGATCGCCTTGATTCCGCTTGTTCTTCTCCTGATCGCGATGACGGCCGTCGTTCGCTACATTCGTCGGGGAACCGCCCCTTTGCATCGGGCCGTCTCCCGTGGCAAAATCGGCCGGGTCAAGCAATTCCTCTTGGCCGATCCGAACTCGGTCAATCGGGTCGACCGGATCGGTTTCACTCCGCTGCAATACGCGGCCCTTTGGGACCAAGTCGAGGTGGCCCGGTTGCTTTTGGACTCCGGCGCGACGGTCGAGGTCGAAAAGGGCTGGCCTCCATTGCATTACGCCTGTTCAGAAGGCCATCTCAAAACGGCCGAACTGCTGCTGGATCGTGGGACCGACCCGAATAGTCGATTTTCCGGCGATGGCTCGACCGCTTTGCACTCCGCGATCATCAAGGGACGTTTGAACGTGGTTCGGTTTCTTTTGGAACGAGGCGCCGATCCCAATCTGACAACCAAATCGGGTTGGACGCCGTCCCATTTCGCCGCCAGCGCCGGACACGCCAAAGTGATGCGGGCCCTCTTGGAATACGGAGCCGATTGGCAAGCGGTCAACGTGGCCGGAGAGTCCCCACTTCAACTGGCACTGAGCAATGGGCATCCCGAGGTGGTCTCAATGGTCGAGGATTTTATCGACGGTCAAGCCGCTCGTGAAGACTAGAGGGCATTTCAAAAAATCTCAATTTGAGCTACAAGCGGTCTTTTTGTCCGTTGGACTGCATCACAAAATCTCGGCCACAAGAGACACCGCGACATCAAAGTCGAAAACGGGTTAAAAACGGGCCTTTCGTAAGATTCGCCATCCGAAGAAAAACACGATCATCGCGGCAATCCCCAGTCCGAGCCCCAAACGCCAAATCTGGGCCTGAGTGAAACTCGAAATATCTTCCGCCCCGGCTTGCCCCGCTTGATCGGGTTCGCTTTCGGGTTTTCCGGAAACCGCCTCCTCGACGGGTGCGTTTTTCTCTTCCACCACACGATCCAATCGGTCTGGCGAAGTGCCCGAAGCCGCCCGACGCTCGGAGCTTTCTTTCAAATCTCCCGGGGTCAGCTCGATATATTGAAGTCCGGTCGCCTGGGTCACCTCGGTCTCATCCTCGGCGGTCAGGGCGTCCGCGGTCGCTTCCCAGTCCCAATCCATCAAAAGATCGACGCCCGGATTCTGCTCTTTGATCTGACAGGAGCAGGGGCTGGTCAAAAAGCGGACGCCATCGAGCAGATTTTCCTCATTGATTCCCTTGTCGACAAACGGAGGAAGAACCCGCCCTCGCCCATAGACGGCAAAAACCATCGGTTTTCCAAGGAGATTTTTCAGGTCTGGCTCAACCGAAAGCAAATTGCGCAAGAGCCACCTTTCGTTGGGATCGTCCGGCGAGAGAGAAAGCCGTCCGACCGAAATCGGGCCCTCGACCGACGTGCTCATCACCGAGCCGCTCGAATCATCCGAAGGGGCTTCCGTAACCGGAGTCGTCGGCACCGAAGCGTCACTCAAGAGAGGAGCATGAACGATTTTTCCCGAAGCGGCTTGGTCGATCACCGATTGCATCATGGCTTCCGCCCGCTGATTGGCTTGCGAGTCGGTCCCTTTGATCAAAACCAGCACCGTCGCGTTTCCCTCGTGCATCAATCGACCCAGCTCCTGTCGCGCGGCCGAATCGATCAGCGAGTTCAGTTCGAAATCGGAAATAGGCCCATGATGGACCAAAAGCCCTCGCGGGTCCAACAAGAGATAAAGCGGTTTTTCCTTGTCGTCGCGCTGTTGCCATAACTGGCGATATTCCTCGGGCAAATGGTCCCACCGCCTCGAGTCAGTCAAATCGACCGCTCGCCATTTCAGATTGGGCCTTTGCGACGATTCGTTGCGCTCGATGAGTTTCGCTTGGAGCGATTCGAATTCCGGCGGAACCGACGCCCCTTCGTGGAGGCAAAACAGCCAATAGGGGGCAACCGACCAGTTGTAGATCGCATAACGGTGGACCGGCGTTGTGCATCCCTGCGCGCAACCCGAACCGACTTCCCAGCCGACCGCGTGGCCAAACAAAACCATCACGACCAAAAAGGGGAGAAGACGGCAACCGACCAGGTAATGAACGAAACGCATAAGAAGTTGGGGATATCCGTTTGTGCAGAGATTGAGGAAATCGACTTTTTTTGAGGACCGCCAAGCCACACCCGATCCCCCTTGGTCAGAGATCCGGATGGAAAAGGCCCCCTTATTATACCCCAAAGGACCGCTTCCGTCTTGGGGCAGTGCGAGAAACGGCCCCCCCTTTCGCAAAATCCGCTTTAGCAGCCTATTGAAAAAGGGGCTGCTAGGGAAAACACGATGTTTTCCACATAGTCAGCGATTTTAAAAAACGCTGACTATGCGAGGCTTGCGGCCACTTGTTGTCGCAATTGCCGAGGTTGAAAAAGACCCGGATGGACTTTTTCAACGGACTGTTAGAGTGAAAAACGGAGCCCGCGCTCGCGTAGGTCGTCGGCCAGTTGTTTCACATCTCGAAACACCACCGCGTCCATCCCGACCGCTTGCGCTCCCAAAACATTTTCCTGCAAATCGTCGGTAAAAAAAAGACGGGAAAGCGGAACGCCCGCCTTTTCGGCAGCCCGATAATAGATTTCCGGAGCCGGTTTCATCGCATGGACCTCATAGCTCAACGTCGTACAGTCGAACATGGAAATCAGACCGGAATAGCGATTTTTTATATATTCCCAATGACCGCCAAACGTGTTCGAAAGAATCCCGATCCGAATTCGAGCCGCTTTCAACGCCGACACCAAAGGAAGGATGGAGAGATTCAACTCAAAGATATCGTTGACCGCATTCTGAATCGTATGATACTCCACCTCGGTGCCGGTCTCCCGGCAAAATTTTTCATAAAATTCCTGCTCCGTTGCCAGTCCGGTCTCCAACTGACGCGAAAATCCGCTATCCAAAAACCAATGTCGGATCCAATCCGGTTCAACCCCGGAAACAGCCGCGACTTGGCCGAACAGTCGCGTTATCTCGAAATCAACCAAAACCCGACCAAGATCAAAATAAACCAATTGCGGAGGCATAACTACCTTTTCATTTACCGGTCCGATTCGAACACCAGGGTTTCCCCCGTACGACAAATTGGTCGAAAACCAATGAAAATACAACAGCCACAAAACGTGACCGAGCGAATTTTTTACATGAGACAACAAAACGGCTCCCAGCGTCAAAAGGAGGACACTTGGAGCCGTGGGAATTTTCGAAAAAGCGAAAGGCGACTTTTCGCTCGAGGAGACTGCCCTTACTCTTTAGCCGATTCCGTGGCGACTACTGCCGGCTTGGCTTCCGGCTTTTTGGAATCAACCGATTCCGATTTCACCTCAGCGACCGTACCTCCCCCAAAACCGTGGTCTTGGGCTCCCTTGGTAATCGCATAGAGCTCCCTGGCAAACCTCAACAAGGTTTCTTCCGATTGTTCGGGGGTCGTCAGCTCGGTTTGAAGCAGAAACTTGATCGTGGAAGGCCAGTGATCCGCGTCTCGATACTCGCGAAGCGCCTCGGCCATCCCCATATTATCGTGGACCGCCAAATCACCAAAAAGGTACCAAAACATGACCATAAGTCGACGACCGTTCATATCGTAAATAATGGTACTCGCCTTGATCGGTTCCTCGCCGGGAATTTTAATTTCCACTTCTTTTTGTTTGATCAAGGTCCAACCGGCCACCCCATAACATACGGTCGGATGGTGCGGGATATTACGTACAAAGGTTCCAATGACAGCGCCATGAAACGTGACTGCCTTGCCAGTCTTGTTGGTATAAAGCCGATTTACCACTTCGTCGGCGCCGATTTTTCGGAAAAGACGATCATCCAATTCAGTCTCTTTCCCGGTCCAATCTCCAAACGCCATTGGCAAGGTTTCCATAGAATCGTTCGGAAGCACAACCTCTTTATCCATGCCCCCCCACTCACGCACGACTATTGTGCCTACAGCAATCGCAACAACAAATACGATCGCAATTACCGCTTTAACAGTCATATTCTTCATCGTTTCGACCAACCTCGTTTCATTATCTCAGAAAAGGAGGACCTGTTTTAGGAATGAAAAAAGCCCACCAAAAAGGACTCTCTATTAACGTTTGGGAAGTTTCTGGGCAAGCTCCGAAAAAGTTTCTTCGGGATGAGGATCGCTATTCTCGGCAAGCCGCTCGACCGGAGCCGTTGTTGCTGAAAAATCGTCAACCTCGTCCTGTTGCGTCTCGAGAACGGCCGGAAGATCTTTGTTACGTGAATCTTGTTTCTCTTGAGTAATTACCTGAAGGCGGCCTTCGAACGGCTCAATCAATTCCATAAGCTGACTGATATCAACACAAGCCGATTCTCCATTCCTTTCAGCCGAAACCTGAATGCGTCCGACCATCTGTAGCCCAACCACTAAAGGAATATCCACATGCCAACAACGATCGGCCGGTCCGGCGAGCGGTCGCTCCCACGCCGCGTGATAGGCTTCGTGGATCGTCGGTATATTGACATCCAGTCGAATTTTACACAATCCGAATTTATCGGCCGACTCGACAAACGTCGCCCAAAGCACATCCCACTCACATGACCCCTGAAGACGAATCGAAGTTTGCCAAGTCTGCTTACCGCGAATCGAACGAGAAAGAATATGACCAACCCGACGAATTCCACTGCCGACCAACAACAATTCGACCCGTCCAAAAAGCCCGGTTGCGATAAATATGGCCACCACACCAAAACAGGTCAACAACGTAATACGATCGTCTTTGAGAACCAGTCCGATAATCGCTGCCAACGAAATCACCACACACGCGGCACCAACCCATCCCAACACCCTTCGATTACTTCCGAGGCTATTCATCAAACGATGGTGGAGATGCCCCCGGTCGGTGGCATAGATACTTTTTCCCGTGAGCTTGCGTCGAAGGATGGCCGCCGCCGAATCGAAAAACGGAATCGTCCACACCGCCAACGGCGCGGCCAAGAGTACCGTTCCGGGCCCCTTGAGCGAACCGTGAATCGCCAAACCGCCGACCATCAGGCCGATCAGCATACTCCCCGTATCGCCCAGAAAAATCGAAGCCGGGGGAAAATTAAATCGCATGAACCCCAACAAACTGGCCGCAAAGACCATGGACGTAATCGCGACCCCCTCGTTCCCGGTCACCACCGACATGGCGGCAATCGTTCCGCTCAGGATAATCCCAAGCATGGTCGCAAGGCCATCCAACCCGTCCAACAGGTTCAAAGCGTTGATAGCACCCAAAAGCCAAAACAAGGTAAACGGATAGGCCAACCAACCGAGATAGAATTCGTATCCAAAAAGTTCGAACGCCCGAATCATCAATCCGCTGGAAATCAGAATCGACGCCGCGACCACCTGGCCCAGTAATTTAACTTTGCCGGGAAGCCCTTTCATGTCGTCGACCAAACCGACCAAGACGATCACCAGCCCGGCCAACAAAAGGGTCGGCAAAAAAGGATAGCCTTTTCGAAGCTTGGAACGGATATCGGCCGGTTCGACTGTTCCTCTCTCGACTTGGCCTTCCGAGATATCGGACCGCTTTTTCTGTACCGACGGGGAAATCGAAGGATGAAATCGGCGATGGTCATCATTTACCGCTTCGAGATTTTCTTCCGACGTTTTCTCTCCTTCAGGAGTCGAAACCACCTCCCCCGCCTGGAGAGAGAGCTCTGCATCGACAGGGGAAGTGACGCTTGGAGAAATCCAAAGGGTTCCGAGAATGATCGCTGTGGTCAAGTAAACCGCAACGCCGCCACCCAAAGGGGTCGCCCGCCCGTGCAGCTTCCGTCGGCCGTCCGGATTGTCGGTCAGCCCAATGCGTGGCGCAATCTCACGAATGAGCACCGTCAACGCAAGGCTCATGAGACAAGCCACCAGGAAGATCGTCGGTTCGGAATCCATAACGGTTGTTTTCTCGTTTCAGAAAAGAGGTCTGCCTTCGGAGCCGTTTCCTCAATACTTTTCTTTTTTCATTTCTCGAAAAGAGGAGGCGTTCATTATAGAGCGGTTCTCTTTTCTCGAAAAGGAGTTCTCCCTCTTTCCCCTAGCGATATTTCTGCAACTTCACCAGAAAAGAGGGAGGACTCGGCAACGGGCACTCCTTGCGTATTAAGCCCCGACATCAGCGTCAATGGTTCCGTAACTGTCCTCTCCCGAACTGATCACGACCGCTTCCAGCTCTTCGACACCAAAGGCGTTGAGGATTTCACAAGCCGAGGTGACTCGCGGAGCCCGAGAGAAGTCTCGGAAAACCGACATGACAACCTTGTCGACATGTTGGGCGACGTAACGCGAATCGGCCACCGGCAAAATCGGGCTTCCGTCGACGATTACAAAGTCGAACTCTTTTCGCAATTCCTCAAAAATCAGAGCATCGCCACCGTTGGCCAAAGCTTGCAAGGCCAAGCGATCGCAACGGCCGGAAGTCACCACCGACAGGTTCGGGAAATCGATCGGCTGAACCACGTCGGCCACCGTCGCCTCTTGACAGAGCACTTCGCTGACACCCGGATCCAACGGCAACTGAAACGCCTTGTCGATCGAGGGACGTCGCAAGTCGAAATCGACCAAAGCGGTATTTTTCCCGGCCCGAGCCAAACTCATGGCTATCTGGGTGGCCAAGGTCGTTTTTCCTTCGCCACTGACCGCACTGGTCACCAAAACCACTCGAGACTCTTCGATCGCCGCGTTCCGCAAAAGGCGGGCCGCGATCCCATCAATCGATTCAGTCAGACGCAGGTTCCACAGTTGGTTCTTCCGACCGGGGGCATTGAGACGCCCGATAGCCCGACCCGGAATGATCGGAACCGACCCGATCACGTTCAGACCAAGGTCTTTCGACACTTCGTCGGGCGTATTAATTCGTTGCTTGCGAACATCCCACCAAACCAACCCGCAAACCGGGATGAAAAAGCCGATGCCCGACCCCAGCAGTGTCAGCGCCATCCGAATTTTGGGATTATCATAAGTCTTCGGGTCAGTCGCTTTCTGGAGAAGCTGGATTCTCGGCTTGGAACTCAGCTCGATCTTGAGTGTCTCTCGCCCGCCCGCCAGTTGCCTGAGCATTCCCTCATACGTTTCCAAATCCTTTTGCTTCATCTCCAATTCGACCGAGGACTTGCCAATCTGGTTCACTTCTTCTCGTTGCTCCAGATATTCACCATCGAGCACCTTTTCTTCCCGCGCCAAAACGTCTACTCTTACCTGAAGATCGGCAAGCATCTCTTTCAGTTTGGCCTGTTTGGCTTTTTGAATCATTTCGCGAATTTCCGTTCGTCGCGATTCACATTCAGCCGTAATCGATTGAAACTGTCTCGAAAATCGATCCGCCGACAAACTGGTGCTTCCGGGGCGAACGACCCGTTCTTGCTGGGCAACCATTTCGCGATAGCCACTCTCCTTCTGCAAGAGCTGACGCATGATCGGATCTCGCTGGATCGCTTCCTGAACCTCGAAATCGTCCCCTTGAATCTCATTGAGCCGTTCGAAGGCCTTTTGCTGGGCCACGAGTTGGCCACGGAGTTGGCGTAATTCGCGCCGAACCGTGTACAGTTGACGCCTCGACTCGCCCAACCGTTGCACCGCCGCCTGCTGTTGGATGCTTACGGCCTCCCGATCGGAGGTTTTCATCGTTTCAGCCAAGGCGCTCAACGAGGACCGGGCCTTTCGTACCTTCTCGCTCTGTTGCGAATAGCACCGTTCCAACTCGGCCAATTTCGCGCGTCTGCGATCTTCTTCCTTTTCGACCGACTCCTTCCAATAAGCATCGGTAATCGCCTGGACCAGCTTCGTCACCTCCGAAGGACTATCTCCCGACAAGGAGATTTCCATAAGTTCCGCATTACCGGGGTAGGAGACCCTGAGCTCTTCTTTAAGCCAGGTAATGATATCGTTTTTTCGCTTCTTGACGATCGACAGATTGCTGATGCCCGGCGCTCGCAAAGCGGCCTGCAACACAAACGGGCTTCGAACGAGTCCCAACTGGGTTCCTTTTTCCACTTCGTAAAGGGGTGCGTACACACGCGCCCGCTCGTCTCCCACAATCGAATCGGACTGCATCGCCACTTTAATCAAAGAAGACGTGGTATAGGTCTTCGGCAACAAGACCCAAAGCAACACCGCGACAATTCCGGCCAGAATCACCCCCATCGCTCCGCTTAAGAGCCAGTGACGTCGAAGGGCGTGGACATACGCCGTGGGAGTCACTCCTTTTTGGAGGTTATTTTCCGTGGGCGAAACGGCAGCCCACTCGACAGTCGTGCTTCCTACGTTTCCAATCGGCTTACTTCCTTGGACCGTTAACGAATGATCTTCTGAAGGTTGGTTTTCCATAGGGGAAACGTCGGATTGGCTCGACATAGACTTCTTCTCCTCGGCGAACATGTGGGGTAGTAATTATTCGGTCTTCTACGCGGAAGGATTTTTGATAGACAAGCAAAAGTTGATAAGTACTGCGGGAGCGAAGGAGGCTTTTTCCTTCGCTCCTAATCCTTAAAAGATGAGATATACGAGACCGGATAAACCGGAGGACACTGGAGGTCGCGAAGCACACGGACTTACTCTGGCTTTTCCCTCTCTTCCGGAGGCCTTCGGCTTTCGGGAGGTCGGACGCCCGGGATCGTTCCCCGACCCCGATTTCTGCCCCGATCCAACGGCATCGGACCGAGCGCCAAAGGAGCCTTTCGTTCCGGCGGCGTAAACAACTTTCCAAGGATGGCCAGCTCGATCAACAAAAGGATGATCGCCGTCGGCATCAAAAACCATCCGGCCAGATCGTGGAAAATCTTTTCGCCCAGCTCTTGACTGACATACACATACAAAATCGCGGTTGACGTAATCCGCAACACGTTTGAAATAATCGCAATCGGAATCGCACTGAAAACGACGATCGTTCGCGTCACCGCATCTCGACGGATGATCAAGGCGGTCCCGATACAGGCCGCGAAGAAGAGCATCAACATTCGAATGCCACTGCACGCTTCCACCACGCCGATCCGCAGGTCACCGGGCAAGACGATCACGTTCCCGCCGGCCCCTTGAATGACCGCCGGAATCCCAAGCGTCTGCAAAATAAACACGCTCGATTTGGTGGCTATCTCTTGGAGCGGGCCGCGAAGCAAGGTCGCATAACGACTCGGCAAAGGAACCATCAAGGCCAGGAAAAGAATCGAAGGCCAAAGCCAGCGGATCGCTTTCCAACCGCCAACCAACAAGACGATACCCAGCACGGTCGGCGCGATCGTCATCGCTTCAATGGAAAAATAATAATGGTAGGCACCATACCAGTGAGCCGCCGTGGCGGCCAGAACGACAGCCAGCCCCCACCAGCTCCCTTTGAAAACACCCCCTATCTCTTCCAGCATTTCACGACGATCCCAAGCCAGAAAGAGCGAAAAGGGGATGACGAAAAATCCGTAAAAATAGTCGTCTGACTCCCACCAAAGCTGAACCAGCCCTTTGAAGGCAGATAGATACAAAACTACCACGGCGAGGGCCAAGACTCCCAAGGCAACCATAAAGCCGGTATTCAAAGTCGGTTTGGAATCGGCCGTTTCAAGAGACACTTGCTGCATACCAACATCCATTGTGATAAGAATTTAACGAGGAAACACATCTAACTCTCGAAAGGCCACTATTCGGTTTCGTTTTCAATCCCGAAAGAGATGGCCTCCCCTGAGGTTTCCGCATGAATACGGAACATTTTCAGCATGATTCAGGTCTGGAAAATTGTCAAGGTCCGGCCAGTGGCTGCCACGAAGAGACGCAACAATGATGCCGAAACAAAAAAAGGCCCAAGAGAACTGGGCCTAAGTCGCTTATAGAAAAACATTTAAGTCGAAAAGGAAGCTTCCGCTCGAAATCCCCCATGTTGCCTTTTCACATCACGATTACCGTCCCAGACGGCGGATCGTGTTTCGCTAAATCAACGTCAATTTCTTTTAATTATACCAATAAAAGGGGATAGGGGCCCTCACCTCTCTCCGAATCGCTACCAGCCCCGCTTATTGGCCCGCTAATATGCGCGATCCGGAAAGAAAAATTCGAAAAAGATCCCCGGTGTACGACCCCAGCATCCTTTTTTCGAAAAAAGAAAAAATATCGACCACTCAAACGGCAAGGGAGGGGGGGAAGCAACCCTTCCTCGAACAAAAAGTAAACCGCCCTCAGACCAAAACCGCTTCCAATCGGCTCCGAATCTGCTGCTCGATCATCCCGCGAAAGATGGCGGCCGCCATCGGCAGATCGGCCTTGATCAAGACCTCGTCGTCGGCAAACTCGACCTGACCGTTCACCTTCATTCCCATGACCTTCATTTGGAACCGGACAAGATCGTCTTCCCAAGTCTCCTGCAAATCGCTCACCTGGGCGCCGAACTTCGACTTCACCTGTTCCGATTCGTTTTTCAAACGTGAAATCGCCTCGTCGCGACCAAGTTGATGCGGCACCGAAAGGGACATACTGGGCATAGGGGAACTCCTTTTCTTCTATCCTTGAAAAATGTTTCTTTTCGTAAAAATCGAGGGAACCAAAATGAACCCATTCCCCCCCACCGGCGAGAAGGCCTTTCCCCCTCCCGATCACGATGATAACGGCCGCGCGTCGGTTTCGTCAATCGCTCTGGAAAGGAGTGAGTCGAGCCGCTCGATTTTTTTGAGCCGTTCGATCATTCTCGGATGGGCAAAGATTCTTACCCGTTTTACGAAATCGTCAAACTGATCCTTCGCCAGCGTTCGCACGACCGGGGAAACCTCATCGAGCCAGCGGTACCGATCTTCCTTGGGGTAATAGATCTGTACGGTCAGTTCGACTTCTTTATGTATCGGCGGCGCGTCGAAAAGGATTTCGTGCGGGCCGACCGTTTCCCCAATCTCGGTCGAAAGGACCGACGCGAAATGGGCCGCACAGGAGGTCAACCACGGATAGGGCCTCCCGGAAAGCCGAGCGTAGAATTCGGGTTGTTCAAAATAGCTGTATTGGGCCAACCGTTTATAAAGCCGACGTCGCGGTCCGAACAGACCGTCCAACAATTCGCCCGCGGGGCTACTTCCGGCCGTCTCCCGAAGCCGCTCGATCCACGGCCGCTGGGTCAATTGAAACAGCGACTCCAGATCCAACGACGGCGCCAATAGCGAAAAGGCCCGCTGCAACATGGCGTTCGCCGCCCGGACACCGTGATGCCAGTACACCTCGCTGAACATGACATACCGGGCGAAGACCATCATCTCGGTCGCCGTTTTCCCCTTGTCGGTGATCGCCAACTGATCGTCGGTTTCCCCCAGACAAAGGCTGCCGATCAATCGCTCCTGGTCGAAATTCTTCCCATACGGCACCCCCGCGTGAAGACTGTCGCGGAAAAGATAATCCATCTTGTCGATGTCGACCGGTCCCGAGAGCAGGCTGCCGAGAATTCGCGAAGTCGGATCGCCGTCGGGC
Source organism: Thermoguttaceae bacterium (assembly GCA_963674475.2). Lineage (GTDB taxonomy): Bacteria > Planctomycetota > Planctomycetia > Pirellulales > Thermoguttaceae > CAXXFQ01. Next base: position 679,924 of record CAXXFQ010000008.1, on the reverse strand, counting down.
CCGTCCAACAGCTCGACCACTTCTTCCGGCGTTACGCCCCAGTCCTCGCGCAACGCGTCTGCCAGCTCGGGTTCATCGAGATAACGGGCCACAAACACTTCATGCTTCGGAATGCCCGGCAGACTCAGGTCTTCGATCGTATGGCAAAACGGCCAGTGTCCCAGGTCGTGCAGCAGCGCGGCGACGATAAATCGATCGGCCTGTTCCCGTCCGATCAGCCGGGAAAACCGCTCGTCGTGGGCCAGCCGTTTCAAAAACAGCAGGGCCAATCGATAGACGCCCAACGAATGTTCAAACCGGGTATGAAGCGCAGCAGGATAGACCAACGAGACCAACCCCAACTGACTGATCGAGGCCAGACGTCGGAACTCGGCCGAGTCGATAATACGGCGAACCCGTTCGGTAATCGGGACATCGAGTCCCGGCGGGATACGGATCACGCCCCGTCGGGAATCAAGACCGGCAATTTCAGGAATTTTTTGGATAGCGGACACAGGATGATTTTATTCGTTCTCTGTTTCGGCCATTAGTTGAAGGGAAAACTTTGTAAAAAAATGTAGCGAAATGTGCAAATCCAGAATTTACAAAGGAGTGACGGCTGCGCCGTCACCAGTTTTTTTAAATGAGGGGAGAACATTTTGAAAATTGTTCCCCCTCAAACTCCCCCTCAAAAACTTTTTGGAACGCGATTGCTGCGCAATCCCTCTTTTCTTTGTTTCTTTTTTCTTCTAGTTTTCTATCGGCGTCAACTCGACCTTTCGAAACTCGATCTTCCCGCCTTCCGACTGAAGCCCGATCTTCCCCGGCCGAACGGTCACCCCTTCCGCCCGGTTGACCTCCACGTCGTTGACCTCCAGCGTCAACTGGTCCCCGACGAGGGTGATCTCAAAACGATTCCACTCTCCGAGCGGTTTTTCCGCACATTTCATTTTTGAAACCGCACTGACGTCGCCGCCGAGCTTGTGTCCTTTGATCGTGCGGCATCGGGCCGGGTCGCCTTGGGCTGAAAAACCGTGAAAGCCATAGATATCCCCGGCACATTCATGCTTCAACTGGGCTTCGACACAATGGGGCAACGCCTTCGGTTCGCCGTCGATTCGCATCAGCACTCCGCTGTTGCCCGGTTCTTCAGGCCAACGCCACTCGACGACCAGTCGAAAATTCTCATATTCCCCGTCGGTGCAAAGGTACCCCATCGGCTCACCCTGGCACGTCAGCACCCCGTCGGCAACGGAAAAGACCTCGTCCATCCCGACGTTCGGGTCAACCAGATAGTATCCCCAGCCGTCAAGATTTTCCCCGTTAAAAAGGGAAACCGGTTTCTCGGCGGCCGCGGCGCCGACCGCAAAAAGGGCAACCAGACAAAATGTCGTCAAAACAAGGCGCGCAAGTCGCATGAAGTCAACTCCTTAGGCAGGATGCGAATCGGAAGGAAAAAATACCCAATTTCAATACGAACCCAAACTTAGATCGTTCGACGGCCGATTGCAAGAGACTCCCATAAGAAAAGGGGGGAAGCCATATGAAAAAACCGCCAAAAAGCGACAATACTCTGACGTTGTGGAAAACCCTGCTCCAAAACAGTATGATAAACGGTTCTCACGCCCTGACGGACACCCCTCCTGAAAAACGCAAGACCAACCGACTCGACAGCCAAGGGAACATTTCCATGAACAGCCGATTTCTACGCCACTTGGTTTTCGCCACACTGATAGGCTTTTTCCTCACCGGCTTTGACACCCCTCTCATGGCTGAAACGTCGCAAGAGGTATCGCGTGAATTTGCCGCCCCATCGCGACAGTACAGCACCGCCCCGCTTTGGGTCTGGAACGACCTTTTGACCGAGACGCAAATTCGCGAAACGCTCGGCGATCTGGCGGCCCAGCACGTCCGTGGAGTGTTCGTCCATCCCAGACCCGGCCTGATGACTCCTTACCTGAGCAAGGACTGGTTCCGGCTGTGGCGTGTCGCGCTGGACGAGGCGAAGCGGTTGGACATGGACGTCTGGATCTACGACGAGAACTCTTATCCGTCCGGGTTTGCCGGTGGACTGGTCCCCGAGGCGATGCCCGAGTCGCGAGGCAAGGGGCTCCACTTCCGCGAGACCGACGACCCCACGTCGATCGACCAAGCCGTGTCGGTCGTCTATCGTCTCGAAAGCGACGGCCGTTACCAACTGATTGCGGGAGCGACTCAAAATAAGAGCGACGCCGCGACGCTTCCGGCGGGCCATTATTTGGTCGGCGAATTTCACGACGCGCCGAGCCGCCCTTGGTTCGGCGGGAAATATTACGTCGACCTCTTGAAACCGGGCGTGACCGAAAAATTCATCGAAATCACGATGGAAGCGTATCGACGCGAGTTGGGCGACGCGTTCGGCGATCGGGTTCCCGGCTGGTTCACCGACGAGCCGCACCTGAACCCGGCCGGGGGACTGACCTGGACCGACGACCTGCCCGACCAATTCCATCGGCGTTGGGGCTATTCCCTTTGGGAGGCCCTGCCGAGCCTCGTCCGCCCGGTCGGCAACTGGCGCGCGGCCCGGTACCACTATTACCGCCTCGTTTTGGAACTCTACATCGAGCGATGGTCCCGCCCGTGTCACGATTATTGCGAAAAGTACGGACTCGAATTCACCGGCCATTATTGGGAGCACGAGTGGCCGACCGTCAGGCGGGGCCCGGACAACATGGCGATGTACGCTTGGCACCAACGGCCGGCGGTCGACCTGTTGTTGAACCGTTATCAAGAATCGGTCCACGCCCAATTCGGCAATGTCCGGGCGGTCAAAGAGCTTGCCTCGGTGGCCAACCAACTAGGTCGGAAACGGACGCTGGCCGAGAACTACGGCGCGGCCGGATGGGACGCGCGGCTGGAGGACATCAAGCGGCTGGGCGACTGGTCGTACGCCCTCGGCGTCAACACGCTGAACGAACATCTTTCCTACATCACGATCCGCGGGGCCCGGAAACGGGACCACCCTTTGTCATTTTCTTACCACCAACCGTGGTGGGAGGCGTACCACGGACTGGCCGACTATTTCACCCGGCTCTCGGTCGCCCTGTCGGCCGGAAAGCAAATCAACCGGATCTTGGTTCTGGAACCGACGACGACCGCCTGGCTCTATCAGGGAGACCCGAAACTCGAACCGCTGGGCAACGCGTTCCAATCGATGCTCAACCAACTGGAACAAAGACAGGTCGAATACGATCTCGGGAGCGAAGATATTCTCGGGCGTCACGGTTCGGCGTCGGACGCCCAGCTTCGCGTCGGACACGCCGCCTACGACCTGGTCGTCCTTCCGGCGGAGGTAGAAAACCTCGGCGCATCGACGGTCCGACTCTTGCGCGAGTACACCGAGTCGGGAGGAACGATCCTCTGTTGCTCGCCCGCTCCGACTTTGGTCGACGGTACCGTGTCAGACGAAATCAACCGATTGACCCAGGCCGAATCGTGGAAAGAGGTCTCACTTGACGAGGCCATCGAAGCGATGCAAAAAAGAACCTTTGACGACGGGTTGGCCATCACAACGATCGAAACCAGACCGAACCAAACTGGCCAACTGGGCCAACGAATCTTTCACCATCGACGCCGACTCGACGACGGCGAACTTTTATTCCTGATCAACTCGGGCGATCAAACGGCCGAGGTCCGAATCCGATCCGACCGGAAGACGGCCCGACGCTGGTCGCCGGAAGACGGAACAACGGGAAAACCGTTTGCCGTGTCTGAGGACAGGACGCAACAAGAAAAACCGTTTGCGGTGTCCGATTCATGGCAATGCTCCCTTCGGCCAAGCGAGAGTCGGCTCTTTTTTCTCTCGGACGAGCCCGTTGCCGAAAAGGCCCTAACAAAAAATCCCGAGTTGGTCGCCCATCCGGTTCAACCCGAAGGCAACGTCGACGTGGCCCGCCTCGCGCCGAACGTCCTGACGCTGGATTTCGTCGACGTCACGGTTGGCGACGAGACCCGCTCGAAGCAGTACACCTACGTGGCCAACCGTTGGATCTGGGAAAAACACGGCATCCCGGCCAACCCGTGGGACTGTGCGGTCCAGTTCCGCGACGAGTTGATCAAAAAGACCTTTCCGGCCGACAGTGGTTTTTCGGCGACGTACCGTTTTACGATTCGCGAAAAACTCTCCGGCCCGCTCCGATTGGTCGTCGAACGGCCCGACTTGTACGAAATCACCTGCAACGGCCAGAAGGTCCACGCCGAAAAGGGCCAATGGTGGTTGGATAAATCGTTCGGCGTGCTCGACCTGACCAACACCATACAAACCGGGGAAAACCGAGTCACGCTGACGGCCGCGGAGATGACGATCTGGCACGAGCTGGAAGCGGCCTACTTGCTGGGCGATTTCTCGCTGGTCGGGGCTGAATCCGGTTTTGTCGTCGTGCCGCCGGTGCCGCTGGAGGTCGGACTTCACGAAGGGGAAAAACACGATCAGCCGGACCGACCCGACGCCGGTTGGGCCGAGCAGGGGATGCCGTTTTACGCCTCGGGAGTCGCCTATAGCCAATCGTTCAAGATCGAAGCCACTTCACCAAAACAAAAGGTCAAGTATACCGTCTCGGTTCCCGATTGGTTCGGAAGTGTCGCCAAGGTCCTGGTCAACGACCAAACGGTCGGCTACCTTCATCAGAGCCCGGGCCAACTGGACGTGACCGAGTGGCTTCACCCGGGGCGAAACCGAGTGACGGTCGTCGTCGTGGGCACCCTGAAAAACACGTTGGGCCCCCACCACACGGGACGCCTCCGAGGAATCGCCGGGCCGGGCCATTTTCAAGTCGGTCCGAAACAAGGTCCCCCGCCGGGCAAGGAGTACGACGTCATCAATTACGGTCTATTCCGCTCGGCCACGTCGCCGGTGTGGACGCTACAGAGATGGACCGAAAAGTAGCGACCCAATAAAAGCAAAAGAAACCAGGAGTCTGCCAACCGATGGAGCATCCGGAAAAACCGTACGGATTCGATATCCTTTATGAAGAAGGGCCGTGTCTGGTGGTCAACAAGCCGCCCGGACTGCCGACGCAAGCGCCGCTGGGAATCGACAGCCTCGAGTGGCGGATCAAGCGGTTTGTCAAAGCGCGGCTGGGCCGAAAAGAAGGAGGGGTCTACCTGGGTGTCCCCCATCGGCTCGACCGGCCGTCGTCCGGGGCGTTGGTCTTCGCACGCCACATCCGGGCCGCTCGCCGGTTGTCGCAGCAGTTCGAACGTCGCCACGTCGGAAAAACCTATTGGGGCTGTGTCTCCGGCCAGGTCGAAACGGACGAGGGGATCTGGGAGGACTTTTTGTACAAAATCCCCGGTCAGGCGCATGTCGAGGTGGTCGACGATTTCCACCCGCAAGGCAAACATGCCGTGCTCCATTACCGGGTGATCGGGCGGTTCGACTGGGGGACATGGCTTGAAATCGAGCTGAAAACCGGCCGAACCCACCAGATTCGGGTCCAGGCGGCCTCACGCGGATACCCCATTTTAGGGGACGCCCAATACGGCTCGACCGTGCCGTTCGGCCCCCAACCGGACGATCTCCGGCAGCGCGGGATCGCCCTGCACGCCCGAACCCTCTCGTTTTTGCACCCGATGACCAAAGAACCGGTCCAAATTACCGCGCCGGTCGGGCGGCCGTGGCACGAGTTGGGGATCGAGGGCGTTTCGGAATCGGACGAATTGGGTTAAAATGGCCCCTTTTATCCGGAAAACCGCCTCAGAGGCCCCGTTTATGAAAACGGCAGCCTGCAGCTCAATAAATATTGTTTTCAAGGAGACTTTTTTCTTATGGCAAGCACACCTCACCCCCTCGATTCGTTTGGCGCTTACGACACGTTTGAAGCCGGTTCGCGCGAAATCGGCCTCTACCGCCTCACGAAGCTCGAAGAGGCCGGGCTGACGAAAATCGACCGGCTGCCCTATTCGATTCGCGTCCTGTTGGAATCGGCACTGCGTAACTGCGACGGTTTCAAGGTACGTGAAGAGGACGTGAAGAATCTGGCCGCCTGGAGCGCCGACGGGTTCGAGCCGACCGAAATCCCGTTCATGCCCGCGCGGGTCGTCTTGCAAGACTTCACCGGCGTTCCGGCCGTGGTCGACCTGGCGGCGATGCGGACGGCGATGGACCGACTTGGCGGCGACCCGAGCAAGATCAACCCGCTGATCCCGGCCGACCTGATCGTCGACCACTCGGTCCAGACCGACTACTTCGCCACGGCGGACGCGGCCGAGAAAAACGTCGAGCTGGAATTCAAGCGAAACCACGAACGATACGAGCTGTTACGATGGGCCCAAAAGGGGTTCGACAACTTCCGCGTCGTACCACCGGCCGTCGGGATCATCCACCAAGTGAACCTCGAATACCTGGCCAAGGGCGTTTTCGTCCGCGAAGACGAGACCGGACGTCCGATCGCGCTGCCCGATTCGCTGGTCGGCACCGACAGCCACACGACGATGATCAACGGTCTCGGCGTGGTCGGCTGGGGCGTCGGCGGGATCGAGGCCGAAGGGATGATGCTCGGCCAGCCGCTCTACATGCTCATGCCCGAGGTGGTCGGCTTCGAAATGACCGGCCAACTGCCCGCAGGCGTCACGGCGACCGACCTGGTCTTGCGGGTTGTCGAAATGCTCCGCGAGGAAGGAGTCGTCGGCAAGTTCGTCGAGTATTTCGGCGAAGGGGTCCGCAACATGACGCTGGCCGACCGGGCAACGGTCGCCAACATGGGGCCCGAATACGGCGCGACGTTGGGCTTCTTCCCGGTCGACGACGAGACGTTGGCCTATCTGCGTCAGACCGGCCGGACCGACGAGGAGGTCGAACTGCTCGAACGGTTCACCAAGGAACAAAAACTGTTCCGTGCCGACGACGCCCCGACACCCGAGTACACGAAGGTCCTCACGCTCGATTTGGGCACGATCGAGCCCGCTCTGGCCGGTCCGAAACGGCCGCAAGACCGGATCGCCCTGTCGGACATGAAGCGGGCCTTCGCCCAAACGTTGCGCGGGCCGGTCGACCAACGTGGCTTCGCCCTGGACGACGAGGCCCTGAAGCGAACCGGCACGGTCAAAACCGACGACGGCTCGTACGAAATCGGCCACGGCGCCGTCGCGATCGCCTCGATCACCAGCTGCACGAACACGAGCAACCCGAGCGTCATGCTGGCGGCCGGTCTGGTCGCGAAAAAAGCGGTCGAGCGCGGTCTCCAAGTGGCGCCGCATGTCAAGACGAGCCTCGGCCCCGGGTCGCGCGTCGTGACCGACTACCTCGACCAGGCCGGATTGACCGAGCCGCTGAATCAACTGGGCTTCGACACGGTCGGCTACGGCTGCCTGACCTGCATCGGCAACAGTGGCCCGCTGCCCGAACCGGTCGCCGACGCGATTGGCGAAGGGGACTTGGTCGCCACGTCGGTGTTGAGCGGAAACCGGAACTTCGAAGGCCGCGTCAACCCGCTGGTGAAAGCCAACTACCTGGCCAGCCCGCCGCTGGTCGTGGCCTACGCCCTGGCCGGAACAACCGATATCGATCTGACGACCGAGCCCGTCGGGACCGACGCCGAGGGGAAACCGGTCATGTTGAGCGAGATCTGGCCGACAAACGAGGAGATCGACACCCTTTTGCAAGACGCGGTCCAACCCGAGATGTTCCGCCAGCAATACGGCAACGTCTTCGAAGCCAACCCGCTTTGGAACGAGATCCCGGTCGGCGAGAGCGAACTGTTCGACTGGAACGAAAAAAGCACCTACATTCAAGAGCCGCCGTTTCTGGTCGACCTGCCGCGCGAGGTTCAGCCGATTCAGCCGATCGAAGGGGCCCGTGTCCTCTTGGCCCTGGGCGATTCGGTCACGACCGACCACATCTCGCCCGCCGGAGCGATCGCCCCGAACGGCCCGGCCGGGGAATATCTCCAGTCGAAGGGAATCGGGCCGGTCGACTTCAACAGCTACGGTTCCCGACGCGGCAACGACCGGGTCATGACCCGCGGCACGTTCGCCAACATCCGAATCCGCAACCAACTGGCTCCCGGAACCGAAGGGGGCGTCACCCGACTGTTGCCCGACGGCGATGTCATGCCGGTCTACGATGCGGCAATCGCGTACCGTGAGCAAAACACACCGCTGGTGGTCCTGGCCGGCGCCGAATACGGGACCGGAAGCAGTCGCGACTGGGCCGCCAAGGGAACTTTCCTTTTGGGTGTCCGGGCGGTGATCGCTTCGAGCTACGAGCGGATTCACCGCAGTAACCTGGTCGGGATGGGCGTTCTGCCGCTGGAATTCGAGAAGCCGCTCACGTGGCAGTCGCTCGGCCTGACCGGCGAGGAGACGTTCGATATCCAGGGGCTTGACGAGGACCTCAAACCCGGCGCGACGTTGACGGTCAAAGCGTCTCGGGACGACGGGAGTTACAGCACGTTTGACGTGAAGGTTCGGATCGATACGCCGGTGGAGTTGGAGTATTATCGAAACGGCGGAATTTTGCAGACGGTGTTAAGAAAGTTGTTATAAAAACAAAAAAGAACAAAAGCAAAAGAGGGATTGCGCAGCAATCCCGGTCCAAAAAGTTTTTGAGGGAAGAGTTTGAGAGGGGACAATTTTCAAAATGTCCCCTTTCATTCAAAAAAATACTGTGCGACGGCGCAGCCGTCACTCCTTTTCCTTTCCCACGTTCCAACTCCTACCCACCCACCACAGCCCTCCCCACATTCAAAAAACCAACAGCCCCCCAAGAGTTCCCCACTCCACGGGGGCTTTTTTTGCGCGTTCAATTTGTTAGATTAGCATTCAAACGTTTTCCAAAACCCTTTCGATACACCCCCCAACCCGAACGGTCTCCCATGTTCGATTCGTTTCAAAAAGTGATCCAAGAACAGCTCGACGAGATCCGTCAAAGCGGGCTTTACAAGGACGAACGCCAGATCACCACGCCGCAGGGGGCACGGATCGCCGTCGGCGAGGGCCGCGAGGTGATCAACTTCTGTGCGAACAACTACCTGGGCCTTTCGGGCGATGAGCGACTGATCGAAGCGGCCTGCGAGAACCTGAAACTTTGGGGTTTTGGTCTCAGTAGCGTTCGGTTTATTTGCGGCACGCAGACGATCCACAAAACGCTCGAATCGCGGATCTCGTCGTTCCTGGGGACGGAAGAGACGATCCTCTACAGTTCCTGTTTCGACGCCAACGGCGGGCTGTTCGAGACGATCCTCGGGGCTGAAGACGCGATCATCAGCGACGAGCTCAACCACGCCAGCATCATCGACGGCGTTCGACTCTGCAAGGCACGCCGTTTTCGATATCGAAACAATGATATGGCCGATCTGGAAGCGAAACTTCGCGAGGCGGCCGACGCCCGGTTGCGACTGATCGCCACCGACGGGGTCTTTTCGATGGACGGGACCGTGGCCCGGCTGCCGGAGATCTGCGACTTGGCCGACCGGTATGACGCGGCCGTCATGGTCGACGACTCGCACGCAACCGGCTTCTTCGGTCCGACCGGACGCGGAACGGCCGAGTATCATGGCGTCGCCGGACGGGTCGATATCATCACCAGCACGTTGGGCAAAGCGCTCGGCGGCGCGTCGGGCGGGTTCACCAGCGGGCGGCGTGAGGTGATCGAGTTGCTTCGACAGCGAAGTCGGCCGTACCTGTTTTCCAACAGTGTCGCCCCGGTCATCGTCGCGACGACGCTTGAGGTCCTTGACCTGTTGGAAGGTTCGACCGAACTGCGCGACCGGCTGGCCGAGAATACCCGTTACTTCCGTGACCGGATGAAGGCCGAAGGTTTTGAGATCCCCGACGGAGACCATCCGATCTGTCCGATCCTGCTCGGCGACGCGCGGCGTGCGACCGAAATGGCCGCACGGATGTTGGACGAGGGAATTTACGTCGTGGGTTTCAGCTATCCGGTCGTCCCGAAGGGGAAGGCTCGCATCCGGGTGCAAATTTCGGCCGCCCATTCTCCAGCCGATCTGGACGCGGCGATCCGGGCGTTCGTGAAAACTCGCGACGAGTTGGGCGACTAAGATTTTCAGAAGAACAAAAAAAGAAGCGACCCGTTTTAGAACCGCTTCTTTTCTTGCTTTTTACTCTTTCTATCGACATGAGCCAAATCAGACCATCGCCCGCTGGTGTTTGGCGATCTCACGGTCGTAGGCGGCGATCACGTCGCCACGGGGCAGCATGCAAATGACCCGCCGCGGTTCCTCCGGTTCGACGACCGGGATTTCCATGATCTGTTTCTGGGCATAGATCCTCAGCGCGTCGTGAAGGTTGTCGTTCGGAACGACCGTCGCGACAGGCGACCGTGCCAGATCGGATGCCAGGATCAGTGCTCCGGCCGAATCGCCCACTAGCATCGCGCGGATATCGTGAAGCGAAAAGATTCCCGTCAGCAGCCCGTCGTCGTCGACCACGGGAAAATAGGACTCGTTCGAGTGGGCCACCTGCCGAAGCACTTCCGGCAAGGGCGTTTTTTCCGGGATCAGCATCGCCGGGCGCGATGGAGTGTAAATCTCGCGGACCCGCATTCCGGCCAAGACGTCGACGACGAATTCGCCCAAATGGGCCGGACTATCCAACGGCGAGGGAACTTGTTCTTGGTAAAGCGTCCACCGTTGGGATATGATCGCCACGTGGATCACGCTGACGATCATCAGCGGTACCAGCAGACTGTACGAACTGCTCATCTCGGAGACCATGATCAACGCGGTCAGCGGGACCTTGGCCACCCCGGCGAAGAAGCCGCCCATCCCGATCAGCACAAAGGCTCTCGGATCCGGGACCAAACTGGGGAAGTAATGGTTACAGGCCAACCCAAACGCGCCACCGAGCATCGCTCCGATAAACAACGACGGCGCAAAGACCCCGCCGCTTCCGCCGGAGGAAATGGTAAACGACGTGGCAATGATCTTCAGCACCGCCAAGGTCGCCATGAACTGAAGGGTCATCTCCGGCGCGCCGTCAAGCGCCTTTTGAATCCAGCCGTACCCGCCAGACATCACTTCCGGTCGAAAGTAAATGAGCACCCCCAACATCAACCCGCCGATGGCCGGGAGAAACATTTTGGGGATCGGCAACTTTCGGAAGAAATGATCGCGAATGCCATAAAAAACGCTCACGTAAAAGAATCCCAAAACGGCACAAAGTACTGCGAAAATCAGGTAGAAAGGCAAATCGGGCAATCCGGCGAACGAAACGTCTTGGGGCGCTTGAAAGGCCGCTTCGAGACCGAAGATCCCGTTGAAAACCGTGTACGCCACCACCGAGGCGCAAACGCACGGCACGACCGCCGCGAATTCAAACGCCGTGCTGGAATAGAGCACCTCGACCGCGAAGAGCGAACCGCCTACGGGAGCGTGGAACATGGCCGAGATTCCCCCGGCCGCGCCGGCCATCAACAGCATCCGCCGCTCATGATCGCTGAGCCTGAGCTTGGTCGCCAGAAACGAGCCGAACCCCGCGCCAATTTGCGCGATCGGCCCTTCCCGACCGGCCGAACCTCCGGTTCCGATCGTGATGGCACTGGCGATCGCTTTGATGATCGGAACCCGCGCTCGGATAATTCCTTTATCGCTGTGAAACGCGCGGATAACCCCGTCGGTTCCGTGCCCTTCGGCCTCCGGAGCGAAACGAAAGACCAACCAGCCGACAATCAGCCCGCCGGAAGTCGGGATCAATAGGCAAAGCCAAAAGTTTTGAGGCAGCTTCACCTGATCCGGCATCGGCTCGCGCATCTCCTCCGGCGACGGTTCCTCCAGAGGGACCCCGCCCTTGCTCTCCGATGCCGGGGGAACGTACCCCATCAAATCGCCCAGGGCGTACCCTTGAACCACTTCGAGGAGCGAGAAGAAACCGGCCGCGCCGAGCCCGGCGATCACGCCGACAACGACACTATAAAGCAGCAATCGGCCCGAACCTTCCAGGTCGAAGATTTCACGAAATTTCTTCATCATCGCTTATGGATGTCCCCGCTGATTCAAGATATTTATCCACTTTATGAACGTATGCCTCCCGCTACAAAAGGACATGAATGAACGTAAAAACAGTGACCCCCATTCCTGGAAATGTCCGGAATCACGGGGCCACTGCTTTTGTTTTGCAAATCGAAATCAAGGAGAAACGGCTTAATGAACCCGATGTCCCGGCAAGGCCCCTTCGTCGGGCGAAAGCAGGAAGATCTCTTTCCCTCCGGCTCCCGCGGCGACAACCATTCCCTCGCTCAGCCCGAAACGCATCTTGCGCGGCGCGAGATTGGCCACGCACACGACCAAACGGCCGACCAAATCTTCCGGCTTGTAGGCCGACTTGATTCCGGCGAAAACGTTCAACCGTTTGTCGCCGCCGAGACTCAAGGTCAACTGCAACAGCTTGTTCGCCTCGGGCACCTCGTTGGCTTCGACGATCCGGGCCACCCGAAGATCGACCTTCACAAAATCGTCGAACGAGCAGGTTTCGGCCAACGGTTCGTTCGCCAGCGGCTCGGCCGAATCGCCCGATTGATCCTGGGGTTCGTTCTCATTGTTTTCCGGTTCGATACTCTCGGCAACCATCGCTTCGACCTGTTCCTTTTCTACACGTTTCATCATATGTTTAAACTTATTGACCGCGGTGCCCAAAAGGGGCGACTGCGACTGGTCCCAACTCTCGATCGGCGCGCCGAGCAACTCGACCGTTTGCCGGGCCAGCGTCGGCAAGACCGGCGCCAAATAGATGGCGATCTGCCGGAACAAATTCAACCCGACGGTGCAAACCTGTTGCAACCGATCGGCCTGATCCGGATCTTTCCGCAACACCCACGGCTGGGCATGCTCGACATACTGGTTGGCCCGATCGGCGGCCGCCATGATAAACCGCATCGCCTTGTTGTAGTCGCACGCCTCGTACGCACGGGCGATCTTCTGACCGTCGTCGGCCGCTTGTTGGAAAAGGCCCCCGTCATCCGGGTATTCGGTGGCGAGGCCGGTTTTCGCGACGAACTTGGCCGTCCGGCTGGCCAGGTTGACCACCTTGCCGACCAGGTCGGTGTTGACCTTCGTGACCAGCTCGTCGAGGTTCAAGTCGAGGTCATCGACCCGGGCGGTCAGCTTCGAGGCATAATAATACCGCAAGTAGGACGGGTTCAGATGTTCCAGATAGGTCGACGCCCGAACGAACGTCCCTTTGCTCTTGGACATCTTCTCGCCGCCGACGGTCAAAAAGCCGTGGATGTGGACCTTCTCGGGCAGATTGAACTCGGCCGTCTTGAGCATCGCCGGCCAGAAGAGCGTGTGGAAATAGGTGATATCCTTGCCGATAAAGTGGTGGATTTCGGTCTGGTCGCTCCGCCACCAATCGTCGAACGTCTCGCCGTGCCGCTGGCACCACTGACGGGTCGACGCCAAATAGCCGATCGGCGCGTCGAACCAGACGTACCAGTAGTTGCCCGGCGAATCGGGGATCTCGAACCCGAAATAGGGCGCCGGTCGTGAGATGTCCCAATCGCGAAGCGGCTCGTGCAGGAAATGGCCTTTCAAGTAGTTGGCCACCTCCGGCTGAAGGTGTTCGTCCGACTGGGACCACTCGTTAAGAAACTCGTGCAGCTTCTCCAGATGGACAAACAGATGGTCCGCCTTCCGCGTCTCGGGGGTCGCTCCGCTGAAAGAGCTGGTCGGATCGATCAGTTCGGCCGGGGTGTAATGGGCCCCGCACTTGTCGCAGTTGTCGCCGTACTGGTTCTCAGCCGAACATTTCGGACAGGTCCCCTTCACCTGGCGGTCGGCCAAAAAGGTCCCTTCTACGGGATCGAAAAGCTGGACCACCTCTTTCTCGAAGACTAGATCGTTTTTACGAAACGCGGCCCAGATCTCCGCACAAAACTCGCGGTTTTCCGGACTGTTGGTGCTTCCGTAGTTATCGAACTCGATATCGAACCCTTCGAAGTCGGCCAGGTGGGCCTTTTGCATCCGATCGATCAGTTCCTCTTCGGTGATTCCCTGTTTATGGGCCCCGATCATGATCGCCGTGCCGTGGGTGTCGTCGGCACAGATATAAATGCACCGATGCCCGCGAAGCTTCTGGAAACGGGTCCAGATATCGGTCTGAAGGTACTCGACCAGGTGTCCGATATGGATCGGCCCATTGGCATAGGGCAACGCACTGGTCACGAGAATTTGGCGCTGGTTCATCTCTTGTGCGTCCTGTCAGGAGCAATCGAAAAAGGATAAAAACGGGGCGACGCACAAAAACACGCGACACTCGCATCGCCCCGGGGTTTTGTCATTGGCGTTTTTAATGAAGGTTGCATTGCCAAGGAAACTTTCCATGCCGGAAAATTTAGCAAATCCGCCTGGCTCAGGCGCATTTACGGCTGTGCAACGATCAATGTATGCCAATATCAAGAAGCCTTTTGGGCCATCGCTTCGACCAAAATCTGGGAAGTGCTCTTCCGCATGATCCGCGGGTCGACCTCTTCACCCTCCATCAGGGTGGCACGGACCTGCTTCCCGGAGATAAAGACCGGCTTCTCGTCCGGATGGTTCTCCATTAAATCGACCCGTCCGAGCGATTCGTAATAGGCGGCAAACCCGACGTTCAACGGATTGATCGCCAACTCGCCATCGAGGTTATTGAAGATCTCTTGCGCGTCGAAGTCGCCCCAGATGGCCGAACCGTCGTGGTACGGCGCGTCGGCGTGCTTACGACCGATAACAATGTCGGTGAAGCCGAAGTTCTGACGATAGATCGCGTGCATGACCGCTTCGGACGGCCCACCGTAGAACATCTTGATATCCAGCCCCAAGAGCATGACCCGGTCGGGCACCGCTTCATCGCGCGAGCCCCACAGTTCCGGATCGCTGTCCCCCTGGCCCAAGGCCCGATCGTCGATCAGCTTCTGATAGGTTCGCATCCGGACCTCGGCGCTGACGTCGTCACTTTTCGTCTCGCCGATCAGCGGGTTCAAGCAGGCGGCCGCGTTATGACCGGCTTTCAACAGGCTTTCCAGCCCGTAAACCAACGCGTATTCGTGGGCCCGGTGCAGCGGGTTGCGGGTCTGGAACGCGACGACCCGTTCCCAGCCCTTCTCGGCCAGAAGCTTGCGGACTTCGCGCGGCGTGAGGACATGGTGACCGAAATTGGGGTTTTTCGTCGGTTCAACAACCTGGACTTCCCCGCCGACCAGATGAGTTTTGTCCGAATCGCCATTGAAGACCATGTCGGCACCCGGATGGTCGGTTCGGTCGGTCCCGTAGACCTTCTCGAGATATTTTTTCTTATCCCACTCAAAAACGTCACTGACCTTGATCACGCCGATCGTCTCGCCGCGGGAATTGACCAGGGCCGCTTCCTTGCCCGCCGTGAGGGTTCCGGCCACCTCGGCCGTCACGGGCAGCGAAATCGGAATCGTCCACGCGTACTTTTTCCCGCCGTACTCGATCACCTTTTCTTCGAGCACCCGGTTATAAGTGGCCGAATCCATCGGACCGGTCAGCGGGCTCAGCGCCCCGTCGCCAAACCGATAGACCGTCGAGGCGTCGGCATCGGAGACGGGAATTTTCGGCAGGTTTTGGGCCCGCGCGAGGGTTTCTTCAACCGCCTCAGGAGCGATCATACGATTTACCGGTTCGGTGAGCCCCCCGTGAGCGTGAATCAAGTCGGCCATCAGGACATCCTTTTTTGGTTAAAATACGAAATACGTCGACCGCCCTCAAAGTAACCCATTTTACCAATCACCCCTATTTCCTATTGCGTCGGAGCGAATTTTGGGCCAGTTTTCGAAGGCGTATTAATATCTTCTCAGTGAAAACCCTTCAATATACTCTGGTCTGGTATCGGGCTTCAACCGGCAAGCGGGCAGAGTTTTTCGTATTTTTCAGATCATGCACCTCGGAAGGATTAGGCTCAATTCGTTAATTTGGGGTATTTAGCTAACTAACTCCACCCCTCTTTGAGACTATTCGATAATTTAATTGTTGACAATTTTGACAAATCCGAGTCGAATGGAAAGATAGGAAACGCTTTTTGCGTAGAAAGAGGCACTTGATCGATCGGTTGGCCCCTCTTCTGGGTTGTATATATCCTATAATCCAAAGAGCCAAGCCGTTGCCGGTGGTCCGCATGACTCGAGGGGAAAATGGTCCCCCTCATGCGTGAAAGAATCGGGCCGCTCAGACGTTCGATCGACTGGAGTAATGATTGCATGATGTTCTTGCCGAAACCGGAATTCTCCTCGTTTAACCGTCGTCCTGGTTACTCGCTGGTCGAACTGCTGACGAGTGTCGTCCTGACGATGATGCTCATGGCAGCGGTCGTCCAGATTTTTGGCGTCGTCGGAAACAGCGTCGGCGAGTCGCGAGCCCTCTTAGGACTTCACGATCGATTGCGCACCGTCGCCAACCGACTGCGAGAGGATATCCAAGGGTCCACCTGCACCATGACCCCTCCGGCCAGCCCCGAAAACAACGAGGGATACTTCGAGATCATCGAAGGCCCCATGGGCCCGGTTCTCCCGCTGGAAAACCCCGACACTACCGTCAACGGCCTCAATCCCAACTGGCCCGCCGTCAACACCGACGATCCCGATAACCCCGTTCAGGACACCTCGGTAATCGATGTCGACGACATCCTCATGTTCACCACCCGAAGCAAGACCGAACCGTTTTTAGGCCGGGCGTATGTGAAAATGCCCAATAGTGTAATCAAGACTGAAGTCGAATCCAATCTTGCCGAGGTCGTCTGGTTCGTCCGTGGTCGAACCTTGTATCGCCGTGTCATGCTAATCACTCCGGGGCTGGAACCGGATCTACGAGCCGACGCTCAAAAACCCGCCAATTACCACACTGACAAATGGACATTTTCCTACCTCAATGGAACTCACTTAGCCAGCTTAGATGCCGAAGATCGAGGTTTTTACAACAACTTTGATATCTCGGTTCACGCCGAAGACAACCCTTGGCGTTATGTCCCCAACTCGCTCGCCGATCTGACCAAACGAGAAAACCGATTCGCCCATTCGCCCTATTTCCAATCTCGAAATACACATCCGATTTGGGCTCAGCAATACCCTTACCATCCCTATTCAAGATGCATCTCGGGTTACCTAAAGCCTTTTCCAGGCTGTCATTGGCAATTTCTCGGGATGCCACTGCTTCAGGAAATGTCCCACGTTGATTGGACCACCGATGAACAGATCAAAGATGGCCGCCAGCTCCCTCTAGTTACCTTAACGCCAAATGAAATCGTCTCATCCGCCCTTGACGGGAAATTCGACGCGTGGAACGAACCGGTTCCCTACAATGAAACTGAGCCGTCGACCGGCTGCTTAACCGATTATCGCGAGGGGCCCCGCGTCGGCGAAGATGTCATCCTCGACAACGTGATCGGCTTCGACATCAAAGTCTGGGACCCCGAAGCGGTGGTGATTTCCTATGATCATGACAGCGATCCCGGCACACCCGAACTGGTTGTCTCCCCCGGAGACCCGGCCTATTTTGAAGCTGTCATCAGCGGTAGCCCAACCGTTATCAGCCGAGGCGCCTACGTCGACCTTGGCTATAATGCTTCCCCCTATCGCCAATCGAATCGACTCCCGAAAGCTGCTCCCAACTGGGTATCCTCCTTTTCCGAGGCTCCGGAAGGATCTTCGGGCTTACGGCCTTTCGAACCAGATGACACCCTGGCTACAACGTATCCTGATCGCTTGCGATATCTCCAAGGATTCGTCTACGATACCGGGTCGACGCAGTTTGATCGGGATGAATATATTAACACCGTCATTGATCCGAATAGCCATACTCAAACCGTTCCGCCGTATGCCGTGCCGCTTGAGGGAATTCAGATTAAGATTCGGGTCTTTGAACCGAAGTCGCGACAGATCCGAGAGTTTACCGTTCGGGAACATTTCTCGAATCTGTAATAATGCTCGGAGTGAAAGAAGGAAGAGAAGGTGTGACGGCTTTGCCGTCACCTGTTTTTTCTAAATGAAGGGAAACATTTTGAAAATGGTTTCCCCTCATGCTCCCCTTCAAAAACTTTTTGGACCGGGATCGCTTCGCGATCCCTCTTTCTTTGTTTTTTATTGTATATTGATTTCTTTGGGCTCTACTGGCGTCCAACTCCCCTTCAAATACGGCCGCACCACTACCCGCTTCGGCTCCAACGTCTCCCGGTCCAACACCATCCGAACCCGCTTCGTCCAACCGGCCAGCCCGACAATCCAAACCGACGCCGTCTCGGCCATCTGCCACTTCCGCCACGGACCAAGCGACGGGTATTTCTCAACCAAACGCACCCGACGCGGATCGTCACGCCCGACCGGCTCCAATCGGCCACACGCCAAACAGACCCCTTGCTCGATCGCTTTCGGCGAAACCGCTTCCCCGCAAACCGAACACGCAACCATCAACTCGGCCAGAACCGGCTCGCCGCTCACCGGACAAACGTGCGTCCGCTCGGCAATCACACGACGCCCCGAAACGCTGCAAGTGACCAACTCCTCCGACGCCACACGTCGACCCGTCTCCTCACACGCGGCAATCTGTTCGACCGCAATGATCCGCCCGTCGTCGGTCGCCGCCAGATGAAACGTCTCGACACCAGACACCGGACAAACGACCGGCGGCGCTTCGAGCAACCGACTCCAACCGGAAAACGGCAAGTCCAACGACTCCTCGCCGATCGTGAAACGAAGCCGCCCCGAGGCGAACTTGCACCAGATGGCCACGACCTCGATCTTCTCCGGCGGCGCGCTGGGCGGAAACGACTGGGCCACCATCCGCCGACCACGCTCGGCCAACCGGGCGACCAGCTCCTCACACTGCACGGGCGGCCTGGCAAGTTTTTTGAGATTCGCAATCCCCAAACAGTCCACCTTCGCCGGATCGACTTGAGCCCCCGCTTCGTCCAGATAAAACGAGACACAACGGCCCGACTCGTCCACCGAGAAACGTAAAAAAAGCCGGTCGTCCATTCGACACCCGGCCAAATGGACCGTCCCCCCGTCGACCTGATAGGCGTCCAACAACCGCGAAGCCACCTCGAACACCCGTTGGGGCTGATCAGTTGGCGTAAAATGATCAACCCGGTTCGGCGAAGTCGACGGCTCTTGATTCAAATGAGTCGGTTCCACGGCAGCCTCTCGATTTTTCTTACGGCGGCGTCCCCCCTTCGGAACCCCCGCGCCAAAGCGGATAATCCCGAAAAGAGACGATCTTTCCTTGATCGAAAGCGGCCGTCTTTTTCGATGGATTCTACGTAATCGCCATCTTCTCAAAGGCCCCCTGAAAGCACGAACTCTTTCCGCCATCGCGATCCCCCCCGTGCATCGAAGCGCTGAAAAAGCCCCAAGATTAGTCTTCGAAGAAAAACGCCCCTTACGCCTCCCTCCCCCTTATCTTTTTCGGAGGATATAAATGATATCCTCAGTTTCCTTGGTAATCTGAACCGGTTCGTCGATGTTATAGGCGAAATCAAACGTTTCCACAAGCTCTAACGATTCGACCTGTTGAAGCAATTTTTGAAACTGTTTGGCCTGATAGGTCCGAAAGACCATCATCTCGGTCAACCGCTTGGCCCCACTGGGCGTAAAAATGTCGACCGTCAGCTCGGCCTCCTCCCGACGGCGGCGGCGGTCGATATTGGCCGAGGCGATCCGCGACGCGACGACCAGATTTCCCCGTCGAGAAACCCACGACTCCTCCTCGCAAACCGGCGTCCCTTGCGGAGTCAGATGGAATCCGAGAACGTAAATCCCCCCCTTGCGCAACGCATCGGCCATACATTGAAGATGGGCCAGAGCTTCCCGTTCGGACTGCAGATGCCGAAAACTGTTGATCGTATTGAACGCGGCGTCCACCTTGCGTCGCAACCGGAAATCGGCCATATCGTCAACCGTGACCGACGCGGGAAAACCGTGTCGTTGCAAGCGGGCGTTGCAGTAGTCGACCGCCTTCGGGTTGAGGTCCAAACCCGAGACGTCGTACCCGGCCTGAGCCAGCTTGATCAGCAACCGCCCGGTCCCGCAGGCCGGCTCGAACAAACGTTGCACCCGGCCTCGCACGAACCGCTCGAACACGCCATTCAAAAAGTCGAACTCCGGTTTCCAATCGGAACCAAACAGGAGATCGTAATATTTCGGATAATCGTAAAAAGAACCTTCTAGTTTTTCCATAACCAAATCTTGGGGTAAAAATCACCTGGGCATTTCAATAAGATGGACCGACTCTAAAAAATAAGACTCTCTCTAAAAGCGAGGTAGCCTTACGTCAAATTAAAAATTCGTTCCAAAAATTATAATGGGATAACAGAAATGTTAGAATGGGTCTATTTGACCGTTGCCATCGTTTTAGAGGTTTGCGGCACCACGTCGATGAAATTGTCCGATGGTTTTAGTCGTCTCTGGCCCTCGATTTTGATTTTCGTCTTCTACGGCGCGTCTTTTGTCGGTTTGACACTGGCACTGAAACGGCTCGATTTAAGTATCGCCTACGCGATCTGGGCCGGTTTGGGATTGGTTTTGGTCACCTTCATCGGCATCTTCTACTTCAAAGAACCGGCAACGCTATTAAAAATTGTCAGCATTGGGTTGATCGTTCTCGGCGTCGTCGGTTTGAAAGCCAGTCTTTAGTCCCTTTCCAAAGCCCCTTTCCAAAAAGTCTGCCGTGTCTTACTCCGACCGGGGAGAAATCCAATAATCACCACAAGTGTAATTAGAGAATCGAGTTAGATCTCCTCCCATTTGTCCTCTCGGTCCACCAGGAACACGCCACACGAATATTGAAACCGGCCAGAAATACGTCGAAAAAACGACAAACGGGGCCCCGCTCGTGACCGCGCCGGTGGTGACACTATTTGTCATCGCCCCTTTTTTCTAGCGATAAATCTCCCCCGTAGTGACAACATGCTGTCACAGGCGACTCTATAATTCCCCCGCCCGTGAAACGTTGGCTTGGCCGTCGGCCCCTTTCCCCCTCTTTTCCGCTCAATATGAGTTATGCGCCCTTCCGGCCTTCTCTTCTTGAGTCCGACATCTTGCCTCCCTCGACCTCTCCCCAAATCCACTTTTATCAGGGGGAAAAAGAACGCTGCCAGAGCGTGGCGCGGACTCTCTTCCCTACCAATACCTGCCCCGTAGAATGGGCCGCCTTGACCGGGGCCGGAAGCGAAGCCATTGTCGAAATGGGCGTTTATCGACACGGCCTGCTGATGGATTATTACGACATCGACAATCGACTCTATCAAGGGGTCTGCCGTGTGTTCCGACTCCGCACCTTGCTGGTCCTTCGCATCGAGTCCCTCTTCGTGCGACGCTCAAGCCGCGGACAGAGAATCGGCCGGACCCTTTTCACACGTCAAGTCGAGGCCGCTTTCCGATTGGGTTTCGACCGGATCGTCACCATCGCCGGACGACGGAACGGAGAAAACGGCTATTACACTTGGCCCCGCTTCGGTTTCAATCGACGGCTGCCCGTTGCGATCGTCCAGCGGCTTCCTTCCCCGCTGTATGGTTGTGAAGACCTGCTCGACCTGCTCGAAACCCCCTTCGGCCGGTATTGGTGGCGTCGTCACGGACAAACCATCTCCGTCGTTTTCGATTTATCCCGATCGAGCCGCTCGTTGCGAGTTTTCTTTGGGTACTTGACCGCAGAACCTGGAAAAAATCTACAAAAAAGGGCCGACACGGAGTCTTTTGGAAAATTTTAGTCTTTCCGAAAAGCCTCGCCATTCTTGCCCCTTGAACCGACCGAACCGAATGAGGATAATGGAGATTGATCGTTATCTGACCAGCAATAAGCAATCATCGGATTTGAGCATTTTTGCTTTCCCTCCTAAAAACGCTCTCCCAACCTTCACAGGACCAACTCCCATGAAAAATCTTTCGCGACGTTCCTTTTTATCTCACACCCTGACCGCCGCCGCGGCCACCTCTTTGGTCGGATCCCCTCTTTGCCGACAGGCCCCGGCCGCGGAAAAACCGGGTTCCAAAATGAGACTCGGCCTGGTCACCTACCAATGGGCCCAAGATTGGGATCTCGACACGATCTTCAAAAATCTCGAAGCGTCGGGCGTCTTGGGGATCGAACCGCGAACGACCCATGCTCATAAAGTTGAACGGGACCTCTCAGCCGCTGCCCGGAAAGAAATCAAAAAGCGATTCGACGATTCGCCGGTCGTCTTGGCCGGTCTTGGCAGCGACGAGCGTTTCGACAACCCCGACCCGGCGGTGTTGAAAAAGGCGATCGAAGCGACCAAAGATTTCGTCCGTCTCAGTCACGACCTGGGCAGCACCGGCGTGAAGGTCAAGCCGAACAGTTTCCACAAAGGGGTCGACCACGAAAAAACGATCGACCAGATCGCCCGCTCGTTGGATGAAGTGGGCGCGTTCGCGGGGGAATTCGGTCAGCAAATCCGACTCGAGGTCCACGGCCAGTGCGCTCCGCCGACGATCATGAAACAGATCATGGATCGGGTGAAAGACCCGAACGTGGGGATCTGCTGGAATTCCAATCCGCAAGACCTTCGAGGAAAGGGATTCGAGTATCACTTCGACCTGCTCAAGGACCGCTTCGGAGCGACCTCCCATATCCGCAATCTCGATTACACCAAATATCCGTTTGGTAAACTGGTCGATCGGATGGTCGAGATGGACTACGACGGTTGGCTCTTGATGGAGTGCGTTGGAAAGCTCGACCAGCCGGTCAACGAGTTGGCCCGTCAGCAAAAATTGTTTGAAAAGATGGTCGCCGACGCCCAGAAACGGCTCGGCTAATCACGCCCCGCAAGAAAACATCCGGGCGTACCCCTTAGTTTCCAATAACGATCCAATCGGTTCTGTCAAATAAAACGATCGAACCGGCTGGATCGTTTTTTTTGCCTTTCAGGCGCCCCTTTTGACCGTGGAAAGAAAACTCTTTGGGTTATTCCGTCGGCAATTGTCGTCCGGTCTGGATTCTTCGGGCAAACCATTCGGCGAAAAAAATTCAAGTTGACCCTCAGCCAAAGGTCTGGCCGATCTAAGTCGAAGAAAGGATTCTTGTGAGAGGGTAAGGACGTACCCTGGAACACTCGTGCATCGCACACCTGGGGGGGTGTCGATCGACTTCCGCGCCGTCGCTGCTTGGCACGCGGCCGCGGGATAGTCCTTTCGACAAATCGTGCGATGCCATGATCAGAGCGGTTTTCATGTAAGTGTGGCGTCACGGAAGGCCATGGGGGGAGAGATCCCCTGTTTGCCTGAGTGCCGAGTGCGAAATGGGTTTAATTTTCCCCTTTCCCTCTCGGTTGAAGAGACCCGGCTACGCTTAAGTAAAATACGCTAAAAACCATGTGCATCGACTTCCATGTTCGACGACCGCAATTTAAAGCTCGACCTGATCGCCTTAGGGCTCTTGGCCGCCACGATCTTTCTTGGCGGGGCCCTATTGAGCTATCACGCAAGCGATCCCCCCAGCTCGCTGGTCTATCCCCCGTCGTGCGAGACGCTCAACGTGTGCGGTCGGTTTGGCGCGTTTATCTCGCGTCATCTCTTTGAGACGATCGGGCTTGGAGCGTTCTATCTCCTGTTTTCGCTGGCGGTGGCCGACGCGTTTCTGCTGGCCCGACGAGAGATCAACGAGCCCTTGTTGCGTTTGACCGGTTGGCTCTTGTCGCTGGCGGGTGTTTCGACGCTTGTGGCAATGGCCGCGCCCCAATGGTCGCCGGGCCCGGTGATCGGATCGGGCGGCTACCTCGGCGCAATCGGTCGTGCAACGCTTGAAACCCATTGCGCGGCGGTCGGTGCTTACATATTGACTACTTGCATGATATTAGGCGGGCTCCTTCTCTCGACCGACTATCTTTTGGTCCGCCTTTTCGCTTGGACGGTCGGCGTTCCCGCTCGCGGTGTCGGACGAACCGTTCTGACCGCCGGGCGTGTTTATCGCCAGATGCAACTGGAAAAATCGGGCAAAGTTTCGAAGAAAGCCAAGCGAACCGATCTGGACGAGGACGATATCGCGGTCAAAATTGCCGGTCGCGACCTGGCCGAGGAGGAAGAAGAAGAGGAAGAGTGGGAATACGTCGACGAAGAAGTGGACGAAGAGGAAACCGAGGAATCGGAAGGAAACGAATCGACCAAACCGGCGCGTGAATTGAAGATCCGTAAACCGAAGAAAACCGACCGCGACGAGGTCATCGAACAGCTCGAGGCGGCAGGAAGCAAAAACGACCCGTCCGATTACGAGCTGCCTTCGATCGATCTACTTTTGCCCCAAGAGTCGTTTGCCTTCGAAGAACACGAGAAAGATGTCCGGCGCAAAGCAAAGGTTCTCGAACAGACGTTCCGGAATTTCGGTCTGAACGTCCGCGTCGTCGAGATCCAAACCGGGCCGGTGATTGCCCAATTCGAGATCGAGTTGGAAGCGGGACTTCGCCTTAGCCGCGTCACGTCGCTGGCCGACGATTTGGCGATCGCGTTGAAGGTTCCCAGCGTCCGAATCGTCGCGCCGATCCCGGGCAAAAACACCGTGGGGATCGAGATCCCCAACTCCGAACGTCATTTGGTCCGTCTTCGTGAAGTGATCGAAGAAGCCGAAGGCAAAGCGGGTCGGATGAAGATTCCGATCTTCATGGGCAAAGACGTCTCGGGCCATTCGATGGTCGTCGACTTGGCCCAGATGCCCCACTTGCTGATTGCCGGACGTACCGGAACGGGGAAAAGCGTTTGTCTCAACTCGATGATCGTCTCGATGTTGATGACCCGGCGTCCGGACGAGGTGCGGATGTTGATGATCGACCCGAAAATGGTCGAGCTCTCCCCCTACAAAAAAATTCCGCACCTGATGCATCCGGTCGTGACCGACATGCGCAAGGCCGAGGCGATTCTGGCCTGGGCGGTCGAAAAAATGGAAGAGCGTTATCAGCTGCTGGCCCGTGCCGGGGTCCGACATTTGACCGCCTACAACCAATTGGGCGAAGAAGAGTTGATGCAGCGACTCGAAATCGAAAACGAGGAACAGCGTAACGAGATCCCGGCCCACATGCCGTTTATCGTCATCATCGCCGACGAAATCGCCGACCTGATGATGACCGCGCCCAAGGAAGTCGAAAGCCACATCATCCGCTTGGCCCAAAAGAGCCGGGCGGTCGGAATCCACTTGGTCCTGGCGACCCAAAAACCGACCGTCGATGTCATCACCGGCTTGATCAAGTCGAACTTGCCCGCGCGGGTCGCCTTCCAGGTGGCCAGCCGTGTCGATAGCCGCGTCGTGCTCGACGAGATGGGAGCCGACAAACTCCTGGGCAACGGCGACATGTTGTTCCTGTGGCCGGGAACCAGCTCATTGATTCGCGGTCAAGGCACTTTCCTAAGCGACGACGAGATCAACCTGGTGATCGATTCGGTAGGAACGAACGAGCCCCAATTCGCCACCGAATTGGTCTCCCTGCCGACCAAGGACGAAAACGGAAACGAGCGCAACTTTGCCGACCGCGACGAGCTTTACGAGGGGGCGGTCGACATTGTGGTCCGGGAACGGCGCGGAAGCGTCTCGCTGTTGCAACGATCGTTAGGGATCGGCTACGGACGGGCGGCCCGGTTGATCGACTTCATGGCCGAAGACGGATTCGTCGGACCGTACAACGGCTCGCAAGCCCGCGAGGTGCTCATTAGTACCGAAGATTGGGAAGTGATGACCGGCGCCGAGCCATCGAAACCAAGCGCCCCCGTTTTCCGCCTCTCCACCGCCCCCTTCGACGCCGGCCCGTCGAGGCAACACCATCCGCCTAAACGAACCGGAAGAGGAAGAGGCCGAGGAGGAAGAAGAAGCGGTCGAGGAGGTGGTCGTGACCCCACGTCAAGTAACGGTCCGTCGCGTCGGAAAGCAGCCGGACGACAAAAACGAACCGCAGCCGCCTTGGGAAGAGGACGCCGACGAATCTGACGAAGCCGACGAAGTGGAAGAAGAGACCGGCGGCGAAGAGACCGGCGACGAAGAGTACGAATACGAATACATCGAATACGACGAGGACGACACTGAATGGGAAGAGGGCCAAGAGGAGGAGGAGGAAGGCTGGAACAACGGCGAGTGGGACGACGAGTCTGAGGAAGAAAAATCCGATTCCCTTATGGAAAAATAAATCACTCAATCCCAATCCTCTCCTTCACGAAAAAGCCAAGGGCGCTCGATAAAATACCCCCTTGGCTTTTTTTATCTAAAAATGGGTTCTCGAACTCCAAACGAAAAACGGTCACTTGACCGCCCACAAGGGCCCTTCCCTATAAAAGCTACAATCGTTGGAGCCCTCTCTTGATTCCGCTTCGGTCTCGGGTCACTCTTTTCGATTGGTGACCTATATTTGTATTGTGAAAATACTTTCAAAAACAGCCAAATCGCCAGGCGAACGGATGATGAATACCCAGTTGGACGCCCCCTCGAATCACTCCACCTCGAAGACGGCCAAGCAGTCGTTGATCATGATCATCGATGACCAACCACTGAATATCAAGGTCGTTCGGAAATACCTGGAACTCGATGGGTACGAAAACTTTCTTGGGCTTTCCGATCCGACCGGCGCGCTCGACGAGATTCACGCGCGACGGCCCGACGTGATCTTGTTGGACATCATGATGCCGCAGATCAGTGGGCTGACCCTCCTGGAGCAAATCCGCGCCCACGAAGCGACCAAACACATCCCGGTCATCATCCTGACGGCAATGGACGAACTCGAAACGAAGCGTCGGGCCTTGGAGCTGGGAGCGACCGATTTTCTCAGCAAACCGGTCGAGCCGATGGAACTGATCCCCCGGATTCGCAACGCCCTTTTAATCAAGGAACACCACGATTCGCTCCAAAAACAGGCCGAGCAACTCGAACAGTTGGTCCAAGAGCGGACCCAGGCGCTGGTCGCGTCGCAATTGGAGGCCATCTACTGCCTGGCCCGCGCGTCGGAATACCGCGACAACGAAACCGGGCGACACGTCATCCGGGTCGGCCGTTATGTCGGCATCTTGTCGCGTGCGATCGGCCTGGACGAAGAAACGGCCACCCTTTACGAGCAGGCGGCCCTGTTGCACGACGTCGGCAAGATCGGCATCCCGGACTCGATCCTTCTGAAGCCGGGCAAACTCACGCCGGAAGAAATCGAGATCATGCAACGTCACTGCAACTACGGCAAGCGGACGTTCGAAACGATGACTCCCGACCAGTGGCACCTTTTTCAGGCACACACCCGGGTCGGCGAAAAGATCCTGGGCGAATGTCACTCACCCATTTTAAAAACCGCCTCGAATATCGCCTTGACCCACCACGAGCATTGGGACGGAACCGGATACCCGTTGGGGCTGGCCGGGGAGGACATTCCGCTGGAAGGCCGCATCACGGCGATCGCCGATGTCTTCGATTCGCTCAGCAGCCGTCGCCCGTATAAACCGCCCTTCCCGTTGGAAAAGTGCTTCGAACTGATGCGCAAAGAACGCGGAAAGCATTTCGAGCCGAAACTGCTCGACAAGTTCTTCGAGCTGCGTGACGAGTTCGTCAAAACCCAGATTGAATTGGCCGACATCGAGTAAAGCACCCGCACGGTTCGAGGCGGCCCCTTTTCTAGTGGGTCCCACGATCGATCAGTTCGAACGGAATGACACCTCGGACCGAGTTGACCAAGAAGAGCCGATCGGCCTCGACCACGTCCTGAATCGTCAGTCGCTTCGATTCCATCCAACCGCGATGCAAAAGCCGCCGTCGAAACGTCCCCGGCAACAACCCCGACTCGACCGGCGGCGTGAACCGCTTTCCTTCCTTTTCCACCACCAAATTGGCAATCGTCGATTCGGTCACTTCGCCCCGCTCGTTATACAACAGCACGTCGTCACAGGCAGGACACTCGGCCAAAGCCCGCTCATAGACTTCGCGTCGAGTCGTTTTGTGAATCAGAAACGGGTTCGCCGAATCGACCGGCCACGGCGCAAACGTCACTTTCCAAGTTTTCCGTTCAGCGCGGTCACAAGAGCACGATTCGAACGTCGGCTGACCGTCTTTCGCAAGCAGAAGTCGAACTCGGCTTCGCTGAGCCCCAAGTTCGTTTGCAAAAGTTGCCAACCTTGCTTCGATTTCCCGTCGATCAAACGTGAAGCCAAAGAATCGGGCCGAGGCCTCCAACCGGTCAAGATGTTCTTCGAGAAGAAAAAAACGTCGACCGCCGTAAAGCATCGTCTCCAACAACGAAAACGGCTCGCCCGGTTCAGTGACAATCTTCGCCTTGGCGAGGCACTCTTGATACTCCTCTTCCGCCTGAGAATCCCAGACGATCCCGCCGCCGGAGCCGTATTCGATCCGACCACGCTCGGTATCGAGGCAGGCGGTTCGAATCGCCACGTTGAATCGGGCCCCGTCACCGCCGAGACGACCGATCGCCCCGGTATACACGCCGCGCGACGTCCGTTCGAGTTCGCGAATAATTTCCATCGCCCGCACCTTCGGAGCCCCGGTCACCGAAGCGCACGGAAAGAGCGCCTTGATGACCTCGGAGAAACCGGCCTCCGATTGACACCGGACGGTTGAGGTCATCTGCCAGACGGTCGGGTGCGATTCGATATCAAACAACGACGGCGTTTCGACCGTCCCGAATCGGGCGACTTTCCCCAGATCATTGCGGATCATGTCGACGATCATCGTGTTTTCCGCTCGATCTTTTTCCGAGGCAACAAGCGCCTCGCGATTTCGGCGACTTCGAGCCGGATCGACGTCGGTCGGCCGGGTCCCTTTCATCGGTTTTGAAACAAGCGACTGACCGTGTTGCTCATAAAAAAGTTCCGGGCTGACCGAGCAGATCACATGACGCCCGGTATGGACCCAGGTGGTGTAGGCGGTCGGTTGCCGCAGGAACAGCTTTTGAAAAAAAGCGTACGCGCTCCCGGAAAAAGCCGCGTCGAGGCGGAGCGTGTAATTGATCTGATAGGTTTCACCGTCGGCGATATAACCTTTGATCTTTTGAAAATCCCGCTCGTATGCTTCCCGCGTTTTCGAGAGCGTCCAGTCGCCGAGAAAGAAATCCGAGCCGGGCATTTTTGGAAGTTCGGCCAGCGGTTCGCCCGACTCGTAAACGGCCAACCAGACCAACGGCAACCCGGTCCGGGGCGGGCAGGTTTTCATCGCCTCGTCCAAAGCGCCGGCCGCTTCATAGGCCAGAAACCCGCATACTTCATAACCGGCGGCAACCGCCTTTTCGGCTCGGGCCAGTGACGAAAGCACCTCCTCCGGTCGATCGGCGACGATCACCTCACGAGGGTCGTCGTAAACGAGCCACCCGCTCTCTCGCGCCGATTTGCCATCTCGCAACAAGACGGTTCCCGGTCGCCGCATCCGCCGGATCCATGCCGCGTCGGTCGAATCGTCCATCCTTTTACCCAAATTTTGAATCATAAAAACCGGAAAAAAAGAAACCGGCCCCCCCACGCACCAAAATCACCGAGACCTGATTTTATTGAGAGATAATTCTACGATAATCCTGGAAGAAAATCGAGAGGCCGACTTTCAGATTCAAACAACAAGGAACCCCCAAGGAAGGAACACTTCCCCTTTTTTATGATTCTTCCTTGGGTCGTTTTTGCCAAACACGAAACGCGGCGGCTCCGACGATCACGGTCGAGAACGCGCCCGCAGCCCAGTCTTCTCTTTGATTTTGGGAGAGATCGCGGTGACCGGCCTGTTTCGTCCGCTCGGAGGCCGACGATTCGCCCGATTGGCTTCCGGCAGGCAGACTCACCGGAGTCGGCGCGACGGTCGCCTCGGCCCCCCCTTCCCCCTCACTCCAGGAGTCCAACGACGGCAATTCCACGATACCCGCCTCGTCGATCATTTGAGAAAACCCGTCGGCCATCGCCAGTTCAAAAGCGTAATCCCGGTCGCAAGCCGCCTCGATCGCAATCTCCTTTTGCTCGGCCGGATTCGCGGCACTCGGCTCCACCTGGGTCACGAGCGTTTCGGCCGGAACAATGGCATCGGTCATCGCCAGCGTGATGTCGATAAAACCTCCCTGTTGGACCTCTCCCTCGAGAGACTCCAGCGATAACGACACGTCGCCAGAGTCCTCAAAGCTGCCAACTTGGGCCGTGATTTCGCCCTCTTGCGACTCGATCAAGTAAGAATCTTCCTCCCCGGTGCCCCTCAAATTCCTGGAAACGGTCGGTTCGTTCATGGAAAAAGCTGCTTCCCCGTTCCGCTCGGAATAATCGAGATCGGCTTCATGGGTATTTGAGGCGGCAGCATCTTCTCCAAAAAGATTCGACGTCACAGGAGCAAGGACCGCTTCGTTCGACGAA
This sequence comes from Thermoguttaceae bacterium, assembly GCA_963674475.2. Lineage (GTDB taxonomy): Bacteria > Planctomycetota > Planctomycetia > Pirellulales > Thermoguttaceae > CAXXFQ01. The sequence continues at coordinate 649,662 of CAXXFQ010000008.1, read as the reverse complement.
CCTCGCGCCTCGCTTTGTTGCCCGGCCACGATCGCGGGAAAAGGGCCACCCCGTGGAGCTGACAACGGGCCCTGTTCCACCATATCGATCGGCGTCAGACCATTTTTCCGCAAGAGAAACGTGGAAAACAAAAGATCCTCTCCGTAATGGCAGAAGAGAGGATCGCCGTTTAAGCCGGAAATTTTCACGGCCCCAGTACCAGCCGTGTCTCCGGCCAAGTCGGCCCACGTCAGGTTATCGAGGCTTGGGTTAGTGAAAGAACTACTTTGCATTCCGGGATCGATAATTGAAATCCAATCGTCTTGCGAAAAGAACTCGGGATGGTCGATCATACCATCAAAAGAGAGCGAACTTGAGATGGGATTCTCACTGAAACTCAGTATCGCAAAACTGCCCAAATCAGAAAACAGGCCTTCCCCTTCGCTTCCAATAGGCAAAGGGAGAAAAGAAAGGGAATCCCACCAATCGTTTCCGGCCCCGATCCGGGAGTCCGTTTGTCGCCACGAAGCAAGTAATTCGGAAACCACCGAATCGGAACCGTCGACAACCGTCGAAAAGGTCTCGGAGTCCGCCTCAATCGCCGGTCCCGATGCAGCAAACCAGATCCGGCCGCCCTCAGGGGTATTGGCGTCGAAGAGAATAAATCCGTCCGACTGCGTCGGATTCATCGAATCCGCCGAATCCGCCGCAGTCGTTGCCTGATCGTACGCGATCGGAAACGCCGCCGCTTCTTGGGCAAGCGTCTCGTGCTCCGGCGCGATCAGTCGGGCAATCGCCTCGAACTCCTCCGGCGCGAAAAGGTTCAACTCAATCACATCCGGTTGAAACGGGCCGACCGAAAGCGCCAGTCGGCTCTCCAAAAGCTCGACCTTCAAAGAAACACTGCGCGGTGTTTGCCCACGCTTGGTAGAGCGAAACGAACGGGAGTGTGCAACGGTACGTCGATCAGTTTGGCGTTTCATGACGGTCACCTGAGGATAATCGAAGGAGGACTTGTTTGTGTAGTTTCGACTTTGAGGTTAAAAATTCATCCTTACTGAATCGAACTTTCCGTTTTCTTTTCCAGACGGAATCGTTGCAACAAATTTCGCATTCGGGGATCTTTTAACAAGACGGCCAGGTAACGATTTTCGGTAATTTTTTCCCGCGGATTCAATCCGGCGTCGATCGCTTGCCCGACCGTTTCGATCGCCTCGTCGGAAAGCCATTGGCAAATTTTTCGGTCCGATCGTTCCATCTTTGGTTCCAAAAGCAGCGCCGTCATGGCCAATTCTCCCGCCACGCCGATCAGTTGGTCGGGGCGATCAGCCCAAAGTTGTTTTCGAGCCAAGGTAACCTTGCCCGCTTCTTCGAACTGGTTCTGTTTTCGAAGAAGACGCGCGTAATTCCAATACTGCTTGTTCAGAAACAGACGAAACCGGGCCATCGTCGGCGCAATTTGCATTGCCCGATACTGGTATCCGATCGCCTTGCGATAAACGCCAACTGCCTGGCCGTTTTGATCCAGTCGCTCCAACGTCATCCCCAGGTTATTGAGAGTCCCGCCCAAACTGCTCAAATAGTTCGGGTCGTTCGGATGGTCTTCGACGAAACGCTCCAAATGGTCGATCGCCGTTTCAAACGACTCACGGGCCGCGTCAAGTTCGCCCAATGTATTTTGGATCTGGCCAAGATTATTTCGTGTGACGGCCAGTTGAAATCGATAGGTCGCCACCGAAGGCGCTTTGTGGGTCAGTTGCGAAAGCAATTGAATCGCCTGCGAATACGAATCGCGGGCCGCGTGCAAATCGCCCGAACGATTTTCCAACGAACCAAGATTATGGTAACTCAGCGCGAGATCATAGCGGTATTTCCGCTCTTCGGGATTCGACTGCACCAACCGTTTTTGCAAATCGATCGCTCGTCGACAATCGTCGATTGCCGCCAGTGGATTGGTCCGACTCTCCAGACGACTCTGATTGTCCAGACTGATGGCCAAGGAGCCGAGAAATTCCGATCGCTCAGGGTTCCGACGGACCAAATCACGTTGAAGCTCAATCGCTCTTCCAAAGGCGACCTGCGCCTCGTCAATCCGACCGGTTTGAGCCGACAAAAGGCCTCGGTTGTTGTAGGTCAACGCCAACTCGGCCTGATAACGGTCCGACGACGGTTCATTTTGATGAAGCCCCTTTTGGAGGTCCAACGCCGACCGGTACGCTTGACCGGCTTCGACCGTTTTCCCCAACTTGCTCAGCAGCAGACCGATATTGTTTTGACACAAAGCCAAGTCGGCCTGATGTTTTTTCGAATCGGGCCGCTGGGCGACTAATTGATTCAGAATAGTCTCGGTTTTGCGATAAGCGGCCAACGACTCGGCACGTTGCCCCAACTGGTCGTGGATCGTCCCGACCTTCGAGTAGGTCACCGCCATATCCCGTTGAAAAACCGGATCGTCGTCGGCATACTTGATAAAATCTTGGTAGTAACGCAACGTATCGCGAAGGACGGCCAACCGAAGCGGCTCCGCGCCGGCAATAGTCCGCAACGGTTCGCTGTAGCGAGTGCCGAACGTGTCCAGCACCTGACGCGCTTGGCGGAAATGGTTTTGTGCCCGCGTGAAATTTCGAGCCGCTTCGTTTCGATTTCGTTCGGAATCGGCCAGCGCCTCCTCCAATCGGAAATTGACCGACTGGATTTCGGCGCTTGCTCGGGCAAGACGCTGATGGGCACGCGTCACCAAAAACGTCGTCAACGAAAGACCGAGGACCGCCATGATGGCCAGCCCGGCGGCAAAACGGACCGCGCCGCGATGCCGTCGCGTCCAACGCGAAACACGTTCGGCCACTCCGGGGCGGCGAGCCAGACACGGTTCTCCCGCCAGGAATCGTCGCAGATCGTCGGCCAACGCCCGGCAGTTCGTGTAACGATCCTGAGGCGATTTCGAAATCGCTTTTATGACAATCGTTTCCAAATCGATCGGCACCGACGGATTGACGCGACGAATCGGCGTCGGATCGAGCTGAGCGATCTGATGCAAAATTTGATTTCGATCGTAACCGCGGAAAGCCGGACGCTGGGCCAAGAGTTCGTAAAGCGTGATCCCCAGCGAGTAGATATCGGTCCGTTCGTCGAGCACTCGACTTTGCCCGAGCGCCTGTTCGGGACTCATATACCGAAGCGTCCCGACCAGATCGCCCGTTTGGGTGACTTGAGCGTTTGCCTGAAATCGGGCCAGACCAAAATCGGTGACCCAGACTTTTCCTTGACGGTCCAAGATCAAGTTCGACGGTTTGATGTCGCGGTGAATGATCCCATACTCGTGGGCATGGTCCAACGCCGCGGCAACCTGGAGCCCCAACTGCGCGATCCGGCGCGCGTATTCGACCGAATCGCTCGGTCCAAACGGGGTCAACTTGGAATAGGCCGGCTCGATCGGTTTTTCGAGAGGTTCCGCTTCAACAGAATTTCTCTCGTCATCAAGGCTTCGATTCGACACGCCCCGGGACACTTCCAACCAGGAGGCGGTTTCCCCTTCTCCCGCGCCGACTTGCGGGTGAGCCAGGGTATCCAAAGCCTGACCGTCCACATATTGCATGGCGTAATAGTGGACCCCCTCGTCGCAACCGACGGCGTAGACGGGCACGATATTCGGATGATGCAATTGGGCCGCCGCGCGGGCCTCGTTACGAAACCGGTCGATCTGCTTCTGATCCAACCCGGAAGCAAACGGAAGAATTTTTAAAGCGACCGGCCGCCCGAGCGAGACCTGCAGGGCCAGATAGACGACCCCCATCCCACCGCGTCCCAACTCGCGCTCGATTCGGTAGTCGCCCAGATCCCGGACCCTCGGTTCAGTTCCGTCGACCTTCGTCGTTTCGGGGGAATCGGTATCTTGAAGCGCCAGATGAAGTTGCTCGATCTGAACCAGGTGGACTTGAAGGGGCGCCGCAAGATCGGGATGAGCGGCCAGAATCGCTTCGATGTCTGGATGTCGTCCTTGCTCAAGATCGTCCGCATACGCAGCCAGGATCTCGGCCAGACGCGATTGCGCTTCGCTGGCGAGCATTTCAAGCGGCGAGGGTTTTTGCGAGAAGTCGTGCATCGGCTAGTTTCGTCTGGTCGCTCGTCGTCGGGGGCATTACCGATTCTCCTTTTTTCCTTCAACCATTTCCTTTCGCAAGCGGTCCAACGCTCGCAGCCACAACATCCGGACGGCTCCTTCCCCCCGCTTCATCTCCTTGGCAATCTGTTTGAACGCCTCCCCTTCGAGGTGCCGACGGACGAGGACCTCCCGATAATCGTCCGACAATCGATCGAGCGCCTCGACCAACTGGACTTTTTGGTCTTGTCGATCGGCCACGACGCTGGGCGAGGCACCCCGGTCGGCCAGAATCGATTCCAACCGGACGCTCGAACGGCCCATCGCGTCTGCCAGTTCTTTCACCGAGACTTCTCGGCGAAGGTTTCGTTTGGCGGCGCGTACATTTTTTTCAATCGTGCGGGCAACGTTGTTGGCCAGGATCGTACGCAACCAGCCCAGGAATTCCCGCATGCTGGTTCCTCGAAAATGGCCGAAATCCCGGCCCGCCTCGCAAAAGGTCTCTTGGACCACATCCGAGGCGTCAAGCCGGGCTCGAAGTCTTCGCCCCAACTCGGGGGCAGCCAAAACTTTGAGATAATTTTCATAGCGGATGAAAAGACGTCCCAACGCCTCGGCGTCGCCACAACGGGCGGCCCAGAGTTCCTGGGCGTCCTCTCCACTGGCATCCACTCCCGGCTGCTTCATCCGAAGATTCCTCCCCAACTTTTTAGAGCGGTTTCAACACGGAGTGTCGTGTCTTCTTTGCGACAGAAGGAAGAGCGGAAAAATCTAAATCGATCCTGCGATTCCCCTCATGGCAACCATGGGATCATCTCCCTTTAGCCGCCGAGACACGACAAACCTTTTGAAAATACTCCAGCCGGAGGAAAAAAGGAAAGCCACACACCGGTCCTCTATCTAGAAGGGCCGATTTCTGGCCTGACTGTCACGCAAAAAAGAAAAGAAACAACTAGAAAAAACGTCTTCCCCAAGATGAGGGAATATTACTTTCATTATATCCCCTTAAGCAAACCGACCAGGCCGCGTCGGCAAAACTTTTCGCATTTCCATAGCGCATTTTGCGCATGAGGGGGAGAGGGGGTTCCTTGCAGCCCAAAAGAAAGCGGAAATCTTTAACTGTTTCCCAGAGTATGGCTTGCAGCAAGTACGGGTGAACTCTCCCACTGCCGGTGTAACGCTACACTTAACGGAAACGCGATCTGGAACCGCTTTGATCAGTTCAACCGATAAATGCGGAATAAAGCCCTACCGATACGGTTTCCTGACCCCCATAAGGACGGTCGCCGCCAGCGGGAGCCGCGCCTCCTCGAGCCGTTTGATCGCTTTCCGCTCGACCGAAATGGAGTTCTTTTCGGCCGAGACGACCAACACGGCCGCATCGGCCAGTTCGGACAGATAATCGATTTCGACCCGATCATTGATAGATGGCGCGTGGATCACAATCAGCGAATAGAATCGCTTGGCCATTTCGAAAAACGACCGCATCCGCTCCAATTTGAGCACCTCCGGCAAAAGAGATTCCGACGGCGGTTCGGTCACGTCGAGGTTGGGCAGATCGGTTCGTGCGACGACCTCATCAAACCCGACGCCCGTATCGGTGAGAAACCGATCGATCGGCAATGCCGGTCGAACCAAAGTGACGGCCGGGGCAAAAGGAAAATTCGTTCCGTTCGTGGGTACGGCCCGATCAGCCTCGGTCTGACGGACATGGGCGTCAAACAGCAAGACCCGCCGCTCGGCCATTTCCAAGGTGGTCGCCAGCGACAGCGCGACCTGGTCCACTCCCGGTTCGGGCGTCGCCGAAGTGACAACGACAACCGCGTGCTCTCCGGGACAATGGCGGCGCAAGGCGGCGGTGAACAAACGGAGCCGTTCGTCGAACTGGGCTTCACTGATCGGGACGCCACCTTTCGGATCGGGGACGGTCAGTTGAAGCGGCGAGGGCAAATGCGTTTTCAAATCGCCGGTCGAGCGAATCGTTCGATCCCTCAATTCCAGTCCGATTATCGAAAAGAACCCGAATCCACAACCGAAGACGAACGTGGCCAAAAAGAGCAATTTCCGATTCGACTTCTTCGGATATTTCGGCGGGACGGCCCGCATGACCACCTCGAAAGGCAATTCGTCAGTCGAAAGTTTCCGCTCGACGTCGCCAATCTGATCGCGAATTTTTTTATCTTCCTCTTCCAAAAGGCCGACCGCCCGATTCTTTTCAACCAAATCGCGACGAAACATCGGCAGCAAATCGAGCCGCTTTCGAACGTCCTTGCGTGCCTTGTCCAGATAGCGAACCTCTTCATCGATCGCGATTTGACGCAGCTCGATATCGAACACCTTGGTCATCATCTCTTGAAGCAGTTTTCCCGACGTGGTCGGCTCACCCGACTGGGGAACGACCGCTTTGTCGAGTTCCTTGATCTGTCGTTGCCAGCTCACGATTTCCGGCGACTCTTCGACCAGGGCCTTGGCCCGCTTGTAAAGGGCGACAATCCGCTCATACTCGCTTTTGGAGATCGCTTCGAGTTGGTACAGTTTTTTGGCCCGTTTGAGATCTTCCTCCCGGACCAGCAAATCGGCCTCGCGCGCTTTCTTGTCCCGTGTTTCAGAGATCAATTCACGAAGCCGTTGAATTTTGACGTTCGCCTCGGTGGTCGACTCCATCTGGGATGACTGGGACTGTTGCTCCTTGGCGGCCCGTTTTTTGAGATCGTCGAGAATCCGATCAATGTCGTGCCGCTGCTGCTTGAGACTCTGGCTCTTGCTCAGTGCTTCGTCATAAAGGGTATTAAGGGACGTAAGCTGCTGAAAATACCAGTCGGCCTCCTTGTCCGGATCGATCAGGTTGTTTTTTGTCATGAAGTTCTGAAGATCCGAATCGGCCTTGGCAAGCTTCACGGCAACCTCCTCGAGGCGACGCTGCAGCCCGTCGGCTTCCGCGTTGAGTTGAGCCTGCTTCAATTCTCTGAGCGAGCCCAAAAACGTTTCGCAAAGCATGTTGGCCATATCGGCGGCCGCCTTAGGATCGTCCCACGTTGCGGCGACCTCGATCAAGGTCGTTTTCCGTCGAAGTTCCACACTGAACGATTTGCCGATTGCGCCAAGCGTCGCATGCAACCGGAGTTTTTCACGAATGCGACCGATATTGTCCGGCGACTTGACCATATCGACCAGCGTGTGGAGCGAGTAGCCCAACTCGTCGGTCCCTTCCAACGGCGGCGGTTGATACAACAACGTCGCACGAGCCACATACACTTTGGACCCAACCTGCAAGGCGACCAGAATGGCCAAAACAAACGAAGCCAAAACGGCCACAAGAAACCACGTCCGACGCCGCCAAAGCCCGATCAAGAACGTGACCGGATCGATCGGCAGTCGCATCGGGGCAACTTGCGTCGCGTCGGGATTTTCAGATTGGGTGGCCGGACGGTTTTCCGGGCTATTTATGCTATTCATGAGAATCGGGTTGTCGTTCGATTCGGAGCGTGGCCATCAAAAGGCCGGTAGTGGCAAAAAACAGATACAACGTTTGCGTCTGACGAAAAACCCATTCGAGCACGCCGTGCAGGTACAACAGGGCCAGTCCGCCGACCATTCCGGTCAGCACCGCGCGACAGACCGGATCGCGGGCCCGAAAGAAGCCGACGACCGCTTTCCCGTAAAATCGCAAAAGGAAAACGACAAAAACGATCGCCCCCGGCCATCCGGTCTCGCCGAGAAACAGGTAGTAAATATGGTGCGCCGTTCCAAGACGGCTCTTGCCCAACGCCGATTCGCGAAACGCTTCCGGGTCCGGTTCGTCGACCCGGTCGGGATAGACGTACCAGTAATAGTCGGTATTTTCGAGCGTCCAGGAATAAAGGTTCAGACCGCATCCAAACCACCGATCCCGGGCCATCGCTGCGGCCGCTTCGTTGAAATACGTGCGAGTCTCGGCCGACTCTTTGGGCGCTTTTTGAAATCGGGCGATAATCCGCGGCATCGCCATGGCGAAAACCAGCATCCCGGCCGCGGCCGCCGTGGCGATCAGTCCCAATTTCCGGTAGGTCACCTGACGCGTGGCGGAAAGGAACGTCACGCCCAGCATCATCGCCGGCATCAAGACGATCGCCGCCCGTGACTTGGTAAACAACACTGCTATAAACGCCAAGCCGACCGCCACCAAGGCCGCCTTTCGCCACCGTCGAGGGAGTACCCCTTCGAGCAACGCGCACCAGACGATCGGCAGGATCAGATCCAGATACATCGCCATCGCGTTGGGATGGTTGAAGCTGCCCATCGCCCGGTTGACGACATGCCCCGTGACATACTTGTCCCAAAGCACCACGGTCCCTTGCCAAATCATCGCCAGCACAAACGCCTGAATGACCAACACGATATCGCGTCGCGTCCGAACGACGTTGACCATGACCCAATAAAGGACCAGGCATCGGACCAATTTGTGAATCGAAAACCAACCGTACGCCGGAACGCCCGCCCCGTAGAGCGAGACGATCGAAATCGCGATCAGAAGAATCCAAAGCCCCGCGTTGTACGGCCACCAGACGAGTCGATACGGACGTCGAATCAGCAGGTAAAAGGCGATCCCAAAAAACAGCAGGTCGGGAATCGTGACGCCATAGCCCCGGTCGACACCCCGGTAAAACTGATAAAAGACCTCCATGTAAAACGGTTTTTTGATATAGCAGGTCGCAAAGACCATCAGGCCAACCGCCGGACGCAGCAGGCGAGGAAACGCGCACAGCGTGAGCGTCACGGCCGGAACGCCGAGAAAGAAGGTCAGAATACCTAGGAGGCTGGGGATGGTCAGTTGGAACATGGGGTCTCGCCCAGGGCCAAACCGAAGTCGACTCTACGGGCTTGTGTTTCGGGTGTTTTTCGCCCAATCCCAAAGGGTCACGCCCGACTTCATGGTCAAGGTCAGGCTTGAAAAACCTTCCGTTCATGGTCGAATTCTACCGCAAATTCCAGGGAGGATTAATGGGTGATAGAGGCAGGGAATCCGCAATAAATCGCGCCAAGGGCGCAATCCGATTCGATTCAAATATACCTCCCATACCGTGCCACGGAGGGGAGAAAATCATTTTCGAATCGACAAAATCCCACCAACACGATCCCGGTAATAATCGCGTTCCTTCGACGAAAGCCCGATTTGCCAGAAAACGGCGAAGAAGACCACACAGCCGATCAATTCGACCAAAAAGACCCCGATCAAGTTGAGCGCCGAGGTCGAAAACGCCGCCATCCAGCCCCGCTCGAGCGTCGCCATCGCCACAACCATCACGAACGCCGGAAAAACCGACGGGGCAAACGAACGGACGTAGATCTCGCGCCCCGAGTATCCCAGGCGAGGCGCCCCGACAAAAAGAAGATAATTCTTCGCGCCAAGGGAAGCCAGGAGAGTCGCCAACGCGACCCCGACGATCTTTAAAGGAGTCATCACGAGAACAATCGTCATAACAAGATTGAAAATCTGGCCCCAGATCGTGGTCAAACTGGTCAGCCGTTGGTGGCCGGTCATCGTCAAAATGTCGGTCGGCACGGAAAACGCGCACTCGACGATCGCCGCGGCGGCAAGAATCTGAAGCGGAACGACCGCCGAAAGAAATTCGGGCCCCATCCAAGAGGCGATCAGCGGATCGGCCAGATAGATCAACCCGACAATCGGCCCGACCGCAAGCGCGGTGCCCAACTTGGTCCCCTTTCGCAACGTCGCTCGAATCGCCGCCGCGTCGTTCTCTCCCTTGAGCTTCGCCACCACCGGCGTCAAGGCAGAAGCCAACTGTCGACAAAACAAAATCGCGCGGCTGACCGTCTGCATCGCCACACTGTAATGGGCCACCGCGATCAACGACAAGGCACGCTGGATGACGACCGCATCGACCCGCGTATAAAGCAAGGCCGAAGCCTGGATCAAAAACGAGTAGAACGAAAACGAGCCAATCTCGCGCAAGAATCGTCGATCGAAATAGGCAATCGAAAGCGAGACACCGGGAATCCGCCGCATGGCGACCGGGATAATCACAAAATTAGCCACCAGATGGGCGCCCAGATTGGCTAACGCCAGGGTAGTCACGTTGGCCGAAAACTGGAAAGCGATCACCACCATTACGGCGTAAAGAATCGTTCCGGCCGAGCGTAACAGGTTATTGGTCGCCATCCGATCGTACGACACCAACACGCCGCCAAACAGGGCGAACGGGATTCCCGTGGCGACCCGTCCGGCCAAAAGCAACAGGACCACCTGCCCCGGCCGGGCCAACGATTCAGGGATCGCCAACGCGGCGGCCAACCAGGGAGCAAACACCGCGGCCGCTCCCATGACGACCAGCCCGAGAAAAATCTGACTCCAGAAGAAAGTGGCCAAAACCCGTTGAATCCGCCCGTCGTCCGCCTTCCCCCGCGCGTCGGCCAAAAATTTCACTACTGAACTGGAAACGCCAAAGTCCAAAAGCGAAAGAAACCCGACGGTCGACCACAGCAACGACCAAAGCCCAAACGCCTCGGTCCCCAGCATCCGCGCGGTGTAAGGCGTCAGGAAGAAGAACATGACGATCTGGACCGTTTGCCGAAGGTAGTTCGTCAGCGTCGATTTCAAGATAGTACGGGCACGTTGCATAACGGGAGTCGACTCTGAACCTAGGGTTTACTGAACGAGCGATTCAAACGGTCCTCGTCGGCCCGGAACGTATTGGCGGGCAAAACGGGCCAGACCGCGAACAGCCTGAAACTGATGCCAACGACGATTCGAGGTCAGCTTCAACATCAGCCAACGTCGCCGATGATACTCGTAGTAAAACCGATGGAGCGATTCGGGAAAGGTCAAATCGCCGATTCCTTCGGTAATCGCCTCAAGCATCGCCCGCTTCATCGATCCGGGAAGCCACATATTGGCGGTCGCGAAATGAAAGTTATAGAGGTCGTTGAGGATGTGCGACTCCCAATTCGTGTTGGCAAAATCGATCAGCCCCATCCGGTTACCGAGGATATGAATATTGCGAAAAACCAAATCGCCGTGGCAAAACGAAACCACCTTCGAATCTTCGACCGCCTTTTCAAAAAGGGCTTCTCCCTCGATTTCCCCGTGGGAAAAAAGTTTTTTCCCAATCGGCCCGGACGCGTAAAGTCGCTGCCCTAAATACCGAATATAATCCCCCAACATCGGAGAAAGGGCAACCCCTTCCCTCGCGCTACGATCGTGGAACCGGCGTAACAATCGGCCCAATTGCCGACAAAACTTGACCGTCGCCCGTCGAGATCCGCCCGACACGATTCCCCCATACGCTTGACGAGTGAACCGGACTCCCGAAACGTACTCGATCGCCAACAGATTCGTTTCCGGCGAAAATCCCAGACAGCGCGAGGTCAAAAATTCTGGCATGTCGGCGACCGTTTCGCTATAAAAATCCAGCGCCTCGGCCTCGGCTCGAACCAAATCGGTCGCGTCCCCCCGATATTGCTTCACGATACAAGGAACCGACCGATCCGAATCACTACGGTAGGTTGCTCGGTAGATCGAGCAATAATTATTCTCGTCGATCGGCGCGGCCTTACGAAATTCCAAACCGAGCGCATCGGTCCAGAAAGACGTGAGCGTCGATTCGTTTTCCATTTTTTTCATTCCCGAAACCTGACCACGACTTCGTTTGAGGGGAAAACCTCCGCCAAGGGGTGACCGATCGTCCGACCTAACGGAGCCGAAACAAAAGGGCACGCCCGCCGTTGGCTCAATTAAAACGTTTCCAGACCTCCAACACCTTCCCGCTTTGGTAAACCCACTCGGCGTTTTCCGGTTTGGCTCGACAAAGCAACACCGGCAACTGACGATAAAGCCACTCTCGCGGATGACGCCAGGAGAAACGGGCCACCGAAAGATTCCTCAGGACATTCTTTCCCAATTCGGCCATGCGATGGTTGTCGGCTTCGCGGATTCCGGACCATCGGGCATAGGCTTCCACATCGAGAAACGCCTGCCCGGTTCTCTGTCGCTCGACCCAAAGCAACGTCCGCTCCCAATACATGGCCATTTCGACCAACTTCGAAAAGTCGATCGTGACCTCGTCGAACTGATGCGGGTTGAATCGGAACCGAAGCGCCTCCTCATAAAGCCGCCCAAGCCCCAACTGCGCCACCTCCGGCTGTTCGGCTTCCAACTGGGCATAACGCCGATCGCGACCGGTGTAGGCCGTTTGATGGCGCCGCTTGACGATCAACACCGCGTCCCCCAGCGCCAAGGCAACCTTGAAGTAGTTACGCCGTACGAACTCGGAATCCGGCGCCGGCTCGATTTCCCGTTCGACGCGCATCGCCCAAAGCAGTCCGGCCCCACGATTGAGCAAAAGTCGAAGCGACTCGATCGGCGCGGGCGGCTCGATCATCGCAGCGGGCAGATTGGCCTCGAGAATATCTTCGGGTCCGTAAAGCACCCGATGGCCACAAGCCAAGTCGTGCCACATCAGACTGCACGCCATGGTCGGAAGCTGCTTGACCGAAACCGGCCGACTGAAATCAACGTCGATACCGAGCCAACTCTCGTAGCGCCGGCTGATCCGATGAAGCGCCTTGAGATCGACCCGACGGGAATCTTTCACCACGAGGAACAGATCCAGATCGTTGTACGGTTTGGGGCCTTCGAAATCGAGGTAGACGGCCCCCTCGCCACGCCCGTAACCGCCGCCCAGGATCAGCGCCACCAACGTCTCGCCCAGCGCGTCGGCCACGTCGGCAGCCAAACTTTGCAGCGTTTCGTCCAGCTCCCGATTGAACGTCTCGGAACCGTTGATCGCATAGGTCGTCATTCGCTTTCTCCTTTGCTCGAATTCCGCAAAAACATCAGTTTCTCGGCAATTCGGTCAGGATCCCTTGATTGGCCTTGATCCGAGAGGCAACTCGCAACACGGCCGCCCGGGCCTCGGGACATAGCAGCCCCATTGCCGTTTGGAAATCGACATGGGCCAAAGCCAAACGGACCTCGGCGTTGGCCAAGCGTTCGGCCGACTGGGTAAAATCCTTTTGAACTTCGTTCAACCGGGTAATACTGACCAAGTCGGCTTCGTAAAGTCGAAGAACCAAATTCCGATCTTCATTGGCAAACTTGTGCGTGTCCTCCTGGTTGGCAACCAGTTTTTTATTCCATTCGACGCGCTGCTGAATCTCCTTGAGTTGTCCGATCAGATCGAGTACGGTCCGGCGATAATCTTCTTTAAGCTCCCGCGCCCGAGCCACCTGCGAGGCAACCTCGGCCGGACGCCTAAACCCTTCAAACACGTTCCATCGAATGACCACGCCAACCGACGCGGCCTCATCAGCAATCGAAACCAAATTGGGCTCTTCACTGGAGCCAACCGAATAATCCGACTCCAACGAGACCTCGGGCCAATAGTCGCCCCGCGCGGCGTCCGCCTGGGCACACCCTTGCCGAATGGCCAAAACCCGCTGCGTGATGTCAGGCCGATGCTTCAGCGCAAACTGAAACGAGCTCTTCCAATCCGCTTCGGTTTCCGGCAACGAATCGGAATCGGGTCGCGCCAATCGGACTTTTTCCGGATCGAGCGGTTCACATAAATTCATAATCGCGCCCAGAGCGGCCAGCAGGACTCCGTACTCGCGCCGCGCGGTCAAATATTTCCGTCGCGCGTTGCCCGCTTTGATTTTGAAGTTCAAAAATTCGCTCTTCGACGCCATTCCGGCCGAACGGCGACGCGAGACAAAGTCGGCCAGACTCTCGTTGAACCAGACGTCCTGCTCGGCGATTTCCATGGTCAACTGGGCCAACAGGGCCGAGTAATAGGCCTGGTTCATCGCCTCTTCCAAAATGCGAGCCGACTCGTCCACCCCGTGGCAAGCCGATCGCCAGGCCAGATTCGACGCCAACAGTTCAAACTTCCGACGGAACCCGTTAAACAAGACCCACGAGGCGTCCGCTTCAAATCGGGTCGGACCTTCTGATTGACTGCCGGTCCCGCCGCCGAAATCGGGAAAATAGGTCACATCGTACTCGGTCGAGATGGTCGGATAAAACTGCGACCGGGTTTTCACCACCTCGGCAATCGCCCGTTCCAGACGCGCTTTGGCGGCTGCCACATCGGGACTACCGGCAAACGTCCGACACCGCACCTGATTCAGATCCAACGTCGACGCGCCCATCCGGTCGACCTCTTTTTGGGCCACCGGCGGAATCCGATGCAACATCAACCGGTCAGTGGAAAACAGCTTTTCATCTTCCTTCTCGACCTCTTCGACCACCGGTTCTTCCAAAAGCGGATCGTCGAGCACGGCTTTTTGATTCGCCGGTTCTTCCAACCCCGGTTCTTTCAACGCCGGTTTTTGGGCCACCGCCAATTGATGAACCGGCGGCAACGGTTCCAAGTCGGCATGCGGCCGATCCGCGCCGAGCATGACCAGTCCAATCCAGAGGATCATCCCGTTCATCGGACGGCCTCCTTCCGGCTCTCGGCGGCATTCTTTTCCCGCAACCCAAGCCGAAATCCCCGTCGACGGCCCAGCATTCCGGCGGTTCGCAAGATCGGCGCATAGACGATCGTCGCGAGATGACCGTGACGCAAGCAGTAACGCCAATCGCTCAAAACGAGTCGTCCCAACGGCAAAAGGGAATACCGCACGCACGAGGTCTGCCACGCGGTCCACGAAAAAATCTCGGCCTCGGCGCGACCTTCGCCGTACTGACGTCGATAGTATTGTTTGAGCGAATAGTTGTGCGAGTGAAAGACCTTCGACTCGGGAACGTAACGGATCGCGTACCCGGCCTGACGGACCCGCCAGGTCCAGTCGATATCTTCCGAATAGCCAAGGTCCTCATCAAAGGGGATTTTCTCCCAAACCGAACGTCGAACGGCCGACGAGGCCATCGAAAAACAGTGTCGCCAATTTGCCTGCAAAGCGCCATCTCCATACGTTGCTTCGGTATCCTTGACGAAAAGCGGCCGACAATCCTCTCGGGCCATCTGTCGCCCGAACACGGCGGCGACCGAGTCGTCTTCAAACCCGGCCAACAGGGGCCGAAGCCAATCGTCATCGACCGGGGTGCAATCGGAATTTACAAAAACCACGATCGGACTGTCCGTCTCCCGCATCGCGCGGTTCAATACCTTTCCCGGAACATACTCTCCCTGCGGTACCTCGAATACCCGCGCGCCGACCGCTCGAACCGTTTCCTCCGTCCCATCGCTTGAAGCATTATCAAAAACGCTCAAACGCGCAAACGGTCCCGCTTGCCGACCGATTCCGTCGAGCGTTTCGACGACCAGTGGCATATCGTTATACGAACGCATCACGATGTCGACCGGCATGTCCGGCCTCGGGGCGTCGTTCATAAGGAAACGGGTTCTTTCTCTGGTTCTTCTTGTGGCGTTTCGGGCCGCTTGGGACCGCCGATTTCATTTTCCATCAGCAAATAAAGGTCTTCCAGTCGTTGCGGAAGGCGTCTTGCTTCCTCCCCCTCAAAACGAAGGTTCGACGAAAACGAGGCGATCGAATCCCGGTCGTCCGGATCGTAACCGTGCATTCCGGCCATCGGGGCGATTCCCATGAAACTCGGGCACAACAAGACGCCCGGGTCCATCAGATAAAACAGGTCGCCGTAACGGTTCGTCTTGAAATTGCATCCCCAATCACGCAATTCGTCGTAATCGACCACGCGGCCGTACGGATCCTGATCGAGCACCTCGCGAATCCGCGCTTCGGCCACCGCGTCGAGGAACCAGAACCGGGCCATGGTCGAGTCGTACATCACGGCGTAGTCCTTGCCGAACTCCAAATTCAACGCGTCGATCTTGCTTTTAAAATCGTGAACCACGCTACAATTGGTCATCCCGTGATCAGAAAACAGGTACAAATTCACCTCGTCGTACCGGCGATCGGCCTCGTCGAGAATGGCTCGCATCTGCCGGTCGTACCAGGCCAATTTCTTCTCGGTATGCGGGCCGTGCGATCCCTCGCGATGCAAAATGGCGTCCATCTCGGCCATGTACAGGTAGGCGAATTCGATCTCCCCGCCCTGGATCGCCTGTTTGAGCGAAGCAAGGTTTTTCACCTCCGGCGCACGCCAATCGGACAGATAAAACGGAATCCGCTCATCGCGCAACCGATCGAAAATGGTCGGCACGCCCGAATTGATTCCGCCCGGTTGGTAGAGGTCGCGCTTCTCGGTATATTCAAACTGCGGCAAGAGTGAAAACGGGACATTGTAAAGCTGAAAATAGCCGGTATAACCGTAAAGCCGTTTGATGACGCGACTGATCTGGTGCCGGACCCGTCCGCGATCGGTGATCGACTTGGGCAAAAGCTCCAGCGGTCGCATCCACTTAAACGGCGACTTCGCCGGATTGTAAGCGAAGAACGAAAAATGGTCCGTATCCCGTGGCAATTTCCCCGTGATGATCGTCGGGTCGCAAGTCGAACTGTATCCAAAAATCGTCCCCAGCGGCCGCTTAGTCACCAAAACGTCGTCCAAAAAGGGATAGGCCCGTAGGATCTCGTATCCCAAGGCATCGATAAACGTAAAGAGGGCAAGGCGCTTCGACGACATCGTACTCTCCTTGTTACGCTTTCTGATTTTGAAACGGATTATCGATAACCATGGATACAAAAAACGAACGAATCATTCTGAAACCGGCTCGGCCGAAACGATCTCGGGAAGACGGCACTGGACTTGTTTTATAATGACTCCCATCATCACGATCATGCAAACTTCGCCGAACAATTTAGCCATGTCGGAAAAAACCCGGCCCGGCGGCAACGGAACGGTCTTACCGTTGATAAGATTCAGCAACAACGCCACGAGGAAACCGGCAATTCCCGCAAACAGCCACAATCGGCCCTTCGGAAAGGCGACCAATTCCTGTCCATAAAAGACCAAGACCAAAAGCCCGATCATCGCGTAACTGACGGGCAACATCTCATAAAACACGTCGGAAACCGGCACGCCCGACTCGGTCACCGAAACAATAATCGCACGGGCCACCTTCGTGTGCAGCGAAGTCAACTCATCGATCGCCAAGACCAAAAAACCCAACGAGACCCAAAGCCAAAACAACACCGGCGACTCCCACAAGCTGCGTGCTTCTTCGCGAGTCCGCTTTCTCAGCCAAAAAATTCTCCAGGAAAAAACGCTCCCGACCAAAAGCAACGCGGGTGACACATAGGTCATCAGTTGCCCGTCTTCATACAGGTCTCCCATCCGTCGGCCGAGCGCCCACGGCACCAGCACCGATCCCAACAAGATCGCCACCGCCACCCAAAAGGTTCGCCAAGGAGAAAAAAGACGCGTCAACATCGGTTCTGCCAAAAAGGTTTTTCCAAACGGACGGTTCGCCCGCTCCCTGCCTGATTTATTTCACGATTCCTCCAGGTCGATGACTTCCATACCAAAAGATCCGCCATAAAAAAAGCGGGTTTCCCAACAGGTATCGCCGGGCCATCCGTCTGGGTTCTTGCATCAATCGGAACGCCCATTCCAAACCGGCACGCCGCATCCAATCAGGAGCCCTCGGGATTCGACCGCTATAAAAATCGAACAGACCGCCCACCCCCATCGCCGTGGCCACGCCCGTTTCGGCCACGTGCCGATCGATCCATTCTTCCTGCCGCGGCGCACCGAAAGCGACCAACAACACGTCGGCCCCGCTTTCACGAATCCGCCGAGGCATCTCATTGGCTTCCTCCTCGGAAAGAAAGCCCTGTTCGACTCCGGCGATCCGCGTTTGGGAATAATGCTTTCGAATCCAATCGGCGGTCCCTTCCGCTACTCCCGGCGCCGCGCCATAAAGATAAATCCCTCCCGGCATTCCGGACACCCCTTCGCACAATCGGGGAAACAGGTCGGTTCCGTTGACATTCTCTCGCACCTGGACTCCGACCAACTTTCCCGCCAGCCGGACTCCGCTCCCATCGGCCAAGACGTAGTCGGCCCGGGCAAGGATCTCCCGATACCGTTTATCTCGGAAGGCAATGTTCAAACAATCGGCGTTGACAAAATAGATCGATTCGGCCCGCTCCCCGCGTTCGATCCGCGCCACGATTCCTCGAACCGCCTCGTCGATCGTCAGGTTATCAACCCGCACTCCCAGCACGGTCATCGACGGTTGCGGCAGGACCGGGCGCCCCACCCCTCGGCGCAAAGCGATCAGTCCGTTGACGGTCATTTCCACCGGCAACAAAACGATCATCGCCAAAAACGAGAAGACCATTTCGGTCGCTCGTCGAACGCATGATCCACGGGATGATTGAACAACGGTTTGAGTCATACTTTTTTCTACAAAAAAACATTCCCGCTACTTCGAGACGATCAGTTCTTCCTCGATTTCCGGTTCACGTTTTGCTTCCGCTTCTCTTAAATCATCGAATCCACATCCGGCGGCTCGAAGTACTCCCAAGGTTGCCCGAGCCGTTTTTTGCCAACTAAACTCCTTGGCCTGTCGCAGTCCACGCTGGATTTGTCTTTGCCGCAGCTCCTCATCGAAAAGCAACGTACTGATCGCCGCGGCCATTTCATCAACGTTATTCGGATTAAAATAAAGCGGCGCGTCACCTCCAACCTCCGGCAGAGAAGACCGATTTCCACAGGCAACCGGAACGCCCAACTGCATCGCCTCCAAAACCGGCAATCCAAATCCTTCATACAACGACGGGAAAACGAACAAATCGGCCCCGAGGAACAGTTGCCTCACTTCGGCGTCGTCCACAAATCCGGTTCGAACGATTTGATCTCGAAACGGGCTTTCCTCAATCGCCCGGTGTATCTCGTGCGCGCCGAGAAAATCACCTCCGGCAAAAACCAACCGATGCGGCAAGTCATATTCGCGTTTTAGTTTTTCAAACGCCCGAATCAGCCGAATATGGTTTTTCCCCGGGTGCTCCAGACGCGAAAGATAAAACCAATACGGCTGATCGATTCCCCACCGCGTGGCAACCGAGCCAAGTACCGACTGGCGATCTTCGTCTGCTTGACACGCGAACGTGTCGGCCGCCAGTGGCGTGACCACGACTCGCTCTTTGGGTAAACGGGTGTTTTCCAAAATATCCCGCTTCGAACTCTCACTGACCGTCAGCGCCCAGTCGAGTTGGCTCATCTGGCGAGGCAAGACACGCGTCAGATAGACCATCCGGGCCCGATCATATTTATTTTTCATATGCAACCACGAAAAATCGTGGATCGTGCCGACCGTCGGGCAAGCCACCCTCCAGGGCAAGCGTCGGTTGGCCGCGGGAAGAAACAAAACGTCGTACTTCCGGCGACGCGTCAGTCGCGGCAAGACAAACTGATGCCAGAGGATATTTTTGATCGGATGACTGGGCAAACAGGAAGGCTCGTGAACCTCGATCGGGGACCCCTCCGGCAAGAACACCCGTTGCCCCTCTTCATCGGCGATCAGTTCAAAGGTGTCGTCTTCGGCCAAGCGCGCAAATTCATCAAGCAATCGGATCAAATAGCGTCCAATTCCCGAACGACCGTTGTCGCATCCACACGTGGTGATTCCAATTCTCATGAATTTCGCATTTCCGTTCTTTGGTCCCTAAGCCGAAAAATCCGAACTCGAAAGCCCTTTCAGGAACCGGCGTCGAGAGGGCAGTTTTCACCCTTAAAAAAAGCGAAAAAGCCCCTCTAAAAATGTCGGTTCAAACGGGCACGATAAAATATAGTTTTCCCCGTCAGGAGGTATTCCCGGACCCCGTAAGCTTTGCGGCTTACCTCGATTGTAGGGAGTAAAACTGCCCCCTCAATTTGCGTTTCAAAGGGTCATTCCGATTCGCGTTTTTGCCCTCCGGTCAACGCCATTGCCGGTTCCCGAGCAGGAATCTCCGGCCCTTGCCCTTCGGCACGGGGAGGCTCACCCGTTAAAATCGCTTCAATCCGGTCCAGATAGGCGTCGAACGAGAACCGGCTTCGAACCTGGCGATACCCTTCACAGCCCAATTGGGCCGCATAGTCCGAGTCGGTCAAAAAAGGAGTCAACGCCCGGGCAAACGCCATCGTATCAGCAGCCGGAACCAGCCGACCGGTGTGCCCGTCGTCAAGCCATTCCCGAATGCCGCCCACATCGAAGGCGACAACCGGGCGCGCGTGGTGCATCGCTTCAAGGCCAACCATCCCGAACGGCTCCGGCCAAAGCGACGGCACGACGACCACCCGCGAATCCTGATACGCCCGAACCAGTTCCTCCTGCGACTTCCACCCCAACACTTTGACCCGATCGTCCAGCTCGTGGCGAACCAACAACTGTTCGATATAATCCCTCCAGACCCCATCACCGATCAACTCCGCCCGAAAAGGAACCTTCAACCTTCGAAGACTTTCAACCAGGAGATGAACTCCCTTGCCGCGAATCATCTGCCCGACAAACAAAATCTTCGGTTCGCGAGAGGGCGGTGTCGGCTCGACCGACGGAACACGAACCACCGGCGGAACCATCTCGATTCGCTTGGAAGATAGACCGTTTTGGATCAACTCGTCCCGCATAAACTCTCCGGCCACCAACAACCGATCGAACCAATGGTGGCATTTCAATTCCCGACGAATGTTTCGCAAAAAACCGGTCCGAAGTCGACGCACGCCTTCTTGGTTCCGTCCGATGAAGGCCAGGTCGAACCAGCATCGCCATCCGGCCGCCTGTCGACAGACATGATGGTTCCACGCAAAATACTTATGGTGACGCGGGCAACAGAGGTCATGATCATGGACCATGCGAACCAATCGGCACGTCGAAAATCGATTCACGATCGGGGCGACCGATTCGAGTTTATGGACAAAAACGACATCCGGCTTCAGCGAGACCAGCTTCTCGAGCCCTTCGTCCGTTTTCCCTTTGCCGTGCGTATTGAGACATTGGACGGCCACCTCAAACCGCTCGGCGTACTGCTGGGCGTCATGACCGGCCTGCTTTTGATAGGCGAGAAAACAACGGTGCCCGCGCTCGCGCAGTCCGTCGGCCAGATCGGCCAGATTTTGCTCGACCCCGCCATGTTGCCCGCAGTACTGATTGACAAAAAGGATCTTCACCGACGCACTCCCTTCGCTTTCGAGATCGCAATCACCTCTTCGTAAAGCGACAAAAGTTGCGAGGTGATTCGGTCCCAATCGTATTGTGTTTCCGCCTTGTGTCGTCCCCGTCGGGCAAGACGCTTTCCCAGCGCTGGATCATCGAGGATCGCTTCGACATGGGCCAGGCCTTTCTCTATGTCGCCGGGATCAAAAAGTAAGATGTCTTCACCGTCTTCGGTAAACGAAGGGATTCCTCCCACGGCCGACGCGACTACCGGCACCCCGGCGGCCCACGCCTCGAGGATCACGATCCCAAACGGCTCGTGCAACGACGGGAGCAAAAACAGGTCGGCCGCATGGTACGCATCGACCAACTCCTGACTGCCCGGCGGAAAGCTGATAAAATCAACTCGATCTTTCAACCCCGCTTCGGCAACCTGTTGGACCACCTTTTCGTAATATTTTTTTCCTGTGACCGGACCGACGAAACACAGACGTCCCTTGCCACGCCGTCGGACGAGTTGATCGAAAAGCTCCACGGTGCCCAACTGGTTCTTCTGATGGTCAATCCGACTGACCTGGAGCAAAAGCGGCTCGTCGTCCGGGATTCCATACCGGCGTCGAAAACCTGGGCCGTCCCCCTGGTCAAATCGCTCGACGTCGACCCCATTGGGCAAAAACTCGACCCGATGCGTCGGATAGCGGGCCCGCATTTTTTCCGCTTCACTGGCGTCGACGCAGATAATCGCGTCGGCATCGTCAAACACCCGACGACTGCCGTAAAGCATTCCCAAGAGTTTTCCCCATTCGAAACACCCTTCGGTTGGCGAAAGGTAGGTAGCGAACTCTTGGTCGGGAATATCGAGTACGCCGCCGTGCACCGTGACGACATACGGAATGCGTCGTTTCCTCGCCACATGACGGCCGATTGCCCCGAGCCGTTTCCCCGTGTGCAAATGGATCAAATCGAGCCCCGGCTCACGACTCAGCCGACGCATCAAGGAAAAGGAAAACAGGTTCCCTCCCTTGCGATCCAACTCCGCTTTCGCCTCGGGTTTCAGACCGAAATACGGATAAAAATAGGAGGTTCGAAAAACGGCAACGCCGTCGATTTCTTCCTCTAAATCGGAAGCCAGCGCCGCCGGGCAAAGGATCTCGGTTTCGACGCCGCGCGCAATCAACCGACGCGTCGTTTCCAAGACGACCGTCTCGGTTCCGCCCCATGCGTCACGGACAAACCGTCTTGGAATCTGAACCACCTTCATCGTTTCCGCGTCCCCCTTCGACATTTCGAAAAAAAACCGTCAATGGGACCAGCCTTCCATCGCCTCATCCACGGAACCGTAAATATCAAAGACCATATTCATCCGCACGAGACGAAACATATTCAGAACCTGATCTTGCAGTCCGGCCATTCGCAACGATCCGTCTTGCGCGGCCAGACCTCGCATCAGCGACAGCAGGGCCCCCAATCCGGTCGAATCGACAAAATGGACACCGGACATGTCCAAAACAACATGCTTCCCTTCGTTGACGATAGGTCGAATCTCTTCACGAAAGGCGGTCGCGTTACGCATGTCCAACGTCTCGCCTTCGGGACGAAAAATAACCACGTCTTGACAGGTTTCGATTGTCATAAGTTTTCTCCGTTCACTTTTATTGAGAATAAATCTTCTTTTTAGGGAAAACGTCGATGCCCACAAAAAACTCAAATCGGACATCAATCGATTTTGCGTTTTTTAAAAAAGCCCTGCATTATTTCACTTGCTTCACAAGGGGGAATCTCAGCAAAAGATGATTTCGCCCGTCTTCGCGATGATGCTTGACCGACTCGGCGATCTGGCAAACGAAAAACAATCCATACCCGCCCTCGGGCAACTCGGTCAGTGCGTGTTCAAGATCCAACGACGGATACAAAGTCGGATCAAAGGAGAAACCACAGTCGATCAACTCGACCAAAAGGCCTTCCGAATCGGTCGTCACCTCAATCCAAACCGGCTTGGACGAATCTCCTTCGTAAGCATGGCGAAGGATATTGGTAAACGCTTCGTGGACGGCCAAAACAATCTCTTCCGCCCGCGCCGGATCGAGTGAGCTTTGCGCTTCGAGCGACTCACGCAGCAAAGCATGAAGGCGGTCGATCTGGCTCGGATCGCTGGACAATTGAAATTTCATGATTATCCGCTCATCGCAAGAACAAGTCGTACTTGATAGGGGGCTCATGATCTGATTACATCTTCAAAAAATTTTTTATCGGGAAAACGCCAATGACTAGTTCTTATTCGGCTTCGCTTTGGTTCCCGTCCGAAGGGCTCTCCAAACCAGAGCGAGGTCTTCCTTGAAACTCGACTGGGCCGTATAAAACGCTTCGCTCGAATAAGTCGCGTCGACTGAAACAATGCCGGTACACGCCGCATCCAGTTCGGCAAGTCGAATAATGCCGATCTTCGAAGCGAGGTACAATTCTCGCCAATCTTCCGACAACGCCAGGATCTGCTCGGGGCGTCGCGGTCGCAACCCGACCCAGGCGACCTGCCCTCGAACCAGATTCCAAACGGTGGGAAGCCGTCGAAGCCGAAGTCGATCGAGCAGCCCGTTCCAAAATTGGTTCCGACCACGGGCGAATTCCAAGTAGTCGAAGGTTCGCCACATCGGAGGACTCTCGGCCGCCGGGAGATGGACGGCCCGGTATCGTTTGATCGGACGCCGAACGCCCATCATTTTGGCCATAAGGTAGAGCAGTCCCACCAAAATCGAGGCTGGCAACAATGCAATCCAACCGGCCACGACCCCGGGCAGTTTTCGAAAGAATTTTGCCGCAGACCAACCGTTGGCAGGCCCGATCAAAAACGAATCGGGAATCGCGGTCGAAACCCCCGTCGCTCCGGAAAGCAAACAGTTGCGATCGACCATCGCCCATTCGACATCCAGGTCCCGCCCAAGATAGGTTTCGGGCAGAATGCACGCGTTTTCGACCTTGGTTTTTTCACTAACGATTGAATGGTTCCCCACGACCGTGTTCGGTCCCAGTTGGACGCCCCGTCCGATTCGGCAATCAGGAGCGATAAGAACCGGTGGGATCAAGGTGGCGGTCGGATGAAGGCTGACGTTGCCGCCGATCCAAATGCCCGGATCACACTGATTTCCCGGAATCGGCTGTCCGACGACCTGCCCTTTCAAAAGGAACTCTTGGGCACGCAAAAAATCGGCCGGATGGGCGATCGACAAAACCGGATCGGACGAGGCCTCCTCGACTTCTTCGATCTTCTCGACTGCTTCCGCCAACTCCTGAGCCGATCCGATCGGATGATCCTCGGGAGATGAAACCGGCGCGCGCAAAACGACCCAAGGTAAAAAACCGCCATGACCGCGGAAAACCAAATGCCCGAACATGCCGTTATCGGTGATATGTTCCGAATGGATCGTCGGAAAAACCGTCGCGTCGGCAACAAGGATCGGGTAGCGCCGTTGCGGCGTAAGGATACGACGAAAAGCGTCAACATGGCTCGTGAGGTCGACCGTCGTGACATGGATTCCCCATCGACGCCCCTCGGCGACATACCGATCGATTGCCTCGGCATGGCGGGCGACATAGAGATAGACCCGATCGATTTCCAGATCGGCCAAACGGCCCAACATCCGGTCGAGCATCGGCTTTCCGGCCAATGACAGCAGGTAAATCGATTCCCGACGCCCGATCGTCCCGAACGAACGCCCTTCGTTAAGGCACAAAAGGTGAGCTTCCGTGACGGCTCCTCGCACCCAAACGGTCGGTTTCTGATTTTGATCCGTGGTTAAGACCATTCGTCAACTCCTAAGAGCGGCAGAAAAATCGGAACCCCTTCCGGAAAGAGCGTTCCCTTTTTCGGCGTGTGGCCGCTGGGATTATCCGAAGACGCTTTTCTCGCTCAATACGCGCCTTTTCCGGTCAAGACGGCGGGAATCGTCTTGGCAAGAATTTTCAGATCACTAAAAACGCTTTGACTATGTATATATTGTTCGTCGAGTTCGACTTGTTGTTTAAAAGGTATATCCGCGCGGCCGGAAATCTGCCAAAGGCACGTGATCCCCGGTTTCGCTTCAAGCCGCCTTCGGTCTTGATAGCAGTAGCGGGCCACTTCGCTCGGCAACGCCGGACGGGGGCCGACCAGGGTCATATCCCCTTTCAACACCGAAAACAGCTGCGGCAATTCGTCGATACTCAACCGACGAATGACCCGTCCGACCCGTGTAATTCGTGGATCCTCTTTTATCTTGAAAGTGATCGAGTCCCCGTGAACATTTTGTTCTTGCAAGGTTTTTTTTATTTCCTCGGCGTTGTAAACCATCGAGCGAAATTTGGGGAACGGAAACTCGCGTCCCCAACGACCGACCCGCTTCTGAACGAAGAAAACCGGTCCTTTGGGATCTTCGATTTTAATCAGCAACGCAACGACCAAAAAAACCGGTGAAAGCAAAACCAATCCAACCGACGCACCGAGGATATCGACAGCCCGCTTGCCTCCGCGAACCACCCAGATGCTTCCGTCCCAAAGCAGCCGTTTACGCCAATAAACGACCTTATCACGAAAGCCGCCCGTTCTCGAAAACCGAGCGGCCAACTCATCGGCCACGAGACGACGCTGTGCAAAACTTTTGGTGGCACCCTGCGACATCAGTCTTTTTCTCTCCCAACCTTACCCCCGGCGAACCAAGACCACTTTTTAAGCAGCGAAAAAGGCCCGGACGACCTTTTCCAACGGGCGATTATTGATGTTTGCCTTGTCAACGAGCCTGCATTCAAGCTCTTTGGCAAAAGGTCCCGGCCTCCCGTTGGTCGGCCTCGTTTTATTAGCTACACAAAGCTCAATAGAAACCCTCAACCAACGATACCTTGCTCGTAAACGGAGTCAAATCAATGCGCTAGGAAGATTCCTGTCCGGCAAAAAGACCCGGGATTTTCTGGCGTCTCTTCGTCTAAGCGGTACGCAGAATCGTCTTAAGCCATTCACTCCTTCATTCCCGAACAGCCCTCACAACCCGTTACCGCACGGTCTGATCGGCCCGCATCAGAAGCGCCCCGTGAAAAGATTTCCCTCACCCGGCCGTCACCCAGAAAGAAAACGGGGTTTTTCCGCCGTACAAAAGGGAATTAACGTAAAGTATCATGAAGCCGAAAATCGGTTGCCCAACTCCTTGCACATCGTCTCAAGATCAAACCGTTTCCAGTTTTCCGACAAGAAAAAACGGTCACTCGTTGAGCAGTTTTGACACCTTGGCCCGCCGCTGAACGAGAGAAAGCGGGCTTGTCCCTTCGCGAATGAACTCGCAACGACGGTAAAAAACGTTTTTCAGGAAACCGACATGAATATCCTTGTTGTCGAAGACGACCCACTCCAACGACGGCTCTTGGTCCGAACCCTAAAACGTTGGGGGTATCGGGTCTTCGAAGCGGACGACGGAGTGGAAGCGATCGATATCATTCGGCGTGAATCGATCCCGTTGATCATCACCGACTGGATGATGCCGCGGATGGATGGCCCTGAACTGTGCCGCGCGATTCGCGACGAAGACGGCATGCTCTACCACTATGTCATCATGCTGACCTCGCGCAGCGATAAGGAAAGTCTGGTCCAAGGGCTCGACCTCGGCGCCGACGACTACATCGCCAAACCGTTCACGCCGGGAGAACTTTCCGCGAGAATCCATGTCGGACAACGAACCATCCTTTTGCAAGAAGAACTTCAATCGCGAATCGGGGAGTTGGCAACGCTGAATCAAAAGATTGTCGACGCCCATCGACGAATGGAAGAGGACCTGGCCATGGCGGCCGAAGTCCAAAAGGCCTTCTTGCCCCATCGAGCACCGCCTTGTCGATCGACCCAATTTTCCTGGCGTTGGAGACCGTGCGGCAGCCTGGGTGGCGATTACCTGAATGTCTTCCCGTTGTCTGAAAACCATTTGGGCCTCTTGGTCTTGGACGTCAGCGGACACGGCGTCCCGGCGGCGCTGACGGCCGTGACCCTAAGCCATATTTTGCAGCCGAAAAACGACGACTCGATCCTTTATCACAAAGATCCCTCTTCCGGTGAACGAAAACCGTGTTCTCCGATCGAGGTTGCCGAAACGCTCAATCGACATTTCCCGTTGAACCTCGAAACGGGGCAATATTTCACCCTTTTTTACGGCATTCTCGACACCAAACAAAACGAACTCCAGTACACGACCGCCGGCGGCCCTGGCCCCGTGTTACTATCTCATCAGGGTGACGTCTCGCTTCTGGAGGGGTACGATTTCCCGATTGGAATCCAAAACAAGCCTTGCTATAAAACTCAAAAGGTTCAGCTTAAACCGAACGATCGACTGCTGATCATGACCGATGGGATTTTTGAAGCGGCCGACTCCGAGGGAGCCCCTTTTGGGACCGAAAAAGTCAGTCAGATTCTTACCGCCTGCCGAAAAAACAGCCTCGATGAAACTCTCGATCGTTTGATCAACTCGGTCGTCGTCTACAGCCAAGATCAAGAACCGGCCGACGACATTTCGATCTTGGCTTTAGAAACATTGGACATGGCGACACAAAAGGAAACCACCCCTCAAAGCCCCGTCGAAATGACAAGATAAAAAATCAATCGTCCCCTAGAGGAACCCCTTCAAAGCGACCTCCAGACGCTGAACGATATCGGAAATGAAAAACACTCCTTGATCCTCCTTTTTTGTCCGTTCCAGTTTCCTCTCCCTTTTATCCTTTACGGAGAGCCCCGAGATGAACGAGAACCTGTCGCCTGAAGCGAAATCTTTTTCGAGTCCACTCGGTACCGTGCCGGAATATATCTGGTCGGCGGAAGTGGAGGTCACCTCGGCCGGAATCCTCCCGTCAACCTGGCAATTCAAGTACGTCACCCCTTCGGTTCAATCGATTCTCGGCTGGACCCAAGAGGAATTTCTCGCAAAGAATCCTTCAGAGCTGGTTTCCGAAGAGTCCTTTTATAATGCGCTCATTTTGCTCAATAAGAATTTGGACGGAACCAAATTCGTCTCAGACGGGCAGATGTTAGGAAAACCTTCGATAATTGAAATAGTGAAAAAGGACGGTTCTCAGATTGAAGGAACGGTGGTTTTCCTCGACATCACCCCCCTTTCCGAACGCTTTATCAAGATTTTAGGAACCGTCACCACATCGAAACAACCGGAACTACCCCAAGATCCCGTGCGGGGCATGTCGGTCAGTGAAATCGAACCGCTTCTTCAAAACGCCACCCACCTTGCCACGGTCTGTCTCGACACCTCGGGGAAGATTCTCGACATCAATCGAGGCGCGGAAAATCTTTTTGGAATCAAGCGTGAAGAAGTTCTCAATCAACCGGCTGCCGAAAGTCTTTTCTACCCCCAAGATCTCAGAAAGCGCCAACTGGATGCTTCACGACAACTCAAACGGGCGGTCCCCAAGCAGGAAATCATGACCGCCCTTGCCGCGGAATATGGTCATGACGAATGGGACGCCAACTGTATCACCCGAACCGGCAAAGAATTTGTTGTCCATATTTCGACCTTATCCAAGCGGAACGAACAGGGCCAAATCAACGGCTATCTATCGTTTCTCCAAGATGTCTCCGAACTGGCCGTTAACGCGGTTCCTCGATTTACCAACCGAATGTTCCGTGCGTTTACCGATTCGGCCCTGAACGCCATCGTCGTCATGGACTCCCACGGCCGTGTGGCCCACTGGAACAAAATGGCAACCAAGATGTTCGGTCATGAGCCGGAAGAGGCCCTCGGTCATGATGTCCATAAACTGATCGCTCCGCCGGAATTTCACGAGCAGGCAAAAGAAGGATTCAAAACTTTTCTCAAAACCGGAAAAGGCCCCCTTCTCAATCAAACTTTACCCGCGATGGGCGTCCGCAAAGACGGAACTCAATTCCCTTTGGAAATCTCCGTTTCAGGTTTTCAAGTCAACAACGAATGGTGGGCGTCCGGTTTTCTTTACGACCTGACCGAACGAGAGAAAACCAAAGAAGCAATCAAAATCCAAGCGGCCGAGCTGAAAGTGGCCAACAAAAAACTGGAACTTCTTCGAGAACAGGCCGAGTCGGCCACCAATGCCAAAAGCCTTTTTCTGGCCAACATGAGCCACGAAATCCGAACGCCGCTCAATGGCCTCATCGGGATGTCGGAACTATTGATGGATGCCGACCTCAATTTAGAACAGACCGAGTATGCCGAAACCATTCGCAAAAGCGGCGAATCGCTCTTGATGATCATCAACGACATCCTCGACTTCTCGAAGATCGAAGCGGGACAGATCGAGTTGGAGATTCTCGATTTCGATCTCAATAAAATGCTGGATGATATTGTCGATATCCTGGCCCTCAAAGCACAAGAAAAGGACTTGGAACTCGTCTCATTGATCGAGGCGGACGTCCCGCCATTGATTCAAGGCGATTCGATTCGTCTGCGACAGATCTTGATTAACTTAATCAATAACGCTCTGAAATTCACTGAAAAAGGGGAAGTTTCGGTTCATGTCCAACGAGAACCGATAGAAGAAACCGATTACCAAAAAGCAAACGTTTCTCCCAAAAACCAACCGATCAAGCTTCGCTTCGAAGTGTCCGATACGGGAATCGGCATCCCGCAGGACAAACTGGACCGTCTTTTCAAGGCATTCAGTCAAGCCGACGTTTCCACCACACGCAAATACGGCGGAACCGGCCTCGGCTTGTCGATCGCCAGTGCGTTGGTCGAAATGATGGGCGGAGAGATCCATGTCGAAAGCCAAGTCAACCTGGGCTCGACCTTCTGGTTCACCGCCTTCTTTCAACCGTCCGAAAAATCGGCACTGCTGCCAGGGGACAGGCAAAATCTGTTTCAAAATAGAAGAATCCTTGCCGTCGATGACAACGCGACCAATCGACGCTTGTTGGAGATCCTTTTAAAAGCCTGGAAAACCGACTTCAAAATTGTATCCAACGCTACCGAAGCGATTCAGGAAATGATAAAAGCCAAAAGGGAAAATTGTCCCTTTGAAATCGCGCTGTTGGACAGGGTCATGCCCGAAATGGATGGACTCAGCTTGGCTCGCTCTATCAAAAAAGATTCGGAAATCGCCAATACGCCTCTCATTTTATTGAGTTCGTTTACCGATCGGAACCACCTCTCCGACGAAGATTCCACCCTCTTTTACGGTCATTTAACCAAGCCGATCAAACGGTCCCAACTTTTCGAAACGATTTTTACCGTCTTCAAGAAACGGGAAAACTCGCTCCAAGAGGACGGCTCCAAAGTTCAAACCGCCGAATCGGTTGCGCCTTCCGTGGAGCTTCCCGCCCGGACGCTTCGTATACTCTTGGCCGAAGACAATCCGACCAACCAAATGGTTGTCCAACGTTTGCTCAGCAAAATGGGCCACCAAATCGACGCGGTCGAAAATGGCCAACTGGCCCTCGAAGCCCTTTCCCGGAACGATTACGACCTGGTCCTCATGGATGTCCAAATGCCGATCATGGATGGACTCGAAGCGACCCGCACCATTCGAGATCCACGCTCGGCCGTCCGTGATCACCGTATCCCGATTATCGCCCTCTCGGCACACGCCATGCGCGAAGACCGCAATCGGTGTCTGGCCGCCGGGGCCGATGAATATCTGACCAAACCGATCCAACCGCACGTCCTTCGAAAATGCATCTCAGAGATCGCTCACTCCCGTCAAGAATCGAGTAAACTCCTTCTCCCGATCAAGGAGACGGCGTCACCGAAAGCAGTCAAAAACGAAAGCGAAACCATGCCTCAAAAAACGGCTCCCACCACACTGGATCATGACGTGATTTCGATTGAAAAATTGATCGACGAAACCTGCGAAGGGGACCACGAACTGGCCGAGGATCTTTTGCAGTCGTTTTTAGAAACCTATCGATTATCGCTAACGCAAATCGATCAAGCCTTGTCGATGGCAAACGCGGAAGGCCTCAACCGGGCGGCCCACAAATTCAAAGGGACCCTATTGACGATCCAAGCGGAAGAAGCCGGCCATTTGGCCTTTGAGCTGGAACAGGCGGGCAAGGAAGAAAAACTCGCAAATACGATCGACCTGGCCCATCAACTGCACCAGGAAGTCAACGCCCTGGTCGAAACGATCCGCCAGTATCTCTCTCCCGAAGTGGTCCAATCCAAATCGCCTTAGCCGACAGCCGGTTGGAAAATCGGGCCGCTTCGGTGAAACAGGCGTTTCATACCCAGATCGATTCGTTCCGCCCCCGGGCAGGGCAAAAACGGTAATGACCCGAAACCGGAAGAGTCGTGAACGGACAAAACGGCCATACTCGGCACATTCAATACGATCGCTACAAATTACCTCTTATCACAGGTAGCGATTGCAAGGGATACGCAGGCTGCATAACCCTTTCTCTCTGCATTTCGCTTAAATCCCGACAATTCCCGGGAATCGCCATAGACGTTAAAGCCGGAAGAATCGACCGCCGAACCTTTGATTCTAGAGCAGTCTCTTTTTGACTTTCCCTCCCCCCGCAATCCGTTCGAAAGAGCCCTCTTCCAAGAGACGTGACGAAAAGGACCTGGCTGGTGAGACGCCGAATTTGGATTCCGTGTAACACTTTACTCGTGCTGGCCTTTGCGATAGTGATTTTCCCCAGTCACGGTGGGGGTGAGTCGCTCGACGAGGCCTGGACCCGCGCGCTGTCGGTCGATTACGAGCTTCAAGCAAGCCGTTTCGATACCGAGGCGGCCCGCCGTAGCGCCTGCGCGGCCAAGGCCGAGCGCTGGTTTCACGCCTCCAGCCAACTTTCCTATATCGCGCTGGACAATCCGATCTCCTTCAGCACGGAAATGCCGATCGGTCCGACGCCCCAGACCTTTCGATTTGAACCGATCCAAAAGCAGATGTGGCGAGCCGGGGTTCAGATCAAGCAACCGGTCTGCACGTTCGGTCGGATCCAAAACGCGATCGACGCCGCTTGTGCCGGGATCGCGGCGGCCGAAGACGAGGAGCGAAAAGTTCGACTGGATATACAAATGCGAGTCGCCCAGTCGTACCTCGACGTCCTGCGTGCCCAACAGAACGTCGGCGTGGCGATCACACGGGTCCAAAGTCTCCGGGCCCACGCCCGCGACGTCAAGAACTTTTTGGATCACGGCATCGTCGTCCGAAACGATTATCTTTCGGTCCAGGTCGCCTTGGCCGACGCTGTCCAACAGGAGATCCAGGCCAGAAATTTTCTTGAAATCGCCAAAGCTTCGTACAATCGACACTTAACTCGACCACTGGACGCCCCGGTCGAAATTGAAGAGCTTTCCCAGCCGTCGGATTCGTATAATGTCATCCAGTTAACCGACCGGGCACTCCGTTTCCGACCCGAGCTCAGTGCCCTGCTGGCAAAGGTTCGAGCCAAACGGAAAACGGCCCAAAGTTACCGGGCGGCCAACTACCCCCAACTCGAACTACGGGGCGACACCAATTATTTGCAAAACCGGTACCTCGACAACGAAACGTTCAACGCCGTAAGTCTCGTGGGAAGTTGGAATTTTTTTGACGGCGGAAAAAACCGATACGCCGCCGATTCCCTCGATCGAGAATCGCAATCGCTCTTGCGGAAATTGGCCGAAGTCGAATCGTACATCGCCTTACAGGTTCGCCAGGCGTGGCTGGAACTCGACACGACCAGACGCCGAATCAACGTCACCCATCAAGCGCTGGCCCAGTCGCAAGAAAACTTGGCCGTTTCGAAAAACCGTTACCGGGAAGGGGCCGGGACGAATACCGAGGTACTCGACGCCGTGACCCTTCAAAGCCGGACCTTTTCAAGTTATTATGAAAGTCAGTACGATGCGGTGCTGGCGATGATGAAGTTACGTCGGTCGGTCGGCGATTTTTACCTCGGAAGAGTTCCCGTCGAACGAATTCGACCGGGCCCGACGACTGCCGACCTCGAACGACTACCCATCGCGGCCCCGCTTCCCCCGGAACCACCTTGGACGGCTTCCTCCTCCAACGCAACCTTGAGATAATTCGTATCCTAAAGTGAAACTTCGCGTTCACCCGCTTGAAATAGCGTGTTTTCTCCGAAGGGTAAACACGCGGTAAAGCACCCGTTTCAAACGAGAATTGGTATAACATCTATGCGGCCACAAAATCGATCCGCCTCTCGCCGTATCATGGAAGAGAAACGGTTCCCTTGGCCGGGACAAGTCAGGAAGTTTTTTTATTGCGTCATGTCCAAACCGTTGCTTCGGGCAACCACCTTCTTTCTCTTGATGGCATTCACGTTGGGTTCCATCGCCCAGGCGGCCGCTCCTCATCCGGCCGTCGCACGAATCATCGTTCCCGAAAAAAACGGCTCGTCACTTGGCTCGGGCGTTTTGGTCGGTGTGAACGATCAATACGGCCTCGTTCTGACCAACTGGCACGTCGTCCGTGACGGGAACGGAAAAGTCACTGTTGTCCTGCCCGGCGGCTTTAGCTCCGGCGCGGTGGTCGTCAAGATCGACCGCGACTGGGACCTCGCCGCGCTGACCATCCAACGTCCGAATGTCCCGCCGGTTCCGATTTCCAACCAGATTCCCCGACCGGGCGATTCGCTCTCCATCGCCGGATACGGCTCGGGCGACTATCGAACGGCCGGCGGCCGGTGTGTTCAATACCTTTCCCCCGGCGGCGACAACCCATTCGAACTGATCGAGCTTGCGGCCGGAGCCCGACAAGGCGATTCGGGCGGCCCGATCTTCAACCGCCAAGGCCAAGTCGCCGGAATCCTCTTCGGTTCGGCCTCGGGAAAAACCAGCGGAAGTCACTGTGGACGCGTGCGTCAATTTGTCGACTCGCTGCCGATGCAATTCGATAGCTATCTCCGGCCAACCCCGGCGGCCGAAGGAATGATGATTGCCCAAGAACGGACCGGCCGCGGGCTGAGCGTTCCCAAGCGGCTTCCCCAGACGTCGTCACACGCGTCGAAACCGTCCCCGACCCAAGTCGCTTCGTCGACCCCGGCAATCCCGCCAATACCGGCGACCCTGCGAGCCCCGCAGGCCCCGGCGGCCCCGGCGGCCGATTGGAAAATCTCGCCGTCGAGTCCCTTTCCACCGAGACCGTATCCCGGTCGGGTGCCAGTGGCCGCCATGCCCGCTTATTCCGGACAGGCCGCCGTGCCCCAAGTACAGACGGTCGGCGACATCACGACCACCCCGGCCGAATCGCAACCGGCACCAGGCGTGCCCCCGGCATCCCCTTTGCAAAACGACGTGGCGACCTGGTTGAACTACACCCGAAACGGCCTCGCGCTGGTCGGCGCCTTCGCCATCCTCTGCCAACTGGCCCGATGGCTCGCCCCGCCTGGGTAATTCGAAGGAAAAGGCAAAGGTTAATAGAAATTAGGGGGAACCTTTCTGAAGAAAGTTTCCCCCTAAAACCCCTTCCAAAAACTTTTTGGTAGGTGCTGCCGCACCGAACCAAATGGCCCGCTCCCGTTGGTCACTGGTAAGCGTCAAGATAAAAAAATCTTTCCACTCCGGCCCTCCAAGTGCACCGCGAGCATTCAGCTTCCGTGATTTTAGCCCGGCGGCCAGGTGAACTTCCGGCCGGAGAGGATGTGGAAGTGGAAATGCAACACCTCCTGTCCGGCGGCGGCTCCGCAGTTGTTCACGACCCGATAACCGGCCTCGTTGAGCCCGAGTTTTTCGGCCAACTTTGAAACCGTGCGAACCAGGTACCCCATCAACTCAACGTCCTCGTCGGTCACCTCGGCCATCGACGGGATCGGCTTCTTGGGGATCAACAAAAGATGGGTCGGCGCTTGCGGGTTGATATCTTCAAACGCCAGACACCGATCGTCCTCGTAAACGATCTTGGCCGGGATCTCCTTGTCAATGATCCGCTGAAAAATGGTCGATTCAGCCATCGTAACAAAATCTCCTTATTCGTTCGATTCTCGGATTCGATGCGAAAACGTTTTCATTCTTAACAAAAGTAGAATACCGTAACCGCTTCAGATCGCCAGGGGACCAAAAAAGGGGGCTCGTTTTTTCATTATGATCCCGACTGTAAAAGGGCCTTTTCCGTACTGGTCGGGTCGACCGAGCGACAGGTCTCGGTCAATCGAGCCGAAATCTCGTCGAGATCTTCACGCCACTCCTCTTCAGTCGTCTCCGGCGGCGTCAGTTGTTTGAACTCTTCGATCAACAAGATCATCCGCAACAGGTGCCTAAAGACCATCCCCTCCTGCTTTTGGAGGTGTTTACTGGTGACGTACTTATTGAAATCTTCGCCGAATTCCAACACCTCTCCGGCCGCCCAAACCGCGTTGGTCCGCAGATCACGTACGCCGGGAAAATCGTAGTCGAAAAGACGCCGAAGCTTTTCCGCGAAAGTCAAAACCCATTTCGGCTCCTCGTCGAACGAACGCCGGTTCCGCCGCTCCTCGATTTCTTCGGCCGACGGCTCAACGAGTTCCTCCGCCGTGGCCAATCCCAGTCGCAAAAGCTGTTCGTCCAATCGGCCGGTGGCAAGCGGGCCCGGCGGCAATTCGTTCTGTCGGGGCACCCGAACAAAATGGGCCACCGAACCGGGCAACTCCAAAACGCTCTCCATCGCCTGAATCCGCTCGGACCGATCGGCCGTGCCCAGTTGGTTAATCAAAAAGACCCCGTAAAGCGGATGGACGCCGCGGAAAATCAACATTTTCGAAAGCGCTTCGGTCGGCCGGGCAAATTGAGGTTCGTACGGCGGCGGCCCCTTGGGCTTCTCTTGCTGGTTCAATTTCTCAGGCGGCGCGCCGGGCAAGACGGGTCCGCCCAACGACAGACTTTGTCCGAAAAGCCCCAGTTTTTTCTGCTCGGAAGCTTTTTGTTTTTCCTTCTCCTTTTCTTTCGCGGCGGCCTCTTCCACCTCCTCTTTTTTCGGCGGGGTCGGCTCCAATTCGACGTACCCGGCCCGCCAAAGGATCATCAACCGCTCGGTCAGTTCCTTTTGGGCCCGCTCGAGCGGCTTCGGGTCCATCAACCGTCGGGCGACCAGCTCCCGAATCGGTTCGACCTCCGCCGACGCGTCAAGCATATGGGCCAACAACCGCCAGGGAACCGAACCACGGCTGGCCAGATGGGCCGGCGGCGCGACACGCAACTTGTCGAACTGGCCCTCGGTCCAATACTGCACCGTCGAGCGCCGTTTGGGCATCTTTTTCTTGAGCCGCTTCTTCATCTTGATCATCCCCGGATCCTTCGTGTCCTCGGGAATCTGATCGTACTGGCGTTTCCATCGGGCCAACTTGACATCGTCCTCGTGCGCCATGACATAGACGAACCCCCGACTGTCGAACTGAGGTCGCCCGGCCCGGCCAAAAATCTGGTGGGCGCTGGACGGGTCGATAATCCGCTTCTTCCCCGTTGGGCCCTTCATGATCGTCGGCAGCACGACCGACCGGGCCGGCAAATTGATCCCGGCCGAAAGCGTTTCGGTACACGTGGCGATCGTAAGAAGCTTCTTCTGAAAAAGCTCTTCGACGATTCGACGATACCGGGGCAAGACGCCCGCATGATGGACCCCGACGCCCCGTTGAAGGATCTGTCGTAACTTCGGCCCGGCGCCGTGCGAAAAATCGTGTTTCTTGAGTTCCTCCAAAAGCCTCGCCTGACGGTTCGGGTCGACCACCTTTTTGCCGCGCAACGTTTCGGCAACCGTCCAACATTCCTCCCGATTGAAACAAAAGATCAGCGCCGGTGTCATACGGATATCGTCCGGCCCTTGCGCCATCATTTCGATCTGCTCGGTCAGGATCCGCTCGCCGATCCACTCGAAGTCCAGCGGCACCTTCCGCTCGTCGCTCTCGATCCGCTCGAGCCGTCGGCGATGGTGCTTTCGAAGCCAGTGGCAAAACAGGGCCGAATTGCCAACCGTCGCCGAAAGTAACAACGTCCGGACATGCTCCGGCAGCCGGGCCAAGGTGAACTCCCACACCGCCCCCCGTTCCGGATCGTTGAAACTGTGGAACTCGTCCATCACGACGGCCGAAACGTCGTCGAACGAAAACGCCTCACGGTGCAACAGTCGATTAAACAGAATCTCGGCGACCACGACCAGAATCGGGGCGTCCGGGTTTTCACGCCGATTGCCGGTGACCAGCCCGACATCGTCTGCCGAGAAACCCCAGCGGACCGCTTGCTCCTGCATCTCACGAAATTTCTGTTCGGTCAAAGCGATCAGCGGCGTCGTGTAGTACGCGCGGGTTTTCGTATGCAACGCCTCGAACAGGGCCGCCTCGGCGATGACCGTTTTCCCCATCCCCGTCGGCGCGCAGACCAAGACCCCCTGTTCCGACGAAAACCAGGCCAAAAGGGCCTCCTCTTGCATCGGATACGGTTCGAACTGCAACTGGTCCAAATAGCGGACGGCCAAATCGTCTCGGGAGGGGATAGAATCAATCATAAAGGGAGGTATTCCAAGGAGGATCGAACTCACTGACAAAACCAAAAAACAAACCGCCAACCACAGGCACGCCGACCCTTCCAAAATACCTCGAACCGGAAACCGTTACTAGCGGAGAGACGAAAAAAGGAGAAACGATTTTTCTTGAATCGCTTCTCCTTTTGCAATTTTTTTTGAAACCACGGCGGTCGGCCGATCGTGTCTCGTGAGTTTTCTCTCTTATCCGGCTTCGCGGCGAGGAACGTCTTCCCACGTGTGGCTCGGGATGACGGCCGGGTGCGGAACGGCCATCGGACCGCGATGCTGGCTGTCCCAGGCGTGACTTTCGATCGCATCGAGAACCTGCTCGGCCACCGCCACCGCGTCTCGACCTTGTCGGCCGGTTACACGAGGAGTTCGCGGCGTGAGGATGCTATCAAAGAAGTCTTTCTGCTCCTGCTCGATCGCGTCGATCCCTTGCGAATTGTGCCGCTTCGTGATGAGCGCTTCCTCGAAGAAATGCTCGCGATAATGGTCGATTTCTTCCGGTGAAAGCGAATCGATGTCGAATTGTCGCTCTCGGATGGCGTCGTTCGGGAAGACCACCGTCGATTCGAGCGAACCGAAATCGACCTTTGCCCAACCGCTGCGCGACCAGATCTGCATTTGTCTTGTCGCTTCGGGACTGACCCGCGAAGCGTTGAGCGTCGCGACACAGCCTGACTCGAAGTGCAATCGAGCGTTGGCAACATCTTCATGTCCGCCCATGACCGAAAATCCCAACGCCTCGACCTGCGTGACCGGCGATTGGACCAGCGAAAGCACCAGATCGATATCGT
This sequence comes from Thermoguttaceae bacterium, assembly GCA_963674475.2. Lineage (GTDB taxonomy): Bacteria > Planctomycetota > Planctomycetia > Pirellulales > Thermoguttaceae > CAXXFQ01. The sequence goes on along the minus strand of CAXXFQ010000008.1, from coordinate 611,356 downwards.
GGATCATCAAGTCCAGCACGACGCCGATATCGGTGCTGCGGAACGTAAAACCGCTAGCACGGGTCGCACTGATATATTTCGGATCGGCCATCGAACCGCGCACCGCGGCGAACGCCGGATTAAAACGCTCGACGTGACCGACTTGCAAGACGGCTCGATTCGCTTCGGCCGCGTCGACCATTTGGTTGGCCTCGTCGGTTGTCGGGCAAAGCGGCTTTTCGACCAAGAGGTGAATCCCCTGGTTGAGCAATTCCATGCCGACTTGATGATGGTATTGGGTCGGAGTCGCGATGACCGCCGCGTCGATTTTTCCACGCAGCTGATCGATCGACTCAAACGACTCGGTTTGGCACTCTTTGGCCAACCGCTTGCGAGACGCTTCAATCGGATCGACCACGCCGACCAAATTGATACGTCCGTTGGCGGCCGCCTTTTGGGCGTGAAAACCGCCGAGCCTTCCGGCTCCAATCACTGCCAATCGTAAACGGGTCATGCCGCCTTCCTCCATTGCATTTCGAGGGGTTTCTGAGGAGTCTTTCCTCGCGTGTCGCGAGATCGGCCGAAACGGCCTTCTTGACAACGCTCGACACAGTCGAACAAATATTGGACTTCCTCATCGAGAGGCCCTTTGGCCTCCAAGGTTTCTCGGGCCACTTCCAGACCGACCTTTTTTCGGAACAACAGTCGGCTGGCCTTCGAGATACGTTGGATGGTTTCACTCGAAAACCCGTTTCGCTTCAGCCCGACATGGTTGATCCCGTGGGGCGTGGCCGTATTGCCTTCGGTCAACTGGAACGGAGCGATATCGCGTCGCACCGCACTGACCCCGCCGATGAAGGCGTATTCGTAAATCGTGCAAAACTGGTGAACCGCCGCGGCGCCGCCGAGAATCGCCCGGTCGCGAATATGGACGTGGCCACCCAGAAGACAGGCGTTGGTAAGGATGACATGATTTCCCACGCGACAGTCGTGTCCCACATGAGCAGTGGCCATCAAGAAGTTGTCGTCGCCAATACTGGTAATTCCTTCTTCCTTCTCCGAGGCACAGTTAATCGTGACCATCTCGCGGATTCGATTTCGATCGCCGATGACAACTTGCGTCTCACCCTCGCATCGAGCCAAATCTTGCGGAGCACCTCCGATGACCGAGCCGGGACCGATTTCATTGTCGACGCCCAGCGTCACTCGCCCCATCAGGGTAACACTGTTTTCCAATCGAGTTCCGCGTCCGATACGAGCACGCGGCCCGACGACGCAAAAAGGTCCGATGTAAACGTTCTCGTCTATTTCCGCGTGTTTATCGACGACTGCCTGGGGGCTAATCCACGTGGCCATCCTGTTTATCCTTTCCCTTTAGGAAACGTCTAGGTCTCAAATAAGTTGGTGCCGACGCTTCAGGCACATCTTTTGTAATGCTCATTCATAGAATCGGCGGCAACCAACGCGCGAACCAATTCCGCGTTGAGATGGTGACCACTTCGTCGCGCAGAAAGAAGCCCTTGGAAACGACAGCATCCCAAGGTCAAATCCCCTACTAAATCGAGCAATTTATGGCGAACACATTCGTCCGAAAACCGCAATTGATTTTCAATTGGACCGTCGTCGCCATAAATTAGCAAATCTTGATAAGTGACTCGTTCGCCGAGGCCCGCCGAGCGGAGTTGCTGGGCTTCCTGCTCAAGAAGAAAGGTTCGAGCCGGGGCCAATTCGCGTCGAAAGTTCTCCGGCGTCAATTCGAGTTCCAGAACTTGATGTCCGATCGACGTTCCCGCGTATTCGAGATCGTATTTGAGAAAAGTCCCGGCTTCAGCGACGACTTTGGCTTCGATCGCGCCGGTCCCGCGACAGAGACCAACCGGATGTTTAATCCGACAAACGGGTTGTGGAACATCGTAGGTGATTGTCCCGACCGAATCGATCGCTCGAACGTAGTCCAAACTGGACCCATCCATTCCGGGCATCTCGGGCCGATCGACCCAAACCTCGCAGTTCAGGATTCCCAATCCACCCAAGGAGGCCAAAATATGTTCGACCATATCGACCTGGGCTTCTCCGGCGCGAAGGCTCGTTCTTAGCGGGATATCGACCCGGTACTGGACCGAGGCGGGAATCCGTGGCTTTCCCGGCAGATCTCGTCGAACAAAGGTAATCCCGGCATCGACCGGCGCCGGTCGAAATTCGACCTCGACTGCTTCCCCACTCCAGTAGCCGATTCCATCCACTGCTACCGGAGCCGCAATCGTATGTTGCTTCTCCATGTTAGACATTTCACCTGGCAATCGTCATCCATGACTTGGAAATGCGGTTAAAAAAAGTTTTAACCGCGTCAAAAAGCGAGTCCCATTTTTGACAAAAAACGTCCGCCCGCTTCCTCGCCTCTTTTTTCTCTCGGTCTCGCTTGAGGAGCAACAAGAGAAAAAAGGTTCAAAAATTTCTCGCACCGCCTTGAAGCTTTTTTAATCACTATTCAAACGTGAAAAGGTTCTGGCGGCCGGGTTCATCAGTCCGACCACCAGAAAAAAAACTTCTAAAACCGAATCAACGGGCCCGTTTCGAAAAGACCCTATCCTAGCGGTTCAGCGGCTGCATATTGCCTTGCTGCTGTTTGGTCGAGCCGTGATAGGCCCCCATCCGTTGGTTGATGCGGCTCATAACCTCGTCGGTGATATCCAGATTCTGATTGAACCAGACCACCTGCTTGGTCATTTCCATCATGACCTGATCGGGGTTCTCTTGATTGATCTTGCTGCCGTTGTACTGGATCACCATGATCAAACCGCGTTGCGTCGCAACCGCTTCGACTTCGCGAACCATCTGACTATAAACGGTGTGGAATTCCCGAGCTTGGGCTTGGACCAAATCTTTTTGCCCCAGTTGGCATTGGGCCTTGAGTTGAGCATTTCGGCTGGTGATTTGGACTTCCAGATTCTTGTATTCGGTCGATCCGGGGTTGTATTCACGAAGCTGTTCGACCATGTTTTTGAGCGTCTCTTGCTCCTGCTTCGCGTAATTTTGAAGCCCCGTTTGGTCGCTTTTTGCCTTTTCCCTAACCTGTTTGAGTTGGGGATGCTCCTTCATGATCCGAGCCATGTCGATCATGCCGACCATACCCCCGGCCTGAGACGGACTGGCAATGACAGGTTGCCGCGCAGTGTATTGCTGCTGCTGAGCACAAAGATCGCCGGTCATTGCCCCGGCCGAAATGACGAGTGCCGCGATGGCGGCGAAAAGGTGAGATCGTTTCACTTTTCAGCTCTCCTTGCCGTAAAGTTCGGTCATCCATGACCCGGTACGCCTTCTTTCGCACGGCGTACCAAAGCCGACTGAAACCTGGATTTCTAAAAAAATGGATTCGTAGGCCCCGGTTTCGGCCTTGGTTCCTCGAACCGAGGGGCCGACTTTCCAGCGACCGGGAAACATCCCAGAAAGGAGAAACCCCCCTTCCCGATGGGGTTCTACCCATCGCAGCGATATTGTGCCCGTTTCTTCGTTTCGGGTAAATACCAGATTCCCAAAAATCGGCCCGTTTCCCCTAAAAATGGTTCCTCTCCCATTCCTCGGAAGAGGTGCAAACGCGACCGTTTCGGTCAAACTTACTCCCTTCGCTCGACTGCGATGGCCAAACCTCATAAGCCCGGACCGTCTGAACTCGATCATCAGGCAAGACTTAGGCCGAGAACGAGGCGATATTGAAGTCGGTTAATCGTCCTTCATCACACACGTACCGTTCTCTCGGTAGCAGCTCGATCCAGTTTTAGTGAAGGAAATCGACCATAAAATTGCCGTTGTTCGCCACTCCCATGAGCGGTTGGAACGGATCGCATCGCAGAGCTGCCTCGGCCGGGCGGCCGATGTACCAAACCAGACTGAGTCGAACGCTCCACGACTCTTCGGTCAGCCCTTCAAGCCCGTTCGATTCCTTGGGAATCAAGTAATTGAAACCGGCTTCCAGCCCGAGCGATTTGCCCAAAGGCAATTGCGTGTCGGCCCCAATAATCCCGTCGCTCGATCCGGTAAAACCGCCCCAGAAGCGGAAATTACCGTTGTTACACAAATGGCGACGGTAGAAAAAGTTGTACTGACTGGTCGGCTTTAACGTGTAGTGCTGGTCGTTACCGAGAATAACCTCGTCGGTCCGAGTGCGAAACGCTCCCCAGAATCCGAAATCGTGGGTCCCGCAGGACATCCAGCTTACTTCCGTACGGACCTGGGCCATGTCGGCCTTGTCAAAGTAGTAATTATCGTGCAAGAGATCGTAGACGACGCCCCATTGGAATCCATGGAATTCGGCCCGTCGGAAAAGCCCCGCGGTCACAAAAACCTGGCTCCGAGTCGAATCGCGAACCGCCACGACGTTGTCGCCCGAGTAGTTGCTCGTCAAACTCTGAATGCCGACCTGGTAACCGATCGGGGTCGGGCCGCCGATCGGCGCTGCGAAGTTGATCCCTCCGCCAAACCCAAAGTTGCCATTGGCGCCCAAATCCACGGGCCCTTTGAAACCTTCCGTTCCGACCCACGCGGTCGAGTGGCACAAGACCCGATGGTATAAATTATGGAAAAATATCTTGCCCAGTGCCGCGCCGAAATCGGGATAGCACTGGTTCAAACAATACATTTCCCCACAGCAATCGCAGCATTCTCCACAATCACAGCATTCCCCGTATTCGAAACACTCGCCACATCCGCCGCACGTTTCGCACGACTCGGCCGGGCCACACGACTGGCAATCACTGGTGGGCTGGCCCATCTCTTCAAAAGAAACGAGTTGATTTTTCATCTTCTTGGAACGTCGTGGAGGCGCCAAGGTCGTCGGTCGGACTTGCGAATCGTAGCGGAAACCGGAACCGCGTCGCTTCGCGGTCCAATCTCCCGAATCAGCCTGTTCTTCGAAGTAAACCGACTCGTTTGAATCCATCGTCACTTCATTCGACGAACCGGCATCCGCCAAAACTCGCTGCTCCCAGCCATTGCGGAAGCTAGAAAAATTACTTTCCTGGGCGAGAATCGAACCGGATACGCTAAACAGGACCCAGCCAGCAAGCCAAAAAAAACCGACTTTTCGGAGATGGATGGAAAGCTTCACGGCAAAACCTCATTTTTTTTCGGTGTCATGACGAGCGGGACGGAACGAGACCGCCGCAGTTCATGTTTCAAATCAGAGTATCGTCACCCGCATAACCAAAACTTTCGTTAAAATTTCTACAATCAAAAAAGTGCTGCCATCTTTCCTAGATTAACAAATTGGGGAGTCATTGTGGTCTCTTTGCAAGAAGGATCCTCTTTCCAAAACACCGCAGGGAAATTGGCAAATTCCGTCAAAGGGGAGGACGTGAAGTTGTATTCACGATTGGGTTCTGATATAGATGGATTTCAATGCTCCCCCTCGATGGCCCGTTTCAATGCACCGTCTCAATGGGCGGTCCCTGACGGACTACGGGGCGTAAAAAACGCCTCTTTGCTGAGGTTCCGCTGCCGAATCGATATTTCCCCCCTTCCACAACCGACCTCTCTTAGGACTGAAAACCATCATGCAAGGCAAGCAAGACCACCAGGCAAACGTTTCCTTGAAGGAGCAAACGCAACCCAAGGTCCGTTGGTGGAAATCGATCGGTCCGGCACTGATCACGGCCTGTGTGGTTTTCGGCCCGGGCAGCCTGATGATCAGCTCCAAGGTGGGAGCGACCTTCCAATACCAAATGCTCTGGGGGCTTGCCCTGGCTGGAATCATCATGGGCAATTTTGTCATGATGGCGTCCAAAATCGGGGTCGCCGGAGGGAACACGCCGTGTGGTCTCTTGGCCGCGGACCTCGGTCGGCCCGTCGCCGCTCTGGTCGGAATCACGCTGGCACTGACTTGCGCCGCCTTTCAGTTCAGCAACAACTTGGCCGTCATCGGCGTTGCCGAAATATTTGTCAAAAAATTCGCCGAAACCCACCCTTTCTTCCAGCAACACGAACTGGCCATCGCCAGCGGAGTCCTGATTGCCTTCAACTTGATTACCGTTACCTTTCTTTTTACGGCAAAAAAGATCTACCAAGTCATCGAGCGGCTCATGAAAGTGATGGTCGGTCTGATTCTGGTCTGCTTTTTATTCAACCTCTTCTATGCCAAACCGGACCTCGGCGAAGTGGCGGCCGGTTTCATTCCCTCGCTTCCCGAAGAGGTTTCTTTTCGCTTGGGAGACGCCTCCAGCGCCGGACTGATTTTGATCGCTTCCCTTTTGAGCACAACCTGTTCGATCGCAGGGGCCTTTTTCCAAGGTAACCTGGTCCGCGAACGCGGTTGGACGATCAAAGATTATCGGGGAAGCATCGGCGACTCGATCGCCGGGGTAAGCGTCCTGACCGGGGTGAGTCTCATCATCATGATCACCGCCGGGTCGGTCCTCTACGGAATGGAAGGCCTTGATGTAAGCCAACTGAGAATCGCCGACTTGCCCAACTCCTTGAGACCGGCACTGGGAGCCACCGCGTTTTGGGTCTTCAGCATCGGCCTGATCGGCGTGGCGATGAACCCGTTTTTGATCAACGCGATGATCGGCGGGGCAGCGCTTGCCGACGGGGTCGGACTGCCGCCGAAGTTTAGCGACCGTTGGCCACGCGTCTTCACGGTCATGGTCATGCTTTTGGGAATGACGATCGCCCTTTTCGCCAAGTTGACCGGGGCGAATACGCTCAACCTGATTGTATTCGGTCAGGCATTGGCAGTCGTCGGAGGCCCGTTGATGGCCCTCTCGCTGCTTTGGTTGGGCAATCGAAAAAAGATCATGGGCGAATACCGAAACGGCTGGATCTCCAACACGCTCGGCGTTGTCGGACTCCTGGTCGTTTTGTTGGTCACGTGCAGCTTGGTCTTGAAAATCGCCGCTAAGTTCAATTAGGACAGGCGGTTCTTAACCAAAAGGAAAAAGGCAAAGCGAGAAGAAATTCTTGCCGAGCCCGCAAAATCCACCCAACCCTCCAAATCTACTTCAAGTTCACAATCGATACGACCGATCCCTTGGAGGAGATGGACCGTCTTCTCTACACGGGAGGGCGGTCATGCGCCATGGCAACGCCCCTGGGCGAACGATCACTGGAGTGGACTCGTGAGTAGAACCTTTGAAAAAACGGCCATCTTGGCCCTGCTTCTAACAGCCCTTGTCGCCCCAATTGCTTCGGCCGACGAGCCCTGGGCCGAAACGCCCGAGGTCAAATCGGAATCGAGCTTTTCGAAAATGACCGACTCGGTCAGTTCCGGTTTTTCTTCCGGCTTCAAAAAGCTGGTCGATTCGTTCAGCTTCACCAGCACGAAGGTCAAGACGAACGATCCGACCAGTCTTGAATCGGAAATCACTCCGGGACCGGAACTGTACCTCTCGCTGGCACGGACCCATGAGCGAAACCAACAAACGCAAAAAGCCCGCAAGACGTACGAAAAGGCGCTGGAAATGGACCCGAACCATCTTGGCGCCTTGTTGTCCTATGCCCAATTCCTCAATCGGCTCGACGATCTCGAGGGGGCCTTGGCCTACTACGCCAAGGCGGTCAAAGCGTATCCGGAGAACGCGGCCGTCTACAATGACATGGCCCTTTTCTACGCCGAACACGATATGGGCCAAAAAGCCTATCGCGCCTTGGAAGAAGCGATCCGTCTCGAACCGACCCGATCGGTCTATCGAAACAATATGGCGACCGTCTTGGTTCAATTAGGACGCAACAAAGAAGCGTTTACCCATTTACGAGCCATCAACGACGAGCCGACCGCGTTTTATAATTTGGGTTATCTCTTGCAAGAGCATGGACAAACCGAGGAAGCCATCCGACACTTCCGAATCGCCGTGAAGAAGAAACCGACGCTGCACGAGGCGTGGATCTGGCTCGAAAATCTCGAGGATTCAAAGCAATCGCCGCCCCAAAGCCAACTGGCCACTCGCCCCACGATTGAGCCGCGTCCGATGATCCATTCGCGTCCGACGACCGAACCGTTTCCGAACATGGCGGCCAAGCCCAACCCGGCCGTGATGGCACCGACCCTGACGGAGAAACCGACTCCATCCATACTGCCTTACGCGTCGGAAAAGGCCCAACTGACGATCGAATCCCCCGTTCAAGAACCGGCCCATTGCACCAACGAACCGGGTCCTGCGCTCGAATCGCCGCTTTCCGAGGAAACGTCGCCGGGAACGGTTTCGATTTCCCAAGGAACTCCGATCATGCCACCGGTTGTCGAAAAGCCGCTTCCGACTATGGCCCATCAGCCAAGTCATTTTGAACTGCCCAACCAACCAAAGGCGGCAGTGACTGCCGAACGAGAGATCGCTCCGTCTTGGTCCGAGCCGCATTTCGACGCGCAACCGCAACCGTCGAGCCTCGCCCCAGGTCCCGAATCGATCTTGCCCCGATATCCGGCCGAGGAAACACACCCGGCACGTCCCGAGCCCCAGACGGAAAAGGCCATCGCCGCACGCCCGACCAATCCGATTCAAAACCCCCAGGCATGGTTACGAAAATTACCGCCAGTCGAAATTCCTTCGCGTCAGATCGTCACCGGACCGCGACGACGGTATAATACCAGCGTCGAACCAAGCCCGACGGCCCAGCGGCTGTCGATCGCCGTGGCGTCCAATCCGAGGGCCAGCTGGCAACCCAAAAGTGTGACAAACCTTCCTCCCACGGAAAATGGCCTGTCATCGGAAGCCGGAAATAAGACCGGAAACAGTAGTGCGTCGCCCCTTTATCCGCTCCCGCCGGTTCAACCCTAGAGCGGTTTTCATTTAACTGTAGCGCAAGACTGGCACTAGAAGATATCCCATGGTTATTGTAAGTTAAGCGGTAGTTGAGGGGTTTTATTTTCCACTTTTTCTTCAACTGCAAGGCCCCCCCTTCACTAGTGGAAATGGACTACAAATTCCAAAAACTCCAATACGCCCCCTTTTTTCTTTTGCTGAAAACGACAGGCTATGTCAAGCGAAAAAACACTCGCTCTCACCATCCGGACCGTCGATTTCAGTGAAACCAGCCTCGTCGTCACGTTTTACACCCGCGACTTCGGCAAAATAGGGTGTCTAGCCAAGGGGGGAAGGCGTCTCAAAGGTCCTTTTGAGTCTGCTCTTGACGTGCTAACCCTTTCTCGAATAGTCTTCCTCCACAAAGCGTCCGATGCACTCGACCTTGCGACCGAGGCAAAATTGGTTCGCCGGTTTCGTCCGGCTGAAAACCGCCTTCCCGGATTGTATGCCGGGTATTACGTGGCCGAGCTGCTGGACGAATTGACCGAAGAAAACGAACCGAATCCGGCGCTTTTCGACCTGGCCGAGTTGACGTTGGTCGACTTGGCCCGCGAGACCGACGAAAGCGAAACGGCCCGACTGGTCAACCGGTTTGAAATGGGACTGCTTCGGCTATTGGGCATCGCTCCGGCATTGGACCGATGTGCCAATTGCGGAACCAAATCGATCGGCAGCGGGCGCGTCGCCTTGGGCCTTTGGGACGGCGGCCTGTTGTGCCGTTCGTGCCGCGAGGGAAAACGGCAGGTCGTATCGATCAGCCCGGGCGCCCGGACGACCTTACAAGCGTTGGCCGATTCGGACCCGAACCGATGGAAAGAAGCCACATGGACCCGGGCCATTCGTGGCGAACTGCGAGGGATTTTGAATCATTATTTCTCGCACCTATTAGGAAAAAAACCGCGGTTGCAGCCTTACCTGCGTTGACCACGGGGCAAAAAGGAAACGGCGATTCTGGAGAATCGTCTTGTCAAAAAAGAATCAGACGATTATCGGACAAGGAAGTCCTTCGATGTCGACGCAATACCAACCATCCTACGCTCAACCAACGCCCGTTTTCGAAATCCGGATTCCGAAAGCCGCGAGGGCCTTTCTACGACGAAGCGCGATCGCGCTTACGGCCATGATTCTCGTCGGGTGCCAGAGCGCTCCGTTTAGTCCGATCGCCACGGCACAAAGCGCGGAGACCAACTCCTACGACACCGACTCCGAAAACGGTTTTGTCTGGAGCAGTCTCTTCGGCAAAAAAAAGCAAGAAACACCGCCGGCCGAAAACGGCACAACGAAAAATTCGGCAATCCGGCAAGTTTCGGCTGAAAGTTCGTTGTCCGAGATCGATCGGCCGCTTCAGGCCTCGTCGATTCCGACCGAAACGGTCGACCCGCTCGAAGGCCTCGAAGAACGAATCCACGACGAGGACGACCCGCTCGAAATGTCCGGTTTCGACTTGGAAAGTTTGGCGCCGGAAAATGTTTTCAAGAATCTGCAAGCAGCCATCGGCCTCGGCCCAAACCTCGAAACGGCCAAAACGGCCTATCGAGAAGGTCGTGATCTGTACAAACAGGGGAAATATCGCGAAGCGGCCAAGAAGTTCAAGAAGGCGGCCGGTCGCTGGCCCGACTCGTTGCTCGAAGAAAGCGCGCTGTTCTTCCAGGCCGAGGCCCACTTCCTGGCCGACGACTACCCCAAGTCGTTCGACGCGATCGGCGAGCTGTTGAAAAAATACGAAAACACCCGGCACCTCGACCTGGCCATCGATCGACTTTTCCGAATCGGCCAATACTGGGAACAAAAATCGTTGACCGAGCCCCACTGGCCGATCACGCCCAATCTGATCGACAAAACCCAACCGCGGTTCGACGCCTTCGGGTACGCTCTGAAAAGCTATGAAATGATCGCCCTGCACGACCCGACCGGCCCGTTGGCCGACGACTCGATCATGACGATCGCCAACGCCTATTTCAACCGGAACCGATTCGAAGACGCGGCCAGCTACTACGACCGCATTCGCGAGGATTATCCCCAGAGCGAGTATCAAATCAAGGCCCACCTGCTCGGGATGAAGTCCAAAGAGGAGATGTACCAAGGCCCGACCTACAACGGCACTCCGCTTGAGGAAGCGGACAAAATTGCCGAACAGGCCCTTCGTCAATTCGGAAACCGTTTGGGCGACGACTATCAACTGATCGTCGACGCGCGGGCCCGCTTCCACGCCAAGATGGCCGAACGGGATTGGGCAATGGCGAAATACTGGGAAAACAAAAAGGCCTATGGGGCCGCCCGCTATTACTATCACAATCTGATCCAAAAATATCCGGCCACCCCGGTCGCGCATGAGGCCGAAAATCGGCTCGTCGAAATCAAAGATTTTTCGGACAAACCCAAAGACCAATTCGCCTGGCTCAACAACATGTTCGAAGATAAGCTCGACCAAAAAGAAGGGCAAGTCATCGACCTGACTCCGGAAGAAAAAACGCCCCAGAACCCCATGACCGCGGTCAAGGATTTCATCCTGCAATAACGAGGCCGACGTGTTGAAACCATTCGATCGACAAAAGAAAATAGCACTCACACGCCTTACGGTTTGGGCCGTAATTTTAGTGGTCCTGACCGGTTGCAGCGGTTACCAAATAGGGAACCAATCGCTCTATCCGTCGCACATCCGGACCGTTTATGTCCCGATCATCGAGTCGAGCAGTTTTCGACGTCAGTTCGGTGAACGGCTGACCGAGGCGATCGTCAAGGAGATTGAGCTGAAAACCCCGTACAAGGTAGTTTCCTCGCCAGGCGCCGACAGCGTGTTGAGCTGTTCGTTGGTCGACGAGGGCAAACGGGTCGTCGCCGAAAACCGGTATGACGATCCGCGTCAGGTCGAAATTCGGATGCAAGTTCAAGCCAACTGGATTGATCGAACCGGCACCGTACTGGGAGAATGTGGCTCGATTGAAATTCCCGCCGCCGGCCAACTGGTCATGGGCACCTCCGACTTGACGGCCGAAATGGGCCAAAGTTGCGTAACCGCCCAACAAGAAGCAATTCAAATGATCGCCGAACAGGTTGTCGCCATGATGGAGATGCCCTGGTGAGTCCTTCGGATTCCAAACCAACGTCGGCCGACGCTTCTCCCCGCCCCGATCAATGGGTTCTGCGAACCCGAACGCTTCCGCTTAAGCCGCGTCCCCGTTTGATGGGGATCGTCAACATCACGCCCGACAGCTTTTCCGATGGCGGACAGTTTTCAAAACATTCCGACGCGATCGACCACGCGCGACGTCTGGTCGATGAAGGAGCCGATCTCTTGGATCTCGGTGGCGAAAGCACTCGCCCCGGTTCCGAAGGGGTTTCGGCCGAAGAAGAACTCCGACGGATTCTCCCGGTCCTTGAAACGTTGGTCGAAAAGGTCAATATCCCGATCTCGATCGACACTTCCAAAGCGGCCGTCGCCCGCGCGGCGTTGGCTTCAGGAGCGGAGATCATCAACGACGTCACCGCGTTTGCAGGCGATCCGGAAATGGAACCGTTGATCGTCGAACACCAACCGGGAGTCTGCTTGATGCACATGCGGGGGACTCCCAGAAATATGCAAGCGCGGCCGACCTACACCAATGTGGTCGAAGAGGTGCAACGCTTTTTGGCCGACCGACGCGACGCGTTACTTGAGGCGGGACTTGACGCGGGAAAGATTTGCCTCGACCCGGGGATCGGTTTCGGCAAGCGGCTCGCACACAACCTGGCCCTTTTGCGATCGGTCGATCGTTTCACCTCGCTTGGCTGCCCGGTCCTTTATGGGCATTCACGCAAGCGTTATATCGGTCAGGTACTCGACGATTCCGAGGTGGAACGAATGTCGGGAACGATCGGGACAGCGTTGGCGTTAGGGCAGCAGGGGGTGGATATTTTGCGGGTGCATGACGTGGGGGAGGTACGACGGGCGTGGGAGTTATTTGAAGCGTCGGGTGGCACCTAAAAGAAACAAAAAAAGAAGAAAAACGACAAAGAAAAGAGCGATTACGAAGTAATCGCGCTCCAAAAAGTTTTTGGAAAGGAGTTTGAGGAAAACCTATTTTCAAAATGGTTTTCCTCATTTCAAAAAATATTGGCGACGGCTTTGGCCGTCGTTCCTTTTTTCTTGACGCCATGAAAGCGAGAATGCTTATTTTGTAAGCTGGAGTTAACCCCTTGGTTTGAAAAGGTGGGGCGGGCGTTTGACGTTGCGTTTTCGCGTTTAAACGGATTCTGAACTTTTAAAGATGCTTGGCGGGAATTGGGGCATTGACCGTTATCCAAAGAAAAAGGTGTGACGGCTGCGCCGTCACCTGTATTTCTAGAATGAGAGGGGACATTTTGAAAATTGTCCCCTCTCAAACTCTCCCCTCAAAAACTTTTTGGACCGGGATTACTTCGTAATCCCTCTTTTCTTTTTTACGCTTCTTCCGACGTAACCGGTTCTGTTTCCGCTTCCTCCTTTTTCTTCGTCCGATCGACAATCAGCACGTTGTCCCCCAGGTTAAGCTCTTTCTCGCCAACCGGCCGCCCCCGATCATCAAGCTTCGTGTCGGCCTCGGTCGTTTTCTTTCGAGCGACTTCAAAAAGCTGATCGTAAATCGGGCCCCGATCACACTTTTTGATCGAACTGACCGCGTCAGCCACTTCGCCCAAATACCGCAGGAAAATGGTCCGCCGCTCCCCTTCATGCTTCACCTTACGCCGACGCCGAAGATACATTCCCAACTTCCGCCCAACCGCCTGAAGGGCCAAGCGAAGCTCCTTCTGGATTTCGGGATAGGACGCGACCGCCTCTTTCGATTCGCTGGTAAAAGGAACCCAAACGCTGGCGATGTGAACCATCACCGTGGCCGGTCCCCGCGGCAACGAACCGCGCGACTGGCCCAAACCATACGAACGCCAATTGGTCTGCACGATCGTCTGGGTAACCGCACAAGCGCCGGCCTGAAACTGCAACGGAACCCGGTTGGCATACCGCAACACGTTCATCGACTGGCCGTCGTGAAGGTTGATGTTCCGCATCACGTGGTGTAGCTCGTCAATCTCTTTCTTCTTGAGATTGCTCGGCGAGATCCGTGTTTTTGCTTTCGATTCTTTGAGGATCCGATCGGCCGCGTCAGGCCCCAGACCTTCAAAAGTGTTGATCAGAAATTGACGCAAGGTCCGCGCGTCACTTTCGGAGAGCAGGTCGACCAACTCGTCACGAGTCACCTTGTGCGACGTCGGCCCGCCACCGTAGGCCAACCCGACCTCGATCTGGAACGGGTTCCCCCGATAGACGGCCGGCGGTCGGGTCGCGGCGGCAAAAAACTCGCCCGGAACGACCTGGTGAAGCCCTTTTAGAATCAGCTCCTCGCCGATCGGGGAAATACAATCGGTCGACGGTGGACGGATCTTCGTCTCTTGGATCGATTTGTACAGCAAATCGGCTTCGTGTCGGCCGACCTTTTTGACGTTGGCCCGCGTACTGACGTCAGCCCCTTCGCAAACGCGACGCGCGACCGACGGGGTCACCTTGGAAAACGAACTGGTCAAAAATTGGGAAACGGTCGTCTCCGACGTATTTTTGAGCATCTCGATCAGGCGTCCCAACTCGATTCCGTACGGGTGCGGCTTGATCTCTTTGGGTTCCGGCGGCAACGTCTCGGTCACCCGGTCATACTGTTTTTCTTTTCCGTCCGGATCGACATAATGCAACATGACGTGGGGATTGGCGATCGCCGTCTGCTCGAGATATTCGTCGACGCTTCCCCGTCCACGCTGATATCGGGCTTCCAGCTCGATCGTTACCCGCGTGCCGTGATTCGAATCAATCCACTTGATCCCGTGTTTTTCGATGGCCTTAAGTCCCTTTTGACCGGGCGGAATATCGATCCCGTCCCCTTTGCCATTGACGATGACCGGCTGATTACGTTTGGTGTCGATCTCAAGTTCGTAATAATGGGCCGGACGTCGGACCGAGATTTTCGACATAATCTTGATCGGCTTGCCGGTAGTCAACAAGCCATACATCCCGGCGGCGCTGATGCCGATCCCCTGCTGCCCGCGACTCATTCGCAATCGGTGAAACTTCGACCCGTAGAGCAGCTTCCCGAAGATCAACGGGATTTGTTTCTTGAGAATACCGGGGCCGTTGTCTTGGATGCCGACTTGGTATCGATCGTTGCCGGTCGACTCGATGTGGACCCAAATCTCGGGCAGAATATCCGCCTCTTCACAGGCGTCCAGCGCGTTGTCGACCGCCTCCTTGACCGTGGTCAGAAGGGCCTTGCGTGGGTTATCGAATCCGAGAAGATGGCGGTTCTTCGCAAAAAATTCGCTGACCGAGATATCACGTTGTCCGGCCGCCATCGACTGCGCGGTTGCACGCCGCCGTCGTCCGTTGTTGTTTTTTCCGTTAGTTGCCACTGTCTTAGACGCACCCTCAATAAGGGGGAAAGGTTCCGTTTAGATAACAAGAGATCCATTTTACCCCTTTTCCCAGTACCGCGCCAAGGAAGCTTTTTTTGAACAGATCGAAGGAATAAAAAAATCCCTTGTTTTCAAAGCGTTTTTTTGATAAGGTCGCGTGGCAAAATTGGGCCGTAAATTAGAAGTCATCCCAGAAATCACTTTGTCACCGAAAGCGAGGGGGGTTTTTCGTCTGCCAAGGAACGAAACCGACCGCGAATTAACGATTCGCCGAGGTTTTCGTGACGAAGTCAGGCGGAAAAAGACCCGCTTGCAGATCAAAATGGATTTTTGGGACGGCTTCTAGTCAGGAGAAGGCAGTTTGTTCCGATCTGGATTCAATGAACGACATCCGAAATCGATCCTCGCCGGGATTGCTTCGATCGTCTTTCTGCTAACGTTGATATCAACGGCCCTCTCGCAAGCGCCCTCGCAGTCGGTATGGCCTACGCCATTTCCGGGGCCCGTGGAGCAAACGGCCCTTTTGCGTCGACTTCCGCCGATAGAGCCCCCCGAGACGGCCTCGACTGAACCGGCCGAACCGATTCCGACTCCCGCGGTCGAAAACCGAGTCGAGCGCGAAGTCGAAACGGTGGAATCGGATATCCTTCTCGACGAAAAGCTGCTCGATGTCGAACCGCCGGCCTGGTATCGACCCTATTTCGATCCGTGGAAAGGGAATGTCGAGCTGGGGCTCAACGGAACCAGCGGGGCGTCGGAGACGATCAGTTTTCGAGCCGGCTTCGAGAGCAAACTCGAGTTGCCCAAGTATTCCATTGGCCTCGATCTGGACTACCAGAAAACCAACTCCGACGGCGTAGAACAGGCGAATCGGCTATTTTTCGAATGGGACTTCGACCGCAAGAAAGTGGCCGGTCCGTTCGACTGGTTTATCAATGGAACGGTTATCTACGACGAGTTCCAACCCTGGAACGCCCAGGTCAGCGCTTCAACCGGTCTGAGCTACGATCTGATTACCAACGAAATCGTGACACTCAAAGGGCGATGGGGAAGTGGTTTCTCGCAAGACTACGGTGGGCCCGACGACGAGGCCAGGCCGGAAATGCACTGGGGAATCGATTACCGGTGGCAGATGAGCCGTCGCCACAAGATCAAGCTTTCAAGCGACTACTTCCCCAACGTGACCAATTTCGGCGATTACCGAATGGTCTCCAAAGGGAGTTGGGAAATTTTGCTCGACGAGGTAAACAACCTCAGCATGAAAATCAACGCGACCGATCGATTCAACCGCCCGAACCCGGGCGGCAACCTCAATGATATCGACTACTCGATCGTCCTGCTCTGGCAGTTTTAGCGCACGGTTTCAGAAAGCAAGCGGCAAAGACAGCGTAAACGTGTGTTTCTGAAAACCAAACCGACGGCTAGTGAAACGAAGGCTCCTCTTGTTCCAGCCCCAATCGCTTCATTTTCTTGTAAAGCGTCGTTCGATTGATGCCCAACGACTCGGCCGTGGCGTAGCGATTCCAGTTGTGCATCTCGAGCACGTCGAGAATAATCTGACGTTCGGGCCCTTCGAGCGCCTCTTTGAGCGTTCGATTGCCAACCGGCGCGATCGGGATCGGCTTCCCGTTTTGATAAAATTCGGGCGGCAAGTCTTCCAGGCCAATCGAATCGTTTTTCCCGAGTAAAATCGCCCGCTCGATCACGTTTTGCAGCTCGCGCACGTTGCCCGGCCAATCGAACCGCTGCAACGCCGCCAAGGCCGAATCGCTGACCCGTTTGAGCGGTCGCTCCATCTGCTCGCAAACCTGATGTAAAAAGTGGTCGACCAAAATCGGGATGTCGGAAATCCTCTCCCGCAACGGCGGCAGTTCGATATTGATAACATTGACCCGATAAAAAAGGTCCTGACGAAAACGGCCTTCGGCGACCGCTCGCGAAAGGTCTTCATTGGTAGCCAGAATGACCCGGGTATCGATCGTATACGTCTTTTCCCCTCCGACCTGCTCGAATTCGAAATCCTGAAGCACGCGGAGCAGCTTTACCTGTAAGCCGGGACTGGCGGTGCCGATCTCATCGAGGAAGATCGTCCCGTCGCCGGCCTGCATGAACTTTCCTTTTTTGTCGACGGTCGCCCCGGTAAACGAACCGGCCACGTGACCGAACAGTTCGCTTTCCAACAACGTCTCCGGCAGCGCGCCGCAAGCCACCTCGACAAACGAATTATCCCGACGATTGCTCAGACGGTGGATCGCGCGGGCCACCATCGATTTTCCCGTTCCGCTTTCACCGGTGATCAAGACGGTCGCCTTCGTATCGGCGATACTTTCGATCATGTCGTAGATACGCCGCATCCGATGATCGTGACCGACAATGTTGGCCAGGCCGAACCGATCGTCCAACTGGGCCTTGAGATTTTCGTTTTCCTTGACCACTTCCTTTTGGTCCAGCGCCCGATTGAGCGCCATCTCCAATTCTTCGTCGATCAACGGCTTGGTGAGAAAATCAAACGCCCCCGCTCGGATCGCCTCGACCGCCGTGTCGACCGTCCCGTATCCGGTCATCAAAATCACCTGGAGATCCGGGTAATTTTGACAGCAATAGCGCAGAATGTCGAACCCGTCTCCACCTTCGCCCAAGCGAATATCGGCCAACACCAAATCGAAACCGTTTCGCCCCAGCGCGCTCAATGCCTCGGGACAATTGGCCGCCGTTTCCACTTCAAAACCGATCGACCGAAGCCAGTCGGCCATTGAGTGAAGCAGATGACGATCATCGTCAACCAGAAGGAGGTTTCCCCGTTTCATCATTTTTTACCTAATGCTCGCCTGATCTCTGTTTACAAACCTTCTCCGCTTTAGCCCCGCGGATGAAGCTTTTTTTCTTTACCAAGGAAAACAGCTTCCGAAGAATATGTAGGTTACGCCCGATGGGCGGTCAACGCCGTCGACCTCTTTTTGCATCAAGAAAAGCGAAAGGCGGTACCAATCGTAGTGAAGAGAGGACAGACGCCCCAAAAACGTTGCTTTTCGGCAACATACCGGCCCGTGTATAATTATAGAAATCAACCAACCGTGTGGGAAAAAAGCAACACGGTTTTGGCAACCGCTCGCGCTCGGGCCACTCCACTGGTAAGGATTGTAGGGGTCCTAGTAAGAAATAAACGGGAGTCCATTTTGCCCGTGAACCCAATCTCTTTTGAGACGAGAAATTGGGGAGGAAATCGACTTTCACAAGCCCTCCGGCCAAGAGAAAAGCGTCTCGCAAAACGGCCGGCCCTTTTTCCCGCAACGCGGCGAGGAAGGAGAAGGCAAAACGGCCCTTTTTTTACTCGCCACTTTTGAAGCCAGAAAAACAAACGGGACATCGAGCCGAAAAAACTGCCCGTTGTGGGCCGATCGAAACAACCCCCCTGAGGGAGAAAATCTCGACCGATTCGTCTCCCGGAAAAGTTTTTCGAAGGAGAGAACACGTACCCATAAGGTCGCGCCCGTCACGTTCAATCCTCCACAACCGCCGCATGACCGGTCTTCAACATCAACACCGGACAATGGGACAGACGGACCACCCGTTCGGCAACCGAACCGAGCAACAACCGCTTCAGCCCGCTACGACCGTGTGAAGAAACGACGATCAACCCCGCTTTGACTCGATCGGCATAATCGATAATTTCATGCCCCGGGTCGCCCAAAAGGATCTCGACCGTCTCGCCGCCAATCGGGCTCAATTTGGCCAGTTCCTCCCGAAGGGCGACCGCGGCGTGGTCTTTCCGGGCCTGATCATCGACCGCCTCCCAGATAAATCCCGGTTCTGTCGGTTCCAAGAAGGGCAACACGTGGATCACGTGAACGTGGGCCGGGTCGTCGGCCATCTCCATCGCGGTCTCTAGGGCCTTGGTCGCGTCGTCGGAAAAGTCGAACGGGACCACCACTTTTTTACAAGGAAGCCAATTCATTGAGTACCTCCTTTTTATAGGATACGCTCCAACGAAAACACCGCCTCCGTTCTCTACTTCTCCCAAAGAAGCCGCTCTTCCTCCCTCTGATCCGCGAACGTCGTTTGTCAATCTCTCGTTCTCGGCATTGGAGGTCAGTCGTCTTCGTCCAAGTCGGGCGAGTGGATATCGGCCTGGGTGTGCAAGTGTTTGGTCGAACCGGGTGTCATGAGCACCTTACTGATGCACCAAGTCAAAAGACCGGTCATGCCGCCGACCGAAAGAGCCATAATGATCCATCCAGAAAGGGTCATGCCGATTCCTCCTTTACACTCGCGTCCAATCCTTCCATCTCAATTTTATCCCATCTTCGCACCGCACGCCGGATCAGAATCAAAAAGAAAGCGCTTACGAACAAAATCAAAAAGATGGCGGTCTGGGCGCCAGGAATATCCCGAATCTGCTCGAGACGGCTCAATTGGCCCTCTTGGGAAGGAGAAGAGAGGATTTCCTGGTAGAACCACGAACCGAAAACCAGAAACAAATAGGTCGGCGAAACGTATTTAATGATAAAGCGGATAAAGCGAGGAATCGGGATTTCCGCCCCCCGCTCCAATTCTTCCATGCCTCGGTCGATCCCGATGATCCACCCGAACAACAACACGTGGAACGTCGCCAACAGGTAAATCGAAAACGTGCCGACCCAGAAATCGAGCGTGTCGAGAACAATCAGGTTTTTGGAAAAGTGAACCACGAAGAAGCTGCCCATGGCCGTAATCATCCCCAAAAGGGCGACCGACATCTTGCGTCCCAATCCGAGCCCCTCTTCCAAAAAGGCGATCGCCGGTTGCAACATCGAAAGCGAGCTGGTCACCGCGGCTAAAAAGAGCAAAAAGAAGAACAGAAAACCAAAAAACCATCCGGCAAACATCTGATTGAACACGTTGGGCAACGCCACAAACCCCATGCCGAACGTCGACGGCAGGTTCTTCATGAAGACCGGTCCCAAGAACAAAAAGGCGGCCGGAATCGTGATCAGCCCGCCGAGAACCACTTCACAAAAACCGTTCCCCGATGCGGCCGTCAAACTGCTCAAGGCGATATCGTCGTCTTTTTTCAGGTAGCTGGCATAGGTGATAATAATCCCGTAGCCGATCGACAACGAGAAAAAGATCTGACCGGCCGCCGCCAACCAGGCCGACGGATCGGTCACCGCTTGCCAAAACGTCCGGTCCGGTCCGGTCGGATTCCACATATAACCGAGACCACTGACGATCGTCTGATCCGGAACGTTCGGGTTCGGCGGAAGGGTCAAAACACGAACCAGAATCACCAACGCACAGATCATCAACGCCGGCATCGCCCAGCGACAAAACCACTCGATCCCTTTCGATAGCCCGCGGTAGATCAGGAAGAAATTGATGACGAAACTGACCATCAGGCAGAACGTCGAGGAGACCCAAAAATCGGCACCGGGAAAACAGCTCCACACTGCCGTTGGACTCCGCGCCGACAAACTGATTGAAAAAGGCCTCGTAACTGGCCGGGTCGGCACCAAAATCCATCATCCCGAACAGATACCGAATCGCATAGGCCAGACACCATCCCTCGATGTAGACGTAGTACATGTAGATGATCATCGGCGTAATCAGTGCCAAGACGCCGAAGTACGGAGCGGCCCGATTTCCCCAAAGCTTGCGAAAGATTCCGGCGGCCGAATTAAAGCCGTACGAGCCGCCCTGACGGCCCAACGACCACTCGACCCAGGCCAGCGGCAGTCCGAGAAGCAGGAAGGCGCACACGTAAGGAATCATGAACGCCCCGCCGCCGTGCTGGGCCGCCATCCCGGGAAACCGCAAAAAGTTTCCCAGCCCGACCGCGCTGCCGGTGACGGCCAAAATGACTCCGAATTGCGATGCCCACGCTTCTTTTTTCGTGCCGTTGGGTCCGAGTGCCATGATTTATCTTGGAAAAAGGAACCGGTTTTGTTAAATCCAAAACCTCCATTTTAGCGAATCGGCCGCCAAAGGGAAAGCAGAGTCCGTTTTCCCAAAAAAAAGCGAAAACGGCCCGCTAAGACTTCCCTTCCTCTTTGACATAATACTTGGCGATATTGATGCCGCCGCGTTGTTCTTCTTCCAAGAGTTTCAACCGCGACTCGAGACGCTCGACTTGACGCTTCAGTGCCGGGATCTGATACAACGTCTCCGACAGCTTCTTCGGACGAGGAACGCTCGGATAACCCAACTGACGCTGGAGCGCTGAAAACAAATACAACGGGTCCTTCTGCCGGTTGGCCAACGCGATCCGCCCTTCTTTCTCGCCAAAAAGGGTCGGTTTGCCCGGGTCCCCCTGACGCTGGACGTAATACTCGCTCCGCACGTAGATCATGTCGGCGAAATCGACCAGACCGATCTGACGATGGACCATGTCGATCCACTCGCGCCAATCGTCGTCATAGATCGGGTCTTGCCCGGCCGCGCGGAGCCCTTTGAAATAACTCAACCGGTTACGGCTGAGCACCTCAAACTGGAAGAGAAACGCTCCCTGCGGCGTCGGCTTTTCAGACCGATACTCGGCATCGCGACGCAAAATCTCCATCGCGATTCGGAAGTCGAACCGGCCACCCTCCCTCTCTGCCTCAGCCACCAAATAAGCCTGAAGCGGCGTGAAGTAGTGCGACAACTTCGTCATCGCCGGAGCGAACCCGCCGGTCAACCGAAGCTCTTGCGACATGAACTCCAGTGCCATCGGCAGCTTGGTCGTCGCGAGAATCTCTTGCCGAATGGCGACCAACAGATCCTGCGTCGACATGGCCTGCTGCATCCGTTCCTGCAAGGTCCGAAAGAAATAGGCCTGTTCGATATACTCTTCGCGATCCAGAAGCATCGAAAGAAGAAACCAAGAAAAGAGATTCAGGAAAGGGAAAAACAAGGGGGGAGAATCGCCGCGTGCCATCCTCCCCCCTCGAAAATTCATTCTACGAAAAAACGTCTAGATCGACCACCCTGGTCGCCAATTGGGACGGAGGTACTGGTCGGCTTCCGGGCATCCCTTGGCCTTGAGGTTAACCGGGTCCCAGTCGATCTTCTTGCCACTTCGATAGGCCGCTTTTCCGAGCATGACCGTTTCGGTCAACGCACCGGAGTAATCGAAATTACAGGTCGTCGGACTGCCCGTCTTGCACGCGACAATCCATTCCTTCTGGTGGCCGATCGACTTCGGAATGGTCGGTTCCGGCGCCTGGTAATCGGCGAACTTTTCTTCCGGCAACAGGACGTGCTTCGAGTAGTTCGAATGCAACATCCCCTTGTCGCCAATAAACAGAACGCCCGATCCCCAATTATCCACTTTACCCTGTTTAATCAACTCCGGACGTTCGTCGCCATCGTACCAGGTGTACTTCAAGGCGGGCATGTCGCCGCGTGCCGGGAAGGTGTAGCGGACCGTCAACCCGATCGACGTGACAACCGGATCGACCTCGGGTCCTTCGGCCTCGCAGGTCAACGGGTACTTCAGGTTCAAGGCCCAGAAGGCCAAGTCGCCGTAGTGGCAACCGAAGTCGCCCAGTCCCCCGCTGCCGTAATCCCAGAAACCACGCCACGCGAACGGACAGATCTTATTGCTGTACGGACGATACTGGGCCGGGCCGATCCACCGATCCCAATCGAGCCCTTCGGGCGCCGGCGGAAATTCCGTCGGCAAAGTGCCACGGTACTTGGCGCCGCTGTAGACATGGACCTCACGAACCGGACCGATCGCTCCGGCCTGGATCTTCTCGACCACCCGGCGGTAGTTGTCCAACGAGTGGATCTGGGTTCCCATCTGGGTCGCCACCTTGTTTTCCTTGGCCGCTTCGGTCATCATCCGCGATTCCCAAACCGTATTGCCAAGCGGCTTCTCGCAGTAGCAATGCTTGCCCAAGCGCATCGCGGTGACGGCCGGGATGCAGTGGCTATGGTCCGGCGTGCAGACGACGACTCCGTCGATTTCCTTGTGCATCGCGTCAAACATATTGCGGAAGTCGCGGAACTTTTTGGCTTTCGGGTACTCGTTAAAGGTCGCCTTACCCCGGTTTTCGTCGACGTCGCACAACGCGACGATATTTTCGGCCTTCACCCCCTCGTTCAAAATCCCGCGCGAGCGACCGCCGATGCCGATCACCGCGACATTCATCTTTTCGTTGGGCGACTTGCTGGCGTTTTCTTCCGCAAGGCTTTTGGTGCTTCCGGTCAAAAAGTAACTGACTCCGCTCAGGGCGGCCCCTTTGAGCAAATCACGTCGAGTAGCTTTCCGCGTCATCGTTGGATCTCCAGATAGGAAGGTAAAAGGAATAGGTAGGTCTGTCGAGGAAAAAAACAAAAACCGCCGGAAAGATCAAATCACGGAATATAAAATCGATCATCTCCGAGTCGGCACAACGTCAAAAAAAGAAGGAGTTGCCCCCGCTCTGGCGAAACGGCAACTCTGTTATTATAAATGGTCCGGTCTCAAATCACAACAACGAAGCGCACTTGCGAATTTCAGTGAAAATTCCCGTTCACGGCCGAACTTCTCGAACGAGGTTACTCACCCCCTTGAATTCGGGGTGATCGGCCGTCGCACACCACTCGAACAGGGCCGTTTCGGTCGTCGTCAGCGTCGCCCCACAGGCCTCCATCCGAGACAACGCGATCTTGCCGTCCTGTTTGAAACGGGAAGAAACCGCGTCGACCGCCACAAAAGTCTGCCAACCGTCGGCCATCAGGTCGAGTACCGTTTGCAGAACACAAACGTGGGTCTCGATCCCGCAGACCAACGCGTTGACCCGGCCCGACTCGCGCAAGGCGTCGAACCGATCGGTCGCGGCGAAGGCACTGAAGCTTTTTTTCGCTTTAATCGGCGTCGTGATCCGTTGGGCGATTTGACTGACCGTCGGCCCGAGTCCCTGGGGGTACTGCTCGGTCGCCACGACAGGAATCGAGAATCGTTCAGCCGCGTCCAAGAGCCGTCGTGCGTTGAAAACCACCGTTTTCGAATCACGCATGGCCGGAACGAGGCGTTCTTGAAAATCAATGACCACCAGAATCGAATTTTCCGGCTCCATCAAATCGATACTACGGGGCCGCGGTTCGGACGGGTCCATGTCGTCTCTTTTCTCCTATTGAGCGTTGCATATTGAATGAACGGAGGGCGCCCAATGGGAGCCCGATTTTCAAATATTCAGCCAAGCCTACCGTTCAATGATTATGCAAACATCAAAAAAAATGAAAGCGGAAATTAGCGGTACTCGATCGCTTCGCGCTGATAAAGGGCCAACTGGGCTTCGAACGTTTGGGCCGAAATCCGCCACGATGGCTCCGACTCGGTGTAGGTGTTCGTGTGGGCCACCATGAGGCGGTACAAAAATTTGAACAGATGACGCGGCACCCGCAAGGAGCGGAGCGCCTCGATCAACCGGGCGTGGCTGATCGACTCGTCCAACAGGTCCGAAAGCACCGGGCGGGTGTCCCCCTTGGCACAGGCTTCCAGCCGCGCGTTGGCCATGTCGTAAAGCGACTCGCCGGTCCATTCGAGCGAACGAACCAGATTCTGTTTATCAAGCCGGGCCCGCTGGTGGAACGATTTTTCCGCCCGATCGATCGAGCCAATCAGCTCTTCCGGGAAAAACAGCTTGAACCCGATCCCTGGATGTTTTAGTAGTTTATTGTCCAAAAGCGGCCAGACCAGCTCGCGCATCAGTTCGCTCGACCCGTTGATCAGATACGGCTCGTCGACCCGGTCGACCAGCACCACGATCCGCGGCAATCCGAGGGTCGTGAGCACCTGTTGGAACTTGGCCAGCATCTCGTACCGATCGTCCGAACGCTGGGCCCGCGGCAACGGCTGCCCGACGATGTCGTTATCGTTCATCCGACGCAATATCCGACGGAGCCGCTTGCGCATCGGGTTGAGCGTCCGCGTCTGCCGGGTCACGCGCCACCCACGCCAACAGGCCTTCACGCTTCGCCAGAGAAACGGCACCCACGACGCACCGGCGATGACATACGGCCAGGGAGTCGTCAGATAGTCCCACCAATTTTGCCAGATCAGAATCGCGGCGGTCCCCAGCGTCACGGCGGTTCCGAGCAAAAAGTCCCACCGGGCCTTCCAAGTCGAGTAGCCCAGCTTCCTCGCCAGCTTGCGCCAGCGCCGATCACACGTCTCGGCGCCCGACTGGTCGTAGACGGCGGCCAACAAGAGCAGGTCGCGCACTTGAGAATCGTCGAGTTCCCCGGTCGGCAGTTTTTTCAGATCGCAGGCGGCCGGATGGTCGGCCGATTTGGTTTTCAAGATCCGATCGACCAGTTGGGTCACGCCGAGCGAAAGGATCGCGTCCATATGGTCCCACAATTTCCACTTGGCCAGGACCCGGTCCATCTTGCGTCGACGGCCACGGAACCGTTCACGAAACCGGTCGAGGAACGAATTGAAATCGTCATACTCGACGACGAACGTCCGGGCCTCTTGCGACTCGGCGTTATCATCGGCCAGATGGCGAACGATCTGCATCCGGAGTGCCGTTTTCCCGGCCCCTTTTTCGCCGAACACGACGGCCGTGGCCGGTTCGGTCGGGTTGCCGTAAATCTTGTCCCAGGTCGGGTGGTAGGTACTCGAGATGCAATGGCCTTTGAAGACCAGGTCGGTCTGGGCATCTTCGTCGGCAAACGGGTTGGCGACGATCCCGTGATATTCGAGAAACGATTGGAGATTCATGTTTGACTCACACTACCCAAAGGAAAATGAGGCCCAGCACAACCAGGGCGATCCCAAGACCGACGGTCCAGCGGATCTGTTGATGACGGCTCGGACGGCCGGTTCGTTTGCCCCGCGGTTTTTTCTTCTTTTTTGACGGAATCCAATCGGTCGCGGCGACGGCAAACTCCAACCCGGCCTCCTCCGACGTCTTGGACTTCACCGGCCCGGCGGTCCCGGTCGGCGTTTGCAACGGCGTTTGCAACGGCGTTTGCAACGGCGTTTGCGACCTTGGCGGAAATTCCGGCGCGGTCGGTTCGGGCGTTTCGACCTCGACCGGCTCATACGGCTCGTTGAGCGCCGGGAACAGTTTGCCCGCCTCGACCCAGTCATCGAACCCTTCGCGCCAGATCAACGTGGTCGCGGCGACCCGTCCTTGGGCGATCCAGCCGCGAAAGGTCGGTCCGTCGGCCGGGCCGAACTGCTGTTTGCCGGAGGTGACATACCATTGGGCCCCCGGCGCATCAAGGATCGGATCGCGTGGCGCGGGCGGTGGCGGCGGCGGTGGAGCCGAGACCGGACCGGTCGGCGCAGCGTCCTTTTGCGGCGTCTCCGGCAGGGTACTGCGCGTCGGCACGACCAACCGGGCCTGGCAATGGGGACATACCCCCCGCTGGCCGGCAAATTCGTCTTTTACGTTCAGTTTATGTCCGTTGGGACAGCAAAACCGTATAGCCATATGATGCCGTCTGAATCCGAGATCCTCTTTTTATGTTCCGCTTCCATCCGGCTATTAAAGCATAGATTCCCAAATGGGGCAAGAAAGCCTTAATCTGGGGGAACTTTCTCAAGCCGCCCATGCCGTGATTTCGAGGAAGCCGGGGCGAAAAACCTCTGTACGGGGGGGGTATTTTCTAAAAGAACCATAAAAAAACCGGCCCACCGAGACGAAACTCGGCAGGCCGGGAAAAAATTAGCGTCTTTTTTAGCCTAAACGGCGTTCTTCAAAGTTTGCTTAACGGAGCAAGGAGAGAACGTTGTTAGGCTGTTGTTTGGCAATCCCCAAGACCGTGGTGGTCGATTGCGAGAGGATTTGAGCTCGCGTCAGGTTGGCACTTTCCTTGGCGAAGTCGGCGTCGCGGATCGAGCTTTCGGCTTCGGTCAGAGCTTCGACCGTGTCACTCAAGGTCGCGATATTGACGTCCAACGTCGTCGCCTGGAACGCACCAAGTCGACCGCGAAGGTTGTTGACCTGATCGATACAGTCGTTGACGATCGTGGCCGCACCGGACGGATCGGCCGACAGGTCGGCCGCTTCACCACTTCGCAGCTGATAGAGGAATCCGTGGCCATCGTCGCCACCGAGGCTGGTGGACGAGACGCTTTGGATGCCGAGTCGAGCTTGCTGGTTCGAGACGATTTCCGGGCCGAGCTGGAAGGTGGCACCGCCACCGGTGATCGAGAAGCTGAATTCGTCACCGGCTTGGGCGTTCTCGTTGATCGAGAGACTGATCTGGATCGACGACGAGTTCAATTCGGCGTCAAGACCGGTCCCGACCGAGCTCATCCCGTTGATCCGGGCGACAATGTCGGTACCGCTATCTCGGGTGACGGTATTCCCGTCGCTGTCGGTGACGGCGAAATTGCTTTCACCAACCGCTTGGACGTCGACAAACGCGTCGGAACCGTAACTGGCCGAGGAGAACGTCAAGATGGCGTCGTCCGTGCTGGTCCCGGCATCGACACCGCCGATCAATTCCAGTTCGGGGGCTCCCGAGACGGCCGTTCGAGTCGTTCCGCCACTGAGGACGCCAAAGTCGCCATCGGCGATCGCGCCCGATCCCGAGCCTTCCCCGGCGGTCGCGACCGCTTCGAACAAGGCACCAACCGTTTCGTCGGTGTTGATCGCCGCGGCAGCCGTTTCGGCAGACACGGTACCGTCGAAGGTAACCAGCAGGGTGTTGGAGTCTTCAGAGAAGGCAACCGCAACCGCTCCGTCATCCAGGGCGGTGTCTTGGACCATGCGGACCGTGACGCCGTCGTAAGCCGACCCTTCGGTCTTGGCCGTGATATCGATTTGGGCTGCCGAACCGTTGGCGGCGTGGGTCGTCGCTGTAGCGTTGGCGTCGGCGTAGGTCGTTCCGGCCGGGTCGAACTTGACGTCGGTCGCCGTGGCCGAGAGGGCCCCCGTTCCGTCGCTGCCACCGGCGTTGGTGACCATGACTTGGAAATCTTGGAGAGCCTGTTCGGTGCTGCCGTTGATGAACGTCGCCAGCTCGTTGGCCGTCGTCGTGACGTTACCCGCCGCGTCGGTCGCCAGATTGATGATCATCGTGCCTTCGTCGACCACACCACCGGTGAGGTCTGTACTAACATCATTAACTTTAAGACCATCGGCAATGGTGTTAACCGTCTCCGTTCCATCACCAACGGTTCCGGTTCCGGCTTCCGGATCGGCTTCCACCAACCGTGCCCCGATACCGAGACCCGTTTCAGCGTTGATGGCATCAATGACATCGTTGATAGTTGCGTCTTGCTCAACGTCGAGAGTAAGAGTACCTCCGGCCAAAGTAACCGTATTGCCACTTCCGGCTGCTCCGGCATCAGTCCAAGCAATGTCAATGGTCTGATTTCCGGCAGCCCCTGGATCGAGGGCATAAAGTTCGAACGTGCCGTTGGCAAGCCCGGTATCAATGACTGCACTGGCCTGGGCGTATTCCGGCGCGGCCGAGTTCAGATCGATTGACAGCTCTTGATTCGGGGCACTGGCGACGAGACTGATGTCCCGCATGCCGTCGAGAGCCTGGAACTGGAGCATGTTGTTGGCGTCGGGCTGTTCACCCGGATTGTCGCCGACCAGGGCCGAGACTTCCGAAAGGGCCACCAAGCCCGTTCCGTCGTTGCCAGCCGCGCTGGTGACGTCGAACAAATACGCACTGGCATCGCCACCGGCGATCGCGTCCTGAGCGGTATTGATCGCGTCAATGACATCATTCGCCGTCGCGGTGAGCGTACCGGCCGAGACCGTATCGGTCCCAACCTGGGTATTGGTAGCGGTCACTTCAAAACCGGTCGCAACCGTCGAACCGGCACTGGTAACGACGAGATTGCCACCACCGCCAGCATCCGTAAAGGTGTGAGCTGCATTGCCAAGATTAGTAAGCGTAGTAGCCAATGCGTCAGCAGCGAGGGTGGTCGTACCACCACTGATATCCAATTGGACCGAGTAGGTGTTGGTCGTTTCATCATAGGCAGCATCGCCGGTCCCGTCGATTACAACGACTTTCATCGGCGCCACTTCGGCTCCGGTGCTATTAGCCGCCACTGTGAAGCTGTTGCCTGCTTCGAAACCGTTGGTTCCGGCCGTCACCGCGCCACTTGCGACGGAGAGAGCAGCTTTATTTGCAGTTTCATCATCCGTGCCAGCAGCAAAGGTATGCAGAGCACCACCCGCTCCAGTGAAACCGCCAGCTACATCGTCAGAATCAATGTCATTATTAATCCAGTCCCAACTCGCATAGTAGGTATTGTTATTGGCATCATAGGTGTAGGCCGTGGCACCTCCATCTCCAGCATCGACGAATTTCACCGTCGGTCCTTCAACCGTACCCTCACCAACCCCGTTCGCAGTCCATGTCAAGTCGTCACTAGTACCACCAAACAAAGTGGCACCAGCGATGGTTCCAGAGTCGGCCGTCCCAGCCGTGTTCATGGTGTAGTTCGCGGTGGCAGCACCCACTCCGGCCGAGGTGCCGAGCGTGACATTAATCGTTCCGGCGGTCACATTCCCTTCGGCGTCGACGGTCGATTCGGTAATCGTCGCGGTCGTCGCATCGCCATCGGCACCGGCGGTGTAGTTGACGAAGTACGACCCGGACGCTTCGCCCGTATCGTTGGCCGTGATCGTGATGTCGTTATTATCGCCCCAGCTCTGGACGGTCACCTGTCCGGCCGCGGCGTCCCATTCCTGCACGCCCTCGGCGGTCGCCGTGACGCCGGTCGCGTCCGAAACGCGGTTGATCGCAGCCGCCATGTCGTTGATCGAGCTACCCGCACCAAACTGGATGCTTTGGTTTCCGCCCGAACCGGTGATACTCAACATCGTGTCTTCGGTAACCGTGGCGTTGTCGTAAGTCAACTCAGCCTTGGTCGCTTGGCTCTCGATGTCGACCGCGATGTCGATCTGGCTGGCCGTGCCGAAAGCACACTGATGGATTTCCGCCTTCGTGATCTGCGAGCTCGAAATGCCCTGGGTCTGGAAGTCGAGCGAACCGTCCAACAACGCCTGGCCTTGGAACTGGGTCGTTTGCGAGATTCGGTCGATCGCGTCCAACGACGAGTTGACCTGAAGCTGGTTCGCTTCAATCTGCGATTCGCTGACCGCACCCGTGTTGGCCGCTTCGGTGGCCAAACCGCGAATGTCAATCAAAAGCGATCCGATCTGACCGAGCGCACTGTCGGCCGTCGCGATCATCTGGTTGGCCCGCTCACTGTTGGAGATGGCAACTTCGGTCGCCCGAATGTCGCTCCGCAGCGTTTCGCTAGCAATCAAACCGGCCGGATCGTCCTTGCCGGAGTTGATTCGCAAACCGGTACTCAATCGAGTCAAAGCGGTCTGCATGTCGGAATTGTTTTGCCCCAGAGTCTTCTGGGCAGTCATCGAGCTGATGTTAGTGTTGATTCGTGTCATGGGAGACACCCCTCCTTCACAATTTTAGGTACATCCAAGCTCGTTCGGCATCTAGCATCACAGGAAGATTTCCGGACCAGCTTGGCCGCAGACCAGGAATGTTAGGGCTATTGACCCCCCCGGCTAAGCGACAAAACTTGTACGATGGTTTTTAACGTTGAAAAAATGTAGGTTACTTTTTTTCAACACTGCGAAAAATTTCCTTCTCTTTCCCCACAGACACGGGAAAATTGCCCCATAACCCCCTCTGCTCAAAGCGTCTATCAAACTAGATCGCCATCACAGAATAAACACTTTAGGTAATATGGGAAAATGGCTGCCTCGTCTCCGAATCGGTATCTTCAATCGTTTTCGACGATTAAAGGGACTAACCCCCCCCTAAAATCGGAATTATGGGGGGGAGCGCCTCCGTACGGACAGAATAACCGGCATAACCGCTACAGATTCACAGGTATCGATCGGGCCAGTTCTGCAAGAAGACGGGATTGTCACGATTCCCGAATGAGAAAAAGAAGGAAAAAGAGAGAAAAAACGCCCCCCTGCTCGAAGGATATAGCTCGGCGCCCCAAGCCTTTACCGTCAAAAACGGCCTCCCTTTTTTCAAGACCACGTTAATTTTCGCCAGGATACCGTTCGCCACTCCAAAAGATCACCGCCGTTTTCAAAAGACGAACGTTTTCCCAAGAGGAATCTAAACTCGACACGGATGGTTTTCCGAAAATAGAGATAGTGCCGAATAAAACGATTATCGAGGTTCGGCCAAGCACAGAATCGAGCAAGGAGGAGAATATCTTGTCCGTTCGAGATCGACTCAAAATCGCTTACTACACCAACTTCCTCAAACCGGCCGCCGATCGGCCCCTTTTCCAAGCGATCCGAGAAGGCGACTGTCGACGAATGCTCCTCTTCGGCCTGGGCACCGGGCAGCGTGCCACCCGAATGGTCGAACTGGCCCGTCTCGCCGCGGCGACCGACGAAAAGATCGAGTTCGTCGGCATCGATCCGTTCGAATCGCGAAACTCGGCCGACGGCCCCGGCATCACACTCATGCTGGCCCATCGACTACTGAAAGCGACACAGGCCCAAATCCGACTGATCCCCGGCGATCCGGTCTCGGCCCTGGCGCAATACGCCAATCATCTGGGCCAATTCGATCTCGTGGTCATCTCGGCCGAGCAGAAACGAAACTGGTCCGATCGGGCCTCGTTCTTCCTGCCCCGCGTCCTGCACGCCGGGTCACAGGTTTTCGAGGAACAAACCGAGGGCGGAAAATCCGTCTGGCGCCGGTTCGACGCGGAAGAACTCAACCAGCTCCGCCAAAAAGCCGGTCTGCGCCCGGCGGCCTAAGTCGCCCGTTGAAAAAACATGCAAGCCTTTTTCAACAGTCCGCAAGCCGCCTGAGGACATAAAGATAGATCGATCTTTTTAGAAGTCATCCCGAACGCAAGCCAGAATCGGCTTGAAACGCTAAAGAGAAAGGGCCTCTTTGATTAATGACGCTTCCAAGTAGCAACTTTCCAGCGTCTCGATCAATTGCTCGGGCAGGAACGGCTTGGAGATGAAGTCGCGTGCCCCTTTGCGAATCGCCTCGGAAATGACCTTGGTCTGGTTCAATGCGCTGACAACCAGGATTTTGGCTTCCGGATCAAGTTCCATGATTTTTTCGAGCGCCTGCAACCCATCCGTGCCGGGCATGACGATATCCATCGTCATCAAATCAGGCCGCAACTGCTCAAACAGCTCAAACGCGCTCTGGCCGTCGGCCGCTTCCCCCACCACTTCCCACTCGGCGTTGTGAACCGTGTCGGAAATCATTCGACGCATCAGCATGGAATCATCAGCGATTACTAACGTCTTCGTCATCACTTACCTTCATGATTTTTATCTCAGACGATTTACCCAGATCGACAAGGAACCTTTTTTCCAACCTTTTTTGGAAAATCCGAACGGACCATCCGCACCTTTCATCAAGTTTAGGTTAAAAATCCGAAGCAAAAAAAATGAGGACGGAAAGATTCGCTACAACCATTAATTTCACTCCTTCTCGTCGATCTCCATGGCAAGATAACTTTTGTCACTTCCACGCGACATAAAGGGGAAACGGGGAAACGCCTTACGTCATTAAGAAATGAGCCGTTGTAACCACCACGGTGGAATCGCTCGCCGATCGTGAAAACGCAAATCTCAAGTGAAACCATCCCCGAAATCGGCAAGAAGGGCCCGAAAGCCGTGCGTCGGAAAGATCGTCACCTGACTCTTTTGAAGAAATCGGCGTCCTCCCTGCTGTAGGGTCGATTTAACAGCCTGTTGAAAAAGAGGATCTTAGGAGTTTCAGTCGGCCTCGGTTTCGATTAAAATAACAGAAGTCGTCTGATTGAGCCGGAAAGCGGGTCGGTGATTGCCGACAAAGCGGGACCGCGCACTGGATGAACTCCCCCTCACTCGATTCCTTTTGACCGAAAATCGATGCAACCGAAAAACCTCGGCCCTTATCGACTGGTACGACTCCTCGGACGCGGAGGGATGGGCACGGTCTATGAAGGGGTCAACAACGAAACGGGCGAACCGGCCGCCATCAAAGCGCTCTCGGCCGATTTCGAACAGGACTCGGACTTCCGGCAACGTTTTTCCGCCGAAATCGAAACGCTCCGACACCTTCGACATCCGGGTATTGTGCGGCTCTTCGGGTTCGGCGAACAAGACGGCCAACTCTTTTACGCGATGGAACTGGTCGAAGGGCAAAGCCTCGAACAGAAGCTCAAGCAACAGGGGCCGTTCGAATGGAGTGAGGTACTTCGGTTGGCCCCCCAAATCTGCCGTGCCCTTCGCCACGCCCACGACCGCGGCGTGATCCATCGAGACCTCAAACCGGCCAACCTGCTTCTTTCGAACACGGGCGAAGTCAAACTTACCGATTTTGGAATCGCCCAATTTTTCGGCCACTCGCGAATGACCGGCGTCGGGCATGTCATCGGAACCATCGAATACATGTCGCCGGAACAGGCCCAGGCCAAGACGATCGGACCACGGAGCGACCTTTATAGTTTGGGAGGCGTTTTCTACGCGATGCTTTCGGGCGGTTCTCCGTTTCGAGCGAAATCGCTGCCCAAACTGTTGGACCTTTTGCGGACCCAACGCCCGATTCGTTTGGATCGCCTGATCCCGGGTCTCCCGGAAGAGTTGGCGCTTTTGATCGACCAACTTCTTGAAAAAGATCCAGCGCGACGGGTCCCCGGGGCGCGGCTTTTAGAACGTCGGTTCGACGCCCTTGAACACGGTCTTTCGCAGCAAATCCACTCGAAAGATTCTGAGGAAAAAACCGCTCTCCATGAGGAAAGCGACTTCAAAGTCGGCCCCGTCGATCCAAAAGCGAATCGTGCGGCCCCCGAGGAACTCGACGAAACGCGGGCCGTTCCCCAGGGATTGCGTCCCTCCGATTGGAACGGCGGTTTTCCGGCCCGGGCAGCCACTTTCCATGAAGCGACCATCGAGCACCAAACCGCACCGGCCGACGCGTCCGGCGATGCCGACCCGTCCGGCGATGACGACAAACCAAAACCGGTCGATGGCCCCCTTGCAGCCAAAGCGAATCCCGTCAAAAATCGCCGCCTTGAAAAGGACTCCCCCGAGGTGACGGCCCCTTTGGCGACGAAGGAAGCATTGCCGGGGGAAGAGAAACAATCGTCCGCAAGCGAGAAGGCGACCTCGTCGGCGTCGGAAGATTTAAGCCTCGTCCCCTCGGAGACCGGAGTGTCCTCCGAAAGCCTTTCCGAAGCTGACTCGCAAAACAATAATTCTTTAAGCGAGGAGCCGACGGTCGACCATCCGGGGAACCATTTCACCCTGGTGGCGGAAGAGGATCTCGACCGAAAACGCGAAGCCAAACCGCCTCGCTCCCCGCTCATTTCGATTCAAACTTGGATCTTGATTTTCTGCCTTTTCGCGCTCGGCGCGTCGATTTGGAAAATACTCCAGCCGCCCACGGCCAACGAACTTTTTCGAGATATCATCACGCAAACCGCTCCGAGAACCATCGGCTCGTTGATCGAAGCCGAAAAAGACCTTCAAAATTTCCTTCTTCGTTTTCCGAACGATTCGCGAAGCGCGACCTTCCAAGGATACCTGGAGGAAATCAAGCTGTATCGAATGCAACGACGATTCGAATTGCGGGCAAGAGGATTGGGCGATCAAGGTCGGTTACCTCCGCTCGACCAACTTTATTACGAAACAGCCAACGCCGCGTGGATCGA
The DNA here is from genome assembly GCA_963674475.2 of Thermoguttaceae bacterium. Taxonomy (GTDB): domain Bacteria; phylum Planctomycetota; class Planctomycetia; order Pirellulales; family Thermoguttaceae; genus CAXXFQ01. The sequence continues at coordinate 576,583 of CAXXFQ010000008.1, read as the reverse complement.
ACCGGAAGCGGGGATCCGTCGTTTACAGGCCATGTTGCAGTTCTATGGGAACACTTCCCTTTCGTCGAATTCATCCCACGGGTGTCTGAAACTGGCCAAGCGACAATTGGAAAAGCTTCAATGGGATTTGGCCGAGATGAAGAAACAACATCTTCATCTCATTCGCACCGAGTTGGAACAAACCGACCGGCTCCAGAAAACCGACCCCTACTTGGCCGAACAAAAATACCGCGCGGCCATCGAGCTGTACCGGTCGAAACCGTGGGCCGAAAAGATGGTCGATCGGGCCAAGCGAAGTCTCGACGCCCTCTTGCAAGAACAAAGTCAACAACCGTCTCCCGAATCGAAACGATTTTAAAACTTTTTTCATTTTATTGAAGCGGGTTTCTTGCGATTGGGTCCCATTCCGAATAGAATGGGGGGGTAATCATTCCCTCCCCCGCCATGGCCCCTCCCCAAATCAATGAAGGAGTGCGTTGATGTCCGCCCAATCGGTTTCTTCACCTACTCGAACGGCCTTTTCTCGACGACACCTTTTGAAAACGGCCGCCTTCTCGGCGCTCGCGATGGGCGGTTCGATGACGAAGCCCTGGTCGCTTTCCTCTCAAACCCTCGCCGCAGAGGCGACCGAAAAAGGCCAACCGCTTTCGACTCGTGGTATTGTCGTCTCGGTGCAAGATCTCGCGTCGGTCGACTGGGCCAAGTTGGCCGACCAGGCCGGACTGTCGACGATCGGCACTCACATGTATCCACACGAAGTGGTCGATTTCGTCCAGACCGATCGAGGACAGGCGTTTCTGGAAAGTTGTCGCCGTCGCAAGATCGAAGTCGAACACGAACTCCACTCGATGAGCGATCTTCTGCCGCGTGCGCTTTTCAAAAAAGATCCGACCCTGTTCCGAATGGACGAAAAGGGGCAGCGCGTGGCCAAGTTCAATTGTTGTGTCCATTCGAAAAACGCGATCGAGTTAATCTGCGAAAACGCGGTCAAGTACGCCCAACTTCTGCCGCCGACCACCGGCCGATACTTTTACTGGATCGACGACGGGGCACCGATGTGCCGGTGTCCGAAATGTCGCGAACTTTCTGATTCGGACCAGGCGCTCTTGTTGGAAAATGAGATCCTTCGGGCATTAAGAAAAATCGATCCGCGGGCGAAGCTGGCCCACTTGGCCTATTTGAACACGTTGGCCCCACCGACCAAGGTCAAGCCGGAACCGGGCGTCTTTCTCGAATTCGCCCCGATCTGGCGACTTTACGATACCCCACTAAGCCGACGTGAGGCCCATTCCGGCAATCCGAAACATCCCAAACACGGCGAAACGCTCGACTGGCTCGACGCCAATCTCGAATGCTTCGGCGCCGACGACGCTCAGGTCCTGGAGTACTGGCTGGACGAGTCCCGTTTTGCCGGCTGGAACCGAAAGAACTTGAAAGCCATCCCGTGGCATCAAGAGGTTTTCCTTGACGACGTCAAGACGTACACCCAACGTGGCATCCGCCATATCACGAGTTTCGGCGTCTGGATCGATGCGGAATATTTCCGTCGGTTCGGAAATCCGCCCCTCCAGAAATACAACGACGGCCTTCGAGCCCAGGTCTAGCAGTCCGTTGAAAAAGTCCATCCGGTTCTTTTTCCACCTCGACAATTGCGACAACAAGTGGCTGCAAGCCTCACGTAATCAGCGATTTCTTAGATCGCCGATTATGAGGGAACCATCCTGTTTCCCCTAGCAGCCAGTTTTTCAACAGACTGTTAGAGATAATCCAAGATCGACTGGCTAAAGATGGCCGCCATCGTCTGGAGACTGGCCTGATAGGCGGTCATCTGGGCGGTCATCTTAGTGGTCGCTTCGGCAAAATCAACGTCGATCTCCAGTGACAACGAACTGGCCAACTGAATCTGCTCTTCCTTCAACCGGTTACCGATCAGATCCAACCCCTGTCCTCTCGCTCCCAAATCGGCTTGAGCGTATTCCAATTCCATCTGGGAATCAGAAAGCATTTCCGTTGCGTGTTGTGTCTTGACGAGATCCCCTTCGACCAGCCCTTCGCGAAGTCGAATCAATGAGGAAAAAATCCCTTCCGTCTCCAGAGGATTCGTGTCGAGTCCCGCGGAAACGTTCCCGGCACTGCCGATCATCTTCGTTCCATATTCGGTCCAGGTTTCGCCAAACTGATGAATCGCCCCATCGCCGGTACTGGTTCCCAGATTATAGGCATAGAAGTAACGGGACGCTTCGGGATCATTCTCCAAAAGGGTGAGAACGTCGTTCGCCGTCGTTCCGGCCGGGGCTGCCGGATTGGTCGGGTCCCCTTCGGGTTGAATGTAAAAAGTCAATTCCGCCTGAGCAAGGTCGAAATCCAGCCTCGGAACCGCAGCCGGGTTGGCCAGAACTTCGTAACGAATGGTCGCGTTCCCTAAAACGCCCGACTCGTTTGCACGAAAAAAGAGCCCGTTATTCGACGGAACCGTTATGGTGCTCGTAGGCGAGGCTATCCCGATTGCGGGGGCAGCCGTTACCGAGGCGACGACCTTCGGATCGCCTTCAGGAACCAGCCCCAGATCCCAGGCCGCATGACTTCGCTCCCCTCTCGTGATGGTCATATCCTCATCCCCAAAACTCCGGTCGACCAACTCGATCCCGTTCCCTACGTCGTTCAGTTGGGCCAGGACCTTGGGAACCGGCCGTCCATAACCGTCGAGTACCGGCAGGTCGGCCGAATCGAGAAACCAGTTCTCCGGGGTGCGATTGATGATATCGAGAACATCTTGGATCGTTTGGGCCGGGCCGCCGCCGTCCTCTTCGGCAACCGGCTGGCCATGGGCGTCGAGTTTGTGCGCCAAATCGACAACGATTTCAGTCCCATCGGCGATGGTGAAGGTAAAGTCTTCGGCGTCTTCGGCGATCTGGACCCCGGTCCCATAATTCATCCCAGCCAACTCGGTCGTTCCCGCAAAGGTTCGAATGCCCAGCGCTTCAGCCGTATTCCCCCCGTTCTCGCCGACCGCAAAATCACAACCGCTGACACACGAGTGAATATTGATTCCGGTATGGTCGTCGTTAATCTCGGCAAAGACCTTCGCCTTGGACGCGTTGAGCGTGTTAAGCATATCTTCGTAGGTGCCGGCCTTTTCGAAATCGATCTCATACGTCTGACCGTCATTGAAGATCTGGAGCCCGCTGGTTTGATTCAACTCGGTGCCGGTTCCACGCATGGTTATCAAGGGGTCACCGGGTGGGGTGACGGAAATGGCTCCTTTTCCCCCGTTGCGTTCGGTGATCGGATCAAGGACCGCCTCGATTGGACAACCGGCCAGCCCGTTAACCGCCTCAAGGGCCAAGCTGGCCGTCGTCTCGTTCGCTTTGATCGAAAGGGTCAACGTTCGTGTCTCGTCCGAATAGGAAGCGGTTTCCATCCCGGCCGCCGGGGCCGTGTCTTCGATGACCACTTGAATCCAATTACTTCCGGCTCCGTTGTTCTTGGCACGAAAAATCAAACCGGCATCGTTCGATTCCGAATGATAATAGACCTGCGCCTTCGAGCCAAACGTCTCTTCGATTTGAGTCGTCTTCGTCAACTGCGGGTCCAGATCGGTTCCCTCGAGCCAGGCGGAGCCGACCCCCTTCTCGGCCAAAATGCCCAAATCGGCCGCCGTGGTTCCTCCGGCCACTTCGTTGATCGAAAAATTCATGGCATACGCCGCGGTAGGAATCAGACGCATGGCCAAACCGTCCGGTCGAATTTCCAACTCGATCCGCGAACCTTCCGGCGCGTTTTCCTTGATCGTTTGCGTCACATCGCCGATCGTTTCGCAACTGCTGAGATCGACGATTCGATAATTCTTTCCATTGCCGATTTCGATGCTTCCCGGCTCGACGCCGTCCCCTGCGTGGAGATCGGCGAGTTTCGTATCGAAGGTCAAATTCGGATCGACATCGGTCGTTCCTTCGGTCTTTGAAGAAAAACCGCCAAAAATCTCTCCTCCGCTGACATTCGTGTCGAAGACAAGCCCTTGGTCGCAATAACTTTGCAGCGTCTCGTTATTTCCGCAAAATTCGATATACCCGTTTTCGGTTTCCTCGTAGGGGCAAACGTTCGTTTGCGATCCGGCAAACAGATAACGTCCTCCGACTTGATAGTTCGACAGATTCATCATCTCGCCGATCGTCTGCTGCACTTGCTGAGCCAGACCTTGCCGCTGGGCATCGCTACAGGTAACGTCGACGCCGGTCAACCCCGTGCCGCGTGCCTCAGTCACCAAATCAAACACGCTCATCAACGTCGAATCGGTCATACTGAGAAACGTATTATTGGCTTCGATACTGGCCTGAAATTGAGTTTTCATCTCAATCTGACGTTGCAAATCGCAAACCCGAGCCGCCGAAAGCGGATCGGCGCTGGGCGATTGAAACCGCTTGCCCGAGGCGATCTGCATTTGGGTTTTATACAGTTCGGTCTGATCCTGCTGGACCTCGCTCAACATCTTTTGTTGGACAAAGATGTTACTCACCCGACCGCTGGGAACGCCGATAATCGAACTCATTTTTGAACCATCCAAATAGGAAACCAGGTTTTTCTGATCATCACACGCCCTTTTTTACTTCCGGCAAAATGCAAAATTCCCACTCTTTTTACCGAAGCGAGATCTCCCGACTTTTTCCCCAATTTACGACCACCTTAAATGGCCACCAGGACATCGAACAACTCGCTGATCGTTTGAATCATCCTCGCGGCCGACTGATAGCAATGCTGGTACGTCAGCATCTGAATCGCCTCTTCGTCGAGGTTGACCCCGCTTTTCGCCTGTTTTTGACCTCGCAAAGTCGATTCGTAAACACCATCCCCTTCACAAGTCGCTATCGCCAGGCTGGTGTTCTGAAACACATCGTTGACCATCCGGTCGAACTGCACCGAAAGCGACGCGTCCCCGAAGTCGGGCAACGGCTTCTCGTAAAGGGCCGCCAAGTCCAGCGCGTTCTCCGTATCGGCGTTGATCCCGCCCCGACTGGCCGCAAACAAGCTTGAATCGTCCATCAGATCGTCGTTGACCTGCAACGCACCGACCTGATCGCCGGTAAAAAAGGTATTGATCCCCAGCGAGGTCAAAATCTTGCTGGTATCGTTGGCAAAACCGATTTCGTGATTGGCGTCATCGCAAGAAAGCGTCAAAGCGCCTACCCGATTAATCGTAGCCGTCACCCCCGACACCTCGCTGTTGATCTGCTCAACGAGACTTTCCAAGGTGGTATCGTCGGTACCGATCCCGTTGAGATCGATTTGAATCTCATGGGTTTGCGTCGTATCGGTCACCTCGTTGTAAACGAGAATCTCAAAGGAACCATTTTTTGGCGGATTGGCCAAACCGGCCTGGTCCAAACTGACATCAGTCGCATTGACCAGTTCGGTCGCGACGACTTCCCGGAAACCGTTGATCCCCTGCCCGCTGCTGTAGACCTTATTGAACTCACTGGTGAACGTCTGCGAAAATTCGTCGAGTTGGTCCTGATACGCCCCGAGAACCTCGTCCCTCGCATACATCAAACCGTACAGCTTTCCCGAGGTCGCCTCCAGCGGCGAATTGATCTCTTCCATATAGATCTGCGAAACTTCAAGCCCTCGATCGTAATCCTTCCCCACTTCCACTCCACGGGAAATTCCTCCGAGGATCAAATAATCCCCGCTGCAATAAACGTTGACCATTCCGGTGCTTTGATCTTCGACGACCTTGACGTCGATGATTTCCGCCAATTCCTCCAAAGCCAACAGTCGCTGATCGCGCAACCCGACCGCGTCGCTTTGCGTAACATCGCCCCCTTCCATTTCGGCGATCCCCAAATTCAACGATTGAATCTCGTCGATCAGCCGATTGATATTGTCGGCCATGGAGCTGACTTCGCTGTCGACCTCGCTTCGGATCTTACCGACTTCTTCGTACTGAAAATTGAAGGTATCACAAACGGTTTGCCCCTTCATGATGGCCAAGCGACGGACCGAGAGACTTTCGGGCTGATCGAGCACATCGGAGATAGCCCCATAGAAATCGCTGATCGAGGTACTCATATCCGAGTCGTTCATTTCGCCGACAATCGACTCGAGATCTTGATAATATTGGCTGATCGTGGCGCTGGCCGAATAATCGCTCACCGAGCTGCGAAGCCGTTCCTCGAGCGCCTGGTCGAAGACTTGAACCACCCCCTGCATTTGCGCGCCCATCCCCAGGATTTGGCCGCCTACTTTTTGCGCAGAGCCGGGCGAGAGCAATACCCTTTCGCGGATATAGCCGGGGGTATTGGCGTTGGAGATGTTTTGGCCGGTCACCTGGAGCGCAATCTCATTGAGGCTCAAGGTATTGGCCGACATTTGGAGCGTACTAAATAGCGACATGAAAACAAACGGGGAAAAACGGCCACTCTCTCAGCGAAACCCCTTGCTCTTTTGTACCGGTTCGAGTACCCGCCTTTCAAGGGCGGCTCGGAGAAGGTGTCAAGCGTCACAAGCGGGCAAAGTCCGTCTCTCCCTGCCTTTCTTTTTAGATCATCCTGTTAGGTCCATGGTCACTCTTATTTTGGCTTTTCTATCTCTCAAGCCTCTTGATCCACCAACGCCCCGCCGGAAGCCATCGCCATTGCTTCCCTCTTTTCATAGGTCGGGTTTCCCCTTCCCTTGGTCGCAATAATTTCGAGCATTTGGGATAAATGGATCAGGGTTTTCTGGATCACGACCCAGTTGATCAGCGACTCGGTTTTCAGCAGCCGCGTCCGGGCGGTCGCTTCTCGAATCGGGCGATGTAACTCGTCACGCGAGTGCCTGGGAAGCGACTTGGCCAGCGACCCAAGGTTTTTCGACGGCAACCCTTCCTCTCCGGCCCGATCCAACAACGCTTGACGACGAGTCAAACAGTCCTGAAGTCGACCGACGATCCCCGCCTCGTGGTCGTTGAGCGCAAGCAACCCTTCCCGATCCGATCGGGCCATCAACTCCCGACGCTTTCGTATCGAGTCGAGCGTCTCCTCTTGGACCTCGAGCAGGTCTCCCAAAAAGGCCGCGATTTCCGATTCCCAAGGATTTTGCATAACCACCACTTCCTCACAAAAGGAAAAAAAGGACGTCGGGTCAAACCTCAAACGATTCTTTCTACCCGCGTCAAACTACCGACTTACCCGCGTCACACTACCAACTCACCCGCGTCACACTACCGACGACTCATCGCCGCATACTGGTCGTACGTCGACCCCAACAAGACGTCGCCACCCGCTGATGCCATCTTTTGAGCCAAAACCTGATCCAACTGTTGCGTAAAAACTTCTTCGGCCCGTCCACCGTGAAAATAGGCCGGTTCCCCGACCGTTTTCCGCATCCCTTTGAGCATTTGCATGTACAGCATTTCCCCAAAGACCTCGTTGAACGTTTCGCGAACGTTCGCCTCTTCCGCGTTCGATGAAGCGACCTCGCCGGATTCGACAACCGGACGGAATTGGTCCAGCCGACTCGACTCGCTCGGCCCTGTTTCCAGTCCGGTCAGATTATTGCCAAGACTCGCCAGGTTCATCGCTTTACTCCCAAGGGAAAACCGTTTCCAAATTCCAAAACGTTCGTCAGGCCTCTCGCCGACGCTTCAAAACAATCAGTTGGCGAACTCCAGTTTCGCGTAAAGCTTCTTCGTTCGGGCCAACTCTTTGAGAATATCGATCTGAGCTTCCGGCGGCGCCTTGATCGCATTGAGCGCGGTCAAAAGCGACTCCAGTTTGGCGTTGGGCTGCTTCTCGGCCTGAATTTTGACGAACCGATCGGCCGCCGCTTGGCCACCGACCTCGACCATAATCCCCTCATTCGACCGATGCGAAACGATGACCGGACCGATTTCGACATCGCCGGTAACGATAATCGTCTTGGTCCGTTCGTTGATCCGAACCATCGCCTCGGTTTGCGGTTCGCCGACCGTTTGTTGCAACAGTTGGGCGACAAACCAGGCCGGGTTGGCATGATACTGTCGGGGAATCTTGACCAGGATATTGTTTTGATCCAAGGCAATCGCCATCCGAGTTCTCTCGGTAACCTCTCGTTGGGCCCCGTCCAAAGTCGGCTCCAAGGTCGAATCGCCCATTTCCCGTTGCAGCCATTGGTCGATTTGCGTTGCGATTTCGTGTGCCGCCATGAACCCGGAGTGATCCTCGTTGAGAACCAACGTCACCTGATCCCCGTCGACAAACGGGTTGAAAAAGTCGGCTTCCATACGACACCCGTTATTGATCCGACCGGACGTCTTCTTCTCGGGATCTTCCAGACGGATGGGACCTTGCGCCATCGCAAAAACGGGCATCTCCCCGTTGGCCAGTTGCGGTCCGCACATCGGCGTGGGCAGCAGACGGCCCCCTTCGAGACTTTTGGCCGAACCGGGCGACATGACGACACAGTCGATTCGGTCCCCTTGACGAACCCCGCTTGCCGGAATCGTCGCCATGACCATCACCAACGCCGAGTTTTTGAAATTCTTATACGACGCGGCCTGACCGCCAAACTTGGCGAACATCGCGGCCAGCGCCTCTTGGGTCTTCGGATCGCCGCCGTCGCCGGTCCGCGAAAGCCCGACAATCAACCCCTGCCCGACCAGCACCCGATCCTCTTGCCCCTTCACCCGGCAGAGGCTGGCCAGTTGGATTTGGGCCAACGCTTGGGAGCCGAGCAAAAGCCACCCCAACACAAAAAGGGTCGCGATCCCCGCAAGTTGGTTCTTTTTCCGTCGATTGGCGTTCATGGTTTTCATCCGAGTTGATGGTCCGACGACCCGAGTATCTCTTGATTTTCCAAAAGGTATTTTTTGCTAAAACGGTTGACAGAGGTCCATGAACTTCGTCAAAAAGCCCCGACGATAGGAATCCCGAACGGTTCCATCTTCGGCCTTGGCGATTTGCAGTTCGGCCACGTTTTGTTCGAGCACCGTGTTATTGGGCAAGACGTCTTCGGGGCGAATGACGCCGGTCAATTCGATAACCCACTGCTCATCGTTGTTGCGGATCCACTTACGTCCCTCGAGAACCAAAAGGCCGTTGGGCCGTTTATCGACGATCCGGCAGGCGATTTTAAACGCCATCGCGTCCCGCGTTTCGATCGAGCCGTCCGCCTCTTGCTTCGTGTCCCACTTCCCCTTGACCGTCGGAATCCCTTCGCTCATCGGGTCGGTAAACCAACTCCAGCCGCGCCACAGGGTCCATTTTTCGAGCTTCGCGTCGATCTTCGATTTCTTCTCCCGCTCGCTTTCCCCTTCGCTGATGACCTGCGACTTGTAGTCGACGATCACCGTTACCTGGTCGTGGAGCCGAAACTCTCGCGGCTGCGGCGGGGGGATGTAATAGAGGGACGAGTTGGCCAACGTCATCCGGTACTCGGCCTCGTGACGCATCCCGGGCGAGCCATAAAAACTCGACGTCTGCGCTTCGGCCGTCGTCGCGGCAATGCCCAACAGCCAAAGTAAACTTATTCCGGTATTTAAAACGAATCGTTGCATCGGTTATCTCACGAATTTCGAGGAAGCCGGAGCCAACCGGCCCCGAAAAGCGGCTTGTGAAGCGGCTTGTGAAGTGGCTTGTGAACTGGTTTGAGGAATGGCCGTTTCGGAGGATGAGGTCGCCTGCGGCGTTGCGGCAATCACCTCCACCTTTCGCAGTCCCGAAACGGTGGCCAGGTAGGACTTCCGCTCCGAGAGCGACTCGACCTGGACCAACTCGCCCATTCCGGCGTCCGCTTTGCTTCGAGCGTTGGTCGTCACCGAGACCCCACCGGCTTTTGCAATCACCGTGACAATCTCTCCCCGACGGACCAGACGAGGCGCTTGGACCGCTTCCTCGAAAACCGGCTTCCCCGCCGGAATCGATCGGGACACTTCCATGCCAATCACCTTCTCCAGCGAAACCGCCCCTGGCTGTCCGGGCCGAAACGATTCGTCACGGACCAATTGAACCTCTCCGGGACCGATAACGGTTCCACGAGAAAGGGGGACCGCCGCGACCACGACCATCGCGGACAACTCGACACGGGCCTTGATCGAGAGCGACTCGACCGCCGAACTCTCGTCGTAAAGCACCACGTCAAAACCTTGACGCCCAACCCAAGGGGCCGCCCCACCGCGAATCCGGATCTTTTTTTCTTCGTCTAAAAGGGAGCGTACCGCCTCGTCACCAAGCTTCAACTCGATCTTCCAAGGCTGTCGACTGCCGCTTTGCCGATCGAGATGAACCCGAATGGCCTCGACCAAACGGTCTTGCGCTCGTTTTTGTTCAACCGCATTGACCGTTGTCCCTTTCGACTTCTCTGTCGGTCGAATCTCGATCTGTCGCGCGCCGGAAAAACGGTGCTCAGCCAAACGGACCTCGTGCAACATCAACAGATCTTGAATTTCCCGCTGACGCAAAAACCGAGGAGTCGCCGACGCCGGAAACAGCTCGATCGCCGAAAGCTTTTCAACTTCCGCCTGGTCACTCGACAGAACGTCGGCCACGTTACCCAATGTCATCACGCTGCCTTCGCACGAAGCCTGACGTCGAAAAACAATTTCCGCCGCGCGCGTCCGTTCCGGTCCGGTCGCCGAACCGACGGCAACCAAAACCAAACCGAGCCAAACCGTTTTTCGAAGCGAACCCAAAAAAAGCATATCCAAAAACACCCCGTTTCCCATTTTTATCAATCGAAAAGAAAAAACCGCAACCGTTTCCCAAAACGTCTTTAATCTAGCTACAGAGATTGGTTAAAACCGTTTCAACGACGTGACCGTTTGGAGGCATTCGTCGCCGGTTTGGATCGATTTCGAATTCAGCTCAAACGCCCGTTGGGTCGTGATCAGGTCGATCAGCTCGTTGACCGGTTCGACGTTCGACCCTTCCAGTGCATTCTGATAGATCAACCCGGACCCGTTTTCACCCGGGTTTCCCGTAATCGGGGTTCCCGACGCGTCGGTTTCGGCATACAGGTTCTCGCCCAGCTTCAACAGACCGTCCGGGTTGATGAACTGGGAAAGTTGGAGCTGGCCCAATTGGCTCAACGTCTCGGAGCCGGGCTGTTTGACCGAAACGATTCCCTCGGGACTGATCGAGACGTTCGTCGCATCGTCGGGGATCGTGATCGATGGCTGCATAAGACGTCCGGTCATCGCCGAACCGGCCACCAAATTCCCGTTGGCATTGACGCCCAGGTTCCCGGCCCGGGTGTAGACCTCTTGGCCGCTGGACGGATCGAGGACCCGCAAAAAACCTTCCCCTTGGATCGAGATGTCCAACTCGCGTCCCGTCTGACGAGACGGCCCCTGTTGAAAATCGCTCTGAACGCTCTGGACCCGCGAACCGTAGCCGACGGCGATCCCCGTCGGGGTGTATTGGCCCGCACTGTCCTGTTCGCCCGGGTACTTTTCGTTCCAGTAAAAAATGTCTTCGAAGTTGACCCGGTCCGCCTTGAACGCGGTCGTCTCCGCGTTGGCCAAATTGTTGGCGATGACGTCGATTTTCGTTTCCATCGACGACATGCCGGTAGCGCCGGAATAAAGGGCTTGGATCGTCATAAGGGGGCCTCAGTACGTTTTATTATTTGTCTTTGGTTTTATCAGGAGTCGCGGTCTCAGCAGGCATTTTTAGCGAACCCGCATCGCCCGGTTGACCAGGCCGCTGAGCATCTCGTCTTGGGTCTGCATCAATCGGGTATTCGCTTCGAAGTAACGGCTGGTCGTGATCATGTCGACCATCTCGGTGGTCGCTTCGACGCCGGACATTTCAAGGTAGCTGTCGGCGACATGACGTTTTTCGGTCGGCACCGGACTGGTCTGGCCGAGCGGCTCGAAGAGGTTTTCGCCCAGCTTGACCATCTGGTCCAACGAATCGGGATTCCACAGGGCCAACTCGTGTCGCTCGGCCCCTTGCGTCAGCGTCCCGTCGGGCAGAAGCGACCACGGTCCGCCTTCCGGATCGATGGCAATCGGCGTGCCCGCGGTATTCAGCACCGGATAACCTTCCGGCGTGGTCAGTTCGCCAAAGCCGTTGATATCGAAATTCCCTGCCCGAGTCAGACAGGTCTTTTCCCCTTTGCGAACGGCGAAAAAGCCATCGCCCTGAATCGCCATATCCAACTGGCGGCCGGTCCGTTTCAGACGGCCTTGGGCGAAATCGGTCGCGGTCGCCTGCGTCTTGACGCCGCCCCCTTCGTCTTCGATTTGACCCATCCAAGGGGTCACAAGCCCTTCCTGGACTCCTTCGGCATAGCGTGCCTGGAAGACGGCGTAATCCTTCTTAAACCCGACCGTCTCGACGTTGGCCATATTGTTGGCGATCGTATCGAGACGACGAAGTTGGGCATTGGCCCCTTCGGCCGAGATGTAAAATCCAATTGGCATAGCGCAAGTCAATTCACCTGAACCACGCCCCCCTGCGTTTGTTCGTGGACTGATAGAAAGCAAGCGGGATGCCAAAAGAAGCGGGAAAAAGAAAATCGCCGCACAAAAAGAAGTAAACCCTTTATTAAAAAGGGCTTACGATTTTAGAAAAAAATCAAACCGACAGTCCGGCAGATCCCTCTTCTTGGAAAGGGACGTGCCGAACTTGCCGGTCGATTTTCTGTGAGGTGGCCGATTCGGCCGAACTGTGCTTTTGCAACAACGGCCCTTACCGCACACTCAAGGGGGCCCTTATCGCACGCTCGAAAGGGCCGATTCTTGACGCCCCGAGGGTTCGTCCCAATCCAGTCCGGCCGATTCTTGGAAGGTGATCTGGCGTCCCATCGCGTCGGCCATGTTCCGGCACATCGCCATCAGGCGGCCGAACTGATCGAAATTCAACGACTGGTACCCGTCGCTCAGCGCCCGCTGCGGATCGGGATGGACCTCGATTTCCAGGCCGTCCGCCCCGGCCGCAATCGCCGCGCAGGCCATCGGCGTCACCAACGACGCGTGCCCGGTCCCGTGGCTCGGATCGACGACGACCGGAAGATGGGTCCGCTCGTGAAGGTAGGGGACACTGGCCAACGGCAGCGTGAATCGGGTATGGGCCTCGAAAGTTCGGATTCCCCGCTCGCAAAGCATGACGTTGGGATTCCCCTCGTTCAGGACGTATTCGGCCGCCAGAAGCAGCTCGTCCAACGTCGCGCTGGGACCCCGTTTCAACAAGATGGCCCGCTCGGTCTTCCCGACCGCTTCGAGCAACCGGTAGTTCTGCATGTTCCGCGCCCCCACCTGGAGCACATCGGCATACCGGGCGACCAGGTCGACATCCTCGGCGGCCAGAACCTCGGTCACGACCGCCAAACCGGTCTCCTCCCTCGCTGTGGCCAACATCTTGAGCCCGTCCTCCTTGAGCCCCTGGAAGCTGTACGGGCTGGTCCGCGGCTTGAACGCACCGCCCCGCAGCGCCGTCGCCCCGGCCGCTTTGACCGCGCGAGCGGCCGACATCAGTTGGGTCTCGCTTTCGACCGAACAGGGCCCGGCGATCATCCCGATATGACTCTTCCCGACCGCCAGCGAGCCGGTCCGAACAACCGTCGGTTCCGGTTTGACTTCCAGACTGGCCACCTTGTACGGCGCGAGAATCGGCATCACTTCGGCCACGCCGGGCGTACTTTCCAACGAGCTTCGCAACTCGTCCCGCCGCTCGCCGATCGCCGCGATCACCGTCCGCTCGGTCCCGTAAATCGGATGCGGCTTCAGCCCCAACTCCTCGATCCGCCCGATCGCATGCTCGATCTCTTCCGCCGACGCGCCGCGTTTCATAACCACAATCATGACTTATTCCCAATTCCTGTCGATGGCAAAACTAGCCTAATGAAAATTCCCATAAAAAAAAGCCCCGAGAACCGGCCGTAGCGGGTTATCGGGGCTTTGATACTTTCGATCGTATTTAGTTAGAGAGCTTCTTTACGCACCTCCTCCGGCCCCGCACCCAGGCGGAAAATAAAAAAACCAATAAAAGCCGAAGTAGGAGTTTCTCATTCTTTCCAATTCAAAAAAGACGAAACGAGTCCTTTTGTCAAAAAAGCTCTCTATAAATATCTATCCGCTAAAACACGAACACGCAAGAGCGAAAATCAAATTTTTCCCAAAACCGTTTCAATCCCCCCCAAGCGTCCGCCCAAGAAAACCGCCCCGCACACTTTCCTAAGTCCCTACCCCAAAAGCATTTTTTCCTCTTCCCCCACCCTTCTCCCAAAGCAAACCGCCCGAAGTAAAAAAAGTTGACCCCCCTCTGCCCAAATCCCGCCTAGGTTCCTTGGCTCACTCGCTTTCATCGCCAACATATCTATTATTTAATATATGTTTAATTTTGACACAAGCAAATCGATACACTTGTATCAAAATCATCCACCTTCCCCTTTGGGCTGAGATTGGAGCAGTATACTAATCGAAATATGATTCTCCGTAAAATATTGCACCAAAAGGATTTGCGAAACAGATATCACAAACTCCACTCGAGTTCCAAAAAATGGCATCCATTTTGCGTTAAAAAGGAAATTATCAACAAAACTTTTCCATTTCCATTCAGTTACAGGAGCCAGTCATGTCACAGTGGGCAGTTTATTTAAAGTGTGCAATTCTATTGATAGCAATCTCGCTAACCTCTCCCCTCGCCGCCGCAATCTATTCAACCGGCGATGTAAATCCCGCCGACCCGTCAACATGGGATTCCTCGACGTATGCCTTCATTGGCAAAACGGGGACTGGTTCAGTGACTGCCGATGGAGATACCGATTTATTTTCTCAAAATGGCTACCTCGGCTACAATCTCCGTTCGGAAGGCGTAGTAACTGTCGAAGGGGTTGGTTCCAGCTGGAACTTATCCAAATGGTTGTCTATTGGACATATGGGCAATGGAAAGCTCCAAATTAAAGAAGGTGGTTCAGTAACTACTGGTTACGATACCACTGTTGCTAAATACCCTGGTTCTTCAGGAGAAATATATTTTAATAATGGTACACTTACCAGTAGAAGTCTATTATGTGCATGTGATGATATTACCGGAAGTGGGACAATCAACATCAAGGGTTTAGTCTCCGACGTTGATCTTGTTTTCGACACCACACATGGCCTTAAACAAACCTTTATTACAAAGAAGAATTCCAGCCAAAACATTACGATCAACCTCGACGTCGATGGTTCGGGAATAATGGGTGCTGGCTACGGAGATGTCGGCGCTATGAGCATTTCCGAAGGAATTGCTCTTGAGTCTTTTGGAGGATATATAGGATATAAACCCGATTCAGAGGGATTTGTAACCGTCGATGGTCCTGGCTCAACATGGAATACCAATTCTCCAGAACTTAAAGTAGGCCACTACGGCAATGGGACGCTTCATATCAAAAACGGTGGAGCCATCCAAAGCAACAGCAGTTACATCGCATATGAATCCAGTTCAACAGGAGGGGCAACCGTTGAGGGCTCCCACTCTACCTGGAACAACACCTTTTGTCTCAGTGTTGGCCATCGTGGTCATGGAACGCTAAATATCAAAGAAGGAGGAACCGTTGTTAGTAAATATGGTGGTTTTATTGGCTGGGAACCTGGCTCAAGGGGAGAAGTGACGGTCGATGGCACTGGTTCGACTTTGTCTGTCATTCAACCATTTAACGTGGGCTCCTTCGGAAATGGAATTCTGAATATCACGCGTGGTGGATTCGTCAAAAGCAATAGTGGTACCATTGGCGATAAATTCGGATCAACAGGAGTGGTAATGGTCGACGGCACCGGTTCATCCTGGCAAAGCAGTGGGAGACTTCATGTTGGTAGCTATGGTAATGGCTATCTGTTCGTCACCAATGGAGGAACCGTGAGCAATCGGTACGGTGGTTCCATCGGCTTCGAGCTAGGTTCAAAAGGTAAAGTAACGGTCGACGGGGCCGGATCGACCTGGACCAACACCGGCCAGCTCAGCATTGGTCTCGATGGTAATGGAACCTTGAATATCTCCAACGAAGGGAAAATCCATACTGAAATTTGTAAAGTTGGATACGGATCTTACTCGACAGGCGAAGCAACGGTCGATGGTACTGGTTCCGCCTGGATCAACGAGAGCGACCTCTTTGTTGGCTACTATGGAACAGGAAAACTGACACTATCTAATGGAGGGGTTGTCTGTTCTAACAGTAAAAACCACATTGGATATAAATCAGACTCCTCAGGCGAGGTAAGTGTCGACGGGGCCGGATCAATCTGGACAAATTCTGACTTGCTTTACGTCGGCAATGATGGCGCTGGAACATTGACGATTAACGAAGACGGCCTTGTCAGCGTGGGATCAACTCTCTGGATCGACAAAAATGGCGACAGTGACAGCTTTATCAATATGTCGACCGGGGGGGTGTTGGCACTTTTCGGGGAAACGGATGCGTCCGGTTCGATTGACGACTTTTTGGGACTGGTCGAAGGGACCGATGCAATTCGATATTGGGACGGGCTGGACTGGGCCCATATCTCCGGCGCGACGGAGGGAGAGGATTATTGGCTTGAGTATCGGGCTACCGGCGATTTGGCCGGATATACCATGCTGACGGTTGGGGTGGGGGTGGTGCCGGTTCCGGAGCCGAGTACGATCGCCTTGATTTTGGTCGGGCTTGGAACGTTGTTGGCGATTCGACGTCGGCGTTAGTTCGACCAATGCTTCATTCAATCTAGACAAAAAAGGGCCTGGCGGGACAGACTGATCCAAGATCAAGTCGTCTCTCGCTTGGCCTTTTTTCGATTCCTCATTCAAACCGCGGTCGACCGGCGCAAGAAAAAACAAAAGCCCTTGCGGAACAAGAGCTTTTGCAAAAATCTATCGGGACATGCCTGACCTGACATACCCCCGAAAATGGGCGACACTGGATTCGAACCAGTGACTTCCACCGTGTGAAGATGGCGCTCTAACCAACTGAGCTAGCCGCCCGTTAGAAATTTTCGCCCCAAATGGGCGATTCGACAACCAGGACTTGAAGCCGGAACCTTGCAGCTAGGCTTAAAACCCTAGGGTCTCGAACAGGTACCGTATCGGCCAGAAACCGACGGGAGCTTCAACCGTTTCGGCCTGAGTTCCCCGATCCGTTTCACGGGTTGCGATTTACGGCTCGTACTTCGGCGCTGCGGCCGATTCCATCTCGTCCGAATCGGTCGACGTACTTGTGGAAGAACTCGACGCGGTCGTGGCCGAACTGATGTCGTCCTCGATCCCGTTGATTCCCTTCTTGAACTCGACAATCCCCTTGCCCAGGCTACGACCGACTTCGGGCAACCGCTTACCAAAAAGCAAAACGGCAATCCCCCCGATGATCAACATTTCCATCGGTCCAGGCATACCGAAAAAAGCAAAAAAAGCGTTCATATCAAATAGGTCCCTTAGTTTTACTCAAGTATCCTCGGCTTTCGACCCTCTATTCCTTGGGCTCCGAACCACCATCCGCCTTCTTGCCAGACGCCTCGTCAACGTCGTCCTCGATCCCCTGGACGCCCTTCTTGAACTCGACAATCCCTTTGCCCATCGATCGCATCACCGAAGGCAGTCGATTTCCAAAAAGCAGAAGAACGATCGCCGCAACAACAATTAGTTCTACGGGCCCTGGCATACCAAAGCCAAACAGACTCAACATGGACAAATCCTTATGGAAAAGCCGCAAAGGGGTGCAAAATAGACAACTTTTAAAAAACACCACCCCCAACAAAACGGAAAAACCGTACCGAAAACGAAAAAATGCCGATCAGCTTCGACCTGTCAGATAAAACCTTGAGTGGAGGGGGCCGACAGTTTCCTCCCATGGGGGGGAACCGTCTTCCTTGAGGGGATACCTATTACTAACTTTCATTTTACTTGGACGGGTTGATATGTCAAACCGGGCTGGAAAAAAGAAAGAACGCCCGAAACCGGCGGCAATCGCTACATTCGTTAAATTTAATATAATTAAATCCCCCCCCACCAGTCGATCCTCAGATTGAAGGTAGATCGACCATTCCCACCCGCTGTAGTTCCTCATGGCTCGAATGATGGTCGATTTGGGGATTTTTTGAAGCCGATGTAACCAATGATCCTGATGCAGTCGCAAACACAGCTGAGTTTGCTGGGCTTTTTGGCCGCCGATCGATCATTGGCAATGCGGGCCTCAATAAGTGAGCTTAACCACTCTTTTGGGGGATTAACTCGATGAAAAAAAAGGTTTCTTTTCTGTGGTCAACGATCGGATTGGCCTCGTTCTTTTTGGGCACGGCGTGCGGAACGCTGGAAGCGTCGCCCTCGGCGGCGGACGCACTGAAATTAGTCCCCACTCAAAAGGGGGTCGATTACGAAACGCCCTCGGAAAACGAGTCCAAAGAATGCCAAATTTCGGCCCCCAAGATTGACGGAAAGATCGGCTGGATCGTCGAGAATCCGGCCGGACTGCTGCTGCGACGCTTCCTCGACACCAACGGCGACAACAAGGTCGACCAATGGTGCTACTACAAGGACGGCGTCGAGGTCTATCGGGATATCGATTCCAACTTTGACAAGAAGGCGGACCACTTCCGCTGGTTCAACACGGGCGGATGTCGTTTCGGTATCGACGCGGACCAAGACGGCCAAATCGACGCGTGGAAAACCATCTCGGCCGAAGAGGTGACCTCCGAAGCGGTCGCCGCCTGGGCCGAAAACGATTTGCCGCGGTTTGAATGCCTGCTGCCCTCGGACGCCGAAATCAAAAAGCTGGGCCTCGGCGAAAAAACCCAAAAACGGCTCGCCGAAGCGATCGCCCAAGCAAAGGCCGAATTTCAAAAAACGGCCGCGACACAAAAAGTATTGACGCCGAAGAGCAAATGGATTCAATTCGGCGGCAGCAAACCGGGGATTGTCCCCGAAGGAACCGGCGGCTCGACCAAAGACCTTCGCGTTTATGAAAACGTCACCGCCATTGTCGAAACGGACGGGAAAACCGGGGAAATTCAAATCGGCACCCTGGTCCTAATCGGCGACGCCTGGCGTCTGATCCGTGCGCCGCAACTGACCTCAAACTCCGAGATGCTCGCCGGTGGCTTTTTCTTCCAGCCCGAATCCCTCAACCGGGCGAACCTTCCCGGTCCGGCCGGTGCCGACGGGAATCAAGATCATCTGGCCGAGTTGGAAAAAATCGACGCGCAACTTCAAAAAGCGACCTCACCCGAAGCGCAAGCCAAGCTCAACGCACGACGGGCCGAGTTGTTTGAAAAGATGGCCGACGCCGCCACAACACCGGAAGATCGGGCGTTATGGCTTCGTCAGTCGATCGACATGGTCAATGCGGCGGTCCTGGGCGGAACTTTCTCCGACGGGACAAAGCATCTTAAACAGCTCTATGAGAAGCTTAAAAAGAACCCGAAAGATCGCGACCTGGCCGCCTATGCCCGATTCCGTCAACTCTCGGCCGAATACGCCGAAAGCTTCAAAGCGTCGAAGCCGGACTACCAAAAGATCCAAAACGACTGGATTGAAAACTTGACCCAGTTCGTCAAGGAATATCCTGACAGTCCGGACACCGCTGAAGCGATGCTCCAGTTGGCCATGTCGCAGGAATTCGCCGGCGAGGAGAAGGAATCGATCGGCTGGTACGGTAAAATCGTCAAGAACTTCCCCAAATCGCCGGTAGCCCAGAAGGCCGACGGAGCCAAACGACGCCTCGAATCGGTCGGCAAACCGATCCCCTTCCGCGCCAAAGCGATCAACGGAAAAACGGTCGACCTTTCGAAATTCCGCGGGCGGGCCGTCGTCATTCAATATTGGGCCAGTTGGTCCGATCCGGCCAAGGCCGACATGGCAACGCTCAAGGAGCTGCTCTCGAAATACGGTTCGAAGCTCGGCGTGATCGGAGTCAATCTCGACGTTGATCGTCAGGAGATGGATTCGTTCCTCAAAGAAAACCGGCTTCCCTGGCATCAGGTCTTCGAAGAAGGGGGACTCGATAGCCGTTTGGCCAACGAGTTAGGTATCATGACGGTTCCGACCATGATCCTGATCGACAGCAAAGGTCGCGTCGTCCGTCGTAACGTCGAAGTGGCCGAACTCGACGGCGAACTGAAGAAGCTGATTCGTTAATATGATGAAACATTTCGACTACTCCGTGTGGGCTGCCTCGTTTACCAAGGTTGTCTGAAGCGAAATCTTCCTCGACAAACCAAACGACAACCGGCCAAGCACCGGTCGATAATTTTGATCATTTTCCAAGGGAGCGGTAGGAAAAACTATCGCTCCCTTTTTCTTTTCTTGAGAAAAAAACCTTCCGACTCCGCATCCGTTTTACCCATACCACCCATCCTCGCGATTCTCTTTCTTCCCGAAAAAGGTTCTCGATTCGCCAAATTGGGGTTTGTCAACGAGGCAAGATCGGAGATATTGGGGAAGTGGGCCAGAAAGTGAATCGAGTCGATCGATGGTAACTTTTACCGATTTTTGAAAAAAGGAAGGAACCCCTTTTTCAAAACCACGTTTTCGAAACTTCTCCCCGCAGAGAAACGGTTTTGGAAACGCTAATTTCCCTCAAGGCTTAACCGTCTTTTAGGAATGAACTTAGAACGATCGGCTCTGTGGTTTCAATATGTACTCCGCGAGAAAAACGCTTTTTGGTATGCCAGTTGCGATAGAATGACGCATGACAGCCCTGCCCTCCTGAACGCGGTCCTGGGACCATGAAGGAGGGGAAAGACAAAACGAGAACGTTTTTCATGTAAGTGAAATGGGCTATAAAAGAACGGATTCAGGAGTGAGACCCAAAAAATGAGCGACCCGTTGGCCAACTGGGGATTCTGGATAATCCTCACGATTCAAATCGCCGGTATCTTGGCTACCGGTCTTGCCCGTCTCGGAGAAGGTTCGAGCTGGCAGACCTGCTGTCAACGTCTCTATTTCGCTTCCCTGGCTCTCGTGGGACTGGTTACCGTCGTGGGAATCGGTTGCAACCCGGGCTACTGGATGGCTTCCGGAACAACGCTATCGATCATGATTGTCTCGGCCGTCTTCGATCGGGGCGGTCTCGACAAAGCGGTCGTCTGGTAAAGCTTTTTTCCACGGACACGACATTCCATTCCGCCTATTCGCAGGCCTTTCATCCGCTATTATCGTTACAGGCCAAAAAAGACGATATTTTTCCCGAGTTCGCCGGTGGGGATCATTTTTACGTAAGCCTTTCTACGAAAGTGACTTACACTTCATGCCCCCACAGCATCCTTCTCCGCACGACCCCGAAAACCGGTAAAATCAAAAAAAAGCTTCCGTTCGGCACAATCGGGAACCGAAATCTATAGGCAGACAGTTATCCGCTGTCAAACTGTTGCGCGGGGGGAAGTCCGCAACAGGCCCATCTGCCGAATCTCTTTCATGCAAGGGCCCGTTCTTATCTTTCTCCGGCTCCCAACGGTTTCGATGGTTGGAAAGAGGTTTTGGATACATCCTAGGTGCCCCCGGGCCACACGCACGAGCCAACCGAAGATAGAGTCGGTCGGCAAGAGAAGCGAAAAGGCCAAGCGGGGTGGACAAGCGACGCCGGGGGGCGTCTAGATTCCGCCTATAACGCATCCGGCGGAAAAATTCCTTACAGGAGGCATGGCATGCGACGTTTGTTCCTTGGTTTGGTGGTCGCCGTAACCACCGTGGTTTCTCCGATGTTGGCCAACGCCGGTAATCAAGATACGGCCGATCAAATCGCGTCTAATCTGAAAGCCGGTACCGACCTGCATCAGTGCAAAATTAATGTGAAAGTCGTCAAAGGCAACGCCTGGCTCAACGGTTACGTTGCCGACGAGGATCAGCTCAGCGAAATCCTCGGGGTGGTCTCAAAGACCGACGGCGTCAAGAAGGTCATCAATCGTCTGGAAGTCCGTGACGAAGAACAAGCTTCGGCCGAACCGAAGCTGACCGAGCAATTGGCCGACAGCAGTAAAAAAATCGGCCAAGCGCAAAAACTTGACGCGACGGCCCCCTCAAGAGTACGTCAAGCCTCGGCCGTTTCGGGTCAGATGATTCCGATGCCGCCGCAACCGATGCACGCCAATCAGGCGCCGGCCGCCATGATGGCCTGTCGTCCGAACTGTGCGATGCCGGTCGCCGCCGCACCGTGTTGCCCGAATGGCTACGGCGGACCGAATGCTTACGCCGGTTCGGCTCCGCGCTACGATCAGCCACATATGCCCAACCACGCCTGGCCGAGTTACGCCGCGTATCCCAACTACGCCGGCGTCACCTACCCGCGGCAGTACAGCCCGACGGCCTGGCCCTACATCGGCCCGTTCTACCCCTATCCGCAAGTTCCTCTCGGATGGCGGAAAGTGACCCTCGAATGGGACGACGGCTGGTGGATGCTCGACTTCCACTCGAAGTGCCACCGCTAAAAAACGCTTCACCTCCAATGAAGTGAAATCCAAACTCAAAAAAAGCCCTCACGCCGAGAACCGGTGTGGGGGCTTTTTTTATGTCGAAGTTTTAGTTTCTACTATCTATTTCCAAAACCCGTTTGTGCAATAAAAAACGGCCTGCGAGTTTTGACTCACAAGCCGTTTCTTATCGATAGTAGCGGCGCAGGGACTCGAACCCCGGACACGCGGATTATGATTCCGCTGCTCTAACCAACTGAGCTACGCCGCCGCAAAAAGATGTCCCGACAGGACTTCTCCTATATCGGCCAAAACTCGGGCGGTTTTTAACCCGAATCGGGGCAAAATCCACTCTCGCTTGGACCATTCCTCTCGCGACCTTTCTGGCCGCAAGTACGGGGTGTCAAGTTTTCCCTCAACACCCCCGTTATTTTACCTTCCAAAACGCCGGTAGTAAACCGCAAAAAACGCCCGCAAAACAAATCCCGGCCGTCGCGATAAATCGCCCACAAAAAAACCGGAAACAGTCGGGTTGGTTTTCCTCACGTTCAACGGAAAACCAACCCTCATTCATTTTCCAAAATCGCCCCGCCAAAGAGACCTCCACCACGTGTCTAAAGACAAAGGAAAATCTCTTCAGTTCGCGCTAGCGACCAGCGGAAGCGGGTTGACTCAACGGCGTGGTAACACCGATCCAAAACCGTCCCCCACGAAAACAGGAAAAGGGAGTTTCCTGCCAGTCCGCACCAGCGACCAACGGGAGCGGGTTCTAGTCCTGGGTGCGGAAGCACCAGTCCGGCTGCGGCTCCTAGCCGCCGGGAGCGGGTTCTAGTCCTGGGTGCGGAAGCACCGGTCCGGCCGCGGCTCCTAGCCGCTAGTCGACGTAGGTTTCGAGGAAGCGAGCCAGGCGATGGAAGTCGCAACCGGTCTTGATGAAACGGACGACGGTGACGAGCGTTTCGGGATCGACAAGCGTTTCGAACGGGACGAAGTGCAGATCGAGTTGACCTGAAACCGAGACCATGACGCCGTCGAGTCCTTTTTCGACCAACGCGCGGTAGGCACCGACGCCCAGTTGGCTTCCGAGCATGACGTCGAACGCCTGGGGTGCGGCACAGCGACTTTCGTAACCGAGCGCCACGCCGGTGACCTTGCGATTTCGGCCGGTTTTCTCTGCATAGGCCTTGGCAACCAACTCGGAGAAGAACCGACTGAGGTTCAATTTCGAGATGGCGATATGACCGTGTTCATCTCGGGGAATACCTTCGATTTCTTCGTAGGGAAGGAACTCGGCCAGCCCTTCGGCCAAGACGATCACGCCGTAATTCTTGCCGTCACGTTCTTCGCGGGTGAGCATGGTCGCGAGAATTCGCTCGACGACAGCGTCGAGGTCCATCACCTTCCGCGTGGTTTTTTCGCCCGTTTCCGGATCGACATTCTCTTCGGTCGACTCGTATTGACCGACGATATCTTCGACACTGATCACGAGGCTTGCTTCCCCGGCGATCGCCGCCCCGTAGGCCAGCCAACCGGCGCTTCGGCCCATCGACTCGACCAGGAAGTAGCTCTGAGCCGCTTCGGCGTCGGCCAAAAGGTTCCGAATTTCACCGGCCAAAACTTCGACGGCGGTAAAGTAACCGAACGTGAAGTCGATTCCCATGTAATCGTTGTCGATCGTCTTGGGCAGGTGGACGACCGGCATGCGTTTGCTGCCTTCCGGCAGGGTGTCTTGGAACCGCTGGAACTTATTGGCCGTCTTGAGCGTATCGTCGCCGCCGATCGAGATCAACGCGTCGACGCCGATCGAATCGAGCGCCTCGTAAACGGTTTTCAGCGGGGCACTCTTTTCCGGGTCCTTCAGATGGTCCGGCGACGAGACATGCTTCCCCGGGTTCGCTCGCGCGGTCCCGACGATGATCCCGCGACTGTTACGAGTCCGCTGCAACCGCTCTTGGTTGAGAACGATATAATCCTTACCTTCGACCAACGGATGGTCGGGGCCAAATTCCATCAGGTGGGAATAGCCGTGCATGATGCCGACTACTTCGATGCCGTTCTTATTGAACGAAGCGGCCGCCGCCGAGATCACCGCATTGGCCGACGGAGCAGGACCGCCAGAAAAGAGGATGCCGACCTTTTTGATATTCGATTCCAATTGGGGAGGACGGGATAACGTGGTCATCGATTAGACTCCAAAAAAATTTTTATACCAATTCTCGTTTACTCGCCCGCGCGTTGCTACGTATTTACCCTTCGGGAAAACTGGCTATTTTCACACGGGTTGACGCGACGCCTCACTGTTATAGGACATTTCACGTAAGTGTAGCGGGTTCCTCGCAGCCTCGAAGAGAAATGGATAATCTTAAATCTCTTCAAAAAATCAACTTACGGCAACCAGGGGGAAGCTCTCCCCCCACGCCCGTGTGACCCTACACTTAACTGAAACACGCTCTATGAGCGTATAACGCGCAGAAAGGTTTTGCACAATAAACCGAGTATTATAGCGTCTTTTGGCACAAAAAAAAGAGGGGGAGCGCCAGGGGCCGCAGACCTAAGCACCCCTCACGGGAGCGGTACTTACTCGATCTTAAAAAAAGAAAAAAGGGACTGCGCATTCGCTGCGCCGTCCCTTGGATAGTTTTTTGATGGCAAGATTTCGCTTCTAGAGCCAGGTCCGCTCGATGAACGTCGTATCGACCTCGCCGTCGACAAACGACGGATGCTCGAGAATCTTCAACGACAGCGGGACCGTCGTCTTCACCCCGTCGACACGTAACTCACGCAGCGCCCGCTTCATGCAGGCGATCGCCTCGGCACGGGTCGGCTGATGAACGATCAGTTTACCGATCATCGAATCGTAATGGGGCGAAATCTGGTAACCCGAGTGGACGTGCGAATCGAACCGGACTCCGAACCCGCCGGGCACGACCAACCGTTCGATCTTGCCGGGACACGGGCGGAAATTGTGATCGGGATCCTCGGCGTTGATCCGACACTCGATCGCCGAACCGGTCTGTTTGACATCCTCTTGCGTAAACGGCAACGGCTCGCCCGCCGCGACAAGGATTTGCGCCTTGATCAGGTCGATGCCGGTAACCATCTCCGAAACCGGGTGCTCGACCTGGATCCGGGCATTGAGCTCGATGAAGTAAAAATTCTCGTCCTTATCGACGATGAACTCGATCGTTCCGGCGTTGGTGTAATCGGCCGCCTTGACCAATCGGACCGCCGTGTCACACATCGCTTTCCGCGTCTCGTCGGAAAGCTTCGGTGCCGGGCTCTCCTCGACCAACTTTTGGTGCCGACGCTGCATCGTGCAATCGCGTTCCCAAAGGTGAACCACATTGCCATGGTTGTCGGCAATGATCTGCACCTCAACGTGACGCGGATGCTCGATATATTTCTCAATATAAACGTCGTCGTTTCCGAACGCGGCCTGCGCTTCAGCCTTGGCCTGTTGAATTCCGGCCTTCAGTGTCAAGTCGTTTGCCGCAACCCGCATCCCACGACCACCGCCACCGGCTGACGCCTTGATCAGGACGGGGAAGCCGATTTCATGGGCGATCTTGACCGCTTGCGCATCGTCTTCAACCAACCCTTGACTCCCGGGAACGGTGGGATGTCGGCTTGTTTCGCCAACTCGCGGGCCTCGTTTTTATCGCCCAACATCCGCATCGCTTCGTGCGACGGACCGATGAACTCGATGTTGCAACTTCGACACACATCGGCGAAATGGGCGTTTTCGGACAACAGCCCATAGCCCGGATGGATCGCCTGAACGTTGCCGATTTCGGCGACGCTGATAACGCGATCGATTTTCAAATAGCTGTCGGCCGCTTTCGGCTTTCCGATACAATACGCTTCGTCGGCCAAGTCGAGATAGGCACTTCCCCGATCGGCTTCACTGAAGACGCCGACCGTTTCAATTCCCAATTCCCGACAGGCCCGAAAAACGCGCAGGGCAATTTCACCCCGATTGGCTACCAATACTCGATTAAACATACTCGATCTATCGCCCTACTGCTGGGTATCCACCTTGAACAACGACTGTCCGTACTCGACCGGATCGCCATTTTTCACCAAAACGGAGATGACCTTGCCGGAAATCTCGGCCGGAATCTCGTTAAAAACTTTCATCGCCTCAATGATACAGACGGTCGAGTCGACACCGATCGAATCGCCCACCTTGACATAGGCCGGCGCTTCGGGATCGGCAGCCGCATAAAAGGTCCCGACGATAGGACTTTTGACGTACGCGATGTTCGGGCCATCGACCTCGGCCGCCGGGGCAGCAGCAGGAGCGGGCGCTGCGGCGGGTGCCGGGGCCACGGGCAGAGGAGCCGGAGCCATCTGGACGGGAGCCATTTGAACTGGTGTCTGCGGAATCGCGACCGCGCCGGAACCGGCCATGCCACGTCGCAGTTGAATACGCGCTTCATCTTGGCGGATATCGATCTCGTTGAGGTCGTGCTCTTTCATCAGCTCGACCAGACGGCGGATCCGTCTCACGTCAAAAATATCTTGGTTGGATGACGAGCTTGCCATTCCCGGAATCTCCCACGTTTTTCTCGTATACCTAAACTTGCCCGAGGACACGCCCATGCGGCACACCCTCGGGCCTTATCTTACCTATTTTATCGGGCCGGAATTTTCTAACGAAACTCCCCCCTCAACTCTTCGCAAAGTAGCCTACACCGTAACGAACCGTCGAGGTTTTTGCAAGTTCTCTTAAGTAACAATTTCGCTAATCGTGTCATCCCAGCCCTTCGGATACGAAGAAAGGACCTCGCAGCCGGTCCGGGTGATCAGGACATCGTCCTCGATCCGCACACCACCCCACCCTGGGAGGTAGATTCCCGGCTCGACCGTAACGACCATTCCCGGTTTGAGAACCGTTTGACACCCCTTCCCTAGACGGGGTCCTTCATGAACGTCCAATCCCAGACCGTGGCCGGTGCCGTGTTCGAACCGCTTGCCGAAACCGGCCTTGGTAATAACGTCCCGCGCCACCGCGTCAGCCTCGCCGCCGGTCATCCCCGGTTGAATCGCTCCGATTGTGGCCATTTGGGCTTCGAGAACCGTCTCGTAGATCTTTCGGAATTTGGCCGGAGGACGTCCGAACGTCAAAACCCGTGTCAGATCGCTCCGATAAAGATTTTCCTGTGCCCCCCAATCAATCAAAAGCGACGTCTGCTCGCCGATCGGCCCGTCGGTCGGCACGGCATGGGGTAGCGCCGCACGGGGACCGGCCGCCACAATCGACGGAAAAGCCCGGTCCTTGGCTCCGAACTTGCGCATCTGGTATTCGAGTTCGTCGGCCAACTCTTTTTCAGTCATCTGCGGCTGAAGAATCGCCCGAAATACGGCAAATCCCCGCTGGGCCTGGCCGATCGCGAGTCGGATCGCGTCGACTTCCGATTTATCCTTGATCGCCCGCAGTTCTTCCACCAGGCCGTACGTGGTCACCAAGTCAATCCGATCGAGATGCTGATCCAAATGGTCGCGAATCCCGACCGTCATCGAGCCGCCTTCAATCCCAAGTCGCTCGATTTTCGCCTCGGCAACCGTCTCGCGAATCGTGGAGAGCATCGTTTGCCCCGGCCCCCGAATAAACGTCCGAACGTCGGGACATTCTTCACTAAGCTGGGTCGTGTAGCGGGCATCGCTCAGAATCACCTCCCCGTCGCCGGTGACCAGCAGATAGCTATCATCGCCGGTAAAGCCAGTCAGGTAGGTGACATTGGTAAAATTGGTCACCAACAGCCCGTCGACCTTGGCCCGGTCGAAAAGTCGGCGTAGTTTTTGACGACGCTTGGCATGGATTTCCATAAACGAATCTCCCTTAAGGAGCGAGGTTTTGAGTTTCCTGGGACCAAGTGGTATGATACCATAGTGGGCTGTTTTGCGCCAGTTGGGGTTATCGCTAAAACAGGCCAAAACCACTATTTCCACTCGTAATTAATCCATTAAAAAAGCCGTATCTTGATGCCCAATCAACCACCGTCTCAAGACCCGTCGAATCCTCATCCAAACGACATCGCCAACACGGGCGATGCGCAGGTCGACCTCGGCCGCCACGATCGGTGTGGTTTTCCGGAAGTCGTTTTCGCCGAAGGGAAAACGGTCGAGGCGATCGAAAAGATCTTCGAAGCCCTGCTGGAAAACGGCGTCGACGTCCTGGCCACCCGGATGAGTGCCGAACAGGCCGAACCCCTTCTGAAACGCTTTTCAAAGGGGCTTTACAACCCGGTCGGACGGACATTTCGAATTCCCAAAAAGAAAACCGTCCAAGAGAAAGCGGCGCGGCGTGGCCGGGTCGCCATCGTGACGGCCGGGACCAGCGATCTGCCGGTGGCCGAAGAGGCACGCGAGACGGCCCTCTGGACCGGGGCCCAAGTCGACCTGATCGCCGATATCGGCGTGGCCGGTCCGCATCGCCTGACGGCCAATCTGCCGGTCATCCAGAAGGCCGATTGCGTCGTCGTGATCGCCGGGATGGAAGGGGCGCTGCCGAGTGTGGTCGGCGGTTACGTCGCCTGCCCGGTGATCGCCGTCCCGACGAGTGTCGGTTACGGGGCCAGCTTTGGCGGGATTGCGGCTCTTCTGGGAATGCTCAACAGCTGCGCGTCGAACGTGACGGTCGTCAATATCGACGCCGGGTTCAAAGGAGGCTACGTCGCCGGGCTAATCGCCAAAAACGCAAGAATAACGAAAATTTAACAGATGGATTGCAAAGCAATCCCGGCGGCCAGGGGCCGCGGCCGGACCGGCGTTACCACGCCGTCGACTAAACCCGCTCCCGTTGGTCGCTAGCACTTTACCAGCGACCAACGGGAGCGGGCAAGTTTAATCGGTGCGGAAGCACCAAGAAAAAAGCTCACACCAGCCGGTTCTTTTTATTCCAAAAGATGCGGCCCAGTAAAAGATCCCCTTGCCATTTTTTCGCCGGGGTGGTTTCGCCGACGGTCACCCACGATTGGTCGGGCGAAACGTTGGTCACGTGAAAATTGCCCATCCGCGGCACCAGCTTCGGTTCGTTCACGCCGTCACCGACTAGCGGCAACACGACTCTTTCGGTCTCACGCAGCAAACAACCCCGCTGCGGATCGACCTGCGTGACAAACAGGGGGGCACGCCAACGAAAGACGTTTCGATTCGCTTCGGTCCGCCGGGTATAGACCAGAAACAGTCCGTCGCTGTGCGCCAGCCAATGCTGCTGGGTGGTCGACATCGTAAGCAGCGTCCCGTCGTCCCAGCTCCACGGCCGGATCGGCTCCCAGTTGAGCCCGTCGTCCGAAATGCTCTGATAGCCGTGCCCGTCTTCGGCCCGGATTGACAGCCGATAGCGTCCGTCAAAGCGGATCAGCTGCGGTTCTAAAAGGCCCCTTTTGACCGGAAGTTCCAAAGTGGACCCGGTCTGTTTGACGCGAATCGTCTTGCCGTCGAACTCGCAGCAAACGGTCGTCACGCGACGGTCGGGCCGTTTTTCATCATCGTAAAAACAAAACGCGATCAACAGGTCGCCATCCGGCAAGACCTGGCGCTGTCCGCAACCGCACGTATAAATCCGCGAACCGCGTGGGTCGTCCCAGTCGAGTTTTTGCGGCGTACTCCAATTCCCTCCGGCGTCGCGAACCGTGTAGACCGGCCAGCGGGGCCCTTGAGGTCGAGCAAGGCGGCCCGACTGATAATAGACATTGTGCCCGATCGCCACGACGGTGTCGGTCTTCTGATGATATTCGGGTAC
The DNA here is from genome assembly GCA_963674475.2 of Thermoguttaceae bacterium. GTDB lineage: Bacteria > Planctomycetota > Planctomycetia > Pirellulales > Thermoguttaceae > CAXXFQ01. The sequence continues at coordinate 546,527 of CAXXFQ010000008.1, read as the reverse complement.
CACATCGCAGACCCCCTCGAACCAGTTCGGCTTCAATTCCTTGCGTCCCAAGCCGGCAATCGGCGCGGGCGTCTTCCAGGTAGTCCCCAAGTCCGACGTGCTCGTCCAGTGGACCGGATGAAAATAGTCACTCCCGCTGATCCCTTGAAGGGTCATGAGCACCTCCGATGGCCCATTGTCGCTTGGTACCAAACAGGCTCGCGGATGAAACCAATTGATTTTATCGCCCAGGTCGACTTTTTCATGGCTGATTCGTTTTATTAACTGGTCGGCCCCGACCGCGGCACGAGCCGATCGAGGTCTGCATGCAGTGAAAACAGAACCACCCATGACGCCAAGGGCAGATCGAGTGAGGAATTCACGACGGTCGAGAAAGTTTCGCATCATTTTTTCGCTCGGGCTGGAGGAAGATTGACTTCGACAAAGCGGACTTGGCGACGGTCATGATCGTAAACGAAAACCAGACGCCCCTCGAGAACCATCGGGTTGGGGTAGGCCAGTTGGCCGCCAGTGATCACGTCGGATTTGAGATACCAGGTTTTCATCCCGTCGTCACTGACCCAGATCGACAACGGATCACGGTTTCTCCATTTGCCAAAATCGCCCGTCGCATTATGGATCAAGGCGATTCGACCGTCGGGCAAGTTGATCAGAGCGGGCAGGCTGGTCGGGTTGGGAATGTCGGTCTGGTACGCCGCCGACCAAGTTCGACCGTTGTCGGCGCTGTCACTGCGCCAAAGGAACCCGCCCCATTCGGCCCGCATCAACATCGCCAAACGGCTTCCGTCGAGACGGGCGACCGTACTTTCGAGAAGGCCCAACGGTCGGTTTTTGATCGCGCCGTGCTCTTCAAGCCAGTTCGCCTCCTGATCCGAAGCGATAAGAACAGAGCAGCCGTGCAAATGGGTGCCGAATTTGTGGGCCTGGTTTTCTTTTTCGTTACCGTGGAACGACCGGCTGATCGCGACCGCTTCCGATTCGGTTTTGGCCCGGATCAGATTTTCGATTTTTCCACGAAGGGGGATCGGCCGTTTTTCAAAGAAACTGGTGGTAAACAAATACTCGCCACTGGACAGAACGATCGGTTTGCCGAAGCCGATATTTTCTTCAGGGCGAATCTTGATCGGCACTCGCTTCGACCACGTATGACCGTTGTCGGCCGATTCCATTCGGAAGTAATGCCAGACCGTATAGTGCTTATCCGAAGGCCAATTGGCTCCAAAAGCAATGATCCGTCCGTCGTCGGTGGCGTGCATCGAAGAGAGGTTTCCGGCCCCTTTTTGCGGGTCGGTTCTGATCAACACGGTCGGCTCGCTCCAGGTCTTGCCCCGGTCCGTCGAGCGGGAAAGAAGGACGTTGTTGTCGGTCGCCGGTTCCCAATTACTGCCGGAAAGCCACCAGCAAAGCAGATCGCCGTTGGGCGCCTCGAAAAGGGCCGCGCCACAGGCCAGGCGATAGACCGACCCTTCATGGGGCCACCCTTTGTGGCCGTCGAAAACAAGGCGCTCTTTGACCGAAATGGCAGAAACGGCTTCTTCACTTTGGGCGACCGTCGTGGCGGCAAAGCAAACCAGAGCCAACAACAGGGCGAGGCGGTTCTTTTTCATGGCATGCGCATCGGGGAGAAGGGAGAATGGGTAAGCATACTCATTCTAATCGAAGCGAACCGGCACGATCAACCGCGTGGGCCGTCGAAAAGGATCAATGGCGACGGCGGATGACAAAATCGGCCAGATTACGAAGCGCATCGGCCGCATCGCTTGACGGAAGGTTTTCAAGTCGCTCGACGGCAAGTTGGGTCCGTTTGACCGCTTCGTGGCGGGCATATTCCAAGGCGTCGGTCTGCTCAAGCCACGGCTTCAAAAAAGCCCGGTCACCGGTCTCTCCTTCGGCCAGCTTTTGAGTGAGCTCTTTTCGCTCGGTCTCGTCGAGTTGATTCAAAACCCGAATCAACGGCAACGTGGGCTTTTGCTTGACCAGATCGGTTCCCAGCGATTTGCCGGTCCGTTCCTCTTGGCCGGAGAGATCCAAAAGATCGTCGACAATCTGAAACGCGATGCCCAGATCTTGACCATACTCGTACAGGGCCGCTTCCGTCGCTGTGTCGGCGCCCGCGTAATGGGCTCCCAATTGACAGCAACAGGAACACAGCGCGGCCGTCTTCCCTGAAATGATCGAGTAATAGTCGTCTTCGCTTAAATCGTAATTGCCCCGATTGACAACCTGACACAGTTCGCCCTCGCAAACCACGCGACTTGCCTCGGCAATTACCCGACAAGCGGTTACCGTCTCGAACGAACTGGCAAGACAAAGCGCCCTGGCCAAAAGATAGTCGCCCAAGAGGATACTCGCCTCGTTGCCCCATCGGGCGTTGACCGTGTCCTGATGGCGTCGAATTTCCGCCTCGTCGAGCACATCATCGTGAATCAGCGTCGCCGTGTGAATCAACTCAACCGCGGTGGCCAACTTGATATGGTCCTCGGTCAGACCGCCGCACGCCTTGGCCGACAGGAGCACCAACGCCGGACGGAGTCGTTTCCCCCCCAAACGATAGCCGTGCTGCACCAAACTTTCGAGAGCTTCATGCGCGGTGGTAAACTCCTCGCGCAAGCTTTCTTCCACTTGGTCAAGCTCATGGCAAATCGGTTGATAAATGGTTTCAAGCGTTTCTGACACTGGACTTAGATCGTTGGCCGCGTGACTCATCGGTACGTTTTTTTCAGTTGACGGGGCGACCGATTCGGTCGTTTATAAAAACACCCCCACAAGGGTCCTCTCAGGTTGAATCCCGTATTATGGCGGGTAACACCAAAAGAATCTAGCACTATTTGCGGAAAGGACTGGGAATCCGCCCCGTTTTTTGGTCGGTTTGACGGCTTTAACGGTTCCTTTCCCCCATAGGAGGCATGAGTGAGTTGTCTCTCTTTTGCCAAAATGGACAGAACGAACTATCGATTTTTAGACAAACCGCCAGTCGCCGGATTCAAAAAGCGGTCTGTGGCTTCGTCGCAAATTGGTCCCCACCCTGAAAAAGCGCATAAAAAAAGGGCCGAACTTTCGGCCCATTGAGTTTAGCAGGACTTGCGGAAGTAGAGGGACACAAGCCGGGGCCGAGAGCCCCCGACCTGACCGGCCGACTCCTTCAGCCGTTCCCACCGCTCCCTTTAAAAGGGCTTAGGTCGACCCCTTGATGGATCGACCTCAAAACGCATGCCCCTTCTTATCCGTCTTTGTCGTTTGCCTCGCGAAGGTCAAACCTTCCACGTTGAAAACGCGTTCTCTTCCTTATCGGACGTGATCGATCGAATCAGACCAATTCTTTTTTGGCGCTGATGAGCGTTCGAAAACGTTCGGCAAGAAGGGCCGCATCGAACGGCTTCTTGAACGTTTCGTTGATACTCGATCGATCGAAACTCGTCGAACTTCCGTCGTCCGGCAACAAGGCGATCAAGATCACCTCGGCGAACTCGGTGTTGCGACGCAAATTCTGACAAATTTGCAACGCTTCGGTACGGCCGATCGAGAAATCGACGATGATACAGTCCGGATGAAAGCTTTCCGCTTGAATCCCGGCGTCGAAACCACTCGAAGCAACCGCCACCTTGAACGCTTTTTCAGGCGGCAGCTCTCGTTTGAGGTTTTCGATCAGGACCTGATCTTGGGCAACGATCAAGACTTTGGCCATGGCCTCGTCTTCCAAATCGCCCAACGGCATTCCATGTTCCTTAAGGAACTTGATGAGATATTCTCGTGGAATCCGACGGTCCTGGGAACCGGGAATGCGGTAGCCCTTCAACCGGCCCGAGTCGAACCACTTACTGACGGTGCGCGGGGCCACCTTGCAGATCTTTGCGACCTGACCAGTTGTGAAGACCTTCATTGCAGGCTCTCCAATTGTTATCGCTCGCTTGATTTGAACTGGCGTCACGGTGAGTGCCTTCTTCACCGCGACTTCAACAGTCCCCTTGCTTATGAAATGCGACTGGAAACGATCCTTCCAATACGTCTCGTGGAAACTGCCTTTCTCGACGGAAAATCCGTGATGAATTTCACTTTCGAAAGGTGTTCTTCCGCGAAACGCCAGCCTTTCCACAAACAACTGGGTTGGGGTCTGACGAAATTCGCTTCATTTTCTGGACGCCGGTTCAGCTCCCTCCGAACCGTGCTGTGCTTACATCATCGGCAATCGGGGTAAACGGAAACCAGCGAAAATTCGCAAAATAGGGAAGGCGCTTACCAACCGTTTCATTTTGCATTTCGCCTTTTTCCGTTACAACCACAAGGTGGTGAAACGAACCGGAAGGGAGGAATGATGCGAATCTTCTACGCGAACAAGATAACCCTAAATAGAGTCCTATTCTGGTCTTGTCTAGTTTGATCCTGCCAAGGAAGCCCCTGGCTGCAGAATTCCCCCTTACGGCCTTTCGAGTCTCGTGGTACTTGACCACTGATGTCGAAGACTGGCCGTCCGATGGTTATTTTCGTACCAACGAGGGGGACGACTTTAAAGAGTTTTACAAGTCGTAGGAATCGGGCCGGTTATACCGGAAAGGCCCCCCTTTTTCTCACTCAACCCAAGCGTCTCGCCAAGGGAAAAAAGTAACTCCCAAAGAAACCAGAACTTACTCCCTCGAACTCCAGCCACAACGGGAGGGGCTCTCGATCTCTTTCACCTCCCCACTTTCAATCCGAGACTATATATATCCAGCCTATAAAGCAGCGTCTCCCTCTTCGCGCCGTTCCCTGACAGACTGATTCACCAAAAGAGGAGAGGAGTATAAAAAAAGGAAACGTGTTGAAAACACGGGGATGGCCTTTTTCAACACGGGCCCCGATAAAAACCCCATTATTGGCAAGGAAACGCTGTCTAGGATTTTCCACGGTCTGCTGCCTATTTCGATGGGAGAACGTTTTCCCTCTGAACGGCCCTTCCTCTCTCCTTCCGAAGGTTCTATCCGACCTTTTCTTGTCGCCTCCCTCCTGCTTACCAAGGTAAGAAGAAACCATACGCTCGAATGAGAGCCACCCTGTTAGGAAAAGATCCCGGTTTCTGGGCCATTCCCGACATAAAGAGGCCTGCAAAAACGGAAAGACCAACGGGGAAAAAGCCCCAACCGAAGAGTAAAGGCTAATCCATTCAACCCATTCCACCCATCCTATCGCCCTGGGAGCCTAAAAGAGGGCGAGTGGTCGGTATTTTCCGCAAGCTTTACCTTTCTTGCTCAACTGTCTCGACCCCTACGTCCGATATTACGGTCATAACCAATACCACGCCAACTCTCTACCGTGGGGCGTGAGCCATATTGTCACATAGCGCAAATTCGAGGTGAGTCAGTACCATGTTTAGCAAACGGATATCTTTATCCTTGGCAGTAGGCGTGCTTTTGTTGCTGATCAGTCCGCCTGCTTCCGCGCAGATCGAGGACATGCAGCTTTTCGCCCCTGCCGAATTCAACGAATTCGGAATCGGCCCTGTCCCGCACGAAGGTTTTTACTTCACCTTCGACGCCCTGTTGTGGTCGATCGAATCGCCGGAGGTGGCCGTCATCGGCAACCCGGACGTTCCCAGTCGTAACTATAATGTCACCGACGTGATAACCGCCACCCAAGGCAACAGTGCCGATACGAGTAACTTTAACTGGGAGTTCGTTTCCGGTCAAAAGTACGGTTTTGGGTATGTCTGTGATAGACGGGGGGTCACCGCCAATGTCTGGCGACTGAATACCCAAGATCAAAAAGCCACCCTGAACGACGTTTCGATCAACTTCGACGATCGGGTCTGGGGTGACACGGGCGTACCGCACTTGGTAGGCCCGCTGTCGGTCGGGGGAGCCCTTTTACCGTTGCCGGTACTCTTCGACACGGTCAGCATTCGCAACCGGGTTCAAACGTGGGGAGCAGAAGTCAACTACATGCTTCGCTCTCGCCCGCTGCACCACGGCGGCTATTTCGAACTTTTCGGCGGCGTCCGATATCTTGAATTCAACGATCGATTCAAGTTCGACGGTTACCAAGGCGTTCAGATCCTCGAAGATCGAGACGACATCCTCGTCGCCCAGGCCGGCGAAGAAGATGCTGATGATGATATTGATAGACTGATCATCCTCGGCGATCCCGGCATCCTCGACGACACCATGTTGCAGCAAGACGCCAATAACCATATCGTCGGACCGCAAATCGGTGCCCGGTGGTTCAAGCAACGCGGTCGCTTCAGGCTCTCGACCGAAGGCCGTTTCTTCGCCGGTTTCAATTCGCAAAACAACAAACAGTTCGGCGTCATTGGAACCAAACTCGACCCGGCGGCACAAGTACTCGGCCAGCCGGCCGCCATGGGACCGACCCAATTCAACCACAGCTACAACACCAACGAATTCACTCCCGGTTTCGAGTTGGGAATCGATCTCGAGTGGCAGTGGACCAAAGCGGTCTCGTTCCGCCTGAGCTGGACCGGCCTCTGGCTGGACAATATCGCTCGAGCCTCCAACATGATCGACTGGACTCTCTACGAAAACTCGGTCATGGGAATCATGGAAGACCAAAACACCCAAGGGGTCTTCATCAACGGGATCAGCGGCGGCATCATGTTTAACTACTAATCAACCGACTTGACTCGATAGAAGCGCACGAATCGGGCCGTCTCCCCAAAAGGAGGCGGCCCTTTCGTTTTTCTTGAAAAGCGTTACACCAAAGTCGGCAGACTATTTCTTCGGAAAACGGTCCTGAACCGCTTGGACCGTGAACTCTTCTTCCCGGGCCGCTTCCATCGCTCGAACGGCCGCGTCGGCCGCCTGAATGGTGGTGATACAAGGGATCCCGGCGGAAACGGCCGCCGCGCGAAGTCGCCCTTCGTCGGTCCGAGCCCCTTTCCCCCTGGGCGTGTTGATCAAAAGCTGGAGATCGCCGTTGGCGATATAGTCCAACGCGTTGGGGTGGCCTTGTTGGATCTTTTTGATCTGCTTGACCTGGATTCCGGCCTGCTGGAGCAACTCGGCCGTTCCGCGTGTCGCCAACAGCTCATAGCCGAGCTGTTCGAGCTGTCCGGCCAGCCCGACGACATGCCGTTTGGCCCGATCGGCAACACTCAAAAAGATTTTCCCTTCCAAAGGCAAAATCGACCCGGCAGCCGATTGGCTCTTGGCAAACGCGACTGAAAACCGTTCACTGATCCCCATCACTTCGCCGGTCGATTTCATTTCCGGGCCCAGGACCACGTCCACCCCGGCGAATTTGGCAAACGGGAAGACCGCCTCTTTGACCGAAACGTGGGCCGGGATCGGTTCGCGTTCATAGCCCTGTTCGGCCAACGACACGCCGACCATCACCTTGGCGGCCACCTTGGCCAGCGGCATCCCGGTCGCTTTCGAAACAAAAGGTATCGTCCTGCTGCCACGCGGGTTCACCTCGAGGACGAACAGTTGCGGACGTCCTCCGATCCGTTTGACCGCGTATTGCACATTCATCAGGCCGATCACCTTCAGCTGGCGGGCCAACGCTTCGGTCGCTTCACGAATCTCGGACACGACCGGCCCGGGCAAGCTGTAAACGGGAATCGCACAGGCCGAGTCGCCCGAATGGACGCCCGCCTCTTCGATGTGCTCCATGATCCCGCCGACAATTACCTTTTCCCCGTCGCTGATCGCGTCGACATCGACTTCGATCGCGTCCTCCAAAAAACTGTCGATCAAGACCGGCTGGCCCCCGGCGGCGACGAACGCCTCGGCGACGAAGCGGTCCAACTGGGACGCGTCGTAGCAAATCTCCATTGCCCGACCGCCGAGCACGAAACTCGGTCGGACCAGGACCGGGAAACCGACCTTTTCGGCCTCGACCCGCGCTTGGGCCATGTTCCGCGCGATGCCGTTGGCCGGTTGCTTCAAATTGACCTTACGGAGCATTTCGGCGAATTTTTCTCGGTCTTCGGCGTCTTCGATCGTGTCGACGCTCGTCCCGATAATCGGCACCCCGGCCGTCTGCAACGCGCGGGCCAGATTCAACGGCGTTTGGCCACCGAACTGGACGATGACCCCGTCCGGCTGGACCCGATCGCAGATGTTCAACACGTCTTCGGTCGTCAGCGGTTCGAAGAACAGCAGATCGCTCGTATCGTAATCGGTACTGACCGTTTCCGGGTTCGAGTTGACCATGATCGACTCGATCCCCAGTTCCCGTAACGCGAAACTCGCATGACAGCAACAGTAGTCGAACTCGATCCCCTGGCCGATCCGATTCGGACCGCCGCCGAGAATCATGACGCGTCGAGTGCCCTCTTTTTTCGCGGGCGTTTCGTCTTCGTCTTCGTAGGTGGAATAGTAATAGGGCGTGTACGCCTCGAACTCGGCCGCACAGGTGTCGACCGACTTGAAAGTGGCGATGATCCCGCGTTTTTTGCGGTTATTGCGGACGTTCATCTCGCTCGTTTTCCAAAGCAAACTCAACTGCTTGTCGGAATAACCGTACTGTTTGGCTTGGCGGAACAGGGCGTCGGACACGTCTTCGATTCGATCGAACCCGCGAAGCTCCTCTTCCATTTCGACCAACTGGAACAGATTGTCGAGGAACCACGGGTCGATCCCGGTCAGCTCAAAAATCTCCTCGATCGTCATGCCGTACTTGATCGCATAGCGAAGGTACCAGACCCGCTGATCGTTGGGCGTGGAAAGTTTGGCCTGAACCTCGTCGAGGCTCGGCTGTTCGTCGGTCCCCCAAAGGTCCTTGCCGTCGCAGCCAAATCCGAAGCTGCCGACTTCCAGACCCCGAAGCGCTTTTTGGAACGACTCCTTGAACGTCCGGCCGATCGCCATCGTTTCGCCGACGCTCTTCATTTGGGTCGTCAAAACGGCGTCGGCTTCGGGAAATTTTTCGAACGCGAAACGGGGGACCTTCGTCACGACATAATCGATGGTCGGTTCGAAACAGGCCTTCGTTTCGCGGGTAATGTCGTTGGCCAGTTCGTGCAGCCGGTAACCAACGGCCAGTTTGGCGGCGATTTTGGCGATCGGGAAACCGGTCGCCTTTGAGGCCAGCGCACTGGAACGACTGACGCGCGGGTTCATCTCGATGACGATCATCCGGCCGGTTTCCGGATGGGTGGCGAACTGGATATTCGAGCCGCCCGTTTCGACGCCAATCTCGCGAATCACCGCCAGCGAGGCGTCGCGCATCCGCTGATATTCCTTGTCCGTGAGCGTCTGAGCCGGAGCGACGGTAATCGAGTCGCCCGTGTGGACTCCCATCGCGTCGAAGTTTTCGATCGAGCAGATGATCACGACGTTATCGTCGACGTCGCGCATCACCTCCATCTCGTACTCTTTCCAACCGTGGATCGATTCTTCGAGAAGAACCTGATGGACCGGCGACAAGGCCAACCCGCGGCTGAGCAGACTTTCGAACTCGGCCATATTGTAGGCCACACTCGAACCGGTGCCGCCCATGGTAAAGCTGGGCCGAACGACGCACGGCAACCCGATTTCCTTGACCACCTCGCGGGCTTCGGCAAGGCTTTCGACCGTTTCGCCGCGGCAGACTTCGAGGCCGATTCGCTCCATCGCCTCTTTGAACTGGTCGCGTTCTTCGGCCTTGGCGATGACCGCCGCGTTGGCACCGATCATTTCGACGCCGTATTTTTCGAGCGTTCCCTTTTCGGAAAGTTCCATGGCCAGATTCAACCCGGTCTGACCACCGAGGGTCGGCAACAGGGCGTCGGGCCGCTCACGCTCAATGATCTTGGTGACACTTTCCCAGGTCAACGGTTCAATATAGGTCCGATCGGCCATTTCCGGATCGGTCATAATCGTGGCCGGGTTCGAGTTGACCAGTACCACCTCGTACCCTTCTTCACGAAGCGCTTTGCACGCTTGGGTTCCGGAATAGTCGAATTCGCACGCCTGTCCAATAATGATTGGACCGGAGCCGATGAGCAAGATTTTGTGAATGTCGTCGCGACGTGGCACTCTACCCTCAATCCTGTTACTTACAAGAGACCTGGCCTTGCAAAGGCCCGCCTTGCAAAGGTCCGATGATTAAAACTGGGTAAGTTCACTTTTAACTTGACGTCCCCCCACTTCAGCGTGGTGTCGTCGAAGGTAAAAAAGACTCACTCGCCCAGACGAGCTTCCATGCAAGGTGCATAAAATTACACAAGGTTACCACACAACGGGACCGTCGTTCAATCCCCCCACCAGAGAACGGTTATTGATAGCGTGGTCGAGGAGCCGTCTGGATGGACCAGATTGGCCTTAGTTAACTACTCGCTTTCACTATTAAAGTCACCTCTTCTCACGGAGACAGGGAAAGGGGATAGCCGTAACTTCCAAGACCAAAGAGTCTCAATCTTTTCCCTGTGCTCGCCAGGGTACGATTGGGAAACCGGCCGAGTTTTTTCTCTTTTCACAGGGGAGGATTCAGAAAGCGAACGGCCTCGGCCGATAAGGGTGCAATACTGTTGACTCAACTGACCGAATCTTCTTCTAAACCAATCGGCAAAATAGTTTACAACGGCACGAAAGTAGTCACATCCCTTTGGGGAATCTCCGTATGCCCTAGGTTATGGTCTCATTCAAGAGGCCATGCCCAAACAGAGGCATAGGGCACGGTACCAAGCGGGTTGTGAGAAAGCTTGCCGATCGGCAAAATGCCGGATACTATTGTAGAAGAAACGGTTTGAGGGTTGACAACCCTATACGGCTCTGGTAATTATGGTTTTTTACCAAGTTCGCCATAACCGCTATCGTTTCACCAGACGATAAACTTCTGACCGATTTGAGCTTCTCCCCGACGGCAAGTGTGGATTTTGATTGCCTGTTGGAGTGCAGACAGAGGTTCAAGCAAACGCCCCTTTGAATATGCGGGACGTTTCCTATTTGGGTCCAACCCTTTGGACTCGAAAAAGAACGGTCAGCCGTGAAATATTCGGGGGAAAAATGGCGGCGTGAGTTGGTGGCGTGTTTTTTAATGTTCGGAGCAGGGAAATCGGAGCAGGGAAATACGAGAATCCATCAAGAACAACCGTTCCGACCGACGTGAGGTCACTTTGGCAGCGGTTCTTCTTTTGAGGCTCTCTTCCTCACACCCCCCCCCTTTTTTAAGCATGCCACAAACCAGACAACAGGACGGTCGTTTTCGGGGTCGGTTTTCCCTTTAAATTTTGGGCAACCAACCCCCCACGCGCGAACAACGCGTTTTTCGACCTGGCTCCTGAATCCAAGCCCAAAAAGCTTTTGGCTGGAAATTTTGGTCGTAATCAAGCGGCAGTGATAGAGGATCCTGACAGACCAAGGCCGAATTCCCTTATTTCGGTTTCTTCTTCTATCGCCCCGAAAATGAAAAAACGGTTCGGTGAGAAGGGAACGCTCCCGAGGGCGCGTTGTTACTCCCCGTTTTCCTATCAAGACGTCGGAGGCATTCGATGAGTTCACACGAAAAAGAGCGGGACAACCGGTCGTTCATGCAAGAGGTGATCGCGGAGACGCCCGGTGGCGAACGGCTGAAAAACTGCATGCAGTGCGGAAGCTGTAGCGGTTCGTGCCCCTTGGGTTACCAGATGGATCACACCCCTCGACAACTGTTCGCGATGATTGACGCGGGCGATCGCGAGGAAGTCCTCAACTCGAACACCCCCTGGTGGTGCGTTTCCTGTTACGCCTGCATGACCCGTTGTCCGCGTAACGTGCCGATCACCGACCTGATGTACACGCTCAAGCGGATGCAGCTGGCCGAAGGAAAAGCCCAGCGGGAACTCGGTCCGGTCTTGGCCCGCAAGTTCACGAACTTTGTCGACCACTTCGGTCGGGTCTACGAACTGGGCCTCGCGCTTGGCTTCCACGTCCCCTACCGTACGATGGCCGTCACGAAAATGGGACCGATGGGCGCGCAGATGTTTTTCAAGGGTCGTATGGCCATTCTGCCGTCGAAGATCAAACGGACCGATCAGCTTCAGGCCATCGTCCGAAAAGCTCGCGAATTGGGAGGTAAGTAACTGTGAAATATGCGTACTACCCCGGCTGCTCTTCGGAGTGCAATGCGGCCGCCTACGAAATCTCGACTCAAGCCGTCGCCAAAGCGCTTGGCTTCGATCTGATCGAAATCGAAGACTGGAATTGCTGCGGAGCGACCGAGTACTTCAGTCAAGACGAATTGACCGCCTGCTCGGTAATCGCCCGAAACTTGGCCTTGGTCGATAACGATCTGGATCAGGTCGTCGCCTCTTGTGCCGCTTGCTATTTGAATTTGGCGAAGGTCGACAAACTGATGGCGGAAGACTCGAAGATGAGCGGCCTGATCAATCAGGCATTGGCCGCCGGCAGTCTGCAATACGAAGCGGGCCGTCTTCAAGTCCGCCACCTGCTGGACGTCGTCTGCAACGATTTCGGCGAAGAAAAGATTCGCGCGATGGTCAAACGACCGTTGACCGGTCTGAAGGTCGCCTCCTATTATGGTTGCCAGGTCGTTCGCCCGTTCAAGGACGGCGATTGCACCGAATACCCGATGAAAATGGACGAGCTGTTCAAATGGCTCGGTGCCGAGATCGTCGAATGGGGTGCCAAAGCTCACTGCTGCGGCGGCCACATGACCCAGTTGAGCGATCCGGACGCCTTCGAACTGCTTCGACGCATCCTTAAAAACGCCGACGACAATGGGGCCGACATTATGGCCACCATGTGTCCGATGTGCCAGTTGAACCTCGACGCCTATCAGGGCCGGGTCGACGGCATGTTCAATACGAAGTTCCGGTTACCGGTGGTCTACTTCACTCAACTGTTGGGTTACGCCTTCGGCTTGGATACGAAGTCGTTGGGTTTCGGCAAGGAATTGGTCCCTGCCGAGCCGGTTTTGAAAGCAAAAATTACCGCCTAGTGATTTCCCTCAACCATTCGTACAGCATAAAGACCTTAATTGGAGGATAACCATGGCCGAAAAAGTCGGCATTTACGTTTGCCACTGCGGTAGCAACATTGCCGGAACGGTCGACGTCGTAGAGGTCGCCAAATGGGCCGGCGAAAACATCAAGGACGTCGTGGTTGCCAAAGACTATAAGTTCATGTGTTCTTCGGTCGGTCAACAGATGATCGAAGAGGACATCAAGAAGGAGGGGCTCACCCGCGTGGTGGTCGCCGCCTGTTCGCCGCACTTGCACGAAAAGACGTTCCGTCGCGTCTGCGAAAACGCGGGCCTCAACCCGTACCTGATGCAGATGACCAACCTTCGCGAGCACGTCTCGTGGGTTCATAACGACAAGGAAAAGGCCACCGAAAAGGCCAAGTCGTTGGTCTCCGCGTCGGCCGAACGGGTCAAGCTGCAAGAGCCGCTCGAACCGATGTACGCCGAGATCAATCCGGTCACGCTGGTGGTCGGGGGCGGGATCGCCGGTCTGCAAGCGACCCTCGAGTTGGCCAACGCCGGTCACAAGGTCGTTCTGGTCGAACGCGAGCCGAGCGTCGGCGGTCACATGGCCCAGCTCGACAAAACGTTCCCGACCCTGGACTGCTCGGCCTGTATCCTCACGCCGAAGATGTCCGAAGCGGCCCAACACGACAACGTGACGCTCTTGACCTATGCGGAGCTGGAAGAGGTCGGCGGCTCGATCGGGAAATTCAAAGTCAAGGTCCGACAAAAGGCCCGCTACGTCGACTTCGATAAATGCAACGGTTGCAGTGCGTGCGTCGACAAATGTCCGGTCGGGGCCAAGGCCCGGAAGCTGGCCGAACAAAAACTGCCGGTCCGCGACGCCGATGGCCTGATCCCCAACTATTTCGAAGAAGGGATAGGCTACCAAGGGGCGATTTCGATTCCGTTCCCGCAAGCCGTCCCGCGAGTTCCGGTCATCGATCGGGACAAGTGCACCTACTTCAAAACGGGCAAATGCGGCGTCTGTGCCAAGGTCTGCCCGACCGACGCGATCAACTTCGACCAAGAGGACGAAATCCTCGAAATGACCGTCGGGAATATCATCTTCGCCACCGGTTGGAAGCTGTTCGATTGCAAGAAGACTCCGCAATACGGTTACGGCCGTTTGCCGAACGTCTTCACGAACATGGAATTCGAACGGCTGGTCAACGCGGCCGGTCCGACCGACGGTAACATCGTCCTGGAAGACGGGACCGAGCCGAAATCGGTCGCCATCATCCACTGTGTCGGTAGCCGCGACGAAGAGCATAATGTCGGCTGCTCGAACGTCTGCTGCATGGCCGCCTTGAAGTTGGGACACTTGGTTTTGGAAAAGACCAACGCCGAGGTGTACGACTTCTACATCGACATGCGAACGCCCAGCAAGATGTACGAAGAGTTCTATCAACGACTCATGCAAGAAGGGATGCACTTCATCCGAGGTAAGGTGGCCGAAGTAACCGACGCCGCCCGCACGCCGGAAGAAGAAGGCAAACTGATCGTTCAGGCCGAAGACACCCTGGCCGGAACCCAACGCCGCATCCCGGTCGACATGGTCGTTCTGATGGGAGCGATCGAGCCACAAGCCGATGCGAAGGAAGTCGGGCTGCGAGCCGGCATCTCCTGCAACTTGGCCGGTTGGTACACCGAATTGCACCCGAAGCTCGACCCGGTCGCGACGATGACCGACGGCATATTTGTCGCCGGGGCCTGCCAAGGTCCGAAGGACATTCCGGCCTCGGTCGCCCAAGGGGCCGCCGCCGCCGCACGCGTCCAGGGGTTGATTACCAAAGGCAGCGTCATGATCGAGCCGATCGCCGCGAGAATCATCGAAGAAGAGTGTTCCGGCTGTCGGCTGTGCGGTACCCTTTGCCCGTACAACGCGATCAGCTTCGACGAAGAAAAGAAGGTCAGTCGGATCGAACCGGCGATGTGCAAAGGCTGTGGAACCTGTGTGGCCGCCTGTCCGGCCGCCGCGATCATCGGCCCGCACTTCAAGAACGACCAAATCTCCGCGGAGATCGAAGGGGTCCTCTGGGACGCGATCGCTGATCAAAAGGAACAAGCCGAAGCGTAGCGTAAACGTCAGGCTTTGCCGGCAAAAAGACCCTCCGGGCGAACCGGGACTTCGGTCCTTTCGCCTGGCGGTTTTCGACACCCGTGAAAATGGATGATCGAAAAAAATAAAAGACCAATTGAAAAACCAACACGGTAATAAATAGACAGCTTCAAGCTGGAGGCCAACGAGACGATGAGTGATTTTGAACCGAAAATCGTCGGGTTTTGTTGTAACTGGTGTTCGTACCGGGCGGCCGACCTGGCCGGTTCGGCGCGAATCAAATACCCGCCCAATGTGCGGATTATCCGAACGATGTGCAGCGGCCGATTCGACCCGATGTTCGTCTTCAAGGCATTGTCCTTGGGAGCGGACGGTGTTCTGATGGCCGGATGTCATCCGGGCGAGTGCCACTATGTGGACCAGAACTACAAAGCGATGCGACGCTACGGCATGATCAAACAGATGCTTCGCGCGATGGGCATCGAAGAAGAGCGGGTCCGGTTGGTCTGGGCCTCGGCCGCCGAAGGGCACATTTTGGCCGAGTACATCAACGAGATCACCGAAACGGTTCGGAAGTTGGGTCCGCTGAACTGGTCGCAAAACTGGGTAGAAAACGAAGACCGACTCGCGTCTCTCGAGGCGATCGCACACGAGCACAAGGAAGCGTTGGAGATCAAATTATGAGTAACGGTACCGCGAAGAAAAAACTCGCCGGCTACTGGGCGGCGTCCTGTGGCGGGTGCGAAATCTCCACCTTGTCGATCAATGAAAAGATCCTCGACGTGGCGGATGCTTTTGACATTATCTTTTGGCCCTGTATTGTCGACGGCAAGGCACGCGACGTCGAACAGCTCGAAGACGGCGAAATCGACGTCTGCCTGTTCAATGGCGCAATCCGAACCAGCGAAAACGAGTACATGGCCAAGCTTCTCCGGAAGAAGTCGAAGGTCCTCGTGGCGTACGGCTCTTGTGCGAGTGAAGGTTGCATCCCCGGTTTGGGCAACGTGACCAACCGCAAAGAGATCTTCGAGACGAGCTACACGGACTGCGTTTCGGTAGACAACCCGGATGGCGTCCTTCCGCAGGCCGAAACGCAAATGGACGAAGGCACGCTGTTGCTTCCGGTCATCTACGATACGGTCAAGACGCTTGCCCAAACGGTCCCGGTCGACTATTTTCTGCCCGGATGTCCTCCCGAAGCGGAGCGGATCTGGGACGCGATCGTGGCGATCCTCGAAGGCAAGTTGCCCGCGCCGGGTTCGGTCATCGGTGCCATCACGACCGTGTGTGACGAATGCCCGCGAAAGCGGACCGAAAAGAAAATCAAAAAGTTCTATCGGACCTGGGAGATCATCCCGGACGATGAAACTTGTCTTTTGGAGCAAGGCCTTTTCTGTGCGGGGATCGCGACGCGAGCCGGCTGTGGGGCCTGTTGCCCGCAGGTCAATTCGCCGTGCATCGGTTGCTATGGTCCCAACGAGGGCGTGACCGACCACGGAGCCCAATTGATGGCCGCCCTGGGAAGTGTTATCGACTCGGACGACCCGGAAGAAATCGATCGAATTATCAAGGAAGGCATCCCTGATCCGATCGGCACGTTCTATCGATTCGGCCTGGCCAACAGCTTCTTGCGTCGCACCAAGCTGAACCAAAACAGCCAAGACGCCTAAGTAGGAGAAACCCAGCGATGAAGCGTATTTCAGTAGATCCCATTACCCGCCTGGAAGGGCACGGCAAGATCGACATCTTCCTGGACGACCAGGGTGAAGTCGCCAACGCGTACCTCCAGATTCCCGAGCTTCGGGGATTCGAGCGTTTTTGCATCGGGCGTCCGGCGGAAGACATGCCGAACCTGACCAACCGTATCTGCGGTGTCTGCCCGGAAGCCCACCATATGGCTTCAAGCAAGGCCCTGGACGCGGTGTTCAAGGTCGAACCGCCGCCGACCGGTAAAAAGCTCCGCGAGATGTTTTACAGCATCTTTTTCGCGGTTGACCATACGACCCACTTTTACGCTCTTGGCGGTCCCGACTTCGTAGTCGGCCCGACCGCGCCGGCGGCCGAACGAAACGTCCTCGGCGTCATCGCCAAGGTCGGCATGGATGTCGGTGGTAAGGTCCTCAACATGCGTAAGATGAGCCACGACCTGTTGAAGATGGTCGGTGGCCGTCGAGTCCATCCGAACTGGGGTCTGCCCGGTGGCGTCAGCCGCGGGATCGACGAAGCCCAGCGGAAGGAAATCGAGGAAAAGGGCCGTGAAGCGATCGAATTCGCCAAGTTCTCGTTGCAGGTGTTCGAAGATCTGGTCCTGAAAAACAGTGACTATGTCGACCTGATCACCGGCGACACCTTCACCCATAAGACGTACAACATGGGGATGGTCGACGAGAACAACTTGGTCAACTTCTACGACGGCAAGATCCGCATCACCGACCCGGAAGGGAAGGAACACGCGAAGTACGAAGCCAAGGATTACACCGACTACATCGCCGAGCGAGTCGAGCCTTGGTCGTACTTGAAGTTCCCGTATCTCAAGAAAGTCGGTTGGAAGGGATTCGTCGACGGCGTCGATTCGGGCGTCTACAAGGCGACCCCGCTTTCGCGGCTCAACGCGGCCGACGGGATGGCCACGCCTTTGGCCCAGGCCGAGTACGTGAAGTTTTACGAGACCCTCGGCGGCAAGCCGGTCCACCACACGTTGGCGACCCACTGGGCCCGTCTGATCGAGCTACTTTATGCGGCCGAGCGTTGGGTCGAGTTGGCAACCGATTCGGAGATCACCGGCAAGGAATACCGGGTCCTTCCGACCGAAACGCCCACCGAAGGAATCGGATGTGTCGAAGCGCCGCGAGGCACACTGACGCACCACCTGACGACCGACGAGCGGGGCATCCTGACGAAGGTCAACTTGGTGGTCGGCACGACGAACAACAACGCGCCGATCTGCATGTCGGTCAAGAAGGCGGCCCAAGGCCTCATCCACAAGGGCAAGGTCAGCGAAGGGCTGTTGAACATGGTCGAGATGGCCTTCCGAGCCTACGACCCGTGTTTCGGCTGTGCGACGCACAGTCTGATGGGCCAGATGCCGCTTGTGGTCACGATCCGCGACACCGAAGGCGAAGTGCTCGACAAGATGTCGCAGTACATCGGCTAGAGCCGAAAAGCAAAGTTAAAAAACCAAAAAGGGTGATTGCCAAAAGCGATCGCCCTTTTTTTATGGGATAAGAGCCCCGCCAAGAAACGAAAAAAGGACTCACGGCCGTTGGCCATAAGTCCTTATTGTCTCGTCAAGCTTGTCACAAGGTTGCGAGTTTCCCCCCTACTCCAAAACCGCCTTCCGCAGGTAGGCGGCCGATGTGGAAAAATCCGCAAAGCTTGCAAGCCTATAAAAAAGTACCGGGAGTGGGACTTGAACCCACACGAGCGTAAGCTCAATGGATTTTGAATCCATCGCGTCTGCCATTCCGCCACCCCGGCAGCGGTCGAGTTGTCCGATTTTGAAACTCCGACGAGCCCCAAAACCTGCCCGGCCAACGGCCAAGCCACCAATCGACAACAGAGTTATAATACCAGGTTATCGGAAAAACGAAAAGTCGTCCTGAGTCGGTTTTTAAGATTTTTTCTCCGCGACGCCGGGCTGCAGGTCGATTCGGCGGCGACAGATCGGATTTCTGACCGCAGTCCGGTCATCCCCGCAAACGAGGTTCCCTGACCTGTGGGGGCTTGAACAATAACTTCTTGCGATTAGGAAAGAATTCCCGAAATGGGAACTTTTGCCATTGGACTGGACCGGACAGGTTCAATATATTGAAAAAGTGGGTTTCCCGCCCCGAACCAAAAAACGACCTTCGCCTTTTTTATCCGAGCGAATTTTCACCTCCCTCCCCATTCTTTGAGGACCCCTCTCATGAAAAATAACCATCCCACTCGTCGGACATTTCTCGGAACCACTGCCGCCGCCCTGACTTTGCCCACCTGGTTGCCGTCGAGTGTCTTGGGACGTGACGGGGCCACGAGCCCGAGTGAACGGGTCAATGTCGGCGTCATCGGGCTGGGCGGCCGGGCTCGTTGGCTGACCAATACCTGCAAACTGGTCTCGGAGATGAAAGTTGTTTCCATTTGCGATTGCTTCACCCCGCGTCAGGACCATTTTATCGAGAAGGTCGGCAAGGATCAGAATTGGTCGAAGTACGACGATTTCCGTCAGATGATCGAGAAGGAAAACCTCGACGGGGTGATGGTCGAAACAACGACACATGCCCGCGCATGGATCACAATCCTGGCGATGCAGGCCGGGATGGACGCCTACATTGAAAAACCGATGTCTCTGACGATCGACGAAGGACGCCAGATGGTCAAGGCGGCACGCAAATACGGTCGCGTCACGCAAGTCGGCACTCAACAGCGTTCCATGCCGATCAACAACTGGGCCAGCGATCTGGTCAAAAACGGAGCGCTCGGCAAGATCAAGGTCGTCTTGGCGCCCAACTTTGTCGGCCCAAACGTCTGGCCCGGCGGCCCGGAAGAAAAAATGCCCGCAGGGGGCAAGCCCGGTTGGTGGGACATCTGGACCAACCAGGCCGAATTGCGACCGTACAACAAGCAGCTTCACATCGGCTGGAACCGTTGGGCCGATTACGACGCGGGCGGCCCCTGCTTCGGCGTCAGCGGCTGGGGAGCCCACTCGTACGACCAAGTCCAACGGGCCTTGGGCACCGACGAAACGGGCCCGGTCGAGGTCCTCTTGGAAGAACCGGTCAAAATCATGAGCACCGGAAAGCACGAGCCGCGACACACCGACGAAGACGAGACGGGCAAGGCATATTACAATATGGCAAAACACGTGGTCGGCCCGCGTGCCAAGGTCCGGATGACGTATGCCAACGGGACCGAACTGCGACTGCATCTTGACGGCGATCGGGGACCGGGTCTCGGCGCGATCTTTGTCGGCGAGAAGGGCAAAATCGAGATCAACCGTAACAAGATTGCTTCGAACCCGAAATCGCTGGCCGCCTCGCCGGACAACCCGGGCCCGAACCAAAAACCCGAATCGCAGTACCACCTGGAAAACTGGGTCGAGTGCATCAAGACGCGCAAGCGCTGCAACGCCGACATCGAATACGGCCAACGAGCGTCGACCCTCTGCATGTTGGTCAACATCGCCCGCGACTTGGGCCGCGTCGGCGAAAAACTCCAGTGGGACCCGGCGAACGAGCGGTTCACCAACTGCGAGGAAGGAAACCAATTCCTGGCCCGCCAGCGCCGCAAAGGGTACGAACTGCCCGAACTGGGCTGATCGGCCCCTTTAAGAAAATCAAAGCGGCAAAACCTAAGCCGGACGGCCTCATCCCCGAGGTCGCCCGGCTTTTTCTACTGGGTGTCTAAAAAGACACCACATTGTCATGCCGTATCCGGCTTGAATAATTCAAAAAATGTTTCTTTTTTTCCCCACAAATCGTTGATACGTCGTGTCTGACCGTCAATAGACAATACGTATCTATCTAACGCTGTTAATTCAGCGTTTTCGGGTGCGGCTATAACTGCAGCCACCATCCCGTAGATTAGCTCACTACTCAATACAAGGTTCCCACCTTGAAGTGATATTATTCCAGGCGGGCCAAACCTGAGTGTCTTAGGAAGACCAGCGTTGTGCAGAAGACCACAACGCACAACGTGATAGAGAATCTGTTCCAGCGAGCAACATCCTTCTGCATCGAGTTTTAGGTCGGGATGGCTGTAACCGAAACGGAGACTATTAGTGATGGATACTCCCATAAACCGTGTGATGAAGGCAAGATTTTCGTGAAGCCAATCCTTGTATGCTTGATTATTGCTCTTCGTAGAATAGACTCGGTTGGCGGTGGCATCTATGGCAATGCTTGCCGGAATTAAAGCGGACTCATAATTACCAACGTTCATCCAGTCGATAGCGTCCATGATACGTTTCGAGATACTCATTTGACTATCTTCTCCTCTGCAAAAAATGATCAAGTCCAGCCGCGTGTGGGTTATATACCGCCGCTATTTCAATTATCATACTACACATCGATATTTACTACTAGCCGACTAATTCACTTGGTAGTACCACGACTTATACCATTCGACTAAATTAAGCCAAAACAAAAAACACCTTGCTTAAACTTAATAGACACGATTTTGAACCAGCCTCTGCAAAAAGCCGGTCGCGTTGTTTTGATCATGGCCATATTCCTTTTGATCTTCTTCTAAATCGTCTTCTGCTACGGCCAGGCCAGATGACATTTAATCAATAACTTACACCTAGCAAGTGCGAAAGTAATCCTACAGAAACAGCAGACGAATCGCCCTTTACGTTCGACCTTCTCATCGATAAGCTTAATTCAAAGAGATTTTTTCACTCGTTTTCTCGAAAGACCCCCATGCCCGGTGCGAATTCCAATCGAAAGGTGACCCCGTATCAGTTGTTCATGTTCCTCTTGTGCATCTTTGTCCTGGGGGCCATGGCGTTCGAAGTCACGTTGCCGATTGATTCCGATACCAAAAAGATTCTCAACACGGTCGATACGGCGATCTGCGTCATCTTTTTTGTCGATTTTCTGTGGCGACTGGCCACGGCGAAAGATCGGCTGGGCTATCTGCGTTGGGGCTGGCTCGATCTGGTCTCGAGTATTCCGGCCGTGAGTTGGTTTCGTCTGGGGCGAATTTTTCGGGTCTTACGCGTCATCCGTGTTCTGCGCGGGTTGCATTCGATCAAGGACCTGATGGCGGTCGGTATCAAAAATCGGAGCGAAAGCACTTTTCTCTCGGTCGTGCTGGTGACGATCATCACGATCACCTTCGGGTCGATCATCATCTTGCACTTCGAACAGAATTTCGAGGGAAGCAACATCACGACAGTCGAGGAATCGCTCTGGTGGTGTTTTGTCACGGTCACGACGGTCGGCTACGGGGATTACTTTCCGGTCTCGACCGAAGGACGAATGGTCGCCTGCGTCTTGATGACCATCGGTGTGGGCCTTTTCGGCACGTTCACCGGTTTTGTCGCTACCTGGTTTCTCGAAGGACGGGAGGGGCAAGACAAACGGGTTCAAAAGCTTCGACACCAGCTGACCGTTGCCGAGGCGGCCAATCATGAGTTGCTGCGCCGGATCGAGAAACTCGAAGTGCAAAATCCGACGCAAGAAGAAACGGACTAACGCCTAAGGCGACTGTAACTTCACGCCTCTGAATCGCCTAGCGTCGACGGCCCGTTTCGGTTTCCCATTTGGCCCAAAACGGATGCAACCGATCGCAACGGGTCCGCACGTCTTCGAGCATGATTTTTAAATCCGGCTTGACATACGGATCTTTATTATTGATCGCACGCCCGTTGACAAAGATGGGAACCTTCTGGTCGAAATTGACCATTTGAGGCGAAACCCAAACCATCACTCGACTCGCGCCGGTCTTGATCCGAATCGAGTTGTTCGCCGCGATGATCTGTCCCTCGGTCTTCATCGGGATTTGCCCTCGCGCCGGGGGCCACGACTCGGGTTCGACCACCGAACGAGAAGGCAGGCCGTCGACTTCGGCCCAATAAAAATAATTATCCCACGGCCGCATCGAAACGCCGGTGAACTCGGTCGGATAGAAGTTCCGTTGGAAATGGCTCATCCACTCGAACGCCCGAAGCGTCTCGTCGTGAAGCGGGTCGTAACCGCGTCCCAAAAACTCGACCACGGTCGCGTCGTAACCCCGGTTCAAATATCGATCCAACGTCGGGGCGTTGGCGACCAGCCAGCGGTTGTCCTTCTCCCCGCCGACAAAATAGGTCGGAACCAACTCGGCGTTTTCCCAATAAAAATTAATGTACCGATCGGCGCGGGCCAAAAACGGCAACACGCCGGCCCAAAGGTCCGGATGGGCCAGCCCGATATCCCAAGCAGCGTCCCCGCCGGTACCGTGTCCGGAAAGAAAGACTCGATCCGTATCGATCGAAAACCGCCGACTCGCGTCCCGAATCGCATTGAGTACCGCCGCGTGTTCCGACGCCGAATAGCGGTATCCGTATTGATTCGCCCCGGCCCACTGCGGCGAGATGACGATATATCCCCAACGACCGGCCTGACCGCGGCGGCCCCCTTTTCCGTCAGCCGAACCGGCCCACCAGTCGAGCTGATTCTCGGCCGAGCCGTTTCGATCGTGAAGCGTCACGATCGCCGGATAACGTCGATACGGATCGTATTCCGGCGGCAGTTGGACGTAATATTTGACCGGTTGCTCTTTGGTCATGCCATAGGTTTCCAAGGCAAAGTAACCCGGCCGCCCTTCGACCGGCTCGGAAGCCATCGGCGGTTTCATCTGAGCCAGTATGAGGGAGACCACCTTCGGCGAAGCGGCCTCCTGCGAACGAAGTTCCTCAAGCAACGCGGCCCGTTTTATGGAATCGGTCTCGAGCAAGTACTCGCGAACCAGTCGACGCACCGTGTAGGCCGAAAGCGCGTTGGACAAATTGGTACTCGCGGCGTCGCTCCCCAAGAGCCAGCCATTGACGGCCAACGCGAGGCGATCACCGGGCAACATCTTTTCATCGCCCATCGCCAGTCGAAACGCGGCCAGCCGATTGAGCGTGTCGCGGTTGAGTTCGGCCTTCATCTCGTCGCCGATCGAACGAAGTTTCTCTTGCGCGGCGGGATTGGAATTTTTTTCGACCAGGGCAAGATACTTTTTCAAGATCGCCTTGCCGCGCGAATCGGACTCGCGGTATTGCTCGACCAGTTCGCGAATCTCTTGCAAGATCTCTCCCGCCACCTCGTCGGCCGGGAACCGCTCCAACATCGCGCGGGACAACGCGTGCTGACCAACCGTTTGACGTCGCTTCAATTCCTCCAGAAGCCGCGTCGCCGCCAACTGCCGTAACTGGCGTCGAGACGACTCGAGTTGTTTTTTCGTTTCCGGGTTCTTCTCGTTCGAGTCGATCAACCGGTCCAACAGGCCCATCGCCTCCTCATACCGCTGCATCTGGATAAAGAAGCGGACCATCTTCTTTTGGTATTCGATATCCTCGGCCCCGACTTGGCTGACGAGGATTTCCATCAACATGGGGGATGGAAAATTGGCCGTCGAAAGTCGCATATCCCAACTGTGAGTGACCCCCTCGACCTTCATCCACTGGGGCGTAAGCGTCGTGATCCCCTGGACCAGATCAATCGTCCCTTTCGGCCCGGCAAAGGTCAACAACCGACGGCCGAAGCGATCAAACGGCGCCGCGCTGACAATCCGACCGACCGAATAGATTTGCGTTCCCGTGCCGGGGATCCGCTGAAAGATCGAAAATTTTTCGACCCGCGACTCCTCTTCCTGGAGAATGTCTTGGACCAGCCGTTTGGAGATGAACGTCCGACGGAGATCGTCGTCGACAAACGCGATCGGTTGGAGTTTGCCCTGGCCCGGCGGCACCGGCTGCTCGGCCAGACCCGAGACCAAACCAAACTTGCCGCGAAGGAGACGCCCATCTTTAAGGACCAGTTCAGTCGCCTCGCTGGTCGAGCCCCCCCCTAATACGGCGGCGACTCCTGCGACCACCAAAACCAACCCCAGGCGTCGAACGGTTTCGAGAGGCGTTTTCGGTGAAATCATAAGTCGTTTTTTCCGTATTTGAAGGCGTTTTTCCCAAGAGAAGGGGTCCTTTTCATTCTGCCTTGCAGGGGGCCAAAGTCAAGCAAAACCAGAAACGGCCCGATCGGAGTAACTTGACACCTAACGAGACGACTGTAACAATTAGACCAACCTGAGCGATTCTGGTGGTTACGCAACGTAACCAGTGAATCCAGCGGTAAATGAAAAAACTAAATCAACTCATCCCTTGACGTACGGCAGCTGCCGGAATTTTCCCCACACCGGCGTAAGGCGACCGTCAAGCAAAATGCGATAGAAACATTTATGAACGAAAAAAAGCTCCTCCAAAAGATCCTCGCCACCCTCCTCGTCGGCGCTTTGATGCTGACGATCGCTCTGGCGATGACGCTGGTCGTGGGAAAATCCTTGGAACAGATGGGCGACTCGACCGGGGCGAGCGTGCTTGGCGGCGTCGGACTGGGAATCGGAATCCTCTGGCTGATCGATCTGGTCGGCCTGGTCGTCACGCTTGGCATCCGCGCGGTGATCGAACCGGACAGGACCGATTCATCGAAAAGAGCCGAGGTAACCAATCGGACCGATTACCGCGAAGAGGACGGGTCTGGGAAGTGAGCGCCTCGGGCTCGGGCGAGACTCTGGATGGCCCGGTCGGTCTCCCCCCGATTATGGTAGTACCAGCTCAGAGCCAACCAGGCCGGTCGGTCAAACGGCGCATGAATATGTTGGGCGGCGAATCGCAATGAATGGGCCGCGTCGTCGAACCGATGTTGGACCCACAGCGCCTTTCCGCGTAGCATCTCCACCACGGCAAGCAAGGGGCCGCTGTCGTCGATCCCTTCCAACCGCGCAAGCGCTTGGGACGGCATTCCGAGTTCGAGATACCCTTCCGCCTCTACCAGTCGACGGAGAACGCGAATTTCACGCTTTTTGCTAGGATCCATGACCGCCTCCCTTCGATTTCCACTCCCGAATTCTCATTCCCTAGAGCGTGTTTCAGTCAAGTGCAGCGTCACACCGGTGTGGGAAAAGTTCCCATGGTTGCGGTAAGTTGAGCTTTGAAAAATACGTAGAACTTTCCACTTCTCTTCCAAGCTGCAAGCACCACCCCCCCGCTACGCTTACGTGAAATACGCTATAAAACTGGACTAAAAGCCGGTCTCAAGAAAAATTCAAAGAGGTATCCTTCGAAAGACTATAAGATTATATACCTCAGTTACGTCAGTCCCGTGAAAAGGGTTTGCTGAAAGTAGCCAAGAGATAGAAACGCAAATGGCGCGCCATTCGAGGCTTCTCAACAAAATGGTGATAAACCCTTCCAAAGAAGAGCGTTAGGGAAAGCCCTCTCTTTCGTGCTCCCCCGCAAGCCGGCCATTTTGGCAGTCGGTCTATTCCGATTTTTCTCCCTTTGTCACTTTCCGCCTCGGCCAATCAAAAAAAGCCCGCCAACAAATTGGCTGTCATTAGGCGGTTATTGGGAGGACACATTCCCCCCGACCTTCTCCCGTTTGGGGGGCCTTCGACTGATCAAAATCATTCCGACGATCGTCAGCACCACTCCAAAGACCACGCCCAGGCTGGCCGGTTCGTGAAAAAGCACCATGCCAAATATCGCGCCGAAGGCCACCTGAGAAGCGCCGACCACATTGACGTGAACGACCGTGACCATTTGAAACCCTTTGGTCAGCAAAAAGAAAGAGATGGCGTTGGCCACACAGACGGCCCCCATGACCAATATCAGTCGGTTCCGGGTGTCCGGATCGACGGTCGGAATCGCGCTGAAATCGGTCGTCAACAGCTTCCAGGGCAAAAACACGAGCGTCCCAACCACCGGCACGGTCCAGGCAACCGCCCCGATCGATACCCCGTGGTTTATCGCGTAGCTCATCGCGACGCCCAACTGAGAAAAGGCCAACCCGGCCAAACAGGCGGCCCCCACGGCCAACGCGGCCCAAAAGGCGCTCGAATGGGTCGACGACGTCTCCGGCTCCTCGCGAAGGACCACTTCCTGTCCTTCCATCGAGATCGCTGCCGAGTCGACACTTTCCGCCGAGGCCGACCCGGCAATCGATTCATGAACCGCTTCTGCCCCCGATTGCAAAAAGAGGACGGCCACGATCAGAAGTCCTATTGCGACCAGACTAGTGAACGAAACCGATTGTTTCAGAAAAAGCCAACCCAAGATGGCCGAAAAAACCAAATTCACCCCAAGATAGATCGGCACCGTCACGACCAGACCGATCTGACTCAACGCCCAGAGGCTCGGGATATTGCCAAAAAGATGAATCACCAACGCCCCGAGGGCCAATACCCCCCAGACCCGAAAGGAACGGCCCCAACTCAGATGCCCCTTGCGGGCCTCCAACAGCACCATCGGGGCCAAAAACAGCATCGCCGTCGTTTCGCGAATCGCGTTGACCCAGATCTGATCAAACTCGACCGACAGAAACCGTTGTCCCGTGTTGACCAACGTGTAGCCTATCGCCGCCGCCAAGCAATAAAGTGTGCCAATTCGTGCCGTTCTTCGATCCGGATCCATGGAATGCTTAGGTTCTCGTGAAAAACTTTTTTCTTGTTAAATTCACCCCCCATTTTGCTTGGCCTATATCTCCTACCCAAGCCCCGGGACGGAAGCGCTCTAAGATAACGCAGCAACGGCTCGAAACAAAGGCCCCGGTTGCCCAAAACAGGGTCCCCCCGCTAGCAGGGAAACTGCGACCCATAAGTAAAATCCGCTCTATCAATAAACGAAAAGGACGACCGAATAATCGATCGCCCTCTTTTATGATCGCAAGCTTGAAAAATCGCTTATCGGATTGTCGCTTTTTGAGACGCGTCTTTCGCGTCGGTCTGCCACGCAACCGGGACCGGGCCATCTTGGTGACGTTCTGCTTTTTGGGCAATTTGACTCGTCAGAAGCAAAAACTCCTCACGCGTCGTATCGTCAACCTGGTTGAGATTCTCTGCCAAGTATTGGAGACGCGAGTGACCCGACTCGGCCGCCTGAGAAATCTGCCCGACAAAAGCTGACGTTTGCACAAAATTATAATCGGCGATCCGCCCCAGAATCGGATGGAGCGTCTTGGTCAACAGCTCAAACGCCACGTTGTCGATCTGGGTAAACGAATCGAGTCGGCTCGTGATATAATATTTGCCGTCCGACGACCGGACATAACCGGTCTTGAGAACCAGAAGGGTTCGCCCCTCGACCGATTTGGTCAAAAGGGTCCCGTTGTATTTTCCGTCAGCCAAAACGATGCTGGTTTCAGAATCCTGATAGAGCATCTCGACCGTACCGACCGTCCCGTCGCCGTCGCGGGTCGCAAAACGGCCCGGTTCGATTTGACGCATCCGCAGCTCGGTAATATCGAGCTCCTCCCAAATGCCGACCACGAGGTCCGGGTGTTGGACCAAAAAATGGTACAACTCCGGATCGCACTGGCAGACATGAACCGGCATTCGGCGAAAGATCGGTTTGCCCGACAGGACGCCCAGGACCCGTTGGCGATCCGATTTCGTCAGTCGCTCAAAAGGGATCGACTGAATCGCCGATTCGCGAGCCACCTCGGACGTATCCGCCTTGCTACCTTCGGAACGACGATAACTGACCGGCACGGCCCGTGAAACTTCGCCCTTTTTCGATCGTGAAACCTTCGCTTTCGTCGTCTTCACCTTGGAAGAATTCTCGTCGAAAGTGGCAAACGGTTCGTCCGAAAAGGCGACCCTACTTCCAATTAGAAGAAGGATTCCCAAAATCAAAAGGATGGTCGACTTGGCCTTTCCCGAACGGACTCGTGCGGAATAGGCGACCACTTCGGTCGACCGGGCGGCTCGACTTTCGCGCAAACGTAGCAACACGGATTTCCCCCCATCAAAATTGAGCCGTGGGAGCAACCGCCTTCGGGTTTCGATCAAACTCGAAAAATGCGGGAACGGAATTCGAGCTTGGGGCTGTTTTACCTGTGCGGGAAGAGACCGGTGGAGGCGAAAGTCGTACGGCCCTCAAGAGCAAATTGCGGGATCTCTCTTGAGGGGGACTGAGGACTTGCCAATCCCCAATCGCTTTCATGACTGCCCGGATGGCCGACCCAAAGGGGGGCCTCTCCGACACGTCGTTTTCGACTTGGATAAATCGGTCTCTTTTTTTGGAAAAACAGCCCACCCCGTGCGGGTCACTCACCACGGCTGGGTCTTCGCCTGCCCGACGGTTTGTCTGGGTCGTATCGAACAAGGCGAATTTAACGGTACTATTGGTTTTTCGGCCTGAACTACCTGGACGGGTGAGTAAATTTCGTCCGGTTTCCCCTTGCTAGGGACAGATTTTCGAACCGCCCCCCTTTCGCGAACTCCCGGCCGTGGAGATGCAAAAAATCGGCTGAGTTTAACGACTACCTTATCAATGCAGTTCATTTAGCGTTAGACAAAGCCAAGGGGCCGATATCACGGCTGGCCCTCAGGAAACCCGGGAGAAAGGGAGTTGATACGTATTTTTAGGGGGGATAAAATAGAGATTGGATTATAGTATCGCGTTTTCAGCTTAGGACTGGTGGATTTTGCAACCTCGCTTGAAACGGCGGCTATTCCAATCCCCTGTTCTCCGAAATAGCAATAACCCCTGATGAGCAATATGGCCTTCCCTGACGAGCCTCTCGAACCCCGTTCGCCCGATCCGAACGACGGGAGTTCGAAGATCGAGCGCGACGAGCCGTCCGCCGCGGCCACCGAATCGGTCTTGCCGGTCGCCGATCAGGGACACACCATCATCTCCAAACGCCAGCCTCGCGGGGGAGACCACCATCCGTTGGAGCCGAACCTCTCTCCGGATTCAGGCCGCCACCAAGTGGGCGATCGGGTCGGGATTTACGAGCTTCTGGAATATGTCGGCGGCGGCGGCATGGGCCGGGTTTTCCGCGCCAAAGATACCCAACTTGGTCGCCACGTCGCCTTGAAGCTTTTACCGCAGGACCAAGCGACCAACGCCGAGACGCTGGAACGCTTCCGAGGCGAGGCCCGTCTGACCGCCCGACTCGACCACGAAAACATCACCCGGGTCTATTTCGTCGGAGAGGAAAAAGGGGTTCCTTTCATCGCGTTCGAATTCGTCGAGGGGACGACGATCCGCCGGTTGGTCGACCAGCACGGCCCCCTCCCGCTTGCCGACGCGGTCAGCTTTACCATGCAAATGGTCCACGCCCTGGCCCATGCGGCCGAACGGGGAATCGTCCACCGTGACGTAAAACCGTCGAACATCATGATCACCGAGGAAGGCCGAGTCAAGTTGATTGACTTGGGGCTGGCCCGATTGGAAGAGATCAAGGAAGCCGACAGCGATCTGACCGCCAGCGGCGTCACCCTCGGCACGTTCGACTACATCTCGCCCGAACAGGCCCGCGACCCGCGACTGGTCGATATCCGAAGCGACATCTACTCGCTCGGTTGCACCTTTTTCTACATGCTGACCGGCCGCCCGCCGTTCCCCGAAGGGACCGTTCTGCAAAAACTCCTGCAACACCAAGGCGACGAACCGCCCGAACTGAGCGACTTTCGTCCCGACCTGCCGGAAGACGTGTCGACCATCTTACGGAAGATGTTGGCCAAAGATCCGAACCGCCGTTACCAAAAGCCCGCGGAGCTCATCGACCATTTGGAGCTCTTGGCCGGTCATCTGGGGCTTTACCCGAAAGGACCGACCCGATCGTTTATCACGTCGATGTCGCGTCGACGGCGAAAAGCGTTCCTCCAACGGCATCTTCCCTGGATGGCACCGGTCGCCATCTTGCTGGGTGCCGTCCTGGGTATGAACCAGTTTTGGTCGAGTGAACCGCCCCAATCGGAAACGGCCTCCTTGCCCGGCCCCGCTTTTCATTTAAATAACGGTTCCCCGGGAGGCTCGTCGGACGGTTCGCCCTCGTCGACAGAGACGGCAAGCGAAAACCACGGTTTGGCGTTCCCCGCCGATTCGATCGCCGACGGAAACGAAGCGTCACCCTCGAAAGAAGAAAAGGGGACGCGCGATCCCGCCTCCGCATCACGAAAACCTTTGGCCGGCGATAATTCCACGACCACTTCGACACCCAACTCGGCCCGATCGACGCCTGGCCTTCTGACCGTCGGGCAAACGACCGGCGCACCGGGTGAGTTTTCCACGTTGGCCGCCGCCTGCCAAGCGGCCGAGGAAGGAGCGATTATCGAGCTCTGTTTCGACGGCCCGATGGTCGAACGGCCTCTGGCCCTTCAAGGGGCGAAGAAACTTATCCTTCGCGGCGGAGAAGGGTTCAACCCGGTCGTCGTTTTCCGCCCCGATTCGCCCGACCCGGTTCAATGCCCGCGCGAGATGATTACCCTCGGCGGCTCGCAGTTAACTCTGCTCAATGTGGCGATAGAGCTGGACATTCCACAGAGCCTCACGGCCGACCAGTGGACCCTGTTCGAGCTGCGTCGCGGCGAAGCGGTCACGATGCAACAAAGCTCGCTAACCGTTCGCAACCCGATCCATCAAGAGGTCGTTTGCTTCCGAATCGTTCCAACCTGGACGGTCGACCCGCTGGAAACCACGCCCGCCGAAGGGGAACCGGCCCGAGTGACACTGACCGATTGCGTGGTACGTGGGAAAACGACCTTTTTCCAGGCCGAGTCGATGCAACCGGCCCAGGTCAGTTGGCAAAACGGGCTGTTCGTCTCGAGCAAACCGTTTTTGGTCACCACCGGCGGCGATCGACGTCCGATGCCGGGCGAGGAGATTTCGGTTCAACTCAGTCACATGACGCTCAACGCCGAGGGCGGACTGGCCCGATTGGGAACCGGTCTGAAGGCCCGTTATCTGTTGCCCGTGTCGATAGACTGTTTCGACAGCATCGTGCTGATTCCGCCGGAAGAGCCGATGATCCGTCAAGTCATCGACCCCAAAAAGAATCAATGGCAAACGGTTCTGGATTGGAGCGGCGACCGAAATTTCTACAGCGGCTTCCAGGTCTTTTGGAAACCCGAACCGTCGTCCTTGTACGACAACCCGCCGATCCTTTTCTACGACTGGCGCGCGCTCTGGATGCCGAAGAACGAGAACTACTCGTATTACGGCCAGATCGCCTTCCATGGTCTCCCGTCGTCGACCGTCCCGCTCGAGGCCCACCGCACGGCCGACTATCTTCTGGAAGACGACCCGGAAAACCCGGCCCTAAACGCCGCCGGCGACCGGGGCAGTGTCGGCTGTCACCCCGACCAGCTCCCCCAGTTCTCCAAGCCAAAAACCCCGTAACCGACCCGCTTGCAAAAGCGACAAAAAGCAAGCCGCCCTCACTCGGATCTCAGGTGCCAATCGAGACCTTGAGTGCCTTCCCATACGCCGCATTGCGGATGGTATTGAAAAGGCAACGATCCGGTAAGCGGTTCCCCTTCGGCCCTAATCAGTTCATAAGGTACCGTGGGAAGTCCCTCTTCGTTCAAATAGACCTCGCCCAGCTTGAACTCCCGAATCGGGTTTTTGGTGAAATGCGTTTTGACCCATTCTCGCCACACGTCATGGTAATGGTGCACTTGATAATGAAATATTATCCCTTTTTTCGGGTCATAGTGACGCAGGGCGTTGAAAACCGCTTTCGCTTCTTTGAGGATGATTTCCGGATTTTCGATCGCCTTTCGATAGTGCCGCTCGGCGATCTTTTCCGCCCATCCGTCCCCCTCATGCCAGGCATCGAACGGACCAAGACGGTATTTCCATGTACGCGGTTTTCCCCAGGAACGACTCATCCACGCCGCAAAGCTTCGACCGTCACAGGCCTCGATAGAATAAGCCTCTTGTAAACCACGCCCATGAAGCAGACGCATCCTCTGATCAATCTCCTGAACGAATTCGTCCGTATAAAAACCGTCGATCAATGGAGAAAAGATCTCATCCTCAAGCGGCCCCAGGTACAGGTAAGCGTCGAACGCCTCTTCGAACGTGCTGGAGGTTCGCGAGCAACGGTCGGCATCCAGATCGAACCGCTGCCGACCAAACGGGCTTTCGGCAAGCGCGAACGCCACCGGCCGGTTCTCGTTTTTGGCAAACGCCTCGTCGAACAGTCCCAGGCAGGTTCGCCCGCGTATCCCTCCCATGTTTCGGATCACGGGGCCGTGTTGGACGATCATGTAAAGCTCGTCGCCCAAAGCCTGACGAAGATGCCAGCCAAGCCGCTTGATGGGCAAACCGCCGTAGGAGTATTTCAGATTCTCGAGGTGGGCATACCCGACAATCATCAGGGCGTGCCGCTTGTCCGGAAAACGGTCCCTGTCGCGTAGAATATTCTCCGCCATCAGCTTGTCGCGGTCCGTGTTGTACTTCCGAGAATTCTTTTCCTTGATAAGCTCATTCCAGGGACGCGGCATATCGATCAGCACGATCCTGATGCGATCCGACTTTTTCAAATTCTGATTCGCTTCCCAAACCGCGACAAAAAAGTCGAGCATCGGCCGATCCGGCCAGCCCATCCAAAGCACGTCCCGGAGCATTTCAACGACCGGGCGGGTATCCAGTTTTTCCGAAGCCAGAAACTCGTCCACCAGCGGTTGCGCGTGGGACGGCAATTCGAGGTACACCGCGGCGGCCGCCTTCGCAAAACGCGGATCTCTCACGATCTGGCTATTCAGCGCCCAGTAGGTCGGCCGATGATGAATTTCCCCAATCGCGACCAACGCGTGCCGCTCGACGCAATCAAGGACAAAATCCTTCGGTGCGACACCTGCCGTTTCAAGGTATTTTTGATACGGTTTCAATACCGCTTCCGGATCGTCAACCGGCGGCCGACGGGGAGCCGAGACTCGAATACCAGCCATGCGATTGAATTTCTCCTCCACTTCCGCTTCGCTTCTCACCACATCGTTCCCCCTATTGAGCCATCGGCCGTCTTCTAATTCAAACGATCGAATATCGATCACCCGTTCCATCTCAGCGCTCACCTGGGCCATGGTCCCCTTGAGTATTCGAACTTGTAGGATTTTCGCGTTCAAATAGTCAGCCACTACCTCCTCTGATAACGGCCTTCCTTTTGCATCTTTGGAGGACAACCTATTGCCAAGCGACCATACACTCACTTTCCGCCAGTCGAAATCAGCCGAACCCATTTTGCGATTAATCGTGGCATAGGCGGCTTCCGGAGAGGAAAAATCCGCCGCGTCCGGAAAATCAGAAACCTTTTTATCGACACGATAGACTTCCACTTCCCCCTTGGGTGTGGCCGATCCCTTCGCAGTCGGCGTTTTCGACTTCATCGCCGGTTGCTTCTTTTCCGGTGACGCGGCTTCGGTCGTCGCGACCGGCTCGGCGGGAGTTTCGCTTGAAGCCGTCTCCTCTTGCGCAGGCGCTTGCTCCGCTTGGGCCGTGGCTTCTGTGGTCGGCTCGTCGGCTTGGGCCGAGTCGAAACGGACGGTGCTGGCCGTGATCGCGGTGACCGACAGAATCGCCAGCGCGGCGAGCGTCACGCGCAACGGACACGTCCGTGAAATCGTTCCCGAATGGCGTACCAACATTTCGATCCTCCTGTAAAGTACCGATTTCCGATCTTGAATACCCAGCGCGCCAAACGCGGGCGAGCCGAGCGGTTTTTTGGCGAACCCCAACAACAGCTCGGCGTAATCGGCCGGATGGGCCCCCAGCCGCGCGGCGTCCGAGTCGGCCAGATAATCTTGACAGATCCGTAGCTCACGACGCAGGACCCAAAAAATCGGCTGCGGCCAAAGCAACATCCGCCCTAAGTTGACCAGCCGCCACATGGTCACGTCGCCCCGTCGGATGTGGGCCCACTCGTGCGCCAGACAGTAGCGCAACGTCGCCCGGTCCCCCGCTTCGACCATGCACATCGGGAGCAAGATGACCGGCCGACGTCGACCGAACGTCAATGGGGAAGGGATTTTCTCGGAGGCCAAAACTCGAACCGGTCGTTTGGATTCCCCTTGAATTTCGGTAAGCAACCGGTCGACCCACTCGGGCACCGCGGCCGACGTTCGAACGATTTGCCCCAGCCGCCACGCCCCGATAAACCGTTCCAGAACCAGATAACAGGCGATCAGCCCGAAAAGGCCGACCATCAGGCCGTACCCCGCGCGGTGGTCGAACGAAAAGGCGACATCCCACCACGGCGCCGCAAGTGTTTTGACCTCCGGCATCTCCTCAAGAAAAAGCTCTTCGACCGGTTCGTCGGCCCCAAGCGAAAAATCCTCTTCCGGCAACGGCTCCCCCATAGAAAAGGACTCCGACGAGCGCTCGGCAACCGGCACGGAAGAACGCTCGACGGAGCCTGGTAACAGTCCGAGATAGACACGCGGCAGCCCCGGCACACTCGAGAACAACGCGACCGCGACGATCGCCCCGAAGGTCAACTGGATGACCCGAATCCGTTCGGCCGGCCAGCGGACCTTACGAAAGACGAAAAAACCGATCAACAGCAGGCCAAACCCGACCGTGTTGACCAACAGCAACCACCAGAAAATCGATTCGATCCACCCCATTTCATTTCCCCTTTTTCTGCTGTTTTTCCTTTCGAGCCGAACTGATCAGCGATTCGAGCTCTTGAAGATCGTCGACCGACAGATCTTCGGCCCGGAGCAGATTGGCAACCAATTGGTCGACCGCCCCGTCGAATACCTTGTCCAGAAAACGGGAGCTGGCCTGCTGGACCGTGTAGTTCGACGAATAATAAAGGGTTCGCCCTTCGTTGCGCACACGGACCAGCCCCTTGTCGGCCATAATCCGAAGCAGAGTCTGAACGGTCGTGAACGCGCACGGGCGAGTCTGACAGAGCGTCTCGTGCACCGCGCGAACCGGCAGTTCGCCACCCTTCCAGAGAATTTTCAAGAGGTCCATCTCCCGTTGGCTCGGAACGGTCTGGTCCTTTTTCGAAATCTTTTTCGCCACGATCCGCCTCCTTCGATTTTTTTATGAAAGGGAAATCCTTTCCCCTCGGCCGACTCGCTCCCCTCAAAAATGGTATCGGCCAGCCAGAACTAAACTATTAGTTTAGTTGAATTCTAGCGAGTCGGTCTCTCCGTGTCAAAGCTTTCTGACAGATCGAAGCCATTTTTCGAGAAATCCCTACTGTTAGGGGGATTTTTGTACGGCGGGGGAAAGAGCCGAAGCGGGAGAGAGCGAATTATCGATCAGACGCGAAAAGAAGCCGTGATAAAAAAGAAACGAGGCAACCGACACATCGTCGCCCCTTTTATTCTTGGTTTTCTATTTTCCCTCTTGGTCCATCGCCGCGCAGATTGCGCCGTGGACGACGACCTCTTCGCCCAGCTGGGCCAGGACGATCTCGAACCGATCGGCGAACGGCGGAAAAACATAACGGGCCACATACTCTCGCACCGGTCGCAAAAACAACGACTCGTCGGCCAGGCTGACCCCGCCACCCAGCACGACCAGATTCGGCGCGATCAGCGTCACCGCCTGCGCGACGGCCCAACCGAACGTTCGGGCCGACCGATCGAACGCCTCGCGGGCCAACGGATTTCCGGCCAAGGCCGCTTCGGCGATCGCACGGGTGTCGAGCGCGTCGAGATTTCCCCCGCAACGGTCTAACAGTTCGGCCGCCCCGGGAACGGTCGCGTTGTCATCCGATTCGAGCTTCCGTCGTACCGTCGCGGTGATCCCCCAGCCACTGGCGACCGACTCGACCGTCTCGCCGGACGTTTCAGCCTCGAGCCCGACGCGCAGATGGCCCGGCTCGACCGCCATCCCGGTCCCACCGCGAAACACCTGACCGTCGATGACCAACGCCCCGCCGATCCCACTGCCGACGTTTGAATAATAGACAACCCGAGAATCCCGTCCGGCCCCCAGCCGCGCCTCGGCCAGCCCCGCACTGTCGGAATCGTTGATCAAGGCGATCGGCACCCCGAACCGCTCGTGGGCCCAGTCGACAATCGGAAATGGTCCCAGCCCTCGACCTGGTGACTGGTGACGATCTGGCCGGTTTGAAGATCGACCGGCCCGCCAAACCCGATCCCGACGGCCGTCACCGGATGCGCGTCCATCAATTCCCGCCCGAGTCGCCCGATCTGGTCGAGAATCCCTTGAGACCCGTTTTGGGGAACAATTTTTTCGCGGCGCACGTCGATCAACGTCGCCTCACGCCCTTCACTGACGCCCAACTGGAGTTTCGTCCCGCCAATTTCAATGCCTAAATACATAGGGGTTTCCGCCACTTCCCTCTCAGGAGTAAAAACGCGTCGAAGCCAAGAAAAACGACAAGACAGACCAAATCACGGTTTCCCGAACCCGGTCTGTCTTGTCTATTATAAACGGCAAGGAACGATTCGCCGAGATCCCCTACTTGATTGAAGCTCAGACATTCTATCAAAACCCCACTTTGGGCTACCGAACGGGCCTGGAGGCTCGATCGGCTCGTGTCCCGTGGATTTCAAGGAAATGGTTTTGTTAGAGCGTCAAAAAACCCGATTCCGCACGCGGATGAGGTGTTCGGAGCCTCAAAAAACCCATGGACAAGAGGGTCTCGTCAGCCAAACCTTTTGCTTCACACCGTTTCTACGCAAATAGGAAGTCAATCAGAGGGTTTTCTACCACCCCCTTTTTTGACTAAAAAACGTCGAGTTGGAACTGATGACCAAAGTGGTACATCCGCGGCTTGGGATAGTAATTCTGCCACTGCCGGTTGTAAACCGGAATCCGCATTTGCTGCGGGTATCGGTAGTACAAATTGTCGCTACTCTTGTAGTAGTCGGCCGGCATGAAGTTCTGCGGGTAGTAGACGTACGGATAGTGGTAGAACTTGTTCCAATCCTGGGTGTTGTAAGAACTTCCCCAGGCGCGTCCGTAGGCCTGCTGGGCCTGGACATCCGAAACGCCTAAAAGCGTAATGAGGGCCGCTCCGCAAAGCAGCGCCAGCATGGTCCGACGGATCATCGAAATCCCCCTTGTGATGAATGGTCCAAACCAGTGAGGACCGGCTTTCCGCTTATCATGGGCAAACGGCTCGACGATGCAAACCGACTGATCATGAGGAAATGGCAGGCCCGATGGGTCACTTGATTTTTTTCTACGTTGATTTCCGGACGCGACATGGTCCGTATGAACAGGATCGGCAGTCGTCACGGCCTGTATTTAAAGAATATCCGGCACATTCCGCACAGCCCGCACGAAACGACCGTTTTACGGAAAGCTTTAACTAGAGGGTCGAGTTTTCCGAAAAACTCATTGAGGTAGATTAGGCAGACCGGGGCAAGCAATCTTCCCCCTCCCTTTTCCTCCGTTTTCTTGTATAAAAGAGGCAAGATGGCATTATTGACCGCCGTTGGCCTTGAAACCTTCCGCCTACCCTGACGGGTCGCGTGCAAAAAACACCGGGCTGTTGCCCGTTTCCCCTGATGGAGTCCGATCGACGATGAATATCCTTTTTGCCTCCAGTGAAGCGGTCCCCTTTTCGAAAACCGGCGGCCTGGCCGACGTGTCGGGCGCGTTGCCGATTGAACTGGCCGAATTGGGTCATCAAACCACCTTGATCATCCCGGCCCATCGCAGCTCGTGGTGTTGCGGCGCGACGATCGAACCGATGGGGATCGACTTCATCATCCCGATCGGCAGTAAAACCGTCACCGGCCAACTGCTCAAAAGTCAAATCCCGGGGACCGACGTCCCGGTCTATCTGGTTGGCCAAGAAAACTACTACGACCGCGATTCGCTGTACCTCGATCCGAACTCCGGCAAGGACTACACCGACAACTGCGAGCGGTTCATTTTCTTTTCCCGTGCCGTACTGGAAGCGATTCGCCTCTTGGACCTGGAAGTCGACATCCTCCACGTCAACGATTGGCAAACCGGACTGGCCCCGGCCTACTTGCAGGCCGAATACCGGGCCATCCCGCGTTACGAATCGATCGCCTCGGTCTTCACGGTCCACAACCTGGGCTACCAAGGACGGTTCTGGCACTGGGACATGTTGCTGACCGGGTTGGACTGGAAATATTTCAATTGGGAACAGATGGAGTTCCACGGCGAACTGAACCTGCTGAAAACGGGCCTGGTCTTCGCCGACGCGATCACGACCGTCAGTCCGCGTTACGCCCACGAGATCCAACACGCCGAACTGGGCTGGGGCCTCGAAGGGACGCTCCAACAGCGCTCCCACGCTTTAAGCGGCATCCTCAACGGGATCGACCCTCGGACATGGAACCCCGAAACCGATCCACACTTGCCCCAAAACTACACGGCCGACTCGTTCGTCGAAGGAAAAGCGGTCTGCAAGGCCGAACTGCAAAAGGCGGTCGGGCTGCCCGACGAGCCGAACGTCCCGCTGGTCGGGTTGATCGGACGCCTTTGTTCGCAAAAGGGGATCGATCTGGTCGTCGAGGTTCTCGAAGATTGGCTCCCACGTCACGACGTCCAATGGGTCATTCTCGGCACCGGCGACGCCGAGTTCGAAGAGGCCCTTCGTCAATTGGGCCAACGTCACCCGAACCGGCTGGCGGCGATGCTTGAATTTTCGAACGCGCTCTCCCATCAGATCGAGGCCGCGGCCG
Source organism: Thermoguttaceae bacterium (assembly GCA_963674475.2). GTDB lineage: Bacteria > Planctomycetota > Planctomycetia > Pirellulales > Thermoguttaceae > CAXXFQ01. The sequence continues at coordinate 507,484 of CAXXFQ010000008.1, read as the reverse complement.
ATATGTTCCTCATGCCAAGCAAATACGAACCGTGTGGACTCAATCAGATGTACAGTCTCGCCTACGGGACGGTCCCGGTTGTCCGTGCCACCGGCGGACTGGCCGACACGGTCGTCGGGGCCAACGAATCTTCGATCAAAAACGGAACGGCCAACGGTTTTTCGTTCTGGGAGTATAGCCCCTACGCGATGGGCGAGACACTCGACGAGGCCTGCCGGATGTATCGCGAAAACCGCGAGACCTTCAATCAGCTCATCACGACCGGAATGGGTCAGGACTGGTCATGGAAGCCACGTGCCCAGGAATACGTCGACCTGTATCAAGCGACACTCGACCGGGTCCGCGACAATCAATAGGCCCGGACGGACACATATCGATGACGAACCAATTCGCCCGGTGAACGGATTCGCCCCATTTTCGTCCTTCCCTCCCTCCTTTTCGACCGATCTAAAAAACCTCTCTTGGTTTTGCGTGATCGTCTCGTTACTATCGCTTTTCCGTCGAGCGGAACGGTGCGTCCATGACTTCCAAAAGTCAAAAGGGCCACTGCGAGCTAGGAGAATTTCCCCAAAAAAGCGTCCAACAACGCCAGCCAAGAGAAGGAAGTTGCCAAAAACCCTCCCCATGGATTTAAGGGAACCGGTCGGCCTCTTCGTATAATACTAGCGACCAACGGGAGCAGGTTTAGCGAGTCGGCGTGGAAACGCCGGTCTAAAAAACCCTTCCCATGGATTTAAGGGAACCGGTCGGCCTCTTCGTATAATACTAGCGACCAACGGGAGCAGGTTTAGCGAGTCGGCGTGGAAACGCCGGTCTAAAAAACCCTTCCCATGGATTTAAGGGAACCGGTCGACCTCTTCGTATAATACGGGTTCAGCGCGTCGGTGTGGAAGAACCAGTCCGGCCGCGGCTCCTAGTCGCCGACTAACGGGAGCCGGTTTACCCCCTCACTGCAGTATAAAAGGCCCTCCACTGTTGCCAGCAGAGTAAGGGAAATACTCTTCGTATAATACTAGCGACTAACAGGAGCGAGTTTGGCACATCGGTGCGGAAGCACCGGTATAAAAGGCCCCGCCAAGAAGCCCTCCACTGTTGCCAACAGAGTACGGGTAATATTCTTCGTGCAATACTAGTGACCAACGGGAGCGGGTTTAACCCTCGGTGCGGAAGCACCGGTATAAAAAAATGAATGAGTTGAGACGAGATCCGATTTCGGGACGATGGGTGATTATTGCGGAGGAGCGTGCGCTTCGACCGCACGATTTTTGCGAGACGATCGTCCGCCGCCCGGACACGATTTGCCCTTTCTGCGAGGGAAACGAACACCTCACACCCAGTGAACGGCTGGCGATCCGGAAAAACGGGTCCGAGCCGAACGGCCCCGGGTGGCAGGTCCGGGCATTTGAAAACCGCTACCCGGTACTCCGCCCGAATGGGCAGCCGGCCGACACCCCGTCGAGGGAAACGGTCCCCGGCGTGAAAGAAGATCACCTGATCCCGGCAGTGGGGGAACATTGGGTCATCGTCGAGACGCCACGTCACCTGCGGAGCGTGACCGATCTGACCGAAAGTGAACTGGCCGACGTGCTGCGTGTCTACCAAAACGGCTTTCGCGAAGTGTCCAACGACCGGCGGCTGCGATACGCCCAACTCTTCAAAAATGTCGGGCCGGGAGCCGGTGCCTCGATCGAGCATCTGCACAGCCAGTTGATCGCCACCCCGTTTTTGCCGCCGAACGTCGAGCGGGAGCTGGCGTCGACGGAAAAGTACTATCGACACGAGGGCCGGTGTCTTTTCTGCGACCTTTTGGAGCAAGAGGAGCGTGAGGAAACGCGGCTGGTCGCCCGATCGGACGGCTTTGTCGCGGTGGCTCCGTACGCGAGCCGGTTCGCCTATGAGACCTGGATCCTCCCGTCGATACATTCCGATCATTTTATGTATACGGAAGAATCGCAACTAGACCACCTCGCCCAGATCCTGCACGAAACGTTGCGAAAAATCGAAACAGTTCTTGGCACCGCTTCGTATAATTATTTGTTTCACGCAACCCCCTTTGACAACAGGGAAGCTAGGCATTATCACTGGCATATAGAGATCGTGCCGAGAACCGGTAACCTTGCCGGTTTTGAGTGGGGGACCGGTTGTTACATCAATCCAGTTTCTCCGGAAAAGGCAGCCCGACAGCTGCGAGACGCCGTTTAAAAAGGTGAAAACGGGGCCTTTTCACCGGAATAAAGGGTGCTGATTTTCCTTTCCTGAACGAACGTTTCTTTTTGTCCTAGATCGAGAAGCTGCATCAAAGGAAAGCAACGGCAGAGAAAGTGAGCGAGGCACAAATCGAGTCGACCCGCACGAAATACATTCGGCAAATAACTCAAAGTCGTCACATTCGGAACAATCAACTGCAATTACGTAAATCCCTCATCCTTTTCAACTTGGGGCACTGGATAATTTAAGGCGAGTTTGCCGATTGAACAAAAGACGAAAAGCTGATAGTTAGGCAGGCTTTTTTCCGGAAAGCCGCCGGTTTCGTCGCTTCCCCGTAAGCGATTGTCCCGCAACCCAAATTAAGAACACGCTTTGATGACTATGCCAAATCAGATTCGCCTCGCCCTGGTACTCCACAACCACCAACCGATCGGAAATTTCAGTCACGTCTTCGAACAGGCCTACCAAGAAAGCTATCGCCCGTTTCTGGACATCTTCAGCCGCTTCGAGAACATCAAGGTCTCGCTGCACACCAGCGGATCGCTGATGGAATGGCTCGACGAGGCCCATCCGGAATACGTCGATCGCCTGGCCGATTTGGTCGCCCAAGACCGAATTGAAATCGTCGGCGGTCCGTTCTACGAGCCGATCTTGGCCATGTTGCCTTCACGAGACCGGATCGGCCAGATTCGCCAATATTCACACTGGCTCCAACAGCGTCTCGGCGCGACCATCCGCGGCATGTGGATGCCCGAGCGGATCTGGGAGCAGTCGTACACCCGCGACCTGGTCGAAGCCGGAATGGAGTACACGGTCCTGGACGACTATCACTTCAAAAAGGCCGGTCTGGTCGAGGAAGAGCTGTACGGCCATTTTGTCACCGAAGACGACGGACAGGTCATGTCAATCTTCCCGGGCAGCGAACGGCTTCGTTATTTGATTCCGTTCCAACAGCCGGAAGAGATCGTCGACCATCTGGCCGAACTGGCCGAGCGACATCCGGGTTCAGTGGCCGTGTTCGGCGACGACGGCGAGAAGTTCGGCACGTGGCCGGGAACCTTCAAGCATGTCTATGAAGACGGTTGGCTCGAGCGGTTCTTCCAGGCGATCGCGGATAATCAGGATTGGATTCAGACGAGCACGATGGCCGAGGTGGTCGACACGCTTCCGCCGGTCGGCAAGATCTACCTGCCCGACTGCAGCTATCGCGAGATGACCGAATGGTCGCTTCCGGCCGAACGTTTGGTTCGCTATGAATCGATCCGTCACGACATGGAAAGCGATCCCCGCTGGCCCGAAGTGAGCCAGTTCGTCCGCGGTGGTTTTTGGCGAAATTTCAAGACAAAATACCCCGAATCGAACGACATGTACTCGCGGATGATGGCGATCAGCCGTCGTCTGGCACGGACTTCCGACGCTTCGGCCCGTGGCGAAGGGGTCGACGGAAAACTGCTCGATCATGCCCGAACCGAACTGTATCGCGGCCAGTGCAATTGCAGCTATTGGCACGGAGCGTTCGGCGGGATCTACCTGCCGCACCTGCGTAACGCCGTTTATGAAAAGCTGATCGCGGCCGACAACCTGTTGGACCGGGCCAACGGACGGCCGAACCATTGGGTCGAAGCGACGGCCGAAGATTACAACTTCGACGCGCGTCCCGAGATCCGTCTGGCCAACGATCGGTTGGTCGCCCTGATCGAACCGGCCCGCGGCGGACGACTTTATGAACTCGACGTCCGCTCGATCTGCCACAACCTGTTGGCCACCTTGACCCGACGTCCCGAGGCCTATCATCAGAAGGTCCTGGGCGGCGCCGGGGGGAATAACGACGATTGTGCCAGCATCCACGACCGGGTTGTCTTCAAGCAGGCCGACCTCGACAAGCGACTCGGCTACGACAGCTACGAGCGGAAGAGCATGCTCGACCTGTTCTTCGACGAGGACGTCTCGCTCGACGCAATCACCTCGGGCAACGCGGTGCTCCACGGCGACTTCCTTCACGGTCATTACGAAGGCCGCATCCGCCGCAACCCCGATCGGATTCAGATCCAACTTTCCCGACAAGGTTCGGTCCAAGGGACGCCGATCAAGCTGACCAAGGGAATCACGCTCAACGCAGGCAGCTCGACGTTGGAGATCGCCTACCTGCTCGAGGATCTTCCGCAAGACCGAACGTTCCACTTCGGAACCGAGTTCAACTTCGCCGGACTGCCCGCCGGAGCCGACGATCGGTTCTACAGCGACACCGCCGGGAATCGACTCGGCCAGTTGGGCGGGCGGCTCGATCTGACCGACACCGAAGGGCTGGGAATCACCGACGAGTGGCTCGGCATTCAGATCCAGCTGACCCCGTCGCATGGCACCGATTTCTGGGCCTATCCGGTCGAGACGGTCAGCCAGTCGGAAGGCGGTTTCGAGCTGGTTCACCAGTCGATCGCCGTCGTACCGCACTGGAAAGTCCGGGCCGACGCCGAGGGCCGTTGGAGTGTGACGCTTCAGATGAATCTCGATACCAGCCTGGCCGAACAGCGGGCCCAAGCGACCGCCGTCCCGGCCGCCGTGTAAAGAAAAAACGTCATCATTTTAAAAGAGGGACTCTGGAACGAAACAGGTCCCTCTTTTTTTATTGCCTCGGGCCACGAAAAAGACCGTTGCCGCGTTGACATTCCCAACGAGATCTCTTTGTCGCTCGACAAAAAAGTTCCCGAAAAGGGCCATTTCAGACCAAATCGTTTCTTCTCCTCCTCGGGGATTCAAGAGCGACTTGTTCTGCGTTTCATGCCTTGGTAGACTGAGCAAGCGGTCAAGGTCGGGAAGCGCCCCTTCAACGGTGCAATTCTTTTTTATCGATTATTAGCATTGGCTCGAATTTCGTTTTTTCAGTATCAAGACGATTTTCGAGCCCGCTTCGTTTTCTCGGAGGCCAAAACAGATGAGCGAGTTTCGTTATTCCCCGTCGCAGCATGTCCCGTTTCGCGACGAAGAGGCGCTCGAAAAGGCGCGAAAGATTACGCGGGAAGATTTTCTGAACCATCCGAATCCGAATCTCAACGTCAAGGTGATGAAGGAGTTCGATGTCTGGTTCTTCTTCATGATGGACATCTATTTCCGAATCAAGGAATCGATGGAGCGGGGCGAAAAGCTGGTCATGATCCTGCCGCAGCCGTGGCCGCTTTACGAGAAGATCGCCCACATGCTCAACCGGTCGCGGATCGATTGCCGCAACCTCTACACGTTCAATATGGACGAGTATGCCAACGAAGACGGCCAGATTGCGCCGGAGAGTTGGAAGTACGGCTTCACGCACGCCTTGAAAAAATATTTCTATAGCAAGCTCGATCCTGAACTGCGTCCGCCGGAAAACCAGATGATCGGCTTGACCAACGAAACGTTCAAGGATTACGGCAAGCGGATCGCCGATCTGGGCGGCGCCGATATCTGTTACAGCGGCCCGGGCTGGACCGGCCACCTGGCGTTTGTCGAACCGGACGCGCCGGAAGTTCCCAAAGACCTGGAAGCGTTCAAGCAAATGGGACCAAGCATCGTCACGCTCAGCCCGTTCACATTGGCGCAGAACTCGTTGCACGGCAGCTTCGGCGCCAGCGGCGACATTGCACGCGTTCCGCCGAAAGCGGCAACGATCGGCCCGGCCCAGTTTTTAAGCGCGAAAAACCGAATCGGCACGTACTCGATCGGCGTCCACGGAACGACCACCTCTTGGCAACGACTGATCACCCGCTTGGCCCTGTTTGGCCCGGTCACCCCGCTGGTGCCCGATTCGATCATCCAACTGGTTCCCTCCGAGGTTTGGGTCTCCGAGGTCATCGCCCAAACGATCGAAGACGATTGGGACAAAGGTTATTAGACCGTGTAAAGCAACAAGCAAAACAGGCTCAAGAGCGATTGCCGCGGCGGTCGCTCTTTTTCTTTGCTCGGCAGCCATTCCTTCTGAAAAGTTTCGTGCAAACGGGGCCGAAAGAATCGGCGACTCAATCGATTTCGATTTGGTACTGCTCCAATTTTTTCTTCAGCGTCGTCCGGTGAAGACCCAATATCCGGGCCGCGGCGGCACAACTCCCCTTGGACTGTTTGAGGACCGATTTCAAAAACGGCGGCTCGACCAATTCGAGAAACTTGGCGTGGATCTCGTCGGCCGGTTGTTCTTCGCCCAGTTGATTCCGGGCCCACTGCCGGATGAGCGACGGCAACACGCCGGCAGCCCTCTTTTCCTCGTCCAAGATCACGTCCATCGGCAAAGGCAGATGGGCCGGCATGATCGTTCCGTTGCGTGCCAAGACCATGGCATGCTCAACCGCGTTTCGCAATTCACGAACGTTTCCGTTCCAAGGCCGGCTTTCCAGTTCGGCAACCGCCTCGGGAGAGATGGTCGGAACCGGGGTCCCGTTTTTCTCGGCAAGCCAATTCAGGAAATGGGAAACCAGAAGCGGAATATCCCGTTCACGTTCTCGAAGCGGAGGAACCTCGATCGTGAACGTGTTGACCCGATAATAGAGGTCGTGTCGGAACCGGCCCTCGGCCACGCAAGTCGACAGGTCTCGATGGGTTGCCGAAAGAACGCGGAAGTTGGACCGGACCGCGCGATTGGTGCCCACCGGCATGAACTCGCCTTGCTCCAAGGCCCGCAACAGTTTCACCTGAATGGCCGGTGGCATATCGCCGATTTCGTCGAGAAAAACGGTTCCCCCGTCGGCATGTTCCAAAAGTCCTTTTCGCTCTTGATCGGCTCCGGTGAACGCGCCGCGCGCGTGTCCGAAGAGTTCACTTTCAGCCAGCGTCGGACTCAGCGCCGCGAGGTTGATCGGAACAAAAGGTCCGTCGGCCCGACGACTGTTCCGATGGATGGCTCGGGCGACGAGATCTTTCCCCGTCCCGCTTTCCCCTTGAAGATGGATACACGCATCCGACGCGGCCGCCAGCGCGATCCGCTTGAACATCGCTTGCATCTTGGGCGATTGACCGAGGATCGGCTCTTCACTCTCGTCCCGTTCGGAAGCGACCGCCGTCGCGTCGGCCGTCGGAGCAACAAGAAGCCCACGCCGGATCGTTTCCCGAACCGTTTTCAAGTCGAACGGCTTGGTCAGATATTCGAACGCCCCACGTCGCACCGCTTCGACCGCGGTTGAAAGCGCGCCGAAGGCCGTGATGACGATAATGGGAACCGGCCCGAGGATCTCTTGAAATCGCCGCATCGCCGTCAGGCCATCCATCCCCGGCAGTCGGATGTCGAGGACCATCAAATCGGGTCGAGTCACTTCGACCAGCCGGAACCCTTCTTCGGCCGAGGCGGCCGTTTCGGCGGTATGTCCCATATCGCCGGCCAGCTTTTCAAAACCCCAGCAGATACTCGGTTCGTCGTCGACAATAAGCAAATGTGCCATAACGGATTCACGTTTTACATTTTTTCAAACAGGAACGAACTTCGATAAAAGGGGAAACGGACTGCTCTAACTGACCGTCCACCAAAAAAAAGATGGTTAAATGAGCCCCCCTTTCAAAGGGTTCACCTGCGGCAGTTCGGCCATGAAGCGGGTCCAACCATTTTCCCGAGCCCAACGGAGGGTTCCTTGATGGTTTTCGACTACATGACGGGAAATATAAAGCCCGAAACCGGTCCCTTCCGGCTTGCTGGTAACCAACAAGTCAAACATCGTCTCTCCCAATTCCGGCGGAGGCCCCGGACCGTTGTCGGCAACCACGAACCGGGCCTTTGCTCCGGCGTCGACGGCTTCCAATTCAATCTTGATTCTCCCCTCATTTTCTCTTCGGGAACCGACGGCGTCAACCGCGTTGAGGACCAGGTTCATGATAAGCTGGAGAATCATCTTCTCCTCACCCCAAATCCAAACCGGCTCGTGCGGAGGGCCGTACTCGACCTGAATTTTTTGATGACGACAGGTCGGCTCAATCAACGCTAAAATTTCTCCGATCAGATCTTGGAAAAGCAAGGTTTTTTTAGGCTGGTCCGACGTACGTTCCAAGGAAAGGAAACGTTGGAGGTGCGATTCCATCAATCGAAGTTGGCACATTGCCTGGCCCAGCGGTTCACTCTCTTGATCGGTTTCCTGACCGAGTTCGATTGCCATTCGCGCGCCGGTCGCACAATTGCGCAGCTGATGAGCCATCCCGGCCCCGAGTCGCGAAAGGGTGTTCCAACGCTCGTTTTGTCGGACATCGTCCTCGAACTGCCGAAGACGAGCGGCCATCCGATTGAGCGCGACGGCCAGGTCGCGAATCTCGTCGTTCCGTTTGGGCAGCCCGATCGGGTCGAAATCTCCTCCGGCGATCGCTTCGGCCTGATTGCGAAGCGTTTGGATCGGACGCACCAATTCCGAAGCCAAAAACGCCGCAATCCCCATCCCGATCAAAAGGACCACGCAACCGGTCCAAAGAATCGGCGGCGCGACTTCCCGGGCCACGGTCCACCACTCTTGTTTCGGATAGAGGACGCAAAGCCGCTCTTTTAAAAAAGGGTTCCTATCGTTGTTGACCGAAATCATATCGGCGAAGTAACGACGCCCTTTGATCATAATGATTCGTTTTCGAGAGAAAAGGTCGCTTGTGTCGCCGGGCAACAAGGCCGATAGTTGGTCCCAATTTTTCCGGCCAAGGGGAATCGTCGCATGGATGACGCCTCCCGACTCATCCAACAAGACAAACTCTCCTCCGCAAAGACCGGCCATCGGGTACAACACCGATTGGGTCAGCGGATAGGTCGAATCGGAAAGGGTTCGGACTATTCGTCTCAGATGGTCCGTCTGGTTCTGGCTCGCTTGGCGCGTGATGAAGTAAACGCTTACCCCCGTGGCTGACGTAATCGCCAACGCCAAGACGCTCAGCATGGCCAAAAATTGCCTCAGCCGGATGGAAAGTCGCATAGGGGTTTCTCTTGTCTCGAATTCCACAGGGCCGGGAATGGGCGGAGGGCCTTTTTTTGCGCGTTGATATTTTGGCAAAAACGACGATTCAGCATAAAGGAAAAACGCCACACGGTAAAGAAGCACAAAGCGCCTTGCCAAAGGGTACTCCCGACGCTCTGAAACAACGTGAGCAAAACAACAGCCAAAGCGATGTCGAAAAGATCGACAGGGATGTCGAAATTCCCTACATCGGCGACTTCTAAGACGGCCTCTCCGATGGTTCAATTATCCTCTAAGTCTATACAAAAAAACGCGTTAGAGAATAGCTCCGATCTTGGCACGAAAAATGCTCTTCTCTCAACGTCCTTTTATACATTATCACGGAGGATCCCCCTTTGATACGGAACGAGAAAAACTCGGGACGTTACCCACCCCCCTTCCCGCCCACCAAAAATCATCCCGGTTTCACCCTCGTCGAACTGCTGGTCGTCATCGCCATTATCGGAACGCTTGTCGCGATGCTTTTTCCGGCCGTCCAAGCTTCGCGAGAAGCGGCCCGCCGGATGAAGTGCGCCAACAATCTCAAAAACATCGCCTTAGCACTTCATAATTATCAAAACGCCAACGGCTCCTTCCCGCCCAGCTTCAGTATCGAACCGGGCACCGTCCAGCCCGGAAAAAACGGCTCCTGGTCGGTCCACGGATTGATCTTGCCTTTCCTGGAACAGGCCAACGCCTACGACATGGTCGACTTGACCCGCCCCTGGAGCGAACAGATCGACTCGAGCGTACCGCCGATGAAGATCCCGGTCTACTTCTGCCCGAGCGAGATTCACAATTTCCCCCGAACCAAAAACGGTGAACCGTACACCCACCCGATCACCTACGGTTTCAACTGCGGAACCTGGTTGATCTACGACCCCAAAAACAAACACAACAAGGGGGACGGCGTCTTTTACGCCAACAGCCACACGACCGTGACCGAAATTCGCGACGGAATGAGCCAGACCCTTTTGGCGGCCGAAGTGAAAGCGTTCACTCCCTATTTCCGCAACACCGAAGATCCCGGGCCGGAAGTACCGTTCACCGCCGGCGAAATCACGGCGTTGGCCTCCGGGGCCTCTTTTAAGGTGGGACCCTCGACCAACAGCAACACGGGCCACACCGAATGGTGCGATGGCCGGGCCCATCATACCGGCATGACGACCGTCTTCACACCCAACACCGTGGTTCCGTACACCCACACCGATGGTAATACCTACGACGTCGACTACAGCTCCTGGCAAGAAGGTAAAAGCGCGACGCAACCGACTTACTCGGCCGTGACGTCCCGAAGCTATCACCCGGGAATCGTCCACGCCGCCATGATGGACGGCTCAGTCCACTCGATTCATGAGAAAATCGACCTCGACGTGTGGCGGGCGATGGGAACACGGGCTTCCGGACACAGCGAGATCTCGATTACCGCCGGGTCCTGGGAAGATTTCTAGAAGGCGTTTCTTTTCATACGCATTCCAATTTGAAATGACGCGTTCACCCGCGTGGAAATAGCCTGTTTTCCCGAAGGGTAAGCGCGCGGCGCGCACAACCGGCAAACGAGCAGGCGGTATAAGATCTTCTACCGCTGCTCATTCCACTTTTTCAGAAGCGTCTCAAGCGATTCGAACGCTTCGCGGTCGGGGCGCTGGACCGGCGGGTGCTTGAACAGATAGGCCGACGGCTCCTCGATCGGGCCGGACATTCCACGGTCCAAAGCGATTCGGCCGAAACGGATCGCATCGATCACCACGCCGCCCGAGTTGGGCGAGTCCTCGACTTCCAGACGCACCTCGACGTTCATCGGCGCGTCGCCGAAAAGCTTTCCCTGCATCCGCAAGAAACAGACCTTCTTGTCGTCCAACCACGGGACGAAATCGCTCGGCCCCACGTGAATCTGATCGTCGGGCAACCGGTCGGCCAGGACCGATTGGACCGCTTCGGTCTTCGACGTTTTTTTCGACGTCAACCGATTTCGATCCAACATGTTGTAGAAATCGGTGTTCCCGCCGACGTTCAGCTGATAGGTCGAGTCGACCTCGACGCCTCGCATCCGAAACAGATCGGCCAGCGTGCGGTGGAGGATCGTCGCGCCAAGTTGGGCCTTGACGTCGTCGCCGAAAATCGGCAGACCGGCCTGTCGAAAACGGTCCGCCCACCCCGGATCGCTCGCGATAAAAACGGGGATACAGTTGATCACGCCCACCCCGGCCGCAAGCGCCGCTTCCATATAAAACTCGGTCGCCTGCTGCGATCCGACCGGCAGGTAATTGATCAGAAGCTGTACGCCCGATTCCTTCAAAACCGAAACGACCTCGTCCAGCTCCGGCTGCGACTCGTCGGCCATTTCAAACCGTTTGGCCGGGTCCCCTTCGTCCATATGGTCGGCCACCCCGTCGAGAATCCGCCCCATGCGTACCGTGATCCCCGTCGGCGCGACGGTGTCGGCAATCGGGAAAACGCAGTTCGGTTTCGCACAGATCGCCTCTTCCAAGGGCCGTCCGACCTTGCGCCGGTCGACGTCCCATGCCGCGACGATTTGGATATCGGCCGCCGTATAGCCGCCCAGCTTGGGATGCAAAAGCCCTCTGGTTTGCGATTGGTCTTGCGAGTAGAAGAAAAGTCCCTGGACCAGCGAGGCGGCACAATTGCCGACTCCGACCAGGGCCACACGGATGGGGTTGGTTCCGGGTTGACTCAAGGTTCCTCTCCAAAATGGATAACCGTTCACGCAAAGGCCCGTTTCCTGGACCTTCTCTCGGCCCGTTTCTCGGACCCGTCTCTCGGCAGGACGTTGGCCATCGGTTTCAGAAGCCCGCTCAGGTCAAAGCCGGGTGAAAGATTACCCTCATAAAAAATCTCTGTCCAATCTATCCACGATAGCCGTTCCTTTCGGGGTCGGTCAACCCCCGTATCGTAGGTTAAATGGGAATGACCTCAAAAATCAAGCGGGTCTTCCAGCTCGATCGCCTTGACCAACGCCTCGTACAGGTTGCCCTCGCCGACCTCAAACGCCAATTTTTTGATCGAATTGGCCTTCATCGTCCGACGAACGATCACGTCGACCGCGCCCACGTCGGTCGCCCTACACGGGTCGATCCTCACCCTGGCCCCCAGATGGAAAGACGGCCCTGTTTCATGGAAAAATCGGGCCACGAGTCGGCCGGGTGGAAATGAAAAATTCCGAGCTATCGAAACGTCTTTTCTTTTTGACGGAAGTTGGTACACTAGGCGCTGTTCGGGCGTCTCTCTTGTTGGGTCATTTTACCATGTCGGCATGAGAAAACAGGGGCCCGGAGAAAAAACGCGTGCCCTAGGGCCCTTCCCACATCCACTTCTTTTTGCGACAGGAGAACGCAAGATGCAATACCATCACGTCGGCATTCCGACCCAGGAAAAACAGCAGGACGAAATCTATGTCGAAGGCGGCAAGGTCTCGATCACCGACGCGGAAAAAAGCGAGTTCGGAATCGAATGGCTCCGTTTCGACGCCGATTCGCCGATGCCCGAGTTAGTCAAGAAGGTACCGCACGTCGCGTTCGTGGTCGACGATCTCGACGCCACCCTGGCCGGCAAGGAAGTGATCATGGAACCGTTCATGGCCACCGACGTGCTCCGAGTCGCCTTCATCGTCGCCGACGGCGCCCCGATCGAACTGATGCAACGTTGCTAACGTGCTACGATTGGAATCACACTTCACGTTATAAAGCGTAAGTTTGATCCAACAAAAAAATCAAAAACCGCTTCTCCGGGAGATATTTTCCTAAGAGGCGGTTTTTTTATTGGCTTAAGCAACAGACGAGATGTTTCTTACCGCCGCGGAAATCTTTTGCCGCTTCCCTGGTTGCCGTAAGGCCCTGGATATGTATTCCCTGGTCTTTTGAGCAATTTTTCTTTCAAAAACCTATTGACGTGCCAATATTGTTAGTGCATACTCACAAACCATGAGCGAAAAACCTATAAAATCATCCGGTTCATCGGCGAATCGAAAAAGCCTTTTGCTGCCGACAATTGCCTCGGTCTTCGCCGACGTCGGTTATCGAGGGGCGACCACGGCACGCCTAGCCCGACAGTGTCAGGTTCAAGAGACGATCCTGTATCGCCTCTGGCCGGACAAGCAGTCGATGTTTGTCGACGCGATCGACTACGTTGCCGATCACACGCTCGAAATCTATGACGAGGTCCTTAAAAACCATCCCGGCGAAGACCCGGTCGAACTCCTTTCACACTATGAATCCAGCCATTTAGGGGAATTCAAAAACTATCGCATTCTCTTTTCGGCGCTGGCCGAGACCCAAACGGCAGAAATCCGCGAGGCGCTTCAGCGCGTGTACAGTCGGCTCCACGCCTATCTGGTCGAGCAGATCGCTCGAAGCGGCACGGCGCGCGATGCCGAGGTGGACGCGGTCAAAATCGCCTGGTCGGTGATGGGGCTGGGGACCATGATGACAATCGTCGGGGAGCTGGGCCTCATGACCGGCCGCCAGAGAGAAGAGACGTTTCTTCATTTCATGGAAAGGTTTTACAAAAATTAGTAAGTAATCACCAACGAAAGCGAGGGGTAGGATGAGCGGTTTTATTCGTCACGGTGGGGTTCTTGTCGTGTTGATTCTGGGTGTCGGAGGGGCGCTTGCCGGTCAAGCGGCCAAGCCGACCGAACCGCCGCCCTCGGTCGATCCATCGGAGCGAATCGGCGTCTACGATTCGCGTGCCGTGGCCTGTGCGTTTGCCGGGAGCAAAAAGCACGAGACGATCATCGCCGGGTGGAAGAAGGAATTCGAAGCGGCCGAAGCGGCAAAGGACACCAAAACGATGCAAGAGATCAAAGCTCGCGCGAGGGCTGCGCAAGCGAAGATGCATCGGCAAGGTTTCGGCACCGCGCCGGTCGAGGACATCCTGGCACTGTACCCCGAGGAAGTGGAAAAGTTGAAGCGAGACCACCGGCTCGCCGCGTTGGTTTCCAAATGGGACTCGGTGACCCTGGGAAAATATCCGAAAGCGAAGCGGATCGACGTGACCGACGAGATGATCGAGATTCCCGGACCGGGTGAAAGACAACGAAAAGTAGCTCGGGAGATTCAAACGAAAAAACCTGTAGCCGCTTGGAAAATCGCGATCTTGGACAATCCAATCTACCTCGTTTGGCTTGCCGTGGCGGCACTCGTGCTGGTAACTTTGCTCGTAACTGCAATCGTTCTGGTTTGGCGAAAAAAAAGAAAGCGGGCCCGAGCCGCTTCGTGAACCGCGCGAGGTAAAAGCCAAACGCAAAAAACCGCCTCACCGGGAAAGCGAAATTCCCCAAAGAGGCGGTTTTTTTGTGGAACGTGAAAAAAGTGGAGGCGGCGGGGATCGAACCCGCGTCCCGCGACATATCCATGGAAGCTTCTACGTGCGTAGTCGATTCTTTTAATTTCGCCTAAGAAGACCCCAATCGACGAGGTTCCGCTTAGGCTAGCGGGCAGCTTAATTTAATCTCGGGCGTGGCCCACAGCGACCCGAGACGATCCGAAATTGTCTGACCGTCTTTTAGAGCTCTTCGGCAAAGCCCCTCAGACGGAGCCACCTATAACTAGGCAGCCAGCGCGAGGTTTTCCTCGGCAGATAAAATTAGGAGTCAGCTTTTAACGTGGCCCGCTGACCAACCACGGCACGCCACTTACACTTCAACTGCCCGGTCGAATCCAGTTCGCCCCCGGGTACACAAGCATAAGGGTAAAAAACGTTTCGCTTGTCGTCATTCGTTAAAAAACGAAAAAATTGGCCTGAGGAGGAGAAACACTCCCCCCTCCTCAAGCAGGGTATTATACCTCTTTTTGACCAAAAGTCCAGACTTGGCCCTGACCAGGGGGACTCGCAGTAAAACGAGACTGAGGCGCGACGTTTACTTCTCTTTTTTCTCGCCGACTTTTTCGTCGCCGATCTTGACCGGCTTGTACTCATGGTCCCGTTTCCGAAGAACTCGCGCTTCGATGATATGGGTCGGCGCTCCCATGGTCGCTTTTCGATCGCTCGGATCGCGACGGCGGATTTTCGCAAGAATATCCATCCCGTCGATTATGCGGCCAAAGACCGTATGACGACCGTCGAGAAAGGTGGTCGGAATGAACGTGATGAAAAACTGGGAACCGCCCGTGTCCTTTCCGGCATGGGCCATGCTCAAGGAACCGCGAAAATGGTTCCGCGCGCCGGGCCGGTCGACTTCACAGGGGATCGAGTAACCCGGGTCGCCCATCCCGTCGCCGCGAGGGCAACCACCTTGGGCCATGAACCCCTCGAGCACTCGGTGGAAGCCGAGCCCGTCATAAAAGCCGCTTTCGACCAACGAGATAAAGTTGGCCGTCGAGTTCGGCGCTTCATTTTCAAAAAGCTCGATGACCATATCCCCTTCGTCGGTTTTTAACAGAACGCGGGGCAAATCGTCCGCTTTGGCTTCCGCCTGACGAACCTTTTGTTCGTCGTCCCACTTCCGTTTAAATTTGCCCGGACTCATCAAGAACTGATCGACGATCGCGTCGAGCGATTCCTTTTGGGTTCGAATGTCCTTCCCCGCTCGAACCGACTCCGACAAATTCTTTTGGGCCTCGTCGAGTTCGCCAATGCAGAATCCGGCAACTCCGGCCCAGGCATTGAGCTTCTCGTATTTCACTCCGGAACTCTTGAGCAATTGGGCCAGACGATAGGCGTCTTCGTAATTGTCCATCTTGATGTTTCCCAAGCAGCTTGCCAGGAGAAACTGTTCCAAATCCTTGTCGGCACCGGGATTTTCGGCGTAGGCCTCTTCCGCCGAAGCGGACAGTCGCGGTTCCATTTCGACCCCTTTTTGAATCAGTGCTTCATATTGAGGAACGATTTCTTTTCTCCGCTCGGACGACGCGGTCGGATACTCTTCTCGGAATTTTTGCAGTTGGATCAACAGCTCCTTCCACTCGCCAAAGATTTTCTCGAAAGCCACCTGTTTTGGCCCCTTCTCGGCAGCCGGTTGGGCTTCACTCGAAGCGACTTTCTGCGAAGCGGCTTCTTTCGAAGCGGGCTGGGTATTTTCATCCGCCGCCTGGACGGAGGAAAGGGAGAAACCGATTGTCAAAGCGAAAAGGAGGGCGTACACCGATCGAAAACGTTTTTTCATATTTAGATACCTCGTTGTGCCACACGGAAGGAAAAAAGGGGGGGTTCTTTGATTAAAAATTGATACATTTACCTTGGTGAGGGAAAGACGAAATGGCCGTTTCCCGAAAAACCGCCTGGTCGATCGCCTGATCTACAAAAGTATCTCCCAAATTCGATTTTTTGCCTATGCCAATTGGTTCAATCCGGGGAAACTTTTTATACCAACTGGTTCACCAAATGGCCCCGACCGAGTCGCAGCTCCAGCGGCGAAATAAAACGGGGCGAGACCGTTTCAGTATCAGGGGCTATTGGGGACCATCCCAGACGAAATGCCAATGCGATTCGGTCGGCTCCGTTTGTTCGAGCACAACCCGTCCTCGAAATCGCTCCCCGTCGAGCCGAACGATTCGGCAGCGGGCGTCCCAGGTGTCAACCGTGTAGGTACCCCGGTCCACACGTCGAACTTCTCCCCGATCGCCCGAAATGGGCCCCTCGTAGTCGAGGTAAACGGCCCGATGGTCCGGCAACGCTTGAACCGAAATTTTCACGCCCGGCTCCGGCAGCGAAGGCAGCGACCAAGTGGCCAAGCCGACTTCAGCCGTTTCGAGCAAGAGATCCCAATGGACTCCCTCGGCCGTTTTGTGTTCGAGCAGTGCGAACTGCATGATAATTCGGGACAAAAAAGGGGGAGGAAAGGGACGCCATTTCTACTTCGGGTAGAAAAAACCTGTCTTTTTTGTAGGCCATTTAAGACAAAAAAACAAGAGCGCTCGCCCCATTGGCGGGGGACAAACGCTCTTGCTATCTGTTGCCTACTCAACTTACGTCTCAGCCGTTTTATACCAATTCTCGTTTGAAACTGCGCGTCGCCGCCTGTTTACCCTTCGGGAAAACACGCTATTTCCACACGGGTGAACGCGCGGTTTCACATTGGAATGTGCCTTACTTCGGCGTGACGGCCGGTTCGGGCCAGCGGCCCTCGGGCATCTCGCGAAGGACCAGCTTCGACGGGTCGACCACCACATGCTTGACCCGCTTCCGTTTGTAGGTGTAGGTGATATGGACCAAGCCGTCGTCGCTTTGGATCACCGCCGGATAGGAGAACTCGCCTTTCTGTTGGGGCTGCATTTCGAGTACCAAGGCGGCCTTCCACGTCTTCGCATCGTCGTCACTGACCGCGACGTTCAGGATTTTTCTGGAGCCGCCCCATTTATTCGACCGCTGGGTCGTGTGGTTGTAGACCAAAAGATGACGCCCGTCGGCCAGCGTCACGGCATCGATCCCCGAGTTGGGATTCGGCAACGCGGTCTGCTCAAGCGGACTCCAGGTCTTCCCACCGTCGGCCGAAACGGTCTGAATGATCATGCCCCCCTTGCGGATGCGGTTCAGGGCGATAATCTTTCCGTCCTTGCCGGTCAACAGGGTCGGCTGGATCGGTCCCCACCCGCCCGGATCTTCAACCATCGCCGTTTTCGTCCACTTATCGCCCGGTTCGTCGGTCATTTCGAAATAGGCCTGCCAGCCGTTCGCCTCGTCGCTGGTCGGGCAAAGGATCGTCCCGTCGGCCAGTTGGATCGGCTTGTTTTTGATCGGCCCCAAAAATCCCTTGGGCAATTGCTTCGGCTTCGCACCGGCAAAACGGCCCTTCTCGTCGGCCAACAGCATCATCCCCCACCAGTCGCTCGGGGTCGGACCGACCTTGTAATAAAGCGCCAGCGGGCCCGACTTCGGTTGGAAGAGGACCGGGTTCCAGGTCGGATACCGTTTTCCATCGCTCCAAACGCCATCGGCCACTTTTTCCGGCACGGTCCATCCTTGCCCCTCGTTGCGGCTGACCCAGATACAGACGTCGGGGTTTTTTTCATGCGTTCCGCCAAACCAGGAAGCGACCAGACTCCCGTCGGCCGCTTGCTCGATCGTCGAGGCGTGGCACTGGGGAAACGGCGCTTCTTCGTAGATGAGCTGCGCCTTCACGATGCCCGGCTGGGCGAGAATTTCCGCGTCGGTCGGACGCTCCGCGGCAGCACACCATGCGGCGGCGGTAAGCACGAGACCAACTCCTAAACAACTACTGATTCGTCGCATTGTTTTTTCTCCTTGGAAGCTCTTTTAAGGACACGCATGGGGCGGGATTCACGTGGGCGGTTCGCCTCGAACCGGCAAACCGTTTCATCCAGAAACACTCATTTTTGATTTATTTTTTGGGCGTCAGAGCCGGGGAAGGCCATCGGCCGTCGGGCATCTCGCGAAGGACCAACTCGCTCGGGTCGAGGACGACATGTTTGATCGTTCTTCGATTCCAAGTATAGCTGATATGGACGAGCCCGTCTTGAGTTTTGATGACGGCCGGGTAGGAAAATTCGCCCTTTTGATTCTCGAGCACCAGAGCGGCCTTCCAGGATTTCCCGTCGTCTTCACTGACGACAACGTTCAGTGGCGACCGAGGGCCGTTTCTGCCGTCGGGGCGGAGGGTTGCATGATTATAGACCAGCAAATGACGACCGTCGGAGAGCGTGACCCCGTCGATGCCGGACCAGTTGTTCGGCAACGGGATCTGCTTCAAGGGACTCCAAGTCTGGCCGCCGTCGGTAGAAAAGGTCTGAGCGATTTTGCTGCCTTTTTTGGTTCGGTTTAGCGCTAAAAGACGCCCATCTTTGCAATGAAATAAGGTCGGTTGGATTCCTCCGTAATTTTGCGGATCTGCAACGGCGGGAGTTTTCGTCCAATGTTTGCCTTGCGAATCGGTTCGTTCAAAGTGGACGCGAAAACCGTTTCCTTCGGTGCTCGAAGGGCAGAGAATCGAGCCATCATCCAACTGAATCGGCTTATTCTTGATCGGTCCCAAGAACCCCTCGGGTAAGGCAATCGAGTCGCCGTAGGTCTGCCCACCGTCATGGGAATACAATTTCCACCCTTGCCAGTCGGTTTTGCATTCTAGCGATTGGAGCTTATAAAAAAGCATCAAGGGCCCGGAATCGGCCTGAAAAAGGACCGGATTGCAGCACGGTCTCCGGAGGACGTCTTTCCGGATACCGTCGGCCACTTTGACCGGTTTCGACCATGCCCGGCCGTCATTGCAGCAGGCCCAAATGCAGACGTCGGGGTGTCCTTCGCCAGTCCCGCCAAACCACGAGGCGACCAGGTTCCCGCCGGCCGCTTCTTCGATGGTCGGAGAGTGGCTTTGAGGCCAACGGACAGGCTCGTAGATAAATTCAGATTCCACCATGCCCGGTTGACCGACAATCTCCGCGTCGGTCGGACACTCCGCGGCAAAAAGACAAACCGGCATCGACAAGAGAAGCAAAAGGGAGAGTACTCGCGGACACGGCATTATTGTTACTCCTTGAAATTGACACGAAACGTTTTTCATCAACGGACGTCGGAACCCCCAAAGATCGAATCCCTCTCGGGAAGCTTAAAACGTGATATCCACCAAGGGAAAACGTGGGGCTCTACGACGGTCCGACATTTTCGGGGGGCCAAGTTTTCGGTTGTCCGAATTTCGGGCCAACTCGTCGAGAAGATCTTGAATTTAGGGGAGGCGGGTACGGAATGGAAAAATGACGATGAACTTGATTATACCTGAGGATTCCCCCAAACGCCACCCTTCCGGCCCCCCTTCAACCAGGCGAGTCGCAACACCATTGCCCGGCAATTTCGGGATGAGGGTTCGCCTTACCCAAATGTCTCAAAAGTCGGTATCTTTTTCACAAAAAGGGCCAAAATGCCGATTCCGTCCTCCTTCTTTTCCCACCCTGCCCCTGTCGGGTTAAATAAACCGTCCAGACAAGGAAAAAACGGGGCAAGAGAACCATCAGATCAGGATTTTCTTTACGGATTTCTTGGGCTCCTAGCCGATTCAGATTACAATTTAGTAGAGGGAATGACTTATTTAACATGCGGGAATTTCCGCTTCGTCGACCATCCGACAAAACTGACCCTGTCTTTTCCGCGTCAAGAGCGAATCGGCGTGTCGGACGGTTGAGACATCCGCGGTTGAGGACCGAAGCCATGGCCACCCAAGAAAAAATCCGATTGCGACGACTCGAAATAGAGGCCGAAGGTTATCTGGAACTGGGAATGCCCGACCATGCGCTGACTGCGGTCCATCGCATGGAAACCATGGGACGGCTGTCTCCCCACGCCCTGTTGATCAAAGGTCACTCACACTTTCTCCTGGACCACTTCGAAGAAGCGGTCATTCCGCTGGAGCAGGCGGCCGTGCTGATCCCGAACGAACTTTTGGTTTGGCTCTCGCTCGGCTGGTGCTACAAGCGGACCGGTCGGCTCGATCGGGCCATTCATTCGCTCGAAGAGGGGATTCGACTCTTGCCCGCGCAAGGGATCCTCTACTACAATCTAGCCTGCTACCTGAGTCTTACCGGACGAAAGCAGGAAGCCTTACACCACCTGGCGACCGCGTTGATGATCGAGCCGAAGTTTCGCGACGAGATGGCGACCGAATCGGATTTCGATCTCCTTCGAACCGATCCGGTTTTTCAGGAACTGGCCAGCATCATCGTTTGATCCACAAACAAGCCGTTTTCCACGATACGCGCAAGAACGAAAAAAGAGCGATTGCCACCGCAACCGCTCTTTATTTTTTCAATCCGGCTTCAATCAAAATTGCCGCCGCAACCGCTCTTGTTTTTTCAATCCGGCTTCAATCGAAACGGAAAAAGGCGTCTTGCAACCTGCGGCTGCTAGTTCCACCACCAGTTGGTCGACGCGTCGCCGGCAACCGCCTCTTGACGCGTTTCACCCAACGCTTCGTTTGGCTTGGCATCGCGGAGGATCGTTTCGGGCAAGATCTCGACGCCGCCCGACGCGCTGACGATCCATTTGCGTCCTCGCTTCAAAAGGCTCGCTTCGGAAGCGATCTCCTTGGGAGCCGGGAACGATTTCACTTCGGCGGCCGACGGGTCCAAAAGGGTCGGCATGCTGTATCCGGCCTTCTCGGTCAGGTTGCCCCGAACGATCAGCGTCGAAACGATAGCCATGTTCATACAGCCTTGCAACTGGGCGAAAATCGGGTTGGCCGAGGCCAGTTGCCCGTAATGCTCCGTCATCAGGTCAGCCCAACGCTGGGCAATCGGATTGGCCTTCCCCGTTTGACGACGGGTCCCGTCGCCACCGAAGAAATCCTCTTCCGTCATCGCCTTCACCGAAGCGCCGGTGAATTCCCAAGCCAAATGGTCCGGACTGTGCGTGACCGATTCGTAACGCGGCTCGAGCCACCATCGGGGCATCATGTTCGCCATCCCGGTTCCGCGGGCCTTCATCATCGAGAGAAAACTGGGCAACCCGACTACCGGCGACGGTTCGAGATTCATCGCGATCCGTTTCATCTGGTAGTCGGCCGCGACCAAAACGCGTGCGAAGTGACTCGACTCGGGCACCCCGGTGACGCGAATCGTTTGATTTCCCAAAATCTTCTCGATTCTTGCGGCCGTCTCTTCCGGATTGCCGATCGATCGCAACGAATTGACGTACGGGCGAAGTCGGGCAACCCCTTCGGCGGTCGGATCGATCGAACAGCTGATCGCTTCCCGCTTGTCGCTCTTCATCGCGCGAAGCGAGACCAGAAGGTCTTCCAGCTTCAAAACCGGACGACCGGTCGTCGCGCCGACAACATACCCTTGTTGGTCGACCGTCCACCCTTCGGCCGGACCGGCGAGAACGATGTCGTGGTTTTCCTTGTCGACGAACACATATTGAATTTCCTGCAATCCGGCCAAAAATCGAATCTCATCCGAAATCGGTCGGCTTCCGGCCGCGTGGTCTTGGATCGCTTTTTCCAGCTTCCGCAACGAAACCTTTCGCATCGGGGCAAACGACTCGATCCCTTCGGGAGCCGCCTTGACCATTTTTTGGACAAGCGTCTTCAGCTGACCGGTCTGGTCGACCGTGGCCCGGTCCAGAATCCCGTCGGCGTCGATCGAGATTCCCCCAACCGCGCTTCGAGAATAAAACTTGTCGTCGTCACCACTCGAACTTTCGGCCATCAACGGGGCCGCAAAACCGAGCAGGAGCCCGAAAAAAACGAGGTAAAAAAAGAGGCGTCGTGAAGATCGGGGGTTTTGGATGCCGTGGGCGGGCATAGCGCTATCTCCTGTTCCGTGTTTCTCACTTTTTGATCAAATGACGACCACCCCAATCGCGCGGGCCTACCAAGCGAGTCCGCATACCAAGCGGGGGGCCGCTTTTGGCTCCTGGTAGATTATGGTCTTTTGATAACCCTTTTATACTACCTTTTTTGCCGCGAATCCGCAAGGAATACTTATCCTACCATTCCCAGTTATCCCAACCCTTCTGCTTTTCGTGACAAAAAAGGGTCGAACACCGGCTTCAAAGGCAAAATGTTGCGGAAAGTGAAAAAAGAAAATCGCGAGCAATAAGGCAAATCAACCTAGATGGGGGGGCAATCCACCCGTCCAGAGATAAACGAGCCGAATACCATACCAGCCAACCCCCTCCAAATAGGGGTATCCGTTTATATTGTCTCGTTTGAGAGGAGAAGCCCCCCCTTTTTTTCTCCGCAGGGAAAGCGAAAAAGCTTACCCCTCTTTAGGGGTTAATTTATAGCGACGGATCTTTCGATCGAGGGTCGATCGCTCGATTCCCAGAATCTTCGACGCATGACTCTTATTCCAACCGGTATATTCCAAGGTTTCCAGGATATGATCTCGCTCGATTTCGGTCAGCGATCGCGGCTCGAATTGAGGTTGGAAACCCACGAGGCCGCCCCCATCCATAGGCACGATCTCTTGGGTGTCGCCCGAAGTGGATAGTTTCGAAAGCAACAGGTTATCGATGTCGATCATACGTCCCTGACAAAGGACGACGGCCCGTTCGATAACATTTTTGAGTTCCCGAACGTTGCCCGGCCAACGGTAAGTGTTCAACTGTTCCATCGCTCGATCGGTAAAGCCATCGATGCGGCGACCGGTTTCCAAGACGAACCGCTGGAGAAAATAATGGGCCAGCTCGGAGATATCTTGCTCCCGCTTGCGAAGGCTCGGCACGACGATTTCCAGGACGTGAAGTCGGAAAAAGAGGTCGCGACGGAAAAGCCCGTTGGCCACGTCCTGTTCCAGATCTCGGTTCGTCGCGGCGATAACCCGGACATCGACTTTGACCGGTTTATTGCCGCCGACCCGTTCGAACGGATGGCCTTCGAGGACTCGAAGAAATTTCGCTTGGATGCCGGGGCTCATTTCGCCAATCTCGTCGAGCATGAGCGTTCCGCTGTCGGCCGCCTCGAATTTGCCGATCTTCCGGTCGGTCGCCCCGGTGAACGCGCCCCGTTCGTGTCCGAAAAGTTCGCTGGCCAGAAGATCTTCCGACAAGGCGGCACAGTTGAGACAAACAAACGTGCTCTTTCGTCGTGAACTGGAATAATGGACCGCACGGGCAACCAGTTCTTTGCCGGTTCCACTCTCACCACGGATCAAGACGGTCGCGCTGGTCGAGGCGGCGCGGGCAATCTCTTCGGTAATCCGTTGCATGATCCGGCTCGAGCCGACGATCTCGCTTTGGACCCCCAATCGCTCGCGCAATTGCGTATTTTCGTCCTGCATCTGGGTCAGGTTTTCAGCCAGCTGCTGACGTTGATTCAAGTTCCTCAGCGCCACGGCAACCGTGTCGGCCACGGCGAGGGTAAACTCGAGATCTTCGGCGTCGGGTACCTTTTTCGAGGAGGTCGAATAAAGATGAATCAGGCCGAAAACCTGGGTTCCGTGCCGAACCGGCGCGACGATCACACTGGTCGCGTCGATTTCACCTCGCGAGTTTCGCGTACCCAGAGTGCTGTCGCCCATAATGTTTCGGGCCAGGACCGCTTCCCCCTCGCGCATGACAGTCGTGGCCAAAAAGTGCGACACCGGATGGTAATTCTGTTTGGCCGTACTCTGGGAAGTGGTCACTTCGAGATCGGCGCCACGGAGCGATTTCTTCGCTTCCTCCGGCAAAAGCAAGATCGCACCGGTATCGGTTTGAGTGCTTTCGAAAAGCCCGGACAGCGCCAATTTGGCCATCGTCGCCAGATTGGGCGCCTGGGCCAGATCGAACGCCAGTCGACACAATTTGGTCGCCGCTTTCCCCTTGGTCGAATCGGTCGCTTCTCCTTCCGAGATCGCACTGGGCGCGAGATATTTGGTCTGACCACGCCGGTGAGTGATCGTCGTCGGTTCGTAAGGAGTTAAAACGTTCGGTTCGTCGTCGAGTACGTGATCGGACGTTGGCAGCTCGACCGTTTTCGCGACCGTCGGAGAAGGGGACGAAGGATCGTCGAACGCTTCAGACAGACGATGAACGAAGACCAATTGAGAACGGCCCACGGAGATCACGTTGGTCGGATTGAGAACCCAGTCTTCTCGAATCCGTTGGTCACCAACAAACGTCCCGTTGCGGCTCTCCAGGTCACGGAGTACCCACTCGTTTTGCGTCAGAAAAATTTCAGCGTGATTGCGGCTGCACAGATCGTCTTTGATGACGATATGATTCGTCGGCGCACGGCCGATCGTAACCGCTTCACCAGGGACGAGTCGATGGACGTCGGACCATTTGGTCCCATCACGGATGACGAGATACGCAAAATTCGACAACGACGGTTCCTTTCCACAGAGAAATCGAGCCACCAAAGCAAACGGTGATCTTATCTCAGAGCCATTTTCGATCCGGACGACCGAGGCTTGACAAAGAGAAGAGGTCACACCTCCCCGGGGGGGAGGGTGTTTCTTCATAGATAAAATAAGGACCCTTTGTCGTGATGAGATATCACCCCCTTCTATTTAGGATATCCAAAATAGAATTTCTCGCAAGCCGTTGACGGGGGGCGGGCAAGATTTTCCCCGAATAAGGGGGGCAAGAAAAGACCACCCGCCTCCAGAAAAACCCCTCTGGTGACAAGTGGCCTGCTATTGAATCGAATTCATTGATTGCACCAAAAAACTAGGGGATTTCCCCTAGACTTTTCGTTTTTCGCCCCGGATTAAGCCCCCAATTAGGCTGGGTCGAACTGGGGGATCTCCAACTGCTCGCCGTTTTTCTTAGCCGACTCCAACGCGATGATACCCGGGACGGTCATGGCCAGGCCCTCGTAAATGTCGACTGCCGGTTCGCGATCTTCGACCAGGGCGTTGATGAACTCGGCCGAGAGGAAGGTGTGCGACCCGTCGTGGCCCGAGTTGTGACGCATCGCCGGCGGCAGCATGTCGGTTTTCCAATACTCCGGAATCGCTGCCCGTTGGGTCGCCCCCATGCGGACGCTCTCGACCGATTCGTGGACTCGGTGTTTGGGCATGTAGAGCGTCGCCTTGTCGCCGAACCATTGGGCCCGTTCGCCATGGGCCGCCGCTAGCCAAAAGACGTTACAGCGACACATATTTCCCCGGTCGGTCTGCAACAGAGCCGACATATTCCAGAACGGCGAGTCGTAGACGTTGTCGGCGACCAGCGGGTGGTTTTTGAGTTCGTCCCGCGCGCCGGACCAGCCGAGGCACGAGACCCGCCTGAAACGTTCCTTGGTCACCCCGGTCAACAGGCCGGTCGAATGGGTCGGGTAGAGCATCGGCGGGATGCCCCATCGCCAGGATCGACTCCCGTCCGGGTTGTAGATACGATTCTTTTTGTTGCCGAGAATTTTTTCGAGATCGCCCCGGTCGTGGTAGTATTCGACTTCCGAGTAGAAAAGCTCGCCGAACCCGCCCGATTCATACAAGTTTCGAGCGAAGATGGCCGGTTGACGGTAGTAGCTCGTCTCGTGCAGCATGTACTTCAGACCGGTTCGCTCCTTGACCTCCTTCATCATGGCCGCCTCGTCGAGCGTCATGCAAGAGGGCACCGCCGTGACGACGTGCCAGCCACGCTCCATGCACATCTTCATATGCCGCGCATGGTCCGGCGCGCCGGAAAAGACGGCCACGGCGTCGACATCTTTGGCCTCGCGGATCATCGTTTCGAGCGAGTCGTACGCCTTTTCGCACTTATAGGTTTTTTGCAAATGGGCCCGGCGGTCGGGATACAGGTCGGTCACGCCGGTGACGACGCAGTTGGGGTGTTCGTGCCAGTGCTGTCGGGAGCCGAAGCCGCCGCCGACCACGGCGAGTCGGATCGTCTTGTCCGAGTCGGCCGGATAGGCGTGTCCGACACGGGTCATCAGACTCCCAGAGGCAATTGCAGCGGCACCTGCACCAGAAAGTTCCAAAAAATGGCGTCGGGAAAGGTCGTTCGAAGGGGGCTCGGTCATGGGGAGCTTTCCTTTCTCATCAGGGAGGGGAAACCGTGGGGATTTTCGAGGAAAATGATATATCGAATTATATCAAATCCCATCAAGCCTATCAACTCAACGCTTTTTGTACGCCATCTCGCATTTTCTGTAATCCCAGCCGGGCCACCAGTCTCGGATCTTGCTCCCAAAACGTCTTGCCGAACAACTCCAGCGACAAGGCTCCTTCGAAACCGATCGACGCAAGCGTTTGAAAAATCTTCGTCAGTGGAGCGGCCCCGTCACCCGGCATGACCCGGTCGGCATCGGTGATCCGCTCGGGCGTAAAACCGCTCAGGTAGTCGTTCACATGAAAGACCGGCAACCGGCGACCGTTGAACACCGCGAGTCCTTCAAACGAGGATCCGCCTTTGAAGATATGAAAAACGTCCAGGACGGCGCCCGCTTCTGGATGGCCCGTTGCGGCAAGAACGTAGGCGATTTCTCCGAGACGACAAAGGGTTTTTGAAATGCCCCACAATTCGATTTGAGGCATGACCCCGGTCTTTTGTCCCAGGCGAAGTATCGCCGCGTAGTTTTTCGCAATGCCGTCCAAGTCGGTGACCCGTTTACTTGTGACACCCGACGGGGGAGCGGCAATCCGAGTGGCGCCGATTCGAGCGGCCAGTTCCATGTCGGCTTCGAATTTTTCCAGCCCGACCTGTTGTTCCGCGTCGTTGTCGAAAATCCAGCGGGAAAAACCGATCACGTTTTCGACGACCAGTCCATGATCGTCGATTCGTTTTTTGAGATCGGAAAGCGAGCCACCCTGACCGGCGAACTCGCGCAGTCGGTCGATCCACGGTTCGATTCCCTGGTACCCGGCTTCGGCGGCGATGTCGACTTCCTCGACGGGCGAGAGTTTTTGGCCTCGGATGGTCGCCATGTTCAGGCTATAGCGAAAACGCTTTCCCGGCAATGACGGTTCGACAGCATAGACTGGTTGCGTGAGGCAACTCGTGCCGAGTCCCATCGCGGTCAGGCCGGACAAGCCGCCAAGAAGCATTTCACGCCGGGAAAGCGGTCCATTTTCTGGCGGGATATTTTGTGGTGGGTGTTTTTTCGAGTTGATCATAACGGTTTATTATAATCGCTCGCCGCGCCGATCGCGAGTCTTTTGCCCTAGGAGAAGGGGCAACCTCGGAAATATGGATGGCGCACCGTTTCGCCTTATCACTTTTGCTCGGGGGGCGTCTTTGCTTTTCGCAGCTTCGCGCGGATCAAATCGAGCCGTTTTTTCAGATCGGCTTCGTACCCCCGATCGACCGGACGGTAATATTCCCGGTCGATGCCGAGATAATCTTGGGCGGCGATCCCGTCGGCCTCGTTGTGGGAATATTGATACCCCTCGCCGTGGCCAAGCTGCTTGGCTCCGGAATAATGACTGTCGCGAAGCACGACCGGCACCGGCAGAATCCGTCCTTCGCGGACGTCTCGCCGCGCTTCGTTGATCCCGACGGTGGCCGCGTTGGATTTGTGGGCACAAGCCAAGTAAGTGACCGCCTGGGCGAGGGTCAGTTGACACTCGGGCAACCCGACGATCTCGCACGCCTGGGCCGCCGCGACCGCCATCCCAAGCGCGCCCGGACTGGCGTTGCCCACGTCCTCGCTGGCCAGGATGACCAAACGGCGGGCCAGAAATCGGACGTCCTCACCCCCTTCGAGCATCCGGGCCAACCAGTACAGGGCCGCGTCCGGATCGCTCCCGCGAATGCTCTTGATCAACGCGCTGATCGTATCGTAGTGCGTGTCGCCGTCCCGGTCGTAGGCGACCATCTTGCGCTGGACCGACTCCTCGGCCAATTGGCGTGTAAACTTGACCGGCGAGGCGTTGGTCGACAGGACGCCGATCTCCAACGACGAAAGGGCCCGCCGCGCGTCGCCGTCGCTCGTCTCGACCAGAAAGTCCAGCGCCGCGTTGTCCATCTCGACCTCGAACTGGCCCAGCCCCCGCTTCTCATCGGCCAACGCCCGGTTGAGCAGTTCCTTGATCTGTTGGCTCGTAAGCGGTTCGAACTGAAAGACCCGCGATCGGCTGACCAGCGCGTTGTTGATCGTAAAGAACGGGTTCTCGGTCGTCGCCCCGACCAGAACAACGATGCCGTCCTCGACGTCGTGGAGAAGGACGTCCTGCTGCATCTTATTGAACCGGTGGATCTCGTCGATAAACAACAACGTCCGATGTCGATCGACCCCCAGCCTCTCCCGCGCCTCGTCCAACACCGCGCGAAGTTCCTTGACCCCGCTCGTGACGGCGCTTAGCTGTACAAAAGCGTTCTTCCCGGCCGAGGCCAACAGTCGGGCCAAGGTCGTTTTCCCAGTCCCCGGCGGCCCGTAAAAGATCAACGACCCGAGCCGGTCGGCCTCCAACAGACGGCGCAGCAGTTTACCCGGCCCAAGAAAATGCTCCTGGCCGACAAACTCCTCAAGCGTTCGCGGGCGCATCCGCACCGCCAGCGGCGCAAAGGCCCGACGGTTTTCGTTTTCCTGGGCGTCAAATAGGCTATTCATCACACGTCATTCTACCAGATTTTTTTGATATCCACAAAAGAAGTAAGCCCCTGAATTTCAGGTTTCTTCTGAGAAACCGGGCACCTCGCCGGGAGCCCTCGGATCACTTTCATACAAGGCTCAATAAAAAAACCCGCGTAGCCCGGGGGACGAATTGGGGAAAAGGCCCCCTTACCAAGAAAAAAAGAAAGAACGACAAGGAGCCATTCCTCATCGTTCTTTCTCTATTTACTATTTTACCAATAACTATTTAGCCGTGCTTCTTCTGGAAATCTTGCATGAAGTCGGCCAGGAGTTGGACGCCTTCGAGCGGCATGGCGTTGTAGATCGACGCGCGGAAACCGCCGACGCTGCGGTGGCCCTTGAGCGTGACGAGATTTTGTTCGGCCGCTCCGTCCATAAATTGCTTGTCGAGCTCGTCGGTCTGCATCCGGAACGGGACGTTCATCAGCGAACGGCATTCGGGCTTGGCGTGGCCAAGGTAGAAACCGCCGGAGCTGTCGATGACGTCATAGAGCAACTGGGCCTTCTTCTGGTTGAGCTCGTGCATCTTGTCGAGCCCGCCGACCTCGTTCAACAACCATTCGGTGACCAGCTTGACCATGTAAATGGCGAAGCAGGGCGGCGTGTTCAACAACGACTTGGCGTCGGAGAGTTTCTTGTAATTGAGCATGACCGGCAGGTCGTCGGCACTCATTTCGACCAAGTCATCACGGATGATGACGATCGTCACGCCGGCCGGGCCGACGTTCTTTTGTGCACAGGCGTAAAGGATGCCGTACTTCTGAATATCGACCGGCTTCCAGAGCAAGTCGGACGACGAATCGCACAACAGCGGGACGTTGCCCGCTTCCAATTCGGTCGGGAACTGGACGCCCTGGATCGTTTCGTTCGAGGTAACGTGGACGTAGGCCGCCTCGGGGTTGAGGTCGAGCTCGTCGGCTTTGGGAATCCGCGAGTAGTTCTCGTCCCCACCGTCCCACGCGACGCGAACGGGCCCTTGGGTCTTAGCCTGGCCCATCGCCTTTTTGCCCCAGGTCCCGGTCAGGACATAGTCGGCCGTTTTGCCGGTCCCGCGAAGGATATTCATCGGCGCCATGGCGAACTGCAACTGGGCACCGCCCTGCAAAAAGAGCACGCGATAGTTGTCCGGAATCGAAAGCAGTTTACGAAGATTCGCTTCGGTCGATTCGATGACTTCGGTGAACGGGGCCGACCGGTGACTCATCTCCATGATCGACATTCCGCAACCGGGAAGACAGACCAAATCACGTTGGGCTTGTTCCAAAACCGACAACGGGAGCACCGCCGGACCGGCGGCGAAATTGTAGACGCGCTTTTCCATTTTTTTCTGTTTGCCTTTTCGGATCATGGAAAAAATAAGGACGGTTCACAAAGCCGAATGATAACACAGCCAGCGATCCGTGTTAAGTACGGGCGTCAAAAAGGGAAGGATAGGAACCTTTCGCTCTTGAGTCCCTCCCTCCTTGGGGATATTTCCTCAAAACAATAAGCTTGGCTTATCTTCTTGGACAATCCAAACGGGGTTTCGCCTCGTCGACCATCCGGACCAGATCGGCCACATACTGGGCCGTCGCCGATTCATTCTCATCGAGTTCGACCCCAAACTCTCCTTCCAATCGGGTGAAAAGTTCGACCGACTGGATACTCTCGCCACCTAGGTCTTCGTAGAAATGGTCCTCAAGTTCGACCGCGTTAGGGTCCAAACGCAACACGCGAGCGGTGATCTGCTTGACCCGTTCTTCGACACTCGACATCGGACTGGCTCCTCGGGACGATCGGTTTTTTCTTGAGGGAGAAGGAAAGTGACATAAAGCTAAAAAACGTCACGTCACAACGGGGCCCTTCTTCAAAGATCGGAAAAGACGACGGTGAAAATCAGCCGAACGACTTTGGTAGCGATCTTAAATATTGCACGGATAAGACGGGCGAGCCGCCTCAATCACTCCTTACGTTTTAATAAGATTCGGCCCGTTTGGGAAGCCGAGGGGATGGGGCCGAAGTTGGAGCTTTGATATCCGAACCAGGGCCCCCTTCTAGGCTTGCGCAACCGTTTCGCGACGACCCCGCTCAAGAAAGGTCTCTCGAAGGGGGGCGGTCATCTGGTAGATTTCCTCCCACATCCGCTCGTCCGCCTCGGTCCACCGGCAGCCCCGTCGGGCCATGGCGCGTGCGGCCGTCTCGAAAAGTCGCTGACGACCGTACCCCTTGGTCGCGAGGCCGTTGATCAACCACAGGAAGCTCGGGATGAATTTCGGCAGCAACGTGCCCGAGGTCGTGATCAGTGTCATCGCCCCGACATAGGCGCCGGTGTTGAACAGACAGCCGATCGACGCCTTCGAATGATCGCCGACCAACGAGCCTACCTTGGTCGAACCGGTGTCGATCCGATTCCGCCCGTCCAGGGTCATCGAGACGTTCGAGTAGTCGCTTTTCAAGTCGCTGTTGGTCGTCTGGGCCCCGAGATTGACCCATTCGCCCAAGTAGGCGTGACCAAGGAAACCGTCGTGGTACTTGTTCGAATAGCCCTGAATGATCGACTCCTCGACCTCGCCGCCGATCCGACAGACCGGGCCGATCGAGTTGCCTTCGCGACATTTGGCCCCCAAAAGGATCGAACCGCGGCCGACGTAGCAAGGACCTTCGATCCGAGTGAACGGATGGACCTCGACCTCGTCGTCGAGATAGATCGGCCCGTTTTCGGCGTCGAGCACGACCATCGGATGAATTTTGGCCCCGCGCCCGATATAGACGTCGTTTCGATTGCCTCGGATGGCCAGCGGCTCTTCGATATGGCCCTCGATCCCCGAACGACCCAGCGCCGCAAAATCGCTGGTCAACTGATCCGGGTTGGCGAGAATCAAGTCCCAGATATAGTTCCAGGCCGGAACCGGTGCTTCCAACGGCGGAAACTGCTTCATCGCCGAGGTGATAAACCCGTCAAGCGATGTGGTGTCGAGTTTGTTCAAGTCGTCGGCCGACACCCGAATCAGAAGGCATTCCCCCTGATCGTCAAACTTGATCGCGCTGGGTCCGGTCGGATCGATTTCAAGCCGATCGCCGCGTACCCGGCCGGAAACCAACAACAGATCGTCGCCAAGCAACATGGTCGGATCGTTCACCGACCATTCGGTTCGCAGCCGATAGGTTTCGGCCAGATGGGGCGGAACGAAACAGGCGATCTCGGTGCAACCGTTCTCCTTCGAACCGAGCCGACCGACCAACTTGTCCCCGAGCGACGTCATCCCGCAACGCAACTCCCACACGGGCCGATTCAGGGCCACGGGATAGAAATGCTGCCGCTTTTCGTTCTGCAGATCGAAGAGAATCAGTCGCATTGGTGGATGGTTCCTCTAGGGTTTGCTTTGCAGCCTATTGAAAGGCTCAAGGGGCGCCGGGCATGTTCTCTTGGACCCACTGGTAATAGTCGAGTCGTTCGAGCTTCGAAGCCGCTTCACGCTCGATAATGCACATCGCGTCTCTGTGTAATTGTAGGGCGCTCCCGGTGACCATGCTGGTGACCGGCCCCTCGATTGCCGCGGCGACCGGGCTCGATTTCTCTCGGCCATTGGCCAAAAGGAGCGTGCGACGCGACTCGAGAATCGTCCCGACCCCCATCGTGATCGCGTAAATCGGGACCCCTTCGACCGAATCGTCGAAATAGGGGGCGTTTTCGTCGAGCGTTTGCTTCGAAAGGGTTTTGATCCGCGTCCGCGAGCCGAGCGAACTGCCCGGTTCGTTGAACGCGATATGGCCGTCGGTCCCGATCCCCAAAACCTGAAGATCAATCCCGCCGACCTCGGTAATCCGCCGCTCATACCACTCGCAAAACGCCTTGTAATTGTCGGTCGTGCCCGAGGGAATATGACGGTTTTGCTTTAAAACATTGATCTGCTTGAAGAAATTCTCGTGCATGTAATAGTGGTAGCTCTGGGGATGGAATTTCCCGAGCCCCACGTACTCGTCGAGGTTGAACGTCGTGACGTGAGAGAAATCGAGCCCTTCGTCCTTGTGGAGACGGATCAGCTCACGATACATCCCCAAAGGGGTATCGCCGGTCGGAAAACCCAAAACGGCGTCCGGCTTTCCGTTGATCACCTGGGCCACCACCCGCGCGGCCGCCAAGCTCATTTCCTCATAAGTATCTTTGACGATAATTTCCATGTTTTACCTCTCGGATATCCGTAAATAATTGGGGAAACCGCCGTCTCCCCGGTTTTTTGACAATAGGTTTTGCCGGACCGTTTCTCGCAAAATAGCCACTTTTTTGAAACTGGCTTCGGCCTTTACTACCCCATAATGGTCCAGAGTGTCAACCTCATTGTGGGGAGTTGGGATGCGCCGCCGGGGATTGGTTCCAAGCTGCGGATATTACTATTATGGCTCGGTATCCGGTGGTTGAACGGAGTTTTTGCCCCCAACCCGGCTCCCACGCCCTCAAATACCCCCTCACCTAGCCATAGTAACCCCCCCTCTAAACTGTCTTCCGCCAAAAAAACTCAGACTTGTTCTCCGCGAACCGACACCGCCTGCCCAAGTCAGCCCTGGCTCCTTTTCTGAGCTATCCTAGATAGTGGAACCTGCGCAGAATGGGCAAAATATACCTCAAGTGAGGGGTTTTGACATAAAATGACAGCTTTCTTTCATTTAACTGATTGAATCCTGTCATTTTAGAGGGGATACTTACCATACTGGAACTGAAACTCCCCATTCCCTTTAGCTGACGGAAACTCAAGACGATGCTGGCCGAAGAACGTCGCCGTCTTTTGCTCGAATCGATTCGACAGCGGCGGTTTGCCTCCCTGCCGGAACTGACCGAGTTGCTCGAGGTGTCCGAATCGACCGTGCGGCGCGATCTGGAGTACCTGGAAAGCCGGGGCGAAACGAAACGGATCCACGGCGGTGTCCTTTACGCAGGGACCTCGCCCTCGTTGCCGCACTTTGACGAACAGGAACCGGCCCAGTGGGACCGCAAAAAGGCGATCGCCCACCGGGCGGCCGAGTTGATCGAAGACGGCGATACGCTCCTTTTGGACGGGGGTAGCACAACCTACGAGGTGGCCCGACTGTTGGTCGGCCGACGGATTCATGTGGTGACCAACTCGTTGCCGGTGGCCAACCTGTTTGCCGCCGACGCGGCGAGCGACCTGGTCCTGATCGGCGGGAACATTTGCCCCCGAAGCGGTGTGTCCCAAGGCCCCTTGGCCGACACGATGATCGACGCCTTGAAAGTACGCAAGACGATGTTCAGCGTCGCGGGAATCCACGACGAGGGATTTTTCAATAACAACCTGCTTCTGGTCGAGACCGAGCGGGCCATGATGGAAGCGGCCGACGAGGTGATCGTCGTGGCCGACAGTACGAAGTTGGGCCACCAGAGCCTGACTCATTTGTGCCGACTGGACGAGGTCCAATATTTGGTGACCGACCAGGGGATTTCGAACGAGTGGCGACGGAAGATGGACGACGCGGGCGTGAACCTTTGTGTGGCGGAAGCGGCCGCCGACGTGAGCGTCTAACACACGGATTTACCAAAAACGTTTCCCGATATCGACGGCGAAGCTGCCCTGAAAAAACAGGGCCCGAAACGGCCTTTCCTCGAAATATTTCAATCATTTTTTTGCAACGAGATTCCTATCGATGAGTACGGCTTCCCCCCTTGACCGAAGCGTTGTCGAACAGATCGTCCGTCAGATTGTTCTTGGGCAAACCGACGGGCCTTCAAACGAACCGAACTTGGTCGTCAGCATTTCGGCCCGACACGTCCACTTGACCGACGCGGATGTCGAGACCCTTTTCGGCGAAGGACGCACGTTGACCGTGATGAAAGACCTGTACCAAGACGGTTTTTTCGCGGCCGAAGAGACCGTCATGATCGTCGGCCCACGAAAGCGGATGTTGCCGGCCGTGCGGATTCTCGGTCCGACCCGTCCGGAGAGTCAGGTCGAACTGGCCTTCACCGACTGCATCTCGTTGGGGCTCGATGCGCCGGTCCGCGCCAGTGGCGAGCTCGACGGAACGCCCGGTTGCGTGTTGGTCGGACCCAAGGGGGTCGTCGAACTGAAAAAGGGGGTCATTCGGGCCGAACGCCACGCCCACATGAGCCCGGAAGACGCGGCTCATTTCGGCGTCAAGAAAAACGATCGGATGAGCTTGCGGGTCGAATCGCCCTGCAAGACGACGTTTGAAGATATTTTGGTACGCCCCGGCGAGGGGCTTAAACTGGAGGTCCACCTCGACACCGACGAAGGAAACGCGGCCGATCTGGACCATGCCACGAAAGTCGAACTTTTTAAACCGTAAAATTCTTCACTCGTCAAGATTGACGGTTTTTTGAACCACAAGATTTTTTGTTCAAAGAATTCACGGATTGTTTTCAAACCGTAAGTTTTTTTGAATCGCAAAATTCACGGATTGATTGTCCTCGAACGGCTGAATTCGAAAGTCGGCCGTTCGAAAAAACCAATTTTTTACAGTCGAAGTTTTCCATTTCGGGAGAAACAGCTATGGCAAAAAAGATGGAAGCGCTTGGTATGATCGAGACGAAGGGGTTCGTTACCCTCGTCGAAGCGACCGACGCGATGATCAAGGCGGCCAACGTCGAGTTCCTTGGTTGGGACAAGGTCGGCAGCGGCATGGTCAGTGCGTTCGTGACCGGTGATGTGGCGGCCGTCAAAGCGGCAACCGACGCCGGAGCGGCCGCGGCGGGACGGATCGGCGAAGTCGTCAGCGTGCAGGTAATTCCTCGTCCGCACGACGATGTCGAGGTCTGTCTGAAGTACCTCGGCGGCACGCCCACCAAGCCGAAGAGTAAATAGTTAGGGAA
Source organism: Thermoguttaceae bacterium (assembly GCA_963674475.2). Classification (GTDB taxonomy): domain Bacteria; phylum Planctomycetota; class Planctomycetia; order Pirellulales; family Thermoguttaceae; genus CAXXFQ01. The sequence goes on along the minus strand of CAXXFQ010000008.1, from coordinate 471,630 downwards.
TCGCACTGATGTCGCTTTTGGCTCCGTGTATCGAAACCGGCTCGACCGTCGAGACCGTGATCGAACCGGACACCCCCGGCGAGATCGCCTCGGAACCGACGTTCGAGAAACCGTCGACCAGCCCGAAGCGCGAAACCGATTCCGCCAAACAAACGAATACCCAACCCCAAATCAATGAGAGGCTAACCATGCAAGACGCCATTGGACTTTTGGAAACCAAAGGACTCCTCGCCCTGATCGAAGCAACCGACGCGATGGCCAAGGCGGCCAACGTCAAGATCGTCAAGCGAGTCGACATCGGCGGCGGCCTGGCCACAACGGTCGTTCGCGGCGACGTCGGCAGTGTTCGCGCCGCGGTCGAAGCGGGCGCCAACGCGGCCAGTCAAGCGGGCGAACTGATCGCCAGCCATATTATTCCGCGTCCGGCCGACGGTCTGTTCGAAGCGTACTTGAGCTAACCCCGTCGCCGTGAAAACGGATAGGACTGCCAGACGAGGTCTTCGCGTGAGCGAATCGCGAGATTCCTCGGGCACTGCGCAACGCAAGCGGATCAGGATTCCCGCACACCAAAAGGGTCATCGACGATTCCATTGCGTGTGACGGGAGACGTTCACGGAAGTACGAAAACGAGGGAGAACGACGGATCATGAAAATCTTGGTCGCCAACCTCGGGTCGACGAGTTTTAAATATCGTCTGCTCGACATGGAAGACGAACGGCAACTGGCCCGCGGCGGCATCGAGCGCATTGGTTCGCCCGAAAGCCGTGCGACGGTCGAAATCGGATCGAATAAACAGGAAAAGATTTTGGCCGTGCCCGACCATGCCGAGGCGGTTCGCCAGTGTTTGGCCCAGTTGACCGATCCGGAAATCGGTTGTCTGGCCGACGCAAGCGAAGTGGCCGCGTTCGCCTTCAAGGCGGTTCACGGCGGGCGGTTCAGCGGCGTCCAGCGCGTTACGACCGGGCTGCTTGACGAGATGGAAAAGATGAATCCGATCGCCCCGGCCCACAACCCGCCGTACATTGCGGCAATGCGTCGGCTGGCCGAGCAGTTCCCCCAGATCCCGTTGGTGGCCGCCTTTGAAACCGGCTTCCACCAGACGATCCCCGATCGCAATCGGTACTATGCCGTCCCGTTCGAATGGGCCGAAAAGTATCTGGTTAAACGATGGGGGTTCCACGGTGCCAGCCACCGGTATATCTCGGTTCGGACGGCCGAGCTCGCCGGACGTGACGATCTTCGGATCATCTCGTGCCACTTGGGCGGATCGAGTTCGATCTGTGCGATCCGCGACGGCCAGAGCGTGGCCAACAGTTTCGGGATGAGCCCGCAAAGCGGCTTGCCCCACAACAACCGGGTCGGCCAATTCGATCCGTACGTGTTGCCGGTGGTCATGGAGCAGACGGGCCAATCGTTCGAAGAGTTGCTCGAGATACTCGGCTCCCAAAGTGGTCTGGCCGGCTTGAGCGGGACCAGCGGCGACATGCGAGATGTGGTCGAGGCGGCCCATGCGGGGAACGATCGGGCGCGAATCGCCTTGGACGTTTTCGCCGCCGACGTACGTCATTACCTGGGCGCTTACATGGTCGAACTCGGCCGAGTCGACGCGATCGTCTTCACCGGCGGGATCGGCGAGCATCGCGACGAGTTCCGCTCGGACGTATGTCGCGACCTCGAAGGGTTCGGCATTCGTCTCGACACGGAAGCGAACCAAAACGTTTCGGGCGAAGCGAAAATCAGCACGGACGACAGTCAGGTCGACATCTGGGTCATCCCGACCAACGAAGAACTGATCGTCGCCCGACAGGCCAAAGCCTTTTTGGAGGAAGAAGCGGCATAAAAACCGTTTTGCCGTTTCGCCATTGGAAAATTATCAGGAGAAAACCCCATGTTTGTCGGCAAGGTGACCGGATCGGTGGTCTCGACGCAGAAGGTCGACGCGATGGTCGGGCACAAGATGCTCGTCGTCGAACCGTACCGACTGGAAGAGACCGACCGGGATCGCATGGTGACGACCGGCCGGACGTTTATCGCGGTCGACACGGTCGGCGCGGGTGAAGGCGAGCTAGTCTTGGTTGTCCAAGGCTCCAGCGCTCGACTGACGCCCGAAACCAAAACGTTACCGGTCGACGCCGTGGTGATCGGCATCGTCGACTCGGTCCACATCGACAAAAAATCGGTCTACTCCAAGGATGGGGACAAGACCGGCACGAGTTGAAACATGGAGGAAACCGGCTTCCCTCCTCAACGAACCGTTAAGAAAGACAACCGGATGAGACAACAGGTTTGACGAAAAGAAAAAAACCTGCCTCGGCCCCACACGAGTCAACCCGTATGACCTCGCAGGGACCGAAACCCCACACACCCATCCCCACTTGTAAGGCATAGAGAAAATGCAAATTGACGAAAAGACGATCCAAAATGTGGTAACCGAAGTCCTCAGTCGCATGGCGACCGGCGGGGTGGCCGGTCCGGTCGGCGGAAGCGGCTATCAGGGCCGACTTGGTCAATTCACCGACGTCAACGAAGCGGTCGCCGCCTCCCGCGAGGCTTTCGAAGCGCTTTCGCGACGCACGCTTGCCGATCGAAAAAAGATGATCGACCATATCCGCCGCATCTCGGTCGACCAGTGTGTCGAGCTGGGCACGATGGAGATGGAAGAGACCAAAATCGGCAAGCTGGATCACAAAATCGCCAAACAAAAAGGGATCGGCGAAACCGCGCCGGGCGTCGAATTCCTGCGAAGCGAAGTCTTCAGTGGTGACTACGGTCTGGCCGTCATCGAGCGGGCCCCGTTCGGTGTCATTGCCGCGATCACGCCGGTGACCCATTCGCTGCCGACCGTCACCTGCAACGCGATCTCGATGATCTCCTCCGGTAACACGCTGGTCGTCAATCCGCATCCGGGCGGAAAACGGGTCGCCGCCGAAGGAGTCCGACGCTTCAACGAGGCGATCTACAACGACCTGGGGATCGATAACCTGATTTGCATCCTGACCGAGCCGACCATCGAATCGGCCAACGCCTTGTTCCAACACCCGGACATCAACCTGATCTCGGTCACCGGGGGCCCTGGTGTCGCGGCGGCCGCGATGCGTCAGGCCAAACGGGCAATCGTCGCCGGGCCGGGCAACCCGCCGGTCGTGGTCGACGAAACGGCCGACCTGGACCGGGCCGCGCAAGGCATTGTCCTCGGCGGCGGGTTCGACAACAACCTGTTGTGTATCTCGGAAAAGGAAGTGTTCGTCGTCGAGTCGGTCTTCGACGCGATGATGGCCGCCATGGATCGGGCCGGTGCGATTCGACTCAATGCGGCGGAGGTCGACGCCCTGACGAAAGTCGCGATCACCACCGTTGGCGAAGGGGCCGACCGACACGACGTGCCCAGCCGCGATTTCCTCGGCAAAGACGCTTCGGTCCTGGCCGCCGGGATCGGCAAGACGATCAATCCGAAAATCGAGCTGCTCTTCGGCGAAACCGACTACACCAACCCGTTCGTCTCGGTCGAACAGATGATGCCCTTCGTCCCGTTCGTTCGTTGCAAGAACGTCGACGAGGCGATCGCCCGGGCCAAGGAAAGCGAACACGGCTTCCGCCACACGGCGATCATCCATTCCAACGACGTGCGGAACATGACCAAGATGGGCCGCGAGTTGGACACGACCATCTTCGTCAAAAACGGTGCCTGCCTGGCCGGGCTGGGCCTCGGTGGTGAAGGGTACGGATCGTACTCAATCGCCGGACCGACCGGCGAAGGGATCACCACGCCAATGACGTTCACCCGCGAACGTCGCTGCACGATAGTCGAGAGTCTTCGGGTTCTCGGCAAATAAATCCCACGCTGCCCCTGGCAAAAGACTTAAAAAAACCCTTTAAAAAAGCGTTTACCCTTTCCCTGACGCCACGAAAAAACCGACCTATGCAAATCGCCCACGTTTTGGGATCCGCCGTTTCGACCGTAAAGCATCCTTCGATGGAAGGATGGAAGCTTTCGGTCGTGCAACCGCTTGACGCCGACGGGCGCCCGGACGGTTTTCCGGCGTTGGCGGTCGACCGATTGGGATCGGGCCCGGGAGAAACCGTGATTATTTCCAGCGATGGCAAGTTCACCCGTGAACTGTTGGGGGTCGACAACTCGCCCGTCCGCTGGTCCGTGTTGGGAATCGCCGACGAATGAATTTTACCGCAAGCGACATCGAACGAATCGTCCGAGAGGTCCTCGCCCAACTCGAAGGGGCCGACCCGGCCGAATCGGCCTGCGCAACTTCGATGGAAGCCGCCCCGAGCGAATCGACCACCGTGGAATCAGGGGCGATCGACTCGACCGAACTGGTCCTGACGACGCCGGTCGTAACGGTCGATCAGATCGAACGAAAGCTGGACGGGATTCGACAGATCGTCGTCTCGCCGGGAACCGTGTTGACCCCGTCGGCACGCGAGGTTTTACAAGACAAGAAAGTGGCCGTTCGTTACACGACCACGACGCTCAAACCGGTGTCCGTCGCCGGGCCGCGGGTGACCCTGGTCGCCGCCCTGACGCCGGTCGAGGTGATATCGATCGCCGAGCCGTTGACCAGAAGCGGGATCGCCGTCGAAGCGTCAACGAGCCGTTGTCTGGTCGAGACGTCGGACCGGATGGCCCAAGTATTGACCGACCAATCGGCACGCGGGGTAATTTTGACCGCGTACCGTTCGGCCGCCCTTTGCCTGTTGAACCGAAAACCGGGCGTCCGGGCCGTGTCGGTCGACGGAATCGAGTCGATCGAACAAGAAGTCCGTGAGGTCGGCGCCAACCTGATGGTGGTCGACCCGATCGGCAAGAGTCAGTTTCATTTGAAACGGATGGTCGAAGCGTTTGCCCGCCTCGATGGGATCGAATGCCCGTCGGCGTTGACCGAACGTTTGACGTAAAAAAGTATTTAAAAAACCAAAAAACCAACCCGGTTGGTCTGTCCATGCGAATTGCGAAAGTCGTCGGCACCGTCACGCTCAACAGCCAGCACCCGTCGTTGTGGGGCGCTCGGTTCAAGGTGGTCGTGCCCCTGACACTGGATGACTTGACCGGCCGGGAAGACGAGTCGTCCGAAGAGCTGACCGCTTACGACGAGATCGGCGCCGATGTCGGTTGTCTGGTCGCGATCAGTGAAGGACGCGAGGCGGCCATGCCGTTTCACCCCGACGTAAAACCCCTCGACGCCTATATCGCGGCCATCCTCGATTCGGTTCGGATCGAATCCCCGATGGACGCGACGGCTACCAGGAAATAACCCGTATTTTTAACCTCGGTGCCCAACTGCACCAAACCATAGAAGAGAGTGAACAAGTAAGATGGTTAGCCTCCACCAAATCAAAAAAGAAATCTGCGAGATTGGAGACCGTCTTTATAAGAAAGGATTCGCGGCGGCCAACGACGGGAACATCAGCTATCGCTACAGCGAAAACGAAATCGTCTGTACGCCGACGCTGATCACCAAAGGGTTCATGAAACCCGACGATCTATGCGTGGTCGACATGGAAGGAAACCAGCTTGCCGGTCGACGCAAACGGACCAGTGAAATCCTCCTGCACTTGGCGATCATGAAGGAGCGGCCCGAGGTCAAGTCGGTCGTCCACTGTCATCCGCCCCACGCCACCGCGTTCGGCATCGCTCGGGAGCCGGTCCCGCAGTGCGTCTTGCCCGAAGTGGAAATTTTCCTCGGCGAAGTGCCGGTCGCCCGTTACGAAATCCCCGGCGGCAAAAACTTCGCCGACACGATTTTGCCGTTCGTCAACAAGTCGAACGTCATCATCCTGGCCAACCACGGGACGGTCAGTTGGGGACCGACGGTCGAAAAGGCCTACTGGTGGACCGAAGTGTTGGACGCCTACTGTCGGATGTTGATGTTGGCCCGCGGCCTGGGTCGAGTCGGCTACTTCACCGAACCGGAAACCCGCGATCTTCTGAACCTTAAGCAGGAATGGGGGATCAGCGATCCGCGGAACGAGATGCAAAACTGCGACATCTGCGCCAACGACGTCTTCCGCAGCAGTTGGCAAAACAGCGGCGTCGAGCAAAAGGCCTTTACCCCGCCCAGTTTTAAGCAAACCGCCCCCGCCGTGCAAAACCAACCGGCCGCCACTGGCGAGATGGACCAAGAGGCCCTGATTCAGGCGATCACCAACCGAGTGATGGAAGCGTTGTCGAAGCAGTAAAAGTAAAAGAGCGAAACTTCAAAAGAGGGCTGAGATCGTGAAGCGATCTCGGCTCTTTTTTTGAATACCTTCGGGCTCACAAGAACCGGCGACCTTTTCTGATAGGCAAGCTTAATCGCCTTCGACCACGGCAACCTGGGTGATATCGTCGTGCTGCGTTTGCGAGACCCGGATGATCAACAGCTTCCGTTGCGGTTCGGCCGTGGGCGGTTCGTTGAAGAAATGGTAGCCCAGACTTCCCGGTTGTGACGTCTTGTCGCCGGCGACAAGCATTTCGCCGGGCGCGAGAATCGACTCGATGACATACTCGTCGAAAGTCTCGGTTTCGCGACCCGATTCAAGTCGTAAGGCCGACTGCTGACCGCCGGTCCAACGTTGGCGAACCTGACCGTATTGCAGCTCGGGCGTCAGACGGAGTCGAACCCGGCCGTCCGTTTCCGGCTCGACCTCGACCGTGAAAATCGGCTGGGCTTGGAAATAGGTTTTTCCATGGACGTGCCCCTTCTGATCAGCCACGATCAACGGCAGATCGTCCCAAGACTCCGTCGCCACGATTTCGCCCTCTCGGCCGAAATGCAACTGGAGATGACGGTGCATCACGCCCGGTTTGTCGGCGATCTTTTCCAAAGGCGCTTGAGCAAAACTACCGTCGGAAACCGGTTTCCCTTCGATCTGAAGCAGTTCGACCAACGGGCCCGAAAGCAACCCGGAAGCCAGTCCGACTCGGATGCCGTTGGATAAAAGCGGAATCCGCCGTTCTGGGGAGATCGATTGTTCGTCCAACTCTTGCCACAAACGGGCCTCGATCGTCTCGTCCCCGGCCGGCATCGGAACGTAATAGATATCCAACGCGACGCAGTCGGGCGACATCATGACCTTCTGCAACGGCGACTGGCCCCGCTTCTTATTCACCGGCGTACAGCCGATCAAAATGATCGCCAGAAAGAGGACGCCGAAATGCTGAAGTCGAACGTTCAATGTCATTACCGAAAGATTGCGTAATCTAGGAAAAGGAAGTGGAAAGGAGGATTTTCAGTCGGACCCTCCAGTTAGTCGAGCGCGAAGGATAGAAAAAATCCGGTCGGGGGTCAAGGCTAGCTCCAAAAACGAGATAGCTTACGAAAATGAAAAAGTGAACACGCTCGCTTTTTACGAATAACAGGCCACTTTTCCATCCTCTTCTGGGGTAAACACTCGGCTTACCTAAGGTAGTCTCAAGAAAAATAGCCCAAATCGGGTAAATTTCCGTCGGCGTCCCACGGCAGATTTCGCGGCGGGGTCAGAATTTCCAAATCGGACCGGTTCCGAGCCTCGTCCAGGTAGATTTCCGCACACTCGACCTCGGCCAGATGGAGCGTGTCGGCGATCCAGAGCAGTCGGACCTGTTCGGGCGGGGCCAGGCCGACCGTTTTTAGCGCGACGTCGAGCACATCTTGGTCGGTCTCGTAGTCCAACGCGGCCATCGCGGCCGAAACGCGGCCCGAACTCAGGACGTTCAACCGAGTCGCCTCCCAATCGGCCTCGCGCAGGACTCGTGACCGACAGAACTCGGCGATCCCGATCCCGATCGCGTTGCCGTGACTGGCCGGGCTCAAGCCGCGAAGGAGTATCCGCCCGATTTTTGGCCACTCGTCGTCGGCCGCCCGATGGTCGTTCGTTTTGCGTCCGACCACGTTCGTATCGAGGCCGGTCCCGCTGATATCCTTGCCGATCCGGTCGATCAGAAGCAAATCGGCCGTGTCAAACGGCAGCCGGGGCATATTCTCGCGGGCGACGGTCAACAGATCCCGTTCAGTCGGCTCGAACGCCTCGGGGCGGACCCCTTTTAAAAGCATCGTTTCGTCGTAGGCGTTTTCGACAATCGCCAGCCCGCCCAACACGGGACACTTTTCCCACACCAGCGGGGCGGTCCCTCGAATGATTTCGTCGAACGTGAACTGGCGGATCGCCCGGTGATAGGTCCGCGCCCCTTCCGGATTGCCCAGGCCGATCAGCAGCATTTTCATCAGCCCGCTTTCGACCGAGCCGGTAAAACTCGTGTGCGGCTTGATCCGGTTGAAAAGAAAACGATGGTCCGCTTCATAGGCGATTCGGTCGAAATGGATGTCGAACCCTTGCGGCGTGCGACCGAGGACGACCGTTTCGACACAGGAGCGGATCGGACAACCGACCGACGCTTCGGTGACGCCGTACGACTCGAGAACGGCCCGTTGCCCTTCTGCGGTCGAACTGCCGTGGGAACCCATCGCCGGAACGATAAAAGGCCGCGCACCAATCGACTGAAAATAATCGACAATCGCCCGGGTGATTTCCGCCAGATTTGCGATTCCCCGGCTTCCGACCGGCACGGCGACCGATTGCCCGGGACGCACCTGTTCTTGCAGATCGAGCGATTCCAACTCACGACGCACGGTTGCCGCAACGTCGTCCAATCGGGTCGAGTCGAAATGCTGGCGAACGCGAAACACTTTCGGGTAATTCATGTCGACACGTGTTTTTCGGCAGAAGGGCAGAAGGGAGAAACCATCTTGTCGTGAACCGATAAGCGGTTATTTTTTCGGTTGGAAGAGCCGATTCAACTGCCGATCGACTTCTTCCTGCAAGACGTTTCCGGCCGCCCTTTGGAGAAATTGTTGGCTGTACTGGTCCAGTCGTCGGCGGTCCAATTGGGGCCGGTCCAGCGTGCCTGTGATCGGGATCTGGAGCGTCTGTTGTTGGAGGCTCGTCTTCAGTGAGCCGCCCACCTGGGCCAGCCATTTCGGCGGAACCGGCATCTGGGCGACCAACGAGACCGACTTGTCCAGACCGACCCAACCGTGGGTGCGAATCGTCATATCGGGGAAGACCAGTTCGAGATTCTCATGATAGATGCGGCCATTGGCCATCTGAAAAGGGACGACCGACTCCTTTTTCAACTCGGCCGCTTTGACTTCCGAAAGGACGACGACCAGCTCGCGAAGCATCGGCCCGACCCCGACACGAACCGCGTGGATGAGGAGTTTTCCTTTGAACTGCCCTGCCGCCGGATTCTCGACCGGGATACGACATTGGTCCAGTTCGAGCGAAAAGGTCCCGTCCGCTTCGGCCACGCCGGCCAGAATCGGAGCGATATATTGGAGGAAGTGGGCGCACATCGCCGGATCGATTCGGACCCGATCGATCAACTTGCCCGGCTCGACTTCCAGAATGGCCTTTTCCGGCCTCAGGTCCACGCGAGGAACCAGATAAAGTTTTCCCTCGCCGACCTTCGGATCGATCGGAGCGAACTGCAAAAGCCCGTCTTTGAGCGTCGCGTCAACCTTGCCCGGTCCCAGCCGAAAACCGTAGACGTATGCTTCCGCCCAGTCGGCCCCTCCCGAGGCGCTCAGCAATTTCGGATCGAGCGGACCGGCCAATTCGAGCGGTCGACTCCCGTTGCCGCGAAAGGCGACGCCGCCGCCAATAAACGGTCGGGCCAGCTTGACCAACGCGGCCGTGTCGTAGTCGATTTTTCCGTCGAAACGTCCCACCGTTTGCGAGTCGGCCTCGTGGAGATCCCCTTTCCCTTCGGCCGAGACCCCCGAACTGTGCAGTTGAAACTTGTCGAGCGTGAGAAGCTTTTTCGCCTGGTCAAATGTCCCTCCGGCGTTCAAGCGGATTTCCGGCTCGTGGACCTGTTTTCCCGAGTCGGTCTGATAGGTCCCGTTGTGAATCGTCGTTTCGAGTTGGCCTTGGGTCGTCGCCCCGATCTGCTTCAACTGAGCCTTGCCGGAAAACCACCCGCCCAATTTTCGCGCGAGCGTCTCCCGATACTGGGGAAACCACGCCAAGACCGACGGGATCGCCCCTTGGTATTCGACCGCTCCGGCCAACTCCATGGGACCGTTTTCCGGGACGCCAACCAAAAGCCCACTGAGCAAGAGATACAGCCCGCCCGTTTTGGCCAAAGCCCGATCAACCAGGAGCCGACGTTCGGCAATTCGATATCGCCCATCCAGATTTCCTTCCACCGACGGTTCATACAGCGACAAATCCGGGCCTCGCAATTGGAACTGCTGGACGATCACTTGGCCGCCGCGGATTTCGACCTGATCGGCCGCCAAAAGGGTATCGGCCCGGATCTGATACGCGCCGTCGGCAGCCCACGTTTCCAACAAGTTCCAGGCGTGCGCTCGCTGGGACCAACTGGCCATTTGCCCCTGGGCTTCGAGGCCGATCGGCCAAACGATTCGATCCGGCTGCCCTTCGACCGGGTTCTTGAGCTTCAACCGAAGTTCCTCGGTCCCGGCGATCAACTCGGCCTCGGCCGCGTCAAGTCGAAGCACCCTTTTTTCGGGCGACCACCGTCCGTCGGCCTTCATGCCAAGCGTCAAACTACGTTCGGTCCACGGACGGTTCGGAACCAGACTCAGCCGCCAATCGCGGACCGTCGCATCGTTTCGAAGGTGGAATTTTCCCTGGTCGTCTTGATCCCAAACCAAGCGGAGCCAGCCGTTCCCCGACATCGAGATCCCGTCGAGCGTGACGAACGCGTCGAGTTGGTGATCCAACTTGGCCAAGTCGAACTCGACCGACGCCTTCAAGTGGCCGTGACGCCCTTGAGCGCGGATGTTCAAAAATTCCGAATCACAGCCCAAATGGTCCAACACCACCTGCCCGTCCTTGCGACTGGCTTCAACGCTGACGACGATCGGCTTTTGCCAGATCAGTTCACGCCCCCGACGCGAGGCCGTCAAGTCACTGGTCCGAAGCTGCCCGCGATAAGCCATCTGGCCCGACGGCTGTCGACGGCTTTCCAACAACAGGTTCAAATCTCCCTTGCTGACGGTCGTCTGATCCTGTAGCCGGAGCATTTTCGGCATCAAACGGGCGACTTGCGCCAGGTCGACGTGACCGACTACCTTGAACTCCTGATTCAAAAACGTCTTGATCTGCTCTTCGTGCTTTCCGTCGTCCAGTTCGAGCTTGCCGTCGAGATTAATCTGAGCGATCACCGACGTCACATCCGCCTGGTCGACGACCGTTTTACCCGTTTCCCGATGCGCCTTCAGTTGGGCCTGGACGATTCCCAACGGAACCGGTTCGGGGCCGAGAAGGCGGTTTTGGACGATCAGCGATTCGGTTTGAAGCGTGGCCTCGGCGACCAGCGAATCCAACGGCCCGCGATCGTCCCAATGGCATTTCAGCTCGGTGTTCAGACGCCCGGCCAGCTTCCACTCGGGCAGAAACCGTTTCAGCAAAGCCGCGAAATTTTCCAGTGCGATCTGCTCGACGGTCATCGTGACCTGACCCGACTGGGCCACCTCCGCTTCGACCTCGAATCGGCCCGGCGTTTTTTTATCGAGGATCGTTCCGGAAGTTGTCAAACGGGTCGACAGATCCGACGCGTCGGGCAATTTCGCGTCGAGATTGAACTGGTCGATCAGCGTCTTCTGCCCGGTCGCAAGGTCTTCGAGGTTCAACTTCCCGTCGACCAACTCGATCTGGACCGAAAACGGCTCAGTCGACTCGTCCGTCGTGACAAGATATTCTTCAAGAACCGTTTCCAGATTGGTTTGTCCGTCCTCACGCAACTCGACTCGAATGACCGGCTTGATCAGACGAAACGTGCCCAAGCAACTCAAATCGGTCGCCAAGGCGAACAACGAACGGTCCCCCTTGATCGCGTCCATTTCAACGACCGGCTGGCCCTTCTCGTCGAGAACGCGAACTTTCTCGACCTGGACCGGCGAAAACCAGCCCAACGAAACTTGCTCGAATTGGATCTCGCCGTTGAGCTTTCCGGTCGCCCGATTAACGGCCCAACCGGCCAACGGGGTATGGGCCACCAGAATCGGCAGCGCCCAGACGATCAAAAGCAACGCGACGGCCAACAGAACCAACCGTTTCCCCCAACCCTTTTTGGCCGGTTCCGGTTCTTTTGACGACGGATCGCGCGAAGGAGATTTTTCGTTCGGGGAAGGTTCCCCATGATCGCGATCGTCTCTTTCAACCGGGGAGGACTCCACCGGAGAGGGCTCGTCGGAAAAAGAACGTTTTTTCTGTTTTCGCGATTTCTTCGACATTATTATATCGCATTCCACTTAGGTATGGCGGGTTCCTTGCAAACGATAGGGGAATGGAAAAACAAAACCCATTCCACCACGAACACTTAGGCAAACAGGAGATCTCTCCCAGTGGCCGGTGTGACGCTCCACTTGCATGAAAACCGCTCTAGGGCCTTGTAATGGCAAAAAGCAGTTACCGGTTCAAACGAACGGGCATTCTAACGTTTTTTGAAAAAGTGACCTAGTTAAAATAGGCAAGATACCTCCATTCCCTGTTTCCAAGAGCGCAAAAAACAAGAGCGGTCCCATCAGATCGCTCTTTCAGCCCGTAAAAATTTGCTCTTTTTGCGAAAGCCGGTTACAAGTCAACGTCGACGCGCAATCCGTCGTAAGCCAACTCGACCCCTGTGGGCAGCTCGCGACTGATCCGCCGATGCTCAAAACGATGACTAATATGGGTAAAAAACGTCCGCTTGGGACGAAAACGGTCGACCACCTCCAGCGCCTCTTCGAGATTCATGTGCGTTTCGTGCGGCTCGTGACGCAAACAGCCCAAGACCAGCGTCTCGACCCCTTCGAGATACGGTTGGCTCTCCGGCGGGATTTTTTTCACGTCCGTGCAATAGGCAAACGGCCCGATCCGAAACCCGAGCGTTTCGAACCTCCCGTGTAACTGTCGGATCGGCACGATCGTCGCTCCGAGCACTTCAAATGGCCGATACGGCTCGATCCGATGCAATTCCAAGCGGGGAACACCGCCGGCGGGAATTTTACGGAAGGCCGGGTTAAACGCGTAATCGAAAACGGTTCGAATCCGCCGCTCGACCGTCTCGTCACAATAGACCGGCAAATCGTGCTTCAAAAAGTAAGGAAAAATCCGCAGGTCGTCGAGCCCGTTGAGATGGTCGGCATGTTCGTGCGTGTAGCAAACCGCGTCGATCCGTCCGATTCGCTCACGAACCAGTTGCAGCCGCAACTCGGGCGCCGTATCGATCAACAGATTTCCCTCCGGCAACGCGAGAACCACACTACTACGGGTCCTTTGGTTTTCGGGAAGCTCGCTCGTGCAAACCGGGCACGGACAACCGATCACCGGAACGCCGTGCGAGGTGCCGGTTCCGAGAAAAACGAGTTGTCCACGATCAGGATGATTTGCTTCGTAGTCGGTCATCGGAAGAAAACGCGGGGGGAAAGGGTATCCGACCAACGTCGGTTCGAAAGAGGTTCATCATACCCCTTTCCAAGCGTCCATGCCAGCAGGCTCCCCCCCTCTGTCCAACAATGACGAAAATCAAACCGGGCCGTTCACGGTCAAAAACGGTTCAGAAAAACCCGATTGAGAACCGGGCGAGCCTCGTTTACAATAGGGTCTGTTATTTCCCTTTCAAAAAAATCCCTTATCTTTTCCTCCACGAGTGACCCACGATGAAATCGACTCACCGCCCGTTTTTATTGCTGATGGTTTTGTTGTTTTGCGGCATCGTCGCGAATAGAGGCGCCTCGGCCGAATCGGGCGACGCCCATCCCCAAAAAAACCAAAACCCCTCGAAGGCGTTTGTCTCGTTTCGGATCGGGGTCGGCCAATGGGAGTCGGACGCCCGATTCAAAGAGCTGCTGGCCCTGTTCGAACGTCACAAGGGGGTGACCGACGAAATCACCTTCTTTCACAGTGTCACCCACGCGGTCATTCCCCTGGAGGAAGTGGAACGTCGCTGCAAAATCTTGAAACGACGGATGGAAGCGGTCCGAAAATTGGGCTACCGGACGGGGATCAACGTCCTGACGACAATCGGCCACCATAGCGAAGACCTCGACCGTTCGCTCCAAGGGGATTATACCCCTATGATTGATCAAAACGGCAAACCGTGCCACGGCGTCTTCTGCCCGAACGATCCGAAATACCACCACTATATCGTCCGGCTCTATGAACTGACCGCCGAGGCCAACCCGGATTATATCTGGCTGGACGACGATATCCGCTTCGGCCACGGCGGCGGTCGTGGATGTTTTTGCGAGCACTGCCTGAAACGATTCGCCAAGCGGACCGGGAAGCAATACACCCGGGAATCGCTTTGCAAGGCGTTTGTCAACGACGACGAAACCGAGCGTTTTGCCCTGCGAAAGCAATGGCTCGCGCACAATCGGGAAACGATCGACGGCGTGTTGGCCTTGGCGGAAAAAACGGTCCACCGCCTCCGGCCCAAAATGCCGCTTGGCTTCATGACGGGGGATCGTTTTTACGAAGGGTACGACTTTGCCAACTGGGCCAAGACACTCGCCGGGAAAAACGGTACGCCCGTCTGGTGGCGCCCGGGCGGCGGGTTTTACAACGACCAGTCGACTCCCGGCGCGCTGCAAAAAATGCACGCGATCGGCCGTCAGGTCTCGACCCTTCCGCCTTGGGTCGTCTCGATCCAGTCGGAGATCGAAAATTTCCCGTACCAACGACTTCGAAAATCGGTCAAAATGAACACGTTCGAGGCGGCCTGCTATCTGGCTTCCGGATGCACCGGCGCGGCGTTCAACGTCCTCTGGTTAACCGAAGATCCGCTGGATGGGTTCGAACCGCTTGTCGCGGGGATTCACCAAAACCGGCCGTTTTACGATTTGATGGCCCGGCACCTCGGCCGAAAACCGCTGGTCGGCATCAGCCCGGCGTGGAACCGAGACGCGGCGGCCGTCTCCGACCCGGGCGGTGGAAGATGGTACGGGATCGCCTCCTTTTTGGATGGCCCGGCCAATCAACTCTTCGAGGTCGGCATCCCGGTCGCCTATGATCCGGCCCAAGCGACGGTCCGGTACCTCTCGGGCAATATGGTCCACGCCTTTTCGGACGATCAAATTCGCCAGATTTTGGCCGAAGGAGTTTATCTCGACTCCCCCGCACTGGCGATCCTCAACCGGCGTGGTTTCGGGGAGCTGACCGGGTTCGAACCGGCCGAGACGATTCGAGTGGACGCGGTCGAAAAGCTGCTCGACCATCCGCTCAACGGCCCGTACGCCGGACGACACTGCGACTCGCGTCAATCGTTCTTCCGGACCCCGGCCCGCCTGTTCCGTCCGACTGCCAAAGGGGCCCAGTCGCTTTCCATGCTGGTCGACTATGGCGAAAAACCGTTTGGTCCCTGTGCCCTGGGCGTGTTCGAAAACCGACTCGGCGGCCGGGTCTGTGTCGCCGGCTACTTCCCGTGGACCCAACACCACGATGTGCCGAAATCGACCCAACTGAAAAACCTCATGCGGTGGCTTTCCCGCGACCGGCTGCCCGG
This sequence comes from Thermoguttaceae bacterium, assembly GCA_963674475.2. Classification (GTDB taxonomy): domain Bacteria; phylum Planctomycetota; class Planctomycetia; order Pirellulales; family Thermoguttaceae; genus CAXXFQ01. The sequence goes on along the minus strand of CAXXFQ010000008.1, from coordinate 456,143 downwards.
CTATGTCGCTTCGTTCCACAAGGTGACGGCGGCCATTCGAAAATCGGAAAACGGCGAAGTCGCCCTGTCGCTGATCAACGCCAACTTCGACCCGGCCGAACAAGTCGAACTCTTGCTGCAAACCGACAAGAAGACCCTCACCGCGATCGACTGCCGCGGCCAACGAGCAAAAATTGACGCCGACGGCACCGACGGCCCATATCGCCGTTTCGTCATCCCGAGAATCGAACCGTGGGAGGTCCAACTGGTCATTTCCGAAGAGAAAGACTGATTGGTCAGCCGACCGAAGGGACCCACTGCCCCGGCTGGAATCCGGACTCGATCAACTCGACCCGCCCAGCCGGTGCCGGGCGGACCATCAAAACAGCCAACTCGTCCGATTGCTCGACCAGAGTCAACGTCTTGTCGACCCCCATGACAAAAAAGGCGGTCGCCAGCGCGTCGGCCAGCGCGGCGGTCGGCGCCACGACGGTCACCGACAACAGCTCGTCGGCCGGTCGGCCCGTTTTCGGATTCAATAGATGACTGTATCGGCGCCCCTGGTGTCGGAAGAACTGTTTTTCGCTCCCCGAGGTGGCCAGCGCCCGATCCTTCAAGACAATCTCGCCCAGACGTTGGTTGCGGCGCAACGGATGATGGACCCCGACCGGCCAGCCGGGCCTTCCGGCCAGATCGGCCCGCGTGCCGCGCGCGATGACACTACTGTAGCCGCCGTGTAACAAGAAATGCTCGATCTGGTTTTCTTCCAACCGTTGGACGCACCGATCGAGCGCGTACCCCTTGCCGATCGAACCGAAACTTAGCCGAATCCCGTCGCGAAGATAACGGACCGTCTGCTCGTCCGCGCCCAGTTCAACCTGGTCCATGCCGACCTTCAGGAGCGCGAGGGCCAATTCCTCGTCGGACGGCAATCGGCCCTCGCGACGTGAAAACCCCCAGACTTCCGACAAGGGAGTCGACGTCGGGTCAAAGGCCCCTTCGGTTTCGCGATAGATTCGCTCACACAGTTCGAGCAGTCCGTACAAACGGGCCTCGACCTCGACCGGACCGTCGGCCGCCGACTCATTGAGATAGCTGATATCGCTGGTCGGCCGAAAGACGGAAAGCTGGTCCTCCACCTCGTCGACGATTTCCAATGTCTGCATCGCCGTATCGATCGCCCCCTCGTACTGTCCCGCGTTCAAGAGCAGTTCGAACGTGCAGGCCATCGCCTCACGGCTGACCCGGATGACATAGCCCGGACGGGCCGTCGGGCAACGGTCCGGATCGAAAGGAGCCGCCGCCTTGGGCGTGTCCTCGGGCAAACGTCCCTCCACGGCGTCGGCCAACGAATCGCGGGCCGCTTTCCCGGTCAAAAAATCGCGTCGATGAGATTGGCGTTTGGTCATGAAAGGATACAAAAAAAGAAAAACTACCGAAAGGAAAACCGGTCCTTTCCTCACTTCATTATAAACTGGGCCCCACCGCCGGAACAGACTTTTGCACCGTTTTCAACGGGCTGCTATCCACGTCTGAATTCGTCGAGTTGTTTCCAGGGGACCAGCTCGGCCAACCCGGCCTCGACCATTTCCGGCCCGGTCAAATAACGGCCCGGATGCGACCAGGCTTGAATTTTCATCATCGGGATCTCAAACAGGTCGGCCAAAAAACTGTCCATTTCGCCTTCGAGATGATCGAAATGACGGGCCCACTCGGCCGCCTCGACCCGGGCAACATTCTCTTCACTTTGCCACTTCATCGGATGGAAAAGGAAAATACTCATGGGCGTGACCAAACGACGTCGGCACGCCGCAAACGGCCACAGAGCGGCCGAAGTACATTCCCCGACGACGATGCCGGTGGCCCGAATCCCTCGCAATTGAATGATCGACGCCAGGGCGATCGCCGCATACGCGCTACCGCCGAGCGAGTCGAACCAGAGAAGACACTCTCCCCCCGGTTCCACTTCGAGTAACTTTTCCGCCAGCTCCGATTCATGGTCGGTCAGATCGCCGACGAGAGGGATTTCGACGAGTTCTTTTGAAGCAAGATCTTCGCGCATCGTCAAACAGGCTCCGGTGATTTTTTTACGGGACAAGAGACATCGCGGCTTGAAGCCAAGAAACGAAAAAGACCGACATCAATGAAAAACCCAATCGTCGACCGCTCCCGCGTCACTCCTTGATTTTAACCGGTTTCTTGACAAGAAAAAAGAAATCTGGTCAACTTAAAGCCAAGTTTCTTTTTCCCGGAATCTGAATCGGCCACCAAAAGGCATTTTCCTTACAGGAATCGAAGCATTCTCCCCGTGGGGCGGACAATCGTGGGAGAAACCGGCGCCTTTTCCGGGAGGCCGTCACCATTTTCACATTTCCTCTCCTTTTCTCAACCAAACCAATTTGTCCTGATGTCCAAACCGTCGAATCCGCCCGAAGAAAAATTCCGTCCCGATCGCGAAAGCCCCCACGCCCCGACACCTCCGCAAGCGCCACGGCCGACCAGTGCCACGTCCTATGTTCTGGTCGGTACCGTTTTCGAAGGGCTTCTGGCGGTGGTCGCCGTCGTGATCGGTCGATGGCTGCTGATCTCTCCCGCATCGACCTTCCAGTGGAATCTCCACGGGTTGCTGCTGGGGCTGGCCGCCACGGTTCCGATGTTGGGACTCTTTTTCGCCTGCCTTCGCGCTCCTTGGCGTCCGCTACGACGGGTCGCCGAATTGGTCGAAGAAACGATTGTCCCGATGTTTCGCGGCGCCAATCTGTTCGAGCTGGCCGCGTTGTGCCTCGTGGCCGGAATCGGAGAAGAATTGCTTTTTCGCGGTTTGCTGCAGACCTGGATTGCCCAATCAATCGGCGGCGAAACCGGAATCTGGGTCGGGCTGGCCCTGGCCTCGGCCCTGTTCGGCTTGGCCCATATGCTGACGAAGACCTACTTTTTGCTGGCCACGCTTATCGGGCTTTACCTGGGCGGCATCTGGCTGGCGACCGACAATCTACTGGTTCCGATCACCGCCCACGCCGCTTACGACTTTGTCGCCTTGCTTTACTACTGCCGCTTTCGCAAGTGAATCGGCCCTGGCGAAAAAAGAGAAGCCGCTCGACCGGACGGTTTGTCGTGTTACAAGCCGGTTATCGTGTTGCAATTCGGGCAAAGAGCCGTCTAAAAAGATTCGCCTTGAATCGTAAGGATTAAACGTCGAGAACCGCCCGCGCGACGGTGTTCCCAAAGGAAAATTCCCTGCCAAGTCCCCAGCTTCAACGCACCCCCTCCAATCGGAATGGTCAACCCCGAATCGGTCAACGAGGTCTTGGCGTGGGCCGGCATATCATCGGGCCCTTCAATCGTATGCCGATAGGGAAACGATTCGCTGGCCAACGTTCCCAAAAGCCGCTCCAAATCGCGGGGGACATCCGGGTCGGCATTCTCGTTGAGCGTCAGCGAGGCGGAGGTGTGCTGCAAGAAAAGATGGAGCAGGCCGACTTTGACCTGCTTTAATTCGGGCAATGCGTCGACAATCTCCCGGGTGATTTGGTGACAGCCTTGCGGAAAAGCGGGGAGGCTTATTTCTCGTTGAATCCAGGTCATAACATCAAAAATCGCTTGAGGAACCGCCTAACAAAAGAGGGGACCAATACCCCCCCGCGAAATTGCGTCAAACGGGCCTTTTTTCCATCCGAACGTCACAAACCGTCTCAGCCGCCCCTGCGAAGAGGGGTAAAATATCCCTTTCACGCCCGTTAAAATGGTTAAAATAGCAAAAACTGAGACTTTTCCTCTAAAAAGACCGTGAACGAGCTTGACTTAGATCGGATCTCGGGAATAATAAGATATTCACACACGGACGAAATTTCACTATACAGGTGCATATTAAAGTTTCACCCTTGAGATTTCGCCCGTGCCGACGATCTTCGATCATGAACAAGGAACAGAGATCCCCTTTGCATTCTGATCAAGATCGTTCCCTAAGGCCGCTTGTCGGTTCGACGTTTTTTCGAAATTTTTTGAACCATTCGAAAAGTCGCTTCGAACCAAATAACAAGCCCGGATGGCCGGGCCCTGGTGACCGGATAGGTATTCCGATCAAACCGGAACAAGCAGTATAGGGTGAATTCCTCCAAGCCGAAAGTGGCTCCCCCGGAAAAGGTTCGTATTTCTTTCGCCCGACGAGGACGAGAAAGCGAAACACCACACCGGTGCGGCATTCAGGCTGGGCTATGTTTGGTTCTTCTGTGGGTATTTTTTATTCCGAATCGGAGAGTCGAAGAAAATGCGGAACGTCTTTGAGGCAATTTTGGAATGTGGACACGACGAGGATTTCATCCCAGTCGAAAATGAGAACTTCACCCCGACCGACGCTCCGGCCGGTTCCTCGGAAAAACTGCGTATGCTGGCTGAGCGAGTCGAAAGAGGACTCCCGCTCTGGCATCCGGAAGACCGAGTCGACTACGCCGGTTTGACCGGTGCGATTCGTCCTCGCGAATAAACTTCCTATCCAAGCGGGTCGATTCCTCTAACTCGACGCGGTTGGATAAACCTCGGCTGCTGCGCGGTTGAAATCCTTCAGACGCGCGGCGCTACCTTGAGCAATTTGCTCAAAACTTTTTCTCCTGAAGCGACTAGAGCGGTTTTCATGCAAGTGTTACGTCACGGGAGCCGACGGAAGGGATCCCATGTTCGCCTAAGTCTGAGTGGCGAAATGGATTTTATTTTTCCCCTTTCCCTATCGGTTGCAAGAAACACGCCACTTAAGTGAAGCACGCTGTAAAAAGGGCCCTTGTCGGGCCCTTTTTTATTGGCTGATTCTATCTCGACATGAGGGTAAGTTCGTCATGAATCCGGTTCTCGTACTCCGCCATCAGCCGCATATCGGACTCGGGTTCGCCGAGACGGTCTTTGACGAGATGGAACTGGCGTGGCGCTATGTCGATCTTTTCGACTCGGTTCCCGAAAACCTGGATATCGCCTCGGCGGCCGGACTGATCGTGTTGGGTGGGACCATGCACGTCGACCAACTCGACCGGTACCCGATGCTCGGGCAAGACCTCCGGTGGATCGACGAGGCACTCGAAGCAAAACGGCCCCTTCTGGGAATCTGTCTCGGAAGCCAACTGCTGGCCAAAGCGCTTGGCGCCGAAGTGACACTGAACCGGGTCCGCGAAATCGGCTGGTATCGCCTGACGCTCTCTGAGGCGGCCCGTGACGATCCGCTTTTCTCGGAAGCCGACCAAACACGGCAAACCGTCTTCCACTTCCACAGCCGGACGTTTTCGATGCCCGAGGGGGCGGTCCCCTTGGGTCAAACCGAGACTTGCTCGAATCAGGCCTTCCGCTATGGCCCGGCCGCTTGGGGACTTCAATTCCATCCGGAGATGACCCGGCCGATGATCGACGACTGGCTGGGACAACCGGGATGCCGACGGTTGATCGACGAGATCGACTATCTCGATCGGGCCGAGATCGAACAAAGTACCCCAGTCGAATTACCCAAGATGCACCGGTTCAGCCGGAAGCTGTTCTCCCGCTTCGCCGAAGTAGTGAAGCAAAACCACGGGCCGTCAAGCTAATCGACCCCAAATTCAAACGAACGGTTCAATCGACCTGTGCCTCGACTTCCATTTCGACCACCGCGCCACGCGGCTTGAGCACCACCTTCAGCGGAGCGCGGGTTGGCCGTGAACCGGCTAATCGGGGCGTCCCTTTTTCCGAATCGTTCCGATCCCATTTGACCGGGCCCCAGTCGCCACACGGCGAAATCGCGGTCGTCGACTTTTTGGTTTGAGAAAAGACCGACGGAATACGACAACCTTCGCCCCCGCCGCCCGAGCAGGTTTGGCTTACCGGACTCAAGTCGATCGCTTCCTCGCTCATTGGAACCGGCCGAAGGGGTACTATCGCCGCTTCCTGTTCCGCCAAGCAAAGCGAAGGGGAAATCGACTCGGCAAAGGCCTGATAACCGGCCGTCTGCGAACGGTCCGCAACCGTGTTTACCGAGAGAACGGCCGCCTCTGGACCGGCATGACTCGGCCCGTTTCCCAAGAGGAAAAACAGCGTCGCAACCAAAAATACCGTCGACCATCGCTTCATCGAAAAGTGCCTCTCTTAAGATGCGGTCGGAAAGCGGGAAAAAACCCCTTCTCGCGAAAAAGTCACCTCGCCACACCAGGGTGCGACAGGAGATGCTCGGGAAGGCTATTTTAGCAAAACCAATGCCGTCGATTCTATCCCCCCTTGGTCGGCAGACAAAAAATCAAGCTTGCCCCCTCCAACCGGCCTTCAAAAAACGAGCTAAACGCTTTCCCCCAGGGCAAAAACGGCGTTTGGCCGTTATGGGGCACGGCTGTTTATAATCGGGCAAAAAAATCCGCAACCTCTTGCCCCACAAGACCTTTTCTAATCGCCTCTTGTGAAAATGATCCTTTTCCACGACATGGGCCGCTTGGCGTGTGGCTTTTTCGCAACCGTGAATCAAAAAAACGACCGAAAAAAGCCCGCAAAAAAACGGGAACCCCTCACCTGCTCAAGAAGGGTTCCCGTTGTTTTGAATTTTATTTTCAGAAAAGGACGATTCCGCTTCGCCTAGTTCTTCTTTTCCTCGGCATACACTTCAAACGCACGATCGGCGCCGGAGGAGTCGCCCGGATGGAAGAGGAATCGATAGGACAGCCGGATCGACTTGCCTTTTTCCAAAACGAAAGTTCCGTCGGCGTCCTTCTCGCCAAACTTTTTCCAGGCAAACGGATTGGCCGCACAAAGGCCGTAAGTCCGGGCGTGCCAGTTGGTCGGGTAGCGAAAACTGGACGGGTGATTCATGAAGGTAAACCCAACCGGCTTGCCATCGATCTTGCCCGAGTAATCGACCCACGAGGCCCGCTTGCCCCAGGCCGCCTTGTCGACTTGGCCGTGGCTGTTGACCAGTTTGCCGCCCTTCTTGGCGTCCGGCTTCAACGGCGAAGCCATCCGGATTCCCATGCACCCTTCCTTGTCATCGCCGAAGGTCACCGGTCCTTCGCTGGCGGTGAGAACCAGATCGACATCGATCCATCGATTGGTGCCGTCGGTGCCGAAGGTGAAAGTACGCCGATCTTCGAGAACCTTTTTCTCCGGCGTCCCCATCCAGTCGTTCCGCGTCACGATCGTCGCTTCGGGGCCACTGGCGATCTTTTCGAATTCCCGATGCACGGTCCTTTCCGGGGCCCCGTCCTTTTCGTGCCAGAAATTGTATTTTTCGCCGTCGAGGATTACCGTTCCGTGCGTGAACCAGAGCGACCGGTGATGGATATGATCGTCTCGCTCGTCGGGGCGGGCCGCTTCGATTGGGTAGGCTCGGGTCATCGCCGCTTGTCCCGGACCGACAATCGGGTAAACGATCGGCTTCGTCCCGGAACAGGTCAAATACTCGGCAAACGGTTGCCCGTCAATCGTGACAGCAACCTTGTCACCCTTGTCGGAAAGTTTGGCGGTCACGTCGGCCGAAACGTTGATCGAAATCAGTCCGACCAAAACCAGTGCGAAAAGAGACCCCTTAAACAAACGAGGTGATATCATGTCGGCTCCTTCTAGTTTTTTCTGTGAGGCAAGAGAATCAGGGAGGGTTTTAAAAAGGGAAAATCAAAGCAAGATGTCGGAATGAACCTCGCCCGATCGGCTCCGTTTCGAATTCTTCATTATAACCACCCGCAACGGCTAGGGCAATTTGGGCTGGCGGCCCTGATAGCTAAGATCCAACAGGTCCATCGGGTGCATCACCGCCACCGGCGTACGACTGCGTCGGACCTCGCGTCCAATTTGTAGCAGGCAACCGGCGTTGGATACCAACACGATTTTTGCACCGGTCGAACGAATGTTTTCGACCTTCCTTTGCCCCAATCGGTCGGCCATCTCGGGGTGATTGATATTGTAAGTCCCTGCCGAACCGCAACAAAGATCCGACTCGGGCAACGGGCGGATTTCCAAGCCGGGAATTTGTTCCAAGAGGCGACGCGGCGGATCGGTGATTTTTTGCGCATGGGCTAAGTGACACGCATCGTGATACGTGACGGTCGCTTCGATTTTCCCCGATGGCGGCACCAAACCAAGCTCGTCGAGGAATTCGTTGATATCGCGAACCTTCGCGGCAAACGCGGCCCGCTCCTCTTGCCGTTCGTCCTGCCAGTGAAGACCGTATTCCTTCATCATCGCGCCACAACCGGCATGGTTCACCACGATCGCGTCGAAATCATCGAGGTTGAACGTGTCGACGTTTTGATCGGCTTCTTTTCTCGCTCCCTCGCTGTCGGCGCCGTGATAGCGAATCGCCCCACAACAGCCTTGTCCCCGCGGGATGACGATATCGCAACCGTTCTCCTGCAAGACCCGCAGCGTGGCCCAATGGGTATGGCGGAACATCGCGTCCGCGACGCAACCGACAAAGAAAGCGACCCGCGCCCGGCGACGCCCCTTGGCCGGAAGGAACTCGGGCAGTTTCGGCCCCGATTTGACCGCCGGCCCTACCATGGTCACCATCCGTCCAAGCCGTCCGGGAATCAGATTGAATAGCCCGATCCGCTCGGCCAGGCCGTAAAGTCCCAACTTCTGCGCCCAGCGAACCGGCGTCATCGCCAGTCGGACCCGGTTGGCGTAAGGGAAAAGCTGAAAGAGGATCAGATTCCGAAACCAATCGTATTTCTGTAACGTCGTCTGGTTCTCTCGCTCCATGGTCAGGCGGAACGGCTCAATGATTCGTCCGTAATGCACGCCCGACGGACAGGCCGTCTCGCAACCGCGACAGTCCAGACAGTTTTCCAGATGCGCCTCGACCCGCCCGTTGGCCTCCAACCGACCGTCGGCGACCGCTCGCATCAAATAGATTCGTCCACGGGGACTTTCGTTTTCGTCGCCCAATTCGGTGAATGTCGGACAGCTCGTCGTACACATCCCGCAGTGAACACACTCGAGAAACCGATCGTAATCGACCGCGTCGGCGGCGTGACGAGTGCAAGAGGAACCACCATTGGGATTATCGGAAGCTTGATACATCATATCGAATTTCTTCGTTTGGACAAAAGGCGCTCTGGGCCAAAGCGGCCGACAATTAAAGAAAACGCCCCGGATTGAGGATCTGGTGGGGGTCGAACTTCGCTTGGACCGCCCGCATCAACCGGATCGCGTCGCTCGACGGACCCCAAACCGTTTTGGCATCGAGAATCGGTCCCGGCGGGTAGGCCAAAAGGGTCATCACCCCGCCTCGCTCTTCTACGGCCGGACGAAGCTCCAGTTCGAGCAGCTCCAAAAACGTTTCACCAACACGGTCAAAACGGACCTTCACGATCCCGTTGGCCGCATGCGATTGAACCGAACAGGTCGGATCGATTTCGACCAATTTTTGAACCAACGAAACCGTTTCGTTCGGGTCAACCCCCATCTGCAAAATCCACGTCGACTTCCGCGCTGGATCGTCCTCTTCGATAATCGTGAAATCTCGCAACCGCCGCCAAAACGGGTCGGACTGAGATGCTTCAAGTTGGACGATCGAAACCGGTTCGCCGGGCCGCGTGTTTTGTCGCCACTGCCTCTCGAGCGTTTCGACCATCCAGTCGACCTCCGAGGCGGTCCCCTCAAAACCGACCACGAGCCATCCGGCCATGTCGGAATTGCCGGACCTGGACTCGATGCCCGGCAGATCGCCCCATGCAGGGCCGACCAGCCAATCGATCGCCAAAGGAACCGTTTCCGTCTGATTCATTCCGGCCAAAAACCGCACGGCCGTTTCAAAATTGGGCAACCGACAACCGAGCAAAGCGGTCTTCTCGGGAAGGGGACGAACCATTAACGTCGCCTGGGTCACGATTCCGAGTCGCCCCAACGACCCGGTGACCAAACGGGTGACGTTGTACCCGGCCGCATTTTTGACAACGCGTCCCCCGGCCCGGAAAAGACGTCCCTGGCCGTCGACCGCCTCAAGGCCCAAAACAAAATCGCGCAGTGTCCCGTGGCGGAACCGTCGGGAACCGCTCGGATTGCAGGCGATCGCCCCACCGACGGTCGCCCGATCCGCTTGGGGCAAATCGACCGGAAGACGTTGCCGGTTTTCTGCCAACGTCCGCGCGAGCGTTTCCAAGGTCATGCCGGCCTCAACCGTGATCGTCAGGTCACGCGCCGGGTAATCCATTAGTCGCCCGAGCCCGCCGAGTTCCATGCCGATTCCCGGTCGTTCAACACGGACTCCATAGTCCAGGGCCGTTTTGCCACCCTGCGGGTAAACGGGCGTCGAACCGGCGGCAGCCTCCGCAACCGCGGTGGCCACTTCTTCACGGCTGGTCGGGCAAACGATCTCATTGCAAGGGGGTATATAAGCGTTCAAGATTTTTTCTCCAGAGGTACTATCTTTTCATGATAGCCAAACCCCTTGCGGTTGTACATCGGGTCACCCTCGATCGAAACCGGTCGAAAGACCAAAAACAGTCGGGGAAAACCACCTAATCCAGTCACCCCCAATAAAAAAAGACGCCGACTCGAGGCCGACGTCTTGATGTTCCCATTACTGGATTTAGCCCAAACGGGGGATGTTTTTTAGAAGGTGTTTTAAAATCGCTTTCAGCCTTAAGGACGAGCGAATTCCTGTTCCCGCAAGGAGCAAAAACGTAGGCATATTGGTAAATACGTCGAGTTTTTGCGACGCGGCGGGAATGGAATTTTAGCCGTCCGTCGGCGAAATTGGATTTTAAAATACTTTCTTAAGCAGCGTTTCGCGATTGGTCTTTTTGGCAAAACCCGTGGATCTCGAGAAACTCTCGGCGGTATCCGTCGAAGTCGGTCAGTTCGCGCAGGTTTTCTTCGGTGACGCGGGCAAGCATTTCGGCCACTTCGTTTTGCACGTCGTCACGCATCTCCCAGTCGTCCAGGCGGATGCGTCCCTTATGGTCGACCGGCACTCGATCTTCCGTAAGCGTCGTTGCGTCGGGGTACAATCGATCTTGGAACAAACGGTAGACCTGCTCAAGACACCCTTCATGCAGTCCGCGTTTTTTCATCACCTGATAAAGGGCCGCCACGTAACCGGCCATCCCCGGAATCACCGCGCTGGCCCGGGTGACCAGTGCCTTGTTGACCGAAACAAAGGCCCGACCGTTGCATTGGGCTCGAAGCATTTGGTCCATCCGATGGGCCGTCGCTTCCAAGTGTTGTTTGGCTCGGCCAAGCGTCCCGCTTCGGTAGATCTTTTGGGTCGCATCCGGACCGATGTACGAGTAGGCAACCGTCGCCGCTTGCTCGGCCAACAAACCGGCTTTCGAAAGCGCGTCGATCCAAAGCTGCCAGTCTTCGCCGCCCATCACCTTGACGGTCGCTTCGGTCTCTTCGTCACTGGCCGCGGGAACCTCGGTTTCTCGGATGGCACCGGTCATGATATCGAAGATCGCGCCGCGGTAAGTCTCGCCGATCGGCATGATATTCGATCGATAGGTCTTGCCGTCGGTCGGGTCGGTTCGCATTCGGCTGGCGATGCTGTAAACAACCAGGTCGACCTGCCCCAGAGTGTCGCGAACCGCCTGAAGCGTTTGGTCCTTGATCTCTTGCGAAAAAGCGTCGCCGACGATCGAAACCGCCTTGCGTCCTTCCTCACGGGCCAATTGTTCAAACTGCCCGTTCATGTACCAGCCGGGCGATCCGACATGTTTTTCGTTGGGAATTCGCTCATACGAAACGCTGACCGTATCGGCCTCGCAAGCGAACGTGGCGACCGCCTTGCTGGCCAGTCCGTATCCTTCGGAACCGCCGAGAATCAAAACGCGACGCGGTCCGCCCTCCAGAGGCGATTTCTTTCGAAGAGCGTCGACCTGGCGGGTGACAAAATTTTTACAACCAGACTGGTCAATATTTAAACAAAGATTGTGACGAACTTTCGGTTTAGTCATGAATGAATACCTGTTCTTGATTCGTTAGCAACGTCTCCCGCGAAAACGGGCCCGGCGGAAAAAGTCGACTCACTTTTTCGACGCCGTAGCGGTGTTTTTCTAACGGGGACGCATCTTACCTTATTCTCTGTTGGTAAAAAGAACGATCCGTCCTTGATCCACAACGGCCCCGTCCATGGGAAGTAAGAAGGGGCGGACTTCAGCGCGTCCCCGAAAAAAACGAGGACACGCGATTTTGGTCGATGTACTATCAAAAAAAATGAAAATTCACTCAGCAGGGCCAAGCTCTGAGGAACTTGCGGCCACCTGCTGTCGCTTCAACAACAAGCGATTAGTCCATTTTTTTGAAAGCCAAAACCCCGTTATGGCCGCCGAAACCAAGCGACGTCGACATGGCCGCGTTGATCGTCCCGGTCTGGCCCCGGTTGGGCACATAGTCCAAGTCGCACCCCGAATCGGGACTGTCGAGATTGATCGTAGCCGGATAAAAACCGTCACGCATCGCCAAGATGGAAACAATCGCCTCCAAGGCACCGGCCGCGCCGATGCAGTGACCGGTCATCCCCTTGGTCGAGGAAACCTTCAAACGATACGCATGGTCGCCAAACGCGCCCTTGATCGCGGTCGTCTCGACCGGATCGTTGACCTGCGTCGACGTTCCGTGGGCGTTGATATACTGGATTGCTTCCGGTTCGAGCCCCGCGTCTTGGAGGGCCAAGCGGATCGCCCGGATCGCCCCTTCGCCGTCGGGATGGGGAGCGGTCAGGTGATACGCGTCGGCCGTCGCTCCGTATCCGGCCAATTCAGCGTAGATCGGCGCGTCGCGACGGACCGCATGTTCGTAGCTTTCCAGAACGAGTATTCCGGAACCTTCCCCCATGACGAACCCGTCCCGGTCCTTGTCGAACGGGCGACTGGCCCGCTCGGGCGTTTCGTTGTATTTGGTGCTCAGCGCCTTCAAAGCACAAAAGCCACCCATCGCGTATACCGTGACGGTCGCTTCGGTCCCGCCGGTGACCACGACGTCTGCCCGACCGGAGCGAATCGCGTCCAAGGCGTGGCCGATCGCATCGGTCCCCGAGGCACAGGCGGTAACGACCGCGTGAACGGCCCCCTTCGACCCCAGACTGATCGACAGGTTTCCGGCCGCCTCGTTGCAGATCATCTTCGGGATGGTCATCGCCGGCAGCCGTTTGGGCCCTTTGTCGTAAAGTTTTTTGTGGGCCATCGAATCGATTTCGATTCCGCCGATCCCGTTGCCCAAGAAAACCGAGACCCGTCCCAGATCGGCCGGCGGACGCTTGTCCAGTTCGGCGTCGGCCCAGGCCATCTGACCCGCGGCCACCGCGTACTGACTGAACAGGGCCATTCGGTTGGCCGACCTCGGGTCCATGTAATCCTTGGGATCGAAGTTCTTGACTTCGGCCGCCACTTGCGACGTAATCTGGCTGGAGTCGAATCGGGTGACCGGCCCAACACCGCATTTTCCGTTACGGATCGCTTCCCAAAACGTTTCTACCGAATTGCCAATCGGGCTGATCGCCCCCATCCCGGTCACAACAACTTTACTAGGTCGATTCATGCTGATCATTCGATCTCTCTATCCCTCTATTCCTCGAAGGGCCCCTCTCGGCCCCACTACAATCTTCACTATGGTCGCGTATTCGGTCTACCAACGCAAGAGGTTGCCGGCATAAGTCAGCCCCGCCCCAAACCCAACGGTCATGATCAAATCCCCCCGCTTGAGGAGCCCCTGGTCGTTCATGTCGCTCAGGGCGATCGGAATCGATGCGGACGACGTGTTGGCCGTTTCTTCCAAATTGAGAAAAAACCGCTTTTCATCGATCCCCAGCCGGGCGGCCGCCTTTCGGATGATCCGATAGTTGGCCTGATGGGGCACGATGTAGTGGACGTCGTCGATCTCCAAGTCGAATTGGGTCAAAAAATGGGTGATCACCTCTTCCATCACTTTGACGGCAAAATTGAATACGCCCCGTCCGTTCATCTGGATCGTCGGAAAAACCATCTCTCCTATTTTGCCATCGACATCCAGGTTGGGCGACTTACGCACTCCTCCCTCTCGATAGATGACCCTCGTCCCAGTCCCGTCGGAGCCCAAGTAGGACCCCAAAATTCCCCGTCCGTTACCTGGGGCAGACGTCAAAACGACCGCTCCCGCTCCATCGCCGAAGAGGACGCAAGTTTTGCAGTCGCTCCAATCGGTAATTCTCGAGAGCAGCTCGGTCCCAACCACTAACTTGGGACGCGAGTCCCGGTGGGCCAGACCGTCTGCCAGTGCCAAGCCATAGGCAAAACCGCTGCAGGCTGCCGTAACGTCGAACGCCGCCGCATTGACAAGGCCAAGCCGATCCTGCACGACACAAGCGGTCGAAGGAAACCCCCCGTAATCAGGGGTGGCCGTCGCCAAAATAAGCGTTCCGATCTCTTCCGGGGAAATCTCGGCGTGCTCCAATGCTCGCCGACAGGCGGCGTAAGCCATGTCGGAGGCCGCCTCGTCATCGGCCGCAATCCGACGGGAGCGGATTCCCGTATGCGAGAAAATCCATTCGTCGGATGTTTCTCCCAAAGTCTGAGCCAGATCCTCGTTTGTAACCCTTTTTTCCGGGAGGTAGGCACCGGTCCCCGCAACTACAAGCTTTGGCATATTGGTAACGGCATTACATTTTTTGTGTTTTTGTCATGCGGGACAAGTAGCCCATGATTGTACTGACCATTTCTGTCCTGTCAAGGCAATTTCGCCCTTTGGACCCGAGGAAAACCACCCCTAAGAGGGGCATGCCTCAGCGTAATGATCAGCCATAATTTAACTGCTTTTAAGCAGCGAACCAATCAATAAGGACTGCTCGTCTACAAAATCAGCACGAAAAGAGAAACCTCAAGTTGAGCGTATCTTCTGAGCAATGCGTCCCCCTCGCACACGAATGGAGAGGAAGGAGCGAGGAGTCAAAGCGAAGTGGCAATTTTTAATAAGACACCTCAACTTACAAGATCCTACTCGAATTTCGGTTCCGCGTCGCCCCCACTTTTTAGTCAATGGGAATAACTCGGAAGCGTCATTACCGAAAAATCTTTTTAGCCAAACGACCAAAATTCGCTTGAATTCGGCTACCTTGCCCTTTGCGGAAGTCGATCGGTGGCGTACCATGACGGTTTTATGGTGCATTCTCCGTAAGGTAGCCAGTGGAAAGAGAAAGGGAAAAACCCTAATTCTTTTCCAATGGCTTTTGCA
The DNA here is from genome assembly GCA_963674475.2 of Thermoguttaceae bacterium. Taxonomy (GTDB): domain Bacteria; phylum Planctomycetota; class Planctomycetia; order Pirellulales; family Thermoguttaceae; genus CAXXFQ01. Next base: position 441,023 of record CAXXFQ010000008.1, on the reverse strand, counting down.
AAAACGGAAAACGATGATTGATCACGAAAGCCGAAAACGACTGATCCTCGACAAGGCGCTCGAACTGTTCGTCGAGCGGGGCTATGCCGATGTGACCTTCCAAAATATCGCCGAGCGGTGCGGTGTTTCCAGAACGACCATCTACAAGTACTTCGAAAACAAAAGACGAATCTTCTCCTTCGCCATTTTGCAATTGATGAACGAATTGGACGAGCCGTTCCGACGAGTCGCCAAAGACGAATCGACGCCCATCGTTCAAAAACTCCGTCAGGTGATGCGCGATGTCGTCTACCTCTTGCTCAAACAGACGCCGCTTTTGAAAGTGGTCATGGACTATCTGCTTCTGGAGAAACAGACCGGAAGCGATATCCAACGAAAAATCGAGCGTCACACCGTCGGCATCCGTTTATTGCTCGATCGGTTGGTCGAACAGGGGGCCGAAAAAGGAGAGTTTTCGCCCGAGAAAGGGCGGGTTGTCAGCGGACTGCTGTACAGTCTTTTCGAATCGACCATCCTTCGCCTGATCCTCTTGGAAGAGGTCAATCCGGGCGAAATCGGCGAAGAGGTCGACTATTTGCTCAAAACCTTGAATTCGCCATTGTAAGGAAATAGCCGGAGCGATCTTTTTCACGGCCTGCTTCAGCGCTGAAAAATCGGCAACAGACCGCCTGGCACCTGCAGGACGATGCACCCCATCGCTGTCGCATAGGCGTCCGTATACGGCGAGTTCCAACTTCCGTCGGCGTTCTGTCGGGCAAGCAAATCGTCGCGGACCGCCCGATACCAGTGGACCGCCCGCTTTCCACCGGTCTGCCAAAAAACGCCTGCCGCATAGTATTGGCCATAGAAGTATTGAGACATCGGCTTGCCCTCTCCCGGTCGTTTCGGACGGAACGTCTCGAGATAAGCAAGACCGCGGTCGATCTCCGGTCCTTCGTAAATGCCCGCGCAGTACAGGGCCGAAATCGCCGCAGCCGAACGGGGAAACCGACTTGGTTCACCCCCTTCGGGAGAATACATAAAGCCCCCGTCCGGGTTCTGACACCGTTTGATATAGCCGACCGCCCGATCAACCGCCCCCTTCGGCACGTCGATCCCGGCATGCTGGGCCGCCCTTAAAGCCATCACCTGACATGTGGTCACCGAAATATCCGCCTCGCCCCGGATCGGCTGATAGCGCCACCCGCCCTCGTCGTTTTGACACTCGAGAATCAAACGAACGGCCCTTTGGAGTGCGTCGCGCAGGTCGTCACGCCCGCTCATCCCGAGGCACTCGGCCAAAAAAAGGGTCGAAAACCCGTGGCCGTACATCGGACCGTGACTCGAAGACGGCGCATCGACGATAAAACCGCTCGGCTGGGCGCGGTCTAAAAGATAGTCGATCGCCCGATCGATCCGCGTTCCGTAGGGCCCACGCCCGGGCGTACTCCCCGAAGCCAACATCGCCATCGCACCAAGCGACGTCACCGCCACGTTCCCCCGAAGATGGCCCGACCCGAACGAACCGTCGTCATGCTGTCCTGAAACCAGTCGCTTCAACCCTCGTTCGATCGCCCGATCGGTCGCCGAATCGATCAGCGAATCCGCCTCCACCGAAGCTTCCCCCTCGGCCGGTTCCGCGGCAAAAATCTTGTCGCCAACCGAAAGACAACCGACAAGGCAAGCCAGTCCGACGGCCCCTCGGAGTCCGTGTGACGCGACGCATGATGGCCGGAAAGCAATTTCCATCGTGTCTAGGGCTTTCTGGTCTTGGGTTGAGCCGATTGCGATTCCCAAAGTTCCCGGTAATACGCTTCGATCGACGTTCGGTATTGGGGCAAAAACGTTTCGCCCGGCCGTTGGGGAATCCGACGACGCTGGGCTTCCGGCAATTGGCCCCAAATCGCTCGGACCCATTCTCGCGACGACCCTGGTTCGCCGGTTTGGGCATCCAACACTTTTGCCGGCCCGGTTCCACTCGGACTGCCCGATCGGCTCGGTTGGCCCGGTTTTTCGACCTGGGAGGTCCCGCCGGTCGAGCCCGATTCGTCTGGCTTCACCTGCAAATCCGGCCTACCGGTCGAGACTTTCCGGTCCGGTCGACGATCGGCAACCGGGCCCGAAGTCGTTGGCCCGCCAGGCAAATCATCCGGCGTGCCAATCAGCGCTTCAAGCGTCTTCAAGATCGCCCGTTGTTGCTCCAAAATCTTCACGTCGACGCGACCTTGTCGAAGGCCGGTCGCCACGTCGCCCATTTGCCGGGCGATCTCGACCCGCGGATCGACCGCTTCAACCCGGGCGACGGTTTCCCTCGCTTGCTCAGGCGGAAGATTCTGCTGCGGGGCTGCACGGACGACGACCCCGCCAAGGCCCACCAAAAAAGCCGCGGCAAGTAATCGAAACCCATTTTGAGATAACATCATCGGACAAGCCCCCCTAACTCGTTTCCCGACTCACGACAATCCAATTATACCACGTTCGCTTACCTGCGAAAAAGAAGCCCGACCGGACTTTCACCTCCGATCGGGCTTTTTTTGAGTCGATTTCAAAAGTTTTCCAAGGGCTCAAATCTTCCCGTGGGACGTTTCGTAGGCGACGATCTCGTCTTCGTTCTCCAACGTCAAACCAATGTCGTCCAGACCGTTCATCAAACAGTGACGGCGGAACGAATCGACGTCGAACTCAAGCGCGAGCCCCTGGTCGTCAGTGATTGTCTGGGTTTCGAGGTCGATCGTCAATTGATACCCCGAGTTTTGCGTGACGCGGGCAAACAGGTTCTCGATCACCGCTTCGTCAAGTTGGATCGGGAGAATGCCGTTCTTGAAGCAGTTGTTAAAAAAGATGTCGGCGAAGCTCGGCGCCAAGATGGCACGGAAGCCGTAATCTTCCAATCCCCACGGGGCATGTTCGCGACTCGAACCGCTCCCGAAGTTGCGTCGGGTCAAAAGGATCGACGCCCCTTGGTACTCGGGCCGGTTCAGTTCGAACTCCGGATTGTCCGAGCCGTCTTCGAGGTAGCGCCAATCGTAAAACAAGAACTCCCCAAAGCCGGTCCGCTCGACCCGCTTGAGAAACTGCTTCGGCATGATCTGGTCGGTATCGACGTTCGACCGGTCCATCGGCGCGACCAGGCCGGCATGTTGCGTAAAGGCTTTCATAGTCTCTTTCCGATTACTTTTATTCTCAGGTAAATCTGTCTCTTTTCTTCACGCGTCGCTTAACGGTAGTCCCACTCGCGGACGTCGACGAAATGACCGGTGATCGCGGCCGCGACAGCCATCTCGGGCGAGACCAAATGGGTCCGACCGCCTTTCCCCTGGCGTCCTTCGAAGTTCCGGTTCGTCGTCGCCGCACACCGCTCGCCCGGCGAAAGTTTGTCCGGGTTCATCGCCAGACACATGCTGCAACCGGCCTCACGCCATTCGAAACCGGCGTCAATGAAAATCCGATCCAGCCCTTCTTCTTCGACCTGTTTCTTGACCAAACCGGTTCCCGGCACGACCAGCACCCGGACCGAGTCGGCCTTCTTGTATCCACGGGCCACGCGGGCCGCCGCGCGAAAGTCTTCAATTCGCCCGTTCGTACACGAGCCGATGAAAACGCAGTCGACCGGGATCGACGTGATCGGCATCTTCGGTTCGAGGCCCATATAGTCCAACGCCAACTCGGCCGCTTTCTTCTCGGTCGGATCGTCGATCTCGGCCGGATCGGGAACCGGCTCGTCGATCGCAACGACCTGACCCGGGTTGGTACCCCAAGTGACCTGCGGCCTGATGTCGGCCGCGTCATAAACCTCGACCCGATCGTAGGTCGCGCCGGGATCGCTGGGCAGTTGTTTCCAACGCTCGACCGCCGCGTCGAAATCCTTCGGCGCGAACGGGCGACCGCGAAGGTACTCGAACGTCTTCTCGTCCGGCGCGATCATCCCCGACCGGGCGCCCGCCTCGATCGTCATGTTGCTGACCGTCATCCGCTCTTCCATCGAAAGGGCCCGGATCGCTTCGCCGGTGTACTCGATGCAGTAGCCGGTCCCGCCGTGCGTCTTGAGCTTCCCGATCAGATAAAGGATCAGGTCCTTGGCCGTGACCCCTTCGCCCAACTGGCCGTCGATGCGGATCTCGAACGTCTTGGGCTTGTGCTGCAAGAGGGTCTGGGTCGCCAGGACATGCTCGACCTCGCTGGTCCCGATACCGAAAGCCAACGCGCCGAACGCCCCGTGGGTGGCCGTGTGACTGTCGCCGCAGACGATCGTCATTCCCGGCTGAGTGAACCCCTGCTCGGGCCCCATGACGTGGATCACGCCTTGGTTGATGTCGCCAAGGCCAAAGTAGCGAACGCCAAACTCCTCGGTATTGCGGGCGAGCGTTTCGATCTGCGTCTTGGCAATCTCGTCGGTGATCGGTTCGGAGCGATCGGTCGTCGGGACGTTATGGTCGCAGACGGCCACGGTCCGCTCGGGGCGTCGAACCTTTCGATCGGTCAGCCGAAGGCCTTCGAACGCCTGAGGACTGGTCACTTCGTGGACGAGTTGCAGGTCAATATAAAGGAGCGTCTGCTTGCCCGGCTCCTGGCGGACAACGTGATCTTGCCAGATCTTCTCGAACATGGTCCGAGGAGTCGTTTCAGAGGTCGACATAGGGCGAAACCGTGTGTGGTTTAAAAGGTGAACAAGATTTAGTTTTCAGTCTTTTTTCCAGGCAGTAAAACGGCCCTCTTCCGCCTCGCCGGAGAGAAGATTCGGGGACGAGAGACGGAAGTTTCCATCCCCCCCCATTTACAACTCGACGACTCGAAACCGGCCGACTGCTTTGGAAACGAGAAATTATAGTCAAAATCGGCCCAACCGACGACCCCCCGGCCCCCTCTTAAAAGCACCCCTCTAAATAGCTAACTCAATAGCCCCCGCAAATGACGCTTCTCCTTACACGGCTTAAATTTAGGCGCACGATCAAAAAGATTTATCTCCTGGGCCGGTTATGCCGATATTGACGAATAAGTTGATTTTTCCGGCTGCACCTCCAAGGAGCCCCCACGGTGAACCGCCTCAAACCAAAATATGCTCGGCCCGGTTTTCTGTACCTCACCCTCTTACTACTGTGCCTCGGCACGGCCGGTTGCACCAGTGTCGGCCAGTGGCTCGACAACGGATTCAAGGTGGGGCCCAACTACCGGCGCCCCTGTGGCAACACGGCCGGAGAGTGGCTCGAAGAGCCCGAACCGTTGATCCAAGAGACGGCCGGCGACTATCGGGCCTGGTGGACGACGTTCCGCGACCCGGTTCTCGATCAATTGGTCGACATGACCTACCACCAAAACCTCTCGCTCAAGGCGGCCTGCTGGCGAATCCAAGAGGCCCGAGCGCTACGGGCGGTGGCCGTCGGAAACCTGTTCCCGCAAGAGCAGTATCTGGGAGGCGGCTTCAACCGGCTCAAGCTGAGCAGAAACGCGTACCCGAACAACCTGTTGCCGTTACCCAAATCGTTCTTCGACCAAGCCAACGGTGGTTTCAATGCCGCATGGGAACTCGATTTCTGGGGCCGGTTCCGCCGACTGGTCGAGGCGGCCGATGCGAACCTCCAGGTGCAGGTGGCCAACTACAACCAGGCGTTGGTCCTCTTGCAAGCCGAAATCGCGGGCAATTATGTCCAACTCCGCGCGTTCGACGAACGGCTTGCCTTGGCCTACAAGAACGTCAAACTTCAAACCAATACGGTCCGAATTATCGATCGCCGTTTCCAGGAAGGCCTCGTGAGCGAACTGGACATCCGTCAGGCGAAATCGAACCTGGCGATCACCGAGTCGTTGATCCCGAACTTGGAAGCGGCCCGACGGCAAACGCATAACCGGATCTGCGTCTTGGTCGGCATGCCGCCAACCGATATCAGCTCGTTGCTCGGACCGGCCGGAACCATTCCCACCGCCCCGGCCGAAGTGGCCGTCGGGATTCCGGCCGACCTGCTGCGACGTCGACCGGACGTCCGCGCGGCCGAACGACAACTGGCTGCCCAATCGGCCAAGATCGGCATCGCCACCAGCGAACTGTATCCGCACATCGCCATCACCGGGTCGCTCGGCGTCGAAAGCGAGAAATTCTCCAATCTGTTTACTCAGCGAGGCTTCACCGGTTCGATCGGGCCGAACTTCCGCTGGAACGTGCTCAACTACGGTCGCATCCTGTCGAATATTCGGGTCGAAGACGCCGTCTACCAACAGGCCTGTTATAGCTACCTCAACACGATTCTCACGGCCAACGAAGAGGTCGAAAACTCGATCTCCAACTACATCCAGGAGACGATTCGTGTGCGGACCTTGTTGGCGAGCGTCCAGGAAACCGAGCGGGCCGAACACCTGGCCCTTCTGCAATACGAACAGGGCCTGATCGATTACCAACGATTGCTGGACACCCAGCGAGTCCTGGTCCAAACCCAAGACCGACACGCCGAAAGTCGCGGTCTGGTTGCCTTGAATTTGGTCCTCTTGTATAAGGCCCTCGGTGGCGGTTGGCAGACTTATTATCCAGAATGTGGCATGCCGATGATCGAAGCCGATGCCGCCCTGGCCGCGCCGCCCGAACCGATCCCCGCTCTGGCCCCGACGGCGGAGGAGGCGGCGGAAGAACCGGCGGAAGAACCGGCCGACAAATCGAAACCGGCCAAGCCGGTCGGAAACCAACAAACCGCCGTGCCCAACCTCCCGGCAAGCCTGTCCAGTCCACTTCCGATTCAAACCCCACCGACCGGGATGGTAACCAACTCAAGGCTAGTCAATCCGATTGTCAATCGACCGACCAATCCAATCCCGAACGCCTCGATCAGTCCGCCCTTTCCACCGGCCCCAACCACTGCGGCGCCGCCCGTCGAGCCGTCGATCACGTTGCGACTGGAACAAACGGCGCCGACCTTTTGAGTGAAGCATTCGGGTTCCCAACAATTTCTCCATAAAAAAAGAGGTGACGACTCGACGGTTGTCACCTCTTTTTTATTTCTCACCTTCGCTCAGTTGACGGCCATCGCCCCCAACTCCTTGGCCAGCCGTCGTCGCGCGGTATGCAGACGACGCTTGATCGTTCCGACCGGCGCCTCGAACTCGTCGGACATCTCATTGATCGATTGGCCGTTGAAGTAAAAGGCCTCCAACGTTTGACGATCCAAATCACGAAGCCGCCCAAGCCCGTCGTGCACTTGGTTGACCCGTTCCTTGGCAAGGATCGCGCTAAGCGGGGTGTCTCCCTGCGGCGAGTCCGACTCGAAAAGGGCCGTCTCGTCGGTCAAGATCGGTCGACGTCGAACCGCCCGATTGATCGCCATTCGCACGGTGATCGAACGGATCCAACCGGCGAAACAACGGGGATCGTCTAACTGGTCCAGCTTGTCGAACACCCGAAGGAAAACCTCTTGGCAAAGCTCCTGCGCGTCGGCCCGATTACGCAGTCGTCGCATCGCGATCGTAAAAACGGTCGACTCGAACCGCTCGACTAGCTGGTCGAACGCCTCGGGATTGCCCCGACGCGCTTCGACGACCCAGTAGGCGATCTCATGGCCCGGGTTTTCGCTAAGGGAGTAAGAGGGAGCGTAGTCCAATTCGTTTATTACGGTACTCATCGTGATTTTCTTTCTTGATACAAGCAGCGGGAAAAAGCATGGGGAAGGCCTGCTTCGCGCGGGGGGAGTGTTGGTCGAATTCGGCGACAACGTATCCCACCGGAACAAGCCGGAAGACCGTCTTGCCGTACGGGAAACGCTTCGTTTCTCTCGAAATGAAGTTTTTTAGTAGTCGATTTTTGACTCGTTAAAAAACCTTACTGGAGAGAAGCCAGCCCGTACGGCTGCGTAACGCCGACCAGACGCCAACTCGCGACCGAGCTACGCCAACCACGGCGCATCCTACCGGCCGCGTCCGCAGCCATAGCCATAGCTGCATTGCGTCCTGCCGCGCGCATCATCACAGAGTGGCCCGACCACGACGTTGTTGTCGTAGTCGTAGAGGTAGTCGTTTGCGTCATGAAATTACGAATCCGTTTCGCAAAGCGAATCAACGCAATGACGATCGTCTTCGAATTCAAATTACGCATCGAAATCCTCCTGGCCGCGTGCGGCTGAGAAATAAGAAAGAAAATTTTTAGTATCGACGCCCTCAAAAAAACGGGAAACGGGGCGTCTCCATCAAAAGCTTTCGACCTGTCAGGGACCAAAAGGCCACGAAAAACAAAAAAACCGAAAGCCACTCCCTACCGGGAGATTTTCATACCAAAACTCTTTTGATATCACGTTTTACCGCGAGCTTACCCTTCGGGGAAACGCGCAGATTCACCATCTAACATGTATTACTATGACCGAAATGCCCCGGTTTGTCAACCTTGAAGGTCGAACACCAACCCGAGAACGATACCGGTAAAGACCCCCCCTCGACGGCAAAGGTTCGCGCTAAAAAAGAGAAAAAACGCAAAAAGGATCCTTTCCCTTGAAATACGCCCCCCCCTAACAAGAGGTAGTCCCTTCCACGCTCACGGCCTGAAAAATCGGATCAAAACCTTTAAAACATTACCCTCAAGCTCCCCTTGCACCACCAACCATCGAACAAGGATTGACAATTGCCTTTTAATTGACAATCATTATTAAATGGAGACATTTTTTCATAAATCCACAAGCCTACTTTATGGAAAGAGAAACATGACGTTCCCGAGCCCGAAAAGCCGCCTCTTCCTGGCCATCGTTTTTTCCTTTGTGATGACGGCATCCCTGCCAGCCGCGGAGACAACGCCCAAGAGTCCGATTCAACTGCTGCCCGGTGACGACTTGACGGCAAAAGAGCTGGCCGGACTCATGGACGTTTACGTTTGGAAATTCAAAGTCGAACTACCGGAAAATGCCTCGCAAGTCTCTACCTCCCTAAGCTTTTTCAAAAAAGGAAAAAGTCAGGGTGGATTCGGCCTTGAGGCATTCGTTTCTCCTGAAACGCCGCGAGACCTATTAATCGCTATTGTCCCTATCGAAGGCACCCTTGCCGGAGCAGATAATGTTTGCATCACGATCTCTGGCTTTAATATGACCGGAAAGAGTATATTAGAAAATCCACTCAAAGATTTGGGGATCGGTATGCCCCATACCCCCGAGTCAAATCCAAACGGTTCCTTCTCCCTTATCGGAGGCTACAAAAACAATACGGTCAAAATGCCTCTTTCCAATGCGGACACCGTTATTGTCCTCGAGATTGAAACCGAGGAAAAATAGCCTCTTTCTCCCAAACGCCTCTTTCGCTAAGAGAGGGCTGAGATTCAAAACCATCGTCGTTTCAACACCCCCTTTTGATGATCATGAATAAAACCATCTCGTGTCCGCATTGTGGCCGGCAATATAACGTCTCTTCCGAATGGGCCGGCAAACAGGTCATGTGCAAAAATTGCGGCAACGATTTTCAGATACCGCTTCCCCCCGCGAAGCCGATTCCCCCGGCAAATCCGATCCCCGAACCGCCTTCTCTTCTCGAGGATGCCGTAAGAGGTGACGTTTCCCTGGGGGACGACAGTTCGTTGGCGTTCGATCCCTTCGCGGGGATACAGGACCCGTTGGATCAATGGATGGATTCCCCTTTGGACGGCGGACAGCAAAAGATCGTCAGACCGAGCAATAAAATCGGGCTCGAATACTTTTTGTCACGACCCCTCGCTTGCCTGATGGCTTTGGGAATCTTGATCGTTTTCTGCTCCCTTTTCCTTTTGCCTTGGTCTTTGCAAAGGTTATCGGCCCTGTTCGATATCGGATTCGGAGCTCTGATTGCCTACATCGGCTTCCGTGCCGACCGGGGGAAGACGATCGAAAACCAGATATGCAACTTATGGATCCTTATTTATCTGTTTCGCGCCTTGTTTATCATAGGGATTATCGCATTAACCGCCTGGGCAGCAGAACCAAACGAAGCAGTTCAGAAATTGGGGCCTTTTTTGGCTTTTCTGTTCCCTTCTCTGCTGGTGGTTGTCCTTACCGTTGTGATTCTCCTTTTGATGCGCTGGCTGTTTGGGAAATTCGGCTTTTTCCGCCCGGCCGGGATCTGGTTCCTTTTGGTCTCTCCAGGATCTGTCATCCTGGGTTTGATAACGGGACTGATTATCGGGGCTTCTACTGCCCCCGGCGATCTCACGGAAAAGTCGGCCGGCTCGGGCGCATCCGATCCTGTCGATGAAAGTGAATGGGTCCCGTTTGAAAGTGTTGAAGGAAATTACCGAATCCTCTTTCCGGTTGATCCTCAAAAAGGAAAAAACGTACCCACCAATCCCTTCACAAACCTATTCTCGGTTCGGACTCCACAAATGCAACTGTGTGTCGGTTATGCCGAGAGAGAAGTCTTTCAAGCCACGAACGACGACGAACTGTTCCACGACCTTCTCGGCGACTTGAACGGAAGGATCGTAAAACAAAAAAAATTCACACTGGCCCAAATGCATCCGGCAGTGGATTTGGTGCTCAAGGCTGAGGTCAATGGGCAATCACTCCTTTTGCGATTTCGCTATCTTTTGGTCGGAAAACGCGTCTACGAGATGAATGTTTGCGCAACCAATATGCAGCAATTGAATACTTTGGCCGACACGTTCTTTCCTTCTTTTGAGATTCTCGATCCCAACCACGAGTCGCTGACCGTCGAGAAAGAACCACAGAAGCCGGAAAAGGAAAGAGAGCAAACTCCCAAAAAGAAAAACCAGACCGGCGTTCCGGCCCCCGGGCCATTTCACTTTCCTTCTCCTCCTTCTCCTCCTTCTCACGGAATGAGGCGACGAGGACCTGTCCCCTCGCCTGGCCGAATGCGTGGGTTTCCGGGCCCACCCCGCTCGCCAGAATTTCAAACGGGAGAAGAAGGGCCTGTTTCGTCATTTTGGGGAACTCCGGAGAAGCGAAACGATTCGTCCCCTTCGAAAGGCTCGAATAGGGCAAAATCTCCTCGCCGAATGGTACCGGGTCGCCCTCAGAATCAAAAGCTTTCCTCGCATACGATTCAAGAATTGGTGGACCAACTTGAGACGGGACATGAAATCCAGAATAAAGAAATCTTCACGGAACTGGCAAATCGAAAACCGGTCCAAGCGGATCGTGAAGCGGTTTGCCGGGCCATCCTCCGCGCGATGAAAAGTACTTTTCCTCTTTCGAAATTGGCTGCCGCCGATGCCGCCGTGGTCTGGGGATCGCCGAAATTCATGAACGATTTTGCCGAGGCGGTTCGAAACTCGACGCAATTATACGACAAGCCGTTTGTCGAACGAATGGCCCAAATCCCCGACGAGAAAATCGCGGAGGCGGTCGTCGAGGTTTGGAAAACCAACCCCTTCTTCTTCAACGAGACACTGAACCGGCTCGGCAGTCGAGCCGAAAAACCCCTGTGGCAATCTCTTTCCGATCGCAATCCTCAAGTCCAAGTCGATGTCTGTCAAAAACTGGCCAAGCTGGGAACCCCCAAAAGCATCCCCAAACTAAAAAAACTCCTTCGCGGCAAGAGACCACAAGTATCACAAGCCGCCAAAGAGGCCATCGAACATCTTGAGAAAATATCAGATACCAATTTCCAAGATGACATGAATTAGAAGCGAGATGCCCTACGGTTGACAGCCGTCGGCTTGGCGGAGGGTTTCGCCCGAGTGAAGTTGGGCGGCGGGGACGAACGTTTGGGCCTCTTCGCTGTAGAACGGGTGGTTGGCCGTGACGCCGATCGGCTTGTCGAGGCTGTCGACGTAGAGGTCGAGAATCTCGCCCGAGAAGTGGGCAGACTAACAATTGAAATCAGTTAGAAAGAACCGGCTCTCCCAAACCGGCCCATAAAAAAAGAAGGATGGCCCCCCCGGAGCATCCTTCTTTCGTTGATTCGATTGTTTTTCCGTGGCGTCAAAGGTGACACCCGGCTCTCAAGTGGCGTCGACTACCAGACGAACTCCAGACCCATGCTCAGCGACTGCATCATGAGGATCCCGCCGTTGCCGACCCTCGCGCCGGGATTCGGCTCGAACGTGACCTGTTCGGGGGCCAGGGCCTGACCGGAAATCAACATCAGGTCGTAACCCAGGTGGGCAAACAGATTGCGACGAAGTTGGTACTCGAGACTGAAATTCACCTCTCCGAGCGAGGCCAAGCCTTGACTTGACGCATAGACCCTGTAATCGAGATCCCGTGTGGCGTTCGGGTCGACGGTGGAACCAAAGGAACTGGCCCGCGTTTTCTGGGCGGCGAAGTTGACGAACAAACCGCCTTTACATCCAATCCCCAGCTGCAACGCGTTACACTGCCAATTGACCTCGTAACCCGCTTGAAGACCCCACATATGGTTTCGGGTCCAGTTTCGATAGGAGCCGCCGATCGGGTCCACGTCTCCGGAGGTCGTGTTTTCGATCTCTCCCGAACTCATCCAACCCCAACGCTCGTCGAGCAAGCATACGCGAGCCCCCATCAAAAAGCCCTGCAACGCACCGTTTTGGGGCTCCCGTCGCCATCGGCCGTTGGGATGCAGGACTAAACGATCCTTCCCCGGACGTTGTTTAATTTTGGCGTTAACCTCGAAATTATCCCAACGCGACGAATACGAAAGCACATGAGTCTCAGCCCGGTTGAAACCGGAGATATCGTTCGGGAAAAAACTGAAAAGGTTTCCGTAGCTGTAGGCCGGAGGTCCCGTTTCCGTTATCGCATCGGTGGCGTTGGCGGTAAACTCGGAATTCCAACGGTTCGCACCGTAGTAGGTGAACTCGACGTAATGCTCCCGGTCTTCGGAATCGATCCCGAGAAAATGGCCCAGGGTCACCTCATAACCGGGTTGCGATTCAAACGTGGGCGAGGTGGTGTAAGCGGCAAGATCTGAACGAGCGCCCTCGACCCGATAGCTCGTGATTTCCCTTTTGGGCTTCGGATGGTACATGATCCGAATTCGCTGATCGAGATACCAGTCCTTGATACAATTTTCCCCCCGGCCATAGATCTCCGGACAGGGCCCTTTGGGCTGTTCCATCTCGGCCAAGGTCGCTTCGAGAATCGGTTTGGGCGTACCTTGACACCAATGATTGGCTGCCGCGTGGGAATAAGGGGCGGGAATCTCGGCCGGCGCAACCGTCGCCGTTTCGGCCGAAATCGTTGTCGAAAGGGCCGCATTGGGCACTACATTCGGGCCCGTATTGGCCAGATCGGGAGCGAGCGGCGATCCGTGTGGAATCACCTCTTGGCCAACATACCCCTGCTGCGCGTCGGCCTGACCGACAAACAACAGGGCGACCATTACCAGTCCGATTATTCTCTTTCTCATAGCCATATTACCAGGGAGGTTTCATTCTTTTTTCGCGTTGCCCGTCTGGAATTTCCCTTGGGACAACGTCTGGCTAGTTTGTCACTACACAGTCCTAATCGGCCTAAAAAACCTTGCACAACAGGAATAATCGTCAAAATTTGCAAAGTAGCCCCAGACGGAACAGTACGCAAGATTCGCTAAGCATTGCACATACCGCCTACCTTCTCTTGTTACCTGTAAATTAACATGATTCTGGGCCTTTTACGCAGAAATCACCGTGTTTGAATCCATCTATCTCGAGCGCCAGACAGAGAAAGCCCCCCCTGATTAAGGGCAAGAAAAAACAACCGTTTTGAAATCCGGTTGAAGACGCTCCCCATTCGATGGACGATTCAGGGAGCAAAAACCGGCGCGACTACCCCTTTTTCTGCGACCGAGGGCGCAAAAGATAGGTCAAGATGAACAACGGTATCAAAATGGGCAAGAAGCGGACAAAAATCCGCGGACGCACCGTCAAAAGGAGTAGAGAAAGAATCGACGGCACCAAGATCCAACCCGGAAAATGAACCAAGGACGGATAGGCGTACCAGAGAACCCCCAACAAAAGCCCCACTCGCCACAGCGCGGCACTGAGACCGAGCGATTCGCCCACCTCGGCCGACCCCAGATAAAGTGCCATCGCCGAAACAATCAGCCCGATCGAAAGAACTCCAATCGCTTGACGGCGGTAGGCGGCAGGGATCATCGATTAGGCCATTGGGGGATGGGAGGAAGGGGCGAAAAGGGCCATTTTGATCGTCTATCTACGCTTCTCGTCGATCTCGTACAGCTGGCCGTGCCCTGATTGGGCCGGGATCGGCATTTCGTCGGGCACTTTGGTCCCGCGTCGCCCAAAACCTTTGAGCAATCCACGGTCGCCGTTGGGCGTTTTGGCAATCCGATGTCCCTCGATCTTGTCCTGCAACCGAAGGATCCCTTCGAGCAGCGCCTCGGGGCGGGGAGGACATCCGGGAACGTAGATGTCAACCGGAATGATCAGGTCGACCCCTTTGACCACATGATACCCATGGTTGCAATAAGGTCCGCCACTGATCGTGCAGGCCCCCATCGCCAAGACAAATTTCGGATCGGGCATCTGTTCGTAAAGGCGTCGAAGGCGGCTGGCCATTTTGAAGGTAATCGTGCCGGCGACAATCATCAGGTCGGCCTGACGGGGGGAGGCTCGGAACGCCCCGGCCCCAAAACGCTCCAAATCGAAGCGTCCCGCACCGAGCGACATCATTTCAATCGCGCAACAGGCCACCCCAAACGACAAGGGCCAGATGCTCGACCGACGGCCCCAGTTGATCGCCTGCTCGACGGTCGTCAGCATCACATTGTCTTCGAAACGCCCTTCAATCCATGGTTGAGTCATGATTCCGTCCAAAAAAACAAAAAACCCGGCACGCTTTCGCACGCTCAGGGAGAAATACCAACAAGAAAATACGAAATAGCCCCAAAAGGCCGATTGACGATCTTTCCATCGGGCAATATACCTCTTTGGCTGCCCGGATACAAGAATCGGAAAACGGCCCCTTCCGAAGGAAAGCCGCGATTTTCCGGCAAAACTGCTTCTGGTCCTTGCTCTGTAAACCAGAGGTTGACGCCACAAATCACCGGGCCGCCAAACCGACCAATCCTATTGAGCGTCTTCAACTTCGCTGGAGCGTTGCTTTGTCGCGGCCAAGGGGGAAATCTAAATCCCTTTAAATGTTACACTTATGGCAACACGAGGGGTCTTTCCCGAGGGGGGTGTGCAACGCTACCGGCTTTATTGAAAACGCTCTAGGAATGGTTCGGCCAGAGAGCCCGATCACAATCGGTTTTTTTCGCTGGACTCGTTACTTTTCACTGGTAGCCGAGTCTTTTTTCGCTTCAGTCGCTTTTGCCTTCGAATCGAGCGTGAGCCCTTCCTCGATGAACTTTTTGACCTTTTCGGGCTGTTGACCACCAATCAAGCGACGCGCTTTCCACTGCTGATTGACCCTTCGGAACATCACCAATTGGGGGATGGGGCCGTTGTGAGTCAGTTTTCGACCCAGTTTCGACTCTTTATCGAGGTTCACAACCGCAAAAGCGATCTTTTTTAGCAGGCCGGGCTTCACAATCGTAGGTAAAACCTGGTTCTTCATCTTCACACAGGCAGGACACCAGTCGGCCCCTACAAGGACCATCATCGGACGACCCGTTTGGGCTGTCTCTTGCCGGGCCTTCTCGTAGGAATAGCTGACTTCATTCATGGGGACCAAACCCAAAAGCGAAGCTTGCAAGACGGCGGCGAAAGCAATAGAACTCATAGTAACTTCTTCTCCGAGGGGTGCTTTGGAAAGCAAAATCTCCAAAAACGGCCTTTCCGGTCAGGGCAACATTACCCCTTCGTTGGTAAAACCGGACCAAGAATAATCCGAGCGCGTTTCAGAGTGGATACTTACAACACTTTATTGTTTAGCTATAAGCTAGTAAGAAAAGAGTCGCGGGGAAAATTGATAAAGCATCCATTTTTCTAGAGCCGGAAACCCCTCTATTTAGGGGGTAACCCTTTCGGCTTACCGAGAAAAACCTTTTGCCAGCAAGGAGAATGAACTCCCTTTTCCTTTTTGAACAGGCCCCCATTTTAACTAAATGGCCTATTTGCCTTTAGAAACCCATTGTATCTATTCGCTCCAGAAGGGCAAGTACCTAAGATTAGGGAAAATCGCCCCCCTTCCATAGAACCAGCCTCTTATCGCGAGTATTTCGCGGGAATTTTCGATTTAGAAACAGCCAACGTCGATAAGTTTATTTTGGGCAAATCTTTTCCTGACAAACGCTTCGCGCTTGATAGCCGATCGATTATGATTGCGGCATCCAAGGTTTAGCGCATTTTTTTAAAAAAACGGTCGCCTCTCACCGGCAAAGGGAGCGATCCCACGGTTGTCGCAAGTTCCATGCTAGAATCAATTTCGATTTTTCCACTTTTACGCGGTTCGCATGCAACGCGCTTCCTCAAAGTTAAAAACGCTCTAAAAAACCAAAAAATGGGGAACAGGGTGATATCCCGATGATGGTTCGAATCGGTCTCGTTGGACTAGGAGAAAATTGGCCGACTCGAGAACGTCCGGCCTTGAAGACGCTGGCCGACGGTTTCGAGATCCGCGCGATTTGCGATCCGGTTGCCGCGCGTGCCCAGCAAGCGGCCGAAGAGTTCGGCGCGTCGTTGGTTCGAGGGTACCACGCTTTGGCCCGTCGAGAAGATCTGGACGCCCTTCTCGTGCTCGATTCCGGATGGTTTGGTCCCTTGCCGGTCTTGGCTGCTTGCAATGCGAAAAAAGCGGTCTATTGGGGTACCGGCTGGGAAAACTGGCCCGAAAAAATTGAAACCGTTTGCCGACGGGTCAACGAGGCCGGAATCGTCTTGACGGTCGGGCTGAAACGGCGTCACGCCCCGGCCTCCCTGCGATTGCAAGAGTTGATCGCGACCCGATTGGGTCGACCTAAGACGATTTTCGCCCACCGGCGTATTCCGCAAAACAAACCGCCAGAACCTCATCAGCCGAAAAAAATCGATCCCTTCCGACGTGAGTTGGTCGAAATGATCGATTGGTGCTGTTTCATCATGGATCGGTCCCCTTCACGGGTCACGGGGATCGGCCATTGGGATGAGGCGCACGGGACCGACGAAGCCGACTATCGATTCCGGTCACTGAGTCTTGAATTTTCCGAGCCGGAGCAAGACGCGAAATCCCCATCCGAGACGCCGCCGGCTTCGGCCCAGATAATTTGTGAAAAAGCGATGCCCCGCGATTGGGAAGAATCCGACTCCTATCGACGAGCACCCGACCTTCGGGTCGTCTGCGAAAACGGGGTCGCCTTCGTTGATCTTCCGACGAATTTGGTCTGGTTCGACCGATCGGGCCATCATCAGGAATCGCTCGAAAGTGAACGGCCAATCGAAGAACGAATTTTGACCCATTTTCATCGATTGGTCACCGGGGCGACCTGTCGAGCGGCCAATCTGGACGACGCGTGTCGCGCGCTGAAGGTGGTCGAAAAGGCCACGCTCAGCTATCGGCAAGGGACCCGAATCGAATGGTAGTTCGGTCCGGTTTTCGCTCAAGTTTTCTCGAGTGAAGACGATGCTTTGCCCCCTACCCTGCCTCTGAAAAAAATCGGTCCTTTCCGGTTTACCCCTTTCCTCAATAAAAAAATTCATTCCGATTCAAGAGAGAAACGCAAGGAGAACTTCATGGCATACGGTTTTGGAATTATCGGTTGCGGCATGATCGCCGACTTTCACGCGAAGGCGATTGCCGACGTGCGAGGGGCGAAGTTGGTCGGCTGTTTCGACATGGTCCCGGCGGCGGCCGACCGGTTGGCCGACGGGTACGGCTGCAAGGCTTATCACGACCTGGACGAGATGCTGGCCAACCCGGAAATCGACATCGTCACGATCGGCACGCCCAGCGGGGCCCACATGGAACCGGCCGTTGCGGCGGCCCGAGCCGGGAAACATGTGATCATCGAAAAACCGCTGGAGATCACACTGAAGCGTTGCGACAAGATCATCGTCGAATGCGAAAAGGCGGGCGTTACGCTCTCGACCATCTTCCCTTCCCGATTCCATCAGACCAGCCAGGAAATCAAGAAGGCGGTCGACCAAGGCCGTTTCGGCCAGATGACCTCGGGCGACACGTTTGTCAAATGGTTCCGCACGCAAGAGTATTACGACAGTGGCGCGTGGCGGGGCACCTGGCAACTGGACGGCGGCGGCGCGTTGATGAACCAGTCGATTCACAGCATCGACCTGCTGATCTGGCTGATGGGACCGGTCGTCGAGATCCAAGGGGCGACGGCCCTTTTGGCCCACCAACGGATCGATGTCGAAGACCACGCGGCGGCAATCGTACGGTTCGAGTCCGGCGCGATCGGCGTCATCGAAGGAAGCACGGCCATCTATCCGGGTTACCTCAAACGAATCGAGATCCACGGCACCGCGGGCTCGGTCATGATGGAAGAAGAGGATTTTCTGAAGTGGGACTTCGCCAAAGCGAAACCGCGTGACAAGAAAATCCACGAGCAGATGGCCGGGCACAAAAGTGGTGGTGGCGGGGCGGCCGATCCGACGGCGATCGGACATCACGGCCACGCCAAACAGTTTGCCGACGTCCTGAAGGCGATCAAGAACGGCACCACGCCGCTGATCGACGGAGCGGAAGGACGCCGTTCGGTCGAAGTGATTCTCGGGATTTACAAGGCGGCCGAGACGGGGCGTCGGGTCGCGCTGCCACTGAAAAGTGATCCGGTCCTGAAGGCGAGAAAAGTGGGCGTCGGCGGACTGAACCAGTAAATAATCGGGCCATCGAAGCTTTTGCCACCCTCGTTTTTCAAGGGCGGCATTCATCGATTGTCAGAATATGGCAAAAAGGAGCGCGGGAGTTGGTCCGGCGCTCCTTTTTTTACGCGCAGTGGTTTCGCTCGCCTCGCGCCGCCTGAGAAAAACGGCCGATTCGGCGTGATTAAACCGGCCGATTCGGCGCGGCGGCGGACGAAAACAACGTCGGTTCACCCTATCGATTGCGGGCCGATCGGGATTCTTATTTTCACTCCAACCTATTCCTTAATAGGAGGTTAGGGACACGGAATCCCATTTACTTCACTCGCCGAAAAAAGAATTGGCATCGATTTTGCGAAAGGGGTAAGAGTAAAAACGGCTCCGCTTGCGGGCTCCGTGTTCTACCGGCTTTGAACCTTTTTTGAATCAAAGAAATCGAATCGATGCAAATTCAACCTTTGGGCATTCAGAATTACACCGACCTGACCACCGGCAGTTCGCTTCAAGAGACGGGGGAAAAACTCCTTAACCCGTCAGAAGCGACACTCGGCTCGGCCACCGAAATGACCCTCTCCGGCAATCCCAAGGCCGAGGCGTTTCGGGAAATCTTGTCCGACTACGACGTCACCGAAATGACCCCGAACGAATTTTCCGAGATGGTTTCAAAGATGTACGACGAGGGGATCATCTCCGAAGAACAGTATCAACAGCTCAGCCAGATTCGGGTCGAGCTGGAAAAGGCCGGCGTGGATTCGAGCGAGTCGATCAACCTGCTGGAATTTTATCTCAACAAGCTCGGCAGCGACTCGGGCAACGAACGGTTTACCCCGTTCTTCTCCAGCGGGCCGACCGATTCGAACAAGATGTCGGATACCGAAAAAACCTGCCTCCAGTGGATTCAAAAGCTGGCCGTAGCCGGGGAATCGAACGAAATCGTCGGGATGGATACGCTGGTCTAACGAGAAGTGCGTCCCCGCCTGAAAAACCAAGAAAACAAAAAAGGAGCAGGATTTTTGTCCTCGCTCCTTTTCGCATTTTCCCGATCGGCTACTGGTTCGACTCCTTACAATTGGATGTCGACTCGTAGGTTCGACCGTCGACCCCGTTTTTGAAATTCTCCTGGGCGACCTGGGCCAGTTGCTGCCCGGCGGGGGTCGGATACTGGCCGGTGATGCAGGCCTGACAAAGTTCGTCCGGGTTGCGACCGATCGCGCGGGCAATCGCGCCGACTCGCAAATAACGGAGCGAATCGGCCCCGATCTCCTCGGCCATCTTCGCTTCGACCTCTTCGCTCAACGGACCTTCTTGTAAGAAGTGCGGCGCGAAAAGTTCTCCGATCGTCGACATGTCGATCCCATAAAAACAGGGAGAGACGATCGGCGGACAGGCGACCCGGACGTGAATCTCTCGGGGCTGGCCGATCTCGCGAATCCGCTTGATCAGGACCCGCATGGTCGTCGAACGGACGATCGAATCTTCGACCAAGAGAACCCGTTTCCCTTTGAGCACGTCGGCCAACGGGGTATATTTGGTTTGGGCCTTTTTCACCCGAGAGCCGCCCCCTTCGATGAAGGTACGTCCGGCGTAGCGATTTCGAATGAGCCCCTCGACACTGGGCACTTTCAGGGTGTAGGCCATCGCGTCGGCGGCCGCTTTGCTGGTATCGGGGACCGGAACGACGATCGTGTCCTCGTCGATCGGGACCGTCTCGAGTCGGCCCAACTCTTCGCCCAACGATTTTCGGGTCAGATAGACGCCCCGTCCGTCGAGCGTACTGGCGACGTTCGAAAAATAGATCCACTCGAAAAAGCAGTGGGCCCGCCGTCCGTTGGGGGCAAACTGCTCGACCTTCAGTTTGCCATTGGTGATCGTCACGGCATGGCCAGGCGGGAGCGAATGGATCGATTCGGGCGAGAACCCCAGATTGCACAGCGCGACGTCTTCACTGGCGGCGGCGAACAGCGGCCCCTCGACGGCGTAGCTCAACGGTTTGATCCCCAGCGGGTCGCGGGCCACGAGCATATCGCCCAAGGCGTCGAGGAAAACAAGGCTATAGGCCCCGTCGAATTTTTCGGACACCTCGCGCATCATGTCGATCAGGGGCGGGCTCTCTTTGTGGGCCAGCGCCTTGCAGATCGAATGCATGATAATTTCGGTGTCGGTATCGCGAGACAGATAGTTGTCTTCATTATCGAGCAACTTCTGTTTGAGCTCGTCGAAATTGGCCAACTGGCCGTTGAAGGCGAAGCTGAACCATTTATGTTTCTTGATATGGTGACGTTCAAACGGCTGGGCATAGCTCCGGTCGCTCTGGCCGCAGGTGGCGTAGCGCACATGGCCGATCGCCGCACGGCCGGAGTACTCGGTCATGAGGCTTTCGAATTTAGCCCGGTGGTTCGTCCGAAAAACCTCGCTGACGCTGCCCACTTCTTTATGGGTATCGATCAGCTGATTTCGATTCGGATTGAACGACGTGACGCCGGCGGCCAGTTGTCCCCGGTTTTGGATATCCAAAAGCATCCGGGGGATCAGGCGAGAAATCTCGTCGGGCCCCTGTGACGGACAAAAGGGACTGGGTTCATCGCTCGGCAAATGGTATATGGCGGCTACGCCGCATTCTTCGTGCAGATCGCTCATCGTCTAGGAAGAAAAGAGGAAAAAAGGGGCCAGGAATGAAAAAGACCGGCTAGGACGTCCTTTCAAAGAAATCAGGCAAAGCGAAATTGTACGAAACAAAACACGCTTGCACTAGGCTAGGCGCCCAAATGGAATGCAATTTTTGCTCGCCAAAACCCGTCTGATAGGTTTTTCCCTATTTTGAAGGGCAGTATTTCATTCTAAATCGGCCCGGCCCTCGGGACAACCGACCAAATCGATTTATTGGCACTCTTATTGAGGGCTGCAAGGGCCAATGAACCGTCCCACGCTTGAAAACCGGCAAATCCGTTTAGCACAGACGCATTTGCGGCTGCGCGAGGATCGTTGACCATGCCGACATCAATAATGGCCTGAGGGAGTCGGAAATGTCGATCCCGGGCCTTTAGTTGAACTGAATTTGAGGTTATGTTGGAGAGTATGAAGGACCTAGTACGTCAAGAGATCGCCACCGAGGCCGACACGATCGTCGTTAAAGTCGGCACACGCGTCCTGACCCGCGAAGACGGCCAACTCAATTACGACCGGATAACCCGTTTGGGCGGGCAGATCAGCCGGTTGCTCGAAATGGGACGTCGCGTCGTGTTAGTCAGTTCGGGGGCGGTAGGCGCCGGTCTGGGACGGCTGGAACTGCCTGAACGGCCCACCGACCTGGGACGACTGCAGGCGATCGCTGCCGTCGGCCAAAGCGCGCTGGTCGAGGCGTACGACTGGGCGTTTCGTCGCCATCGGCGTCACGCGGCCCAGGTTCTCCTGACGGCTGAAGACCTGGATAATCGGGCCCGATATCTCAACGCGAAGAACACCCTGCTCTCGCTGATGGAATACGGGGCGGTCCCGATCATCAACGAAAACGACACGATTAGTGTCGACGAGCTGCGGACCACCTTTGGCGACAACGACCGGCTGGCCGCCATGGTGACGAATCTGATTCGGGCACCCCTGTTGGTCCTGCTTTCCGATGTCGAGGGACTCTACGACGGCGACCCGCGCGATCCGGCTTCGAAAATCATCCCGACCGTCGAGCGACTGGACGATTCGATCCGTTCCCTGGTTCGCGACAAGCAGGGGATGTGGAGCAAAGGGGGGATGGCCAGCAAACTCGAGGCGGCCCGGATGGCGACCAGCACGGGCGAAAACGTCATCATCGCCAACGGGCGTTGCGACCGGGTACTGACCGACATCGTCGAAGGCCGGCAGGTCGGAACCCTGTTCCTGGCCAAAGGGGCCACGGTCGCCGCGAGAAAACGGTGGATCGGATTCACGGTCCAACCCCGAGGACATCTGATTCTCGACCAAGGGGCCAAACGGGCCCTTTTAGAGCGGGGAAAGAGCCTGCTTCCGGCCGGCGTCGTCGACGTGGTCGGCTCGTTTGAAAAAGGAGACGTCGTCGCGCTGCGGACGACCGATCGAGTGGAGTTCGCCCGAGGGCTAACCAACTACAGTGATCAAGATATCCGACGAATCCAAGGACTCAAGACCGACTCGATCCGAGAAGTCCTCGGCTATCACCCTTACGACGAAATTATCCATCGCGACAATATGGTTTTGACCCGCTATGATGATGTTACCCACCGCTGATCCCGTTCGTGCCACCCACCTGCCCTGCTACGTCTTTGACACCAGTCGCGACGCGACGCTCCACGTGGCTCGCATGGTCGCCAACACGATCCGCGAGCGAAACGCCTTTGGACGCCGTGCCACACTGGGACTGGCGACCGGGTCGACGGTCGTGGGCGTCTATCGTGAGCTGGTCCGGATGCACCGCGAAGAAAACCTCGATTTTTCAGGCGTGTGCGTCTTCGGGCTCGAAGAGTACTACGGTCTCGAGCCGACCGCGCTGCAAAGTCGCCATCGGTGGCTGTACGAAAATCTTTTCGACCACTTGAACCTGCCTCGAGAAAACCTCCACCTCCTCGACGCAATGGTCCGGCCCGAGGATATGGAGGACTATTGCCGCCGATACGAGGAGACGATCAACCGACTGGGAGGAATCGACCTCTTGATAAGCGGCATCGGGAGAAACGGACGGATCGCGTTCAACGAACCGTTTGGAAACCGTGACAGCCGGACCCGCCTGGTCACGCTCGACCCGATGACGCGAATGGAGGCGGCCAGCGACTTTTTTCACGTCGAAAACGTCCCCGTCCAAGCGATGACCGTCGGGCTGGAAACGATCGCCACGGCGAAAAAGATTTTCCTCCTGACCTTCGGCGAAAACAAGGCGGAAATCGTCCGACAAGTGGCCGAAGCACCGGCCGGGGAACGGGTCCCAGCCAGTCTTTTACGCGACCATTACGACGTCTCGTGCCTTCTGGACCCGGCGGCCGCCGAGCAGTTGACGGCCCGCGCAACCCCGTGGCTTTTGGGACCGGTCCAATGGAACGACGCGTTGACCAAACGGGCCGTTCTCTGGCTTTGTCAAAAAACGGGCAAGGCGCTGCTGAAACTCGACGCGGAAGACTTTCGCGAACATGGACTTCATCAACTGCTCCGCGACCACGGCCCGTCGTCGAAGGTGGCCCACCGGGTCTTTCGTCGGATGATGGAAACGATCGAATATCACCCGGCCGGACCTGAGCCCAAAAAGTCCGAGCCCAAAAAAGTCCTCGTCTTCAGCCCCCATCCGGACGACGACGTGATCAGCATGGGCGGAACGATCATTCGGCTGGTCGAAGATCAACACGAGGTCCACATCGCCTACATGACCAGCGGCAATATCGCCGTCTTCGACCACGACGCCCTTCAAGCTGCCGACCTCATGACGGAAGTCAACCGGCGGTTCGGAATCGACGAGGTTCAGACGCCCGAACTGGAAAACCGAGTCGTCGAATCGCTCGGTTCGAAGAAGCCGGGCCAGCCGGATTGCGAGGCGGTCTTGAAAATCAAGGAGCTGATCCGCTGGAGCGAGGCCAAGTCGGCGGCCGACGTCTGCGGCGTGCCGGAATCGCGTCTTCATTTCCTGGCGTTGCCGTTCTACCAGACCGGCATGGTCGCCAAAAACGAACCGGGCGACAACGACGTACAGATTTTGCGCCAACTGATCGAACAGATCGCGCCGGAACAGATTTATGCGGCCGGCGATCTTTCCGACCCGCACGGCACCCACCGGATCTGCGCCCACCTGACCTTTCAAGCGCTCAAGCAGATCGAAATGGAGACGGGGGCTCGGCCTGAAGTGCTTCTCTATCGGGGAGCCTGGCAGGAATGGGAGCCGCACGAAATTCAAATCGCCGTCCCGTTGAGCCCGAACGACCTGAAGATAAAAAAACAGGCGATCTTTCGTCACGAATCACAAAAAGACTCGGCCCTGTTCCCCGGCCCCGACGATCCGCGGGAGTTCTGGCAGCGGGCCGAGGACCGAAATCGAAAAACGGCCGACGTTTATAACCAGATCGGGTTGCCCGAGTATTACGCCATGGAGGCGTTCCTTCGCTGGGACGGCAAAGAGGTTTAATAGCTTTTTGCTTCCGATTTCGGCAAATTGGGCTTCATAACTTCGTCCTTCTAATTCCCCCATTCCACACTCCAACAAATCGCGGAGAAAACGAGCCATGCCCCTTTTGAGAATAACTCCCTTCCTCCTCCTGCTCCTTTTCGCCTTCCCCACGGTTTCGGTTGCCAATGAAACGGGCTCCGAACCGTCAGCCGAGAAAATCTCGATCCTGGACGGAAAACAGTCAACCACTTGGAAAGTCATCTCTAAATACATGTATGAACGTCACGGAAACGTGTCGGTCAAAGATGGCGTGGTTCGCCTGGAAGCGGGCGATCCGGCGACCGGAATTCGATTCGAAGGAGACCGGCCGACGATCGACTATGAACTTTCGCTCGAAGCGCGACGTATCAAAGGAAACGACTTTTTCTGCGGCGTGACCTTCCCGATCGGCAAAAACTATTGCTCGCTGATCGTCGGCGGATGGGGGGGGCAGGTCGTCGGCCTCTCGAATATTAACGATGAGGCGGCCATCGACAACGAGACCTGCGATTTTGTCAATTTTGAGCAAAACCGTTGGTACTCGATCCGCCTCCAAGTGACGAAAGAGAAGATTCTGGTCTGGCTCGACGGGGAAAAACAGATCGACGTGGAAGCGGGCGATAGGAATTTTTCGATCTGGCTGGAACAGGAACCGGCCCAACCGTTGGGGATCACGACATGGCACACCTCGGCCGAGTTCAAAAACATCCGGCTGAAAAAGCTCAACGCCGAAGAGAAATAACTCCCCCTCTTGCCCACCCGGTAAAAGATTCTAGTATTACTGAGGGTGCAAGCACCCCCCTTCGACTCAGGCAGCCGAAAAAAAGGAAACTTCCGAAGAATTGTCCGCCTCTTTTTAAGGAGAAAATCTTACGCTATCCCCCCTAAGTTGTGCATTTTCAAGTATTAAGGCAAAAAGATGGGAATCACCCCAAGATGGGCCTTTTTCCTGTTCGATAAAAAGCTAGACTAAAATGAAGTAGGCGGGATGTGAGATTCTTCCTGCCGCATTGTCTTGTCCGGTTGCTTTCGTTAGAATAGTCTTTTCGATCTAGTCGAAAGCCGCCACCTCGTAAAACCTTGCAATGAGGAGTTGGCCTGTGGAAATTAAAGTTTCAGCCCGACATGGATCTCTGAGTCAAGTTACCCAAGATAAGGTGAAGGCCAAGGTCGAGAAGATCACCCGTTTGTTTGATCGTTTGACGGAAATCATCGTTGCGATCAATTTGGAAAATCGCGAACAAATCATGGTCGACCTTCGCGTCTCGGCCGAACACAAACACGATTTTGTCGCCAGCCAACAGGGCGATGAATTGATGGGCGCTCTGGATGGAGCAGTCCACAAAGTGGAGCAGCAGATTCGAAAGTATAAAGAAAAGCTCCAAAAGCACAAAGGCGGAGAGGGAATCTCGCAGGAAGTGTTGACCGAAGCGTCAGAACTCGACTGATCAAAAGGCTTGCTTCCACCGCCGTTTTTTTGACCGGGAAGAACGACTTTCCCGTTCGAGTTTTCCTGAGGTGTCCTTTTTTTCTCACGGCTTGATTTTTTGCCGTGTTCTGAATTTTTTTGTAGCAATACAATTCCTATAGAAAGAAGTGTAGCGAGTCGGCGTCCCGTTCCGACGCGGAAAACGGCAGGAAAGCCCGGGAACCCTCTTACCGGGAGTTCTCTCTTTATTGGCGTGACCTGCCGACACCAAAGGAATCGGACGTCGGCCAAGTTTTCTTCGATTTTCCGAGGAATCCTTTTGGCCCTGGAAGATGCTCGTTACAAAACCATAGAATTCATTGATATTCCCAGGAAGTCGGCATCGAGATGTTCCGTTTTTCTGGGAGCAGAGCAGAGTGACAGGAGATAGTGTATGAAGTTCACCGACTTCATCTCTCGCGATGCAATCCGAGCCGATTTGGTTGCGTACGAAAAAGAAGGGGTCATTCGAGAAATGGTCCAGGCGTTGCTCGACGCGGGCGAAATCAACGCCGATGAGCAAGAGAGCATTGTTAAGGCAATTATGAAACGCGAGGAGCTCGGCAGCACCGGAATTGGCCGGGGGATTGCCGTTCCTCACACGAAACACCCCAGTGTCGACCGCCTGGTCGGAACCGTGGCCGTGAGTTCTGAGGGGGTCAATTTTAACAGTCTGGACGGCGAAAAAGTCCATCTCTTGTTTTTATTGGTCTCGCCTCCCGATCGGCCGGGCGACCACCTGCGGGCTTTGGAAAACATTTCCCGGCAGCTTCGCGACGACACCTTCTGTCGCTACCTGAGACAGTCGAAAACGCCGGAGGATATCCAACAGCTTCTCGAAGAAGCGGACAATAACCAGTTCGCCTAGAAAGAGGGGAGAGGGGGACCCCGCGGTCCAAAACAGAGCCCGGCGGTCCAAAACTAGAGCTTGACAGCCCAAAAGAGTCTGGCGGCCCAAAAAGGCTCGGCAGTCCCCAAAAGCCCGGCGGTGAAAAGGAAAAACGATCCCAACCGCCGCTTTTGGCTCGTCGAGTCAGCTGGGTTCTGGACGGGTGGCCCGTTCGAAAGTTCTCTCGTTCGAGCAAAGCTTCGCTGGAAATCGAGAAACCTATCGATCCTTTCCCGCTCGGGGAATCAATCGTACAAAGCGATCCGCCCCCTGAAAGAGTAACCAAACTGACACTTCGCTCCGGGAAGGTTTTCTCGGCAAGGAACGCCTCCCGTTCCAACGGAGTGTCCCCAAACGACACGGTAATTCCTTTTCCTACAAGAGCCGGTTTCGTAACCTAACCATCGCGTCAGCCAAAGCCATAGGCGGCCTCCCGAAAGGAGACAAAGGAAGACGTCGACAACCTATCATGAAGCAGCTCCCTAAAACACCTGACATGGCAGACGAAGCGAAAGCAACCCGAAATGTAACGGTTTCGAATCGCGAAGGTTTCCACCTTCGAGCGGCGACGTCGTTGATTCTCGTCGCGAGACGTTTCGAAGCGAACATTTCGATCGTCAAAGGAAGCCTGACGGTGGACGCGAAAAGCACGCCACTGCAACTTTTGGGGCTGGGCGCTTTTCAGGGTGATCAGGTCTTGTTGGAAGCCAACGGTCAAGACGCGGAACAAGCGGTCGAAACGCTGGCCAACCTGTTTGATTCTCACTTTCAAGTAGAAGAAAACCGGTAGGCTGACGGCGCAAAAGCCTCCAGCTTAATAAGGAAGTGGTTCGAGTATGCAGAAACTGCAAGGCATAGCGGTTTCGCCCGGTGTCGCGATCGGCGAAGCGTTGGTGATGGACAGCGAGGGATTTCGTATTCCTCGCCGATTCGTCTCCCGCGATGCAGTCGAAAGCGAACTCGAGCGACTCGGCAAAGCGATCGATGCCGCTTCGTTGGAAATCAGCGCCAATAGGGACGCGGTTTCCAATGAGCTCGGCTCGAAATACGGCGCCATCTTCGAGGCTCATTTCCAGATGCTCTCCGACCCCCAGCTTCGCAGTGAGCTGGAGGAGATGATCCGCGAGCGACACTATTCGCCCGAGTATGCCGTCAGTCGAACGTTGCGACGCTACGCACAGGTTTTCGAAAAACTCGAAAGTCGTTATCTGGCCGAGCGGGCCAACGATATTTTCGACATCGAAAAACGGCTCTTGCGAAACCTCTTAGGCCGTCGTCGCGAAGGACTTTCGCATCTAACCTCGCCCGTTTTGGTTTTGGCCCACAACCTCACGCCGAGCGAGACGGCCAACTTGAATCGGGATTTCGTCCTCGGTTTCGTCACCGAAATCGGCGGCATGGGAAGTCATACGGCGATCGTGGCCGAGGCGTTGGAAATTCCGGCCGTGGTCGGAACCGGGCCGTTCTTGTCGGAAGTTTCCGGCGGCGACTTGGTCATTATTGACGGCGACGAAGGTCTCGTGATCGTTCATCCGGACGAAGAGACGATCGCCCGATATCGTCACGAGGAGGAAGAGGCCCGATCGCTGGCGGTCCAGTTGGAAACGCTACGCGATCTGCCGGCCGAGACTTCCGACGGGGTGAGAATTAACCTTTATGGAAACATCGAATTCCCTTACGAAGTCGACCATTGCGTCAACCGGGGAGCTGATGGGGTCGGTCTGTACCGAACCGAGTTTTTGTACCTGGGCTCCGAAGGGGAACCGGACGAAGAGGCCCACTACGAGGCCTACTCTCGGGTAATCAAGTCGATGGAAGGTCGTCCGGTGACGATTCGAACCCTCGATTTGGGCGCCGACAAGGTCTCCCATTTGCCCGCGCCGGAAGACGAGCGAAACCCGTTTTTGGGAATGCGGAGTATTCGGTTGGCGTTGGCCAATTTGCCGATGTTCCGAACCCAGCTTCGGGCGATTCTCCGGGCGAGCGTTTTTGGGAAAGTGCGTATCATGTTCCCGCTGGTTTCGACCCTTCTCGAATTGCGTCAGGCCCGTATGGTTTTGGCCGACGTGATCGAGGATCTCGAGGAGCGGAATCTCGAATTCAGTCGAAATTTCGAGGTCGGCATGATGGTCGAGGTTCCCTCGGCGGTAATCATGATCGATCACTTTATCGACGAAGTCGACTTTTTGAGTATCGGAACAAACGACCTGATTCAATACACCTTGGCGGTCGACCGGAGCAACAAGGATGTGGTCAGTTTGTATAACGCTTCGGATCCAGCCGTGTTGCGTCTGATAAGTCAGACCATCGAGGCGGGCAAACGAACGTCGACTCCGGTCAACTTGTGCGGCCAAATGAGCGGGAGCAACCTTTATACGATGCTGCTTCTGGGAATGGGGCTGCGTAATTTCAGCGTCACGCCGAGCGCGATTCCGGAAATCAAAAAGATTTGCCGAAGCGTGACGATCGAAGCGTGTGAAGAAATTGCCCGACGCGTGATGATGATGGAGAACGCTCACAATATCGACATTTTCCTTCGGGGCGAACTTCGCAAACGGGTACCCGAACTGGCCCCGTAACGAATTTTTCATTCGGTTTTGAAAACGGGAGTAAAGCGGTCCCAACCGAAGGAAAATTAAAAAAACATGAAAAGGTATCCGTTTCTCCGCCTTGAGTGGAAAAACGGTTTGGAATTTATAGGGGAAGTGGTTTTCGTCACCGAAGACCGAAAAAAGTGGTTTGGAATCGAATTCTCTTGGGATTACGTTTTTTTCAAGAGGAGTCGTTTTCGTTGCGGGAGATCGAAAAACCGCTTCCTAGTGAACCAGGCACTTCGTCACCAACGGCAGTGACGAAGAGAGAGCGAACCGATGGTTTCGACACAAACAAGCGAGCCGAAGGTTCGACAACGAGTACGTATTCGTTTTTGTAAACGGGGAGATTTACGCCTGATCGGCCACCGGGATTTGGTCCGACTGATGGAACGGTTGTTCCGTCGGGCCGAGTTGCCGCTTGGCATGAGTGAGGGGTTTCACCCCAAGCCGCGAATGAGTTTTCCTTCGGCCTTGGCGCTCGGAGTGGAAGGAGCGGACGAACTGATGGAGTTGGAGCTGACCGAACGGCTCGACGCCGAAACGATTCGCGATCGTCTTGAAAAACAGACGGTTCCGGGACTTTCGTTTCGATCGGTCGAACTGCTTTCCGAAAAAGGAAAGCGTCGCTCGGCCGGGGTCCAACGGGTCCGTTACGAAATTCCGATCCCTCCGGAAAGGGCGTCTGAAATCGACGCGTCGGTACAACAGCTTTTGGCGTGTGACACTTACACGGTGACGCGTCCAAAGCGTTCGACATCGATCGATTTAATGGCCTTTTTGGAACGGCTGTCCCGCGAGGGCGACCGTTTGTCGATCACGTTTCGCGTAACACCCCAGGCCAACCCTGGGCCGCGCGACGTATTGGCTGCGCTTGAGCTTGACGATCTTGAAAGCCAAGGGTACGGTTTGATCCGCACCGCGGTGGAAGTGGAACCGGCGGTGAAAGCGGAACCGACGGTGAAAATGAAACCGGCAGTGGAAGTAAAACCGTAGGAGAACCACCGAGTCGAGTCGGTTTCGTAAACCGTTTCGGCGAACGTAAGGATCCTTTGACGGAGCAAAAACGAAACGTCGCTCGCCTAATTATGCCGAATCAGAGAGCGAGTCGATGAAACAGGAGATGTTAATCAACGTGGCCCAACCGGAGGAATGCCGGATTGCCATCGTTGAAGACGGAGTTTTGGAAGAGCTCTACGTCGAGCGAACGGCCCAAAACAATTATGTCGGAAATATTTACAAAGGGGTGGTGATCAATCTGGAGCCGAGCATTCAAGCGGCCTTCGTCGATTTCGGCGTCGGGCGCAACGGCTTCTTGCACATCAGCGATATCGAGCCCCAATATTTTCGCCAAGGCGGATACGATCCGTATTACCCCATCGAGCACAACGGGGAACAGCACCTCGAAGGTTCGGACGGAGGACGACGTCCGCGTCGGCGCAAAGTGGGCGCCCGGCCCCGCGTGAAGCCGCCGATCCAAGATATTCTCAAAAGAGGGGACGAGGTCATCGTCCAGGTGACCAAGGAAGGGATCGGGACGAAGGGGCCCACCCTTTCGACCTACATCAGCATCCCCGGTCGCTATCTCGTTTTGATGCCCGCGTTGGGACGCGTCGGTGTCTCGCGCAAGATCGAAGATGAAGATGTCCGCGTCAAGCTTCGCGACACGATGTTGGAACTCAATCCGCCCAAGGGGCTTGGGTTCATTGTGCGGACGGCCGGAGTCGACCGGACGAAAAAAGAGCTTTCCCGCGACATGGCCTATCTGTTGCGTCTCTGGAAGGTGATCTTCCGTCGCATCAAGAAGGTGGAAGGCCCCTGCGACATCTACGAAGAGAGCGATATGCTCATTCGAACGATTCGCGACATTTTCACCACCGACGTCGACACGATCTACATCGACGAAAAGTCGGCCTACGAGCGGGCGCGTGAATTTTTACAGTTGGTCATGCCCCGTTCGGTCAATCGTCTGAAGCAGTACGAAGGAAAGGAACCGTTGTTCCACAAGTACCATTTAGACGAAGAGATCGCCAAAATCCATATGCGGACCGTTCCGCTTCCCAAAGGCGGATCGATCGTCATCGACCCGACTGAAGCGTTGGTAGCCATCGACGTCAATAGCGGCAATTTCCGGGCCGACGATTCGGCCGAAGAAACCGCCTTCCAGATGAACATTCAGGCGGCCCGCGAGATCGCTCGTCAGATTCGTCTTCGCGATTTGGGCGGGGTCGTGGTCAACGACTTTATCGACATGCGTCTGGAGCGGCACCGTCGGGGCGTTGAGCGAGCGCTACGCGACGCGGTTAGGCGAGACCGGGCCCGGACCAAAATCTTGCGAACCAGCCCGTTTGGCCTGGTCGAAATGACCCGACAGCGAATCCGACCAAGCTTGAAGCGAAGCGCCTATAACGACTGCCCCGCTTGTCGTGGTTCGGGCGTGGTCAAGACGCCGGAAAGCATGGCGATCGAGGTCATCCGAATGCTCATGTTGGCCACCCAAGAACCGAAGATCGCCCGGATTCACGTCAACGTGACCGACGATGTGGCGGCCTATTTGAACAACAAGAAGCGTCGCGAGTTGGCCGAGCTCGAAGACGAAGGCAAGATGTCGATTCAGGTGCTCAGCGTCAAATCGGCCTTCCCCGAACACCTCGAATTCGAGTGTTGGGACGCCGCCGGCAACGATGTCCGATTCTCGCCGAAATAAGCCATTAAACGCCATTTTTGAAAACCAACCATACCCTCTTGTGCCTCACGGTTTGAACCCGGAAGCGCAAGAGGGTATATTTATAGCTATCGATTGTCCTTCCCGAAAAATCATTCCACCTACACCCCCAAGAGAAGAGATGCCGCTTCATGAGTTTACTCAATAAAACTCCCTTTTTCGTCGCTGCGGTTTTCGCCGTTTGCTTGTCGGTCACCGTTGCCTCTTTTGCTGCAGAAGCAAGCGAACCGCCAGTGCGCCACACCTTGGGCCGAGCCTTCGCCTGTGCCGACTACGGTGGGTGTCACGTCTATTTGGTCGACAAAAACGGAAAAATCACGTGGGAATATCCGGCCCAATATCCCCAGGACATTTGGGTCTTGCCTAGCGGAAATATTCTCTTCACCCACGTCCGCGGCGTGATGGAAGTGACGCGTGAGAAAGAGATCGTCTGGCGTTACGACACGGCCGAAGGGAACGAAATCCACGCCTGCCAACCGTTGCCCGATGGTTTGGTAATGGTGGCCGAATCGGGACCGATGCAATTGGTCGAAGTCGATCGCGAAGGGAAGATTCGCAAGACGGTCAAGCTCCAAACGAAGGAGAAAAAAACCCACCTGCAAATGCGCGAGGTGCGCAAATTGCCCGGCGGCCATTATCTGGTCGGCCAGTGGGGCGATAACTTACTTCGGGAATACGACGGTGAGGGAAAAATCGTCAACGAGATTCCGCATAAGGAAATGTTCAGTGGGATCCGACTCCCGAATGGAAACACCCTTTGCGGCACCGGCGACGCCCATCGGATCGTCGAATATGATTCCAACGGCAACGAGGTTTGGGCGGTCAACGAAAACGACCTGCCGGGCAACCCGCTTCGATTCGTCGCCGGGATGCAACGGTTGCCGAACGGGAACACGGTGGTCTGCAATTGGGGCGGGCACGGCCATGTGGGCGAGCAACCGCAGATTTTCGAGATCACACCGGACAAAAAGGTGGTTGGCGAGATTTACGACTTCCAACGGTTCGGCACCATCTCCGGGATTTTCATTCTCGGAGTGGACGCCGATGCGACGCGGTTCGAGGTGCAACGCTAAACAAATTCGTCTGCGAGAGACCTTTTCGTAAGAAAAAGATCCGCCCCGCAAGAAAAAGAGAGGCCTATCCGATGTCCCGCATTCCTTTGTTTTTCCTTCTGCTGCTTGGATCGACCGCCACGGTTTGGGCCGAAGCGCCGAAGTCGGACCGTATTCCGCTTATTGTCAACTATGACAGCTCGACCTGGTTTTATTGTCGAACCCCCGACGAGATGACCCGCGAAAAGCTGATCGACTTTGTCGACCGCCACGCCGATCTGGGCATCACGCACCTTTTCTTCAACCCCAACGCGATGCGTTCGAGCTTCGCCAGCAAAAGCCGTGAGGCGATCTGGGAACATGACGAGAAGGTGCTTGCCGCGCTACCACCGAGAACACGCATTTGGCCCGAAAACGCGCGGCTTTGCGACGAGCGGGGCCTCGATCCTTACACGATCTGGATCGAACGTTCGCGAGAGAAGGGGATCTCTCCCTGGATTTCGATGCGGATGAACGACATGCACGCCGTCCACGACCCGGAAAGCTTCCTCCATAGCCAATTTTGGAAGAACCATCCCGAGTTTCGTTGCAATCCTGGCGGGGCGGCCGGGCTGGATTTCGCCCATCCGGAAGTGCGACAACACGCAATGGATTATGTCCGGGAACTTTTGGACCGTTACGATCCGGACGGAATCGAACTGGATTGGATGCGATTTCCGTACTATTTCAAGCGATCGGAAGAGGAACAAAACGGCCCCATTTTGACGCAGTTCATGCGTGACGTTCGCGCCGAGGTGCAAAAGGCGGCCAAGCGTCGTGGGCATCCGATCCTCATTGCGGCTCGGACCCCCGTCACTCCCGAGATTGCTCGGAAAAAAGGCATTGACGGAGTCACCTGGGCCCGAGAAGGGTTGGTCGATATCCTCGTGCCTTCGCCGTTTTGGAATACGGCCGACTTCGATATCCCGGTCGAAAGCTGGCGGGAGGCGCTCGGCGATGCCGCGGATCAAGTAAAAATCCTTCCCGGCTGTGAAGTTCGCCTTCAACCGTTTCGGGGGTCGAAGTTTGTCGAATCCCAAGGGCTCGAATCGGTGCGCGGGTTTACCGCGTCCGCCTTGGAACGGGAAGCCGACGGCGTCTACCTCTTCAATTTCTTCGATCGCGGAGGCCCGTTCGGCATTACGGCGGAATCGGAAAAGCGGTTTGCCGAATTTCTCAGCCAGTTGAGCCGATTCGAGGATCTGCCGAACGTCCGTCGTCGCCACGTGGTTACCTTTGTCGACACGCTTCCTGCCGGAGTGAAACCGGAGAAACCTCTCCCCGCGACGTTGGCCCGGGGGGAAAAGGCCCCATTTCGACTGCATGTCGGAAAAGCCCCGACGTCCGGTCGCGTTTTGGCGATCATCGAGGCGAAAAAGGGACCAAGCAAGGGGCCCGAACTATCGGCAAAGCTCAACGGCCACCCGATCGCGTTGTTGAAAACGACTGAAGCAAAAACAGACCGGGAAAAAAATGTCCGTTACGTTTTTTCCGCCTCGGTCGACGTCTTGAAGGACGCGTATAACGAGTTGACTCTCCGTGGCGACTGCGACGACCCGTGCAAGATTGTTTGGGTCGAGCTGGCTATCGAACCGGACAAGTCGATCGAAGAAAAATAGCCGCGACCGTTCCTCTTTCGACCAACGAAATGAACCGCACAAAAAAAGCAAGCACGCCGAACCAGTGGCGCGCTTGCTTTTTTATTTTCTCAAAAAAACGGGCCGAAAACCGTTACGGTTTTTGGTGTCGGATCAGCCCCTTCTTTTGCTGGTCTTCCCAACGCTTGGCCGCCTGCTGGCGTTTGGGCAAGGTGGTGTCCGGCTTGTAATAGGGACCAACGGGAACGATATCCCGCAAGGTCCAGTAGGCCAACACGCGTGTTGCCAGCAAGGGAGAGCCGAGCGCTTTGACCAACTGCGAGTCTTGTCCCGCGGCCAGCTGTTCGTCGGAATAGCCCCAAAGCATCCGGAACAGTTCGCCGCCTTGTTCACCGTACGTCTTTTCCAGTACCTCACGGACTTTCTTGGCCGATTCGGGACTTTGTCGAACAAACGTTCTCAAGGCCGTCACCGTTTCGCTCCAGATGGGCGTTCGTTTTTCATTGTTCAAGGTCGCGACCAACGGCTCAACCTCGCCAATTTCGCAAAGCGAACGGATCGCCAAGCGTCCGAATTCGGAGCGTCGATCGGCCAACATCTCACGAAGGGCCAAGGAAACCGGTCGGTTGGCCAGCGTCCCTTCGAGATAGCTCGAGGCGTTTTGGTCCAACTTCCCCAGTTCGGCGGCGCCGATCCAGGTGGGCAATTGCGGGATCGCCATCGCTTGGAACCCTTTATTCCCCTCCAAGATCAAAAGGCGGGGAGTTTCGGCCCCTTTGCCGTTGATTTCGACCTGAGACGATTCGGTGCCGGGCCCGTCCTTCCAGCCAATCCGACCATGAATAGCGTACAGATTGGCCATCACTTCCGAGGTCACTTCTTCCGGATTGGCCCCTCGCGTCCAGACCGGGAGCAATTCGATGGCAACCGTCGAATCGGGGTCAAGCAAAGTCATGACCCCTGTCCTTCCGGGCAACGAGAGGACGATTTTCCTATCGGGTTTCCCGGCCGTTTGAATCACCAGCCGCCCCCGAGTGAAAGTGACGGCCGGCACACCCGGTTCGAGCCCTGGTTCCAGAAGGATCTTCGCCCCGTCGATCAGTTCCACCGTGGTCGAATTCGCCAAACCGATCACCGGCCGGAAGGTCGGAGGCGCGATCACGGGAGTCTCGCTTCGAACCTCGGCACGCGGCACAACCCTTTGCCACTGGTTTTGATTGGCGTCCCACTGCAAAAGAATTT
This sequence comes from Thermoguttaceae bacterium, assembly GCA_963674475.2. GTDB lineage: Bacteria > Planctomycetota > Planctomycetia > Pirellulales > Thermoguttaceae > CAXXFQ01. The sequence continues at coordinate 404,703 of CAXXFQ010000008.1, read as the reverse complement.
CCCGTTTGCCGGTATACAAGGTTCCCACACGGCCAGGTTGCTCCACCGTTTCCCCGGCCGGTTCTGTCACCGGTTCGATCGGGGCTACCGGTGATTGTGCTTCGGGTTGACTTTCCGCCGACGGTCCGGTTTCCACCGGCGGTCCGGTTTCCGTGGTCGGTTTGATTGGCATGTCGGGTTGGGTTTCCGACGGCGCGGTGGCCGGTTTCTCCACGCTTTCCTTCTTGGCCGGGACCGGAACGACCGCCTCTTGGCCCGGCTCCTTGGAAGGGGGAGTCGTGACCGTCGGCACCTCGGACGGTTCAGCAGTAGTCGCAGGCGCGGAAGCCGACTCCGACACGGCGGACGGGGAAGAAACGGTCGAGGCAGGTTGGGTCTGACTTTCGGCAGCGTCCGCCCTTACCGCCACCTGCTCGGCGTCGCCCGATGGACCAATGCCGAGGAAAGCCAGCTTTCCGTTGAGGGCCAAGCCGATCGTCGCGACACAAAGGACGACAAAAATCAAGATTAATCCGGGGACCAAATGAGAAGGTCGTCTTGTCGGCTGACGCAAATACCCGGGAACTTCCACTTTAGGCGAGGGGGGAGGCGTCTCCGAAGTATCGGCCCCTTGGTCGACCACCGGAGGAGGCGTAGGACTATCGTCGGTCGGAGCCATCCCCACTTCGGTCTGTTGTCGAGCCATGAGGGCCTGTTCGGCCGCCACTTCCGGCAATTGATACATATGCTGAATCGTCGCTTCTTCGATCTCCGCCCCTTCGCCCAGAACGATGGCCAAGATCTGGTGACACGAGGCGACTTCGGCCAGTTGCATGTCCGATTCGAGGCAGACCCGTTCGAAATCGGGGACCCGATCGTCGGGAAGAACATTGTCGAGATATTCCGAAACCGTGTTCGGATCGAGTCCATCACCCCGATCATCGACCGAGGGGGCCTTTAACCGAAGGCGTCGCATGACGTCGCGAATCCGATAAAGCAGATTCGTCGCCATCTCACTCTGGTTAATTCGTTCCTTAAAATCCCCGGCCTCCTTGGGGTCGAGAATCTCGTCGATATAGGCCAACAACGTTCGTAAGGTCAAACGCATCGGATTGATTCCTCTGTTGGAGAAAGGTCCACCTGAAAAGAAAAGAAGCGTCGCAAGCTCGAAACTTCTATCAGGGTAGTGGGAACCCAAAAGGGAATCCGTGCAGAAAAATCAGAAAAAAGGACAAAAACCTTTTTTTCCTCCCAGAACGAGGGGGAGAGAGATCCGAGAATGGAGGAAATACGCAGTTCGCGAGACTTCTCCTGGCGTCAGCGCGGGCTTATCTTTCCCTTGGCCGAAATTAAAATACCCCCCCACTTTAAGGGAGGGGGCGTGTCATGAAAGTGAGCAAAGGTTCGATCAATCCTCGGCCATGAAATAGAGGCAACCAAAGGAGAAAAAAAGCAGCACCGAGGTTAGCGTCAATGGGTCCAATCTTGGGTCCGAGATTTCATACCCCGGGGCATACCAATCGGCGGTCGATTCCCAACCGTCGGCGGTCCGGCGCCAACCGGCCGACATGGGAGACTGCGACTCGGAAGAGACCGCCAGCACCACAGGATCGAAAGCAACCAGACTCAAGATCCAGCCGACCAAAAAAAGCATCAAAATGAGGACGACAATCGTTCGCATTATCGAAATCGGAAATGAGTCAAAACGGGGGCGGAAAAGGCGATCCGAAGCGTGCCTCGATTCGGGTCGATTTATTGAAGGAAACCAACGCAAATAGCGGACCGATTCGATTAAGTCAATACGCGAGAAACCGTAAGTCCCTGCCAGAAAAAGATTAAGAGAAATGACCCTCTTTTCCCCTTGTCGCTTTCTTGCAACCAAAAAAGGGCCCCCCTTGTGGCGAAAAGACAACCAAATCCTCCAGGAGACAACCCCCCACCCAGCGGCAGCATCCACTCTCGAAATCCGGTTCGTCACCCCCTCGGCAAAGAGGTAATAGACCACTGCTGAAAGGGGGTTCCAATCGTGAAGAAGAGGAAGAGGGCTCTTTTTGCTCGAAGGCGTTTCACGGCCTATACTTCTCATGATGGGTCGAGAAGAAAAAAACCCTTTTCGAAGTGTTCACATTTTTTCCTGGGGCTGAGTAAAGGGGTAACCAAAAAACCATGTCTCAATCAACCTCCAAAGTCGATTTGAAAAAGGCCGTCGAGCAGGCTCAGCTGCCCGCGTTGCCGCAAAGCGCGATCAGTCTGCTCGAACTTTCCCAGAACCCCAGCAACGGCCCTGAGGAGTTTGCCGTTCCGATCGAATCGGACCCCGGTTTGACCGGTCAGGTTCTCCGCTTCGTCAACTCCTCGTACTTTGGCTTTTCGCATGAGATTTCCAACATCAAGCTGGCGATCAACTTGGTCGGCGTCCGGACGATCAAAAACTTCGCGCTCTGGAGCGCTGTGTTCAGTCTGATGCCCGATCCCAAATGCGGACCGTTCAATTTACGAATACTCTGGCGCGATTCGCTCTATCGTGGCCTGTTTGCCCGAGTCGTCGGAAAACAGCTCGGTCTCAAAGATGCCGAAGAGGCGTTCGCGGCCGCGTTGCTCCAGGATATGGCGATTCCCCTGTTGTCGAAAAATATGGCTTCGGTCTACACCAAATTGCTTGACGCGACCGCCTCGAGCCACCACCGGCTTTCGACGCTCGAGAGAAAGTATTTCGGTTGGAATCATGCGGAGGCGGGCGGTATGATTGCCCGTCAGTGGAATCTTCCAGAAGCGTTCGGCATTCTTATCGAGCAGCATGCCGATCTGGAAAAGTGGACCAACGATCCCCACGCTTCGGAAGCCACCTTGGCGGTCGCACTGTCCGCCTTTCTGCCCTCGGGCAGTTGTGAATTCTGGACCGAGATGGACCAGTTTTGCGACTACTATCAAAAGATCAAAAAGCCCGAGATGCCCGAAGTTCGCGAGCTCTTCAAGATGGTCGACAAACACTTCTCGGAAGTCGCTCCTGTCTTGAAAATCGGCGTCGAAGGGACCACCCTGGTCGAACACTACGACACGGCCTTGGAACAGAAAAACGAAGTCCCGGTTCTCGAAAAGGCCGTTCATTAAGCCGAATCGGATTGAAGCGTTTTGCTCAAAACCAGTGGGGCTTCGACACCGTACCAAAACAGTAAAACCACGGGCTCCGAGGAGTGAAAACCTCGGGGCCCGTTTTCGTAGAATCACTTTTATTACGTGGGAGCGGCTGGTACAATACGCTCTCCTCCTGCAGCCGGTTTTTCAACAGGCTGTTAACCAAATCATAAAAAGGTCTACCGTTGGCGTCCTATTTCGAAATCGATGGCGGCACGCCGCTTCAAGGAACGGTCGAGGTGGCCGGGTCAAAAAATGCGACGCTGCCGATGATGGCCGCCGCCATCCTGACCGATCGGCCGGTTCGTCTTGAGGGGGTGCCGCGGGTCAGCGACGTTTCTACCCTTGCAGCCATTCTCGGCCGACTGGGCGTGGAAGTCACCTGGACCGGGGCGAACGGATTGATTCTCCAAGCCGATTCAAACGGATCTTGCCGAGCCGACTACGATTTGGTCGGACGGATGCGGGCCGGTTTTTGCGTCTTGGGACCGCTTCTGGCACGACGCGGCAAGGCGACAGTCGCGCTTCCGGGCGGTTGTTCGATCGGTCCGCGACCGGTCGATCTTCATCTTGCCGGCCTGACGGCGTTGGGGGCAACGTTTCAACTTAAACACGGCTACGTCATTGGGCAGGTCGACCGACTCCGGGGGGCGACCGTTTCGCTTCAAGGTCAATTCGGCCCGACGGTGACCGGGACGACCAATCTGCTTTCAGCAGCCGTGTTGGCTGAGGGGGAAACAACGATTCACTCTGCGGCGACCGAACCGGAGGTGGTCGATTTTGGCCGGATGTTGCTCGGTTTGGGTGCAAAGATCGACGGTCTTGGCAGCTCGACCATCCGGGTCGAGGGGGTCGACCGTTTAGAGCGCAACGTGGTCCATCGGGTGATCCCCGACCGGATCGAAGCGGCCACGTTGTTGATGGCCACGGCGGCGACCGGCGGGTCGATCGAGCTAACCGGGGCCGACCCTTCCGCAATGTGTGCCCCGCTTGAAAAATTTTTTCAACTGGGTGATTCGATTTCAACCAAAGACGATCGAATCGTTTTGCGCTCGACCGGCGTTTTGCGAAAGCCGCTGTCGATCCAGGCGGCCCCTTACCCGGGAATGCCGACCGACCTGCAGCCGATCTGGACCGCCCTTGCGACCCAAGTCGAAGGGAAAAGCCGCATCAGTGACCGAGTCTTTCCGGAACGATTTGGCCATCTCGACGAGCTGGCCCGATTGGGAGCCAAAGCCCAGTGGAGCGAGGCGGGCGCGGTCGTTCATGGCCGCACCCGACTGACCGGCGCCGACGTGACCGGCGGTGACCTGCGTGCGACGGCCGCCTTGGTCGTGGCCGCCTTGGCCGCCGAAGGGACCAGCCGCGTCTTCGGACTCGAACACCTCGACCGCGGTTACGACCGGCTCAACGAAAAACTCCGCCGCTTGGGAGCAAAGATCCGTCGAATTGAAGCTAATTAAAAAAGGGGACGGACCCTCGGAGGGCCTGCCGCAAAAAAACGCTTGTTTTTACGAGGTTTCGTCGTATCGACGATTTTGAAAAGTAGTAGAAAGTAGTAGTGACCTTTTTGGTCGACTTTTCCCGCACTCTTTCTGGGGTCAAAAGCCGTCCCAAAACCTCATCCCGAACCCAAAGAGTGGTAGTCGAAAAGTCCCCCGTTCGATTCGGGCCTTCGTTTTTGAGTGAACTACTAAACAAACTATCTTCCGACACTGGTCCGGCCGGTTTTCGGATTCTTTCCTATCGTACAGTTCTACTACCTTCGGCGTCGAACCGCCAAGAGCGTCCCCAGCCCGATCAGAATCAAGGCAACCGCGCCCGGTTCCGGAACCGGCACCACCCCGACCGTCAGCATCGTATACCCGGCCAGATCGCCGATGGTCTGATACTCAAGCCAATAATCCTCTCCCATCGTCGCGTCGGAAATATGGGCCCAGTCCAGCCCGTCCCAATACCGAATCGCGTCGGCCCCCTCGACCAGCCCTAAAAATTCGTCAATCGAACCGGAAGCATCCGCCTCTCCGAAAAGCGCAAGCATCCCGCCGGTCGACATATTGACAAAGCTGTCGCCATCGCAATCTATATCGATCCAGAGGGATGACTCCACGCTAACTAGGCCACCGTCGGTAATAGTCAACGTGCCATGACCTTGAGAGCCAACCCCGAGCTTCTCCTCACAAAACAATCTTGAACCAATTCCCGCAACGGTCACTTCACCTGTCGAACCAGATTTGCCGCCGATACACACGTTACTAAAACTAGAAGTCACGGCCCCGCCACCGGTGATATTCAGGGTCCCACTGCCATAGTAGCCAACAAAGAGCTCTCTTGCGCCCCAGATCGAACCGGCCCCGTCAACGGTTACCTCTCCTGTCGAATTTCTCCCGTAGCCTATGCTTTGTTCACTGTGACCAGCAACTACACCTCCTCCGGTGATATTTAATGTTCCTTTGCCATTTTCGCCAATGTGAAGACGGTCGGAGTTCCATCTCGAACCAGCCCCGTCTATAGTCACCTCGCCTGTCGAATCAGGATCGTAGCCGATATAGCTATAATCACTGCAAAGATTGCCGCAATTAGTGACCTTTATTGCGCCATTTCCAGAGGAACCAATGTGTAAAGCGCGTGAATTCCAGATCGAGCCGTCCCCGTCGATGGTTACTTCGCCCGTCGAATCCGCTTTATAGCCTACGTAACCGTAGCAGCCCCGATTATTACTGTCCATGGCTCCGCCGTCAGTGATTGTCAGCGTTCCGCTACCCTCGTGGCCCACGAAAATTTCGCCGGAACTGGCCCAAGTCGAGCCAGCCCCGTCGATCGTCACCTCGCCTTTCGAACCTGACTTGTAGCCGATGTAGCCTTGGGGCGAGTCAAGAGTTATTCCATTAGAAATTCGCATCGTTCCGACTCCGCCATAACCGGCCCCCATAATACCGGAGCCGTCAACATCCAGATTCACCGTAATATTCCGCTCTTCATCCTCCATGGTAAAGGTCTGGTTAAAGCCGTGCGTCGCGTCGAAGACCAGATCGACGTCACTGGCCAGACCATTGGTATTGATTATCCCCGTGCCCGTAAGATCATCGCGAGCGCCGAGAAAATTGTGAGTGGTAAGGGTTCCGTTATCAAAATGAATTCTCCCGGACGAGCCAGATTCCGAAGCCACACGGGTATCCCTTTCGACCGTTACGGTCCCGCCACCGGTGATGTTCAGCGTCCCACTGCCAGAGTGGCCAACACTTAGATCTTTGGAGTTAGTCCAGGTCGAACCAGCCCCATCGACCGTCACATTGCCTGTCGAACCTGAGGCGTAGCCGATGTAGTGACCGCCCCATCCAAGGTTGGGGTTACTGTTGACGGCACCTCCGTTGATAATATTTAACGTTCCATTTCCAAAATTTCCCACTTCAAGTACGCTAGCATTCCATGTTGATCCGGGCCCGTCAACGGTCACCTCGCCTGTCGAACCTGATTCGTAGCCGATATAGCCTTGGGGCGAGTCAAGAGTTATTCCATCAGAAATACGCATCGTTCCGACACCGCCATAACCGGCCCCCATAATACCGGAACCATCAACATCCAAATTCACCGTAATATTCCGCTTTTCATCCTCCATGGTAAAAGTCTGACTAAAGCCATGCGTCGCGTCGAAGACCAGATCGACATCGCAAATCAAACCGTTGGTGTTGATTGTCCCCATGCCGGTAAGATCATCGCAAGCGCCAAGAAAACTACGAGTAGTGAGTGTTCCATTGTCAAAGTGAATTTCACCTGACGACTTATTGTAGCGGTCCAGGGAGGTATCCTTTTCCACCGTCACCATGCCTCCGTTGGTGATATTCAACTTTGCCCTGCCAGTGCTGCCAACTCGAAAATTCTCAGTGATATTCCAAGCCGAGCCGGCCCCGTCAACCGTCACCTCGTTTGTAGAAGTAGATTTGGAGCCATCGATTCCGCTGTAACCACTACTGACGGTCCCACCGTTAGTGATATCCATGATCCCACGGCGTATGTAAAGTCCGCCAGTATGATTCCATGAAGAGCCGGCCCCGTCGACCGTCACTTGGCCGAATGAGCCGGAATAAGAGCCAATGATACCACCGCCATTATTAACGGTTCCGCCGTTCGTAATATTGAGCGTTCCGTTGCCAACCGTAAGGCCTTCGGACGTGTTCCATGTCGAGCCGGTTCCATCGACAGTAACTTCTCCTCTTGCTCCCGTCTTATACCCGATGTAACTTTGTTCATCATAGTTGACGGTGCCGCCATTGGTAATTTTCAGTGCTCCTGCCCCTTCGTAGCCGATATACATGTGTCCATGATAATTATTATTCAATGTCGAGCCGGTCCCATCGACATTCACCTCGCCAGTGGAACCGGGTTTATATCCGATGAGGGTTCCTGAATGAGGAGTGACAACACCTCCATTGGATATTGTCAGGGTCCCTTTTCCAGAGGAACCAATGTGTAGAGTGCTTAAATTCCAGATCGAACCGGCTCCGTCGACTGTTGCTTCGCCTATCGAACCGGATCGTTCGCCGATATAACCAGTGCCACTAGTGAGAGTCCCACTGTCGCAAATATTCAAACTGCCATTGCCACTTTTCCCGACAAAAAGGCCATATGAAAACCAAGTCGAACCGGCTCCGGTGACAGTCGCCACACCAGTTGAACCGGATTGGTAACCGAGATAGCTAGTGCCATTGCTCACGGCCCCGCCGTCAGCAATATTCAGTGTCCCGCTTCCTTCGTAACCGATGTTGAGATCCCCGGAGTTGTTCCACGCAGAGCCAGCCCCGTTGATTGTCGAAACACCAGTCGAACCGGATTCGTAACCAAGGTAACCTTTGGTCGATTCCACGATGACTCCATCAGAGATGCTCATCGTCCCGACTCCGCGGTAGCCGCCCCCCAGCGAACCGGTGCCGTCAATATCCAGATTGACAGCGATATTCTGGCCGGGGTTGTCCTTCATATATATTGTTTGATTTAGACCGTGCGTGGTATCGAAAACCAGATTGACGTCACTGACTAGTGCGTGGGTGTTGATCGTTCCCGTTCCTGTAAGGTCATCGCTGGAGGAATAAAGACAACCTGTCGTTAGGGTCCCATTGTCGAAGTGGATTTTGCCGGACGATCCGGGGTTTAAAGCCACCCGGGTTGATCCTTGAACCGTGACGGCCCCGCCGTTGGTTATATTCAACGTCCCGCTGTCACCACCGCCAACAAAGAGAAATCGGCTATTCCAAGTGGAACCGAATCCGTCGACGGTCACCTCGCCTGTCGAACCGGAGTAGTAACCGATGATGCCATACTCGGAAACCAGATCGCTACCACCATCGGCAGTCACCGAACCGGTCCCGTTATAACCGATGTTGGCTCTTGTCGAGGAATCCCACGTCGATGGGTCCGAAGGATTCACATCACCTGTGGAATAGATTGCGGCCGCAAGTGGAGAGGTTAGCGATATTGTTACGGCAAGAATTGCACACCTTAAATAGACTGCCCACTTTAACATGACTGACTCCTGCTATTGAAAAAAGTTGGAAGCGTTTTCAGTGATGAATTCCTTCTATAGCAAATGAGATGCCATTTCTGAGAGCTTTAAGGAATCAACACGGAGCATGTTTTTATAACTCGTTCTATAAAGAGGGATTGCGAACAGCCGATTTTCGATTTTCAGGCGTCCCCGTTTTTCGAACGAAGAGAGGGGGATGAACGATTTCGGTACAGGTGTATCGATTTGCTTGTCTCAAAATCGTACATACATAAAATATGGTATTAAACTGCCGGAAGATACTCCCTAAGAGATGGGTGGTCAGAGAAAAACGCCTCAGAGGGACCTTCAAGTCGTCCCAAGCCTTGCGGAGGGACATAGCTGAAGAGGCTGTCGGGATGGCGGAAGACGAACGGCTCGAACTCGACCCGCATCCAGCCGGGATTCGGACCTATTCACACCCCCCCTATTAAAACCCGCACACAAAAAGAGCGGGGGAGCATAGACGGTCTACGCCTTGAGGCTGTAGGGATTTTACCCCCCCTGCCCCCTTGCTTGGGTAACGCCGTCTCCGATGGGGAGCTAGTAACTTAGATTCTGCAACCCTCGACCAAATTAATAAGATCGGCCGTGAGCCCCTTAGAGCCAGACAGGGAAGCCTTTTTGTGTTTTTTGCGTATCCGCTCGGCCTGCTTTAGCCAGTGAAGGCCCTTGGTCGGTGGATCGCACTGGGCGCAATGCTTGCCGTCGAGGGCGTCCCACCAGGCGTGATAGCTTCCGCAAGCCGGACACGGTTCGGCTGGGACGGTGTCGCGCTGCCAGTCGAATTCGAGAAGGGAACGTAGTTCCGCCTTGTGGGCTCGGACCCGCTCGAGCAAGTCGGGTGTCATGGCTGACCGGGGGTGGTATTGCAAGAGATCCCCTTCGAACCTCAAGCGGATACCGCGCCGGGTCAGTTCGGCCAAAAGGGTTTGGGTGTTTCGACTCATCAAACGGTCCCCCACTCTTCGGCATCAGGGGGCATGGTTTCAACAGCGCCTTCGGATAGTTCCGTTGCCGTTTCCTTTTTCGTTTCAGGTGGTAACGGTAACGGAAGGTCGGTTTTCCCGGGGTTTAAGGGGGTTCTGTTACCGTTACCGGAACCAGTGAGAACAAAAACCGTTTTCGGTCGTCCCCCGGTTTTCTCATTTTCGAATCGCCCCAAGCCCTGCTCGACCAAGCGATTCAAGGCCGCCTCGGCCGATTGTGTATCGGAACGGTATTTTCGGCTACTTTGCATCAATTCCCGCGTGGTGATTCGCCCGCCTTTCTTTTGCACAATTCGGACCAGTTCGCGGGTCTCTTGCTCTTCTTGGGAGGTTACCTTTCCGAAAAACGCAAACACCCGCTCGACTTCACGCCCGTACCAACGAGAAAGCTCGATCCCCACCCGAAGACTTTCAGGGCCGATTTTGTCGTGGTTGAACCCTGAAAAGTCCCCTTCTATCGCCGAACGAATAACATGGTCCAGCAATGCGAAACGGGCCGCGTAGCCTTCCAGCTTGCCCCAAAGCGAACTAAGGTCGTCGTCCTCCAGTCGGCTTTGCTCTTGGGCGTGCTGATTGTAAAACTCGACCCAAACGGCTTTGGCTTCGGGGGAAAGGGGCAAATCCTTTGTGATGAGTTCGCCGGTTTCCGGGTCGATCTCCATTAGGTCGAGCAACCGTTCCATGATCGCGCGTAGCTGGGCGGCGGTTGACGGGTCGATATCGTCGTCGGTCCACCGTCGGACAGGCTGGGGAGGCATGGCGAAAAGGAGTCGAGACATAAAACCGTTTACGAAAAACTCAGGCCCCATGATTCGCTGAAGCGTTTTCGGTTGGATACCGCCGGTCACGGAAACAGCCCCCCTCGGAATACAAGTAAGACGCTTGCCCGTCTTCCGGTCGACAATAATCTGACCGGCTCGGTGCATCGAAAGCCACTGGGGAACGTCCTTGCCCTTAGACGATCGATAGGCGTCGAAACCGCTTATCCACGTTGCAAGCTCATCCAAAAGAAGCAAGAGCCCCCTCGGGTTTTCTTCCAACAACGGACACAACGCTTCGACCGTCGCATCGGACACGATGACCCGCCGCGCGGCCGGTTCTCGAGGCTCTTCCGGTGGCGGTTCTCCTTCGTTGCGTCCAACTCTTTGCCAGTTGGCCAGATCGGCCTTATAGATGGCCAAGTCCCTTTTATATTCCTCCATCGACTCTTGGTATTCTCGAAGACGTTCCGTCTCAATTTTCCGAAGTTCGCTTGCTGCCGCATCGATCGCCGGACTTTTCAACGTTGAAGCGTTGCCGACAATCACCGCCCAAAATACACAAGGTTCCTTCCACGATCTCTTAAGTTCGATCCGTCGCGCGTTGCCAACACAAGCGGCCAAGATCGACAGCAAGGGGGTTGCGACAAAGGACGTGTCGCATCCGATCGCCTTCGACGCTTCACGGACGTATTTTTCAATCGGGCTCGAAAGGATCGAAACGGGAAACGGCTCAAATTCTAGGCCCGCCCCCTTTTCCACTTCTAACGGTTCCCACTGCTCGGCCGCATCCGAGAGTTCTTCGACTTGTTGACGGAGTTCGTCGGGGTCGACTGCGTCGCGCTCTTCGAGTCAGTCGGCCATATCCCCCTTTGAGGGAAGCTCAGGCAGTTCGACCACCTTGACCGTGGCGGAAGGCTCAAGGGCCGTAAGAATCCCGGCCACCGTTTCGGCGTACTTGCATCCAGCCTTATCGTTATCAGGAAAAACAACCACCTCTCGACCGGCCAACGGGCTCCAATCCGTTTTGCGGGGCGCACTAGAACCACCGCTTGAGGTCGTTGCGATCAAGCCAATCGAAACGGCCGCTTCAACCGTCTTCTCCCCCTCGCAGACATAAACCGGGCCGTCGGTTTCGAGAATTTCGGGAAGTCGATACAAGGGCCGTGGGGCTTCCATCGCCTCGATACGCCATCCGTCCGAACGACGCGATACGGGCCGAATCTCTTTCCCCTCGGCTGTGTCCCATCGAACGACTAGCCCAACCGGCTCCCCGCTTGCGTTTCGATAGGTCCAACAGGTCGAACGGGGGCCAAGCTTATCCTCTTGCCTTTTGACTGCCTCGCTGGCTTTCGAGAATACCGAAGAAGTGTTTTTCTTCGGCGCTTCTTTTGGTGAGTTCTGGGGCCTTTTATGCGGCTTGTGGTCGGCGTCGAGTTGTAGATAGTCGGCCACCTTTCGAAGCGTCTCTGGAAAGCTCCAGCCATGAAACCACTCAAGGACCGAAAAGCCGTCCGCCATCCCGCCGCCATTTTTCCCCTTGCCGCACTGATTACAGATCGCTCCCCCGGTCTCGGCGAAGTCTTCAAAGCCCCGCCACCGATCATCTCCGCCACACTTCGGGCAACCCCATGTTTCCCGTCGAGATACTGCGTGGGAATCCCGCCAATCGCCTCCATGATTTCGGCCCATCTTCCCCGGGCCGCCGCTTTTACTGCCTCGCAATCCATGCTGCAATTCTTCCGCTTAAGAAACCTTGTAAATCAACCACTGAGCCAAACGGGGAGATCCTTGCTCATCGTCTCTCTGTTTTTCTGCGCCGTTGGTCATTTTGACCAGTAGGGTTGAGCTTTTGGTTTAGTTCTTGTTCGGCCTTTTCGATTCGGGATTGGCGTCGTCTTTGTTGGGCTGGTGTTTCGAGGCGGAAACCATCCCGCCGTGGGTCGTTTTGCTTGGTCAAAGCTTTGATAAACCGATGTACTGCCTCGACGCTGGTAACTCGACGGCTGGGCAGTTGAGCATACTCAAGCAGGACACCGTTGTGGCCCTTTTGGGTCCATCGGTAGATTGTCGCGACGTGTGGTCGCTTGCCGTGTCGACCGTGAGGGAAAAGTTTGGTCGCTTCGTTGAACGAGATAAGCTTTTCTTTTGAGAGGTTCAGCATCGTAAGTCCTTTCATTTTTGCAAAACCATGTGGGCCTAAGAAGCCCGTTGCTGTTCCTTGCTATCATATAAAAACCTTCTTAAAAAAGTCAGGAGTTGAAATCTTGGAAATTAGAAAATGTTAATGATCAACGAGAAATAGAAAAAGCCCTGGAAAAACAGGTGTTTTCCGGGCTTTTTTGTTTTGGACGTGACCTTATACGGCCTTTTACTTTTGGCTTGTTTTTTGGCGATCGGAATGAAAAATCGCCTACTGTTTTTTAGTCGGCAATCATTTAATTTCCCCTATTTCTAAAGGGTTTTTCGAAATTCAGCTTGGCGGATATGATGGCCATAACAACAGGGAAACCAAAAAAATTTGGCTCTCAGGTCAAGTTGTCAAAATGGTTATCTATACGCAACCTGACGGCCCCTCTACGTGGTTATAATGTCCCCGACACGACGGTCTATCTCACTTGATTCGCCGTTATGCTCGCCCCACCTGATTGTTAGTAACGTGCTTTATCGTGTTCTGTAAGGGCGCTAGAACTTCATGAATATATATAGTTTATATTGTTTATTATTACCGCTATTTGGCGATAAAAACGTAGAGGACCAAGGCTGATTTTGTACGCGGGCGATTCTCGGGTATCGGGTTCGTTTTTGGGTACCTGCTTGTCGAACCGCACACCCGACCGATCGTCGTTGGGAGCTACCCAACTACCCGATACTCGCTTGGGTTATCCAATTTTCTTGGCGACCTCGGCCGCCTTCTTTAAATCCGCCTCGGCGTAGATTTCTGTCGTCTTGACAGAGCCGTGCCCCAATACCGTCCGGGCGGTATCTAAATCGGCGGTGGCACGAACCATCGTCGCGGCCGTGTGCCGAAGTTGGTTGGGTGTCCACTTGGGAACCCCGGCCCGTTTGCAAGCTCGTTCTATCCCCTGACAATAGCTTCGAACCGGATATTTGTCCCCGGGGGGCCTTTTCGTTTTTCTCTTCTTCCGGCTTCGTTGGGACGGCTGAACCTTGCTCTTTCGGTTTCGCCGAAGCTCGACATTGCGAAGCTGGACCGCTTCCCGTGGTGAAAAACAAAACGCTTCTTCCTCCCGATCCAAGTACGGCATGAGGACCGCTTGGGCTTTTGGCCCGATGGGAATGACCCGCTTTTTGTCGCGCCAGGCCGTTTTGTGGTTGGGTGGGCGATAAAACCACACCTCCCCGCTTCGGTCGACGTCGATCGGTCGGAGGTTACACACCTCGCCCGGACGCATCCCAGTCAAACGCTGAAGTCGTACCATCGCCTGGAACGTTGCCGAAAGTTCCGGAAGGGTCGCGTCGATGATCTTGTCGTCCACCGGCTTGACGTCTTCGGTCTCCCTGGCCTCGGACTTCCCCTTTTTCAGTCGCTCGACCGTCACCAGGGAGGAATGGACGGCCACGGGTATCAACTGCCTCGATACCCCCCACTTGAAAAGCTGGCGGACGATATCGACCAGGGAATTAATGTACCCCCGGGAGAGATCTTTTTCAATCATCCGGTCGCGAAGGCTCAAGAGGGCAAGGGGACCAAAATCCTGGGCGTCGGTTCGGCCGTAATGTTCACTGAGGTATCGGACCGCCGCCCGCGTCTTGAAGATCGACTCCGAAACCGCGCCGTCGGAATCACGGAAGTACCCTTCGGCGTAGTTAAGATAGGCAAGGCAAAGCTCGTTGACGCTGATCCCGTCCTCGGCCAGTGTGGAAAGCAGGACCCCAACGTTATGGAGCCATTTAGATATAAGACGATCGTACTCGTCTTTACTCTCGGGGGAATCGTACTTGCCAAGATAGAAATCTCTACCGTTGATTCGTACAAGCGCCTGACCGGACGCTTTGTGCCGTAGATAACCTGGAACCCGTCGTTTAGCCATTTTGGCGACCTCCTTTGATGGAAAGTAGTAGACTACTACTTTTTCCTTCAAAAACAGGCCGCACTGTCGACCGTCGACAGGTATCCTAAGTCTAGATTCGGCAATGAGTTAAAAAAAGTGGGCGATACTGGACTCGAACCAGTGACCCCTAGCTTGTCGAGCTAGTGCTCTAACCAAACTGAGCTAATCGCCCGGTTAGCTCTAAGTTGCCCCCTCTCGCGAGGTAACTACTTAGTCCGGATAGTCGACGCGAACCTTAAATGGCTCTTTGGCGACTTACTAGATATATACGACGAACCCCTTTTCCCAAACCCCTTTTAAAAAAAGGGCTTACTTCGAAAAAGAGTATGCCGTCTATTGTCGGTTTGTGCCGACCACTTTGTTTAGTTTGCCTTCCAATTTCTTTTTCGTCAAGGGGGGAACGTCGTTTTGTATTGATAAAACGAATGTCAAAAGCCTATACTGATATGTTCTAAAGTGAAACTATGCGTTCACCTGCGTGCGGATAACGAGTTTTCCCAAAGGGCAAACTCGCGGCAACGGTGGAGTTTCAACGAAAATTCGCATAAAAAGATTGCCCGTATAATTTTAAGCTGAAGCTTCGCTTTGCCTATCGATTTTGTCGACCGAGACCATGAAAGCCCCGGCCCCCGATGCGATAGAGTGCAACGCGAACCATTATATTTTTTGGAGCGATGAAAAAAATGCTGAAAGTCACTTTGCCTGATGGGGCCGTTTTAGAATTCTCACAGCGGGTTCGCCCGATCGATGTCGCCGCGGAAATTGGGGCCGGGCTGGCCAAGGCGACCGTGGCGGCCGAGGTCGATGGTGTCCTGACGGGAGCCGACACGCCGTTGCCGGAAGAGGGCCAGGTCGCCCTGCGATTGATTACCAAAAAAGATCCCGAAGCGATGGAGATCATGCGTCACTCGTGCGCCCATGTCATGGCGCGGGCCGTGATGCGACTGTTCGACGGGGTCGAGCTGGCGTTCGGGCCGACGGTCGACAACGGATTTTACTACGATTTCGCCCTGGAGCACTCGATCAGTGAGGCCGATTTCCCGAAGATCGAGGCCGAGATGGCCAAAATTATCAAGGAGGACGAGCCGTTTGAACGGGTTGTCGAGCCGCGAGACCGGGCGATCGAGCTTTTGAGCGATTTGGGCCAGAAGCTCAAGGTCGAACATATCCAAGAGGGGCTGGGCGAAGAGGAAACGGTCAGTTTCTACCGACAGGGGGAATTTATCGACCTTTGTCGCGGCCCGCATATCCCACGTCCGGGAATGATCGGGGCGGTGAAGCTGATGTCGGTCGCCGGGGCCTACTGGAAGGGAGACGCCTCGAATCGCCAGCTTCAACGGCTGTACGGGACCGCCTGGTTCAGTAGAAAAGACCTCAAAAAGCATCTAAGCCGCCTCGAAGAGGCCAAAAAACGGGACCACCGGGTTCTGGGCAAGCAGCACGACCTGTTCTTGATCGACCCGGAGGTCGGTTCCGGGCTGGTCATGTGGTTGCCCAAGGGAGCGACCATTCGTCGTGAGCTGGAAAACTTCATTTACGGGGAACTTCTGAAACGGGGTTACCAGCCGGTCTATACGCCGACGATTGGTCGGGTTAATCTGTACGAGACGTCGGGCCATTATCCTTACTATGCCGACAGCCAATTCCCGCCGATCGAGCTGGAAGACGGCGACCGGTATTTGTTGCGTCCGATGAACTGTCCACACCATATCAAGATCTATCAATCGCGGCCCCGAAGTTATCGGGATCTGCCGTTTCGGATCGCCGAACTGGGGCTGGTCCACCGGTTCGAACAGTCGGGCGAGCTGAGCGGGATGACCCGAGTCCGCGGGTTTACGCAGGACGACGCCCATATCTTCTGCACCGAAGACCAAGTGGCCGACGAGTTCCGGGGCTGCATCGAGATGACCCAGTTTGTCCTTGAAACCCTGGGGCTGAAGGATTATCGGGTCCGGCTGAGTTTTCGCGACCCGGCCAGCGACAAATATGTCGGCAACCCCGAGGTCTGGGACAAGGCCGAGACGGCGTTGGAAAATGTCTGTCGCGAGTTGGGGCTGCCGAATCTGGAAATCGAGATCGGCGAGGCGGCGTTTTACGGCCCCAAGGCCGACTTTGTCGCTTCGGACTGTATCGGTCGCGAATGGCAGCTCGGCACGGTCCAGTTGGACTACAATCTGCCGAGTGAGCAACGTTTTAACCTAGAATATATTGGTTCGGACAACCAGCCGCACCGGCCGGTCATGATCCACCGGGCGCCGTTCGGATCGCTGGAGCGGTTCACCGGGATGCTGATCGAGCATTTCGCCGGGGCGTTTCCGCTCTGGTTGGCGCCGGAACAAGTCCGCGTCTTGGTGGTCAGCCAAAAGTTCGAGGATTATGGCCGTCGAGTCGAGCAGAAACTTCGCGAGGCCGGATTCCGCGTGACGGGCGACTATCGATCGGAGAAGATCGGGGCAAAGATTCGCGACGCCCGGTTGGAACTTCTGCCGTATATGTTTATCATTGGAGGTCGTGAGGCCGAATCGGGCGCGGTGGCGGTTCGCGATCGGATCGAAGGCGACCTGGGCGCGATGCCACTTAAGGAAGCGATGGCCCATCTCCGAGAGGAGATCGATTTGAAGGTAATTCACGCGGTTAAATCGTAAGAGGCCAAAAGCTCCACCAGAGAGGGGTATCGGTCGCGAATTTAGGTTAAACCAAAGCGACTTTACCGAGAAAACTGGTTGACTTGAACCGGATTTTCCGAAATACTCTGTAATTAGAGTGAATCGACCCCTTTGGGTGGTTTTGGTTCTGCTCGTTCGGTATGCGAAGTAATGTGAGCGGGGAATTTTCGTCAAGAACCGAATCCGCCGCTTTTTGGTAAACTGGGCCCCGGACAGACGGGGAATTGAGTTTTTTACGTTTAGGCTAGTACTGGATTGTTCATGGCGAAAATGAGGTCGGTGGCGGCGGAACCAAAACAACGGGTAAATAATCAAATTCGAACCCCCCAGGTTCGTGTTGTTGGGGCCGAAGGGGATCAGTTGGGAATCTTGCCAACGCCCGAAGCGCTCAATGCCGCTCGAGATGCGGGGCTGGATCTCGTTGAGGTGGCCCCCAATGAAAACCCTCCGGTCTGTCGCATTATGGACTTTGGAAAGTTCAAGTACCAGCAAAAAAAGCGACAGAACCGCACTCACTCCCACCAGACGAAAGTCAAGGAGATTCGTGTTCGCCCCAAAACGGGCAAGCATGACATCCTGGTCAAGGTGAATCGGGCACGCGATTTCCTGGAACACAAGGACAAAGTCCTGTTGACTGTCCAATTCCGTGGTCGGGAGATGGCTCACATTGCCGAAGGCCAAAAGGTGATGAATGAGATCATCCGGCAGCTTGAGGACGTCGGGAAGCTCGAGTCGTCGCCCAATAAGCAAGGCCGCCGGATTTCCTGTATCGTTTCGCCGAAATAGGTTCGCGATTTAAACGGTTCGCGATCTAAATGGTACCGAAGTAAGGGGGGGGTGTGGCCGCAAACAGGCATTACCCCCCTAGCTGAGGGCATTACTGCCTTTTCGTAAGTCGGCCTGCCTGTTCGGTAATGTGAGGCTAATCGGCTTGTTTTATTGCTCGCATCCGGTCGCTTCGGTTCGGTTCTCCTTCACTTTTATTCTTTTTTAGCCGATCCCACTTTCCATGTGGTCGGTCCCGTTTTATAATGGGACGTTTTACATGATCGGCTGAACGCTTTTCCGTGGCAAACGGGAAGGTGAAGACATTTTAAAAACGAATTTGGTTTTGTATTATGCCGAAACAAAAGACGCACAAAGGGACGAAGAAACGATTCCGCTTGACCGCCAAGGGGAAGGCAAAGCACCGCCACAGCGGTACGAGCCACTTGGCTGCCCGGATGGACCATAAGCGAAAGCGTGATCTTCGCGGGACCGGTGTCGTTGCGGATATGGAATCGGAAAAGATCCGCGAAGCGCTCGGGAAGTATAGCTACTAGACCGATTTTCAGTCAACGTTAGCGCTTCACCGGAAGCGGGAAAGATCCCATGATTGCCTCAAAGGCGGTCCTTGGATCGGGTAAATTTCTTTCGCATTCACGTTGATTGCAAAGAATCCGCTCCCCCCCTCAGAGTGAAAATCGTTCTAAAACTTGGTACTGGACGCGGGACGGGCTGGAAACGCTTTGGAAGATGCCTGAGTCGTGAGAGTGTGGTTGATCGCAAAAGATGGTGATTTCTCCACTTTTTGACTCGCAGCGATGACTCCGAAGGGCCTTGATTCCGTTGATGAAGAATTAAGAAAGGAAAAATTCGATGAGAACAATCAAAGGTTCCGCCAGAAATAAGGCGAAACGACGTCTTTACAAGAAGGCGAAAGGGTATCAGGGAGGTCGCGGTAACCTTCTGAGGACCGTCAAGGAAACTTTGATCCGTAGTGAAGTTTACGCTTATCGTGACCGTCGAGTCCGAAAGCGTGAATTCCGTAAGCTCTGGATCATCCGGATCAACGCGGCCGCTCGTGAACACGGGATCCGTTACAGCCAGTTTATCAACGGTCTTCAAAAAGCCCAAATCGAACTGAACCGGAAGATGCTTGCCGATATGGCGATTGCCGATCCGCAAGGGTTCGCTCAGGTCGTCGAGAAGGCAAAGGAAGCACTGGCCACCGCCTGATCTCTTTTGAGGAAGCGGTTCTCGGACCGAAGCAAAGCTTCGGGAAACACGAGACGTCAATAAGAATCACAAAAAGCGAGAGGCGGGACCCGGGTGTCCGTCTCTCGTTTTTTTCTGGGACTCCGGCCAAACGGTCCCACGCGGGCGAAACACGCGGGCAAAACATGCGGTAACGTGCGGTTTTTAAACGAGAATTGGTGTAAAATCATGGCATTAACAAGTTTTCTTCAAGCGTTGGACAATCTCGTTACGCAGGCAACCGAAGCTTTTGAGTCGGCAGTCGACCAGGAGGCGTTGGAGCAGATCCGCATCGAGTATCTCGGCGCCAAAAGCGGTCGCCTCAAAGAGGTCCAAAAAGGGCTCGGCAAAGTCGACAAGGCCGACAAACCGACCGCCGGAAAGCGATTCAACGAGGTCAAGAAACAGATTGACGCGGCTTTCACTGCGGCCAGCGACCGGCTGGAAAAATCTGCCGGCACTGCCACGACGGCCGAGTTGTTCGACCCGACGGTTCCCGGCGTCCGACCGCCACTGGGTCACGTTCACCCGATTACCCAGACGATCGAGGAGCTGTGCGACATCATGGGCCGGTTGGGCTTCAACGTCGTGGAAGGGCCCGAGGTGGAAGACCTTTGGCACAACTTCGACGCGTTGAACATTTCGATGGAACACCCGGCACGCGACCCGCTGGACAACTTCTATCTGGCGACCGCCCAAATGGCCGCTGGAAAAGGGGCCGTTCCAATGGGCAACGACCACTGGATGTTGCGCAGCCAGACGAGTACGGTTCAAATCCGTTCGATGGAAAAGACCAAGCCGCCGGTGCGGATCATTTCTCTCGGACGCGTCTATCGTCCCGACACGGCCGACGCGACCCATTACCCGATGTTCCATCAGATCGAAGGCCTGTTGGTCTCCGACCGGGTGACCATGGCCGACTTGAAGAGCATTTTGCATCTGTTTGCCGAGAGTTTCTTCGAAGACGACGTCGAAGTGCGTTTCCGCCCGTCGTTCTTCCCGTTCACCGAACCGAGCGTCGAGGTCGACATGAGTTGGCACGGGCGTTGGATCGAGTTCGGCGGCGCGGGAATGGTCGATCCGAACGTTTTGCGGTCGGTCGGCTACGATCCGGACGAGGTCGCCGGTTTCGCGTTTGGGTTGGGGATTGAGCGGATCTGCATGCGACGTTTCGGCATCACCGACATCCGCGAACTGTATAAGAACGACGTGCGATTTTTAGCGCAGTTTTAAGCTTCCTTGTCGAATCTTTTCCGAAAAGGGTTTTGAGATTCGAAAACGGTTTTTTCCTTTGAAAAAGAATAACACGGATATCCAATGATCGTTTCTTGGAATTGGCTCAAAGATTACGTTCGGCTCGACATGCCTGTGGAAGAATTCGAGCAGCGCATGATGATGGCCGGGTTAAACCACGAAGAAACCATACGGCTGGAAAACGACTGGGCGATCGACCTCGAGGTAACCAGCAACCGGCCCGACTGCCTGGGACATCTGGGCGTCGCGCGGGAAGTGGCCGTGCTTTGGGGCCAGGCGCTGAAGATTCCCGAAGCGCAACCTCAAGCATCCGGCTCGGCGGTCGAGGATCTCGTGCGGGTTCGCATCGATTGCCCCGAGCTTTGCGAGCGATATACGGCGCGAGTGATTCGCGGCGTGAAGGTCGGCCCGAGTCCCGACTGGCTGGCCAATCGGCTCGACGCGGTCGGCATCACGCCGGTCAACAATATCGTCGACATTTCCAATTATGTCCTGTTGGAATGCGGTCAACCGCTACATACGTTCGATTTAGCCAAGCTCCAAGGGGGCGAAATCATCGTCCGCGAGCCGAAGCCAAAAGAAACCATCGAGGCGATCGACCATCGCGAGTATGAACTCGAACCGGGAATGTGCATCATTGCCGACGTCGAAAATCCGGTCGCCATCGGCGGGGTCATGGGCGGTGCAGCGACTGAGATTGGCCGAACGACGAAGGATATTCTCGTCGAGGCGGCCGAGTTCGACCCACTGGCAATCCGCAACGCGGCCCGACGGTTGAACCTGCACAGCGATTCGTCCTACCGATTCGAACGACGTATCGATTCGGGTGGGATCGACTGGGCCAGCCGCCGTTGTTGCGAGATGATTCTCGATCTGGCCGGGGGCGAGCTTTGCGAGGGGGTCATCGATGTCGGTCCCCAGCCGCCAGCGCGTGAATCGGTGACCCTTCGAATCGATCAGGTCGAGCGAATCCTCGGGATCGAGGTGCCGGTGAAGGAAATCCGAACGATTTTAACCAAGCTGGGCAACGAAGAAGTTCGAGCCGACGCCGAGCGGATTGAAGTGATCCCACCGACCTGGCGACGCGACCTGACGCGAGAAATCGATTTGGTCGAAGAGGTCGCGCGAATTCACGGTTACGAGAAGATTCCGCAAAACGTGGGCGTGGCGATGACCGCGTCGGTTCGTCGGTTTGAGGACCGGGTCGCCTCGAAAATCCGCGGCGTGCTGACCGCTTTGGGCTACGATGAAGCAGTGACCTTAAGCGCGGTCGACCTTGAAACCTCGCAAGCGTTCAGCCCCTGGAGTGACCAAGAGCCGCTTCAAACGATCACGCCCATTTTGCGTGGGGCCGATCGATTGCGGAAGAGTTTGGTGCCGAGTCTGCTTTCGGCACGCAAGACGAACGAGGCGTTGTCGAACGAGTGGATCGAGCTGTTCGAAATCGCCAAAGTCTATCTGCCACAGAGCGAAGCGTTGCCCATCGAAGAGCCGATGCTGGCGTTGGTAAGTTGTCGCGATTTCCTCGAGGTCAAAGGGGCGATTGAATCGGTTCTCGCCGCGCTGAATCCGAAGCTGCGGCTGGAAATTGAAGCGGTTCAGATCGATCAGCTCGACCCGGCGGTCAGTGGTCGTTTGCTACTTAACGGCAAGCCGATCGGGTATCTTGGTCAGCTGAGTCAGGAAGGGCTTAAGCGGTTCGACCTTCGACGCCCGGCCACGGTCGCCGAGGTGAGTTTCCCGCAACTTTTGGAGGCGACTGAAGCGATTCCACAATATCAGCCGTTGCCGGCTTTCCCGGCAATGACGCGTGACTTGAACTTTGTGGTCGACGAGTCGGTTCGATGGACCGATCTGGCGGCGACGGTTCGGGAACACGCGGGCGATTACTACGAAGACCTTCATTATGCGGACACCTATCGGGACGCCGATCGTTTGGGAGCCGGGAAGAAGAGCCTGTTGATGACGCTGGTGCTTCGTTCGAGCGAAGGGACTCTGACCAGCCAAGAGTCCGATCAGGTTCGTGACCAGATTGTCGAGGCCTGCAAGACGGCCCACAGCGCGGAGCTTCGCGCGTAGCCGATCAACGCGAAACAAGAATTGTCAAGAAAGAGCGGTTATCCAAATCGCTCTTTCTTTATTTCTTGGACCGGTTTTTCTTTCGGAACACAGTTGCGCCCCCTTCAATAAAGCAGCACTGGTCAAAGAAGGAATTACCACGGACGTTTCCACCATGCCCACAGAGAAGAAGCAGACCCTTCAAGAAAATACCAGCGACCAACGGAAGCGGGTTCAGGCAACGACGTGGTAACGCCAGTCTGGTCGCGACTCTTAGCCGAAGAAAGATCCCTCAAGAAAATACCAGCGACCAACGGGAGCGGGTTCAGACAACGGCGTGGTAACGCCGGTCTGGCCGCGGCTCCTAGCCGCCGGGAACGGGTTTAGTGAGTCGGTGCGGAAGCACCAAAGAAAAAAAGCCCCCGGAAAGGCTGTGTCCCAGGGGGGCGAAGGACATCAATCTTTTCCGGGAGCGATTGGAAGCTCCAGGTCGTTCGAAGGGCCTAATAAAGTTTCAGGTCGATTTCGAGTGACGTGGTTGCCATCCTTATCTGCGGGCAAGGAGTCCACAAAAAAGGACGCGTTCATCTGTGATTCTTGGCGTATTGAACCCGATCGGCGTGAAACCGTCAAGGTCAATTTTGGCCTTCGTTTTCTTGGTCTAATCTGAAGCGTACCAGCCAGCCTCCATGCCGGCGGTACTTGGCTTCAGCGGTCGCAGACATGCCCTCATCCTTGGGGCAGTCCAGTGCAGACCCATCCCGAACAGACGTCGTCGGGATAAAATGCGATGGCTTTAAGTCCATTACCAGCCACCAGTTTCATCGATGAGTGGGTAAGGATAGAGGATTCTCGATTTTGGGTCAAGAGCGATTTGTCGCTTTTTATTTTTTTCAAATCAAGACCACATAAATCGGCCGTTGAGGCTTACGTCTGATAAGGGGTATTTTTTCGAGACAAAACGGGCGAAGGGACTCTGATTCCGAAAAGAAAATTCGCCTCCATTTTTTTCAATAAAAAAACAGGCGTTGCGTATCTTGTCGTTGAGCCGCGTAAGAAAGATGGGACAATTGAGGGCGACCCTTAAGAGATTTTTGAGATCGTTATTTTTCTTTGGCGCCAATGGGGTATAATGGCGGTTTATCGAAGAAGGAAAAACGCCGCCGGGACCAAAGGTTCCGAGCCAACGTGCACCACTGGATTCGCCATTCCCTAGGGATAAAACTGACGAGTAGAAGCAGAGCGAAGATGGCCAAAAAAGTCCGTAAAACTACCGCAAAACCCAAACTCACCCCACGTGACCTGAAGACACTTGAAAACCTTCAAGGGTTGGCTGATCGGGTTGTGACGGCGTCGGAAAAACGTCGAGAGCCCCATTTCGAGATCCTGTCGCGGACCCTCTCGAACGTCCATTATAACCAGACGAAAAAAATCATTGAGATGGGTAAGAACACGACTCGACGTCAGTTGTTCAACCTATCGCAAGCGAAAAGCTTCATGCAGACGATGTTGGTCGGCGCCGGGACCCAACAACTGATCGAA
Organism: Thermoguttaceae bacterium; assembly: GCA_963674475.2. Taxonomy (GTDB): domain Bacteria; phylum Planctomycetota; class Planctomycetia; order Pirellulales; family Thermoguttaceae; genus CAXXFQ01. The sequence continues at coordinate 380,691 of CAXXFQ010000008.1, read as the reverse complement.
GAGGGGAAGACGACCAGCATTCGAGGTCTCTACTACCTGCTGAAGCACTCGATCAAGGGGACACGCGAGGAAACGTTCAACGAGCAGTCGGAATGCGATCCGATTATCGAAGACACCGAAGTGATCCTCAATAGTCTTCGCGAAGAGCTGCACCTGTACGCCCAGAAAAAAGGGGACATGGTCGGCGAATTGAAACTGATCGACAGCGGCGATGAAATCGATTGCTCCCGAATGGGCTCCGGCGGGTACGGGATCCCGTCGATCGTCGAGCCGGAAGTGATCCAGTTCAAAAAGTGCAACGCCAAGTTTGTCCTCCATGTCGAAAAAGATACCGTCTGGCAGCGGTTCAATGAGGATAAATTTTGGCGAAAGCATAAGTGCATCTTGATCCACGGCGGCGGGCAGCCACCCCGAGGCGTGCGTCGAATGCTCTTCCGGCTGCACAACGAACTGAAACTGCCGGTCTATTGCCTTTTGGATAACGACCCGTGGGGGTATTACATCTATAGCGTCATCAAGCAGGGGTCGATCAATCTGGCCTACGAATCAAAGCGAATGGCGATCCCCGGAGCCCGCTTTTTGGGACTTCGGAGCAAGGATTTCGAGCGTTGCGCGCTTTCCGACAGCGTGAAGATCAACCTCAACGACACCGACCGAAAACGGGCCCGTCAGATCGCCAACTATCCTTGGTTCGAGAAGAAAAAAGCCTGGCAAAAAGAGATCAAGATGATGTTGGACAACGGCTTCAAACTGGAAGTCGAAGCGCTCATCAGTAAAGATATCAGCTACGTCACCGAAGAATACACTCCCGCCATGCTCAAAAACAAGGATTGGCTCGATTAGGCCGTTGTTTTTTTTGGGGGGCAGTGTCGTTTTTATGGGGAAGAAAGGTTTTGAATCATGTATCTCGGCTATAACACGAACGGATTGGTCCATCATCGGCTGGCCGACACGGTCGATCTACTTGCGGAGATCGGCTATCAGGGCGTGGCCGTCACGATCGATCACGGCGACGCGCTCGACCCACTTGCCCCCGACCGATTAAAAGCGATCGAACAACTTCAAGGACAGCTGGAGAAGCACCGGATGCACTCGGTGGTCGAGACCGGCGCCCGGTACGTGCTCGACCCGTGGAACAAACACGAGCCGAGCCTCGTTTCTCCCGACCCGGAAGCGCGGGCCCGTCGTCTGGCGTTCTACGAATACGCGATCGATGTCGCGGCAACCCTTGGGAGCGATTGCGTCTCGTTCTGGTCCGGGAAACGTCACAAAGCGACCGATCCCAAGCTGGCCTGGCAGTGGTTGGTCGAAGGAATCACGGCAATGGCCGAGTATGCCGACCAACGCGGCGTGATGCTTGGCATGGAAACCGAACCGGGAATGTTCGTCGACATGATGGCCGATTTCGAACAGCTTCTGGGGCTCTGCGACGCGCCCCGATTGCGACTGACGATGGACGTCGGCCACCTGCTGCTTCAGGGCGATACGCCGCTTGCGCATATGGTCCATCTCTGGTCGTCCCGGCTGGTGAACGTCCATATGGAGGACATGAAGGCCGCCGAACACCGTCATTTGATGTTCGGCGAAGGGGAGATCGATTTCCCGGCACTGATCCAGTCGTTCCGCGAGGTCGACTATCAGGGCGGGCTCTACGTCGAACTCAGCGGCGACAGCGACACGGCCCCTCAGACGGCCAAGCAGGCGTTTGAGTTCCTACAGCCGCTAGTGGAAGGGAAGTAAGAGAAAAGGAGCTTCGGCTTCGCCTCCGCCAGTGTTTTTTAAATGAGGGGGAAACATTTTGAAAATTGTTTCCCCTCAAACTCCCCTTCAAAAACTTTTTGGACCGGGATTGCTTTGCAATCCCTCTTTTTTCCATTTCAATTTTCGTGTGCTATTTCCGTACCTTTCGCACGCAAAAACTGCAGGTCGCCTGGTCGCACTTGCTCAGATCGGTTGTCGTCTCGAAACCAAGCGGCTCCAACACCCGACGATACAAGACGTCGCAGTGCCGACAATAGTCGCGATACGGCTCAACATGGTCCAATTGCAAAAGGCGTCCCTTCGACGGACACTGATGCATGTCGATCCCAAACTCGCCGGCCTCGTCGTCAATCCACATCGTGAAATCGGCCGCCTCCTCGTTGAGCGTGTGACTCCAATAGAGCCAGCAGCCTCGTAGGCCGTGCTCGACGACCAGCTCACGCAGATTGCCGAGAAACCGATCGGACAGGTAGCACCAAAAGTCGTCGACCGCTTGGGGGCCGCTTTTGGCTTCGAGGTATTTGAACAGTTCGCTGTAAGCGGGAATGAAGTCGGTGCAGGGGATCATGATCGATTCCTCCGGAAGAAGCGTCGGACACTGCGACCGGTCGTCTCGTCGTATTCGAGCGTTTCGGCGTCAAACTCGGTCCCCTCGACGATCGCCCGATCGACTGTCTCGTCGGTCTCGCGCCAGAGCCGGGCAACCGGGTAATTGTTGGCTCGCATATGAGCGACAGCCGGACAGGCCTCGACGCGAAGGGTCAATTCATCTTCGGAAGCGGTGATTTCGAACGCGGCCCCTTCGGCCGAATAGATTTGTCGAAAATGGGCTTCCAACGCGGCCAGTCCCCGATCCCGGGTCGTGTCAGTCAAGGGGGCGTAAAAAGATCGGGCGAACTGGTAGAGAAATTCCGTGACCGATTCCTCGCCAAAGTTCTTTTCCAGGTAGTCCAATCCAACGCTCAACGCGCCGTGGAAATCCTTATGCAGATACTCATTGTCGGACGCCTGACGTCGCATCACTTCTTTGGGCATAAGATCGCCTTCCTCTATTGATAGACTTGCCCGAATCGGATTCGATCTTTGGCAAAAATGGGGAAAATACAACAAGGCTAAAGAGAAGTTAGCCTGTTCAAAAAAACAGCCGCGAAAAGTAAAAAAACCTTTTACTTTGCGCGGCCTTCTTGTATCGTTGAATTTTCTATCGGGGGCAACTGAGGACGGTAAACCGCCCGGTCGATGCATTGGCCCTACGGAGGGGGGCCTATCGAGCCCACCGCGCACTGAAAACCGGCAACAGATTCAATTCTGCCTACGCCGTCAAGTCGAAATGGACTTCTAGGTGGACTACTTTCGATGTCGAATCTTCGAACGCATTCTTCGCTTCTTCCGACCGATCTTACGACGCCCTTTACCCGTCTTTTTGGTTCCCACGCAAAAAACTCCCTTCAAATTACGAAAATATTCAATCTTATATCAAGGGGTAGTATCAATCCCCTATCGGCGGGATATTCTCATTTGATAAGCCCTTTTCCCCAGAAATAGGAAAGGGCGAAACCCACCGACCTTAATCAGGATAGTCTATCAGTGTAGCAAAAGGGGGAACCGTCATGCAAGGGGGGGAAACGGTAAAGGTATCGAGAAAAAAGAGGGCGAATCTCCCCGTACGTATAGACGTTGAGACGGCCCATGACGCCACTTAGCTCGCATGGGGGGATATACCTTCACCCGAGATCTTCTAGGACACGTCCGTTTCAGCGTCCAAGTTGTTTTTCCAACTCGTGTTCCGAATCGCCTGCTCGACTAAAATCAACAGCGCATTGGGGTCGTACGGCTTGCGCATAAAGAAATGGCAGCCGACCGCGCGCGAACGACGGACGATATCGGGTCGATCCATCGACGTCAGGACGATAATCGGGATGCCGCAGGTCTCGTAGGCGTCGGACAGTTGTTCGCACAAGTCGAACCCGTCCATATCCGGGAGACGAAGGTCGAGAAGGATTAAATCAGGGTGACGAGATCGGGCAATGGTGAGCCCTTCTCGGCCGGAGGCAGCCCTGCGAGTTCGAAAACCTTGACGCTTCAGATTACGGGAAAGAAGACCTGAAGCAACTTGATCATCGTCGATTACTAAAATTTCCTGGTGTTTTCCGTCGCATTCATCGACGCATTCCGGTTTCACAGCTAGGTCTAAATCCATTGACACGTTCCCCTCGTTCTAGTGGGTCATCTGGGGGATAAGAAACTTAATGCGCTGCCCTTCATGGCTTTTGTTCCTGAAGCCAGTGAAATCTTAGGCCACGAATTCCCGAAATGGACAAAAGACAAGAGACCGGTCAGCCTATTTCCCTGCAAAAAGAGGGAGACAAGGCTGTTTGTACCGGCTATTTGGAATTTACGCCCCCCCGAAAGGCTTTGCGTCCCCTTGCTTCCGAGAAAAAATAGGGATCTGCGTAGCCGGGAAGCTCAGACGGCCTCAAAACGGGCCATTTCCCCCGCCGTTTAACCTATTTCCAAAAAGCCCGTGGCGTTTGAAACCGACTGTGGGAGAGATTCCATGATTGCCGCAAGTGCAATATTAGAAAAGGGTTAGACCACCCCCTTCCAGTCGTTGAAAGAAGTCCGCTGCACCCGGCAATCAAAACGCCCGAGAGGGGCGGAAAACCGCTCCCCCCTTCTCGAAAGCGTTTTTTACTGACTGTCGGAACCGGATTCCCTGCCCCCGGCCATCGTGTTGCGCCGTCCGATCGGCAAAAGACTGACGACCATCCCAACCCCGGCCTGAGCAAAGAAGCAAACGAGCATCGCCCAAATGAAACTGACCGGGGGGGTCGGATCGCCGGTAATTTCGGTCCAGTAGTTCAGCAAGATAACCACCGCCACCCCAACGGCCGCCCCGCAAAGGGTTCCGAACGTGGTGGCCCATCGGACGAACATTGCCATGAAGAACAGGCCGAACAGCGGGACCGTCAACAGATTGACAATCTTAAACGCGAATTCCAGCAAGTTTCCTTCGAGCATCCCGACCACCATGGTCAGCAGAACGACAATCACTCCGATGACAACTGAAATCCAACGAGCCAAGGCGACATGGTTGAGTTCCTTGTCATTTCGATTTTTACGGAAGCGATCAACAAAGTCGGTCGTGATAACCGAACAGGAGGAGTTGACCCCCGAGGAAAGACTCGACATGGCCGCCGCGAGCAGACCGGCGATCACCAGACCGCTGACCCCCGGCGGCATCTTCAACGCGATAAACCGGGCAAAGAGCGCGTCGGCGTCGTCGATCAGTTTTTGACCGTCGGGCAGGAAATGGGGCGAATTCTGGAAAAAGGCCAGCAACGCCAGGCCAACCAGGACCAAAATCAGTCCGACAAATAGATTCGCCCAAAGCGAAACGGCAAGAACCTTTCGGGCCGATTTGGCGTCGCGAGTGGCCAGGTAGCGTTGGATCGCCATCTGGTCCGACCCGGCCGTGCAAACCCACCAGACAAACTGGGCGATCAAAATTCCGGGCAACGAGATTCGAGCGGTCGTGTCGAATCCCCAGCTCGGCTCGGGCCACTGTTTGGGCCAAGCCGTGGGGAACCATTCGGAAACGCCGCCGAGACTAATCGTGACGATGATGATCGTCAGGAAGGCCCCGCCAAAGAGGATCACCGTTTGGGTCACGTCGGTGACAACCACCGCTCGAAGACCGCCCATCGACGTGTAGATCAGGGTGATCGCTCCCAGTAAGGCGCAGAGCCACGGCGTCCAGGACGGGTCGAGCCCCAGCATGGGAACCAAGACCTTTTCGGTCGTGGCAAAAATAATCACCGCCATCCACAGCAGTCGCATCGCCAGAAAAAAGAACGAACCCAACAGCCGCACCGAAAGTCCCAGCCGGGTTTCCAGCAATTCGTAGGCACTGGTAATTCGCAACGTCATGATAAACGGGATCATGAAATACCCGGCAACATAATAGACAAAAGGATAGGCAAGCGTCGCCCCGAGAACCATCATCGGCCCGTACTTGATCGTCTCGCCCGGATAGGAAAGATAGCTGATCGTACTGAGCATCGTCGCGAAGAGCGAAAGCCCGACGGCCCAGGAACTCATGTTTCGACCGCCGAGCAGGTAATCGTCGTTCGACTTGGTTTTCCCGGCATAGTAGAACCCGATCAGAATCATCCCGACCATGTAAAGGCCGATCACACTCCAGTCGATCGGCGACAAGGCTCGCGTATAACGGCGGCCCAATCGCAAAATCGCATATCCGGCCGTCGCTCGGACGTCGGCGTTTTCGTCGTCCAAGAGTTCGACGAGACGCGGCAAATCGGCGTCGGTTCCCAGCAGCGCCAACGTCTGAGTCGCCTGGTAGCGATGCCGGTCGCTCTCGCTACGAGTCAGTTCCGTAAGTGCCCGATGAAGCTCCGCGTCGTCACCCCCGTGCCTCGCCGCGGCGCAGATCGCGTGCATGCGGGCGTCGGGATCGGCTTCGGTCTTCCACTGCGTCAGCAGGCGGTCGCGAATCGGGACCGGCACTACCGGCAAATGTCGCAAGGCATAAGAAGCGTAAAAACGGGCCTTCGGTTCCGATGCGTCGAGTTCTTTGCCAAGTTGTTCGAGTGCCGCTTCATTGCCGGAGTTGGTTAAAATCCAATTCGTGCCGATCCGAAGCGAGCTGTCGGCGTTTTCGGCGTCGGCGATAAAGAGCGGCTCCTCCTCCGTGTTGGGGAGAATTTTATATTTCAATTTCGCCAACGTTTCGACCGCGTGCCCCCGATCGGTCGCCTCACGATCGAGATAGACTTCACGGATTTCGTCGAGCCACTTTTGGCGTGTTTTATTGTAATTGGCCCGCGTCAAAACCCGCCAAATGCCCACGCGGTACTGGGGTTCGCTTTCGAACTGTTTGAGTTCTTCGAGAAACGTCTCCTCGACCTCTTGGGGATAGTCCAACTCGAGCAGATACTCGGCCGCGTGGACCTTGACCCATCGCGACTGGTCGCGCATCGTTTGACGAATTGTTTCGAGCGCCCGGTCTCGCAACGCATCGTTTATTTGAATTGGGGCGCCCGTCTCGGCCGGAAGGTCGGACGCGGCACGCGCGCCGCTGAAACAGCCGAGCCATACGATTCCGAAAAAGAGGAAAAGCAATACCGTACGTACCAGCTTGATCGAGGAAGTCCGAAAGGGCTTGAGGGTCATGTTGGCGTTCTCGGCGAGGGGGTTTTTGAGACCAGGAAGGCACAGGCCAAAAGGGGCTAAGCATTTTTTTCAATGGCCGTTTTGGCAAAAGAAAAAACCATACCCTGGCGTCTTGGGAGGTTCTATTTTTATAAGCGAAAACCGGTTAAGCTACATTCAAAACAAGGGGACGGATTGCCTTGGCCGTAGCCCCCCCGAGTTGCATTCTGAATCCTTTAAAGTAACGGATCGGTATGCGAATGTAAACCGATTCTCCTTTGCGGCGTTTTTTCAATTTTTTGAAATTTTGGGATAATTCATGAACCGGTTCAATTCGCCCCCTTTCCGTTTCCGTATGGTCACGCCACTGGCGATCGGCTTCGTGGCGATCGGCCTGAGTATACTCGGCGGGTGCGAAAACCCAAAGCAGCCGCACAGCTCGCCTAATCCAAACGAATCGCCCAAGCGAATCATCTCGATGGCACCGAGTATTACCGAAACCCTTTTTGCTCTCGGACTGGGCGATCAAGTGGTTGGCGTGAGCCGTTTCTGCACCTATCCACCCGAGGTGAAAACCAAACCGAAAGTCGGCGGTCTGTTCGACCCCAATCTCGAAGCGATCCTTTCGCTCAGGCCCGATCGAATCATCCTCCTCAAAGGGGAGGGGAATGCGTCGGAGTCGCTAAAACGGCTTGATATCCCTTGCGTAGAAGTCGACCATCGTTCGATCGACGGGATTCTCGATTCATTCGACCAGCTCGGCCGACTCGGTGGCGTCGCCCGACGGGCCGCCGAGCTGCGTGGCAAGATCGAATCGCGGCTGGAAAAAGTTCGACGACGCACGGCCGACCGACCGGTCCGTTCGGTCTTGGTTTGCATCAGTCGCGATCTGGGAGCGGGACGCTTGGAATCGGTCTATTTGGCCGGGGACAGTCCCTTTTTCAATTCGATTTTGAAAGCGGCTGGAGGAGTGAATCCCTTGGCCGACTCGACGGTCGCCTTCCCCGTGGTTTCGCTCGAAGGGATCATGAAGATCGACCCGGAAGTCATCTTAGACCTGACCTCCTGGGATCAGGGGAAGGGAAAACCGACCGGTGAAACGCTTGTGCGAGACTGGAACCAGATCGAAGGCCTGCGGGCCGTGAAAACAGGGAACGTCTTCTCGATTACCGACGATTACGCGACCATACCGGGCCCCCGTTTCATCCTACTGGTCGAGGCGATTGCCGACATCCTCCACACCACTAAAGAGGAGCTCCACTCCCCCAATGAGCGGAAAGCGGCCGGCCGGCAACCACCTGACAGCCAAGGGAGGATCGTCGAGTAACGTCACCTCACCCCCCCTTTTTTCGGTTTCGCCTGACAGAACGGGAGGAACCAGATACCACCAGAGAGGTATTTTAGCGGTTCCTTTCCGGATATCTCGAACCGCAACTTGCTTTTCGGCCGACCTTCGTTACACTATACAGTTTCCCTCATGGTGGGGAGTCGCCCCTATTCGTCCAATTGAAACTCCAAAAGGTGAGTTTCAGGATCTTCCAGATTCCTTATAGGTATTGCAAAGTCAATGGCAAAGAAAACGCAGATGCGACGCCCGAGTCGGCGCCGAAACAAAAACAAAATCCGAACTAAGAAGAAGGACCCGATTTTCGTCGATGGGCAGCGACCTCGTCCCATGTATGTCGATTACAAGGACCTGGAACTGCTCAAGAAGCTGACGAACCGGCAAGGCAAAATCATCAGCCGCCGGAAGACCGGCTGCACCGCCGCCAGCCAACACGCGGTCACGAAAGCGATCAAGCGGGCCCGATTCATGGCTCTGATGCCTTACGTGGGCGACTAACACGTATCGCAGCCATTCCAATAGGGGGTTTTAATGCCCCTCTTTGTGAAGATCTTACAATTAAAACGGCCGTAGGGCCAAGCGTCCCGGCCGTTTCCTTTTTTGCCGTTTTTTTTAAGCGGTATCTGCTTGCGTTGCGCTTCTGCTACGGTTATCATGCACCGTCGTTAAGTGGAGGGGTTCAATGCACCTCTCCATAAGGGTTTTTTTATTTACTCCCCTCTGTTGCATGATTTCTTCCCGGTGGCAATGCCATGTTGGTGCTTTCGAGAAAAGTTGGCCAGAAGATTTGGATCGGCGACGACATTGAGGTCACCGTCGTCCGCGTGGCGCAGGGTACGGTCCGGCTCGGCATCGAGGCGCCCGAACAGTTTGCCATTGTTCGAGAAGAAATTCAAAACACACAAGTGGCACCGACCCCGGAAGAAGAAAACAACGGCTCTCGCCCCCGTCACCCGAACTAAACCGGGCCAAATCAAACCGGGCAACTGGAACGGTAAATCTCTCTCGGGCGACATGGCACTCCTCGGGCAACGGCCTTTTCGAGTACCCTTGCTTAATCGCATTTTTCTCAAGAGCGATCTTTTCTACCGCTGCGATTTCCCAAGTTTTTCTCGACCGACTTCGATCAACAAACTCGGGTGGTCCGTATAGATCCGGTCGATGCCCCAGTCGAGGAAACGGCGCATCTCTTTCGAATCGTTGACCGTCCAGGCCCCCGCCTTTAAACCGGCGTCATGAATCTTTCGAATCTTCTCCGACGTCACGTCGGCCCGATTTAAAACCAAGGCGTGAAATCCTCGTTGTCGGGCCGTTTTAATGTCCTGATCGATATCCGACCGGTAGCGGTCCCAAAAAATGAACGTTTCGGGAAGGGCATCAATGGCTTGGGTCATGTACCGCAGATTTCCGTCGTTGAAACCGACCCACCGCTCGGCACCGGTTTGCTTGACGATCGCCGCAATCCGGCCCACACAGTCGGCCTTCGGTTGGATCGAGACGCGAGTCTTTTTCTGATGCTGGACCCAACGGAGGACCTCTTCCAAAAGGGGCATCTTTTGTCGGGGGCATTCGGCCTTGGAAAGCCCGTGAGCTTTTCGAAACTGGAAGGCCATATCAAGCCGGGTTAGTGCTTCGTAGGTCGTCTCGGCGATGGAAAGATCTTTTTCGGCCACCCGTCCGGTCGTCCGGTCATGGGTCACGACGAGCCGCCCGTCGCTGGTTCGATAGACATCCAACTCGATCCAATCGGCGCCCAACTCGACCGCGCTTTCAAACGCGGGAAACGTATTTTCAGGAAACGCCAGTGAATCGCCCCGGTGAGCAGTCACCCCGTTGTGGAGCCAGGTCGACTCGACAGCGTACGATTTCTTGACCGAGGACCCGAAGGCAAGCAGAACGAGCAGTACCGACAACCAGAGCAAAAAAATCGAGCGTTTCATTCGAGAGGGCTCCTGAAGGAAGGAAGTACTAGAGGTGTGAAATGAGGAAGCAACCGCGTGGATCTACCGGAAAACCAAAAGAGTCCAACGAGAATGGACCTCCCGGAAATGGACCGCAGTTCATCCTAGTCGTTCGATCCTGGACTGTCAAGAAAACAACGCTGTCAAGAAAAGCAACGCGTCAAGGAAATCACACGAGCCGTCCCGTGCGAGGAGGGTCAGTGGCAGGAATGGTTTTCCTCCCGGCAGCAAGGCATCGCCTTCTTCCGATGAAAATAGCGGGTCATCAGGGAATACAGCAAAACGACCAACATCAGCACGGCCCAAACGTTATTCCAGCCGGACACCGCTTCGCCGTGGTCGGCATGGGCCATTCCAACGGTCGTGCCGGTCCAATCGATCAGCTGATCGAAGGCAAGCCCTGCCAAGACCGCGCTAATGACAACGACCAGGAAGTAGATTAACGCCGCGCGACGGCCGAGCACTTTCCAGAGGGCCGCCAGTGTGGCCGCGTTGGTCGCCGGTCCGACAATCAAAAAGACCAGCGCCGCGCCGGGCGAAACTCCCGCGTGGATAAACCCGACGGCCAAGGGGACCGAGGCGGTTGCACAGACGTAAAGCGGCGCGCCGACCGCCATCATGACGAACATCGGCAACAGCCCGCCGCCCAGATAGGGTTCCAGGACGTCGACCGGGACCATCGCGCTGATCGCACCGGCAATGATCACGCCGATCAGAAGCGGCGCGGCCAGGCTTCGCGGCAAGTCGACCAAGGCAAAGTGGATGATCCGACGAAACGGCCCTCCCTCCGGCTCGGCGTGACAACAGGAGCCGGGTTCGTTGTCGCCTTCCGTCGCCATGGATTTCTCGCCAGGTTCGTCTTCTGTGGACAAATCTTTTTCCGGTTCTGGTTCCTCATGATCGAACCGGTCGACCAATGCCCCGCCAATGACGCCGGTGATCAGGGCCAAAAGTGGGCGAAACACGGCGAACAACGGCCCCAAGAGCGAGTAGGTCACCGCGATACTGTCGACACCGGTCTGGGGAGTCGAGAGGAAAAAAGCGGTCGTCGCCCCTCGACTGGCACCGTAACGACGCAAGGCGGCCGACACGGGAATGACCGAACAGGAGCAAAGCGGAAGCGGGATCCCCAAAATCGAGGCCAAAAAGACCGGACGAAGGCCTCGCCCGGCCAAACGCCGCTCGACCCAGCTTTCCGGCAGCCAAACCGACAGAATCCCGGCGACCAGAAAACCAAAAAGCAGATAGGGGGCCATTTGCCCAAAAACCAACCAGATTTCTCCTGGAATGGCGAGCATTCGTTCGTATAAAGACATGGTAACCTCTTTCAAAGAGGGGATATCATTCTCGTTGGACTCAAGGCACACAAGCCTCTCAGGAATTGTAGGTTTATCCGGCAAAAAGGACCATCTTTAACGCAAAAATTGGTCGGTTTGACCGGGCGCGCAAAACCGGGTTCAATCGTTATTTTTCCGAAAATCGCCCCTCCACCAACACGAACCCCGATTGGCCAAGTTCGGTCTTGCGGATAAGATGTTTTTCTGCCACCAAAGAGAAGGAAAGGAAAATTTTTTACCGATGGCCACGGAAAACCTCAAATTGATCGAACCGGATGAATCGATGCTCGAAGAGCTGGCCGAGTTCCTTGCCGAGTATGGCGACGCCTCCCGAAACGTCGAGGGGATGTGGTGGGTCGCGGAAGGGGGGCCCGAGGAGACCGTTCGACGATGTCGTGAGTGTGCCCAAGGGATCGGCTTGCCCGAAGGGTTTGTCCCGTCGACGACCTACCTTTTAGTTCGTGAGGACGGGACTATCTTGGGGGCGATCAACCTGCGTCATTGGCTGAACGAGGCCTTGCGCAACTACGGAGGGCATATCGGCTATTCCGTCCGGCCGTCGGCCCGCGGCCAAGGGTACGCCACCCGAATGTTGGCACTAGGGCTCCAAAAAGCGCGCGAGCGGGAAATCGATCGCGTCCTGATCACTTGCAAAAAGAGCAACCCAGCCTCAGCGCGCGTCATCGAAAAAAACGGCGGCGTTCTGGAAGCGGAAAAAACGGCCCTCCTCGAAGGCAAGCCGATCGCCTTTTTGTTTTACTGGATCGAGCTGGAAACCGACTCTGACTCAAGGCGACACGAACGTTAGCCATATTTTTGCCGTTTTCAAGACAAAAAAAGAGAGGGGGAAACCAAGCTTCGTGAAAAGCGGATCGGTTCTCCCCCGGTTTAATTAGAGCGAGCGTTTGTTTACACGAATTCGCCCAACGCTTTGGCCAGCCGTTTGACCGAATCGCTCCAGTCGTCTTTTTCGAGATGCACATGGAGGATGCTCAGACCGCTGGTGTCTTCCCAAGCGCTATGAAGCGCGGTGTCGAACTCCCCTTCGGTTCGAATTTCGTAACCGCGTCCTCCACCGAAGACCTTGGTCAACTCGGTGTAGTCCCACGGATGGATGTCGTTGAACCGATTCTTGCCCGGGTGCAAGAGCCGCTCGGTACCGTACCCCTGGTTGTCCAGGAGGATGACGATCGGAGTAAATTTGTGTTGGACCATCGTCGACAGTTCGGTCGCGCTCATCTGGAAACCGCCGTCGCCGACGATGATGACCGGACGTAACTCGGGCCTGGCGATCATGCAGCCCAAGGCGGCGGGCGCCGCGAACCCGAGACTGGCGTAGTAGGCAGGGCTCATATATTCGGTCTGCTCGCGGATCAGCAGATCGGCCGAGGCGAACAGGGCGTCGCCCACGTCGGCAATGACAATATTCGACCGATCGATCGACTCGTTCAGACGTCGCATCAGCCGGGTCACCGTGATCGGTTGATCCGTTTGAATCGAATACGGTTCGGCCAACGGCGTCGACGGCATACTGCGGGGTTCGAAATGGAAATCGACGTCGCCAAGTCGGTCGATAAAGTCCGAAAGCAAGACCCCTTCGAACCAATGGTGGCCGATCTGAAGCATTTCCCCGTTGGCGTAGACACAGTAGGACGGCTCCAGTTTCGACGTGTAAATTCCGAGGTTCAAGTCGCTGACGAACGCGCCGAGGACGAGGACCAGATCGCTCTCTTCGACGAAACGGGTGATCGGCTCGTAGCCCATCGCCCCTTCATACACCCCGGCGAAAAGCGGATGGGATTCGGCCACGACACTTTTGCCCAAGAGCGTGGTGGCGACCGGGATGTTCATCTTTTCGGCCATTTGGATCAGCTTGCTCTGAAGCCCATAGCGTTGGATTTCCACCCCGGCCAAGATGCACGGATTTTCCGCTTCGCTTAAGCGTCGGGCCGCTTCGAAAACCGCCTCGTTCAACGTGTCGGTGTCGCTGATCAATTTGGTTTTCATCGGATGATAGACCCCTTCCGGGATGACGTTGACCATATCGCGTGGGATTTCGATATACCCCGGGCGTCGATATTGGACGACCGCTTCGAGAACCCGGTCGATCTCTTGCCAGGCTCGATCCGCGTCGTCCAACACGGCCGAGGCGATACAGATGTGTCGGAACATTTCTTCCTGGGTTCGAAAGTTGCGTACTCGATGGTGCAAGAGGGGATGAAGCCGTTGCTCGTCTCTGCCTGGCGAACCGCTGATCACGACCACGGGCGATTTTTCGGCATACGCGCCGGCGATCGAATTGAAGATACTAAAGCCGCCGACCGCGTAGGTCACGCAGGCCGCGCCGAGCCCTTTGATCCGCGCATAGGCGTCCGCCGCGAAACCGGCCGAGTCTTCCCGAGTGCAACCGATCAGGTGAATCGGACTGTCTTCGATCTTCGAGTAAAGCGACAAGACATAGTCGCCGGGGATGCCGAAAATATCTTCGACGCCGTGATCCAGGAGACGGTTGACCAGATAATCGCCGACCGACACTCCCGAGACCGGTTTACGCTTGCCAATAACGACCGATTCGTGCAGTTCGGTTTCCGCTTCGACCGTCGATTTCGTAAGGGTACCAAGATCGGACATCATTTTTCTCCCGATTTTTCTGGTAGGGAAAGGAAAAGTAAGCCGCTTCTTTGGTGGACGTTTTTTCGAAAAAAAAGGAGAGCCCGCCCCTGGCCCCAAAAGGTCTTCCGGAACCGGGCAGCCGAAAAAACGGCCTCCCGCCCGAGATGGCCCAAGGAACAAAGGCAGCCAACAAAATGGTGGGGAAGGAGCGGGCCCTTCTTTCGCTCTCGAAAAAACGTCTCTTGAACTGGTTTCAATACTTTCCGGCTTTCCCTATCTTGTGGTTCATTCTTCGGATGACCACAAGATGCCGTATGAAAATGGAACCGTTTTGATTCTTGAAAACCGTTCTAGGGAACCGTAAGTTTTTTTCGTCCCCCCTCTCTCAGGGCGGAAATTTTTGGACAAACCGGGTTGAGCCCACCACTGGGGGAGCCCGATTTGCGCGCGTCGGGCGATCGGGTATCATGGGGCTTTTCGATTTTGTCAATCGTTTTGGTCCCTCAAGGAGGAAACCCGATGATGCGGAGTCACGCTTCGTCGCAACTTTTATTCGAAAAATCGCAGCCCGGAAGCCGCTCGACCCGTCTGCCGAAGTGCGACGTCCCGGCCCGGCCGATCGAGTCGCTTTTGCCCGAGACGATGTTGGCCGACTCGCTGCCGCCGTTGCCCGAACTGGTCGAACCGGAACTGACCCGCCATTACACGAACCTGTCGACGCAAAACATGTCGGTCGACACCCATTTTTACCCCTTGGGTTCGTGTACGATGAAGTACAACCCGAAGCGGAACGAGCGGATCGCCGCCGATCCGGCCTGGACAAACCTCCATCCCTATCAGCCGGACGAGACGGTCCAAGGGATGCTCGAGATGCTTTACCACGCGCAAGAGATTCTCGGGGAGATCGCCGGGTTGCCGGCCGTTTCGCTCCAACCGGCCGCCGGAGCCCACGGCGAGCTGACCGCGTTGATGACCGCCGCCGCGTACCTCCGCGATACGGGCCAAGACCGGACCGAGGTCCTCATCCCCGACCAGGCGCACGGAACCAATCCGGCCAGCGCCACCGTCGCCGGTTTCAAGACGGTCGAGGTCAAATCGGACGACCACGGTTGTATCGATCTGGACGACTTGGCCGCCAAACTGGGCGAGAAAACGGCCGTCATGATGATCACCAACCCGAACACGCTGGGCCTTTTCGACGGCCAGATCAACCGGATCGCCCAGATGGTCCACGACGCCGGCGGGTTGGTCTACCTGGACGGGGCCAACATGAACGCCATCATGGGGATCGCCCGACCCGGCGATTTCGGGGCCGACATGATGCACTACAACCCGCACAAGACGTTCAGCGGTCCGCACGGCGGTGGCGGTCCCGGCTCGGGGCCGATCGCGGTGACCGAAAAGCTCCGCCCCTACCTGCCGTCGCCGATCGTCGTCAAAGCGGGCGACCAATACCGGTTGGATTACGATCGGCCCAAATCGATCGGCCGAGTCAAAACGTTTTTCGGCAACGTCGGCGTCCTTTTGAAGATGTACTGCTATATTCTGACGCACGGTCCGGACGGCATTCGACGCGCGGCCGAACAGGCGGTTCTCAACGCCAATTACCTCTTGACCCTGGTCCGTCCGTTTTTGGACGTGCCCCACGGCGACCGGTGCATGCACGAGTTTGTCGCCAGCGCCGCGACGCTGAAGAAGAAACGGCACATCTCGGCGATGGATATTGCCAAGCGGCTGGTCGACTACGGTTTTCACGCCCCGACGGTCTATTTCCCGCTGATCGTTCCCGAGGCACTGATGATCGAGCCGACCGAGACTGAATCGAAGGCCACGCTCGACGCGTTTGCCGAGGCCCTTTTCCGTATCACCGACGAGCCGGAAGATCTCCTGCACGACGCGCCGAACACGACGCCGATCAGCCGCCCCGATGAGGTGACCGCCGCACGAAAACCGGTCTTGTCTTGGAAACCGTAGAAAACGATAACGGGCAAACAACAAAAAAAGAGCGATGGCGAATCCGGTCGCTATCGCTCTTTTCGTTGTTTTATCGCGTTAAATTTCGTTATTTCATCGCATTGATGTTTGCATTGTCAATGAGCCTTTTTTCAAGCGTTTAAGCCCAATTTCCCGACCTCCCGTTGGTCGGCCTCGGTTCATTAGCTATGCAAAGCTCACTAAATATTGCAAATCCCGACGCCCTGTCGTAACGAGGCGATCTTATCCGCTCGGGCGGGGATGAACTCTTGGGCAATGTACCCGTCAAATCCCGTATCGACAATCGCGCGGATAATGGCCGGATAGTTGAGCTCTTGGGTCTCGTCAATCTCGTGACGCCCGGGAACGCCGCCGGTGTGATAGTGCTTGATGCAGTCGACATTCTTACGGATCGTGTCGATGACATTCCCTTCCATCACTTGCATGTGATAGATGTCATACAACAGCCCGAAGCGGTCGGAGCCGACCTGGCGACAAAGCTCGGCGCCCCACGTGGTATGGTCACATTGATAGTCCTTGTGGCCGTAGCTGTTCAAAAGCTCCATGACCAGATCGACTTTTTTCTCTTCACAAAGCTTCATCAACCGCTTGATCCCCTTGGCACAGTTGACCACTCCCTCGTCGTCGGGCAATCCGGCCCGGTTGCCGGAGAAGCAGATGACCGAGCGGATTCCGGCGTCGGCCGCCAGCGGGATCAGCTTTTCGTAGTCGGCAACCAACTGGTCATGATATTCGACCCGATTGAATCCCTTGGTGATCCCCATCCCGGCCCCGTTTCCGACCGCACAGGTCAGGCCGTACTTTTTCAAGGTCGGCCACTCCTTGGGGCCTTGCAGCTCGATCGACTTGATCCCGATCGACTTGGCCGCCTTGCAAAGTTCTTCCAGCGGGATGCCGCCGTAGCACCATCGGCAAACCGAATGGTTGATTTGACCCTTGAGTTCGGCGCCCAAAGCCGGTTCGTTGGTCGTGTATTGCATCGAGAAGGCGGCGGCCGCCGCGGTGCCGGAAAGCCCCTTCAGCAGCGAACGGCGGGAAATTCGATCAGTCATGGTGGTTTTTCTCCAAGTCGGGGATGGGGGGGGGAAGGGAACCGTAAGGAATGGGCGCAACACTCCTCGCAGTGGGTAGATTTTTTCTCGCTCGCAAGAAAAAAATCTAGGGTTCTTCGAGTCCATGAGACGAAAGGGGGCTACCGCTTAGACCGTTCAAAACGCGGCCGGTTCTTCAGTTCGCTCCCGCGGTTGACAAGCAAAACAGCTCGAAACCAATTCTCACACTCCAAAAACCGCCTCTTTCACGATAGTCGTAGCGGGGGCAAATTTCAACCCAGAACGGGGGGAAAGTCCGGAAGTCCCACGAGAAAGCGGTGATATAGGCAATCTAGGCAAGATTAGGAATTAAAACGACTCGGGCGTTTTCTGCGAACTAAAAAGTCTGGCCTGGAGGTCATTGCCCAAGAGGCCCGACGGTTATATAATTCGTTTTTTTGTGTCGCCCTTTTTTCGGTAGAAAAGGTCTTTTCGGTTGAAAAGTTTAGCCGCAAGGCAACCTTACCCCGGTTTGATCGTTAATCAAGCTAATAGCACTGGCGCCCGACTTTGAGTGAGGTCGGCGGAGATACCCCCCTCTCTGAGTGGGGATGGTTTTCCCTTTCAAGGAGATCAATTGTGGCAATTCGTGTTGGTATCAATGGTTTTGGTCGAATCGGTCGGCTCGTTTTCCGTGGCCTGATGGCGCAACCCGAAAAGTTTGAGGTCATGGGCATTAACGACCTGACCGACAACAAAACGCTGGCGACCCTGTTGAAGTACGACAGCGTCCACGGCCGTTTCCCCGGCGAAGTCAGCTACGACGACGAGTACCTGACCGTCAACGGCAAAAAGATCAAAGCGTTGGCCGAACGTAACCCGGCCCAACTGCCGTGGGGCGATCTGGGTGTCGACGTCGTTCTGGAAAGCACCGGCGTCTTCCGTAAACGGGCCGCCGATGGCAAAGCCGGTTACGACAGTCACATTGAAGCGGGCGCCAAAAAGGTCGTCATCAGTGCTCCGGCCAGCGATCCGGACCTGACCTGCGTCTTGGGCGTCAACGACGATCAGCTCAGTGCCGAGCACAAGTGCGTTTCGAACGCCAGCTGCACGACCAACTGCTTGGCCCCGGTCGCCAAGGTGCTCAACGACAAGTTCGGCATCGTCAAGGGCCTCATGACGACGGTCCACTCGTACACGAATGACCAGGTTGTCCAGGACTTCCCGCACTCGGACCTCTACCGGGCCCGTGCCGCGGCGGTCAACATCATCCCGACGACCACCGGTGCCGCCGCTGCGGTCGGTCAAGTCATCCCCGAACTCAACGGCAAGCTCACGGGCATCTCGCTTCGCGTCCCGACTCCGACCGGTAGCTGTGTCGACCTGGTTGTCGAAACGTCCAAGCCGGTCACGGCCGATGCCGTCAATGCCGCGATCAAAGAAGCGGCTGAAGGCCCGATGAAGGGTATCTTGGGCTACTGCGAAGACCCGATCGTCCTGTCCGACATCGTTGGCGACCCGCGAAGCTCGATCTTCGTCCCCGACTGGACCATGGTCGTCGGCGACAACATGCTGAAGATCCTCAGCTGGTACGACAACGAATGGGGCTACAGCTGCCGTAGCGTCGACCTGATCGAAAAGTTGGCCGCCCTCTAAGACTGGCCGCCCTCTAAGAATGGCCCCCCTTTTTTCGGGGGAACCTCCTTCTTAGACGATAGAAAAAGAAAAAAAGGCACCCCCTCTTTCGGGCGGGGTGCCTTTTTCCATTTTTTGGGGGTTGGCGGGGTTGATCCATCTTTCTTTTTTATGGCGGGTTGCTATAATTCACCGTTGAATGAGGGAACGGAAGATGCAAGCCCCCCGTGGGGAACAGAGTTCTTGCGTTGGATCCTACTGCCCCTTACGGCATTTTTTCTTCTCGGCAAATCAAGAGACAAGTTCCTTCTTGTTCCTTGCTAGCGGAAAACAAGTTGTCGGTTCGTGCGGTCGGTGCCTTTTTGCGTGCCCTTGAAATTGTGGATTGAGGTACTTCTCCTCGGGGAGAGGTTGTTAAACTTGGGAGAAAGACGCTCGGTCCGTTCGTTTATTTGTGTTTTCGTTGGAAGGAGTGGCTCATCATGCCGCAAGGAACTATCAGAAAAGTTATCTACGACAAGGGATTTGGTTTCATCGAGGGAAATAAGGGAGATTTGTTCTTCCATCATTCCTCCGTTGAAGGCGCCTCGTTTGAAGATCTTCGTGTTGGCCAAGCGGTCACCTACGAAGAAGGACAAGGCCCCAAAGGCCCGCGTGCCGAAAACGTCAAACCCTTGGACTAGTTGACGTGACTTGTTTTGGTTAAATCGAAACTTGAAAACCCATTGGCCTTCTTTCGAAGTCATTTTCGTTGTGGGCTAAATCCAGGATACGGTTTCGTGAGATTGCGACTCGCTAGCGAGGAATTGGTCGCAAGATAAAAGCTTCTGCTTTTTTGATACCAGTTCGATTCGCCCTATTTCAACGAACCCAAGTTGATGGAACAACCTCAGGCCTTGGTCGCTTTTGGCGGCCGAGGCCTTTTTTCATTCAGACGACACTCGTCCGTGCTTCGCCTTTTCAGCTTCTCGCTTCTCGACAGTCGTTCCTCACGACCCGGCCAAACGGCAGAAGGCGGCCACACCGTTTGACTCCGCGGCATCCCCCCCTTTTTCGCCGCAAAAGCCCATCTCCGTGTCAGTCTTTTTCGCATTCCCTTTTTGCTTTCACGTCAAAGGTAACCTAAGCTTACCCTAGGCGCGTTGTGATAGGAAAAGAAATTGGCAAAAAATTGCTTCACGCCGTGCCCTGCAGCCCGTCAAAAAAGGGCCGTGTTGGCCTTTTCAACGGGCGGCGAAGATCTTCGTGAAAGAAACGGTTAGGAAAGGCACCCGTGAACCCTGATCTCGACCTATTTCCCCTGAAATCGAAGTCTTCTTCTCCCAATCCCTTGAGAGAAGGAGAACGGTCCTTCGAAGGTTCCGACGAACTCGGCTCGCTCCCGAGAACCGGCCCTTTAGAATCGATGGAGCGGTGGACCGATTGCGGCTTTCTTCTCGACCCGGATCTCAAGATCGTCTGGATAAGTGAAAAAGCGGGCCGTTTTTTTCAAGATCATTTTCACGTCTCTGCCGAAACCGTTTACGGAAAACGGTGCTACCAAAGCCTTCAGAACCGGGGTGAACCGTGTCCTGATTGCCCCGCCGCACGAAGCCAAAAGACACACGAAATGGCTCAGTCCATCATGGCATTCCATGACGGTTCCCAAGTCAAAGCGCAGGCGATTCCGATCCACAATACTGACGGAAAGTTCCGAGGCGTTTTTTGCCGTTTCTCAACGATCTCCCCTGGAAACGAAACTGACGAACGGTCTCTCTCCACAACCGACAACGAAATTGAACCGCCGTCCCACCGTGACCATCGAGAGACGCAAATGGCCTCTTGGGATACCAAGACGCTCGAGGACCCAGAATCAGGGCTCGAACTCCAACCCGAACACCAAATTTTCGGCCAGCTTCAAGAAGTCGTCGTTTCCCCTGCCCCCTTGGCGAAAAAACTGCAAGCAATTGCCGACATCGGGGTCACGTGGATCGGCTTGGATTTTTGTCGGATCTGGCAAGTTCGACCGGGCGATCGCTGTCGTCAGGGATGCGAGCATTCCTATTCCATCTCGCCCAACGTCGTCTGCCTTGGACAAACCTGTTTGCATTTGCTCGCCAGCTCGGGCCGCTACACCCATCTCGACGGACCTCATGGCCGAATTCCATTAGGCTTCTATCGGGTAGGCCAACTGGCGATCTCACAACAGACGTTTTGCTATAGCGGAGCGATTCAGGACGCCTCCGCTTTCCCCAAACAAGGGTGGGCGGCTCAACTTGGTCTGGAAGGTTTTATCGGCTGTCGAATCCAAGTCGGCGACACGGTGGCCGTTTTGGCCGGTTTCACCAAATGTCGGCTCTCCGAATCCGAAAAAAGCGGCTTTTTCACCCTCGGCAAGGTGATCGAAGCGGCCTTTTCTTTTGAACAAACGCGAAACAACTTCGAAGCAAAAGCGAGGGAAGCTACCTCGGCACGAATCCCTCTCACTGAACCTTTGATCGACGTCGACCGGAAAACCCGGCAAGTTCCCTTTTCGTCCCTTTTACCCGACAACCATACCGCCTCTTCACCAGAAACCGAGACGGCACCGGTTGGCCGAGAAAATCCTCCACCGACCGCCGATGAAGAAAAACCGCTTCGAAATCGATCGATCCTCGTGGCCGACGACGGGCTGAGTTTGCAGCGGTTCCTTCGCTGTGTACTGGAAAAAGCGGGAGCCCAAGTCCGAGTGGTCGGGAACGGTATGGAAGCGGTCCTCGAATCGCAAGAGGCGGTCGATTCAGAAAAACCGTTCGATCTGATCCTGATGGACATGCAGATGCCGATCATGGACGGTGACCAGGCGACACGCCGGTTACGAGCGGACGGTTATCGCGGAGCGATCTTTGCCCTGACAGCGGAAACCGACGAGGCGGCGGAGAAAAAGTGTCTCGGCTGTGGATGCGACGCCTATCTGGCCAAACCGGTAAAACGGGCCAGGTTGATCGACCAAATCCAACGGTGGTTCAACCGAAGCAACTCCCGCTCAACTTCGTGGGAAATTTAGCTTCTTGAGAATATAGGCGTCGCGCATGCTATCCGGTACCAGCTTGCTCAAAAGGATGCTGATACGGGTGTCCCAGCCGATCGGATAACGGGTCTTCGGCCGCTTGGCGGTCAACGCGTGAACCACCTTCTCGACGACGCGCGAGACGGGCAACGCCGATTCGACCGACTGCTGAGTCGCCTTTTCCATCCCCTTGATTTCGGCTTCATAAAGGTCAAGCTGCTCTTGGGGTATTTGAGGCTTGTGTTCTTCGGCATTCGAGCGAGTCTTCTCCCAAATGGGAGTTTGGATCGGTCCCGGCTCAATGATCGAGACACGGATTCCCCATCGCCGCAGCTCAAGACGCAAGGCATCGCTGGCCGCTTCGAGTGCGAATTTCGAGATCGCATACGCGCCAAGCAACGGCACCGAAATCCGCCCGCTGATCGAACTCAGATTGACGATACGCCCCCGGCCTTCACGCAACAGGGGCAGCATCGCTTTGGTCACGGCGATTTGCCCGAGGACGTTTACTTCCAACTGGAGACGCAACTTGTCCATCGGCACCGTTTCGAGCGGTCCCGGCACGGCGATCCCCGCGTTGTTGACCAGTCCGTCGAGCCCTCGCCCTTCGGTCGCCGAAGAAATGGTTTCGGCGGCCGCTTGAATCGAGTCTTCTTCCGTCACGTCGATCAGGACAGGCGTTATCCGTTCCGAACCGATCTCACGAAGCCGGGCGCCGGCCTCTTCCGAGCGAACGCCGGCAAAAACCTGCCATCCCATCCGGTCCAATTCGACCGCGCAGGCCGCTCCAATCCCGGTCGAAGCGCCGGTAATCAAGACAGAACGGGGTTGCAAGGTTTCATGAGCGCTCATAACAGGGAACCGATGGTTCAAGGTAATGAAAAAACGGAAAAGATCCAGGCGTTGACAAAAGCCTTACGGTTTCGATTCCTTCTTGGCGTCCCAACCGAGAACGATCCAACCGGCTTGCGTATCGCATTCATTCAAGAAGATTTCCCCCGCTTTGGCCCACCGCTTTTCCGGACGGATCGGTTCGTTCAACTCCCAACTCTCGGGAAAGACTTTCGCAAATCGTTTTTCCAAAAGACGACGCAACGTCTGTTCACGGCCGCTGAGGCGTCGTTTTTCCTGATCGAACCCCGGCGGAAACGCGGCGATCTTATCTTGTCGTACCATCTGATAACCGGCATCGATCTTTTCGATCTTGTACCGGGCCGTAACGTTCATCCCATCGTAACGGCTGCCGTCGCGAGTAAAGCTCTTCGCACGCAACACGATCGCCAAAAAGCCCCCATCGAACTCCACGGTCAACGGGCCGCGGTCGGCAAACTCGACCTCCCAAGTCGGCTGCCCTTCCTCCTGCTTGAGAAATTCCGGCACGCGGCCCAACATCTCCTCGGTCAGTTCATACAGTCGCGGTTCGTCGAGCGTCCGACCGGCCAACAGGGTTGAAGTCAAATTATTGATCGCCGACTCGTGCAGCCGAAGTGCAATGTGGTGATTTTTCTCAAGCACCGGCGGTCCGTTCGGCGCAGCCAATTCGGCCACCCCCATTTCCCGTCCAACCACTTCCAAAGCGGTTTCGGTCGTGCTGAACTGAAGCTGATCGGGGAACGCCATACGCTGGGCAAGTGGCTCTTGAACTCGGTCAAGGTACTGTTGATTGAACTTTTCGACCTCGCCTTGGATGCGACTATCGATTCGCCGATTGGCGCGCCGCTTGGCATGACGGGCAGCCTCCGCCTCGGCACGACCCTTCGTCGAACAGGCCTGACGCCAGGCGAAAGAGCGAATCAACGGCGAACAGGCGGAAATCTTGGTAAACCGCGTATGAGTCGAGGCCGAGGAAACCGCGTCCTCTCCGTACAGTCCGTCGGCATCCAGCATCAGCCGGGCTTGACTCTCGATCAGCGTGGTCGCGTTACTGTAAACCGAAACCCCCATCCGACGTCCGACGTTGTTTGTACATGCGGTCGTATCGACCAGCCACTGGAAAATCGCCCGATCTTCGCACGGCACGAACTGAAGCTTGGTCGTCCCGGTCATGACGCCGCTTCCGGTAATCGGCGTCCGCAAAATACGGTCGCGAACGGTGACTTCTTCTTCCAACGATTCTTCCAGGCCCATCGCCGCGAAATCACGAGACACCTGGCCATAGAAATTCGGTCGACCAAACCGGCAACGTACGTCGGCCACCACCTCGTCGGCCTGATGAAACCGTTCGAGCCAAGCGATCGCCTGACCGATTTGCGCGGCCTTTTCGTCGGTCGGCGTTTCTTGATAATCCGTGACCAAACCGGGCAAAACCACAAGCAGTTTTTTATAGGCCGTCTGAATTTCCGGATTGTCGACGCCCCGAGCCACGTTCAAATAATCGCCCAGCGCTTGACGCAACTCGACAAACCAGATCAGCCCCAACGCCCCGTCGTCTCGCCCCAAGCGGGAATAGATCGCGTCGAGCTTGGTCAGATCGGGCGACGTTTTTTTGACTTCCCCGGCCCACTGGTCCCAATCGAGGTAGTCGCGCCAGATTTTCTCGGGCTTGGAGCCCCAATTAACCAGCCGGCATTCCAACGCGTCGGTCTTTTGACGGACCCGGCACAAAACGGTTTGCACCTGAGAGGACTGGATCGGGGAAAACTGGCCTTCGGCCGTCTTGCAAAGTTCGGCAAACCGGACGTCGTCGCCGGACGAGGCCGGTTTCTGATCCAATTCGTTGCCCCAGGCGGTCGAAACCGTCAGGAATCCAAGTAAAAAGCCCCAGCAGAGGTAAGCAGATCGAGTCATGACTTCCCTTGTCTTGTGAAAAT
This sequence comes from Thermoguttaceae bacterium, assembly GCA_963674475.2. Taxonomy (GTDB): domain Bacteria; phylum Planctomycetota; class Planctomycetia; order Pirellulales; family Thermoguttaceae; genus CAXXFQ01. Next base: position 356,003 of record CAXXFQ010000008.1, on the reverse strand, counting down.
CGGAGGGTCCAGTGGAGAGGGGTCCGCCTGCGTGCCGTCGCCCCCCGCTAGTTCGGAGAAAAAGCCTCTCCCGCGAAAAAAATTCGGGCAAAAAGGGACGCTTCTTCCTCGTCGCGCGGCTGCGTCTGGCTATCTCTCTATATCGAATACTCCCTTTGAGAAATCGTATCAAAAGGGGGGGAAACGCCGTCGTGCCAAACGTGGGGGGCCTATCAAACGGCTTTTTCCTGTTTTAAAGAAAAAAGGAGACGTCAGGGTGCAGACTCCTTGATTTTCACCAGGCTACCAGTTATACCTATCTTTGCCAAGCCGCATTTCCATTAGTTCCCCCCCTTTTCTCAAAACGGGGGGATCGAAAAACAAACGCTTGGCTCAAGGAGGGAACAAGACGCACCCCCCCCAATAAACGGTTTTACCGCTTTGGTTCGTGTCGTCGCTTCTCCCTCCGACTCAAGGAACAGGCATTTTCTCGTCAAGGAAGTTCTTCCAGACAGAACGAATCTCGGACTTTTTCCAAGGCGTTTTTCAACTCAGATTTAACGTACTTGGTTCGACCGAAGCCAAATTGGAGAAATATAACTCGTTTCTGCAATTGCACTTGCAGTAAAACTTGTCTTTTCTCCGGCTTTTCCCTAACGAGACAGAGAACAGGTAAAGAGAGAGACCACGATGTCAATGAAGAAAATCGAAACTTTCGGAACGTATGGATGGTGTTTTGCGTTGATTCTGAGCGCCAGTTTTTGCTTTGGCGAAACGGCCGACTCGACCGAACCCCCCAAATCCCCCACGACCAAGTCAGTTACCCCCCCAACGGCCGACGCTTGGCAGACCGACTATTACGAGGCCGTCGAAAAGGCAACCGCCGAAAAAAAGATGCTGTTGGTCCTTTTCTACGAGTCGGACAAGGCAAAGACCTTCGCCGCTGTGGAAAAAGGGGCCCTCGACGATCCCGAAATCGCAACGCTCTTGGAAAACTACGTCGTCCTCCACGCTTCGTTGGAGACCGAAATCGAAACGAAATCGGACGAAAAAATCAAGCTGATCGACCACACAAGCTTCCGCGAGATGAAAGGCCGCCAGGGAATCGCGATCCTCGATTTCAAGCACGAAGACGCCCCTTACTACCAGTTTGTCGTCAGCACGTTCCCGGTCCTCCGAAATCAACCGTATACGAAGGCCAAGTTCCAAGCCATGCTCGAACTGCCTTCCGGCACGCTGACCCAACGCACGCTGGTCTGGGCGGTTCGAGTTCATCCGGAAGGGCCCAAGAGCACGTGGGGCAACATCTCGAACTTCCTGACCGGTCAAGCCTGTTCCCACTCCCAACACCAGGCGAGAATCCGCCTTCAGGGACACCACAACTGGGAAAGCCGCTTTCATAGGATCACCGGTCAGCTTCCGGGCGGTCTTTCCGCAAGTGAGGTCTGTGCCGAGAGTTGGCCCGGCGAAGGGCTGGTCGAGGCGGCTGTCGAATGTGTCCGATGCTGGAAATTTTCGTCCGGCCACTGGAGCAAGGTCCGGAAATTCCACCCCCTCTACGGCTACGACATGAAACGGGGGAAAAACGGCATCTGGTACGCCACCGGGATCTTTGGTGAAGGACGACTCCGCGGCGTCGAAAAAGCAGAGAAAGCGACCACGAAACGCTAGTGCAATCGTCTCAACTGGTGTTTTCAGCCCAGAATCGCCCAAGTACCCCATTTCAGGCAAGAAAGTTCGTTCCAAGCCGCTTGACGATTGGGGCCTAAATAGATATCTTAAGGTTTCCGGGGCAAAAGTCCGATCCATTCCTGTATCATGAAGCAGGCGGGATAGCTTCGGCCTGAAAACCTTATCTGGGGGATTGGCTCAGTTGGGAGAGCGTCTGGCTGGCAGCCAGAAGGTCAGGGGTTCGAGTCCCCTATCCTCCACTAAAACGAACCCGTTGTGAGTTAAGAACTTACAGCGGGTTTTCTTTTTGCGCGGCAGGTACCCCTTCGAACAGTTTCCTTCCCGTGCCTCGAGTAACTCAACTCTCGAGCGACGCACCGCAAGAGTCTCGTACGACAAGGTTTACGTCGAGAAAGATACTTCTGGGCGGCATTGAGCGATTTTCGAGACGCTGAATCATTGTCGCGACGGCGGCGATGCCCATTTTTCGACACGGTTGGGCCAAGGTGGTCAGCGGGACCGAAAACAGTTGGGCGTACTTCACGTCGTCCAGCCCCATCACCCGAACCTCTTGAGGAACTGCAACGCCAAGCTGAATCAGACTTCGCATCAGATTGGCCGCCGTGATGTCGTTGGCGCAGAGGATGGCGTCGGAACACAGGTCGGCGATCTGTCGAACAAATTCGAGATCGGTCGGTTCGCCTCGAAAGATCCAGTTGTCTTCCGGGGTGACGCCGTGGGTTTTTAACGCGTGCTGGTAACCGGCAATCCGAATATCAACCGTGGAGGCCGACATCGGCCGTGCCAAATAGGCGATCCGCCGACAGCCAAGCCCCAACATATGCTCGGCCTGCAAGTAACCGGCGCGGAAGTTGTCGATCCCCAAGACGTCGAACTTGCTACGTCGGGGGAAGATCTCAACGTCCCGATCGAGCAGGACAACGGCAATTCCCGCGCGTTCGAGCGCCTCGGCAATCTGGCGATTCGTTTGGTGCATCTCAGGGGTCAGCTCCAACGGCGCGAAAAAGACCCCGGCCACTTTTTGCTCGATGTACTGCCGACACAAAAGTTCCGCCTGACCGGCCTGATCGCCCGACGGTGAAGGAGAGTTTCCCCAGAGCAGGCTGAAGTTGTGTTGATGGCACGAACGGGCCAGTTCGCCGCAGATCGGCTCGAAAATCTCGGTTTCTCCCAGCCCGGGGATCAAGAGGCCTAAAAGAGACCGGGCGGCCGTCACCGGCGTGCGAACGAACGAACCCGAACCGGCGCGTCGCTCAATAAACCCGGCCCGCTCCAGGTCGCGCATCGCGCGGGCCACCGTCGGCCGAGAGGTCTCGAAACGTCGCATCAACTGGCCATCACTGGGCAACTTGTGTCCCGCCGCGTACTTCCCCGCGTGAATCGCCGTATGGACGTATTCGAAGATTTGGCGGTGTTTCGGCTTGGTTAGCTTCTGGTCGGACATCGATTATTTTCTTGTTTCCCTCTTAATGAATTCGGCAGAGGATTTTTCCGTTAAGCAAGCGAGTTCTGCAGGTCGAAATCGCACAACCTATTATTACAGGTTTTTTGACAACTTGTCAATCAAAAGATTGCATTCGACTTTCCATCTGATATCTTTGAAAATAGTTCATATCGTAAAATCCTACCGCGATATTCTCAAAAAAACCGTTGAGAACAGGAGCCCTCTCGATGAAAAGACTCTGGTGGTTCACGTTTCTTTTACTTGGTTGCGCCACCTCGGCGCTGGGAGCCAAGCCAGACATGCTCATTGCCGACTTTGAAGGGAAAACCTACGGCAATTGGACGGCAACCGGCGAGGCGTTCGGCCCCGGCCCGGCGCGCGGGACCTTGCCCAAGCAGCATAAAGTCAGTGGGTTTGAAGGCAAAGGACTGGTCAACACCTATTACCAAGGGGACAAAACAACCGGGACGCTGACTTCGCCGCCTTTTACGATCGAACGACCGTTTCTCAATTTCCTCATCGGTGGTGGAGACCATCGCGGTAAGACGTGCCTCAATTTGTTGATCGACCGTAAAGTCGTCCGGACGGCGACCGGTTTCGATAGCGAGTGTTTGGAACGCGAATCTTGGGACGTCCGAGACCTCGTCGGAAAAACGGCGGTCCTTGAGATTGTCGACCGAGCCACCGGCGGCTGGGGGCACATCAACGTCGATCAGATTTCGCAGTCCGAGCGAAACAGGAGTGAAAAGGCCACGTTAAGCCGAGAACTCACGATCGACCGGCCGTATTTGTATCTGCCGATCAAAAAGGACGCGCGCAAGCGGCTGATGCGTTTCGTGGTCGACGGCCAAAAGGTGCGCGAGTTCGTCATCGAGTTGGCCGAGGGGAAGCCGGATTTTTGGGCCTATGATGATGTCATGGAATTCGACGGGAAGAAGGTTCGAGTCGAGGTTGACCGAATGTCGCCCGACTCCCGGGCTCTCGAAGCGTTGCGACTGGCCGACCAGTTGCCCGGCGGCGAGACCCTTTATCACGAATCGCTGCGACCCCAGTTCCACTTCACTCCGGCTCGCGGCTGGACGAACGACCCCAACGGGATGGTCTACTACGACGGCGAATACCACCTATTTTTCCAACACAACCCGGTTTCGACCCGTTGGGGCAACATGACCTGGGGACATGCCGTCAGCCCGGACATGGTCCATTGGAAGCAACTGCCCGAAGCGATTTACCCCGACAAACTGGGAACCATTTTTTCCGGCTCGGCGGTGGTCGACCACAACAACACGGCCGGATTCCAAACGGGCCAGGAAAAGCCGATCGTTTGCATCTACACGTCGGCCGGGGGAACGAGCGACTGGTCAAAAGATCAGCCATTCACCCAATCGATCGCCTACTCGAACGATCGCGGGCGGACCTGGACCAAATACGAAGGGAACCCGGTCTTGGGCCATATCCGAGCCAGCAACCGTGACCCGAAGGTCTTTTGGCACGAGCCGAGCCGACAGTGGATCATGCCGCTGTTTCTGGATGTTCATGACTACACGTTTTACGGTTCGAAGGATCTCAAGAGCTGGACCTTTCTGAGCAACCTAGATGAAACGCCCACCCGCGAATGCCCCGACTTTTTCGAGCTTGCCCTCGACGGCGACAAGACCAACACGCGTTGGGTCTTCTGGGGTGGCGACGGCACCTATTTTATCGGCTCGTTCGATGGCAAGACGTTCCATAAGGAGGCCGGACCGTTTTCAGTCGTCCCCAAGCCGGGCCTCAACGATTACGCGGCCCAGACGTTCAGCGATATTCCGGCGGCCGACGGTCGACGAATTCAGATCGCGTGGATGCACGGCGGACAGTTTCCGGGAATGCCGTTCAACCAGCAGATGACCGTCCCGCGCGAGCTGACCCTTCGAACGACGCCGGAAGGGATTCGACTTTTTATCGAACCGGTCGAAGAGATCAAAACCCTTCGAGGAAAAGCGTACGCGTTTGAAAACGTGAAACTCGCGCCCGGCGAAAATCTCTTGAAAAACCTCCCCGACGGAGAACTTTTCGATATCGATTGTCAAATCGAACCGGGCGGCGCGACTACGGTCGGTTTTGACATCCGCGGCCATAAAGTCGAATACTCACCCGCCGAGAAAAAGCTCCGTGCGTTTGGAAAAACCGCGGCGCTCAAACTCCTCGACGGACGAATCAAGTTGCGAATCTTGGTCGATCGACGTACGGTCGAGATTTTCGCGAACGGCGGCCGCGTTTCGATGGCGTCGAATTTCGCGCCGAAACCGGAAAATAAAAAGCTCGCCATCTTCGCCACCGGAGCAACGGCAACGATCGACTCGCTGGACGTCTGGGAAATGAAATCGATCTGGAACGAACCGTAAACCGCATCCCGTTAGACGCGACCGTTTCAATTCTCTTCAAACGGGTAGTGGCCCTTCCATTTTAAGGGTTGCTGCCCGATTTTTTTACCCGTTCTCGAGTAATACTCGCCTCAGCAGAGCAGCTTTTTCCCCCTCATACCCTCGACGATTTTTCGCAAAATAAAGCCACCCCCTCTCTCGTAGTACTGTAGGAAAAATAACATCATTGCCTTGTAAACCAAAAGACTATATACTTAAGGTTCTGGGCAGAGGGAAATTACCGATTTCCTTTTCCCTAGAAATGGCTTATCAAAAACGCTCAAGCGGGGGGGGGCTCCGCAGGCGCTGCGGTAATCAAGAAAATATCCTCAAATCAAGGGGCCTATGATGGAGGGGGGATCTTGTCCTTTTCGGGTTGCATCAATGCGAAAAATATTTTTGCACCCTCGGTCGGATCAAATCAAACACAAGGGCCGGCGGTCTTTTGCCGGTTTCACGCTTGTCGAACTGCTGGTCGTGATTGCCATCATCGGGATACTGATGCAGATGCTGCTCCCGGCGGTCCAATCAGCGCGAGAATCGGCCCGCTGTCTGCAGTGTAAAAACCACTTGAAAAATTTGACCATGGCCGCCTTGCATCACGAGTCGACCCACGGATTTCTCCCCTCGGGCGGCTGGGGCAGTTTATGGACGGGAGATCCCGATCTGGGATACTCCAAGCAGCAACCGGGAAGCTGGTGTTACAACATCTTGCCCTATATTGAACAGGGCCATTTGTATCAATGGGGAGCGGGTCAAGAGTGGGATATAAAAATTGATATGGCCCGCAGTCGTATCCAAACTCCTCTTCCTGTCTTCAATTGTCCTTCACGGCGACCGTGTGTTCCGTTGCCCTTCTATCCAAACGAATACGAAGCGCCGGGAAATTTTCTGAACCCGACCTTGGCCGCCAAGACCGATTTCGCTGCCAACGCGGGCGACCTTTGTCGCGAAGTAAACAATCTCGGCCCCGCTTCCTATGACCAAGCCCATGAAGGTCTCTTCGAAGAATGGATCAAGCCGTTCGATTTAAACGGGGTCATTTTTCAACGAAGCGAAGTCACCATACAGCAGATCTTTGACGGAACCAGTACCACGTATATGCTGGGCGAAAAATACCGGGACATGCTTACCAATTTCGATCCGGGCGACGATCAGTCGCTGTACCATGGTCACGACTGGGACACGGTGCGCTATACCTTCGATCGTTATGGGAAGGAGGTCTGGCCTTCTCGTGACGCCATTTCCTCCCCAGAAGATGACACCGCTCTCTATGCCAATAAGCATGTGGGCTGGGGTTCCCGTCATCCTTATACCTTTAACATGAGTTTTTGCGACGGCTCGGTGGAAAGCATCCCCTTCAAAATCAATTTCAGAGTCCACGTCTTTCTTGCCAACCGCCATGACGGGAGAGTGATCGATCGATCCGAATTGGAATAAAAAAATCACCCGAACCGCCCTTCAAAAGGGCGAATCTTTGGTCGGCAATCCCTGGCCTAAGGGGATTATCTTGAAGAAAAAAAAGATTCGAAAACCCTTTACCACCCGTTCCGCCGATCAAGAAACGCCTCCTGTTGCGCATCCCCCCCCTTCTGGAATCAGGCTTTAAAGGACATAATAAAGGGGTTTCGTATCTTCCGAGGGCAACTTGCCTGCGACCCAATTCATCATGAGGGAAACAAAAAAACCCGCACTAAAGGGTGGTTTCTTTCCTTCTTGTTTTCAACTCCTTTTCCCTTTACCAAGGCGAGCCTCCTCGCTTCCCGATGATTGATTTTTTCCTCCAACACGGCTCCTATTTCGGGATCACGTTTATCTTGATCCTTAGCGGGGCCGGGCTGCCGGTACCGGAGGAAGTTCCTGTCTTTCTCGCGGGAGTTCTGAGCTCGAACGGGACACTCGATCCGACACTGGCCTTTCTCTCCTGCCTGATCGGGGCGTTGCTCGGCGATACCTTGATGTATTGGATCGGCCATCATTTCGGACGAAATATCCTCCGCAAACAGGGTTGGTGGGCACGGGTTATTCATCCGGAACGGGAAGCGAAGATCGAACGGGCCATCCAAGACCACGGCTTGAAAGTCTTGTTTTTGTCCCGTTTCGTCGTCGGGCTTCGTTCGCCGATCTATGTCGCCGCCGGTATTCTTCGCGTGCCGTATCGCCGCTTTCTTTTGATGGATGCCCTGTGCGCGACGACGGTGGTCGGGACCTTCTTTTTGCTGAGCTATCTTTTTGGCCAAACGATCACCGATTGGATTCGCGATCTCGAGTACGCGGCCACGGCGGTCGTGGTCCTTGGGATCTTGGTCGCCGTGTTTTGGTACCGTTACGCCAAACGCAAAGTCAAAACATTTGAAGCCAATGGCAACGGAAACGGAAACGGAAATTCCTCAAACGGGGAAACCGCGCCCACCGGCAACCGGGTCGCTACCGAGCAGGCCGAATCCGAGCTGGATAAGTCTGAGAAAGCCGGCCTTCAAAAGGACGAACTCCCATCGGCCGCTCCGACATCGTCTTCCGACGAGACACTTCGGCCCAAATAGAATCGGGGAATTTCCCGATATCTGTCACCGGCCAAAGCTCGCCGGTTTTTTTCATCGTCTTTCGCTCGAAGGAAAATTCTCCGGAGGGCATTTCAAAACTACCTACCAGGCCTTCCCACGGCCGTGAAACAGTGACGCAAAATAGGGTTTTGAAACCGGCTCTAGAAGGTTCCCTTCCCTCTGCCGATCGATTATAATGAAATCATCGGCTTCCCCCCCTACCGTCTTCTTTCCTGCCCGCTATTTTTTAGCCCGCTATTTTTTAGCCCGCTATTTTTTAGCCCGCTATTTTTTAGCCCGCTTTTTTTAGCCCGCTTTAGAAACCAGAAAGTTCCAGCCATGTCTTTCCGTTTCCTTTTTCGTTTGTCCGTCTTTTTTCTTTCACTGCTTTCTTCCAGCCAAGTACTCGCTCAGGACGACCCAATTGGTCCGGCGTTGCAAAAGACAATGATTTGGGCCGACTCGGCTCCGACCGGCAATCAAGTTTATGTCGCGTTTCGCAAACCGTTCAAGTTGGACGCGGTCCCTGAAAAAGGGTCGCTCCATCTTTTCGCCGACTCCCGCTACATCCTTTGGATCAACGGGCAGTACGTCGAACGGGGCCCCTGCCGTTTCGATCCGGAAGCACCCCAGTACGACACGATCGACGTGACCCGTTTTCTTCGATCGGGAAAAAACGTCGTGGCCGTTTTGGTCCACCATTACCACGACGGCAGCGATCCGGCGAAACCGGCCGACCTAAGTGGCCGAATGATGCGAAATCCGCCCGGACTGGCACTGTTGCTTGAAACCGGAAAGAGCGGAAATCGAAAACGACTTTTCACCACCGATACGGCTTGGCGTGCCTCAAGTGAAACCGAGTATCTCCCGGCCCCGCTGGATAGCTGGCGAGATCGCTGGGGCAGCATCCCCGATCGGATCGACGCGACGAAAGTCCGAAAAAATTGGATGGCGGTCGATTTTGACGATTGCGGTTGGGCCAGTGCCGTGGCGATTGACGGGTCGCACTGGGGACCGCTTCAGAGTCGGCTCAACGGTGGAATTCCTCTGCTTCGCGAGACCGAAATCGCCCCCTTGATGCGAATCGATCCAGACTCGGGCCGCCGCCAACCGCTGGGCGCCAGCTTGCCCCTGACACTCAAGACGGGCGAGCAGATCCTCATCGATCCGGGCCGGTTCGTCTTGGCCTATTCGCGGCTCGACTTCACGGCCGAAGAAGGAACCGTCTTGGAACAGGAGTACCCGCAGAACTATTTCGATTCCGGCAAAAAACCGGCCGGTTCCCATGGACGGGTCAACCGTTATGTCGCCCGTTCCGGACAACAAACCTACGAAAGTCTTGACACGTTCGGATGCCGGTATTGGATCATCCGTTGCAAGTCCGGATCGGCGACGCTCAATCAAGTCAAGCTGATCGACCGACTCTATCCGTTCGACGTGGTCGGCCGTTTTCAATCCGAGGACGAAGTGCTCAACGCGATTTGGCAGATCGGCCTCAACACGATCCTCGCCTGTAGCGAAGACGGGTATGTCGACTGCGCAACGCGCGAACGGGTGGAATGGATGGCCGACGGCTTCATGGTCGCCTACCCGGTAACACGGGTCGCGCTAGTCGGACCGGCGATCGACGGCAGCCCGGCCTACGGCGACGCGCGTCTCTTACGCAATCTGCTTCGCCACATCGGCCAGAGCCAATTGCCCGACGGTCGGGTCAAAGCCCATCATCCGTCCGACCGGTGGGATAAACACGCCTGGATCCCCGACTACGCCTGCCTCTGGATCCACGGCATTCGCGATTATTTCGAGCGCACCGGCGACCTCACCTTCGTCCAAGAGCAATGGCCCCGCGTCGAGAAACAACTGACATGGTTTCTCGATCGGCGGACCGAGCATGGTCTGGTCCGGGCGCAGGAGTTCGTCTATTTCACCAACCCGTTGGCCTATAAAGTCTGCGAAGGAACCACGTTCAATTCGTATCTCTATCGGGCGTTGGTCGACGCGGCCGAGTTGGCCCGATTGATCGACGTGCCTGCCAAGGCAAGCGAATATACCGACGCGGCAAACCGACTCCGTCAATCGATCAATACTCATCTCTGGGACGCGAAGGCGGGAACCTATCACGGCGGGATTCTCGACGGGAAAAAGACGCCGGTCAACCTGCACGCTGCCTTCATCCCGCTTTACTATGGGGTTGTCCCGTCGGACCGAATGGCCTCGGTTCAAAAGTACCTACTGGCACATGCAGCGGAAAAACGGATCTTCCCCTACTCCCACGCCTTCTTGCTGGAAACCCTTTACCAGATCGACACGGACGAGGCCGACCGGTTGGCCCTCAAGTTGATGCGAAACCGGTGGACCGACATGGCCCGAGGGGAAACCCAAACGACGTGGGAAAATTTTCGCTCGGGAGAAAAATGTCACGAAAGCGGCGCGGCGCCGACCTACTTCTTGAGCGCCTACGTTCTCGGCGTCCGAACCGACGGACCGATCGCCCGGCGACGCCTCACAATCGAACCCCGCACGGTCGGTTTGGACAGAGCCGAAGGGACCGTCGTCACCGAGTTCGGCCCCGTGCCTGTCCGATGGGAAAAGTCTGAGGAGGACAACTCGTTCCTCCTCGAAACGACGATCCCCGACCGGGTAACCGCTGAGGTGGCCGTTCCCCGTCTGACAAAGAAATCAGTCCTGATTCTCGATGGAAAGCCCGAAGCGTCCCCGCCTGCCCCCGAGAAGGGTCAAAACGAGTCGGATCGCTTTCTCCGTCTCAAACTGGGCCCCGGCCCACACACCGTCCGCGTTCAATAGGCCCCCTTCAAAAGCTTCCGGAAAAACGGCTCTCGTTTTGATAATTTGGCAGAAAAAAAGGGACCGCAGTTGATTATCAACCGCGATCCCTTTTTGTTATCACCTTTATTCTTAGGCAAAAATCCAGTCGATCAACGGCTTGACCTCTTGGAAGTCGGGGATCAACAGGTCGGCACCGACACCGATCAGACGGTCGCGTTTCCACTGGTCCGGCTTGCCACTTCGATTCTCTTCATCCGTGGCAACGCCGACCGCCAGGCCGCCCGCTTCCTTGACGTTTTGGATCTCGACATAACCATCGCCGAAACCGATCAGCTCCGCACCGGGAACTTCATTTTCGGTCAAAATCCGCTGGATAACTTGAGCCTTGGAAAACGCCTTGTAATCGTCCTGGGCTCCGTAGACGTGCTTGCCGAAATACGGATCCAACTTCAACAGTTTGACTTCTTCGATCACGTACGGCTCGTCGGTCCCGCTGGCCAGATAAAGCTGGACGCCCTGTTCTTTGAGCGCGTCGAGCAACTGATACGAACCGGGCACCAACATCGTTTCCGGATCGGCAGCGCCACTGCGAAGCGCCTCGCGACGTTCGGTAATCCGCTTCATGAGCCGATCGTGATATTCCTGCTTGTAGACCTTCGGATCTTGCGGTGTGCCACCCCGCTTCGTGATCTCTTCGGCCAGACGGATCATCTGATAGATCGTCTGCTTGCCGGTCAACTCGGCCACAAACTTGTTGGCCATTTCGTAAAGCGATTCAGCCGACTCGTCGGTCCCGGTCTCTTGCAGATACTCGACCATCATCGGAACCATCACCTCGGGCCACCCTTCCCGGATGAGGCTCAACGTTCCATCAAAATCAAAAACCGCAAAACGGGGCTTCGATTTCCGAGCGTCTGAATGAATCACCTCAATCGAAGTACCCGGCAAAAACTCGCCCGATTCCACTTGATCAACGACGCGTCGATAATCGGCTTCATGTTCGGCCATCACAAAAATTCTCCTCTATCTCAAATGACTAGTAGCTTTTCGCACTCCCGCCCCTTTTTAAAACGCATTTCACTTAAGTGAAACAGATTCCTTGCAACCGAAAGGAAAATGGAAAAATCAAAACCGTTCCGCCACCTATACTTAGGCAAACACCGGTTTTCACCCACTTTCATCTACAACGCTACACTAAACTGAAATGCGATCTAAAAAGCAAAACTTTCCCCAAGGAATATTCTCTCCTTGAAACAAATGGAAATCGGGGGTGACTTTCTCTTCCCTATTTGAATCGCTCTCCGGCCGAAGTACCAACGGGAATCAACTTCGGCGTCGGAAGTTTATGTCCGAAAACCTTCCCATGCTTCGACTCCAAACCGGCAAAATCGTGGCGAAGAAAACCATATATCTCCGCAGGTGGCTCCAGTTCCAACCAGTCTGTCGCTAAACGGGCAGCCTGAACATCATGATCTCCCGAGGCGCTGTGGGCATAACAACGGCCCTCGTAACGACGCACATCGCCGTTGAATTCCGGACTGATATGCCACAATTCATGGACGATGGTCGTCAATTTCTCTTGAAACGGCAGCTCCAAAAACCGCGGGAGATAGAAATGGAGCAGATAAAGCGCTTCCACGCCCGAAGGGGTTTTATAACGGGGAACCGTCCACCTTCTTCCACGGCGAATTGTCTGTGTCCGCCCCCCTTCAAAACGCATTGGCGTCAAAGAGGCATACAAACCGTAAGAAGTCCGTTTCCGAACCTGACAGAATCCGATAAGCACCCGTGACAAATCAATATGCCTCAACACGGGCAATCGATCTGTCATATCCTCGCACACCCGCCGCATATGGAGTGTGAAATCGAATCCTTTCGAAGGGGAGAAAGGCATCGGAAGCCGTCTCTTGATTCCAATCGATGCTCATGTGACAAGGAAGATCCAAGCCTCATGGAAAAGGGCCGCTTCACCCTCAAGTGACACGGCAGAACCATTTCACTTTGACACAAGCATTCTTCTTATGATAACAAGGCCCCGTTTGCCTCGGCCGATAAACACCGAGGAGGCGCACTAAAAAGGACGGCAGTCAAGCCACCGTCCTTAGAATATTTTTCCTTAAAACCATCTTAAAAATAAAGAAGTATTGTACACCACTTCAAGTCATACCCAAAGTCAAACTCAAAAACCCTTTAAATTCGACTCAAAAACCGACTCTCAAGGAAACCATGTGCACTTATTCTTTATCTTCCGACTGCGAAACTTCCTCTGCCGAACTTTCCTTTGATTCAACTTCGGAAACCTTGTCGGAATCCGCTTCGTCTTCGAAAGTCGGTTTTACACTGGCCGTGCTGACACGATCATTCTTACCGACAAATTCGAGGATGGCTTGTTTACCGGCATCGCCCAAACGAACTTTGGCCAACTGGAGAATACGAGTATAGCCGCCATCACGATCGACAAAACGGGGAGCCACTTCGCTAAACAAAATGCTGACCGCTTCCTTGCTTCCCAAAAGCTTCAAAGCGCGTCTTCTTGCAGCGACTACCGGAGCGATCGCCTGATTCCATTCTTGCCACTCGGACCCATTCCGCCAACTCTTCCACTGATCGCTATTACGTTCAGCACTAGTCGACAGCTGATCTGCTTTCTCTTGATGAGGCAGACTCTTGCAAGCAAGCGTCACGCATTTTTCTACCAAGGGGCGTACTTCTTTCGCCTTAGGTAAAGTAGTTACGATCCGCCCTTTGACCTTAGGCGCGTTTTCATCATCTTCTGCATCACGCTCGGTCAAAAATAAAGCACTCGCCAAGTTTCGTAACAAGGCCCGCTGATGCTTGGGGTTGCGGCCGAGTTTCCGGCCTTTTTTTCGGTGTCGCATCTTATCTCGTAAATAAAAACGCTATACGGTATTTTCCCAATTCACAATGGTTCCGGCGAACGTCCGTTATTAAATCGGGCTGGCCGGGGCAGGTTGCACCTTCATTCCCATATGAAGGCCAAGCTCATCCAGTTTTTCACGCACTTCAACGAGTGTCGTTTCGCCGAAATTCCGGACTTCCAAAAGTTGGTCTTCTGTATGGCTAACTAAATCTCGAACAGTATTGATATTGTCCGACTCCAGACAGTTGGTCGCCCGAACCGAAAGGTCCAACTCGGTAATATTCATCGACAAAATCGCCTCGAGAGCCGGGTCCACTCCACCCGATTCCGACGAACGCGTTTCTGAAAAAACCTTCGGGCCTAATTCGCGATATTGGACAAACGGGTTGAGGTGCTTTCGCAAAATCTTCGCCGCTTCAACAAAAGCAATCTCAGGTGAAATCGAGCCATTCGTCCAAATTTCAGTTGACAATCGATCGTAATTCGTCTTCTGGCCGACACGAGTCTCTTCCACTTCGTACCGGACACGAACTATCGGACTAAACGCCGCATCGATCGGAACCCAGCCAACCTCTTGATTACGATTTTCCTGAGCAGGCAAATATCCGCGACCTTTTTCGACTACCATTTCCATCTCAAATGGCACGTCGTCAGTCAACGTCGCAATGACATGATCCTTATTAATCACGGTAACCGATTCGTCGGTTAAAACATCAGCGCCGGTGATCACACCCTTCGTATTTTTTTCAATCCGAAGCACTCGCTCTTGGTCGGTTTCACTTTTCACGACCAACGACTTCGTATTCAAAACGATGTCGGTCAAGTCTTCGACGACCCCAGGCACACTCGTGAACTCATGCTGAGCGCCTCGAATTCGAATCCGAGTCACAGCACTACCTTCAATACTCGAAAGCAGAACCCGACGCAGGCTATTACCTATCGTCGAACCGAAACCTCGTTCAAAAGGCTCTGCCACAAAATGCCCGAAAGTATCCGTGAGGGCCGCTTGATCGCAGGTGACTTGACTGGGCAACTCGAGTCCGCGCCATCGTATTCGCATTGGGAATCCTCCGATATCCTAGCTTTAGCCATTTCATCCAACCTAAATCGATCCCCCTAGAGACCGACGGCACGACTACTTAGAACAAAGCTCCACGATCAACTGCGACTGAACCGGAATGGAAACATCTTCAGTATCTGGAAGACGAACCAAATGCCCTTCCGGAGTATCGCTGGCAACCAAAGTGAGAAATTCAGGCACCCCACGGGGGTTATCCGCCAAATTGTTTTTCACTTGTTCAAGACTTTTCGCCCGACTCTTCGCCCGAATCACATCGCCCGGCCGACAAAGGTAACTGGCAACATCCAGCCGACGACCATTGACCGTAATATGACCATGCGAAATAATCTGTCGCGCCTCGGCACGTGAGTGCCCAAAGCCCAACCGGTGGACGACATTATCCAAACGTCGCTCAAGCAGGCTCATAAGAACCTCACCCGTATTGCCTTTTGCTCGTTCCGCCGCTTTAAAATACTTGCGGAACTGGGACTCCAACACTCCATAATATCGCTTCACCTTCTGCTTTTCACGAAGGTGAATACCATAATCGGTCATTTTCCCACGCCGAAAGGATTGCGATCCAGGCGGGTTATCTCGACGTTCCATTGCGCATTTGCGCGAGTCGCAGCGAGCACCCTTCAGGAACAACTTCGTTCCTTCACGTCGACACTTTCGGCAAACCGGTCCTGTGTAACGAGCCATCCTCGATCCCACTCCCAGCGTATAAAAATTAGTCTATATACCTTAATACCACCGCAGACAAAACACTTACACACGTCGTCGTTTTTTCGGACGACATCCATTGTGCGGCAACGGGGTAACATCTTCAATCGATTTGATCTTCAAGCCAGCAGCCTGTAAGGAAGTAATCGCGCTTTCACGTCCACTTCCAGGACCATTCACCCGAACATCCACTTCTTTCATCCCGAGCTTCATCGCCTTCTCGGCCGCCTGCTGAGCAGCCAATTGACCGGCGAACGGGGTGCTTTTTCGGCTCCCCTTAAATCCACTCGACCCGGAGGTCGCCCAACAAAGCGTATCCCCCTTAGTATCGGTGATCGTCACCGTCGTATTATTGAAGGTCGCCTTAACATGGGCGATCCCGATCGCGACACTGCGACGAGTCTTACGTCGTTTCGGCTTCGATTTGGCCACCGTCTACGATTCTCCTTGCTATGTTTTTCTGACTCAAGGCTCGCGAGAAACCCTAAACTCATCTAGGACTCTTAACCAACCTAGCCATACAAACAAACGATCTATCTTTCCTCAATCCAAACGCCTGCAACCAGGAAACCAGCGGCTCCCTCTACTTCAGGCAGAAACCGAAAACTAACGAAGGTCCTTGACCCCCTTCTTTCCGGCAACTGTCTTTTTCGCACCCTTTCGGGTTCGAGCATTCGTTCGGGTACGCTGCCCTCGAACCGGCAATCCACGACGATGCCGCACACCTCGATAACAAGCAATATCGCGTAACCGGGAAATATTCTGATTAACTGTCCGACGAAGCTGACCTTCAACGGTATAATCCTTATCAAGGATCCCCGCCAAGCGGACCAACTCATCCTCTCGCAACTCCTTTGCCCGAACGTTCGGATCAATACCCGCTTCGCGACAAAGAACACGAGCTGTCTTCGGCCCAACGCCATAGAGGTAAGTCAACGCCACCACAGTTGGCCGATCATTCGGAATGTCAACACCTAACAAACGCGGCATTCTTGCTACTCCATCCAAACACGCTATCTATTTTTCCAAGCCCTTAATCCAACTCAGGCCAAATACCCCCACCAAGGGACTAAAGACCAGGAAAGGGCGTGCGACCTTAACCTTGTCGCTGCTTATGGCGGGGATTCACACAAACTACATACACTACGCCCTTACGTCGGACAATTTTGCAGCTCTCGCAAATCCGCTTCACACTAGCTCGGACTTTCATTTTCCCGTTTGCCTCAAAAATCTCAAACTAACAAAGCGTATCAGTATAACCACAATACGGTTCACCTTACAAGTCCCTCTGACTCTTTTTTTCGGTCCGAAAAGGTGAATTTCCACCACGAACCGATCAAAAAAGGCAAAAATGCTTTCTTTCAGCCAGAATCTGACTTGCTGAGGCTGCTAAAACCGAAGAATTGACTCCGCGTCCATCCCTCTGTTGTCGGACAATACTCGAAATCTCATCGCTGCCACCGTGCCCAAAAAGCCTAGGAAACCACCTCATTAGGTGGTCCCGTCAAAACCAACGGACCCGATTCGGTTATCGCAATCGTGTGCTCAAAATGGGCGCTCGGTTTTCCATCGACCGTAACTTGTGTCCAATGATCCGGTTGAGTCCGCACTCGCTTTGACCCCATATTGACCATCGGCTCCACGGCGATAACCAGCCCCGGAACAAGCCGAAAATCGCCACTTCGACGAATCGAATTGCTTACATAATTCGGGACCTGTGGCTCTTCGTGCATTTCGCGTCCAATGCCGTGACCGACAAAGACCTCAACTACCGAAAACCCGCGTTTTTTGACGAACGTCTCCATCTGAGCAGCTACCTCACTCCACAAGGTACACTGGCCCATCTGCTCGACTGCCAAATCGAGCACCTGTCTCGTCACATCCAAAAGCTCTTGAACCCTTGGCTCAACCTTTCCAACCGCATGAGTCACCGCCGCATCGCCACACCAACCTGCCAATCGGCAGCCGGTGTCAATGCTCAAAATGTCTCCTTCTTTCAGCCGACGATCACCGGGGATCCCATGGACCACCTCTTCATTGACCGACATACAACTGACCGCTGGAAAAGGAACCGGACCGGGAACCCCTTTAAAAAGGCCTTCCGCTCCGGATTCAATAAAGAAATTTTCTATGGCGTCGTCGATCTCACCTGTTGTGACACCCGGGGCGATCATCGATGCGGCCAGCTGATGCGCTTTCCAGACCAAGAGACCCGCTTCTCGCATCAAGCCTATCTCACGCGACGATCGTAAAACTTTCACCGTTACGACGCTCCTCGATCACCGAACTCACTTCGAGCGGGATCTTTTCCTTTTATGAAACTTGTTCTAAAACTTCGACGACCCGGCCAAAGATCTCGTCAACCGTACCGGTTCCGTCAATCGACTTCAACTGATTCTGATTCTGGTAGTAATCCAACAAAGGTTCAGTCTGTTCACGATAGGCAACCAGACGCTGCCGGATCACTTCGGGCGTGTCATCCGCTCGCCCTCGACCGGCCAATCGTTCAAACAACGCCTCTTCCGGAACCCGCAGTTCCAGGACTCCATCCAGCGGCGTCTCCTTCTTGGCTAGCATCTCGTCCAACGACTCAGCCTGAGCGATCGTTCGAGGAAAACCGTCCAATAGATAACCGCCCTTGCAGTCCTCTTCTTGTAAACGGTCGCCAATGATTTCTACAATAATTTCGTCCGGTACCAGCTGACCGCCGGACATAAATTCGTCTGCTTTTTTTCCAACTTCCGTCTTCGCATCACGAGCCGCACGCAACATGTCGCCGGTCGAAAGATGGGCGATTTTATATTTTTCAATCAGACGCTCTGCTTGAGTTCCCTTCCCCGCTCCCGGAGGGCCGATAAACACGATGCGCATCATAGCTCCTATTCCAATGCCTGCTTCTCTTCTAGCCACAGTCAGATAAAATCGGGCCTTGTCCCTTACCGCTGGACAACCGAATCCCTCAACCCGCCATGAACAACCGTCTACCAACGTCTCTCGAATAAAAACAAGCGATCGCGATGTAATCCTCGCGATCGCAACGTTTTTTCTCAGTAGAACGCCTTGCGACGTTCCTCAATTGCCTGTTCCAGCAATTAGGAACGATCCAACAACCCTTTGTAATTCCGCATGACCAAATGACTGTCGATCTTTTGTACCAAATCGAACGCCACACTCACGGCAATCAGCAAACCGGTTCCACCATAGAAACTGGCTACCCCGTAGCCAATACCCCACCAGGTGGCAACCACCGTCGGAATAATCGCGACGACAGCAAGGAACCCGGCTCCAACGTAAGTGATCCGGACCATGACTTTTTCAAGATAATCGGCCGTTCGCTTCCCAGGTCGATAACCCGGAATAAACGATCCGTAATTCTTCAAATTATCCGCCATATCTTTCGGATTGAACGTAATGGCCGTCCAGAAATAGCAGAAGAAGTAAATCAGCAACACATAGAAAATATTGTAGACATATCCTCGATCTTGGAAGATGGTATAAAACCAATCCCAGATCGAACCGTAACCTCGCAACATGTTGAACAGTGCGGTTGGGAACAGAAGCAAACTACTGGCGAAGATAATCGGCATGACGCCCGCCTGGTTTACTCGAAGCGGCAAAAATTGTCGCGTTCCACCGTAAACTCGTCGACCGCGAACATGCTTGGCACTTTGGGTCGGAATTCGACGCTGTCCTTGTGTGATAAAGACCACACCGACCACAACACCGACAAACAAAAGCATCAAAACGATGAGTTTCTCGACGCCCATCTGGCCGCCCAATTCCAAACCGTTCTGGAAGACCGGACCGAAAAGCTCAATACCTGAGGCCGGCATCCGGGCCAAGATACCTGCCATAATCAACAGGCTGATCCCGTTCCCGATTCCGTACTCGTCGATCTGCTCTCCCAACCACATCAAAAAGGTCGTTCCCGCAGTCATGACCATAACAGCGGCCAACTGCCACTGAAACGTGTCGAACCCTTCCTTCATGAAGTTGGCACTAGCCATCCACTTCACATACATGAAACTCTGCAAAAGACAGAGCACCACCGTTGCGTAACGGGTATATTCATTAATTTTCTTTCGCCCGCTCTCACCTTCCTTTTGGAGTCGTTCAAGCGGTTCCCAAACACTCCCCAACAATTGGAAGATAATCGAGGCCGAAATATAAGGCATGATACCCAAACCGAATATCGTCGCTTGCGTCAGAGAGCTGGCACTGAACATGGCAGCCTGATTCAAAAGCTGACCCAGACCGGTGCTCGTTTGCGCACCAAAAAAAGCGGTCATCTTCGTCTGATCGACGATCGGCAAAGGAATCTGCCAACCGATCCGATAGATCGCCAAAAGGCCAAGAGTCAAAAGGATCTTTTGGCGAAGTTCGGGTATGCTAAAGACGACTCGTATCTTTTCCCACATCGGTTCGACCCGTCAAAAAGAAGTTCTAAATTTATTACGGCGTTTTCAAGTCAATGACGAGAAATACGGCGAAGCAAGGTACCACAATAATGCCTCTGTCTCGTTCGCCATTACCAAACCAACTCTTCACTTACGCTTTAAGATCGGTAAGAGTCGGCCTGGTTAATAAGAAGGCTTCTTCCAAATTCCGGTTGCAACGAAAAAAACCCCACAACATTGGGACTTCCTCTCCAAAAGGCCGGAAATCTCTGCATCAACGCCGAAAATCCCCGAAATCAACCTCTTTCTCGCAACAAAAGCACGAGCAAATTGCAACCTTTTTTTGACCATTCATTCAACAATGAATTTCAAAAGGTTTTAGCTCTTCTGCTTGTTCTTGACTACCGGCTTTTTCCCGGGCAAGACAACCACTTCTCCACCGGCCTTTTGAATCTTTTCCAAGGCCGATTGACTAAATCGATGGGCAGAAATCTTCAACTTCTTCGTCAACTCACCATCGCCGAGAATCTTCAGAACGTCAAAGCGCTGCTTTGCCAAATTCTTTTCTCGCAACGATTCCAAAGTGACTTCCGCCCCATCTTCAAAACGCTCTTCCAAATCGCTCACATTGACCGTCGCAACAGTCAACGCCCATTTATTATTGAAACCGCGCTTCGGAATCCGACGAACCAGCGGCATCTGACCGCCTTCAAACGTCGCATGCATGCTGAACCCGGCTCGCGAACGCTGACCTTTATGTCCACGTCCGCACGTTTTCCCATGACCGCTGCCTGGGCCACGGCCGAGTCGCTTCCGTTTTTTATTTTTTGATATTCCGCGATGGACATCGTTCAGATTCATGACAGTGAAACTCCTCGCAGCCGTTCAACTTCACTCTGGGAACGAAGACTATGCAGTGCTTCAAGCGTCGCTTTGACGAGATTGATCGAATTATTCGACCCGTAACTCTTCGTCAAAATGTCGTTGATTCCGCACGCTTCACAAACGGCTCGAACCGCCGCACCGGCAATCACTCCAGTACCGGGCCCGGCGGGAACCAAGATCACCTTCGCCGCACCATATCGACCTTTTACGGAATGAGGAATCGTCCCACCATCCAAGGAAATGGGCTTCATATCCTGCGTACCGTTCTTCACGGCCTTCTCGACAGCCGGAGGAACTTCATTCGCTTTTCCATATCCGCAACCAACACGGCCTTTACCGTCGCCAATAACGACCATCGCCGAAAAACTAAATCGGCGGCCACCCTTGACCACTGCCGCACATCGTCGGATCTTCACGACCTTGTCGATCAGATCTCCTCTAGAAGAATCGCCACCCATAATACGATTGCCAGGCTAAATGTTTGTTGTTAGACCAATAAACTCATTACCTAAAACTAGGCGTCACTCGACCCGGCATCCTTTTTCAGCCCAAGGTCCAGTCCGGAATCCCGCGCCGCATCCGCCAAGGCTGCAATGCGTCCATGGTATTTGTATTCACGTCGATCGAAAGCAACTTGCTTCACGCCGGCTTCAAGAGCCCGTTGGGCAATTTCAATGCCGACCAATTTCGCCGCTTCGATATTTCCGCCATATCCAAGTTTTTCACGAAGGGACTTTTCCTTCGAGTTAGCCGAGGCCAATGTCTTGCCCGCCTCGTCATCAATAACTTGAACGTAAATATTCTTATGACTTCGGAAAACAGTCAAGCGAGGACGAGTCGAATCTCGCTTAATTCGATTTCTTACGCGAAATCCGCGTCGTTTTCGTTGTTTGCCGATCAGTTTTTCGTGTTTCACGATACCGTCTCACTCGTATATTGGATGCTCGCGTGCCGACTACTTCGCCATCGCCTTACCTTGCTTACGTCGTACCGCTTCGCCAAAGTAACGAATTCCTTTACCCTTATAAGGTTCCGGTTTTCGTAAGGCTCGCGTTTCGGCGGCAAATTGTCCAACCATTTGCTTATTGATCCCTTTAATCACAATATGCTGTTGATCGGGACAAGCCACTTCCAAACCTTCGGGAATCGGCTTGTGAAGCTCGTTGGCCAATCCCACACGAAGATCCAACTGATTGTTTTGCACCGAAGCGATATATCCAACGCCGACCAATTCCAGTCGCTTTTCATATCCTTGGGTTACACCAACAACCATATTTTGCAAAAGGGCTCGCGTCAGTCCATGATATGCGCGAGTCTGCCTTTCATCGTCATTGTTGGTGACAATAATCTGGTTCGCGTCGGAATCGTACGTCACGCTGACTTCCGGGCGATTTTCAAATTCCTGCTTCCCCAACGAACCTTCGATCGTCACGACATTACCGTCGATCGAAACTTTTACGCCACTGGGTACTTCAACCGGTTTTTTACCAATCCGCGACATCTTGGATTCTACCTATTTCGCAAGCTCTTCTTCAAATTCGGAGGGCTTTTACAACGTCTATTGTATTACGTCTGAAACAGCCGGACTATCGGCCTGCTTCAAAGAACCTTCAGGCAGGGTATTACCATACCTCGCAAAGAACTTCTCCGCCCAACTTCCGCTGTCGCGCTTCACGATCACTTACCACACCACGACTGGTGCTAATGATCGTTATGCCGAGACCATTCAATACGGGCTTAAGCTTCATCGACCGGGAATGTACCCGACAACCGGGTTTACTTACGCGTCGCACGTGTTGAATCACTCGCTCGCCATTGGGACCGTACTTTAAATACAATCGCAAATGGCTAAACGGCTTCGCGTCAACCTCTTCCCAATCCCAAATATATCCTTCACGCTTCAGCACCTCAGCAAGGCCTTTTTTCACCTTGGAGACAGGCATCTCAACATGGGATTTCTCGACACGTACCGCATTACGTATGCGGGTTAACATATCGGCGATGGGGTCAGTCATCATGATTTATCGGGTCCCTTTACCAACTCGCCTTCTTCACGCCAGGAATTAGTCCTTCGTCCGCTAACTTGCGGAAACAAATTCGACAAATACCGAACTTACGATACACCGCTCGAGGACGACCACAAAGGGCACATCGCCTTTCGGATCGACTCGAAAACTTCGGCGTGCGGAGCGCCTTGGCTATCTTCGATTTGCTTGCCATGCGTTTATAGTTCCCTTAGTCTTTCGCTCCGGATTCACTCTCGCTCTGGAATGGCATTCCAAAACCGCGAAGTAAAACCCGAGCCTCGTCGTTGCTGTCCGTGCTGGTGACAATCGTAATATTCATACCTTGGGGACGGCTGTACTTGTCCGGATTCAACTCCGGAAACACCAACTGTTCAGTCAAACCCAAGTTATAATTACCGCCTCCGTCGAAAGCATTCGGGTTTAAACCACGAAAGTCACGAACACGAGGAATTGCCAGGGAAATCAGACGGTCCAGAAATTCATACATGCGATAATGGCGAAGCGTGACTTTACAGCCAATCGCCATTCCTTCTCGAAGTCGGAAACCGGCAATCGATTTCCGAGCCAGTGTGATCACCGGTTTTTGACCGCTGATCAACCGGAGAGCGTCAACCGCCTCATCCAGTATCTTCTTTTCCTGGACTGCACTGCCAACACCCATATTGATCACGATCTTCTCAAGCTTCGGAAGTGAGTGCCGGTTCGTCCGACCCAGGTTTTCCCGAAGCGAGGAGAGAATCTCGCTCTCATACCGTTCCATTAATCGAGGCTTCATTTTCGTATGCCGCTTCCGATAATTCGCTTGTCTCTGAATTCCGGTGACTCCCTTCCATAACAGAAGGTTTTACCGTGGGCGTCCATTACGCCAAATTATTTCGCATATCGGGCTCTCGGAGGAGCAATCACCCCGTTCTCCGCGCCACACTTCTTACAATATCGAACTTTACTTCCATCGTCCAAGTATCGAATTCCCAGTCGGGCCGGTTTCCCACAAGACTGGCAAACCAACAAAACATTCGAAGCTTGAACAGGCATCTCCATCGAAAGGCGGCCCCCTTGTGGGTTTCGCTGACTTCGACGAACATGTTTATAGACACGATTGACGCCTTCGACAGTCAATTTACCGGTTTCCCGATTGACCTTCAAGACCTTACCACGGGTTCCTTTATCGTCCCCCGTGATGACTTCCACCGTGTCGTCGACTTTAATAATCATTTGCATTAGACTACCTCGCTGGCGAGGCTGACAATTTTCATGAAATTCTGTTCACGCAATTCTCGGGCGACCGCACCAAAAATACGGGTTCCCTTCGGGTTCTTATCAGCATCGATAATCACCGCGGCATTGCTATCGAACCGAACATAACTGCCGTCCGCTCGTCGCGTTGGCTGTTTGCAGCGAACGATCACAGCACGAATAACGGAACCCTTCTTGACATCACTTCCGGGAATGACGCTTTTCACGCTACAAACGATCACATCACCCAAACCGGCAAAACGTCGTCGAGAGCCGCCTAACACTTTGATGCACATCAACTCCCGTGCCCCAGTGTTGTCGGCAACGGCTAGTCGGGTTTGCATTTGAATCATGGTTCACACCCAATTTGACGCGAATATGCGTGCAATTACTTATTTTGTATTGAGCCTTTTTCTTTCGATCCTTTATCATCCAACCTTTAAAGTCAAACGATTTTTACGGATCGAAAAAACGCCCTATTCCTTTTCCGGATTGCGACTCTTTTCCTTCGCTGCCGCTCTCATGGCTACCAAGTCAATCACTTGACCCTTATTCACCACGCGGACCAGCTCCCATCGCTTCTTTTTCGAGCGCGGTCTACTTTCGATAATTTCAACGATATCCCCTAACGAAGAATCGTTGTTTTCATCGTGAACGAAGCAAATGGTACGAGCACGTACAAACTTCCCGTACTTTTTATCTGGGACGCGTCTTTCAATCTCAACGCGACGCGTCTTCAGCATTTTATCGCTCGTGACCACCCCTTGAGTTACCGCTTTTGGCATGAGTTAGCTTCCTCTATCGCTATGGTCCAATCAACCAAACTCTTATTTTACACAACTGTTTGGGCTGCTTGGATCGCTCGCTCATTTTGAATGGTCAAAATGCGTGCTATCAAACGCCTGCACTTTTTTAACTCACTAGGAGCATCCAATCGCTCCGTCTGTGACTGTACACGTCGACGGAACAATTGTTCTTGCGTGTCTTTCAGAGTCAGAGCAAGCTGCTCGTCACTCATTTCGCGAAGTTCAGCTGCCTTCGTCATGGCTTGCAATTCCTCGTTACGTTGATTCCCTTGAATCTCGGTTACATGGGACGCCGTTTAATCATCCGCACTCGAACCGGCATTTTATGGGCCAAACGGTTGAAACAAATCTTCGCTGCTTCTTCCGTCACGCCCCCAATTTCATACATAACCGTTCCCGGTTTGACAACCGCCGCCCAGTAGTCAGGCTCTCCCTTCCCCTTACCCATTCGGGTTTCAAGAGGAATCGAGGTAACCGACTTGTTGGGGAAAATACGAATATAAAGCTTACCTTCGCTGCGCAGATATTGCTGCGCTGCGATACGTCCCGCTTCGATCGTGGCCGCACTAATCCAGCCACCCTCTACCGCTTGTAATCCAAATTCACCGAAGACGACATGGTTTCCGCGAGTTGCGTTACCTTTTATACGTCCTCTTTGGCTTTTTCGATGTTTTACCCGCTTGGGCATTAACGCCATCGGTCTCGTCCTCGCTATACATGCCCTGATTAATCCAAACTTGGATGCCGATATGACCTTGGGCTATTTTTGCTTCCGTAAATCCGTAATCAATTTTCGCCTGCAGTGTCGACAGCGGAATCGAACCGGAGATCTGCTTTTCTCTCCGAGCCATTTCCGCTCCACCCAACCGACCAGCCAGTTCGATTTTAATTCCCCTAGCACCGGCCTCCATCGTTTGCCTCATCGCATTCTTCATCGTGCGACGGAAACTAGACCGTTTTTGAAGCTGTTCACCAATATCTTCCGCTACCAACTGAGCCACTAACTCAGCCTTCGTGATCTCTTCAATCTTGATATTGATCCGGCGCCGAGTGATTCGCTGCAGTTCATTCTGCAACTCCTCAACCCTCTCCCCTTTTCGACCGATCAAAACACCCGGTCTGGCCGAATGAAGAATAACCTTCACTTCATCCCGCGTCCGCTCAATTTCAATTTTGGCAACGGCAGGATACATCATCATACGCCCGGTTCTATCCCGGCTATCTTTGCGTTTCTTGATGAAGTCCCGTATTTTTTTATCTTCAATCAGCAGTTCGGCATAGTCTCGCTTCGAAGCGTACCAGCGGCTTTTCCAGCCGATCATAACTCCGGTACGAAATGCGATCGGGTTGACTTTTTGGCCCATGCTATATCTCTCTTCGTCCTTCGCTGGCGTGAAACCGTTGTTCCACTTCATCCGACGTATTGCGTTTAATCCTCTTATCGGTCGTTTTGATCAATGTTAAAATCAAGCTCAAAACCACCTATTCGCTATACCGGCTTATCCTACTTCAACACTGATGTGCGAAGTTCGCTTTTTAATGATCGCCGACATCCCCCTAGCCTTCGGACGCATCCGTCGCCACATCGGGCCCGGATCAACACGAACTTCGACGATCATCAACTCGCCCAAATTCGCATCTCGTTTGTCTTCCGCGTTGGCCATCGCACTCTTCAGAACTTTTTCAAGCATCCGAGCACCACGCTGAGGCTGATAACGTAAAATTTCAAGTGCCTCGTCGGCATACTTTCCACGAATCAGGTCTGCCAGCAGTCGCACCTTGCGCGGACTAATTCGGGCATATCGATGAACTGCTTTATACGCCATGACATCAACCTCTAACTAAAGCGGGGATATCTCTTCGCTTACTTCGATGATCCCAAGTTTCTTATTAAACCGTTAATTAATCGCTTCGTCAACCGTTACTTCGGTTATCGCTTCCCTTTACCGCCGTGACCACGGAAAGTCCGAGTCGGAGCGAACTCGCCCAACTTGTGACCAACCATTTCTTCTGAAACGAGCACCTTGATATGATTCTTACCATTGTGAACCATAAAGGTATGGCCGACGAATTCCGGAATGATGGTGCAAGCACGAGCCCACGTTTTAATAGGACTCTTCTGCCCGGCATCTTCCAGCTTGGCGACTTTACTATACAGTTTTGGGTCTACAAAAGGCCCCTTTTTGAGCGATCTACCCATGGAGGTGTCTTTCCGGATATCCTCGTGTTTACTTCAATTTCACCACGCCGTAACGTTTCGAACGTCTTCGACGCACGATCGCTCGGTTCGACGCCTTACGTCTCTTACGAGTACTCCCACCCTTGGTCGGCTTACCAGTAGGCGAAACAGGATGACGACCACCCTTTGTCCTACCTTCGCCACCACCGTGCGGGTGATCGACCGGGTTCATCGCGGTACCTCGAACGTGAGGACGACGACCCAACCATCGCTTCCGACCCGCTTTCCCAAGGACGATCCCCATATGCTCGGAGTTTCCGATCTTCCCGATCGTCGCCCGACAAGCCGCCGGTACTCGGCGAATTTCGCCACTAGGCAGGTTTATCTGTGCCCAACCGCTGTCTCGAGCGGCCAAAGTGGCACCAGCACCTGCACTACGACAAAGGACTCCACCTCTACCAGGCTGAAGTTCAATGTTGTGAATATCCGAACCAAGCGGAACTTCCGACAAGGGAAGGCAGTTACCGACGGACGGCGGTGCATCTTGCCCACTTAGGACACGATCCCCTTCAGTCAATCCTTCAGGAGCCAGGATGTATCGCTTTTCCCCATCCACATAGTGCAACAAAGCGATTCGTGCACTTCGATTGGGATCGTATTGAATCGAATTCACCAAAGCCGGAACGCCGTCCTTGCTTCGGGCATAATCGATCAAACGATACTTCTGCTTATGACCACCACCACGATGCCGGGCAGTGATTTTCCCCTGATTATTCCGACCACCGGTTCGACGCTTGATCCGAGTCAACTTCTTTTCCGGCTTGACACCCGGTGTCAAATCGGCAAAGTCACTAACCGTCGCATTTCGACGACCTGGAGTTGTCGGTTTATACCTTCGAATACCCATGATTCACTTCTCAAATTATGGCTAAAGGCCCTATTGAACCTTCCAGTTGACTGCTCTTATCCCATCCACCCCGAGCATTAGAAGAAGTCGATCCGCGACTCATTATCCAATTTCACGATCGCCTTCTTCCACGCTTTCGTATGGCTACGTCGATTTTTAGTTCGACGGGGCTTGCCTTTGCGATTCTGTGTATTCACACGAACCACTTTGACGTCAAATAACTCTTCCACCGCATCATGAACCATTTCCTTACTAGCCAAACGGTTCACTTCAAAAGCATATTCATTCAGACGCTCCGCTTTATGGTAACCTTTTTCGGTCACGAGCGGCCGCAAAATGATCTGGTGCGGTTTCAGTTTCAGGTTCGTTTTTGTAATATCGCGTGCCATTGGCCTGGATCCCTATGATCGACTCTCCAACTGTGTCGTTACGTCCAATTACGCCTTGTTCCCAACCGCTTTATCACGAAAGGCTTCCAAGGCGGACTTCGTCATCACCAACCGCTTCGGACGCAAAACTTCCAACGCGTTCAACTCAGTCACCGGCAGAATCGTAACGCCAGGGATATTGCGAATGCTCTTATACACATTCAAATCATACTCTTTCACGGCAACCAAAAGCGTGGTTCCTTCGAGCTTCAACGCCTTCAGGATCGACACAATCTCTCTGGTCTTCGGCTGATCGACCCGCAAGTCGTCCAGCAACGTGATTTCATCGTCCATAACCCGGCTTGCAACCGCCATTTTCGTCGCCAAACGGATCGCCTTCTTCGGCAATCGATACGACCAATCGCGGGGCCGTTTCGCAAACGTCATTCCACCGCCACGTCGTATATTGCTTCGCCGCGAACCGGCACGGGCATTTCCCGTACCTTTCTGACGATACATCTTCTTCGTCGACGCAGCCACTTCCGCACGACTCTTCGTCTTCGCCGAGCCTTGACGTAGGTTCGACTGATACATTACCACAACGTCATGCAGCAATTGCTTGTTGATTTTCGGGGCCAAATCGGTCGGCTCAATCTCGAACTTTCCGACTTCCGCACCTTTTTGATCGTATACTGGAAGACTAACCATGATCTCGTTTATGCTTCCGCTTATGGGACGTTGAACTTAAATGTCTTTTCTTTCGAGCCTTATTAACACGCTCGACTCTTCCTCACGTCTCACCGAAAAACACTTCTACCGAAGCTTATTCGTCTGACGAATCACCACATACCCTCCATTGGGACCCGGAATCGCTCCGCGAACCAACAGAAGATTATTCTCAACGTCAACTTTGACTACTTTCAAATTCCGAACCGTTATATTCGCGGCACCGTAGTGCCCGGGCATCTTCTTCCCCTTAATCGTCCGAGAAGGATAGGCACTACAACCAGTACCACCAAGATGCCGGTGACACTTCTTCACACCGTGACTGGCACGCTGACCGGAGAAGTTATGACGCTTCATCGCACCGGAAAAACCGCGGCCTTTACTAATGCCGGAAACGTCAACTGCCTTCACCTCGGAGAAGAGATCAACGCTAACCTCTTGACCAACATCCATTCCTTCGGTCGAACCGCGAAATTCGCGGACCATACGTTTCGGCTCGCAAGATGCCTTCGGAACCACAGCCACTCCGGCCGTTGCCCGGGCCTTTTGACGCTTACTTTCAAGATTAGCGACGTGCCCGCGTTCACTGCGGGAAGCAAGGCGTCTTGGTTTATCCAAATAACCCAACTGAATCGCTTCATACCCGTCCGTTTCGACGGTCTTCACTTGAAGTACATTACACGGCCCAGCTTTCACCACCGTGACGGGGATAACTTCACCTGCGTCGGTGTATACTTGCGTCATCCCGACTTTCTGGCCGAGTAGTCCAGCGTTCATCGTACGTCTTGCCTTATCTACGTCGCCGATACGGGAGCCTCGCCATCACTAGCGAAAAACGAGCTTACCCGCACAGCATCCAAATCATGAACCAATCCTAGTGAAAAAATGCCTTTCCCAACCAGGCCAAGACACTTCCCCTTAACCTTACCCCGACGGAACTGTCGTCGCCCTCAAAGGCGTAGGTAACGGCTCAAAAAAATCTATCCACTTACATCCACAACCAAACCGATCCTGGCTATGTCGACTAGCGACACCACATACAGCGACCACTAACGACTGGTTGCTTTAATCTTAATATCAACCCCGGCCGGAAGATTGAGCTTATTGAGAGCTTCAATCGTTTTAGCCGTCGCTTGCACGATATCAATCAAGCGTTTGTGAGTCCGAATCTCATACTGCTGACGTGCTTTCTTGTCAACGTGAGGACTCGAAAGAACCGTGTAACGCTCAATTCGGGTCGGCAAAGGAATCGGGCCATGCACCATCGAACCAGTCCGCTTGGCAGTGTCAGTAATCTCCGCGGCACTCTGATCCAAGACGGCGTGATCGTAGGCTTCCATCCGGATGCGAATAATTTCATTCATTTGGTCGGCCACGGATCTCCTCCGGTTCAACTTCCGATTCCCAAGTTTCCAAAGACAATAGCCGCCTGCTATGGCGGAAAACCTCAAATGTTAAGCCGAAGTGCCCTGCCTGTCAACGCCCCTTGGAGGTTTTTTTCGAAATTCGATCGAAATCCCGCCAATCGCCGACAACTCCCCTAACCGATCAACAAACCACTCGACCTGGCAATCTGACTGGCCTTTTCAAAATCCAGACCCATCAAGGCCCGAAAGCTTTGCCAAAATTACCTTAACCTCGCTTCGGCCCTGCAAAATTACAGATAGTCGAAGATCAAAATCTATCGGCAAATCGCCTCCGGGAAATCCACCCATTCCAACAAAAGATCGACGCCCACTCGCGACATTCCGACACGGCACTGCCGCGCGAAACACCTTCGCCACCATGGCCATCGAGGCTTGCCAAAACTGAATCGCTCCCCTCATTCAGCGTAACGGGCCGCAGACTTGATGGAATCTCCAATCAGGCTACTCGCCCATCCACCCCTCGCCCGTCCACTCTCAGCGTCATCGGGAGACTGCCTTGTAAGGCAACTCCTTATCCACCAAGGGGGAAACCGACTATTCTACCATAGCAATCGCAAAATAAAAGAGCTTGTCGGCCTATTTTGACCAAGTCCCCTTTTTTCGATTTTTATATCCGTCCCTTTCCTTCCGCACCGCCAGGCCACGGCCCCTCACAAACTTCTTTGTCAAATGACGCCTTGAGAAAATCCCTAAGTAACGTAAAAACAAGCGCTTAGCGCGTTCCGATCAGGGTTCTCCAAGTTACAAAAAAACCACTATACCAACGTGCCAGAGCGGTTTTTATTTAATGGTAGCGTCCGACTGGCGTGGGGAAATATCCCGCGGTTGTTGTCAGTCAGCCGGTGGAAGCGGGTTTCCCTTTTCCACTTTTTCTTTCACTGCACGAAACCGGCCATACCTCGTAAAACCTGCTCTAAAACGTCTTAAACCACCTCCGACTCGTGCCAACCGTGGGCATCGCGGACCTCGATCATCTTGGCCAAAATGGTGTCCCACGTCTTCTGCTTCAACATCACTTCATTCGGGAACATGCAACCGTCCCAGCACAGGTGACGAATACGCTTCTCCAGCCCGCCCGACTCGTCACGCAGCCAGTGGCCCGCGTCACGCACGATATCCAGTTTCCCATTCGGATCATCTGCCAGGCAGTGGCGACCCGTCTTGTCATGCGTCCCGGCCCCCTTGACCGTCCCGTCGTTCTGCGCAATGTGCATGTCGGTCGTCCACGGTCGCAACGCGGCGGTCAGCGTCCTGAGGCCCTCCTGGAGCGTCTCGGTGTCGTTCCAGTCAAACGGCTCCGGCAAGACCCGGTCTTCCGGCGCGTTGTACCCTAACAGATACAACAGCGTATGAGCCATGTCGGCCTGGAACCCGAGCGTCTCGGGCCGATCGACCGCTTCGAGCAACTGGACCATCTTCCGCCAACTGTGCATCCCGCCCCAGCAAATTTCCCCCTCGGCGACCAGTTTTTCCCCGAAATCGGCCGCAATCCGACACGCCTCGCGAAACGTTTCAGCCATTTTTTTCGTGTTTCCGGCCGGATCTTCCGACCAGGTAGCCGGGTCGACCGCCGAATCGATCCGAATCGCCCCGTTCGGCCGAATCCCCATCTGCCGGAGCGTTTCCCCGATCGCGCAGGCCTTTTCGACCTGGACACAAAACTTTTTCCGGTCCGCCGCCGACCCGATCGACGACCCGCCCCCGGTCGGCGGCCAGACCGGCGCGACCAGTGTCCCGATCACAAGCCCGCGCGAACGGACCTGATTGACCAGATCCTTGAGATCGTCGTCCTTCGCGTCAATATCCACATGGGGCAAGCAAAGGAACAGGTCGACCCCGTCGAACTTGACCCCTTCAACCTCGGCCGCAGCGGTCAGGTCGAGCATTTTCTCCAGGCCCAACGGCGCTTCACCACCGTCTCCCTTGCCGACGACGCCCGGCCAAGTGGCGTTGTGCAGTTTCGGATAATTATTGCGTGGTTCCGACATGAGAAGGTTCCTTGTACGGTTCTATGGGGGAAACGGCGAATGACAATAGGACAATGAAGGGAAGCGACGCCCGGACGACATCCTCCCCCTTCGGTGATTTAAAAGAAGGAGAGACCGCTTGAAAAAACGCCCCCTCCTCCTCTTTTTCGACTTTATTTCGCTGCAACGACGACTACGCCTGCTTTCGGTAGTCGCCCACCTGCGGCATGCTTTCGTGCACCTCGGGCCCGAAATACCGAAGCCCGACCAGCGGCTCGCAACCGGTATTTTCGATCACAATCCCCTCGGCGGCCGCTTCGGCGGTAATGAAAACCTCGTCGTCCGGCTCTTCGCCAAAGTGGATCATAACGGGCGTCTGCAACGTCAACGCACCCATCTTGCCGGAACCCTGGACCGTGATCCAGCCGCTGGCGCCCGGGTCGCGGATCGTGCACTTGGCGCCCGGCATGACGGTCAATTCCTTCGCCGAGAAGTTCTGCCGGCCGTCGATCGTGCCGTAGTCGATCCACTTGTCGGTGTAGCCGTCGCCCGAATTCGACTCGTCGGCAATCGGCATCAGGAAGTTGCTTTCCTTGAAATGCGGGTCGACGTTCCGCTCCCAATCCAACTGCTCGATGATGTAGTCGAGGTCCTGGTGCTTCTCTTCCGGAACGTCCTTGACCAGCAGGTCCCACGGCACTTCACGCCCTTCGACCAGCGACTGGTACATCCCGAACACGTCGCTTCCCCACTGCGGTTCATACGTGCAAAGCGAGCCGGGCGCGTGCAGAACTCCCGCCGGGATGAGCCATCCGGTCCCCCGCTGAAGTCGGTACGCCTTCGACAGATCCAAGATCCCGTTGTCCCCAAGACTCCAATTTTCCAGACATCGGCGAAGATCGGCCTTGGTCGTCCCCGGCTCGAGCCCCATGAACGTGTAGTCAAAATGGTTCTCGGCCGCGTTCAATTGGGGCGGAAAATAGTACGACTCGGGCTTTCCCTCTTGACCGGTCAGCGCGGCGTGTTCCGGCTTCTGGTGCATGTGGTGCGGGATCGGCCCGGCGTTGTCGAAAAACTTCGAATAGACCGGCCATCGGCTGTATTTATCCCAAATTTCTTGGCCGACAACCGGCCCTTTCCCTTCGTCGACCGCGTCACGCAACAAAAACCGTTTTCCCTCGAACCGGACATAGCTGAGCCCTTCGTCCGGCTCGCGATTGTCGTTGGCCGCTTCGGTCGTGCTGCCGAACCACCGCTCGTCGATCCCCCCACGATGGGCACCCAGGGCATACCAGTCGGTCGGCGCCAGTTTGATACGTTTGCCCGGATGCAAAAAACTCCGCGGGACCCAGTTCGGTGTCAGCCGCAAAAGGCCTCCGCCGGCGTCCATCGCCCGATCGAGAATAGCGGCCACATTGTCTTTGCTGACGATTTCCGAAGCGCTTTTCATCATTTTTCTACACTCCTGAGCTTGGATAAAAGAGGAAATTCTTTGGTAGGTTTTTTGTATCCGTTTCGCCGTTTACAGCCGGGGAGGCTTACGATCGGACGGGGGCGGGCGTGCCAAATTAGTGAATGGATTGATGCGTCTGCGTCAAAAGAGTGTCGTTTCATCCTCTCACTAAATTTACCCACCCAGCCGATCTTCTCGATTGCCGCATTTAGCTAGAGGGCGTTTCAAAACCTGCTTTGGTTGCGAAAGCAAGGATTTTTGTTTGCTGGCAAGGAGCAAAATCGCAGGCATATTGGGCGATATGGCGAGATTTTGTGACGCAGTCCAGCGGACAAAAAAATCGCTTACAGCCCAAATTGAGGTTTTGAAATGCCCTCTAATAGTGTTACGGTTTTCAGGCTCTTCTCTTGCAAATCTTTGAAAAAGAATCGAGGTAGCTTCCCGGAAAATCAGGCTTTCGATACATTGGAAGGAAATTCGCGGGAACAGATTCCCCGTGGCAAAAATGCCGATATTGATCGTTGTATACGGAAAACCACCGGCTGGCAAGCATATCAGAGAAAAACGTATGCCCCGGCACGGTTCCGCTTTTGCTGTTGTTTTTCGATTCCAAAAAAAGCGACCGATTGATGCGTCTCGGCGAAAGCAGGCCGGTCCTTGCCTCCCCTATCGATCGACCAAGTCGACCTGTAGCGTCCGGTAAAAAACGAAACCGTCAACCCGACACCGCCTGGCAGCCCTTCCTATCTTACGCAATCTCGCCAGCCGCCTAAAAAACTAAAGGAGCCGTTGATGACCATCAAGTCTTGGGTATTGACCGACGTCGAACGAGATGTCTATGTCGAGAAACTGGAACTCCTGCCCCAAGAGGTTGGCGGCCCGGCCGAAGGATACGCGGTCCGCAAGCGGCGACTTTACGGCGGCCCGCGCGACGGAGTCGATCTGGTCGAGATTGAAGTCGACACCGACGAAGGACCGTTTCGTCTGGCGATCGTGCCGACCCGCGGGATGGGAATCTGGCGTGGCAAATTGGCCGACGTCCGACTCGGTTGGCAGTCGCCGGTCCACGGCCCGGTCCACCCGTCGCTGGTCAACCTGCACGAAGCAAGCGGTCTCGGTTGGCTCCAAGGGTTCGACGAGATGTTGGTCCGTTGCGGCCTGGAAAACAACGGTGGCCCTTCGTTCGACCAAAACGGCAACCTCCAAAACACACTGCACGGCAAGCTCGCCAATATCCCGGCCCACCTGGTCGAACTCTCGATCGACACCGCCACGGGCGTAATCCAATTGACCGGCCAGGTCGACGAGTCACGGCTTTTCCATAGCAAACTTCGCCTGACAACGACCTACACGTTCCGAATCAACCACCCGGGGGTCGAGATCGTCGACCAAATCGAAAACCTCTCGGCCGAACCGGGCGAACTGGAACTTTTGTACCATATCAACATGGGCGTTCCCCTCTTGGAGCCGGGCGCAAAGCTGGTCATCCCGTTTGAAACGATGGCCCCGCACAACCAGAACGCCGTCGAGAATCTGCCCGAATGGGACACCTACGGCCCGGAAAGCCCGGGGAAGCCGGAGGCCTGTTTCTTCTTCGAACCGGCCGCCGACGCCGACGGCAAGACACGCGTTCTCTTACACAACCAGGCCGGAGACCGGGGTTTTGGCATCCGATTCAACAAGAACCAACTGCCCCGCTTGATTCAGTGGAAACAACAGCAATCGATCGCCGACGGCTATGTCACGGGGATCGAACCGGCAATCAACTTCCCCAACCCGAAACCGTTCGAAAAGGCCCACGGGCGGGTCGCCTCGCTTGAACCGGGTGAAAAGCGGACCTTCGAGCTTTACCTCGAAGCGTTCGCAACGGCCGAGACGATCGCCACGGCCCGCGAGGAAATCGAAAAGCTTCAGGCCACCGCCGCCGGTGAAGTGCAAGAGAAGCCGAACCCGGATTGGTCACAGGGATAAAGCAAAGACGGCCTGCCTGTTTGCTACTGAGCGAGAACGGGTATTGTGAATGGCACGCGGTAGAATAAAGCGGTAGAATAAAGCGGAGCGACGGCCTCGGCCGTCGCCTGTGTTTATGAAATGAGGGGAACCATTTTGAAAATTGTTTCCCCTCATACTCCCCTTCAAAAACTTTTTGGACCGGGATTGCTTTGCAATCCCTCTCTTTGTTTTTTCTTTTTTCCTACCCGCTTACGCCTTTTTGATGAATTTCTTCACCGGCAACTTGATCGTCCCCAGATCGTTCGTCCCCGGTTTGAGCTTCATCTTGACGCGTCCCTTTTTCATGTCGTCGGTCGCCAAATAGCCCACCCGTTCCTGCCAGAGCTGGAATTCGATCTTCTTCCCGACCGGCAGCTTCGGAATGGTGAACCGCCCGTCTTTGCCGGTAATGGCGAAATACGGATGGTCCAACGGCAAGATGTAGGCCGATTCCCACGGATGATAATTGCAGGCGATTTTCACCGGCAACCGTTGACTCCGATTGAACGTCCAGGTCGCGCGGGCCGCTTTGTCCGGCGGCGGGGGCAGAACGATATTGGCCGCTTTATCGCCAATCGGCGAAAAGGCGACGTTCTGCGCGACCGGATCGGAGTTGATGATCGAAAGCTCTTGTTTCGTGTACCAAATCCCCATGCAATGCGGCATGAAAATGCAGTCCCGGTTGTCCAGGACCACTTGCTTCTCAACCGTCTCTTCGAGTTCGGGACAGATCTTGACCTTCTTGCTTCGAACGTAGACATAGACGTTCCCCAGTCCACCCTCGGGTCCGACGACCAGCGACTCGTCACGGATATCGAACTTGCCACAGCAGTCGACATCCTTATCGACCGTGAGCTTCTTCGGTTCCGGAACCTCCCCTTCGACAACAAACTGACCGGTCAAGGTGGCCCACTCGTCTTTTTTGGCAGCGTGAGCGAAATACGGCAGCGCCAAACCGGCCGTAACCGCCCCGGCGGCCTGGGTCACAAATCGACGACGATTAATCTTCCTCATATTAAATGCCTTTACGTCTATGGAGGGAAGGAAAGGTGGGAAAGGTCACATCGAAATATCTATTTCCCATCCTATTGGAAGTCGAAACCAATCGCAAGCTTCTTTTACCCCGTTTCCCCGCGAGAAGCCCGCCATCCTCCCGCCCTAGATTTTTCTACACAATCAGAAAACCTTGCACCATATCGGGTACGGTCAGTCTCGGCTTCCCCCTTGGCAAAACGGGCAGGAGCCCATACGGACTCAAGGGGGGTAGTTGTTCGCTCCCCCGGATTCGGGTAAGCTTGTTGGGAATTGTTACTAGCTCAAGTGAGCCGCTCTGTTAAGTCACCCTAGTAAGACGTTTTCCCTATCGTCATGGATATCTAGAACATGCTTTTTGCCGCCACCCAAGCCGCCATCGCCGAAGCCGGTCAAGCGGTCGCCGAGACCACCCAAGACGCAGTCCAACGGATGCAACCGCTCGATTTGATCGTTTTCGGTTCCTATCTGGCAGTGATCCTCGGAATCGGTTTTTTCTGCCTCCGTTTCAGCAAAGACACCGAAGGGTTCATGGCGGCCGGCCGGTCAATGCCCGGTTGGGTGGTCGGCCTGTCGATTTTCGGCATCTATGTCAGCAGCATCAGCTTTCTGGCCAACCCGGGCAAATCGTACGGGGCCGACTGGAACCCGTTCGTGTTCGGGCTGTCGTTGCCGATCGCGGCGTTTATCGCGGTGAAGTACTTTGTACCGTACTACCGCAAAGGGAACTCGATCTCGGCCTACGAACACCTTGAAACCCGATTCGGCCCGTGGGCCCGCACCTACGTGTTGGCCTGCTTCCTGCTGACCCAGCTGGCCCGCGTCGGGATCATCATGTACCTGGTCGCCCTGGTCCTGAAACCGCTGACCGGCTGGGACGTCTGGTTCACGATCAGCATCATCGGCGTCCTCGTGACGATCTACACCCTGGTCGGTGGTATCAAGGCGGTCGTCTGGAACGACGCGATCCAGAGCGTGGTCCTCTCGATCGGCCTGATGGTGAGCATCGTCATTATTTTGACAGGGATGCCCGAAGGCCCCGGACAGATCTTCCGGATCGCCAGTGAACACGACAAATTCAGCCTCGGCAGCTTTGGCGCCTCGCTGAGCGACTCGACCTTCTGGGTCGTCTTGATCTACGGGCTGTTCATCAACCTCCAGAACTTCGGGATCGACCAAAGCTACGTCCAACGATACATCACCGCCAAATCGGACCGCGAAGCCGGAAAGAGTATCTGGCTCGGCGCGATGCTTTACATCCCGATCTCGGCGATGCTGTTCTTCATCGGGACCGGCCTGTTCGCCTACTATCAGGCCCAACCGGAACTGGCCGCGGGGATCCAGGGCCTGAATGCGGACGATATTTTCCCCCATTTCATCGCAACCCAACTCCCGGCCGGAATCAAAGGGCTCCTTATCGCCGCCGTGTTCTCCGCTGCCATGAGCAGTGTCGACGCGAGTCTCAACTCGTCAGCCACGCTGATCCTTTGCGACCTGTACAAACGGTACTTCCGCCCGCAAGCGAGCGAAAAAGAATCGATGCGGGTTCTTCACGGCACCACGCTGTTCTGGGGTATTCTGGCAACGTCAATCGCGTTGATCTTGGGATTCACGATGAAAGACTCCAAAGCGCTCGACGTCTGGTGGGTCCTGGCGAGTATCTTCAGCGGCGGTATGTTGGGTCTGTTCCTTTTGGGCATGATCTCCCGCCGGGCCGGAAACCCGCAAGCGGTCATTGCCGTGATCACCGGAATCTTCCTGATCCTCTGGATGGTCTGGTCGACCTCGTCAATGTGGCCCGAGTCGTTGGCCGCCTTGAAAAGTCCGTTCCACGGAAACCTGATCATCGTCATCGCCACGACAGCCATCTTGCTGGTCGGACTGCTTTTGACGAGCCTGTTCGGTGGAAAACGGCCGGTTTCCGAAGAGAAGTAAGTTCGCAAGGACCAAGTTGCTCGTGTCATGAAAGAACTCGATCATGGGCGGGAAATCGCCCTTCACGGACCCGAAGCGGCCGATGCATTGACCCGGATGCAAGAACAGCTCGATCGATGGGGCATGGTGATGCCGTCGATCGAGCCGTTGGTCCTTGATTTTGGCCTTGGTCAATTCGACAAGACGGGGCTGATCGAACACTGGATCGCCGACAACTATTTCCAGAACACGGAAATCCCCATCGGCGGAAACTATCAGGACAACCAGGCCTGACGCACCTCTTCTTATCCGGCTCACTCTGCCAGAGCCAAGATCTCTCTCCCATAACCCCCGGGCCCCGAAGCGGCCGGTGGACCATCGGTATTGTTGGACGCGGTAGGGGTTTTGGGTTTTCGGCCCTTTCTGGACGACTTTTCTGGACGACGCTCCTCGTGAAATCAAAATGGGGAGGACCGTTTTGCGCCTACCTGACAGGCAGGAACGGTTTCAACGCTGGCACACAGTTCCAAGAGAGCCGTCCAAAAAGGAGGTGGTATTTCGTGAAAAAAAGGGAGCAAAAGTTGCTTTTTCAATTCACTTGCATTCCGCAAGAAACTTTGCTACACTGAGCGATATTCTTATTGCAGTGAAGCGGCCTGCCTCATGAGACTGTAAACAAGTATTCAATTTGATTCAAGAGAGGGCAACTATGTTCAAGCGAACGATTCTTTTGTCTGTGGCCGCCATTGGGGTATCTCTTTCTTCCGGGCCACTTCAGGCGGCAATCACTCCTTCCGGCGACGTAAGGCCTGATAACCCATCACATTGGGATTCATTAACGAATGCTTATATTGGCAGCGGAGGGATCGGTTCATTAAACGTTAATGATGGGAGCCACCTGTATTCATTAGATGCACATATCGGTAATTGGCGTGCACAGGGAACGGTAACTATTGATGGAACTGGTTCGACCTGGGATATCGCCAATAAACTTTACATTGAAAGAGACAGTACACTAAATATTATAAATGGCGGGTTAGTAGCTGTTCATGGGGATACTCTAGTGGATTCCCAGTCAGACACAATTCACTTTAACAACGGAACTCTTAATACAGGAAGTCTTTTTTGTAGCCTTGAAAGCTTAACAGGAACAGGGGTAATTAACACCCACAGCTTGGGTACTGATATCGATCTGGTCTTTGACGCCACCAGCGGCCTCAGTCAGAGCTTCACTATTTGCAATAATTTAAGCCAAAACATTACTGTCAACTTGGATATTAATGGCTCTCATCCTATGTTGATAGGGCATACCGGCACCGGAACAATGAGTATCTCTGATGGGTTAACCATTGAAGCAACTTCCGGTTATATCGGACAACATTTCGGCTCAAAAGGTGAGTTGACCGTTAATGGGAACGATTCGACAATGACATACAACGATTCCCTGATGGTAGGCTATTATGGCAATGGAAAATTAAAAATCGCAAATGGGGGATCCGTAAATAACCGTTGGAAAAGTTACATCGGCTACACTCACGATTCAACAGGCGAAGTGACGGTTGACGGCGAAGGCTCGACTTGGACTAACCTCTACAGTCCTATAAACGATGATTGTGGAAGAGTCCATATTGGCTACAACGGGAATGGGAAGCTTTCAGTAACGAACGGTGGTTCTGTCAGCAATAGCTTGGGGTATCTCGGTTTATTTTCTAGCTCTACAGGCGAGGTGGACATCAACGGTGCTGGCTCCACCTGGGTCAATTACCACCGTTTCTTTGTTGGCACATATGGCAAAGGAAAACTGACAATTTCTGAAGGTGGTACTCTTAATTCCCACGAGGATGCCTATATTGGCTATGGGGACATCTCAACAGGTGAGGTGGCAATCGATGGAACTGGCTCGACATGGAAAAACGCCGGCTTGCTCTTTGTCGGAAATGGTGGCACTGGGACGTTGGCAATTTCCAACGGTGGGCTGGTTGGTGTGGGGTCGACTCTGACAGTCGATAGCAACCAAAATGGCGACAGCTTTATCAACATGTCGACCGGCGGGATGCTGGCGCTTGCCGGTGATGCAGATGGTTCCATCATCGAGTTTTTAGAACTGGTCGAGGGAACCGATGCGATTCAGTATTGGGACGGCTTGGATTGGGCCCCGATTACCGACGGGACCATTGGAGAGGATTATTTGCTTGAGTATTGCTCCACGGGGGATCTGGCCGGGTATACGATGTTGACCGTTGGTGTGGTTCCGGAGCCGGGGGCGGTGGCGTTGATTTTGCTGGGACTTGGGACGCTTTTGGTCGTTCGACGTCGACGTTAGTTCTTTTCAGAGAAACGGCGTGCGGCTTGATTCGCTTTGGAAAATCTTCCATCGCGAAAAGACGTGCACGCCTCCGGCAGTCGGGCCTCCCGACCCGCGGTGGGCGATGGAAGCTTTCGCTCCATCGTGATTTTCAAATCGGTGCGGAAGCACCTACCCGCTCCCGGTCGTACCGGGCCAAGAAAGTGCAAAAGCCCCTGCTCAAAAACAGGGGCTTTTTTTGTGTGTTACTGGGGCCTTGCGATTTCTTGCAAAACCCTAATTCGCATTCCAATTTGAAATCACGCGTCACCCCGGTGTGAAAATAGCCTGTTTTCCCGAAGGGTAAACAGGCGGAAATGCGCGATTTTAAACGAGAACTGGTAAAAAAGCGGAGGGCACGGGACTCGAACCCGCAACCCCGGAAAGGGGCACCTCATTTCCAGTGAGGCCGCTAGCCATTCGCTTACCCTCCGAGCCGGTATCAACCGCCGGGTCCTTTCGGAACGTCAAAGGTTGATACCCAAAATCCGTTTCTATTGTAGCTTCCTCCTGTCGGAGGGCCAAGATCTTTTGCACCATGAAAAAATATTTTTAAACCGGAATTTCATCCGCGTTCCAAAAGCATTTTTCACCAAAAAAACCCCTCTCACACACCGGCCACCCCCAAAGTTAATCGGCCGTATGGGCGCCGCTGATGAGCTTGATAAACTGCCGGTTCGAATTGAACTTCTGGAGTTTCGAGGTCAGCTGCTCCATCGCGTCGACATGATGCATGCTCGAAAGCGTTCGTCGCAACATGGTCACCGCGTGCAAAGTCTCGGGCGGGAGGAGTTTTTCCTCGCGCCGGGTCCCCGACTGGTTGATGTCGATCGCCGGCCAGACGCGTCGGTCGGCCAACTTCCGGTCGAGCACCAGCTCCATATTACCGGTTCCCTTGAACTCCTGAAAGATCAGTTCGTCCATTCGGCTGCCGGTATCGATCAGCGCGGTCGCGACAATCGTCAACGAGCCGCCTTCCTCGAACAACCGAGCCGTCGCGAAGAGCTTCTTGGGGATGTCGAGCGCTTTGACATCGACCCCGCCGCTCATCGTTCGACCGGTGTTGCCGACCCACTTATTGAAGGCCCGCGCCATCCGCGTGATCGAGTCCATCAGAAGGAACACGTCCTTGCCCATCTCGGCCAGACGTCGACACCGTTCGATGACCAATTGCGAAAGTCGGACATGACTTTCGATTTCACGGTCAAGACTACTGGCGATGACCTCACCGTTGACCGCGCGACGCATGTCGGTGACTTCTTCCGGCCGCTCGTCAATCAACAGTACCATCAGCGTGACGTCGGGATGGTTTTCGGCAATTGCCTGGCTGATATGCTGCAGCATGACCGTCTTGCCCGAACGGGGCGGGGCAACGATCAACGCACGTTGGCCTCTGCCAAGCGGCGTCAACAGGTCCATCACTCGCGTGGTCAGCGGTTCGGAACCGGTTTCCAACTGCAACCAGGACTCGGGATTGATCGGCGTCAGATCGTCGAAATCCTTGACTTTGTGGTAATCTTCGGGTTTCATGCCGTCGACGTCGAGAATCTCTTTGACACGAGGTCCCTGCTGACGTCGGCCGGGCTGAATCATCCCGTTGATATGAACCCCCTCGCGCAGACCGAATTTCTCGATCATGCTGCCGGGGACAAACGGGTCGGTGATCTGCCGGATGTAATTGGACTTCGGATCACGTAAGAAGCCGTACCCGTTGGGGTGCAGTTCAAGCACACCGCCACCCGGCTCGACGGCCGCCGTCGATTCTTTATCCGAGTGGTCAGACGTATTCTGCTTATGGCTATACCGATGATCCTTGCCGCCGCCCGGACGAGAAGGCCGGCCGTTACGGAGCGTTCCCACGACGTGTCCCGGCTTTCCTCGGATGCGACCTTTTTTCCTTTTACCCATGACCTATTTACCTATCGAGATTGCCCTCGGAGCGCGCACTAAACAGGCACACTGCTCGGGAAACCCAAGAAACCTAAGCTGATGTCGCCTCAAACCTCATCGTGAAGCCTGAGAAAACGGCACGAAAACCGATTGAAGCGTGTTATCGCTGACTGATGGAGCCGGTCGCTCACGCATTGACGTAATACCAAGAAAACTGCTTGATGCCACTGACGGCTAAAGGGAAAGACCATCCTTTTTTTACTTCGCCGCTACAGCCAATCCATTGACTTCAAAACCGCTTTGCAGCACATCCGCGACCTATATAGGGAGCCCTGAGCCTTTTTTCTCGACAACAACTTTTCCTCGACAAAAAGCAGCCAAAGAAACACGCGGGAAAAATGGGACGCGCTCGCTTTTGACCCGAAAAGGCGGTTTTGGAAACCGTATCCGGGAAAACCTAAGGTCGAGAACGCCTAATTCCCCCCTGCTGCTGGAGAAACGCAAAAATCAGGGGAGGCCCGAAGATACACAAATCGAGGGCCCTAGCGCCTACCTGAGAGGCAGAACTTACAACTATGCATATGATAGCTTTTTCTCGACCGATGTCAAGCGAGGTCTCAACATTTCACAAAATTTGGGCCATTTTCCCCCAAATCACTTCCACGCAAGAAATATCGACCGATCCACTAACCCAAACCGAACCGAAAACGCCCACAGAAGACAAAAACCAGATCGACCTCCTCGCTTTCAGACGGTTCATGAGGAATAAAATGGTTTTCCAACTCACCTCCTTAAAAACTTCTTCGGCCACAACCAAAACTCTTCGGCCAAACCGTTTCTTGAATTCTCGAAACGGGGAGCCCCCTTGCTCCTTATTCATTGTACCAATTCCGCTTGCAAAAGGGAGCTGAAACCGTCCTCCACTTCCTCTAAAAAACGCTCGTCCCCAAGCTGACCTCGTCTAACCAGTTTAACAGTCCCTCGTCAATCAGGCACCCTAAAGAGGGAGTTTGCTCGCTGCCTAAAACCCGATTAACCCCAAAAATGCCTATTTCTACTACAACCCTTGGATTTTAACGCTACTCCCGCCGCCCGATCATCCGATACCCGAATTAAGTCGGATAACGATACCGTTTCCTAAAAAACACGAGAAGGATCGTCATCATGCGGTTGAAATTTTCGCCCTTCAGCCAAAACATACTCTTGGTCGCCGCCGTTGGACTTTACCTGATCAGCGGCCCCACGTCCGAGGCCGCCACCCCGTCCTATCCGAGCAATCCATCGATTGCATCGCTGAATCCGGGCTACGGTTATTCGGGTGCCTCCAACTACGCGGGCAACTCGAACCAAATCTCCTGGCAGACCGACCTGACGACCGCCATGCAGCAAGCGGCCCAGACCAATCGGCTGGTCCTTTTGGTCTTCGAAGCGCCTTGGTGCGGACCGTGCCGACAAATGGGACAAACGACCTTGGTCGATCCGAACGTCGTTCGGACGATCCAGATGCATTATATCCCGGTCAAACTCAACGTGGACCATCACGCCACCCTGGCACAACAGTACGGCGTGACCGGGATTCCGGTTCAAATGGTCCTCAGCCCGACCGGCCAAGTAGTCAGCCACTGGCAAGGGCTGACCAGCGCTGGGGAATTCTCGAACAAGCTGTATCAGGTGGCCAACTCTTTCCGTAACCCGATGGCGGCCGCTTCGTCGGCACCAAACGGACCGCAGACCGCTTCGTCACCGGCAGCCAACTTCGGAAGCGCCCAGACACCTTACGCAACGAACCGCCCGGCACCGAC
Source organism: Thermoguttaceae bacterium (assembly GCA_963674475.2). Lineage (GTDB taxonomy): Bacteria > Planctomycetota > Planctomycetia > Pirellulales > Thermoguttaceae > CAXXFQ01. Next base: position 311,140 of record CAXXFQ010000008.1, on the reverse strand, counting down.
CACCCCGTCGGCCGCTTATCACGCACCACCGTCGGCCGCCAATCCGTATTCCGGTTACGCGTCGGGTACCACGCCACAACCGCCGACCTCGGGTTTTTCCCCCGCGACGTCGAACCAACCGGTAACCGGCCCAACGCCGTCTTATTCCGCCACGAATCCGAATCCGAATTCGTACCCCTCTTTCACGCCCCCCCAGACGGCCCCTTCCACGCCCACTGTCGGAAGCGTCCAACAACCGGTTCATCCGCCCGTTTTGTCCGGTTATCAGAATCCAGGACAAAACCTGCCCGGTCCGATCAACCAAGTCGACCAACCGCTTGCAGCCAACGCGCCCAACTCAACTCTGCCAACGGCCCCGGCCACGCCAACGGCAACGTCGCCCAATTTCCAAAATCCGGGGTACGCTCCCCCTTCGTCCGCTTCGTTTGCGACGAACCGGTCGGCACCCAATATGCCCCCTCAATCGGCCACGCAGACCACACCGGCCGCTTCAGATTCGATTCCACTGGGAATGGAGGGATATTGCCCGGTCACTCTGGTCGAAAAGAACGTCTGGAAAGTGGGCGATCGACGCTGGGGCGCGACATTTGAGGGACGAACCTACCTCTTCACCGGGGAAGAAGAACAAAAGCGATTCCTCGCCAACCCGGTCCAATATAGTCCGATCAACAGCGGAAACGACGTGGTCTTGAATATCGATCAGGGCCAAAGCGTCCCCGGGCGACGCGAGCACGGGATTTACTTCCAAAATCGGATCTTCCTTTTCTCAAGCGAAAATTCGCTGCAAACCTTTTCACAAAACCCCTTCCATTACTTTCAGGTTTTGACCTCCTTCCACCAAGGCCAACCGCAACCAAACTTACACTAAACCAGTTCAATCGGCCTTCAATCAAGAGACGCGATCGCCCAAAGCGGTCGCGTTTTTTTATGGAAAAGGGACCTGAATGGACGACAGGCCCGAATTCGCGGCTGCCCCTCTCTTGCGATCCTCCTTGCGTAAAACCACAATAGGTGGTGTTTTGGAAAAAGCGACTCCACGTTTCTTCGGGTGAAATCAATCGAGATGACGACGAACCAACCTGCTCCCTTTACCTACGAACTGCTCCACCAAGACGCCCGATGCGCGGCTCGTCTCGGCCGATTCCACACCACCCACGGCCCGGTCGACCTTCCCGCCTTCATGCCGGTCGGCACCGTCGGCTCGGTCAAAGGGATCGAAATCGATCAGCTCCGCGAGACCGGCGCCCAGATGATTTTGGGCAACACCTACCACTTGACCCTTCGGCCGGGGGAGGAAATTGTCCGGGACCTCGGCGGCCTGCACCGCTTCATGGGCTGGAACGGCCCGATCCTGACCGACAGCGGCGGATTTCAGCTCTTCAGCCTGGCCCAGCGGACCAAGGTGACCGAGGAAGGGGCCGTCTTTCAGTCGCACATTGATGGGGCCCGCCTGAGCCTGACCCCCGAACGGGCGGTCGAGATCCAAGAGACTCTCGGCTCCGACATCGCGATGGTGCTGGATCACGTGGTCGCGTTGCCCAACCGGGACGAGGTGGTCCGCGACGCGATGCAACGAAGTATCCGCTGGGCCCGCCGATGCCAAGAGGCGGCCCGTCGAACCGACCAGGCCCTCTTTGGGATCGTCCAAGGGGGGTTGAATCCGGATTTGCGTGTCGAATCGGCCGAAGAACTGGCGAAACTCGACCTGCCCGGGTACGCCGTGGGGGGTCTTAGTGTCGGCGAACCGCCCGCCGAGATGTATCGGACCATTGAAGTGACCGTTCCGGCGATGCCGGTCGGAAAACCGCGATATTTGATGGGGGTCGGGAAACCGATCGACCTGCTCGAAGGGATCGCCCGCGGCATCGACATGTTCGACTGCGTCATGCCGACCCGTAACGGCCGCAACGCCCAGGCGTTCACCGACGAAGGGCCGATCCGACTCCGCAACCTGAAATTCCAACGGGATGACCGCCCCCTGGAAGAAGGGTGCCCCTGCCCCGCTTGCCGCCGATCGCGAGGTTACCTTCGCCACCTTTTCATGGCGGGAGAGATGCTCGGGCCGACGTTGGTCTCGATCCACAACATCACCTATTACCAGCGCCTCATGGCCGGGGCCCGCGCGGCAATCGCCGAGGACCGGTTCATGGCGTTCCTGCAAGAGAAACAAATCGGCTGGGCCAAAAATGCCAATAAGACAGAAAAAGGGGATTAGAAGTAGCCCCTGCTCCACACGAAAACCAACGGGACCTGCTGAATGTTCCGATTAGGAGACTTCGGTAAGCGAGGTCCCTCTCTTGGGGGATTTCTTCTATTCAATAATCACACGTTACGGGACAAATGCCCCTTGTCGCCTACGGCGGGGATGTCTATATTAAGGGGTTTATGGTCCGAGGTTCTCTCTTCAAAAAAGGACCAAACAACGGCGGTCACGCACCGAGGGGGAAGCTACATTTTTATACCCCACTCGATGGAAACCGACTCCCTTTTAGGGGATCTTGTTTCCGGTGAACCAAACGACCCCGTTCGAGAGACCGTTTCCCGTCCAAGCGGCCCTTTGCCGCACGAACCTATACATTAAGCGAGTCCAATCCGTGAATATCCCGTTGTGGAATGCTTGGTTTTTACTCAGCCAGGAAGCAGCCCCAGGGCAACCTGAGGGAAATCCGCTCATCAGTATCCTGACGCTGATCCTCCCGATCGCCGTGATTTTCTATTTTTTCCTGATCCGCCCCCAGCGCAAGGAACAGGCCAAACGGACCCAAATGTTGCAGACGATCAAGAAAAATGATCGCGTCGTGACAATTGGCGGGATCTACGGCGTCGTGACCAACGTCTCGACCGAGAGCGACGAGGTGACCATCAAGGTCGACGAATCGACCAACACGAAGTTGCGGATGACGCTCGGCGCGGTTAGTCGCGTGGTGAGTGACGAAAAAGAATCGTAAAGAATAACAGATGGATACCCCCGTCGATTGGTCTTACCCCAAGTTTCGCGGGGGGGTGAAAACGGATCTATCTCGCCGCGCCGTCGGGTCTTTTCGAAAAACCTTTTTAGGTTCCAGACCCCAATTTTTGGCGCATAATAGTGGATAATTCAACCGAAACTAGACAACCCTTGATTGTCCGAACGGGATCGACAAGGATGTCGAACCAAGAAATAGGGAGTAAGATTACCATGTCGAACTATTGGCCTCTCCGAGGAAAACGTCTCGGCGTAACCGTGATGGCCACGGTCTGCGCCCTGGTCTTGCTGTCCGCCATGCCGGCATGGGCCGCGGAGGAAGCGACGGAAGAAAACGCGGCCATGTCGGCCGGCCCGCCGACCGTCGGAGCAACCCAGGTCACCGCCGAGAGCGACACGCAAGCCAAACTGGTCTTTGAGGTTTCCCCCAATGGCGGGAAAGATCTCAAAGTCGAGGTCTACTACGGCAAGACCGACGTTGGAGAAGTCCAAGCGAATTGGGATCACCATACGGACGAAGTGGTCAAGGAACAATCCAAAGGGTCGAACTACTTCACCACCAAACTCGAAAAGCTTCAACCGGAGACAACCTATTTTTATCGGGTCTTCGCCGTCAACTCGGTCGGCCAGACTTGGTCGGAAGCTTCGGAACTGACAACCTTGGAACCCCCGACCGCTTGGTACGTGAAGTTGGGCCTTTTCTTGGGGTTCTTGGCAATCTTCATCGTCCCGTTCTGGTTCGGCGGCTGGTTTACCCGACGCATTCGCATGCCCGAATACGGCTGGAAGGTCGGTCTGATCCTCTTCTCGCTGATCGCCGGAATGGTCATCATCACGACCGGCTGGCCGCCCAAGTTGGGTATCGACCTAAGCGGTGGGGTCATCCTGGTCTACGAACTGGATGAACAGGCCGCCAAGCTCGACCAGGCGAAAGAGACTGTCCCGGTCGACCAGGAAAAAGAAGAGGCCGACAAGGACGGCGAGAAAAAAGACGAAAAGAAGGCCGAGACCGAGAAAAAGAAGGTCGACATGACCAAGCTCATCACCGCGCTTGAGCTTCGTGTCAACCCGGGCGGTCAGCGTGAAGTGTCGATTCGCCAATACGGCCCCAAACAGATCGAAATCACCATCCCGCGAGCCAGTGAAGACGAGGTCCGACGGCTCGAGAAAAACGTCTCGCGTGCCGGAACACTCGAATTCCGCATCTTGGCCAATAACCGCGACCACAAATCGTTGGCCGAATTGGCCCGTCAGAGCAAATCAAACCAAGTGCTCAGTGAAGACGGCAAGGAGCTGTTGGCTTGGTGGGTCCCCGTTCGCATCGGTCGCGAACAAAACTTCAACACCTACCACGAGATTGCTACCCGACAGGTCAAGCGTGGCGATCGCGAAGTAACCGAGATCCTCGTCGTCAACGACGTCTTCAACGTTACCGGCGGTTACCTGAGCAACACGACGCCGGGAATCGATCGGTATGGACGCCCGTGCGTCAACTTCTCGTTCAACGCTGCCGGGGCTCGACGGTTCGGCGGCCTGACCGGGGACAACCTGCCAACCGGCGTGAACAAGGAATTCACTCGCAAGTTGGGCATCGTCCTCGACGGCTATCTTTACTCGGCTCCGTCGATCCAAAGCACCATTTACGAACGGGGCGAGATCACCGGTACTTTCACTCAACAGGAAGTCGAAGACTTGGTCGACGTCCTCAACGCGGGAAGCTTGCCGGCTGCCTTGAAGAAAAACCCGATCAGCAAACTTTCGACCGGCCCGACCCTCGGTGCCGACACGATCCAGCGAGGCCAATGGGCCATCCTCGGCTCGTTGATCGCCGTGCTGATCTTCATGTTAATCTACTATCGCTTCGCCGGTCTGGTCGCCTGTGGCGCGTTGCTGGCGAACCTGATTCTGTTGTTCGCCATCATGATCGCCGTCAAGGCCGACTTCACCCTGCCTGGCTTGGCCGGTTTGGTCTTGACCGTCGGTATGGCGGTCGACGCGAACGTGCTGATCTTCGAACGTATCCGTGAAGAGCTGGCCAAGAACGCCGCGTTGCGAATGGCGATTCGAAACGGTTTTGCCCGCGCGACCACGACGATTGTCGACGCGAACCTGACCACGTTGATCACGGCGATCGTCCTCTGGGTGGTCGGAACGCCGCAGATCAAAGGCTTCGCGGTCGTGTTAATCTTGGGTGTGCTCTTGAGTATGTTCACGGCCATCTTCTGTGCTCGCGTGGTGTTCGACATCGGCGAGCGAAAACGTTGGATTAAGAAGCTCACGATGATGCGTATCCTTCGAAAAACCAATATCGACTTCATCGGCCTTCAAAAAGCTGGTGCCGTCTTCTCGATTCTGTTGATCTCCATCGGGCTCGTCTGCGTCGGCGCTCGCGGCAAGGGGATCCTCGACATCGACTTCACCGGTGGTGAGTCGGTCGAAATTCTCTTCGAAGAACCGATCAAAATCGCCGAAGTTCGTAAAAACCTTGGCGAACTCCGCGACTTGGCCGTCAGCGACGTCCAAATCACGGGCGAACAGCCGGGCGTTCGGTTCATCATCAATACGTCCGAACAGATCGACCCGAACGATCCGAAGAACGAAGGCAAAAGCGCCACCGACGTGATCGAAGCCCAGATCCACTCGATCTTCGGCGAAAAGTTGGCAACCAATAAGTTGACCAAGTTCTCGGTTACTCCCGTCTCCGGCGGCGCGGCCATCAAACCGGAAACGGCCGCACCGGCCGCTGTACCGGCGACGGAAACCAAGCCGGAAGTGTCGAAACCGGCCGAAGAGACTAAGCCCAAAACCGAAGCGCCCCAGTCGGACGCCCAGTCGCGAAACGACTTGCCGCCCTCGAGCTTGGTCGCCTCGACCGATTTGAGTGTTCTCCTCTTAGGCCAAGCGGAAGCCACCGGCATGAAAATCGATCTCGATTTCCTCCGCCCGTTGGACTACGAACATATCGAAGGGCTCGTCCAGGGTATCCTCAAGCAGCAAAACCTGACGGCCGTCACGTTCGAGGTGACCAACGACGATTACGTGCCGGGCGATACCAAGGGATACGACCATTGGGTCCTTTCGATCAACTTGCCCGAAGCCGACGCTGATGCGAAGCTGATCAAGCCGCTTGAAAAACAGTTGGCCACTGCCCCGTTCTTCCCGTCATCCAGCAGCATCGGCGGCCGCGTGGCTTCCGACATGCAGGAAAAGGCGATCCTGGCCCTCTTAGGCAGTTTGATCTGTATCATCGGCTACTTGTGGATTCGGTTCCAACGGGTCATGTTCGGTCTGGCGGCCGTCGTCGCCTTGGTTCACGACGTGCTGATCACCGTCGGGGCGATCGCCGCGAGTGCCTACTTGGCTCACGTTTTGGGCTTCCTGATGATCGACGAATTCAAGATCAGCCTCTCCGTGCTGGCCGCGTTCCTGACGATCATCGGTTACTCGCTCAACGACACGATCGTCGTGTTCGACCGGATTCGTGAAGTGAAAGGCAAGTCGCCCAACCTGACGGCCGACATGATCAACACGAGCATCAACCAGACGCTCAGCCGAACGTTGTTGACTTCGATCACGACGTTGATCGGCGTGGTCATCCTCTACTTCGCCGGCGGCCAGGGCATCCATTCCTTCGCCTTCGCGTTGATGGTCGGCGTGATCATCGGTACCTACAGTTCGATCTTCATCGCCTCACCCTCGCTATTGTGGATGAGTCACTCGAAGGCATTGGGCACCGGTCCGGTTCCGGTCCAAAGCGGAAACGGAAAGAAGAAATAGTCGAAAAGCCAAAAGCGGCTTTTCTCGATAACTAAAAACCAAAGGCCCTATTGAGCGAGTCTCAATAGGGCCTTTTTATTAGGCAGCAAGCTGATATCAGCACAAGCAAAACAGAAAAAAGGACAACAAAGAAAAGAGGGATTGCAAAGCAATCCCGGTCCAAAAAGTTTTTGAAGGGGAGTTTGAGGGGGGACAATTTTCAAAATGTCCCCCCCTCATTTAATAAAACAGGCGACGGCACAGCCGTCGCTCCTTTTCCTTTACACCACCACAAACTACTCTATTTTACGAATTAGGGGAAACCTTTCTAAAGAAAGGTTTCCCCTAAAAACCCCTTCCAAAAATTTTCTGGACCGGTGCTACCGCACCACTATATAAACCGGCTCTCTTTTCGTTTTAGATAAAGTCGGCGAAAAGCTCTTTGCTCGGACGGGGAATCACCACCTCGGAAACCAACAGCCCTCGACGTCGCACCTCTTCGGCCGCCGCGTCGACCGCCGCTCGAACGTTGGCCACCGAACCGGTCATCAGACAAAGCCCTTTTCCGCCAAGAGCCATCGCCACGTGAATCCGGAACAACGTGACATGGGCCGCTTTGGCCGCCGCATCGGCCGCTGCCAAGACGCTCGTCCCGCTGAACGTCTCGATGATGCCCAACGCGTCCGCCTCGTCTTCGCTCAAAAAAACCGACTGGCCCAGCGCGGGGAAAACCCCTTCGTGAACATTGGCCACGGAAAGATAATCGATCACGGCGTCTTCGGCCTCTTTGAGCCCGGTCTCGACTGCCGCCTCGACGTCACTGACCGTGCCGCCGACGATCACCAGATACTTCCCCGAACAGATCGTCCGGGCCAAGACCAATTCAACGCTGGCCGCCTTGAGCATTTCATCCTGGGCGTGATAGCCGACTCCAATGCTGGAAAACTCGATGACGCCCAACGATTTCGGGATAGCCATAAAGGGGAACTCCTTCTTTTCACCATAACCCGACCGGCAGGCCGGAAATTTTTTTCTCTATTTTGTCGTTAGCAACCGGAAACTTACGATCGGAAACCGGTTTTCGCAGGCAGGTTATTTTTCAATCCAGATAAACTCGTCGGTCACGTCAACGACCTTGCCGTCGATCGAGGCGTGCACCGCGGCGCCCAAGGCCGGTTTGCCGTCTCGTACCGGCACTCGGCCGACCAACGTGCCTCGGGCGACCTGATCGCCGACGGCGACAACCGGTTCGCACGACGCGCCGATATGCGGTTTCAAGCTGATGCCGACTCGCCCGGTCGAAAGCGTTTCCTCACGCAACGGCCCAACGTTTCGGAAACCCTTCAGTCCCAGTTTCTGCATCAATCGACCCATCGGCGCCTTGCGGTTTTCCTGATGAAGCTCGGCTCGACGCGGATAGAACGGGGCGTCTTCCCAGCGGGTCCCTTCCTGCATGAGCCGGGCCTTGTTTACGCTGCAAACCGCCTTCGGATCGAGCCCCTCGGGACACGAATAAAAACTGCACAGGTTGCACTCGCAACAGTAGAGCGTCCCGATCACGTTCGGTTGGCCCACCTGGTTGAACCCGAGACTTCGCATCGCCCGATGCGGCTCGACCGGATGGCCCAAAAGGTAACGGGGGCAAAGCTCGGTGCAAAAACTGCACTGATCGCAAGCCGACCGGCCGATTCGCATGGTCGTCTGCCAGTCGGGCAACCGACGCTGGACCATGACGTGATCCTTGGGCAGGACGATGACGCCGCCGGTCGTTTTCGTTACCGGTTTACTGAGATCCGATTCGAGGTAGCCCATCATGACTCCTCCGATGACGTAGTGCGGATCGTCGACCGTCGGGCCACCCGCGGCGGCCACACACTCGGCCAACGAGATCCCAACCGGGACCTGGAGCGTCACCGGCTCGGCCACCGCTCCGGCGACCGACAGATATTTTTCCGTGACCGGCGTCTGCTCGGCCCGCGCGACGTTCATCGCCGTTTCGACATTCATCACCACCGCGCCGACCGAAAGCGGAATCCCGCCGGGCGGTATGACGCGGCCCAAGACGTCGTAGACGAGGGTAAACTCGTCGCCGGCCGGATAGGCGTCGCGAAGGGGGGCGATTTCGAGCCGCTCGGAGAGCTTCGGCCGGAGAAGCTCGATCACATCGGTGTATTTTTCCTTGATCCCAACAATGCCCCGTCCGGCGCCAACCATCGAGACAGCCGTCTCGAGCCCGGCCAAAACCTCGTCGGCATAGGCACGCAGCAGCTCTTTGTCTTTATGCAAAAGGGGCTCGCACTCGGCCGCGTTGATCAGGACCGTGTCGGCCTGGGCGGCCAATTTGACATGGGTCGGAAAACCGGCCCCTCCGGCTCCGATCACTCCGGCGTCGGCGAGAATCTGCGTCGTCATTTGGGTCATTGCGTTGGTTCTTCAGTAGGAATAAACGGCGTGCGGCGACAAAACACCCCCCCAATAACAGGGCAGGAGGTATTTGTCACGTTTTTTGGGGAGGGAGAGAAACTCCCAAGCGTGTTTGCCCTCTCTCACTCCAGGCGATCGGGGAAGGGGGGGCACAAACAGCCCTCAATTATACCTCGAGAGCCGGGGGGAGGGGGAGCCTTGCAGGCAAAAACTTACCTAAATTCTCTCGGCGATTACCAACCATTCACGCTAGAGCGGTTTTCAGTTAACGATAGCGCCACACCGGCGTGGGGGGAGTTCCCATGGTTGCTGTAAGTTAAGAGGTGGAAGGGATTATCAATTTTCCACTTTTCTCCCCAGCTACAAGGAAACCGCTATACTTACGTGAAATACGCTACAACTCTGAATCGATCTCGTCGAGCAAGACGGTTCGCCCGTCCTCGTCGCGGCTTCGGATCCCGGCGATGACCATCTTCATCAGTTCGGCCGTCTCGTCGAACGGAAATGGACGGACTCCGGTCTTGAGATACTCGATGAAGGCGACCAATTGGGCCTTGAACGCAAAAAAAGTGTCGGCAAAAGTGAACGACCGGTGTCCCTCGGTGCCGAAAAGGCTCATGACGCCAAAGGCCCCAAACAAATCGGCGATCACCGGCAAAACGACCTCGACGCCGTCCCGATGACGAAGATGGACCACGTTGGCCATCTCGGTTCCGGTGTTGGCGACCGAAACCCAACCGCCGCTGGGCAAAAGCGGGTACACCCCCTCCAAGGCGTGAATCCCATACCGCTCCCAACTCTTGCACATCGTCATCGTCACCAGACGCAACGAGCCCATATCGCGAAAATCGTCCTTGCGAGCTTCGACAAACTCCTTGGCGTATCGCATGCAACTGGTCGAGAGGATCGGGCGTCCCGCCTCGCTCCAGGCCAAGAACTGCCGAAGATCGTCGACCTTGTCACAAAGCGGCTTGTCGATAAACACGGGCAGGCCGATCTCGACAAACGGTCGGGCCCGCCGGATGTGCTCGCCCCCCTTGTCGGTCGGGATAATCACCGCGTCGACCTGACCGATCAACGCTTCGGGCCGATCGACCACGTTGGGGATGTAGGTCGCCCGGGCCACCTTTTGGGCGTCCTTCGGGTTGTCACACCAAACGTGAGTCACCCGGGCCCCTTCGATGCCCAGATTTTCTTTCGGCTCGGCCCCCAAATATTCCGGGATGACCGGATAGCCACAGTCGGCCATCACCTGGGAATTATATTTACCGTTAATGATCGCCGACCAACTGTACGGGTGACCGTTCCCCTCGACCATCCCCACCATGGCCAGACGAATATTCGACGGATTCGAGACAAGGGACATGAGACTTGGAACCTCCTGAACAAACGCACAAAAACAGTCATTCCAGCGGAGAACGTAATCTAAGCATACCCGCTCTGAAAAATCGATCAACCGATTCGAGAGAAAACTTCCCCATGTCTGGCTTTTACCGGAAGGGGATTCCTTGTCCCCAAACACTTCGAACCAAGCAATCAAGGAGCGGAAACCGCCTCCTGATACTCCGTCAAGCTGACGGGGCTGAAAATCGAGAGAAACTCTTCCGTCTGGGCGATCCGCTGAAGATCGGCTTCACTCAATCGAAGGGCGATCTGATGTTCGCTTCGCATCGACCGTCGCGAAGTCGGCGCCGTCAGACCGGTTTTCGGGGTGACCGTCAGGTGAATTTTCGTCGGAATCCACCCCTGCCGCTCGATCTGCTCGTTGACGATCAACCGGGCAAACGGCGGCCGACTTTGGGGACGCAAAAACGTGTTGAGCTTGGCGTACCAATCGGCAAAAACCCTATATCGGTGGACGATCGACTTTTTTTCCGGCCCCAACGGCTTTCCATATACGCGGTAGCTCATCCTCGGGTGCTCGAAAAGAAACGCCCCGCTGGACGAATCGAGCCGTTTTTGAAATTCGGGATGGTACAAAAACTCAAGATAGGGGTCGTCCTCATCCGCGTAATGATTCGTCAGCTTGCCCATCACCTGATCGATCAGATCGGTAGAAACCTCGGTCTTGATCTTGCTTTGCAGGTTGAGCAAAACGAAACGCCGATTGGCCTGATCGAAAAGGGTCACTTCCCTCGGTTCGTCGAGGTAGTCGAAGATTCGCCCCTGGTCGAAAAGGGTCACGCTCTGGAATCGGGGCCGTTTTTCACTGCCCACATAAATTCGGTTCTCGACCCGAAACGAGGTCGCCCCGACAGACGGATCGACACCGGACTGCCGTTTGGCTTCCGAAACCGATTGACGCATCGCCGCGCCGCTTTGCGATTCGGGCGAATCGGCCAACGCGCAAACCGGGAGCATGATCCCCGTTAACAAGAGAAGCCAACCGAAAGACCGATCGGTTTTGCAAAAAACGGAGCGAGAAATACGGGCGCGGCGCGGGGTCCAAACCATATAGTCAATTCCTTCCCACAATCTGCCCACAAAACACCACACGGGAAAATAAACCAAAAAAACGCCTGAGGCTTCCCGACAGGGCGATAACAAGAGGCAAGGGGGATACTGGAGCGGGGGGTAGGCAACTTCTTCCTGGAAACGTCTGGATTGTATCGCACGCCGGAAAAAAACTCAAGCCGAGCCCTCTGCGTGCCCCCCCTTGCCTCGGTAAAAGCATCCAAAAGGTTTCAAAAGACTCGTCCCGCGAAAATCAACCCGTCAAGCCAATTGAAGTTTCGGACCTTTTTTTCAAAACACCTTTTTTTCACCTAAAAAAAGGCCTTCTTCTCGCCGCCGGCACTTTTTCTAACGGCACGACTCGGGTTTAATAAAGAGGAACGATTGAACGACACTGTTGAAACCTGCGCTTTGGTAAAAATGAACCGGCCGCCTCACGACAACCCCAACCAGGAAACACGCCCCTGCGAGCTTCCCCGACAACCGAGCTACCATCCGTTGGTCCTCGTCCTGGTCGCCGTCGTGCTGGGAATCCTCGCCGACCGATGGTTTTCCCTCCCGCTTGCCGCCTGGTGGAGTATGGCCCTTCTGGGAGGAGTGACTTGGCTCTGGTTGTACCTTTGCAAAAAGGCTCGGCGGGCGGGCCTCGTCCTCCTTTTCGCGGTAGCGTCGGTCGCCGGAAGTTGGCATCAACTGCATTGGTCCCGATTCGAGGCGGATAATCTGAGCCGGTTCGCCACCTACGAACCGCGGCCCGTTTGCCTCGAAGCGATCGTCCTCGAAACGCCGAACGTCCATCCGGTCACCAAACGCGATCCGCTCCGTCTGATCCCCGAATACGACCGCACCCGATTCTCGGTGCGCGCCGTGGCTCTTCGCGACCGGGCCGACTGGATTCCCGCCTCCGGTCGGGCCGCCGTCTCGGTCTCGGGCCATCTTCTCGACGTCAAACCGGGTGATCGGATTCGTATTTTCGGAAAACTCTCGCGTCCTTCTCCTCCACGCAATCCGGCCGAGCCGTCGTGGGACAAGATTCTACGACTCCGCCGAACGCTTGCTCAAGTGCGCGTCGCCTACCCCGACTGTGTAACGGTGATCGACCGAGGAACGTGGTGGAACCCTCGACGCCGGATCGCCTCGATGCGGGCCGAAGCGTTATCGATTCTCAAAACCCATCTCGATTCGGACCACGTCGCCTTGGCTTCGGCCATGCTCTTGGGCGCGCGGGAGGAACTCGAGCACGAGACGATCGACGCCTTCCAACGGACCGGTTCGATCCATTTCCTGGTGATCTCCGGCCTGCACGTGGGAATGCTGGTCTGGTTCTTTTTGATCGTGATGCGAGGGCTGCCCGTTTCGCCTCGCACGGCGGCCCTGCTGGCCGGAACGATCGCGATCGGATTCACGATCCTCACGGGCAACCGGCCTCCGGCCATCCGCGCGACCATTTTGGTCCTCGTCTTTTGCGGAAGCTGGTTTTTTCATCGACCGCCTCGACCGTTTAACTCGCTGGCGGCCGCCGGACTGGTCGTCTTGGCCATCAACCCGGCCGAGCTGTTTCGGGTTGGAACCCAACTCTCCTTTCTGGCCGTCGCCGCGTTGATCCAGTGGGAACCGGTCTGGCTAAGCGTCCAACGAAAACTCGTTACCGCAAGCGAGACCGAACTGCCCGAGGTGCTCTGGGATCGCCCGTGGTATTTCTCATGGGCCAAAAACGTCGGCCGGTCGGCCTGGGGATTGTTCCGCGTCAGTCTGGTCGTTTGGCTGACCATCATGCCGTTGACCATGGCCCGGTTCCACCTCTTCTCGCCCATCGGCGTTCCGCTGAACACCCTGCTTTGGCTCCCGACCGCCCTGGCATTGGCCTCCGGATTCCTCGTCCTTTTATTCGGGGCCGTTTTCCCTCCTCTGGCCGTTCTCGCGGCGCTCGTCTGCGACACCAACCTCGGCTTGCTTCAAAAGGGAATCGACGTGGGCCAACAGATCCCCGGCGCCTACTGTTGGGTTCCGGGACCGTCGGACTGGTGGTTGATCGGTTTTTATCTGCTCGGTCTGGCGGTGATCGTCCCGTTTCGTTTTCGGCCGCCCACCCGCTGGGCCGTCGCCATTCTGGCCGCATGGATCAGTGTCGGATTGGCCGCCTCGTTGTATCCAAATCGATCGGGGCGTTGGGAAGCCGATTTCCTTTCGGTCGGTCACGGCGGCGCAACCGTGATCCATTTCCCTTCGGGCAAAACCCTGCTATACGACTGCGGCGCGTTTTCCTCACCCGAGCGGGCCGCGCAGATCACCGCCGGGGCGCTTTGGCAAAAGGGGATCACTCACCTTGACGCGATCGTCGTCTCCCACCCCGACGCCGACCACTTCAACGGCTTGCCCGGTATCCTCGAGCGGTTTTCGGTCGGGATAATCTACGCTCCGCCCTCGATGTTCGACCGCGTCGACCAAAGCCCGGCACTGAGGGCCTTGCGCAAAGCGATCCGGAATGCCGACGTGCCGCTTGCTTGGCTGACCTGCGGAGACCGACTTGACGTGGGAGCCGACGCGATCGTCGAAGTACTTCACCCGACGGCCGACTTCGCCACCCAAACCGACAACTCCAATGCCACGAGTATCGTCCTTCAAATCACGTGTCACGAGAGACGATTCCTTTTGACCGGCGACTTGGAACCGCCCGGACTCCAGTCGGCGTTGAAACGGGCCACGTTACCGTGCGAGCTGCTGCTGATCCCCCATCATGGCAGCAAACAGAGCGACCCAAACGGCCTGGCCCAAAAAGCCTGCCCGCGTTGGGCGCTGATCAGTGGAAGCCCGAACCGCCCGGCGACCGACGTCGAAACGATCTATCGCAACGAAGGGGCCCAGGTTTTGCACACCGGACGCGACGGGGCCGTTGAAGTTTTGGTAGATGAAAACGAAATGACGGTTTCGCCTTTCATTGACGTTTGCACAGCTAATGAACCGAGGCCGACCAACGGGAGGCCGGAAAAAGGGCCAAACAGGTTTGACCGACCGGGTCATTTCCAAAGTAAACACCAATAAGATTCCCGAATAAGAAAACGGGCGATCCCCTTTCGTCTCCCTTTCGTCAGAAACAAAAAAAGAGAAAAGGGTCCAAAAAAATGGAAAACCCTTTTCTCTCTCGTCTCTGCTTGCAAATCGCCGAACGGCAATCGATTTGCTCATTCGTGAAGAGCGGTCAATTGTCTTACTGCGGCTGGCCCAACGCTTCGACGTCGGAGCGAATCCTCGCGACATCTTCCTCGGCCAAATCGATATCGGCCGCTTGTGCCGTATCGACAATCTGATCGATGCGCCGCGCGCCGCAAAGCGTGTGGGTCAAACCGGGCTGCGCCAACGTCCAGGCGATGGTCAACTGGGCCTGCGAACAACCGTACTTCTCGGTCAGCTCGGTCCACCCGGCCAACATGTCGATCACTCGGCGTCGATTTTCCGGCTTGAACCAGAAATTCCAATCGTAGTTCGTTCGGAAATCGCCCTCCTTGAATTCGGACTCCATCGTCACCTTGCCGGTCAAGAGCCCCTGCTCCAACGGCATATAGGCCAACGTCGCGACGTTTTTTTCGATCGAAAACGGAAGAATATCTTTTTCGATATCCCGGTTCAACATGCTGTAGCGCGGCTGATTGGTCGAAATTTCGCCATGGGCCAAATAGGTTTGAAGATCTTCCGGCGTCGCGTTCGAAACCCCGATCGCGCGAATCTTGCCCTGGGCCTTGAGGTCCATCAAAGCGCCCATCGTGTCGGCAATCGGCGTTTCGTTGTCCGGGAACGACGCGTAATGAATCTGATAAAGGTCGATACAATCAATGTCGAGCCGCTTGAGACTGTTCTCGACCTCGATGCGAATCGTTTCCGGTTCGAGACAGACCCGCATGTCGCGACCATCGAATTTACAATAAAACGCGCCCCGCTCGTCTTCCCACCAAAGCCCACATTTCGTAGCGACGAAGACCTTGTCGCGAATCCCTTTGATCGCCTGACCGACAATCTGCTCGCTGTGACCGTACCCATAGGCCGGGGCCGTGTCGATAAGGTTCACGCCCGCGTCGACGGCGGCACGAATCGTTTCGATCGACTTCTGGTCGTCGGTCGCGTTGCCCCAGAGCTCGCCCCCGCCAATCGCCCAAGCGCCCAGCGCCACGGTCGACGCCTCAATTCCCGAAGTTCCAAGGGGTCGATATTTCATTACTCTACGCTTTCCTGAAAAACCCAAAGAAAAAAACCGCCTTCTCTTCGACGGTTCACCATGGCGTCCAAAACCATGTGGGGAAAACTCCACGGGAACGCCTGCGGCCATTATAGCGAAAAAGCGTTTCTTCGTGCAAGAGCCTTGCCCTTGCATGCAATAATCGCCCGGACCAAAAGGGCCTTATTTCCAAGGAGGCAGGTGAACCAGACCGAACCAGTATTGATCAATCAGTCGGATCAGCTCGATCCACCCGTCGAAAGAGGTCGGCTTGGTCAGAAAACTCGACGCGCCTTCTTCGTACACCCGAACAATATCGCTCTCGGAAACCGAGGTCGTCAAAACCACGATCGGAATCCGGCGCAACTGCCGATCCTCCTTGATCATTCGAATCGCTTCGCGACCGTCCCTTTTGGGCATATTCAAGTCCAAGAGGATCAGATCGGGCCGGGGATAAGAACGGCCTTCCTCATATCGATTGCACGCGCCCAGATAGTCCAACAACGCCTCGCCGTCGTGAACCGTTTTGATTTGATGCGCAAGTCCGACCTCTTCCATCGCGTCGGAAAACAAGAGGCAATCGTCCGGATCGTCATCGGCCAAGAGGATCGTGTAAGCGGAATTTTCAGACAACGTCAGACTCCTTAACGATGGGCGACGGGAAGCCGAATCAAAAACTTGGCTCCCTCGCCTTCTTGGCTTTTCGCTTCAATGCTTCCGCCGTGTCGCTCCACGATCTTGCGACAAATCGACAACCCGACCCCCGTTCCCTTGTGGACGTCGCGAGGATGAAGCCTCTGAAAGACGTCGAAAATCCGATCGCGGTACTTTTCATCAAAACCGATCCCGTTGTCCTCGACGGTGATCTGATAATAATCTTTTTTCGAAATGCCGACCGGGTTAAGAAAGGAAGAATCGGAATCCAACCGGGACGAAATTTTGATAACCGGTCGATTCCCTTTCTCCTGAAATTTGATCGCGTTTCCCAGCAAATTCTGGAAAAGCTGGCGCATCTGCATCGAATCGGCCTCGATGGTCGGAAGCTTCACCCACTCGATCTGGGCGTCGGTCTTCTCGATTGGAATCTCCAGATCCGCCATCACTTCTCGAACAACCTTCCCCAAATCGACCGGCACGAAATCGATCCCCTTGGTCGTCACGCGAGAAAGGGTCAATAACCCTTGAATCAAATCCTGCATCCGCTCGGCCGCGTTTTGCATTCGATTCAAACAGTCGTTTCCTTTGTCGTCCAGCACTTCCTCGCATGAACGCCGCAGTCGATCACCAAAGGTACGGATTTTTCGAAGCGGTTCCTGCAAGTCGTGCGATGCCGCATAGGCGAACTGCTCCAACTCTTGGTTCGAACGCTCCAGCTCCTTCGCATAACGCCGCTGAGCCTCTTCGGCCCGTTTGCGCCGACTGATATCGCGGATAAAAAAAGTGATCACCGGCCGACCCCGTTCATAGCCCATCGACATGGTCAACTCGGCCTCAAACGGCAAACCGCTGGAACGAACGGCAACGACCTCCGTCCGCTTGCTCAACAACGAGCCCTCGCCCGCGTCAAGGTAACGGTCGATCCGATTCTGGTAACGACCAATCTTGGCAGGCGGGAAAAGAATCTCCGACGGCTTGGTGCCGAGAACCTCCATCCGCTTTCGACCAAAGACCCGCTCGGCCGACTGATTGAACTCGGTAATCACCCCTTCATGGTTGATCGTGATGATCGGGTCCAACGACGATTCGAGAATGGTGTTCTTCCGCGTCTCGGTCTCGACCAGGGACTGCTCCATGCGCAACAGATGACCGCAAGAACGATAGGTAAACGCCAAACAGAGCCGCTGATTCGTTTTCGAGTGGCGGATGAGCGTGATGATCGTCTCGATGTTGACCGGATCGGAATGAAGCGGGCTGACGATTTTTCCTCGCCCCGACCAAGACCCCGTCCGTTTTACCGCCGGCACGGCCACGTCACGCAGTTCGATCCAAAACTTTTCGGCATGATAGTCGCGCAGACCGAGCTTGACCGGATCGCCCGATTTCAACCCCAGAAGTCGTCGGGCAAGCTTATTGGCATAAAACGGCTTGCCTTGCAGATTGGTCAAAACGATCGCGTCGGGATTTTGCTCGACAAAACCAAGGAAGGCGTCCGACAACTCAAACGAACGAAGCTTCGAGCTTTCCGAGGAGTCTTTCTCGCGGGCGGATTTCGCCGTAGAATCAGTCACGTCACCCATCCCCTTCACCGCCCTCCCGTTTTCACTTCGAGTCCTCTTGGTCCTTAAGCTCTTCCGGATCGACCCTCGCGTCGTTCAGGTCGACTTCCACCCCGTTCAAATCGAGATATTCGCGAAAATACAGCGTCCCCAAACCGGACTTATCCCCCAGAATTTTTTCCAACTTTTTCCACTCCCGATTAAAATCCTGAAACCCTTTGAGCTGTTTATTCAACTCCACATCTTTTTGGGGATCTTGATTCGCCTCGATTTTTCTTTTGATAACGAGAATCCGCTTGGATATCGAAGCCAATTCGGTTTTCCATTTTTTCGAATGCCGCTCCAATTCGTAGCCTGCTGCCGGAAAGGGAAAAATCATCTTGTTGCCGAAAGGATTTTCGAAGCTACAGCGTCCTGTCACTTTGAGAAAACGTTGCTTTTCCTTGACCTCATACTTGGCATCCAGGACCATTTTCGCTTGCATTCCCGTATCAAGCGTCAACTTCAACGATTCGCCCGGCCGCAACACCTTCCCTTTTTCAAAAGACGCTTTTAAAGGTCCTTCGAAACCGGTTAATTCCAAACGAAGGACGCCCGTTTCAAGATTGCTTTCCGGCGTAAAAGCACTTTCCAACGACTCGGCAAGCGGATCGATTTTCAACGGCATCATCGAACGAGGACGTCGTAACGGAAGCAAACGCTCTTCCGACCCGACACGAACCTTGAGGAGCGTATCACGCAAAACGGTACGCTGTTCGAGACCTCCCGATTCGAGCCAAGAGAAAAGCAATCGATAACGACCAAAGGCGGCTGCCAGGCCAAAACAGGCCACTTCTTTGCTTCGACCGTCTTTATCGGTCAGGTGAACCACCCATTTCTTTCCATCCGGTTGGGCTATCAGTTCAAAACCGCTCTTTTTTCCCAAAACCAAATCTCCCCCAACGAGCTCCACCTCGACCTTTTCCCCTTTCCGAGGAATCAACATGCCGATAAGGGTATCGCTTAGGAAGTAGGTGTGAAGTTGAAAATAAGTCGGGAACTCGAAAAATCGCTCCGGCAGTTCCTCGAGCGGTTCCTTTTTTTCGTTCGGCAACGGCGCCGGATTCGAAACCGCAGAGGAAACTTCTTTTTTCGTGGAGGCCGCTTTTTCCTCTAAATCTTTGACAGAAGGGGCCTTTGCTCCAGCATCCAATGCGCCTCGTTCGCCCGAATTTTCTTTTTCCAGGACGGATTCGTCCGAAGGGGGCGACTCCGCCGAAGTGACCTGCGCACCGGCTTCCGAACTCGACGCCGTTTCTTCCTCTGAAGACCCCGGCATAAACAGGAAGACCAACATCAAGATGACTAAAAAACCGACCGCCGTGACGATAATCCCACCTAAAATGGCCGTCAACCGCTTTTCATCACTCCAGTCGGTTTGGTGCTTCGAAAATTTCTCGATCGCCGGCCCCTCGGTCGTCGGCACAATCGACTCCAGCGGATTCTCGACCGGAGGCCCTAACGACGCTTCGAGCGCCGGATCGACCGGTTCCGGCTCCGGCGCAAACGGGGCGACTTCATCGGCCGGTTCATAGGAATACATTCTTTCTTCGGGGATCGGACGGGGCGACTTCCATTTGGGCAACGCCTCGATAATCTCTTCCGCGTTTTGAAAACGATCGTCCGGATCCTTTTCCATCATCTTCATGCAAACGTCGACCAACTCTTGCGGAATGTCGGAACATAACTCTCGCGGGTCGACCGGCATCTCGGTCTGATGCATCAGAATTCGTTGGGTCAGCGTCCCTTGCGCAAACGGGGGACGCCCCGTCAGTAGATAGTAAAACGTACACCCAAGCGAATAGATATCAGCTCGATGGTCGAAATTCGGACCTTGAATCGCCTGTTCCGGCGACATGTAATCGACCGTGCCGAGAATCCGCTCGTCACGTCGGGTGGAGGAGTCGTCCCCTTGCGAATCCGTGTTGATCAGGCGTGCCATCCCCATATCGAGGATTTTCAAAACGCCCTGCTCGTTCACTAAAAGATTGGACGGTTTAATATCGCAGTGGATCATGTTCCGCCCGTGGGCGTGGGCCAGCCCGGCGGCGGTCTGACGAATGAAATCGACAGCACAACCCAAATCGAGTGGCCCTTCCAACTCAACCCAATCTTCGAGCGTATACCCGGGCACGTACTCCATCACGATGAAGTACCGGTCCCCCTCTTTATCGACATCGAATGCCTGGACGATATTAGGGTGATCCAACAAAGCGCTGGCCCGCGCTTCCGTAAGAAAACGCTCGCGAAATTCAGGATTCTTCCCCACCTTCTTGGGAAGGACTTTGATCGCCACCTGACGATTCATCGTGGTATGGCGGGCCAGAAAGACACTCCCCATGTTGCCTCGACCACACAGGCCAAGCAACACGTAGTTCCCCAAAAAGAACGTCTTCTTATGGGCCAGAAGTTGCGAGAGTTGCCACTCGGTCAGAATCCCCTGATCGACAAACATCTGGGTCATCTGCTGAAAGTCGTCGGTGAGAAGCGTCACATCGCGAGCCTCGTCCATCTGCTGCGGCGTTAGCAGGCGGCTTTTTTCAAGAGCTTCGAGGAAGGCTTCCGGTGACGAAATCAACATAGTGGCATGTTTCCGGTCAGTTGCTTATCGACAGCCTTTTCGGCATGAAATCACCAAAAGAGACCTTTGATTGCGTCGCAATCCGAACGGGTATTATAAAAAATCCTTTGGTTTGTTTTGACGCCCTCGGTTTTCTACACCTCTTCCGAGGCCTTTATCGCTGGATCGCTTTTTCACTCGCCAGCCAAGACCACATCAAAAAGCTCCTCGCAAAAGAAGCTCGAAAACGGAACCTGCAACGATGGTACGAGATGAGACTATCGAAAAGAAAAAACACCCACCGCAAGGGCCTTTCACACGCCCGCTTCCCCACCGACCAGTTTCCTAACCGGCCCTAATTCCCTTGGCAAACTGGTTGATCATCAAGTTTACCAAAAGAAGAACTTCATTTCATTCCGGCCCAAAAGGCAAGTTCCCCTTGGCTCGACGAAGCGGAAAAATTAACTCATTGGCTCTGATATTCTGTATGGCTGCCCTTCCTTGAAAATCGAAAATTCCCGATTCAATTAGGAACCGATTCCCGGAACCTGGTGGCACCCAATCTGACCCGATACCAGCACAACGACAGAAAAGACCCTTTTTTACTACTTTCAGCGTATCTAGAAATTCCCAAATTTGCAAGAAGAAGTAAAACCGAACGGCCTATTTGGTGACGAGAAAAGGCAAACCGAGCCGTTTGGATCGATTGCGCTCAGAAAAGGGGTAAAGTAAGGAGAATGGCCCTACTATCCATTGACAAGCCACCCACCTATTATGACCAGACCATTGCTAACTCCTGGCGTTGCGTCTCCTCCGGCTGGACGTTCTTGGTCCCCCAACGAATCCAACTGGTCCAGACCGACCCGTCGGCGCCGCGGGGGTGTTTTTTGCCGCCATAAACCCCTTCACCTTGGCTACCGATCCTAGGCGAAACAAGATAATCGGTCGGTAAACCTCCTTTTTCAAGGAAATAGTTCCCTTTTCAACCTTTAATGAAAAAACCAACCGGGACTTTAGTTGGTCCCGGGTGGTTTAAAAAATCACTATCAAGTAGTCTGCGACGAACCGGACTTAGGAGCAGCCCATGCTGGCCCCGCAGTTGTAGCAGAGGTAACAGTTCCCGTTGCGAACCGTGATCGCACCGCAACAATCGCATGAAGGCGCGTCGGTTTGGAAATTGGCAAACTGTTCCTCTCGAGAGACAAACGGGTTGCCCGCCGAGGCCGGCGATTCGGGCAAGAGGCTCGACTTGGCCTTCCGCAACAGGGAAACGCCCGAAGAAGTCCCTTCCTCCGTCGCGGCAGGAACATCAAACAAGGCCGAGGCCGTGGGCGAGCCGTTCCCGCCAGAGCCATTAGAACCCGAACCGTTAGATCCAGAGCCGTTCGTACCCGAGCCGTTGTTGGTGGAGGTCGTCGATTGGGCGGCCGTTCCTTGACCCGGATTCGGCCTACCTGCCTTCGTGGAGGTAGGCTGCGACTCGGATTCGTCCACCTGCGAACCCGTTTTTGACTTTCCACCGGATGACGGCGAGCTGGTCGAAGGCGCTCCTCCGTTGGCTTCTCGGTAGCCGCTTATAAAAGTGATTCCCATCCAGCGGAAGATGTAGTCGACGATACTCTTGGCAATCCGGATGTCCGGGTTCTTCGTATGCCCCATCGGCTCAAAGCGGGTATGCGAGAACTTTTTCACATACACCTCAAGCGGCACACCGTATTGCAAACTCATCGACACGCTCGTGCCGAAGCAGTCCATCAAGCCGCCAATCGTACTTCCTTCCTTGGCCATCGTGATGAACAACTCGCCCGGTCGGCCGTCCGGGTAAAGGCCGACGTTGAGATACCCTTCGTGACCGGCAATGCTGAACTTGTGGGTGATCGACGGCCGGGTATCGGGCAACCGTTCGCGTCGCGGGGCGCCGACCACCTTTTTCTTCTTTTTCTTTTCCTTCTTTTGAACCGAAAGCGGCTGTCCCCCCTTCGAACCATCGCGATAGATGGCCAACGCCTTCAAGCCCATCCGCCAGCCTTCCGTATAGGCATTTTTGACGTCGTTGGCCGTACTGTCCGACGGCATGTTGACCGTCTTCGAAATCGCCCCGGAGATAAACGGCTGCGCGGCCCCCATCATCCGAACGTGGCCCATCCACGAAATCGATCGGGTTCCCCCCTCGGCCTGGAAGGCACAGTCAAACACCGGCAAATGCTCGTCCTTCAAATCGGCCGCTCCTTCGATCGTCCCTTCTTTTTCAATATGGGCGATGATCGATCGGATCGTCTCTTTGTCGTAGCCGAGCGTCTCGAGCCCTAGCGGGACGGTCCCATTGACCATCTTCAAGAGCCCGCCGCCGGCCAACTGCTTGAACTTGACCAACGCAATGTCCGGTTCGATGCCGGTCGTGTCGCAGTCCATCATGAAGCTGATCGTGCCGGTCGGCGCCAAGACGGTCACCTGCGCGTTGCGGAATCCGTCCCGATGTCCGGCGGCGACCACCCGGTCCCACAGGTCCAACGCCGCATCTTTAAGATAGGCCGGACCGTGCTC
This sequence comes from Thermoguttaceae bacterium, assembly GCA_963674475.2. Taxonomy (GTDB): domain Bacteria; phylum Planctomycetota; class Planctomycetia; order Pirellulales; family Thermoguttaceae; genus CAXXFQ01. Next base: position 287,972 of record CAXXFQ010000008.1, on the reverse strand, counting down.
GATCCGCTCGACATAGTCGCGGTGCCGCTGCATGACGCGAAGCATCGGAATTCGGTTCTCTTCGTAAGCGTCGAACGGCTCCTTGACCGCGGCCAGCTCAGCACTGGTCAGGTTGGCCGTGCCGTGCAACAAGGCAGTCACCGCGCCGCAGATCGCCCGTCCCTCGTCCGAATCGTACGGCAAGCCGTTGGCCATCAAAAGACTGCCCAAGTTCGAGTAACCCAGGCCCAACGGACGGAACCGATGGCTGTTGGACGCGATCTTTTGCGTCGGGTAGCTGGCATGATCGACCAAAATTTCCTGGGCAATCAGAACCAGTCGACAGGCCGCCTTGAACCGGTCGGCCTCAAACGTCCCGTCCTCGGCGCGGAACTTCATCAAGTTGATACTCGCCAGATTACAGGCCGAATCGTCGATGAACATGTACTCGCTACACGGGTTCGACGCGTTGATCCGTCCCGAATTCGGACAGGTGTGCCACCGGTTGATCGTCGTGTCGTACTGGACCCCCGGATCGCCGCAGCGCCAGGTCGCCTCCGACATCTTGCTCATCAGCTCGTCGGCCTGATAGGTCGGTCCCTCGTGAGTCGGATCGGTGACCCAACGGGTCGTCCACGACTTTTTGCTCTCGACCGCCTCCATGAAATCGTCCGAAAGCCGGACCGAAAGGTTGGCGTTTTGGAAAAGAATCGAATTGTAGGCCTGCTCGTAGTTGTAGCCACCCTCTCTCATCAAGAGGAGCGCCTTTTCCTCTTCCTTCCCCTTGCACTCGATGAACTCGAGGATATCGGGGTGCCAGACCTTGATCGATTGCATCTTGGCCGCGCGACGCGTCTTGCCACCGCTCTTGACGACCGCCGCGATCTGGTCGTAAACCCGCATGAACGAAAGGGGTCCCGACGGTTTTCCGCCGCCGGCCAGCTTTTCCCGATGCGATCGCAACGTCGACAGGTCGGTGCCGGTGCCAGAACCGAACTTGAAGAGCATCGCCTCACTCCGGGCCAGCTCCATGATATCCTCCATATTGTCCTGCACACTCTGGATGAAGCAGGCCGACGCTTGAGGATATTCGTACGGGTTTTCCGGCTGAACCGCCTTGCCCACTTCCGGGTCCCAGTTCCAATTGCAGGACGCTCCCTTGACACCATACTGGTGGTACAGCCCGACGTTGAACCAGACGGGCGAATTGAACGAGGCGTGTTGATGGAGACACAGCCAGGCCAGATCCCGATAAAAGGTCTCGCCCTCTTCGGCCGATTCAAAGTAGCCGTCTTTGACACCCCAATCGGCAATCGTCCGAGCGACCCGATGGATCAATTGGCGAACGCTCGTCTCTCGCTCGGCGGTGCCGTTCTCACCGTAAAAATATTTACTGATGACGACGTTGGTGGCCAACTGACTCCAACCGGCCGGGATCTCGCAGTCGGTCTGTTCGAAAAGTTTTTCGCCCTTGTCACCAGTGATCGACGCGGTACGAAGATCCCATTCGGTCGTCTCGAACGGATCGGCCGCCTCGACCGGACAGAAGATCGGCTGGATACTCAGCCCCGGCTTGGGCGAAATCGGCGACTCCTCTCGGCCCCCACTCTCGCCTCCAATGTCAAGTTTTTTATTTGTATTCAAATCGACCTTTTCCATGGTTTCGCTCCTTCCAATACCGAACCGGTGGTTTCCATACCGACTTAATGCCCACACGGTTGCTCAATATATTTTATTCGCCTGACTTAATTCCGAATCACCGGGCATGAACTGCCCAACCTAATCAAATATCACTGACTCAAACTCACCTCTGCTCACCTCTGCTCGGTCGAGTTGAGGTTGCCCCTGTTTTTAGCGGGAAACTGCTCGCCTCTGCATACCCCCCCTCAACCGGCCCAGCCGTGACTCCTTGTGAAAAAAGACACACTGAAAACCGGCATTACCGGCCGACCAGACTCGAACCAAAACAAACGGTTTTTATTGGCTTTGAAACGTCGGAAAGGACACACCTCTCCCGGATAAGACGGGCAACGAAAAGTTTCCTGAAAAGCCCCTTTTTCGACCAAGGCGAAGGTCGCCCCAAAAGCCCCCACACACACCCCTCCAAAGAGGCGTAAAACCATCTTCACCCCCTAGATATTGTGGTCAGACTCAAATAGAACCACAACATCTTGAACGAGTGTTCGAAGTTTAACCATTCAAAGCGGTCCGTCAATCGCCCCCGACAAAAGTTTTTAACCCCTTTGGCTTCAAAGACTTATAAATTGCCTCCCTAACCAGAGGGGAATAGCACGTTTTAGGGGTTCGGTTCCCAAAAAACACGAGATTTTCAGAGGTTTTCGGAGTTCGACTCCCCCATTTGCTTCTCTGGAGAAATGGCCTAGGTTTTTTCGATTTTTTTAATAAATCCGCCATATTCTCCTTCAACTAGTGAGCGTAGAAAAAATAGGCAAAAAGCATTAGTTTGCTAAAAATTAATACTACAAGCCTTTTCACCTACCCTCGGCCCTCTCGATATCCCTTTTTTAAAATCTTCCTTCGAGGCGAAAAGTGGGGAAAAGGCTCGTGTCCACCAGCCCTATTTTTATTTTACGCGGTATCCCATGAGAAAAGGATTGATACACCGCGTCGGACCGCCCCCCGCATATCGGTCGAAACCAATCAGGGCACCCCTTGTAAGCAGAAGGTTTACAGCGGGGTTATCAAAAGCAATCGCGAAATCGACCGTTTTGCGAGAAGACGAGAAGAAGCGTCTTCTTAAGATTTTTCCTGCGGCGTTTGACAAAAACCGACCGGCTACGCCTATTCGGAATCGGTCTGATCGCGGCCCCATTCGGCCCAGCACCGCGCCAAAACAGTGCCGGTCAACATGCAACCGAACGTATACATCGCCGTCGGGATCGCCGTTTCCGGCCGGTCGCCGAAAAGTTTCAATACCAACACGGTCCCCAGCCCGGCATTTTGCATCCCGACTTCCAGCGTCAGCGCGCGTCGCATCCCCGTCGGTAATCGCATCCAACTCCCGCCGAGAAAACCGGCGCAGTACCCGGCGACGTTCAATATCAACAGGGCAACGATCAACCAGCCGTGAAACTGCGTGAGACGTTCACGGTTCAAACCGACCACGACGGCGATGATCCAAAGGATCGAGAGATTCGCAATCACCGGGGCCAGATTCCGGGCCGCCGTTTCGAAGAGGCGACTCGCTCGGGAAAGCCAATATCCCAACAAAACCGGGCCGACGACCGTCATCAAGAGCATCCAACTGGTATCGAAGATCGAAAACGACTCCCATTGACCAAGCGTCAACTTCATTGCCAAGGGGACCATGATCGGCGAAAGCAGGGTCGCCGAGACAGTCAAACCGACCGAATAGCTCACATTGGCCCGCGCGGCCAGCGACAGGACATTCGATGCCATCGCCCCCGGCACGCATCCGGCCATGACGATTCCGGTCAGATAGGGCCCTTCAAAACCAAATCCGACTGCGATGCCATAGGCCAACAAGGGCATGGAAAGATACTGAACCGCGGTGCCGCCCAGAACGGTTGGCCATCGTCGGAAAACCTGCCGGACCTCGTCGCGTGGCAGCAGGGCCCCGATCGCAAACATCGTCCCCGCGATGATGCCGTTCAAAAGGAAACGACTCTCGACAAACGGATCGATCGTGGTCCCGAACCAACGGGGCCATACCAGTGCCAGCAATGACAGCAGGATCAGCCAGACGACCAACAACCGTTCTAAAAGAACACGAAACCATTTCCAAAGTGTCAACATCAAACGCGCTTGCGGGACCGGGGAACGGGGCAAAGGTGAAATAACCAAAGATAGCTTTTAGACCTATTCCAACTTGAAATTGCGAGTCGCCACCTGCTTACCCTTCAGGAAAACAGGCCGGCTCGACGTGAAGGAACGTGCCATTTTCAAATGGGAACGCATTTTACTCTAGCGAAGTGCTTCGCGAAAAACAAGCTTGGAAGGAAGCGAAGAGGGGGAACGCGAGGTCAAACAATGGTTACGCCTCAGGCCGATCCGACCGACGCGAGCGGAGCCACGGCACAAGAAAGAAAACGATCCCGACGATCCCAAAAACGCAATAGATCGCCAAGTACCGAAGCAAATTGCGGCCGAGTCGTTTGAAATCCATGAGAGTTCCGGATTCTGCCGGGGAAACTTTCGAAGAAACTTCCGGGGTGAAAAACGCCGACAATCAATGGCTACTTATTCCTACCTCAAGTATATCCGGGCCAAAACGGCAAATCCACCAAAACGGCCTTCTTGATCCTGTTAACCTCAAAATAATCACACCAACCCCGCCAACCGGCCTTGAAACTCGCGGCTTCGCTACCCACAGTAGTCGGACCGATCCCCCCCCTTAAATATCAATTCGCTCCCTTCGGGTATTCATTGCCGGTCTCGAAAATTCCGGCTTCTCTCGCATCAATAAGCTATGCTTTCGACAGGGTTCCATTCCCCGAGTTTCGGGGAAAAAGATCCCGATTTGAGAACCGGTAAAAATTTCACTTGGCCCGACGCTTCGTCGCCCGACGTTTTCTCGGCAGGCGTTTCGTCGCCCAAGAAACCACACACCATTGGCCCGTTTTGTCCACCATGAATAACACCGCCACGCCCACCGCCACACCAGCGCCCGCCGAAAACTCGTTTGAAACGCTTAAACAACGGATCCACGGCAAGCTGATCGACAAACTCGACCTGACGAAAGTCGGCGAGTTGGAAGGGGATGTGTTGCGTCGCGAGATCCGCTTGGTCGTCGAGCATCTGTGCGACTCGCAAAACACCATGCTCAACCGGAACGAGCGCGAGCGATTGATCGACGAGGTACTTGATGAAACGTTCGGGTACGGACCGCTCGAAGCGTTGCTCAAAGACCCGGCCATCAGCGACATCTTGATCAACGGCCCCAAAGACGTCTATGCGGAACGTGGGGGCAAAATGGCCAAAACCGACGTCGTCTTTCGCGACAACAAACACCTGCTTCAGATCATCGACCGGATCATCTCGAAGGTCGGTCGCCGGGTCGACGAGACCTGTCCGATGGTCGACGCCCGAATGGAAGACGGCTCCCGATTCAACGCGATCATTCCGCCGTTGGCGCTGGACGGGGCGGCCGTTTCGATTCGTCGTTTCGGCTCCAACCCGTTGCGATTAGAAAATCTCTTGGACTTCAAGGCGTTGACTCCCGAGATGGTCATGCTGCTGGAAGGGGCGATCAAGGCCCGATTGAACGTCGTCATCTCCGGCGGTACCGGCTCCGGTAAAACGACCCTTTTGAACGCACTCTCGAATTTCATTCCGAACACCGATCGCGTGTTGACCATCGAAGACGCGGCCGAACTCCAATTACAACAGGACCACGTGGTCCGCCTGGAAACCCGTCCGCCGAACATTGAAGGAAAAGGGCAAGTTACCGCGACCGACCTGGTTCGCAACGCCTTGCGTATGCGGCCCGAACGAATCATCATCGGCGAGTGTCGTGGCCCCGAAACGCTCGACATGCTCCAAGCGATGAACACCGGTCACGAAGGGTCCCTGACCACGTTGCACGCCAACACACCGCGCGACGCGGTCGCCCGAATGGAAACCATGATCATGATGTCCGGGTTCGAATTGCCGCTGAAGGCGATGCGAACCCAGATCGCCAGCGCCATCGACCTGATTGTCCAGGCCAACCGACTGCAAGGCGGACCGCGCAAGGTGACCTATATCACCGAGGTCGTCGGCATGGAGCAGGACACGGTCGTCATGCAAGACATCTTTCGATATGTACAAGACGGGGTGGACGATGACGGAAAAGCGGTCGGCCAGTTCATGGCCACCGGGATCCGACCGACGTTCATGGATCGACTCGAAGGAGCCGGGTATCGTTTGCCGCCAAGTACGTTTCGAGAGCGAGTCCTTTTGGAAGATTAAGAGAAGATCACCCACGAAACGATTGGTCAGGTTTTCCCGTTTCACCTCATGACAACACGGAAACCAACGGAACGTTTCCCTTGAAGGTTTTGGTATGAGTAGCATCATTATCGCCATGGCAGTCTTTTTAGGGGTCGCCGGATTGGTCGGCGGCGTGGCCGTCATGTTGTTCGATAAACCCGGCGCGAAGATGGAGGACCGTCTCAAAGCGGTCACGTCGGGGAAAACGTCCGACGAGAAAAAGAAACCAGGGAAAAAGAACAGCGGAATCTTGACCTCCCCGATCGACGAGGGCCCCTCGTGGCTGAAAAACATTCTGGGTCGTTTTGAAAAGTTTGAACTCTGGTTCGAACAGGCCGACTCGTCGTTGACCATGACGCGGTTTGTCGTGATCTGCCTGATTTTGGGCGGGGCGGGCTTTTTTCTCGGCGTCGTCGGCACCCCGTCGAAGCCCTATCTCTGGTTGGTTTCGGCCGCGATTCTCGGGCTATTGCCGTTTGCCTGGCTGAATTTCCGCAGCTCCCGGCGACTCAAAAAATTCACCGATCAATTGCCCGACGCGATGGACATGCTGGGCCGTTCGCTCCGGTCGGGACACAGTCTTTCGGCCGGTTTCAGCCTCGTCGCCAAGGAGATGGCCGATCCGATCTCGATGGAATTCAGTCGGGTTTTCGAAGAACAAAACCTGGGTATCCCGCTGGAAGACTCGCTCGAAGGGCTTACCAGTCGGGTTCCCAGTTTGGACCTGAAATTCTTCTGCACCGCAGTCATTCTGCAAAGAACGACCGGCGGCGACCTGGCCGAAATCCTCGACAAAATCGGCCACCTGATTCGGGAACGGTTTGCCATTCTCGGACAAGTCCAGGCGTTGACCGGCGAAGGACGAATCTCGGGCGTCGTGCTGTTGGGACTGCCGATTCTGCTCTTCGGGGTCGTCTACTACCTGAACCCTTCGTATATCATGCTCCTTTTTGAAGAACCGTTGGGCAAAAAAATGCTCGTCGGGGCGATCGTCCTTCAAGTAGTCGGAGCGTTGGTCATTCGAAAAATCGTCAACATCAAGGTCTAATTGCCGTGATTCTCCTTGCCGAAAGCCTGATCAATTTTACGAAACTGATTCCGTTCGGGGTCTTCGGGGTGATCGCCATTGTGGCATGGATCGTCCTGGATATGCTCGGGTCGGGAAAACCGCGTTCCCTCGAGCGGCTCGACGAATTCATGGCCAATCGGGACGGCAGCCAAGTGGCGATGAAGAAAAAGCAGCGGATGTCCAAGAAGATGCTCGAGTCGGCGGCACCGAAACTGGCCGAGCCACTGAAACCGCAAAACGAAGAAGAATACAACAAACTCAAGCTGAAGCTGGCCAACGCCGGGTTCCGTGGCGAATCGGCCACGATGGCCTTTTTGAGCGTCAAGTTCAGCTTCCTTTTGATCGGCGCGCTGATCGGCCTTTCCATCTATTTCGCCAGCGGCATGTCCAACAATAATTTACTTTGGGCCGTCTTCATCGCCGGGATCTTTTTCTATCTGCCCGGGTTGGGACTTTCGCTGATGGCCTCAGGTCGTCGAAAAAAGATCTTTCTCGGCCTGCCCGACGCGTTGGACCTGATGGTTGTTTGCGTCGAAGCAGGACTCGGTATCGATCAGGCGATGCGCAAGGTTTCCGAAGAATTGGAAAATTCGTACCCCATTTTGGCCGACGAGTTCGGCGTGGCCAACCTCCAACTACAGATCGGCCACCCGCGAAACGACGTGCTTCAAGAGCTGGGAATACGTTCCAATGTCGACGATCTCAAGTCACTGGCCAGCGTCTTGATCCAGGCCGACAAATTCGGCTCGAGCGTCGCCCAAGCCCTCCGCGTGCAGAGCGACACGATGCGGACCCGCCGACGTCAATTGGCCGAAGAAAAGGCGGCGAAAACGGCCGTCAAAATGATCTTCCCCCTGGTACTTTTCATCTTCCCCGGCATCTTCGTCGTGCTGGTCGGACCGGCCGCGATCCGGATGGCAAAGGAAATGCTGAACAACCCGATGGGCGGATAGCACCCCCCTCGCCGCCAACCGCTTGGATCGGTTCCGTTGTCGAAGATCGGCGGTTCGCCAAGATCACTTGCGACTTACATTCCAAGTCTTCAACAAGGCGTGTCTAAACGCCGGCCGACTCGAAATTTTGATGCGGTCGTTTGGTCGTCGTGGGATGCGGTCCGTCATGGCCGATCTCACGAGCATGTTTTTGCTCTGAAATTTTCGATCTGGAAATCTTTCGAGCCACGCCAGGCAAGGAAACGCGAATCGCCATTCCTTGGTCGCCATACGACTCGATCCGGACCGAGCCTTGATAGTGATCGGCGATTTTCTTGACGATCGCCAACCCCATCCCGGACCCTTCCGGCGACGCGCCGGGCAAACGGATCCCCGGCAGAAAGACCTGCTCCCAAAAACGCCGTTCGATTCCCGGACCATTGTCGTGAACGCGAATCGTCACGAAAGGTTGCGAGTTCTCGTCCGAGTCGGAACGCTCCTCCAAATCGGCCTTCTGCGATTCGGCTGAAAGAACGATCTTGGGCGAAACCGGATCTCCGCCGTGCTTCAAAGCGTTGCGAACCAGATTGGTCAAGATCTGCTTGACCCGCTTCACATTGCAATCGACCGTCGGCATCGGACGATTAACCTTGATCTCCGCCCGACGCGATTCAATCAGGTCGCGCTGTTCGAGCAACACTTCTTGAACCACCTCATAAAGGGGGACCTTTTGCGGTTCCATATCGACTTTTCCGGTTCGAGCCAAAAGAATCAAGTCGTCGAGAAACTGCTTCGACTCTTTTAAGCAAATTTTCACATGGGTCGCCATTTCAAGGAGCTCTTCGTTTTCCGACGCTTCAATCGCGTGAAGCAGACTACCGAAAGAACTCTCCAAGATCATGAAATTGGCGTTCATGTCGTGCGACAAAGCGTGCACAAAATGGCCCATCTCCTGACGCGAGTGAGACAGCCTTTTGGCCAATCGCGTGTGCGGCGGGCGCAACGATTCAGCAGGGGTCAGGTTGAACTGATTCATGACGGTCACCAAATGTTTAAGTGCGGCCAAAGTTAAGTTTCCTGTTGAAATCAAAGGGGACGACATCCGAAGCTCTTCCTATACGTAGCATCGTTTACTCAGCCTGAAAAGTTTCCCCCTTTTTCTCCACTCCCCTATCGTTCCTAAACGATACAACCGAACCGCAGAGTAGCAGATTCATCCCTCCCTCAGGGCTATCCGTACTCTCCTCCGAAGGTCTACCCATCAAATCTCAACCAAAATTCCTCCCTTTTTTCCCCACGAAAAACGTTTCTTCTCGGCCATCCCCCTCCTCAGAGCATCACCCTTAACCGGCCAAAACCTACCTTTGGAGTCCGAAAACCGCCAAAACTCCTCTTCCTTCACAAAGGGCCTTGCCGCTACACTAGCCCTGCCTTGGATTCTGGGGGGTGGGAAAAGGCTTGAGGAACTGCAAGGAGTCGCCCGTTGTGAACCGATCTCGAATAATCTACTTTGGGAGTCCGCTCGTCATTTTGGCCTGCCTCGCGCTCGACTTGTGCGCATTTGAAACGCCAATCACCTCCGTCGAACCTTCCCAAACCGCCTCGACCGCTTTGATTCCCGCCCTGATTGCCACGCCGGTGGAAAACGGCTGCCCGGTGGGCTCTTACGGAAGCTCCCCCTGCTACGGAACCGGATGTTTCAACCCGGATGACTACACCTTCGTCCAAAGCGACTGGGCCTGGCAGGTCTTGCCGCAAGGGCTTCTCTGGCGTTCCTACCTGGCCGGTCCGAAAGAGCCGCGGATGGGGGTCAACGTTTTTTACGAGGGACACTCCAAGGAGTGGTTTTGGGACGCCACGCTCGGCGGTCGCTTCAGCCTGCTCCGCTACGGCACGTTCGACCCGATCATGCCGCAAGGCGTTGAGCTGCAAGTCGAAGGGGCCGCCTTCCCACGTCTGACGCTCGACAGTCAACGCGATCTGGTCGCCTGTGACTATCGGTTCGGTATTCCGCTGGTCTTTCGTCGCGGACCGATCGAGGGAAAATTCAGCTACTATCATCTCAGCGCCCACTTGGGCGACGAATACATGCTGACTCATCCGCACCATTATCGGCGAATCAACTACTCACGTGATTGCCTGGTCGCCGCGGTGGCGTTCTACCCGATCCAAGACCTTCGCGTGTACGGCGAGATCGGCTGGGCCTTTTACAGTGACGGCGGAACCGATCCGTGGGAGTTCCAACTCGGCGCCGACTACTGTCCCATCGCCCCGACCGGTCGATGCGGGGCCCCGTTTTTCGCCATCAACGGCCACTTTCACGAAGAACACAACTTCGGCGGCGCGCTGACCGTCCAAGCCGGTTGGGCGTGGCGTGGTCGAACCGGCCACCTTCTCCGGACCGGCCTGCATTACTTCAACGGGATGAGCGAGATGTACGAGTTCTTCGGCGAGCACGAATCACAAATCGGGCTCGGCATCTGGCTCGATTATTGATAAAGAACCGATGACGCGATTTGATCATTCCGGAAAACGAGTCACCGTCATGGGGCTGGGCCGGTTCGGCGGCGGGGCAGGCGCGACCCGATGGCTCGCTCGACAAGGGGCTCATGTCACGCTGACCGATCGGGCCGATTTCGACACGCTCCAAGACGCGCTCGAAAAACTCTCGCCCCCTCAAACGGCCTCCCCCGATCCGAACCGACGGCTTCGGGAAATCCGCGAGGCGCTCCAGTTGGAAGCGATCCATTTGGGCGGTCATCACGAGGCCGATTTTCTCGACTCCGAGCTCATCGTCGTCAATCCGGCCGTGCGCCCGGACCATCCGTTACTGAAACTGGCCCGGGAAAAAGGGATTCCGACCACGACCGAGATCGGACTGTTCTTGGACGCCTGCCCGGCCCCGGTCGTCGGCATCACCGGCTCCAACGGCAAGTCGACCACCGCCGCGATGACGGCCGCCGCGTTACGAACCACAGGCAAGACGGTCTGGCTCGGAGGGAACGTCGGCGGAAGCCTGCTGGACGACTTCGATCGGATCACGGCCGAAGACTGGGTGGTTCTGGAGCTCAGCAGTTTCCAACTGGCCCACCTCGCTCCGAACATCCGAATGCCGTCGATCGCGGTGGTGACCAACTTCACGCCAAACCATCTCGACTGGCACACCGGGCTGGAAGATTATCGTCGCGCGAAACAACGGCTTCTCACCGGACCGATGGCCGCCGCGCAGATCGTCCTCGGCCCGTCATTGTCCGCAAATAACGACTGGAAAGCGAAAATCGCCGATCGTTTCGTCCCACTGGTAGACCGTGATCAAATCCCGCCACTTCTGGTTCCGGGCTTACACAACCGGATCAACGCCCAATGCGCGGCCACGGTCGCCCGCACGATCGGCGCCGACGAAACGGCGGTTGACGAGGCGTTAAAAAAATTCCCCGGACTTCCGGGACGACTCGAAACGATCGCAAAGCTCGACGGGCGAACTTACATCAACGACACCACTTCCACCACGGCCGAATCGACGGCCGCCGCGCTTCGTGCGTTTGCGGAAACCGGCCCCAAGCGAAACACCTGGCTCTTGGCCGGGGGTGCCGAAAAGGGAACCGACCTGTCGTTGATCCCCGAGGCGGCGGTTAAATTTGCTCAAGGGGCCGCCTTCTTCGGACGGACCGGTCAACAGCTTTATGAAGAAGCGATCGAAAAAGATTCCCGGCTCCGATGCGCCCGGTTCGAAACGCTCGACGAGGCGTTGGTATGGTGTGAAGACGCCAGTCGGCCGGGCGGGCGGATTCTCCTTTCGCCAGGCTGTTCCAGTCACGACCAGTTTTCCAATTTCCAACAGCGCGGAGCCCATTTTACGCAACTGATTCTTAGCAAGCAGAAGATACCCACCAAAGAATAAAAAAAGAGAACGACCGACACGCGATCGCTCTCTTTGTTGAAATCGACTCAAAAGACCAAGATTCGTTTGAACCAGTCCGGCCGCAGCTCCTGCACGCCATCCACCGTTTTTTCAAACCGGCCCACACCATCCAACCAACCGCGTATCAGCGACCAACGGGAGCGGGTTTAGTCCTGGGTGCGGAAGCACCAGTCCGGCCGCGGGCCCTGCCCGCCGACCAACGGGAGCGGGTTCAGTCCATGGCGTGGAAACGCCGGTCTAAAACCTTTTTTCAAACCGGCCCACACCATCCAACCAGCCGCACACCAGCGACCAACGGGAGCGGGTTCTGCCCACGGTGCGGAAGCACCGGTCTAAAACATCCAGATGAAGTCGGTGGCAAAGGTGAACTGATCGGTTCCGCGTCCGCCGTCGAACGGCAATTCGTTGTCGAGGTTCCGAGTCCCGCTGTACCAGTCCCAACGCAGTTCGGGTCGAACGCGGAAATTGGGCTTCGGAATCCAGTTCAAGCCGAAGGTCAATTCGGTAAACGTTCCGGCAAAACCAGGCTTACCATCCCAGCCACGCGCGTCGGGCAGATTGCCAATTCCCGCAACACGAACGCCGTCTTCGTCACGGAAGCACTCGACCCGCATCCCGGCTCGCCACTGGTCGTTGAGTTGATAGAACAGGTACTGGCTGATACCATACCAGTTGGCCGTTTTACCGCCGAGCACCTGAACATTATTTTCGACGCCGTAATCGTTTTGGAAGACATACTCCCACTTCGGGGCAAACTTCCATTGATAGACGAGGCTGTGGATGTATTCGTCTTCGAGCCCAGCCGGGTCGTTTCGACCGACGTCGAGCATGTAGGAGAGTTTTTTGGACTTATTACAGTTGTGCCACGAGACACCGCCCTCGAAGTTCAGGCAATCGTTGTAGTCCTCGAACTGGGCGACCCCTTGGTGGAAACCGGCTTTGAGCGTCAGATAACGTCCCAACGGATGCTGGGCCATGACGCCGGTGACCAGAAGCGGCTCGGCATAGCAGATATTGTAGGAGTGCGAGTAGAAGAAGTTCAACATCGGCGGCACCTGCTCATAGCCAAAGCTGGTGCACATATAGCCGATTTTCACTCGCAAGTCGTTGTAGCCGACTTCGGTGTAGAGTTGCGGAATACAGAGGCCGTAGAGCTGATCGGAGCCGTTGAGTTTTTCCTGCAGTCCCATGCCGTGGGCATAGGCAAGCCGCCAATCGGTCCCGTAGACCAGGTCGAAACGACCACCGATATCGAACCCGCATCCGCCGGTTTCGACCGCGCGATCGAAGTAGAGCCAAAACTGGTTCATCTGCGGGGCGCCATAGACATCGTTGCCCATGGCCGGGCCGTCATAATCGCCCGCATGATTCCCATTGGTCGTGATGCCCGCTTCGAGCCATCCGCCGGTTTTGATGCCAAGCTTCTGGAAAATGCACGGCTGGGGCAGCGTCCACGGATCGGCAGCCAGCCACTGTTGGTAGAGGCTCCCACAACCACAGCCGTTTTCGCAACCGGAGAAGCAGGAAACGTCACACGATTCGCTTGTTTGCTCACAGGCGGCCGGACTCTCGCACGCGTTGGCGCAAGGCCGGGCGTAGTTGACCAGCTGGATCGCGTCGCTGGACGGCGAGGAATATTGATCCGCAGCCGCGTCAGAAACGATCCCTAAGGGCATTGCAAGAAGAATCCCTCCGAACCAGGCAAACCATCCTTTCGTTGCCATATCTCAACTCTCCACTTTTGGGTGTTACGGCTTGACTCAATCGAGGCAAGTTTGGAGTAAAAAAACCAAAGGCAATCTTTTTGGTTTTCGGGAGAGTCGATTCCCAAAATTTTGAAGATCTTTACAAATCTTGGCGACTTGCCTCGGGCCCACGCCAGTCTTGCTGATTAGTAGGAATAGAGAAGATTCGGCCGTCGAACAATTCCGAACAGGTAAGGCGTTCCGATTGCACTTTTTTCGCGGGACAGCAAAAGATTCCCGCAACTTTTCCCTTCGCAAAGAAAGCGTCAAGAAAATCGGAAATGAGACTCGGCGGGGGAGAGAAAACCGCTTTCAGAGAGGGGAAAGAACGGTCATAAAAGGGTCGGAGAGAAAAAACCGTTTTAAGAAATCCGGCGTACCCGGGCCTCTCGACGGGGCGGAACGCGGACATAATGTTCCTGGGGATAACCGAGCATAAGGGCCGTGTGAATCGAATGCCCTTTGGGAATCTCCAGGAAGTCGGAAAGAGACCGATCGTTTCGGGCGGCCGTCATGAAAAAACCGGCCCAGCAGCTGCCCAGGCCGAGCGAAAAGGCGGCCAGATCGAGAAGTTCCGTGGCGATCGTGCAATCGATCGCCGGCACCCAAGCGTCGTCCGGCGCGTGGGCAATCGCCAGGCATGGGGCATCCCGATGGACAACGTCGTGCCCCTTTTCCCACGCCTCGACCAGCATCGGAAGCAGGCCGTATGTCTTCATATAAGAGGCCACCCGCGCCGAAAGCTCGTGTACTTTTTCACGCCGATTGACGACGATCCACTGGACTACTTGCTGGTTCTTCGCGCTGGGGGCCCATCGAACGAGGTCAAACAGTCGGTCGAGCGTTTCGTCCTCGAGAGATCGGGGATCGTATTTTCGAATCGAACGACGCGACTTGACCAAGGCACTGAACTGTTGGAACGATTCGGGACGAAGATCGACCGCCTTTTCGCACTGGTCCGGATCGACCTGATCGAGCGAGATGGCCCCTTCCGGACAGACGGCCATGCAGTGCCCGCATCCGATACAGAACTCCTCGGCACGCTCAATCAGTTCGGGCGGATCGTATTCGTTAAAATCAAACAACTCCAAAGGACAAGTTGCCGAACAAAGACCACAAGCGGTACACCGACCGTGTGCGATACGGATTTGCGTCATGATTGGTCCCTTGAAAAACAAATCCCGTTCGACAAAACACGAACCGACGCCTCCCCGCTCAACCGGCCCGCTTGACCTCCAGCTGCATCGCCTTTTGATAGGTCGGAATAAATTCCTCGAGCTTGGCTCTGATTTCGCAATCGGGCCCTTCGATATTCGATCCGAGTGAGGCGACCTGACGACGGACCTCGTCGGCCGCATGGGGATGATGTTGGGCCATCATCAATTTGGCATGACCGGTCGCCAACATCGATTCGTTTTCGTAATAGAGCTCTTCGTAGAGTTTTTCTCCCGGCCGAAGCCCGGAATAGACAATCTCGATCGATTCTTCTGGCAGTCCGGCCAGACGGATCATGTCTTTGGCCAACTCGGTAATTCGAACCGGGTTGCCCATGTTCAAGACAAAGATTTCACCGCCGTCGCCCATCCCGGCCGCTTGCAAAACCAGCCCGGCCGCTTCAGGGATGGTCATGAAATACCGTTCCATCTTCGGATCGGTCACCGTGATCGGTCCGCCCACACGGATCTGCTTTTCGAAGATCGGCACGACGCTTCCCACCGATCCCAACACGTTGCCGAAGCGGGTCACCATGAATTTGGTCGACGAGTCCCGCGACATCGACAGCACATAGCGTTCGGCCATATGCTTGGTCATTCCCATGACACTGGTCGGGCGAACCGCCTTGTCGGTCGAGATCAAGACAAACGCTTCCGACTGGAACTGATGGGCCAGATCGGCGACGTTTTTCGTGCCGAAAACATTGTTCCGCACCGCTTCAGAGACATTATCTTCCATCAACGGCACATGCTTGTGCGCGGCGGCGTGAAAAATAATTTCGGGCCGCGATCTGGAAAAAATCTGCGTCATCCGGCTCAAATTGCTCACATCGGCAATGACCGGCGTCAATTTCGTTTTGGATTCATGCTGTTTGAGCTCGCCCTCGATAAAGAAAATTCGATTCTCGCCCCGCCCGAGAAGGATCAGCTCCTTCGGCTCGTATTTCATCAAATTGCGACAAATCTCCGAGCCGATACTCCCGCCGGCACCGGTGACCATGACCCGCCGACTGTGGACCAACGAGCGAATCACGGCGTCGTCCAATCGGACCGGATCGCGTTGCAAGAGGTCTTCGATATTGATCTTCCGAATCGGAATCGTCTGATTGCCGAGTCGACATTCGGCCTGCGGAATCACCTTCAACTCGAGGTTGATTTTTCCGCAAAGCTTCATGATCTTTCGCAGCCGATTGCCCGACAACGTCCCGGCGAGAATAAAAAGATCGTTAATATGATGCCGATGGACAATCGCTTCGAGATCCTCGACGTTGCCCAAGACGGGAATATGCCCCAAACTTTGCCGCACGGGGGCCGGATCGGGCGAAAGGAACCCCACCACTCGATAAGGCATATCGGGATCGGCGTGCAGATGGTACGCAAACCGGCCGGTCGTCAAATCGGCCCCGACGAAGAGGACGCGCCGTTGGTGAACCCCCGTGAAAAACGGGACAAACTCTTCCCGAACCACGCGCCAGCTGGCCCGAACTCCGCCAAGAAAGCAGACCGAGAGGAAAAAATCGATCACGGGCACCGATCGCGGCAGTGAAGACTCGAAGACACGCAGATAGGCAAAACCGAAAACGAGCAAAAAACAGAGGAACGCGCTTTGCCCCAATTTGGCCAAGTCTTTAATCGTGACGTAGAACCACCATCCCGAAAAATGCCCCCCGAGTCCGAAGACCAGGCACTTCGCCCCGGCGATGAAAAAAATCATTTTCACCCAAGCCGAATCGGCGTAGGGCGGCCAGGAAAAATCGAACCGGATCAGATAGGCCAGCGCCAGCGTGAGGCAAAAAACGGTATAGTGAAACAGGGCCAAAAGCCCCAAACGTTTGAGATTGGCAATTTTTTGTGTCATGTTGGCATAGAGGGCAACCTACCAACGATCGACTTGCCCGGATCAACAGTTGGCTGTTTCAAGGTGCGCCCGGTCGAGTGGTTTCGTTTGCTCTGGGCCCCTTTAAGGAGTTATTTTCCAAAAAAAGAAGCGTTGCTGATTGGCCTGCGGGGAGGCCTCATGGTAGCAATCCGATAACGCCATCAATCCCCATCCTTAGGGAAGTGGATTATAAATACTGAGAAACGGCTCCCCGCGTCAAGGTCGATTTCACCCTCGCCGGCCAAAGCCTAAAAAGAACCCCTGATAATGACTGAAAGACTGGAAAAAAATTCCCCTTCCTACGCGTGAAAGAGAAACCATCAAGAGGGAAGAGCACATCTCAAATAGAGGATGGGCGAAATAGGCAAGAAACTAAAAAAGGGCTGCCTTCAAAGAGACAACCCTTTTTGGTATTGGAAATTTTCGGCAACCGTCCATTAGGACTTCGGCGGTTCGATTCCGAAGTCGGTGATTTTCAGCAGACTCGTCAGCGGATATCCGGCTTTGGCGAACGCCTCGGCGCCGCCCTCCATCCGGTCGATGATCGCGATGACCCCGGTGACCTTCATTCCGAACGCCTCGACCCGCTTGATCGCGTCAAGCGACGAACCGCCGGTCGTGACCACATCCTCGACGATGACCGCCGTCTGGCCCGGCTGAACCGGTCCTTCGACAAACTTTTGGGTCCCGTGCCCTTTGGCCTCCTTGCGGACCAGGAAGCCCAAAACGGGCGTCTCGCGAACCGAAGACATGGTGACGACGGCCGACGTAATCGGATCGGCCCCAATCGCCATTCCGCCGACGCAATCGGGCATCGGTCCTTCGGCCAGCAAGTCCAAAATTCCCTCGGCGATCAAGCGCGACCCGGTCGGATCGAGGGTCACCTGTTTTCCGTCGAGATAATATTTGGCTTTTTTGCCCGAAGCGAGCGTGAAATCGCCAAACTTCAGCGCTTTTTCCCGAACCAAACTCTTAAGGGCCTCTTTATCGTACATCCCGTTCTGTCCTTTCCACGAGTTCTCTTCACAACCTCTTTACCCCCCCCTCATGCGTGGAGGTTTCCCACCAAACAACGAACCCTTATTGTACCGTCGGTTTGATTCGATAAAAGAGGCAGTAGAACATCGGGACCACGATCAAGGTTAAAACGGTCGCCCCAATGAGCCCGCCGGCCACGGTTGTCGCCATCACCGCGTAGAAAGGGTCCCAAACCAGCGGCGTCATCCCGAAAACGGTCGTGCCGGAGGCCATGATGACCGGTCGCATACGACTGACGCCCGAATCGAGGACCGCCTGGTAGCGTGGTTTCCCGGCCTTGATTTCCAGGTCGATCTCATCCATCAACACGATCGCGTTTTTGATCAGCATCCCGGAAAGGCCGAGAAAACCGAGAATCGACATGAACCCGAACGGCAAACCGGCTATCAAAAGCCCGGCCGTGACACCGATAATCGACAACGGCAACGTCAGGAAAATAATGATCGGTTGACGCAACGCATTAAACAGGCCGATCAAAATCACGAACATTCCCAACAAACAGACCGGAAAGATTTGGGCCAACTTCGAGTTCGCCTCACTGGAATAGTACAATTCTCCTTCCCAACTGAGCTCGTAGCCCGGCGGCAACGGAATCGCCTCGATCTTCGGGCGAAGCCGAGTCAGCAACGAATCGGTCGTCCCGAGACCCGGATCGCATTGAGCCTGAATCATACGGACCCGGTTTCGCCGTCTGACCATCGGCGGTTCGCGAACCGTCTCGATCTCTTGAACCACCTGCTCAAACGGCAACGGTTGACTCAAGGCGGGGCTCCAGATGTGGATCTTATTGCGATCGACAAACGAGGCTCGATCGTCCTCCGGCGGCCGAATCACGATCGGCAGCAGGTCGTTTTCTTCCCGGTACAGACCGACTGTCAGACCGCTGAAATTCATCTGCAACGCATTGGCCAAATCCGAACGCGTGATGCCGGTTCGACGGGCAATCGATTCGGAGAAAACCGGCCGTTTGACTTCGGCCATTTGCCGCCAGTTATCGCGCACATTGACGGCGTCCCCATCCTCGCGCATGATCTCTTTGGCCTGTTCGCACAATTCGTAAAGAACTTCGACATCCGGCCCCCGGAACTCGGCCTCGATTTTGGCCGACGGAGCGGGCCCGTTTTCGAAGACTTTGATCTTCGGCTCCGAATCGGGGAACGTCTCGTTGAGATAGTCACGGATTTTCGGGATCAGATTCGCGATCTTTTCGTAATCGTCGACCGTCACCAAGACCTGCCCGTAACTCGAATTTCTCGGCGTATAGTCATAGGGCAATATAAATCGCAACGCGCCTTCGCCCACAAAGGACGCGTAATTCGTGACCCCTTCTTGTTGGGCAATGAAATTTTGTATCTGTTGGATATCCTCGGCCGTCTGTTCGATGTGAGTCCCTTGCGGTCGCCAGTAGTCGACTAAAAACTGAGGTTGCGTCGAAGGGGAAAAGAAGAAATGCGGGATGAAACTAAATCCGACCACCGCGGCAATCACCATCAACAACAACACGCCGAACGACACCTGCCAAAAACGGAGGCACCGATGGAGAAAACGTCGATATATCCGGAACATCGGCCGGTCGTACGGGTCGGCCATCGTCTCCTTGGGCTTCGGAAGAAAACGATAACACAACAGGGGCGTCACCGTCACCGCCAAAAGCCAACTGAACAGAAGCGAAGCGGCCATCACCTTGAACAACGATTGGCAGAATTCCCCGACGTTGCCCGGGGTGAAACCGATCGCGGCAAACGCCAAAATCGCCACCACCGTCGCGCCTAACAGGGGCCATTGGGTCTGGGCGACCGAGTCGATCGCCGCCTTCTCGCGATCCTCGCCCTTTTGGATACGAATCAAAATCCCTTCGGCCACGACAATCGCGTTGTCGACCAACATCCCCAAGGCGAGAATCAACGCTCCTAGAGAAATTTTTTGCAGTGCGATCCCGTCGACCCACATGTAACAGAAGGTGGCCAAAATCGTCAAAAGCAAGACCGCTCCGATCAACAAACCGGTCCGCCAGCCCATGAAGATCATCAACATGACAATGACGATGGCAATCGACTCGAACAGGTTCAGGACAAAGCCGCCCACCGCCCGGTCAACCGTTTCCGCCTGGTCGGCGATGACGCCCAGCTCCATCCCGGCAGGGCATGTCGGTTTGAGCTGTTGGAGTTTCGCCCTGACCGCCTCGCCCATTTCCAAAACGTTCCCGCCCAAGACGGTCGAAATCCCGATTCCGATCGCCGGTTTGCCGTTGAAGTACATCAACTGATTGGGAGGGTCTTGAAAACCACGCCGGATCGTCGCCACATCACGAAGCCGCACGATGCCTCGCCCCTGAAGATCGGAAAAAAGCAGATTGCCGATCGCCTCTTCCGAGGTAAAATCGCCCGTCGGCGTGATCCGAACATAATCTTCGCCGATCTGGACCTTGCCGGATTTGGCCACCGCGTTTTGGGACTGGAGCACTCGAAAAACGGTCGTGGGCGAGATCCCCAGCTCGGCCATCTTCGACGGCTCCATCTCAATATAAATCACCTCCCGCTGAACGCCCCAAAAAGCGACCTTCGCGACGTCCTTGCAGAGGAGTATTTCCTTCTTGAGTTCATCGGCGTAATCCTTGAGCTCTTCATACGAATACCCTTCGCCGCTGAGCGCATAGAAAACGCCAAACACGTCCCCAAAGTCATCGTTGACAATCGACGGCCCGGCACCCGGCGGCAAATAAATCTGGGCGTCGTTCACCTTGCGACGCAACTCGTCCCAAATTTGGGGAAGCTCTTTGCTTTTGAAGTCCGGCTTGACCTCGAAATAGATGACCGACAGCCCCTCTTGCGAAATCGACCAGATCCGTTTCCGTTGCCCCAGCGCCTGAATCGCTTCCTCAAGCGGATCGGTCACCTCCTGCTCGACCTCTTCAGGCGAAGCGCCCGGATAGGGCGTGAAAACCACGGCAAGCTTAATGACAAAGTCGGGGTTCTCCAGGCGGCCCAGCCCGAAATAGGCTTTCCAACCGGCAAAGACCAACAGGACAATCAAAACCGTGGTAATCGTTTGTTTTTTGAGAACAAGCTTGGCTGGGTTCATCGTTTTAACGGTTCCGTTTATCCGAGGGGGATGGAACTAGAGGATTAGACCAAAAAACAACGCAATGGGAAAACGGCCACCAAACTTCCCTTGCTTAGGTGGCCGTCTTTTGGGACTGGAGGAAAGACCCGCCAATCGACCCGTCTCTTCTCGTAGGGGTCAACGGGTAATCGGTCGAAGTTTCATTCCGGAAATGAGGAAATCGGCCCCCGCCGTGACAACACGCTCTCCCGGACTCAAACCGGCAATCACTTCGTACCAATCACCACGAGCGAGTCGGCCTTTTTGGATCTCCCGCTTGATGGCAGTCGAGGTGCTCGGATCGACGACCCAGACAAACTCCTTGTTGCTGGCGTCGGAGAAAACGGCCGTCGCCGGAACCAGAGGCGTATTCGCGTCCAGACCGGCCCGAGCCGAATCCAACGAAACCTCGGCCGACATCCCGGGCAAAAGGTTCACTCCCTTGGGAACGTCCAAGACGAAGACCACTTCGTAGGTCCGGGTCTGAGGATTGGCCTCGGTGTTGACCTCTTTGAAGGAAGCGATAAACTCTTGATCGCCCAAGGCGTGAAAGGTCACCGCCGCCTGAAACGGTTTATTGATATCGCGATGGACCAATTCTTGATCCGGCAAATAAACGGCAATTTCCATCCGATCGATGTTGTGCATCGCGATGACCGGCTTGCCTTTATCGATAAACTCGTGGGGTTCGATGAACTGCCTGGTAATTACCCCGTTAAACGGCGCTCGCAACGTGGTGTCGTGCAAAGCATCCTGGGCCACCTTGAGTCGGGTTTCAAGTCCTCGAATCTCGGCTTTCATCGCCTCGATTACTTCGACACGCGACCCGGTCTTCGCTTTGACCAACTCTTGCTCCATCGCGCGTACCGCCGAGTCGGCCGCCTGACACTCGCTTCCAATCGAGTCGAACTGGGACCGCGAAACGGCGTTTTCCTTGATCAGATTCTGAAATCGGCCAAGCTGTTTATGCGCGAAATTCTGCTTCGCACGCGCCGCCAGCAAATTCGCTTCCAACGCCCGAACGTCCTCGTCGCGAGCCCCTTTTTCCATAGCGGCCAACTTGGCCCTCGCCGCGTCGAGCGTCGCTTTCGTGCCCGACACCTGGTTTTGGAAATCACGCGGGTCGATCTGAAAAAGGACGGCCCCTTTTTTGACGTAATCGCCCGGCTTGACCGGCACGTCGATCACCGGCCCGCCAACTCGAAAAGCCAATTTGGCCGTCTCGACCGCTTTGGTCATACCGGGATAACTGGTCGTACATGAAAGACAACCGGTCCGAACGACGGCCGTCTTCACCGGCTTGGCAAGCGTCTGGACCGCTTGGGCCGATTTGGATAAATCGGTCGAATTAAGATCCGCTTGCGACGCGGCCCGACTCAAACCGACACACGTGAGTACGCCAATGGCCAAAAAGGCGACCAGAAAACGGGCGCCCCATCTAACCCATCGATTTCCTTTTTTCATGGCAGAACCTTTTTCCTCTTATTTTGGATGACCCGAGGCCAGGGAGGCCTCTGCTCCGGTCACTTTTTCGTTTTTTTCCTCTCGGGACGGAACCGACGGTAACCCGAGGGCATGCGAGATATTTTCCGCAATATGATCTTCCAAGGCTTGAAGAAAATCTTCTGAATAGCCTTCCAAATTCGCCAACTTCAATATGACCGGTTTGGCCAACGATGGATGGACAATCTGCCCCATCCAGTTGACCGACAAGACCAAGATTTGATCGGCCGAAAAATCAGGACGAAGCCGTTGTAAAAAACGCTTCAAAAATTCGTGGTGCGGCCGAGCAAACTCCTCGATCATCACCTCGACCTCCTGATTGGAACCAACCAAAACCCGGTGTACCAACAAGGAACACCAATCGGGCTTCTCGCTTCGGTGGACCAAATCCAAATGGAGTCGACAAACCTTCCGAATCAGCTCGACCTGGCCTTCGGGAGTTTCCAATAACGGTTCGTTTCCCGAGACACACGTTTCGAACTGCGATTCCCCCCACCCGGCCATCGCAAATCGAAGGACGGCCAAAACCAGTCCCTCCTTACCGCCAAAATGGTAATGAATACTTCCCGGATTTTCTCCCGCCCGTTCGGCAATGGCGCGGATCCCGACCGAATCGATCCCGAACTCGGTGAACAACTCACCGGCGGCCGAAATCAATGCAGCTTTCGTTTTTTCAGAACTGGAATAACTTCCCATCGGTCAATCAAACTCAGTAAGGGCCAACTGATATTTTTCTATAGACCTTCTTTCGTCTCCTATACAATTTTAGACGATCGACCAAAGTTGGTCAAGTGAATCATTTTAAATTGTCATTTTCCCGTAACCACTTATAGATAAATCGGTTAAAGCTATTTCAATAAATCTTCCTAAAAATAAAAATTGCCGGTCAAACAAGCTTCAATTACTCCATTTAACCCATATTAGCCAAACAGCCTCTCCTTCGGTAGCCAAAATGGACCCTTTTCCCAGGAAGACCAAGCGGGCAGTATCCGGCGAGCCCCCAATCCGTTAACGCACACCCCTCTACAATCAGGTCCAGTAAGAAAGGAGAGGGCCATCCCGCACCCCAGATGGGTACCCCTCAATAAAAGTATTTCTCTGCCTAGGCGTCCGCCGATTGCTTCCCTATACTGAGAGACAATTCCACGTCCTATTCCGCTCACTTTATTCAAGACTGGACCTTCTCGCATGCCCCAACCTTCCCTCCTGATTATCGGCGGCGGCTCGATCGGCGAACGCCACCTCCGCTGCTTTCTGGGAACAGGTCGCGTCCGGGTTTCGCTCTGCGACATTGACGAATCGATCCGTGAAAAGATCGCCGACCAATACGACATCGAAAAAGCCTACGCGAGCCTTGACGCCGCTTTGGAAGACCCGCATGACGCGGCCGTCATTTGTTCCCCGGCCCATCTGCATATCCCGATGGCGATCCAACTGGCCCAGGCCGACGTTTCCCTTCTGATTGAGAAGCCGCTGAGCCTCTCGACCGACGGGCTCGACGAGTTAAAGAAGCTGATCGAAGAAAAGAACCTGGTCACCGGCGTCGCCTACGTCCACCGGGCCCATCCGGCCTTAAGCGGTATGCGTGACGCGATCCGACAGGGCCGTTTCGGAAAACCGGTCTACTTGATTGCCATCTGCGGACAACATTTCCCGACCTATCGCCCGGCCTATCGAGAGATTTACTACCGCGATCACAGAACCGGTGGTGGCGCGATTCACGACGCACTTTCCCATATCGTCAACGCGGCCGAGTGGCTGGTCGGACCGACCGACCGAGTGACCGCCGACGCGGCCCACCTTCAATTGGACGGGGTCGAGGTTGAAGACACGGTCCATGTCCTGGCTCGACACGGCGACCTTTTGGCCGACTACTCGTTGAACCAGTTCCAGGCGCCCAACGAGCTGTCTATCCAAGTCGTCTGTGAAAAGGGCACCGTCCGTTACGAACCGACCGAGAATCGATGGCGTTGGATGACCGAGCCGAGCGACCATTGGCACGACGAACCGATCGAACCACTCCAGCGAGACGGCCTCTTCCTCAACCAGGCGGAGAATTTCTTGGACGCCCTCGAAGGAAAACAAGAACCGGCCTGTTCGCTCATGGAGGGGATCAATACGATGCAAACGATTTTATCCGTCCATCGTGCGATCGTTCGTGAAGACCGATTTATCGAAGTTCAATAAGGAGACAAAAAAAGAGGGGCGGCACAAAAACCGTCCCTCTTTTTTCTATTTTCATCTTACACGGGCCACGCTACCGGTACGGCGACCAGGCCGGTCGGCGAGCGGCCGGAACCAGCGGCGGCGGGGTCAGCTCGGCATCTCCAAACGGGCCTGCCGCTTCTTTCGTTTTTCCCCCGATTTCGATCGGGATATGTGTTTCCACCTTTCGACCGTCGATCGTCGTGTACCGAGCAAACAGCAAAAGCTCCTCGACTTGCGGCACCGCCCCCGGCCAACGCAGGTCGAAGTGAAATCCGCGACTGACGCCTGATTGGGCAAAGTTTTGGGCCACCTGCTTGGTCTCGAAATCCCAGCGGGCCACCCGCGCCGAGGCGTCTTGGCAAGTCGGATCGATCGCCACCACCGCGATCGGGCCAGCCGCGCGAACCAGTCTTCCCTGCTCGTCAAAAGCCTGAAGCACGGTGAACAGCGCCCCGTCCTCCTCTTGCGAATCGGAATGGACCGCTTTGGTCATCGTCGAGGAAAAACGGATCGACGCCACTCGACGGCTCCCCTCGGTCGCCTTTTTCGGATCGTGTATCGCCAGGATCGTCTCGCGATCCTTCGCTCCCGGCGGCAAGACCGTTTGAGTCGCCTGATTTTTCGTCGTCTCGTGCGGCGCCAGAGCTACATAATCATCCCGGCTCGACGCCCGATCGGTCTTTTGCGAAGAAGCGTTAAACGGAGGCGCTTCGCTAGAAGACGATTCCTCGGAAGAGGCTTCCGGTAAAGGCTTTTCGCCGGAATCGGACGGAACCGAATTTTGTTGCTGCTGCATTTCCGCCGGAGTCGCCCCCTTGGGAGCGGGAATCTCTTCCGGTGGTTTCAAGAAACCGGGCACCCCGCCGGGCAATCCCCCAGGAGATCGCAACGCGTCGGGAACTTCGGTCTTGGCGTCCCCTTCGGAGATCTCAAGCTTGATATCGGCGCTTTGATCGGCCGGACAGCGGGCCGACGGTCGCTTTCGCCGCGGTGGTCCCGGCATTGAACCCGACCCGGGCCCTTTTTCCAACTCACATTGGAGCGCTTCAACTTCCAGCTTCGACGATTCCAACGACGATTCGGCCGATTTGACCCGATCCTGCAGATAGTAGATCCGGTCTTCGTAAAGACGGAGCTCCTGCTCCAAAAGGGCCCGATTTTGTCTCTCAGCGCACCCTAACGTCGCCAGACAAACTAGCCCTAAGATGATCCATTTCGCGACTTTCATGCGATCCATCTCCGAAAGCCCATCTCGACCGGAATCCGTTCCGGCGTTTTTCATATCAATTCTCGTCTGAAACTACGCGCTTACCCTTTGGAAAAACACGCTATTTCCACACGGGTGGACACGCAATTTCAAATTGAAATGCGTATTATTCAAGCCGCCCTACACGACAAAAGGGGAAAGCTCCGCCCTCGGTCGCGTGTCGACCAACGTTCGTCTCTTCCCCCTGGTTTTCCTTTTATCCGAAGGGCAGGCCTTCGTCAGTCGGCCGCCTCGCGTGATCGGCCAGCCATGCTCGCCGACCCACGATGGCCCAAACCGCTTACCCTTGGATATGCTCGATCACCTGATCGATCAGGCCGTACGCCTGCGCCTCTTCGGCACTCATGAACCGGTCACGATCGGTATCCTGCTCGATCTTCTCCAGCGGATGGCCCGTATGTCTCAAAAGAATCTTATTGAGGCGTTCCTTGACCTTTTTGAACTCCTTGGCATGGATCATGATCTCCTCGGCCGTGCCTTCCATGCCGGCCAACGGTTGATGGATCATGATGCGAGAGTTCGGCAAAGCGTACCGTTTCCCTTCGGCTCCGGCAGCCAACAAGACGGCCCCCATCGACGCACATTGGCCGAGGCAATAGGTCGCGACCGGGCAGTTAATGAACTGCATCGTATCGTAAATCGCCAAACCGGCCGTCACACTACCGCCGGGTGAGTTGATATACAGGTGCACGTCCGCCTTCGGATCGTCCGCCTGCAAAAAAAGCAGCTGAGCCACGATGGCGTTGGCCACCTCTTCGTTCACGGCCGACCCGAGAAAGATGATCCGGTCTTTCAACAGCCGACTGTAAATATCCATCGCCCGCTCTTCGCGGCCGCTTTTTTCGATCACATACGGAATCAAAGGCATGACTGCTCTCGCTCAATTCGATCGGCGGGGATTCCCCGAGACGGATTCCACACCCGCCATTGGTTTTTCAAACCCGTTTTAAACTCGTAATAAACGTTTTACTCTTCTTCGCTTTCTTCATCCTTGTCGGCTTTTTGCGTCTTCAGGATGTCGTCAACCATTCCGTATGACTTGGCCTCCTCGGCCAGCATGTAATAGTCGCGGTCGGTATCCTTGGCGACCTGCTCAATCGGCTGCCCGGTGTGGTCGGCCAAAATCTCGTTGAGCACCTGTCGCGTCTGAAGAATCTCGTTGGCCTGAATCTCGATATCCGAGACCTGGCCGCCAACCTGACCGTACGGCTGGTGGATCATTATCTTCGAATGGGGCAAGGCGTATCGCTTGCCTTTGGTTCCCCCGGCCAAAACAACCGCGCCACCGCTGGCCGCCAGTCCGACGCAGTAGGTCGCCACCGAACAACTGAGCATCTGCATCGTGTCGTAAATGGCCAACGTCGCCGTCACACTGCCGCCGGGCGAGTTGATATAGAAGTGGATATCCTTGCGGCGATTTTCGCTCTGCAAGTAAAGCAACTTCATCACCAGCTCGTTGGCGTTGGCGTCGTGGATCTCCCCTTGAAGAAAGATAATCCGATTCTCCAAAAGAAGATCGCCCAACGTCATTTGACGCTGACGCTGATAATCGCCATAGTTGAGAACCGGGTTCATCATAGGAGGTCGTTGGGAAATACTCATGCTTCAGAACCGGGATAAATACAAGTTCGTGGTTTCTTTCGTCCCGGGCGGTCCAATCCACCTGGGAACCCTTCAAGCCGTTTCCCCTCAAAAAAATTCAGGGGTGTCGACGCTTTCCTCAAGAGTAAATTGATCTCACGATCAATATCGGGATTCGATCGCCCTGTTCGGACAGTCGCTTCCCCTCAAGAGAAGGATAGAATTTCCTTGAGCCGGCGGCGGGGAAAAAATGAGGAAAAACGAAGACGGTCTTCCCTGCTAAGCCCAGAACAAGTAAGCCAAATACAAGAAAGCCGTTTCGCCGGTTTCCTTCCCGGGCGCGCGGCCTGAAGAATCTATCGATTTCTCGCAACATCAAGTACAAAAGGCGTCTCCACGACGATCCGTTTCGCGGTCGACCCTTCCGACGAACCGCTCTTGACGATTCGTCACTCCATTTTTATTCAGATAAAGATCAAGTCCGCTTTCCCTCAAAGTAAAAGCAAACCTTACGCTGTCGAGATCGCCTTTAAAAAACGATCTCGACAGACGGTATCCATACTCCACGGCCTAGGCCGAGGTTTTTTCAACTAGGCTTCTTCGCCTTCGGCCGACGCTTTCTCTTCCGGCTTTGACTCTTCCGGCTTGGCTTCCGGGATGTCGTCGTCGTGACCACCGGCCGCTTGGTCGATCGCTTCGGCTTCGCTGGCACTGAACTCAAACGGCACTTCCTCGAAGGTCGCCTGTTCGAGAATCAAGTCGACCACCTTCCGCTCGACCACCTGATTGCTCAGGGCGTCCATCATGCCACCCTTGTCGACCCGCGAACGGACTCGACGCAATGTTTCGCCGGTCTGGTAGGCGATTTGGAGCATTTCCATTTCCAAATCTTCTTCGGTCGTTTCGATCCCTTGATCCTCGGCGATCCGCTCCAGGATGAAGTGCTCTTTGAGCGCCTTGGCAGTCGACTCGTTACTGTTTTGTCGCAGTTCGTTTTCGTGCGCCCGAATTTCCTCTTCGCCAAAACCGCTTCGCTGCAACTCCAAGACGGCCCGTTGCAGTTCGCGTCGCGATTGACGTTCGAGCAATCCGGTGGGCAAATCCCAGTCGGCCGACACGGTCAACGCCGCGGTAATCTGTTCGCGGGCCTTTTGTCGCTGCTCGTACTGAAGCTGGTTGGCCAACAGATCGCGAATCGCGTCGCGGAGGTCGGCTTCCGACTCGTAACCACCAAGGGTGGCCAGGAAATCGCTGTCCAACTCGGGCAATTCGAGCTTCTTAACCTCGACCACCTCGAATTCGGCCGTAACCTCTTGACCTCGCAGAGCGACGTTCGGCGCTTCCTCACTCAAGGTCGCCTTGCCTTCGCGGGTCTGACCGGCCTCGACCCCTTCCATCAGCTTGCCAAAGTCGTCAATCTTACCGTCGCGAAAACTCAGGACAGGACGAACTCGAATCACTTCTTCTTCGGCCTTCGAAAGCTCTTTGCCGTCATGCTTGAACGTCAGGTTGCAGGTCAGATAGTCGCCCGATTCGGCCGCACCTTCATGCGGAACCAGCTTACCGTATCGCGACAGAACGACCTCGAGTTGTCGGTCGACGTCCGTATCGGTAATCTCGCGGACCGGCTTCTCGATCTTCAACCCCTTCCACTGGGGAACATCGAACTCAGGCCGCACTTCCAAATCGAATTCGAAAGTCATCGGGCCGTCTTCCGGCAAGATGATTGCGTCGGCGTCGAGATCAGGTTCACTAATCGCCGAGAGGCTCTCTTCCTCATTCGCCTGAGCAATAGCATCCATCAACAGGGCCCCTTTGACCCGATCACCCACGTCCTTACGGAAACGGGTCTCGATCAATTTTCGCGGCGCGTGCCCCGGTCGAAAACCGGGAACCTCGGCCGTTTTGATCATGTCGCTGAATTCATTATCATAGTACCGCTCAATGTCGTCTCGCGACACCGCCACGGTCACATGCCGCTCGCAAGCCCCCCGCGAATCAACGTTGACGTCCAGATCTAGCTTCTGGAGGCCTACCGCTTCTTCGCCGGTTTCACTTGTATCAGTGAGGCTTTCGCCAGTAAGGTTCTCGTCCTGGGCACCTTCCAACGAGGCGTCCGATTCCGGATGATCATTCTCTACCATAAAACTTGCAAAGGCTGCAATGCTTTCCGGCCTACTCAACCCAATCCCTATAACCACTTCCTTGCCGGGCTCCACTCAATTGCCCTTGTCGATCGCCGTTGATTTCACGTACCACGAGAAATCGAGACCACCATCGCGTCAGCAGGAATTCCTGGAAGTTATCGAGTCGATGCGAAAAACATTTGATTTGGGAAAAAAGAAAGAAGAGCGGGTGATGGGATTCGAACCCACGACAACAACGTTGGCAACGTTGTGCTCTGCCAGCTGAGCTACACCCGCTTCATCTAAAAACACTTCGGAGAATCCACCGTTTCCACTGAAAGGAAACTACCCGAAGCTCCCCAATTATAAGACTAGAATGGCCGGTTGCAAGGCCAATCATAAAAAACTTAGTAGAATCGAACAGACCGGTTAAGTCAAGAACTTATCGGCAGAAAAGGAAAAAACCTTGCCTCAAATGGGCTGCCAAGAGGAAAAACCAACTCCTTTCCCGAGAAGCCCTCCTCCACGCTCTGGACCGACCGATCCGACGGAAACCTCTATTATCACCAAATCAGAATCGACTTCAAGGGCAACCGCCGCAAAAAAAGACAAATGCATCCCCCCCCAAAAAAAAACGCCCCCAGCCTCTGCCTGGCCCCCGCGCGATCACCTCTCCCGGAAACTGCCCCCGTCGGCCGAGTATCCGTCCCCGCCCGATCCCGATTCCCGACCAGCCCGAATTAAGGTACAATTTTCGGCAACTTGGAATACCTGGAAGAGAGCAGAGAGAATCAAGAGCCTCCCCTTGAGGCGGGAACGGGGAACCACCGTGAGCAAAAGTTTTTATCTGGCCGTCGACGTCGGCGGGACCAACATCCAAGCCGCCCTGGTTAAGTCGTCGGGCCGAGTCCTCGGTCGCGAAAAGACGCTTAGCCCCCGTTCGGGTGGTCCGGAGCCGATCTTGCAACAGATCGAACAGGTCATCGAGACCCTCCTCGAAGAACACGACCTGCTGGCCGACCGTGAACGGCTCAAAGCGATCGGCATTGCCATCCCCGGCGTCGTCGACCCCACCAAGGGGCATATCGTCGTCACGCCCAATATGGAACTCTCCGACGTCGCGATCGGGCCTCGACTCGAGTCACGATTCGGTGTCCCGGTCGCGCTGGGCAACGACTGCAATCTGGGCACCCTCGGCGAAAAATGGCTCGGCGCCGCCCGTAACGCCGAAAGCGTCGTCGGAATGCTGGTCGGAACCGGCATCGGCGGTGGAATCGTCTTCGGTTCAAAACTCTGGCGTGGCGCACGAGAGAGCGCCTGTGAAATCGGCCATACCGTGATCGAAATCGACGGTCCCGAGTGCGGCTGCGGAAATCGGGGCTGTCTCGAGGCGTTGGCAAGCCGGACGGCCATCGAACGGGAAATCCGCCGTCAGGTCGACACCGGCCGCGAGACGGTCCTCACCGAACTGCTCGGCGGCAACCTGGAAATCATTCGCAGCAGCGTCCTCCGTAAAGCGCTGATCGACGGCGACCCGCTGGTCACCGAAGTAATGAACCGGGCCTCCGAGGTTCTCGGCAACGCCTGCCTGACGATCCGCCATCTGATCGATCCGGAGGTAATCGTGCTGGGCGGAGGGGTAATCGACGCGTGCAGCCGATTCATGATGCCGGTGATTGAACGGATCGTCGAAGCGGACCAATTACCCGGCGCCAGCGAAGGGGGACGGGTTCTGGTCGCCACCCTCGGCGATGACGCGGTCCTCCTCGGCGCGGTCGCTCAAGCGAAACTTCACCTCGGAAAAAACCCGTTCAAAAAAAAGCACAAGACCCACGGCGCTTCCGACTTGCCGACGGTCACTCCGATCGGCGAGGATCTTTTCCGTGTCAAGCAAAAGCAGTTCGATCAAACTTTTTACATCACGGTCAACGGAAAGGCCAAAACGTTCAAGTCCCCCGATCAGACATCCGCAGACCAGATATCCCCCGAAACGGCCCCCCTGCTCGTTCACGTCGACCATCTCGTCAAGGCGTGCAAGGGAGGCCCGGAGCTTCTACTGATCGGCTCCGAAAGCGACCGGCCGATCGAACTGGATGACAGCGCCAAGGCGTTTCTCCAGCGACGGGCCATCCAATGGGAAACCGCGACGACAACCGAAGCGATCCGCGATTTCAACGAAGGAACCCGGCGTCGGGCCCTGTTGATCTTCAAAGGGTAAATTGAATCTACCGCAAGAAGCCGTACCAAAAAAAACGGCCTTCCCGCCATCAAGTTTCAAGAAAAGAAAAAGGGAACGTCCTCACCCGAGGTAACGCTCCCTTTTTTTATATATACATTGCCTTGCAACGGGGGGCACCCGTCAACACTGCGAAACCAAGTCGCCTTAAACGAGTAAGACAGTCGGAACGCGGTCTACCGGAGACTTTCGCCAATCGAAACCACGCTCAGTGAGATACACGTCCGACGTCGGTCGGATCGACCGATTTTTTATTCTTCTTCAATACCCCATCGCGCCAAGATAATCTCCGCACCGGGGGTCAAACTTCGGACCTTTTCGGCGATCAACGCCTTTTCGCCCGAGCTGGCCTTGGCCAACTTGGTTTCCAGGTCCGCCAACTTCTTACGACGATGGCGACGGCGTTTAATTTCTTTACTACGTTCGCTAAGGCCCATTTAATATCTCCCGGAAAGAGAAAACCGTATTTTCAGTTTATGATTTCATTCGACCGAATGGCCGACAATCCTCTAAGTAAAAACTTAGCTTATATCACAGATTTCCCCAAACGTCAACTTGCCCTAGCCCCAAAACCGCTTCCGGCCTATGCTAGCCGCCGACGTGCCGATTTTCCCCTGAACCGAATGAAATACCCTTAAGGGGGGGGGTGCCCTAAGAACCAGATATCGGCTTTTTACACAGGGAAACCCATTTTTCTCTTAGAAACGTATCGACTAACTCCATAGCGGGAAATCTTCAGTGGCCGATCCGACTCTTGCAACCTCAAAAAACTCCGACAATCGACCCACGTGGCCATGGATCTTGGCTCCGATCGGCCTGATTTTGCTGGGATTCATCTCCATCGGAACGATCGACCACCCCCTGTCAGCGTGGTTCCCCAAAGCATCGATCCCGGGAGAACTCCGCCGACTGATCCATTTCGGCGAGACGCCCGGCCATGCCCTCGGGGCGACCGTCATCCTCCTGGCCGTCTGGGTCCTCGACCCCCTAAACCGGCGTAAACTGCCCCGGCTGCTCGCCTGCACGTACGGATCGGGCCTGATCGCGACGGCGTCGAAACTCCTTCTGGGTCGGGCCCGCCCCCGAGCGTTCGATTTCAGCCAGTCGATCGCCGAGTCGTTCACCGGATGGTTCCCCCTCGGCACAGGGGGAAGTGCCAACCAAAGTTTCCCGTCCGCCCACACCGCCACGGCCGTCGGGTTGGCATTGGCACTGACTTGGGCCTACCCTCGGGGCCGTTGGTTTTTCGTCGGATTGGCGGTTCTCGTTGCCGTACAAAGGGTTTACGGCAGTGCCCACTTTGCCAGCGACACCTGTTTCGGCGCGGCGATCGGCTGTCTGGTCGCCGCCGGGGTCTTACGATTTGGCCCAGTTGCCGGATGGTTCGACCGTTTCGAGGCCAAAGAAAAGCCCTCCTCCTAAGCAACCCCTTCTTCCTTACCTGTACTTTTTTTGCGATACCGCCTCGACCATCACGTCGGTCAACCTTCGCACCTGCTCCTCGCTTACCAAATAGGGCGGCATCACGTAGATCCACCGGTGGAACGGTCGAATCCAGACGCCCCGCTCGACAAAAAACGCCTGCAATCGGGGCACGTCCACCGCGCGGGCCATCTCGATCACGCCGATCGCCCCGAGGACCCGAACGTCGTCTACCCCGTCCATCCCGCGACACGGTTCCAAACCGTCGCGAAGCCAGCGTTCGATCCGCGGAACCTGCTGTTGCCAATCGCCTCGTTCCAACAGGTCGAGACTCGCCCCGGCCACCGCGCAGGCCAGCGGATTGGCCATGAACGTCGGCCCGTGCATGAAAACGCCCCCGTCGGCTGAAATCCCGTGGGCCACCTTGCGCGAGGCCAGCGTCGCGGCCAACGTCATGTAGCCGCCGGTGAGCCCTTTGCCGAGACACATGATATCCGGCTCGACGTCGGCCCACTGGCAGGCAAACCGACGCCCGGTCCGACCGAACCCGGTCGCGATCTCGTCCAGAATGAGCAACACCCCGTGCTGGTCACACAACTCGCGGACCGCCTTCAAATAATCGGGATGATAGAACCAAAGCCCGCCGGCCCCTTGAACGATCGGCTCCAGAATGACCGCGGCCGTCTCGTCGGCATGACGCGCGAAGGCCGTCTTCAACTCGTCGAGCGAGTCGTCCGAAAACGGCTCGCCGAACCGACACCGGGGCCGCTCGACAAAAATCTGCTGCGGCAGCATCTTCGAAAAGAGATGGTGCATCCCGCCGACCGGATCGCAAACCGACATCGCGCCGAACGTGTCGCCGTGATACCCGCCACGGACGGTCAACAACCGGGTCTTTTCCCGTTTGCCCCGCGTCTGCCAATACTGAAGCGCCATCTTGATCGCCACCTCGACCGAGACCGACCCGCTGTCGGCGAAGAAGACGTGTTCAAGTCGATCCGGCGCCAACCGCAAAAGTTTCCGGCCCAATTCGATCGCCCCGCGGTGGGTCACCCCGCCAAACATGACGTGCGCCATCCGGCCGAGTTGATCCCGCGCGGCCCGATCCAGTTCGGTGTGACGGTAGCCGTGGATCGCACACCACCACGAGGCCATCCCGTCGACCAACGTCCGTCCGTCTTCCAACCGCAAGCAGGCCCCATCCGCGTCGGCCACTTCATAAACCGGCAACGGCTCGGTCGCCGAGGTGTACGGGTGCCAAAGATGGTCGCGGTCGAACACCAACCGGGCTTTTTCCTCTGCGCCGTCTTGAGAATCACCGTCCGAACACACGCAACAATCGGCGATCAATCGATCGGCGACCAAACGGTCAACGGCCGGGGAGAGCGACTGGGCAACCGCCGCCCAACTCGACGGCGACTCGAAATCGGCCTCTTGAAAACAGGCCAATTCGGCCAAGACGGGCACGTCGCCATAACGGCCAATCGCGTCGGTGTTGTCGCGCCGCAATGCCGCTTCGTCCGAGTCGGCCGCCGGGGTCACTTCGTTGAGGACGACTCCGAGTATCTCGAGCCCGGCCTCGCGCAAGGCGGCAATCGAAAGCAACGTGTGGTTGATCGTCCCGAGTCGATTGGCCGCGACCAGCACGACCGGCAAGCGAAGCCGACGGATCAGATCCAACATCGTTTGGCCCCCGCCCATCGGGACCAAAAGTCCCCCGGCCCCTTCGACCAGCGTGAACGTGCCACGCCGCTGGTGCGCGGCGACCGCCTCGGCGATTCGGTCCAGACAGATCGTCTCGCCCGCCTCGCGTGCCGCCAAGTGGGGCGAACAGGCCGGTTGAAACTGGTAAACCGATTCCGGTTCCAGGCCACCCGGTCGAAGATCGTCGACCGCACGGGCATATTCGACCACGTCCGGAACGATCGGCCGGTCCCCCTCGAAAAGACACCCGGTCTGCACCGGTTTGATCGCCACCGAGTCGATCCCCCGAGTTCGAAACCCGCGCAGCAGTCCGGCCGTGACGAGCGTCTTGCCGACGTCGGTATCGGTCCCGGCGAGAAAACAGCCGTGAGGTTTTAGTACGGATCGGCTCATCGGCGTCGTTTGAGTCCCTGTCGTTTGAGTATCTGAAGGTCCGATTCGGGCGATCGGCCACTGGTCGTCAGGTAATCGCCGGTCATCAGCGCGTTGGCCCCGGCGGCAAAAATCTCGTCCTCCCGTCGCCCGAGTACCTGGGGCCGTCCGCCACAGACCCGGAGTGTCGCCGTGGGCAACAGGTGTCGATACACGGCGATAATCCGTAGCGCCTCGTCGGCCGAAAGGGGCTCGACCGTCACGCCAATCGCCGCCCCGATCGGTGTCTTTGGATGAGGATTGAGGAAATTGATCGGGACGCTGTCGATCTCCAACCGTCGCAACGTCAGGGCCAAGTCGATCCGGTCTTCCCACGTCTCGCCCAGCCCAAACAGCCCGCCGCAGCAGACCTCCAACCCGACACGTCGCGCCCGCTGGACCGTCGCCAATCGATCGCGCCACGCTTGGGTCGTGCAGATTTCCGGATAAAACGCTTCGGACGTCTCCAGATTATGATGGTACCGCACGAGCCCGGCCTCTTTCAATCGCCGAAGGGCCGATTCGTCCAATTGCCCCAACGACGCGCAAAACCGGGGTCCGTCGACGCCGGCCCGCCGTCGGATCGCCTCGCAAAGGGGCGTAAGCTCGTCACCGTCAACCGAAAGCCCGCTGGTGACCAGTCCACAATAGTCGGCCGAAAAATCGTCGGAACGTCGGACTTGCCGATCGATCTCCTCGGCGTCCAAGAGCGGATAAACTTCGGCCCCCGTCTTGTGATGAGCGCTTTGCGAACAGAAACGGCAGTCCATCGGGCAGAGCCCGCTGCGCGCGTTGACGATCGTGCAAAGCTCGACCCGACCGTCAAAAAAACGCTCGCGAATCGCCCTCGCGCTGGTGACCAGGCCGTCCAAAGGCACCTCGTGGGCCAACCGGATCGCCTCGTCGGCCGAGCAACCCTCTCCGGCCCGTGCTTGATCGGTAATCGTTTTTATCACGCGTGGTTCCTGTCGCTCGTCCCTATCGCTCGTCCAGCTGTCCGTTGAAAAAGTCCATCCGGGCCTTTTTCAACCTCGGCAATTGCGACAACAAGTGGCCGCAAGCCTCGCATAATCAGCGATTTCTTAAATCGCCGATTGTGTTGAAAACATCCTGTTTCCCCTAACAGCCCGTTCTTCAACAGGCTGCTGACCCAATACCAAAAAAGAAGGAGGTCGACTTTGCCGTGAGTCGCCCTCCCCTTGTTTTTTCATTGGTCGCCTATCCGCCCCTTATCGGGTTGAGGCGCGACGAATGTCGTTGAATAAAAAGCTGACCGATTCGTTGTGGTGGATTCGCTTGACCGCCTCGCCCAAAAGGGACGCGACCGAAAGCACCTTGACCTTCGGTGACGAATTGTCCGAGTTCAACGGCACGGTGTCGGTAACCAGTACCTTTTCCACCGAGGAGGCTTCGATCCGCTGGATCGCGTTTCCGCAGAAGATCCCGTGCGTCGCCGCCAAATAGATCTTACTCGCTCCGGCCTTGGCCACCATGTCGGCCGCCCCGCAAATCGACCCGGCCGTACTGATCATGTCGTCAAACAGCAGGGCCACCTTCCCGTCGATCGGACCGCCGATCAAATTGGCCTGTTCGGTTTTTTCGGCGCTGGAACGACGCTTATCGACGATCGCGAATTGGGCGTTGAGACTTTGCACATACTTCAAGGCCCGCTTGATACTCCCCTCGTCGGGGCTCACGATGACCACATTTTCGCCCGTCAATCCCAAGCTCTGGAAGTAGGTCCGAAAAACCGGCGCAGCGTAGAGATGATCGACCGGAATGTCGAAAAATCCCTGGATCTGGTCGGCATGCAGGTCCATCGTCAACACGCGATCCGCTCCGGCGCGGGTGATAATATTGGCGACCAACTTGGCCGTGATCGGAACGCGTCCTTTGTCCTTGCGGTCTTGGCGAGCGTATCCGAAATAGGGGACCACCGCCGTGATCCGGGCTGCGCTGGCCCGTTTGAAACTTTCGATCATGATCAAAAGTTCCATCAGATTCTTATTGACCGGCGGACAGGTCGGCTGGATCAGAAAAACGTCGCGACCGCGAACATCTTCCTGAATACTGCAGAAGATTTCGCCATCGGGAAAATCACCGATCTCGATCTCTCCGTTGGGAATACCTATATATTGGCAAACCGCCTCGCTCAGCATCGGGTTGGCACGCCCGCCAAAAACCTTAATATCACTCATGAATTCCACCAATTAATATAAAAAGGGCTCCCGCGGAGAAGCTTCGAACAACCAGGCCCTAAGAGAAAATAGCCCGGACACCTCGGATTTCTCCACGCATTCGCCACAAACACACAATCATGCCATGAAATCGAGGCCGATTCCAGGGGGGGTAAATCGAACTCGACAGGGGTAATTCGTCGCCAAGGCCGCCACCAATCGAACTACCAATCACTCCCAATTAAATTTTCAATGCATCTTTTTTCACTTCCGGTTATACTTTCTTCTAAGAGAATAGGTTATGGTAAACTCTGCAAATCAAAGGTTTACTCCACAAGAGAATGGAAAAGTGGGTTTTTATTTGAGAAAACAAAGGTCTTCCTTTTTTATTCTCGTAAGCCACCTCGTTTTCCGCAGGTAGCCTCACGATCGGCTTAATCGTCGCGGGACGAAAAAGCGAAGCGAACAGCCTTCACGGGGACTTCCTTTCGTCAAAGCCGAAACCTTGGGACACCCCCAGCCAAAAATCGTTCACGGTCAAAAGCGTCGCTCCATCCCCCCCCAAACCGATCCAATTATAGAAGGAGATTTCCCATGTCGAGGAAGCGGTCTTCCAAGATTCTCTTGCTTCTGTGCCTCCTTTCTTTCGTCATGGGGTCCCAAGCGGTCACTTTTGGACAAGAGAAGATAACGCCGGAAAAAAGCGTCACCCAAAAAGAAGGCAAAGCGGCAGACAAAAAGAAAGCGGACAAACCGGCGGACAAACCGGCGGACAAACCGGCGGACAAACCGGCGGATAAACCGGCGGATAAACCGGCTATCGCCAACCCGACCGAGGGAACCACATCCGCCTCGGAAACGCCAAAAGAAACGCAAACCGA
This sequence comes from Thermoguttaceae bacterium, assembly GCA_963674475.2. Taxonomy (GTDB): domain Bacteria; phylum Planctomycetota; class Planctomycetia; order Pirellulales; family Thermoguttaceae; genus CAXXFQ01. Next base: position 249,624 of record CAXXFQ010000008.1, on the reverse strand, counting down.
GCCCGAAGCTGCCTCTGACGAGGAGTCGGAAAAAAAGGCACTCAAGGTCGCCTACTTGCCGATTCAGGGCCCCTATCCCGAGCGATCCGGAACGTTCTCGTTGACCGAGAAGCCACGACAGTCACTGTTGGCCCTACTGACCCAGCTCAAGTTGATTCGCCAGAGCAAAACGATCGACGCGGTCGTCCTGGAGATCGAATCGGGGTCGCTTCGCCCGGCCGTGGTCCATGAAATTCGACAGGCGATCGGTCGTCTTCGCGCGGCGGACGTCCCGGTCTACGCCTTTTTGCGGACCGCCGAGACGTCAAGCTATCTCCTGGCGGCCGCCTGCAACGACGTCGCCATGGCCCCATCGGACGTCCTGATCCTGCCGGGCATCGAAATGGAGGTCACCTTTTTCAAAAAACTCCTCGAAAAGGTCGGCATCCAATTCGACATGCTGCAAATGGGCAAATTCAAAGGGGCCGGTGAACCGTTCACCCGTTCGGAGATGAGCCCCGAACTTCGAAAGAACCTCGAGGCGATGGTCGATGACCGATACGGACTGCTGGTCGAATGCCTGGGCACCGACCGCACGCTCTCCAAAGAAGATATCCAGCGCCAGATCGATCGGGGCCTCTTCACGGCCGACGCGGCCCGGCAAGCGGGGCTGATCGACCGGACCTGCTATCTGGACGAATATTTCGACCATATCCAAAACGAGCACGACGCCGACGAACTGGAAAAGTTCGATCCGCCTTCGAAGGACGAACTCCCTCGAAAGACCGGCTCCGGCGTGGGCGGCTTTTTCGAACTGGCCAAACTGCTCTTCAACGGCCGTTCCTCCAAAGAGGACCCGAGTAATAAAAAACGAATCGCCCTGATCTACGCCGTGGGGCCGATCGTCGACAGCCAAAACGACTCGGACCTTTTTGGGGCCGAAGCGATAACCCCCTCGGCGATGATCGACGCGTTTAAAGAGGCCGACGAAGACCCACGGGTCGCCGCCATCGTCCTTCGGGTCGACAGCCCCGGCGGGTCGGCGGTGGCCAGCGACCGGATCTGGCGAAAGATGATCCAGATCGACAAGCCGATCGTCGTCAGCATGGGCGATGTGGCTGCCAGCGGCGGGTATTACCTCAGCGTCGCCGCCGATCGAATCCTTGCCGCACCCGACACCATCACCGGCTCGATCGGCGTGATCGGCGGAAAACCGGTCGCCCAGGAGCTGTTTAAAAAACTGGGCATCACCACCGAAGTCGTCCGACGTGGAAAAAACGGAGGTCTTTTTTCGATCAATCGACCATTCACCCCCCAACAGCGGGAAACCTGGATGGCCGTCATGCAGGAAACCTATCGGCAGTTCGTCCAAAAGGCGGCCGACGGGCGGAAAATGACGTTCGATCAACTCGAACCGCTGGCCCAAGGTCGCATCTACACCGGGCGGATGGCGGTCGAAAACGGCCTGATCGATCAAACGGGAACCCTGCACGACGCGATCTTTGAGGCCAAACAGCTGGCCGGCATTGACGAGGACCAAACGGTTCCGCTCAAAATCCTGCCGGAAGAACGATCGTTCTTCGAGCAGCTTTTCGGCGACTCGAACACCTCGGTCTCGCTGGCGGTCGGGGGGGTCGACACGTTACTGGCCAAACCGTTGGGCGTTTCGGTCGTCCTGCTCAAACGGCTCTTCGACGAACCGACCCTGGTCCTGATGCCCTACCGGGCCTCGTTCCACTAGCCCCCCCGAAGGTAGAGTAATTTCCAATTCCAGGAAAAATCCAAGGTCCCGAACAAGGAGATACCCCCTCTGTGGCGGTACACCCCTCCTTTTTTCTTCGGGAAAACGGGTGACTTCCGTCGAAAAATCGGCCTCAAAGCCCTTGATTAACCCTATTCGTTCTTGTTAAACTGGACGACTTCGATTCTTTCCCTGGATTTTCACCACTTGGCTTATCTTGTGCCCTGCGGTGCGAATTGACCTCAGGGAAACGACGGTAAGCGGTGGCACTGCCGACGCTCATTTGAAAAAAATGGAGATCGACCTCAAAGTTGGAGGCCGGTCGGAAACGATAATAAATCGTATTTGGCGGAAAATAGTTAAGAGATCATAGGACAAGCGATGTACGCGATCATCGACGCAGGCGGACAACAAATCAAAGTCGAAGAAGGTCAGGAAATCCAAATCGATTTCCGTGACGTGGACGCCGGAGAAAAAATCACCTTCGACCGGGTCCTGGCCTATCAAAACGATAGTGGGCTGCAAATCGGCCAGCCGACACTCGATTCGGCCACCGTCACGGCCGAGGTGCTCGGCGAACAAAAGGGCCAAAAACTGACGGTCCAGAAGTTCCGACGCCGCAAAAACTCCAAGACCAAGACCGGTCACCGACAGGCCTACACCAAGGTCAAAATCGAAAAGATCACGGTCGGCTAAGTTCACGGCCAGCTAAGTTCACGGCCAGCTAAGATCACGGTCGGCTGAGCAACGCCCAACTGGGCGAAAAGCAGATAACCGAAAAAGGGTGAGGAGATGGTCCTCGCCCTTTTTTTGCGCGCTGCCAGAAAAAAAGGGGGGACAAACGGGAATGAACGGATCGGACGTTCTACATCCCGAACCGGGACCGAAGATGGCCCAAAATCCGCTGCTCGAGAACGAAATCGCGGCCTTGCGGAATCCAACCGGCGTCGATCGGCTCTTCCAAGATCGGATTGACCACTCGCTCCAGCGAATCGTCATACCGGAACGTCGCCGCGCCCGCGTCGGCGTGCTCGGGACGGATCACGTCTTCCAGCTGCTTGAAAACGGCCACTTCGACTTGGTAACCCTCGCCGCACGGCACCACTCGAACGATTGCCCGACGTCGAATCGACTGAAGCGTCGCCTCGAGCCGCTCCTCATAACTGGCCGAGTCGGGGCGCCACGGTTCCAACAACGTCGCGCCGATCACCGGCCGCGTATCGATGCGTCCTTCAGTGAAAACGCACCCTTCACAACGGATCGGATCCTCGTGGTCGATCGGGAAATAATCGTCGATCACGTCGACCAACGTTTCCCAAACGGCCTCGGGCGGCCCACAAGGGACCATTATCGGGTTGTCGTAATAGACGACCGGCCCGACCGGCAGCGGATTTTCCGCCGAATAAAACCACCCCGACGAGCAGCCGAGGCAGAGTGAGAGCCCGGTCAAAAGGGTCAGTACCGTCTTCCATCGCATGGCGGTCACGGCGATCCTATGAAAAAACATCCATTTACGCGTCTAAAAAAGCGGTCACACTTTCCCAAATACCCACCCCCAACGCAACCCCAGTAGAGAAAAAACAAAAAATAGAAAAACAAAAAGAGGGATTGCGCAGCAATCCCGGTCCAAAAAGTTTTTGAGAGGAGAGTTTGAGAGGGGACAATTTTCAAAATGTCCCCTCTCATTCAATAAATACAGGCGACGGCAAAGCCGTCGCTCCTTTCCTATTCTTTTTCTTCCGCAACCAATTGTTTCACCAATTAGTGGAAACCTTTCTGAAGAAAGGTTTTTGGACCGGTGCTTCCGCACCATTGTATTAACCCGCTCCCGTTGGTCGCTGGTCCGTTTTGAAGAGAATTACCTTTACTCTGTGGGCGAAGTGGAGGGTACCTTTGCGATTCGTTTTGGATTTTTGAAACTGCGACTCGCAAGAAAAGAAAAAAGCGGGGCACGAATCAAATCGCATCCCGCTTCTCTTGGAATAGGCAGGAGTCCTGCTTGCCTACTTTTTAGGGGATTTTTTCTCAGCCTTTTTGGTTGTTTTTTTGTTGGCCGCATCGGCTTTCGCTGTCACTTTGCCCTTTCGCCACTCAGCCAACGCGGTTCGGATCTCCTTTGGGGTGAGATTACCGTCCTGGTCGGTGTCAATTTGGTCAAACTTGCCTTCCAAGCGACAACCTTCCACCTCGGACTTGTCGAGTCGACCGTCTTCGTTCTGGTCGAGCTGGGCAAAACGCATCATCCCGATTGCTCGGGGCGACCGAGGCGGGAAATCAAAACGGTCCTGCTCCCAAGGACGCATACCCGCTCGTCCCCGACCGCCGCGCGGCGGTCCCATCTGATAGCGTCCACCTCCATACCATCCGTCGGGACGACCGTAGTAAGGAGCCGGACAATCAAATCGGCCGGGCCCATAGCCGGGGCGACCCTGGCCAAAGCGACCTTCGGGGGAATAGTGCATCCGCATCATTCGCTGATGAAGGCGTTCCATTCCTTCGGTAAATTCCGCTTCGGACAACTGGCCGTCGTCGTCTCTGTCCAAGCGGTCGAAAACGGCTTTCGGATCGGGGCCCACAGGAAAACCGGGGCGCCCGGGGCCAAAGCCGGGGCCGGGGCCGCGTCGACCGGCTCTTGGTCCGAAGAAATCGTCGGCATATCGTCCTTGACCGGGTGAAAAACGACGTCCGTCTCGGGCGCCGCGCCGACCTTCGTAGCGGTCCTTTCGCCACTCGATCCGTTCTTCGATCCAGTTGAGCAACTCTTCTTTGGAAATTTTTTGGTCTTCATCCTGATCGGCCGCCGGATAGAAACCGGGACCGCGGCCGAATCGTTGGGGAACTTCATCTTCGGTGATGAAGCCGTCATCGTTGGCGTCGAGCCAAGCGAAATGGGCCTCCGGATTTGGGCCCGGTCTATCTGCGGACGGTTTGTCCGCGGGCGGTTCGCCAGCAGGCGGTTGGGCGGAAACCGATCCCGGCAAGGCCAAGATCGCCGTAGCGACCGTCAAACTGAGAAAAGAGAAAAAGGTTCGCATCATACACCTCCACGCTCCGTCATTTAAGGGGAACTGAAAACGATAGGGGTTTTTGGGTTTTTGGTTTTGGGTTTTCTGCCAAGGGCTCGGGCGGATCGCGCGATCTAAAAAAAGCCTTGCTTCCGAGTTGACCTCAAGCAACGTTGGGAGAAAATGATCTTCACGGCCATCCTTCCCAACGATATGAACCGCCCCCGTGACGGAGAGTTTCGCGGATCGGCCGTTTTTTCCTTTTTTTACCCTTCGACGAAAAATGGACGGGCGGAAGGTGATTTTTTGGTGCAACGCGGCTTTCTGACGTAAGTCGCGTCACTCAAAAAGGTTGGAAAATTGCCCTTTAAATCGGATTTCATGGTAAAAAGGGTCCTTGAGATTTTGGGAAGGAAAGGGATGGGGCTAACCATTTCGATGTTGCCCCACTTTCCGCGACTGCGTATAATACGCCCGTTTCGTCAAGATGGTGAAATTGCGTGATTTCAAACGGGATTGGTTTTGCCGGTTCTTCGGAACCTATCGAACCGAACCCCGGCCTGAAGCGTAACGAGGACGTTTTCATACGCATTCCAATTTAAAATCGCACGTCCACCCGCGTGGCAATAGCGTGTTTTCGCGAAGGGTAAACGCACGGTTTTAAACGAGAATCGGTATTATAGAGTCTGTTGAAAAGCGGATTGCCCTTTCAACGGTTGCCCCTGGGGCTTGGTTTTATTGACCTTTCCTGGGACCGAAGAAACAAGACCCGCTTGAAAAAAGGCTTGCAAGAATCGCCCTGTCGGCAAGGTTCGCTCGAACGGGTCAATAGGTTTCGGCGGGCTAAAACCGCCCAAACCGCGAGAGTAGTTGTGGCGGCTACGATGCGAACCGTCGGTAGTCTGCCCCACCTTCGCCCAGCTGTTACAACAGGTGAACCGTCGCCTTTTGTTATGAGCGGGCCATTTGGCGATTCTGTGGAAAACTCGAATTCAGTCGACCGATAGAAACTGCGTGGACGCCGAGAGCAAAAGGATTTTTGCTTCCAAAGATGAAGGCGGCCTCGCAGGGAGGAGATCGGAAACGATTGAAACGGAATCAAGGACGACCTATACTAGAAGAAACGCTTGAGAAGGAAGAAACCGGTCATTGCCGTTTCCCCTTTTCCCTCTCCTTGACGAGGAGGAATTTTAGGATGCAAATTTACGGGCCCACGCACTTGCACGGATCCCAGGGAATCAGAGCCCCTCACACGACCCAACCGACCAAACCGTCGGCGCCGGCAAGTGCTTCCCAACCGATTCAAGACGAACTCCAACTGTCCGATACGGCCCAGACGCTCGACAGCCAAAACGGGTTGTCGGGAATCCGCATGGACCGGGTCAATGAGATCCGCGCCCAGATCGCCGATGGCAGCTACGAAACCGCAGAAAAAATGAATATCGCCCTGGATCGTCTTCTGGACGAAATCGGGTAGGCTTCTTTACGAGATCGGGTGGCTTTGGTCACCCGGTCGGTCCTTTTCGATCTCCTTATCGCTCGACGCGAGTTTGACAAGGCAAGTCGAGAATTCCGGCCTCCTCGCAGGGCAACCCAGCTTTCCGGCCATACCGATTTTTCGGAGAACGAGGAATCGGTGGAAGCGGAATTTTCCGGCATGACAAAAAAATACGATCTCGGCCCGGTTGAAGTCAGTCTGACGCCTCAGCAGCAATTTGCCCAATTCCTACAATCTAAAGGAAAGCGGGTTACTTCGCAACGTCAATTGATTGTCGAACAGGTTTTCAGTCATCACGATCATTTCGACGCTGACGAGCTGATGACCCACCTCCAAGATCTTATCGCCGAACGCAAGGTCAGTCGGCCGACCGTCTACCGGACGTTGACCGAACTGACCGAAGCGGGGTTGATTCGCAAGATGATGTTCGAAGACCGCAGTGTCTACGAGCACGATTACGGTTATCCGCGTCACGACCACTTGCACTGCCAGGTTTGTGACCAATTGATCGAATTTCAAAGCGAAGAACTCGATCAGCTGGTGAAGAAAGTGGCGGGAAAATGCCGGTTTGCGGTTCAATCGCATCGACTGTTTGTCCAGGGCGTCTGCGAAGAGTGTCAGGAAAAAAAAGCGAAAAAGAACGGGTAAGTATCGGCTTTTCAACGATATTCCGACGGACCTTGATCGCCCCCCGGCCGGTCGAATATTCTATACTTGAGGCATGAAACCGATATACGCTTGCCTTACGTTCTGTCTACTCGGGTTTTCTTCTGCGTTGGCCGCTGCGCCAAAAGGGCAGGTGGAGCTGGTCCTGGTCACCGATCGGGCCACGCCGATCACGGCCGGTCAAGCCTGGGTACGCGACTTGGCCGGTGCCGGAGTCCAAAGGGTCCGCATCATGCAGAGCCGAACCGGTCCGCGAGTGAAAATCGAAAAGGCGGGAACCCCGAGCCGTCCGCTTTGGATCGTCTATGGAACCCTCGATTCACGAGGGGACGCCGTCCTGCCGGGAAAACGTTATCGGGCAGGCGAAGTGGGCCAATTGGCCGCCTGGCTGAACGAGTTGGCCGAAAAAGGTCCGCCTGACCAACGCGAAAAGGTCGGCCCTTATGGCCTGACTTCCTCGGACTTGGGCAAAGCGCTTGACGATCTCGAACGTCCGGCGCCAACGCTGGAGGCGGGAATCGGACGTGACGAGGCGGTCCGACGGGTTGCCGATCAGCTGGGCTTTCCGCTGAAGATCGATCGGCCCCTTTTCGACTCGCTCAAACAGGATACGTTGTCGGAAAAGATCGACGGTCTGTCGCTCGGCACAACGCTTGCCTATCTGCTTTGCCCGTTGGATCTGGGCTTTGTTCCCCGGCATCCGGACGGAGGAAAGCTCGAATATACGGTCATGAACCGATCTCGGAAAAGCGATTCGCTCTGGCCGGTCGGCCATAAATCGCAAAAGCGGAGCCCACTTTTAGTCCCCCAGCTGTACAAAACTCATCGGGTCAATATCGAAAATGTCCCGGTGGGCCGCGTTCTCGAAGCGATCGCCCGCCAGTCACGGTTGCCCCTTTGGGTCGATACGGCCGGTCTCTCCCAATCGAAGATCGATCTCAACGAGGTCAATCTGTCGGTTCCGCCCTCGAAAAAACTGAGCTACCGCCAACTGCTCGACCAGGCGTCCACTCGGGGAATGGTTCTGGTCGAAATTCGGGTAGACGAGGCGGGCCGTCCGTTTCTGTGGGTCGAGAGCGCCAAACTCGGGCGATAATAGCCCTTCTATCGATTCTTTCGATTGACCAAAAGCGATTTGGGCCCTCCTTCATGAAAAACAACCTAGATGAGGGGTAGTCCTCTCGTTGTTTTTCTCCTATTTTTCCATTGGTAAGGGATGCGAGGGGAAGAATGGGAAATCCGGCCCCTTTTGTCCTTTCCGAAAGGAGGCACCCTCATGTGGGGGTCGATAAGGTCGGAGTCCCGGTAATCAGGCGAAGGCTGGCGGTCTTCCCTTTCCCACCTGGAGAGCGGGTTGCCCGCTTGACAGTGGTGGGCAAAACCGGTATGTTTACCAGATTACGTGTCACAGCAGGCCGAATCTCATACCTCCAACGGGGGTAAAAGGAGTCGTGCCCGGCTCTCATTTTTGGGGGTAGGGGCGGTTTTATGGGGAAAATTCGGAAAAAGCCAACGTTTTTCGCCCTGGATTTGGCCGCTAGGATACAATGACCCCCACGGGGGGGTTCGACCTTAAAAATGTGGGGAAATGGGACCGTGGACGGTCGTTGGATTTCCTCTTTTTTATATTAGCCAGAAGCAAATAACCCCAAGTGGACAGTCGATGAATCCAAGCGAAGTGTTACGGATAGTGGATGCGATTCACCGTGACAAAAAAATCGACAAGGATATCGTCTTCGATGGAATCGAAGCGGCCCTGTTGTCGGCCGCTCGAAAGCACTATGGCGATGCGGATGAGATCGTAATCGAAATCGACCGTGATTCCGGTCAGATTCGGGGGTTTCATAATGAGGAGGAAATGACCCCGGAGGATATCGCCGAACGGATTGGTGCCCAGACTGCCAAGCAGGTGATGATCCAGAAGATTCGTGAAGCCGAACGGGATGCCCTGTTTAGCGAATATGTCGAATTAACGGACCAAATGGTCTCCGGTACCATCCATCGTTATGACGGCGGAGCCGCGACGGTTTCGTTGGGAAATGTCGAGGCGATCCTCCCGCGAAGTGAACAGATCCCCGGCGAATCGCTCCATGTGAATCAACGGGTTCGAGGGACGGTCTGTGATGTCCGCAAGGCGGGATCTCGCGTGAAGGTGATTCTCAGTCGAACGCGAAAGCATTTGGTTGAAAGGCTTTTTGAGCAGGAAATTCCCGAGATTGCCGACGGCGTCATTGAAGTGAAAGCGATCGCTCGCGAACCGGGCAATCGGAGTAAGGTCTCCGTCTACAGCTCGGACCAACGGGTCGACTGTGTCGGAGCGTGCGTCGGAGTTCGCGGAAATCGGATTAAAAACATTATCGAAGAGCTCTCTGGCGAGCGGATCGACATCGTCCCCTTCGCCGAGGACATGCAAGTGTATGTCTCCAATTCGTTGGCTCCGGCCGAGGTTGAGGAGGTGATCTTGTGCCAGATGTTCGGGCGGGCCATTGTGCTGGTTCGAGAGGATCAACTTTCCTTGGCAATCGGGCGTCGCGGCCAAAATGTCCGACTGGCCAGTAAGCTGGTTATCTGGGATATTGAAATTATGACCCGTGAGGAACTGGACGAACAGATCGAACAGGCGATCCTCGCGTTTGCTGAAATTGACGGTTTGGCCGACGATGTGGCCGAAATGCTCGTTGGAGAAGGCTTTCTTTCGTATGACGATTTGTCGGTCATCGAGCCGGACGTCTTGGCTGAAATGGGCGGCTTGACTGAAGAGCAAGTCGATCATATCGTTACTCAGGCTGAGGAAAAAGCGCTCGAAGCGGAAAAAGCGGCGGCCGAACAGCGACGTCGTCAGAAACAGCAAAGTCGAGAAGAGAAGACCCAGGTTTCGGTGGCGGCCGCTTCCGACGAAACGCCTCCGGCCGATACGGAAGAGGCGACTGAAGAGAAGTCGCAAACTGAAGAGCCAACGGTTGAATCCGGCGAAACGGCTGAAGAATTGACGGTCGAAACGCAGCCCGCTGAAGAGTCGGCGGTTGAAGAGTCGGCTGATGAAGAATCGGCGGTTGAAGAGTCGCAAACTGAGGAGTCGGCGGTTGAAACACCGACGGCTGAGGAATTGACGGTCGAAACGCCGTCAACTGAAGAGCCAACGGTTGAAGCCGGTGAGACGACTGAAGAGGAAGTGACCTCGGAGAAAGCGGACGAGCTGGATTCAAACGACACCTCTTCGGAAGAGCCAAAGGAAACCTAAATAGGGTCCCTTTGATAACGGGGCGGTTTATTGAAATAGCTTCCTGGCGGTCTGACGGTGCTGGGGCTTTGGCTCCTTTTTAAGGGAGTCTAAGATCACAGTTCCCAAGTAGGATGAATTGGAGTTAGGAAGCCGAGTCTCAAGGAAAGTCGCTAAAAGGAAAGAGGCCTCATGGAAAATGAGGCTTTTTCTCCCCCCGTTTGGGTTCACCTAGGGGAAGTGGTCGACGACCTCAGTGGAACCCAAGCCCCTTCGACGTTTCGTTGACGTCGAATTTCCTCGCGGACAGTCCTGTGTTGGGGAAACAATACAGGACTGGAAAAATTGGTACTTTTATTATAGTTGCCTTTGCTCGTTCAAGTGTTACGATAGGGAGAGCTTGCCCATGTGACGGAAGCGATCGAGTGTACCCACCTCCCGACCCGATCAGGGTGGTGTGGCCGGGCGTCAAGTAGACGAACAGGAGAGTTGCGTTGCCCATTCGCATTTACGCGTTAGCCAAGCAACTAAAGCTAGACAGTAAGTCGCTGGTAGAAATCTGCAAAGAGGCCGGCGTCGAAGGTAAGGGGTCTGCGCTGGCGAGCCTCACCGACGATGAAGTCGATCGGGTTAATGCTCATTTGGCAAGTCGTTCTCGGCCGTCCAAAAGTGCGCCTCCCGCAGCGGCAAGTCTTGCACCTCAAAAGCCCAAAGAAGGGACGACGGTCCGTCGAGAGGATTATCTCGGGCCGGGTGGAACCGTGGCGTCCGGGAAGATTCCCGTCTTGAAGCGTCCCGCTTCCCCGAAAAAGAGTCCTTCGAAGCCGGAACTCGAGGAAGAGCCGGCGGTAGAAGAGATGCCAGTGGCGGAAGAGACGCCGGTGATGGAAGAAACGCCGGCAACGGTAGAAACGCCGGTAACGAAGGCGGCTCCGGTAACGGAAGAAAGCTCGGCAACGGAAGTCGAGACTCCGGCCGAAGCGGTTACGGAAGCTCCGCCGGTTGCCCCCACAGCCAAAAAGAAAAAGACGTCGAGTCGAGCGCCGATGGTAGCGCCGTCGATGCCTCTGCGCCGCATGATCGAGGAAAGAAAGATTCCCGTCTTGGGTGGCCCTCGCAAGAAAAACGGCAATGGGGGAGAAAAAGATTCTTCCGAGAAGGAAAAGCCCCAGGGGCCGACGATCAAGTTGGCGCCGATGCCGGTAGTCAAGCAAAAGGCCAAGCCGAAAAAAGAACAAGCGACACAAAAACCGGATATTCGACTTCCTCTGGACGCGATTCGTGCTGGGCGAAAAGGGGAAAAGCAACCGCTTGCCAAACATCTTGAAAAAGCGGAAAAGCTTCGCAAAGCGACCCCCAAAGGCAAAAAGCCGGTTTCGAGTACAGAGAAAACGTCGCAACCGGGTAGTCGCGATAAGGTCGTTCGCGGTCGTCGTCCCGGTGCGCCGGCCGATGGAGTGGTCGGTGGTGGTCGGGAGCAGCGTCAACTGAAGCGAAAGCGTTCTGGGTCCCGTCGCCGCAAGTCGGAAGGCGATGAGTCGGGCTCGTCCTATCGTCGTCCCTATCGGCGGATTCGTCGAACTGGGGCCAATACGGCGGCACCGAGGAAAAGTAACGTGGTTATTGAATTGCCCTGCACGGTTCGTTCGTTCTCGGAATCGCTTGGCATCCCCGCCAGTGCGGTTCTCGGCAAACTTTTAGGCATGGGCAGCATGGTGAACATCAATGCCCAGCTGGACGCGGAAACGGCTGAACTTTTGGCCGCCGAGTTCGGAGTCGAAGTTGACTTCAAGCAAGAGGTCGACTTGGAAGACAAGGTCATCACGGCCATCGAGCATGAAGAAGACGATCCGAGTCTGCTCAAGCCGCGACCGCCGGTCATTACCTTTTTGGGACACGTTGACCACGGAAAGACGTCCCTTTTGGATCGGGTCATCGGGATCGACGTCGTTTCGGGCGAAAAGGGCGGAATTACCCAGCATATTCGAGCTTATCGAATCAACAAGGACGATCAGCCGATCGCGTTCGTCGACACGCCGGGCCACGAAGCGTTTACCGAGATGCGTGCTCGGGGAGCGAATGTGACAGACATTGCGGTTCTGGTTGTCGCGGCTGACGACGGGATCATGCCTCAGACCGAGGAGGCAATCAGTCACGCCCGTGCGGCGGAGGTTCCGATCGTCGTTGCATTGAACAAGGTTGACATTCCGGGCGTCGACATCGATCGGGTCTATCAAGAACTGGCCGCCAACGATCTGCTGCCGAGTGAATGGGGTGGAGACACGGAAGTCGTCAAGACCAGTGCGATCACGGGCCAGGGGGTTGAAGAGCTTTTGGACACGCTCTTGACGGTTGCCGAATTGCACGAGTATCAAGCCAATCCGGATCGCGCGGCGATTGGAACCTGCTTGGAATCCAAGCTGCACGAAGGACGCGGCGTGATGGCCAAAGTTCTGGTCGAGCGTGGGACGATGAAGGTCGGCGACGTCATTGTTTGCGGCACTTCTTACGGTCGCGTCAAGGCGATGTACGATACGCTCAAGCCGGATATCACCCACGAGAAGGTTGGCCCTTCGACGCCGGTGAACTTGGTCGGTTTCAACGAGGCGCCGGGAGCCGGAGAACGGTTCTACGTCGTTTCGGAGATCTCGGAAGCGCGAGAAATCGCCGAGAAGCGGGCCGAGGAGTTGCGACAAAAAACGCTCTCCGGTGGTCAAGTTCACGTCACGCTCGAAAACCTTTTCGAACGACTTGGTCACGCGAGGGAGGTTCAAACGCTCAATATCATTCTTCGGGCCGATGTCCGGGGATCGATCGAGGCGATTCGAAAGGAACTCACCAAACTCGAACACCCCGAAGTCCAGCTTAAGGTGCTTCAGGCGACTGTCGGCGGTATCACCGAGGCCGACGTCCACCTGGCCGACGCCTCGGACGCGATTATCATCGGTTTCAGTGTGGTCCCGGACGAAGGGGCCCGCTCGTTGGCCGAAGAAAAAGGGGTTCAGATTCGTCGCTACGACATCATCTATCAGGTCACCGACGACCTCAAGTTGGCCTTGGAGGGGATGCTTAAACCGGAAGAACGCGAAGCCGAGTTGGGTCGCGCTCTGGTTCAGCGGACGTTCCAGATCAGCCGGATCGGCACGATTGCCGGTTGTCGGGTTTTGGCCGGAACGGTCGAACGAGACAGTCGGATTCGAGTTATCCGAGAGAATCGAATTATCGGCGACTACGCACTCGATTCGCTCAAACGAGAAAAAGACGACGCCAAGAGCGTGCGAGAAGGGTACGAATGCGGAATCCGACTTCGCTCGTTTAACGACCTCAAAGAGGGCGACATTCTCGAAGCTTATCGAATGGAAGAGATCGCTCGAACTTTGTAAGAGCGACCTTCGAAAGAAAAATTTGGTCATGGGTGAGGAAAGCGGAGAATCGTTTTCCTTGCACATGGCGAGTCAAATCGGTCGTTGTGGGCCGTCGTTGTCGAGGAACCAAAACCACTATGAGTTCACGTCGTGTTTTAAAGGCGGCCGAAGCGGTCCGGGAGGTGGTCGGTTGGGCCATCCTGACCGAGATTAAAGATCCTCGCGTCAAAAACGTGACGGTCACGTACGTCGAGATGTCGGGCGATCTTCGGCAGGCGAAGGTTTACGTTTCGATCATGGGCGATGAGGCAACGCAGAATTTGAGTCTTCGCGGGCTTCAAAACTCGGCCGGATTTCTCCAGTCGAAGTTGTCCGATCGGATCAATACCCGGTACACCCCTCGGATCGAATTCATTTTGGATCAGGGAGTTAAGAAGTCGATCGCCATTTCGGAAATTCTCCGTCGGGAACTCGACCAGTCCCAAACAGCCTCCGACGGGCCGCAAGCAACTTCTGCCAAGCCCGAAGAAGAAGCCAGTGCAACGGAAGAAAACGAGGAGGAAAATGACTCGACACCGTAACTTCCTCAGAGCGTCGGAAAAGTAAACGCCCGAACGAATCTGGTTTGCGAGGTTTGCCGGTCGCCTGCCGCAGGAAGAAAAAGCGAACCCCGCCGCCCTTGGTTTTTTGGCCTTCTACGATTTTTATCTTCCCTTAATTTTTCGAAATAGAAATTGACCCATGGGATCAACCAGTCGCGCTTCGCAGTTTTCGAAACTTCACAAAGTCCTGGCGAAACATTATCAGCCGGTCCCGGTCCCGGAACGTCCGGTCTTGGAGCATCTGCTCTTCGCCTGTTGTTTGGAAAACGCTCCCTATCCGATCGCGGAAGAAGCTTTTGCCGGATTGATCGACATTTTCTACGACTGGAACGAGATTCGCGTCAGTACGATTCGCGAGCTGGCCGAAGCGATGTCCCGTTTGCCTGATCCTCCGTCGGCAGCCAGTCATCTTCGATCGGTTTTGCAAGACGTCTTCGAGGCGAACTACACGTTCGATCTGGAATCGCTCAAAAAGCTTAATTTGGGCCCGGCGACCGAAGCGATTGATAAAACCAAAGGGGTTAATTCTTTCATTGCTTCATATACGGTCCAGTCGGCCTTGGGTGGTCACGCCATTCCGCTCGACTCGGGCGCGTTGGGCGTTTTGCAGAATTCTCGGTTTGGCAACCGAAAAGCAGGTGAAAGAAAGCGTCATTCCCGGTTTGGAACGAGCCATTCCCAAAAGCAAGGGAGCCGAGTTCGGTTCCTTGCTTCACCAATTGAGCGCCGCGTTCATCGACAATCCGTTTTCGACGAATCTGCATAAAATCCTTCTGGAAATCGAGCCCGGGTGTAAAGACCGTTTGCCCAAACGGGCCAAAAAAGCGAAGGTAACCAAAAAGGTCGAAGAGGCTCCCGCGAAGAAGGCGGCTAAAAAGAAAGCCGTTTCGAAAGGGACGGCCGCCAAGGAGGAACCGGCCCCGACGAAAAAAACGGCAAAAGCGAAAGCCGTCAAGGCCACCGAAAAGAAGACGGTAAAGAAAAAGGTTGCCAAAAAGACCGGCAAGAAGACGGCAGCCGAGAAAAAAACCGTCAAAAAGAAGTCGGCGAAACGAAAAATCGTAGCGACAAAAAAGAAAAAAAAGGCGACCCCTAAAAAGAAAACGGCCACGACCCAAAAAAGCCAAGTCGTCTTCGAAAAGCGCCAAACGAAAGCCGCGGTGATCGGAACGTGCAAGAGGATGAAGCGACGGCGAAAGAGGGGCGACCGGTTGAGTTGGAGAGGAACTTGACGACGAAAACCGATCTGCCTTGGGGTGGCGTTAACGAGTCGTCTTCGAAGTTTTCTGCGTATTCTCTGATGCGCGGCCCATGGTTTCTAGTGACTTCTCTCATTTTCTTTCTTAGCCTTCCAACGAGCGTCGCTCGGGAGTGGTCTGGGGAAAGGCCCGATCTTTCTGGTTTCGAGTCGATTGCCGAACCTCTTGAAACGCGATCCGATCTCATGGAGGCCGACCAAGACCGTTGTCTGGCATTGCCCTTTTCTCGACAGCGCGAACTTTCGAAAAGCAAAAAACGGCTTGCCGACGCGGTCCGTCATTATCAGCGAGCCTTTCGTTACGATCCCGTCGGCCAAGTTGGCTCTTTCGTCGATTGTCCGTTTGACCAAAACGGTCGACTGGAACGACGAGCGGCTTCGCTATCTCACGCGGTTGGCCAATCTGGCTCCTTCGGAAATAGACGCCGCCGAGATCGTCGATCTGGTGGAAGCGCTCTCGCCGGAAAAAGCGGCTCCGAACAGTCGATCTCCCTTTTGCAAAAGCTTCTCGACTCGCGCCGAGACGGATCGCGTTCGCCGGTCGATTTGATCCTTCATTGGCGACTGGCCGAGTGGTATCATCACACGGGAAAAGATTCGAAGGCGGCCAGTGCGGCTGAAATGGTCCTCGCCGGCCTGGAGTCGCCCGAATCGTTCGGGATGACCCAGAAAATGGTCGACGCCTTTTTGGCCGGTTCGTTCGATCCTTTTTCGGTCTTCGGAAACTATTGCCTTGCCGCGGGCGATACACGGCGGCGGAAGCGCTTTTTGCCGAATCCGACCGACGCCGTCCTCATCCCGGTCGGCTTGCGCTTCGACGGGCTCGTGTGGCATTTTACCGGAATGACCACGAGCAGGCATTGGAAATTTTGGAAAACGGTTTGAGCGATTTACCCAAAAAAGAAAGGCCGATCGCCTGTGAAACGCTTGGTAAAACGCTTGCCGCACTCGGACGGGAAGGGGAGCTGACTGAGCGACTAGACCGATGGATTCAAACGTGGCCTGACGAGGCCTCGCTTTGGTTTTTCCTGGGAGAAAGTCATCTTGAGGCGAAACGATATCAGGCGGCCCGCGACACGTTGAAAAAGCCGACCGCTTGCTCCCACGGCGGCGACGAAAGCCGCTTTGGCCCGTTTGCTCGGGAGACGGACCGACCGGAGACGTGGATCGGACTGCTTGCGAAAACGTTGGAACGAACCGGGTCGCTCGGTTCCTGGGCCGAGGAGATGCGCACGACGCTCGACGATCCTGTGTGGTCCGAACGATTTTAAAGACGGCTCAAAAATCGTTTGCAATAACCCGGAGCAATTCGGTCCTATGGGGCCACTGGCGATGGCGAGGTTCACACTCGAGGGGGACCATTTTGAGGTTTACCGAGCACTTCTTCCTTGGGTGGAAAAGACCCGACCGGACCAGTATGTCCAACTCGAATTGATTCGCGGTAGACACCTTTTGGAAAGCGACCGATCGCAAGAGGCAATCGACGTGCTTCTTGCGGCGAGGGATCGGATCGATGGGGCGTCGCGGGTCGACGACGGGTCGGAAAAAGCGATCCTTTGTTATTATTTGTCTTCCGCGTTGGCTCGAGTCGGAAAAACGGACCGGGCGATCGAAACGATTCGGCCACTGCTGGAACGTCCACGACCGGCCGCCCGACTGGTGTTGCACCGCGCTTGGATCGAATACCATGCCAAACGGTATGAGGCGGCGGCCGAGCGGTATGAGGCCTTTTTGCGCCGGTTCGACGATCGTATGGTCACGCCCTTGCTTGCGGGCCGAGAAGAAGAACCAGTTCTTCCGCCCCGGCAGGCCGAACCGTCAATCCGATCGCTGATCCGCGAAGCCCGAAAAACGTTGGCTCACGTTGAAACGTTGCGAGGTAATCTTTCCCGGGCCGAATCGCTTCTGGAGACGGTTCTGGACGAATATCCCGACGACATTGGTGCGATGAACGATCTGGGATATCTCTGGATCGACCAGAAGCGGCACCCGAAGCGGGCGCTGGCGATGATCCGCAAGGCGGTCGAGGAGGATCCGGAAAACGGAGCCTATTTGGACAGCCTTGGCTGGGCCCTTTTTCGACACGGCAAGACCGACGAATCGATTCGGACGCTCAAGCGGGCCTGCCGGCTCACTGATCCGCCCGAGGAGGAGATTTTCGAGCACCTTTCGGCCGTCTACCGGGCGATCGGCCAAAACGAGCGGGCCGACCGCTGTGCCGATCGGGCGAGGGAAGCGTCTCGAAAACGGATTGAAAAGCCCCAGGCGGCGGACGAATCGAATCCATCACTTTTCCCGGCAAAAGGGCTTGAATAACGAGATTCGACCCGTTGAAAAAAGACCGAGCGGAAAGTATGCTAGGAGAGAGTGATTTTTGAACTCCTCCCCTTCTTTTGGGGTAATTGCGGGAGATTCTCTCCCGGTTGGCGCGTTGGGAACGTTTTTAGAGCGGGTTTCACTTGAGTGTAACGGCTTCCTTGCTGCGAGGGAGACCAAGTGGAAAATTGACAATCCATTCCACCCCTTGGCTTACGGTAAAATCGACCCCCATAAGGGGTACAACGCCGTTAACTGAAGACCGCTCTGACTCCCTTGTAACCAAAAACACAACACGAAACCGGTTCGAAAAAGATATGGCAGGCCATTCACACTGGGCAGGAATCAAACATAAAAAAGCGTTGATCGACTCCAAGCGAGGGAAGCTTTGGAGCAAACTCTCCAAGGCGATCATCGTGGCGGCTCGAACGGGCGGCGGTGACCCGGAGATGAACTTGCGGCTCCGATATGCCATTGCAGACGCCAAAGCGGTCAGTTTGCCCAAGGACAATATCCAACGGGCCATCAAGAAGGGAACCGGGGAGCTTGATGGCGGGAATTTCGAAGAGGTCGTCTACGAAGGATATGGCGTCGGAGGCGTGGCCGTTCTGTGTGAAACCCTGACCGACAATCGGAATCGGACCGCCCCGGAAATTCGCAAGATCTTTGAACTCGGCGGCGGGAAACTTGGCAGCACGGGGTGCGTCGCCTGGATGTTCGAGTCCAAGGGGCTCTTCTTGATTCCCACTTCGGCCACCGACGAAGATGCCCTGATGGAGCTGGCACTGGAAGCGGGAGCCGACGACGTGACCACGGAGGACGACCAGTTCCAAGTGACCTGCGACCCGAGTGTTTTTCAGGCGGTTGCCGAAGCGCTTGAAGCGGCCGAGATCAAGTCCGAGGTCAAAGAAATCAGTCGTATTCCGGAAAACACGGTCGATGTCGAAAGTGTCGGAATGGCCCAAAAGGTCCTCAAAATGATTGAGCGTCTGGACGATCACGACGACGTCCAGAGCGTCTCGGCCAACTTCAATATTCCCGACGAGATCATGGCTCAAATGGAAGCCGAGTAGGCCCAACTGGAACTTGGCTGAAAGGCCCGGCTTGAACTTGATTGAAAGGCCCGGCTTGAACTTGATTGAAAGGCCCGGCTTGAATTTGGTTGAAAGGTGTTGGGGGCTAACTATACTGGAAGTTTGAGGATTCGTCTCTTCGAACGTGTTTTTTTACAGGATCAATTTGACCTGTTTTTCCTTGAGGGGGAAGGCTCGTTCGAAGACCGTTTACCCCCCCCTTTTTTTTACGGCACGAAGGAACTTGGTAGATGCCCAAAGCGCTGTCGATCATCAGTATAGCTATTGCCGCCCTGCTTCTGCTTATGTTTGGTCTCGACCTGGCGTTGGGAATGCCGTTTGGACGAGCCAATACGACGCTGGATATCGGCTTTATCGTCTTCTCCGGCATCCTGGGCTACTTGGGCTGGTCGGCCTTGCGTGAGGCGGCCTAGCGACAAGGCAACGCAAAAAGCCCCCCTTTCTGAAAAAAACGGCGGCCCAAAAGCCTCCTCATCGAAATCAGATATTCCCTTTCATTCGGTTTCTCTCCTTCACGGGCTGAGCAACCAAAATCTTTCTCGAAGTCCCCCATAGTCTCGATCGGTGTGCTGGTGATGGCCGGCCCGGTTCTTTTCCCCATCGCGCTTCTTTCAAGCTGGTTTCTCGTCAAACACAAACTGAAAAGCCCTGCGTGGAAGTGTGGCCGCGCCGATATCAGGGGCTTTTGAACGAGAAAAACCCCTCGTCCTGGTTTCCCCCGACGGGGCGGAATCCGTTTCTGCCTGCCCTTCGGAAGTTGGCCCGACTCCACGGAAAAGCGTCGAATTGGCAACACCCGCCCCTCTTTGAGAGATGGCATTTTCTAGAAAAAATGTCATGTTCTCCAAAAGCCAAGCTACGTTTTCATAGACAGACCCGATGGCTCGGTCGCCTTTTGGTCGGTCTCACTTTGGTTTCTTCTTGCTTGGCCTTCTGGGGCTGAGTCGTCAGGTCGAAGCCAACAGTGGAACCTTTTCCCGTCCTTCTGCATCTCGGCAATGAGAAAATGTTTGTGTCGTAAAAGGACATGCCGCCTCGATTTCCAACGGAAAACCATTTTCCCGTAACGGACGAGCCTTTTTTTGCCACGATGCCCGGTGACAGGGGAACAAACCGACTAAAGAGGCGAAATCAGCAAAATCGACAAAGCCCTAACGGTCTATGTATTTTTTCCATTCTACTTAAGGGATAAATTCTATGTGTGGGCGACCGATTGCCGATTCAAAAAAGGAATTACTTCCCACGTCGCTTCGTGATTGTCCCACCGGCGACGACAAAACACCTCCCGAAAAATCAGAAGACGAGAAAGAAATGATCGATTCCACACTGCAGCATCGTGTGTGCAGCGTCTTAGAAGAAAACTCGCACCTTCAAGGTCGGAAAGTACACTTTTTCACTGAAAAAGGTCGTGTGACGCTTCGCGGTTCCGTCAGCTCCTACTATGCCAAACAAATGGCGCAAGAGGCGGTTCGAAAACTCGATGGCGTCGAAGAAATCGCCAATGAATTGGAAGTCGGCTACGTCATCCAGCATTAGATCGCATGCCGAGAGAAGCCCAACGGCGGTCCCTGTGGAACAGAGATGAGGCAAGTGTGGACCGATCGGAGTGCTTCGAAGAAAAAGTCGTTCTGATAGCGACTGCCCAGTGAAAAGCTTTCAGTTTGCCTCTTGCAGAGAAGAAGGCCAACCGCCGCAAGACGACGAAACCGAAGCCAAGGGCATAAAAAAAGCGTCAAAAGATGACGCAAAGAAACCGGCCGGTTCGAGGACTTTTTCAAGGCCTCGATTCGCCCATAGGGGGGGAATAAAGGGACCCGAATTAACGGCGATCAATAAAGTTCGACTCGCTGACAGCGTGCCCCCATGACCGCATCGTGACGGTCTTCGTACATGGGGAAAAGGTCTTCCAAGTTGCACGCTTCCAGAACCGCTTGGTTCTCTCGCGAAAGGCCGCTAAGCCTCAACATTCCATCGCGTTGGAGAATCCGCTTGGACAACAGGACCAGTTGCGAGATTTTCTCAGAATCCAAAACGATAGCGCTATCGAACTCTAACATCAACCTATACGTGAGGTGTTTTTCAAGCAACGCCCAAAGTCGGTTGACCAGCCCTTCCGCCGTAACGTCTTTCAAATCATGAGGTCTCAGTCGGATGAAGAGGCACTCAGGCCCTCGCTCCACAATCCATTTGCATTCTTTTTCCTTGTCCGTTTTCATTATCGGCTTTCCTTTCTCTTGTTAGCCTTTCTGCTGCTCCTAATGTAATCTACTACATAAAGTGCGTTTCATTTCTTTTCTCTATATCGTTCTACTTAATCGTAGAGCCAAACGGTGAAAAGAAAATCCCCCCTAAAAAGGGCGGCAAATGGCAAATCCTCTTAACCACATGCTCGCCATAGGCTTAGTCTCCACTGAACCTGCCAATGCCATCACGACTGAAGTCAAGAAGGACGAATGGGCAACTTAAAGCAAAGAGGAATGTTGTGTAACATGAGTTAGTTTTACGGGGTTCGGTTCATGGCCACTTGTTGTAAGCCGTAGTCGAGTTCCCAAAAACCCGAAGCCACCTTGCGCAACACGGCTTAATAAAAAGCCGTCGATAGAAAGACGCGGTTTCAGACAAAAAGCTTTTCCGTTTCCCAAGAAGGTCGAAAGAACCCCTTTTTCCACTACCACCGGTTTATTCCAGAAAATACCTGCTGAAAACTTGAAGCAGTTTGCCGTTACCCCCCCAATATCGAGCTACTATTGGAGAGAACCAAAACGGGCATATTTTTGCCGGTTTTCTAAAAAAGGGCAGAAAAAACAGGGGCACCGAGAAAGTCTTTCTCGGTCAAATTTGAACGCGATTTGACAGATGGCGATTGGCCGCAAAAGTCGTTCCAAGTTTGATGAATGGATTGTAGTGAGTTACCTCATCAATCCGTAATTTTTTTAACCATCAAAAATAACGCCCCCCCCGTTTCAAACCACGGCATCGAAGAGAGAGAACCCCCAACGGTCTGGCTCTCGCGTGGGTACGATACGTAAAAGTTTACCGAGATTTTGACATGCCCCACTGGTTACGCAACGCGCCAATTAGAACCAAGCTATTCGTACTGACCTCGGTCGCGGCAGGGGTCGCCTTGTTGCTTTCTTGCTTTTCTTTTCTGGCAAGCAACATGACGGGATTGTACGAAGCCAAGCAGTGGCAGCTAAAAACTCTGGCCGATGTTCTGAGCGAAAATGTGACGGCCGCGTTGGAATTCGACGATCAAAAAACGGCTCAGGAAATTCTCACTTCGTTGAACCAGCAGCCGACAATCGAAATGGCTTGTATCTATGGACCAAAGGGTGAGTTGTTTGCCTCCTATCTTCCACTAAAAGATGGGAAAAAAGCCGTTTCTTTACCGAGTCTTGCGCAAGCCCAAAAGCCGGCCGAGGGGTTTTTTTCCCAACTCGGCGACAATGCCATTTCTTTAAGTGATCCGATTCTTTTTGACGGGGAACATCTCGGCACCCTTTACCTTCGCGAAAGCCTTTCGGAATTAAAAGCTGATCTGATTTCCAACGTTCTGGTTGGAGTCGTCGTTTTGACTCTTTCCATGGGAGCCGGATTAATCCTGAACGGAAAACTCCAAAAGCGATTCACCCAGCCGATCATCGGGTTGGTTGAAACGATGCGTCGCGTCGGTGAGAGCGGGGACTATTCGGTTCGGGTGCAAAAAGAGACCGATGACGAGATGGGCACGCTGCAGGAGTGTTTCAATGCGATGCTCAATCAGATTCAAACGGGGCAGCGGGATCTACAAAAAGCCCACGACGAAATGGAAGCGTGTGTCGAGCAGCGGACGGGCGAACTTTCTCGAACCAATCAGGTGTTGGCTTCGGAAATCAAACAACGAAAGAAAACGGAAGCCCAGTTGCGAGTCGCCAAAGAGGAAGCCGAGGCGGCCAACCGGGCCAAGAGCGAATTTTTAGCCAACATGAGTCACGAAATTCGCACGCCGATGACCGCCATTCTCGGTTATGTCGATTTATTGGACGACCCGAAGATTACCCGCGACGAGATGCTGGACCATGTCGAAACGGTACGACGCAATGGGAAGCACCTACTGGCGATCATCAGCGATATTCTCGACCTCTCGAAGATCGAGTCGGGGAAAATGGTGATTGAACGGATCGATATGTCGCTATTGCCTTTCTTGGAAGACGTTCGTTCGTTCATGACGCCTAACGCTCAGGCAAAAGGGCTCGAACTTCGCGTCACCTACCAAGGCCCTTTGCCGCGTCTGATCCAAACCGACCCGTTTCGCTTGCGTCAGATTTTGATCAATATTATCGGAAATGCGATCAAATTCACGCAAAAAGGAGAAGTGGAACTTCTGGTCCGCATGGCAAATCCGTTGGCGGTTTCTGATCCACGTCTCGAATTTATCATCCGCGACACGGGGATCGGCATGTCGAAGCAACAGAGTGCCAAAATTTTTCAACCCTTTGTCCAAGCCAACACCACGTCAAGTCGTCAGTTCGGTGGAACCGGCTTGGGACTGGCGATCTGCCAATATTTCGTGAACGTTTTGGGCGGAACGATCGACGTTGAAAGTGAAGAGTACAAAGGGAGCGCGTTTCGGTTTACGATTGAGACCGGCCCGATCACGTCGCAAGTCATGTGCTTTCCGGAAAATCTCAACCGTCCGGTTCCGACGGTCAAAAAGGCCCATTCGCTTTCCAAACAACGATTACCCTATCGAATTCTTTTAGCCGAAGACGGCATCGACAACCAGCGTCTTTTTTCGACCATTCTAAAAAAGGCGGGGGCCGACGTGACGGTGGTCGAAAACGGGCAACGGGCCATCCTCTCGGTGTATCAAGCCGAGGAAGAGAATTGTCCGTTCGACCTGATCCTGATGGATATGCAGATGCCGGTTTGCGATGGCTATGAGGCAACGCGACGACTTCGCGATGCGGGCTATCGACTCCCGATCTTGGCGCTCACGGCGCATGCGATGGTCGAAGATCGAGAAAAATGCCTTGGTGCCGGGTGCGACGATTTTGTCACCAAGCCGATCGATCGAGAAAAATTCGTCCAAGCGATTCTCAAAAACCTGCTTGATGGGCGTCATCGGATGGAAGCCGATGCGGAAAAGGCGATTGTCTAGAGGGCATTTCAAAACCTGCTTTGGTTGCGAAAGCAAGGATTTTTGTTTGCCGGCAAGGAGCAAAATCGCAGGCATATTGGGCGATATGGCGAGATTTTGTGACGCCCTCCAGCGGACAAAAAACCGCTTGTAGCCCAAATTGAGGTTTTGAAATGCCCTCTAGATCTCCTCCCTTTTCTTTCGATCAAATGATCGACAAGGGGGAAATCGCTTCTTGTCTAAACTGGTTTTTTTCTCAACCTGGCGGGAAAACTGCTTGCAACCGACTAGAATTTTTTTATAATACGATGTTCGGTGGACGACTGGGGGGTGTTTTACAGCCCGTGCCCGTCGCCCCGCTTAGGATCGTCGGATTCGAACGAGTCAGACTGAAATTAGCCCAGGAAGATTCGAAAAAGCCGCCATTATCTGAGCTTCTTGAGCTGTTTGTTGAACTATTGAAAAACGACGGAAGCGCGAAGATCCCTTCGATGCGACCGTCGTCAATTTTTGTACCCCCCTTACTTTTTGGAGGTCACGATGAAGATCACGCTTTCTCGCACCGTATCCACCTTGCAGCCCTCGGCGACGATCGCCATGGCCAACCAAGCTCGGGAACTGAAAGCGGCGGGCACGACGGTCTACGACTTGAGCCTGGGCGAACCGGATTTCGATACGCCCGCGCACATCTGCGAGGCGGCTCGCAAGGCGATCGAAGAAGGAAAAACCCACTACACGCCGGCCAGCGGGATCCCCGAACTCAAGCAGGCGATTGTCAATCAATACAAACAGCGACACGGCCTCGATTACGAGCCGTCGCAGGTCGTCGTGGCCAACGGAGCCAAGCACGCGTTGCATAACCTGTTCACCGCCCTTCTGGATCCGGGCGACGAAGTGATCATCCCCGCGCCGTACTGGGTCAGCTATTCGGCCCTGGTTGAACTGGCCGGCGGCAAGGCGGTCATTGTCTCGACCACCGAGGCCGATAACTTCAAGCTCTCGCCCGAGGCGTTCCAGCAGGCGATCACCGACAAGACGAAGATCCTCTTGCTTTGCAGCCCGTCGAACCCGACCGGCAGCATGTACACCCCCGAGGAGCTGGGCCAGTTGGCCGACGTCGCGATTGAAAACGATCTTCTCGTCCTGGCCGACGAAATCTATGAACGACTGGTCTATCCGGGCCACAAGTTTGCCAGTTTCCCGACGGTCCGACCGGGCCTTCAGGAACGGACCCTATTGGTCAACGGGGTCAGCAAGACGTACGCCATGACCGGATGGCGGATCGGGTGGAGCATCACGCCGCCGGAAATTGCCAAGGTGATTACCAGCCTGCAAAGCCAAGAGACCTCGAACCCGTGCAGCATCAGTCAGTTCGCCTCGATCGCCGCGCTCAACGGTCAACAGGAATGTGTCGACGAGATGCTCGCTGAGTTCACCAAGCGACGCGAATACGTCAAGCAGCGGATCGAAGCGATTCCCGGGCTCAGTTGTGCCGACATGGGCGGTGCGTTTTACGCCTTCATTAACGTCTCCGAGCATCTCGGCCGCAACTACGACGGGGTCGAGGTGAACAACTCGACCGACTGGTGCTTGCAGCTTTTGGCTCAGAAGCAGGTCGCCATGGTGATGGGGTCGGCGTTCGGAGCCGAAGGGTACGCCCGCGCGTCGTTTGCCACGAGCATCGAGAACCTCGAAGCGGCGTTTGATCGGATCGAGGAATTCGTGAAGAGCTAAACGGGGAAAAACGCGACAGCCACGGCCGTCGCCAGCATCTTCTAAACGAGAGGGAACCCCTTAAACGTGGTTCCCTCTTTTTTTGCCGAATCAGTCCTCAAAACGTTGCCCCACTCTCATTAGCCGCTACGATCAACACCAGCGACCAACGGGAGTGGGTTTAGTCACTGGCGTGGTAACGCCGGTCCGGCTGCGGGTCCTACCCGCCGACCAACGGGAGTGGGTTTAGTCATTGGCGTGGTAACGCCGGTCCAAAAAATTTTTGGAAGGGGTTTTAGGGGAGACCTTTCTTTAGAAAGGTTTCCCCTAATTTGTAAAAAACGACTTGTTATTAAAAAAAGAAAGAAGAAGGAGCGACGGCGTTGCCGTCGCCTGTTTCTATAAAATGAGGGGGGACATTTTGAAAATTGTCCCCCCTCATACTCCCCCCTCAAAAACTTTTTGGACCGGGATTGCTGCGCAATCCCTCTTTTTTTTCTTCTTAGTTTTTTCTTCTTAGTTTTTTGTTTTTTCTTTTTCTAGAAAAGCAGCCCTACTACGATCGTCACTACGATGATCGACCCGATCAAAATCTTCGCGGCCGTCCCAAGCAGCCGCCCCCAAAACGCGGCCTTCCCGACCTGCCATGTCTGGTCCATCTGGCGACCTTTCCACTGCTCACCCAACATCGCCCCGGTCAATGCGCCAAGTCCGGAAAATAACAGCACCGCCACCAGTGGCCCAACCACCGGGATCGGCATCCCGACGCCCAACCCGACAAACGCACCGACAAACGACCCGATCAGAGCCAGAATCGCCCCGCGTCGACTCCCGCCAACTTTGGCCACGCCCATGGCCGAGGCGATCGCTTCGAGTCCTTCTCCGACGCCGGCCAAAACGACCACCGCAATAACCGGCGTCCAACCCAGCTGCAACGTCGTCGCGTCTTTGGTCACCAGCGCGTAAAGCACGGCCGCCCCAACGTTCACCCAATTGCCCGGCATCCCCAACAGGGTCAGAATCCAGCCGACCGGCAAAACGGCAAGCAAAATCGTCGCGTAAACGTAAATCATAATACGCGTCCTAAAGTGAAACGGCGCGTTCACCCGTGTGGAAAATAGCGTGTTTTGCCGAAGGGTAAACACGCGGTACAGGACAGTCAGCAAACGAGAACTGGTGTAAAAAGCCCCAAAACTACCGGCTCGGCAGACCGTCCTATGCTCAAATCATGAGGTGAACCGTCTGAATTCGGCCTACTGCAAATCCTCCGCCGAAATCGAGCCCTTACGATACTCTTCCGGCATCGGCGTCTTATCCTTGTCTCCGGCATACTTCGTGTTGGCGTTGTCCGGGGCCATCAACTTAGTATAAACCAGCAGGTCGATCCCCTCATTCAAAAACTGAACGTGTCCATCACAAAAGGCCGCATTGACACCTTGCGGGTGAAGGCTTGAGGGTCGGGAGTACTCGAAGGAATCCTGATCAGTCAATTCCGCTCGGGGAGTGTCCAAGGTGTACGCACTGCCCACCTGATTGATCGGCAGAACCCCCGGCTCAGCATTCTGGTCATCCGGATTAACCCACCAGACCATTCCGGTTTCCGCTTCCCTTGTTACCGATTGATCCTGCGTCGTTTCAAGGTAGCCCCAATTTCCTCCCTGAACGTTTTCCGAATAAAGGAGCGTGACACTTGCACCATCCTTGATGTCGGCCGCCTTCATCTTGACATCTTTAAAATCGCTTCCGTTGGGACTGAAATGACGGAAGAAGATCCCGTTTGCCTTCCAGTCGGGCGGGATATTATTTTTGGGGTCACCTAAACCAGTCGCGCCCCCGTCTTGCTGACCACAGTTGGCCACGTAGCTCAACGGCATTTTGCGTGCCGGGTTATCACTCGGGCAGATAAAGACGGCCACATTGACTTCGGCCGAATCGCCTAACGTGGCTTGAGTCCGCCATTGTTCCCAAAGGTCGTTTCTATTCAACTCAGGAAGCAAGACGGTGGCCCAGGTGCCGAACCGATCGTTGCTACCGACTCGAATCCGGTTGGCCCAGCCGGGGAATTGTTCTTTGTTCACTTCGTAGGCCAGAGTTGCCTTGGCCAAGGTTTGGAGATGGTTGGCACATTCCATCTGGCGGGCCCGCGCTCGGGCCGAGAGGATGGCCGGAGTCAGAAGCCCCATCAACATCCCGAGGATCACCAGGACTACCAGTAACTCCACCAGCGTAAAACCAAAACGTGCCCGATATCGATTTCGATCGATCCTAGCCATGAATCAAAACTCCCGGAAAGGTATGCCTGCTACCAAGATCTTCAGAAAAAGACCTTGCCAAATTATCCCATATTCCTGTGAGGAAGGCCAGTATCGGGTAACTTGGGCCTGAAGAAAAGACCGGAATTGTGAAAAATTCGCGGCGGTGGGGGGTGAGGGGCGACGGGAGGAGTGGAGTTTGCAAAAAGAAAAGACAGAAAGGGAGCAACGGCGTTGCCGTCGCCTGTTTTTTTGAATGAGAGGGAACATTTTGAAAATTGTTCCCCCTCATGCTCCCCTTCAAAAACTTTTTTCTTGGTGCTGCCGCACCGATAGCACTTGCCCGCTCCCGATGGTCGCTAGTACCGACATCAGCGACCATCGGGAGCGGGCCATAATCAATGGCGTGGGAACGCCGGTCCGGCCGCGGGTCCTACCCGTTTTCGATTACCGTTAGCGCGGTCTCCACTCGTCCAAACGGGGCGGACACCTGAATACCCGCCACCCGACCGCGAATCCTTGCAACCGACTCCTGCGCGATCCGAATCCCCTCGGCCAACTGGCCCTCACGGGTCTCTTGGGCCTCCATCCGACGCATGATCGAATCGGGGATATCAACCCCGGGCACCTCGTTGTTCATGAACGTCGCGTTGCGATAGCTGGCCAGCGGCCATACGCCGGCGATGACCGGAATTTCGAGCGATTCGATTTCGTCGAGTACACGTAACAGGGCTTCCGGGTCGAAAACCGGTTGAGTGATGGCGAACTCGGCCCCGGCGTCCACCTTTTGACGGAACCGGTCCAGTTCCCGCTGGCGATCCAACGCGGTCGGATCAAGGCCGACGCCGATGACCGCCTCGGTTTTTGGACGAATGGACTGCCCACCCAGCTCGATCCCCTGGTTGAGCCGACTCTGCAACGCGGCAATCCCAATTGCATCGGTGTCGAAGACGCCGGTCGAGTGCGGGTAGTCGCCCAGTTTCGGCGGGTCGCCGGTGATAAACAGAATGTTGTGGATGTCGCACGCCGCACAGGCCAACAGGTCCGACTGCATGCCGATCAGGTTCCGATCGCGGCAGCAGAAGTGCAAGACCGGCTCGATGCGGGTCTCTTGACGGATTTTCGCACAGGCGACCAGCGGCGAGATGCGCGAACTGGCACGCGGCCCGTCGGGGATATTGACCGCCGTGATGCCGTGCTCTTCGAGCGTTTTACTTTTGGCGATCAGGTCCGACAGGTCGTATCCCTTCGGCGGCAACAGTTCGACCGACGTGATCCACTGGCCGGTCGCCAGAGCGTGGCCCAGTTCAGACCGGTTTTCCAACGGGGTCGGCGATTCCGGCTCGGCGGCCAGATTCGCTTTGGTCGTAACCGCTTTGGCCGTGGCCTGACGGACCGACTTGACCGTCATGACGATTTCGTGGATATGTTCCGGGCCGATCCCACAGCACCCGCCGATGCCCGCCGCGCCAAGCCGGGCGTAACGCTGGGCGTACGTGGCGACGTATTCGGGCGAACTCAAGTAGATCCGTCGATCTTCGACCTCCTTGGGCATCCCGGCGTTGGGCATGACAACCAGCGGCAAATCGGTCAGGGTGACGGCCTCTTCGAGAACCCGCAAAAGACCGCTTGGCCCCATCCCGCAATTGAACCCGAGTCCGATCGGCGGCGGCACGTCGTCCGACAGCGGGGCGAGCATCTTCGACAGCGTTTCGCCGTCGGCCGACCCGATCGAATCGCTGTCGGTCCCGTCGCGTCCGGAGTGGTCGACCATGACCATCGAGATCAGATAAGGCACCTTTGGTCGGGCACGCATGGCGTTGGCCAGTTGTTCGACCCCCGCACGGTTCGGGATCGTTTCGAAAAGAATGAAATCGGCCCCCGCGTCCATCAGGCAATCGACCAGTTCGAGGACCATCTCGTCGAGCTGATCTCGATAGCGGGGCTGTCGGGGCATCGGACCGATATCGCCGGCAACGTAGATCGGCCGTTCGGACGCGTCGGCGATCCGTCGGGCCAGTTCGACCCCGGCTCGGTTAATCTCCAACGTCTTTTCACTCAGGCCGTGTTTGGCAAGCGCGACTCGATTGGCGCCGAACGTGTTGGTCGTCAGGACGTCGGCCCCGGCGTCGATGTAGCTCGAAAAAATCTTTTCGATCAGCTTCGGGTCCGAAAGGCACAGCTCCTCGTACGAACGGTTGGTGAAGATATGGTGCCGATAGAGTTCGGTTCCCATCGCGCCGTCGAAAATAAGCAGTTCTTTGCCAAAGATTTCGGAGATCGGTTTGGTCGGTTTAGTCATTATGTTTTTTCATCGGATAAAAAAGATCGGGAAAATGGCTTTCCCGGAAGTATCGCACGTAAAAGGGCATCAAATCGGGCAAACAAAAACCCCTTTTACTCTAATGGATGATCCTTCATTCGACAATACCCGAGAACGAGAGACACTGCCCTTCGGAAGACGGGATTTGGGGGGGAACCACGAAAAGAACGGGCGCGATCGGGACCACTCATGCCACATTCCAAGAACGACCGGCCCGATGGCAAGAGGGTTCGCTTCAAAAAAAACGGGGCCGATTTACCAGGGGATCCGTGGACGCGCGGCCAGCGGGTCCCGATCCAAAGGACGACCGGCGCTGGAGACCGGGGCCAGACGCAGATTCGGGTCGGCCAGATTGACGATCCCCGTGTCGGGGAAATGGGGCATGGTCCAGAGTTCGGGCCGGTTTGAACGCAAGGTGTTGATCTCGACGTTGCCGAGGTTCATCCGCATCGAAAACTGATTCAGCGGACAATTGATCCGGACCACCCGCGGCATCACCAGTCCGGTCAGCGGGTCGCGACGGTGGGAGTCGGCGATCGCCTGGAACACGAGCCGGTCGGCTTCGTCATAGATCGCCTGTTCCAGAACCCAGCCGGAATGCGGATCGACCGTGGTCACCTTGGTCGTCGTGCCGGTCTCGGTTTCACGCACGGTTCGAACCTGCAGGGCCCCGTCCCGTCGCACGGTCGGTCCGTGGTGCGGCAAGGCCGGGTCGAATCGGGCCAGGCCGACCGCCTCGATCAGTTGGCTCGGCTCGATCGGGACCATTTGACGGGCCCGGCTGGCGGCAAACTGGTCGTGACGGCAGAAGTAAATCGCTTTTTGCGGGTCCCGTTTGACCCAGAACCAGAACAATTCTTCGTTGCTGCCCAGATCGACCTCGGTGCCGGTCAGCGAGGTCTCGGCGACCATGCGGAGGCGGCCCGGCCGGGAGATGGCCAGTTGGGCTCGCAGACTGGGCGTCTCGGGCGTCGTGACACTGGCCCGGTCGGTCCAGACCGTTTCAATCGCGTCGCTATTGCGGTTGACCACCTCGATCACCTGCGCCAGCGTCGGACAAGGGGGCAACGCGGGCGGTGTCTGATGGGTCCAATGCCGCATCGTCCGCGGACAACTCGCGCCGGTCGTCGCAAAAAGCATCAAAAGGGTCAGTAACCAACTCAGACGTTTCATCGGCTTTTTTATCGGGCTTGTTTTATCAAGTCGCTTATTGTGACAAGACGACCGGGTATTTTATTTTTATTAGCGAGAATGGTTTTAGGAAGCTCGCCGGAGAGACGGCCTACTGTAACAACTTGGCCAGCTCCTCTTGGATCGCTTTGACCCGTCCCGGCTCCGGCGTTACGACGCCAATCGTGTAGGTCTCGTCGCGTCGGGAGCAGTAGACCGCCATGGTCTCACCGGCCCCTTCGTCGTCCGATTCTTCCAGACGAAAGACCCGACGTCGGACCAAAAGCAGCGCCAAAATATAGCGGAGGTCCGCCTTCGACGTGGCCGCTTCCGATTCGTCGTCACTCAAGCCGTCGTCGCCATCCAACTCCTTGCTGCTGAGTTCGTCGAAAAACTGAAGCATCACCTCGTTGGGCGCCCAATTTTTTTTCTGCCGCGTCCGGTCCGGCATCCGACTTTTCCACCACCCCAGCAGTTGGTCGTTCCCCGCTTCCGGCTTGTCTCGCCACGCTTCGGCCGAGTAGTCGCGTCGCTGGATTTCGCCTGCGTCGGTGACCAGGGCCGAGTAAAAGGTCTCGCCCGGCCCGAATTCGCGCTCCGTCACGGCGCAAAGGCGGGTACACCGTTGAACTTCATAGTCCATAAGAGGGATATACTGGTTGAGATCAAAAAAGGACGATTCCGAACGGATCAAGGTCGAAGGGTACTCGAAACCCGGTCAAAAGGCAATCGCATTTTCCGCGATCGCTTCCAGCCCGTTTCCAACCCGTTTCCAGCCCGTTTGCGACTCGTTTTGGCCCGATTTGGTACGTCACTAATGGGGGGCCGATTGGCAACAGACCAAACCGGTCACTTCGGCCTTGGCTAGGGAAATCAACCCCGCTAGAATAAAGGGGATAAGGTTTTTTTGGTACCTTTCGCCCGGCCTGAGCTTTTTTGGGCCACCGACCCTATTACGCGTAAGAAACGAATAGCCTATGCCTGCCAATTTGACCCAGCAATACCTCAAAGCGGAAGAGTCGTATCGCCGGGCCACAACGCCGGACGAGGAGCTTAAGTGTCTTCAGACCATGCTCCAGGAGATCCCCAAACACAAGGGGACCGACCACCTCCAGGCGTCGCTGAAGACGAAAATTTCCAAGCTCAAAAAGGAAATCACGTCGGAGAAGAAAAGCGGGAAGAAACCCGGCGGTTTCCGAATTCCCCGTCAGGGCGCCGGGACGGCCATCTTGTTGGGAGGGCCCAATTCGGGCAAAAGCCAATTTCTGGCCTGCATGACCCGCGCGACGCCCGAAGTGGCCGTGTATCCATTTACGACCCATCAGCCGTTGCCTGGCATGATGGCGTGGGAAGACGTGATGGTCCAACTGATCGACACGCCACCGATCACGGCCGATTTCATTGAGGCATACATCTACGGGCTCATTCGGGGCGCCGATTTGGCCCTGTTGATGCTCGATCTCGGTTCGGACGAAGGGATCGAGCAGTGCGTCGAGGTCCTCGATCGGCTCAACGACACGAAGACCCGCCTGGGCAAGACCTCCTGCCTCGACGAGTCGGACGTCGGCCTTTCGTATACCCAGACCCTTTTGGTCGCCAATAAAATCGACCTGCCCGGCGCGACCGAGCGGCTTGAACTGTTCCATGAGATCTGCGACACGGATTTCGACGAGCTTCGGATCTCGGCCACCGTGGGAACCGGGCTGGAGGAGTTGCGCGACGCGATTTACCGCCGTTTGGATGTCGTCCGGGTCTACACAAAATTGCCGACCGCCAAAGAGGCCGACATGGAACGTCCTTTTACCGTTCGTCGCGGCGACACGTTGTTCGAGTTGGCCCCTCAGGTCCATAAGGATTTCGCCGAAGGGCTCAAATTCGCTCGGGTTTGGGGCTCGACCGTCCACGACGCAACGGTCGTTAAAGGGGATTACATCCTTCACGACCGCGACATTGTTGAACTGCACCTTTGATTTTATATCGCTTTGGCCCGAAACAGGGGGGCCAAGCATTCCCTCTTTTTTTGAGGACTCGCAAAAAAACGTGACCGAAATCAACGAAATGAATCGAACCGACAGCCTGGCCAGTGAAACGGCCGTGCTGGTCGAACTGCTCTTACCGGGGCGGACTGAAACCGAAGAGCCACTTACCGAACTGGCCGGATTGGCCGAGGCGGCCGGGATCGCGGTTCGCGCCGAGCTGGTCCAACGTCGGGAAAAACCGGTCAGCGCCACCTACCTCGGCAAAGGGAAAGTCGAGGAACTGGCCCAGTTGGTCGAAGCGGTCGACGCGAACCTGGTCATTTTCGACAACGACCTGGCCCCGGCCCAAACCCGGAACCTCGAAAAGACCCTCGACGTCAAGGTGGTCGACCGGACCGAGTTGATCCTCGATATTTTCGCCTCCCGGGCCCAGACCCATCAGTCCCGACTGGCGGTCGAGCTGGCTCAGTTGGAATACGCGATGCCGCGGCTCAAGCGGATGTGGACCCACCTGTCGCGACAAGCGCAAGGCGGTGTCGGGCTGCGTGGTCCAGGGGAAAAACAGTTGGAAGTCGACCGACGTTTGGCGGCCAAGCGAATCCACGACCTCAAGCGAGACCTCGAAGTGATCGAGCGCCGCAAGGAACGCGAGGTGGCCGGGCGCCACGACCGAATGACCGTCTGTCTGGTCGGGTATACCAACGCCGGGAAAAGTACCCTCATGCGGGCGCTGACCGAGGCGGACGTCTTCGTCGAGGACATGCTCTTCGCGACGCTCGACACGCGAACACGCCGCTGGCAATTGCCCGGGTGGGGGCCGGTCCTATTGAGCGATACGGTCGGTTTCATCCGCAATCTGCCGCACCATTTGGTCGAGAGCTTCAAGGCGACCTTGGAAGAAGCCCGTCAGGCCGACCTGCTGTTGCACATGGCCGACGCGAGCAACCCGGCCGTCTACGATCAGGTCTCGGCCGCGTATGACGTCCTGGCCGAACTGGGAATCGAAGAGAAAGATACCCTGTTGGTGCTCAACAAGATCGACGCGATGGAGGACCGGGGCCTTTTGAAGCGGATGTTGGACCGTTACCCTCGGGCCGTTCAGGTCAGCTCGCTGTCGGGCGAAGGGATCGATCGCCTCACGGCCGCCGTCAGCGACGCGTTGAGCCGGAGTTTTCTCGAGTTGAAGATCGAAATGGGAGTCGAAAACGGCCGCCTGATGGCCTTCTTGTCGGCCCACGGCGAGGTCTTTTCGAAAGAATACCACGACCAGATGGTCACGATCCATTGTCGTTTGCCCGAGCGTTTTCTGGGCATTTTACAAAAAGAGGAAATCCTCATTCAACCATGCGGTCAGTCGGAACCGGCCGACTGATCGGGCGATCCTTTTCCGACCAACCATTTAGAAACCTTGAAAACGGTTTTTCTACGGCGGACTTCCGATGAAAGGCCACCCCCCCCCCCCCTCCGCGCAAAAAAATCAAGAAGGAGATCAACCGATGTGCGATTCCGTCGAGTCGAAACGACCAAGAACGTTCCGGGGCGTCATGCTGGCCGGAACGTTTTGCAAGGGTATTCTTTTTGCCGCGATGGTAACGCTTCTCGTTTCACTCGTCCCGGTCGAGGCGGTCGGCAGTCCCCATGGGCCTGTTGGGCTCGAATTCACGGAACCTGTCGGACTCGAACCGCTTTGGGTCGAGAACCAGTTTGTTCCGGAAACGCTCCGAGAGGCAATGTGGTCGGTTATCTCTCTGCGTGAATCGGGGCCGATTCGGTTCCAGAATCCGTATGTGGGCGGGCAGGCGGCCATGGGAAACGGGCCCTATGACGTGCCGTCGCCGTCGGTCCAAGTGGTACACCCCGTGAAAATAGGGCAATGAAGTAAAATAAAAAGGGAATTAAAAAGGAGGGGGGTGTTTGGCCATCCCTCTTTTTTATTTTCTTGGTTTGTTTTTTACTATTCTTTTTCCCTTTTTGTATCCCCGCTTGCCAAATCGACCTGGACTCAATCCCAAAAATCGCTACCCTACTCATCCGGGTTTTGTCCTTTGCTACGCCCACAGAGATTCATTCGAAAGCGCTCGGGAGGTTCGAGCATGAAACGAGGAAGCCGGTTTTGGTTTGTCGTCGGGTTGTCCGTCGTGGTTTCCGGCTGCGCGCAATCGGACCAATTTTCCAGCTCCGATTTCTTCTTCAACAAAACGACCATCGCCCCTCCGGGCACCGGGACGATCAGTTCGGCCGACTCGTTGACTCGGCTTTCTGCTGCCCCACCGTACTACGCTTCAGCCGAAAATAGCTTCGATTCGACCAAGGCGTCTCCCTCCTGGTCCACTGCGGGAACCGGTCTGAGCAATCGGAACGGCTCGAACTCGACGTCCGGTTCCGGAAGTCTGATTCCAATCAGTTCGACGCCTTCGGAATCAACCTGGTCTTCGAACTCCACTCAGACCAGTTTGCCAACGCCCGATTGGGCCAAACCGTCGGCCGGGGAAAACGCCAAAAGTTTTAATTCAACAGATTCCGCCCCTATTTCTATCCCCGGCGATACCCGTCCCGACAGTACCAACCCCGGCAATTTTCGCCCCGGTTCGACAAAAACGGGATCTACTATCTCCGATTACCTTCGTTCCGACGACCGGCCGTCTTCGACACCCGGCTCAACGGCCCCGACCACCTCAAGCGGTTCGCCACGGACCCTCGCGCCGCCACCCGCCTCGTACTATCAAAGCGGAAGCACGAAGCCACGGCAAAACCCCTTGCGCCCGAGCATGGGGGACACGCGGATCCAGCCGGTCGATTACGCCGACATTCGGGGCCATCAAGCGGCGGATACTTACGCAACGGCCGCCACAAGCGACACCGGACCTCGTGAAGAGGTGGTTCAAGTCATCCAACCCGAACCGAAATCCGAGACACGACTCGGCGCACCGCCTTCCCGGACGCCCCTTTTGGCCTCACGGCAAACGGCCTCTCAAGTGCCCACCTTGGCTCCGCGAAGGGAAAACGCTCCCCCCAAGAGCGACCCTCGACAGACCGAAACAGGAAACTTGTGGGGCGACTGGCAGCAGAAAAAGGACTCCTCCTCGGCCCCGACTCGTATGACCGCGGCACCTATCGCGTTCGAATCACAACCCGGCTCGACAAGTCCGCAAACCAAGACCAACGAATCACGCCGCGGAAAACCGATCAATATCATGGATCTGCCCGATCCGCAGCCAAACCGAAAGAACCAAGTCAAACCGCGTCAAACGGTCCAAGACCAGATGGTTCGGCCCGTTTCCGGAAGTCGCTCTTCGACCAACGCCGCGTCGACCAAGTTTGAAGTACCGGCTACCTCCGATCGGTCGGCAAACCTCGCCGGAGCCGAAACCGCCAGAAACCAGGTCACTCAAACGGGCGTTCTCCAAACGGGCGTTCAACGAACGGGCGTCGATACGCGATACGGCTACGATCCACAATACCACTGGCTGCGAGGCGAACTGGAATATTCCGAAATCTTGGGAAGCTGGCAGATCCGCTACCAGCCGCACGGCAGCGCGACCGATCCGTTGGGCGGCTGTGCCGTTTTGACCGACATCAGCAAACTGGGCGACTGCGAACGGGGCGATTTTTTCGAAGTCCACGGCACCTTGCAAAAAGGGGCCGACGGCAACTACGGCTATGTGCCCGAGTTCCAAATCCAACAAGTTCGCAAACTGTCGGACTAGCCAAAGTAACTCCACAGAGGGGGTCACCTCTTGCGATATCCCTCTTTTCTGCCGCTCTCTGGCAAAATCTGATCGGTTGATATAAAATAAGCTGACCTATTTTTCGATCGTCTTACAAGATTAAACACCCCCCTTCAGTGTTGGCCGGCCATGATGACTCCGGGTTCCATGTTGGTATCGATTTAAATTCTTCCACTTTTCCGTCAGTCGCAAGGAAAACCCTACACCGACATTGATATCTCACAATAATCGCACTGGCGACCGACTTGACCCGATAACGTATAATGAAGATTGAAGCCGTCTTGTAAAAACTGACGAGGAGAGCCCCTCTTTTGGATATTCCTTCCGCCTACCAATCGCGACTGAAAGCCCTTCCAGGCGGCCCGACCAAGGTCCGCATCGCGCACTGGGCCCAGCTTTTGCCGAAAATCGCCGAATTCGAGCCGGAATTGATCACGCTGTCCGATAACGAGCTGCGAAAACGGTCCCTTTCGCTCCGATTCCGGGCCCGGTCGGGCGAACCGCTGGTGAAACTCTTGCCGGAGGCGTACGCCCTGGTCCGCGAGGCCGGACGGCGGACCCTCTCGATGCGGCACTTCGACGTCCAGATGATCGGCGGGATCGCCATGTTCCACCGATCGATTGTCGAGATGCGGACCGGCGAAGGAAAAACGCTTACCGCCACGCTGCCGATGTACCTGTACGGCCTGACCGGACGCGGCTGTCATCTGGCAACGGTCAACGACTACCTGGCCCGACGTGACGCCGACTGGATGCGGCCGGTCTATCAGGCCCTCGGGATGACGGTCGGCGTGATCGAAACCCAGATGCCGCAGAACCAGCGACGCAAAGAATATGACTGCGACTTGGTTTACGGGACGGCCAAGGAGTTCGGGTTCGATTTTCTCCGCGATCGGCTCTTGTTACGCCGCATCCGCGAAGGTCAAAACGACCTCATCGGCGCGATGATGGCCCAAGGCACCCAGGGCGGCAACGAAAATCCGGTCCAAAAGGAAGCCCATTTCGGCCTGGTCGATGAGGCCGACAGTATCTTGATCGACGAGGCGCGGACCCCGCTCATCATCAGCGCGTTGCCCAGCGAAGAGGAAAAGCTGGCCGTCGAGTGTTACGCCTGGTCGTCCGAGGTGGTCGGCCAGTTCGAAGAGGACACCGATTACGAATACGACCACGACAAGCGGCGTGCCGAACTGACCCGGGAAGGCCGACTGAAAGCCCGCCAGTTGCCCAAGCCCGACGCGATGGACACCGTCGGCATGGTCAACATCTACCAATATCTGGAACGGGCCATCATGGTCGACCAAGAGTATCAACTCGATCGACAGTACGTGGTTCGCGACGGCGAGATCGTCATCGTCGACGAGTTCACCGGCCGTTTATCCGAAGGCCGAAAGTGGCGTGACGGAATCCATCAGGCGGTCGAGGCGAAGGAAGGGGTCGAAGTGACCGTCGCCACCGGTCAAGCGGCGCGGGTGACGGTGCAGGACTTTTTCCTCCGCTACGAAAAGCTGGCCGGGATGACCGGAACGGCCGAATCGTCGCGCGGCGAGCTGGGCAAGATCTATAAGTGCAAGGTCATCACCGTCCCGACCAACCGGCCGATAATTCGAGAAGAGTTGCCGACGCGAATCTTCCCCGACGAGGCCGGCAAATGGGCCGCCGTGGTCGATGAAGTGGTCCGCGTCCACGACGAAGGCCGACCGGTACTGATCGGAACCCGTTCGATTGACAAGTCGGAGATTATCGCTCGGATGCTCAACGAATTGAAAATCGAACACGAGATTCTAAACGCCCACCGAGTCGCCGAGGAGGCCGACATCGTCGCGCGGGCCGGTGGAAAAGGGAAAGTGACCGTCTCGACCAACATGGCCGGGCGCGGGACCGACATCAAGTTGGGCGAAGAGGTTTACGACATGGGCGGCCTCCACGTCATCTGCACCGAGATGCACGATTCGCGGCGGATCGACCTGCAGCTGATCGGCCGTTGCGGACGTCAGGGGGACCCGGGCACCTTTCGACAATTCCTGTCGATGGAAGACGACCTGCTCGAAAGCGGTTTCGGTCCGGAAAAAGGGCATAAGTACGAGGAGATCGGCCAAGCGGGCGGAGCGTTGGATAAATACCGGCAACTTTTTTTCAAGGCCCAACGCAAGGTGGAACGTCGGCATTTCCGCGATCGAAAACAGTTGATGTACTTCGAAAAAGAGCGCAAGAAGATGCAGCGTCAAATGGGACAAGACCCGTGCCTCGATACGCCCGGCTAAGCGACCGAAAACCGTCTTCGTACAAAACCAGCGCGGCGGCCGGCGAGTAAGAATCCTTTACTCCTCCGCCCCGCCGTCCGCTTCCTCGGCTTGGGACGCCCGTTTCCGCTTGGCCATTTCCTGACGGACCGACATCTGGCCGCTTCGATGAACGTCAAAATTCAACAACAGTTCGGTCACCGCGTCGAGCTGTTCGAGACTGGACCCTTCGAACAGATTTTGTCCCATCGGGTCGCCGGTGGGCGGGAAGTTGACCGGCATCCCCGTGTACGGCAAAGCGGCCTTCGGGTTGGCCAGCCAGCGACGCAAGTACTCCGGACGCAATCGTCGCCCGACGTCGCTTAAATTCGGCCCCAACGAAGTGGTCACCTCGTCGCCCGGATTGAAATCGCCGATCAGATGGCATTTCGCGCAATAGGTCGTCGAGTCGATCACCAGTCGCATTGCGTCGTCGAGCCGTTTGGCGTTTTGGTCTTTGGTCAAATGGGTCGTCGCGGGAACCGGATCGACATAGGAGGACACGCCGCTTTCGGCCGTGAAATACTCAACCAGTGCCTTCGATTCGTCGGACGAAAGATTGAACTTCGGCATCCGCAAAACGGCGGCCGGGCGAATGACGGTCGGTTCGATCAGATACCGGTAAAGCCAATCGGGCCGAACCATTTCCCCTTCACGTTCCAGCGGCGGCGGCACCCATCCCCAGGCCTCGGCCCCCGCGATATTGGCCCCGCGTGCTTCGGCGTCGGCCAGGGCAATCGGATAGAGCATCCGGGCGAACGTGCCGCCCCAACCGGGGTTGCGCCGCTTGATCTGGTAATCGTAGATCAACAGATCGGGCCCGCCAACCCGCGCGACCTCCCCGGCAACAATGGCCGGTTTCCAGAGCGAGAAGGCATACATCGGCAACGGTTCCCCCTCGGCGTCTTCTTCGTCCCCTTCCAGGACCATCGTCTGGCCGGTCTCGTCGACCTGCGGCATCCCGACCACCTCGGCCGTGGCCAGACCGCGGATGTCGGTCTTAAGCGAGGCATCCAGAATTTCAGGATCGACCTGCGGCTCGAGGAAATCGAAGTCATCGTCGGCCATCGGCGTCTCGAATTCTTCGGGGTCGTAGTCAAAACGCCAACGCTCCATCTTCATCGTGTGGCATTCAGCGCAGGCGAACTCGTGGACCAGTTGTCGACCGTGGGCCAGAGCCTTTTGCGGACCGGCCGGTTTGGGCAAGTATTCACTCGACGGCGGATCGGCGGTCAGGCCGAGGATGAACGTGGCAATCGCTTCCCGCTGATCGTCGGTCAAATTTCCGAACCGCCCCATCAACAACCGTGACGTATAGGTCAACGTCGATTCCATCTGGTAGTCGAAGCTACGCGGCTGACGGATCTTCTGCCACAAGAACCCTTCGCGGCGCATGGCCCGAATCGCCCGACGGTAGAACGGATCGCCAACGTCAATCTTTTTGTCATCAAGGAACCGGTTAACGTGATTAAACGCTAACAACGACTCCTGTTTGCGTCCCCAATCGGACATGGCCGGACCGATCGGTTGGGCCTTTTCCATGCCGGGGATCTCGTGACAGGCAAAACAACCACGACGCCGGACCGTCCGCATCGCCGCGAAACGAAGCTTTTTCTCCCGCGAAACGGGCGCAGCCAATTCGGCCATCTCCCCTTGGACGTTGGCCAGTTCGTCGGCCGGGATTCCCTCTCCCAGGTATTTCTGAATCGTCTCCTCCGGCAACGACGTCGCAAGATAAACGGCCACCAACTGGTCGATCGCCGCGTCAGTCGGTTCGGCCACCGGCTGGGCCACCGGCTCGGGTTCGAACGAGGAATCGGCCGTCAGAAAAGCGACCAGATCGGCGACCGTGTCGGCGACCGTGTCAATCTTTTGAGTCGATTCCCCATCCTTACTTTTGACCGTATGCGGCGTCAAGAGCGGATTGGGCATCCGGGTGCGCGGTGACAACAAGGCCGGATCGCGAAGCCATCTCGCAAGCCACGCGCGACCTTGGACGTTTGCGTATTTCGAACCGAGTCGCCCCAGTTGGGGCC
Organism: Thermoguttaceae bacterium; assembly: GCA_963674475.2. Lineage (GTDB taxonomy): Bacteria > Planctomycetota > Planctomycetia > Pirellulales > Thermoguttaceae > CAXXFQ01. The sequence continues at coordinate 208,281 of CAXXFQ010000008.1, read as the reverse complement.
CGTGGATTGCGGTCGATTCGGGGAAATCGGGGTGGGTATGGCAGGCCAAGCAACCCTGGGTCTGGAACGTTTTTCGACCCCGTTCGAGCGTCAACTCGTTTACTACAGGTTCGATCACTTCGGTCGGCGGCGCATCGCTTTTCAACGAAGCCAGCCAATCGCCAATCGCCCACTGCTCGACCGATTCGAGTCGACGGATCTCTTCAACTGCCTTTTCGTCAATATTTTTTTCCAAGCCGAAGAACTGGGGCATCCGGCTTTCGGGGCGGAAGTCGGACGGGCGACGGACGTGCGAGCGAATGAACTCGGGGGTCAACCGATCGCCAACCGTGCGCAAATCGGGACCCAGTTTCCGCATCGTTCCGGCCGGTTCGAGACGCAGATCGGGACCGGTCCGGTGCCGCTGGGCGTCGAACCCTTTGATCTCGTGGCAGGCAAAACAACCGAGCGTTCGAACGAGATGATACCCCTTCAACAGCTTCGGCGCGGGTGGCTCACCGGGGCCACCAAGGTCTTCCAACTCGGTCACGTCGTGATGGCAACGCAGACAACGGCTCTCGGCAAACCGCTTCGGCAGCATCGGCCATTCCCAATGCTCGTTGTGGAACCAGCCGTGTTCGTTTCGCCATCGGCTCCGCTGGTCCGGATCGTTGGGCGTATGCGAGACAAACTTGAATTCGGTCGCGCTCCCCTGACCATCGTGACAGATCGTGCAACCGAATCGGCTCGCCGGGTGCGGACTGCCCTGACCAACAAACAGATCGAGCCGCGGGTGCGAGGCATACGGATGGGCCGCGCCACGACGGACTTTCATCGCGATCGACACCGGTTCGATTTCCTCGTCGTCCTCGTCGTCCTCCTCAGCTTGCTCATTGTCGGCCGGTTTTTCGTCGGTCGGTTCGAGGACTTCGGTCAACAACCGTCGCACGTCCTCCCGACCGGCGACCGGCTGGCCGTTGATTTCGACCAGAATGTCGCCCATTTTGAGGCCCGCCACCGCTGCCGGAGATCGCTCGATGAGATAACCGACCGTCGGCGTGTGGGAATCGAGCATTCCTTGCCGGGCCAGCGCGAAACCGAGCTTTTCTTCAACGGGCTGCTTTTTCGCAACAGACTTTTCTGCCGTGACTTCGTCGTTTGCCCCTTCCCCGGCTTCATCTTCGTCTGAGTCCCACTCATCGTCCTCGTCGAAAAGGACCACCTCAAGCGAAACGGTCGAAGCGTGACACAGACGGCCCTCGCCCGGCTGATCCGGATTGACGCGATTGATCCCCTGGTGACAGGTCACACAACGGTCGAAGCGGGCCACGTCGCGAAAATGGTAGTTGATCGTCAGGTCGGGCAACCAGATCTGATCAATCGCCAACGTCCGGCCCAGCGCGTCAACGCCCGGCAGTTCGAGAAAGGCGTGCGTCAGCGTCGAGGTCTTTTGGTCGCCCAGACGGTCCAGCATCTGGTGCTGGCGTTGGTCGACGTCCTCGGAAAACTCGTCGCCGTCTTCTTCATGGAACTTGCGATGAGCCGCCTCGAATCGGGTCTCGTTCAACCACGGCTCAATCGTCTTGCGATAGATCCCTTGATACGTTTTCCACTCCCGAAAGTGGTCGGCCGAGAGCATCCAAACCGTCACAACCAAAAGGGCCACGGCCGAGATGGCGAACACCCGGTTCAGGTATCGAATCGAATAATGTGTATCGTTAGGGCTACGCATGGGAGGCAAACAATTTTTATTTGAATTTCGTCAATCGATACCGTCAAAAAAACATAATCGGCACTCGTCGCTCAATACGGTTTTCTCTCAACCATTCCGCAATCATTCCACGTGCCGTAAAACTACTTCTCCACAAACACCACTGAAAGGCCGTCCATCCTTTTTCAAACCGGCACGTACCACCTGCACCCCCGATCACTAGCGACCACCGGGAGCGGGTTTATACAACGGCGTGGTAACGCCAGTCTGGCCGCGGCTCCTAGCCGCCGACCGCCGGGAGCGGGTTTTAGTCGGTGGCGTGGTAACGCCGGTTCAAAAATTTAAAAAATATTCGGGGATACTGACAATGTAGCTCAGGTTGACCGTCCAGCGGAGAATCATCTTGATCGGCAGCATCAACATCAACAGGAACAAAAAACTCAGCAGGGCGAACCGGGCGGCGCCCAGTTTCTGAAAGGTCGAGCGAAACACGGTTAGTGCCCCCACCACCGGCAGGACCAAAAAGTAGCCGCCCAACAAGACGATCCCGACACTCTCACGCAACAAGATCGTCAACCAGTTCGTGAAAAAGCCGCCGCCCGGATCGACGTGGGGGATTTCGCGTCCGAGCCCATAGGCCCAGAAATATTCAGACAACTTGACGTTTTCGGCCAACGTCATCTTGTGGATATCTTGGTATTCGTACAGCCCGAAAAACGACCAGTTGGGGCCGCGGAAAAAGGTCCCGATGAGGATCAAAAGGATCCAAAGCGCGAGGAAACCGAACTGGAAGGTCAGGTAGGCGAACGGCCGTTCGTCGATCGTGTAGTAGCCGTTCCCCTTCGGGTTGAAGTCGAGGTACGGGATCGCCATCAGGCCGACAATGGTCAGAACCGGCATCGTGAACCCGGCGATCCACGGGTCGAAAAAGACCAGCATCTCTTGCAGCCCGAGGAAGTACCACGGCGCCTTCGACGGGTTGGGCGTCACGACCGGGTTGGCCGGGCCCTCCAGCGGCGCGTGGACCAGAAGCGACCAGACGATCAACACGGTCGTCGCAATGACCAGACCGATCAACTCCAGATAAACCACGTCGGGCCAGACGAGAATCTTTTCACTATACTCCGCTTCGACCGGCGGCTGATCAGCTTTCGCACGTCGATCGTTGTCGACCGCCTGCTTGGCCCCCCACCAGGTGAAAAAGCCCAAGGAGAAAATCATCGCCACGATCGGGATGTTATCCCCTTTCAAAACGATTTTCGCGAAGTTCTCGTCGGTCAGCGACGTACCGAGAAACAGGATCGAGCCGTTTAAAATGAGCCATGCGACCGGCGTCATGACGAAAAACCGTCGAAATACAAACAAAAACGCCAACAGGCCGAACGAGCCGAGCGTGAACGAGACCGGCTGAAGCGCCCCGTCGATCGTCTGCTTCCAGGAGGTCGGCATCGCAAGCGGTCGACCTTGCCACACGCCGTAGACCAGGTAGCCAAAACCGATCGCCAGCACCAGCCAGGCCCCCGCGCGAACGAAACGACGGTCGCTCACCGCCGCGCCGACGGCCAACAGGTTCAGCAGCGTCGCCAACAGGTACAAGCCGATGAGGACGGGGCAGATCGATTCAATAAATTCGGCCGGTTCGAGATACATCGGTGGTGGTCTATTTCAAAAGGTACTAAAGCTTTGGATGATAATGATCAGCTTGTCGAATTTTTTATTGCAGATTTCAGATTAGGGGGAACCTTTCTGAAGAAAGGTTCCCCCTAAAACCCCCTCCAAAAATTTTTTGGACCGGCGTTACCACGCCGACGTGTAAACCCGCTCCCGTTGGTCGCTAGTGTCTTACAAAAAAATAACCTTGGGTGCTTGCTTCGCAATCACCTTATTGTTTTTCGGGTTTTTCTTTTTTCTCTTCTTTTTCAATTTCCGGGCCGCTCATACCGCCGTCTTTTCGGACGCGCCAAAAATGAACGCTCATCAACAAGACCGACACCAGCGGCAACGCCACACAGTGCAAGATGTAAAACCGATTCAACGTCTCCTCGCCGACCGCCCGCGCGCCCAACAGAGCGAAACGGCTGTCCGACGCGTTGGAAATCAGGTCGACCGCGCCGACTTGCAAGAGTTGTTGCCCCGGCCCTTCATGCCCGATCAACGGGACCGCCCGCGCCATGTTCGAGCCGACCGTCACGGCCCACATCGCCAACTGGTCCCACGGCAACAGGTAACCGGTAAACGACAGAACCAACGTCATCACCAGCAACAAAACGCCGATGGCCCAGTTGAACTCGCGTGGCGGTTTATAGCTGCCGGTCAGAAAGACGCGGTACATATGCAGCATGACGACGATCACCATCGCGTGCGCGCCCCAGCGGTGCAACTCGCGCAAGACCCCAAGCGAGGTCGCATCGCGCAGCGCCAGGATGTCGTTATAGGCCCACTCGATCGTCGGCCGATAATAGAACATCAACAGAACGCCGGTGATCGTCTCGAAGAGAAAAAGATAGAAGGCCAACGCGCCCATGAACCAAGTGAAATGGGGCCGGATGGCGTGGCGTTGGATCGTGACGGGATGGATATGCAGAAACACATTCGACACGATCACCTTGATCCGATTTTTTCGGTCCTTCGGTGCCGGGTGTCGAAAAACACTTTTCCACAGTTGCGAATCTCGAAGGCGATCGGGTAACGACATAATCGACGGTTATACCTCAACGTAACAGGCTTTATCGGTCCACTGGCCCAGCTCCTCCTGAAACGTCCGGCTCTTATCGATCTCCAACAATCCTTCGTCGTTGACACAAACGGCATAGCGGACCAGCGGTCGCGGCGCCGGCCCCTCGATGTTGACCCCGTCCATCCGGAACCCGCTGCCGTGACAGGGACATTTGAACTTGTGTTCGCTTTCGGCCCAAAGGGTGATGCAGCCCAGATGGGTGCAGGTCGTATCGAGAGCGAAGATCTGTTGACGCCCCTGATAGGTCCCGTTGACGAGCCAAACGCCGTGGGTTTCTTTGAACCCGGTTTCGACAAAATCACTCGGATAGTCGCCGGGCAAACCGGCACAAAACTTTCGCGGCAGTTCGGTCAGGACGTTCGGCATGAAAAACCGGCCGGTCGCCAAGGCCCAAAGCGCGGCCGTCGCCGAAAAGGCAAGCGTCCCGATCCCGATCGCCGTTCCGAAAAGCATCCCGAAAAAACCACGACGGGGAAGGTCGGCTTGCGACGCTTTCGCGCAGCCACAAGTACAACCATGTTCTGGCGCACCGTCAGGAGTGGGCGTTGGCTTGGCGTCCATCATACGAGCCGTCTTGGTAAGGTGGGGACTATCCGTCGAACCGCGCGACCTAACCCATCCCGAACCAACGGGTTGAGTCCGAGCCGTTCGGACTGGTCTTCTATTCTAATTGGACGTTTCGGCAAAGGCGAGCGTTCTTTGCGACACGTAAGGGGGGCAGGAGGGGCGCCTAGAGAGTCACTTGCAGGAGAATTATTATAACACCTACGACCGAACACGTCAATAATAAATAACTTAATTTGTGTCGTATTTTTCCTTACGCCAGAATGCCACGGGCTATCCCCCGAGAGAATCCAGCCTTACTGCTCTTTGAGTTTGGCAATTTCCGCTTCGGCGGCGGCGATCTGCTGCTCGAACTGGGCGACCTCCTGGGGATCGTCCATCTGTTTTTTCGCTCCGGCCAATCGCGGACGCAACTCTTGGATCTTTTTTCGGAGTACTTGAATTCGTTTCTTCGCTTTTTTATCCATTTCGCAGTTTCCTCACCTTGAGATTACCCTCGGTCACCGGCACTCGCCACCGCGCAAAGCAAAAGGGGCGGGCTGCGGGGAGAACCGGCCGTTTCTTCCATTGAAACAGACAGTTTTCCTTTTGTCGACGGCGATTCGCAAAAAATCGCTCGCCCGGCACAGCACACGCCCCGTTGAAACCGGCATCGTCCGCAACGTCGAAACGAAAAACGGACCCGATAATCTTTTCGCAACGGCCCCTATCGGCGTCGTCTTCGAAGCAGTGCCAAACCGGCCAAGGCGGAGAGCAAGACGATCGTGGCCGGTTCGGGGACGGCGGTGACAAGGGTGTGCCCTTCGACGTCGTCCCAATCAAGAAGAAGACTCTGCGACCCCGCGTCAAAACTTTCCCAAACCCCGGTCACATCGAGCCAAGCGAGCGAATCCAATTCCCCGGTCAACTGCGTTACCTGGCTTCCGTCCAGATTCGTCGCCCCGGCGAGCAAAAGCGTTTCGAGATTGTCAGCCCTGTACATCACCGACAGATCCGGGACGTTGGTGAAATCCACCCCACTGAGGTCAAGCGATAAAACGCCGGGCATTTCGGCAATTCCCTGAAAACGGTGGTACCCCCCATTCATGAGTGCGTTAAAACTCGTCTGGCTGAGTGTCGAATCAGCCAGGATAACGTCAGTGAGAGGGTTGTTATTAATGTTAAAGTATCCCAGCGAGGACAGGTTTTCACCACGGAGATCCATTGTTTCAATCTGGTTGTTGCTCAGGAACAGATACAACAGCTTCGATAAATCGGAAAGGGGGGAGATGTCGCTGATTTGGTTGTTAGACAAGCCAAGTTCGACCAGATTTGTGAGCCCAGAAAGGTGAGAAATGTCAGTGACCTGATTACTGTTTAGATAGAGCCACTCCAGATTTGGCAGTCCGGAAAGAGGTGAAATGTCACTAATCTGATTGCCCCCAAGATAAACCCATTTCAGATTCGTGAGCCCGGCAAGAGGGGAAATGTCACTGATATGATTATTGCTTAGCGTCAGCGAGTACATTTTTGTCAGACCAGAAAGAGGCGAAATATCGCTGATTTCATTATCGTTCAGGTTCAGACCAGTCAAATTCGTGGCGTAATTAAACCCCTGAATGTTAGTGAAATTGCAACTCTCTCGCCAAAAGTATTCTATACTCTTCATGTCGATGTCGGTGATTGGTTTCGAGGCCCGGATACCAAGCTTGCTCCTAACAACGGCTTCTAGGTTCGCGTCGGAGAAGGTGACCACCTCCGCCGACGTTTCACCGGACATTCCCAACAGCGTTGCTACAACGACCAACAAAACCCATACGCGATTGATTCGAAGTTGTTCAGACATTCCACCCTCTTTCATTTCTTGCATCGTACTGTGTCGCAACAAATTTCAATTCACATCTCTCTCGAACGAAGAGATAGTTTTTCTCTTGCTCCCGAAGTTTACCTAATCTTATTAGCATACTCACACACTCCTTAAAAGGCAACCAGAAAGAGTAGGAAACATTCGAAATTTCTAATACAATCACCTCACCACTAAGGAAACAGCTCGTTCGGGGGGCGATGAGTCGCAATCTTGCCCAAAAAAGCATCGCGGTAGACAGTAAGCAGGGGCAGACGAGTTGCCTCCTTGCAGCAGTTCTGCGGGATTTTCGCCCTTCTAGAAGCCTACAAAAACCGGACGCTTAGGAAAGATCCCCTAAGAGCTTTTCGACCATAATAAAAGCTTCTTCGCGGGTGGTGATCTCTTGGTCGAGTTGGGCGGCTCGGACTTGGTCGAGGATTTTTTTGTATTGTGGGCCGTTGAAACCGGCATCGTCCGCAACGTCGAAACGAAAAACGGACTCAATAAATTTTACAGAACGCCCCTAGCATCGTCGTCTTCGAAGCAGTGCCAGCCCGACCAGGGCGGAGAGCAGGACGATCGTGGCCGGTTCGGGGACGGCGGTGACGAGGGTGTGGCCTTCGACAGCGTCCCAATCAAGAAGAAGACTCTGCGACCCCGCGTCAAAACTTTCCCAAAGCCCCGTCACATCGAGCCAAGCGAGCGAATCCAATTCGCCGGTCAACTGCGTTACCTGAGAACCATCCAGATTCGTCGCCCCGGCAAACAAAAGCGTTTCGAGATTGTCAGCCCTGTACATCACCGACAGATCCGGGACGTCGGTGAAATCCACCCCACTGAGGTCAAGCGACTGAATTCCTGGATGTTCGGCAATACCCATGAGGGAGCACCCCCCATTCATAAGTACATTAAAAGATGTTTGATTGAACGATGAATCAGCCAGAACTATGCTTGCAGAGCCGCAAAACTCAATATCTATATACCGTAGAGAAGTCAGGCTTGAACCCTGCAGATCCATCGCAAAGATCTCATTGGCTCGCAGATATAAATTTCTCAGATTCGATAATCCGGAAACCACCGAGACGTCGTTGATAAAATTCCAGGACAAGTCTAAATAGTTCAAATTCGACAATCCGGAAACCGCCGAGACGTCGTTGATGTCGTTGTAGCTCAATTCCAGCCAAGTCAGATTCGCCAAACCGGCAACTGGGGAAATGTCGACGATCATATTGCCGCCCAATGCCAGCGAGGTCAAATTCGTGGCATACTCGAGTCCTTGGATGTTGGATATACATTTGCTTTTTGCAGAAAAGGATCCCGTCATCGACGCCATATGCGCGTCGGTGATTGGTGTCGTAGTCGGGATGCCAAGGTGGTCCCTCACGGCGGCCTCCAAATTCGCGTCAGGGAAATTCACCTCCACCGCCGCCGTTTCACCGGACATTCCCAACAACGTTGCTACAACGACCAACAAAACCCACACGTGACTCATTCGAAAATTTTCAGACATGTTGCATCCTTTCCTTTTTTGCATCTTGCTCAACCAAAAAGAATTTTCACTCACGTCTCTCGCAAGCAAAACGAGGTTTTTTCTCTCTCATGACTGCGAACGTTACCTCATTTTGTGAGTATACAGATCTGACTCTAAAAAACAATACATAAAGTAAGAAACACAAGAATTCTGCCACAATCGCCTTTCATTAAGTAAAGCATCTAATCGGGAGGATTAGAGTGTACTCTTGTCAAGGAGAGCGTCGCAGCAGTCCGGTGAGAAAGTTTTTTAGGTCGTTAACCGGGCCGTTGAGAGAGAAACTGAAATGGTTTTTCTGTTTTTTTGTAGGACCGCAATAAACCGCTCGATTAGCTGAGATCCGTAAAAAGCTTTTCGGCAGAGTCGCTTCGGTTCATTTTGACAAAACATTTACCCGGCGTCGTTTTCGTCGTAGAAACATGAGCCCAGCAAACGCCGAGAGCAGGACGATGGTAGCCGGTTCGGGGACGGCGGTGACGAGGGTGTGGCCTTTGATAGCGTCCCAATCAAGAAGCAGGCTTTGCGACCCCGCGTCAAAACTTTCCCAAAGCCCCGTCACATCGAGCCAAGCGAGCGAATCCAATTCCCCGGTCAACTGCGTTACCTGAGAACCATCCAGATTCGTCGCCCCGGCAAACAAAAGCGTCTCAAGATCGTCCATCCCGTATATCACCGAGAGGTCCGGGGTCTCTTCAAAATCCACCCCACTGAGGTCAAGAGTCTGAATCCCCGGCAATTCGCCTAACCCGATATAAATACTACTCCCTCCATCCACGAGGGCATTAAAGACGGCCTGAGTCAGCGTCGAATCTGCCAGAACTACCTTCGTGACAGGATTGTTCTCAATCTCGAAGCATTCCAAAGAGGCCAAATTGGAACCACGGAGATCCATCGTTTCAATCTGATTGCCGTTAAGATGCAAACCGGCTAGATTCGTCATTTCGGACACTGCTGAAATGTCGCTGATCTGGTTGGAGTCTAGATCAAGAAGAGTTAGATTCATCAACTCAGAAACCGCAGATATATCGCTGATTGGGTTATTGCGCAGGATTAGCCAACTCAGTTTCGTCATCCCGGAAAGGGAGGAAGTGTCGCTAATCTGGTTGTTAGACAAAAACAGCAAATTTAAATCCGTCAGCCAAGAAACCGAAGTTATGTCGCTGATCTTATTGCCGCTTAGGGCCAGTGAGGTCAGATTTGTCAGCCCGGAAACCGCCGTTATGTTGCTGATTTCATTGCCGCCTAGGTCCAATGAGGTCAGATTTGTCAGTCCGGAAACCGCCGTTATGTCACTGATCTCGTTACCGCCTAGGTCCAGTGAGGTCAGATTTGTCAGTCCAGAAACCGCCGTTATGTCGCTGATCTTGTTAACGCCTAGGTCCAGTGAGGTCAGATTTGCCAGTCCGGAAACTGCCGTGATGTCACTTATTTGATTGTCCCACAGGTTCAGCGAAGTCAGATTGGCCAGTCTGGAAAACGCCGTTATGTCGTTTATCCGGTTTTTACCTAGACTCAGCTCGATCAGATTCTTTAGTCCGGAAACGGCCGTGATGTCACTTATTTGATTTTTCCACAGGTTCAGCGAAGTCAGATTGGTCAGGTTGGAAACAGCAGAAATGTCGCCGACACGGTTCCCCCACAATTCCAAATCAGTCAGATTCACGGCATACTCAAGTCCCCGAATATCACTTACTCCGCTAACGCATGCTCTGAATGACCCCAATCTTCTCATATGCATGTCGGTGATGTCGGTCCGAGCCGGGATGCCTAACTTTTCCCTCACGGCGGCCTCCAGATTTGCGTCGGGAAAGGTAACCACTACGGCCGACGTTTTCCCGGGCGTTCCCAGCAGGGTTGCCACGACGATCAACAGCACCCAGACGTATCCCGTTCGAAGTTGCCCAAACATTTTGCCCCCTTATTTTCTCGATGGTGTTTTACCGTAACGAATTTCAGCCCACTTCTCTCAATTGGGCAAACGGTTGATTTTTCTTTACCGAAACCTCAAGGCCTGCATCAACTTATGATTGTAAATAGATGCTCTAGAAATATCAAGCAGTAGAGTAAAAACTGGCAAATTTCGCTTCCCCGAAAAAAAACACGAGAATGGGTGCTTAGGTGAAATCCGCTAAAAGCTTTTCGACCATAGCAAAAACTTCAGCGCGGGTGGTGATCTCTTGGTCGAGTTGGGCGGCTCGGACTTGGTCGAGGATTTTTTTGTATTGCGGGCCCGGGCGGACGCCCAGTTGCTTGAGGTCGTTGCCGGTCAAGAACGGTTCGGGGTCGAGCTCTTCGACCGGGCGCTTTAGACATTCGCGGCAGAAGGCCAGATCGTCGGACAGGCGGTTTCCTTCGGTTCGGGACTGGGCGTCGAGCAACGTCAGAAGATCTTCGATTCCAGCGGCGACGAGGACCGGTTGCAGGACGGACCACGGTTGCTTCGGCGCGGCGTGAAGCGCGTCGCGGTTTTGGATCAGCCAGACGGCCCGGTCGGTTGTCCGGTTGGGCATTTTTAACCGTCGACAGACCGCCTCGACCGTCGACGGATCGGCGTAGTCGAACAACAACGCGGCCAGCGCGACCGCCAGGTTCGGCCGTTCAAGATAATCGAGACGGGCCAAGGTTTTTTCCCGGCACGGCGGATCGTCTTCCACGATTTCGGGCAATACGGTCCGCGCCAGGCCGGTTTCCAAAAGAAGTCGAACCGCCCGTGCGCGTCCCGGGCCGGTGAGCATTCGCTCCAACTCGGCGGCGATCCGTTCGGCACTGACAATCCCGATCTGAGAGGCCTTCTGGCGGATCACGTCGAACGTTTTTTCCTCGAGCGCAAAATCAAACGTCGTCGCGAACCGGACCGCCCGCAACAAGCGGAGTTTGTCTTCCTCGAACCGTTCGGCCGGATCGCCGATCGCCCGGACCAGCTTGGCACGCAGGTCGGTCTGGCCGTCGACAAAGTCGATGACCTGTTGGTCGACCGGATCGTAAAAGAGCCCGTTGATCGTAAAATCGCGGCGCGACGCGTCGGCCCGCGCGTTGGAATAGGTGACCCGATCCGGATGACGCCCGTCGGAATACGCCTCCTCTTCGCGGAACGTGGCCACCTCGATCTGCCCGGCGCCGCGCGGCCCCAAGACGATGATCACCCCGAAAGCCTCACCGACCGAAAGGGTCTTTCGCTTTCGAAAAACGTAGCGCACCTGTTCGGGCGTCGCGCTGGTCGCCACGTCGTAATCTTTGGGCTCGATCCGCAAAAGTTGATCCCGAACGCAACCGCCGGCCCAGTACGCCTCGAACCCCTGTTCGCGAAGCGCTCGGACCACGTCGACAGCGAATTTTCGTTGCGCAGACGGTTGAGGTTTTTTCATGGCCACGGTCCGGTTTCTTCCTTGATCTTCTTTCTTTGTGACAGCTCAAAGCCGCTCGAGTTTTTTCGGGTCGATCTCCACGCCCAGCCCGATCCCCTGCGGAACCATGACCATTCCACCGGCGGAGGCGATCGGTTCGACCAACAGGTCGTCGTACAACGCGGTGTAACCGGTTTCGTTGCAACAGTCCAGCGCGGGCGTCGACGCGGCCAGCTGGACCATCACCGCGGCAGTCGGTCCGGGCGAAAGGCCGGTCATCAAAAACGGTCGCATCCCGGCCGCCTCGGCCAAAACCGCGCACTGTCGGGCCGCCGTCGGACCGCCGACCCGTTCCAAAGTGATCCCCGCGTAATCGATTGCGTCGATCTTGGCCAACTGGACCAAATCGGCAACCGACCGAATCGATCGACTCACGGCCAACGGAACCGGATTCCCCCGCGCGAGCGCTTTCCAGGCTTCCGGACTTGCCTCGACCAGCGGATCGATAAAGCATTGCAACTGATACGGGGCCAACTGGCGACACATCTCGGCGGCCGTTTCCAGATCGTACTGCTGGCGTCCATCGAGTCGCAGCTCGGTCTGACGTCCGACTTGACCACGGACCATCGCCATCGTTCGAAGATCTTCTTCCGGCCGACCGGTCGCCTCAATGACAAACGAGTGGAACCCTTGGGCCATCTGTTCCCGGGCTGAAAGAACCTCCTCGGTCGGCGTCGAGCCTCGCAAACGGATGGCCGGCGGCAGACGCCGACGATAGAAACCGCCCCAGAGATGGGCCAACGGCTCTCGACAAACCCGCCCGATCAGGTCCCAACAGGCCGTCTCGACCGCACAGCGCAACGGCGCCTCGGCCAACGCGTCGAGCCGGAGCATTTCCTCGATCGAGTACAGGTTCCGCCCGACCAACACCGAGCGCAACGCGGCGGCCCGGTCCGTCAGTTCCTCGGTCCGCCACGAAAGGGCGCAGTCCCCCCAGCCGTCCCGGTCACGGCCCGCTTCCAGACGGACCAAGATTCGCGACGAGGATTTCACCCCACGGTCGGGGGCCGAACCGCTTTGACGCATTTCCGGCGAAAAGCCAAAGAGTTCGACATCGGTAATCGAAACGCCTCTACCCATACAAATAAGTCGTTTTAGTGCCTATTTAGCCCTCTTAAGGTGTGAGCCTTGCGTGTTACTCATTTTGAAGCTCCTCGGGGAGGTGGAAACGCACCTTTTCTTCACGAAAGACACGCGGCTCGACCGTGGCCTGGAAACGGGAGACCAAAAACGAGACGCACTCCTGGACGATCGCCTCCGGCGCGCTGGCCCCGGCCGTCAGGAGGACCGTCTCGCCCCCCTCGAACCAACCGAGGTCGATCTCCTCCGGTCCATCGATCAGATGGGCGTCGATCCCACCGGTCCGGCACAATTCGGCCAGCCGTCGACTATTCGAACTGTTTTGACTGCCAACGACAAGCCCTAAATCGGCCTCGCGAGCCAATTCGACCACCGCCTGCTGACGATTTTGGGTCGCAAAACAGATATCCTGTCCGGGGGGGCCGATAATCTGGGGAAAACGGGCCCGAAGTCGCTCGACAATCGTCCGGGCGTCGTCGACAGAGAGGGTAGTCTGGGTTAGATAGGCGACTTTAGAACCTTCCGCAATCTCCAATTCGTCAACCTGCTCCGGTCGAGTTATCAGACGGATCGCCTCGGGCGCCTCGCCCATCGTGCCGACCACCTCGTCATGCGACTCGTGCCCGATCAGGACGATTTTATACCCCTCGCGGGCAAACCGGATCGCTTCGCTGTGGACCTTCCTCACCAACGGACAGGTCGCGTCGATCGTGATCAGCTCGCGTCTGGTCGCCTCCTCTCGAATTACCGGCGAGACACCGTGGGCCGAATACAAAAGATGAGCACCCCGAGGGACTTCCGACAATTGGTCGACGAAAACGACCCCCTGACGGCGGAACGCCTCGACCACCCACCGGTTGTGGACGATTTCATGGTAGACGTAGATCGGCCGCTCGAACCGCTCGACCGCCAGGCGAAGACTCTCGATCGCCCGGTTCACTCCGGCACAAAATCCACGGGGGGACGCCAACAGAACTCGCATAGCTGTTCCTTCGGACCTCGAAAAAGGGCATAATACCATAAAAGGGCAGTCCTCTGTACCATACACTACCTAAGACGACTCGACCAAAGCCCCTTTTTTTCAACGTTTTAAAACACTTTTCCACCTTTATTTTAGACACCGATTCTATTCGCCCATGCCGACCGACGAGCTTTTTGCCGACCAGCTTGCCCAATGGGGGCCCGAATGGGCGTCCAATCGGGGGAGTAATTCGCACCGAGTGACGCGGCTTTCACTGGCGGAAAGTCGGCGTTACTGCCTCACGTTGGCCGTCTCGCACTACGAGAATTTTACGGTCGCCAGTCGGTTGTTGCCCAAAAAACTACGGCCCCATTTTGCCGCCGTCTACGCCTATTGCCGCTGGAGCGACGACTTGGCCGACGAGATCGACGACCCGGAGCAGAGCTTGGCCCTTTTGGACTGGTGGGCGACCGAACTCGATCGGGCCTACCGGAGCCAGAGCGACCACCCGGTGATGATCGCCTTGGCCGAGACGATCCGGGAGTTCGATATCCCGCGGGAGCCGTTTCTCGATCTGCTCGACGCCTTTCGTCAGGACCAAACGACCGTGCGTTACGCGACGTTCGAGCCGTTGTCGGACTACTGTCGCCGTTCGGCCAATCCGGTCGGGCGGCTCGTGTTGTACCTGGGCCGATGTGCCGATCCGCAACGGCTTGAGTTGTCCGACGCGGTTTGTACCGGGTTGCAGTTGGCCAATTTTTGGCAGGATGTGGCCGAAGATTGGGACCGGGGTCGGATCTATCTGCCCGAGGAGGATCGGCAACGGTTCGGTTATACGGAAGCCGATTTTTCGCGACGCGAGTGCAACGAACCGTTTCGGCAGTTGATGGCGTTTGAGGTCGACCGGGCTGAAGAATACTTGCGACGTGGGGAGCCGTTAATTGACCTTTTACCGCGTGAGCTTCGGTTGCCGGTGGCCCTGTTTGTTCACGGGGGATTGGCGGTTTTGGACGAGATTCGATGCGCCCGGTTTGACGTTTGGACCGGGCGGCCGAAGGTGTCGAAGTGGCGGAAGTTGAAGCTGGTTGGGCAATGGTGGTGGAAGTTAAAAAACTAAAAACAAGAAAAAACAAAGAGAAAAAAGAACAGAGGGATTGCGAAGCAAGCCCGGTCCAAAAAGTTTTGGAAAGGGGTTTTAGGGGAAAAGCCTTTTTTAAAAGGTTTTCCCCTAATCAGAAAAAAACTGCGTGACGGCGCAGCCGCCACTCCTTTTGGACCGGCGTTACCACGCCAAAGATTAAACCCGCTCCCGTTGGTCGCTAGTATCGAGCAAGACAAATACTTTTCCCTGTTGGCACAGTGGAGAACGCCTTAACGGGGCGATTATTTTTGGCCAAATTGATATGACGTTGATTTCGGACCGACACGTTATGACGGGGCGGTGACGGGTTTTATTGTGTAATGTCGCGATAAGAAGGAGATCTTGTTATTGGGTTAACGGGAGGACGAATGAGGAACGACGGCCTAGGCCGTCGCCAGTGTTTTTTGGATGAAGGGGAAACATTTTGAAAATTGTTTCCCCTCAAACACCCCTTCAAAAACTTTTTGGAACGGGATTGCTTCGCAATCCCTCTGTTTTGTGTTTTGTGTTTTTGTTTTCTTTTTTCGTTTTGGTTTTCATGTCCTTACTCTCCAAAAGCTACCGCTTCTGCACCCGCTTGACCCGCCAAAGCGGCTCCAACTTCGTCCCGGCGTTCCAACTCTTGGACCACCGACGTCGAGCCGCCATGGAGGTGCTCTACGCCTTCATGCGCCAAACCGACGACCTGGCCGACTCCGACGCCCCGCCCGCCATCCGACGTGAAGCGCTGGCCTCGTGGCGGGCCGGGTTACGCGATAGCCTGCGTGTGCGAGCCGATTTGATCTCGACCGGCGCGCCGGACGATCCAAGCTGGATCTGGCCCGCGTTGCGAGATATCGTCGACCGATACGCGATCCCGCCGGAACATCTCGAAGCGGTCATTGACGGGGTCGAAATGGACCTGACACCACGACGGTTCGTGACTTTCGATGAAACGGCCGAATACTGTCATCGGGTCGCCTCGGCGGTCGGCTTGGCGTGTATTTACATTTGGGGCTTCCACGACGCGCGTGCCCTCGACGCGGCAAAAAAATGCGGGCTGGCGTTCCAACTGACGAACCTGCTTCGCGACCTGAAGGAGGATATCGACCAGGACCGCCTTTACCTGCCGGAGGTAGATCTGAGGGCGGCCGGGTATGACGAGACGCGTCTGCGCGAGGGAGTGGTCGACGAGGGACTCAAGCGGCTGATGGCGATGGAAATCGCGCGGGCCAAACAGCTTTATCATGAAGGGGCCGATCTGATCGACTATCTCGACCGGCCCGGACGGCGGATTTTCGGGATGATGACCGACGTCTATTGGCATCTACTCCTGAACGTCGAGGCGGCCCACGGACGCTGGCTTTCCGAGCGGGTCGGTGTGGGCAAAGGACAACTGGTCCGTGCCCTGCTACGATGGTTCCTTTTGCCGGTCCGGCGGAGTGCATTGCCGTGAGCGAAAAAAAACGGGTCGCCATTGTCGGAGGAGGACCGGCCGGACTGGCCGCAGCGCTTCGGTTGCGTGACGAAGGGGCCGAGGTCGAACTGTTCGAAGCGCGGAGTCGACTCGGCGGACGGGCCGCGTCTTTTTTCGACCCCCAAGCCGGACACTGGATCGATCAAGGCCAACACGTCTCGATGGGCTGCTGCACCGAAATGAACGAGTTCCTCCATCGTACCGGGGCGCTCGACCTCTTCAAACCGTTTCGCACGCTCCATTTCCTCCGTCCCGACGCGCGGCGATACGATTTCCAAGCAACGCCGTATCTTCCGGCTCCTTTACATCTATTGCCCGCCTTGGCTCGCTGGAACTGGTTCACCACCGGGGAACGTTGGAAAATAGCCCTCGCCATGGGCCGGTTGGTTCGACTCGACAAAGCGACTTGCGCGGGCCGAACCGTCGGCGATTGGCTCAGTGAGCAAGGTCAATCGACGCAGACCATCGATCGGTTTTGGGCACCGGTGATTATCTCGGCCTTGTCGGAAACGGCCGATCGGGCAAGCCTGGCGGCGGCGAAAAAAGTCTTTTGCGACGGCTTCCTCGCCTCCCGAGCTGCCTATGAGGTCTGGATTCCCCAAGTCCCGTTACAGGAAATCTTCGATCGGCATGTCGGCGATTATTTGAAACGGCAAGGGGTCACCATCCACCGCGGCACACCGGTCGCCCAACTCGACGGGGATTTCCAAGCGGTTCGGCAATTACGGTTGCATGACGGCTCGACGCGAACGTTCGACGCGGCGATCGTCGCCGTGCCGTGGAATCGGATCGACCGCTTGTTGACCCCGGCCATTCGACAGACCGTGGGGCTTGACCATTCTTTGAAAAAAATCGAAGGGATTCCGATCGTCGCGGCCCATTTCTGGTTCGATCGGTCGCCAACCGACCTGCCGCACGCCGTCTTGGTAGACCAGACAGGCGATTGGTTTTTCCGCCCCCCGTTCGAAAAGCGGAACCCGGCCGCAAAAGAGAAAAGCCAAAACAACGCGACCTCAGGCTACTACTGTCAGGTCGTCACCAGCGCCGCGCGCGGGGCATGCGAAGAAAGCTCGACCGACTTTCTCGATCGGGTCGAAGGCGAGTTGCGTCAAACCTTCCCCACGTTGTCCGACGCGCGACAGTTACGCCGTCGCATGACAAAGCATCGCCGGGCCGTCTTTTCGGTGCGACCGGAATCGGAAGCGATTCGCCCCGGCGCGGCGACTGAGATTCCCAACTTGGCATTGGCCGGCGACTGGACCGATACCGGCTGGCCGGCCACGATGGAGGGGGCCGTTCGAAGCGGACAAAAAGCGGCAACCGTTTTACTGAAAAAATGACTTTTTGCCACGACCCAAGAAAAATCCTTTGCCGAGAGTGCCTTCCGAAAATCACTGCGGCAATTTACCAAGTCTCCCTCCTCAAATGGGGGAAAATGCTATTTGACCTCTGCGGTCCGAGTTGATACGCTAAAAATACGCTTCGCCTGACCGTTTTTTCATTATCCCAATGGCGTCTTTCCCGCCCCGCCAATTCAAGATTCCCGCGCAGCCGTTGAATTTCAAAAGATAGAAAAGGACCCACCCCTCATGCGTTTCATGACTTTCCCCCTCCTTGGTTTACTGGCGCTGACACTGTCGAGTTTTGCCCCCGCCGACGCGGCCGAGGCTGTCTCGATTGAAATCGCGACGTTCGAGTCGGACATGACGCCGCCGCTGGGTCGTGGGATCTATTCCGGCTATCAGCCGTTGGCCGAAATCGAAACGCCCCTTCTGGCCAAGGGTATCGTGCTCGACGACGGAGAAAACCGTTACGTCCTCTGTGCGGTCGACCACTGCGAACTCAACGGCGAGTCCCATCAGACGGTTCGCCGCGCATTGGCCGAAGGGGCCGGGACGACCGTCGACCGGGTCGCGCTGCACACGGTCCATCAACATACGGCGCCCATTTTCGATATCGCAGGCGTTCGAATTTTGACCAAAGCGGACCCATCACTGAAAATTTGGGATCCGGCTTTCCTGGTCGAAAAAGCGGGTCAACTCAAACAAACGGTCGCCCAAGCATGTAAGCAAATGCAGAAGGTCGACTCACTGGGCCTCGGACAAGCGAAGGTCGACCGGGTTGCCGCGACTCGACGGGTCAAAAACGAAGACGGCTCAATCACGATTCGATGGAGCAGCTGTGGTGATCCGGCGCTACGGGCCCAACCGGAAGGGCTTATTGACCCGATCTTGAAGACAATCACCTTCGCCCAGGGCAACAAACCGATTGCCCGCTTGCACTATTACGCCACGCACCCGCAAAGTTTTTACGGCGATCCGAGAGCCAGTTGGGACGTCCCCGGCATGGCCCGAGAACGACTCCAAAAAGAAGAAGGGGTCCACGAGATCTACTTCACCGGTTGCGCCGGCGATGTGACGATGGGCAAATACAACGACCGAAGTCGCGAAGCGCGGACCGAGTTGGCCGGGCGGCTTTACGAAGGAATGAAGGCGTCGGCCGAGTCGACCGAATATCAACCGATCGGCCCGATCCAATGGCGCGTCGTCGATCTGCCTTTGCCGATCAAGAAGTTCGACGTCGAAAAACTCAAGGCAACTATCGCCGACAAGGAAAAGCACATTGCTGCCCGACTCGACGCGGCCCAGGAACTGGCCACCATCCAGCGCGGGGGCGACCGTTACTACCTGTCGTGTCTTTCCATCGGCAAGATGCATATCCTCCACGCCCCCGGAGAATCGTCGATCGTCTATCAAAAATTTGCCCAATCCCTTTTGCCGGACGATTTCGTCGCGATGGCCGCCTATGGCGATTGCGGCATCGGTTACTTCGTTTGCGACGAGCATTTCGAAGAAGGGGGCTACGAACCGGGGCAGACGGACTGCCTCCCCGGAGCGGAAAAGGTCATGAAGGACCAGATGCGCCAAATCCTGGTCGGGTCGGATTCCAAGTAATTTTTCATAAAACTCATCCAAAGAACCAAGACGGGAGGAGAAGGCAAATACTGAATCTCCTTCTCCTCCCCATTCCCTTGATCCACCACACCGCTTTTGCGGCTCGTTGAAAAAGGCCGTCACGACCTTTTTTTCTACCGCCTCTCTCCGAGCCATCCCAAAAAGATTCCTCTGCGTTTTTTCGGAACCCTTGGCAAGTTCCCCCCCTTTGACAGAGAAAGGATTCTCGTGTACCGTAAATAAAAAGAAGGGAGTCTCGTTAAGGCAGTTAATCTGGGTAATTCAGGGGAAGTTCAGGTCGACGTGGACCGCTGTTCTCAACTTTTCCACAAAAAAATTTCCCAACTTGCCGGTTTCTACCTCGTTGCGATTTGCCAATCGGCTTAGAATGATTGAGGTTGCGTCCGGACCGAAAAAAGTCCAAACTATTTCTCTCAAGACAAAAATAACATTAGCTTTAATGGACCGTTCGGTTCACGTCCGTCGACGAAAGAGAATAAAAAAGAGGACTTGGCCCCGGATAGCCAAATAAGCCCGAATAGTCAAATAAGAAAGTACGAATCCGTCGCTCCTAACCGAGTGGAGAAATGAGAAAATATTGCCTCACTTCCCAAGCTTGCAAGGATTCGATCGATTCTGTCGTTTTGTCAGGAAAATGATTTTCCATTTAGCCAAAAAACCATAATAAGAAGAGGGAATTCGAAAAATGACTACGAATTGGACAAAATTCGCCTTGTTAGGAGTGGCTTTACTGGTCGTGGCCGGTTGCTCCGGTGGCCCTAGTGCGATTAAAGCGCCTTCGATCAGTCCCTCCAAGGCCGCGGCAGCCGCGATCGAACAATACGACGCCAACGGCGACGGCGTCATCTCGGGTGATGAACTCCAGAAAACTCCAGGAATGCTTTGGTTGCTGAGCGAAATCGATAAGGACGGCGATCAGGGGATTTCGGCTGAAGAACTCGAGTCCCGCATCCAATTTTGGCAAGAAACGCAAGCCGCTCTCGCTCCGACCTCTCTCACTATCATTTACCGAAAGAAACCCCTTCAAAATGCAAAAGTCGTCCTCGAGCCAGAAGCTTTCCTAGGTTCCAACCTAAAACCGGCAGAAGGAATCACCGACTATGCCGGACAAGTTCGATTCCGAATTCCCGATCAACCGGAAAAACTACCCGGCGTGGCACCGGGCTTTTATAAAGTCAAGATCACCAGTGATGCTGTTTCGATTCCGGCGCAATACAACGACGAAACCACCTTGGGCCTCGAGGTAACTGGAAAAAAGCTCTTGCCCGAACAGCGTTCGAATGAGATCAAGATCAAATAATTTTCCTTCATAAAAACAACAACACCTTATCGGCTACCCTTTCATTGGTGGACGATAAGGTGTTTTTTTATGGCTCGCCTTACAGGCAACCTCGACGAAACGGCAACCGTTGCGTCACTCTTGCCGGAAATCTTCGAAAACGGGCAACCGACCGATCAGGAGCAATAGGTCTCCAGCCACTGGTAAAGGTACGGCTCCGCTTCCGGCGGCAGGGCATGCCCTTGGTGATGGTTCAGCAAACCGAGTCGGCAAGGTTCTCCGTAGAGCCGGTACACCTCGTGAGCCCGAGTGACAAACGGCCAACTTTGATCGCCATCGGCCCCGTCTCCACCGATCAGTAAAAAGGCTCTCGGGGCGATCGCGGCAAGCAGCTCGTGGTTCTTGTGAGTAAAGTCGGGACTCTTGATTTCCGGTCCAAGATACCAGGGCGCGTCCCAGTTGGAAAACCGCAGGCCGATTCCCCCTTCGCTACTGACGGTCGCGCGAATCCGCCGATCGAAGGCGGCTAGATAAAAAACGACCTTCGCCCCGAGGGAATGGCCAACCGCCGCGAGTCGTTTCGGGTCGACCCCCGGTTGGGCGGCCAAGAGATCGACCGCCTGGACGGCGTCGAAAAGCGTCTTCGTCATCCCGTACGCTTTCGGGTGGCCAAACCGATCCAAGACCTCACGAGTCCGTTTCGCCAGTTGGGGAAACGGGGGTAAATGGCGGTTATCGGTCCATAGATAATTGCGTGGGCAAAAAGTCACAAATCCGCGCTTCGCCAGTTTGAAACCAAACGCCTTTTCCGGCACCCCTTGGACCCCGGCCGGTTGGCGAATCGAATGTTGGACGGTCGAATGAAAGACGACCGCCCCGGGCGCAGGCCCTTCGAGTTTTTCCGGCCGCAAAAGATACGCTTCCGTCGCAAAGCCCGGCTGGCTTTCGTAGCGAACCCGTTGGCGAACGACCCCGTCAATGGTTTCTTCCTCAATCGTTTCGAGCTTCGGCGGCGCCGGGCGGTTTTCATGATAGGTCCCCATCCAATCGGTCCACCAACGCAGCAACGCGTCCCGTTTTCGCTCCCATCCGGCCCGGTCGGTGATCGGCTTGCCATGCGCGTCGATCAACAACGATTCGAGCTTCGGCGCCTTCGGCGGCAGGACCACCGGTGGGGTCTGTACTTGGTCGAGCCAAGGAACCTGTGTCGAAGGGGAAAGCGAATCGGCCGCTTTTAAAAGAGTCGGGGCCGATACCAGTGCACTAAGGCCACCGGCGAGAAAACGACGACGAGGCAGGTAAGAAAGGGACATGGTTCTTTGCCGGGAAGGTTCAATGGGGACAGGCTATTTTTAATGCCGACGTAGCCAATGGCTCTAATTCAGTCGCAAACCACCTGCTGTTCCAGCTGAGTTTACTGGGCTTTTGGGCCGCGGACCGACCATTGGCAATGCAAGCCTCAATAACAAAACCTCTGTGACCCTCATTATACTGCTTTTAAGAACCATCCGCAACTTTTCATTCTTAAAGCGGTGCATGACGAATCACATTTCCAAGGAACCGTAGACAGCCCGCTCCGTAACGATCGCATCCATCGCGACGTCATGCGGGTCGATCGGCAGATGGTCGACCAGCTGGCACTCAAACGCCAGTCCGATCAAATGCGTTTTTTTCGTTTCGGCCGAAAGCGGTTCTTCTCGCAAAGGACGCAGGAGTCGATCGTAATACCCTCGGCCGAAACCGAGCCGATTTCCTTGTCGGTCAAATCCGACGCCCGGCACCAGAATCAGATCCATCTGATCGGCCCCGGCGTGACGCTCCGGTTCATGTCGCAAGTCCGGATCGGGCTCCATAATCCCGTAGGCCCCGGGTGTCAGCTCCCGGTAATCGAGCATCCGAAAGATACGAAGATGGTCCCCGAGACAGTAGGGAACAAAAACCTGTTTTTCCCGATGCATCGCCAGAGCGATCAACCGGCCGGTTTCCACTTCGCTGTGGATATCGACATAAAAAAGGATCTTTCGAGCGGCGGCAAACGGACCGCTTTCGGCGATCGTTTGCGCAATCCGCCGACTGAGCCCTTGCCGATCGGCCAGATGGCGTCGTCGGGCCAGAAGTTCCAGTCGAAGTGGTTGCTTTTCGCCGGTCATGAAAAGGGGACCGAATTTATCCAGATATGGTTTAAAAAAATCGGGGGTGATTAGTCGGCCGACGTCCGGGCGGAAGTCGATCCCTTCGAATCAACCGGCGTCCCAGGGCCATTGCCGCGTCGATGGCCCAACGGAAGCCCGCCTTGACCGACCGTCCGGCGAAGTTCGGACACCTGACGTTGAAGCTGCTTGAGTCGGAAGCGATAATGCTCGACTTTGGCGCAGGCCGCCTCGAGTCGACCGAAGATCAAACGGGCCGGTTGGGGGCCGGCCCAGTTTTCCGACAAACGGTTGATCTCTTGACGCAAACCGCGTCGCAGCCGGGCCGTGAACGACCAGACCAAAAGACCGCTCCACAAGACCAGCCAAAACAGCGACGATAGATAAAAATCCAACCCGTAAACCGGCGCACTCCCCTCGAACCACGAGTCCCAAAAGTAATTTTTGCCCAGCCGGACCAACAGCAGAACGAGCATCGCGCCGAAAAGCGTTTCGTAGGTCCATCGCAAGACCGGACCGGTATGACGTCGGGCGAGTCGCCCCAAGAGCGATTCAACCTCCTCGGCCGTTTGAGAGACAAATTCCCCGGCCGCCCGATCGGCCTCGCCGCAAAGTGTATCGAGTTGGACCGTTTCCCGATCCAGTTGGGCCTCGTCGGCATGTCCGTCGAGCACCAGCGCCGCCTCGCGCAGCTCGACCTCGCTCCAACCGCCGGCGACCACCTTGGACAAACGGGAATCGGCCCGCCGCCCTCGCAAACGTTTGCGAACCGCCTGGGTTCCGGCAACCGTGCCCCAAAGGGCCATCTGAGCCGGGGTCCGGGCTCGCATGAACATGGTCCCCGAAGCCAGATTGCCAATCCCCTGATACAGCCGCAATACCAACGACCACGGGCTCAAGCCCCAATCGGCGACCACCTTTTCCAACAACCGGTGTTCCCACGACCGACGGTTGTGGAGCATTTCTTCACGGACCCCACCGGCCAGCCGAGTGGCCAGTCGGAGCCGTTGTTCTTCAATCGCCTCGTGGAGCGACTCGAACGAGGCAGCCCCTTCGTCGATCCGTTTTTCGCACGCCTGAAGCGTTTCGTCGAGCAGGTCGAGAAAGTTGGCCCGCCGAATCCGCTCCGAAGCCGACCCGGCCAGCAAGCGGGTCAAAAGGTCCAACAACCGGGCGAAGTCCCCTTCGGGCGGCTCTCCGGCTCGCGACCGGGCGAGCGCCGAAACCGAATCGAGAAAATACAAATCGCCCGATTCATAGTCGGCGCCCAAAAGGCGTCGCCAGTCCTCGCGAATATCTTGATCCAAATCGGCAAACGTCTGAACGAAAACCAATCGAGCTCCACGGGCCGCTTGCGCCAACTCGTCGGCCACCCGGGCGCTTCGATATTTTTGTTGGGTGGTCGCCACCAAAAGCAGATCGCAATGCGGCAAGATCTGACGCAGCCGAACCAGGTTCGATTCGTCCGATTCGTCTTCTTCGGCCGTGTCCGGATCGGGACAATCGATCAAAACCAAATTCTCCAGCGCCGGCAACTCACGGGTCACCCGTCGAACCTCGGCCGGATCGATCCCCAACAACTCGGGCGTAATCGACGATCGACAGATCATGGTCGGACGGACCGTGGTCGGCCGTTGTCGGCCCGACTGGACCACCTCCTCCCCGACCAGCGCATTGACCAGGGTGCTTTTGCCGGTCCCGGTTCCGCCCATGGTCGCAATGACCAGCGGCGATTCGAGCCGAAGACGAAGCAATCGGGTCCGCTCCCGCAACCGATCGACCAACAGCCGACAGGTCCGCGCGGGCGGCCAATCGGGCGCGTCGGAAGACCACTCGTCGAGTCGCTGGCCGAGCGAGTCGATTTCGGCCAGCAGTTCCAGATGGGCCAGTTCGGATCGAACCATAAAAAAAGGACCTTTTCCACTTCAATCGGAGGAAAGCGAATTGCCAAAAGCCCGACGAATCGGGCTGAATCGGCCCGACAAAATCGAAACAGATCGGCCCGAAGAATCAGAGCGAACCCATTCTACCAAAAATAGCATTTTATACCAATTCTCGTCAAAATGGGTGTTCGCTCGAGCCGTGACCGTTATTCCCCCAGTCCTTGCCGCCGCCAGAAGGGCCAATAACGCCACCGGGCGACCCCTTCGATTTCTGACACGTCGACCGGGCCAAAATAGCGAGAATCGACCTCCGGCAGACTTGAATTGTCGTTGAGCAGCCAGTATCCGGACCGCCCGGTTTGCTCCGAGCCTTCCCTTGAAAAGTTCTCCGCGAGGCGATCGAAACGGACCGGCTCCTCGGGGCGGTAGTAATACAGGTCGGTTCGCACCTGAATCCGAGACAAGAGGTAAAGCCCCTTTTGTACTTCCAGTTCCAATTCGGGCGGCGTTTCAGTTAGTCCGATCGCGTGGTTCCGAACTTCTTGTCGGGCCGCTTCAATCTCCTTGGGTGCGAAATCGAGATGGGCCACCAGACGCCATCCGTCTTGAAGGGTGACCTGCCCGTCGGCAACGGTGAACTCCAATCGCTTGTGCTCTCCCAAAAAACGGATCTTCGAACGCTCCTCCAGCGTTTTCCCCTCGGGATCGATGACCCGCAGCAATACCTTACCGCCGGGCCCGATCGAAGCGGTAATCGTTCGACCGCGAAAACGATAACGAAACGTCAGAATCGCTTGTTGCCGAATGATTTTGGTCCAGACAACGACGCGTAAATCGTGCAACGCGGGGAACTCGTCTTGCAAATCTTCGCGACGGTTCTTGGTCTCGAGCAACCGATTATACGCCAGACTACTTGAAAGGGGCCCCTGATAACGGAGGGTACACGGGACTTTCGGCGAGTCGCACAGCCAGCCCAGTTCGGTCCGAAACCAGCCGGTCCCCTTCTTCGACTCGGCCGACTTTTCAGAATCAGCCGACTTTTCAGAATCGGTCGGTTCCGGGGAACCGTTCTTAACCGGTCGCCAGCCGTACTTGGCTTTTTTAAAATCTTGCGGCCAAAAATGGTTGTCGTAAAGCGGGAGCCAACAGTCGTACGCCTCGTTCGGTAGTTTTTGAAGACGGCGTCCGTCAATAAAAAGGTCACCGTCGAAGATTTCCACCTTCTCACCCGGCAAGCCGACCACGCGGCCCGTCCGCCGACGCAAACCTTCCCCCGGCGCTCGATACACGACCAGGTCCCACCGTTTCGGCCGCGAAAGCCGATCGAAGGCGACCCGATCGCCCAAATGGACCGAAGCAGACGCAAACGCATCGGGCTTTTTGGGCGTCCCGCAATTCGGACAGCGGGGCAAAACCGGTTCGTCTCCCTCCCCCAACTGACGTTCCGAAAGCGCGTAGAAAAACGTTTTACTGCAATTTTCGCAATAAAAGCTCCGGTTCGGCCCTTGCAAAAGGGGAACCATCCCCTGGACCTCGACCGTGTGCGTGCCGACGACCGTCATGGAGAGCAAGACCATGAGCCCACAGAACGAAACTAAATAAACCACCTCAACCGCGGCAACCCATAAAAAACCGCGTCCCGGTCGAACCGTCCCAACCACCCAGACCAGTCCCAGGACAAAGATCGATCCGACCATCGCGGACAAGACGAATATGGAAACAATCTCCGAATCAAAAAGGCCGCGGGTCGTCCGATCGCGTAAAAACAATTGTGCCAGTAATACCGTCCCGGAAGCCAGTGCCCCTCCGGCGGCTACCGCTAGCATCGCCCGAAACCGGACATCCCGAACACCAAACCAACCTGCCACCCCCCAAAGTAAGGTTCCACGAATGAGGGTCGTGGCGAGCATAGCTATTCCAACAACGGTCAGGGCAAAAACGACGGTCATAATTTTCCGGGCGTAGGAACTAATTTCAATGAACGGAGGACGGTAGTCCGATGTAAAACTAGATAAGATAGAGAGTTTTTACGCCCAACTACCGATACAACATAGACCTTCCCGTTTCGAAAATGGGGAAAAGAAGCTTTCTTTTTTCGAGTTTTTTGGGAAAAGAACGCGCAGGCCCTTCCAAGGCAACCGAAAGGTGTCCCTCGAAGGGAATGAAAAGAAAAGTTAGGAAAAGCGTTTCAGACTCAAAAGTCACCTAAAGATAAATAATACCGATTATCCCCCTTCATGCCTACCCCAGAAGAGGTTGAATCCTTGGATCCTTCGTCAAACACCCATTTGAAAGTATATACGGAAGAAACCCCCGTCGTGGTTCGCCCGGAAATCGAGGCGGCGACCAGTTTCCCGCTTTTCCAAGACGCCTTCCGTCGAACGACCGGGTGGGCACTGGAGCTGATCCCCGAAGATCGGATGATCGACCGGTTCGAAGAGCTCCAATGGTCGCGTAAGATCAAATTGACCGGCGAAGAGACGCCCGGCTATTTGGGACTCACTCCGATCGAGCCAAACGACCCGTCGGTGGACCATCCCCGAAATGCCCTCTCGCGCGACGAAGCCCAAACGCTGGCCGAATCGTTTGCCCGCATGTTCGAGGAGCTGTTGGAAAACCAACGGGCCCTCTGGCAGCGCGAGGCCGAACTGGCGGCCGGCGTCCCGTTGGTTCACGCCAAGGGGGGCAAAAACCATCTGGCTGTCCGTCTCGAAACGGTCCTTCAAGGAGGAGTCGAGGCGGTCGGAGCCGACGCGGCGGCACTCTACCTCTTGGACGAGGGGACCAGCCTGTTGAAGCTGCGTGC
This sequence comes from Thermoguttaceae bacterium, assembly GCA_963674475.2. Classification (GTDB taxonomy): domain Bacteria; phylum Planctomycetota; class Planctomycetia; order Pirellulales; family Thermoguttaceae; genus CAXXFQ01. The sequence continues at coordinate 180,799 of CAXXFQ010000008.1, read as the reverse complement.
GTGTTGGGGAATGCCGAGAAGTCGATTGCTCGATCCAGCCCGACCGTTGCAAGGATCGCTGGCCGATCTGGAAGCCCTGCTCGGTCACGCGGTCGTGTTGGACGACCCGCAAGTGATGAAACTGTGGAACGTGCCCGAAGATTTCTCCTCGGCCGTTTGCGTCCCCGTCTCGACGCCAACCACGATCCTCGGCACCATCTGGATCTTCTCTCGACGCAAACGGGATTTTACCGACACCGAAACGGGGATGGCCGAGGTCGTCGCCGGACGAATCGCCTCGGACCTCGAGCGCGAGATGCTCATGAACGAGGGAGTCCAAAACACCAAAATCAAAGAACAAATGGCCGCCGCCCAACAGTGGCAACGGGGCGGGATGCCGAGTGTTCCGCCGTTGGTCAACGGTTGGGAAATGGCCGGTTGGAGTCGACAGGCCAGTTCGGTCGGCGGCGATTTTTACCATTGGTTCTGCAGCCCCTCCGGACGTATCACTCTCGCCCTGGGCGACGCGTCGGGCAACGGGATCGACGCGGCCCTGACGGCCAGCGCGGTCAAGTCGGCCTTGCGAGCCCATACCCAATACCACGAAGACCCGACCACGATCCTCTCGCAACTGAACCTGACCCTTTGGACCGATTCGGCCGGCGATCGAGAGGTGAATCTGTTCTGTGGGAGTCTCGGCCCGTCTCAAGGCGAGATCCGCTTCGCCTCGGCCGGAGAGGTGGCCGTCGTCGCCCTGCGTCGCGACGGGTGGGAACTGCTGTCTCAGCCGGGCCAGCCGATCGGGATCAGCCCCGAAGCCGGTTTTCAAGAACAGATCGTCGATCTGGCACCGGGCGAAGCGTTGGTCGTTTTCAGCGAAGGGGTCTTTGGAGCCCGGGACCATCTGGGCCAACCGCTGGAAGAGGCCGGTCTGGCCATTCCGCTCCAAGAAACACTCGAAACGGCCAGCACGAAAGACCTACTGGCGTTGGCCTGCGACCGGCTCGAAGCCCATGCGGCCGACCCCAACCAAGACGATCGGGCTATCTTGATTCTCCGTCGAACCCCTTGACGAACGCCCAAAGCTGATTAAAATAAGGAAAATCGGTCATTTGCGAGAGCGCTTTCGACCGATAATGAGAATCAAAAATAATTTTTCGCGGGAGTGGCGGAATTGGCAGACGCGCTAGGTTGAGGGCCTAGTGACCTTTAAGGTCGTGGAGGTTCAAATCCTCTTTCCCGCACTTTTTACTTGGTGCTTCCGCACCGATAGCACTTGCCCGTTCCCGTTGGTCGCTGATATCGATATCGGCGTTCAACGGAAGCGGGTTTTTTTATTGGCGTGGCGTGAATAAAAATACTTTGATACAGAATCAAAATAAAGAAATAAGGGATAAGGGAGTGACGGCGTTGCCGCCACCTGTTTTTATTTAATGAGGGGAAACATTTTGAAAATGGTTTCCCCTCATACTCCCCTTCAAAAACTTTTTTCTTGGTGCTACCGCACCGATAATACTTGTCCGCTCCCGCTGGTCGCTGGTACCGATACTAGCGCCTAACGGAAGCGGGTTTAGTCGTTGGCGTGGCAACGCCAGTCCGGCCGCGGGCCCTGCCCGCCAGTGGCGGGTTCAATAACTCCTGAACCTCCGGCTGGCCCATATTCGCCTTCGTGCAAACCACCGAACCGGTGTCAATCCGTTTTTCAACCTTCTCACCTCGAAGATGCTTCACCAACGTCTCGACCCCAAGGTACCCCATCCTGGCCGGACGCTGGACGACAATCGCATCGATCTGGCCGTTCTTAAGCGCTTCGGTCTGCTTCTCTCCCGCGTCGAAGGCGACAAACGCCACCTTGCCCGCGTAACCGGTATCCTGTAACGCGCGAAGCATCCCGAACGAACAGGGCTCGTTCACCGCAAAAACGCCGTCGATACCCAAGGTCCCGTCCCCGTTGTCAAATCGACTCAACAGGTTTTCCGACGCCTGGTAAGCCGATTCGGTCCCGGGGCCGCCGTACTGATTCGACGAAACGACCTCGATCTCCGAGTACTCCTTGATCTTGTCCAAAAACCCTTGCTCCCGGTTGCCCGTACTGGCCGACCCTTCGATATAACGCAACAAGACGACTTTCCCCTTCCCGTCAAGCCGCTCGGCAAGCGCGTCGGCCGCCATCTGACCACCGGCATAGTTCTCGGTCGCCACAAAACTCACATGATCGTCCCCCTTCAAAGCCGAATCGATCACGACCACCGGAATCCCTGAACGGGTCGCCTCCCGGACGACGCCTCGAAGGGCCGTATCGTCCAACGGCGCCAACACGATCCCGTCGACCCCTCGGGTGATCATGTCGTCAACCGTTTTGATCTGACTCTCCCGATCGTCTTCCCGCAACGGCCCCTTCCAGATGACCTCGATCGACCCAAGTTCGCCCTCCGCCTGTCGGACCCCCGCCTCGACCGACTTCCAAAATTGGTGCATCGTCCCCTTCGGGATCACGGCGATCGTCATTTTTCCGTCGCTTTTGGCCGAGGAACCGTCCCCACATCCGACCACCATAAGCCCAACAAGACCGAAAAACAAAAGAGCCAACCTAGTTCGATTTTTATGCATCAGTTTTTTCCAGGCCAAAGGGGAATCATGAAGTTCATTGAAAAGAAAGCGTCCGGGTGGGAATCGCCCCGTGTCCGGTGACTTCCAACCGATCCGCAAAGACCTCGACCGTGGCGCAGGTCAACGGTTCAGGATAGTCGACCATCCCGTGTAGCGTCCAGTGGTAGACCCGGTTCCGAACCGTGTACCCACCCGCATGATCATGTCCGGCAAAGTAGGCGACCACCTCCGGGTGTCGATCCAAGAGGGCCAAAACGGGCTCCGGCTCCTTCATTCGGTGGTGCGCGGCCGCCCCTTTCAGGAGCGCGAAATGACAAAAGACCAACACCTTCTCACCCCGCTTTTGAGCCCGGTCAAGAGCCTCGGCCAGCCAGACCAGTTGCTCTTTACCTAAAACGCCGTACCCTGCGTCGGTCCCGTCCAGGACGATCATCCGCCAGCCCGCCGCCGGAGTAAAGTCGTAATAAGCCCGCTTCAAGCCGAGCATTTCAAGAAGCGGCTGGCCCGCGTTGCGACAATGGTTGCCAACGACATGGTGGACCTTCAAGTCGAACGCGTCGAACGCCGTGAGAATTTGCCGAAGATCGTCTTGCGTTTTTTCAAGCGTCTTCTGCCCATCGATGATATCGCCCAAATGGAGGACGAAGTCCGGTTTCCGCGGATTGAGTTCGGCAGCCGCTTTTTCAATCGTCTCGATTCCCCGGCGATAGAATCGATTTCCAACCCGCGCCTTGTCGGCGTATTGAACATCAGCCATCATGGCAAAGGTAAATTGACAATCAGCAGCCTTTTCCGCCGCCGCCAGCGCGCCGCCGAAAATCGTGGCGACCAGTAAAAGAGCCCAAAACACGGGGAAGAGGGAGTCACGGAATGATGTAATCGGTTGACGCATCGATCCTCGGAGCCTTTCTGCAAAGAAAGTTCTTCGTCAAAGGCAACCGAGAGGCAGAATGTTCCCCCTGCGCGGTCCCTTGCAGCTTGGATCCATTATAATCCAAGCGGAAAGCGTCTACAATTCACCCCCGTTTGGGACCTCTCGGGCCGGGGCAACGTGGGACCAAGAAAGAACGACTCGTGCCCCCGCAAGATTGTCCCGTGGGAACAACGCCCTTCTCGTGCATTTAAGATGAAATGACATTGTTTCACCGGCAGCAGGAGAGATCCACGGTTGTCGCGCGTACAACAATGGAACCAAGTTCGATTTTTTCACTTTTCCTTCAAGCCGCCAAGAGCACGTTACACTCAAGTGAAGTGTGCTCTATCATGCGTCCTACAGTGAAACCGTGCGTCCACCCGCATGAAAATAGCCTGTTTTCCGAAGGGTAAACCCGTCGCAAAACACGCAGTTTCAAATGAGAATTGGTATAAAACCGGCGCAAAAAGAAAAGATGGCCTTCGGATAACCGGCGTCTAGGTTTCGATCAATCCGGCCGCGCGACGGTTCTCGCGCTGGATCGCTTCATAAACCTCCCGTCGGTGAACCGGCACCTCTTTGGGCGCTTCGATTCCTATACGTACTTTGTCGCCACGAATATCAACGATCGTCACCACAATGTTATCGTTGATAATGATACTTTCGTCGCGTTGTCGAGACAAAACGAGCATCGATTGCTCCTATTATTTCCTATCCATGGTTTCGCCTGCTCGAAGCGAGTGGTCCGCAAGTTAAAACTCGCCCCGAACAAGATTATTTTCCCAGCTTGACGATCAGGCCGGTCAACGACCGACCTTGATTTGGAACGGGGGGACACCCCGTATGCCCAAGGGGAGAGGGATTCCTTTCCCAAACAACAATTCCGGTACTCAAGCCGCTTCAAGTACCCGCTCGTTTTCTGTTTTTGTCTTCTGGCACGCTTCCATAAAGGGGGTAACGTCTCAGTCACCCACGGGGCAAAATCCAATATCGCCACAAAGGGCAGCGAATGAATCGCTTTGGATTTTTCCACTTTCCCGTAATCACCAAGGAACGGGCCCTACGCCAAAGTTGAAACCACGCGAAAAACCATCGCCCTTAGGCAGACCGTTTTTTCGGCAGCATGGTCAATTTCAAGGCGTAACGAATCGGCAGATCCTCTTGAAGGATGGCCTGTCGCCCAATTCCTTCGGTCGGATGTATCAAAAGAGGCGCTTTCAAGTTGACCGTCCAGTCACCGCTCTGCTGTCCCACAATCAACAAAACTTCCAAGCTTTCGGCCATATCATCCCACTGGCAAAGTTGCTGTCGACTCAGTCGGAACTGATAGTCTGGCAAGTAACGCTTCGGACTGACCACGGTCAAAGCGACCTCCGGACGATCCAAGCACTGCAGCCAGGCACAATCGACTGTCTCGTGATCCGAAAGCAAAATCCAACGACGACATTCTTCAAGACCGAGCAACCCTTCGGGAAACCGAATCAGATCATCTTCGTCGAAATCGATACGTCCGAACCGTCGGGTTTGCATCTGCATGATTATCCTCATTTTTTCGAGGGCAAGGAGACCTCAGTCAATAAAACAGAGAAACAACACAAGATACATCGGGCGAAACAATCCTGGAAGAACAGAAAAAAGTGGTATATTAAGAAGGATTATCGCATTAAACATTTTCGGCCGTATACACATATTGAGCAGTATACGAAGAACCCTGCAAGAAAGAACGTGCGTCCCCAATTTTCCACCCGCGCATAAAAAAACCGGCCCGGCCCTAAAGCGAGAGAATGCTCGACTCGGACCGACCGGGAATTTTTATCTTGACGGCAAAACGGGTTGCTCGACGTTATGCCTCTTCGTCCGCGGGACGAATTTCGAGAATCTCGTAATTCAATTCTCCCTTGGGTGTGGGAATCGCAACCTTTTCCCCTTTTTTCTTACCGTTGAGTGCTTGCGCGAACGGACTGGAAACGAGAATTTTCCCTGAAATATAGTCCTCTTCCCCGGCGCCAACCAGGGTGTATTCTTCCTCGTCGTCGAGATCCAGATCTCTTAGGACGACGGTCATTCCAAAGCCGACCTCATCTTTGGGAAGGGTACCCGGCTCAATGATACTGGCCCGATTTAACTTATCTCGAAGCAGGTTGATTTTCGCTTGGAGCATCCCCTGACTCTCGCGAGCACCGTGATATTCGGCATTTTCGCGCAGGTCGCCCTCGGCACGCGCCTCGCCGATCCTCTTTTCGATTTCCGGCATCTCTTCGTTTTCGAGGCGATTGAGCTCTTCGCGTAATTTATTGTACCCTGTCCGAGTCATCGGGATCGGATCAAACGACATGGTAGCAAACCCTCCCATGGGTAAAAAAGCGTTGTCTTTTTTGAGTAAATGGTGACTTTCCATCCTTTTTTCTCGGAGAAAGCGTTGCGAATCATTTCCGACAGAAAAAATGGAAGGGCGCAAAAATTGGTGCGAGACCCTTCCCGACGGGATCGGATCACGCACTTCGCGCAAAAGTAATCCGAGAAGGCGGCCGATACCATCCCTCTCGGTGCAAAAATAGTTTCAAATGGGGGCCTCCGGCATCTCTCCTATTTCTCAGGACTTAATTAGTCCTCAGGAGATCCGACCGTCTCAAACCCCACACCGGTCATTCTGCTCGAAATGCACCGTTCTGTAAAGGCCAATTCAGATTGTCGTTATGGGCAAAATGGGTCAATTAGGACATTCCCTTAAAAATCTGGCAAAAGCCATCACCGCTCCATTGCCGATAGTGTTCACTGTTGACACTCGTTCTAGACCGCTTTCGCTTTTGAAAGCCCTTTTCGCTTCTGAGCAAAAACGGCCTAGATTTCCCGTTTTTGGTGCGGCTTGGGGAATTTACCCCCCCTCCTATTAGCCTGAGCGCCCAAGATATCGAGACGGAGCTCTCTTTCTATATGGTTACGCAATCCCTCTATTTCTCCAGTGTGGATGGTCTTCGCCGGTTTGTAAACCGATTTTTTTGCGATCATTATCAGCTCCAGCTGGGCGCCTTTCAGATGTCCGAACGGATCTTGAAGCGGGACGGAAAGCCTTGTGGTATCTATTTTTGTCTCCACGGCCCTCGTGCGGTTCGCTTTACGGCCATCTGGGAAAACGAACGAAATCAGGTCTTGTTCTACGAAGCGACCGGCGAACGTTTCCAAAAATTCCAGCTTTCCGAAGGACCCAAGCTCGAAGCGACGCTTGGGTAGCTCGCCGGGTCAGATTTTAAGCGTTCTTTTTGCTCTAGTGAAGCGGCTTTTCTGCATCCATAGGGAAACACATCCCTCAGGAACACGACCCTCGGGAAAAAGTAAACTTCCTTTTTAATCGCGTATCACTTCCGGACCGACGGGGGGAGAGTTCTGTCCCTACCGTCGAGCAATACGTTTGCTGAACGGGAGCCTAAACGTAAGAGGCTCCCCCTGCGCATGTAGCGCGTTCTCCACGACGATGTCTCATCTCTCGTGCGGCTTGGCAGCCTGTCAAAAAAAGCCATCCGGGCCTTTTTCAACCTCGTCAATTGCGGCAATTTTCCAGCTAACTAAAGCGGCTGTTAAATCCTCCTTGAAATTGCCCACACGCCCTGCAGGAAATCCCCCTCCCAGACGTACTTGGTTACTACCTTTTGGAAAATGCCCGCGGACAAGGCAGAAATCCGTCACGGTTGAAACTCGTACAATCAACACCCCGCGAAAGAGTGTAATAATCAAGAAAAGCCCAAGAAACGTTGCGACCCGTCCATCCGGACTGCCGATATCGCAATATGCGTGCGTTTGTGTCCGATTTGATCCAGAAAAAAACCTTTTCCGGACACTCGCAAGGAGGAAAGTCCGATTTCGAATCGGGAAGTTTAAACCGCTTTCCCCTGGCCCAACGGTTTTAGGCCATTGGACCATCGGAAACCGCTCGAGACCCCTCAACGGTTTTGAGCTTCACGGTATTCCCGCCCGAAAACGGCTGAAAAAACATACTTATTGGGAGCGAGATGATGCAAGTCAAAGTTTACGTTCCGACGATGGTCGAAATCCCCAGCGAATACCTTCCCGCCCTGGCCAAACGAGCGGCCAGCAGTCTGGGGGAACGGGCCGGTGAAATCGCGGCAACCCGCGGTCACCTCGTTCGTCAAGGCGTTCAAGACGGTTTGCTCCGTCAGTTCGACGACCTGATCGGAGAAGATGGAACCGTCGATCTGGTGTGCGATCCGGGCATGGAAATTCCGCTGGAGCTGGAAAACAAGACGTTGACGCTCAACGAATTGCTGGAAGCGCTTCAATACAAGCGGTCCTGGTCCGAGGTCAAAACATCGTCCGAAGCCGCTTAAAAGCGATCCTTTTTCGGACATTTTGTCAAAACGCCTTGGTCGAAACGATTGCCATCGACAAAGGCGTGAGGGAAATCGGGCCGAGCCTTTCGCTCGCGCGTCCTAAAAGAAAAGGGACGCTCCGCGACGCTCGCCGTCCAATCCTTTAACGTAAGCCAAAATTGGTTTTTCGCTTTGGCCGAAGGGATTGAAAAATCCCTTGTTTGGCTTTCAAAAAAAGCTCAGCGGTCCGCACCGCCATTGCAATTTTTTAGTGTGGGTTCCCCCATCGAAAAACGAAGCTGAAGTTCTCCAAGCGGGAAGCAATTTTGAAAAGGGGACAGGTCCTTTTGACTCCATCTTCAGGGGCTTATGCGATGAGAGGGACCGATAGCGAGGTGCGGCTTGACAAGGATGAGGCCATGAGCGTGTCTTTCAACCAGCGAAAACTCGACCTCGACGATCGGAATCAAACCGACGTCCCGCCGTCGAGCCGTTCGATCGATCCGAAAGCAATCGGTTCGAGAAAATGGCGAGTGGTTTCCGGCGAAGGGGTGACTCCCATCGGCACAACCGACGGAAAACCGGAAGAGGAAATTTGCGCTACGGCCGGTTCACCGGCCCAATCCGAGCCCGGCCCTTCCGATCGCATCCATTCCCAAAGCAAATATCCTTGCGCTCGTGTCGGATTGCCCAAAACGGCCGGCAGCCTTCCGACGCTCCATCAAGCGAGTCAAAGCATCTTTTTCGAAGAGATCGAATCCTCGGCTCCCGCCCAAAAAACATCGGAGCCGACGATCAATCTCACCCTTGGGCTCGGCGAAGGAACCAACGCCGAAGCACAGCTGCCGCCGTTTGTACGTCGACCTTCCTTACGACCGAGACAGAAACCGCAGGTCCCGAACATCGGCATGCCCTCGGCCGCGACCTCATCGTTCGATTGCGGACTGAGCCTGGAGCAGGATTCCGATCTATTCGCACCCGTTGAAACGCCCGTGTCGACGCCTGCCGAAGAAACGTTAGCAAACGGCCCGTCCGCCGAGGAAGCGGAAAAATCCGAAGCGGCCAGAATAGGCAACGACTCGCTAGAGACATCGCGTGACGAAATTGTCGAAGCGGAAGCGGTTTCCGAGCCTGCGGAATTCGAGTCCGAGGAAAACGGCCCGCTCGAACCGATCTCGGAAGACGAGCCGTTTATCGATCCGGAACAGTCCGATCTGGAAGTGGCCCAAATCATCGACGCCTGGCCCCGATTGCCCGAGACGATTCGAGGCGCCATCCTCGCCCTGATCGAAGCGGCCGCGTAAGCGAAATCGTTCCGCAATAAAAAGACGCTCTTCTTACACCAATTCTCGTTTGCCGGCTGGCGAGTTGCCACGTGTTTACCCTTCGTGAAAACACGCTATTTCCACGCGGGTAGCCGCGCGTGATTTTAAATTGGAATGCGTATTACAAACGGCTCCTTCGCCGACTTTCAATCCACAAAAAAACGGGAGGCGGATCGTTCCACCTCCCGTTTGCCATTTCTTGTGCCCTTCCGCCTTGTGAGCCAAACTTCAAACCGCTTGTCTCGATGACGGAAAGAAACGTCCGAGCTTATTTGCCCAACGACTCGCGAGCCGACTCGAGTTGACCGGCCGAACCGAGCATCTCGTTCTTATGGACAATGTAGTCGGCATAAGCGGACATGAAAACCTTCCCGGGACCACGCGGATCGAATTCGCCCGGCTGATCGCGGAAGAATTCGCGGAACGTCCCACACCAGACCAGACGACCATCAGTGTCGATGTTGATCTTGCAGACGCCCAACTTGGCAGCGGGCAGGTACTGGGCTTCGTCGACTCCGCTGGCGTCCTTCAACTGACCGCCGGCGTTGTTGATCCGCTCGACCCATTCCTTGGGCACACTGGACGAACCGTGCATGACCAGCGGGAATTTTTCAGGCAATTGCTTTTGGATATCTTCCAGAACGTCGAAGTGAAGCCCTTGCGAACCGGCGAACTTGTACGCGCCGTGCGAGGTACCGATGGCGATGGCCAACGAATCGCAACCGCTCTTCTCGACGAATTCGACCGCTTCTTCCGGCTTGGTCAAGCAAACGCTCCCGACGATATCTTCTTCGACCCCACCGAGCTGACCCAGTTCGGCTTCGACGACGATTCCCTTTTCATGGGCCCGGTCGACGACGCGCTTGGTGATCTCGATATTTTCCTGAAGCGGGTGGTGCGACGCGTCGATCATGACCGAGCTGTAAAAACCGCTTTCGATGCAGTCGTAACAGGCTTCTTCGGTACCGTGGTCAAGGTGGACTGCGAAGATCGCTTCGGGGAAAACCTGTTCGGCCGTGCGAATCATCCCTTCAAGGAATCGCTTGTCGGTGTAGCCGCGGGCTCCACGAGAAATCTGGATGATGAACGGGGCGCTCTTGCCGGCATCGACGGGATCGTCGTTCGAGCCCGACTTGCCCAAGTCTCCGCGAAACAGACCGACCGTCTGTTCCAAGTTATTGATGTTGTAGGCACCAATGGCGTACTTGCCATAGGCATGTTTGAACAGATCTTTGGTCGTAACGATCATCTTTTACTCTTTCTCCTCCGGCCAATGATTGGCCATTGAACCTACCTTGCCAAAAATTTCTAAAACGGCATCCGTTCGTTTGCCATTTGTCCTTTTATACGTTTTTGCCTCGATTTTGGAGGCGTTTTTTGAACCGATCGCAATCAATGACGGCCCGAATATGGGTCCCGCGGGCGATGACCGCTTCCCGATCTCGTGCCTCCATCTCGAAATGGACCAGGTTTCCCTCGACTTCCGTCACCCGTGCGGTTGCAACCACCGTTTCGCCGACGGGGGTCGGGGCCAAATGATGAAAATCAAAGCCGTACCCGACCGACCCTTCTCCCGGATCGAGGTGCGATTCGATCGCGACGTACGAGGCCCATTCCATCAATAAAAGCAGCGAAGGGGTCGAAAGCACCGGCGACGCTTCCGGTCGAATGTAGCTGGCCAGATTGGCCGAAACCACTCGATGGGTTTTCTCACCAGAAAGCCCAGGGACCAAGGTCGCTTTCATACCAACGAACGCTCCTACCGAGAAACCGAAACGGTCAAAAAATAAGGGGCGCCCCCAAACTCTCCCGCTGTTCCCAAGAAAATAAAAAAGCAAACGGGTTAGCGGATGCTCCCCCGTCTGCATGTCTTCTCAAAGAAGATTTTCCCCTCTCTTTCGGTCGAGGGCCGAACGATTGTCTCAAATCCGGCCCTACTCACTCATATGCAAGTGAAAAAGGAAAGGGGGAGCCTTCGCCGGAAAAAATTAACGCTTCGAGAACTGCGTCGCACGACGGGCACCACGAAGACCGTATTTCTTACGTTCGACCCGACGGGCGTCTCGCGTCAAGAGATTACCGTCTCGCAAGATCGCTTCAAGCTCGCTGTCAAAGTTCTTCAGCGCCCGGGCGATACCCAGCTTGCAAGCGTCGGCCTGACCGGTCTGGCCACCACCGTGGACACGGATGATCACGTCGACATCGCTGAGCTTCTCGGTCGCTTGCAACGGCGCGAGGACCGCGTTTTTATGCTGTTGAAGCGGGAAAAAATCTTCCATTGTACGTTTATTTATCGTGATCGTTCCGTTCCCTGAACGGATGCGGACACGAGCAACCGCCGCTTTACGACGGCCGGTTCCCAACGAATCATCGACTCCCTTGCGTTCGGCAACCGCGGCTTCTGACATGGTTTCGAATTCCCTATGACTTCAAGTTATTTTTTCTACCTAAAAACGGCAAACCCCAGTCGCCTCTCCGGCTCATTGCCGAGTGTCCGACGGGGGTTCCAAACCCTTCTTCTTTACAGGCGACGAAATAGGATCGCTCTTTCGACGATGGTCGTCGACGAGAGCGAACGCGTCCCTATTTGACACCCATTTCTCTGACTTCGGGGTTCTGGGCCTGATGGGGATGCTGGTCCCCGGCATAAATCTTCAATTTCGAAAGCATCTTGGTTCCGAGCTTGTTTTTCGGCAACATCCGACGAACTGCTTCGGAGAGGATCATTTCCGGCTTTTTCTCAAGCCGGTCGCCAGCCGAAATACTTCGTTGACGCGGGTAACCAGTGTACCAAGTGTACTTCTTTTGTTCCCACTTCTTGCCGGAAAAAAAGACTTTTTCCGCATTGATCACGACAACAAAATCGCCCGTATCGACGTGCGGGGTGTAGGTCGGCCGATGCTTGCCCATCAAAATCACCGCAATGTCGCTTGCCAGTCGGCCGACCACCTTATCGGTCGCGTCGACGAGGAACCATTTTTGATCGACCTCGCCCGGTTTGGCCATGTACGTCTTCATTTCCAACCACTCGCTTGTATAATCTCGTTTGTTTCGCTTTGAATAAACGTTCTTTACCTAATCCCATTTAAGAGAAACGTACAGTCTAGCTCTTTATCGGACGCAACGCAAGGGTTCCCCCAGTCGCGAAAGAAAAAAATCCGGCCCGATCCTCAAATCGCTCCCAGCTTCAGGCGGATAAACGGCCCAAAAAGGAGAAACTCGCAAGAATTCGCCCCATTCTAGCTCAACTGCCTACTCAATGCAACCTAACAGACAGCCTGTTGTGGGGGGGTATTTCACCCCATTGTTTTCCTGCTATAATAGTCGTCTCGTTGATAACTCTGCGGCCTGACTCCTTGCGAGCCAAGCCATGTGGGAATTCGCATTTTCCGACCGAGACAAGCCGTTCGGTGATTCTCGGCAATCGATTCCCTGCCGTCCATACTATATATACTGTCGCCCTTCAAACTTCGTTTGTCGGACAAAACGGACGGTCAACGTGACGTGCGAGTCTTCATTACCGATACACCTCTCGCTACGGGACGCTCAACTCGCAAAAAGTTGGCAACCCGAACGTTTAAAGAGACTTTATCGGGTCCCGGCGACATTTTATATGGTATATTATGCTGGGTTTTTTATAATAAAAACTTATACGACAAGCGAGTTAGAATAACCCATTACGCATCGGAGCCGCTGCCGAACAAGACGACCGGTTTGGCAAGTAAGACGATAGGCTAGGGAAATTAGTAAAGCGTCCTTCAAGATCGAGCGAATATCGACATGAAAGTAGCTGTTTTAAAAGAAACGTTTCCGAGCGAACGCCGCGTGGCGTTGGTCCCGGCCATGGTATCCGGACTGGTCAAGACCGGTTTTGAAATCCATGTGGAAAAGGATGCCGGAGCTGAGGCCGGATTTCCGGATCAGGAATATGCGGATAAAGGAGCCCAGGTCGGAGCGGACCGGGAATCGCTTTGGGATGCCGATCTGATCCTGCAGGTCCGCGCGTCCGGGGCCAATCTGGACCGGGCGGCCGACGAGGCGTCGAAGCTGAAAAAAGGGGCGGTTATCATCGCCATGTGCGATCCGCTCGGCGAGCCGGCCGCGACGCAAAAATACGCCGAGGCCGGAGCAACCCTGTTCTCCTTGGAACTGATTCCGCGAATCACCCGCGCCCAGAGCATGGACGTCTTGTCATCAATGGCAACGGTTGCCGGGTACAAGGCGGTCCTCCATGCGGCCGAAGCCCTGCCGAAAATGTTCCCGATGATGATGACCGCCGCAGGCACGCTCAGCCCGGCACGAGTCTTTATCGTTGGTGCCGGCGTGGCCGGATTGCAGGCGATCGCGACTGCCAAGCGACTCGGCGCAATCGTCTCGGCTTACGATGTCCGCCCGGCGGTCAAGGAACAGTGCGAAAGCTTGGGCGCCAAGTTTGTCGAAATGGAACTCGACACGGGATCGGCCGAAGACAAGGGCGGTTATGCCCAGGTGATGGACGAGGCGTTCTATAAAAAACAGCGTGAGATGATGCTCCGCGTCGTGGCCGAAAACGACGTCGTCATCACGACCGCCGCGATCCCGGGCAAAAAAGCGCCGATCCTGGTGACCAAGGAAATGGTCGCCGGCATGGCGGCCGGTTCGGTCATCGTCGACCTGGCGGCCGAGCGGGGCGGCAACTGCGAATTGACCCAGCCGGGCCAAACGGTCATCGAAAACGGGGTCACCATCCTCGGACCGACCAATCTGGCCAGCGAAACACCGTTCCACGCCAGTCAGATGTTCGCCAAGAATATCACGACGCTCCTGGCCCAGATGGTCAAAGAAGGCGGATGGAACTTCGACATGGAAGATCAAGTGATCGCCGAAACGATGGTCACCCATCAAGGGCAAGTCGTCAATCCTCGCGTTTGCGAGATCTTGGGAATCGAAGCCCCGAAGGTCGAGTCGACCGTCGAGCAACCGCCTCAGGAAGAGAAGCCCAAGGGCGACGACCCGAACACCTACAAACTGTCGTCCGACTAATGTCGCTCGGCTAATGCCGACGGAACAAGCGATCCGCCGGTAGGTGTCCGTTTTTTCAGAAAAGCGCGTGTTTCCGGAAAAGCTTGGGCCTGACTTGTAGGCCGGTCCCGATACTTTTTCCCATAATAAAATATAAAACCAATCAAAACGGTCTCGTTCGACCGTCGCGATATTCCACAAAATTTTGACGGAGGTGACAGTTCATGGGTCTTTTAGCCGTAATCACCGCTGGGGAACTTCTCGCCGGAATCACCGTTTTTGTCCTGGCGGTCTTCGTCGGGTTCGAAATTATCACCAAGATCCCGCCGACGTTACACACGCCGCTCATGTCGGGTTCCAACGCGATCTCGGGGATCACCCTGGTCGGCGCGTTGCTGTCGGCCGGAGCCGATCACGGGTTCCTCGCCACCACCCTGGGCACGGCGGCGGTCATCATGGCAACGGTCAACGCCGTGGGCGGCTTCCTGGTAACCAATCGAATGTTGGAAATGTTTCGCAAGAAGAAATAGCCCGATTGCGCCCGTAATCCTCCTTCGAGATTTACTCTAATTCACAAATAAAAGGTGTTCTGACGTGGATACGAAAGATATCATCATCAGTCTGGCCTATCTGGTCTCGGCCATTTTGTTCATCTTATGTTTAAAAGGTTTGACCAAACCGCGCACCGCCGTTCGCGGCAACCTGTTCGGGGCCTTGGGCATGTTCGTGGCGGTTGTCGTCACTCTGTTCAACAACAATATCCTCGGCTACGGGGAGATTATCTTCGGTTTGGCCGTCGGGGCCGGGATCGGCGCCTTCTTGGCGGTCAAGATCGAGATGACCGCGATGCCCCAGATGGTCGCGTTGTTCAACGGGTTCGGCGGTCTGGCGTCGGTCTTGGTGGCCGGGGCCGAACTGCTGGTCCTTTCCGGTACGGTCCAGGAAGCGTTCGCGAAAAACCCCAAAATCGCCACGGCACCCGAGGGTACCACGGCCATGTTGATCGCCGGACTCTTGGCCGGACTGATCGGGGCGGTCACCTTCTCGGGAAGTCTGATCGCGTTCGCCAAGTTGCAAGAGATCAAGGCGTTCAAAAAACCGTTCGACTATCCAATGAAACAAGCCATCAACGGCGCCTTGGCCCTGATCGTCTTCGGCCTGTTCGTGCTGGCGGTCTCGAGTCCGGGATCGTTTTGGCCCTACATGCTGCTGACGATCGTCGCTTTGGTCTTGGGCGTCACGCTGGTCAACCCGATCGGCGGGGCCGACATGCCGGTCGTCATCGCGCTTTTGAACTCCTATTCCGGTTTGGCCGCGGCCGCGACCGGGTTTGTCCTGAATAACTCGGTCTTGATCATCGCCGGTTCCCTGGTCGGCGCGTCGGGAATCATCCTGACCCAGATCATGTGCAAGGCGATGAACCGCTCGCTGACCCACGTCCTCTTCGGCGTCATGGAGGCGGGCGAAAGTTCGATGACCGACGACGAAGTCTACGCCGGAAAGGTCAAATCGACCTCGGGCGATGAAGTGGCCATGCTGTTTGATAGTGCCCAGCGGGTCGTCATCGTTCCCGGTTACGGTTTGGCGGTCGCCCAGGCCCAACACGCCGTCCGCGACCTGACGAACGTCCTGGAATCGATGGACATTGAAGTGGAATTCGCGATCCATCCGGTCGCCGGTCGTATGCCCGGTCACATGAACGTCCTCTTGGCCGAAGCCGAAATTCCTTACGAACAGCTCAAGGAAATGGACGTCATCAACCCGTCGTTCGCCCAAACCGATGTCACGCTCGTGATCGGGGCCAACGACGTGGTCAATCCGGTCGCCCGGACCGACCCGAACAGCCCGATCGCCGGTATGCCGATTCTCGACGTCGACAAGTCGCGAACCGTGGTCGTGATCAAGCGAAGTTTGAGCCCCGGTTTCGCCGGCATCCCGAACCCGCTTTTCGCGGCCGACAACTGCCTGATGTTCTTCGGCGACGGGAAGAAGGCCCTGTTGGACCTGATCGCCGCGTTGAAGGAATCGATGTAACGTCTACCAAGAAAAATCGACGAGGAGGGAAGCTATTTTCAAAAATGGTTTCCCTCCTTTTTTTATGAAAAATAGCGTCACATCGGCGCAACCGGCACTCCCTCGCTCACTCCTTCGGGAAACCGGCTCCCCCTCACTAATCCTTTTGAGCCAAAGCCATACCCCCTCTCAAGTCAAACCGAAAAATTCCCTCTTGACCGAAGGGTCGGATGCCGATAAACTTAATTCCTTAACCGTTAGTCGCGGGGCGTAGCTCAGCTTGGCTAGAGCGCTGCGTTCGGGACGCAGAGGTCGAAGGTTCAAATCCTTTCGCCCCGACTTGATCAAAAAAAGGCCGTCGAGCAATTTCGACGGCCTTTTTTGTTTGATGTATCTTATAATATTTACTTGCAATTTAATATACCGCCACGAACGGGAGACGTTCACTGATTGCTTTATGGCGAACGGTGATATCGAACTCATGCTTTCCCTTGCTTTATAGCAGCGACGCGTCGGGAGCCGGTTTTGGCGGCGGCGTGGGAATGACTACCGAAAAAACTTCTTGTGTAGGTACTACCGCACCGATAGCAATTGCCCACTTCCGGCAAATCACCAGTATTGGTACCAGCGACCAACGGGAGCGGGTTTAATCAGCGGTGCGGAAGCACCGGTCTAAAAAGTTTTTGGAAGGGGTTTTAGGGGAGACCTTTCTTTAGAAAGGTCTCCCCTAATTCGTAAAGATGTATAGCTTCGTTCAAAAAAAGAAGAAGGAGCGACGGCTATGCCGTCGCCAGTATTTTTTAAATGAGAGGAGACATTTTGAAAATGGTCCCCTCTCAAACTCTCCCCTCAAAAACTTTTTGGACCGGGATTGCTTCGCAATCCCTCTTTTCAGGTTTTCTTTTTCCTTTGTTTTTCGCTTCTTGTACTACTCTTCTTCGCACACGACTCGGAACCCGACGTTATACACCCCCTGATACGGCCGGTACGGCACCCGGAACGCGCTTCGTGAACGAAGCGGCCGGTCGCGCCAGGAACCACCGCGAACGACCCGCGGTTCGGTGCCCGTGGTGTCGTTCCGCCCGTCGTCGGCCTGGTACGGATAGGACCGATAAGCCGAACGGGTCCATTCGGCCACGTTCCCGTGCATGTCGTAAAGCCCCCACGCGTTGGGCTTATAACGGCCGGTCGCGTCGGAGACGAAGCCGCCGTCGTCAAACCGTTCGTCCTTGGGAATCCAGTTGTCGTACTTCGACGCCTTCAGCGGAAGTCGTTCTTTGAAGTACGGATGGCAGTGGAACTCGACCAGCTTCCGATCGGCCAGATTGGCAAACGGGCTGAAATCGGTATTCTCGTCACCATAAGAAAAGGGCGTCTCGGTCCCGGCCCGGCAGGCATATTCCCATTGGGCCTCGGTCGGCAGGACGAACCGTTTGCCCGTCTTTTGACTGAGCCAGTCGCAAAACGCGTTGGCCTCTTCCCACGAAAGGCGGACGGCCGGTTGGTCGGGGCCGTTGACGTAAAAGCCGCGAACGCCGAACTGCATCCCGTGACGCGATTCGACCCGGCTGTCGTGGTTCGGGTTGAATAGGGCGAATTGGCGGTTGGTCACCTCGAAACGACCGATCCAAAACGGCTTGTCGATCGTGACCGGGTGCCGTGGCCCTTCGTCCGAGAAACGCGGGTCGTCCGAACCGAGGACAAACGATCCGGCCGGGACGCAAGTCAGTTCGAGCCGGACGCCCCTCGCCCAGATCGACCGAACGTTCGGTCTTGCCCAACGCTTTCTGACGACGCTTGGCTTCGGTCGCACCGAACGGCCAGTTTTCACAAGACGGCAGGGCCGTCAACCGGACCGGTGCTTCCGCACCGTCGGCATCACCCGCTCCCGTTGGTCGCTGGACTTGGTCAAAAGATTCACGATCTTTATGATTGGGAGTACGGACCACCTCGGTTTTGGTCGGCCGGATCTCTGACGGCTTCGATGCCGCAGGCGGATTCTTTGGCCGGTACGAAGTGGGAACCATCGCCTCGAAATCGTCGTCGACGTTGGCGTATTTCAAAAGGTTTTCGTGACGCAGGTTTTTCCATTGGTCGACTCGTTTTTTTCCGGCGATCTCGGTCCACGTGCCGTGATACGGGGCGTTCAAGTCGATCCAGGTGTAAAGTCGGTCCCACGCTTCCGGGTCGAGCTTCACGCCGTAATGCCCTTTTTGCAACAACTGGACCAGTTGGGTCGAGTCGGCGTGGAACTCCATCGGCATCAGCAGATGGTAGTCACTCTCCATACCGCTTCGACGGACGTAACGATGCAACTCGGCATAAGAAGTCGAGAAGTGGCCCGCGTCTTTTCCGCCATCATGAAACGAACTGCGGTAATCGGTGATCATCTTTTCGCCGCGAAGGTCGAACGCCCGATGACCGGCGACTTCCTGCTGGCCGTCATGGCATCCGATGCAATAGCGGTCCAAAACCGGCTGAACTTCGCGGACGAAGTTGAATCCACGTGTTGGCCCGTGCCACGGCCTGATTTTATCGATTGGCCTGGAAAACGTTTTGGCGTATTGGGCCGGAGGGGTCGAGCTTTGGCTCTCGTGGCATCCGACACAGGAAAGAACCTCGCCCGGCATGGCGGTGAACCAACTCCGCATCAGTTGGAGCGATTTGCCCTCGGCGTCGAGCGGCTGGATCGCGATCGGCGTATTGGCCGGAACGTGGAACGCGGCCGAGCCGTCGGGCTGGACGGGGACCGTGCCGAGAATCCGCTTGATATCCCACGGGCCTTCCATGCCAACGACCCCTTGCGGCCCGCCCATATTCGGATAGAGGTAATGGTACGAAACGATCCGCAACTGTTTGACCGTGCCGCGCGGGATTCCTTTGAGGCCTTCCCCTTTGTAAATATCGGCCATATAGACGGTCGCCTCTTTTTCTCCCGGGCGAATTTTGCTCGGGATGACCGGCGGCTTGGGAGTCACCTTCAGCGGCAATGGCTCGAACAGGGCGTGACCGGGCAGCTCCTTGAGCAGGACCAGGTTGTCGGCCGTGTCGGCCAGATAGATTCCCCAGGGGTCGCCTTTATTCGGCTGGCAGGCGACGAGAAAACAATCCTTGTCCAGCGGATACGGGTGCAGGAACTTGGGCCACGAGAGATCGACCAGGTTGTCGACGATCAGGGTTGATTCGAGCTTGGGGTCGCTTTTCGAGGCGATTTTCTTCTGCGTCGAGCAAACCCGATAGAACGCGCCGTCCGCCTCGCGACGTCCTTGGCTCACATCGAAGACGACCAGTTCGCCCACCCGACGAACACCGTGGTGGCCGGAGACGATCGTGACGAATTTCGTCGGCTCGCCCGGGATCGGACGGGCATAGAACATCGAGTTGGGCCAGTACGAGTTACTTCCGTAATATTCCATCTGGCCGGTTCCGTCCGGGTTCATGTGGAACAAGAGCCGGGTATGGGTGTGGGGCGTGTCGGTGTATTCCCACCGCAGAAAAAGCACGCGGCCGTTGGGCAAGACGGTCGGACACCAGTTGTGTTCCTGATCGAAGCAGAGCCGTCGGATCGTTTTCCCGTCCGGCTCGATCCGATACAGATTGGCCACCCGCGTACCTCCGTTGACGCACGGGACGGCCGAGTAACAGGCGGTCGAGCTGAACACGATCGCCCCGTCGGGCAGATAACACGCGTCGTAGTTATCGGCCTCGGGCAGGGTGGGGGTCACCTGGCGTGTCTTTTTGCCCTCCAGGGAAAGTTCAAAAATATTCCAACGATTATCGTCGCCGACGGCCGAAAAGAGCAGCTTTTCCCCGTCAAAATGAAGGTCGATATCGCCAAGGAACGAGGGCTTCTCCGGATGGAAGAAGGTTTTGGTCGAGACCCCTTTTTCCCCTAGTGCAAGGGTCATAAGTTCATCGTCGAATCCGTCACGGGGCAAGGAGCAATTGCTCCACCAGTTGTAGGGAAGCCCCAGATTTTTGTCCTTTCGTTTGACAAAAAGCAACTCGTCGAAATCCAAAAGCGGGTTAGCCTTGGCCACGTCGACATAACGCCGCGCAGCCCGGCAATAGGATTCGAACCATATCTGACGCCCCGACTCAGTGTCGGGAGTGGCCCCTTCGGGCATCCGGCTCAAATCGGCCTCGGCCGCCGCGCGTGGTTTTTCCAGGTAATCGTCCGCGATGCCGTCGATTTGGCGAAATCGGTCCACCAGCCCGACGGTCCGATGGAGCATCTCGACGTACCGTTCGATCGAAAAGGGGATTTTCACTTGTTGACCGGGGGAATGGACGCGAATTTGCCAATCGGGTTTCGCCTTGTCCACTTGGTCGAACATGCCGCCGAAATAGGTCAGCTCGTTGTTCCGATCGAGTTGGCCCAACTTTTGCTGTCGTGCGTCGAACCATTCGAGCTTCGTCGACGGTTTTTCCAAAAGGGCGACCATCCGTGTTTCGTTGGCCAGATGGTCGGTGAAGGTGGAGCCCGATTCCCCCTTTTCGGCCCGATCCGCCGAGACCTCATTGAACCAACTGCCCATCGGACTTTTTACTTTCTGAGACATCGCTTTGGTCCGCTCACGGGCGATCTGACGGTTCAACCGCCAATCGTCGGGCAGCGGGGCCGACGAGCAAAATCGTAACGCACAGATATGGGGAAAGCATGAATCACGACGAAGCCCGATCGTGTGACGCCCGGCCTCGATCTTGATCGTGCACTGGTCCTCCCATTTCGCGTGAGCCGTGTCCCAATGGCCGGTCGTCCCTTGGACCCCGTCGGCAATCTTCTTGCCGTCCAACAAAAGCTCGACCGGTCGGGCGCTGGCCGCCGTGTAAAGGACCGAAAGGGTGTACTCGGCGGTGATCGGAAAATCGATTTCGTAGGCCGCTTCGTTCGGCATTTTTCCGCCGTGAATGATACACGGGTAGCGGCTTTCGAATTCTTCTCCACGGGCCACGTTCCCCGAGTCGAACCAGTCGGCCCGGATGATAAATTCATGCCGGGGTGCCGACTCGGCAGAAACGGTTCCGGCAAACATCGCAAGGAGGGAGAACGAAAGGATGGCAAGGGTATAACGGGACATGGTTTTTTCTCCTGCTCTTTATCTCTTGAGAAAAACTGAGAAAGCTTTCACGAATTGGTCTTACCGCGTTATTTCGAAGCGGCTTTTTCCTGCTCGCGACGTTCCAACATCCGACGCACTCCGGCGGCCGGAAGCGAGACGCTCGAGTTGTAGCCGGGCAATTGAGTCTTCTCGCCGATGACAAACTCGCAGATGCCGCGTGCTTCAAAATCGTCGATCAGATCGGCGATCGTCCGCTCGGCCAGCTCCGAGTCGACCAGGTCCAGCGTGTAGACGAACCAACCGGTCGGCGTGGCCCAATAGGCGCCGTTTTGATACCAGTCGCGACCGCGGGCGTCTTCCCAGTATTGGCCTTTCGGCAAATGGCGTATCTGGCCTTTGTGGACGAACTGGTCGTAATTCTGTTGGAAGTTTTGGGCGATCGCGTTGGCCTGATTCTCGTCGGCCACACCCAGATAGACGGCAAACGCCGAGCCCCAGACGTCGGGCTGATTGCTCTTGGCCGTTGCCGCGCGGAACAGATTCCATTCGGGGTTCCAGAAGACGGTCCGGATCGACCGGGTCACCCGATCAGCCTCTTTGGTCCAACGAGCCGCATCTTGGTCGCGGTCGGCTGCCTGATACAAATCGGCCAGTTGGCGGGACGCCTGGACATAGAGCAACGAGCAAAACAGGACGTCTCCCTGTTTGAGGATCGTATCGGTAAATCCGTAGGGACACCGGTACTGCGGCATCTGTGGGCGGATATGGACGAGTCCGTTTTTCGGATTCCGCTCGACCGTCTGCAACGCCTTTTCCAGCGCCGGTAACATCTCGACGAGCAGTTTTTTGTCTTGCGTTTTTTGGAAAGTGTACCACGCCACGTCGACGGTAAACGGGGCCCCGTCGGCAACCGTTTCGACTCCCATGGAGCCGAACCCGGGGCGATAAATCGGCGTCCCGTCGAACTTCACACAGTCGACGCACTGGCCGTCGGCCCGTTGGCCACGCAAGAAGACGCGGCAGGCGTCGGTCAGCTCCTTGTCGGAGAAGGCGTCGACACACCCTTCAAGGATGTAGGCGTAGTCGCGCAGCCAGAACGCCTCATAGCCCAGTCCGACTTGCGGCGGGAAGGCGGCCGTGCCGTCGTTCATCGTTCGGTGGCTGGCTCGGGCCGTTTCGGCCGCTTTGGTTTCGAGCCAAGAAAGGGCGTCATTGATGTCACTCTTCGACGGTGCCTCGGCCAGTCCCACACAAGGGGAAAGGATCACGGCAAGCAACAACGACACGGCAAACGTGGTTCTCATCTCTATTTCTCCTGAACACGTCTGAAAGGCGGGTTTTATATAAAAACAGTTGAAAGAATTTCTATTATGGCGGTTTTTCCTGATGAAAATGGGCCTATCTTCCTTGCTAGGGGATAGGCAAATCCATTATCCCCTCGCGAAACCGTGAAAGCAAGAGAGCACACACGCAGGGCGGACGGAATGGTTAGTAGGTCGATTACTTCCCCTCGTTTGGCTTTTTCTCGTTCGATCCAGGCTTGGACACCTCGGCCGGTTTGGTTTTCGGGGCGAAGGCGATCGACGCTTGGATCGAGTACGGACACGTACACCCCGAAGACGATTCGGGCAACAGGATCAGGCCGCCCGCCGGGACCGCGTTGATCCAGCAGCCGATCCGACTGACGGTGGTCAATCGCAACGGGCCGTCCTTCGAGGTCACATCTCGCATGCACGGATAGCTCCCTCGCCAGAACAGACAGCGGGCCGACGAGCCGATCTCCCCGCAACCGCCTCCAAACCGATCGAACTTCCACCCTTCGACCTTTTTGCCCGTTTGCAGATCATAGGCATATGGCCAGGCGTAGACATTGCCATTGACAACAATCGGGTGTCGGCTCGGTTCGCCGTGTCCGCCGCCAGAGGTCAGTTCGGTATTGTGGGTCGCCGACCAGATCCGCTTGCCGTCTTGCTCGTCGAATCCGTAAAGGGTCGCGTGAAAATGGGGTCCGATACCTTTCGAGCCACAAAGGACCAAACGGCCTGCTTGGTAGACGAGATAGAAGGTCTCCTCGTATTGGCTGACGTCGAGGGGTTGTCGGTAGAGCGTTTTTCCGCTTTGCAAATCCAAGGCGGTCAGAAAAACCCGGTTGCCGTCGAACAGCTCTTTGGTGGTGACGCGGCCGGTCGGGTTGTTTTTTGCCTTCTCGCTTTCCGTTTCGAGGAAGAAAATTTTCCCCTCTCCGGCGGCGATCGTCGTATTGGGAATGATATCCGAGACATGGGTCCACACCATTTTCCCCGAAACCGGATCGACGGCAAACAGGCTGTCACTGGTCACCGTGACGGTGTCGCGGTACCAGACCCGATGGTAGTCGTTCCTGCTCATTTGATGAAACGCCGCGCCCGGCTTGCAGGTACTGCCGAGCAACAGACGGCCGACCCGACAGGTATAGCCCCAGTCCCGTTTTGATTCGGAATCGGCATTGGGAACCAAAAAGGTCCGCGTTTGCTCGCCCGTTTTCACGTCCAGACCGACCACCTTTTCGCCGGTGGCAATATAGACCCGATTCGCGTCGACGCAGAAGCCGCTGCAATCTTGGCAGACCGAGAGACGCTGGGAGCCGGGAACCGTTTTTTCCCAGAGGATGGTCCCGTTGTAAGCGTCGAGGCAATAAACCAGATCGCGCCCCGAAACGAACAGGCGGCCGTCACGATACAACGAGGGAACGGTTCGCTGATGCCGATCGGACATCCGACGCGGTCCGGGGCCGCCGTACCACTGCATTTCAACGTCGGTGCAGACGAGCCGATCTTCACTGCAGGCAGAGTTACCCGGTTCGGCATAGCAGCAAGTCCAATCGCCCGCGCCGTCGAGGGTTCCGGTTCGGCCGACACCCATAAGAAAACCGTCCCGCTTTACCGTTTTCCAAGAGGCGAATCGGCTCTTGCCCCACGACTTCAGTTTTTCGACCGTCGCCGCGTCGGCCGTCTCCGGCAGAAGCAAGACGACCGTTCCGCCACACGGACGGACCAAGTCGGCGACCGTGTCGGCGACCGTTTTTGACGACGGTATCGACTCAAAGACAATCAGGTTGAACGTATGGCGTTGGAAAACCGAATCTTCGAGGGTTCCCTTGCGCAGGCTGACTCGCGGGCCATACAGTTTGGCCGCCAGCAGGCGATCGCGTCCCTTGGCGATTCGCGCCGGATCGTCTTCGAGACCCAGTACCTGAAGCGACGACCGCTGAACAATCGCGCGGGCCAACTCCCCTTCTCCGGCTTCCGGAAGCAACGCGTATCCCTGGTGTTGATCGGTCACGGCCAGGACCGCCTGGGCCTTTTTTTGAATCGACGGCGCGACCGGTTCGGAAGTCGGCGAGACAGTCGGTTTGAGGCAGACGACCGTTTTCGCTTCGTCTCCGACAGAGCGGAACGTGTGGATCGTCCCTCGGTCGGTGCTCACCAAAAGGTGTCCATCGGCAACGGCAAGGGCGGATGCCTTTCCGTCGACCTGACCGGTCCAGACGGTCTTTCCGCTTGCAATGTCTCGCGCTTCGACCTGCCCCTCGCCGCCCAAAATCAAGCAGTTTCCGGCCAGTATCATTTCGTTGGGGTATTTGATCGACACTTTCCACAGTTTGGCCCGTTCGCGCCGTTGGGCGTCGGCCAACTGCCCGTTTTGTTCGGGCGTGCGTTTTTTTATCTTGCACAATCGGGTCGCTTCCCGGGCGGCCGCCAGGTAGGCTTTTCGATCCATCGCGTAAAGCGAGTCGGTCCCCGCCACGTAAAGGATCGGCCCATCGGCGATCATGCGGATGGCCGAACTGATCGCGACAATCACTTCGCGATTCTCGGTATCAGCCAGGCGGATTTGGCCCCTTTCGGTTTGCCCGAAAGCGAGACAACCTTCGGTCACCAATGCAAAGCTACCCCCTTTGGAGCTGAGACGGCAAAACGGTTTCCCATTGGCCCGCTCAAACAGGGCCGGGGCCGTTCGTCCGGTCGGGACAATCAACTGGTGGTTTGTCGCGGCCATGTACCCTTGGGACGAAACTTGAATCGGCGCGCGCCAGGTTTCTTTTCCCGTTTCCGCGTCGACGGCAAACAGGTCGACCCCTCGCATCGGGAAAAGTCCGGCGGCGAAATAGACCGTCTTACCTTCGACGACAATCCCGCAACGAACCGGTTGTCTCGCGACGTACCGCCCATTGCCGGGAAGCCAGGCCTTTTGAGGATGGGGATCGAAGGTCCAAAGCAAGGTCCCCTGTTTCGCGTCCAAGGCGTAAAGCCGACCGTCGTCGCTGCCGACATAGACCCGGCCATCGGCGATCGTCGGGGCCAGCCGGACCGGTCCTTCAGTCGTGAAACGCCAAAGTTCGGTGCCGGTGTTCACATCGAGACAACGGACCGTGTCGTCGGCACTGGAGCCAAAGTAGGCACGGCCATCGGCCACGACAACAGGAAACGCCCGGTCGTAGGTAACCGACATTTTGAGGTCAGGAACTTTATTCCAAAAATCTTCCGTTGCCGGCATGTCGGGCCAACTCGGCCGCGGGCCGTGATCGGCCTGGTATTGCCAAGCCGGTTCGAGCGGGAAAGACAACCGTTCCTTTGTCACGCCAGATCGACAAGAGTCGTTGCGATAGGTCGGCCAATCGTCGGCCACCGCCGGACGAAGGATGCCCACGAGGACGAAAAATAAAAGTGTCAAGAAGGCAATCCGAACTGGTTTTTCAAAAACAACTCGGGCCTGAAAAAAATCTGAAAGGTGGGACATGGTTGCTCGTGATGGATTGCTTGCTTTCGCAATGGATGATTCAGGAGGGGTGGGACAGCAAAAGGCGAAGGGAAGTTTTTCTCCTCATCGACGCGCGTCGACAATGAAGAGATAACCTTTTCTCAATTATCCCTCATGGACCGCAAGGAAGCAAGCGTTGCCCGACACGTTTCCCCCCGATTACAAGGACTCATCCGGGGCGATTTCCGGTTTGGCTTCGGACGTTTTGGGCCCTTCTGGCAAAAAGAGGCTCCGGCAACGCAGATAGATGAGGCTGCCCGCCATGATCAACAAACCGAGGATGACCAAGGCGGCAACCCGGTACAGGGTTTCCGATCTTTCCAGGTCGACGAAAAAGACCTTCACCGCGACTACTCCGAAGAGTCCCAGCCCGAGTATCCGTAATGGTCGGATCTGTTTCATGATCCCGGCGACGACCCACGCCAGCGCGAAGAGGGTCCAGAGAATCGAGATCCCGCCCATCCTGAATTCCGGCCGGAAGTAGTGCAGGTAGAACCCCAGCTCGGCCGTCGAAAAAAAGAACCCCACGGCCACCGCCAAGATGATGAACGTCCAGCGAAGCGGTTGGAATTCTTTCATCGTTCGCAAGAAGAAAGCGCTCAAGGCGAACGAGACGATCGGGATGCCGAAAAGGTTCAACCGATTTCCCAGCCCGTCAAAATAGACCGGTAGAGTCATCTCTTTCACGCGGAACAGATACGATTCGCCCCCACCGACAAACAGAAGCACAATCACCCCTACAAAAAGGCCGTTCGACAAGGCCAAAAGCGTTTGGACACGAGTCTTTTGGAAGATCCAAAGGGTGGCCGTCGCTTGCAACGCCCAGAACGGTGCCCAGGAGTCATGATCGAGCACCAGCGGCCCAATCGCCGCGACACAGAAAAACGTGGTCGCCATCAAGGTGGCGGAAATCCCCGCGTCGTCGATACCGCGTCGTTTGACCAGGACCAGACCGGCCAAATTGTAAACGGCCATCCCCAGCGCCAAGTAGGCGACCGGTCCACGCGTATCGCAGTGATCGTAGATCAGCCAACCGCCGACCCCCAATGTCATGGCCGAAAGGGAGAGGATTTGAACGATATCGAGCGTATTGGACCGTTTTCGCCGGGCCAGGTAATAACCCAACGCGTTGGACGAGTAGAGCAGATAGAAGGCGATCCAGAAACCCAACACCAGCCAGAACGACTCGTCGGTGCAATCATCGAGAGAGGCCAAAAGCAGCAGATAGGTTCCGGCCAACGAAAGGACCTTCAGCGGATACCAGTTCTTCCAGAAACTGATCGCCAAAACGCCGCCCGACAACAGCAACAGGTACCCGTAAAGCCTGGCGAAGTTGACTTCCCCCGTGCTCAAAAGGACCGGCGTCGCCAAGCCGCCCAACACGCCCAGGATGGCCACCAATAACGAATCAAAACGCACGGCGATCAAGCAGGCCAATACGGTGACGCCGAACATCAGCCCCATCGCCGGGCCTTGGTAGATCAGCTCGTAAAAACCGAACGAGGCATAAATCGAAACGTATAACGTCGCGATACCGCCGCCGATGAGCCCTTCGCCGAAGAGATGGTAAAACCGGTTCAACAGTCGCGTTCCGAAGACGATCATCGCCAACCCCGCGCCGGCCGTCATCCAAACCCGATAGACCGGCGCCAACATCCCTTCGTCGATCGACCATTTCAGAAAATACCCCAATCCGGTCACGAGAATCACGATCCCGATCCGCAACAGCCAATTCCCGGCCACCGAGTATTCGATCATCTCGCCGTACGGACGTCGCGTTTTTCCATAAAGGAACCAGTTCCACGTCTTGCGACCGGCGATCTTCGCACGGGCCGACCAGGGAAAACGTCGCAGTGTGTGAAAGTTATAACGAAACGATTGGCTTATCGATTCTTCTTCCGAAAGAGGTTTCGAGGAAACCTCCGGCAAACGGGAAACGAACGGGTCCTGTGTTGATTCGCTGCTCGCCTCGTTTTCGCCGCGGTCGGCCGCGTCAAGAGGAGCGGCCTTCTCGGTCTTCGCAAAAACCGTTTCCGGCTTGGCCGGTTCCAGCGGAGCCGAACTGGTTGCGTTTGCAATCAGTTTTTCAGGCAATGTCTCGTTTTGAGAAAGGGGCGGTGTTTCCTGGCCCGTCTGATGGCCCGGTTGATGGCCCGGTTGATGGCCCGTCTGATGGCCTGCCTGATGGCCTGCCTGATGGTCTGCCTGATGGCCCGCCTGATGGCCCGCCTGATGGCCCGCCTTAAGATCCGATTTTAAGCCCGCCGGAGGACCAATTTTTTGCTCCTGAGAGGAAAACCTTTCGAGCAACGACGAGAGGATCGCCCGATTTTTCCTCGTTTCTTCCAGACAGGAAGCGAGACGATCAGACAAAACGAGCCCCAGCACGATCGACGGGAGAATCCAAACGAACAGAACGACCAAAGCAACAATCAAAAATTCCATGTTACCCTTCCCGGATGAGTCGGAGTGGCCTTGCCCTATTGCAACACACGGTTACTCTACCACATAACGACGGTAAAGTAAAGGCAATGACGTATAGACAAATCGCAGCGCAATCCGTGCCGGCCCGATCAAATTGACGGTCATGGAAATGGCGGGGGGTACCGTAAAGAAGCAGCGTGGGCGACTACGGATTGGAGTCGTGATCCAACCCTTCGGTCAGCAATTCTCGCCACGGTTTTTTCGCTTGGTAATTTTCAAGCTCTTTGCCCAAGGCGTCGGCAATATCCTGCCGGTTTTGTTCTTTCCCCATGTCGATCGCCTTCTGCGACCACTTCATGGCATTTTCGAAATCGCCCGACTCGGCGTAAGCGGCTGCCAACGTGCTGAGAATGTGGGCCTCTTTGTAGTCGGTTATCTCGCAGGCGTGCATCGCCAGTTCGATCGCCCGCTGCCCGTCGCGGATCGATTCCTCCGGCGAGGTGGCCAGGACCCAAGCGTAATTATTGAGCATGTTCGGATCGTCGGGGTCGAGTTCGTAGGCCCGGCGGAAATCGGCAACCGCCTCGACATGTTTTCCCATCCCGAGATAGCTGTTGGCCCGACCGCGAAGCGCTTCGCCGTTCTTCGGATCTTTTTCGAGGATCTGGCTGTAAAGGTCGATCGCCTTTTGCGGCTTTTTGTCGAGGGTATAGAGCAGGGCCAGTTGCAGTTGGAGCGTCGGTTGATTCGGCTTCTTTTCGAGCAAACGGGTCAACTCGTCGATCGCTTCGTTGATTCGCTTGAGTTTGGCAAGCAAGGCGACCCGGTAACGAATCGCCTGCTCGTTGTCCGGACGAAGCTTCAAAACCTGATCGACATCCTTCAACGCTTCTTCCGGCTTCTCCATTTCGTCGAGCATCCCGGCCCGCAACAAAAGAACGAACGGATTGCCCGGTTGCATCTTTTGCGCTTCGTTGAGCTGCTGGAGCGCCGCTTCGTCTTTTTCTTGATTGGCGAAAATCCGCGATCGGACCACCTTCGACAAAATCGATCCGCCCGCAAGCGGCTCAGCCCGGTCGAGAACTTCGAGCGCTTCCTCATAACGTTTTAGTTGAGCCAGCAGACGCCCCAGATCTTCGTAGGCGGTCGGATCGTCCGGGGCAAGCTCGATCACTTTGCGCAAATCGTCAATGGCCGCTTCCGGTTGCCCGTTTTCGTTTTTTAACAACGCGCGGGCCTGATAAAATTTTTGACGAGCAGGAGCCAGTTCGATCGACTCATCGAGCAATCGGATTTTTTTCTCGAGGTCTTCCTCGAATCCGACTTGAAGCGTCAAAAGATCGGCTCGAATGTCGGAATCGGCTTCAGGAATTGCGAGTCCCTTTTTCACCGCTTCCCGAGCCCGATTGGCGTCTCCTCCCGGCAAGGCGTTGAGGCGGGCGATCAACAGGAGCGCTTCGGGATGCTCGGGGACCTGCTGAACCGCTTTTTCAAGGTCGGCAAGCGCCAGCTTCCGAAAACTGGGCCAGTTGCGATTCACCTGCCCCTTCGCGCCGCCGAAAATCGCTTTGGTCGCAAACTCGGCCCGTTGAAACAAGGTGGCCGCGAGGATATATTTGGCAAATTTTACATCCGCCGGATCGGGCAATTCTTCGATCGCCTGTTCGCAAAGGGTAATCACTTCGGCCAGATCGGCCAGGCGTTCTGCGGTCAACCGGGCCGTGATGATCTGCTGCAAAAGGTCCGATTCGGTTTGGCATTCGGGATTCGACCCGGCCTCCTCGGGAGAGGTCTCCGAAGGGATTTTCGTCTTGTCGGGGGAAGCCAACTGCTCGTCGGTGGATTGGGCGACAGGTTCGGAGTTATTGGTCGATTCGGCCGGTGCCGCTTCGTTGAGCTGGGGCCCCTCTTCGGCGCGACATGGCGCGGCGCAGTCAAAATTTTGACCCAAACCGATCAAAACCAAGACACTGACGGCGATGCCGATCAAGAGGTAAGGACGAAACGGGACCGTGAAACGCATGGGATACGCTCCTAAGTGGTTTAAGGGGCAATATATATAAGCGAGAGGAGGTTCTCACGAGAGAAAAACGAGAGAACCCTTTATGGCATTATGGCACTTCTTCGATTCCAAGACCATGCCGATTGGCCCATTTCTTCCGGGCAAAAAAACGGAATCGGCCTCTCGCTCAAAGGACCCCGGAAAAAGAGAGTATGCGAATCGGCGCATTTTTGGTCGGGGGGGCCGATTCTGGTGGACTTTTTTTCAAGATTTCGACATACTAAATACTGAGGGATTTTGGAAATCGAGCCTACACTAAGGATAGGGGGATTAATACCCCCCCTCTGTTTTAAATTCGTTTTACCAAGAAGCCACCTCTGAAGTCCAAAGTCTCGAGGCCCCCCCGAAAGAAAAGATTTTCGGCCAGGGGCCTGAAATTCGAGATCGTTGACAATGTTGTCCTGCCCACCCCGAATCGGTAGAGTTAAAAAGTGAAGTTATTTGAGACAGAAAGAAAGAACCTTTTTTCTTTTGCGGTAATTGTTGGAATATTGATGATGGCCGGGTGTCCGGGAGGGGAAGTGGAACCGGTAACCCCGGAACCGCCCCAAGCTCAACCCGTAACATCTCCCAAGCCGGCCCCCCACCCTCAAACGGAAAAGAAAAAAACGGCGCCCGAACCGGAGAAATCAAAACCGGATCAAGAAAAACCGGCTGTCAAAAAGCAAATCAAAACCCCTCCGGCAAAGAAGCCGACTCCCGAGCCTTCCGTGTCCAAATCCGCCTCGCGTCCCGAAAAAGTGGCCGATTGGAAAAAGGAAGATTTTCTCAGCGCCAAAAAAGACCAAGATCCATTCTTGATCGATGCTTTAAAACATCTGGGACAAAAAGAGACGAAGAATCCCGAGGTGGGGACGATTGCCGCCGAGTTGCTCAAAAATACCGAGGCTTCTCAGCCGGAAAATCAAGTCGGTCGCCGATCGCTCGGTATGCCGGAAGAAACGATCAGGGCCATCATGTCCGTTTTGGCGGTCAATGAAACTCCGCAGGCCGAAAAAACGCTTCGCGACATCGTCACCGGACAATTGAAAACCGATTTCGATCAGCTTACGACTCGGATGGCCTTGGAAATCTTGACCACCAAGCCTTCTCCGGAAAACAACCAGGTATTGCTTATCGCTTTGGTGGATCCCATCAAATATCGTCCGGCCGTCGTTGAAAACAAGATGGGAACCAACCAAAGAAAAACCATTCTGGCAAATGAGTTGGAACGTTTGGCAAAACAGACTATTTCCCAAACCCCTTCAGCCTCGTTACGAAAAAAACTTGCTCAGTATTTATTGTCGCCTGAGGCGAAATCGATGCACCTGAAAGAATTTGGTCCGCTGCTTGAAAGAATTCGTCCCGAAAATATTCCGGCCCAAATCCGTCTCTATAATGAACAGGTCCTTCACGACAACAAGATGGCGCAGTTGGATCGAGGGTTCATGAATTACAGCTCCTACGGCCTGGCGGTCGCCTTGAAGCTTTTGGAAAACGGCTCGAAGGAAGAAAGCAGCGTCGTTGAAAACCAGGAAGCGACAAGCGAAAAGAAAGCCTCGGCTTCTTCGAGATGGAAAAGTTCGAAACCAAGTAGAAATGGTTCGAAAAGTACCCTCATCAATGATTCCAGTTTGGGCCAGTTGCGAACAACGATGCAAACCTTTGGGTTGAAATTGGAAACAAGTCGCCTGGAAGACGAATTGGATCCGATCAAAATGGTTAGGGAAATATGGGAGCCCGATACCATGAAAGCGGTTGGCAATCGATTGCAAACGATAGATTCCTTCTCGAACAAACCCGCTTCCCTTTTGGATTTCGCGAAAACCGTTCCTTACGATCGGGTTCGATCGGTACTCTATCAGTTAATGAAAAGGTGTTACCAAGAAGGTTTGCAGCAGGCCTTCTCCTATGGAATGAGCGGTTGCACTCTCGTCCAAGAGGTTTTGATGGAAAAGAGTGATAACGGGGAGATCGAGGTGCCAAAATCCATCTTCGATCCCGGATTACTGGTTACGGCAAAGCAAGTCGTTGTCACGAAAACGGAAGAATCGGCACACGGTCCTTCGAAAAAAGATTCTTCCGGCGCATCAAGGTCCAACGCCCAAGTCACTCTCAGATGGATGGACCAAATTCAAAGCTTGGCCAAAGATCTTTTCTCGTTGGCCCGCGTCGCTGCTAGCCCTGCCGGCCCCTTGGCCGAGGAGGAAGAAGAACCTTGCCCGTTTAATCCCCATTCCGATAAGGGAATAGTTGCCCGCTATCACGTGAAATTCCCCGAAGACGCCAGGGCCGTTTTGGGGAAAGGAGATTTCGACCCTCTCGAGATCCATTACATCCGCCTCGAAGAGACTGCTCAGCCGGAAAAGGTATTGAAGCACTATTCTCGCGCCACGAAAAGTCCGGGATTCCCGTTGCCCGAGGGATTTTGGTTCCCCATGTTGGAAGACGGTTCGCGGCCGGGAACCAAACGATCGGTCGACGTCCGAATTCTGAAAGCCAAGGTGATGGAAGAACAACCTGATGAAGAAACCAAGAAAGAACCGAAAGGACGCGGTGCCAGAAGAAAGAATCCGGGAATACCCTTGGTGATCGAAATACTCTCGGTCGAGATCAACGATCCTTCAGGTGAAAAAACCGAATAGGGCCGGTGTCTTGGCTGAGTAGTTTACTCAATAAAAAAAGGTGGTCGAGGATTTTTTCTTCGTCCACCTTTTTTGGTTTTGGTTTTCGAAACTACGATTCAAGGACCTTTTCTATTCCCTCTCGCGTGACGGGGCGGATGAGTCCTTTTTCACAGATAATCCCCTCGATCAGTTCGGCCGGGGTGACGTCGAAGGCCGGATTGTAGACTTTGACCCCTTCCGGGGCAGTGGGACAGCCGAAACCGTGGGTAATTTCTTTCGGGTCACGTTGCTCGATCGGGATTCCGGTCCCGTCGGGAAGAGACCGGTCGAACGTGCTTTTCGGTGCCGCGACGTAAAACGGGATTCGGTGAACGGCCGCCAGTTGGGCGACGCCGTAGGTCCCGATCTTGTTGGCCGTGTCGCCGTTAGCCGCGATCCGATCGGCGCCGGTGACGACCGCTTGCACCCGACCTTCGCGCATGACCTGAGCGGCCATCGAGTCGCAGATCAGCGTCACGTCGATCCCGTGCCGCATCAGTTCCCACGCGGTCAGCCGCGCGCCTTGGAGCAGGGGTCGCGTTTCGTCGGCGTAAACATGGATCCGTTTCCCCGCCTCGGCCGCCGCGTAAAACACCGCCAGCGCAGTCCCGTAGTCGGCCGTGGCCAGCCCGCCGGCGTTACAATGGGTCAAAACCGCTTGCCCGTCTTCGAGCAACTCGGCCCCGTGACGTCCGATCGCCCGGCAGATCTGACAGTCCTCCTCGTGGATCGCGTGGGCCTCTTCCAGCAATGCTTCAACGATTTCGCGGACCGACGCCTTCCCCCGAAGCGCCCCGGCCCGGGCCCGCATCCGGTCGAGCGCCCAGAACAGGTTGACTGCCGTCGGACGACTTCCGGCCAGATAGTCGGCCACTTCGTCGAGTCGTTTAAAGAAGGTCGCTTCGTCGACACCGACGGCCGTTTGAACTCCGACGCATAGGCCGTAAGCGGCCGCGATTCCGATCGCCGGAGCGCCACGAACGCGGAGCATCTTGATCGCTTCCCAAACCGTTTCGACGTCGCGGCACTCGATTTCAATAAACTCGACCGGCAGTCGGGTCTGGTCGATCATTTTCAAGACACCGTCGGTCTGGCCGACCCAACGGAGCGTTTCGATTTTTTCCATGACGTGAAAGATCCTATTTGATTCAAGCAAAAAAACGGCCGACAAACCAATTCGGCAAGGGAATGAGTAGAGGGCATTTCGAAACCTCAATTTGGGCTGTAAGCGGTCTTTTTGTTCGCTGGAGGGCGTCACAAAATCTCGCCATATCGCCCAATATGCCTGCGATTTTGCTCCTTGCCAGCGAACAAAAATCCTTGCTTTCGCAACCAAAGCAGATTTTGAAACGCCCTCTAAAAAAACGCCCTCTTATTCTGCCGGAATTTTCGACGAAATGCTAGGGGATCGCCGTCGTCGTAGATGTACCTCTTCATGCCCCGGAACGGTCGGACGTGGTAGCACCCCCACCCCAACTAACTGAGGGTGTTCCAGAAGACCAAAGCCAAGAGGACCAAGGGGACCAAAACCAGCGGTTCGGGCAGGGTCCGTTTCGTTTTGACGATACGAAGAACAAGTGTGCCGAAGAGCCAAAGGGCCACCAACGGCAGAAACAGTTGGAGTGTCATCTGATAGCCCAGGTAGAGGCCGGTCAACGAGAGGGCCGTGAGGGTGTTCCGCCGATCGGGCATTTCAGGGACCGGGAGGCGGAAAAGGATCAAAAGGCCTCCGGCCGCCGCGCCACAGGCCAGCCCCGCGAGATTGTCGACCAATCCGGCGACGGGACCGGTCAATTCGACCGAGACGCCAATCGGGTGCAAACCGGGATAGAACAACGGGCCGATGAGGCCGAAGATCCAAGCGGGCAGATAGCAGCGCCGCGGAACTTTTTGTCCGTCCCATTCAATCAGCCCGGCCGTTAACAAGGTGACCAACAGTGTCAGGTGATAGCAATAAAGGCCAATCACCAACCCCGTCGAGCGTAGGGGCGTGATCAGGCCGTCACTTACTTCGATGGCGCGCAACGGAAGGTTGGCCGCGTGGGAAAGCAGTTCGGCATAGGTCAGAACGAAAAAGAGGACCGCCGTCACCGCTTCAACCAACGGGTAGCGAAACGAGATCGGTTCATGACAGGTTCGACACCGGCCGCGCAGGAAAAACCAACTCAGCACTGGCAGATTATCGTACCAACGGATCGGCGTGAGGCAGCGAGGGCAGAACGAACCGGGTCGGACGACACTTTTTCCCAGCGGGAGCCGATAGACGACGACATTCAAAAAGCTGCCGACCGCCGCACCGACCACGGTCAGCCAGACAAGAAACAGGCCCCGTCCCAGCGGCGAAAGTTGATGAAAGTCGTTTAAAAAATCCATGATTATCGAGTCACCGAGGGGCCTTTGGTTCCGTAGGATTGCCTTATTCGTTTTCCTTAGAGCGATTTTCATCCGACGTTGGCGGGACCAAGCGAATCGAACACCAGCTCACGCGCAATTTGACGTCTTTGTCCGACTCCGCTTCCAGGGAAAGGTGAATCCGATTCTGTCCCGAACGCAGATCGGAAAGGGAAATTTCGTACTGCACTATGCGCGGAGCGGCCTGTGCCGGAGACGTGCCGTATAGGGGAGGAAGTCCCACAGCCGAGAGGGCTTGTGGATCATCCGCCGCCTTCAGGTCGTCGATCCTTTTGCATACGCCACGGTTGAGTCGGGCCACGGGGATTTGCTTGACGTTATCCCCAAGCCCGATTTGGAGGATTGCCCTCCCCTGGGTCGGTTTTGGGCCGATGTCGATTTGAAAATCGGCCGGAGATTCGACCGTCAGGCTCGCCGGCAACGGCTTAGCAGTTTTCGTGCCCGGGGCTTCTTGGTCATGAAAAGTCAGTGCGTGCAGTCGCGGGTGTGACGAGGCGGCCGAAAGGCTTCCGGCTTCCTCGATAATGCGCCGAGAATCGTCCACCATCGACTTCTCGACACCCTGATTCGCATCGAAAAATTGATACCAAGAGGGAAAGGAGTGATTGAACAAATAAATACGATCCGCTCCGCGTCCGATCATCGTCGCCGAGAATCCGCGAAGCGTCTCCAGGTTCGAGGTCAAGACCGGACCTCCCGGATAAGCCTGGATACGGTGATCCGTCCCGGGGGCCAGATCACAAGGACGCTCGGTTTTGGCGATCAAGTCACGCCACTGCTTCAGTGGGATTTCGTTGTCGATGGTGACGTAAAAATTACAGGGAATAACCGTATCGACAAAACCGCGAGCGATCCAGGTCGGCACGTCCAGGCCAAACCCCTGCGCCACGGCCGGGCGAGTCGGCACGCGCACGGCGATCCGAATGGGCCGCCCTCGTCGTTTGGCCACGCGATCCGCCGCCTCGCGCACCTGCCGCATGAAATCAGTGAGCTTGGTTTTCCCCTCTTCGAGTTCCGAATGATGGATCGTCGGAAGGGTTCGCACCCAGTCGAGTTCGAGGCCGTCGATATCGTATTTCTCCAGCACCTCTTCGATCAAAACCAGGTAATGGTTCCGCACCGCCTCGTGCGCGTAGTCGTATCGGTGTTGGCCCTTGATGCGGTACTCCGGATGGGCTTGCCAGAAGCGGTTGGACTTTTCGGGATCGTCGAGGTAGTGATGGTCGTTCATCCGGATACTGGCCCAGGGCGAGATCCCGATTTCTCGGCACCGCCGGATACAAATCGCGTAAGGGTCTACCCCCTTCGATAACACGGTCGCAAGTCTGCCGCACCAGGCCGAGTGCTTGTCCTTTTTACCTTCGCCTTCGTAACGATCCCATGTCTTGCTGGGAAAACAGGCTCTCTGGAAATTCACATTCAGCAGAAGGTCCTTGACCCGGGTTCCGGCAAATCGGTCCACCCACCGCCGGTACGCGGCCCGAAATTGTTCAGGCGTGGCGGTCTTGACGTCTAATTCCAGGACCTCATCCAAAACCAGCACATCGGCAGGGATGTTTAACATGATCCCGACCGAGGAGTCGGCAACCGACTCTTGGGCCTCGGAGAGCGCAAAAGAACCCAACACCAGCGAGGACAACACGATGAAAAAAAGCAATCGGCAGGACATGGTTTTTTAGCTCATCCAAGGAGGGAACGGATTTCAAAAGGGAATCCGCCAGGATAGATGTACAAGACAACCGGGTACTACTTTTGCAAACCGCTAGCCCAGGATCTGTTTCCAGCGTTCGATGTTCCACTTGGCCTTTTCGGCAGGGGTCATCGTACTGAAATCGGGCTCGCTTGACGAGACCGTTTGGGACGAACCGCTTGAGGCACCTTTTTGGGCCGGCTTCGCCCCGCCGGTACCGCTGTAACTAGTGGCGGTCGACATCTCTTGCAGGTCGTCTTCCAGCGTTCGATAGGGACGAATGCCCAGCTTGGCCAGGTCGCCGTGGTAGGCGCGGACTGCCTCGTGCGGGGCGATCTGGTCGTCGGCCACCGCGCGGAGATATTTAATGAAGGTCAACTGGTGTTCGGAATGGTTGATCTTTCGACCGTACAGGGCGACGCGGGCGCCGTACTTTTTCGCCTCCCAGAGCATGTGGAACGCGTCGAAGGTCGTGCCGGACGATCCGCCCAGGATGCCGACGACTACCGAGCTATCGTAGCGGGCCAGCGCTTCCATCGCGGCCGGTCCGTGGTACGGGATTTTCAGGAAGACCGGGCGACCGCTTTGGGTAACGCCTGCCAAGGTCCGCGCGATATGGTCGTTGATGAACTGGGCGATATCGGCGGGCGGATGGTTGCCGGTGGCGTTGGGGTCGAACACTTCGAGGAAGTGGCGGAAACCCTTTTGTTCGGCTTCGATGCGGAACTGTTTGTACGCTTCCAACGATCGGTGGTCCAGGTCGACGTCGTTGTTGAACGTGACCGAATAGAGTCCCAAGTTGGCGCCTTGCTTTCGCTCCTCGGAAGTGCACTCGGCCTTGCCACACATGATGTGGTCGAGCGTCGCGGTGCGGAACGGTTGCGACGGTTGACTGCCGTAGCGGCCGCTACCGGAGGCGAGCCAGATGTCGGTCGTATCGTTGGCCCGAACGGCCGGGGTGATATGGCTTTGGTCGAACAGACGCTCTTGGATCGTCAGGATCTCGTTCGAGCTGGCGCTCATCAGCATGATGTCGACGGCCCCTTGCGCGACGATTTGCCGCATCAGATCACGGTACTCGGCCAGAGTGCGAAAGCTGGCCTCGTCGGCGTAATGTTCAGGGCTCTTGCCCGGCGCGGACAGGCCAAACGCCATATCGGCGTCTTTGGCGTCGGCGAGAATGAAGTCGGTGCAGTTCGGGTCGGCCAGGATCCGGGCCAGCTTCTGGTCTAAAGATTTTTGCATGGGGTGTCGGTTCCGCTCGAGGGGAAGTTGGCTTTGAGGTTCTTTCGTGAGGTTGCAATCGGCTTGCCGAGTACCTCCTGGGGGGGTGAGGTAAGGGCGCCAATACCTTTACGAGTTATAATGACAATTATAGTTCATTCCGGCTGACCAAGCAGGGGGGTTAAGGTGGCCGTTTGGGTAAAAACGGCTTTTTTGCTGTTTTTTGACGATTTCCAGGCGGACGGAAGCGGGATCATCAGGCTGACTCCGGAATTGGACCGCTTGGCCGAATCAGATCATATGAAACGGTTTACCTCTTTTCGTGTGGGTGGTATTTCACAGCGAAGGAAGACGAATGAAACTGGCCTATAGTTCCAACGCGTACATGCGTTATTCGATTGAGGAGACGATTCGGCGAATTGCCGGGTTGGGATATCAAGGCCTGGAACTCTTGGCCGACGTCCCGCACGCCTGGCCGGCCGGGTTGTTGGACGAGCGTCGCCGGGCGATCCGCGACTGTCTGGAGGAACACGGACTGGCGATTGCCAACGTCAATGGATTCATGATGAACGGAGTGGCCGATCCGCGTCAGCCCTATTGGCATCCGTCCTGGATCGAATCCGATCCGAACTACCGGGCGATTCGTCGCGAGCACACCAAGCGGGCGCTGCGGCTGGCGGCCGATCTTGGCGCGCCGTCGATCCAGACCGAGCCGGGCGGACCGCTGGAACCGGGCCAATCGTGGAACCAAGCGTTCCGGCGTTTTTACGACGAGCTGATGCCGTGCGTCGAATTGGCCGAGCAGTTAGAGGTCGACCTGTTGATCGAACCGGAACCGGGGCTGTTGATCGAGCGATTCGAGCCGTATCTCGACCTGGCCGGACGGGTCGACTCGCCCCGGTTGGGTCTGAATTTCGATATCGGCCACGCCTTTTGCATGGGCGAGGAGCCTTGCGAATGGATCGGGCCAATGGCCAACCATACGCGACATTACCATATTGAAGATATCGCCGCCTCGCGCGAGCATGCCCATTTGATCCCCGGCCATGGAGCGATCGATTTCGTGGGGGTTTTAGAGGCAATTCAAAAGACCGGCTACGACGGTTGGGTCACGGTCGAGCTTTACCCCTATATCGATGACCCGGACGCGGCCGGACGGGAAGCGAAGACGCATTTAGAAGGTCTGATCGGGTCGACCAGTTGAAGACCCCGGAAACGAAAAATCAGTTCGGGCTGAATTGCGATCGGTACCATAGGCACGACACCGACTCGCCCTCCAGTGAGGCGGCCATCTTTTCGATATACTGAAGAAGTCGATCCGCCCTGGCAAGTATGTCGGTTTCGGCCAAAAGCTCGGCGCGGTATTTCATGGGCAGTTCGAGGGCGAAACCCAAGACGTCGGTCAGGACGTTCAATGAGAGGTGGTCGGCATCCAGGAGAAGTCTCAGCTGTTCTTCAAGGTGAGGCAGGCAAGGGAGGATTCGTTGCAGCGATTTCCTCAGATCTTGAATCCAAACGGAGCATTCGTCGATCGACGGGCAACCATCCTCGAGAATTTCTCCCTTGGTCTCCAAATAAGAACGACGGGCCTGGAACGGCCGAACGAGTCGAAGACGACGTAAACCGGCCAATAAAACGTTCTGGCTTCCGTCGCCCAAAGGTTTGACCGCCGCGATTTGACAAAGGCAAGCCAAAGGGGACGAAGGAAGGTGGGCCGGTTGGTCGACTTTTTCGTCGGGGCCGAGAATCGGAACCGCCAAGAGCCGATCGTCCTCTATCGCGTCTCGAACAAGATCGAAATGGTACGTCTGACGGATATGGAGCGGTTGGATGACATGGGGGAACATAATCAGCCCCGGCACCGTCAAAAGTCGGACACGGCCCGAAAATTCGTCTGCCTGGAACGAACAGCCATCAAAACCGGACATAAAAACTCCAAACCATTTTTGGGGCAAATGCGCGTTAGGTTCGCCTGAATCAAATCCCCCCCAAATAACCTGGGTGGGATTTGGGGAAAAAAGAACTCAACCCTTGGAAGGATTCGCCCCGTCAATCGGCCCCCGTCAATCAGCCCAGTCAAAGGACTGGGAGAGCTTGCTTATCGGCAAGGTCCCTATGATAATCTTAGGGTCGAGGGAAAGCCAAGATCAATCGCACGAGAGTCTATTGGTCGGGCCCGGTTACGTTTGATCGAGATTGCCGCAACTTCGGGCTCCGGCCCCAAGGCAAAATTCGTTGCAAAGCCAACGGAAGCCACTTTGGGGGAAAGCCGTTCCTCCAACGGAATTTGAGAAGAACGACGGGGCGTCCCCCTCGAGATGGCTACAACGAGGGTGGATAGCAGGGCCTCACGTGTTTCAGAATAGGACACTTTGATGTCGGTTACTGTGGAAGAAAAACGTTTTGCCGCGAAAATCGTCCGTCGTCTGGCTCGGACCTACCCGAAAGCGACCTGTTCGTTGCGTTTTCAAAACCCGTTGCAACTTCTGGTCGCGACGATCCTCTCGGCCCAATGCACCGACCGGCGGGTGAATCTGGTGACCGAGGATCTGTTTGCCCGTTTTCAGACCGCGGCGGACTACGCCTTTTGCCGACTCGACACTTTGGAAAAGGCAATCGAAAGTACCGGTTTTTTCCGAAACAAGGCGAAACATATCCAAGGGGCCTGTCGTATTTTGGTCGAAAAGCATGACAGCAAGGTGCCGGTTGATTTCGACGCCCTGGTTGCTTTGCCGGGGATCGGTCGGAAGACGGCCAACGTGATCATGGGGACCGCGTTTGGGATTTCCAGCGGCGTTGTGGTCGATACGCACGTCGGACGGATCAGTCGCCGAACGGGGCTTTCCGGGGAAAAACATCCGGTCAAGGTCGAGCGAGATCTGATGGCCCGCCTACCGCGCGGCGAGTGGATCGATTTCAGCCACCGCGTGATCCTCTTGGGACGCGGCCCCTGCAAGGCGCGCAAGCCGACGTGCGATATCTGTCCGCTCTCCGAGATTTGCCCGAAAATTCTGACGTGAGAATTCACGTGATCCTGAGGTAAGGAAAAGAGCCCCGTTTTACCGTAGAATCGTGAAGCGGGACTGGCTCCTGACGATCGCGTAGTCGTCCGGGAAGGTATGAAACGCCTGAACGAAGAGGCTCCGATCGCGACTCTCGACGTTGATGAAGCTCATCGCGCCCATGGCGATCCGACCACTGGAATCGAAGCGGTGCAACAGCCCCCCTTGTCCGAGTCCCTGCTCGGCTCCGTCGGCCAACTCTTGCTGGAAGGTCCAGATTACCTCCGGCTCGACCGATTCGAGTTGGAAGTCGACTTCGTAAACGACCCCCTCTCGACACTCCATCCGCTCGTGACGCGAACCGCGAAGACGGGCCGAAAAATGACGCCGCCGCTCGGGCAACGGGTGAAGCGCCGACGTGGTGACTTCCGAAAGGAGGAAGTCGCCGTATTTCCAAGTCACCAGGTGGCCGTCGCTGGTGATATCGATTTTGGCTTCGTAGTCCCCCCGCGCGACCTTTTGCGTCTGATGGACCACAAACAGCTCTGGATGCAACGATCTTCCGTAAAGTTGGAAGACCAACTCGGCGACTTTGGGGCGAACCGAAAGCACAGGTGTATACCCTTAGGTGTTTTTTAATATGAAAAACCCCCTCGGAAGGGGATTATTTCCGCCGCAATTATCTTATTATAAACTAAAACCGCTTTTTCGACCAAGAGTGTTTTGATCAACTGACCCGTTTTTTGCTTCGGCCGTTTTTACTTAAGCTAACGGTACCCTCACGCCGGCCAGGGGGAAAGCTCCCATGATTGCCCTAGAAGTGCAACGGTGGAATCGTTTTAGGTTTTTTCCATTCCCCTATTCACCGTAAAGAACCCGCCCCACTTATTTGGAAATTGCTCTAAAACTTGCGTAGGCATCGTCCCAGGCGGCCGTGTTTTTCGGTTCGTAAACCTCGACCTCGAAACTGTTGCGTACGACCTCACGCGCTTCGGCGATTGACGCAACATCCCCAGCAGCCACCGCTTGCATCATCAGATTGCCCGTGGCGGTCGCTTCGACCGGCCCGGCAACGACCGGACGGCCACAGGCCTCGGCTGTCGCTTGGCAGAGTTGCCGATTTTGGGTACCGCCACCGACGATATGGATCGTCTCGATCGGCCCTCCGGCCAACGATTCGCACATCGAAAGGACGTGACGGAACTTCAGGGCGAGACTATCCAGCGCACATCGGAGAATGGCCCCCTCGTCGTCGGGAACCGGTTGGCCGGTCCGTCGACAAAACGCGCGGATCGCTTCCGGCATATCTTCCGGCGCCAGAAAATCTTCGGCGTCCGGGTCGATAAACGATCGTCGCGCACTGGCGGCGGCCGACATCCGGTTGAGATCTTCCCAGTCCCAATTTCGCCCAGCTTGATTCCACTTGCGTCGACACTCTTGAATGAGCCAGAGTCCACAAATGTTTTTCAGCAACCGGGTCGTCCCGCCGACTCCTCCTTCATTGGTAAAGTTCAGTCGGAGCACTTCGTCGCTGACGACCGGTCGGGGCGACTCGATCCCCATGAGGGCCCAGGTACCCAGGCTCAAATAACACCAGTTCGGCTGCTTTCCCGCTTGGCCACCCGCGGCCGGAACGGCCATGATCGCGCTGGCCGTGTCGTGCGAGCCGGGTAAGACCACGTCCGCCTTGAGGCCCAATTCGTTCCGCAAGGGGCCCAGATTGGTGCCGGGTGGTGAGATCGGCCCCAACAGATCGGTCGGAAGGCCGAACCGGTCGAGCAGGCTGAGGGCCCACCCCCCCTCGATCGGGTTATAAAACTGGGTCGTCGTCGCGTTGGTAAACTCGTTCGATTTTTGGCCGGTCAGCAGCCAGTGGAACAAATCGGGCATCATCAACATCGACTGGGCCGCATCCAGAAGGGGGGATTCGCCCAATTTCATGGCCAAGAATTGGAAGATTGTATTGAATTG
The DNA here is from genome assembly GCA_963674475.2 of Thermoguttaceae bacterium. GTDB lineage: Bacteria > Planctomycetota > Planctomycetia > Pirellulales > Thermoguttaceae > CAXXFQ01. The sequence goes on along the minus strand of CAXXFQ010000008.1, from coordinate 137,340 downwards.
AAGGAATTGAAGGCCTGACTGGAAAAAGATTTCTTCCCGTGAGACGATTTTATACGCTTTTTCCAGAATCCCATTGGTCCGCGCATCCCGATAGTGATAGGGGTTCCCTAAAAGAACATCCCCCCGGCCCAAAAGGCCAAAATCGACTCCCCAAGTATCGACCCCAACGCTGGCAATGGGGGTTTCCAAGGCGGCAGCCGCCAGAATGCCATTTTGGACGTGGGTCCACTGGTTCAAAAGATCCCAATGGAGGGTGCCCAGCGTGTCAACCGGCCCGTTTTCGAATCGATACACTTCCTCGAGCGAGATTTTAGTTCCGTCAAAGCGGCCGACAACATGACGTCCACTGGATGCGCCCATATCGACGGCCAGATAAGCTTTTGTATTCATGGGTTTTTTGCCGGTTTTCTTGAAAAAAAGGTTTTTTTATGCAATTTTAGTAAGGGGGGTGGTTTTATCAAAGGGAAACAAGGAGTAGGATTTCATGAACGGATGTGTCCTACTGAACTTTTGTTCCGCAAAAAACCTCTCCTGACCATGGTGATTTGCCTTGTGGAATCGTGAGTTGACTGGACAAGAACCAAAGTGTCCAGTAAAAGTTAGGATTAAAGAATCTTCTTCGGACTGACAAAAATCGGGTCTTTTGAGAATCGTGGCGTTTTCGGAACCGACTGTCAAGATCAAAGATTTTCCGATTTTGGTCCTTTCCTTGCGGAAACGAAGGGAAGGAAAGTGCTTTAAATGCTATATTTAAAACGATTTTGATCAATTTAAATATTTTTGGCATATTAAGTCAGTAAGGAAAAAGCGAAAACCCCTACTTTAGCGGGGTAAAATATCCTTCATCAGGAAGGGAAGACAAAACCAATTTAAGTGTCTAGAATAGCTATAGAGACAAACGGACTTTTTATTGCGTTTTTTGAAATACAGAGTTGTGAGTAAGTTATTGGGGGGTGGAAAAAGTATTTTTTGTCATCGGTGGGTTCGAAGGTCGAGCTGACCCGGTGACGTTGGTTTTAAGTAGTTGCCGTAAGATAATTTTGATAAAACATTTATCCGATAACCTTGTTGCTTCTCTGAATTTTCTGAAGAGAAGGGCGGTTATCGAGGAGGGTGTGAAAACGCCCGAGTGTTTGAAATGATTTTTACGGCTTGGTCATTTTCTATAACCCTGGAAAATTCAGTGGAAGCGGCATGAGAATTTCAGCGAAAACGGAGTATGCATGCATTGCCATGTTGGACCTGGCGGCGGAATACGGATCGGAAGAGCCGGTCAGTATTCGCCTGATTGGTGAGCGACATGGGGTTCCCCCGCGTTTCTTGGTGCAGATCTTGCTTCAACTTAAAGAAGCGGGCTACGTCAAAAGTATTCGCGGTGCGGCGGGCGGTTATCAGCTTGCCAAAAACCCCAAAGAAATCACCATCGGCACGATCATGGAGGTCGTCGACAGCTCGGTTCGATCCAGTGGCAAGCCGACCTGCAATGCATCGGCCGACTCGACGGCGGTAAAGGTTCTGTTCGACATGTGGGGCAAGATTTACGACAATGAACAGAAATCGTTACACGGCGTGACGTTGACCGACCTGCTTAACAAGATGAAGCGGAAGTAGTTTACACTTCCCGTCTCTCTTGTGGGCAAGAGCAGTGTAGGGCCACGGCAGACCTAATAGGCCGGTCGTAAAAAAATGCGAGGTGGCCGCCCGGAATGTCTTTGCCGGGAGTTGGCACTTCAAAATGGGGGGTGGATTTGAAAAAATTACGGTCTCGTCGGTCGAATTGTTCGGGCCAGTAACCAGATATATTCGACCACGAGACGGGGCATTTTCTGAGCTTCTTTACATAGCTTGGAAAGAAGGGCCGGATTCTTAGCTTTTCTAGCGAACTCCAAATCGACCCGGTCAAATCGGTTTTCTTTTGAAAAACGGGAGCCTTTACCGGCCGTCTTTTTTTTCGGGGTGACTCAACGCGACGACAGCCAGTTTGTGCCGGTTGGCGTACTCAATCACTTCTTCCTGCTCTAGCACAATCGTTCGGTCTGCTTCGATCGCCAGGACCTTACCGCCCGCCTTGTAAATCGTTTGGAGTGTACGTAGTCCAACAGCCGGAACGTCGAAACGCATGTCTTGCTGTGGCTTGGCCACTTTGACGACGGTAAAACCGCCCGTCTGACAAAGCTCGCCGGCCCGTTGAATACAGAGGTCGGTCCCTTCGACCGCTTCGACCGCCATGACGGCCTGGTCTTTGACAACGACGCTTTGCCCGATGTCGAGATGGCCCATCTTCTTGGCAATTTCCCAACCGAATTCAATGTCGCGCCACTGCGCGCCGGACGGCCGTTGTTCGGTCAGTTCCCCGGCGCCGATCAACAATTCGGGAGCGTAGTCGGTCGCCGGCCCGAAGCGGATCCCCTTGTCGGCAAAGGTCTCCACGATGACTCCCAAAAGGGTGTCGTCCTTGCAATCCCGTCGATGGGTCAAAAAATGGGGGGCGAAGACGCGGATAGTCGTCAGGTCGGGCAGATGCTTAAACCATCGCCACGGCTGGAAGAGGGCCACCTTGTGGATTTTCCCGGCCATGGTCGCTTCGGTAACGCCGAATGTCTGAAGGCGTCGGAGCGCATGTCCCATCTTGCAAAGCCCGATCCATTCGAAATGGTCGCACACGTCGGCCAGTTCGGGTTCGGCATGTCCACTGATGCCCAGGCAATACGATTCGATTCCCTGCTTGCGAAGGCTTTCGGCCACGATAAACGGATAGCGTCCCCATCCGGCCAACAGTCCGACGCGAGCCGGACGCGGCCGTTTCGAATTCATCGTTTGCGTTTGCGTGGTCGTGGTCACTTTATAAGACGCCAGGAAGCAAGGAAAAGGGGGGGAGCCGATCCTAAGTGAAGAAGTGAGACGATTTAAGCGGCCCGTCTAGGGAATCCTTTTTTTTTGTTTTTTACGAGCGATTCGCCGGTGGCCTTTTCGACAACCTGGATAAGGTGTTTCAACTGGCGACGCATCTCGGGCAACTTGGACAGGACGACCTGCTTGATCATTTGATCTCGTTCGGGGGTTGCGGGGATGCCGACCATGCACGCGCCCGGTTGAACGTCGTTGATTATCCCGGCCATCGCGCCCAGGACGGCCCCTTCGCCGATGTGGACATGATCGCGGACACCAACCTGACCGGCCATGACGACGTAGTCGCCCGTGCTGGTACTTCCGGCGATACCGACTTGCGAACAGATCAGGTTATGGCAACCAATGTGGCAGTTGTGCGCGATCATCACCTGGTTGTCGACCTTGGTTCCTTCCCCAATGATCGTCGAGCCGTAGGTGCCGCGGTCGACCGTCGAGCTGGCGCCGATCTCGACGTCGTCGCCCAAAACGACGTTGCCCAATTGGGCCGAGAGTTCATGGCGACCGTCGACTTGGTCGTAGCCGAAGCCGTACGCGCCGATAACCGAGGTAGCATGAAGAATACACCGGTCGCCGATCACCGAGTTTTCGTAAAGGACGGCGTTCGGAAAGATAGTAACTTCTTTTCCGATTGTCGTTCCCGACATGATCCGGACGCCCGAATGAATGGTCGAGCCGTCGCCGATTTCGACATGGTCTTCAATGATCGCTAGCGGGTGGATATCGACATCCTTGCCGATTCGAGCCGTGGAGCTGACGACCGCTTGTGGGCTGATTCCGATCCGTTTCTCGTTTCGGGCAGGTCGAAAAAATTGGATGATTTTCGCGAACGCTTCGTGAACTTGGTCCACTTCGATAGTCGGTCGATCCTCGATCACGATTCCGCGAGTGACCAACAGGGCCGACGCGTTTTTGATGAGGCCACGGCTGCGCGAATCTTGCGTGTCGTAAAGTGTGATTTGCCCCGGCTTGACTTGATAAAGCGGGGCAACTCCTTCGATAACGATATTTTCATCGCCGATCAGGTGGCCGTCGACCAGTTTCGCGATTTCTTTCAAAGTGGTTTTCATCAAAACGGATTCCTTTCCGTAGGGAGCAGAAAAAACCGATCTAGATATCGATCGGGTCGGCATGTCCCTCGGGTTTTTTGCTAGTGCATTTAAAAAATTCGGTCGCGTCCTGCTTGCCCAAGGGGAAGTGATTCCTCGGTGGTCGCAAACGTTACTTCATGAAATTGGAGTGGGGCTTTCGATCGATCTGGCCAACCGGATGCGTGGCTATCGTTGCGTCGTGGTTTGATCTTTTTCGGCAGTGGCGGCGGTCGCCCCCTGTTTACTTTCTTCGGCAAGCTGCTCGAAACGTTTGGCTTCTTCCTGTTTGCCTTGCTCTCGTTTCATCACGGCCAGATTTTCGTACGGGACGACCAGCGATTCGGTCTTGATTTGGCCCGTTCGAACAGCCTTATCAATGAAGCCGAGCCCTTTTTGGGTCAGTTCAATCGCCTTATCCTTCTGGTCGGTTTCCCAATAGGAAACGCCCATGCTGACGAACCTCTCGCCATGGCTGCCCAGCTCCTTGCCGGTCGATTGCGGAAGTGGATCATCGAGTCGCGTGAGGGCCTTTTCATACCAGGTGACCGCCCGTTGATGGTCATTTCCCGTGAGGGCTTGCACCGCACCGAGCCGGAAGTACAGCCGCCCGACCAGGTAATCCTGTTCCCGGTTGGGATGGTCAGGGTTGCGAGCCGCTTCGATCAGCTCGATCGTTTTCTGACCGTATTCCAGAGCTGGTTTATGTTCTTGACGAACCTGATAGATCTGAACCGCATTGAACAACGCCAAGCCGGTTTCGATGCGGAAAGCGTTCTTTTCCTTTTCGCTTTCGGACGCTTCGATCAGCTTCACTCCCCGCTGCCAGGTCTTTTCGGCCATTTCAGTCGGGTCCGCTTTTCCTTGAAGCCCGACCAGGATGGCCAGCGTGCGGGTGGCGACACGGAACCGGTGTTCGTCGGTGCCGCCGTCCTTGGTGGCCAGCTCTTCAGCGAACGACTCGGCACGCTCGATCCACTGGGCAACCGCTTTTTCCTTTTGGGACCAATTCCCCCACGCAATGTCGGTCGCAGCGCCAAGATGGGCGTCGATCAAGACTTCCTTGGCCGCAATACGAATGGCCGGATGACGTTTCCCGGCCAACGGCATGGCGGTATTGATCGCCTTGGTGTGGAAGTCGAGCGCTCTGGCCAAATCCGGCTTTGGTCCGGCGGAAAGTAAATCGCCCATCAGGCATAAGGCCCGAGCCTGAACATGGGGATAGGCACCGCTGAGTCGGATCGCGGTTCGCGCTTCTTCAATCGCTTGATCTGGTTTTTGAGTCTGGGCAAGAATTTGGCCCTGAGTAATATGGAATCGAGGGTTCTTTTCTTCCAGCCGGATTGCCTGCGTATTCGACTCGATCGCTTCGGGTAAACGGTTAAGCGCGGTCAAGACGCGAGCCTTCAACCAGTGGGCCCGCGCGTTTTCCGGCGCCAACTCGATCGCCTGCTCGAGATCGTGCAGATTGAGCTCGTCATGGGAATCGAGATTCGTTTCAGCTCGAAGTAAAAACGGATCGGCGCCAAGCGGTTCGACGACGATTTCGGTAACCTTCATCGCCGTATCGGCGGTTTTATAATTCTTTTCAAATCCAAAAAGAACGCCCCGCTCGGGAAACGACTGACCGAGGATTTCGCCCATTTCGTTCGAGATGAAGACAGGCCGGATGTCGGACAATTGGAGTTGAAAGGCGATTTCTTTGGCCGGCAACGGCTTGTCGAATCGAATCACAATCGAGCTGACGCGATCGGCTTTCGGATCGAGCGTCGCCTCGACACGCGAGAAGGGTCCGATCGAAAAATGGTGTACGGTTAAACCGTTGATCGATTTGGTCGCTTTGGGCCGACCCCATTTCGCTTCAAGCTCGGCCGTGGTCGTTTGACCGGGGGTGACCCCATTAAAACTGGCCGCTTCGAGTTCGGGCGTCCCTTGCGGGATCGGTTCAAGCGGACCGTTATCGGAAACGGTTTCCGACGGTTCGCTTTCTTTGTCGGGCAACGGAGCGTCCGTTTTGGCATTGCCAGGACTCTCCACCGACTCGACCTTGGGATTTGATTCCGGCGAGGCCGACGGTTTCGCTTCGGTCGGCCGATCGGCTTGTGGCCGGGCCGTCTTCGGAGTTTCTTCCTTGGACGCTTCTGCGCCCAGACGGATTTGGGCCCAGGCATTGGTCCCCCAAAGGACACAGGTTATCAGCAGTCCGAGCATACCGGCACGTCCGATATATCCCCAACGTGTTGTACTTTGCATTTATGGTTCCTCCTGAACCAGACTTCTGGAAGAGACAAAAGGTGGACTAGCATAGCGAGAAACCCGGTTCGAAGTCTAGAGGAATTTTGCTCGAACTGGCGCAAAGAAAAAGCAAGGGGGAATTACCCCCCCTGCTTGGCGGTGAGACATTGATCAAGAGACAAGATTTGGCGTGTTTAACGGCGACCATGGTGTCGACGATGGTGAGGCCGGTTGTCCAGGTCGATGGCCGCTCCGACGATCATTCCGATGCCGCGGGCGATATCCCCTTCGCAGCCCCCGCCGTAGTAGGGATAGACAGGGGGGTAGGGTCGATACCGGGTTACCACGACCGGAGGGTGGTAGAACGGTACCGGCGGATGGACAACGACCACGGACGGACCATAGGGCCGTTGATACCGGTGATGGTAACCGTGATGACCATGGTGCCGATGGCCTCCTCTATGGTGGGGGTGAGCCTCGACCACCGCTGCGGAAGTTCCAACCAGTAAAGCGGTTACGACGGCGAGTGTGGCGAGCTTTTTCATTTTTCTATCTCCTGGGTCGAGAGGGGAAGCGTTTTTTTCATCCGGGCCACGAGGTCGGCGGGCCTTGGCAGGCCCACTAGGTCTATGGGAAAAACGACGCGGTTTGCGACACCGAAGCGAATTTTTTTGGAAAAAAACGCGAATTCATTGAAGCAACCCGGAATGAGAATTTTGTCGGGCTGCTATTTGTTTCCCGGATGGGTAAAATAAGGAGATTCAGGGGGGCCGTTATTGGGCCTTCCGTCGTGCTTTAAAAAGGCTTACCCCCTCTTTGGGACTATGAAAGCCCGCCTTCCGTCTGTCAGTCCGTTTTCACCCGGTGCCCACCTTGGAGGAGATTTTCCCGATGCGCCCATCAATGTTTTGCCGACCGTGGTTTTGGATCGCCGCTTGGTTGTTAGGAGCCCTTCTCGGGGGGAGTCTGTTTGATCGGACTTGGGCCGATAACCCTGAAGCGGAACCCTCTGCCGCCGCCTTCCAAGAGGCCCAGCCGGTCTGGCCTGCCGGGCGTGAGAAGGAAATAAATCTGACGGTCGGCTTTCGAACCGTTTTTCAAAAACCGCAGGCCGACAAGGTTGAATTGCGTCTGACCTGCTCGACGATCTATCGGGCCTGGCTCAACGGCCAGTTTCTCGGCCACGGTCCGGCCCGCGGGCCAAAAGGCTTTTTCCGAATCGACCAGTGGAACCTGACCGACCGATTGCAGGAAGGGGAAAATCTTCTGGTGATCGAGACCGTCGGCTACAACGCCAATAGTTTTTATGTGCTCGACCAGCCGTCCTTTTTGCAAGCCGAAATAGTCGCCGACGGCCAGGTCGTTTCGGCCACGCGGTCCACCGAGAGCCAAAAGGTGGCCGTCCGCCAAACGGGCAAGACGTTCGAAGCGCGGCCGTGGAAGCATCGTGTCCAGAAAGTGCAGCGTTATTCCTTCCAACGGGCGTTTGTCGAGATCTATCGGCTCAACCCCGAAACCGAGCGGTTGGTCCACGATCTGAAAGTCCCGTTCGAACCGCTCGAACTCGCCGAGGTCCAAAGCGGAGTTCTTTTGAAACGGGGTGTCGCCTATCCGGATTTTCAGGTTCGAAAGCCAACGGCCGTGGTGGCTCGCGGTCGGATGGAATTGAACCGTCCGAAGGAGAAATGGCCGGTCGATTCTCTGGTAAAAATAATCAGTCCGAAGGTGCGGGGGTACGCCGAGGCTGATCTGGAAGCGATTCCCACCAGTGAGTTGTTGGCGATGCAGGTAAGCCAATTCGAAAAACAAGACAAGCCGTATCAACCGGACGAGCCGATTTCCCTGACGCAGGGTGAATTCGAGATCGTCGACATGGGGCTCAACACGACCGGCTTTATCGGAGCCGAGGTCACCTGTACCGAACCAAGTCGGTTTTGGATCGTCTTCGACGAGATTACCGACGATCAGGGAGACGTCCATCTTCGACGAATGGGCTGCTCGAATCTGATCTCCTTTACCCTCCAGCCGGGCACCTATCGACTCGAATCGATCGAGCCGTACACCGGCCGCTACTGGAAATTCATCTGCCCGGAAGGCAGCTGCCAGATCAAAGGGGTTTTTCTGCGAGAGATGGCCCATCCGGCAATTACCCGCGCCCGTTTTGAATCGAGCGATCCGCGTTTGAATCGGCTCTTCGAGGCCGGTGTGGAAACCTACCGCCAAAACTCGATCGATATGTTTATGGACTGCCCTTCCCGAGAACGGGCCGGATGGCTTTGCGATTCGTTTTTCACCGCCCGAGTCGAACGCGATTTGACCGGCGATTCGCGGATCGAACGCATCTTTTTCGAAAACTACCTCTTGCCCGAACGGTTCGATCATTTGCCCGACGGGATGCTGCCGATGTGCCATCCGTCGGACCACGACACCGGGGTTTTTATCCCGAACTGGGCCATGTGGTTTGTCGTCGAGTTGGCCGAGTACCAAGCCCGGTCTGGCGATCGGGCGATGGTCGGCGCGTTGGAAGAAAAGGTCGCCAAACTGTTCGACTACTTCAAAAAATTCGAAAACGAGGACGGGCTGCTCGAAAAACTCGAGGGCTGGGTCTTCGTCGAGTGGTCGGAGGCAAACCGGTTTGTGCAGGACGTCAATTATCCGACCAACATGCTCTACGCAGGGGCCCTCTCGGCGGCCGGGCAGATGTTCGATCGGCCCAAGTGGCAAACGAAAGCGGAAGCGATTCGCCAGACGATCCGCCAACAGTCGTTCGACGGTCAGTTTTTTGTCGACAACGGCCTTCGTAAAGACGGCCGATTGGAAATAACCAAAAACCGATCGGAGGTCTGCCAGTATTTCGCCTTCTTCTTCGACGTCGCCAATCCGACAACCCACGGACAACTATGGCAAACGCTTCGTGACGATTTTGGCCCCGATCGGCAAAAGACCAAAAAATTCGCCGAGGTCCACCAGGCCAATTCGTTCATCGGCAACATGCTGCGGATCGAGCTGCTTTCCCGCTATGGCCAGAAGCAACAGATCCTCGACGAATCGATCGGTTATCTTTTACACATGGCCGACCGGACCGGTACCCTCTGGGAAAACATGGACCCGAACCAAGGCTACAGCTGTTGTCACGGTTTTGCATCGCACATCTGTCACACGCTCTATCGCGATGTGTTGGGAATAAAACAAGTGGACCAGGTCGGCCGGAAGGTGGTCATCGCGTTTGGCGACGTGAAGCTCGATCGGTGTGAAGGCACGATCCCGACGGCCGACGGGAAGGTCACCTTGCGTTGGCGTCGCGAGGGGGACACATTGGTATATCAGCTAAGCGTGCCCGACGGGTATGAGGTTGAAATAGCCGAGCCGAGTAAGGGGTTGAAGCTAAAAAGAGAAGAAAAACCATAGCGGAAAAAAGAGAGTGACCACTTTGCCGTCACCTGTTTTTCTGAATGAGGGGGGACCTTTTAAAAATGGTCCCCTCTCAAACTTCTTTGTAGATGCTACCACGCCGTTATGTAAAACCACACCCGTTGGTCGGCGGCTAGGAGCCTGTTGAAAAACTGGCTGCTAGGGAAAACAGGATGTTTTGCACATAATCGGCGATTTAAGAAATCGCTGATTATGTGAGGCTTGCGGCCACTTGTTGTCGCAATTGCCGAGGTTGAAAAAGACCCGGATGGACTTTTTCAACGGACAGCTAGGAGCCGCAGCCGGACCGGCGTTTCCACGCCGTTATGTAAAACCGCTCCCGTTGGTCGCCGATATCGATTCTGGATTCTTTTGGAGTGATTGCTGCCCAGTCCCTCATTTTCTCTTTTACTCTTTTCCCTTCAACCGACAGCAATCGTCAGCACACCGATCCGGCCCCGGCCCCATCGATCCCAACGCGGCCCGCTCGCTTCCCGCCATCCGCTCCCGAACCAAATCACACGCCATCTCCACAAACGCCTCGTGCGACGCCACCGGCGCCGACCGAACCATCGGAACACCCAACTTTTCGCACAACGGGCCAATCTCGAAATCCAAGTCGTACACCACCTCCAGGTTTTCAAACACAAACCCGATCGGCACCAAAACCACGGCGTCCAACTCGTCAGCCTCATGCCAGCGGACCAACTGGCTACCGATCTCCGGCTCCAACCACGGCTCGATCGTCCGGCTTGGAATACTTTGATAGACCACGTCCCATCCGTCGGGCTGCCCACACACGCCCGCTCGATCGACCGCCTCGGCCACCAGTCGGCACGACTCCTCGATCTGCCTGACATACGGCCCCGCTTCGGCCATTTGCACCGGTAACCCATGCACGGTAAAAACCAATCGGGCCGACTCCCGGCTCACTTCAGGCAACTTCGCAAACGCCTCCCGAACCCTCTGAGCCGTCGCTTCAATGAATCCCGGATGATTGAAAAACGCCCGAAGCTTATCGATCTTCGGCGATCCCTCGCCGATCGTCTCACAGGCCCGGTCGATCTCGTCGAGATAGTCCCGACACGTGTACGGCGACCCGAACGGACTGGCCACCAACGCGGCCGCCCGCTTGATCCCGTCCTCGGCCATCTGCCCAATCGTGTCGGCCAGAAGCGGGTGTGAATAACGGGTTCCCCAGTAAACCGGCACCGACGGCCCGTCCGCTTGAAGTCGATCGAACCACGCGCCCACCAAAGCGCGAGACTGACCGTTGATCGGACTCTCTCCGTCGAAAATCGCGTATCGTTCGACGATCGCTTCGAGCTGTTTTTCCGGAATCGGTTTTCCGTGAAAGAGCTTTTCGAGAAACGGGACCACCTCGTCCGACCGTTCCGGCCCGCCAAAGGTAATCAACAAAACCGCGTCGTACTCGACCGATGACGTCATGGCAACCGCCCTCTTTCATAAGATAAGACAAAACGAAAATGGGCGATCACACCATGCAATCGCCCATGTTTTTTTACGAGAACGAAAAACCCAATGAAACGTTTCCCGTTTTATCTTTGACCCGAAATCAACTAGAGAAACGTGTTTAGCATTTCCGGCGGCGCGGGACCGTAGGTCGACGGCTCCATCGAACAACTGGCCCGACCTTGACTCAGCCCGCGCATCGCGCTGGAATACCCGAACAGCTCGGCCAACGGCGTCTGGGCCTCGATCACGGCGTTATTGCCGCGATGATGGGTCCGAGTGATCAACGCACGACGTTTTTGTAAATCGGAAACGAAATCGCCCAGATACTCTTCCGGCGTAATGATCTCCAACCGCATGACCGGCTCGAGCAAAACGACACCCGCCTCGCGAAGCGCCTTATTAAAAGCGTCGGCCGCTGCAATCCGAAAAGCGATTTCGTCCGAATCGGTCTCGTGCGACTTGGCATCCAGGATCGTCATCTTGACGTTCATCAACGGGAAGCCCAACTGGCCGCCCCCTTCGCCCAATTGCCTGAGCGATTCCATCGCCGCACTAAGCCATTCCGGTTCCAAGGCATCGCCACAAGCGGAGATAACCGTAATCGGAGAACTCCCACCTTCAAATGGCTCCATCCGAACGGTCAACTCGCCAAAGTGAGTCTGGCCACCCATCGCCCGATGGCACTGGCCGTTCACCTCGACCGAATCGTGAATCGTCTCGCGATAGCTGACCCGCGGGTTATGGACCCGAACATTCAACTTGAACTCGCGAAGCAAGCGGTGCTTGATCACCTCCAGGTGCAACTCGCCCATCCCGCTGATAAGCGTTTGCCCCGTCTCCTCGCTTTCAATCGCTCGGAAAGTCGGATCCTGCCGCTTCATCATATCGAGCACATCGGACAGCTTCTTCCGCTCGGCCGCGTTGTCCGGCTCGATCGCCATCGAGATGACCGTTTCGGGAAATTCGATCGACTCCAACAAAACCGGAGCCGACGCGTCGCACAACGTGTCGCCGGTGACCGAATGGCGAAGCCCGATGATCCCGATAATGTTCCCCGCCGAAACCGAAGGGACCTGCTGACGATGATCAGCCTGGATATGCCAAAGTTGAGGTACGTTTTCTTTCTTTTCTTCCCTCGGGTTGTAGACGCGAGAATTCGCTTTCAGTTCGCCCGAATAGACCCGCACCCAATGCATGTCTCCGTGCCGGTCGGCCACGATCTTGAAAACCAGTCCACAAAAGGGCTCTTTCCGAGCGGGCTTTCGTGAAATGAGCGTTTCCTTCTTTTTCTTCGGGTCGATCCCTTCCACCGGCGGCAAGTCCGCCGGACTCGGCAGATAATCGGCCGCCCCGTCCAGAACCAGTTGGACCCCGATCCCGTCGAGGGCCGAACCGCAAAAAATCGGTACGATTCGCTCGTAGACTGTCGCATGTCGCAACACTTGACGAATCAACTCAGAGGGAATTGCCTCTTCACCAAGCATCAACTCGGTCAGCTCATCACTATAAAGCGAAATCTGATCCAACATCTGGGCCCGCCACATCTGGGCCTCGTCCATCATGTCGTCAGGGATCGGCTCGACATCAATCTTGGCACCTTGAGTCTGCGGATCAAAGACCAATTGCTTCATCTCGACCAGATCAATCACCGCGCGAAAGGCGTCTTGCACATGCGGAGGCCCGGCCCCGATCGGCAAGGTCACAACGACCGGCGTTCCGGCCAAACGTTGCTCGATCTCGTCAACCGTCGCGAAAAAATCAGCCCCTTCACGATCCATCTTGTTGATAAACGCGATCCGAGGCACATTATATTTATCCGCCTGACGCCAAACCGTTTCACTTTGCGCCTCGACCCCTTCGCGAGCACTGAAGACGACAACACCCCCGTCGAGCACCCGAAGACTTCGCTCCACCTCGGCCGTGAAATCTACATGGCCCGGCGTATCAATCAAATTGATCTGAACCTTTTTGTACGGAAACGAAACACAAGCCGATTGGATCGTAATCCCGCGTTCCTGCTCCTCCGGATCGAAATCGGTAACGGCCGTTCCCTTGTCAACCGCGCCCACCTTGTGGCTTTCCCCACAATAATAAAGCATCCGCTCGGTGACGGTCGTCTTCCCGGCATCGATGTGGGCGATAATCCCAATATTCCGAATTTGTTTTATATCAAATTTCATGGTCTGCGCATAACATCGCCGCACCGAACAAAAAAGTACCGGCACGGCGACGGATTCTTAAAGTGAATTTCATTGCCTCGCTGAATACACCGAGTCGGACCACCACTTCCAAGGGCAGTCCAGGAAATCTATTCCGGCTTTGACACCATGAGGAACATGGTGATTCAAAAAACGGGCAATTACCAGGCAAAGTGGGCGAACGCTTTGTTCGCTTCGGCCATACGGTGGACGTTTTCGCGCCGCGTCATCGAAGCGCCTTCTTTGTTATAGCCGGCCAAAATTTCATTAGCCAACCGTTCCGCAGTGGGACGCCCCTTCTTTTCGCGAATCGCCAGCAACACCCAACGAATCGCCAGAGACTGCTGACGTGCCCGACTTACCTGCATCGGAACCTGATACGAAGCACCACCAACCCGTTTCGAACGGACTTCAATGTTCGGTTTGATGTTTTCAACCGCCTGAGTGAAAACCTCGATCGGTTCAACGTCTTTGACCTTCTTGCCAACGATGTCCAAAGCGTCGTAGAAGACTTTCTGTGCGATGCTTTTCTTCCCGTCCAACATCAAGCAATTGATAAATTTGCTGGCCAACAGCGATCCACATTTCGGATCGGGCACGAGTTGCTTTTTGCTGGAAGTAATACGACCCATTGTCTACGTTCCTATTTTCTATCTTCTTTTTTGACTCGCCTTTCGATAAACGGGCAAACCGCTGTTTTGGGGCGAGTTGAAATGACTTCGAGCAATGAAAGCTTGCTTAAAAACTTCCCTTACTTCGCTTACCTCAATACCTTTGCTCCCTTGGAATTTTCCCAACAGGAACAATTCGACACTTTTTTCGGCGTCCTTACTTCTCAAGGTAGCGTCCACGGCGAATAATTTTTACCCGCCGTTTCCACCAGGGGGGGCACCATCTTCAAGGAATATCCTTTTTTTTAAAAGGCTTTCCCTTGCAGCCGGCTTTCTCGCTAACGAACCCCAAAAGAACAACTAGGACATCTTTGCCCCGTAGCGACTCCGCGACTGCTTTCGACCGTCGACACCCAACGTATCCAACGCACCACGAACGACCTGATAACGGACACCCGGAAGGTCACGGATTCGACCACCGCGAACCAAAACGATCGAGTGCTCTTGCAAACTGTGACCTTCACCCGGAATGTAAACGGTAACTTCTTTCCCGTTTGACAAACGCACACGGGTAATCTTCCGCAAAGCCGAGTTCGGCTTCTTCGGCGTCATCGTTTTCACCTGGAGACAGACGCCCCGCTTCTGGGGACAACCTTCCAAAACAGGCGCCTTACTGAATTTTCGAGGCGATCTACGTCTCTTGCGAATCAATTGATTGATCGTAGGCATGGTTAATCAGGTACCAATAGAATAAGTAAGTTATGGCTATTTGGCGTAAACTTTTAATTTTGAAGGAAATTACTCGACTGTCAAGTCCTTCGGTCGGTTTACGACCTCCAATTTATCAAAATACCAAAGATACACCGTTCCGGGAGAATACCCAACTGGAATACTTTCCCATAAAAACACCCCTTGCGAGGGATAGCGGAACGGCAGTCTCCTCAGTTTATTCTTCCTCTTTTTCCTCCGGCGACTTCGGAACATCGCCAAACAGGGCATCCAGACTGCTGGGCTGCTCCGGTTCGCTCGGCGTCGGTTCTTCGGTGGTCGCCGTTGCCGGTCCGGCCGCCTCGGGCGAAAAACCTTCTTCAAACAACGGGAAGGACGGCTGCGGAGCCGGTTCCGAACGACCTGAAATCATATTCAAGGCGTCCTGATCGATCCGAACCTCCGACTGCTGGAACGTCTTGAACCCGGTTCCGGCCGGAACGAGGTGCCCCAAGATCACATTTTCCTTCAACCCGACCAAATCGTCGACCTTACCGGCCAAAGCCGCTTCAGTGAGAACCTTGGTCGTTTCCTGGAAACTGGCAGAGGAGAGAAAACTGTAGCTCTGGACTGCCGCCTTGGTAATTCCCAAAAGCTGCGTCGAAGCGGTCGCCGGGTTCGGCGCAACACACTTAGCCGGAACACCACCCTCCTTCTGAATCTGCTCGTTATCCTGCTCGAACTTCCGACGAGGAACGATCCCGCCTTCGGTAAAGTTCGTATCTCCCTTTTCGACGATCTTGACGCAGTCTTCCAACGCCTCATTCGCCTGACGGAACTCGAACTTATCCAACACGCTTCCGGGCAGCAGACCGGTGTCACCAATCGATTCGACCAAGACCTTTCGCAACATCTGAGTCACAATGATCTCGATATGCTTATCGTCGATGGTAACCCGTTGCGAACGGTAAACGTTTTGAATTTCCCGAACCAGATATTGCTGGACCGCTTCCTCACCGCTGATCCGCAAGATATCGTGCGGCACCAACGGTCCGTCGACCAACGCTTCACCCGCCCGAACAAAGTCGCCCGCGTGGATCCGGAGGTGACGACCGTGCGGAACCAAATGTTCGCGTTCAAGGCCCGTTTCGCTTCGAACGACGATCGTTCGTTTACCGCGTCGACTCTTTTCACCCAAAAGCTCGACGGTACCATCAATTTCGGCGATGACGGCCGGTTCCTTCGGCTTGCGAGCCTCAAAAATCTCGGTCACTCGAGGAAGACCACCAGTGATGTCCTGCGTACCGGAAATCCCTCGCGGCGTCTTGGCCAAAAGCGTACCCGGCGAAACCTGGTCCCCTTCGCTCACTTCGATGTGGGCCTTTTCCGGGAGATAATAGAAGTCGAGAATCTTGCCGGTCTCATCTTCGATGACCACCTGCGGGTGTAAATCACCCTTATGCTCCATGACCAGCTTACGCGTCTGACCGCTGGGGTCCTTTTCGACACGCATCGTCTCCCCTTCAATGACGTCCTCGTATCGAGCACGACCGGCCACCTCGGCAAGAATCGGGATGCTGTGCGGGTCCCAATGGCAAAGCACGGATCCCGCCTCGACCTCTTGGTTCTCTTCGACATCCAGAAGCGACCCGGCCGGTATCTCGTAACTTTCCGTCTCTCGTCCGCGATGGTCGAGAATCACGATTTCGCCATTCCGGGCCAAAACGACCTGCTGACCGGCGTCGTTGCGCACCGCCTTCAACTTCGTGAACTGAACGACACCACCCTTCTTCGTCTTGATCTCGCTCTCTTCGACCGCCCACGAAGCCGTCCCACCAATGTGGAAGGTCCGCATCGTGAGCTGGGTACCCGGCTCACCGATACTCTGGGCACCGATGATCCCGACAGCCATCCCCTGCTCGACCATCGATCCGGTTGAAAGGTCCATACCGTAACAGGAAGCACAAATGCCAAGGGGCGAATTACATGTCATCGGACTGCGGACTTGAATCTTCTCCAAACCGAGCGCTTCGATTTTTTCGGCGATCTCTCGCGTAATCATCTCGTTCTCACGGACGATCACATCGTCGGTAATCGGGTTGACAATATTCGCCCGACTGATCCGACCGAGAATCGAATCGGCCAAGCTGACTTCAACCTTTTCCCCGCGGTAAATGACCCCCTTGGTAATTCCCTGGGTCGTCCCGCAATCATGCGAGGTAACCACGACATTTTGCGCGACGTCGGCCAGCTTACGCGTCAGATAACCCGAGTCGGCCGTCTTCAACGCCGTGTCGGCCAAACCTTTTCGAGCCCCGTGTGTCGAGGAAAAATACTCGTAAACGCTCAGGCCTTCACGGAAGTTCGCCTTAATCGGCGTCTCGATAATTCGACCACTCGGTTTGGTCATCAAACCACGCATCCCAGCCAGCTGACGAATCTGTTCGACACCACCACGAGCACCAGAGTGGGCCATCAAGAAGATCGGATTCACATAACCGGGTTCTCGGAAGTCGTTTTCCAAAACCGCCATCATCTCGGTCGTGATCCGCTCCCGAGCGTGGGTCCACGCATCGAGAATCATGTTGTACCGCTCGTCCTCCGTGATGATCGTCTTTTGGCAAAGCTTCATGATCCGCAAGACGTTCTTCTCGGTATTGGCGATGATTTTCGTTTTGGTCGGCGGCGTGATCAAATCGTCCGTCGCAAAGGACAGACCACTTCGCGTACTTTCACGGAAACCCAATTGGTTCATGTCGTCCAGAAGGTCGATCGTCGCACGACGCCCGAGAATCGCGTAGCAGTCGGAGATGACCTTGGCCAATTCACTGCTACGCATCGGGATGTTGTAAAACGGCATCCCATTCGGCAGCATTTCATTGAAAATAATCCGACCAACGGTCGTCTTGAGAAGTTCACCCGGTTTGTGTTCCAGATGACTCCGGACTTCACGATCGTCACCAATCCGAACTCGAATCTCGGCATGCGTATCGACCACGCCCAGCGAGAAAGCCAAAAAGACCTCTTCCTGCGAGGAGAAGGTCATGCCGTCCCCTTTCCGGTCGGCCAGATTCATCGTCAGATAGTAACAGCCCATGACGACGTCCTGCGAGGGACTGATAATCGGCGCCCCGTTGGAC
Source organism: Thermoguttaceae bacterium (assembly GCA_963674475.2). Classification (GTDB taxonomy): domain Bacteria; phylum Planctomycetota; class Planctomycetia; order Pirellulales; family Thermoguttaceae; genus CAXXFQ01. Next base: position 119,566 of record CAXXFQ010000008.1, on the reverse strand, counting down.
GGACTGAAAATATTGTTCGTCGCCAACATCAGCGTGTGCGCTTCGACCTGAGCTTCCAACGACAACGGCAGGTGAACCGCCATCTGGTCACCATCAAAGTCGGCATTGAACCCTTTACAGACCAACGGGTGAAGCTTGATCGCGTTTCCTTCGACCAGGGTCGGCTCGAACGCCTGAATACCCATCCGGTGCAACGTCGGAGCACGATTCAAGAGGACCGGTCGGTTCTGAATCACCTCTTCAAGGATATCCCAAACTTCCTCGTCCTTCCGCTCAAGCATCTTCTTCGCCGCCTTGATCGTGTCGGCGTGATCAAGCTCTTTAAGACGACGGATGATAAACGGCTGGTAAAGTTCCAGGGCGATCTTCTTCGGCAATCCACATTGGTGCAATCGCAACGACGGCCCGACCACGATCACACTTCGCGCGGAATAGTCGACTCGTTTTCCAAGCAAGTTTTCTCGGAAACGACCTTGCTTACCTTTGATCATGTCGGTCAGCGACTTCAACGGACGGTTACTGCTACCCAAGACGGGTCGCTTGCACCGATTATTGTCGAACAGGGCGTCGACCGACTGCTGCAACATCCGCTTTTCATTGCGGATAATCACTTCCGGCGCGTTGAGATCAACCAACTTCTTCAGTCGATTGTTTCGATTGATAATACGACGATACAAGTCGTTCAAATCGCTCGTCGCGAAGTTCCCCGAATCCAACAAGACCAGCGGACGCAAGTCGGGCGGAATAACCGGAATCACGTCGAGAACCATCCATTCCGGACGATTATCGCTATCGCGAATCGACTCGACAATCTTCAAGCGATTGATCAGGTCTTTCTTCTTTTGCTTCGAACCGGTCTCGTGCAGCTCGGTTCGCAACTCATCCGAGAGCGTCACCAAATCAAGATTGATCAGAAGCTTCCGAACCGCTTCGGCACCCATATCGGCCTTGAACGTCCCGTCGGGATACTCGGCCCGCGCGGCACGGTACTCCTCTTCCGTCAAGAGCTGCTGCATTTTCAGCGGCGTATCGCCCGGATCGGTAACCACGTAATCTTGGAAATAGATCACCTTTTCCAAGCTGGTCGTCTTCATCGCCAACAGGTTCCCCAGTCGACTAGGCATCGCCTTGAAGAACCAGATATGAACCACGGGCGCAGCCAATTCGATATGCCCCATCCGTTTACGACGGACACGACTATGGGTGATCTTCACGCCACAGCGATCACAGATCATCCCCTTGTATTTCATGCCACGGTACTTGCCGCAAGCACATTCCCAGTCCTTCTCCGGACCGAAAATCCGCTCGCAAAACAGCCCGTCCTTTTCCGGCCGATACGTTCGGTAGTTAATCGTTTCCGGCTTTTTCACCTCGCCAAACGACCAGCTGCGAATATCGTGCGGTCGCGCAAGACTGATTTTGACGGAAGCGTAATCATTAATCCGATCGTAGGTCGAATCGCCCATACTCACTGCTGACACTCCTTTGAAAAAAGGATGGTAACGAATCCGGCCGCCTGACGTAACGAAATGCCATACGCGGCGACGGATCGTGCCAAAAGGGTCGCTTCTTCCGAAGCACACGGCTTCGGCTTCTCGGCGGAGTCTCCGCTCAATCTCTGTTCAATAAGGGAATCTTCCCTCGTACCCGCGGCGGCAAGTCCGAAAATCGAACCTTGCCTACCCCCGAGCCTTCTCCAACTGCATATTCAAACCAAGACCACGAATTTCATTGGTCAACACGTCGAAGCTGGCCGGGGTGCCCGCCTCGAGAGTATTCTCGCCTTTGACCATCGACTCATAGATTTTGGTCCGACCTTCAACATCATCGCTTTTGACGGTAAGCAACTCTTGAAGAATGTAAGCCGCCCCATATGCCTCGAGGGCCCACACTTCCATTTCCCCAAAACGCTGACCGCCGAATCGAGCCTTCCCACCAAGCGGCTGTTGCGTAATCAACGAATACGGTCCGGTACTTCTCGCGTGAACCTTGTCGTCGACCAAGTGGTGCAGCTTCAACATGTAGATATAACCAACGGTCGTCTCTTGCTCGAACGGCACTCCGGTACGACCGTCAATCAGACGAATCTTACCGCTTTCCGGCAAGCCGGCCTCCTTGAGCGCCCCGCGGATATCCGCTTCCTTCGCTCCGTCGAAAACCGGCGTGACCGCCTGGAACCCGAGCTTCCCGGCCGCCCAACCCAAGTGGGTCTCGAGAATCTGGCCGACATTCATACGGCTCGGAACACCTAGCGGATTCAAAAGGATCTGAACCGGCGTCCCGTCCGGAAGATACGGCATGTCTTCCTTCGGCAAGATCTTCGAGATAACACCCTTGTTCCCGTGACGGCCGGCCATCTTATCGCCCACCGAGATAACCCGCTTCGCGGCAATGTAGACCTTGACCATCTGCAGAACGCCGCTGCGAAGCTCATCGCCCCGCTTCATCGAATTGAGTCGGCGGTCCCGGGCATCAATCGCCACTTCCACTGCGGGCCAAAGAGATTCGTACGTCTCTTCGACTTCCTTCTTTCGCTGCGGACTACGGATATCCAACGACGAAACACGAAAACACTGAGCCTGCTCGGCCACATACCGGTGTTCCTGACCTTCCACCAGCGAGTTGCCATCTTCGTCAGTCAACTTCCGGCCCAAGATCTCTTCGATTTCTTCGACCATCTGCCCGAACGCCTTGGCAATCGCCGCATTGCCTTCCTGCTCGCCCTCTTTGAGACTGGCTTCGAATTGCTTACGCTCTTCTTCCGAAAGGCTCATCCGACGCGAGAACTTCTGCGTGTCGATAACAATTCCTTCTATCCCGGAAGTGACATCCAACGAATCGTTCTTCACATCCTCGCCGGCGCGACCGAAAATCGCGTGCAATAATTTTTCTTCCGGTGTCAGCTCGGTCTTCGATTTCGGCGAAACCTTTCCAACGAGAATATCTCCCGGTCGGACATACGTACCGACCCGAACAATCCCGCCTTCATCCAAGTTCCGCAGCGCCTTTTCGCTAACGTTAGGAATATCCCGAGTAAACTCTTCGCGTCCGAGTTTGGTCTCTCGAATTTCAATATCGAATTCTTCGATATGGATTGACGTGTAAACGTCGTTTTCTACCAACTCTTCGCTGATGATGATCGCGTCTTCATAGTTGTATCCATCCCAGGCCATGAACGCGACCAAGATATTCCGGCCCAAAGCCAGCTCCCCATGAAGCGTGGCAGCCCCGTCAGCGATAATCTCGCCCTTTTCAACCTTTTGCCCAAGTTGGACAATCGGCTTTTGATTCTGGCAGGTCCGCTCATTGAGACCGACAAACTTTCGAAGCACGTAAACGTCCGGACCAATTTCAATCCGTTTCGCGTCGACATAAGTCACCGTGCCCGCTCGTCGCGTTCGAATCAACATATTCGAGTTCTTCGCCGCGTCTCGTTCCATCCCGGTCCCGACCAACGGCGGCTCGGCCACCAAAAGCGGAACCGCTTGACGCTGCATGTTCGAGCCCATCAAGGCCCGGTTCGCATCGTCGTGCTCCAAAAACGGAATCAAACTCGCCGAAACGCCGACCATCTGATTCGGTCCGACATCCAAATATTGAACCTCTTCACGCGGAACCATCTGGTAGTCAGCCCGGAATCGAGCGATCAGATTCTCCTCTACCAATTTCCCATTTTCCACTTTGACGTCTGCCGGCGCGAGGAACACCTCGTGCTCTTGATCAGCTCGAAGCCATTCAATTTCATCAGTCAAAACACCCTTATTCACTTTTCGATAAGGGGTAATCAGGAAACCGTAATCGTCGACGGTCGAGTAGATCGCCAAACTCGAGATCAAACCGATGTTCGTCCCTTCAGGCGTCTCAATCGGGCAAATTCGACCGTAGTGAGAGATATGGACGTCGCGGACTTCAAAACCGGCCCGTTTCCGATTCAAACCACCGGGGCCCAATGCCGACAAACGACGTTCATGCGTCAACATCGAAAGCGGATTCGTCTGGTCCACGACCTGCGAAAGTTCGCCCCGACCGAAAAAGTATTCAATCGCCGCCGAGATACTTTTCGGATTCACCAAGGACCTCGGGGTCATGTCCTCGACATCCTTCAGGCTCATTCGCTCCTGGACCGTTCGACGCAACTTCAAAAAGCCTTTGCGAAGTTCATCGTTGGCCAACTCGTCGATCGTGCGTAGCCGCCGGTTCCCCAGATGGTCGATATCGTCGATTTCAGCAGTCGCATCGTCAGATCGAAGTCGGAGAATGTATTTGATCGAGGCAATGAGATCCTCGGCCCTGAGGGTCATCTCCTCTTCCGGAACTTCTAGGCCCAACTTCCGATTGATTCGGAAACGACCGACACGACCCAGGCGATACCGGTTCGTATCATAGAACTTCTCACGGAAGAGCGCTTGAGCTTTCTCCAGCTGCGGCGGATTCCCGGGGCGGAGCCGTTGGTAAATCCGCAACAACGCCTCTTCGTGGCTGGACGTTCCATCCTCGGCCAACGTATTGAGCAACAGCGAAGTCCGCTCTCCCTCCATCACCTCGACTTCTTTCAAACCCGAGGTACCAATCATCTCCGCCGCTTGCTTGCTGATCTTCTGAGCGCATTCTACGAGAATTTCTCCCGCGCGATCACTCTTCATCGGATAGACAATATCATCTACTGCCACTTTTCCTTCCAAGGCAGCAGCAGAACGACTATCCGTAATTTTGACCGTCTCGGTCTCATAGAACGTCTTGAGAAGATCGACATCCAGACTGTAAGCAGGGTCCATCGCACGCAATAACGTGAAAGCGGAAAACTTCCCACTTTGGTCGATTCGAACCGTGAGACTTTCTTTTCGAGTAACATTCAGCTCGATCCAACTGCCCCGCTCCGGAATGATCCGACAGCTGTGCATATGTCGCTCGCTCGTTTCCATGTCGACAACGAAGTCGATACCAGGACTGCGATGCAACTGACTCACTACGACACGCTCGGCCCCATTGATGATAAACTCACCACCACCGAGCATAATGGGAACGTCACCCAGATAGACCTCTTCCTCGACCGGCTCTTCTTTTGTCAGTCGAAGCCAAACTTTAAACGGGCGACCGTAAGTCAGACGCAACTGGCGGCACTCGTCCGGTTCATAACGAGGCTTACCTAACTCGTAGCGCACATACTCCAATCGGAGCGATTTATCGTAGCTTTCGATCGGGAAGATTTCCCGAAGCACGCTTTCAATACCAATATCCTCACGCTTATCGGAAGGAATACCGTACTGAAGAAAATTATCGAAGCTCGCCGTTTGGATGGCCGTCAAATCGGGGACGATATAGGGAGGCCGCTGGCTACCATATCGACGTATTTCCGTGGGTTGAAGACGCCGTTGAGCTTTGGTGGCCATATAGAGTCACCCTCCTGTCGCTAATCGCTGGAATGCTTAACCCTAGCAAGCTCTGAGCAAAAGAAGTCCGCGCGCAATTTATCCAGGACCCGAAAGAAGCAGAAAAATACCGTCGCACTTCTCCTGATAGATCGATATCGCCGAAATCAATCTCACCAAAAAGAAATAACGCGGTTCTTCCCAAGTGCTTCTCTCCAGTTTTGAGAAAACAAGTCCCAGAAACCATACGCACGAACGATCAACCTCAGAGCGCCGTACCAAGAGAATAATAAGAAATCTTCGCTATAAGATAGTATACCCGATCGAAAAATACCCTTTTTTCGATCGGGTTCAATTCTACCAAAAGCTTCGAAAAGGCAAGCCGTTTTTTTCGACTTACCTTCTCGTCAACATCGCGGCCTAAAGACCGACCATTTTCAGCAAAACTATTTAACAGAAGCAGTCGCACCAGCTTCTTCGAGTTGTTGCTTCAATTTTTCGGCGTCTTCTTTGCCAATGCCTTCTTTGACCTTCGACGGAACGCCCTCAACCAAATCCTTCGCCTCTTTAAGGCCAAGACCGGTTACGGCACGCACAACCTTGATCACGCCGATCTTCTTGTCGCCGAAACCTTCTAAGACAACGTCGAATTCAGTTTGCTCGGCAGCAGCACCTTCACCGCCAGCATCACCACCAGCGGCAGCAACCATAACCGGAGCTCCACCAGCAGCAGCCTTAATGCCATGCTCTTCTTCAAGATAATCGCTAAGTTCTTTCGCTTCAACCAGCGTCAAACCGGCGATCTTATCGCCCAATTCTTTCGTAGCCGCCGAGAATTCGCGGACTGCTTCGTCTGTCGACATCGGGTTACTCGTCCTTTCTCATTCACAAAAAATTGCCTGAGGATTGCCGTATCCATCGAGGGACGCATACCTCACGCAAATCACCTCAAATTCGCGATAACCACTCCCATAACGGGGGGGTGCCACCGGAAAGCGGGTGTCATTGAACCGATCGCTGGACCTGATTCGATCGAAGCAGATACTGGCTAACGTACACCTTTTTACTTATCTCGGCAACCCCAGAAGGCATTTCCATGCCTATAACAGGATGCGTAACAGCTAAAATATCCTTAAAAATGACTTACTCTTCGGATCTGGGAGATATTAGGAATCCGAATCGCCTTCGCCATCCTTCGCCTTTTCTTTAATTTGACTGGCCAAAGCTCCACCTGGACCAATAAGTTGGGCAGAAAGCTGAGCACCAGGCCCCATAATTTGACCAACGAGAAGACTCAACTGTTCTCCACGATTCGGCCATTTACTTACTTCTTTAACCTGCTCAGGGGAGAGAAGCTCACCGTCGAGGACACCACCTCGGGGCTCAAACGCTTCATACTCACCACTCTCGGCGAGTCGAACCACTTCCTTCGCAAGGGAAACGATATCTTCACTTCCCCAGCAAATCGCTGCAGTACCACCCAGATCTTCAAACATCAAAGACAACGAAGTCCCCTCCGTCGCCCTGGCCGCCAAACTATTCTTGACGGCCATCAGACTGATGTCCTTCGACTCCAGTTCGCCTCGCAAACGATTATTCGAATTCGCGTCCAAACCAATTACATTCACGAGGATCGCATCACTGACTCCATCGAGGCGATCTCGGAAATGGCTCGTAACCAAATCTTTTACGTATTTACTCATTTTTAGTGACTTCTTCCACTCGTAACCGGCTAGCCGAAAGACCCAACGTATCCGATACCTTAAGCGGCCACACGAACACTGGGACTCATCGTTGCGGCAATCACAATCCCCTTCAAGTACTGCCCTTTAATGGCAGCTGGCTTCATCCCGATCACCAGATCAATGAAGGCCTGAATATTTTCCGTCAACTGCGTCTGATCGAAACTCAACTTCCCAACCACGGCATGAACGTTTCCACCAGCGTCATTCCGAAACTCCACTTTACCCGCCTTGTACTCTTTAATAGTCTGAGCAACTTCGGGTGTAACCGTCCCGGCACGCGGGGAAGGCATCAAACCGCGAGGACCAAGTATTCGCCCCAACGGGCCTACCAAACCCATCATGTCCGGGGCTGCGATACAAACATCAAAGTCAGTCCATCCACCCTTGATCTTTTCAGCCAATTCGGGACCACCAACTTCGTCAGCTCCGGCCTCTTTCGCTTCGTCAGCTTTATCACCCTTGGCAAAAACCACAACGCGAAGGGAACGACCGATACCGTGCGGCAATACTATCGACCCTCGGATAATCTGGTCGGCCTGCTTCGGATCGACCCCTAACCGCATATGAATTTCTACCGACTGATCGAATTTAGTCGTATTGAACTGCTTAAGCGTAGCAACAGCTTTTTCCAGCGAAACGGATTCTTCAGCCGCCACTTTATCCGACAAAGCTCGATAACGTTTTGATTGCTTTACCATAATACGTATCTATTTCTATCAATCTGACCGGGCCTAAAACTCACTCAATCCTGAAGAGCTCAACCCTTCTCGACCAAAAGCCCCATACTACGGGCCGTTCCTTCAATCAACCGACGAGCCTGCTCGACATTTCTGGCATTGAGATCAACCATCTTCATTTTGACAATCTCATCAATCTGGTCGATCGTCACCGTACCGACTTTATCCTTATTCGGCACTCCAGAACCCTTGGCGATTCCCGCAGCTTGCTTCAACAAAGCGGCCGCCGGGGGGCTCTTCGTGTTGAACTCGAACGTCCGGTCATTAAAAACCCGAACCACAACCGGAATAGGCATCCCTCCGGCATCTTTGGTTCGATCATTGAATTGCTGAACGAATTGTCCCAAGTTGATACCGAAACGACCCAGCGAGGTACCGACCGGAGGTGCGGGCGTTGCTTGCCCACCCGGAACCTGGAACTTCACTTCACCTACCAGTTGTTTTGCCATAATTTAATACACTAATGCTCCAGCGTAGTATTCGCGGCATAAAAACCGCTCCTACGCGAACCTCGTTATGATTCTAAGCTGAAAAAAGATCGATTATACCAACTCAAAATGGATTTGACGAGGCCTAAAGGGCCTCAATTTGCCAATATTCCAATTCTACCGGCGTACTTCGACCAAAAATATTGATCATCACCGTCACGCGACCGCTAGTATCGTCAATCGTCTCCACTTCGCCTTCAAAATTCTCGAACGTTCCCTCGTTGATCTTCACCCGATCGCCAATTTTAAATCCAATCTTGAGCTTCGGCGCTTCTTCCGTCTTCTGCTCTTGTCTGGCAAGGATTCGATCGACTTCATGAGGCAACATGGGAGTTGGATTGCCGGCAGCCCCCGTAAAATCACCAATACCTGGCGTTTCACGTACCAGAAACCACGTATCGTCGTTAATTTCCATGTGAACGACAATATACCCGGGATAAAGCTTTCGCTTCACCACTCGCTTCCGTCCGCCTTTAACTTCAGTAACCTTCTCGGTCGGAACGATCACATCTCCGAAGAATCGATCCAAACCGGCAATTGCCACGCGACGCCGAAGTCCTTCACTAATCGAATCCTCTCGGTTACTCTGAACCTTGAGAATATACCACTGCATCAAATCGGACTTCTGCTCCTCTTCAGGTTCAGGAGTCGACTCCGATTCAATCGAGGACTCCTGCTCGAGCTTCGCTTCCGAATCCCCTTGATCCTCCGCGTTCACGGAAGCTTCCTCCACGTTCCCTTCGGAATCGCTTACAGAATCTTCCGATTCAGGAGTCTCAGGTATTGCTTTATCGAACTCGTCTGTCACGCGTCACATCCTCTTTTGCGTCGTACGGCTTTTCACTTCGCACGGATACCCTTCCGTGCGCCACCTTGACGACCAACCTTACGATAGATCTTCCTATCCGGTTATCCCCAAGTAGGTAAACAAGATCTTCCACACCGCGTCAAACAAAAAGAGCATCGCGGCCAGAAAAAACATCGTTAGTAAAACAACCAACGATCCGCGAAACAATTCCTGCCGACTGGGCCAGGAAACCTTATTCATCTCCGCTTCAACCGCAATCAAAAAATCGGCAAACGAAGGCATGTTAACCAATCGAAAAGAGCACCACCAACCGACCAACAAAAGCCCGGCAGGAACCCCATACTGCACCGACTGGCCATATTCGACCAATATCAGCGACAACCGAAAGAGGCCCATTGCGATAATAATCGCAAAAACAGCAAAGGTTACTTGTCGGCAAATACGTCCCTGGCTTCTTTTATAGATGCCAGTCCGTACCATTTCTCGTATTAATTCGCTCACCGGTGAAACATCCCCCACGTCTTTTTTGGCTGACGCCGTCTAATCGACGCCCGGCAAGCTTACTCTCGGTTTCTATCCCTGCTTAAATCGGAGCCAAATACAAACCCATCGAAAACCAATGTTTTCTCAGATCCATCCAACATGTCGACTCCCTTTTTTAATCGTCAAGGGACTCTTCTCGACTTCGTCAGTCAATAGGATCTACGTTTGTTCAACCACCGCTTAAGACGTCGACCACCTTGAAGCTCGCCGTCTAAACGCATCCGACCCACGTCCCGCACTCACCTTCGACATGGGCCTTCAACTGGGTAAAAAATGGCAGGGGCGGAGGGAATCGAACTCTCAACCCCTGGTTTTGGAGACCAGTGCTCTGCCAATTGAGCTACACCCCTGCACTTGTTTCATCACTTTTTCAACCCGCAAAGAAGTCCGCCTCTTCCAAGGCGAACTTCTTCAGGTCTTTTTTATCTCTCAGTCGCCAATTCAGTTGAGTTGAATTGAGCTACTTGATAATTTTCGTCACAACGCCTGAACCGACAGTACGTCCACCTTCACGAATGGCGAAACGAACGTTTTCTTCCATCGCGATCGGCGAGATCAACGTGATCTGCACTCGAACATTGTCGCCCGGCATGCACATTTCAGCATCACCCAAAAGGTTCGCCGAACCAGTGACGTCGGTCGTACGGAAGTAAAACTGCGGACGATAGCCACTAAAGAACGGCGTATGTCGACCACCTTCCTCTTTCGAGAGGACATAAACTTCCGCTTCAAATTCGGTATGCGGCGTAATCGAACCCGGCTTGGCCAAAACTTGACCACGCTCAATTTCGTCTCGCTTGACACCACGCAAGAGACAACCGACATTGTCGCCGGCCTGACCTTCGTCGAGCGTCTTCTGGAACATTTCCACGCCCGTACAAACGATCTTGCGCGATTCCTCCGAGAATCCGACGAGTTCAACTTCATCACCGGTGTGAATCACGCCCTTCTCAATACGACCGGTCGCAACCGTACCACGACCTTCAATCGAGAAAACGTCTTCAATCGCCATCATGAACGGCTTGTCGCACTCACGTTCCGGTTCCGGAATGTAAGAGTCGATCGCGTCCATCAGCTCGCCGATGCACTTCGAAGCTTCCGGATCGGCCGGGTTGTTGTACGCACCCAGCGAATTCCCGTAAACGACCGGGACATCATCCCCGGGGAAACCGTATTCACTCAACAGATCGCGGACTTCCATCTCGACCAACTCGAGCAATTCGGGGTCGTCGACCAAGTCGCACTTATTAAGAAACACGCACAAACGGGGAACGTTCACCTGACGAGCCAGAAGGACGTGCTCTCGCGTCTGCGGCATCGGACCGTCTGCGGCCGAAACCACCAAGATCGCTCCGTCCATCTGTGCCGCACCCGTGATCATGTTCTTCACGAAGTCGGCGTGACCCGGACAGTCAATGTGAGCGTAATGCCGACCTTCCGTTTCATACTCGACGTGCGCGACCGCAATGGTCACCGTCTTCGTCTGGTCACGGACCGTACCACCCTTGGCGATGTCGGCGTAAGTCTTCGATTTGGCAAGGCCTTTGGCGCCCTGGACAGCCAGGATAGCTCCCGTCAATGTGGTCTTGCCATGGTCAATGTGGCCAATCGTGCCCACATTGACGTGGGGTTTAGTTCTTTGGAATATTTCCTTGGCCATGCTAACTCCCTGCGTCGATTAAACGTAACAAAAATAGAGTTCCAAAAACATGCACTATATATAACACGATTCGCCCTTCACTTTTCCGAAGGACACCGTCTCGTGATACAAAAGCTGCTGATGGGATTCGGACCCATGACCTCGTCCTTACCAAGGACGCGCTCTACCAACTGAGCTACAGCAGCAGTCGGCCTCTTACCACCGCAAAGGGCCAATCCACAAAGGGCCGATCAAAGCGGGTGAAGGGAATCGAACCCTCGTCTTCAGCTTGGAAGGCTGTGGCTCTACCATTGAGCTACACCCGCATGAGTTTAACTCACGCCAGGCGGGAACGATACCCATACTCGCTCACGCATTCCTTACGCGACCCAGCAAAACAACGTCTCCGACGTCGCTCTTTCCTCTTATCGCCTGACCGCGTTTAAATGGGGGGTGCAGGATTTGAACCTGCGAAGGCACTGCCATCAGATTTACAGTCTGACCCCTTTGACCACTCGGGAAACCCCCCGCAATAACCCCGACCTAGTTTCCGCCACCTTAATAAGGCGAAACAACTAAAATCGAAATTCGGCACCGCGTTTCTTTAGCCTGTATGCCTCATGAAGCTGGAATCTCGACTTAATCCCACGAGACTCCTCTCCAAACGGGCCGACCCTCCATACGGACCAGCTCCAGGCCCCGGGTCGATCGCTCAACCCGTCTTCTTCCCCGGCCGGCTCGACCGTCAATTCGGCCGCCGCCACTATTACTAACCGGCAGGCATCGTGTTCAAGCTAGCGGAGGGACTTGAACCCACAACCTGCTGATTACAAATCAGCTGCTCTGCCGATTGAGCTACGCTAGCCGGTCGGGCAAAGTACGAGAATCACCTAATATAGTCCCCTCGCCAAACCATGCAAGGGGGATAGGGAAATTTTCTCTAACTTTTCCCCTAGTACTTTGCAATTCCCGTCGTAATACCACGTTACTTTGCGGAAGCATCGACCAACTCCCCCGCCATTTTACACTTGATAACGCCAAAAAACCGATTTTTCCCACATCGGAAGTACGAACTGACCCATTTAGGCTATCGTGAACCCCTCTGTAGAATTACATCCGGCTCTTGAAAGGCCAAAGCTGCTCCGATAAACCAAAAATCCGTTTTCCGCAGAAAGCGACGAGACCAACTGCATCGCCGCCTCTGCCCAGCACCCCCCGCCCCAATCGGGCATTACGCACCCATCTTACGCAAAACGGGCATTTTATCAAGTGCAATGGCAACACGGATTCGGAGCGATTATCGGATTTTCACCCGTCCCGCTTGAGGCGATTTTTTTCTCGCCATCCCCCAGCTAAGCCTTTTCGTCTCTTTTCAAAGGAGAGGCCAAGCCAAATCGCCAAGCGTTTTCCCGTCTCCACGTCACGCCTTCCTTGGAATCATGCTTCCCACGACGGGCTGTCAAAACCGCTCCTTCCCCCCTTTCGGTTAAATCGAGATCCTCAACACCCGAAGCGACCTTCACCCTGCCGAAACGGCTATTCCCGCTCAACCTGACCACCCTTTTCCCCTTGCAACCCGACCGCTCCCATCTTCTCTCGAATCGCCCTGGCCTGCTGAAAATAACTTTTTGATAAAGCGTTTTTCCCTAACTTACTATAAAAGTCAGCCATACATTCTATGGTACCAATCACATAGGGGTGCGCTTCGCCAAAAGTCTCCTTACCGATCGCCAAGGACTTTTGATATAGCGGTTCGGCAGCCGAGAAGTTACCTTGAAATTCATAAACCAGGGCCAGATTGCCCGAGACCACGGCAACATCTGAATGCGGTTCACTATACCTTTTTTGCAAGCTCGCCAAAGCTTCCTCGTAAAACGGCTCGGCAAGATCGTATTTTTCCTCGGCGTAGTACATATCGCCTAAGCAATTCTGCAACAGGGCGACTTCCAAATGGTCTTTCCCTAACGTTTTTTCCCATGTCACCAAAGACGTTTTGCATAACGATTGCGCTTCGCCATATTTCTCCTGATCCGTGTAGAGCGAAACGAGTTCCTTGGTGACACTAACTACCGCAAGCGGGTCCTTTTCAAACGATTTCCCGGCAAGCGTCAACGATTTTTTGTAAAAAGACTCCGCCTCCGCGAAATTCCCTTGGGCATGGGACAGTAAAGCAAGATTATGCACCGAGAGTAGAACCTCGTCGCTTTCCTCCCCCAAAACCGCCTGACGAATGGCAAGCGAGTTTTGGTAAAGCGATTCCGCCTCGGAGTATTTCTCTTGATCAAAATACATTTCGGCCAACCGGTCCTGAAGAGTGGCCACCGAGGCACTTTTTTTGCCAAACACGTCCCGACCTATTGATATCGCCTTCTGAAAAAAGGGTTCCGCTTGGTCGAATTCCCCTTGAGAATAGTACAAAAAGCCCAAATTATTCAACGAAACGACAACATCCTCATGCTTTTCCCCTAAGGCTTTTTGACGAATCGCCAAAGCCCTCTCATAAAGCGGTTCGGCTTTGGAAAAATTCTCCTGTTCATAATAAATCAGCCCAAGTTTATTCAAGGAATTGGCAACATCTTGGTGCTCTGGCCCCAGAACTTTCTCACAGATTTCAAGCGATTTTCTAAAAAAATGTTCGGCTTTCGCGTAGTCCCCTTTAAATTGATGAATCGCGCCCAAATTATAAAAAGCGGCTGAAAAATTTGGGTTCGCGGAGTCCCGTTTTTTCTCCCAAATCGTCAGCACACGCTGAAAAAAGGACTCCGCTTCTTCACATTTCCCCTGATTATAATACAACAAACCCAGGTTATTCAGCGTAATCGCAAGGTCTGGATGCTCCGTACCAAGGTTTTTCTGGCCAAAGGCAAGCGCTCTTTTAAAAAGCGGTTCCGCTTCTGCGAATTTACCTTGCATTCGATACGACTCGGCCAAGTTATTGAGAGACAAAACTATCTCTGGATGGCCTGAAGAAAGAGTTTTCTCCTGAATCTCCAAGGCCTTCTTACAAAGCGGTTCCGCCTCGGCAAACTTCTGTTGATCTTGATACAAGACTCCCAGATTATTTAGCGTAGTCGCATACAGAGAATGATTCTCTCCTAACACTTTCTTGGTAACATCGAGGGCCCTTTTGTAATGCGATTCGGCCTTTCCATACTTCCCTTGCGAGTATGCCAACAATCCATAATTGTTCAGCACCAACCCATAATTCGGATCGCTCGTCCGCATTTTTTTCACGTAGATCGTCTTGGCCTTCTCGTAAAGCGGCTCGGCCTTACTTATATCACCTTTATCATAATTTAAAAGCGCCAAGTTGTTTAACGCGACCGCCACGTTCTCGTGATTTGGGCCAAACGACTTTTGACTATTTTTTAAAGCCCTTTCATAAAGGGGCTCCGCTTCGGAGTATTTTCCCACGGCATGGTAGAGTTTCGCCAGATTCGTAAGAGGAGCCGCCGTCACGTCATGATCCGGTCCAAATCTTCTTTCCGCAAAATCAAGCGCCTTTTGGCCGATCGGAATTCCCTCTTGATATTTCCCCTTAAGATAAAATTTTTCCGCCTTGGTATTGAGGCTTTTCAGATGCTTCGCGTTATGCGCGCGAACCGACTGCTTCAACGCAATACCTATTCCTGGCAGAAACGTGACTATTACAAGAACGGCAATGAGAACTTTTCGTCGGTGCATTTTGGTAATTTCACAAACCGGGTGAAGAGAAAATCACGGTTTTCAAGAAAACATCCGCCTGACTTGAAAACCAATTTTCCGTGACGCTTACACACCGACATTCTAAGTTTTTTAAAACAGTATCACAAGTCGAATCGGCCTTACCCTTGGTTAAGAAATCGTTTTACCAAAAAAAGACAAACCGCCCGATAAAAGAACGGATTCCAAGATAGCGGAGTGTTGGCAAGAGGAATGTCCGCAAGAGAAGAATTACTTCCCGACGCAGAACCGGCTGAAGACCCGGTCCAAGATATCGTCGGTGTAGACCGCCCCGGCTACTTTGCCCAGTTCGTCGAGCGCCAGTCGGACTTCGGCGGCCAAAAGCTCTTCGCCCATCCCGGAGTCAACCAGCGCACGAGCCTCGACCAGTGCGCCGTTCGCGCGACGCAGTGCCTCGGCACAACGGACGGCGGTCGTCGCCACGACCGATCCCCCGCCCCGTCCGACTTCCAAGACGGTTTGACGCAGTTCGGCCTGGAGCCAGTCAATCCCGCGCCCGTCGAGGTTGCTCATCTCGATCAGCCGAACCGTGGAACTTACCCCGGCTTCTTCTATCGGCGTCGGCGCGCCGGGCCCGAGAAGGTCGATCTTGGTCAAGACGCCGATCGTATCTTCCCAGTCGGCCGCTTCCCATTGGGCCAGTTCCCACGGTTCCAGCGGTCGGGTCGCGTCGAGACAGAGCAACCGGATTTCGGCCTGTTGGCTCGCGCGGCTGGCCACGTCGCGGGCCAACCGGTTCAGCGGATCGGTCGTCTTTTCGGCCTGTCCGGCCGTGTCGATCAACTGGAATCGGGCCTCGTCCAGCTCGACCTCGGCCGCCAGATAGTCGCGGGTCGTCCCCGGCAATTCGGAGACGATCGCCCCCGATTCCCCTAGCAGCCGATTATAAAGGCTGCTTTTTCCCGTATTCGGCCGTCCGATCAAGACGACCCGCGGCAGATCGGCGGTGTCGGCCCGCATGCGAACCGTCTCCGACAGGGTGCGGGTCCGTTCGATTGCCTCGTCCAACTGGGTCCGCAACTGGTCGGATGAGATGAACTCGATATCCTCGTCGGCAAAATCGAACCCGGCCTCCAGATGGCCCAACAGATCGATCAGCCGATCTCGCAAACCGTGCAGCGGACCGGCCAGCCCCCCGGCCAACTGGTGCAAGGCGACATCCAGCGACGACGAATCGTTCGCGTCGATCACGCCGAGAACCGCTTCGGCCTGGGTCAGATCGATCCGTCCGGACAAAAAGGCCCGAAGCGTAAACTCCCCGGCCTCGGCCAACCGGACGTTTTCCTCGCGACAACAGGCCCGAACGACCGCGTCCAAAAGCGGAGGCGACCCAAACGTGTGCCACTCGGCGACCGGCTCGCCCGTGTAACTATGCCCGTTCGGCCAATAGTAAAATTCCCCCGGCAGCGTCTGATTGAATTCCTCCAGACGAAACGCCCCATCCAAAACGATCGGCCCGGTCGCCGTCGCAAGTAGTTTTTCGACTGCCCCATGCGATGCGGAATCCCCCGGTTCAAACAGCCGCTCGACACACGCCGGCACCCCCGGTCCGCTCAACCGGACCATCCCCCGCGCCGCGCCGCCCGGAGGAGAAGCGACCGCCACAATCGTGTCGTCTGTTTGATAGGTCATTAAAAGCGATTTCTTCAATTGGAAGAGAGAAAAAAAGAGACAGGTCCGGTTCCCGCGTTACCCGAGCCGTTTCCCTTTGGCGGTGCTTGGGGCGCTGGAGAGCGGTTCGGGGGCCCCTTCGAGCGGATCGCCGGGGCGGATCGCTTTCAGACGCTTCCGGGCCGCTTCGGCGTACGCTTCGGACATCTCGTAACCCAGATAGCGTCGACCGAGTTTTTTGGCCACGGCCAGGGTCGTCCCGCTGCCGGTGAACGGGTCGAGGACCAGTTCCCCCTCGTTGCTCGAGGAGCGAATGATCCGGCCCAGCAGCTGTTCGGGCATCTGGCAGCCGTGCCAACCAGCCCGCTCTTTGAACGTCCCGCAGACCCGCGGAAAGTACCAGGTGTCGCCGTCGGCCTCGAACCCGTCGGGCAGATCCTGCGGGCGAAGAATCCACGTGTCGTCGGGCATCCGGCCGCGTGGGTTGGCCCGTTTGTCCCGATAGACCAATTGTCGGGCCGACGGGACGCGAACCGCGTCGGAGTTGAACGTGAACGCTTTCGGGTCCTTGACCATATGGAACAGATGGGCGTGCGACCGGCTGAACTTCGCCTTGCAATGGACGCCGAACGTGTAGTACCAGATGACCCAGCTGCGACAGGTCAGCCCCAGCTGGCGTTGCATGAGGACCTTCATCTCGGCCGCGTATTCGTCGCCGATCGCCAACCAGAAGGTCCCGTCCGACTTGAGTACGCGGACCACCTCGGCGATCCAATCCCGGGTCCAGGCCAGATATTTTTCATCCTCGAGCCGATCGTCGTAGGCGTCGTACTCGTAGCCGATATTAAACGGCGGGTCGGCGAACGCCAGATCGACCGAACCATCGTCGAGCCGACGCATGCCGTCGATACAGTCGGTTTGAAAAAGTCGATTCTCGGGAGTGGACACGAGCGGTTTTTCTCCGGGGCGAGGCGTGGCCCCTAAAAGTGCGTTCCAAAGCGGCAAAGAAAACGGTCCGTTATTGTAGCCCATCCCCACGGAGGAAAAAAGGGTCGAAGTCGCCGCGCACAGAGAAAGAAACCGTTTGAGGGAGGAATTTTTTACGGCACCATTTCAACACGCGTCCCGACTTCAAGCCGATTGTCGGGGATTGTGACGACCGAGTCCCCCTCGGCCAGTCCGGAGCGGACCTCGACCAACTCGTCGTTCATCAGCCCGGTCTCGATCGGCGCCGTGGCGATCCGGCCGCCGCGGACGACCAGGACGCAATGGGCCCCCTGTTCGTTACGAAACAAGGCCGAACGGGAAACGAGCAAAACGTCGTCGGCCCGCGAGGTGACGATCCGTGCGCGGACCCGATAGCCGACCCCCAAATGCCGCTTGGAATAAAGCCGCTTGATCTCCTCCGGCTCGAAGCCGATAACGACCCGGACCCGTTGCTGCTCGACCCCGAGCGAACTGAGTTTGGTAAAACCGGCCGGATGAATTCGTCGCACCGCGCCGCGAACCGGTTTCGTGCCGATCGCCGGGCCGTAGATCTCGACCGGATCGCCCGGTTTGACATTCCCCGCGTCGAGCGTCAAAACCTCGGCCTCCACTTCCAGATCGTCCAGGTTGCCCAACTCCAAAAGGATCTTTCCGGCCGGAAGAAACCGTTCGTTGCTGACCAGCCGCTTGAGAACCACCCCGTCGATCGGGCTTTTCATCGTCCCGCGCCGCTGGGCCACCTGGGCCTCCTCCAACACGACCTGGGCCTCGGCCAATTGTTTTTTCAGGACGTCGCCGGTGAGACTCTTGCGATCGATCCACTTTTGCACCATCGTCGGCAACAGGTCGGTCCCCGCCTGGAACGCCTGGACGGCCGAGTAGACCAACTGGTCCTGACGCAGGTTGGCGATCGCCTGCGAATAGTTCCGGTCGGCCTGATCGAGCGCCTCGCCCGAAACGGCCGCTTCGTCCCGAAGCTTATGGATCCGCTCCTTATGCTTTTGCGCGTAAGTCAATTCGGCTCGACCGGCGTCGACACGCGCCGACGAGGCTTTGACGGTGTGCTGCATCGAGTCGGCGAATTTCTCCGCCTGGGTGTGAGCCGTCTCTTCCACGGCGATAAACGCGTTCTCCTCGATCGCCGCCTCCAGATGGCCGACGCTGGCCCGCGTCTGACGGACATCCAGCTCCGGATCGATCGGCACGATCCGCGCAACCACCTGGCCCTTTTTGACCGGCTGACCTTCGACCAGCGGGATCGCCTCGACCCGGCCGGAAAACGGCATCGTCACCAGAAACGTCTTCGGCAAACAGGTCTTGCCCCGTTCGTCGACATACTCGTCCACCATCCCGCGGACCACCGGGGTCGTCTCGACCGGAATCCCCGGCCGCAGGGCAAGCCAAAGCCCGAACCCAACGGCAAATCCGACGATGACAAGTATCCAAATCGTTCGTTTCATCGCACGAATCCTCTTACTTAATTGAGGGCCGCATTGCCAATCCATCTTTCCACGCTGGAAAATCAGCAAATCCGCCTGGTACAGGCGCATTTGCGACAGAGCAAGGTTCATTGGCCATGCCGACATCAAAAAATTTTATCTCACGCGGCCGGTTTTCTTGAGATTGACTCCGAACAGGGTTTTTTTACGTTTACTCGTTTTTCGTCAACAGTGCGTCACGCCAATCCTGGCGATGGATCTGGCGTTGGACCAACAGGTGGGCCGAAATAGTAAAGGCCGCGCCGAACAAAACGGTCGCCACGACACACCAGAGGGGACAGACGACCGGGAACCGAAACAGCTCGGTGTCGTACACCATCGCCACCCCCAGCGTCATTAGGTAACCGACCGGCAGCCCCAACAAGATTCCGACCGCGTTGACCAAGACGCTTTCATACAAAAACACCCGCCCCACCTGCCACGGACCGTAACCGAGGACCCGCAACGTGGCCGTTTCCGTTTGACGTTCGGCCAACGAGACCAGCGAGGCGTTCAAAATACTGCCGAAAAAGACGACCGCCGTGAACAGCACGAAAATGCCGATGAACACGTTCAGGACCGCCATAAAGGTCTCTTCCATCGTCCGGATCATGTCATGACGCGAGGCGGTCGCCTGGAGGGTCGGGATCTCTTTGAGTTCGCGGTAGAGCCGTTTTTCCGAAGCGAGGTTTCCGTCCAACGCCAGTTGGACCCCGTTTAAGATCGGCTCCTCGCCCAACGTCCGACTCCACCAATCCAAGTTGGCATAGACGGCCGTCCCCAAATAGCCGTCAACCAGGCGCTTGACCTCCACCTCGTGCGCCTCACGCAACCCTTCGACCGGCCGCACCACAATCCGGTCCCCCACCGTCACGTGCATGAGCCGTGCCAGCTTCGCGCTCATCAAAAGCCCCTCGTCCGGGATCGCGATCGGGTGTCCCTCGGTATCGCGAGGAACGGTCAACCGGGCCTCTTTGGCCAGCCCCATGACGGCCAACTTGCGACGGTACGGCCCGGCAATAAAGTGACACGCGGTCGTCAAAACCGGTTCGGCCCGGTCAACCCCCGGCAACCGGGACGCCTCGTCCAGGGCCTCGAACGAGACCGGATGGCGGAAGGTCAGCTCCATGTCGGCCTGCCGCGTCCATTTAAACTGAAAGTCCATCAGGTAATAGGTCCCCGCGACCATCATGAACCCGTCCAGCAACAGCCCGGCACCCAGGCAGGCGGCCATCACGCCGGTAACGGTCCGCATCCGATTGCGAAACACGTTCCGCAGACTCATCCGCATCGTCGTGCCGAGCCGGTTCCAAAAAAGCGAAAACCGTTCGAGCAGGACCGCGTGGCCTTTTCGCGGCGGTCGCGGTCGCATCGCCTCGGCCGGCTGAAGTCGAAGCACCTGATACGCCCCGTACAGCGACCCGGTCAGAGCGCAAAGGAGACTGACCGCCATACCGAGCGCGTGGTGCGAAAGGGAAAACTCGTTCATTAACTCGGGAAAGATGAAAATCTTACGGTATTCGGCCGTCAATCCTTGCGAAAACAGGTGCCCCAAAACCGATCCCAACAGCCCGCCGACCAGCCCGATCGCCAGACCGAACTTCAAAAAGTGGACAAACACCGTCGCGTTCGAATAGCCCAACGCCTTGAGCGTCCCGATGACCGTCCGCTGCTGCTGGGCCGTTCGGGTCATCAGGACATTGAGGATCAACGCGGCGACGGCCAAAAAAACGATCGGCATGAAGATCGCAAACGCGCGCAGACCCTCGATCTCTTGCGAAAGGTACTTGTTCGACGCCTGGTCGGCAAGTGGCGTCGTGGTGATCACGCCGTACGGCTCCAAAAAGGTCTCGATCCGATCGAGGATTTTTTTGACCGGCTCTTTCTGGTCAAAGGAAAGCCGCCCGACCAACTGGTTGGCCGCTCCCTGAAAGTCGAACGCCTCTTCGGCGAAACTTTTTTTCAGGTAAAGCACCCCAAACCGCTTGGCGTCGGGGACCATCGCGCCGGGAGCCAGCATATAGACAAACTCACTGCTGATCGCCGTGCCGACAAGGATCAACTCCTCGTGCCGGTCGTTCAGCACCACCTCGATCGTGTCGCCTGGTGCCAGACGGTAAGCCTCGGCGAACTCGTCACTGACGATCACCTCGTTTTGGCGTTGGGGGGAAAAATAGCCCCCTTTTTTCAGCACAATATCGTTGACCACCTCCTCGCGTCGGTCGGGCAACGAGAGGACCAACCCATTGAGCGGCCGCTGGACCTTTGGCAGTCCGATCGTGACATACTCGCTCATCCGCGACCGGGTTGCCGCGACGCCGGGCAACCGGACCGCCCGATCCAGCTCGGCCAGCGGGGCCTTTTTCACATCGACCCAAAAGTCGGCCATCCGACACTGGGTGTAAAACCGCTGCTTGGCCTGCTGGAGGTTACGGTAAGTCGTGCCGAACGAGACATAACAAGCCACACCGACCGTGACAACCAGCGTGATCGTCAGCAACAGGCCCCACGACCGACGGCACTCGCGCAACAGTTTGCGATCCAGGACCCGCATCACCAGACGACCTCCTCCGGCGGGATCGGCCGGGCGTTGGTCTCGACCTGGGTGATCCGACCGCTACGCAGCCGGACAACCCGATCGGCTATTTTCGCGATCGCACTGTTGTGGGTGATGATCAGGATCGTCTTGTTGAACTTCCGGTTCAAGTCGACCAAGACTCGCAAGACCCGTTTGCCGGTCGTAAAATCCAACGCCCCGGTCGGCTCGTCGCAGAGGATCAACTCCGGGTTTTTCGCCAGCGCCCGGGCAATGGCGACCCGCTGCTGTTCGCCGCCGGAGAGCTGCGACGGGAAATGGTCCCCCCGATCGGTCAGCTCGACCAGACGCAAGGCCTCTTCGGGCGACATCGGGTCTCGGCTCAGCTCGGTCGAAATCAGAACGTTTTCCAACGCCGTCAGACTGGGGATCAGATTGTAGAACTGAAAGACATAACCGACCCGCTCACGTCGATAGTCGGTCTGCTGAGAGTCGGAAAAGGTCCCGATATTTTCTTCACGAAACCGGACCGTCCCGCCACTGGGCCGATCCATCCCGGCGATCAGATTCAACAGGGTCGATTTGCCCGAACCGCTGGGCCCCACGACCGCCAACAACTCCCCGTCATGAATCTCAAGCGAAACCCCCGCCAGGGCCTCGACCTGGACATCTCCCATGAAGAACGTTTTATCAACGTTTTCCAAATGCAAAAACGGACCAATTGGCGGGCCAACAGGCGGGCCTGGAGAAAGGTTCGACGACATCAATTCGCTTCGCTTTCCGTAGAGAAAACCGCGACTTTACAAAGAGGGCTAAACCGCTTCTTAAATATAGCCCATTGGAAGGTGGCTTCGATGACCGATTATCCAAATAATGCCGATTGCAATAGCCGAAAATCGTCTATCCACAAACATTTCATGAATCAATTACCGGACTCGCCCACTTTGGCTTTCTCAAAAACGATATCCAAAAGTCTCTCGGTAGCTCCGTCGGCAGGGATAGTGAAAAACTTTTCGGTCAGCTGGTGTCGTTTTTCTCTTGAGCCGTCTCGACCCTGGAGAATCCTGTCTAGCTCCGGTAAAAAATCCTCCGTCTTTTCAAGGACGTTTGCTGGGAGCCATTGCCGAATGGGCGAAAGGGTAACACCCCTTGATTGGGCATAATGGTCGAGATCGGTCATCATAACGAGCATAGGCCGGTCGAGAAGACAGTAGTCGACCATCACCGAAGAGATGTCGGAAATCAAACAGTCGGAAATGGCGACCAGCATATACAACGTCAATTGGCGTTGCGAAATCCATTGATCGTCGATAAACCGAAGGTTCGATATCGATTCAAAGTCTCTTTTCGGAGCGAGAGGATGGGGCTTGACCAGACACAACGTGTTTCGCTCGACCAAAAATCGGTTGAACCTTTCGATGTCGAAACCGGGCAAGTAAAACACATTCTCTGCGGAAGCGTCGTTTTTCGATTCCTTACCGCCAGGATGGTCCCGATAGGTTGGCAACCAAAAAAGGACCTTGTCAAAATGGCTTTGAATCTTGGCTTGGCTTAGCACTTGCCCCTTTTGGTCGGCATAAAGAAAAAGCCGATCGTTGCGCGGCAATCCGGGAGTGACTACCGTTTCGATCGGAACTCCGAACGCGCGGCTGTGAATATCTTTATAAACTTCACCGGTCACCACAGACCAGTCGGCGGGAATTGAAGCGCCTCCGTTTAGACGGCCAATCGACTTGAAGCCAACGCCGTGCCAAAGGTTCACTGTAGTTTGGCTTGATGGGGTAGGTCGCCTGGTCAGTCCATGAGTGAAAAACACATAGCGACTCGAAAGCAACAGCCAGAAGGCCTTGAAGGAGTTGCGTTTGACCAATCGGATTTCGTCGGAAAGATCTGGATGACGACCGGATGATTGGTGCCTGACAATAACATAGACTCGTCGGACCGGATAGTCTAAAAGTCCATTCGCGACCGCAATGGTCGAGTCCTCACAAGCAGAGAAAAGAACCGCCTGATTCCATTTAGGCACCATTAAACTAAAAGTGCTTAGAACATGATGGACACCT
This sequence comes from Thermoguttaceae bacterium, assembly GCA_963674475.2. Lineage (GTDB taxonomy): Bacteria > Planctomycetota > Planctomycetia > Pirellulales > Thermoguttaceae > CAXXFQ01. The sequence continues at coordinate 95,839 of CAXXFQ010000008.1, read as the reverse complement.
TTAATAACCAATTGCTTAATAAAAGCCTTCATTTGACCAACTGCCCCTACTGTTTACGCCTCTACTTGAGAAGGAAGTTGAAACGGCTAAAGCTACCGAAAGCTCCCATGAAAAACCGCTTAAGGCGGTCGTGTTTTTTACATTGAATTTTGAGTTGTTAAAATTACTCCAATTCACTTTACCGTAACAGTTTCTGTTACTCAATTTTCGACCTTTTGCCCGAAGGCGAAGATGGCCGGCTTCATGAAACGGGGGGCGTATTTCTGATGAAGCTTCCCGAGACCGTACGCAATTTTCGAAAATGCCAAATAGGACGGCTCCGCTTCATAACTGTAGACCACCGATTCAAAACCGTGTTTTTTTGCCATGGATTTCATTCGTCCAACCGTGTTACATCGATACAAGGTGGGAAAAACGTCTTCTTCCTTCCTGCCATTTTGGGCAAATCGAGTCACTCGAGAATGAAACTTGTTCGGAATCATCCTCGCAGCTAGAGAGATGTAACTCCAAGCATTCGGAGTTCGGATACAAAAACACCCTTCATCTTTCAACACCCGGCGCATTTCAGAAAAGAACTGAGGAGGATTTTCAACATGCTCCAAAACATTGTCACAAACGACCATATTCACCGACTTCTCATCGATAGGCCAGCGTTTCGAATCGAGTAAATGAAACTCATCCAAAAAGGGATTCTCTTGGGCCCCCTTATCGACATCGATCCCGACGACCTTTTCCACCTTCCCCTGAAAAACGCGAAGACCACGGCGTATGGCTACGGGATCGTCTTGATATTCGCCCCTTCCACATCCGACATCCAAAACCGTATAAGACGGATCGAGCAACGCATTGACCCGATTATAAAAAACCATCGTCCCATCGATGTCCGAAAAACCGCCAAACCGACTTTCGGGGTAAAAGGTCTTTTTGTACGGCATAACATCTCTCTCCAGAAGAAGTTTCACACAACGGACCAAATGTTAACAAACACTTTCATTTAAAATTAAATCAAATAAAGACGATGTCAATGAATCCGATTTAATTTTACACCCCCCATAAGAATGGCTTTACGTCACAAATGCTTATATGGAAATGATTTATAAAAAGTTCAAAATCTTTTAGCCGATATTCGGCTGAAACCTGTGGGACTTGGTCGTCGGAAATCCCCCCTCCGACTGGCACGGTTTTTCCTGGATGGTACAATGGAGGGATATTTCTCGGGCACCGTGCCTTTTTTTTAAGCACTCGTGATTAAATTGCCTGCAAAACGGCCCGCCAAGGCCCGTTTTCCCCTTTAAAATACGTATTACCAAAAAATTTGAGGACGCCGTGACGGAAAAAGCTTGGGGCGGCACCTTCGACGTGCCCACCGACCGACGGGTCGAACAGTTCACCGAAAGCATTCGGTTCGACCAGCGACTTTACGACCAGGATATCCGCGGTTCGATCGCCCACGCCCAAATGCTCTCGAAAGTGGGCCTTTTGACCGACGACGAGTACGCCCAGATCGAGGGGGGCCTTCAGTCGATCCGCGAACAGATCGAGTCCGGGCAGTTCGAATACCGGATCGAGCTGGAAGATATCCATATGCATATCGAACGGGCCCTGATCGAACGGATCGGCGACGTCGGACGAAAACTGCACACCGGCCGCAGCCGCAACGACCAGGTCTCGACCGACATCCGGCTCTGGATTCGCGAGGCGATCGACCGGATCGACCAGCGTCTGGTCGCCGTGCAAGCGTCGTTGGTCGGACGGTGTGAGGCCGACTTCGACGTCTATCTGCCAGGCTACACCCACCTCCAACGGGCCCAACCGGTCCTCGCGCCGCACTACTGGTTGGCCTACTGCGAAAAATTCGAGCGCGACCGACAACGTCTGGCCGACGCCCGACGACGAGTCAACGTCCTGAGCCTTGGCGCGGCCGCGTTGGCCGGAACCAGTCTGCCGATCGACCGGCACGACGTGGCCGAGCGACTCGGTTTCGACGGGGTCACCGAAAACAGTCTCGACACGTCCAGCGACCGGGATTTCCTGGTCGAGTCGGCCTTCACGTTGACGTTGATCGCCGAGCACCTCAGCGGCTGGGCCGAGGAGTGGATACTCTGGTCGACCGCCGAGTTTGGATTTTTGACCTTGCCGCAAGCGTTCTGCACCGGCTCGTCGATCATGCCGCAGAAGATCAACCCGGACGTTTTGGAACTGATCCGCGGCAAGACGGCCCGCGTGGTCGGCAACCTGCAGGCCCTTTTGGTCCTGATCAAGGGGCTGCCGATGGCCTACAACCGCGACCTCCAAGAGGATAAGCCGCCGCTGTTCGATTCGTTCGACACGGTCGAGATGTCGTTGGAGTTGGCCGCCCCGTTGATCGCCGGAGCCGAACTCAATCGAGCGACGATCGCCGAACGACTCGACCAGGGCTACCTCGACGCGACGACGTTGATGGAGTACCTGATCGGACGCGGCATCCCGCAGCGAACGGCCCACGGCCTGATCGGACGTCTGGTCGGCGTCGCTCGCAAGAAAGGGGTCCCACTTGCCGAACTGGCCCTGGACGAGTTCCGCGCGATCCACTCCGAACTCGACGAGACGGTGTACGAGGTACTCGGCGTCCCCCGGGCCGTCGCGGCGATGAAGAGCTACGGCTCGACCGGGCCGGACCAGGTCCGACACCAGATCGCCCGCTGGAAAGAACGACTCGCGACAAAAGAATAAAAAAAGGGAACCGATGAGAAGAGCCCGTTTTCAAGACCAACTCCGTCACGGCGCGACGACCGCTTTCCTCTTCCTGTTGACGTTCGGCCTGGCCGTCGGACCGTTGAACTACCCCTTTGCGCAAGAAGTCTTTGCGCAAGAGAAACCGGCGCAAGAAAAACCGGCCCCGTCGGACGCTTCTGACGCGTCTCCGTTTGAAGAGGGCCAAGCCGACCAGACCGATTTCACCCCCAAAAGCGCGTCGGCCGTAGCCCTGCTGGCGACCGAGCCCAAAACGCCCGAGGCGATCGCCCGGGTCGCACTGATTTTGGCCGAGATGGACGAACCGGGCCCGGCCCGCAAGCTTCTTGGACAACTGATCGAAGCCAATCTGGATGAAGTGACGCTGGCCGATCTGGGCCAGCGACTTACCGCGGCCCCGTTCGCCCGACTCAAAGCCAACCAGGCGATCGCGCCGGAAGGGGCCCAACTGGCCGAGGCCGTCTTGGCCGCCGTCGAAAATCGACTGCGAAGCCCCGAGCGGATCAACCGACTGATCGGCCAACTGGCCGAGGCCTCCGAAGACCAGCGAGCCCGCGCGGTGGCCGGGCTGCGTGAAGCCGGTCCGGCGGCAGTCGGTCCGCTCCTGACTGTCTTGGCCGATTCGGATCAAAAGGAACTGGCCCCGCAAGTCCGGATGATGCTCGACTACCTGGGCCGCGACGCCTTGGGCCCCTTGGTCGGCGCACTACAATCGCCCGAGCCGCGACTTCGTGTCGAAGCGATCGGCGTTTTGGCCGAGCTGGGAACCGATCTGGGCGCGAAGAACCGGGCCCTGTATCTGTTGGGGGCCTACGCTTCGCCCGAAAGTCCGGCCGAAGTTCGTCAGGCGGCCCGTACGGCGCTGCGAAAGATGGTCGGTCGACAGCCGAGCCAAGATCAAGTCTTCGATTTATTAATCGAAACCACACGAAACTACCTCGACGGCCGGGTCTCGTTGCCGGTCGACGTCGACGGGAACGCGACCGTTTGGACCTGGGACGCCGAGAAAAACACCCCGGTCGCCACCGCCTATCCGGCCCCCCAGGCCGCTACACGAATTGCCTTGCGACTGGCCGCCGACGCGTTGTCGATCGACCCGTCCAACGAGACGGCCCGACAGCTTTACCTCGTGACCCTTTTGCAACTGGCCGGACAGACCTCGGCGTGGGACGCGCCGCTGGAACTCTCGGCCAACAGCCCGGCGGCCCGCGCGTCGGAGTTTGGTGTCGGGCCGTTGCGAACCGCCATGGAAACGGCCCTGCGGGAAAACCGAGTACCCGCGGCGATCGCGGCGGCGAAGATTTTCGAACGACTCGGACCGGCCCGCGCGAAAGCGATCCTCGCGGCCGATAAGAAAAACCAACCGGCTCCTCTGGTCCGCGCGGTCCGCGCAGCCGACCGACGGCTTCGCTTCGTCGCCTGCGAGGCGATCATGAACTTAAATCCGCAAAAACCGTTCCCCGGCGCCAGCTACGTGACCGAGTCGATCGTTTTCTTGGCCTCCGCCACCGGCGCAAACCGAGCGATGGTCGCCGGCGGGAACAACGCGTCGAACCGTCGGATCGCCGGTTTTCTGGCCGAGCGTCAGTGGGAAGTCGACCGGGCGATCACCGGGCGCGAGATGATGGAAAAGCTGACCGCACGGGCCGATTACACCTTAGTCTATGTCGATACGACGATCCTCAAACCGCTGCTTCCGCTTTTGATGCAGGCGATGCGTCAGGACGGCCGGACCGCCGCGTTGGGGGTCGGACTCGTGGGCCTCGAAGACCAACTGGCCCAGGCCCGCCGGACCGCGGAGGTGGACCCGCTGGTATTGGTCCTCCCGCCCCCGGCCGACGCGGAGGGGATCGACTGGCAGATCGAAAAACTGACCGGCCTCTCGGCACGAGGAATCGTCTCGTCCGAGGCGCGTCTGATGCAAGCGGTCCGGGCAATCGGCTGGTTGGGCCGTCTGGCCGAAGCGCGAGGAAAGGTCTTCCCGTTGCGTGGGGTCCAGGAGGCCGCCGCGCGGGCCGCGTTGTTGCCCGACCTGACCCGGGCGTCGGTTCGCATTTTACAAAACCGTCCGACCGCCACGGCCCAGGTCCAGTTGGTCGACATGGCCAGCCGAACGGTCCTTCCGCTGGAAATTCGTCAGATCGCTTTGGCCGGTTTCGAAAATCATGTGGCCGAAAACGGGATCCTCCTGACAACCGACCAGATCCTGTTGCAGTTCGACCGCTACAACGCCAGTGCGAACCTCGACCAAGAGACGCAAAAAATCCTCTCGAGGATTTTGGACTGTCTCGAAGGAAAGAACGCGAAAAAGTAAAGCCGATGTCCTACGTTTTATCGAGGGTTGCATTACCAATGAACCTTTCGGTGTTCGCAATGGATCAAATCCGCCCGGCACAGGCGCATTTGCGGCTGCATGAGGATCATTATTGAGCCTCGCATAAGTAGTGAACCGAGGGCTCCCAACCAGGAGCCCGGTTTTTCGGAGTAAAACCACAAAATGAGGACTTACTACTTTTGCGAACATCAAAAACCATGCAGATATCAATAAGCGACGAAAACCGACCGCCGACTCCCGAACTGATCGGTTCGGGCCCGGCGATGCAGGAAGTCTATCGACTGACCCGTCAGGTGGCCCAGTCGAACGCGTCGGTGTTATTGATGGGCGAAACCGGGACGGGCAAGGAGCTGATCGCCAGCGCGATCCACCGACTCAGCCCGCGCGGCAGCGGTCCGTTCGTTCGAGTCAACTGCGGCGCGTTGGCCGAGAACCTTTTGGAAAGCGAACTGTTCGGCCACGTCCGCGGCTCGTTCACCGGCGCGGTAGCCAACCGGATCGGCCGTTTCGAAGCGGCCCACACGGGGACCATCTTTCTCGACGAAGTCAATTCGACCACACCCAAATTGCAGGTCAAACTGCTTCGCGTCCTGCAGGAAAAGGAATTCGAACGGGTCGGCGACACCCAGACGATCCGGGTCGACACGCGAACGATCGCCGCCAGCAACCGGGACCTGTTGGATGAAATCCAAATGGGCCGGTTCCGCGAAGACCTTTATTATCGGCTCAACGTCATTACGATCTACGTGCCCCCGTTGCGAAAACGGCGTGAGGATATCCCCGAGTTAATCGGTCACTTTATACGAATCTACAACGAGCAGAACCAACGGCACGTGCCTCATATCTCGGCCGACGCGATGGCCGCGATGCAAGATTACGACTGGCCGGGGAACGTCCGAGAACTGCAAAACTATATCGAGCGGGCGATCGTCTTGGCGCCGGGCGACGAACTGACGGTCGACCTGTTGCCCGAGACGGTTCTCGGTCGGCAGCGTCCGCGAATCGGACGGAAAATGGACCTCGACGCGCTGACCGGCTCGCTGGTCGCTGAGGGAATCGCGGCCGCCGGTCCCGATGCCGACGCCCTGTTCGCCCAGGTGGTCAATCGGGTCGAGCGGGAACTGATCGCCCAGATAATGACGCATTGCGATCAGGTCCAGATCAAAGCGGCCGCCCGATTGGGGATCAACCGCAACACACTTTACAAAAAATTAAAACAGTACGGCCTGGAAAAATAATCAGGCTTTCGATAACTGCGTTTCCTGAAACCGCCCCTTTTTCAAGGCCCTTTCGGATTGCCCCATGACCTATCGTTCGTTACGCGACGTGGTCGCCGATCTGGAAACGACCGGCCAGTTGATCCGCGTCGACGCAGAGATCGACGCGCGGTTGGAAATAGCCGAGATCCAACGTCGCGCGTTTGCAGCCGCCGCCCCGGCGATGCTCTTTACGAACGTCCGCGGATGCCGCTTTTCGATGCTGGGCAACCTGTTCGGCACGTTGGAGCGGGCCCGCTACCTGTTTCGCCACACGTTCGACGCGCTCCAACGGTTGATCCGGCTCCAGACCGACCCGATGGAACTGATGCGCCACCCGCTGCGTTACGGCAGCTCGCCGTGGCACGCCTGGCACGCCTTGCCGAAAAAGGTCCGCCGCGGACCGGTCCTCCAGTGTGAAACGACCGTCGACCAATTGCCCCAGTTGATTTCCTGGCCCGACGACGGCGGGGCGTACGTCACGTTGCCGCAAGTCTATACCGAAGACCCACGTCAGCCGGGGCTCGTGCGATCGAACCTCGGAATGTATCGGGTGCAACTCTCCGGCGGCCGATACCAAACGAACCATGAGGTCGGCCTCCATTACCAACTGCACCGGGGAATCGCCGCGCACCATCAGGCGGCCCTCGAACAGGGGCAACCACTGCCGGTCAATGCCTTCGTCGGCGGCGCTCCGGCAATGACGCTCGCGGCGGTCATGCCGATGCCCGAGGGGTTGAGCGAATTGTTGTTCGCCGGAATCCTCGGTGGACGGCGCGTCCCGATGATCGTCGACCGCAAAAAAAGCCGACTACCGATCTACGCCGAGGCCGATTTCTGTCTGAGCGGCTATCTCGACCCGAACCGCTGTTTGCCCGAAGGCCCATTTGGCGACCACCTGGGTTACTACAGCCTGGCCCATGAATTCCCGGTCTTCGTCGTCGAAAAAGTCTATCATCGACGCGACGCGATCTGGCCGTTTACCGTCGTCGGCCGCCCGCCCCAGGAAGACACGATCTTCGGCCAATTGATCCACGAACTGGTCGGACCGGCGCTGCCGGGAAAGCTGCCGGGAGTTCACGCGGTCCACGCAGTCGACGCGGCCGGGGTCCATCCGCTTCTCTTGGCCCTCGGCAGTGAACGGTACGTCCCGTTCGATCCGGACCGGCGTCCCCGCGAACTGTTGACCCAGGCCAGCGCGGTGCTGGGCGAAGGGCAGCTCTCGTTGGCCAAGTACCTTTGGATCGCGGCGATCGAAGACGACCCGACCCTGGACGTCAATGATGTCGAACGGTTTTTCGGGCATATGCTCCGTCGGACCGACTGGCGACGGGACCTCCATTTCCAAACCGAGACGACCATCGACACGCTCGACTATTCGGGCCGCGGACTCCATCAGGGCTCGAAGCTGATCGTGGCCGCCCGGGGCGAACCGATTCGCGAGTTGCCCACCGAGATCCCGGCCGATTTGGGCCTTGAAAACCGAGACGGCTTCGGTCGTCCGACGCTTGCGATGCCGGGCGTCCTGGCCGTCGAAGGGCCCTCCTATGCCGAGTGTCCCAAGGCAGTCGAGCGGATGACCGCGACCCTGCGCAAAGAAGATCCGGCCGGCCGTTTCCCGCTGGTCGTGGTCGTCGACGACAGCCGTTTCGCGGCCGAGTCGCTTTCCAATTTTCTCTGGACGACGTTCACCCGCAGCGATCCGGCGTCGGACGTTTACGGGGTCGAACCGTTTGTCGACCGGAAGCACTGGGGATGCGGCGGCCCGCTTTGGATCGACGCACGGATCAAACCACACCACGCCCCGCCGCTTGTGGAAGATCCCAAGGTAACCCAGCGGGTCGATCGCCTGGCCGCCCGCGGCGGACCGCTTCACGGGGTGATCGAGTAGAAAATAAAACGCCACAAGAAAAGCAAAAAGAGCGGCCCCCCGGTTTCGGACCGCTCTTTGCTTTGAAAATTACTTTTCACTCAGTCGATCGGCGTAAAAAACATTTACACCAGTGGTTCCGGCTTGAAGACGGCCATCCCCAGCGGCGGCAACTTGACTGAAATCGACGCCGGTCGGCCATGCGAGTCGATCGGCTCGGCCTGGACCCCGGCCGCGTTGCCGAAATTCGAACCGGCGTAGAACGACGAGTCGCTATTGAATCGCTCGGCGTACCATCCTTCGCGGGGAACGCCCAATCGGTAGTTTTCCCGAGTGACCGGCGTGAAGTTCATCGCGACGATGAGAAAATCTTCCGGATCTTTCGCCCGTCGGATATACGACAGGGTACTGTTCTCGTGATCGTGACAGTCGAGCCACTCGAACCCCGCTCCGGCGAAGTCGACTTCGTGCAACGCGGGCTCCTCGACACAAAGTCGGTTCAGGTCGGCCACGCATTTCTGCAACCCCTTGTGGGATTCCCATTCCAAAAGGTCCCATTGGAGGCTCGAGTCGTAGTCCCACTCGTTCCACTGACCGAACTCGTCGCCCATGAACGTCAGCTTCTTGCCCGGATGGGTCCACATGTAGCTGTACAAAAGCCGCAGGTTGGCGAACTTCTGCCACAGGTCGCCCGGCATCTGATCCAACAACGATCCCTTGCCGTGGACCACTTCGTCGTGCGAAAACGGCAGGACGAAATTCTCGTGGAAGGCGTAGATCAAACTGAAGGTCAACTCATCGTGGTGGTATTTGCGGTGGATCGGCTCGTGGCGGAAATAACGGAGCGTGTCGTTCATCCAGCCCATGTTCCATTTGAAACTGAAGCCCAGTCCGCCCAAGTAGGTCGGTCGCGAAACGCCCGGCCAGGCGGTCGACTCTTCGGCGATCGTCATGACGCCCGGGTGCTGAAGGTGACACTGCTCGTTGAGTTCCTTGACGAAGTCGATCGCGTCAAGGTTCTCTCGCCCACCGTGTTGGTTCGGGACCCAATCGCCGTCTTCGCGACTGTAATCCAGATAGAGCATCGAGGCGACCGCGTCGACCCGGATGCCGTCAATATGATATTTATCCATCCAGAACAGGGCGTTGGAGATCAGATAGTTGCGGACCTCGTGACGCCCATAATTGAAGATGAGCGTTCCCCAGTCGCGGTGTTCGCCCTGGCGCGGATCGGCATGCTCGTACAGGGCCGTGCCGTCGAACCGGGCCAAACCGTGTGCGTCACGCGGGAAGTGGGCCGGAACCCAATCGAGCACGACGCCAATCCCGTTTTGATGACACAGGTCGACGAAGTACATAAAGTCTTGCGGCGTGCCGTAACGGCTGGTTGCGGCGAAATAGCCGACCGTCTGATAGCCCCAACTTCCCGAGAACGGGTGCTCGGAAACCGGCAGAAGCTCGATATGGGTATAGTTCATCTCGAGACAATAATCGACCAACTGGTGGGCCAGCTCACGATAGGAAAGCCACTTGCCCGGATCGTCACCCGGTCGCTTCCAACTGCCGAGATGAACCTCATAGAACGAAACCGGTTTTTCGTGCCAATTGGTCTCGGCCCGGCTATCGAGCCACTCTTGGTCGCACCAATGGTGCCGGTTCAAATCGACGACGTACGACGCGGTCCGCGGCGGCACCTCGGAGGCGAAACCGACCGGATCGGTCTTGTCGGTCACGTGGTCGCCGTGGCGAACGCGAAACTTATACAAGGTCCCTTCCGAAAGCCCGGGCACGAACAGTTCCCAGAATCCGGCCGGGATATGTTTTCGCATCGGGTGTTTGCGACCGTCCCAGGAATTGAAGTCGCCGACCACGCTCACACTGGTCGCGTCGGGAGCCCAGACGGTGAAGCTAACCCCTTCGATACCGTCGATCGTGCGAAGTTGGGCGCCCAGTTTGTCGTACATCTGCCAGTGCTTACCCTGGCTCAACAGATGCAGATCGAATTCGGAAAGCATATTCGGGAACGAGTATGGGTCGTGCATGGTGGTCTTCTTTCCTCCTTCTTCGGCGACGCGAAGGAGGTAATGATCTCCGTTTTTGAGTTCCTCTGAGGGGCAGATCGCTTCAAAAACGCCCGCCGGATGGATCCGACGCATGGGGCGCTTGATTTCGCTGTGAGCCGGGTTAATCACCCACGCTTGTTGCGAGGTCGGCAAATAGGCTCGCACCGCCGTGGCGCTTCGGTTGCCGTCGGTGACTTCATGAGGGCCCAATACGTTAAACGGGTTTTCATGTCGTCCATCTACGAGTTGTCCAATTTCTTCCAGGGCTAACGTCGTTCGCACACGGACCTCCTTGTTACGATGATCCTTGGTTTTCTATTGACGTTTGCACGGCTAATGAAACAAGGCCGAAAAAAGGGCCAAACCGGTTGACTGGCCGGGTTATTTTCCAAGCAAACATCAATAAGAATCAATAAGTGTGTCGAACAGCGAGGGACCGGATGAAAGGGAAGGCGATTCTAGACCTACCGTTGCCCCAAGCTGTCTATTTTAACTATTCCCCGGCCGGGACAACAGCCCGCCCGACGTGGTGTTTCCATTCGAATTAAATTCGCCAAGCGGCCGACAGTTCATTCCAACCGAACCGCCCGCGACGAACGAGACAAATCCCGGAACGTTTGATTTGAATCATCCCGTTACAAAACGGACGAAAGACCAAATTGCGAAAAACCCTTTTCAGCAAAGAAGTTCTCGCACAAACCGGTTCGTCCGGCGTCGGCTCCACTGTCGTCAGTTCGCCCGTCGTCGGTTCGGAAAGCGAGTCCGATTCGACCGTTTCGCTCTTCGATTCCCCCTCGTTTGGCCAATCACCGAGAAACGACTCTCCTTTCGGACGGGTGATCCGATGAGGCCCCTCGACATGCCAAATTTGGCAATCAATCTGGTGGAATTGCATGGCCCGATCGATTCGCCGCCAAAGATCTTCGTTCCTCAGCGGAATCATCTGCCCATACGCTTCCCATTGCCAATCGCTGGATTTCCATTCCTCCAAACCGTAACGGATCCCCTCGCGGACGTAACGGCTCGGCGTCAGCAGCGTCACACGTGACGGACGCTCGAGCGACTCAAGTCCCCGGACGACGCAAAGCAATTCCAGTCGTCCGGAATCGCAATTCGGTTCGATATCGTCGACTTCCCACGGTTCGGACCGCTGGGGATCGAGCAAACAAAACCGCCACCAACCTGGACGACGGAAACCGCCACATTCGGAAATCAATTTCACCTGTGGGATAGGTCTGTTCATCGGACTACTATCAACAGAAACTGGCGTGAAGTTACGTAAGGTGGAATAACCAGAACAAATAGGTAAAGCAGAAAAACATGGCAAGATACACCTACAAATAAACGGTGCTCCATCCGTCTCTTCAACTTCGCCTCTTCGAAACCTGGACATCCTACGGTATCGTCAAATATTCCCCTTACCTTTCAGTTTATCTATCTTGCCATCCGGGAAAATTTTCCGACTTGGCCGTTATAATCCGCCCGCACACCGAGACCCTTTTGCCAGAGGATTGCGTCCCGACCCGTTCTCACTTTCCGGCGAAACCAAGAAACGCACTCGCTCGAAAGCATGGAACGCGTTTTGAAGCGAACCAAGCGACAATTTTCGCCCAAGGTGTTGCCATCCGTGATGACTCCTCAAAACGGAATAGGGAAGCTTTTCTGATTATTCCTAATATTCCATCTATTCCTGGTCGATCTGTAGAAACGGCTTGTAGCTTTTTAGCGCCGTTTTCAATGGGGCGGTAGCGTCACACCGGCAGTGGGAGAGATCCCCCTGTGTGCTTGTGGCAGAATGGGGGGTTTGTTCTTCCATTTCCCTTTCAGTTACATGCAGCAACGCTACACAAAAGTGAAAAACGCTCGACCATCGAACCAAGACACCAATCGAAAAGCCATTCCGGGGGGGATGTCATGCTTCCGATTCGCACACACCATCGGAAACCGCGCGCCAAGAAAACTTGCGTCGCGACTCGGGTCGTTCTGACCTTGCTCCTTTTACCTCTGTCGGTCGGCTGCTGCCTGCCGGTGCCCCGTCATGGCCTGGTGATCCGAAGCGTCGCGGAACTGGAGATCAACCGCATTCCGTGGATGTCCGGACGGCGTAGCGGCGGAGAACCGACCTACTACGGCCAGTGCAACCATGGCGATGGCGGTTGCGACTCTTGCGAAGTTTGCGCTCGTGAAAAAAGGGCCCCGCAAGCGTGTTGCGAGTCGGTTTGTGGCAAAAACCTCCCCGTCCAATCGGCGCCGGAGGCCGCGTCAAACGTTGCCCCAATACCGCCGGCCCATTCTCGCTTTTTCCCGGTCCCGACACGTCCGGTATTCACCCAAAGAGGCGTTCCGACCCTGTTGGCCCCGGTACCCGGCAGTGAAACGGCCCCCTCGTCATGTGAGATTTGTCGCGACGAAACCGGCCTGTCGGACATCACGGAAAACGGGAAGAACCACGATTCGGCCGCCGGATTTCGAGAGATCGAAATAACGGTCCCGCCCCAAGAATTGCCCGAACAATCGGCAAAGGGATCGGCGAAAGAATCGGCGAAAGAATCGGCGAAAGAATCGGCGAAAGAATCGGCGGGCGAAGAAACGAATCCGCTGTTTGAACGTCTCCAAGTCGCGAAAAAAAATCGGCCGACGGAACAGGAATAGCCGTGAAGAGTCGATCGGAAACAGAGCGCATGAAAAAACGGGCCGGATGAATGACATCGGCCCGTTTCGCTTATTTCTTCATCAACCTGACAAACTGCTAGCCAATCGGCTGCTCCGGATGCGCTCGCCAACCATGATCAAAATGGCTTTCGGCAAATAATCCGTCGCTTGAATTTTCGTAAACCGGCTGATCCCAAGTCACCGACGGGGCGCCGCCGGTCTTATTGGTGCCGTAATCGGACGTCTCGAGATAGAGCACGACCGTTCCGACCAAAAGGGCCATCAGGGCGATTACCAAAAGGGCGGTGTACAGGTCGGCGGGCACTTTGGAGCCACTTTTCTTCGACTTCGCCATCCAAGCTTACTCCAATTTCGAGGCCACGCGGTCGCCTTCCCGAATCAGACCTTTACGGTACTCGGGCAAGATTTGGCAAACCGCCTTGTCGGGCGAAGTACGAACCACCTCGACGCGACCGAGGTACTTACTGACCCCTTCGCCGATCCGATAGACTTCCAACCGGTGTCCTTTGCGAACGCCGTCGTCGGCACCGATCGAGACTTCCATCAGCCCGCTACGCGGGATGGCCATGACCAGTCCCTTGACGGTCGGCAACGCCTCATCCGGACTGGCGGTCGGATCCATTTCGTTAGCGCGAAGCAGATCCCGCATCCGCTGGGCATCGGTGGTCAGGTCGGCGAAACGGCTTTCCAGACGACCTTGTTCCGTTTCGAGTTGATGGACCTCATCGGCCAGGGCCACGGCTCGCTTGAAGCTCTTGTCCCGTTGTTTTTGGGCTTCACTAATCGCGTCGCGTCGCTGCTGAACTTCCCCACGAAACGACTTGAGCGTCGTATGGGTCGCTGCCATGGCAGCCGAGGCCTCTTCGGCCTGCTTGCGGATACCGGCGATTTGCTTTTCGCGTCGATCGCGGTCTTCTTTCATTTCAGACAACAGGCTTTCCAACTTGGTCACCTGATTCTGGCGATCGACCTTTTCTTTATCGAGTTCGTTTTGCAACTTTTCGAGTTGGCCTTGCAGCTGCTGTTTCTCTTGCTTGAGATCGGTCAACTGAAACTTCAAACCCTTCGGTTTGCTCGGCCCCTCGGCCTTCTGCCGCATGACCATGTCGCGCCAATTGGTGTGGGTCCCGTAGACGGTGACCGCCACGCCCATAAAAACGCAACTCATCACGAAAATTGTCACTATAAAAATTTTACCGACGAAATTCATCAGGTGCCTCTCCATTGAGCCCTTGGGGAAACGGGAATGGAATGCTAAAACGTACGTCACGATTCAAGAAAAAGACCCGCCGTGTTTGCTCAAAAACCGGGCGTTTTTCTCGCTTGAAAACCTTCCCTAGAATCGTGAAAAGTCGTTTTAGATTCCCGTCTTCAGGCTGCCGCCCTTCGATACACTGGTCTCAACGGGCCGACACCTCCCGGAAGGACGCGTCAAACCGTCAAGTTATCTGTCACGAACTGTCCTCTCAGTATAACTTCGCTGATTTTCGTATGTCAATCAGAATAACGGAAACTGGGGAACTTTCAGCGTTTTGGTAAAATGCAAGGATCAATAAATAGTTCCACTGAGGGGGTCGCAATTGTGCCAGCCGAGAAAAAAGTTCGCTCTTATCATCCGGCTCATGCCGAGATAGAATAAGAAGTAATAGCATATACCCCTTAGAGGGAGCATTTGATTATTTTTAGCTCCTTAATAATTTACGATTAAATCCTTCTTTCATCCGCTTATTCATACCCCCCAAAGGAACCTTATCCTATGGCCCTGATCATTTTACGTTTAGTCTTCCTGATGGTCGCTTGCGGCCTGGGAGTCTCGATGATTCGCTCGGGTATCTTCCCCAGCGAACCGCCGGTCATGTCGTGGATCTACCTGTTCGGGACGATCGGAGTCGCCCTGCTCGTTATTTTGGCCGACGCGCTTTTCCGCAAGAAAAAATTGGACGTCATCTCGTCGGTCTATTTCGGGATGATCGTCGGGCTGTTTTTGGCCTACATCGCCGGATTGGCCCTCGAACCGATGTTCCCCGACGCGGAGATGCTCAAAGGGACCCTCTTTTCTCAAAAATTATGGATCGGCTTGAAGGCCCACCTTCAAATTTTACTGGCCAGTGTGCTCTGCTATCTTTGCGTCAGTTTTTTGATGCAAACCCGAAACGACTTCCGGTTTCTTATCCCCTACATCGAATTTTCGAAAGAGACCAAGGGAATTCGTCCGCTGGTCCTCGACACGAGCGTGGTCATCGACGGTCGAATTGCCGACGTCATCGAAGCGAACGTCTTCGACAATCAACTGATCATGCCCCGTTTCGTCATTAGCGAACTACAAGGGATCGCCGACAGTTCGGACCGGTTGCGTCGAGGACGCGGGCGTCGGGGGTTGGACATCCTCAACCGTTTGCGGACCGATCCGCACGTCGATCTCACCATTGACGACCGTGAATTGCCCGAATTCGCCGAGCAGCCGGTCGATTCGAAGCTGGTCCTTCTGGCAAAACACCTCGAAGGGAAACTGGTCACCAACGACTACAACCTCAACAAAGTGGCCAAGCTGCACGGAGTCGAGGTCATCAATCTCAATGATCTGGCCAACGCGTTGAAACCGGCCTTTTTACCCGGCGAGAACATCAAAGTTCTGATCGTCAAGACGGGAGAAGAAGCCGGTCAGGGAGTCGGCTATCTGGAAGACGGGACCATGGTTGTCGTCGAAGGCGGACGAGACCACCTCCACGAGCTGGTCGAACTGTCGGTCACCAGTGTCCTGCAAACCAGTGCCGGACGAATGATTTTCGGCCGTTTCCAGAAGATCGCGTCCGCTCAAGCTGAGGCAACCAACGAAGGTCGGTCCGCCTGACAAGGAGAAGAACCAGGAGGGCTTCTTCACGATTGACAACCGTTGAAAACTGCCAAGAAAACAACGAAAAAGGCCAACAAGACCGCCCCCCAATCGGGACGATTTTCGTTGGCCTTATTTTGTCTCGGTTCGTGAATAATCCGACTCGCCGCCGCAGCCGCCACCGTGGGCGCCCTGGTCGAATGGCTCGATCGGCTATCTGATGACTATCTCGCTTCGAGGACTCAAAGCGACCCTTCCAGCGCCACAACTGTAACCGCTCCAGAGATTCGGCACCAACAGGTTATTGCCGCCCCAGCGTGAGCTGTAACAACCGTTGATCGGGTCGGTCGTCGCCCTAGGTCGGAGGTTGGATTGACCGAACCATCGACTGGTCGCCAGTCGGGCCCGACGCTGTCTGGCTTGGGCTTCGGCCTTGCGACGAATCGCCAGCTTCGTGTTCATATACTCTTCGAGCTGCTGCTGATAGAACCACATCTGGGGTGTCGGCGACGGTTGACATGAGGCCACCGTGATATCCGACACCACCGGGCCTGGGACGACCGGCTCTTGTGCCAATGCGGGAATCGTCAAGAAGGCCGCCACGACGGCCAATGCAATCCAGGAACGTTTCATCGTCTCTCTCCTTTTATAGGGCGCATCTCAAAAGTGTCGTCGTTTCCTTGAATCTTAGGGGAAAAAGGCGATCCACCCGGATAAAAAACGCATCCCGATGGGGTTCCTCCCTAGGGGATTTTTCCCATGAAAAACCTCTCCCCCTTTGCCGAGAAAACACCGCGCACTTCATTGAGACTCGCTCTAGCCATTTTCAACGACCGTCCGCCCCCCCCTCGGAAGCAGGCTTTTCGAAGCGTTTCAACAAAACCGATAGTCTCCGCGGTACGACTTTCTCTCGTAGCCGTCGAGACATTACCGACTTTTTGAAGATGCTCTATGGTTGGCCGAAAACAAGAACTCCTTATTTGGATTCGGTAGAAAAGACAGGAGAGGATTAGAGGGATTTTACCGAATGTCGCATTTGAAGCGAAAAGAACGGATGTCCGGCTGTCGATTTATAACCCAACGGACGCATGTTACCGTTTACCCGTGTTGGTCATCTTCTTCGTAATCAGAGTCGTCCTCGTCATACTCCTCCTCATACTCCTCGTACTCCTCGTCATACTCTTCCCATTCCCCCGCTTCATCGTCTTCGGGCCCGTCCTGCCCCTGATTATCCGCATCGGAGGAATCAGAAACGGGATCGACCGGTTCGCCAGACGTGTCGGCGTCCGAGTGGGCCCTCTCCTTAGGGGACGCGGCCTCCTGGGTTTCATGGTCGGAACGCTTGGACGGGGTGGCGCCCGGGCCTAAGAGTTGCTCGCGAAAACGGGAGCGGATGCCCATATGGAGCCATCCAAGATAGACAAAGGCAACGAGGAAGAGGCTCGAACTGCCCAGAGCGGCGAGAAACGGGAGGAAGTAGGACTCGGTCTCTTTGACCTCGGGGGAATTGACTTCAGGGGGGGCAGCCGGTTTGGGCCTTGCGGGAATGGTATCCTGGGGGAGTTTCCCCGTCCCCATGCGGATCTGAAATCGGCGAATCGGGTTGAAGTTCTCCGGAACGTAACTCTCGAACGGCTTTCCCTCTTGGAGCGAATCGATCGATCCGGGGCTGATCTGGATGATATACTCCACCCCACCGTCCGGATCGGCTTTCCAGCCGACGTCGATACCGCAAACCAAGATGGCGATCAAAACGTACGAGGGAGTCATTCCACGCTTTTCTTCTCAGAGGGACCCAACCGAGAGGCTTCACCGCCACAGGGGGGGTCGATGAACGCAAGTTACCTAGGTTTCTCAATGGTATCGATTTACCATGGAGCCGTAAAGGGTTTGCCACTTATTGACGTTTGCGCAGCTCATAAAACCGTGGCCGACCAACGGGAGACCGGAAAAAGGGCGAAATAAGTTGACTGATCGGGTCACTTTCAAAACAAACACCAATAAAACCAGATAACCAGACAAAAGGGAAAGTCTCGTCAAACCCGCTTGTCGGGGCCTTCCGATAATAAAAGGAACCGTTTACTACGTTTTTCTCACGCAAATCGACGACCTCTCTCCGCTCGACGATAACCTATCCTTTTGGGGGAGAGAATCAATTATGGAATTCATCATCGGCACCGCAGCGTTGATCGCCATCGTCTGGGCGAGCGTCCTCTATCGCACGGGCGGCCTCTTTTTGGGGCTGTTGGCCTTGCTTCTGGTGGGCACCGTTTTCGGCCAGCCGTTTTACCGACTCGAAGTCGGCCCGTTGCCGGTGACCTTCGACCGGATCATTTTGGCCGGCCTGATTCTGGCCTATCTGCTGGAATGGCGTTTCGGCCGCATCCGGTTCAAACGGCTCAACCGGGCGGACGGTGCCTTTCTCGCCTTTTTGGCCACACTGGTCATCAGCACCTTCCTGCACGACTGGACCGTACTGGATTCTCGACCGCTTTCCCAACTCCTCTTTTGGTTCCTGGCCCCGTCGCTGGTTTATTGGATCGCGCGTGACCTCCCGTTCGGTCCGCGAGAGCTGGCTTGGCTGCGTGGAACCTTGGTCGGGCTGGCCTGCTACCTTGCCCTGACCGGCATGGCCGAGGTCCACGGACAATGGTGGGCCGTTTTCCCCCGATATATCTCGTCGCCGGAAGGGCTGTTTTTTGGTCGGGCCCGGGGACCGTTTCTCAATCCGATGGCCTGCGGGTTCTTCATGAGCGTCGGCTTTTTCATCGCGATCGATCGCTGGTTTCAAGCAACGCGAAATTCACGTCTCGGATGGACGCTCGCAATCGGGCTGATCGGCCTGGGGATCTATTACACCTTGACTCGAAGCGTCTGGATGGGCGCCGGACTGGGATCGTTGCTGGTGGTCGGCGTCTCGTTGCCCCGGCGCTTGCGTGTCCCGGTATTCGGCGGAACCCTGATCTTGGGCCTGGCGGTCTTGGTGACCCAGTGGGATCGTCTGGTCTCGTTCAAGCGAGACGTCAATCTCAGCGCGGCGGAGACGGCCGAGTCGGTCAAATTCCGACCGATCTTGGCCCGCATCGCTTGGAACATGTTCCAAGACCGGCCCTTTTTCGGACACGGCTACGGCCAGTACGGCGTGGCCCATCAGACTTATCTGTCCGACAAGACGACCGAATTGCCACTGGAGAAGGCCCGCAAATACAGTCAGCACAACACGTTTTTGGCCCTTTTGACCGAAACGGGGCTGATCGGCATGGGGCTTTACCTGATTACACTGACTCTTTGGACCGCCGAGGCGTGGCGTCTATGGCGACGTCGCGGCTGGTCGCCCGACGGACGACTGGGGCTTTTGTTTCTGGCGATAATGGCCGGCTTCTTCGCCAACGCCATGTTCCACGACATGTCATCCACCCTGATGACCAACTTCCTCCTGTTCTTCATGGCCGGTCTGACTTCCGGGATCTCACGCACCGGCACCCCGGTTGACGCCTAAGGACAGTCAGTCCGTCATTGCGACAGTGGCCCGTCATGGCAACGATCGGTCCGTCATTGACGGTGGCCCGTTATTTACGGTCGGTCGTCACCGGATGCCACTGCGACGCGTCGCCTGAAGCGGTCTCTCCCTGATACGCGCGGGTAGGGTCGGTAATATCATAGTCGTCGAGCATCGAAGGCTTCTTCCCTGCGCCAGACCAAGGCTCTTTCGATTCGAACGGGGACGAAGGAACCGATGGATGCGGCGCGGTCAAAAAGACGATCCCGATTCCGAGAAACAGTCCGCCTGCCAATCCCATTACCACAATCACCGCGCGACTCGGACCGACCGGATAGATTCCCGGATCGGGACTGCCGATCGGCTCGATGAGACTCACTTCGGCCGCGTTGGCCTCGGCGGCGCGGGCCTGGGCCAGTTTTTCGTTGGCCTGTTTGAGCAGTTCGACGTGATGATCGACCTCGTCGGTCAAAATATCGTAGGCGGCCCGTTGTCGGGCCAGATTGGCCTGGCGTTCGGTGTTGTCGGCCAGACGCGCTTCAAGAATCTCGATTTGTCGCCGATTTTGTTTGATGTCGGTCTTGAGCGATCGAATCGCGGCGCCCAACTCTTGACGAAGGTGAGCCCGAATGGCCATTTCAGCCTCTCGGGCCGCTTCGACTTCCGGATGATCGTCGGTTTGAGTCCCTTGAAGACGGGCGGTGGCCAGCTGGGCCGAAATAAGCCCGTCTTTTAGCTGTCGAAGGGCCGGTTGCGAAGTCAACAGACGGTTGGGCGTATCCAAAAGCCGCTTGGGATCTTTTTGAACCGCTTCGAGCATTGCCAAAAGCTGCTCGTTGTTTCCCAGATCGGCTTCGAAACGCCGTCGCTCCGATCGGATTTGCGTAGCCACGTTCTGCATCGAACTACTGCCGCTGGTGGCCACGTTGATCGCGCGAAGCTCACCCAAATCGGCCCCGATCTTCGCTTCCATCGTGGCCAGCCGGTCCGTCGCCTTGTTCAAGTCGGCGCGAACCAGATCGGACGCCTGCTTCAGTTCCAGAATCAAACTTTGCGCCTTCGCGTTGCGGATCGCTTGGCTATGGCGTTTCAGCTGTTCAAAAACCGCATTGGCCACCGTAACGGCTCGCTTCGAACCGGACTGTTCGACCGTGATATAAAAAATCTCGGTACTGCCGAACTCGAACCCCTTGGGCGGCTTCACGGCGATCGCCTCACGAAGCTCGACGATATCCTCTTCGCTCGGCCAGGACTCGGTCGGCTTCGTCCCCTCGGGCGGACCGACCTGTCTGAGCACATCGGCCAAAAGATCGTGCGTCCGGACGACCTCCAAAAGGGTCTCTTCGACCTTCTTCATCTCCTCGGCGCTGTCGAACTCGCCGGACCCCTCACGGAAACCAAACGCATCGTCTCGCACCAAGACCGCTTGCGACGCTTCCCAGGCCGGTTTTCGGATAAACGCGTATCCGACCGCAAGGACGGTCATCAGAATCGTCGGCAGGATCCAGCGCCAAGGGTACTGCTTCAACAGTCGAAAAAAGGCGACCGCCGGTGAAGCAGCGAACGAGGATTGAGTCATCGTAGCAGTTCCCGAAAAGGTGGTTTTATGACATTCGAACGCAAAAAAATCATTGCAACAATCGTACCGGTCAAGTCACTCCTCGGCGGTTTCCTTTTTCAAGTAAGAGGCAACCGTCTCAAGAGACCTCTAAAAAGATGGCAGATAGAACCGGCTCTTGCGGGCAAAAAATGGTTGCCGGAAAGGTTTTTTTACAAAATCGGTCCCTTTTTTCGAAATTTCCCCCTTCAGGGATGAATCCGATTTGCCAGATGTCGGATTGTGACAAACATTTACTTAGCAGCCTGTTGAAAAACAGGATGCTACGGGAAACAGGATGTTTCCCACATAGTCAGTGATTTGAAAAAAACTGACTATGCGAGGCTTGCGGTCACTTGTTGCCACAACCCGCCAAGATTGAAAAAGGCCCGGATGGCCTCTTTTCAACGGACTATTAGACCCGTGTGTCCTTTGACGCTGGAGATTCTTGCGTTTCTCCTTTGCAACTTTGGCCTGAAACCGCCCATTACCCCGATTTCCTCTCGAGAATTTCGATGCAGACCATCCTTGTCAACACGTTTGAAGCCCTCGAGCCCTTTCGAGACCAATGGGACCAAATGGCCCAAGGCAACCCGTTTCGACTTTGGGACTGGAATGCCGGATGGTGGCGTCATTACGAAAGCGTCCTTGGCGAATCGGCCGAACTGAGGCTTTTGTGCGTCTTTGACCATCAAGACCGTCTGGCCGGCGTCGCCCCTTGGTACGCCGTCTCCTCGACCACCTCCGGAGAAGTCTTGCGTTTTTTGGGCGACGGCGAAGTCTGCTCCGATTACCAAGGAATTCTCTGCCGACCGGAGAACCAGGAGTCGGTACTCGAGTTGATCGTCCACTGGCTTTTAGGAAACGACCGAAAAAGGGATCCGATCAAGTTGGCAGTAGAAACCAACCAAGAAGAGGATCCGATCGAGTTGGCGGGCGGAGTGGGCGAATGGGACCTTTTGGACTGCGACGGAATGGCCCAAAACGATCCGGTCATGAACCAGTGGACCGAATTGATGCGACGGGAAGGGGCCAGCATCTACCAGCGATCCACCTGTTCGTTTTGGGCGACCGACCTGCCCGAGTCGATGGAGGCCTATCATAAAAGCGTCTCAAAGAACCATCGAAAACGGGTCAAACGGCTTTTGCGTCAGCTCGAGTCGGACCGGTTCCGGATGAGTGTCCTGGAAACGGCCGACCAGATCGACCCTCGGATCGAGACTTTGATCCGGCTGCACCAAAAACGACAGAATCATCTTGGAAACCCGGGGTGTTTCGCTTCGCCGCCTTACACGGCGTTCCATCGGGAGATGATCCATCAGCTTTTTCGAACCGGCAACCTCCAATTGCACACGTTGGATTACGAAGGACAGCCGATCGCCATTCAATATGAATTACTGGGCACCGGAACGATCTACGCCTATCAGGGCGGGATCGATCCCGACTTCGACGATCTGGGGCCGGGACACCTGCTGCAGGCGTCGGTCCTTCGCTGGGCGATTGAAAACGGGTTCCGACGCTTCGATTGGCTCCGCGGCGACGAACCGTATAAAAAACATTGGCAGGCCCAACCGACCGCCTCGCTTCAAATGCGAATCATCCCGCCCCGACTGGGCCCCCAATGCCGCCAGGCCGTCTGGGCCGCCGGTCGAGGGGCCAAGGATTGGCTGAAACGACGTCTGGAAACCCTGTCGCTTTTGAATAATTGAACCGACCCTTCGAGGAAACCATGAATCTGGGAAAATCGGTTTTACTCCACGCCTACTACCACGGGTCCCTGCCGTATCGACGGTTTCGACTCCGTCGGATGGCGGCCGATGCCGGGCTGCCGATCACCGTGTTGTTCTACCATTGCGTCTCGCCGAAGGTGGACAATTCGTGGACCGTCTCGCCCGAGAATTTTGCCCGTCAGATCGAATGGCTTTCTCGCCACTTCGACCTGATCTCGCTCGAAGAGACCCAACGCCGTCTGCGTGAAGGAAACCGGACGCCGGCGGTCAGCATCACGTTTGACGACGGCTATGCCGACAACGAGCAGGTGGCCATCCCGCTTCTCCTGGAACGAGAGATCCCGTTTACCTACTTCGTCACACTCGACCCGATCCTCCGTGGCGAGCCGTTTGAGCACGACGTGCTGATCGGCTCCCCGCGCAAGCCCAACCGAATCGAAACGATCGCCGACATGGCCGCCCGCGGGGTCGAGATCGGCGCCCACGGTCGACACCACGTCAATATGGGCCAGATCGAAAACCCCGACACGCTCTGGGACGAAATCGCCGTGGCCGGGAGCGAGCTGGGTCGTCGCATCGGTCGAACCATCCGGTACTTCGCCTTCCCGTTTGGCCAGTTCGAACAGATGTCGCTCCGCGCGATGGACGCCTGTCGACAGGCCGGGTATGCCGGGGTCTGCTCGGCCTACGGCGGCTACAATTTCCCCGGCGACGACCCGTTCCACCTCCAGCGTTTCGCCGTCGACAACGATCTGATCCGGTTGAAAAACCGCGCGTCGATCGACTTCCGCCACCTGGCCACACCGCGTTTCGAGGAAGCGACCGAGGAACACGAAGCCGAATCGCTCGGCATCCACGAACAGCCGATCTGCCCGTAAAAAAAGAACTTTTTCGTTCCCAAACCGGCCCAAAAACACGAAAGAACCTTCCCGATGAAAAAAAACCGACCGCTGCAACCGTTGGACGACCGTGGCCCGCTTCGGGTGATGTTCGTCATCACCTGCATGCCGGTCGGCGGGGCCGAAACCCTTTTGGTCGAACTGCTGCGCCGCCTGGATCGCCGTCGATTCGCGCCCGAGCTGTGCTGTCTGAAATATCTCGGACCGATGGGCGAGATGATGGAAGAAGAAGAGGTTCTTCCGGTCTTCAGCGGGCTCTTGAAACACAAATTCGACTTCCGCGTCCTCGGCCGGTTGACCCGGCTCTTGCAAGAACGGAGAATCGACGCGGTCGTCACCGTCGGCACCGGCGGCGACAAGATGTTCTGGGGCCGATGGGCGGCGATCCGCGCGGGGGTGCCGGTAATCTGTTCGGCGTTGCATTCGACCGGCCTGCCCGACCATGTCGAACGGCTCAATCGGCTGCTGACCCCGTGGACCGACGCGTTCATCGCCGTGGCCGATCCGCACGCCTTGTACTTGGCGATGCACGAAGGGTGCCCGGCTCGCAAGGTCCGCGTGATCCCCAACGGCGTCGACACGAGTGTCTTTCATCCGCGTTGGCCCAAACCGGCACTTCGCGAGTCGTGCGGCCTGACCGAGACGGATCGCCCGGTCATCGGGATCGTCGCCGCGCTGCGTCCGGAAAAACGACACGATCGGTTTCTGGCGGTGGCAAAAAAAATCCATGACGCCATTCCCGAGGCGGCCTTTTTGATCGTCGGCGACGGCCCTGAACGGACTCGGCTCGAAAAACTGTCGGCCGAACTGGGGCTGGACCAGGCGGTCCGTTTTCTCGGCACTCGAAGCGACGTTCCCGAACTGCTGGCCCTTTTCGATCTCTTTCTGCTGACCTCACAGATGGAAGCCAACCCGGTGTCGATCTGGGAGGCGATGGCGTCGGAGTGTCCGGTCGTCTCGTTCAACGTCGGCTCAATTGATCAGGCGATCGTCGACGGCCAGACCGGCGTACTCGTTCGCCCGGAAGACGTCGACCAGATGGCCCGCGAGGCGATCCAGCTGCTACGCAATCCCGAACGGGCCGGGCGCATGGGTCGCGCCGGGCGGGAACGGGTCCTTCAGTACGGCTCGATCGACCGGATGATCGACGGTTATTCCGACCTGCTGACCGACCTGTATCGAAGCAAAACCGGAGTGAAAAAAGTCAAAAAAGAAACGACCCTGCCGGTCAGCCAAGTCAAGTAACCTTCAGCCCTCTTCGCCGCCAAGAAGAAAAGAATCCAAAACACTTGACATCCCCCCGATCGACTTGGTAGCGTAAGGCACGAACAAGGGAATTTTTCTGATCTCAGACGAACCTTTTTTTTCGATCAGGAGAGGAACCACAAAAAAACAAGGTAAAAGCCCTCCACTGAAATCTTTAGGACAAAGGTCATTCTCTTCCAAAGATACCAGTGACCAACGGGAACGGGTTTACAAAACGGCGTGGTAACGCCAGTCCGGCCGCGGGCCCTGCCCGCCGGGAGCGGGTTCAACTTAGTGGAGTGGTAACGCCGGTCCAAAGAGAGCCGCCAAGGAGCCCTCCACAGTAATTTTCAGAAAAGAGTCCTCCTCTTAAAAAAACACTAGCGACCAACGGGAGCGGGTTCAACGCGCCGGTGCGGAAGCACCGGTATAAAAAAAATGGAATATTATTGGCTTTATGGGGTGTTGTTGTTGTTTGCCGGGCTGGGCCTGGCGGCGTTGGAGGTCTTTTTTCCTTCCGGCGGCGTGTTGGGTTTCTTGAGCTTCGCCTCGATGGTCGGCGGCATCACGCTCGGATTCATGCACTCGGCCACGGCGGGCGTGCTGATCATCTCGATGGCGATCGTCGGCCTGCCGATCACCCTGGTCACGGCGCTGACGGTACTGCCAAAAACCCGGTTTGGAAAACGTTTCATCCTGCTGCAACCAAGTTCGGACGAGGTCTTGCCGGAAGATCCGCAGCTCGAAGCAAGAAAACAGTTGGTCGGCCGCATCGGCTATGCGAAGTCGAAAATGCTACCAGCCGGAGCGATCACCATCGACGGTCAAACGATCGACGCGGTCAGTGACGGTTTTGCCGTCGAGCCAGGCCAACCGGTCCGCGTGCTGGAGGTGACGGGAAACCGAATGGTCGTCACGCCGATCGAGCCGGAAGAAGCGGTCGACCAGTCGCAAGAGAGCCTCTTGGATCGGCCAATCGAGTCGGTCGGCCTGGAACCGTTTGACGAAGAAGACGAGAACACCTCTTCCTAGCTAACTAAAAAATTCGCTACAGTCGCTATTTAGCCTATTCTAACACACCCTCCCAGCCTTAGCTCTTTGGTTGGGCCGAAGAGACATATGCCTTTTTGCCCCGAGTAAGGAAACCTGTTCTAGGCAAAAGGTTCGTGAATCGCTATAATTGCTTCTCGTCGGGGCTCCCCGATATGTGGTTTTTGCGAATAAACGTGTCTCCACTATCAATCGTCGGAGGATCAACGGATGGGATTTCTTTTCGCCCAAGGGGAACCGGGCATCGGTCAAGTAATTACGATCGTCGGAATCTTTGCCCTGGTGGTCGCGTCGATCGTGATTTTGGCTGTCGCTGCCCGTTACTTTCGTCTCTGGATTCAGTCGTTCAGTACGGGTGCGGGGATCGGAATTCTCGACCTTCTGGGGATGACCTTCCGCAAGGTCGACCCGCGAGTGATCGTCCATAGCAAGATCATGGCCGTCCAGGCCGGGTTGGGCGAAGAAACGGGGATCACGTCGAAATCGCTCGAAGCGCACTATCTGGCCGGAGGCAACGTCCCGCTGATCATCCGCGCGATCATCGCCGCGCACAAGGCGAAGATCGTTGATCTGAATTTCAAACTGGCCACGGCAATCGACCTGGCCGGGCGAAACGTCCTCGAGGCGGTCCAGACGAGCGTCTACCCGAAGGTGATCGATTGCCCGGAAAAAAGCGCGTCGAACCAGTCGCTCGACGGGATCGCCCAAAACGGGATTCAACTGAAAGTCCGCGCCCGCGTGACCGTTCGTGCCAACCTGCAACAGCTCATCGGTGGAGCGACCGAAGAGACGATCATCGCCCGGGTCGGCGAGGGGATCGTCAGCGCGATCGGCTCGGCCGAGACGCACGGGGCGGTGCTGGAAAACCCGGACCAGATCTCCGAAACGGTGCTGGCCCGACGGCTCGACTCGCAGACGGCGTTCGAGATTGTCTCGATCGATATTGCCGACGTCGACGTGGGCGAAAACATCGGCGCGCGGCTCCAAGCCGATCAGGCCGAGGCCGACATGCGCGTCGCCCGCGCCAAGGCCGAAGGACGCCGCGCCATGGCCGTGGCCGCCGAGCAGGAAATGCACGCGACGATCGAGGAGAACCGGGCCAAAGTGGTCGAGGCCGAGGCCCAGGTGCCCAAGGCGATCTCCAAGGCGTTCAACAGCGGCATGTTGGGGATCATGGACTACTATCAACTCCGCAATATCGACGCCGACACGAAGATGCGATCCTCAATCGCCAAGCCGGGGAACCATAAATCGGCCCAGGAAGTCGGATAAACCACTTCTTCTATAATTACTTAGACGGAGAATTGGTCAGACGGAAATTCGGCCAACATGGGGGGGGGGAACAGCCCCGGCCTTTCCGTTCCAACGGCGTTTTTTGTCCGAAGGCAAAGGGAATCAGAAGCGATGCTCCATCCGCTTTTTCAACTCGACAGCCTCCTCCTCGGAGCCGACATCGGCGACCTGATCGGGGTGGTCATTTTCATCCTGGTCGCGTTGGCCTCGATGGTCGCCCAGTTCGTCCAACAACGGGCCAAAGAACAAGAGGCGAAAAAAGCGGGACTACCGAAAAAAAAGGCCCCTTTCGGAGAACCCCGACCGGCAGCGCCTCGCCCGAAAAAGGCCGACCCGCTGGTCGATGAGATCGAAACGTTTCTCCGTCAGGCCCAAGAGCGGGCCAAACCAGAGCGGGCCGAACCAGGACGGGCCAAAGGCCAACGAATACCGCCCGCCGCGGCCCAACCGCAACCCGCCCCACGCCCTTCAACCCTCGAAAGTCGACAGCCGCTGCCGAGTCGTCAAAAACGGCGACCGACAGTCGCACAAAAACCGACTTCAACGCGCCCTGCGGCTCAACCGACGCCCCCCGTCGGGGACCGTGTGGCCGAAGATCTCGATACGGCCCATTTCAACCAGCGTGCCAAGAAGCTGAACCATGGGACCCGCCAAGAGAAAAAACGGGGCAAACGCCGAATCAAACACAAGTTCGACCGGCAGCTGGGCAACTTGTCCCAACGGACCGACGGCACCAAATCCCAAAGCGAACCTTCTGAGGAAACGCAAGGCACCTTCCCCGCCACCTCCGCCGCCGGGCTTGCCGCCCTGTTGTCCGATACCGACGAGATCCGCCGCGCCATCGTCCTCAACGAAATCCTCCAACGCCCCACCCACCGCTGGACCTCTTAGACCGGTGCTTTTTAGACCGGCGTTGCCACGCCGACGCTTCGAACCCGCTCCCGTTGGTCACTGGTATCTTTGGAAGAGAATACCCGTGCTCTAAAAATCCCAATGGATGGTTTTTTAGACCGGCGTTTTTTCACCGGTGCTTCCGCACCGAGAATTAAACCCGTTTCCGTTGGTCACTGGCATTTTTCGAGGGAAAGACTTTTGCTCTGAAAATCACATTAGAGGGTCTCTTGGCGGCTCTTTTTTTGTTTCGACCTAGAACTTCCCCCCGATCTAGGGAAATACCCCACTTCGGCACCTCCAAAAGACCAAAATCTTTCGGCAACCTGATTGACTTTCATTGTCATACTAGATAGGATGAATCTTGTTACTATACTGCCGGTGAGGTTTTTTTCGCCCCCTGGCAAACGAATATTCAAACCGGTATTTCGGCTTCGAAACAACCAGGTTTCAATCAATCGGGGGTAGTCCTATGCGTTTTCTCACGTTGCGTGCTAGTGCTGCGATGTTATTGGCTTGTTTTTTTGCGATTGGCCCGGCCAGTTCCGAATCATTTGCCGGCAGGCTTGCCGGGGATTTCGATCTTGACGGAAAAATCGACATTCAGGATGTCGTTGCCATGAAGCAAAACTGGCGTTACGGCACCCCCGATTGGCCAGACTGTGAACCGCCCTTATCATCGATCGGCGGAGGTATTGACGGAGACGTGGACGAAGATGGGGATGTCGACGCAAGCGACTTTGCCTACCTCATGTCGAACCTCTACTACGGTACGTCCCATTGGCGCGGTGGAAATCCGATTCGATTGAACGACGCGTCCGACTGGATTCAAAGCGGAGGAGTCTCGAGTAATTGGAATTATGGATGCTGGTCATCTGGCGGAGTCTCGCGATATGGCGATGAAATCTATCTTGTTAACACCGAAATTTCATCCACTTACAACGGAACGCTGGATACTGGTTTTTGGGTAACTGCCTCCCCAAAAGGTAGTGACAAAAACCCTTCCTTTTTTTTCGAAACAAATGATCCGCTTTCCATCGTCACCCCCGAGCCGGGAACGTGGGCGATGCTCATGGGTGGAGCGGTGTTGCTCTGGTGCCTGCGACGTCGAAAATAGGCTGACAACCCAAGAAGAAAATCGGCAACGGCAGAAAAAAGCGGGACTGAACTCTCAATCCCGCTTTTTGTTTTTTCTTGTAAGTTTGATCGGGTTGCTTCGGCCTTAAAGCAACGTCTCCAACTCGTCAACCCAATGCCCGAACTGGCTCATCGCCGAATCGACCGCGTCGGGTTTCTCCATGTCGACCCCCGCGCCGCGTAACAGGTCCAACGGGTCTTTCGAACAGCCGCCGCCCAAGAAGTCGAGGTAAGCGTTGAGTTCCTTCTGCCCGCCGCCCGACACCCGGTCCGAAAGGGCCAACGCGGCCGACATCCCGGTGGCGTACTGGTAGACGTAAAACGCCCGGTAGAAGTGCGGGATTCGAAGACCTTCCAGCGCCAACTCGTCGTCAATGACAAAATCGGGCCCGAAATAGGCGTTCAATAACTTCCGGTACTCGCTCTTAAACGCCTCGACCGTCAACGGCTCGCCCGCCTCGACCAACTCGTGGGTCACCTTTTCATACTCGGCGAACATGGTCTGCCGGAAGATGGTCGCCCGGGCGGCATCGATCTGACGATTCAACAAGTAGGCCCGCTCGCGCGGATCGGTCGCTTTCTCAAGCAGGTAGTTGCTCAACAACTGTTCATTGAACGTACTGGCCACCTCGGCAACGAAGATCACATAGTCGTGGTAGGCGTACGGTTGCTTCTGGCCCGAGAAGTAGCTGTGCATCGAGTGGCCCGCCTCATGGGCCAGGGTGAACACATGGTCCAACACGCCTGGCTGGTAATTCATCAGGATGTACGGCGATCCGTCGTAGGAACCGCAGCTGAACGCGCCGCTCTGCTTCCCCCGATTCTCGAACTTGTCGCACCAACGGCCCCGAAGCCCTTCTTCGAGAACCCGACCATATTCCTCGCCCAACGGGGCCAGCGCTTTCAAAACGACCTTGACCGCCTGATTCCAGGTATGTCGTTTTTCCAAGTCACTTAGGATCGGGACGTAGGTATCGTAATGGTGGATGTCGCGCAACCGCATCTTCCGACGCCGAAGATCGTAATACCGATACAAGACCGGCAGATGGCGTCGCACCGAGGCGATCAACTGATCGTAAACGGTGACCGGAATCCGATTCCCGAACAGGGCCGCTTCCAACGAGCTGTCGAAATTCCGCGCCCGGGCGTAATAGACGTCCTTATGAACCGATCCGGCCATGGTCGAAGCCAGCGTATTTTCAAACGCCCCGTACTTCTCGTAAAGTTGATGAAACGCCTTCTTGCGAACCGGTCGCGACGGAGAATGCAGCAGCGTGGAGAACGTGCCGTGCGTCAGTTCGACCCATTCCCCTTTTTCGTTTTTGATGGTGCCAAACCGCATGTCGGCGTCATTGAGTTGCTGGAAAGTCTGCGGCGCGGCTTGGGCCATCTCGGTCTGCATCGCCAGGAGTCGCTCTTCCTTCTTGCCAAGCGTATGCGGCCGATAACGGAGAATCCGCTCCAGGATGAGCCGGTAAGGGGCCAGACACTTTTGGGCAAGAAACTTCTGCATCTTCGCCTTCGGGATCGCCAAGATTTCCGGCCGAACGAAACTGGCCAACTGCTCGGCCCGACTGGCCACGGCGATGAACCGGCTTTGCATCCCTTGATAGGTGCTGTTGGCCGTATCTTCGGCCGTTTTCAGAAAGGCATAAACGCCCAGCCGTTCGGCCGTCCGGTTGAAATCCAGATCGAACCGAAAACAACCGGCCAACGTCTTGGCGTCGTCGCTCAGTTTTCCTTGGAAGGTCGAATAGCGGTCGATCCGCTTCTCCCACTTCGTAAACGCCGTCTCCCAGGCCGCGTCGTCATCGAAAAGACTCGCCAGGTCCCAGGTATCCGCTTGCTTGACTTTATTTCGAGCCGGAAGGGTTTTGACTTTTTTCATTTTTCTCCACGCGACTGATACGAAACCGTTTTTCTAAAAAACGCCCCAGGGCACCGCTATCATGGGCGATCTTCCCAAACGCCGCAAGAGCGAATCGGTACCCGAGACGAACCTATCATCTCAAAAGTATACGTTTCTTGTCTTTTGCTGGGAGGGAAACCGATCGGTGACCCAAAAACCGTTCGCTTTGGAAACAACGAAAAGAAAAAAGGAACGACGACTATGCCCCCGCCAGTATTTATTGAATGAGAGGGGACATTTTGAAAATAGCCCCCTCTCAAACTTTTTCCTTGGTGCTTCCGCACCAATAGAACTTGCCCGCTCCCGTTGGTCGCTAGTATTGATACTCGCGAAAACGTCTCATTGAAATGGCCCCGCCAAGACACCCTCCATCCTATTTTCAGAGAAGGTGCCTTTCTCTCGTTCGATACCAGCGACCAACGGGAGCGGGTTTAGTCAGCGGCGTGGCAACGCCGGTTTAATAACGCCAGGAGCCGATTAGTTGGAGGAGTAAGTCGACGGCACTGACTTCGGCGTCGTGCTGGCCTGTACCGGTGGCCGAAGCGTAGACCTGATTGATCCCGTACAGATCGGCGACAATATCGTTGACCAATTGGATCGCCGTATCGCTTGCCAACAATCGATTCTCCTTGCCGTCGGCAAACAGATACGCGACATCGTTTCCGCCGCCGGTCGAGGCGAAGTATCGATCGAACTGGGTGATCCGATAGTCGGTATCGGTTGAATAGAGCCGCATCTGATCGGAACGTAACAAAAGCGTCTCGTCACTGTCGGTGCCGTAGACATAGGCCGAATCGCTTCCACTTTCATAGGCATAAGCGGCGACGTAGCGGAACTGGTGGACCCGATTAGAAAACCGGTTACCGACCATCGAAGCCACCTCGGCGGTTCCCGAGAAGGTATCGTTTCCGGCCGAGTCGTACAGATGGGCCACATCGGCGCCGCCGGACGAATAGGCGTCGACCTGGGAAAACCCGTTGGTGCGGAGGTAAAAGCCGGTCCCGTAAAGCTTCGCGTATTCAGGCCCCGCGATGAACGTATCTTTGGAGGCCGAATCGAAAAGTCGGGCGGTATTCACGCCGCCTTGAGTCGCATAGGCGTAGACATAACGAAATCCGTCGACCTGGACCTGGTAACCGTCGCCGATCAAGGAGGCCTCGGTAGGCGAAGCGACGAACGTATCATCTCCGGCCGAATCACGAAGGTAGGCGATATCCTGCCCACCGGTCGAACGGGCTTCGATCTGACCGAACCCTTCGGCACGCAGATAAAAACCGGCGCCCGAGAGTTTCGCGTACTCGGTCGTGACGACCAGGGTATCGTTTCCGGCCGAGTCAGTGAAAGTAACCTGATCTTGGCCACCGCCACCTTGAGCCTGGACCTTGGTGAAACCTGTCAGCTGATGGTCGAAACCTTCGCCTGAAAAGCGAGTCGCGTTGGGCGAGAGGAAAAGGGAATCGTTTTTCGTCGTGCCATATAGGACCAGCGAATCGGCCCCGCCACGCCCGTCGATCGTGTGCGATTCGACCCCGATCGTATCGATCCGAATGGAACCGAACACGGCTTGGGCCGCATCGGCGCGGAGTTGGACTTGGTCGTTGCCGTCGGTTCCGGTCAGCTCGGCCGAATCGTGACCGTTGCCCGCATGGAAAATAATCCGGTCGATCGCGCTGGAATCAACCTGATACGCAACGCCGTTGACCAGGATCGAACCGGTTCCTTCGGACGAAAACGCAAACGTATCGTCGTTCTCGGTACCGGTAACCCAAAGGGTCGTTCCGTCGAGCTTGACCAGATTGGTCAGCCGCAACGAGTCGAGCGACGCCGCGGCACCGTCTTCGGTAGTCAACTTCAATTGGATCGTCTGTCCCGCTTCGACAAGCACGTCCACGCGACCGTCTTCCTGGAAAACGATCTCGACCGGTCGGTCCTCGGCATCGACCAGCTCGAAATTCACATGGGACGAGGCGGGCACTTCGATCGAAAGCAGCCCGTCTTGCGAAGCGGTCATCGAGAATCGGGTTCCGTCGGCGGCCACGGAAATCGCTCCGATTGTCGTCTGGGTGATAACGCCCAAATCGATCGGCGCGGCCGGTTCAACCACCACGTTGCCCGGATCGGACGGCGGAACCACCTCAGTCGGATCGTAGTCGGCAAAAACCGTTTCGATCGCATTTAAGAGATTCAGTCGGCAATATTCCTGCCCGGTCACCGGATCGTAAATCGTGTCGGCCGTCGTGACCATCAGGTTGTAAAGCAAGTCCTGATCGACATCAAGGACCCCGATCGTGTCGTACGCTTCTCGCAATAAAACGCTCGCGCCAGAGACGTACGGCGCGGCCATGCTCGTGCCGGAATAACGGCCATAGTCGTCGGCGATGCCGTTTTGATCGCCCCGATAATCGGGAATCGAACTTTGGATCGAACGGCCCGGCGCAGCGATGATCGACTCGGCCCGCTGAGAAAAATAGCTCAACGACCCGTCGGCGTCGACCGATCCGACCGGGACCACGTACGGACTGACGGCCGGATAACTCAAACCGGTAGTCAAAGTCGACTGGAACTGGTTTCCGGCGGCGACCGAGATGAAAATCCCCTCGGCCTCCAGCGCGGCAAGCTCCTCTTCAAGAATCGCTTCCCCGGCGACGGCCTCTTGCGTGGTCCGCGTGCCGAGAGACATATTGATCGTCGTGATCGGATTTTCGAACGAATCGAGATTGTCGAGCACCCACTGAAGGGCCGCTTCCACTTGAGTGAAATCGCCGTTCCCGTCGTCGTCCAGCACGCGTAGCGAGACGATGTCGACGTCCGGCGCGACTCCGATATGGTACGGATCGTCGGAGGCGAGAATCCCCGTGACGTGGGTCCCGTGCGAGCCGCGCGGTCCGTCGTCGTACGGATCGCCGTCGTTCTCGGCAAAGTCGTATCCACCCACGACGCGATAGCCGTCGCCATATCCGCCGCCCAGAGCCACATGGTCGTAAGCGACTCCCGAATCGATCACGACCACCGTCTGACCGGCCCCGGTGAGTCCATAGGTTTCGTGGATCGTACCCAGATCGACCGACCAGCTATCGGCCGTATCGGTCAACGCCGACTGGGGACTCAAAGAATCATCGATCGCCGTTTCGACCAGCGAGGAAGCGCCGCCCAAAGGAGAAACCGAGAGCAAGTTGCGTTCTTCCATCGCCTCGACGCCGCGTAACCAACCGCCACGTCGATCAGGTCGATTCGCGCCTTTATCGGACGCGCTCATGTTGCACCACCTTCGTCGAATCGCAGATAAGCTCAAACAAGATAAGAGGCCGAAAATCGTGTGGATAGGCGGCCCAATTCGCCGAAGCGCAGAAAAGCACTTCGG
Source organism: Thermoguttaceae bacterium (assembly GCA_963674475.2). Lineage (GTDB taxonomy): Bacteria > Planctomycetota > Planctomycetia > Pirellulales > Thermoguttaceae > CAXXFQ01. Next base: position 61,465 of record CAXXFQ010000008.1, on the reverse strand, counting down.
TTCCGATTCAACGAAATATAGGTTACGCAAGCGAGAGAAGAGGGAGTTGGAAAGGTGTTCTTTCAAGAGATTTCACAAGAAAATAGCCCGATCGGACCGTGGTGTTTTTTAACCACCAACGTAGGTTGTCGCAACGCAACAAGACCGACCGGACGTGGATCCCCCTCGGTGAAAAAAGACGACACGCCGTTGTCGTTTGACCACCAATACGAAAGCAAGGACTTCGCGGTTCGCCGTGTTATCTAAAAAATCAAAAAAGAAAAAAGGCGGCATTGGAAGGGACAAAACCAAAGACGAAAGAAGCACTCGCCTTTGCTAACACACGAAAAGATCAACCCTCCAAAAGCCTCGCAAAAGCGCGCAAAAAAATGGACCGCCCATCGACGGTCCATCATTGATACTAAAAATTTTTTTATCCTCTTACGCCAACACCAGCGACCAACGGAAGCAAGTTCTCACAACGGTCCAAAAGCACCAGTCCAAAAAAGCCGCCAGAAAGTCATCCACATTGCCCACAAAAAAAGGCAATTCACTTATTCGATACCAGCGACCAACAGAAGCAAGTTCTCACAACGTTCCAAAAGCACCGGTCCAAAAAAGCCGCCAGAAAGTCATCCACATTGCCCACAGAAAAAGGCAATTCACTTATTCGATACCAGCGACCAACGGAAGCAAGTTCTCACAACGGTCCAAAAGCACCGGTCCAAAAAAGCCGCCAGAAAGTCATCCACATTGCCCACAGAAAAAGGCAATTCACTTATTCGATACCAGCGACCAACGGGAGCGAGTTCTCACAACGGTGCGGAAGCACCGGTCTAAAAGAGGCGGGTGCCGTTGATTGGCTGGTTGTAGGCGGCCGGAACGATCGGCGCGGGCGTGGACGTCGACGAGGTGGTCGGCATGACGGTCGTTTGGGTCCCGCCGGGGTTCGAGGTCACCGGAATCGAGGACGCGGTCCCCGGCATGTAGGTCGAACAGCTGCCCGGTCGCCACGAACCTTCCGGCGTAGTCGAACTGGTCGGATACCCGTTGGGCATGGTCGGTGCCGTGGACGGCGTGGTCATACTGCCGGACGACGGATAGGGACTGGTGGTCGTGGAGGGCGTCGATCCGGTGGCCGGGTAACTCGTGCTCGGCGTGGGCGAGTAGGACGACCCGCTACCGTAGGAACCGGTTGCCGGGGCGGTGGTCGAGGTTGAATACGGGTTGGACGCCATCATCGGAACCGGGTTGGTTTTCGGATAGGAAAGCGCCGACGCCGTGGAAGGAGTCGATCTGGGCGTCACGGGCGTCGAAGCCGTCGTCGGATTATAATACCGACTGTTCGGATCGTTCTTATACCGTTCGATCAGACTCGGGTTAGGCTGAGTACTCGCAGCCGCATTGGAGGCGTAAGGCGGATTGGGCGTCTGCGAGGTCATGCCGCTGGTGCTCGGCGGATAAGACGGGGCAGCCGCATAATTGCTCGGCGTCGTGTTCGTTTTCGCTCCGTAAGAAGTCGCTCCGTAAGGCGTCGCAGCGGGAGCCGAATTGTAGGGCGATGCTTTAAACGAAGCCGCCTGGTTGTAGGCACTCGCACCGGCGGTGGTCGCATTCGGGAAGGTCGACGACGGCGAGCCGGACATGGCCGACGTTGAGCCAGACCGATAAGGATTCGAATTGGCGGCCGCTGCCGACGGGTAGGCCGACGGCGTCGGGGTCGAGGCAGCGGGAGTCGAAGCGGCGGGGGTCGAGGCGTACGGGTTGGTCGCTCCGTAAGGCGTCGACTGGGGTGCCGTGTAACCGGTCTGCGTGGTCGGATTGGCGGCCGAGGTCGCACCGGTCGCAAAGGCAGGAGCAACTCCACCGGCTGCCGGGTAACTGGTCGCCGCCGTTTGGGTCTTTAGACCGTCGATCGAAGCGGGCTGCACCGAATCGGACGGAAGGATCGCAACTTCCGTGCTTTCCTGATACGTTGCCTCTTCGCCATCGGTACCCATATGCCAAGTCGTCGGGTTCCAGGCCGATTCGTTCCAGCTCGGCGAGGACCAAGACCCGGTCGAGTGACAGCCGGTCAATCCGGCCAGAAGCAATCCGACGACGAGTGTACGAGAGACAATGGAAAATCGCATTTTTGAACGTCCTTGTTCAACGACCTGTTTACTGGATGACCGACTGAGGAACAAGTCCTCACCGACAAAAGCGGACCGAACCGCACATCACCGTCCTTTGGCAAGTGCGCAGGAAGCGGTACCAAAACGGCAATACTTCTTTTAAGGGAAATCGACCGACAAAGGGAGGGGACTTTACGTTAAGATTTAACGATTATACGGATTTCTAAAATTTCCTCAATCTTTTGCCCAACCAGATTCGTATCAACTTCGAACCGCGCGGATTATAGGAAATTCACCATCTGGGTCAAGGTCAATCTCCCAAAAACCCTTCGTCATAACAAGACAATAACCCCCTGTTCGGGCTAACTTCCTCCAAATTCAACAAAAAAAGAGCGGCTTCCGGCCGTGCATTGACGCACCGGAAGTCACTCTAAATGGTTATCTTATTTCAACTTCTCTTTTTTCGCCACGCTCCAACCACGAGTTGGACGCTGCTTTTTTTCGAGCCAAGCCAATGCGGCGGCCGGCAATCGCTCGTGCCCCCCATCAAAAAGGGTCACCCGCGCGTTTTTCGCCGTTCGACGCAGATAGATCGCCCGGCCGTACGCCGGATCGTCGATCTGGTCGGTCGGTGTCGGGTGGTCGAGCCGTCCGTTTTCGCGGCCAACCTGGGCCATCTCCGCCTCGGAAACGGGCGTCCCGCCGACCGCTTTCGCAACGACGTTAAACGCGGTAAGCGAATGCCAGACGGGGACCGACCCCTTGTAGCCGTCGTGGATGCCGTGGTTCAAGTCCAGCGGCAGGTCGACCGCCCGGCCCAAGACGCTCACCGGCGAACGCATCCGATATTGCCGATCCACCTCGGCCGAATCGCCCGGCAACCCGCCACACGACGCGCGGACCATCTGGCCATATCTTCCGTCATGGTGTCGTCGCTCCCAACGGGCCAGATCGGCAATCCCGACCCAGGCGCTGGCCGCCGACCAGCGCTCGGGATAATACCCGCTCAAAAGCATCGTCATATGCCCGCCGCCGGAAACGCCCGTCAGATAGATCCGGCTCCGATCGATCGGGTATTTTTTCAAGACCCACTCAACCGCGTCCAACACGTCCTGTCGGGCCAACTCCGACCCACACGCCTCGGGACGCCGGTTGGGACCGCGAAAATGGGGAAACAGGTAGATCCACCCTCGCTCGGCCGCCCCCGCTTCCAACTCGTTAAAACACTGTTCGACACCGTTACTCCACGTATGCAACGAAACCAGAAGCGGCACCGGACCCTTGGCCTGATCGAACCCGTCGGGCAAGATCAGATAGCTCGGCTGCCGAGTCCCGTCAAGCGAACTGGTCACCTCGATCCGCGTCCGCTCGGTGGCGTCGGCGGAAATCGCCGCTTGAGCAAAGAATAGCCCCATACAAAAAAACGTCGCGAGTCGTTTCATCGTGTTCGAATACCGGTTCATTTTCAATCGCCTTGAATGCCTTTTGAAGTTTGGTTCTCGGCCGACACCTTTTCGTCCGTCTTGCCGTTACGTTATACTTGAGATACTAGCGTGTCCCCTTTTCGAAAAACATTCCCTCGCTTCAAACAAGGAATCCCTTATGCCAACTCCCCTCAGCGGACAAAAAATGCTCGATCAAGATTTCCTTACCCTCCGCGCCAAGATCATCGAAGTGGCCGCCGGACTCGACCGGATCGACCGAAGCGCGGCCGACGACCAGGCCGTTTACGACGATCCGCGTATGACGCAAATCGCCGAAAGCCTCGCGCTGCTCGCCACTGACGAACCGAACCGGGCCGAGCGGATTCAGTTGGCGTTCTCGTTGAAATAAGGGGGGTAATGTAGGTTCCAAAGGAAAGAAAAAAAGGTGTGACGGCGTTGCCTTCACCAGTGTCTATTAAATGAGAGGGGACATTTTGAAAATTGTCCCCTCTCATACTCTCCCCTCAAAAACTTTCTTCTTGGTGCTTCCGCACCGTTAAAACTTGCCCGCTCCCGTTGGTCGCTGGTATGGGTACTAGCGACCAACGGGAGCGGGTTGGCACGGCGGCGTGGTAACGCCGGTCTGGCCACGGGCCCTGCCCGCCGGGATTGCTGCGCAATCCCTCTGGTTTTTCTTTTTGTTTTTCTAGTCTAGCTGCGGCGGCTGGTTCCCATAACTCCACGGACGGTGGCTCACCGGCAGTTCCTTCGGCCGCGGCGCTTTCGTCGGCGTTAGATCCTTCAAAAGCTCCAAACCGGCATCAACCATCTGCTGCCCGGCGGTAACCTCCAGATTACTGTACGACGTCAACCGCGTCTCGTAACCGCCCCCGTTCGGGCCCATCGCCTCTTCGGTCGGGATGTAGCCGTTGCAGCCGTTGGCCAGCTCGACCGGGAAAGTGTATTGGAACGGACTCTTCGCCTTCAGTTGCAGCCCGAACTCGACAAACGTCTCGCCCGTGTTCGAAACGAACGCCGCCGGGCCGATCTGGATCACCTGGACCTCGACCTCGTCTTCCGGCCACTTCTGTAAAAGGGCATCGAGCATGAGCGTCTCTTTTTCCCAGGTGCCAACCTTGTCGCGGTTCTTTTCGGCCATGGCCAAAGCCGCCTTGACCTTTTCGGGGTTCGGCTTGCGTCGGGCGATTTTAAAAACCTTATTCTTCGTCACGACCGGACCCATCGGGCCACGGTACATCGAAATGAGCGTCTTGACCACTTCGGCACCAATCCGACCGCCGACCACGCGACCGTTGATGCTCGGGTAGGGGCTCAAATTATCAACCTGGGTGATGTCGCCACAGTCGCCGTTGACAAAAACGACCACCACGTCGGGTCCGAACTCGTTCCGTATCACCTTCTCCATATCGTAGATCCAGTTGGCCGACCAACCAGACGCGCCGGTCGTGCCGTGATTGGCGTAGTTGACCACACAGCCGGTCAGTTTCCCGTCCTTATCCCAGACGCCGACGACGCCGACTTCCGGGTCGATGGGTCCGGCCGGTTCGATGATATCCGGGTTTCGCTTTCCGGGGTGCGAATAACAAAGACCGTTTTTCATCCGAAAACGCCGGTTGAACCCCACGCGATCTTCGTGCCCCTTGTCGACACCACAAGACGCGGTGACGCGATTCTTATCGGCCTCGCAAACGGCCGCGGTGATTTTCTTGATACACGTTTCCATGTATTTCGGATCGGCACACGACGATTTTTGATAGGCCAAATATTGGACCAGCTCCGACGCATGGTCGTATTGGCCCGGCTGAACCATCCCAAGCGGACCTGACGAGTGCGAGTGCGACGCGGCCAACATGATCGCTTCCGGACGAATCCCACAAGCTTTTTCAATCTCCCGCCGCAGATCGAGCGTGAATTGGCGATAGACGACCAACGCGTCGATCCCGATAATGGCAACACGCTGTTTCCCGTCATCGAAAACGGCCACCCGCGCTTTACACGGATCGCTCACTTTATTGACAAACACCTTGCTATAGCCGCCCGGTTGTTCCATCCCCAGTTCGGGCGTGATATCCGCCTCGGCGAAACCGACCTTTAGCGGCGTCGCGGCAACCGGTTCGGCCGGGCCAGTCGAGACCAAAAGCAGCAGGGCCAAAACGGCCAAGGAAACCGTGCCAATCGTTCTTTTCAAACAAGCAAACATAAGATTCACCTCATCAGGAAGGAAAAAAGTGGAAGGTTTTTTCTCGTACAATCGCTGGTGGTAAGAAAGCTCTTTTTTTGAGCAATCATTTCTTTTTAAGCGGCGGAGCCTCTTTCGGTTCCAAAAGCATCTCGGACGACCAACCGACCGTCGGCGGCAAGCCCAAGGTGTTGAAAATCACGTCCTCCAGAACCCCTTCGGTCGGCCGCTGGATCAACAGACTCCAGACCTCGTCGGCGTCGATTTTCTGATCGGTCCGGTCGACAAGGAAATCACTCCGATCGGAAATATTGTCTTGGGTCTCGACCGTCGAGCCGTCCGGCCGACACAAGGTCCCTTTGACCCGCTCGGCTCCCTCTCCACAAAGGGAAGCGGCAAAGACCTCCGCCTCTTTGGGCACGACGAAATAGAGTCGCTTCTGGTGGGGGAAAAAAAGATGCAGTCCCTCCCCCATTGCAAACGAAGTCGGGTGAGTTCCCCGCAGGTATTGCACGGATGTACCGCCCGGATTCGACAACAGATGCACTCGATAGAGTCCTCTGGCCGACGCCTTGAACCGGCAGAGCGTCTCCTTTTTTTCAGGATCGAACGTCGTCTCACACGCGATCGATTTACCCGCCGGTCCGGAAATTTGGATTTTCGGTTTCTTCGGCGTTTGCTTTCCAACCGGTCCGCCACGAAAAACCGTTTCGACCGAATCGCCCCCAGAGGCAAAGATTAAAAACGTGGCCTTACCGCGAAGGCGAGGGCTCGGTTCGCTCAAAAAGGCCGCGTCACCACGAACCGACAACCGGGGGACCAACTCGGCCTTGGTCCAATCCCGCTCGAAAAGTTTTTTGACAAGCGATTTTTGCTTTCCTCCAAAACCAGACGCCTTGGGCGTTACTTCGATCGTGGTCGATTTACCGTTTTCCTCCCGCACAATCGTCCCACTGACGTTATCTAAATAATCGGTGATCGACCGAGCCCCGTAATACCAACTTTTTCGCTCGGTCGAATCGACAACCGTCATATTGTCGAAGTGGACGTTTCCGATCGGCCCCGGGGCACGCGGGTTGCCGACGATTTGAATCGCTGCCAAACTCGTATCGTCAGGCGATGGTTCGATCAGACGACCATTCTTAAAAAGGATTCGGCAACCATCAGCATCGTTGCCACGAATCAGTATTCCGCCACTCCGGTCCCGGTCGAAAGTGCAGTCGACGATCTCGATCGTTCCCTGGACCGCCCCTTCTGATTTGCGGGTATAGGTTCCAAGAAAAAGACCATAGCCTTTGTTGCCGCGTGAGAGACAGTTTTCCAATCGGACGGTAAGCGGAAAACGCGTGTCCAGATTGGGTAAATAAAAGGCATAGCCACAGCCTTCGTTGTTTTCACAGACACAGTTCCGCATGACGCAATCGATCAGACATTCGGTCGGTCCATTCGGCTCAAAATCGATTCCCGCCGCCGGCGGAGTACCGGCGGTATCATTGAGCCGAGCGTTTTCAATCCAAAGGTTCCGCGCCGAAATCACGCTGATCCCCTGCCGGTTATTGCGAAGGCACTCGACGTCCTGGATCAAAATGTCCTGGTTCGTCACCCCTCTTTTTGAAACGCCCAGATAGATCCCGTCACCGCCGGAATCGTTCAGCGCCAACCCCAGAACCCGTACGTTTCGCGAACTCAGAACTGACAACGCGTGACGCCATTCGGCCTTCTTGTACGGTTCTTGATGATAGTCGGCCTTCCGCATCGCTAGCGTCGCACCATGACCGCGAAGGGTCAGGTTTTCGACCGAGGCGGCCCGAAACAGTGCGTCGCCCGTGCCGAGAAAAGCGCCCTTCTTCGCCAAGATGACCGTCCCTTTTTCAAAGACCACCTCCTGGTTGCTGCGGAGTCGAATCGTCTTACCGACAATCCACGGGCCCTCTTGCTTGTCAACCACCACCCGATCGGCACCCGAATCGATCGCCGCCTGCAACGCGACGGTCGCGTCGTCCGCCTGATAACCAAACTCCGAGGCGTTCACCGTTTTCGGCTCGCGCGGCGCGTGATACGGATTGGCCGTTGGGTCCCACTCGATCGCGTTGAACAAAATCTGGGCAAAGTTCGCGTTGGTGAAATCGGACTCGCAGTGGCCGGGCTGAAAATAAAAGGTCCAACCCTTGCCCGACGGCTGACACCATCCGGCCGACGGTTCACTGCGGGGATATTTTGAATTTTCTGGTAGGTCAACCTGATAACCAAACAGGACCGTGCGTTTCGGGTTTGCCCGGAGCCGCTGGTTGTGAAAGACTTCGGTTTCGCTGAGGACCAACGCCGGGAATTTGTCGTCGAACTTCGGCCCATCTTGGAAATCGAAATCGACCCACTTCGAGTAATTCACGCCGCGGGTCGTCACGAAATGGCCCGGCGCCAGATTGACCATCGTGTAATCCACCGGACGCGAAACGCCCCACGGATGCTCTTTGGCGTTGCGAGGATTCAGTGTGATCCCCAGAAAATCGAGCCAACCGGAGTTTTGCATCTTGGCCGAGGCGATCGCGTGATGAACCACGACGAGCCGTCCGCCCGAGTTGGCGTAGTCGATCAGCGCCTTTTCGACCTGCGGCAAATTGGGCTTGTGGATATAGTCGACCACCGTCGTATAACCGGCCAACGGCGCGTCGCCTTCGAGCTTCAACTGATTCTGCGGAAGTTGTTCAACCCGGTACCCTCGTTCCTTCAACAAGCCAACAAACGTCGGCAACTCCCCCGGTTCATCGGAGACGACCAGGACCCGCTTCCCTTCGACCGAAGCCGGTTGCGTCTGATCGGCCATCACGGTCGACGAGAACAAAAGCATGGAAAGGACCGCCAGTACAAAGGCCCTTTTCGAGAAACCCAAGATCGATTCAACTCGTGTGCAGCGCATCGGCGTCAACTCCTTGGTGGCGTGACCGGACCAAGATACCGGCGAAGGCCTCGCCCCGGTCGGGAAGGATTTTTACGGGAGGGACAGCTAGGTGGTGAGTGTTTTATTATAAAAAAACGGCCGAACCAATGCAACGTTTTTTGAGCACAAAAAGGGGCATTAACCCCACATTAACTGGTCTCTTCCCGAGCTAATTCGTCGCGAAGCAGCTTCCACAGGGTGTCCAACGATTGGGGAATCACGTTCGTATCGCTGATGACCGGCATGAAGTTGGTATCGCCATTCCAACGCGGCACGACGTGCCAGTGCAAATGGCCCGGCAGCCCGGCACCGGCCACGCGACCGAGATTCAACCCCACATTGAAACCGTCCGGGTTCATCAGACGTTCCAAATGGCCGGTCATCCGTCGGACCGTCTTCATAATCTCCGTTTGAAGCGCGTCGTCAATCTGATCCAACCGGGCCAGGTGTTCCCGCGGTCCGATCAGCAGGTGACCGTTGTTGTACGGGTACCGGTTCAGTACGGTGATCACCCGGTCGGTCCGCTCGATCACGTGAGCCTCGCGCAACTCGTCGGTCAACGACGCTCGGCACAGAAAGCAATCCGGGTCGACGCCGTCGGGCCATTGTTTGTCAATCACCGGCTTCTGGACCACGTCGTTTAAGATATACTCCATTCGCCACGGGGCCCAAAGGGGATCGGCCGACACGATAGGCTCTCCTTGTTCAGAAAGATTTGAGGGAAAGAAACGGGCTAAAAAGATGATTTTGCGATACTTTTAGTCTAAGGACTCTTGGGGCGGACTGCAATCAGCAAGCGATCACAAAAACAAAACAAAACAAAAAACAAAGAAAAGAGGGATTGCGAAGCAATCCCGGCGGCCAGGGGCCGCTCCCGGACCGGTGCGGAAGCACCAACTCATTAAACCCGCTCCCGTTGGTCGCTAGGATTGATACCAGCGACCAACGGGAGCGGGCAAATGCTAACGGTGCGAAAGCACCTACCAAGAAGTTTTTGAGGGGAGAGTTTGAGAGGGGACTATTTTCAAAATGTCCCCTCTCACTCAATAAATACTGGTGACGGCGCAGCCGTCACACTATTTCCTTTAGACAACGGTTCCCCCCGTTTCCGTCTGTCACTTCTGGATGGTTCATCCTTTTCGCTCAAAGGCGAAATCGGGCCGCCAAACACTCGTCTTACCTTTTCGAAGCAAGAAAGCTTTCTCCAAGCAAGATTTTGCCTCCAGCGTGGGAAAAAGAGTGTTCTCGAAGTTGGAGCGTCAAGAAATAAAAGGAGCGACGGCCCGGAGGCCGTCGCCCGTGTTTTTCGGAATGAGGAAAACCATTTTGGAAATAGGTTTCCCTCAAACTCCTTTCCAAAAACTTTTTGGAGCGCGATTGCTTCGCAATCGCTCTGATCTTGGTTTTTGGGTTTTATTTGGTGTTTTCGATCGACGCTTTCGCCTGCTCGACCACGTTATCCACCGTAAACCCAAAATGCTCCATCAACTTCGCAAACGGAGCCGACGCACCAAAACCGTGCATCCCGACAAACCGGCCGTAATCACCGATCCACTTGCTCCAACCGAGCTCGACGCCCGCCTCGACACCAACCCGTGCCTTGACCGACGCCGGGAAGACCGACTCGCGATACTCGGCCGACTGGCCTTCAAACAGTTCCCAACAGGGCATGCTCACCACACGGGCTTTGATCCCCTCGTCGGCCAACTTGGCCTGGGCCTGCATGCAGAGGCCGACTTCACTGCCGGTCGCCGCGAGGATGACGTCGGGCGTCCCGTCGGTATCGGCCAGGACGTAGGCCCCCTTCTGGACTCCCTCGGCCGAAGCGAATTTCGACCGGTCGACGGTCGGCAGGTTCTGACGGGTCAGGACCATCACCGACGGAGTCTTGTCCAGTCCCATCGCCGCGCGATACGACTGGGCCACTTCGTTGGCGTCGGCCGGGCGGAAGACGGCCACGTTGGGCATCGCTCGCAAGGCGGCCAGTTGTTCGACCGGCTGGTGGGTCGGTCCGTCTTCGCCAACGCCGATCGAGTCGTGCGTGAAGATGTACGTGACCGGCAGATCCATCAGGGCCGACAGCCGGACCGACGGACGGAGGTAATCGGAGAAGACGAAGAAAGTCGCACAGAACGCCCGCAATCCGCACAGGGCCATCCCGTTGGAAATCGCGGCCATCGCGTGTTCACGGATACCGAAGTGGAAGTTACGCCCTTCGTACGAGTCGGCCAGGAAATCGCCCGCGCCGTCGAAGACTAAGCGGGTGTTGTTCGACGGGGCCAAGTCGGCCGAACCGCCCAACATCCACGGGAGGCACTCGGCGATCGCGTTGAGCACCTTGCCGGAAGAGGACCGGCTGGCGATCCCCTTTTCGTCGGCGTCGAACGTCGGGATCTTCGCGTCCCAACCCTCGGGCAGCTTGCCGGCGAGGATCGTTTCCAGTTGGGCGGCCAGTTCGGGGAACTCTTTCTTATAGGCGTCGAACTTCGCGTCCCACTCCTGGCGAGTCGCCTTGCCACGGGCGCCGATCCCGTCACGGAAGCACTGACGCACTTCGTCGGCGACATAGAACGGCTTGTCCTCGGGCATGCCGTAGAACTTCTTGGTCGCGGCCAACTCTTCGGCACCCAACGGAGCACCGTGAGCGATTTCCTTGCCCGCCTTGGTCGGGGCGCCCCAACCGATCTCCGACTTGACGATGACCAGCGTCGGGGCGTTGTTGTCTTCCTGGGCATAGGCGACCGCTCCACGCAAGGCGTCGAGATCGTTGATATCTTCGACCTCGCAAACGTTCCAGCCGTAACCGGTAAAACGGGCGGGCATATCTTCGGTGAAGGCGATATCGGTTTCCCCTTCGATCGTGATATTGTTGTCGTCGTAGATCCAGCAGAGGTTCGACAACTTCAGGTGTCCGGCCAACGAGGCGGCCTCGCCGGAGATCCCTTCCATCAGGTCGCCGTCGCTGCAGATCGTGTAGGTGTTGAAATCGAACAGCTCATGACCCGGCCGATTGAACGTCGCGGCGAGCCAACGGGAGGCGATTGCCATCCCGACCGACATGGCCACCCCTTGGCCCAGCGGTCCGCCGGTCGCTTCGACGCCCGTCGTGTAGCCGTATTCCGGGTGGCCCGGGCAAAGGCTGCCGAACTGACGGAAGTTCTTGATATCCTCGAGCGGAACGGCCAACTCGTCGGTCCCCGGCTTCTTGACTTCAGAGAGATGCAATATCGAGTAAATCAGCATCGACGCGTGACCACAGGAGAGGACGAACCGGTCGCGATTCATCCAGTCGGTGGCCGTCGGGTCGTAGTTCATCACTTCGTTGAACAACAGATAGGCAGCCGGTGCCAAGGCCATCGGGGTGCCCGGGTGACCGCTGTTGGCCGCTTCGACCCCTTCCATCGAAAGGGTTCGGATCGTGTTGATGGCGGAACGTTCGAGATCGGTTTGGTTCGTAGGCATAATCGTGCGTTTAGGATTACTTCCGTAGTTAATGGACGATTGGCGGACAAGACAAAACGAAAAACGGCCTGCGATATCGACCGAGACGCGTGAAAAACGCCGACGTTTTTTCGATCGATTGGGCCGAATTAATTGACGAAACAACACCCCTCGTTAGTTGGGGCTCACCCTCCCCTTCAAAAAATCGAGGGGAACGAATCCTGTAAGTGTAAACGGTTCGAAACCGTTCGTCAATCATCCCAAAACCCACAGAGATCGCGGCGCGGACGCCTCTTTTGGGGAAAGAATTGGGCCAAGAGAAGGGAATCAAAAGAGAAGGTACCGAATTTTTCCCTCCCCGTGCAAAAGAGTCGATCCAAAACCGCCGCTCCGGCATAAAAAGGGCGTGCATTCAGCAGATTCCCTGCAACCGTAATCGGACCATCGCTTTTCGACGATACCCACCAAAGCGGCATTCCGATCCGCCCGGAAGGACGAGCTTCCAACTTGCTCTTCCCGACCGACCGTGATATGCTAACAGATTTGGGAATGGTTCTTTTGCGTCGACCGTTTGACCGACAAAAGATTCCACTCCCCAAAAGAAGGCGACCCGTTTGTCGCCGCGAGCGTTTTTTCGCCGACCCGAACCGCTTGCCCTTTGCAGAGCCCCGATGAGCCAACCCGTGACGACACCCGAAACCACCGATGTCCCCGAAACCGAGATGATCCGGATTCGAGGGGCCCGGGTCCATAATCTCAAAAACGTCGACGTCAACCTGCCCCGCGATCAGATGGTCGTGATCACCGGCCCCAGCGGATCGGGCAAAAGCTCGTTGGCCTACGACACCCTCTTCGCCGAGGGACAACGCCAGTATATCGAGAGCCTGTCGGTCTACGCGCGGCAGTTTCTTCATCGGCTCGAACGGCCCGAGGTTGACTGGATCGACGGACTCCAACCGACCATCTCGATCGACCAGCGCGCCGGAATCTCCAATCCGCGAAGCACGGTCGCCACCGTCACCGAGATTTACGACTACCTGCGTCTGATGATGGCCCGATTGGGTCAACCGGTTTGTTACCGGTGTGGTGAACCGATCCGGCAACAGAGCCCGTCGGAAATCCTTGAGCGGCTCCTACGTCTGCCAAGCGGGACGCGGACGATGATCATGGCCCCGCTTACCCGCGGTCGCAAGGGCCAACATCGGGAGATCTTCGAGCGGATCGTCAAGGCCGGTTTCGTCCGGGCGCGGGTCGACGGCCAAGTGGTCGACGCCCACAATCCGCCCGAACTGGAAAAAAATCGGCCGCACAACATCGAAGCGATTGTCGACCGAATCGTCATTCGCGAGGGGATCGAAGACCGACTGGCCGAGTCGATCAAACTGGCGATCCGCCATTCGGATGGACTGGTGCTGGCCGTCTACGAAGAGAAGCTCGACAGCACGAAAGCAACCGCGAAGAAGACCAAATCGAAATCAGTCAAGAAGAAAAAGACGAAGAAAACGTCCGACGCGACCGATGACGGCCCCTATAAAAAGGTGCCCGGCGTCTGGCATGACCTGCTTTTCAGCACCCTCTACGCTTGTCCGTTTTGCAAAATCAGCTACGAAGAGATCGAGCCGCGCACGTTCAGCTTCAACAGCCCGTACGGAGTCTGCCCGACCTGCGAAGGGATGGGGGCCCGCGAGGAGTTCGACCCCGACCTGATCCTCCCGGACTGGTCCCTTTCGATGGAAAAAGGGGCGATCGTCCCGTGGAAAGGGGCGTCCAAAGCGGCCGAGAAAAAACTGCGTGAGGCGGTCGAACCGTTCCTGAACACGATCGGGCTGAAGTGGAACCAACCGCTGGAAAAGAAACTCACGCCCGAACTAAGGCAGACATTCCTCCGCGGCGACAGCGATCACGAACTCGACGACCGGTTTATCGGCATCCTGAACCTGCTGGAAAAAGAGTACGTCACCACGACCAGCGAAAAGAACCAAAAACGGCTGGCCAGCTTTCGAGGCCGGGTCGTCTGCCCCGACTGCGACGGATCGCGACTGCGACCCGAGGCGCGGAGTGTCCTGGTCGACGGCAAGGCGATCCACGAAATCACCGCGATGTCGGTCGGCAAGGCCCGCGAGTTTTTCGGCCAACTGGAATTCCACGAAGACGACCTCCCGATCGCCGATCCGATCCTTTCGGAGATCCGCGCCCTGTTGGCCTTCTTGGACCAAGTGGGGCTCGACTACCTGACGCTCGACCGCCGGGCCGACACCTTAAGCGGTGGCGAACTGCAACGGGTCCGACTGGCCACGGGAATCGGCTCCGGCCTGGTCGGCGTTTGCTACATTCTGGACGAACCGTCGATCGGTCTTCACCCGCGCGACAACCAACAGTTGATCGGCGCGATGCGTCGCCTCCAAGAACGGGGGAACACGGTCGTCGTGGTCGAGCACGACGAGGCGATCATGCGACAGTCGGATTGGCTGGTCGACGTCGGTCCGGCCGCTGGCAGCGCGGGAGGACGAATCGTCGCCGAAGGGACGCCCGAGCAGATCACCGCCATGGAAAACTCGCCGACCGGCCGTTATCTGGGCGGTCACGAGTCGATCCCGGTACCGAAAAAGCGGCGTCGCGTGGCCAAGTCCCGTTCGTTGACCTTGCAAGGGGCCTCCACGAACAACCTCAAAGACCTGACCGTTCGGTTTCCGCTCGGGTCGTTCGTCTGCCTGACGGGAGTCAGCGGTTCGGGGAAAAGTTCGCTGCTGGACGAGACCCTCTCGCGCGCTTTGTCGCGACGCCTCGGCTCTGTCGGTCCGAAACCGGGCCCTCACACGGGCCTTCGCGGGGTCAGTCAAATCGACAAGGTGATCCAGATCGACCAGATGCCGATCGGCCGTTCACCGAGGAGCAATCCGGCCACCTACACCGGCGCATTCGACGAGATCCGCAAGGTCTTCGCCGGGACCCGCGCGGCCAAAGAACGCGGTTATCGAGTCGGTCGATTCAGCTTCAACGTCAAAGGGGGCCGGTGCGACGAGTGCCAAGGACAGGGACAAATCAAGATCGAGATGAACTTCCTACCCGACCTGTTCGTCCCCTGCCCGGTCTGCGACGGCAAGCGGTTCAACCGCCAGACGCTCGAGGTCCTGTACCGGGGCCAATCGATCGCCGACGTGTTGGAGATGCGGGTGGACGAGGCGATCGACTTCTTCGAAAATTTTCCGACCCTCGTCCGACTTCTCGGCAGTCTGCACGAGGTGGGGCTGGGCTATCTGACTCTCGGCCAACCGTCGAACACCCTAAGCGGCGGTGAAGCACAACGGATCAAGTTGGCCACGGAGCTGAGTCGTCAGGAAACGGGGAAAACGGTTTATTTGCTCGACGAGCCGACAACCGGGTTGCACTTCGACGACGTTCGAAAACTGCTCTTGGTCCTCAATCGGCTGGTCGATCTGGGCAACACGGTCATGGTGATCGAGCACAACCTGGACGTGATGAAGTCGGCCGACTGGATCATCGATCTGGGGCCTGAAGGGGGCGAGGCCGGAGGCTATCTGACCGCCACCGGGACGCCGGAAGAGATCGCCCAGCTGGAAGACAACCATACGGGCAAGTACTTGAGACAGGTCCTCGACCTCTAAAAAACCTTTCAGGGCGCAAAAAAAGCGAGGACCGGCAAATCGACCCTCGCTTTGGTTTTCTGTCCACCGCAAGATCACGCGGCTGAAAATTCAAGGCACCCCTCTACTAAAAACCGCGGGCCGCTTTGATGTCGTCGTAGTCGCGCAGGTGGTAGTCCAGTCCGACATAATCCAACACCCGGCAAAGCGATCGAAGCGCCACGCCCATCCCGTCGGGACCGCTGAAACCGCCGAACTGCCCGCCGCCTTTGACGTGCGGTTCGAGATCGAGGAAGACGCCCGGAATCCCTCGCCGTTTCAGACGACGCGTCATCGTCGGCAACATCCGCTTCAGTTCCAACAGCAGTTGCTCGTGACCGCTGTCTCCCTGATCGGACGGAACGAAATTGGCCAACGCGTCCTCGTCGATCGGCTCGCCCCGCTTGACCGGCTTGGGATGGTGATAATCTTTGATATGGATCCAACCCAAACCCGGCGCCATCGCCCGGAACTGGTCCAACAGCTCGCCGGCCGAGAAACCTTGCACGACCAGATTGGCCGCGTCGAAAATCAAGACCATCGCCGGATGATTCACCTTCCGATACAGTTCGGCCAAAAGGTGACCATCTTCGCCGACCAGGTTCGGTTCAACTTCGAGCCCGAAGGTCAAGTCGGACCGATGGCACATCTCGGCGATCTGGCCGAGTTGGTCGACCGCTTGGTCCATCGAGTCACGCGGGTCGGTACCGCGCGGATGGTAGAACGAAAACCCGCGGATCAGTTTCGTCTCGAACGCGTGGGCCAGGTCGCACGCTTTTTTGACCTCTTTGTCGAGATAACGCTTGAACGGAACATAGGCGTTTGACGTGCCGTCGTCGACGTTTTGAAGCTTGACCTTTCCGATCGGCGACCCGATTGACGAGACGTTCAGGCCGTACTCGTTTTGCAATTTGCGGATCTTCTGAATCTCGGTCTTGGTCAACTTCATCACGTTCTTCGGACCGCCGCCAACGTCGATGAAGCGGATACTGTAGTACTGGAGCCCCAAGGCGGCGAACGCGGCGAACTGGGTTTCAGCCGCTTTGTTCGATTGGTCGATCGGATGGGCCGCTTCGTCGGCAAAACCGGAGAGAATCACACTGGGATTGGAGGCCATGTTTTCGTTTCCGTGAAAAAGGTTTTTCGTATAGGTACGGGGCGTGAAGACTGTGATCGTCTTCCATTTTTGGCTTGGTTATCTATAAATATAGCGGCAAGTCGGACAAGTGCAAATGGTCTTCCCAGGCCAACTGCCCAAAAAAACAAGCGGGAGCGATGACACTTTCATCCTCGCTCCCGGCTGGTTCGACTTTTTGAACCGACTCGAAAAACGGCCGGCCCCACCTGGCGGACGGTTTTACCCTTCGTAGGAATTGAACCAGGCCCGTTTGGCAAAAGGCAACTTGGCCGTTTCGGTGATTTCCTCGTAGGGAACGCCGATGGGCAACAAGATCCGAACGATCGACGATTCAGGGACGCCCAACAGTTCGCCGACCTTTTGATCCAGATCGTGAAATCGCAAGACGCCGTCCAACCAGACACTGGCATAGCCCAACGCGGTAACCGCCAGCAACATGTTCTCGACCGCCGCCGCGCAGTCTTCGGCCTCGAACGACAATCCCTGGAAGACCGGGCGAGGATCGGTGACGCACGCAACCATCGCTTTGGCCGTTTTCATGACCGGGCGATCGATCAACTCGCCAATCTTGCCCAAAAGAATCGGATCGTCGACAATGACGAACGAAACGACCTGTTCGTTTTTCGCACTGGGCGCATCGATCCCGGCCTGGACAATCTTTTCGAGCGCCTCGCGCGGCACCTCGACATCCTGGAAAGTCCCCCGATAACTGTGACGTTTTTTGATCGCTTCAAAAAGTTCCATTCGATTCTGCTCCTTCGTTTTGTTCAAAAAAGAAAAACCGGCCCTGGCAAACCTGTTTTTGCAACCGGCTGCTAGCTTTCCGGCTCGATCGGTCTTCCGTCGACTAAAAGGTTTATCACTTAAGCAATGGTCGCCCGTCAACTAAAAGGTCCGCAAGAGGGCACCCGTCACACTTCGGACGCTTTCGGCAGTACTCTTTTCCCAGCCGGACCAACAGGGCGTGGTACTCGTTATACAAGGGTACCTCCCGCTCGAGATGGTCGTGAAAATATTCCTGGAGTCGCCGGTAGTCGGCCTCCGGTTCGATCCACCCGTGTCGGGTCAGGACGCGAGCGGTGTACGCGTCAACGACAAAAATCGGATGCCCCCCCGCGTAGAGGAGGATCGAGTCGGCCGTTTCGGGCCCTACCCCGTTGATCGAAAGCAGCTCTTCCCGAACCGCGTCGGTCGCTCCGGCAAAGGCCGCTTCCAGATCGCCGTCGTGCCGTTGGACCAACCAGGCGACCAAGTTCCGCAACCGCCGGGCCTTGACGCGAAAATAGCCGGCCGGGCGGATCAGCTCGCTCAACTGCTCCTCCTCGACGGCCAACAGGGCGTGCGGCTCGAGCAATCCGGCGTCGCGCAGGTTTTCGATCGCCCGACTGACATTCTGCCAATTGGTGTTTTGCGTCAAAACCGCGCCGACCATCACCTCAAACGGCGTCTCGGCCGGCCACCAGTGCTGGGGCCCAAATCGGGCTTCGAGTCGGCGATAAACCGTTTTGAGGATTTTACCCATGACCCACAAGATGTTTTTCAGGCGAGTGAATAGCAAAAATCGACTGGAACGCACGGCAGCGCGACCGTTGACTTGAGCCTAGTCTATTCGTTTCGACGCTCAAGCTCAAGCCGAGCAGGCGTCGAAGAGTAAAGTAGGAAAAAAGTCCCCACGGCTGCGCTGAAATTCCCATTTTTCCAAAGATAACGATTCCCGTCATAAGGTAGAATACCCTGGGCCTTTTGCCCGCTTTGTTGCGGCTAGCAAGTCTTCCCCCGCGTGAAACCGTTTCCCCCTCGTCGTCCAAAAATAAGAACCCCCATCGCCCATGTTTCGCTGGAAGCCGTCGACCCCCGAACCGAACGTCCTGCCCGCCTTGTCGGCTTCGGGCTATTGGGACGAGTCGCGACGGCCGCTGACGAGCCTCGTTTTCGTCTTGCCCCTGTTGCTGATTTACGAAACGGGCGTCCTGTTCCTCGGCACCCAGGCGATCCGAAACGGGGTCGACGTCTGGCTTCGGGATTTTTTGGTGTCGATCGGCCTGGCCCATTACTTCCTCTTGCCAATCCTGACCGTCTCGATCTTGCTGGCCTGGCACTACCTGTCCCGTCAGCCGTGGCGAATCCGCGGCGGGGTCCTTTACGGGATGGTCGGCGAATGTCTCGTGCTGGGCGTTTTCTTGAGAATCATCCTGGCGATCCAGAACCAACTCGTTCCTCCGATCCCTCCGATCCTGCCCGGGCCGGAGGTCAATCTACTTTCGATCGGCGGCAACCTTCGAGAACTGGTCCTTTTTATCGGCGCAGGAATTTATGAAGAGCTGCTCTTTCGATTGATCCTGTTGACCTCGGCCATCTGGCTTTTGTGTCGCCTCGGATTTCGGCCCCGCGTGGGCGTCGTCTTGGGGATCGTCTCGACAAGCGTCCTTTTTTCGGCGGCCCACTATATCGGCGGCAACGCCGAAGCGTTCCAGGGTTTTAGCTTCCTCTTCCGCTTCGTCGCCGGGATCTTTTTCTCGATCCTGTTCGTCTACCGAGGCTTCGGAATCGCCGCCGGCACCCACGCCGCCTACGACATCCTCATCGGCTTCTTGCGCTGAGAACCCCCAAGCCCTTGCTCATTTTTTCCTTTCCGGGTTACAATGATAAACAAGGTCTTGGTCTTCTTCGAAAAAACGCATTGGGGCAACCACCGTGGAACCGATCCTTCTTCTTGCCAACGGAGTGTCACCCGGAATTTTCTCGGGTATTTTTTATTTGTTTGTGGGCAATTTTTTCATTGGTCTGGTTGAAGGGCTCCTCCTCGCCTGGCTTTTTCAAGGGAAATCGGCCCGTCTTGAGTCCGAGACAAAAAAACTTCCGGTTCTTAGATACCTGAAATGCTGCGGGCTGATGATTCTGGCGAATTACCTTTCCGCTTGGATAGGCTTCTCTCTCTATACCGTAATAGCAAAAACCTTTTTTAACTATAATCTTGGGGCGGTACCTGGCCCCTGGCAGAGCATTACGACCGCTTGGGGGTCGTACCTAAGAATTGAGGGAATTTTGGCGTTGGTTTCCTTGATCGTCGAATGGCCGTTCATCTACTTTTGTGTCGGACGCGGCCCACGACGGTTTTGGCGATCCGGGGTGGCCAATCTGTTCGTTCACGCGGTAACGTACGGGATCCTTTGGGCATTGCTGTGGTTCAATTTAACTACAACCAATATCAGTCTCTACACCGACATCGAACTTGTCTCACCCGATCGGATATCCGCTTCACCAGGTACAGTAATTTACTATCTTGGGCGGGACGATCACGCGGTGCATCGCCTCCGCTTGGACGATGGATCTGATGAAGTCTTTACCGAAACGATCGCCTTAGGAGAAAATCCTTTGGATGCGAGATTGATCTGGAAGCAAAACGAAACCGGCGACGCGTGGCAAATTTATCTTTGGAAAGCCAAAGGCTACGATGACAGTCAGCTGGTTCTCGACAATGTGGCACCAATCGCTGCCCTCCACATGGCCAATCCAGAAATCGATACTTCCAGTTTTTGGTATGACAATATGAACCAAGATTACCGACCGATGAATGAACGGGAGTTGTTTTTTAATGTATCTAAACTCGACTACAGAATATCTTATCACCATGAAAAGGATGGCATCACCTTACAAGATCGACCTTCCGGCGAAATCGCTTTCGATACGCCGTTCGGATCGATTCCATTCTGCCACCTACACATCCTTCCCGGCAACCAACTGATTTTTCAGGCCGGGCCCGGGGAAATCTGTCTGTTCGACTTCCCGACGATGCGAATGACTGTCCTGGCGCACGGCTATGGCCCGACGGTCGCCTTGGAACGGCCGATGCCGGAAAAGACCTCGGCTCCCCAAACGGCCGACGGGGAAACTGAGGAGACGGAAAGTTTAAATCAACCGGAGCGTCCGGAAACCGATTTGTAAGATTCCCTAACCCAACGAAAAAGACTTTGGCCACTGAAACCAAAGCGCACAAAAAAGCGGCGACCTCTCTTCGGAAGAAATCGCCGCTTTTCTGTCGAAGGTTTTTAATCCTCTCCGATCGCGAAGTCGGTTAAGACTATTTGAAGTCGTTCGTCAACGAGGTGTCCAATGGATCGAGAACCGAGGTGCCGGCGTAAACGGCCTGGATTTCGAGGAAACGGCCAAAGCACTCTTCAAACGCCTCGACCACCACCGGATCGAATTGCCCGCCCGACTCGGCCACGATGATCTCGCGTGAATCGTACGGCGAAAACGCTCGCTTGTAAGGCCGAACCGACGTCAGGGCGTCGAACACGTCGGCCACCGAGACAATCCGGGCGGCCAGCGGGATTCGCTGTCCGGTCAAACCGGCCGGGTACCCTTTGCCGTCGAACCGCTCATGGTGATGACGGGCCACGGTCGCGGCCATCGCCAAAAAATGCCCGCCGGGAAACTGACGCACCGTCTCTTCGAGAATCTGACCGCCGATGACCGTGTGACGCTGCATTTGACGTCGCTCTTCCGGGGTCAACGGTCCTTTTTTCAGCAGGATCGTATCGCTGACCGCCACCTTGCCGACGTCGTGCAAGGGACTCGACCGATACAGGTTTTCCAAAAACGTCTGGTCGATCTGGTCGACGTAAGGCCCTTTTTTCGACAAATGCTCGGCCAAAATCTGGGAATAGTCGCGCATCCGGATGAGATGGCTTCCCGTTTCCTGATCGCGACATTCGGCCACACGTGCCAAGGTGAACATCGTCACGTCCTGAGCGGCGACCACTTCGCGTTGTTGGTGCTCGACCAACTTTTGAGTTTCGGTTTTATGCTTTTCGATCTCGCTGCTGACCTCGTCGATCGTCGCCACGGCGTCCAAAAGACGGAAGTGCAACCGAACGCGGGCCAGAAGTTCGTGCGGATCGAACGGCTTGGTAATATAGTCGTCGGCCCCTTCTTCATAGGCGCGAAGCTGTTCTTCACTGGTCGAATTGGCCGACACGATGACGATCAGCGTCCCGGTCAACGTGCTGTTGTCGCGCATCCGACGACAGGTCGTGTAACCGTCAATCCCGGGCATCATGATATCCAACAGCACGACGTGCGGCCGAAAATGGGGCGCCATATCTAGCGCTTCCTCACCATTGGCAACCGCCCTGACCTCGTAGTCGCTTTGGAATACGCGAGTCACCAGCGTTCGAATGGTCGGATCGTCGTCGACCAGTAAGATTCGTTTTGATTGATCCATAGCTTTAATGGGTTCTGCTGCCCCAAAGTTCTTGAAAAAAGAACACCTTGCATCACCCCCCCAAGGGGATGCATTCTCAATCTGGCAAACAACGAATCGGCCGAACCCAAGGTTAAACAACAAATCCGTCACTCACCAAGAAAAGATAACTCACTTTTGGTGGGGGGGTGGAGAAAAACCCCGGTTAACAAAAAAAATTACCCCCTAACTAGAGCTATACGCCGACCGAAATGGGAAAATAGCAATTTACCTCCCCTTGCGAAAGAACCCCTCCTCAGCAGATTTTTTCTTTGCGGACCGTCGAACGTTCTTGCAGCGCTTGGGTGACCGCCGTCGTATCCAAACCGGTTCGGCGAGCGATCTCCCTTGTCGGAAATCCATAATCAGCAAAGAGATAGATCGTTTCAAGGCATGCCTCAACCGACGGACGAGGGCCAAGGAACGGATCGGAAGGCGTGGCTCCCCCCTCTGTAAGGGCACTTTCTTCAAGAACGGCCCCTTCGTATCGAGCGTCCCGACGGCTGGCCGCCTCGAGCCGGTCGACCGCTCGGTTCGCCTCGGCGGTCATCACGTCCAGAATGCGGATCTTGTTATCGAGCTTGGCGGTCAGTGCCTCGGCCAACTCGTACATCTCCACCTTCCAATTGTGAATTTCTCCGGGAAAGTTGTCGGCCGAGCGGGACGGAACGTTTCGACTCTCGGGCCTTCGAAACGGCCTCTTTTTAGGAGAAAACCGGGACGCCGTCGCCGAAGAACTCCCGCTTGTCCCACGACTTCGCCTGCCGAAGCGTCGCCGCAAGAGGACCCAACAGCAGATCCCGACCCCGGCCAACATCAGCATACCGCTATTTATCGTATTTTGAGCAAAAAGTGTGGCTAAGGCCATCGGAGCGTTCCTCGAATAATCACTTTCCTGCCAGGAATCCCCCCCGGTTTCTCTCTTTATGGTTTATCGGCTTCCCTCCCCGGCTGGCGGGTAACTGTCGTCTCTTGGCGTGAAAAAGATTATGAATTCCAGTCGACTTGAGCCGGATCGAACGATTCTAATGCCCCGCGATAGACCTCCTGAAGCGAGATTCCCTTCTCGGTCGCCAACTGCCGACACGCTTCGAACTCCGGCGCGAAACGGACTCGCCCGCCCGCGGTCCGAGAAACCTTCCCAAGAACCTTTCCCCAGGCCGTTTCAACCTTCCAGGCCATCCGCGGAAGGGTCTCCCGCCAGACCGGCCATCGTCGGACGCCGAGCGTCGTCGTCTCGTCGAACAACACTTGTTCAACCGCGTCAAGCCGATCGGCCTTGCACAAAACGGTCAACTTCACGGCGGGCCGGTTCTTCTTCATTTGGACCGGTGTGGTATAAACGTCCAGGACCGACTGCTCCCACAGCCGGGCAAGACAATGGCCGATCATCTCGCCGGTCGTGTCGTCGAGATTCGTTTCGACGACCCAAATCTGATCGCCGGCCTGGGACGTCAGAGCCGGACAGGCCGGTTCGATTTCTTCGCCGATGATTTCTTCGCCGATGACCTCTTCGCCGATGAGGACACGCAATAAGTTCGCTTGCGATTCGAGATCCCGCTGCCCGGCGCCATAGCCGATCTTTCGGATCAGCATCGACGGCATCGGCCCGAACCGTTCGGCCAGTTCGGCCAAAATCACCGCGCCGGTCGGCGTGGTCAGCTCGGCTTCGATCTCGGAGGCCTCGATCGGGATACCACAAAGCAACTCGGCCGTCGCCGGGGCCGGAACGCGACACCGACCGTGGGCGATCTGGATCGATCCGGTCCCCGTCGGCACCGCCGAAGCGACGATCCGTTTGATTCCCAACAAGTCCAGCGCCACAGTCACCCCGACCAGATCGGCGATCGAATCGGCCGCGCCCACTTCGTGGAAATGGACTTTCTCGACCGTCGTGCCGTGAACCTTCGCCTCGGCCTGGGCCAATCGTCGAAAGAGCGCCTCGGCTCGAGTCTTCTGGCCATCCGTCAGCCCGCTTTGCTCGATCATCTTGAGGATGTGCGACAGGTGACGGTGGGTCGATTCCGGCTGATAATCGACCGTCAACTGGGTCGCTCGAAAGCCCCGCTTGCGGACCGTTTCCGTACGAAACCGAACCCCGTCAAGTCCGAGGGACCCGATCGCTTCGTTAAGCGCCGTCAAGTCGGCCCCCGCGTCAATCAACGCCCCGAGGGTCATATCACCACTGATTCCGCTAGCACAATCGAAATAGGCCGTTGTCATGAACCGTTCTTTGCCTTTCCTTCTTTTAATCTGTTACTTCTTTAAGTACGCTTGTTTTAGTATCCAAAACCAGCCGGATCGTAAAAAAAAACGTTGAGAAAAAACTACTGGCTCAAATCGAGTCGTGAACCGGTCTTCGGTTCCGGAAGACACGTCTTCAGGACCGACTGCTTGTCGCCAAGGTTCGTCGCCATGTGCATCATGAAGCGGACCTGATAGAAATCGGCCGGAGGGGTCGTCCCTTTGGCGCCACAGACCCAGTCGACCAGCCGTCGTTTCAATTGACGCACCCACCCGTGCGACTGTTTTTGCCGATCGAGATACTGTTGGAACTGGTCGACAAAAAGGCTGGCCCCGCTGACAAAATGACCCGTAACAGGTCCCTTTGAGCCGATACCAAAAACGGTATGCGGTCCCATCTCCGAGCCTTGCCAACCGATCAGCGTCGCGTCCAGATCCGAAAGCAGCCGCTGCATCGAGTTGGGCGTGAAATGCCAACACGGCCCGGCCGGTCGGTTTTTCGCCCCGCAACCCAGCGCCGCCATGACCAGTATGCCGCCCGGCTTGAGAATCCGTATCATCTCTTCGGCCGCGCGGCGCGGCTCGAACACGTGTTCCATCGCGCCGCAACAGACGACCGTCGGAACGCTCCCATCGGCGTAGGGAAGTCGGGTCAAATCGTCCAGTTGCTCGACGGTCACACTTTGCACCACACCGGGATGGGCCCCCGTTTTTTCCCCCGCGCAGCGGATTCCCAAATCGCTCTCCGCGCCCGGCCCGTCGGGATTATAGCCGAACTCGAACAGGGGGGATCGGATCGGGAACGTCTCGACCACACATTCGATAAAAGGAGAAAACCATTCCGTCATTGTTTTTCTCAGACTTGGGCGTGTGAGGGTCCGCAAAAGGGCGGGAAACCGTTTTTTTGAGGGAAGCATCGGTGGATCTGAGGCCCCCTTATTCAGACGCTCCACCCGCTTAAAATAGCACTGAAATAAAGATATTTACATCTCAGAGGATGGGCAAGCGTAGCGAACCGGTCGAGCGGCGTCAATGCGGTTTTTTTCTTCGAATTTCGCCTCTTTGCCAAAATTACCCAGTTTTTTCACCCGGAAAAAAAGCCGATCCCTGACGGGGAGGACTGGGGGACGCGACCGGGTGACATTATATTGGAGGTTTTCCGCTACTCGAAAATGGTCAGGGGCCCTCCCTCGCGTCCAAGTCCGACGGGAGTCCCACCGAGCACCCCCTATAGAAGCAAAAAAACGATGAAAAAATACCGTCTTATGACGCCCGGTCCGACGCCGGTGCCCGAATCGAGCCTTTTGACCCTGGCCCGGCAGGTGACCCATCACCGAACGGCCGAGTTCCGCGCGTTGCATCAAGAGGTTCTCGAAGGGCTTCAAGAGGTCCTTCAAACGAAAAACGACATCCTCCTGATCGGCGCAAGCGGGACCGGCGGGATGGAGGCGGCCGTCATGAACCTGATCCGCCCGGGAAGCAAGATGCTGGTCCTCGCCTCCGGAAAATTCGCCGAGCGCTGGGCCACGTTGGGCGACCGGTTTGGAGCGGAGGTCGTCTCGTATGAGTTGCCCTGGGGCGAGCCGTTCGAGGCGGACGAGGTGGCCCGGATCTTGGACGAGGACCCGGCGATCGAAGCGGTCTATGGAACGCTCTGCGAAACGAGCACCGGGGTCGGCCACGACGTCGAGGCGATCGGGCGCGTCGTCCAAGAGCGGGACCGGCTCTGGGTGGTCGACGGGATCAGCGGCGCCGGGCTGATGGAGTGCCGGACCGACGACTGGGGGATCGACATCCTGGTTGTCGGGTCACAAAAAGCGCTGATGACCCCGCCGGGACTGGCCATCGTCACCGTCAGCCCGCGTGCGTGGAAGAAGATCGAGACGGTCGATCAACGGGGGTTTTATCTCGATCTGCTGGCCTATCGCAAGGCACTCAAGACGTTCGACTCGCCGTACACCCCGCCCCGTTCACTGATCGCCGCGTTGGCCGAAAGTGTCCGATTATTGCGGGAAGCGGGGATCGAAACCGTTTGGGATAACGGACGCCGTCTGGCCCGGGCGACACGCGCCGGGTTGGAACGAATCGGATTTCGGATGGCCGCCCGCCGCCCGGCCGACGCACTGACGACCGCCTATGTGCCCGACGGGGTCGACGCCAAGCGACTTTTAGATCGGCTGGAAACCCGTTTCGGCCTGAAGCTGGCCGGAGGTCAAGGCCCCTTGTCCGGCAAAGTCATTCGAATTGCCCACATGGGACAGATCGACCAACTGGATATCGTCTCGGCCCTGGCCGCCATCGAGCTGGTCTTGGTCGAGCAGGGTCATTCGGTCCAACTCGGCACCGCCGTCGCCGCCGCCGAAGCGGTTTTTGCCGAGGGAGAGGAAAGCGATTAGAAAAAGTCGTCGAGAGATTTTTTCCTGAGAAGGCTTTTCTCTTGTAAGATACCAGCGACCATCGGGAGCGGGTTTAATTAGCGGCGTGGTAACGCCGGTCCAAAAAGTTTTTGGAAGGGGTTTTAGGGGAGACCTTTCTTCAGAAAGGTTTCCCCTAATCTGTAAAAACGTGTAGCTTGGTTCAAAAAAGAAAAGAAGTAAGGAGTGACAGCGTTGCCGTCACCTGTTTTTATTTATTAGGGGAACCATTTTGAAAATTGTTTCCCCTAAAACCCCTTCAAAAACTTTTTGGACCGGGATTGCTTTGCAATCCCTCTTTCTTTGTTCTCTGTTCTTTGTTCGTTTTTTTCTTGGTATTCGCTTCGCACCTACTAAAGCCTCTTTATATAGTGGCGCCGGTAACTCTTCAAGCAGTGTGGCTCCCAACCCCATCGGGCCATCATCTCCCGGGTAATCCGCGGCCCGATCAGCTCGCACAACAGAGCGTCACTCTTTTTGATGGCGGCAACCTGGTCAAGAATTTTGAGCGATTCGAGAAACGTCCGATAGCCGGCCTCACGTGAGGTGACCATATATTGAATCGTCAGGTAATTGGGATACCGAAACGGCTGGGCATAGTAGAGCCAACAACGGTCCCCGGCCGCCAAGCGGTGGTACCACCGACCGACAAGCCGAATTTCGGGGACGGAAATCAGTTTAGGCAACGGACGGAGTCGGAGTCTGCGGAAACGACCGTCCGCCACTTCGATCACGCCAAACCGCCGCCGCTGAACCGAACCCTTGGCCGCGTCGAGATCGGTCACCATTTCTGAGCAAAGGCGTTCTAACATGGCCAAACCATTGGTTGCGAGCGTTTATCTATTCTTACCGGCACGTTTCTTATCACCACGGTGCGACAGCCCTTTCCAAGAAAAGACCTTCTCGTCTACGCAAGACACGCAAGCCAAGAAGTCGAGAAAAACCTTTCCTATTCCTACGCCTCCAAAAGAATTCCATCGCGTATCGATTATAAGGGCAGCCTTGGATTAATCGACACTTCCCGTTCCCGCGGTCAAGTTTCGCCATCTTTCGCCACACACTCCTTAAAACCATTAGAACCCAGTCATACCCACCCCCGCACTTCCATCATAACTGCGCACATCACTTCAGTCGCAATATCCACTCAAAACGGAAACGCTCGCCATTTAACCGAAAGCTCTCTTCTGCCCTAAGATGTCTATATTTCTTTTTCCGATACGCTTATCAGCCAACGAGAAATCGGTCTTTCCTCGCAAGAGGAACCACCCGCGCATCCCTTGAAAAATATTTTGTACGAAAAGAAACCGGAAGCCCCCCTGGGCGTTTTGCCGGTCTCACCTCTCCCAGCACCCGTACGCTCTTTATTTGGAGGTGGTATTACCATGAAGGGCTTATTGTTTACGCTATCCGCCCTACTGACCGTCAAGCTCGGTTTCTTGATGGGGATAGCCCCGGCCGTCGGACATCTGAACGCGATGCTCGACTTGAAAAACGATTTGACTGGGAATATCCCTTACTCGTGGGAAACCAATCTCGGTCCGGATCTCGCCCCCATCTCCGTTGCGGCGGCCCAAAAGCCGGTGGCCGACTCGCTTGGCCGAGTCATGCTGGAAATCGACTCAATGGCAAAACCGGACAAGCAAGAGGCCTCGTCCGTCAACGCTTCCGGTTCAACCACGTCGGAAGCGAACCCCGCTCAGCTGGTCACGTCGAAATCGGCCTACTCAAAAAGCTGTTACTTCAACAAGTACGGCTACCAGTACCATTACGAGGAAGAGGATTTTATTAGCCGCCCGGACGAGGAAGAGATCGAAGCGGCCCGGTCACGAGAGATCCCCGAATGGGTCTCCCATCCGATCGACGGAACGATCGACGCGGAAGCCGAATCGCAAGAGGAATCGATCCGTCACGAGGAAGATGGGTATAAAGACGGTGAGGAACAGGGGGTGGACGAAGGGGACGACGCCTATCAAGACGGGTATCAAGGCCAAAAGGAAACTCCGGTTTCAACTCCGCTCGCCCAGTCTGCCAACGAACCGGTTCGCGTGCAAACGGCCAACTCGCCAAAAGAAATCTTGGACTCGTACATTTTAGACACGCTGGAATTTTCCGATCTTTTGTCCGGCATGAAAAAAGGAATGTCCGGCGACGATTTGGCGGCAACCGACGAATATGGGGACGAAATTCTCGTCGGCCCCGAATCGGCCCCGTACTATTGCCCTCCGGTTCCGTGCTACCGCCCGGCGACCACGTACGAAGTGACCACGGAACTGCTGGAAATCAAGTCGGGACAACCGTGTCCCCAAGAGGAAGAATCGCTTGAAACGGTTCCTCTCCCGGACAAGAAAAAAACCGGAACCCCCGGTTTGGAAAATCGGTCTCCCTCGACCCCAAAGGCTTCGAATTCAAAAATTTCGGATCAAAAAGACCGGGCTGACGAAAACGACCACGCGTGGATCGACCGTTTCCCTTCGGCTGGAATCCTCGAGCTGCCCGAGGAAACCCGGCAATTGCTCGAACCGTATTTACTTTCGGAAAAACGGGCAAACGGCCCACTGACCCCGGGTAAGAAGACGGCGTTTTCCCCTTACTCCGTTCGGTCGACCGAAGTGCCAGCCGATTTCTATGTCGACTTGCTAAAAACCTTCCCGTTCGAGCAAGAAGGATGGAGCGACACGCGACTCTTTCTTCCGCAAGAGGCCCTTTCGCAAATAATCGGTTCACCGGAAGAGCCAAGCGAAACGAAAAAACCGTCCGACGATTCGAACGATTACGTTCCCTGTCGATACGGCGATCTCGATCCGCAACGCCTACACTACTATGAACCTCGACCGGCCATGGCCTTCACCGAGTCTTCGAAAAAATATTTAACCTCGGAAGATCAACAACTGCTCAAACGATTGGACCGAATGGCGATTGATCCGCCGGCCGTTCGACGGGCCGTGCTGGAAAATCACCTCGAATATCTCGGGCCCGACGCCTACTTCATCCGAGATCGGTTTGAACGCCGGACGGGAACCGACCTTTTGAGCCTGGCCGAAGACCTCCCCGCTGCAGCCGTCTTTCTGATTGTCTGTCGACTGACTGTCAACGACACCCTTTTGCCCGCCGAGGCCGCCGCGCTCCTTCAAAAAAGTTTGGCCAAGCTTCCGACCTGGTGGGCCAAACGGATCGCCCGTTCGGTTGACTCGGTTGAAGAAGATTCGATCGACCTGGTAATCGATCAGGTTTACCGAGAGGACTATTGGGAAGAGAGATGGGAATCGGAGCCGGTGCTTCAAACGAAACGCGAACCGACGCCAAAAGGGTAAAACAGCCCCGCCGCCCGGAGTCGTCCGTTTACGATCTGCCTGCCTGACTCCCCCCCATTTCAACTAACTCAATAAAAAAATTCCATCAATCTCGCCCCGAAAGTCGCGAAAAGGCATCCGACTTCCGGGGTTTTTCGTAGTCACATCGGGGGGGACTCTAAAACGTGCCCGCCCTCACCACTCACCCCCCCTAATACCCTACAGAGGCTATTTTCCGTCATTCGGACAGCCCGACGTAACTTTTTACGCCCATTTTATTTCGGTTTTTCTGGCCAAACCCACCCTCAAGTGGTATTCTATTTTACTTGGCTTGCCTGATTTCTGAGTTTTTCGTTGGAAATGATAGGGGAACTGAGATAAAATGGAGCCACTTGGCCATATAACCCTTTTTGGCAATCTTGAATGATCAAGCCAATCCAGTTGCGCGTTTCTTGGAGAAAGTTGCTTCGGAACACGGCTTTCCCCCGCGTCGCTCTCTCAATTATCTGGAGATATTGAAAGATGTTGAAGTTGTGTCGTTTCCGTTTCGGCTCGCAAAAGCCGATTTTACTTACCGCGGCGTTGATCGCCGTCTCGTTCCTTTCCGCGACAGGCGACTGTGCCGAAGAGGCCCGGTTGGAACGTTACACCCAAGACGGAACCAATTATTTCGCTTTGAGTCTGCCCGCCCCGTCGGCAACCGCGACAGCTCCAAGTCAGGAAGTCGTCGTGCTTTTCGACACGTCGGCGACCCAGACCGGCGCGTACCGCACCAAAGCGATGGCTGCCATGGCCACGATGCTGAAAAAGCTCGGGCCCAAAGATCAAGTCAAGGTGCTGGCGATCGACTTGAACGCCGTGCTTTTGAACGATCAAGCGGCCGCGCCCGGTTCGCAAGAACTCGAAGGAGCCGTTGAAAAGCTCCGGCGACGGGTTCCGCTCGGCTCGACCGATCTGGAAAAGGCGCTCCAATTCGCCATCGGCAGCTTTGACTCTCAAAGCGTCGGTCGCTCGATTGTCTACTTGGGCAACGGCGGCAGCATGGCCAACCTGTTGGAATCCCGGAAATTCGCCGGTCTGATCGACTCGCTGGTCGACGCCCGGATCGCCTTCAACGCCTATGCGATCGGCCCGAAGCTGGACGGTCAACTGTTGGGCGCGTTGGTCGCCTCCACGGGCGGTCGCCTGATGATCGATCAAAACGAAACCACCCCCGACGCGGCCGGAGCGGCCTTGGCCCAGATGGTCGGCGCGACCGTCTACTGGCCGGTGGCTGCGACGTTGCCCGAAGATCGATTCGCCGAACGGTTCCCTGAAAGACTTCCCCCGCTGCGATCCGATCGCGACAGCGTGGTCGTGGGAACGTTGCAGGGTGACGGACCGATCGAATTGGCCGCCACGTTCGAGACCGTTGACGGAAAGAAACCATTGCGTTGGACGGTGACGCCCGGCGATTCGAAAAAGGAAAATCAATACTTGAAGCGGCTCGTCGAAGTGGGCCGAAAGACGGGCAAGTCGTTTCCGATCATCGATTCGGAATCGCTCAACATCGCCCGTTACTTAAACGACGTCGACGCGATCAACTTCGAGGAATTGGCGACCGAGGCTTTGGCGTCCGAAAACCTCGACACGGCCAAGCGATTGGCGGCGGCCGTCCTGAAGCGAAAGCCCAACAGCTCTCGTGCCAAGGCGATTTTCACCGCGGCCGAAAAGAAAGCCGGTGGGGTCGATCTTGAACTCAAGGGAGACGACCAGGCCCCCAAGGGCGAACCGGTCGAAGGAGCCTTCGCCGAAGCGTTTGCCCAAGAACGAGACGTGATCGCCGGTCAAGTACAAAAAAGCGTCCAAGTGACGATCAACCATGCCCGGAAGGTCATGAAGCGTTTGCCGGAAGTGGCCATTCAGGATCTGAAGCTCGAACTGGAAAGCGTCCAGCGAGTCCCCAATTTGGACGCCGATATCCAGGCCCAAATGGTCAGCCGGTTGCAGGCCGCTTTGAAATTGGCCAGCAAACGCCAGTTTGAAGCGGAAGTCGAACGACAGCAGGCCGCGGCCAGCCGTTCGGCAGCCAACGAGCGAAAGTTGATCAACGACACACTCAACCGAAAGCAAGAGAAAGTCAATCAGTTAATGGCCCGTTTCGACTCCCTGATGAAAGAGAGTCGCTATCGGGAAGGCAACTATTTGACGGCCGAGGAAGAGGTTGCCGTCGAGGCGCAAGAGATCGTCGACGAGATGAATCTCGAGTCGTCCAAGCCGACCATCGCTCTGGCCACGGCCCACGCCCGGGCGAAGCGCTATCGTTACAATCACGAAATGCGACTGGTCAAACGGCGTAAAAGTGCCTACGCGGCTCTCAACGCCGTGGAAGACTCGTTCCTCAGTTTCAACGATAACGAACCGATCATCTACCCCGACCCGGAAGTCTGGAATCAGATGTCGGAACGACGTAAGGCGAAGTACAGCGCGGTCGACCTGGCCTCACGAGGCGAAGCGGAAAAGCGAATTACGCGTGCTTTGAACGAGCCGACCAACTTCGCTTTCACCGATGAACCTTTGAGCTATGTGGCCAGCTATCTCAAGGACATGCACGACATCGAAATCCAGATCGACACCAAGGCGCTGGAAGAGTTCGGCATGGATCCGGAATCGCCGGTCACACGGGAACTCAAAGGGGTCACGCTCCGCTCGGCCTTGCGGTTGCTTTTGCACGATTTGGATCTGACCTACCTGATCCGTGATGAAGTCCTGCTGATCACGACCCAGGAAGAGGCCGAGGCCCAGCTTTCGACACGCGTCTATCCGGTCGCCGACCTCGTTCTTCCCGTCCAGTCGATGGGCGGCATGAGTGGCGGTATGGGCGGCGGCATGATGGGTGGCGGCGGCGGCATGGGCGGCGGCATGGGTGGTGGCGGCGGTATGGGCGGCGGCATGGGCGGTGGTGGCGGTGGCGGCGGGATGTTCAACACGCCTCGCGAACTGATCCCGGCCGAGGCCTTCAACAAGTTGCCCAGCTCCATGCAAAAACTGCTCCCCACGCCCAAGAGCAACAAAGGGTTCAGTGCCTTCTCGGTCAGGGACGAGGAAGCGGAAACCGAAGTTGAAACGATCGAGCTTTCCGTAGAAGAAGGAACCGATCTCGAGGCGGCCTTCGATACCTATTTCCAAAAAAACCAGCCGGCCGAAGCGACCATTCGTCAAGCGGTTCGCGACCGGATGAACGAGAAAAAGTACGACGAAACGATCGCTCTGATCGAAGCGGCCATCCGACAGGGCCAAACCCAACCCTGGATGTACGAGGCGTTGGCGCTGGCCATGACCTTGGATGGACGTGACGCGGCCCAAATCGAACGGGCTGTCATGTCCGCAGTCGACTGGGCAGGCGATCCGGCCGAACTGATGTTAACCGCGGGTTACCTGGCCGACTTGGGTCTGGAATCGCGAGCGTTGAGCGTTTTTCAACAGGCCTCGAAGCTGGCCCCCCAGCGGCCCGAACCGTATCGACTCGGTTTGGAACTGGCCCAAAAATGCGACGATCTCGACGCCATTCAATGGGCGACCGTCGGCATCCTGGGCCGGGCCTGGGCCGCCGATCAACAGGAAACCTGGCTCAAAGGAATGCGTGTTGCCAAAGCGACCCTCGAACAACTTCGCGAAGAGGGGCGAACCGAAGCGGCCGATGCGTATGAAAATCGGCTCAACGAAGCGCTCGTTCGTGATGTGATCGTCAAAGTCTCTTGGACCGGCGACGCCGATATCGACCTGATGGTCCAGGAACCGACCGGAACGGTCTGCTCGAGTCGCCAACCGCAGACGACCGCCGGGGGAATCCTGATGGGCGATTCGTTCTCGGAAGTCGAAAAAAAGGACGCCGAAAGCTATAGCGAAGGGTATGTTTGCCCGAAAGCGTTCGACGGTCAATATCAAGTCCTTATCCGACGGGTTTGGGGCAAGGTAACCGCCGGCAAGGTGACCGTGGACGCCTACGTTCACTACGGCACCGATCAGGTCCAGCATATCCAAAAACGCATTTCCGTCGACGATCCGGCCGGATCGGCAGTCCTGTTCAATCTGGCCAACGGCCGACGTCAAGGGGTGCTCGAGGAGGCGCAAGCGGCTAATGCGGCCTCGCAACAATTGGAGCTCCATCAAAAAACCCAACAATTCCTGGCCCAACAAATGGCCGCTGCGGTCAACCCGCAGGCAATGATGAACCTAAGCGATTCGCAAGATTACACCGACGGCGGTTCGGATAGCGACGGAGGCGACTTCACCGATTGGGTTTCGTCGCGTCGCGGCGCGGTCGGTTACCAACCGATCATTTCGGTCGTTCCGCAAGGGACCATGCTGATGGCTTCGGCGGTCATCTCGGCCGATCGTCGCTATGTGCGAATCACGGCCACGCCAATGTTCAATGGGATTGCCGAGGTCAGCACGTTCAACTTCGTCTCCGGCGAAACGGGCGACAACGGCGGCAGCAGCGGCGGTGGCGGCATGAGCGGCGGCGGCATGGGCGGCGGTGGCGGCATGAGCGGCGGCAGTGGCGGCGGCGGGATGTTCTAACGAACTCACTGCCCTCCTTCCCCCCCTTCGGGCTTCGTAGAATTTTCAATTCAAGGAAACGTTTCGAAACTTTCTCTCATCGGAGGAACGACGAAACGTTTCTTTTTTTGGTTTTATGGTGAACTCGGCCAAGGAACCGACAAAATTGGCTGTCGAGGGACTGGACCTGGAAGCCGGGTTGCTTCATACTTCAAATAGTGTGTCCGATTCGTTTTCCTCAAAAAAATTCCCTTCGTGTGAACGATGCCCTATTCCGATTTTACGATCCAAACGCTGGCAACCTACTTGCATCTAACGCCCCAACAGGTGGAACGACTGGCCAATCGGGGGAAATTGCCCGGCCGTAAGGTGAAAGGCCAGTGGCAGTTCAGCCGGGCCGAGATCCATCATTGGATGGAAAACCGGATCGGACTTTCCGGCGAAGAGGAATTGCAGCGTGTCGAGGGAGTGTTGGAAAGCCATGCGACGCTGGCTCAAGACGAACCGGTCCTTTCGATCGCCGAGATGCTCCCGCTTGAAGCGATCACGGTTGAGCTGTCGGCCCGAACCGGCGGCTCGGTCATCCGGTCGATGGTCGATCTGGCGGCCAAGACCGGGACGCTTTGGGATGCGGCGAAAATGGTCGAGGCGGTCCGCGACCGTGAAGAGATGCACCCGACCGCCTTGGAAAACGGCGTGGCTTTATTGCACCCGCGACGCCCGATGCCATCGATCCTCGGCGAGGCAATCTTGGCGTTCGGACGAACCGTCTCGGGAATCCCGTTCGGCGGCGGCAACCTGACCGACCTGTTTTTCCTGGTCTGTTCGACCAGCGACCGGGGCCACCTGCAAACGCTGGCCCGATTGAGTCGGATCATCGGCGCGCCGGAGGTCTTGGACCAATTACGGGCCGCCGTCAATGCCAAGGAGGTCCATCAGATTTTGGTCGACGGCGAAGCCAATTTGGCCTGATCGGCCGTAGCGAGGATTTCTCGAAAAAAGGGCGCGGATTCCATTTTGAAGTCCGCGAGGTTGAAAAAACACGTTCGAATTACACCAGGAGTCGAAGGGATCGGTCCCGGTCGGCTCCTTTTTGGTTTATAATCGGTCGATAGTGAATGTCGCCCTACGTGACCGGTCTTTCGTGGAAACCGGATGAACTGCTTTTCGTGCCCCCCGTCTCGACAAAACGCTGAGTTCTTATGACCGCATTGCCTGTGGAAACGCGTCCTTCGATCTGGCTGGTGATCCGGCGGGATCGACGTGAGTTTGACGAACCGGTTCGTCAGCTCGACGAACAGGGCCGTCTTAGGCGGATGGCCGAACCGAGCGACGTTTTAACGGCATTGGATCGCGATGAGCCGATGGCCGATCTGATCGTGATTGCGCAGGCGTACCCGGACGAGTTTTCTCTGGAGGCGGTCGAAGCGATCCGACGTCGGATTCCGTATGTCCCGCTGGTCGGCCTATTGGGCAGTTGGTGCGAAGGGGAAGGCCGCTCGGGAACCCCTTGGCCGGGAGCGGTTCGGGTCTATTGGCACCAGTGGTTCCCCCGCTGTCGACGCGAACTCAATGGACTCACCTCGGGTCGCCCGACCGTCTGGACATTGCCGGCAACGACGCCTGAAGAAGAACGGGTTTTGTTCCAGGCAAAACTTTCGCACGAGGAGGCTTTGAAGAACGAGGCTCCCAAGCAAAGTTCGAGCGGAATGATTCTGATCCACACCCCGCACGACGAGATGCACGATTGGCTCTCGCTGGCCTGTCGACGTTTGGGACACGGAACCGTCTGGTTGAAATCGGGCGATCCGTTACGGATGACCGGAGGCCGCACGATTTTATTTGACGCGACCGAATGCCGAGGAAATGAAGAAAAGCGGCTGGCCGAATTGGCCCTCCGATTCAAGGGAACGCCGATCGTGGCGCTCATGGATTTCCCACGGATCGATGATGTCGAGCGGGCCAAACGGGCCGGGGCGACCGTCGTTCTTTCGAAGCCGGTCGACCTGGACGATATGCTCTGGTGGTTGGATCGATTGACGACGGAATTAGATTCAGGGGTTTAATCTGGGGCGTGAAAAGAAAGAAAAGGAATGACGGCTGCGCCGTCACCTGTTTTTCTGAAATGAGAAGGGACATTTTGAAAATTGTCCCCTCTCAAACTCTCCCCTCAAAAACTTTTTGGACCGGGCTTGCTTCGCAATCCCTCTTTCTTTGTTTCTTTGTCTTTGTCTTTTCTCCCTCACCACCTCGCCAGTGCCCCGCCAAGACACCCTCCACTGCCGCCCACAGAGCAAGGCCAATCCCCTTATTCGACATTAGCGACCAACGGGAGCGGGTTCTCTCCACGGTGCGGAAGCACCGGTCTGGCCGCGGCCCCTGGCCGTCGACCAACGGGAGCGGGTTCTCTCCACGGTGCGGAAGCACCGGTCTGGCCGCGGCTCCTAGCCGCCGCCGGTCTAAAAACGGCCGAAGCCGACGAAGAAGCTGAAGGTTTCGGTCCAGTCGGTATCGTTCTTGGAAACCGGGAAGGCGAAGTCCAAGGCGATCGGCGCCGGGCCCATGGCCGGGACTTGGATTCTCAGTCCGAAACCGGGCGCGATGCGATACTTGTCGTTCCAATCGGAGATACTCCGTTCGACGGTACCGGTGTCGCAAAAGACGACGCCGCAGATCATGTCGTCGGCCGTGATGGGAAACCGGTATTCGGCCGAGGCGAGGAACATCATATGGCCGCCGACGAAGACGCCAGTCGCCGCGTCGCGTGGGCTGGCCCCTCGGTAATCGAAACCACGAATGGTGGAGAAACCGCCGGCAAAATAGTTGTCGTAGATCGGCGTATCGTCGCCGGTCCAGGCGAACCGAACATTGGTACTAAGGACATGGCGTCCGGACCCGTCGGGCCGTTCATGGAGGAGGAAATAGCGGCGCAAGTCGACCTCGAACCGCGGGTAAGTGTAGGTACCGAGAACCT
Organism: Thermoguttaceae bacterium; assembly: GCA_963674475.2. Taxonomy (GTDB): domain Bacteria; phylum Planctomycetota; class Planctomycetia; order Pirellulales; family Thermoguttaceae; genus CAXXFQ01. The sequence continues at coordinate 23,878 of CAXXFQ010000008.1, read as the reverse complement.
GTTCGAACGTCCCTTCGATCAGATGTCCTTCGGTGGCGAAGAACGAGCTGTCGCGGGTATCGTGGGCCAAACGGGCACTGAAACCGTGGAGCGCCGAATCCCCTTCGGCCTCGACCAATTCGGCCGGAGCCGGATCGGGAATATCCCACACGCCAACCTTTTCGCCCCGATAGGCCAAGCTGCCGGTCAGGTTGTGGCTGATATGGTACCCCAACGCGATACGGCCACCTACGCGGTCTTCGTTCCAGTCGTCGTAGTAGCGGGTGAAATATTGGCCGCTGAGGCCGAGGCTGACTCGGGAGCCCATCAGGTACGGTTCCTGAAAGTTGACGATGTAACGCTGGACTTCGGTACCGGGGGTCGCTTCAATTCGAAGTCGCTGACCGCCACCGCGCCAGGCACGCATCGTCCGGACTTGCTCCCAGCTGGTGGGGAATCGGGTCCAGTCGAAGTTTTGTTCATCGTAAATAATCGAACCGAGCAACCCCGAATCGGAGTTGACGCCGACGCTGAACATGATCCGCCCGGTCTGAGTTTCGGTGACTTCCGGAACCAGCGGGATGTACTGGGCCGGGTCTTCGGAAAAGGCGGGGAGCATTCCGGCCCGATTCAACGCGTCATCGAGGCTCCGTTCGGGCAGATAGGGCCCTTGTCCGGCGGCATCGCCCGCGGGAGTCGGCGGTCCGGTGCCGGGAAGCCAGGGGAACGGCCCGCTTTGCTGGCCAACTTGTGGCGAGACGGGAGCCGTTTCATAGGAGGACGTATTGCCGCTTGGCTCGACGTTCGAGTACGGGGTATAGCTGGTCGTCGACGAGACGCTCGAGGTCGGTTGCGAGGCCGAAGGATACGAGGGCGCCTCGGCCGGTTCGAGCGACGGCACCGTTCGCCCACCGGAAGGCGTATACTGCGCGCGAACGACGGTCGGCTCGGAAGGAGTTGTCGAGACGGCCAACCGGGTCGACATGTCCGCGGACCGTTCTGGCTGTGCGGCAAGTCGGGCTTCCATCTCGGCCAAGTCGCGTCCTTCGGCGAACTGCCACGATTCGCACGAACAACCGACCATCGCGGGCAAAACGACGCCCATGAAAAACAGCCCGACCAGTGTCCTGGTGCAAGAGGTTTCGACAAACAGTCGGGTTCGACGAGAGAGGTCGTATCGATTCATCTTCGTAAGTTTTCCATTCCCGGATCGGATCATCGTTGCCCTCCAAAGGATCGTTGGGGATATCCGTCCGGCCAACGGGTGGTTGACGTCGGATCTGGGTCGAAGTTGCGGTCGGCGTCACGATCGGGGCTCTGTCCACGGAAGCCGTCGGGCCGCGCGGGCGGCTGGGCAACCTGAGGTTTTTCGGACTGCATCCTGTCCCACTCTTCTTGATCGATCGCGTCGGCCGGGCTGAAGGTAATTTTCGGCGCTTTGCCCATCGCCGGGTTGCTTTCAAACAGCTGACATGATCTCAGACGCCGCTCACTGGCCCGCAATTCATCGATATTGATAATGTCACCCGGCTCGAGCGAGACCTGATTCAAAACGGCTGTCAAACGGGTATGGGGATTGTCCCCCTTGATCACCGGAGTGATCGAACCGACCCGGTATCGTTTGCCCTCTTTGACGTGCAACATGAGGTCGATCTTGCCCGGTTCTTCGAGAAAACGGGGCTCGGCCTTGACGTCGGCAAAAATGTAGCCGTATCGACCGTACTGCCTCTTAATACTCCGAACATCGCCGTTCATTTTCGCCTGGTCGAAGAAATCACCTTGATCGAGTTCGAACTCATGGAGCAGTTTGGCTTCGGTAAATTTCTTGTTTCCGGCAACCGAGATGTTTTCGATTTGGTATCGGTCCCCCTCGTTGATGACAAAAGTCACCTTGGCCCATTCGCCGCTGTCGGTAAAATCGACCTTCGCGCCGACTTTCGCGCGGAAGAAGCCGAGGCTCCGGTAGTAGGCGGTCAGCTTGTCTTTATCCTCTTCAATTTTTTTCCAATCGAACTCGCCCTGGAAGATCCAAAGGATTCCCTGTTTCGATTGAATTTGGGTCCGCAATCGGGAATCGCTGGCGATCGTATTGCCAACGAAACTGGCCCAAAGGATGCGCTGTTTCGGGCCTTCGTTGATAACAAAAATGGCTCCCTCGTCGCCCGGTTCATTTCCTTCTTGGATCGTCACACGCGCCAAGGCAAACCCGCGATCGCGGTATAAATACTCCAAGGCCCGTCGGGCGTCCTCGACGGCAAACGGATCGGCCGCACTGCCGACACGCAGTCCGCATTCTTTTTCCAGAAGGGACGTTTTGACCTTCTTGTTTCCGACGAATTTGATGTGTCCGAACAACGGTCGCTCAACCACTTTAAACAGGACGATTCGACCGCCGGGGACCTTTTGATAAGACGGCTCGATCGACGCGAACAGCCCGCTCTTGTTGAGATTGCGAACATCCTTTTCGACCTGTTGCATCTCGAACGGTCGCCCTTGGTGCGTCTTGATCAGATTGAGGATTTTCGACGTACTGACTTTCTTATTTCCCAAAATGCGGACGTCGACGACCGTTTCGCCCGCGGCCGGATCGACCGGCGGCGCGACAAAATTGGAGAAACCGCCTTGGGTCGACTGTAACGCGCCGGAAGGCGGCTGCGTCGTTCGGTACGGCGTCGTAGTCGGTGCCGCAGTCGGTGCCGCAGTCGGCGGCGTGGTCGGCGCCATGGTCGTTGGTCGGGCAAGCGGATTTGGCACGTAACCGGTCGTCGGCATGGTCGGCGCCGCGTACCCGGCCGGTTGAACCGTCGAAGGGGCCGAGGGATACGATGCCGAGGGGTACGATGGGGCTGCAGAAGCAGCAGCGGGATACGTCGCGCTGGCGGCCCATGAGGTCTCTTGCGCCATGGCCGCGTCGACCGACAGGCCCAAGCTCAAAAACCCGAAAAATACCCACGTCGCCATCATGGTCGATCGCAAGCATCCTTTCGGGGCAGATGATTTTCCTCTCATTGCCGTCATTCCCTTTCGGCCTCGAAATGCGAATTATCCTAATCGTCGATAGCGGTCCCTTTCGGCCGACAGGGACGATGCCCCGCAAACGCCGTTATCACCACGACTCCCTGGATCAGAAGGGAATCTCCCCTCTCCCGGGAAAAGCCGAGACCGCGACCCTATTGCGAAAACACTCTAGGGTCGCGTACAAATACAAAATCCACCGGTTGACGGCAAGACGGATTTCGCCCAGAACCAGATTGAATCGTCCCAATCGCACAAAAAACCACTTAAGAGCCAGTTTTTATTCCGCGAGACGGAGCATTTCCGAAAGACTGGGAAATGTAGATAAGAAGGGGGCAATGGCGAAGCAGCCAGTCAACAAGCGTTTTTGTGTGTGTGGGGGAAGAAAGAGAAAGCCGGTCGCCCGTTTCGAAGAGATTCTCTTCCGCCGCCTACAGCGAAAGATGATCGACCCGCATATCGGCCAAGTCGAGAACCGCGACGCTCGGGCTATAGGTTCGCGAGACGGCGCCCGGATTGAGAACGAACGTCTTTTGATATACCGACCACCGGGGCGAGTGGGTATGGCCGTGACAGACTAGATCGAACTGGCCGCCGTCGATCGTCTCTTGAAGACGGGCCCCGTCGTCGCCGTGGAGAAAGGCGATCTGGCGCTGGGCCAGCTCTACCGTGCCGAATCGGTCGTGAAAGGTGCCACCGCTCTCGTCGATCACCTCGGCCAGAAAATCTCGCGAGTCGACATTACCCAGGACAAAATCGGTCGCCCGATCGACAAAAAGACGCACCACGTCGGCCGAACCGATATCGCCACAGTGGAGAATCCGCTCGACACCGAACGTCTCGAACAAGCGCAGGGCGGCCCGGGTCGTCGGCAGATCGCCGTGGGTATCGCTGATAATCCCAATGAGCATGGGGGGGGGAACCTCGAGTCCGGGGAAACGTCATTGCTTCCGACAAGCAAGCTCAAACTTGCATTATACCCAATACGCCAAGGCAAAGGCAACCGGGGAGCGTTCGATTGGCCCTTCCGTCCGATTGCCTTGGGGCCCCGTCAGGTCGCTCTGGCACGAAACGGTCAAATCGATATAATCTCGGTGGTCGATCTTTCCCCCCCATGAAAACGCCGAGGATTTTCCCGATGGCTCGTATGGTTTCGTTTATCGTATTAGTTGCCATTTTACTCGTGATTGGTGCCTTCTTTTTCAAGGTGATGGTCGGGTTTCTTTTACCGTTCTTTCTGGCCGTCCTGCTGGTGGTCATGTTCCGACCGATCCATCATTGGATGCAACGTCGCTGCGGCAGTCACGACCGGATTGCCGCCGGACTGACGACCCTGTTGATCTTGTTGATCTTCCTGGTTCCATTGTTTTTCATCCTGCTTCAGGCGGGCGTGGAAGGGTACAGCGTTTATTATCGGCAAGGCGGGGCCGACATCAACTACGACGGAATCCAAAAACAGATCCAAGAGATCGGCCGTCACGTCGGCTTCGATCTGACACCCGATCAGATTCAAGACGGCATCAAAGAGATCCTCAAACGACTCCAGTCGTGGCTGGCTCCGTTCTTGCTCGGCATGACCCAATACGTTGTCCACACGATCGTGGGGGTTTGCATCCTGGTCGTGTCGCTTTACTACTTTTTCGCCGACGGCCAATCGATGGTCGGAACGATCACCGAGCTTTCTCCGTTGGAAACGGGCTATCTGACCGAGTTAATCCAAGAGTTCGACAACATTACCCGTGCCGTGGTCCTGGCCAGCGTCGCGGCGGCCATTGCTCAAGGACTTTTAACCGGGATCGCCCTTTTTGCACTGGATATCAACGCGGTCTTTCTTTTGACCTTCATCACGATGCTCTTCGCGATGATCCCGTTTGTCGGCGCGACGGGCGTTTGGCTACCCTGTTCGCTTTGGCTTTATTTCCACGACGGGCGACTGGTCGCGGCGATCGGCTTGGCCATTTACGGGATGGTCGTGGTCGGGATGGTCGACAACCTGTTGAAGCCGTGGATCTTGCACGGCCGATCGAATTTACACCCGCTTTTGGCCCTTTTGAGTGTCTTGGGTGGGGTGGAAGCGTTGGGGCCGATCGGGATTTTTGTGGGGCCGATGTTGGTGACGTTTTTGTACGCGTTGTTGGTGATGTTGCGGAAGGAGTTGGTACGGTTTTCGGAGGAGGGAATCGATTTGAAAGGGAAGGGGAAAGCGACAGCGGAAAAAGCGTAAAAGAGAAGAAGAAAAAAAGAAAAAACACCAGCGACCAACGGTGAGCGGGTTTAAACAACGGCGTGGTAACGCCGGTCCAAAAAGTTTTTGGAAGGGGTTTTTAGGGGGAGACCTTTCTTCAGAAAGGTTTCCCCTAATTCGTAAAAAAAGTAGCCTGTTGTAGTGCAATAAAAAAAGAAAAAGGAGTGACGGCTGTGCCGTCACCTGTTTTTATTGAATGAGAGGGGACATTTTGAAAATTGTCCCCTCTCAAACTCTCCCCTCAAAAACTTTTTGGACCGGGATTGCTTCGCAATCCCTCTGATTTATTTTTTCTTCTTTGTGTTTTTCTTTTTTATTCCGCCAACAGATCCACCGTCCTTGCCGTCGCCCCCCAACTGCCCTTGGACCAACCGTCGGGCCCGCTGGCCCAACCGTTCGGCATACCCGGGCTCTTCCAAACACCGGCCGAACAAACCCGCTCCATTGCCGCCGCGTCGTCAACCACCACTGCCGCGTCGTCCGCCAACATCCCGGTCACAATGTCCCGAAAGTTCCACGTGTTCGGCCCAAACGAAACGGCCGCCCCGTAGGCCGCCGGTTCGATCATGTTCTGCCCGCCACGCGAACCAAAGCTGCCGCCGACAAACGCGATTTCGGCCGACGCCCACCAGGCGCCCCAACTCGCCCGATCGTGTCGACCAAGAGAATCCGGGTTTCGGAGGTCAGCGGGCCGTCCGCTTCCAATCGACTTCGACGTCGCCAACTTAGACCCGATTCGTCCAACAACCGCCCCACCGCGTCGAACCGTTCCGGGTGTCGCGGCACGAGAATCAATCGCAACTCGCTCCACCGGTCGGCCAGATGACGAAACGCGTCCACTGCGGCCGCCTCCTCGGGGGTCTTTGGGTGCTTCGCCAGAAAGACGATTTCCTGGTCGGTCAGCCCGGCCAACTGGCGCAACTTCGACTGCCTTCGGATGGTTCCGATCGGTTTGGGCCCCGTCGTACTTCATCGAACCGGTCACGCAAACCGACGATTCCCGCGCGCCCAGAAGTCGAAATCGCTCGGCATAAGTCTCATTCTGCGCGGCGATCAGATCGATCTTGCGCAAAACGGCGCTGACCAACGGGCGAATCCGACGATAGCCGCGAAAGCTGTTCTCGCTCAAACGACCGTTAAACACGGCCACTTGCGCGCCGGAAGCTTTGGTAGCCGAGATCAGATTGGGCCAGATTTCCAGCTCGGCCAGGAGAAGTTTTTCGGTCGAATCCGTCGCATCGCGCGGCGAACAGCCCAACTGAAATCGAACGGGCAGTAGAAGACGATATGATCGGCGTATTTTTTTTTTCGCCAGCTCCATCCCGGTCCGAGTGGTCGTCGAAACGACACACTCAACGTCCGGCCGACGTCGGGCGATCTCGTCGATCAGACGGCCCCAGCAGATTGACCTCGCCGACGCTGACCGCGTGAGAGCCAGAAACAGGGCCGGTCCGAATCCCGCCGCGGCACCCGGCCGAAGCATTTCGCGCCGACCCTTGGCGGTATTTGCCGGTAGTAAACGCTTTCCAGACAAACAGTGGCCAAACGACCGCCAACAGGGCCAGATAGACCAGATCGAGCAGATAACGCATCGGCGCGTGTCCTTCTTCCATAAAGAACGTGCGAATTTATTTGGCCAAGAAACGATTCAACCCCGAATTTATTCGGCCGAATTGATTCAACGCGAATTTATTCGATCTCGAAACCGTAATCGGGGTTCTTCGGGTTGAAGTCCATATCGGTGAAGCCCGGATTGATCTTCAGATCGAGATAGGTATAAGCTTCCAAAAGCTCCGGCTTGTCGCCCGGGGTTCTTCGGCCAGTCCCACGATTCATAACGAATCGGCAGGTTCATCTTCTTGTCGACGTAAATCTTCGCAATGTGGGAAGCGGAAATTTTTACGAGCTACCGGGTGGGTCACCTCGATACACAGACATTCGTGCCCGTTGATTTTGACGTCCCGATAACAGACATTGCATTCGCCATATTGGGCATCGGCCAGACCGACTTCCAGAAGCCCGCCGGACCAAATTCTTGATACCCACCTCGGTGATCGGGTATCGCTGACCCCGCATGGCCAACATCCCGTCGGGCTTGAGCGAGACGGTTCCGACCAGCGAGTTGGTAAACCCCGGCGCGGCGTGGCCCCACATCTTTCCGTCATTGGCCCCTGCCACGTACATGGCCTCTTGCCCTTTGACATCGGCGGGGGAAAGGAAGTACATATACGCGCTAAACGGCTTGTGGCGAACCTTCAGGAAGACTTTCTGTTCGGGTTGGAGTTCATCGCCAATCCGTTCCTGCTTGATCATCGTCGCCGAGTAAGTCTTGCAAATGGTTTTCCATCTGCTGGAGTCCCTGCCGGGCCCAACGAACCGACGGCATCAAACGGGTGCTCGGCCGGTTGATCGCCCGCACTGGCGCCCGCCCCGGCACCCGCTGGTGCGCCTTGGGCACTCGCCTGCGCCGTCCCTTGGGGCCATGAGGGGGGGGAAATCGTGAAGGCGACGATCACTAAAGCGGCAACCGACAACGGGCCACCAACGGTTCGATCCGAAACGGTTCATCATTTTGGTCTCCAACACCCGGTTATTTGAGCCAACGCACAAAAACTTCTGTACGTCGTTCCTCGTTTTTTGGTTTTCGCCGGTCGCCCCCCGTCCCCGAAAAAGGGCTTTTCAGGGTATAATGGCCGTTCGACGATCTAGGCCGGGGAGGTTCGATCTTCTGGATTCGGCTCGAAAAACCGCCCTCCAAGGTCCACGCAGTGACCTACTCGGATAGGGGGGTAAGCCCCGGCCCTATCAATCGTCAGATTTTACCAGCTTTCGCCTATTTTGGGGAGCCCGATTTGTGTCCACGTCGAAAATTGACCTCCTAAAGGTCGTCTCGGCCCATTTTGATGAAAACGCTTTTATCCTCCGACGGTCCGATCGAGACGACTGCCTCGTGATCGATCCGGGCCTGGAACCGGACAAGATCGTCCGAGAAATCAAGGCCTCACGGCCTCACACCGGCCGCCATCCTGGTGACTCACGGCCATTCCGACCATATTGGGGGGATTGGCGTCCTGAAACAACAGTGGCCCGACTGCCCCATCCTCATCGGAGAGGCCGACGCTGATAAACTTGACCGACCCGGGGAAAAATCTTTCCGCCGCCCTATGGGGTGGCCGATCATGGTTCCCGCGGCCGATCGCCTGTTGAACGACGGTGACCTCATCGAGGAGGCCGGGATTCGGCTCGAAGCCCCGCACCATTCCGGGCCACTCGATTGGACACGTCGTCTACGTCTGCCAAGAAGAAACGCCGCCGTTTGTGTTGGTCCGGCGACGTCATCTTCGCCGGAAGCGTCGGCCGGACCGATTTCTCCGATGGCGACTTTCCTCAATTGGCAGCCGGAATCCATCGCAAGCTTTTTTCGTTACCGAAGGAGACGGTCCTTCACCCGGGACATGGACCGGCAACCACGGTCGGCAACGAAAAAGAGCACAACCCGTACGTCGGCTCAAGCCGGTGGAACGAAGCGGAAGAATAGAAAAAAACAAAGAAGAAGACAAAGTAAAGAGGGGATTGCGAAGCAATCCCGGTCCAAAAAGTTTTTGAGGGGAGAGTTTGAGAGGGGACCATTTTTCAAAATGTCCCCTCTCATTTAAAAAACACAGGTGACGGCACCGCCGTCACTCCTTTTACTTTCTTCTTTTTTGAACCAAGCAACACGTTGCTATACGCTTTTAAGCGATTAGGGGGAACCTTTCTGAAGAAAGGTTCCCCCCTAAAACCCCCTCCCAAAAACTTTTTGGACCGGTGCTTTCCGGCACCCAGGATTAAACCCGCTCCCGACGGGTCGCTGGTGTTTTTTCTTTTGATTTTTCGTGAGAGTGCTTGCTTCGCAATCCCTCTGATTTTGTCTTTTTTTATGTCATTACCTTTTACGAACCTTTTTTAAGAACTCACGATGAAATCCTACAGCCCAGCCAACAGTCTGATTGTCGAACTTGAGTACCCATCGACCGACGAGAAACTCGGCGAAATCCAAGCAGCGGTCGCCGAGACCGGCAGCCTGATCGAATCGATCAAGTGGATCGACAACTCGCCCCAAAAAAATCGTTCGACGGCTGGTCGTCTTGGGCGACTCGATCCCGGCAGCCCACGCGACGGTCGAGCAAATCGCGGCAATCGACGGCGTCGAAGTGACCGACATCAAAGACCGAACGTTCGAAATTCATCGGGGCGGCAAGATCGACGTCGTTTCGAAAGACCCGATCGATTCGCGTGCTTCCCTCTCGATGGCCTACACGCCAGGGGTCGCGCGGGTCTGTCTCGAGGTGGAAAAGAACCCCGAATCGGCCTTCACCTGGACCATTCGTCAAAACACGGTCGCGGTCGTGACCGACGGTTCGGCCGTCTTGGGTCTCGGCAACATCGGCGGCGTCGCCGGGCTACCGGTCATGGAAGGCAAGGCGGCCTTGTTCAAGGAATTCGCCGACGTCAACGCGTTCCCGATCTGCCTCGACACCCAAGACCCGGATGAAATCGTCGAAACCGTCAAGCGAATCGCCCCGACCTTCGGTGGAATCAACCTCGAAGATATCTCTTCGCCCCGCTGCGTCGATATCGAAGAGCGACTGGTCGAAGCGCTCGATATTCCCGTCTTCCACGACGACCAACACGGAACGGCCGTGGTCGTGGTCGCGGCCCTCTTGAACGGCTTGAAACTGGTCGGCAAATCGTTTGACCAACTGCGAATCACCTTCAGCGGAGCCGGAGCGGCAGGCGGCGCGATCACCAAGTTGTTGCAAAAAATGGGCGTCAAGAAAATCGTCCTTTGCGACCGGGAAGGGGCTATCCATCGGGGCCGTTCGTTCGACGGCAACCCGGTCAAACAATGGATGGCCGAAAACACCAACCCCGACCAGATCACCGGCTCGTTGAGCGAGGCGATGCGTGGAGCCGACGTTTTCATCGGCGTCTCGTCGTCCAATCTCCTTTCGGTCGACGATGTCCGCTCGATGGCGGAAAATCCGATCGTCTTCGGACTGGCCAACCCGGACCCCGAAATCAAACCGGAGTTGGCCCTCCCGCACGTGGCCATCATGGCGACCGGACGATCGGACTACCCGAACCAGATCAACAACGTCCTCTGTTTCCCGGGGCTCTTCCGCGGATTGCTGGACGTCCGAGCGACTCGGGTAACCGACGAGATGAAGATCGCCGCCGCCCGGGCTATCGCCAATTGCGTCTCGTCCGAGGAGCTGGCCCCTGACTGCATCATCCCAACCGCCTTCCATCCGGATGTCGCGCGAGCGGTGGCCCGTGCGGTAGCCGAGACGGCGACGGAACAGGGTCTCACACGAGGCGATTCGCAATAACAAAAAACCACCACGGCCACTTCGACGGTCGGCCGGCCCGCTCGGTCATGAATCGGGATAACCCCTGATTTGACAAGAACTTCTTCAATCAAAAAAAGAAAACGGACAGCGTCTTAGGGGCGTTGTCCGTTTTTTTCTGTTTTTCTAGCAAAAAAAACACCTGCCTGAATGGTCGAATCAAGTCGTTTTTTATTTTTTCTTTCCCAATTTCCTCTCGAGAGTGGGGGCAAAGTGGCCGTGACGGACGAAATCATTTAGTCCCTATTGGGAAAAGACTTAACTGACCTCGTTGGTTCAATTTACGCCTCTGCTTTTTCAAGAAAAACCGGAAGTGACCTTTTAAGAGGGGTGTCAGCTTTTTTTATTGAAAATCCTACAAAATATCTATTTACTCTATCTCAGCTAACAAAAAAACTTTCCGCAACTTCCCCTTATTGACAAGAGGAAACTTCTTGTTAACTTATGGGCTTAAACCGATTTACTCGGACGGCTCGGCTTTTACGCCGAGAAGAAAAAGGGAAAATTCCTTCTGGAGAGATTCCGTCTGCTACGCGGAAAAGCGAGAGACTATCGGGAAACCGGCCGTTTTGCGTGTAGTCCCACCCCCTGATGCCAACCCGCACTTGTATGGAGACAGTTCCCCCACAAGACGGGCATGGAAACGGCCCCCCTTTTTTGCCGGAATTTTTAATGAGGAAGCAAACGCTTTGGGGTATTTACACCCTTTGCGTTAAAAAATGGTCACGTTCGGCCTCAACGGTCGGACCGCGTTTAGAATACGGTACTGTACTACTTTATTGGAGGATTCTCGAATGAACCGTACTTTTGTTTTGAGTGTTGCCCTCGTCGCGATGTTGGGTCTTTTCGTCACGGGTGCCGAAGCCAGCAAAGCGTGTGCTCCGGCCGCCTGCGAAGCGCCCCAAGCCTGTGCCGCTCCCGAAGCGTGCGAAGCGGTTTGCGAACCGTGCTGCCGACCTTGTCTGCTGAAGAATCTGGTCGCCAAGCTCCGCACCCGTTGCTGCTGCGAAGTCGAATGCTGCGAACCGGCCGCCTGCGAAGCGCCCGCCGCCTGTGAAGCGCCCGCCGCCTGTGAAGCGCCCGCCGCCTGTGAAGCGGTTTGCGAACCGTGCTGCCGACCGACCCCGCTGAAGGATCTGGTCGCCAAGCTTCGCGCCCGCTGCTGCTGCAAAGTCGAATGCTGCGAACCGGCCGCCTGTGAAGCGCCCGCCGCCTGCGAAGCGCCCGCCGCTTGCGAAGCGGAAGCCTGCGACAGCTGCTGCCGCCCGACCCCGGTGAAGAACCTTCTGGCCAAGCTCCGCGCCCGTTGCTGCTGCAAAGTCGTTTGCTGCGAACCGGCTGCCTGTGACGCCCCGGCCGAAGCCGCTCCGGCCGAAGAAGCCAAGGCCAGCCCGAAGCCCGAAGCCAAGTAAGCCGGTTTTTACTCCGACTACGGTTTCATGAAAGTGTAACGGTTTTCCAATATACCCTTGAGAAAACCCAACGCGACAAAAGCATCAAAAGGTCGAGTCTCTCATTTGCAAGAGGCTCGGCCTTTTTTCGTTTCCCGGGTCAATTCCGTTTTCGATCCTATTCGACGACCAACGACTTGGTCTTGTAGATCGGCAGATAACGGTAGTAGATCTCGAGAATCATGACGGCCATCGCCGTGTTATAGAGACGGCCGCCCACGTCCCCGTTGGGATCGGGGAAATACCAACTGCCCGCCTCGAGCCGTTCGCTTGACTGGGTCTTGATGAGATAGTCCCGCATCGTCTCGTTCCACCGTTTCCAAGGGGCCCCTTCCCAGTGGCTTAGGACTTGCGTGGCGTAATAGTTGTAATACAGGTCGGTTGCCGACGGGCTCCATTTGCTCAACGTTTTGACCCCCCGTTTCAATCCGGTATGACTCCGAGACCATCCGGTGTACATCCGACAGAGCAGTCCGATCGCCGTCGTCGCGGGACGGGGTCTGGTGTCCATATAGCCGTATTTAGCGCCGCCGTCGGACTGGACCGAATCGAGGAATCGGCTCGCCCCGCGCAGTGCCTCCGACGGGACATTGAGCCCGGCCGCTTCAGCACTTTTCAGCGCCATCATCTGCCAACCGGTGACGGTCGTATCGCCCAGTTCCCCCGGATAGTAACGCCAGCCGCCCCTTTTTTTGTCTTGGGCAAAAACGATGAAATCGACCAGCCCTTGCGCGAAACTCCTTAGCGCCGGATCGTCGGTCATCGCATACGCCTCGCAGACGGCCAACGTGCCGATCCCCTGGGCGTACATCGGCTTGATCGGATCTTCCAACAGACTGATTCCCCGCCCGGCTTCCGTGTTCGAATGGCTCAGGAGGAAATAAATTCCGCGGTCGACCAGTTCTTTGTACGGCCCGCTTTGATGAGTGTATCCGGCGCCAAGAAAAGGCAACAGCGCCAGACCGGTCGCCGATTGGCGTCGCGGAAGTTTCCCCGGATTGGCATACGGGGGGGCGGTTCGATTTCGGGTCGGGAACCAACGACCAACCGCCGTCGTCGTCCTGTTGGGCAGCCAACCAGCGGAGTCCCCGTTCGACGGCCGCCTCGCTCCCGCCGTTTCCGCCCCGTTGACGGACCAACCGATCGCGGTTCTCTCGACTTCGACCGGCCAGTCGGCCTTTTCCGCCCGACTCGACCCGACGGGCCAATTCGCCCCGATCGATCCCCAACGGAGCCCATGACGAGGGAGTCGGCCGCGTCTCGACCTTACCGCCGGATTCGGTTTCAGGAACGATCGCCTCGGGAGCGGCAAGAAAAACTTCCCCCTCTTGCCAGTCGCGAACCGCCTCTTCCGGCTGCGGCTTGGTCGTCTGGGTCGTTTCCAAACGGACCGCGTCATCGACCCAAACCGTCAAGCCGGGAACCCCTTCGACCGGTTGATAGAAATAGACCAACGCCAAACAGACCAGCAAGGTCAGATGAAAAAGACCGCTTAAAAAAAAGCTGGAAAAAGATCGCCCCCGCACCGTTTCCCACCAGGGCAAGTCGGTCACGGTCGATCGTTCCGGCTCGTCCACCTTCGGCGGCGCGAGGACCACCTTGGTCGGCTGGGAAGGAGGTTTCGATGGAGAATCCTGATGATCCACGATTACTCCCGCCTCCCAATCATACGGGCACTTTTCCTTCCATCGGGCAGTTCTCACACAAGGAAAGCAATTCGAAAGTCGGCGGTATCTTTTCCAAGATAACTACCCGAATCCTTCCCCGTGTGGTCTAAGACGATTCCCCGTCCGTCTCTACCGGGACCAACGAATCGCGACCATGATCCCGAAGGTAATCTAAAAAAACCGGCCGCGGGGCATGCCGACGACCGGCTCATTCCAATCCCTATTATAAGGCACCCTCGGTCAACGAGGTAGCCTTGAAAGAAACCGCCGCTAAACGGTCAAGAGTTCGGCCGTTTCGCTGACAAAAGAAGGGGCAAGCAAATCGGTTTCCGCTTCTGTCCGAACCGCTTCCTCTCCTTCTTCCCCCTCTTTTTTCTCTTCCCCCTCGATCTCTTGCGATTCAAGAACCTTCTGGTAACCCAGGTTTTTTAGCACCTCGAGAACTTCGCTGCACGTCGGGAACATCCGACCGCTGCTGCGTTTGTATTCATCCAAGGCGGCCATGAATTCAATTTCATCGTCGCTGTAGTTTCGCTCGCAGGTGGTCGGATCGATCTGACGTCGTCGCGTGACCTTTTGACGCCGCTCGACCTTGACCGGCTCCTCTTTCCGACGGCGATCGATCGTGACGGTGTCTTCGGGGAGCGATTCGAGCAGTTTCTCTTCGGCCGTTTTCGCTTTGGATTTGGCTTTCGCTCGGGTGGCCGACACTTTGGTCGAAGATTTTTTCGAGACGGTCGCTTTTTTTGTTTTTGATTCGGCTTTCACTGTGGTCACTCTGCTGGAACGTTTTTTCGTTTTGGTCGAATTTTCCGTTTTCATTTCCGAAGCACCCTTTTGCTTGGTTGGATCGGTTCGTTTAGAAGAAGAGTCGCTCGTCCCCTTTTTCGATCGAGTCCCCGTCGCCTTGGCGGTCGCCTTAGAACTGGTCTTCAAGCTTTGACTCGATTTCGAGCCGCCGCTGGTTTTCGAGCCACGGCTTGATTTCAAGCCGCCGCCTGCGGTCGTCCGTTTTACGGGCTTCGCGGATTTGGCACTGGTTTTTGTCTTTGCCACAGACAACTCCCTTCTTCTCTCTTCCAAGTTCGTGCGTGTAGGAAGGAAGCATCGTTCAAAGGACCGACGCTCAATCGATAGACTACATGCCCCAGTAGCGGTAAAATCGGCCGCCCACACGAGAAACTAAAAGGGTCAGGTAAAATAGATAAATAAAGGGAAGCTTGCGGATAGGCGGAAGTTTTCCGTTAGGGCAATTAGGCCGATTATGGCGATAGAGGGATAACCGGAAGGAAAAGTGCCCAGCAGAGGCCCTAAAACCGGCTCAGAGAGGGGGGGAGGGTACAGGAGACGAGTCAGTTGCCTCGGAAAGAGCTTGATTTGTCGAAACTCGACTTCTCAATAACCTGAAGGTCGTGTTTTGCGCGGACTGGTTCCGCGAACCGCCCTGATGTTGGCGAACGGTTTGGATTGCTCAGGGCGAGAAGGATTGAAGCGTGAGCGAAGGAAGGAAGAAAGGAGCGATGGCTGCGCCGTCGCCTGTGTTTATTAAATGAGAGGGGACATTTTGAAAATTGTCCCCTCTCAAACTCTCCGCTGCAAAAACTTTTTGGACCGGGTTTGCTTCGCAATCCCTCTTTTTTCTACTTTTCTACTGCCTTTTCGGCTGCTTTCAATGTGTTGTACAGCAACATTGTCACCGTCAACGGTCCGACCCCGCCCGGTACCGGCGTCAAATAACCGGCCGTCTCCTTGACCGACTCGAAATCAACATCGCCGACCAGACCGGCTTCCGTCCGGTTGATCCCGACATCGATCACCGTCGCGCCCGGCTTGACCATGTCGGCCGTGACAAAGTTGGCCCGCCCGATCGCCACGACCAGGATATCGGCCGCGCGACAAACGGCCGCCAGGTCTTTGGTCCGGCTGTGACAGACGGTCACCGTCGCATCGGCGCCCGCGCCGCGCTGCATCAGCATGATCCCCATCGGCTTGCCGACGATATCGCTGCGTCCCAAAATGACCACATTCGCGCCGGACGTCTCGATCCCTTTGCGAACCAGCAGCTGTTGAATCCCGTGCGGCGTACAAGGGAGAAAACGGGGCTGATTCTGAACGATCAGGCCGACGTTCTCCGGATGGAACGCGTCGACATCTTTCGCCGGGCTGACGGCCCGCAGGACCCGCGACTCGTCGAGTCCCTTTGGCAACGGTAATTGGACCAGAATCCCGTGAACCGCGTCGTCCCGATTGAGCCGGTCGACCAACGCCAACAGCTCCTCGGTCGTCGTCGATTCGGGCAGCCGGTGCATCTGGCTGGTAATTCCTACCTTTTCGCAAGCCTTTTGCTTATTGCGGACATAAACCTGACTGGCCGGGTCGTCGCCGATCAGAACGGCCGCCAAACAGGGGGTCACGCCGGTCTTTTCGATAAACGCGGCGGTCTGTTCGGCCAGTTCGCCGCGGATTTCCTGGGCCATCGCCTTTCCGTCGAGGATCGTTGCGGTCACCGTTTCTTGAACTCCTAAATGGTTGGATTCCTTTTACGCCGGGGAGAAAGAACGATCATTTTAGACTCCCTCATCCCATTTGAGGAGGGTCGGGAGTAAGAAGATCGCAAAACCATGCCTTAGAGGGGCAATCCCTTAACCCCTCGACTCAGCCTGTAAAACAGAAACAACCCCTACATCTCTCACCGGCCAGGCCCAAAAGCCGACGGTCTTCACGAGAAACGTCAACCTTTACTTTATAGGCAATTTAGGTTAAGTTAGGGGAAGTTATTCCCGCCTAAACTGGAGAGGTCACCTGCCCCGCCTTGGGGCTCCCAAACAAGTCCGCCCGGAAGGGGACTTACCACCCTTGGGAACGGCCCCTCCTCCCTGACTGCTCAGGGGAAATGTGCTTGGTCACTCCGCTTGGTCGAGATCCACTCACAAAGAAAATCTCGACAGAATCCTAGAGTTCGATCGTCATGCACCTGCCCCTGTTTCCTTCCCGCCTGTGGAGTAGAAGAAGAAAATGGCATTTCGTATACCGTTGCGACCGATTTCCCGCATCCTTTTGTTGGGAATCGTCTCAACCGCGCTGACATTCGGCCCGATCGGCCTAGACAAACTTTCGGCCGCCGAACCGCCCAAGAAGAGTCCTCCCAAAGCCGAGGCCGCCCCAAAGGCCAATGCAGAGAAACCGCCCGTCGTCCCGGTGGCCCAACCCAGTCCGACAAAAAAACCGGCCCCGGCTGTAGCCCCGGCTGCTGCTCCGGCGAAAAAACCGGCTGCGGCACCAACTGTAACCGCCCGGCAGGCGAAGCAAGAAAAACCGGCCGGACCGGTCAAGCTTCGTTTCCAGTTCCGATTCCAACCGTGGATCGACGTGCTCCAATGGCTGGCCGAGCAGGCCGACCTGTCACTGGTCCTCGACGCGCCGCCGCCGGGATCGTTCAATTACACCGACACTCGAGAATACACACCGACCGAGGCGATCGACCTGATCAACGGCGTCTTGCTGACCAAGGGTTACACGCTCATTCGGCGCGACCGGATGCTGGTCCTCGTGAATCTCGAAGACAGGATCCCCGAGAGCCTCATTCCGCGGATCGGGCTCGACGAACTTTCGAAACGGGGCCATGACATAACGGAACCCTTCAGCCGAGACGTGATAACCATTGCCGTCGATGGTCGCCAACGTCGGATAGCTCGTGAAAGTATCCGCTCCGACCGAGTCGTACATTTTGGCCGTGTCGGAGCCACCGTTTTCGGAAACGGCGACCACCGAATCAAAACCTTCAGCAATCAAGGTAACGCCGGAGCCGGTCATGGTCGTCTCGCCCGGATTGGCAACGAGCGTGTCGTTCCCGGTCGAGTCGTGCAACGTGACCAGATCGTTTCCACCGCTCTTTTCGGCAAGTACCGTTTCAAATCCGTCGACGGTGATCGTGTAGTTTTCACTGGCAAAACTACTTCCGTCAGCCGCCAGGTCAATAACGTCGTCGGCTCCCGAGCCGTGGAACACAAACGTGTCGCCACCGCCAAGCCCGTCGAATCGAATCGCCTTGACGTTCGAACCGATTTCTCGAATCGCCCCGTTGACCTTGACGATCCAGCCATTGGAACTCGGCCCTCCGAGGAACTCGATCGTGTCGTTTCCACTGGTCCCTTGGATCACGATTTCTTCGACGACGTCGTCGACCGCCACCGGTGGCGGATCGATCAAACGGGAGTAAATCGAGGTCGATTCACTGTCCAACAAGAGGTTCGCCAATTCGTAATCAAGGCCATCACCGGCTTCGTTGTCATCACCGGCATCTCCCCCGTCACCTCCAGGAGCAGGATAGCTGTACCTAAGCGGATCGGGCAGCTGACGGAGCGTCGTGAAAGTTCCCGAGGCGTTGAACATCAGGTCCTCATTCGAAGAGTCCCCATTTTGTCCCGAACCGGCGTTCCATCCCAAGTTGACCGAGACCTCCGTCTCCGCCTCGGCTCCATAAATGACTCCCCTGGAAGGATGGCTCGGTGTGTAAAGGTAATCGACGCCGGAACCTTCGCTGTAGTCAATTACATAATCCGCGAGATCAATATCAGCCCCCGTAATGACGACTTCGTAATCTTTATCGTGCCGGTTTGGGCCGGTCCAGGTGACCATATAGTAGCCACTGGCGTCCATCGCCACGGCCGACTCGACTTGATCCCCTTCGACCTCGGCATTCACCCGGAACTCGCCGACCCGACTCGGGCTAACCCGATCGTCAACATAATCCGACCCGTTGTCGTTGAACATCCGAGCGTAGATGCCGTAGTCGTTGCAATTCGTATCGTCCGGATCGCCGTTGAGGAAATCGTCCTGGCCGAAGGAGGTCCACGTGACGACAAAACCATGGCCGCTGCTCATGGCGACAGCCGGATCGATTTGGGCCCCTTCGGTCATTTCATTGACTCGGAATTCCGATTTCGTCACTCCGCCGTTGCGGTTATACAGCTTGGCCGAAATCCCGAACCCACTGCCGTCTGCCGTTTCCCAGGCAACCACAAAATTCCCCAGATCGTCACAGGCGATTGCCGGATCGACCTGATTGCCTTGCTGGCTTTCGTTGACCCGGAACTGATTGCCAAGCGAATTGTGGTTGGCGTCAAACCGTCGTGCCACAATGCCATATCCGGCCGAATCGACGTTCTCACTTTCCCACGTGATGACATAATCCCCTTCGCGATCAATGGCGATATCAGGATTCTGTTGCATCCCGGCGGTCAGCGTATTGACCAGGAATTCGTCTCCGCCCACGGCGTTCCTGTTGAAGGCCCGAGCCACAATTCCACCTTGGCTGCCGTCTTGCTCGTAACTGTTCCAAGTCACGACGAAATCGCCGGTCCCCGGATTCATCGCCACGGCCGGTTGGCTTTGCGTTTCATGGGTCGTCTCGTTGACCATGAATTGTCCACCAACCGTTTCTCCATCACTGTCGAAACGCTGGGCAAAGACCCCCGTCTCGTCCATGACAAGCCATTTTCCCGTCGTGTTACCAAAGGAGTCATACCGATCGACGAGCCAGTCGACTTTCAAAACGCCAAGATCGCCGAAACTAAAGGGAAGATTATTATCGTTAGAGGTACCTTCCCCATCGTGAACATCCGCCGAGGCATCGTAGGCCACGGCCGCGGTCCCGGACCAGACGACCACGAAATTTCCGTCGTCATCGATCGCAACATCCGGCTCGACCTGATCGCCGGTCGTGATACTGTTGATCAGGATCTCATCGCCGATTTCCCGTCCCCAGAAATCGAACCGCTGGGCCTTGATATCGGCTTCGTAAACCAGCTTCGGCTTGGAAATACGAGTGTCTATCGTGAATTCTTCGCCATTGACGTCGATCGTGTAGCTTCCAGCGGAAAGCTCTCCGTTCTCTCCTTCTTGCGCGTCGGCGGTATAATAAACCACTCCAACCGGGGTGTAATCAACCCACGAAACCACATAGCTGCCGTCGGCGGCACGGGCGATCGTCGAGTTGCACTGCTTCCCGTAGTCGAACTGGTTCACCTGCTCATCACGGGTTCCCCAAACCGGATCACCCGGGATCGTGTCGTTCACATTGAAGTTGAACGCGAAACCGCCTCTCGGGCTGGTAAACGGTTCCAACGCGGGGAAGGCCCAGTAACCGCCGATCTCGTCCTTCACCCAAACCAACGAGGAGACATCATTTCCGTACTCCCCGGTCCCATCGATCCGGTGACCGGTTCGGCCGAGCATATGTCCGGCCACGTCGGTGATCTCGGTTCGTGCCACCAGTTCGTAAGTCCCGTTGGGCAACGGCGAAGTGAAATTCACCGTGGCAACCCACTTGTTAAGCGACTCGTTCAGCTCGAAATCGACACTTTCAATCACTCCTTGGAGTTCCTGACCGGCACCATTGACGATGGCCCAGTTGTCCACATTCAAGATACTCTGAAGCCCGTCCGCCCCACCAAGCGTATTCATCTCTTCATTGAAGACGACATACATTTGCTGCACACTGCCGAAAGCCGTATCGCCATCAGCGAGGAAAGCCGCATCGTCATCTTCCGAACCCGGGGTGGGCAAGTACAGCTCGGTCGGCATCGGACCGGCCGTATCGGCCGTGTTAACATACTGTCGGGCAAAGATCCC
This sequence comes from Thermoguttaceae bacterium, assembly GCA_963674475.2. Classification (GTDB taxonomy): domain Bacteria; phylum Planctomycetota; class Planctomycetia; order Pirellulales; family Thermoguttaceae; genus CAXXFQ01. The sequence continues at coordinate 3,498 of CAXXFQ010000008.1, read as the reverse complement.
GTGCTCGTCCCCCACTCCCGCACCACTCCAAGACACTACCGCGTCCCCATTGCGGTTCATCGCCACGGTCGGCAGTTCTTGAATGCCGCCGCTGGTCATATTGACCCGTTGCGCAGTATCAAGCGGAGCAGCCGGTTGGCCATCGGAAGCGTGGAACCAACGGATAAAGACCCCGCTGGAATCTTCGTTGGACAAGTAATCCGGCTCGCCCGGATTGAGCGGGTCACCCACGGCACCGTTTCCGTTCCAGACAATCGCGAAATTGCCGTTGGCGTCCATCGACACGCTCGGATTGACCTGATCTAAACCGTAAGCTTCATAAAGGTCGTACGAAGTTTCGCTGATATACAAATAACTCTCGTCGACGTCTTCGATTTGTGCCGACCAGACTTCATTGGCCTGCTGGACAAAATCGGTTGCGAACGAAATGGTCACGTCCTGCGAGCCCGGACCGACCTTCTCCATATCGAAGTACTGATAGTAGATCCCGTAACTGGCTTCGTAGTCGATGATGTCGTTGTCACGATAGGCTTCGTACACAATCACGAAGTCTCCATCTCCGTCCATCGCCACCTGGGGATTTCGGGCGGCTCGCATTTCGTCCGTTCCGCTGTAAGTGTCTCCCGGGACACTTCCATCATCGTCGGAAATCTCCGTGCCGGGCATATCGACCTCAAACGGCTTTGGAGTCAGAGAATGCCCGTTCAAGGAGAAGACCTTCGCCATGACGGTCGTGTTCATGACGATGCCGTTGCTCTGCGAAAGCATGTCGTCCCAGGCCACGACGAACTGGCCGTCGTCGCTCATGGCCACGCTTGGATTCGAACGAAACGCCGCGGACGATCCCGGTCCGGTCGCTCCCGGCAGTGCGTGATTATCCTCGCGAAGCAACTGATAGCTTTCGCTGACTTGGATTTCTTCGCCCGAGGGACGGCCGTAGATATCGTAAATCTGGGCGTTGATCCCTTCGAAGTAGGAGAACGACTGGGCCGACGACGTCCAGACAATTACGGTGTTGCCGTAGGAGTCCATCGCCACTTCGGCGTTGAACTGCTGACCCGACCAGTCGGTATTCACCAACGTTTCGATCTCACTCTTGGTCACGTCCGAAGCAATCGCCCCTTGCGCCACCAGTTGGTCAAATCCGTTGATCGCCCGAATCGGATCTTCGTCAATCCGATCTTGGTACGTATCGTTGAGTACCCGGGTTCCGTCGGCATTGAACCGTTGGGCATAGATGTCCAAACCGCTATTGGGGAGCAACGGGTTGGTCGATTCCCAAACCACGGTGAAGTCGCCCGCCGCGTCCATCGCCACCGAGGCGTTGAGTTGATTCCCCGCGGTGATCTTGTTGACCAAAACCGGTTCGCCCTTCTGCGTCCCGTCAACGTTGAACATCTGGAAGTAAACGTCGGAGGTCCCGTTGGCAGCGTATTCAGACCAAACGACCACAAAATCGCCATTGTCGTCGATCGCGGTCGAGCGGACCGAAGTCTGCTGTCCCTGTCCGGCCGCATACTCGGTGTATCCGGAGCTTTCCGCGAGAACCTGGATCAACTCCTGATTCCCGTTTACCAAAATCTCCGGACCGAAGGTGGCCGCTCCGTCGGCAACATAGAAGGCCATCGTGTAGCCGTTGCTTCCGGATTCCGAGGTATCGGTCGCGGGGGGTACCGTCGAAATCGCCGTCCAGACGGTTGCCCGCCAAATCGGTCATCGTGTCCAAAACCGTCAATTCGTATCGACCAGGTGCCAAACCCTCTTTAAAAGTAAGGGTCGCTTCGAATTGTTCCGTCTCGGGATTGAAGTTGAAATCAACCTCGGTAATCCCGCCAACGATCGGGCTTCCGCCCTTCGAGATCATCCAGTTCTCCGGATTCTCCACACTCTCGAACGACTGCTGTCCGTCAGCATTTTTCAACTGGGACATGTTCTCGCTGAAAGTCACAATCATCTGATTGAGCGATTCCGAATTGACCACACCACCGTTGCGAAGCGAGTTCCCCTCGGAGTCGGCAACCTGCGACACGATCGGCCCGATCAAATCGATTTTACTCTCCACCGAGGCACTGGCCGAATGGTAAACACCGGTCTGAGTTTGGCTATCGGCAATATCCCCGGTCCAGGCAACGACATAATTTCCGTTGGCATCCGCACCGACCGAGGCAAGCCATTGCATTCCTTTGGTACTGTTGTTGACGCGAGTCTCCCCACCGGTTCTACTTCCGGCGGCGCTAAACTCTTGGAGGAAAACGCCATACTGGCTGGTATCTTCCTCGTCTTCCTGATCACCATAACCGCACCAGGTAACCACGTAGTTTCCGGCATAGTCCATCGCGATCGAGGAATACATCTGATTCCCCATGGTCGTCGAGTTGACCAACGACTCGGGACTGATGGCCGAGTTCCGCGTGAAGGTCAATCCCCAGTCCAAAAGGCGACCGCTGTCCAGCTCATCGATACGACCATAGTCATAGTCATAAACATCCGGATCGCCGAGCGGGTCGTTGTCCAAGATAACCAAACGCCACTCGCCAACGGCGTTCATTCCGTCGAAATAGGAAAGCGAATCGATCGGTTGATAAGAACCCTCAAACGGCGGAAGGGCTCCCGATTCATCGTCATCAATCGAAATCAGCGCTTCGTCGTCGAAGGTAGTGTTCCGGAAATCGACCCCGTTGTAACCGGAATCGGTGTAACCTTCGGCATCTCCGGATGTCGGCACGCCGGAGAACAAGAGAATGGTCGGGTAGGTCGGATCGGCGTCAGGATTTTCTTCATCGTAGACCGCCGGACCAACCAACCAACACCAGAGGTCGCTCGGATCTTGGTGCGACACATCGATTCGCACGTCCAAATCTTCAATGACAAAACTCTGGTCTACACCAATCACCACTTCATAACCGTAGACTTCGCCATTCATGAAAGGATAATCGGAAACTACCCTTCCGTCTACAATATCGATCGGATTGCCTTGGTAGTCATAACGAACGGTTTGTTCTTTATCGGTCAAGGCATCGAACGCCTTGGTATAGACCCCGTAACCGCTATCGTCTCCGATTCCGTCTTGGCTCGACCAGGTAACGACAAAGGTCGACGCATCGAGCTTGATGGCCACATCCGGCATGATTTGATTGCCGGCCGTCGTATCGTTAACCAGGAACTCCCCGCTGTAAGGGCTCATCACGGGAGCCCCGTTCTGGTAAAAAGTCCGTCCGATGATATCCGAACCCTTGCCGTTTTGCTCGCTTTGCCAGACGACAACAAACATTCCGTCATCACTCAGATCGGCACCAACGGCGACACTCGGGTACTTCTGATCCCCGGCGGTCGTCGTGTTGACTTGGAATTCTTGCCCCAACGCAATGCCGTTCGAATCGAACCGACGGCCATAGATTCCGTTGCCCAAGCCGGTCTGACCGCCTTTTTCTTGTCCATAGCTGGACCAAACGATCACAAAATCACCGTCGACGTCCATCGCCACATCGGACCATTGTT
>CAXXFQ010000007.1:0-23191 GCA_963674475.2 Thermoguttaceae bacterium | reverse complement strand
TATTAAAAAAACGTATCCTATTCACCCCCTACACATGGGATCCCAAAAATTAAGATGCGAACTTGAGAAGAAAACACTTACCCGGACTGTAGCTTCGCTTTTTCAATAATTAGATCAGATAACGCTGGCATACTGAAGTTTTTGGAAACCCTGTCGCGGATGTAATCGAAAGAGTTGACCCCCAATTTTTTTGCGGTTTGGACAATGGTGAGAAAGGAATCTTTTGCTGTTGTTCCTGCCTTGGATATCGTATGCACGCTAACATCCTGTCTACGTTTTTCAACTCTTGCCCCCAATTCTGAATCATTGTTATGAAGTGGCAAGCAAGGATGTTTCAGGACCAACAAGAGTTCCTTTTTTTTGTTCCTGGTTTTTTCTATACGATCGTTTAGAGTGTCATAAATCGTTTTACTGGAGAATAGCTCATCGAATTCGATGGATAACTTTGCCGCTGTTTCCTGGCTTGGATTCTGTTTGAAGATCAGAAGATCACCATAGAAGTCCCAGAAGCGTGTCTTGAAATCCTTGAGAGCATTGACATTGCATGGTACGACCGGATCCAAACGGTTGTAGTGACGACCTTCATGAATCCAGCAAAGGGCCAGTTCCTCAACAATCTTTTTAAATTGCGGCGCATCATCGGCTAACAAAATGTCTACAATCGGAACATCTGTTTGACTATGATATGCGGCTATGGCTGCGGCTTCCATAACCCTGGTCTTTGTGTTTTTTCCTTTTCCTTTTTTAAAGACCTTTTCCAGTAACAGTTGCATTTGCGTTTCACACAGCTCCTTGTTGTCGGTCAAACTCCGAAGCTGATCGATCACTTTTTTTCCAACCCTGAAATCCGCCATTAGACAAAATGCCATCTGATCAAAACGATATGTTCTTTCCCTACCACACAACAACAAATCCAGTATCGTGAGACGATCTTTGCGTGGGACGGTGAAAAATGCTGTATAATATGGATTACAGAAAATCTGTGAATAGTGGTTTTGGCCGTTAACCCTTACCGTGGTGTCGTCGATTTGGTGATAAGGAGTATGCTCCAGTGCAGAAAGAAAAATGTCTATTTTCTCCTGGTTGAACCCGGTTTCATCCTTCGTAAGGATTCGTGAAATAGTCGATTGTGAAATGTTAATGCCACAGTTCTCAAGCAACTCCCGGATTTTTGGCTGAGACATGTTTGCCACATATTTCAGTGTGCAAACTAAAGATCGTATACCGGGACCGAACTCCCCAACTATACCTGCTGGTAATTCTCCCACGTAAGTGCGGTTCTCGGAAGGGGAATAAAAGATTTCTTTTCTATATTCGACGTTATCCGTTGTGATCAGAATTTCTTGCACAAGGACGTTGGTAAGATTCAAATATTGTAACGCTGTCCCCCTAAATCAGTGACAAAAAACTGTAACGCTTGCCTGTGCATTATCCCGCCGCTTACCCTGCTGAAATTAAAAAAAGTACCCAGCTTACCCCGCCGCATTACCCAGTTCCCGAAATTCTGCTTGTAACGGTCAAAATATCATGCTATCTGCTTAGATACTTTGAATTCATAGAAGCATACTGGTGTCTCCAATTGGCGACACCTTCCTTCCGGCTCAAAGCTCTTTTGCCACAACGCATTGATTTTATTAACAATACTATATTTTACTTCGGAGCTCATTTTTGAAACGTCAGCCTAAATTTCAGATTTTTCCTGAACGTTACAATATTTTGCAAATCGTGTCTTTTCCATTGTTTTTGTAATCTGCTGATTTTGCATTAAATACACAAGTTGCCTTAAAAAAAGGATTCAAAAAAAGCGTTACAATATTTGAATCTCATCAACAGGTTCATACCCTCTGTATTCGGCATCAGCGGATAATATGGAGGGATCGACTTTACATATTTCGGTCCGATCAATGGTGGTATCTTTCTTTTTGATTTCCTGCTTTTTTTCCTTTTTTCCTTCTCGTTCCTTTCGGGTGCAAACCGATAATTTAGATTTGATACTTTTTGGCAACATAACAGACAAATCATAAAATTCAGGTTCTATAAAATCAGGTGGTTATGAATGCCACATTTTGACTTTTTATGCAAAATACCCGTCATCAGGCCAAAACCTAAATTATTGAATTGCACCCTTCCTTTCTGTCTTTTTCCGAGGATACGTTTTTGCCTTTGCCACGTCCTTTTTTGCCACGGATTTTCGGTTTGCCCTGTTCTCCTTTAAGTTGGTTGTTTTCATCGCGAAGTTTTTGGATTTCTATCTTCAATTGTTCGTTTTCTTCGCTCAATTTTTCGACAAGATTTATTAGGATTGGAAGTCCTTTGGAGAACGGTTCTTGAAGGGAACTGTCTGCTTGGAAATCAATATTATGAAGTATTTTTTTTATCTCTTGGGGGCTCATATTCTGACCATAGCATCATCCTTTTGGCTTGTCTTGCAAAAAAATGAGTTTTACCAATTTTTTCCATTTTCGTGCCGTTTCATGCCTTCTCGCGCTGAATCTACTAGGGTGAATAGGATACAAAAAAACTTTGTCGCAAAATACCATAGAGAGCTCTCTCGGGATAATAACTATTTGAATAAACACAACTATATAGCCAACACCTAAAAGTATCAACCTTTCTTTCAAACAGCACAAATAACTCTCGGGATACCCTTTACCCTCGCGAGAAAACTTTGCGGCGACCAGATCAATGACGTTTTCGGTCGGATCCGCCAAAAAAATCCGCATAAACGAAGCGACAGTATATAGACAGTGGGATAATGATGCGTATATATATAATAGGAACCGTTTTCACCGATCACGGGCTGCCAATCGGTTTGAAAACAAGACTCCAACCATCTTCGGCTATATGGGTTAAAGACGGTGAAGAGCAATGCTACATCATGAATACCTTGATCATCTTGCAAAGCATTTCAAGCTTCGAGCGAAAGATGTTATTTTCTCCGCCAATCTGAATCTGTTTGAAAAAGAAATCTACATCATGAAAAATATGAATCTCGATCCGGTCATTTCGATCCTTGAGTCACTTTACTCACACGCTAAGCGTGAAAAAGCAAAGGACCCGACATGCATGCTACGTTCTTTGATCCTGATGACCGTTCTCAGACAAAGGGGCATCACAGGCTGGGTTGCCCGGACTCGCTCTAATCCTCTGATCGCTGTCCTGACGGGTTTTGAACCCGACGCCGCCCCCGGTGTCGGGACCTATTATGATTTCATGAAACGTATCGTCGACGGTCCTTACTGTAAGCCCTGTCAATGCGAAAATCGGGTCAAACGTTCCAAATACAACGCCGGCCTGCATAAACGGAACCTGAAAAAAGAAAAGAAAACGAAAAAGAATGATTTCGATCCGAATCATTCGCAGTCCGAAAAGCTCGCCCAGGTACTGCTGGAAAATGAGAAAGAACCACGGCCAAAGGATATGTACCGGATACTGGAAGATCTGCACATTCAATTGGGGGTTAAACCCAATATCCAGGAAGCGTTGATATCCGATTTGCAAAACCTCGTCATATCCGGCGACGGTTCCATTTTGAAAACCGCCGCCTCCGGCAGTGGACGTCCGTCCTGCGCATGTCGTGCCGAGGGCATCTACCAATGCGATCATGACCGGTATTACACCAGTCCTACCGCCCAATGGTGCTATGACCACCATCGGGATGCTTATATCTTCGGCGACCGCTATTATCATCTGGTAGTCACCCAGGACGGGCATGATTTCCCTTTGCTGACTCATATGCGTGGAGGCAACGAGAGTGATTATACCTTATCGCTGACTTCTTTCGACCGATTCCTGAAGGCCGTGCGTGAAAACGATCTGAACATCGCCGTGTCGACTTTTTGCGGCGATGGTCATCATGATGCCGAAGCCCATTATCGCTATTTTGGCGCCAAAAACGTTATCCCCATCATACCGCTTTCACGGGCCAGCCAAAATGCCTATCCCCATCTATCCGAAGACAGTGACATCTGTTTGGATCTGGACGGCGTTCCGCTCTGTCCAGCTGGTAAGCCGATGCGCAGGCATGCCCACATTGCCAAGAAACAAAAATATCTTTATAACTGTCCGGCAAAACGCGGTACCCACCGAAACGGAAAATTCATGTATGTGTTTCATAAGGATGAATGCCCCAGACGGCAGGACTGTGAGCCGCACAGTTCCCTCGGGCCCTATGTTCACCTGGACGCTTCTTCGAATCCTCGACTCTTCCCGCCTTTACCCCGGTCGAGCCGAAAATTCAAGGAACTCATGAAACAACGCAGTGCTTCCGAACGGTGCAACTTCAACAATGATGCTTACAACATCGAAGGAGCATCACGGAATGCCGATTATGGCTTAATCCGCCTTACCCTCGCCAACATCGCACATCATGCCGTTGTACGTTATCAGGTGACAAAGCAAGACTTTACTGCGAATGCCGTGCGGACTCAAATCCTTGAAGGCGCTTTGTCAAGCGCAACGCTTGAATATCAGGACTCAAGCTAATATAGCCTTGATCCACTCTCCTTGTTTGCTAAAGAACTTATTCATTACAATCGGAAGGATACCCTCGCCCTTATTCCGGCAAATTTAACCTGAATCGATTGATCTTTATCCAATTCCAGTCAAAATTCTTTTGAATTTCTACAGACCTGACCCATTTTGTCATCTCAACCCCACGCGACACCCGTCGCGACACCTGAAGCCCTGTCACCATTAGCTCTCGGGATGTTATCCCGAGAAAGCTCTAGACGCTACATTTCGCTCTTTAATTGATAACCATTTGAATTTATTTATCAGCCTGAGATTACATCAGGCCCGGCACCAGCAGAACAGAATACCGCTGCCGGTGCAGGGCCTGGAATTGCAAGCCCTAAAGCCGTGGGGTTGTCTTTTGGCGGCCTATCGTCTTGGGAACCATATGTTATTCAAGGCCCATTTTACCAGGTCCTTATACTGGTCAATCACCGGCGTAGGCAGCCCGCAGGGTGACGAGGGGAGATGGTCAAAGACTGCATCAGTGGCCATATCTGCTGCTGTCGGCGGCGTATACGGGGTAAAGGTGCCGGTTGACAAAACATCCCTGACAGCCAGCAGCGGCGGCAGCCAGATTTTTATCTGGGCATCGGCCGCCTGTACCGCCTTGATGGAAGAGCAGGCAAAAATCAGTGCACTTTGAACAATGGTTTGCTCGCCCGTGGGATCGGTACCGTTCAGCGGACTGTTATTCACATACCGGTAAAGGTTGAAGTCGCCGGCATCGAATCCCATTGGGTCTTCACTGATGAAGCGGCCAAGGCCCGGATCATAATACCGGTTCCGGTAATAATACAGCCCGGTCGCTTCGCTGAATTCCCGGCCGGTGAACAGAAAACGGTCTCCCTGAGCGGCATCGGTCTGGCTGAAGACCCCGCCAAAACTATCGTAGTCAATATGGTTGAGCAGGTTGCCGTCGGAATCGACTATATCCCTGACCGTGCCGAGTCTGTCCGCCAGGTACCAGTCTGTTTCCCCTGTCGGCCGGCTGCGGGCAATCAGTGAGTCAGGTCCATCACCAAACATGTAAAGGGTCTCAACGTCGGCAGCAGTATTAAAATCAACCCAGGCATTGTCACCATCATAAACCATAGTCGTCACCTGACCGTTAACCCATGTCGATATGCGGCGGTCCAGACCGTCATAGGTATATGATATCGTGCTCAAAAGGGTATCTGCCGCATCCCGTTTTTCGACGCGGACAAGCCGGTTACGGTGATCATAACCAAACGCCGTTACCATTCCTGTCGCACTGTCGGTTCTGGTGGTCATATTGCCCTCGGCATCATAGCCGTATGTGTAATCGGGATCGCTTAAGATCCGGTTGGCGGCGCCCACCGTATAACCTGCACCGGTGCGGCTCCCGTTGGCATCATATGCAAAATCCTCCGGGCCGAACACAGCCCGGGTGCTTCCTGTAAGCTGGCCGGTCAGGTCATAGTGATAGCCAAAGGTCTGGCCGTGATGAGTTTCATTGATCAGCAGTCCTGGTGTATTATAGGTGTATTCATAATCTGCTACCGTGGTAGTTCCGCCGTTAATGACATCATGGGTCAGGTCTGTCAGGCGGCTGCCTGCATCATAGATGAGGGTACTTGAGCCCACCGGGTTCAAACCGCTGGTGTTAGTAAATCGGTCCACCATGTTGATGTTGCCACGCGGGTTATACCCAAAGTTAACCCGCACCGGATATGCCATTCCCGTGCCCTGCCAGGTTCGGCTGAGCAGTCTTCTCCGGCTGCCGTAGACGGAATCAGCCCTGATGCCCAGGCTGTCTTCCACAGAAATCCGGTTACCCATTGGATCATACCCATAGGTCAGCGTTACCGCAGGTACCCCGGGAGTGCCGGTATTGTCCACAGTCAGAACCTGACCTGCATTGTCGTAGGAAAAATACAATGAACTGAATTGATCAGCAACATAGGTCTGGTTGCCCGCAGTATCATGACCGTAGTTTATTACATTCACCGTTGCAGCCCCGTCAAACCAAGTTTCACGGACCATCCGGTTAAGGGCATCATAATCAAAAGTCCGCCTCCGGTTGTTCCGGTCCACCAGTTCTGCCAGGTTGCCGGCCGGATCGTAAGCATAGCTGGTCCTCATATTCAGCGGATCAATTTTTTCGATCAGCCGGTTCAACTCATCGAAGACAAAGCTGGTGGTGTTGCCCACCGGGTCAATGATGGCAGTCCTGTTACCGGCAGCGTCATATTCAAATGTGGTCGTGTTGCCGAGATGATCGGTCTGGCTGATCATCAGGTTGGCCTCATTATACCCATAAGTCGTTGCATAACCCAGTGCACAGGTTTTGCTGGTCTGCAAATGCCCGGTGTAGCCATATCCCGTTGTATGTCCCAGCGGATCGGTGATGGTCTTCAGCCGGCCGATATGATCATAGGTCCGCAGCCATCTGCCGCCGTTCTCATCGGTCATATCGACAACCTGGCCGGTCCACAGATAGGTAAACGTCCTGGATGTCCCATCCGGATTGATGATCCGGGTCGGGTGGGCAATATCATCAGTGTATTCATAGGTGGTGACATGACCGCTGAAATCGGTCAACGTTTCGATCCTGCCATCCGGCAGATAGGTAAAACCGGCGGTCTGTCCGGCCGGGTTGGTGAACTGCATCAAGTTGCCCTGGTCGTCAAACACCGCAACAGTCGACCGGCCGGATGAATCGGTGACACGGGTGATCTGGTTAAATGTATTATAGGTAAATGTTGTGACATGGCCCGTAGCGTCAGTCTTTGAAAGCACATTTCCGCGGTCGTCATAGGTATACTGGGTGGTGTTCCCGTTTTCATCGGTTTCCGATGTCTTGTTGTTGTCACCATCCCAGGTAAAAGAGGTCTCTTCGCCTAATGGATTGACCTCCCGGATAATATTGCCCCGGGCATCGTAGTAGATATCCGTGACATGACCGTTGATATCGGTAAACGTGCCGCTGAAGGCTGCCGGATCATAGCTTTGCTCAGCGCGGTCTCCTTTGGCATTAATAAAGGCGGTCAGACGGCCTTCTGAATCGTATTCATACCGGGCCGCCTGATTCCCCAGTGAATCATTAATGGTCTCCAGGTAATGGACCGGATCGGCAAAATAGCCGTAAGTGCTGGTCAGACCTGCCTGGTCCGTGACCAATTCAAGGTCGCCGGCAGTATTGTAAGCATAGTTGATTTCATTGCCTTCAGGATCTATTACTTTTGTAATTCTTCCGGCCGTATCCCTGTCAAATGAAATAGATTTGCCTGAAGAGTGAAAAATTCCATTATAGGTGTAGGTCAGTTCATTGCTGTTGCGGTCGGCTATTTTATCAAGGCCGTTGAACTGGCTGTAATGGTAGATGGTACCGTCTTTTCTCTTCAGACGGAAATCCGACGGGTTGTAATTGAAGCCGAGCAGGAAGAAAACAAAAGTGCCGTCTCCCTTGTAAGTCAAATTGATGGGATCGACTTCAAGCTGGTCCTGAACCCCGGGATCCGGTGTGAATTTCGGTGTGAAAACCGTTCCCAGAAGGGATACCGACGGTGTCGGTTCAAAGGTGAACCCGATACGCTCACCGTCCGGGTTGGTCAGATAGACCCGGGTTCCCATCCGATAGGGTTTGGCCACAAAGAAACCAAGGGTGTCCTCCATGGGCTGGACCGGTACGGTTTCACGGATCTGCGGGTCCGCAGCTTGAGGGTCCATCCGTATCCGAAATCTCCGGATTCATTGGAATCCCTGGTATCATAGCGCCGGACAATTTGGATCGGAATACCGGCCAGGGGTATTTCAAGATCAATGTATTCAAGGCTAAACCGTCCAAGCTCCAGTGGAGAATTGATCTCGCACTCAATCCAGGTGTTGACGCTGTAATGATGGTCCTGGGCCCGCAGCCTGAACCGGTACAGGTCATCCTGGATCAGCCCGGCATCAAGTTGACCCAGCACATCGTTATCCACATTGGTGGTACCGGTTGAAATGGTTTCCCATTGGTCTGTTCCGGCCGGTGCATACTCCAAAACCCAGAGTACCAGGTTGTCGTCACTGACACTGCCGGTAAAGGTGACCATGCCTTCAAGCAGGGACTCGCCGGCCGGATTTGAGATTACCAGTTGCGGCGGTGTCTCGTCCGGTGTGCCGCCGCTGCCGGATTCGGCAGGGTCAAAGATGACAATGGTGGCGGTATCCGTGGCCGTACCGCCGAACCCGTCGTCACCCGTAAGGCTTGCGGTATAGGTTCCAACCGTATCAAAGGTGAGTGCCAGTGTCTGGCCAGTGGCATCCTGACTGTCATGGGTCCAGGTAAAGGTGACGGGATCGCCATCCGGATCAGCCCCGGCTGCAGTCAGGGTCACCTCGGTATTCAGCGGCGCGGTATAGGGACCGCCGGCATCCACATCCGGATTGCTGTTGGGCGGATGAACAATGGAAACCACCTGTTCTGAAAACCCTGTGGCGCCTTTATCATCGGTCACGGTCAGGCGCACGGTATAGTCACCTGGTACATCATATTGGTGACTGACCATGGCGCCGGTGGTGGTTACCCCGTCACCGAAATTCCATTCCCAGGCCGTCAGTGCTCCGCCTTCCGGGTCTGATGATCCGGTGCCGTCAAAGGTCAGGTTGTTCCACAGAAAGGGGGCAACCGTAAATACAGACATTGGCGGCTCATTGGGCGGTGTGACGACGATTTGAGCAGTGGCTGTATCTGACCCGCCCCGACCGTCGTCAATGCTGAGCGTGACCATGTATGTGCCTGTCGCATCAAAGGTAAAACTTGTCTGTTCACCGGTTAAAGGGCCGGTTGCCGTATCAGAATTCCAGGTATATGCCAAGGGATCATTGTCCGGATCAAATGACCCACTGCCGTTAACTGTAATGGGTTGATTCACTTCCCCGACATAGGGACCGCCGGCATCGGCAATGGGCGGCCGGTTTGCAAGGCCTGTCTGGCACCGGATTTCGGCACTTCCTGTGGCCCCCCGGTCATCCGTGGCATACAAGGTGACAATGTATGCCCCTTGTGCAGGATAAGCATGGGTGACGGTCCGGCCTGATGTTTCCGTGCCGTCGCCAAATACCCAGCGGTATTGAACAATGGGGTCGCCTTCAGGATCAACGGCGCTGCCGGAAAACGTCAGGGCCTCCCCAACCAGTCCGCTGTAAGGACCTCCTGGGTCCGGTACGGGTTTTGCATTGGGCCGCGGAGCGATCACCACCTGGAAGAACTGGCTGGCGGACGCACTTCGAGCATCGGTCACCCGGACCACGACTTCGTTTAGGCCAACCTGGTCAAGGCCCGGTGTCCAGGTGATATGACCGGTGGCCGCATCAATCCCCATACCGGCCGGTGCTGAATCCAGAACATAACGCAACCGTGTCCCTTCCGGATCACTGGCCTGGACATCGTAAACATACGGCACCTGCTCCTGCCCGTCCAGCAGGGGGGAGCTGGTAATGATCGGCGGCCGGTTGCGGATTCTACCGGCGGAATAAATATGGTAGGGGCCGGATAAGGTTGTTGCACCGTTGATTTCGCATCTTACCCGGTACCAGTAGTCCTTGTACATCACCACATTGTAGTCAAGATAGGTGGAATAGGTTGACGTGGTGGTGCCGATAAGCTCAAATCCGCTGTTCGGTCCTGTTTCCGACCTCAAAATTTCATAGGCCGATGCATCGATATGGGTCCAGACCAGCTGGCACTTGGTGGCCTTGGGCCGAGCATAGAGATCGGTCACCCCGGTTTTGTAAACCATGACTTCACCATAGTCGACATGGGTCAGATCCGGTGTGGCAGCTGTAGGGAAAACAGTGGCCGTATTATCCGTAACCCTGAGGGCGATATCATGCCGGCCTGCACCGGTGAATGGCGGCAGGGAAGCAATTTGGCCGGACGCTTCTCCAAAGTCATAGGGTGGTGTAAAGTCAGCTTCCCATTCCCAGCTGACAATACGGTCCCCCAGGGGCTGATCAATATCATAGGAGCCTGAACCATCCACCTGGACCGTTTCACCCTCAGTGGATAGATACGGCCCGCCCACAAAAGCCGTGGGCGGATGGGGCGGGACGGTGATCTGAATCGTATGAGTCGTGATATCAAACCGTGAAGGCGTGCTGTTATCCACGACTTTTAAGGCTGCCGTGTAGTCCCCCAGTTCACCATATGCATGTTCAACCACAGGTCCGATGGCATCAGGATGATCAAAATCAATGCCGTCGGACACATCAAGATCCCACAGGTACTCGACAATTTCCTTTGCCGGATCCACATGGTAGGACCCGGTCGCATCAAAGGAAATCATCTGGCCCACAGCACCGGGATCGGGTTCTGCCTGGATGATGGCCACCGGGGGCTTTTCAAAAAGGGTCCTGGTGAGGATGATCACGTTCCAGGCTGCTGCCGTGCGCACGCCTACATAGGGCCAGCCGTCATAGGGCCAGGATCCATTTGGATTCTGCCGGTCCACAAGCACCCGGGCCAGACCGGACGTCTCATCCCCGTACCAATCAAAACCGGTGGCTGCCAGGTGCGTTACCTCCTGGGGAAGGGCCAGACGCATGGCCTTGGCAAAGGCATAATAGGAGTAATAGCGGTTGTTGCGGCTGTTGGAGATAAAACCGCTCCAGTTATTGGCCAGCCAGGCTTCGGCGGTCTGCCACCTTCGGTCATCGGTTCCGTATCCGTCAAAGGCAAGCTGGACCATGCCGGACGGCGTGGTGGCCCATCCGTTGCCGCTTCCGGTATAACCGAACCCTGTGCCGTTGTAGCTGGTATTGAGCCAGCCATTGTTCCGTTCCTTGACCCAGTCCGGTACAACACATCCGAAATGCTTTTCAGCCGCCACCATGCCGATGGCGCCCCACTGGGAGGCGGAATTGTCAACTCCTCCGTTCCAGCCGTACTGCCATCCGCCCACGGAGTCATTCATGCCCCAGGCATAGATATCAACCATGTCCTGGACTATATCCTGGTACCTGCGGGCCAGGACATTGGCTCCGCCTGTGCGTGCTACGGCATCCGGCGTACCCGAGGCAACCAGGGCATCCATGACCGCTCCGGTCTCATAGACCGGACGGCCGCTGTTGACGGAGAGCCCAATGCCGTTGCCGTTACTATCCGGATTTCCACCGGTCTGAGTAGACATATTATAGGTGGTCAATGTGGTCATCAGGTAATCAATACCTTTACGGACGGCATCCACATAGGGATTTTCATCCGGATCGCCGGTTTCCAGGTGACCGTTGATCTCATAGGCCTGCACAGCCGAGGCTGTGGTGTTTGCATAATAATCATTGTAAGAAGAGCCGCCTTCATTTCTCCATCGGTATGACTCAACCTGACCCCAGTAAATTTTTGCCTGGGCACCGCAGCAACCGTCATAAAACTCCACCACGAACTGGTGCGGGCCTTCAGTAAGATAGACTGTATTGGAATATATCCATGTTGGACCATGGCCCCGCCAGTCATTGATGATCTGATTGCCGTCTATATATAACCGGGTTCCGTCGTCGTTATAGGAGGCAAACTTATACATCCCGTCAGCAGGGATATGGATGGTGCCGGTCCATCTGACACTAAAATCCAAGTTGATACCCGAGACGGGGCTCCCCCCCCAGGTAAAATCAATATTGGGGTCTGTGCGAACCAGGGCTGGTGTGCCTGAGACGGTAAGATTATTAAAATATTCGCCTTGAAGTCCCTGGCTACCGCCGGGATCGGTAAAAGCCGTCGAGGGAATTATGGTATAATTGGCATTTGCTTCTTTATTTGTATAAAGCCACCACAGACCGTCATCAACCGATTTATTGATTTCCACATCCAGGGACCGGTTCCGGATAATAATCCGGTAATCGTCCGAAGCTGTTTCCCCGGCAGTATCCGTCACATGGAGCCGGGCCACAAAAAGGGTCCCCGGATCAGCCGTGTAGGTGTGGGTGGCGGACAGATTGTCGGGATTAATAATGACTGCAGGTGCGGATGTATTGCCGTCTCCGAATTCCCAGTAATAGGTTCCGCCGGCAAGGCTGCTGCCTTTTGCAACACCTTTTAGGGTCGTGGGCTCACCGGACCAGGTATCATGGGGAATCAGCAGATCCGATGGTACCTGGGGTACGCAGATCACTTTCGGCGGTGCTGCCAGTGCCGGTGAAGGCAGCAAGATTAAGCATAAAACCGCAAAGAAAAAAACGGCCTGTAAAGCCTTTTTCGCTTTTGACGCATACATTCCTCTGGTTCCATTTAAAGATTTCATGATTGATTCCCCTTGAAACTGAGTGTTTCAATAAAATAGTATCCTGCCCGTTTTTTATCTTCCCCCGAATGATAAAAACCGGCAGGGTTTACTTAAATTTTAATTTTCTTTGTTTAGAAGCTTATGTTCAACTCCTTTTTCTCCTGCCCGCACCTGCCAGTCCGAGAAGCCCGATCCCGAAAAGGATCATGGTGGAGGGTTCGGGAATGACATTTGCTCCGGGATCGACGATTTCCCGCGTAATACCCAATGTGCCCGAAAAATAAATTGTTTCAGCACTGTCCAGATCAGTATGTGAAAGATAGAAACCGGAAGTTGGTGCTGTAAGACTTAATAATAGATCAATGGTTGCTGTTTCATTTGCCAGCAAGGTAAAATCCCATCCCATGGCCATGGAGACGTCGTCGCCGGCAGGAGGTGTATCCAGAATTCGATAACCTCCATCAGTTGCAAGGTCTCTTCATTGGAGTCGTAAGTGTCCTGATAGTTCTGATTAGCGATACGCAGGCTCCACACCATCGTTTCTCCTTTCTGAAGACCAGATTACTGATTCCGCGGCATGATTTCAAAATTCGAATAAATATCACCGAAAAACAACCTCTGGCTCATCTATTTCCCAAGACTGTCCGGAACAGCCGGAGATCCCCAAATACAATCTGTCACATGATCACCATATTCATTATTTTGAAAAAAGCAAAACTCACTGTTGTAAATCCGCTTCATCAATATAATCATGATCCTCAGCCAAAGCTATTACGAGCAGCAAAGGCAAATGATATTTTGCGGCATTATCAATATGTTCCGCCTTACCATCCAAGTTATTTATACAGTGGTTTAACTAAAATATTCATTGATCATCATACAGAGAACTTGTGCAGGCTTGATTTCCTAAACCTCGTGTAATCAAGTCATCAAAGAACATCTACCTGCTTAAGTGTGTCCATAATCTGGCCCTATCTTTATCTTCAAATAAAATTTCAGAATTATTATTGACTATTTTTGTATGACATCTTTTTTAAAAATTATTTATTGTTTTTGGTTGCACCGTAAATATTTCTAAAATCATTTGTTCATTTGCAGATGGTATCTTATGTTCAACTCCTTTTTCCGCCCGCACCTGCCAGTAAAGCCCGAGGATATGGTGGAGGGTTCGAATGACTTATGCTCCGGGATCAATGTTAAAACCATAGTCCCATAACTTAATCTCCGCAGCCGATCCAATGGCCATCCGGCATGGCACCATAACAATAAGAAGTCGTATTGCAGATGCCGATCAAAATAAATTTTTTCATAAATTCACCGAAAAAAGACTCCCTTCTTGACTGTCCGGCAGCCGGAGATCCGGTCATATTCATAAAAGTTTTTGGTTAATGATCGTATTCAGCGTCATCAGGGTTGTGTCATAGTTGTTATTTCTGGTATTAAAGGATACGAGCTTAAATGCACAATATGTGCCAGGCACCATTTGCCGTTAAATTTTTTCATAAATGACAATATTATATAAGTCATACTATCAGGGTTTTTGTCTCATTAACCGAAGCACAATAAGGACTTTGGTTACTATCATAAATTAAAAGCATAACCATTTTTTTCGATAATGGGAGTTTTTTTCCAAATGGATGGACAATGGTCAGACAAACGGGCATGATAGATCCAAATGGCTTTTATGAAATAGAACATATAAAGATTGTGGAAGTTTTTTTCACAATAATGGCAAAAATACCCTACAGCCTCCCCTATACAAAACCTCTCACAGAGGCACAGAGATGCTAATAAAATTTTTTTTTAATACTTTGTGCCTCTGTGAGAGAATTAAGTAAAATAGGTTTGGGTGGCATGCGAATTGATCGGGTCAGAGGGAGTCCATCGACTCCCGTCTGCCTACAGAACCTTGTGTACAGGTCCGTAAACGGCTCCTCATGTTACTTTTATCCATTTATCAAGATTAAACCTGATCATTAATCCAATGTTTCATCTTATCGTTCAATCTTATTTCCTGGCCTAGTCCGTTGATAAACCATCGAACCGAGTATGCTTTAGCTACAGCGAATGTATGGGACAGAGCCCACCTGCCTTTATTTGAATAGATAGATTGGGCGGCTGATCGCAGGGGCACTCCTCGTTTTATCAATTCAAATCATCTGGCAAGGGTACACCGCACTGCAGCTCACGTGTATGGGCTTTGCCCTTCTACAGGTAGATGGGTAAATTGTTTGCGTTAAGATATGGGTAAAGGGCAGAGCTTGGTGGTCAAAACCATCAATAATCGTTTGGGATCATTGATTCCACATTGAAGATGTTTCGATATTATTGCAGGACGCAAGGGCCACCTTGAGGCTGTATCTCATCAAATAGGTTTTGATGGCAAGTTTTCCGGAAGTGATCCACCTGATTCTCATTTTTCCCAGGCTGCATCCTTTTGGACAAGGGGCTTATGTTTAAATTTCGGACTCTGGCCCAGAAAAAAACAGGGATTGTTGTAAAACAGAGTTTCTACATCTTTTTCCCGGTGTCCCCTGCGTTTCATTTCAAAAACGGCATCATGAAGCGTTTTGGGATCCGACGGCCCCCAGTCTCCGGAGGCATCTGCCATCATCCTCTCCAGCCCGAAGATTTCTATTGAATCAATTACCCGGGAGGGAGAATTTTTGGTCAAGGGATAGATGGTCATTGATGCCCAGAATCCGGAGTCGATTACCATTTTGATGGTATGTTCCTCGCAATGGTCAAAGCATATTTTTGACGGGTCAATGTCTTTCCTGCCGTTAAGGCAATCAACCATCATCCGGGTTCCCTTGAGCTTGTCGTCAAGGTGAGGGGTGTGAATCCACATGATCAAATCGTTTTTTACAGCAAGCTCCACCTGTTCTTCAAAAATGATCATTTCATTTTTGGTGTTTTTGTTCAGGCCGATTTCACCGACGCCCAGAACCGTGGGCTTATCCAAAAATTCCGGAATAAAAGAAATTACTTCTCTGGCAAGCCCGATGTCTTCAGCCTCTTTGGGGTTCATACAGACATGGCAATAATGATCAATATTATATTGGGCGGCCCTGGTGGGTTCAAATTCTGAAATATGGGTGAAATAGTCATGGAAAGCGCGGGCCGAGGTCCTGTCATAGCCCGCCCAGAATGCGGGTTCGACACAGGCAACCGTATGCATTCTGGCCATTCGTTCATAATCCTGGGTTGTTCTTGCGATCATATGGATATGGGGTTCAATTATTTTCATCGTTTTTCCTTTCCCGGGGCTTGATGGGTTTTGCCCGGTCATCCTCAATGGCCATGGGCGGCGAACCGAAAATGATAAATTCAAGCGGGGTATCATCACCGGATTCCAGGTCATGAACAACACCTGCCGGGATATTCACAACGGTTCCGGGACCCAGCGTATAGGTTTGATTATTCATTGTCAGGGTGCCTGTTCCTGAAAGAAGATAGTATACTTCATCATAGCCCCTGTGGAAGTGCTCTCCGCCTTTCGAGACACGGACCACATGAACATTGGCACTGCCTTCGCCGCCGGTGATGACCCGCCGGACATTCCCATATGGGCAGTCCACAGGCTTAACTTGATCCAGGTATCTGACGATGGGGTTGTTTTTCATAATCAATCCTTTTTTTTCGACGGTCGGAACAATCGTCTATATTAAACAGACAGGAAATTCAATAATTCTTCGGCACGGTTGGTTTTTTGCCGGGGCAGTAAATGGCATATTTTAAACAGATTCTTGATTCGTGGGTCCTCAAGTACCTTTTCTCCGCCTTGTCCTCGTTCAATCCTGTCAAGGATCGCTGCAGTTTCCAGCAGGTGTGCCCGGGCTTCAAGGTAGTACATGTCCAAAAGCTCTGAGGCCGTTTTGGCCGGCTTTAATCCTCTTTTATTTTTTCCCATTATTAATTTCTCCGATTGTTTTACATCTTGTTCTGTCCCTGACAGCGTCATCGGGTACGGTATGAATTATTAACTCAACCGGCATACCCACCGGTGGTAAAATGCGTTTATTGGCATGAAAAAACGTGTCGTCTGATCCGCTGATGCTTCTGTGATCAATGAGGGCAAAAGGATCATGGAAACTGGCGATAATTGAGCCCTCCTGCTGGGCCATAAATTGTCCATCAATCATCTGTGATCCAACAAAGACCCAGTCGGCTTTTTCCATGGTCTCATTTGAATTGATATTGAGCAGCAACTTTTCAATGGGATAATTGACCCTGTCTTTGCCCATGTTTTGCCATGAAACCGTCAATGCAACCGGATCACCGCAGGGCGTTTGTTCTGCACCTTGAAACTCAATGGGGCGATTGCCCGGGACGGCTCTGAGAAGCAACAGGGCAATCTGTATATGGTAGGGATCAGCATCTATGGACAGCACACTTTCATGAAGCTTTCCGTATGGGGTGCATGCGATATACTCCACGGCACCGTCCCGCATATTTATTTTTCCGGAAAGTTTAATGAAACGTTCCTTTTTATCCAGCAGTACGCTACCAATCTGTAAAGTATCTTTTCCTATTTTTTTTATTTTTGGTGAGGATGTATCTATAAACGGAATTGGTGGATGCTGCCGATTTATTTCTTCTTGTTTCACCAAATCGGCTGGGAAGTGCTTTTCTGATGCCGAAATGCTGTTGGGAGCATGGGAAATAGCGGCTGCCATGATCATAAAAAAGAGAAGCAACTTGAAGATAAACGGTTTTAAAATCATCTTCTTTTTATACCTTTTTTGATAGAAAGGAAGTTTCTATCATTAACTTTGTACAGTTGTCCTGAGAAGTCTTCATCCCAGGGATTCAGTGCGTGATGATCAATGGTAATGGCTGCAGATTCATATCCAAGGCTGCCAATGATATCCAACGCGGATATCAGGGAGTGACATGCAAATCTGTTGGCGTTATATCCGATTTTAAACGCAGGGTTCTCCCATGATCTCCATCAAAAGAGGAAATGCCTTGGTCATGTCAATTTTTCCCGGCAAATTAATTGTGTCGACGCCGGCCCCACTGAGCATGAAAACAGCCATCCCCCGGTCTCCGGATGCCGGTGCACCATGTGACCCTTTAATGCGTTCAGGGGTCTGGGGAATTTTCATGGATTCCCGATCCAAAAACAACTCCAGGGGGTCATAGCCTGGCTTCCTATGAATGTCAATGTTGCCTGCAAAATCCGGTGCGCGTTCCGGGGTCTCCCACCAGTAATAAGAAAACCATTTGTCATGGTCCGATATCGCTAAAAGATCACCTGACCGGTCATGGTAAATATCGAGCTCTTTTTGTTCATTAATAGATAATACGCTGTCCACCCCTTCGGTGTCGCTGAGCAGCATCTTGACAGCGTGGGCATCTGTCTCAGGTTTCAAGTAGATATGGGCAATTTGATGATCCACCATCGCAAAAGCGGGGCTTAGCTCCAGATCGGGATAATCCCGGCCTCCAATGGTTCTAACCTTTAAAAAATTATTTTTTCTCAGCATTGTGTTCAGGTTCACGGCATTGGATACCGGGGTGATGGAGTATTCAGAAAACATACAAAGTGTGGAGTTTTCCATGATGCCGATCTCTTCCAAATTCGCCATGAACTGTCCCACCAACGTGTCTATCACGGCCAGATCTGCATCTACCAATGGATGGTCCGGTCCGTATTTCTGGCAGGAGTAATCCAGATGGGGCAGATAGGTAACCATCACCTGGGGTCTGTCTTTTTTTACCACGTCAATGGCCGCGCCCATGATCCATTCGGAGGCCTTTGAGGATGCAAGCGGCCCCCAGTAATCCATGAGATTGAAGGGCGTGCCGACGGCATCGCAGATGGCTTCATACTTGCCTGCCGGTTTTGAATAGCACCATTGGATCAGGCCCTCATCCGTATGCATGGGTTTGGGGGTTACGATAATATCTGCATGTCCGTACAAAGTGTTCTGACAAAACAATGTGGCGGTTTTGATTTCAGGTGACTTTTTTTTGAGTGTCTCCCAAAAGGGAACAGCCTGGACAAGGCTTCTGTACTGGTCCCAGAAACTGATTTCATACCGGTCCCTATAGTAGAACCCGTTAGCGACGATACCGTGCTTCGAGGGCGTGGTACCCGTGGAAAATGATGCCTGGCCCGGCAGGGTCAGGCAGGGAAATACCGGAGTCATATCAGCCCGTTTGCCATTGGCATTCAGTTTAGAGAAGGACGGCATTAAGGATAGTTTGTCCAAAAGAGCCGGTGACAGACCCACAAGATTAAAGCAAAACAGATGTTTAGTCATGGTATCTCCTTTGAAAGCAGGTTTTAAATCTTAAGTCACTTTGAACAGTCGAACGGATTTTACCGCCGGTATATAAAGCAGAAGGATTAAGGCGGCAAAATAAACGGGAGTACGGGTCGATGCCAGTATAAAATCAAGGGCGATCAGAGCCATCAAAAGCAATTTCATGGTACTTTGATAATTTTTTGGACTATGCCTGTCAAGCAGCCCCAGCACTCGGGATGACAAAAATATTGTAAGGACCATGATCATCAGGATGCCTAAAAATGAATGAAACACACCTTTTAAAAAAAGCAGATAGGCCCAGGAGGATGCCAGACCCAATGCCAGGGTACAGATGGAAATATGGGCCACGGCCCTGCCACCCTGGACTTCTTTACGGCTTAGAACCGTCACGCCAACAATGTAGATAAATGGAATGACAGGTATGAGCGCCCATCCCTCAAAAGGCTGCAAAGCCAATACCATGAGCAGGTTAAAATACCTGCAGGCTCCCATGCAAAGGGGGCCGGCAATGCTATTGGATTTAAATACCCCGTCGTACAGTAAAATCATAGCTGCCAGACCCAGTGCAGCATAAAAGGGACCACTGCCGGCAGTATAAGCAAACGCCATTCCTGCCACAAGGAGGACCATTCCCAAAGTAAAGGCTGATTGGCGTGAGATACGGCCTGAAGGAATCGGGCGTTCAGGCCGTTCAATTCTGTCGTTATCAGCGTCAAAAAAATCGTTCAGGGCCATACCGGCAGAAAAAAAACATGAACTTGCCCCAAGCAGCCATAGCAGGCTGCTTATGTTTTCAACGCCCAAACCTGCGATCAGAAAGCCCGCAAAGATATCGGCATGGGCCGTAAACACGCCGGGCAGGCGGACCAGTTCAAGGTATGTGCGCAGCTTTTTAGGCATATCCACACGCCTCAGCCAATGAATAGTTTCTGAATGCATTGGTGCTGAAAGTGAATTCCATGCCTGCCTCTTATTTCAGTCTCGGGGTGATCATATTAAGCGAAATCAACGCATAGGAAGAAACCAGGACCGGATCATTTTCCCACCACCGGGCCGTGGGATTAATCCATGATCCGTCTTCTCGCTGTTTCTGGATCAACTTAATGGCCAACTCCTTTCGCCAGTTGATGTCCTGTCCATCGACGGTTTTTATATAGTCTTCCCCATACACAGTCAGGGCTTTGGCCATGGTATGGTAATAGTAAAACAGGCCCTGCTGGCCCATGCCCGGATTCTCGTCCAGTGTGAAATTCCCTTTGAGCCAGCCGTAGGCCGCTTGAACCCTTGGATCATCTTTTTTAAGTTTGGCAAAAATAAAACTCAAAAGTCCAGCGTAGGTCATTGAGCCATAGGAACGAAGCGTTTTTTTACCTGACGGAAGGGTTTCCTCTCCTGCTTTTGAGCTTCCCGGATAATAGACAAAGCCGCCTTTGTTCTTGGGATCCGCACTGGACCAGGCCTGGTCGTTGGTACCGGGTAAATTTTGGCAGCGCTGGATGAATTGAAGTGCCGCTTCCCAGTCAAGGGTGGTCTTTTGCAGACTTTTAAGATCCTTGTATGCCTCCAGTTGCTCGTCGGATTCAAGAAATGAGCTGGCCCACAAAGCCTCAAGGGCAATATATGTGTTGGACATGTCAGAATGGTCCTTGGTGCCGTATCCGATACCGCCATCGAATTTTTGGTCGGTTTTCCCTTTTTCCCCCTGATCCAATTGCAGTGTGGCCAGATAACGCCTGCCTTTGAGGATATAGGGATGGTATTTTGTATCATTGGCTGCCAGTAATGCCATCATACAGATAGAGGTGTTGTAATTGGGTAGCCCTTCATTATAAATTGCTCCGTTTTCATGGGTATTGGAGATGATAAAATCCAAACCCTTTTGAATGAATTCGGGCTTTTGTACGATGTTTCCGTACATGGGCGACGTTAAAAAAGCATAAACCGTAAGGCCGGTTAAGGCAGGAAATCCGGGATTGGACCATGAGCCGTCGGGATTCTGGGACTTTTTGAGATAATCAAGCCCCATTTGATAGGTTCGTTTGAGTTCGTTTTTAAGCGACAGTAGATCCTGATCTGATTTGAAGGTTATCTCAGCTGCATGGACAGAAAATGATGATAATAAAAGAAATAATGATGCGATGACAAAGGCAGCAATATTTTTCTTTTGTTTTTTCAATTTTAATTTCATGTAGTTCTCCTGATTCGACATGTTTAGATTTTGATTACTTTTATAAAAATAGGCCATGCTATCGCCGGAATGAGAACGGCTGCTACCGTACCAAAAGCCGGAGACCATCCGGAATACGCCCCCATTGCCGCAAAGAGAAACCCCGCTGGAACAGCCCCCCCTATCAAGGCACTCAAAAAAAGAGAAAATTTCATTCGAGATATACCCGCCAAAATGCTTGTAACTTCCGGAAGAATCGGTGCGCACCGTCCGATGATAATGGCATAGCCGCCCCATTGATTGAAAAATGTTTGATATCTTTTTATTTCATCTTCGGATGCAATCCAGTGCATTTTGCGTTTGCCGGATTCACGCGCAACCCAATATCCGATTAAACCCGCACCAACAGATCCGGTGACACTGAATATTGCGCCTGGCAGCAAACCGTATACAGCACCTAAAGCGGCCATAACACCCGTGGCGGGTATCGGCAATACAAGGTCCGCGATTAGCAGCAAAAGTCCCAAAATCCATGCTGTTGATTTATAATTGGAAAAAAGTGCCACACATTTTTCCTGGTTGAATAACAGCTCAAAACTGTTCCCGGTCACAGCATAGCCCACCACAAAAAAAAGAGCAAAAAAAGAAAAAATCAGAAGTAATTTTACAAAAGGCCCCATAATTATTAACGCATTGAATTTATATTTTATCACAATAATCTTCAAGAGGCCGGAATTGATTGACTAAATTATGTTCAGTACTGTTCCATGGTGACTTGAAAAAGGATGTCAAATGCTTCATCACACCGGATTCATCTCGTTCAAGTGAAAGCATGGTGAATCTTGCAAGGTCCAGTACCAGCGGTGCGGCCAAGGCGGAATCACACCCTTGCCAGGTGAACTGAAGCGTCATGGGGGTACTTAGAAATTCTTGGGTATCAATGTCGTAGCAAGGTCTTATATCCCAACCGCCAAATCCAAAATCGCAGAAATCAACAAAGGGAATTTCATTAAATTCTTCCGAAACAAGTCCTGTTGCCGGGCAAAGCTTATTTGAGAGGGCCATGGCGCCTGCCGTGGCAATGGTAGATCGGTGTCCGTACAATCCGACAAACATGATACCACATTTCATGTTGAATGCTCCAAGAAGAAATCGGCTGTTAAATTTCAGGAGCATACCACACATTTCAGATCGAATACACACCAATGTTTTCGGGATGATTCAGCGATGCGGCCTGGTGGTAATTCAAATGCTTGCCAATGTTCGCCGGGTAACCATTGAGCCCTTGATAAAGTCGGTCGTTTTGTCAGGGACTTTGATTTACACGGATGAATACGGGATCTATAATCGCTTAACAGAGTGGGGATACAAGCATAAGAGCGTGAATCACGGGGCTGGAGAATACGCCAGAGACGAAGATGGGGATGGTTTTCATGAAGTGCATGTAAATACGATGGAAGGCTTCTGGTCTCTGCTAAGAGGTTGGCTGCGTCCACATCGAGGTATTTCACAGGAGAAGCTCCCGTTTTATCTTGGCTTTTTTGAGTTCGTTCATAACGCTGGCAAGCGAGGAAAGGCCTTGCTTCATTCGCTTGTCGAACTTTTGGTAAGATAAGACCTTGAAGCGCAACATGAGCCTTCCGGAGAATTTTAAATTTGACAAGTTGCGGGAGAGCTATGGAGCAGAAGAAGAGATAACGGTCACCATCAATAATTTTTCCCGTCCTGTGTTGCATGCAAACATACAGCCTGAAGGTAGGGGACCCAAATCGCCGGAAGTTTCAATATATGTTGCCCACCTAAAAACCAAAGGTCCGGCCCGTTTGAGCTTTGCCGCACCAAAACCGGTTGTGCTGGAAAATTATGCAAAAATTACCAAATCAGCGGTTTCACATATCCGGAGGGTCATGAAGCGGCAGCCATGCGTGCCATGCTGGATGTAGAGATGAAGTCTGAAAATGAGGATACTATCTCTCCTGTGGTGGTTCTTGGTGACCTGAACGACGATA
>CAXXFQ010000006.1:0-24240 GCA_963674475.2 Thermoguttaceae bacterium | reverse complement strand
CTAACTCTAACGTTGCAAAAGTCGGATGGCTTCAGAGCCAAAGCGCCAAGGGTAAAGAGCCATGTTGTTTATGCAAGGTTAGGGTTAACTCTTGCTGGAGGTTATGGTCTGGAAGGAAGTAATCTGTTGTTTAACTTTACGGCTTTTACATTTCGGACATTGAAATTTTTTCTTCTCATATTCAGAAATTTTCATGATCACGGCAAAAGTCTTCTTACATTTTTCACAAATAAATTCGTATGTGGGCATGGTATCATCTCCTTTTACTTATGAAATTGAGACCTTCCGATACAGGATATCGGAGAGTAAAAAAAAATCCGATAACAGCTCATTGAACTGTGACTAATTAATATTATACATTTTTTTCATCAGAGTTACAACCTATTTTCTCAATCACACTAAAAATTTCCCCGTAAGTATTTTTGTCTTTTTGACTCCGGAAATTTTTCAATGGCATACCGCAACATGGTGCGAGGCATCCTTTTATAATATTTCTTCAAAAATATCTCTTCAGTGGAAATATGACGCTTGCCGATTTCTCGCAGCATCCACCCTACAGCTTTATGAATCAAATCTTGTTCATCCGTCAGCAGGATTCTTGAAATTTTGAGTGTCTCCAAGTAGTTATCATACTTGATAAAACGGAATGTGGACAATATTGCAATTCTCCGTTCCCACAAATTATTAGATTTTGCAAGACGGTAAATAGGCTCCTTGCTTTTGTCCATTAAAAAGTCCCCGACAATATGGTGAGCCGATCCGTCAACAAGATCCCAGCTATTTATATGTTTTGTGTGTTGTAAGTACAGCTCATAAATTCTCTTTTTTACATCCTCATTCCCCCTTGAATATTTGCCGACAAGGATCAAGAGTGCTAACATCCGCTCCTCATGAATCCTGGACCTGAGCAATTGCACGGATTCCTCAAGGGTTATGTCCGGATATTCTTTGACCATCTTCCTTAACTCAGGAACTCCGACTCCTATAAAAACATCCCCTTCACCATATTCACCGGGACCGGTTTTAAAAAATCTCTGTAAGACCTTGGCTTTTTCTTCACTCCCGAGTTGCTGCAATCTTTTTCGAATATTTCTCACAGTCATAATATAGAATTTATGATTGTCGATTTGCGATTGTTGATTGAAAAATTGCCTAAAATTAAAATAATTCCAGATCAAAAAACCAAAAACATTATCTGAAAGGTTATATTAAATTCGATTTCGCCCGTTGAAACAAATTATCATATTCAGACAATCCAGTTTAAACATTTCTTCCAAGAGGAAACAAAGGAATTTGTTTTTTCTGCCTGAAGTTTACCAGCAGAATGCCTGATACGATGAGCAACAGGGCGATAAGAATATTAACCGTAATCGGTTCTTCCAAAATCAGTCCCCCCAGCACAACTCCTGAAATCGGCATAAAGAAAATAAAAGAATGCAATGCAACAGCGCCGTATTTTTGCAGTAAGGTAAGCCATGCCACAAAACAAAAAGAAGCCGTTACAAAGCTCTGGTAAAAAAGAGAGCAAAGAACTTTTGCGTCAACATGGGCGATCATGGCGGTGTCCCAAACAAATCCTTCAAGAAAAAACAAAGGAGCCGAAAATATCATGGGATAAAGAACCAAATGAAACGGTTTAAAGGTGTGAATAATTCTTTTGGTATAGACTGCGCTGCAGGACCAGAGAAACGCTGCGAAAAGGATTATTAAATCACCTACCTTAAAATCGGCTGAACCTCCTTTTTTCCCCAGAAATACAAAAGCTACCCCGGCAAATCCAAGCAGGATACCCAGGGTCTTTCGCTTGGTAACCCGGTCACCGGGAATAAAAAAATGTGCCAGAAAAAGTGTAAAAAAGGGTTGTAAATTAACCATCAGGGTTCCACGGGACGCATTGCTTTTGCTGAGCCCAAGATAAAACAGGGATAGCTGCACGGTAAACGCTATAGAAATAATCAGAAGCTGACGAACCTGCCCGCTCTTAATTTTAAAGGATCTTCCGGTAAATAGAGCCCATAAAAAAATCGTCGCCGAAGCCATACTGAAACGGAGTCCGGCGGTGGTGAACACCCCCAGTCCGGAAAGACTGATTTTAATGGCAACGGCATTGGCCCCGAAAAGGGCACACAAGCATACGGTAAAAACTGCGGCTAAAAAAGAGAGCTCCTGATTTTGGGGCGTATGGTTGATCATTGTCTATATTACCCTAAATAAGCGAAAGTCGAGGATGCCCCATATTCGAGGCATCAAGGGCGAAGAGCACCAGGAAAAAGTCAAGCATTTTTTTCTTTTTTTTTAAAGACAACACTCCCCCCTTCCGATCCAGGTCGGTTTTTTAAAAAAAATATAATAAGCAAGACTCAGTCGTCACAATTATAGCTTTTATAGTTCAGTGTTACAGGTGGTAAACCCTGCCCAATATGCCCGAATTTGGCAGGCTGGTATGACTAGATCTCTATATTAACTTTCGGATCAGAGCACCTTTGAGCCATAAATAAATCTTCGGACGGACAGGGTTGGCATTCTTCGCCGAGCCGTCGATGACATTCACCTTAATAAAAGCACCGCGACAAGCCGTAGTGAGCCATCCTGTCCACCAGAACTTCAAAAACCTTTAACTGCAAATATTAAGCTCAGCTTGAGTTATTTTATAGGGCAAGTTTTATTTTATATAACTGCTGAACGATATTTCTCCATTGTCCCAAAGGCATGTTCTTGTCAAAGGCTACTTTCAATGCTCCTGATTTTCTCCATTTTTCATGCAGACTGGGCCAGTTCATCAAATAGTAATCAGCCCGCTCCTGCAGTTTTGCTTCTGGCTCACGCAGTCGAGGCGGAAGATAAATTTGTGATGTTCGCATCAAACACATTGCTATACGTAGAAAGCGCCGGCCCATACCGAAATCAGCATGTTGACCAGCGGCTTCACGCCGTTTGTAGTCGGCCATCAACTCCTGTGGACCATGTAAACCTAAATGTGAAGCCGATTGAACCACATAGTTTTTCAGAATACGATTGCAGCGTTTTGCAACTTTACCACTATAGCTTTCACCCTGCGGGCCGCCGGTTTGTTTAACACGAGGGATAATACCGGTATATGAAACCAAATTGTTTAAGGGCGATTGTTCATAAGGGTTACCGATTTCTGAAGTTACTCCAGAAGCTAAAACGATACCAATACCACGAAAGCTGGTGAGAAAGGCACCCTGTGTTTGTGCTAACCCCCACGGCCATTTCCTTTTCCAGCTGGTCAATGTTGTCTTGCAAGCAACTGAAATGTTTGACATGTTGCGCCAGAGAAAACT
Organism: Thermoguttaceae bacterium; assembly: GCA_963674475.2. Lineage (GTDB taxonomy): Bacteria > Planctomycetota > Planctomycetia > Pirellulales > Thermoguttaceae > CAXXFQ01. The sequence goes on along the minus strand of CAXXFQ010000006.1, from coordinate 20,935 downwards.
GCAACGTCGCTATATATTCTTGCGGTGGTTTGAGCACTTGGGCTGCATATTGCTGAAGCTTGGCAGCAGTGAGCTCAGGATTCTTTGCCCCCAGTTTTCTGAGACCTTTTATCAGCGTTGATCGTTTGCGTCGGCGAATTTGCGGCGTACTGAAACGAGCTTGCATCAGCCATAATGAACTCTTTGAAAATGGTGAAATTCCGCTTTTTTCTTCGTCCAAATAACCAGGAAAAAGACGATCTACAACACTATGAATTCTATTGCGCACTTCGGTGGTCAGCTTAACAAGCTTTTGCCGGTGACGCACAACAGTACGCAGGTTCCAATAAATGCCACTTTGGGCCGGACAACTGTTGGCCCTGCGATTAAGCAGCATGCTGGCGATACCCATTAAGTCCAGACGATCGGTGCTGGCTTGCAAATTGGCCCGTTGTTTTTTGGCGTCATGGGCGTTGACACCAGCCACCAGCCACCCCTGGGAACGTAATGTCGTAACAAAATTGGCGGCAAAGGAACCAACATCTTCTCCGCCAAAAAAGACGTGCCTCTTACTGATTCCACGGCTTTTACATGAACGGATAACTTGATCAGTCAGATAATCCACGCCCAGCGGTGAATTTTTAACCGAAAATGGTTTCCGAACAATACCCCCATGGCCGTTGCAAAACATTACCACATGATCAGTTTTTGCATAGTCAATTGGTACGCACATCACTTTTGCGCTGTTCCCAGCTTCCTCAAAAAGGGTAAGTAGTTCTTGACTTTGGTTTTGATAAATGTTTCGTTTTTTCATAGTGAAGCTCCTTTTGTTTATGCAGCTGCTTCATTGCAGACTGCTCTTTAATGATACCACCGATTTGATCGGATGGTTCTTAAAATAGGGGGAGCTTCACCCCTTTTATTGAAAAAGGTCGTTCTCCAGTTGTCTTTAAAAATAATTCATTGCGTCCCGAGTTATCGAGTTGGGCAGGCGAGCGAGCCTCACCTATAAGGCTCGCTCGCCTGCCCAACATCTATCTCTCGGAAAGGTACCAGCCGTAGTCATCTACTGCGAGCCCTTGATAACAAAGAAGATGGGGTATCATCGGCTTTCCTGAAAGGTAAACAAAATGGGTTTTTTAAATATTTTTATATCTCATTCATAGAAGCGATATGAGAATGTATCTGAATTCACTAAAATACATAATAAATCAAACACATAAAGTATCTTTCGCATTTTGTTTACGATCAATTAGGGTATTATTCAATATGAACCGTATCCCCGGGTTTGGGAACAATTGCTGAAAAGCCTTGATTGTTTAAAAATTCTGCAAAAGATAGGGATTGATCTTCTTCCCCATGAACCACGGCAATCTTATGGACACGCAAATTAGATTCCTTAAGAAAACGGAACATTTCATTTCTGTCTCCATGGGCACTGAAACCGCCCAATTTCACTACGTGCGCTTTCAACGGATACTCTTTGTTTAAAAATTTCAGCAGGGGGGGCGAACCGTTACGACCGGATTTCTCATAGTTCGCGCCCTGTTCAAGAATACGACGTCCCAGGGTATTTTGAGCCATATATCCGACAATAAGAATCGTATTTCGCTGGTTATGGATTTTATGGCGCAAATGGTGCAGAACCCGCCCGGCTTCACACATTCCTGAGGCTGCAATGACGATATGCGGTGTCTGATCCCGGTTTAGCGCCATGGATTCTTCAACCGAAGCCACAAAATGAACCTTTTCAAAGAAAAACGGATTTTTACCCTTTGCGAGAAAAGTTTCATGAGTTTCGCGGTCATAAACTTCGGGATGCTCTCCAAAGACACGGGTAATATTGGTTGCCAGAGGACTGTCCACGAATATGGGTACCGGCCGGACTTCATTGTTATTATACAGTTCGTGCAGCATGTATAAAAGTTCTTGAGTGCGACCGTATGCAAATGCAGGTATAATAACCGTTCCTCCCCGTTCAACGGTATCTGTAAGAACCTTTTTTAACTTGGGTTTCAAATCCTGCAACGGTTCGTGAAAACGGTTTCCGTAAGTGCTTTCCATAATCATCAGGTCGATGTCCCGGTCGGTTTCTTCGAAATTAAGGGCCGGATCTTTTATAATGGGTTTGTTAAATCGACCGATATCGCCCGTATAGCAGATCGTGCGTGAATGACCGTTTTCAATGACCTTGATTATGGATATCGCAGATCCTAAAATATGACCTGCTTCGTAAAACGTGCAGGTTGAGTTTTTTCCAACGACTGTGGGGCTGCGATACGGATGACCTTCAAAAAAAGTCAGAGCATGCTTTGCATCTTCGGTGGAATAAATCGGATGGACTGCATCCATGTGATGTTCCTGGATGAGTTCGTTGATTTTTTCTGTGTTGAGTTGATGACCGTCTTTTTTTAGAATCTTTTTGATATCGTCTAAATCTCTTTTTGAGTTTCTTTTTTTGCCATGGGACATTTTCTTCTGAGATAAAATAGACCTCAAGGTTTTATAATTGAGGTAATTTGCATCTGATTCCTGGATGTGAGCTGAATCCATCAGGAGGTATTCGCATGCATCTTGAGTTGCGCGGGTACATAGAATCCGCCCGACAAAATTGTTTTTGGTTAGCAATGGAATACGTCCGGAATGATCGATGTGAGCATGCGAAAGTATGAGGCTGGTAATGTGTTGTGGATCAAAGGGCAGTTGCCTGTTTTTTTCTTCGGTTTCTTTTCGACGACCCTGAAACATTCCGCAGTCCAGCAGTATGCGATCATTTTCAGTAGCTATTAAATGCATAGAACCGGTAACTTCCCGAGCCGCACCGTAAAATGTTATCTCCATAGTCGTTACTCCTTTAAATTCTCGTTTGATTAGTCCATTCAACATGAAAATCGTTTTTAACAATAGATGCAATGTGTTCGTCGAAATAAAAGTGTTCTAAAAGCCATTCTTGATTCCGGTAGTCTATTATCAGATGATTATCGTCGATGATCCTTATAATACGACATTTTGAAAGGTCTCTGATTCCGGTTCCCGAAGCCTTTAATACCGATTCTTTTGACGTCCAGTAGCGATAAAAAAGGATAAATGGGTCTGTGTTTGAAAGTTCCCATTCACTGTCACAGGCCGTTTTTCTGAAAAGAGCCTTTGAACAGGACCGAATCTTTTCGATATCAATACCGATGGGAGCTGAAGCAATCACGGCCGCCACATATTTGGACTTGTGAGTCAGGGACCAGTAATGCCCGTTAAACGGCAAGGGGACGCCATTTTCATCTTTTTTTGGGTTGCGTAATTGTACATGGCTCTTTTTGGCGGATATTTCAAGGGCTTTTCTGGCATGTTTGCTTAGAAAGGAAACCTTTTCCCTGCCTTTAAGCTGTTGTTCTTTATCATGAACAGCGAGAATTACCGGATAGATAATCGGGTATTGGCTATCGGGTATGGGATTTGGGATGGTTTCCATATTAATTCGAATTATGCTTTTCAATTTGCATTTTGCGCTTCAATTCCAATGCCTCATCATATACCTTATTTTTCGGAAGGCCGTATTTTTGGCGATAATTTTTGAAAATTCGGAAAGTCTGCTTTGTTTTTTCTCCAGCGCTTTAATGATTTCGGTTCTAACTGCATCAATAGAAACGTCTTTGTTTTTTTCACATCCCGTTAAAAGAAGCGTGCATTCGCCTTTTACTGCCGGACGTACATTCAAACTGGAAAAAATTTCAGATAAGAATCCTCTAATAAATTCTTCGTGTAACTTGGTCATCTCCCTGGACAGCACACCCTGCCTGTCCCCCATAACAGATATGATTTCCTTTAAAAATGTCAAAATGCGCTTTGGAGATTCATAAAATACCATGGTTTTGCTTTCAACGGCAAGGTCTTTAAGTTGCTTTAGCCGCTTTGCTTTCTTTTTAGCGGGAAAGCCTATGAATACAAAGGAATCGGTTGGCAGTCCCGAAACACTGAGAGCCGTGATGACGGCCGACACTCCGGGAATGGGAATGACTCTTATATGGTTAATGACGGCCTCTTTTACAAGTCTGTAGCCGGGATCGGATACGGATGGTGTACCTGCATCCGATACCAGGGCCACCGATGATCCGGATTTGAGCCTGTTTATAAGATCCGGCGTACGCTCACCTTCATTATGTTCATGAAAAGAGATCATATGACATTTAATATTGTGATGTGCCAGCAGCCTGCCGGTATGCCTTGTATCTTCCGCAGCCACAAAATCAACGTTCCCGAGGATATTGAGAGCTCTTACAGTAATATCGTTCCTGTTCCCAATAGGAGTGGCAACCACGTAAAGTGCTCCTAATTCATCCATACGCGAGTTCGAAGGCATTTTAACGATCTCTATATAAGGGTTCTTTTCTGCAGAAACTATGCTTACAACATCAAACCTTGCTTTTGCATTATGCTGATTTGAGACTTTTAGATAATAGAGTGCCACCATGGAAATTTTGCGCTGCTTTTTAGGGGTTACGGCCCATTTGGGATTCCCGAACCGACCGGATTTTCTTGCTTTGACCTCGATAAAAACAAGGACATCCTTATCTTTCGCAATAATGTCAATTTCGCCCATCTTGTTACGGTAATTCTGTTCCAGAATTTTGTATCCGTTCTTTTTAAGATGTCTGACGGCTATGGACTCACTTTCTTTACCAAATTGCTGTCGCTTGTTTAACATATGAATCCGTTAAATCAGCCCACGATATGCAATACACTTGATTTCAACTTTGGCGCCCTTGGGCAGGGCGCTTACCTCAACCACTGCTCTGGCCGGTCGATGCACTGAAAAGTATTCGGTATAAATTTTGTTAAATTCGGCAAAATCCCCCATGTCGGTGACAAAAACATCAACTGCCGTCACACAGTTAAGATCACATCCCGCGGCCAGCACAATCTGTCGAAGATTTTCTAAGGCCTGGAGTGCCTGGGGCGAAAAATCCGGACTTATCAACTCCCCGGTTTCAGGTTGCATTCCAAGCTGCCCACTCACAAAAACCCAGTTAGCAACCTCTATACCCTGGGAATAGGGGCCGATGGCAGACGGTGCTTGATCCGTTTGAATTATCTTACACTCCATAATAGTCTCCTTACTATAGCATTTCAGATAATGTTTTTGGTTTTTTGATCTGGAATTCTTTTAATCTTAGGCGATTTTTCAATCAACAATCGCAAATCGACAATCATAAATCCTATATACAGACCTCGTCATTCAGCTTGAAAAAATAATCGTGACTCTTTAATTTTTGGGGGATTGCATGAAAATTGGACACTGGCCCTCAGGTTTCAGGTGTCGGGTGTCAGTAGTGAAAAAGCGAGAGCCAGCCTGAAACCTGACACCCGACACCTGAAACCTATGATTCGAGAAGGCTTCACCACGCCCGATAATGTCCAAAAAAAAGACCTGTTTTTCAATCATGTTACGAGGTCTGATATATTAGCCAATCATACAGAATTTCCCAGTGTTCCTGAAATGAAGGACCGTTTTGACTGTATTTAAACGACAGGATCTTATCTTTGCCGGAATTCTTACTAATTTCTTCCCCCCAGAACCGAATGCTGATTACCGGAATCATTCTTGGAACTATCATCAAAACCACCGGAATTAGAGGGTTGTTTCAGCCACATCTCTTTTTCCTCTACTACCTTCCATATTCTGCCGGTTTTTTTTGCTTCTTACCCTTTCACCAACATGAGGAAGTGCCAGCTTATCCCGCAAGTCTTTGAATTTATACATCGAAAGTTCACCGTAATCTAAAACTCTTTCACCAAGAACCATAATGCCAATGGCCCCAATAGGTGCCGTCAGAAGAATGGATAAAACCGCTACAGCCAGAATAACCTCTCCGGAAGCCACACCAGCGGCAAGGGGAACCGCCCCAATAGCAGCCTGGACAGTTGCTTTGGGAATATAAGCCACCACGCAAAACAGTTTCTCTTTCCAATTAAAAGGAGTTCCGAAAAGTGACACATATGTTCCCACACTTCTAAAAACAAGACCTGTTAAGATAACCAGGGTTCCGGCCAGACCTGCTTTCCAGGCCACATGAATATTCACCTGAGCCCCTACCAGCACAAAAAGCAAAAGCTCTGCAAATATCCATAGTTTCTTTAGTTTCTGAGAAATAATATGTGCGATGGGCTCGGATTTTTCCAAAATAATGAAACCGATAGCCATGACGCCCAAAAGGCTGGCCACTGGAACATGTTCTTCACAAACCACTTCCAGCCAGGTAAGGACTATAGCCACACCCATAACCACCATCGTCCGTTTTGGAGGACGCCAGTCATATTTTGTAAAAAGGTGATATAAAAAATATCCAGGAATGATTCCAACGACAATACCAAGAACAATAGAGACGGGAATTGCAACCCAGCTGCATAAAAATGTTTGCCTGTTCCCCGCCATACATGCCTAAAAATACGGTGAACAGAACAATTACAAAAACATCATCCAACGAAGAAGCCCCAAGGATCATAGTGGGGATCGCCTTTTTGGCTCCCCGCCCTCGGTCCATAAAGTCGATCATAAGGGGCACAACAACTGCCGGAGAAACTGCACCCAATATGCTACCAAGGATGGCAGCCTCGAGATAGGTCATATGGAGCAGCTTGGGCGCCACGAGCATAACTCCACCGATTTCAAAAACAGCCGGCACAGCGCTCATAATAACTGCAGCACGTCCAACCCGTTTCAAAGCATCCCGGCGAAGTTCAAATCCGGCCCTAAGCAAAATCACAATCAGTGCTATTTTTCTGAAATCCCCGGAAACTTTCATCATTTCAGGAGACATAAAATTTAATACATAAGGACCAACAAGAACCCCGACGATGAGCATGCCTATCAGGCCGGGCAATTGAAAGCGTTTAAACAGATAATCAGCTCCTAATCCCAAGATGATAATAAGCGCTAAGCTGAAAGCCATTTGATCCTCACTTTTTTCGGTTTATCTTGACCTTTATAAACAAGCCCCGCCGGTTCCAAAAAGAAGGAAAATCCTCATTAATCAACAGACTCATCCATGAAGTCTTGACAAGTGACCCTGTAAAAAAATGGTGTCTATGTTTACCCCGTAATGATAAACGATAAGAGTAAAATGTGGACTTTCCCCCTTTTCTCACTCTATTTCATATGCAATGCTGACCTGAACGCGAATTTGGCCTTCTCCTACCTCAATCGGCGGTGCTGCTGAGGCTTCGGTATTTATTCCGGCCCCTCGAAGCATATATTGCCGGGTCGGTATTTGAAGCGGTTGGGTGCTGAGTGAAACAATACGTTTTAACTTCACGCCTGCTGCCTCGGCCAGAATTCTCGCCCGATCCATGGCTTCCTGAGTCGATTGTTTTAAGGCTTGCTTTTCTAATGCTGCTTTATTTTTAATGTAAAATTGAATATGATTAATATTGTTGGAACCACTCTCCAGAGCTTTCTCGATAATCATGGAAACATTCTTGGATAAAGGCTCAGGCTCAAATACTTCCAGCGTAATTTCAATGGCATTGTGCACTTCATACCCGTTAATTTTGGGCGGCCTGGCTTTATAATCCCTTTGGGGCGTCACGCGATAATCGGAAGTCTTCAATTTAAGATCTTTAATGTTCAAACCCTTGATGGCGTGTATGACCGCTTTGGTTTTGTCGGCATTTTCTGAGCTAACCTGTTCCAAATTTCGCCCCTGGGTCACGACGGCAACGGACACTTTGGCCGAATCATTTTGGCCCATGACCTCGGCCATGCCATCGGTAAGAATTAAATTGCGATCCTGAGCAGACGGACATTGAGCAAAGGCAGAATGCGCGATGAGCATCAGGCTCACCGTCAAGTACCGGAATAAATAGTTTTTTCATTGCTTCCTCCTTTAAACGCTAAGGTTTATTTTTTATTGGCATCTTAACTAAATTTATAGCAGGTTTCATTGCTTAATCAATCACTTTTTGACCTTTGATTCTGTTTCGAAATCTTTTAAAAATTATGAATGATAGAATATGGAACCTAAAAAACGTCCCGACCCCTGAATTATTTAGTGTCTCTGAAAAATCAGGGTAAAGGAATTTGATTTGGGTGCAGCGAAGCGAGTGCGTGTTTCTCTTGAATATCTCCTTCAAATTTAGTATTCTTTAATTTTTTGTTGAAAACTAAGAGGAACATCAAAAAACAGGTCCGGATGTAAGGGGCCGTAAACCGAACATAGGATTATGGTAAAACGAATAATTATCACTTTGATTGGAATAATTGTGTTGATTGGGGGGTTGGCCGGGATTAAATACCTTCAAATTGAGACGGATGACTCGCCCATGGAGACAATTTTGTACCGCCTCCGGAAGTTGTTACAACGGCCATAGCCAAAAACGACTCATGGGAGTCTTTGTTAACCGCCATCGGGTCCCTGGAAGCCGTGCAAGGCGTGATGGTTACCGCGGAACTTACGGGAAAAGTGGTGCATATCGCCTTTGAACCGGGCACCATGGTGAAAGCGGGTGATCTCCTGGTGCAGCAGGATACGTCTGTCGAATCGGCGCAGTTGCGCGCGGCCGAGGCTGAGGTGGCGCTCGCAAAAATAAACTTTGAGCGCACAAAAAAACTGGTGGCCAATAAAACCGTATCCCAATCTGATTTTGATAACGCCGATGCACAGTATAAACAGGCGGTGGCCCAGGCAGATAACATTCGTGCAGTTATCGGGAAGAAGACCATTCGAGCCCCATTTGCCGGCCGTCTCGGTATCCGCCAGGTGAACCTGGGGCAAACGCTCAATGAGGGGGATGAGATTGTTTCGCTCCAGTTCCTGGATCCCATTTATGTGAATTTTCTGTTGCCCCAGCAACGGCTGGCCCAGGTGCACCCGGGTCTGGCCATTCGACTGACCACCGATGCGTTTCCAGGACAGGTGGTTTCCGGAAAAATTACAGCCATAAACCCCCAGGTTGATGCTGCTACCCGAAACATTCGGATTCAGGCAACCGTGGCAAACCCGGCAGAGCGGCTTCGGCCCGGTATGTACGTGAACGTGTCGGTGGTGTTGCCGGACCGGATTGAGGTGCTCGCCATTCCCGCCACCTCAGTGCTGTATGCGCCTTACGGAGACTCCGTGTTTGTGGTTGAGAAGAAAAAAAATGATACAAATGAACCGTCCAGTCTGGTGCTAAACCAGAAGTTCGTACGTTTGGGAGAAAAACGCGGGGACTATATATCGGTTGTCTCCGGGCTCAAACAGGGGGAGACAGTGGTCAGTACCGGCGTGTTTAAGCTTAGAAACGGCCAGGCCGTTGTTATAGATAACACCCTGTCACCTGAATTCAAGCAAATGCCTAAACCGGCGGATGCATAATCCAAAAGTACTTTGTAACAACCCAAATGAATGGCTCAGGTTAACTTCAAGTTTTTGAAACCTTATTTTCCCAAAGCTAAATATGTAAGACCATGAAATTGCTCACCGATCTGTTTATTTGCGAGTCGTTACGTTCAACCGGTCCTTGCAATGGTGGTCAATCTTGTGATTATTATTGCCGGCTTGCAGGCGATTCGCACGCTCAATGTTCGCCAGTATCCCCGCAGCGAGAGCTCTGCGGTTACGGTCACCACGGTTTATGTGGGTGCAAGCGCCGATCTTGTCCGAGGATTTATTACCACCCCTTTAGAGCGGGCCATTGCCGCGGCCGACGGCATTGAATATATTGAATCTCAAAGCGCACTGGGCCTCTCTTCGATCAACATTCGCCTGAAACTCAATTACGATCCCATCCAGGCGCTTTCTGAAATCAGTTCCAAGGTGGATCAGGTTCGAAACGATTTGCCCCCGGAGGCAGAGGTTCCGATCATCAATGTGGAATCGGCTGAGAGCCGGTTCGCCTCGTCGTATCTGAGTTTTACTTCCGATGTACTGATGCAAAATGAGATCACCGACTACCTGGTGCGTGTGGTGCAACCCCGACTCTCTGCGGTAGAAGGGGTGCAACGGGCCGATATTCTTGGCGGCAGGACATTTGCCATGCGCATCTGGCTGAAGCCCGACCGCATGGCTGCGTTCAACGTCAGCCCGGTTCAGGTCAGACGTGCCCTGGCCGCCAACAATTACCTTGCCGCGGTGGGCCGCACCAAAGGAGCGTTGATTCAGGTAAATCTGACCGCCGATACGGATCTGCGCTCCGTGGAAGAATTCAAACGGCTGGTTATTCGGCAGCAGGATGGCGCCATTATAAGACTCGAGGATATCGGAGACATCGTGTTGGGGGCGGAAGACTATGATACCGAAGTGCGTTTTTCAGGACAAACCGCTGTGTTTATGGGCATCTGGCCCCTGCCGAATGCCAATTCCCTGGATGTCATTAACCGGATTCGCGTCCAGATGCAATACATACAAAAGGAGCTCCCCACAGGCATGGAGGCAAGCGTTGCCTACGATGGCACCCAATACATCAAGGATGCAATTCGAGAAGTGACCAAAACCCTCGGAGACACCCTGCTCATCGTTGTGATCATTATTTTTCTATTTCTCGGTTCCTTTCGATCCGTATTAATCCCTGTGGTCGCCATTCCCCTGTCTCTTATCGGCGCGGTGTTTCTGATGCAGGTATTTGGCTTTACCATTAACTTGCTCACCCTGCTTGCCATCGTACTTTCCGTGGGTCTTGTGGTGGACGACGCCATCGTGGTGGTGGAAAATGTGGAGCGGCATCTGAAAATAGGGCTGTCGCCCTTTGATGCCGCAATACAGGGAGCCCGTGAACTTGTGGGCCCTATCATTGCCATGACGGTTTCCCTTGCAGCGGTCTATATCCCCATCGCTTTACAGGGAGGGCTTACCGGGTCTCTTTTTAGGGAATTCGCGTTTACCCTGGCCGGTGCGGTAACCATTTCCGGTGTGGTGGCCCTGACACTTTCCCCGATGATGGCATCAAAATTACTGAAACCGGGGATCGAAGAACGCGGGCTGGCCGGAAAAATTTCCCGTGGGTTCAGCCGTCTCAGAGACGCATACGGACGATTGCTGGACGTCACCCTTAACACCCGGCCGGCGGTCTATATGGTGTGGCTGGTGGTCAGTTTGCTCACCATCCCCATGTTTATCATGTCTCCGGTAGAACTTGCACCTTCTGAGGATCAGGGGGTGATTTTCGGTATCATTGATGCTGCGGCCAACGCTACCCTTGACCAGACCAGTTATTCTGCAGCCGCGGTGAACCGGATTTTCTTCAGTATACCGGAGACGGATCACACGTTTCAGTTGACCATGCCCTCCTCCGGATTCGGCGGTATGGCCACCGTCCCGTGGAGCGAACGAGAACGGACGATTTTTCAGATTCTGCCTGAAGTACAGCAAAAATTGCATGCCATTCCCGGAGTTCGAGTGCTTCCGGTAACACCGCCGGCGCTTCCCGGGGGCGGTCAGTTTCCCGTTGAGTTTATCATAGCCTCCACGGCTGAATCGGAACAGATCCTCTCCTTTGCCAGGCAGATTCAGTTCAAGGCCATTCAGAGCGGTTTGTTTGCCTTCCCCCCTATTATTGACGTCAAGATTGACCAGCCCCAGGCAGAACTTGTTATTGATCGTGACCGGGTGGCGGATCTGGGCCTCAATCTTGAGCAGGTGGGGGTGGATATGGCGTCCATGCTGGGGGGAAATTTCGTGAACCGGTTTAACATCGCCGGCCGCAGCTACAAGGTCATTCCCCAGATCAAACGGGTGGATCGACTCAACCCGGAACAACTCAATAACATTTACATCACCGGTCCGGATGGAAATCTGGTGCCCTTCAGCACGGTTGCTTCCATCCGTAATACCACCGTACCCCGTTCCATGAACCGCTTCCAACAGTTAAATGCCGTAAAGATCAGCGGGGTGTCGGTGCGCCCCCTGGATGAAGCGCTTCGGTATCTTGAAGACGAAGCGGCAAAAATACTTCCAAAAGGCTACGTGATCGATTACACTGGAGAGTCCCGTCAGCTGCGCACGGAAGCCAATAAATTTCTTCCCGCTTTTGGGCTTGCCGTGGTGCTTATTTTTTTAGTGCTGGCCGCACAATTCAACAGCTTTCGAGACCCTTTTGTGATCCTTGCCGGGTCGGTGCCGCTGGCCATGTTCGGCGCGCTGGTGTTCACTTTCCTTAGAATGCCGGACCCCAATGTTCCGTTTTGGACCCACGGCTGGACCTCTACTATGAATATCTATTCCCAGGTGGGTCTTGTAACTCTGGTGGGGTTGGTGTCCAAGAACGGCATTCTTATTGTAGAATTTGCCAACAAGCTCCAGGCACAGGGACGATCCAAACCCGAGGCGGTTCGAGAGGCGTCCTTGACCCGGCTGCGACCGATTCTCATGACCACCGGGGCAACGATTGCCGGTCATTTTCCGTTGACCCTGGTCACCGGCGCAGGCGCTGCGGCCCGAAACTCTATCGGTCTGGTGATCGTAGGCGGCATGACCATCGGCAGTCTTTTCACCCTTTTTATTGTTCCGTCGATTTACATACTGATTGCACGGGACCATTCCACAGAAGAGGCGCCCGACGCCCTTGGATCTCAAGGATCACAAGGCAACCTGTAACTTAACGGCTCAGAAATTCTACAACTTATTGAAATAACATGTTTCTTAATAGCAACCCGTTTATGTCATCAGAATGGAATGCTGAAATATTGGGATAAGAGCGGAAATAAACCGTTTTAATTATAAAAAACTCCTTCGAACCCATCATTCCATTATTCCAATTGGGGTGAAGCCCTAAGTTCTTTCCATAGATCCGCTTATGGAATTGCTATAGGTTCAGATATCGTAACATGATTGAAAAACAGGTCTTTTTTTTGGACATTATCGGGCGTGGTGAAACCTTCTCGAAGCATAGGTTTCAGATGTCGGGTGTCAGGTTTCAGGCTGGCTCTCGCTTTTTCACTACTGACACCCGACACCTGAAACCTGAGGGCCAGTGTCCAATTTTCACGCAATCCCCCAAAAATTAAGGAATCACGATTATTTTTTCAAGCTGAATGACGAGGTCTGAGGTTTGATATTTTCGTAAAAAGTCCGATTTAGACGGTTTTGTAAAAAGTTCAAATTCAAGGCGTGCAAATTTTGTAATTATCGGCTATCCGCCGGTCCCGTAGGGAGCGTACTTTTCGTACGTTGAATGATTGCGAAATGCAGCACAACGCAGAAGTTGGACTTTTTACGAAACCGTCAGATCTATTTGCATCAGATCCTCTGCAAGGATCAAGGAGCCGGAATAGGTTTTTCGGCACTGTTTCTCGATATCAGCCTGATCGCATTCCGGATAAAAATGGGTTAAAACCAGTTTGCGGACATTGGCCCGGGTTGCAATTTCCCCTGCCAGAAAGGGGGTAAGATGCCCTTTTACCTTCAATTCATCGGGAAGTGCCGATTCACAAATAAGAAGATCCGCATCCTTTGCAAGCGTCACCAGATTTTCGGAAAAATCCGTATCCCCGGAATAAACCATGGATATTCCAGCGGGACTTGTTATTCTGAATGCAATGCTTTCCGGGTTGTGCTCAACCGGAAGCGATTCCACTTTAAAATCATCAAACTCCCTCATGTCATGACCGGTATTGTCGAGTTCAACAATGTTTAAAAGACCCGGTGCAAGTTCGATCCAATGGCCGTAAACGTTTTTCAGGTTGTCATAGAATTTTGCAAATCCCCTCCCGGCCATCATAGTAAGCGGAATTTTACGCCGGCTCCCGTCAGGATATTTGTTGGCGAATAAAAACGGGACCAGTTCAGCGGTATGATCCGGGTGGAAATGGCTGTAAAAGACAAAGGAAACATCAAAAATCTCAACACCGTTTTCAAGAAGCTTGTGCATGGTACCGGCTCCGGAATCAAACAGAAGAAATTTGTCCCGTATTTTCGTAAGTATTGAGCATGAGCTGCGCTTAAGAGAAGGGACGCATGTTCCTGAACCGAGGATGGTCACAGAGAGTTCGACAGGATCAGAACTCATTTTTTGCCTGCTTTTTTTTCAATTTTGTTTATAATCCATCTTAAGAGCTTTTTATCATGCTTATAATCCACAACTTCTTTTAAGGCTTCAAATGGAATTTCAGCACGCGCCATGCTTTTATGGCCGCCTGCGGAGCCGATTTGTCCGAAACTTCGTTTGGCGAGTTTACCTGCATCCTTGCGAAGACCGTCGTTTCTGAAAACAATAATCAGCTTTTTACTATATAATCCGGAGACAATGCTCCAGTTCACGGAGCTGATTTTCATGAAAAAATCTGCTATAATTACGCAAATGTCAGGATTTGTGACCGAACCGAGGTAAGCAAACATATGGCCTTTACGAACCCGCTTATTATCAAGGGCCATTTTGAAATATTTTAAAAAGTCGAGCGTCAATTCCGACTGCTCAATCTTGTTGATAAGATGGAGATTAGAATGACGGTAAAGGAACTGAAATGCCCTGACATCTTCAATTAAGGTTTGACGTACGAAATTGTCCGTATCTGTTTTAATGGCATAAAACAGGCCGGTGGCCAGTTTGCTGGAAGGTTTAATTTTTGCCGCCCTTAAATATTCGGTCATTATGCTGGCAGTTGCTCCGTATTTAGGGCGGATATCCACAAAAGGCGCACTAACGCCCGTGTCGGGATGATGATCTATAATCACATGCGGCGGGTACTCTGTAAATATTTCATTATGATTGGGCTGGGAATCGACAAATACAAAACGGTTGAAGGCGTCCTTGACGATGTCTTTGATTGGAACAAGACCCACACCCAATAGTCGGATCATTGCAATATTGTCCGGACGTTTAATGATGTTGATATTGGAAATGGTTACATTGGATACTTTGCGCCAAAGCAATCTTTTGACCGCCATCGCGCTTGCAATTGAATCCGGATCGGCATTGATCAGGATAAGAACAGTGTTGTCTCCTCCAAACGGTTCATAAAAACGGCGCAATTTTTCGACGGCGGAAAGTGCCATAGGGGCATTTACTCAAACTTTTATCTGTGCAGTTAAGATTTTATTTTAAACCAATACCAAATTCGAAATTTGGACTCCGGGTTTTGAATTTTTGGCCAAATAAATTAAGATACTCCAGCTAAGCACCAGTGAGTCCTATAATATATTACAAAAAAAATTAATGCAATCATACTTTTTTTTTTCGCTTTAGATAACCCACGAAAAAAAAATGTTTATCTTCTTGACAGTCACAAATGATATCTGTTATCAGTCTATCATTTTTTTCAGAGGTATTTATTAAACATCAAGGCAATACTTCGAATTTATAGAGTTTTTATCAGGCAGGATGCCAAAAAAGAAAAAAAGGTTTTCGACTACAAAAGAAACCGGGCCTGGGTCGAAAATCTTTATATTGTAACACAACTGGGCCTTACAATGGCCGGTTGCATCGGTTTTTGTTTTTTTATTGGACTATACCTTGACAGATGGCTGGGAACACGGGGTGTTTTCATAACTATCTTTATTATTTTGGGTGTTATCGGTGGCGCAAACGTTGTATACCGTCAAATTCTGGAGATTACCGAACAAAAGGAAAATAATAAAATAAATTCTGAAAATGGAGACGATTAGACAAACACAAAAAAAGTACTGTACCAGAGCAATCACGGTTGCAATTTTTGCAGGACTTTTATTTATTCTGATCGATTACAAACCCATTGGAAAAGGTTTGATTCTGGGAACTGTTTTCAGCATCTTAAATTTTATCTTAATGGGTGAAATGCTCCCTCTGAGAATTGGCAGAACAAAAGGAAAAACTTTCATGTTTTCCCTGGGTTCGATTTTTTTCAGATATTTTATTTTAGCCATACCACTGGTAATGGCCATCAAACTTGAGCAATACAATCTTATTTCTGTAGTGGTCGGTATTTTTTTTGTCCAGGTGTTTATTATGGCGGATCACCTGTTGGATTTTTTATGGTCTGCCCGTGGGAAACAGGTATAGGAAAAATGCATTATGGAAGATTTAGGTAAAATTCACCAACTCATCGTTCCTTTTTTCGGACACGATATGGTCTTTAATCTTGAAATCATTGTAATGACCTGGATCGTCATCTTAGGGCTGATTTGTTTTGGTTTTCTGGCTGCCAGAAAAAAGAATATGCTGCCCGGCCCCTTACAGGTAATAGGAGAATTACTTATTACAAGTCTTTACGGTTTGACCGGGGATGCTCTGGATGAGGCGCTGGCAAAAAAATATGCGCCCCTGATATGTGCGCTGTTCATGTTTCTGGTAGTTTGCAACTGGCTGGGGCTCATTCCCCCATCTTGAAGAACCCACCAAGGACCTCAACACACCGTTAAGTCTGGGGATAATGGGGTTTTTCATTGCCCATTATACCGGAATTAAGGCCAAGGGTTTAAAACGTTATCTATTAGATTACTGCCATCCGATCTTCATCATGGCGCCGCTGAATGTGATCGGTGAGCTTGCCAAAGTTATTTCCATATCTTTCCGTCTGTTTGGTAATATCATGGGCGGTGCAATTATTATTCTGGTGGTTTCATATCTAACATTACAGCATAATTACTGCCACCTTTTCTGAATGCGTTTTTCGGGATTTTTCGTTGGAACCATTCAGGCGTTTGTGTTTACCATGCTAACGCGTTGTTTATATTGCAGTTCAGGTAAATTAAGTTATGGCATACGATATTCAAACTTGGGTAGAGTGTAGCTGCGTTTACTGGCGTGCCGGAATGGCTCAATGGGTTTCGGCGCCATAGGAGCAGGCAATCGGTGAAGGATATACCGCCGCAAGCGCGTGCCACTTTAGGCCATCGGCTCGCAACCCCGAAGCTGCCGGGTGATATTTTTAAGACCATGCTGGTAGGCCAGGCCATCGCCGAGATCTGCTTCCATCTTTGGCTCTGGTCATTGCGTTGATGCTGCTGTTTGTACGAAATTCCCATCACATCATTGATTAACCGTCGCCGGTACTTTATAGGGGCAGGGTTGTGCATGGGGCTGGGAGCTATCGGATCCGGCGTGGGTTCGGAGGATTCCCGGCAGGAGAAGCGTGTAAAGGGATAGTCGGCGCCAGCCGGCAATGAGCAAACGCCGCTTAACCACAAATATGCTCATCGGTTCAGCAATATGCCAAACACCGGCTATTTTTTCTCTGGTAACCGTCTTTTATTCTTATTATTTACGGATTTTTCAGCAAATCCTGTTTCACCGACCTGGGCGGCTATTCTGGGCGCAGGGATTCGCGTGCGGCTTTGCTGCCATAGGCTCCGGCCTGGGAGGCGGTCTGGTTGCGGGCAAGCCAGTTGTGAGTCGGAATTTCCAGACAACCCTTAACCGTTACGACGGTTGCCACGACGACTAATGCTTCTGGGTCATGGCGGTTACTCAGACCACGGCCATCTATGCCCTTTTGGTCAGCTTTATACTGATGTTTAAATCTTTTCCGGCAACCGAACGCGCTCGCACCTGCCATGGCTTTGCTTGCGTGCCGGTTTATGCATGGGAATAGGTGCCATCGGCCCTGCGGATCGGGGAAGGACTGACGGCGTAGGGTGCTGTGGCGTGGATTGCACGGAATCAAATCAGCATATTAGCGCAGAGTTAACAAGAGTCCATGCTGGTGGGACAGGCGGTTGCCGAATCCACAGGAATTTATTCACTGGTTATCGCCCTGGTCCTTAATTTTTGTCATGTGATGAACGTAATCAATTATAATAGCAGAATAAAAAATCAATTAAAAACCGTTTAGGAGGATAAAAATGGCATTCGAAGGTGCGGATATTATAAAAGCAGCTGCGTTTCTAGGGAGCGGGAATTTCAATGGGGGTTGGCGCCATCGGGCCGGGGGTCGGTGAAGGCATGGCCGCTGCCAAAGCATGTGAAGCAATCGGTAAAAATCCCAAAAGAGGCGGGCCTGTTGACCCGAACCATGCTGGTGGGACAGGCGGTTTCTGAGTCCACCGGGATTTATTCACTGGTTATCGCTTTACTTACTTTTATTCGTTGTTTGATTTACACGCCGGCCTATGGCTCGGAGAGAACTAAAGAGGATTCGATTTTCATAGCAGAAAATAACGGGTTAAATACCATTGACACCCTTAACTAGTTGAGAAAATGCTTGAGCGCCACGCTCATCAACACAGTCTGAATCCGGAAGATATCTTATGCAGCAATATAGCCCTTATCACTATAAACGAAACATTACTTTGTTCAACTTATCTCTTTTCTGATCTTTCTGTTTATCATCAACCGTATTATGTTTCGTCCGTTACAAAGTACAATGATGGACAACAGAAAAAACCATATGGATAAGATACAGACAGATACGCGTTGATTGCGGATGTGACCCAGGAACTTCAAAGTCTGACCCAAATAAGCTGAAAGCAAAGGAATCAGAAGTCAAGAACATCAGGCCCTGGAATTAAAGCGTTGAAATCGAAGAATCAGGGAAGCCGGCAGGCTGCTACGAAATTCGCTTGATGCTTCTAAAAAAGAGATTGAAAGCATTAAAGGAAAAGGCTGAAAAAGAAGTTGAAGGCTTTGCTTGCTGAAGCACGAGAACACCTATCAAAAAGGAATCTCAAGCTCTAGCAGTAAATAGCCATGGAAAAGTTTGTTGGATCGGAGACTGGTTCCATGAAGAGGTTTGATAACATAAAATAGTTTTGATATTCTGTTATATTATAGCAGGAATCTATGAGCCTCCACTTTTTGCGGTCATGAAGCCTTTGGGCTGCTGAAAAAGCCAGGGAGCTGGCGTAGATACGTATGACCTAGATTTTCAAGGTGGATCAATTTCGGAATTACTTGTGTTTTTGGTGGTTAAATATGGCAAAAACTCCTCATAATGAATTTTTTACGGGGTCAAAAAGAAAATCTGGCTCAAGAAATCAAACGCAAATGGAGGACATGAAAAGGCAAGGAATTTCTGAAGGCAATATCGAAGAATCACTTCTAAAACTATCTCGATGAAAGTGAAGTCCGTTTTGCAGAACTAAAAGAGCGAATCGTTCGCCAGGGGGAAAAGAAAAAAGAGGCCATTATCCAAACCGCTCAAAATCAAAGCAAGATGATGCTGGAAGATGCAAAGCGAAGAATCGATACTCATTTTATACAGGCCAAAAACAAATTTAGGGCAGAAATGATTGACAGGGCTATTGATCTGGCAATGGAAAGACTTCCCAAAGAGATTACCGCTGAAGATAATGAGAAATTAACTATTGAGTATTTAACCTTAGTGAAATAAAATTTGAGATTTCAACCGGTCAGATCTTTTTCATTTTATCATCGATGCCCCCTAATTTATTGGGAGGTTACAATAAAACAAATTAAATAAGCCCGGCGGTTCATGATAGCCGGGCTTGTTTGTTTTGAAATCATTTAAACCTAACCCGGACAAGCCAGAACCAAAAATATTTGCCACAAAGCCTTAATTACAAAAATAGAATTTTTCTCCCTTTATCAGATTAGACCGGGGTAAACACGACTCCATCTCCTTTCACATCAGCTCTTAACTTTGTTCCTTCTGAAATATTTCCCTGCAGGATCTCCATGGAAAGCGGATTTTCGATATATTTTTGAATGGCTCTCTTTAACGGACGAGCACCATATATCCGATCAAATCCTTTTTCAGCAAGAAAAATCCGTGCATTTTCTGAAAGAACAAGCGCCAGGTTCATTTGAGCCAGCCTTGATCCCAGCCGTTTAACCTGGATGTCGACGATTTCACCGATTTGTTCCTGTGTCAGATTATCAAAAATTATGATTTCATCGATCCGGTTTAAAAATTCAGGCTTAAATTTGGATCGCAAGGGCTTCGGTAACTCTGGATTCCATTTCTTCGCGTCTTGATTCTCCGAGTTCCTGAATCCACTGGCTGCCCACGTTTGACGTCATGATGATGATCGTATTCTTAAAATCGACCGTCCTTCCATGGCCGTCTGTCATCCGTCCGTCATCTAAAATTTGAAGCAGCACATTAAAAACCTCGGGATGTGCTTTTTCGATTTCATCAAACAGCACCACGGAATACGGCCGCCGACGGACAGCCTCTGTAAGATATCCCCCTTCTTCATAACCCACATACCCCGGAGGGGCTCCGATCAGTCTCGAAACCGCATGCTTTTCCATGTATTCCGACATGTCGACTCTGACCATGGCCTGTTCGCTGTCAAAAATAAATTCCGCCAGTGCCTTGGCCAATTCGGTCTTACCCACACCGGTGGGACCCATAAAAATAAACGATCCGATGGGCCGATTTGGATCCTGCAATCCTGAACGGGCGCGACGAACTGCATTTGAGATTCCAGATATGGCTTCTTTCTGTCCAATGACCCGATCCCCGAGGCGATCCTCCATATGGATAAGTTTCTCCCGTTCACCTTCAAGCATCCTGCTCACAGGGATACCGGTCCATCTGGATATGACTTGGGCAATGTCTTCAGCATCCACTTCCTCTTTTAACATTTTTTTGTTTTTCTGAAGGCTGGCGAGTTTTTCATTGGCCTGGTTCAAGCGATTTCTGAGTTCCGCAGCCTTTCCGTATCTAATCTCCGCAACCTTTGCCAGATTTCCTTCTCTTTCAGCCTGCTGTTCTTCAATGCCAAGCTGCTCCTGATGCTCTTTGATCTTTCTTATGGTCTGGATCAGATCCTTTTCATTTTGCCAGTGGGCTTTCATTTCGAGGATTTCATCCTTCAGGTTATTTATCTTGGCTTCAAGCCGGGCAAGACGCTTTTTGGATGCAGAATCAGATTCTTTTTTTAATGCTTCCCGTTCAATTTCAGCCTGGGTTATCTTTCGCTGGATCTCATCTATTTCCACAGGCATACTATCGATTTCGATCCTGAGTTTTGAAGCACATTCATCCATCAAATCGATGGCCTTGTCCGGAAGAAAGCGGTCGGAAATATAGCGATGAGACAGGGGTGGCAGCGGCAACGATGGCCGAATCCTTAATCCGAACCCCATGATGGACCTCATATTTTTCCTT
>CAXXFQ010000005.1:0-4120 GCA_963674475.2 Thermoguttaceae bacterium | reverse complement strand
TTAATAAAACAATTACGGGAATCCCGGAAAAAACGATCAATGGTACTTTTTCCATTGCACCAAAAATGGCAGTGAGCACAAGGGAGCTAAACACCAAAGACTGCATTGAATAGGATGTAAAGCAACCCTTGACGTCTTTAGCCTCTTCTCTTAATTGCTTGATCAATTCGGGTATTGATATTATTGGCTTATCACAATATGAAAACCTGTCTTCTGATTCCATATGAGGCATTCTCCTTGTGGATGAACGGTGCAAATTGAGTACAGTTGAATTTGCATCCGAGTTAATTTGCCTTGTTATGTGTTCTTTTATTCAATACCATATAGCATTCAAACCTCAATCATCAAATATCACATCCAAAGTCGCATTTTTGATAGCTGACAGAACCAATGCGTAATGCTTGGCCCGTGTTAAAGAAACCTGCAACAGGCGACGGGTTTCCATGTAAGGTGGTACCGTATCCCGTCCTCTAAAATTCTGATACTGGTCTTCAACAAGCAACACTCCGTCATACTCCCGGCCTTTCAATTGGTGCATGTTCATAACTGAAATGCTCGCTGACTCTCTACTGGAATCAAGTAGCTGATCTTGCAGAATAGCTCGATCCAAAGCTTCCTCAGCTCCTACATAATTACCACTGGTCCGCCATAAACTTATCAACTCTTCCTCGATCAATGAGCCGCGGCGAAGCAGTCGCAAATAACGCGCAAACTCAGCCGTCTTCGTCAATTGGTCAACGCCAGCCATTTCAAATGCCTTTCGGACCTTTAGCCAGTCTTTGGTCGGAGAGCCTACAAATCCATCCCTCTGAAGTGCTTCAATAACTCCGACGAGAGCCTTAACACAGTTGGTTTTAGGACGTTTACCACCATCACATCTTTGTGCCCAGTTTTGTAACGTGTCAGATTTTTTAATATTTGTGGCGTTGTTGGCCGCACGTAACATATCGGCTATTCTGCAAAGACATTGTGATATACGTTGGTCAAATGAGAGATGAGAACTTCCCATAACATTTGCGATAACACGTGCGGCTAAAACGATTTGCATTTGATCAAACAAGACATCATGATGGATTGGTTTATGCTCTCTATCTCTAATCTTGATAGGGGTTGCCAGCACATCAGATATTTTTCTAACCATCTGTTTGCTACGCGCGGCAACCGCAATTTTGAAATTTTTTTTCTCTGCTTTCTTTGATCTTTTTTTTGTTTCATTCCATGTTCGAATAACGCAAAGCCTGACTCCAACAGATAACATACCGGGCTGAAAAGCTCTTCTTTCGATATCATCTGGAAGTTCTTGCACAACATCGGGCGACAAGAGAGATCGGGCATATCCAGCAATACCAGTCGCGGGACTGCGATTGTTTTCATTCTGAAAGTCAAATACCGGGGCATTCAATTCATCGCCAAACTCAGATAAACGATGCTCTGAAACACCGTCGCGCCATTCGTATATTCGCTGTTCCCTGTCACCAAGTGCAATGACGCTCGATCCTGAACTCAATGCTCGGATAAGCGCCCATTGGGCTTCATCGGTATCCTGGAACTCGTCTACAAGGATTAAGGGATAGGCTGCGTTAAAACAGGCTTTCGCCGCATTTGAACGATTTAAAATTTCAGCGGCACGAGGGGCAAACTGGTCATAGGTCACTAATCCATCCTCAAGATACATCCGCTCCTGCTCAGTAAGCCATAGGTCTTTTTTCAAGCCTGCCTCTCTTACGGCGGCATCTTGCGCTGAAACAATGCTTAGTCGTCTCTTTTTTGATGTCAGATATCCATGAGATTTCAAGACCTCCCACGCAAAGGAATGATAGGTTCTAATATCAACGCGCTTAGCAATATCTGGTGTCAATATGCCACCTGCGCTCTCTAAAATCCTGCGGATTGCTGCATTCGAGAAACTTAGAAATAGAACGCTCTGTTCCGCTGACAAGCTTTCTATCACGTAACGTCTTGCTTTAAGTAATGCGATAGTTGTTTTTCCGGAGCCAGGGCCGCCAATAACCAACATATGCCCATCGCCTTCCAGGATGGCCCGTCGCTTTTCGCAAATATCGAATTTATCTTCTGGATTGCATTCATTCATGCATCATCATCCAAGTCTTCGGTGGCGTCGTCGCCATTATCGGCGTCATCTCCCACCATGGCATTTGGTAGGTCTTCGCTAATGATATCAAGTGCGGTGCTGATAATCTCTGGCAAATCTTGGTCGCTACACATCTCAACCAATCTTTCGGCGTATCCTGATCCTTTTCGTGCCTTTAAAACTCGTTTTATGACGGCTCTTGCATCATCGTCATCGAGATCTTCATAGTAGTCGTAGAGTCCTGGCTTTCTGCTGTTGGACGGGTAATCATCCCAATTACTGGCTTCCTTTAAGAAATCGCGAATAGAATCAATATCTGTTTCTTCAGCCAAGAGATACTCTATACCAGTATGTTTAAGCTCCCATGCGCCATCAAAAAGGGCTTCAATATCATTTTTAATTGCCGCATTTTTTTGAAGATCATAGAAAGCATATGTTTTTAAGCCGATGCCTTTGAAAAATTGCCCATAACGAAGGATACCCCCATCTCCTTCACAATGGACTACAGTCACACCTGACAAATCCAAAGGCGTGTACAATAATTCGTCATCGTAACTCTCCAATACATTTGAAGCCGCATACAACACTTCTGCATCAGATACTCCCTCAACACAAATGACGCCATTACCTAACATTGATTCCGCAAGAATACGCCGTAGATTACCTCGATAGGTTTTGCCCTTGATGCCACTAACTTCAATCTGGCGTCCTTCAAGTGAACCATTTGCGTCACGTTCCAGCAATACAACGTTCTCAGGACTAAACTGTTCGAGAACAAAGGGCGAATGTGTCGTCAGAATTGATTGGTTCATATTTTTTTGCAGGAATTGGACAATTCGCCTTTGTGTATGCGGAGGGATTGCTATTTCCGGTTCCTCCATGGCGAAGATCACATTTACCTTAAGTTCCGCGATAAATGTGAGTAATGAGAAAACAAGTGCATTAATCACACCTGAACCTAAACGCCAGTATGGAACATGCGCGTTTGACCGGAAAGACGTTCCGAACAGAGTAATGGATTTACGCAAATCATCACGGGTTAGGGATGAAGGGTATAGCTGAAATGCTCGCTCATTTTCTGACATGTTAACAAAACGGCGAACCCGACCATCGATCTCTTCAAGCACGTCTTGGAGTTGCGGAATACTGTCGATTGGTGGATCAAGGCCTTCAAGAGCATTTAAAGTCTGTTCCCACATAGCGGAGCGATCATCATCTTTAAGCCGGAGGATTATATCGAGTAACGAGCCACGTTCGAGGCTGAGCGCGCGTGATCCAGTGCGCAAAGCACGCAAATAAATAAAACCGAAACTGCGTTTTGCAGAACGACTTACCCTCGCTCTTCTTGCATCATCTTCTGGTGGAGGACTTGCAAAAAAAGTTACTGCCGTAAACTCGTCCTCCTCTTTGTCATAAAGCCCCTCAAACTTTATTCTAAGGGCAGGAATAACGTTATCAGGTTCCGTATCCTCAGGTTCTGCATTCTCATCCAGCAAGGAATTGGTTCCAGTGTCCCAATACTCACGGTGGGCTCTGAATTTTGTTTCGAGATCAGCCGTTAAGTCTGTCAGAACCACTTCTAGTTCAATCACGATTGGTGTATTATCGGCATCAATGTATCGCCGTTGATAAAAATCGTTTTCGTTGATAGGATTGGAACGTGATAAGCGATCTGGTCCGAGACATAAATCCAGGGCTTCACACATCGTCGATTTTCCGACGCTATTTCCACCGATTGCAGCAGTATGACCGGGAAAGAAAACTTCTCCGTTTGCAACACTCCGAAAGTTCTTCATTCTAAGACGACGAATTTTCATTGTTTTTCCTCAAATATATAGAAGGAGTCAACCCACCACTCTGCAATTGGGGTCCACTTTGGCAAAATCGGGAATTTCCAATGCACATAACAATTATTATGCTGCCGAACAGACGTCTTTTTTTATGGCTGTTCGGCAGTAATATTCAGGTAAATTGAATGAATTGGCTCAATATCACCAATATGGGGTGACAAATTGTACATTTCAGTCG
>CAXXFQ010000004.1:0-53148 GCA_963674475.2 Thermoguttaceae bacterium | reverse complement strand
AGAAGACGACGAAAGAAAGGCCGTCGAACGCGACCCATTGGAGCACGCGGTCTTTGGCGAAGAAACTCGGCGTCAGCCAATCGATGGTTCATCGCGTTTGGAAAGCGAACGGGCTCAAGCCACATTTGGCGCGAACGTTCACGCAGCCGCGTAAGCGGAAACGTAATCCACGGCGAGACAAGGGTTAACGGATTGCGCTACAAGGGATTACGTACTGAGTGCGCACTGGGCTTCAGACTGGTTTCGGACTGTTCTCAGGGTAGTCTGGACACAACTCTGACACAACTCTCGGTTGGAGACACTGCTTAAATCCCATACCAGCGAAACGCTGCGGTCGCGGCGTGCGCAAGAAGTGCGTGGTGCGGATCGGAGGCGACCCTCGGGCTGCCACAAGTCTCCGATAACAGTTCTTGTGCCGGAAAGCGACTGCCTCTGTGGGGGAGGTGCGGGCGCAGCCGCGCGGCACGTCCTGAACGAGGTGAGCTGATGGCCACCCGCCGCTGCGATAGACGGGAGTACGCGATGGTACACGCTACGGATGACCTGCCTGGCCCGAACGGACTGCCGGCTGCCCATTCGGCGTTCAGTGACCGGCAGGGCGTGGCGAGGCCGTAAGACGACACGACGGAGACTCACGAACCCGAAGACGGTAACGCTTGCGAAGTGAGACGACCATGAAACGGGATTCTTTACGCGGACGGATGTTGGCATTATCAACTCTTCTAAGCTTTGCCATCGTTTGCCCGACGGCGCGGGCCGGCTGGGACTATGTCGGCTCGGCTGGATTCTCGGCCGGCAACGTAATCAACGACGGCTTCGATGACTTCCTCATCGGAGCTGAACAGGTCGAGGATAGCGGACATCTTGATGTGGTTTTCATCAACTCTTCAGTCTTGAACTCAGAAGACATTATCGATGACCTTCCCGAGAATGCTGCAGTCGTCTATCTGACCTCGGGCGAAGACGGGGTCCAGGAACTTACCGATTACCTGGCAGATAAGTCGAGCATTGACACAATCAGGATAATCTCCCACGGTAACGAGGGCTATTTTGTTCTGAACGGTACACTCATCGATTCCCAATACCTCACAGCACATCCTGATAGAATAGCTTCATGGGGGCACGCACTATCTGAAGGTGGTGATATTCTGCTCTACGGATGTCACATTGCCGCCTCGGATCACGGCAAGGCCTTCGTAGAGAATCTTGCCGATCTGACAGACGCTGATGTGGCAGCTTCGACTGTTGATACGGGAGGATTGGAAGCAAACTGGCATCTGGATTTCCACTGCGGTGAAATCGAAGCTGAGCAGATGACTATTCACGGCTACGAATATCACCTCGCCGATCAGGTCGTAACCAACAACAACGACTCCGGACCCGGTTCTCTCAGACAGGCCCTTAATGATCTAGGAAGTGGCGAAGAGATTACTTTTGACGCGGATTACACGATCACTCTTGCGTCTCGAATAACGATCGATAAGAGTCTTACGATGACAGGTAGAGGCGCCCAGAATACCATCGTACAGGCCAATGCCAATCCCAATACGGCCACTTACTCGGTTTTTGCCATTGACAATGGCCATACTGTTAATATGTCCGGTATCACAATCCGGCATGGACAGACGGGTTGCTTTAACAGTGGTACGTTGACGATGAATGATTGTGCTATAACTGGCAATAGAGGTGAGGGGGTGGGTGGTATACTCAACATAGCCGGAGGCATTTTAACGGTAAACAACTCTACAATCAGCGGAAATAGTGCAACCCAGACTAATGCATTTAGTGGTGGTGGAATTTATACCTATGGCACAACGATCCTAACAAACTGCACGATCGCCAATAACTCTATTGCTTCTGAGCACTTCTGGAGTGCTGGCGGCGTGGGCAAGCATAATGCTGATCTCACGATGACCAACTGTACTATTGCCAACAATACGGCAGTCGATGGTGCGGGTGGTTATGCATCTGTTGGGACAGGGACCGTCTATATTAAAAACAGCATGATTGCCAATAATGCTTCTACTGCGGGAACAACTGACGATTTTTATGGTACCTCCAGTACGACCGTCAATAATAGCTACAACATTATAGAGACTCAGAGCTCCGCAGTATTTTCTGATGGAGTGGACGGCTGTATAGTTGGTGACCAAGCCAATTTGTTTGGCACAGGCCAGGCAACACAATCTCTCGCCGCCAACGGTGGCCCAACTCAGACTCTGGCATTATCAGCGGGCAGTGTTGCCATAAACGCGGGTAATGACACAGCCAACAATGGAGTTGCTGTTCCTTCCACTGACCAGCGTGGCGCAACCAGGCCTGACGCGACGGATATTGGTGCCTATGAATTCAATGGCGCCCTTATTGATGTACCCACGGTGACGACGACGGCGGCTACGCTCAACGGCGCGAGCGGCTTTGACGCCGGCGGCAACGTAACCGATGACGGCGGGGCCGACGTGACCGCGCGCGGTGTGTGCTGGAACACTACCGGCACGCCGGACATCGACAACGACGACTACACCGAGGACGGCACCGGCACCGGCGAATTCACCAGCGAAGTGACCGGCGTGGATGAGAGTACGCACTACTACTTTCGCGCGTACGCCACGAATAGCGAGGGCACCAGCTACGGCGAGCAGAAGACGATCATCACCGGCTCGACGATGCCCATCGCCGGCTACAAGTGGACCGAGCGTCAGCCGGCGGGGGATGCGAACAAGGGCTGGTACGTCGCAGCCAGTTCGTCGGACGGCACGAAGCTGATCGCGGGTGTCTACGGCGGTCGCCTCTACACGTCTTCGGATTCGGGAGCGAACTGGACGGAGCGTCAGCCAGCCGGGGATGCGGACAAGGACTGGAGAGGCGCAGCCAGTTCGTCGGACGGCACGAAGCTGATCGTCGGTGTTGGCGGTGGTCGCCTCTACACCTCTTCCGATTCGGGAGCCACCTGGACCGAGCGTCAACCGGCGGGGGATGCGAACAAGGGCTGGGACCTCGTATCCAGTTCGTCGGACGGCACGAAGCTGATCGCGGGGATTTACCCCGGTCGCCTTTACACGTCTTCCGATTCGGGAGCCAACTGGACCGAGCGTCAGCCGGCGGGGGATGTGGACAAGAACTGGGACTTCGCGGACAGCTCGTCGGACGGCACGAAGCTGATCGCGGGGATTTACCCCGGTCGCCTTTACACGTCTTCCGATTCGGGAGCCAACTGGACCGAGCGTCAGCCGGCGGGGGATGTGGACAAGAACTGGGACTTCGCGGACAGCTCGTCGGACGGCACGAAGTTGATCGCGGGGGTTTACGGCGGTCGCCTCTACACGTCTTCCGACTCGGGAGCCAACTGGACCGAGCGTCAGCCGGCGGGCAATGTGGACAGCAACTGGGCGACCGCAGCCAGTTCGTCGGACGGCACGAAGCTGATCGTGGGGGTTTACGGCGGTCGCCTCTACACGTCTTCCGACTCGGGAGCCAACTGGACCGAGCGTCAGCCGGCGGGCAATGTGGACAGCAACTGGGCGACCGCAGCCAGTTCGTCGGACGGCACGAAGCTGATCGTGGGGGCCTACAGTGGTCGTCTCTACACGGGCGAGCCGCCGACGGCGCCGACGGTGACTACAACCGCCGTCTCGGAGGTAACCACGACGACGGCAACGTCGGGTGGCAACGTCACCACCGACGGCGGCCTCAGCGTGACCGCCCGCGGCGTCTGCTGGAGTACGTCCGCCAACCCGACCACCGCTGACGACAAGACGACCGACGGCACCGGGACCGGCGCGTTCACCAGTAGCATCACGGGACTCTCGCCCGGTACCAACTACCACATCCGGGCCTACGCCACCAACAGCGAAGATACCAGCTATGGCAACGACGTCGAGTTCACGGCGGGAATCGCCGTGACAACCTCGGACGGTTCCGCGGCGTATGCCATCGGTGGAGACGACGGGATCGTGGACCCTGACGTCGAAATCGCCGCCAGCGACATCACCGACTTCATGGTCAGTATCACGGGGAACTTTTCCACGGGTGACGTGCTTGCGTACACCGGTGCGCTGCCCGGCGGCGTCTCGGGGTCGTACGTTGGTGCGACCGGCATCCTCTCGTTCAGCGGAACTGCCAGCGCCGCCGATTGGCAGACTCTGTTGCGCACGGTCACATTCAGCTCGAGTTCGGCTAGCCTGGACACACGGACGATCGCCTTCACCGCCGGTGGAGCAATTCCACATAGCGGCACCGAGCATTTTTACGAGTATGTCGCCAGTACGAACATCAATTGGAGCGATGCCCGGGACGCCGCGGCCGCCAGCGCACTGTTCGGCATGCAAGGCTATCTCGCCACCATCACCTCACAGTTGGAAAATGACTTCATTGCACAGAAGCTGGCTGCGGATGCATGGATTGGCGGCAGTGATGAAGCCGTAGAGGACGTTTGGAAATGGGTGACCGGCCCCGAGTCCGGGACGCAGTTCTCAGACGACAGCACGCCGGTGGGCGGGCAGTTCGCCAATTGGAATACCGGGGAACCCAACAACAGCGGCGGCAACGAGCACTACGCCGAGATTTACTCCTCCGGCGGCGGGAAGTGGAACGATCTTCCCGACGATCCCATCCTTGACGGATATGTCGTGGAATACGGCGGCATGGCGGGTGATCCGTCGGTGCAGTTCACGGACACGCGCGACGTGTCAGTCACCGCGCCGCCAACCGTGACGACCACAGCCGTCTCGGAGGTAACCACGACGACGGCAACGTCGGGCGGCAACGTCACCACCGACGGCGGGGCCGCCGTAACTGCCCGCGGCGTCTGCTGGAGTACGTCCGCCAATCCAACCACGGCGGACAGCACGACGACTGACGGCACCGGCACGGGTGTGTTTATCAGCAGTATCACCGGCTTGAGTGCGAATGCCACCTACCACGTCCGTGCTTACGCCACCAACAGCGCCGGCACGGCATACGGCAACGATGAGAGCTTCACGACAGCCACCCCGACGGTGCAGTTCACCGCGGCAGCCCAGAGCGCTGCCGAGAACGTGGGCACGATGACCGTCACTGCCGAACTGTCAGTGGCGTCCGGTCTGGACGTGACGGTGCCCTACACGCTCGGCGGTACGGCCGCCGATCCGGCCGACTACACCATCACCGCCAGTCCGGTCACGATCACGGCTGGAAGTCTGACGGCTGACGTCACCATCACAGTGGTGAACAATACGCTGGATGAACTGGACAAGACAGTGATCGTTACGATGGGCACGCCGACCAACGCAACCAAGGGCACTACCGACGTACACACCGCCACCATTACTGACGACGATGCACCACTGACGGTCGCGACGACGGCAGTATCCAATATCGCCACCACAACGGCCGACTGCGGTGGTAACGTAACCAGTGACGGCGGGTACGATGTAACCGCACGAGGCGTGTGCTGGAGTACATTAGCCAATCCGACCACCATTAATGACCACACGACCGACGGCACCGGAACCGGTGCTTTCACAAGCACCATCACCGGCTTGAGCCCGGACACTACTTACTATGTAGCGGCCTACGCAACACACAGCGTCGGCACGGCGTATGGCGACGATGTCACGTTCACAACCGCGGCCGAAGAGACAACACCGGCACCCGATACCGCACCTGACCTCCGCGTGCGGATCGAGGCACCGGCCGAGGATGCCTACGTCAACAGCGAGGTGACGTTTAGCGTCTCGGTGGAGAATGTCGGTGACGGTAGGGCCACTGACGTGCTGCTGGTCGTCCCGCTGCCCGAGAACACGGAGTTCGTCTCCGCGTGGTGGATCGCGAGCCAGACCACTCAAGCCGCGCCGCTCAACGCTTCAGTCGAAGCTGACGAGATCACGATGGAGATCGGCGACGTGATCCCTGGCGAAGATGTTCAGTTCGAGTTGGTGCTCAAAACGCTCGTGGCCGGCAAGGTCGCTGTATACGCAAGCACCACCAGTGAAGAAATTCCCACGCCGACTGCCGCCCAAACCACGGCCGAGGTTGAGGTCGAAGATGTTGAGTGGATCATCATCGAAACCATCACGCCAATTCATGCTTGCGGCGTGCTGGGCATCACACCGGTTTTCGTACTGCTCGGGCTGGTTGGCCTGAAGCGGCATGGCCGGACCCGTAGTGTCGAACCTCCCAGTCCGACGTCTTCGCCGTAGTATTCGTGCCGGCCATCGCCCGACACGGAACGGCACCGGCGAAACGCGACCGGGAATGAGAGAAAACCGCCAAATCCGGCGACAGGAGCTCAGAATGCAACGCAGAATCACGACATGGCTTGTGGCGACCCTCGCGGCCACCGCCCTGCTGGGCACGACGACCGGCTGCAAGGAATGGCTGGTTGGATCGCATCTGACGACCTTAGGCGCCGGCTGGCTGCTCCGCGACCTGACCATGCCCACGACAACGGAAACGCTCTGCTATCGCAACGGCGAGTTGGTCGACTGCTCGGAAGTGCAGCCGTAACCGCTCGCGGAACGTGGCCACACGGCTTCCATGGCCACCGCTTATTGTCGTCGCTACTGTCCGCGACGCTGGGATCCCTGCCATCTGCCGCGCCGCTATTGAGTCGGGCCATTTCAGTTGGACAGCGCGTAGTTGATTGCTTGCCCGATCGGGCTCTTGGGGAAGACTCCGACCTTCCACCTCTCCAGTCCAACATCGATCCACCTGGCGTTCTGTTCCACCCTTGCCGGCACTTCAACGTAGCCGATACCGAGTGGGCGGCCATTGCATGTCACAAGATGGCGCCCGTCTACGACTTGCGAGGGAAGCACGGAGGCTGTCCGGACATCTGTACGATGCGGTGTGCCAGGAACACGTTTCTCTGCGGTGCGGAGGAGTTGGGCGCTCTCGACCACATCGGGCCATTGCTCGATGTCTGAATGCGTCAGTGTGACGAGGTGGGTGAGGCACGCAGCGAGGCTGCTCTTCATGTTGACAAGGCGCCGGCGACTACAGCGCCTACCTGTTGATGAGGATATGACATGAACGGGAATACTCAGTTTGCGAGTAGTCCCTGCGTTCCGCAATTCCTGGGCCCGGTATTGCCTGGTGAGCCGCCGCAGCCATGCCCGGAGTTGCTGACGGAAGGAGAGGCGGTCCGATACCTGCGCCTGGATACGATCAACATTTCCGATCACTCTGCCACGCTCCGGCGATATCGAGAGCAAAGACTGCTCAGGGGCACGCAGATCAGCAAGAGGATCTTCTACCGGCGGGCAGAGCTGGATCGTTTCATTGAACGGGCCACAGAAGGCAACCCACGATGACGTCCAGTTCGAATGGCTGGAAGTCGTAGGTAGACCTGCAGCAAAGGCCTGTGTCCACGTGACTTGACGAGGGGGCCTTCCAGGTTGTGCCAAGAGTTGTGTCTTACGGCAGAGAACCGGACAAGAAGTTCGACAGAGCGCCAGATATCCTGACCTCGGCGGGTTCATTTCTGACCATTTTCGGACCGCGGTTTGACGTGGAAGCGGAGGGTGAACGAGGTTTCAGGGACCGGCAGGTCGCGGGCGTTCAGCTGCCCGCACAGCGACATCAGGGCCGTGGAGTAGCGCGGGGCACTGAGTTGATTGAAGTGGACATGGAGCTGGCCGTTGGTTAGGGAAAGATCGCCGGGGGTCTTGAGGAGTTCACGGATTACGGCCCGGCCCTCGAAACCCTGGCGACACAGGACGCCGGCGAGCATTTCCGTCAGTTGCGTTTCGACGTCGTAGGCACACATCTTGATTGTATCGGTCAGAAGCTTGCGTTCGTATGTCAGCTTCACTGGATCGCCTTCAGTGACCTCACCCAGCCGGACCTGTCGGGGCGTGTCGCGGCGCTGTTGGCAGAGATGTTCGTACCTATCACGTGCCTGCTCAACCTCGGCGGCGCAGCGTTCCCGCTTGGCAGACGAAGCGTTCGAGAGGCTAACCCGGCCGTAGGCGGCTTCGGCCTTTTGAAGCTCAACCCGCACGGCCTTCAGTTCTCTATCGAGGCCGCGCCAGGTCGGGTTGATCACCAGACGATCGGGATCATCCGGCTCGCTGGCGTAGTCGACCAGTACGTCCAGCGCGAACTGCTCACCCATATACTTGAACCAGTTCTCCTGCTGCCAACGGCCGAACATCCGGTAAGCCAGCTCGACCGGATCGATGTCGTAGCGGCTGCAAAGGATCTGCGTCTGCCGCCCATCTTTGCGTTTGACCGCCAGACAGCGTAGACGAGGCCAACCCTTCTTCTGAAACTCGCCATCGGCCAGATCGAAGCTAACCGTGTGGCCGTCGATCTTCAGACGCCGTTCGCAGAACCGCTCGTCTCCCCAGTCCGAAAGCGGCGTCTTGCGGTAGGTCAGCAGATCGAAGCCTTCCGCCAAGAGCATGCGAAAAAGGTCCTTGCTCCAACCGCCTCGATCAAACACGATCATTGGCCGCCGCTCGCCGATCACTGTACGGACTTCATTGACGACGGTCTGCATCATCTGCGTGAGCCGCTCGTTGGCCTGGGCATGAACGACCAGCAGCGGTTGCCCGTTGCTCAAGTTTACCCAGTAGTCCGTCTCGGCCCGCAGAACCGATTTGCGGCTGGTAACGTAGGCTTTGCCGATCTTGCGTTTGCCGCTGTAGGCCCGCACGTGGCCATCGACGTAGAGATACGCCAAAGCGTCGTCGTGTTGCCGAGCCCGGCGCTGGGCCAATCGGCGATGGAAGACGGCCGCCCGACCACGCCCGGCAAATTCTCTCAGCTTGCGGCGGATGGTCTTGACCTCGGCGGCGCGTGGTAGCCCCAGGACTTGTCCGAGGGATGCCGGATCAACACCCTTGAGTTGCTCGGGACGCTTGATTCACAGCAAGGCCATCACGAAGAGAATCCAGAGCGTGGCCCGCAAACCGTACCAGCCATTCTTGAGCCGGCCGTATACGCAACGGGCTTCTTCCATCAACCCGGTGGTCGACAGCAACGCCACTCCCAGCAGAACACCGGCCAACACATGCTCATGATAGTGCAACCAGCGCTCGCGCAAATCGGCGATACCGATGGGCTCAAAGCCCAGTACCGTTGGTTCATCCATCTCGATCTGTGCATTCGTCTGGGCCGCCAGTTTGCGTGCGGATTCTTTGTCCGGACCGACACGCGGTCGGCGGCGCTGGCCGTGCTCGTAGTAGCACAGATACCAGACTTTTCCTCGCAGATATACAGTGACCTTCCCCACACGAAACGATCGGATCTTGCGTACCATTTGTATGCTCCTCGGAGAGTCCTGGCGCTACAAAACACCACAAACACCGCCACAAACAGGACTCTCCGGGATCATCCCGGAACGGTAACAGCCCGTCAGTCCAGCACTTAGGACTCACAAGCCGCAAAATTATCGGAGAGGGCGGGATTCGAACCCGCGGTACGGTTGCCCGCACACTGGTTTTCGAAACCAGCTCCTTCAGCCACTCGGACACCTCTCCACTGATCGCACATTTCGCGG
The DNA here is from genome assembly GCA_963674475.2 of Thermoguttaceae bacterium. Lineage (GTDB taxonomy): Bacteria > Planctomycetota > Planctomycetia > Pirellulales > Thermoguttaceae > CAXXFQ01. The sequence continues at coordinate 43,664 of CAXXFQ010000004.1, read as the reverse complement.
CACTGGAAGCTCTCAGCGCGAATCAGCCCGGAGTAGTGCCGCCGGTGCGATCCAGGATGCTATGCGACAACACTCGATCGGGCAACTATCGTGATAAAATCCAGAGAACCCCCCGCGTTTCCAGCAGCATGCCCCCTGATTGAGGTCGCCGGTAGAGGCTTTCCGGTCTGCTTGTCGGAAACTTGGTTACTGAATATACTAATTCTAGAGTGTGTACGTCAGCGGCGTAGTTGGCGTTGCCAGCATGAGGTGCGCCTTAGCAGATAGATTCTGTGCAGTTGGAGTAAGCCCGATGCGCTTATCATCACATACCTGGGACCGAACCACGGCTCGGGTGGCATTATTGGGGATAACCAGTTTATTATTACTCAACGGCTGCGGCTCGGGTGGTACCGGGTGGGATTATCTGGGTTCACCATTCTCTTATGCCCCCTCCAGCAGTAGTACTAGCGGCCCAAGCAGCACTGGCCAAACAACCACCGGCCAACTCAGCCAGAATGACCGCACACCGGTGGATCCGTGTACCGAATCACTGGCAAGCAAGTACATCACTATTTCAATGCGAAACCTGAGCAGTGATTATATTCACTACTTCTTCGTGGCAATCGCTTTTGTGGATGTCGATGAGACCGACGAGGATGCGACCATTCCCACCTTCGATTCTAATCCGTTTCCCGATGGAGCGGTTTGTCCAGATGATATCCCCCTCTATAGGCAAAATGGTTATGTCGAGGTCGGTTCAGGCGCGTTCGTGGAGTTCGGAGACTACTGCATCACCGGCCCGGCATTGTACTATTATCACGAGAATGGTCGTTTTCGCACATCAGCCGGAACCGGAGCAACCGGGCTCGGCTCGGCCATCGCCCCTGCCCAGGGAACCATTCCTACTTACGATAGCTTCTTCAGTAGCGGCGGAGCACGCATGCCCATCCCAGACATGATTCTCTTCCACAATCCGGGTGGTACATTGAAAATCAGCGAACCAGTTGTTGAACCATGTTCTTTGCTCTCGGTGGTTGGTGATCCGATCTGCGAGCGTGATTCGTTCTACTATGTCAGTGAAGACGATGTAATCGCCGGTTCCCGAGATCTTGGTCAAGGCTCAGGTCGCCGTGTGCCAAACAACATCCAAGGTGCTGGTTGTGAATGCCTGGGCGTGTCTCAGCCCTACCAGAGCCTGGCCCCCTCCCGGTTGCCCGCCATCGGAATTAATTGCAGCGAGTTTATGCGCGGTGGCCGGATCGACTATATCTTCGTGCGGGTGGACGACACTCCTTTGCCCCCACAACTTCTGTGGCGGGTAACGGATGCATTTGGCAGTCTAGCCCATGATTTCGATGCCCGCTCCCTGCTGTCGGGAGGCTAGAATCTACCTCATAACTGTGTAACAAGTTTGTAACCGGCAACATCTACCGGTTGAAAAAGGGCGCCACAGAAATTCTGACATAGGCTCCCGTATTTCACTTTTTTGTGATATCCGGCTCCCGTACAGACAGTACCAAAAGGTGAAATTAGCTCTATTGTGGAGGTTTTGCCATTTCCGTTGGCTGAGTTGTGGATGGTGCGTTGAGACGCCTGAGCAGCTCTTTGGCTGCTTCGTGGATCTCACGCACGTCGGCGGGGTTGGTGTTTGGTGGATTGGTGATTTCCAGAAGATCCTGGCAGGTTTCGATCGCACGCTGGGTCTGGTGTGTGGCCAGTAACAAACCCGCCAAATCCAACAAATAGCGAATATTGTCGGGTTGATACTGCACCGCCCGCTCCATCAGCATCAATGAGTCGTGATAGCTCAGCTCCCAACGTAGTGTGGCTAATCGCTCCGAAACGTGGGCAATTCGGCTGAGTACGTTGGCTGCCTCGGCCTCTTTTCCCGGTAGCAATTGTTCCGTGAACTGAGCGTGGACGTCTTGTGTATGTAATCCATTGTGATGTGCTTTTAGTGCTTCAATCTGCGTCTCGTACGCCATAACCAACCGTCTGAGAAACCAGGTCTCCGCAGGTGCGGCGTCATAGGATTTCTGGGCGGCGGTGACGAAATCCTCCGCGCTCTCAAGCGCCTGCTCGTGAGACCCAGCCTGCATCTGCATGTTGACTAACATGCTAAGCGCCTCAAAACTGTCCGGCTCGATTTCCACGGCCCTTTTGAGCGTGTCAATTGCATCTGGAAGCTGCCCTTGTCCGGCATATGCGGCGGCCAACCAACGCAATACTTCCTCGTGGTGATCGGAAGGAGCCACTTTATCGGCCTCTTCAAGATAAACTCGGGCTTGACGGTATAGCCGTGTGGAAACGTAAAAACGACCCAGACCCAAGTTGGCTCGGAAGTTGCTCGGCTCGACTTCGAGTACTTCCTTGAACAACATGCGTGCTTCGTTTTTCATGCCCTGCATGGTAGCCATTTCTGCGGCCTGCACTGTGGCTTGCAGATTGCGCGGTGCGGCTGCTCGCACCTTTTCGAGCAATTGTTGAGCTTCGTTCAGCCTGAGCATCGCGTCGTTCTGGTGACCTTGCTCATTGGCTTCTCGCGCGTCTTCCAATAACTCGTCAATCTTGGCCAGAACTTCCGTCAGTGATGGAGTGCGGGCGGCTGGAGTCACTAACGACTGAGCCCCCGGTTGGGGACGTGCCATGATGACTGGAGCTGTCAGAAAAATTATTACATATAAGGCTGCAAATCTTCGAAACATCAAGGCACTCCTCGCCCGGCGATAGCTTCACATTCAGGCGAGATTATCTCTCGCAAAAATGCCGGGCTTGGGCAAATAGCGGCAAGCTTGATCAGCTCATTTTACACAGTCTGCTAGAATTATCGGCCATTCGAGCAGTCTTTATAAACAGATTGCGCTATTACAGCCTGATTGAGTACGTCAGTGTGACCCCGGTGGTTCATTTTCAGGTGGTTCAAGACTTTATGTCACAGATAACAACGCCCTGCGTAGCAAATGTAATGCTGTTCGAGCGGCTCGGATGCGGATCACGTGTCGAGGCGAATCGCTTCCGAAACGGCATTCCTTCACACTTACGCCGCCGGGTGAAAGCACGCCGATATAGACCAAACCGACCGGCTTTTCATCAGATCCGCCGGCTGGACCGGCTATACCGGTCACCGATAGGGCATAATTGCTATGACAAGCGGCACTGATCCCCTCCGCCATTCGGCGTGCTACCAGCGCGCTAACCGCTCCGTGCTCTTCTAACAGCTCATGCGAAACGCCGAGCAGCTCTTCCTTGACTCGATTATCATAGGACACGACACCGCCGAGGTAATAGCCGCTGCTGCCGGGGATATCCGTCAGCAACTCGCCAATCATGCCGCCGGTGCAGGATTCGGCGGTGCTAACTGTGGCAGAAGCCTCTTTCAGCAGCTCCCCAACCACTGATGCCAGTGTTTGCTCGTCACGGCCAAAAACTATTCTCGCCCAGGCGGGTACGAATTTCCTGCTCGGTTTCATCCAACAGTGTTTTTGCCGCCTCGGGCGTATCCGCGCCGGCGGTCAAACGAATATCGATCAAGCCGATGTCAGCACTGGTTCCAACTATAGGATTACAGCCGGGAGCCATCAGGTCGTGGATTCGTTCGCCAATGTCGGATTCGCCCAGTCCAAAACAGTGCAGATAGCGAGTTAACAGAACGCGTCCGGCGGCGGCGGCTCGCAATCGCGGGGCCACCTGTTCCGCGAACATCGCCTTCATTTCAAACGGCACGCCGGGTAACACATAACAGGGAGTATCTTTCAGCCGGATCACAATCCCGGGAGCGGTTCCAAGTTTGTTGGGCAAGGCTTGCCCGGTGCGTGGGATCATCGCCTGAATTTTGTTGCGTTCGGGCATTTGCCGCTTGCGTTCGGCGAAGAAAGCTCGCAGCCAATCGAGACTGGATTGATCTAGTTCGAGCGGCACGCCGGCGGCTTCGGCCAAGGCCTGTCGGGTGCGATCATCCTCAGTCGGCCCCAGGCCGCCGGTCATGAGTATCCACGTCGCCGGCCTGGGCCGCCTGTTGGAGAATGTTTGTAATGGAGTCGGCTTTGTCAGGAACGACCACGATCTGCGCAACATCGATTCCCAACTCAGCCAGCCTACGTGCCAGCCAGGCTGCATTGGTATCAACCGTCTGCCCCAGCGTCAGCTCAGTTCCACAGGATATGATCCAAGCATGTTTCATTGGATGATTTGTTACCCGAGACCGCTAATTGATTCAAGGTCTCAATGTAGGGTGGGTTGTAAAACCCACCATCATGCTGATAAACCACAGAGACACAGAGACACAGAGAAGAATAAGCATTCAGTTTTCTGACTTGATCCCTCGAATCCTTGGATCCTTGACTCCTTCCATTTTTTATCGCGCATGTCGGTGTCCAGTTTGGAATGACAACTTGTGCGCTGTCGCTAAGTTATAGCATCTTCTCTGTGCCTCTGTGCCTCTGTGCCTCTGTGTCTCTGTGGTAAAACCTGTTGCCTGGAATACAAACCTAAAACCTGAAAACCGAAAACTGAAAACTAACTTGCTATCCCTCTCCGCCTCAGCCCGCCGAATACTATCGAGATTATTACGAAATATGACCATATTCGGATGCTCCGGCTTGAAGTGCTTTTCGCCGATCTCGATCGCCCGCTCGATCCGCCGCCGGGCCGCGGGCAGGTCGCCGAGGTCTTGGAGGATCAGCGCCAGGTTGTTGTAGCGGGTCGCCAGGGTTGGATGGTCGGGCTCGAAGTTCTTTTCGTCGATCTCGATCGCCCGCTCGATCCACCGCCGGGCGGCGGGCAGCTCGCCGAGGTCTTTGAGGATCATCGCCAGGTTGGAGTAGCGGATCGCCAGTGTCGGATGGTCGGGCTCGAAGTTCTTTTCGCCGATCTCGATCGCCTGCTCGATCCGCCGCCGGGCTTCGGGTAGCTCGCCGAGGTCTTTGAGGATCAGCGCCAGGTTGTTGTAGTAGATCGCCAGCTCCGGATGGTCGGGCTCGAAGTGCTTTTCGTCGATCTCGATCGCCCGCTCGATCCACCGCCGGGCGGCGGGCAGCTCGCCGAGGTCTTTGAGGATCATCGCCAGGTTGGAGTTGTAGGTCGCCAGCAACGGGTGATCAGGCTTGAAGTGCTTTTCGTCGATCTCGATCGCCCGCTCGATCCGCCGCCGGGCTGCGGGCAGCTCGCCGAGGGCTCGGAGGATCAGCGCCAGGTTGTTCAAGAGCGCTCCGTATTCGTCCGGGGCGATTAAATCCGGCTCAGCTTCGCAACGTAACACCTTTGGCTCAAGCAGATTTCGGCCCTCCGTGTAACGGCCGAGTTCTCTCAAAGGCTTTTCGATCCAGTTTGCAAGACTCACCGCTGCGGCGAAGCGTCCCGCCGCCTCAAGTTCGCCGACCAGTGCGGCCAGCGGTGTCAGTTCCGGGTGAAGGTTGGGTTGCATGAGTGCATCATGCAAAACTTTGCCCCGTTCCACTGCCAACGCTGCAACCGTGTCGAGCCGGGATACCTTCTGATCGGGCTCTTGATCCAGAATCTCAGCCGCGCGGCGACGGTGCAGCCGGTGGACCGATAGTAGCTTCTCCTGCTCAGTAGAAGGCGTGAGCAAGCCGAGCTTGCGCAAATGAGCGATCACGTCGGCAGGTGTCCGCGGCTTACCTGATGGTTTGCAACCCAGATCAAGGCACTCCTGCTCCGCATCGGCTTTCAACAGCAGTTCCAACCAGAGCTGAACGATCTGGTCGGCGGGCAAGAGCGCAGCGTAGTCGAGCACGCGGACCTCGGCCTCGGGCAGCCGGGCCCGCAGGTCGTCGAGAACCTGAGCTGTCTTGCCGGCATAGCCGGTCTCGGCCCGAACCTGGGCGCTCTGGTCGGGCAGCTCACTCAGCGGGGTCTGCTGGAGATGCTCGGCATAGGCAAACCAATCGTCATCTTCATCGAGCATCATATAGGCCCCAATTGCCGCGACGGCGGCGGCCAGATACTCGACTTCCTGCAAGATCGCCAGTACAGCCGCGCGATTACTTTCCTCGATCGCCGAAGGGCGGAACTGCTTTAGTAGCGCGAATGCCTCATCTTCGGTCAGCTTACCAACCTTGACCTCCCGCGTTCCGGGTAAATGTTCGGCTCGCGTCGTGACGACTATATGACACGGCGGATTAGGCAGGTAATCCCTGAAAGGCTTGTCATTCCACTGTTCAGCGTCCCGTACGTTATCGAGGATCAACAGGCAGCGCGGCTCCTGTGAAAGCATGGCCTGCGCATACCGCGCCCGCTGTTCATCCGTCCCCTCGTCCGTAAGCACCAGCGCCGCCAGAGCCGTCACCAGCGAGACCGATTCGCACTCCACGGCGAAACACCCGCCCGGATAACGTTCTTTGAATTGGTGGGCATAAGCCCAAGCCAGCACCGTCTTCCCATGCCCGCCATCCCCACTGGCCACCGCCCGCCCGGTCACGGTTGCCGGTTCACCATCATCAAGCTGAGCGGCTAATTCCGCCATCATTTCTTCGCGCAGAACGTAACGTTCCGGCACGGGTGGAACGCCGGGGCGAAGCCGTGTGGAAGCTGGCACTGACGTAAACTGTCCATGTTAAGTGTGCCAATTTGTTCGGCGACAATCGACTTTTCAGCATCGACGCGATCAACCAACCGCTTGGACCTTTCCTCGGCCATGAAGCTATCCTCGTGACACTACATATTCACGGTATCGATCTTCTCAGCCACGACGACCTTCTCAGCGTTGATCGTACCAACCAAATTTGACGCCGTACCGGTCGATTGGGCCTGAAGAATCTCAGTCACCTGACGAGCTAAGGCTTCGTTCGTTGCCAACATCTTGGCGATATCGTGGGACAAATCCTTCTCCGCCGGCTCGGCGGACCATTTGAACAGCGACTTGATCTTGTTCCAGACATCCTTACCCGCTTCAGAAGCGGCGCCTTTGCCGACATCCAAGGCCAGTACGGTAACGGCGCTGGTCAGCACGGCCAGTGTCAGGGGTTCCATGGCAAACTCCTTATGATTGTCTGTCCCCCACCCTCAGAGAGGATGGGGCACCCGCTAACTCCCTATGATGGTCTGTCCCCACTCTCAAACAGAATGGGGCACCCGCCGTGGAAAATGCATCGCAATTACCCCAAAGACGGATGACTTCCACCGTCATTGTATACCACTTGGCAATAGTCCTCCACTTTTAGAGCAGGTGCCCCACTAACTACTGCCGGTACGGGGCAGGTTGGAATTCAGAAGAGCGAATTCAGAATTAAGAATGGACGGAGGAAGACGGCCGGTACGGGGCCCGGCCGCTACATTTCGGCTGGTATCGGGCTCGGACGCTGCACTTCGGCTGGTGCAGTGACCAAAACGTTAAATTTCGGCCGGTACGAAGACCGGCCGCTACTTTATTGAGCACCCGTGGAGTACCCGTGCCGGCCATCATCTGCGGCCGCAAGCGTCGAGTTTTTGTGGTATTCGCTGGATTTTCGTGATTAGCGGGTCCTAGAATTCGATGGACTTTAGTACCAGATTTCCTGATCCGCCGTGATCCGATGCAATAAAGACATGTAGACGGAGGGAACACGATGAAGCAGCTCCTGATATATAGAAGGAGTTCGTGTAGATACTTCAACCTTAGCCTGGTGATATTCATCGCTGGAGCTATGACAATTCACCTGTCGGCGGACGAGATCGTTTACTCAAATGTGCAAACGCAGACCAACCACGCCGTACTTAGTACCAACATGGTCTGGGATGATCTACAGATCGTTGGCGGCGGTATACTGACCGACCTTGATGTAATCGTGCTCAACTTTGACACCAGCGGGCCACGCGGATTCACGGGAACGATAGAGTTCCGCCTGTTCGATAATCCGAACGGCGGCCCGGTCGGCACTCTGCTGGGCAGTTTACAGGTAGACCAATCTGAGGCGGCAATCCCACCCGGCGTGCGTACAATGGTGAGCCTGGAAAGCTTGGCCGGGCATGGCATCTTTCTTCCGGCCGATGAACGTATCGCCGTGGGACTCCAATTCGACCAGAGCCAGTGGGCACATGCCGTATATAATCCGCCGACAATCGGATCCAGCGAGGACCGCCACTGGATCGGGGATAATCCCGTGCCATACGAGCCATCATACTCCGGCAGTTTTGCGTGGCAGTTGACGGTTCCCGAGCCTACCAGTCTGGGTTTGCTAATTGCGGGAGCTCTAGTACTGCGGCGCCGAACGTGGCCCTGATAGTAATTCTAATCGCAGGTTCTGCATGAACATGTCTGGGAGTAATCGCGACCTGCGCACAGAATCAATGCATGTCATCTACCGAGAAATCGCCGCACCCGAACAGTATCCGCGTGATCAATCTTAATCCTCCCGATAACATTACACTTGCCCCACGCATTAAGAACACAATCGCAATCCACCTCCAACGCCGACTGCCGGATTTTTTACACACGGATTTGACTTCCCGGAAAAACCGAGTTACACTCCTATAGGAGTGTTAATTGGAGTGCCATAGGAGTGTTATTTGACACAAAAAGGGCGAGGTGCTCAGAAGAGTGTAACGCTCAAAATCCCGGCGGAGTTATATCAGAACTTATCAAAACTCATTGAAGGTACGGGTTTTAGAAGTGTTACTGAATTTGCGGTACATGTCCTTCGCGATGTTGCCAGTGGCGGAAGCCTGGATCTAGGCGCTTCCGGCCTGACAATGGAAGAGGTGAAGGCGGTTCGCGAGCGACTTCGAGCACTAGGTTACATCGAATAGACGGGGCTTCAGGAGGTTTTTAGGGACGTTAAGTCCTTTGCGAGGAAGGTCTGCGCACTAAGCGTTAGACGCTCATTTAATTCAGCCGCAGTTATTCAGGAGAAGTTTTATGTGGAAGCAAAAGTCACGCAATCTACTTATTGGCGTAGGTAAAGCGAGCATTCGCAGCCGGCGAATCCGACTTTGGGGTGTGGCCGTTTTGCTGATCGTACTAGCCTTTAGTGTACAGATGATCTGGCCGGAATTGCAGTTCTTGCCCGAACACGAGGATGCGCTGGGAGCCGGCACTTTGCTGACAATATTCCTGGCCGCCCTGTTTTGCGAGTATATCGACTCCAGCCTCGGCATGGGTTATGGAACGACACTAACGCCGCTGTTACTTCTGGCCGGATTTGCCCCCCTACAAATCGTCCCAGCGGTTCTGCTGAGTGAATTCGTGACCGGTATCAGTGCCGGACTGCTGCACCAACGCGACGGCAACGTAGATTTCCTACGAGATCATAAAGCCCGAGGAACAACGATCTTATTATCGGTCTTCAGCGTTTGCGGCACCATCGCAGCCGTAACACTCGCCTTGCGTATCCCGAAATTCTGGTTGTCCGCGATCATAGCGGCGATCGTCCTCTCGGTCGGCATCGTGATTCTGGCAACCATCCGCCGACAACTGCAGTATCGTCGCGGCCACATCATTGTTCTAGGGGCCGTCGCTTCGTTCAACAAAGGCTTGAGCGGTGGCGGGTATGGCCCACTTGTAACAGGTGGCCAAGTCGTGTCGGGCATGTCACCGAAACAAGCCGTGGCGATCACTTCGCTGGCGGAGGGGCTCACCTGCTTTGTTGGCTTGGCGGCCTATCTGTTGATGGGCGGCGGTTTGTACTGGTGGCTGGCCATCCCGTTGACACTGGGGGGCGGTGCTCTCCGTCCCGATCGCCACGCTCACCGTGCGAAAGATTCCCGAGGGATTCATGCGGGGCAGCGTGGGCGTGGTCACGTGCCTATTGGGGCTTCTCGCGTTAGCGAAACTTCTTTGGTAACCGCGTTGCGGTTCGTGGATGTACACAATTACACCCATCGGAGATATTCAAATGAATGTGAGACTGTGGGCGGCGAGCGGCGTAATCTTGTTGCTGGTTTCGGGTTGCACATTGCAGGAAATTCGGAGCAAGACGAAGTTCGGCCCGGAATTCCGGCACAGCGGCTCCAGCAACACAAACAGCGATCGCTGGGCGGCCGAGCAGGGAATCGAATTCAAATGGGATAATGGGGTAAACACCGGCTTGTCCTACCGCCGCCGCGATGTGGACGACGGCAATGGGGACAACGAGAACCTCGTGATGGTCGAAGTTTCACTTCCTTTGTGGAAGGCGGAATCAAAACAGAGCCCGCTGATACGACGAATCGAGCTTCTGGAAAAGCGGTTGGCCAGGTATGAAGCCAATCCGGCAAACGGAGAAAACCGATGAGCAAGACTAAGTACCTATACGCATGTGTGATACTATTGGGTGTGTGTTTTTTCGTTGGCGGCTGTGTGGATGCCGTACGCGACGGCGTCACGTCGGGAGTCTCTAGCGGTATTTCGAACCTGATCGGATTGTCTATTGCACAGATCGCGGACATGGCGTTTGGAGGCGCGTGACTCGGATCGAAGTTGTGCGATTTCGCAGCCGTATGTTCTTGAACTATGCGCCTTGGGTGTCTTGCGACCTACGCATAGAATCCAACCATGATACCTGCTGAGAAATCGCCGCGTCCGGATGGTACCGGCCTGATCGATCTGGATCCCTGGCTGGAACCATATGCAGACGCCCTCCGCCGCCGGTTTGAGCACTATCAAACGACGTTGAAGCGTGTCCTGGATGCTGAAGGCACGCTCGAACAATTCAGCCGCGGCTACGAATATTTTGGTTTTAACCGTGGTGAATGTGATGGCCGGCCGGGAGTTTGGTATCGCGAATGGGCCCCGGGCGCTGATGCCTTGTTTCTGACAGGCGATTTCAACGATTGGGATCGGGCGAAAAACCCGCTGAAACGCGACCAATATGGCGTATGGAGCATATTTCTGCCGGATACTGACTGCGCCAAGCGGTTTGTGCATGGCTGTAGTCTGAAGGTGCATGTCCATAGTGGGGGGAGCGCTCGAGATCGTGTACCGGCTTACATCCGCCGCAGCATCCGCGACGAGCATTCGCATGATTTTTGTGGCCAATACTGGAATCCGCCGGAACCTTACACCTGGCAACATCCGACACTACGGCTGCAAGGTAATCCGCGGATCTACGAAACTCACGTCGGGATGGCAGTAGAGGCAGAGCGCATCGGTACGTATCATGAATTTACCGAGAATGTCCTGCCACGCATCGTCGCGGCCGGCTACAACGCCATCCAGTTGATGGCCATCCAGGAACATCCTTATTATGGATCGTTCGGCTATCAAGTCAGCAGCTTCTTCGCGGCCTCGTCACGGTTTGGCACGCCGGAGGAGTTGATGGCCCTGATCGATACGGCTCACGGACATGGATTGCTGGTATTGCTGGACCTGGTGCACAGTCACGCCGTCAAGAACATTAACGAGGGTTTGAATTACTTCGACGGTACGGACCATCACTATTTCCACGCCGGGGCGCGCGGTCAACATCCGGCTTGGGATTCGCTATGCTTTGATTATGGCAAATGGGAGGTCTTGCGTTTTCTGCTCAGCAATGTTCGTTTTTGGCTGGAGGAATACCGTTTTGACGGCTTCCGTTTTGACGGCGTTACAAGCATGTTGTATCTCGATCATGGCTTGGGCCAGGGCTTCAGCGGCTACGATGACTATTTCCCTCCCCGCGTCGATGAGGATGCCGTTACATACTTACAGCTTGCCAATCAGTTGACGCATTCAATACGGCCGCAAGCGCTCACTATCGCCGAGGACGTCTCCGGCATGGTCGGCTTGGCGCGCCCGATCGCCGAGGGTGGTCTCGGCTTCGACTATCGACTCGCGATGGGCATCCCCGATTACTGGATCAAGCTGCTGGCGGATCAGCGTGATGAAGAATGGTCGATGAGCGATCTGTATCACACGCTCACTAACCGCCGCAAAGGCGAGAAGCATGTCGCCTACGCGGAAAGTCACGATCAAGCTTTGGTTGGCGACAAAACCATCGCCATGCGATTGATGGAGGCCAACATCTATTACCACATGAACAAGGGCAGCCAGAACCTGGTGGTCGAGCGCGGCATGGCCCTGCACAAGATGTTTCGCCTGCTCACCTTCTCCCTCGGCGGCGAGGGTTATCTTAACTTCATGGGTAACGAGTTCGGGCACCCGGAGTGGATCGATTTCCCGCGCGCAGGAAATCAATTCTCATTTAAATACGCTCGCCGGCAATGGTCACTCGCCGATGATCCGATGCTGCGCTATTGTGACTTGGCGGCCTTTGATCGAGCCATGTTACAACTTGACCTCAAGCATAATCTGCTGGCTCTGCCACGGTGGGAATCGATACATATCCACGAGGATCACAAGCTCCTGATATATCGCCGTGGCCGGCTTCTATTCATATTTAATTTTCATCCCGACCGGTCATACGCGGATTACCGCATCGGCGTGCCGGAACAAACGGATTACCGGCTGGTTCTGAACACGGATGAGCTCTGGCTCGGCGGCCACGCGGAGGTACTGGCGGGACAGATGTATGCCTGGCAGCAAGCCGGCAGCGACGGATTAGCGCAGAGTATTCAAATCTACGTGCCGGCCCGGACGGCATTGGTGCTCGCTCCGGTCTAAAAAGTGTCTTTGCCTTTTTATAGCGGCCTGCGCCGCACAGGCCGCAAGCCCAAAGCGGCTATCCTGGTTTTCTACGACCGGCGAGACGCCGGTCGCTACATCACTACCAGTTCATTTTGACTGCCGTGGCGACTGTTAAGGACCAGTGTTCGAACGAAGGCGAATCTATCTGTACTAGATAATCTTGTATTCCTTGACTTGCGGCGAAGTGGAGGGCTATAATGCACCGCCGAGAAAGATTGGTCCCTGTTATGGAGAACATGCTCATGACCGATGTGCCCCAAGAACTCATGACGCCGCACGAAGCCGCCCGCTGGTTTCGGCGTTCACCTTCCTGGTTGCGACAACAAGACGACCTGCTGCGGGTCGGTGGACATGGCGGTCAACCGCTCTACCACGTCCGTGTCTGTCGGGCATACGTTTTGGCGCGCTTGTGCGGTATGGATCCGAACGCTCTGCGCCAAGCCCAGGTCAAAGCCCTCGCCGCCGCCTGCGGATTGACCGAAAGTGCCGAACTGCTTGGTCAGATGGTAAACATCTTGCCGCCGGAGCAGGTTGAGACATCAAGTTCTTCGCGTAATTAGTCGTCCACGGAAAGTCAAGTTAGCACGTCGGGGTGGACTAGGCGTGCAGGGCATAATAAGCTAGTGAGTGTCCTGTGGCCAATTACCCCCTGTGGCGCGGGCTATCCAGGCCAGTTCAATGATAGCTTTATTGAGTTTTATTTGCCAGTAAATGAAGGCGATAAATAGTATGAGACCAACCAAGAAAATGAATAAACCTGTGACAGGGGCGCCCAAAAAGGTTATGGCATAGAGAATAACAACCGCGAGATAGATCATGTTCGAGACAAATAAGTTGCGGGCAAAGACAAAGAGCTCTGAGTCAGGAATTCGCCGAGCAAGCTGAGCAACACACTGCAAGTAAGCCAAGGATCCAATACTAGCGATAAATGTACACCACGTGCTAAATCTATCCAGGATCATTGAAGAGGTCGTTGTGATCATCGATAGTCGAAAGAACATCTCATTTACCCAATAAACAATCTGACCAAGAGCGCCAATCAGGACAGCGATGCGAACTAATCGGGGAATATAAAGGCGCTCTTTGCCTGGGTGATTGGGATCTGGGGAAGTAATCAGGCAGACGCCATAATAGATAAGAGCCCAGAGTGCCATGAGCCACAACCCGACAATTAAGGTAAACACATATAGCCATGCGCCCCGGAACATATCTCCCACTAGATCAGCAAGTAGCATACTAGGAATCAACCCGATGACAGAGTAGACAACGTATTTGCCGCCTTTAACTAGCCGCTCGACCCATATGGGATCAGCATACCGGAGTTGGTCACTGCGGGTGGAAAGCCCAATGGGCATGCCGCATTCGGGACAGCGACCGCCAGTGAGTAGGCCACGTAGGTTGTAACCACAACGCCGACAGGTAACATCTGTAATGAGTGTGCCGGTATCATCAAACAGATCAGATGCGGTGTCGATTTCCAGATTGGAATGTGATGTATACTCGGCACTGTTCTGACCGTGATCTGTCATTGGGCCCCAGTCTCCCCATTACTCCTATAGCGGTTTAATGTCAGTTTTGATCATGCTAGCGGCAGACCAGTGGTGAGGAAAGTGAGTTCCAACTTGGTATCATGACAGCGAGACCGCATCGGTGCCCCTGTTCTTGTACAAATAGGCGCCATATGGAGAAGGTGAGACACACAGCGAGCCGTGGCTCGGCAGGAGCCTCGCCCTCCCTCTGACACCGGAAGTTTATTGAATCTGTTTTGGACCGTAGAGTATAAATACGCTTATGAATACTGAGTTGGATAGCACGACTGTCTTGATCACGGGTGCTTCGGGCGGGATTGGCCTGGCGACAGCGAAGGCTTTTGCGGCGGAGAGGGCACAATTGATTCTGCACTATCACAAACAATCCAAGTTGTTAACTGAGTTACAGCAGCAACTCCAGGTACCGAACCTGACCGTCCAGGCCGATTTGCGCGACGAGCAGCAGGTTGAGCGAATGTTCACGGAAGCCCTGCAGAGTTTTCCGCAGATCAACACCGTTGTGGTCAACGCCGGTATTTTCAATAGCGAGTCGGTACCACTACATGAGATGTCCCTCGACCAGTGGCGGGAAACACTCGCGGCTGACTTGGATAGCGCGTTTTTCACTTGCCGTGCGTTTTTGCGACACTTGGCCGACAAACCACGCCAATCCGCGTCAATCGTGCTGGTCGGTTCGACCGCCGCCCTATTCGGCGAAGCGGATCACGCCGACTATGCCGCCGCCAAGGCTGCCATGGTGTACGGTCTGACGCTGAGTTTGAAGAACGAGATCGTTCGGCTGGCGTCGCGGGGGCGGGTGAACTGTGTCTGTCCCGGGTGGACTAAGACGCCCATGGCGGCGTTCGGCCTCAACGATCCACGGTTGATACGGCGTGTGCAAGCCACGATGGCGATGGAAAAAATCGCCGAACCGCATGACGTTGCCGCGGCGATTGTCTTTTTCGCCTCCGATCGACTGGCTGGACATCTCACTGGAACAATCCTACCCATCGCCGGCGGAATGGAGGGCCGCCTGTTACATCCAGATTCGTAAGCTCAGGTTCGCTGGAGCGAGATTCCTATCTCGCTCCCACGTATTGCAGGATTCCTATCCTGCCGCACTCGCGGGAGATGATTCCCGGACATGTGGGTGCGAGTGGGGGATTCTTGCACTAGGAGACCGTCGGAGTAATCCACAATGACAGCTATGATACACTGCCAGCATTTTTGTGGTTAGCTTGGCTTCGCCGCGGGCTGACTGATGGGCAAGATCTATCGCCAGTGGAATCCGGATCAGAGTTGGCTTCTACCGCCGTCGCCGCGGGATTGGCTGCCGGAGAACGATCTGGTCTATTTCGTGCTGGACACCACGGCCGGGCTGGAGATCTCCGCCATCACGGATAAGTATGAGCAGGGCGACGGGCGGGGCTTCCCGCCGTTTCATCCGCGGATGATGGTGACGCTGCTGCTGTACAGCTACACGCAGGGGTGCTTCAGTTCGCGGCGGATCGAGAAGCGTTGCCAGCGGGACGCGGCCTACCGGGTGATCGTGCAGGACGATGTCCCCAACTTCCGGACGATCAGTGACTTTCGCAAGTTGCATCTGACGGAACTGGAGGGTTTGTTTGTGCAGGTGCTGCGGCTGTGCCAGAAGGCTGGGCTGGTGAAGCTGGGACACGTCTCGCTGGACGGGACCAAGATCAAGGCCAACGCCTCGCGTCACAAGGCGATGAGCTACGGCCGGATGAAGGAAGAGCAGAAGCGTTTGCGGAAGGAGATTCGCCAGTTGCTTTCGCGGGCGGAGGCGACCGACGCGGAGGAAGACGAGCGGTATGGCCGGGATCGGCGGGGCGATGAATTGCCGGAGGAATTGGCCCGGCGCAAGACGCGGCTCAAGCGGATTGCCGCGGCGAAGAAAGCCCTGGAAGCCGAGGCCCGGGCGGCGGCGGAAGCGGAGCGGCAACGGCGGGAAGAGGAGGATCACAAACGTGGTGGTCCGCCTAGTGGTGGTCGAAAGCGTAAGCCGCCCCGGGACATCCCGGATGACAAGGCGCAATACAATTTCAGCGATCCGGAAACATCGATCATGAAGGCCAGCAACAAGGGTTTTGACCAATGCGGCAATGCTCAGGCGCTGGTGGACCGGGAACACCAGATCATCGTGGCGGCGGATGTAACCAACGAGTCGAATGACAAGAAGCAACTGCTGCCGATGCTCAAGCAGGCCCAGCGGAATGTTGGTCGCGCTCGACGAATCAAGCAGCTTTCGGCGGACAGTGGATACTTCAGTGAGGCCAACGTTGTGGGAGCCGCACGTGCCAAGGTCGACGCTTACATCGCGACCGGCCGGCTGAAGCACGACGAGCGCGTGGGGCCGTGCCCACGTGGCCGCCCGCCGGCGGGCTTGACGGTCAAGGAGCGAATGGCGCGCAAGCTGCGGACGAAGAAGGGGCGTGCGACGTATGCCCAACGGAAGTGGATCTGCGAACCGGTGTTCGGGCAGATCAAGCGTGCACTGAGGTTTGGGCAGTTCCTGCTGAACGGAATCGAGAAAATGCGTGGCGAGTGGCGGCTGGTGTGTTTGGCGCACAACCTGAGGAAGTTCCATGCGGCGGCGTGACACGACCAGGATGAACCCGCCTGATTGCGGGTTACTCGGCGTGGGCGTTGGGCTTGAGCGTTGGCTTGCGACTCCCGGGGCGGTGGAAATATCCCGCCCCCGCTGCCGCCAATCGGTTCTGCGATCCAAACCTTGATGTTCTTGCCTCGATGCTCTTACTCGGACGGTCTCCTGGGTCTTTTGTGCCTCCCCGGGCGATGCGGCTCCAGCGGAAAGCCTTGCCGGTGATTCTAGCCACCCTCCCGACAGGGTTCACACTGGCAACGACATTCATCGCGTCCCAGAATCCGCCGCGGCCGCTGGCCAGAACGTTGACCGACTGGAATACGTCAACCCCAGCAGTGCCCCGGCGATGTCCAGGGACATGTTCAGCCCCAGCGCGCTCATCAAAAGCGAAAGAATAATTAATATTTTGTGCTGGAAATGCCCCAGAGAGAAATCCAGGCCTATCGATACCCCTGTAGCAGTAGTCCGCTGTTGCATCAGCCTCTTCGCGCCAACAATTGCAAGGAACAGACCGCAACTTGCCTGCGCTGTGCCATACTTGGAGCGTAAACTGACTGCAACAACTGCCGTGTAACAATGATATCCGATGTCGCATCCATGACCTGTTCGTCGGCCGGCTGTAGAACGAATACGCACACACCGCATAGTCAGTGTCTGATGATGACAGGCTCATACTGCCTCTTTCCTATACATGGCTAATCGACTTCGACACGATAGGCGGCGCGCTTTTTTCATAAATTCATGAGCGCGCCACCCGCGGATCGCGCCCTATAGATAGGGCTCGATCGCTTTACTTCGGCCTCTTGGGATGTCGGACGGTCGGTCCCGTATCCCAGCGCGTTACGTCACAAGTCACTTTCGATCAATCGCACCGCTGCGACGCGCCCCCGGTGCGCGCTGATCGCAGGACCACCCGTACCGCGCCACTACGGAGGTGTCTGTCATGTTGAGATCAGCAACCATCTTTCACTTCAGTGTTTTGGTGGTCATTGGAGTCTTGGTCCCCATTGCGCTCGGTGAAGATTTGCCCGCGGACAAGCTTGCGACGTATGCCGTCCATGAAGACTCCAGTGATCCCAATAGTTCGGTGAACTATGAGATCGTTCTGCTGCTCCACGCGACCGAGCGCGATGGCGATTCGGTGCGCTGGTCAATCGCGGAAGTAGAGATCCGGGAAAAGGCAACTGGTGGCGGCGCGGATATTATCTGGCTGGATGACGATCCTAATGTCGACACGACTAGTGGACAGTGGTGGGTCGAGCACGTAGACGCGGATGCCCCCGTTAACGAAGATTTCCTTGAGCCGCCATTGATTGAAGGTGTGGCGGACCCACAACAGGGTACCACCGATACCTTGGATTTCTATCTGGAAGGGCTCGTCTATACGCCGCCTCAGGGCGGCGCGCCATGGGATGCTACGGCTAGAACCGGCTATGAATTACAGATTACAGGCGAGTCAGAGCCACTTGCAAGCGATCCGGATGAGCCGGTCGAAGTCCCACCGGTTCAGACTGAACCAGAGGAGGAATAGCCGTACCAGGTATCTTTGGGATGAGCACGTATCGTGGACCGCACCTGGTATGCTAATCTGGCAAGCTTGTGGGGGGGCGGTCCTCTCGCTCAGCCAGTCCGCCCCCCATGTTCTGGGCAACTGCCGAGCGATACAAACGACTGCGTGCTTTGAATCCCGCCAGCGACACGCCCGTGTGGTTCTCATCGAGCAATTGCTCGGTTTGCTGCAAGAGCTGGCGGGCTTCAATACGATGCTCCGCTACGCCTGATTTAAGGCAGGCCCCGGATAGGCTGATTTGTGCGGCGACCAAATCGAGGATGCACACTGCTGAATTCGGTTTTGCTTTGTAAAGGGCGCTGAACTGCTCGCACGCACGGCGGTAGCTGCTGATCGAGCCCTGATAGTTTTTCAGTTTTCCGCTGGCAAGCCCAATCCACTGGTGAATGCAGGCCACATCCTTCAACCTGCGTTGGTTATCCGGCTCCTGTTTTAGGAGTTGTGCCCACGCGTCAGCCGCGTCCTGAAAGGCTTCCAGAGCCGGCTGATACGATTCGTTCTGTAAGAGGATCTCTCCATAACGCGTTGACAGGAAAGCCTGTAACTCAACACTCTCGCATTTGAAGGGGCCAGTGCATGCAGGCGTTCGACGATTTCAGCAGCGATTGAGTGCTGTGCGCTGGCCTCATCAGGCCGTTCAAGGGTGAGGTATAGTTGCACCAGCCGGATATGGATCCCAAACAGTTCATATGCCCAATCGACGACACTCGGATCAAACCTGTGTAACAAGGTTTTCAGGGCTGCAGCCTTTTCCAGTAAAACGGTTGCCTCCTCAAGGTTACCGGCGTCTTTCTCAACATCGGCCAAGCGGGTATAGATCGAGGCCAAGTGCTGTCTTACTACCGTATCGGATGGATGCTCTGCCAGTTGTTGCTCACGCATCCGACATGAGCGACGTAGGTCATTCACTCCAGTTTCGACCTCGCCATGGGCCAGTCGGATGTGTCCGCGGCTGCTTAAAGCGCTGGCTGCCAAGCGGGTCCAGGTGCCGGTAGGACCACGATCATCAGGTGCTGCTTCGTACAGCACCAATGCCGCTTCCAAGTGTGGTAGCGCCGCCTCGTATTCATCGCGCGCTTTCCAGTATTGCCCAAACTTGAGCCGCAGCTCACACAACTCCAGGGCAACGACACCAGCGGTATCCCAAACATCACCAGCCTGTTCCACGAATTCGAGCGCTCGTTCATACACTTCCACAGGATTCGGAGAGACAGCCGCTAGCTTCCGATAGACGCGAATTACGTGTGCCGTTAGCTCTTCGTTGTTTGCCGGGTCAGTTTCCCAATCATGTAGATAAGCAGCGTGACAGCGTTGATACTGGTTTAGCGCCTCTTCCTTGCGACCCTGCGCTTCGGCGATGTCACCCTGTCGTTCAGCCAGCTTGGTGGTGATCTCACGCAGGGCCGGATCAGACGCCGCCCGGGCCGCCAATTCCGGCAGAGACTGGGATACTTGTCGCAGCAACTCGTCTCGCACGGCCACACCGCCGGGTAACGGGTGGATCGCTTCCTCGACCGTCGTCAAGGTTGTGTCGAACTGGTCGTACGCCAGTGCGGTGGCAACGCGGGAATTGTGTAGGGCCTGCGTCGTGACTACGGTCGAGACGGCCAGAACCGCCATAATCAGGGCTACTACGGCCACCGGTATCCGATAGCGCCGTAACGTCTTGCGCAACACGTACATGCGGTTGGCGGCGCGGGCGGCCACCACTCCACCGCTCAGGAACTGCTCCAAATCGTCCGCGAAAGCAGAAGCACTCTGATAGCGAATGCGCTTCTCCTTGGCCAACGCCATCTGCAAGATCGCTTCCAGATCGGCCGAAATATCACCGGCCTTGGCACGGCGTTCGGGATCGCCATCAATCAATGCTTTACGCAGCGGTACTGGTGGTCGCGAGACGATCTCCTCGCGTACCAAACCATATTCCCCGTGCACTCGATACGGAAAGGTTTCCGTCAAGAGCACATATAGCACGACGCCCAGCGAATAGACATCCGAGCGTACATCGATCCGTCCATCATTGGCGCCAACCTGCTCCGGGCTCAGGTAGGGCAGTGCTCCGACAACTTGGCCGGGAGCCGAGATACGCGGATCCGAATCGCTATAGACATCCTTTGCCAAGCCGAAGTCGAGCAGGTGTGCTTCCCCGGCCGAATCAACCAAGATGTTGGCAGTGTGCAGATCGCGGTGAATGACGCCGTTCTGATGGGCGTACGCCACGGCGCGACAAACTATGATAAACAACTCAATGATCTGGCGTACCGTTAGATCCTTCATCAACAAGTAATCATCGATCGGAACCCCATCTACATATTGCATTGCGTAGTACAAGCGACCCTGCGCCAGGCCGCTCTCGTACAATGTCACGATGTTGGGATGCTCCAGGCGTGAAATCAGCTCCGCTTCCCGTTCAAAGCGACGCCGCTGACGTTCCGTGGCTCGTGGACCTGCTAAAAGGACTTTCAAGGCGACCACGCGTTTAGTAGCACGTTGGATTGCCCGGTAGACGATGCCCTGGCCACCATAGTGAATCTCTTCGAATATCTCAAACGCCGGAAAGGCCTCGCGCAAGTCGGACAGATCCTCGTTAACCGGTGTTCCGTGTATATCTGCTTCTGCCGATGAACATCTGGCTTGCCGTTTAGCCATGTGAATGGCCCGTAAGGTCTCCAGCTGCTTCGCGAGTTCCGGCATCAGCGTGGGATGTTCGGCCACGATCGCTGCCGAATCCAGGTGCTCATCACTGCCGTGTTGGGCAATCACTTCCGCGATGACCTGCTCGATTTTCGTTCTCTTCTCGTCAGGAACCATACGATTGATTATTCTCAGTCGATTTGCTGGCGAAAGACATGAAACTCAACCTTCAGGCTGGACCGCGCCACTCAGGAATGCAGCGGCATCGCCGATTAGTTCGCGGAGCTGCCCTAATCCGGCATGAATCAAGCTGTTGACGGCGGCTTCCGATTTGTCCATCCGCGCCGCTGTCTCGCGCCGCGAGAGTCCTTCGATGTAACACAAGTAGATTGCCTGCCGCCGATTCTCGGGTAAGGCCGCCAATGCTATATTTACAGCTCGGCAAGCTTCCTTGGCCGAAACTTCCCTACTCGGTGTTCGCGTATTGGCCTGTACGCGGGAGAATAGATCGACGTACGACGACACCCGTGAGTCGATGACGTTCACGCGTTGCAGATCTCCACCACGTTTCAATGTCCGGGCGGCGCGCAATTCTCCGATCAGCTTGGAGCGCGCGGCTGTGGTGATCCACCCCTCCCAATCGTGAACGGATGCACGGTCGATTCGAAATGCGGCAATCCAGATCTCCTGCAGAATATCGTCAGCACTTACGGCGCTTCTAAACCGAGGTTGAATCTCTCGGTCGATGCTGATCCGCAACTCCTCAGACAGCTCGTACAGTATTTGCAGCAATTTTCGTGTGCTGATCCCCGTCCCGACTTGGTCATCTTCAAAACGTTGCATGGCCACCTCGCGAATGGACAACATTGATGATAACCAAGACGCACCCACAAATCACGCATAAAAGAAGATGCCGTCGAGCGTCATACCTGGGAACTCGAAGTTGTTCGATCGCATGAACTTACGCGAGACTTATTCAAATTGGTACCATGTGCTCTGTGTCGGTCAAGCAACGTCTGTGATCAGGGATGGCATAAGCTGATTTCTCTGACCGCCTTAAAACACTACCACTGCTCATACAAGCAATTTCTCAGAAATTATTCATATTTTCATGAGCGCGCCGCGGCTATTTCGCGCCCTAGCTAATAGAGAGAGCTCTGGATTGTTTCGTCCTGCACGCGCTCAAGTACCAAGAGCCTGGAGTGACTACAGATAGTCCGTTGGATAGCAACGTCTACGAGGTTCTGTTTAGGGAGGTAAGTCGAAATGTCGCGGAATAGGAATTATGGCAAGGGACAGATGTACTTGAATCGGCTCGGTATCGTATTGGCAACAGCCGCAGGCGGGATTCTGCTAGTCACAGTTGCGGTGGCGGCTATGTCTGGTGACACACCTCTACGCGGCGACCTGAACTGCGATGGGGTAGTCGATTTCGACGATGTGGAACCGTTCTCGCTGGCTGTCAACGAGCCGGAAAACTGGAGCGATTTATACGGCCACGATCGGTCCCATCTCCTTCAAATCGCGGATTTTGACGAGGATGGAGATCTGGATCTCGACGATATTCCGGGTTTTTCCGCCATCCTGGCGGATATCCTGGATGCCCCACTGGCTCCAACAGGCAGCCATGATTCCGCCGCCATTAATTTGGCGATGGGTTCGCTGAGTGGGGGTAAAAGCGGCGTGGCATCCAGTCAGAGCACGGGGCCGGTGGATCTCGATATCGATTCGGATAACGACGCCGACGGCACGAGTGCACCGGCACGAACCGAGGATGAGGATACCATCGAAGACGATCCCTACCTGCCAGGTAAGCAAATCAAAACCGAAGCGGCGGATCGAACACGGGCGGTGCTCGAATTCGAGGCGACCGGGGCAACGGAACTGACCGACCTCGATTTTCGCCTGACGTTTCCCCCCGAGTTAGACCTCGCCATACCGGCGTATTACCACGCCGACTATCCCGAGCCGAACTATCCCAACCATGAAAAGCCGGAGCAGCCACTCGACTCGCGGCAGACCAATCAATATCCATATCCCTATTGGATACTCGGAGATATGAACGATGACGGTAGCATCAACAGTCTCGACATCTCTCCATACGTTCTAGCGATAACTGAGCCAGCACAGTATGAAGCCACCTACGGAAAAGATGCCGAACTGGTCGGGGATATCAACGGTGACTGGGCAGTGAACAGCCTCGATACCGATCCATTTGTCGCGCTTGTAATTAGCGGCGAGCGACGGCCGATCCCGGTTCGCCTGCTGGCCGAGGGCCAGACCGCCAGCGATGCCCTGGGCGAGACGCGTATCAAGGCCGAGGCCGATACGGATGATGATGGCACGTTCGAACCTGATACTGAAATCGACGCGGTCCGCAGCACGGTCTGGAACGGGACCGACCTGCCGATGCCAGCCGAACTTGGCTCGCCGCCCGCATGGGGGGGCGGGCTGGCGATCTCGCCCTTCTCAACCGTTAACCTGCGCAGTGGCAACGTCTTAACGGCGATTCCGCTGGTCTCCTGGGATCCGGTCGGCCCGCCGGTCTCGTTCACGCTCTACCATAATAGCCAGGGATCCCCATATTCGACTGACTACTCGGCCTGGGGCTTCGACCTGGGCGACGGCTGGAGCGTCTCCTACGGCAGCCATATTGTTGGCGATCCGAATGACGCGACGGTTGTGGTGGTTGAGGCTGACGGGCAGCGGAATGTTTACGTGCTGGAAAACGGTGTTTATGAGTCGCCGGCCGGGGTGCATGACCTGCTCGAATGGGATGACGCCGAGAGCGAGTGGGTGCTGACCAGCCCGGGGCAATGGCGGCTGATCTTCGACGCCGTCGGCCGACTGTGCGAGATTCACGACAGTGCCGGCAATGTCTCGACCGTCGTGCGCGATTCCGGCAATGATTATCGCATCGACTACGTCGCCAGCGCCGCCGACGGATTGACCGGCGTGGGCCAGAATCGGCTTGATTTCAGTTATAATGGCTCTGGAACGCTGAATAAGATCACCGACGCGATCGGGCGGGAGTGGATCTTCCTGTACGAAGCTGGCCAGACCCGGCTGAACGAGATCGAATATCCGCACGACCAGTATGTGGACGAGTCGTCCGTAGTCTTCAGCTACGAAGCCGGCAACTCGAACCGGATCGAGGATATCACCTCACGCGATGAGTTGACCTGGACCTATACCTACACCGGCGGCGAGTTGGAGATCGTCCACGATCCAAACCACCAGGTGGACCAGCAGACCGTTCGCTACACACAGTCGTTCGAATACGCCGACGAGTTGGAAGACGGGCTGTGGGAAACCACCTACACCGATCGGCGGGGCTACGACTGGCTAATCCGCTTCGACGGGCTGGGTAACAACTGTGAGGCAGAAGACCCGTTAACCCACACCCAATCATGGAGTTACGACGCGGAACATAACCGCACCGAGTCCACCGACGAGCTGGGCCACACCTGGACCACGACCTACGGCCCGGTCGGGAATGTTTTGACCGTCAGTAGCCCGCTAACCGGAGCGGCGGCACAAACCTGGACGTATGAGTGGCTACCGCCGGAGCCGAACGAGCCGGGGAATTTGTATCGGCTGGAGAAGGTCAGCGACCCGCTCAACCACTGGGTCGAATACGATTACGCCGACGCGGTTGACCCGACGCTGGTGACCGCGATCACCGAACAGCCGGCCCTCGGGAGCGATCCCAACGACGCCACCGTGACGACGCTGCAATATTACAGCGACGATCCCAATGACATCCATGCTCGTGGTCAACTTGGCTTGGTGATCGATGCCAACCGCGTGCACCACTGCTTCGGGTATGATAAATGGGGCTATTTGTATCGGAATGAGGACGGCTTGATCGAGGAGGCTCGTACAGTCGTTCCGCCGTGGCCGGGTAACGGTGCCGGACCAGGGACTTCAACGAATGACGGCTGTGGACGAGCCACCGGCGTCAGTGGCGCGGACGGCACGGAGACGACCGGTACCGACACAGACGCAAATGGAAACAAAAATATATGCGGCTATATCTACAGAAGAGGCGAAGCGTATTTCACCCGCCTGGGTGATCCGCCCTCACCGAGGATTAATACCGCGACGGTGTGTTTTGACGAAGTAGAGTACGACGTGGTTGGGCGATTGCAATATCTCAATCGTTGTTATTATGGAGCTGATGCCCGTGTGCATGAGATTGAGTACGACGACCTCAAACGGCCGATCAGCATGACTTCGGGAGTTGGAGCTGGATACGACTATCCATCTGAGAATCCGGAAGGCATCTATTGGGAATTGGAGCGCACTACCATCATCGACGAATACGATGCCGATGGTCGACCGCTAACGATCACCGGGCCGGACGACGAGGAGACCGAGTACACCTTCGACGAAGAAGCGGGTTACGATGAACTCGGACGGCCGGAGACCGTCGCACGTGGCGAAATGAGCACGACGTTCACTTACGACGAAGCCAGCCGAGTCGAGCAGGTTGATTACGGCAACGGCACCAAGATTGTGTACCAGTATGACAACGCCGATCGGCTGCTCTATATTGAGCATCGCGACTTGCTCAACTTGCCCATGCTGCGGATTGATTACGAGTGGAACCGGGACAATACGATCGCCAGCCGGACGGAGGCTGACGTCGTGGCCGGCGAGACCGTCATTGTTACGTTCAGCTATGACAATCGCCGCCGCCTGATCGGCGAGGCGCGCGTGGTTAATAGCACGACGGTATACGACATCTTGTATACCTACGATCAGCTTGGCAATCGGCTGTCGAAGATCGACTACGGTGCCGATCCTGACCGCAAGACGCTGTACTATTATGATAGCGATCCGAATAACCGTGATCCGAACTACGTGACCAACAACAATCGGCTGCTCTGGTACGAGGATTACGTCGATGACGGTCAGAGCGGCTGGGACTTGATTCGTACGGTCAACTATACTTACTACCAGGTTGGCCATGTATCGAACATCACGATCAAGGATGAGTATCCCGACGTGGGCGATCCGAATGATTATGAATGGTACCGTGACCTGGCGTTCTACTACAACTCGAACCACGAGCTGTGGCGAGTCTTGTGGGATCGCTGGAAAGTGGACGGGCAGGGAGAACACACAAATTACGAAAAGCTGGCAGCCCGCGAGTTCTACTATGACTCCCCACGTCAGCGACACATGTGGCGTAACGTCGATCCGAATGAATGGCTTCCCTTGCAGGATCCAAACGAGCCGACGCACGCCGAGCATTGGACGGATTATATGGGAGAAATGCCCTACGGCGATTTCGACATGCTGCTGACGGACAACGATCCTAATTATGACATGCAGGTTGATGAGCAAACACGCTACCTGACCGCAGCCGGCCTCAATGCTCAACAAACCGTCGTCGATCCGAACACAATCACCTACTTCCATGGTGACTTAATAGACTCGACCATGATGACAACTGACAGTGGTGCCACTGCTGTTACAGCAGTATCTTACACCGCCTTCGGCGAACCAATCGGCGATCCCAATGGACTCAATACCCGCTACCAATACGCCGGCGGCTATGGTTACGAATCGGATCTGCTAACGCTGGACGGTGTTCCAGGCAGCGCTCCGATTACATTACAACACGTCGGCGCCCGCTGGTACCAGCCAGATATTGGTCGGTTTGTGCAACGTGATTTAATCGGCATTCGAGGCGGTTTTAACCTATATCTGTATTGTGGTAACAACCCGCTGACCTGTATCGATCCGGCAGGACTACTCGGTTGGGGAGGTGGCCTACCTGAGTCGGTATGGATAGACCGCATCGCAATGGTCTGGGGGCCCCCGATAAACTTTGGATTCGACAATTGGGATGATTTGTTCCGGGAGATAAAAGAAGCGCGGCGGTTGAGAATGTGGAATCTGACTCGTTGGCGTAACACTGGTAACAAGGTGTTCTACGAACGCATGCTAAAGTGGCTGAAGCGCTTTAATAATCTCTACAAACAGCTACCGAAGGGCCCGATGATTGTGTGTGCAGTCTGGGTCGGGGCTGGGTACGCCGGTGCCGCGGCCGGTCACGCCGCCGAGAGACATTTCGGCCCGGGATCGACAGGTGCCGACGCCAAACGCAAAAAGATGGGTGGCTTCAACCCCAGTGATCCGATCGGACCATGCGGCTTCGAGTGGTGACGAATTTCAAGCCTATGGTGCCACATTGGTACGTCATGGATGCAGATTGTCGCGATGCGACTACGTTCGCGTGCGCGATCGCTGCCCGTGCACATGATCCTGCGGCAACCCCCGACCACCTGATACGCGCGATCCTGTCAATACATCAGAATGCAGGCGCGCAGCTTCTGTATTGCTTGAAACCCAAATGCGAGTCGTTCTTGAAGTCGCTCAAAACGACCATGCGCCCATCCAGACGCCGCGCGCTTGAGGGTCAGACGCCATTGTCGCCAGAGAGTGCCGCAAGCATCCAGCACGCGCATGAAATCAGTACCAGTCTGCGTAATTCCTTTATCGGGCCGGAGCACCTTATGGTGGCGCTGTTGAAGATGACAACTTTTCCCTTGGTTGCAGAGCTAAATCAGCACGGGCTGACACACAAGTGCGCCCTGAGTATGGCTGAACGTCTGTGTTATATACCTGAACCCGGACCGGCGATTCCCCGCATGAGGGTGTTGCGAGCAGACGATTTCCCGGCAGGTGTCCGGAGGCACCGGCGGATCAACTTGTTGCTGAGAATCTACAATTCTCTCGGTGATGAGGGTATGCAGAACCTTATCGAAGTCGAGGAGGCTCGGAAGCTAAATCCGGGCAATACAGAGCAACTGGTGTGTCTGGTGGTGGACAACCTACTTTGGTCGGAGCTTCCCCCATCCGTGTCGCGCCGATACCGATCCGGCACCGTCGATTGGGACCGTTTAAACCAAACCTAGCGCGCGCAGATGACTATTTCGGTCCGGGATCGACAGGCGCCAGCCGGACGGAGGCTGACGTCGTGGCCGGCGAGACCGTCATTGTTACGTTCAGCTATGACAATCGCCGCCGCCTGATCGGCGAGGCGCGCGTGGTTAATAGCACGACGGTATACGACATCTTGTATACCTACGATCAGCTTGGCAATCGGCTGTCGAAGATCGACTACGGTGCCGATCCTGACCGCAAGACGCTGTACTATTATGATAGCGATCCGAATAACCGTGATCCGAACTACGTGACCAACAACAATCGGCTGCTCTGGTACGAGGATTACGTCGATGACGGTCAGAGCGGCTGGGACTTGATTCGTACGGTCAACTATACTTACTACCAGGTTGGCCATGTATCGAACATCACGATCAAGGATGAGTATCCCGACGTGGGCGATCCGAATGATTATGAATGGTACCGTGACCTGGCGTTCTACTACAACTCGAACCACGAGCTGTGGCGAGTCTTGTGGGATCGCTGGAAAGTGGACGGGCAGGGAGAACACACAAATTACGAAAAGCTGGCAGCCCGCGAGTTCTACTATGACTCCCCACGTCAGCGACACATGTGGCGTAACGTCGATCCGAATGAATGGCTTCCCTTGCAGGATCCAAACGAGCCGACGCACGCCGAGCATTGGACGGATTATATGGGAGAAATGCCCTACGGCGATTTCGACATGCTGCTGACGGACAACGATCCTAATTATGACATGCAGGTTGATGAGCAAACACGCTACCTGACCGCAGCCGGCCTCAATGCTCAACAAACCGTCGTCGATCCAAACACGATCACCTACTTCCACGGCGACTTAATCAACTCAACAATGCTGGCCACCGATCCCAATGGCGATGCCGCGTCTTCTCTGGCCTACACCGCCTTTGGCGAGACGATCGGCGATCCGATTGGAATAATGGGTGGTCTAAACCTGTATCTGTATTGTGGTAACAACCCGCTTGCGACCATCGATCCGCTGGGAATGTTCAATCTCTTCGAGCACCTGCCAGTAGGAGTTGCGGAAGCTTTTATAACCTATACTGGTGGGGATAATAGCTGGTTGGATGATGAAGATACGGTTAATCGCATTTCGGCAGGCGCCGCAGGATTTGCTGCTGGAATCATTGTGTGTATCATTCCAGGGGCTTGTCCTTTCGTTGGTTTCGGTGCTGGTGTGGCATCAGTTGTGGGGACGGGTAATCCCGAAGCTGATGCCGCGCTCACAGGAGTAAGCTTAGGCGCTGGATTTAAAGGCGTGGCGGAGGCACTAAGAAAAGGGCTACGTGGTTTCGTACATGGACTTAGACCAAAGAACAAACCATGGGATCCACCTCCAGGTTGGGATCCACCATCCGGTTGGCCACCATCTCGGCTGAGGTAAATAGACGCATATAGACTGTCGCGCCGGAACGCATTATTACCTGGCAGAACAATAGGGATACGGAATATGAGTCTTAAGTCTATCCGCACATATGATGGCTTATTGCTTCTCGAAGAATCAAGACATAGTGAACCGTTATATGATCCAGACTGGCTTACCGGATCATGGATCGTAACGATGGCGGTATTCTGTACTCCTGCGTGGCTATGTATTTATACTATAATGGAGATAGCGCCATCATCATCCTGGCCTATACTGCTGCTTGGTGGTGCTATATTGTGTTTATTGTTAGTTCTATTGGTCGTCAACAGTATACGTCTCCATCGCGATCGCACCGCTCTACACAAAGAGCCATGGACAACCAAGTTAGGTGAAAGCAATATGAGGAATGAGCACGTGATATCGCGTTATGTATGCCGAGGTGACGAGATTGAGATAGCATGTCTTCTACGTGACCTGTCAAAAGTACATGCGTGTATGAATATAGTGACATCTGGTCGCTATGTATTCTTATTTCTATTATCATTGATTGCATGGATTGGATGGATACCGGTCAAGTACCTTGATTGGCCCCCTCGATACGCCATCTACACCATACTCGGTATTGCCTTCTTAGCTGTTGTGTGTCGCATATTATTCTCTACGCAGATTAAGATTGAACCCGGAATACTTAGAGTCACCAAGCGCGGACTATTGCGCATGTCATCACGCGGCGCAATATGTAGAGTGATAGATCTACATAATGCACGTATCGACTGTAACTATTTGTCGAGCACTGTACAAATAATATCGCATGGTGTTGAACACATAACTATAAATTTATGGTCATTAGCGAATCGACATGCATTCGTGAGTGCTCTATTCCACGCAGCTCTTGTTGTTGAGGATAAAAGAGACAAGGAAGAAGGATAATCTCCCTTGGCTGAAGTGCTTGGAAATCGCTTGTCGAAGATCGACTACGGTGCCGATCCTGACCGCAAGACGCTGTACTATTATGATAGCGATCCGAATAACCGCGATCCCAATTATCCGACCAACAACAACCGGTTGCTATGGTATGAAGAGTATGTTGACGACAATGGTTGGACGTTAACGCGGACAATACGGTACACTTACTATGTACACGGCCACGTCTCCAACATCACGATTAAGGATGAATATCTTGGCGTAGGTGATCCAAATGATTACAACTGGTATCGCGACCTGGCGATGTACTACGACGGTGCCGGCCGACTATGGCGAGTTTTGTGGGATTATTGGAAGGTGAACCAGTACGAGCAAATTACTGATTATGAAATGCTAGCTGCGCGTGAATTCTACTATGACGGTCTTGGGCAACGCTATCTAACACGTGACGTGGAGCCAGATGATATCAGCCCATATTGGTGGCCCGCCCAAAATCCGCAGCACTTGACCGATTACACTGATCGGATGCCATATGGTGATCATGATGTAACCGCCACGTGGGACGATCCGAACCAACAATATTATGCGGATGTTGATGAACAAGAGCGATATCTATCCGGTTTCGGCAGTGGTATATTCGCTCAACACACTGTCATTGATCCGAATACAACGATACTGTACTTCCATGGCGACATCATTAACTCGACGATGTTATCCACTGACGAAAACGGTGCTACCATATCATCAATATCTTATACCGCTTTTGGCGAGACGGTCAGTGACGTAAGCAACCTCGATACGAGGTATCAGTATGCATGTGGCTGGGGTTATGAGTCTGATCTGCTGGCGCTCAATGGTGCTCCTGGTACGGCGCCAATCATTCTGCAACACGTAGGTGCGCGGTGGTATCAGCCCAATAATGGCCGCTTCATCCAGCGAGATCCAATAGGCCTCTATGGTGGGCATAATACATATACGTATGCTGGTAATTGTCCAACTGTTATTGTTGATCCCAGCGGTCTTCGGAGGTGGACGGTTGTAAAAAAATACCGGACAGTGTGGGTAGGTGGACGTTATATTAGGAATCCCAAAACCGGAGTGCTAGAGTACGAAGATATTTACAATTTACAGGCATACAAAGTGACCTATGAGGATCACTGTGAAACCGGCGCTCTACTTGGTGTTGGTAGCATTTATACCGCTCTTGGCGCAGCCGGCGCAACAGCGTTAGGGGGACCGGCAGGTCTAGTAGGGTACCTCACATGTGTGAGCATAGGCTTGGGAGCGGGCGGTGTAGGGACAGCGTTCATTCCACCTAGCGTGGTTTCAGAAGGATGGGTAACTGTCGGCCCACCAGTAAGTTCCCGCGATCCAGATATGGACATTAAACCGTGAAATCCAATGATGATAGGCAGAGCACACACGTTTCCCTTAGTAAAGGGATTTTCGTGGTACTTGGTGCGATATTGGCGTTCGCAGCCGGACTTCTCGTGTATTCGCCATGTAACCGAGTCGCACTGGTGCTAGCTATACTCTTGATAATGCCAGTCAATGTGTATCTCTTGGTCCTGAGTTTGCGCAGAATGAGGATTGAGAAACGCCTGAAGCGAGGCGAATGTCAGTTCTGCGGCTACTCGCTTCGTGGACTTCCTAATATTGGAGAATGCCCAGAGTGCGGTGCATCCTATAACCGCGCCGGTGATATACCAGGAGAGAATCCAGGATCATAGTGAGGATAATAACCATCTGGTGTAGTACGAAGAGTACGTTGACGACAGTGGTTGGACGCTGACACGGACGGTAAACTACACCTATTACAAGATCGGTCACGTGTCGAATATCACGATTAAGGATGAGTATCCCGGCGTTGGTGATCCGAATGATTATGAATGGTACCGTGACCTAGCGTTCTACTACAACTCGAACCACGAACTGTGGAAATTTCTATGGGATCGCTGGAAGGTCAATGGACAGGGAGAATACACAAATTACGAACGACTGGCGGCCCGCGAGTTCTACTACGACTCCCCACGCCAGCGGCATATGTGGCGCGATGTCGATCCGGATGATTGGTACCCGAATTATCCAACACACACCGAACATTGGACGGATTATCTAGGAGAAATGCCCTACGGCGATTTTGACATGACGTTGACCGACAACGATCCAAATTATGACATGCAGGTCGATGAACAACTGCGCTACCTGACCGCAGCCGGCCTCAATGCTCAACAAACCGTCGTCGATCCAAACACGATCACCTACTTCCACGGCGATCTTAATCAACTCAACAATGCTGGCCACCGATCCCAATGGCGATGCCGCGGCTTCCCTGGCCTACACCGCCTTCGGCGAACCGATCGGTGATCCCAATGAACTTAACACGCGCTACCAATACGCCGGCGGCTGGGGCTACGAATCCGATCTGCTGACGCTGGACGGTGTTCCCGGCACTGCCCCAATTACCCTCCAACACGTCGGCGCTCGTTGGTATCAACCAGGCATCGGCCGCTTTGTCCAGCGCGATTCAATTAGTATTCGAGGTGGTTTTAACCTATATCTGTACTGTGGTAACAACCCGCTGATTAGTGTCGATCCTACAGGACTTCTTCCGGGAGAGAGTGAAGACAATTGGATCAACAACGGACTCGCAGGGGCATGGCGATGGCTACTGGGTGATGACTACCTTGTTGAGGCAAGCGATGCCGAGTTGGTGGGAATTGCCGCGGGAACATCTGTGGGTATAGTAGCCGCTGGGCATGCAGCCGCTGCGGCGGCTGGACGAGGTGGTATCTTCGTTGCCCGTTTGGTTTGGGGACGGGGTGGATTGCACATCGTATATGGAACAGGGGCTGCTGGATCATTTCATTATTGGGGAGCGATCGGATCGATGGTCGCTTCCCGAACCAGCTTGTCGGGATTTCCGATTTTCGCTTGGCCCGTACGCTTTCCCTGGATACTCGGACCGAACGGAGGTCCAGCGTACAACTGCGTGACTTGGCGCATTCTGGGAATTCATTCGATCGCTCTGAGGAGCTGATAATGTTGTTCGCCCGCAAGACTGCACGTTGTTACCGCGTCTCACGAGACGTCGCCGAAGGCTGGCCGGAACTCCTGAAGGCCAACGGCTTTGAAATCGATCAGAATCCGGGCTGGGCCCGCAAGTGTACCGAATTCGGTGGCGGTCTACCCGCTGGCACGGCGCGCGATCCGAAAGGAAGGAAGGTGGATGTGTATGCCAGTGACAACACCGACGGATCGTACCCCCCGCTGGAGACTGGCCATTATGTAGACTGCGCCTACACGAAAAGGAACGAGGAGGCCGGAGCGCGCGTGATGGCACTACTCGAAGACGCTGGCGGCGTATTGGTCGAACGGTTTCCAGGGCGCAAGTAGCGCCAGGAATAACGGGACTAAGTTCGCGCGCGGTTGCGACGATGCGGCTCGGCTACTCCGAAGTAAAAGTGGTCAGATTATCCGACGCACACCGAGCACTGGACCGACTACGCCGGGCAGATGCCATACGGCGATTTTGAGATGACGTTGACCGAGGATCCGAATTACATCATGGAGGTTGATGAGCAAACGCGCTACCTGACCACAGCCGGCCTCAATGCTCAACAAACCGTCGTCGATCCGAATACGATCACGCGCTACTTCCACGGCGACCTGATCGACTCGGCCATGCTGACCACTGATCCTAATGGCATAGCTATGGATTCTCTAGCCTATACGGCTTTCGGTGAGCTTGTCGGCGATCCGAACGGTCTCAACACACGCTACCAATACGCCGGCGGATACGGCTATGAATCGGATCTGTTAACGCTGGACGGTGTTCCAGGCAGCGCTCCGATTACATTACAACACGTCGGCGCCCGCTGGTATCAACCTAACATAGGCCGCTTCATCCAGCGGGACCCGATTGGAATAATGGGAGGTCTCAATCTTTACATATATTGTGACGCAAACCCCCTGAATTCGGTTGATCCATTGGGCTTGTACGGTTGGGCAGAACGGCATGCTCGAAGACAGGCGGCCTTCTTAAATCGAACCGATAGGGTAATCCTCTGGATTACTGGCGGTCCAACAGGTTCAAATTGGTGGTCTGACTTTTGGGATGATCGCAGTACCGTTAATGCATCAAATGTTGCCACCGCCGCAGAGATTGCGAGCTTATTCGCTCCGATGGGCGTATGTGTTCGCATCGTATCAATGGGTGGGAAGGCGGTCAGAGTAGCCAAGAATGGTTGGTGGATCGAGCGAAAACTTCTCAAGTTACGTAAATATATACGCTTTGATCCACCGCACCATGGCAAGGGGAGACATATAGATGGTGATTGGATTAAGCGAATCAGGGGATGGTTCTAAGGGAATAGATACCATGATGCTAACATCTACTGCTAAAGACATGTTGCAAATAGCTCTGGAAATACCTCTGAATTCCAATGAGGCACAAAAGCGAGGTATACCACTTAGTACAAATCGCTTGGTTATAGCAAAACAGGATGATGCTACAGATACTAATGTTGTTTTGGAAATGTATACCCATATTATAAGGATATGGACACAAAAGGGAGAGAATTTATATATCGTTCCAATCAATGCTTTCCTTTCGGCCAAAGCCAAGCGTAACTTAATCGATACATTGGGATTATGTGAGTTGTGTGTGGCTTCCGAATCGGCTTTCCACTGCGGTTCTAGTGAAGCCCTCAGAGGTATACTAGAACAGTTCGATGCTGAAGAGCTCTCGATTTTTTGGGCTACGGATGTTGATATTGCCAGAACGGTACTGACCGCGATAGCAGGGTATCGTGGTTCTGGCGATTCACATAATGCACCTTATCTCTGTACGAATACTGGCCGAGAAGGTTTCATATTCTATGCATCTAGCCATACGTCACTGGAAGTAATGGGAAACTATCACTTTGTTGTCGAGCGCTGTTTATTTTCGTTATTCGACCAGATATGGGAGCGGCATAGATGACATCGGCTCTAGCGGCACATGTAGCGCGATGTCGATCCGAATACATGGTATCTCTTGCAGGAGCAGGATCCCAACGGTCCGACGCACACCGAGCACTGGACCGATTATATGGGCGAAATGCCCTACGGTGATTTCGACATGCTGCTGACGGACAACGATCCAAACTACGACTTGCAGGTCGATGAGCAACTGCGCTACCTGACCGCATCCGGCATCAATGCGCAACAAACCGTCGTCGATCCGAATACGATCACGCGCTACTTCCACGGCGACCTGATCGATTCGACCATGTTGACCACTGATCCCAATAGCGCGGCAACGGCTTCCCTGGCCTACACCGCCTTCGGCGAACCGATCGGTGATCCCAATGAACTTAACACGCGCTACCAATACGCCGACGGATACGGCTATGAATCGGATCTGTTAACGCTGGACGGTGTTCCAGGCAGCGCTCCGATTACATTACAACACGTCGGCGCCCGCTGGTACCAGCCAGATATTGGTCGGTTTGTGCAACGTGATTTAATCGGCATTCGAGGCGGTTTTAACCTCTACCTGTATTGTGTTAACAACCCGCTGACCTGTATCGATCCGGCAGGACTCTACTGGGATTATGATGATGTACTTGACAAGAAAGGATTTGTTACTCGACACTACTATGATCGGGGATGGACTGGATTGTTCAAGAATGAATATCAGTACTCTGTCACGGTCCCCCCTGGTAAGCTTCCGCCCGCGCCGCCACGGACTCCTGACGTAAGATGTGTAGCAATAATTAAGTCAACGGCTCTGGGAGCAGACATGGGGTTTGGTCTAGGACTAGGCATCGGCGCGTTTGGTGGTCCAGAAGCTGCCATCGTTGGCGGCATCACGGGATACGTCACTGGTTTTGTTACTGGATTCATCGGTGGGGTGGTCACGGAGTTCATTGAATGAACACAGTAGGCCGGAGAAGGCGGTTCATATGGATAAAAGGGGTCCTTGGTTGGGGGCTTCTCGTTGGCTCATGTCACGCAACGCTGATGGCATACTTTCAGCGGGAGCAAGCCGGGTTCTTCCATGCTTTGCTCTTATGGCTATGTTTTATGCCGCTTTGGGCGGTTGCTGGTTACATCTGGGGGGCGGTCATGTGGCGGATAATGGCAAATAAGAATAATTAGATACGTAACAGTTCAGTCATTTGCAACGGATTCCGGTGGTAGTGGGGGGAGTATCCAGTATTCAGGTAGGTTCACAGGGCATCTGAGATGGTCTGCAGTGGATCGTGGCCGCGGAGGTGTAGCGTGCGGTAGATGCTCATCAGCACCGCCTGCGTGCGAGCCCCGCGATCCGAACGATTCGACTGGCTGTTCTTCCGCAAGATCACCGCCGGCCGGATCTGCCGCTCGGCGAAGTTGTTCTCGAAGGCAATCTCCGGGTAATCCAGGAAGGTGAAGATGTGATCACCCGTCCGCCGCAAACGCTTGAGCAACCGCCGGGCATCGGCGTCGTTCACGTCCGTCACGATCAAGGCATCCAGCCGGCGGCCCAGACGCAGAATGCGACTCTGATACTTCGCCGGCGAGAAGTCCGCCCGCTTGCGCAGGCGAATGCCGTCACGGATCAGCCGCCGCAGCGTCTTGGCGAAAGATTGCCATTCACTGGTGGCGTTGCGTTGGTCGATCTTCTCCAGCTCGCGCAGCAGATGCACCAGGCAATATTGCCGATCGAGCACGTCGAGCGACTCGTACGCGCTCCAGAAGTCGTGTAGCAAGATGCCGTCAAACGCGTCGCCGAAGAAGCGTTGCAGCACCGGGCTGCCGCGGCAGCGGTCGATCAGGTAGTAACAGACTTGTCCATTGGCAAAACACCATAACCAGCAGGTCCGGCCTTGCACGCGCCAGCCGGTTTCGTCGGCGTGCAGGTAGGCCGACTTTCTGGCCTGGTCGCCGATCTGTTCGTACCAGGGCGTGAGAATCTCCGCCAGGCGCTGCAGGCGGCGATCAGTCCGCCGGCCGAGAGCCGCAGTTGCAGGTGGTATTGCAGGATGTCGACCTGTTGATCGATGGTGACGCCCAGACCGTAATGACACCAACCGGTGAAGCTGATCAGACGATGTCCGAAGGTGGCGCCTGGCAAGGCGTCGGGCACGACCGGCTCGACGTGCTTTTTGCATTTCGGGCAGTAGTCTCGATGGATGGTGTGTTCGGTGACGACCGAGTGCAGGTTTTCGGGCAGGTCCTCGACCAGCCGGGTGCGCGTGCGGCGGCAGCGTTGCAGCGGCCCGCCGCAGCACGGACAGGTCTTGAGGCGATGTTCCTGGTGCTCATCGATCCGGGTCGGAGTGGGGCGGCGATGGCCAGGATGTCCAGCGCGGGCGCCGGGACGTTTGCGGCGTTGTCTGTGTGTCGTGTCGGTGTTGGCTTGTTATAGACCGGAATCATGCCGGAGGGTGTGGCGGGAGAAACGCGGCCGGTCGTTTGGTTTGCAGTTCAGTGATGCGTCGCGCCGCGGCGAGCAGTGCCAGCGTGACCGCCTCGGGGCCGAGCGTGTAGAGTTGGCGTGCGGCGGCCTCATCGCAGTGGCCGGATTGCAGGGCTGCCACCAATGTTTCTAACGCGTCCGCACGTGTTGTCGTCTTGCGCATGCCGAGTGTATACGCGCGTGCGCGCTCCCGGCGCAAGGGCTAAAATGCAAAATTCTTAAAAATTCTTGCAGATAGGTGAACTGTTACAAGGAATTAAGAGCAGAAGGCTTTGACGCCCGCCGAGTGTTACTCGATGGATCGACTTCCAATAATATTACTTCAGAGGATTGATCTAGAAGGCTTAACCGAGAGCAGGATAAAATGGGCAGGTGAAAATGGTGGAGAAACTCAATGTTATATCTCTAATGAACGCATTCATTGGAATTTCTCCCTTTCTTCTCCGGTTACAATGGTTGGAGCGTCTCCTACGGCAGCCATATCATCGGCGATCCGAACGATGCGACAGTCGTTGTGGCCGAAGCCGACGGCCAGAGGAATGTCTACGTGCTGGAAGATGGGATTTACGAGCCGCCGGCCGGGGTGCATGACCTGCTCGCATGGGATGACGCCGAGAGCGAGTGGGTGCTGACCAGCCCGGGTCAATGGCGGTTGATCTTTGATGACGCCGGTCGGCTGCGCGAGATTCACGACAGCGCCGGCAACGTCTCGACTGTCGTGCGCGATTCTGGCGAGAACTACCGTATCGACTACGTCACCAGTGCCCGCCGACGGATTGTCATCCCGCTCCTCGAACGCGACGCGAATGTGGGGCCCGCCAATGACCGCGTCGACCTCACCCGCGCAGAGCGTCTTGGCCAGGGCCGGCCACTCGGGCTCGCCGCCTGCCACGGCGTAACGGTCGAAATGAACTAGGTCCTCCTTGCATAGCTGGCATAGCCGTTCGAGGCCTTTCAGCGGCTCCCCCTGGTGAAAGACGGACCGCCAACGCTCATTCTGCCTCTCCAGAATGCGCCCGCCAAAGGCCCAGTTAGTGTGTTATGCAGTACGTCCCACTCGCGGGCCTGCCCGAGACCGAGGGGCGCTCACGCCCGACCTCCTGGCCCTCACGGCCATCGGCCCCCGGAGACTGCGCCGCGCGAAGAAGCCCATCCACGGCAATCCGCGGACTGTCCGCGGCCTCCGCATTCAGATAGCGGGACGCGTGATCCCCCCGCGGGGCTGAAGAGTGTGCCTCAATGAGACGCGTTGGAAAACCAGTGTCAAGAAAGGGTGAGAGCCATGAGACCGACGTGTAGTCCCTGAGGAAACGCCCAAGCCAAGCGGTGTACGATTTCAATGTGGTTTCCGGGGCCCGCCAGTTGGCCTGCTGGATCGCCAGAAATCGATTGGCCAACTCCTTAGCCGTCAAAGACCGATCGATACGAGAACGCGGGTGCATGGAAACACCGAGTGCAAGCCGATGATACTTCTTGAGTGCCTCTGGCTCATCGGCTCCGAGATAAACTCGTTTACCTTTGCGCGTCACGTAGTACTGTCCGGTGTGCTTGTGGTACGAAAGTGGTCTGGATGCTGGTCGACTTCGTGGCATGACACCTCTCCAAAACTGTAGGGATAAGTGTAGTGCCACGGTTTCGGTTGCTGATGACGTGCCGCTAACAGCTCATAACCTTCTGGCTGTCAGCGGGTTGCGGAATGGAGCCGGCGAGGCTCGAACTCGCGACCTCTTGCATGCCATGCAAGCGCTCTCCCAACTGAGCTACGGCCCCAGGATAATTTCACTGTAATGGTCAGGGGCGGATTTGAACCGCCGACACACGGATTTTCAATCCGTTGCTCTACCAACTGAGCTACCCGACCGCCGGCCGACGCTAATTCAGCAATCGGCTTAATCAGCACCGCCCAAAAGCTAAGGAATCAGCCGCCGTCCGTCAAGGCCATCGGCCGGTTACTTAATCATATGTATATGTCGAGTAGAGTCGGCATCTGACCGACTGAAATCGATTGCTGATTGAGTAACTCTATGCATTCATTTACGGTTTCTTCTATAGTTTTCTCCTACCGCCAGCTCATGAAGTTTAATGGATTGTGCAGGTGTTGGAGCAGGACGCAAGGACGGGAGCTTCCAGGGCGATCTTGGCAGTGTGGGACTGGTTTTTCTCGGTCACTGCAGTGTACCACGCCAGATATTCATCAGCCTGCCGTCGAAGATCAAATCGGCGGCGGGCTTCGCGGGCGGCATTCTCACCCAGCCGTTGACTAAGCGTGTCGTCGTCGAGCAGCCGCATGATACCGCTGGCTAAAGAGTCCGCATCATGTGGTGGGACCAGGATACCTGTGGCCTGTTCAACTGATTGAGCGTAGGACACGTTCGCCAAGCGATCGGATCCGTGTGTGACGGTGGTCACCTGTTCTGCAATTCCGCCCACAGCCGTAGCGACCACAGGTGTCCCACAAGCCAGTGCTTCGAGAACAGTATTGGGAAAAGTGTCGGCCCGCGCCGCATGAATATAGACGTCGGCGGCCTGATAATAACGAGCGACATCCATGGGACGCTTTTGAAACGGCACAAATCGGATTGTCGCCGAACCAAGCCGCTCTGGTTCCGCCTCATCGCCAAGCGCAAGAAAAATTGAGGATGGATTCTTGTTTCGGAGGGCAATCCGTTCGATAGCCGCTCGCAGCGTGACGTAGTCCTTGAAGGGATTCCGGCGGACTTGGTTGGCGACGAAGAGCAGCAACTTTGTGTTAGGTGGAACGCCGATCTCGGCGCGTGCTGCGTATTTGTCTGCCGGCCGAAATACGCTTAGATCGATACCGTTGGGAATAACGCGGGTTTCTGCCATGGCCGGGGTCAGGATTGAGCGTTTGGCCAAATCCAACAGCCACTTGGACGGTGCGGTGACATATAACTGACACTGGTTATAGATTTCTCGCTTCCGTCGCAGTTGAAGTTACTGGCGTCGCGACGGATTGCGGGATAGGTGTCGAGGGCTAAACAGTTACCACAACCAGTTACCCAACGCTGGCACTCGAAAAAGTGGGCACAATGGCCGGTGAACATCCATGCATCGTGCAGAGTGACAAAGACAGGGACGCGCCGGCTCAGAGTTACAAGTGCACGCAGATCGAAGTACTTTCCATGCAGATTGTGGCAATGCAGTATTGTCGGCTGTTGTTGAGAGGTGTCGAGCACACGCTTGGCGCCGGGGTAACTGAAATCCTCCTGCCCGAACCAGTAATCGGCAATGCCACGCGGGGCCGCTAGTGCATGCGTTGCTCGGCACAGGAACCGGGCGCCCGGCACGTGTTGGTATAGCGGCTGGAGACACTGATGGACTCGCCACCAGGCACGCGACCACGGATTTATATTGCCCAGATGGTGGGGTATGCGAAAGACGTCCGGATCATTGCTGTGTTTTCGGCCGACCGCTAGCCACGAGGCCAAGCCGCGCCGTCGATATTCCTGAAACAACTCCCACGAGACCTTCTCGGCCCCCCCGCTGAGGTCATGTGTATTGACCTGTAGGATACGTAGTGCGGGATGGGCCATCGCGGAATCCAACTGAAAATCTCCAGTAGTTAGTCTGCCGGACGGATACCCATGCCCAGCGTTTGTAGTGCCGGACAACGCCGCCGACTCCAGGCTGTCCGTAAAAGCCGCGTTAGCCATTGGTGGGACGATTCCTTTCGACGGCGCGCGTGTGGCTCCCAGAATTTCAGCGCAGCTCGGCCGAGGCGATATGCCGGTGAGTGCAGCAACCGCTCGATGTCGTCAGTCTGGCGGAGCGGCACAGTGCATCGTCCGCTTTGGAGATCGGCACGCAGCGCTTCAACTTGCGGCGGCAGCTTTCCCGTAAAACGCTCGAGCCAACTCGGATACTCGTAGACATTGTGGACACGGAATGGTCGCCGAAGCTCGGTAAACACATCACGAGCCCACTGTGGAGCCCCGGGCTTCCGGGCCCAAGCCGCGGCTCCGTAGTACTCGCATTTTTCGGTGACCTGCTTCGGTAGCAGCAGCGAGAGGTGGTACATGCGGATGCCGAGGCGAGCCGTCTCTTCATCACTGACCCAGTGGAGCTGGCGCAGGTCGCGTCCTTGCAATCGTGCACTGTCGGAGGCCGGTGTGTGATATAACGATAGCCGGGATTCCAACGGAATACGCGATGCACGTTCGTCTGTACATGTCGGAGGTACCAGCTATCGCACCAGTAATCGAATCCGCCCCAGAACGTGATCTGTTTGAACGAGATGGCGGTGAGGGTCGGATCATCGCGCAGCATCGTCATCACATCCTGCATATCATCCGATTGGTAGAATTCATCACAATCAACCTGCCAGAGGTAATTGCCGGTTGCCCGTCGGGCGTAGGCTTCGCTCTGCTCGTGCTTCTCGCCCGGCCAGAAGCCGTCGGGATGCCCATCGTCCTCCGCCGTAACCAGGATCACCTTGTTCTCCGGATCCTCGTGCTTCTGAAATCCCCGAATCGCATCTAATGTGCCATCCCGCGAGTGACCGCCGGATGTCGCCACACAGCGTGCGGCTGGTGCCGCACCTTCCACAACGATGATCTGGTGGGAAAAAGGATAGACCGAGCGCAAACAGTAGCGTGTAAACGGCTCACCATTCAGTACGATCATCCCGAATGTTATTTTGGGATCAGGCACTACAAAGCCCCACTTGCTCTGCCCCTTTTTCGTAAAGAGCTGGTTGCTCACAAAGAGAGACAGAGAAATAGGCTGTACGTCGTTCGTAGCCCGACCTCTCCGGATACACGGTTGTTTCGATCTCTACTAGTGGGAAGTCGCGGTTGAGAAAAGCATGCAAATGTTCAGCACTCGTGAATTCATTTTGATGTTCCCAATTGCCAACCCCCTTCGCGTGGCAGGAAGTATTGGTGTCGAGCCGACCAACAGGCCATTCATGCCGATTGCCGCCTTGATGCGTTGTATCACTACTGCATACTCGGACAAGTCCAGGTGCTCAATGCCCTCGAACCAGACGATGACGTCATAGTGTTTGCGTGGAAAAGCAGTGGTTACTGCGTCAAGTTGTGCGTAGTGAACCTTCGGGTGTGCGTGCCACTTCGCCGCATGAGAAATGGCCTTTGAGTCTTTGTCCACGGCGTCAACGTGGTCAGCGATGGTCGAATAGAAATAGCGGGAGAAGAATCCGTCACCGCAGAATAGATCCAGAACCGTGCAGCCGGGCTTCATGTGTCGGCGTGGGAGGACACCTCGTTCCAGCCAAAACAGGTTCTCCGGCCACAAATAATACAGGTCCATGCGATGATCGAACCAAGAGGGTGGCTGCCGGGATTTGACATAGATAGAGCGAAAAAGCTGCCTGTAGTATAGTCGGTTCAACGAGCGTCCCATGTCAGCGATGAACTTGGGAATAATCATTACATTAACACCATTATGCAGTTATGGCAGTAAAACAAGATTCTGCGGTATCCTCGTTTAGGCCGTTGCTGACCGAGAACTGCCGACACCAGGTTTCCAGCACCAATGCCTTGAATGACGTTGGAACAACAGTGCCTTTCGGAAACGGTCCCGGGACTAGTTGCCGGGCCGCATCCGGCTTGAGAATGCCCGTGTCAACTAGGTAGCCACTGTCGAGGTTCGAGCCGTATTTCGCGAAAAGGGCTTGGTGCCACGTGTTCAACGGCGGCGCGAAACCCTGCTTGGGGCGGTTCAATATGTTGTCGGGCACAATGTCCGCCACGGCGTTTTTCAGCCAGGCTTTCGGGGGTAGTTCATGATCTGGCTGTGACTTGCGCAGACCAATCACGGTTTCCACCAACGATAATCTACCAGCGGCAGACGCAATTCGACCGACGAGGCCATACTCAAACGGTCGCCCTGAGCGATCCCGTTCTCTAACAGATAGGTCTCGCAGATCAGACGCGTGATGCGCAAATCTACCCGCGCCATGGCTGCGGAAAGGTGAACAGATCAAACGCGGTTCGCCCGTCGAGCGACTCCGCAAACTCCGGCGTGTAGAAACCACCGATTTCATCATGAGCGGTTCGAAAGATAGCGGGAATATCATAGAAGACCATCTGCTCGCATGGCCCGGCTTGATTGT
>CAXXFQ010000003.1:0-9632 GCA_963674475.2 Thermoguttaceae bacterium | reverse complement strand
CCTCCGCGCACTTCTTCGCCTGCCTCTACGCGCTGTACCAGTACACGATCACCTAAAGGTTTAAAGCTCATACCTTGTATCTCCTTTGAATTTAAATTAATTTAAATAATATTGGTATCAGTCTATTTAAGACTGCGTCTGAACCAACAGAACTGAAAACAGCAGGTTGTTACCAGAGACTGTTTTCAGGATATCCTTTGAATAAGATCGCTATCCCCCTATGTCAAGGAAGAGAGCGCTAAAAAGTAAATTTTTTTAGGAATGTTGATCTCTTTTTCAGGAACTGATTTGCCATGCGGCCGGCGGCGGCCGATTACCAGGGAAGTGCTGCTCCGATGTTCTGTTTTTTTTCTAACCTGGGTGATTAGTTCGGGCCCTTTCCAAGCAGCCGCCATTTATCATTTTTTTCGGTAGAGCGCTTTCGGGTGCAGGGTGGACTGGCGACTTGTTCTTTGCGGGCCAACGTACATCCTCGTAAACTCGTGCCTTGTTCCTGAAGTCCGCGGCCTCTGCTGTTTTTCCTCTTCTGCCGAACCCCTGCTCCAGGATCCTGTACTTGCGAACCAGTTCTTTTGCAGCCATCATTTCCTGCCTTGGAGTAAGTTTTCCCGAAGTGATTCTTTCAGACAGGGCTTTTACACGAAAGATGTCCATTCCCCAGTATTTCATTGAAAGCTGTCCGGGATGTCCACCATACTTTTTCAGCAGCGGCTGATCAAGGAGCAGCACCGGGTATCTTGAAGAGATCCTGAGCCATAGTTCATAGTCCTCGCATACCGGAAGTTTTTCATTGAAATCGCCAATGGACGAAAAAACCTTTCTGTGCAGCAGGACTGAACTCGGGCTGATAACGCATAGCGGCAGGCAGCGGGAAAAGATCCATCCCCCATATTTCCGATGCTTATTCTTCTGGTTCAACTTCCTGCCGTTCCTGATCCAGATTTCATCGGTATGAACAATCATATATCC
Organism: Thermoguttaceae bacterium; assembly: GCA_963674475.2. GTDB lineage: Bacteria > Planctomycetota > Planctomycetia > Pirellulales > Thermoguttaceae > CAXXFQ01. The sequence goes on along the minus strand of CAXXFQ010000003.1, from coordinate 8,663 downwards.
CGGATTATCCTCCAGTGCTTCCAGCTGTTTTTCCAGCTTGGACGGCATCCATTCGTCATCGCTGTCCAGGAAAGCCAGGAAGGTTCCGGCGGAATTTTTTATGCCCAGGTTCCTGGCGCTGCTGACTCCCTGGTTAGGCTGGAATTCATAACGGATCCTGGGGTCTCTGAAAGCTTTAACAATGCTGAAGGTTTTATCTGTTGAACCGTCATCGACAATCACCAGTTCAAAATCCTGAAAAGTCTGGCAAAGGACCGACTCGATAGCACGGGGCAAAAATCGCGACCGGTTGAAAGTCGGGATTATTATGCTTACCAGTGGAGATGGTTTTAAATGTGACACTTGTTGAAATTCCCTTGAATCGAGACTGGCCGGGGGTGCGCAGGGATAGGATTTACCTTTATCAGCTTTGGCCATCCGACCGGAATTGAATATCAGGAGGAAGGCGCTTCCGGCCTTGACGATTTTTTAAGCTCTTTTTTTCTATTTTTATTTCTGTACATATTGCGGTCTGCCGTGACCAGCAGAACCTCGGGGCTTGTTCCATCCTTGGGATATGAGGATGCCCCGATACTGATGCCGAGTTGCAGCGGTTCTCCACTGGAGGATTTGAACACTGTTTCAGTAAATACTGCATTGATTCGGTCCATGGTTTGCTCGGTAGTATGAATTCCCACGCCAGGCAGAATAGCCAGGAATTCATCGCCTCCATACCTGATGCAGATATCTGATTTTCTGAATTGTTCTTTCAGGAGATCGCTGATTTCAACCAGAATCCGGTCACCCTCTTTGTGCCCGTAAACATCGTTGACCATCTTGAAGTCGTCCAGGTCCATCATCAGGAAATTAATAGGATAATTCAATCGCTGGGCCCTGTGGATTTCGTTTTCAATGGAAGCATTGAAGAAACGAATATTGGGCATTCCGGTCAGGGAATCGGTAAAGGCGTCTTCTCTGGTCTCATTGTGAATAATTGAATTATTGACAGCCCGGGCCGCGTGTTCCGCTATAGTTGTCATTAATCTCAGGTGCTGCCTGGTGAAAAAATCCTCTTTTTCTGAATAGAGGGCTATTACACCAATCAATATTGGTTTTCCACTGTCAGCATTACCGGGGATTTCATCTTTGAACATCATGGGGACAACCAGGCAGTCCTTCAACCCCGTTATCATTTTTTCAGCCGGGAAATCAGGTGCCGGGGACAAGCCGAAGCGGGGCTTTAAATCCTCAGCGACTTTACCGGCAATACCCTCTCCCGCGGGAATGGAAATATTCTGCATCTGGACCTGGTATTTGCCAACGGCATGATAGACCTTGATATTGCGGTGATCTCTGTCAAACCTGTACACGACACATGTGGAATAGGGGACAAACCTCTCGATCCAGGTAGCCAGCATAATGGAAGTCTCTTCCATGCTGAGAGTTTTTCCCATGTTGCGGGTGATCTCGAATTCAGCCTGCATTTCCTTGTGAGGAAAAGATATCCTGTTGAAGAGTGCCGAAGGGTTGGAAGGTTTTCCGTAGGTTTCAGAACTGTAGTCAGATCTGGATTCTTCGAGAATATTAAGGCCGTCGGTACTGGTTTTTCTGGAAACTATTTCCTCAATCGTATTAAAGCTGGAAATGAAGACTTTCACTACATCAGGATCATAGGCGTTACCGGATCCGGTCAGAATTATTTTTTTTGCCGGATCCACTTCCCACGCCTGGCGGAAGGGACGGGAAGATCTGAGGGAAACATAGGTGTCCGCTACTGCCAGGATCCGGGCTTCCAGGGGAATGTCCCGGCCGGAGATGCAGGCTGGATATCCTTTGCCGTCCCATCTTTCGTGATGATGCCTGACCCCGAGAGCTACGCTTTTTGGAAACGGAACAGTTTCAAGGATGTCGGCTCCAATATTTGCATGCCTCTGCATTCTGGAAATTTCATCCTCGGTAAGGCCTCCTGGCTTATTAAGGATTCCTTCAGGAACTGCCAGTTTTCCGATGTCGTGGACCAGGGCGGAAATTGCCATGCCGTCCATGTCAATTTTTTCATTTTCCGGATGATTTTTGGCCAGTTCCAGGGCAACATCGCGGACTTTGAGGATGTTTCCGTATTCTGTCTGTTCCTTGGCGTCGATCGCCATGGACACAGTGGTTATGGTCGCACGGAAGAAATCGGCCAGGTCCCGCATGCACTCCAGTGACCATTCCCTGCTCCTGAGATTGACGAGATAGGAATATATAGCCAGGAGAAAGAATTCGAAAGGAAGGATAAATGCCATAAAGTACCAGAGAAGCCTGGTGTTACTGTAGGAAAAGGAGTATATACCTGCGAATACAAGGAGGGAGATTGAAACGAAAAGGGTTAATAAAACGAACCTGCGAAACAGGTTGAGATCGTTGCCCAGATGATTTACTATCCCTGGCTTTAATAGTTCTAATTTATTCTGGTTTTTCAAACAATTATTCTCTATCTCCCGCTTTTGAAACAGCTCGCCTGCCGGGAAATACGCAATTTTCAAGTTAATCCGATGTGTCTGCCAAAATTAATTCTACTTTCTTTTCTGCTAAATCTGAAGCATAAATGCAAATATTTGATCAGTAAGGATGGTAAAGAGACTAAGAAAGGAACAGAATTCCGGAAACTCCCGGGATTAATTAACGCCCTGACATTTTTTTCAGTATGATCCTGTTTCAGTTGTTATAATTAACCGGAATATTTCTTTACTTTTTTTTAGAGATAATTGTATGCCTGGAATCAGGATTCCGGGCGGGAATAGCGGAGGTATAGAATCATGGAGAGAAGAAATTTTATAAAAACAGGTGCGATCTGCATAGGCGCCATAACACTCACCAGGGACATATCCTTATTTGGATCAGCTGATTCCAAAATGAGTATTATCAAGTACAGTTCCTCCCCGGCTGATGCTGCCGGCATAGCCAAGGAGGCCCAGGTTCTTGTCCGGGCAGCTGTTGACGCCCTGGGCGGAATGGGCCGGTTTGTTTCCAAGGGCGAAACAGTATGCATCAAGCCGAATATCGCCTGGAACCGTACTCCTGAGCAGGCCGCCACAACCAATCCGGATGCTGTCGCCGAAGTTGTAAAAATGTGCCGTGAGGCTGGAGCATCAAAGGTTGTTGTTCTGGACAATACATGTCATAAGGCTGAACAGTGTTACCCCAAATCAGGCATTCAGGCAGCTGCCGAAAAAGCCGGAGCCGAGGTTATCCTGCCCGGAAAAAGAAGCTTCAGAAACACAAAAATTCCTGGCGGCCAGATCATCAAGGAATGGGAGCTTTTTACCGATGTCCTTGAAGCAGACAAATTTATTAATATGCCAATTGCCAAGCATCATGGCCTCAGCAAGCTTACCCTCAGCATGAAGAACCTGATGGGCTGCTGTGGCGGAAACCGCAATCGCTTCCACCAGGACCTGGGCGGAGTCCTGACCGACCTGGCCCAGTTTTTTAAGCCTGACCTTGTCATCATGGATGCCATTAGAACCATGACCGCAAATGGTCCTATCGGTGGAAATCTGGCCGATGTAGTCCGCCAGGACACAGTCATAGCCGGTGTGGACCAGGTAGCAATTGATGCTTTCGGCGCTACCCTGTTCGACCTGGATCCGATGGAGATTCCCTACATCGCCGAAGGCCAGAAAAGAGGACTTGGAACTTCTGATTACGCTTCGCTTACACCGATAATTCAAACTGTCTAACGGGAAAAAAATAAATGAACGCAAAGGCCAAAAAAGTAAAAGGAAGGAATAAATGGGTAGTCTGGCTTCGGAGGATATCCCAGACTGCCTTTGTACTTCTATTTTTCTACCTGCTGCTGGTAACCGCCTACTATCCCATTAACCAGACCGGCGGACCGGTGTCTCTGTTTTTCGAGTTCAATCCGCTGGTTCTGCTCAGTACCTGGATTGCCAGTTCCGGACCGCTTCCAGCCGCATTGTTCCTGTCATTGATAGTGGTCCTGGGTACCCTGGTATTCGGTCGATGGTTCTGCGGCTGGGTGTGTCCGATGGGAGCGCTGAACCAGTTTTTCAGCACCCTGACCCTCCGTAAGCCCAAGGATCGCATCGCGCTGGGGGCTTTTACTCCTCACCTGAAGTGGAAATACTATATCCTATTTGCCCTGATTGGCTCCTCCCTGGTGGGCATGAACCTTATTGGGTGGTTTGATCCTTTTTCAATCTTGACCAAGGGGGTGGGGCTTGTTGTTTATCCTCTGGTCAGCCTGGGCCTGGTTGATTTTCTCGACTGGATATACGCTGCTGATCCCGGGATAGGGCCTGTCAGATTAACGATTGTGACAGAGCCGATATACGGTTTTCTGCAGGATCATTTTCTCCCTGCCGACCAGCCATATTACTGGGGGTCCTTCCTGCTGGGTTTAATATTGATTACCATCCTGCTCCTGAACCTGGTCCGGATGCGGTTCTGGTGCCGGTACATCTGTCCCCTCGGGGCCCTTCTCGGCATCATAGGGCGTAATCCGGTTGTCAGGCTGGTCAGGGATGAAGAGACCTGCAGTGACTGCGGCCTTTGTGTTGCCGAATGCCCGGGCGCCGCAAATCCTGACAGCAAGAGCTGGAAGCCTTCAGAATGTTTTTACTGCTGGTCCTGCAGCTCAGGCTGCATTGAACGGGGTATAACCTTTGAGATTGCGGCCTCCTCGCCAAAAGCAGCAGCCGAAAAAGCAGTAAGCTGGATCAAGGATAATGCAGTATCAAGGCATGTGAAGGACTGGTTCAGCCCGCCCCGCAAGCAGAGAATCGGAATGGACCGGAGGGCTGTGCTGGGTGCCGGCCTGGTTGGAGTGACCGCGGGAGTTATGGCCAGCGTAAATCCAGTCGTAGGCGGAAAACGATTCAGCCCCGGCCTGATAAGGCCTCCTGGTTCCCTGGAAGAGGATGAATTCCTGGCCAGCTGTGTCCGCTGCGGAGAATGCATGAAGGTCTGTCCTACCAACGCCATTCACCCAGCCTGGTTCGAAGCCGGACCGGTAGGGCTCTGGACGCCGGTGCTTAATTACGACGTGGGATACTGCGAATATGACTGTTCGCTCTGTACCCAGGTTTGCCCTACTGACGCCATCGCCCTTCTGACCGTACCTGAGAAACAGGAAACGAAAATCGGAATGGCCATGTTTGATCGGAGCCGCTGCCTTCCCTGGGCCTATGCCCGTTCATGCATAGTCTGCGAGGAGCATTGCCCCCTTCCTGAAAAAGCTATATATTTTGAGGAAGTGGAAGTGCTGGATGAAAATCACGAGCCGGTGCTGCTCAAACAGCCCAGGGTCAATGCTGATCTCTGCATAGGCTGCGGAGCCTGCCAGCATAGCTGCGTTTACCAGGACAAGCCTGCTATCAGGGTCCATTCAGCCGGCGAAACACGCCATTTTGAAAACCAGGTTTTTCTTTAAAATGATCCCTGATGCCGGGATCTGAAATCCCGGCATCAGGGCCACACTTAAGAGAGGATATATCAACGTGAAGAGACGAAGTTTTCTTAAGACAAGTGTCGCTGCCGCCGGCGCGATGAGTTTTTCGCCGTTGTCCCTGCAGGCAGCTGGGACATCTTCGAAGAATATCAGGCTTTCCCTGGCTGCCTATTCCGTGCGTCAGGCCCTGACAAAGGGCGATTACAGTTTATTTGATTTTATAGACTGGTGCGCGGAAATGGACCTGGACGGGACTGAACTTACCTCCTATTATTTCAAGGAAGGTTTTGACTCATCCTACCTGCGCCAGCTTCGCAACCGTGCTTTTCACAATGGCGTATCCATCTCAGGGACTGCCATCCGGAATGACTTCTGCAAGCCTCCGGGGGCGGAAAAAGACAGCGAAATAGAAGCGGTTAAGCAGTGGATCGACTATGCCGCGGACCTCTGGGCCCCACATGTCAGGATATTCGCCGGGAACGCCCCTGAAGGAGCCAAAAAGGAGGATGTGATAACCTGGGCCGCCGACGGGGTTAAGGCTGTACTCGACCACGCTGAGAAGCGAGGAGTAGTGCTCGGCCTGGAAAACCACGGTGGCATTACCGCCCTGCCTGAAGATCATATGGCCATTTGTAAGCTTGTAGGTGAGCATCCCTATTTCGGAGCCAACCTGGATACCGGCAACTATCGACGGAATCCCTACGAAGACCTTAAGATTACCGCCCCCCTGGCGGTAAACGTACAGATTAAGATCGAGGTCTATGAAAATGACACAAAGGTTCTGGCCGATTTATCAAAATTCAGGGATATCATCCTCGACGCCGGTTACAAGGGCTGGGTTGCACTGGAATATGAGGGCAGCGGAGACCCCTTCAAGGAATGCCCGATGTACCTGGATAAGCTGAAACAGCTTTTCTCTGTCTAGGGTCAGGAGCGCTGTTTTTTCCCGAAAGAAAAAGGCTGTTTCCCCCATTACCAGGGAAACAGCCCCTTCTCAATCCTGAAATATCGATAGGATAGTCTGACGACATGTCATCTGGATTCTGATATGCAAATGGAACCGGAACATTTAAGTGAACTGAATAATGCCCGGCAGTTGCTGGAGAGTCCGGGACTGGCCGCCAGGATAACCGATATGATCGGTGCCCCCCTGGAAAAAAGCCTGAAGATGATTCCTGATAAATGGGCGGAATCCATCGACAAGGCCGTGCGGGTTTCCCTGGAGAAAGCCCTCTCCATTGCCGTTCTTTCGCTTCACAAGAAGACCTCGGAAGGGGTGCGAAACCGTTCCCGCTTCAATAAATGGGCGGTTATCGCGACCGGGGCCAGCGGAGGAGCCATGGGCCTTCCGGGCCTGGTAGTGGAACTTCCGATCTCCACGGCCATGATGCTGAGGTCCATTGCCGACATCGCCCGCAGCCAGGGAGAGGACCTGGAGGATATGGAAGCCCGGCTCTCCTGCCTGGAGGTGTTTGCCCTGGGCGGAAGGTCGAGCCAGGACGATGCCTCGGAAACCGGTTATTTCGCCATCAGGTCCCTGTTGGCCAGCTCGGTTACTGAAGCCGCGAAACATCTGGCCCAGAGGGGGATTTCCCAGAAAGGCGCCCCGGTAATGGTCCGGTTCCTTTCAGCCATTTCCTCGAGGTTTGGGATAGTGGTTTCTGAAAAAGCGGCAGCCATGGCCGTCCCGGCAATCGGAGCTGTAGGCGGTGCTGTTGTTAACGGGGCTTTCATAACCCATTTCCAGAAGATAGCGGAAGGGCATTTCATCGTCAGGAAACTGGAAAGGATCTATGGCACTGAGGTGGTGCGCGATGCCTATGAGCAGCGGCAAGTCTCAGGTAAGCTGATTCAAGATTCAAGAATCAAGGTTCAAGATTAGCGGGCCATTACGAATTTCGACCTGTGATATTCGAATTTAAGACCGGTATCGGCATCGGTATAGGGGGTTGGTGTCGATTCCTCAACGGTCATTCGATAGCGACAACAATCGAGATTTTTAACTTTGTACTGCTATTTCCTCACCGCAAATTCATCAATTACCTCTCCATTCACGGTGACAGCCTTGAAATGAATGGAGTTTTTCTCAACCCTGATAACCTGGAAAAGCTGGGTATCCAGGAGTGTTTTGGCCATTAGTCCCAGGTACAGGGGATTCTGCTCGTAGAATTTCTCACCGCTGGAGGATACGACATAGACTGTCCCTTTATCCCCGGCAGTTGTAATCTTTCCTTCCTTCAGCGGATAGGTTCGTCCATAGGTATGGTCATGTCCCTGCAGGACCAGGTCAACCCTGTATTTGTCAAAAAGAGGCAGGAACAGCTCCTGGAGTTCCGGATTGTCTCTTTCATTTCCGGTGCTGTATATAGGCTGGTGCATGGCTACGATTGTCCATTTAGCTGAATTTTTCCTGAGGACTTTTTCCAGCCAGTCTCTCTGTTCCACAAGCTTTTCGCTTCCATTGAGAATAATAAATTTAACTTCCTGGTAATCCACGAAGTAACAGCTCTCATCCAGCCCCGAAGGGCCGTTTTCAGGCAGCGTGAAGTGGGGCCTCCAGAGGGGTGTTAAGGCTCGGGTCAGGAGAAGACCGGACCTGGGATACTCGTGGTTGCCTGCCACCGGCAGGATGTTGATTGACCGGAACATCCAGCTTCCAGCGTCATAGAAGTCTCCAAACTCCTCGTCGGAATCTCCCACGTTAACCTGGTCACCGGCAAAAAGCCATATCCGGGCATCGGGAGCTGACCGGAGAGCCTGTCTGAACAGCCGTGGCACATAGGATCGAAGCCCCACCTGGGGGTCACCCATGTAAACAAACGTGAAAGGTTCAAAGGTATCAAGAGCGGTCGTAAATGAAATCCATTCGCTCCAGTTATTTTCTGATCCAACCCTGTAATTATAAGTTGTCCCTGGGTCCAGGCGCCTGATGACAGCCGAATAAAACCATGCGGTTTCGGAATCGGAAATACTTACCGGTTCGGATTTGGCCGCGATGTCCCAGGAATTATCTTCCAGATCAACTCCATTTCCGGCCCGGGCGACTTCCACTAAAGGATTCTCCAGCCTGGCGCTGGTTCTCCAGGTTACAGCCTGTTCATTTGCCGGTTTCTGGGTGAGGTTGAGTATGATTCTTTCCGGCTGCGGACTGGGTGATGCATCAGTGTCTCCGGCCGCCGGCCCGTTCAGAATCAAAGACAAAAAGATAAGAATCAGAATGCTTTTTTTA
>CAXXFQ010000002.1:0-3673 GCA_963674475.2 Thermoguttaceae bacterium | reverse complement strand
GTTTCTGCTCCAGTTTCGGGCCCAGTGCGATCCCTGTGGCCACGGCGCCGGCCACGGCCAGGCAGGCACACAGGATCAGGACGAGCGTGTATTTCCGGTTCATCCCGGCCATTGTAAACCGAACGCGGCCGATGGGCACGGGGGAAGCCGGTTGATTCTGCGTACCGTTGGTCAGGCCATGCGCGGCGAACGCGTTTTCGTGTACTGGCCTTTCGTTCACGCTCCACCGGGAATGCGGTCCGCCGCTGTGTCCAGATCCTCGATGTCGATCGAGAGCACCAGATTGATTTCCGGCCGTGCGGCTGCTACGGTCTCCGGCACGTGGATAACGCATTCGTGGAGCGGGAGGCGCCAAGCTGTCCAGGGGTCGGTTCTGAAGAGTGGAGCAACACCATGCGAAGAAGTCGTTGCGTGATCTGGATGACGCTCGGGTCGTGTTTCCTGTTCGCATGCGATGCCCTTCACCCGATCTGGACGGGACCGGAGCTCGGGGAACAGGACATCGTGGTAAGTACGAGTGGGGGATACTATGATCAAGATCCGCCAACGGTCGGGATGTGGGAATCGACTCGGAGGGAAGGGTCGGGTCGGTTTGATATTTTGGGTAAAGTGATCGGGACGGGTTTCGATGATAGGCTGACAGTCATATTCTACTCCGCTGACGGCGGATCTACCTGGTTCCCGGTGGTGTTGTCTATCAAGGACCTGTGGGGCCCCGGACATGGCTTCCTTTCAACCATGGACATGGTTGTCTTGCTCGGCGAACCAGGCACGGAGTAGGGACGTGAGCGCAAACTACATCTGGCTATCGGCCTTGGCGCTGGTGTCGGCCTTCTTCTGGGGCTGCAAGACGTCGCAAAGCAACCTGCTCGTGTATCCGCCATTCCTGACCGGCGAGTCGATCGCGGTGTCCACGATATCGAAAGAAACCGTGACCGACGAGATGCTCAGGGGAATCGTGGAACGCCATCGGAAGCTGAAGCCGCTTGATCTGGAGGCGGTGCTGCAGGACTCTGGCGTCGAGACCAGGCTCGAGTCCCGTGTGATCGAAAGCGGACTGATCGAGGTCCGCATGGGGTCAGAGTCGTATGCTCGAGTGCTGTCTGGTGAATGTACGATACGATTGAAATGCACGAGAGAAGGCAGGCGTTTCGTGCGGCAGGTCGATCTGAGAAGAATGCGGGAGGACCCGGGGTTCACGAAGTACGAACGCAAAGTCATGGACGGATGCGATTCCCTCTGTCTGGTCGGTGGATGGAAGCGGAGCGAGTGACGATCCGGTGATCCGTTGCGGAGCCTCGTATCCGATCAGATTCGCCGCGATCTCAGGGATCCGCTTCATGGGCCTTTCTCCGTTTTTTCGGGTGGGAAGGAGCCGAGCGAATGTGAGGCGAAAGCAACATCCGTGCCGCGACCCGGGATCGGCCGGAAGGCCTGCGAGAGGCTGTACACGGCCCGAATTCCCCGTGCACCACGTCCGGAACACACGGGTTTCGTGCGATCTCGAACAGACCGGTCCAGCAGGTTCGCTCGGTCCATCGAGCTTCCGAGGTTCCTGTATCCCGAGCGCCTGTATCCCAGGCGGCTGTGTAGCAACCGGGCAATTCCATCGATCGTGCACCAGATAGTCGAGCCAGCGCCAGAAGCGCCACCACTGCCGTGTGCTTTTTCGCCACAGGATGACGTGGGTATGGCCCGAGGCGTTCCGGTAGTCGTTGAACGCTGCGACCACGGATTCGAAGCCACGTCCTTTCTCCGGGCACTCGAAAGCTTCGAAACCGCCGTCGGAACTCACGTAGTCGTACTTGTGAATGACCGGCTCGATACCCAGAACGATCGCCACGAAGGGAAAGACGAACAGTGCCAGCGTTGCGACCACGAAGGCCATGGCGATGAGGAGCGATCTTCTCTTCATGATCTCGCGTCCATGGGGTTTTCCATCGTCCGCGCGCTGTAGCCGGCGAGAATCACCGCCGCGTCTGTGGACAAGTTAGTGCGATTCCGTATCGCAACGGCACCCTTTTTTTCCTGAAGGCAAATCTCCTTTGACTCGTCTTACCCTGACCGCGAGGTTCCGGCCGGCACCGGCTGGATCTGCGCGGCCAGGTCAGAAAACCGGGGTCCGGCGTGTGCATCGAAGGAGGAGTTTTCATGAAGTCCAGGTTCTACCTGTTCGCGGCCATTTTGCTCGTCCTGGGTCTGGCCGGCCCGGACCTCGAAAGCCAGTACCAGCCCGGCGACGTGGCCGTGGTGGGAAACGACGCGACCTCGGACGTGCTGCTTGGCGTGAGGCCCGGCGGCGCGGTGTATACGATCAGTACAATGATGATCGGCACCCTGTTCTCGCCGCAATTCGTGGCGCCCTCGCCCGACAACCAGAGCCTCTGGGTGCTGGGCAGCAGCCTGTACGCGGGCGAGGCCATCCAGGTGGCGTCGGACGGCACCGTGACCTCGCTCTTTCAGAGCTTCCAGTGCCATCCGTGCTCGTTCGACGTGGACGAGCACGGCACCCCGTGGATCGCCGATATGTTCAACGGCGCGCTCTGGAGTTACGCCCAGGGCACGCTCACGTCGGTCTATCGCGGCTTCACAGGTGGGCTGGGCGCATGCGCCACGGATCTCGGCACCGGCGATCTGGTGACGTGCGACATGCGCTCGGTCTATCGCCTGAGGCTGGTCGGTTCCCCCGCCACTGTGCACCGGGTCGGCGGTCTGCCTGTGGCCAAATACGTGGGGTTGCACGCGGACCCGACGAGCGGCCACACGCTCGTGAGCGCCGCGAACCAGTTCCTGTCGGTGAATCTGAACGTCCCGAATCCGGTGCTCACCACGGTCTGGGCGCACGCCGCCTCGACCCTGCGGCTCGGCCGGATGGACCGCCACCCCACGACCGGGCTTTTCCCGGTGGCCGGCTGCTTCTGTCCATCCCCCATCCCGCCGTACCAGCCCTACCTGTTCCAGTTCGATGCGAAAGCTCAGGCCATCACCACCCTGGTCCACCTGAACGGCCTCGAGGACGCGCGGGCTGCCACCGTGATCGGCAGCCGGAACCTGACGGCGCTCGGCCCGGCCCGGGTCGGCCAGCCATTCTGCTTTCGCCTGTCGTTTCCCGGCCAGTGGGGTTCGCCCTACGTGGCGGCGCTGAGCTTCGGATTCCGGCCGGGCCTGGCCATCGCCGGCCGGACCATCCACCTCCAGCCCGACGCGCTGTTTTTCGCCTCGCTCTTGGGCTCGGGCATCTTCCAGAACTTCCAGGGCTACCTGACCACGGCCGGCGAAGCATTCCCGCAGGTGGCGCTTCCCAACCTGCTGGCCCTCCGGGGCCAGCGGTTCTACGCGGTCGCCGTCACACTGGGGCCGCATGGTGTGAGTGGGGTGAGCGATCCTCTCGGGGTCACGATCCGGTAGGGGGCAGCCCGACCGGCCCGGGCCAGGAACGCCCCTCCCGACGTCTGGTCCGGTCGGGAGCCCATGGCCTGGCTCGTTCGCCAGCGTGCCGGGTACGTCGGATGCGGCGCAATGTGGGAACCGGCTGCACTCTGGATCAGTCGTTCACGCCGATGACCCAGATGCGGGGGGTGTATCCCATGATGAGTGAGCTGGAGACGATCGCGTACACTTCCTTGTCTCCCGCATTCCAGTACCACGTCGTCATGACGTGAAACGGAGGCAC
>CAXXFQ010000001.1:0-21258 GCA_963674475.2 Thermoguttaceae bacterium | reverse complement strand
CATTGTTTCAGCCATGGCCCTTTCGGTTCTGGTGGCCTTGATCCTGACCCCGGCGCTGTGTGCGACCATGCTCAAGCCGGTTGAAAAAGGTCATAATCTCAAAAAACGTGGTTTTTTTGGTTGGTTTAACCGGACGTTTGAAAGTGGCAAGCGCGGTTATCGTAAGAGTGTCGGTTTTGTCGCTGCTCGTTCTATCAGTTTCTTTCTGATTTACCTGATTGTGGTTGGTGGTTTGATGTACATGTTCAAAAACCTGCCAACCGCATTTTTGCCTGATGAAGATCAGGGCATAATGATGTTGATGATCCAGGCACCGCCTGGGGCAACATTGGAGCGGACGCGGGAAAGTGCCAAGCTGGTTGAGGAGTATTTCCTGAACCAGGAAAAAGAAAATGTCGAAAGTATCTTTACGGCGACTGGTTTCAGTTTTGCTGGTCAGGGACAGAATGTTGGTCTTGGTTTTGTGCGTCTGAAAGACTGGGGTGAGCGCAACGGCCCGATCAAACGGCCCAGGCTATTGCTCAGCGAGCCTTTGTACGCTTGTTCATTATGAATGGTATTAAAGATGCCAATGTCTATACCTTTACTCCGCCACCGATTCCGGCGTTGGGTAATGCCAGCGGTTTTAACTTTAAGCTGGTCGACCAGGCAAACCTTGGGCATGACACCCTGTTACAGGCACGTAATATGATGCTTGGTATGGCTGCTCAGGATAGCCGCCTGACCAATGTACGTCCCAACGGTATGTCCGATGTCCCGCAATACAAGTTGGATATCGATCAGGAAAAGGCTTCGGCCTTGGAGTCTCTATCTCCGATATTACTAATACCTTAGGCATTGCCTGGGGGTCTTCGTATGTCAATGACTTTGTCGATGATGGCCGGATCAAGAAGGTTTACATGCAGGGTGATGCTCCTTATCGCATGTTGCCTGAGGATGTGGAGCGCTGGTATGTGCGCAACGACAACAATGATATGGTTCCTTTCTCCTCGTTTGTAAGTGGCGCGTGGGAGTATGGCTCTCCTCGCCTGGAACGTCACAATGGGCGTAGTTCCATGGAAATCCAGGGGGCCCCGGCGGCAGGCGTCAGCTCTGGTGTCGCTATGGCTGCAATTGAAGAAATGGCTCAGAAACTTCCTGCTGGTATCGGTATCGAATGGACGGGTATCTCTTATGAGGAGCGTCTGGCCGGGTCGCAGACCACCATGCTTTACGCCGTTTCACTGCTGATCGTGTTCTTGTGTCTGGCAGCGTTGTATGAAAGCTGGACAATACCGTTTGCGGTTATGCTGATTGTTCCTTTAGGGATCGTTGGTACCGTTGCGGCAACGACATTTTTCGGCCTGTCCAACGACGTTTATTTCCAGATTGCCTTGCTGACGACTATTGTCTGGTTGCTAAAAATGCGATCCTGATTGTCGAATTTGCCAAGAGTCTGTACGAAAGTGGTCGCAGTGTTATTGTTTCAGCCATGTTATCCGCTGAACAACGGTTACGGCCGATTCTGATGACTTCTATGGCATTTATTCTTGGGGTTACCCCACTGGCTACCTCTACTGGAGCTGGTTCTGCCAGTCAGAATGCCATTGGTATCGGGGTTATCGGTGGTATGATCGGGTCGACAACTCTGGCGATTATCTTTGTCCCGATGTTCTTTATCATTATTGAGAAATGGTCCATGACCAGAAAGCGTAAAGCCCAGAGGGCGGCAGAGAAAGAGGTCAGCCATGTTAAATAAATTTATATCTGTTATTGCTATGAGCTTCCTTCTGGCGGGGTGTTCCATGATCCCCAAGTATCAGCAGCCGAAACTGCCGGTTACGCAAAACTGGCCAGCCGGGGAATCTTACCTGGAAAATGAAGCCGGGGTTCCCAGTGAAATTAGCTGGCAGACTTATGTTCAGTCAGGGCCGTTAAAGCAACTGATTGAGCGGGTACTGGAAAACAACCGGGATCTGAAGGTCGCCGCTCTGAACATTGAACAGGCCCAGGCGGCCTACCGGATTCAAAAGACCAATCTCACCCCGACAATCACTGGCAACGCCAGTGCATCACGGGCCGGGGTCCCGGATGATACCAGTACAACCGGGGTAGGGTACACCTATACCAGTACCAGTGCTAATATTGCTTTGGCCTCCTATGAGCTCGATTTCTTTGGTCGGGTCAGGAGCCTGAATCAGGAGGCTCTGGAAACCTACCTGGCAACCGAAGAAGCATTAGCCAGTGCCCGGATTTCGCTGATTGCTGAAACGGCCAATGCTTATCTCAGTTATCTGGCTGATCAGAAGCTGTTGCAATTAGCCATAGAAACCCGCGACACTCAGCAACATACCTACGATGTTATCAAGCGTCAGTATGATGTCGGTTCGGCGACTCAGCTCGATGTTGCCCAGGCCGCTACAGCCGTTGAGAGTGCCCGGGTTTCCATTGCCCAGTACACCCGTCAAGTGGCCCAGGATAAAAATGCCCTGGTCTATTTGGCCGGAACAGCTGTTGATGATGTGTTGAATAATGCCGAGAGCATTGACAGCATCAGCTTCATGAATAATCTGCCGGTCGGTTTGCCGTCTGACGTTCTGTTGGCTCGTCCCGATATCCGTCAGGCTGAGCACCAGTTGAAAGCGGCAAATGCAGATATCGGGGCGGCCCGTGCGGCCCTGTATCCAACCATCAGCTTGACCGGGTCTTTGGGGTTAGCCAGTGACAGCCTTGACGGTCTGCTTACTTCCGGCGCTCGTTATGCCTGGAACTTTACCCCATCACTGACGATTCCGATCTTCAACCGGGGCAAGTTGAAAGCGAGTTTGGCGGTGGCTGAAATCAGTGAAAAAATTGCCGCAACCCAGTATGAACAAGCTATTCAAACAGCTTTTAGAGAAGTGGCAGATCAACTGGCAGCACGAGGCACTTATCAATCTCAACTCGACGCCCAGAACGCCCTGGTGGCCGCCACCAGCAAGGCTTATGAATTGTCTCGGGCGCGCTATGATAACGGTATTGATGACTTTCTTACCGTTCTTGATTCGCAACGTTCCCTGTTTTCTGCTCAACAGGGAGCTGTCAGCGTAAAACAGGCCTATCTGGCCAACCTTGTCAGTTTGTTCAAGGTATTAGGGGGGGGACAACTGTAGTACGCGGTCATCCCCTAGGTATGATCAAAAAAGCCCCTCAATCTGATCTGATTGAGGGGCTTTTAAGTTGAATAAATTGATGTGTCGAATCAGCCTTGCTGAAATTCAGGACGTAACTTGCGAAAGCGCAGCTTGCCTTCTTTGAACAGGGGCAGGATTAACAGACTGCTGAGCAGTTTAATCAGGGTCTGTCCCCAGATGACCGGCCAGGCGGGACCAAAGGCGAGCAGCACGAAAACGATGGAATCGAGCGGGGTTGATACCAGGTTGCTGAGTATCATCCGTTTTTCAACACTGCCTGGCATTCTGGTGTAGAACCACCAGTCGCAGAACTCGGCAATGAGAAACGCTGCTAACGAGGCCACCGCGATATTCCGGTTAAATGCAAAGGTAAGCAGTGCTGCTGCCAACATCCAGATCCAGCAGCCATATTTGCCATAACGCTCCTGAACCAAGTCACGGGCCGAATAGGTCAGCCCGATGGCAACCGCCCCGGCGGGAAAACTAATGCCAAACAGGGTAACAATGCCAAACATATGAACCAGGATGTTGGCGAGGATGATGGACGAAAGATAAAACAAACCACTCATTTCTAGACAGACCTTTCATTGTCATTCTTGCAGCGGATAGGGAAGTTATGCTGCTGAGAATGCGATATTTTTTACATATTTTTCTAAGACAGACTGCTCAATATACTAGGGCTTGAAAATGAGGGCTAGTCCCAAAACGAAAAAAAATGACCTTTTTGGTCATTTTTTTCGTTTTGGGCAATATTGTGAAACGTGGAAAAGGAAAATATTGGGCTGAACGATCAGATTAGGCAGACGTTATGGCTCAGCTCTTCGATTAATACGTCGTAGTTTTCCGAGTAGTCTACAGGTACATCAATCAGGTGAACCCCGCCGGAATTAAAGCAAGCTTCCAGCAGCTCAACCAGCTCTTGCGTCGCACTGACGCGATGCCCTTTCGCTCCGAAACTTTGAGCGAAGGTGACAAAATCGGGGTTGCTGAAGTCGAGTCCGTAATTCTGATAACCCATAGCCGATTGTTTCCATTTGATCATACCGTAGGCACTGTCATTCAAAATCATGACAACCAGGTTCAGCTTAAGGCGTACGGCCGTTTCCAGCTCCTGGCAGTTCATCATAAAACCACCATCGCCGTTGATGGACAGGACCCGGCGTTCCGGCCACAGACGGGCAACTTCCATGGCTGAGGGGAGACCGGCGCCCATGGTGGCTAAAGCGTTATCTAACAGCACCGTGTTCGGTTCAGAGGCCAGGTAGTTACGGGCAAACCAGATTTTATAGACACCATTATCGAGGGCGATGACTCCATCATCCGGCATGACTTTACGGACATCCGCGACCAGGCGCTGTGGTTTGATCGGGAAATCATCGGCATCAGACCTCATTTTAATGTGTTCATCAAGGTGGGCCTTAACTTTCTGGAAGTACTCACACCCCTGGGGGAGTCGTCCGACCTGTTCTGTCAGGCGGCAGACGCTGGAGGCAATATCGCCGACAACTTCATGTTGTGGAAAATAAACATTATCGACAACCGCCGAGCTGAAGTTGACGTGAATCACCTTTTTGCCGCCATGCTCCATGAAGAACGGCGGCTTTTCAACGACGTCATGACCAACGTTTATGACCAGGTCGGCACGGTCGATGGCGCAGTGGATGTAGTCTTTGTCTGACAGTGCAGCGGTGCCAAGGCACAAGGGACTATTTTCGTCAATGACACCTTTGCCCATCTGGGTGGTAAAAAAGTGAATACCGGTTTTCTGAACAAAATCGTTCAACGCTTCACGGACCCGGTTGCGGTTACCTCCTGCACCAATCATCAACAGGGGCATCTTTGCTTCTTTGATCATTGCGGCTGCGTCACTGATGACCTTATCGGTGGCTTCCGGACGATAAACCTGGCTCAAAGGGAATACTGGTGGGGTACGATCCGTTGCTGCTTCGGCGGCGATATCTTCCGGCAGTTCCAGATGGACTGCACCAGGACGTTCTTCCTGAGCAACCCGAAAGGCTTCGCGCACCATGGATGGAATCAGGTTGATGTTGACAATCTGGCGATTGTACTTGGTTAGTGGTTCCATCATGCTGACGATGTCGATGATCTGAAAGTGCCCTTGTTTGCTTAACTTGATCGGTTTTTGGGCGGTAATCATCAACATCGGAAAAGCTCCGAGTTGGGCATAGGCCGCACCGGTCACCAGGTTGGTAGCCCCCGGGCCTAATGTAGACAGGCAGACTCCGGCTTTGCCTGTCAGGCGACCATAGGTCGCAGCCATAAACGCGGCTCCCTGTTCATGGCGGGTAAGAACGAGTTCGATGGAGGAGTGACGCAGGGCTTCCAGAAGGTCCAGATTTTCTTCCCCCGGAACTCCATAGATGATTTCAACTCCTTCATTTTCAAGAGCTTTAACAAAAAGACTGGCAGCATTCATAAGTGTACTATCCTCAATACGATCCTTGCGGCGCAGCGCGCCATACTGCAAAAACAAGTGAACATGATGAAATAAAAAAGACGCTGACAATAAGCGTCCAGATCTGTAAATATTTTCCCTTGGTTCTTTAGTTATAATGAAGAAAATCGGTACATTTCGCAACAGCGTGACGATGATTTGTTGGTGTTTTTGAAACTTTTTTGACCTGTATTGGTGATTGACTGCGTAATGATTCTGCTGAGCAGGATTGTCTTTCTCCCAAGCTCTGAATCGGTACTTCATGTTGTTTATAAAAAGCAAAACCGGAATTCAGCAGTGCTGAATTCCGGCTCAGTTATAAATGATGTAGTTTCTCTAATAGGGTCTAGAGCGCTTTGTACTCAAATGACTGGCCACCTATGGCTGCTTCGTACATGAGGCCCCCTTTAATATGAATAAAGGTTGCCATGCCGTTGCGGTACCCGGAACCTGCCTGATCGGCGCTTGCCGTATTCAGGCTTTTGCTGGCTGTTGAGCCGTCAGGTCCGGCTTTCGCCTGGGCCCCGGCGACGATCGCAACTGCAGAAGCACTGGCTTCAAAGACAAACTTGGTCTTGGTAAATTGTTCAAACGCAGCCTGATTTTGGAAAAAGATTATCTCACTGAATGCCTGCCCACCAAGCTGAGCACCGACGGATGCTTTTGCCAGTGTGGCTTCACCGACTAACTGCCCCTGGCGATAAACCCGACCTTTGCCATAGGAGGCGCCAATAATAAAGCCCCCCTTGCCAACTAGCGGGAAGATAGCGTAGCCATATGCCGAGTTAAAATAGGGGCGAACAATCTGTGAATTTGAGTAAATGTTGATGGTTTCCTGGTACTTGTTTGCAAATGCAATTTGACTGGTTAGAAAAAACATAACCAGTGTAGTGCACAGTAGACGTCGCATGCGTTGCATCGTGTGTTTCCTCCTTTTCATTTGTATGGGTTGGGTTACTTAAAGAGAATAATTATACACATTATCAAGGTGATGGAGAAGCTTAATTAAGAATGTCCCTATGTCATGTTTGGCATCTGAAAGGCTTTGTTCCGAATTCGCGAGGACAGCCGAAAAGTCCTTTATTGTAATGGATAATCTTCGCTTGCAGGTAGAATCTAGTTGACCTGAGGGGGACTTGTGGATGTGTCTGGGAACAACTTAGGTTGATTATTTTGAAAAAAAAATTGTATCAGAAGGTTTCTTCTCTTTACTCTTGCGATTAATCTATGCTAATCATTCTGCCGGTTTATAAATATTTGATTGTTTTATTTTAATTTTTCTGCCCTAGAAGTTGAGAAACCCAAATGATGTCTCCTCTCCTCTCGAACGCCTATGCTCAAATTGCAACGGTTGCTAATAATTCTCTGTTCCCGTCATCTAAAGTTGACCCTCCCGCCTGGAGCGAACATCTCCTTATTGCTTAAACGTTAATAGTTTGTCGCATTAACTGCAGTCTGCTGCATTCAAGGACACCATCCTTTTGCTGCTCTTACAGCGACAACATGCCGTGGTAGCTCCAGTCATTACTGGTAGCTAGATCCAGCCATAGGGCAGGGGGGCGCGCTTTAAAAGTCATGCGGCTCTGCTCAGTCAGAGCTGTGGGAATGGTTCTCGACTTCACTTTTTCTAACTGGGAATAAAATTCTATGTATTCGAAAATATTGAATTTCTTTTCTTTTTTTTTACTGGCTCTATTTTTTACTCTGATAGGACCTCTACCTTTTGCATATGCCGTCGAACCGCCCGATTTGGTCTTGAATATCAGTGACGATGGTTATGACCCGGTAAGCGCCGGAGGCGAGGTGGTCTATACCATGACAGTCAGTAATAGCGGCGACCTGACAGCCACAGAGACGGCTTTGACCGTGACCCTGCCCGAGGATGTCACCTACAACGGCTATACGGGCAGCAGCTGTAACTACATTGCAGTCAGCGGTAGTAATGACACTGTGACCTGTGATCTCGGCGACCTGGTCTATGGTGATAGTCAGACCCTGACCTTCAGCATTACCCCGACTGCCAGTGGTACTATTACCACCTCGGCAGTGGTGACCATGACCACCACCGCGGAACAGACCGTGGTCGAAACCGAGACGGGCAATAACAGTGTTGATGAATCGACCACGGTTGATGCCGGGGCCGATGTCGCCCTGAGCTTGACCCCGTCAGCCACGGAAGTCTCTGCGGGTAGCGATCTCAGCTATACCCTGGAGCTGACCAACAATGGGCCGGATGCGGCCACCTATCAGCAGGTGACCTTTACCCTGCCTACCGGTTTTCAGGTCTCTGCCATCCCCAGCAGTTGCAGTAATAGTGATGACACCCTGATCTGCCTCATCGATGACAGTATCGCGACGGGGGCGATCTATACCCTGGGTACGGTCAGCGGGGTGGCCTCAAGGCTGGGAGGGTCCACCATTACTGCCACGGCATCGGTCAGTGTGCAGGATGACGCCCCCTACGGAACTGCCGAAGATCCGGTAACCGATAACAACACCGCCACTGTGAATGTGACGGTGGCGGCTGGCAGCGATGTCTGGATAACCAAGACCCGCAGTGTCTCTGGCTCGCTCTTGCTGGGAGCTGCTTTTAACTTTAATCTGGCGGTCGCTTACAGCGGCGATGCACCGACCAATGTCAGTCTGAGCGATACCCTCCCAGATGCCTATGAGATCGACACCGACAGCTTTAACTCCAGCCAGGGAAACTGGACCTGCACTATCGATAGCGCAGACAGTCAGACGGTAACCTGCTCCTATACGGGCAGTGATAACAGCAGTGGCTACAGTATTTCCCTGGGCAGCGTGACCATCCCGGTCACTGTTGTGAAAGCCGGTTCCACGGTCATCAACACAGCTTATGTCAGTAGTGACAGTAACGACCCCGATCCAGGTAACAACAGTGACACTGATGGCGGTGTCAATCTCCTTGAACCAACGGTGGAACTGACCATCACCAAGACCGGTCCGAATCCGGCCTTGGTCGTCGTCGATAACAGTTTTGAATTTACCATTGCTGTCAGCAATGACGGAACCACCGGCTTTTATGGTGAGCTGGAGGTGGTCGATACTCTCCCTGTCGGCATGAATGTGACCGCCTACACGGGTGATGGCTGGAGATGTACTCCTGAAACCATCACCAACAATGACTCCACCAGTCAGACCATGACCTGCGCCCGTACTTATACCGAGGCCAGCCCGCTGGCCGCCGGCGCCTCTACCCCTGCTCTGGTGATGACGGCTGACGTTGTTGCCGATGGCACCTTTACCAACAGCGCCAGTGTCAGTGCCGGCAACTGTAATCTTGATAGCGGCTGCGGCAGCGACAGCGCCACCTACAATGTATCCGGTAGCATCAGTGCGGATTCCGCCGATGTCTCTATCAATAAAACCGCATCGGGAACCGTCGCCGCTGGTGACATTCTCACCTATACGCTGGAACTGATAAATAACGGGTCTGACACCTCAGAGGCTATTACCCTCACAGATACCATAACCCGCCTGATTAACAGCAGTGTTGGGGATACCGGGGCCGGATTTATCTCTTACAGCATCAGTGATGATGCCAATAAACTAAGCGGGATCTCCTGCAGTACCAGTGGTTACGGAAGTTCTGGCCGCACCTTGAGCTGTACGATAGATAGTCTTGCCGCCTGTACCTCTGGAACCGACTGTCCGACCATCGCGGTCCAGGTTCGGCCTAGTGGCTCGACGAGCTCCTGGAATAATCCCTCAACCCGCAGCAACACCGCTACTATCCTGTCCCTGGGCACCGCCGACCCGGATCATGACAACGACAGCAGTACGGTGACCTCCAGCGTTCTGCCACGCGGGGATCTGACCGTTACCGCTGTGGCCTCAGGAAGCACGATACCGGCCGGCCAGAATGTGACTTATGTTATTACCGCCGGTAATGAAGGGCCCAGTGCTTTAGCTGATGTCACTGTGACTGATCGCCTGCCAGACGATGTTACCTTTATTTCCGCCACGCCATCAACCGGCAGCTGTGCAACGGTGCCGGCCGCTGGCGCGACCACATCGGGTTCCAGTGTCGAGTGTAATCTTGGCTCCATCGCCAGTGGCAGTCAGCAGACCCTGACTCTCGTTGTCCGCCCCAACGATGTGACTTATGGAAGCAACATTGAAAACAGTGCAAGTGTTGCGACTACCCAGGGTGACGACTTCGAAACCAATACCAGCAACAACAGCGCCTCAGTTGATGTTGTCGTTGATGCTCCGGTTGTCGATCTGGTTCTCAATCTTACCGATGATACCGATCCGGTAGCGGTGGGGGACACTACCGCCTATACCCTGAAGGTCACCAACCGCGGCCCTTCGGTTTCGGAAGGGGCGACCCTGACCATTTCCCTGCCGGGAGATGGCCTGGATTTTGGCAGCATCAGTACGGAGAGTGGTAGTTGCGGTACCTACACTGATGGCGACAGCACGCTTTCCTGTGATCTCAATGCCCTTACCGTTGGCAGTTCGTCTGCTGTCACCCTGACCATGGAAGGGGCCAGCAAGGGGATCACCAGCATCTCAGCCAGTGTGACTCCGACGGTAACCAGCGAAGCGACGGGGGAGTCAGCGACGAATAACAACAGTGATACAGAAACGACCACCGTGCGCACCAAGGCGGATATGGCCGTCGATGCGGTCATCCCGGCTGATACCAGTGGTAGCACCATAAGCGAAATCCCCCTTGAGGATGATTTTGAACTCCTGGTGACAGTGGTCAACAATACTGGCGATGGCCTGGCCGAAGCTGACGATGTCGTGGTGAGCAGTAGCTTACCTTCAGGGGTGATCCTGACCGGAGCGCCAAGTCTCGTCGTTGATAGCGGCACGGCATCGGAAAGCAACTGCAGCGGGAGTTCCGGAGGCCGTTCTTATTCCTGTGATCTGGGTACGGTGTCCAGCGGGGCCAGTATCACCCTTACCGTACCGGTGCGGGTGACCAAGGTGACCACGAATCCTCAGACCTTCAAAAACACCGTCAGTGTCGCAACCAGCTCCAAGGATGTCGACAGCAGTAATGACAGTAATAGCGGCAGTATCGCCGTAACCTCCTCCGCCCTGTCAGGTACCCTGTTTCGCGATTTTAATGATGATGCTGCTCTGACCACCGATGCCGATACCGGCATCAGCGGTGTGAAGGTGACTATCGCCGGAAACAGCGTCTTAGGGACCGCAGTCTCAACTACGGCCACCACTGCCAGCGACGGCAGCTTCACCATCAATCTGCTACCTGAAGCTGATAGCGAAGGCTACACCTTAAGCCTGGGCAGCGTCAGTGAAAAGTACCTCAATGATGGTACCGATACCGCCGGATCGGCGGGTGGTACCGCCGCTTCTGCGACGGATACCATCAGTGCCATCCCTCTGGGCGATGCTGTTACTGCCACGGGCTATCTCTTTGCCAAGGTGCCCCAGGCCCGCATCGGTGCCGCCCTGGCCGCATCGACACCCTCCACTTCGACGACCGACAGCACCTTTTCCACGACCTTAACTCTGGTGCTGGAGAACTTCAGCCTTGAAGCCGTTAATGATGTCAGCGCGATTCTCGATCTGACCCCTTTGGGCGCTCTGATGCCCGCAGGCGCAAGTGCTTTGGCCCATGGGCAATATCGCATTGATAGTGTGAATAGCGGGACCTGTTCCAGTGTCAATAGCAATTTCGACGGTGCGAACGATACCACCTTGGTCAGCGCTGCCACCCTGGCTTCCGGCTCAAGTTGTAAGATGACCTTGACCCTGCAGGTACTGCCCACCGAGCCCCTGCCCACCGATGCTTATGAGCTTCAGGCTGCGCTTAGCGGTATGGGTGAGCTGTCGGGCCAGAGTCCTGCTGATGTTTCGGATAACGGTAGCAATCCCGACCCGGATAATGACGATCAGGCCAATGAGGGACGGGGAGAACGATGCAACTCCGGTCGATCCTGATTATGGCGGCGCGATCACCGTCAGCAAAACACTTAACGAGAATGTGACTATTGCAGACGACGGCAGTGTCACTGCCCCCATCAAACTGATTGTCACCAACAGCGGCGATGAACGGCTGAGCTCTGTAACCATCAGCGATGATCTTGACGCTGTCTTTGGCACGTTTATGCCGGGGGGGACCAGCGCCACTCTGAGTGGTGGACAATACACCGTAATCGACGGGGTTTCCGGCAGTTGCCTGAACAGCGATGAGACAGTTAACCCTGATATCGCTCTCAATAGCTATTTTGAGGGGAGTAGCGAAGACAGCCTGGCTACGTTAGGAACCATGGAGATAGGAGAAAGTTGTACCCTGACCTTCAGCTATCGCTTTATGCCGACGTACCAGGCCAGTTATATGAACACTGCGACCGCTACCGGTACCGGCATGTACACAGAGGATGAGGTGAACGGTTCGGGAACTGTGGCGGTACCCTATCCGCGAATTGGTCTGGCTGAGGCTCTGACCAATGGGGGGACGGATGGCAAGACGCTGGCTGCCGCTAGTGACGGCAGTGTCAGCGCAAGCTTTAGTGTCCTGGTTGAAAACCTTGGAAGTGAGGCCCTGAGTGATGTTGTCATCTCCAACCCCCTGGCCGGGACCGATACCGCTTTTGGCACCTTTGTCAGCGGCGGCAGTAGTGCTGAACTCGACTATGGACAGTACACTATAATTTCTGCCCCGAGCGGCTGTAATGAGAGTGGTAACAGCAGCTTTGATGGTTCTGCCACGACCACCCTGGCGACCCTTTCCAGCTTGACGATTAAAGGCAGTTGCACCCTGAGTTACGGCGTTCGCTTCCGTCCGGTCAATGGTACCCTGCCTGATAACTCGACCTATTACACCCAGGCCAGTGTCACGGCCAAAGGTGCCAGCAGCGCCCTTGAGGTCAGTGATGACTCTGATAACGGCAGCGATGTTGACGGCAATGATGACGGCCTCAGTAACGGTGCTGATGAGGATGACCCGACTCCATTGGTCGTATCCTTCACACCCCAGATCGCCATTAATAAATACATTGACAGTGGCGTTACCATCAACAGCGACGGTAGTGTCTCAGCTCCCTTCCGGGTGGTGGTCAGCAATTATGGCAACGAACCGTTAACGTCCGGCACTATTACCGATACCCTGGCGGGGAGTGCGCCGGCTTTCGGCACCTATGTCTCCGAGATAAGTTCCGGGCTCAGTGCCGGTCAGTACAGCATCACCAGCGCCCCAACTTTAGGCACCGGCTGTTCCGCGGCCAGCGTCAGCAGTTATGACGGCAACACCAATAACACCTTAGCAACTGCTCTTAGCCTGGAGCCGGAAGCCAGCTGCACCATTGCTTTTACCTTGCGTTTTATGCCCAGCGATCCGTTGCCCGACGGTGGCTACAGCAACCAGGCAACCGGGATAGCAAGCGGCTTCTATAGCGGTACCGCAACGGATGATGATTCTCAGACCGGTACCGATCCCGATCCCGATGAGAATGGTGATCCGACGGACAATGATGAGCCGACTGTCGTTCCGACGGAATACACGGCGGCCATTGGCGTGGCCAAAGACCTGACCGCTATCAGCGCTGAGGATGATGGTAGCTATACGGCGGTATTTAGTCTGGTCGTTGAGAATCTCAGTGATGAAGGTCTGGATACGGTCACCGTCAGCGATGAGCTCAATTCTTCGCCCAGCAACCTGGGGCGCCTATGTTAGCGGGGGCAGTAGCGCTGAATTGGTGGCAGGGCAGTACACCATTGCCAGTGCCCCGGCCATCAGCGGCAGTTGTAGCGGTGGCAGTGCCGTTACCAACTACGATGGCACCAGTTCCCACCCCGACCTGTTGTCTATCTCGAGCATGGCTATTGACGCCAGTTGTGAAGTCTCTTTTGCGGTCCGTTTTATACCGGCTGATACCAGCGCCAGCTATTACAACCAGGCGACGGCCAGCTCGACCGGTAGCTATAGTGATGTTGCTGTGAGTGATCTTTCCGATAATGGCGCCAGCGTTGATAGTGACGGAGATGGCCTGGCCAATGAGGATGGCGAGAACGACGCAACCCCGATTCCTTTACCGGTACTGTCTTTAACCAAGGAGGCGGGCGATGTTACCAATATGGAGGATGGCAGCTATGAGGTCACCTTTACCCTGACCCTGAAAAATAGTGGTCAGACCGCCCTTGACCAGGTGCAGATCAGCGACAGTCTTTCCGCCTTTGGTTCCTATACCAATGAGGAAATCCCGGCCGCAGGGGAATACACCATAGCCAGTGCGCCGACGCTAAGCAGTTCGAGCAATAACGCAGTTCTGAGCCTTGATAGCGATTTTACCGGCAGTGGTGATAATGTCACTTTACTGGCGGCGGGCAGCAGCCTGCCCGATTATGGGACCAATCCGTCCAGTGGCGTTGTCTCCTTTACTATCCGCTTTACTCCTACCGAAGGTGGGGTATTCACTAACCGCGCCACGGCCACGGCCAGTTACAACCTCAGCATCAGTGCCAGTGCCAGTGTGACCCTGTCCGACCAGGTAATCGGTCTGGCCAAGGACTTAGGCGATGTGGTGCAGGAATCAACCACCAGTATCAGTGTGCCCTATAGCTTTATCGTCAGTAATCTGTCGGCCAGTATCACCGCAACCAATGTCCAGGTCACGGACGATCTGTCCGCCACCTTTCCAACGGCATCGGCCCTGACAATTGCTTCGGCGGTGAGCATCAGCAACTGCAGTGGCAGCACGCTGACAGCTAACAGCAGTTTCGATGGAATTACGGACCAGCGATTGCTGAGCGGAAGCGACAATCTGCAGCCAGGCGAAAGCTGTCAACTCGACTTTACCTTATTGGTGGATTTTGGCGGCAACGGATTACCTGACGCTGTCCAGTACAACCAGGCTACTGCGACCACTGCCCAGATCGCCGGCGGCACCGTCATTGCCACAGACTTATCCGATAGCGGAAGCACCGTGGACAGCGACGGCGATGGCAATCCAGATGAAGACGGGGAGAACGATCCTACGCCCCTGGACTTGAGCAGCACTGGCCTGGCTTCGATCAGTGGCACCATCTGGCTCGACAGCAATCACGATCGCACTGATAACGACGGTAGCAGCGGCGATCTGCCACTGTTTACCATCGAAGTGATGAACGCTACCGGAACCATTGTGGCATCAGGAAGCAGTGATGCCTCTGGCAATTACACCATAACCGGTATTGTTCCTTCTACCAGCGCCGCTGAAATGACCTACTACAGTGTTCGTTTTCGCGAACAAAGCAGTGGTGCTGTTTACGGCGATCCCCTGAGTGAAGACCCGTCCCACCCCAACGGTGTCGTCAGCAACGGAATTATCACTGGCCTGCAGTTGCTGGCCGGGGTCGAGACCTCAGGGCAGGATCTCCCCCTTGACCCCTCCGGGATCGTCTATGATTCAGTTAGCCGTGAGCCGGTTTCTGGTGCCACCGTAACCCTGAGCGGTCCGGCCGGTTTCGATGCCGCCAGTGATCTGCTTGGGGGAACAGCTAACGTCTCCCAGACCACCGGCAGCAGTGGTTATTATCAGTTTATTCTCCTGACCAGTGCCCCGGCCGGTAGCTATACCCTCGAGGTCACGCCGCCAGGCGGTTATGTCCCGACGACCTCAAGCATGGTCCCGGTCTGTAGTAACACCCCGACGGTGGCGGCTACGCCATCTCCTGCTCTGGTTCAGAATCGTTCCGAGGCACCAACGTTCTTCCGTCGATCTTCAGGATGCCGACAGGTTGTCCAACGACCTCAGGCGGGTTTGCCGACAGCTATAACTCCAGCCAGTATTATCTAAGCTTTGTTCTGACCCCTGGAACCTCCGGTGATGTGGTCAATAATCATATTCCCGTCGATCCGGTGCTCGATGATGCCATCACCCTGGTCAAGACGACGCCCCTGGTCAATGTCACCATCGGTCAGCTGGTGCCTTACACCATTACCGCGATTAACACGCTGGCGGCAGATCTGTCTCATATCGATATCCATGATGTGATTCCGCCAGGGTTCAAATACAAGAGCGGAAGTGCCACCATCGATGGTGTCCATCAGACACCGGAGGTTCATGGCCGCGATCTCGCCTGGACCCGATCTGGAGTTGGGGGGCTGGCGAATCCTTGGTTATCAAACTGGTGCTGGTGGTCGGTTCCGGGGTGCAAAGCGGCAAGTATGTCAATAGTGCCCAGGCCTACAACAATCTGGTCAGCGGTGACGACAACGAGGTATCCAATCGGGCGACGGCGACCGTAAGGGTTGTTCCGGATCCCCTGTTTGATTGCGCCGATGTCATTGGCAAGGTGTTTGACGACCGCAACGCCGATGGCTATCAGGATCAGGGGGAGCCGGGGCTGCCTCATGTGCGTCTGGCCACAGCCCGTGGTTTGCGGGTTACCACCGACGATCAGGGACGCTTTCACATTACCTGCGCCATGGTCCCGAATTCTCTTCATGGCTCGAATTTTGTCATGAAGGTGGATGAGCGGACATTGCCCAGCGGCTACCGCATTACCTCGGAGAATCCGCGTTCGGTGCTGTTGACTCGGGGTAAGATGGGCAAGATCAACTTTGGTGCAACAATTCACCGTGTTATCAGGGTGGAATTGACTGCTGCAGCCTTTGCTGCTGATAGCAGTGAGCCAGGGAGCGAACTGGAACAGGCCATGCCGGGGCTGATGGCGCAACTTGCGGGGTCCCCTTGCGTGGTGCGCCTGGCTTATAACCGCGAGGCCGAGCCACCCGATCTGATAGGAAAACGGCTGCGCGCCGGTGCGCAAGCTTATTGAGAAGCAGTGGCAGGAACAGGACAAACCTTATTCCCTGCAGTTTGAGGAGGAACAGTTCAGCAGACACCTCCAGTCTAAAGGAGGTGCCCAATGATGCGGCTCTGGTTGATCGTGGCTATTGTTGTTATGACGTTAACAGCGCCAGTGTGGGCTGATTCTTTCTGTGCCGAAGAGGGTACCTGCGGCTCTTGCGCCGAGAGTACTTTAGGGGATGGACGCTGCTTCGACAGAACTGAAAGCCGCGGCCCTGATAATCTGCCGAGCAATAGTGAGCGCGAGATCAATGGCCAGCTGGTGACTTTGCTGCCGCTGCCGGACACTACTGCGGTGGCTCCGCCGGCTGAGGCACCCAGGACGGTGTTCAAGCAGGTTATCGACAGCAGTCGCGGACAAAAATTTGGCTATGGGCACAGTGAGCTGACACCGCAGTTGCAACAGGAATTGCGGGCCCTGGTGGCCAAACTTGCGGATCAGAAGCAGATCAGTATCGACATCGTCGGCCATACCGATCCCGATCGCTTGACCGTTGCTGCCGCTGCTCGCTACCGGGATAACTATGGTCTGGGGCTGGCCCGGGCCGAAGCAACAGCTAACTTTCTTAAGCAGCTGTTACCGGCCTCGACTTTTTTTCCGCATTGGCAGCGCAGGCCCGGACCAGCCCCTGGTCAGCAACGCCACTTCGGAGGGTAGGGCGCGCAACCGGCGGGTAGAACTGATCATTTCCTACGCTCTGGAAACTCCGGCGGAGACGCTTCCGTCTCTGCCGCCTGTTGCCGTGGAGCCCCTGCGCAGTTGCCAGGAGGTATTGGCCAGTGCCTATGCCGCCAATGCCGCTCCTTTTCGTATCAGTGTCGATGTGTGCCCCTTGATTCCGCTGGCACAACGGACCCCGATCTGCAGCGTTGTACCGATCTGGGGCTGGCTCAGGCTGACATCCAGCTGCGTTACGATGCCGGTAGCAGCAGTCGCCGTCTTAATATCGTGGCGGTGACCAATCCGGCTCAGCGTAATCGGCCCCTTATTTTCCGCGGCTACAGTAACTACCGCCAGTGGTTCGGCAAGGCCGAAGTCCGGCTGTTTGTGGCTGGTGTCGCTTCGACGGCAACGCCCCTGGCCATCGTCCCCTTGGATTCTCAACTGCGGGGCAGCTGGCAGGCCGATGCTGAGAGTCCGAGTCAGTTGAACTATCTGCTGCGGGTCTACGACGCCGAGGGGCATTTCGATGAGACCGCCCTTAAGCCTCTGCGTCTTGATAACCGTGTTGAGCCGCCGGCGACAGCAGCGCAGGCCGAGCGGGAAGAGCTTATCGGTTACGGTGAAAACAGTCTGCGCCTGCGCAATATTCCGGTTTTCGGCGGCATGGTAACGGTGAATGGCGAGCATATCCCGGCCGGTAGTCAGATCAAGGTGATGGGCTTGTCTGTGCCTCTGGCTGCCAACGGCCGTTTTGCTGCTGAGCAGATTCTACCGGCTGGAGAACAGCTGGTGACAGTGCAGGTTGATACGACGGCTGGAACTTGGATTTCAGTCGCCATCTGGAGATTCCCAAGCACGATTGGTTCTATGTCGGTATTGCCGATCTGGTGGCTGGTCGTAACAGCACGAGTGGCCCCGCGGCCCTGGTGACTGCTGACAGTCAGCATTATGATAACGATCTCTATGCCGATGGTCGCCTGGCTTTTTACCTTAAAGGGAAACTGAATCCTCGCTGGACCCTGACGGCATCGGCCGATACCCAGGATCAGCCGCTAAAAAGTCTGTTCAGTAATTTTGATGAGAAGGATCCCTATTATTATATTCGCCGCCTTGATCCCGATCTATATTATCCCTCTTACGGTGACGATTCGACGACGGTAGAGGATGCACCGACTCGGGGCAAGTTTTTCGTCAAGGTCAATAGCGATAATGCCTTTGCCATGTGGGGGAGTTATCAGACCCGCTGGAGTGAGAGCGAACTGGTCAATTTTAACCGTTCCATGTATGGAGCCGAGGTTAACTGGCATTCGCGCGATCAGACCTCCTTTGGTCAGAAAAAGAGCAAGATCGATCTGTTTGCCGGCGATCCGGGGACCCTCGATGCCCGTAACGATCTGCGCGGCACCGGTGGCAGCCTTACTACCTGAGCCATATGGACATTACCGCCGGTTCAGAAAAGGTCTGGGTTGAGGTCCGCGATGGGGATTCCGGGCTGGTTCTTGAGACCAATCAACTCACTGCTGGCAAGGATTACGAGATCAATAGTATTCAGGGACGGGTGCTTCTCAGCAGCCCATTGCCATCGACAGCTGACGACAGTGATTTGGTGCGAGCTTCGTCTTTGGTTGGTAATCCGTTTATCTGGTCGTGACCTACGAATATTCACCCGACCTGGAGGAGGTGGATAACATGACCATGGGGGGGCGCTGGAGCCAGTGGCTGGGGAACCATTTTCAATTTGGTCTAACCGGTTATAAGCAGGGTTCCGACGCCACCGAACAGACCCTGGCCGGTGCTGATATGACCTGGCGTTATAGTGCTGGTACCTATCTGCGCGGCGAATTCGCCCAGTCAGACGGGGCGGGTAGTGGCTACAGCAGTTCACGTACCGAGGTTACGATTACACCTCCACCTCTGGTGAAGATGTCAATGCTCTAGCCGCGCGGGTCGAAGGTGCGGTCGATCTGGCGGCGATCTCCAGTCATAAAGGGAAAGCCGAAGGCTATTGGCAACAGCGCCAGGCCGGCTATTCGGCTCCGGGGGAGTGGACCACCGAGGATATCGATCAGGCGGGGATTACGGTC
This sequence comes from Thermoguttaceae bacterium, assembly GCA_963674475.2. GTDB lineage: Bacteria > Planctomycetota > Planctomycetia > Pirellulales > Thermoguttaceae > CAXXFQ01. The sequence goes on along the minus strand of CAXXFQ010000001.1, from coordinate 2,107 downwards.
GAAGCACCCCTGACCGAAGACCTGACCATGACCGCTAAGGCGGATATTAAAGATGCTGAAAGCAGTAATACCCTGGTTGCCAATGTGCGCGGTGACTATAGGCGACGAACACTGGCGGGTGTCGAGCGGTATTCGCGTTGATGATTATGATACCGTCTCCGGTTCCAGCTCAACGATACCGGCAGTCGTGGGCGACCTGGCTTTAGAGGTTGGCTATCGGCCCGGTAGCGATGAGGATGATGGTGATTGGAGTATCTACGGCTTTGGTCAGGGAACGGTACTGCGTGACGGCGACCGTAAACGGAACGCTTTGGTTTAGGGGGGGATTACAAGGTTGTTGACCCCTTGCGCTTAAATGGCGAACTGTCGGGAGGCAGTGGCGGCCTGGGGGCCAATTAGGGGGCGACTGGCGGGTCAGTGAGCGTAGTCAGCTGTATCTGAGCTATACTCTGTCGTCGGACCGTACCGATAACGGTTACCGTGGTCGGCAGGGCAAACTGACCAGTGGTGGTCGCACCCGTTACAGCGACTCGGTTGCCGTCTATGCTGAAGAGTCCTATGAGCACGGCGAGGAAGCTGGGTTGATCCACTCCTTCGGCCTCGACCTCGCTCCTCTGGATCGTTGGAACTTCGGGGTTAAGGCTGAACAGGGGCGCCTGACTTCCGATGACAGCAGTGATATCGACCGCGTCGCCCTGTCCTTATCGGCAGGCTATGCCGCCGGTAAAAACAAGTACGCAGGTAATGTTGAGTGGCGTCAGGATCAGAACACCAGCTCGGGTGATCGTATCACCTGGCTGATGCGTAATTCTGTCGGCTATCAGATCTCGCCGGACTGGCGCCTTATTGGTAAACTCAATGGGTCGATCTCTTATACGGATGCTGGCGATGAGTATGACGCAGAATATATTGAAGCTTCGGTAGGCTATGCCTTCCGACCGGTTCTGTACGAACGCTTTAATATGTTGTTTAAATATACTTATCTGTTTGATCTGCCGAGTAGTGGGGATGTGGGTAGCGGGAGCGATTCAGTGATTACGCCCAACGCAGTCATGTTCTGGCTGTCGATGCGATTTACGACCTGCTGCCTGGGTGTCGGTTGGCGGTAAGTATGGTTTCCGGCACAGTGAAATCAGTGATCGTAGCGGTGACGGTGATTCTCAATGGTACCAGTCTGATGCTCATCTGGTGGTGGCGCGGGGCGATATCCATATTCTCAAGTCCTGGATGCCCTGGTTGAGGGGCGTTGGCTGAAGGTGATGGCGGCAGAGGATGCCAAGGCGGTATGCTGTTGGGGCTTTATCGCCACCTCAATAAAAACTTCAAGTTCGGAGGTGGTTACAACTTTACTGATTTCTCAGATGATCTGACCGATCTCGATTACCGGTCGCGTGGTTGGTTCATAAATCTGGTTGGACAGATGTAGTTAGTTTTCATCCGGAAACGGCCCTTTTCCGCTGTGGCAGCGTCAATCTGCGGACTTGTTTGTGCGCGTAAAGACTACGCCTCCGCCCAAGTCCTTGATTTTCTTGCACAACGAAAATTGCTCGTTTCCAACCTGAAAACCTGGAAGTTACGAGTTAGACTTTCCGTATATGGTCTCCCCCTTTTTTGCAAGGGCTTTTTTCGTGATGACAGGGACAGAATTGCTGTCGTATATCCGGCCTCTTTGTAAGAGTAACTTAATCTCTTGGGCCTCGATGAAATCTGCGCGTATCGTCCTTATCGGATGGTCGGTTTCTTAAACCTCCGGAAACGTCAGGTTTCGATACGCCGGTCTAACCTGTTGTGTCATCGCTCGATACTGAGCCGTCGCAATTGATGGTGGGATACCTCCTAAACTGCTATTGTTATCAGCCAACGAGTCCGTCTGACGAAGGTCGATAGCTGGTTTTATGTCTCAAAATGGCCCATCCTATGCGCGCCATTTTGTTGGCTACTGCAATAACGCCTTGTTCCAGCCGCGTTCCTTGCGAATCCGGTTAATCCACCGACTGAAAGGGTCATCCTTTCTGATCGCCTGTGTGACAACAGCACGTGCACCGTGAACCATGAGACTGCGTACATAGCTGTCTCCACGTTTGCTGATGCCAAGTAGGACATTTTT